>NZ_BLID01000001.1 GCF_009811315.1 Vibrio atypicus
GCTCTGTAACCAAATAGCTGGAAAGCTAAACTCGCGCCCAAGGAAAAGACTTGGGTTCTTTACACCTCAGGAGTATATTCATGCGCATCTGTAAAAAGTGTCGCACTTCAAACTTGATACTAAGCATGCGCTACTTCTATTTGTGCGCTCCAAGATATTGAAAAGTAGCATGATATGAAAGGCTTTGAACACTGAAGTGAGACGGGCAGCTACAAAACTTAAACTCGATTAAGAGACGAGAGTTGGCTAGAAGAAAAACGCACTGAACTGCTCTACTTTCACTGGCTTCAAATTAGAAAAGGATTCTTTCCTCGTACTTCAACAGCCACACCAAAAATAATTAAGGTTCTCTCAAAAGCCACCACGAAAATGAAGACGCGCCAAAGAAATAGGCTAAGAGTTAGAAACCGTAAACGGTGAAATCAAAGCGAACACTCCACATATAGTGCCACCGGAAAGAACGTGAAATGCACCAACTGAAAGGTGTAAAGACGAACGCCAACACAGATAAACACCAAAACTTATGACCTTTGATATCAAACCCGTACTAACGCCCTGTTAAGGTGTGAGCAACGCAATTCCGATGCTTCCGCATACCACCTTAAACACTAAACGCAACGCATAGTAAAAATGCCACGCGTTGCGAATCACTCTTAAACAGTTTGTTATGCGCGTTTTTCAACGATCACAGCAGTTCCAACAGCTGTAACCATAAACATTGATTTTCCACCGCCAGAAACTTCATCTACATCGATAGATACACCTACGATAGCATTACATTTTTTACTTGCTGCCTGCTTTCTCAACCCAAGAAGTGCATCAGATTTAATTTGGTCGAGTTTATTGTTATATGTCCCAGATTGACCGCCAACAATATCTCGAACTCCGGCGAGGATATCTCGCAAAAAGTTCGTACCAGCAACCACAGTTGATGTAATGACACCGTGGTTTTCAACAATATCTAGATCACTTGATATAGCATTTGTGGATGAGGTTTTTACAAATTCGTAGTTATCTTTACTCTTCAGTTGAGACTCCCAAGTTGCTATCGCCTCCTCTGCACTCGAAGCCTCACAACTATCGCTCAATATCTTGAAGCCTTGCTCCATAAACGAGCCAATCTCATCGGATGCTGTTTGTGACATTACATCCACTGGTACAACGACACCGGATTTTCCAAAAACAATGTACTTATTCATCTCTCTAAACTCATTTTTACACCTCAAGCGCATAACGCTTGTTAGCCGACAACTTGCCGTTTTTCACTCCTACATAATGCACTCTTAGTCATATCGGTTCAATTAAAAATCAATACGTTAAAGTACGCAAAGAGATACTAAGCTGCAAAGTGTCGCCTAACAACGGGAACACTAATTTTTCAATTCAATCGGTTAAATCTGAATAGGGTAAATTCAGATTCATAAGACATAAATGAGTAAAACATCTAACAATAAAAGGGGTAAAGACGTGTTTATCGAGATCGACTCCAATACGTCCTTTGACAAAAATGAGTTTGGAGCTCTACTTTAAGTGTGGCAGCAGGTTAGCTTTTAAGAATTATTAGGAATGAACAGGCGAGTAAAACAGAAATTAGCCAGGCTAAAAAAATTCAGATAATAGGCTTAGTTAGTTCATCAACTCATATACACGCTTTGCTTTACTACAACTTTTGTAGCTCCATCTGATTAATATTTACGCTTTTCTGTGACTCCTTTATCTTCGTTGTATCTCTCTAGTTTTCGACTACCTTAGCTCCTGATATATTGCAATTAAGCAAAGTTGATACAGTAAAGTAGTTATGTAACAAAACAAGGTGCGGCCAAGCCAAGGCCAACAACTAAGCACCTACCCTTTACACAAGCCGTTTTTTGGCATTCATGCGTAACAATCAGTTCTTCAACGATCTGGAGATACAAAATGCAAATAGATGGACATCATACCCTGACCTACGTGGTAGCTCGGTTCGCGGGCATATCGCACCATAACGCAGAGATAGTGGCTTACTCAGCTCAATATGTGGATGAAGCAACAAACGATAAGCCTATATATTTTGACAACGGTGCAATGTTTGACCGCATAGTCTCGGCACATAAAATGCTCGACTATCGGAACACGCAAGAACTAGCGAATCATCTGGTTTGGATACCCTTCCACTTCCTTCCTGGCAACCAAGGACTCCCCTGGGACATAACACCAGATGGTTCATTTATTCATCGATTGGTTTGTAAACCCGACAGTTATGTAGCAAGGGACATGCTACATATGGTAGCTACACATTGGGATAAACCATTTGCAGCTCACCTCATGGGTATTGCAATGCATGTGTACGCAGATACATTTGCCCACCAAGGCTTTGCTGGCGTCATTCATGATTACAATATCGTGAATGAACTAGATTCTTCATCTACGTCCACTTTAGAAGGCATTAAAGATAGATTAATGAGCCAAGGGATCTCGTCGGCATCACCACTCGGCCACGGCGCCGCTCTGTCTTTTCCCGATCGCCCCTACGCATCATGGAGTTATATTAACGGTGAAGGATTACCCGTAAAACGAAATAATACAGCAATCTATCTCGATGCCGCGAACGCCATGTGTAAAGTGCTTCAATGTTGGAATAGTGGTGACACCCAAATCAATGTCGATGAGCAGCCTGGACTAACTTCCGAGCAATACTCCATTATTGAGCAGACTTTCCTAGAACTCGATGACGACGATGGTCATGCTCGTCATGCTAAATGGATTAAAAAACTACAACAAGGCAGTTTTGGGTTTGAGCCCGTTAATTTGTCCTTCGATAAAGATGGAAGCAACAGTTGGAAAGTCATAGCAAGAGGGCATGGTTCGATCCAAGATGATGATAAAGTTGTTTACCACTACACAGATGACTTTCTGCACTCAGACTGGAAAAAGTTTCATGACGCTCTAAAAACGTATCGGTTAGAACTGATTCGAGATATCTTACCTCGGTACGGTATCTGCGTTGCTTAAAACGAAGAGAATAAGGCTTAGTGATATATGAAACATAAAATCCTATACAGTATGATACCGACAATACGCTTCAAAGTTGTTTTACTTACAGTGGTTACGTTAGCAGGGTGTGCATCAAATGAATCAATAACGATGCTTACCCAATACGCTGAACAAACTACGAAAGTTCAAGGTGCCCTGATGAACGTGTATGAGTCAGCAGATGATGCTCGAATCAGTGCAGAGCTAGTTAAAGCGACACGGGATGGAATAACGGGAAATAGATTAAATATAGCGACCATAGACAATTCAGGACAAGAACTTCTACTGTACAACCTACAGCAGTATTCTCAGAGTATTTACGCTTTGGCCACAAATGACCGAAGTGAAGCGTTAAACAAGTACTCCCAAAAACTGAACGAATCATTAGTGTCACTATCAGAGTCGCATCATGCCGAATACATTAATTCCAGTGATATCGAACTTCTCTCAACCAGTGTAAACGCTATTGCGAGGGCCTATACAGAAAAGAGCCGCTATGACCTACTAAAGAGTATTTTGATAGACTCAGAATCCATCATTCAAAGTTCGTACGAAGCTTTGAAAGGCGAGTTGGGCTCATGGAAACAGGCAACCAAAATTAGCTTAGAAAAAGAATTGCAAATTCGCCTGTATCTACTCAACAACCCAAATCGTTGTGAAGAACTCAATGATAGGCGCTGCGTGACATTCCATCATTCATTGGAAGAAAGAGTTAATGCCTATAGAAAGACGTATGAGCTAAAAATCCGCCTAAACGACCTAGACGCTAACTACGCAAAGCTTGAGCGTGCATTGGGAGCGATTCAACAGTTAAACAAATCTATTGTTGTATCCCTTAAAAGCGATGACGACTTAACTAAGGGGGCGGCGAAGAAAGCACTGCAGTCGACTAAAATGCAGATCGATGCAATCAAAGACTTTCGCGACACATTAGGAGAATGACCACATGCACGACAAGAATGCGACCTACGAAGAACTCCAAAGTGCGTATGACGAGATCCACTCGTTTCTTAACGACGAAATGGTTGGGCCAGAACACGACTCACTCATTGCAAGTTTTGAAGAACTAGGTGATAAGCTGCAAGAGTATCACTCCCAACTTATTGAGAAGAATTCAAGCACGTTCAAAGCTTCATTGGAAGAACTTGATGAACTAATTGCTAGCGCCAAAGAAGGAATAAAGGAGCTAAAGGAAGTAGACAACAAAATCAAAAAACTGGCTAAAGTAGCCCATGCTGTTGATAAAGTTGTAGAGCAAATAGGCAAAATTATCTAGTGTCAAAGAGTACTGGCGCTCACCTATAGCGCCAGTCACATTCGAAGTTTAGTCAAGCTCCCTGTGGAGTTACCTTCACATCAAACAAGTTTTCCGACAATAAACCCAACAACGAACCTAATCCAACTTCTATACAAGAAAGTGTAATTTTGAGACTTTGAGGATCGCTTGCGATACCAAATGAGATGACTCAACTAAATCTACATTTACACCAATTTTGACGAAATTTCGTTGGCCGTGATTATCGCTTGAACTAGATCGCTTGGCTTTATCGTGAAAGGCATATTATGGATGGTTTCGCTAGACTCACATGCAGCATCAGCCACGACTTTAAGGTGAGCTAATTCGATTTTAGATATACCCATTTCTTTCAACGTCGTAGGAAGCCCTAGTTCACGACAAAATTTAATAATTGCTTTTAGCTCATCGGTATCAGATCTTTCTAGTACAAGTTGAACAATAGTGCCAAAAGCGACTTTTTCGCCGTGTAACAAATGATGACATTCGTTGAGTTGCGAAAAACCATTGTGAATAGCATGAGCAGCGGCCAACCCCGAACTTTCGAAACCAATACCACTTAAATAGGTATTCGCTTCAATAATATTCTCTAGAGCAAGTGTCACTTCACCATTATCAACACTACGCTTAGCATCAAGACCAAACTTCAATAAGGTTTCATATGCGAGCTTGGCCAACGTGAATGCAGATAAACTCGGTATACCTCCTGCCATGGTGGTACGCTGATATTGATAGTTAACTCTAGCTTCAAAATATGTGGCTAGTGCATCTCCGATACCAGCAACCAGCAAACGAGTAGGAGCTTTCGCGATAATATGTGAGTCAACGACGACAAGATCTGGATTTTTACGAAGTGGAAGGTATTCTAAGAATTCACCTGACTGTTTATAGACGACCGAAAGAGCACTCGTTGGAGCATCGCTCGAAGCTGCTGTAGGACAAACTACCACTGCGATGTTCTGTAAATGACTTATAGCCTTAGCACTATCAATGACTTTTCCGCCTCCAACACCAATAACGACATCAATAGACTTTTCTTTTACTAAGAGTCCTAGCCGTTCAATTTCTTCATAGCAGCATTCACCCGAAAATAGTTCTATCTTCTTAAATACACTGTCAGAAAAATCAATACTCACCTTTTCGCTTATTGTTTTATCAATGATCACCAATGCTCTGGTACCCAAATGCATCACCAAAGACGCCAGCTCATTAAGTACATGAGGACCTTGAACATATTTAGCAGGAGAAAGAATTACTCGATTCATAATAAATCCTTGAAATAATAGGACCGTGTTATGAACACACAACACGGTCATCTGATAGTTAGTAAACGTCTTTAAGGATTAAGCTTTTAACTTTTGACATTTCTTCCAGCGTGGATGAAACCCCTTCACTTCCAAAGCCACTCATTTTGTGTCCACAGAAAGGAATTTCGAAACTACGATAGAAACTGGCTCCATTGACAACAAACACGCCACACTCGATTTGTTTAGAGTATGCGATGGCCTTTTTGTAGTCAGTAGAGAAAACACAAGCACTCAGAGCATAAATAGAGGCGTTAGCAATACGAATAGCTTCCTCTTCAGTATCAAAAGGAATAATGGACACTACTGGACCAAAAATCTCCATATTTGATGCGACATCGGCTGTTACGGGGACGTCCGTAATAATCGTTGGGCTGTAACAAGCGCCTTCTCTTGTTCCACCAAAAACTAGTTTCCCCCCCTGTTCAATTGTCAGTGCGACTTGTCTCTCCACTGACACAGCAGCCTGCTCGCTGATAAGACAACCAAAATCTGTTGACTCATCTTGTGGGGAGCCTAGGTGTAGTTGCTGCAGTTGAGCGATGCTTTTCTCGATGAATGTGTCTACTTTCGACTTGTGAATGATGAAACGTTTACTTGCGCAGCAGACTTGACCCGAGTTGTACATACGTCCCCAAATCATCTCTTTTACTGCGAGATCGACATCGGCATCTTCGCAGACGATGAAAGCATCGTTCCCGCCAAGCTCTAATGCGACATGTGCCAGACGTGACGCACAAATATCCGCGATTTCGAGTCCAACAGGTGTCGAGCCCGTGAAAGTAACCATATTGACGTCCGGATGTTGCGTCAGCACTGGACCAATATCTCTACCCTCACCGATTAAACAATGAATCGCATCTTTAGGTACCCCCGCTTTCTTCAACAACTTAACCAACTCTGTGACAGTGAGGGGGTTGTTGGTAGAAGGTAACACAATGACTGAATTACCCATCATCAATGCAGGAGCTACCTTTTGACAAAATAGATCACAAGGAAAGTTAAAGGGTAAAATACAAGCAACAACACCGAGTGGCTCTCGCGTGGTGATCTGAAGATTAGACGCTTGGCCAGCTTCACTGGTACCAGGGAAGGAAGTGTCGTATAAATGCTTCGCCTTTTCGATAAATGCTAAAAATCCAATAGAGATATTATTAATTTCCGCTTGCGCTTCTTTAATCGGCTTGCCCGACTCTTGAGACAGTAAAGAACTAAGTTTGTCTTTTTCATCTTCAACTAAGGTTAGAAATTTATATAAAACAGTCGCTCGTGAGCTTAGCGGTAAATCACTCCATGTTTTCTGACCAAGAACTGCATCTAAGATGTGTTTTTCCACTTGCTTTTTAGTTGTCGTTTTCAACTCAGCGATCAGTTCATTATTGTATGGGTTATGGACATTTAGCATATTTTTATTTGACATGATTATTCTCAATATTCTTATTTTTCAAAAGCGGTAAATGAAAGCATCAGCCCGCCGCAAGTATTCGCACTACATTCGTTATATCCATATTCGCCAAAGGTGAACTCCACTACATAAGGAATATCACCACATTCCTCTTGAAGGATTTCGTGGACTTGATGGATCTCGTTGCCAATTTCCATTCGACGGCCAGCACAGTGAACGAGATGTAAAGCGCCCACTTTTTCCTTTGGCATCTTGGCAAATAGTTCCCGAATGGTGTGTCGGACTGCCCCGATCAGTTCCGCTTTCGTCGCTGACATTTGAATGAATGACGAACCTTCACAAATGTCGTTTCCAACGGACATGGACATATCATCATATCCAACGAGCGGGTGACGTATCGCGGTCAAAGAGCCTGTTATATCTTTGATGCCAATAGGCTTTAAAATAGACTTGGTAAGAAGTTGATCGCCGCGGAGGCTCTCTACTGTTTCTCCAATCCATTCGGCGTATTGTTTTAATGCAGGTTGATTATTAATTTCGCATACCACACGCTTGCCTTTCATTTTGGTGACAAGTCCCATGTTTATCGACTCGTGATATCCGTCGGCGTATTGATTAACAATCTTTTTGTTTGACAAAAATAACGCTGCTGCTGCGCCGTTTCTGGTTGACTCGCTTTGTGTAAACAATGCCCAACTCCCTTGGACCGAGTTGTCTGCTGCACTCCCACCAAACAAGGGCAAACGGCCAGTTTTTTGGCTGATACCTTCTAAGTAACTCTCTTCTTCACCTGGAGAAGAAACCATGTGCAAGAATGCGGGTTGCTGCTCAGAAACAACGAGACCTTGGTTTAAGCTATGACCCAATTTGAGCCCGAGAGTATAAGCTTCCAAAGAGTCTGATTGCTCAGAAGCGTTACTCACCAAAGACGTTCTAACTTCCAGCTGAGCATCGTAAATGGCTAAAGCGCATGCGAAACCCTCACGATTAAATAAATACCCATTTGGTGTAATGACTCCGCATGAGGACGTGTTTCCTATAATATTAACCTCACCAAGAACACTTTTAACGCCTTTAACAAGCTCGGAATGTTCATGAGTTTCACTGATGTATATAAAAATAATACTTGTTTTGGTGAGTTTTGATTTAATGCTTTTTCCAATATGTTCACCAGATTTAAAGCTATCTGGTTCGATATTTGAGCATACATGTGATTGAAGCATGTCGTTCTCCTTTTTCTTCGTAACCATTTAACCAATGGGCATGAACTAAAAGGTAGTAATATTCTACTATTAAAAAAAATGTGACGTCAGCCAAAATAAAATATCAACGAGAAAAATTAAAAACTGACCAATAACAAAATTACCATAGAAAACGAATAATCATAAAACGTTTGACTAATTAAGATAGATCAGGAGTAATAAAAACCGAGCAATCACCTTCAAATTATCACAACGACTTGAAAGCAAAGCTCTATTATAATCAAAACACATGTCTTTTGATTCGTCTATTGGGAGTCTTAAGCTTTATCAAATTATCTGTATTCAGTAAAAATCCACCTGCATAGCAGCTGGCTTTTAAAGGCCCCCTAGAAGGGGCTCACTGTTAGTTGTCTAATCCCAACCGCATCTGTCACTCTTCTTCCTTTCCAACACGATCTTGATGTCGGACATATCTGCGTATTATTTCCTCATTCATCGGTACTGAATCAACGAAGTGGCCTCTTTGCTAAAATTTATTACCCAATAATTTCTTCTTTCTTAAATACAAAACTTATTGAATAAGTGAATTGCGGTTCGTCCCAGTCTTCTGGTGATTGACTGCCAAAAACTTTATAGTTCGAACAAATCCTGGAAACAACAGCATGATTATCATAGACGTTAATCGTCGGAGACCCCTATGTCTAACTTAAAACAGCCATTGGGAGCCTACTAACACGTCGAAACTGTATTGGACAATGGGGGTCATACGCCATGTTCAAAGTAATCACAAGTTAACAAGGACACATTTGCTTGAAGCTCAGCATATAACCTAAAGTGTGAACATTTAACTTGGCTAATACAAACAATAAAGCATCAGACAGCGTTTATTTTCAGGTGTGATCTTGATTAAATTTGTTAAATATTACACCTGTGTAGCAAGGATATACTACATGTTTTTTTGGTTGTTAATTAATGTACAGAGTCACGATGTTTTAGAGGATACAATTTTGATTAATAAAATAAAAACTGTTGGGGTAATTATCCCCTGCCTACTAATAAATTCGGTTTATGCTGACATTAGTAAACCACAAGGCCAAGCAATCGGAATTTTAAGTAGTATTTATAATGATAGCCAAGTACGCTATATCAATGCAAGTAATTGGCTAAAAGGTAGTATTGATATTCCATCACTCGCTATTATTCGTGAAGATATAATTAATAATCGACTGCGGTATTTTATAGACTTTAGCACAATTAAAGATGAATTATCCAAGAAAACTGCAAAATCTTTACTAAGAAAAAAAATTGGTTTAAGTTTTATAAGCGATTTCTTAATAATCAGTCCGCATAAAGATGAGTTACTATTCACACCTCTTGATAATGATAAAGACCCTAATATTAGTTTACTAGAAGCTGATAAACCCCAACGTACCTTAAGTCCTAGAGTAAGAGATTTTCTACCTAGCACGACACCTTCAGGTAGCAACTCATTACCTCATGTCGCATTCTATCTAAATGTCAATCGTACTATCACAGATCAAGAATGTTCTTTCCCAAAGTCACATTTATGGGATAACGGTGATAGAGTTTTTTGCGACAATCCAAATATTTCTCTGATTTATCGTGTTAACTTAGAACGATCATTACAATATGGCACAACAGGTGCTGCGACACCAGATGCAAAAATAGTTCGTATCAGTTTAGATGATGATACAACAGGTGCAGGTATTCATCTGAATGATTATCTCGATTATGAACAGATTAAAATAGGGGGTAGTGTATTAAATGCTTATTCTAAAGAATGGACTACAAACGCGATAGCTCAGGACTACCAATTTACTTTTAATGCTTCGAACAACAAAGCTCAAATTTTAAAAACTTTTCCAAGAGAAAACCTAAACAAAAACTATGAGGCAAAAGAAGTCTCTGGATTTCAACTTGGGGTTACTGGTGGTATTGAGGCAAATAAAGATGGCCCTAAGGGTAAATTAGAGGCAAATGCTAGCTATAATCAAAGTCGTTGGTTAACTTTTAATACTCATGATTATCGTGTAGAGCGCAATACAGCTAACGCGCAAAATATCCAGTTTAAGTGGAGTCGTGATCAATACGCAACTGCAGAGTCTCTATTGGATAGATCTACAGATGCTTTTTGGGTAGATAAGTATCCGGTTGATATTAATCAAATTAATCCTATTGGCTACGCAAGCTTTGTTCCTAAAATGGATGTAATATACATGGCTGATCCTAATGCTAGAGGAACGACGGATTTTACTATTGACTCTTCAGTTAATATTAGGCCCATCTATCATGCCGCATATAACTACTACTACATTTTGGGAGGCCACCAGTCATATTATGGATTTGAAAATTCTCCACGTCGCCGTGTAAGTAAAAGCGCTAGTTTTACAGTGGATTGGGATCACCCTGTGTTTACAGGTGGTAGGCCTGTTAATTTGCAGTTAGGAAGTTTTAATAATCGCTGTATTGATGTTGACTATGAAGGAACTATTAAGACTTCAAATTGTGATGAAACGAAATATTCTCAGTCATTTATTTATGATCAATTAGGCCGATATGTAAGCGCAAGTGACGTAAATAAATGTCTTGATGGAATGTCATTGGATCGTTTGCAAAACTGTAATTCGAATTTGAGTCAGCGCTGGGAATGGGAGGACGGTAGTGACCATTTGCGCAGTATTTTTTCAGGTCAGTTACTAGGGCATGATAACGTTTCCGGAGACCTAGGGTTGTATGCAGCGCAAAGTAGAGAAATAGGACTCCGTACTGTGACTTCCTTTACTAATGTGTTCAATACAATTAATGAATCAACAGTATTTGGTTCGACTTCCGGGCTTTTAGCTCAGCAGGAGTTTAATGATAGTAATGTGTTGTATATTCGTCATGGAGCCGCCATCAATGCTATTGGCACACAACCAGAGAATCTACATGGTGGGAAAGGTGGTCTTTTGAGCGCGATTAATCTCAACCAAGTTAAGCAAATTGAGATTACTTCAGGAGAACTCTATGGCAGTACTTACATCTTAAGTATGACTTTTAGTTATAATGACGGTTCAAAACAGATAGTTGGGTCCAGGGAGATAGAGACAATTACGCATGATGAAGTATTTGAATTGATACCAGGTACGTCAATTCAAAAAATCAAAGTCTGGTCTAGCGGATGGCTAGTTGATGGTGTTCAGTTTGTTCTGAACCAGTAACGTAAGTCTATTCTCTAATAGGCGGCTTTGTTTCCTAATTCGAGTTCAGGAATAAAGACGCCTATTATGAGTAATTGTTAGGTGACAGTTATCGTTTCAGGCATACCTGGTCCTGTGAGCTTGTTTAATGCTTTTATCATCGCGTAAGTCTCGCGAACTTGATCGTTGTAATTTCTTAAACTTAACGTACCGCCAAGTAGTTTCTTCACACAGAACATAACCGTTCTGAGAGTGAACTCTTGTGATAACCGTACTTCTGTTTCAAATACCTATTGTGAACCATATAGCTTCTGGCAACCGACCGCTAAGTTACGGGAATGACCTCGCTCCCATAAGGTTGCTCCTTCCCTAGGTTGAATGAGTGGAACAGCTTACTTGATACGAATAGTTTCGTAGCACAACCTTGTGTCGTAAACGCTATCGCCAGATATCTCCCAAATTCTTCGGCGAGTCTGTCTAAAGAAATTTTGAAGTGCTTCACCATCGCTCACAACCGGTAAACTTAGCTCTACGGCAATAATGTCAAAGGACGTTAACCATTTTAGCTCGCTGACTAATACATAATTAATGAGGGCATTACAATGGCAGTTGAGTGAGCCTGAAATTGGAGCTCATGAATCCTTGTGGACCTCGCAAGAGCATTGGAAATACCCGTTTAACCATGAGAGCTGTTGCAATCGCTAAATTACTAAACAAACGGGGTCTTACCCGTTTTGCCTTGCTTCATTTGATTTCATAACTTAATAGCTTCTTCATCAATCCAAAATGTCAGTGAACTGTGATTGATTGTAGCTTTGTTGTACTGCTTCCGGTCGGTTGTCTTGTAGCGAGATTTGGCTATTGGCCTAAGTGTTTGAATGAACTTAGCTGTTCAGATCGTAGGCTGATGATTTAATTCCTTGATTTATGGAACAAAACCAGAAAAACGAACTATCACAAAGAATGAAATTAATAAAATCTTAAGACCAAAACAGATTTTAACAGTCACTCACACGTAATAAATGGCATTCCATTAATAAAAGGCCACCCCCCAACAATCCATGTCAGAGACAGCCTAAATAGAATACATACACAGTTGCAGCCGAATAAATCCAGTATTCATCAACTAAATAAATCACCCAATGGTTTAGGCCTGCTGAACAAATATCCTTGAAAATAATTAATATTCAGCTTCTTGATAAAGTCATAAGTATCTGTATTTTCTACTCCTTCCGCCACAACCATAATATCAAGTTTTCTAGTTAAATCCGACATACTCTCCAATATACATCTCTTTTTAAAATCATACTGAGAGTCCAATATAAAAATTCGGTCTATCTTTAACTCATCTATTGGGAGTTTTAGGATTTTATCGAGCGATGAATATCCAACACCAAAATCATCAATTGAAATACCGACCCCGTATTGTTTTAATTTGAGTATATTTTTTATCAAAGACATAGAACAATCATAGTATTCAGTCTCTGTAATCTCAACTTTAAACCGGGAAGGACAAATATTGTACTCTTCGCATCTAGAAACAAAATACTTATAGAAACTGGAGTTTTCTAATAAACTAGGAGGCAAATTTAAAGAAATCCTATAAGGAACCTCATAAAATCCAATATCATGGATTGCATTCAAAAGAACATTATCAAACAAACGACAATGTTCAAATTTCGATAAAAACGCAGACGGATAAAGGACACCTTTATTCGGAACTTTGAGTCGTACCAATGCCTCCAATGCAACAACATCGGATTTGTTATCAATAATTGGCTGATAATAATTTATGAGTTGACCATTTTTCACGATGCTATCCCTACTTAAAGTTAACTCGTATATACATTGTGGCGGAATACTCCCCCAACGTGACTTGCGACTTCGGTTTAGTCAACACAGGTGCTGAAGTAAACAGAATTCTTTTATATCCTTTGGAATCAAGAGAAGTATTAAATTTGTTCCAGACATTGTTTATTACGTAGTTAGTCCCGAAAGTAGCGACAGATAACACAGATTTAATTTCAACACCATCCAAGTCAGTCTTCAAACCATACTCACTAAAGTCACCAGTAAACTCGATTTCAACTGGAACATTTGAGTAATTACAATAAATATTTGTGACATGTATTAGAGGTGAAATTTGAGTATTTTCGCTTGGCATCTGGTCATCAAAATCGCTTAGAAATGACGTTTTAAACTCATATTTTTTGTTAAATGCCCCTGTAGTGTTGCAGTAATGACCACTCGATAACCGACCGTTAACCTCAAGCAACCGCATAACGGCTGTGCTAGAATCTGGGTGATCACGTCTGCGCATTTTAAAATAGCCTAGAGGTGAATTATTGATCTCTTGCCAACCTATAATAGGAGCCAGTAAGCGAATTCTTAGTCGCCCTCTAGTTAAGCTGGATAAAGTAGAAGGACCCCGACAATAACTTTCTTCAGTTTTATTACTATATGCTCCAAAAGGAACTGTTTTTTTTACGAAAGCCGACTGCCAGTCATTCCAAATTTCCGTTTCCAGAGAATATGCGAGGTTGCTGGTTCCCGGTATTGAGTACCATGGAACACCATCATAATTGTCTACGTAGGTAGCATAGGGGTTTGTATCTCCAGTAAAAAATGTTTCAGCGACCCACCAACTTACAGCACAATCACACTGAGCTGTAAGAAGTGCTGTAGAAAAAGTATTATCATAGATAATGTTGTTAGCCACATTTTGAGCTTGCGTTAACGTAATTGAACCTATTTGAACTACAGACCTTTGATTTCCAGAAGTATTGACGCAATTGAAAGTCTGAGCGTATGAGACGTCTGGAAATATGGCGAATAACAAACTCAGCACCAACTGACCAAATAGTACATAGTTATTTTTCATCTTAATCAACTCATTCGGCTGTCATAGCAAAAGATTTAGTATATATTCCACCGTACTTGTTGATAAACTCAACAAATACACTTTTACCGCTAGGGCATTTAGTATTCAAATCAAAGTATGTCGTTGAATTAGGTTTAAGCTCCGACAGTGAATACTCTTCTGAAAGCACATCTTCATTAAACAACACCTTATTGATTGAAATGTGACCATCAGTCTTATTACTTACAAACAAACTAGTAGATGATTTTCCACACCCGATTTCAATTGCATTATCATAGTCAATTCTATCCGCTTTTTTTCGGACAAATATTTTTATTCTCGATGATAACACCACATTAAGACCTAATTGCGTGTTATCTGTCTCCTCTTGAATTTCAAAATAATACAAGCGTCCTTCTGTGAGATTTTTCTCCAAGGAAAACAACCTTACTATTCGTGACTCTCCTGGTTGCATTTTAATAAAATTGGGGGTTAATAAAATTTTATCAGTGCGCTGAACTTCATTTTGGTCAGTCACTAAAATAGAGACATTCTTCACCACTTCTGAGTTATTTCTTAATACAACTTCGCCAGGCTGGTTTTGAACAAGGATCAACCGAGTACGATCTATCGTGACTGCTGCATGACCCTGAGATGAAATTATCATCAGCATTACTAAATAATATAATCTGCGCATTTTAACGTTCCAAAATCGATTACAAGTTTTTCCGAATCAATTGGTAAAGAATATTCACAATTTAACTCGGGTATTCTAAGCGAGACTTCGTCTTGCCCTGGTTTTAAGATAAATTCATTTGAAATTAGTCCATTGGGACCGATGTATAAAACCTCATCACCTAGATGCACTTCCATGCCTTTAACAGTTTTTCTAGAGTGGGATTCTACGTAGCCAACTAAATACTTTATCAAGTTGACTTGGACATCAAAGTGGTAAATACCATTAGGTTTAGGAGTAACATTCAATACATCTTCATCACCTAGGCTTTTATCCACAGAGCCTTCCGTTAATGAAACTTCTTCTGAAGCAAAATGAGAATTTAAAGGTATGATCAACACCCCATCATCGTTAGGCCTATTTCTAGCTGACAAAGTTTCGGAGTTACTATCCAAAATCATTAAGGTGGGTGTCATCAGTGATGTCAGATAAAGGTTATTTTTTGAGTATATCGCTCCCCCAGATAAACTCAGACTTCTAGTCTCAAAAAGATTAGATTTACTGTATCCTACATTCAAGTTAGTATCTTCAGTACTAAGCCATGCGTCTGCCGATTTTGTTGTACCAATTCTACTGTTGTCTTTTCTAACTGATACAGACATCCCCTTATCTCTGTCATCAGATGTGTAACTCGCTCTAGCATAATAGCCGCGATTACTTACATCCCCGTACCACTGTAATTTATCAAAATCAACACTCATAGTAAGACCAAAATATTCATCTTCGTCACTACTATTGGTATAATTTAATGTCATACTTCCAAGCCTATTAGGTATCGAGTAGTCAACTGACACTTGATTGAGATAAATCTCACTGGAGTTATTCGATAGATCTATCAATAAACTGTCGTCGTTTAGTATTAATCCTTTTCGATTATACGTTGCATTTAACTGGTAGTTATTGTCTTGATAATACTTGCCATATAGATTGAAGCCATCCCCTGTAGACATATTGATCCCAGCATATGATCCCCATGTTTTATCATATCCAAACAATAAATCGTTATTTAGGCCAAACATCAGACTTTTGATACTGAGATTAAGCTGACGATCCGATGTAGAGTAATATCCATTCAAACTGACGCTGTAATAATCGAACCCCCTCACCCCTTCATATTCAACAACCAGATCTTCATTGCTCTCACTCAGTCCAAGCTTAGCTCCCCATTCATAACTACCACTTTTGTAAAGCGAAGCCATGTTATTGGAATAGTCATATGGGATATTTATATACTTTTTTTTCAAACCAAGTTCGGATATAACCAATGTCAGATCATTAGTATTGACATATTGATAGGATTCAATTTTAGATTCACCGCCTGACGTAGACATTGAACTAATTAATTGATTTCCTTGATATAGCTCCACATAGGCTGGACCTCCGGTGGTAAAAGAAATCGGCGGCGTATAGATCAAACTATCATCATTCAATAACCTTCTGTTGTACTCGACACCCACCCCATAGATTTTTGAGGAGTTACCTTGAATTTTCCCTACTGAATAAATCATAGGGCCTTCCTCACTGATAGACTCCAAATATAAAGAATCAAGGTTGAGTTCTGAGCGACTATCATAATCATAGTAAGAAAGCTTAGAGATCACTGTCGACCTTTCAAAGCTTAAGTAATTGTTCAAACCACCAGTGAAACTATCGTTATTATTGATATTTGAGCTATAATTCATCCAATAATTGGAATAGTTTGCAACATTACCAATTTCAAAGGTCTTTATCTCTGTTTCAGAACTAGACTCTTCAGATTCAATGTCTAAGATTAGGTTTATTGATTGCTCTCTATCATCTAGTTCAATAAACATACCGGGGATATCTTCATAAGGCATAGAGATATATTCAACTAAATCTATGTCATTGTTGTAGATGATATTACTTGCAACTTCACTGCTTAATAATGGTTTGTCATTTATATAATCAGTTTTATATACACCAATTATATTTCCATTTAATACAACTTGGTTAACTCGACTTGTATTTTTGGTGCTATCATCAACAGTCTTATCCACCGTTAATAAAGAATATTTCAGGGAAAGATCACTTTCCTCATAGCACACAAGGAAGGGGATTGACTTCAGATTGGTATTTTTTTTCAGAAAGCTTATATGTCTTTTTGCCTCATCTAATCCATCATAACCAGAAATGTAAACTCTCCATTTCCCAGAAAGTAATTTTCTTACTTCTAGCTTTGGAGTAGAATCTATTTCAAGAAGAGATTGAAATTCATTAAAATTCGGCTTCTTATAGTCTGTATATAAAGATACCTTAGTTTCTCCCGAACATTCAGTTGCTTGTGATACATCCCAATACGAAACTGGAATTATATTATCTTCTTTATATTTCATTTCTTGAGCAAACAAGAACAATGGACAATAGAGAACGAAACCAAGACGTAATTGGCCAAAATGACTCATATATATTGATTCATATTATAGTTTGGAAACACCCTGTACCTGAATGGCACAGGGTGATGTTGAGCGAGTAGTTAAAAGTTGTTATCTTTTATTTGTAAGCCACTTGTAGCGAAATCTTTCCACCAAACTGCCCTGGTGTTAAAGTTGCCGAATGCGCATAAGGTTGAGCTTTAAAAAGAATCGCGCCTGTACTTGGAGTATACGCGGCTGTATTAGTAGACAAAATATCAGTATAACCTGCATTTACAACATTGGTACCATCAGCTAGTTTAACTTGTACTCCAGCGCTTGCATTTCTACCATCAGTAACAACGCTTTTATCAATCACACTATCTGCGCTTGTGACCTTAATTTCAGCACCTCTTGTAAATACACTCGTACATGAGCTGCTTTCAGGTACAACTGAAAATGGTACTTCAGTGCCAAAAACAGCGCCCGCTGCCGTTGCAGCTGAGTCGTCAAACACTCCAAAGTCAATAGTATTAACAACCCCATTAGCTGTTTTAATTGCAAAATCACATGTTGCTGTTGAAATTAAACCATCAAACTGAACCTCAGTAACATTTTGGCCAACAGCCAATACACTACTAGAACTAAAAGACGTCAATAATGATAATGCAATAATATGTTTTTTCATAAACACCACTTTAAACTTTTAAAAAGATTCCACTTAATAATAATATGACCTCCGTTTCATGGATCTATTATCGCATGGCACTCTAAATAGTGGGTGGTATTTATATACTACATACTATTTTTTCTAATTTTATACTATTTGTCATATCTTTTAATAAAAACAGTTCCACTGCTGCCCAAAATTTTGCTTGGTCGAGTTTTAAACAGCCTCTATATTAGCACTCCTTACAAGTCAATATCTTTCCCGTCATTTGATATTGTTCTTAACTGGTGACTCCATTAAGTTTATGTTTATTAAAATGTAAGAATTAATGTTGCTAGATGGTAATGAACTTTTATACTGTTTTACGGCATTGATTTTGCAATCAGTATTGCTTTCCAAATTGATACAGGTACGCATCAGAACGATAATCTGATACGTACATTCTTATATTTTAAAGAAACCAAGATCACTCTTCTGGGTCTCTGCAAGCATAGCGAGATCAGAAGATGCTTGAAGCGTATCATTCATGCCAGAAACGTTTTGTTGCACAAGGTCAAACGCCAACGTGGTGTTCTTAGAGATATCTTCAGTCACGCTAAACTGCTCTTGAGCGGCAGTCGCTACTACTGTGTTAATTTCTGAAATAGATTCAACAGAAGCCGAGATGTCCTCAAATGAGGCCTTGATGTTGTCTGCAAGTTGGACTGAGTGCACGATAAGCTCAACGTTCTGAGCCATATTAGTTTGCGCTCGCTCTGATTGCTTTTGCAGCTTCTCAATAATTTCTTGGATACTAACCGTGGATTCTTGTGTTTTAGAGGCTAGGGATCTCACCTCATCAGCAACTACAGCAAATCCACGCCCGTGCTCGCCTGCCCTAGCCGCCTCGATTGCAGCATTCAAGGCAAGCAAGTTGGTTTGTTCCGAAATTGAATTGATTACCTCCGTTACTGAACCAATTTCAATCGCAAACTGACGAAGCTCATCAACAATGTTCGCGCTTTCATTCACGGATGAGTGAATAGAGCCTGTCAGAGTAATGTTTTGCTCCAATGTTTGCTTACCAGACTGTACATTTTCCTTGGCCTTACAGGCTTCTCTTTCTGCAACTAGTGCTTGCTGGCTCACATCCTGTGAAGTTGAGGAAAGCTCAGTAATAGCAGTAGAGATTTGCTCTACCTGAGACAGTTCCTCCTGCGCGTTAGACTTGGTGTCATTCATCACTGCATTCAGTTCTTCCGAAGCAGACGCCACATTCTCGGAAATGCTGTGTGTATTTTGGATTAACTCCGACAGTTGATTCGATAGTTTAATGAGTGACTGATAAATGCCTGTTTCATTCCCCGTTGGGGTAATGCGCTGTGTAAAATCGCCATCAGCCATCTTCTCCATCAAACCTGCAATCTCAGTCGGAGTACCACCGACAGGAACTAATACAAGTTTGTTCACTGTCACCAATAATATACTTAATCCGATAATCAAACTTATGGTGCCCACAATGGCTGAAGTGACTAATTGACTGTCTGCTCCTTTCTTAATTTCTGCATCTTTGATAAAACTGACCAACTTCCAACCTCCGATATCGAGCTGTGTCCAAAATGCAGTAAACGCAGTATCGTCTCCTTCAACGACCTTGCTATAGTTCATTTCCGGTGTACTCGCACTAAAGCTTTTGTAAAGTGGAAGCTCTTGGTAAATGTTTTTGCCACGTAGACCTGGATATGGCGCGGCTAGGATAGTGCCATCCTCTGTATACAGGAACACATCCTTTCGCTCTGCAACAGACTCTAAAAAGGAATCTAGATACACAGAGGTAATAACAGCAATCGAGTTGTCTATTTTATAGGCCATCACAACGATTTCTCTATTGGTCACAGCAGAGACAAATGGTGGAGAAAAGAAGAATGTTTTGCCTTCATTGAATACAGCTTTATAGTAATTACGCCCAAGGTCTCGAACGTTGAAGTCTAGCTTTTCACCTTTGGCATTAAAGATCCCTCCTTCGACATCGATAAGGTAAGCGCCTTCAATAAATTGAGTTTGAGTCCGATACAGCATCTCAAGTTGAATGATCGCTCTTTCCGAGAGGCCTTCATCAGTGATGTCGGCTTTACTCGCTTTAACCCCAGAGAGAACACTTCGATACCCCTCTATCCTTCGAGATAAATTTTCCTCAATTGTTGCATTCTTTTCTTGTAATACTTGTTTATTTAACTCGATACTCTCATTTTTAAAGGACACAAAGCTAATCGCTATTAACGCAACAACGATAAACGCAATAATAGCGCCAATAGTTCCTAAAATCCTTACCTTAAACTCGTTCATAAACCCTACTATTATTTTTATCTTTCTGGAAAATATAACCGCTTATATACAAATAAGATTACAACTCTACATCCATGATAATTAAGTGCTGTTCTTATTTTCCAAGAAGACCACGCACGATGTCCTAAGGAGAGATGTAAAGTTTCTAATATCTATATTTCTATCTAATGCTTCACTATAAAGTTCAGATATAAACTGAGCTCTAGATTTACCTTCAATCCCAGACATTTCATCTAAGACTGCCCAATATTTATTTTCCAATCTGATACTTGTTATATGCCCTAGAATCCGAATAGATCTGCTTCTGACCATATAGTTTTCTTTTGGTTGACCTATAAATAGTTCGCACATGGAACCCACCTCAACTTAACAAAAATTTTATCAATTAAACTAAAACACTACATAGTACTTTGATTTCAGAAACTAATTTATTAGCGTAATTTGATAATTCGCTATTAACATCAAGAGCATTTAATTTCAAATCAGCCACATGACCAGATAGTACATATATTGCTTTGGAGTCTATATATTTACAATGCTTTGAAATTATTCTTAATTTCTTTAACTCGAGTTCGATAAGAAAAATCATTGATTTGAAAATATCATCAGTATCGTTATTAGAAGGTAATGAGCTTATATAGTTAATGGTTTCAGAACAGCTCCTACAAACTGTAGTACTTCCAAACTTGATACAGTCATGATGTTGAATACAACAAAAATCACACTTACACAGCATAATATCTTTCTCAGATTATTTATGAATATTAAGCTTTAAAGAAACGTAGCTGTTCTTTAAGACCATTTGACACACTGACTAATCCTGTAACTAGCTCACCGCTATTACGGATATATTTCATGTTTTCATCAACAGATTGCGTTAATGTATCAATTTGTTTAGATACTTCCTCGACTACAGACGCTTGTTGCTCCGAGGAAGCACTAACGGACGCATTCATATCTAAAAGAGTCCTTATATTTTCCTGAATGACAGAAAACTGATTCTCTAGTTCAAGTCGACTATCATTGTAACTTTTGATTAGAGTCATATTTTCTTTGACAAACGTATCAAGCTTTTCTGACTTCTCCTTGAGTATTTCAACAATGTCTTGTATCGATGATGTAGATTGTTTTGTCTCAGAAGCTAGTTTTCTGACTTCGTCAGCAACCACAGCGAAGCCTCGACCATACTCGCCTGCTCTAGCAGCTTCGATTGCTGCATTCAGTGCTAATAAATTTGTTTGTTCAGAAATTGTATCTATCATCTGAACAATCTCACCTACACTGGTCGAGCTATCGATGATTCCATTAGAAATTTCTGACGAATCAATCGTAGATTGAGTTATTTGATCTCCAATACGTTGAACTTTCTTTAGTATATCCCTACCCTGTAATACCTGTTGTTCAATTGCTTCATTAGTTTTACTTACTGTCGTCGCATTGCTTGCAACTTCTTTAGAAGATTGGCTAAGTTCTACGCATGCCGTCGCTATTGATTCAAATTCCCCCTGCTGTTCTATGCTGTTCTCTACCACTACATCGATATTTTCTCTGTTATCTTTAGAGTTTTTATCCATAATTTCAGTAGCACTAACAATTTCACCAACAATAAGGGCAATACTATTTCTTAATAAGGTTACGGATCGATCAATTGATGACAATTCATTATGCAATTCGGTTTGTTCATATTCAGAGAAGTCACCCTGAGCTAAACGATCCAGCCTGCTTTTAATATAGTCTATGCCGACTAATTCTTTCCTTACAATTAGAATGATTGATGCAACTATAACCAGATTAGTTCCGACAATTATCCCTATAAATATAAGTATTTGCTGTGAGTTTTCATTTATAACTTCATTCTGACTGACAAAGTTATATAGATTCATGTCACCGAGTTCTTTTTTGGAAGCTGAGTACCAATCTCCATCCGGAGTTTGATACATCAACACTTCACTCCCTAATTCAGCAAATACTGGCCGTATTTGGGTTAATTGACTGCCAACCCAATCAGAATTGGAAGAGTCAGCGGCTATAACATCGCCATCCAAGTTAGTAAGCGCGTATTCCAGTCCTAAGTTTGGTACTAGATTATCTAGAGCCACGTCAAATCCAAGTAGACCAATAAGTCCACCTTCATTTTTTATTGGTACCGATAAAGTAATTGTATAATTGCCAGTCCAAGACTTATACGGACGAGTCAAATAGTAATTGGATGGATCCCTTATAACAGCGTTGAACCACGTTCTAGATTCCTTTTTGGCATTAAAATCAGAAATCCAACCATTAGAAGTCAATACTCTTCCTTCTAAATCGGCGACGAAAACTTCAGTCAATGCTTCAGTTTCACCTGCGGTATGCTTTAGTACAGACTGTAAATAATCATTTTTATCTTTGTCGTACGACCAAGATGATGGCAGACTCGATAACGCGTAAGCGATTGATTTTGCTTCATCGATGAATGAATTCATCTCCGAATTATAGGAAACTTCAATAATTTTTCTCGACTGCTCGTCAAGTTGTATTGCGTCAGCGTCTGCTAGAGCCCTTAGATAGTGATATGTTGCTAATGTGACAAAAATTAACATGGCAACTAATGCCAATAGAGAATATTTTAGTATTTTTTTTAACATGGCAAGCTTGCTCAATTGGATTTTTACGCATAATCCCTTACAAGCATCATGGATATGTAGTACTGATACACTACATACATTAAATTTCCATACAATGTGACAACAATCACAATAGTATACTGATAGAGCAGTTGACTCTTGTCATATTAGGACAACTAACATGCTTAAATGGCCAGATTGGAATATTAAATGAGACATTTCTCCAATATATATCGAAATTCTCTTATGCAGGTTTTTCCTATTTTTTATTTTTCTATTAGGATATTTCTTACATATTTTATTATTTTAAATAAAATACTTTAAGTCTAGACGACGTATCAAAAATGACTTTATTTAAATTGGTCAAGTTGATTTGCAGATTTATTTTTTGAACGTAACCATTAGAAAGATCTGTTGAGTCATGTCAGATAAGTCACAAAACATCAATATATGATTGATACTCTATCCCCCTGAACTATAGCAATGGGATAAAATCTCAGTCTAGTCACTTCAAACGTCAGAAACGTCAGAAACGTCAGAAACGTCAGAAACGTCAGAAACGTCAGAAACGTCAGAAACGTAAGGTAGAGTATTTGATTTACAATAAACCTGTATATCATCCATTTTCCTTCTTGTTTTGACGCTATAGATTCGCAACAACTAACATTTAAAGAGATAGTATGCAAAAAACAACAGATACACTGAACGACTCTCTATCGGTTCACCCAGGCTGGGGAAAGATATTTCAACACGCACAAAAAGAGCTCCGTTTACAATCTTTGTTTGATAGCTGGCGAACTACCCCATCAAATCGCCTTTACTTGGAAGATTTGCGAAATGACTTATACGCACTAACCGATCCAGAACAAACTATTCCATTCATATCAAAATGTGCCAAGAGCGTTAACCCTTTCACATTTGGTTGCTTTAGTCTTTTGTTTTGGACTTCACCCTGCATTAAAACAGCCTTAAAAAACAGTGAAGAATATTCAATATTAATGAGCACCCCCATTCACCTTCAAAGTCAAACCATGGACAACGGCGATATCGAAATCTGGTTTATAGACAACGAAACAACTCATCACAGTCCAACGGTGACCCACCTTGGTACCCTTTTATATATCTTAACTTTAAGTGAGATGCTCCAAAGGTTGATTGATCATCCGGTCCCCCCCCTGGCTATTGAGTTAGTTTCTCCTGAGTTTACCGATAAACAATTAGATACCATCAGGCATATTTCAAACGTCTCGCTCAGTACAAATAAAACTCAGAATAAACTCTGTGTACCACATGAATTGCTACTAATTGGCAATCCATATTATGATGAGGAAGTCTATCACTCCCAATTAGATCTCGTTCGCGTCAAAGCGAGCGCGCTTAAGAAAAACGACATTATTACTAACATATTCAAATATTTAGATAGCATGCGTGACTTAACTACGGTATCTGCTGAAACAACAGCTAACTACCTTGCTATGAGCGTAAGAACTCTAAATAGAAAGCTCAACAATCAGAATACGTCCTACCGAGACGTGCTTACTAACTACAGAATCGAAAAATCTCTTCGACTCCTCAGTGACAACTCGCTAAATGTCACAGAAATTGCTTTCCAGTTAGGTTTTGGCGATGTTAGTTCCTTCTCAAGAGCATTTAAGGGATGGACAGGAACTACACCATTGAAGTTAAGAAATACTTAGCGTTTTACCGTATTTATAAGGCTATGAAGTTCAAATACTTTTAACTTGTTCCATACAGTCAAAATATTTCCTAGCTTCCGCTTCCCAGTAGCTGTGTAAAAGCAATGCAAAGTAGCCACGCTGCTTTTGCTTCAAGATTCGCAGTGATGCTTGTTCATGGGAGAGACTTTGATTCATACACTCAGTAATAACAACATTCGTGTCTAGCGGATTCGATAGATAGAGTTCTATATCTAAAAGGCTGTTGGCTTCTGATTCATTAAGCCCCTGATTAACTAGTAGTTTCACACACATATGATGCACCAAGTTATTTGAAACTGCCTGTAATTCAGTGCTTGCTTTGTTTAATGTCATTTCTGTTTCTCTTTCAGTCTAACCTGTGAGAGATCCATGCTCAGAATTTCCATGTTCATTGAGCATACGTTAGTTCAGAATGAAAGTCTGGAAAGTACTCCTTCCATTTTGGAAAGTGGCCGCTACCGACAGGCTCGGTATTGATAACGTTGTCTCTCTTTTTAAGTAAAACTCTCGAGCCTTCTTTCACCGTTTCCACTGGCAAAGTTAGGCTCACCAAGTGCGAGCCTAGTTTCTAAAACAACATAGTGAAGCTATTTCTCTACGCTGAGGTCTCTTGGGACAGGGTCATCTGTGGGGGGCTATTGACGATTTCTTGAGTCGCATCATTCTGATACTCGGTCAGTACCAAGCTCATTAGATAAATACCTATTTCAGCTCGACTTGTAGCTTTTGTTTCCACGGCAACAGAATCAATAATAAAACTCATCACTTCAACTAGGTGGTTGTCTTGCAAAGATGGCATATACCTCTCCAATTAACTCTTAAATTACCAATCAACAACGCTTATGGCTGTGTGGTGGTCAACAAAATTGGCCACAGCATTATAGTTTTCCCAATATAATCGTTCAGACTCATTGGAATTAGTGCACCATTATATTGTCAGGGGCTGAGTAGGCTGTAGTAACCTGTGATGTATCAACTTATATACTCTTCTGCTCCGCTGCCCAACACTCGCATCCGTAGTGTCCTCTGAAGCCCCACATTTGACTGTTGTTTCCGCAGTAAGTGCTCCTAAACTAGTGTGCGTGATTTAATAACCCACAACTCTAATCAGGTTGCCAAGTTCAGCAAGCCACGACAGTATGTGATTAAGGAAATGACAACTTAGACAAGGTGCTTTTTTGCTTCATCACACAACCAACTAAGAATGGCTCAATAGGAGCAGATATCTGATGTACAGCATCATTAACATAACGAGTCGGCCCGTTTCGCTCACTCATAGCAAGTACTGACATCACCCGTTCAAGTAAATAAGCATAACGACTGATTGTCTGACGACACATACTAGACATACGAGCTACGCTACCAATCGTAAGTGGTTGGTTGTGACGCAGCAGACGTTGGCAGGCGTGGACAATACGACGAGCTGTATTCGTTCGACGTATCCGGTGCGTCCTCCTGGCGGCTCTTCGCTGCCTATCATACAAACTTAAGTGCCTATCTAATTTCATCACACCCCGCTTACAGCCTGATCTGGTAAAATATTTACTCCAAGTCCAACGAGACACGCTTTTGACTAACGCCTCAACTTCGCTCCATGGTAGCGGTGGACTCTCTGGCATAGCACTTACATTTTTGTGGTGCGCAAAACCCTCTACTCGTGCTTTAAAATCGGTATAACTGCCCAGCTCTCTTGCTTTCGCGACAATGCTGTAAGCGTACTGACGTGTATTTTCAAACAGAGTGCAGTTTCTGGAATAGGAAGTATCATGCATTTTTCCCTGCCCCAAACGCTCGGGCTCAAGTTCAAGGGAATCTGCTAGTTCACCAAGCTCGTAAATACTTCGGTGAAGTTCTGTAGTCAGCCACTCAGTATGAAATGGTGTTTTGGCAACTGGACCGCAATAACTCATGTCAGCCTCTAGCCTTAATGCAAGAGCTCGATAAATAGCTTGGTAATAGGCGATAGGTTTGTTGTGCGCGTTGTCGCTGGTGCAAACGGGCACAATGGCATAAAAAAGATGGGCTTTGTTGCTAGTGCGATTACGCACAATCAAGTTTGGTGGTGGCAACCCTTCATCTTGCCAGATGTAGGGATTTGGCATGGTGCGATGTTTATGATCAATGTCGAACACCATCCAAGCTTTCATCTCTTTGCGATTGACTTGCATGTACGGCCACTTTACAGCGTAATCACGTGGCCTTATGAGCATAGCGGTTTTATTATCGCTACATCTTGGAAAATAAGGCGCTTCCTCAATCACGCGAGTTTTTAATGAAAACGATGGAGTGATGATCTGATTACTGTCTGAACGAATCATCGTCATAATAAAGTCAACGCAGTTCTTTTCAGCACGCCAGAGAACGCTAAGCGCGACACTTTCTTCATAATGCTCAACATCTTCACACTGACCAAGGTCTGTTTCGTTAGATATCTCAGTTGAGCGTTGATAGCCATGCCCTCACGCTGTTCTAAGACTACATTAAGA
The DNA here is from genome assembly GCF_009811315.1 of Vibrio atypicus. Classification (GTDB taxonomy): domain Bacteria; phylum Pseudomonadota; class Gammaproteobacteria; order Enterobacterales; family Vibrionaceae; genus Vibrio; species Vibrio atypicus. The sequence goes on from NZ_BLID01000001.1 coordinate 27,191, forward strand.
GAATTGGCTTACTCTCGTACAAATCGGGTAATGTATAATTGCTTAAAGCCAACGGTTTTAGATCTTGTTGATTCATTTTTCATTACCTGTCAGCAAGTTAGAAATCCCGTCTGAACATGGTTTATGCCAATGAACTACTGACATCGCCCATCCAAATTGATACACACTTACCCTGCCCTAATGAGCGACTCAATCTCCATACGCGGCGATACATCTTGATTGAGTTTTTCTAAGCTATTGATGATCAAAACATGATTGCTGATACTGACCTGCGCAGTATGAACAATTTTATGTTTCAGAGTTCGACTTAGTTCTTGCTTGCCAACACACTCAAGCGCTATACGAGACAGCTCTCCAGAGTAAATAGCGTTATCTAATACCCGTCGAATAAAATTCACTTCGCTTTCGTCAGGAGGAATAAGAGCTGTGACTACACCCAGCCCTAGAAGAAGCGCATTCACAATGGAATGATTCCCACTTGCCTTTGAGATCGTGATGAGTTCTGTACAGTTCAGTACATGGGGCTGCTCGGGGTTGAGTTTATTGCGTAGCATCGTAGCATCCATTCCAAGACGCTCTGCTAGCCTGGCCATGTTTTCAGTTCTCGCAAAAGCACAACACGCTTCGTTAAATGCCTTTTGTTTGGAAACTAGAAAGTCACTCTTTGAGTCAATATCGTTCATAGCGAATACTCAATTGAAAAAAAACAGTACGAAAATGAAACCCCAACCAAGAATGTTTGTGCGCAACAGGCATTCTTAATTCGTTGGAATACAGGAGCACTAAGGTATGATGACCTATCCCATTCGTTGCAACGTTTCTCTAGTGGCCACTTCAAGCAACTCAACCATATTGATTAATGGCGTTTCTTTAGCCTTGGCTTTCTCTTTGATAGGTAAGCGACCATCGGATACCCAATCTATGATCGTGCGTTTTGGCATACCAGAGAGTTGGGAGTATTGATCATAAGTCATATAAGGGGTATTTAAGACTACTTGATATGAAAGCATAGTGGTACCCTAATGAGTTGTTGATTGTATTTATTCGGGAGATAGAGTTTTGACTCGCCACCCGATTTCATTTGGAATTATTGATCGCATATGAAATCATGTCAATTCCCAATCCGCCCACCAGAGTATGTTGGGGGAAAGGAAGTTATCGAAAGGTTGATGCAGGCCACAAATACCCGCTCTAATCAAGCATTGGCTGACGCTTTCGGTCTATCTAAATCAACCGTCGGTACTTGGCGACATAGAAACTTAGTTCCGTACGAGATTGTAATTCGATTGCATTTGGAAACAGGGATTTCAATTAGATGGCTAACACTTGGTCAGGGTGAGCCTTATGATGGCGCATCTGAGTACACACAAGTTTCGAAGAAGAATGAAAGCAAACAGATCTTTGATGCTGACGTCTTTCGCATTGAGGAAGGTAAGTTAGTGAATCAGGGAACGCTCGCCTTGGATAAGTCCCTTCTTGAAGAACTCGGCATTATTAACGTGATGGTAATGAAAAGCGAGTCAAGCACATTCCTGATAAACAAAGAATCTCGCCAAGCAGTAAGCGGCACATACTTAGTTGATATGGACGGCCTACTCTCTCTTAACGAAATCCAGCGCTTACCAAGTAAAAAACTGGCGATCAGCTTTAATGGCTCGACTCTTACAGTTGAAGAAGATGAAGTAAGGGTTGTTGGTCGTGTGGCTTTGATGATGGAGAAGAGGTGATGGCCGATAAACATGATTTGCGTAAATGGGTATGTGAAGCAATTGAGCATCATGGTGGTGAAGCTAGGCTTATCGAGGTAGCAAAGTACATATGGCACAACCATGAAAAGGAACTCCGTAAATCAGGAGATCTCTTCTATACCTGGCAATATTACATGCGATGGGCAGCAACTCAGTTACGCAAGGATAAAGTACTCAAGTCTGTCGATGAATCGCCTAGTGGTGTTTGGACTCTTAACAACACTGAACAAAGAAACACTACAAGATAAAACTTTGCTCCGAGAATTGAACACTCAAAATTAACGTAAACTTAGAGCTACCTCTCCTGGTATTGAGCCGAGATTGATGATAAAATTTCTAGTAAAAATAGTCATGTAGATTAAATTTGCATGCTTGTCCCAATTTCGAGCTTGAAAAATGAACAAAACGATATACGACGAAACAATTATCAATAAAATCAAAGCTTACTCTTTAGCTGATGATTCTTACTGGTCATTCAAAGGTCGCTCCAACCGTCAGCATTGTCATGCTCTGATCCAATATCCAGCAATGATGGTTCCTCAAATGCAAGGGGAGTTAATCGATGCAATTCGCAGTGAAGACAGAAACATTCATACCGTATTTGATCCGTTTGTAGGCTCAGGAACAACACTAGGCGAGGCGATGATTAGGGGCTTAGATTTTGTCGGCCACGACATAAATCCACTTGCGATCCTTGCATGTGAAGTAAAAAGCGGACCTTTGTATATTGATAAATTAAAAAAGAAAGTAACCATTCTTCTTTCAACGATTGAGACCCAAAAAGCTGAGTCCGTAGCAGTAAACTTCGCTGGTATCGATAAATGGTTTCTTCCGGAAGTCCAAATCGAGCTCAGTACTATTTACTTAGCAATCAAAGCGGAGCCATCAAAATGGGCGCGCAAAATTTTTTGGTTAGCGTTAAGCAATACCGTGCGTTCAACATGTAACTCAAGAAGCTCAACCTACAAACTACACATAAAATCTGAGGAACAGATTGAAAAAATTGGCTCACCAGAGAGTATTTTCAAACGAAACGTACTTAAGAGTGTTGAAAACATACAAGCTCAAAAAGAACTATTGAAAGACAATGGGCATCTAGTGCGTTCGAAGAGTGTAAGCAAAGTTTCAATAAAGAATGTAGATGCAAAGTCACGTAAGCGCTCTAAAGCAAAGTATGATTTATTAATTAGCTCGCCACCTTATGGAGATAACGCAACCACAGTGACCTATGGACAGTTTTCATACTTACCTTTGCAGTGGATCGATATGGACGATATCAACGAGAGCAGAAGACCAAATCTACTTAGTCAACAAAACGCTATTGATAGTTCAAGCTTAGGTGGCTCATTAAAAGAATCAACCGAAAAACTCGAGACACTTAAAGAACATTCAGCTTCTTTAAATCAATGTGTAGAGGAGATTCATCAAGTTAATCCAGACAATACTAAAAAACTTATTAGCTTTATTTACGACCTCACTTTAGCTCTAAAGAACGCGGTTGATGAGTTGCGTGATAATGCATATATGGTTTGGACTCTAGGCAATCGAAGAATATCAAATATAGAAGTGCCTTTAGATAAGATTATGCGTGAAGTGTTAGAAAGTTTTGGCTGTACGTTCGTTTATCAACTAGAAAGAGACATTCCAGCTAAACGCATGCCTTCAAGAAACAAAGTCGCTACAACTATGGGCAAAGAAACTGTCCTAATTATGCGGAGATAATATGACTACAACGTCAGAACAAGAAAAAACAGACCCATTAAGGCTTAAAATCGATGCTCACGTTATTCAGCAATTAGGCGCAGAATTAATCAGTGGCCCTGATATTGCGTTATTAGAATTAGTCAAAAACTCCCATGATGCAGACGCATCATTTTGTCATATAGAAATTAATACAAACTATATTGAAAAAATTGGGGAACGAACATACAAGGGTAAAATAACAATACAGGATAACGGTCATGGAATGACTAGAGATGTAATAAATAAATCTTGGCTCACAGTTAGTTATTCTGAGAAAAGGGCGGCTAAGCTTAATAAGACTCTGACCAATAAGTATAAGCGTACGTTTACTGGTGATAAGGGTTTAGGTCGCTTAGGATCAATGCAATTAGGCGACCTGTGTAGAATTACCACTCACGCGTTACCTAGTGAAGAGGGTATATGCGTATCTTTTGACTGGAGCGACTTTAAACAAGGACTAACTCTAGACTCAATATCGGTTACTGAGTTCAACATACCTCCACGTAAAGCTACCGGAACAATGCTTGAAATCATAGGGCTAAAAGACATTGATACTTGGGAGCATAATTTAAGCATCAGTAAGATGACGACAAAGCTCTCTTCAATGATATCACCCCATGGTCAAATATCTAAATTCAAAACATATTTCACACATAATGGCACTCCATATAGTATGCAAGCCATTTCAGATGATTTATTGAAGCAACATTCATCAATTTTTAAATTTGATTTTGATGAGGATGATATAACTGTTTTAGGTAGCTTCGACTATAAGTTTTTTAAGCCTAATAGTGATCTATTAGGGCCATACAATAGTTACATCGCGCGAGATAGGGGTGAAGAACTAAGAGCTTTTTTAGTTGATAACAGAAAACTATCCAACAAAGGTATAAGACTAAACTTAGACAAGTCTCAAAGATATAGTGTCTCAACTTCGATGACGCTTAACGTCAAAGATATAAAGTATGACCGCGGATTTTTATTCAACAACCCAGGTCCATTTAGCGGTACAATTTTCAATTTTATATTGAACAAAGAAAACCTTGATTTAACAGAACTCAACTTGCAAGAAGTGCGAGAGAGCATCAAAAATATCACTGGAGGTATTTCAGTCTACAGAGATGGCTTTAAGATTGGCTCTGATAAAGATGATTGGTTAGGCTTGCTTAAAGAGAAAACTTCCGGATCAGGTTCTTACTCCCTCAGACCCTCCAACGTTACTGGTTACCTCAACCTGACTTGGGAACAGAATAGTGCGTTAAAAGAAAAATCGGATCGAGAAAGTTTTGTTGATAACTCCGAATACAGGACTTTCTATAAACTAGCTACAGAAATTATTTCTTTAATTAACACAACGCTCAACGAGCTAAGAAGAGCCAGTCTCGAATTCCTAAAAATGAAAAAGCTCGAAGGTGCCGGCAAACCCAAGAGTTACTCTGCTAAAGAAGCTTCGTCTGAAATTCGAGAGGTTACTCGGAAAGCAGCAGCTGCGAAACCTAAACTAAAAAAATCTATAGACAAACTTAATACAGAAATTACAAGTACAGAAATAGATATCGCCAAGATTAAAGAAGGGTATCAAACATCTTTATTCGAAGAGCCTGGTTTAAAAGACAAACTAGATGACTTAGAAAAAAAGATAGTCGAAGTTCAGAAGGAATCTAAGGAACATATGACTAAATATCTGCATTTCACGCAGGAACTAGAGTCACTTTCTTTATCTGCTGATAATATCATATCTGAGATATCTAGCTATGAACGCCAGATAAAGAATTTCTACGATCATGTTGCAATTGGTTTATCCGCACAGTCTTTAGCTCATGAAATAAATGCACAGAATAGAAATATCAATTTACACCTTAATAAGGCAAAAGAAAGAATATCTTCCCTGAGTGTGAAAGATACTCTACTTATTAAATATTTAAATAGTATAAAAAGTGATAGCGAGTCTCTTTCTGGAGCAATTTCCTCACTGCATCCATTAATTAGAACTCAGCGAGAAACATTTGAAAAAATTAACTTATCAAACTACGTGTTAGATTACGTAAAACTTAGAAATGACTACTTTACTGGAAAGAATATTCATATTATGACTAAAATCACAGGTAAAGAGTATGACGTTAAGTTCAATCGAGGAAAACTTTTTCAGATAATCGACAATATTGTCCGAAACTCCGAACATTGGTTGGAAAACCATCAAAATTTCTACCCACATGACCCATATGAACTTCATTTTCTCGTTGATGGCCTAAAAGTGACGATATGGGATACAGCAAGAGGGGTGAGACCTGAAATTGAGAATACACTATTTGATATGTTTGCAAGTGACAAAGAGCATGGTCAAGGATTAGGGCTCTACATTACGACATCACTGCTTACTGAAAGAAAATGTTCGATAAAATTATTAGATGAACGAAATAAATTTGACAGAAGATATAAATTTGAATTGAATTTTGTTGAGGCGGCAGTGTAATGGCTTTAAATAAATTAAAAGAATCCGTTTTTAATGCAATATCTATTGATGAGGTAATCTGGATCGATGATAGATTCGATTCCGGTAGTGCAAGTATCGATGATACATATATAGACACCATTAAAGCGGCGCGTGAAGCAGAACCGGAAAAGCTAGAGAGTTTTGAGGCATTTTCTGAAATAGAATGGGAAGTACCAATTGAACAGCTCATTGAAAGCGATGCTTTTCCCAAAGAAGCAGACTTAATCCATGAGTTTCTACGGTACATGGAAATTGAGGAGTCTGATTACACTGAAGATGAATTCCAAGAAATCGAAGCAGTTTTAACTGAACTCTCCAACTCAAATGTCACAAGAAAATTTTCCGGCGCTGAATGGAATGCGAGAAAAGCAGAATTTGAAACGACTGACAAGTGCTATCTTATTCTTGTCGATATTAACTTTGAAAAAGAACAACTACCAAAAGATCATGGCAAGACTCTAATAAGGGAAATTCTGCAAAAAGAGTGCTATAAAAACTCTTACTGCGTTCTTTTTACTAGCGAAACTCAAGTGGGCTCTCAGGAGGAAGCTGAAAGAAAAAGTATAGTAGAAAGTCTAGATGGTCTTCATACTCATAATTTTTCAGTCCTTTCTAAAATGATTGCGAATAACGAAACACCACAAGGAATATGTGTTGCATTTAAAACTGTTGACTTTATAAGACGTATTTTCTTGAGAAAGTTAAGCGTCGATATACTTGATTCTCTCACGAAGCAGCTTATTGACAACCTACAAGATATGCGAAGTGATTTAGGCAAGTACTCAATCTATGAGTTGAATAATACTGTTTTCGATAAATCACTAGACGAGGGTTCATCTGAGATAGAGTTGTTTAATAGATTCATTTCGATCCAGCACCATCAAACCATGTATGATAGTTTATCCCGAGATGAAAAAATCATTAAAAATCTGGTTAACTTTAGAGGTGTTCAATCAGTTAAGCTTGGTAGTGAACACGAAAAATATATAGACAGTTTGTATTCTTCTAGCTCCGAATTTCATTCATTAAGACTCAAAGAGATCTTTGATTCCACCATCAATACTTTCCACTCACCTCTGTCTGTAGGAGACATCTTTAGCTTTCCAACGACAGATGATAAAGGCCAGTCTGTTAACAAGGAGTACATGTTGATATCACAACCATGTGACCTAATTGTTAGAGGTGGAGGTGATAGAAACAAGCCATACGTAACACTAGTTGAATTTGAACGAGTAACTAAATCAAAGAATTCTTTGCAAAAAGATCAAGGAAAACCGTTCCACTACTTTACACGCTACCCGAATGAGGAAGGCGGCAGTAAGTATTTACAATTTGATTTTAGGAAGTCCTTTATTGTAAACAGCAACTTGCTCGATATGTGTGTGTTTTCTAAACAGGGAGAGCTATCCTTTAGCTCAGAGGAAGAAATGTCTGACCTCATTTACTTACCCGGTTGGATAAAAAGATACAATTCATTCAAAGAAGCTCTATTCAATTCAGAGTCCGGGTATGTTAAGACTGATTTACCTAATGATTATAGTACCTTCACACTCATTCCAAACGCCTATATGAGAGCTACGTTCACCGACAAAAAAATTGAAATAAGTGGTTCTAGGATAGAAAGGTTGAGATCTCCATTTGTTGATGAAGTTATGAAAAAGTACTTTGTGCAGTATCTGAATCGCTTTGCATTCGAAAAGGACTTTACTGAATAGTACTGGGTTTAAATAACCTCAAGTCCTTAGAATCAGTGAAAGGGTGGCGTGAATTCTGCCATCCTTTTATCCAAACAAACTTTCATAACCCTTATTGGCAAGCTCCTTCTTTGTACGACACCTGTCCCAATTGTTCATTTTTCAATATTCAAACATTGCCTCAAATCTAGCCATCATTTAACTTGTATAAAAATACAGTATTGATGTGTTTTGTTTATGTCTATCCGAAACTTAAAAGATGGCTCTAAAAAGCCTTGGCTATGTGAATGCTACCCAAATGGTCGTTCAGGTAAGCGAGTAAGAAAGCGATTCGCCACCAAAGGTGAGGCTGCTGCCTACGAGCGCTTTGTTATGCGCGAAGTTGAGAACCAGCCTTGGCAAGGCGATAAGCCTGATCATCGAAAATTAACTGAGATTATAGATATATGGTTTACGCGCTATGGTGCAACGCTCGCTAACGGATCTGCAATTTATAGCAAGCTGCAAAAGATGTGTGATGCTATGGGTAACCCACTAGCTACCCTTCTTAGTGCCAAGCTGTATTCAGATTTTCGCAGTCAGCGCATGCATGGGCAAATCAGCTTTGTTGATGACCGTTGGCAAAAAGGCGCACCGAGTATCGCTACGCTGAATTCTGAGTTAGCTAGATTTAAAGCTGTTTTCAGTAAGTTGAAGGAACTGGGAGAATGGAAACTCCCCAACCCTATTGAGGACGTTAAGCCCTTTAAAGATCATGAGCGCAGTATGGCTTTCTTACATAAAGAGCAAATTGCCCTGCTATTGGAATTAGTCGCTCTGCACACTAGAGAGGATATGCTCAAGATAGTTAAGCTTTGCCTTGCCACCGGTGCACGTTGGAACGAGGCAGCGCAACTTAATGGCTCTCAGCTCACTCAATACAAAGTCACCTATACCAACACTAAAACTAAGAAGAATCGCTCTGTACCCATCTCTGAAGCGCTTTATCATGAGATCTATAAACCAATCTCAGGTAAGTTGTTCGAAGAGTGCTACACACCCTTTTGCTACATCCTTAAAAATAAACTCGGTATTACCCTACCCTCTGGCCAGGCTTCGCACGTTCTTCGCCATTCATTCGCCAGCCACTTTATGATGAATGGCGGGAATATTCTGGTGCTTCGAGACATCCTTGGTCATGCAGATATTAGTATGACAATGCGTTATGCCCACTTCGCTCCAGATCACCTCTCAGAAGCTATCACTCACAACCCCCTCGCTAACTTGTAGTTGTCGCCACAAAAAAATTTTTTGCTGGCTGTCGCCACTTTGTCGCCACTTTACGATTTTTACACAAAAAAAGAGCCGCTAAAAGCGGCTTTTAATATTTCGTATTTTCCGAAGAGTTATCAAATTACTCTTTACCGAAAACGTTGTTCTCTTGCTCTTGTACACGGATGAAAGTCGTACGCTTCGTTAGCTCTTTAAGCTTTGCTGCGCCTACGTATGTACAAGTTGAACGTACACCACCAAGGATGTCTGAGATAGTGCCATGAACAGAGCCACGGTATGGCAATAGCACGGTTTTTCCTTCAGCTGCGCGGTACTTCGCCACACCGCCAGAGTGCTTGTCCATAGCAGACTGAGAAGACATGCCGTAAAACTTCATGAACTTCTGGCCGTCTTTTTCGATGATTTCACCGCCAGATTGCTCGTGACCTGCAAGCATACCGCCTAGCATTACGAAATCTGCGCCACCGCCGAATGCTTTTGCTACGTCACCCGCACATGCACAGCCGCCATCACCGATGATCATGCCGCCAAGGCCGTGTGCTGCGTCAGCACACTCGATGATTGCAGAAAGTTGCGGATAGCCAACGCCCGTTTTTACGCGCGTTGTACATACAGAACCTGGGCCAATACCCACTTTAACGATATCTGCGCCAGCTAGAATTAGCTCTTCACACATATCGCCTGTCACTACGTTACCCGCAGAAATTGTCTTAGTCGGGAACTCTGCGCGAACTTTTTCAACGTACTCAACTAGGTGCTCTGAGTAACCGTTAGCGATATCAATACAAATGAACTCTAGATCTTCGCTTAGAGCCAAGATCTCTTTAGTTTTGATGAAGTCGTTTTCTGAAGTACCCGTAGAGACAAATACCTTATTCAACGTTTCTTTGCTTGCGCCCTTAACGAACTCTGCCCACTGCTCGACTGTGTAATGCTTATGCATTGCAGTCATTACACCGTGCTTTGCCAGTTCCGTCGCCATTTCAAAGCTACCCACTGAATCCATGTTCGCGGCAATAACAGGAGTACCTGACCATTGACGACCGCTATGCTTGAATGTAAACTCGCGGGTTAACTCAACTTGAGAACGACTTTTAAGAGTAGAACGCTTCGGGCGGAATAGTACATCTTTAAAGCCTAACTTAAGTTCTTGTTCGATACGCATGATAAATTTTCCTGTAAACAAATTTACGTGTCGTGCGTTTTCAGTCGACGTTGGCAGACGCTTTACTGAGTTTCGGACACAAAAAAACCGGAGCGTTGGCAGACGCTCCGGTTTTCAGCATTATAGGTCGCGATTTATTTCCTGCAAGTCTGATATTTTCACTTTTTTTGTGATACAGTTTGGTTAAGTTGCATACCTAAGTGACTCACTTTTCAATCAATCTCTCTCTTTTCTTCTCAAAAACAACGACTTAAACCACTTTGAGAAAATCGTTTGCGCAATCCTTTTCGTCAATCCGCCGTACAACATTCCACCAAACAGTCTACCCATCGCTCATTTCTCATCATTTTAACGCTAATTTGAACGTCACGAGGTGGGGGTTTTTCTCACTTTTTTTTGAGTTATTTGCCAATTATTTCTAGTTTTTGTATTAGACAAGCAGATCGCTAGGATCAAAAAAGGCGGAAAACACTCAGTGCTTTCCGCCTTCATTAATTTTTTTAGCTAAGTATTAGAGCTTAAAGAACGACAACTGCGCTTTTTGCTTCTCTGCAAGCGTAGACAATTCTTCACTCGCACTTGCACTTTGGCAGATGCCAGACACATTCTGGTTCACAAGCTCAGACATGTTTACAACGTTACGGTTGATGTCTTGAGTCACTTGAGACTGCTCTTCTGCTGCGGTTGCTACTTGAGCATTCGCATCATTAATACTAACAACAGAGTCGGTAATACCCATCAGTGCACTATTCGCCTGTTGCGATAGCTCACTGTTCTTCGCCAGCATATCAAGGCTAAGCTGCATACTTTCGTTAGCATTGCCTGACTGCTTTTGTAACTCTTCAATGATAGTTTGGATTTCGCCAGTCGAATCTTGAGTGCGAGCAGCAAGCATACGGACTTCATCTGCTACGACCGCAAAGCCACGACCAGATTCACCAGCACGTGCAGCTTCAATCGCTGCATTTAGTGCAAGCAAGTTAGTCTGCTCAGAAACGCCTCGAATTACTTCAATCACGTCATTAATTTGCTCAGATTGCTCTTTTAGCAGTTGAACAACTTGAGCCGCTTCGTTTAGCGCTGCGCCCATTTGTGCACTTGCTTGGTTGCTCTCTTCAAAGATCTCTAAACCCGAAGTTGCCAATTGGTTTGCTTCACGCGCTGTTGAATCGGCGATTTGCGCATTATCACTTACGTTATTCGCGGTGCTTGAAAGCTGGTTCACTGCTGAAGCAACTTGTTCAATTTCTGCCAATTCTTGTTGAGCATTCGCTTGCGACTGAGTCATCACTGCAGCAAGTTCTGTTGAAGCGGATGCCACTTCTTCACTGATGCGTGTTAATGCTTCAACCGTTGAGTGCAGTTGCGTTACTGTTGAGTTAACATCTTGGCCCAATTTAGCGATTTCATTTTCGCCATCTACATCAGCACGTACAGAAAGGTTACCTTTCGCCAACTCTTGCATCACGCCCTGTAGCTTCTGCACTGGGCTAACAATCATCCCTGACAGAATCCATGCAACTAAAAGAGAGATAGCAAAAACGACCATAACAAGAATCATTGCCATGTTTTGTAGCTTAGCGTTTTGAATTGAGCTTTGGTCCATCGCTTCTGTAGCAAAGCTATTCACTTTACGAGACAAACTATTAATTGCTTGAACCATCTCATTACCTGAATCGCGGTACTGAGCTATAAAGTTTGAGTACTCTTGCTCTGATACTTGGCCATTATCTTTACGGGTAAACAAATCGACAGCACGATTAGAGAACTGAACGTAGCTCTCAATGGCTTCACGTACTACTGAGACATCTTGACGGAACGTCTTACGAGCACCCATTTGATCAAGATCTTGGTCGATCTCTTTCATTCCAGTGGTCAATTCCGCTAAAAATGCGTCGCGGCGAGATGAGTCATAAATCGCGTAAACAGCACTGATGCGCAATGGATAAACTTGATCATCAATCTTCGCTAATGTGTCTTTGTAGAAGACTAATGAATCGGTATTAGAATCGATGATCTCTTGCTCCGCCTGCAAATTGCTTTTAGTAATCCAAAGCGCAATGAACAAGGCGATTGTGGTGAATAAGACAGGTAATAAAACTTGGGTTCGAATAGACAGATTTTTTAAAGATAATTGCATTATTTTTCTCAATTAAGCCGTTAGATCTTCCTTGACTTGGGAGTACCCCAGATGAGTAAAGGTCGCGAATTCTATCATATTATGTGATCAAAGCCACAGAACTTGGTTGATTAAGCAATTGTTAGTTAGTGCACTTTTAGCTGAATATGCAAACCTAGCACATCAACTGCTTTTATAAATCACTCACATTCTATTCATCTTGATGAAAAACAAAGAAATTAAAGATAAGTTTATAAACCATGAATTTATCACTAAATACTTTTATCGCTCATCCTTTGGTGAATCCATCACAACCATAGTGCTAATCGATTGAACCTGAGCACACTCTCCTAGTACATCGGAATGAATTTTCTTATAACTGGCTAGATCCTGAGTTTCGACTCGAAGTAAATACTCGTTTGCCCCAGTAATGTTGTGGCATTCAACCACTTCATCGACATAACGGACGTGCTCTTCAAATTCCAACTGCGACTGTTTACTGTGACTCGACAAACCAATTGAAACATAAGCCACAAACCCCACCCCAAGCTGAGAACTATCTAAAATTGCTCGATAGCCTTTTATCACTCCCCTTTTCTCTAAATCTTGTACCCGACGAAGTGTCGCAGAGGCCGACAACCCTATCCTTTCAGCCAACTCAACATTGGAGATTTTTCCGTCCCTCTTTAACTCATGCAATATTCTTTCTTCAAACTTATCCATCACGCACCTTTATTGCAAAAATAACCCTTACAATTCGAATAAAAGCACACAATTGCGCTCTTTTCTACCTACTATGATTAGTGACCGGTCAGACATAACAATTTTATTGCATCAAATAACGAGGAGAATTAAATGGAACTACAACAACTAGGTGCACTCGCGTTATTCGCATTTGTCTCGACCTTTACTCCGGGGCCCAACAATCTGATGCTAATGACATCGGGCGCTAATGTGGGCTACAACCGGACCTTGCCACACATGCTCGGTATCACGCTTGGATTCGCTTTAATGGTCATTTTGGTTGGGCTTGGTTTGATTGGGATTTTCAACACCTACCCTATCAGTCACACCATTCTAAAATGGGCGAGCCTTGGTTATTTGTGTTACTTAGCACTCAAAATTGCTTTGTCGGGCCGAGCTGAGTCTAATGGCGAATTTAAACCGATGACGTTTCTGGGCGCGGCCTCATTTCAATGGGTGAATCCAAAAGGTTGGTCGATGGCATTAAGCTCTGTCGCCATTTACAGCAACACAGGAAGCTGGCAAGAACTTCTGATCATTTCCTGCGTTTTCATGCTTGCGAACCTTCCATCATGCAGCTTTTGGGTCATTGCAGGAAGAGAGCTACAACGCTGGCTGACTTCGGCCACACGAGTAAGAGTATTTAATGTTTCGATGGCGCTACTACTGGTTGGCTCGACGCTGCCAATGATCTGAATGTAAATAAAGATAAAGAGGCTTTTCTAACGCGTAGACACTTGCTACTCTAAATGCGAATAAGAACAATTATTGAGTAGAGTATGAACAAACTATCCGCCAAACGCGTTACCGTTATATCCAGCCAAACTGTGACACCGAATATGCAGCGCATAACCTTACAAGGTGATGCGCTTGCAGAATTTCCTGCCGATTGCGAAGGCGGCTATATCAAGCTGATGTTTACCCCATCTGGTGGAACAGATATTGAAGCTTTACCTGAAGGCGAACGCCCTATACTTCGCACCTACACCATTCGACGCTTCGATATTGATAAACAACAAATTGAAGTCGACTTTGTTAGGCATATTACTGAAAGCCTACAATGTGGATTTGCCGCTCGTTGGGCGATGTCGACTCAAGCTGGAGATAGCATTTCTATCCGCGGCCCAGGTCTGATTCAAAATATGAATACCGAAGCAGATTGGTTCTTTATGACAGCCGATATGACATCGCTACCCGCTTTATCTGCGAAAGTACGAAAGCTGCCTCAAGGTGCGAAAGGCTATGCAGTAATTAAAGTAGAGAGCGAACAAGACATTCAACCATTAGATGCACCAAATGGCATTGAAGTGAAATGGATTACTGAGGGAACACTGCATGACACCGCGACTCAACTTGAGTGGTTAGAGGGTGATGCGTCAGTTTGGTGTGCTTGTGAGTTTGATTCGATGCGTGCACTTCGCCAGTACTTTAGAAATGAAAAACAAGTAAAACGCGAAAACATCTATATAAGCAGTTATTGGAAACTTGGCGTCTCGGAAGATGGTCACAAAACCATTAAACAGCAAGACGCCGAAGAGCAAGGGGCTTAACCAAGCCGCTCAGCAAGAAAATCAATCAGTAAACGGACTTTGGGTGACAGATTTCTGTTTTGCGGATAAAGCGCCCAAATTCCTTCTCGTTCATCTCTATAGTCACTGAGAACTTCTACCAGCTCCCCTGAATCTAAAGCCGTTTGTACGTAGTCGTCAGGCAATTGAACAAGGCCTAAACCTCGCTTAGCGGCATCAAGTAATGCAAAACCAGAGTTACAGTGGATACGACCAGAAACGCGCAAAGATTTTTCGCCTTTTGCATCTCTAAATCGCCAATAATCGATCGAGCCGACTAAGCACTCATGTTTGGATAGCTCTGATAAAGTATGTGGCTCACCATATCGCTCTAAGTATTTAGGGCTAGCACAAACGTATAGCTGGCGAGTTGAAAGACGTTTAGCAATCAAGCTCGAGTCTTGCAATCGACCTAATCGAATCGCAACATCCACACCCATTTCAATCAGATCAAGTTTTTGATTTGTGAGCATTAAATCAAGATCAACTTGGGGATGAAGCTCCAAAAACTGATGCAGCAAAGGGGCTAAATGCTGCTCTCCGTATGTCACCGGCGCAGTCACTTTCAACAACCCTTTTGGCGTCGATTGCATCTGAGTGACCGCAAGTTCGGCTAACTCAAGCCCTTCTACCAAATGCTTACATTGTTGATAGTAAAGCTGGCCTGCTTCAGTCAGTGATACCTTTCGTGTCGTACGGTTAAAAAGCTTAACGGCTAAGCGCTCTTCCAAAGCCGATACACGTCGACTGATCTGCGCGACCGATGTATCGAGCTTTTTCGCCGCAGCAGTGAATGATTGCGTTTCTGCCACGCCAACAAATTCACTCACACCTTCCCAATTCGCCATTATTAAATCTCTAATAATACAAAGTTAATTGACCATTACTTTTACCTATATGTAATAGTTTAATCAACTTATTCCACTCATCAACTCACTAATCTTGCGTAAGTTTGTGCTAGAATCGCTTCTTTACTGGCTAAACTTGCTGAACCATCATGTCTAAAGCGAAACTCTCTATCCTCGGCTTTATTGCTGTATTTGGCGCCCTCATGGCGTACGTATTTATTCCCACTCATGTACGACTTGGGCCTGAAATCACCAATCAACCTGTCGGCGATAGCTACAAACTGGTTGGCTACAAAGCAATTTCAACCAAACCTCAAGATGGAAAGTTAAACCACTACTTTTTGATCCCAGCGGATGAAACAATTGAAGACGTAGAACCATTTCTTATCAGCTCAGATCCCTTTATCCGAGTCGGAAAAGTAGTCGATAACAAGCTCTCCTTAACGATCAAAGGCCGCGTTAAACATTTCGATAATGACCTATGGGTTGAAAAAAATGACGGCAAAGTCGAGCACTGGCTAATCAGCGCGCAGATTGATTACATTCGCTAGCATTCCCATCGCAAACAGGTAAAATCACGCCCTTGTATTTTGCCTGTAGTGAAACCAACCATGCACCAACCCGATCAACTCTTCACCCGATTCCACTCCTCTATCGAAGGCTATTCACTGCCGGAAAAATTCACGTTTCCTTTTTATTATCAACCTCATCCACTCTGTATTCTTGCAGCTGAACAATTACAGCAACATTTGCTTACCCAGCAAGATTGGCAGCATGATTTTGGCCTAGACTCTACCAAGAATGGGACAGGCAAAATGTTTGGTGTGTTATTGGTTAAATCGCCTCAGGGAGAGATCGGTTTTCTCTCCGCTTTTTCAGGTAAAATCGCGGACCAAAACTTATTGCCCGGCTTCGTTCCACCGGTATTTGATATGCTCACGGAACAAAGTTTTTTCCGCACTGAACTGGCCGATATAACCGCTGTTAATGATGAGCTAAAGACCAAGCAAACTAACCCAAAACTTTTACAGCTTAGAGAGGCGTTAAAGGTTAATCAGGCTCAATATCAGCAAGAAGAATCAGAGCAGCGCCAACAAATTATCGAAGGCCGTGCAGCTCGTAAAGCGGAGCGAGCAAAAGCAGAAGCCTCATTAGAGCCAGAAGCACTAAAAGAGCGTCTTGTTGAACTAAGTAAGCAGAGTGTCGCTGAAAAGAACGTTCTAAAATATCTTAAGCTTGAGTGGGATGAGAAAATTACCCTGATCAACCAAGAGTTGACTCAACTTGAAACATCACTAATTGCGCTTAAAGAACAGCGCAAACAGATGTCTAATACGCTACAAAACAAGTTGTTCAAGCAATACCGATTCTTAAATGCCAATGGCCAAGAGCAATCGCTGCAAGCCATCTTCAAACCAACTGCAACCCCGACACCACCAGCAGGCGCGGGAGAATGTGCCGCACCTAAACTGCTCCATTTCGCTTATTTACATGGGTTTCAACCTCTCGCGTTGGCAGAGTTCTGGTGGGGAGTCTCTCCAAAGTCTGAAATTCGCCAACACAAGAGCTTTTACCCATCATGTAATAGCAAGTGCCAACCTATACTTGGCCATATGCTTGACGGATTGGCCGTGGATGACAACCCACTTGAAGAGAACTGGGCTGAAGATAAAGAACTGGAAATCCTTTTCGAAGACGAGGCTATGGTCGTCGTTAATAAGCCATCTGGCCTATTATCTGTTCCGGGCAAAACGATCAAAGATTCCGCTTATACTCGACTTCAAGAACGTCACCCTGATGTTGAAGGCCCTTTTGTTATCCACCGTTTAGATATGGCGACTTCTGGTTTACTTGTATTTGCCTTAACAAAACGTGCAAACAAAAGCCTACAAAAACAATTTATCTCGCGCTCGGTGGAAAAACGTTATGTGGCCTTACTGGAAGGTGAAATCAAAGAGCCTAAAGGCCAAATTGAATTGCCGATGCGAGGCGACCCAGACGATCGCCCTCGTCAATTAGTCTGCTATGAACATGGCAAACCCGCGCTAACCACTTGGACTCTAATTGAAACCATAAAGGGTCGCTCTAAGCTACTGCTTTATCCTAAAACAGGCCGAACTCACCAACTACGTGTTCACTGTGCTCACCATTTAGGGCTAAATACAGCCATGGTTGGTGACGCGCTTTACGGCCAAAAAGCGGATCGTCTTCATCTACACGCAGAATTTCTTGAACTTGATCACCCCCATTCAAAGGAAAGAATGCGTTTCCAAGTCGATTCAGAATTCTAGCTAATACAAGAGCTTATCGTTCAAAAACTTGTTGGAAGCTACTGTTTTATAAAACTATTTTATCATTTCGATAAAATAGTTTTATTCAAATAGACTAACAACTCCGTCTTACATACCGTATAATCGGCAGTCCACTATAGGAGAGCCGATGCCAGCACTACAAAAAATCCAAGCCGTATTTTCCCAAGCACAGATCTACCACGGATTGGAAGGAGTCAAATTCTTAGAACAGAGCGTTAATAAAATCTGCTCTGAGTACAACTTCACGCTGCCACTCGCTCAACACCACTTTCTGCTCGGAATTAAAAACGATCGACAAGACAATCTCGACCTCGCACTAGAGCATTACGAACAGTGTTTATCTTACTGCACAGCAAACGATGTTGTTCTACGTTTGCATACCCACATAATGATGGGATCTATCTACGCTGATCGCGAAGCATATCAACGCGCATATCAGCTCTATCGAACAGTTTTAGACAACAGTCATTTGCTTGATGATAACTATCGCTCGCTCGCGTTTACTAACATCAGCGATTTCCACCTGTGCCTGAAACAATACGATTCTGCACTCGCTATTGCTGAAATGGGCGAAGAATGTGGCCGTCGTATTAGCAACCTAGTCAATCAATCAATTTGTTTGCTTAACATGGGCTATGCGCTTGGTCATCTGGGCAAGTTCGATGAAGCGATCAAACACATTGAGCACGCCAAAACTTTAGCGGTGAAAATCAATAATCGCCGTATTCAAGCGATCGCGTTTGGTTATATTGCTCAAGTCATGGCTCTAGACGAAACGGCGTCCGCTGAGAGCGTAATTCATAATTTTGAGCAGGCAGACGAGATATACGGTCAAGTCATCGATACTCATAACCGCCACGAGAACTTGGTTCATTTTTCAGCGTTTTTAGAAGCGCATGGTCATTACGCTCGCGCGCTGTCAATTTGCCAGCAAGCTGAAACCGAAATCACAGCAGAGAATAACTATGGCTTCTTTGCAACTATGTGCAAAACGCTAATCAAGCTGTATCGCCGTCAAGGGTTGCACCAAAAAGTTATCGAATTACAAGACCAGTTTATCTCAGCGACGGAAAACGCCCATGCGATGACTCAATTTAAAGAGCATCAGTCGATCTTGTCTAATGTTGAAGAGGCGAAAGCAGAACAAGAACGTACGCTTTTAGCAAAGATGGAAGAACATATCGGCTTGATTACCGAGATTGGTCAATACGTTGCAACAACTGAGAATCTTGCTGAACATTTACCGACTATTTACGACAAGATAAGCCAAGTTTTTCCAACCGATGAGTTTGGTATCGCTTTGTATGATGAGCAAAGCCACATATTGAACTATAAGTACTTCTACAACCATACAGGCCAACTCAACTTGTCTGATGTTAACTGTAAGACAGAATACTCCGTTGGTAGCTACGTGGTTAAGCATCGTACGACCGTGCACCTCAATCAAGTGGGTACTGAATCATTAAAAGCATTCGTACCACAAGATACCGCGGAACAGATGGACCGAAGTAATCTCCAAAACAGTATTTCAATTCAATCATTGATACTAACGCCAATTACCATTGGCCATCGTGTACTTGGTTTTCTATCTATTCAGCACCATAAGCAGAACCAATACCAACAACACCATCGTAGTTTATTTGAGCAATTAGCCAGCTTCATCGCTATTGCATTAGAGAACCATGTTCAACGCCAGAGATTGCAGCAGGTTAATCAAAAACTCGAAGTGTTATCAAAAACAGACCCACTTACAGAGCTGAACAATCGATACCAACTGGATAACATCGCACCAAGGCTGATCACTAATGCCGCCAATGAGCAAACCAACATGGCTGTCGTTATGATCGATGTTGACTATTACAAAGGCTTCAACGACTTTTATGGCCATCACGATGGTGACATGGCATTAAAACAAGTTGCGAATACAATGCGCGCAGCATTCAACGATGAGAACGATCACCTGTTTCGCTACGGTGGCGATGAATTCTTAGTGCTTTGTTATGGTCAATCGGCCGAGTTGGTCACCCAGAAAATTAAACTAATGCAAAAAGGCATCAAGCGCCTAAAGCTGATGAATCCACTCTCACAGTGCAATCAATACCTGACGCTGTCTGTGGGTGCTTCTTGTTTTACCCTGATGGAAGGTCAAAATCTCAACTTCGATGCGCTCTTTAATCTTGCCGATAAAGAGCTATATAAAGTGAAAGAAAAAGGTCGTAACCAGTTCAGCATGGTAAGTAGGACGACAACTATCGAACCTATCACGTCATAGCAATCTCCCTTATTTTTTCCGGCTTCGTTCTGACGTATCACGGTGTGAACTAAGTCGGTGTTTCAACAACCGATTTTTATTATCTGTCGAAGTTTGCCTTGATCCACATTACTCTGCCTTGAAGGGATTTAAGAGGGGGTTATGATGGCCGACTACAGCGCGAAAGTTCATTGGCAAAGAGAAACAAACGAACCGTTTTACGACAACCAATACAGCCGAGGTCACACATGGGAGTTTGATGGAGGCGTAACGGTTCCTGCTTCATCCTCACCACATGTTGTTCCACTCCCCTATTCGGTCGCCGAAAACGTAGACCCTGAAGAAGCCTTTATCGCTGCGATTTCAAGCTGCCATATGCTGACTTTTCTGGGCATTGCCGCCAAACGCCGTTATGTGATCGATTCATATGACGATCATGCTATTGGCGTCATGGAAGAAGATGACAAAGGTTACACATCGGTAACTCAAGTCACTCTTAGACCAAAAATCTGCTTTGTGGGCGACAAGCAACCCAGCTATGAGCAGCTTGAAAAAATGCACCATCTAGCTCATCAGCACTGCTTTATTGCCAATTCAGTGAAAACCGAAATCACCACAGAAATTACTCTTTAGGAGCAAGCATGAAACACAAATGGTCTCTGCTCACTTTTGTAGCCTTTGGTCTTTTCATCTTGTTCGGCCAACAGTACCAATGGTTCGGAAGTGGTAACCCTGACTCTTTTCCTAAACTCCCCGCATCACCTGATTTTGAAATTTCAAAAACGCATGACGGCGAATGGATCGGGCGCAGAGTCGATGTTACCGGCAATAACATGTGTGAAAGAACCACGATAACCGGCAAAATTGTCGATGGTCTCGCCACATTATCACTGACCTACAATGGCACCATCCTCAAAGGTTGGATCAACGCTGAATCAAATGAACTGATTCTTTACGCATCCAATCGTCAATGGGATTATCGTTTTAGCGCAACCGCTGGGAACAATCGAATTCAAGGCAAATGGCATCTCACTAACGGCCCATGCAAAGGGACTTGGTACCTAGAAAAACAAAGCTAATCAGTTATGCTGCTTCATGATACACTCAGCGCCAATCCGGGGAACTATTTCCTCTACGAAAACCAATACAGAGTGTCACGATGTCTTCTACCAATTTGGGGCCATTCTCCAAACTCGGCCTTAGCCAACCTATTACAGATGCTATAAATGAGCTCGGCTACGCTAAGCCAACGACAATTCAAAGCAAAGCGATCCCAGAAATTCTCAGAGGCGAAGACCTCATTGCCGCAGCGCAAACCGGTACTGGTAAAACTGCTAGCTTTGTATTACCGATTCTAGAAAAGCTTGCCCAAGGTGAGACTCAACGTAAGAAACGCGTTCGCGCTTTGATTCTTGCGCCTACTCGTGAACTGGCTCAGCAGATCGACGATAAGGTTCGTGACTACGGTAAGCACCTGTCGCTGACCTCTCTAGCTATTTACGGCGGCGTTGATGAAAAGCCACAGAAGCAAGCCTTAATCGATGGCGTAGATATTTTGATTGCAACACCAGGTCGACTACTTGATCTGTATGGTAAGCGCGCTGTTTACTTTGAAGAGATCGAAATACTGGTAATGGATGAAGCGGATCGCATGCTCGACATGGGATTCATTGAAGACATCAATAAAATTCTTGATCGACTACCTGTTGATATCCAGCACTTGCTGTTCTCTGCAACACTGTCGAATAAAGTTCGTGATCTCGCTAAAACAGCCGTACATGACCCGTATGAAATTTCTATCGCGGCTAATCAAGCATCAAAGAAAAACATCGAGCAATGGTTAATTACCGTTGATAAAGATAAAAAGTCAGCACTGCTTAGCCACCTAATTAAAGAAAATGATTGGGATCAGGCTTTGATCTTCATCGAAACCAAACATGGCGCAGCTAAATTGGCTTCTCAGTTAGAAAAGCGTGGCATCATGGCGGAAGCTTTCCATAGTGGTCGCAGCCAAGCCATTCGTAAAACACTATTAGAAGACTTCAAAGCTGGCAAAATTCAATACATGATCGCAACGGGTGTGGGTGCTCGTGGTATCGATATTGAAGGCTTATCACGCGTAATTAACTACGACTTGCCATTCCCTGCTGATGAATATGTTCACCGCATTGGTCGTACTGGTCGTGCTGACGCTTCAGGTGAAGCGATCTCGTTTGTTTCAAAAGACAACTTTAAAAACCTTTGCATGATTGAAAGCCGTTTAGGCCACCTAATCGAGCGTAGAGAAATCGAAGGCTTTGAACCACGTAAACCCGTGCCAATCTCGATTCTTAACTACGTACCAAAACACAAAAGAGAAAAGAAGGAAGAGCAGTAATGAGCACACCGACTAAAATTACCTTCTTTGAATTTTTGACGCCTTTAGTCGCATCTGGCAAGAAGACCATCACCATTCGCGATGAGTCTGAAGCTCACTACGTTCCAGGAACACAAGTGGAAGTTTATACGTTAGAAACAGACAAAAAAGTTTGCGATGTCAAAATCTTATCCGTTGAACCGCTTCACTTTGACGATATCAACGAATTTCATGCCGAGCAGGAATACATCGAACTTCCAAAGCTCAAACAACTGATTCGCGAAATCTACCCGAATACCGACACATTGTTTGTTATCACTTACGAACTTGTTTAATTAATCGGCGCTGATGAATGCCATTTATCAGCGCCGATTCCATGATCTCCATTCCAAATTCCTCCGTAACAGCACACAATCTCAATTAGCGTCTAAACTAAAGTTAAGAAAAATATAATTATCTAAATCAACTACATTACTCAAGTGAGGATGTATGAGAACAACGTCACTAAGCAGGTTTCAGTACCTTCCTATCATTGCGCTCGCTATTTCAATGATATTAGGAGGCTATTTCTACAATAAAACACTGGATGATTGGATAACCCGAATCGTCAGTGGTTATATGCTCAATTTAATTGATGACGTCTCCTATCAAATCGAAGAGAAACATTTGGATCTCTACGACATGGAACCAAGCGAGATCGATGCCTTTCTTGATCAGCTGTCGCAATCCGCCAACAATCAAAGATTCACTATCATTCATAGCACTGGCCAAGTGCTCGGTGATTCGCAGCTAAGCCAGCGCGAAATAAAACAGCTAGATGATCACAGCCAAAGGCCTGAAGTGGTTGACGCATTATCTACTGACAGCGGGATTTCCAAGCGATTTAGTCAGTCTTTGAATCAAGAACTGCTTTACGTTGCTAAACGACTTGAGCTCGCCGATGACGAACATGGGCACAGTCCAATCTATGTTCTAAGGCTTGCCATGCCTATGACTGCTCTCTATGGAATGGCGACTGACTTAAAGTTTATCCTATATGCAGTAATGGCCTGTTCTATGGTTGTACTCATCACTTCTTCCTGGATAAGCCAAAGAAAAATCCTTCAAGTCGTCAATCACGAACGACAATTGCAAGAGTCGCGGATAGAAAAAAGTACCAGAGAAATCGAGCTTCTACACCAATTGGCCAACATGCTCGCTGCGTGTAACACGATTAAAGAGGCGCAAGTCGTGGTGGCCGATATCATTCCACGGATCTTAGGAGATATTAACGGCTGCGTTTCGATCATGCGTGAATCTCGTAACCAACTAGAAGTTAAACTGGATTGGGGCGGCGAATGGCCAGCAAGTAAGGTGTATACCCCTAATGATTGCTGGGCTCTGCGTAAAGGTAAATACCACCTATCACAAGAAAAACATCACAACTTAGTCTGCAACCACATGAACTCTGTTTTAGATGATGGAACAACAATGTGCGTACCGCTGACAGCTCATGGTAATACCGTCGGTATGTTCCACCTTCATTTCCCTGAGCAAAACGTGCAAGAATCAACTAAACAACTGGCCTTCACTTTAGCTGAACACCTTGGGCTTGCACTTGCTAACCTATCATTGCAAGAGAAACTACGATCTCAGGCAATGCGTGATCCATTAACTAGCTTGTTCAACCGTCGTTACTTTGAAGAAGTGATGGATAAAGAGTGGTCTAAAGCGAGCCAAGAGCAATCTTCACTTTCTCTATTGATGCTCGATCTCGACCACTTTAAACGCTTTAATGATAATTTTGGCCATGATGCGGGTGATTATGTGCTCAAAGAGGTCGCCAACTTACTGACTCGAACCATATCAGACAACCATGTCGCCTGTAGATTGGGCGGTGAAGAGCTCGCCATTATTTGCCCTGAAACGAGTATTCAACATTCTCTCGATATCGCGAATGAAATCGTAGAGCAAGTACGAGAACTCCATCTGGATATGAAAGGACTCTCTCTTGGCCAGCTTGGCGTTTCAATCGGTGTGGTCACATTCCCAGATCTCAACGCCTCACCTGATGAACTGGTTAAAGTTGCTGACACCGCTCTTTATCAAGCAAAAGACAATGGCCGCAGCCAAGCCATTCATAGCCAAATGAAAGCCAATCCAAAAAGCGAGATAACTCATAACTCACAATCCGATGTTTTACCGTTAAAGAAAAAATGATCTTCTCAAAAGCAGGCGGATTATAATTTACTAGACGACTGGTCTAGTTGGTATTATGATGCCAGCCATGAACGCTAAAACACACGATACACGCCAACACATTTTAGACGTTGGCTACCAGCTTATTGTCAACAAGGGCTTTACTGCCGTTGGACTATCTGAGCTACTTAAAACTGCCGAAGTGCCAAAAGGCTCTTTCTATCATTACTTCAAATCCAAAGAACAATTTGGAGAGGCTTTGATCGAAGAGTATATCCGCACTTATGTTGCGCGAATTCAGCCAGTGCTAACACAGCCTGATCTCAAAGGTCGCGACTGTTTGCTAGATTATTTTTCTCGCTGGCTGGAGATTGATAACGGTGTGTGCAACGCGAATAAGTGTTTGATAGTCAAACTTAGTGCTGAGGTTTCCGATCTTTCGGATAAAATGCGCTTGTCACTAGCGAGTGGCGCAGAGCTGATAATAGAGCAACTAGCAAAAGCAATTCATCGAGGTATCTCTGATGGTTCAATTGCTGAGATGAATAGCCAAGAGGTTGCGGCTCAACTGTACCAACAATGGCTTGGTGCTAGCTTGCTAAATAAACTCATGCAAGATCAATCTCACCTTCAGTTATGTTTTTCAACAACGAAGAAACAGCTGCAAGCGTAATAAATTAATATCCTGCTCAACCGTTATACTTGAGTGGGATTTTTTGAAACACCAACTAGACGACCGGTCTAATAAAGGAACTACTATAATGTCTGACTCTACCAACCGCCAAATCGTACTTGCTTCTCGCCCTGTCGGCGCACCAACACTTGAAAATTTCCGTCTTGAGCAAAATGAAATCCCTAAACCGAAAGAGGGAGAGCTATTACTAAGAAGTGTCTACTTATCTCTGGACCCGTACATGCGAGGCCGCATGAGCGATGCTAAATCTTACGCGGATCCCGTTGCTATTGGTGAAACCATGGTTGGCGGTAGCGTATGCCAAGTTATCGAGTCTAATCACCCTAATTTTGACCAAGGCGAATGGGTGTTAGCCTTTACTGGCTGGCAAGATTACGGCATTTCTGATGGTGAAGGCTTAATTAAAATGGGGATGAACCCACAACACCCTTCTTACGCACTTGGCGTAATGGGAATGCCTGGCTTTACCGCTTATATGGGCTTACTTGACATTGGTCAGCCAAAAGAAGGGGATACCCTAGTGGTCGCCGCTGCAACAGGCGCTGTGGGCTCTATGGTTGGCCAAATTGGTAAGCTCAAAGGTTGTCGCGTCATAGGTGTGGCTGGCGGTGAAGAGAAATGTCGCTACGCTAAAGAACAACTTGGCTTTGATGAATGTATTGATCACAAAGCCCCTGATTTCGCAGAACAGTTAACTGCAGCTTGCGACCAAGGTATCGATGTCTATTTTGAAAACGTAGGCGGCAAAGTGTTTGATGCTGTCATGCCACTGCTTAACACAGGTGCACGCGTTCCTCTTTGTGGCTTAATTTCACAGTACAATGCAACGGCACTGCCTGAAGGCCCAGATCGCATGTCTATGTTAATGGCACAATTGCTGATCAAACGAATCAAAATGCAGGGTTTCATCATTTTTGATGACTACGCACATCGCTACGGTGAGTTTGCCACTCAAATGACGCAATGGTTATCAGAAGGGAAAATTCATTATCGCGAGCATTTAATAGAAGGCTTAGAAAATGCACCAGAAGCTTTCATTGGTCTACTTGAAGGAAAGAACTTCGGCAAACTAGTCATTCAAACTAACCAGCCAATATAAGTCGATTGCCTACCCGCTTCCCATCAAATAACCCCGTTTAACAAGGGCGACTCTCGCAACGAGTCGCCCTTTTGCTTAACTTTCTCACCCTCACGACTCCCCTATCCCTTTGATATTGTAAAGATAGAAAAAACCTATCAATAACATAGCCACAACCAGATTTATAAATGTCGCTCTAGCCACTATTCTCACTACATCAAGTAGGGGCTTATTGGGCTCCCACCCAAATTTAGTCCGATTGCCATATAAACCGTAGTTGGCGACCGCGAACAATGTGACACACTAGGAGCAAATCATGGAACATAAAAATACAAATACTGGCGGAAAATGTCCTGTCATGCATGGCGGAGCTACCTCTTCTGAAACATCAAACGTAGCTTGGTGGCCAAATGCACTCAATCTAGACATTCTTCATCAACATGATCACAAATCTAATCCTATGGGTATTGATTTCAACTATCGAGAAGAGCTTGAAAAGCTAGATGTTGAAGCCCTTAAGTCAGATCTAAAAACGCTAATGACCAACAGTCAAGAGTGGTGGCCAGCAGACTGGGGACACTATGGCGGTCTAATGATTCGTATGGCTTGGCACTCAGCAGGCACTTATCGCATTGGTGACGGCCGTGGTGGTGCTGATACCGGTAATCAACGCTTTGCTCCTCTCAACTCTTGGCCAGACAACGGCAACTTAGACAAAGCACGTCGTTTATTGTGGCCAATCAAACAAAAATACGGCAATAAAATCAGCTGGGCCGATCTTATGATCCTCGCGGGTAATATGGCCTACGAATCAATGGGACTAAGCACGTTTGGCTTCGCTTTTGGCCGCGAAGACATCTGGCACCCAGAAAAAGACATCTATTGGGGTGCAGAGCAAGAATGGCTTGCAGAAAGTGGCGCAGAAAACAGCCGTTATTCAGGCGAGCGAGATTTAGAAAATCCACTGGCAGCTGTGATGATGGGACTTATTTACGTTAATCCAGAAGGCGTTGATGGTAACCCTGATCCACTTAAAACAGCGAAAGACATGCGCGAAACATTCGCTCGCATGGGAATGAACGATGAAGAAACCGTTGCTTTGACAGCCGGTGGTCACACTGTGGGTAAAGCTCACGGTAATGGCGACGCATCTAAACTTGGCGCTGAACCAGAGCGTGCAGATATTAACGAGCAAGGCTTAGGTTGGGTTAATAATGAATCGCGAGGCATTGGCCGCGATACTGTCACCAGTGGTCTGGAAGGCGCTTGGACAACAAACCCAACGCAATGGGACAATGGTTTCTTCCACCTACTCTTTAGCTATGACTGGTGGCTACAAAAGAGCCCTGCAGGTGCTTGGCAATGGGAACCGGTGAATATTAAAGAGGAAGACAAACCCGTTGATGTAGAAGACCCAAGCATTCGTCATAACCCTATCATGACTGATGCAGATATGGCGCTAAAACTAGACCCAGAATACCGTAAGATTTCAGAGCGATTCTACAATGATCCAGCATACTTCTCTGAAACCTTTGCTCGCGCTTGGTTTAAGTTAACTCACCGTGATATGGGCCCGAAATCTCGTTACTTTGGTCCAGATGTACCCGCGGAAGAGTTGACGTGGCAAGACCCAATTCCTGCGGGCCGAGTTGATTACGATGTCGAGGCAGTGAAAGCGAAGATTGCAGCAAGCGGATTAAGCATCAGCGAGGTGGTTTCTACAGCCTGGGATAGTGCACGTACTTACCGTAACTCTGACAAACGTGGTGGCGCAAATGGTGCTCGTATTCTTCTAGCGCCACAAAACCAATGGCAAGGCAACGAGCCAGAGAAACTAGCGAAAGTACTTACAGTTCTCGAAAGCATTGCACAAGAGTCAGGCATCAGTGTTGCAGATACCATTGTTTTAGCTGGTAACTGGGGTATTGAACAAGCCGTGAAAGCCGCTGGTTTTGAGCTTGCAGTGCCTTTCTCTCCAGGCCGTGGTGACGCAACACTTGAGCAGACTGACATCGAGTCATTCAGTGTATTAGAACCCGTTGCCGACGGTTTCCGTAACTGGCAGAAGCAACATTATGCCGTGAGCCCTGAAGAACTGATGCTAGACCGCGCGCAATTACTCGGTTTAACGGCACCAGAAATGACAGTATTAATCGGTGGTATGCGCGTACTCGGTACTAACCATTCAGACAGTCAGCATGGTGTGTTTACAGACCGCGTTGGGGCATTAACTAACGACTTTTTTGTTAACCTAACCGACATGCGCTACTCATGGAAACCAACAGGACGAAACTCTTACTCTATTGTCGAGCGTAATTCTGGAAATGAAAAATGGACAGCAACACGCGTAGATCTCGTGTTTGGCTCTAACTCAATCTTGCGTGCATACGCTGAGGTTTATGCTCAAGATGACAACCAAGAGAAGTTCGCGAAAGACTTCATCTCGGTTTGGACGAAAGTGATGAATGCCGATCGCTTTGATCTGAAATAAAACATAGCCCCGCTTGATTATTGTAATCAAGTGGGGCTATTTCTCTATTTTCGCTGACGAAGATACTGCTATACAGATTTGGCAAAACCAGTGAAATTGCACTAGGTTTAAATAAGTAGCACGTTCATGAGAAAAGAGGTGCATAACGGCACCTCAATATTAGGAGAGTTGGCTATGAATGATTTTAATTTCTTTAAACTATTCGACACCAAAGAGCTGTTTATCTTTTACTAACAAACAACCTACTGATTCTTTGCAACCGCTTTGAACAGTACTGAAGTGTCCATTCGACCAAAACCGTCTTGCTGTAGGTCGGCGTATTGCTCATCCACCTTTTTGGTGAGGGGAAGCTCAAGGCCTACGCGCTCGGCTTCTTTCAAACAAAAGCCCAAGTCTTTACGCATCCAATCAATAGCAAAACCAAAATCAAACTTATCTTGTGACATTGTCACGGCACGATTTTCCATTTGCCACGACCCTGCTGCGCCATGCTTCAATGTATCGACGACTTGTTCGATGTCTAACCCTGATTTCTGAGCTAAAAGCAGCGCTTCACTTAAGCCCTGTAAAATACCACCAATACAGATCTGGTTAACCATTTTGCAGCGTTGACCTTGGCCATTTTCACCCAGTAACGTCATCTGCTTAGCGTAAACATCCATAATCGGTGCAACCACATCAAATACTGATTGCTCGCCGCCGCACATAATAGTGAGAACGCCGTTTTCAGCGCCAGCTTGACCACCAGATACAGGCGCATCAATAAAGGTATTGCCGTTCTGCTGCGCAGCCTCTGCAAGTTCGATTGCCAGTTCTGCCGATGTCGTTGTGTGATCCACCAGTACAGCACCAGGCTTAAGGCCTACTAATATCCCTTCTTCACCATAAACAACGCTGCGAACATCATCATCATTGCCAACACAAACGAACACAACATCGCACTCTTGAGCCGCTTGTTTCGGTGTTTCGCACGCGGTACCTTGAAATTCTCCAGCCCATTTTGCCGCTTTTTCGAATGTGCGGTTAAACACCTTAGTTTCGTGACCAGCCTTACTTAGGTATCCAGCCATCGGATATCCCATGACCCCTAACCCAACAAACGCAACTCGCTTTGTCATGACTTTCTCTCTCGTGTTATTTACTTATAGTCACCGCAGTGTACTAAACATTTAATTACAAATTAACAAGATTAAAGTGTTGTTAGAAGCTAACCGCATCAATCCTACAAACCATGTAACAGGCATAAAGAGCAAAAAGCCCCAATTAAGGGGCTTTTACATTAGATTAAATCAGTAAAGCTAAGTTACTTCACTTTCACCAATGTGCTCGAATCAGTATGAGCAAATGCTTGGCCGTATATTTCTAAAGAACTGGTTTGCGAGTATGTTAATTTATCTGCTTCGATAGCAATATTCATCGAAAAGTCTGTCGTCTTCGCGTTGTCAGTCATATATTCTGACTCAGCGATACCACGCTTAGACGCCTTTAACGTCATTGTATTTCCTGCAGGACCTTCAGCAGTTACACATGTTGTTCTAGGTACACAAAATGAGTTGTAAACAATTTGATTCTTTTGGTCGTAAATAAAATATCCGCGCTGATCATGAAATTTAGAGTCGTCTGTTTTTCTAAATACTTCTTGTTTGTAATATAGCGCTACTAAATATTGATCGCTGGCATTTGTCGCATCTGCTGCGACTTCAAATGTCATCACCTCATAGAAAGGGGTAACCGCTGGTGCACCTTTACCTTGCTCTGAACCTTCTTGAGCAGGAGACATGTCTACACCACCCGTTTCTACAGATTTCCACGTTCCAACCAACTGCGCTAGTGGACCAAAATCCATACCATCAATTTCATTGTGATCGGCTAATACTGGTGCAGATATTGCCATTGAAATACCAAGTGCGATGAGCTTTTTCATTATTATTTCCTTTATATTTGACTTTTCTGGTTGGAAATATAGAGAACTGTGTATTCTAATTATTAATCCAGATCATTTTTTGCTCTAAAATGAATCCTCCAATGTAAAGGAATATTTCTATAATTCATCTGAGACATTATTTACCGATTCTTTGCATCTGTATTTATAAATAACCAAACGTTACATAACGATATTTCAACATATAATTGCATTCTCGATTCCTAAACTCTCAGGGCTCTACATTCTCTGCAAACGAATCTAACCCTTTTACTCATCTGAGCAACTGTGCCAAAATCAAGATAACTATCACCATGTTAATTAAGCAGTCACATGAAATTTCAAGCAGCCATCTTTGATATGGATGGCCTTTTACTCGACACAGAGCGTGTCTGTATGCGCGTGTTTAAACAAGCGTGCGAAACGGTCGGCCAACCATTCTACGAAGATGTTTATCTCTCGATTATTGGTCGTAACTCCGCTGGAATTGAAACGATTTTTCGTCAAGCTTACGGCGAACATTACGAAGCACTGCACGCAGAGTGGCGCGTAAGCTATGATGCGATTGTTAAGCACCAAGCCATTCCCGTTAAGCAAGGCGTTATCGAGCTACTTAATTGGCTAAAAGAGAACGGGATCCCGACAGCGGTCGCCACGTCTACTCATCGTGAAGTTGCTACAATCAAACTCCAATTGGCAGGGCTTTACCACTATTTTGACAATCTTACTTGTGGCTGTGAAGTGTCGCACGGTAAACCCGACCCTGAAATTTACCTGCTTGCAGCAAGCCGACTGAATGTTGAGCCCACTCAATGTATTGCCTTTGAAGACTCTAATAATGGCGTTCGTAGTGCTGTAGCTGCACACATGACCACTTACCAAATCCCTGACCTTGTAGAGCCTTGTGGTGAAATAAAGGCGCTAGGTCACGCAATCATGCCCTCTCTAACTGATGTATTGGCTTATCTAAAACAGAGCTGATGTTCGAGCAAGCCTGAATCACCGCATCAGGCTTGCTATTATTCTTCGCTGCACTTGCCAATAACTTTCTGTTCTAACACTTTTGACATTCAACTCTTTTTATTTCCTTATCCTAACCCAATGATAGTTAATGCCGGACATTACTTTGGATAAGGAATAACAATGACAAATCAATATCAACCACCAAGAGTTTGGACAATGGACGACGAAAGCGGCGGCCAATGGGCGAGCATTAATCGTCCTGATTCAGGCGCTCGTCATGAACAAACGCTGCCTATCGGCCAAAACCCTATCCAGCTATATTCGATGGGAACACCTAACGGTCAGAAAGTCACCATCATGCTTGAAGAACTGCTTGCGCTAGGGGTTTCAGAAGCTGAGTATGATGCTTACTTGATCAAAATCGGTGATGGCGATCAATTTGGTTCAGACTTTGTTGAGATCAACCCTAACTCAAAAATTCCAGCTCTGGTTGATCGCTCTGGTGCAGAGCCAATCAATGTCTTTGAATCGGGTAACATTCTATTTTACCTTGCCGAGAAGTTTGGTCACTTCTTGCCAAAAGAGGTTGAAGCAAGAACACGTACGATGAACTGGCTATTTTGGCTTCAGGGGTCTGCACCGTATCTTGGCGGTGGTTTCGGTCACTTCTATGTTTATGCGCCAGAGAAGTTTGAATACCCTATCAATCGCTTCACCATGGAAGCTAAACGTCAGTTCGATGTACTCGATAAGCAACTGGCTAAAACGCGCTTCTTAGCTGGAGACGAATACACCATCGCTGACATTGCGACTTGGCCGTGGTATGGCAATGTCGCGTTAGGTAATGCCTACGATGCCGTTGAGTTCTTGCAAACTGAGGGTTATACCAATGTGCTTCGTTGGGCGAAAGAGATTGAACAACGTGAAGCGGTACAACGCGGGCGTATGGTTAACCGCTCATGGGGTGAAGAGTGGGAACAAGTCCCTCAGCGCAACAGTGCCGCTGACATTGATAAGGTGTTAGCACTAAAACCTGAATAACAAAGTAAAAAACGGCTTAGTTCTTCACTAAGCCGTTTCTCTATTAGCTTACAGTTGACGAGTCATAAATCGACTGTGAGGGTCTTCTTGGTAATCTCCGAACGGTTCACAGTAACTAAAATCATACTTCTCATATAGCGAACGCGCTGGCTTGAAGAACTCTTGAGAGCCCGTTTCTAAGCTGATTGTTGCAAAGCCTTTCTCGCGCGCTTGCTCAATGACATGACTCAGCAGTTTAGACGCCACCCCTTGGTTTCTGGCATTGTTCGATGTACGCATTGATTTGAGTTCGACATGAGTATTATCAAGCGCTTTAATCGCAACACAGCCCAATAACTCATCGTCACGCCAACTGCTGTAAAAAGTGATTTCTGGTGATTTTAACGCCGAAACATCAAGTGCATGAACACTCTCTGGTGGCGATGTGGCATACATATCTGCCAAGTGTTCTTCGAGCAGCTGAATCACTTCGCCGCCATTTAGGTCATCAATTTTAATTTCCATATTCTGTTTATGCCTTTACCTGTGCCAACTTTAGATAAGAGTGCAGTTCTCCATTTTTATACTCAACCGCTGAGTGTATGTTGATTTCACCGTTTCCAACAACAGAAAAGTGATAGTGATTTTCGCCTTTGTAGATATCAACATTAAGCAGTCCATCTTCGACCTTCCAACACCCTTTCGTCGCGAAACGGTCAAACAGGCGAAACTCTTCAAGAGTACCATCAGAGTGAAAACAAACCTCCGTGATGTAACCGCCCGTACAGGTTTTTATCCAATGACTGTTTGAGACATCGCTTTCACTTATCGCTCTTTTACACCGCTGCCACTGCTCTATATCGGCAGAATCAATATCAAGATCATCCACCTCGTGCAGATCTACCAGTTGTTCCTTGCTCTCTCGCCAATAGAGCTGCTTTAACGTCTTCAAACTCATCGTTTACTGCACCTTACCCACGTAGAGAACAAAATCTAGATTCACTTCCTTTTTACCATCACCCCATAGCTCTAGCAGCATCTTGCGAGCCTGTTTGATGAACTCATCCCCATGCTCATCTATGCAAAGCCTAGTCGCTGAAAAAGTACAAATGAAATCTAGGTACTCATCTAACGTCCAGTCCACTTTCATTTCAAATGAGGGTGGCGACAGTTGAGTGAAAGGAAACTCTACGTCTCGATAGTGATCCCAAAGCAATCGGTTCTGAGGAGCCCAATAAGGTTCAATCTTATCTAAAATCGAACATTTCAATTCTTGGTCTATCTCACTACTCACACAAGGCCAAGTGTAGCCCCAAGCAGCAAAGACGCCTCCCGGTTTAAGTACTCGCCTAACCTCCGGCCAAAACTTATCAAAATCAAACCAATGCAATGCCTGAGCCACACAAACTAAGTCGAAAGCACCGCCATCAAAACCACTGTTTTCTGATGAGCAGACTGAATACTTAATCTTCGGATGTTGCTTCGCATTTTCGATTTGCGCCGTACTCACGTCCGTTGCAGCCACATTTTGAAAGTAACGCAGCAAGCTGTCTGCTGCCTGCCCGTTTCCACATGCGCAATCCCACACAGCTTCTGTAGCCGGTGCAACAGTAGACAAGTACTCAAACAAGGCTTCAGGGTATAGTGGCCGAGCTGACTCATAGAGCTCTGATTTATGACTAAACAAAGTATGAACTGACATCCTTCCTCCTATAGCAAATCGCTCGAACTTAGACTCCCCTTCAGTGGGCTGTCTCTCAAATCAACATCACTAATAGCATTGAAGGAGCAAAGAAAAGGAATTTATCCTGAGATAACTAGATGTATGTCACACTCATTGTATGAGCCGATTTTCGGTATTCAATTATTGCTTAACGGCTGTTTTAACGATAAAAACAATGGATTCGCACTGAACCCATTGCTTTAGCTAAGTCGTACTAGACAATCTAATACTCTAGGATAGCGAGCTACTGATTTTCGAGAATAACGCGTGCATTTAAGGCTTGAATTGGACGGTTGTTCTCTCCCATCACGTTGGCGAATTGTTTTACTTGTTCCGGCGAGATGCTCTGTACATCTTTAAACACTAACCAACGAACCCCTTCAGAGCATGGTGGAGTAGTCAACGATCCACTAAAGCGGTAATACTCTTTGTCCCTTGGAATTAGAGCGTTCGCATCAAACGGCACTTTAATCGCAATATTTTGATCTTTGCTCGGTATGTTTTGTAGTAGTTTAGCTAACGTTGAATTCGACTCACCAAGTTTAAAAAATACCGCAACAACGGCCAAATTGCCCTGCTCATCCGCATGAACGAAATGCGCTTCTAACGGGTACTCTTTGCCATCAACATGGTTTTCAGAAGGCGTATGGAAGTGGAACTGTTTCAGTTGAAACGCTTTACCATCCACTTTTAATGTATTGCTTCCCTCTAAACTGGTTTGCAAAGTGTGACCATTGTTTAGTAACGAAATCACTTTGCCTTGGTAATCAAATTGCAGATCTTTCAAATCAGCGTCGGTAGCCGACTCAATATTCACTGGACTTTGGTTTTTACCATTTGCACATTCAGAAGCAAACTCTCCCCAGTGTTCAGGTCCATGTTCGCCTTCATATCCCCAGTTCGCCGCCTGCGCTGACGCTGCAAACACAGTACAAAGACCTAATGCTAAAATTGATTTTTTCATTTCTCTTTCCTTATATCGCCAACGGTGTCCTAGACATCATAAGTCGACATAACTGTCTTAAAGTAGAGAGTAATCTTTGTTTTCATACTAACTTTCGAACCATGTTCAAAGGAATTGCAATCGCGCTGATTCTCAATAAGTAAATGCGTGCTACAAAGCAATATTGAGCAAAAATCCCCTTCTTTTGACGAGTGTCTGGGCGTAAATTTGACCAATTAGCAAAATGCGCTAAAATAATGGCATATTGCCTAAGAGGTGACTCACTATGTCTACCACAATCGAAACTGCAGCGAATGCAAACTTAAATACTTGGTTTGGCTGGTCTATAGACAATGAACTAGACCTTTCAAATCTAGTGCGTGATGGTGTCGACCCGTCAGTAATAAATACGTTGATTGAACACGGATTTAAGAAACAAGAACTGAACTGGGTGATCCCTAGCCGAACCTTATCGCATCGTGTCAGCAAATCCGAAAAACTGACTCGAGATGAAAGCGCAAAAGTCATTCGCGCAGCTCGATTAACCGCTCAAGCAGTTGCTGTGTTTGGCAACGAGCAAAAAGCGAATAACTGGCTAAGTAAACCTAAGAAAAAACTTGATGGGCGAACTCCAAAAGAAGCCATGCAAGATGAGTTTGGTGGCAACATTGTCGAACAATTGCTCTTGAGAATCGAATCTGGATATTTCTAATGGCGATACTTTGGCGAATATCAGATTTTGAAGATTTAAAAGGTATTGGCGGACTTAAAGCAAGTGGAAGGTGGCATTCTCAAGGCCACCTTATCGTCTATCTTGCAGAACACCCTGCACTCGCACTACTTGAGGTTTTAGCTGGCTTAGATATCGATCTAGAAGATTTGCCTGACCGATTCAAACTGCTCAAAGTTGAAATCGACGATAATGAACTGGCTCAAAGCTACTTACCCAAGTTAAAAAGTAATTGGACAAAGAACGAAAGAACCACGCAAGCTATTGGAAACGAATGGCTGAAAGATGGCCACACCTTACTTGCCAAAGTCCCGAGTGCAATTCTCCCTGAATCTACCAACTACCTATTTAATTCAAGCCATCCCGCCGCTACGAAAGCAAATATTGTGGAAGTGATTCACTTTCCGTTTGATGAGAGATTGGTGACTTAGTTTCTCGTTAAAGGAAGAGTATTTACATCATTCCAAACACAAGAAAGGCGACAGTTAAACCTGTCGCCTTTTGCTAATTAAAAACTAAATTCTGTTATTCCCAATCAAGGATAACTTTGCCAGAAAGCCCGCTACGCATAGCGTCGAAGCCTGCTTGGAAGTCATCAACCTTAAAGTGATGAGTGATGATTGGCGTTAGATCTAGGCCTGATTGGATCAGTGAAGCCATCTTGTACCAAGTTTCAAACATTTCGCGGCCATAGATGCCTTTGATAACCAAGCCTTTGAAGATAACTTGGTTCCAATCAATACCCATATCTGATGGTGGAATACCTAGCAGAGCAATGCGACCACCGTGGTTCATTGTCGTTAGCATTGAGTTGAATGCTGATGGGTTACCAGACATTTCTAGACCTACATCGAAGCCTTCTGTCATGCCTAGCTCAGACATTACGTCTTCAAGCTTTTGCTCAGCAACGTTAACTGCGCGCGTTACACCCATCTTACGAGCAAGCTCTAGACGGTATTCGTTCACGTCAGTAATAACAACGTGACGTGCACCAACGTGTTTTGCAACCGCAGCAGCCATGATACCAATTGGACCTGCGCCTGTGATCAGCACGTCTTCACCGACTAGGTCGAAAGAAAGCGCCGTGTGTACTGCGTTACCAAACGGGTCAAAGATGGATGCAAGGTCATCAGAAATGCCTTCAGGAATCTTAAACGCGTTGAACGCAGGGATCACTAGGTATTCTGCAAACGCACCTTCACGGTTTACGCCCACACCAATCGTGTTACGACATAGGTGAGTACGGCCACCACGACAGTTACGGCAGTGACCACAAGTGATGTGGCCTTCGCCAGATACGCGATCACCAATTTCAAAGCCGCGAACTTCTTGGCCAATAGCAACCACTTCACCTACATATTCATGGCCAACAACCATAGGGACTGGAATTGTCTTTTGTGACCATTCATCCCAGTTGTAGATGTGAACGTCTGTACCACAGATAGCGGTTTTCTTAATCTTGATTAGGATATCATTGTGGCCAACTTCAGGCTTGTCCACTTGAGTCATCCAGATGCCTTCTTCAGGCTTTAATTTTGATAGTGCTTTGATTTTCATTACTTAATGATCTCCATGTCACGACCCACTTCGATGAAAGCATCGATAGCGCGATCTAGCTGCTCACGAGAGTGCGCTGCTGACATTTGTGTACGAATACGAGCTTGGCCTTTTGGTACTACTGGGAATGAGAAACCAACCACGTAGATGCCTTTTTCAAGAGCGCGTTCAGCAAATTCTGCCGCTACTTTTGCATCACCCAGCATGATTGGAATGATCGCGTGATCAGCGCCGCCCATTGTAAAACCAGCAGCTTCCATACGAGTGCGGAAGTGCGCTGCGTTTTCCCATAGACGAGTACGTAGTTCACCGCTTTCTTTAAGGAGATCAAGAACACGGATAGATGCGTTCACAATTGCAGGAGCAACAGAGTTAGAGAACAGGTATGGGCGAGAACGCTGACGTAACCAGTCAATCACTTCTGCTTTACCAGAGGTGTAACCGCCTGATGCGCCGCCCATTGCTTTACCAAGTGTGCCCGTGATGATATCTATACGGTCTACAACGTTATGGAACTCGTGAGTACCTGCCCCGTTTTCACCCATGAAGCCAACTGCGTGAGAATCATCAACCATAGTCAACGCGCCGTACTTATCTGCAAGATCACAGATAGCAGGAAGGTTTGCAACTACGCCGTCCATTGAGAACACACCGTCAGTCACGATAAGAATATGGCGAGCACCTGCTTCTTTTGCTGCAATAAGTTGCTGCTCAAGCTCTTTCATGTTGTTGTTCGAGTAACGGAAGCGCATTGCTTTACATAGACGAACACCGTCGATGATTGAAGCGTGGTTTAGTGCGTCAGAGATGATTGCATCTTCTTTGCCTAAGATTGTTTCAAATAGACCAGCGTTAGCATCAAAACAAGAGGTGTAAAGAATCGTATCTTCTTTACCTAAGAATGTAGAAAGTTTTTGCTCAAGCTCTTTATGGATGTCTTGAGTACCACAAATAAAACGAACAGATGCCATACCAAAGCCGTGCTGATCCATGCCCGACTTACCCGCTTCGATAAGTTCTGGGTGGTTTGCAAGACCAAGATAGTTATTTGCACAGAAGTTAAGTACTTCTTCACCAGTTGAGATTTTCACAGCAGCTTGTTGCTGTGAAGTGATGACGCGCTCTGATTTGTAAAGACCTTCAGACTTTACTTCTTCAATTTGATTTTGAATCTGTTCGTAGAATGCAGAAGTCATTTCATTCCTTCCTAATTATTATCTTAAGCAATTGCTCGTTATTGTGTTGAGAGTAGTTTCCGCTCTCATCTGATTGCTTAAGTGTAATCGAAGCAAGGGACTTCCATTATCCCATCAGGTGGAAAAACATTATTGAACCTGAGGCACAAATAAGTTCTACTATCGTCCGTCAAACACGATTGTTAGACCAGAAAGTAGAAAGATACCCAAGGCAACAAGCAAGATATTTTCGAGCATTGCCCAAAGGTCGAGTAGGTAAACAGCCTGCTGCATAGCGCTTTCTCCTATTAGTGTATTGGCCGTAAACATACAGTACGAAACCGTGATATAACTCGATCCTGGTCTCAAAAAAACCTTATTTATAAACATTTTAACATGTGAAAATTTATGAATAACACTAAGCTCATTGCCCTACTGCCAGACCTTGCGAGCTTCATTCTGATCGTCGAAGAAGGCAGTTTTACAGCGGCTGCGAAAAAGTTAGATGTCACCCCCTCTGCGTTAAGTAAAATGGTCACGCGCTTAGAATCATCGCTATCTGTGAAATTGTTTGAGCGTACTACTCGCAAGCTCATCATTACTCAATCTGGCCAACAGGTGTACGACCAAGCGATCATCATGGTCAACGCCGCTAAGCAAGCGGTAGAGCTATCAACATCCGATCATACTGAAATGCGAGGTGCGCTGACGGTGGCGGCACCAGAAGCATTTCTAAACTCAGTGCTGCAACCCTTTGTTGTACCGTTTTTAAAAAAATACCCGGATATTCAGCTCAAGCTTCGCGCAGCAGATGGAGAGATTGATTTAATTCGTGACAACATTGATGTGGCGTTTAAGCTCACCGACAAGCCAGATGAAAACCTCGTATTGAAAGAGATCGGCAGCACAAACTTAGTCTTATGTGCGAGCCCAGAGTATCTAAAACATCGCGGTACACCTGAGCACCCAAGCGATCTTGAATCTCACGACTGTCTCTACTTAGCCGAAAATGATCGTGACCATATCTGGGATTTCTTTAAAGATGATGAATACCACTCGATTCCAGTCACAGGTCGATACGCAGTCAACCAATCTCAAATGCGTCTAACTGGGGTCAAGAATGCGCTCGGTATCGGGATTTTCCATGACTTTGTGATAGCTGAAGCCTTAGCCAAGGGTGAAGTGGTCCAGGTATTATCCGATTGGACTATTAAAAGTAACTACCATGGCGCCGTTGCTATGCAATACCCACAAACCAAATATATGCCAGCAAGGCTCAGAGCCTTTATTGATTACGTCAGTGAAAAACTCACCTATAAACTGGCCAAATAAAGAGGCCCTCGTTGTGAGGGCCAATTAATCACTAAGCTAAATACGCTTGTAAACGTTCAGATCTGCGCACAATAAGCCAATCAAGTAATGCAACCCCTGCAATAGTGGCACCTGCTAGAGGGAAGCAGAGTCCAACCACCAATACAGTTACAAGGCCAGATCGCCAGATTTTCTCTTGCTCAAATCTCGCAGGTACGCCTAGTGTCGCTCGCCCTTTTGGACGTCGTACCCACCACATCACCACACCTGTTATTGAAATAATAATGAACGCCAAACAGAAAAAGACATTGAGTAGCTTATTCACGATACTGACATCGCCTTGATGCAGCGAAACGCCAGCGGCCATCAATTTGGCCACGACACTGTAATCTTGCCACGTGACATCCACCAACACTTCTCCCGAGTACTGATCAAAATGCGTCGTTCTGTCATCTCGTGGGTCAATCACATCACCTGCCATTGAGTTAGCCGCTACGGTATACACACCAGTGTCAGAGCGAGGCATAAAGACTTTAAACTGAGTGAATCCCATCAGCTTCGCTTTCTCGATTACATCATCAAGCGGATATGTTTTAAGGTTGTGCTGCTCGAAGGATTCTTCACCATGATGTCCTGAATGATCCTCTGCTTCAGCGAGTACTTTTGACTCTGGCAAGGCCGCTAATTCTAAGTTCCAAGGTAACTCTTCCTCGCTACCATGATTCAAGCTTGCATGGGTCAAATCAGATTTGGGCTTTTCACCCCATGTGTAGTAAGTCGGAAAAGTATTCCAACCCTGAACCATTTTCGCACCCCATACACCAGCCCACGCTAAACCAGATAGAATGAACAAAAGCAAAACCACAGAGAGTACTCCGCCTAAATTGGTGTGGATATCACGCACTAGAATACGAGTACCAGAAGAAACACGAATCTTCATAAAGCCCGCTTTACTCGCATTATCAGTAGGAAGCCACATGTAGATACCGGAAACCAACAACAGAACACTAAGGCTGATAGCAACTTCAATCAAATAATCTCCCCACTGACCAATAAGAAGCGTTCCATGAATATCGTTTGCCAGTTGATACCAACTATCGCTGCGATCTATTTCCCCAAGAACAGTTGCGGTGTATGGATTAACCGTAATGAATAGCGAGCGTCCATCTTCATATCGAATACTGACACGGTTGGCGACATCAGCCTGATTAGAAGCCACAAACTGGGTGACAGATGCAAATGGATAGGCTTCTTTTACCGCGGTAATTTGCTGTGAGACAGGCTTCGCTGAATCTTGCGCTGCAATAGATAATATTTGCTCGTATCGTGCTATCTCAATTTCATCATCAAATAGCATCACGATTCCCGTGAGGCTAAGCATAATCATAAAAGGAACGACGAATAGACCCGCGTAAAAGTGCCAACGCCAAGTCAGAAAATAACGCACTTTCGCTGTTTGTTGCTTTTGAGAGGTTTGTTCAATAGACGGACGTGCTTGTCCTTTAGGCGAAGTCTTAATTTGACTACCCAACATAATATTTTCCTTTTTAGGCGCAACAGAGCCTCCCCCGAATCAATCAAACGCGGGAAGTCGCTGAGCAGCCTGAACTTTACTTATTAGAATAGATTTACTTTTTTTAAAATTATTTAGGAAAACGATGTGATTGGAGGAGCGCGAGGAATCGCCAGTTGATAACGAGCACTTAGAGCCAAAAAAGTGTACGCTTCAAACGGCGCGATCGATTGTCTTGCGACATAGAGTGGGGTTGGAAGTGAATCTTGGTGAAAACTAGAAAAGTGACTGAATGGACAAGGTTTACTGTGTTGAGTCTCAGCTTTCCCCTCTTCGACTTGAACAAGTTCAAAGCCGTTTACTGTACATAGGGTTGCCCAAACACCAGCATTCGAACCATGAGCATTAATTACAGGCATCAAAGTGACAAGCACCCAACTAAGGGCACTTGCGAATAGCATGGTTCGGTTAAAGCTGACTGTACGTAACATTGTCACTCTCTATTAGTTGAGCGCAAATATATAACGAAACAGTAACAAATACC
The DNA here is from genome assembly GCF_009811315.1 of Vibrio atypicus. GTDB lineage: Bacteria > Pseudomonadota > Gammaproteobacteria > Enterobacterales > Vibrionaceae > Vibrio > Vibrio atypicus. The sequence goes on from NZ_BLID01000001.1 coordinate 69,346, forward strand.
GCAATTTAAGTCTTAAAACTCAACTATCATCAAACTTTTTATAAAACCAATTAATAGATAGAAGGGCTAAAACTCTCCCTAGCCGAACAACTTGCTCCAGATGCTTGGATTACGTTTGTCGTGATACTCAACACGCAGATCATCAACCACTTTTAGTTCTGCTTTTGCCGCTTCTAGTTGACCACTTTCTAGCTTGCTCTCAACAGAGTCAAGTGCCACCGAAAGTTTACTAAAGCCTTCAAAATACGTATCAAATTTTTCTGGTGGGTAATCGCCACGCTTTGCCTGTTCAACCAGTTCAGATAAATTGCCAACAGCGGTTTTCATTGTGTCAACTTCCGTTGCCTCAGCTGCTTGCTTGAATTCCACCTTCATCTGCTTCATTGCCGCTTTCAAATCAAAATCAGAGGCAAAAGTTTGAGCTGACATTACAATTGCGAAAATAGGGAGTAACTTTTTCATTTTGTTTTACTTATTGATTTAATAACAAGGGCAGAGTGTACTTAATTTGTTGATACACTGAATCCCAAATTTGTTTCGATTTATAAATGGTCGTACTCGGCGATTGGAGCTCTTCCTCGCAGGGCTAAAAAGTCGAGAAACTGACGAGATGAATGAGTAATTACCTTTTCTGAGGCAATACCAACCTCATCCAAGAGCTTAGATACTAGGTCTAAATTGCCCACATCGTGACAGAAGTGTGCATCACTCCCCGTCGTAAAATAGACGCCAAGCGCTTTACCGACTTTTGCTATCTCATAGCAACGCTCAACACTACCGACTCGGCTATTGCCTCTCAGCGTGGTGTTATTGATCTCAATCGCAACGTTTTGCTTTTTCGCTTCCGCTAATACCACTTCAAAATCAAAGTCGAAATTCGGGTTGCCGAGGTGACCTAGTGCATCGACTCGTCCACCTTCAATCACATTAATCAGCGCTTGAGTATGCGTTTCTTTGTTGGCTGGCCTAAAAACGGGTTCATGAAAGCTAGCGATAACCCAATCTAAATTTCGATCCGTTGTTGGATGAATATCAACCTCCCCCTCAATATTTAGAATATTGGACTCCACGCCACGTATTACCGCTACCCCTTCAAGGAATCGTGGCAATACACGCTGATTAGAGAAAAACCAATAGTGCGGCGCACCCGGCATCGACTCAGCATGGTCTGTCGTGCACAGCATCTCTAATCCATTTTCTTTTGCTAAGCGAGCATTCTCTATCAAGGTGCTGTAAGCATGTCCACTCGCGTAGGTGTGAGTGTGGGTATCAATAACAAGTTTCATAGTCACAACGGTCTAATTAGCATTGGCAGATTATGTTATCAGCCTTTGTTTATCGATGCTTGTATAAACACATGACAAGTTGATGAAAAACAGAACAAGTTAGAATTTGGGGATTTCTCATTATTTAGCTAATACTTATTAAGTTAATAATAAAAGGTGGAACATGAGAAAACGCCGCTATTCGCTCAGTATTCACATCACGAGTTTATTTTTGATTCTGACTACTTTAGTCGGAGCTGTCTTAATTGCGATCAGCTACCAACATGCACAAGAATTGCTTTCTGGTAGTGCCAAAGAATTAAGCAGGGAAAACAGTCGTCAACTGGAATCAACCTTTCAATTGAAAACAGGCCCCATCTTTACGACGCTAGATTTTATGGCATTAAGCCGAATAGTTGAAAAGAACATTAACCCTTATAAAGATACTCGATTTCTTACCTCACTCAATCTGATATTTGAACGAAATCCTGGTCTTGTTGCGCTCTACTATGCGAATGAAAAAGGCGACTTAACACTCTTTAGAGCACTCCGTTCAAATAGTGTTCGAGAACAATTTGGTGCGCCACCTAAAGCAACCTTAATGGTCAATCGAACCAAAGTCAGTGGCACCAATGCTTTCTACTTTCTAGATGGGAGTTACAAGCTGCTCAAGCAAAAAACAACACGAGATAATAAGTTTGACCCCCGGACGAGGCCTTGGTTTAAAAACGCTGACAAAGATGGCGAGATACGCTTAACCAACCCTTACTTCTTTTACTTTTTAAAAACCAACGGCATTACCCTAGCTCGAAGAACCCCAAACGGGAATTCCGTGGTTGGCGCGGACTTCACCCTAAACTCCCTCTCAGAACAAATCAGTCAACTTGGTTACTCGGACTCTAGTCGCCTGATACTGTTTGACAATCAGTTCCATGTATTAGCGCAGCATCAATCAGAGATCAAACTTGATGATGATATCAGCGCTGTAAGGGATAAACTCGAGGGGAGTATTTTTGCATCTGTCTTGGACCGTGTATCCAGTCAAATCTTGTATGAACAGGCATCCCAAGATAATACAAATTGGTCCATCACTTTAACGCCGGTGAGCCTAAACAAACACACGCGCATTCTTCTCGCCGAAGCAACACCACAAGAAGATTTATTGCAAAACCTGCTCAGTATGCGAAATAAGCAAGTCCAAGTCGCCTTCTCATTATTAGCCGTGAGTTTCCTAGTGGTGTGGTTCGTCGCCAAACGACTGGCAAACCCTCTTCAAGCGCTCATGCAGCAAACCGATAGTATTGCTCGTTTTGATTTCAAGAAGACTCGTTATTCTCGAAGCGTCATAAAAGAAGTCGCCAATCTCACGACCTCAATTGAATTAATGGAACATACGTTGCACGATTTACTTCGTTTGCTACGTGAGACAGCCAGTAACCAAGACTTCAATGTGTTGGCAAAAACCGTGACTCATCAGAGCTATTTGGTCACTCGAGCAGAAACCATCGTTCTCTATACCAAGGACTCTGCGGATGGCGAATATGAAACCGCCGCCAACCACGCCATCATTCCGTTTAAAATTGATATCAATGAATTTCTACAATCAACAGCATGGATTCAAAAAGACTTAGCTCAAGGTGAAGTGTTGCATTTCAATCGTGAAGACAACAGCGTCGCCAATTATAAAGACACCCTTTACAACTCAGACATTTACTTGTTTCCACTGCTTAACCGAAGTAGTGAATTAGTTGGAATTTTATTACTCGGATATGAGCGAGCCATTACTCAAGAGCAAAGTGACAAACACGCTTTCTTAAAAGAACTTTTGAGCTTTGCAGAACTTGCGAAAGAAAACATCGACAAGATTCGACAACAAAAAGAGATGCTAAACGCGTTTGTCGAACTGATTGCATCCGCCATTGATACCAAATCCCCTTACACCGGTAGCCATTGCCAGCGCGTACCTGCACTCTCCAAAATGCTCACTGAAGCTGCTGACAAAGACAAGATCCACTTTGCCACCTTTACTATGAATGATGCAGAGCGAGAGGCGCTCCACCTCGCATCTTGGTTGCATGACTGCGGCAAAGTGACTACCCCTGAGTATGTAATCGATAAAGCGACCAAATTAGAAACAATTTACGACCGTATTCATGAAGTTCGAATGCGCTTCGAGTTATTAAAAGCCCAAGCTGAGATTAATTACTGGCAACAGTTAGCGAGTGGGGAAAAAGACCGAGAAACACTCAAGCAAGAGCTCGCGAGCAAACAACACCAATTAGACGATGACTTTGCCTTTGTCGCTGAGTGTAACATTGGTAGCGAACTCATGAATCAAGCAGCCATCGACAGATTACACACCATAAGCCAACAGCAATGGAAGCGAACGCTAGACGATCAGCTAGGAGTCTCTTGGGTAGAAAAAACGCGTGCAGAACCGTCCCCGAGCCTACCTGTTATGGAAAACTTACTGTGTGACAAAGCCGTGCATAAAATTCATTGGCCTCAAGGCGTCAACCCTAAAGATGTTTGGCAAGAGGATTTTGTCTTATCACCTGGAGAGCTAAAGTACAATCGCGGTGAGCTGTATAACCTATCCATTCAACGTGGAACCTTGAATGATGAAGAGCGTTTCATCATCAACGACCACATTATCCAAACCATAACCATGCTCAACAGACTTCCCTACCCCGAACATTTGAAAGAAGTGCCAGAAATAGCCTGCGGCCACCACGAGCGAATGGATGGACAAGGTTATCCTAAAGGTCTAGCAGAACATGAATTGTCCATTCCCGCGCGAGTGATGGCCATCGCTGATGTATTTGAAGCATTAACCTCTAGCGATCGCCCCTATAAGAAAGCGAAGACACTGTCTGAATCCATCGAAATAATGACCGACATGGCCGTCACTGGGCATATCGACCCTAAACTCTACCTGCTATTTTTAGAACAAGAATTAGATCAAAGCTACGCGGAACAGTTTTTAAGCGAGGAACAGATAACCCACTATGACCGTGAAGCCCACATCTATAAAATGAAAGAGTATATTAAAGCAAGATTCTAAGACTCGGCGTCAAACCATCATTAGTGCAAAAGCTCCATTTGGTAACATTAAACCAACATTTCACCTTACGTTGAAAATCAAAAACTTAGCCAAAAACAAGTCATTATTTAATCGATTGCTTCAGCAAAGGTTGATGTATGTCAAAGACTCATAGACAATACGCTGCCGAATAGAGATTTATCTCTGAACCTGTATGTGTATGGTTGCACTCGGTTTGCACCCATTTATCTATTTTTGGTTTTACCTATCAAAGCTATAGGTAGTATCGATTATAAATATGGTGGTGTCACTGATAGGTTTGGCAGCACATAAGCGGCCTCTTAGCGGGCACAGAATAACTACCTCGTTTTTAAGGGAAGATGATGGTAATACCAGAAAACAGCAGCATCGTTATTTTTGGTGCTTCGGGCGACTTAACGTACCGTAAGTTGATCCCAGCTTTATATCACCTTTACTCAAACAAGCAGCTTCCGCAAAACTTTGCCATTCTTGGTGTAAGTCGCACAGAATACAGCGATGAGTCTTACCGTGAAAAGCTTAAGCGCTCTCTTCAAGAAATGGAGAAGACTGAGCCAGCAACATTAGATGCTTTTATTAATCATCTGCATTACCAAGCCATCAACACCTCTGATACCGCAGATTACAGCAAGCTTACCGCTCGTCTCGATCAACTTGCTGACCAGTATCAATTCGAACAACGCAATACCCTATTCTACCTTGCAACACCACCAAGCCTTTACAGCGTGATTCCTGCAAGCCTTGCAGCACACGGCCTGAATAATGAAGACGATGGCTGGAAACGACTGATCATTGAAAAGCCGTTTGGTTACGATTTGGCGTCCGCACGCACATTGGATAAAGAAATCCACGAGCACTTCCAAGAACACCAAATCTACCGCATCGACCACTATTTGGGTAAAGAGACGGTTCAAAACTTATTGGTTTTCCGCTTCTCAAACGCGATGTTCGAACCACTTTGGAACCGCAACTTCATCGATTACGTTGAAATCACTGGGGCTGAATTCCTTGGTGTTGAAGAGCGCGGTGGTTACTACGATGGTTCTGGCGCGGTTCGAGACATGTTCCAAAACCACCTACTGCAAGTTCTTGCGATGGTTGGTATGGAGCCACCTGCGCAAATCAACGCTGATTCAATGCGTGACGAAGTGGTAAAAGTACTTCAGTGCCTTAAGCCGCTTGAAGAAGATGACCTACGCAATAACCTTGTGCTAGGCCAATACACAGAATCTGACGTTCGTGGCGAGTTTCTTCCTAGCTACCGTGATGAACACGGCGTTGCCGAAGATTCACGTACAGAAACATACGTTGGCTTAAAAGCGTACATCAATAACTGGCGTTGGAATGGTGTTCCATTCTATGTGCGTACTGGTAAGCGTTTACCGACTCGCGTGACAGAAGTCGTCATTCACTTCAAACAAACGCCTCACCCTGTTTTTGGGCAAAATGCACCAGAAAACAAGTTAATCATTCGAATTCAGCCAGACGAAGGCATTCAGATGAGCTTTGGCCTAAAAGAGCCAGGAGCAGGTTTTGTTGCAAAAGAAGTGAAAATGAACTTCCATTACGCGTCATTGCAAGAGACTCAAATGCTGACGGCATACGAGCGTCTGCTTCTTGATGCCCTTAATGGCGACGCGACACTCTTTGCTCGCAGTGATGCCGTAGAAGCGTGTTGGAAATACGTTCAACCTATTCTCGATTTCAAACAAGATCCTCAAGCGCTATTTGGCTACGCTTGTGGCACCTGGGGACCTAAAGAAGCGAATGACCTTCTTGAGCGTGATAACCGCGCATGGCGATTCCCTTGTAAAAACCTAACAGATACGGATTACTGCGAATTATGATCAATCATAAGATTTTCCAAACCGCTGAGCAGGTTGTTGAAAGCCTAGCAAATGATATGAAAGCGTTCAGCGAGCTTAAACGCCCTGTGCATATCTCACTGTCTGGCGGTAGCACACCTAAGATGCTGTTTAAGCTACTTGCGAAGGCACCATACGCAGAAGGCATTCAGTGGAACAACCTACACTTCTGGTGGGGTGACGAGCGCTGTGTGGCACCTGATGATGCAGAGAGCAACTACGGTGAAGCAAATGCACTACTGTTCAGCCAAGTGAACCTGCCAGCAGAGAACATTCACCGTATTCGTGGTGAAGATGAGCCAGCAGTTGAAGCGAAACGCTTCGCAGAAGAAATGGCAGCAGTGATCCCTTGTGAAAATGGCACACCAGTATTCGACTGGATCCTGCTAGGTGTTGGCGCAGATGGCCACACAGCATCGCTATTCCCAGGTCAAACCGACTATCAAGATGAGAACCTATCTGTACTAGCCACTCATCCTGAATCAGGCCAAATCCGCGTTTCTAAAACAGCAAAAGTATTAGAAGCCGCAAAACGAATCAGCTACCTCGTACTTGGTGCGGGCAAGGTAGAAATCGTAAACGAAATTCATACTACTCCAGCTAGCGACCTGCCTTATCCGGCAGCAAAAATCCAGTCTACAACTGGTGAAACGGAGTGGTACTTAGATTCAGACGCAGCAGCAAAAATCGCGTAATGCGAGCGTCCATTTAGAAAATTGGAGAGAAACAATGAAAGGTGATATCGGTGTAATTGGCCTAGCAGTAATGGGTCAAAACCTTATCCTAAACATGAACGATCACGGTTTTAAAGTGGTTGCTCACAACCGTACTGCTGCGAAAGTAGACGAGTTTCTAGAAGGCCCAGCGAAAGGTACAAACATCGTCGGTGCTTACTCTCTAGAAGAACTGGTTGAGAAGCTAGAAGCGCCACGTAAAGTGATGCTAATGGTTCGTGCTGGTGAAGTTGTTGATAAATTCATCGAAGCACTAACGCCACTTCTAGATAAAGGTGACATCATCATCGATGGTGGTAACACTAACTACCCTGACACTAACCGTCGCGTTGCTGCACTACGTGAGAAAGGCATTCACTTCATTGGTACTGGCGTATCTGGTGGTGAAGAAGGCGCTCGTTTCGGCCCTTCAATCATGCCTGGTGGCTCTGCTGAAGCTTGGGAAGCGGTTAAGCCTATCTTCCAAGGCATCTCTGCAAAAACTGACGCTGGCGAGCCATGTTGTGACTGGGTTGGTAACGATGGTGCTGGTCACTTCGTTAAAATGGTACACAACGGCATCGAATACGGTGACATGCAGCTGATCACAGAAGCTTACCAGTTCATGAAAGATGGTCTAGGTATGTCTGCAGACGAGATGCAAGCAGTATTCGCTGACTGGAACAAGACTGAACTAGACAGCTACCTAGTAGAGATCACTGCTGACATCCTTGGCTACAAAGATGAAGATGGCGAGCCACTAGTAGAGAAAATCCTAGACACTGCTGGCCAAAAAGGCACAGGTAAATGGACAGGTATTAACGCACTAGACCTAGGTATTCCACTAACGCTTATCTCTGAGTCGGTATTCTCTCGTTGTCTATCAGCGCTTAAAGACCAGCGTGTTGAAGCTGAGTCTCTATTCGGCAAGACAATCACACCAGTTGAAGGCGACAAGCAAGAGTGGGTTGATGCACTTCGTCAAGCTCTACTAGCTTCTAAGATCATCTCTTACGCTCAAGGCTTCATGCTAATGCGCGAAGCATCAAACGAAAACGGCTGGGACCTAAACTACGGTAACGTTGCGCTAATGTGGCGTGGTGGCTGTATCATCCGCAGCGCATTCCTAGGTAACATCCGTGATGCGTACGAAGCGAACCCAGACATCGCATTCCTAGGTTCAGATGACTACTTCAAAGGCATTCTACAAAACAGCCTAGTAGCGTGGCGTAAAGTGGCGGCTAAATCGCTAGAGTCAGGTATCCCAATGCCTTGTACTATCTCGGCACTGTCATTCCTAGATGGCTACACAACTGCTCGCCTACCAGCTAACCTGCTGCAAGCTCAACGTGACTACTTCGGTGCTCACACTTATGAGCGTACTGACCGTCCACGTGGTGAATTCTTCCACACGAACTGGACTGGTACAGGCGGCGATACAGCGTCTACGACTTACGACGTGTAAGAAAACACTTAAACGGATGAGTACGGTATTTTGTAATACCCTTAACTCATCCTATAATTAAGTTGCATATGGAGGATGCTTAGTTTATAAGCATCCTCTATTTTTTGAAACCTAAACAAGGAACCGTACACACCTGTGGCGGAAATCGGTGACACAACTAACCTGGATGGTTAAATAATCTTAATTGAGGTTCTTGAGATGACTATTAATAAGTACTTTGTATTCGTTCCACAAGCTGAGGAACACAACACTTCAAAGGACAATAAAGTGGTAACAGAAAAGGAAACTCAACGTCAGGCTTTAGTAAAACAGGCGCAGCAACAAGGCGCACTAATCGGCTAGGTTTCAATAAATGAAGGAGTGCATCGCACTCCTTTACTTTTTCAGTCTACCCTATCCCAAAATGCCAAGCTTTTTCAGTTTTCTATATATCGTATTTCGGCTCACCCCGAGTACTCGAGAAACTTTACTGATATTGCCATCATGCTCTCGGTACACATCCATTAAGGTGCTATTGACCGCCGTTCTTAAATCCCGAGTCGGCTCCACAGAGTCGGAGTCAGCAATACTTTGACGTAACAGCGGCTCAAGTAAGTGTTCTGGGATATGGTCCAGCTTTAACTCAGGCTCATCTCCAGCGATAAGTGAAGCGACTTTAAGTAAGTTATCGAGCTCTCTTAAATTACCCGGCCACGAGTGTTCAACGAATCTATTGAGCAGCGCCGTAGAAAGAACCTGAGATTCCTCACCATGCTTCTGATGAATCGCAGCAAACAGTGCTTGCTTATCTTGGCGCTCTCGCAGTGCTGGCAGTTTAATCACCAGACCATTTAAGCGATAGTAGAGATCTTCACGGAACTGACCTTGCTTCACCAAGCTGGCTAAATCTTGATGAGTGGCAGCAATAATCTGGATATCCACTTGATGGGTTTGTGTTGAACCCACAGGCATCACGGTTTTATCTTGCAGCACAGTAAGAAGGCGACATTGAGCTTCAAGAGGCATTTCGCCAATCTCATCTAAAAAGAGAATACCTTTATCTGCTTGGCGAATTCTGCCCAAATACCCTTTACTATTCGCGCCAGTAAAGGCCCCCGGAGCATAACCAAAGAGCTCTGATTCCAATAAATCTTTCGGCAAAGCACCACAATTAACCGTCACTAGCGGTTGCTTTTTACGATCGCTGTTTTGATGAAGCGCCTTAACAAACTCGCCCTTACCGACCCCTGTTTCACCGAGGATAAGTAAACTTATGTCCTTACCTACCACACGATTAGCTTGTTGCCATGCTTGCTCAATAGAGTGATCGCCAAAATGCAGATCACATGAACTACTCACAACTTTTTTGCTATACGGCTTGCCAGTCAATGCGTGAGTTTTGAAGATAAAGCCTTCTCCGTGCTTGGCGTGCTTGATCACGTCATCGACGGACAGTCCAACTAAACCAGAATGAGGGATAAACTGAGAGGCCAACTGGTTGTGTGCAACGACCTTCCCGCCTTCATTGGCGATAATAATTCCCTGCCACCCCGTAGACAAAACGGAAGAATCTAATGCAAGATCGATCTGCAACGCGCCTTCTGGGATTTGAGTTAATAATCGATTCTCTACTAGCTGCACCATGTTCTGTACTAACAACTGAACCATCACATCGTGTTTACTTTGCTCACTAGTGATATCTAAAATCCCGACTAGCTCTCCCGTTGGTCCAAACAAAGGGCTCGCGGAACAACTGATAAATCGATGGTGCTTAATATAATGTTGCTCACCTATCACGCTCACAGCACGCTTCTCATGCAGCGCAGTACCAATCGCGTTGGTTCCTTTAAGTCTCTCTAACCAGCATGACCCGGATCGTAACGCAATCGAGGTCAAACGCTCACGAAATCTATCTTGCCCCCAACTGGCGAGGATCACACCTTCTGCATCAGTGAGAATTAATCGACTATCGCTACGAGCCAATACCTGATTGAACAATGGCAAGGCGCACTCTTTGACGGCGTCAATGACAGGCTTCGATTCATAGCAACGCTGCTGCAGTATTGCACCACTAAGCACAATATCTTCCGGCTTTTTAACTTCTCTCAAGCCAGCATTGCTGCTTCTATCCCACGAAGAGCTTAACCAATCGCCTTGTTGAAAACTTTGTATTTCCATATCTGTTCCACTTTTGAACATTCCCAGTGTGTCATTTTGGAACACATGAACAATTTATTAACAATTCAAACAGTCCAGACAGTTACAAAGGCACACGGCACAAGCTTTGATTACTCTAGCGCCACAAAGAAAATACAACAAGTTTTTAACATCTGGTCTGTGATTTGCGTTATTCCGTTTGAAACAAAAATGCAGAACAACCAAGAATGCTCTGCAATCAACGAGAAACGTATAAGGATATATTTATGATTTACGCACAACCAGGCAGCCCGGACTCTGTAGTCACTTTTAAATCACACTACGATAACTACATTGGTGGCGAGTGGGTAAAACCTGTTGGAGGGGAGTATTTTTCTAATATCTCACCAATTAATGGGCAATCCTATTGTCAGGTAGCTCGTTCAGGCGAAGCCGATATATCACTGGCTCTTGACGCTGCACATAATGTCAGAGCGACATGGGCGGCAACCAGTGTGACCGAACGCTCGAATATCCTTCTAAAAATTGCCGACCGTATTGAAGAGCATCTCGAAGAACTTGCTGTGGCAGAGACATGGGAAAACGGTAAGCCCGTTCGAGAAACACTCGCAGCAGATCTACCACTTGTCGTTGACCATTTCCGTTACTTTGCGGGCTGTATTCGTGCGCAAGAAGGTAGCGCCGCTGAGCTTGATGCTAACACCGCTAGCTACCACTTTCCGGAGCCGATTGGTGTCGTCGGTCAAATCATCCCTTGGAACTTCCCAATGCTCATGGCGGCTTGGAAGCTCGCTCCTGCTTTAGCGGCTGGTTGTTGTGTCGTGCTTAAACCCGCAGAACAAACTCCGACATCTATCCTACTGTTGATGGAGAAAATTGGCGACCTTATCCCAGCAGGCGTGATCAATATCGTCAACGGCTTCGGCAGTGAAGCAGGACAAGCCCTCGCAACGAGTGACAGAATTGCCAAGCTAGCATTTACGGGCTCGACAGAAGTCGGGAATCATATTCTGAAGTGTGCTGCCGATAGCCTGATCCCTTCTACCGTTGAGCTTGGTGGTAAGTCACCTAACATCTATTTCCCAGACATCTTCGAGCATGAGGACGAGTATCTAGAGAAATGTATTGAAGGCACCCTACTCGCCTTTTTCAACCAAGGCGAAGTGTGTACCTGCCCTTCACGCGTATTAGTGCACGAATCTATCTATGATAAGTTTGTTGCTAAAGTTGCCGAGCGAGCAAAAACCATTGCGCAGGGCAACCCGCTCGATACTGACACCCAAGTTGGCGCTCAAGCATCGCAAGAGCAGTTTGATAAAATCTTAAGCTACTTAGAAATCGGTCGACAAGAGGGTGCGAACGTTGTCTTTGGTGGCAATATCGCACAGCAAAATGATGGATTATCATCGGGTTACTATGTGCAACCGACCTTGCTTGAGGGTCACAATAAGATGCGCATATTCCAAGAAGAGATTTTTGGACCTGTTATTGCGATTACCAAGTTTAAAGACGAGGCAGAAGCACTGGAGATCGCCAATGACACTGAGTATGGCTTAGGTGCAGGTGTTTGGACGCGTGACGCTAACCTTGCGTATCGTATGGGGCGTAAAATTGAAGCAGGCCGTATCTGGATTAACTGCTACCATGCTTACCCAGCTCATGCGGCATTTGGCGGCTATAAAAAATCAGGTATTGGTCGTGAAACACATAAGATGATGCTCGATCACTACCAAAACACCAAAAACCTGCTGATCAGCTACGATGTGAACCCATTAGGCTTCTTCTAATTGCGTTTATAGATTTCATCATGTCACAGAGAGTACATTTGTACTCTCTGTTTTTTAATATCAATCAAACGCGTTTGGGCTGAGCCTCGCTCTTGCGCTTATCATAGAAATACAGCACAGCACCAAAAATCAGAGCAAGCACAGAGATACTAAACAGTGCAGGCATACTCAAAATCCAAGCAAATGTCGCGGTCAAAAAAGCAATGAATGTTACCATTCTGCTGCTTGACATAACCCGTCCGAGTTTTCTGTCCATATTTCCCCCTAACCAAAGAAAATTGGGTGGCGTTAAACACTTGTTTTCACAAGATGATTATTGCAATAACGGACAAAAATTAACCTAAAATTACCTCAAAATATCTAGTCATGTGACTTCTATCATAAGCGCGAATAACCGAAATATTAGGGTTGTCAGTACACGTCAAAGAAAAAGTATATCGTCATAAAGGCGCTGGATGTAGAGACAAAGCCCCGTATATAAATTTGAGGAATATTTCTCGAAATTCGAGCGGCCACATACCCCCCTGCAAGGGTACCGAGCATCACCACAATACCTCTACTCCAATCAATCGACCCGTCCACTATAAATATTGCAATCGCTATAATAGAGACGCAAGATGAGACCAAAAGTTTAAGGCCGTTCATCTGATTAATGTCACTGTAGCCCGCTAATACTAAGTAACTCAGAACAATGACGCCCAAGCCAGCATTGAAAAAGCCGCCATAAGCAGAGACACAAACTAAACACAGTGCTAATGAAGCAACGCCCCAAAAAGGATGAATTGTCGAACGAGATGCCAACTGCGCAAACAATCGGTTGATATGTTGACCAAATACAAACAGCAGAGTAGCGAACAATAGTAGCCAAGGAATCGCTTCTAAGAAAAGAGATTCATCCACACTGAGCAGCAACAATGCACCGAGAGCGCCGCCAAGAAGACTCAAGCACACAAGAGAAATCAAAGAAGCCGTGCTTTGTACAATATCTTTTCTAAAGCCATACGCTCCGCTAATGTAGCCGGCACATGCAGCAAACGTGTTAGTTGCGTTGGCCGCTATCGGAGGAACTCCAACAAAAAGCAACGCCGGGAAAGTAATAAAGCTACCCCCACCAGCGACGCTATTTAATACCCCGCCTAGCACTCCTGCTACAAATAGTAGAATCCATTCCATAATCTAACGTCGTCAATAAATGTTACTGACAATGTAACTGACTGGATTCCTTGAGTAAACTTTCACCAAAAGTAGTCGTTAAAGCCGAACCTTATTGAATATCAAGCGCAATACTCTTCCAATCTTGCAGCTCTTCACGATAGTGCTCTGTCTGCTTGTCGGTCGCCGAATTGATCATCTGCACTAAGTATTGATTCGCTACCTTTCTGTTGTGATCTATCTTTTGTTCTAACTGGGGGGCGTAATAGCTTGTAGGGTCAAACATCAGTTGCTCGAAGTGTGGTTCAAAGCGAGCAATATCAAAACGCTTCATGAATAGAGAGTTCATCTCAACTCTCATTTTAGTTTGGTGTTGAATCCAATCCAAGGAAGTCACCGATAACTCTTGGCTCCAAAGCTTAATCAGTTGCTTTTGCTCCTTTGTCACACTACCTAACCAATCATCAACATTCTCTGCAATTTTCTCTGCATAATTACGTCTTGATTCTCGCTCTGATAGCTTTTGATGTTTCTTCTTGTATTTGGTGTGCCTAACTCGAATATTGTTCATCAGCTCTTCGACTTGCGAATCGGTCAGCTGTTGTGCCAGTTCAAATAACTCAGGAGCAACTCGCTGTATCAACCTATCACTGTGGCTTTGAAACTTAGACTCCTGACGCTCTAAGTCCTCGATTGTAAATGCCCTCAGATCTAGATCGATAAGTTCATCTAGATGCTCTATATAGTTTGGAATCTCTTCTTTACGGTGCCACTCACTCAGCAACATAATTTTGTCACTGACTAGCTCCTCTTGTTCATCGTTGAGTTCGACATAATCTTCGAGGTATTCGATGAACAGCCAATCCATATTGTTATAAACAAACTTGGTGCTACATCCAGACAGCAGAACCCCTATCGCAGCAAAAATAATCCATTTTTTCATCATTCATTCCTGTAAACCCACCGCGGCGCACAGATTAGACTTATTGAATAGAAGCGTAGGCACTTCCTACCTCACTCAAGCAAATTCAATACCACTCGTCGAGCTTCATTGTCTTATTTCTTTAACTCACTCTAAAGCTGTGGTTTTTCTGACAAACTCGTAACAAATCAAGTTGGCGAAGTATGCCTTAAACAGCTCACTGTCGCGGCAATCAATTTCCGCTAACAAGCACATGACTTAAACAACCAATGTCAACACCCTGCTAAAGAGTTGTAACAAATGTCAACGAATCCCTTACCAAAACTAGGAATAACCTTACACAGCCTGACTGACCCTTTACGTAAGTGTAGATAGTATGGTTCTCAACGGTTAGCCAAAAGGAGAGACCACTATGAAGAAAATTATCCTATTAGCATCATTAGTCATGAGCACATCAGTTTTTGCGGCAATACAAACCACAATGTCAAATCGTACCTTCGAAACTGAAAGCTACGCGACGAAGCAGCAAGCGTACGAAGCAGGAATGACCCTTATGGAAGAATTTAAAACCATGCCTCAAGAGGAACTTAAATATAAATTAGTGACAGGAAACCAAAATGTCATTAATCCAAGTATTGAAGTTACAGATATGAATGTCGTTGTCGGCGAGTATGGCAATAGTCAAGGCCAGCTACAGTACAAAGCCATCGTTGATGTGGATTATCAGTACAAATATCGCGACTAAGAATCCTTCACCCCTGCCTTTTGCCGCCTTTCACCCAGGCGGCTTTTTTAATTGCTCACTTCTGACTCTTTGCTAACACATTCTTTGTATTAGGACTCTATTGTAATTCAGCTTTCTGTGCACCACAGTTGATGCTACCTTTATTGAAACCATTTATGCATCACATTGATTAGGTAGACAAATGAAAACAATCTTAGCAGCGTCAGTTCTTTCAGTGATGGTACTGACTGGATGCGCAAAACAAACAGAGCCTCAAAAACAGATCAGCCCGTCGAATCCGATGTGCAGCACCAAAACAATGCCAGGTGGTTGGAGTGTATCCGACGTAACTCCTGGCGTCGAAAAAGCGCTAGATAATGTTCTTGCTCAGATGAATACCGCTTCTAAATTAAAGCAAATCAACGAAGTTAGAACTCAAATAGTCAATGGCACGAATTACGCGATTGAATTCACGCTAGAAAATGGTGAAGTTTGGCATACCGTTGTGTACCGAAACCTGCGTGACGATTACATGATTGAGCAAGTGGCGCAGCAAGGTCCGCTTTGCCCTTAGTGAGTTCCATGAGAAAGCCCCAACTATGGGCTTTCTCTTACTCTGTGCTATCAAGCATCAATAACCCAACACTGTCGCAACCAATTTATGGTCTGAGCCCCTAGGTTCATCACTGCTCCACCTTCTACAGATCCTTCTCCCCTGCTCGGCAGACTTCAACCACAAATGATCGATCGCAATCATAGATTGAGGCGGTGTGGTTATGCGTTCGGCCCAATTAGGCCAACTCGCGACTGGAGTAGTTTGAAAACTGGGAAACAAATTGGCAAAGCGCAAACTGACTGAAGACAGATTGAAATCACCGATAATGATGGTCTCATCGGATGGATATTGCTCTATTAACGTTTCTATCGTGTGAATAAGTGTATTGCGACGATGCCAAAGCGCTTTGCTTCGCGGAGACGGTGGATGGGCAGTAATCAACACGAACGCTTGCTGTTTAGTCGGGTGCCAAACCCCGCGAATGATCGCTTGCTGATCTGGCGAATAAAACACGGACATATTCCTAAGCTCAGATCGACTTAGAATCATCTGCCCTGATGGAAAGCCAACTCCCTCTTGCCCTCCATATTGATAAGGATATATATCGCTTAACACTTTAAGTTTCTCCCCCACAGGTGGCGAGACTTCTTGCAACACAACCAAGTCAAAAGTGCTGTTGTGCAGGTAACTCAGCGTTTGGTTAATGTCTTCATTTTCATAGAACATATTGAACTGGGCCACCATCACTGAATTTGCACATTCTGATGAAACAAGTTTTGATGTCACAGGCGTTAACAACCAGTAGGCTACTGAAAATAGAACACTCGTTATTACTAGAGTCCATTTTTTCCATACGCTAAACGTCAGAGCAATCAAACAATACGTCAGTAAAAACAGGCTCGGGTATGCAACAATGTTTTCTACCCACCAAGTTACTTCATAGAATGTGAGACCTATCCAAATAATCGTAGGCAAGCAAACAATGAACCAGAGCAATAATCGTTGCACAGCATTTTCCACCCAATTAACTGACTAAAGTATGAACGATAATCTCACTATTGTGCGCTATTATCCCTCTGCTATTTGATGACTCAATCAATACTGAGCTCACATCACCAACAATCATTGAAACAATTTGTAATACTTTTGCTATCATTAAGCTGCTGTTAATAAAAGGGAACACAAAACGCCTTATGGCTGAGATCACCGACAAAAAGCTCATCAAGCTAATAACCTATGCGCCTGCCACTATCGTTGGCTTTTTTACTTTATTGTGGCTCACCTTAGCCATAACAGACATCTTGCTCAGTTCGGAAGAAAAGCTAGAAGCGCTTAAGTTAGACTATCAACAACGACAAAATACGGTGTTGACGAAGCAAGTTGAATACGTCGCTGATCAGGTAAAATACGCCCGTGAACGAACAGAAGAGCAATTAGAACAAACCATCCAAGAGCGAATCTACGAAGCGCACTCCATTGCCACCAGGTTATATGAAAGCAACAAACATCTTCCGGAGCCGGAAGTCACTCGCCTTATTACTGATGCTCTACGCGACATCCGATTTAATAATGGTCGAGGCTACTTTTTTATCTACAAGACAGAAGGCTTAAACGTCATGCACCCGCTTCTTCCGCGAGTGGAAGGGACATCATTGTGGGACTTTAAAGATGTTCGAGGTAGCTACATCGTTCGCGAGATGGGTGAGCAAGTCAAAGAAAAGGGTGAAGCGTTTTATCGATGGTGGTTCGTAAAACCCGACAACAAAAACAAAGAATTTGAAAAAATTGGCTTTGGTAAATACTTTGAACCTTATGATTGGTTTATCGGTACTGGCGACTATGTTGTCGATGTCGAAGACGACATTAAAAAAACCGTATTGGCTTGGATTAGAAATTTAAGGTTTGGTCAATTTGGTTACGTCTTCGTCCTTGATGCTCAAGGTAAAGTCTTATCCCATATAGATCCAACCTTGATTAGTCAAAACGCACTGCGACTGGGAACTCAGCCAAACATCGACGGTGTCATTGAGATAATGAATAGTGATGGTCAATTTGTCGAACATACCTCTTATTATCTACCCGCAGGCATTACTAATCCTCAAAAACAAAGCTATATCATTAAAGAGCCTTCTTGGGGATGGCGCATTGGATCTGGTGTCTATGAGGAAACTCGCCAACAATTCTTAGCTAAACGTCAACAACAGTTGGAATTAGAACAGCGACATACTGTAAGCCAGATGATCACGATAGGCGTCATTACTACGCTGATAGTCGCGTTATTTTCTTTAATGCTAAGTCGATTGATCACCAAGCGCTTTGAGTTGTTTCAAAGCCGCATCAACAACGATTTCAATCAGCTGCAAGAAACCAAAGACAAGCTTGAACACATGGCATTGCACGACGATCTGACCGGGTTGCCAAACCGCGCGCGTCTGCATGAACATATTGCTAGCAGTATCGCAATCTCCAACCAAAATTGTCAGCAACTAGCCGTTATGTTTGTCGATTTAGATGATTTCAAAAAAGTGAATGACTTATATGGCCACAGCGCTGGCGATCGCCTACTCAGTGAAATTGGTAAGAAATTTGAGTCATTCCTCCAGCCTCACGAATTTGTCGCGCGATTCGGTGGCGATGAGTTTATTTTCTGTTTCCCATGTTTGAATAATCTTGCAGAAACAGAAAGCAAGGTAGAGTTGATTAAGAATGTCTTCAAACAGCAATTTGTCATTGATAATAAGGTTCTATTTGCCAGCTGCTCGATTGGCGTTTCTATGTACCCAACAGACGGCGACGATCCTGAAGACTTGATCTCCAAAGCAGATATTGTTCTCTATAAATCAAAAGCGAGACAAAAAGGCGATGTGCTGTTTTTCGACAGTACCATCAACCAGCAAGTGCAATATGACTTTCTGCTTGAGCGAGAGCTGCGTGGAGCGATTGAACGTGGCGAGCTATCTGTTGTCTACCAACCTCAGATCAATGCTCAAAACGGAGAACTTTATGGCGTTGAGAGCTTATTGAGATGGCACAACCCCCAACTTGGTCACGTGTCTCCACTCGAGTTTATTTCTCTCGCTGAAGAAATTGGCTTAATCAACCAACTTGGCGAATTCGTTCTTGATCGTGCGTGTGAAGAATTTAGTCAGCTATTTCCTAGTGGTAACACGGCACTGTCTATCAACATTTCACCAATGCAGTTAATGAATGATCAGTTTGTCCCCTCACTTCTTTCTATCGTTAAGCAATATGGGCTTTCCAATCAACGCATCACTCTTGAAATCACCGAGAATGTCCTGATCACAGATCTTCTTAAGGTCACGCCAATTATCTCTGAATTGAAAGAGTTGGGCTTTACCATGTCACTTGATGATTTCGGTACTGGCTATTCCTCATTGAGCTACCTAAGTAACCTGAATTTAGACGAGCTAAAAATCGATCGTACTTTCATCGACAAGATGCTCAATTCAGAACAAAGCGACTCCCTCGTCAAAGCGATTATTGCGATCGCTCGGTCAGCTGACATGCGCGTTGTCGCTGAAGGCGTAGAGACAAAAGCACAGCAAGATGTGTTGATCCAATATGGTTGTGACATATTGCAAGGCTACTTACTTGAACGTCCGATCTCAGCAGAAGTGCTCGCAGATAAGTACGCTAAGGCAGACTAAATAGAAACGACAAACTTGCTCATTTGTAAAAACCTGCGCATTTGTTAACAATTATGCTATCATCAGCCGCTTTTTGACGTACCTCACAATTCTTATGAAACGGAGTGGGGGAAATGCATAGGTTTGTTTGGAAACGAACAGACCACGAAATAGCGAACTTTTTAATGTCTAATCTAGCGCAGTCAGTTGACGGTATTCACAATCACGAGTCCGTTGATACTGCAGAAAAAGCGACTACTAAACCTTCGAATCTATTCGGTAAACTTGAACTCAACAATCCAGTATTTTGGCTAAGTGGCACTTTCTTACTTGGCTTTGTATTCCTTGCTCTTACCAACACTCAACAGCTTTCCCAATGGGTAAACAGCGGCTTTGCTTTTTCAACCCAATACTTTGGCGCCTTTTGGCAAGTCCTACTGTTGGTTAATTTCCTAATCGGACTATTCCTAGCCTTTGGCCGAACTGGCTACGTAAAACTTGGCGCTCTACCAAAACCCGATATCGATACCTTTAAATGGCTATCAATTGTACTTTGTACGCTACTTGCTGGTGGCGGGGTATTTTGGGCTGCCGCCGAGCCAATCGCTCACTTTGTTTCCTCTCCGCCACTTTATGGAGAAGCAACGACAGCACGCGCGGCGGCGATCAATGCATTATCACAATCATTTATGCATTGGGGTTTTCTTGCTTGGGCTATCTTAGGCTGTTTGTCTTCTATCGTTTTGATGCATCTTCACTATGACAAAGGCCTACCTCTTAAACCTCGCACTTTGCTTTATCCAATCTTTGGTAACAGAATTCACGGCTGGGTCGGACATATCGCCGATGCATGCAGTGTTATTGCAGTTGCAGCAGGAACCATTGGGCCAATAGGTTTCTTAGGCCTTCAAATCAGCTATGCGCTCAACGAGCTTTTCGGTTTAAGTGATGGTTTCACAACTCAAATGCTGGTTATTCTTTTTGCTATCGCGATGTACACCATTTCTGCATTAAGTGGGGTAAGTAAAGGCATTCAAATTGTTAGCCGCTATAACATCATCCTCTCTGTTGCTTTGATCGGTTACATTCTTATTTTTGGCCCTACCAGCTTTATTGTCGATGGCTACGTTCAGGGTGTCGGCCGCATGGTAGACAACTTCTTCCCAATGGCCCTTTACCGAGGCGATACGGGTTGGTTAGATTGGTGGACCGTGTTTTTCTGGGGATGGTTTATCGGCTACGGCCCAATGATGGCAATTTTCATTGCTCGAATTTCTCGTGGACGTACCATTCGCCAACTTGTGCTTTCAATCAGTATTGCTGCACCTCTTATTACCTGTTTTTGGTTTAGCATAGTGGGTGGTAGCGGCTTAGCTTTTGAACTGGAAAACCCAGGCTTGATCTCAGGAGCCTTTGAAGGCTTTAACCTTCCTGCTGTTTTACTTGCGATTACCGCAGAACTGCCTTTCCCTATGATCGTTTCGGTTCTGTTTTTGGTGCTGACCACCACGTTCATTGTCACTACAGGTGATTCAATGACCTACACCATTAGTGTCGTTATTTCTGGTACAACGGAGCCAAATGCTGCCATGCGCAGTTTCTGGGGCGTTATGATGGGTGTCGTTGCGATTGCGCTGATATCTATGGGGTCTGGTGGCATAACAGCGCTGCAATCCTTTATTGTGATCACCGCAGTGCCAGTATCGCTCATTTTATTACCAAGCATCTGGAAAGCGCCGCAAATCGCCAACCAAATGGCAAAGCAACAAGGCCTAGTATAAAGCGAAGAGCCTTCTCATGATGAGAAGGCTCTTTTATTTTTATCCGGTTAATATCGACTGTTCATGCCGTAATGGTTGGATAGATTGTCATCGTTCGCTCCACCCTTCCACGAACTTGACTGACCTAACGATAATACGTCCATCGCTGTGTATTCCGTACATGAAAAAATCTTCTTGGCGAGCTCCAAACGCAGTTTTTCAAGCTCTGATTGAGTCATATTAAAACGTCTTTGTGCGTCCTCATCTAACTGATTACAAAAAAGTGCCAGGTTGTAATGAAAATAACGCTTAGAAGCTTGAACTGAACGTGCAGTTTGCAAAACCTGACCGCTAGTATAAAAGTCACGAGAGCCATAACCTTGAACCAACGCGGGGACCATCTTCTCAATGGTTTTACGTAAGATACGGCGTTTAAAGAAAGACCTAAAAATTGGCATTTTGAACTCCTAATAAGCGATTGTCGCAGTTTTAGCATGCTAAACCTTTGTACTTCAACCACTAAAACAGAACTCATTTTTATGTAGCCCGAACTTTCCATTTATGAAAGTTATCTTTGCGTTTTTACCGTTTAACCAATCGTGACTAAAGTGTTACTTTAATGGGCATTGGTTACACTGACATAAAGATATGCTAAAAAGTGCAGACGCTTTGTAACAGTTTGAATATGGATATTTAGCCAACAATCTCCAAATAAACAATTGCAAAATTGTTGCCCTTTTAGCCCGCAAGATTTTGACTGCCTTGCGGGTATTTTTCTCTCTATTTCAGTGATTTCTCCCTTTCCATCACATAAATCAAAAAATTAATCAGTTGATTAAATAATGATGAATTAATCGCCTACCACTCCCTTAACCAACCTCTATAATTAATCGTATGTTTAATTATGGTAATCACAATGGCAGACACAAATCGTAAAGCGGGTCGACCCAGCGAAAAAATCGATGCTCGCGAGAAGCTAATCGAGCAAGCTCGAGAACTCTTTACTGTTATGGCATACGACAAAGTTTCTACTCGACTTATAGCAAATCGCGCTGGTGTCAATGTCGCTATGATCCGCTATTACTTCGGTAACAAAGAGGGACTATTTGAGACTATGTTGCGCGAGACAATGGCGCCCATGCAGATCCAAATGCAGCAATTGTTATCAGATAGTTCTCAGCGAAATTTTTTAGAGATCATGCGTACCTATTATCGCGAGATGATCAAAGTTCCTCAATTTCCACGTCTGATTATGCAAGTGATGACAATGTCGCCATCAGAGACACAACGTAAGTTACTAGAAAAAGTATTTCTCGATGTCACTCAACCAATGCAAAGTGTCATGTTTAAACGTATGACAGATAGCGGAATATTAAAGCCTGGCGTCGACCCTTTACTGTGTAAGGTTTCCTACATCAGTTTGATGGTTTTCCCATTCATTGTACCAAGCGCCATGCTAGGTCTACACGGTATTGAACTGAGTGAAGAATTTCTCGATAGGCTCATTGAGCACAACATAGATCTAATGAAACATGGTTTTTTAAACACGCAAGGCGAACAACATGAAAGTTAATAAGAAACTGCTCTTTTTCCCTGCTCTCGCTGTCGGCGTCATTGCGTTGGTGGCTGCTATCAAACTCCAGCCAGACTTACCTATTAAACCGGCTGGTGACAGAGCAAGGTTAGTGAACACCGCCCCCTTAGAACTTCGCTCAATGGCCCCGCTAGCAATAGGGTTCGGTAAAATCGAGCCTAAGGTCGAATGGAAAGCAATAGCCGAAGTTTCGGGCAAAGTCGTCTATCGCAATCCTCAACTAGAAAAAGGCCAAGTGATCAAAGCCGGTACTGAAGTATTGCGCATTGACCCTCTTGATTACGAACTAAAACTCGTCCAAGCACAAGCTGACCTCAAATCTGCCCTCACCTCTCTCGCTAAGCTTGGTCAAGAAGAACAAAACCTGAAACAAACGCTCAAGATTGAAAAAAACCGCTTAGAGATTGCCAACAAAGAATTAGCAAGAAAACAAAATCTACGTAAGAAAGGGCTTACCTCTCAGTCAGATGTGGATCAACAAGAGCAAAGCGCGCTATCACAACGCAAGCTGGTTCTCGATATTGAAAATCAAATCGGTCTCATGCCCGATGAAAAGCGCGTTGCCGAAGCCTTGGTTAAAGTGAATAACTCCAAAGTAGAAGAGGCTCAACGCTCTCTAGAACGAACCATTATTACCCTGCCTTATGATCTTCGTATTTCAAGCGTAGATATCGAGCAAGATCAAGTGGTCAACATTCAACAAGTTATGATCACTGCGCATGGTATTGATGTCATGGAAGTAGAAGCTCAGCTTTCTATTCACGATATGCACACTCTAGCCTCAAGCATCGGCGAATTCTCGCGCGACGAATCCGGCATACCAAAGCCAGATACCACATTCATTGAAGCCTCTATTGAGCTAAGTAGTGGTAATGTAAGCGCCTCTTGGCCCGCTAAAGTTTCTCGCATCAGCGAAACGGTGGATCCTACACAAGCAACAGCCGGTGTAATACTGGAAATAGCGCAAGATTATCGACAACTTAACCCTACTTCAGTGCCTCCTCTCGTAAATGGCATGTTTGTACGTGCGCAAATTGAAGGACAAGAAAATCCAAGCTGGGTGATTCCTGAGCGCGCATTGCATGGCGACAAGATTTACATCATGACGCCAGAAAGCACCTTAAAAATCCAGCAAGTCGAGGTGCTCTACCGCCGAGACAACCAAGTGATCATTGATGGAGAAATCGAACAAGGTGAGAAATTAATCCTGAACGATTTGCTTCCTGCAATTCAAGGCATGTTACTCAAAGAAGCTCAATCAGAGGGGACTGACCTATGATTCGATTCTTTGCCAAACATCCCACCGCAGCTAACCTTTTGATGTTGAGCTTGCTGTTGCTGGGGATAACATCATTACCAAACATAAAACGAGAAACGTTTCCTGAGTTTGATCCACCCTATATTATGGCTGGCGTGGTGTATCCTGGTGCATCTCCTCTGGAAGTTGAAGAGAGTATCTGTGTTCGAATGGAAGATGCTGTCGATGGGCTTGCAAACATCGAAGAAACGCAATGTGAAGCGATAGAAGGCTCTGCACGTTTAATTCTAAAGCTGGATGAGAAAGCAGACATCGGTCGGATGCTGGTCGATGTTCAAACCCAGATCAACTCTATCAATGACTTTCCGCAAGAGATTGAATCTCCCGTCGTGCAAGAGCTTGATTGGAATGAACCCGTTGTCGATGTCGCCATCACCGCAGATACGACATGGCCTGAGTTAAAAGCTTACGCAGAGCAGCTTAAGCGAACGTTAAAGCTTGATTATGGTGTTTCTTTAGTTAATGTTGCCGGCTTTTCAGATCACCAATTTCGTGTAGAGCTCGATGAACAGGCCATGCGCCAACTTGGCCTAAGCGTCGGTGATATCGCCGAACAAATCGGTCGCCAAAATGTAAAGCTGCCTAGCGGTAATGTTGAGACGCCTGATAAACACTTTCTCATCCGCTTTGACGAGCGAAAGATTACGCCACAAGAGCTAGAGACCATCGTTGTGGGCTCTGGTCCAAATGGCTCTCTTATTCGATTAAAAGATATCGCAACCATCACCGATCGCTTTGAGCTCGATGAACAAAAAGTACTCTTTGATGGTCACCCTTCTGCCCTACTAAAAATCAGCAAAAACAAAGAAGATGATGCTTTAAGAATCAAAGAGCGCGTTGTCCAGTTTGTTACCGACCAGCAAGCTATCGCACCAGATGGCGTTAAGCTCGAATTGACCAACGATCTCTCCTCAGTGCTTTGGGACCGTCTCACAATGATGGTCAGCAACGGTTGGCAAGGGATTGTACTGGTCTTTGCAACAATGTGGCTGTTCTTTAGTCTACGCTATTCTTTTTGGGTGGCTGCTGGCCTTCCGGTTGCATTCCTGGGCGGGTTGTTCTTGATGGCGCAGCTAGGATTGTCCATCAACATTATGTCTTTGGTCGGCCTACTCATGGCTATCGGTATCATGATGGATGATGCGATAGTGATCGCCGAATCGATAGCCTCTCACTTAGATAGAGGTGATGACATTGACGACGCTGTAATTAAAGGGGTGAAAAAGGTACTACCAGGTGTCATTTCGTCATTCCTAACCACGGTATGTATTTTCGGTAGTCTACTCTTCTTGCAAGGTGAAATGGGTGCCGTTCTCAAGGCCGTCCCTCAAGTGTTGATTTTAGTCTTAACGCTCAGCTTAGTGGAAGCATTCTTGATTCTGCCTAATCACCTTTCTCACTCTTTACATAAAGAGAAAAAAGAAAAGCCACCAGCCAAGTTTAAGAAAAAACTTCTCGATAGTTTTGAGCATTTTCGTAATAACCAGCTCGTCAACGCAGTAGAGAAAGTTGTCGAGTATCGCTATGCGTTTTTAGGTGGCGTTGTGGCTCTATTGTTAATTTCAGTAGCCACTATTGCTGGAGGCATCCTCAAGTTTCAGCCTTTCCCAGAACTTGATGGTGATATTGCTGAAGCGAGAATCATTCTGCCACCCGGTTCTTCGTTGTCACAAACAGAGGCAGTCGTCGATAAGATTGTTTTATCAGCACAACGCCTAAGTGAAAAGTGGAGTAAAGAAAAAGAAAATGGCACGCCTTTAGTTGAACATATCACCAGTCAATTCAATGCCAATGCAGACGCCAATGAATCAGGCCCTCATATTGCGACAATACGATTGGATTTATTAGGAGCTGAAAGTAGAAACACGCTCATTGACGAATTTATTGCCGCGTGGCGAGAAGACATTGGCGAACTTGCAGACCCAATTTCTCTTGTCTTCAAACAACCGACTATGGGCCCAGGAGGGCGTGCAATCGAGATACGTGCGAAACACGACGATCTTGATGCGCTTAAAGCGGCCTCTATCGACATACAGCAATACCTCAATGAGTTTGACGGCGTACACGGCGTGTTGGATGACATGCGTATGGGTAAAGAAGAAGTGCTCGTGAAGCTTCGTCCCGGCGCGGAAACCTATGGCGTCAACGGCCAATTGATTGCAGGTCAACTGCGGGCTGCATTCTTTGGCCAAACCGCCGATGAGATTCAAGTTGGGGTCGAAAACATCTCGATTGAAGTTCGCCTAAATAAGGTTCAAGCTGGCGATCTTCAAGCATTGGCGAATTTCCCAATAATCATGCCAGACGGAAGCCAGATCCCTCTCGCGACAATAGCAACGCTCGATTTTCAGCGTAACTATGTTCGAATTCAACGCATTGACGGTTTAAGAACAATCAGCGTGTTCGGCGATACGGATAACACAAAGGCAAATTCCACGGCCATTATTCGTCAATTCCAACAGCAAGAAGCGCCTAAGCTAATGGCCAAATACCCGGGGCTTCGTTTCGATTTTGAAGGTGAAGCTAAAGATACAGCGGAAACCGGCGCCTCTATGGGCAAAGGATTCGCTCTTGGGTTATTCGGCGTTTTCGCAATTCTTAGCTATCAGTTCCGCAGCTACTTAGAACCAGTGGTGGTTATGCTAGCCATACCACTGGCCTTTATTGGTGTCGTATGGGGGCATATTTTACTTGGGCACTCTCTAAGTATGCCAAGCATGATGGGATTTGTTTCATTAGCGGGTATTGTGGTCAATGATTCAATACTGCTGGTGCAATACATTAGGCACCATGTGGATGAAGGAGACAACGTTCACGACTCCGTTGTCAAAGCGAGCCGAGAGCGATTCAGAGCCGTATTCCTAACATCCATCACCACGGCTGCTGGTCTATTGCCACTCTTAACAGAAACAAGTCTACAGGCGCAAGTTATACAACCCTTGGTGATTTCAATTGTCTTCGGTATCTTTGCCTCAACACTCTTGGTGCTCTTTATGATCCCAGCAGCCTATGCGGTTCTCGCAGATTTTGGGTTGGTCCATAAGCACGAAGAAATATAGAAAGCTTAAATGTAAAAAAGCGGCAACGAAGCCGCTTTTTTTATATTTGATAGAATCCGTCTACCAAGAGAACTGTACGCCCGCACCACCACTAACATCAGACGAGATATTCTTTGTACCACTTGCATAATTGATGGTACCAGAAACACTCCATCCAGTTCCTTCAAAAGAATGAGCCGCACCAATGGCTACCGCTTCAACCTCGCCAGCAAAACCAACACCTGCACCAAAAGCAGTCTGTCCATTCGTTACCATTGGTCTCGCGTTAACCGTTGCGTGTAAGCTTGCACCAACTTGGTCCATTTTATCTTCCATTTTCAAGAAGCGTTGATTTGTTTCCGCGGCAAACGCTTCAAAATCAGCTCTAAGATCATCCACATCGCTTCGTGGCAAGCCAGCAATGACATCATCATTGATTGGCGGCGCAACGTCAGGTTGATCTGGTGATGGGCGATCAGGTGAATTATCAACAGGTGGTTGAGTTGGTGATTGTTGGTTCGCTTCACCTTCGTAAACAGTATTACCATCAGAATCTGTAATCAACCAGTCGCCATTTTCATCTTTACGTGCAAAGAATCGGTCACCATTACTGTTCACTCCTTCCCATACACCATCTTCATTCCCAACTACACGGTATTGTTCGCCATTAACTAGAACATCTCGACCATTTTTACCACTCACAACGTAGTCTAGTTTGCCTTCAGTTGTGTTATCTCCACCCCACGTTGGTGGTTTCTTTTCTGGACGCGGTGGTTGAGGTTCCAAACCAAACCCACCATCATAATCAACGTGACTACCAGAGACTCGGTTCACCAAGTTGCCATCTGTGTTGTAAATTTCATAGTTTCCATCTTGGTTCTTTTTTACATAAAAAATATTGCCATTCTCATCTTCTAAGGCATGTACTTTATTCCCAAGACCGCTGTCTACCGAAGTGTATGTGTTGCCATTTGAGTCAGTAACAACACCCGTACTATCATCAACTGACCAGTTGTACCAAGCCATTGCTGGTGAAGCGGCTAAACCAAATGAAGCGATAATTGAAGTGATTAGTAATTGCTTTTTCATATAGATAAGTTCCAAATGATGTTCAAAATTTATGTTGTGTATTTTGAGCAATCATCCGACTTATTAGAAATAACCTTTGCTAACATCATTAATAAGCAATACTTATTACCATCTTGTATTATCACTTTGACATTCATTTGCTCCAGTTATAAAAATTCCCTATCCTCTCCATTCCGAGTAAATAGGGACAGGCTTGTGAGACAAACCTTAAGAGAAAAAGTCGTTGCGGTATGCAACAAGAAAATTCAACAAAAAGGCGATAATGTAGGTGTCTCTTTTTACGCCTTTTTTGCCAATAAAAACGACAACCCAGAGCTATTGATGGAAGCGGCAACTTGGTGGATCCAAACCCATCAACTTGACCATTTCGAAAAAGCGCACAAGATCATCGCCATGATTGAAGAGGGCAAATAGCAACGATATCAAAGGTGAAGAATAATAAAGGCAGAGATTAACTCCGCCTTTACTTTTTATGACGTTACAGCTTGTTGCTTACGCTTGAACAGGTGCTTCAATTTGGAAAAGAGCGCCTTAATATCATTGAGCATTAAATACAGACAAGGCACTAATACCAAAGTTAGTAAGGTCGCGAACAATACCGCAAAGCCTAAGGCAACCGCCATCGGTATTACAAACTTCGCCTGCAGGCTCGTCTCAAACATGATTGGCAAGACACCAACAAAGGTGGTTATTGAAGTTAAGGTAATAGCCCTGAACCTTGCACAGCCTGCTTCTATCACCGCTTCTTTGATTGCCACACCTTCACTGCGTACTTTATTGACGTAATCTGTCATGACGAGCGAATCATTTATCACTACACCAGCCGCTGCAATCAAACCAAATGTCGACATCATGCTGAGGTCTAAACCAAACCAATAGTGGCCCCATATTGCTCCGGTCAAACTAAACGGAATCACTGACATAATGATCAATGGTTGCGTGTAACTCTTAAGCGGTACGGCGAGTAGGATGTACACAATAATCATCCCTGCGACGAAGAAGATCTTCTGCTCATTTTGCTGAGCTTGTTGTTCCTCAATTGTCCCGCCTAACTCACTCTTCACTCCTGAGTATTTGGCCAAAATAGTCGGAATAATGGTACTGTTCACCTGCTCCACAATCGCGCCGGGTTCAACTCGTTCCTCATCAATCGAACCGTAAACATAGACACTACGGAAACCACCTTCACGGCGAATCGAACTTACACCTGGTTTTTGGGTAATCTCAACCACATCGCCCAGCATGACCTTCTTGCCTTCAGGCGTAGTGATCACGGCATATCGAAGCGATGAAAAGGCTTCACGCGTCAATTTAGGATAACGCACCATGACTTTAATCTCTTCGCCGTCACGCAGTACGCGCTGAGCTTCGCCACCGTAGAAACTTCCGCCGACTTGAGTGGCAATGTCAAATAGATCTAGGCCTAAGTCATAGGCGACAGGGGCAAGAGACAGTAGTACCTCTTGGCTACCTGCATCAATGGAAGATGAAATATCAAACAGACCTTCTTCTTGCTTTAACGTCATGATCAACTCGCGACCTGCAGCATTCAAAGTATCGATATCAGATCCGTAAAGTAGAAAGCCGAACTCATCCCCTTTCTCGTCGTCATTGACGTTGTCCGAAACAGTCAGTGTTTTTAAGCCCGGAATTATTGGCATCTGCTCTCGCCAACGCCTTGCCAATTCGAAGGTGTTGAAAGGACGAAGCTCTTCATCCACCAGAGGAATGACTAGGCGCCCCTCCTTTCTCCCTCGGTTAAATGTCAGAATGTCTTTGATCATCTTCTGACCATATTCTTCTTCAATCTGCTGATCAATTGTCAGTACCGTGCTTTCAATCTGCTTCAACGCATCAATAGTCTGCTCACTAGAGATGTTGTCGTTCATCACCAATTGAATACTTGGGAAATCATGAGGAACTTTAGGAGACGGAATAATGCGAACATAATTCGCCATCACCATCGCGATACTGATCACCAAAATAGCGACAAAGCCTGTGAACACACTCCAACGCCAATGAGTACAAGCGGTTACGAAACGTTTGTAAGGACCATTAACAAAGCTGAAGAATTTAGTGTTAAAGCGATCACGCCAACTGCCTTTCTTAATTGGCTTAAAGTTTGAATGTGCTAAGTGCGAAGGGAGTATTAACTTCGATTCAATTAAGCTAAATATCAAACATAGAATCACAATAGACGCGATACCAAAGAAGAAAGCTCGCTCAATCCCTTTAGACATCAAGAAAGGGGCAAACACTGCGATAGTGGTCAACACGCCGAATGTTGCAGGTGTCGCGACACGTTTAACACCACGCACAACGTTTTCTACGCCGCCGCCTTTCTTCTCAATTTCTGTATACGCGCTTTCACCTATAACAATGGCGTCATCAACAACGATACCCAGAACCATAATAAAGGCGAACAGTGAAACGATATTAATACTCACCCCAATCGCTGGCATGAGCATCACCGCTCCTAGGAAACAGACTGGCAAGCCAACCATCACCCACATCGCGAGCTTGAAGCGCAAGAAGATACTCAGCATCAATGCCACTAAGAAAGCACCCTGCAGTAAATTCTTCAACATCATGTCCAAGCGCGCGTTGAGGTAGTACGTCATATCCACCAGCGTTTTGATTTTTAAATCCGCGGGTAAGGTTTTGTTCTTTTGCTCTATGTACGCTTTAACGGACTCCGCTACCGTCACCATATTTTGGTCTTTGGTCGCTTTTACCGATAGATAAATCGCATTTTCACCAGAGTATTTGAAGTATCGATCATCTTCAGTAAAACCATCTTTAATCGTAGCGATATCTTGTAGCAACACTTTGCCACCGTTCGCACCGATCTTTACTGGGATCTGACGAAATTCTTCGCCGCTGTAGTATTGATTTTCAATACGAACCGAGATCATCCCAGAATTGGTTCGAACTTCACCCGCTGAGTAGTTTGCAGAGAATCGTTGAATTGCCTGACTGACATCATTCAGCGTTAGACTGTATTTTTGAAGAACTCGAGGCTCAACTTCAATTGCGATTTCATATTGAGGTGCGCCTAACTCAACCAAAGCCACGTTCTGCAATTGCAAGAGTTCGTCTTCAATCTGCTTGGCAATCGGTTTTAACTCGAGTAACGAGCGGTTGCCGACAATCGCCATTTCAATCACATCTTGGCGAAACTCAAATTGATAAACCTGTACAGGCTCCATCGCCGCTGGAAAGTTCGCAATCGAATCGACTTTTTGCTTGACCTTATCGAGTACATCTTCAATTTTTTCGTCAACTTCAATCTCAAGCTCAATACTGCCACTTCCTCGACTAGCGGTTGAAACGGCCTTCTTGATACCGGTGACATCTTTCAGTGACTCTTCAATTTTAATTAGTATGCTTTCTTCCACTTCTTGAGGTGACGCGCCCGGATACTGCGCACTCACGTTGATGTAGTTCACCTCAATATTTGGAAACATCTGTTTTTGAATCAGGAAAAAGCTCGCTGTACCGACGATAAGTATAAAGACCATCAACAAGTTTGCTGCGACAGAATTATTAGCGAAGTAAGCAATGAGCCCTTTTTGTTTTGTCTCTTCCATGTGAAATCCCTAGTGAGTCATCACGTTTTCTGCGACGTTAACATCAACCAACAACCCTTTTTGTGGGTATTCAGGAACAGTCAATACGATTTGGTCATCATCGAATAGCCCTTCACCAATCAACATGAACTCTTTCTCTGCTCGCAGAACATTGACCTTTCTCGGTTCAAGCTCACCTTTATCGTTTACAACCCAAACTTGTTGATTATTTACAAGCTCTTGCGGTAGTCGATAGATGTGTTTTAGCTCCTTACCAACAAACTGTACTTCAACGTAAGAACCAAACTTAAGCGGCATTGCGGACGAATCAATCGCATATGGGTCTGCAACACTCACGACAACATTAATCATCCGAGTACTGCTATCAACCACGCCAAGATCACGCTCGATTTTTCCTTCACGTTCTACATTTGAAATACCACGCTGAATAACTCTCGCATCTAACCCTGCGTAGTTTTTAGGAAGAAAAGCACTATCAAAGCCTGCGATTGGAATATGAACTTCACCCGCTTCCACATTGTTTAACGTAGCGACATGAGCACCTGCAGTGATAAATTGGCCGACACCAATATCACGCGAGACCACTAATGCATCATAAGGAGCGACGATTTTGCAGTTTTCTAAATCACGTTTTGCTCGCTTTAGTTCCGCTTGAGCAGATTTGACTTGCGCGGATGCACTCAGAACTTGGGGCTTTCTAAGATACAAATCAGTGACTTGCTTCTCTGGTAGTCGTTTAGCTTGTCGCTTAGCCACTTCAGCCTTTGCTTTCTCTTCAATCAAATTGGCTTTCGCGCTAGCAAGTTGAGCCTCAGCTTGCAAAACCGCAGCTTGGTAATTATCGCTTTCAATACTAAATAAGACTTCTCCGCGCTTCACGACTCCACCAACAACAAAATTTGGGTGCCAACTAATCACTTCTCCGGATACTTGCGCTGAAAGCTGCGTAACTTCAACGGGTTGAAGCTCGCCGTGACTGGTAATCACAACCTTGTAATCGCTTGATTGAATAGGTGCAACGGTCACTATTGGTAAGGTGTTTTTAACTTCTTCTTCTGAGGTTTCAGGTCCAGTTGAAGCTATCGCCGTATAACCTCCGTAGGCTCCAGCTAAAATAAGACAAGGTAATAACCAACGTAACGACTTAATGATCATGAACATTCCTTATTGGGTATGATGCTGTTCTGGTGACGTAACCAAAATGAAAATAATTATTGTTGTACGTATAAACTGAGGGTTCGACATCAATTTACGAGAAACTATCCCCTACACTTGATTGATTTATAAAAAATTCAAATGAATACGTAATTTTATCTATTTTCATTTCACAAACGAACCTAAAGCAAAGAGAATGCCAGGAGATAAATCTAACAATTTCATATAGTTAAAGAATAACCAATCACACAGAAACTCATCACCTTGGCGAATACAATTACAAGTAGGTAAATTTAACCACCTCGTATTAATCGATTTCGTACACTCATTGCTAAAAAATAGCGAATAAGTTGTGAGATTCTTATGAGAATTCAATGAAGTTACTGATAGATTCCTTCGTCATCCTTTAGAGAAAGGCACAGCGGCTCCCAAACCAAACGCCACTGACTCTCAATACAAAAAGGATGGAATCACAATGACAAATTCTACAAAACTTGGCTTAGTTATGACTTCACTTGCTCTCTCAATAGGTGCAAGTTCAGTACACGCTGCAGAGCTTGAAATCACGGTCACAAATGCCACAAAAGGTATCTACTTTACGCCGCTCGTAGTCGCTGCAC
This sequence comes from Vibrio atypicus, assembly GCF_009811315.1. GTDB lineage: Bacteria > Pseudomonadota > Gammaproteobacteria > Enterobacterales > Vibrionaceae > Vibrio > Vibrio atypicus. Next base: position 102,824 of record NZ_BLID01000001.1, read on the forward strand.
ACAACGCAGACATCCACATGTTTAAAACAGGAGAAGCGGCATCTGCAGAGTTAGAAGCAATGGCAGAAGGTGGTGATATTTCCGGCTTGTCATCTCTGCTAGGTAATGCTGGTGCTACCGTGGTTGAGAACCCGGCAAGTGGAATTCTAAATCCAGGTATTGCTACAACGTTTACGATAGACAGTGGCAATTTCGAATATTTGTCTCTAAGCGCAATGCTACTGCCAACCAATGATGGATTTGTCGGACTGGACAGTTGGAAAATCCCAGAGGAGCCAGGCACATATAAAACCACGCTTCGCAGCTATGACGCGGGCACTGAAGCCAATGATGAACTAGCTGGGAGTATGCCTAACCCGCCATTTATTACCTTTGGCTCTGGCGGCACAGGTGTTGAAACCGCCGTCAGCAATGACAAAGTGCATGTTCACCCAGGTAATTTAGGTGATAGCGACGCAACGGGCGGTATCAGTGATTTGAGTAATAGTGCTCACCGCTGGTTAAACCCTGTGGCAACTATGACTGTTGTTGTTAAGTAAGGAGATAGCTATGAAATTTAGACTACTCTTTATCGCCGCATCTGTAGGCGTGCTGGCTGGTTGTCCTAGTGACAACAATGATGCGAAAACCCAATCGTATCGCTATGATGTTCAGGTTTCCAACCTAACGGCCAATCAACCACTGTCACCTTTGGCTGTCATGGCTCACAACCGCAACTACCAGCTTTTTCAAGTTGGCCAGCCTTCTTCTGTTGAGTTGGAGCACCTCGCAGAGGGTGGCAGTAATGCCGAACTTATCGCATTAATGGATAGTGACGACAATATTACTCATGCTACTTCTGGAAATGGTTTAATTTTACCAGGTCAGTCAGACCAAGTGACCATAACCATTGATCCTAAACAGTCAGGCTATCTTTCGGTCGCATCCATGTTGGTGAATACCAATGATGCCTTTGTGGGTGAAACAGGTTTATCGCTCAAAAACCTCTCTGTCGGCGAAAGCTATGAGATGAGCATGAATGTCTGGGATTCTGGCACTGAGCTCAATGACGAGCTTGCTGCGGCTATTCCAGGGCCAGCTGGCGGTGGTGAAGGTTTCAATGCTGAGCGCAACGATACCAGTGACGCTGTTTCGTTTCACGCTGGCATTATTAGCCAAGACGATGGGTTAACCCAGTCCGCACTTTCAGCGAATCATCGCTTCCTCAATCCTGGGGCGAAGTTAACCATCACTAGAGTTGAATAGTCGCCGCTCATTACGATTATTCGATGAAAGTTATCGTCCCCTGCTCTGGTCATCTACTCAGTATGCCGACTCAGAGCAGGGAAAATTGCATGGAAAAACAACCAATAAATTTGGTCGCTTCAATTTTATTAGCAGAAGATGACAATGATTTGGCTGAGCTAATAAAAATGCATTTGAAGTTTCAGGGCCACCAAGTGACTAGAGTCCAAAACTGCGCGCAGGCAATGGAACTCTATCATCAACAAAATTTTGATTTGATCATTCTCGATCGCGGACTGCCTGATGGCGACGGGCTTGATATTTGCGCCCAAATACGCCAGCGAGACGACTGGTTACCCGTCTTAATCTTAACGGCAAGAGACAGTGAAATGGATAAAGTCGATGGCTTAGAAATTGGAGTAGACGATTATATGACAAAGCCTTTTGGCGTTCTCGAATTCCAAGCGCGGGTAAGAAATATTCTTCAGCGCCGCCTTCAAACAGGGTTGAGCAACACCGAAGAGTCAGAAAAAATCGCTTCAATGAGTTTTGGGCCGCTTACGATCCATCCCGAGCTGCACAAAATCTCCATGCACGAAAAAGAGATAGATCTCACTGTAACTGAATTTACTTTATTGCGATTCCTTGCTTCTCGCCCAGGGCGTGTCTATAGCAAAGATGAATTACTAGACCATGTTTGGAACACCAATCATAGTGGTTATCATCATACCGTCTGTAGCACCATTAATCGACTAAGACGCAAACTAGAAGTGACAGCGTCACCAGAAGGTTCATTAACAAAAGTGAAAGAAAGCAAAGATCATCGCTTTATTCAAACCGTTTGGGGGGTTGGTTACAAATTTCAGCCAATGACATCGCCGCAATGAGCTTGGTCATACAAGGAAACGTCTATGATGAGCTTTAAGTCACGACTGGTACTTTTTACGGCGCTATGGTTTTGCTTAGCTATGGTTTTGATTGCTCTTACTTACCATTGGCAGCGCGAAACCATAGAACAGCGAGCAACCCAACAACTGCATAAAAACTTAGCCACGCATATGCGCGATGACAATCCATTGATGATTGGGACGGATTACAACCCTAAGGCGCTAAAGTCTATTTTTCATACCTTAATGCTGATTGGTCCTGATTTTGAGATCTATTTTCTTGATAGCCAAGGCGTCATCACCACCCACGCTGCTCCCGACAATACATTAATAAAACCGCAAGTCGATCTTGAGCCAATAAACAGATTCCTTGCTAACGAGACATTCCCTATTTTAGGCGACGATCCACGAGCTCCAGATAAACAGAAAGTGTTCTCCGTCGCAGCTATCAAAGAGCTCGGCTCTACAGTGGGGTACCTTTATGTCGTGATTGGTAGTAGTCGATATTCCGCTATCGAAAAAGCGCAAGTCGATACACCATACATCGCTTTAGCTGGGCTGATCCTTATCTCCATCCTAGGATTTGCTATTGGTGCTTATTGGCTAGTAAAACAGAGCTTACTTAGCCCCATTGAACAAGTTACGCGTAAACTGCAACAGCAATCCGAGCAAGATTTTCGTTTACAACCCGGGTTTACCAATCAAGTGCCAGAGCTTGTGCCGATTGCACGCTCTTATCAACTGATGGCTAAGCACATTCAACAACAATTTTTACAACTGGAATATCAAGCTAGCCAACGCCGCGATAGTTTGGTTCAGTTAAGTCATGACCTGAAAACACCGTTGTCGAGTGTGCTGGGATATCTAGAGACATGGCAAATACAGAACCCTAAGCCTGATCCTCTGATCGATGTGGCCTATCGAAACTGTCAGAAACTCTCGGCTCAGCTACACACTTTATTGTTAACAGCGAAACAATCACCTCAAATGCCAAGCTATCACTTTGCTCCGGTGGCGTTGAATCCGTTGTTAGGGGAATGCGCTGAAACGATGCAGAGTCAATTTACTCGTAAAAAAGTAACGTTAAAAATGGAACTAGATGAGGATCTATTGACCATTGGTGATAAAGGGTTACTAGAGCGCTTAATCTTAAACCTGCTTGAAAACGCACTCAGACACAGTCCAAAAAATAGCATCATTGAGTGCCGAGCAAATATCGACAACCAAGGGAAGCTCATTGAGTTCAGTTTTCTAAATGTCGTCGATGAAACAGCTCCACAAGGATCGCTAGGGATAGGTACTAAAATAGTCCAATCTATCTTAATGATGCACCATAGCTATTTAAACACCCAGCGCTTGAATATAGATCACCAAGATAAAAGCTCGTTGTGCTACCGACAATCTTTCTCTCTTCCCACTACGTAGCAAAGGGGAGCCTAAAAAGAAAAAGGGGCCTGACTTTACGTCAGGCCCCTCTTATGAATGCTTTAAATTCCAGCTAAGGAAACAATTAAGCTTTCTTAACGTCTCGAACTGGGTAAGTTAGGCTCATGCCATCAACTTTAACGTGTACGTAGGCACCACCACTGCTAAGACCAACAACAACCATTTGACCTAGGTCGACACCTTTAGTTGCTACTACTACATCATCAACTGAAAACATATTAAACACCTTAAATAAAAGACGATGAAAATCTAGGTGCGTATTTAATATGAACTGCGCCTCATGTACTAATCCGATATTTTGTCGTGATGACAAATAAACCCTCTAGACCGTAGTGCAACAAGTAAGAAGGTGATGACTTACACAAACAAAAACGGCTTAACCTTAAGTTAAGCCGTTATCGTGTAGCAATTAAAACAATATATTAGGCGTTTGTCGCCTGTGGTTGATAGCGACCCGGTTTGTGATTCATCGCCAAAATCAAATTAGTCGCAATAGCACCTAATACAGACAACAGGATCAAGGAAACATCAACGATAAACAGGGACATAGCAACAATTGAACAATCGAGTGCCATTTGCACCTTACCTGCCCGAATGCCAAAACGTTCTTGCAAAAACAGGGCGAGAATGTTGAAGCCACCTAGACTCATCTTATGACGGAAGATAACTAGCATTCCAATTCCGATCAATCCACCACCAATTAAAGCCGCATAGAAAGGGTCAATACGTGCAATTTCAATAACGTTATGCAAGTGATCCACCGCTACCGAAACGATAGTGACAGCGATGAAAGTATTAACAGTAAAACGCCATCCCATACGAGTAACCGACAGAATGTAGAAAGGAAGATTTAAAGCAAAAAAGACTTGGCCAAAGCTAAAATCACTAACTTTAGTAAGAAATATAGCCAACCCAGCCGTACCACCTGTTAAAAGGCCAACTTTACTAAAAAATACCACGCCTAAAGAGACTAAGGCACTGCCCAATGTTAGAGCGAGCAGGTTCTCTCTTAAGCTATGTTCTTTATCCATAATGAACTATCCCTATACAAAGTTGGTCATAAAAGAGTTACAGACCAAAACACGGATAAGATCGCCATTATTAACAATAATGTCGAGAATATCGTAGAAATTCGCCGCTGGCAGGATGTTAAAAAAAGTTTACAGCACTATAAATACCCTATCACTTTTCGAGCATAATTATGGTGTTAACTTACGTGCTGATGCCAGTTCCACCACCTCACTCTTCATGCCCTCACAGGTCAGTTTTTCACCGTCAAAACAACTTGCACCCGTGACTTGTTTTGAACGATACATGGCCTCGTCAGCAATGCTCAGTAATGCTTCTTTATTTTTAGTTTGATCTGGGAAATGACTGACACCGATACTCGCACTCACCTTAAGCTTCCTATCGTTGTAGGTAATAGGCTCACTAATCGCTTTCATAATCTGTTGAGTCTTTTGCGGCAAAATATCAAAGTTTTGCAACAAATCTAAGCAGATAACAAACTCGTCCCCACCTAGTCTTCCGACAAAGTCAGATTGGCGAGTCACTTTTCCTAACCTATCGGCAATCGTAACTAAAATGACATCCCCTGCATCATGGCCATAAGTATCATTCACACACTTAAAGTCATCGAGGTCAATAAACAAAATCGCGAGTTTACAGCCGCTACGATTTGCTTTTACGATGGCACTTTCCAAGGATTTATCGAAAGCTCTTCGATTATATAAACCGGTTAGCGGATCATGCTCTGACAAAAATATTAGCTGCTCTTGCTTCTTTTTCAGTTGCATCGTTTGACGCTTAACCTCTTCCTCCAGCTCATGGGTGGTTACGGTCGTTTCTCGTAACGATATGGTCATCTGATTGAAGAAGAATGCGATCACTTTAAATTCAGAATCCATCGACGCTGTATCGACTTTGGCATCAAGTTTACCTTTAGCTAAATCTACGATCGCTTTCTTAATCGACTCTGCATCAGACTTAAATCGCAGTAAAATCAACCAAGCAACAAAACTCACTAGCAGTGAACAAAATATCAGCCACGCTGCCGCATAAGTCATCACATTTGTTAGATTGTCTGCGTTGCGATCAAGTACTACTCGATGAACATGAGCCAACTCTTCAGTCATGTTTTGTACAATCATGTTGTAGCGTGAGTGAAGCAAACGAGTCGCACTGATACCGTGTTGACTATTGATATCTGAAAAGTAGAGTCTCTTTTCTTGCCCGAGTAAAGCTTGTAGGCTTTGGTTCATCCTTTGAATATTATCAAACTGCGATCCTTGCTCACGATACGCTGTTAATTGTGTCGCTAATTCTGCTTGAGCATACTCGACTTGTTTTAGGCTTGGTTGGTCACCAAACTGAAGAAACACCCATAACTGGCTTCGTAGTAAATCAACTCGAAGTTGCAAATCAATAATGGTGTCTAACTCAACCTTGGTTTGTTTTTGCTCACTGCTGATTTTTGAAAAAGACAACACTATAAGCAGGGTTAATAACATAGTTGTAGTTGAAAGCAAAAACAGCTTTTTAAACAATGAACTGATCATAACTGTTATCTCATAGATGCGGCTTGTTCGAATGGTTGACTAAAGAACACGTCTCTGAAGTCTGGCGTAGTACCAGATACCAACCCATTCTCACTGGCCCATCTAGCTTGAAACTGCAAATTAGACAGTAAAGAATTACCCAGCGATAGCCGAAAAACGTAGTCTCCCCATAGCCAATCTACCTCGCTTACCGAGATGTCTAATCGCTTGGCTACGATGGTTTGTGCCTGTTCTGGGTTGTCATTAATCCAATCAATTGCCTCTTTTAGAGCCATTAAAAGACGTTGAGGTTCGTTGTTGGCAAATTCCAAATATGGGCGCGTGGAAAGTAAGTTAAAAGAGAGCTGATAAATGCCACGTGTTCCGAGGTTTTTCACTTCCGCGGCAGAGAGAAGATTTGCTTGATAGCCCATTGGTTCCCAAGCCGAAATCGCATCAACTCGATAGGAGAGTAGCGCCGGGACCAATTCATGTGGCTCCATATAGATTTTGCTAACGAGTAGTTCTTTAAGATCGTTAGCAAGCAGAACTGAATCAAAATAGAACTCGCTCGCGCTGCCTTTCACGATACCAACTCGTTTTCCTCCCAATCCATTGACTGCATCAATATTATTTGGGCTTAACGTGAGAAGCTTTAGGTCATTATCCGATTCCACAAAACTGACCAGTAACGCCAAGTCATCGCGGGCATGGCTCTGGAACATCACCACAGACTCAGATGCAGATGCATAGTCAACATCACCATCCAGCATTAGTTGAGTACAAGCCTTACCTGTCACACATGGAAACAGACGGACATCAAGCGCATACTTTTCAAATAGTTTTAACTTTTCTGCGATCAAAAAAGGAGAAGAAATAGGGGTTAAAGATATGCCGACTCGTACATTGGACACCTCTCCCTTTTCTTTGTTAAAGAAATAGTAAGTGATAGTGCCTAACATAAATAGGCACAGTGAACTTAACCAAAAGCCTCTGCGTTGAAATACCGGCATTACCCATACTCTTTATATATATTATACCTAGCTTACATTACCTTAGACTATGATTAAGGTTGCACACATGAAATCACATTGTAATGAAGAGATGAGGGGGGCCAATTGCTCCAAACGTGTAGGGGATCACAGATTCTTGTGTTATTGAGTTGTTTAAAACACCTGTCCATCAATCACCAAGCAATTAATGGACAAGATATAGAGATTATTAAATCTCATCGTTCTTTTAGATAACGATCAAACCAAAACTTGCGAGTAGTTGCTCTTGTTGCCAGTCGCAGATTTTTGCTCCATGCAAAGAAACTCTTCTTAAATCGACTCCCTCTAAATCAATATGAGCCAAGTTACACTCTTCAAAGTTCGCCGTTTGCCATTGCTCTGCACTGAATTCCCCACTCGATAAGTCAGCACCTTTAAAATTCACCCCATAAAGGTGCGCGCCATTCCAGCGATTCTCAAACAGCTCACACTTTTCTAGCAATGCACGTTCGAAATTCGAATAGGATAAATTGCAACCCGTTATATAAGCAGAACAAAAATACGCTTTGTGGCTTATCCTGTTCGCAAAGTTAGCACGTTGGAAGTTGGCCCCTTTTAAGTCACACTGACGAAACTCAATACCAAAACAGTCCGCCCCAACAAACTGAGCCATCGCTATATTACAATTAGTAAAGCTCGCATCTTTTAAGTTAGCGTGCTGGAAGCTGCAACCTTCTAACGCTCTAGGTTCAATAAACTTACAATCTATAAATTTTGCATCTCTTAAATCTGCTCGGTCAAAACTGCAATGATAGAATTGGCAGTTTTCAAAGACTTGCTGTTGAAAGTCTCGATGTGAAAAGTCTTCGCCATGGTAGGTTGTATTCGAATTAATCATGGTCCCTCCTGTCGAACGAGACAATAACACCCTAAGCCATTGTTTTTCCACAAATATAAACCCTTAAAAACCAACAACTTAAAACCCCTCCAAATCGCCAATTTAAGCCACCAAACAAGCGCTCTAACACCTCTATTTTTAAACATTCGAACGCGTCTACCTGAAAAATAATTTCAAACAGTGGAAAGGCGGTTTTTACAACCTTCTTCGCTGCATTTTATTTTTTTGAAAAAACATACGAAAAGCGTCATTTCAACCTACCCCATTGCGTATTTAATGGGTTTTGGTTTAATAGCGATGTTGAACAATTAACGAGTACCACAATGCAAGAGATCTATTTAGCCGGAGGTTGTCTTTGGGGAGTTCAAGAATTTCTGCGCCACTTACCAGGAGTTAGCTCAACTCAAGCTGGCCGAGCGAATGGCAAAAACCGAGATACAAGCGGATACTATGATGGTTACGCTGAATGCGTGAAGGTGACATTTGACCCGCAGCTTGTTTCTGTCGAACAACTAATCGACTACCTTTTTGAGATCATCGATCCTTATAGTATTAATCAACAAGGTGAAGACATTGGCGAAAAATATCGCACAGGTATATATAGCCAAGACGAAGCGCACCTACATCTAGCGAGAAACTACATTGACGCTCGGCCGGACAAACACAAAGTCATGGTAGAAGTCAGACAACTCTCTAACTATGTGAAAAGTGATGATGAGCACCAAGACCGATTAACCCGATTCCCAGGCGATTACTGCCATATACCAATTGATTTACTTCATAAATATCGTCAAGTATAGTTGCGTGTTGCCACCCATTAACTCAAGCGGTATTGTGGAGATCGACAGCAGAGAATTCGATAACATCGAATAAGCCAAATCAGTGGATGAGATGCAAAGGTAGCTAATGTTTGAACAAGTAGTAGGGATACTCTTTCCAGTCTTCGCCTTAGTCATTGTCGGCTTTTCTGTTGGACGATGGTTGAAACCAGACTTTCGACCAATCAATCGAATTAACATGGATACCTTTACCCCAGCTTTGGTCTTTTCCTCTTTGGTATCCATGCCGCTAGATACTAAACAGTTACCATTGCTGTCTGCGTCTTTAATCGCCGTGTTGTTACCTGGTGCAATAATGTTAGTTTGGTGTCGCATATCTGGGCTTAACTTTAAGGCTTGGGCTCCACCGCACATGTTTCGCAATAGCGGAAACTTAGCGATTCCACTCTTCACCTACACCTTTGGAGACACGGCTCTCGCGCCCGCAGTATTATTATTCGTTGTTTCTGCATGCATTCATATCAGTTTGGGGCTCGCGCTACTAAGTGATGGAAACCCATTCAAACAGATTATTAGAATGCCCATTTTTCTTGCCGCTGTAGGTGCACTGGCTCTTAACTTGTCTAGTATTGGGGTTTGGAAACCGCTGTACGATGCGACGGCTCTTCTTGGGCAAGCAGCAGTGCCCGTAATGTTACTCTCACTGGGTGCGCAAATGTGTAATATGCGTTTAAGTGGATTAAGAGTCGGGGTTTGGTGCACTCTACAATCTTTAGTTACAGGTGCGATTTCATTTGCTCTGATTTACTGGTTGATTCCACTTCCCACAATGCAACTGCAAATGATGGTATTGTTTACTATGCTTCCCCCAGCTGTCATGAACTACTTGTTTGCTGAACGCTTCAATGTTGAACCAGTTAAAGTGGCCTCTATGGTGTTGTTTGGCAACTTTTTTAGCCTACTCACTTTACCCATGCTGCTCGCTTTCGCTTTATCACTCTGACCACTCTTCTGGATCCGTCAGCATAGTTTTACCCTCAAATTTTTCAGCGCGAATATCTTGAGGGTTGTAGATAGCACAGGATTTCATCGATAGACATCCACAACCAATGCAACTTCCGAGGTCTTCTTGGAGTGCTTTAAGCTGTAATATTCGATGTTCCAACATGGCCTTCCAACCCGAAGCCATCTGTTCCCATTCATCTTTATCAGGAGCTTGGTGCTTAGGCAAGTGAGCCAATGATTGCGCGATTTCTTCCAAAGTTAAGCCCACTTCTTGCGCTGCTTTTATCACGGCAATTCTTCTTAGAACACTCCTATCATAGCGCCTCTGGTTACCTTGATTCCGCCAGCTAGAGATCAACCCTCTTTGTTCATAGAAATGCAATGCGGATACTTTGACTCCAGCTCGTTTTGCGACTTCACCAACACTCATCTCCATAAATACATCCTTATATTCTTTTATTTAAAACCTCAAGCTAACTTAGGGTTTAGCATAGCGCGATTATTGTGCCTGAGCACTACCCCTAAGGAGTATCAGCCATAAGTTAGGGGTAACTCACACCTTTGTATTACCGAAAGATAATATAAGTCCTAAACTATATTTGTAAGCCCACATATAGCACCAAGGAATGTGATTATGGAAGCCGTTCGCCCCTATCAAGATATTGAGTTCTCTGTAGACCTCAAACATGCACTCATATGGGTTGCTCGCGCCTTAGATTACGTGGGTGTTGATGATATCCATCATAACCATCGTGTGGCTTACATCAGTTATGAATGCGCTAAAATACTCAAATGGGATATCAAAAAACAAGAGTTCTGTTTCTTTGCCGGATTGATCCATGACTGCGGCGTATCTCAAACTCAAGAACACACTAATCTCGTCAGCCACTTTAAACCCGACGATCCGAGTATTCACTGCATTCATGGCTATGAAGAACTCAACAAATGCAAAGTGTTGTCTCGTTTTTCCAACATCATCCGTCACCATCATACGGCTTGGGATATTCTTCAGGGGTTGCAGCTTTCAATCTTCGAAAAAGATATCGCAGCCCTTATCTTCATCGCAGATAGGCTCGACGTATTGCGAGCTCGAAACATGGACAACGAACACAGTGATCTCATCACATTGAAAAAGCGGAGCATCACTGAGCAACTCAATGAATACAAAGGTACCCTTTTTCGGCCAGAGTATGTCGATGCAATGTGTAAGCTAACCAGTCGTGATGGCTTTTGGTTTTCAATGGAGCCAGAGAATATTGAATCCATTCCGCTGTCATTTACTCATCTCGAGTGGCTTCAAGAAGACTTAACCATTCAGAACCTTACAGAACTGGGGCTCTTCATAGCACGCATAGTCGATGCAAAAAGCCCGTTTACCTTTCAGCACTCCATTAAAGTCGCCCAATTGTGCCGCTTTCTTGCAACTAAGTTAAAGTTGCCAACACAAACAACCCAACAACTCTATGTTGCAGGATTAGTGCATGACATTGGGAAGCTACGTACTCCGGATGAGATTTTACATAAGCAAGGCAGCTTAACGAAAGAAGAGTACACCAGAATTCGACGCCATACGATTGATACCGAAATTGCGCTAAAAATGGTTTTCCCTGGTTCTAAAATTGGTGAGTGGGCGACCAATCATCATGAGCGTTTGGATGGCAGTGGGTACCCGAATAACAAGCAAGCTTTAGATCTAGACACTCCGTCACGAATCATTGCAATTGTTGATGTATTCCAAGCCCTTTCACAAGACCGGCCATACCGAAGTCGTCTATCGAAAGACGAAATCGTTGAAATCATGTATCCCATGGTAAAACGCAATGAACTTGATAAAGATATTTACCACTGCTTAGAAGTTAATCTCGAGGAGTGCTACCAACTTTCAACGGATTTGTCGGCGAGCTATTAATTAATACACTGGTTCATTATCACTACTGACGAGGTGGTCATGTTTACAAACATAATTGGAAGAATCATCACGCTCAATTCAACGCAGTGGCTCCCAGTACTCATCATCATAACGCTGCCATTAAGTCTCTATTTAGTTGCAATTGATGCGTGGATAGCATTGGCGATATTTATTGCTTACCTTATCGCTTTTACAGTGCTCATCGGTTCAATGACCGCCATGCTACAGAAGATAAAAATAGCAGCGACGCACCTTTCTGAAGGCGAATTAACCGAACGAATTCATACAGAGGATGCCGCTACGCAGCCTATCTATCGAATCATGAATCGAATCGGTGAAGATATTTCTCGCACGATTAATGCTCTAGGGAAATCCACCAGTCGATTACTCGATGTCGCTGATACTGTCCAACAAGACTCTGAGCAATCTAAACAAGGAGCTATCGGACAAAAGCAAGATGTCGACAAAGCGAAAGTCGTTATATCAGAGCTTTCATCCGTCACCTCCCAAGTATCAGAATACTGCGAATCAACCGCGACTCTTGCCGATCAAGCAAAGCGACAAGCAGACCAAGGCGGGAGAGACATGGTCGACCTAGAGAATGCTTTAGATAATGCCAGCCAGCATATCGACAACTCAAACACCCACTTTGAGTCGCTTGTTGAAGAAACCGCTCAAATCAACCAAGTTATGGAAACAATCAGTAGTATTGCTGATCAAACGAACCTCTTAGCACTAAACGCCGCAATAGAAAGTGCTAGGGCTGGCGAACAAGGCCGCGGGTTTGCAGTCGTCGCAGATGAAGTTCGATCACTAGCAATGCGAACACAAGAAGCAACAGAAGAGATTCGAACCAAGATTACCAATCTGCAGTCGAAAACAGATGATGTCATGGCAACGATGGCAGAAAACAAAAACAGCATGGCGCGCTCACTCACCATAGCTTCCACAGCGGAAGAGACATTTAAAACGCTGAATGGCCAAATTGAAGAGATTCAAGCCTTTGGCCGTCATATCGCAGAGTCATCAGAGCAACAAATCACTCAAACCAATACCTTGGACGACTGTTTACAGCTCATCGCTAGCGAGTCAGACAATAATGTGAAATCGACACAAGAGACCCTCATTGCAAGTATCACAGTAAGAAACCTGTCCGGTGAAATAGACTCCCTACTCCACCGCTTTGCTACCGATACACGCCAAATCGAACAAGAAAGCGCACGCCGAGACAAGTTAATGGAATGGAGCGATTCACTGGATATCGGTATTGACGAGATCAACCGACAGCACCAAACCTTGCTCCATTTAGTCAATGAGCTCTACCACTTGCTTAACCATAATTATGGGCTCAACTCCATTAAGCGCGTCGTACAAGGTTTAATCGATTACACTGCAAACCACTTTACTTACGAGGAGACCCTCTTCGATCAAATTGACTATAGCCAAGCTCAACACCACAGAGAAAAACATCAACATTTAGTTCAAGAAGTCCTAGAGTTTCAAAAGCGTGTTGAACGTGGTGAAGAGATAGGTGATGAACTGATGAGCTTTTTAAAAAATTGGCTAACTCAACACATTATGCGAGAAGACAAAGCTTACTCCGAAGAATTCAAAAGTGGCGGGCTCAATTAACGTTAGAAGAGGCACATTCGCTAATAGTGCGCCTCTTCCTAAATCATCGTTAATCAAACAAGACAGAAGCTATAAATTTACTGCCATCGTCTTGCTGCTCAAAAACCCATCCCATACGCTCGCAAATCCGCTCAACGATAACTAGCCCACAACCGTAACCTGCATTATACGTTTCATTGCCATCGTGGCGATTGGTGATCAATAGCTGCTTACCTTGAATGGAAACTTCAATATCCGCCACGCTGTAACTAAAAGCATTCTTAATTAGGTTATTAATCACGATAGTGACAAAACTCTCGGGAGCACGGACAGTGGCCGCTGCCGATTCATTCAAATGATACCCAAGACCTTGCTTTGCAAACAATAACTCCATTTCACCCAATTGTTGTACAACCGAAACAGCCAACTCAATATCGCCATAATGATGCTCATCAATGGTCGCTTTACCTAATAAAAGAAAAGCTTCTGTTAATACACGCATCTGCTCACTCGATTGCTGTAAACGATGAATTGCTTTGAGCGCGACGGGTGGCTGATTTGGCACTTTTGCTAAAAGATCTGAAGAACCGTTAATCACCATAATGGGTGTTCTCAGTTCATGAGAAGCAAAACGGCTAAAGTCTTTTTCACGCTGAAAATAGCCTGCGATACCTCTTTTAGCATCAAGTAACGTCTGCTCAATATGGCGAGTTTCTGCATACTGTGTTTCCACAGAAAACAATGGAGCACCAGGAGACATTTGCGCTATTTTGTCTTCGATCAGAGATAAGGGTTTTGACAACGAACGGACCACATACACAGCATAAACAATCACGAATAACGAGATGAGCCCACCAACCAGCATTGTATAGTTGTGAAGCGTCCACTCATACTCATCTAAGTAATCATCGGCATCATCTTGAAATACGATATACATGAGCCCTTTCCCGGATGGGTGCTCTAAAACAATAAAGTGCTTATCTTCTTCCACAAGTAAGTACTCATAAAAACCGGGCTTTGTATAAACGGCCAGCCAACTAGGTACGGACTCAAAGCTAAAATAAGTCGAAAACTCTTGGCGGTTGGGCAAAATGGTTTTGTCACCATAATGCTCATAATCACTCACATAGCGAGTTGCTTCCGTATCTAGCCAGTGATGTAAACTGATCACTTCCATCTGGTTTTCAGCCAAGTAAATCACCGTCCAGAACGCGCTAAACATAACCAATGTCATCAGTCCGAAGCTAAGTTTTATCTTCCGGTAAATACTCGGATACGCGTTATGCTCTAATTCGATATCCTTTTCCATGGATCGTCTCCAACCTAGTCTCAGAAAAACCTTTATCCAACGCAGTACGTAAGCCATATATATGACTTCTTAACGCATCACTGCTTGGAGACTCATCGCCCCAAACCGACTCAATCACCTCTGCTCGACTTACAATGGCTGGCGCTTTTCGCAATAGGGTCTTAAGTATTTTTAATTGTATGCCACTGAGCTTTATCATCTGACCATCACGTTGCACTTCGTTTGTTTTAATGTTCATTTGAATATCAGCATACATAAGATTACCGATATCTTGACGAGGGCCTCGGCTTGCCAATGCGTGTAAACGAAGACTTAGCTCCTGCATTGCAAAAGGTTTCATTAAATAGTCATCACCACCGGCTTGGAACGCGGCGATTTTATCATCAAGACCATCTTTAGCAGTTAGGAAGAGAATCGGCGTACTGCAGAACAATTCTTCTCGAAGTTTTTTTACTGCGTTAATACCGTCAAGTTTCGGCATCATGATATCCATAATGATCACATCATAATGATTGTCGCTGACTAACTTAATCGCTGCTTCACCATGGTAAGCGCAATCAATCGTCATACCTTCAAGCTCTAGATAATCCGCAATCGTCTCAGAGACATTGTGATTATCATCAACAATTAAAATTTTCATATTTTCACGTTTCTTCACGAGTGCTTCACGTTTGTGCCGCTAGGATACACCCAAAACATCCATACAATTGTCAAAAAAAGGGTCTTAGATGAAAAAGTTAGCGTTGGTTTCCTTAATGGGTCTAGTGCTTGTTGGTTGTGGCGGCGGTAGCGGTAGCGACAGTGATTCTGGTGTTAGCGTTAAGCCTACGTCTCTTCAAGGTACAATCGATTCAGTTAGCGGTGATTCCATTGTTGTTAATGGTTACTCATACCAAGTGACAAGCGTTACTTACAATAATGAAACACTGATTGAAACTAAACTTCAGCCGAATATGACGGTTGAAATATCTCCTGCAAACAGTGTGGCTCGCTCTACATCAGGCGGCGTAATCGTGAATGTTGAACCAACGATGGTAGGCCAGATCAGCGATATCGACGGCACAACGTTTAAAGTCAATGGCGTAGAATTGAACTTCAGCGGCCTTCATGCAGACATTCAAGCTGGCGACTGGGTGATGGTTTCAAGCCTGCCAACAGCAAACGCAGGGTATAAAGTCTTATCCGTGGTTAAGTTTGATGCTGAAGAAGAACCTAATAAAGTAGAATTTGAAGGTGTCGTAAGCCAACTAGATATCAATAACAAAAGCTTTACTTTAGGCTCATCGATCGCTGTTGAATATTCCGTTGCTACTCTCGAAGACAACGTAGAACCACAGAATGGTTTATGGGTTGAAGTAGAAGGCTCCTTTGACGGCAGTAAACTTATCGCTGACGAGCTAGAAGTTGAAGATTACCAAGACCTTAATGATGGCACGGAAGTAGAAGGCATCATCACTTGGGTTGAAAGCGATTCATCTTCGTTTCAATTGAACTACCGTGGTCAATTTGCTGTAACAGCTAAAACTCGCTTTGAAGATGGTACAAAAATCAACTTAAAAGCCGGTGAACGTGTTGAAGTGACAAGTCAAAAACAAGGCGACCAGCAAATCGCACTCGAAGTAGAGTTTGAAAATGATCATGACGGCGACTGGAATGACAATGATATCGACTTCGAAGGTACCGTAAGCACGATTGATGAAGCATCAAACAACTTTGTCATCAATACAAAGAATGGGCAATTTACCGTATTTGTAAACAGCAGTACTCAATTCGAAGACGGTTTAACACTCGGCTCCCTTGCTAGCGTACGAGTAGAAGTGGAAGCAATCATGGTCAATAACGAATACATCGCGACCGAAATTGAATTAGATACGCAAGACGACTAAACCTCTCCCCCAATAAAAGCAAACCACAACGCTGTGGTTTGCTTTTATTTAGCAACTAATGATAGTAATGTAAATTATTTATACCCAATAAATTCTTTTTCTACAACAACTTACCTGTCATGGATTCCATTAGCACTCACTAACATAATTATCCCTGTCTATACTTTATGCATTCATACAAAAGTACTAGTTATTGGATTTTTTTGACTAGATAGCATGTGGGCTCGGGAATGAAAAAGCTTTTGTTTTACTCTCACGATAGTTACGGCCTTGGAAATATTCGTCGTATGGTGGCAATCACGACCTACTTGGTCAGCCGACACCATGATTTATATATCCTGTTAATTACGGGTTCCCCTATGTTTCATGCATTTAGAACCTCTTTCTGTAGATACATTAAGCGAACCCTAGAGACTCACTCCTCACTCTGCAAGAAACAAATGGTAGTGGAAGCAGGCGGAGGCAACGACGGTTGCCTTTCCATCGTCCCTCTTTCGTAGTGAAGGAGGATAGATGGAACGACAAACGCAGCCAAGCGATGATCAGATTCCTGCCCTAGAGCTACTTTTCTCAGAAGAGCAATTAACGAATCTATTTGATACTCATTTACCCATTGAAGGCATCATTTCAATCTATCGAGAATATCTACGGTATAAACCCGAAAGCAGTTGTTTGTTGTTATATAGAGTTCAAACCCAAGACCAAACTCACTTGGTATACGTAAAAGCTTTTTCAGATCTCGCCAAAACAATTAAAACAAGTAATAAACAGAGTAGATTGTCGCTTGCCGCCACGCATAGCCATGTAGTCTCTGAGCATCAGCTGATTTTAAACCGCTACCCTTATGATGATAAGCTTCCCTCTCTGGAGAAGTTATCTAATCCCAAGCAGCGTGCTTCTGTCATTAACCGAGCGATGTTTGACAAAAACCATGACTTAGAGAGTCAGTTAACCGTACTTCAATATAAACCGGAGCGGCGCTTTGTCGCCAAACTCAGTTTTAGCGACGGTTCAATTGCCGTAGTAAAAACCTACACTCAGGAACGCTATAACACGCTAAGCTACCTATATCTGAAAAAAGAACAGAGCCCATTTGGACGCTTGCTTGGTAAAAGCGATAAACATTGTTTACTCATCTACCAATGGATAGAAGGAAAGCCTCTTGCAATGCAAACACCGATTCTCCAAGACGACTTGCTTTGCTATCAGCGATGTGGAGAAGAATTGGCAAGATTTCATCAACAACCCCCATCCAAAAAAGTAAAACCTATCCGTACAAAGCAGTTTCTCCATTTGCTCCACTTACACTCTCAATCCATTGCTCAAATACTACCAGAGCAGACGGCGCTAACGACTCACATTGCAGATACACTTTCGGCGTTAATCAAAACCTTACCCAAGGAGCGAAGTTTTATTCATGGCGACTTTTACGCCGACCAAGTACTCGTTAATGGTGAGAGCATAGAGTTTTTAGATTTCGACAATCTATGTACTTGGTTCAGCGGTTTTGATGTGGGTAATTTTCTCTCCCATCTTAGCTATAGAATGACTTTAGGTTTGATTACTCGAAATGAATACGAACAGTTGGAAGCGCAGTTCCTTGCTGGATATCGAGAGTCAGCCAGTATTGATGACAATAAAATACACTTGTTTACTGCACTGGGTATCTTCCAGCTTATCTATCACCCATTGCGCTTTGGCGTCATCGACTGGAAAAAGGGGATTTGTGCCCTACTCAGCCGCTGTTGCTATCATCTCGACCAAGTTCAAACATCTGAAGCTCAGATAACCATCGACCAATCCTTACCCCAACTGACGAAATTAATTGATCCTAGCTTTGTGCAAAAGCTCATCGAACATCAATGCCCAACACAAGGATCTACACTTGCCAATTTGCAGATAGAGCAAGCCATACTCATTCGTTCAAAGCTAGGAAAGCGCGCCTTGATAGAGTATCAAGTAAACGCCGAGAACCAACCAGATATGATTGGCAAGGTTAGAGCGAAAGGGTTTGACAGAAAAAGTTGGAAAACTCAAAACGCACTCTATTCATCCGAGTTCAATCCAAAAGCGTCCGATAACGTTCAAGTTCCAAAGCCTCTTTTCAAACTGCCAGAACAGAGTATGTGGATTCAGGAAAAAGTCCCTGGAACCACTATATTCGAACCATTTTGTAACAGCGCCAATAAAGCACTGAGCCATCAATTAGCGTTCGCCCTGTACAAGTTGCACAATTCGACACTCAATCTAGAAAAAACGCATACTCTCGAGAAAGAGCTTTCGATATTAGAAAGCAACTTACTGCAGGTTGCAGAACGTAACGCTCAATGGCAAGCAAGAATCAAACGAATTCTGGCGTGGTGCAGAACCGTAAGCAAAACGCTGTCTGACTCTATCCAAAAGCCAATCCATAGGGATTTCTATCATGACCAGGTACTCGTACACAAACATACTTTGTACATACTTGATTTCGACTTATGTTGTATGGGAAACCCTTATTTAGATTTAGGGAATTTCATTGCACATATACAAGAGCAATGTTTAAGAATTTACAACGATGCCGACTATGCTGAGCGTACAATTAAATGTTTCACCTCTCGATATTTATTGCTATCTGGAAATTCGAACAAGGCTCACGACATCGATGTATATCGCGTACTTAGTTTGGCTCGTCATATTGCCATTAGCCAACGCATCCCAAGCAGAAAGAAATACACCTTAGATATTATTTCTTTGGTAGAACAAGAATTGCGAAAAACACTTCTTTAATCACATCCCCCAGCTTTTGACATAAATAAGAAAGCATCTAAATCGCCAAAATTTATAACTAAAGTCGATTTACATTGATTGTTTTTACATTGTTGTAATAACCTTTCATCAATTGGTGTCTAGTAATTTCAGAAATATCCGACAAAAAACTAGTACTAAAGCATTAATTTCAAACAACATTTTAATTTGCGAACTTTTCTCACAGCAAAAATAAACAATAAAAAATATCGTAAAATGCAATTTAACTAGAATTTAATAAAAATATCTAAGCATTAACAAAATTATCAACCAAAGAATATTAATCTAAAAATTCCTTAGTAATTTATCTAATGCTATAAGGTTAATATATCCATGCTTTATATGTGGAGGTACCGACTGAATGACTAGCCCATTACCTAGAAGGCTAAGATACATAAGAAAAAAACAAGGGATTACCCAGGAAGAGCTGGGGTATAAGCTAGGGATGGAGCCAGCAGGCGCAAGTGCAAGAATTAGTCAATATGAAACCGGTAAACACGCACCAGATTACGCGACGGTCAAGCGTATCTCAGAGGTATTAGATACACCGGTCGCTTACTTTTATTGTGAAGACGACATTCTCGCTGAAATTGTAATCGAAATATCAGGTTATAACTCAGTTACTAAACAGAACATTCTCGACTTGATTGAAGCTTACATGTCGCCATAGTCGCTTGTTGTTGCACCATGTAGATTTGTTTGTATTACCAACCTACCAATACAAACAAATCTAACATCCGTTCCTTTCACACTCTTCTCTATTGCTTGGTTTAAATACCTTGCGAAGGGGTGGTTGTGCCTCAAATTTATTACAGACCCATTTGCTTTTATTAAGGACTTATACATGTTTGCATTAAGAAAAAACCAAGCCATTTTCCGTTCTATGCCCATCAATCGGTAAAGTTAAGAAGATCACGCTCAACGATCTAAAAAGTAAATGGCATATGAATAAACTAAGTACAAAAATCATATTTATCCTACTTCCTCTTGCAGCTTGTTTGATAGGGTTCGGGTATGCCTACTACAAAGCAAAAGAAAAACTCACTATCGACCACATCTTTCGCTCTAGTCAACTCTCAGCACTGTTAGGGGCAAACGAGATAAGCCACTATATTGAAGGCCGAGCAACAGAATTTAATCAGCTCAGCGGTGCGATATCTTATTGTTACAACCATCGACAGTCTATCTCTGAACTTGCCTCTGATGCGCTCAGTTTTACGAGCGGTTTTTCAGCCTTAATCATCTCAGATACCAATGGAAAGCTAATCGACTTCCAGCTCGCTAAGAATAGAAAGCACCCACTATCATTTGATGAAGAAAAGAGTCGTCACATTCAAGTCTTAGCTCATGACAAGATTCAGCGTTTGAACGAGTCCTTTAACGATTGGTTGTACAAGCAAGCTCAGCTAACTAACACCACAAATAATACCGTAACAAAGCAATCTAGCACTGTATGGAAAAGCTCTCGAAGGAACGGTTCGGATACGCCCCTAAAACGTGGAAATACCGAAGCACTCCCTCAGCAAATTATTTATCTCGCCCCTAAGGAAGTC
The DNA here is from genome assembly GCF_009811315.1 of Vibrio atypicus. GTDB lineage: Bacteria > Pseudomonadota > Gammaproteobacteria > Enterobacterales > Vibrionaceae > Vibrio > Vibrio atypicus. The sequence goes on from NZ_BLID01000001.1 coordinate 123,647, forward strand.
TCAAATCAACTTGGTTTAAGCTTCGACAAAGAGACTTATTTTTACTCTCGCCCCCTCATTGATTGTAACCAACGGCTACTCGGTTATTACACAGCGGTGCTAGATCGCACGTTGATAGAGCAGCAACTTACTAGCATTAAGCAATCTCTAATAAAAAACGGTCACAAATACGTGGATGTTTTTGTCGTACGCAATGATGATTTGACCCCGTTATCAGAGTCAAACTACATCAATTTAGAGCAGCTCCAATTGAACGGCTTCAACCCAACGAATAACCCTCTATTTCGGAGTGATTTGGGCGGGATCATGATCAATCAACCGATTGGTATGGAAATCTACAAGCACCTGGTTTTTTTCGATGACCTTGATCTGCAATCAGACAAACGAGGTGTCACCTTAGTCGTATTCATTTCTGATAAAGAGTTGGAGTACAGCAATGCAGAATTGCTGCGTGAAGTACTGCTCTATTTGGGGGTCGGGCTTATATTGTTCGTAAGCTTAACGGGTTACTTGGCTCGCCATATTGCCGCCCCAATACTCGAACTTCGCTTGAAAATATCATCGCTGGCACGCGCCGGTAAAGTGGATACCAATTTCACCGAAAGGAAAGACGAAATTGGCGAACTTTTTGATGCATTTTCAGATATGGCCTCCAACATCAAACGCAAAGAGACTCAATTGACTCGCCTAGCCCTTGAAGATCCTCTCACGGGCATTCTTAACCGTAGAGCGCTGGTCAATAGTGCAATAGCCGCCCAAAACAAAAGCGCGCTTTCCTCTGTCTGTATGATGGATTTAGACCATTTTAAACAAATCAATGATGAATGCGGTCATGCTATAGGCGACAATGTTCTTATCGCGTTTTGCAATATCGTTTCAGAGCACACTCGCGAGTCAGATATTTTCGGTCGATTAGGTGGTGAAGAGTTTGGCTTGGTACTTCCTGGTACCCAATTGGATGAAGCCTACGCCATCGCTGAAAAAATTCGAGAAAAGGTCGAACAAAAATTAAGTGAGAGCTTGTGTTCAAGCCACTATCTTCAAGCGACGGTCAGTATTGGTGTGATTGAATGGCAAGACAATGATATCAATCAAGCCCTCGCGAAAGCCGACAAGCTCTTGTACAAAGCCAAGCAAAATGGTCGCAATCGTGTAGAGCTATAATGAAAAAAGGCTCGTTAGTGTTTCGAGCCTTTATTAAATCTATACGTCTAGCGAAAGACCGATTTGGCTTAACTTCGACTTAAAATCATCAATACTCTCTGCTTGATACGTAGGCGAACCGTTAAAGTATCGAGGTTTTTCCGGCAGCATCGCATTCTTTAGTGCTTTTTCTTGTTCAATATCGTCATGATATACAGTTACACGTTGAGGGATGTCTTGCTTAAATGTCGCCATTTATGTTCTCCTTTTCATCTGACGTTGTTCACTTTAAAGGTTAGAAAATAACCGATTATTGTCAAAGTAAACCAAAGAACCATTCCAGCCAATTAGTAAACATTACTTACTGATTAATCAAAGAAAAAACAAACAGCTCCCCTTTTACACCTCACTTATAAAAAGTTAATTTGTGAACCTTAATCCAGAACACCCCATACTTAGATGTAAAGTTGCAGCCGAAATATGGAGTGAAGCATGTGGACTGTTGATGACCTTAATGAAAGACCGAATTCTTTTTCTAAGCTAAATCACAATTTTTAATTCTACGCCCCCCAAATAGACGCAAAAGGATGATTGGGATAACAAGCCCTTGTTTTAGCCTGCCAATAACGATGAAACAGGAGCACTACCTCCCGATGAAAAAACAAAATATCTATCAAGTCTTTACCCGATTATTTGGTAACACGCAGAATTGCAATGCGCCTTGGGGAACGGCTGAGCAAAACGGAGTGGGGAAATTCAGTGATTTCACCCACAAAGCCTTAAATGAAATCCGAGCTTTAGGCATTAGTCATATTTGGTACACCGGAATTCCCCACCATGCCGTCGTCAATGACTACAGCAAGTTCGGTATCGACAATGATCATCCAAGCATTGTTAAAGGTCGGGCGGGCTCTCCCTATGCGGTTAAAGATTACTACTCTGTAAACCCAGATCTGGCTGACGACCCAAGCCGGCGCAACCAAGAATTTTATGCGCTGATTAATCGCACTCACGATGCAGGCATGAAAGTGATTATTGACATCGTGCCCAACCACATTGCGCGTGTGTATAAGGGGTTGAATAACCCAGAGGGAGTGACCGATTTCGGCTGTAGTGACAATGCATCACTGGAGTACCATAGAGACAACAACTTCTATTACATTCCCAATCAAGCCTTTCAATTGCCCGATGTGTTAGCCGAGAACCCGCCACTTGGAGGTGAATCTCATCCATTGCTTCAAGAGGCTTACAACGAATACCCAGCGAAATGGACAGGCAATGGATCGCGGCTAGCCAAACCTAATTTCGATGATTGGTATGAAACCGTTAAGGTCAACTATGGTGTCAAACCCGATGGCAGCTACGATTTCGACCGCTTACCTGATGAATATCGACACAAAGACCATCAGGCACATTTTGAATTTTGGTTAAATCGCGACGTGCCAAACTCATGGACAAAATTCCGCGATATCGCCCTATTCTGGACCAAACAAGGCGTAGATGGCTTTCGGTACGATATGGCCGAAATGGTGCCCGTGGAGTTTTGGAGTTACATGAATGCTTGGATCAAGCACCATAACCCTAATGCCTTTCTTATGGCAGAAGTCTACCAACCAGAGCTCTACCGAGACTATATTCAGCTTGGCAAAATGGATTACCTCTACGATAAAGTCGACCTTTACGATTCGCTCAAAGCGGTCATACAAGGTAAAGGGTCCACAAGCGAGATTGGTCGGATTCAGCATGAACTCAACGATATTGAGCATCACATGCTGCATTTTTTAGACAATCATGACGAGCAGCGCGTTGCTTCTCCTGAGTTTGCAGGAAATGCAGAGAAAGGCAAACCCGCCATGCTTATTTCCGCTTGCTTATCTTCATCGCCAACCATGATCTACTTTGGTCAGGAGGTCGGTGAACCTGGCGCAGAAATGGCCGGATTTGGCCAACCTTCTCGCACCTCTATCTTCGATTACATTGGCGTACCCCACCACCAACGTTGGATGAACCAAGGCGCATTTGATGGTGGTCAGTTATCCGAAGATGAAAAAGAACTGCGAGACTTCTATCAGAAGCTGCTTAACCTAGCGTTAAATAGTTCTGCACTTTGCGGTGATTACCATGATTTATACGCTACAAACTATCAAAACTTTGGCGAACTTAAAGACCAGCTCTACGCATTCGCTCGCTCTTCAGTCAGCGAAAAGCTCATCATCGCCAGTAACTTTAGTGACGATGATAGTAAATCGGTCAACCTCGTTATACCTGCATCTCTGACTACTGAATGGAACCTAGTTGATGGAGAATACGAGGTCGTCGATCAGCTTTCTCAGACCGTATTTACCCTAACGATAAACAATGGAGCTGGCATACTCCCAATTCATTTTACGCCACTCGCCAGCTTTTACTTGTCGCTCGGTGAACTAATCAACAAGGAGCAATCACGATGACATCACCTTTCATTTATCACGGTCAAAGTCGCGATTGGGTGACTAAAAATGAAGGCTCATTAACACTTATTCTCGCAACAGAGAAGTGTTATACGTTTGAGAAAGTCATGGTTCGTCATGAGCCCGACAATGAAGAAGTATTAGCAGAGATGACGCCTTGTGGAGAGACATCTCAACTACAATATTGGCAGGCAACGATCGCTCTCAACAGCGACCGAGACATTACCCATTACGTGTTTAAACTGCTTTGTGGGACTGGGCAATATTGGCTCGATGGTAAGGGGCTCAGCCATCGCGTCCCTGGGAAGGAGACACACTTTAAATATAATACTCAGCACCAACCACCAGAATGGGTTAGCGAGCAAGTCTTTTATCAAATATTTCCTGACCGCTTTTGTAACGGCAAGCCAGAGATCAGCGTTCAAAGTAATGAATACGCAGTGTCAGGCGGCACGAAACCTGTCATTGCAAAGCAGTGGGGTGAACCCGTTGATACCAGCAATGGCACCGGAGGCTGTGAGTTCTACGGTGGCGATTTGTACGGTGTAGAGCAGAAGCTAGATTACCTACAACAGTTAGGCGTTACCGCGCTCTACCTCAATCCGATTTTCGACGCGCCAAGCAACCATAAATACGATACCGCGGATTACTCCCAAATTGATCCTCACCTAGGAACAAACGAGCACTTTGCCAAGTTGTGTCAAACTCTTCATCAACGTGACATGAAGATCATGTTAGACGCGGTATTTAACCATACATCCACTGAACACCCGTGGTTCAACCTGCAAGGTAAACACAACGAAGTGGGTGCGTTCCAATCCCCTGACTCGCCTTATCGCGACTACTATTTCTTTCAGGGAGATAGTCAGGATTACATCGGCTGGAAAGGCATTAAATCATTGCCTGTATTAAATTTTGAAAACCCGCAGGTTCGCGAAACCATCTATGACGGCGATGATGCCATCATTAAACAGTGGCTTCGTCCACCTTACTCGATTGATGGCTGGCGCTTTGATGTCATTCATATGCTCGGAGAAGGAGAAGGGGCTAGAAACAACGCACATTATGTCAATGCATTTCGACAATCTGCCAAACAAGTTAACCCAGATTGCTATGTGCTAGGTGAACACTTCTTTGAAGCAACTCAGTGGCTGCAAGGCGACCAAGAAGATGGCGCAATGAACTACTATGGGTTTGCGCACCCGGTTCGCGCATTGCTAGCAAAACTTGATATTAGCTTTGATCCGATTCAACTCTCTGTCGCGGAGTTCTTAGATTGGCAATCCGAAGCCCGAGCAAAAATTCCTTGGGCCAACCAACTCTCACAGCTCAACCAACTTGATAGTCACGATACCGCTCGTTTTATGGAGCTAGTCAAAGCAGAACCTAAACTCTTCAACTTAGCGGCAACTTTGCTATTCAGCTACGTTGGCACACCGTGTATCTACTATGGTACTGAATTAGGAATGCAAGGCAGCCATGATCCTGATAACCGTCGCTGTATGCCTTGGGAGCGTGTAGAAAGCAGCCTATATTTGCCGATGTTTCAAAAGCTGATAACCCTAAGGACTCACTCTCTAGCCCTACAAAAAGGGGATTACATACCGCTCTATCAAGATGATGACTCATTTGTCTTCGCTCGTCAGTATCAAGGTGACGTTGTTTTATGTGGATTCAACTTATCGGAAAACGCTAAAACGCTCCCATTACCCGTCTGGAAATTAGGCATTCAACATGGTCAATTTACCGGATTGCTAAGCTCTGACAGGGCAGCATTTAATGAGGGTTACGTAACCATTACCTTATCTGGACAATCTGGAGATTTGTATCAAGCCTGTCACTTAAAGGCATAACATCACACAATTCTTATCTACCTAAATGGCGCAATCACACGATTGCGCCTTTTTTATTTGAGCACGAGCACATTTTTCTAGCTTGGTATAGATTTTTTCTATAACTCACTCTCTATAAACTATTTTTGTTTTATATGCATTGGCGTTAAATTCTCAGTCAACCTAAAGACAAGGATTTATAACAATGAAAAAGCTCGTGAAACCTCTTTCAATCTTTACCCTTGCTGTACTTGCGGCTAGCCCAGTGGCGGCGATGACCGAAGGTGAAATCACCATCTGGATCAATGGCGATAAAAGCTATGAAGGCTTAGCGAAAATCGGCCAGCAGTTTGAAGAAGACACAGGCGTAAAAGTGATTGTTCAGCACCCAGAATCGCTAGAAGCTCGCTTTGAAAAAGTCGCAGCAAAAGGAATGGGACCGGACATCATCTTCTGGGCTCATGACCGATTTGGTGGCTACGCAGAAGCAGGTCTATTGAAAGAAGTGAACCCGAGCCAAGAATTCAAAGATAAACTGGTCGACTTTAGTTGGGATGCCGTAACGGTCAACGGCAAGCTAATGGGTTACCCAATGGCAATTGAAGCGCCTTCTCTGATTTACAATAAAGACCTACTTCCTGAGCCACCAAAAACGTGGGAAGAGCTCGCTAACATCCATAAAAAAATGCAGGCAGAAAACAAAACAGCCATCATGTGGGATGTGAAAAATGCCTACTTTACTTGGCCAATGATCTCATCTGGTGGTGCTTACGCATTTGAAAAAGTGGCTGGCGGTTATAACGGCGCTAAAACCGGCGTAAACAACGAAGCGGGCATCAAAGGTTTGCAGTTCTTGGTCGATATGGTCAACCAAGGCGTTGTGAATCCAGACATGGATTACTCAGTATCAGAAGCGGCGTTTACCAAAGGTGAAACAGCCATGACCATCAATGGCCCATGGTCTTGGGGCAACCTAGACAAAATGGGAGTAAACTACGGTGTTGCAGTACTACCGACACTGAACGGCGGTAAAGGTAACCCATTTGTAGGCGTACTGAGCGCGGGGATCAATGCGGCGAGTCCAAACGGCGATTTGGCTGTCGAGTTCTTAGAAAACTACTTGTTTGTCGATGATGCTCTTAAAGTGATGAACGACGACAAGCCTTTAGGTGCCGTAACACTAAAATCGTTCCAAAACATCTTAGAGCAAGATGATCGTATCAAAGCAACCATGACCAACGCAGAAAACGGCGAGATCATGCCAAACATCCCTCAAATGACTGCATATTGGTTTGCAGAGGGTGCAGCGATCGATAACGCAATGCAAGGTAAACAATCAGTGAAAGATGCGCTAGATACAGCAGCAAAACAAATTACTAATTAATTTTGTCCTCCCACTTAAGCCTCCACCAGCTTAAGTGGGAAAATTTTAAGTTCCTATCCTTTTGCCGGAGATCACTCTCCGGCTTTTTTACAAATAAGGTCAACCAAAGCCGCAGTCGGTTCAGTCAATGTCCCTACTTTGGTGTAAATGCCGACTTGACCGCGCTGAGATTTGTTCAGCCATAACCTGATCAACCCTTTCTCCTTTAGCACCGATTCCATTTTGCAGGTGTAGGGCATGATGGCATCACTCATTTTCACCATATCGATGCTTGCGGAAAGCGAATCCAGCTCATAGATTACTCGCGTCTCTTGTGCGGCAACCGTAAACAACTCAGCGCCCTCCTCCGTTAACACATCACCATGTCTTGCGTGATCTGGTGTTACTTTTAGCAAAGGATAATCAGAAGCCTTTTTCTCGATATCATCTTGATTTAAAAGTGGATGATCGGGCCTAACGTACCAAGCTTCTTGCTCTTGAAATAACGGAATAAAACGCACTCGATATCGATTATTGATACCGCTGATCTCATGGCCCACAAAAAGATCGATTTCGTCGTTAACCAAGTGGTGCAACATAGATAACCCGTTGCCGAATTCAATGTGCATCGAACTCGCTGGATACAATTGGCTAAATCCATTAATTGCCTTCGCCGCAAAGCATTCCCACCAAGCCTCACCGACACCCAGCTTTACTTTACCACCACTGCGTAGCTTCATTTCCGACAGCTGATGAATCATGACATTGTGCTTTTCTTGAATCTCTTGCACATAACGAAAGTAAACCCAGCCATACTCAGTAAGCTCAACACCTTTCGAGCGACGAATAAATAGACTCGCTCCCAATTGATCTTCAAGCTTTTTTATCGCCGTTGTGAGTGACGGTTGGCTAATGAAGAGCTTGTCCGCCGCCGCTTTGATGCTGCCTTGACGCGCCACTTCATAGAAATAACGATACTGCTTATCCATTATCTATATCACCGATTAAAATAATGGGAGAAGAGTAGCTTTTGATATTGATTTTTTCTATAGCCTAATTCAAAGAATCAATTATTTTTCATTTACGTTGTTCGCTATAGTCAATCTCAGATTCCGATTCAATTACAGGTATAAAAATGGAAAAACGTTGGTGGCATGATAGTGTGGTATACCAAATTTACCCACGCAGTTTTTGTGACTCTAATGGCGATGGTATCGGTGACATCCAAGGTATCATTAGCAAACTCGACTACATCCAATCACTGGGCGCTGACGTCATTTGGCTTTCGCCTGTTTACCAATCCCCAATGGATGACAATGGCTACGACATCTCTGACTATCAAGCCATTGCTCCAGAGTTTGGGACCATGGAAGATATGCGCGAACTGCTTGATAAAGCCAAGCAGCGTGACATCCGAATCGTAATGGATTTAGTCGTCAACCATACCTCTGACGAGCACCCTTGGTTTGTCGAAGCAAAATCTAACCCAGACAGTGAATACCGCGATTTCTATATCTGGCGAGATGCGAAAGAAGACGGTTCGAAACCCAACGATATTGACTCCATCTTCGGTGGCAGTGCTTGGCAGTGGGACGAAGAGAACCAACAATACTTCTTCCACCTATTTTCTAAAAGACAGCCTGACCTAAACTGGGAGAACCCTACCCTACATCAAAAAGTGTTCGACATGATGAATTGGTGGATCGATCAAGGGATTGGCGGTTTCCGCTTAGACGTTATTGATCTGATCGGTAAAGAGATCGACAAAGGCATCACAGGCAATGGCGAGCGATTGCATCCATTGCTACAAAAAATGAACCAAGCAACATTTGGGGACAAAGACCTTCTGACGGTAGGCGAAACTTGGGGCGCGACACCGGATATCGCTAAGCTCTACAGCAACCCAGATCGAGATGAGTTGTCGATGGTGTTCCAATTTGAGCACATCACACTCACTTGGCAAGATGGTGATAAATGGCAACCTAAGCCGCTTGATTTGGTCGAGTTCAAACAAGTCCTAACTAAGTGGCAAGTGGAGTTAAAGAATGATGGTTGGAACTCACTATTTTGGAACAACCATGACTTACCTCGCGTTGTCTCTAAATACGGTTGTGACAAAGAGTTTCGCGTTGAGTCAGCGAAAATGCTCGCCACTACACTGCACTTCATGAAAGGCACACCTTATATCTTTCAAGGGGAAGAGATAGGAATGACCAATGTTGCTTTTGACACGATCGACCAGTACAAAGATATCGAAACGTTGAACTTCTACAAAGTAAAAACCGAGTCCGGTGTAAGTCATGATCATATGCTTAAAGCGATTCATGAAAACGGTCGAGACAACGCTCGTACACCAATGCATTGGAACAACTCATCAAATGCTGGTTTTACATCTGGTCAACCTTGGATTGAGCTCAACCCAAACTACCCAACAATCAACGTGTCTGACGCGCTAGAAGACAAAAACTCGATCTTCTATCACTACCAACAGTTGATTGCTTTACGCAAAGCGCACCCAGTGATTGTTTACGGTGATTTCATCCCACTATTAGAGGACCACTCTCAAGTCTTTGCTTACGAGCGTAAAGATGAGAACGAGCATATTGTTGTTATCAATAACTTCACGGATCACGCCGTTGAAATCGTTCTACCTGAGCACCTTTGCGGCCATAAATGCAAATCACTGATTACTAACTATCAAACGATTGATTATTTAGAAAGCAATATGAAACTCGCTCCCTACCAGTCCTTCGCGGTAGCCATCTAAACCTAACCATCGTAAAAGCGCTCATTAAACGGGCGCTTTTTGCTTTAGTTTTAAGCAACTCTTCGTTCCACTTTCTCGTCTTTAAACCAATACATCCATTTAAATCAGTTTCATTTATCCAAATAATTTAATCGTGGTAATCTATGCGTAGTTAAATGCAGTGAATGCAGTTGGTTAAGAGCACACAAAAAATGAATACCCCCCTTACTGAACGTAGTTCTAAATGGCTTTCCTACCTTGTCATTTTCTTTATGATTTTACTGGGGTTCGAAATCTCGTCTCATTTCATTGTCGACCAGATCAAATACCAGATCATCTCATTTGTTGGCGCTGTGATGGCGGTTAGCTTTTTAACACTTCAGTGGCGAGCATTCCCCGTCATCGCGGCCGCACTGTTTACCTACTATTTCCAATCAGGGAGAGATCCGCTAATGGCGGCCGCATTTGCCGTAACTATGCCTATTCTGCCTTTGCTAGTCTCTACATTCTTTTTAAGAGCGAGTAGATCAAAACTGATTGAATCCGGTTCAGAGCAACTTGGTTTGTTTTTCCTATTCTTTGGCGTGTTAATCCCCATCGGAAATACATTGCAGATGTTCGCTATTAGTGCAGCAACAGAAAAGCAGCATCTTTCAGCACAATTTCTATTTTATGCAATGCTGGGGACGGCTCTGACTCACTTAATCGTCACCCCTTTATTACTGTTTCTGACGAGTCTCTTCACAAGAAAAAATGGGCATCGTTACATGCTCTTAGACTCAGAACTCAGAAACTCTAATCAGAATAAGTGGTGGTTTCCGCTGTGGCTGCTCTCTTGCAGTCTATTGATGACCATCGCCTTTAGCTTTCAAAACACAACAACATTGTTCTCAACATGTTTGGCGGTATTTTTACTCGTTACTATAGGTTTAGGTAAGTTTGGCGTTGTTCGACCACTATCCGTCGGGGCATTGGTCATGCTGACTATGGTTTATGCTGGCGTACAGCGCGTCAATCAAATCGCCACGTTGGACGATAACTTCTACGGACTCATGATGGTACTCATCGTCATTACTTCGCTAAGTTACTTGATTGCCGGCTATGTGCTAAAACATCACGATATGCTGAAATCGCAAATACATGCAGAGCGCATTGACCCTTACACGGGTCTATTCAACATTGGTCAACTCAAAGAAGATATCATTCACCACAATAAGATCATTCTTATCTATCTAGACTTGGCACCGACACTCTCTAAGTTAGGTGATATCGGCCATGAAGGTAAATCTCAGCTTATTGCCCAAATTCAACAAGAATTATTGGATAGTGATTCACAAGTCGGTCGCTGCTACAGACCTCCTTTCACCTTGGGTATCTTAGGTTATACGCATAAGACCAAAGGCATTAAAAATGAACTTAAAAACCTCACGCAAATGCTCGACGAGTTTCAGTTTTACTGGAAAGGAACTTCAATTTCGTTAGTGGATCCGACACTTCACTGCATTCAAGCGGGTAAACGCTCCAATATTCAAGATTTGGTATCTCACTTGTGCGATCAGCCACCGATCAGTGACACGAAACTAAACTGGGTTGACGAACCCGCGCTAGAGGGCAAAGTAGATAAGCTCAGCTACATTCAAAAGGCATTTAAAAACAACTGGTTTGAACTCAATTGCCAACCATACTTAAAGCTTACTGCTGGGGATCTAGAGCGATTACACAGCTTTGAAGTGCTACTTAGAATTAACCCTGAAAATGGTGTTCGACTTACACCCGCGGAATTTTTCCCACTTGTTAACCAATTTGGTCTTGAAACACAGTTAGACAAATGGGTCGTGCACAACACCTTTAAAATGCTGCACGAACAAGTTCACGAATGGGATAAAATTGAAAAATGTGCCATCAATCTAACGGCTAAATCTTTAGGGGTTTCGCATCTCGCACACGATATTCTTGCCAGTGCGAAAATGTTTGAGATTCCCCTAAAACGTATCTGTTTTGAAATTACAGAATCTTCAGCGTTGCAAAACGAACAGCAAGCGATTGAAACTATTACGATTCTACGTAATGCTGGCTGCAAAATTGCGTTAGATGATTTCGGCACAGGTTATGCGAGTTTTGCTTACTTGCGTCGACTACCACTCGATATATTGAAGGTCGATGGCGAATTTGTAAAAGAACTGCCGACCAACGAATCAGACCGCTTGATAGTCAGCTCTATTAGTAAAGTTGCCAAAGAGATTGGCTTAGAAACAGTCGCTGAATTTGTTGAAAGCCATGAGCATATTGAAATTTTAAACTCCCTCGGCATCACCTACGCACAAGGTTATGGCGTCGCTAAACCTCGTCCTCTCATTCACTATTTGCATGAAATAAACGAGAAAGAGGCACTCGTATATTAACGAGACTTAAGGCCTAACAACACTTAGGCCTTACTTGCTCTCATCCGATTGAACAGTTACCAAGCACTGTTGAAACGTGCTTGCATCGCACGGCTGATTGGTAACTTTTCTCCATCAACCACCGCCACCATTTTCCCTGTGAACTCTTTTTTCACTTTCTCAATCACTGAGACATTCACAATCGTAGATCGGTGGATTTGCCAAAATAGCTCTGGGTCCAATTGAGTGATGAGCTCTTTAAGAGACGTTCTCAGCAAATACTCCATCTTTTTGCCTTGCTCGCGTTTATACAAACAGACGTATTTATCTTCAGCCTTGAAGTAAAGAACATCAGACACAGAGATCAAATGAATATCATCACCTTTATTGGCTCGAATCCAACTCAAATAACTCGGCTCAGGTTTCGTTGAGAATTGCTGCATCTGTTGTAAAAGCGCAGCCATGTCCGGCGCGATAGTTTCAGATTGCCTGTCGAGTCGTTGCTTGAGTTTTGCAACGCATTGGTCAAGCCTCTCCTCCGTTAACGGTTTTAAAAGGTAATCGACCGCATTCGCTTCAAACGCTTGAATGGCATACTCGTCATAAGCGGTGACAAACACCACCAACGTTGAGTGGCCTTTTTTCATCAATTGCTTAGCCGCTTGCATGCCATCGCATTTAGGCATGCGAATATCCAAGAAAGCAATGTCTGGCTGATGCTGTTCCACTAATGCCAGCGCTTGCTCTCCATTTTCAGCGATTCCTTTTATATCAAGCTCCGGCCATACTTCACCCAACGTCTTATTAAGGTGAAAACGCAATAATGGTTCATCATCAGCGATAATGGCTGTCACTGCCTTTCTAGTCATTCTTTCTCCCTTATAATGATCACTTAACTACCCGCGTAGCTGCACAAGCGGAATTGAAACTTTCGCTTTAACGCCCCCTGTAGCGACTTCAAGCAATGCTAAACTTGCCTCATCACCAAACAAAGCTTTAAGGCGTTGTTGGGTATTTTCTAAACCGACACCGTGCCCTGCGTGATTAGAACTACCATGTATTCCAACCCCAGAATCTGTCACCTCAATAACTAACGAATCCCCAGCTTCTTGAGTGACGATTTCAACGCATCCCCCTTCCGCTTTGGGCTCGATTCCGTGTTGAATAGCATTTTCAACCAAAGGTTGCAGCACGAGAGGTGGCAAGTTGATATCACTCAGGAGTGAGTTGTCGATCTTGTAATCCAAACGCTGACCGAGGCGCACTTTCTGTATTGCTAGGTATGCATCCACCAAATCGAGTTCAGATTGCAACGTCGATTGCTCCTGACGACTACTTTTCAATGTACCACGCAGCAAATCGGTTAACTTCTCTAGCATTAATCTTGCTTGAGCCGGATCCTGTTCAATTAGCACGCTTACATTGGCCAATGTGTTAAATAAAAAATGAGGTTCAATCTGACTTTGCAACTGACGTAGTTGGCTTTGAATCATCGCTTTCTCATGCTCTGATTGTTTGCGCTTTGCGATTTCTGCTTCTTTTTGAGCGATGAGCTTTTGTTCGTGAGCATAAAAGAAGACAAAACAGGTACAACTAAATATAAAGCCAAGAATAATAACCGGCTTTAGCTGCTCCAATGAGGCAAAGTCATCATACTTATTCAGTAAAAAATGTGCGTTCATCGTGCCGAATAGCATAGCACCGGCCAGTGATGCGCCAGTCAACAAGTACGATGAAACTTGCGGAGCTAGCCATGCAATCAAATGAGAAGTGATCACCGCACTGTATCCGTAACCGACACTAATCAACAAATGTTCCGCAAATTCGCTGGGCCAAATCGATTGAGTCACAAATGCAATAACAACGCAAAATAGAGTAGTCACGACAAAACTACGAATTACCTTGGTTCCCTTTCGCTCGTTCATTGTCTGCATTAAAATCGTCCTTTAAGATTTAAGAAAATCATACGCTTATCCGACAAATTTGCATACAGCGCATCTTTGCTCCCGGTCATAAAACGCAATGCCATTTCCAAATTTATCGACGTATCTCCAGAATCATACGCTTGATAATCTAACCACTGGGTCGCAATAACCCCGCCATCTTGCGGAGCAAAAAGCACATCCAACGTTGGCGTTAATTTATTCATCCAAAGTTGCTGCTGAGACCACCCCCAATGACTCCAAGCGCTCGAGTCCAATTGCCAGTGAAACATCACATTGTGCTGGACTAAGTTAGCGTGATTTAGGCCTTGAGCATAAGAGCTCGCCAATCCTTGAAAGGCAGGCTGTTTCGACAAGGTTTCAGCGCGTTTCTGAGCACTGTCCCACTGCGATTGACTCCAACTTCTACTGTCATACCAGTATTCAAGAATGATGTTGTTTCCCACAGCATTTGCCCAATTCAGACCGGCTAATACCTGATAACCATCATCTTCCTTTGTTAAAGATACGGGCGCATCAATACCCGCTTGTTGATATGAAAGGTAACGGCGTTGATAAAGCGCGGACAAATGAACAGCCCAAGCAGAGTCCAAAAGAGTCACAATTGAGCCACCAATTAACCCATGACGAACATTGTCATAGTAAGCTAAGGCTTGCCATTCACTATCCCCAACTAGAGCATAGCGGCGCAGTCCGATCCCTTGATGCTCAGATTCTTCTTCCAACTGGCTGCCATCTTGTTGGGTATAAGAAGAATCGCTATAAACCAAACTCCACTCCCCTTGGTCATCAAAATAGGAGCTCATTGCGATCAACGTCCCTTCTTCAACCTGAATACCGACTGGATTGCGTCGATATGGCTTAAACACATCTAAAGGTCTGTAGCCATACCCTACCCCCCAATCAAGCCTCATCTTACCTAGTGTAAAATCAATCGGCAGATCAAAGAACGATGCGCTACCTTGCCAAAACAGCTCCTGTGCGATCAGTTCGCCTCGGTACTCAGCTTGCTCGCTACTTGCCCAAACCTGACTTCCTTTCGCTGCAATTAGCCCTGTCCAATTGAATGCACTAACCTCAACATCCAGTAAGGCATCCAGCGCTTGGCTGTTATTCTCAATTGCTTTACCTAACAGCGAAGAGTCTTGATGCGTGGTTGAATTGGCACTGAGTGTCCAATCCCACTCGAAGCTAAGTGGCTGCGCATATAGAGGCAAAGCTAGCGCTACTCCTGCTAGCCCTAATATGTTTTTCATATCAGAGCTCCGCCGCAACGTTTCGAGTCAAGTACGCAGGATTGTAGTATTTATCTTCAAGTTCAAATGGCGTAATTTCTTGATACGAAATCACTGTTTTCTTTGCTGGCTGAATTTTATCTAGCAACACCATTGAGACAACGCGCTTCTCTCCATTAAGTTCACCAGCTTGAAACAGTGCTCGCTTCGCTAATTTACCCGAACGAAGGTATAAATCAGCTTTCAACGGAAAGTCGGTTTCGGTGTCTAACCAAAGATCGATACGATCATAGCTCGCCCCCTTTGTCGTGGAACGCAAACGCAGTTTATGGGCGAGTACAGCGTTACTCTCAACCTCGAGCTCTTCTGTATCAACCAAAGAAGCGTGATAGTCTTCGCTCCAAGTTAGCGTGGAAATATCGCCAACAGAGGCTTCTCCTAGGAGTTTTTGCATAGGGGTAATTCGAATAGGGCGTCGGCTCTTTGGCATTAATAACCAATAATTATCACCAAGCATGAGCATCTTTTGCCCTTCTTCCACTTGAGATTTAAACACCACTAAAGATTCACGATTCGAGCGCGTATAAACATGATATTCGCGCGTTTTATCCAGCTTAGCATGTTCAAACAACTGTACTTTCGACACCACTTTTGCAGCGTCATACCCTTGGCGATAATTGTCTGCATTAACAACCATAGTAGCGACATCACGGCTCTCTTCTGAGCCAAAGACACTGCCCGAAAAGCCGAATAAGCTCAGGGTAATCAACAACGTTCCTTTCATCGTATTAAACATAAGTGAGAGCCTCTGTAATTGGTTTTTTTACACCTTTTCGAGCTGATAGCCATGCCGCTAGAATGCAAATGACTACCACGCCAGCCGAACAGTACATTAAGAGTTCAAAAGAAAAATAAATACTCAGTGGATAGCCATCCGTTCTTCCTGGAGGTGGCGGCATTTGGACATCGACAACCATCAATAGTACCGTTAAAAGCGCACTTAGCAGCCCACCAACCATAGCGCCAATAAAGGCAAGCAACCCTGACTCTTTAACGAAGCCAGTCACAATTTCCGCAGGATACGTTCCAAGCGCTGACAAGGTGCCAATTTCACGAGTTCGTTCAGTCACAGACATTGTCATGGTATTAAACAGAGCAACGAACACCACCAATGCCATTACCGCTCCCATGATGCCGAAAATGCGGTCATAAAGGTCTTTCACTTTCGCGTAAAAGAACGCGCGTTCTTGCCAAGGCGTCAGTTCAACCGCTTGCTGCAAATCTAACCCTGATAGTGTTTGATCAACCCAGGACTGAACATTTTTAGTCAGCTTTGTCTCAAATAGAAACACCGATAAGGTACTCACTTTTTCGCTCGACAACAGTTCTTGCGCAGATTGAATGTGCAGGTAAAGCTGGCGTTTATCTAACTCAGGAACACCCGTCGAATAGATACCACGAACTTTAAAATCAAAGGCATTTAGCGCACCATCACTCGTGGTTGCTAACAGAGTCACCCAGTCACCTACAGCAACTTTTAAGTTCTTCGCTAAATCGACTCCCAACATCACTTCTGGCTCTGATGGGTCATAGCGAGAAGAACTCACACTGGACAAGGTCTTGCCTTCGCGAACATCTAGAAAAGGCCCTTTCATATCAAATTCACGATCATTGACACCTGAGCCAATAAAAATGGTCGATTTACTGCCATTTGAAACCAGTCCGTTAAATTCGATACGAGGCTGAATGCCACGAATATTCTTATTGGAAAGCAGAGCTTTTGAAATCACGTCAGCGTCAGCCAATCCATTTTCAAGAGGCATCTCTTCATCTTGCTCAAAGTAGCCAGGTTGACTGATCGTGATGTGTCCGGTGTCTCTTGCTGTCGATTCTTTTAATGATTCATAAGTATATAAACCAAAGCCCCCAGCCGAAGTCAGTGCGAACACGGCAATCGCAATAATTAGCACAGAGAGAAGGCTACGACGTCGATTGCGCTGTAAGTTTAGAAAAGCGACCCGCAGTGACAAAGGAATTAACTGGCCCATTTCATTGCCTCCGCAGTAATCTGTCCATCGACTAAATCAATCGTCCTATCGCATTGCACTGCCATTCGAGGATCATGAGTTGCGACAATGAAAGTTGTTCCCATCTCATGCCCCAGCGTTTTCATAAGGTCAATCACGACTGAAGCGGTATGACTATCGAGGCTTGCGGTGGGTTCATCTGCAATAACCATCTCTGGCTGATGTACTAAGGCTCTTGCAATCGCCACACGCTGCTGCTGGCCACCAGAAAGATTGTCTGGTCTGTGGTTGGCATACTCAGCCAAACCGACTTTGTCGAGGATCTCACGAGCTTTTTTTTCTTGGTCAGCTAAGCTAAAACCGTTCAACATCAGAGGGTAAGCGACGTTTTCCCACGCACTCATTACCGGGATCAAATTAAATCTTTGAAATACAAACCCTAGTTTTGTACGGCGATACATCGCTGCTTGCTTTGGATCTTTAGGGTATGCTTTGCCTGCGAGTTCAATCTGCCCTTGGTAATCCATCTCTAGTAAACCTAACGTATTCAGTAATGTACTTTTACCGGAACCAGACGGGCCGCAAAGCGCCACCATTTCACCTTTATTGATCTGCCCAGAGACACCTTTTAGCGCCTCTACCGTTTGTTGCCCCAATCGGTAATGTTTGGTCACGTTCTTGAAAGTGAGCATAACGCCTCCTTAAGCAGCTTTGTCCAGTATGGCCTGAGCTTGAATCGTTAATGGATGATTTGCGTTCTTTTGCTGCATGAAAGACAACCATTTACTCGCTTGATCGCTATCTTCTGCACGTAACGCCGCTTCAATGGCGTAGATATAGATCCACGATGTCGCATCATAATGTTGTTGCTGAAATTGCTCATCGGCTAACAGGTCAAGGAACAGATCATAGCCACGTTCAAAATGGTTAAACATATCTGGGAGTGAAGTGTAAGTTGCTGCTGCAATCGCTCTCGCTAAATAGGCTTCTGGCAAACCTTGACGAATCTGTTGCTGAGCGAGTGGAGTTTCTGAGACCTGAAGAAGATCAAGACCTTTGGCAATGGTTGCTAATCCTTGTTCGGTATATTTCATTTTGTTCCATGGCATAAACGCGTCACGCCCCATCAATGCTTCCGTACTACCAAGGTAAACAAGGCTCAACGCATCAGCACCTTGAGCTGCAATCAATTTATCTAGTTGCTGGTAAACCAACTCCACAGCTTCTTCATCACCTTCCGCAGCTTGGTTATATTGTGCAATCAAACTATCACTTGGCGCTGCCATTACACTCGCACTAAACAGTGCACCCACCAACATCATCATTCTGAACTTTTTCATCAACTTATCCCTATTACGTTGTTTGACCATGTTAGATTAAATCCAATAAAACTCACGTTCCTCACTTTGCGACAAACTGTCGATTCACAGATTAAACTGCAAATATGTGGAGTAAACGGTGAATGTCTGAGCGGATGCTCATCAAGAGAGTAGAATTAACAGTGTAGGATGGTTAAAGTAGCAGCCATAATTGAAGTGCAACTTTTAGCCCTATTTAAAGAGCAAACTGTGATGATTGATGACAACAATGTAATTGATAACTTAGCTGAGCTTGAATCGTTTCTTCTTGGCGTGGAAAACGGCTTATTAGGTTTACAAAACGTAGAAGGTGTAGCATTAGCAACGCACAACGCATCTGGCCGCCATTTTGTTGCCGTTCTAGACGACAAGCACCAGCTTATTTTAGGTCGTTGGGTAACAGAGGAAGTGTTTAAAACCGGACAAGACTTGGTTCGATTAGGCCCTAAAAAAGCACATTAAGCCCAGCAAAGATGGCTCTTTAAGTATCATAACTTAGAGAGCCATTTTTATTGGAATCTAATTAAGCCAAGCGCTTTCCAATGTGAACGACGACCTATCAAAATCGATACTGGCTTTCACACCCAGAGGAGTGACAAGCATTGGATGTGTATGGCAACTGTCAAACCCTGACAAAATCGCCACTTCCTGCCCATTCAGTACCTCTTGCAATACATCGAGTGGTTGTCGACCTGTTCCTTTATCATCAAACAGTTCATGCTTTCCTAGGACGATAGCGGATACCTTATCAAACACGCCACACAGCTTCAGGTGATTGAAGGAACGTTCAACGTCCGCAATTGACTTAAGTGAATCTTCAATAAGCAGAATATCGCCTTCTTGAACTTCAGGCATATAAGGGCTGCCCCAGATTCCACTCATGGTATTGAGGTTTCCACCTATGATACGCCCACCAACCGTTCCTGAACCCAAAAACTGCCACTGGTTTTCTTGAACGGGTTTAGTCTCTTGTTGTGTTTCCCAGTCGATCATCACGTCTGTCCACCCTTTCGGCATTGTATAGCAATAAGGGACCGAATACGGTTCAACAAGTAAATCGGAGAAAGCATCAAACGTCTCCTCAACTAACGGAGCGAGTTCGCCAAACGACGCAACAAGTGCGGGGCCGTAAAACGTAATTAACCCCGTTTGAGCATAGATACCCATCAGCAAAGCGGTGACATCCGAGTAACCGATAATAATTTTAGGGTCTCGTTTCAATGCTTCATAATCGATGTATGGCAACAACGCATTACTATTGTAGCCACCTATCGTAGACATAATGCAACGAACATCCGGATCTCTGATCAATTCATTAAGCTCTTCCGCTCGCTGTTGAACAGAACCAGAGCGATAACCGTCACTTTCTCCGGTCAGACTACCTGCTTTTACTTTAAACCCTTTGCTGGCCAAGAAGGCTTTCGCTCGTTCAAATCGTTTGGGAGCGAAGACAGTTGCAGGAGAAGACGGTGAGAAAAAGCCAATTGTATCCCCTTGCTTTAGAGGGCGAGCCAATAACATATCAATTCCTTTTTTGAAGCTAGAGATTATTTGAGCGGTTTTTGTACGATAAGATAGGTGTGAAGCTCGGGGTACTGTTCGAATTCTAAATGCCGAATCACGCAACCTAACTCCATAAACAAACGCAGGAAACCATCGGTACCAAGAGAGGAGTAATAAACCTTAGGCCCCATGAAATCATCTTCATGATCACCCGGCTCTGGCGTCCCACCAAAAGAGAAAATAAACACCCCGCCCTCATTCAGGCCATCGATGATTTTAGTAATGACAGATCGCTGCTCAGCAAGAGGAATGTGCCAAATACTGTCCCAAGCGGTGATAAAATCGTATTTTTTATCAAAGACATATTCACAGATATCGGCATGGTAAAAAACATTATTGGGGTGCTTTTCTTTTGCCAAAGCAATCATGCTTTCCGAGATATCCATCCCTTCGATCGCAAAGCCTTCTGCACTCAAAAAATCAATAAAACGTCCTGTGCAACCGCAGCCAACATCAAGCGCTAGACCACGGCTATCAACAAACGATAGCGCCCTGTTATGAGCATCCATACCATTATTAAGATTGAACTGCTCACTCAACCAAAGGTGTGTAATTTGATCGTATGCTTTGCCAATATCCGTAGGTTTCATATTACGTCCATAAATAATATAAATAACCACGTAAACTTAACATATGTTTTTCATTTAAACAAAGCAGACAAATTTTTCATGCAATATTTATAAAAAACGGGATGTATTATTTGCGCTAACAAACAATACATCCCGTTATATATTAGTGATGTTAATTAAACTTGTGGTGGTGTGCCTTCACCATTTGAAATAACAGCATCAATTTGAACTGCGGCACCCATTGGAATATCCGCAACACCGATGACCGTTCTTGCAGGAAGCTCTTTCTCAAAGAATGACGGATATACTTCATTCAATGCATCGAAATCTGCCATATCACGCAATTGAACGTTTATTTTCACTACGTCATCCATCACATGACCAATGCTTTCAACAATAGAACGAATGTGAGTCAGACATTGCTCAGCTTGCTCTTTCGCTCCACCCGCCACAAGTCCTTGAGACGCTAGGTCAATCGGAAGTTGAGCTGCAATATGGTTGTAGTGTGAGAAAGCCACTGTTTGTGTGTAAAGTGCATTCAAAGGTGCACTATCCGTATTGTTCGCGCGAATCACAATACCGTGTCTGTCTTCCACTTCTTGTGGAGGAGTACCATCACCATGAGAAACCACTACATCGATTTGCACAAGTGCATCCATTGGCAGATCTGCAGCGACAACTGTACTACGCGCAGGTACGTAAGCCACAGTTCTAGCGATAGCAGAATCAGGGAAGAAGGTTGTATAAACTTCGTTTACCTCGTCAATGCTTGCTAGATCTTTCACGTAAATCGTTGTTTTAACAATATCATCGAATGGCACGTCAATACTTTCTAGCACTGCTTTAATGTTCGTCAAACATTGTGCAGCTTGCTCTTTTACGCCACCTGTAACCAATGCGCCAGTTTGAGGGTCAATCGGTAACTGAGCAGAAAGGTTGTTGTAGTGAGAAAACGCAACGGTGTGAGTAGATAGCTCACCTTTTGGCGCTCTTTCTGTATTGCGAGCAAGTTTAATTAGCTCACATGGGTCTTGTGGGTAAGTACCTTCTCCGTTTGAGATAAGAGCGTCCATTTGTACTAACGCATCACTCATTGGTAATGCTGATACAGCAACACAAGTACGTGTCGGGAAGTACTCTTGGAAAAATGCTGCATACGCTTCGTTCACAGCGTCAAGGTCCGCGATATTTTTAACAAACACGTTAATTTTAACCACATCATCCATCACATGATCGATGCTTTCTACAATCGCTTTAATGTTAGTTAAACATTGCGTCGCTTGTTCTTTTACTCCGCCAACGATAATTTCACCAGTCTTAGGATCCACTGGCAATTGAGCAGAGATATTATTGTAATGAGAAAAAGCAACTGATTGTGTAGATAGTTCGCTTTTAGGTGCATTATCTGTATTTCTTGAAACTTTAATGATACCGCCACTCATATTAATGTTTATCCTTTATTTTGTCTTAGATATATATTTATCTTCGGTAGGGTTATTTATAATTAATAATTGGAATGACGAGATGTTAAGTCAATTCACTTAATCTAAGTGTGACAATAATCAAAATACGATTGCACTAGAATAAAGTAACAGACAGGATATTTAGTCACTACGCGACTATTTATCCCAAAAATCCTGAAAACTTGACTATCGGCCGCCTGTTTTATTCTATTGATTCGAAATTTATGAATACAATCTCACGCGACAATTTTTAATAAGGGGGACTTTTCGTTGGTTTCTGATAACTGGTTCACAATAAGTCGTTTCCTTAAGCCAAAACTCCACCAACAAACCGCCTTTTGTGTCGGTATTAGTGAATAAATTCTCTAGGTTTTAATTTGGCTAATAAAAAAACCGATACAACGCATCCATTTCCACTACAATCTTTTACATTCACGCAAGAGACTTAACAACCTACTGCGGCAATAGTGCCCTTTTATACGCTGATACTTAAACGACACTGAACACAAATCTCCTAATTGATCATTATTTGGTCTCTGTTCTATTGTACATTCAAAAGGCAAAAAAATTTTTGACTGCGTGTCGAAAATAGCCATGCGCAAACGTCCTTGAGAAGGAAACAACAAACCAAAAGGAAACTTAAGATGAAATACATGCTTTTGCTTTACGCTGCACCTGATCAAGAACCTACATTTGGCACACCTGAATTTGACAAGATGATGGAAGACTTTGCCACTACCTCAGAGACTTTCGAAAAAGAGGGAGTACTTGTCGCAGGCGAAGGGTTACAGGAGACAGAAACGGCAACTTCACTGCGGATTAAGTCCGGCAAGGTAGAAACTATGGACGGTCCCTTTGCAGAAACGCGCGAGCACTTGGGGGGCTACTATATCGTTGATGTCCCCGACTTGGATGCCGCACTACGATGTGCAGAAATCATTCCCGTCGCTAAGTTTGGCACTATCGAAATAAGACCAGTGTTAGATTACAACGAAGCTGACTAACGTATGAATAATGCCCCTTCAAAAGCGATCGCTGTCAGTCATATTATTCATGATGTCCTGAGTAAAGACAGAGGGCGGCTTTTGGCTGGGCTGATTTCACGCCTTGGTGACTTTCAAGTGGCCGAGGATGCCCTACAGGAAGCCTCAATTGCGGCGTTAAAGCACTGGACTCGCTCTGGTCCGCCTCATAACCCAACGGCTTGGCTACTGAGAGTGGGCTTGAATAAGGGGATAGACCATTTTCGAGAGATGCAGCGAGATCAACGTAAAGCTGAAGATCTTGCTGACATTTCCGACGATAATAAGGTGTATGACGTTCCTGAAACGATTCCTGATGAACGTCTTCGCCTTATCTTTACCTGCTGCCACCCAGCCTTAGAAGAAAAGTCTCGTGTCGCTTTGACACTGCGTACAGTCTGCAATTTAACCACAAAGGAAATTGCCGCCGCTTTTCTTGATAATGAACAAACCATGGGACAGCGTTTATATCGTGCAAAGGCAAAGATTAAAGCTAAAGGTATTCTCTTCTCTATCCCGGAGCCAGATAGATGGCATGACAGATTAGATACGGTGTTAACAACCATCTATTTGATATTCACTACTGGTTACGTCATGGAGACTGAGTGCTCTCGTTCGCTATGCCAAGAAGGCATTTTTTTGGCTAGGCTTCTTACAAAACTGCGGCCCAATGATCCAGAGATAGAAGGTGCACTTGCATTAATGTTGCTTACGGATGCCAGAAGCACTGCTCGAATAAGTGAAGATGGCATCATGGTGCCTGTTGAAGAGCAAAACAGCGCACTATGGAAGAAAAGTAGTATTGATGAAGCGCAACTCCTCCTTTCCAATGCACTTGAAAAAAGACAAGTTGGACCGTTTCAGATCAAGGCGGCTATTGCCGATTGTCATATGGAAAAGCCTAACCCAGATTGGCATCAGATGGCTCTTCTATATCAATCTCTATGGCAATTCGAACCGACTCCGGTTGTCGCTTTGAACTGGGCTGTCGTGATTGCAGAAACTAAGCACCCCAAATTGGCACTCAATAAATTGAACGAGTTAAAAGAAGACCTTAAAGATTACCAACCTTGGTATGCCGCTCGGGCGTACATTCTTAGTAAATTAGGACAAAAGGCAGAAGCTAACCATTTTTACAGCCTAGCTATTGAGAAAGCACCAAGTGTGGCGACACGTAAGTTTTTGGAGTTGAAATTACATGACGTGACAAGTTGATTTACTCTTTGCCGGTTTCGTCTCCCTTCCACAATAAACAGTGCCACACGCAGACAAATCACCTTTACCTAAGAGTCGATAGCTTTGTTTGTAAATGATGAACTTAAAAAATGCATGAAGTGTGAATGATTATCAAATCATTGAATTTATAGAAAAAAGAGTCAAACTGAACGTTTAACTCTTTTATTAACGCTGGTGATATTGGGAAAAGTTTTAGCGGGATTTTGATTGAGCACGCCGCTGATTACTGAAGCTGGTGCCCCGTCTGCTTCGCAAGCTTTTGCATTGCTTCGGCAAAGGTTGTTGTCCCGCCTTTAGCTTTAACCTGGATAACCTTGTATCCCATCTTTTCTAGCACTTGGCGCTCTGCTAAAACGGCTTTATCGTCTTGTTGGCTGCCTTGAGCAGGCTGATGAATGTAACATCCCTCGAGTTGACCATCTTCAACCAGTTGGTGATGTTTCAGTGCATTGATATCAAAATTCATAGTACGTCTTTTAATTAAAATAGAGGAGTTTCTGTGGCAGTTACATTCGCTTTAAGGGCTTAACAACCGTATCTAAACCTTCAATCTTCAGTGCGAGACAAAGTTTTAGCAGTTCACCTAGCTCCCCTTCTGGGAATCCTTTCTTATCGAACCACAACAAGTACTCTTCAGGTAAGTCAATCAGTACTCTTCCTGCATATTTACCAAAAGGCATTTGAATTCTTGCTAGCTTCAATAAATTTTCTTTTTCGAGCATTCTCTTCGCTTTATTTTCTATGGCTGCTTCCAGCCCTCTAGAGTAGCACCTAATCGGCCAACCCAATAGTTAATCGCATCTTTTGCGTCATCTAGAGAATCTACCATAGTGGAGAAATCTTTGTTGCCTGCTTCTCTATCAATGGCGGCAAAAAGTGGTGTCCCTTCTTGGGCATCGCTAACCAAAATTTCGATGCTCGCGCTTCCAACATTCGTATGCTCACCGGTCGCCACTTTAGAAATCGTAGATATTGCTAGACCAACCGGCAGTACACTGCTTGTAACCGCTAAAATAGGATTGGGGGTTTCCACATTACTCAATGCTATGCTGATTCTTAATGTATTACCCGTTGGCTTCTCTACAACCTTTTTATAGAGAGAAACCTTCTGTTTCAAGGCTTCAACCGTGTAATCTGTAAGTTCTTGAATGTCTTCTTTGTCCAGTGTCCCTTCATCTGCGATAACAAACACTTGGTCAATCACCACGGAATCATACTTATCTAACTTTGCTTTTAATCGATCTGGGTCTTGAAGACCTATCCGAGCCCAAACCAAGTCTACACCATCTTTAGGACCTGGCTTAAAGTCTTGATAAGACGTAAATTTTGTTGCCCTTTGTATTGGGCCATTTGCACAACCAACTAAACTTAAACTCACGGCTAGTATCATCAACAACTTTAGGTATTTCATAGAACGCACTCAACTTCATCACATTCAAGTGAATGCCATACCATAAACTAGATGGATGTCGAATGAACTTTCAACTAAACCAGAGTAATGTCTAAATTTATGCTTCGTGAATAGTATGAGCGTACTCAACAATGACCTGATTACCTTCAATGTAAGCGTTTTGAATCTCACCATCAACGCTCATTCGGCTCTTTAAGTAAACGACTTTTGGACCAGTATGGTTCACTTCTTTTAATGACGGGAATGTATGCTTAGGCTCAAGGCGCAGATGTCGGCAAAAATGACTAACGAACGACATTGTCATTGGAATTTCGCCACGTAACGTTTGCGAGAAAGTCAGTTGGTTCATCCCCAGTTTTTTGGCGAATTCCATTTGAGTTAAGCGCATCTTTGACTTCTTAGACATCCAAGTTTGGTAAAGCGCTTCTCTGTCTTGTTCTGTAAATTCCATGGGAGTTCCTTTGTATTGGTTTATACAATGGATTGTCAGTGTTTTCATACATCCACATGTCAGGTAAGAGTTAGCGCAAATTTAAGGTTTGGTTCAGATCATTGCCAATAAAAGCATCAAGCCACTCTAAAGACTAAATCGTCATCATTTAGCAAGCGGCAACCTATACCTTATGGCACGCGTAGTTATCTTCTTCACTACCCGATTTACTGAAAAAGTAGAGTTTTTTACCGTCGATATAATAGTTGAGCTCAGATTCATAACCAACAGCGCTGTTTTTATCTCTAATGAATAAAGGAGAGTTGAGGGGTTTCTCACTCCAATCGACAGAAGTAAATGTTTGCTCGATACGATTCGCTACGATCTTGTTTTTAGAGGTGACGACTAGCTCAAACGGTTCAATATCACCATTTTTATGTGTCAAAGTACCCGATTGATAGTAAAGAGCACTTCCATTTGTAGGAAAATAGATCGTAGTTAGCTCTTCGATTTTATCGTAATTGCCATACGCCTTGGACGTGAACCCCATTTGAGTTTCAGAGCAATGCCAGCGGGTACCACTGAAGTCATATTCTTCGTATTTCCATTGATAAATGATGACCGCAACCAACAATAATGTGGTAAAAGAGAGCACTAATCGCATGTGACCTCCCTATTAATCAAAGCCTCTGAAATATAGGTTGCAATCTGTTCTTTCTCGACAGCAAATTGACGAAAATTGTGGTTTCTCTTGCCACCTTCTTGCTGCAACCAAACAGATAAAGCGACTTTATCCGGCTCATAACTTGAAGGAAAAAGACGAATATAAATATCGACCCCGCAGGTAGGAGGGATCGTGCGTGAAAGTTGCTCCTGCATCTCATCAGAACTAACGAAACCTGACGTCATATCTTTAAAAAAATAATGAGTGTCGCCGAGAGCAAATTGTTCATACCGACCTTTCTTTATAAACGCAGGCTTTTCTGAAAACGGCTTAAAGTAGCTGATTAGCAACAAAGTAATAATGAGTATCGTAGACAGTAGTGCAGGTATCAATTTCGCAAGATTCACCGGACGAGAACTAGGCACATCGAAATGAGTCGGAGGTAACGCAGAAAGCTCACTATCAACAAACATTCGAGGTACATCTTCAGGGGCTTTTACATCTGGTAAACGCTCTATTTCAATACCATCGACTTCAATAAAGTAACCCACTTTACTGATCGTTTTGATTTCGACGCATTTCGCCTTGAGAGACAACAAGTTTCTGCGCAAACTAGAAATCACGTTGGTTAACGCTTGGTCAGTAACAACCGTCCCTTCCCAACATCGTTGAAACAGCTCATCTCGAGTCACTGGCTCCTCACTTTGCAGAAGCACCAAAAGTACCTCATAAGGCAAAGGCCTTAAGACAACTTTGTTTCCGTTTTGATTGCGTAACGTCCTTGTCGCACATTCTAAAATTAAATTCGAAAATTGAACCGCTTTCATTTCATCAATCAATTTGTTTAGAGGGCAACATCTTTGGCTAAGGTTTGACCAGCACTTGCAGGCGCTGGAAATCAAGCCAATTGAGCAAAATTATAAAGAGGGACAGTCTACCTACAAGTTTTTATAAATCAATGTCGAATAAACTAAGGATTTAGAAAAATATATTCTTTTAAAACAATAACTTTAATTGAGAGTTTAAAAAAACATAAAATGAGTTCTCACTATTAAGACAGATATAAATGTGTATTTTGTTTGATTTTGATTTATCCGCTGACACCAGAACCCCATAGAATCCGCCATCTAAAATCTATCGCTCACTAAACAAATGAGATTATTACCAATGAAAAAGCTACTTCTTTTAACTGCACTTTTTTCTAGCTTTGCATCAGCTCAAGACTTTGACGGCTTCTACCTTGGTGCAGGTCTGGGTAGCACCAATTTTGAAGATGGAGGCCTAGTTAGCGATGCAAACTACGACCTTGGTGGCCAGGGTCACCTATCAACCGATTCGAAAGGGACTTCAGTAAAACTTATCGCTGGTTACCAGATCAACCGTATCGTTGGTATCGAAGCACAGTACACTAATTACGGTGATACTGACGTTAAGGTGTCTGGCACAACACTAGGAAAGCTAGAACATAGCAGTTTTACCGTTGCCGCGAATCTAGGTTACACATTTGATAACGGCTTGCGTCCATTCGCGACTGTCGGCCTTGGTTCAATCAACTACAAAGAAACGGGGTCAGGCGCGGCTCAAGGTTGGAAATTCGATGACAATGGCGGCACAGTACGCTCTGGTCTGGGCGTAGAGTACGCTCCGGCGGCATTCAATGGTTTTGCTATCCGCGCAGGGTATGAAGCAGACTTCTATGTAATGGACAGCGGCTTTGAAGATTACAGCCAATTTGTAGGTTCTTTCTACATCGGCTCAACTTACAAGTTCTAAAAACAAAAAAGCGAGTAGCATTCCCTACTCGCTTTTTCAACAATCAATTTAGCTAAAACCAACTTGAGATAGTTCGTTTGATCCAATCCATGAATCGCTTGAACATGCTTCCTTGTTCGACACTTTCGAGAGCGACTAAATCGGCACGGGCTACTTCTTTACCTTCAACAGTATAAATAACGTTACCCACTTTCTCGCCTTTTGATATCGGCGCAGTCAGTTCACCATTGGTTTCAATCTCAGCAACCAATTTAGCGCTATCGCCTTTGCTAAGAGTCAAAAAGCTATCAACGTTAACGCCAACATTTAAAGCATCTTTCTGTCCCATCCACACCTTAACTTCACTGAGTGTTTCACCTGCTTGAGTCGGTGAAATGGTATCAAAGAAGCGAAAACCGTAGCTCAGCAGCTGCTTGCTTTCTGACTCTCGGCTTTTTGCACTACTGGAGCCCATGACAACACTGATCAAACGCATATCACCATTAGTCGCCGATGTAGCTAAGCTATACCCAGCACCACTGGTGTAGCCGGTTTTCATTCCGTCCACATCTAAACTTCGGTCACGAAGAAGCCCGTTACGATTGTATTGTGTGATGCCGTTATAGGTAAACGCGCGCTCACTATAAAGTGGGTAGATTTGCGGTAAATCACGAATAATCGCTTGGCTTAGCTTCGCGATATCACGAGGCGTAGAGTAAAGCTCATCGCTATCTAAACCATGTGGGTTAGAAAATGACGTATTTTTTAGCTCTAGCTTTGAAGCCCAGCTATTCATTAAGCTAACAAATGCCGCTTCACTACCTGCGACATGCTCAGCAATCGCCACGCTCGCGTCATTTCCAGATTGAATCACCAAACCTCGGTAGAGATCCTGCAATGACACTTGCGTCCCCACTTCGATAAACATTTTTGATGAATCAGGGAAGTTTTTCGCCCAGGCGCGTTCGCTAATCGTCACTTGATCATCAAGAGAGATATTACCACTCGACACTTCTTGTCCTGCTACATAAGCAGTCATTAACTTAGTTAAACTTGCAGGGTTAAGCGTTTGGTCCGCGTTTTTCTCTACCAGAACGGCCCCTGTGTGAAAGTCCAGAAGAATATAACCATTGGCTCCAATCACTGGTGGGTCAGGAACAATAGTCGGGGCAGCAACAACGCTAAAAGAAAGGGCTGACAATAAAGTGGAAGCGAAAAACAGTTTTCTCATAAGAACGCTCAATAGCCTTAATTGAATTGGGAACGTATCTGAGTATAAACAACCGAGCACACCTTTCAGCGGCTTTGTAATCAATCGTTACTTTTAAACGAGATTTATCGCAAATATTGAGAAATTGAACCAATTTAGACATTAAAAAAGCCAACGCATGTTGCGTTGGCTTCGTCATTCTATGAGCTTGGCTTAGTTTAAGCCAATTGCTGTTTCTGTTTAGTCTGCTTACTGATTAATCGATCTTTAATCACAAACCAAACATAAGTAGCCACAAACAAGAAGAACAAATAAGAAAGTGAGAAAATCAGTGGCGAAGTAATCAATTCATTACTAATGCCCCAACTCACACCGACTACTGTCACTGCAATTTTGGCGAAAAAACCACAAAGTAACAAAACTAAAGCCAGTTGAGGAAAACGCGTACTTCTAAATGCAAACCAGTAACATGCTCCAACAGCAGCTGATGCAATGTAAAGGCCTAGTAAAAATGAATGAAGGTGCTCTGCAGATGCCACACCCGCGGTGATAGAAATGATGAACAGTATAAACAACTTCATAATACGCCTCGCTTTTCAAAAGTGTAAAAAGCTTCCTTTCATTTTTGCAAACTCATTTTGCACATATTTTCGTCATTCTAACCAAAAGATCAAGCCCTAAAATTGTATCTTTTTTATACAAAATGAAGGGAGTTATGATATGTAAGGAAGTTGTTAAGGGTTTAATTTCAAAGGATCCCCATCTATCAGTGAACCGCACGTTTTTCACAAAAGTAAACCTTATTGATGTTACAGCTAGATAACATTTGAAATAATTAGAAATGTTCTATTTTTGCGAGCAGTGACTAAGGTCGTAACCATACATCGACCCTATTGAGCAATATGTAAACTAAGTTTCCAAATATCGAACAAGGTAACCCACATAGGCAAAAATAATGTGTGAGCTTACCCACTGTTCACTGCTTATTAACTCGAACCACAACTTACCCTCTGTTACCTTTGCGTCACAAATTATTACGTACTACATACCATGCCTTCCGAGTACAGAATCAAAAAAATTGTAGAGATCGGTGATACCCTGCACCGATGTGGCTGTGCCCCTTACAAGTTAGAGAAATACACTCAGTTCTATGCGCGAAAACATGGCGTTGACGTCATGATTCAAGCGACACCTACAACGGTCAATTATCAGTTTCCAGACGATAACAACGCTGTAGTTATGAAACGCCACCAGCCAGCATCTATTAACCTCAGTCTGCTAGCCAATACCATTATTCGCATCAATCAACCGAGTGAAGATCCTGTTCCGGAACCTACTGGGTACCCTAAATGGGTCATTGCAATGGCTAACATGGGCATCCCGCCCGCTTATTTGATGCTGGTCGGCTCAACTTTAGATGCGGTTTATATCTCAATCTTCTTGGGGTTTATCGTTTGGATGACCCAACAAGTCTGCCGCGCACGACGCTCAATCGCCGCTGAGTTTATTGCCGCCCTACTCACCGGTATCTTCGTCGCTTTTTTTGCTAGCACCGGCGCTGAAATCCCAGTGTGGGCGCTTTGTATCGCATCAATCGTTCTATTTGTTCCAGGACTTTCTATCGCCAACTCACTAGAATGTTTGGCGTTTAACGATCTCGTTTCAGGCACAAGCTTACTTGGTCAGAGTGCGCTCTCTTTGATAAAGCTCTTTGTCGGCATTGTAATGGGGCTCAACATCGGTGAGTCCATATGGGGGCAAGCAGAGCCGCTAAGCTATACCAATGAAATCCCTACTTGGTTACACATATGCGGCTTGTTCCTAATTTCTACATCTCTTGGGGTGATTTTTAACGCGAGGCCGACCGATATTTTGCTTGGTCTACCTGTCGCGATTCTAGGAATGTGGGGTCCATTCTATTTAGGCTTTGAAAGTGGTTGGGTTGTCGGCACTTGGGTAACGACCGTGTTGATTACTCTGTACGGTACATGGGTGGCAAAGAAAATGGATTTAACGGGCTCTATCTATATTGTCCAAGGCATTATTATCTTGGTACCAGGTAGCCGGGTATTAGTTAGTGCAAGCCAGTCTGTATTTGAACAATCCATATTACCAATCCCAAGCATTGGCTTATCTGCACTGTTCATGTTCTCTGCTATTGTGGCGGGACAAGTGACCGCGTATTCGATTTATTCACCAAAGATCGAACGTTAATCAAGTCTATTAGTTTTAATAAGCAAAGAGCCCTATTCAAACATCGCTATTTAAGCAGCGTTTGAATAGGGCTCTTTACCCTTGTGCTTCATTTTACGAGAGAAGCTCCCTTTACCTTTTTTCGCTTTTTCAACTCTTAACTTAAACAACTCACTGGTGACGATGGCTTTCAAAGCATTCTCTTTGACCTCACCTCTACCTACATCCAAATTTGATTGGAGTGACCCTATTTGGCTTCCCTGATTAGGGTGTTTCTTAGCCATAATCTACCTCTTTTAAATTTTCCAAGATTCTACTTCATGCTGACTGAACAACTTCTTATGTATCGACAGTTCACTCAACAAGCAGATCGAACGAATATTACACTAATAATAATCAAAAGCGTATCGTTGAATAACTTTTACACAGCGCAAACTTTCAATGAAAAACCGTGTGCTTAGGGACTATTCCTCTGGTTTTGTATTGACTTAGTTGCACTACGCTTTACACTAAAATTCAGCTAGAAAACGGTTCTTGTTTACTCCACCGTTTCGTTGGATTTATGTATGTCCGCCGTAACGTCGTGCGCAATAGCAATCTCCTTTTCCACGCTATCGGTGCCGTCATGGCTTTTGCAAGATTTATCAAGGATATACAACATGTCTAACACTGTTACTGGTACAGTTAAATGGTTCAACGAAACTAAAGGTTTTGGCTTTATCAAACAAGAAAACGGTCCAGACGTTTTCGCACACTTCTCAGCAATCGAAGGTGACGGTTTCCGTACTCTTGCTGAAGGTCAGCAAGTTGAGTTCGTAATTACTCAAGGTCAAAAAGGCCCACAAGCTGAACACATCAAAGCGGTTTAATAACAACCCTTTAAGGATTACAATAGCCAGCAAACTTGCTGGCTATTTTTATTTTTATGGCACTAAAACCTACTATCTACAAATTCAGAATCTCTCTTTCTGATACAAACCGTGATATTTACGACTCTGCACAACTAACAATTGCGCAGCACCCTTCAGAAACGATCCCTCGTATGATGGCTCGGATTCTTGCCTATTGCGTAAAATATCAACCCGAATTGACCTTCACCAAAGGCCTATCAACCATTGAAGAGCCCGATCTTTGGATCAAATCTCTCGATGATCAAATCCAGTATTGGGTGGAAGTCGGAGAACCTTCTTTAGATCGTATCAAAAAAGCGACTCGCCTATCTCCCTTGGTTGACGTCTTTTGCTTCAACAGCAAAGCAGATGTGTGGTGGGAGCAAACCAAAAACAAAGCATATCAATACAATGCCAATATCTACCGTTTCAATTGGTCTGAACTTGAAGCTTTGTCCGAAGTAGTTGAGCGAGGTATGGACCTTTCCGTGATGATTACAGGTGACAGCTTGTTTGTTGACTGTTCACAAGGCTCATTTGAAATCCAATTAGAATCTCTTTATTCGAATGAATAACTTAGATTCCGCGTTAAAAGAGATAAAAGCGGATTCGCTGTTATCCGCGTTTGTTTTTGATGGTCAAGCGCAATGGGGTGCATTTTGTGAAGAACACAATGCACTCTTTGAACGAGTTTCTCAGAACAAACCAGAGACAGCGGCAACCTACCATTTGTTAGGCCTACTGACCAAAGCTCATATCAATGCTCAAACGGCTCTTGAGCAACAAAAAGAATCACTTGAAGCCATGCAAAAAGCGCTAAGTGACAATTTAGGTCAGCAAAATGCGCAGCGCTTCGAGAATAACACGCTGTCTAAATTACTGTTTATCACTCACCTATGGCTTTATTTGCAAGGCTACATGAAAATGGATTTTAGCTTAGCCAATGATCACGCTGAACAAACAGCAAAAGTGATTTCAACGCTAACAGGGCAAGATATCCAAGTATTGAGAGTCTCCTTGGTCGAGAGTTTTTACAAAGGCGATGAGCACTCCATTATAGTCCGAACAACTAACCCTGTTTTGGCTTGGATTAAATCACTTTTTCAAAGCTCTTAATTCATTAGTTTTTGTGCCCTGTGACTTACTAACAAGAAAACAAAAGGCTTCCACAATTAGGAAGCCTTTATTATTACCGGATTCGACTCATTGATTAGAGATACGTATGAGGACCAAATACTTCGTAGTGAATACGCTCTCGCTGCACACCTTGTTGCTCAAGCTGTTTAACCATGCCTTCCATGAACGCCACTGGGCCACACATATAGAAATCAGCTTCTGACATTGGCAACTCTTCTGAAACCAAAGAGAGATCCATCTGGCCACTAAAGTCAGCCACTTCATCCAGATACCAAGCGTATTGTTTCCACTCTTGATTGCTCACCAGTGCCGCTGTTTCTTGCTTAAATGTATGCTGATTCGCATCGTTGCATGCGTACAAATAACTCACTTCCGGCTTGTTAGTACTAGCCAATGTATGCAGCATCGACTGCATTGGCGTCGCACCAACGCCTGCTGAAATCAGTACGACCGGTTTTTGTTTCTCTTGATAAAAGAAATCTCCCGCAGGCGGATAAAGGCGAACCACATCGCCACATTCAACTTCATCATGCATATGATTTGAAACTAAACCTAGGTGCTCGCCCACTTCACGCTTAACCGAGATTCTGTAGCTTTCACCGTTTGGTTTGTGAGAAAGAGAATACTGGCGAATCTCAATGTTTTCGCTACCTTTTGGTTGGACTTCAATACCAATGTACTGCCCCGGTTGGTAGTCAATGACAGCGTCACCATCAACTGGAGCGAGAACAAAGCTTGTCACAAACTCTGATTCTGCCTTCTTCTCAACGACTTTAAATTCGCGAGCGCCTTTCCAACCACCGTTTGCTTGACCACGCTCTTCGTATAATGCCGCTTCTCGATCAATAAAGATCTGCGCCAAGAATAGGTAAGCCGCTGTCCAAGCTTCTTCCACTTCTGATGTAAACGCATCCGGTGCCAGTTCACGAAGCGTCTCAATCAAATGGTGGCCTACAATTTGGTAGTGCTCGGCTTGAATGTTAAAGCTTGTATGTTTGTGTGCAATACGCTCAACCGCAGAAGTTAGCGCTGCAAGGTTCTCTATGTTTTTTGCATAAGCTGCAATGGCTTCAAAAAGCGCAACACCCTGACGACCGGTTTTCTGGTGCGTCATATTGAAAATGTCTTTCAATTCTGGATTGTGCGAAAACATACGTTGGTAAAAGTGCTGCGTTAATGCAGGACCTGCGCTTTCTAGTAGCGGAATAGTACTTTTTACCACTTCGATATGTTGATTGTTAAGCATGAGTTCTCCTCAGTAGACTGATTATTATTGTGTTGTTTCGTAATTTTTATAAGACAAGTAACAGCACAAACAATGCCAACATGCTGGTTTCCTATAATTGCTTGGTTTTCTGGGCAAAAACTCTCATTAAAATGTCATTTTGACACCTTTTAAAGCAGTCAAAATGACACTACAATAGCAAGAGAACTCACTTCATGTGTTTAGATAATAAACACATGAAAAACAAATACTTGGCCCAATATGAAAGACATTTCCGTTTCCACACTAATTGATATGACCATTGGCCTTGCTGCTGGTGATAATGATAGCGAAAGATTTAACAAGCTGCTGGATGCGATCCGCAAAGCAATCCAATGTGACTGTGTTGCTCTGCTTTCACTTCAAGGCGATCTACTGGTTCCTCTCGCGATGCAAGGGTTAACCAGAGATACCTTAGGTCGACGATTTAAAGTCGATGAACACCCTCGCTTTCAAATGATCTGCAACTCAAAAACAGCGGTTCGCTTTGATAATGACAGTGACCTACCCGATCCATTTGACAACCTACTACTTGATTACGAAGGCGATCTTCCTATGCACGCTTGCATGGGGCTACCGCTCATTTATGCAGACAAGCTTTTAGGTATATTGACTCTCGATAGCCTTACCCCAAACTTATTTGATGAAATCCCAAGTCGAAGCTTAGAAGCCCTTTCTGCGATTGTTGCCTCTAC
Organism: Vibrio atypicus; assembly: GCF_009811315.1. Taxonomy (GTDB): domain Bacteria; phylum Pseudomonadota; class Gammaproteobacteria; order Enterobacterales; family Vibrionaceae; genus Vibrio; species Vibrio atypicus. The sequence goes on from NZ_BLID01000001.1 coordinate 159,624, forward strand.
CCTTAAAGTGGCCCTAACGGTAAGCCAACTTGAACAACAAGCAAAACAAACGCAACAACGCTTTGAAGAGCTTAATGAAGAGGCTTGGGAACGAGACGGCGGTGAAATCATCGGTTCCAGTGACTCGATGCAATTATTGAAAAGTGATATTGAAGTTGTTGCTCCTTCTAACTTCAATATCTTGATTCATGGTGAGACAGGCGTGGGTAAAGAATTGGTTGCTCGAAGCTTGCACCATCTTTCACCTCGCAGAAAACAACCACTGGTCTACGTAAACTGCGCGGCAATTCCTGAAAACTTAGTTGAGAGTGAACTGTTCGGCCACGTAAAAGGCGCATTTACGGGAGCAGAAAAGTCACGCTTAGGTAAATTTGCTTTGGCCGATGGCGGAACGCTCTTCTTAGATGAAATAGGAGAGCTGCCTTTAGCCGCACAAAGTAAAATTTTGCGAGCCCTTCAAAACAATGAGATTCAACCGGTAGGCCAAGACAAAGTCGAGACCATTGACGTACGAGTGCTTGCAGCTACCAACCGAGATTTGCAACAAGAGGTATCAGAAGGTCGATTCCGCTCAGACCTGTATCACCGACTAAGCGTTTACCCAATTCAAGTACCCGCGCTTAGAGAACGCAATGGTGACATCATCCTACTTGCGGGCTACTTCCTAGAACAAGCGCGCAGAAAGCTCGGTATTGTGCAAATCAAACTGGGCAAAGAAGCCCGCTTAGCACTCAGCAAATACAATTGGCCTGGCAATGTGCGCGAGCTTGAACATGTCATCAATCGCGCGGCATTAAAAGCAAGGGCTCGTGGTAATAATGGTTCACTAATTAAAGTCTCTATTGATGACATTGGCGCGTTGAGCTCTAACCAAGAATTAACGACTCATAACCCACTAAAACACTCAAATCGTAACCAGTCCTTGGATTGGTCAAAAGGGCTGAGAGAGTCAACCGACGAATACCAACGCCTCATCATAACAAGCGTGCTCTCTGATTCAGACTTTAACTGGGCTAAAGCGGCACGAGAGCTAAAAACAGATCGAGCGAACCTAACACGCCTTGCCAAACGATTAGGCATTACTGTCACCAAGCAACATAAAATACAAGTTAACTAAGTAAGTACACAGTAGGTTACAAGTTAGTTACAATAGCGGCATAAGAGCGGGACAAGGGGAACCTTTTACCCGCTCAATACTATAAAGTCACTCAGCTATTATGAAAGGAATGTTATGAAGTTTATCCGTTGGTTCTTAGGCCGCGTCATTCTATTGCTCAATTTTGTGTTTTCTCCAAAAGGAGTAAAGCGCTCTCAAGAAGCTCAAACAAGCGCAGATGAAAAAGCACAAAGCATGGCGCTATATCAATTTGAAGCGTGCCCATTTTGTGTCAAAGTTCGTCGTGCAATGAAACGTCAATCGGTTAATATCGAGTTACGTGACGCAAAAAACGACCAACAACATCGTGCAGAACTAGAAGCCGGTGGCGGTCGTATTAAAGTACCATGCTTACGCATAGAAAAAGATGGTCAAGTAGAGTGGATGTACGAGTCTTCAGACATCGTCACTTACTTGGAGAAGGAATTCGCTTAACACTGTTTAACTCACCAAGGTAGGTATTATGTCCGCAGTTCAACTTGATTCGTCTTCAATCAAAGCAATTGTATTCGACCTAGACAACACCTTGGTCAGTTCCAATATGGACTTTAAGCGACTGAGAGAGCAAATCGGTTGTCCACTGGATTTGGATTTGCTTTCTTATATCGAAGAACTCGATTGTCCAATCCATACGGCAAAAGCTCATCAGATGATTTTGCAGCATGAGCTTGATGATGCGCAGCATTCTCACCCAATGCCGGGTTGCCAAGCACTCCTCAGCTTTATTCAAAAACAATCGATGCACACAGCGATTATCACTCGTAACTGTGAGCAAGCAGCAAAACAGAAAGTCGCGCAGAATCAACTCGATATTTCTCGAATTATTAGTCGAGAGCATTTCCCGCCAAAGCCTGCACCAGATTCACTACTCGCTCTCGCAACAGAGTGGTCTTTAAAAGCAGAACAAATCCTTTATGTGGGAGATTACCTTTATGATCTTCAAGCTGCCTATAATGCCAAGATGCCCTCATGCTTGGTGACACATGGCACGAAACCTCAGTATAGCCAGCATGCTTCTTTGGTCGTCGATTATTTGGACGACATCATAGAAGTGTTTTAAGCACATTAATTCAGCCATTATTATCAAAATATTTTTGAAACTGTTTCTTAACTTGCTGAAAAGTAACCAATGGCGAATGAAATACCCTTATGCAAAAATACCCTCTATAAATAAAACAAATAAAAGGCGAGTCAACCATGGCCAAAAAGAAAGTTCTCATTCTTTACGCTCACCCATCTCCACGACGCTCAGAAGTGAATCAACCACTGTTCAATGCGTGTAGAAATATCGAAGGGGTAACGGCCGTCGATCTCTATCATGACTACCCGACTTACAATATTAATATCGACAGAGAACAACAACGTCTCAGAGAACATGACGTCGTCATATTCCAATTTCCACTCTATTGGTATTCCACCCCATCTATTTTAAAAGAGTGGCAAGACTTAGTGTTGGAATACGGCTTTGCATATGGCTCAGAAGGTACCGAGTTACACGGTAAAAAGTTCCTTTGCGCCCTAACTGCAGGGGGGAAAGAAGACGCTTATCAAAGTGAAGGTTATAACCATTACACGGTGCGTGAACTGCTTCATCCACTAGAACAAATGGCGTCACTGACAGGTATGGAATATTTGGCCCCTTTCACCTTATTTGGAGCTCGAACAGCCAAAGAGGAAGGGCGAAAAGATGTGCATGTCAAAGCTTGGAAGCAACTTCTTACCGCGCTCGTCGAAGACAGAATTGATTATAAAAAAGCCCAACAAGTTGAGAAACTAGAGCAGTCTCTCGGTGACATCGTAACGGGAGAGCAATCATGACAGGATATTTTCTTCAGGCATTCATCTACTTAGTTGCTGCTGTGATTGCGGTTCCGATTGCGAAAAGGCTCGGTTTAGGGTCAGTTTTAGGCTACCTGATTGCGGGCGTGGTAATTGGGCCGATTATTGGCTTAGTCGGTGAAGAAACCACAACCATCCAACACTTTGCCGAATTTGGTGTTGTGATGATGCTGTTCCTCGTCGGCTTAGAACTTGAACCAAAAATGCTCTGGTCTATGCGCAATCGACTGTTGGGCCTCGGTGGTTTACAGGTTGCCGGTACCGCAGCAATCATCATGACAATCGCACTCTACTTCAATCAGCCTTGGACAATCGCGCTGGCGATTGGCCTTATCTTTGCTCTATCATCGACAGCCATCGTGCTGCAGACCTTCAACGAAAAAGGACTCAGTAAAACGGAAGGCGGGCAGAACGCCTTTTCTGTTCTGCTATTCCAAGACATTGCCGTTATTCCAATGTTGGCATTCATTCCTTTGCTGGCTTTGCCTGAATTGGTTGAAAAGGCCCAAAGTGCCGTCACGACTGCCGCAGAACATCATGAAGAACTAAGCCTAGTCGCTGACTTACCTGGCTGGGGCTATGCGATGGTAATTGTGATTTCCATTGCCGGATTGGTAGTTGGTGGCCATTACTTAAGCCGCCCGCTGTTTCGCTTCGTGGCAAGCTCCGGCCTGCGCGAAATCTTTACCGCAACGGCACTAATGCTCGTTGTTGGTATCGCAGCGTTGATGAGTCTCATTGGCTTGTCTCCGGCTCTAGGGGCATTCTTAGCCGGTGTTGTTCTTGCTAACAGTGAATTTCGTCACGAACTTGAATCGAATATCGACCCATTCAAAGGGTTATTGCTAGGGCTGTTTTTCATCACGGTTGGCGCGGGCATTAACTTCGCCATTCTGTTTAACCAGTTTTTCATTATTGTCGGCCTAACACTTGGAGTCATGTTACTCAAAGCCGCGGTGTTATTCTTATTAGCGCTCATTTTCCGAATTAAAAACAGTAATCGCTGGTTGTTTACCTTGAGTTTGGCTCAAGCGGGTGAATTTGGTTTTGTCTTGCTGAGCTTTACAGTCCAAAACCACGTTATTCCCGTAGAAACAGCGCAAACACTCTCATTGGTTGTCGCGCTCTCAATGTTCTTGACACCTGGACTCTTCATCTTTTTCGATAAGGTAATTTTGCCGCGCTATGAAAATCAATCAAACGATAGAGTGGCAGATGAAATTGAAGAACAAGGCAGCGTTATCATTGCTGGTATCGGCCGATTTGGTCAGATTATTAATCGTCTATTGGTCTCGAATGGCATTAAAACCGTTGTCTTAGATCACCAAGCAGATCAAGTAGACATGGTTCGTCAGATCAACACTAAAGCCTACTTTGGTGATGCAACGCGTCCAGAGCTACTTCATACCGCAGGCATCGAAGAGGCTAAGATGATCGTTATTGCCATTGATAATCGAGAAAGCAGCGTCGAGTTAACCAAGTATGTCAAACATACCTACCCGCATGTCACCATCCTTGCTCGCGCTTTCGACCGTGGCCACGGATACCTTCTAACGCAAGCGGGCGCGGATATCGTTGAATCGGAAACTTATCATTCCGCTCTTGAACTTGGCGCACAGGCGATGCGTTCTTTAGGTCACCACCCGTTTTTTGTTGAACAGCAAAAAGCCGCTTATCAACGCGTCGAAGACCGCAAATCGGATAAGCTCTACAAAGCTTGGGAAGATGATTCTGAAGGTGAACGTTTTGATAATAATTATCGTAAGCTCTTCATGCACTTAGAAGAACAAATTAAGGTTGAGATGAAAACCGATCGTTCCGATAGGCATGCTGGCGGCGAGCGTGGTTGGACACCGCCACCAAAAGGCTATGCGGATAACCTCGACGAACAAAGCTGAGTATCTTCATTCAATAAACCGAGGCAGCCGCCTCGGTTTTATTCTCAATATAAAACTAAATTATGACGACAAAAACATCGACAACATCGCCTTCATTAGGCAAGCAATTATTCAATATGACATGGCCAATGTTATTTGGCGTATTGTCTCTCATGAGCTTTCAGCTAGTCGACAGTGCTTTCATCGGCCAACTAGGCGTGCTTCCACTGGCGGCGCAAGGCTTCACGTTGCCAATTCAAATGGTAATTATCGGTATTCAAGTTGGTCTAGGTATCGCGACAACAGCGGTGATTTCCAAAGCACTTGGCGCCAATCAAACCCGTTATGCCCAACAGTTAGGAGGATTGATTGTCTCTATGGGCAGTATCGGCGTCGCCCTGATTTCTCTTTTCCTTTATCTTGGACGTGTGCCTCTTTTATCGCTACTAAGTGCACCCGAAACGGTTTTCCCCATCATCGACAGCTACTGGATTTACTGGCTAATCAGTGCTTGGACAGGTGCGGTGCTCTACTTCTTTTATAGTGTCTGCCGCGCCAATGGCAACACCATGCTGCCGGGAACCTTGATGATGGCGACCAGCTTGATCAACCTTGCGCTCGATCCCCTTTTCATCTTTACCTTTGATCTTAGTATTAACGGCGCTGCTATCGCTACCATAATTTCATTTGGTATTGGTATCTTTGTGATTGCGCCTAAAGTCGCTCGCAAGCAATGGATGTGCTTTAACTGGGATGATTTAGATGTTGCTAAAAGTGTTCGCTCCATCGCCAATATCATGGGACCAGCCATGATCAGCCAACTGTTGCCACCGCTTTCCTCAATGTTAGCAACCAAGCTTCTCGCAGGGTTTGGTACAGCCGCGGTTGCCGCTTGGGCACTGGGTTCTCGTTACGAATTCTTTGCCATTGTTTCTGTGTTAGCCCTAACGATGTCAATGCCACCTATGGTTGGTCGACTACTGGGTGCCAATAAGTTGGATGATATTCGGAAGCTAGTAAAAATAGCCGCTCAATACGTTTTAGGCTTCCAACTTCTCATTGCTCTCATCACTTGGGGATTAGCCAACCAACTCGCCCACTTAATGACAAGTGATGTGCAAGTCACCCAAATCCTCAATTGGCACTTACTAATTGTACCTTTAAGCCTTGGGCCACTTGGCATTTGTATGTTGATGGTCTCTATCGCCAATGCACTTGGAAAGTCTTATACAGCACTGACTATCTCAGCACTTAGGCTGTTTGCTTTCTTTCTACCTTGCTTATGGATTGGTGCTCAGATGGGCGGTATTCAAGGTCTATTCTGGGGGGCATTTGTCGGTAATATCTTAGCAGGAATATCTGCTTGGCTGATGTATCAAAAAGCTTTGAATCAAATAGAAAATAAATTGGTTGCAACTCAGGTTAAGAGTCGATAGGCTAAAAATTCATCAACTGGATATGAACTCATGCGTACTAGATTTATCAACCTTTGGCTTCTTCTCTTACATGCCTGTAGCCGGTAGATAAATTTGTGCCTGGCTACGAGAGAAACGTAGCCAGTGCAACTCCCCTCTCGTAGCCTCTAAAAAAATCAAGGATACGAGAACTATGACAGACGAGACACAATCCATCCCCTCTCCCATCTCTCGCGCGACACAAGTCGGGATAATGTTGGCCTTAGCGGGTTGTTTGCTCTTTTCCATCAAACCGGTATTAATTAAGATTGCCTACCAATATGGTGGCGATGCGACTTCCATCATGGCACTGAGAGCGTTCAGCTCTTTACCTCTATACGTTCTGACTTTCTGCTACTTATGTCTGCAACAGCACAACCGAAGCAAAGTAAAGCAACACGGACTCAAAGCCGTTGCCATCGGCATTTTGGGCTATTACTGCGCTAGCTACCTAGATATTGCTTCACTGGCGTTTATTTCCGCACAGTTGGAACGCTTGTTGATTTTCCTTTTTCCAACCTTCGTTGTGCTCATCAGCTGGGCTTTTTACCGACAAGTTCCGAGTAAGCAAATCATTGTCTCTGCGCTGATTGGTTACGCAGGTATTGCGCTCATCTTCGCTCACGACTTTCAAACGCTAGGTGAGTCCGTTGTCACTGGTAGTGCGCTTGCTATTGGTTCAGCGCTGGTTTTCGCTTTCTACTTAGTGTGGAGTAAACCTTTAATTTCTCACTTAGGTAGCTCACTGTTTACTAGCATCGGTATGGGAAGCGCTGGGGTCGCGATCGTTATCCATTTAGTGATGAGTAAAACAGAGCTCACTAGCTGGAGCAATGAGCTCATTGGCATCGGGGTTGTGCTGGGGATTTTCTGTACCGTTGTCCCGTCGTATTTGATCGCAGCGGCAATGGCGAGACTCTCTCCGACTCAGCTAAGCCTGACAAGTAATATAGGCCCAGCGATCACGGCAATATCAGCGGTTATCATCTTAGACGAAGTCTTCACGCTATGGCATGCCCTTGGTATGACGCTAGTGGTATTTTCGGTTTACACCATGAATCGAAATAAACCCTGATAGACACAAGGTTTGCACTCAAATTTTTAGAACATCAACAACGAGATAGATGGATGACGGCTGATTGATAAACACGTATGATTCAGCCTACGATTTCTATCTAATAAAAAATATGAGTACTAGAGCCCATCACCCAATTCAAGGCGCAAGCTGGATGCTAACAGCAGGTCTGGCTTTCGCTATTGTTAACAGTTTGGCGCAAGTCGCGAGCATTAACTTTGGTTTAGCATCCACGACGGTGGCATTGATTCAATATGCCATCGCTTTGGTTGTCATTCTTCCTTATTTAAAAACACTTGGGATTCGCCGCTCATTAAAAACCGATCACTTAGGCATGCACATTTTCCGCGTATTCCTATCAGTAATTGGTATTCAATTGTGGCTTTGGGCACTCGCCTACCCTGTACCAATTTGGCAAGGTATCGCACTGCTTATGACCTCGCCTCTATTTGCCACCATTGGTTCAGGTCTCTTCTTAAAAGAAAAAGTCGGGCCAGCGCGCTGGATTGCAACCTTAACGGGATTTATCGGTGCCATGATCATCTTAGAGCCTTGGGCTGATGATTTTAATTGGGCATCATTGCTCCCTGTAGGCGCTGCTTTCTTCTGGGCATGTTACTCGCTGATGGTGAAAAAGCTTTCTTCTGATGACTCTCCGTCCACCATGGTGGTTTACTTACTGGTACTGATTACCCCGTTCAATATTCTGTTGGCTCTACCTGATTGGCAGGTTCCAACTGGGGGCGATATATGGCTCGTTCTATTGGCTGCAGGTGCAATGACAGCCTTAGCACAGTGGGCTATTGTTAAAGCGTACTCAGCTGCCGATGCCTCTTTCGTTCAACCTTTTGACCACGCAAAACTACCGTTAAACGTCCTAGCTGGATGGATGGTGTTTGGTTGGGTGCCACCTGGTCGACTTTGGTTAGGTGCGGCGATCATTATTGTCTCTGTTGCGTTCATCACTCAATGGGAAACAAAAAAATCACGTAAGCTGAAATAAAATTGCTCTAGCACCTTTCTATTAGGGTAAGAAGCAGCTCGAAAATCGATTTGCGACAACCAATACTATAAGAAAGTGACTAGTGAGAGCCATCAAGGGAGAAACCTCTATGACAGATCCAATCAAAATTACACTCTATCGTTGGGGCGGAAGCTGGGGACCATTCAGTGTCAAAATCCCTTGTGGCGAATGTACGCTAACCAAAGATATTCTCAAAGACACATTTGAGAATGAGCTTGCAGATGTACCCATTGAGTTAGAAGTGAAAGATTGGCTCTCTCACTGGTGGGAACCACTAAAAGTTGGCGCTTGGCATGCACCAATCTTGATGATTGAAGGCAAAGTAGTCAGTCAAGGTGAAGCACTTAACCGAGGTGTGCTGGTTCAATCTGTGATTAAAGAGTGGACTAAACGTGACACGCTCAAAGGCAACATTGTTTATGGTAAAGCGACTTGCCCATACTGTGTGAAAGCGAAGAAAATGCTTAACGACGCTGGCATTGAATACCAATACCACGATGTCGTCAAAGAGAGCGCAGCCTTGTATCGAATGATTCCGGAAGTGAAAGCGATTATTGGTGAGAAAACACCTGTGACCGTTCCTCAGATCTGGCTTGAAGGTCAATACATTGGTGGTGCAGATAACTTAGCTGCATGGCTTGAAGAAAAAGGGCTAAACAAGGTTCCGGATAACGTCGTCAGCTTAGACGACAACCAAACCTCTGTCGGTTAACGAAATCTATACTTCAAATACAGCAAAGCCCAACCTTATTGGTTGGGCTTTATTTTATCTGCGATCTCTAATTAGATCTTACACACTGCTTTCCACGAACTGTCAGAAGACGATGGCACGGTATTCGTCCACCAGTTCGCTTGCCACACTGAACCACTGTGAATTAATTGATCACCGCCTGCAGCGTGGTCTCCACGAGGGAAATCAGGGTACACCTTCATGCCTTCAGGGTTGATGCCAGCATCAGTACAAGATTGACCAATACCACCTTCGCCACCGTTGCCACCATCTGTAGCCCCTTCAAAATCAGGCAGTAGTGGGAAGTCTTTCTTCAAACCAACGGTTTCTTTTCCGACGATAAAACGCACACCGTTAGCGACACCCGACACTGGCGTGTAATAGACCATAGCAATCGAGTATTCACCACCAGCAGGAATCGATTCTGTTGCACGCAGCGTTAATGCTACTTTATGGAACAGTTTCTTTTCACCGTTTACAGCAAAGTTTGTACCCGTATGTCCGCTTTCAACCACTTTGAGCCCTGCACCACTCCAGTCTTTCACCAAATCACCGGTCGACGTTGGCATTAAGAACTCAATCGTTGATCCACCAGGAATCGAAACTTCTGAGTTGTTCTTAAACACAAGTGTTGGGTTGATTGGGTAGTTGCTATCCCCCTCCGGCCAGTCTGTTGTTGATACTGCTACATCAATCACTGAGTCTGGCTCTGGTAAGTCATTATGACGAATATCCATTGGATCTGCTGCGGCAAACACCTCATGAGCGTAAGATGTCATATCCGTACCCATGACGTATTCGCGCTTAACTGCATCGTAAGAATAGTCACCCGCCATTTCCCAAATGAGCATGCCGCCAAGTCCATTGTCGACAATGTAATCGAGCTTCGGCTTTAATGAATCTTTATCTTCGATACTCAAGAACACTTTCTTAGTTTCATTCCAAAGCCACGCGGTTTGTAGCTCTTCACTCCAAACACGCTCATATTCACCTTCAATCAGATCTTTAGGTTCATTCGGGTCCATTCCCCAATCTGGGCCGTAACTTGGCATACCATCAATACCGAGCTCTTGTGCATGCATTAAGTTCATCGCGTGCCACATTGGCGCAACACCTGCTTTGATTTCATTGCCATTCGCATCAACGTCATGCCAAATATTATCGGTACCTTCAGCGCCCCAACCACATACGGTTGTACCCTCAGGACAAGTCGACTGGTTCGGCTCTACTGCACGCCCCCAAAGACCTTTGTCACCACCAGATACCCCTTGCCAACCACGAGTATAATAAGGGATCCCCATGTTGATCTGACTTGGTTTAAACGCACCACGGAAGAAATGGTGAGTCCAAGCTTGGTTCAAATAGCCGATACCTTGATATTGCTCAGTCGAGTAAACACCCCACTTTGCCAGTTCCGCATCTTTACCATCGTCAAACAACGCCGCTTGAGGGCCAACGAACTCATTCCACGTTCCGTGCAGGTCGTAAGACATGATATTGACGAAATCCAACACATCTTGCATGGCGAAATCTTGCATACCGCGCAGCAAGTAACCCGATGACGGCGCAGCAATGGTTAACATATAACGACGACCATCTCGCTCACCGGCTTCATCAAGCTGTTTACGAAGATCCGTCATTTGCACCATGTAGTTATCCCACAACTGGCCACGACACTTGTTCGATACTTCGAAGTCAATTGGGTTGCCTGAGTCTTTCATTGATGATGGGTATTCATAATCAATGTCCACACCATCAAAGTCGTATTTACGAATGAACTCTACCGCGGACTTATTGAATGCTTTTATGCCTTCCATGTTCACTGAACAAGACGCAAGATCCGTAGTCATTGGATAGAAACCGCCCGTTTCAGCCCAACCGCCAACAGAGATAAGTGTTTTTACATCAGGATATTGCTTTTTGAACTTGCTCAATAAGTTAAAGTGACCTTGATATGGTAGAGACGGATCCATTTCAGCCCCAGGAACACCTTCCCATGTCATCTTGGTCGCAGAGTCATCAACTTGCATGCTGTAGTCATCTTTGTTGATGCTCGCAAACGCGTAGTTGATGTGTGTCAGCTTTTCCCAAGGTAAGTCATCTGCTAAATAAGCCGGAAGCCCGTTCTTACCTGTACGCCATGACGTGTAGTAACCAATAATGCGGCGTTGATGATCATCACCCATACACTCGGTACCGTCTTCACGATAGATTTGTTTGATATCGCAGCTTAAGCCACCAGTGCCTAACTCTTCAGCAGAAACAGTGATTTCTCGAGTGCGGGTTTGATGACCGGCAGCGTCATAAGCGACAGCTTCAATCATATAGTGACCAAGTTCAGATGGTGACCATGTCACATGATAAGGAGCCTGTGTAATGCGCCCTATCGATGCGCCGTTAACAAAGAACTCCACCGCTTCAAGGTCGTTGTTTTCATCTGAAGCATTCGCCGAAATAGTCGTCACTTTACCAACGAACACTGTTTGACCATTGCGAGGGTTGGTCAACTCAACCACAGGTGCAACAGGGATCTCAGGTTCTACTGGCGGCTCCACTTCTTCAGCCTTAACTAAAATAGTTACAGCCTGCTCTTGAGTTAAACCAGATTCATCTTCCGCAACCACTTTGATGACATGAGAACCCTCACCCACCGCGACCCAATTCGCTTGGAAAGGTGTCTGATTCAGGCTTGAGACTTGCTCACCATCAACATAGAAAGTCACTGACTTAATACTGGTATTGATTGCTTTTACATTGGCAAGCATCGCTACTGATTGACCTTCTTCAAACTCTGCGCCACTAACAGGCGAAGCTAACTGAAGAGTCAATTCAGGGTCACCCACTTCACCTTCATCATCAGCGATCAATCGAATCGACTCTTGTAGCAAAGCCAGATCAAGCACGCCACTCACACCAAGTGTTAACGCAATGCTATCACCAGCGTGCAACTGAGATTTAATCCAACTACCATCATCAAAAGTCAGCGCTAAAGTATTGCTAAACACGTCACCTTGAGCATTGCTTGAGAATTTCATTCCCGGGTAACTGATACCTTGTGCAGACCAAGAAGGCGCAGACATGGAAAGATTTGAATCAAACACAACCTTTGAATTTTTTAACTCAATAGGCTTGGAACCATCATTCGTCAGAGTGACTTGGTAAGTATTCCACCACTGGCTTTCAGAACCATTGATAGAAACCTCTGCGGTAACCGCGGCGTGAGCAGCAGGCAGTGCCATCCCGATGGCTAGTGCAAGCACGCTTGGCAAAAGAGCCATAGTATTCTTTTTCATAATTAATGACTTATACATGCAACAATAAAAAGTGCCGCATTATATGGGCGAACTTTTTTTACCATGCAGCCATTGGATGTAACAAAATATTTCTAGATTCAAGGTATGAAAAGTGCCAAAAATAAAGCGTCTTTTAGTGCCAAATAGATGACAAACCGCAAGCAGACATTCACCTGACATGAAAGTGTGAAACTCATTCAGGATCGCAAAAGTGTGCGCCATGTTGGACAAATTATTTCTCTCTTTGCCATTAGAAGCTTGAGTTGACAAAGCAGCGAAAATCAACTGGAAAGCACGATGATTCAACACCTTAGAAACATGCTGTTACAACTAGCTCAAGTCATCAGCAATGCTTGTTGGAATGAGAAACCAAACGACTGGGTGAAAACTAACTCAACGAGAATAACAGGCACAAAAAAGCCGGAGATCATTGCTGATCTCCGGCTCTTCAAAATTCCGTTTCACTGGCTGCGATTACTTTGCCATCTTCTTCATCATACGCTTAATGAATGATGCTTTCTTCGCTTTAGGCTTACCATACAATGCTTCATGCATTGCTTGTTTTGCGATCATTTGACCTAGATATGCATTGCCTAATTCGTGATTCATCTTTATCTCCTCGATAGTAAGGAGCGTGATTTTAATCACAATTAGAACAAAAACAAGATCTAAATCACATTATTTTGCGCGTTTAGGTTGTTGATAAGTTTTGCCTGCAGCTTGATACGTCTCTTTGCGTTTTACTTCAAACATTGCATCAAAGAACCAAGCGACAAATCCAATCACATCGTCACCTTCATTCATAACATGCTCAATGAACTCTTGCTCTTCACCTTGCTCGTTCTCTTGAATTGTAACGTGATAGATGCGCTTTTCGCCTTCCACTTCCGCCAATGCGAACTGACCTGCTAGCGATTGTGCCGCTTCAGCAATCTCTTGATCTTCAACTGCTTTAAGCATCTCAAGTGCCTGAGGCAGATTCTCTTTCTGACAAAGTTCTTTAACTAGCTGCTCAAATTCTTTCTGTTCCATACCGGAAACCTCAATGGGTATATACAAATTCTGCGCGCATTGTATCAATCATCGGTTGCCTTTCAAGCAAACTCTTGCGGCATCGCTGTTCGACGTGCGGAGGCGAACAGTACAAACCCCATCAAACTTGCGCACAGTAGATAAAAGACACCCATTGCCCATTGACTCTGTACCCAGTGTTCGACCAAGAACCCTCCAAATAATCCAGCTAAACACATTTGGATAGAACCTGATAAAGCCGATACTGCCCCCGCTTGTCGCTTGTGCGGTTCAAGCAGCATACTGATGGAAAGTGGAAACGAAAGACCTTGAGCGATAGTAAGCCATGTAAACGCCCAAATTAAGTTGAATAGCGTCGTGTCGGTAAGCAGTAACCATAAGCCAGCAGACATCATCAGCATAATCGACAAACCTAACAATTGGACTGTCGAAAAATATCGATTCAATATGTTTAACGACACACTCCCAATCATTAAACCCGCCGACGGGATGATCATAATCGAACCGTACTCCGCCGTCGTTAGGCCAAGTTGATTTTGCAAAATAAACGGCATCACAGAGAGCGAAACTAAACTCGCTAAATAGCTGATCCAGTTGTAACTCGCACTGCTTACCACCTGCTTGTTGGTAAGCAACTGCCCGTAGTTTTTCACCACTTCAATGATATTGAATGAACGAATACCACTGTTTGTTTCTGGTAGTACAAAATAGCCAAGGGTGAAGATCGCCGCTAAGTATAAGAGGACAAAAACAAACACCGCTTCCCACCCCAGATAAAATGCCATCCAACCACCAAAAACAGGGGCGATGATAGGCATGATCGAAGCAGTAACGGATATATAGGAAAGCGCTTTAGTGAGTTGTGGGCCATCATAACTGTCACGCAAAACACTGCGACCCAATACCGATGCACTACCAGCTCCTAAACCTTGGAGCAAACGACCCAAGATGAGTGTTGATAACTGATCCGCAAACACCACACAAAGGATAGTACCGACTAAATAGATCCCTTGGCCTAATAAAAACACGGGGCGACGACCAATTGAATCAGACAGAGGGCCGTAAAAGAGTTGAGAAGCGCCAAAACCGACTAAAAATAGGGTCACAAGAAGTTGGATCTCAGCATGACTTGCATTTAAAGCTTCACTAATAAGAGGCAACGATGGCAAGTAAATACTGACACCGACTTGACCTGTTGCAATGATCATCATCGCAAGCAGAATTGGTGTTTTCTTCATTTATCTCCCCCTTATTTAAACTTGATGTTAACCAGTGTAAATTAGGCACTAGCAAAAGATAATATGTTGGATTGGAAACTGATTAGTTCCCAGTAAGAATCAATAAAGGTGGGTTATGGATTGGCTACAGAGCGTTCAAAGTTATATTCGAGTCGTTGATGAAGGCAGCTTCAATGGTGCAGCTCGTAAAATGAACACCACCAGCTCAGCCATTTCAAAGCGCATTCACTGGCTCGAAGAAAGAATCGGTGTGCAATTACTTAAGCGCACAACAAGAACCGTTACCCAGACAGAAGCGGGCGCACTCTTTCACCAACGAGCCAAAGTACAGTTAGAAGGCTGGCAGTCAATTGTTGATGAAACTCGCTCCGTCAGCCAAAGTCCTGCCGGACTATTAAAGATTGGCGCAACCCTTGCGGTAGGTTCCAAGTTCTTGGTTCAGTACCTCAACGACTTTTTGCAAATGTATCCCGATATACGTATCCAGTTGATCACAACCACGCCAGGTCAGCTGCCGGAGCTCAGCCTAGATTTATTCATCAGTCGCGAATTGGAGCAATTAAATTCATTAAGCTTCAAAGCAACACCTCTGTTTGAACACAAAGCAGGTTTTTATGCGTCTCCAGCTTACCTAGAAACGTATGGGGAGCCTGCCAATGCTGAAGAATTGGCGCAGCACAATGCGCTGGTGTGGGGAGAGAAGACCCATAGAGAAATCAAATTAACGAACGGGCAACGTCTGGCTTTGTCAGGAAACTTCGCGACAACTAACCCAGAAGCACTATTCCATGCTGCCAAAAACAATATGGGCGTGCTTGTCACCAATGATGTCATGATCAAAGAAGACTTAAAAAACGGTACGCTTAAACGGATTCTTCCGGACATTACCGCCGATGAAGCCACTGTATATGCCTACTATCCTAAACTGGATTATCAACATACTCGCACCAAATTATTCCTCGACTATTTAAAACAGCGATTAGCAAAAGAGAATAGCGACTAATTTCACGCTGAATATTATTCATTTCCATTTGCCATCCTATGCCACCTGTACCATATTTAATTTGAACCAATACTAACAACATGTGATTTAAATCACTCTATATGGGTTCTTGATATGGCTAGGAATACGACACTTATCCCATCGATAAGCTTAGATGTTATCAACCGTACATTGAGTTTAGATGGTTCAGAGTTGCTAGATGAAGCGACTCTATTGCTACATAAACACTACAAAAGCAACTGCACATGTCTAATAGAAATCGATCGACTTAATACTCGAGCGACAACATTATCTTTTGCGTGTGGAGATCAACTACAATCCTCCATCCAGTATTCACTGACAGGGACACCTTGTGCCGTTGTAAGTAAATCTGAGCTCGACTTTGTGCTATATGAAAACAATGTATGCGAGCAGTTCCCTGACGATCACTATTTACAGGAGCAAGGGTTACAAGCTTACCTTGGTATCCCACTGCGTTCGGAACAAGGCGAAGTTCTTGGCGTACTACTATCAACTTTCAACCGGGCTCTCATCGACCCTCAAGAAATGATCTATTATCACAAGTTATTCGCCCGACTTGTCGTCCATAATCTTAGAGCAAAATGGTTATCAGCTCGCTCTGATAGTTTGGTCAATCAGCTTAGTTATGAAGTCTCGCACGACAATCTGACGGGGCTGCTCAATCGTAGTTTCCTTGCAGACAAACTAGAAAGACTCACAGAAGTAGGCAATAACCCATTCACGCTTGCTTATGTTGATATCGACAACTTCAAATCCATTAACGACCTCTATGGGAATTACATTGGTGACCAAATCATCAAATTCGTTGCCAATACCATCGAAGAAACAACCAAAGACAAACAGCTTTCATTTCGAATCGCCGGGGATGAGTTTGCCTTTATTTCTATGTCTGGCGACCCCTTTGAACTATGTAACCAAATCATCCGTAAGTTAGAAAAGGGCTATCGAGACCCAGCCCACAATATAAAAGTCAAAGTCAGCATTGGACTTGCAAGACATAACTCTCATAGCTTGAGTGCAGATCAAATCATGTTGAACGCAAGCTTGGCATTAAAAGAATGTAAACAATCTCGACAGCTCAACATTCAATGCTACGACACTCACCTAAGTGCCCAATACTACCGACGAGCAATGGTGATCGATGCACTTCGTAGTGAATTAGACAAATCAACGCAACACAATGAAATCTATGTCGTGGCGCAGCCTATCGTTAGTCGAAATTCTGATAAATGGACTTATTTTGAAATTCTCGCTCGTTGGAATAGTGAAGCACTTGGGGCTATCTCCCCTATCGAATTCATCGAAGCCGCTGAGCAATCTGGCCTGATCATCGAACTGGGTGAGCGAATCGTTGAGCTTGCTTGTGAAGCTAAAAAAACTTTAGAACAAGGCTTAAATCACAAGGTAAAACTGGGGCTTAATTGCTCAGCTCATGAGCTCAACAACGCCAACCGTTATCTTCAACACCTGTTAGCAACTATTAGCCAATATGGGTTCAGCCCAGATGAATTCACCATTGAGCTGACAGAAACCGTTCTACTATCTAGAACAAAAGAGGTGAAAATCATTCTAGATAAACTAAGACTGTTGGGCTTTACCGTCGCGCTTGATGACTTTGGTACAGGCTACTCTAGTCTTAACTACATCCATAGCTACCCTATTGATTGTATTAAGATTGATGCCACCTTTATTCGCAACATGCTTAGCAACGAAACGGCTGAAAGTGTCGTCTGGTTAATTATTCAACTCGCCAAACAGCTTCAAGTTAGTTTGGTTGCTGAAGGTGTCGAAGATCAAGAGGCTCTTGAAAAGCTCTACGCCATGGGATGCGAGCAAATTCAAGGCTATTACTTTTCCCGACCAGAACTACCTGAGGACATCATTCTAATGCAAGAGCCTTTCAGCCAAATCCCGCCTATCGCTTCCAACGGCTAGCTTTCTTCCCCTGTTGCTAGCCGCTTCTTTTTCTTTCCACAACTAAATCAGAGTTGATTTACGCCCTTTAAATGATAATAATTATCATTAAATGTTAATTTGAGACTCTATCATGCTATGTCTTAATCTTCTCTATAATGGCTATTTTAAATCACAAGACCGCTTCTTAGATTCCTCTACTGCCAGTGGGTTCGAACCTGATGTCATACAAGAGTATATTCAATGGACGATGAATTTAAGTTCATACTACGAGCATGGTTCACCTCATGAAAACAACCTGCTGTGTGAGCTTTATCTTAGACAGCTTTATTTCAATCTTTTGGATGCGATTCAAGACTCTCGTCGAAGCCCTACATTTCGCCGCTACTGTCTAGACTCGATTCACGCGCCACTACTTTGCTTGAAACGGTTTTACTTCCATTGGGAAGATGGCGATATCAAGTTCTTTTTACTACAACAACAATTACAGCGTATCCAAGCGCCACTCGACTAAAACAGAAGGATTAAAAATGACTCAACCTAGCAGCCCTCAACATTTTCGTACTGAACGAGACAGCATGGGGGAAGTCCAAGTCCCTAGCGATGCACTTTACCAAGCTCAAACGCAGCGCGCTGTCGACAATTTCAAATTCAGCAATCATCAGATGCCCAAAGCATTTGTTCAAGCGCTCGCTTATATTAAGCAGACCGCAGCACTTACCAACGCACAGTTAGGTTTGCTAGAAGGCGACATCGCCAATGCCATCGCCAATGCCGCCCAATCGATTATTGATGGTGAGCACACTAACCAATTTCCTATCGATGTATTTCAGACTGGCTCTGGAACCAGTTCAAATATGAACGCCAACGAGGTGATCGCGACAATCGCCAGTGAGATATCTGGGGCCAACGTCAGCCCAAATGATCACGTTAATATGGGGCAAAGTAGTAATGATGTTGTACCAACAGCCATTCAACTAAGCTCCGCTATCACCATCGAAAAACAACTGCTGCCCGCGCTCGACCACCTGATCCACACTATAGAAGCTAAACGCAAAGAAATTGGTCATATCGTAAAAACAGGCCGTACTCACTTAATGGATGCGATGCCTGTTACCTTTGACCAAGAATTGGGTGGATGGCAGTTTCAAATTGAACAAGCTCGACAAGGTATCGTAAATAGCCTCAACGCCCTTAAAGCGCTTGCTCAAGGAGGAACCGCAGTCGGTACAGGAATTAACGCTGATCCAAGATTTGCCAAAGCGTTTGCAGATAATTTATCTCAAGCAAGCCATGTTCAGTTCACTGCGAGCGACAACTTCTTCTACAACTTGAGCTCTCAAGATGCAATTGTGGCACTTTCAGGACAACTAAAAACAGCTGCGGTAGCAACAATGAAGATCGCCAATGATCTGCGTTGGATGAACTCAGGTCCACTCGCTGGCCTAGGAGAGATTGAACTCAAAGGATTGCAACCTGGTTCTTCAATCATGCCAGGTAAGGTTAACCCCGTGATCCCTGAAGCCGCCGCAATGGCATCAGCGCAAGTGATCGGCAATGACACAACGATCACCATCGCAGGTCAGTCTGGTAACTTCCAACTCAATGTGATGCTACCAGTAATCGCGCACAATATTATTGAAAGCATTGAGTTATTAACCCAGTCTGCATTAGCTCTGGCCGATAAGGCAATTGCATCATTTACAGTTCGCGAAGATAACCTGCAAATCGCATTGGCACGCAACCCTATTTTGGTCACGGCATTAAACCCGGTCATTGGTTATTTAAAAGCCGCAGACATAGCAAAGAAAGCATACAGTCAAGGCCGAGCGATCATAGATGTTGCTGAAGAAGAGACCGATCTCGACCGCGCAACGCTCACTCGATTGCTAGAACCAACACAGCTCACTAAAGGTGGTATTGCCGACTAACTGACCCGCGCAATGACAAGCGATATCAAGGTCTTTGGTATCGCTTTTATCTTCATATTTGCTCTTTCCATTTACTATATTGCGCACCGATTTTGCCCATAAATAATATTTATCGTTTAGGTAAAATCAGTTAGTTGCGAGAGATTTGCTAACTCTCTACTATGCCCGCGCTGATTCAGAAATGACTCAACTCGCTCTTTAAATGTGTCGCGGTTACCAACTCAATATCAAAAGGTTATCGCAATCCAACTCTCTTTTAGATGCCCCCTTTGAACTTCGGTTCTTCACCTTTTTGAGCCATTAGACGCTCTAATCTATCTAATCGAATTTTTTGGAGAATTTGTTGTGAACAAATTAAAAAGCATTAACCCACAAAAAATGGGTAAAGAACGCACTAAACGTGAATACGATTTACGCGTATTAAACTTAGTCGGTGAAAGCGAGTATGCTTCACGTATGGCAGTATGGAACAACCTATCATTTGCTAACGACGCAATGGATGAAGTAAAAGACTTTATCGATAACGCATTCAACAAGTTACAAGCGGAGTTAAAAGAAGCACGTAGCGAACTCTCTATTGATTACAATGAGTTCGTGACAACAGCAACTGAAGAAGTGAACTACATCAGAGGCAATGTGGCAGACTCAACCACTCAATACTTCTGGTATGTCGCCATCGCACTAATGGTTGCTGGCACCGTTGCTATCTGCATTTGATTATTATTGATTTTAAAAAGGCGGTGACCAATATCACCGCCTTACTTCTATTCCCTGTTAATATCTCACCTACATTCTATTGCAGAAACTTCGCGCCGTTTTGTTTACACTGAACAATAAGTACATTGTGCTTTGATCGAGGTTACTCATTGCAAAACAACAACACCCTTACCTTTGCGACCGCCAATCTATTTAATTTTGTCGAACCGCCCAACGCTTTTTATGATTTTGAAAACATCTATGAGCAAGAGGCATGGCAAGGGAAATGTGCGTGGACGAAAAAGCACGTAGAAGCCTTAGACGCTGACATTATTGGGCTGCAAGAAGTATTTAGCATTGAAGCCACTCAGATCTTGTTTAAGCAAATGGGTTATAAGTACTTTGCTGTGGTAGACCAACCGCAGGTAGCAGACGAGTATATCTACTCGCACCCTGTCGTCGCATTGGCATCAAAATACCCGATTAAACATGTCGAAGCGGTAAGACCATTAGAATGGATATCTGATAGCTACCAAATCCCAACCCCGCAATTCAGTCGTAAACCAATTTATGCAGTGGTTAATGTGCCAGAAATCGGCGAGATCGCTTGCTATGTTTGCCACCTAAAGTCACAACGTGCCAGCGAAAGCAGCAACCCTGAACAGGAACATGCCCTCGTTGGGCAGTGGGTATCGGCGCAGCAGCGTGGATGGGAAGCCATCATGCTACGATTATTTATGGAACACCAATACCAGCGCCATCCTATTCCATGCGTATTGATGGGAGATATGAACGAGCCATTAGACAGCAGCATTACTGGGCTACTTACTAGAGAGATCAATCAAAGTTCAGAAAAGCTCACGCTACAAGACAGCTGGTCCATTTTGAATCGCAATAACAAAGACGCATGCCGCCAGCCCACCCACTACCACTTTGCGAAAGGGAATGTGCTGGACTACTTACTGGTTTCACAAGAATTTCAGCCAGATTCACCTTACTCTCTGGCTGATATTGTCGATTATCAAACACTCAATGCTCACTTAATCAACCCAAGCTTTGAAAAAGACAGATACGCAAGTGACCATGCCTTTGTTTCAATGACGGTCCACTTCGTCTTAAGTGAGCTCGACTAACTTAGCTTGAAAGGTTACGCAGTTTAGGATCATCACTCATATATTCGACAAATTCCACTTCAAAGCCTGCCGGATCTAAAAAGTAAATGTTCTTACGATACGGCTCATCGGCACCTGGTTTAGCGATTGGGAATCCGGCTTCAACCAACCGGCTAATCACTGCATCGATGTTATCGGTTACATAAGCAAAATGCGCAAATCCGACTTGGTGTCCATCGAGATCTCGGTTCTCTCCTTCACCATGATCGCTCAACGCAATGTATTGATACTCATCGCCAAAATGAAGCCAGTTACGAGGCTTACCACTCCACTCGCCTTTTCCTTCATCACGAACATACCAATGGGGGAACGCGGCTTGGTAGAACTTCAACATTTCAGGGATATTTTTAACTACAAGGTTTACATGCTCCAGTTGAATCATTGCTTTCTCCTTAAAAGACTTTTCCTAGACAACGTAGAACATGCTAATACCTCAAGCTAAGTTGAGGTAAAGAGCAAAATTCAATTTATTTAAAAAATATTGAGACGAACGACAAAGAGATGAATTGCAGCAGGGTTTACAGGGAGAGATTGGAAACCGACTAGCCCCAAGATTAGGAGCTAGCAATGATAAAGCCGGCTAAATCTTGTCAGCGAAGTAAGCCATGATCTCAGCGGTTGTCATTTCTTTGGTTTCATTGGCGAAACAATAATAGCTTGGACGTGCATCACTAAAGTATTGCATATCCATTTCCAAACCTTCCAACTGAGGAAACAGACCCACAGGCATGTTGTACTCGCCTGTCGCTTTAAGCTTATAAAAGAGATGAGTACCACATTCAGTACAAAAACCGCGTGATGCCCAAGAGGAGGATTGGAATAACTTTACTTTTTCTTCACCATCAATTATCACCTTAGTGCCGCATTGCACAGCAAAATAAGGCGCACCGCCCCAAGTTCGGCAAGATTGACAGTGACAGACAGTAAATTTTGGATTGATTTCTTCGGCTGTAATTTTTACCGCACCGCAAAGACAGCTTGTTTCAGAATGGGCCATGAGAGTCACCTTAATGGTTAGCCAACCACTTATTGTTTGTTTGGTTATTAGCAGGCTAACGGGCAGTCGCTAACCTACTTACTGACCAACAAATAGTAACTCAGCATCAAAATACTGTATATAAACACAGTCAAGCTTTGTGATATCTCGTCAGTATTGGGACGGTAAAACTAATTATTGTGGATTGCAGTGACTTAAAACGCCTTAAGCACCTCAGAATCATAACGACTTATGTCTAAGGTAATACCAAACTCTTCTACCCACTTATCCAGTTGAGCTTGCGCAGTGTTAAGGCTGTTAATCGTGATGGTGTTGTCATCCAGCTGCCACAATTGACGAGAGCCTTGATAACTAAATTGCAGCGCGAGCATTGCATCGACGTTACCCTTTTCTGCAGCGGCAAGAAGCTTTCTGTTCTTTCTGTAGATCAAGTTCAACGCTTGTTTGAGGTCCCAAACGTAAGCGACTTCTTTCATTTTTGGGTGAGACTTCAGTTTTAGAAGCGTCGTGACAACCAGTATCGCACTCACAATGACACCGAATAAATTCCAATGAAAGTGGGAGCCGGACTCAGCAGGAAAGATTAAGATCAAAGTTTGCGATATTGCTAAACTCAGTATCGCTAACACGGCAATACAAGCGACAATGACGACATTAAGACGGGAACGATATAGCTGCTTATCAATATTTTGTAATTGCATTATAAATCCATTAGTTAGCGACAGGTTCTATCTTACGAACCCTCATCTTCAGGCCGCTAATTATACAGATTCTTACCAGTTAAAATCGGTTATTTTGTTGCAAAGCGTTTAGAGCTACCTCCTCTAAAGTAAAGCGCCCAACGTATTTACAACGCTGGGCAGCCCTATAGAAAGATTAAGTTAAACGCCTGAATCAAATCGTACGACTTAGCTTGCTGACCAAACCGGCGACTCTTTGGCCTAGATATTGCGCAGTCGCTAAATCTGAAGCGTGTACTTCACCATCAATCCCTTGAGATACCACACCCGCTTGGGAGCCTAAGCGATTGATTTTTTGCTCACCAGAATCGGTAATTTTATCTAAGCCCACCCAAACCATGCCATGCTGCCCAGCTAAAGTTTGGATGTATTGTAAAGTGCTTGATTGATCGCCATTTAACGCTCCACCACTGGTAAACCCTGCGGCGACTTTATTCGCCCACTTCTGATGAACCCAAGATTCGCTGCTCGCATCTGCAAATGCCTTAAACTGGGCTGCGACTCCACCCATATAAGTTGGTGAACCAAAAATGATCGCATCGCAATCTGCCAGTGAATCCATCAACGGATCATTCACAAAACGGCCCTCGACAATTTCCTTTCCTTCAATTCGATGAGAGAGAATATCAATCCCTTTATGCTGTTCGATACCTGATGCAATCGCCTTAGCAATCTGCCCTGTAATATCTGTTTTTGTAAAATAGATAATCGCAATTTTAGCCACAATAACGTCCTTTCATTAAGTTATGTTAAGAGAGTTGCTGTAGGCTAAAACCTCAAGGTAGGTCGAGGTCAACAATAAGTTAGGCAAAGTTTTCTAAAACTCAGTATCATGCTCGCCATTCAACGAGTCTTTACTCTTAGCTAGCAATACCATTAAGTAGAACAATAGAAATGACAACAGAGTCAACGGTCATTATTGGCCTGTATAATCCGAAGAATCCAACCAATGTCGGTGCCGTGATGCGCGCTGCCGGCTGCTATGATGCGACACAAGTTCGCTACAATGGTACCCGCTACAATCGTGCGGTTAAGTTCCAGACTGATACTAAGAATAGCCGTGAGCGTATCAATTTAATTGAGATGGATGACCTCACCGCAGAGGTAGCAAACGATGTTGAAATCGTTTGTGTGGAACTGGCCGTCGGAGCTACTGCGTTGCCTCACTTCGAGCACCCAGAAAAAGCAGTTTATGTATTTGGGCCAGAAGATGGCTCACTGCCACAAGAGGTGGTCGATAAAGCCCATCACGTGGTTTACATCCCAACCAATGGCTGTATGAATCTTGCTGCGACCGTGAACGTAGTACTGTACGATCGCCTTGCAAAATCATTAGGTACTATCGACGACCACAAGCAAATTACAGCAAACCGCGACAACAAAAACCGCTTAACGGTTAAAAGCATCGCTTAATCTCTCCCCCGTCGAATTATCACTTTTTTCAAGAGCTTATATCACTCTATAAGCTCTTACATTCCTCTTCTTGCCATTAACCCTCTTCCTATTTTAGAACTATAGTGTTATACATAGATATAACACCAACTCAGCTAAGGAAACCCGCTATGACGCATTGGCACGATCGCCAACCGATTTTCCGTCAGTTAGCTGACCAGATCACGCAGCAAATTCTGCAGGGAGTCTGGCAAGAAGGCGAAGCGCTGCCCTCAGTACGCAGTGTTTCAGCGGATATGAAAATCAATCATTTAACTGTGATGAAAGGCTATCAGTTATTGGTCGATGAAGGGCTCGTAGAAAAGCGACGAGGCCAAGGTATGTTTGTTTCTGAGGGGGCCAAGCAACAATTGCTCGCTGATGAAAAAGCCCGCTTCCTAGAACAACAAATTCCTCAAATCGCCATAACGTTACAACGTCTCGATATGTCTCTTGACGAGTTCATCCAGCAACTAAAACCACACTTTGAAGGTGACCAATGAGCGCATTAGTCAGTGTAAAACACGTCTCCAAGCAGTATCGTCAAAAGGGAGAAGCTCTACAAGATATCAGCTTTGAACTTCAGGCTGGTCAAGTTCTCGGCTTACTCGGCCACAACGGTGCAGGCAAATCGACCTTAATTAATGCTCTACTTGGCGCGCACGAGTATCAAGGCACGATTCGCGTCAACGGTTTTGAACCAATGATGCAACGTGACAAGATCATGCAAAGCCTTTCCTACATATCCGATGTAAACGTGCTGCCCGATTGGATGAAAGTGAGCCAATTACTCAGCTATACCCAAGGTGTCCATCCAAACTTTGATCGCAGTAAAGCCGAAGCGCTTTTGCAGCAAACCGACATTAAACCCAAAGCGCGTATCAAGACGTTATCTAAAGGCATGAAGGTACAATTGCACCTTGCCATCGTCATTGCGACCAATACTCAAATCCTAATCTTGGATGAACCGACACTTGGCTTGGATTTGGTCTATCGCGACACTTTTTATCGTCACTTGTTGGAGTGGTTCCATGACGGTGAACGAGCATTAATCATTACTAGCCATGAAGTGTCAGAGATAGAGCACTTATTGACGGACGTATTGATCCTCAAACAGGGCCAAACCGTTCTCCAGACATCGATGGAAAGTATCAGCGATGATTACTTCATTCTTGATGCCAATGACGAATATCGAGCTCAAATTGAAACGATGAATCCACTCTCCTCTCAAAAAGGTCTAGGGACCACTAAGTGGTTACTTTCATCCCAATATGCTGCGCAAGTAGAAGGTTTTGGCGACATTTACGGTGTCAAACTCGCGGATCTATTTTTAGCTTTACAGAAGGAGGCAGCGTAATGGGTTCTATCATCGCTATGTTGCATAAAGAGTGGATTGAAAACCCACTTGTCACTCGCATTCCGTTATTTATCTTCGCGTGTGGTGTATTGCTATTCATTAGCTTACTCAGCAGTTCCAACTTGCAACACAACATGTTTTTCCAAATGAGCGTAAATGGCAGCGTCAGTGATATCCACCTCGAAATGGGTGACGATATCAACATGCTCATCACTGGTGGGATTGGCTTACTTTCGATCCTGCTTGGAACTCAATACTTCCCGAGAACACTACGAAAAGAACGCTCCGAAGGCAGCATTATGTTTTGGCGTAGCATGCCAGTCAGTGATGTAAAGACTCACTTAGTCAAACTCGCCTTTGGTTTGCTCGTGATTCCGTTAGTCTGCTCGAGTTTGGTATTTTTTGCCGACTTCATGCTTTGGCTACTGAACGTATCGACCGAGCAACAATTGGCGCTTCTGTTTCGCCAAGCCTCGTTAGCTTACGTGGTTTTGCATTGGGGTGAGTTCTTATTGCGAATGATCGTCGCGGGCCTGTTGCTTCTGCCTTTGGCGTTAACCGCAATGGCGATTTCTCAGAAAGTTAACTCTCCGCTACTAGTTCTGTTAGTTGCCATTTACGCACTGCGCTGGATGCCAATCGCTTTGTTCGGTGATTACCATATCGATCAGTTCTTTTCAGAGATTTTCTACCTGCCACTACACGCAATTCTAGCGCCAAATCCATTTAGCGCGATACCTGCGGCAGGCTGGATAAATGTGGCTATCTATGCATTTATCGGTGTACTTGCTTGGACAGCTAGCCTGAAGTTCAGTCGCACAGTCAACTAACCTAAAATCAGACAAGTGAGCTCATCTCACTTGTCTGATTCTTTAATGATAAACAAACTGCCCGACCACTAAGAGACTAGACATCAACGACAGGTAGCAGCGCTTAGCATTCCAACTTCCCCATTGCTGCACATACTTTTTCCATATTTGGCTCACATCTCCTGATGCATATTTCAGTTCGTTGTTAAGAGGGACGTTGCGCGTTGCGGTAATCATAAAAGCCAATATCGCCAATATGTAGCCATACAAAGCCACATCTGTTGTAGACAGTTGACCATCAATCAAACCTAGCAACATTGCGCCAAGACTGGTTAACGGTGATAGGACAAAGATCAGCAGAAACTGCTTATTGATGATCACATCGTTAATTCGCTGCATCATCAGTGCCCCCTCTTTATCTTTAAATACTGGCATAACCGTATTGTGAAAAATGAAATACAGCCCCGCCAGCATCGCTGTTGTTACTGCTGAAACTAGGCTTAAGGTCATGACTAGTGGTTCTAACATTCGGCTCTCCTTAGATAATCACTCGCTGGCGACTATTTAATCAAAAGAGGCTGATATATAGTTGTCATTAAGTCTCTTTTTATTTGCAGAACGTACCAAATGGCAGACCTAGAACAAGCGATAAACAGTGGCAAGTTCAGCCAACAGCGTCAATCGAGCAGTGCGCCGCTTGGACAGCTCAAAATGCAGCGTGTCTTTTATACCCACGCGTTACTTCGAGAACCTTGGGGGCTTAAAATGCCCGCGATTCCATCGAGCACCATGTTTCATCTAGTTCTGGATGGGGAGGCCTTTGTGTCTGTCTCTGGTCAACACGTTCAGCTTATGCCCGGCGACTTTGTCTTAATCCCTCATGGTACAGGGCATGAAATCGTCGATACTCAGCACTCTACTGCCACTGATTTGTTTGAGCACAACCTTGAGCAAATAACTGATCATTACGAAAAGCTGACCTCAAATGGCCAAGGAGCATTAACCACCACAATATGCGGAACTGTTCTATTCGAAAATGAGGTGACAGCTTCCATCATAAAATCCATGCCGGAGTACATTGTTATCTCCACGCAATCTTCCAACTATCCTTTGCTCGTCAATATGATAGAAGCCATTCAACAAGAGACCTTAGACGAACAATTCGCAACAGAGTTTATCGTCCCAAAGTTGGCGGATATTCTGATCTTACAATGCATCAGAGCGTGGATAGCTCGAATGCAAACATCCACCACCAACTGGTTGCTTGCATACAGTGATAAACGCTTGGCTAGCGCATTAGATAAAATCCATACCTCCCCTTCTGACGATATAGATATTGATACGCTTGCTCGTTTATCGGCCATGTCGAGGACCCGTTTTATCGAGTACTTCAAGCAGGTATTAGGTCAAACGCCGAAACAGTATGTGATTGAGTGGCGTTTGAATCTCGCGCGTGAACGTTTACAAAGCGGCAATGAGCCCATAATCAACGTAGCGCTCGATGTCGGATATAAATCAGAAGCGGCACTTAGCCGAGCGTATAAATCAAGATTTGGAGAGCCACCGTCTAAAACAAAGAGACGCTTTACACAGGAAGAGCACTAAACGAAGGCTGGCTGGGTTTAAATAAAACGGCCTCATACCAGAGACCGTTTTACTAAAGGAAGGAAGATGACGTGTCACTATGCTTGTGTGAGCATGCCTTTATCAATGATGAAATCGATAATTTTTTGAAGGCCTACGCCCTCTTTTAGATTGGTAAACACATAAGGTTTTTCTGGTCGCATACGCGCTGTATCTGCTTCCATAACTTCTAACGAAGCCCCAACATAAGGCGCAAGGTCAATTTTATTAATCACAAGCAAGTCAGAGCGAGTAATACCAGGCCCTCCCTTACGCGGGATCTTCTCACCTTCAGCGACATCAATCACATAGATGGTAAGGTCTGCCAATTCTGGGCTAAATGTCGCGCTTAAGTTATCACCACCACTCTCAACAAATACCACATCAAGATTATTATGGCGCATTGCTAGTTCTTCTACCGCCGCAAGATTCATCGACGCATCTTCACGAATGGCGGTATGTGGGCAGCCTCCCGTTTCAACACCGATAATACGATCCGCTTCTAACGCTTTCGCGCGGGTTAATATTTTGGCGTCTTCTTGCGTATAGATATCATTAGTCACCACCGCTATTTGAAACTGATCGCGAATGGTCTTACAAAGAATTTCAAGTAAGGCTGTTTTACCTGAGCCAACAGGGCCACCGACACCAATGCGTAGTGGCTGTTTATAGTCTTGCATAAAGCATCCTTATGAACGAAATAGACGTGTATATTGAGTTTCATGGCGACAACTGGCGATCACTTGGGCCGCTGTAAAGCTACCAATATCTTCGCAGGGCCAGTGTCTGGACTTGTTGACTGCTTCCGGAATCAGATCGGCAAGTCTGAGCAAAAGCTTTTGACCATCAGTTTGCCCCAATGGAATCAGCTTAACTCCTGCCATCACAGCATTCTCTAACCAGCCCCAAGCGTAGGCGAGGCACAGTTTCACTGGAGGAATATCCCATTTAATAGCGGCGATTGCGAAAGCCGCTACTTGTGTCTGCTTAACCATTTCCCTCGTTTCTTCATCCAGATTTACGCCAAGTTGAGGAAGAAGTTTTGCAAACGCCGCACCGCGTTGCTTTTCTTCTAAGCGCAATTCCTTGGTTTCTCGGCTCGCAATGATAAAGTTGCACCACCCAAGCGCTTTACTTCGGTTTCCTTGAGCCAAAAGCCATCGAAGCTCCATTAGCACAGGTAACTCTAAAGTCGCTAAACTCTCCATCAGTTGCGTCGTCAACCAGTCAGAAAGCGTTTCAACATTATGAACCCAGCCTTTTTCTATCGCCCACTCCAATCCTTGTGAGTAGGTAAACGATCCAACAGGCAGCGACGGGCTCACCAGTTGATACAGACGAAGATCGGTTAACATATTCTCCCCTATCGGCTTAGTGATGATGCCCGTGACCTGCACTCGATCCACCATAAGCGCCGGGTTCTGGCTGATAAGTCGCTCGTTCGACACGAACACCTAAACCAAGTCCTTTGACCATATCGTCTAATACATGATCGTGTAGGTATCGACACCAGCCCTGCTCAACTTGCAAAGGGACGTGTCGATTGCCAAGGTGGTAACACGCTTTTGCCAACAACAAGAGATCATCAGAAAATACTGTAGAGACCATCTCTTCTGCCGCTTTGATCACAGCAACTTCACCGCTATCAGCTTTTACCCAATCACCCTCTTTTAATACCGAACCTCTCGGCAGAAAAAGCCCAGCTGTTTGCCCGTCACTTAACGTTACTTTCAAACGGCTTTTGGTTCTTTCATTCATGGTTAAACACAAAGAGAGCTCAGGCTGTTCGTTAGATGTTTGAGCACCCTCATCGACATTCACTATTTGAGTAAATTGAATCATGTCATGTTACCTCTCTCCTTTGGCCTTATTCGCCAAAGGAGTCTTTGGAATTATTACGTTTAGAACAAGAAATACCGCTGAGCCATTGGTAATTCCGTCGCGGGTTCACACACCAATGGCACGCCATCCGCTTTCACTTCATAGGTTTGAGAATCCAGCTCGATATTTGGCGCATAGTTGTTGTGTACCATGTCTTGTTTGGTGATATTTCTACAGCCTTGAACACGACCCACTTGGCTCTTCAATGACAGTGCCTCAGGTACTCCGGCATCGATACTCGCTTGGGACATGAAGATCATTGATGACTTGTATTTCGCTTTACCAAAACAAGCGTACATTGGTCGATAATGCACTGGTTGAGGCGTTGGAATAGCTGCGTTGATGTCCCCCATTGGCGCATAGGCCACCAAACCACTCTTCAGAACCAAAGATGGTTTTACACCAAAGAAAGCGGGATCCCACACGACGATATCAGCCAACTTTCCAACCTCTATCGAACCCACCTCGTGCGCGATACCATGAGCAATGGCAGGATTAATCGTGTACTTAGCCACATACCGCTTTAAACGATGATTATCGTTGTGGGCGCTATCACCTTCCATGGTGCCTCGTTGCAACTTCATTTTATTTGCACATTGCCAAGTACGGGTGATCACTTCACCAACGCGTCCCATAGCTTGGGAATCTGAGGACATCACAGAGATCGCCCCTAGATCATGGAGAATATCTTCAGCAGCGATCGTCTCTTGACGAATTCTAGACTCAGCAAACGCGACATCTTCAGGGATAGAAGGATCCAAATGATGGCAAACCATCAACATATCCAGATGTTCGTCGACTGTATTTATCGTGTAAGGCATCGTTGGATTGGTTGATGCTGGGATGATATTCGCTTCACCGACAGACTTAATAACATCAGGCGCGTGTCCACCGCCTGCGCCTTCAGTATGGAAAACATGAATCACTCGATCGCCAATAGCGCGCATTGTCTCTTCGTAAAAGCCACCTTCATTCAAGGTGTCAGAGTGAATCGCGACTTGAACGTCCATCTCATCAGCGACAGACAAGCAGTTCTCAATTGCTGCAGGTGTAGCGCCCCAATCTTCATGAAGTTTAAGCCCCATCGCGCCCGCTGCGATTTGCTCACGGATTGCTTCTGGCTTACTCACACAGCCTTTACCAAATAAACCAACGTTAATCGGCAACTCATCCACCGCTTCTAGCATTCGGTGCATATTCCATACACCAGGTGTCACTGTCGTGGCGTTTGAGCCAGCGACAGGGCCAGTGCCGCCACCAATGAATGTTGTTAAACCGGCAGACAACCCTTCTTCCGCTTGTTGCGGACAAATAAAGTGAATGTGAGTATCAATACCACCTGCTGTGATAATTTTTCCTTCACCCGCGACCACTTCTGTCCCAGGCCCAATAACGATATCCACATTGGGCTGAACATCCGGATTACCGGCTTTACCGATGCCCATAATGCGGCCATCTTTAATACCGATATCCGCTTTAACAATGCCCCAATGATCAAGAATCAGCGCATTGGTGATCAAAACATCAACGCAGTGTTCATTCGTCACCTGACTTTGACCCATTCCATCCCGAATGACTTTACCGCCGCCAAACTTCACTTCCTCACCATAGGTTGTGAAGTCTTGTTCTACTTGGAGAAATAGCTCGGTATCAGCAAGGCGTACACTGTCGCCAGTCGTCGGCCCAAACATATCTGAATACGCCTGACGCGAAATTTTACTCATTGTTTTTCCTGTAGTTTTCCCATCACGGCACCTTGGAAACCATAAATTTCACGCTTGCCGCTAAACTCGACTAATTCAATTGTTCTTCGTTGACCTGGCTCGAAGCGAACTGCCATACCCGCAGGGATATTCAATCGATACCCGAGTGTTTCTTCACGTTCGAACTCTAAAGATGTGTTTACTTCATAAAAGTGATAATGAGATCCAACTTGAATGGGACGATCGCCCAAATTGGAGACCCTCAAAGTCTTTGTTTGACGCCCCTCATTTAAAGTAATGTCACCTAACTCGTGATTAACTTTGATTTCACCTGGAATCATTGCGTCGCTCCCTAAACAATCGGCTCATGGATTGATACGAGCTTGGTTCCGTCAGGGAAAGTGCACTCAACCTGTACGTCTTTGATCATTTCAGGCACTCCTTCCATAACATCTTCAGCAGTGAGTACCGTGCGGCCATAATTCATCAAATCAGCAACGGTGCGACCTTCTCTAGCCCCTTCCATAATTTCACAACAAATTAATGCAATGGCTTCTGGGTAGTTCAGCTTAATGCCTCTTGCTCGGCGACGCTCTGCAACCAAACCTGCTGTAAACAGGAGTAATTTATCTTTTTCTCTTGGTGTTAATTCCATATTAACTCTCTATTTAAGTCGCCCAAATTCTCGGTATTTCAGGAATATATCCAAACCAATATTCTCGGCATATTTTCCACAATTGAATAAATACTGTTGCTATAGGCTCCGTTTGAAACCCAAGTGCCCGAATAACCAATATCCCATCGACATCTGTAATACCAAACTCAATATCTTCACCTTTCACAATTGGTGAAATGTTTAATTCTTCCAGACATTTTGATTTGAGTTCGTCTGTCGCCGGGTATATATATAGACTGCCTAGCATGGGAAATTCGCGCATCCCCGCAGCCTGATTTTGACCGCCCTGTACGTTCATTGATTCAGCTAAAGTCAGGAGCCCATCAATATATATTCGTGTTCGCCCTTTGATAGCCCCGTGACTAAATAATTCATTAAGCATTGGACGACCAAAACACTGCATCTCCCAACCAATAAAGCGCGATGACGAATGCAACTTAATCTCTGTGTTCAAAGCAACGTTGGCTGCGGGAAAGAATATATTTTCGAGTGGTAACCACTCTAGTACAGCACCCTGACTTGCTTCTAAATTCTGCCTCTGCTGTGCTAGATGACCAGAACTTCGATAAAACTTTGTTGCCCCCGGAGTAGTAACAAGAGCGTGAGCAGAATCAGCAACATTGATATGAATATCAAGGCTATCACCACCGACAACACCTCCAGGGGGATGCAGCAGGTAAGTATGTGGGATGCCCTTTTCTGGATAAAAGGGCCGCTGCACCATCAAAGGACCCGTTTGCTGCCGATGCGTAAGACGAGTTACTCCTCGCTTCACTTGATAGTGCAGATGAATTTCCGCAGCCCACCCCTCATTCAGATTGGATAAAACTGACATTCGCCCCCCAAAATAATGAACAATGTAAATCGAAACAAACCGAAACAGGATCACAGGCGTGGGCAAATCCGCTGCTCATGTTTAGGAATATAAAAGAAGGCATCTAGAGTAATTAATTGAAGTTCGGTATCTCTAGAAGAAAGGGAGAGCGGCTAGGTTAAACTCATTGGCAAAGTTTAAAGACATACTAAATACAGCCTCTTAATAATTATGGGTGTATTAAAATTATCAAGAAGTTGCATAATTCGACATATTCATATGCCCTAGCCTCTCTCGAAGAAACTATACACCAACATTTAATGTCATTACATTTCAGAATCAGCTCATTATATTTAGATTAATTATGCACACCTGATAACCTAAACAATAAGAGAGAATATCTATATTCATTGCTATTGCTACAATTAAGATTGCCTAATATTTTATCGATCTTTAATAACCCCTAAGGTATCAGATAAAATGAAGCAACGACTGGTCGTGTTCCTTATCACCATAGCGTGTATTGGTAACGTCACTGCAGCCCCTGAAACTCTTTATATTGCTTTAGGAGATGAACCAAGCAAAGGCTTTGACTCCACTCAAGGTTGGGGAAAATACGGTCACGCCCTTATTCAATCTACGCTTCTGAAACGTAATAACGACTTCGAATTAGAAGGAGATATAGCCGTTGCATGGGCGCTATCCAAAGACAAGCTATCGTGGAACATAACCTTAAGGGATGACGTGAAGTTCTCCGATGGGACATTACTGACAGCGGATGATGTCGCCTTTACGTTTATACAAGCAAAGAAAACATTAAGTACGCATGATCTTTCTAACTTAGATCGTGTGAGTGTATCGTCACCAACAAGTGTTACGTTCTATCTAAACGCACCTGACATTACCTTTATCGACAATTTAGTCGCTGTGGGGATTGTTCCAAAGCACCGCTATGACGTTCATTATGCTCAGCAGCCTATTGGTTCTGGGCCTTATCAATTTGTTCGCTGGAATAAAGGTGAATCCCTGACACTAAAGCGTAACCCCTACTATTACGGTTCAACGCCTCAATTTGATTCATTGGTAATCGTCTTTGGCGAAGAGCATGTCAATTTAGCACTCTTCAAAACAGGGCAGATCCAGTTAACCACTTTACCGCAAAAATACATACACGCATTGCCGTCATCAGCAACGCTTTGGAATGTAAAAAGTGTCGATAATCGAGGCATAGTCTGGCCTGTAGTCGCTCGTACCAGCCCGTTTGTTGGCAATGATATCACTTCAGATTTAGTGATTCGTAAAGCGGTGAGCCTAGCGATAAATCGAGAACTGATCGTCAGCAAACTACTCCAAGGCTATGCCTACCCTGCAGCATCTGTTTCGGACGGCCTCCCATGGGAACCTAAACACCTTGCTCAACCAACTTTCAACATTGAGCAAGCCAAAAAGCTTCTAGATGAGGCAGGTTGGATTGATGCTAACGGTGATGGTATTCGAGAAAAGAACGGGAAAAAAGCGGCATTCAATCTCTACTACAAGTCAGGAGATAGTGTTCGAGAAGAGCTATCCATTACCATAAGCCAAATGGTTAAAGCGATAGGTATTCATATCACTCCTATTGGTGCCGATTGGGATACTATCGCAAAACACATGCATGCAGATCCTGTATTAATGGGGTTTGGCAGTCACTCAGCGAGTGAAGTGGCATTTTTATATCACTCTAACTTTGCCGGTGTAGATTTCTACAACTCTGGTTTATACAGCCAGCACAAGGTTGATACACTGCTTAACGAAGCAAAAAGTGCGAGCTCATGGCAACAATCGATACCGCTTTGGCAAAAAGCCCAAGAGTTAGCCTCTCTTGATGAACCTTGGAGCTGGCTGGTCAATCTTGATCACTTGTATGCAACCGATTCATGTCTTGACTTAGGAAAGCCATTTACTGAGCCCCATGCGCATGGCTGGCCTATCCTCAGCAACATCAATGAATGGCGATGGACATGCCACTAATTCGTGCTGCTTTCATCACCATTGGGCGTAACTTGATGTTGGTTGCTATTACCAGTTGCGTAGCGATCCTGCTGATAAGTGTCTCTCCCATCAATCCAGTTAATGAGTTTCTTGGAGGGAATCTCCTCTCTGTCTCAGCAGAACAAAAAGCGCTCATTGCGCAGCATCTTGGCATCTCTCAAACGCCTATAGAACAGTGGATGCAAATCACTCAACAGTTCTTCAAAGGCAACTTGGGTCAGTCAAATTACTACCAGCAACCTGTAATTGATGTGATTAAAGAGAGAGCTGGCGACTCTGCCAAGCTGTTGCTCTCTAGTTGGCTATTAACTTTATTGATCGGGTATAGCTTAGGCTTGCTGGCAGGAGTAAAACAAAACACTCTATGGGATAAAAGCTTGCAAAACTTAGCCTGGTTACTCTCATGTTTACCAGGATTTTGGCTCGGTATTTTATTGATGGCGCTGTTTTCACTGCAGCTCAGATGGCTGCCTATCAGCGGCGCAACGTCACTGCATGAGACTTCATTCACGTGGTATAGCTCTATCAGCCACCTTGTATTACCTGTCACAACATTAGTGCTAAGTGGAATTGGTCCTCTTATTTTACACACTCGAGAAAAAGTGATTGAACTGATGTCCAGTGAGCATGTGCTCTACGCTCGAATTCACCAATTGCCATTATCTACACTGGTCAGGAAATACATTGTTGTCGGGACAGTTATGCCCGCAGTCATGATCCATTTTGCTGCTATTGCCGAAATAATGAGCTGCTCAGCTTTAGTAGAAACCGTGTTTAACTACCCAGGCCTAGGCAACGCACTAGTGAATTCCGCTCGCCATCAAGATGGAGCACTACTGATATGCCTGACGATTTTTTCGGCGCTCTCTATTGCCATCGCCAACATGCTCGCCAACTCAATTCAGCGATTTACCCAACCAAGTACTTTTCAATCATAACTTCAATGAGTGATACATATGAAAACAGCTCGCTCATGGTCAGCGATGTGCCTATTTCTATTTTTGGCTATCGCCACCTTTTGGCCCTCTGATGGGCAAAGTGTCGACTTAATGAATCGCCTACAAGCGCCTTCTTGGACTTATTGGTTTGGTACCGATTGGTTAGGCCGCGATATGTTTGCACGGACTTTGAAAGCAATGGTCTATAGCTTAGCTCTGTCTGGTTGCGCGGCATTATTGTGTTCAACCATCGCCTTGATTTTTGCAGTGCTCGGTAACGTGAATAAAACCTTATGCTCTGGTATCGATTTCTTAATCGACTGCATTCTGTCGCTTCCAAACTTATTGCTACTGATTATCTTGACCATCACTCTAGGGGGAGGTGCTAAAGGTGTCCTTTTCGCCGTAGCCCTAAGCCACTGGCCAAAGTTAACCAGATTATGCAAAGCAGAGATTCATGCCCTGATGAATCAAGACTATATACGATACGCAACGAGTTTTGGCTATAGCCGTTGGTATGTCATTGTTCGGCATATTGTCCCTCATATTCTGCCACAGTGGATAACGGGGGCCCTATTGCATCTTCCACATATCCTGCTGCATATTGCCGGGCTATCTTTCCTAGGCTTTGGGCTCCATTCAAATCACCCTTCGATGGGGCGTATCTTGCACGAAGCCAACGCCTATCTACTTACCGGAGATTGGTGGCTGGTGCTCTGCCCTGGTTTGCTCTTAGTCTCCGTAACTCTTCTCGTTTCCCACACTATTCGCGCGCTTTCATTTTAGCCATATCGCAGACGAATCTCGACGCTACCTTATAGGATTCCTTTCAATATGCTTAGTCTCAATCAGGTCTCAGTTTACGATGCAAAAACGGATTCAACGATCCTCGATTCCATTACATTTCACGTAAATCCACACGAAATGGTGGCCATTGTGGGCGGGAGTGGCAGTGGTAAAACAGTGCTCACTCAGATCATTATGCAAGCTCTGCCTTGTTGCTTTCATTCTACTGGGGAGCTCCATTGGGTTAACCCGTTAGTCAAACCAGCAGCACTAATTACTCAGCATACCTCGGCTTTAAACCCGAACATAACCATAGGCGTGCAATTGAGGATGTTTGCACAACGAAACATCAATATTCCCTGCTTGCTCAATACATTAGGTTTGTCAAACCAAGCCTTATCAGCCTATCCCCATCAACTATCTGGTGGGATCGCAAAACGAGTATTGAGCTGTCTTGCTCTCGTACAAGGCACCCCTCTTTTGCTTGCTGATGAACCAAGTTGTGGACTCGATAGCTCTAACGCCATCCGATTGATGACGCTCTACAAATCATGGAGCAAATTGACTTCGAGCTTTCTCATCATCAGCCATGATCTTTCTTTGATGTGCCAGTTTGTTGACCGAATTCTAATCATGAACGAAGGCACCATTATTGAAGAAACAACGCCGGCTCAGATTATTTC
This sequence comes from Vibrio atypicus, assembly GCF_009811315.1. Taxonomy (GTDB): domain Bacteria; phylum Pseudomonadota; class Gammaproteobacteria; order Enterobacterales; family Vibrionaceae; genus Vibrio; species Vibrio atypicus. The sequence goes on from NZ_BLID01000001.1 coordinate 197,548, forward strand.
CGGGCAATGCCACTCCTATACTCAAGCTCTGTGGCAATCTCAACCTAGACACTGGTATTTGTAACTATGACTCGTTTAATGAATATGATTAAAATTCAGCAAGGTGAATATCGTTACCGCGATCATTCGATCCCAATCCCTGATATTTTCATAAAGCGAGGGGATATTGTTGGCTTGAATGGCGTAAGTGGCAGCGGAAAATCTACCATTGGCAAGATCCTCACACGCCAACTTAATTACGATAAACACAAATTAAGGCTTCCAGCGCTCACACGAAATCGCATCAATCCAGTTCAGTGGGTCGGGCAACGTTGTGAGTTTGCATTTGATCCTCGATGGACAATAGAGAAGACACTAAAAGAGGCCTATAGAGGATACGATTATCGGTCACTTTTAGAATCGTATGAGCTCGAATTTCATTGGCAGTTTAGATTGCCAAAAGAGTTATCCGGAGGCCAATTACAACGTTTTAACCTAGTAAGAGCGTTAGCACCGACAACCGAGTTTTTGATTTGTGACGAGGCCACCGATCAACTCGATTCGATTACTCAAAAAGTGATTTGGAATGCTCTGCTCTCGGAGGTCGAGCAACGTTCTCTGGGGCTATTGGTGATCACTCATCAAACAGAATTGCTTCAAGCTATTTGCCATCGAACAGTGAACATGCAAAACCCCAACAATGCATATTATTTAGTTGATCATGGGACCGTCAGCTCATAATAAGTCTACATATTAGCCTGTGTGACACACACCGAGAAAGATCACTAAAACGACGCGACACTCAACCAAAGTTTAGAAATACGGTCAATATACTTAGATTGAACCTCAAAATGACACTTTTACGAAACTCTTAGCAAAGTAGCGTTATAATTAATACTCGCTATTGCATGGACGCTTTCTACTAGCCAAATAAACCGCTTACTTTGTAGTAAGCCTAACTATGAGATAAGTAAGAGTGGAATACAAATACATCGAATCATCCAAACCTATAGCGCTTGAAGAGTTTTATGTTGAACACCATTACATCGCGAGCGTGTCCTTTGCCAAAGGGACGGTGTTCATCAATGATCAACAAATCATAATTGACGGCCCAACGATTCTTCTTGTTCCTCAATATAGCTGTGTATCATGCTCATTAACTCAAAGCGGCTCTAAATCTCCACTTAAACTCCAACTATTGGTGATCATGGATGAAATGTTGGAGGGTTCACTTCTAAAGCTGCCACAAAACCGTAGCTACCAAAAGAACCTTGTCGCTCATCACACGTCAACACCGATCGAAGTTGAGCAGAACTTTAGATTGTTGCAAGAGGTGTATTCTTCATTAAGCCAAGATGCACTTAAAATGCTGTTTTTAGAGCAAAGTTTGTATTTTATTTTATTGTCACTGTGTGAATCAGGCATTGACGTTATGAACCTATTTCATTTCAATTATGAAGAGACAAAACGTGAAATGATCGCCCGAATGATAACGAAAGATCCGCAAAGAAAGTGGCAGATTGATGAGGTTGCTAAGCTTCTTTTCATATCTCCATCGACATTGCGTAGACACCTTCACAAAGAAAACATCTCGTTTAGCCAGCTTCTTATCGACGTTAGGATGGGACTGGCGCTAAATATGCTCACGTTCACATCGTATAACGTTGCGCACATCAGCCACCGATGTGGTTTTGGAAGCTCTGCATACTTCTGCGACGCTTTTAAGCGAAAGTATCACTTAACACCATCACAGTTTAGGCAGCAGTCTAAAACAACGAATGACTCATCGCTGATCAACATTGCAAGCTGATCGACACGTCATCCAATATGACGACAAAGCTTTCCCACAAATAAAAAAGCCACCACTTCAATATTTAAGTGGTGGCTTTGTTTTACCAAGTAACAAATTAACGTTGTGGTGGAGTACCTTCTGCGTTCGAAACAACCGCATCGATTTGTACTTGTGCTCCTTTGGCAATCTCAGAGACGCCTACGACCGTTCTTGCTGGCAGTTCACGGCTAAAGAAGGTTTTATAGACTTCATTAATCGCATTCATATCTGCCACATCGGTTACTTGAATATTCACCTTAACAAGATCATCCATGACATGACCGATGCTTTCGACAATAGTCTTAATATGCGTCAAACACTGTTTAGCTTGTTCTTTCACATCACCATCGATAATCTCGTTTGTCTTCACATCTAATGGCAACTGAGCGGAAATATGGTTGTAATGTGAAAACGCTACGGTTTGTGTCGATAATGAGTCCATTGGAGCATCTGGCGTGTTGTTAGGCTTAATAACAATACCATGACGGTCTTCGACCGCTTGAGGTGGCGTACCATCACCATGCGAAATCACAGCATCAATTTGTACCAAAGCATTCAAAGGTAACTCAGAAGCAGAGACAAAAGTTCTCGCCGGAACATAGCCTAACGTTCTTGCAATTGCCGAATCAGGGAAGAAGGTGCTGTACACCTCATTGACGGCTTCCATGTCTGATAGATCTTTCAGGTACACTGTCACTTTAACGATATCATCGAGTGGGACATTAATACTCTCAAGAATCATTTTAATGTTGGTCAAACATTGAGTCGTCTGCTTTTTCACATCACCAATGATCATCTTACCTGTTGAAGGTTCGATGGGTAACTGAGCCGAAATATTGTTGTAGTGAGAGAAAGCCACCGTCTGATTAGATATCGCACTCTTTGGTGCTTTAGGTGTGTTGCGAGATAGCTTCACCAAATCACATGGTTTTTGAGGCGTTGTGCCTACACCATTTGAAATCAGCGCATCCATTTGCACTAACGCACCTTCGATTGGCAATTGAGCAACCGAAACAGCGGTGCGCGCCGGTAAGTGATCGTTGAAAAAGGTAGAATAAACTTCGTTCACCGCTTTCGAGTGTGCAATATCCGATAGAAATACATTCACTTTCACGACATCGCTCATATCATGATCGATACTTTCTACAATCGTCTGGATGTTGAGAAGACATTGTTTCGCCTGCTCTCTAATATTTTTAGAAACAATCTCATTCGTGTCAGGGTTAATAGGGAGCTGAGCAGAGATATTATTATAATGCGAGAATGCAACACTTTGTGTTGAGTTATCACAAATAGGAGCACTTTCAGTATTTCGAGAGAGTTTAATGATTTTATTACTCATGTAATATTACCTTGTTAATGTTTATACTCACATTTACGATTAAATATGAGAGAACAACAGATGCAATAGTCTTTACTTATTACATCAATATCCACACTAAATATGGAGGGTTCATTTCAGAACAGATACTAAATTAGTGTAAAACTTAAATCATCAGAATATATGTTCAATTTAAATTAAAATGTGCTCAATTAATTCAAATTTTCTCTTGAACAATCTATATACGCCAAAAGTGACGAGAACACACAGCAACGACTGTTAGTATTTCTAACCGCCCCATTAACATGCCAAAACTCAATACCCATTTTGCTGCATCGGGCAGTCCTCTGAAATTTCCAGTTGGCCCGATAATAGGTCCAAGCCCTGGCCCTACGTTCGCCACTGCCGTTGCTGAACCAGTAAGACTTGTGATCGGGTCTAATCCTACTAGGCTTAGCATCGATGCAATAACGAGTATGGTTACAACGTATATAAAAGCAAACGCCATTACCGAACGAACAATATCATCTGTAATTCTTGAGCCATTATAGCGTTGAACGAAAACACCAGACGGGTGAAGTAGTTGTTGGATCTGCTTATTAATTAGTGATGCCGCGATCTGAATTCTAAATATTTTCAAACCACCTGATGTAGACCCGGAGCATGCCCCCATCACTAGTACAAATGAAAATATAATAGTGGTAAACGCTCCCCACTGGGAAAAATCATCAAGTGCAAACCCCGTTGTAGTCATTACGGTAATTATATTGAACATCCCTATTCTTATTGAATCAGACAGCGAATAGTCAAGTTTCAAGTACAACCACAATGCAACACTGAGACTAAGAAAAAGTACCAACTTAAAATACGCTTGAATTTGTACATCTTTAAATAGAATCAATGGGCTTTTAGCTTTCATAGCACTTACAAATACTAAGAATGGCATTCCACCTAAGAGCATGAATATAATTGCTACCCATTGAGCAAGGTTAGAAAAACCATTCATTGACGAATCTGTTGTTGAGTAGCCTCCCGTTGATACTGTCGTTAAAGCATGGTTGACCGCGTCAAACCATCCCATCCCAGAAAGCCAATAACAAACAAGGCATGCTAAGGTTAGCGAGAAATAAACAATAAGAATACTCTTCGCGACACTCTTCATTCTGGGTGCACTTTTATCCGACCAATCAGAAGATTCTGTTTGGAAAAGCCGCATCCCTCCTACATTGATCAAAGGAAAAACCGCCACTGCCATAACAATAAAACCAATCCCGCCAAACCATTGCAAGAGTGAACGCCAAAGCAGAATACTAGCTGCCATGCTATCTAGACCAACGAGCACCGTTGAGCCAGTGGTGGTAATCCCCGACATCGTTTCAAAGTAGGCATTGGTGAAACTAATTTCATTAATAAATATGAAAGGAAGGGACGCAAAGGCACTACCAAACACCCAAACCAAAGTTGTGATCAAAAAGGCGTCTTTTATCTTGATAACCCGAGATTTTCTACGGCCAATAGCTAAGCACGTAAACCCTGCCACGTTGGTTATCAAGGCAGACACACCAAAATCAAAAGCACCATGCGTTTTTGTATAAACAGCCACAATTGCGGGTATATACATAAATAGAGCGAGTTTAGATAAGAGTAACCCTAATACAAAAAATACGGGTCTAAAGTTTATCACTACCAATAACTCTCTTTTATATAGAAATCACTTTATTAGTGACGCGTCAGTAAATTAACTGATTTAAGCAGTCATAATGGTATAGATTTAAACATTCATTTCGACCGATTCAATACGAAACCTTTTAGGACTCATTTTATATTCTTTTTTAAAGGCTATGCAAAAGTAGGTCGCACTATTAAAACCACTCAACTCACTGATTTTATTTATACTAAGATTAGTAAATGTTAGATAATTAATTGCCAAGCCCAATCTAATACCAATCAAAACTCGGGAAAATGACGAGTTTTCATTCGACAGATTACGACGTAGTGTTGAAGTGCTAACACATAAGGCTCGCGCTGCACTATCAAGTGTCCAGTGATCTCGAGGGGCATTCATGATGATCTTTGACAATCGTTCCGATACGGACATATGGTGATTGTGACGAAACAAAATTCCAATATCTAACGACAAGAAATGAAACTGTAGTATGATATTGAAAATATTTTGGCTAATTAATTGTTTTCGGTATTTTATTATTTGATCGCTATTACCCAAAACGCGATTCAAAGAGAAGGCTTTGATTATTTCAGTATGATCAGAAATCAAATACATCGAATTACTTTTTCTACTAAGCATTGTACTGTTAAGCAGATATAGTTTTTCTTTTATTTCCTCACAATCATTCTTATTAATAGAAACAAACTCTAAAATACTGTTGTCACAAACCCTATCTAGGTTGCATTCAATGACAGAACCTTCTGGAAGAATTAGTACTTTGTCTTTTAAAGTACAAATAACTTCATTTCCAACCTTAATGTAACCTGTGATGTTTGAGATTCTTACAATTAGATTTCTTTTGATTGTAAATGGCTTAAGAAATAGTTTGTTAGATTTGATTTTGTGGAAATACATGGAGATAAACATGCGAGTAATGTGTCAGAAAATACTAACAGAAATAATCCTCCCCAAATCGCACATTTGATAAATAGCACCTTTACAGAAACAAAATGGTTATATATCTAACAGGCTATCAAAACCTGAATATGAAACATCCAGCACTGCTGGATCCATTTGTGTTATGGTTAACAAGACTAAATTTCATACCACGGAAAGAAAAGCCGCTGTCATCCGGTTTACTCTTCTGCCTATCAATAAAAACCAATAAGCGAACGTATGTTGAAAGTTGAACCCATTACCCCTCACATTGGTGCTCATATTCACGGAGTAGATTTAAGTCAGTGTAACCCACAAGAACTGGACGAGATCTACCAAGCGTTTCTCACTCATCAAGTCATATTTTTAGACAATCAAAGCCTCTCACCAGAGCAACATTTAAAACTAGCGCAGCGCTTTGGCCAGTTAGAACCCGTTCACCCTTTCTTTCCAAATGTGGCTAGTGCTCCGCAAGTCAGTGTTATCGAGACAACACCGGGCAACGCACCAATGGAAAGTTACTGGCATACAGACTTAACTTGGCGCAGCAAACCCTCTAAAAGTTCTTTATTACACGCTCAGCATATCCCGAGTGTTGGTGGTGATACGATTTGGTGTTCAATGACAGCGGTATTTGACTCTTTAGATGAAGAGATGAAAGCCAAATTAAGAAGGCTATCCGCCACCCACTCACTCGTTGCCTTTGAGGATATTCCGACTGAGCAAGTAGAGTTAGATTGGCACAAGCAGCTGCTCAAAACGGCAGAAGCGAATCCACCCGTTGTTCACCCTGTTGTGCAGGTCCACCCTGAAACAGGAAAAGAGACCCTTTTCATTAATGAGCAGTTTACGCGCTACATTAACGAACTCGAACGTAAAGAGAGTGATGAGTTACTGGATAAACTGTTTGAAATCGCGCGTCGACCTGAATTTCAAGTACGGTTTAGATGGAAGGAGAACTCATTAGCGATATGGGATAACCGAGTCACCCAACATTATGCGGTGATCGACTACGGAGATACACCTAGAAAGATGCACAGAGTAACCGTAACGTAATAAAAACAAAAAGCCGCAGAGATTTTGCGGCTTTTCACATTCATTTTTTCAAGGTAAAGGTTATGACTTTGCCTTCAGATCTTCTAGGATTGAGTGACCAGACAAGACAAGTAATCCGGCAAAAATACCTAGGTTTTTAATGAAGTTTTGCATCTCGTGCGCCCCTTCAACACCGGAGTAGTTCCAAAAATCATGCAGTGACACGTTAATCACTAGCACTAAACCCGCCAACAAAAGCGCAACCAACCAAGTAAAACGGTTAGCAATTAACAAAATTGCCGCGCCGATTTGAAACGCACCAGCAAGCCCCAACAGTACTGGAACAAACGGCATGTCATGCTTTTCCATAAGTTGAACATGCATATCCCAAGAGACAAATTTCATAATACCAGGAAGCAAAAAGTACAATGCCAGCAGTACGCGACCAGCGGTTAAAAGTAGAGTGTTCACTTAACCAATCCTTATTCAGATTTAAATAAAATGGTGCACCACTATATTGTGCACAATTAATATTAAGCAGTATAAATCGATCGTGGCAGTAAGCACAAGTGAATTGTATGGCTCAACTAGGCAAAGGGATGTGACTGAAGAATAACTCTCCAATCAAACACAGTCCTCTTTTAGACTGAAACTAATAAAGGGCAAAAATGAGCCAGAATCGACTAGACCAAGGCTGAATCGTCATTGAATATTTCAAGGTGCCTAGAGCATTTATAGCAAGCTGCGCATCCCAAACAGTTAGTAGAAACATGTTCTGTACATTGAAGAATAATATTATCTATTTCTAGCTCTGTGCATTCAGGGTCCAAAACCGGCTCAAACATTCACAATGCCTACCTTTTACTTAGTTTTCGGGATGATAAGAGACAAGCATTCACTAATGGGGGTTCGAACTCCACAATTTTTAAACGCTATAAAACGAGAAAACCCCAGTCTTTCGACTGGGGTTTTGAATGTGGCGGAGAGATAGGGATTTGAACCCTAGATACGCTATTAACGTATGCCGGTTTTCAAGACCGGTGCTTTCAACCACTCAGCCATCTCTCCGTTGCGGGACGTATATTAGGTTTTGGCATGACTCTTGTAAAGCATTAATTTGCATTGATTTGTTCAAGTGGCGATAAAACAAACACTGGCTTACGTTTGTTAGAGTAGATTCTTGCGAGTTGTATCAATTTATGTTGATTAAAAGCTCTACTAACAGCTTTGCAATAAAATAGTGTTTTATTTTTAAGTTATTGAACTACAATTAAATAATGACTTTCAAGTTACACATGTACGCTCGAAAGTCATTGCACAATATTGTGAAGTAATTCAAACTTACTAAGTTAACTGTTCCTATTAGTCAATTTCAGAGGTTTTTATGAAAGTCGCTGACTTGTTTAAACATCGTGGTGAAGCACACTCAAAAAATCATTCAGAGTTCATGCAGTGGATGTCTCCAACTGTGCGTGAGTATTGGGGTGAGTTTTTGACGAAGGCAAACAATCGCCACCTGTTTACGCGTCTACGTGATCTTCAGCAACCAGCAGTGAACGATGAAGTTCAAGCACCTGAAACACCAAAAGCAGTAGAACCTAAGCCAATTGTGTTAAAGCCAGAAGCGCAAACACTGTATGAAGAGCTGCAACGTAAAATTGGCCAAGTGATTCACATTGGTGAATGGTTAGACGTATCACAAGAGCGTATTAACCAATTCGGTCAAGTTACTGAAGATATGCAATGGATCCACACTGATCCAGAGCGTGCGGAAGCAGAATCGCCATTCAAGACAACAATTGCGCACGGTTTCCTAACTCTAGCGCTACTGCCTAAGTTAACTGATAGCGTTGATCCGGACAAAAACCAATTTCCAACAGCGAAAATGGTCGTCAACATTGGTCTTAACCAAGTTCGATTCCCTTACCCTGTCAAATCAGACAATCGCATTCGCGCGGTAAGTACGCTTTCAAAAGTAACACCTATTCGTAAAGGCTTGGAAATTGAACGTGAGATCAAAGTAGAAATTGATGGTGTTCGTCGACCTGGTGCGGTTGTTACTTCGGTAATCCAACTACACTTCTAATCTCAAATTCAACGAATTAAAAAAGGATACGCATTGCGTATCCTTTTTGCTTTCTTAGGCTTGGTTTATTTATTCATTGTGTAGCAGCACTCAAGGTCATAATCTTCACCACTCTTCGCTGTGTATGCTTTTGTTTCAGTACATGCTTTAGGTTTGCCTTTCTCGTCACCTCTTACCAAGCTAATCCAATGGCGCATTGCCGAGATTTCAGAGCTTTCTTGAGGGAACATAGTGCAAGTTTCTAATTGAATGTCATCAATGCAAATCAGCTCTACACAACCTGTTCCTTTGTTTCGACCAAATGTGAGCTCTACGTGACTACCATTTCCATCACGGAACAAAATAGAGGTTGGATTTTCTTTTTCACCGCTGTAAGCAACAAAGTGTTTATTGCTCTTTAAGCCGCTGTGCGTGCCATCTTTGAAATAAGCTACAAGATGACGATAATCAATCATGTAAGCTGTTACGTCTTGATGTGAGCCGTTTTCTAGCGGGAACATACGGTCAAGTAGCTGTTTCGCTTTGCTCTGTTTTTCTGAAGATTGCTTCGAGTTCGTTTTTTCAACCGCGAAGACTGCTTCAGCGATAAATGGCTTGTCTTGATTTTGGATTTCAGTTTTATCGATTGTAAGCATATTCATAATGTTTCCCTCGCGGATATTTCACAACTTTTTATGTCCTAGAGCAAAGATTTCAAACTTGCGTTTAGTTGTTTTGCGTTTTGTGACTTTGCTTACTTTCTATACTAGTGATTTTTTGACTACAATTTCACAACAAAAATTTTACAATGTGAATTTTACAAAATTATGCTGTCAAAAAGTCTTATACGTCAGTCCCATTTTTTGGGCACAAAAATCAGAAACCTGAGAAAACGCAACCACTTAACGATGGAAGATCTCTCTGCACGCTGTATCCGAGTGAATCCCGAGTATGCGCCATCAGTTTCTTATCTTTCTATGATTGAACGAGGAAAACGAGTACCCAGCATTGATATGCTTGAGGTGATCGCCGAGGTTTTTCAAAAAGATCCCGCTTGGTTTTTAGATGATGAACCAGAGCAAACAGATATCACTCCCGATAAGGGGAATCGAGGTGGTATCAGTGGTATGGCTCTTGAACCAAGCTTCCTTTTTTCAAACGATATCCTACAAATCGCGATTCCGGAGATGCTCTCTCAGACAGGCATTACCGGGCGGCAGTTCGCTCATCTACTGATTCGAGCTCATCAAGAAAGTAATCAAAACCACTTTCCTGATTTAGAACGTGCAGCGGAAGAGATAGGTATGAAGCGGTTAAATCTATCTGCTGAAGATCTCATGGACATTGCCCGCAGTATGGGATTGACCATTCGCTGGATCTCTCGCCCCCCGCAAGACATTGTGGATGAACTTGGTGTAAGCGCGAAGCAAGTCGTCACGTCGTTTTTTGAGCCACCTGGCTTCATCTACCTCAATGAGATACTTAAAGAGTACCCTACCCGCCTCAAATACGATTTGGCGGTTTATCTTGGTCACTGCGTGTTACACAACAAAGAAGGTTTAAAGAGCGTACTTTCTGTAGGCCACGCGAACAGTTGGGAAGACAATTCTCAAAGTAACCCAACATCCGATCTTAACTCTCAAGATATTCTTCAAGCTTGGCGAGACTTCGAATCGAGTTTCTTTGCAGGAGCTCTACTCTGCCCTAAAGTCCCTTTTCGTCAGCTACTGGACAGAAATGGCTACGAAATCGATGTGCACGCGAAAGCCGGAGTTTCACCATCTGTCGCGATGCGAAGAATGACAGTGGTTTCACCTTATCCCCATTGGCACTATTTCGATGCTTATGGACAGAATAAACTCAAAGCTGTTTATCGTGGAAACGGGATCCCTTTACCTTGGGGCAACATGCGCCAAGTCAACGACCCTTGTCAGCACTGGGCGGTATTCAGACGCCTATCAGAGCCAAGAAACGGTAGCTCGGCGCAAATCTCTATCTTGAATGTGGGCGATGAGCCGCGCATCTACTGCTGTGAATCCGTCAACATGACTGACCCAGCCGGGAACAATCGAGTGTTATGTGCTGGTATCGACCTAAACCCTGCGATAGATGCGCAAGGAGGCGATTCCAGAATGATTGCTGAGGAGCTTAAAGCACTATGTGTGGGTAATGGTGGCTCGGCGTCTATTCCAAGGCACATTCGAAAGGAATTCACCACAATCGCTAAAATCCTCAACATCAATTGGATTGAGCGAGGGATTGAATCTGATGCTCGGGTGATCTGTTCTCGTGGCGCAGTTTGTCCACGTAAACCAAGTTGCTACAACGGTTGTCAAGAAGAGTAATCGATGAATTTTAGGCGAAAAAAAGCCAATCACAATAATCGTGATTGGCTATATATATCTGTGAACAAATTAGGTTCACTAACAACGTCAGTTGGCTAGGTGACCCTCGGCTTAATAAGGGTCACTTTAACTAAAGCATTAAGCGTGCCAACTTTTTCTATCAATAAAAATCGTTGTTTTTGTTCACTTTATAAACTGTTTCTGAAAAACCACACGCATAAGCAAAACTCAAAACAGGAATATTTGCATTATGCAAAAATCATTATGATTGCAAAATGCAACTACAAGCTATTTCCAACTTCAATTTGGTAGCCTAAATCGATACTTGCTTGCCAATTTTGTTCACCTTTAAGCCGTGCAATCAACTGCTCTGCAGCAACCTGACCTATTTTCTCACGTGGCGTGATTACCGTTGCTAATGCCGGGATCATCGCCTGACTGATGTCATGGCCGTGAAAACCCGCGATCGCCATTTGATCTGGAATGGAAATACCTCTTCTCTGACACTCGAATACCGCCCCTATCGCCAAATCATCGTTAGTACAGAAAATACCATCGACATCAGGGTACTTTTCAATAAGCTCAGAAAGTAGCTTTGAACCTAATGTAAACGAAGAAGCCTCTTCAGTTTGCAAGCTAATCACTTCTTTGCCCGCATCTTCCATTGCCTGACGATAGCCAGCCATTTTCAAACGCGTTCGTTCATCCATACGTGCCGCAAAGTAGGCGATACTATTGCACCCTTTACTAAGCATGATGTTTGTCATTTCTTTCGCGGCTTGTCTATTGTCAAAGCCAACCGCCTGTTCAATTCGAGGCGAAAAGGTATCCATAATCTCGACAACGGGAATAGACGCCGTTTCAAGCATTTTGCGCGCTTTGTCAGTATGAACGTTTTCTGAGAGGATGATGGCATCGACGTTATAGGAAAGCAGCGAGGCAATGGACTTTTCTTCCAGCTCAGCACTGTAACCATAGTGAGCAATCATGGTCTGATAGCCACCTGGCGTTGTGACCGATTCAATACCGCGCATAACCTCCGCAAATACTTGATTGGTTAATGAAGGAACCAGTACACCAATGACATTTGATTTCGCGTTTGAAAGAATATCTGGCGCTCGATTTGGGATATAACCCAGATCTTCAACCGCTTGTTCGACTTTTTCGCGAATCGCTTCTGATACTTGCGAAGCGTCACGCAGACAACGGCTGACCGTCATTTTAGTCACACCCACTCGGTCAGCAATATCTTGTAAAGTTGGGCGCTTCTTTTTGTTTACCATATTGTTCTTATTGTATCTGTTGTGTTACTGGTAACATTGTACCTATAACTCGACCAATTGCTTGGCTTTAGATAACAAAAAAGAGCGCTCAATTAGCTCAAGCACTCTTTTTGCTACTCACATTAGGCAAACGACCTACACTTTATGCTCTGTCCTTATGTTTTCACTCCAACTAAGGTGAAACTTTTGTTCTTCAGGTTTATCAACTCGAGAATAGGTATGTGAACCAAAGTAGTCGCGCTGAGCTTGAAGCAGATTTGCAGGCAAAACAGCGCAGCGCAGCGAATCAAAATAACTCAACGCGGAACTGATACCCGGCATAGGTACACCTGACATTGCGGAGGAAGAGACTGTTTTTCTCCAACCCAATGTACTCGCTTCCAACTGGTGAGAGAAATGTCGATTAAGAAGTAGGTTCGGCAAATCCGGCTCGGTTTGATACGCAAAACTGATGTCTTGTAAAAAGTCCGCTCGAATAATGCACCCCGAACGCCATATCTTCGCAATTTTTGAAAAATCTAGCTGCCACTCCTCTTGGATTGAAGTCGCTGCCATCAAATCAAACCCTTGCGCGTACACCACCAATTTCGAGCAGTACAGCGCATCATGCAGATTCGCTAATATTTGCGATACTTCTTCTTTTTTGTTGAATTTCGTTTGTGCTTTTAAGCTCTCTGAAGCTTGGATACGCGTCGCTTTCTGAGCGCTTTGTGCGCGAGCAAAAACTGATTGGGCAATGGTTGGAGCCGGTGCACCTTGCTGCAAACTGTTTATCGCAGTCCATAGACCTGTGCCCTTCTGACCTGCTTTATCAAGCACAATATCAACAAATGGCTGGCCAGTTACAGGATCTGATGTTTGGAGAATATCGGCGCTAATTCCCATTAAGTAACTATTCAGTACGCCTTGATTCCAGCTTTCAAACACCTTACCAACCGCATCAGCAGGTAGATCTAAAGTAAGGGTCATAAAATGGTACGCTTCGCAGATAAGCTGCATGTCAGCATATTCAATTCCATTGTGGACCATTTTTACATAATGGCCCGCTCCTGCCGGCCCTAAGTATGCGGCGCAAGGCTCGCCCTGCTCGAACTGCCCTACTGGCAAGCCTTTATCATCTACTTTTGCGGCGATAGCTTCCCACATCGGCTGAACATACTGCCACGCTTGCTTACAGCCGCTTGCCATCAAAGCAGGTCCGATACGAGCACCGACTTCCCCTCCTGACACCGCAGTACTGAAAAAGCGTAACTTATCGCGATATTTGGCCTCGCGGCTTTCACTATCCGTCCACAAACTGTTGCCTGTATCGATGACAATATCATCGCTGTTTAATCCAGCGTTAAGCAGATCATCAACAACAGATTCAATAATGTGTCCAGCTGGTAGTGACAAGGCAATCACTCTAGGAGACTTAAGTGATACCAATAGATTAGCGAGACTATCAACTGAACTAAACGCACCTTTACTTTCAGATTTAGTGATGTTTTTGGCTTCGTTTTCAGCCCTAACTCTATGAGCCTCATTAATATCAAAGCCAACCACGTTAAACCCTTGATCAATCAAGTTCAGCGCCAAGCTTTTCCCCATAACGCCTAACCCTATCATGGCTATATCAGAGTTACTCATCCCAAGCCTCCTTAATAGCACTCAAAGAGTCACTAATGACAGAATCTACATCCTGAGAAATATCTATAAACAGCGCCTCGTCCGCATGAGGTTCAACCAAGGCGTCAAACTGGCTTTTAAGCATGGCTTCACCATTAAAGTAGTGATTGGCTCGTTGCTTGTGACGAGACCAGATAGTCTCAAAATCACCTTGAAGATAAACGATCAGCAAGTCAGAGTTATTGTGGCGCAAGACATCTCGATAAGCCGGCTTTAACGCTGAACATGCAATTACCGCGGAATCATTCTCATGATAAAGTTCATTTAAGGTTGTGAGCCAACCGCAGCGGTCCTTATCACCGAGTGGAATACCCTGAGCCATCTTTTTAACGTTGGCTTCTGGGTGGTAATCATCACCATCAAAAAAAGGAATATTCAACGCTTTGGCGATTTCACTTCCAATAAGGCTTTTACCGCAACCCGATACGCCCATAACTAAAATTTTTTTTGTTTTCATTGGGTAATACTATCCTTAGCCTTCAACATACACTGAAGACTGTGAACACCAATTTAGGAAACTCATTCATAATCCGGTGGGGCTATTGCCACCACATCGCTAGCTCTGGGAACATAATCACTAAGCTCAAAACCAAGACTTGCAGGCCGATAAATGGCAGAAGCGACTCAAAGATTTCACCGAGAGTGATCTCTTTTGGCGCAACCGATTTAAGATAGAAAGCGGCTGGGCCAAATGGTGGTGACAAGAAAGAAACCTGCATATTGAGACAGAAAACCACACCAAACCATACTGGGTCATAACCTAAGCTTGTTATGATTGGCACAAAGATCGGCATGGTTAGTAACGCGACGCCAACCCAATCTAGGAACATACCCAGTACCAATAAAATCACCATCATAATGAGCAAGGTACCTAACGCACTACCACCACTTAGGCCAAGAATCACCTCTTCAACAAAGTCGATTCCGCCCATCAAGTTATAGATACCGACCAGTGCACTGGCACCAATACCAATCCACATGATCATCCCGCAAGTACGCATGGTCGCAATCGCACTTTCTTTCAGCATGGTGAAGTTCATCTCTCCACGGATTACTGCCGAAATCATAATACCGACAACCCCAAGCGCCGACGCTTCCGTCACGGAAGCGACACCTGTGTAAATACTGCCTAGTACCGTTGCAACCGAGAGAAGAGGAAAGAACAGTGCTTTGAAGTAATTGACGTTGGGCTCATCATCTTCGTCGATATCACTTGGAATTGGCGCTAACGAAGGGTTCAATTTACAACGAATCAATACATAACCGATGTAGCACGCAGCCAAGATAAACGCAGGTAGGAATGAAGCTTTGAACAGGTCGCCAATTGAAACGCTTGCCGTCATACCATAAATAATGAGCACAATACTCGGAGGCAACATGGTCCCTAATGCACCACCAGCACAAGTAGTACCAATTGCAAGCTTGCGGTCATACCCCAAACGCAGCATTTGTGGCAACGCTAATATACCGAGCAAGACCGTTTCACCACCAATAACACCCGACATTGAAGCCAGCAATACTGCAACCAATAGTGTTTGAACGGCAACGCCTCCTCGCACTTTGCGGCCGACTGACTTCATCGCATCAAACAAGTCACGTGCGATACCAGAGCGATCCAATAAAGCAGCCATCAGAACAAACATAGGAACCGCTAGAAATACGTAACCTGATGCAAAGCTGTAAGTCCGGCTTGCAATAAGTGGTAGCGCATCTGGACCAAACCAACACAGGGTAAAGAAAATAGCAACAAATCCAGTCACGAAGGCAAGCTGCATACCGGTGAGAAGTAATCCAATCATCATCACCAACATGAGGACACTACCCCATGCAATGCCAATCGAAGATAAATCAAACATCGTCTTTATTCCTTAGACCTATCACTTCTTGGATAAGGTGCAAAACGAATTGAATAACAAGTACGCACAGAGCGACAAATATCAGGCCTTTTAAAAGAGCGGGGTAAGGTGCATTCAATACTGAACCTGACGTTTCAAGACGAAAGTCGCCCCAAGGTGTGAACCAGGCTTCTTCCGCCATGTAATAAGAGGCGTAGGCCAACATGCCAGCAAATGCCAAACCCACCACATGGTGAACCAAATTAAGGTACTTGCGTGTCTGAGCGGATACTGAATCGTAAATCAACACGACACGTACGTGCTTATTTGCTGCAAATGCGTAAATCCCACCTACGATAAATAGCGAGCCACCAATAAAGGAAGCCGTTTCGTGTACCCAAGTTGTCGGAGCATCGAACACATAACGCATTAGCACTTCGTAAAATGAAATCAAAACGGTGAAAATAAAAAACCAACTGAGCCAATTACTGATTTTTATGATGGCTCGATCTAAGAAGTTTCTTGATTGTTCTTCCTGATCTTGAGGAGCGTGTGGATTTTTCTCTGTCATAACGATCTATTCCAAAAATAAGGAGGGCTTTCACCCTCCTAAGAGAAACTGCATAGACTCGCAGCTTAAAGAAGGCCGTTGGTTTCTAAGAAGGAAGTGACTGAGTCATACACTTTTTGTGCATTTGGCGAACGCTCCGCGAATACTTTCCATTGAGTCTTAGCGATCTCACGGAATTTCTTACGCTCCTCTTCTGACCAGTTATGGATGGTAATTTCTGGGTTTGCCTGTGCTTCCTTAACCGCCGCTTGGTCTGCAATTTTTAGCTGCGTTGTCATATCATAAGAAAAATCACGAACCGATGTTTTCAAGATCTCTTGTAGGTCAGCTGGCATTTTGTCCCACTTTTTCTGAGAAATCGAAATATCAATCAATGGCAGAGAGTGGAAGCCCGGCTGAACTGGATGCGTTGCGATATCGTTCATACCAGCTTTCTGGTTCGTAGAGAATACCGTGTAATCAGCAGCATCAATGACACCTTTGCTCAAACCAGTAAACACTTCTGAACCAGGAAGATTCACTGGGGTTGCACCTGCCGCAGCAAAGACTTGCTGTACCAACCCTTCCGGCGCACGCAGTTTCAAACCTTTAAGATCATCAACGCCATCAATCGGTTTCTTAGAGATGAAAGATTCAACACCGGTTGTAGAAGCTCCGACAAACTTCACGCCATAAGGCGCGTACAATTCCGTCATCAACTCATTACCACCGCCATAGTTCATGTATTGCAGCAGCTGAGTTGTATCTGACCACGCACCTACCATGTTTCCAATTAAACCAAACGCAGGATCTTTCCCTGAAAAGTAACCCGTTGCCGTGATCTGGCCATCTAGAATACCCATTTTTATCGAACCCAAAGTTTCTGTGTGTTTAACCACGGCACCAACAGGTAATAAATCGATATCGATACGACCATTTGACATGCTTTCAACACGTTCAGCCCAATTCTGTTGAACCTTATAGTTCAAATCACCAGAAGGGTCAGAAGACTGAATTTTAAGCTTAAAATCCGCGGCTATTGCCGATGTCGCAAATGCGCCCGTGATGGTGGCAGCAAGCAAAGTTTTCGTCATCGCGTTCATAGTAGGGGTATCCTTTGATTGTTTCAGTTTCAGCGCAGCCCTCATTGGCTAGCTGTAAAATACCGGATTATTGTTATATGTTACCGGTAACGTTAGAGTTATGTTACCGGTAACAACAAAACGTTTTCCATGACGAAAATCACAAGTTTTAGATTTGTTAATAAAACTAGAGAAAATTAAGAAAGAAGTGTGACGCTCAGCTATGCAACAAATATGCGATGTTGTGACAAGTGTTATCTAACGTTGCCTGAAAACCCATATAGGTCCGATCAACAGAAAGGCAAGATCATCAAAAAAGGAAGGTTTCTTTCCCTCAATTTTATGCCCAATAAACTGGAGTAACCAAAGTGAAGCAAACATAGATAAGGAGATGAGCAGAACGGGCAACTGCATTATGTCGAGAGACCAAACTAAGGAGATACTTGCAAGAGTAAAGCCCAGCATCATTAAGAATACGCTGAGCGATAGCTTAAAGTAGAAGGCCCAAACCGGAATAGCTGCAACCCAAACCCAGTTCAACGTATAACCATAGAAGGAAACCGAAGGAATTGACCAAATCAGCCCAACAACTGAGATAAAGATGCCAGGAACTGCGACCTTATGAATTTTTTGGTTTATAGGGTTTTGATGGCTGTCCCCATAGTCTGACAACCACTGAGTTAAATCGCGCATAATCACCTCAAAACTCATTACCATACTAGTTCTATAGCATGAATTTTCAGGCTCTGCGTATTCAAAATTTAGTAAGCATTCACCCTTTGTGATTGACGACGCTTTTCTTGATACATCCGAGAATCTGCCAACTTAATCATTGCTTCTAAGTCAACAAAATCATCACTGTATAAAGCGTAGCCCACGCTAACGTGGATATTAATCAAGTATTGCTCATATATCACCGGGCTTTGGCAAATTGCTTTCTGCAGCGCAATATTTATAACGTCAATATCGTTCGAAGATGTCACTCTTGGCAATAGTACTAAAAACTCATCTCCACCCATGCGAGCGACCACATCCGATCCTCTCAACGTTCTTTTAATTCGTTCTGCAGTCGCAATGAGTACCTTATCCCCAGCAGCGTGACCATAAGTGTCATTTATCTGCTTAAACTTATCGAGATCAATACTCAAGATGGCGAAGTTCTCTTTGGCTCCACTTTTTTCCGCCGCTTCAAATTGACGCTCAATGGTATACATAAAGTAGCGACGATTTGGCAGTTGGGTTAACGAATCTTGGAGTGATCGGCGATTCGCAGTGGAATATAAGCGAAAAACCAAACTAAACGAAAGGACGAGAATAAACAGCATTGGGTATGCAATTAACCTAACAGCGTGCACTTGATACCAAGGGCTATGCGATAGTAAATCTTGCTTCTCACTGGCGGCAATCATCCAACTGCCGTAAGGAAAGTAAACTTGCTCGGTCGCAAAAGCATTTTCGTAAACCTTAGGGTCTCCGTAAAAGTGCTCACCATCACTGCCTTTACTGTCAATGCCACGCATTGCTAGGTTGTACTTATGCTCAAACTTCTCTATTCCGGCATTATGAAATAGCGAGTCCAAGTCAATAACCACACTACACACACCCCAGTAACGGCGGTTGTATGGAGGATCTTCGTAAATGGGCACGCGCGCAATCAATCCCCTACCACCTTGAACAAGGTTAACGGGACCAGCGATGAAGATTTCTTGAACCTCCTGAGCTTTACGAATAGTGCGCCATTGGCTAGGGATGGTTCGATAATCCAACCCCAATGCTTTCTCATTACCTTCTAGCGGATAGATATGTGCAATAACATCGTCAGGGGCAAGACCAATCACACGGATATGGTTACTTTTACGTAGAACACTCGAAGCGATAAGATCCCAGCCGGAAAACTCAAACTCAGGGTTTGCCGCAACCAATGTCGCTAAACTGTTGGCAACATAAATATCAGAAACAATAGCGGCTTCAAGTTCAGAGCGAACAATTGATAGCTCTTCTTTGGCTCTTCCTAACAGGCTGTCACGCACAAACGTTTTTTGGCTGCGATCTAAAGACTCAATACATCCAACAGCAAAAAAAATTAATAGACAAATCGCTATCTTCACAGACCAATGCCTGTCGACTAGATCTTGCATCATTTCCCCAACACTTACGGATTAAGCCATACCGTAACTAAGCACAGAGTCTCCTTCTTCGAGAAGTATCCCGCCTAGATTTTTAATAATTCTATCAATACTATAAAACCTACAATAATTTGAGCTTTTTTTCACCGAAAAATGCGCTTTTCTTACGGAATAATGCAAAGAGTCTGGCATCAAACACAGCATTCCCTTCTGCTTTTCGACTGATAGATATGCTCTAACTTCAGTAAAACGAGCCAAAATAAGATGTGAACGCTTTGTAAATGCTTGATATTTTGCACCTATCTGACAGCGCGCTTACATCGAACAAACTAATATTTGCTAACTTACTAAGATATTAATTATCTGCAACGGATTGTCAGGTCGATGACCGTTCAACCTTATCGGTGCACTTATGCGTCAAACTGTTCTAGCCCTATGCCTTAGTCTTACTATCTTTCCGGTAGCCTTTGCAGCCACCAGCTATCAAGACTCCGCTGAAACGATCAAAAAGACCTATGAAACTCAGCTCTATACTTTACCTGCATTTAAAGAAGGGCATTACGGCCTAAGAATGTATCGTCAAACGTTAGACAAGAAGTACTCTGCTGCCGTTTGGAGTGATATGGCGCGCGTAGCAAGTCGCTTGAATCGATTTGCAGCAGAAGTCCATACTCCTGAACAGATCTTGCTCTATTCAGAGAAACGCATTGCGGGTTACAGCGATGAAACAGATGAGCGCAGTGTACGTCGATATACGGTCACCAAACATATGCCAGAGTATCTATACTTAGGTATTGATCTACTTGGCTCGATGGCTCGCGCCAATGAGTATGGATTGAAACACAAGCAAGATGAAACGCTACGAAAAGTTATTCGCCGTTACGACTTTGAAAAGTATGCTGCTGATCCTGAAATGATCCGCGCATGGGCTGCACAGCTTGCTAATCAGGTTTTTTGGTTGCGTCAGTTAGGCGAACAAGACGTGGTTGAACCTTTTATTAAAGCATTTCAAACAACCTACCCAGACTACGAAGATAAAAAGCTATCTAAACAGCAGTATGGCAACAAGTTGTATGGTATGACTCATATCATTTTCGCCGACTCACATTACTACCAACGCTTAGTTAAAGAAGAGCAATATCAATGGATTTTTGATTACTTCAGAACCAACATTGATACGATCTTGCTAAGAGCAAAAGAAGACATTATTGCTGAAGTCGGGATTAGCTTCTTACTTGCAGGGCTAGAAGATGATCCTGTCGTTGAGAAAACACGTAAGGCAATTCAACAATCAATCGATAACGACAAAGGAATGATCCCTTCGGTCAGTGGCGATTTTGATCTTTCCTACGGTGAACATCGAAACGTACTGGCCATAATGCTGTTGGATTGGCAGAAGGTAAATCGCGCCCCAACCATTTCATCTCAGCCTAGAGTGTTTTCCAATCTACCTTATGGATTAGTCGCCAAATGATACTAAAGACCTCAGAATTCTCATTCTGAGGTCTTTATAGCAATGCTTTAATCACAAATTACTATAAACATTTATATCATTTTATTATATAGACAAGCACTATTAAGCACATTATTGTTAAAATTCAGCCACTTACAAACGTCAACAATCTAACACTGTTTATAAATTAGCTTCATATACAACTACTTAACTATGCGTCAAAATTCTGCTGTCACCATAAAGTCACGCAAATAAGAACCCAGTTGCATTATTTAGATACGCAATTACTCAATTTGTCCAACTGAATTCTTGAAGCGAAGTCACAGATAACTCCTAGACTTTAAGCAAGGATTTAATCTGGCAGGTTATAAGGGATGAGTAATTTAGTCGGTCGACGTCTGCAAGAAATGGCAGCCTTACGTGCTTCCCGCAAGCACAAAATGGTACAGATATGCTCTATCGTAGCTCTCACAATGCTATTTCTTTATGGTGGCCTGCATCTGATTCAAAATAACCTATTATTTGCTTTAATCGATATCTCAAGTGGTATCATTCTCTCCCTAAACCTCTTTCTGCTAAACAAAAAACAGCACAGCAATCATGCGACATTAGTGCTCTGCGGTATTCTGCTGCTTCAAGGGGGGATGCTTCTCTTCTACGGCGGACATGGTGCCGGCTCTCTCATATGGATTTATCCAATAATCGCTGCGGTCATTTTTGCCAGTGAATTTCGAACAGGGTTAGTATTAAGTATCCTGTTTTGTGTTATTGCCACTGTGACCGTTCTATTTATTGACCCTTCGGTTGTTGGTGATCTTACAGTAAGCCGGTTTCTAGTTAGCCTACTCGCCCTCTGTTTGTTATGTAACACCTCATCGTACTACTACGATCAAGCCGTTAACTACATTCAATCACTGTATAGAGAGGGGATTGAAGATCTGGCTTACATGGACCAATTAACAGGCCTCGCGAATCGGTGGAGTTTTGAAAGTTGGGCAAGCGAGAAGCTAGAAGAAGAACGTGATAGCAAAACCATCACGGCGATGATCTTTTTAGACATCGATAATTTTAAATCCATTAATGATACATACGGACATGAAGTCGGTGACAAAGTACTGCAGTATCTATCAAGCCGGTTAAAAAACAACGTCAGAAACAAAGATAGAAAAACAGAAAAGCATGACTATTCTATCGCTCGTTTTGCCGGCGACGAGTTTGTTTTGCTGCTTTACGGCGTAAATAATAAACAAGATTTAGAAAACATCTTAAATCGAATACTGCATCTATTTGAGGATTGTTACCAAGGACCAGAGAAAATCGGAAAACTTGCGGTTAGCTTGGGAGTCGCACTTTACCCAGAAGATGCAACTAACCTCGCTGAACTGACCCGCTGCGCGGACAAAGCTATGTATTCTGCAAAACACAACGGTAAAAACCAGTTCCACTACTATCACCGTAAAGAAAGTACTATCGAAAAAAAAACAACACTAACAAACGTAGATAATGTTACCCCTCTAAAACACAGAACTCCTTAGCCCGTCATATACATTAGCCACAAACAAAGCGCCATCACGACGATCATCCAAGCGGCATAACGTGTTGTATTTGGCTTATCTTTTTTTGGTCTAACCACAGGTCTAAAAGCAGCATCTTTTGCTTGGCTCAATACAGACTGCTCTCTCGCCATTATTTTTTCTCGGCGCTTTTGAGCTGTCGAAGCGACTTGACCAAAACGGTGCAACTGGTCTTGAGTCAATTCCTTACTCGGATCATATCGAGAATGTTGGTCTGAATGTTTAGGTACAACAGCCATATCCACCTCCTAATGTAAGTTACCTGTACTTCAAGTATAGCCAATGGTTATTTTGATAACTTTGATAATAGCTTAAAATAACATCGGATTTCTCGAATTCATACATTAGGTCTATGCAACCGCAATGCCAGATATGAATTACATTGTGAACGCCCAGTAAGCTAAAGGCTCCAAGGTGTTGTTATAGTGGATAACTTCTTAGCAGAGAGTTTTGGATTGGCGATTTGAGTATCAAAATGAAACTCAGGAAGGTTAGTTAGGACTCAAATGCTGTGCCCTAACTAAACAGGCAGAATTATAGGTATTCACACAAGTAAGCGGTCGTTACTGGCAATTTCAGGTCAAATGACGAATCACCTGCGACTTCAAAAGAGTCACCAGATTTAAACGTTGTCCAGTCTTGATCGCCTAATCGCTTAATGGTCATTTCCCCTTTTACAACAGTCATACGCTCCGGCGCAGCAGTACCAAAAGTGTACTCACCCGCTTGCATGACACCTACACTCGATTCTTCATCACCTTGCGCAAAGCCCAGTGATTTAACCTGCTCGTCAAAATAGCTGTTTACCTTAATCATAATTCCTTCATGAACCTTATAAGCGTTTTTAATATATTGAATCCATGTTTTATATGATTTAGTAATTTTGAGCAACACATTCGTTATCGACCTCTCCCACCTCATAAGAAGAGTTCGCTGTGATAAAAGAGTAACCTGCGAATAATCTTCTAATCTTGTCTCTATAGCTAGACAATAAGTGCTAGTCTTAGGGTGGAAACGCTTAAAACTTCGTTATTACAAATTAGCTAGTATCATGAGTTCGCTAGATGGTCTTTTGTTGGGCTGAGGATCAAACTTCCAACCTCATTAATTGCGTCCTCGCTCATTATCTTACAGTCTATTAAGTATCTCGTAAGATATAGGACAAATCCCCAAAAGGAATAATCGGCAATCATGAATAAAGCAAAAGCCATTAAACTTCTGTTTGTCGCGATATTTCTGTCATTAGCAGCAGGCTTTTCGTCACTGCTCCTATTTAGTTATCAGGATTACGTGCACCCAAAACATGTCTACGGAACTTGGGTTGAAGTCGGAGCACCTCCCTACAGTACTGAAGTCCTCACTCTCAATGCACAAGGTGTGTTCAGAAACCATCGACTCATTGCGACAAGTTTCGAGTTTGACGGTAAGAAAATTTTCGTTACGACAGGTCAAGGCACAACCATCTATCAAATTGCAGGAACGTTTAACTCTCCTCAACTGAGGCGCTTGGAGCCTAATAGCCCGATACAACGTTTCATTAAGGAAGGATACGAAAGTACGGTTGATATGGAAGGCGGTGGTGGCGCTAAACAGCGTCGAGCAGCATTGACGGAACACTTTGGGAATAAGTGAACCGTCAACCAAACTTGTATTAGCCTGTTAGCACATTTCCCTGCGGATATTTCACAAGTGAAGACTCTGGTCTTGCAAGCATATAAGCCAAGGTAAGCGGACCGATACGGCCAATTATCATCACTACTACCATGATGTATTTACCCGGCTCTGATAGCTGAGCGGTTAATCCTGCGGTTAAGCCAACTGTTGCGAAAGCCGATATTGTCTCAAACATGACTTTGTCAAAACTTGCCTTTTCCGTCAGCATCAAAAGGAACATCGCCGTAGTCAAAATCGCCCCACTCACAACAATGATCGCCAGAGATTTTGTTACAACAGTCCAATCTATAGTGCGCTTAAACATTACGACGTGCTTTTTCTGTCTTAAGAATGTCCATGTTGCGACAAACGCCACGGCAAAAGTAGAAACCTTAATGCCACCTCCCGTCGAAGTCGAGCCCGCGCCAATCAACATCAATATGATCATAATTAGCAGCGCTGGTTGAGTGAATTGAGCTAAATCGACACTGTTAAAACCTGCCGTACGAGCGCTTGCAGATTGAAAAAACGCTGCCAGCCATTGCCCCGATGTAGACAAAGGCTCCATTGTATTCGCATTACCACGTTCCAATAGCCAGAACATCACTGTTCCTATCAACAGCAAAGCCGGTGTTGCTACCAACATGATTTTGGTATGGAGCTGCAAATTGCGAAATCCTCGGTTCCAATTAGCGCTCAAATCACCAATAACGGTAAAGCCCAAACCACCAAAAATAAAGAGTGCAGATAAGGTCAGTATCACGACTGGATCATCAACAAAACTCATCATGCTGTCGGAGAAAAGAGCAAATCCTGCATTGTTGAACGCCGATATTGCGTGAAACATTGCGTAGAACAACCCTTGGATCCAACCAAGCTCTGGTACCCAGCGAAATGCGAGAAACACGAAGCCAATCAGTTCAGCGACACATGCAAAAATGATGATTTTCTTCACTAGTTTGCGTAAGTTGACTCGTCTATCTTGCCCTAATGCATCCTTTGCTAACGCCTGCTGCTTCAAGCTTAAACGCACGCCAAACATATAGAGTAGGACAGCAGAAAGCGTCATCTGCCCTAACCCACCAATTTGCATCAGGAGCATCAGTAAAATCTTGCCTGCTAAAGTGAAGTGCTGGCCGGTATCGACGACACCTAACCCGGTCACACTGATGGCTGACGTCGCCGTAAACAATGCATCCGTAATGCTTAAGCCTGTAACTGAAAAAACAGGTAATGTCAGTAATACCGCAGAGGGCAACAGCACTCCGAGAAAACTCAAAAGAATGATTCTTGGCTCGGAGCCTTTCTTTTGAGTTTTCTCACGACTTAGGGCATAGAAAAGCCCTTTTTGCGCGAAAGGATTCATAGCGAGCTCAGCTTTCTCGTTAAAGTATCTCTAGGGCCAACAATAATAATCAAGTCACCAATCTCTAAACTCTTATCGAGTGAAGGTGCTTTTGTTACTTCAGGACCACGCTTAAAGCCTAACACTTGCACATCTTGCTCTTTACATAAGGCGAGGTCGCCAAGGGTTTTACCAAGTAAGCGAGCACCAACGACAATTTCTGTCATGGCGATACCAGAACCCAGCTCTTGGAATTCTAGAACCCGTTTATCCATCATCTTTCGAGCGACTCGTATACCCATATCGCGTTCAGGGAGGATAATATGATCTGCCCCGATTTTACTTAATATTTTTGAATGGAATTTGTCGTTTGCTTTTACCCAAACGGTTTTTGCACCCGCTTCTTTTACGACCAACGTAGTTAAAATGCTTGCGTTAACATCCGATCCGATCGCAACCATTACCATGTCATAATCACTCAAACGGAGCTCTGCTACTGTCTCTTCGCTGGTACAGTTAGCGACTAAGGCTTGGCTCACAAAGCTTGCCGCCTCTCTCACTCGTTCTTCATTGATATCAATCGCTAGAACCTCTGCACCTGACTCTTGAAGTTCTTTACAAACCGAAAGACCAAATCGACCTAAGCCTATGACGGCAAACTGTTTGTCAGTTGGTTTCATCGCTGTACCTACACATTAATATGAGAAAAAACAAAGTGTGCGCCTCGATTAACGACATATCAAACCAAACTCAACCTTTTTACAGTTAATTAACTGAAGAGACGAAATTTCTTACGACCTCCAGTATAGGAAATGCGACTAGTGTAGCTATTCGCAAACACATATAATTGTCGAAACGATTTGAATAAGAATCTGAACATGGATCAATTACTCACTTACCTTCCCCCTACTGCGGCTAAATTTTTGCAGCATTGGGATACCAACGTACTGCTCATCACAGTCGCGAGTTTCATCGCATGGCTTATTTGGCGCCTAGTTTACGGCCGACTAGAAGTGCTTGTCGAAAAAACACGCTTTCATTGGGATGACCTTACCCTCGCCGCGCTTAAGACTCCTGTAAGTACGCTGATTTGGTGCTGGCCTGCAACCGTCTCTCTCGGCTTTATCCTGCAAGACCATATGGGTGATAAGCTCAATTGGTTAAGTACAGTAAAACTGCTGTTGGTCATAGCGATTTTCGTCTGGATCACCATGCGCCTTATCAACAATATTGAAGAGTATGTGCTGAGCCAACAGAATCGGGATGAAACGACCGTACAAGCAGTGGCGAAAGTTTCAAGGCTGTTCTTTATCGTCATCGGCGGCATGACGGTCATGCAAGCATTTGGATTAAGCTTGTCTGGTCTTCTGACCTTTGGTGGTGTGGGTGGCTTGATTGTCGGTTTGGCGGCAAAAGACTTACTCTCAAACTTTTTTGGCGGCATGATGATTTATTTTGATCGCCCATTTAAAGTCGGCGATTGGGTTCGTTCTCCCGATCGTCAAATTGAAGGCACAGTCGAACGCATTGGCTGGCGCATGACCATCATCCGAACCTTCGACAAGCGACCGATCTACGTGCCGAATGCTGTATTTAGCAGTATTGTGGTAGAAAACCCGTCACGAATGCTCAACCGCCGCATCAATGAAACAATTGGAATTCGTTATGACGATGCTGAAAAAGTCGCGACCATTGTCGATCAAATCAAATCCATGCTTGAAAATCATCCCGATATTGATGCTAAGCAAACCCTCATCGTCAATTTCAATGGATTTGGCCCTTCAACCCTAGATTTACTGGTGTATACCTTTACCAAGACAGTCAACTGGATCCGCTTCCACGAAGTAAAACAGGATGTTCTATTACAGATCATGGATATCATTCACCAAAATGATGCGGACATAGCCTACCCAACTCAAACACTAAAAATTGAGCCTCAAAGCGTTCACGCCGAAGCTCAGAACATCATTCAGTAGTTCATCTCGCCCTCTTAATTGAGGGCTTACTTCACTCGTCAGACATTTCTTAAAAAACACCGTTCAGAAAGCGCCTACATACTGACACCGTCAAAAAAACAATAATAACCAGGTCTTTTCACTCGGCTCAAATGAGCACAATAACTTGGTTAATTTCAATGTATCGCATTATAGTGCTAGTAGCTCTGCTACTCACAGGATGTGCGAATGGACTACCAGATGTAAACGGAAATATTCAGGACGACATCGAAGAAAACAACGAAAAAATATTTGTTGGCATTCCCTTTTTTATGGGTTTAGAAGGCTCAGTCGCTCGCTTAGATGACGAGTGGTTAGTCACAGCAGCTCACAACAAACCTATTCTCGCATTGACGGGTAAAGAGGTGTTCTACCACCCTACCTGTGATATCGCATTAGTCAAAAAACATGGACATTCAGAACGCTCAGTAGGCTTGGTCTACCCAGGTCAATCTGTCACACATGTCGGTTATCCACTTGGCTTACCTCTTTCATCAAGTGAAGGAAAATACGTTGGAGACGTAAATGTGTATGGCTGGGAGAAATGCCAAATGTCCGGTACAACCGGTGTCATCATGCAGGGAATGTCGGGAGGTGGTGTGTACAACAAAGAGGGGCAACTCATTGGCGTGAATCACGGATTCGTGAGCGGTGATGTAAAATGGCCAGACAAATCAATCCATAGCCCTGCGGTCTTTGTGTCACTTTTTGCAGTAAGAGATTGGCTATCATCTGTCACCGGCAATCACTATTTTGGTTAATATAAAAAAGGGCTAACTTGAATCGTTAGCCCTAGTTTTATTACCAACTACGTTTGATTGACGGTCTCTCGCTCGACAACATCTTCTGTATGCTGTGCAATCCAATAGAGCCAAATCATCGCCATGCTGACAATGAAACAAAGACCAAACAGCCACTCGGCTCCAAACCATTCAACCACGACACCTCCAAGTGCTGGACCTATCGCAAAACCAAGAGAATAGAGTGCTGTTGCACCAAAATATGATCCTCTTAAATGCGCTGGCGCAAGTCGATCAATTTGAACGTTGAGTGTTGGGAAGGTAATAACCTCACCTAAACTCACAATAAAGCAAGCAACTCCCCAACCTATCGCAGACTGGCTCGGTGTAACAATGAATGCCAACTGGCCTGCCGCTATCAAAATCATACCTATCCGCGTTCGAGCAAACAGAGGAACTTTCTCCATCAACTTTAGCATCGGGAATTGAAACAATACGATGGTGACTGCGTTGACCATCATCAATAGAGCTATTAGCTTCGCCGCATCTTCGATACCGCTTCGCACAATGACTTGAGGAACCGATGATTCAAGTTGCGCGTAAACAAACATCAGCAACAAGTTGGCAAACAGCAACAGCACAAAAATTCGATCACCGCTGATCTCTTTCACGGTTTGACGGAAGTTAGGCAACATTGAACGATCTGGCTTTGTATAGCGTCCTTTGCGCTCAATACCAAACAGAATCCAGCCGCCGTAAACGAGGTGAGTAATACCAGTAATCAGGAATAACATTTGCGGATTGGCGAGGGCAAGTGTAACGCCTAAGAGTGGACCAACTGCGGCACCGATATTGAGTAGAAAGTAACGTATATTCAACGCCAGTTCCCGATCTTTTAAATCGGATAGTGAATCTCCTATTACGGCTTTAGCTGGTCCATCAATGAGAGGACGCATAAAACCCGCCATAAGAATAAGTACATAGAAGTGCCACACCTGGTTGGCATTCGCAATGCCCACGTAAGCCACAAAAGCAATCAAGCAGCCGGCGACCATAATCCACTTTCGACCAAACTTATCGGAAAGGTAACCCGAGTAGAGCCCTGTCGCAGAGCCTGTTAATGCGGAGAGTGCGAGCATGCTACCCACTTCAATCGCGGAGGCTGCATAATCTTGATAAAGAAAGACTATTAAAAATGGCCAAGCCATAAAGAAGCTAGTCCGCGCGATAAGAACGCCGATCAAGACCGTCCAAACAGAAAAATTAAATCGCTTTACCCTCTCCCACTGAAATAGACTTTGTTCCTTCTCCATAAGCACCTCCTTTTCCACTACCTTGTTGCATAGATGTAATTGAGTATAAGGAGAATTTATAAAAACTAAAGCGTAAATTTAATGAAATGGAAAAAGTCTGCGTAATCCCAATATTAATAAGAAAAGGCTAATAAATTAAATAAGTTACGCGTTCTACTCTAGACAACCATTCATTGATTTTTTCAGCATAATCTCTTGGATTCATTAATTAAAACTCATGTTAATCTTGTTTTTGGGCTCTAGTCGTTCAACAGTGTTTAAATCGTTGTAGACCCACCATACTAGTACAGTGAAAAGCTTTTGAACTAATCCCGCTAAGGACTGATTATCGCTATCCAATAAAGTAAACGATGATGTATACTTTGGCTATGATGAGTTTAAGCTTTAGCATTATTGCTAGCTTTCCAATAGGT
Source organism: Vibrio atypicus (assembly GCF_009811315.1). Lineage (GTDB taxonomy): Bacteria > Pseudomonadota > Gammaproteobacteria > Enterobacterales > Vibrionaceae > Vibrio > Vibrio atypicus. The sequence goes on from NZ_BLID01000001.1 coordinate 227,755, forward strand.
TCCACTCATGCTGAAAAGAAGTGATATAAAACAAGAAGATATTGTTAGATCTGCTATTAAGGTTTTTTCCGAAAAAGGCCTAGAACAAGCCAGTATGGAAGGAATTTCGAAGCAAGCTGGGGTTTCAAAACGTACTCTATACAAATACTACCCTAACAAAGAGGCTTTGTTTGAAGTCATTGTCGACAGACTCATGTGCCGCTTTGATGATCAATACGAGTTGCAATTTCAACCTGCGATTTCATTAGAGAAGCAGTTGACCGAACTCACCTTGAAACAGATGTGCTATATCAATACGGAAGATTTTCAGGCTACGGCTAGATTAGTGATGGCCGAAAGCATACGTTGTCCAAATACATCGAAGCTATTAATGAACCGTTTTGAAGCAATTGGCGACTCGTGCGGATTGCATAAATGGGTAACACAAGCCATTGATGCTGGCATGATTGAAGTGAACGATATTCCGCTAGCCGTCGAGCAATATATTGGTAGTATTAAGGCCGTAGTTTTTTGGCCTCAACTGTTAACTCACCAGCCCCCACCAAGTTGCGAGCAGCTTAAAAACGTGGTTGCTCAAGCTGTCCGTATGTTCATCGCGACTTACAGCCTAAAATCCAAATAGCTTCTCTAGTATCTAGCTAACTTCACGATGATTGATTAGCTAGATGCTGCATTTTCCGCAGCCGCAATATTACTACCAATTGTTTGCATCGCGTTTGATAAAGCTGTTGCCAGTTGGTTGTCAGTTACAAACACCGCAAGCACCATGGCTGAGATAACCACGCCAATAATGGCGTATTCAATAGCCGTCACTCCACGCTGATCGTGTTTAAAATCATCCAATGTGGAAAAGATTGTTGCGTATAACTTTGAAAACATCAGTATTCTCGTAAATCTAACTTCATAAACTGAAAAGTGGGATATGCTGCGCAAGTCTAGTGCACCCTAGCTGCAATACGCAAGGTAGGAAGTCAAAACTCTTGACGCCAGTATGCATAGAACCACTATTTCATGAATAAAACGCCAATTTGGGACCATATACTTATGAATACATGGTCCCAATCAGTCGTTATTGGTGATGAATAATCACATCGTGGTCAAGCAGCGATGAAACAATCTCTAAAGAACTTAAACCATCTAAAGTGACTTGCGGAGCAAGGTCTTGAACTAAAATGGTTTGTTCTCCCTGACCGCTTCCAGGATGAAGAGTCAACTCAATATCTGAACCATCAACCACTTTGGCATCAATATGTTCCAGAAGCATATCCATATCTAACGATGATTGCTTCAACTCAGGAAGTACTTCTCTCAAATCTATTCTATCGCCTTCAGCGACACTAAAATCGGTAATGGTATCTGTTGTACCATCATCAATTTCTAGCCACACGAAGGTATCCATCCCAGCTCCACCCGTTAAGATATCGGAGCCTAATCCGCCATCAAGAATATCATCACCATCGCCACCAATTAGGGTATCGTCGCCGGCACCACCTTTAAGTACGTCATTACCAGAACCGCCTTCAAGTAAATCGTTTCCACTACCTGCAAGGAGTTCCGAATGACCACCATCACCCAATAACTGTTGATCTTGAGTTTCAGATGAATGGTTAATAACAGAGGCATTCGCCACAACATCCAGTTGGATTTCTACTGGCGTCGACTGCGCTTTGTCACCATTCGACTCTTCAGAGACAGCCGTGACTGTTAGTGTATGATTACCTATATCTGCACCTTCGATTTTAAGCGTTGCAACCGCGTCTGGGGATACGCTCCAAACACCAGCAGCAAAGTTAATGCTGCCGACATCACTGGTGAGTGTCGCTTCAGAAGGTACACCACTAACTTCAACCATAAGCGTTTCACTGCTATCTGTCAGAGCAGCCATGATCCCAACCAAAGCAACGCCGTTGAAACTTGCTGTCTGAGTCGCACTGATGTTTTTCACATAGTTAAATGCAGGGTCAATAGCTAATGTAGGTGCGTTAGCAACCGGCGTGACGGTAATTGAATGCTGAGTTGTCTCTTGCATCACCATGCCTGATGGATTGCCTGAGTCAGTCGCTGTTACCGTTAAATCAATAGTGTTTGATGGGGCAAAGCTCGCATCAAGCATCACACCTGAACCTGGTACTGGCGTATCAAGTAGGGCGTTCAATTCGAGAATTGTGCCCGTCAATGTAATACTGCTACCTGTTGCTGGCGATACAGTAATCGAAGAGCCGGCCGGTAGAACTGCGCTCAGTTCGCCATAGCTCACACTCAATTCAACAGACATTGAATCGTTGGCATAAGCATCAACATAATCTACATCACTAACGTTGATTCCACTGATCAACTGACCCGATGTTTCATCAATCAGTGCAGTAATATCATCGGTATCGAGCTCTGGCTTATCGTTGACGCCTTCGACTTCAAAACTCACTTGCGCGGAAGCTTGTTTAAAGTCATCCACACCATTCGTTTGGCCATCATCTTCAACGGTATAATTGAGCTTAACCTGACCATTAAAGTTGTCTGCCGCAATAAACGTCCAAGAAAGACCATCAGCACTTGGGGTCAGCGTTCCTTGTCCTTCCGCTAATGAAACATCCACAACGCGAATAGAATCACCTTCAACATCTGATGTCGCACCAATAAGTTGCTGAGCAGTGATTACGATCTGACCTTCTTCATCAATAGCGTTAAGATCGATGTTTGCGGCCACAGGTGCGTCGTTAACACCTTGGACCTCAAAGGATATCTCTGCACTGGCTTGTTTAAAGTCGTCTACGCCATTGCTCGTACCATCATCTTCAACGGTATAACTGAGTTTCACCGAACCATTAAAGTCATCCGCCGCTATAAAGGTCCAAGATAAACCATCGGCACTAGGAACAAGTTGCCCCTCTCCTTCTGCGACCTGAACATCAACAACACGAATCGTATCGTTCTCTTCGTCTGTCGTTGCCGCAATTAATTGCTGTGCGGTAATCACAACTTGCCCTTCTTCAGCAATTGGCGTTAAGTCGATATCCGCTGCGACTGGCGCATCGTTAACACTTTGAACATCTAGTGTCAGTTGCGCACTGCCTTGTTTGAAGTCATTCACACCATTTGTTTTACCGTCATCTTCAATGGTGTAGTCAAACTTAACTGTACCATTAAAGTTATCAGCGGCAGTGAATGTCCATGACAGACCATCAGCACTCTGTACCAATTGGCCTTGCCCTTCTGCAATGGTCAAGTTCACTACATGAAGAGTGTCGCTCTCAACATCACTCGTCGCATCGATTAGTTGCTGAGCTGTAATGACTATCTGACCTTCTTCGATGATTGCGCCTAAATCAAGGTTCGTTGCCACAGGTGCATCATTCACTTCAGTAACACTGATTTCAAACGTTGCCTGATTGGTTGATGACGTCGTTAAATCGCCTGGATTAATAGCCCCATTATTACCTCCATCATTCACAATAGCAGTGACGCTAACTGAGCCTCCTGAATTCAGATCATTACTATTCAAATCTGGATTAAATAAGATATTCCCTGCGGCCAAAGCGGCATTGATATTACCCACCGTCCCCGCAATAATCAGGTTGTCGTTCACATCATAACTTAGCGTTAAGTTGTAATCGTTAGCTGTGTCAGGGTCGAAACTCAACGTTCCTTTATCAACTTGCAGCGTCAGCGTGTAAGTCGCGTTAGGGTCGTCATACTGAGCATCAATATCGGCAATTTCAAAGCTATTGAGCGCAATCGATGTATCTTCTTGGGTTTCAATATCAACGACGTTAATAAATGTCGGTTGGTCATTAACTGGCTCAACGGTGAGTGCAACGTCAAAATCAACCGCAGGTCCTAAGAACTCATTACCCAACGCGTCTTTATCTACTGCTTGAATCGTGACTTTCAATGGCCCAGTAATGCCGTCCACATTACCGGCATCACTATTATGTTGCCCTGAATTGAAGATAATTTTATCTAACTCTTGAGTATTGACATCTAGGGTCCAAACGCCTGTATTGGTATCATAAACGCCCAAATTACCATCCGCATCGTAAAGCTTCGCGTCCGCTGGAGCATCACGCACTTCAACTCGGATAGTCTCTGGCGCATTCTCTGAGTAAACACCTGAACCCGAAGCAGACATCGCTTTATCAACAACAAACGCGTTGATCTCAATGTCTATGTTTTCGCCTTCATTCCCAGAAACAGCATCTGTCGCATCAGTATCAATAACGTCCCCAACTGGCGTGATGTTGAGCTTAAAGTTAGGTAAGTTACCTGCTTCTGTCGGTACCCCAAGCAGAGACTCTTGAGTGAATACAGTTAAACCAAACTCAGCACTACCACTGAAGTGTTTTGGCGGTTGTACTGTTATTGCACCGAGGTTTAGCGTATCCCCTGAGCCAGCAGGTAATTGAACACTCCATTCTCCGCCACCGTTATTCTTAACCACGTAACCGCTAGCAGGATCAGCCGACAGTAAGAACCCTTCCGGAACATCGGTGAACTTAATAGAAACAAACTGCTCTGAACCATCTAGATCCGTCAATGAAACCGTTACGCCTCCGGAGCTACCCAGAGATATCGCCGTGTCTTCATCACCGGTAATTTCAATCGTCTGACTAGGATCTACACCTGGGCCCGTCACTTGAACTGGGTCTACGACAGGCACAACATCAAAATTCACCGATGTAGTAAAGCTCTTCGAATCAGTGGCGGTTTGACTTGGTGACAATTCATTGAAGGTTGCAGTATCTGTTACCGTACCGCTTACATTAATATTAACGGTATTGTCACTATTTCCCGTTGGGTAATTCTCTTTCGGTTTAAACAAAACATTATCTAAAGCCCCAGCCGCGACTTCAGCTTGGTTAAACGTTAAGCTGGTACCTAAGTCTTGGTAAGAGAAAGTCCCATCGCCGTTATCAACGATTTGGTAGAAGGAACCAATGTTTGTATCATCAAGAGACAAGGTAATTGATGAAAGAACTTCTTCACCACCTTCAACACCCGTCACTTGATCAGCAATTTGATAGCCAAAATCCAATTGAATATAGCTATCTTCATAGCCAACTTTATCCGGGCCTAGATTGCCATCTTGATCTATTGGGTTTTGGTTCGCATCAAGAGAACCTTTCACTACTAAAGTAATATCAGGCTCGCTGCCCGTTACATCAGCGATTGGGTCAACCTTAACAATCACGTCCCCATTGAGCACGTTCTCGTCACCAGAAGTTGTATCCTTAGTAATCACTGTAATTGGCAATCTAAAGTCACCTGAGTAATCCTCAGGTAAATTAAGCATTAAACCATCAAAGCTCTCAACCTGACCCGACGCCGAGATACCGGTTTGGAAAATGTACTGACCATTTACGAAGTCAACTTCACCACCAGAGACTGAAATCGGATACGTCACGCCACCTACTGTTATGGAATTACCAATGACAATTGTCACCTCGTCAGCGGAACCATCCGCACCAGAGAAATTGATAACACTATCAAGCTGCTTACCAAGATCGACTTGATTGTCTTCAGTCGCAACAATTTCGCTGTCGGCAATGATTGCAATATCCGCTGCGACCTCATTTCCTGAAATCACTTCTTCAGGGAACGAGAGTGTCACTGAGGTTTCGCGCATAGAAGGTTTCGAGTTTTCATTGCTATCTTCACCTTGGTCAATAACCAAAGTTTGGATGTTCATGTTGATGTTATTAAATGCCGCGGCATTATCATCATTAGAGTTATTTGGCGTAAGATCTAAACCATGTGGCGCATTAATGCTAAAGGCATCTTCATTGGTGATCACCCAACGGCCATTACCTTCATAAGCCGCCCCCGTCACAAGCAGTTGACCTAGTACGTCGTCACTAAGTGCTGAGCCATCGGTATTGGTCAGAGAAACGATCACTTCTTGCACAATTTCTTCAGAAGACGAATCTGTCTCCTGATACTGCACGACATATTCACCATCCCAAGCTTCAGCGCCACTGCTATCTGTCGCCGTGTTGTCACTGTTCGTCGTGAAACGAATCACGCCCTGCGCATTCGCAGTAATCAAACTCACTTCACTCGCACCAGATTCATCTGTCACAACCAGTTTGTTGTTGCTGTCTTGTGGCTCAACGATAGGACGTACAACCACAGAAATCTCACCTGTGATAGTAGCAGTAACACGACCTCCCTCACCGACGATGCTATCGCTAGTGTATACATGATCGCGCTCTTCGACATCAACGACCGTGTTGAGTTTAAAGTCGGTACTTGAGTCTTTTGGAGGCGTAATTTGAATGAAGTTTGTCGCCAGTGAATCTTGTGTGAAATCTGCGGAAGACTGTCCAGCCCCCGGTGTAATCACTAGAGTCCCTGTTGCAGCATCATAAACAGCAGAAACATCGCTATTATTCACATCCACTACAGATCCAGTAGGAATCCCTGTAATCGTTATGGAAGTAAAATGTTCATCACTATCAATGTAATCCGCACCCTTAGGATGCCAATCGATATTAATCGGTTTGTCTTCATCACCAATCGAGCCATTGGTATAAGTCAAAGAAGTATCAATTTCAGGCGCTACGTTAATGCGTATCTCTTGTTGAAACTCTCTACTGTGGCCATCATTTTCCGTTACGATAACCGTACCCGTGATGTGAATGTTCTCCGTTGATGAATCAACAGGGCGAATGATGATTCCAGAGCTTGTGTTGAAGCCAGTAATATTCGCTTCATAGATCGGCTGGCCATTGTTGTCGTAACCAACGAAGTTTAGGTCAAGCTGTGCACCATCACTGTCTTCAATGACCACACCATCAGGGATGTTAGAAAGTAAAACGGTAAGAGATTCTGAACCATCAAGTGGCTTGTCACCTCTCTCACCTGAAATGATAGAAAAATCGAGCTCAGCATAGCTATCACCATTTTGACTTTCAGTAATAGTCGTTTCTAAGCCTGATACTGCGCCGTCAGTAAACTCTTTCCAGTGACTCCCTAATGCAACACCCTCTGGCGTATCCGCAACCCCTTTAACGCTAACATTAACTGTCTTGGTACCTAGAATTGCCTCATCAACCTGAGTTGTCGTCGATAACGTCGCACTATCTTTAACCACACCAGTCACATCGAACTTGAAGTCAGCGTTGCTATGTAACTCAGGGATCACTTCAACATTATGAAGCTGGTCATAAGGCAATTCTTGATAGGTCACACCATTAACCGTCACTGTCGTGATCTGGCTTGGCGCAGCCCCCTCCCAAGATAGAGTCGCACCTTCTGTTATGTTAGAGATACGAACATAAAGCACTTCAGAGCCATCCGTATCCACTGACGGATTCATATGAATCACTTCATCAAGTGTGAACGGGTCTTTGTCTGTCGCAGGATCTAACGTATTTTGAGTTTTTGCATTGTCCTCAAATATACTGATTCGATTCACGCTAAAGCTACCTAAATCAGCATCTGGACGAACGTCAAACACCAACTCTTGCGTAACAGATTCAGCAGTGTCTTTACCTGACAAAGCGTTGCTCAATTCTGTCGTTATCGCGACGGCATCAATTCGAATCGTACCTGAGAAGTTATCAATTGGGTTCACCTGAATCGTGTTGATATCTGCCGCTGAAACAATGTAATTACCATCCGCGTTAGGTGTCAAAGCTGTCCCGTTTGTTCCTAAGAGCTCAAACTGTCCCATGCCTTCAGTAATTGTTAACTGATAAGTAATGGTTTCCGGCGCACTGTCATCTTGAGTTACGGCATTTAAATGGATAACACCATTTGCACCATCTTCATCTAAGGTGTAGTGGTAAGTGCTATTGCTATCATCCCATGTCGCAATATCCGCAACACTTTCGACTTCAATCGTGAAACGAGAATTGATCTTGTGATCCAAAGTGCCATTGTTATGGATTTCAAGCTGATACTTGATATTGAAGCCAGCATCCGACGTGGAGTAATGACGATCTGGCACAAAGAACAGATTGTCGATCGTCGTGATTTGGTCACCATTACCGTTCACTACGGAGCTTTGCTCAATCAATGCACCATCAAAATAGATTTTTCCAGAGTTATCAGCCACTAGCTCAACATATTCTGAACCGTCGAAGTAATAGAAGGTACCGTGGTGGTCCCCCGCTTTAATCGTCATACCACCGATAGATTCATTATTATCAGGGTCATACAAATTAGCTTGAAGCTGAATTTGAGTTGGTGTGCCGACACCTGGAATATCGTGTTGGTTATCTTCTACGTTGGCTCTATCAACAGCGTTAGGGTTATTCGCATCGTAATTGATATTGCTGTCACGGCCTGAATCTTCAAACGCAGTTACTTTCAGAGCAATTGGTGTTGCCTTGCGATCATCAATTGTGATCTCTAATGGTGCTGTGCTTGTATCCTTGTCGCCATCTGTCGCAGTAATATTGATCGAGAAAACAAAATCGTCCCCATCGTGTTCAAGATTATCAAAGGCTCTAAATTCAACTTCACCATTCGAGTTTATACGCAGTTCACCTAACTCTCTTGTTTCACGCTGGCCTAAGCTATTTTCAAACTCCTCAGCAACAACAATTCTCTGACTTCCAGAGTTAAGATCCACAGTATCGACATAGATGCTACCCTGTTTAAAGAGAATTTCTGATGTGCCAGAGGTCGTCCCTTCAATTCTAGTCAGCTCAGCGCCATCAGCTCCCTTATCCGTCGCCACATCGAACATATTAACTTTGGAACCATTAAAACCTTGTCCTTCAACACGAGAGATATCTTCCCCAGTTAATAAAGGTACGTCATCTTTAACTGTGATCGGCAGTCCTATTGCATTTGAAACATCACCATCAAAGTCAGTTGCTGCAACTTTAAAATCAAGCAGCACAGTATTGTCACTATTGCCATCAGGATGGTCTATAGGCTGATGTAACTCGAATTTGTAGCTGTTATCTGAAGCATCAAAAGTAATGGTGAATACTGCTTGGTTACTCGTCGCGGTTTGCGCGGTATAGCTGAATTCTGTACCGTTTTGAGAAACGGGTAGCCACTCTAATGACTCACCACCACTTTCTAAGCCAGACAAAACATCACTTGCATCGACAAGCTGATATTTGACAACCGTATCTGCGCCCTCATCAATCGTGAAATGACCATTAATTAAGGTATCCACACTTTGATCAGAGCCGACCGCAGAAAGATCATCTTCATCGATAATTTTTTCGCCCGTTGTCGCACTAATAATCGGCTTGTCATCTTTAATCTCAATCGGCAATTCGTAACCGATCGAAGAGTCTCCATCACCATCTACCGCGACGACTTCAAATGGTATTGATAAACTATCCGAATTCGAAGCATGATCAACAGCTCCTAGCAGCGTAAATTGATAAGAACCATCATCCCCCAATTCCAGAGTAAAGATTGCCTTTCCGCCAGCCACTCCCTGGTAAGTCGTTGTATTCGCTGCACCAGGGACTTCAGATACCACGATGGGTACGCCGCCCGACTTCAAACCATCAGCGACTTCATCTAGGTTACTCAAGGCGAAACTATCAATACTGTCTGCTCCCGGCGTTACAACGAACGATCCTGAAGCTGATGCAGAACTAGTGAGATCATTTTCATCAACACTGAAGTGACTGCCGCCCGTGGTGTTATTAATAATTGGATTGTCATCTTGAATGGTGACAACCAAAGGCTTCATTGCGGAGTTATCTTTGTCCGTATCAACCGCATACACTGGCAAATTAAAACTAAGAACTTCGTCTTTCGAGCCAGACTCAGCGTGATCAATTGCCTCCAACAAAGTAAAGGTGTAATCGCCTTTGTTGGTGCTATCAAAATCGAGCGTAAAGACGGTAGTTTCCACGCCATTCGACGTGGTGAAACCAATGTAGTGTCCAGAGTCCGCTGGCTCTTCACGCAGCTCAACAACAAGACCGTTCGATGTGAGTGAATCATCACTGTTGAACTCGCTTGGCTCTAAGCGGAAGTGACTCAGGTTGTCACTGCCTTCGGTATAACTGATGGTGCCCGTCGCTTCTACTGGGCTGCCTGATGGCGTTGAACCATCCGCCAACTGAGATTCAGACAAGCTCACTGGCGGCACCACATCAATCACCGGATCTTGGCCATCTTGAATGGTCAAGGTAACAGTCGCCGAGACGGAGTCTTTGTCGAAATCACCCGAGGTCACCACAATCGATTTAACGATGTCGCCACTCTCATGGTCTAAGTCGCGGTTTGGTTCAAAGCGCATCTCACCTTGAGTGGTGATGTAAAGCGTGCCTTCATCGTACTCAAACTTCTGCTCACCCGACACGCTTGGGTCAAGCTGCTGCACCGCTTCATCACCAAACTTAAATTCGGAAATTAAAGCGCCATCGGCACTTTGCGCAGGCATCACGTCAATAGTGGCAGTGGTTGGGTTATCGCCCGTATTTGGCTCAGTGATGGTCCACGCACCATCTTGCATCAACTGAACATCATCGGTGATGGTGACGTTCAGTGGTGCTTTAGCGGAGTTATCACCGTCGGTATCCACCATGTAGACCGGCAGCTCGAAGCTTAAATCGTTGTTACCATCCGCATTGGCATGATCGAGCGCTTCAATCAGGGTAAAGGTGTAATCTGCTTTGTTAGTACTATCAAATTCGAGTGTAAAGACAGTGGTTTCCACGCCATTCGACGTGGTGAAGCCAATGTAGTGGCCAGAGTCCGCTGGCTCTTCACGCAGCTCAACCGTCAAACCGTTCGATTTGAGTGAATCATCGCTGTTGAACTCGCTTGGCTCTAGGCGGAAGTGACTCAAATTGTCACTACCTTCGGTGTAGCTGATGCTGCCTGTCGCTTCCACTGCACTGCCTGATGGGGTTGAACCATCAGCTAGATTCGCCTCCGATAAGCTCACTGGCGGCACGACATCAATCACCGGATCTTGGCCATCTTGAATGGTCAGCGTCACAGTCGCAGAAATAGAGTCTTTATCGAAGTCGCCCGAGGTCACCACAATCGATTTAACGATGTCACCGCTCTCATGGTCAAGGTCGCGGTTCGGTTCAAAGCGCATCTCACCTTGGGTGGTGATATAAAGCGTCCCTTCATCGTACTCAAACTTCTGCTCACCCGATACATTAGGGTCAAGCTGTTGCACCGCTTCATCACCAAACTTGAACTCGGTAATGAGCGCGCCATCGGCACTTTGCGCTGGCATCACATCAATAGTGGCCGTGGTTGGGCTCTCTCCCGTATTTGGCTCGGTAATAGTCCACGCGCCATCTTGCATTAGCTGAACATCGTCTGTAATGGTCACGTTTAACGGCGCTTTCGCAGAGTTATCACCGTCGGTATCCACCATGTAGACCGGCAGCTCGAAGCTTAGCTCGTTATTACCATCGGCATTAGCATGGTCAAGCGCTTCAATCAGGGTAAAGGTGTAATCACCTTTGTTGGTGCTATCAAAATCGAGCGTAAAGACAGTGGTTTCCACGCCATTCGACGTGGTGAAACCAATGTAATTACCAGAGTCCGCTGGCTCTTCACGCAGCTCAACAACAAGACCGTTCGATGTGAGTGAATCATCACTGTTGAATTCGCTTGGCTCTAGGCGGAAGTGGCTCAGGTTGTCACTGCCTTCGGTGTAGCTAATGGTGCCTGTCGCTTCCACTGCACTGCCTGATGGCGTTGAACCATCAGCTAGATTCGCCTCCGATAAGCTCACTGGCGGCACCACATCAATAACCGGAGCTTGGCCATCTTGAATGGTCAAGGTTACTGTCGCAGAGACAGAATCTTTGTCGAAGTCGCCCGAGGTGACGACAATCGATTTAACGATGTCACCGCTTTCGTGGTCTAGGTCGCGGTTTGGTTCAAAGCGCATCTCACCTTGGGTGGTGATATAAAGCGTCCCTTCATCGTAATCGAATTTTTGCTCACCAACTACACTAGGGTCCAGCTGCTGCACGGCTTCATCGCCAAACTTGAACTCGGTAATGAGCGCACCATCGGCACTTTGCGCTGGCATCACATCAATAGTGGCAGTAGTTGGATTGTCACCCGTGTTTGGCTCAGTGATGGTCCATGCGCCATCTTGCATTAGCTGAACATCGTCTGTAATGGTCACGTTCAGCGGCGCTTTCGCAGAGTTATCACCGTCGGTATCCACCATGTAGACCGGCAGCTCGAAGCTTAAATCGTTATTGCCATCAGCATTGGCGTGGTCGAGAGCTTCAATCAGAGTAAAGGTGTAATCACCTTTGTTGGTGCTATCAAAATCGAGCGTAAATACGGTGGTTTCGACGCCATTCGACGTGGTGAAACCAATGTAGTGTCCAGAGTCAGCCGGCTCTTCACGAAGCTCAACTACGAGGCCGTTCGATTTAAGTGAATCATCACTATTGAACTCGCTTGGCTCTAGGCGGAAGTGACTCAGGTTGTCGCTGCCTTCGGTGTAACTGATGGTGCCTGTCGCTTCCACTGCACTGCCTGATGAAGTTGAACCATCAGCTAGGTTCGCCTCCGATAAGCTTACTGGCGGCACCACATCAATAACCGGAGTGTCACCATCTTGAATGGTCAACGTGACAGTGGCCGAGACGGTATCTTTATCAAAATCACCCGAGGTCACCACAATCGATTTAACGATGTCACCGCTCTCATGGTCAAGGTCACGGTTCGGCTCAAAGCGCATCTCACCTTGAGTGGTGATGTAGAGTGTGCCCTCAAGGTAATCGAACTTCTGCTCACCCGACACGCTTGGGTCAAGCTGCTGCACCGCTTCATCACCAAACTTGAATTCGGTAATTAAAGCGCCATCGGCACTTTGCGCTGGCATCACATCAATGGTGGCCGTGGTCGGGTTATCACCCGTATTTGGCTCTGTGATGGTCCACGCGCCATCTTGCATCAACTGAACATCATCGGTGATGGTGACGTTTAGTGGCGCTTTGGCAGAATTATCACCGTCGGTATCCACCATGTAGACCGGCAGCTCAAAGCTTAAATCGTTGTTGCCATCCGCATTCGCATGGTCGAGTGCTTCAATCAGGGTAAAGGTGTAATCTGCTTTGTTAGTACTATCAAAATCGAGCGTAAAGACAGTGGTTTCGACGCCATTCGACGTGGTGAAACCAATGTAGTGTCCAGAGTCCGCTGGCTCTTCACGCAGCTCAACAACAAGACCGTTCGATGTGAGGGAATCATCACTGTTGAACTCGCTTGGCTCTAAGCGGAAGTGGCTCAGGTTGTCACTGCCTTCGGTGTAGCTAATGGTGCCTGTCGCTTCCACTGCACTGCCTGATGGCGTTGAACCATCAGCTAGATTCGCCTCCGATAAGCTCACTGGCGGCACCACATCAATAACCGGAGCTTGGCCATCTTGAATGGTCAAGGTTACTGTCGCAGAGACAGAATCTTTGTCGAAGTCGCCCGAGGTGACGACAATCGATTTAACGATGTCACCGCTTTCGTGGTCTAGGTCGCGGTTTGGTTCAAAGCGCATCTCACCTTGGGTGGTGATATAAAGCGTCCCTTCATCGTAATCGAATTTTTGCTCACCAACTACACTAGGGTCCAGCTGCTGCACGGCTTCATCGCCAAACTTGAACTCGGTAATGAGCGCACCATCGGCACTTTGCGCTGGCATCACATCAATAGTGGCAGTAGTTGGATTGTCACCCGTGTTTGGCTCAGTGATGGTCCATGCGCCATCTTGCATTAGCTGAACATCGTCTGTAATGGTCACGTTCAGCGGCGCTTTCGCAGAGTTATCACCGTCGGTATCCACCATGTAGACCGGCAGCTCGAAGCTTAAATCGTTATTGCCATCAGCATTGGCGTGGTCGAGAGCTTCAATCAGAGTAAAGGTGTAATCACCTTTGTTGGTGCTATCAAAATCGAGCGTAAATACGGTGGTTTCGACGCCATTCGACGTGGTGAAACCAATGTAGTGTCCAGAGTCAGCCGGCTCTTCACGAAGCTCAACTACGAGGCCGTTCGATTTAAGTGAATCATCACTATTGAACTCGCTTGGCTCTAGGCGGAAGTGACTCAGGTTGTCGCTGCCTTCGGTGTAACTGATGGTGCCTGTCGCTTCCACTGCACTGCCTGATGAAGTTGAACCATCAGCTAGGTTCGCCTCCGATAAGCTTACTGGCGGCACCACATCAATAACCGGAGTGTCACCATCTTGAATGGTCAACGTGACAGTGGCCGAGACGGTATCTTTATCAAAATCACCCGAGGTCACCACAATCGATTTAACGATGTCACCGCTCTCATGGTCAAGGTCACGGTTCGGCTCAAAGCGCATCTCACCTTGAGTGGTGATGTAGAGTGTGCCCTCAAGGTAATCGAACTTCTGCTCACCCGACACGCTTGGGTCAAGCTGCTGCACCGCTTCATCACCAAACTTGAATTCGGTAATTAAAGCGCCATCGGCACTTTGCGCTGGCATCACATCAATGGTGGCCGTGGTCGGGTTATCACCCGTATTTGGCTCTGTGATGGTCCACGCGCCATCTTGCATCAACTGAACATCATCGGTGATGGTGACGTTTAGTGGCGCTTTGGCAGAATTATCACCGTCGGTATCCACCATGTAGACTGGCAGCTCGAAGCTTAAATCGTTGTTACCATCGGCGTTAGCGTGGTCGAGCGCTTCAATCAGAGTAAAGGTGTAATCGCCTTTGTTGGTGCTATCAAAGCTCAGAGTAAAGACGGTAGTTTCAACGCCGTTCGACGTAGTGAATCCAATGTAGTGGCCAGAGTCGGCCGGCTCTTCACGCAGCTCAACAACAAGACCGTTCGATGTGAGGGAATCATCACTGTTGAACTCGCTTGGCTCTAGGCGGAAGTGGCTCAGGTTGTCACTGCCTTCGGTGTAGCTAATGGTGCCTGTCGCTTCCACTGCACTGCCCGATGGCGTTGAACCATCGACCAACTGAGATTCAGACAAGCTCACTGGCGGCACCACATCAATAACCGGGTCTTGGCCATCTTGAATGGTCAAGGTCACAGTGGCAGAAACGGAGTCTTTGTCGAAGTCGCCCGAGGTCACCACAATCGATTTAACGATGTCACCGCTCTCATGGTCAAGGTCACGGTTCGGCTCAAAGCGCATCTCACCTTGGGTGGTGATGTAGAGCGTACCCTCAAGGTAATCGAACTTCTGCTCACCCACCACACTAGGGTCGAGCTGCTGCACAGCTTCATCACCAAATTTGAATTCGGTAATGAGCGCGCCATCGGCACTTTGCGCTGGCATCACATCAATGGTGGCCGTGGTTGGGTTATCGCCCGTATTTGGCTCAGTGATGGTCCATGCACTATCTTGCATTAGCTGAACATCATCGCCGACAGTAACAACTAAGTTTTTAATCACTGAACTATCGTTGTCATGGTCTATCGCGTAGACAGGTAAGAGGAAACTCAACTCGTTGTTTCCACTCGCGTCCGGGTGATCTATCGCCTCAATAAGGGTAAATGTGTATTCACCTTTATTGCTCAGATCGAATGCAAGCGTAAAGACCTCAGTCTCAGTTCCATTAGAATCAGTCGTAAAACCGACATAGCGCCCTGAATCAGCGGGCTCCTCGCGAAGCTCTATTTCAAGGTTATTAGAACGAATCGTATTCGATGAATTGAATTCATTGACATCTAAATAGAAGCGAGTGATCCGATCGCCACCTTCACTGTATTCAATTTGCCCTTTAGCAAAAACATCACCACTGATAGGCGTTGAGCCATCAACCAATTTAGATTCACTGACAGTTGTCGTCGCAATGTTATCAATTACTGGGTTTTCACCATCACCAATACCAACTTGTGCAGAAATTGGTAACTGAATAGGGTTACCACCAGAATCATTTCCCGTAATCTCAAACGAAACGGTTATTTGATCATTATCGATTGCAACAAGCCCACTTCCGACACTAGGAACATGGTCAATAGGTTGAGATATGGTAGTTGTTAACTCCAAGCTCACATCTTTGCCGATATTGGAAGTATCAATATCAATTTTAAGGACTTCATTTCCGCCAAGCAGACCAACGATGGCATTTTGAGCAGCGTCATAACTGAAAGAAACGGGATTTCCTTCCGATGTAATATCACTGTTTAGCTCATTGATAAGCGCAAACAAAGATTCAGGCGTTGGCTCAAATGTAGCTGGATCTAGAGGTAAATCGCCAGCGAAGATAATCACCGAAGAAGAGATAGATTGCGGGTAAGTACCTTGAGAGAGGGAACCTTCCACTAATACTTCTGAAACACTTTCACCTCCAGCAGCAAAGACAATGCTTCGTAATTCTGGATCGTCTTCATCCTGATTGTTGGATTCAAGCCCTTGAGTCTCAAAGAAAGTACTAGCTAAAACTTCAGCACCGTTATAATCAATGGTGACAAAGCCCGCATTGGCAGAGCCACCAACTCCACCAGCCGCAGTAGCTTCTAGAATTTGTGTTGGGTCGGCGCCAGCAAGAATGGCCTCTTGAATCGCATCAATATCAATTGCGCTAAGAGTCTCACCATTCAATTGGTCGAGATCTAATGCAACATCACCAGAGATATCCGCAGCCGTCCACCCATTTGAGTCATTCTGACAAGCCACACAGTTCTCTTCAAAGCTGATTGTATTGAGAACGATGGACGCACCTTTAGACGTAAGGATTATCTCATTTGGGAGAACCACGTCTCCAACTTGAGCTTTTCGCGCCTTTCCATCTGGCGCTACAATAACCACATCCCCGGTAACTTGTTTAATATCTGCGACTTGACGCAAAATCTCAACGTCCATAACTCTCCCCCTGAAACTTGTCATGATGCTGTCTCAATACAAGCAAGCGACTTCTATTATTTTTTAAAATTATCAGTCAAAGGTAACAAATTTATAATTTATTGCGACCATTTTGAGGCACAAAACATCACAACAAAGTGCCTCTATTAGTATAGAACGTGATGATAAAGTTAGACTTCGGCTAACCCATTGAGTTAATAACAAAAAACTCATAACGAGCTTTTTGTATCAAAAGTGAGATTTAAGAGTGCAAATTATACTCATATTCGTGATTGTATTCGTATCATACTAATTTGACACATATCTTTTTCGAATATACCCCTATAGTGTTCAAAACTAGGTAACAAAGATACAACGTATGAAACAACCGATTTCTAACATTCGCAAATGGCTAAACACGGTTGGTCATCACTTTCCTGTGCTTATTCCAATCGGCGGGATTTTCGCTTGTGTTTTTCTATTAGCCGCAGCCTTCAATCACCATCAGCTTCGCCAACATGTACTTAGCGATGGTAAGAACTCGATTAAAGAGCTCGAGATTTACATCGATGATGTCGCAGGCAAACTACAAATCTTGCAGCAATCAGTAGGGGAAGATTGCAGCCAGCAAGACAAGCTCGAACTACGCTCAAAAGTTTTTAATTCTCGAATGATAAAAGAGATAGGGCTCTACAAAGATGGGGTGGTTTACTGCACGAGTAACGAAGGGCGTACAAGCATCAGGTTGTTTAACTCAACACTGCAAAGAATTGAAGCATCACCCAAGCATATAACCATTTCCTTGATGAAATCTAAAAGCAAGTTCAAGACATTTTTTATCTACTCTTCCAGAGATAAACACACTGGCATTAATGCCCTACTGCACCCTCAGCAGTTTTTAGAACTGGTGTCACCACAATTTGAAGAACAGAAATTTGGCTATCAAATTCAAGTTCTTAACGAAGTGATTCAGAGTAATCACAATCAAGACCTACAAAAGAAAAATCTATACAGTTTTTCGTCTCACCTTTATCCATTTACGATAACGATTTTCCTGACTAGCGAGTCCTACCAATACCACTACTTAAAACATATTGGTGAAACAATTTCGATTGCTTTGGTTCTGTCGCTCATCTATCTGATACTTCGCTACCAAACCTTGGCAAAAAGGTCGATTGAACATTCGCTAGTAAATGCTATTCGTCAGGAGCAAATAGAGCTATTTTTACAACCCATTGTTGATATCAACA
This sequence comes from Vibrio atypicus, assembly GCF_009811315.1. Classification (GTDB taxonomy): domain Bacteria; phylum Pseudomonadota; class Gammaproteobacteria; order Enterobacterales; family Vibrionaceae; genus Vibrio; species Vibrio atypicus. Next base: position 245,734 of record NZ_BLID01000001.1, read on the forward strand.
CACGTAAAGTGGTTGGAAGTGAAGCGCTCGTACGTTGGAACCATCCCACCCAAGGCCAAATATCTCCTGAACAATTTATTCCATTAGCCGAGAAGTTGGGAGTCATTAATTTAATAACGCGATATGCCTTAAAAGAGGTTACTCGTTTCTTAAAGCACAACCCAGAATACTCGAAATCGAGTTATATCAGTATCAATGTCAGCCGCTACCAGATTGTCGAGCCTGAGTTTGTTCTCTATCTAGAAAACTACGCCAAACGTTACCCTCATTTTGTTAACTCTATCTTACTGGAACTCACTGAAAACGTAGATTTAAGTGCTGAGCAATTGGATACCGCTTTGCTTCATTTAAACATGATTCAATCTTTAGGTTTTGATATCGCGATGGATGACTTTGGAACCGGGTACTCAGGTCTAAATCTAATTAGATTGATTAATTTTGACGTAGTAAAAATCGATCAAGTTTTTATTAAAAGCCTTCACCCAGAAACGGATATCACCCCTGTATTAAAATCCATGATCCAGCTTGCCACCGAACTTAACATGAAAATTATTGCGGAGGGCGTAGAGACTGAACATCAAATCGAAATACTAAAAATGCTTGGGGTTAAATATATACAAGGCTTCTATTATGCAAGGCCAATTCAACCAAAAGAGTTAGTGGAGTTTTACAATATGACGCACAGTGCTTTGCTTGCTTCTAAGCCAATACCGCGCTGGGAGAGTGAATAAGATATGTCCGAATAATTCAGGTAAAAAAATCGGGCAAACCGCCCGAATCAATTTAAAGCCTGAAGTGCGTAATCCGTTACGCTGAGAACCATTACGAAAAATAGAATATCACACCATAAAAAACTTACAACACGACAGACCGATAAATTACTTATCAGTGACTCACTTTATTTTGTATGTGACCCACTGCACGCTTTAGGGCGTAGATGTGGAGAATGATGTCGACCCATTCGCTTCCCTTTATGATCAATAAAAATTCATAACAACAAGGATGAAGCGTGAAACATTCGAACCTTACCATCGCCCTGGGTCTAATACTGACGAGCACCTTCGTTAGCGCTCAACCCACTCTTTCCATTTCCACGACAACGACCAGCAGAAACTTTCCTCTCAATACTGAGGAGCCCGTTGTCGTCCCGATGACAAAACAAAAATATCAAATAAAAATCAGCGATCTCGAAGGAAATTGCTCCGCACCAGAAGGCCAAAAAGTTAAATTCAGAAAGCCGCTGTTTCTAAACTGTGGTTCCGAAACCTTACTTGACCTTAATGTTCGCTTTGCTGGGGACTACTCATTTGCTTTCAATGCAGATAACCAAACGATTTCAATTGCTAGAGAAGCGAAGAAAAGCACTAAAACCGTATTTAAGCGCCCTATTCCAAACGTCCAATGTGAAGCTTATACAGGTGGTGACGTCACCCTGAACCTTGGCAATAGCTTCCCTGATGGAACACAGTTGAGAGAAGCATACTCACACCAAATGGTGATAGTGAAAGAAGGCAAAGTTAGCCTTACGCCAGCGAAAGACAGCGGAGGGCTTATCCTGTTAGAGCCCGCAAAAGCCGAGCAACAGTCACAGCCTTTTAATTACAGCAACGCCAACATCTATTTCGTCATGGTTGACCGATTCAAAAACGGCGATCCGAGTAACGACCTAAGCTATGGCAGACAAAAAGATGGTAAACAAGAGGTAGGAACCTTTCACGGTGGTGACCTTAAAGGTGTAATAGAGAAGCTCGACTATATTCAGAGCTTGGGTACTGACGTCATTTGGCTTTCACCGATTGTTGAGCAAGTCCACGGCTTTGTCGGAGGGGGCGAAAAAGGTAGCTTCCCATTCTACGCGTATCATGGATATTGGACTCGTGACTTCACCAAAATCGACCAAAACTTTGGCGATGATGAAGACTTGAAAAAGCTAGTATCTGAGGCTCACAAGCGCGGTATCAAGATCTTTCTCGATGCGGTTATCAACCACTCTGGTTACTCGACCTTAGCCGATCTACAGTTCGATAACATTCAAGTCGTCGATAACAAAACATTACCTGAACAATGGGCTCACTGGGCTCCAAAAACTGGAGAAACCTGGCACAGTTACCATCAAGCGATAGATTATCAGTCGCAGCAATGGAGAGATTGGTGGGGCGCAGATTGGGTCCGTTCAGGCTTGCCAGGCTATGCAAAACCGGGCTCTAGCGACATCACTATGACACTTGCTGGTTTGCCTGACTTTTTAACCGAATCCGATAAAAAAGTGACGCCGCCGAAATGGCTACTTAACAACCCTGGCACAAGAGTGGTATCAAAAGAGAACTATACCGTCGCGGATTATCTCATTGAATGGCAAGCGGATTGGGTCAAACGTTTTGGCATCGACGGCTTCCGAGTTGATACCGTTAAGCATGTCGAGGGCGAAGTCTGGAAACGCTTGAAAGAATCAGCAAGTGACAGCCTAAGTCAATGGCGAGAAAGCAATGGCCAACAAGGCGAACCATTTTGGATGATGGGCGAGGTTTGGGGGCATTCTGCTTACCGCTCTCCTTATGTCGATGACGGCTTCGATGCGCTAATCAATTTTGATATGCAGAAAAAGCTTGATAAAGGCGCGGCATGTTTAAGCCAAATGCAAGATACCTATCAGAACTATGCCGATTCGATGCAGGAAACACCGGATTTTACGCCCGTCAGTTACATGTCATCACACGATACAGAGCTATTTTTTGATCGATTCAAATCAATGGAAATGCAACGTGATGCGGCAAGTGCTCTACTACTCAGCCCAGGGGCGATTCAAGTGTACTACGGGGATGAGATAGCACGAGAACTTGGTCCTTACGCCGATGACTTTCATCAAGGCACGCGTTCTGATATGAACTGGAAGCTTGATTCAGAGCGTAGAACGTTGCTCGATCACTGGCAAGTACTAGGGCAATTTAGACAGCGCCATCCTGCAATTGGTGCCGGTCATCACCAAGTGCTTAACAATGAATCTGCTTACGTCTTCTCACGCCAATTGGCTGATGACAAGGTTGTAGTTGCATTCGTTGGCAAATAAACTCTCCAACAAAACAAAAAAAGCTCCAATAAGGAGCTTTTTCTATTAGAGAACAATTTACTTGTTGTTGCGACGAGCTTGCACTGCTTCCGCCAATTGACGAAGTACTTTCTCAGTATCATCCCAGCCGATACATGCATCGGTAATCGACTGACCGTATGTAGGCGCTTCACCATCAACCAGATCCTGACGACCTTCAACAAGATGCGATTCAATCATTACACCGAAGATAGCATCTTCACCGCCTGCAATTTGGCCAGCAACGTCTTCTGTTACGACCATTTGACGCTGGTACTGTTTAGAGCTGTTTGCATGGCTGAAATCAATCATGACTTTCTGTGGTAGACCTGATGCTTCTAGCTTACTCTTAATCGCGCCAACATGCTCCGCGCTATAGTTAGGCTCTTTACCACCACGAAGAATGATGTGACAGTCAGGGTTACCCGCCGTTTCAACAATCGCAGAGTGACCATACTTAGTAACGGACAAGAAATGGTGTGAGGCACTCGCACTGCGGATCGCATCTGATGCAATTTTGATGTTGCCGTCTGTACCATTTTTGAAACCAACAGGGCACGAGATACCAGAAGCAAGTTCGCGGTGTACTTGTGACTCTGTCGTACGTGCGCCGATAGCACCCCAGCTAATAAGATCTGCCACATATTGCGGTGTAATCATGTCAAGGAATTCACTTGCCGTTGGCAAACCCATGTCTGTCAGATCAAGCAGTAGCTTGCGGCCCATACGAAGACCATCATTGATTTTGAAGGTGTCGTTTAGGTAAGGGTCGTTAATTAGACCTTTCCAACCAACCGTAGTACGTGGCTTTTCAAAATAAACGCGCATAACCACTTCAAGGCGATCGCCTAACTCATCACGCAGCGTTTTAAGACGCTTACCGTATTCAATCGCCGCCTCAGTATCGTGAATCGAACAAGGGCCGACAATCACAAGTAAGCGATCATCTTCGCCTTTTAGGATATTTGAAATAGCTTCACGAGAACGAAATGTCGTCGAAGAAGCCGTTTCTGTTGCTGGAAACTTCTCTAAAACTGCAACTGGTGGTAATAATTCTTTTACTTTGCTGATTCGAACATCATCTGTCTGGAACATTGCTACTACTTCCTATTTTCTTGGCTTGAGCGCCAGCACCCAATAAGTTGGTGCATAAATGCTCAACGTTGTTATTCCTGTTCCTTGTAACTTATCTATCAAAAACGATGCTTGCAACCACTATTTGCATCAAAAGGCAATATTTCTTGTTATTTTACATTTTACAAGATCTGTAAAAATTACATTACACCCAATTTTTCCGGCAAATATCCCTTCCTAGAAGTGAAGAAGAACCCTACACAGGATGCAATATCTCTATGATATTGCTATGGTAGTAGCAATATAAAAAAGAAAGCAGCTCCGGCATGAACGCCATCGATTTTACAAACGTCAACAAATGGTATGGAAACTTCCAAGCCTTAAAAAATATCAACCTCACGGTTAACAAAGGTGAAATTCTAGTTATTTGTGGACCTTCTGGCTCTGGCAAATCCACACTCATTCGCACGGTGAATGGACTGGAATCCATCTCGCAAGGAGAAATATCTGTCCTTAATCAGCCCATCGTTGATACGCCAGCAGGTAAAGTCGGCATGGTCTTTCAGCACTTCAACCTTTTTCCTCATTTGACGGTGTTAGAGAATCTTACCCTTGCGCCAATTCGAACCTTAAAACTGTCAAAGCAAGAAGCAACAGATCGAGCAATGCACTATCTACAGCGAGTAAACATCAGCGAACAAGCGAGCAAATACCCGATTCAACTCTCTGGAGGACAGCAGCAGCGTGTCGCCATCGCACGTTCATTGTGCATGGAGCCAGAAATTTTGTTATTTGATGAACCAACGTCAGCACTTGATCCCGAAACAATACAAGAAGTGTTAGATGTGATGGTCGATCTTGCCAGCGATGGTATCACTATGATGTGTGTGACCCATGAAATGGGCTTTGCAAGAAAAGTAGCCCACCGAGTGATCTTTATGGATCAAGGCGAAGTATTAGAGATGGCGACTCCTGAGCAGATATTTTCTGCACCTCAACATCCTCGTACTCAACAGTTTTTAAACCAGATACTTAGCCATTAGAAATGCTCAAAATTCTTAAACCTGTTTTTTCAGCCCTACTTCAGATAACCTTACTCGGCTTAGGTTTATGGTGGCTACTTGAATCTGGTGCTCAGTCAATGGGCTACCAATGGCAATGGGATCGTGTGCCCGATTACATTGCGTTTTACGAAGATGGTGAATGGTGGCCTGCAGAGCTAATTGACGGGCTATTTGTCACTATTAAGATATCCGCCATCAGTTTATTGTTTACCTTAGTCATTGGATTAGGAACAGCCATGCTGAAGCTTTCTGATTCGGTGGTTGGGCGCGCTGTCGCCACTGGCTATATTGAACTGATTCGAAATACGCCCTTGTTGGTACAAATCTACCTGCTCTATTTTGTGTTTGGTCCAGTCATCGGCTTAGACCGCTTTTCTACCGCAGTGCTTGCTTTATCTCTTTTTCAAGGCGCTTACACGGCTGAAATCCTCAGAGGCGGTCTCAACAGTATTTCTAAAGGTCAATTCGAAGCGGCGAAATCTTTAGGGTTAAGCCCTTTTCATACCTATTACGATGTGATCATTCCCCAGTTGTTACAGCGAACGTTACCTGCTTTAACCAATGAAGTAATATCGCTTGTAAAGAACTCATCCATTGTTTCTGTCATGGCGATTTTTGACCTCACCACAGAGGGACGGAATATCGTTTCTGAGACTGCCATGCCATTTGAAATATGGTTTACCGTCGCTGGGATATATTTGCTACTAACACTTTCTCTATCTGCCTTGTCGGCTTTGCTTGAACATCGACTAGGCGCAAGTTGGCGTACACAATAAAAAGGAACCACTATGTATCACTTAGGACGAAAATTACTGTCTGCCAAACGATTCAAAGGGGCTATTACGGCTCTACTTGGCTTGGCGATCGCTCTACCTAGTTTAGCGGCAGATACTCCCAATCTTGATAAAATCAATGACCGAGGAACGCTGCGTGTTGGCATGTCTACTTTTGTACCATGGGCAATGCGAAATACTCAGGGCGAACTGATCGGCTTCGAAATAGACGTTGCCAAACGTCTGGCTGCCGACTCTGGTTGGAAAGTCGAATTTGTACCGACTGCGTGGGATGGTATTATTCCAGCTCTACTAGCCCAAAAGTTTGATGTCATCATTGGTGGAATGAGCGTCACCCCTGAGCGTTCAAAAAGTGTACTTTTCACTACTCCATACTCCCACTCAGGCGTTCAAGTTGCGGCAAACCGTGAGTTAGCTGATGGCTTTTCAGAGTTTAGCGACTTCAATTCGCGTCGTGTGAAAATTGCAGCACGCCGTGGCGCTTTTACGGTTCAGGTAGCACGTGAAACCTTCCCGAAAGCGAAAATTCTTCAGTTTGACGACGATGCTCAAGCCTTCCAAGAAGTTATCAATGGCAATGCGCACGCGGTGATTGCATCAAGCCCAAAACCAGAGCATGAAGCGGTAAAAAATAGCGACAAACTGTTTATACCATTCACAGAGCGCCTTTCAAAAGGTAACGAAGCTTTTGCTGTGCGTTTAGGTGAGTCGGACAAGCAAGCTTTCTTCGATAATTGGATCCAAGCAAGAACCGATGATGGCTGGTTAAGTGAGCGTTATGAGTACTGGTTCTCTACTCTAGATTGGCAGAGTCAGGTTGCTACTGGTCAATAACATAAGACAATAGCCCTTCAAAAATTAGAACGAATGTATAGCGGTATTAAAGTGAGCAAAACAGACACAGCTGAATATATGGAAGCGCCCAAAAGCAAGTTACGACTTAATAAGTTGGATGGGATTCTTCTTGTGATCATTGCCCTTGTGGGCTGTTGGCTTTATTACCGCTCATCAATCGGCGTCAATTATCACTGGCGCTGGGGTGATGCACTATCACTTGTCTTTACTTCTCGTGCTGATGGCTCACTCCCTTATTTTTTTCAGGGTTTAATTGCCACACTTCGTTTGAGTGTTTGGGGAATGCTTCTGGCATTTACCCTCGGGACCGCTTTGGGCGTTGCGCGACAATCTAGACTGAAGCTAATCAAAGCGCCAATTAACGCATTCATTCAGCTGGTGCGGAACATTCCACCACTTGTATTCGTTTTCATCTTCTACTTTTTTATCTCAAACCAATTGATTCCATTGCTTGGTTTATCTGAATTACTCCGAGGTCATTCCGGCGATATCAATGCGTTACAAGCATTTTTGTTTGGCCCTGCTACGCTCTGGGAAAACTTAGTTTCAGGGGTTCTTTGTATCGGTATTCTCTCTTCTGCGTACGTCGCTGAAATTGTCCGCTCAGGACTAGCGAATATTACGAAGGGACAATGGGAAGCCGCAGATTCGCTCGGGCTTTCAACTTGGGTTAAATATCGTTATATCATCGCACCGCAAGTATTGATTACCATCACACCCGCTTTAGCAGGACAGGCTATATCCTTAGTGAAAGACACATCGATTGTCTCGTTGATTTCAATACAAGAAATGACATTCGTAGGCACGGAGATCGCCAACTCATCAGGGCTAATTTTCGAGATTTGGTTACTGGTCGGCTTCATCTACTTAGCGATTTGTCTGCTCTTATCGCTATTTTTCAAAAGACTCGAACTCAACACCTTACGCCATCAACGCAAATAACTTGGGTAACGGCAGCTGATGTAAAACATATAGACGACGCTGCCCATCAAAACGCCAGATAAATTAATACCTAAGTCAGTCCAAGAGAATTGTCGTAGGGGTAAGTACATTTGAGAGAACTCATCAATACTCACGGCAACAAGCAGTAACCCCACCCAAGGAGAAAAAGGGATAGAAGAGTATTGATAATAGCTTTTCGGTGTCGCCCATGAAGCAAAAAAGCCTAACGTTGTCGCGACGATAAGATGCATCGCCCAATCACCGCCCACCATATGCTCAAGCCCAATTATAATCTGTCCATGAATATCAAACGACTTAGCGAGTGAAGCGCCACCACCAATAACAACCAAGCTCACTAACAACAATAGTCTTTTACTAAACAAATCAGATACAGACAACATAGACATCAACTAAACTCCTAAGGGCCGCAAAGATTAACCCATGTCGATGTCAGTTAAAAGTCGCCTAGGTTAAATAATGGTCAATAAGTAGTAGAACAAACAGCGCCATTAAATGATAGATGGAAAACTTAAAAGTCTCTATGGCCGTTTTCTCATCTGGGTTGTACTTTAACTTCCACGCATAGCCGATAAATCCTAAACTTAGAGCAATCGAACCGATCCAATAAACAGCACCGCTCATACCCACCAGCGCGGGCATCAAACAAACTAAACCCAGTAAAACGGTATACAGCAATATTGACGTTTTGGTGTATTCAGTGCCATGCGTGACTGGCAGCATTGGAATATCTGCTTTGGCGTAATCCTCTTTTCGATGTATGGCCAGCGCCCAAAAATGAGGAGGCGTCCAAATGAAGATGATCATGACGAGTAACCAAGCGTTGGCGTGAAGCTCTCCAGTAACAGAAGTCCAACCAAGAAGCGGCGGCATTGCACCCGCTATTCCCGCAATCACAATATTTTGCGGTGTCGCCCTTTTTAGGTACATGGTGTAGATGACTGCATAGCCAAGCAAACTTGCAAAGGTGAGCCAAGCCGTTAGCGAATTAACCCATGCATAGAGCACCACAAAACCAAGTACACCAATTGCGCTCGCAAACACGAATACATTAACTGCATTGATATTGCCTGATGGTAATGGGCGTTTATAAGTTCTCGCCATTATCGCGTCGATACGTCGATCAATAAGATGATTGAATGCAGCGGCCGATCCCGCCATCAAACCGATCCCTAGTAATCCCAATACCGTTTGTTGAACCGGTAGTGAGCCAGGAACAGCCAAACACATACCCACCAAAGCGGTAAGCAACATAAGCGCCACCACTTTGGGTTTGGTTAGCGTCAGATATACACGCCAAACGGATCTATCTGGGGTTGCAGCATAGCTTAGCGTTTTACTCATCGTAGGCTCTCCTTATCTAATAGATCATTTACTGTTCGGCTTTGATTAGCGCTGGTTAGCAATAGGTAATTAACATGTAGAATAGAAACGAGAAGCAGCGCTGCGACGACATTGTGTGCGACAGCAATTACAAGCGGAAGACTAAACAGCACATTGCTCACTCCTAACATGAGCTGCAATAGCAGTAAGGCACTGACTTTCAATGCCGCAGCTGTGAAACGAGGACGATTTTGACCGAATAATTGATAGATCAGCGTTAATACAAATAACGTCACTGCGACAGCACCAAAACGGTGAGTGACATGAATCGTCATCCTTGCACCATAATCTAACGTGCCAAATTCATAGCTCTCTTGCGCAGGTTGAATCAATTGAAAAGCGGTAGCGAAATCGAGGTAACTCATCCAGTCACCTTGGCAAACGGGTAAACTTGTACACATTAGGGCAGCATAGTTTGATGATGTCCAACCGCCCAAAGCAATTTGCAATATCACTACGATTAATGTTGCCATAGAGAGCACCTTCAAAGCCCACGATGTCGATATGCTTTGAGGTTCAACCTCTTCTCGATCTTTGAGCCGCCAATAGAGCACATTTAACAGACAAAACAGCGTAAATCCACCCAGCAAATGCCCCATGACCACAATAGGCATCAGCATCATGGTGACCGTCCACATGCCAAGTAATGCCTGGAAAACAATCACTAATGAGAGTGTTATAGGTAAGCCATATGACAAGCTTTTCTCTTTTAAACAACGGAAAGTAATCACAAACACAGCAATGCCTAATGTGCCTGCAAAATAACGATGAATCATCTCAAGCCAAGCTTTATTAGCTTCAACCGTCAATGATGGGTACAAAGCTTGAGCCAATGCGATTTCATGTTTTTCATTTGGCACAGTGAGTTGACCATAACATCCCGGCCAATCCGGACAACCTAAACCCGCATCGGCTAAACGCGTATAGGCGCCAAGCATAATCACGACAAGGGTTAACACTAAGCTAAGCCGCACTAAATTGATCGTTTTCATCGACTCTACTCCTCTCTTTTATCATTCCATGACGAAAGAACTAACCTACGCGGGACAGCTTCAACAGCTTACGTAGATCAGCGAGCACATCTTTACTCTGGCTAACCAGTTGTTCTTGCGATTCAACCTTCGGATAGCGCATCACTAATTGACCTAACGGATCAACAATCACAAATTCAGACTCTGACAACACAGGTGCAAACTCATCATCTACCAAAATCGTATCGAATGTTTGCGCTTGCTCTACGGGAGAGTATTTTCCCTTAGACACAATCAGTACTGGTGAAACGCGCTGCTGGTACTTACCAAGCGCTAGGTGACTCTGTCCCAACAGATATATCTGTTGCTGACAAAAATCATCACACTTTTCAGGAATCATATAAGCAAGCTGCCATTGCTCACCTTGATAGGGATTGTTAACGCCCAATGACTGATAGCTCACCGTCGGCTCAACAAGGACGCCACGATTTGTCACACCAGATTGATACCAATCGTTGATGAGAATCGTCTTGGCAAGAATGGCCGGTAGAGCGAACATCAAGACCAAAGCGATAAAAATTATTCGACCTCGTAATACAGAATTACTCATTGGAATCTCCTTTTCTCAATGCTCGCCATAACACCCAACAGCTGAGTAGCAATAACGCCAAAGCCATCGAAAACCATTGAAGTGCATAGCCATAGTGTTTTTCTGAACTCAATGGAATGGGCTGCCAAGGTTGAGGATAGCGCCAACCTTCTAATTGAGGCTGAACCACATAAGGGGCAATGGATTGCTGCCAAACAGCTTCCAGCGCAGTGATATTTAAATTTTGGATTCGGCCCACTTTTCCAGCTTCTAGATGAAGTTCATTGCTCAACGGGTTGGCTGAACGCTGGTAGATTCTGACTTCATAACGCTCAGGCTCATCTAGCCAAATTACATTTGGCAACTGATTGCGCTGCTTTTCCGCTTCCACAAAACCGACCTCAAATAGCACGCTTTGCTGGGAATCTATACGCATCAATTGAAGAGCAAGATAGCCAACTTTGCCTTGATAGGTTTGGTTGTCTAATAGCAAATACTTGCCAGGAATTGGCTCTAACTCTGCCGTAGCTCGTAGTCCGGTCAGGTATCGATACTGGTTGATGTCTAATTCTGCTAACTCAATATTGGCAGAAAATTCTCGCTCGCTAAGGCTTTGCTCTAACAGCACTTTCTCATGACCACGGGAAAGCTGCCATAAACCTAAGTTGATCAATATCGAAAACACAACCACAGTTAATAACAAGCCAAGCCAAAATCTTGGTCTCTTTAATAGATAACATAAGGACACCCTCATGGTATTTCTATTCAAACTATTACTCGTGGTATTGCTACTATTCATCATCTTCAATTTGGCTCGCGCTATGTTTGAAATGGTCAAAGGCCCACAGGAAAACGAAGAAGAAGTCGAACAAGACAAACCTATGAGCTTCTACCTCGGTCGACGTGTATTTCTTTCCGCATTAGCCGTCGTCCTTATGGTTGCTGCCCTACTGACAGGTTTTATTGATCCTAACGTTCGCCCTTATTAGCCGCCCCAGCAGCGGCTTAATTGAGCCCTAAATAACATAAACGAAGACGAACAAACACAACCAAACCACGTCAACAAAGTGCCAATACCAACTGCCTGCTTGAAACGCAAAGTGATCTTTCGGCGTAAAGTGATCCTTAGCCACTCTCGCCAGCAGTACGATCAGAAACGTAGTCCCCAAGAACACATGCATGCCATGGAAACCCGTCAATAAGAAAAAGGTATTGCCATACACTCCAGACTGCAGCGTCAACCCGAGGTCTTGATAAGCGTGTACATACTCCACTCCTTGGTAATAAAGGAAGAAGCAAGCTAACACGATGGTAATTTCTAACCACACAATCAAAGCCATGCGTTGATTCTTCTCAAGTCCGGTATGAGCTAAGTGCAACGTAATTGAGGAAGTAAGCAAAAGCAGCGTATTGATGAGCGGTATCCCTTTCCAGCTCATTGCTTCTGTGGTTGTACCGTCTGGTGTCGATGTCAATGGCCACAATGCCTCAAAAGTAGGCCATAGCACTTCGTGGGTCATTAAATTATTACTTGCACCACCTAGCCAAGGAACAGAAATCATACGTGCATAAAACAACGCACCAAAAAACGCGCCAAAGAACATCACTTCTGAGAAAATAAACCAACTCATTCCTTGGCGAAATGATCGAGAAATCTGCGCCGAATATTTACCAGACATGGACTCAGTAATCACGTTGCTAAACCAACCGGCAAACATGTACAACAAAAACAAAAATCCGCTAAGCAAGATCAACTTACCAAACACACTGCCATCACCGCCTTCAGCCATGTTCTGCACCGTCAACCCAGCGCCAACGGCGATCAAGAATAGTGAAACGGCTCCAACAATAGGCCAACTGCTTTGCGCAGGTACATAATATGAGGGATGTTTTGAGCTCATTCTTTTGCTCCTTGCAATGGATCGCTCGAACCTTTCGTCATGTTCACCTGCGCAACTTCAAGGCTTTCACCCGCTTTTTGAGTAATGTCGTAAAGCGTGTATGACAAGGTCAGCGTATGTATTGAGTCTGGAATATCTGGCTCGATATAGAAAATCAGAGGCATTTCTGCCTCACCTTGCCCAGCCAATGGTTGTTGGTTAAAGCAGAAACATTCGATTTTATTAAAGTAAGTGGCGCCTAAACCAGGAGAAACAGAAGGCACGGCTTGGCCGACAATTTCATTAGCTGATAGGTTTTGGGCGAAATAGGCCGTTTGAATCACTTGGCCCGGATGAACGTCCATCGATGTTTGTTTCGGTTCAAAAGACCAAGGGATCCCCTGGTTTCGATGGGCCATAAATTCAACGCGTATGAGACGTGATGTGTCAGGAACCATACCTTGTGGTTGTAGCGCAGACTCTGTATTGGTTTTTCCGTTGATTCCTAACGCATCACACATCACGTCATAAAGTGGGACAAGCGCAAAACCAAAGCCAAACATGGCAACGGTTGCCGCCAATAGTTTTAGCGTCAGTTTTCTATTTGGATTCGCGCTTCCCTGCATAACGCCTCCCTAGTCCACTTTTGGTGGCGTTGAAAAGGTATGATGAGGCGCTGGGCTTGGTACCGTCCACTCTAAGCCTTCTGCTCTTTCCCATGAGCGCGCTTTAGCTTTCTCACCACCGCGGATACATTTGATCACTAGCCATAAGAAAATAAGCTGCGAAAGACCAAATGCAAATCCACCAATGGAGACGATTTGATTCACATCGGCAAATTGGATCGCATAATCCGGAATACGGCGCGGCATACCGGCTAACCCGAGAAAGTGCATCGGGAAAAACAGTACATTGACAGAGATGACAGAGCACCAGAAATGCCAGAGGCTCAATTTATGGTCGTACATGTGCCCTGTCCACTTAGGCAACCAATAATAGGCCGCCGCCATAATAGAGAACACAGCCCCTGATACCAGTACGTAATGGAAGTGCGCCACCACAAAATAAGTATCATGATATTGGAAATCAGCCGGTACAATCGCCAACATCAGCCCAGAGAAACCACCGATAGTAAACAAGATAATAAACGCAATGGCGAATAACATGGGCGTTTCAAATGTCATTGCACCCCGCCACATGGTGGCAACCCAGTTAAATACCTTCACCCCCGTCGGCACCGCAATCAACATGGTACAGTACATAAAGAAAAGCTCGGCAAAGACTGGCATACCGGTCGTAAACATGTGGTGTGCCCAAACTAAGAATGAAAGCAGGGCGATACTACATGTCGCGTAAACCATTGAATGGTAGCCAAATAACTTCTTACCACTGAACGCGGGAATGATCGCTGAGACAATACCGAAAGAAGGTAAAATCATGATGTACACTTCGGGGTGACCGAAGAACCAGAAGATATGCTGGAACATCACAGGATCACCACCACCTGCCGCATCAAAGAATGACGTGCCGAAGTACTTATCGGTCAAAATCATGGTCACCGCCCCTGCTAAAACCGGCATCACAGCTATCAACAGAAACGCTGTAATTAGCCAAGTCCATACGAACATTGGCATCTTGAACCACGTCATCCCCGGAGCTCGCATATTAACGATCGTTACAATGACGTTGATCGCCCCCATGATTGAGCTAATACCCATAATATGAACTGAGAATACAAACAGCGCGGTACTATCTGGGCCATAAGTCGTTGAGAGTGGTGCGTAGAAAGTCCAACCAAAATCAGGGCCGCCCCCTTCAGTAAACAGTGAGGCAATCAGAATCAAAAAGGCAAAAGGTAAGATCCAAAAACTCAAATTGTTCATGCGTGGCAATGCCATATCAGGAGCACCTATCATCATAGGTATCATCCAATTTGCTAAGCCCGTAAACGCAGGCATCACGGCACCAAATACCATGATTAAGCCGTGTACCGTGGTCATCTGATTAAAAAACTGCGGCTCAACCAATTGCAGACCCGGTTGGAACAGCTCTGCACGAATGATCATCGCCATCGCACCACCGGTTAAGAACATGATAAAACTAAACCAAAGGTACAGCGTCCCTATATCTTTATGATTGGTTGAATAGAGCCATCTTGTGATGCCTTGCGGAGCTTCGTGATGGTCATGCTCATCCACTAAAGTAGCACTGCTTGCTCGGCTTAAATCTGCGTCCGCCGCAGGAGCTGATTTAATGTTTTCTGCTAACTCAGGTTTGGACGTTTTCATTGGCCCTCCTCAGATGTTCCAGATTGCTCGGCTTTGAATGCGTTTACGTCAGATGCTTGAATGACATCTCCCGTATCATTACCCAAACCATTTCGTTGATAAGTCACCACAGCGGCGATCTCTTTATCAGTTAATTGATTCGCAAATGCCTGCATCGCGGTTCCTGGTCGACCATTTACGATCGTATCGATATGCGTTGCGATATCACCTGTCGCAATTTTACTCCCCGTAATGGCAGGAAATGCGCCAGGGATACCTGCACCATTTGCTTGGTGACAGACGGCACATCGATCAACATAGACCTGAGTACCTAGTTCGATCAGCTCTTGTTTCGATAACGTCGCGGTTAATGAGGCTGCGGCTTCTTGCTTCGCCTTAGCAATCTCCGCTTTTTTATCCATGAGCCATTGTTCGTAATCGGCCTCTTCCATCGCATGAACGACCACTGGCATAAAGCCATGGGCTCTACCACATAACTCTGCACACTGGCCGCGATAAACGCCGGGTTTATCTATACGAGTCCACGCTTCATTAATAAAACCGGGAATGGTGTCTTTCTTCACAGCAAAATCAGGCACCCACCATGAGTGGATCACATCATCTGAAGTTAAAAGAAAACGAACTTTGCGATTGATCGGCAGCACAAGTGGGTTATCCACTTCCAGCAGATAGTGCGCCCCTTTCTCTTCAATGCCATCGATCGCTTTCTGACTTGTTGCGAGCAAACTAAAGAACTCAACTTCTTCGTCGAAGTAGCTGTAATGCCACTTCCATTGAGAGCCAGTAATTTTGATCGTCAGATCCGACTGAGAGGTATCTTCCATCGCCACCAAGGTTTTTGTCGCAGGAATAGCCATCAAAACCAAAATAATGATGGGAATCACCGTCCAGATGACTTCGACTTTGGTGCTTTCATGGAAGTGAGCAGCGACAGCGCCCTTTGACTTTCGATGGTGGTACATGGAATAGAACATCGCGCCAAAGACCACAACAGCGATAGCGCAACAGATATAAAAGATGAGCATGTGTAAGTCATACACTTTGCCACTAATGTCCGTTACACCTTTCGTCATGTTGTAGGTGTTCTCTTCGGCAATCGCTAAAGATGTCGAACATAGTTGAGCAACAAAGCCAACACACATCCATTTGATCAGTCGCCACACGGTAACCTTTAATCCTTTCAAAAGACCTCTCCTCTGCCTTTTCCATCAAGTGATGGTTGCTTTGAGACCCTAGCGGACTTCAGTTGCAAAAAAGTCCAATCCAGTCTGTGGGCTTTGAAAACTCCGTATAAACAGCAAATTTGATTAATTTTGTTATATTTATGTTAATAAAAACTAGTTGGCGTTTTTCGATTGTGCAAGAAAGTGCTAATGCGATTTTGCACCGCGTCGATGTAGTTTAGCGATTGCGCACTCGCAAATGATAATCGTTATCAGATATACTCTGGCAAATGTCATACACTTGGTATAACGAATTAGAAAGGTAGACAAACTATGATGGAACAAGTCACTCATTGGTTAGAAAAAGATCCTGATCCACGTACCCGTGAAGAACTCCAACATTTAATTGATGAAAAGCAGTTTGAAGAGCTAGAAGACCGCTTTAGCCAGCGCTTAGAGTTCGGTACTGCCGGCTTGCGTGGTAAAGTTGGCTGCGGCCCTAATCGAATGAACCGTTTGGTGATCCAAGAAACGGCGACGGGGCTTGGTCACTACCTGATCGAACAAGTTAAAGATGCCACTAACCGCGGTGTGATCATAGGCTATGATGGCCGCCCAGATTCCATGCAGTTTGCCCATGACACTGCGTCTGTTCTCACCTCACTGGGGATCAAGGTTTATCTAACTCATGATGTAGCCGCAACGCCTATCGTTGCTTTTGGCGTTCATCACTTTAATACCGCTGCCGCTGTTGTGGTCACCGCAAGCCACAATCCACCAGAATACAATGGCTTTAAGGTTTACTGGGAAAACGGTGCGCAAATTATTCCGCCGCATGACTCTGGTATTGCCAAAGAGATAGACATCGCCGCGGCGAAACCTGTGCCACTAATGAGCCTGGATGATGCGGAAAAACACGGCTTGTTGGTTTGGCTAAAAGAGGATTACTACCAAACTTATCGCAGCACAATGAATGGTAATGCTTTGCTCGGCAACCACCAGCAACCTGAGGCCGTCGGCGTTGCTTATACTGCAATGCATGGCGTTGGTGCGAACATGGCAGAGACCCTACTCGCCGACGCAGGTTTTACCAAGGTTTACAGTGTAAAAGAGCAACGTGAACCCGATGGTGCATTCCCTACCGTCAACTTCCCGAACCCAGAGGAAGCTGGCGCAATGGATATGGTGGTCGCTCTCGCGAAAGCAAATAATGCCGATATTGCCTGTGCTAACGATCCGGATGCAGATCGATTCGCAGTGGCAGTGAAAAAAGCGGATGGTGAGTTCCAAATGCTAACCGGTGACCAAGTCGGTTCCCTATTTGGTCACTACTTGCTGAGCAAAACAGAGTCAGCGAAACACTTGGTTGGTAACACCATAGTGTCATCTACTCTACTGAGTAAGATTGCTGCAGCATTTGGCGCAGAGTATTACCAAACCTTAACGGGTTTTAAATGGTTAACCAATATTGCGATGCAAAAGCAGACGCCAGAAAAGCAATTCTTGTTTGCTTACGAAGAAGCGCTAGGTTACACAGTAGGTAATAAAGTCTGGGATAAAGATGGTTTATCTGCTCTGGTTGCGTTCTCCCAACTAACGGCAGAACTAAAAACACAAGGCAAAACCATTTGGGATCAACTTGAAACGATTTACCGCCAACATGGTATGTACATCAATGCCCAGCACAGTACGGCACTAGATCCTAAAGCACCACCAATTGGCGACAAACTACGTGCAGATCAACCAAGTCAAATCGCGGGTCGCAACGTTGAAAGCATTGAAGATCTTAAAGCGTTAACCAAGACTTACGCTGATGGCCGCACCGAAAACATTGACTTACCAGCGAGTGATGTGTTGATTTATCACCTCTCCGGGGGCGCTAGAGTGATTGTTCGCCCGTCAGGCACTGAGCCGAAACTGAAATGCTACTACGAGGTGGTAGAGGCGTTTGGTGAAACAGAGACATTTGGCGAAGCTTACGAGAAAGCAGAGCTGGCTATGGATCTACTGATCGCAGAGCACCAACACACGCTCTAGGTACTCCGTACTCTTCACCCAATAGAAATGAAGCCTCCTAAATTGGAGGCTTCTTTATATCTAACCTTTCACTCAATTACTGGGTGAGTTTTTCTTCTAGCACCTTTTCAAGCTGATCATATGGAACGTAACCAGGGATCACTTCTTCACCAATGATCAGAGCCGGCGTACCTCGAAGCCCAAAACCATTAAACAATGCATAGTTTTCTGCTAACTGTTGCTCAATGGCTTTATCCGCTTTCAAGTATTGCTCTGTTCCGGTTTTCTTCGCGACCATCGCCAATGACATCGGATTGTGAGAACCTGGCTTTTTCACCAACAATTCATGCACCTTTTGATACTTCTCTTTGTCATTTTTCCAAACATTCAATGCGAAAGATGCAGAGTTAAGATCAGAAATTCCCTCTTTTAAAGGCACATATAGGTTAACCACTTTAATTTGTGGGAAAGCTTTAACTAGCTTCTCTAGTTCCACATCAAGCTTCTTACAATAAGGGCAGCTGTAGTCTGTCACGTTAATTAAGGTCAGCTCTGGATTCTCTGCC
Source organism: Vibrio atypicus (assembly GCF_009811315.1). Lineage (GTDB taxonomy): Bacteria > Pseudomonadota > Gammaproteobacteria > Enterobacterales > Vibrionaceae > Vibrio > Vibrio atypicus. Next base: position 264,422 of record NZ_BLID01000001.1, read on the forward strand.
CCCATAAAGGTGTGGTTTGGATTTTTAATGTAGTTTTGGCTACTGGCAACCACCTCTTTAAACTGCTGCTGCTGAACAATATAAGCGGCCAAACTTTCATGCAAGGTATCAACCACTTCCGGGTTATCTTGCAACATATCGACAATCGCATCGATTTTCTGTTGTTGGGTTTCAGCAAATGCAGTAGGCGCTAACATAACCAATGACAATGCACTCACTAAAGTAATTTTCTTAAACATATTCTTTTCCTACTGATTCAACCAAGTGCGAACTAACAAACCTGGTGGAGTGGTAATTCCAGTTGTAATGGTTTCTACTTGACCATCTTTGATGATGGCAATGGTTGGAGTCACTGAGATACCCCACTTTCTAAACAGATCGCCACCAAGATCGTTAATGTTGGCAAAGTCATAACCTTTTTGAGCAAGAAAGTGGCTAACGCGCTCATTGGGGCCAGAAGAGCCTGAAACCGCAACAACTGGATAATATTGACTAATCCAATCAACCGTTGGGCTCACAAATTTACACGCTGCACACCAAGTCGCCCAGAAATAGACAATCACCGGAGACTCATAGCTTTGAGCGATAACATCGACTTGCTCACCATTCATTAACGTTGCCGCAAATGGAGGAGCGGACTCTGTCGGCATATCTTTACTTCGATACCAATCCACCACTAAGGCAATCACAATGGCGATAAACAGATAAATAACGAATTCTTTACTCAAGCGGAGTAGTTTCATCCCCATACTTAACCCTCTCCTTTTGCCTTTTCTATCGCACCCATCACTTCGTTTTCAGTCAAAATAACCGGAAGTGCAATGCCTTGAGGCGCATTTGGACCATAGACAATGTTAAATGGCACACCATAACGACCATTGGCTCTCAGATAATCCGTCACCGCCCCATCAGGATGTGTCCAGTCGCCTTGAATGGGCACAACATCATCACCTAGAAGCGTGCTATAAACAGGATCTTGAAGAATCACACCTATCTTGTTTGCCTTACATGTCACGCACCAATCTGCCGTTACATTAACAAACACGGTTTTGCCTTGAATCACCGAGTTTTCAATCAACTGGTTTGATAAAGGCTGCCAAAGAAGATCTGCTGGCAGTGGCTTCGCCCAGTGTTGCGTCGTCATACTCGCGAGGATAAATACCCCTGTCGTCACAAACAAAGCCGAACCACCGGAAATTGCCAACGCTTTATCACCATGAACTCGTTTTATCTTCATAAGTAGCCAGACAAGCCCTATCAAAGCGACAAGCAATACCCAAAACAGCGGTAAGTGATTGCTTAGTAGATAAAGCAACCAACTACTGGTGATGAGCATCATCGCACCAAACAAGTACTTCACTTTATTCATCCACGCCCCTGGTTTAGGGAGCATAGTGGCAAGCACAGGAAACAGCGCAACAAGAATCCAAGGTAGCGCCATCCCAAGCGCCAGCGCAGTAAAAATCGCAAACAGCTCCAAACTTGATGCCGCTAGTGCAAATGCGACAGCCGTTCCCAAAAATGGCGCAGAGCACGGTGTGGCCAACAAGGTTGCAAACATCCCTTGTGTAAAATGACCGGCGTAAGAGTTATCTCCTTTCGAAGCGAGCCAAGTATTCGTGCCTGAAGAGAGTCGAATCTCAAATAAGCCCAACATATTAGCGCCAAATAAGGCTGTGACTAGCACCATCACGCCGATGAACCAAGGGTTTTGGAACTGAATCCCCCAACCTACCGCATTGCCAGTCAGCTTTAACACCAACAAAAAGCCAGCTAATAACCAAAATGATGTCAGTATCCCAGCGGAAGATGCCAAAAACTGCCAGCGAACTTGTCGACGTGCTAAACCTTGAGTCGAAATCACGCTGCTGAGTTTCATCCCCAAAACAGGGAGAACACATGGCATGATATTGAGGATAAGCCCGCCAAGTAGCGCAATTCCTAGCATAGTGATAATTGACGAAGGCTCTGCGCTGCTCACGCCGAGTTCAACATCAATCACTTGCTCTGCTAGGAAGTTGTCATCTTTTATCGATACAAATAGCGATTCACCTGTTAAATCAATGTCACCAAGCCAACTGGAGACTTCGATGATGGCTGTTGCTGATTGTCCGTTTATCGACTTATCGATCAGTTTGTAACTGTACTCTTTACTCTGCTCTGTTTTGCCATCAAGAATAAACTCCGGGTGATTCCAGCCCAGCTTTTTATCAAGAGAGATCTCTAACCTCTGCTTATTTTCATCCCAGATTGCCGTCGCTTTTTCAATAAGCGGAGACGCTTTAGGTACTTGGCTTATCGCTTGCGCATACTTAAACAGATCGGGTTCGGACATGGAAAGATCTGAAGGTGTAAAGCTCAGCTTGATGGGGTAATCCGTCAGAACACAAATTGTCGTACACGACGATAAAACCAACTTCGCGTCAATATTGACGGGCTTTTGCCAATCTTCAATATTAAGTGTCATTGGGATGACCGTATCGCCTTTGTAACCGAGGGTATGGATACCCAAAAGTTCAAATTGCTGAGGATAAGGCCAGTGCCAATCTACACTTTTAAGATTTTCAGAAGCGCCCCAATCAATACTTGGCGCAATGCCTCCTTCTCCTGGGCTACGCCAGTACGTCTTCCAATCTTTAGTCAGCTCAACTTCCAAATAGCCTTCTACAAGCTGGTTAGTAGGGTCTGCTTGACCAGTTAAGACAAAGCGCGTTCGTACTGGCGGATGGTCAGGATTGGTCATCCAACCTGTGTCGCTCGCAGCAAACGTTACGGTCGAGAAAAATGAGCAGATTAACGCCATCACACTTAACGTGGCGCTAAAGTGTCGTAAATTCAGTATATTTTTCATGTATTTTCCAAATAACACTGCGTAAAAGCCTACGCAGCAAAAAGTAACAGATAGATGTATTCCTCTGAAGTCAATCAGATAGAAATTACGTTACTCTCGGAAAACACAAAGGGTGAGGTGGATACGGGTTTTGGGGACAATCGGCTCAGTAAAAGAAGCGAACTGAGAACGCGTTTGAGCTAACCAAGCGACTATGGCTAACAGTAGAATGAAGCTAAACACCATTAGGTGCTCTAAGTTCAGCTTTGCACTACTGAGTAGCTTTTCAGTTAAGTCACACTGTTCACCAAGCTCGGCTTTCTCAGGCACATCAGCAGATGCCGCCAGCACTTTAGTCTGTTCAGACAGTGCGGCGGTTTTGAACGCGCAAACATTGAAAAACGCCGAATTCTGCATAAAACAGATCGCGCATACCCACCCAACTAACAAGAGTGTAATTCGCGCTGTTTTTATCGGATGTCGTTGTTTAATCATTCGCTTAAGCGGTCTACTGAAACCAGCCTATTATGAGCAAGTGGCTGGTATTAATGTTAGTGAACTGTAAGAACTAGTCGATTTTCTTTTGTAAGAAGATTTTATCAATGCCAGCGGTTGGAAAACCGGTATAACGGCCAACTTCTTCAAAACCCAGTTTCGCGTAAAAGCCTGGCGCTTGAAAAGTATAAGTATCCAAGTAAAGATGAGTCACCCCATGGTTTTTCGCTTCTTGCTCAATCGTTTCCATGAGTTTACGACCTGTGCCCGCTGAGCGGTTAGTTTCGTCCAACCACAGGAACTCAACAAACAGGGTATTGGTAAATATCTCCCCGGTCAGGCCACCAAGAAAATGACCTTCATCATCCTCAGCGATACAAGCGAGTGACTGAATATCTGCTTCTGGAAAGTGTTGTAGGTTGAATGCCTTTAATCCGTTGTAGATTCTGTCTTTGATATTCTTCGGTGGATTCAAGATAAAATTAACGCGCATAGATTCCTTCCTTTCAGATACAAAAAAGGCCAGCAACGCTGACCTTTGTCTTGGGTATGTAACCCGTAAAAATCACTCTTAGCTTGCGAATGAGCTTAACATCCAAATCGCTAGAACGACAAAGATTAAACCCATAAATTTATGCTGATAGGTTCTAAATTTTGCGTTTTCAAGTAGTGGTTTACCCAGTGTGCCAACTAGACCAACCAGCAATAAATTGAACGCCAAACCTAATACATTAAGTAGTAAGCCAAGCGCCAGCATTTGCTCACCTGAAGATGCCGCGATATTGCTCGAAACAAACTGTGGCAAAAACATCACGAAAAAGACCAAAGCTTTTGGGTTAAGCAAGTTACTCACAAGCGCACGTTGGTAGAAAGTCGTGGCAACTTTACCTGAGCCTTGTAATTCAGGAGCATCAGAAGCACTCGCGCGAAGGCAATCCCAACCCATTTTCAATAAGTATGCACCACCTAATAGATGCAGCGCCTTAAGCGCAATTGGGCTCATGGCAATCAAGGCTGAGACACCCAACGCTGCCAATAGGGTAAGAATAATCCCTGATGTCGCGTTCCCTAAGCTGGCAAAAATACCAACTTTACGGCCGTAACTCATGCTCGAGCTTGCAATCAGCAACATATCAGGACCAGGTAAAAGCAGCAACGCAACAACCGCGGTTAAATACACCGGCAGCACAGAAATATCAATCATAGTATTTAATCGTTTTACAAAAGCAGTAAAGCGCGGGATTTTATACCAACATAATAACTCAATCCATACAATATCTATAACTTATCAATCAAAAATCAGCACAACGAGTTTTCGGTAGTTATAAGGGAAAGAATAATAATCTTCAGAATGGTTTCGCTCTAAAAAGCAATTTTGTACAAAAGAATAAAAGCTCGTTAGGCTAGACTAAGCAAAAACACCACAACAGGGATGAACAATGGCACCTCGCAAAGAAAAAGAGTCGGCCCGTTTTCAGCTCGCCAATGAACTTGGTGGGCTAGAACTGTTGGATGCGAAATACACTAATCAAAACTTTTCTCGCCATAGCCATGAGGGCTACACCATTGGCGTGATCGAAAAAGGCGCGCAACGATTCTACCGAACCGGAGGCAATCATATCGCGCCGCAAGACAGCATTATTTTGGTTAATGCGGACGAAGTTCATAACGGCCAAACCGCAACGGAAGGTGGTTGGGAATACAAAGCCATGTACCCATTACCTGAGCAATTTAGTCAGATGATGGAAGGGCTCAATGTAGCTCAATCAACCCCGTACTTTCCTGAGCCTGTTGTCTACGATCCAGAGATGGCCCAGCAACTCAGGTTAGTGTTTGATACCCTTGCGCAATCAGACAATCGACTCCTGCGCGAAACCTTGGTCTACGGCACTTTAGTCAAGCTGGCCAGTCGACACAGTAAAACACGCACAGATTGGACACCCGAGACCAAAAGCCAAAGGCAATTGGTTCTGGTCAAAGAGTTTCTCGATGATTTCCCTCAAGCAGATGTGAGCCTTGAAGATCTTTCGAAGCTCGCTGGGTTAAGCCCATATTATCTTGCTCGTAGCTTCCAAAAAGAGTTTGGTTTGCCTCCTCACGCCTATCAAATTCAAGCGCGTTTAAGGGTTGCGAAGACGTTATTGCGTAAAGGTATGAAGATTTCAGATGTGGCCCAAGAATGCGGCTTTCATGATCAAAGCCATCTTCATCGCCACTTTAAACGTGCGCTAGGTGTTACGCCAAAACAATTCGTCACTGGAGCGTAAATATACTCAAGCAAGCTACGCGCAAGTTTGTACAATTTTCTTTGAGGATTACATGGATTAATAATCGTTATGTTTTCTCGACCTATCTACACCTATGAGCACTATTAGTTTGAATTCAGTATCACAACCTCACCGTCGACAACTCTTCCTTCAAGGCACACTTGCGATGATTCCACTCAGTATTGCAGTGATTCCTTGGGGGTTGCTTGCTGGGTCTTTTGCGATTGAAGCCGGTTTAACCAGTTGGGAGAGCCAAGCCCTTTCCGCCATTTTGTTTGCAGGCTCGGCTCAGCTTGTCGCAACTGGAATGCTCAAAGCAGGGGCGAGTTTAGCCACCATGCTGCTGGCAACCTTTTTCATTACCTCACGCCACCTACTCTACAGCGTCTCAATGCGCAGTAAAATCAGCCCTCTCCCTCTGAAGTGGAGACTGGCTCTTGGATTTTTGTTAACTGACGAGTTGTTCGCTATTTGCGGTCAGCAATCAGATAAACAATTTGATCGCTGGTACGCATTGGGCGCAGGTTTGAGCTTTTATCTCTGCTGGAACTTAGCCACACTGGTAGGTATTGTTGCGGGCAGCTATATACCCGCAATGAATGAGCTTGGACTGGAGTTTGCCGTTGCCGCCACTTTTATTGCGATTGTCATCCCCAATATCAAAAGCTCGCCTGTACTAATCTCAGTACTTGTCGCTCTGGTACTCTCCGTCTTGTCGAGTCACTTAGGCATCGAGTCTGGCCTTATGATTGCCAGTGTCGGTGGCATGGTAGCGGGATACTTGGCTGAAACATTAAAAGGAGCAAAATGATGGTTATTCTATCTATATTGGCAATGACTGCGTTGGTCTTTTTAAGTCGCTATTTGTTTCTTGAGCCTAAATTACCACTAAAACTCAACCCTCAAGCGCAAAGACTACTCAGCTACTCAAGCCCTGCCGTGCTCACTGCAATTTGGGCTCCGATTGTGTTTATGCCAGAAAAAGAGCTTTGGATTGCACCTAATAACCCCTATCTAATCGGCGCCATCATTGCTGCTTTGATTGCGTGGAAAACAAAGAACGTATTAATGACGACCATTGTCAGCATGCTAATTTTCCTTTGCTTGAAACTGCTTTAGCCAAACAGTGCAGCAATAAGCAAAATCACGAACGCCACTACCGCGATCAGTTTAACCAACAAGCCCAATTGTGGTATTCCTCCTTGAGGAGGTTGATTGCAACAGCCCATAAATAAAAAACCTCTGACTATATGATAAATCAGAGGTTAAACGGTTCCCCTAGGGGAGAGTAAAGAAAATTCTGTCGCGATTTACTGCGCAACCCACTCGATTTCAATCAGAGTATTCTCTTTTGACTTAAGTCGAGCGAGAAAAACATCTCCTTGGTGCACCTCGCCAACGCCTTTCGGTGTTCCGGTCATCACCACATCTCCATCACACAAAGTCGTATAACTTTTTAGTTCATTAAGAATCGTTCTTGGTGAATAGATCATTTGGCTCACGTCGCCTTTCTGAACTCGGACACAGTTGATAAAAAGTTCAATCTCTAAACTATTAATGTCTAGGCCAGCAACAGGAATAAAACGGCTGAAAACCGCAGAACCATCGAATGCCTTTGCTCTTTCCCACGGAAGTCCCTTACCCTTAAGCTGAGATTGCAAGCCACGCTTGGTCAAATCTAACCCAAGCCCAACCGCTTGAAACTTCCCGTCTTTAACCAAAAAGCAGATTTCACCTTCATAGTGAAGCGGCTCTTGATGAAAAGCAGACAGCACAGAAGAGACTGAGGTCGAAGGTTTATTGAATACTACCATTTCATCAGGGATTGCATTGTTAAGCTCATGAATGTGTTCTAAATAATTACGGCCAATACATAGAACCTTAGTCGGACAAATACACTCATCACCGAGCTTGACTGAATACATACTATCTTCCCTGACAATTAGACATAAAGTGTCGATTCTAATCTAGTTTTTCTCTTGAGCAACTTCGTAGCTTTTCAATATAAGATCTATACCCCATATTTTTCTTAGCAAATTATTGGCTTCATCTAACTCACACTATTTAGGCTGAAAACAGACTGTTTGCTCCACCCTTTCACCAACAATATACGCCTCTCAAATACGCCTTTATCTATTTTGCTGTGATCTCGACTCCAAGCAATTGTTCGTTCTTGCCTACAAACTGTGATTTCCATATAAACCATCGATTAATTATTCAGCGAAATTAACTTTGCATATTCAACTCACATTAGGCAGATCGTCGCTCATTTTATGATTTCAGGCATTCAATAACGAATGTATGGAAACAATAATAATGAAAACCTTTACTCTGTCTCCGATGGCAAAAGCTATCATTCCAATACTGTCTGCCAGCATGCTGATAGCGTGTAACGACAGCAGCAATAGCGCAACCGATCCTGTCACTGATAATAGAGACGATAAGATTGTTGTCTCACCCACTGATATGCCAACAGAGCCAACGCTCGCAGCGAATGAAGTACTCGTCAGCTACATCGCTAAATCATCAGGGAATAGTGCCCGCTCGCTCACTCTGAATAGTGGTTGGAGTCTTACTTGTGGTGAAGATAGCTATGCTGCTAAAGGTGAAGATAAATTTGGTCCATACTGGGTATTACCAAAAACAAGTACACTAGGAAGCTGCTCTATTTCTCAAGGTGATACCGAAGTCGCCTCTGTCACATTGGATGCCACCAACACCCAAAATCTTGGCATCACCAGTGACGGAAAAGTCATTGAAGGCTCTCGCACCGACACTTATCTCACCAGCATTGGTATTGACCAATCAGGTACTGATGTAAAACTTAAAGAAGTCTCAGCACCTACCGAGCTTGCAAACCCATCTAGCGGCCATTTTGCTATTCAATTTTACGACCCACTAGGTGATTACCAAGAAGAAGGCGCTGATAAAAACGGCTACGGAAATTACAACTTGCACCTATGGAACAACGCAGACTGTAACGCGGGCGACCCTGATGGATTCAATGATGGTTGGGATGATGTTTCCATCGTACCTAGCGAGTCCGATGAATTTGGTCCGGTGTGGTACATCCCAGTGACGGACGATGCGACACAATGTTTCAATGTCATCATCCGCAATGGCAATAAAGATAAAGCGATCAACGCTGATTTAAAGGTAGATATTTCTGATATTGATAATAACCCATCGGTTACTTACATGCCGGGTAAGACACGTTCTTACGCAAGCCGAGTTGAGGCATTTAACCTAGATGGCCCATCAAGTGAATTCAGTATTGATACTGTTGGCGCGATTTTGCTTGATGACGAGACTCTAGTTTGGAATTCAGCGGCCAATGCCGATCTTGTTCAACTGATGTTCTCAGAAAATGGTCAATTCGATGTCGATGATAATGGCGTTGTAAGCGGATCTTCAATCAAACTTGAAGCAACGAAACTAAGCGAAGATCAAAAAGCGAAATTCCCTCACTTAGCCGACTACCCTGCATTTGAAATTCCTAACGTTGCATTAAACGAGCTTCTAAAATCTAGCCTGATAGCCCTTGCCTCTAACAATGTTCAAGGCGAAAACTACGGTGAACTGCGCGCATCAACTGCAATTCAATATGCTGGCGCACTGGATGCTATCTTTGCTGAAGAAGCGACAGAGCTAGAGTATGGCCCAATTTACGGTGACAACGGAGTTACATTCCGCCTATGGGCACCTACCGCGCAAGAAGTGAGCTTGGTTGTCTACAATGCGGATAAAACCGTAGCCGATACTCATAAATTAACAGAAGACAAAGAGTCAGGAAGTTGGAGTGCCGAGCTAGAAAAAGACGCGGTCGATGGCAAATTCTACCGTTACGCAATGAAGGTATTCCAGCCTCGCACACAGCAGGCGGAAGAGTATGAAGTGACCGACCCTTACTCAGTCAGCCTATCTATGAACTCAACGTACAGCCAAGCGATTGACTTAGAATCAGACGACCTAAAACCTGCGGGCTGGGATGCCGTTACCGCACCACACTCACAACTAGAAAGTGACGGTAGCCTTTCAGACATGGTGATCTACGAATCGCATGTTCGTGATTTCTCGGCGCTCGATCAAAGTACTCAAACTGAAAACCGCGGTAAATACCTCGCTTTCATAGAAAATGGCACCGCACCAGTGAATCACCTCAAAGAGCTCAGTGAAGCCGGGATGACTCACCTTCATTTGATGCCAGTATTTGATATCGCCACCATTAATGAAGATCCCACTCAAGTTGCCAATATCGACCAACCATTTAGCAAGCTATGTGAACTCAACACCGCCATCAAGTCAGATGCAGACTTCAATACATATTGTGACAGCGGTGACACCATTGCAGAGGTGTTCGCGAGCCTTGTCCCTAATGACAGCAAAGAGAATCCACTGGTTCAAGACCTCAATGATTACGTTCGCTCAGTTGATAGCTACAACTGGGGTTACGATCCATACCATTACACAGTGCCAGAGGGTTCATACGCGACCGATGCGGAAGGTAGCCAACGCATTTTGGAGTTCCGCCAAATGGTTCAATCGGTCAAAGAAGAGATCGGCATGAATGTCGTCGTCGATGTGGTCTACAACCACACCAACGCTTCTGGGTTGAACGATAAATCGGTGCTCGACAAAGTCGTTCCACTTTACTATCACCGCTTGGTTCCAGATACAGGAAATGTCGAAACCTCTACCTGCTGTGAGAATACGGCGCCAGAAAACGCGATGTTTGCCAAGCTGATTGATGATTCCGTAAAAACATGGGTTGAAGCATACAAAATCGATGCATTCCGTTGGGATCTGATGGGCCACCACCCTCTCGCACAGATTCAAGCAACGCTTTCTGCCGCTCGTGAAGCCAATCCAGAAGTCTACTTCTATGGTGAAGGTTGGAACTTTGGTGAAGTTGAAAACAACAAACGCTTTGTCCAAGCAACACAACCAAACCTAGGTGGTACCGGAATCGGATCATTCTCGGATCGTCTACGCGATGCCGTTCGAGGCGGTAGCCCATTTGATAGTGGTGACGCTCTTCGTAAAACACAAGGTTTCGCGACGGGTGCAGCGGTAATGCCAAATGAAATGAATCGCGAATCCGATGGCGGCGTGAACGAAGCCGAAATGGCACGTGCGTTAGAGCAAGCAGATCTCACTCGCCTAGGTATGGCAGGTAACTTGAAGAAATTCAAACTGATCGATTACAAAGGCACTACTCTGCTGGGTGAAGACGTGGACTACAACGGTCAACGCGCTGGCTATGCAGAGCAACCGTGGGAAATTCAAAACTACGTCTCCAAGCACGATAACCAAACGTTCTGGGATATCAATATGTACAAGGTGCCTGAAGAGGCCAGCTCAGAAGTACGTATGAAGATGCAAACGGTCGGCATTGCAACCGTGTTGCTTGGTCAAGCGATGCCTTTCAACCACATGGGCGGCGAGCTACTGCGCTCTAAATCAATGCAGCGCGACTCGTATGACTATGGTGATTGGTACAATGTGGTCGACTTTACCCGTCAATCGCACAACTGGAATAAAGGCTTACCAACAAAAGACAAAGACTTTAGCAACTACGACCAGATTACTCGCGCAGTAGCAGACGTAAACTCGCAAGCAACTCTGACTGATGTCGATGCCATGTTTGAGTACTACAAGGAGATGTTGACCTTACGTAAATCAACGCCATTAATGACTCTACCAAGCGCTCAAGAGATCATTAACCGTGTCGACTTCCGTAATACGGGTAAACAGCAAACTCCGGGCTTGATCGTCATGACGATCGATAATGGCTCAACGCAAACCACTGACCTTGATGAGAAGCTAGATTCTGTCGTGGTGATCATTAACGCGAGTCCAAATGCACAAACCGTTGGCGGATTCTTTGATCATCAAAGTAAGGAAATCGACCTAGCAGGCTTTGAACTTGGGCATTCATCTGACGGCGTTGCCAATGGTGCAACCTTCGCGAATGGTCAATTCAACGTACCTGCGTGGGGTGTCGCTGTGTTTACTCAAGCAAGAGGAGCAGAGCGTGGTCTAGGTTTGCCGGTTAGCGAAAAAGCATCGGACTTACCTCCGTTCAAGACGGTTCGCGTTGCTGGTGAATTTAACGGTTGGAGCCACGACACTAAAGCGGTTTACGCCAACGAAGGTTTGTACACAGCTCAGATCGGTTTAGCTAAAGCAACCGCGTACAAGTTCACCGCTGGCAACTGGGAGACCACTTGGGGCTGTGGCGATGATAACTCAGAAAACTGTGTCGCTGATTTCTCTGAACTTGGAATGTACGAACTAACGCTGGATGCCTCTGATTCAGACAATCCAGTTGTTCTCGCATCAAAGTTAAAAGAAAGCTATGTTGATAAAGAGTGGTACATCCCTGGAACAATCTCAGGCGCTTGGGGCCATGGCAATGCACAGAAGATGACAGCGTTAGAAAACCATACCTTTAGCTTTGAAACACCTGAGCTAGCGGCACAAGAGTCTTTCGAATTTAAACTCACGTGTGGCGATTGGGGTAAGTGCGAGCATGGCGCGAATGATGTTGTTCAAGCAGAAAGCTCACTGCCAATCACTGGCGAAAGCAATATCACTTTCACACCAACGGAAACAGCCGTGTATACCGTGACGTTTGATATTCTATCTAAGCAGGTCAGCATCGCGAAAAAATAGTTGTTCGACATATCAATAGTAACTAACTGGGAAGCTTCGGCTTCCCTTTTTATTATTTCGTTTAATAGCACCTAAAAATGAATAGCTAACCTTAGCTCCAACAAAGCTCCCTAAAAAACGTGGATAGATATCACAGTTAAATAAAATAGTAGCCAGTAGTTACATAATATATGTGACTCACATCATTAACAGTTATGTATGATATACCATAAAATTCCCCCTCCCTATATTAACCACTTAAGAATGCTAATTATGAAAATCTTTAAAACCTCTCTTGCATTAGCTGTTTCTGCAACTCTATTAATGGGATGTAACGAAGAAACGGTAAATAACTACCTACCAGCAGAACCAACAAACCCACCAGCGCCAGTCCCAACTCCAACACCTGTTGATCGCGAAGGTCGCATTGCAGTATTTAATCTATCTTTTGACCGATACACGTATGAAGACTTAGTTGCTGAAATGAAGCTAACAAAGATTCAACAAGATGAATTAATTGCTGGTTGGAAAAACGGCAGCCTTAGTGAGGAAGACAACGCAACGGCTCTCAAAGTGATCCAAATTCGAAACGTTGCCGCAATCATTCAAACAGAACGACCAGCAGCCCTTATGATGGCTGAATTCAATAACGACGGTACGGGCACAAACAACGACGCGCTGATTGGCTTTCGTCTAAACTATCTAGCCGTCCCACAGAACTCAAATAGCATTGATAATGATGGCGCTAAACTAGAACCGATTGCATTTAACTACTTTGCTAACTACGGCACTAATACTGGTCTTCTGAACGAGTTTAATTTTGACTTAGATAACAATGGTATCCCTGGCCAATTGCCTGGCGATGCCTGGGGCTTTGGCAACTATCATGGCCAATACGCATTTGCATTAATGTCTCAATATGAAATCGACCATGCAAATACTCGCACTTTCCAAAAATTCAAATGGAAGGATCTTGATGGATCAGAAATGCCTACGATCACAATCTGTGATGACCCTAGCAAGATTCCTGATGGTATGAATTGTGGGGATGACTGGTACACGGCAGCTGAATGGAATGAAGTTCGACTATCTTCAAAAAACCATGTTGATGCTCCTATCATTGTACCGAAAGCTGACGGCACAACAGAGACCATTCACTTACTAATGTCTCACCCAACGCCACCTATCTTTGATACAGGTAAAAATCGAGTCCAGAATGCTGACGAAATCAACTTCTGGGTACAATACATAACAGGTACATTTTCTACCGTATTTACCGATGATTCGGGTAACACTGGCAGTCTGGCTGCCGATGCTAAGTTCGTTGTACTTGGTGACTTGAACGCAGATCCAGTGAAAGGCGATGGCGATTTAAGCGCGATTAATGCGTTAATGGATCATGATGATGTGAACCGTTTAGCGACTTTCGGTCCTCTGGCTCCAGCTAGTAATGGCGGTCCAGAGTGTCTTGCATTGGGTGAATGCCGCGCATCGAATTGGGATACACCTTACCCAAATCTAGTTACTAGCACGAGCGGTTTACGTTTAGATCACGTTATTCCATCAGCAAAGCTAACTATCTCTGAGACTGGCGTATTCTGGCCAGCCACATTCGAAAATGGCCGCTTGCTGGTTAATGATGAGCGTGTAGGCAACTACGGTAACGGCAAGGATATCTCATCTGATCATCGATTAGTTTGGATTAAAGCTGAAATAAACTAATCTGCCACCCTACCTAACTTTGACCCAGCACTTTTCCGTGCTGGTTTTTTATTAACTTCAAAAACAACGCTGTGATATAGAAATAATCTATATCGAGAAAGGGTAAATCAATTTCCCACACCTTTTCGATAAACATAAAATTTGTCTCAAACTCACTGATGTTGAAACCGCCATAGTGCTCCTTAGTTTCTGGCTAACTTCAGCTCATGTATCGCATTATCAACGAGACAATTACCCATGCAACAAAGACCCACTTTGTATCTTAAAGGTACCTTTAATGGTTGGGGTTTAGACACTCCGTTTAACCAAATAACGCCACAACTCTATAAAGCTGATGTGGTTTTTTCCGCCGACAATCATCAGTTTAAAATTGCTGATATGGATGGCACAGAGCAATGGACACTATCAGGCGACCCAACACTTCCAACCAAAATGGAGCTGGTGCAATCCATCTCACTAATCTCTACTCAAGGTATTGGCAATGATTTGCTGTTCTCGCCAGCATCAACAGGACGCTTCTCACTTAAACTGGACTTGTCTAATCCAGCTCCAATTCTGACTATTCAGCGTGGCGGAAAAAACAACCAAGACAAGTCAAATAGAGCTCTTACCCACTTTTCACTCAACAACCAAGAAGAACCTCAGAACGAACCATCCCTCCCAGCTTGGGCGCTTAACCCTGAACTGCTATTTGAACAATTGGCCATCGAGAGCAATCAATCTTTTCCTTTTGTATTTGGTGACAATGTCGATGGCTATTACGAGGGTCGTACCCATTGCTTTGTATCAGCAGGACGCTACCGACATCACCAAGGGTGGTATCTGGGTGGCTTTGGATCGTTTGTAGATGGGAAGCTCAATGACAAGTGTCAGGCTAGTAATGCTCGCCTACTGCCATACGGTGTTGAGCATCAATACTCGGCCAGCAGTGACTGTTTCACCTTAATCCAGAAGCAGCGTTTAGCGTGTCTGTCAGTATCTAGTGAACAAGAGGGCCAGCTCTCAATTCTTCCTGAACTCAATCTAGCTATTGATGATTGTCAAATAGAGCAGCACCAGGATGTTGTTGTAATAACGATTAACCCTGAGCTTTGCCCAGACGGTGCGCCAAAATACATTGCTATCAGTGCCAATCAGCCCGTGATAGTGGAAGAAGTCGAGTCAGCGCAATATCCTGATATCGAAGATAAAATGTTCATCGGAACGAACAATTGCAAGTTAATGATCAGCTCTGCAAATGCAACGCACAATTTGACAGTTTACTTAAGTTTTGAACATGAAAAGGAGCCAGCAATAGCTGCAGCAAAAGCGGCTTCAGAAAAGAATGCCAAGAACACATATCAACAAGCGATTTATCAGTTCCTGACTAAAAACTACTTGTGGACCAACGACATCGAATATAACCGAGCGGTAATGTGGGCGCGATTAGCTAGCCGCGTATTCGTTAGCCACGAGTTTGGTACCGGTATATGGGCAGGATTGCCGTGGTTTAAAGACTGTTGGGGACGCGACACTTTTATTGCTCTTTCTGGAACAAGTCTAATCAATGGCGAGTTCGCCGAATCTAAAGCGATCATTGAAAACTTTGCCTCGATGCAGATGCAAGACGAAACGTCCGTCAATTTTGGCCGTATCCCTAATCGCGTGACCAGTAAAACCAATATCATCTACAACACCACTGATGGCACACCTTGGATGATCAGAGAGATCCTTGAATACATCAATTACAGTGGTGATATGGCGTTTGGCAAAGCTATCTACCCAGTTGTTCAGCGTTTTATTTCGGGAGTAGAGAAACACTACCTCGATGACGATGGACTCATCAAACATCGTCACCCAGACACTTGGATGGACGCTAAAATCAATGGCCAGACGCCTTGGTCACCACGTGGACCAAAAGCCAATGATATTCAAGCACTATGGTTTGAAAGCCTACAAGTGGCTCTACAGCTGGCTAAGCTCAATCAGGATAAGGCTTACTTAGCTTTGATTCAGAATAAGATCGATAAAGTGAAAAGCGCCTTTTCCAACAAATTCTGGGATAGCAAACGCTCTCGAATGGCAGATCGTCTAGAAAGCCAAGACCAACCTGACTACAGTATTCGCCCTAATCAATTGCTTACCCTCACGATTCCACAAGGAGAGCAACTTGTTGATCCAATGATTGGGCAATACATCATCAAGCAGAGCGTCGAGAATTTACTCTTTCCGTGGGGCATTTGTTCACTTGATCAGAACCATGTGGATTTTCACCCTTATCATGATAATCGTCCGGAATACCATAAAGACGCGGCCTATCATAACGGCACAATATGGGGTTGGAACTCAGGCTTTACTGTCTCTGCGCTCGCTCAGTTTGGAAAGCAAGAGCTTGCTTATCAGCTGTCTAAAAACTTGGCCGACCAAATACTCAACCAAGGCCATCGTGGCACCATGAGTGAAAATCTAGACGCCTTCCAAAGCGATATGGACTGTTTAGTTGAAACAGGCACTTATGCTCAAGCTTGGTCAGTTTCAGAGTTCGCAAGAAACGCTCAGCAGGACTACTTAGGATTTAAACCAAAACTTAGTCTAGGACAGATCCTGCTTAAGCCTCGTTTGCCCTCTTCATGGCACACCACCACCGCTCAGCTACCTTTTGGTGAAAACAATGCGCTTATTGTGTCAATCAGCCGTACCGGAGACTCACACCAGTATGAGATAACTCCCCAGTATCCGGCACCAGAGATAACTGTTCTGTTCACTCACTTCGCGCGCGCACAAGCGTTAGATATTGAATTTGACCTAAGTAAGCCGATCACCTTAACTTTGGATGATTGGAATACAGACTATACAGTGAGTCGCTCAGTCTTGAACTCAACTCATCGTCCCGTCAAAGAATACCCAGAACTCCGTCAATTAGACTTTGCGACACCTAATTTGCACAAAGCCTTTGCAGCGCTGAACACCTATGACTTCCTACTTAAGAAACGTGAAAAAGAAAAACTAGATATAGACAAGGACAAGATCTAAAACCATCTAGAGCAAAGCAAAAGAGCGCCAAAATCAGGCGCTCTTTTTCTATCTTCAGCTAATAAATTCTTGATACTTTATTTAGCATTAACCGCTTTAACAAATACTTCTTGAGCACCCTTAATATTCAGCGCCTTCGCTTCATCTAGCAGACTAAGTGCTTTGGGAATATCACCAGAAGCAACGGCGGTTTCAATCGCGGTAAAGTAGTAACTTTGTGTATCTGGCTGAACTTGAATAGCGGGTTTCTTATCAACGACCTCAGCCTTAGGAGAAACTTGTTCTTTGTAGCTTGCCAACGAGAGTGTTTTTAACTCAAGCTCTAGCTTTCCAAAATGATCATACACGTAGCGAGGATCCGTCACCATTGGCATTGCCTCACCCAATTCCTTGGCTCTTACTTTTGCAGGGTGATCAATCTGGATAGAATTACCAAGTGAGCTCTCGGGTGTGTAAATGATGAAATACGGTGTTTTCTTGGCATCAAGTAAAAAGTTCAGTTGGTACTGACTCCGAGTAAACGCATCCGCTGTTTTAACATCAAATTTCTCAACACTTGTTTGATTTACAATATTGAAATTACTATCAAGCGTAAGCAATTTCGGTGCAAACACAGAGCCATTGCTCATAATGCTGCTCAATTTAATTTGAACTCGGCCAGAGCGTTCAGAAAGCTTAAATGCATTGAAGTAGCTGTTACCATCAGAAAAATGTCCTATCGGAGAAGACTCATCAATTTGAAAGTCGAGCTCTTCATTCGTCGATAGTTTTATCCAGGGAAACTCAGAATAAGTGGTGCAGCACACTTCCGAATAAGGAATTGGTTGAATCGTCGTTTTTTCTACAGGAGACGTAGATGCGCAAGCAGTTAACGCCATACCCAAAACTAAAGCAATGATAGATTTATTATTGTTCATCATTTTATCTCAATGTGATTAATACATGGGAAGCATAAGCGCAAAAAGGCAGCCTCTTGGCTGCCTTGTACGATAGCTGATTTAGAACCAGATTTCAGTATGAACACCGATTACTGTTTCAGCTTTGCCATCTTTAATGCCGATTTGACTAGCGCTCGCTTCATCATCCGCAGAAATGTAGCTTACGTAAGGTTTGATTTGTGGGCGACCGAAGTAATCTGCATTTACAGTAAATGCTGCCGCAAGCTCTAAGTTAATAATATCACTTTCAACAGCATCACCTGTACGACCACCCCAGTAACCTTCTTCGGCTTCTTCATGACCGAACGATGCTGTTGCTTCAAGGCGTAGATTGTCATTCACTTTATAAGATGGGCGAACGGCTGCGATGTAACGCTTCAGGTCTTTTGCACCGAATAGTTCATCTAGTGCAGCAAAATAAGTGAATTCAGAACCCATTTGCCAGTTGTCAGAAATATTTAATACACCGTAAGAAGTGATGAAGATAGATTCTGCATTTTCATTGCCGTTTGACCAACCACCAAAGTTAACGCCACGGTTTTGAGCAACACCCTTACCGTAAGCAATCGCATTTTGAGTCCAGCCGTCAAGACCATAGTAGCTAGTGTTTAGAGTAACAGCCGCACCAAAACCGCTGTCAGAATCGCTATCTTTATTTGCCTGCTTCATGTACTTCGCATCGAAGTCTAAACTACCAAAACCAACATCAACGCCGTAGTAATATAGATCAATTGACGAAAGCGTAGTGCGCTCATCCGCACCATTCTTCACAACCTTACACTTGTTAGGGTCATTAGAAATCGTACCGTCATCTTGCTTACAATCAAGAGCGTAAGAATCCGCAGCGCCAGCATCCGGATCTGCAGTTACATAAGCAATACCTGCTGTATTTCCTGCTAGTTTAGTTTGTAGACCAGCGCCTACACCTGAAGATTGCTTCCAGAACTCACCTGATAACAGACCCGCAGCACGGTTTAAAAAGCGTTGACCACCCCAAATCGAAGTATCTTCACCTAGGTAAGACAAGCCACCAATTTCAACAAACGTTTCTTTTACTTCAAACTGAGCTGTTGTGTTATCTTTTTGACTACCAGATGACGTATAAGCATATGAGTTGCCGTTACCATATTCAGAGCGCACAACAAAGTCAGACCACACACCGTTGGCATGCTCTGTGTGTTTCTTAATTACAAACTCAACTTGGTTAGTACTCTTACCGTGAGTACCGGCTGTTTTGTAATCTGGTTTACCAAATTCTGTATCGACCGACTCACCATCAACCATACGGAAATTCATAGATGCATAACCATGGACTTCCCAACCATCAGAAAGAACTTCTGTTGGGTTTGCTACTTCCACTTCCATTGCGGAATCACCAGACGTTACATCCAAAGCAACTTCTGACTCAGCCGCAACTGAGCCAGCAAAAAGGGCAGAAGCCACTGCAGCAGCGATTACACTTACTTTTTTCATTTTTAACTCCATTTAGGGTTTTTATTCTTATATCTATCTTTTTACAGTTCCTGAAAGGCAGAACAGGCAATAAAAAGAGAGGTAAGATAGAACTTGGCTTTACGCCTTGCTCTCATTCGTTTCAACTGCTGACAGATTACATAGGGAGTAGGAAACCGACTTCATCCAGATAAAATTAATTTTGGGGGGATGAGAAAGGAGGAGAAAAATAACCGCATGATATATTAGTGCACTAAATCACACATTCTAGGAGGAGTAGGCAACGAACTAGTCACAATCATCAGATCAAAACGCGAAACTGCTCACTCTTTTACTGAAATTTGAAATAATTTTGAAATAAAATTACATATACAATTTTTATCCAAGGCGCTTGACCAAACTTCAACAAAACTATTTACTAAACGACAAGCGATAAAGAACACAATATTAAAAAGAAGTGACCATGCAGAGCTCTCAGCCATACCCTTTAGGCGCGACTCCAAATAAAGATGGATGTAATTTTTCTATCTATGCACCAGATGCAAAAAATATTCAGTTAGCCTTATTTGATGACAACGGAGAATTCACCACTCATTCACTTGATGGCGAATACGCTGGAATTAAATTCACCTTTATTCCCAATATTTGTGCTGGTACTCACTATGCCTACATAGTCGAATCTAAAGGTAAGTCTCACCTCATTTCCGACCCTTATGCCAAAGCCATTGCCAAACCACTCACCTATACATTGCCATTTAGCTCAGAAAAAAGTTTTGAACTTGCGCGCTGTGTCGTTGTGGATGATAACTTTGATTGGCAGGGGGTCACACAACCTAAAAGACCAAGAGAAGAGATGGTTCTGTTTGAAACACACGTCAAAGGTGTGTCGAAACTCAACCCAAATGTTGCTCCGGAAACACAAGGCCGCTATTTAGGGCTCGTGAGTGATGCGATGTTGGCCTTCTATAAAGAACAGAATATCAACACGCTGCAGCTGTTACCTGTCGCAGCCTGTATGCACGAACCTCATCTTCTGAAGATGGAGAAGGTCAATTACTGGGGATACAACCCATACCTCTTCATGGTGCCAGATCCGCGCTATGCTGAATCCGACGCCGTAAACGAGCTGAAAACCGCGATTCGTGAACTGCACCGAAATGGCATCGAAGTCATTTTGGATGTAGTGTATAACCACACTGCAGAGGGTGGTGGTGATGGGCCTGTTTTCAATTTGAAAACCCTAGATAAACGCTACTACATTAAACACGGTGAGCACTACGCTAACTATACTGGCTGCGGAAATACGGTTGACCTATCCTACCAACCTAGTTTGAATCTAGTGATGGATACCTTACGTTACTGGGTCACAGAATATAAGATCGATGGCTTCCGATTCGATTTGGCAGCAACGTTAGGCCGCAATGGTGATAACTTCAGCCCGGAGGCTGGTTTCTTTAAAGCCGTCGCTCAAGATCCTGTACTGCGTGAAGTTAAACTCATTGCTGAACCTTGGGATATTGGCCCTAACGGCTACCAAGTCGGCAACTTCCCATTTGGCTGGAACGAGTGTAACGACCGTCTACGTGATATTACGCGCAGCTTCTGGCGTGGTGACCAAGGTTTCCTTAAAGAGTTTGCTACTCGTATTATGGGATCGCGAGATCTATATAGTGCAGCGAATTGGCCATATAAGCTAACCATTAATTATATTACCTACCATGATGGTTTCTGCATGCAGGATCTGGTTTCCTACAAGCAAAAACACAATGAGGCCAACGGTGAACACAACCGAGATGGCCATGGCGATAATCGCTCTGACAACTATGGGTTTGAAGGTGAAACAGAAAATCTAACCATTGTAGAAAAACGCGAAAAGCAGAAGCGTAACTTTATGGCAAGTCTGCTGTTTGCCTTTGGTATTCCACATATTCTTACAGCCGATGTTCTCTCTCACACTCAAAAAGGGAATAACAACGCGTACTGCCAAGACAACAATCTAAGTTGGCTAGATTGGCATATTGATTCTCGCAAACAAGATTTCAAAACTTGGCTAGCGGATATGATCAGCGCAAGACAGACCTATATGGTTCCATTCATTCGCGCTTTCAGTGGAGAGAACCGCAATCAAAACCGAATTTTCTGGCGCAGGCTCGATGGCAGCTATATGGAGCACGATGATTGGAATCGCTTGAGCTCTGTAGCGCTTCACCTTGGCATAGGTGAACAGGGAGAAGAACTTTTTTACTGCATCAATCAAACCAATGCCCCTGCGAGATTTACGCTTCCGACAAGTAGCAAAACAAATTGGACCATGATTTGTAATACCGACTCCCATGAGTTGCACCAGACCATCGATCACAAACAAGTGTTGGTTGCCCCAACCTCAATTGCTATCTTCCACGCAAAAATATAATCAAATTAAAGCGACATGGTGACATGTCGCTCATTTCTCAAACAAAACCGATTCATACGCTGGATTAATATGCATTGATGTGCTTTGCAATTGCGTTTAGTATACCGGACATAATTACTATATCCCCTTATATACATCAGTTGGCACATAATGGCGTTACCAAAAATACTTATACGAACGCTGAGACCGTATATCATACTATTGGCTATAGCCATGATATACGCCGCTTTTCAGCAACTCGAGAAATCAGAAAAAATAGCGTATCAACAATCTTTCGCTAACCTAAAAACCGCGTCAGACCTTATCTCCTCTCAAGTGGAAGCCGCGACCAGTAAGCTATACCTTTTAGATGATGCACATTCACTTCTAGATTTCGACAATACCGCAAAAAAAATTCTCGACTTTTCTCCCGCATATAGCGATATCATCACCGTCAACCATGAGACTCATCAGTATCGCTCAATGTTGCTCAATCCTATTCGAGCTGAACAGAGTCTTGATATCATCTGGAGTCCGCTCAATAGCATGGCCCCACAGTTCAGCGTATCGTCAATCTACGAAAAACTGCCAAACCAATGGGTGTTTGCCGTTCGATACATCCAAGAAAACTTAAACGAAATCTGGATTGAATTTGATCTCAAGTACACAACCCAACGCTTACGTGGCCTAAAAACATTAGAACATGGCTATGTATTTGTTGTTGATAGCACAACAGGGCGCTTAGTATTCCATCCCGACCCAAAACGTATTGGCTCACCATCTGTCAGCTACCATGCTGGTATTAGTGAAAAGATCAGTAATGGCTTACGTTTTGGTAAACATGAGTACTACTACAAGGGGCAATTTAAAGTCTCTGTATTTGATAATGACAACCCATACAATTGGGTCTTTATTTCTGGAACAGACCGCTCAGATATCCTTGCTAGCACATACCAATTCTCTCTGACGGCGATAGTCATTGCTTCCTTATTACTATTGGCAATGGTCTTCAATTACGTCACCTATCAGCTCAATAAGTCTCTTGCGGAATTAAATAGCAAAGATGAACTGGCGGACTTTAAACATAATCTACGTGCCATCTTAGATCGTTTCTGCCATCACAAAGGGATTCAACTCTGTTTTTACGATGCCGATTACGGCCATTTCACGACAATTGATTACCACGGCAACAGCCAAATAATTTTAAAAGACAAAGCGCTCGCAACACGCTTTTCACCAAGTTCTTTGAGCTACACCGGCAAGCGCTATGCCGATCCATTGGCTAAAAAACTGCACGTCAATTCTCGTCACTACACGATTCCTTTGTTTGACAAAGATAGTTTGATTGCTGTGATTTATATGAAAGCCAATTTTCCAACCTATCGCAGTATTCTAAGAATGATTCGCGATTATTCAGAAGTTGCCTTGTCAAACTTGTTGCTGCATAAAAAGCTTCGTAGCAAAGATGTCATGACGCATCTCGACAACAAACTCACTATACGTGAAAAAATCGACTCTCAACTAGGAAGAGATGGCGTCTACTTAGCCATACTTGATATTGACCACTTCAAGCGAATCAACGACACGTGCGGGCACGAATGTGGTGACCAAGTGATCTTACATACAGCAGAATTGATGAAAACATGTTTCCCTAAACCAGGAGCCATGAGCCTTGCACGATATGGCGGTGAGGAGTTCTGTGTATTGTTTAAAGCTAATGATGAAAACGACGCTTATGAGCAATGCGAGTTATTTAGACAGATGGTGGAACAAGCAACCGTCGACTATGAAGAGTATTCAGTTCAGTACACGGTGAGTGTTGGCATAACTTCAGCTCAAGACAGCCAACACATTACCATTGGCCGTGCAGATAAAGCCTTGTATCAAGCCAAAGGGCTTGGTAGAAACCAAGTGGTGCTCAATACATTTAAAGCTTAAAAAGAAAGGGAAGTGAGTCGTCACTTCCCTTTTCACATCATGATTGCACCAACCAACTATAGGGGAAGATGATTATTGCCAATCCATTAAATAACAAGCTTGTTGCGCGTTTCCTGTCGAATCTTCACCTCCTAGTAAATAGATACTCTGTCCATTTGAAATTGCGACACCATAAGCTAGCCCAGTAGATAGCCTTCCTGCATGGTGCCAACGTTTGCCATCGAATCGCCAAACATTATCATTGTAATGTTTAGTCAATCCTTTATGGCTATACCACTGCCCTTTCTTCGCGTTATTTTGACTACCAATGAAATAGGTGCCTCCTGCCGCAAACAACTGCCCTTGATTGCGAGTAATATAACCGCCCGCTAACCCTTCATGATCGGGATATTCGTCAACAATTGCAGGAAGAGCTGAGCTCTCGACTTGAGACTCGGTTGGGAAGACAAACTGCTTGGTTTCCAAACTTCTCAACCCTGGCTTCACTTCACCTTCTACCAAGGTAATCGTATTCCCTTGTTTAACGAGTCCAGCACCGCAATTCGCAGCAAAGGGATTGATGGATAATAATCTCCATCGACCAGTTTCAACATTCAATTGCCAAATCCCAGAATTCCAACCATAAGCTTTAGGGGGCCGAGACATAAACTCCGTCAATATTGACTGTTGGCGATCCGGCTCTTTCACATTTTCGATTTTAGATAGCTGAGCAAATAATGTATCAAACGTCTCTTTGCAGTACCCACCCAAAAAGACCAACTTTCCTGGAGATAGTTCGAACCCTGACGCACCAAGCAGCCCAATGGGCAATGAAGTCCCCACTTGATGCCATTGATTACTTGGGGCATCAAAATAGTAGCCGTCAGTTAAGACACTCAAGTGACCATCGCCTTTCACAATACCTGCACCTGAAAACACATAGAGCCGATCTTGAGTTGCGATTGAAACTGCGTCATTTCGTGCAACCCCAGGAAACTGTGCCGCTTCTTGCCATTCCAACTCTGGCTGGTTGAGATCATAAAAAAATAGGCGCTTCCCTGCGCTCCCTAAACCAACGTAAAGGCGGCGACCAACCAATCCCCCTACCCCGTTTTTAACCCCTATGGGCAACTCTGCAATTGGCGTAAAGTGCAACGACATTCTTTAGACCCTCTTTAATCTTCAATACCAACCTTGCTGCCATCCCAAGCGAGTAAATACACTTTGTTACTCGCACTGCGGTCACTCTTTTCTCCACCAGCAATGAGCACACCATCATTCGTAGAGAAAGAGGCGCCATACGCCAATCCTTCGGGCAGATCATTCACTTGTTTCCATAACCCTTCTTTTTGTACATAGATTTCGGGGTTGAACGCTTTGCCAAAACCATTGTGTGCAAACATATTGCCACGTTCAAAAGCGGCCTTTGCTCCATGGAAATTAGCACCACCTGCAACGATCAACACACCATTGCTTTCACCAGCATAAGCGCCGGCAACCCCTTCTTGGACAAGAGATTGTTTAGGTGCAGGCAAGGCATGTTGACTTTGCCAGGGCTGTTCAGCACCAAATTGATACTGCTTTACTTCTGCTGTTCGCAGCCCAGGTTTAATCTCACCGCTGATCAATATAGCTCTCTTCCCATCCGCAACTAGCGCACTACCACAATTTGGCAAATAAGGTGATTCTCCTAAGTCGCGCCACTTTCCAGTTGTCGGCTGATAGCTCAACACACTTCGGTTCCACTTGTAGTCGAGAGGCTTCATACCCATGTAATCATCAACAATCTTTTGCCACGTTTCTGGCTGTGATTTCTTATCCGTTGTCATCACATCCGATAGGTATCGATCAAAATAGTCTTTGTTGTATCCCCCAAAAAAGAGCACTTGTTGGCCATCAGGCGAATAAGAAGCCGCACCCAGTAAACCAACAGGCGCACTGGTATTCGCAAGAGTCCACGTATTTTCACTGATGTCATAACGATAAACAGTATTAAATAGAATTGGCGACGCATCTGATGGCTTCACCTTTCCTGAGCCACCAAATATATAGATTTCATCGCCAATAACAGAAGCAGTTGCTCCACTACGTACAGGTCCCGCGAAATCAGCTTTTACCTGCCAACCACTTTTAAGATCTTTCAGGTCAAGCATATAAAAAGCTTTGCCAGCCGAACCTAAGCCAACGAAGATTTTGTCACCGACTTGAGCACCAATACCACTTTTCACACCTACGGGTAGGTCGGGCCATTGACCCACTGTAGAGGTATTCGAAGCCAAAGCATTCGCACTCAACACCACAGAAACAGCAAGCAAAGGTGTATGAATTAGGTTTTTATTTATTTTCATTGTTTTGATTTCCTTATCGGTCACCGACCAACGACTATAAAGCCGGCGTAGATGATCATAATTGCCATCATTATTGTTTAAGTTTCATACTAATTATTGATCAATGAAAAAATATTTCTTTGATCAACTTAACAATAAAAATAATTTTCACCAAGTAGACAATAAAAAGCCCGCCATATTGACGAGCTTCTATAATATTTTTATATCAATTAGATAGTTAGCTGTTCATTAATGGTAACACGACTTCCGCAGTTTCCATCACTGACTCAGTGTATTCTGGGTAGCTATCCAACAGCGAGTTCACCAAAGCATCGACTAACAACAGGGCACCAACCTTGGAAGCGAAAGCTCCGCCAGTTAATGGCCCTTCAGGTCGCGCTGCTACTAACAATTCGGTTGAAATTGCTGTGAGTGGGCTGTGGCTAATGTTAGTTAATGAAACGACGGGCGTCCCTCGCTTATGCGCAAGTGAGGCCGCGTGAATCACTTCTTTTGTCGAACCCGAACTTGATACTGAGAACCATAAATCCCCTTTGCAGCTGCGACCTGCACTCATAGCCGCTAAATGAGTATCTTCATACATGATCGCCTTCTTGCCAATCCGTACTAAACGATACGCCAAATAACGACCAACAATGCTTGAAGCACCCACACCAACACAACCAATAAATGATGCGTTATGGACCAACTCGCAAATTCGTGCCAAGGATTTTCTGTCAATCAATTTAGCGGTATCTTGCAAGCTATCAACTGCACTTT
This sequence comes from Vibrio atypicus, assembly GCF_009811315.1. Lineage (GTDB taxonomy): Bacteria > Pseudomonadota > Gammaproteobacteria > Enterobacterales > Vibrionaceae > Vibrio > Vibrio atypicus. The sequence continues at coordinate 291,208 of NZ_BLID01000001.1, forward strand.
GAGCAGAGACATCACAAATATCTCCCGCCACTTTAGGTTGGTTTTGACTTGCAGTTTGGCTGAGATCAACCGCTAGTGCCATCCTAAAATCAGAATAGCCTTTGTAACCCATGTCTCGACATAAGCGTACGACAGTGGCTTCACTTGTCTGAGTGTTTCGAGCTAAATCCGTAATGGTTTGGAATTGCACATCATGAGCATTCTCTAGGATGTAATCGGCAACCAATCTTAATTTTTTACTCAGGGGCTCGATATTTGAACGTAATCGAACCAATAGATTTTTAGGCGAACTCACTGCGGCCTCTTTAGGTTTATATGGCTAAGGTAAAAGTATCAAAGACCTGTCAGTAATGACACTCCATCTATAATATTTATTCTTAAAAAGCTTAAGTTAAAGGGAGTTATTAACTCCCTTACTGCTAGCTTTAACTAATAAAATCCGCGTCACGCATCTTCGCCAACACATCGGCTTTCTGGTTTGCGGTTAAAGAACGTATCGGCTGACGAGGATCACCCGCGTCAATACCGTGCAACTGCATGGCAACTTTACCTGCTGCTACACCACCGTATTCCACCAATACTCGGATAATAGCGATGACTTTATCCATCAACGCAGCAACCTCATCATGTTTACCTTGATTGAATGCTTCGATGATCTCTAAATAAAGCGGTGCAGCGTAGTTGTATGTACTGCCTACTGCCCCAACAGCACCAACAGCTAAACCCGCAGGTAAGAATTCATCTACACCAAATGGGATATCAAACTTTCCGCCAGAGACTCGTATACAACGTTGGTACTCATATAGATCTACATTGTTGAACTTAGCCCCAGAAAGGTTCGGGATACGTTGCTCACCTTTAATTAGGAACTGTTCAAGATCTAGGTTCACGCCCGACATTCCAGAATGGTAGTAATAAAAGCCTTTCGAAGGGGCAGCAGCAGCAACTTGAGCACAGTACTCGACTAGGTCATCCACACTTCCCGGCTTGAAGAAGCAAGGGCCAATTGCCGACGTCGCCAGAATGTCTAGAGTTTCTGCATGTTCAGTAAGATTGATGGTATCAACAATACTTAAAGCGCCCGTATGAAGAATTAAGTCCAGCTTGCCATCCGCCGCCTTAACCCAACGCTCTGCAATCGCTTTACGCTCTTCAGCAGAGCAGTGAATACCTTCACCCGTAGTGCCACAAACATAAGCGCCTTTAACACCCTGAGAGATCAAAAGCTGCGCGATGTCATCAATCACCGCAAGATTCACTTTATTGTTTGCATCAAACGGTGTGTGCGGAGCAGCAATAAGACCAGTTAACTTTTTCATTTTAAATACCTTTTATAATAATTTTTCTACTGTCCATAGCCCAAGAAAAGTTCAGGAAGCAACAGCGTAAATTGTGGGAACACGGCAACGAGAGCAAGCACGATAAACAACGGCACAAGCAATGGGATAACGCCTCGGGTTAAGACATGGAAAGGAATATCACCAACGCGAGAGACCACATAGAGCGCCATGCCCATAGGCGGAGTTAATATGCCAATCATTAAGTTGAGAATAGCCATGACACCAAAGTGAACCGGGTCAATGCCGACCGCTGCCGCGACAGGAACTAAGAACGGGACCAATAGTAGAAGCAGAGCCAAAGATTCAATAAAAGTGCCCAAAAATAGCAGCAGTAAGTTAATCAGCAACAAGAGTACTAGTGGGTTTTCACTGATGGTTAAGAAGTAATCCGCTAGCATTTGAGGCAGTTGCTCACGTGCAACGATCCAACCAAACACGGTAACACCCATTACCATCAGGGCAACCACAGCCGTGGTATTTACCGTCTCTTTAAGAATGTCGACAAAACCACTTAGCGTTAACTGTTTATAAACAACAGTACCCAAGAACAATGCGTATAAAGATGAAACAACCGCCGCTTCTGTCGGAGTAAATTTGCCAGAGAAGATACCGCCAATGATGATCACCGGAGTAAGCAACGACAAGAAGGCTTCTTTGAACGATTTGAACTGCTCACCACGAGTGGCTCGTGGCAACGTCATATAGCCACGCTTCTTACAAATAAAGTAGCTCATCGTCATGAGTGCAGCGCAACATAGCAAGCCTGGAATAGCACCTGCTAAGAATAAAGCACCGATGGACGTATTTGAAACAACACCATAGATAACCAAAGGAACAGAAGGGGGAACCAATGGTCCTATAATACAAGATGCTGCCGTCAAGCCACCGGCAAAATCGTCGTGATACTTAGCATCACGCATGGATTTGATTTCCAATTGGCCAAGGCCGCCAGCATCTGCTAACGCTGACCCAGACATACCAGAAAAAAGTAAACTCGCCATAATATTTACGTGGCCAAGACTGCCCGTGATATGACCAACCATAGATTTAGCAAAATTGAAAATTCTCTCTGTTATGCCTGCACTATTCATCAAGTGACCAGTCAAAACAAAAAAGGGAACCGCTAACAAAGTAAAGTTGTCTATCCCACCCAGCATCTGCTGAGCAGCAAAGTTGATTCCGGTACTGTTGGTAACAACTAAAAACACCAAAGCAACGAATATAAGTGAAAAGCCGACAGGCATACCTGCAAACAGTAGCCCTAGCCAGCCAAAAATTGAACCCGCCATAAAGAATCCCTACCTCTATACCGTCTGAGAACCCGATGCCGACGCACCAGCTCTACAGTTAAACAATTGCTTGGATAGACCAAACATCTTTTCTAGCTGCCTAAACACCATGAACACGCCACCAATCGGCAAGCTGTAGTTCATCCAACTACTCGAAACACCTAAGGTAATGAGTTCAAAAAAAGCGGTGCGTTGAACATGTTGATAGCCGAGGAAAATAATGGCAAAGATAGAAACTAAAACAGCAAGCTCTAAAGAGAGTACGAGTCCAAGACGGACCTTCTCTGGCAATTTATCGGAGAAAAAAGTAATGTTGACATGTGTACCGCGTTTAATCGCAATCGCACAACCAATCAACGACATATACATAAACAGAACTCTAGCGAGCTCTTCACTCCAAAGGGAAGGATCGTTTAATAACCAGCGCGTTCCTATTTGCCAAGTCAGCACAACAAGCAGCCCGGCCATCAAAGGTACGGTGATGATCTCTTCAATATTATCAATGATCTTTCTTAACATCTTAAGCTCCATGGCTGACCAACTTGGCCAGCCTGAATTATTGAAATCAGCCTAATGGCTCATCTCACTACATTGCTGCTAGCTTTTTAACCACAGGTTCACCGATTTTTTCTTCAAACTCAGCGTACAATGGCTGCATAGCTTCTCGGAACGGAGCAAGATCCGGATAAGTGACATTCACCCCTTCTTTTTCAAAAAACGAAACAAGCTCTGCTTCTTGCTTTTTCACTGACGCTGTATGTGCCGCACCCGCTTTAGCCACCGCTTTACTAACGATATCTTTCTCAGCATCAGAGAGTTTTTGCCAAGTCGGCTCAGAGATAATCACCATTTGGTCATTCACAATATGGTTTGTCATCGCTAAGTTGGCCTGAACTTCATAAAACTTCATTGTTTTAATAGTTGGCAACGGGTTTTCTTGGCCATCAACGGCGTTTGTTTGCAATGCTAGATAAACTTCAGAGAACGCCATTGGTGTTGGAGATGCGCCAGAAAGTTTTGCGTAATTCAAGTTTGGTTTTGCATTTGGAACACGTAGCTTAAGACCTTTGAAATCTTCAATCTTAGCGAGAGGACGGTTAGAAGTGGTTTCACGTGTACCGTTATACCAAGTATCTAGAGCACGCCAATTGAACTTAGTTAACATTTCTTGGCGAATACCTTGACCAAACTCAGAGTCAAACATACGGCGTAGATGTTCGTAGTCACGAGCGACATAAGGCAGAGTGACAGCTTCAGCGCGCGGGATCCATAACCCCATGCGGCCAAACTCTGCATAAGTAATATCAAGATCACCAAGGCTTAGCTGTTGTAGCATCGCACGGTCATCACCAAGCTGAGCACTTGGGTACAGCGCTAACTTCAGCTCACCATTACTCATTTCTTCAATCGTATCAGCCAGTAATTTGGCAGACGTGTACTCGACAGAACCGACAGACGCCTGCATCCCCATTTTCAGTGTCGTTTCAGCCTGTACAGAAAGTGCACACCCAAGCGTCAGCATCGCGATAGTAATTTTGTTGATGGCTTTCATATTATTCCCTTTTATTCGATTTTTACCTTGTTTCACCAATTTCAAAAAAAACTTTTATTTTGTTTGAAAAAAATCTTCGTTATGGATTATTATTGCGGTGAAGATTATTTTCAAACCAACTTTTTACAAAATGTGATCGCGGACAAAAATTCGCCACCGTTATCAATTGGCAGACTGATTAGACGAATTGTGATGAATCAATTTTCACCATTACTCCGCAATATACGCTTAAGTTATGAGGCCCATCGTGAGAAGAAAAAAGTTAAATATCAGTGAGTTAAAAAAATCACTACTTGGTCAAACCGTTGTTTCTATTCAGCCCGTTGTTGGCAGCCCACTGGAAAAAACCGAATTTATCGTGGCGATGGCACTCGCTGCAGAACAAGCCGGAGCCAAGGCCTTACGCATTGAAGGTGTTGAAAATGTCACCGCTGTTTCCGCCGTTGTGAGTGTACCAATTATTGGAATTGTGAAACGTGACTTACAGGACAGTCCGGTACGCATCACACCATTTGCCAGTGATGTTGATGATCTTGCCAATGCTGGCGCCACAATCATCGCATTTGACGCAACAGACCGACCTCGCCCAGAGAGTCGAGAGCGTATCGCGCAGACCATTAAAAACTCAGGGTGTTTTGCTATGGCTGACAGCTCTTGCTTTGCTGATGGAGTATGGGCTCACGCTCATGGTGTTGAGATAATAGGTTCAACGCTATCAGGGTACGTTGGCGAGACAGAACCAACAGAACCAGATTTGCAACTGGTCAAACAGTTTTCTGAAGCTGGATTCTTTACAATGGCCGAAGGCCGCTACAACACACCAGAGCTAGCAGCAAAAGCCATTGAGTCAGGTGCTGTAGCCGTCACCGTTGGCTCAGCCATTACCCGAATGGAAGTGGTCACAAATTGGTTTAACTCAGCCACTCAAGCAGCAGGAGCAAAGGAATGTGTACACTAGCCATCGATATCGGTGGAACCAAAGTCGCCTTAGGCTTAGTTGAAAATGGCAGAATCACAGAGCGATGCCAGTTCCCGACACCAAAAGCGACGAGCGCATTGCAGTTTGCTCAACAAATCTTGAGCCATTGTGAAACTTGGATTCCCTATATTTCAGCAGTGGGTGTCTCGACAACGGGGTTGGTTTCAGAGCAGGGAATCACGGCGATTAACCCTGATACACTGGCCTTTCCGACTCCTTTCCCACTTGCAGATGCGCTCGAGGCTCTAACGCACAAACCCGTCGCCATGTTAAACGACGCGCAAGCCGCTGCTTGGTTTGAATATAAAAACCTCGAATCTCCATTAAGAAACATGGCTTTTATTACCGTCTCTACTGGTGTGGGCGGAGGTATTATTATTAACGGCCAGCTCCACAAGGGCGCGGCGGGATTGGCGGGTCATATTGGGCACACTTCCATTGATATGCATGGTCCAAACTGTGGCTGTGGTCAACGTGGATGTGTTGAAGTTATCGCTTCAGGAACCGCCATTAAACGAGCGAGTGATGACGTTTTTAACCCTCCAATTTCCAATATAGAACTGTTTTCCATCGCAAAAGAAGAACCAGTTGCTGATCAGATCATTGAAACCAGTGCTCATGCCATCGCGACCCTTTGTTGCAACTTAAAAGCCTCACTGGATTTGGAAGTCATTGTATTAGGTGGTGGGGTTGGCCTCGCAGCTGGATATATTGAACGAGTCCGAAAACACATTGCCAATAAGCCTTCTGTTTTTCAGGTTTCAATCTTACCTGCAAAAGGCGACTACGACGCATGCCTGCTTGGCGCAGCTTTTCAAATTAAGGAATCACTATGACATTGAAGGCGATTTCCGCTCCAAGAATCTTTGACGGCGAACGCTACCACATCGATAGCGCCCTCATCTGGCAAGACAATAAGATTATCAACATCATCCCGATCGATGATTTAAATCCAGAGATTGGACATCAACATTATGAAGATGCGTTAATCAGTCCAGGCTTTATTGATCTCCAAGTCAATGGCGGTGGCGATGTGATGCTTAACAGTCAAACCACCCCATCGGCTATGCAAACAATCTGCCTTGCACATCGAAAGCATGGGACCGCTTATTTATTGCCAACCTTGATCAGTGCAACACCCGAGAAAATATCTCGCGCACTCAAAGCTACTCAGCAAGCGCTAGACGATAAGGTTGCAGGCGTACTTGGTCTTCATCTCGAAGGGCCTTGGCTCAATCCGATAAAAAAAGGGGCACATGATGCCAACCTGTTTTATTCACCGAGTATTGACGAGCTAGAGCAGTTTCCTTGGCCCTCTAAAGGAAAATTGCTCATTACGGCAGCAATAGAGAATCTAGACCAAGCCTCACTGGATTGGCTGCATAACCGAGAATTTACCGTATCTTGCGGCCACTCGAACGCTGAAATTGAACAACTCACCGACGATAAACTCATGCTTGTTTCTGGCTTTACTCATCTGTTTAATGCCATGTCGCCTTTCGAAGGCCGCGCTCCCGGTACGGTTGGTGCAGCATTAAAAAGTGATCACGCATGGTGCTCCATCATTGCTGATGGCATTCACGTTCATCCTCAAAGTGTACTGCTGGCTCATAAAATAAAACCGGCTGGCAAACTACTCATCGTCACAGATGCCATGGCCTCCGTTGGCAGTAAAACCAATCAATTTGAACTCGATGGCGAAACTATCGCTGTAATTGACGGCAAATTAGTCAATAGCCAAGGTGCGTTAGCGGGCGCGCACATTGGTATGGATGAATCGGTGGCAAACGTCATTGAATGGGGCATCAGTGAGAATGAGGCGCTCAAAATGGCTTCGACCTACCCCGCGCAGGCTATACAGTGTGACGATCTTGGTTTTCTAAAACCGGGCTATCGTGCTGCAGCGACAATTCTCTCTTCAAACTACGAGAGCTTAAAAGTCCTTGTGGATGGTAAAGTCTATTAGAATCACCAAAAAAGAAGGTGCCTATTACCGCATCTTCTTTTATTAAATAAAATCAGAGGCTTGATTAGCGTTCATTTTCACTAAACAATAGTGATAGGCACAAGGAGCGCAATATGTCAGACAAAATCTCTACCACCGCATTAGCGAAATCTCGCGAGCTCGACGCAAAACAGCTTTTCACAGAGCTTAAATTCGCTGGCTATATCAATCGCGGCGATGAAGGGTGGATCCTAACTGAGATTGGGGCAAAATTTGGGGGCGAATATGTTGATCACCCTAAATTTGGTCAATTCATTGTCTGGCCAGAAAATCTTCTTATTGACTCCACTGCCACCAGCGGAAAAACCTTAAGTGCGACGCAAATTGGCCAACGTTTTTCTCTTCATGGCAAAAAGATCAATCAACTTCTGCAAGAGCTTGGTTGGATTACCAAAACGGAGGATGGCTGGCATGTCTCTGAATCCGGTCTAACCGTGGGAGGCTATCAACGTGAAGACAAAGAGAGTAGCAACCAGTTTGTTGTATGGCATGACTCCATCGTTCGCAATAAAAGGCTGCGACAATCTGTAGTCGAATTCTCAGGTCAAGACGCAGAAGCGCACGCGACAGACAAATCGCTTTCTAGCTTTAGGCAAAAATTTGAAGCCAAACATCGCAGCTTAGATGGCCACTACGTACGTTCGAAAGGCGAATTGGTCATTGATAACTGGCTTTACATGAACGGTATTGTCCATGCCTATGACCGCCAGCTTCCGATTGAGCAAGACGTATTGAGTGACTTCTACTTGCCTACAGGAAAAGTTTATCTTCAATACTGGGGAACCGATGCTGTAACCATTTCTGATAAAGAACGAGAAGCGATAAAAGCCGTCTACGAACAACACAATTTCCCTTTGATTGAGGTGTTCCCAGAGCAAATCGAACAGCTAGACGATGTTTTACCAGCAAAACTCAAAGAGTTTGGCATCAAAGCTTATTGATGAATTGAAACCAGATTATTTGATATATCAATTGGTTAAATGCCAGCATTCTGTATATCATCAGCCAAGTAAGCAAGGAGGCTGACAATGGCAAAAGACTTATTCGCAAACCTAGATCTTAATCTACTGCGCACATTTATTATTCTTCACCAAGAGCGGAATATGCGTAAAGCGGCCGAACGTCTATTCGTATCTCAACCCGCTGTGAGTAAAGCACTACAACGCCTACGCGACCACTTTGATGATGAGCTATTTGTTAAAACGCACCATGGACTGCGCGCAACAGACTATTCCAATACACTTGCAGACAACATTGGACCTCTTCTTGATCAATTATCGAATTCTCTCAACGCAACAAGCCCATTTAAACCAAACGAACTCGATGGCGTGATTAAAATTGCCCTAGCTCCTTTTATATTGAGCTCATTTGCCAGTGATATTTTCCTCGCGATTCGCACTCAGGCTCCAAATCTGCAAGTACAGCTTCTCAACTGGTCAAAGAGCACGATGCAAGAACTCATCAACGACGAAGTACTAATAGGTGTTAACTACGAAATTAGCCACGCGCCTAAAGAGCTGATCAGTAAAAAGGTCGCACAAGATAGTTTTCATATCTACCTGCGAAAAGATCATCCATACGAGGGCAAGATTTTGGATTTTGAACAGGCGGCTCATTTTGAGTTCGCTACCATCATCGCCGCAGATTGGAATTCAACACAATCGTTTACTGAAAAGATGCTAAAACTGAGGAATATCGAACCCAACATCGCTTTTCGTTCAGAGCTACCTTCTGCTGTTATATCGGTTGTGGAAAATTCTGATATTGCTTTCCCTGCTTCTAAACTCACGAACGCTGATAAATCAACAACGTTAAGGCGTATTCCTATTGTTATGGATAACGAAGAGTTTGGACCAGAAGTTTTTGTCTATTACCACCACAAAAATCGTCAAAACGAAACAACACAATGGATTAAGCGCATTCTGGAAGATCTTCTAAACAGTGATAACTAACGGTTATCACGCTTTTTCCTCTGACTCATTAATAACTCAAGATTAAGAGCCCTTTTCTATTAAGCAATTAGAGCAAAATTAGGGCTCACCATATACTTCTCTCATCGGCTAGGAACGCCACTTCACCAGCAAGAAGCTCGGTTAGTACGACAACATTTTTTGAGAGAACCACTATGAAACTTAAACTTCTATCTACTCTAATTGCTGCATCTGTTTTAGCGGGCTGTTCATCTGGCGGATCATCATCAAACGACAGCGCAAGAGGAACGCCAGTTAACCCGATTGAAATTGAGATTGAAAACCCAATTGAAACAGGCGGTCAGTACACCGTCGATGCGCAAGGTACCGTCTACAACAACGGAACGGAAGTAGCTAAAATTGATACCACAACTGGATTGTTAACGGTTGATGGTGTGGTCATCGGCAGCGTTGATTCTCACGATTTTGCTTCTGCCTCATTCGTCATGGTTGATCACTCTTCAGGTAATACTTGGCAAGTGGTGGTGGATAAAAACGGTAACTTAACGATTACCCCTCTTGATGTTGATGGCGGTTGGGGAAATGTTCCAAAAGAGCACCCGATTGAAATAAATCCTGAGAACCCAATTGAACATGGCCCTCAGAATCCAATTGAAGCCCACCCTGAAAATCCAATCGAAACAGGTGGCCAATACAGCATCGATGCACAAGGCAAGGTTTACAACAATGGCACTGAAGTGGCGAGTTTAGACACTTCAACAGGTTTAATCACTGTCGATGGTGTAGTTATTGGCCGCGTTGATTCTCATGACTTGAAGTCAGGCACATTGGTTATCGTCGACCATTCATCGGGCAACACTTACAACGTAGCAATAGACAAGAGCGGTAACCTAACCATCTCACCAGCTGATGTTGATGCCGATTGGGGTCTAAACAAGCAACCTAAGTTAGATGAACTTAAAACAAACTTGCAAAGCCTTTCACAAGAACAGCGCCAACAACTAAAACAAGCCATTAAAGACCGCGTCAACGCACGCTCGTAATAACCATCCAATAATAGCAAGCAAAGGAGCCGCTTAATCGTAAGCGGCTTTTTCTTTTTCAGTCTGTCAGGTCTATTCGCATGAAACGTTTAATTCTTTGTACCTTAATCATCAGTAGCTCAGTTGCTGCGCAGCCTAACCTTCAATATCACGAGCCAAGTTTGAGTTTTCAAATGGCTCAAAACAATGATGAATGGATTGGCACTATCTCTGGCACTATTCAAGCCACCGAAGAAATCAACATTTCAGCTGAGATTGATTCAACGGGTTACCTAGAGTTGGGAACTGGATATGGAATCATGCTGGGTAGTGTGTACACTGAAGCGTATGTCAGCTATGGCCGAGCGGATATCATTGATATCTACGATGCGGGTTTATTTGCTGCCACCGCCCTTACTCCTCAACTCATGGTATTTGGCAACACGTCCCATGAATGGCGAAAGAACACCTTGGGGGAACACCTGCCTGTCTTTGACCATACTGAGCGCGAATGGAAAAACACACTAGGCGCAAGCTACAGTTTCAATCCTTGGGTTAATGCTAGTTATACTTTTAACTACGATAAGAATCTCACAGATTCTGGATACCGAACTAATCAAGATATTCAATTAACGTTTAAACCTCGCTGGGTAGAACCTTATATAAAATACACCTTTGGAGATCATCGAGTGACACCTAGCTCCAGTGTTACGGGTGAAGATAGTGTTGAGTTTGGCGTCAATGTACGTTTCTAAAACGCAAAAAGCCCCAACGAGGGGCTTTCATTTTGATGTCGCCATTGGCTAGAACATTACTTTGAGTAACGAGCCATGGCTGCTTGCTCTTTTGGTACCACGGTTTTTCCAATCGGTGCAAGCGAGATATAAGCAAGTTTTAAATGCTGCAGCGCAAATGGGATGCCGATGATGGTAATAAAGCATGCCACTGCCGACATAATATGACCGATAGCTAGCCAGATACCCGCCAACAGGAACCAAACCACGTTACCGATCACGCCCAATGGACTGGTGCCGATATCCATCTCTTTGGTTAATTCATCTCTAGAGATCACCTCTTGACCAAATGGGAAGAACGAGAAGTTACCCATCACGAAACAAGCTCGTCCCCATGGAATACCGATAATACTGATAAAACAAATGATGCCGACTAACCACCAAGCTAAGCCCATGAAAACGCCACCACACAAAAACCAAATAATATTTCCAAGTGCTCTTAACACGCTATTTCTCCTTTCTAGAAAACCTTAACCATAGACTTGCTCAAAGTGCTCTACGGTTGGGAATGGGTCATAAAAATGATGTAAAAGTGCCTTCCATTCCTGATATTCAGCAGACTGTCTAAAGCCCTGCTCGTGGTCTTCTAATGTTTGCCAATTCACTAATAAAATATAGCGGCTTGGGTTTTCAATGCATCGTTGCAGTTGATGCGACACGTAACCTTTCATACTTGAAATAATAGCCTGCGCCTTAGCAAAATTTTGCTCAAACTCCTGCTCTAAAGTAGGTTTCACATCTAATATAGCGACTTCCAGTATCATGCTTTCTTCCTTAACCTAAGATGAACAAGTGAACTTTCTTTATGCTAGCCCCTGCCAGACTGCAGTTGCTCCACTAATACTACATAAAAGCAGAGCTCCGATTCGAATTTTCTCTTTTGGCAGCGAATGCGTGGTTAATTGGGCCAATTTATACCCCACCCAAGAGGCTGGAATAAGTGGCACTGAGATCCAAACGTGGTGCCACGTTAAAAAGCCTGCGGGCATTTGGATGACCAAAGAGATGATGGAACTGAATACGAAAAACGCTGACAAGTTACCACGCAATTGATTCGCTTCTTGATGCTGTAGCAGTAATGCCATTGGCGGACCACCAATCGCTGAGCTAGTACCGAAGAAACCCGAGAAAAAACCAGCAATGCCCATTTTCGTTGGTGTTGGCTCAATGCGAAACGGCAATAAACTCACAACCACAGCAAACAATACCAAGATACCGAGCCAAAGAGCCAGCATATCAGTCGAAACCATGACAAGCAAAATGCCACCTGCAATGGAGCCCGGCACCCGACCTATTAGCGCCATCTTAAGCCCGCCAATTTCGACACTAGAACGATGTTTTAGGGCGTTTAAAATTGAGATAAATAGCGCAACCAAACAAATGGGCGCAGGCACATAGTCAGGAGAAACAAGGATCAATAGCGGCGCAGCAACAATTGCTAATCCAAAACCAATCGCTGTTTGAACAAACGATCCAAGAAAAATTAGAAACGCAGCAATGAGCGCTTCATTTGTCATCCACTCAGCAAACATAGAGATTATCTATTCTCTAGAAATAATTAAGCCCATCATAATCGAAATGAAAATAATGGGCTTTTGTTTTTATTGAATTTTATTATGCAGTCGCTTGAGCTGTCACTCTCACTAATGGCTTATCATTGATTGGTAAGTGGATTAATGCCGCTGCAAATGCGAGAACGACTGTTGACCACCAGATCGGCTCATATGAACCATAGTAATCGTAAATACGACCGCCAACCCAAGCCCCAAGAAAGCTCCCTACTTGGTGAGTAAAGAACACTAAGCCATAAAGCGTAGATAAATACTTAGCCCCAAAGATCTGTCTCACGAGCCCTGACGTTAATGGCACGGTTCCTAGCCAACAGAAGCCAATCGCCCCGCCAAATATCGCTGCGGTATGCTCTGTCACAGGTAGCGTTACGAAAGCGCCAATTACAGCCGTTCGCATCAGGTAGAGCGCAGACATCACATGGCGTTTACTGTACTTATCGCCCATCACGCCCCAGAAATAAGAACCGAAGATATTAAAAATACCCACGTATGCCAATGCCATTGCTGCCGTCGACGCTGGTAGATGTTTGTCTGCAAGATAGCTCGGTAAATGAGTCGCAATAAACATCACATGGAAGCCACAAACAAAGAAGCCTGCGTGGATAAGCCAATAACCTTTATGAGCAAAAGCTTCTTTTAACGCCTGCTTAAGCGTTTGATTATCGTCTGCATTTTGGGTTGTCGCATTGCCCTGTTTTGGTTTTGCGCTCTTCATAAATAATGCAAATGCAATCATGGTGCTACATAGCATTGCAAAGCCTTGTAGCGCACCTTGCCAGCCAAAATCCGTCAGCATCGCTTGCGCGCCCGGGATCATGGCAAACATACCAAATGACCCAGCGGCCGTGGTTAAGCCAAATGCTTTCGCCGTATGCTCTGCCGGTACAACCTTAGCAACAGCACCTAAAACAATGACATAGCTGGTTGCACTCAAGCCTAAACCAACAAGAATACCAAGTGACAAATACAGCATGCTTGGTTCAACCGCGATAGAGGTTAAATACAAGCCTAATCCATAGGAAATAGCACCCAATATGATAATGCGCTTAGCACCAAAACGGTCAGCAGCCATACCAACAAAAGGCTGAAAAACACCAAACAACAGGTTTTGCAGTGCGATAGCAAAGCTAAAGAACTCGCGCCCTGTTTGAAAATGGTCAGAGATTGGCATCATGAAAATGCCGAATGATTGTCTGATCCCTAGACAAGTAATAAGGATAGCGATTCCTAGCCAAACCATAATTGGAAAACGAAAAATGCTCATGGAAATTCCTTTAAGACAATGTCTTAATGATGGTGATGAGAATGGTCTTGGCTATCACCCGTTTGTTGGTGACAACCGCTATTGATCGCTTGCTGCGCCAATACATCGAGCAACGTAGGCGAGTGATGTACTGCCACAAGTGTAAGTGCCAAAAGCAGCCCCATTCTCATAAGCTGAGCAAAAAGTGATTGAGAAAACATAGTTTAGTGTCTCAGCGTAGTGGTAAAAAAGAGCGCGAAGTGTAGAGATCTCCGCGCAATGACTCAAATGACATTTAATCAATTATGCTATGCGTTTTTTGCATACATCGAGCTCTGATTTCAATTCAACGCTGGATAAGACATCAATTGACTCAAATCAAACGTACAGCGTTTATACACCTTAGTGCGATGTTAAAATGACAACAGCTTGTTAGGATGCGGTCACCCGAAACAAACTGAAAGACGTCATGAGCCCAAACCTAAACCAAGTATTGCTAGATATCGCACTCAACCTAAGCTCTAACTTAAACAGTGAAACTCAATATCAGCACTTAATTGACGGCATCGATCGTGTCTTTCCATGTGATGCTAGTGCGCTGTTTATCTTAGACCAAGATGGATTTCTAACCCCGGTTGCCGCTAAAGGTTTGTCGAGCAGTGTATTAGGACGACGTTTTTTCCCTAACGCTCACCCTCGCTTAGAAGCCATCATGCAAAGCAAACAGCCAGTGCGCTTCGACGCCAATTGCGATCTACCCGATCCTTTCAGTGGCGTATTACTTAGTGAAGAATCTGAATTAGATGTTCATGACTGTTTAGGCTGTAGCTTATATGTGGAAGGACAATTAGTAGGTATCCTTACTTTAGACTCAATGACGGTTGGGGCTTTTGATGTCATTGAGCCAGTCACCATTGAAACCTTTGCGGCCCTTGCAGCTGCGACGTTAAGAAACATTGGCCAAATTAAAGCGCTAAAAGCTCAAAACAAAAAACAAAGACATGTCACCGAAACCTTGATTCAGCAAGCCCGCTCTAAACAAGGTGAGATGATAGGCCTTAGCCAACAAATACAAAAGCTGCGAAACAACATCGCGACAGTAGCAAAGTCTGACTACGCCGTTCTCATCACAGGCGAAACAGGAGTCGGAAAGGAGCTTGTCGCGCACAGTGTTCATGCTCAATCCCACCGTTGTGACAAGCCAATGATTTACGTCAACTGTGCCGCACTTCCAGAAGGTTTGGCAGAGAGTGAATTGTTTGGCCATGTCAAAGGCGCGTTTACCGGAGCAAACAGTAACCGCGCAGGTAAATTTGAGTTAGCGGACGGGGGAACCATTTTCTTAGATGAACTGGGCGAGCTACCCCTCATACTTCAAGCAAAGCTTCTTCGGGTTATTCAGCAAGGTGAGCTGCAACGAGTCGGCAGTGATAAGCACTTGCTCGTCAATGTCCGTATCATTGCTGCCACCAACCGTAACTTGGAACAAGAGGTCGAACAAGGTCAGTTTCGGGCGGATCTCTACCATCGACTAAATGTTTTTCCAATCTCGGTGCCACCGTTAAAGCAGCGCGAAGGCGATATCCCAGTTTTAGCTGGCTACCTACTTGAGAAAGTTCGTAGTCAGTTTAATATCCCAAATCTACACCTTCACCCTAAGGCGTTGACTCAATTAGAAAAGCAGCCTTGGCCAGGTAATGTTCGTGAGCTTGAGCACACACTTACACGCGCGGCGTTAAGAGCAATACAAGAACAGCAGCATATTATTCATACCCACCATTTTGACATCACCCTTGAAGATATCGATGTCAAAAATACATCAAAGTATTTCCCTCCAACGAGCCAGGGCATGCGTTGTTTAGTTGAAGACTACCAAAAAGATTTAATCGTCCATGCACTTGAAAAATCGAACGGAACTTGGTCAAAAGCCGCCGAGTTTTTGCAAATGGACAGAGGAAATTTATATCGAATGGGTAAGAAATTTGATCTATCAAATTAGGTAAGCCACCTCATTGATGTATAAAAGACATCATTCTTGTTGTCTTTTATACATCGCAACATTTATCAAAACAGCACTAAATCACTATAAATCAACAACTTAAAAACTGGCACGTTACCTGCACTTACAGTGACATATAACGAACGGCTAGACCGTCAGACTAAATAACCGTTACTGGAGAAGCGCAATGTTCTGTATTCAATGTGAACAGACTATTCAAACCCCTGCTGTTAAGGGCTGCTCATTTGCACAAGGTATGTGTGGTAAAACATCTGAAGTTTCAGATCTACAAGATGTACTCGTGTACACCCTTCAAGGAGTTTCTTACTGGGCAGAGCAAGCTCTTAAATTTGATATCGTTGACAACGAAATCAACCAATGGGCACCAAGAGCATTCTTCTCGACTCTAACTAACGTCAACTTCGATCCAGCGCGTATTCTCGAGCTAGCGACTCAAGCGGCACAGTTTAAAGCGCGCCTTAAAGATCAGACGATTACAGCGGCGACTGTAAGCGATACAAAATTGGAAGAAGCACCTGCTGTAGCTAACTTCGAATTGCCAGCAACAGCTGAAGCTATCTTAGAATTTGCACCTCAAGTGGCGGTAAACCGCGGTTACCAAGAGATCAGCGAAGATGTGATTGGCCTGCGTCTACTTTGCCTATACGGCCTGAAAGGTGCTGCGGCATACATGGAACACGCTCGCGTATTAGAACAAACTAACGACGAGATCTACGCAGAATACCACCAAATCATGGGCTGGCTAGGCACAGACCCAACCGATCTTGGTGCGCTACTAGACTGTTCAATGCAAATCGGTTTGATGAACTACAAAGTGATGGAAATGCTTGATGCAGGTGAGACGGCGACATTTGGTCACCCTACTCCTACCGCTGTCAACGTGAAAACCGTCAAAGGTAAAGCCATCCTTGTTTCTGGCCACGACTTGCACGATCTAGAAAAAATCCTTCAACAGACCGAAGGCAAAGGCATCAACGTTTACACTAACGGTGAAATGCTTCCAGCTCACGGTTACCCAGAACTAAACAAGTACCCTCACTTGGTTGGTAACTACGGCAGCGCTTGGCAGAACCAGCAAAAAGAGTTTGCTAACTTCCCTGGCGCGATTGTGATGACATCTAACTGTCTCCTCAACCCAAATGTCGGCCAATATGCAGATCGCCTATTTACGCGTAGCATCGTTGGTTGGCCTGGTGTTGCACACCTAGAAGGCGACGATTTTAGTGCTGTGATTGATTGCGCACTCGCTCAAGAAGGCTTCAAGCACGACGAAATCGAACAGATGATCACCGTTGGCTTTGGTCGCAATGCACTAATGGAAGCAGCGCCTGCCGTTGTTGAACAAGTGAAAGAAGGTAACATCAAACACTTCTTCCTAGTTGGCGGCTGTGATGGTGATAAATCTGAGCGTAGCTACTACACCGACTTTACCGCAGCAGCACCTGAAGATAGCGTCATCTTAACCCTCGCTTGTGGTAAATTCCGCTTCAACAAAAACCAATTTGGCGACATCAACGGCATTCCTCGTCTTCTTGATGTTGGTCAGTGTAACGATGCGTACTCTGCAATCCAGCTTGCGCTAGCACTATCGAAAGAGTTCGATTGTGACATTAACGAGTTACCTCTAACGCTAGTTCTTTCTTGGTTTGAACAAAAAGCGATCGTTATCTTACTGACTCTATTCGCATTAGGCGTTAAAGGTATCTACACAGGTCCAACAGCACCAGCATTCTTGACTGACAACCTACTGGCTATCATCCAAGAGAAATTCGATATGCGCAGTATTGGTAACGTAAAAGACGATCTAAAAACAATCCTAGCGGCTTAATTTTTATCCCTGCTCGCCCAATCATCGCTGTGATTGGGCGCTTTTTGTGAGAGAACTTAATGATTACAGAGTGGTTAAACAATCAGCCTGCAACACTACGCTGCAGCGACAAATGGCAGGAAACCGTCGACACCGTTAGCATTAAACTGATCAACCCAAATGATGAACTTTACCAATTTGACTTCAAGCCAGGTCAGTTTGTTTCACTGGGCTTTGAAATCAATGGCAAGCTAGAATACCGAGCATACTCTATAAGCTCGATTCCAGGTCAAAACCACCTTCAACTTACCGTTAAACGTGTAGAAGGCGGTATTGTATCTAATCACATCATTGACCATTTAAGCCTTGGTAGTGATGTAAAAGTGCTTGCGCCTACTGGTCCCTTCAATTCCGTAGATTGTCAGCCAAAACAAAAAGTGGCAGTACTCAGTGCTGGCTGCGGGATTACTCCCGTGATTGCAATGGCAAAAACCTGGTTGAGTAATAATGCCGATATAGAGATCACTTTTGTTCATATGGCTAAAAGTGCATCACAAACCATCTATTTTGATGAGTTAGAGTCGCTTTCTGCCCTGTACGAAAATTTCAACTTACGTCTACTCCTCAAAGACAATACAGGTACTCGCCACCCGCAAGGTCGCCTAGACAAGGCATGGCTAGAGACACTCTGCCCAGACATTGCTGAGCGTACAGTTTACCTTTGTGGACCAACGCAGTTCATGCAAGATATGGAAAGTAATGCCTTAGAGCTTGGCGTTTCACCAGAGAATTTTCACCAAGAGAGTTTTACGCCAGTTGAATCTCAGCAAGAGAGCGCAGATCAAAAGAGCAATGGTGTCGTTCAATTCGACGTACCTGATTTTGGCGTTGCAACAGAAGTGGCTCAAGGGGCGACCCTAGCGGATGTATTGGAAGAGAACGGCGTGCCAATCATCATCGCCTGCCGCAGTGGTATGTGTGGCTCTTGCAAATGCAAAATTACTAAAGGCGAAGTAAGCCGAACCAGTACAGAAACGCTTACAGAAGAAGATATCGCGAATGGCTATACGTTGGCTTGCTCTAGTCAAATTCAAACGGATGTCGAAGTGTCACTGAGCTAGTCCTATCCGACGAACCTGACACAACAAACAATAAACGCCCACGAATCACATCGCGGGCGTTAATCTTCTGCATTATTTACTCTGCATTCTGCTCTTCAGCAACCAGCAAAACACTCAGCTTTGCCGAAGTCATCTCATAAGCGTAAGTTTCTGCATTTCGAGTATCAAACACCATGATATTTGACGACTCTGGGAAATGATTGTTACTCCAAACGTAAGCTGTTACATCACCATCAATCGTTCGGCTTGTGTAAGCGCCATTGAAAGCTTTAGCGTTAAGCGCTGGCGTTCGACAAGAATACTCAGCCAAGCTCACTAGCTCTTTGATATTAGGCATACGCCACTTCTCTTTACCCGCAAATTGGTGCAAGGAATGGCTTTCGCTATCATTGATCGACTGCACTTCACTTAATGCGGCCTGCCAAAACATTCCTGTCGGTTTGCCTGTACAACTGTTTTGAGCTGCATTCCAAGTCTGGCCAAGAGGACAACGCATCCAAGTCAAACCTGTGACCTTATCTTTTATGGTGCCATTATCATTAAACGTATAGCGAATGTTAGGAGCACTTTTTGAAAACTCAATAGAGCACTCTTGAGCGGCCATTGAGAAGGTTGAGATAACCGTCAACGCTAAACCAATCGTCAGTTTTTTCATTAGTTTGTCTCCACATCTGCTACTAGGCGGGTTGCCAATTGGTATGAATCGTAATTATCTACAGGTGTTTTATCACTATAGATTTCCACCATATAAGTTAGGCCGCGATCTGTACCTCGGGTTTGAACCGCGTTGTAGTAAAACCCGCCTTGTGTAGCTTGCGCAGAATATTCCGAGAACATATCAAACGTTGTCCAAACCACGCCAGTTTCAAAGTAACTCGCCTTACTTTGAAGTGGGAAATATTGTGTGTCAAAACCGTATACAAGCCCATCTGAATCCGTGGCTGTTTCACCAAAGTCTATTAAGTTATAAACCTCACCAGGGGTTGGTAGACGCCAATTTGAAATACCACATACTTGTTCACTGTTTAGATGCGCTACGTACTGCTCTGTCGTGCAAATGCCTTTGCCATCTTCACAACCAAGTACTTTCAAATCTTCAATGAAAGGTTCGAAACTGCCTGATTTCTGATAGGCAAATAAACGATCAAAGTGACGTGGCGAGTCTGCATTATCGAGTTTTTTCTCCCAAACAAGCCCTGTTCGCTCATCTTGAACACAAGACCACTCTTGAGCATTCGCTGCAAGCGCTTGCCCATTGTTATCCAATTTGACGAATTTGAAGCCGCCATCAGCTTGATCATGACCATAAGCCGCATCTTGACCTGGATAATCGGCCGGAGCATCAGCAACTTCACCGTCATCAGAAAGGTATTGAGTAATACCGGTGTCGTTAAAGCCTTTCAAAGTCACCGTTGTTTCTAGTTTTTCAAGTACCTCACTCGCCGCTTGATCTGTTGGAGCAGCATCCAAAACAAAGCTTCGATAGCGCTCTAGGTTAGAAGCTAACGCAAATAACTGAGTATTAAGATCCGTCTTGTCCATCGCGCTCGTCAAAGCCAAAACATTTTGTTCAAGCGTTTGGTATTCCGCACTGTCACCGCGATTGATGATGTCGTCCGTCGGTAAGCCCAGTTGATTAAACTGTTCTTCTACTTTTAGGAGGGCGGCTTGCAGCGTATCACCCGATGCTACCTGTCCTGCAATTAGAGTAGTCACGCCATTAATATCATTCCCACTGCTTTGACGTTTACCCGGCGCAATAATGACAGAGTAATTCGCAGCCGATGCGGTGTTCGAGCGAGAAGAAAGCGTCGTAGCCCCCGTATCCAAGGTAACCACAATAGGAGAGTTTAAAACCGCCTTGTTGATACTCGTGATTGAGTAAGCGCCATTTTTTGCTGTCGTCGTTGGTTCGCCACTATTACAAACAAAGTCTTGGTTTAAGTCGATGCATACTTGCTCGTTACCTTGCGCAGCGTGAGCATTGATAGTGCCCGAAATAGTATAAGTTGGCGCGCTTTCATCGGAGCCGCCTGAACCACCACAACCGGCCAACATGACCGCTGCGGCAAGCAGAGTTAATTGAGTTTTCATAATCTTCATTTCTTAATTAATGAGTGTGAGTCTGCTCACGACGCCAGAATAAAAGCCCACTTAAGAGCAACAGCCCCCAAGAGATCGCTCCTCCACCTGAGCCGGAATTATTATTGGTATTGTTAGAATTGGTGTTGTCAGTCGCTTGGCCGCAGCTATAACGCTCTACCTGCCCCACAGCCCACTCGACCAGTTGACCAGAATCGCCCATCGCAACGTCTGATACTTCGAGTCGCCAGGTCCCTGCCAATGACTGACCAACAAATGGTTTGATTAAGTCATCATGCTTTGCAACCCAGTAAAATTGCTTCTCTGGTTGTGAAAATAGTGGGTTGGACAGCAGCATCTGGCGAGTACCCGATGGCGAAATAAGTTCGACTTGTAGATCACTCATTTTCGAATGATTGAGCTTTAGATAGACACCAAAGTCACCCGTCGCGGTACCTGCATCATTGATAATAAAGTTGAAACTTTTGAAGCCAGCATTGAAGCTGCCGTTGTTAGCCAATGAAGCATCTGGCAAAACTGAGTTTTGCACTTTGACCTGTTGATTGATCTCAGGCACACCCAAAATCAACGTTTGAGATTTTTTCCAATTCAACGCTTTTAAATTGGATTCGTACTGATAAGAAATATCCGCATTGAGCTCAAATGGTACCCCGCACGTTTCTTGATCAGGCAGTACCAAAGTCTGGGTTGATGTTGAGAATTTATCCTCATTTAGATCAAGGTGAGCTCCATTTGAAGTCTCAAGTTGGCCTTCGATGCTCGCTTGACGCCCATTCGCGATCAATCTCGCTGATATCGGTTTAGAATCATCGACGTAACGACTATCTAGCTCTAAACGGAAAGGTGCTTTCAAGAGACCATGGAGCTCAAAATTGGCCGTGAGCATCTGCTTGTAATCGCGAGACGGGTACAGTTTATCCGCGACAAATAACATGCTTTCGACTAAGTCATGCATTTTCATGCCACGACCCAAACCATACATCGATTCAAGTACGATAGTGTCCACCTCAGCAAAGGCTTCTTTTCCATATTGTTCGACCGCTTGTTTTAGCGTTTGGAAAAGAGGCGTCGACCAAAGCTCGTCACCTAACTCACCGCCCACACTTTCATGTGCGCGATATTCACTTTGCTCGAAATACTTAGCACGTTGATTCCACAGGCTGCGGGTAGTCACACGATTGCCAAAATACCCATCCCAGTTAAATACAGTATCAATTTCAAACTTACTGCCTTGCTGATAAAGCTTGCGATAACTTGCCGAACCAGCCCAGTAATCAGCAAACCCTTCGCCCATCGCGCCAGTGTGCCCGTAAGCCCAATCTTTGACGATTTGGTAATGCACGCCGTGGCCAAGCTCATGGATAACAACGTCTGCATCAATGGCGTCTGGCGAGCCACCAATACCAAACATTGCCGCTTTAGGGCCGTAGAAGTAACTAGAATTATTGTTTGATAACCCTCGAGCATCGAACAAAACTGGAGAATCAAAAAGGTTATAGCCCAATGATTCAACATACCTCAACGACTCATCGATGTGATAAAACGCCATCACTTGGGTGAAATCGTGGCTCGCAAAAGAGAGCTGATTTAACGCTGTAATATCGGCAAACTTTGCAATCCCTTCTTGAGCTAAGAATGACGCACTGCCACTTTTTTGCCATTGACCACTCGTTGCGTTGTACTCTTCTAAATACTCCGCATCAACTTGGGTGACACGCGAATTAGACAAGTAATATTGGTCGCCACTTTGCAGTACTTCTACATTGCGTTGCACGTACCGTGCTGGATTTGGGTAGTCAGAAAGGTCGTTCCACGTTCCAATCGGTGGCGCCTGTCTATCCATACTTCTTAGGTCAGGATCGACAATGTTCACCGTTGCAGTGACAAGCTGACCTGATGAAAGCTCTGGAGGATGAGCGGCTTTCAAACGCCTTGGCGCTTCTAGCTCAGCAGCTTTTGTTGCTTCACCGTTACGAATAATCGTATCGTCTAAGCTTTTAAATACTCGCTGAACTAAACCATCATTATCCGTATGGATCACTAATGTGCGTTGCGCTTTGTAGTCACCCGCAACAGCAATATCGAAGTTGTATTGATGGCCAAGTTTGCTTTTCGTCTCGTAGCGCAAACTTACAGAACCCACATCCGCATAGTGATTTTCGATATACGCTTTCGCAGCAGCGCCATCCATTAGTGCTTCGTTGCCCGCCGGATAATCCCACTCTCCAGACAACGCCGGCTGCGCGAATATGGATAATGCGATCAATGAATAAGAAAATTTCATGCCGCCTCCTTAAAACGCGTAACGCGCATTGATCGTGAAATGACGCCCAGATTCAGTACTGAAGGTTTCATGCAAGCTCTCTAAGCCTGCGATATCTTGATAACGAATAAACTCACGATCGAAGACGTTTATTACGTTAATGCTCACGTAACTGTTTTCATCAAAGCTATAACCCGCACCAATATCCACAGAGCCCCAACCCGATGTCGTTGCGCAGTCCACTTCCATTTTCAGCTCATTCACACATACGGTGGTGCGCTCCATTTTGTCGGCCCAATTCAAGCGGACATAACTGTTAATAGCACCATCGTCATAGTTCAATGAGACATTGCCTTCTAGCGGCGTAATCGCGCGTATGCGGTCCCCTTCCGAGTCTTTTCCATCAACAATACCTAAACTGGTGCGGGCCATGATCGCATTGGTAAACTTATACTCAGCGGACGCTTCTGCACCGTAGGTTTTCACGCCCTCTAGGTTGGCAAAACGCAACTCATCAAGCCCGGTATCCGAGTTCTTGCCCAGCCTTTCAGGGCTAATAAAGTTATCGAATAGGTTGTAGAAGACCGCGCCATAGAGACGCAAGGTGCCATCATCGTATTTTGAACCAATTTCAAAGCTGTCACTGGTTTCCGCCTCTAACTCGAAATTAGGTAAAATTACAAACGGATTAATTGGCACAAAATCATGATTAACTAAGCCATAGGTTTTCGCATATTCGGCGGCGCGATAACCGTGTTTATAACTGATGTAAGCATTGAGTGCTGGTGTGAACTGATACGCCAACGAAGCACTTGGAGAAAGCTCCTGACTCGCATTATCTGGCAGCTCATCAAAACCAATGGCATCAGCTCTGTCAGAACTTAAACGATAAGAATCAAATCGTAGGCCCAACATTGCGCGCCAACGATCAATTTCAATCGAGTCTTGGATGAAGGCGCCAATAGAGTAACTACGCGCAGGGGCAAATGGATTTTGCTCTGTAGTAGTGAAACCAGCAATCTTCTCAACAACTGGACGCTCGTGGTATTTCGATTCCAATTTGCCACCATAAACAAACGTATGTTTTGCACTGCCCACATACAACTCTTTGTTTAAATCAGCCGACCAACCGATTAGCTGATCGTTAAACTGACGATTTTCTATCTCTCGACGCCATTCAGGAGCACCACTAACGATCCGATACATCAATTTATTGTTATCTTCATTAAACTGAGTAGTTCGGTAGTAAAGCTTGGTTTCTAGGCTGTCGAGTAACAAAGCCTCTGAATCATGCTCCGCGCCAATCCAAAACAGGTAATTCGAGGTTGTATCCTGTTCATAGAAGTCTTTAATCTCAATGCTTCCATCTTTTTGCGGGGGAGCGTTACCTTCCTTACGAGTCATGACTTCACGATAAAGATCCGCTTTTGCGTTAAGCATCCACGCATCATTAAGGTAATGGTTGATCGTATAGGATGCGCTCATTCCCTCAATTTCACGATTCCACAAGTTTTCATCGTACGATTTACTCTCTTCACCATTCCAGTAAGCGGCTTGAACCAGAGAACTTGTATCCCCTAAGCTGAACGCTAAGTTGGAAGACAATCGATAGCGGTTACTATTGCCTGCATAGTTGCCCCCGGCATCAACATAAAAACGCTCACCTTTCAGAAAATCTTCCGGCGCCAGCGATTTAACAATCACAACACCGCCGAGCGCACCAGAGCCAAAACTGGTTGAACTCGCACCTTTGATCACTTCGATCTGCTTGACCGATGCCAAGTCGAAAGAGTTGTGTCCAGCAACATCATTGATATCATCCGCGCCATAACCATCAGACATTGCAATGCCATCTTTAATCACAACAACTCGATTCCCTGACATGCCTCGAATAGTAATGTTTTGCGCCGTCCCCGAACTGCCTGCAACGCTGACCCCTGGCTCATCTTTAAGTGCTTCGTATAGCTCAGTTGCGCCTCGCTTACGAAGTTCATCACCATCAACAACAGCAACAGAACCTGCTGTTTTTGATAGAGATTCTTCATATTTGTTCGCAGTCACGATCACCTCATCAAAGAGGCTTTCGTCAGATTCAGCGTGCACAAAGCCAGTCGCTAGTGCAGTGAGCACAGCAACATTTACACGGGTCAGTTTCATTTTTGGCTCCGGTTAATTAATCCGATGATTGGAGTTGTTGAATAAGAAATGCATAGTCCATCGCCTGCCTTTGAGATGCCTTACGCCTATCCGTCGCGTGGCCACTTTCAAAATCAGTGGATAAAAGCTGTGGGCCTGTACCCTGAGTTAGCTCATTGAGCATGGCGTGATATTTCGCCCCTTCCCAGTAAGGAACCCGTCGATCCTGCCAGCCAATCCGGATTAAACTCGCAGGATATACGGAATGTTTGATATTGGTGATCGGGTCATAACCAGACATGATCTTGAGTTCAGTGGCGACATTCGGGTTGCCCCATTCTTGATACTGCTGAGCGGTCAAAGGTAAGGTTTCATCCGACATACTCGCAACAACATCAACAAAAGGCACATTCAAACTAACGGCAGTAAAAAGTGTTGGATCTTGATTGACGGCAGCCGCAACTAAAGTCCCACCAGCACTTGAGCCAATTGCAGCCACTTTTCGCTCTCCGCCTTTAAATGCTTTCATTGCTTTCGCGGCTTGGACAAAATCCATTACACCTTGAGCTTTATTTATACTGCGGCCATCGTGGTGCCATTGTTCTCCGAAATAGCCACCACCGCGAACATGAGCAATCGCGTAGATAATGCCGCGATCAAGTAGAGAAACAATTTGCGGCATAAAGTAAGGTTTCATCGCGAAACCGTAGGCGCCATATCCGTATAAAATGACGGGAGAGGACTGTTTTAGTAATGACGTTTTATACGCCAAAGTAACAGGAACCTGTACACCATTAGACTCGACCCAAATTTGTTCAGTTTGATATTCAGAGGCTTGGTAACTTGGATAGCGATCTTGGCTTAACGTAGACATTTCCAAAGTCGAAAGATCAAACTCTTGCCATTTCGCAGGTTGAACAAGTGACATAGAACGAATCCGAACAACATTACTTGTGTAGTCCCCAACTCGGCTTACCCAGCCAACACTGCCGGCACTTGACAACGATTGTCTGAATTTCTCTTTGCCCTGAGCCCCTACTACCACAAGCTCTTTCTGCCCGTTGTGACTTTCCACCAGTGCAATACCTGCTTCAAATAGGTAGAAGTTTTCTAGATTGGCGAGCTCAACCGGCGAATATAACAACTGCCACTGTTTAGCATTTAAGTCTTGTTGAAACAGTTCAAATTGACCATTTAGGTTACTGTTAATATACAAGGTGTTATCAGCAACATCGGCATAGTACTCTACACCCACTTGACGTGGTCGCAGTGACTCAGACACTTCGCCTGTTGCTAAATTCAGTAAACGCTGTTCACTAGAAGATTCGTCATTCGATTGCACCAATGCATAACGGTTATCATTGGTTTGGTAAGCTGAGACCAACCAAGCTTTATCATGCTCTTGGTAGATTTGTGTCGCCGTCGATGTTTTAAATTGATACTGGATGACCGCAGAAGGACGACCATCTTGATTTTGCTTTAAAACGCCATAAACACTTTCATTGTCAGTGCCCCAAATTAGCGCCGTATCATTACGCTGATCCAGTAACCACTCCTGCTGAGTTTGAAGATCGATAACCGAGATTTGGTACAATTCACTTCCGATCACATCCTCTGCTAACGCAACATAACGTCCACTCGGGCTCAGAGACCAGTTTCCTAGTTCATAATATGTATTAGTTTTGGCACGCTGCTCGATATTCAGTAGTCGTGTCGCTTGAGTCGTCCCTCGCGCACGCTTTGACAACCATCGCTGTTCGTCTACGTATTCAATTTGATATTCAAAACTAGCACGTATCAACCATGGCTGCTCGGCACGATCAGGGGAGCTTTCTCGCCATTGACGGGATAAAGCAATCTGGATAGGTTCGACATTTTTAAGATGTTTGCGTGTGTTGAGATTTTGCTGCTCTAGATACTGCATCACCTTCTCGCTTGAACGAGCATCATCTCTAAGCCATTGGTAATTGTCGGCTATGTCACTTGCTGACAGATCTGCTTGAGCAATCGTTGCCACCAACGACAACGAGATCAAAACGCCATTCAAAAACTTCATAGAACACAACGCAATATATAAATTATCAATAGGGCGCGTATGGTGCACTTAAACAATAATGAGATCAATTATCATTTACATATTTATTTGACTTGGATCACATTATTTTTAGTATTTTATAGAGTAATCACTTCAATCAAAGGTATTTGGTCAGATAATCTTTAGGCTGAGTACATGAGGTTCTTTGGCAGGATTTTTAACCAGATATCGAACTAATTTAAGATAGGTGATGATTTGAGCCGCCTAAAGCTATAGTCAGATAAGCGGCTTAGGGCGGAGTTATCGAATAAGTCGAACAATCAAAGAGCCCGGAGCTCGAACTGATTCAACATTGTGGCTGATGACGGTGGCATCGATTGGAGATGTGTAAGTTTCTATCTCATCACCAAAGCTGTTGTACTGCGTGGCTAAAGTTTGTCCTTGAGTTACCTGATCCATTAGATCTACGTGACAAATCACAAAACCTCCCTGCTTGGCCCGAACGCTGATGATATCGTTACCCTCAACACATTCTAGCTTCGTATTGTCGGTTTCCCCCTCAATGACCTCGTAAGCCGTTAGAATATTCAGAACGCCTTTCGTGGCACGTTCCACCATAACTAGATCGGTATAGCGGCCAATACCGACCTCGATAGTGATCGATGGGATACCTTCGCGATTGTAAACCGTTTCTAAAATGCCAGGGTCACCAGGATCATTCAAAATCACATCAGGATTTAATAACCTTGCCATTCGAATAGCATCTTCTAAACGATAGTCTGCAAAAACGTAAAGTGGATAAGCACTGCCACTGGTTTGAGAGTGTAAATCAATGGCTAAATCTGCATTCGGCTTGAGCAAGTTCTCCCATAAGCTATTAGCATATCGACTTGCATCATCACCTGTGGCATTTCCAGGAAATACGCGATTTAAATTCGCTGATGAGCTGTCTGGCGCAGCCGAATGAAAGTCTCGGCTATGACGAGCAATACCCGATAGATTAACTGTCGGGACGATTGTGACCACTCCTGCAATCTCTTTTCCGACTAATTCACGGGCCAAACGCTGGGCTGTCAAAATGCCATTTTGCTCATCCCCGTGGACACCCGCCGTAATCACAAAGCGCTTACCAGGCTTATTTCCTTTAAACACGCGAATAGGTAAGGTTTGTGGGTGACCGATAGCATCCGTTGCCACAGCAAACCAAAACTTATGCTCACCCGCAGCGAGTGCATTCACATCTAATGCTTGAATGGTTGGGTACATCGGGATGATGCACTCGTTGAGTGTTTTGGTCATTGATATCTCCATCAAATCAATTGAAATTTGTATCTAACTTATAGATCTGCAACCATTTTTTGCAAAAGACGTATCATGTCGTCCCGCTCTTTTGAATCAAGCCTTGAAAGCAATTCTTGATTAATTTGCATAGGGATTGGGATTAAAGTGTCACGTAATCCTCTGCCCTTTTCGGTGAGATAGATTCGAAATGAACGGCGACTATTGGGATCCGCTTGACGCTCCACTAAGCCTAGTTTCTCAAGCTTATCTATCGTACGAGTCGTTGTAGAGTTTTCCACTTTTGACTTTTGGGCGATCTCACGCTGAGTCACGCCTTCTTCTTCCCACAAGCACATCAATGTCGGCCAAAGTGCAACGGTTAACCCATGTTTTTTCAGCTCAGCGTCAAAAGACTTTTCTGCGTTTTTTGCTACAACATTAATCAACCAACCAAAGCTGTGTTTTCTATCAAATTCTTCGCTCATATTTATCTCACTAGCTAAAGCGCAAATGCAACTATTGCAATGGTAACTGATAATGTAAAGGCAAACACCTCTATTGCTCTCATCTGCGAAACTAAATAGAGTCAGTGCTTTCAGTGGCTTTACAAATTCGACTGTTTAAATTGCAATGCGACTAAACGTTGGTATAAGCCGCACTTTTCCATTAGCTCAGCGTGCGTCCCAACATCAACTAGAGTTCCTTGATCCAACACTGCGATTTGATCCGCGTGTTGAATAGTAGAAAGTCGATGAGCAATGATAATGGTTGTTCTTCCACGCATTAACTCTTCGAGTGCTTGTTGGACATAATGCTCACTTTCGCTATCAAGCGCACTGGTTGCTTCATCAAGCAGCAGAATCTTAGGGTCTTTCAATATTGCCCGTGCAATCGCTATGCGTTGGCGCTGCCCTCCAGAAAGCCGGACACCTCGTTCACCTAAAAAACTATTGTAACCTTCTGGCAATTTGAGAATAAAATCATGAGCATGCGCTTTCTTGGCGGCTTCAATGACTTCTTCATCCGATGCGTCTTGGCTGCCATAACGAATATTATAAAGCACATCATGGCTAAACAGGGCTGGCTGCTGAGGAACCAAAGCCATCTGCTTTCTCAGATGGTTAGGGTCAAACTGACGAACATCAACATGACCCATTTCAACTTGGCCAGATGAAGGGTCATAAAATCGCTGTAAAAGCTCAAACAGTGTGGTTTTCCCTGCTCCTGATGGCCCCACAAGCGCTAGCACCTTGCCCTCTTTTGCAGTTAAATTCAGCCCTTCAATCGCTGGGTGATCAGGTCTAGATGGGTAGTGGAAAACGACGTCATTAAAACGAACTTCACTGGATACCGACTGCGGATCTAGACTGTCGCAGCTTGGCGCAACAATGTGACTTTCCACTTGGAGAATTTCAATAAGACGTTCGGTTGCTCCCGCCGCGCGTTGTAACTCGCCAAGCACTTCCGATATGGTTGCTAAGGAAGAGGCCACCATGATCGCGTAGAAGACAAACGCGCCAAGATCACCTGCTGACATAGTGCCATTAATCACATCGCTGCCACCAACCCAAAGCATGCCCGCAATTGCACTAAACACGATCACGATTACCCCAGAGATTAAAATAGCTCGCTGTTTTACTCGCCGACGACCTATTTCATAAGCGCGCTCAACTTCCTCAGCAAAAGAGGCTTTTTCCTGCGTTTCATAGCTATAGCTTTGGACGGTTTTAATGTGCTCTATCGCTTCTCCCGCATAACTGCCGACATCCGCCATCGAGTCTTGGCTTTGGCGCGACAAAGCTCGGACTCGGCGGCCATAGACCAAGATAGGCACAAGAATGAACGGTACTGACGCCAAAACAATCAGGGTCAATTTTATATTGGTGGCAAACAACATGATCACCGCGCCAATACACATTAAGGCACTGCGCATCGCCATAGAAAACGAAGAACCAATGATACTTTGCAATAAAGTGGTATCGGTCGTGATGCGCGACATGATGTCACCACTGCCATTTGTCTCAAAATAGCTTGGATGAAGAGTAATGACATGATTAAACACCGCTAAACGAATATCGGCGCTCACTCGTTCGCCAACAGAAGAGACGAGATAAAAACGAAAAAATGTGCCAATTGAAATCATCACCGTCACCGCCAGAATAAACTGAATGGCGCTGCTGAGTTGCTCAGTCGATTGCTGAGAGAACCCCTGATCGATAAGAATTCGAACCCCGTGTCCCACGGACAACGTCAGCCCAGCGGTAAAGATCAAAGCGATCAATGCCGCTGCGACTTTGCCTTTGTACGGCTGAATAAATCGAATCAACTCGAACAAAATTCTTAAGTTCTTTTTCTTATCTTCACTTTGCATGAGGATTCATCTCAAATAGTAGGTTTAACATGAGCTTAACACCGGCTATTTAGCACAATCAATCAACAATCGAACCTGATGACTTTACCACTGGCTATAAGCAAGTTATCTATCACTCTATCTAGGCTTCAAGTATGATGGCCGCTTCACAAAACTAATGAGAACGAGAATGCCTTCTACACTCAATTCTGCAATCCCGGTTGGGGTTCGATTCATGTTACTTTCTGCGCTTGGCTTCGCCTTGATGTCGGCTTGTGTGAAGTATGTGAGTGTTCATGGCATACCTGTGTTTGAAATCGTCGCTGCCCGTGCGTTTGTTTCTTTGATCATTAGCTATCTCGATATTAAGCGAAAACGCATATCGGTTTGGGGCAACAACAAACCATTGCTGCTACTCAGGGGGGCCGTTGGAACCGTCGCTCTCATGTGTGTGTACTACTCTGTCACGACGTTACCCTTGGCAGAGGCGACCATTTTGCAATATGTACACCCGGTATTTACCGCATTGCTCGGCGTTTTGTTCCTAAAAGAGCGTATTCAAGGGGCAACCATGATTTGTATTGCCCTGTGTTTGGTTGGACTTGGCGTCATGGTCCAGCCAAGTATGTCGGGAGCCCAAAGCCAAGAACTGCCAATGTTGAGCATCATAATGGCATTGCTCGGTGCGCTAGGTAGCTCAATCGCTTACGTCGTGGTAAGAAAGCTAAGCCAAACTGAAGATAGTTCAGTGATCATTTTTTACTTCCCGATGGTGGCATTGCCCACATCGATATTCCTTATGTGGGATGAGTTTGTCATGCCAAGTCTCTACATTACTTTGATGCTAATTCTGGTGGGGATCTTTACTCAAATCGGCCAATACGGTTTGACTAAAGCGATGCAAACACAGGCAGCAGGTAAGGCTTCAGCCTACTCCTACGTGCAAATCGTTTTCTCAACATTAATTGGGGGGTGGGTCTTCAACGAAATTCCGTCGATTTGGACCTACCTAGGTGGCGGGCTGATCGTCACAGGCGCGTTAATCAATGTGTTTGGCAAGAAATTGATCCCGAGTCGAGTGATTAGAACTTCATAAAACCAAAATAGAGGCCTGCTTTAAACAGGCCTCATCGCTTGTCACTCACCCTAATAAGACTAACTATCCGTAAATCCAGAATAACGAATACCAGATAACCTAGACATTTCTCGATTCCAAGTAGCGAGATCATTGGTATTAAACTGTGCTAAAGAGTGATGACCACACGCTCTCGCCATCACTTGCATCAGTTCTACTGAGGCTTCAAAGAAGTTTTTCAACTGGCCAGATGCCTTTTCCACATTGAGTCTTTGTCTTAAGTCTGCTTTTTGGGTCGCAATACCGGCAGGGCAATTATTGGTGTTACACATACGTGCTGCGACACACCCAATCGACTGCATCGCACTATTTGATACCGCCACACCATCCGCCCCTAAGGCCATAGCTTTGACAAAGTCCATCGGGACACGTAATCCACCAGTAATGATCAAAGTAACACGTCCCGAGGCACCTTGTTGGTCGAGGTAACGCCTTGCTCGTGCTAAAGCCGGAATCGTTGGAACACTAATATGATCGCGAAACATAGTAGGTGCTGCCCCCGTACCACCACCTCGTCCATCCAAAATGATGTAGTCTGCCCCCGCATCTAAAGCGAACTGAATGTCTTGCTCGATATGGTTTGCACTCAGCTTAAAGCCGATGGGAATCCCTCCCGTTACTTCCCGAACTCGGTCACCAAACTTACGAAAATCTTCAACACTATGGAGATCTTTAAAGGTTGGTGGAGAAATCGCCGCTTGTCCTTCTGGTATGCCTCGCACTTGGGCAATTTTACCGATGTTTTTATTCGCAGGAAGATGACCTCCGGTACCCGTTTTCGCCCCTTGCCCACCTTTAAAATGGAAAGCCTGAACGCCTGCTAATTTCGACTCATCGTAACCAAATCCTGCACTGGCTAATTCATAAAAATAGCGGGAGTTCGCCGCTTGTTCCTCAGGTAGCATGCCCCCTTCACCCGAACAAATACCTGTGCCAGCGAGCTCAGCCCCTTTTGCTAATGAGACTTTGGCCTCTTCAGAAAGCGCACCAAAACTCATGTCAGAGACAAAAAGCGGAATATTCAATCTAAGTGGTTTTTTCGCGTTAGGACCAATAATCAACTCACTCGATACGGCGACATCTTCCAACAAAGGTTTCGTCGCCATTTGAGCAACCATGATTTGAATATCATCCCAGCTCGGCAATTGATTTCGTGGCACCCCCATAGACGCCATTGGCCCATGGTGTCCCATTTTAGAAAGCCCTTCTCGAGCGAGTTGATGAATAAATTCGACCGTAGGCTCTTCTACCGTTGCCACGGCTATAGGCACTGAGTCTTTAGCTACAGAAACTCCTGGCCCCTCTTGACCCACTTGTTCAGCGGAAAACTGCTTATGGCTACCGTCACAAAACGGCAAATTAGCAGAATGCTTACATTGGCAAAGGTAACCATCTTCACTTTTGTCAGCGATAAAGCTCATTGGTTTAAACGAGGTACCAGCATGTGAACCATCACAATAGGGTTGCTTTTTCGATTTTCCGCAGCGACAAAAGTAATACTCTTGTCCTTCGGTCAACTCAACTTTTATGGGTTTGTTATCGGCAATTATTGGTTTACTCATAGTGCTTTCCTTAGTGATACCAAGCTCTTTGGCTGGCTATCTCTAAGCCTAGGACACTTAAAAACTAAAGCCATTGAACAAACATAACTTCATCCAATAGTATGAGTTTTACTATGAAAGTTATCACTATCGCCCTATAGATCTCACCCACTTCTATGGCAAACTACATATTCATTAAACGGATAAATATGTAGCACTCATGGAAGAGTACCAAGAAATCATTGCTCGCCTCGAACAAGAGAATGCGGAGCTTTCCAAACAAAACCGCCGCCTAGAAGAGAAACTCAATGCCGCTTTAGATGGAACGGGGTTATGTTTATGGGAGCAGCACATCCCCACGGGTAAGCTAACCATTTTCAATATGGAATGGGGAAAGATGCTCGGCTATCAGCCTCATGAGCTTGAAGCAACGATCGAAGTTTGGAAAAGTAAACTTCACCCCGAAGACTTTCACCTCGCTGTCGGCGCATTTGAAGATCACTTGGAAGGCAAAGCGGATGCTTACCAAGTGGTGCATCGCATGCTTCACAAAGATGGCAGCCACAGTTGGGTTTCCGACCGAGGCAGGATTGTGGAATACGATGAGTCAGGACAGCCGCTTCGTATGATGGGTACCCACATTGATATCACCAACGAAAAACGCTATGAACAAGAGCTGTCTCGATTAGCCACCGAAGATCCGTTAACCGGCTTACTCAATCGCCAAGCATTACAAACCGAGTTCCAAAACTACTCCCAGTCCAACCCCAATACCAAAGCGGCTTTGGTTTTCATTGACCTCGATGACTTCAAAACAGTCAACGATCAATTAGGTCACAAAGCCGGTGATTTCGTTTTGATTGAAGTGTCGATGTGGTTGAAGCGCTTTGCCCCGCCGCTTGCAACCATTGCTCGTTTGGGTGGGGACGAATTCGTCATATTTTGCCCAGAGCAAGATGACATCAGCTTAAATCTGTTTGCAGATCAACTGCTAAGCCAGTCCTATCCCCCGATACAACTTGAGAATGGTCATGCTCAAGTCGGATTCAGTATCGGCATTTGTCATTTTGTGACGCAGCAGAAAAACTTCGAAGATCTTTACGTTGAATCAGACAAAGCCATGTACCAAGTGAAAAACAGTGGAAAAAATGGTGTAGTCAGCGTTCATTTATAACTAAGAGTCAGCCGCTTAGCTCATTTTATGTTGCATCACTAAACGGCTTCGACGCTTTCGCCATTTAGGTATCACCACGCATATCAGGTTAGCTACAACAATCAGGGCCAAGCCTGACAGTTGAGAAAAATGATAGCTTTCTTCAAAAAAAGCGACCTGCCAAATTGCCGTAAAAATTAAGTTGGTAAAAATGAGCGGAGCTAATTGCGCGTTAGATTCTGCGAGACGATAAGCTTTAGAGCGAAACACCTGAGTATTGATGATAAGCACTGCCAAAGCGCCCAGAGCTAACACCAGCAATAAAGGTTCTACGCTCACCGTATCAAAAAGTACGGCATGATTAGTCATACTCACCAATAAAAATGGCAACATAGCAACAGTTGCAAATAGAAACGTCCAAAAAGTTATTTCGAATGGATTCAGATTGGTTTTACTCGCGCGATAGAGCGCTAATTGAGATCCTGCATTAAACAGCCCGGCCGCTAAGCCAACCAATAACTCTGGTCTGAAGTTGAACCCTGAAACGTCCCCTGCAAGCATAATGACACCAACAAAGGTCATCACCAATCCAACTAAACTCAATCGACTGACCTGTGTAGAGAAGATAAGTTTTTCTAACAAAGGAATGAACAATGGGCCAGTACTAAACAGCACGACACTCTCAACTAAACTTAAGTGTTGCAGCGAGTATATAAAACATATCTGACAGGTGCCGATACAAAGCGCCCGAACCCACAAAGGTTTTAATAGTTTTGTTTCCGGCACACTGATTTTTTTACGCACCATAAAGGCAAATATTAGTGTCGCAGGTATTAAAAACCTTAAAACACCGAGCATACTTGCTTCTAAATGTTGACTAAGAAATTTGGAAAAAAGTCCAGTTAATGACAAACTGAATGTTGAAGATAGCATGAACAATATTGGGTACAACTGATTCGACATAACGCCTCCCGTTTTGGCGCTAAGTTTAGGGAAGCCCACCGAGAAATAACATCGCATAATTTTGACAGTAATGGTTAGAAAAACTTACAGATGAAAAAACAACCACCATTAAAATCACTTTACTCATTCGTTGCCGTGGCAGAAACGGGCAGTATGACGGATGCAGCAAAAGAGCTCAGTGTCAGCCATTCTGCGGTAAGCCAAGCGGTAAAAGCACTGGAACATCAACTCGGTCAGCCACTATTTAGAAGAGTCGGCAGAAACGTTGAATTGAATGCCAATGGGCGTAGGTATTACAAACAGGTGGCACCCGCTCTGGAAACTATCGTCAATGCCACGCAAGAGTTAATCGGTGAAAAACAAACCCACCGATTAACACTCAACATGGTCAATTCCCTTGCGATGCACTGGTGGATCCCGCGTGTAAACCGAATCAATCAGTTTGCGCCCCAACTCGATGTGCGGATATCAACCTTAACGGGTCAGTTTTCATTAGAGAACGAAGGTGTTGATGTCGCGATCATTCATGGCAAAACCGATGAGTGGCAAGATTACTACTGCGAGCTACTTGCGAAGGATGAACTGGTGATGGTTGCCAGTCCAGAATTGGTCGCCCCCGATACCACAGCTCAGGCGCTGCTTGCCAAATACCCGGCTATTATTGCTGCCAACGATAGGCGAAAACATGATTGGCAAGTATGGTGCGATCATCACCAGCTCCCAGTGCCTGATAGTGTCAATAACCTTAGCTTTGCTGCGTCAGTTCAAGCGGTTCAGGCGACTATTCGTCGATTAGGCGTCTTTGTTACACACCGTCAATTCATTATGGATGACGTAGAGCAAGGCTTGTTAGTCGAAGTCAGTGAGGCAGTATCAAACCCTCACCAAGACTTCTACTTTGCTTGTCAGCCCAACAAATTAAAAAATGAAAATGTACTGACACTTCGGAGTTGGCTAAGAAGTGAATTCCGTCGCTAACTTAACTCAAGCAGCCTTACGCACACTTGAGCGCTTTAGCGATCTTGCGTCGCGAATGCTTAAGCCCATTAACGTTAAATTAATAAAACCAGCCACTAGCTCTATGCCTTGAACCGCATAATACGTCATATCAAACTGACCAAGTGCTGCAAGGTGTTGTAAGTAAAATGCTGCCGGCAACAGAATCAACAATCCATTCGCAGCGACAATCGGCATACGTTTTTTCTTGTTCACTAAAGGCCCTTTGCGTGGATTTGGTGCCATTTTCGCACCCGTGATTCCCGTGACGGCCATAAGTGGTATCAACACCCATACTGCGTATGAGATGGCAGTCTTCACGAAAAAGATATCTTGCTCACTACCAAATAACTCCACCAGCAGTGAACTACTAAAAAAAGTAAAAATCATTAGAAATGCTGAGCATGCAGCGGTGCGATGAAGGGTTGCTAGTCTCTTTTTCATAGGGATTATCTCTGCGTGACGATGAACAACACACAAAGATTACACCGCAATAGTTGCGATTGCAACTATTGCGGTGTAATTGGTCTCTATACTATTAGACGAACCTTAGAAAACATGAGGGCTCCTGCAGCAAATAGCTGAATAACAAAGCAAGCAACAAACAGGGGCTCAACGCCGTAAGCCGATGTTATATAACCTGAAGCGGCCAAGCCCACAGGCATCAGTAATTTAAACAATGAGCCGGTAATACCCGCAACTCGACCTAAATATTTTTCTTCAAATGCCTCTTGTCGATAACTCCAAATACAAATGCTGCTGTATAAGCCAACGGCTGAGACCCACAAAAATGAGAAGATAAGCGCACCAAGTCCAGGAAACAATACCGGAACCACAAAACCAAATGATTCAAAAAGAATAGAAACAATCAACAAACGGCCTAATCCCATTTTGTTGCGTACTTTATCGGCCGTAAATGATCCCATTAGTCCACCCACACCCGACGCGGCAATCAAGTAACTTACTTCAACCGAATTAAGCGCAAGCTCCGCTTTAGCAAAATAGATCGCTTGAATCCAAAAGATCGCTCCAGTCGTGTTAATCACCATCACCGCCAAAGTAATGTGCCACATATTGGTTTCCGCTCTTAACATCAGCCAACCTTCTCTCAGAGCAGACAGGATACTTTGTCGTTTAGGAGCTTCAATGGGTGTAATTTCGAGTCGTTCTAACTGCCAGTAAGCGATAAGTAACATGATGCCAACCGCGATAAACACGTTGTGGATTGCAGATAAGAGCATCAACGCACCAGATAGCACGGGGCCTACAGTTTCCATAACACTGTTTAATGAGCTCATTCTGGCAATCGCCGTATTTTGCACCGCTTGTGGCAGCGTATTCTTCATCATCGACATTCGTGCGTTGTGATAGCCATAGTTAAACGCCATCATCAAGAAAGCTGCCGGAAATAGTACCCAAAGTGGGTTCGACAACAGTTCCACAGCAAGATACGAAGCAATCACCATCACGGCTTGACCACACAGCATCGCTTGCGACCAACGCTTTTTATCAACTCTGTCCACCAGCACGCCAATAAACATTGCCAACACTAAATTGGGTAGGAACTCCACTGCCCGCATCCACCCCATCATTTGTGAAGATTGGGTCAACTCATAGACCAGTAGTGGAAGAGCTAAGTTGTAAATCTGAGCGCTGAACGCAACAAAAAATGCGCTAGAGAACAGAATGACGAACGGCCTGTTTCGCCAAATTGACCTTTGTTGTGGGGTTGTGAGCGCATCCATATTATTTTCCTTCCATCTTCATCTGATTGTTCTATTATCGAAATTAAAAGACGAAGAAAAATAGAAATATAAAATAAGGATTTCACCTTTATGAGATACTGGAATGCACTGGCTTTCTTACAACATTCGTTACCACTTGATGAGTGGCAGTCACTCTCTCTTGATGAAATCAGTCATGTACTTTCCTGCACCAGGCGCAATGCACAGTTACTGATCAAACGCCTTACCAGTGAAAAGATCATCGAGTGGCAATCTGGCGTAGGTCGCGGAAATTTACCCCTAGTAAAACGTCTTGCTGATCTTGAGCAACGTCTAGTGGCACACGCTCAACACCTGATAGAACAAGGGCAAATCGAGTCCGCATTGAAGCTAATCAGCGAAGATAAACGTAACAAATTCCTGAGTGACTACCTTTCTCAATATCAACAGCTATCTGCGCAAAACCACATCTTGCAGATACCTTTTTATCGAGGTACTCACGATCTCGATCCCATAGGTATTAACCGTAGAACAGAGCACCACATCGCCAGTTATCTATACTCGAGTTTGTTAAAAGCAAGCTTAGATGGACACAGCTTTCAGGGTGATTTGGCGCACTCTTGGAAATTAGACGGCAACGAACTGACCGTCATCTTGCGTAAAAACCTTAGCTTTCATGATGGCAGCCCTATATTAGCAGCCGATGTCAAAATACATTTTGAGCGCTTGATGAACTCGTCCAA
This sequence comes from Vibrio atypicus, assembly GCF_009811315.1. Lineage (GTDB taxonomy): Bacteria > Pseudomonadota > Gammaproteobacteria > Enterobacterales > Vibrionaceae > Vibrio > Vibrio atypicus. The sequence continues at coordinate 330,305 of NZ_BLID01000001.1, forward strand.
TGTCTCTAAAGCACTTTTTCAGTTTATCGATGATGTCCAAGTTATAGCGCCCTATAAGCTACGATTCATCAGCCATTCCCTACCAAGTTTGCTCCCGAAGCTACTCGCCCATGGTGCAATGGGCATAACAAAAGTCATAGATGGTAAAGTTTATGGAAGCGGATCTTTTATTCTTCAAGAACAAACACCTCGAAGAACATTGCTGGTCGTCAATCCTCAATATCACGGTTACAAACCTTGGATTGATGGTATCGAAATTTGGAACATTGGCGACAATGCCAAAGCCTTTGACTTAAATAGTGATGTGGTACACGGCAGCCATCTAAAGCAAACCAGAGAAGGCTTCACCACTTGTCATCAATGGGAACTCGGCTGTGTTCATGCGATGCTCAACCCTCTACGCCATCACTGGATGAAAGCCAAATCAAACCGCCAATGGTTACAAACCGTATTGCAGGCAATGCCCTATCCTACAGGAGATGATTGTGAGCAACTGGCATACGCTCAAGGAATGACGTCGGCCCCTACTAGCAGTAATGATCTCCACACGCCTCAAGAAATCCTCCCTATCAGTGATCGCCCGACTTCCCCGTTGATCATCATGACCTATCAACTAGGAACACACATTGCGACAGCAGAACAAATTAGGCTAACGCTCTCGACGCTAGGCATTGAGTCAGAATTGACCGTATTGGAGTACCCGCAATTTAATCAGCAATCAACATTAAGCCAAGCTGACATCTTGGTGACTGGGGAGGTGTTTTCCGAAGACGTTGAGTTTTCTTGGTTAGGTTGGCTTCTTTGTACTAACTCGAATGAAGCCTGCTTGAATGCAACGAATAGAGCTTGGCGAGATAGGCAAATCACTGCTGCGATGACTCAAACTACAGAAAAGAAGCGCTTGAAAGCTTTAGAAAATATCGAGAAAAAACTTATCGCTAAAGCGATCTATCAACCTCTGTACCATGTGAAACAAGATTTGAACATCTCAGATAAGATCTCTGCACCAGAGCTGCTCGCGAATGGCTGGATCGACTTTAATCAAATAACGATGTAAGGGACTATTTTATTGACGCGCGATACCTTGTCATAACTGCACTATCAGGCTGATACTGAGAAACTAACTGCTCCCTTAGCCCGCTTTCTTGCAAGCGTTCAAAACTCTCTTTTAACGCAGCGACCACTTTCGGGGACGTCTTCATCCCCGTCACTAACCAGAGTTTTTTACAGAGTTGACGAACTTTCATCACCTCAACGAACTCATCGGGGTTAAAGCCATACTGCTCCATACGATAGTGATAGCTTGAGGTGACAAGCGGCGCAAAATCGACTCGATTTGCTCGAAGCAGCTTTATCGTATCTTTACCGTGGCCTACAGGAATTCGATTTTCCATCCCGAGTTTATCTAACAGTTCCTCAAACGATCCTTCCGCTTGAGTACCAAATCGAAAATCTTCTAACTCATCAAGATCAAGTGGATGAACATTGGGGCCATCTTTATAACGATATAACGCCACTTCGTACGGCGATACTTCACCGATCCATTGATAGTTGTTTTCACGAGCCTCTGTACGAGAGATGGAAAAAAACAAACCATTCTCATATTTTTGCGTCATTCGAATGGCACGCTTCCAAGGAATAAAATGAATGCCAGCGATTTCCATTGGCACCGATTTCGCTGCATCGGCTACGATAGACTCAACAAACTTAACCACGTAGCCATCAGCTTGATTGTCTAGTTGAACTTGAAGTGGAGGAAACTCCTGGGTGTATAACTCAAGTTGAATAGGATCTGCTTTAACTGAAAAACTCAAAATAGACGCAGACAAAAATAGGCGTATCAAAGACAACATTAGACGAAAAGGCAAAACATCACTCAGCGTTATTTATAAAAATAATTATTTATACACCGAGACTATAAATTAGATTCCATCCATATCCAATAACCAATAGGTCTAACCATTGCTTAGATAACTGTCAGTGCTTATATTTCTGCGTAAATAAGCAAGCGGAAAAAGGAATCTAAAACGGTAACTCAACCTGCATCATAACATCACCATCGAACTTCTCATGCCAACGATAATCTAGTCGCATCCGAGGTTCACCGGAAGATTTCGAACCAAATCCCAAACTCAATTGAACACCGTGGCTCAAGATCCACTCTTCTGTATCCATATTGTGTAGCCGATTCTCTAACTCGGACGGAACCCAAACTCCAACGCCAATATAATTAGATGCCAAACTTCGAGTTAAAATTGGATTGGTTTCACTTTGCAAAACCCAATCTTCCCAGTAAGTAGAGTAATCTTCGCTATCATCTTGGTTTACTAGTTCATACAAGCCATCCAGCTTATTTGCCGTATACTCGATACCTTCCAATAATGAAAAGCAAATCCCGCTTTCAGAGTGAAACAGTACAGACTCATTTGAAGTGTTGGTTTGATACATCTCGCAAGCAAAGCTCGATGCAGAGAACACCATTAAAAAAGGAATTAGTCGAACTGGATTCATTCACACCTCAAATATATCGTACAACAACCCTAATAATACGATTTTTTACTTAGGATTTTCCACACATTTATCGTGGTCAAGGCAGAAGCGTCACCACCGCTTTCTAACAACTTTCGTATGTCTGTACTGCGGACTTTCACTTTTTCAGGGCAAGCCATAACAGACCAACGATTGAGGATTTCTTCAGATTTATAGAATTTAGCAAAATTGAGTAGATTGTCCGGCCCCATGACAAATGTTAGGTCGCATTTCTCATATCTGAGTTCTAAAGCCTGTAAAACCGCAAACGTCGTCACACTCTGATCCGGAAGATATAGCTGCTCTTCTATCTCCGAACGCTCCACATTGGGCATGTTGAGATCCTCGATAAAAGCATCAACCAGCTCGCAACGCACTTGATAATCGAGCATCTGCTTACCCCAAGCATGAGCAATACTCGGCAGCAATAAAACCTTATCAAAATGAGAGAGTGACTCTATAACACTCTTATGGCCTAAACTTGGCGGATTAAAAGCACTGCCAAAAACTGCAATTTTGCTCATTTTTTTCCTTAATTAGCACTGAAAACTGTGATCACAGTTTTCTAATAGATTCATTTAGGTATCATGTAAAGCTGTCAGCTTACGATATTGCCGTTACTTTATCAGAAAAGGCCATCTCGTAAGGTGACAATATCATCATCAAATTTTAACTACATTGCTTGCAGGAAGGAAACAGAATGGAACAGTTGATCCGCGACGAGATGCGTGTACTGCCATCGATTGACCCTCACTTTGAAATCACCCGTCGTGTTGACTTTATTAAACGCAAACTGCAGGAAGCAGGATGCAAATCGCTTGTCCTTGGTATTAGTGGTGGTGTTGACTCAACCACATGTGGTCGCTTAGCACAAATTGCAGTCGATCAGCTAAACGAAGAAAGCACCGGTGGTTATCAGTTTATTGCCGTCCGTTTACCTTATGGTGAGCAAAAAGATGAAGATGAAGCGCAACTCGCTTTAAGCTTCATTAAACCAACTCATTCAGTTTCAGTAAATATTCAGCAAGGGGTCGATGGCATTCATTCGGCAACCAACACTGCGTTAGAAGGGACTGGCTTAATTCCTGAAGATGCGGCAAAAGTTGATTTCGTTAAAGGCAACGTTAAAGCGCGAGCTCGCATGGTTGCGCAATATGAAATCGCTGGCTACGTGGGTGGATTAGTTTTAGGTACAGATCACTCAGCTGAAAACATCACAGGTTTTTACACTAAGTTTGGTGATGGGGCATGCGATTTGGCACCACTATTTGGCCTAAGCAAACGACAGGTTCGTGAACTCGCTGCAACGCTTGGTGCGCCAGAGTTACTGGTTAAAAAGGTGCCTACGGCAGATCTTGAAGAACTCGATCCGCAAAAAGCAGATGAAGATGCACTAAACCTCACTTATGAGCAGATTGATGATTTCCTTGAAGGTCAGCCTGTCACTCAAGAAGTTTCTGATCGCTTAGTACACATCTACAAAGTGACTCAACATAAACGTCAGCCAATACCTACCATTTACGACTAATTCGGTTGGCTCGCAGTTTGCTCTGCGAGCCAATATTCTCTAACGTGAGAATAAGCCGTCACACTCTGACTAAGTCTTGACTAACTTTATCTAGCTACTTTTATTCGTTTTCTCTAAAATACAGGGCAGGAAACGGTTTCCTCTTCAATTAGTTCTAATAATAGACAACTAGATTGCTACTATCACGCTTAATTGAGCTCCTTTTGTTTTTGACTGTAAGTAAGTGTATTGGTATATGGATCAAGATAAGTTCACAAATATCTATCGATTGCCTACCGCGATACAAATTCGCATTGGTAAGTGGCAGCAGACCTTTAATGGCACGTCTGATCTCATCATGCATCGTGCTATTGATGTCCGCAACAAGCAATACCGACAACCTAATTTCTTTCCAACTGGTTGGTGTGTAAGACTTTTCGATAAAAATGACATTTCAATTACCAATCATGGTAAATACATCCAAACCGCAATGCGTACGATGTTGGATAGAAAAGTTTCTTACAAAAGAATTTATCTTTCTCGCTTACCTTTAGAAGAGGCCGAGCCGGGTTTGATGGCATTTAAATTAGAATGGATTTCTAAACACAATCGCGTTGCTCGAAAATATAACCAGATCAAGAAAAAACAGTTCATCCGAATGGCGCTTGAAGAACAAGAAACCTTATATCCATCGATTGAAAAGGGTGAGTTTGACTCTACACTCTGGAATAAGTTAGTCGTATCCGAATTAGGTAATCCGAAGAAATTCGATAATCCTTATTTTGTTAAAAAAGCTAAAGTATAACGGCGCGTCGATAGCGTTTACGTGAAAAGCAGCCCCTTAAGCCGTACTATTTGGGTATTGGACTGCTTTTCTATCGCGTAAATACCATGTTTAGTATCGACTCAATATCTCTTCATACAAACTCATGCCAGACTCTCCTTTGGTTGACCTTAGCATATCTAATCCCAACTGAAGTTTATCGACCACTTTGGGGTCCGTCGATTTGTTGAACGCAAAATAGACTTCACCTTCACGCACAACATACACAGGTTTAAATAGTGTTGGATCAACCCCGACTTGCTTGGCCCACCAATACGCTGCTCGCTCCGAGTACACTAGCAAATCTATTCGCTTCTTCATCAACTGCTCAGCCAATACCGTCACATAAGAAGCTTCTTGCATCGAATCTCGCGGAATACCCATCGAAAGTAAGCTTTGCTCACCAATATCATCTCTTATTACGCCAATGCGATATTTCGCCATATCCATGGGAGAAGCGAGTGTAATACCTGAATCCTTACGGGCTAAAACGACAACCTTAATGTCTGCGATTGGGCCTACCCAATGAAATAAGTTTTCTCGATGCTCGGAGCGAGTGGTAGAAAAGAGAACTGAATTCTTTTGCGTGAGTACAGTCCGATAAGAACGTGCCCAAGGCTGTAAGGTTAACTGAGACATATCAACAGGCTCATCAACCAAAGCGCTTGCTTCCATTAAAATATCAATAGCATATCCAGCGATCTGACCATCAACGCGAAAATTTGCCGGAGGGTAATCTTCCGTGTAAAAAGAAATTTCACTTAAATTCGCCCTAGCCAGATTCGAAAAAGAAAGCAAGGTTCCTAACAGAATAACCGTCATCAAGTGACGATAGGCAATCATATTTCTCATAACTTCCCTCTCCGCAACACTCTTCTAATAAAAGTAGTTCAATAGGGGAAACTTCTAAAGAAAGTGTGATGAATATATCAATAATAGATATAAATACTTATTGGAGGGACTTAAAGAAATTAAAAATCAATTCTAAATAATTCACTGTTTTCATTAAGATATAAAGCACTAATCTTCGCCATTACTATAAAAAATTAGTACGGTTATTTTTCTAGCAGTCCATTTCGCTGCAACGCGCGCTTTACACTGGTACACATCTTTCCAAAGCGGCGGATTTCGTCAAATTGAGGTGTAATACCACGTATCATAGCGGATTCCCAATATGTCAGCTCTGAGTCGACCATCTCTAACAGTTTTTTAGGACACCCAGTACAACCGCCTTTAGAACCACATATAAAGGTCTCTGATTCATACAGTGGAAGAGTTGACTTTACTTGCTCAATAATCGTTGCCATTGCAGTCATACGATCAGGTTTAATACTTACACTCATGGCTTTCATACACACAGAAAAACAAGAGCGCATTATAGGTATTGACCGGTAAAAGCCAATACCTCTTGAGCAGTAAATCAATTTGCTATTAACAACACATTAAGCTTAGTAATACTCAATACCTTCACCTTGAGTAACCAGTGTTCCCGCTTGCTTGTTGATCACTTTATCCAACTCAAACAGCGAACCGATCGCCGCTTCACCACGACCTGTTTCCACGAACTGGCAAACCGCTGCTACTTTCGGGCCCATTGATCCAGCAGGGAAGCTAAACGCTTCTAAACCCTTAGGTGTCGCAACTTTCATTTCGGCTTGATCTTCCTTACCGTAGTTACGGTAGATAGAACCATCAGTCAAAATAACAAACAAATCAGCGTTGATCTTTTCTGCTAACAACTCTGCTGTTGAGTCTTTATCTATTACGCATTCAACACCAAGGCTGCGTCCATCTTCAATACTGACTGGAACACCACCACCACCACATGCGATAACAACGTTGCCTGCACCCAATAGAGTTTCAATTTGAGCCACTTCAACAATATCTTTTGGCATCGGAGATGGCACAACACGACGATAGTATTCACCATCTGCTTTGAATTGTTTGTCACTAACCGCCATCATTTCTTTTGCTTGTGCTTCTGTATAAACCGGACCAACAAATTTCGTCGGATCTGCAAATGCAGGGTCAGCTTTACTCACTTCAGTTTGAGTGACCAATGTGGCTATGTTCAAGCTAGTATCACAGTTACGAAGTTCTTGCTGCAACATGTAGCCCACCATGCCACATGTTTGCGATCCAAGTACATCCATTGGGTATGGTGTTGTTTCTGGTGAATACTCTTGGTAAGCCGCATTTTGCTCCATCAAAAGGCCAACCTGAGGGCCATTACCATGAACGATAACCACTTGATGTTGTTTGGCAACCTCTGCAATGTTTTGCGCCGCTCGTTGAATATTTTCTCTTTGATTCTCAGCTGTTAAAGCTTGTCCACGAGCAAGCAATGCGTTGCCCCCTAGTGCTAATACGATACGCATATTAATACTCTCCAAAAAATGGCTATAAATAATTTAGTTTGATTTCTTCGAGAGAGAGATTAATTAAATGCGGATTAATAAATCGTGATTTCAATCGACAATATTAATCATGAATAATCGAGAATATTTTTCCATCTCCTTAATATCTGAATAGAATTTCCTACAGAATAATATGTTCTGTTTAATAATCCATTAAATAGAAGGAGTTGCTGAATAGTTAGTTGAATCAAATTTGATGCACGAAGCAGATTTTTACTCTAGTTCTTAAACTCCATCACAGAATCGTTTATCTTAAGCGTTAATGAGAAATAAATATCCATCATTTATTCAGTACAGGAGCACTAGCAGATGACAACAAATACCCCTGAGCACGTACTGTCGTTTTGGTTCGAAGAGCTAGAACCTAAAGATTGGTTTGTGAGTAGTGACAAGCTCGACCAAACCATCACTCAGCGATTTCAACCTTTGCTTGAATGTGCATCAAGATCAGAGCTTTATTCATGGCGAGAAACAGCGAAAGGAAGACTGGCTGAAGTCATTGTCTTAGACCAATTTTCACGAAATGTTTATCGCAACACCGCGCAAGCCTTTAGCCAAGATCCTCTTGCTCTGGCGCTTGCTCAGCAGGCCATTGAGTTACAAATCGACAATGAACTAAATGATATCGAGAAGAGCTTCTTATACATGCCTTTTATGCATAGTGAATCAAAAATAATTCACCAAGAAGCTGTAAAACTGTTCAATCAACCAGGATTAGAGAATAATTATGACTTTGAATTAAAACATAAAGTCATTATTGATCGCTTTGGACGCTACCCACATCGAAACTCTATTTTAGGCAGAGAAAGCAGCTTGGAAGAAATTGAATTTTTAACCACACCAAACTCTAGCTTCTAATAATAATTGCACTAGAAATAACGTCAGTAAAATAAGGATATTATATTGAAAATCGCCATTTTAGATGATTACCAAGATCAAGTCCGCCAACTAAGTAGCTTCTCACAACTCAGTGAACATGATGTCATAGTGTTTAATGATACCGTAACGAACCTGGATGAGTTATCCCAACGATTAAGTCCTTTTGAGGCTATCGTCCTCATCAGAGAACGAACCGAGATCAACCAAGTACTGCTTGAACGCTTACCTAACCTTAGACTGATAAGCCAAACCGGTAAAATCAGTAACCACCTCGACTTGGCTGCCTGTACTCAAAACGGTGTCGCTGTCGCTGAAGGTGTGGGTTCTCCCATTGCGCCTTCTGAATTAGCGTGGGCACTTATTATGGCTTCAATGAGAAACCTTCCTAGCTACATCAGCCATTTTCAACAAGGTGAGTGGCAACAATCTGGCGTACTGGGTTTAGGCTCCACGTTAAACGGTAAGCGCTTTGGCATTTGGGGATATGGGAAAATTGGTCAACGACTGGCTAAATTTGCACAGGTGTTCGGTATGCAAATTATTGTGTGGGGAAGTGAAACATCAAGGCAAAAAGCACAAGAAGATGGACACTTAGCGGCTAAGAGTCGACAAGACTTCTTTAGCGAATGTGATGTCATCTCTTTAAACTTAAGACTTCATCCAGCAACGCAGCATATCGTCACCAAACAAGATTTGGATCTGATGAAACAAAGCTCATTGCTGGTCAACATCAGTCGCGCTGAGCTGATTGAACCGAATGCGTTGTATCAAACTCTCGTCGAGCATCCAAGCAAGCGCGCTGCCATTGATGTCTTTGAGCAAGAGCCTGCAACAAAAGATAACCAGCCATTGCTCGAACTGCCGAATGTCGTCGCGACCCCTCATCTAGGTTATGTAGAAAAAGATAGCTACGAACTCTATTTCAAATGGGCGCTCGGAAACGTCGCACAGTTTGCAGCTGGGCAGCCTCAGCATATTGCCAACCCAGAAGTCCTGCGATAAGCCTCTTCGCCTAGTAGCTTCGGCTTACAAACTCGACTTCCTGTACTTGCTGAACAAAATTGGTATAGGAAGCGAGTGCATACATTACATTAGTCAGTAGATTGGCATATCGAAAAAGAACTGGTGCGGGAGTTTTCTTACCCGAGTGCTCAATCGCAACAAGCGCCCGAACCACTTTTTTCGCTTGTGTTCGGCAAAGGTGAAGTTCTGCGGAGCTTCTGTGTCCTCCTGGTAAGACGAAACCTTTAAACCCACCATCGAGCTTTTCTCTTAGGCAGTTATAATCTTCATAAAGCTCTTGAAGTTGCTCCTCTTCAATCGCTAACTTACCTCTCACCGATCCGTTCAAATGGTAGATATTCGGTTGAACGCGACTGAGAATATCTCGACTCAGCGGGTCAAGGTCTAAGGTTAATATCAACCCAACACGACTACAGAGTTCATCCGTCGCGATTTCGAAATCACAGACTGGGCTATCTTCATAAATAAATGGATAACAGATTTCTCCATGATCTTTACTGACAGGTCTCAACGCTTTCTCCTCAACATTAGAAAAGGGGCGAATATCGCCCCTCTTTTAAGATCAATAGGATAACCAAAAATCAGACGTTAGAAACCTTTTTATGACCTTCTTGTAGGTGAACAAAGTCAACTAAGTCATCTCCCGACACTTGATATGCTTGACCAAAACCTTTCACAAACAGACCTTGTTCCGGCTTCATGTTAAACAAAACAAAATCTTGTAGTTGGCTTAAACCATCAATAATTTCGCCGAAACGCTCTTTCATCTGCTCTACAACTTGAGTCCATTGCTGTGAATCACGCTCAACAACGGTTGCTGCCGCATCGAACGTCAACCGTTTGCGAGCAAAGAGTTGTTTAGAGGTATCTTCATCTTCAATCATCATGATAGAAACATTCGGGTTCGCTTTGAGATTTCTAGCGTGGCGAGCGATTTCAGAAATTAAGACAAAATAACCTTCTTGGTTTTGTACAAATGGCGCGTAACTTACGTTCGGACGACCTTCTTCATCTACCGTTGCAAGTTGCAATGTACGGCGAGCTTGACGAAATTCTTTTATTTCAGGCCCCAAGCGCCCTTGAAGGCGTTCCTGCTTAACTTGTTGATCCATTGTTGACTCCTAACTTTCTCTTATTCTTAAAATTATATGATTACTGTCTGAACTCTTGTTGCCACTGCTTGAACTGTTCAACCTGTTCAGCAATCAACTCGCGCTTTTCATTACGACCTAGATAAATCTTAAAGATGTTGTTCCCATCTTGGCAGAAGAAACCAAAATAGTGGCTTTCGCGTCCCATGAATGGCTTACTCACTAGCGCAATATTTTTAACGTTATCAAGCTTTAAATGACCATGAAGTTCACCTTCTCGCCCCATCAAGTTGTAGTAGCCTCGCGCAACTTTCCCTTTTGGGAATGGAGCTTTAACTTCAAATATTGAACCAAACGAATGAACAATCGTTGTGACAGGACCAAAGCCAACAAGCTGCTCTAAGATTGTCTGAGCTTGATCGCCTGGAAGAATCGCCGTCATCTCTTCAGGCAATGCCGCGACGGCTTCCAACTCTGACACGTCAAGACGCTCTGCAATCGCTGATGGCAAAAGCGTTGGCTCTTGTTCAATCAATTGGGCAACCTGTTGTTTTAATGCTTCCATATTTTAGACTCTTAAATTGATACTGCTGTTTCTAGCGTATTGTGTTGTTGATACGTTTTTTGAAGAACTTGAATAGCGGCTTGAGCAAGTGATACCGCCCAAAATTTACCGGCCAAAGTTAACACGAGGTATTGCTCGTCCATTTCAACCAAACCACGCTGCTGCCATACTTCAAACAGCGGGGTCAAAAACTCGTAACTAGACTGGCGATTAAACGAAGGCAAAGAATCTTTGCGTACAACACCATGGTCAAACCCAGACTTAAGTGCTGCGAACAGCGGCTCTAAGGTGTGTTGCTTGGTCATCATCGCCACAGTCGAATCACCAGACTTAATCGCATTCATGTAGGTCTCTAGTGTGCGATGGTTCATCATACCGTAGCCAGCGATGTTACCGCCCGCACCACAGCCAATCGGCAGCACTTCTGCATATGTCTTCGCCAGACTGTTATATTGGCTACGTTCACGGTTATCTCTTGCCCAGTGGTTTACACTCAGTTGAGTAAGGTGATGCTTTGCCATAAACGCACTGCCGAGCTCATACATGCTTGCTTTGTCTGCTGTACTCGCCGGAGCTGGAATCTTGCCTTTCTCAACCAGATTAATCATAGGTGCGCTGCCACCAATAACCAGCTGATACAAGTCGAGGCCATGAGCACCGGTCGCCATGTAGTCATTTAAATCTTGTTCAAACACTTCCACGGTTTGGTAAGGCAAGCCATATAGGAGATCGACGATGATCGGTGCTTGACCTGTTGCGCTTAAGTCAGAAATTCGCTCTAACACCACCTCTCGATCATCAAGTCGTTTAGCACTACGGCGCACTTTAGTATTAAAACTTTGCACACCAAAAGAGAAGCGGTTAAAGCCCCCTTCTAATGCACGATCAAACATTTCGTCACTAAAACGATTGATTCGCCCTTCTAGGGTTATTTCACAGTCAGTCGCCAGCGGAAACGAGCGGCGAATCGCCTTACCTAGTTGCTCAATCTGCTCAGCAGAGAGATCCGTAGGCGTGCCGCCACCAATGTAGACCGCGTGAAACAAGCCGGTTTGTGTCCAAGTTTGATTCGCTTTGAGCTCTACTTCTTTAAGCAAAGCCTCAAAATAATCATCAACCAATTTTCGACTAGCCGCATTCTGGAAAAAATTGCAAAACGTACATCGAACGCGACAAAAAGGAATATGAATATACAGACAACGTTTATCGCTTTTTTTGGTCTCTTGAGAATACAAGCGATCCAGAAGGGCAACCTTTTGTTCGGGCACGATAGGGGACGACATACCACCAGCATGAGCTGAATGTTTTTTAGGGAAAGCATGTCTAAGAGGATCTGGTGAATCTGCGCCTAAAACTGATTCATCAAATTTATAAACTTCTAGCATTCTATAACTCTCTCAACGCTTGTCATCCCTAGCCTCACGTCATAATTAACAAAAACTAAATTAATAATAAATTGGCATAAATGATAATGCAATTGATAATTGATCTTATTTGCATTGTAGGTAATAATCCTACTCCGTTTTTTTGTTTGAATTATTTTGTGAGGCCTATGTGAATCTGAAACGATACACAATTGCAGGGAGCGTTTCGTTGGTGGTACATGCTGCGATCCTGTTTGTCGCACATGAATCTAAATCCTACGCGATGCCATCGGGCCATCAGACACCTGCTGTATCGATAAAATTCGCGCAACCATCAACCTCTAAGAATGCAGCGGTAGAGCCTGAGCCTCAGCAACCGGTAGAAGAAGTGGCCGAGCCCACTCCGCCACCAGAACCGATTGAACCACCACCAGTAAAAGAAGAGGCCAAGAAGCCGCCAGTAAAAACGCCAAAGAAAGTGGTTAAAAAGGCACCGCCAAAACCGGTTGAGAAGAAACCGGAAGTGAAAAAAGTTGAAAAGAAGAAGCCCAAGCCAGTTCAAAAACCACAACCAAAGCCGAAGCCAAAGAAAGCTGAGCCAAAGCCTGTTGTCGAGAAAAAAGTTGTCGAGAAAAAACTCGCGGCAAAACAAGACGTCGAAGAGTTGAAAAAAGAACCGGCCTCGCGAGCAGGTGTAAACCAAGATCCTGTGTTGGTAGAACGCCCTTCGTTTCTCACTAAGCCTCGACCTCCAAAATATCCTCGTATCGCAAGGAAACGAGGTATTGAGGGAATCGCTTTATATGAAGTTTGGCTAGATGAAGAAGGTAAGCAAGTGAAGCAAGTTCTGATCTCTTCATCCGGTGCGACCATGCTAGACAAATCGGCACTCGATGCGATTAAAAAATGGAAATTTTCACCACATTCAGTCGGTGGCAAATCTGTTGCACACCGCGTAAAAATCCCAGTTCGTTTTAAATTGGATTAACCATGGAACAATTACAAGATCTACAGCAGCAACTCGGCCTAATGGCTTGGCCTTTAATCATCTGTTCAGCGCTGACAGTGATGATCATTACTGAGCGCCTATTTCAGGTATTAATTAGTCTAGGCGTTGGAAAACGTGCTATTCGAGCAGAGTTACACGGTATTTCACCAACAGACAGCCAACAAATTGAGCAACTTGCGGAAAAACTTTCACCGCGCCGCCCGCTACTCTACAAAGGTGTCGCTATGCTACTAGCTCATCATTCATTCCCTAAATCTCTGCGCGAAGATGCAGCTGGCATGTGGCTACAAGAAAAACGTCATCAACTGAATTCAGGACTAAGACTACTCACGCTTATCGGTGTCATCAGCCCACTTATTGGCTTACTAGGTACAGTTCTAGGCCTAATCGAGATGTTTAAAGGGGTAGCAGCTTCTAGTGGCAATATTACGCCAAATGATCTTGCTGATGGTTTGGGTTTAGCAATGCGAACTACAGCAGCGGGCCTTCTCATCGCTTTACCTGCTATCGCCGGAGCGCAACTTCTCGGCCTTTGGGCAGACAAAGTGATGGCGAAGCTGGAACACACGCTCAACTATGTCAACTTATGGCTAGAGGGTATCAGCCTTCAACACGTTTCCCCTGAACGTTCGCTTAAAAACAAGCCTGCAGTAGACGTGACGACAGTAGAGGCGAACGCATGATAAAGGTTAAACAGGAGCAAAATCATTTGGGCTTAACCCCGGATCTAACCCCTTTGCTCGACATTATCTTTATCGTCATGGTGTTTTTAATGCTTACAGCTGCGGTCAAGCTCGACTCCTTGGAAGTTGACTTACCGACCACTGACTCTCAAGCCGTTTCAGAAGTGGATACCAAATCCGTCACCATCAATATTCTTGCCGATAGTCCTCACTGGGCCATCGACAGCAAACAGTATATTGATTGGGAGAACTTCACTCTTGCACTCATTGAACAACACAAATCAGACAAAAAACCAATCGTAATTGGAGCAGAAAAAACCGCTGATGTTCAGCACTTAGTTAAGCTATTAGCCTTCCTACAAGAAAATGGGATTCAGGCAACTCAGCTGTTAACCGAAGAAACTAAATAATTGAGTCACTTATGCCAAACAAACTATTGAACACAGTCGCCGTCTTCACCCTAGCCCTAACGGCTACATACGCCAGTGCCAGCGAGCGTATCATCAGCGCTGGAAGTGCCGTTACCGAGCTTATATTTGCTCTTGAGCAGCAAGAACAGCTTGTTGCGGTCGATGTGACAAGTGAGTTACCACAAGGTGTCGAACTGCCTAAAGTGGGTTATCACCGTCGTCTTTCGGCTGAAGGCTTACTGGCTCTTGATGCAAACAGGCTTGTTGGCTCAGATGAAATGGGACCAGAAACCACACTCTCCCAACTTAAATCCGCAGGCATCAAAGTTGATATCGTCAATACAAAGCCGACACCTGCCGGCTTACTAGAACGTATCGATGAAATAGCTCAAATTACTGGTGCGCAACAACAAGCAGAAACACTAAAAAGTGAAGTGAATAAACAAATCCGCTCACTTGAACACCAGACTTCAAGTGAGGCTAAAAAAGTACTGTTTTTACTAATTCATGAAGGAAGAGCAGCTAATGTCGCGGGTAAAAACACCACACCAAATGCCATCATTGAACTGGCTGGCGGTATTAATCCTGCCGCAGCAACGCTCTCTTCTTATAAGCCACTGTCAACAGAGGCAATGGTCGAAATGCAGCCTGATATTATCCTCGTTAGTGGCCGCAGTTATGAAAAAATGGGTGGTGCTGACGCAATTTTGAAAAGTATGCCTCTACTCGCTGCAACCCCTGCAGGACAAAATAAGCAGATTATCAAGATTGATGGTCATGCGATTGTGGGTGGTTTAGGTTTAAAAAGCTTGTCTGAGGCCGAGCGCCTAAGCAAACTATTAAAATAGAGCCCATCGGATATGTTGTTACGTCGTCTGCCTCTTTCCGTTTCTTACACGCTCTTTGCTCTTGTTTTAACGGTGACAGCCATCAGTTCTATCACCGTTGGTCCAATGAATATCGGCTTTTTTGATAGTGTCCAAAGCCTGATATTTCGCTCAAATGACTTAGCACCGCACATCAACTTAGTGATTCATGAGATCAGATTCCCTCGAACAATTCTTTGTATGCTTGTCGGAGCTATCTTGGCGATTTGCGGCACAGTCATGCAAGGTCTATTTCGAAACCCATTGGCTGAGCCCGGTATTATCGGTGTATCTGCCGGGGCATCTCTTGGCGCAGCGATGGCTATTGTTCTTTTCGCAGAGGTGAGTCAGCAATACCCACAATTCATGAGTCTTGCGGCTGTTCCTCTTTTTGCTTTTTTAGGCGGTGCCCTGACCACGATTTTGGTCTACAAATTAGGCACTAGCAAAATGGGAACCTCTGTCACTATCATGTTACTCGCAGGGGTCGCTATTAGTGCGCTTTCCGGAGCCGGTATTGGATTCATGTCTTTTGTTGCCAACGACCAAATGTTACGGGATCTTTCCTTGTGGTCAATGGGCTCACTAGCGGGTGCTAATTGGACTAGCATCCTTTTATGCAGTGTTACATTAGTGATCTTATTGTGGGTCTTCGCACGTAAAGCGATGGCGCTCAACGCACTCTTGCTCGGTGAAGCGGAAGCCGCGCACCTTGGCATCCCGGTTCAAGCTCTTAAACGTCAACTTATCTTACTCACCGCAGTTGGCGTTGGCATTACTGTCAGTGTCTCTGGCATGATCGGCTTTATTGGCCTTGTGATCCCTCACCTAGGGCGCATGCTTTCAGGTCCAGATCACCGAACATTACTCCCTATCTCCGCCATCATGGGGGCATTACTACTAACGCTCGCAGATATGTTCTCACGTGTGGTTGTTGCACCGGCGGAACTCCCTGTCGGAATTGTCACCGCTATCATTGGTGCTCCTTTCTTCATCTATTTGCTGTTTAAACAAAAAGGACGAATCCTTTAATGCAACCTACTGTTTTATCTGGTCGCAGTATTTCAATGCATTTTGGCCAGCGAACTGTACTCAACAATATTGATATTGATATTCGCGCTGGAGAAGTGACAGCCTTATTAGGCCCTAATGGCGCAGGGAAAAGTACCTTGCTGAAACTGCTTTGCGGCGAGATCCCTTCAAATAATCAAATTGAGTACTTTGGTTTACACAAATCAGAATGGCAGCCACAAGTGCTCGCAAAACACTTAGGTATGCTCCCGCAACACAGTACGTTAAGTTTTCCGTTTTTGGCACAAGAAGTGGTTGAGTTAGGCGCAATCCCGCTCTCTATTCCAAATCGGCAAGCGCAGGCATTGGCTGAGAAATACATGAATAAAACGGATGTAACCCATCTATCTCAACGTTTATACCCCTCTCTTTCTGGTGGCGAAAAACAGAGGCTGCACCTAGCTCGAGTGTTAGTACAACTTGATCACGCCAACGACAAAAAGATATTAATGCTTGATGAGCCAACCTCTGCACTTGATTTAGCCCACCAACACAATACCTTGCGCATCGCTCGTGAATTGGCGGATGAGGAGAACACCGCGGTCGTCGTCGTATTGCACGATCTCAACCTTGCGGCCCAATATGCAGATAGATTGGTCATACTTCACAACGGAAAGCTCGTCGTAGATGCTGCGCCATGGGATGCTCTAAAACCGAAACTCATTGAGCAAGTCTATGGTTATCATTCAATAGTCGACAAACATCCGTTGATGGATTTCCCTGTCGTCTATCCTGCACATTAGATTATGTGGGATGTGCGACTAAAGGTGGATAAAACGGGCTCGTGAAGGGTAGACGTAAAACAAGGCTTGTCTATACTCTAAGATAAGTATCAATAGGATGTTGATAGTTATGTTATTGACTCGACAATGTTGTTTTTTTTGCTTTTTTTTGTTTATCTCCACTTCAGCTATCGCACACTCTAGTGAGCAAGAAAAGTTGCTCCACGTATGTGGCGATGCCATTGATTGGCCACCTTATACCTACACGGATGGAGAAGAGGTAAAAGGGATTGACTTGGACATCCTCAATCAGCTTCTGCCCTCTTTGGGTTATCAGTTTAATATTACAATGACCTCTTGGACTCGCTGCTTAAAAGGCACAAAGGAAGGTGACTTTGATTTGGCAGTGAGTGCCTCCTATACCGAAGAACGAGCAAAACACTACCTGTACACGACTTGGTACTATCAAATTACGCCCTACTACCTTTACTCAACGGATCGCTTCCCTGAAGGCCTGCAAATAGAAAATGTTTCAGACCTAGAGCAATATAAAGTGTGTGGCATTCATGGCTACAATTATGGTGATTTTCAACTGGAGAGTGTTGAGCAATTTACTTTAAGTAACTTTGAATCCATTACTGAGCTCAAACGCCATCAATGTGACGTCTTTTTATCTTGGCAAGAAATCTTATTTGGTATGTTCAACATTTGGGGAATCAATTTTGTTCAAGATGACATCGTCGCCAAACCTGTTCCCAACATGCCAAAACACAAGTTTCACATGCTAGTGTCTAAGAAGTTTGAGCAAGCTGAGCAATTGCGAACATCGCTCAGCCAAGGGTTGAAACAATTTCAGACCAGTAACAACTAGCTCAATCGACGTCTAAGTCCTGCTTTTTCTAAGATACGAGTAGATATCTCCTCAACTGAGAGTGAACTGGTGTTGATGTAAGGAATCGCTTCCCGCCTGAACAAAGCTTCGACGCTCGCCAATTCTGAAAGGCATTGCTCCGTACTCGCATATTCACTGCCTGCTAGACGATTTTCTCGGATCTCTGTTAATCGCTCCGGATCAATCGTCAAACCAAACAGCTTATGTCGATGGATTTCAAATTCTGGTAAAAGTCGTAAGCGTTTGATGTCTTGATCAATAAAAGGATAATTAACCACTCTTAAACCAAACTGCATCGCCATATAAAGACTGGTTGGCGTTTTGCCACTTCGAGAAACCCCGAGTAATATAATGTCCGCTTCTTCAAAGCCTTTCATCGTAATCCCATCATCATGGGCCAAGGTATATTCAATTGCTGCGATTCTATCGAAGTAGGTATCTGAATCTTTATGGACACTCCGAGAGCGCTGCAATTTAGGTTTTGGTTTCATTTGAATGTCATCTTGAACCTTCTGCACAACACTTTCTAGCACGTCATAGCAGTATGCAGGAGCATTCAGCAAGTTTTGGCGAATGTCTGGAATTACAATCGAAAAAAACACTAACGGTTTCACCCCATTTTTCTGGTATGAAATGTCGATCTCTCTCAGCAAGTCAGTCAATTTGTCCTCACTTTCAACGAAAGGAAAGGTTTTTTCATTCGCTTGAAAAGGGAATTGACCCAGAACAACATGCCCTAAGGTTTCACATGTTATGGCCGTTCCATCAGAAACATAGAATACATCACGACTTTGACTATCAATTTGCATGTTTTATTTAAACTTTAAAATTCTTTTGAGTAGGATGGTAACCATAATATCGATAATAAAACCCGGCTGACTATTACGTCCCCCACAGCTTTGAAATTTTGTTCGCAATTTTTTTGAGCTGATACGTAATCGTTTGCCTTTTCCCTACAAGCTGCAATGTTTCTGGAGAAATACATGCAAAAGAACACCCTCTGGTTCAATAGCCTATCCATGGATGATGTTGATAAAGTCGGCGGTAAGAATGCTTCACTTGGAGAGATGGTATCGAATCTTTCTAACGCTGGCGTTTCCGTTCCGAATGGCTTTGCAACAACATCGTTTGCTTTCAATCAATTTCTTGATTTTGAAGGCTTGGATGAGCGTATCCATCAATTGCTCGATGAACTGGACGTTGATGATGTTGAAGCCCTGCGCAAGACAGGTGCCACTATTCGTCAATGGGTTTTAGAAGCTCCCTTCCCTGCTGAACTTGAGCAGGATATTCGTAACAACTACCAAGAACTGATTGAAGGTAATAGTGAACTGTCTGTTGCGGTTCGCTCTTCTGCGACGGCGGAAGATTTGCCTGATGCCTCTTTTGCTGGCCAACAAGAAACCTTCCTTAACGTGAAAGGTATCGATGCGGTTCTCGAGGCAACCAAACACGTTTACGCGTCACTATTTAACGACCGCGCTATCTCTTATCGTGTTCACCAAGGGTTTGATCACCGTGGCATCTCTTTGTCGGCAGGTATTCAACGTATGGTGCGCTCCGACAAAGCTTCCTCTGGTGTGATGTTTACACTCGACACGGAATCTGGCTTTGATCAGGTGGTCTTTATCACCTCTTCATGGGGCTTGGGTGAAATGGTCGTACAAGGCGCCGTTAACCCTGACGAATTCTACGTTCACAAACCAATGCTTGAAGCCGGTCAACATCCAATCGTAAAAAAGACGTTTGGCTCAAAGCTCATCAAAATGATCTACTCGACCAACCAAGAGATTGGTAAACAAGTCGACATTATTGATACCACTGAACAAGAGCGTAACCAGTTCTCTCTAAACGATGAAGAGATTAAAGAACTGGCGAAGCAAGCAATGATCATCGAAAAGCACTATCAGCGTCCAATGGACATTGAATGGGCGAAAGATGGTATCGATGGCAAGCTTTACATTGTTCAAGCACGCCCTGAAACGGTTTGCTCCCAAAGCGAGCAAAACGTTATTGAGCGCTATGAACTTAACAACAAAGCAGACGTGCTAATTGAAGGTCGAGCAATTGGACAACGCATTGGTAGCGGTCCAGTTCGCTTGGTTGACTCTCTTGATCAGATGTCTCTTGTTCAAGAAGGCGATGTCCTTGTTACTGATATGACCGATCCTGATTGGGAACCAGTCATGAAGAAAGCCTCAGCGATTGTCACCAACCGTGGCGGTCGTACTTGTCATGCGGCAATCATCGCGCGTGAACTGGGCATACCTGCGATTGTGGGTTGTGGTACGGCGACAAGCAGCTTAAGCGATGGCGCAACTGTGACTGTTTCTTGCTCTGAAGGTGAAACAGGTTATGTCTACGCCGGAGAGCTTGATTTTGAGATCAAACGTTCTGCTGTCGATGAATTGCCTTTGCTTCCAACCAAGGTGATGATGAACGTTGGCAACCCAGATCGTGCGTTCGACTTCGCTCAAATCCCAAATGAAGGTGTTGGTCTTGCACGCTTAGAATTCATCATCAATAAGATGATTGGTATTCACCCGAAAGCACTGCTTAACTTTGATGCACAGAGTGACGAACTGAAAGCAGAGATTAGTCAGCGTATCCGTGGATATGAAGATCCTATCGACTTTTACGTCAGCAAGTTGACCGAAGGCATAGCAACTATTGCAGCCGCATTCTGGCCAAAACGCGTCATTGTTCGTATGTCTGATTTTAAGTCAAACGAATACAGTAACTTGGTTGGTGGACAAGGCTATGAACCTCACGAAGAGAACCCAATGCTTGGTTTCCGTGGTGCTTCGCGTTATATCTCGCCGGTCTTTGAAGACTGTTTTGAATTAGAAACACAAGCGATCAAGCGAGCTCGCAATGAGATGGGTCTAAAGAACGTCGAAATTATGATTCCATTTGTTCGAACTCCTAGCGAAGCAGCATCTGTCATTGATCTACTTGCTAAGTTCGACCTTCGCCGTGGCGACCAAGGTTTGAAAGTGATCATGATGTGCGAGCTTCCATCCAATGCCATTTTGGCGGATGAGTTCCTCAAGTACTTTGATGGTTTCTCTATTGGCTCCAACGATATGACTCAGCTAACTCTGGGCCTTGACCGTGACTCTGGTGACGTCGCGCATTTATTTGATGAGCGTAACCCAGCCGTCAAGGCGATGCTGAAAATGGCAATTGATGCGGCAACTAAAGCCGGGAAATATGTCGGTATTTGTGGTCAAGGACCTTCAGATCATGAAGATCTTGCAGAATGGTTGATGGAACAAGGCATTAGCTCAGTTTCGTTAAACCCTGATACTGTTATCGATACTTGGTTGCAACTGGGTAAAGTCAATAACTAAGCTTCAATAACAACAAAGGCGGCTAAATTAGCCGCCTTTTTTACACTTCTAGTAACGTATTAACTTGCTGTCTTGTTGTTACCTTGATTCGCCAGCTTCATTTCTTGTTTTTTCAGCATTGCATTTAACTCATCTCGACGCTGTTTGAACGCTGCCATTTCACTCTTAGGCACTGAATTAGCCATTGGGATATTGGCTTTCATCGCATTCACTGCGCGGCCACGATCCAACAATTCATAGTGAATATGAGGGCCGGTTACGCGTCCTGTCGAACCTGACAAACCAATACGTTGTCCACGCGATACTTTTTGTCCCTTACGAACCAAAATCTTGCTCAGGTGCAGATAACGAGTCTTGTATCGGCTACCATGTTGAACGACTACATAGTTGCCAGCATAAGGGTGTTTGCGTGTCATGATTACAACACCATCACCCGTTGATACAATCGGCGTCCCTGTTGGTGTAGCCCAGTCAGTACCGTTATGCGGTGAAACACGACCTGTGACAGGATGCTTACGATTAGGATTGAAATGAGAACTCAAACGATAACGACCATTCACGGGCATTCGTTGGAAAGCACGCTGTAAACTATCTCCATTTTGATCGTAATATTGACCATCTGTATGAAGATACGCCGTTAGCTCTCTTCCTCTATTAACTATCTTCACCGCTTGCAGTTCACGATTTCCGGTTAAGATACCATCAACAAACTGTCTTGACTGAACGACCTCAAATTTATCTCCCGCTCGAAGATCACGAGAGAAATTAACTTTGTCTTTCAACAAACTCACAATTTGGTTTATCTCATTCACTCCAAGTCCTAACGCATGAACAGACTTAGAAAAGCTCCCGTTGATTTCACCAACCAAAGCAAACGAACTCCAATCACCTGGTATTTTTACATCTTCAAAGCTGTAACTGCCGTCATCTAAACGTGTATAAACAGCACTTTCAACCAAGCTAAACTCCAACTCCATCTTCTGTAAGATCGAGTCTTTTTCCCCTTTCCAAAAACGCAGTGTGTGTCCAGGCTTCAATGTATCTAGAGCAAGATAGTTCAAGTCTGTTGCCATAACGTTCATCATTTCGCTATAGCCAAAACCTAACTGTTCAAAAATCGAACTCAGGTTATCACCGGGTTTAATAACATATTCAAAATCCGGGACATCAACGATTTCTTGCTCTGTATGTAAAATATTAGAAACAATCTGTGATTCAGGAATGGAAAGGTCAATAGTGCGTGTAAGAGAGCCACTATTGTTAGTAGAAGAAATTGCCACAACAGCCAGAATCGGCAGACTTAACAGTGACCATTTTTTTACTTTTGAAAGCTCATTGAAGCGAGTATTGAGTATTTTCGCGCTCACAACTTTACCCTTTGTACTGAATCAAAGGAGTAAGAGTACGAATTTCTGCAAAGGTTGTCACCTAACGAATGTCAAACTTAGATCAATAAAAGGTGCACTTTGGCACCTTTTTTTGTTACTGAGTCGCTAGATTATTGATATGTCGTGATTAACCCGTTGTCATCACCAAATCCATTCGGTTTAAAGTGATCGGCGTGAGGATCATTAACCCACTTTTCATTGTCGACCAAATAGCGGAATTCGAATTCACGGTCTTTAGGTAAACGGGTTTTAAACTTGTAAGATTTGGATTTGACCACTTTCTTCATTTCAACCGGTTGCCAGTCCAAGAAATCGGCCACGAGTACCGCTGCTTTCTCGACTTCCGCCGCTGGTAACTCAAAGGTCACTTCTACTTCGTCCTTCGTTTTAAAATAGCGTTTATTGATCATCTATTACTCCCTTAACAACAAACATAAAAAATAACGACTACTCAAAACAATAAGCAACATTGGACATATTTACAACTATATTTACTCGGCCTGATGTAGAGTACTAGCTCTACCAATAGTGAATGTACGAGTCTCTTCTTTATTAGGCTTGTCACTCATAGCTTGATTTTCACCGTGTATTAGCAGTGTCACTTTGAGAGTGGATTCGCTCAGTTCAACCCCCGAAATCGCTACTCGGTCTCCCAGAAATTCCGCTTGTTTGACTACCATTCGTTTCACTGCCGGATCAAAATAGAAACGAGCAAGATAGTAAAAAACACCACTACCTTGATTTGATACAGCCATTACAGATGCATAGTCATTGTCTGAAAGTTGTTTTAACCATTGAGTATCGACGATGACTCGCCCTCTTTCTGCACCAGAATCATAACGACCAGAAGCTAGCTTTGTCTCTGCATCGTATTGGTCAATAAAACTAAACGCTTTTGTCTCAGGTACTTCAATCGTCCATGGATTTGGAGAGTCAATACCGAATACCAGTTTAACAACAGGGTCCATTGTTTTCTGCTGGCTAGGGAATTTTGCCATGATCTCTTCATCACTGAGTGAGAATCGGTACACCCCGGCAATTGAAACAATAACGAGCATGACAATAGGAATCAGTAGTATCAAAGGTATCGGCAATCGACGTTTTTTCATTATTAACTCTCAGTACATCTTAAACTTGAGTAATGCTACATTACTCACTGATTACATTTGACTAATTATACTTTACTGGCCTAAAAATAGTGACATAGAACCATGTTCTGATGATGTGAATGGGAGGCAATATGAAAAGTGGCGAAACACTACGCACTGCCGAGTGCAGTTGTGGTCAAGTTTCACTCAGTTGCAAAGGTGATCCTCAGCGAACATCAATTTGTCACTGTTTCGAATGCCAAAAGCGGACCGGGAGCGTTTTCGGCGTCCAGGCTCGCTTTAACAAAGAACAAGTCATCTCTAATGGAGAAATGAACGAGTACACACGTATCACAGACTCCGGTAACCAAGTGACCTACTCATTTTGCCCGAGATGTAGCACAACGATGCTCCTTACTTTATCTGCAATGCCTGACATCCTTGTCGTGCCTGTCGGTGTTTTCAATCGACATGATTTACCCAATCCAACATTTTCTATCTATGAGGAAAGGCAGCATATGTGGGTAAAGTTTGACTGCCAAATGGAACACTACCAATAAGCCTCAATCGCAAGTCTTTGATTGAATATGACTTGTTCACGATCAACGAATTAAGCGATTTCTATCTGTTTCTACTCATCTTCTAGGTCTATAATCCGGGCTTAGTTTCAAGGGGCATATTGTGATTTCAAGATTACCGAAATGGGTAGAATATGGAGCATTCCTACTCGCACTATTGGCTGGTGTAGTTAACGCGATTGGGTTGCTTGGATTTCAGCATCAAGCAGTCTCACACATCTCTGGCACCGTAACATTACTTGGTACCAGTATCGAAGCATTTGATCAGCAAACTCTTCATTTACTCATGGTATTACTAAGTTTTCTGCTTGGTGCGACTCTGAGTGGCGTCTTCATCGAAAATACCGCGTTAAAGCTGGGGCGACGCTACGGCATTGCTCTCTGTATTGAGAGTGGACTATTGTTCATCTCCTATCTAATGCTGACCAAGGGATTCATTTCCGGGCAGTATTTTGCGTCAGCCGCCTGCGGATTACAAAATGCCATGATAACCACTTTTAGCGGTGCAGTTGTGCGTACAACACATATGACCGGTATCATCACAGACTTAGGGATAATGATTGGAGCAAGACTAAGGGGGGAGCGGTTTGATTATCGCAAAGCGAAGCTGTTTCTCTTCATCTTCTTAGGTTTTGTATTCGGTGGCACAGTCGGAGCGAAACTCTATTCTCTATATGAACTATCGGCTTTGCTCATGCCAATCATTCTCGCACTTGTACTTGCAGTTGCTTATTGGCTGTACCTTTACTTCTTCACAGGAAAGACCGAGATCACAAATAACATCAAAAACCAAAATAAATAACAACTTCATTACATACTTCTATTAACATGCCAAATGGCAATATTATTTCATGAATAATTAACGACATTTAATGAATAGTATTGCGAAGAAGTCGAGAAAGCGCTAATCTTGCGCTCATTGACCGAATATGGATGTTTAGTGAATATATATGCGAGCCAAGGTGGCCGACGCTATACTATTGACTAGTAGTAAATCGAGAAATGTAATGTCAGAAAATACACAATCATTAAATCAGCCTAAATCTAAGGGCAACTTTTGGATGTTTTTCATCCCATCGCTTCTTGGCCTGTTTCTTTTCATGGCCCCAATTAGCTACCAAGGTGACATCACCATCCCTGTTGCTGTCTTGGCAAAATCAATTCAAGCCGTGTTTGGTGAGTACTTGGTTGGTACTATCACCAGCATAATTCTATTTATGGCTGCAGCATCATTAGCATGCCGAGTTAAAACACCTGCATTTATTGCCAACAACACATTTTTAAATGGTCTTTTTAGCCCGTCTCCTCTTTGGCTTGCAGTACGCGTTATTGGCGGAATCGCGGTCGCTATGACCTACTTCCAATTTGGCCCTGAAGCAATATGGGAAGAAAATACTGGCGGTCTAGTTTTAGAAGGCTTACTGCCAACTCTATTCTCTGTGTTTATTTTTGCGGGCCTACTTCTACCATTGTTGCTCAACTTTGGCCTTCTAGAACTGTTCGGCACACTACTTAGCAAAGTGATGCGCCCTGTATTTAACTTACCTGGCCGTAGCGCAATCGATTGTATGGCATCTTGGCTTGGTGATGGCTCTGTAGGTATTTTGCTAACAAGCAAGCAGTACGAAAAGAAATTCTACACTCAACGTGAAGCTGCGGTTGTTGGTACTACTTTCTCTGCTGTTTCGATTACATTCAGTCTAGTTGTGCTTGCCCAAGTTGAGCTTGAGCACCTGTTCTTACCTTTTTACGGTGCAATCTGTTTAGCGGGTATTGTGGCAGCAATCATTATTCCTCGCCTGCCACCACTGAGCCGTAAAAAAGATACGTTTATTGATGGCTCTAAGCCAAGTGCGGATGCTGATGCAGTCCCTGCTGGTCACTCGACTTTCTCTTGGGGTTTGGAATTAGCGCTAAATAAATCAAGCCAAGTAAAATCCTTCAAAGGTGTATTTGGCGAAGGCGTTCGTAACGCAATTGACATGGTATTCGGTGTTTTGCCTGTAGTTATGGGCTTAGGTACGATTGCATTGGTAATTGCTGAATACACGTCGGTATTTGCTTTCTTAGGCCAACCATTTATTCCGTTCCTAGAATTACTCCAGATCCCTGAAGCGGCGGCTGCATCAGAAACCATCGTTGTTGGTTTTGCCGATATGTTTATCCCTGCTATTTTAGCGGCATCTATCGACAATGAGATGACTCGCTTTGTCATCGCAGCAA
This sequence comes from Vibrio atypicus, assembly GCF_009811315.1. Classification (GTDB taxonomy): domain Bacteria; phylum Pseudomonadota; class Gammaproteobacteria; order Enterobacterales; family Vibrionaceae; genus Vibrio; species Vibrio atypicus. The sequence continues at coordinate 356,786 of NZ_BLID01000001.1, forward strand.
TGTCAGTCACTCAGCTGATTTACATGTCTGAAGTTGGTGCACTGTTATTGGGAAGCAAGATCCCAGTGAACTTACTTGAGTTATTTGCCATCTTTATTCTGCGTACTCTTATCACGCTTCCAGTAATCGCAGGTGTGGCGCATCTGATTTTTTAACCAGAATATAATTGCTAAAGCCCCTCAATTGGGGCTTTTTTTTGTTTCAAATTTAAAACAATAATGACTCGTTCCCTCTGTTTGCGTTTCAGTTAACAATTTGGATCACAATCTTCATTAACTCAACTTATACTTAGTGATATAAAGATAATTAACTAGGATGTTTATCACCCGGAGGAACTATGGGGCGACTACTCAGTGTTATACTGATCTTTATTAGCTGTAATACCATCGGTTCAGAGCTCATCATTAAGATGCAAAATCGAGAGCCTATCGTTCTTTCTCATAACGATGTTCTATCTCACTTTGAGCCCACAACATTCCAAACCCAGCTTCCGTGGGTCGACGGTAAAAAGAGCTTCACTGGCTTTAAAGCAACATCCTTGATTGATTTTTTAGGAGTAAACGATGCGTTTTCTCTCTCTTTCATAGCACTCAATGATTATGCGGCAACATCAAGGATAGAAGACGTCATTCAATACGAACCTATCGTCGCTTATCAAATGGACGGACATCATATGAAGGTCCGAAACAAAGGCCCATATTGGCTTATTTTTAATCTGGACAAGTATCCTGAGATTGACAACGCAATATTTCACTCTCAAATGGTCTGGCAAATAGATCAGATCTTAATCCATAGGAGAAGCGATGGGAATTAGAGCTCGGAGGCACAACCTATCCCCTCTACTCGCTAGAGCTAAGGCTCTACTATTAATGATGTCCGTCATCTTGATAGTCGCCAATCTTTACTTTCTTTCTTCGACGAGACAGCTTGCTGAGTCCTATTCAGCTCGGCAAAATCAAGCAACCTGGTTTTTATTTCAACTCACCAAAGAGTTCTCGGAACTTACAGCCATCACTCCCTTTGCTGCCTCCAATAAAAATCATCATGAAAAAACACTTTTGAAGTATGAGCTAACATGGAGCAGGTTTGATCTATTACTCAACAGTAGGGAAGCCGATACTTTTATTAACCTTCCCGGAGCGAGAACATTTTTCAGTACATTGTTTATCAACTTTCAAGCTCTAGAAAGTCAACTCACCAGCATCAATGATCCAACTCAAGCAAAGCTGCTTAGCCAACAGCTATCTAATCTCTACTTAGGGATGATCCAATACATCAATACCAACTTTCGTATTCAGAGCCCTCTGTATCGAGATCAAATGATGCAAGCCCAAATGCTTCATCAATCGCAAATAGCTCTACTATTACTTCTCGCTTTATGCGCAAGTCTCGCAGGTTACATCATCCATATAGAAGCGAAGCATCATCGACAATTATCACTCACGGACTCTTTAACCAAAGTAAACAACCGTTTAGCACTCTTTATTGATCTGGAAAGATTTGTCGAGCATGATAAGGAATTTACCCTCTATTTACTTGATCTAAATGGCTTTAAGCAAATAAATGATAAGTATGGTCATCAGGCAGGAGACAAGGCTTTGAAAGAGATCGCACGTCGGCTGTTAAGTCTCAAACTACCTTGCTATCGAATTGGTGGGGATGAGTTTGCGCTGATCGAATTAGACAGCATGTATAGAAAGCCTATTTGGCAAGAAATAGAGGCCTGCTTCGACCATAGGGTTGAAATAACAGATAAAAACCGAGCACTATTGTCAACCAGTATTGGGGTGGCGAGTTACCCCAAAGATACCAATCAAATCAATCAATTGATCTCTATTGCAGATAAAAACATGTACCGAATGAAGTTTAAGCGAGAAGAACCTCAGAGAAAAAATGCCTAGTACTCGCGCTAACAATGGACAAAAACATCTGTCATAGTTATCTCTTTAAGCGACTCGCCCAACTAATTGCGGCTTTTTCTACCGTAGAGAAGCATTGTTTAAATACTTCAAGATCTTTACCTATTGGGTCTTTAATCTCACCAACGCCAATCCACTGGCCGAGCAACAACGTCTTTGCTCTTGCTCCACTTGCAATTGCAGCGACTTGCTCTATGTGCTCATGGGTCATAACCAGAATTAAATCACTGCGCTCTACCAATTCAGGCGTAAGTTGTTTTGCCTTGTGCTCAGACAAACTCAAACCATGCTCATTGGCTAACGTTTGGGAGTGCTCTACTGCAGGATGATCGTTCAGATCATGTGTAGAGACCAATACTCCGGCAGAGTCCACCTCAATATCTACCAGCAGATCATTCAATAGAACCTGCGCATATGGTGAGCGACAAATGTTGCCTGAACAAACGACGGTTAGTCGGTTAATCATAGACTTCTCTCTTACTGTCCGTCTTTATTTCTTTGTGTACTTGAAGACTCCCAGTTGCCGGTAACACAGCGGAAGCATTGGCCAAAAATAGTATCAAAATAAACGTCAGGGCGTTAGCTGTCGGTTGAAGGTTAAAATCGACACTAATATGAATCATCATGCCAATAATTGCCATCAAGGCTCCCAATGCCGTACCTTTCATTGTTCGGCTATTACGAGTCCGTAATGTTGAAAACGCGCGCCAAACAGAGTAAAGCACAACAAAACCTAACAATATTGTAGCTGGGATTCCGGCCTCAACCATGAACTGAATATAATCATTATGTGCGTGATCGTAAAAGCCAATATCTGCTTTCGAATACATAGGGAAAATCGAGTAAAAGCTCGCCATTCCCGTTCCTGTAAACGGGAAGTCTCGAATAATATCCAGTGACCAAACAACTACCTGGTCTCGAGATTCTCCCGCCAAAGACGTTTCTGCTAAGCGCTGTTTTACTTTTTCTAAACCAAATAAAGCACCGACCACAATCGTATCAATCGCAATTACGCTGCCTATGAGCACCGTTAGTGCTCTCGGCTTATCTTTATAAAACAACAGTGCAATTAGCCCGCCAATGGTTGTCGCAGCAAAAAACGCGGTATTTCCCATTCTCGAGCGCGTCATCACAAGCGCGATAACCATAATGACTAAACATAAACGAATAAACATCTTGCCGCTCAAAAGGCCTTCTATCACCCGCCGAATCCGAGTAAACCAAGAACCAGATTCTGAAACATGAAGCTGACTTACAATAAGGCCGAGTCCGATACAAAGTGAAAGCATTAAATAGTTAGCAAGGTGGTTCTTATACACAAATGAGCCTGTCGCTACACCGCTTTGCGCATAGCCAAAGACAGGACTTTCCGGCATTTTGAGCAACACGATCATCGCACCGTAAAAGCCTTGCAAAGTCGCACTAATTACAATGGCTAATGCTACTAACTTTAGTCGTTTACTCGAGTTAATCAGGAAAATAGCGTTAAGCACAAACAGAGTGTAAGCCAGCCCTTTAAACAAAGAGACTCTAGTCATTCGTGAGTCTAAAGAAATAAAACCTTCAGAAGCACCGACCAACTTGTATATCTCTGCACTCTTGCTGCTCACAGCTTCAAGAATACCCCAAGGCAAAGGTAAAGTCTGAATAAAAACCCAACACTGGAACAGCACGAGTCCACCTATCAATATTCTATAGCGAGTCACCATTTCAAATGGCAACTTCCCTCGGTAAGCGATGACCAAAAGCAAACATTGAAATGCAATCCACATTTCAGCTATAGACCAGGCCCACATCCTATTACTACCTAATGGAATTGGCAGCCAAACAATAAGGGCAAGAAAGGAGTAAAACGTGAATTTTTCTATACGATTCATAACGACAAATAAACTAAAGCCCGGAAGAGTCCGGGCTTTTAAAGAAAGGGGTTTATAGAGGTTAGTTTGGCGATACTACGCCTTCACCGCCACCGCCATTGCTTCCAACAGCCAATACTGAAGGTGGAGCGATAGCTGATGCAGTGGCGAGCGCTGCTGTACTAGCAGTCTCAATACCGGCCGCGGTTGCCTCAGCAACTTGCGTCGGATCGAGCCCAGCCAAAAGTGCAGCTGTAGTAATGATTTCGTTACTCACACCAGCTTCACGAGCGTATTGCGCAATCTGTTCTGCACGTTCTGGAGCTACTAGCAATGCTGTTTCTATAGCATCTTGAGGATCAACATTTTCACTTTTTAGAAGCAATCCAAGAATATTTAAGACTAAATCAGGGTTCTCGCTGTAAACAAGCTGTAAGGTTTCTTTATTCGGAGCCTCGCCTAACTGGGCCTCTACAGACTGTACACTGTGAACACCTTCAGCAAGCGCACTCATAGACAAAAATAGTGCAACGATACTTGCAACAATGGAGGAATTTTTCATGAATTATCCTTGATTTAATCTTAACTCATTTACTTAAACACTTTAGCAATGATTAGAGAGCAATAAAATAGCCATATTAGTCAAAAGCCTTCTCATTTTTTAGAATGAAAGCTTTTTTCTAAGCCAAGAATCGTGGAGCAAACTACTGGCAAGCACTAACCTTTACTTTATTAAATGCCAGCATATTACATATTCGTTGTTTACCTGGAGAATAGGTAATCATTTGATTCAATAACGGTCTATATTTCCATTTTCTAGCAATGGAAAGCAACTGAATAGAAGCTTTAACTCGCTTTTCACCCGCCATAGATGACCAATTTGAATAAATATAATCAATATTGAACAATAATGTGGATGTGGAGTACGGGCCAAAATGAATAGAAGCTGCTCGGTGCATTTCTTCAGCACGAGTATCGCCATTCTTATTAGCTAACTTTGCTAACTCAATATGAGTACTTGGCCATGTTGGACGAAGATGTGAACTAGACAAATAAATTTCATTCGCTCGTAAGAGGCTGCTGGAATTTTTGGTTAGGTAATTTTTCCAAAGAAGTAAGCTACCATAGGCATCTAAGCTATGTGCTGTAGTCAATAACGCGTTTGAATTTGGGGGATACAGCCAATTCTCGATACCATTACCTTCCTCTATTGTAAATCTAGAAAGCGTTTGTACATGTTTCTCTATTGCACCTATATAAAGAGCGTCCCCCATATATCGAGTACTAGCGACCAACAGAAGAACTGCCCCCAAAACAAATAAAGTAGAAGTGAGTATACGCATCATTTACCAGAAAATTTTTCTTTCAGCAGTAACCACATAAATTTAGAATTTGTAACTAAATAGCGCTTCCACATACGGCGAGGTTCTTGAAGAATGCGATAGAACCACTCTAACCCAGCATTTTGCATCCATTTAGGAGCGCGATTAACTTTACCTGCAACAACATCAAAAGTGCCACCAACTCCCATTACAAAATCAACACCTAACTTGTCTTGCCATTTGTTGATGAAGTTTTCTTTCTTTGGTGAAGTGATTGCGACAAATAGAAGCTTAGCGCCAGAATTGCGAATTTTGTCAACTACAGCTTCTTCATCATCCCAGAAATAGCCATCATTAATGCCCGCCACGTGTAAATCTGGATAGAGTGTTTGTACAGTTTCGTTGGTTTTTGATACAACCTCTTCTGTAGCACCAAGTAAAAAAACAGGGAAGTTTCTTCTAGCACTCATTTGGAGTAATTCATGGAAAAGGTCAACACCCGCGACACGTTCAGGAATATTATATCCTAAAAACCGAGCACCAAATACAACGCCCATTCCATCAATATTTATAACGTCACAGGCTTTAACTGATTCAGCCAAAGTTGGATCTTTTTGCATGTTGATAATTTTGGCGACATTGACCACAACGTGCTGCAAAAAATTACCCTGTGCTACTTTCTCTTCAATATGAGACACCGTCTCATCCATTGTAGCTACGTCCATTGGTGTGTTTAGAAAATCAATTCTTTTCATGCAAGGAACCATAGTTAATTAGAAATGAGAATGAATAGTAAACCCACGCTTGGGTCCATCTTATATAGTTAATGTTATTGCTAAAGTGATGATGCTTTTGGTATGCGAAGTGTTTTTTTTCAGGAATATATAAGTTCTCGATAGATTTTTTTACTACTTTTTTAGTAAACGAGAGATCTTCGTCAGATTGTCCTACTTTTATTAAGGTAAAAATCGCTTGAGATACGCAGTGCATATCAAGTGGGTACTTATTGGTATTGTAATATTTAGCGGTGCCGTCGGCTTCAAACAAATGTTCTTTGTAGTACCTTAATCCTTTATTAATAGCCTCAGAAAAATCTCTTATTTGTAGTGACTCACTTAATAGATGCAAAGCTTCTAAGTTGTAGCCTGTGTGAAATCCATCAATAAATTGATGATGATGGCGAGCGCCATAAACCCATGACCCGTTTGGTAGCTGATCTTTTACTGATTGATGAGCAACTTCAAGAGCTAAATTGCGATATCTATCATTATTTGTAAGGCTAGCAACATGAGCTACCCAAGCCGCTCCCCATAAACTTGCGTTGTGAACAAAAGCATCTTCACCAGGAATATAGGCGAAGTATCGCCGGCCTTCCAATTCGGTATATAAATTTTTCACGATAAAGTTGGCGCTATCAAGAGCGGCTTCCCGGTACTTGTTTTCGCCAGTGATCTTACTCAACGCATATAGTGCCTGCGCTACATAAATAGTGGTAATAACATTCGGCTTGCCTTTTGGCACAAAAAACGCACGAGCTTTCCAGTCAAAATGATAGCCCCAACAAGCGTGTTTCCATACATCCCTATCACTTTGCTGTGTTAGAAGCCAATCACCTAACTCTAGGGCTTGATCTAAATAGTTGTCATCATTTTTGTGTTGGTAATCCTCAAGTAAACCCATCAAAAAAAGAGCCACACCTTTCGGGTTGCGTCTTTTGGATACACCAAGTAAAGGCCTAATATTAATGATTGACCGCTTGTTAAATTGAATCCATGCTAAGCCAAAGATACCTTTTTTTAGGCTAGGGAATAGTTTGAATAAATTACTATTCAAACTATCAAAAGGGTCATAACCAGCAAAATTATTTTGCTTAGCGGATTCGAGCGTACTTTTTGAAATCGCCTGGACCTGATCATAAAATTCCATTACTTACTCATTAACTCCGTGTAAATCTTATCTAACTCAGGAAACACTGCTTGCTTGCTAAAGTTATTAATAAATTTCTTTTTTGCGCTAGCAGAATAGGCAACATTTAAGTCACGATTGCTGATCATAGTTTTTAAGTGAGTCGCTAACATTTCAACATCACCTGCCTCTATTAATAGGCCATCAACACTGTCCTCAATTGCATCTGGAATACCGCCGGCGGTTGAAGCGACTACGGGGATATTTGCGGACATAGCCTCAAGTACGCCCATTGGGAACCCTTCGTTATAGCTCGGCAAACAGTAGACATCCGCTTTCCTTAGCCAAATCTTTTTTTGCTCGCCAGCAACCCAACCCAGGAAGTCAACATTATTAGAAATACCTAAATTTTTTACTTGTTGTTTGAAAGTCGCTACATCGCCGTCACCACCTAGGGTAAGACGAGAATCAGGGTATTCTGTTAAGACGATTGCAAATGCATCAATAAGATCTTTTACCCCCTTGCGTTCCCCTAGTCGTCCGAGAAATAGAATACGTCCATGGTCAATATTACTTCGGTTGAGATCTAGGGCATCAACTGCGTTATAGATAACATGGACTTTAGTTGGGTTACTAACGATCGTTTTCATCCACGAATGCCATTGCGTAGACAATACAATGACAGCATCGGCGAGATCGAAAGTCTTGCGAATATGCGCCTGTTTTTTAAAAGAACATTCGTTATTGTAAAACTCTTGGAATTCAGCACCATGGAGATGGAGAATGGTTTTGGCCCGAAACAATTTTGCTATGCGTATAATTACAGACTTACGCTTATAACTTCCTCGTGAAGCCATGTGAATGTGGACAATGCCAACGTTAAAAAAGGTTAGATAATAAGAAATTTTAATAATGGAAAATAAAAACAGGAAAATCTTATTTAACCCGAACCAATATGTATGGTTTGTATGTGTGGTTATATGACGCATATTCCAGTTGTCATAAAAGCCGCGGCTGAGAACATTAAGAACCGTCGCTATGCCTCCCATTTCTAGCATGCCTGTCGCGACTGTTATATTGATCTTTTTCCCCATTAGATATCCTTGATTGTACAAATAGCCTGGCGAGTTTTACCATTTTTTGTTTTTTGAATTTTGTCGACAATAGTGATAAATACATCCATAGATCTACCTAGACGCGCTTTTGTATTGTCTATAAGTATTCTTTCTTGCTGTTTATCAAAAACTTGGGCGTTGACGATAGCTTGAACTTCAATTTGGTTTGGATGATCTTGCTTAAATTGCGTTGCAATCAAGCCTTTAACGCCTTTTGGAATATGATTTAAGATATGAACTTTTTGTCCATCTTCGCCGATTAAGTAGTCTCCGATGCGGCCATCAATGCGATCTATAATTGGAAAAACTCGTCCGCAAGGGCAGGAGGTTTCATCTGATAAATACACATGATCGCCGGTTCTATAGCGTATGAGAGGTTGGAGATCATTATTAAAATTGGTGCCTATGATTTCATGTCGCCCACCACCGACGTCCTCAAGCTCGACGTGAGAATAATCAGTTAAAATATGGTAGCGTCCGTGTTCACAACTCCCTATAGCTGCTACTCGTTCAAATAGACCATACCAATCATACACTGTACATCCAAAGCGTCTTTCGATGATCTGTTTGTCTTCTAAACTGAGTGACTCAGAAGACGTTACAATTGATTTTAACTCACTAGGGTAATACAGGTCGTTGGTTTCGAGATGTTTTGCGAGAGTCAAAATCGATGAAGGGTATGCTTGTATCACTTGCACGCCATACTCCACCATCGCATCAATGTAACTTTGCAAATTGTTAGGCGACATATGGAAAGATGAAAGCATAATCATGTTCTCAAACCATGAATAGCGCCAGAACGCTCCGTTCTTTTGCTCTAACGGGACGATCATATCTCCTCTAATCCAAGCACGTTTATCACCTTGAACGAATCCTGCCCACTTTAAGTGACGTGCGACAAAAGCCTGTTCACGTATTACTGATTCCATGTTTTGCTTAATGACGAGAGGTGTTCCTGTCGTACCGCTTGTTGCACCAGAAACGATAAACTTAGGAGGACATTCATTTATAAACTGCTCACCATTCTCCCTAATATCTGACTTACTTATAAAAGGGAAGTCGTTTAACCAGTCGTTATTACTTTTGGTGAAATGTCTATAAAACGGTACGTTATTTGCTGCTTGATTAAGAATGTAACTCAGTCTTTGAGATGAGTATGCAATAAGTTGGTCATTATTGAAGTCATTTTTTTCTATTTCATTTAGTACATTAAATTGTTCTTTCCCCTCCCTCAGAGTTTTTCGAATTAGTGCTCGAAATGATAGAAGATAAGACTGTATAAATATTGGGGCTGTACGATACAATGTCGAAGTAAACATTATACGATTTCCTTTTCTGTCATGTATTCTGCCACATCATCGAGATAACTTTCATTTTTAAATATGTCATACTCAAGCTCATCGACTCGACCTATTATTTTGGCTGGTATACCACCAACAATAAAACCACTCTTGACACTTTTAGTCACTACTGAGTTGGGTGCGATGATAACCTTGTCACCAATTTCAACAGGACCTGCGATAACAGCCCCAGGACCAATAAAAACATCATCTCCAATGTTTGGCACTTTTTTATAAGGACCTTTACCTACAACTTTGCACCCAATCCCGATTCTGCATCGTTTGCCAATTTTTGCATTGTCAATAATGACCACGCCGATACCTTTGACAACAAGAAATGAACCGACACCAATATCGGCTGTCGGTGGTATTTTTGAGTTGTACAGTAAAAAAATCAACAATTGAATAATTTTAGGTAAAAATGGGATTTTTTTTAAGTGCAACCATCTTGAGATTCGATAGAAAAACATACTATTAGGCATAGACAGCTCCTAAATTAATCTATTAATAGAAAGAAGATTGAAAAAATAACAAGAACTAACAATAATAACCCTGTATAATCATCCTAATTTTGAGAACAAAAACCCCAGATCAGATACAGTGAAAGCGAGAGTGCTACAATTCCATCTTGATATGTAAAGCCGTAAGTTGTCGCGCATGTAGACCAAATAGAAATAATGAATGCTACCATCGCTACCACAATAGATCTATTAGCATTATAAGTTAAACAAAGGCAAATACGTATGACAGAAACAATCTTGCATAGTGCCCAACAAACCCCAAGCAAACCAAAACTAACCAGCAGTGTAATTAAGCCACTATCGTTAGTTTGCAACAGCAAAGCCCTTTCAACTTGACTTTCACTCAACCCTTTCTCGTCGATAACAAAATTGAATAACGATGCTGCATAACTAGAATGAACAAAACCAGGCCCAAAAATAGGGTAATCCAAAAAAGCTATAATCCTTTGTGGATTTTCAGTAAATCGATATATAAAATTACCTTCTCTATCTTTAACTTCAAAAAAGATAGAAAAAAATCTATCCATAATAAATCCGTCAGATTGAAATAAAATCATTGGTAAAAATAAAACCAAAACAATCAAAGCACATAGCAGCAACTTATATCGAGCTATACGTTCTGACAAAATAAACAAAACTATCAACCCTACAATGATTGCAACCCAATAAGTTCTAGTATAAGACAATAAAATTGAAAGCAATGATAAAATAGAAATTATTGTTATTATAAGTCTATTATGTGAACTATGCGTTGATATCAAAAATGAAGTAGAAGTAAAAAAGGAAATTGAAGCGATAAAGTAAGCAGGTAAATAAACTCGCGTAACTGAATCATCTACTGTTTCAAGCTGTCTCACAATAGAGTGTTCAGCTATTTCAAACCCTAATATTTGCAATAACATCATTACTACTTGTATAATCGCGATGGCAAAAATAAACTTTAGTAACTGATGCTTTTCATGCGTTGTAGAAAAAAATTTAACAAAATAAAAAAAACTAAGAATAAAAAGAAATCCTCGGCCGACTTTGAGAGATGAAATAACAGGTAAATCAAAGCGAATAGATGTGAGAAAGAACTGACATATCGTCATAAAAACGAAGCTCATTATGATTAATGTCAGTAACACAAAAACGTTATCTGTCGGAAAACGCCATCCTTCACGTAAGTTAGAAACAATGTAAATGCCAACCATTGAGATAAACAGCAGGTCATCGAATTTGAAAACACCGGGGATCCGAACAAAATGTTCAGGGTTAATTAACCCCAAAAAGTTGACTGTAGATAATATAAATAAATATCCAAATAGTTTTGGATTAAAAAATAGGAAACATACTAGCACAAAGATGATTGGAAAGAACAAAGTTTCGTAATTTTCAGTAACAGAGAAAAAAACGACATAAAAAGTTAATAACACAAACCCAAGGAAATAAAGCACTCTATTCAATTGTAAACTAATCACTATCTACCAAAACCTTATAAAATCTCTTTCCAACTGAATTCCAGTTGTAATAAGCCTTGACAGCTTTAATTCCAGATTCAGAAGCTTTAGAAAACAGCTCTTGATTACTAAGATAACGAAGAATTTCATCTGTTAATGCTAAAGAAGAACCGAAAGGCACAACTGACCCTGCGTTACTATCTACTAAGATGTCCGGCATTGCGTCAATATCCGAACCAATGCAAGGTAATCCGTGTGCCATAGCTTCAAGCAATACCAAGCCAAACGCTTCATAAGCTGAGTGAATCAAAAACATATCAACACTATTATATAACTCACTCAGCCTATCCTTGTCATATATACGGCCCAAGTACTTGACACCTTCTGTGGATATACATGGATCTACTCGCGGCCCAACTATTGTTAACGTTGCATTTGGGTACACCTTTTTTACGTCTGAAAAAGCATCGCAAATAAAGCTCCCTCCTTTCTGCTCGAACATTTTTCCGACAAAAAGAAAGTGCGGACCGTCTTTTGACAAGACACGCTTCACACTAGTATCCTTCGGATGTAAATTAGAACCATAGCCGACAACTGAAATAGAGCTTAATTGAACCCCGTAGTGCTCGACTAAAGAATGGCCTATATATTTACTTGGGATCAATATTTTCTTAGCTCTCAAATATAACTTACTCTCTAAATTATACCATTTAATCAATTCCGATTTTGAAGGAGGAAGCAAAGGGGAAATATTTTGGTCATTCTTATCTTCTGCTAGTTTCATCGTATAATCGGTTAGAATATATAACGGAATATCATTATGTATATACTTAGTGCAATCATAAGTCCCAGAGACTTGGATAATTCCAGAATAACGACCAACATCGTTCCTTTTTATATACTTTGCACACCACCTACTCTTTAGTTTAAATGCCCATGTGCTTTTTTGTAACATGTTATATTTTCGTTCTGATTTTAAAATCCATTTATTATAATTAAAATCGAAGCTAAGAATTATTGCTAAAAAATATAATCTCCATATTTTTGGTATAAAAACTATATCGAGTTCTAGATCATAATCTCTTAACTCTGAAAATATGTTTTCGCTTACTCCAGAAAAATTAACACTAAAAACCAAATATTTTTTCTTCATTATTAAATTTCCAAGTCTTGTATCAAAGAAAGTAGTTTTTTAATGTCATACTTCTCATCAAATAAATGAGAATGCTCCCTACAACGTTTAGACCATCTATCGCGCTCTTTCAAAACTAGGTAGATTACCGCTAGCCATGCGTGAGGATTTTTATAATCTTTAACAATTAAAGCGTCATCACAAACCGTTTCTGGTAAGCCTCCCCGGTTCGAGACTATAACAGGAATCCCATAGGACGAAGCCTCCACTGAAACCTTACCAAACGCTTCTCGCCATATCGAAGGAGCAAGAATCAACTTGCTAGTGGAATATAAATTTTCAACATCTTCAAAAAACGGATGAAACAATACATTGTCAATCATGTGTTCCTCGTATCCTCGCCCAATTACTCTAAACTTTTCATTTGGCATTAAGCGAGCTATTTTTAAAAAGGTGCTAATTCCCTTTACCTCTCCGCTCCCAATCATTGTGATATAACTGTCACTAGCATGTGGTTCTAAGATTGGTTTTCCAATAGAACTCGTAAATGGGTATATGATCCTCGGCTTAATTAATTCCTGTTCTTCTATCCTGTCAGCAATATATTTGGAGTTGGCAATCGTCGCATCTGAATTCTGTAGAGCATGACTATTCTTAATACAGTGAAATACAAAAAACGGATAGTCTATCAATTTTCTAATTTGACGCAGTGTTTTTTTTATTAATCCTGTAGCAGGAATATACTCTGGTCGTATATTTAAACTAAACTCTTCATGTACGTAATAAAAAGATTTCCTATTCTTATTGCAAGTTGCATTTACAGCTGCTATTCCAGTAGAACAATTAGCAATTACTAAATCATATTCATTCTTTGTAAAAAATTTAAATATTATAAAATAATTTATAAAATTATTAAAGTAATTGAAAAACTTTATATCTAATAGACTGACAATTTGAATATTTGGATAGTTAAACTTGCAATATTTATTGTATGCTCTTCGATCTCCTGATATTATGACAACTTCATAGTTGTCACAAAGCGCTTCGTACATTTGGTTTATACACGTTTCTGCTCCACCGACTTTATACTGAGCGTTGACACTAAATATAGCGATTTTTTTCATTCAAGAACCTCATAACTTTCTTTCCAAACACAATAGGATCTCTTTTATATTGAAGAGAAAAAAACATACAAAACATAAAAGACACTAGTATAGTAATTAAAAAGGCCATTTTCTCAGTGACAACATTAATCATAAACATAGAAGAAATATAAAAAATCAGCGTTACTAAGACCGGTTTTACTAATGTAGCCGCGTAAGTCGAAATCCTAATGGGTACTACAGTATTCAAAAAAATCAACTGTAGAATAAGAAAAAAAGTTTGAGAAAAGACATATGCCCACGCCACACCAAATATCGAATACTTTTGATATAGAACTAAAGATAATAAAACTAAGCTTATTAATGATAATATATTTGAAAAAAGCTCTCTATATACTATTTTCTGAGATTTCAATAGATCACCGACAACAATAGAGATTGAAGATATAATTACTCCAAAAACAAGAATTTTTAACATCTCGGACATAGCGATCCACTTTTCGCCATAGATAGTAGTAACGATCAAATCTGAATAAAAAAATACAACAAAAGCAATAGGGAGAAATAGGAACGCTAACGCACTGATGGTTGTCACAAAAGTATCTCTTAAAAATAGCCTATCATCTTGTTTTTTTGAGAATTCTACGAATAACACAGAGCTAACATTACGAACTATTTGATTAAGCGGCATTTTTAGTAGTTTTAATGCTCGAGTATAGAGCCCTACTCCTGAAGTACCACCAGCTAACGACACAAAATACTTATCTATATTGGCGGTTGAGAATAGAAAAACACTTTGTAATGACATAGCAATCGACATTCTACTATGTTTGGATATAACCTTATAGTCAAAACCAGCCAATAACCTATACTCTTTTCCACAAAGCCAAATAACCATGACTAACTTTGCTGCTTGTCTTATCATAAAAGAATACAACAATGAATATATTCCTAAACCAACACTTGCCAATGTAAAAAGTGAAGCAGCATATATAACCACTGAAATTAATTCAGATGCACCAGTTTGCCAATATTTTTCTTTTTTGAGCAGTGCTGTTCTATAAATATACTCTGCAGTCAAAATTGGAGCTGTCCAAACCAAGATTTCATAACTATTATAAATACTTTCTGCATCAAAAAATGGTGCGTACAAGTAAAAAAAATAGTATGAAACCATCGATAATATAAAGCTCAAGACAACAACAGTACAAGCGATACTACAAAGGTCTAAAGATGTTGAACTCTTATTCTGTACAAAACTTACTGCGAGGCTCTTTAGAGATAGTACACTGATTAGTTCAACAGCAATTAGCGCCAACGCAAACACACCAAAGTCAGATGGTGACAATATCCTTGCGATAAATATTTCGACAGAAAAGACAACTACTTGTGACGTAATATTAAAACCACCCGTAGAAATAATACTTTTAATCATTAGAAATTAACTCATTTAAGTATATCGATTCATATCTATTAATAATGCTCTCCACTGAAAACTCTTCCTTAATCATTTCATTTCCACAAGTCTGAGAATGTTTATTAAGTCGTTGCACAAGTTTTGCTATATTTAAGTAATCATTAGGTTCGACTATATTTAATAACTCATTTTCTTGTTCTCTTTTCGATAAATCAGATATAACGCCTGTATTAGAACAGATCACCGGCAATTTGGAAGCGATCATTTCAAGTGGAACCAGACCAAACGTCTCTTCTTCAGATAAAAAAACACCAATATCAGAATTTACGTAAAAGTTTATAATTTCTTCAATAGACTTAGCCCCCATAAAGTGAATATTTTCAACAAGTCCATATTGTCTAATCACTTTACAAAGATGTTCATAATAGGACGAATCAGAAACGGGGCCTATAACTTTTAATCGAACCGGCACTTTAGCCTCTTTCAGCTTTTTAACTACTTCGACCAAGTGATGAATACCTTTTCTTTTGGTTATTACTGCGCAAGTTACTAACTCAATCGTCCGGGTATTTGTCCTAAAGACCGGCTTAAAATATCTATCATCTATTGGATTGTAAACTACATCAATTTGTCTTTTCGTTTCACCTTCCACGCTATATTTTAAATATTCACTTACACTTGTATAACGCGAGATACTCTTATTAGCAAGAAATGGGATAACTATTTCATATAAAAAATTATTTAGAAACGAACCTCGTTTTCTACATATTTTCTTGTAACTATGAAGGGTTAATACTTTCGATATATTTGTTCCTAGACAGACAACCCAAGAGTTCAAATGTGAATGTATCAAATCAGGGGAAAAATCTAAAATTTGCTCCTTAATTTTTTTATTCTGATAGACTAAGTTTGGAACAAATCGATTTAGCTTTATATCATTTTTTACGTTAAATTTAACAATTTCCAAATTAGAGTTTAGCTTTTCAATTACTCCTTCTTGTATTACTTTATTCATTGGGTCGAAAGCAACTACCCTATATGAAAACTTATTAGAAGGAGACTGATGAAGCTGCTTTAACAACATTTGACATACAGAATCTACTCCTCCTGCACTTGTACTACCCCAATCCGTCGTCGAAAGAGGCGATATTACTAACACTTTTTTCATTTTAGCTAATATCTTATTAATAACTTAATCCAATAATACCGCGCGTATCAATCACGACTTTAGTTGCAAACTGTGTTTTGTCTGCTGCTTTAAATTGCTTGTGATCAACGAGGACAACAATGATATTGGCTTTTTCCAAAGCCGCATCGAGTGTCATTTGCTCCACGTCAGCATGGACTAGTTTCTCGGGCAATGAGTGGACATTTGGCTCTACAGCTAAAACCTGACCAATGTTTTTAGCTGCTAGCTCTTCGACAATCTGCAGGGCAGGGCTTTCACGGAGGTCATCAATATCGGCTTTAAATGCTAAGCCAAGACAAGCAATGACAGGGCGTTTAAACTCGTCAGCAGCTTTTTCGATTTGGTCGATAACATAAAGCGGTTTTGCGTCATTCGTTAAGCGTGCTTGACGGATAATTTTCGCGTCTTCTGGCGCACTATCAACAATAAACCAAGGGTCAACAGCAATACAATGTCCACCAACACCTGGCCCTGGGCTCAGTACATTGACACGTGGATGGCGGTTAGCGAGCTTTATTAACTCCCAAACGTTGATTTTCAGCTTGTCACAAATTACAGACAACTCATTAGCAAATGCAATATTCACATCACGGAACGAGTTCTCAGTTAGTTTTGCCATTTCCGCTGTACGAGCATTTGTGATAATACATTCGCCACGTACAAAGGTTGAGTAGAGTTCGACAGCTCTTTCGCTACACGCTTTAGAAAGGCCACCAATAACACGATCATTAGAAACTAATTCTTGCAGTACATAGCCCGGAAGAACTCGTTCTGGGCAGTGGGCAATTTTGATATCAGCAGCTTCGCCTTTATCTTGTGGGAAACTTAAGTCCGGTCTTGCTGCCGCTAACCATGTAGCCAATTTCTCTGTCGCACCTACTGGTGAAGTAGATTCTAGAATCACCAGATTTCCTTTTTCCAGTACAGGCGCAATTGCTTTACATGCTGCTTTAATATAAGAAAGGTCTGGCACTTTATCGTCTTTAAATGGCGTTGGAACTGCCACCATAAAGGCGTCTGCTTTTTCGGGTGTAGTAGTCGCTCTTAAGTTCCCGGTACTCACAACGCCTCGAACTACAATGTCTAAGTCGGGCTCTACAATGTGGATGTTACCTTCATTAATCGTATCAACAGCGTTTTGATTAACATCTACACCAACGACTTCAATACCACGAGAAGCAATAACTGCGGCTGTTGGCAACCCAATATAACCAAGACCAATGACAGAAATTTTTTGGAACGACATGATTTTATTCCTAGTATCTTAAAGTGAAAATTTATGAAAAGTATTTACGAATCGCGTCGATGATACGATTACACGCTTGGCCGTCACCGTATGGATTATGTGCCTTACTCATTTTTGTGTAGGCCTCTTCATCCTTCATTAGGCGATTTACTTCTGAAATGATGGTCGCTTTATCTGTTCCAACTAACTTAACAGTCCCTGCTTCAACAGCTTCTGGACGTTCTGTAGTTTCGCGCATAACCAATACAGGCTTTCCAAGTGAAGGAGCTTCCTCTTGGATACCACCAGAATCAGTCAAAATAAGATACGATCTATCCATTAAATAGACGAATGGTAAATAGTCTTGTGGTTCAATAAGGTAGATGTTGTCGATACCTTTTAAAATACGATTTACTGGCTCTTGAACGTTTGGATTTAAGTGCACTGGATAAATAATCTGTGATTCTGGGTTATTTTCTGCAATTTCTGCCAACGACTCGCAAATACGTTCAAAACCACCACCAAAACTCTCTCTTCTATGACCCGTAACCAAAATTAGTTTTTTGCTTGGGTCCAACATTGGAAACAAATGGTTTAGAGTTTCGGTTAAATCACTATCTTCGACTAAACGTTGTTTAACTAGCATTAACGCATCAATTACTGTATTCCCTGTAATAGACACGTTTGTTTGGTCTATATTCTCTGCAAGTAAGTTATTTGCGGAACCCTGAGTCGGCGCGAAATGCAAAGAGCTTAAGGCCCCGGTTAATTTACGGTTTCCTTCTTCTGGCCAAGGAGAGTAAATATTGCCAGTTCTTAAACCAGCTTCCACATGCCCAATAGAAACTTGTTCATAATACGCAGCTAGGCTAGCCGATAGAGTTGTAGCAGTATCACCATGTACAAGCACAATATCAGGCTTAAACTCCTGCAAGATTGGGCGGAGTCCTAAAAGAATTCTTGAAGTTACATCATTTAATGATTGACCTGTTTTCATAATATCTAAGTCAAAATCAGGTTTAATGTTAAATAGGTCTAAAACTTGATCTAACATCTCTCTATGTTGAGCAGTGACACACACTTTCGCTTCGATACCAACAGCATCATCTAGCTCTTTAACTAAAGGAGCCATTTTAATTGCTTCTGGACGAGTACCGAAGACAGTTAACACTTTTATTTGCGAGTTCATCGTTATCCATTACCTTTAATTATTTTGTGCATATTGCGCATACTCAGAGTAAGTATGTGAACCCTTTTTTGGGGAAGGCACCTGATTTAACACTACACCGTCAATCGTTATTTGATGTTTAGTAAATAGGGTCATAGAGTGTTTATAAACCGATTTTGTTGTGCTATTCGCTTTAAGGACTAGCAAAATCCCTTTCGTTAGCTTTCCGACTATAAACGCATCTTTGACTGGCAAAATCGGTGGTGTATCAAAGATGATACGGTCATATTTACTTTCGAAATAAGTCATTAACTTTTCAAAAGCCTTGCTGCTTAACAATTCTTGAGGGTTAGGCGCTAACATACCAGCACTCAGCACATCTAAGTTTGAATCCTCAATCGTCGCAATGCAGTCTTGAAGTGGCGTATTCATCAATAAAATATTAGTCAAACCAGGCTGACTAGATGACAATCCAAAACGCTCCGCAACAGATGGTTTTCTCAAGTCACAGTCAATTAGTAATACTCTTTCTAACTTGGCAAATGACATCGCAAGGTTTACAGAGGTAGTCGTTTTACCCTCCCCCGGTACAGATGAAGAAATAGCCAACATTTTCCGTTCTGAATTATGTAGGTTTAGATAAAGAGAGGTGCGCACTGAATCAACCGACTCTTGAAAAACTCCAAACTTTTCGTTATTGAACACTTTTGAATCAATAGGTGATTTTTTGTATAACTTATCTTTCACTAAAGGTAGTGTGCCTGTTGGTAGTAAACCAAGTTTGTTTTCAAAGTCACGGGCCGACTCAATTGTGCTATTAAAGGCATCCAAGCAAACAACGAGTACCACGGCAAAGCCGAGGCTAGCGACAAACGCTAGTACCACAATCAACTTCTTATTTGGCTTATTCGGGTACTCTGGGATAAGAGCGTAATCACTAAAACGAGCATTTGCCGCACTGAAGTCACTCGTAGCTGTCGTCTCTTTCTGACGAGTTAAAAACAAATCATAGAGCTTTGCATTTGTATCTACTTCCCGTTTCAAAGCGTCGTATTCACGCTTGATAACACTAAGAGACTGAAACTCATCTTTTTTGGTCAACAGCTCATTTTTTAATAATGCTTCTTGGTTTTTAGCACTCGCTAACTCTTTTTCAATACCATTGATGAGCTTATTCACAACTTTTGTTGCACGCTTCTGAATAGATTTCAACTGAGCATTAGCTTGAATCATTTTGTCATGTTTAGGGCCATAACGTTTAGAAAGCTCACTGACTTCTTTTTCAGCATTTGATTCAGCTAAACGAATATCGCGAATTTGAGGGTGATTAGATATAAGAGACATGGATGCAAGCGTCGTCACATCAGTAGCCGCATTGCTTTTTAGTGCATTATAAAGAGCTTGAGTTTCGATACGCTTATCCGTTGCTTTCGCAATTCGATCTGTCAAGTTTGAAAGCTCAGAACTAGTAAGAGCAATGATGCCGCTGTCATCGATCAATTCTTGCTGCTGTAAAAACCTTAGTAGTGCCTGCTCAGATTCATCTAACTGCTGCTTTAGTTCTGCTAAGCGCTGATTGATCCAACCTGTCGCTTGCTCTGTCGCAAGTAACTTAGACTCTAAATTGTTTTCAATGAAAGCTAAGCCGACCTCATTGGCTATTTTTGCTGCTAACTCAGGGTCTTGAGACTCGAACGATATATGTACTAATTGTGTTTTCCTAACAGGGGAAATAATTAATTTAGATTTGAACGCCTTTAGGACATTTCGGTTCACAGCAGCCTGAGCCGCAATAAGATTCGTTTCTGTTATTTCGGTTTCAGGAAAGTAAGCAGCAATGGTAGGGTGAGTACGTATCTGCTGTTTAATGTTGTCGAGCATACTTGGCTTAGAATCCACTATACTCGGATTAAACTCTGCAACCTGAGACAGTTGTAGTTTGTCGATCACTCGTTGTGCGACTTGATTTGATTTTAAGATTTCATATTGCGTTAGGTAGTACTCTCGGGCCTTAGTATCGATTCCAATCACTTCCTCAATGGAAACGGCTTTCGCTGTAGTAGCTTCGATCAACAAAGTTGCCGTCGCTTTATACGTCGGTGTAATTGATAATGCAATCAGTGCTGCAATCGCAGTACATAGCAAAGTGAAGAAAGAAATCGATAGCCAGCGTGATTTAATTAAGTGTATGTAGTACCCAATATCAATCAGTGGCTCTTGTTGAGTAGAGTCAATAGGCGTGTGATTCAGCATGCTAGCGTCCAGAATGTGGTTTCGATTATGTGGAAATTAAAATTAGAAAAAGCTTTGATCTATAATGATAATGTCACCGGGCATGACTTTATTTGAGAGTTTCACTTTGCTTTTGGATTCTTCCGAGCCTGATTGAGCGATATACACTTTGCTTCTTGCAGCACGATCCGTAAAACCACCAGCCAATGCGATAGCCTTATCAACCGTTAGTCCCGGTTGGTACTCATAACCACCAGGTTTTTTTACCTCACCATTAACATAAATACTACGGAATCCGATGACACTAACACGAACCTTAGGATCAATCAGATAGTCACCTTTTAGTCCTCTTACTATCTCATTGCGAAGCTGTTCCGGTGTTTTGTTTAAAGCATTAAGCTGACCTAAGTAAGGGTATTCAAATCTGCCACCATTACTTATATAAAGTTCGTCTATTGATAAGTCATCTTCGCCATAGACGGAAATCTGAAGCCTATCTCCAGCTCCAATTTTATAGGTATCTTCGAAGGCTTTAGCGTTGACTTCGGAGAACAAAACAAACGTGAAGACTAGAATTGCTAAAATTTTATTCATTATCTGGTGCCTATTAGAAAATTAGATTAGCCGAGACGTAATAAACATTTTGGTTATATTTATTTTCATCTATCGACGAGTCATTATTTTCCATTCTCCAACCAGTGCTTAATTCGACAAAATCACGGATTTCGTAACCTAAACCTAAACCTAGGCGATAGAAGTCCTCAACTCGCGTTGACTCTGAGTAATCATCTTTTACATATAGGAACGAAACATCAGTAAACAGATTAGACATCCAGTAATGTTTCCAATTCGTATCAAAGCTTCGCTCATCGACGTAGTTTGAACCTTGCTCAGGATCTTTCGCTCGTTGTGCTGCAGAAACGAGCACGGTTGAGTAAGACAGAGGCTTCCACTCTAGATCTAGATCCCAACTGAAACCGTTGAAGTCCACTCTATTCGCTTCTGTATAGGATTTACTTTGTAGACCAAGCCTAAGTTTACCTGTCGTTTTGCCAGTGATATCCCATGTTGCACCTGTCAGGAAAAATCTATCAACGCTATCTTGTGAAGTTGTCGTATCGATGCCGTCATACTTGTAATCACGGTTATTGATATCGACTTCTGCTAGTAATCTCGTTGCTGGCATTGCGCGATAGTAAAAGGCCATCCCTGCACCAAACTCAAAATAGTCTTTAAATTTAGTACTATATGGAGCAAACTCTGGATCTTTAATATTTCGATAATTCTGATAGTTTTTGTCTTCAATCCGAAGCGAGGATTCGATTCTACCGGTCGCATTATCTGAGCCATACGTATGAGTCAGACTTGCTTTATGAACTGAAAACTCCACAGGACCATTTGCTGCGGTAGAGAAATTATCACCAGCAAGGATACCTGTACCACGTTCTTCATGTTGATATAGAAACGCATAGTTGATTGACAATGAGTTTCTACGATTAAGTGAGATAAAATTTTCTGTAGCAAAGCGGTGATCAATATAATTATCATCACGGCTATCCAAATAGTTGCCCGATGAAAGCTGATAAAGTACTTGGTATTTGCTTTCGCCTCGCTCTGCCTGCAAAGCAACACCAGGTTCAAGAATTATCAGTGACGAGGACTCTGGATTTGCATCATTTGAATAGCGTCCAATATTATCGTTGTATTCATAGCCACTATTGAAAACTGGCAGCACTTTCAGACCGGATTCTGTCGTATATCCATTCCCTTCTAGCGCAGCAAAAGCATTACTCGCTAATAGAGAGACAGTAAGCACTGATAGTGGTTTATTTAACGTCTTCATGAATAATCCTTTAATAAGCTGTTTTGCCCGTAAAACCTTTGAAAATAGTTAGATAGACAATTTTTATATCTAACCACAACGTCCAATTCTGTATATAAGTCAAATCATATTCGACACGCTTTTCCATCTTATCTAGCGTATCCGTCTCCCCACGATAACCGTTAATTTGAGCCCAACCAGTAATTCCCGGCTTCACGTGATGACGAAGCATATATTTGTCTATTAAACCTCGATATTCTTCATTGTGCGCAACAGCGTGAGGGCGAGGGCCAACAATAGACATTTGACCAGTAAGAACATTAAAAAATTGAGGGAGTTCATCTAGAGAGGTTCGGCGAATGAACGAACCAAATTTCGTGATTCGTGGATCGCCCTTGGTTGCCTGCTTCACGACTGCGCCATTATCTGTTGAGCGCATAGAACGGAACTTCCATACTTTAATAGGTCGCCCGTCAAGCCCATAGCGGTCTTGCTTAAATATAATTGGCCCTGGCGAGGAAAGTTTCACACCAATCGCAACGACTAGCAAAACGGGACTAATAAGTAGAATGATTAAGATCGAAAGCAGCACATCTTCGAATCGCTTAATAATCGAAGAAAAACCGCGGAAAGGCGTATCGTGCACACTAAGCGTTACAACATGACCTACATTTTTCCAGCGAGAGTGAATTAAATCAAAAGTAAAGAAATCTGGAACAATGTGTACATGAGCATTTGAATCTGAAAACGCATTCAGTATTTGCTTAATTCTTTTCGCGGCTTCCATTGGCAGTGCGACATACACATTTTTAACGCTTCGATGTTTCGCTAATAACAGCGCATCGTCAATGTTACCTAACATTTTGATACTTGGCTTAATTGAACCTAAGCTTTGTTCAATCCTATCGGACGTCCTATCGTCATAAAAACCAATTAGCTTTTCATCGATGTGTTTATTTTTTTCCAATTCATTTGCAAGCAGAAAACCAGCTCGCGTTGCGCCAATTATAATTGACTTGTTTCGATAACAATCATCTGGACGTAAGCTTTTCGGCAATACAAATACCGCCCATCTCCATGCCATTAAGAAAATAGGCGTAGACAAAAACCACACACCCAAAACCACTCTAGAGTAGGATTCTGAAACTTTAAAAAAGAAACCGATGACTAGTGACAAAGCAATACAGATGAACCATGACGTAAACACAGTCAGAAGGAGTTGCTTTAGAGATGTACGCTTGTGTGTATGGTAAACACCAGAGATTTCAGCAGCAAAAAAGTAAGCTATAACAACCACACACAAAATAAGCTTATATAGAGAAGAAAACTCTTCAACATACAAAAGAGTAGTAATAATTAGAACGGAGCAAATAAGAAATATATCGATAAAGCGATATACTAATACTGACTCTTCCCCATGTTGTTTTATTGGATATCCAGTTTCCATATAAATTACCAGGCTCAACTCGGTTTATTCAACGCTACCGCCCTTAGGTTTAGTTCCTAAAGCACTGCGCAAAAATCAATTCATGTTGTTAAAAATTCTGTGTATGAATCTTGTTGTAATGTCCATATAGTCTGAATATTTTTCATCGAAAAACAAATACCCTTTACAACCTTATTACTAGAGATCTTTAATTTGAGAGTGCAAAAAATATCACAAATGAGAATGCACAAAATCAGCATTCATGAAAGACCTGACATTCTATTGACAATGATAAATAGCATAATTTTTGATTAAAATTTAATCATCAAGAATAATCAGTTCGATTATCAGGCTCAGTATTTACTTAACTTTAGAACTAATACCTTTGATGAACTGTCTATGAGATTAATTTAAAATTTGCACACACAACGCATAAAAACAAAAAAGCCCCTCAAAATGAGGGGCAAAGTACCATCGCTTATTATTATAGTGATAATGCCAGTAAAACTATTCAGTGATTAGCCAAAATCACCATTTACGTAGCCTTTTGTTCGGTCATCTTTGGGCTCACTAAAGATGTTTTTTGTCTCATCGTGCTCAACTAACTCTCCCATTAAGAAGAAAGCGGTTCGATCTGAGATACGACGCGCCTGCTGCATCGAATGGGTGACGATAACGATCGTGTAGTTCTTTTTCAGCTCTTCCATTAACTCTTCGATCTTATGCGTTGCAATAGGGTCAAGAGCGGAAGTCGGCTCATCCATTAAAATGACATCTGGCTCCATGGCAATCGTGCGTGCAATACACAAACGCTGCTGCTGACCGCCAGACAAACCAAACGCATGAGACTTCAATCGATCTTTCACTTCATCCCAAAGCGCTGCACCGCGTAAAGAGCTCTCTACTACTTCATCTATGTGTTTCTTATCTTTTATACCTTGCGCACGTAAGCCGTAAGCTACGTTCTCATAAATGCTCATCGGAAATGGGTTCGGCTTTTGGAACACCATACCTACTTTAATGCGCAAGTCAGCAACATCGATATTACCGTAGATATCTTCACCATCCATGTTTAGGTCGCCAGTAATCTTCACCCCTTCAATCAAGTCATTCATACGATTTAGACAACGTAGTAATGTTGACTTACCGCAGCCTGAAGGACCGATGAGAGCGGTCACTTGACGAGTTGGAATCGGTAAATCAATGGACTTAAGTGCTTGGTTCTCACCATAAAAAAGGTCTAGGTTTTTAATATCAAATTTGTTCATCTTTTTAATCTCTAAATTCTTGAATTGGTATCTATCTTACTGTTTGAAAGCACGCCGATTAGTATGTGGCGGTGTTAAAACGTCTGGCGATTAACTTAGTCACCATATTGATCAGTAAGACAACAACAATCAGCACTGTGGCCGTACCATAAGCTTGATTCCACTCTTCTACGGTAAACAGTTCAGTGGTTAACTTGTATAAATGTACGGTCAATGTACGACCAGAGTCCATGAGTGAATCTGGAATTCGCGCTACCATGCCCGCAGTTAGAAATACTGGCGCAGATTCACCGATGACACGACCAATACTTAAGATAACCGAGGTCAAGATTCCTGGCATCGCACTTGGCAAGATTAAACGCCAGATAGTATAGATTTTCGATGCGCCAAGGCCATAAGACCCTTCTCGATAAGTCTGTGGAACCGCCATCAACGCTTCTTCTGTTGTACGTATAATGACTGGCAAAATCAGGATACTTAACGTCAAAGCGCCGGAAAGAATCGAGAAGCCGAGACCCAAAATAGCGACAAAGAAAGTCATGCCAAAGAGACCAAAGATAATCGATGGGATACCGGCTAGAGACTCTGTACAGAAACGAATCACTTTAACCAGTTTACTGCCCACTTGTGCGTATTCCGTTAAGTAAATAGCCGTCATAATGCCAAGTGGTGCCGCGACCGCAATCGAAGCAATCACCATATACACCGTTGCGACGATCATCGGGAAGATGCCGTGCTCTTCACCTGTACGAGTATAATTGTCAGTGATAAAGTTCCAGTCTACATGCTGTAAACCATTCGAAAGAATGTACCAAATAATCCAGAACAAGAAGCCAACCGTTAATGCCGCCGCCGCCCAGATGAGAGCACTCAATATATTATCTTGAAACTCACGAGCTTTTTTTAATTTTACGCGATCCATTTTTTAAGTCCTTCCCGTCAACTACTTCGCTTTTTCGCGGTTGAGATAAAGCAGCCCAGCATTGAGCATCATGATAAACACCAACAATACAACGCCTGTTGCATAAAGTGCGCTTGCGTGTACTCCACTCGCATAGGACATTTCTATCGCAATATTGGCAGTAAGCGTTCGAGCTGAATCAAGGATACCTTGAGGCATCGCTGGTGCATTACCCATCACCATGATAATGGCCATTGTTTCACCTAACGCTCGGCCGATCCCCAGAATCACCCCCGTCATAATCCCTGAGCGTGCGGCTGGAACCAACAATTTAAAAATGGTGAAAATTTTCGATGCGCCAAGTGCCAAAGAGCCTTCTTTATATGTACGCGGAACCGCTCGAATCGAAGTCTCTGAAACCGTAATAACCGTGGGTAGGATCATCACGCCAAGTACAATAATTCCAGCTAAGATTGTATTACCTGCAGGCACCTGAAAGATGTCTTGAATGAGTGGAACAATGATAACAAGGCCGAAAAAGCCGTAGACAACGGATGGAATACCAGCCAACAGTTCAACTGCCGGTCTGATAACATCAGCGACACGTTTTGGAGCAATTTCTGCAATAAAGATAGCGGTAAGAACGCCGACCGGAACACCAACAACGACCGCGCCAAACGTCGATACGACTGACGCAACAATCATAGTCGCAACGCCATATAACGCTGGAGGTAACCAATCTTGCCCTAGTACGATGCCAGTTAAGCCCGCCTCTTGAAAAGCAGGGATAGACTCTTTAAAAATGAAATAAGCAATAATTGCTAATGAGACAATGCCGATAACAGCACTGGTTAGAAATAAGCCGTGGAAGATTCGCTCTTTCCAATCTACGCGTTTTTTCGCACGCAGACGAGACTTAGAGATCTGAGTCACTTCACTATTCATAAGCTTGTCACTATTTGTTGCGATGGTCATAAGATTCTTACCGTTTCACGAGCTCAGCTCGCCAATAAGTAAAGAAAAAGGCTCAGCCCAAAAGAGGGGCTGAGCAAGGTTAGGGAAATAATTAGTTAACTGAAATGTAACCTTTTTGGTCTACAAGTGCTTGAGCGTCATCAGAAACCATCCAATCTAGGAATTTTTGAGTTTCTGTAGATGGCTTACCATCTTTGTATAGAACTAGGAATGGGCGAGCAACTTTGTATGATCCGTTTTTCACGTTGTCTACGTTTGCCGACACACCATCAATTGCCAGTGCATTCACTGAGTTGTCGACAGTACCTAGAGAGATGTAGCCAATCGCGTATGGGTTAGATGCCACCATTGTTTTTAGTGCACCGTTACCGTTTGCCACTTGAGCACGTTGAGAGATTGCAGAAACTTTCTTACCAGAGATTTTTTTCTTAAGCTTCATGATGTCTTCAAATGCGCCACGAGTACCTGACGCCGTATCACGAGTAATCGCTACGATAGGCTTGTCCGCACCACCAACATCTTTCCAGTTTGTCACTTCACCTTTGTAGATAGCCGTTACTTGCTCGGCCGTCAGCTTATCTAGACCGTTTTTAGGGTTAACAACGACAGCAATGCCATCAAGTGCAACCGTAAGCTCTTTAAGCGCTGGTTCTTTTTCTGAATCTTTTAGGTTACGAGAAGACATACCTAAATCTGCAGAGCCATTCTTCGCCGCTTTAACACCTGCTGACGAACCTGGGCCTTGCACCTCGATAAATACGTTTGAGTGGTTTTTCATGTATGTTTCAGAGAAAACTTCCATCAGTGGAGTTACGCTGCTAGAGCCGACTGCAGAGATAGTTTCTTTAGCAGAAACTGAAGTCACTGCCATTGCGCCTAGAAGTGCGATTGCACCGATAACTGTCTTTTTCATCACAATATCCTTAATTGGCTTTATTGCCGTTGTGTTTCACTTGAACGCTGCTAACTTTAGGGCTCAAATATGACAGTTGTGTTTCACTTCGTTGAAGCCTATATGACAGGTAAAAGTCACAAGAAAATACGCAAATAGGTGAGTATCAATTCTCACATGGTCTGTCTAGATGTGTAACAAGCCATGACAAACAAGATCAAAAGTTCATCTTAACCGCATGATATGTAAGTAAATTAGATGCATAGCGTCTATTCAAACTTTAGATAGAAGTCTAAATTTGGAAGTTGAATTATCCTCTCAGCAAATTAGAATCATTCTCGCAATTGATAATAATAATAATTTTTTATATTTCTATTTTATGAATAAAGAGGACACCAAATGCGCCAACTACTCAGTGGCTTGTCTATTAAGCTCCAGGTGGTTGTGCCTGTCATTTTTACTTTGCTACTTCTTGTCGCAGGTATCAGCTACAGCACATCTAACTTAAAGCATGTTTTTAACCAAGTAACAGTATCAACTGAAGACCTAATCACTCACAAAGATGAACTGACTAAGATCATCGATAACACCTATGGAATGCGAATCAAAGCTATCTATAGCTTATTCCGAGCAGATGATGTGGCTCAGTTAGCAACAACCCTAGAATCAAAAAAGCAGGTTAACTTCCGCCTACTCGACTCATTGAGTGAAGTGAAAGGGTTAGAACAAGAAACAAGATCAATGCGAGATGCAATCAATGACTACGTTAACTATTCTATTGATACGATGACGCCGCTTTTAAAAACCAAGCATTCGAGCTCAAATTTAACCTCGGAATTTGAACGTCAATATGATCAAGCTTCTTCTGTATATCGAGACAAAGGCAAGGTTATGGTGCAAGCCATTGAGGACCTATCTCGTAAGCTTAACGACCTAGCCTTGGTTGAAGTTGCGCAAAACCAAACCAACCACTCTAACGTAATGTTCAATGCCATCATTGGGTTACTCGCCGTATTGGGCGCTGCACTCATCATCAGCTGGCTACTTGCTGGCATAATCGTGACCCCAATTAAATCCCTTCAAGGGGCGATGAAAGAACTTGCGGAAGGTAATCTAAAAACCAAAGTTGAGGTGGAAGGTAACAATGAAATCACCGCGTTATCTCGCGACTTCAATACCACCGTCAATCAATTACAAAAAACAGTCGACGCCTTAGTTCGAATCAGTGTTGATGTTGCGTCAGCTTCTACAGAGCTCGCCGCTGTTATGACTCAATCGAGTGCCAACTCAGATCAAGAGAAAAACGAAGTTGAGCATGTCGCTGCGGCCATTAACCAAATGGAAAGTACCGCATCTGAAGTGACGGAAAATGCGAACAATGCCGATGCCGCTTCCACCAAAGCCGATCAACTCGCAAAAGAGAGCTTATCCATTTTTGAGCAGAACACGCGTTCAAGTGAGAAGATGGCTGAACAGCTTTCTGAAGCAGCGAACGTCGTTAACTCGCTGAAAGAACAATCAGAGCAGATCGGCAAAGTCATTGAAGTGATTGAAAGCATCTCCGAACAAACGAACCTACTAGCCCTTAACGCCGCTATTGAAGCTGCTCGTGCTGGTGAAAGTGGACGAGGCTTTGCTGTAGTTGCGGATGAAGTTCGTATGCTTGCCGCTAGAACTCAAGAGTCGACTAAAGAGATTCAAACGATTATTGAAGAGCTACAAACTCAATCAGGCAGCGCAAATGAAAGCATGCATTCTAGCCTTCAGCTTCTGAGCCAGAACCAAGAACAAGCAAAACGAGTGCAAGATTCACTCAGTAATATTGGCCAATCGATCTCTGAACTGACAAGCATAAACGCACAGGTCGCGGTTGCTTCAGAAGAGCAAGGACAAGTAACTTCCGATGTAAATAACAACTTAACCAACATCTATGAATTGGTTAGCCAAAACGTGACTGGAATTACTCAAGCTGCTGCAGCTAGCCAAGAGCTGTCTAGCCTTGCAGAGAATCAGAAGCAGCAATTAGGTTTCTTTAAAGTGTAAGAGTTCTTCAATGGCAATGAAAAAGGCGATACCTCATGGTATCGCCTTTTTTGTAAGTCACTACAAACGATTATTTAAGCGGCTTCTACGCTATTGTAGTTGCCAAGCAGAGCGTCATAGAACTCACTGTCGTTCAGTACACCGACCAATTTCCCCTTCTCAACCAACAAGATTGGTTGACCGCTACGCTGTTTTAACTCGATAGCTTCACGCATACCAATATCTGGGCTCGCAACAACAACCGTTGAATGATCAATCTCGCTGATCTTACTCTGCTCTGAATCCCAGTAATGAAGGACGAGCTGAGCGTTTTGTACTAAATTGAGCTCTTCGCTTCCCTGCTCTACCCAAACAGGTTGAGCAGAACAGATCTGTAAACGACTTTGCTCACGTTTCAATTCGCTCACAGGCTGCATTAAGGAGCGCCCTTTCAGCACATTGAGAGGATTTGTATGCGCGACAAAATCTCGCACATAGTCATTTTCAGGCGTTAAGATGATCTCTTCTGGCTGGCCATGTTGAATAAGCTTTCCCGACTCCATAATGGCAATATTATTACCAATTTTAAGTGCTTCATCTAAATCATGACTAACAAATAAAATCGTCTTATTTAGCTTCTCTTGTAAGACAAGCAATTCGTCTTGTAACTGCGCTCTAATCAGTGGGTCCAGTGCCGAAAAAGGTTCATCCATCAACAAAATATCGGTGTCCATTGCAAACGCTCGCGCTAAACCAACGCGCTGTTGCATACCGCCAGATAACTCATGAGGGAACTTAGATTCCCACTCAGACAAACCAACCATCTCTAGCTGAGTACGCGCTTTCTCACGTCGCTCTGCTTTGCCCATACCTTGAAGCTCTAGACCAAATGCAACATTATCTAAAACCGTTAGCCAAGGCATTAGGGCGAACTTTTGGAACACCATAGATACACGATGGGTACGAAGGTGACGCAATGTTTCTTCATCACAAGTAGCAAGATCCACTTGTTTGTCGACATCTTTGATTTCTAGCGCGCCGCGAGAAATGGTATTTAGACCATTAACCGCACGCAGCAAACTGGATTTGCCCGAACCAGAAAGACCCATCAGGACGCAAATCTCGCCTTCTTTAACACTGATAGAAACATTGTCCACACCAACCACTTGCGACGTTTCGTCGATGATCTCTTGGCGTGTTTTACCTTGATCAAGTAAATCCAATGCTTGTTGCGGCTTATCACCAAACACAACGTCCAGATTTTTAATTGTAATTGCATCCATGACTATGCTTCCTTCTGGTTCGGTGATTTACATAAACGGTCAAGAATAATCGCGACGAGTACAATCGCCAGACCCGCTTCAAAACCTTGAGAGATATTAACTGTGTTCAACGCGCGAACCACTGGCTTACCTAAACCATCGGCACCAACCAGGGCAGCAATCACCACCATAGAAAGAGACAACATAATACATTGTGTTACACCCGCCATAATGCTTGGCATCGCCGCAGGAAGCTCTACTTTATAGAGCAGCTTCATACGAGTTGCACCAAAGGCTTTACCCGCTTCGACTAGCTCTTCCGGTACTTTGGTAATTCCGAGATAAGTTAAACGAATCGGCGCGGCAATGGCGAAGATAATGGTAGAAATTAATCCCGGTACAATCCCTAACCCAAATAAGACAAGCGTAGGGATCAAGTAGACAAAAGTCGGTACGGTTTGCATCAAATCTAAGATAGGTCGGAGCAAGGTATACAACCAAGGACGATGGGCCGCCATAATGCCCACTGGAACGCCAATTAATACAGAAATCGTTGTCGCGGCGAAAACCAAAACAAAGGTTTCTAGCATTTCTTGCCAGTAGCCAAGATTTAAAATAGTAAGCAAAGCGCCAATAATAAACAGCACCAATGGGATACTACGATGCAAGTACCATGCGATAGCTGCAGTAATCACAATTGGCATAGCCGGTGGCATCCACTTAAAAATATCTACAACAAATAGAATAATGGTCTCAAGGAAGATAGAGATAGCATCAAACAAACCAGCAGCATTGTCTGTTAACCAATCCACACCAGATTCCATCCATTCACCCAGTGGGATTTTGTTGTCAGTAATAAAATTCACAATATACCTTTGTGTTAATCATCTAGATGATCATGGGTGGGTTATTCACCCACCCAATCTGATTAAGCTTTTGAGTTGATGTAGCTTTGAACTGCTTCTGTCGCGCTTTCACCCTTTAAGGTCTTCACACCGTTTAACCAGTTTTCAACTTGCTCCGGATTCGCCTTCATCCACTCTTGAGCTGCTTTCGCTGGTTTAACTTTTTGGTTTAAGATCGCTTCCATTAACTGGTTTTCCATCTCTAAGCTAAACTCTAGATTTTGCAGAAGTTGACCTACGTTTTTACATTCACTCAGGTAGTTCTGACGCACGTTAGTGTACACATTTGCGCCCCCGTAATTAGGGCCAAAGTAATCATCACCACCGTCTAGGTATTCCATCTCAACGTTGCTGTTCATTGGGTGTGGGGCCCAGCCTAGGTAAACGATCCACTGATCGCGGCGTGCTGCACGAGTCACTTGCGACACCATGCCAGCTTCACTTGATTCCACTAGACTAAAGTTTTTAAGACCAAACGCATCACTGTCGATCATCGACTGGATCAAGCGGTTACCATCGTTACCCGGCTCGATGCCGTAAATGCGGTCACGGAATTTATCCGCATGCTTTGCAAGATCAGCAAAGCTTTTCACACCAGCGTCATAAACATACTTTGGCACAGCAAGTGTGTACTTTGCGCCTTCTAGATTGGCACGAACCGTTTCAACACTGCCTGCTTCACGGTATTTAGCGATATCTCCCTCCATCGTTGGCATCCAGTTACCAAGGAAGATATCGATATCACCGTTGGCCATTGATGAATAAGTCACTGGCACTGACAGCAGATCCGTTTTGGTTTTGTAACCCATACCTTTAAGTAGCTCGCTAGTCACAGCCGTCGTTGCTGTAATATCAGTCCAACCCACATCGGCAAAACGCACGGTTTCACACTGGTTAGCATAGACATTCATTGCAAACGTACTTAAAGCAAGAGTTGAAAGTGTTTTTGTCATCATAGACATAGTGTTTTCCTTGTAATGATTACTGACTTTATTAGAGTTAATCTAATTCTCTTCTCGGAGAGTTAATTCGTTGTTTGTTTTGCCATTCCGGTGCAATCCATACTGATACATCTTGCTCGGCAAGAAGTCCCTTATCTAAGATCATGTCAGCCGCGCGCTCTGCGACCATGATCGTGGGTGCATTCAGGTTACCGTTTGGAATCGTTGGAAAGATGGATGAATCAACCACTCGCAAGCCAGCAATGCCTCGCACACGGCACGAATCATCGAGTACTGCCATCGCGTCATCGTCTGCACCCATTTTGCAGGTACATGAAGGGTGGTATGCGCTTTCGACATTCTGTTTTACCCACTCATCAATCGCTTCATCACTGGTAATTGCGATACCCGGCTGAATCTCTTCGCCCCGAAAATCATCCATTGCGGGTTGCATCAAAATCTCTCGGGTTAAACGAATACAATCGCGCCAATCTTGTCGATCTTGTTCGGTGGAAATGTAATTGAATTCAATCTTTGGTTTGTTTAGTGGATCCGCAGAGGTGATTGCAACGCTACCTCGGCTTTCAGGTTTATTGGGGCCAACATGCACTTGGAAACCATGCCCATCAAAGGCAGCTTGGCCGTCATAACGCATTGCCGCCGGCAAGAAATGGTATTGGATATTTGGCCATTTCAGCCCTTCACGAGAGCGAATAAATGCGCAAGACTCAAAATGATTTGTCGCTCCTAGCCCTTTTCGAGTCAAGATCCACTCAGTACCAATTAAACCTTTACTCACTAACCCCAACTTACTGTTTAAAGTAATAGGCTTCGAACAGTGGTATTGGAAATAAACTTCCAGGTGATCCTGAAGGTTTTGGCCGACACCAGGTAAGTCATGTTTCACTAACACTCCGGCTTGCTCCAGAACCGCTTTAGGTCCAATGCCAGACAGTTGAAGTAATTGCGGCGATCCAATTGAGCCCGCACTTGAGATGACTTCTTTCTTTGCCAACGCCTTAAACACTTTGCCCGACTTTTGATATTCAATACCCGTTGCTTGAACGCCATCTAACAAAATTTTGCGCGCAACAACACCTTTAATAAGAGTCAGGTTTGAACGCTTTAGAGCACGCCTTAAGTAAGCGTTAGAGGTTGAAGCACGTACCCCTTTATCCACCGTCATGTGCATTGGGCCGAAGCCTTCTTGCTGATAACCGTTGTAATCTTCTGTTTCCGGGTAGCCCGCTTCTTTACCTGCATCAATAAACGCTTGGTAAAGAGGGTTACGCTTCATATCGTTTCCATTGCAGGTTCCGACAGGGCCATCACCACCACGGTACTCATCTTCGCCACCAATCCATGATTCTGCGCGGCGGAAATAAGGTAAACAGGCTGCATAGTTCCAACCATGCGCGCCTTGCTGCTCCCATTCATCAAAATCACAAGCGTGACCACGAACGTAAACCATGCCATTGATTGATGAACTCCCCCCCAAGACCTTACCGCGCGGGCAATGCAGTTTACGCCCATCAAGCCCTTGCTCTTGCTGAGTTTCAAATTGCCACGCATAGCGCTCACTGTTCATTGGGTAAGAAAGTGCGGTAGGCATTTGTATAAAAATACTCTTATCCGTACCACCAGCCTCAAGCAGTAAGACTTGGTATTCGCCACTCTCTGACAAGCGATCCGCCAACACACAGCCGGCCGAACCCGCGCCGACGATAATATAATCGTAGCGTTGTTCCATATTCGTTCTCCGTGAAATCAGTGGTTAAGCGTAAGGACTGGCGTAATCGCCAAGCTCAATTAAAATACTTTTCGTCTGAGTGTAATGACGCAAAGTTTCCGGGCCATTCTCACGGCCTATGCCTGAATGCTTATACCCACCTACTGGCATTTCAGCCGGTGAGTCGCCCCAGGTATTTACCCAGCAGATCCCAGCTTCGAGCTGATGAACAACTCGGTGAGCTCGCGCAAGGTTTTGCGTAAACAAACCAGCGGCTAGACCATAGTCGGTATCATTCGCGCGCTGGATAACGTCTTGCTCATCACTGAAGGTCAGCACAGACATAACAGGGCCGAAAATCTCTTGCTGAACATGGACCATGTTATCGTCACAATTGACGAATACTGTCGGAACAACAAAGTTACCGTTAGCTAAGCCATTTTCCGTGACCTGATAACCACCAGTGAGCAGCTCTGCACCGCTTTGCTTAGCACTTTCAATGGCAGCGAGCACCTTGCTCATGTGATCTTTCGAAATCAAAGCGCCAATTTGTGTTTCCATGTCCATAGGATCGCCAACAATCAGTTTCTCAGTGCGGGTTTTAAGCTGAGCAATAAATTGAGGGTAGATAGATTCATGAACAAACACTCGAGTACCGTTGGTACACACCTCACCTTGAGTATAGAAGTTGGCCACCATCGCTGCCGACACTGCGTCATCCAACTTCGCATCATCAAATACGATCATTGGTGATTTACCACCAAGCTCCATCGTGACTTGTTTCAGAGTACGTGCACTGTCTGCCATAACTTGCTTGCCGGTACCGGATTCACCAGTAAATGACACTTTCGCAATGGCTGGGTGAGCCGTAAGCATTTGGCCAACACGATGATCACCTTGTACCACATTGAATACCCCATCAGGTAAACCTGCTTCGGTGAAGATCTCAGCCAGCTTAAGCGCTGTCAGCGGTGTTTCTTCTGATGGTTTAAAAATCATGACGTTACCCGCAGCCAGTGCAGGAGCAGATTTCCACATCGCAATTTGAATTGGGTAGTTCCATGCACCTATACCCGCACAAATACCTAACGGTTCACGACGCGTATAGAAAAATTGAGATTCACTCAATGGTTGCTGCTCACCTTGCATCGCGGGAGCAAGTCCGGCGTAATACTCGATAACATCTGCACCAGAGGCGACATCAACTTCAATCGCTTCTTGGAGTGGTTTTCCTGTATCCGTTACTTCTAGCGCCGCCAACTCATCATTGCGCTCACGTAGCAAAGCAACCGCTTTAAGTAATATTCGGCTACGCTCTGTTGGGCTCATCGCCGACCAAGTCGCAAATCCACGCTTTGCCGATTCAATCGCCAACTCAAGATCTTGCTGACTTGCTTGGCCGATCTGAGCAATGGCTTCTCCATTAGCAGGATTGTAGGTAGTAAAGCTCTCGCCTGATGTTGAGAATTGCGCTTTACCGTCAATAAATAGTGATTTCATATCCATGTGAGCATCTGACTTCATTGTTATTTTTTAGAGTAAAAAGTGAGTTGTTTATCGAGATAATCATTGATGATGTAACGTGCTTTTGTTGCATCAATGCCTGACGGGTTGAGCGTTCCGCGCAGCCAAATACCATCGATAAGAGAAGCAATACCAAACGCCACAACTTCGGCTTGCTCTGAATGAAGCAACCCCTTTAGTTCGATTTTTAAATGAGACAACAAACGCTTTTCATTCACGGTTTGGAGTCTTTTTAATTGTGGGTCATGCATTGAGTAGGACCAAAACGCCAACCAAGTCTTCGCCACCATATTTTCAGCTTGAAAACCGACAAAATTGCCATCAACGATTGCGTTAATACGTTGCAGGTGCGCATCTTTTGGGAGCTCACTAAGACGAGTCGTGATCGTGGATGATAACTGACGAAGGATCTCACGCATCGTTTCTTCTAAAAGACCATGTTTACCACCAAAATAGTGGTTAATGATCCCTGTAGAAACGCCCGCTTCTTTGCTGATCAGCGAAATACTCGCCGCATGCAAACCGACTCTATCAATCACAGCCATTGTTGCCTGCACAAGTTGCGGTTTCCTGATTTCAGGCATACCAACTTTAGGCATGTTTAAGTCCTTTTATTTTTAATTGAACGGTTAGTTAAATATAAAATGCCTTAAAACTCATTTGTACTCAAATAATTTATTTATAAAAAAGGAGAAATTAGCACAATATCTTGCAAATCATCATTGGTGTACAAACCAATAACCCTAAAAACCCAACAGTGTTAACACTCTATTTACACCCACAGGAGCACTCTAATAAATCAATAAAATTCAATATCTTAAATAATATCCTTATTAATACCAAAACCCAAACCACCAGCCAAAGAAGCGTTAAATTGGCATATAAATCAGTTCAGCAGGATCCACCAAACAAAAAATTAGTTAGAGCACTAATTATTTTCATTCGAAACAAAATAACACCCTGTAATTTACGTTCACCCACAAAGCGCACCTTGAGATGAAAACAAAATATTATCAATTATATAATTTATGATAATTTAACTTTATTCAAAAACGCTCGTAAACTCTCTTCCATCGAAACAGAACACGAATTAGTCATCACAGTTTTTGGAGCAGAATTATGAAAATGAATCACGTAGGCATCATGGTTGGCGATATGGATAAAGCAGTAGAGTTCTACACTAAAGCGCTTGGCCTTCGCATCGTAATGAACAACACAAAAGTCGTCGAAGAGCGCGAATCAGCGATCGGTCGTATGTGTATCGCGGTATTTGGCGAGGGCTTTAAAGGCTTCAACATCGCTCACCTTGTGACCAGCGACGGTATTGGTGTTGAACTGTTCGAAATGAAAGAGCGTCAAGAACGCCATGAAGTCGACTTCTCTCGCCTAGGCATCTTCCATTTCTGTCTGCAATTACCAAAAGAGCAGTTTGATTCGGCGATTCAGCGCGTAGAAGAGTTTGGCGGTAAGGTTCGCATGGACATTATGCGCTACCACCCAGAAGATGAATTAAAACAAGCACAAATGGTTTACCTCGAAGACCCGTTTGGTAACTTATTTGAGTTCTACTCACATACTTACGAAGATACTTACGCTTCAGATTACGAATAACAAACAGCTTAAGACAACCCCGTTGGCGCGTTTTCCCAAACGCAAAAAGCCACCTCTATATCCTAGAGGTGGCTTTTTTACAGCTGTATTTTACTTTTACCGAAGTAAATTCATTTGCGTTATAGCGCTCTCGTACGACTTGGTAAGAAAACTTCGCCTAACATGCAGCGAACGCTACCACCGCCAATATTCTCGATGGTTTGTACATTAAATGGCAGCAAACGACCATGACTTGATAGTTGAACTCGCTGCGCAGGAGAAAAGGCATCATACGCTGATTGAGACATCGCAATCACTTTCTCGCCATTCACTGTTTCTAGTTGAAGAATGTTGCCACAAAACTGGTTCATCTGTTCCAGAGAAATGGAGATCACTTGCTTATCTTTCGCTAGAGATTTGATCACAAATCGACGTTCAAATTCTGGGATCACTTCATCACAGATAACACAGAAATTTTCACCAATCGCCATCATCACATTAGTATGGTAAATCGGCTTCCCTGATGGTAAAGCTGTTTGGAATGACACTACACGCTCATAGCCAATACGCTCGGCATAATCTTCCAAGACTTCACGATCACAACGCTGAGAGAGCGCCGCATAGATAGTGCGATTTGGGTGATCCATCACCATCACACCTGTGCTTTCTAGATGCGCATCAATATCTAAATACGATGTGAGTGAATCTAATGATTTAACCTGTCGGCCCGCGAATTCAAGTGTTTCTCTCAAAGCATCGGGTTTTACTTCTTGTTGGCGATTATTACAAGCCATAGGGAACGTGTACAGCTCACCTGCTAGTGTTGTACTGAACCAGTTATTTGGGAATACCGCGTCTGGCGTTTCCACTTCTCCTAGCGGGTAATCAAATACCACAACCTGAACACCTGCTTGGCGCAATTCATCAACCATAGTGCCAAACTCTTGCATCGCGTTACGGCGAATCTCTTCGTTCGACTCTTTTACTTGATGCTGAAATTCGTTGTCTTTGGCAGTTTCAGCGTTAAAGGCGAATTCTTTTGGCGGTACCATCACTACGCAGTTGGCGTTTTGTACCGTTGCTTGTTGTTTTTGTAGTAGGGCTTGCTGTTTCAACATCGTGACAAACTCACTTTTTCTCACTTAATGAAGCCAATTGTAGACATAATGTTAAATCAACATTTACTGAAGTTACCTATAAAACACATCAGAATTCAGTAATGGTTACTGCAAAAAGCTAAATATGCAGCCCTTTTTATTGACACCATCTCCATTTACCTTAAGTGCGTGGATAATATGCAAAATTAAGAATATTCCACTAGTTACATTCTTATTACGAAAAGTATACCATTGCAAAGCCTTCCCAACTTATGGACGAACACACTCGTCGTAACGACATTCTCTGTGTCTTTTTGTGCGTTTAGGAAACATGTATGTTTAAAAAATTTGAAGGATTTACCAAACCCTTCCCTGATGAGGAGCCAAGTCAGCCACCTAGTGGTATTTTTGCTTTTTGTCGATATTACACCCGTGGATATGAAGTCCCGCTGATCATTATGTCTATCATGGCAACCATTGTAGCGATCGTTGAAGTATCACTATTTGGTGCGATGGGTAACTTAGTAGATTGGCTATCTACCAGTAACCCTGAAACATTTTGGCAAGATAATAAGAGCGAGCTCATCTTCTACAGCGTACTTTTGCTCGTCATCATGCCTGTGTTAGTGATTGGTTACTCGTTGCTGATTCACCAAACCTTACTCGGCAACTACCCGATGTCGATCCGTTGGCTCGCGCACCGCTACTTACTCAAGCAAAGCTTAAACTTTTACCAAGATGACTTTGCTGGGCGCGTTGCAACGAAAGTAATGCAAACCTCACTGGCGGTAAGAGAAACCGTAATGAAGACAATGGATGTATTTGTCTATGTCTCGGTCTACTTTACCTCAATGATTGTGTTACTCGCTCAGGCAGATTGGCGTTTGATGATCCCAATGCTCATTTGGTTAGCTTGCTATATCGGAATTCAGATTTACTTTGTTCCCAAGCTAAAAAGTGTTGCTTCGGAGCAAGCTGATGCCCGTTCAACCATGACTGGTCGCATTGTAGATAGCTACACCAATATCGCGACGGTAAAACTGTTTTCACACAGTAAACGAGAAACTGAGTATGCAGAAACAGGCATGCGTGGCTTCTTAGGCACGGTTTACAAACAGATGCGTCTTGTGACAGGCTTTGATGTGGCGGTGGAAATTACCAATTACTTATTGGTGTTTTCAATTGCCGCGCTTTCTATCTTCTTGTGGATGGACAATTCGATCAGTATCGGGGCGATTGCAATCGCGATTGCGTTGGCGCTTCGTATTAATGGTATGTCGATGTGGATCATGTGGGAAGTTGGCTCTCTATTTGAGAACATGGGCACCGTCGTCGATGGTATGAAAACTCTCTCAAAACCCATTGATATTCAAGACAAGCCTGATGCAAAACCAATTGTTGTATCAGAAGGTGGGATTGAATTTGATAACGTCAGCTTCCACTATGGCGACAAAACCAAAGGGGTGATCAGCAACCTCAACCTTAATATTAAGCCGGGAGAAAAAGTCGGCTTAGTGGGTCGCTCTGGCGCAGGCAAATCGACACTAGTGAATCTACTTTTGCGCTTCCACGATGTTGAAAGCGGTAAAATCAAGATTGATGGGCAAGTCATCTCTGATGTCACGCAGGACTCGCTACGTGCGGAGATCGGCATGGTGACTCAGGATACGTCACTTTTGCATCGCTCAATTCGCGATAACATCTTATATGGTAATCCGGATGCCAGCGAAGAAGACCTACTAAGAGCAACCAAGCAGGCACATGCCCACGAGTTTGTTGAAACCCTTACAGACCCATTTGGCAATGTCGGCTATGACGCTCAAGTTGGTGAGCGAGGAGTCAAACTCTCTGGTGGTCAACGTCAGCGAATTGCAATCTCTCGTGTGCTACTTAAAGATGCGCCGCTGCTGATCCTTGATGAAGCGACCTCTGCGCTTGATTCGGAAGTCGAAGCTGCAATTCAAGAAAGCCTCAATGAGCTCATGCAAGGTAAGACCGTGATTGCTATTGCGCACCGCTTATCCACCATTGCAGCAATGGATCGTCTGATTGTATTGGACAAAGGTGAAGTGGTTGAGCAAGGGACTCACCAAGAGCTCATCCAACGTAATGGTATCTACGCGCAGCTATGGTCACACCAAACGGGTGGCTTTATCGGCGACGATGAAGACCAAAAGCAGAGTGCATAAAAGCGATTATTATCTCTCAATCAAAAAAGGAAGCTTCGGCTTCCTTTTTTATTTCTAATCGCTCAATCGACAAAATGGGATTGATAATATTTAGGTGTTACTGCAATGCGTTTTTTGAACTGGCGCTGAAAGTGCGCTTGATCCGAAAAGCCAAGCTCATAAGCCACCTGAGAAATTTCAGCTCCAGACTTCAGCATCACCTTAGCTCGCTTGATCTTTTCATCCATCAAATAAGCATGCGGCGGCAAACCAAATTGATTTTTAAAAGCTCGGAGTAATTGGTAACGACTCATTCCAGCCTCTTCTGCTAACTCATCAAGGTGATGTAAGTGAGCGACTTCATCAAGCAGTCGTTCTTGCACGCGGCGCAGCGATTCAATAGGTTGACGGCGAGGTACTGTTTTTTCTGATTGCCCCAGCGACGCTTCAATAAAATCATACAAACACGCCTGAACTTGAAGTGAACTAGATTCACTTTGTAGGGCATTAAACAGCGCCAAGTAACGACTTTTAATTTGCGGGTTTTGCTCAAAATCAGCCTTAAATGGCGTGTAGTCGAGAGAGTAACCAGGTTTAGCGATTTCTAGTACGTCTTGCTGTACGGCCCCCATACGATCGGCCTCAACAAAAAGCATGCTATAAGACCAAGTCCCAGCCTCAGGGTTACATGAATGCACATCAGCGGGGTTGATCGTGACAATATCGCCTTTGCCAATCGTATGGCTGCGATGTCGATTATGATACTGAGCACGGCCTTGCTGAATAATGCCAAAAGAGAACTCATCATGGGAATGCGCGCCGTAACAAGCCGTACTTTGATTGGCGACCCGCAGCTCAACCCAAGGCAAGACGGTACTTTGTTTGAAGCTGGCACTCTTGTCCTTTTTCATCCTTAGTTCCTTCTCCTTTATTCAGCGCATCCTAACGCTATAGCCAAATCATGCTAACAGATATGATAAGAATGATCGCCATGGTTCGATTAAAAAGGCGTTGCTTCACAGGTTGTGATAAATAGGTCGCAAACAATCGACCAAGCAGTGCCCAAACACCGACACCAACTAAGCAAGCAATTAAAGATACCGTGGTAAAGATCCAAAGCCATTTTTGCTGCTCGAGTTGACCAACCACATACAGGCTCACTCCCGACATGGCGACGAGCCAAGCTTTAGGATTAAGAACTTGAGTCAACGAACCACTCAACCAACCTGAAGTACCGCTACCTTCAATCGATAAAGCTTCGACTGGCGCAAAATAGATTTTGTAAGCGAGGTAGATTAAAAAGCCTGAGCCGACAAGCTGCATTCCCCTTTCTAATAACGGAAGCCAATGGGTTAAGCTCGCTAATACGCTCCCAGATACAAACACCACCAAAGCGTATGCCACTGAAGCGCCAACCACATGTTTGAATGCTTCTCCGCTGCCATTCTGCACCGCTGTAGAAGTCGCCAGAATGTTCACGGGCCCAGGAGTCACGGCCCCCACAAAAGCAAATGCGATCATTGCAATCAAAATACTATCCATAAAAAATCCTCACTTTTTAGCAAGGCTAATGCATTCTAAAGCACGCTTATTGAACGATATTGCGCGAAAGTGACGAAAGAGCATTACGACAAGACATAAAAAAGCCGCCAGAGTTAGGCGGCTGTGCAAAGATTGCTTCGGGCAGTGGATGAAGCGAAAGCGCACGGATATTGGCTTTTTGACCTTAGTAAGTTTCAAAAACGCCAGAGTTGTAGTCACTGATGGTTTGCTCAATTTCAGCCATGGTGTTCATCACGAATGGACCATAGTGGACAACGGGCTCGTCAATTGGCTCCCCCATAAACAGCAACGCGCCGCTGTTTTGGTTTGATGCTAATTGCACTAGCTCTCCTTTCGATAGCAACACCATTTCACCTTGTGTTACCTCGATATCACCCACAGTCACGCCACCTTGGTAAACAAACAGCATCATATTGAAATGCTCTGGTATACCAATTGAGGTTTGCTGACCACTCACCGCTCGCCAATCGGCAACAGTCAGAGGAACGCCCGTTTTGTCTAGTGGCCCTTGAATCAATTCACCTTCAACGATCAGATCTCCCGCCAAAACTCGATGCAA
The DNA here is from genome assembly GCF_009811315.1 of Vibrio atypicus. Classification (GTDB taxonomy): domain Bacteria; phylum Pseudomonadota; class Gammaproteobacteria; order Enterobacterales; family Vibrionaceae; genus Vibrio; species Vibrio atypicus. The sequence goes on from NZ_BLID01000001.1 coordinate 400,313, forward strand.
ACCATGTGTTGCACTGTTTCGTTCAGCAATCGTCTCAGATTGAAAATCAAAATACTGTGCTGGTTTCATCTTGTCGCGTGCAGGCTGATTAATCCAAATTTGGAAGCCATGTAGATCGCCCTCTTCCATGATTGGCATTTCACTGTGAATAACACCTCGACCCGCCGCCATCCACTGAGCTCCACCAGATTTTAACTCGCCCACATTCCCCATGTGATCGCGGTGTTGAAAATGGCCCTTCATCATATAGGTGAGGGTTTCAATACCGCGGTGCGGATGCGGAGGAAAACCACCAACATAGTCGGAGTGTTGATCAGATTTAAGCTCATCGACCATTAAAAACGGCGAAAAGCTTTTATTGTTAAAGCCTGCGACACGAGAGATTTTCACACCATCGCCATCGGATGTCGCATGGGCTTTGATACGTTGAATTATTTGTCTTTGCTTGCTCATCATTCTTCTCCCTCTCACTAATAGACTCAGTGTATCTGGCTAGGATTCAAATGTGAGCGGAGGGATTAGAGCCACTTATTCAAAAAAATTGAACAAAGCTAATTAGGTGTATTCTCGTTCTAGCGCCTTTAAACTCGCAGGAACAATTAACTTATGCATTGGTGCGACAAACAGCATGTAAACACGACCAAGCCAGTTTTTGACATGTACCGCAGTCGTCACATGTAGTGTGACTTGTTCACCATGAGGAACAAGTAAAAAAGATAAGCGAACGTTTAGATGCTTGTCGCAATCTTCTGCTAGTACTTCATTGGGCGTGAGCTTCACCAACGTAAAAATACCAATCCGATCACCCGGTTTACAGCTCGCTTCATCAAGATTAGCGGTTAACTCACTCATGGTGCCAAGGTTTTTCAGACCAAATAGAGAGACGATACGATTCCGCAAAGCCATCAATCGATTAACCCAATCAGGCGAGCTTTTCATGAGCGACAAGTAAACATCAAATGCCGACTGCTGACGATTTGGAAGTGTGACTGAAAAGCTATCAGCAAAACTTGCGTTGTCTAAGTAAGGTTCAATAAGTGACTGTTCAGAAATTTCCATGGTTGCCCCACCCTGTTACACATAAAACTCACACTACTAGACATTACAGGTATTGAATACCTTTTTAATATTCAATACCTTGGCTTTCTTATTTTAGAGGCTAAGTTAGCGAATGGTTTCTTGCCAGTAATTGTACAACGAGACGATATCCGCAGAACAAAGATGGCGCATCGCCCCTTTTAGCTGTTCATCAGACCAATACCACCACTGCATTTCAAGCAGCATTTCAATCTGCTCCGCGGAGAAACGAGACTTGATATGTCTAGCCGGGTTAGAGCCGACGACTTCATAAGGTGCGACATCTTTGGTGACGACTGCACGACTCGCAATCACAGCGCCATCACCAATTTTCACGCCTGCCATGATCATCGCTTCTGAACCAATCCAAACATCGTTACCTATGACGGTATCCCCCATTCGGCAAAACCCATCTTGCGCATCGGCGAAGTTTTCATTGTCTTGGTAGAAGAAAGGGAAAGTGCTCACCCAGTCCGTTCGATGGCCTTGGTTACCCGCCATCATGAACACCGCACCCGAACCAATTGAGCAAAAATTGCCAATAACGAGTTTATCCACATCATCCCGTTCTGGGTTCAAATAACGGGCACAATCATCGAAACCATGACCGTGATAGTAACCAGAGTAGTAGCTGTGACGGCCAACAATAATGTTAGGATTCGTCACTTGCTGTTGCAGAGGCTTACCTGCAAATGGAGATTCAAAGTAATTCATAATTTCATTCTTTTCGTTTTTATGAGTTTAATTTCAGCGATCACCCGCAGTACGAGCATAAGACAAAACATGATGACGGTCACTCTGAAATCAGCCGCTGCCTATCCAGCCCTCACAAACTCACGCCAACGTTGGTATCTGTCTAGCAAAACGCTAATATACGGCATCACTCACGTCACGGATGTACAAAAACAACATGAACGCTCAACCATTTATTGATACTGGAGTTAAATTCACTCCTCACTATTTCCAAGTGCCATTGGATTACGCCACCCCAGAAAAAGGTTCAATTGAAGTATTTGCACGAGAGCTATCACTTGTCTCTGACGGCGAAAGCGAAAAGCCGTTTTTGGTCTATTTCCAAGGCGGTCCAGGGTTCCCCTCACCTCGTCAAAACGGTTTCAATGGCTGGGTAAAGCGTGTCATGCAGCAGTACCGAGTGTTACTGCTCGATCAACGTGGTACTGGCAACAGCTCAGTAATCAGCCATCAAACACTGGCTCATTTGACTCCTAGCGAACAAGCGGATTATCTGACTCATTTCCGTGCAGATAATATTGTGCGTGATGCCGAGTTCATTCGTGAAAAATTGGGCGTAGAAAAGTGGTCTATCTTAGGCCAAAGCTTTGGTGGTTTTTGTTCTCTGACCTATTTATCGCTGTTTCCTGAAAGCTTGTCACGCAGTTACATTACCGGTGGTGTACCTTCAATTTCTCGCCACCCTGATGACGTTTATCAAGCGACATTCAAACGCACCATGGAAAAGAACCAAGCCTTCTTCCAGCAGTTCCCACAAGCGCAAGAACTTTGTCAACACATTGCAGACCACTTATTAGAGAACGAAGAGTTTTTGCCTAACGGTCAACGATTAACCGTGGAGCAGTTCCAACAAATTGGCATCAACTTCGGCATGAGCGATACCTTCCTGCCAACTTACTATTTATTGGAAAACGCGTTGGTTGAGATCAATGGTAAGCCTCAGTTGCGCTACGAATTCCTAAACAGCATGTTGATGGAGCAAGGCTTTCAAACTAACCCGATTTACGCCATCCTGCACGAGTCCATTTACTGCCAAGGTTTTGCTTCTAACTGGAGCGCGCATCGCGTTAGGCAGACCAGAGAAGAATTTAACTATCAACCTGGACAGCCGTTCTACTTTACCGGTGAGATGGTATTCCCATGGATGTTTGACCAATATGTCTGTCTTAAGCCACTCAAAGAAGCTGCCGAGTTATTAGCAGAAAAAGAGGATTGGACGCCGCTGTACAACGCAGAGCAACTTGCCAACAACAAGGTTCCGGTGAGCTGCGCAGTGTATGCTGATGATATGTTTGTGGAGATGGATATTAGCCGAGAGACGTTAGCTAACATCCCGAACGCCAAAGCTTGGATCACCAATGAATATGAGCATAACGGCTTACGCGCAGATGGAGAACGAGTGCTCGATAAGTTGATTGCAATGGGCGAGCAAACGGCGGCAACCTTGCTTTAATCAATTAAGCCCCAGAATACTGGGGCTTATTTTTAAACCATAGAATGTAAACCAATCATATTACCTTCAGTATCCGCGACAACAGAAATGAAGCCGTGTGGACCAATTGAAAACTTGTTGTGCGCCACTTGTCCACCCGCATCATTCACTCTCGCTTCTTCTACTGCGCAATCTTGGCAAGAAAAATACACCATGGTGCTATTACCACCTGCGGCTACGCCATCCATTTTAGCTAACGCGCCAGATGCTCCGTATTGTTCCATATTGGAAGGAAAGCCCCACATTTCAATATCAACTTTGGCTTCATCACCTATCCGTTCTAGCGACACACCAAATACTGATTCATAAAATGCTTTGGCTCTTTCCATATCATCAACGTAGATTTCAAACCAACCGACTGGATTTGTCTGCATAACTTGTTCTCCTTTTCTGATTGTCCTACCCAAAACGTTAGACGAACAGAGTCAGATATTCCTGAACAAATCTAGCCTTTTCAAATTTGTCTCACAGTTGAATTACCGAATACGCAGATAGCGGTTTTGAACCATGGTATCTAGGTAAACTTGGCTTTCTATCAATTGGAAATTCAATGGGGCATCCAATGCTCCAAATAACGGTGAGCCGCCGCCTAGTAGAACCGGAATCGTGGTTACCACCAGCTCATCGACTAAGTCTTTCTTCAGACAATGCTGAATGGTCACACCGCCATCAATGTAGATCTCTTGATGGCCTTGTTCATTCATCTGCTGTAAGACCTGCTCTACATCCCCTTTAACGAGTATAATTTTGTCTTCGTATCCTGTTGGCACTTCCATCATAGTATTGCTCAATACATAAACAGGCTTGCTGTAAGGCCAATCAACACCAAAACTAAGCACGACATCTAAGGTATTTCGTCCCATCAGTAGCGCATCCACTCGCTCCATCAAAGGGCCAAAACCAGTATCAACATTGTCTGGGTTTGGCACTGCCATAAGCCAATCAAGGCCACCATCTTTGTCGGCAATATAACCGTCTAAACTGGTTGCGATAAAAACGATATTCGCCATGTGGATGCTCCTTAAAGCTAATTTGGAATTCACTAAAAACTAAGATATCTTAGCGCTCAGCTCATAAACTACAAAGCCTTATATCATGCTGAAGATCTCCAATACCGTGACTATACAAGCCTGGGAAATCCAGCTAACGGCCATTCGTGCCCAAGGTGCTGGCGGCCAAAACGTCAATAAAGTCTCTTCAGCAATCCACCTTCAATTTAGCGTTCCTCATTCAACGCTTCCAGATGTCTATAAGCAGCGGATTCTAGCCCTAAAAGATTCGCGAATCTCGAAAGAAGGCGTCATTACCATCAAAGCTCAGCAGTTCCGTACTCAAGAGCAAAATAGAGAGGATGCCTTAAAGCGATTGGCAGAGCTCATTCAATCAGCCATGGTTGTGCAAAAAAAGCGCCGCGAAACTAAGCCAACAAGAGCTTCAAAAGAGAGACGACTCAAAGGAAAGAATATAAAGTCGCAAACTAAATCATTACGAGGACGCGTGCAGCATTAATCTGCTTTTAATTACGCTATGATATAAACTATCGTGCAAATAAGTGCGTATAAGTATTTGGGCGTGTTGATTAAATTGTTTAGGTACGGAATGCTAAAACATCTTCATAAATGGATTTGGATTGCTCTCATTGCGTCGTTAGCGCTCAATGCTCAGCCGCTAAAATCTTGGCAATTTGAAAGCGACCAAGATGGGATTACCATCTATTCACGAGAACATACCGATGGCTTAGTCGAGATCAAAGCCAAAATGTTTACTCCAACGACTTACGGCGCATTTCTTACCCTGTTAGAAAACAGTGACAATGTTCCGAATTGGATTGATAACGTCAGTCATAGCCGAGTACTTAGCCAATTGTCAGCGACTGAAAACATCGTCTACACTCAATTCTCAGCACCGTGGCCCGCCAAAGATCGAGACATGGTGACCTACTCAAAATATCAGCAAGATGAGCTAGGCTTTACGCTTAACATCCAAGACGCTCCTATCTCAAGCCTCGCGAGCCAAGACGGCTATATTCGAATTACATCCGTTCAAGCGCAGTGGCAACTGCAAAAGCTCAACACGGACACTACCTTAATTGAATACACGGCCTTTGCTGATCCCGGCGGTGCGCTTCCACACTGGTTGATTAATAACTTAGCCAAAGAGAGCGCTAGAAAAACCTTTGAGCAGCTGAGGATTCAACTGCCCAATTATCAGCAAATGCGCCATCCTCAGATTCAAGAATGACGCGATGCTAGTTTTAGCTTAACTGAAGAATAAACACCTGATAGTCAAACTCGCCATTACGACTGTTGAAAGCAGATAACTCGCGCTCAAGATCATTTAGAGCCGCTGAACCGCTGAGTTCCGGTTGCAACTCGGCAAGGGTATCAGCAAGCGGATCGTAGTAGTTGTGCCAAGCTTCATCACTCAAACAAAAGTGATCCAACACCTTAAAACCCGCTTTTTCAGCTAGCGCCAAGCGCGATTTTACGCTCGCCATATCAGGATACTCTTTTGCCCAAAATTGGCGCTGTACTTCACTCGGTTCTTCAACACTCCAAACCAAGTCACTCACAACCAAAATCCCACCCGGCTTAAGCATGCGTCGCCACGCAGATAATGCCTTCTCTACTCCCATGATGTAGGCACTCCCCTCAGCCCACACCGTATCAAAACTTTGTGGTTCAAACGGCAAGTTTGCCATATCAGCACAAACGGGATGAATCTGTTGTTGGAAGCCTTTCTCTGAGACATGCTGCATGAAGTCATCCAGTGCGGATTGTTCATTATCAACCGCAGTAATTTGAATCACGCCATTCTCGGCAAAAAGCAGTGTTGATAAGCCTTTGCCGCAACCTATTTCGAGTAAATGCTGCGGGGTATTTGGCAACAAAGAGAGCGCTTTTAAGGTATCTTTTGAAGAACCAGGCCCCCAACGCTCCAGTTGAGAAAAAACGCGAAAGAAGTCCGCCATATATTGTTCGTGAGTATTCATATCTTTAGATAACCATTTCAGGTGTAATGCCTGCTTTTCATCAAAGCCTTGTTTCTTTAACCACTCTAAATGAGCATCAGGAGCCACCTCATCTAAGCTTTCGTGCCAAGATGCCAGTGACGTCTGTCCTAATAGTGCCGCAAGTAAATGTCGCGATTGCTGCTTCTCTTCGATCTCTTTATCCAGCTGAGCGAGCCTTTGTACCAGCATCTCGCGTTCCACTTTTTCCTCTAGGCACGCTTGGCACTCTTTTAATGTCAATCCGCCCGCTTGGAGTTTTTGGATCAATCGCAATCTCTGCAGGTCATTGTCGCTATAGGTTCGATAGCCATTAGCCAATCGCTGACCTCGGATCAAACCGACCTTTTCATAATAGAGTAACGTTGTTCGAGACAAACCAAGCAACTCACCAAGTTGAGAAATTTTATACAAAGCCTAGCGCCCTTTTTTCAGTGCTCGTGATTGGTGTTGAACTGTGTTGACCATTTTTCCAAACGCTTTATCTTTCGCTCGCTTTTCCGCTAACGTTGCACTGTTAAACGCTTGTTCTCGCATTAACTTTTGGTAACTGTCCAAACGGCGAAGTTCTAATCGCCCTTCTTCAACCGCATTTTGAACAGCGCAGCCGGGTTCAGATTGATGACTGCAATCAGCGAACTTACATTGCTCGGCAAGCTCAGCTATGTCACCAAAAGCTTCGTGGATGCCGTGTTCGCAATCACTCAACTGCAATTCGCGCATCCCTGGGGTATCCATTAGTAATCCACCTTGCGGCAACCACTGTAAAGAACGATACGTAGTGGTATGACGCCCTTTACTATCATCCTCACGTATAGCACCTGTCAGCATCGTTTCACTGCCTTTAAGCCCATTCACTAAGGTTGATTTTCCAACACCCGACGAGCCCAACAACGCCACGGTTTTTCCTGACTGACAATAAACGGATAGCTCTGCAATTTGAGTTTCGTCTGTAGCATTAATCGCATGAACAAGCATAAGCGGATCTAAACGTTGGACTTGCTGACGCAAAGACTCAACATCGTCACATTGATCCGCTTTAGTCAAAACGACAATCGGCTCAACATCCGCCTCTTTCGCTAATGCCAAGTAACGTTCAATTCGATTGAGGTTAAAATCATCGTTCAAAGAGCAAACAATGAATACACTATCAACATTCGCCGCGATCAACTGCGTATCCACCTTAGTGCCCGCCGCTTTGCGATGAAATAGAGATTGACGCTCCAACAGACGTTGAACGCGCAGTCCATCGTCAAAAAGAACCCAATCACCTACACAAACACGCTCACTACTTGGTGTAAGTGTTAACGTCACTTTTCCTTGCTCGCCAATCGCAATCACTTGACTACGATGCTGCTCGACAATGCGCGCTACAGTGAGCGTTTCTAACTCCTCAAGAGAAAGCTGCTGTTGGTAATACGGTCGCCAACCCAGTTGTGGGAGCGAGGGAGTCGATTCAGTCATGATCTAGCCTTACGAGTGTTTACTTTATTCATCTAATATAGAGCATAAACTGTAAAGCTATAGACAGGTCAATCAAAGAAATGAGAATTTTCAGCAAAGATTTGTTGATAAGAGAGTTACCGCAATACCCGCTACCCGCAGTGAAGAAAACAAAGCAGCCGCTGAACGTTCAGCGGCTGTTTTATTGTCGAGGTTACCGAGCATTACTGCACTTTAAATTGCCCCACGACGCTGCTCAGGTTACGAGACGTGTCGCTAAGTTCATTGCTTACCGCTGAGGCTTGCGACGCATTGCCATTCAGAATGTTGATAATATCTTGAATCGCTGCCATGTTGCGGCTCACCTCATCAGTGACCTGACGCTGTTGCTGAGCTGATGTCGAGACATGCGTATTCACGTCATTAATTTCAACCACTGACTCAGTCACATCATTCAAGGAAACCATCACTTGTTGAGTATGTTCTGCTGTCGTTTCACAGCTCTTACGCGTCATATCCATCTCGCTAACAACGCTGTCAGTCGTGTTCTTTAGCTTCTGCAACATATCATTGATTTGCGATGTGCTCTGTTGCGTTCGGCCAGCCAGTGCTCTTACCTCGTCCGCCACCACTGCGAAACCTCGGCCCTGTTCACCAGCACGAGCTGCTTCAATGGCCGCATTCAACGCAAGCAAATTGGTTTGTTCTGCAATATCCCCAATCACTTGCAACACGGTGCTAATTTCTTTGGTGTCCGCATCCATAGTACTGATCGTCGAAGACATAGAGGCAACCTGCTCAACCAAATGGTTCACACTATCAACCGCATTGGTTACCGTCTGCTTAGACTGCTCTGAGTAACGGTTTGCTTGCTCCGTTAGCTGCGCTGCATTTTCAGCGCTTTGAGCAATTGACACAGCACTAGCACTCATTTCTTCAACAGCGGTGATAACTAGCTCCGTCTCTTGGGTATGTTGATTCAGCGTATCTAGATTAGATACCGATTGCTGGCTAATGTTTTGCACCGCAGAATCAATCTCTTTCGAGGACTCTGAAACCTCAATAAACATGCTTTGCAGCTTTTCAATGAACTGGTTAATCGAGCCCGAGATCTCTCCAATCTCATCCTGCTTTTCCACTTTAAGTCGGCGTGTTAAATCACCGTTACCCTGCGCAAGATCCGCCACCAGCTCTTTTAAGCGTAATAATGGTTTAAATGAGTAATGCAGTAGCATCACACTCAGTAGCACAATCGCTAGACCAATCACGGCCAATGCAATCGTCACATTCCAACTCAATGCCGCCGTATTTGCCTGAATATTATCGTTGTCGATATAGCCAGTTAGTGACCAAGTTTGGCTGCCAAGTGGAATCGAGCGACTAATCGGAGTTAGATCGCCTTGCGTCACGTTGGAGAAAATTTTAAGACTTCCCGCAGCCAACTCTGCGTAACTGCCCTCAAAAGCATAAGTTTCGATAACTTTGCCTATCTCACTAAGATTGAGAACAAAGAAATCCACTGAATCATCCAATCGCTTGATTGAAAAAGTAATCACGGGAACATCACCCAACATGGAAACCGGGCTGATTTTCATTTCCTCTCCATGTGATTCAGCCTGAGCAATGTACTGCTCTGCATCTTCATCACTCATGTTGCCACTATCATCAAATGCATAACCATTGACAATTTTTACAATTCGATAGAAACCTGAATTCTCTTTAGTCTCACTGATATCCATCATACTAAAGTTGAGGCTAGTCGCGAGATTGAGCTTGCTTTGAAGGTCTTTTTCTAGCTTCTGCTGAATCAAGTCGATACTGTGAGTAATACTTTGGGTATCAGTACGTTGGATATGATTACTAATAAAGTAATTAACACTGAAATATGAAGAGAGAATGGTGATAAAGATAATAGTTACAATAAGTACAACTATCTTATTCTTGAACGAAATGTTCTTCATAACACTTTACATCCTTAAAAGTGACGATTGAATAAACTTGCATCCTAATTCAATAAAATATCTAGATTTTTGAACATGTTAGATATTATATGGCAACTATGTTAAGCCAGAGCAAACGTTGGCGCAAATGAATAACCTACATTTAACCGTCATAGCTCTCATAAATTGCAAACTGCGCCGCACCTTATAAATAGCAGTGTTCATCTCCCACCCCTTAGAGATCACATTTAATTAACAATTACTCCCTTTCATTGCTTGAACGCTTTAGAATAAAAACTCAATTCAAACCAATCCAAGGAAGATTCATGGAAGATCTACTTAAAGGCTTTCCGGTCGTAACTGAAGTACAAGTCGCGTGGGGAGAAATGGACGCACTGCAACATGTCAATAATGCTGTCTATTTCCGTTACTTCGAAAGTGCTAGGCTAGAATACTTCAAACGTATCAAACTACTGGTTAACATCGCGCAAAGCCAAGTTGGTCCCGTTCTTGGAGAAACGAGTTGTCGCTACAAATTACCTATCACTTACCCAGATACTTTAGTCATTGGGTCAAAGATTATTGATTTGCAAGAAGACCGCTTCACTATGGAGTATCAAATCGTCAGTAAGAAGCTGGGCAAAGTCAGTACGATAGGCAAAGCAACGTGTGTGATGTTTGACTTTAAAAACAACACCAAAACCAATCTCCCTGATGAAGTTAAACAAGCGATACTCGATGTAGAAACGACGATTGAATAACTTGACCTTACCCTAGGGGAAAGCTTTATGATGAAAACAGTCATTTGTTTTCTGGTGCGGTATGAGCTTTTCTCCCATTCGCAAATTTTGGATTACGCTAATCAGTATTCTTGCAATGCTGATGTCTAGCTTTGTATTCAGCGCACCGTTAATGACCTTCCAAATGGCCTCAAACACTCACCAAACCAATATGCAAGCTTATACTCCATGTGGAATGACAGCAAAAGTCGATCATAGCCACCATGAATCTGCTCATGTGGAATCGCAGTCGCAAAGCGCATGTAACGGTGAAAATGATATAGCGCACAACTGTTGTGGCTCGGTGTGCGCATCGGCGGTCGCCCTGTTTACACCATCAGCGCAATCCGTCCACATCGCCTCTTTCTTAGCCTTGATCCATTCAGAGTCTGTCGGTGATACGGTTTACCGCCAAGCCTCGCTCTATCGCCCTCCTATTGCCTAATCCATTACTACATATTCGATCTCAGTAGACCAATCTGAGAGGTAGTTTTACGTGCTTATAGCACCTAACAATGGATTACAATGTGAAAAATATCACAACTATAGCTGTGCTCTCAGTGAGCTCGGCTCTGTGGTCTCTAAGTGCGGCAGCCAAAACCGACATGGTGGCTGTGGAACACTTGGTACCACCAACACTTCCTGAGCTAATTAACTCGGCACTTAGTAACGATGCAACACGTTCGCAGTTTTATGCTCAATCACAAGCAATGCGTGAAACAGGCGTTGCAGCTTCTACACTCATGGATCCCAAAGTAAAAGTTGGCTTTGGCGGGCTACCCGTTGATAGCTTTAAATTCGATGAAGACCCAATGACCAATATATCGGTCGGGTTGATGCAGCAATTTGAACGCGGCTCAACACTAGAACTGCAGCAGCAAAAAGCCAATACCCAAGCAGATGGCATTGCATCTCAGGTACAGACTCGAGAGCTCGACATCATCAATAGCGTTACCCAGCTTTGGGTAGAACTTGGCTATCAGCAAGCTGCACAAAACATTCTTGAACAAAATAAAGTATTGATGACGGAAATGGAGCGCTTTATTCAAACCAATTACTCGATTGGTAAAAGTGAAGCGCAAGACCTACTCAACGCTCAGCTTCAAATCGCAAAATTAGATGACAAACTGCAGGCCAATACTCAGATACAAAGACGAATAGTCTCTCAACTTTCCGAATGGCTCGGCGATGAATGGATTCGCAGCGCACATAAGATCAAGGCAAGCAACACCATTGATTGGAGTAAGCTCGATCAAATCATAGATCCAAGTATGACCCAGCATTACCGAAGATTAAGCCAACATCCGATGATAAAAATGGCAGACATCAGTATTGCAGCGAATCAAACTCAAGTAGAAATAGCAGAGCAAGCATACACTCCGCAATTTGGCGTGGAAGTGATGTACGCCCACCGCCAAGCCAACAACATGATGGGAGAGCCAGCGTCAGATTTAGTGAGTGCTTACCTAACCATGGATATTCCGCTATTCACGGGCAATCGCCAAGATCGAAACTTGGCGGCGGCGCAGCACCAAGTAGGCGCAGCGCAATCACAAAAAGACGCGCTACTCGCTCAAATGAACGCCAAAGTGAATGCACTATTGGTCGACAGAGAAAACCTACAACAGCGTCTAACGCGATACCAAGACACACTTATCCCCCAAGCTGATGCACGGATAAAAGCGGTCGAACGTGGCTATCAAAACAACACCGCACAATTTAACGATGTGATTGCAGCCACCACGGATGAGCTTGCTTTGAGACTGGAGAAAGAACGTCTAACCACAGATTTAAACATCACCAACAGTAACCTAGCTGCGCTATTAAGTGGCTTTGAATACCAAGTGAATAAGCCTCAGCTAGCCACTAACAATAAATAGGGAACACAATGAAATCATTACAAGTTGCAACTCTTGCATTGCTAGTTGGTGGTGCGCTTGGCTTTGGAGCCAATCAATATTTTTATTCGGCGAGCCATGATATGGCGACAATGTCTTCTGCAAGTGCTGCCGATCCAAACGAACCTCTGTACTGGGTCGCTCCGATGGATCCGAACTATCAAAGAGATAAACCAGGAAAGTCACCAATGGGTATGGACCTTATCCCTGTCTATGCTGATGATCTTGCTGGCAAAAATGATAAACCTGGAACAGTAAAAATATCGCCAGAAGTTGAAAACAATCTGGGTGTAAAAACAGAGCAAGTCATACGTGAGCCACTTAGCCCTCGTATCGAAACAGTCGGTTACATCGCTTTCGATGAGAGCCACTTATGGCAAACCAATGTCCGTGTTGCGGGTTGGGTTGAAAAACTCAATATCAATGCTGTCGGAGAAAAAGTCACTAAAGGTGACGTACTTTTTAGCCTTTATTCTCCAGAGCTTGTCAAAGCACAAGAGGAGCTACTCAACGCCTACCGCACAGGACGAAGTGGCTTAGTCAAAGGGGCAACGGAACGCTTAGTCACCTTAGGGGTAGACCGAGCGCAAATCAAAAAGATTAAGCGCAGTGGAAAAGCTTCTCAAACCATTGAGATTAAAGCGCCCGCTGACGGCATCATTGCTACATTAAATGTCAGAGAAGGCGGTTACCTGTCCCCTGCTCAAGCGGTCATTAGTGCAGGTCCATTAGACAATGTTTGGGTCGATGCTGAAGTGTTTGAACGTCAAACCCATTGGATGAAAGCGGGCAGTAACGCAACCATGACGCTTGATGCGATTCCCGGGAATGAGTGGCAAGGCGTCATCGACTACGTTTATCCAATTCTTGACCCGAAAACACGTACTTTACGCGTTCGTTTGAAGTTCCCTAACCCAAATGGTGAGCTCAAACCAAACATGTTTGCCAACATTGCACTGCAACCTGTCAGTGATGAGTCTGTACTTACTATCGCCAAATCGTCCGTGATTCGTTCAGGGGGCATGACCCGTGTTGTGCTTGCTGAAGGGGAAGGTAAATACCGCTCAGCGCGCATTGAAGTAGGCCGTGAAGCAGGCGATCGCATTGAAGTTCTTCAAGGCTTAAACCTAGAAGACAAAGTCGTTACTTCCGCTCACTTTATGCTCGATTCGGAATCTAGCCAATCCGCAGATCTTTCTCGTATCAACGGTATCGAACCACCAGCAGAAACCGTCTGGGCGAAAGGTGAAATCACTGATGTCATGGCCGACCACCGCATGCTGACCATCAACCACCAACCGGTTCCAGAGTGGAATTGGCCGGGCATGGTGATGAACTTTAACCTCGCTGACAACGTCGATATGAACGACCTTAAGAGAGGACAAGCGATTGAGTTTGAAATGCAAAAAACCGAAACCGGTCAGTATGAAGTTGTCGATTTCAAAGCAGACGACAGCGTCGTTGCTGCCGAAGTGTGGGTGACAGGCGACATCACGATGTTGATGGCTGATTTTGGCATGATCACTCTCAAACATTTACCTGTCGCGGAATGGAACTGGCAAGCGGGAGAAATGAACTTCTCCGTCGGCGAAGAGGTTAACTTGTCAGGTTATGAAGAAGGGCAAAAGGTTCGGTTTCTAATTGAAAAACAGGGCTCTGAATACCAATTGAAACAACTTGAATCGGTAGAGGGCTAACTATGATCAGTGCAATCATTCGTTGGTCGATTAACAATCGATTCTTAGTCCTAATTACCACTCTCGCTCTAGTGCTAGGTGGTCTTTACAGTGTAAAGAATACCCCTGTTGATGCGATACCAGATCTGTCAGACGTTCAGGTTATCATTAAAACCAGCTACCCAGGTCAAGCGCCGCAAGTAGTTGAAGACCAAGTTACTTACCCACTGACGACTGCCATGCTAGCCGTGCCGGGTGCAGAAACCGTACGAGGATATTCGTTCTTTGGCGACTCCTATGTCTACATCATTTTCAACGATGATACCGACATGTATTGGGCTCGCTCTCGAGTACTCGAATACTTAAGCCAAGTGGCACCTAAGTTGCCACCTAGCGCCAAACCAACACTCGGGCCTGATGCCACGGGTGTAGGCTGGGTCTACAGCTATGTTCTACAAGATAAAACTGGGCAACATGATTTAGCCGAGCTGCGTAGCTTACAAGACTGGTTCTTGAAGTATGAGTTACAAACCGTTGCGGGCGTTTCGGAAGTGGCCACGGTTGGCGGTATGGTTAAGCAGTATCAAGTGCAGATCGATCCAGCCAAGCTGCGCGCTTACGACTTAACACTACAACAAGTCAACATGGCGATTCAGAACGGTAACCAAGAGACTGGCGCATCGGTCATTGAAGTGGCTGAAGCAGAGCACATGGTTCGCACCACAGGCTACTTAAGCAGCATTGAAGACATTAAGTCCCTGCCGCTTAAAGTCACCAGCAAAGGTACGCCACTTTTACTCGGTGATATCGCTGACATCAACCTTGGCCCACAGATGCGTCGCGGAATCTCTGAATTCAACGGCGAAGGCGAAGCGGTCGGCGGCGTCATCGTAATGCGATTTGGCGAAAACGCCAGTGAAGTGATCGAGAACGTAAAAACCAAGCTTGCCGAGCTACAGCGAAGCCTGCCAGATGGCGTCGAGATTGTCGCAACCTACGACCGTTCAACATTGATTGATGCCGCAGTAGAAAACCTATGGAAGAAACTGGCAGAAGAGTTCATCGTTGTTGCGGTGGTTTGTGCCCTATTCTTGTTCCATATTCGCTCATCACTGGTGATTGCGCTTAGCTTGCCTGTCGGGATTCTATCCGCATTTATCGTCATGCACTGGCAAGGTATTAACGCCAACATCATGTCATTGGGTGGCATCGCCATCGCGATTGGTGCCATGGTCGATGGCGCAATAGTCATGATCGAAAACGTGCATAAGCATATTGAACGAACACCTCTAACGGATAAAAACCGTTGGCAAGTGATCGAAAAAGCGGCGGAAGAGGTCGGCGCTCCGCTGTTCTTCTCACTGCTTATCATTACGTTAAGCTTCGTGCCCGTGTTTGCTCTGGAAGGCCAAGAAGGCAAGATGTTCTCCCCGCTCGCCTTTACCAAAACTTATGCAATGGCCGCAGCCGCAGGTCTAGCGATAACGCTCGTGCCTGTTCTGATGGGTTACTTTATCCGTGGCAAGGTGCTCCCAGAGCATAAAAACCCAGTCAACAAAGGATTGGTCGCGCTATACCGCCCGTTGCTAAACCTCAGCTTACGCTTTCCGAAAACCATGATCGTGCTGGCGATTGGTTTAATGGCTTCCGCGTATTACCCAACCAGCAAACTAGGTAGTGAGTTTATTCCACCACTGGATGAAGGCGACCTGATGTACATGCCGACGACCTACCCTGGTATTTCAATTGGTAAAGCGCGTGAGCTGTTACAGCAAACCAATAAACTGATCAAAACGGTGCCTGAAGTAGAGACGGTTTGGGGCAAGATTGGCCGCGCAGAAACAGCAACCGACCCTGCGCCACTTACGATGATTGAAACCGTGATCCAACTGAAACCACGAGATGAATGGCGTGAAGGTGTGACGACAGAATCATTACGCAAGGAGTTTGATGATCTCGTTCAGTTCCCAGGGTTAACCAATGCTTGGGTGATGCCGATAAAAACACGTATCGACATGCTCGCGACAGGTATCAAAACACCTATCGGTATCAAGATTGCCGGACCAGATCTAAAAGTGATCGAGCAGATAGGGGCAGACTTGGAGCCTATCCTTAATAACATCTCGGGCACCGCATCCGTGTATGCCGAGCGTGTGGCCGGTGGTCGTTATGTCACTATCGATATTAAACGCCGTTCAGCGGCTCGTTATGGCTTAAGCATCAAGGAAGTACAACAAGTCATATCAACGGCTGTGGGTGGGATGAATGTCGGTGAGACCGTCGAAGGGCTTGAACGCTACCCGATTAATGTCCGCTATCCGCAAGACTACCGTGACTCGGTAGTGAAACTGCAGAACCTGCCGCTTGTGACACCAAATGGAGCGCGTATCGCCTTGGCCGATGTCGCGGATATCCGCTACGAAGATGGCCCACCGATGATCAAAACGGAAAACGCGCGTCCTAATGGCTGGGTGTTTGTTGACATCGATGGTCGAGATTTGGGTTCATACGTTGTTGAAGCACAAAGTACGGTTGCAGAGCAGCTCCAACTTCCGGCGGGTTACTCATTGGCTTGGTCTGGTCAATACGAATACATGGAGCGCGCTAAAGAGCGTTTAAGCGTAGTCGTTCCAATCACCATTGCCATCATCATGCTACTGCTCTACTTCAGCTTCCGCCGAGTGGGTGAAGTTATGATCATTATGATGACGCTGCCCCTCGCGATGGTCGGCGGTTTATGGCTGATGCACTACCTAGGATACAACTTCTCAATAGCCGTTGGAGTCGGCTTCATTGCGCTCGCTGGTGTTGCGGTAGAAATTGGCGTCATCATGCTGGTCTACCTCAACCAAGCTTGGCATTACAAAAAGCTTCACGCAGAGGAAGACAAAAAATCCATCACCGAGCAAGACCTGACAGAAGCGATTCGTGAAGGTGCAGGGCTGCGCGTTCGCCCTGTGATGATGACAGTTCTCACCGTGATTATTGGTCTCATCCCGATTATGTACGGCGATGGTACAGGCTCTGAAGTGATGCAACGTATCGCTGCGCCAATGATTGGGGGCATGGCTTCTGCGCTACTGCTTACCCTACTCGTACTCCCAGCCATTTTTAAATTATGGAAACAACGCGAAGTTCGCTAATTAACACGATTCGTGTGTCGTATCAGTAAAAACGCGGCGCACGAACCACTGAATTCAAAGAGGAATAAACCATGAAAAAAACACTCATCACTCTAGCAATTGCAATGTTCAGCACAGGCGTTATGGCAGATGCCATAGATCACTCTAAGATGGATCATGCAAACATGGACCACGGCAATATGAATCACGCAGACATGAAAATGGACCACAGCAAAATGGACCATTCTGGCATGATGAATATGGAAGGTATGTCAGCAGTTGGCATGCCAGCTAAAGGCGCGAAACCAGACAAGGTAGTTCACGTTACCTTGACCGATGACATGAAAATCAACTTCAAAAAAGAGGTCGATATCGAGCCAAATGACGTAGTTCAGTTTGTTGTGATGAACGTTGGTAAGATTGATCATGAGTTCTCAATCGGTTCAAAAGAAGAGCAGCTAAAACACCGTGAAATGATGAAAAACATGGGTAACCACGCACATGATTCAGGCAGTAGTGTTACCGTAAAACCAGGTAAAGCAAAACAGCTACTTTGGCATTTCCATGGTGATAACAACGTCGAGTTTGCTTGCAACATTCCAGGGCATGCTGAAGCAGGAATGGTGAAAAAAATCACCCTGTAGTTAAATCAATTGAAGTAACGGTTTTCAAATAGGAAGGCTATCTTCATTAAAAAAAGTCGCCTGAGGGTACAGGCGACTTGTTCGAGGGAGAAAAGGCGAACAAAAAGGGCAATTAAAGCTTATCTGCAGCAACCGTTTTAATCGTTGACCAATTGCTGTTAGCGTCAACAATGAAACCTTGTGTATTCTCTAACCAACGCTGCTGTACGGTTTTATCTAAGTTAAGGTAGAGCTTTCCATCTTCAATTTTCCAAGCTTGAGGGTCCGTTTCAAACTTCTTACCCATTGCTACACCAAACGCACAGTAACCACCGTATTGCGGCGCATAGGCTGCAGGATTCGCTTTAAACTGATCTCGGTTTTCACTGCTCGCAAATTGATAAATGGCATTCTTATAAGTGGCCGTAAATTCTGGTTTACCTTGTTGTGCACCGTTATCTGTAAAGTAAGCCACTGGGTCATAACCCTTAATCGCTAAATCATTACTATCAACACTCATGTCGATGTCTGCCGCCATCAGTGAAAAGCTGGTTCCCAGTAATGCAGCCATTAACGTTAATTTTTTACCGTGTGATTTTTTATGTGACATAACAAGCTCCTTGTTTGTATTAACCTTGTGTGAAGTAAATTAGCCGACTTCTCCGGTCTATAGAGGGACTAAAAATCCAAAAAGTAGGCGAATCGTTCGGAGGTAACATGGATCTGCTGTCACAACTGATGGAACACTTTTCAATACGCACAGGCGTTTTCTATTCAGGTCACTTATGTGGCATCTCTTCATTTAAAGAGCAACAACGTCAATGCGGCCATCTTCATGTGCTTAAAGCGGGCGACTTAATACTAGGCAGTGCTCGTGGCACGCCAAAGCAGCTAACCAAACCTTGTATCATCTATCTACCAAAGAGTACGCCACATAGCATTGAGGGCGTTGGGGAGGGGGCTGAACTTGTCTGCGCCAGTGTCGAATATCGCTCGGGGCAAATGAACCCCGTTTTGTCTGCTCTACCCGAAGTCATCGTCATCCCCTTTGAGAGCGCGCCCAATTTAATCCCAGTCATTGAAATGCTGTTCCAAGAGTCGGCTCAAGAATCCGTAGGGCAACAATTTATGATGGATAAGCTGAGTGATACCTTGATGGCGTTGATCTTTCGCTATCTCATTGAATCGCAAAAAATCGAACAAGGGTTGTTTTCAGCACTCGCCCACCCGCGCTTGGTTCCGGTGGTTACCGCAATACATCAACTGCCTGCGCGCCACTTTCAGATTGCCGAGATGGCATCAATGGCCGCCATGTCTCGAACTCAATTTATGGAGACCTTTAAACGTGAAGTAGGCGAAACACCGGGGGATTATGTGCAGAAGTGGCGAATCTCAGTCGCACAATCTCTGTTACTGCAGAGCAAACCGTTAAACTGGGTCGCTGATGAAGTGGGTTATAGCAGTTATTCTGGTTTTGCACGTGCCTTTCAACACGTTTCTGGTATGTCACCGAGGCAATGGTTAAAAGATCGAACAGGCTAAATGAGAATCTTTCTGATATGCTGTAATTCTGATGTCCGCTTATTTCAAAATACCAAACTGATGCTATTTTCAGCAGCTTAGCTAGGGTTTTAACGAAACTTGTGTACGATCGGAGCCAATTTTGTCAGAGAGGCATGAAAAAGGTGGACTTTGCAAAGTCGATGTACCATCCTGCCGCTCCAATTTCATTAACCTAAGCAATGAGACGAAGTGCCTGCTGAAACTCGATCAGCCTCCCGTATCTCATTAAGTAGTAAGGAGTTCAACTTGAACCTATTTGTAAGAGATCTTACCGTTATCGATTCTTCCTATATCTGTGAAAATAGAGGAGTCGTGGGAGATAGTTGGATTGTTGATGTCACCTTATCAGGTGAACTTAATGAAATGAGCATGGTGCTTGATTTTGGCAAGGTTAAGAAGCAGATCAAACACCTTGTCGATGAGCACGTCGATCATCGTCTACTGATACCGATGCAAAGCTCTGCCGTGATTCACGAGGAAAGCAAAGCGGGTTATTCCACTCTAGATATTCTACGTGGTGATAAGAGCATCCACCTTCATTGTCCAAATGAAGCCTACTGCTTAATTGATGCAAAAGAGATCACTATCGAGAGCATTACCGATCATGTGTATCACATCCTGCGTGACAATCTTCCAAGCAACGTAACGGGGTTAGAAATCACACTTCGTCACGAACAGATCGGCGGCGCTTTTTACCATTACACTCACGGCCTTAAAAAGCATGATGGTAACTGTCAACGTATCGCTCATGGGCATCGCTCACCGATTGAAATTTTGGTTGATGGTGCCCGTGATGGCGAAAAAGAAGCGGCATTCGCTAAGCGATGGGAAGATATCTATTTAGGTTCAAAAGAAGACCAAACTTCAGTAACAGGACTCCAACTCAGTGAGCATGCGCATAACATTACAGACGAAACACACTTTGGTTTCCGTTACTCTGCGCCTCAAGGTGAGTTTGAATTAGCGATTGCAAAAAGTGAAACGGAAATCTTACCCACCGATACAACGGTTGAGCTTTTAGCAGGCTACATTGCTGACGAAGTAAAACCAACGATTGCAGAGAATCAAACTCTACAAATCGTTGCTTACGAAGGTGTCGGCAAAGGCGCAATGGCCTTTAGATAAACCGATTTAAGCTCGGGTAGAGCGCAAAATGTCTCTACCCGAGTGACCTTATTACCCCTCAAACTCGAACTGACACTCAACGCCACTCTCATTAACGAAATCCTTATCGTGACTGACAAGAATAAACGCGCCTTGATAAGATTTTAGCGCCTGAGCAAGCACAATTTTTGAGTCCAAATCCAAATGATTATCTGGCTCATCCAATAATAGTATGGGTGATTCAGGTTGATGACTGACGATCAACATCGCCAATTTCATTTTCTCACCGCCACTCAACTGACTGACTAAGCGAAACACTGAATCACGACGAAAACCTACGCCCGCGAGCAGTGTTCTCGCATCGATTTCTAATAAGCCAGAGCAATGATGTAACATGTTCTCCAACATAGAGAGCTGTCCACTCAATAAACCAAAGTGCTGATCCAAATAGCAGACCGGCCGGTTGATCTGTAACTCACCCGACGGTAATACCAACTGGCGCTGCAGGACTTTCATTAAGGTCGACTTTCCACAACCATTCGGGCCAGAAAGATGCAATTTTTGTGTCGCTTCAAGTTTGAAATTAAACGCCAATGCATGACCAAAAGGTAGAACTGCCTCAACCATGTTTATAGCCGTCCCTCGCCCATTGGTGCCACTATCTAAATAGATTTTTTGCTGTTTTATTTGCTCGTAGCGTTCACTCAAATGCCGCTGCTTTTGCTCTAACATCGTACGGCGGCTATTCTCATTTTTTAACCGGTTCGACAGCGAGTTTTCCGCACTGTTTTTCGCCCCATCAAGTAACATCTTAGGTTGACTGCCTGATTTACGAATTCTATTCCCTTGTGACTCCCTTTGTTGCGCTTTTTCATGGTTCTTCTGCGCTTGAACTTCTAACCTTTTCTGCTCACTATTGACTGCGTCCAACTGGCGTTCAAGGGCGGATCGTTCAAGACTTTTTTGTTGATGGTAGAAATCATAATTTCCACCAAATTGATTCAAACCTAGTGGACTCAACTCCCAAATCTGCTCCATTTCACGAAGCAAGATTCGATCATGGCTGATCAGTAAGATGTGTCCTGCAAACTGAGCCATTTGCGCCACTAGCCATTGCCTTGCCTCTTGATCCAAATGATTCGACGGCTCATCCAAAACCAATAGATCCGCATCGGATTCAAATAGCTGCCACAACTGTAAGCGTGCGAGCTGACCACCGCTAAGCTTGTTGCATGGAAAATCAACTTGATCCGGTAGCCCTAACGCCTTTAATTGCGTACTTAACGCCTGTTTAAGCTCCCACTGCTCACCGACAATTTCAAACAGATGAGAATCGTATTCCCCCTGTTCGATACGAGCTAACGCATAAAGAATATTGTCTTGTTCAAGAAACTGAGCCACCGTCAATGAGCTTGAAAGCAATGAAGAGGGTAACTGGCTATAGCGAAGAACCTTCCCTCTCACTGTGACAGACCCTGTCGTCGGTGTTTGCTCCTTAGTAAGGATATCGGCAAGATAAGATTTTCCGATGCCGTTTCGACCCACTAACCCAACGCGTCTTGCGCTCATAGAGCATGAAATATCCTCGAACAACGTCTCGCCATTCTCGAATTGGTGACTGATTTTATTTGCTTGTATAACTGGCATAACTTGCCTCCTGTAAGACAGGATTAGGCGTAGCAAGTGGCAGATAGATGGATCCTGGCTAAAGCAAAGGAAACAATAATGCGATTGTAAATTGAGAGATCATGCTTGCGATAAGCATTGACGAAGCTACGCCGACTAACCCTGTAAAATCCGAATATCAATGTAAAAAACTGGATAACAGGCATTAGTTGTTCATATTGGCGTAATCTCCTACAGAAATGATGGCGTGATTATAGAGCAATAAATAATCAACTGGCAACCGCATAAGCAATAGATTGAAAGCCACGTAACACTGCGACTTTCAACCCGCAGTTATCGAGCAATACACATGGGTGTGTCAGCAACAGGATCATTGATTACTACAGCATCCAAATTAAACACCTCTTCCAATAACTGCTCAGTAAACACTTTTTGAGGCGCACCTTGTGACACCACTTGCCCCTGATTAAGCACGATCAAATGGTCGCAGTAACGGCACGCTTGGTTGAGATCATGCAAAACGACAATCACCGTCTTTCCCTGCTCGTTCATACTGCGCATCATCTTCATCAGTTCAATTTGATGCGAAAGATCTAAATAGGTTGTTGGCTCATCAAGCATGACCACTTCCGTGTCCTGAGCCAAAATCATCGCGATCCAAGCTCGCTGACGCTGGCCACCAGACAAGGATTCAATCTTTTCATCTCCAAGCTCAGCGACGCCAGTTTCTAACATCGCTTGCTCAACGATTAGCTTGTCTTCTGTGCTCAACCTTCCCCAGTGTGATACATACGGTGCTCTGCCGTACTCCACTAACTTTCGTACCGTGATACCTTCAGGGCTAACGACCGTTTGAGGCAACAGTGACAATCTTTGAGCTAACTGCTTATCTTTTATCGAAGTGATGGATTCACTCTCCAATAAAATATCACCCGCTTTGATTCGATTGATGCGAGACAACGCTTTAAGCAGTGTCGATTTGCCACAACCATTTGGCCCTATCAGAGCGGTGACTTTGCCTTTAGGAATAGACACGGATAGGTTCTCGATAATTGTTTTGTCACCATAGGCGACACTAAGTTGCTTAGTGGTGATCATGACCAACCCTTGTAGCGTTGTAGTAGAAAGATGAAATAAGGCGCACCAATCAATGACGTTAGTACGCCAGCAGGGAGTTCAATAGGAGGCTGTAATCCACGAGCCAGCATGTCAGAAATCAAAACAAGTAAGGCGCCCAAGCCAGCAGCGGCAGGTAGCAACAATCGGTGATTGTGACCAAATAGCATCCGCGCGAGATGGGGGGCTAATAAACCTACAAAGCTGATCGTACCGCAAACCGATACGCTTACACTGGCAAGGATCACTGCACAAAGTAACGCACCGAATTGCATTTTGTTGGGTGATATACCGAGAGACGTTGCCGTTTCTTCACCAAGCCCCATGATATCGAGTCGCCAAGCAAGCCAAAATGACAAAGGCAGTAACAGAGCAAGTGTCCACCAGATAAAGGGAACTTGATCCCAGTTTCGTCCCCATAAACTTCCGGTCAACCACACCATCGCGGTGTTGATTTCAATCGGGTTTACAATCATGAGAAAGTCGATACCGCTGGTCAAAAATGCGCTAATAGCAATACCAATAAGTGCTAGCCTAGCCGGTGTAGGGTCAGTAAAGTAAGCCAAGCCCATGATCATCCCTGCCGCCAACAATCCACCTAACAGAGCACATAACGGCAGCATATAGAGAGGAGCATCCGGTTGAAATACGAGCAAGCTTGTTGCCGCAAGACCTGCTCCAGCGCTAATTCCCATCAGGTCAGGTGAAGCCAATGGATTGCGAATAATCCCTTGCACTAGCGCACCTGACAGGCCTAACCCCGCACCGACGCCAATTGCTAAGACTAAACGAGGCAACCGGTATTGGTTAATAATGAAGTCGTGCTCACTGCTTGCCAATAAAGTGTAAACCACTTCGCTTACGCTCAAATTGACCGCGCCAATGAACAAACTAAAAAAACCAATCAAACCTAACGACAGCAATAAACTGCCAAGACGAAAATTGATCATGACAATTTACTCCTAGAAGCGAGCAGGATGAAACAAGGTGTCCCGATCAAGGCCGTGATCACCCCCACTGGCGTTTCACTCGGAAAAGCAATCGATCTAGACAAACCATCGGCCCACACAAGTAAAGCCGCACCATACAAGCCACTAGCAGGAATCAGTAATAAGAAATTGCTACCGACTAGCTTTCTCGCAATATGCGGAATAATCAGCCCAACAAATCCAATCGGGCCCGCTATCGCAACACTGGTTGCTGTCAGCAATACAATCGCACAACATGCAACAACACGAGTCATGGCTACATTAAGGCCTAAACCTGTGGCAACATCTTCTCCTAACGCCAATAAATTCAGGTTTTTAGCGACCAAACCCGCCATCAGTAAACCCGCAAAACTAAAAGGCCAAAGCTGATGCCACTGCTCCCAGCTAATGTTGGTCACCGTTCCTGACAACCAATAGATAACGCTATAGGCCATATCATCAGCAAGTATCACTGATGCACGCGTTAAACCAATCAACAATGCATTCACTGCAATCCCGGCTAAAACAAGTTTAATCGGGTGAGGTCTAGGAGAGAAAAAACCGCCCAGTAGCATAACAACTCCACCACTAAGCAAACCGCCGACAGCGGCAACCAAAATGCCAGGTAATGCATCCAAATGAAGAAATCCAATACTGGCTAACGCCATAAAACATGCTGCGCCAGCATTAATACCCAGCACCGATGGAGAAGCGAGAGGATTGCGTGTTAACCCTTGCATTAGAACCCCAGCCACGGCTAAATTAGCGCCAATAACCAGACTGGCATAAACACGTGGAGCTCTTAGCGTTGCGAGGATCTGTTGCTCCATACTGGAGTCATCAAAGCGAAACAGGTAACCCCACAAGTGATCCGTCGAGAGTGAAAAGCTCGACCAAGCAATCATAGAAAAGCAAAAGCCGGCAATGAGAATGCCGGCCAAAATTACAAAGCGTATCGTT
The DNA here is from genome assembly GCF_009811315.1 of Vibrio atypicus. GTDB lineage: Bacteria > Pseudomonadota > Gammaproteobacteria > Enterobacterales > Vibrionaceae > Vibrio > Vibrio atypicus. The sequence goes on from NZ_BLID01000001.1 coordinate 425,463, forward strand.
GAGTAATACATGGTTAGTTAGCCAAGATTTCCTCAAGGTTTTGCGCAATCCCTTCTGCCGCAAGCATGCCGCGATTTAACGACCACAAGGCGGGCGATACTTCAATCGCTTGAGATTTTTGGCTTACAGTGAGCATCTTATACAGTGGGTTGGTTTGCCACTCATCTACTACAGTTTGATCTGAGTAAGGGCCAAGCAACAACCAGTCTGGGTTGGTTTTTAATAGCTGTTCGAAGCTTGTCGGTAGATAAGCTTTTTCCGTCTGCTCTGGAATTGGGCTGCTCAAGCCAAGTTCGGTAATCACACCCCCCGCATAAGAAGCTGGGCCATGCATCCACATCCCTTTTTCAGTAACGACAGCAAATTGGATGGTATCTTGGTTTGAAAATTGTTGCTTATATTGCGCCATTTTAGATTTGTGTTGCTCAATACGTTGAGTCATTTGCGACTCTTTATTTACCGCAATACCAACAATAGCAGCAGCTTGGAGGTTTTCTTGGTAGGTCTCTCCTCGGCTTTTAAGAAGTAACGTAGGTGCAATACGAGAAAGGTCTTGATAAACCGCAGCATGGCGCTCTGCGTCAGCGATAATCAGATCGGGTTTAAGCTCAGCAATCACTTCTAGGCTTGGTTGAGAGCGCATACCAACAGAAGTCCACGGCTTAATCACCTCACGCACGGCAGGAATCACTCGATCAATGTTCTTATCATCCGCGATTCCGACAGGAGAAATACCGACCGCAGCCAATGCGTCAACGAATGAATACTCCAAAGCAACGATACGCTCTGGCGTTCCAGAAATGGTAAACGTCCCTTGTTCATCGTTCACTGTACGATCAGTTTGAGCGATCGAATAACCAGAAAATAGTACGGAACAAACAATCAGAACGTTAGCGATTAATCCCTTTAACATAATAATATCCACTGCAAATAATGTGAGTGGATATTATTCAACAATTAAATGATAATCAATATCATTTTTATTATAACGCTAAATCTTGCTTAAGAATCTATCTGCTTAACCTGAATACGATTTTTAAACTCAAACACTTTTTCAGCACAGACATCGATGCATCGACCACAGCTAATGCAGTTTTGGTCCATCACACGGCGATCACCTTCTTTGAGCGGCTGACGCAATACGTCAGGCTCTGGGCACACGTTGTAACAATCCATGCACTTAGTACAATCTTCGCGTCGAACCGCGGACACTCGAAGCAAGCTCTTGTTACCAATCACGCCATAAGTTGCGCCAAGTGGACATAAGTGACCACACCAACCATGCTCAACCAATAACAAGTCCAAAAGGAAAACCAAACCAATTAAAACCCAGCCAGCGCCAATCCCAAACACCAAGCCTCGGTGAAGCGCCGCAACCGGATCTATCCACGCCCATAACACACTTCCTGAAAGAGCACTCCCGACAAGCAGCACCGGAATTAACCAATATCGAAGTTTAGAAGACCAGCGATAGCTCGCTTTTAAGTTAAGTTTACGTCTCAAAAACGCCGCAAAATCCGTGACAATATTCAATGGGCACACCCAGCCACAAAACGCCCTTGGGCTGATAATCGCGTAGAAGCCAACCACCACCAGAACACCAATTATGGCCGTGCTTTCAGGAAGGTGACCCGCCGCTAATGTCTGCATAATAATGAGTGGGTCACTCATCGGTATCACATCAAATAAGTTACTTGAAGAAAGGTTGCCTTTTAGTACGCCCAGCGTTGGACCAGCCATAAACAAGCCGATAATAACAAGCTGACAAACACGACGAAGAATGAGAAAGCGGTGCGCTTTCCACCAGCCGAGTTGTTTGACTGCATCTTTACCTGCATCTATTGCGAGATTCTTTGCCATTACAACTTACCTCCCAACGTTTCCAACGCTTCCGCTGGTACTTCAGGGGCACTGTTCTCTAATGGTTTGGTAATTTCTTCCCATCCAAGTTGGTAGTGAGCACCCATTTTTCCCTTCGCTAACTCTGTTGGAATGATCTTAATGGCTGCAACTTCCGTTACACAGGCTTCTTCACACTTGCCACATCCCGTGCATTTGTCTGAGTGAACGGTTGGAATCAATTTCGCGTGATAGCCCGTTCTGTCGTTGCGGATATTTTCTAGCGTTATCGCTTCATCAATCAGTGGGCAAACTCGGTAGCAGACATCACAGCGTAAACCTTGCCAATTCAGGCAGCTTTCATGGTCAATGAGTACAGCAGTCCCCATTCGAGCATCGTCAATGTTAGTTAAATTGTGGTCTAAAGCCCCGGTTGGACATACAGGGACACAAGGAATGTCTTCACACATCTCACACGGAATGTCTCTCGCATTGAAGTAAGGCGTTCCTGACTCAACCGACGACAGTAACGTCGCCAGTTTCAACGTATCATACGGACATGCCTGGACACATAAACCACACCGAATGCACGCTTTCTCGAATTCACCTTTAGGCAGTGCACCTGGTGGCCGAATGGGTACACCCGCACCATCTCGTGCCTGACTCTGCATTGATTGCAGACCAAGTACTGTCGCCGCAGCCCCTACCCCAGCGGCAGTTCGCGCAGCATCTCTCAGAAAGCGACGTCGACTTTCCGATGTTTTTGAATTGGACCCACTCATGACTCACTTCCTCTCACCAGCGGTATGTAATTTGCCGTTAACTCACTGCCAGCTTTAAGCATATACCTTAACTAATATACAAGCATATTCATTACACTTTGTAAGGTTTTATATACCCCTAAAGAGGTGTATCCAGTTTCAATTGATAAGAATCAACTCTGCCCCCTGTTTGAGGGCGCATATTGGTTAATTAACAAGGAAGCAGACAATCAACAAACGCCATAAAACCGATTAGCACGATTAAAAAAAACAATAATTGAGTTTTTTGTCACACGAACTTTCCTTGCTAGGCATTATCCTTATAAAATATGAGGCTTTATAAATTACGCTGCGGGGGTCTTATGATCGAAATAGTAATCGATGGCAAATATCGAATTGTAGAAGAGGGCTCGACCCTACTAGAAGCGGCTAAAGTATGTGGAGTCGACATTCCTTCACTATGTGGGCTAAATAAATCCAATCAAAAAGTGCCCTGCGATCTTTGTGTGGTCGAAGTAGAGAGTGGTGGAACTCAACGTGCTTGTGAGCTCAATGTCTATCATGGTCTTAACGTCATTACACAATCAGAGCAACTGAGTGCCCATCGAAAACACGCTTTAAATCGAATCATGCAAGACCACTATGCAGATTGTGAAGCGCCTTGTAAAACTGCTTGTCCTGCTGGTGTCGACATTCAGTCTTATCTCTATTTTATTGCCCAAAACGATCATCAGAAAGCAATTGAAGTCATCAAGCGAACTCTGCCGATGCCACTTTCTATTGGTCGTGTTTGTCCTGCATTTTGTGAAAGCGAGTGCCGCCGCTCACTCGTGGACGAGTCCATTGCTATCCGCCAACTTAAGCGTCATGCAGCCGATGCAGATCTCGCAGCGCAAGAGGCATATGTACCGGAGAAAAAAGCAGATAAAAACCTCTCCATTGCGGTTGTCGGCAGTGGTCCTGGCGGCTTAACAGCAGGTTATTACCTATCAAATGAAGGTTATGACGTGACGGTATTTGAATCGATGCCCAAGGCCGGTGGCTGGCTTCGTTACGGTATTCCTGAGTATCGACTACCAAAAGCTATCTTAGACAAAGAAATCGAACTCATGTGTCGCAATGGCATGACTGTCAAAACCGAACAAAAACTGGGCGTTGATTTCTCACTATCACAATTAAGTACAGAGTATGATGCGGTCTGCCTTGCGGTTGGGGCATCACTGGCCGTTGAGATGAACTACCCTGGCAGTGACTTAGGTGGCTGCTACCTTGGTGTCGACTACCTCAAAGACTATGTCACAGAACAGACTTATACCACTGGCCAAAAAGTCGCGGTCATTGGTGGGGGGAATACCGCCATTGACTGTGCTCGTACTGCACGTCGAGCTGGCGCAGACACCACTATTATTTACCGTCGAACTCGTGAAGAGATGCCTGCCGAGGATTACGAAATTGAAGAGGCCGAACATGAAGGCGTTCAGTTCTTATTCTTAACCAATCCAGCAGAAAACATTGCAGATGAAGATGGTCACGTAAAAGAAATTCGCCTTGAGCGTATGGCTCTAGGTGCGCCTGATGCTTCTGGTCGACGTCGTCCTGAAGCCACAGCTGAGTACTTTACTCAAGCCTTTGATACTGTGATTGCCGCTGTCTCACAAAAGCCAGACTTAAGCTTTTTAGATAACGATGATTTGTCGATTCCACTGACTCGCTGGAACACGTCCGATTCGAACGACCAAACCATGCATACAGGCACGGGAAACATCTTTAGTATTGGGGATTTTCGTCGAGGCCCAGCGACCGCAGTTGAAGCTGTCGGTGATGGGCGAATTGCCGCTAAAGCGATAGACCTATTTTTAAACGGCGATATGGCAGATATGCCTAAACCTGCGTTCAATTCTCGTAAAGAGCAGAAACTGGCTCAAGTTGATCCGCTACACTTCGAAAATCTACAAAAGGTCGCTCGCAGCATTATGCCAGAGCTGACTCCAGCTCAGCGCGAACAGAGTTTTGATGAAGTAGAGCTTGGTTTCGACAATGATGAAGCCATTCGAGAAGCCGCTCGCTGCCTTGAGTGTGGTTGTCGGGCGAACACTCACTGTGACCTTCGTGACTACTCCACTGAGTACGAGGCTGAGCAGAGCTTTGACCTATCCATTAATGTGAAGTCTCATGAAGACTGGCTCAATTTGCGCGGCAAAGATGCTCGTCATAAATTCAGCGTTGATCGCAGCTCAGAGTTTATCGAATTTGATGCCAACCGCTGCATCAGTTGCGGCCAATGTATTCAAGCCTGTAGCGAGCAAGCTGTTCATGGCATTTTAAACTTTGTTCATGACCAAAATGGTCGACCAGCTTTAAGACCTGATGACAGGCCACACTTTGGCTCTAGTCGTAATGGTCGTATGCTTATGGGAGATTCTAACTGCGTTCAGTGCGGTGCGTGTGTCCAAGCTTGTCCAACCGGCGCTATGGTAGATAGTCGGGACCGCTCGCAAGGTCGTGAAGAACAACTCAAACAGGTTGATACGATTTGTACCTACTGTGGGGTAGGCTGCAAATTAACCATGCATGTAGATGAAGCAAACAATAGAATCATGCATGTGACAGGTGCAAACTCCCCTGTCAATGAAGGCATGCTGTGTGTGAAAGGTCGCTTTGGGTTTGACTTCATCAATGATGATGCGCGGCTAACCACACCTCTCATTCGTAAAGATGGTTGGTTACAGCCTGCTAGTTGGGATGAGGCCATTGCGCTGATCGCCAAGAAGTTTACAGCCATCAAACAAGATTTCGGTGGCAATGCATTGGCCGGTTTCTCTTCAGCCAAAACCACCAACGAAGACAACTATGCATTCCAGAAATTTATCCGCCGTGAGCTAGGTACCAATAACATCGACCACTGTGCAAGGCTTTGTCACGCATCCAGTGTAACGGGGCTTGAAGCCTCACTCGGTAGCGGAGCGATGACCAATGATATTCCGAGCATCAAACACTCAGATGTTATTTTTATCATCGGCTCTGATACCACCTCAGCGCACCCAATCATTGGTTCACATATCAAACAAGCGATTCGCCACCATGGTGCTCGCTTAATTGTTGCCGATCCAAAACGCATCGATATGGCTGAACATGCTGAGCTATACCTAGCGCATCGCCCAGGAACGGACGTGATGCTACTCAATGGCATTATGCAGCAGATCATTAAGAATGGTTGGTATGATCAAGAGTACATCGAAGAACGTGTCGATGGTTTTGACACGCTACTACAAGAAGTGATGTCCCCTGCCTACGCACTGGAAAAAGTCGAGCTCGTTACAGGTGTTAGTGGTGAAGATATCTTTGCCATGGCACGTATGATAGGGACCGCAGAACGCACTGCAGTCTATTACTCAATGGGGATTACCCAGCACACCACTGGCCATGACAACGTGCGTTCTATTGCTAACCTGCAATTACTGTGTGGCAACATCGGTATTGAAGGTGGCGGTATCAACCCACTTCGCGGTCAATCCAATGTGCAAGGCGCCTGTGACATGGGAGCGCTGCCAAACAACTACCCTGGCTATCAAAAGGTATACAACCCAATGATACGTCAGAAGTTTGCCATTGAATGGGATGCACCAAACCTACCAACAGAACCAGGCCTCACCCTAACCGAGATTATCGACGGTGCATGCCAGCGTGACGTTCGTGGTCTATACATCATGGGCGAAAACCCGGTGTTGAGTGACCCGAACCAAGCGCACGTTATAGAAGGTTTAGAAACGCTCGATTTCTTGGTAGTGCAAGACATCTTCTTAACAGAAACGGCTCAATACGCCGATGTTGTATTGCCATCATGTTCGTTTGCGGAAAAATCGGGTCATTTCACCAATACAGAACGAAGAGTTCAGCGAATCAATGCAGCTGTAACACCTCCAGGTGAGGCTAAAGAGGACTGGTGGATCATTCAACAAATCGCCAACGCAATGGGTGGCGACTGGCACTACCAACAAGTGTCTGACATCACCAGTGAAATTGCTCGTGTGACACCTCAGTATGCAGGGTTGCGATGGGAAGCGATTACGCCAGAAGGGGTTCAATGGCCAAGTAACAAGAACAACCCAAATGGTACGCGCATCATGCACCAAACTCAGTTCACACGCGGCAAAGGGCAGATGGTTGGCGTGCCATTTCGCTACGCTGCAGAGTTGCCTGATGAAGAGTACCCGTTAGTGCTCACAACTGGCCGTGTCTTAGAGCAATTCCATACCGGAACCATGACACGCAAAACCAAGGGCCTCGATAACTTAGCTGGACCTAGAGCCATGATCAGCGTGCAAGATGCTGAGGCTCTTGGTATCTCCAATGGGCAGCGCTTGAAAGTATCAACTCGCCGAGGTGCGATTGAGATAGACGCGTTCGTGACTAAGCGTATTCAGCAAGGGGTGATTTTTATTCCATTCCACTTTGTTGAATCTCCTGTCAATCGACTAACAACAACCGCGACGGATCCTCACGCTAAGATCCCTGAGTTTAAAGTGGCGGCGGTGAAGGTGGAACGACTCGAAGCTGAGTTAAGCCACTAATGTAGATTAGACATATAAGCAAAGAGCCGACATTTTCGTCGGCTCTTTTTATTCAAACTCATGATTGGCTAACGGTATCACGTTAATGGCCAATTCTTCGTAGGGATGAATCTCCCTAACGGCTGCCATCGCTTGGCGAACCAACTCTTTTCGGCAACGGACATCAACTCTCACCTCTTCGCCAAAGTTGATCTTTCCTACTTCTCCCGTGGCTGGGTTAGCTTTCTCTGTTGGCCGCCAAAAGCCTGAAATCTTTACCACTGACACCACACTATCGTAGTCACCAACCACTCCTGCCCCGACGGCATTTAATACATCACGAATTGGCGTCACATACTCTTCCGGTGTATAGATCTCTAACTTGTATTCCATTGTTCCTCGTAAAATATATCAATAATTGTCTCGAACGAATGCCAAGGTTTCATCGCGGTTAATGTGCGCAATGCTGTCTATGCCCATCGCCTTTGCCGCCGACACATTGGTCGCACTGTCATCAATAAAAATAGCGTTATGAGGGCAACCACCCGCCAGTTGCAGAGCAATTTCAAAAAACAGCCGATCTGGTTTAGCAACACCTATATGCGAAGAGCTGACGACGAGATCAAAATGGCCATCCAGTTTTGATGCGGTAAGATCTTCTTCCAGTCGAGAAGTGCCGTTTGTCACCAGCACAATTTTCCCATCTGGCGAATGATTTCGAATGCCTTCAAGCAAGGCCCAATCAATATCCCAACGAGCTTGGTTCCAAATCTTAACAAGCTGAACGGCCGCATCACGATTCCAACTTCGAGCCAGCTGCTCTGTCACTTTATCACACCACTGTTGATGGGTGATTTCCCCACAAACAGCCAAACTAAGCAGTTCATTGGAAAATGCGCATGAATAGAGTGCGCCCTGAGTAATACCAAGCAGCGCCTCAGCTTGATTCACTTCATTGCCAGGCCATTGGCGAATTACCCCATCAAAATCGATTAGAATTATGCTCTTCACCTCTCACCTCCTGTGATCGCTAGGTATTTATCGCTTGTAAGTCCTTTATCACTTTATAACCAAATCCCTCTATTAACTCGATGATACATTGCACATTTTTTTCCTCTCCTTTGGCAAGAGCGAGGGTTAATTCAATCGATGTGACATCATCAGGGTAAAACTGACTGACGACTTCTGCCATCGAACTCAGTTCATACAACCAACTCCCATCCTTTTCAGCAACAAGCAAGTAAGCGCTTCGAAGCAATTTCTTTGCCATCACTTTTGATTCAGCTTTGCCAAGTCCATCATCCAGCGCCCTGCGTACCTTGTCTAACACTGAAGGTAAGTCTTCGTTGAGTTGCCAAGCAATCTGAACATTGGGTTTGTATCGGCGAAAGTTGAGCGCAAGATCATCCCCCCATACACAGCAGCAACAATGTTTGAGCCAGAACTGCCAACGATACTCCTCTTGTTCACGCATCACTTCTTGAACATGTCCCGGGTCAAAATCTATTTTGCTTACAACAGGAAACTGCAAAGCTAACGTTTCAGATAACTGTGTCAGACGCTTTGCAGCATCAGGGGTTAAAGGCTGATGAAAGACCACCGATAGATCCAAATCAGAGCGGTAGGGGATCGCATTCCCTCGTGGCACACTGCCATACAAATAGATACTGTGTATTTGGTTAGGAAATTCCAACAGTAATGCAGCTAATACCGTATCAACTAGGGGTTGATACGGCGCTTGTATGTTTGTCACTGAATAGGGATTGTCGATGTAGCCTTGGTTGTCTAAGCCCGCCCCAGAGCTACGTTTAATATCCTTATCGTCCAATTTCCTAACTCCAATTCTTTGACCATTGAGTTAACATGCCATAGATAACTCGTCCATGAAACGTCTTTAAGTCATCATCTCAGCATAACTTTCGATGAGTCGCTTTGATTGGCTGAGATCGTTTTTACCATTGAAATCGTGCTTAATCGCAACGACATCGCAACCGGTAAGTACGCCCGCAGAAACGCCAGCTGCTGAGTCTTCAAAAATAAGCGTTGTCTCCGGGGATAAATCCAATTTCTGCAAAGCAAGATAGTAGGCCTCTGGATCCGGTTTATGTTTGCTTACGTCTTCTTGCGTAATGACAACATCGAACAATTCAGTGAGGTTAAGCGCAGTTAAGATATTATCTACCATCCAAGTTGCTGCAGAGCTGACTACGCCACACACTTTTCCCTCCGATTTTAAGTGAATCAAATAGGCCTTCGCGCCATCATTGAGCTGTAATTCACTCGTCAGCAAAGCTTCATAGTGAGTGCGAAAATGTGCATTAAATTCAGTCAAATCAGGGGATATCGCGGCATGCTTAAAGAAGTGACCAGTAACCACAGGCCAGCTCTCCCCCATGACGTCTTTATAGATATGGCTCTCTACATCAGAGCCATAATCTTGGCAGGCCTTTGCAAGCGCTAATCCTTTTAACGGTTCGGAATTGACCAACGTCCCATCCATATCGAACAAATAAGCTTGGTATTGGTTCACTCAGCACTCCATATATGTCTAAATTTTGAAATAAACCACAGATATATAAAATCAACACATTGATTGCAAAGATAAATGATACAAAATTGATATGATCAACCTACTCAACTCATGCATAAGATCATCTATGAAATTAAAACTAGTCACCCTATCAATACTGCTTCCTATTCTCGGTGGGTGCGCCTCTTACCCTCTCACTCCAGTAAATGGAAATGGCGGAATCCTTATAGGTACAGACGTAGACAATAATGGCGCGCACCATCCATGCCGGAAAATTGTGGTCTCCATGTATGAAATGATAAGCGGAGGGGAATACAGTGAAACGCCAGTCGAACTTGAATTTATGCCCAAACAGCGTGAATCATATGCACTCTTCACTGATATCAAACCAGGGTACTACGTCATTAAGAATATGCGCTGTTATTCTCAGGCCCAACGCTATTTCAATGATGGTGAACAATTTTTAGATAGTTCCTATTCGCATGGAGAAACCATAGAGGCGAATAAAATAACCGTTATGCGTTATTCTTATTACGGCAAGTCTTATAACGATGGGAGTTTCTCCTCTTATCTAACCTATGATTCGCCAGATATAGAAGAAACGGGTATTAAAGCTGGAATCAAGAGTGACCCAAACTTTGCAGGTTGGAGTTTTAGAGAGCAATACTAGTATTTGCAATTAAACAAAAAAGCCGACCACTTGGTCGGCTTTGTGTTCTTAAATTAAGTTACTTACTTGCATCTAGCAGTGCACCTGTCACCGCAATGGAAGAAGTCGCATTACCATTTGTCAGCGTAAACTGAACAATCTGTGAAGTCATTTCCATATTTGCTGCACCATCAGAATCAGTTTTTGGCGTAATGACTGTCGAGTGCTGAGCCCCGCTTGCATTCGCAGAGAAATATGACGCCAACTTCTGACCAGACGTATCTGTTGCGCTATTCACTAACTCGAGCTTTGTAAACAATGGCTCTGTCCCTCCAGTAAGAGAAACTCTTGTCGAATTGGGGATTGTTTTATCCCCTTCAGATTGGATACCTAACACAGGGGAACCTGCCTGATTCACCAATGAAGCGATATTATAAGGATCTACGTTATCCAATACCGTTTGGGCTACAAACATGAACTGAGACAATGTTGACTGAATTTTAGCTATATCAGCTTCACTTCCTGCTGGAGGAATAGCAGGGTTAGCATCAGGATTTCCCGTAACAAAATCTTGATAACATTGCACTGCAGCCGCAGGAGAACATTCCGCCTCAAAATAGCTTTCGTACTCAGGAACATTCAACGACACTATATGCTTGATCACTGGAGAAAAACTATCTGACTCAAGCAAGAATGGAGCAATACCACCACCTGGGTTAGCCAAGGTTGCACTCGTGTACTTAAAGATATTTCCTTCAAGAGGTGAAACAGGAGTGTTACCTACAGCGTAAGAACTAATCCCTGTAATGGCTCCAATAGAGTGACCAAATAGCGATACGTTGGCTTTGTCTAAATTAGCAAATGCCGATTCCATAGTACCGTTAATCGCATAACGCATACCTAAGCCATCAATAGCACTTTGACGAATATTGTCACGAGCAACCGGTAAATACTCTAGGTTCATATAAACCGTTGGGTTTATTTCTGTCGTTTTCGCATCCTCGTTCAAAGCACGTTGACCGTGGAGTGGTTGATCAATTGCGATTATCGCATATGGCTTGAATGGAGCAGCACCTTGCATGGCCACACCAATATGCTGCATGGCAAAAGCATATGCACTTTCTTTGACGCTAGTAATACCGTGTTGATATTGCAAAATAGGAAGATCAGCTCCAATCGCAGCCCCTTCCGGAACAAACATTAAAAACGGTACGTCCATAACTGCACGAACCTGCGGCACGGCACTGTATTTAGTCATGATACGTTCTGGATCGAGCTGAGAGCCATCTGCCAGTGTCAATTTTTGCCCGATCAGTGTTTTTTGTTTTTCCTGCAAATACAAGTCTGCTGGTAAATCTGTCAATCCCAACAGCCCTAGCTGCTGACCTATCGCAACTTTATCAGCATCCGAACCAGAGCTTAGCACTGACAGTATCTTAAACACACTCGGCATAGCGCTACGCCAAGGCGTTGTTTTCCATTCTTCATTATCTGTTTTAGCAGATAAGAAATATGGCAGTTTGACAGTTCCTTTAACCACTTGAATCGATGCTAACGCTTCATTATCAAAATTCAGATTATAAGCACCCTGAAGCAATGCGGCATTTTCTGCACCAAAATCTTTAATAAATGTTGGGTCACTAGCCACTGCTTCTCCGAAGCTGGTTTTGCTCTCGACGGTGATTTGATACATAGAATCGAGAACATCGGCTTCAATACCATTTGGATTAGCAATATTACTAGACCAAATATCTGAAGGAGAAACATCTGGTAAAGCCGTTTCTGCAATGACGGCTTTTGTACCTAACAGCACTTGACCTGCAGAAGAGGTCGTAAACCATGACGAATATATAATGTCATCTGTACTGGCGACTTGACCATTATCAGCAAAGGCATTCTCTGCATTTTGAATAACAACTTGAGGAGTTGCTAGATCTCCGGATTGCTTAAATTCAGTCGTTTTCAACATTGCATATGAGCTAGAAGTGCCCAAAGGCTCTCCATTGCTATCTTTAATCGAATCAGTTAATGCATAAATATAATCGCTACCTGAATCTAGGCCTTTTGTCGGCACAATATTAAATGATCGTTTATCTTCACTAAGAACAACAACAAAATCGATGCCCGGCGTAAGGGCTTCAAAATTCGTCATTTCTTTTGTTGCAAGATCAATCGAAACCTTCGCAACACGAATGCCCGCAGTAAGACTTAGGCTCACTAATGAAGAGCTACGAGCTGATGATGACGCACTGACAGTATCATCAAATAACGTCACTCCAGCAGGTAAGTTCAAGTCAATCACAAATGGCATTTGTGGACTCCAACCGTCTGCCTCGCTCATTGCCACTTGAGGGTTGTCTATACCTTTGGAGCTTCCCGTTACAGGAATGTTCAATGTACCGTCGGTGGTATCAAGCAACAAAAATGAGGGTAGCGGCACAGCTGCATTGTCACCTAGTAAAGTAAAATCAATACTAGAACTACGAGACAGCATTTCATTAATTGCTTCATTGGTGTACGGCTGTTCAGTACTTGCCCCACTGCTATCAGTATTATCACCACAACCTGCTAATAGTAGTGCAGAGCAAACAAGAGAGAGAGAAAATTTAGTATTCATTATGTGTACTCCTAATACTACTTAAAGGTGTAGTTCAACTGAACAGCAGAAAGAAACGCGAGGGCTTCTGCTTCAAACGTCAACTTGTTGTCCGCCGCATCTGTCTCAGTAAAGCTACCGCTCTTGCTCTGAACTAGAGTAAATCCAGCATCAAGACTTAGGTTTTCAGACCATAAATAAGTCAAACCAGCTGAATACCAAAAACGGTCACTATCAGGAATACTCAATGTCGCTTCACCAGCCTGCTCGTCATAAGCTAAACCCGCACGAAGCGTCCATTCTTTGTTTACGTTATACGTTGTGCCAACAGACCAGCGTTGATTGTTTTCATAATGTTCGGTTTTTTCAAAACAAACACCGTCTTTACACTCTGAACTGGTTGCTTTTAACTCTTCAAAGCTACTCCACTGAGTCCACTGCCAGCCATAATGAACAGCCCACTGATCATTCAGCTGATGAAATGCAGACAGTTCTAAAATAGCCGGTAGAGTAAGCTTCAACTGGCCTTTAGTTTCGTTTTTGCTGGGATCAAGAATGACCCCACCATAATGATCCGTAAACTCACCGTCATCGAAGTCAAGGTTTACTGGCGAACGATAACCGAAACCAAAGCGATTGCTCTCATCCAACTCATACGACGCACCGACATTCCAACCGAATCCAATGGTATGCCCTGTCATACTAATAATTTTGTCGCTAGGCGAACCACCTAATGGCAAACCACCTTGGTGTCGATCAAGTTCAGCTTCCGCGTAAACCAAGTTAACACCTGCGCCCAAGCTCAAACTTTCGTTTACGCGATAGGCTATGTTCGGGTTCAAATTGACAGATAATAATGACGTATTACCAGCTAAGTCCCCTGCGTATATATCATCTGGGTAATCCGTTGCTACTCCATATGTCGTAAATGAAGCAAAACCCCAAGCGAATTGGTCATTGATTGGACTAATAAAATACGCAGCTGGAACAAATTGCATCGGTGCTACGTCACTCGATTTTTGCTTAAAATCCGCATCACCAATTTTGGTTTGAGTAACATTCACCTCAGGGTCAACGATCGATAGTGCGCCAGAAAAAGTGGTATTTTCGAAAAGTGTCATGGCAGCAGGGTTACGTGCAAGAACGCTGGCATTATCGGCCACCGCACCTTCACCTGAAAATGCTCGGCCTAAGCCAGAAGCAGAATGCTCAGCGACTTGGAAGCCAGCAGATTGAGCGTTACACGCAAACAATATAGATATTGTCAGCAGAGAGCAGTGCTTTTTATTCATCCTTGACCCTCCTAGGGTAAGTTCTTTTTTGAATAGCTATTCTTTTCATTTTTATTGTGCAACACGCTGCAATAATTCTATGTTACCGCGCGCAATGTTAATCAAATGTTATTTTTTATGCATTCAAATGTCAAAAAATAACCAGGTTCTACGTAGTAAAAATGATGCATAAAACATATGAATAATATAAGGCGCTGTATTATCTACATAAATTTATAAAAAGTGGTCTGAGCAGATTTATTATGAAATTTATCGCTCAGATAAACACCATAATGCATAAATTTCACACTCAATTACTCGGTTTGACGCCTAATGCGGTGAGTTAGCATTCACTAATATTGGAGTTGTGATAAGGGTGACTTCAATTGGAAGATAATTCTCGTTACAATCAGCAAGCTACTTAAGCACAATTAATTTTATTCTCAGGGCGGGGCGAAATTCCCCACCGGCGGTGTGCCATTGTCTAGGTTTTCTAGAAAGGTAAGCCCGCGAGCGCTCGATACGTCGAGGTCAGCAGATCTGGTGAGAAGCCAGAGCCGACGGTTATAGTCCGGATGAGAGAGAATGAAACAACACCACGCTAACTATTGGGCGTGGTGCATTTCGTTTTGGCTGAGGTTCAATCAAACCTCAGTGCTCATGTATGCCCTGATTCTGGTGATATTTAGGAGATAACCATGAATCAGTCTTCACAACTTGCCGAATTTGGCGAACCCATTACTCGTGTTGAAAACGCTCTTCTTGCACTAAAAGAAGGTCGTGGTGTTTTACTTTTAGATGATGAAGATCGTGAAAACGAAGGTGACATTATCTATTCGGTCGAGTCACTAACAACACAACAAATGGCACTAATGATCCGCGAATGTAGCGGTATTGTTTGCCTTTGCTTACCAGAAGAACAAGCTGACAAACTTGAGCTTGCGCCAATGGTGACAAACAACAACAGCGCAAATCAAACGGCCTTTACGGTCTCTATTGAAGCAAAGGTTGGCGTTACAACTGGCGTGTCAGCACAAGATCGAGTCACAACCATCAAAACCGCAGCTAACCCTACCGCTCAGCCGAGCGATCTTGCTCGTCCGGGTCATGTATTCCCACTTCGCGCTCGTAAAGGTGGCGTGCTAACTCGCCGCGGCCATACTGAAGGTACGATTGATTTGATGCAAATGGCTGGCCTACAACCTGCTGGTGTACTGTGTGAAGTGACCAACCCAGATGGTAGCATGGCCAAAACGCCAGAAATCGTCGCCTTTGGTAAACTGCACAATATGCCTGTTTTGACGATTGAAGATATGGTGCTATACCGCCAGCAATTCGACCTAAAACTCGCGTAATATCCTTTAAGCCAAACGGGTATAAACGTTTGGCTTACTTTCAAACTCTTATTAACCCCTCCCTCCAACACTCTTCTGGCCTACTTTCGCGTTACATTGAATCTACGACTAAACTTTTAAACTAAAGTAACACCATCGTACGAGAGAGTGATGCACGACGAGCCAATTTCAGACGATGATCTGATGCCCATTATTGAAGACTCTGTAGACACCGCAGAGCCAATACTTCCAAGCCGTACTTGGAAAGTGCTCATCGTGGATGACGATGTAGACGTCCACCAAGCGACAAAGTTGGCACTTAAAGATCTTATTGTTGAGGATAGATCGCTCACTCTTCTCCATGCTTACTCGGCAAAAGAGGCAGAACACACTCTACAAACCGAGCTTGATATTGGGGTAATCCTGCTCGACGTAGTCATGGAGACAGACAGCGCAGGCTTAGAACTCGTTGAAACCATTCGAGACAGGCTTAACCTCTACGCGATTCGAATCATTCTCCGCACTGGCCAACCCGGCTATGCTCCGGAAATGGAAACAATACAACGTTATGATATTAATGATTATCGAACCAAGCCCGAACTAACACGCATTCGTCTTTTTACCATATTGACCAGTGCAATAAGAGCCTACAAACAGATACGTAACCAACAGATCATGCGACAAGGATTGGAGAAAGTCGTTAAAGCTAGCACTGAACTGGCTAATCTCCACGGTATGCGGCTGTTTGCTGAAGGGGCCGTAAAACAAATCAGTGCTATTTTGCAAATCGAACCTGATGGTCTTATTTGCGTACAACAAAGCAATGAGCACCATAACTCTAGTGCACAAATCATTGCAGCAGCTGGCCGTTATAGCCAATTTGTTCATTCGCCACTAGAAAAACTCAATTCACACAAAATTCGTGAATCAATACTACGCTGCTTAGAAAACCGAACCAGCTTGCTAGAGACTGGGCTAACCCTCTACTTCTCTACTGATCAAGGTCGAGGTTTGGCCGCCTATGTCGATATTGATCGTCAGTTAGACAATACAGATCGGCATCTATTGGAAGTCTTTTGCGCCAATATATCCGTCGGCTTTGATAACGTCATTCTCTATAATCGACTCAAAGAACAAGCATTTACTGACCCACTACTCAACGTTCCTAATTTAAATAGCCTGCTTAGATATCGCTACTCACCACTCAACCATTCAGAGGCATCACGCTTGGCGCTCATTGATATTGATGATTTCTCTGCATTTAATGACAGTTTTAGCCATAAATCAGGGGATGGCTTACTAAAAGCCGTCTCCGCTCGTCTAAATAGCGCATTTCCACATTGTTTTCTCGCACGTGTTGGTAGTGATGTTTTTGCTATTGTTGGAGATCAACGAGACATTGTTTTAGATCGGATCTGCGATGTTTTTGAAACCACCTTTTTGGTCGACAACCAACCTTTTAAGATCATGGCGAGTTTTGGTGTCGTCGATCTGGATCTTAACTCACATGATCTCTCAGAACATTACAAGGATGCTCAAGTCGCCCTGAAGTATGCCAAAGTCCACCATCGTGGTGCTGCCATGCTTTTCTCCCATGACATGGGCCAATCCGCTCGAGATCGAATGCTGTTACTGACCGAGCTTAAAGAAGCCCTAGATCACCAAGAGTTATTCCTAATGTATCAACCCAAATACCAATTAGGATCACTTAAACTCTCTGGGGCAGAGGCACTTCTCCGCTGGAGAAACCAACAAGGAAACCTCATCCCGCCAGACCAATTTATTCCTCTAGCAGAGCAAGCCGGTATGATGGTGAACATTGGTACATTTGTACTCAACCAAGCATGTAAGCAGTTCAAACAACTCATTGAGGCTGGGTATTCTGATGTCTCAATGGCAATCAATGTTTCTCCTGCTCAATTGGACGAGCCTAATTTTGTCTCTGTACTCGACAACGCAATTAAATCTAATCATGTACCTGCAACACAAATTGAGCTCGAAATAACAGAAACCATTGCGGCTAAGAACCTCCCCTATATTTGCAACGTGCTCAACAACGTTCGTTGCCTCGGATGCAAAATTGCCATTGACGATTTCGGCACAGGTTTCTCATCTCTCAGCCTCTTGCACAAATTACCGGCAACCAGGCTAAAGATAGATCGAATCTTTGTAGACGCTATGAATGAAGATGACACCATCGCCAAAATGATAGTGAATCTTGGTCAAACTCTTGGGATGGAAATTACTGCTGAGGGTATAGAAACCGAAATACAACACAGACAACTCAAAGCTTTTCATTGTGAAGAAGGGCAAGGGTGGCTGTTCGCTAAAGCCATGGAGATGGATGAGTTTATTGCATTCTTTAATCGTAAGCAGGATTCAACCAAATAAAGGGATACTAGCTTGATGAGTGAGCCAAATGATCTTAATCGCACCGAATCAGAACAATTAAGCTCCAAAGCCTTAATCCGTCGATACAGAACCATTATTTATGGGGCGCTACTTCTGATCATATTACTCACGCTAGGTAATACTCTTTACCTTAGCAGCCAAATTCGGACCCAAGTGGTCACAGAGCAGTACCACCAAGGCCTTCAAAGCATGTTAGCGCTCAATAAAACCATCTCAGTTTCGCTTAATCACGTTGATAGTATGCGCAATGCCCTTGAAACAGCGTACAACTACCCAGAGCTCATTCCAGATCAAAGTGCCCTCGATTTTATTAACCAAAAAGCGCAAGGCTCCTTACCCAACGCACCTTGGCAAGAGTTTCCCGCTGATATTCAACAAACAGTAGGACAACTATATGTTCGCTCCAATCCTAGAGATTACTCTTTCGATATAAAAGCACTGCTCACTATGCTTCCAGAGGTGACGTCAACTCATCAACAACACGATGATTTCCAATGGAGCTATTACTACGATGCAAACCAAGTCATTACCTATATTTACCCTTGGCTAAGCGCTACAGATATTCTCGCAGCGACTCAAAGCAATAACATGGATGATGCTCTCAATGTCATTTATGAAGCGGGCGGGACCTTTCCTTTAGAATTGATCAATCCAAAAGCTAACCCCAGCAAAGAAAAAGTATGGACAACACCTTATATGGACGCTGGCGGCAAAGGTATGATGATTTCGTTGTTGGCTCCTATCTATCACCAAGAAAAGTTCATCGGTGCTGTGGGTACGGATATTACCCTTAAAGTGCTCGACAAAATCATAACAGATAGACCGTTGGAGCATGCTCGTCTCGCGATTGTCGATGAAAACGGACTCGTCATTGGTGACAGCGCAGGGACATTACAAGGCAAAAGTGAAAGTGTTGTTCAAGACTCTGTATTATCGTTGATTTCCGTTGGTGAGGCCCACAACTCTGAATTAAGTCAAATACTCACAACACCACAAGGTTACTGGGTGTCATATCCACTTCCACACACCCCTTGGAGACTTGTCCTTGAAATAACTAACACTCAGCTTCGCTCACACATTGTTAGCACAATATTACCCAACTTAGTCATGGCTACCGCCTTTACGCTATTGTTGTTATGCGTGGTTCTCTATCAACATTGGCAATTTAGCCAACCCGCCTTAAGACTGGCTCAATTTGTCGACGAACTGCCCCATAAAACCAAAATAACACTACCAAATATCCCATCTCGATGGCGCTATTGGTTTCAACGTGCAGCAGACACCGAGCGAGATAGACGAACCTATCTAGAAACCATCGAGAAACAAACTCATGAATTAGAACAGCGCGTTGACGAACGAACTCAAGAGCTCAAAGATGCAATGGAAGTGCTGGAGGCAACTCAAGAAGAATTGGTTCGGTCAGAGAAGCTTTCCGGACTTGGCTCTTTAGTCGCAGGTGTAGCACATGAACTCAATACCCCAATAGGCAACGCCATTGTAGTCGCCAGTAGCTTAAAAGAGTGCAACGATCGGTTTGTGAAATCAACCAGAGAAGGATTGCGCCGTTCAGTGCTTGATGAGTACATTGAACAAAGCAGTGAATCCGCTGACAGCATTGAGCGTAACTTACGCCGCGCAGGCGAACTTATTTCAAGCTTCAAGCAAGTAGCCGTTGATCAATCCAGCTACCAGCGCCGCACTTTCGATCTCAGTGAAATCCTTCATGAACTGCGTATCACTATGTCACCCAACCTGACCCTAAATGGCATAACCTTAAAAGATAAGTGCGAGACTAATATTTACATGAATAGCTACCCAGGGCCCCTTACTCAAGTCTTAATGAATCTGCTCTCAAATGCACTGGTTCATGCCTTCTCAGATCAAGAGCAGAAAGTCATTCATATCGAAGGTTTTTTACAAGACCAACAAGCAATGCTCACCATTACCGATAATGGCCAAGGCATAGATAAAGATCATCTGAACAAAATCTTTGACCCCTTCTTTACAACTCGCTTAGGCCAAGGAGGCTCGGGGCTTGGGTTAAACATCGTCTATAACTTAGTGACTGGGCTACTTGGAGGCGACATTAGCGTCAAAAGTGAAATCGGCCATGGCACTTGTTTTGTATTACAACTGCCACTTAATGCACCAATCGAAGAGGAGAAAACATAAAAACAATCAGGTTAATCTTCAACACGACTGGTTGTTCGCTTTGCAGAAAGATAGACTGGCTGCTAACTCTTAAATGTCGCTGCTGGTTTAGGAATTTAAATGTCTCGCACCGAACAAATCTTTTCTCTGATAAAACAAGATGATCAGCGTGTCGATTTATTGAATATCACACGTAACCTGGCGCTTCCCCAATGTTATGTTTCGGCTGGTTTTGTTCGTAACCTTGTCTGGGATCATCTGCATGGAAAACAAACATCGACGCCATTGAATGATATTGATGTTATTTACTTTGATCCTGCAGAATCTAATTCAGCGGCCAATCTAGATTATGAAAAACAGCTCAAAGCGCTGCGACCCAATGTCAATTGGCAAGTACGAAATCAAGCAATCATGCACGTAAGAAATGGCGACAAACCCTATACCAACGTGAACCATGCCATGAGCCACTGGCCGGAAAAAGAAACCGCCGTTGCCGTAAAGATTAACGGGGATGGGAACTTAGAGTGTCTCGCGCCGTTCGGCCTAGAATCGCTGTTTAACTTGCAAGTCACGCATAACCCTAAACGAGAAATCAGCGTCTTTGACCAAAGGGTGGCAAGTAAAAACTGGCTCACCCTTTGGCCAAAGCTCACTGTCGTAAGGAACTCTGTTTAAGCCGTCACCGGCGTGCTGTTCTGCTGACGATGCTTGCCTTCCAGTATCGAAAATAGACCAAGTAAAGTCAGTGCGGCAACTGAACCAGCAAAAGAAACATAAAGTGTACTGTAGTAGTCAAACATTTGTGCCACTACCCCAACAGACAGGCTAGCCACCAGCATGCTGACATTAAGCATGTTTGAGAATAAAGTCGAAGCGGTTCCTAATCGGTGCTTCATCATATCTTGTAGCACAACCATACCCAAAGTCGCACAGACGCCAATAAAGAAGCCATTCAGCAACTGAGCCGCCAACATCGAAGCGAAGCTAGTGCTTGTCAGCATCACCAAGTAAAAAATTATCCCACTTAAAATTCCAAGCATCAGTAATTTGATCGTGCCAATCTTCTCGGCCAGCTTTCCTGCGCTCAACATGATTGGGATCTCGCATAAAGCACCTGCACCAAACAGTAAGCCCAACCAATTTGGATTCACTTGCAGCTCTTGTGAAAGATACAGCGGCATACTGGTGATGTAGAGATTGTTTGCAGCAAAGGCAAACACGACAACCAAACAATAAAGCGCTATCAAGCCATTAGGATGCGAGCCCTTTGCTTCAATTTCAGCCTCTTGCTCTGCTTCAGATGCTTTAGTGACACCATCAGGAAGATACTTTGCAATGACAATAATTGATAGGCCAACAATCGTCGCCGATACTCCAAACGAGGCGTTGTATCCGAAGCTGGCTTTGAGCATAAATGCCAACGGCGGACCAAATACCCACGCAATCGCGATACCTGCACGCATCGTCGAGAGAAACGTCGTGCTGTCTTCCACGTAGCGGTCACCATATTCACGCCCAAGCGCAAACAACTGACCAAATGCCGCGCCGCTCACACTACCAAACAAGGTCGCTATCGTAATTGCTATCCAATAATCTCGAACAACAATAAAACTGGACACCGTAATGAAGTAGCAAGTGAGTGCCACCAACAAGATGGTTTTTCGCTTCCAATTTCTATCCGATTGACGAGCAAGCAGTTGCGAAACAACCACCGCACTCACCACAGCCATCACCATATACAGGCTCAACATCATTGGTGAGGCACCTAACTCTTCGACAATAAACAAACTCGATAAAGGGTAAAAAAAGGCCCCACACAAGCCTGTGACAAACGCTGTAGCAATGAACAATATCGCCGTTTTATCTTTCAACATATGGGGGGCTCCTTTGAGTTAGATGTGAGTGTGTGTTGAGGCTACAGTCTAATCAAAGATATGCCTCTACATTGATAGTATTCGAGCTACCTCTAATACTAATCCGTCAACATAACAAACCTCTTTGACAGAAAAGCAACAATTGCATTAGCCTGTAGACGAATAGATGGAGGATCGCGATGAAGCCGTATATAGAAAATGTCATAAATGCCCCGAGCAGCGATTGGATTGTGCGTGAATATCACTGTCGGGTTAAAAAAGAAGAGTTTTCTTGTTCATGGCACTATCACACAGAATACGAATTGGTCCTCTATCGTGATCCGTCCAGGGTCTTTAATGGTAATTACTTCGCGGGGGATGCCATTGGCCCTATCCATCACAACACAATGCTGCTATACGGGCCAGGTTTGCCTCATATGATTACCGGTCAGCTCAACGGTTCTGAAGAAAAGCCCCATCACTCTGTCATCGTCTGGTTTAAACATCATTGGATAGAAAAGCTTCAAGCTACAATTCCAGAAGCACGTAACATCAAACGTTTACTGGAAAACTCCGCCTACGGGCTAATGTTTAGCGACGCAATCTCAGAAAAAGTCGCTCGGCTTCTTGAAGGCGTAGAGTTACTAGACCGACAATATCAGGCAATTCGAGTGATTGAAGTACTGCTTTTGATTGCTAACGATCCTGATTCACAGCGTCTCTCACACTCACCGTATCGCATCAGCCAACTTTCAGGAAACCAAGAGGCTCACCAAAAAGTCCAGCTCGCCACACGTTACATTGAGTCCAACTATGCCAACATCATTCGAATCTCTGATTTAAGTCGTAGCCTCCATATGAGTGAAAGCTCGGCCTACCGCCTATTTGAAAAGCATTATGGGATGAGTTTTTCCGACCACTTAAAGCAATTTAGAATTGGTAAAGCGTGTGAGCTATTGGTTAACACTTCACAACCCATTGCTTTAGTGGCAGAAAACACCGGATTTCAAAACCTCTCAAACTTTAACCGCCAGTTCAAAACGGTGAAAGAGATGACACCAACTCAGTTCCGCAACCAGTTTCAATAATAAGGGGCACCTTGCTCAAACCAGCTATCCATTAATAGCTCCCCTATTGATCTCTATAGAGCGTCACTGCGTATTGGTTGTAAACTTCACCGAGTTCTCTTATGCCATTTACCACTGTACGCCTTATCTTGGGTGACCAACTTAACTTAAGTCACTCTTGGTTTCAGCACCCAGAAAAACACGTTCTATATATCATCGCTGAACTTCATCAAGAAGCTTCTTATACTCGCCACCACATCCAAAAACACTGTGCTTTTTTTGCGGCGATGGAATGCTTCGCGCTCGATTTAAAAGAACTTGGTCATCACGTTGACTATTACGACCTCGATCAGACCAAACAATTTAGCGATTTAACCTCATTCATCACTTATGTTGTCGACCAAACTGGAGCAACGCGGTTTGAGTATCAAAGACCCGATGAACTGCGATTGGTTAATCAACTTGAGACATTGCTACTCGACGGCATTGAAATTCACCAAGCGGATACTGAACATTTTCTATTGCCTTATGAAGAAATCCCTACCTTCTTCCCCAAAGGCAAACATATTCTGATGAAGTTTTTCTATCGAAAAATGCGTAAACGATTCAACCTACTTCTGGACGGTGACAAGCCCTTAGGAGGGAAATGGAATCTAGATGCCAACAATCGCAACGCGTTCAAGCCACAAGATCTTGAAAATATCCCTCGCCCATTGATGTTTGCTAACGATGTGACAGCGATTATCGACCGGCTAAAGCGCCACGAGATAGAGAATATTGGAATATCAGAGCACCGGTTACTATGGCCCGTTAATCGCAATCAAGCTTTAACGCTATTGGCGCATTTCTGCCAGCATTGTTTGCCACTGTTTGGCTTCTTTCAAGATGCGATGACCGAAAATCATGACGCAAGGTGGAGCCTATACCACAGCCGAATTTCCTTTGCTCTCAATACAAAAATACTCTCTCCAAAAGAAGTGGTCGACGCCGCTGTCTCCGCTTATCAGCATTCCAATGGCAACATCTCTCTTGCCCAAATCGAAGGATTTGTTCGCCAAGTTATTGGCTGGAGGGAATACATTAGAGGCGTCTATTGGGCCAATATGCCCAGCTATCAATCACTGAACTTCTTTGACGCTCAGCGCCCTCTGCCCCACTACTTCTGGAGTGGCAAAACCCGTATGAATTGTATGAAACATGCCATCGGCCAATCGTTAGAATTTTCCTATACACACCACATCCAACGGTTGATGGTGACTGGTAATTTTGCTTTATTGAGCGGACTCAACCCTGACGAGGTAGAGGCTTGGTATCTCGGGATTTATATCGATGCCATCGAGTGGGTTGAAATGCCCAACACGCGCGGTATGGCTCTTTTCGCAGATGGTGGGATTGTCGGCACCAAGCCTTATGCCGCCAGCGGTGCCTATATCAATCGCATGAGTGACTACTGCAAAACATGCACTTTTAAAGTTCAGCTAAAGAGCGGCCCTTCATCCTGCCCATTAAATAGCTTGTACTGGCATTTCATGCACACCAATAGGGAACACATTGGTAAACTTCCGCGTATCGGCATGATTTATCGCAATTGGGATCGGATGACAGCAGAAGCGCAAGACGCCATTTTAACCACTGCAGAACATCACTTATCCCATATAGAGGAACTGTAATGAATATTCTTGTAATCGGAGCAAGCGGAGCAATCGGCCTTGCGATGGCAAAGCGGCTCTGTAAATATTTTCCCCAAGCCATCATTCATGCTACCTACCGAACAGAAAAGCCGGAAGCAACAGAGCCCAACCTACATTGGTACTCATTAGATGTGACCCAAGAAGCGAGCATACATGAGCTCTCTCGTTCGATGGAGAAGCTCGATTGGCTAGTCAACTGCGTGGGAATGCTGCACACCAAAGATCAACAGCCAGAAAAGAACTTACAGTCTATCGATCCTCACTTCTTCCATCAGAATATTTCTATCAATACCCTGCCTAGCCTATTGTTAGCAAAACACTTCCAAACCCAACTCAAAGCGTCTAGTGCTGCTAGATTTGCGACCATTTCAGCCAAAGTTGGCAGTATTACAGATAACCAACTTGGCGGATGGTACAGCTATCGCGCATCGAAATCGGCCCTCAATATGGCAATCAAAAACATCAGTATTGAGTGGTCGAGAATCATGCCCAACTGCGCAGTCGTCGCTCTTCACCCCGGAACGACAGACACACCATTGTCTAAGCCTTTTCAGAAAAATGTGCCTGATGGAAAACTGTTTTCTCCAGAACGAGTGGCTAAGGATTTGATCAATATGCTCGATACGCTAAAGCCTTGTGATAATGGCAGTTTCATTGCTTACAACGGAGAGAGATTGCCTTGGTAGCAAACAAAAAAACGCTTCGGACAAATCACGAAGCGCGATGGAAAAGTAAGACCGGGAGTTGTATACCCAAGATAATTGGAGTTACAGCGCGGCAACAAGCCAATTTAGCCCTATGAGCATAGGTGTTCTATGTGATTAGGGCTAAATTGGCGCAGTTAACAAAGCTGCGGCTTCAAGTATGAAGGGGATAGCCTACGATACCTGGACACTGATCTTACTGAAGCCCAACAAATGGAAATACGTTATTCGCGGATACCTCTTATGCGCGCATTGCGTCTGCGCAGCATTTCTAGCGTGAGCAGCAACAACACCGACATCAATATCAACATGCTCGCAACGGCTAAAATGGTTGGGCTGATTTGCTCACGAATGCCCGACCACATCTGCCTTGGCACTGTTCGCTGCTCTACGCCAGTAATGAATAAGGCAACCACCACTTCATCAAATGAAGTACCAAAAGCAAACAATCCACCTGAAATCATCCCTGGTCGAATCAATGGGAAAGTTACATGACGGAATGTATAAATGGGGTTGGCACCCAAGCTGTATGCGGCGCGAACTAGGCTATGATCGAAACCACTCAAAGTTGCAGTCACTGTAATCACCACAAAAGGCGTACCTAATGCCGCATGCGCAAGTACAATTCCAATAAAGGTCTGGGAGAGGTCTAAGCGAGTGTAAAAGAAGTACATTGCCGCCGCGGAGATAATCACAGGCACAATCATCGGCGAAATTAAAAATGCCATAATCGTATTACGAAAAGGGACATTGTTCGCCGCTAATCCCATTGCTGCGAGCGTACCTAAAACCGTCGCAACAATGGTGGCAGACAGGGCAATTAAGGTACTGTTCTTAAGCGCATTAACCCACTGATTACTTGAAAACATATCGCTATACCAACGAATCGAATATGCCTCAGGGTCTAAGCTCAACATACCTTCGGTGAAGGTAAAGTACGGCGTCGCATTAAACGAGAGCGGTACAATGATCAAAATTGGAGCAATTAAAAATAGAAAAACTAAGGTACAAAAGCCCAAATAACCATAGTAGCCAATACGTTCTCGTGTATTGCAATAGCTCGGTAATGCCATGATTAACCTCCTACCTTGATGTTATTGATGCCAACGATGCGATTGAAGAGATAAAACAGCGCCAGAACCACAGCAAGCAACAAGCCTCCGAGTGCTGCAGCCATTCCCCAGTTCAGCGATGTCTGCATGTGATAAGCAATCATATTGGAGATCATTTGTCCGCTGCGACCACCTACCAACGCTGGCGTGATGTAGAAACCAATCGAGAGAATAAAGGTCAATAACGCACCAGCGCCGACGCCCGGCATGGTCAACGGCATATACACCTTAATAAACGCAATTGAGGGGGTGGCACCCAGTGAACGAGCGGCGCGAAAGTAGGTTGGGCTAATGCCTTTCATTACGCTATACAGCGGCAAAATCATAAAAGGCAACAAGATATGGACCATCGCGACTATCGTGCCAAATGTGTTGTGGACCATGGCTAATCGCTCAGTCGTCACACCAGACCAAATTAAAAGGTCATTAATAACCCCCTGGTTTTGCAGCAATACAATCCAAGATGTCGTTCGAACCAAGAGTGAAGTCCAAAACGGCAGCAAAACCACAATCAGTAGCAGATTGGCTTTTTTATCAGGTAGATTCGCGAGTAAGTATGCAACCGGATAGGCCATCACCAAACAGATGAGAGTGATCGCCAATGACATACCAAATGTCTTAGTGAACAAGTCAACATACACCTGCCTTGTTTCCGGCTGCTGAGTAATATTGCCTTGCTCGTCATACCGCATATCAAGTGCGGCTAGATAATAGCTCAAGGTATAAGGAGCACTTAGCGTCTTGATTGCAGCCCAATAGCGCGGCTTAGCCCAGCGTTTATCTAGCTTTATTAGCTCCTGATGATTGACGGGAAGCGCATTGGTTTTATTGAGTTTTCGCCCTGTTTTCATCAACAAGCTACGCATTCCCGAGACTTCAATGTTGATACGATTGGCAAGCTTTGGCAGCGTTTTATCCGCGTATCGTTCACGAAGCTCCGCCATAAACACTTGTTGAATCGCCATACTCGGTAAGCCCTCATAGTCCCATTGCTTCATCACTTGTGTGGTGTTAGGAAAACCTTTCGGGACAGACTGATTATCCACACTTCGATAGAGCATCTCGATAATCGGAAAAGCAAACGTGACACAAATAAAACAGACTAAAGGGAAAATTAATAACAGGGAGCGAATCTGCTTTTGACGTTCTGCGCGTTGCAGCTGAGATTTTAAGCTACCTTTTGACTTAGACAGCTCTTTTTGAAGCGTAACCACTGAGTCTAATTCGGTAAGTTCTCTACTCATGCTGCTTCTCCCTGTTGCTCAGCATGATTCGGGCAATCTAGTGCGTGGCAATCTTCGCTGCGCCAACCAACCGTCAGCGATCCGCCCACTTCAAACTCACGCGATGAATGACTGCCATTCGTCACTTTCACCACCAACTCGCCAACGCCATCTATCTGGACAACCAGCCTGTGGTGATCGCCGTGGTAGATAAGCTCCTTGAGAATCCCCGTCACTTGATTTTCATACCAATCATCTTCTTGCACGACCATGATTTTCTCAGGGCGAATCGACAATAAGGTTTGCTCACCGGCGCGTTCTACGCTAACTGGTCTCGCCAAAATCTGCTGCTTACCGACTTTGACTGTACAACGCTTCTTGGCTTCTATTTCAATCACTTCACCCATCAACTGATTATTCTCGCCAATAAATTGCGCGACAAAAGCGTTACTCGGTGATTCATAGAGATCGGTAGGGGAAGCAAGCTGTTGGACTGCACCATTATTAAATACCGCAATGCGATCTGACATGGTCAACGCCTCATCTTGATCATGGGTAACATACAAGATGGTGATGCCCAACTTTTCATGTAAATGCTTAATCTCTAATTGCATCTGTTCACGTAGCTGCTTATCAAGCGCACCAAGAGGCTCATCCATTAACACTAGCTTAGGTTCAAAAACGAGTGCCCTTGCCAGAGCCACGCGTTGCTGCTGACCACCAGAAAGCTGTTTTGGGTAACGATTGGCCACATGCTCTAGCTCAACCATGTTAAGCGCCGACTCGACTTTCTCATTCACTTTATGCGCTGAAAGCTTGCGTACCTTGAGCGGAAAAGCGAGGTTCTCTGCTATCGTCATATGAGGGAATAACGCGTAGTTTTGAAACACCATGCCGATATCGCGCTTATGTGGCGCTAGGTTGTTCACTGGGGTGCCATCAATGAAAATCTCACCGCCAGTTGCGGTTTCAAAACCTGCCAGCATCATTAAGCAGGTGGTTTTTCCAGAGCCCGATGGACCTAACATGGTAACGAATTCACCGGGTTTGATATCCAAGTTAAAGTCTTTTACTACCAGATTTTCCCCATCATAGGTTTTCTGGACATGTTGAAAGCTTACGTATTCTTGTGGTGTTGTCATGATCTTCCCTTTTCGACAAAAGTGGTCAATCAATCCAGATAGGTAAAGAGCCCAACGGCTTAATAAGCTGCTTACATAGATGGATTGAGGGCAAGGTCTCCCCTGCCCACATTCAGGTTGTTTTACCCAAACTGTTATAGGTTGTATTTAGTTAAATCTGGGCGAGTGGCAATCGCATGCTCAACCATTGCAATCACGCGTGCACGCTCTTCGCCTTTAAGATTTTGACGAGGAGCGCGAACCTGTTCGCTACCGCGGCCACAAACCTGCTCCGCAAGCTTGATGCACTGAACCAAGGTTGGAATAGTATCGAGACGAAGAAGTGGCAAGAACCAACGATAGATTTCAAGCGCCTCGGCATAACGGCCTTGGCTTGCCAGTTTGTAGATAGCAACCGACTCCGCTGGAAACGCATTTGTTAGACCAGAGATCCAACCTGTCGCACCTAACATTAGAGACTCTAATGCAATGTCATCCACGCCACTGAACACAGTAAAGCGATCATCAAAACGGTTGTAGAGTTCAGTAATACGGCGCGTATCCGTGGTTGACTCTTTCACAGCAACAATGCTTTCAAACTCAGCCAGTTCAGCCATCATCTCAAGGCTCACATCAACGCCATAAGAGACAGGGTTGTTGTAGATCATGATTGGCATATCGGGTGTTGCTTGCGCTAGCGTGCGGTAATAATCGACCGTTTCGCTATCAGAGGTACGGTAAACCATGGCAGGCATGACCATACAACCATCGATTCCAATTTTTTGCGCATCTTGCATGTAGTCAATCGACGCTGTGGTAATCGACTCTGCCGTGCCTGCAATCAATGGGACTCGGCCGGCAACCACTTCTTGTGCAGCAGCCAGTACTTCACGTTTCTCTTGAGGGTATAAGGCACAGTTTTCGCCTACCGTACCTAAACAGATAATACCGTTAACACCATCATTGATTTGGTTATCAATCACCGTTTGTGTCGCGTCTAAATCGATGGTCTGATCTTTACGAAATTGAGTACTTACAGCTGGGTATACCCCTTTCCAATCTACTTTCATTATTTACCTTCCATTTGTATATTGTATGCAATTTTAATAGGCGTGAAGAAACGACTATCCGACTTTGGGGTAACCCCATAAAGCTATTGAACTTGTTGTTGCTCTAACACAAATTTTGTTGCGGCAAGATCTGCCAATGCACTGCCGACTGATTTGTAGAGTGTGATTTCCTGCTCGGTAATTCTGCCCACTTTTTCGCCGCTGCAAAGTTCACCGAGTTCAGCTTCAATGTCTTGCTCGCGAAACACGCCTTCGGCAATGGGAATCAAAAGATCTCCAGCTTCCGCTAACACATTAACTCGGCTATCCACAAACACACGAGAGCGTTCAACACTGAGAGAATCACACTCTCGTTTATCCTGATCATGATTACCAATCAGATCGATATGTGTACCCGGGCGAATATTACGAGCATCAAATAACGGTGTCGCAGATCCTGTCACGCAAGTAATCATATCGATTTCAGGCAAGACAGAATCCACGCTTTCAGCCACTTCGACACTGTACTGTGCACTTGGAGTCAGCGCTTGGTACTCTTGGCCTGTCACGATCTTATCCGCAGTGGCGCGAGCTTTTTCACTATCTCGCCCCCAAACGATCACCCTCTTTAACGGTCTTACGGCTGCGTATGCCCAAGCCATATAATGAGCCAGATTTCCCGTCCCACAGATAAGTAATGTGCTTGCCTGCTCTCTTGCTAAGTAATTCGCTGCCAACGCTGAGGCTGCGGCAGTACGCCAAAAAGTCATAACCTTGCCATCAAGTAAAGCCAGTGGTTCACCGTTGGTTCGATCGAACGCTAAGATTTTTGATGCCAAGCTGTCGCGACCTTCCAGATGGTTATCAGGAAAGTAAGTGAATGCCTTTACAGTAATTAAAGATTCATTCCAAGCCGGCAGCAGAGCAAAGGCATCATATTTATCTTCCTGTAGAGACATGACTCGGCGCTGAGGAATCGTTGCTTGCTGCTGATAGGTTTGACGCATGGATTGGATCAGGCCTTTCATAGTTAAGCAGTTAACGATTTGCTGAGCATCAAGATTTATCATGGGACTTTCCTTTTTAAGAGGCGACATTAGCCGCCTCGTTAATGGCGACTATTTAGTTCAACAACCAAGTATTGAACTCTTCATTTAACTCATCGGCGTAATCTGACCACCACTCATCGTCGATTAGAAAAGCCGTTTTAAAGTTGTTCGGTGCAGTTGGTAAGCTATCTAAAATTTCTTGGCTAATTTGCGCCGAAGAGGACTTACGCGTTGGGCCATAAGCCACATACTTCGCCTGCTCAGCCAGCGGCTTAGTACCAGATGAGAACTTAATAAACTCAAGTGCTAGCTTAGTATTTGGGCTCCCTTTAGGAATCGCCCAACCATTCATATAACCAAGTTGATGATCCCAAATGATTTTAAATGGCTGGCCTTCTTCGCTCGTCGCACTATGAATACGCCCATTAAAAGCAGACGCCATCACCACTTCCTTATCTGCTAGCATTTGCGGTGGCTGAGCTCCCGTTGTCCACCAAACCACTTGAGGTTTAATCGTATCAAGCTTGGCAAATGCTCTTGCTCTACCCTCTGTCGTTTCAAGTGTCTCGTAGACTTTGTCTGGTGCAACGCCATCAGCAATCAAAGCCCACTCTAAGTTACCTTGTGGCATTTTTTGCAACGCACGGCGACCCGGGTACTGGGCAAGATCAAAGAGATCAGTGAGCTGGCTTGGCTGCGCTTTGTCTTTAAAGGCATCTTCATTAATGGTCAGTACCGTAGAAACAACGATGGAGTTCACTGCACACTCATGAATCGCACCGGGAATGAAATCTTTTTCTGCAGGCGTTCCATCGTCACCGGCAGGAAGGATCGATGGATCCACGACCTCTAGCAATCCTTCAGCACAACCGCGCACGATATCTGGCTTGTCCAATGAGACGAGATCCCAGCGAACGTTATTTGCTTCTACTTGCGCTTTGATCTCCGCAAGACCACCACTGAAATCTTCTGAAACCAACTCAACACCCGTTTTTTCGATGAAAGGCTTGTGGTAAGCCTCTACCTGACTATGGGTAAACGCTCCGCCCCACGACACAACGGTTAGTTTGTCTTCAGCGTTTGCAGCGCCAGTTGTCCCTAACAGCATTCCAGAAATCAAAAGTGCTAATGGTGTAAATGTCTTTCTTGACATGTGTTTGCTCCTTTTTGTTATCTCACTTTGAGTTTTGTGGACGCCTGGATACTGCTGTTAGGCACCAAATTTGATTAACTTTTAATTAACATAATACGGCGGTATATTTTATACAATATTTAATTTTAAATTTTTTAACCAAAACGACTTAATTGAAATGGTGAGATATCGATCGCTGGTTTCTGCTCATAATGGAGTTGGCTCACAATATCTGCGGTCACTGCTGCTTGTGTTAATCCAAGATGCTGATGACCAAAGGCGAACAAGACTTTACCTTGCGAATAACTGTCAATAACAGGTAATGAATCGGGTAACGAGGGACGATTCCCCATCCACTTTTCACCACTATTTTCAAGTTTGCAATCATCAGACAAGAGTCCTTTTGCGAGTCTTTTTAGCATCTCTGCGCGCTTCATATTTGGCGGAGATTCGAGGTCGGCGTACTCCACCGTCCCGGCTAATCTCAAACCACCTTGCATTGGCGTCATGATAAATTTTCGATCTGCTGAGCTAACGGGAAACGGCAAAGAATCGGCTAAATCAGGGAGCATTAAATGGTAACCTCGCTCTGCTTGAAGAGGAACTTTGATGCCAGTAATGCGCTTTATCAAAGGCGAAGACTCTGCGCCCGTTGCAACAATCACCTTATCGAACCTCCTATGCCTACCATCTGTAATAAGCTCAGCTCCGTTATTCAACATCACGTTTTCCACTTGCTCTTTTCGCCATTCCCCGCCGAGACGCTCAAACGCAAATTTCATTTCAAGGCAGATATTGTAAGGGTTTAGGCTATGCCCTGTTTCTGAAAAGAATACTCCATGCTTCACCGTATGCGATAAGTTTGGCACGCGTAATTGAATCAACTTTTGCCCCCAGACCTCATAGCTGACACCTTGTTTTTCCAGTTGATACAAAGTCTCACTATAGGCTTTAAAACTCTCATCACTTTCAAACGTCAGCAACGAACCATCCATCACAATCAAGTGCGACAAATTCACTTTTTCAAGTAACTGATACCAACTCGACATCGCATGCTGATTCAAATTGGTTAACGCAGATGTGGCATGCTCCGTTGGTTTTTTTCTCGCTTTTGATAAGAACTGAATCATCCAACCTAGGGTTTTATGAATATCTTGAAATCGAATCGAAACCGGGCTGTTTGAGGATAGGAGCATCTTAGGCAGTTGAGGTAATAAAGCTGGCGTCGCTAAAGGGAAAACTTGTTCTGTAGCAAAGTGGCCTGCGTTACCTTTTGAGCACCCTTCACCTGCACCTCGCTTATCAAAAACGGTGACATTCTCGCCACTCAATTGCAGTTTTAATGCGATGCATAGGCCTACTATCCCACCACCAATCACGGCGATATTTTGGCCAGTTGAAGATAATTGTCTCTCCATTTATTTCTGCTCCTTATCACGTTTCCAAAACAAAATTGTATAAAATATACTTAACAACACGATAACATCCATCTCATTCAGTTCAACCCATTTCCTATTCAAGGAGCGAGAAATGAGACAAGGAACCTTCTTCTGTATCGATGCGCATACCTGTGGAAATCCAGTCCGTTTGGTGGCGGGAGGTGTCCCCCCATTACAAGGCGATACCATGAGTGCCAAGCGCCAGTTCTTTCTAGAACACTATGACTGGATCCGTCAGGCATTGATGTTCGAACCCCGTGGCCACGCCATGATGTCTGGATCTGTGGTACTGCCGCCTTGCAGTGACAACGCAGACGCTTCGATCCTGTTTATTGAGACGAGTGGCTGCTTACCCATGTGTGGTCACGGTACAATTGGTACTGTCACCTCGGCTTTAGAACATAAATTAGTGACGCCAAAAGAAGAAGGCCGTTTGATCCTTGACGTTCCAGCCGGTCAAATCGAAGTTCATTACCAGCGCGATGGCGAAAAAATCACGTCAGTAAAGATCTTCAACGTTCCGGCTTACCTCGCTCATCAGGATGTCACTGTTGATGTTGAAGGGTTAGGAGAGATCACTGTCGATGTCTCTTATGGCGGAAACTACTACGTCATTGTTGATCCTCAAGAAAATTACCTAGGGCTTGAGCACTACTCTTCCGACGAAATCTTAATGCTAAGTCCACGAGTTAGAGAGGCCGTCTCTAACGCTGTTGAGTGTGTTCACCCAAACGATCCTACCGTCTGCGGGGTTTCTCATGTGCTCTGGACAGGTACGCCAACCAAGCCGGAATCGACTGCCAAAAACGCGGTTTTCTACGGTGAAAAAGCTCTCGATCGTTCACCATGCGGCACCGGCACCAGCGCTCGTATGGCGCAGTGGCACGCGAAAGGCAAGCTCAAACAGGATGAAGACTTTGTTCATGAAAGCATTATCGGCAGTCTTTTCACTGGCCGAATTGAAGGCGTGACAGAAGTAAACGGCAAAGCCGCCATCCTACCAAGTATTGAAGGCTGGGCTCAGGTGACTGGGCACAACACCATTTGGGTCGATGATGATGACCCTTACGCATTTGGCTTCGAATTAAAATAGCCCAACCCAAGGAAAGAACATGGAAACCACAATGAAGTTTGCTGCTATCAACCCTGCCACCGAGCAGGAGCTTACGGGGCAGTTCCCCCAGCACAATGAACAAAATGTCGATCTTGCGGCCGCCGCAGCCAATGAAGTTGCCAAAGCCTATCGTCAAACCACGCCACAGCAGCGCCACGATTTACTTCACGCTATCGCAGACTCCCTAGAAGAAGCTCGTGAAGCGATCGTTGCTAGAGCCAAACTTGAGTCTGCGCTACCAGAGGCAAGACTTAACGGAGAGCTAAGCCGCACAACTGCGCAGCTGCGTTTGTTTGCCTCTGTGGTATTGGGCGGTCTTTGGCAAGAAGCCATTTTTGATAGCGCCAACCCACAAAGAGAGCCATTACCTAAACCCGATATTCGCCGTCAAAACATTGCTCTTGGCCCTGTCGCGGTATTCGGTGCTTCTAACTTTCCGCTCGCCTTTTCGACTGCGGGAGGCGATACGGCATCCGCACTAGCAGCAGGTTGTCCTGTTGTGGTTAAAGGGCATCCGGCTCATCCAGGTACAAGTGACATAGTGGCAAAATGCATTGCCAAGGCTCTAAAAAACCAAGCGCTTCCTCAGGCGATTTTCACCTTGCTGCAAGGAACAAGTCATGAGCTTGGGCAAGCGGTAGTTAAGCATCCTATGATCAAAGCGGTCGGTTTTACTGGCTCGATCCACGGAGGGCGCACACTGTTTGACTTAGCTCAACAGCGCCCTGAACCGATTCCTTTTTTTGGTGAGCTTGGTGCATCTAACCCTGTGTTTATCTTACCGGGTCGTATGAAGAACCAGCACCAAACACTCGCTGAGGAGTACTTACTCTCAATGAATATGGGCTGTGGTCAATTCTGCACCAAACCCGCAGTCGTCTTTGTTGAGAAAGGAGAGAACAGTTCGCAGTTTTTGAATGCCGTTCGCCAAGGCATTGAAAATCATCAAGGTCAAACAATGCTGACTTCTGGAATCAAACGAAACTACCTAGAACAAAGTGAAAAACGTGCTCAGCAAAAAGGCTTATCTCTCACACAATCGACACCAGATCAGGGCGTTCCATCCAAACTATTCGAAACCACGAGTGAAGCATGGCGCAATAATCCTCAATGGCAAGAAGAGATCTTTGGCCCACAATCCGTCGTGGTGATTTGTGAAACCGGCGAAGAGATGATCGCATTGAGCCAAGAACTCGCTGGTAGCTTAACAGC
Organism: Vibrio atypicus; assembly: GCF_009811315.1. GTDB lineage: Bacteria > Pseudomonadota > Gammaproteobacteria > Enterobacterales > Vibrionaceae > Vibrio > Vibrio atypicus. The sequence continues at coordinate 461,322 of NZ_BLID01000001.1, forward strand.
CACCATTCACGCTGATGAAGCCGATTATCCACTGGCGAAACGTCTGCTGCCTGAGCTTGAAGAAGTCGCAGGCCGTATCGTTTTTAACGCTTGGCCAACCGGCGTTGAGGTCAGCTATGCAATGGTCCACGGCGGCCCATATCCGGCTTCAACCATGCCAGCCAGTACCTCTGTGGGCGCAGAGGCGATCAAACGTTGGCTACGACCTGTTGCCTACCAATCTGTGCCTGATGCCCTGCTCCCAACCAGCTTACAACAAGCTAACCCACTAAATGTTCGTCGCAACGTTGATGGGAAATAACAGTCAATAACTCGATAGCCAATCATCTAGGATTGGTTATCGACCATTCAATTTATCAGTAAATTTTCAGTGTTTGATTTAGACTTTATAAAACGGCACTATGAGATTCATGGCGTAAATGCAATTCAAAGTAAACTCGTAGTGAAGCTAGGAGCGAATATGTTTCCATGGTCAAAAAATCGCATAATCAAATCAGTCGCAATGGAAATCGCACCGCGACTGTCCATTAAGTTCGGTAAGAAAGAATACTATGAACCCGAGGAAATTGATTGGGCTTTAAAAGCACTAGACAAAGAACACGATATTAAATATTGCAACTATGCCTATGCGATGATCACGCACCACAGCTTCTACATGACGTTAGGGCTATCTAGCGCTTTTGGCGCTCAACCTGAGTTTCATCGTGAAGTAAGCTATATCCTATTCAAACAAGATGCTCAACCTACCTTTGACGCTTACCTCGAATATGCCAAGATCAATGCTTCAACACCATACAACTCAAGTAATACCTCCCTTGATCAATCTGGTGGTGTAGATTTGGGTTCCGATTTTTCAGGTGGTGATAGCTTCTGATCATGTGGTCAAGTTCAGCTCTCAAAATCTATACACACGAAAAACTCCTGCTAATCCCATCCCCCAACTACTCCACAACGTAAAACGATTCTTAAGTGAGGTAGTGGGTAAATTATGTTCACTCTCAAATCTCTCCCCAATAAAAAACACTGTTCAAAATTAATTTTGTTCGATATGATTTATAAATCGCATCAATGGATTTGAGAAATAAACAATGAGAGCGTTGGTTTTACTCGCAACTTTGTACTCATCAATATCTTACAGCTCTACAGAGTATGAGTCCCCTCAGCAATACGACATTCCAGAGAAGCTCGTACTGGAAGCACAGCAGCAAGGTTGCGAAAGTGTTGTTTGCAAAGCGGTGATTGAACAAGAAGCGGTTCCAAAACCCGGCGAATTTCCCGAGCGGGAAGGCAACAAAACCCTCAACGCCATTGCGAGTGCGGTTTACATACTAGGCGAACTTGGTTTAGCGCAAAATTAGAAAGGATTCCAAATGAAAAAATTACTCTGTCTGTTAGCTTTACCCCTTCTTTTGGTTGGCTGCTCTGCGTTTCATGAACGAGAAGAACAAGCGTCCAGTAGCTTGGTTGATTTTCTTTATCCAAATAATAGAGATTACGTAGAACAAAACCCAGCAACGCCTCACCTGACACTGCCATTGAACGTAGGTATCGCATTCGTCCCTGACTCGCAATTTAGCAAACTCAACCTAACAGCCAAGCGAAAACAAGAGATTTTGTCTCAGGTTAAGCGCGAATTCTCCGAGCTCAACTATATCAATAGAATTGAGATCATCTCTGACAACTATCTAAGAGATGGCGGAGGCTTTGACAACTTAGAACAGTTATCTCGCTTATATAACGTTCAAGTAATGGCGCTTGTCTCGTATGACCAAATTGCACGTAGTACGCAAAACAACGCCGCTCTACTTTATTGGACTATTGCAGGCATGTATGTCATTCCTGGCGATGAAAATACCACTCAAACTTTTGTGGATACCGCCCTGTTTGACATTAAAAGTAAACAACTCCTGATGCGTGCTCCGGGCATCAGTAAAATAGAATCGTACTCGACCGCCGTGGGGCTTGATGACACGTTTTATCAGAACTCAGACAAAGGTTTTGATGCTGCAGTAACAGACATGGTAACTAACCTTAAAACCGAGCTAGAAACCTTTAAAGTACGGGTGAAAGAGGAACAAATCGCCGAAGTTAGCTACAGCAGCAATTATAGTGGCGGTAGCATAGCTTGGTGGTCGTTGTCAGCACTGTTCGCCTTCTCGCTAATACGTAGAAAGAGACGCAAAGCCTGATTTTGATGACTCTTATCTAGGATGAAAAAAGCCAACCTCAGGCGAGGTTGGCAATTCTTACCTAGTAGGGGGTGGGTAAGATTAAGACAGTGCAAGCACACCATGAATTTCTGATTTAATCGTGTCAGACTGAGTACCAAAAATCGCCTGTAAGCTATCTCCAATCACAACAACATCATGCGCGCCCAGTTGTTTAAGCTTTTCAATATCAACATTTGCTATGTCTTTAACTGAGACACGGAGCCTTGTAATACACGCATCGACTGATTTGATATTCACCTTACCTCCAAGCGCTGCTACCACATCAACCGCTATCTCGTCAGGCTCTCCTGCGATCTTCACTTCAACTAAGTCTGTTTCTCGGCCAGGCGTTTTCAGATCCAACTTCACAATCAAGAATCGGAATAAGCCGTAATATAAACATGCCCAAATTGGTCCTATGATGATGAACATCCACGCGTTGCTCGACATTGGGTAGTAAAGGAAGAACTGAATCGCGCCGTGAGCAAAGTCTGTACTGTGCTTAATCTCAAGGAACGCGGTAATCGCAAAGGCAATACCTGTCAGGAAAATATGGATAACGTAGAGGACTGGTGCGACAAATAAGAAGGTAAATTCAATAGGCTCAGTAATACCTGTCAACCATGAAGTCAGTGCAGCCGACATCATTAGACCACCGACAATTTTCTTACGCTCAGGTGTCGCGCAGTGATAAATCGCCAAAGCAGCAGCAGGCAGTGCCCACATTGAGTACATAAAGCCGCCAGACAAATAACCCGCCGTTTTGTCACCAGCAAAGAATCGAGTTAATTCACCAGTGATCTCTTTGCCTGTATCAGGGTCAATATAGCTGCCCACTTCAAAGAAGAACGGTGCGTTCCAAATATGGTGCAATCCGACTGGCAATAGTGAGCGCTCACCTGCTCCGTACACTGCCCAAGCTAATACTGGATTCTGATACGCCGCCCAATGAGAGAACGCATCCAAAAGTTGACCGACTGGTGGCCAGACAAACGCAAGCGCACCACCGACTAAAATGGCCGACAAACCCGTGACGATTGGCACGAAACGTTTACCAGCAAAGAATCCTAAATATTCCGGCAAGCGGATGTTGTAAAAGCGGTTATACATTAGTGCCGCAACCGCACCAATAATCACGCCACCAAAGACGCCGGTTTGCAGTGTTTCGACTCCCATAATGGTTGCGTCGGTTTCTAAACCACGTAGACCAGTCACAATCCCGAGTGATGCATTCATAATGATAAGACCAACAAGCCCCGCTAGCGCCGCTGCACCATCATTACCTTTAGAGAGCCCCAGAGCGACGCCAACTGCAAACATCAATTGCATGTTGCCGAATACCCCATCCCCGGCAGCTAACATCACCTTACTGAGAGCATCAGGAATGAAAGCAAATCCTGCGTTGCCTATCCCCAACATTAAACCCGCGACGGGCAGAACTGCGACAGGCAACATTAACGACCGGCCTATCTTTTGTAGTTGTCCAAATATACTTCCAAACATGGTTCCCTCCTGACATTTGTCAGTGTTTTTATTGTCCGAGACCTTCTCAGAGCACTGTTTCACGTAAAGTCAGGGAGATCATATCGAGCAAAGCGATGTCCAAGGTTACAAAACACTGCCAGTTTGTAAGTGGTGACTTACAAATCAATGCCTTTGTAACCAATAAATTAGACGTACTTCAATTGAGAATTAATGATTAAAAATGCATCATATTTAAAACCAATAGCAAGGATGCTCAGCAATGGAAAACAAACAGATATTGGTCGTGGATGATAACCTAGAACTAAGGGAAGCGCTGTCGGATTACCTTGGCCGAGCTGGGTTTGAAGTGATAGGCGCTGAAAACGGCCGCGTGATGTGGCAGCAACTAAAACTCCACACTCCTGACCTGATCATCCTTGATATCATGATGCCAGGCGATGATGGCTTTACCCTTTGCCAGAAGCTTCGCCGTGATTCTCAAATTCCGATTATTATGCTGACGGCAGTCACCGAAGAAGCAGACAGAGTCGCGGGGCTTGAAATGGGCGCGGATGATTACATCACAAAATCTTTCAGCCCTAGAGAGCTACTGGCTCGCATCAAAACCATTCTACGTCGCAGTCAACAAACCCCGCATACTCAGCTCGCTCGAAAAGTACGTTTTGACGATTGGCAATTAGATACCGTGACCCGACAACTAAAACACCTAGATAACGAAGAGATAAAACAGCTCAGTGGTGCAGATCTCTCGTTGCTAGGGCTGTTCATTAACAATGCTAAATCGATCTTATCAAGAGATGAGATTGCCCGCGAAATATGGGGCAGAGACGCGGATCCTTTTGAACGTGGCATTGATGTCCAAATCAGTCGATTACGGCATCATCTGGAAGATAAAGATCGCTCCTTGATCCTAACGGTAAGAAACAAAGGCTACATGCTGACTTCGGACGTTCATTATGAAAATTAGCACGCTAACCGGATCGCTTGCCTTTCGAACCACGGTTTTCTTGTTAACCGTGATCATCTTAGCCCAGCTTCTGTCAGGGATGATCTGGTATCAACACGCCAGCGAAAGAGATAAACAAGGGCTCACCAATACCGTAAAAAGCTTGGCGCTCAGTGCTTCATCCACCATCTCGTTTTTCCAAACTTTACCACCTGAATATCGCCATCTAGTTCTCAATCAACTGCGAAATATGGGTGGTACACGCTTTTTTGTTTCTCTCAATAATCACCATATTGATACACCGCCCTTACCTAACAGTGACCGTAAAACTCTGGTTCTTAATCAAGTTGAACAAGTGTTGCAAAGCGAACTCCAAGGCTCGCCCAATATCTCGGTTGAATTCACTCAACGGGATCAATTGCGTGTCTTCAATAACGAGTTACCCATTGATGAATTGCCCCTACTGTGGGCGCACTACTCTCTCTCTTTTGGCGATCTCAACCCCCCAATTTTAGTGATGCAAGTTGAGGTTGACGAGAATGAGTGGTTCTATCTCGCGGCGGTTCTACCTGCACCCTATGTCAACCTGGAGACCAACTATTTCGATATTCGTGAATGGCTCACGCTGTTGCTTTCCGCGCTACTGCTGTTGATTTGTACTTGGTTTGTGATCAGAAAAGAGATCCAACCCATCCGCGAATTAGCCAAAGCCGCCACCCTGATGTCGAGTAAGCTCAAGATCCCCAAAGTGGAAGAGAGAGGCAGCCAAGAACTCAAAGCCGCCATTCGTGCATTCAATAAGATGAACCGCCGCATTGACAGCCATATCAAAGATAGAGAGATGCTATTCGGTGCAATTTCTCACGATCTCAAAACTCCAATTGCTTGCTTAAAACTGCGTTCAGAAATGCTGGATGATGACACAGAGCGAGAACGCTTTACGCGCCTAGCCAATGACCTGGATTTGATGGTCAAAGGTGCGCTGCAGTGTATAAAAGAGACCGACATACACGAAGAGATCGAACCTATCGATTTTAATCAGCTTATCCAACATATTGCCAGTACAGCGACTCATCAGCCCGAACGGATTAACATCCAAGGTACAATCCAATCTGAAGTGGCGGGCAAACCTTTGGCCATTAAACGCTGCATTCAAAACCTCGTCGATAATGCGCTGAAATACGGTGAAAGGGCGGAAATTCAGTTATTCGACAGCGCTGAATCGGTCAATATCGTCATTGACGATCATGGCAGCGGCGTCGATGCTGAACTATTGGAAAAGCTATTCCAACCCTACTTTCGGGCTAGCAAAGATCAAGACGGTTCAGGGCTTGGCTTAACTATTTCTCAAAGCATTGCAAAAGCGCACGGTGGCGACCTTTCTCTTAGCCACTCTTCAACTGGTGGGTTGCGCGCCACATTAACTTTCCCAAGAGAGTGACCATGAATAAACTGGCTCTATTAACCATCGCAATCGCGACAACTCATACTGCGCAGGCAGATGTTGAGTTTCTTCACTGGTGGACATCGCAAGGTGAACAAAAAGCGCTAGCGGTATTAAAGCAACAACTCAATGAGAATCAGATTACCCTCTCACCAAGCCCAGTTCTAGGTGGCGGTGGCGACAGCGCGATGACGGTTTTACAAGCACGAGCCATAGCTGGAAACCCGCCAAGTTTTGCTCAAATCGAAGGGCCAAGTATCAAAGCTTGGGACGCTATTGGCATACTGCATGATGTCGATAGCGTGGCGAAAAAACACCAATGGGATGAAGTTCTCTACCCACTCACCATACAAATCAATAAGTCTGACAACGGCTATGTTGCACTTCCACTGACTTTACATCGACTGAACTGGTTATGGGTCAATCATTCTTTACTGCAGCAACTTAACCAACCTGTCCCCACCACTTGGCATGAGATGTTCAGCGTGATGGAATTAGCGAAATCGGCAGGTATTAACCCACTTGCCGTTGGTGAGCAGCCTTGGCAAATTGCCCAGCTTTTTGAAAACTTGGTTATCGCGACTGGTGGAGTTGAGTTTTATTCGCGCGCTATGGTGGATCTTAAAAGCGACAGCATTAATAGCGATACATTAAGGCAAGCACTAAAACAACTGAGACGACTAAGCTTATTGACCGACAATCAGCTTGATGACGACAAATGGGACACAGCGACAACCGCTCTTGCCAATAACCAAGCGCTTTTTCAACTCGGTGGTGATTGGATCTTAGGAGAGTTGATGGCAAAGGGGATATCCGTACCGTCACAAATTGGCTGCTACCCTACCCCAGAAAGTGACGGTGTCTTTCTTTACAATATGGATAGCCTGATCTTTATGGCAAGCAAATCATTCAACGCCCAACAAGCTAGCACAACCGCAAACTTACTGGCCGACAAACAGTTTCAAGCTCAATTCAATCTCGTAAAAGGGTCGATTCCTGTGCGAATGGATATCGACATCAACCATTATAATCCGTGCCAAATCCAATCCTATCAAGATTTTAAGCAAGCTTTGGATGAGAAAAAGGCGGTACCAAGTATGATTGATTCCATGGCAGTCAACCCCGTGGCGCAGCAGGCAATCAACTCAGAGATATTTCGCTTCTACCGCAATAAACAACTCACAGAAGAGACCGTAATTAAGCGCATTATTGCCATTGCCGAGAGTAATTAGATCACACCGGTAATGTGAACCATTGACCTACACCTCAAAAAAACCGCGATTTGTGAATGGAAAGTCGCAATTCAATACTTGAATGGTATATTGAATACAATATTGCCATTTTCTAGAACCACCGGAGACTTGGATGTCACAAACACCTGTTTTTAAAACTCGAACGCAACTGGTAGAAGAAGCTATCCGCACTAAGATACTCAAAGGCGAGTTAAAAACTGGTCAGCCATTGCGCCAAGATGCATTGGCCAAAGAGTTTAATGTTAGCCGCATTCCTGTCCGTGAAGCATTAATGCAGTTAGAAGCCCAAGGATTGGTAAGCTTTGAGGCGCACAAAGGTGCAACCGTAACCGAACTTTCCCCAGATAAGATTGATGAGTTGTTTGAGCTAAGAGCGGTCGTGGAATGTCACATTCTTGAGCGTGCCATTCAAAACATGACCGATGAAGATTTGGCGAAAGCGAACGAGATCCGAGCTAAATTCGATGACTTAGTCAATCGCGGTGATGAAATTGAAGAGTGGAGTAACTACAACTACGAACTGCACAAAGCCCTTTATACACCAGCCAACATGCCAGAAACCATGGATGTGATTTACAACCTCAATACTAAATGCGATCGCTACATTCGTATGCAACTGTTGTTTACCGAAGGAACAGCGAAAGCAGATAAAGAGCATAAAGCCTTACTTGATATGTGCCAAAATCGCGATATTGAAGGTGCGAAATACATGCTGAAAAAGCACATTCTTGAGGCTGGTGCTGCTATTCGAGATTTACTGTTAGAACGTCAAAACTAAACACAATAATAAAAATATCGAACACAACACTGATTAAGTGAGTACCCACTATGCACATTGGTCCAGAGTTTTTGCTTGCTGCCATTCGGCAAAAAATTCGCGATGAGGGTTTATGCTACAGCGCGTTATCAGATAAAACAGGAGTTCCTTTATCCACCATCAAGCGCCATTTACATAATCCGGCGCTTGGTTTGGATAAAATTCTTATGTACACCACGCATCTGAATACCGATTTAATGGAGCTATCCCAAATCGCAATAAAGATTCAGCGAGACAACGAACAGTTTCTCTCAGATGAGCAGAATTCGTTGTTTGTTGAACACCCGTATTTATTGGATTTTATCTACCTTGTCACCTCATGCAATCGCTCACCAAAAGAGATTGCAGAGGAGTATGGGCTCTCTGATACCAGCTTGAGATTTTATCTCAGCATCGCTGAAATTCTCGGCTATATGGAAGCGCATGGAGACAAAATCTTTTACCGCTCTGGAAGGCGCTTCATTATGGAAGAAGGTACGGAGCTCGATACCTTGTTTAAGCGCCGCTTTGAGCAAATTTCGATGGCGCATGATAGCGTTTCTCAAGTATGCCAAGCGCGAGTCCGTCTTACCGCGGAGCAGAAACTCAAACTAGAACAAGAGATCGACCAAAAAGTAAGCGAGATGCATGCGGCGAACTGCGCCAATGAAACCGGCGAGTTAACCAATGTACTGTTTCGTAATACCCCGGGACAGCAGATCTTTTTTGCCGATAGTATGCCTGAGATAACAGGAGATCTACTTAAGCAAGTCTCCGCTCGTTTTCGTCGCCAATAGCCTTTCGTTTCATCGTTCAAAAATTGCCATGATCAATGAGTGATTTGTTGATTTGAAATCACTCATTTTTTGTACAGTTTCACTTTCTAAGACCGGCGGTCTTCGTTTTTGCCACCTTGTTACAAACATGTTAATTACCGTTTGTCGCTCCGTTTTATACAATATACATTCCTCTTATCCCCTTAGTGATTTACTCGTGTTAACACTTAAACCGTTCGAGTCGTTAGCCCTCCTTCAGACCAATCACTAAGGGGTTACTCCTATAAGGACATAACGAGGACGCTATGAAAGCCAAAAAACTACTCGCACTCAGTGCAATCGCAGCCGCACTATTTGCTGGCAACACGCTAGCCACACCTTATCCAGCTGGAACTAAACTGGCAGACAAACAAGAGATCACTCTAAACAATGGTGCAGAAGTCACCTCCATTGACCCAGCAAAACAAGCCGCCGAGCCTGCATTTAACCTGGGACGCGATCTGTTTGAAGGTTTAACCATTCAAGACAAACAAGGTAAAACCATTCCTGGCATTGCTAAAAGCTGGCATGCCAATGACAACAATACCGTTTATACCTTTAATCTGCGCCAGTCCCAGTGGTCAAATGGTGATCCTCTAACCGCTCACGATTTCGTTTACAGCTGGCAGCGCTTAATCAATCCAGAAACGGCATCGCCGTACGCATGGTTCGCTGCGATTCCGGGCATTAAGAACTCCAATAAAATCATGAAGGGTGAAGCTTCAGCAGATACTCTCGGAGTAAAAGCCATTGATGACTACACCTTTGAAGTCACACTTGAAAAACCAGTACCCTTTTTCATCAAACTACTTAGCCACCCAGTACTCGCCCCTGTTCACCAAGGCGTGATCGAAAAACACGGTAGCGCTTGGACTCAGCCACAAAACATTGTCACCAATGGTGCATTCACTGTCTCTGACTGGAAAGTCAACGAGAAGATGGTGATGGTGAAAAACGACAAGTATTGGGATGCAGAAAATGTTGTACTCGATAAAGTCACATGGTTACCAATTGGTGATGCGAACGTATCACTAAATCGCTACCTTGCCGGCGAAATCGACCAAGCACTTTCAATTCCTGCAGCGCAAAAAGCAAAACTGTTGAAGAAATTCCCTGCGGAAGTGGCAGACACCAGCGCTTCTCTTGGCTCAACCTTCTACTACTTAAATACTGAAAAAGGCGCAACTAAAGATCTTCGAGTTCGCCAAGCACTTTCCTACGCCATCGACCGCAACATCATCACCAAAGCGATTGTGAAGAACGGCGGCATTCCGATGTTTACACTTGTACCACCGCAAACCGACGGCTTCAAAACCCACACGCCCGAGTTTGCAAACTGGACTCAAGCAGAACGTAGCGAAAAAGCCAAAGCCCTTATTGCAGAGGCAGGTTACAACAAGAGCAACCCACTAAAACTGACCTTTACTGTGCCGACTTTCTCCACAGATGTGAAAATGGCGACCGCAATGGCAGGTATGTGGAAGAGCGTACTCGGCGTTCAAGTAGAAATCATTCAGCTTGAGCCAAAAGTATTCTACGCACTGAAAGATCCAGGCAACATTAGCCGCGGAGGTTGGACTGCTGACTACAACGAAGCGTCAACTTGGTTAGATATTTTTGTCTCGACTGGTGAGTACAACGACTCTAATTACAACAATCCAGAATATGACCGTCTGATGGCTGAATCGAAAAGCTTGAGTGACCCTGCAGATGAGTACATTGCTGCGGAGAAACTGCTTATCGAAGACATGGCAATCATCCCGATGTACCGCAGTGGCAATGACCAATACCTCATTAAAGAGTACGTTGGCGGCTACGAGCGTACTAACCCAGAATCGTCTTACTACCGCAAGAATGTTTACGTGAAAGCCCACTAATTGGGTCTGTTTGCCCGAGCCTACATTTTTTCTTTGTCCCTGTAGGCATCGGGCTTTTTTTCTAAGGAAAGGATACGTCATGTTGCTGTATATTCTTCGCCGCTTGCTTATCGCTGTACCCACATTGCTTTTTATCGCTTTGGTTTCCTTCTGGTTAATGCACATCGCCCCGGGCGGCCCATTTGATATGGAGCGCCCAATGCCAGAAGTAGTTCGCGCAAATATCGAAGCAAAGTTCCACCTCAACGAACCTTTTATCATTCAGTTTTTTATCTACATTGGTAACTTTATTCAGGGTGATTTAGGCCCAAGTTTTGTTTACCAAGATTTCTCCGTTACTCAGCTTGTTGCTCAGTCATGGCCTGTATCAGCAGTCTTGGGTGTGATTTCGTTTTGTATCTCTGTCCCGCTAGGCATGGTACTTGGCACCATTGCAGCGTTAAATCGGAATGGAAAGCTAGACTACTTACTCATGTCACTTTCTATGACGGGTGTGGTAATTCCCGCCTTTGTTCTCGCCCCAGTCTTAGTAACGATTTTCTCAATCCACCTTGGTTTACTCCCTGCCGGTGGTTGGGAGGGCGGTCAGCTGTCTTTTCTTGTCCTGCCGGTACTTAGCCTTGCCATTGGATCGGTTGCCAGCATTGCTAGGGTGATGCGCGGCGCAATGATAGAGACCTTAAACCAGCCTTACATTCGCACGGCAAAAGCAAAAGGCTTATCCACCAGCTACATCTTGTTTCACCATGCTTTGCGCCCATCCCTTATTCCAATTATTGCCATGCTTGGCCCAAGCTTTGTCGCGGTCATTACTGGCTCGGTCATCATCGATATCTTCTTTAGTACAGGTGGCATGGGACAGCACTTCGTTTCTGGCGCATTGAACCGAGATTATGGCTTAGTGATGGGCATTACTCTGATCGTCGCCTCTCTGACTATCTTCTTCAACCTTGTGGTCGACATTCTCTATACCGTCATCGACCCACGCATTCGTATGTAGGAGGTAACGAATGTTAACCAAACGCATAGATGCCCAAGAGCTGGCTGATCAAATGAGCTCTAATATTGAAGCGGTAGAAGGGCGCAGTTTATGGCAAGACGCCTGGGCAAGGTTCCGTCGTAATCGAGCGGCCATGACTTCTGTTTATGTACTGCTTTTTATTGTTGTCTGCATCACGTTCGGCCCTTATGTTGCGGCATTTGGCCACGACGAAATTGACTGGAATGTGGTAATAGATCCATATGAGCTAGGGAAACCTTCTATCGCATCAGGCCACTATTTTGGTACTGACGATTTAGGCCAAGATCTGTTTGCACGTACTATGCAAGGCGGCCGACTTTCTATCATGGTCGGTTTTATGGGCGCATTGGTTGCAGTTGTAATTGGCACGGCGTGGGGCGCATTGTCCGGCTACTTGGGTGGCTTAGTCGATAGCACCATGATGCGCATCATCGAAGTGCTCGACTCAGTCCCTTTCATGTTCTTAGTGATCTTGTTTGTTACCTTGTTTGGCAACAACATTTACCTCATCTTCGTCGTTATCGGCATGGTTTCTTGGCTCGGTATCGCGCGCGTCGTTCGAGGAGTCACGTTTAGTATTAAAAAGCGCGAGTTTATTGAAGCAGCCCATTCGATTGGCGTATCTCGCTTCACGATTGTTCGACGCCACATCTTGCCTAACGTACTGGGTATCGTGATGGTCTACTCCTCGCTGATGGTGCCAGGCTTTATTATGTTTGAATCATTTTTAAGCTTCCTTGGCCTAGGCGTTCAGCCACCAGACACCAGCTGGGGTATCTTGATTTCAGAAGGCGCAAAAACCATTGATGTTGCGTTGTGGCAGCTTCTATTTCCATCCCTATTTTTAGTCGCAACTCTATTCTGTTTTAACTTTATCGGTGACGGTCTGCGCGATGCGTTAGATCCGAAAGATCGCTAAGGAGCCATGATGAGTATTTTATCTATTGAGAACATGAATGTTCGCTTTCAAACTCCCGACGGTTTAGTCCAAGCGGTCAGCGACCTTTCTTACACCATAAAAAAAGGCGAAACGCTAGGAATTGTGGGCGAGTCAGGCTCAGGCAAAAGCCAGTCGGTTTTCGCACTCATGGGACTAACGGCGGATAACGGCGTGGTGAGCGGACAGGCAAACTTCCATGGTGAGAATCTACTCACCATGTCCAAAAAGCAGCTCAATCATATCCGAGCTGAAAAAATCGGCATGATCTTCCAAGATCCAATGACTTCACTCAATCCCTTTATGAAAGTCGGCAAACAGTTAGCGGAAGTCTTAATGATTCATAAAGGCATGAGTCGAAAAGAGGCCGAAAACGAAGCGATCGAGATGCTTGATGCGGTACGTATCCCTTCTGCGGCAACACGGATGACCCAGTACCCACATGAGATGTCAGGCGGTATGCGTCAGCGTGTAATGATTGCCATGGCATTGCTGTGTAAGCCCGAGTTATTGATTGCCGATGAGCCGACAACCGCATTGGATGTGACCGTACAAGCGCAAATACTGACTCTGCTGCGAGAACTTCAAGCCGAATTCAATACCGCGATTTTACTGATCACCCACGATATGGGTGTGGTGGCTGAAATGTGTGACCGAGTTTTGGTTATGTATGGCGGGCGTAAAATGGAAGAGTCCGATACCGATTCAATCTTTGACCGCCCTGCTCACCCATATACGCAAGGCTTACTTAAAGCGATTCCATCGATTACTGAAGATATGGCTCGCTTGCCAACGATTCCGGGCAACCCTCCGAGTGCTCTGATCCACAATAAAGGATGTCCGTTCAAAGAGCGTTGCAGTCAATACAGACCAGAATGCAGCGCCACCATGCCTCCATTCCGCTCCCTAACCGCTTCACAGGGAATGGCTTGCCACCTTACTCAAGATAACGCTGTGACTTCAATCGTTCGTAGTGCTTAGGAGATACAGATGGATAACAAAGAAATATTACTCTCAGCGAGAGATCTAAAAGTTCACTTCAAGATCAACAAACACATTTTGCCAAGCAAACGCAAAGTCGTTAAAGCAGTCGACGGCATTGACCTTGATGTTTATCGTGGCGAAACCTTAGGCGTTGTTGGCGAGTCTGGTTGCGGAAAATCGACCCTTGCTCGCGCTCTATTACGATTGATTGAACCAACCGATGGCGAGTTGCATTGGAAAGGGGAAAACATGCGCGCATTAGGCAAAAATGCACTTGCGCAGCGCAGACGTGAATTCCAAATGGTATTCCAAGATCCATCTGCTTGTTTGAATCCTCGCTTGACCATCTCGGAGTGTATCGCAGAGCCTTTGCTCACTCATGAGCCGCAACTGAGCCGCAAAGAGGTAGAAGCGCGCGTCATTGCCATGATGGATAAAGTAGGTCTACTCGCTAGCCAGCGTAACCGCTACCCGCACGAGTTTTCGGGAGGCCAATGTCAGCGTGTTGGCATTGCTCGCGCGTTGATTCTAAAACCAGACTTGATTGTTTGCGATGAACCCGTCAGTGCATTAGATGTGTCCATTCAGGCTCAAGTAATTAACTTGCTCGATGACTTAAAACAAGAGATGGGATTAACCCTCGTCATGATCGCTCACGATCTCAGTGTGGTCCGCCACATCAGCGATCGTGTCATGGTCATGTATTTAGGAAAACCAATGGAAGTCGGGGCTTACAACAAAGTCTTTGATGACGCTCAGCACCCATACACCAAAGCGCTACTTTCGGCTGTACCTATTGCTCACCCGACTCTGGCCCGAAACCGAGACATACAGCTTTTGCCTGGCGATTTACCCTCGCCAATCAATCCACCAAGTGGGTGTGTATTCCGCACTCGATGCCCAAGCGCGACACCTGTTTGTGGTCAACAAAAACCAACCCGTAGTGGCCAACCGGATCACCATATTTTCTGTACTCATACTTTGCTAGGAAGCCCGTCGCTATGACACTAAAAACGATACCTGAACGCTTATCTGCACTTCGTAATGGCATGAACAGCTATAATTTTGATGCTTACATCGTGACCAATAATGATCCACACGCCAGTGAGTATTCCGCTGATTATTGGCTTGCGCGTCAATGGATTTCTGGCTTTACAGGCTCTGCTGGTGATGTTGTAGTCACCCAGAATGGTGGCGGATTATGGACAGACGGCCGCTACTACATTCAAGGTGCAGAGCAGCTTGAAGGATCGGGGTTAACGCTATTCAAAGCGCCCCAACCAGAAACACCAACCATCCCTGAATGGTTGGCCGAGACACTACCAGAAAACAGTACAGTGGGAGTCGATGGTAGAAGCATCAGCCAACTTTTCTATGATCAACTTGTGACTGCATTCGCTAAAAAATCGATTCACATAGTGCTGGAACATGACCTCATTTCACCTATTTGGCAAGATCGCCCAAGCAGACCCAAAGCTCGCCTATTCAATCATCCAATTGAAGTTGCAGGCCAAACACCCACAGAAAAGGTCGATTTGATTCGTGGCTATCTCACTAAGCAAGACGCTGATGCCCTGTTAGTTTCAACGTTAGATGACGTTATGTGGATGCTCAATATTCGAGGTGGCGACACCGCTTATTGTCCGATCTCGGAAGGATATCTGCTAATCGAACAAAACAGCTGCCGTTTGTTTGTTGATGCAGACAAATTAACGCCTGAAGTTGTTGCCGCGCTATCAGCTCATCGAGTTCATATTCATGATTACGAGCACCTAACGACTGCGCTAAACTTGCTGGCCAGCGGCACTCAGATTATTCACACCGCTAAAAACTGTGACAGCCTAAGCATCAGCCAAATCAAAGCAGAGCTGACACTGATTGATAAGCCTTGCCCTGTCACTGATATGAAAGCGCAGAAAAACCCAACAGAGCTCACCAGCATGGAGGAAACTCTACGCCAAGATGGTGCCGCGGTGGTCAAGTTTATGAAATGGCTTGAAGAACAAGTACCAAGTGGCCAAGTCACCGAGCTTTCCGCAGAGCAAGCTTTGATGGGCTACCGCAAACAAATTGAGGGTTATGTTGGCGAGAGCTTTCGAACAATTGCTGGCTTCGCTGAACATGGCGCTAAAATGCACTACGCAGCAGATGCACACAGTAACTATACCGTCGCCGAAAGCCACTTTTTACTCGTGGACTCAGGAGGTCAATACCCAGGCGGTACAACCGACATTACGAGAACTTTTCACTTTGGTAGCCCAACAGCTTCAGAGATGCGTGACTACACCTTAGTGCTCAAAGCAGTGATTCGCCTCACCCAAGCGCGTTTCATGCAAGGGTCAACTGGTGCCAACTTAGACATTATGGCGCGCGGTGTACTTTGGCAGCATGGTATTGATTACAAATGTGGGACTGGCCATGGTGTTGGTATGTGCCTAAACGTGCACGAAGGACCGCAGAATTTCTCGCAAAACCCTGCAGAAGTGGCACTAAAACCGGGCATGGTGATCACCAATGAACCTGGAGTTTACCGTGAAGGTGTACATGGCGTAAGAATCGAAAACATCATGAAAGTGGTCGAAATTGAAGAGAACGAGTTCGGCATTTTCTACGGTTTTGAGACCATTACTCTCGCCCCTATCGCCACTAATATGATCGACAAATCGATGCTAGATGTCAGTGAAGTCGAATGGCTCAACAAGTACCACATCCAATGCTTAGAGCAGCTATCACCGTATTTATCGGCTGATGAGCAACGCTGGTTATCGCAAGCGACTCAGCCTATCTAAACAGGCCTTAAGTCCACCCTATTTAAGTTATCAGTAGGGTGGCTACCTCTTCTCATCAGAATGATTTGTGAGTCATAACAACTTCGTCTTATTTAGTCAGAACAAATCCCCAATCCCCCTTAGTTCATTTGTTTCATAAGCATCTCAAAAATAAGAATACAAATACAAAGCACTATCAAGCTCAAAGTTATTCATCATTTTTATGATTTATTCGCAGCGTTATTTTATAAATTAGAGCCAAATATTTACAAAAATAATACATTTAGTTGGTCACCAACCATAAGGATAATTTCATGAAACATTTCGCCTTGGCTTTTGCCACTACACTAACCCTCGCTGGTTGTTCAAGTAATGATATCAATGATGCAGTAAGTGATGGCGTTAACGGTGCTATCAACGGTGTGTTGGGTTCCGTTGGCGGAAGCAATGGTACTGTTGTGAAAAATGGCAAAAGCTACAGTGTGGAAAAAGAACCAATGTATACCACTGACGGAGAGCGTATGAAGAAGGATTACGGCTCGATTACACTAACTAAAGCAGAGAAGAATCCAAAATCAAAAACTCGACTTTTCTTAGAGAGCTGTGTACATCCACGCATTGGTTCAGTTGGTTGCGATGGCTACATCTATGAAGTGACTAAAGAAGGCTGGCTTGTCGATAAGCCGATTAGATTTAACACTGGCAGTAGTAGCGATATCTCTATCGCGTCTGGTACTTATTACTTCAAGCTAAAGTCTACAGGAACCGGTGATAGCTATTACGTCGCAAATGAAATCACGATTGCTCCATTTGTAACTAACTACGTGGCCCTGACGGTAGAATAAACCTGTCTATTTTAACTCCTGAGATCCCATCGTCCAGATACAAGAAACAGCCTCAATGAGGCTGTTCATTCGTTCAATACTCATCTCGGTAAAGAAAAGGGCATCCCTGCCCTCAAAGAGAAAATACCAACGGTAATTCAATATCAACTTACAGTAGGTGATACCAGTAAGGCTGTCGTCACAACCTGACTAGCTATCAAATCACTCCTACAATATCATCCACATGGCTAAAACGACTGTACGTTTTAATTCGACATTTCAGTGCGATATCAAACTAAAGCGAATGTTACCAAGATTTTTAACCATGTTGTGTAAGCCGAAGTAATGCAATGTAAGCATGAGGTAATGAATCACCACACTCTTTCTTACACGGAATAAAAAACGGCTTCAGTTCGCTCGGAACTGAAGCCGTTTAAGCTTTCAATAGTTGTTATTTTACTGGCGGCAACTTCCTGTATCGAAATCAACCACAATTGCTGCATTCTTAAAGTCACCGGATACTTTCAAGTAACCCCAATAGTGCGCTTGGTAGCCCATGTCGATACACTCACCATTGCCCGGATTGTCTGACCAATTATGTAGGTTGTAGCCATTTGGCCAGCTAAAGTTACTGTACTCTAGACGCAAGTCACCTTCGCCATTTCCGGCAGTTATATGCATCGAGCGGTACTCATTGACAGCTGGAATCGCTAACCAAACCGTTTGTTGATCCGCAAGACACACTGGCTCGCCTTCACGCAATTGACCACCATTCACTTTGTAACGTACAGCACAATCTTGTGGCAGTTTCGAATTCCCACCATCTGTTTGCTCAGTTATCTTGATGTTAGCGAAAGATGTCGCAGTTAAGCCGTCGTTATCCGTTACCGTTAAGCGGACCGTGTAGTCACCCGCACTGGTGAACGGGTACGCCGGATTGGCCTCAGTGCTTGTCGAACCATCACCGAACTCCCAGAAGTAGCTAACGATTTGACCGTCTGTATCCGTGCTATATGCACTGCTGAATTGCACTGTTTCATTAACTTTTGCCTCATTCGCGACTGAAATATCTGCCGTTGGTGGCGTCAATTCACCACCGCCGCCTCCGCTTACAAGCTGCTGTTGCCACTGTTCAAACTCACTTTGGTATAAACTCGCCCATTGATTAATGGTTGCCTTATAAGCTGACCAATTACCCTGACGGGTCTGTGCCAACATGGCATTCACTTCATCCATATGGCGCTCGAACATGAAACGAACAGCTAGGTAGCCCCAACGATAAATACGGTCGACATCAAAGCCATCGTAGGTGGTTTCGAAAACCTCTCCGAGCGTATACGTTGAACCATCCATAATGGTCTCAAGAGCGCGTGGATTGTTGTCTTCATTCGCTACGTACTCAGCAACCCCTTCTGCCCACCAGACTACTTTTTCTGTCGGTGCATTAAAGCCACCGTACAAATCAAATCGCCCATCGAGGTAGTGAACATATTCGTGTTCTAAGTTCCAAACGTAGTGGTCGCCATTGGCGTAAGAGGCTTCATAAGCAACAAAGTTAGGGATGTTACCTGGCAAGCCTGGTTCACCTTCTAAGTACATACCACCGTTGTTGGTATCAATATCAAAGATAGGGCCAGCATACTTACCGTAATCATCGTCGCTATCAAAGATGTTCACTTGAAGCTGAATGTTGAAGTCATCAGGTACAGGTACTCGGCCTGTTTCTAGGCGCTGGTGGAAATAACCTTCTTCATAGCCCATCTTGCTACATGCCGCTCGGTGCTGCGTTGACGACATGTTTTGCGAACGAATTTTAATGGTATCGCTACAAACATACGTTTGCGATAACACCAAAGACTGCAGCTCTTGCTCAAAGTTACAAATGCCAAAGTCACTACAATTTACGTAGTATGAAGATGAATCTGCCGTGGCAAGCCAAACGCTATCACCGTAGCCGTACATTTCATATTGGCCGAAAATCTGACGAACCTTATTGATAACAGCCGGTTCTATCGAGGTATTTTTATACTGAGTAAAACGGCCTAGCTCTCGCCCTGCATTGGCCGTCATGAATTCATCATCTTGACCGATTGATTGGCGATTCAAAGCGAAACGAGAAAGCGCATCAACGAGCCCAGTCTGTGAGCCAATTCTACTTACGAAGTCGTCATTCCATTGACCACCAAATAAAACCGTGAACACACCATTTACAGCGTTACGCATATACCAATTTTGTGCGTAGCTTCTGTCCCAGCGATTTAGCCACTCTGTCACAACACCTAAGTACTCATGCTGCAGACCAGCACTGTCCATGGTAGTAATCACCTCACCCAGCACTTTACCGTGAGGATCGCTATTCTCATAAAAGCTGCCATTGTTAACGAAAGCGTCAACTGCTTCTTTTACTGCTGGCTGCACCCATGCTGCAAAGTTAATACTGTTTTCGTAGAAAGCGGCGTAGTAACCTGCTCGCAAGTACAAGAATAAGGCTTCTAGGTCATCACTACCGCCCCCGCGATAACTGCGCGACAAACTAGCCGTGTGCTTTGCAACGCTGTACATATTGCCAGAGCTAAATGCCGTTTTTTGAATATCAACTGAAGCAGAAAATAGTTCATTAACACACTGAGCACCTTGTCCAGTAATCTGTCCAATCAAGGTTGAACTGCTACTGGTATTAAACGCATTCACATCACAAGGAAGCGGGCCTTCAGCACCTGGGCCTTGCTTTGCTGAAACACCCGCGCTCATCGCCGTCAATGGAGAAATGACATCACTTTCAAGCTTAGGTTCGGGCTTTTTAGGCAGTGCCTTCTGAGGGGAATATTGCGGTTTACTGTTCTCAATGCCGTGTTGTACTTTATGGCTTTGGTGACTGGCATGATTACTGTCATAATCATAATGAAGAGCTCGATCGACCACCTGAGGAGTCGGTTCACTAACAGCGAAAGCGTTCATGCTGACAAGCGCGCCTACCACTGCGACTGTTATCTTTTTAAGTTCCATCTTAATAACTCTTTTTAAGTTAGTTGATTCGCCTTTACTGGCGGGTCCAACTTAACTGCAAACTCTATGCAGCAAGCATTTTCAATCTAAGCCTTAAAAATCAGGAGTTAAACTATGCAATTTTCTAGTCTCACTAATTAGAACCGCAAGTTTCAGCAATTCAAACGTTACATTTTTGTTAATGCATTTTTCTTAAAGTGGGAGCTAGATTCCGGTATTAGGCAGGCATACGGAACAAGTTTGATAGTTTTTGCAGGCAGAAGATAAAGAAAGAACACACAAAAAAGGGCCGCATGATGCGGCCCTAATCATTTCTAACAACAGCGACTACTTTTGCGCGCGTTGCCACTGGACTAGCCACTTATCTAAGTGGTTAGCAAACTGTTGGCGATCCGCCTGACTCATAGGTGCAGGTCCACCAGTTTGGATACCACTACTGCGCATGGTCTCCATGAAATCACGAATGTTCAAACGAGATTTGATGTTCTCTTTGGTAAACATCTCACCGCGAGAACTTAAAGCATGCCCGCCTTTGGTGATGATTTCATCCGCGAGTGGGATATCACTTGTGATAACAAGATCACCAGCCTCACAGCGTTTTACGATTTCGTTATCCGCCACATCAAATCCTGCTTGGACTTGAAGCATAGTGACTTTTAAAGATGCTGGAGTGCGAATGAATTGGTTCGCGACTAAGGTTACTTCAACACCGGTTCGCTCTGAAGCGCGAAATAAAATATCTCTAACAACGACAGGGCAAGCGTCGGCATCTACCCAAATTTTCATGCATCTTTTCCTAATAAACGTTAACGCGGCTATTAGACCTTAAATTTAACCGCAGTACCACTGACACTGACCATCATCATGCTGCCACCGCTGCCGATCACTTCATAATCGATATCAATACCAACAATCCCATCAGCACCGAGCGAACGCGCATGTTCTTCCATCTCTTGAAAGGCGATTTCGCGCGCGCGGCCCATTTCTCGTTCATAGGCTCCAGAGCGCCCACCTACCACATCACGAATCGCGCCAAACATATCTTTAAAGATATTTGCACCCAGAATCGCTTCGCCGACAACCACTCCTAAATAGTGCTCGACCGGTTTACCTTCTACGACAGACGTTGTTGTTTTAATCATGTGTATTCCCTTAGACAAAACTGAGCAAAGATTGAATGTCACCGCACAACTAACAACGGTACCCATTTAGAAATAGCTGTAGCATATCTCCGATGATCTGCTCTTGTTGCTCATTAGAAGGAACTTCTTGATTCGCCACCAATTGGGGCCACATAAAATTCCCGTTCAACAAACACATTAGCATATTGCTCATCTTGGCTGGATCTTGGTTTTTAAGTTTACGATCTGCGATCGCATCCATGAACCAGTTTTCCAATTGCTCATCTTTTTGCTGCAATTGTTGAAGATAGCTCTCTGCCAACTCCGGCGTACGAATAAACTCGCTGATCACCATTCGCGCTAGCGGTAAACCAAAATCTTGATAGAGGAAATTGAGCTTTGCCCGTAAATAGGCGGCTAATTGCAGTTCTAAATCAGTGTTAGGATCATAATCCAATTGAACGCAGGGGCTTTGCCCTTGATGAGCGCTTTTGACCGCTTCAAAGAAAAGCACATCTTTGCTTGAAAAGTGACGATACAGGGTTCGTTTTGACGCGCCTGCAAGTTCACACACTCTATCCATATTCGCAGCAGCGAAGCCATGTTCTATAAACTCAGACTGCGCCGCTTCTATCAATGCAAGACGCTTTTTCTCTGACAATTTCATCGTTGTATTTGCTGGTTAATCCATCATTGGGGGCGAAGTATAGTCAAGCCAAGCCAAAAGTACACTTAAAAGTTTACTTCTGTAATTTGAAGAGTATGATGCGTTCACTTTTAAAGGAGTTCGCTCTCTGCAAACTCTGCTTATGCCCTTTAACCACTTGGTTAAAGGCCGAATTTTCCGTGATGATATCAGCGTAAAGAGCTTATTCTACCTCTCGCTAATGATCGTCGCGCTTAATGATACTAACTATGAAACTCAGTCATTTTTTGCTCGCTGCCAGCTCTCTTTTTAGCGGTTACTCTTTTGCTGACTCCATCTCCCTTCCTATTTGGAAAGAAGAAGCTGAAGCCTTAGGTTATGAACTACCTAAAGCGATTGGTTTTAATTTGAGCTATATGGGAATGCAGCAAGGCATCAATGTCGATTCGATTGCTTTAAATGGCCTTAAAATGGATTGGCTTGATCTGGATCTAGATGCTCAACCGGGTAAGCAAATAACCAATGTCCTTACAGCACGTGCGGATGTTTGGCTATTTCCATTTCTTAATATCTACGCACTAATTGGTAAACTAGATGGATTTTCAGAAACAGACGTAAATGCAAACATTGGGATAAAGAGAAAGAATGGAAAAGTAATTCCTCTCTTTGAACATAAAATCGAAGAATTCAGGCTTGATTTAGACGGATACACCACTGGTGTCGGCTTCGTTTTGGCTGGAGGCTACGATCAATGGTTTGGCTTGGTTGATGCAAGCTATACCCAAAGTACACTAACGGTAATTGATGGCTCAATTGACGCTATAGTTATATCCCCACGCGTTGGGTTCGATTTCAATAAAAATGGAATGCCTTTACGGATCTGGGCTGGTGCCATGTACCAAAATGTAGAACAAGAACTATCAGGCTCCCTTGTCGATCTAGGACTTCCTCCCGTCATAGCAAATTTGGCTCCAAATGGCGAGTTTGAAGTAAAGCAACACCTCGCTACCAACTGGAATCCCATTGCCGGCTTTCAATACCAAGTCAACCCAAGTTGGTATCTGCTAGGAGAAGTGGGCTTTGGTGAAAGGCAAAGTTTCTTTATCTCTCTCGATCGCCGCTTTTAATCGGAGTAACAATGAAGTATTCGTCCTCCATTGCACTCCTCAGTGTGCTAAGCATAAGCAGCGTACAAGCCGAAGAGAGTGAAAGCAGTGATTGGCTAGAGTCCATATTAACCAAACTGGGTTCCAGCGAAAGTGTCGACCACTCTAAAGTGATTGACTGGGGTGTATTACCAGGGCCTTTCGTCAACCCTGAACAAGGCCTCGGTATCGGCATTGCTGCTGTTGGCCTGTATGTGCCCACTGGCTGGCAAGCTAACGATCCGTACTCGACCCTAACGCTTACGTCATATGGTTCAACATCGGGCTCATATGGTCTTGGCGTCAATAATCGCACTTATCTACAACAAGATAAACTGCGCCTCTTAGGTGAAGCTTGGATTAGCCATACGCCCGGCTACTACTGGGGAGTAGGTAAAAACGCGGCAGAAAACGATGCTCAAAAAGTCCAGTATCAAGGTCAACGCTTACTGTTTAGCCCCAAAGTCGCCTATGAAGTTGCGGACAACTTCTACCTAAAAGCAGGTGTAAACTGGCAATCTTTTAGCAAGGTGGAAGGAGTTAACAAAGACCTCCTTCCATCCGAAGTCAGTGATGCCATCAGCAGTGGTGTACTCCTAGGCTTTGAATATGACACGCGAGACTTTGAGCCTAACCCGATGAAAGGGGAATTCATTGATGTCGAATGGATAAGCAACCACCAAACTTTAGGTAGTGATCAAAGCTATGACAACGTGACGGTCAATGCACGCCGCTATGCACGAGTCGACCAAGACACCATTCTAGCGCTCGAAGTTTATTCTCAGTCAATCTTAGGCGAAGCGCCTTGGTTCGATTATGCGCAACTCGGAGACGACAATCGCATGCGAGGCTACTACCAGGGCCAATATCGCGATAAACATCAAATATCGACTCAAGTTGAAGTTCGTCACACTTTCTCTGGTCGTCATGGTATGGTCGCTTGGATTGGCGGTGGCAACATCGCTCCAAGTTATGAAGCGCTGTTTGATGAAAGATGGTTACCCACTCTCGGTCTTGGATACCGATTTGCCTTTAAAGCCAGAATCAATGTTCGTGTTGACTTAGGTTTTGGTAAAGAAAGCAGCGGCTTTTATTTTCAAATTAACGAAGCATTCTAAAGGAGTCTAATGTGAAAAAGGCAGCGCTACTACTGCTATCCCTAATGAGCTTATCTACCCATGCAGCCGATCTTAAAGCCCCAGTTGGCGTAAGGCCGTGTTGTGCATTTGGTGTGGATTTAAAAGCACAACTTGGAAAAGTGCCTGTACCTTTCTTTTCGTTAGAGAATGTCCTTAACAGCAATGACGTAGGCACTCACCATTATAATGATGGCAGTGCATCCATTTCCGGCAGCTTGCTTGGGCTTGCTGATGAAGAAAACGGTTTGATCTTTACCAAGTTAGCTGGCTTTATCGATACTGCACATGTTCGAGACACCGCAGACTACACCTATTATCTATTCCAGCTGAATCAGCGTTATTTAGGCAAAGAGCATAACCTTGAGTTACCAGCAGAGCTTAGAACTCGCAAACTCACATGGCATGCGCAGCCTTCAAACTTGAGTCATGCAGAAAAAACTGAGTTCAGCGCAAAGGCAGCGGCATTAACCGCGTTTCGCTTAGCCCAATGGCATGAAATCGCTCAATGGTTTGGTATGGTGTCTGTCGGTGGGTTCGATGAACTCGCGTCCGCATTTTCATCAGAAGACCTCTACTCAAACATGTTAGGGGCCAACTTAGCGATGCGAGTATTGATTGCGCAGCCAGAATTAACGACAGATCAGTTTGCTAAAGCAATGAACCTTGCGTTAAAGAAAGAGCTCGATCATCTGCAAACACAGCCTAAATCGGTGACGCGTAAGAAAATTCAGCAGTTAGACGGGGGATGGTGGGACAGCTCAAAGCGCTTGCCGAATAAGTGGGCAGTACTGTTTAGAGACTACCACCTTGCGCTTACGTTAACGCCAAATTATCCCGGCGCGGAGCATAAGCTCATGCTTGAATCTCAGTTTTCTAATCAACAAGCAATTGAAAACTGGCTTAGTTTAGAATTAATAGCAAGCGACGATGAAGCCGCCTTTTCTCAACTACCTGAAGAACTAACTCAAAAGAGACATTGGACCGTTGAGGATTTTCAAACTATCGCCAGCTTCGCAAAGCAGCACGATACACTCGCGCTCAAAGCCATGAATAGCAAGTAATGCACTCTTTTTATTACCAATTAATTCATTGCACCGGGTCGCCTTACCCGGTCATTTTGGCATATAAAGTCAAAAGTGCATAACTTTTGACTTTATATGCACTCGATGGTTTGAACCAGTATTATATGCACATGTTTTCTCAAGTAATGAGAAGTGGAAAAAATTTAATAAGCAGGATTTTACATGTTATAAATGAATAAATTTAGATTATTCCGTTAATCATACTGGTTAATACTTAGTTAAATAACACAAAATACCAGTGATAAAGATCACATCTACAAATCGATTCGGCTTTTTTCCTTTCTGATCTCGTTACTCGCCTGATAACCTCCTGCTCGCCTTGAAGTGAACTCAAGGTGCATAACTATAAGGAGTGTTCACTATGAATACCAAGAAACCGATGTCGCTGACTGGCCGCGTAATTCTAGGCATGGTCGCAGGTATCTTGACAGGATTTGCAATTCGCACCCTCTTTGCCGACAACGGATTTGTCGACACATACATTGTTAATGGACTATTCGAAGTTGGTGGACAGATATTCGTCGCCAGCTTGAAAATGCTGGTTGTTCCACTTGTTTTTGTATCACTCGTTTGTGGTACCAGCTCACTTAAAGATCTCTCTAC
This sequence comes from Vibrio atypicus, assembly GCF_009811315.1. GTDB lineage: Bacteria > Pseudomonadota > Gammaproteobacteria > Enterobacterales > Vibrionaceae > Vibrio > Vibrio atypicus. The sequence goes on from NZ_BLID01000001.1 coordinate 487,424, forward strand.
CTTAGGCCGCATGGGCGGTAAAACCATTGCGTTTTACGTGACGACAACCGCTGTCGCCATTACTCTTGCCTTAACTATGGGTAACTTGTTCCAGCCAGGTGCTGGCGCTGATCTCACCGCAGCAAGCTCGTTTAAATCAGCGGATGCTCCGTCGTTAGGTCAAGTGATCATCGACATGTTCCCAACCAACCCAATCAGTGCGATGGCGGAAGGTAAAACCCTTCAAGTGATCGTATTTGCTGTTCTATTCGGTATCGCGATTAGTGCTGCGGGTAAGCCGGGTGAGCGCATTGCTGACTTCTTCTCTGATCTAAACGAAGTGATCATGAAGTTAGTCGCTATTTTGATGAACCTTGCACCTTTTGGTGTGTTCTTCCTAATGGCGAAGTTGTTTACCGGTCTTGGCCTAGGCGCGATCCTAAACTTAGCGGAATACTTCTTGGTGCTAGCTGGTACTTTGATTCTGCATGGTTTGGTCACTTACAGCGTGATGCTAAAAGGCTTCACTGGTCTAAGCCCAATCACCTTCTTGAAGAAGATGGAAGATGCAATCATGTTCGCATTTTCTACCGCATCTTCAAACGCGACGATTCCTGTTACTATGGAAACCGCGAAGAACCGCATGGGTGTTGAAAACCGTATCTCTTCTTTCACTGTACCGCTAGGTGCCACAGTGAACATGGATGGTACGGCAATCATGCAAGGTGTTGCGACGGCCTTTATCGCACAGGCATTCAACATCGACCTGACTATGGGCGACTACCTGATGGTGATCATGACAGCGACGCTAGCTTCAATTGGTACAGCAGGTGTTCCAGGCGTTGGTCTTGTGATGCTTGCAATGGTGCTAAACCAAGTAGGTCTACCGCTTGAAGGTATTGCCCTTATCATGGGTGTTGACCGTCTACTGGATATGATTCGAACTGCTGTAAACATTACCGGTGACAGCGCGGTTACCGTAATCGTTGCTAAGTCAGAAGGTGCACTAAACGAAGAACGCTTTAATGACCCAATGGCTGGAGTGGAAGAAGAAGAAGTCCACCTCAAGCGATCTGAAGCTTAATTTGTTTCTACACTAAATTAGCCCTCGATTTTTATCGGGGGCTTTTTTGTTATCTATCAGGGCGCTAACAAAAGTCAGAAAATAATAGCTTTTATGTGACTACGCATTACTGCGATAACTCACCCATAATTGATACGAGCATCAATATAAACTTTTAGGGGAGAGTTAAACATGTCACTCAAACGATGGTTCATTTCACTGACGACATTGTTCGCCAGCTCCTTTTGGTCACTAGTCTTATTCGCCTCTCCTCCGTTTGACGTACCTCCTGGTCTTGAAGTCGCTCATGCCGCTCAAGCGAAACATGGAGATGCCTTACTACAAAATTCAGGCATAGTCGGCCATGGTCTTTCTGTCGATGAAGCAGGCAATGGCGTCGTGGTCATCTTTACCGACTCTCCACTCGTCAAAGGCATTCCTAAATGGCTAGATGGCGTCGCCGTTAAGCAAGTCTATACCGGACAATTTTACGCTTTTGCTCCACCAACTTGTGGTGGTCCTCCTTCACAACGCCCTCCGGAGTGTTTTACCGATCCAGAACCGGAGCCAAGCGTTGACCCAACGGCTCGCTTTGATCGCCCAGTTCCAATTGGCATATCGAGCGGACATCCACTCATTACCGCAGGCACGATAGGCGCTCGCGTGACGGACGGCATCAATGTTTACGCACTGAGTAACAACCACGTATTTTCCAACTCCAATGACGCTTTTATTGGCGACAATATTATTCAGCCAGGCAGTTATGACGGAGGTTCCGAAAGCTCCGATACCTTTGCAACACTGCATGCTTTTGTACCGATTCTGTTTGATGGCTCGGACAATGTGATGGACGCGGCTATCGCTATTTCCGATGAGAGCTCCCTCACTACATCAACACCAGAAGATGGCTATGGCACACCAAGCAGTACTGTTGTTGCCGCAAGCCCAGGGCAAGCCGTGATGAAATATGGACGAACCACGGGCTTCACTCAAGGCTCAGTAGATTCGATCAATGCGACAGTCAATGTCTGCTACGAAGGTTCAAGCAGTTGTACCAAACTAGCGCGCTTTGTCGGACAAGTCATCATTACCCCGGGAACCTTTAGCGCTGGTGGTGATTCTGGCTCTTTAATTGTGACAAGTAGTGGTAACAACCCGGTAGGACTATTATTTGCAGGCTCTTCGTCATACACGATCGCATCACCAATCGATCTCGTATTAACTGAATTTGGTGTGACTATTGACTCAAATACTCCTCCTCCTCCGCCGCCATCTGGAGATATCACCCTTTCAGTGAACGGCTACAAAGTAAAAGGTTATCATCATGTTAGCATAGATTGGGGGGGCGCAGCGTCAGTCGATATTTATCGCGATGATATGCAAGCGCCAGTTTATCAAGATCAGACCGACGATCCATTTGTAGACAGCTTGAGCGCCAAAGGGGGCGGCTCGTATCAATACATGGTTTGTGAAACAGCTACCAATAATTGCTCTCCCCAACAAACCGTCAATTTCTAAAATCAACAGCCCAGCATTTCGCTGGGCTGACTATTACTATGAGTTTAAAGGAGACATCACAGAAACGTGACCAGTTGGATGCTTTGATAGAGCAATATGCTAAACAATGGATGACCATTCCGGGCGTTGAAGCGGTCGGCATGAGTATGAGTCATCAGCATCCTGAGATTGTTGTCTACGCTTCTGTCAGAACAGAGCAACTCGTCCAACAATTGCAGAGTTGCGTAGAAGGCATTCCTGTACGTATCAGCGCCACAGACTCATTTAGAAGTAAACCTACCAGCTAAACGCGACATTTACACCAGCGCCTTGACTGGTCGCCCAAGGAATCACTTGAACAGAACTGTCATACGCTTCGGTAAATATCCAACCAGAGACAATCCCCAAAGCTGCGCCTGCCGCAACATCTTTCCAGTAGTGCCTTTCAGCTTCAACGCGCCCTACCCCCACCAATGTGGCAATGCCATAAGCAGGCAACCCAACTTCCCACCCATAGCGGAGGTGCAACGTAGTGGCCGAAGCAAAAGCATTCGCCGTGTGGTTTGAAGGAAAACTCTTGTTGTCGCTTCCATCCGGGCGCTCGGCATCAATGGTGTTCTTACCAATCAGACCAACACCTGACGCAGTACCAATACTGAATCCGGCTTGTTTAAACCCTTCCCAGTCTCCTTTATAAAGAGGAACAGCGGCAGCAATACCGACTAAGCCATACGCGCCAATATCACTGAAGGTTTCCCAGTTTTCTTTACTGCTGGCTTGCGCAGTCAGGGGCAGCAACAAACTGCCTGTTAATAAACAAATAGTATTAAGCTTCATGGGAACTCCGATTAAATTCAGCGGGTTGCACCATATCGTATGGCAAATATCATTGTCAAAAACAGATCGTAATAGAGTGTTTATTCCTATATAAAAACGCCTCAGCACATGCTGAGGCGTTGATAACTTAAACTAAGATTTATTTGTTTGGCATTGGTAGAATTTCAAACATACCGTCAAAGTCATCCAATGTTGCTGCCAGTTCTGTCACTAGACTTGCGTCACCTTTCAACTTCGCTTTGCCTGACTTCACTAACTCATCAAGAGTTGTTTGACCAAGTACCATTTGTGTCATATCTGACTTGGTAATTTCCAGTTCCACATCCGCTTTTGGCATCTGTTCCACTTGGATATTGGCCATATTCGAATTAGAAACTTCACCAAAGTAAGACTCGTTCAAGTCTGGGTGGTGCACACCAAAGCTAAAGTCTAGATTCGCCTGCTCTGCTTTTTCTGCGTTCAATCGAACCGCTAGGAAGTCAAGGAACATACCTGTTGGTGTATTAGCAATCACGTCTGCAGAAGCAAGTTTGATTGAAGGCTGAATCTCGCCTGTACGTAATTCAACCGCACCTTGTAGGTAAGAGTTTCTCCACGCCATCGTCTCAGATTGATAACCTTGCTGCTCAAAGCTGTCTGCCAATGCAAATCGGTAGTTGATATTGCTCGGGTCACATTGAACTAGATCATTAAACAGCTGTGACGCTTCTTGATACTCGCCTGCATTGAAGTGCGCTTGACCCGCTTTATATAGCGTATCTGCACCGGCAGCTTCTACGTACACACATGACTTTTCTTGAGTTTGTAATGGGTTCGTGTTCACCGGATTCATATCGTGGTAACCCAAGTACAAGTTCACCACTGCACGCGCATTGTGGCTGTATGAGCCGTGGTAGCCGTTAGTGTGCCAAGTTTGCTGTTGAGATTGAGGAACGATTTTTTCGATCTCGCGGCCAACATCATGAATCGTCACACCGTGGTTCGCCAAACGCATCGCCTGATTATGAATAAAGCCATAGTTGTCGCGTTGTAGCGTCATGTAATCAGAAATTTCGTTAGTGTCTGTTTCTGCATCATTCCATACTGGTGCAGAGTGCGCGGCATGAATATTGTCTACCAGACCGCTATCGACAAATCGCAGTTTCAACTCAGTTAAGTACTTAGTCCAAACCAAGGCATCACGAACTTTAGCACCACGGAAAGTATAGATATTGTGCATACCGTCATACGTTAACTCTGCGGTATTGAGTGAACGATACTCAGGTACATAAAGCACGATTTCAGCCGGTGCTTCTGCGCCTGGCATATTGATGGCATGGAAATCTAGGCCATCGATGGTGACGACTTTTTCTCGCTCGGCAATTTCAACCGTTGGAGCAACCAAAGTCACTTCACCGCGAGAAGTCCCTAACCCCAATGCGTTATCGACGATGCCCTGAGTATTATTATCTAACGTGGTACCGTATTGATAGTTGGCGCGGCGGCCCATCGCAGCACCCGCTATCACGTTTTCATCCGCAAGTTCTTTGATGAAATCATTCGGCGCATAGATAGGCGCACCATCAACAAAGTCACCGGATTCAATGATACCTCTTGAGCCACCAAAGTGATCCGCATGCATGTGCGAGTAGATCATGCCTGTGATTTTATGTTCACCTTTGATCTTAGGAAGGTGCATTTTTGCAAACTCCCAAGAGGCTGCCGCTGCTTCTTTTGAAAGTAAAGGATCGTGAATCACATAACCATTGTCAGTGCGATAGATAGTCATATTAGATAAGTCAGCACCACGAATTTGGTAGACGCCGTCTGTGACTTGATACAAACCACCCGCTGCGTAGTTCAGCATCCCTTGACGCCAGATTGACGGGTTAACAGATGCCGGAAGTTGGTCAGTGCCCATGTCAGACATGTATTCAAAACGGTTTTTTAGCTCTCCCGCTTCATGAGTACCAAACTCAGCAATCAATCCTTTCTGCGTACGCTCAAATGCGCTTGTGTCCTGCCATGGAAGTTGAGTCGCCAAAGCGGCATTTGCCTGCTTAGTGTGGTCTGTCGCTGGTTTACCTTGATATGTGTCTAGGCTTGCGTAGTCAGCCGCAGCAGAAAAAGAAACCATCAGTGCAAGTGATAAAGCAGAAGGAGCGAAACGGATAGTCATATTGAGCCTCGTGTGTCTCGTTATTGGGTACAGGGCTACTCTACCTAGTTGACACATCAGGATATATACATGAAACTTTATTTAAAACATCGCCAATCGTTATGTGTTGAGAAAATACTGTATGTCTGAAAACAACATCGATCTGAATTTGTTGAAGATCTTCATCACCGTCTACCAACATCGCTCTATCACTGTTGCGGCAGAAGTACTGGGATTAACACAACCAGGGGTCAGTGGTGTATTAAAACGCTTGCAGCAACAACTCGGCGTTCAGCTGTTTGTTCGTTCAGGCCGAGGAATTGCCCCAACCCATCAAGCCCAAGAGTTAGCGCGCCAAATTGAACCAGCCTTATCGCAAATCAATAATGCGCTCGAAGGTATCGAAACCTTTAGTACCGAGAACTCTCGCCGTTTTGTGGTGTACACAACAGAACCTATGATGCTGATGCTTCTGCCGATGATTGAAGCGGATCAGACCCTTGGTAAAGTCGAAATTGAGCTTCACCCGACCCTCTCCAATGAAGAGAAGCTAATTCACAGTCTCAATCAGCAACAAGCCGATTTAGCGATTGATTTTGCGAACTACTCTGCGCCATCGTTTTTTTCCGAGTTTTTCTATACTGACGAGATCTGCATCATTGCTCGTAAAGGGCATCCGCGCATAAAGCAAACCTTAACCTTAGAGCAGTTCTATGCGGAAAAACACGTTACTTTAAAATTGCGCCGTGAAGATGCGTATCTGGCTGATTACTTCACCGAAGAGGTTATTGGAGAGCGAAGAGTTGCCGCAGAATGTGATTCGTTGGTATCACAAATGACGATGATTTCGAATAGCGATTGCGTGGCCGTCATGGTGAGAAGTATTGCTGATCAGTTCGCAGACAAACTTGATTTGCAGGTATTTAATACCCCTTTTACCCAAATACCTGTCAAATATCGATTGTTGGCTCACAACCGCATGAAGCATAGCCCAGCCAATCGGTGGTTGAGGGAAAAGCTAAAATCGTACTTTGTTGAATAAAAGAAACCCTGATGTCTAACACGTTCAACATCAGGGTTTATCTGTGACTGGAAGATTAGATTACCAGTAGATTAAGCCAGTTTTTCAATCACTCGCATTAGCATCTTGATTCGAGGTTCAATCGACTCAAGTAGCAAATACTCTTGGTCACTGTGGAAGCCTGCGCCAATTGGGCCAAGGCCATCCAGTGTCGGAACACCTAAGATCGCTGTGTTGTTCGCATCGGAGCCGCCACCCACTTCTTTCCAATTGATATCGATAGAAAGCTCTTCAGCAGATTGCTCAACCAAAGCCATCAATGCCTGAGTAGATTCACTTGGCACCATCGACGGCTTGTACGCTTCGCGCTCTAGCGTTACTTTCACATCCGCATCAAATGTATTTTGAGTCATACCATTTAGAGCAGTATCGACGTCATCGTACTCACCGTTGCTCCAGAAACGAATATCTACAATCGCTTCAGCGTGGTCTGGAACAATGTTCGCGCCCGCTCCACCTGAGACAATACCCACATTCAATGTTGTGCCAGATTCGAAGTTGGTCATTCCGTTGATAGCCAGAATCCAGTTTGCCATCTCAGTGATTGCGCTACGGCCATTTTCAGGCTCATTGCCCGCGTGCGCCGCAACGCCATCAAAGGTAATCTTATAGCGAGCCATGCCTTTACGCGCTTTAACCAAACCGCCATCTGCACGTGCCGCCTCTGCCACCAGCACATTTTTCGCCTGCTTCGCCACTGACTGAATCCAATCAACAGAATCTAGTGAGCCTGTCTCTTCATCTGGGTTCATACAGATACAAATAGAAAGCTTATCCAGTACCGCTTGATCAAGGTTGCGCATCGCGTAAACGATATTCAGCAGACCCGATTTCATGTCAGAAACACCTGGACCATACGCCTTTTCAGCGTCGGTCGACATTGGACGTAGCTCAGCGGTTCCTACTGGGAATACAGTATCCATGTGGCCAATCAACATCACATCAATGTGCTCAGCATCTGGCTTATTACGAATTTCGAGACCAACACCCGCTTTACCACAATCGATACGTTTTACCGACCAATTGCCCAGCTCAACAAACTTGGCTTCAAACTGCGAAGCAACAAACTCGATACCATCAACAGTATAAGTGCCACAGTCCACATTAATTAATGGACGCAGCTCTTCTAAATAATCATTCAGAGAAAAGTTCATGACTAGCCCTTACACGAATAGGTTCATAACAAGCATTGCGCCAAACGCATTCAACACAGAGATAGCAATCATCACTGGGATATAGCGACCTTCCGTACCGATAGGCCCCATGATGCGCCCCATGTATTGCACCTGAGAACCCATCAGGTAAATAGCTGGTGCCAAAATAGCAATGTGCGCACCGTTTAGAATACCTTGGTCAAACAAAGTGATGACAACACCAACAGCGCCGCCCATCGACATCCAAGCGCCAATCAATACCGCCGCCGCTTCACCAGGAAGACCAAACACCGCCATCACCGGAGAGAAAACCGTTCCCATCAGATCAAGTGCACCCGTAATCTGCAACGCTTTAATGATCACAAATGCCATCAAAACGTTAGGCACGGTTGAAGTCGTTGCAATTACCCAACCCTTTTTAGCACCTTCAACGAAGATATCGGTCACCATAGGTTTTTTCGCTTTTACTTCACTCATTATGCTGTTTCCTCTTTCAGATTCTGTGCGTTGTCTTTGTCTTGCTTATCTTCTTTACCTTCTGTGATGTTGAGGTAGATTCTGAATAAATTAGCACCCACAAACTTGAAGATGAACATGATGGCAACAGCAAGACCGATTGATGAAGTCACAGCTGTAGAGCCATCAGCAAGAGTTAGCGTAAACAGCACTGCGCCAGAAGAGAAAAAGTTAACAATGGTTGCACCGGCAGTAAACTGGAACATAGTGAACACATCCGTTTCACGCTTGGTCAATCGCCCTTCATCTTTTAGCTGACGAGTCATGGCTGCACCAGCATCGGTACTTTGCAATGACGCAATAAGCGCAAGACCTGAACTTCCTGGAATACCCATTAGAGGGCGAAGTAGAGGAGTCAACAACTTACGTGCTGCATCAAGCGCACCATAATGTTCAAGAACATTAATCACGCCCAGTGCAAACATCACGGTCGGGATCAGCGTAAGTGCAAAGATAAAACCGTCACGAGCACCGCTACCACCTTTACCGCGTAGTGAGGTCGTTGCAGCTTCAACCCCTTCAGCCGTCTCTTTGACATCGTATGCGACCTTGCCAAATGAGCCGTTAAGCGTTGTAAAATCAAGTACGCCGTACCACTCATTAGACTTCATCGCCCCTGAAAAGAATACGACAGCAAACGCAAGTGCGAGGTAACAACCCCACGTCACCTTGCGATCGATTGGATTTGGATTAGACATATATCACCTATGTAATTTGCTATATGGAACAGAACACACAGGGATCTTGAATTAAAGAGTACGGCGTGGGGATGATCCTTATCAAATAGCGATACGAACTATTAATAAGCTTTAATTCATTATCATATTTTGTGATAACGAGCTAAAAAGGGACATATCACCACTCAAATAGTTCAACATTGCATATCACATTGATTCATAACTTTGTCACCTGAAATTAAAAAATGATGATAATTCAATCAGATCAAACCTATCTCACATACCGATATGAAAAAGCCCATTAAACTAGAAGGCCATTGCTTTATACCCAAGTAACTTCTATCTCCCCCCTCATTGAGGTTATTTGGGTATAACAACAATCATTCTTCAAGGAGTGGAAGTATGAAATTGCAGTGGTCAGTCTTTATCGCTTTATTGCTGTCCCCCATAACCGCCTTTGCTGCTAGTGCTACAGGCGAAACCTTACCCTTAACCCAATCAACTATTGGTTATGCTGCCCTCATCATTTTCACCATTGCCTACGCTTTGGTTATGCTAGAGGAATACCTGCAGCTACGAAAATCCAAACCCGTATTGCTGGCCGCCGGTATTATCTGGGCCATGATTGGTTATGTTTACTCTCAGCATGATCAAATTGAAGTAGCGAAAGCTGCGCTAGAACATAACCTGCTCGAGTACGCCGAGTTATTGCTGTTCTTGTTGGTTGCGATGACATACATCAGTGCGATGGAAGAGCGGCGGTTATTTGATGCGCTGCAAGCTTGGATGGTCGGTAAAGGCTTCAATTTTAAATCCCTCTTTTGGCTAACCGGTATCCTCGCTTTCTTCATTTCTCCCATTGCTGATAACTTAACGACCGCTCTACTGATGTGTGCAGTGGTAATGAAGGTGGCGGGTGACAACTCTCGCTTCATCAATCTAGCGTGTATCAATATCGTGATCGCTGCCAATGCGGGCGGTGCATTCAGTCCTTTTGGCGATATTACCACCTTGATGGTATGGCAAGCAGGGCATGTTTCCTTCGCTGAATTTATGCCGCTGTTCTTGCCTTCTGTTATCAATTACCTAATACCTGCGCTCATCATGTCGTTCTTTGTTCCGAGCACCAAACCCAATGTGGTGCACCAACATGTTGAGCTAAAACGTGGGGCGATGCGTATTGTAGGGCTGTTTATTTTGACCATTGCAACAGCGGTGGCTTTCCACGCTGTGCTGCACTTCCCTCCAGTCATCGGCATGATGATGGGGCTTGCTTATCTTCAGTTCTTTGGCTTTTTCCTACGCCGTACACTCAAAGCGTCACTGCATAAGAAAGCGGCACTGGCCATTGCCAATCGCGATGATCACGCCCTAAAACGCCTTGGGTCTGTTGTCCCATTTGACGTCTTTAGACGAGTCTCCCATGCGGAGTGGGACACACTACTTTTCTTCTACGGCGTTGTAATGTGTGTCGGCGGCCTTAGCCTATTGGGTTACCTAGGAATGATTTCTGAAGTGATGTATACCCAATGGGATCCAGTTTGGGCAAATGTCATGGTTGGTATTCTTTCTGCTATTGTGGATAACATTCCAGTAATGTTTGCAGTACTGACAATGGAACCAACTTTATCGATGGGCAACTGGTTACTCGTTACATTAACGGCGGGAGTTGGCGGGAGTTTACTTTCAATTGGTTCGGCGGCGGGTGTTGCATTAATGGGTGCAGCCCACGGAAAATACACCTTCTTTGGTCATCTCAAATGGATGCCTGTGATTGCCCTCGGATACGGTGCGAGCATCGTGGTCCATATGATGCTCAACACTCACCTTTTCTAATTATTTTTGGTCGACTGGCAAAGGCGTGAAATCGCGCTTTTGCCAGGTACTCGCCAGTTGATACTTCGCGCAGATACTGCACGTCAGCACTTCACTTTGACCATGAATTCTCATCACAATATCTTCACGCTTCTCTTTAGAACTATTGCGCATAGTGATCGTCAAATAATTATCTTTGACTTCAAAAGGTTTGGTCATGTCGAGGTGCCCCTCTCGAACGAAAGTGACTTGTGCGTCAGAAAACTCTAACAAATCATCGTTGTACTGATTTTCAAATACACCTGTAAACTGATAGGTCTGTTTATTCAGCATCCGAACGGCTTCTTCTTCTGAACAGCCGACAAGAGCAGAAGATAGCACGCTAGATATGAACATCGCTGCTGCCCAGTGCTGTTTACCCATTCGCTACTCCATTTTTTCTAAATCGAGAAGTTTGGCTTTGCGTTCGACACCGCCCGCATAACCAGTAAGTTTGCCATTTTTTCCAATCACGCGATGACAAGGAACAATCACGGAAATAGGGTTTTTGCCATTTGCGAGCCCAACGGCACGTACCGCTTTAGGATTCTCTATCGCATCAGCTAAGTCTTGATAACTCCATGTTTCCCCATACGGTATCGTGGTTAATGCCTGCCATACTTTTTGCTGAAACTCTGTCCCTTTCGCAGCGAGAGGAAGCGAAAAATCTGTTCTAGAGCCGGAGAAATACTCCTGTAACTGTTTGATTGCATTATTAAGTATAGGATCAGTTTCGCAATATTCACCTAACTCTTTTGGCTGCGTTGTCTGAGTTTCAAACCAAGCCCCTAACAAACCTAAATCGTTCGACTGCAATGTCATTTTTCCCAATGCCGTGTCAAAGGTAACGTAACGTGTATTCATGCGTGGCTCCAGCAGTGAAAAGTAGCGTAGCTTCCCCATGGGGTCACTGATTCAATATTAAGTTGGGGAAATTTCTGCATGGCTTTTTTAACCACTAAATCTCCATCTAAAAAACAATTTGGCTCTGAAGCACCCCGCAGTCGGGCATAATTCACAGTCCAAGGGCCAATCCCTTTCAAGCTCAACCACTCATCTAATGAAGCGTTTGGGTTAGCTTCCATGAACTGGGCAAAGCGTAGCAAAGTTTCTTTACGACTTTGCGGCATGCGTAAAAAACTCAAATCAGCGGCACTTATCTCTTTAGGTGTAGGAAAATGATAGTCTCCCTCTGGTTGTAGTGTTGAAACCAATAAATTTAACTGTCCAATCGCCGCTTTTATTGAGACCTGTTGACCTAAAATCGCTCTTACACCGGCTTCCCAACAACTCCATACACCCGGAATTCGAATTCCACTTCGATTAATCAAGTTCGGATTGAGCTCATTTAACTGCTGCTCAATACTCAACACATCGGTATCCAAGTCAAACATTCTTCGCAGTTGATTAACTAAAGCTTTTAATTTTCGAGTGTCATCCAAAATGAACTCAACACGCATAACACCGATTTTGGTGGGCGCTATCTTGAACCAACCTTTAACGCCATCAAGCACAAAGGAGCGTTGATAACTTTGCCCATCAATTTGCTCCAAACCATGCACTGCCCTTAGCTGATAAAAATCCAACATGTGTTGCCAATCTAGCGGGCCTTTATACGCAAGATCAATGTAGTTAGTTTCATCTTGTTGGGTCTGTTGTTTACGAATTTGGCTTGGCGTGAGTTTCATCACTGATTTAAAAGCATCATTAAAACGCCTAACACTGCCAAAACCACTGGCGAATGCGATATCGGTAATAGACATTGAACTAGAATGAAGCAATTGCTTAGCGAACATCAATTGATGATAGAGCGCATACTGCTTAGGTGACATCCCTAAATGTGTTTGAAAGAGTTGCCTTAAATAACGATCGCTGATGCCCAATCGGTCAGCCAAATCGGCCAAACTGGTGGTTTGCAGTTCACCCTGCTCTATCAACTTAAGAGAACGTTGAAAGGTTGTCTCAACCCCTTTCCATGCCCAAGAACTCGGCGCACTATCTGGTCGACAACGCAGACACGGGCGATAACCCGCTTGCAACGCTTGTGCCTTCTCGATGTAGTATTCGACATTCTCTTCTTTAGGTAAATTCGCCGGACAAATAGGACGACAAAATATCCCCGTGCTTTTCACCGCCACATAAAAACGACCATCAAAACGAGCATCTCTCGCCATTCGAGCCCGTTGACACTCTTTAGTACTTAGCTCAGACAATCCGTTCACAACAACTACCTTTGATTCATTCCGTCGATGTAAGCAAGTCTAATCAACTCTGCTGACAATACTAGCCATTTTCGGAACTGAATAACGTTGGCGATATGGAAAATATCTTCTAAATTAAAAAGGCAGACTATAAATAATAAGGAAGTTGGCTATGAACCTGCACTCATGCACTGTCGTGCTTAATGACGATCTCATTATGACGTGTGATAACGTCGAACAAACACTCAACATTATTGACCAACACGGGCCATCCAACATACATCGAATCTTAATCGATGCCTCAGATGGGCACAGTGTTCATTCCTATCATGACCTCAGCATTGAAGAGTCCATCGAAAGCTTGATGAGCCTCTAGGTCAACACGGCTGGCAATAAAAAACCTCGGCGAACCGAGGTTTTTTCTATTCTTCTGTCGGGAGCTCCGCCATTTGTTGAAGACTGTATGCGGTGACAGGGTCGATCGTTTTCACCAACTCTTCCACCTGTTTAATCGCCTCGATAGAAGTGCTCGCTTTACGGTAGCTGAGATAAATTGGACGACACCAATCTTCCACATCAGCCACTTTAAGCAATTGGCCGCTCGCAAGGAAAGGTTCAACCAAAGAAGCTGGAAGGTACGCACTACCACCTTTTTCTAAAATGAAATCCAACGCGATACGCGCCGTAGAAGTACGCAAATAAGGTGCAGGGATTTTCGGGTGACGCTCTGCATGCTCAGAGGCAAATCGCGTTCCCCAATCAACGTAAACGTATTTATCTTGGAATACATGCGCCACGTCATTTTGTTTGGTCGATACCAACACTAAAACAACATCAGCGACTTTCTTACAGTTCAGCTCATCCGCTTTGATTTGATCAAAGGCAAATGCCATATCCAGAGTGCGTTCTTGCAAGCTACGATTAAGTGCTTCACGGCCCATAATCTCAGCCATGAAACCATATCCTTCGAACTCATCCGTTACTAAGCTCAAACAGTTTTGTAGATAAGCATCCCAAACGTTTGGTGTCCCGCCTAATGTCAACTGCAGTGCTTTGCCGCTTTCTAACGACAACTCGAGTTTTGCTTGTTGTAAGGTCGTCACCATAACTTCTGCGTAACCGATCAAGCGCTCTCCAGCAGAAGTGAGCTTGATGTTATTTCGATCACGAATAAACAACTGAGTATCAAAATAACTCTCGAGCTGTTTAATACGAGCACTAACCGCTGCTTGAGTAATGTATAAGTTCTCTGCGGCACGGCCAAAATGGCGAACGTTAGCTAGTTCTAAGAACGTTCTAAAGACTTTTACGTCCATCTAAATTCCTCGGGGTGCAATCTTCCAAGAGTAGCAAAAAATAAAGAAATACTTATCTCCAATTAAACAAATTGTTATCTAAGTTTCATAAAACTGTTCAATAGTCACGATAAAAAGGTTTTGTTTTCTTTTTGTTAAATTTCAGCCTAATTTTCGCCTTGTACCGTTTAGGGCAATCAATCAATGTAGGTTATAGAGGCTACTATAATGTCTGACACTCAATTCCGTCACGGCAAAAAACGTTTTTACGACAACACTAAGTTTCCGAGAGGCTTTGCTAAGTCTGGTGATTTTACGCTTGCAGAAGAAGAAATTCTAATGCTTTATGGCGACACTATGCTTGGTCTGGAATCAGGTGAAATTATTGCGGATAACTCGGAAGAGAAACATTTCGTAAAAGTTCTGGAGAACCCAGGCAAAGCAAAAACCAAATTAGAACGCGTTTGGTTGAAGTATGTTCAACTGGCTCGTGGTCGTAAACGCTTCCACACCTTAAACGGCCGTTCAAAACCAGATGCGACAGAAGACTATTCTGAAGATTCGGTACTGGTTGAAGAAGACTAATCTTTCTCTAAAGCCCCTTGGCGTAAGCGAAGGGGCTTTATTATTTAGCAGCGAATTCCATCAATACTATTTAGCGAGGAGAGCGACTTTTTTCAAAAACGAATCGCGTAAATGCTCTTGGTCATACTCAAGATGGTAAGTGTTATGGAAACCCACTTTTAACTCCACCCCATTTCCCCGCATATAGACGTTGTAACCGTCATAATCAGAGAAGGCTTCTACCCCTTCATACATTTTCCCATATTCAGTAGGCGTACCATTGGCCATTACGTTTTCGTAAGCCTGCAACACTTTGGTCGGATCAAGTTCATTTTTCATGGCTGCTTCTCCTAGATCTGCACAATTCAAGTATGAGCAGAAGGAGAATAATTCGCCAATTTATCCCTTGAGCGACATCAAATTAGTTGTCACTTTTACTTTGGCGAATCACTTCTGCCAAGGTATCCAAACGTTGTTGACTATTTTTAACGTAAGGGTTGTTTGTATCCCAAGCATAGCCTGCAAGAATAGAGCTAATCATCGCCTTGATACGAGGATTCGGATCTTGATGGAAGATAACCTCTTGTAGCGTGCCGTTATACCAACCTTCTACATAAGTTCTAAAAGTATTCACGCCGACCATTAGAGGTTGCGCATACTCTTTCTCCCAGTTGACACTGTCACCCTTTAACTGCTTTACAACACACTCAGCCGCAATCTGAGCCGATTTCATCGCTATGGTGACACCAGATGAGAACACAGGGTCAAGAAACTCTCCAGCGTTACCGAGCAGCGCATAATGTGGTGTCGCCAGATGTTTCACGTTTGCAGAATAACCGCCAAGTTCCCCAGCAGGATTTGGGTACTCTGCCTGAGCCAATAAATCCGCCAAGCCAGGTTCTTCATTGGCGATCTGCTTGAGGGCTTCAAGGTTGTCTAACGAATAGTTTTCAAAGAATGCTGGCTCGCCCACCACACCAAACGAACAAATACCATTTGAAAATGGAATCAACCAATACCAAACATCTTGGTTGTCAGGATGGACAGAAATCAGAATCTTATTCCTATCATACTCACTTTTTTTCTCGTCAATGTTATCGACGATATGAGTAAAAATGGCTTTGCGTGGAGGCAAACAAGAAGGTTCTTCTAACTCCAGCATACGTGGTAAAACGCGACCAAAGCCACTTGCATCAAGGACAAAATCCGCCTCGATTTGATACAAGGATTCATCATCACCTTTGACTGTCAGCAAAGAGCGTTGACCAACAAACTCCAGCTCCAGCAGTTCATGTTGATAACGAATCTCTACCCCTTGGCTAACCGCACTGTCAGCCAACACTTTATCAAAACTGCCTCGCTGAACCTGATAGGTTGTTCCCGGGCCAGAAGTGAATTTTTCCGTAAAGTTAAACTGGCTATAAACGCCATTACGACGAAACGCTGCACCATCTTTATATTGGAAACCATGCTGAGCAACCGCCTGAGTCATCCCGGCTTGTTCAACCACTTCCATGCAGGCAGGCAGCAAACTTTCACCAATAGAAAAGCGCGGGAATTGCGCTTTTTCTATCACGATCACTCTAACATTTTGAGCTTTCAATAATGCAGAAACGGTAGAGCCCGAAGGCCCTGCGCCAACAACGACAACTTGAGTAGATTCTGTTTTCATAATTATTATTTTTGATTAGAGCGCCATTACTGCGCTTTAAGTTTTAACAAAGTGTGGCCAAGGCCAATATTGTCTGTACGCTCTTCTATCACTAAACCGGCTTCTTCGATAATTTCCAAGAAGTCATCGCTACGATAGAAACGGCTGTTACCATTCGCAAGACAAGTGAAATAGAGCGACGTCGCATTCAAACTGTATGATGCAGCGTCGTACTTTTGCGCATCCCAAAATAGTTCGAGAATGTACACCGAATCACCAGGACGAAGTTGCTGCTTGACGCGTTTAAGGATGCTAAGAATTTCCATTGGCGAGAAACAATCAAGGAACTGACTCATCCACCAAACATTGGCGAATTCTGGCAGCGATTGTTTCTTATCTAGCATATTAGCTGGGAATGGATGAACGCGATCTTGGTAGCCATGTTGCTCTGCGTTCGCCATTGCCATTTCTAATTGCTGCGGTAAATCGACGATAGTAATTTCAACATCGGAGCTATAGCCACAACATTGCATTGCCCACTTACCCGTATTGCCGCCAATATCGACAATTTTTTTAGGCTCAGATTTGAACACTTCTTCCAGCAATACTGGGAAAGAACGATCTGAATAGAAATGATCAAATTTAAACCAACTCTCTTTCGCTTTCTCAGGCAGTTTTGATAAACCTTGATAAATGGTTTCCCAGTCACCTAACTCTTTAAGGCCAGCTGGTTTACCCTCTGTAATCGATTCTGTTAGATGCATCATAGCGGCGTAACAAACATCCGCGGTGAAGTCCATGTTGGCTTGCGTCATACCATCATGTAGCAAAAAGAATCCTAGGTTTGCCATCGAATAGTTAGGCTTCTCCCATAAAACAATATGAGCGCTAATGGCCATATCAAGTAGCACCTTAACGCCATATTCCGATACGCCAGTTTGAGCAGCGATTTCAGGGGCACTCAAACCTTTCTCTCCAGCCTTATCAAGTGCAGACAAAATGCCTAAATCACGTAATGTTCGTGCTGTATGAAACACGATCGGAGCAAAAGAAAGTTTTTGAGCTTCTGTTTTCGCTTCTAGAGCGTTAAACGGGTCATTTTTTTTATGTATCACGGAAAAACCTAACTAATAGTGAATCTAAAAGACTACTGCATTGCAGCAGTTGAAGAGAGTTTACGTTTAATATCAACGTTTAAGTTATTAACCCAACGATTATAATTGCGATGGATTTTGCCATCATCTGCTTTCAAGTTTTCTGAGTTGAGATAAATAATTGAGTAAAACTTTTCATTAAATGGAATTTTCACTTCAGCAAAGTGGTCACGAACCAACAATTTTGCGTTTAATTCGTTTGGACCCACTTCTTCCACAACCCAACCGCGATCCATTGCAGCTTGCATAATTGCCGCTTTTACTTGTTTATTTTGAAGATTATACGCAACTGGAGTATCCTCGATATTCATCACTGGTTGGACGCGTCCACAACCGACCAGTAATAGAGCCAACAGCAATGAGCTAAGTAATTTTAATGGTGACATAATCATGGTTCCTTTATTTTACTAAGTAGTTCAGTAATAGTATTTCGTCGTAGAGCAATAATTCAATATCTTATGCCAAATTCAGACATAAAACTCTCTTTTAAGATCAACGCATGGCTAGCGCACTCTAGCGGCTTATCTCAACCAGACGACTGGAAAACGTGGAGCCAAACACTTGAATGGCCATCAGAAGGAAAAGTGGACGTTTCTGCTGTCCCGCCAATGATGCGTCGAAGAATGAGTAACTTGAGTAAAATGGCAGTCCAAACCAGTATTGAATTGCTCAATCAATACGATGTCGACTATTTAGTCTTTGCCAGTCGTCATGGTGAACTCGCCAGAAGCGCAAAATTAATAGAAGAGATTGTGGCTGGTGAAGAAGCCTCTCCAATGGCGTTTTCTCAATCTGTTCACAACACCGCCGCAGGTCTCGCGACCATTGCAACCAAAAAACCTATTCCGTTGACCTCCATTGCCGCAGGTGAAAATACCTTCCAAAGTGCGATGGTGGAAGCGTGGGCATACCTCGAAAACCACCCAGACCACAAAGTATTGTTAGTGGATTTTGATGAGCCACTGCCGGATGTGTACGAACAATACGAAAACCAAACCTACCAAGGTTACGCGCTAGGTTTGGTGCTTTCTAAAGGTGATGAGTACCGTTTTTCTAAGGCCACAAGTACGACAGACGCAGAACCAAAGCAACCTCAAGGGCTTGAGTTTATTCGCTATTTCCTGTCAGAGCAGACTCAGTGGACACTTCAGGCTCCAAATCAAATATGGATTTGGCAGAAGCAATGAACAAACTAAACCAATACTGGCGTGTGTTCGCAACAGGATTTTGCTTTTCAGTATTTGGGGCCGGTGGACTGGCTCTCAGCTTTATTGTTATTCCTTTAATCTCTCTTTCTAGTCGCAACCAAACGGAAAGAGAGTACCGAGTGCAAGGCGCTATCCAGCGTTCATTCCACAGTTTTTGTCGCCTCATGAAATTTACTGGCGCGATCGATTACAAAATTATTGGTGGGGAAATTCTCAAGCAAGATAAAAACTGCCTGATTGTTGCCAACCACCCTAGCCTAATCGACTATGTACTGATCGCCTCTCAACTAGAGCGGTGTGACTGTTTAGTCAAATCCGCCATCTGGGCTAACCCTTTTATGAAACACATTGTCAAAGCAGCGGGTTACATTCCAAATGAAACACCCGATGATCTACTTGCCATCTGCTCCGAACGTTTTGAGCAAGGTAATGTGTTATTGGTTTTCCCTGAAGGAACACGCACAACACCTGGTATAAAATCGAAATTACAACGAGGCTCTGCGCAAATAGCCGTAAGAACAGAAACTGATTTGCGTCTAGTTCATATTACGGTAACTCCGAGTTTTCTCACAAAAGAGAAAAAGTGGTATCAAGTCCCCCCAACAAAACCCTTTTTCCTCGTCGAAGTTAAGGATAAAGTTGAGGTTAAGCCATTTATAGAGCAAACTACGTCACCTACGATTGCCGCGCGACGTTTGCAGCAACATTTAAGTGAAACCCTCTTTCCAGAAAACCAATAGTCACAAGCAGGTCCCAGTGGAAAAATTACACAACGAAATTAAACAACTTATTATTGATGCTCTAAATCTTGAAGATCTGACCATCGAAGATATTGAAACTGACGCACCACTTTTTGGAGATGGTCTAGGTTTGGATTCTATTGACGCGCTAGAACTGGGATTAGCGATTAAGAAGCAATACAATATTGTCATTGATGCGGATGATTCTAATACACGTGAACACTTCGCTTCAGTCAGCAATCTAGCAAAATATATTTCTTCGCAGATCAGCGAATAATTCGTAGGTACTTTCTCATGACAGATGTAAACAAAGAACAAGTATTTAACCAAGTGAAGGACGCACTTGAAGAATTATTTGAGATTGATGCCGCAGATATCGTACCTGAAGCACACTTATATCAAGATTTAGATTTAGACAGTATCGACGCTGTTGATCTTGTTGTTCACCTACAAAACGTGACAGGCAAGAAAATCAAACCAGCAGAATTTAGTACAGTTCGTACTGTCGATGATGTTGTGAATGCAGTCACTGAGCTTCTTAAGGAAGCATAATGCGACAATTGCTGACAGCTCTGTCTGCAGTTGTCCTACTTGCATATCCATTCGCCGTTTATTTTGGCATCGATAAATTCGGTCTTTCCTGGGTGGGGATATTTCTTATCGCCGCCTTAGGAGCCCGTCTACTCTTCGTTCAGCGCAGCAAACTCAAAGAACTCAAGCAAGTTGCCCAGATCAGTGCGATCACCGGCATTACGCTAGTGGGACTCGGAATTGTATTTAAGCAGCATGGTTGGTTAACGTTTTACCCTGTAGTCGTCAACGTCTGTATGTTGATCCTATTTGCTAGCAGCCTAAATCAATCTCAAACCATTATTGAGCGCTTAGCTAGGCTTCAAGAGCCAGAGTTACCAGAAAGCGGCGTCAGATACACACGCAAAGTAACCAAAGTGTGGTGCGGATTCTTTGTCTTAAACGGCTTGATTGCGCTCTATACCTGTTTCCAGCCACTTGAATTATGGACTCTATACAACGGCTTAATCAGCTACCTTCTTGCTGGTAGCCTATTTGCTGGTGAGTGGATTGTTCGCCAGTTTGTTCGAAAGGACCAGTAAACATCATGAGTCTAGCGAATCATCATTTTTCTCCTATGACGGAGCTACTCTCTGCAAAAAGACCCAAGCAGCATAAGGTCGCCTTTGTCGCAGACCACGTTTTCACATGGGCCGATTTTCAAGCAGATGTCGCGCAAAATACTCAGCGCCTATTGGCGCTACCAGCTCAGCGTGTCGCGCTATGTTTTGGTGATAGTTACCAGTTCGCTGTGAGCTTTTATTCTTGCTGTTACGCAGAAAAGTCCATCGTACTACCCGGAAACTACCAACCTGAAGCCGTGCGTGAACTCAGTGAACACTTCGATCTATTGCTGCACAATGACGCAATTCATCTAACTGGCGATATTCAGACCATCAACCCAGTTATTGGTAATAAATCAAGCGTTCCGTCATGGTCATCGCTATCTGCTCAGCCGTGCCAGATTACTCTGTTTACTTCTGGCTCTAGTGGTAAACCCAAAGCCATCACCAAAAGTCTTCTACAACTCGACACTGAAATCGCGATTTTGGAAAGCCTATGGGGTGCGCAGCTCGCAGACAGCAAAATCGAGAGTACCGTTTCTCATCAGCATATCTACGGATTGCTGTTCCGCGTCCTTTGGCCACTGTGCGCCGGACGCCCTTTCGCGGTCTACAATCTTGAATTCCCTGAGCAAGTCGTTCAACACGCCAATATCGACACAACATTGATCAGTAGCCCGGCGCTGCTGAAACGACTCAATGATGAACACAGTCAAGCCGAGTTACGTGCCATTTTTTCTTCTGGTGGTCCGCTCCCCAATAATGCTGCCCAACACAGCAAGAGCCTGTTCAACACTTTACCGATGGAAGTGTTTGGCAGTACTGAGACCGGTGGTATTGCTTATCGCCAGCAGCACAGCTCGACAACACCTTGGACTCTCTTCCCTGGCATCGAGGCTGAGATAAACAGTGAACGATGCTTAAGGCTCAAGTCTCCTCATATAGATGGAGAGCATTGGTACCAAACTGCTGACGAATGTTATTTCCATGATAAAGTGACCTTTGAACTGCGTGGCAGAACAGACCGTATCGTCAAAGTTGAAGAAAAACGCGTCTCTTTGGTTGAAGTGGAAAAACGCTTAGAACAGCTAGAATGGATTGAAGAGAGCGCGGTCATTGCCATTTCAGATACCAACCGACTATCACTTTGTGCTGTTATCGTCTTAACAGATATTGGTAATGACGAATTAGAAAAACTTGGCAAAGGGAAGTTTTGGCTAGCCTTGCGCAAAGCTCTGCGTGACTGGTTAGAGCCAATTGCGATACCTCGAAAATTCCGTTTAGTTGACGAAGTGCCTTTAAATAGCCAAGGTAAACGTCAAGTTTCAGAAATAGAAAAACTATTCCAATCATAAGATTTGACTCGAATATGGATAAAAGAAAACCCACCATTACGAATATTGAAATTCGAGAAAACAGCGTCACTTTGTCACTCAAAGTCGATGCCGATATTCTTGATTTTCGAGGTCACTTTACTCACTTCCCTCTACTGCCTGGTGTCAGTCAGATCGATTGGGCTTTGTATTACGCTATCGAGCATCTTCAAACGCCAGAGACATTTAAAGGGATGGAAGTGATCAAATTCCAAGAGCCAATCCTGCCAGATGCAGAAGTCTTGCTCGATTTGACTTGGGATGTGGAGCGACAAAAATTAGCGTTTAAATACACCTCAGTTCACGACGATCAAATCGTTACTCACTCTTCAGGAAAGATGAAATTGGGTGAGAAAAGTGAATAATTTTCAGCCTTGCTTTCTGATCCCTTGCTACAACCACGGTGGCACTATTGCTGCTGTGGTGTCGTCACTACACAGTTTTAACTTCCCTTTTATCATTGTTGACGACGGCAGTGACCCAGAAACCAAGCGAGCATTAAAAGAGGTCGAAGTACTCGATAACGTTACCTTACTAACCCTTGATGAAAACCAAGGCAAAGGTGGCGCGGTCATCGCAGGTATCCGTCAGGCTAATCAGCTCGGATACAGCCACGCGATTCAAATTGATGCAGACGGTCAACACGATATTAAAGCGCTTCCTGAGCTAATTTCAGCATCAGAGAGCCAACCCACGCACCTGATTTCCGGCCAACCTATCTACGATGAAAGCGTACCTAAATCGCGCTTGTACGGCCGTTATGCAACCCACATTTGGGTATGGATTGAAACGCTCTCTTTATCACTCAAAGACAGTATGTGCGGCTTCCGCTCTTACCCTATTGCACCAACCATTGCGCTGCTCAACAAGTACAAGATTGGTCAAAGAATGGATTTCGACACTGAAATCATGGTGCGCTTATATTGGGAAGGGGTAGAGGTCGACTTTGTAGAGACTCGCGTCATCTATCCAGAAGATGGAATATCCCACTTTGATGTACTTTGGGATAACGTCAAAATTAGTTGGATGCATACGCGCTTATTCTTTGGCATGTTGCCGCGTATCCCTAAGCTACTGGCTAGAAAGCGTGGCCGAACAGAGCAAAACCATTGGTCTAAACGCCAAGAGCAAGGCACAGTTATCGGCATCAAATTGATGTTAGCCATTTATAGCCTGCTCGGAAGAAAAGCCTTTAACGTGATTCTTAAACTGGTTATGCGTTACTACTACCTAACCGGGAAAGATGCTAAACAAGCCTCAGAAATCTACTTAGATCAGCTTAAACACTATGCTCAGCAACAATCGATTCAGCTTCCAGCGGATCTAGATAGTTACCAGCATCTGTTGTCATTCGGCCATACTATGCTCGACAAACTTGCGGCATGGAAAGGCGACTTTAGCGTCGACAACTTAACCATTCACGGTCAAGAACACTTCCAAGAGATCGTCGACAATAAACAAGGTGTGCTGCTATTGGGATCTCACCTTGGCAATATCGAACTATGCCGGGCACTCAGCCGACGTCATTCTCATATCAAAATTAATGCTCTTGTCTTTACTGAGCACGCTGAACGTTTTAACGCGGTTATGAAAGCGGTCAACCCTAACTCAGAGCTCAATTTGATTCAGGTCAGCACCATGGGGCCAGATACCGCAATTCTATTGCAGCAGAAGATTGAGCAGGGCGAATGGGTTGTGATCGTTGGCGATAGGACATCCACCAGCAAAGAGAGCCGCTCAATTTGGGCTGATTTCCTAGGTAAACCAGCGCCGTTTCCGCAAGGCCCATTTATGTTAGCCTCCGTGTTAAAAGCCCCGGTTTATCTCTTGTTTGGATTAAGAGACGATCATAGTGAAACACCGCATTTTAACGTCTACTTTGAACATTTTAGCGATAAAATTGCCTTACCTAGAAAAGAGCGTCAGCAAGCGCTCCAAGACGTAGTACAGCGCTACGCAAATCGACTTGAACACTACACCTTGCAAGCTCCATTGCAGTGGTATAATTTTTTCAACTTTTGGACATTAAGTAATCAGCAAGATGACGACGCAAAATAACCACGCTATCACCTTTGGCGCACAAGCACTCACGATTGAAGATGTCGTTGCAATTGCACAAGGCTCGAACGCCAAACTCAACAACTCTGCAGAATTTACAGCGAAAATCGACCGTGGCGTCGCGTTCTTAGAGCGACTGCTGAAAGAAGAAGGCGTGATTTATGGTGTAACCACGGGCTACGGAGATTCGTGTACGGTTGCGATTCCACCTAATCTTGTCGACGAGCTACCACTCCATTTGACGCGTTTTCACGGCTGTGGCCTTGGCGAAGTACTAAACCATGAGCAAGCAAGAGCGGTACTTGCGACACGTTTATGCTCATTGGCACAAGGCGTGTCTGGTGTCAGTCACGATCTATTAAATCAAATCATCACACTGATTAATCACGATATTGCGCCGCGTATTCCACAAGAAGGTTCGGTGGGTGCCAGTGGTGATTTAACACCTCTTTCTTATCTTGCTGCAGCTTTGATCGGCGAACGCGATGTGCTTTATAAGGGTAAAGAGCGCCCTACTACAGAAGTATTTGCTGAGCTGGGTATTTCTCCGATTCAACTAAAGCCAAAAGAAGGCTTAGCATTGATGAACGGCACATCGGTCATGACGGCTCTGGCTTGTTTAGCCTACAAACGTGCAGAATACTTAGCTCAATTGTGTACCAAGATTACTGCAATGGTCTCGGTTGGCATGCATGGCAATGACTTCCATTTTGACGAAGCCCTGTTCGCAGTGAAACCTCATCCAGGCCAACAACAAGTGGCTGCATGGCTACGTGACGATCTCAAAGCAGAGCGCCCACCACGCAACAGTGACCGCCTGCAAGACCGCTACTCACTACGTTGTGCTCCGCACGTGATTGGTGTGGTGCAAGATTCCCTGCCATGGCTGCGTTCAATGATTGAGAACGAGCTAAACAGCGCCAACGATAACCCAATCATCGACGGCGACAACGAACGCGTTCTTCACGGTGGTCATTTCTACGGTGGCCATATTGCGATGGCGATGGATACGCTTAAAACAGGCATCGCTAACTTAGCGGATCTGCTTGATCGTCAAATGGCTCAGTTGATGGATTACAAATTCAACAACGGTTTGCCTTTCAACTTAACTGGGGCAGAAGGTGAGCGTAAACCAATCAACCACGGCTTCAAAGCAGTGCAAATTGGTATTTCAGCTTGGACAGCAGAAGCATTGAAACACACCATGCCAGCGAGTGTGTTCTCACGCTCAACCGAATGTCACAACCAAGACAAAGTGAGCATGGGTACGATTGCTGCGCGCGACTGTATCCGAGTGCTAGAGCTGACTGAACAAGTTGCTGCAGCCTCTCTACTAGCAAGTATTCAAGCGGTTGAGATTCGCCGTCGTCACAATGAGCTCGATGAGCAGCACATGAGCGACAATCTTAAAATGATTCGTGATGCCGTATTAAGTGAGTTTGAATTTGTCGCTGAAGATCGCCCGTTAGAACACGATCTGCGCCACTTCATCTCGCGAATTCAGCAGCGCCACTGGTCATTGTATCCGGAGGCGTAATGGATCAAGAGATTCAATACCCACTTGAAGCTGAGGTGACTATGGTCACCTCATTCCAAGATGCGGATCCAATGGGCGTCATCTATCATGGCAACTTCTTCCGCTTCTTTGAGGAAGCTCGCCGCGTGATGATGGATAAGATTGGCTATGGTTATTTGGCGATGAACGAGTCAGGTTACATGTGGCCTATCATTGATACTCGCGTTAAGTACGTAAAAGCGATTCCGTTTAACCATACAATTCGTGTCTGCGCCAAGCTCACTGAGTGGGAAAACAGGTTGCGTGTCGATTACGTTATCTATGACGCCGAGACTGGACAACGAATGTGTAAAGCACACACAACTCAAGTCGCGGTTTCAATTGAAAAACAAGAGATGTGTTTTGTCTCGCCGAAGGTTTTCATGGACAAAGTAAGCCAATGGCATCAAACCGGGAGTGTTGAACAATGAAAAAATGGCTCTCGCTGATGCTCATCTGCGTCTCTCCTTTTGTTAGTGCAGAAGTGACCGATTTACCTTCACTGCAACAGCAACTGGCGAAAAGTAATATCGTACGCGGTGACTTTACTCAATCTCGTCATTTAGAGATGTTTGAACTGCCACTGACATCCCAAGGTCGCTTTACACTCAGTAAATCAGATGGCTTGTTATGGCAGCAAAATACGCCATTCCCGGTCAACTTAGTCCTGACAGAAAACAAGCTTCGCCAAACATTCTCAGGTCAAGCACCGCAAATTATCACCGCTAAAGAGAACCCAATGGCTTTCTACTTTAGCCATGTATTTCTCGACGTCTTTCATGGAAATACTGACGCGTTAAAAGCGCAGTTTGAAATGGATTTTTCCGTCTCGGAAGGTCAGTGGACACTTCTACTATCACCAAAGCAAGCGCCTTTAAATGCAGTTTTCAAACACATTCGGCTTACTGGACGCGATGACATCGACAAGCTTGAACTGCAAGAACTTCGCGGTGATAAGACTGAAATCCAATTTAGTAACCAAACATCTCAGCCAGAGGAATTGACCGATGCTGAACAAGCACAATTCAGCTTCTAACTCTGGGTTTAGCAGTAAACTAATCGCATACAGTTGGCTAGGAATCGTTTTACTTTTCCTAGCCTTACTCGCACAGCAATGGCTTGGTACTGCTCACTCTCCAATTGAAACGAACATCCTCAAACTGCTGCCAAAAAATCAGCAAAATCCGGTGGCTGAACAAGCATTTAAATCCGTTTCAAATAATATGAGTGATAAGGTGGTATTTGTTATCACGACCCCTGAGCAAGAGCAACTCACTCAGGCAGCAGCAAAGCTCAGCCAATCACTTACGCAAACACAGCTGTTCAATGAAGTTACAGGTCAAATTGGGGCAGAACAACAAAGTCAGTGGGCCAAATACTATTTTGAGCACCGCTTCCAACAGTTAACTCCCGCACAACGTCAGCAGTTGTCAGAGCAACCTCAAGCGCAAGTCCAACATGTGCTTCAATCACTCTATAACCCATTCTCTGGGGTGACAGGTCAAGAGTTAAGCAATGACCCATTTTTACTGTTTCGTGATTACCTGAGTAACGTAAGCCAGAAAAACTCAGCGTTCGTCTTAAAAGATAATTTTTTAACGGTCGAGCAAGATGGTCAAAGTTACATTTTGATCACAGCCACACTCAAGGACTCACCTTATAGCTTGACCGCGCAGCAAGGCGTACGCCAGATTGAGGAGATTGAACAAGACTTAAAGCAAAACTATCAAGCGACGATTTACCACACAGGTGTCCTCTTCTACGCAGAATTTGGAACTCAGAGCGCTAAATCTGAAATCAGCACCATTGGACTGTTTTCTTTGCTCGGCGTAATAGCTCTATTTGTCTTCGTTTTTCGTAGCGTTACGCCACTTTCACTGGCGTTACTATCTATTTCTGTCGGCCTTATTGCCGCCTTGTCTGTCACCACTTGGCTGTTTGGAACGGTTCACCTATTTAGTCTGGTATTTGGAGCTAGCTTAATCGGTGTATCTATCGACTACGCCTTTCATTATCTGACTGAACGTTTAGCCGCGGGAGAAAAGTGGAATAGCCAACAAGGGCTCAAGCATATATTTGCGGCCATCACCATGGGGCTTGTTACCAGTCTAATTGGCTACTTAGGTATGTTGATTGCGCCTTTTCCTGGGCTGCAACAATTGGCCTTATTCTCGTCGGTTGGCCTTGTCGGCGCCTATGCAACTGTCTTCGCTTGGTATCCAATCCTAGCAGCAAAGCCAAGTCAATCGCGCCCGCTGCCGGGTCTATCACTTTGGCAAGCTTGGCTTACGGTTTGGGCAAAGCCTTCAACTCGAATCGGTTTACCCGTTGCATGTTTACTGATGAGCGCTTGGCCACTGAGTCAGCTTCATTACGATGACGATATTCGTCAACTTCAAGCCATGCCTGAGCAACTTAAGCAGCAAGAAACCTTTATCACTCAGCTCAGTGGATTACAGTCGTCCCAGCAAATGCTCGTTGTGACAGCGCCAAATGATGAAGCATTGATGCAGCGTTTAGAATCTTTGAGCGTAACGTTAGATACATGGAAAACGAATGGGTTAATGAAAAGCTACCAGAGCCTTTCTCAGTATCTCACTGCAACCAAAACGCAGCAGAGTGATTTTGAACTGATTGAGCAGCTATACGCCTCTCAAGGAGAGCCCTTAGCACAAACCTTAGGCCTAGCAACACAGCCAAGCTTTGATGCAGACTTCTCACCTATTTCGGTACAAAGTTACCTACAGCAAGCTGTGTCTGAGCCAGTTCGCTTCCTCTATGTGGGCAATATCGATGGGCAAGTTGCGAGCGTTATTATGCTCAATGAACTCACAAATCCAGCCATCGTCAAGGCATTCGCTAATAGTGAATCAGATGTCAGCTACTTAAACAAAGCGGAAGAGATCTCAGCGCTGTTCGCTGACTATCGCGTTAAAGTGATGGAGTTACTCGTGCTCGCTCTTAGTGTAATTGCAGCGCTATTATTCAAACGTTATGGGCTGCGTCATGGTTGTCTGATTCTACTCCCTTCAGTCATTGCCTGTGTGGCAGGTTTGGCGACGGCATCAGCGTTAGGGTCAACCTTGAACCTGTTCAACCTACTGGCTCTGATACTAATCATTGGTATTGGCATCGACTACACCCTCTTTTTTGCAGAAAAAGCACGTAGCCACAGTACTTTGTTGGCGATTACCTTATCTGCCATGACGACTCTACTGTCGTTTGGTTTACTCGCATTGAGTCAAACACATGCGATTCACAGCTTTGGAATAACCGTACTCAGTGGTATTTTTGTTGCCTGGCTACTTTCACCTTTGGCGATCAATAGCCGCATGGAGAAATCATGATATTGGACGGTAAATTTAAAACGCTCAAGACGGCCGCTCTGGCATTAATGCTCAGTGCCTGCACAGCGATGCCACAAAGCCAAACACCCGAAGTCGCACTCAATGATAAAGTCAGCGTTCAACTGCCTTCAGCTCGCTCACTTGGCTACTCTCTAACAGCTAGCCAACTGATCGTCGCCACTTGGAGCGCCGATGAATCAAAACGAAGCGAGCAACTTCCAGTTCAATTACAAGTAAACGCCGACAAATTGGTCTTGGCGGGCTTTTCTTCTTGGGGAACCCGTATTCTCTCTCTTGAATATCAAGACGACCAGATTTCAACGGAATTACTGACTGGTCTAAAAGGTGTTCTCCCTCAACCAGAACAAGTACTCTTCAATCTAATGATCACGCTGTGGCCGAGTTCTGCTTGGGAAGCCCCACTAAATAAGGTAAAGTGGCAGATAATTGACACAGAGAATTCAAGAGCTATTTTCAATAGCGCTGGTGAACAAGTGATTGATATTCAATACAGCAACGCAGATAAGCTCGCTGGGGAAATTCGTTTTCATCACCTAAAAGATGATTACACCATCACAATCACCACACTCCAACGCCAAATAGCGCCACTAACACCATAGAAAGTCATCATGCCGAAACACATACCGACTCCAATTTATATTCAAGACTGTGGCTTTCATTCTGCTATGGGGCATAACGCAGCGGATATCCATCAGTGCATTACGGGCCAGCGAGCATCGAATATGGTGCCAGATGACCACATTCTGAATACACAAACTTCGACCGTGATTGGTCGAGTTGCTGAAGATTTAGCGAAGCTGCCTAAAGCTTTCGCACGTTATGACACGCGTAACAATCGGCTCACTCTTTCCGCATTGTCGCAAATAGAGCCAAAAGTTAACCAAGCTATAGAACAATATGGTGCAGGCAATATTGCGGTCATTATTGGCACAAGCACATCCGGTATTTCAGATGGTGAAACCGCTTTCGACGCCAAACTAAAACAAGATGCTTTTCCTGACAGCTATCATTACCAACAACAGGAACTTGGCGATACGAGCCAATTCGTGGCCGAGTATTTTGGCATCACAGGTCCATGTTATTCGATTTCTACCGCTTGCTCATCAAGCGGTCGAGTGTTCATTACCGCTAAACACCTACTAATGAGTGGACTGGTTGATGCGGTAATTGTAGGGGGCGTCGACACGGTTTGTCGTCTTACTCTAAACGGGTTCAATGGCCTTGAAGCACTTTCTCAAAACCTTTGTATGCCTTTTAATCAAAATAGAAATGGCATCAACATTGGTGAGTCAGCAGCCTTTATGATTTTGAGCCAAGAACCAGCTCCAATTGCCCTGCTAGGTGCAGGAGACAGTTCAGACGCCCATCATATTTCTGCGCCCCACCCAGAAGGTAAAGGGGCCGAGCAAGCAATGCAAAAAGCACTCGATGACGCTGGGTTAACACCGAATGATATCGGCTACGTAAATGCGCATGGAACTGCAACTCCACTCAACGATAGTATGGAAAGCAAAGCTATTTTCCGCCTATTTGGTAACAGCGTTCCAGTGAGTTCCACCAAACCGCTTACTGGTCATACATTGGGCGCAGCCAGTGCAACAGAAGCGGCAATAGCATGGCATATTTTACAGCACGATTTAGAATTACCCCGACAGAATTGCCAAAACAAAGCTGAAGATATTGAAGTTTCTCTGGTAGAAAACGCGATTAAGCTCGGTGGCAAAGCCATTTTGAGCAACTCTTTCGCGTTTGGCGGTAATAATATTAGTTTAATTTTTGGTTACTCTCATGACTAACTACCCTTGTATTGATCAACTCCTTCCACACGATAAGCCTATGATCTTAATTGATCGTGCGCTTGATATTCAGCAAGATACTATTCACTGCCAAGTAGAGATCAGTGCAAGCAATCCCTTTTTCAACTCGGACTCACAAACCATTCCGGCTTACGTGGGTATCGAATTTATGGCGCAATCTGTCGCGGCTTGGTCTGGTTATCATGCCATGCAGCGAAATGAAGAACCGCCAATTGGTTTCTTGTTAGGAAGCCGCCGTTACGCGTCTGATATAGATATGTTCGCCCAAGGACAATTACTCGATATCTATGCAGAAAAGATGATGGAAGACAATGGCATGGCTGTATTCAAAGCCCATATTGAACTTGAGCAGCAGCAAATCGCCAGTTGCCAACTCAATGTCTACGTTCCATCACCCGAAAAATTACAAGAAATGAAAATCAGGAGTCAACAATGACCCGACAAGTCTTAGTGACAGGTGCAAGCAAAGGCATAGGTAAAGCGATTGCCATTCAGCTAGCCAAAGATGGATTCACAATTGCCGTCCATTACATGGGTGATCAACAAGGTGCTCAAGAAACGTTAGACACCATCGCAGCAAATGGCGGCAACGGTCGTTTGATTCAATTTGATATTAGCAACCGCGAAGAGTGTCGCGAAAAGTTAGAAGCAGACATCGCTGAACATGGCGCATACTACGGTGTGGTCAATAATGCTGGCATCACTTGCGATACGGCTTTCCCAGCCATGACTGAAGAAGAGTGGGATGGTGTCATTCACACTAATTTAGATAGCTTCTACAACGTTCTTCATCCTTGTGTAATGCCAATGGTGCAAAAGCGCAAAGGCGGACGAATCGTTACGCTAGCCTCTGTTTCAGGCCTAATGGGTAACCGCGGACAAACCAACTACAGCGCAGCGAAAGCGGGTGTGATTGGTGCGACGAAATCTCTCGCGCTTGAGTTAGCTAAAAGAAAAATCACCGTTAACTGTGTAGCGCCAGGTTTGATCGACACCGGTATGGTCGATGAGCATGTTAAAGAGCATGCAATGCCACAAATTCCGCTGCGTCGTATGGGTGAACCAGAAGAAGTTGCTGGTCTTGTCAGCTATTTGATGTCTGATATTGCCTCGTATGTCACTCGCCAAGTCATTTCTGTCAATGGAGGCCTAGTATGAGTCGCCGAGTCGTCGTCACAGGTATGTCCGGTGTTACTGCATTTGGTAATGACTGGCAAGCTGTTGAACCCAAATTACGAGCCTGTGAGAACGCAACCCAATACATGCCTTCGTACGAGCAATACGAAGGCTTGAATACCAAACTTGCAGCGCCCGTCGAACACTTTGAGCTTCCAAAACATTATAAGCGCAAGCAAGTCCGTGGTATGGGGCGTGTTTCTAAACTCGCTACCGTTGCGACTGAGAACGCACTGAATCAAGCAGGTTTAATTGGTAACGATGTGCTGACTAACGGTCAAACAGGCATTGCTTACGGTTCATCAACAGGCAGTACCGATGCGATTGGTGCATTTGGCGTGATGCTGAATGACAAAACCACCAAAGCGATTACGGCGACAACCTACGTTCAGATGATGCCGCACACGACGGCTGTCAACGTTGGCTTGTTCTTTGGCCTAAAAGGTCGAGTTATCCCAACCAGCAGCGCATGTACATCTGGCAGCCAAGCGATTGGTTACGCTTATGAAGCGATTAAACATGGCTACCAAACGGTCATGGTTGCAGGCGGTGGTGAAGAACTTTGCCCAACTGAATCAGCCGTTTTCGATACCTTATTTGCCACCAGTTTGAAAAACGAGTCACCAAAGTCGACGCCTCGCCCTTATGACGCAGGTCGTGATGGCTTAGTGATCGGTGAAGGTGCCGGTACTCTTGTACTGGAAGAATACGAACACGCAGTAGCTCGCGGCGCTAAAATCTATGCTGAAATCATTGGCTTTGCGAGCAACTGTGATGCTGCCCACGTCACCCAGCCACAAATGGAAACCATGCAAATCTGTATGGAAATGGCGCTGCAAAACGCAGGGATTGAAGCGGATAAAATCGATTATGTTTCAGCACACGGTACAGCAACTGATCGCGGCGATATCGCAGAAAGTAACGCAACAGCGAATGCCTTAGGTAAAGTGCCAATCAGTTCACTAAAGAGCTATTTTGGTCATACTTTAGGCGCTTGTGGCGCAATAGAAGCGTGGTTGAGCTTGGAAATGATGCACACCGGATGGTTTAGCCCAACATTAAACCTTGAAAGTCTAGATGAACAATGCGGCAACTTAGACTACATTACTGGTAGTGGACGAGAGTTAGAAGTGGAGTACCTGATGAGCAATAATTTTGCCTTTGGTGGTATCAATACTTCTATTATCTTCAAGAAGTTGTAGTTTTCGTAGACACTACGGAAACCACGGCCAGCCTTGATTAAAGGCAGTAAGGAGCACTGACATACGATTGTAACTTAAATGGCAAATAATGCTTTACACGGCTAAGGTCTCGGCGTAATATAACCACGCTCTGTTATTCAGGGTTATTAGTGAAACGTTAAGTAAAAGTAAATCCTCAGAATTGATACGATTCCGTTGTTATGTTCAGATTTTCCCTTAGCTTCAAGTTACATTTAATAGTTCAAGTTTTCAGTGCAATATCAAATAGTTAATTAAATTTATACAAGGGACACATTATGTCTAACAAAACTAACGGCATCGTAAAATGGTTTAACGAAGAGAAAGGCTTCGGCTTCATCACTCAAGAGAACGGCGGCGCTGACGTATTCGTTCACTTCCGTGCAATCGCTACAGATGGTTTCAAAACTCTATCTGAAGGCCAAAAAGTTTCTTTCGAAGTTGAGCAAGGCCAAAAAGGCCCACAAGCTGCTAACGTAGTAGTGCTTTAATTTCCTATTAAGGGCAAGCTGAAAAGCTTGCCCTTAATTTTTTCTGCTTCACTCAAAACACTTCCCCCTACAGCTACAACTCTCTTACTCTTACGCACTTTTTAATCCACTCTGCTATAAACTCGTTACCTGTTCGCTCGCGCCCTATTTTTTGCACGCATACCTAGTTTGCACACACATAAAAAAACACCAACGCGCGCATGACAACATTGGTGCTTATTATTCTTAAGTTTTCGAGCTTAATTGATTACCACATCAGATCATCTGGTACGACGAAATCTGCATACGGATCGTCTTCTGCTGGCACATCTTCCGCTGGCGCTTGCTGTTCAATAACCGTATTTTCATCACGCAATGCAATCTTGTTCGCTACACTGCTTGGAATCACAACGTAGGTCTCTTCATAACGCGCAATCGCCACAATACCTTTAATCAACTGCTCACGGATTAACGGCTCAACGTAAAGAGATTTAACCAATGTGCCGTCAGTAAAGTTGTATTTAATATCGCCATCTTTCTGATCAAGCTTGTTCATCTCAATCAACTGTTTAATCTGCGCTTGAATCTCTTTCGTTAGGCGTTGCTCTTTCTGCTCAGAGCTCAACGCTTTGTCACGCTTTTGTTGTAGGCGTTTATTCTCTTCCACGGCAGCTTTCACTTCACGTGCTTGAACACGCGATTTCTTCGAGCCTTTCTTTGCTTTCTTAAGTTTCTTTTCGTTTACTAAGCCTGCTTTTAGCATTTGCTCTTGAAGTGTTAGTTTTGCCATGGTCTATCCAAATGATTCAATTTAGCGTCATTTTAACGGTTCACGGAAAGCAAATAAAGCCAGTGATAAACAATAATCTGAGCATTAAAAAACTGGCTATTAAACCTAAAATGAATATGAAGAATTGCTTATCTTTTCGACAAATTTAATTTGTTAGACTCTGATGGCTTTTTGTCCGTTAATGCGCTCCACACGGCAGCATCATGAGCCTTATATTCACGCCGTGTCAGGTATGATTTCAGGTCCTTCTGATTCATGTTTTACTCTCTCTGTCTTTGTGAGATTAGATGTGGAAAACATTTCCAAACTCGATCGTGTTCGCGCCGATTACAACGTTCATTACTGGAGCCAAGGCTTCTACGGTATCGACAACCAAGGTGAAGTTTATGTTTCACCTCGCAGTGACCAAGCGCATCAGGTCCCACTTAGTAACATTGTTTCTCAACTCGAACAGAAGCAGCTAAACCTGCCGGTATTAGTTCGATTCCCACAAATTTTGCACCAACGCGTGCACGGTATTTGCCAAGCCTTTAACCAGGCAATTGAAGAATACCAATACAAGAATAACTATTTGTTGGTTTACCCGATTAAAGTAAACCAGCAAAAAGAAGTGGTTGATGAGATTTTGGAAAGCCAAGCGCAGCTAGAAACTAAGCAGCTTGGCCTTGAAGCAGGCAGTAAACCTGAACTACTTGCAGTTCTAGCTCTGGCACAAAAAGCGAGCTCAGTAATTGTTTGTAATGGCTACAAAGACCGTGAATACATTCGCCTAGCGCTAATTGGTGAAAAGCTAGGCCACAAAGTATTCATCGTACTAGAGAAGCTGTCAGAGCTTGATTTAGTGCTAAAAGAAGCAAAAAGCTTAGGCGTAAAACCTCGTTTAGGTCTACGTATTCGTCTGGCTTCTCAAGGCGCAGGCAAATGGCAATCAAGCGGCGGCGAGAAATCTAAGTTTGGTTTGGCGGCTTCTCAAGTCTTGACGGTGATTGAACGCCTTAAGAAAGAAGACCAACTCGATGCGATGCAACTGGTTCACTTCCACCTTGGCTCACAAATGGCCAACATTCGCGACATTCGCAACGGTGTGAACGAATCTGCGCGCTTCTACTGCGAATTGCGCGCAATGGGTGCAGACATCCAGTTCTTTGATATTGGCGGTGGCTTAGCGGTCGATTACGACGGTACTCGTAGCCAATCTTCCAACTCAATGAACTATGGCTTGATTGAGTATGCTCGCAACATTGTCAGCACTGTGGGTGACGTGTGTCAGCAATATGGTCAGCCAGAGCCTGTGATTATTTCAGAGTCTGGTCGTTCATTAACGGCGCACCACGCTGTGTTAATCACAAACGTAATCGGCACAGAGGCGTACCATCCAGAAGCGGTAAGTGCACCAAGTGTGGAAGACCCAACGCTACTGCAAAACATGTGGCGCAACTGGGAGAACCTGCAAGATGGAAGTGACGCTCGTGCATTGATTGAAATTTACAATGACACGCAAAGTGACTTGTCTGAGGTTCACTCACAATTCGCGATGGGTCTACTGAACTTGCATCAACGCGCTTGGGCTGAGCAGCTTTCGCTAAGAATTTACTTCGAGCTAAGCCGCCAAATGAGCACTAAAAACCGCTTCCACCGCCCTATTTTGGACGAGTTGAACGAGCGATTAGCCGATAAGTTCTTCGTCAACTTCTCGCTATTCCAGTCACTGCCAGATGCATGGGGTATTGATCAGGTGTTCCCTGTTCTACCACTTTCTGGACTAGAAAACGTGGAAGATCGCCGCGCAGTTATGCTCGACATCACCTGCGACTCAGATGGTGCAATTGAGCAATACGTTGAAGGGCAAGGCATTGAGACTACACTGCCAGTTCCTGCATGGACAACAGACAAGCCGTACCTAATGGGCTTTTTCCTAGTGGGCGCGTACCAAGAGATCCTTGGTGACATGCATAACCTATTTGGTGATACACATAGTGCTGTTGTTACCGTCGACGAAAACGGCGAAGCCATCATTGAGCGTATTGATGAAGGTGACAGCGTTGAAGATATGATGCGCTACGTACACATTGACGTTGATAAGATTCGTCACAATTACCGTGAACTTGTTGCAGAGCGCGTTGAAGCTAGCGAGCAACAAACGGTACTACAAGAATTAGAAGGTGGCCTAACGGGTTACACCTATTTAGAGGATTTCTAAATGAATGATTTGTTCACAAAAACTGATTATTCACTGTATTCAAACTCGATGAGTTTCATGCGTAGACCTTATCTACGCAACCCGGTCTCATCAGATGCAGATTTGGTTGTGTTAGGTGTGCCACTTGATATGGCAACATCAGGTCGCCCTGGTGCTCGTATGGGCCCAGACGCGATTCGCCGCGCATCAGTGAACTTGGCATGGGAAGGCAATAAATTCCCATGGAACTTTAACGTTTTTGACCGTGCTAAGGTGATTGATGCAGGTGACTTGGTCTTTGACTGTGGTGATGCAGAAGATTTCACATACCGCTTAGAAGCTGCTACAAGCGAGATTCTAAAGAGTGGTAAAACTATGCTGGCATTAGGTGGTGATCACTTCATCACCCTGCCAATTCTGCGCGCGTATGCGAAGCATCACGGTGAAATGGCATTGATTCACTTCGATGCGCACACCGATACTTACGCAAACGGAAGCAGCTACGACCATGGCACCATGTTCTACCATGCGCCAAATGAAGGCCTGATCTCGCCTAAACACTCGGTACAAATTGGTATTCGTACTGAGTATGATCAGCAAGATCACGGCTTCAACGTAATTAACGCGATGGAAGCGAACGACTTAAGCGCCGAAGACATCGTCGCACGCGTTCGTGACATTATCGGCAACAAACCAGTTTACGTGACGTTTGACATTGACTGTTTGGATCCAGCGTTTGCACCGGGCACAGGTACGCCTGTATGTGGTGGCCTTAACTCCGATAAGGTGTTGAAGATTCTACGTGGCTTGGCGGGCGTAAACATTGTTGGTATGGATGTGGTTGAAGTATCTCCACCTTATGACCACAGTGATTTAACTGCTCTAGCAGGCGCAACTGTCGCTCTTGAGCTGATGTACGCTTGGGCATTCAATCGCGAGAGCGAATGACGTAATAACTGTCTAAACACGGCTAAATAGAATAAGGGTCAGCGTATTCCCATACGCTGACCCTTTTTATTGTCCTAAGATTAACGCTGATTCACTCTAAGTCCAGAAAGTCATCGCAATAAGAGTAAGAGCACCAATACAAGCGATATTAAGTAAAATACCAACCTTCATCATCTCGCTTTGCTTCACATGGCCTGAGCCAAACACAATAGCATTCGGTGGCGTAGCTACAGGCAGCATAAATGCACAAGAAGCCGCAACAGCGATCAATACGGACAGAATCACTGGAGACATACCAAACGCTTCTGCCACACTCGCAAAAATAGGAATCAATAGAGCCGCACTCGCCGTATTACTAGCAAACTCAGTCAGGAAAACCACAAACACAGCAATCACAGCGATAATGAAGAAAATTCCTAGATGAGCAATCATCTCGCTCAAGCCGTTCGCTAAGAAGACACTGGTTCCTGTTGCTTTAAGAACATTACTCAAACAGATACCGCCACCAAAGAGCAGCAAAACGCCCCAGTCCGCCGTCTTCTCAATATCTTTCCAATGCACAACGCGCGCAAAGTTCACCGCGACAATCGCACCCAGCGCCACAACAGTATCAAACTTAGCGTATCCGCCAATCATTGCGTTGATAGGCTTACTGAAGATCCACAAGCAAACTGTCGCAGCAAAAATAGCCAATGTCACAACTTTGCCCTTGTCCCAGTTCACTGCGTCATGGTTTAACTCAAACTGACCATCTAGCTTTGGCTTCAATACAGCATAAAGAACCGCTATCGCAACAGGCAGTAAAATCAGGGTTGTCGGTACACCAAAGCTCATCCATTCAGTAAATGTCAGCCCTACTTCTGCCGCTGCTATCGCATTCGGTGGGCTACCAACAATTGTCGCGATACCACCAATACTTGCACTGTAGGCAATACCAAGAAGAACGAAAACATAGGTCTTGTGACCACTTTCTGAATTTACTTTACTTAAAACACCCAGAACGAGAGGCAACATCATTGCCGTGGTCGCAGTATTACTGATCCACATTGACAATGCAGCAGTCACGCCGAACAGCATAAAAACTGCGACGCTCATTTTACCCTTGGCTAAGATCAGCACCTTGTCGGCAATTACTTTATCTAACCCTTGACGGTGCATGGCTGCGGCTAATGCAAAGCCACCGAGGAAAAGAAAGATGATTGAGTTAGCAAAGTTATTCAATGCGGTTTGAGTATCAAACACACCAAACAATACCGCCATTATTGGCACTAAAATGGCGGTAACTGTCACGTGAAGTGCCTCTGTCAGCCATAAAATCGCGACGAACAACAGCATACAGATCCCCAATACGACTTGAGGATCAAAAGGAAGAGTAAAGTACAAAACCGCAAACAGAGCGATATCAGCAAGGATAATCATACTGTTGCGGTTGAAGAACCATTCTCGAGTATTGTTGGGCAAAGGGACACTATCATTTCTATTCATTATTATATTTCCTTATGAGGGCCTTGTGGCATAGCAAATGATCCCACACAAGCTCACTAGGAAATATTTTTCATTGCGAATTTGTTAACCACATCAACATCATGGTTATAATTGTTAACCACATGAATAAATTAAATAAGTTCCCATACAGCTTTTAACTAGTTACCACTCAACTCATCGAAACTTTGCATAACCTCTTTACACTTCATAACGCGGCCATGCCCTTGACCCTGAGTCGCCACCAATGAAACATTACTCATCTCATCCGCTGCTCGTTGTGATACCGAGAACTTAGTGAATTTATCCCCCTCATCATGGACAATAATAGTCGCTGCAGTGCGAAGTTTAAGTTTATTGTATGGATCAACCGATTGAATTGGATAACGATATTGCTCTTCAATCTCAGATACCACAGCATTAAATAGACGCATCGAGTACCCAGAACGCGCCACACTACCAAATAAGTTTTCTAAATAATCCAGTACCGGTGCAATCAATAAGAAAGGTTTATCAGCCAACTTTTGGTGATGACACTCTATTGAGGACGCAGTACCCATGCTATGGCCAACAAGCCCAGCAACCTCGTCCACACTATCTAAAATAGCTTCAAGCCCATGTACAAATGCCGGGATATGACCGTACATACCCTCACTCTGACCATGTGCTGGATGATCATAAGCCAAAGCAGTGAAACCGCGGCTTGCAATATGCTCCATCAGCGGGAAAAACTGACTCGCACTACCAGACCAACCATGAGTTAAGATCCAAACAGGTCCACTCCCCAACTGGTAAGTCTGCAATGTCCCCTCTTTAGAGACCACCTCCCCTCGAACCAAGCCCTCTGGCTCTGTATTTTTAGGTTTCGTCCTTACCGGAGTCAGCAGTAACTTACGAGCTGTTTTCTCTGCGTGCTTCGGTGCCACCGTATGATGAAGACGTGTCGTGATGTTTACTAAACTCTTCTTCACACTGAATTTATTGGAAGTATTAAAGTAGATCTTCTCACTCATGGTCTTTGTCCTTTTCGTTCACTATCGACACCCACCAAAAGCGAACGACCGTGCTATTTTAATTTAAATAATAAGCCAAGTGAGACACTCAGCTTATATCGATTCTATTTCCAGCTAGCTATCAGGCGCTTCACACCTTGCCAAAAATGCTGGTAGCTCGCCTCTTCCCCGTGTAGGGAGTAGAACAGGTGAGCACTTAAATACAGGCCATACAGCTCAAATGTTGCCTGTTTAGGGTCGAGGTCTTGGCGAAATTCACCGTTCTCTACCCCTTTCGCAATTTGAATACGTAAATACTCAATCCAAGTTGCGATGGTTTTTTTCAGTACTTGTTGAGTCGGTGGAGCATCGGACCCTGTTTCTTTCCAAGCATCGAGAAACATACAACTGCCCTGAAACGAATGATTCCAACCTAACCAATTATCCAGTAGCGTGGTTAGCTTTTGTTCAATGGATAGTGATGTTTGTTCACGCGCAGGTGCTATAACCCGTTGAGTAAAGATAAGATTGGCATACTCCAACACCGAGGTTTGCAAATTGTCCTTGGAGTTAAAGTGAGCAAATAGTCCGCTCTTTGACATACCGCACTGCTTAGCTAATTCCCCAATGGTTAAGCTTTCTAAACCATTCTCACTGGCAAGCTTAAACGCATTACTTAGAATATTATCCCGGGTAATTTTGCCTTTACTCATACAACACTCTCTAAAGTACTTAAAACTATTTTTAGCACACTCGTTCTTTTTTGCAAATTTTTATCTCGAAGAACGATAACAGCTTTGGGTAGTTTTACCTTATGTCCCTCTGTGAGATGAGAAGAAAGCGATAAGTCAATTGCCCAAACAAATACAAGCAAAGCTATTGATAAGAAAATAAAATACTTGATAAACAGGAAAGAGAGATATCTCTCTCAGTCTCGGTATACGGTGCTCATATCACGAGCAAAACATGCATCAAAATCATTTTTTGATGAATAGATAACTGCTAGTGTCGCCGTTTATTTTCCTTTTTAATACACGTTATGAGTCACAAAAAAATTTCCAGTATTGAGCTAGGTCGTGTTGTGGCGATCCTTGCGATTGTTGCCATGCATTGCCAGATGTTTCTTTCTTACTGGCAGTATGAAGGTACGCCTTGGTTTGGTTACGTTTTTAACCAAACTACACGGTTCGCAGTGCCTCTGTTTTTCCTCATCTCCGGTTATTTAATACAACCCAAATTAATCGTAGACCCCATCTCAACTTTGAAACAGTATCTTTCGCCGCTAATTCGTATTTTTGTTGTATGGAGCATTATTTGCCTGTTGATGCCTTTCAATTTGCAAACGGTTATAGAACAAGGATATTTAACAGAACGACAAGGTTACTGGGATTTTCTCGCTCAAACACCACTCAACACGATATTGGAAGGCGGCTTAGTTCATTTATGGTTTATTCCCGCATTAATGTCGGCTGCAATCATTGCTGCGATACTCGCTAAACTTAACAAGCTAAGCCTATTTGTGCCGATCGGATTTATTCTGTATGGCTATGGCGTATTGGCAGGCAGTTATGAAGTGTTAACAGGGATCGGATCACCCTTTTTCACCCGCAACGGACCTTTCTTCAGTACACTATTATTTGCTATAGGTTTTGCTATTCGAGAAAGAAATATTCAAACCACAAGTAAGCAAGCCCTAACCATTGCGGCGATAGGAATGGCAATGCACTTTAGTGAAGCCTACATGCTTTCCAATTTTGAACAGCCATTTAATGGTAATGACTTCTTGCTTGGTACTTGCTTGTGGGGAAGTGGCTTGTTTCTATGGTTGCTAACAAAGCCAGAGCTTGGAGAAGGGTTACGGCTCACTTCACTTTCAAAATATGTGTTACCAATCTACGTTGCGCACTTGCCTATTATCATTCTCATGATGAACTTCGTGCGCTTTAATGAATTAACCGATTTAACCAAAGACGCAGTGGTACTCTCCGGGACACTCATCATCACGTTACTACTGGTGTTAGGGTTGTCTAAAACGCCGCTTTATCGCTGGTTATTCAGGTAGAAAAAAAGCGATGGTCAAGCCATCGCTTTTTTAATGACACTCGACAACTACCAAAGCCTTTCAAATGGGAGATAAAACAAATTCAGAGCGATGAGCGTGACGATAACCACAAACGTCAGCTTCATTCCGGTAATTCGACCTTTGAGCTTATCGGCCAAAATACTTCTCGCATGAAGTACCCGCCCAACAACGAACGCTATCCCACAAAGGTGTATCAACCACAAACCCGCCCCATTGTATTCAAGTAAAGCCATTAAGATGAGAGTAATGGGAACGTAATCAACCGCATTGCTATGCGCACTTCTTGCCATTTGTAATGCGTCTACTCCACCATCAGCGTATTTGACTTGGGCTTTGCGTCGCTGCTTAATGACTTCAACAGACAACCAAATCATTATCCCTGCTAAAATCGCTGCATAAAGCGCTGTGACCATCAAACTACTCCTTGTTCGCTGTTATTGAATGTTCAATTAAACATAAAAAAGCCCCGCTGAACAGCGAGGCAATAAAAATACAGGATGTGCCATTAGCAACAATTCGTGCTGCAACCAGACGACGTTTTACAGTCTTCTCCTTTTCCTAGAAAGGTCTTATCAGATAGATAAAAGTCTGAGAATGCTTGTTCAAAATCCCCTGATACAGTCTTCGCCACCAATCCCGAATCCATCAAATGTGTCTGCCACATTTGAACTTTTGGAAAACCTTTAAGCATATCGAAACAGATACGCGATTTAATAATACTTGCACGGTGCAGGAGAGGTAGCCAAGCAATATCGACGTTACTCAATTGCTCGCCTTTAAATAAAGGGCCCACCAGCTTACGCTCCACTTTGTCGAACGCTTTCGCTAGCTTCTCCACTCTCTCTTCTAGGGTATCCTGAGTGCTGCTGCTCATCGCGCCACATTGAGGCAAGTAATGCTTTGATCCTAAGTAACTCCATGCTCTATCTAAAGCGCGTTGCTCATTGCTAATACCTT
The DNA here is from genome assembly GCF_009811315.1 of Vibrio atypicus. GTDB lineage: Bacteria > Pseudomonadota > Gammaproteobacteria > Enterobacterales > Vibrionaceae > Vibrio > Vibrio atypicus. The sequence continues at coordinate 530,633 of NZ_BLID01000001.1, forward strand.
GCTCAAGCGGACCAAACTCATCTTCGATGTACTCAACAATCGCATCAGACTCAAACAATGCCGTTCCACTCTCAGTAATCAGCAATGGCACTTGTCCGTTAGGTGAAACTTCTAAGAACCACTGAGGCTTGTTACTCAAACTGATGTATTCAATCTCATACGGGATCTTGTTTGCTTCTAGAGCAGCGGTGACGCGTTGAACGAATGGGCAAATTTTAAAACTAACAATCTTGATCATTTTCGACTCTTCTCATTTAGGAGGATGCCTTTTTGCATCGCTTACACCCTTAAGACGAGAGAGTCATAAAAAAGACGACCAATGAGTGAAAATTTTTTTGATTAATTTTAACAACGAGTGCAACTGTCTGATTTTATTTCACAATCAATAGGGTTGCCATATTGATCAAGCTCTAAAGTACAGCACCCTTCGAACAGTTTACGAAGTTCCATACGACCTTTTTGGACTCGAGATTTCAATGTTGAATAACTCACGCCAACCTTTTGGGCCAACAGCTTTTGGCTTTCACCTTTTAGATCTACGGCATCTAGCAACTGCGCCTGCTCACTAGGTAACGCTTCAACAAAAGGCTGAATACATGTTGCCATTTGTTGCTCTAGCGAAGCCTCTTCTTCTGCAAACCATAATTCGTCAGCTTGCAGAGCACCATCGCGCTGCTGTTTTGCCCGTTTACGGTAAAAATCAATAATAGTGCGATTTGCTAACTGAAATAACCAAGATTTGATGCTCTCTGCTTCTTTTACTGTTGAGAGACTTTGATAAGTTTTAATCAATATCTCTTGCAGCAAATCATCCACATCGTCAGGGTTACTGACCTTAGATTGGAGAAAAGCCTTAAGTGCCTGCTGATATTTAGCCCAAACCGACTCTAGAGTTAAAGGAGGATTAACAACGTTCATCGCTACAACATTCGGCTTGCAAGAATTCAATTACACCCGCTAAGCATTGATATTCAGCAACACAAAACAAAGTGCGACCTTCGCGGCGTTGACTAAGAAGCCCCGCCGACGCCAAACTCGAGATGTGATGTGAAAGCGTTGAACCTGGAATAGCTAGCTGCTCTTGAATCGAACCGACTGCAATGCCTTGATAACCCGCTTTAACCACACTCTTATAAATAGATAAGCGTGTCGGATGACCCAACTCTTTTAACGCTTTGGCGACAACTTCTAGTTCCATGCTGATCTCACTACAAATGATATATTTCCAGAGTAATGGAAATATATATCACATGCAACATAACCGAAGAACCCGTCGACTTTCTAGAGCGCGTTAACCTTTCATCCACGAAAGGAATAGCGCGACAAAACTAAAACAAGCCATTCACCACAAGGGTTAAGAAAATGCCTACAATAAAACTTGGTGAATGAAAACGACGCGCATTTCCCTTGTAGTACTCTCTAGTTAACTCTTCTTGATAAGTTTTCGTTGCTAAGTCTTTTACATATCCATTTTGCATAATTTGCTCTCCTTGCGTTAATTCAGGATAAGCATAAAACCTCAAGTATGATTGAGGTCAAAGATAAAGTGATGTTTTTACAAAATAAATAATAAGGAATGAATATCATCAAAATAGTCGACGCCCCCGAGCTTTGCTTCGCTCATTGCATCGACTCAATACTTCTTGTTTTTGCTGCTTAGTTAACTTCGTCCAGCTTAGTATTTCTTCTAATGTCCGATGACATCCCAGACAGACATCGTTCTCATCTAGGCAGCAGTTTCGTACGCACGGACACTTTATAACGTCACTATTGTTCTCAAAACTCAATACGTGCTCCACGCAGTTCACTTCTTATCAATGAGTTTAGACTCTGCTCGCATTGAGTGAAGGATAAGTACCTAACACCTCCCACTAGCAACAATCCGAACTTTCTATCTAATTGAAAAGTATAAGCTCTCTTATTTATTTCGAGATTTATCGAAATATTTATTGATCTCAACTGTTTTAATTCTATAATTCGAGAAAAGTAGAAATGAATTTGGAGTCTAACACTATGAGCAATGAACTCATGAATATGGCTAGCGAAGCAATCAACATGTTCGCTTTTTTAGCCACTGAGCTAATCATCTTGTTTCTGGCCATCAGCTATATTGTTGGCGTATTGCAGGAATTCCTAACACCCGAAAAGATCCAATCGATCCTTAGCTCTCGCAATGGAAAAGGTTATGTTGTTGCCGCTCTATTGGGTGCGATCACTCCATTTTGTTCTTGCTCAACAATCCCTTTTTTAAAGGGCCTACTAAGAGCTAGAGCTGGATTTGGTCCGATGATGGTGTTCCTATTTGGTAGCCCACTGCTAAACCCTGTGATTATCGGCTTATTCATCGTCACATTTGGCTGGAAAGTTGCGCTGTTTTACTTCTTGATCGCCATGACAGTATCGGTTGTTGCTGGTTATGCGCTAGAAAAACTTGGATTTGAAAAATACGTAAAACCAGAAGCCTATCAAGCCGCTGACAGCGCGAGTTGCAAAACGAGTTGTGGGGACAGCAAGCCTGAGCCTAAAAAAGCTAACTCATGTGGAACAAAAGCAGGATGTAGCGAGCCTACGCCTGTAATGACAACACAGAGCTCTTGCTGCAATACAAAAGAAGAGCCAAAAGTAGAAGTTAGCTGCTGCGGTTCAAACGGCGCTGCCACTGCCACTCTTGTTGAAACGACAGAGCCAAGCCGCTGGGTAAAAATTTGGCACTCAACATGGAAAGACTTTAAACAAGTATTCCCTTATCTGATGTTGGGTATCGCAATCGGTTCGTTTATTTACGGCTTCATCCCCACAGAGCTTATTGCTGAGAATGCCGGTGCGGGCAAGTGGTACGCAATTCCTGTTGCTGCCGTGATCGGTATTCCTCTCTACATTCGAGCGGAAGCTGTGATTCCACTTAGCGCGGCACTGGTCCAAAAAGGAATGGCGCTAGGTTCGGTGATGGCGTTAATTATTGGTAGCGCCGGTGCAAGCTTAACGGAAGTAATCTTACTTAAGTCGATTTTCAAAAATCAAATGATTGCCGCCTTCTTGACTGTCATCTTAGGGATGGCCATTGGTGCAGGCTTCTTGTATAGCTTTATCTTTGGCTAAACATACTGAATGCAAAGTTCTTGTCCCAAGGGCTTTGCATTGCAATTTATTACCGTACCGTAATAGTGATTCACGATTCCAAATATTATCAAATAGAGGTGAATAATCGATAATGCTCTCCTAGTCATTCATTACATTTGGAGACCATTATGGCGAATGGATTTACAAGAGATGGTGGCGTTCAAGATCAAATCGATGCCACTGTTATTGATGCAATTAACCGCGCTCGTGCAAACCTTATCCATGAGCATAACGACACTGAATACTGTTTGGAATGTGGCGAGCCGATTCCCCTAGCTCGTCGAACCATCCTTCCTGGCGTAGAGCTTTGTATCGAGTGCCAAGAGAAGGAAGATGCGCGAGAAAGAAAGTTTAGTGCCTATAATCGCCGAGCCAGTAAAGATAGTCAGCTACGATAACCAAAGATGGCGAAGTTCAATCGCTTCGCCATTTCTATTCACCCCACCCATACCCTCGTACACACCTATTGGTGTAACGATGGCAATCAAAGCCATTGAGGAGAAACTAAGTCATCTCACTCGGAAAAACTCAAACAAAAGTTAACCAAAATCAATCTTGCTATTTATTTCACTCATCGAGGTAATTAGGTGGCCTACACTTGTTTAAAACGTCGTTAGCGAAAGCAAGGAGCTGCTCATGATTACTGTCCACCGCAACTATCAATTACAAGATGCCAATCACTTCCACGCCCACGTAGAAATAAACCCGATAGGCCAATTAGACGTGGATATCATTGAGAATAAACAGCACCATCAAGCAGAGTTTGAAGAGCTAAAATTTGAGAAAACAAGCAAGCATACTCGTCTATGTGCGACTCATGGCAAACAGCGTTGGCAGGTCGCACTCGATGATAAAGATGCGAAAGAATTAGACCGTCTTATTAGAGAAGCGAATGAAGAATTTGAAACGCTTATGCGCGACCTATAAGTCAAAACATCAGAGTGTGTAGATAAATTCTACGCACTCTGAACTTTCAGATGATTATTTATGTGCTGGTACTGGCAGCATAGTAAAAACGCGATCGCTAATTTTATCGAACTTAGGCACTAATAAATAAACAGCGCAGATAAACAGAATCGAACCCACCAAATCGATTGGTCGATGCATACCTAGCCACAAGCGACTGTATGCCACGCCAAGCGCCCAGATCCCCACTAATGCCGCTAAGCCATATTGCTTTTCCTGAACAAACAAACCACCAAAAAATGCTAGGCAAATCGCTGCAAAGATCGTGTGGCCTGAAGGGAATGAATAATCTTTTTCCCCCTGCCAATGACGAGTTCGCCAGTTGCTCACTTGCTCTGAAATCTGATCGATCACATCGGCTTGTTGAACTGCATTTAGCTTATAAAAATGATCTGGCTGAGGGATCAGCAGTTGATGAGAAAGCAATTCTGTATACGGGCGTGGGCTCTCCGTCATATGCTTCAAACCCGTTTTGGCGGCAAAACCAATCACTAAAATCACGCCCAATTGAACAAGCTTCGCAAAGAACGTTTTCGGAGAATCCACCAACTTCCAGCTTACCGCTAGCAAAATAGCTAAAGTGATAAGGAAGCCTTTAGATCCCGCAGAATCGGTCAACGCTGTAATAAATAAACCGGTAGTGAAAGAGACGTCACTCAATAAATCAATGTGACTCACCAACAATGACATTGGCGCAACCACTAATAAAAAGATGACCAATAAACCTAAGCCATATTGCTTATTCGATAGATATTCTTTCACGTTTGCTTCACTACAGCCTGTTTCAACATAAGGCTTATTAGACGCTCAAAGATTGGCTTTTTTATCAACTTCATGTCAATTCGGTGAAAGTTCCTCGACACATTTTGTACAAATCATCTCCAAGGTATCGTTTGGAATAAATTACTAATACATCCTAAAACTATCTTACATTTACATGCCCAGAAAAGAAGTGATTAACAGGACCATAGCCTTGGCCAATACTGAGCTCATCGGCATGCGATATCGCTTGAGCAATGTATTGCTTCCCTAAATACACCGCTTTATGAAGACGATTACCCTGAGCAAGATAAGAAGCAATCGCCGATGAAAGTGTACAACCAGTTCCGTGCGTATTTGGGGTATCAATGCGTTTTGCTCGAAGCAATTCACTCCTGTCACGCTCAATAAGAAGATCATTGCTGCTAGTGTCACTCTCTAAGTGGCCGCCTTTTAACAATACAGCTTGCGCTCCTAAAGCGCGAAGCGGTTCGATCATGGAACCCATTTCCTCTTCTGTTTTTGGTACTGAACATGAAATCAAGGCAGCCGCCTCAGGCAAGTTAGGAGTAATTAAATCAGCCAGAGGTAACAGCTCACGTTTTAATACATCAATTGCGCGATGCTTGAGGAGTAAATCACCACTAGTCGCGATCATAACCGGGTCAACCACGAGATATTCAGGACGATATTGACGAATCTTCTTCGCGACCATATTGATGATCTCAACATCGGCAAGCATACCGACTTTGACAGCCGCGACATTGAGATCTGAAAAAACAGCATCTAATTGAGTTTCAACATGCTCAACCGGAATTGGATGAATAGCAGACACACCGAGCGTGTTTTGCGAAGTTATCGCGGTAATGACTGAGCAAGCGTAACTGCCCGTTGCTGAAATGGTTTTAATATCCGCTTGGATACCTGCCCCTCCACCACTATCAGAGCCGGCAATGGTAAGAACGATGGGAGTTGTGTCTTGTGAATGTGGCATAGATGCTCCTATTACAAGACGTACAGGAACTCTCGACCACGAAAGGTTATCTATCGAAGGCAAGTGCGCAAAGCCTGATTCATTATAAAGCGAACATTACGAAGGCTGGCGCAAATAGTTCCCTACGTCAGTGTTAACTGAATCAGGTTCAACGGGTCTCGCACTGCGATCTCAGCCATTTCCACAATCCGTGGTCTGGCTCCCCGACTATTTCCCGCAAATGATAGCAGTATTACTCAGTTCAATACATCTACATTTTCTTTCTCTTCTATACCCTGCCACTCATTGAATATCCCAATTTCCTCGCGTATTTACCAAATTACGACCATAACCTATAGTAAATAAGTTCATCTAAAACGCAGGAGCGATCTAATGAGCCAGGAGGAATTGCTCTCTCGCCTAAACGAGCTACCCCGAATACAACAATTATTGCAAGAGTTACTTGATATGGTGACTCAAGACGATGTGAACTTCGATGAGCTCTCGAAGAAAATAGCGACCGATCAGGTTCTCAGCGCCCGACTACTTAGAATGGCTAACTCTGCATATTTTGGCGGAAACAGAACCATCTCTTCCGTGAACGAAGCGTTAATTCGTGTCGGGACAGCGCCCGTTCGAACTCTTGTCGTAGCTTCCGTATTGTCGAGTGCTTTCCCAAAAATCAAAACGCTCAATATGAGCGCTTATTGGGAAGAAACGTTCGAGGTTTCTATTATCGCAAGCAAAATTGCTGACGAAACAGACATGGACCAAAATGAAACCTTCACCACAGGCGTGTTGCATAATATTGGCGAACTAATGATTCACGCATTGGTACCGGATGAGGCCAAAATCATTGCTCAGCGAGCAGAAGCGGGGGAAAACCCAATCGCAGTCCAGGAAGAGATTTTGGATATCACAGCCCCAACTTTGGGTGCTAAGCTGGCGAAAAGCTGGAAGTTTCCAGATGAGATGGTCGATGCGATTGCCAATTTTGATGAACCTCGTGATGCAGAGCTTTCACCGAAAATGGCCACTGCACTCCACTTTGCTCGCTCTATTCACAGAGACTGGGACAAGCTACAGAGTGATGAATCTAAAGGGCGTTATATCGCAGAACACCCAGACGCGCGTTTACTCCACATCTCTAGCACCTTTTTTACGACGGTTAATCGATATAGAGGTGAAGGCAAACAGCTCGCGCACCAGCTTCACGCGGCCTAAATTTATGGGGATAACACCCCATACGCCCATCACTATCAAAACTCGCAGTTATCACATAAACTAAACATCATTATTAATTGTTATGCGATTTTTGTATGCTCAACCCTGCCTGGATGAAAACGTTCATCACTCTGATCGACACCAAACATTTTACTAAAACCGCTGATCGCCTTTTTATGACACAGCCTGGTGTGAGCCAACATATAAAAAAGTTAGAGCAAGCTTGTGGGCATGCATTGATAGAAAGGCACAACAAGAGTTTTGAAATTACAGAAGCGGGGAAAACCGTTTATGACTACGCTAAGCAACTGGATATACGCCAATCTGAAATGCTTGAATCACTCAATCAAGATGATCCGCACTCTGGCAAAATATCGCTCTCTTGCTCTGGCTCTCTAGCCTTACTTTTGTACCCAAACCTGCTTAATTTACAATGTAAATATCCAACTTTGGTCCCTCATGTCGAAGCCGCACCACATCATAAAATTCTTGCGGATATTATTTCTGGGGAAACCGATTTAGGTATTGTGACTCAAGCCATCACGGACCCACGAGTAGAGTCGGAGAAGCTGGGTTATGAGCCACTCTGCTTAATGTTGCCTAAACAAGAAGCAGGCACGGCATTGAATCTAGAAAAGTTAAAGCAAATTGGTTTGATTGCCCATCCAGACGTCGAACATTACTTATCAATTTACCTATCACAGTGTGGAGAAAAACCATTAGCAGGGATTAGTATCCATCAGTTACCGGTGAGTGGCTACGTCAACCAATTAAGTCAAATCCTATTGCCTGTTGCACAAGGGCTTGGTTTCACTGTTTTACCCAAAAGTGCTTTGGATACTTTTGCACACAAAGACCAAATTGCAATGTACCAACCTCAAAATGAAGTGATTGAAACTCTCTATTTACTCACAAAACGCTACAGACAAATTCCGGCGCGATTTAAAACCATTAAGCAATTATTGAATCAGCAACTCAACGTAAGCTAGAAAGCAAAAAGGAGCCAAATTAGGCTCCTTTTTCTCTGTTTTTGCACTTTTATGCTTCTAGAACATCTTCACCAGACATTTCTGAGATGAGTAGTAGATCAGCTTCATCGAGCTTCATACCTAAAACTGGTAAACCGTGTTGAACAACCCAGCAGCCTAAAAATAAGAATACACCTAATGCAAATAAACCTAGTGGTAACATAGCCAAACCTCCTCCATGGTTATCAGACAAAGTATCGATAACGAAAAGATGCGACTATTTAAAGAGGGGAAAAGCAAAAGGCCTTTGAAAATACTTAATTCTTATACGTTTTTGATGGCACTCTTAGCGGTTTGGACGCTAAGCCCTGTGTCTCTCTGCGTTCAGTTTGTTCGTATTCACTCTGGGAGTTTACTCAGTCTCTACACCTTCAAGTTATGTGGGATACCCTTTTAATATAGTTATACCGTACATATGAAGCAACTATATTTAGTGCTTAATTGTCTAAAGATCACAAATTTTATGCCTTTGAGCGCATAATTATCCTCAAACAATCTGTAGAACTAAAAAAATGGGGCACAACGCCCCATTCTTTCCATGCTGACTTTTCCCTGTCTAGCTATGCTGCGGTTTCAAATTGTTTTCCTTACCAATCTCTAAATAATCAAACACCTTGCGTATAAACGGCGCACCAACTTTTGAGCCGCCATTACCATGCTCAATCACAACCGTCGCAACATATTTTGGGTCTTTACAAGGCGCAAACGCTGTAAAAAGCCCGTGATCCAACAAATGTCGGCTAAGCTCTTTCGAATTGTAGACTTGGTCTTTTTTCAAACCAAAAACTTGAGCTGTACCTGATTTACCACCACTGCAATAATCAGCACCGCGAAATGCACGGCGTCCTGAACCTCGACGTCCAGTATTGACTAATTGCATTGCATTGTTAGCGATATCCCAGTTTGCTTTTGAAACCCCTTCAATCTCTTGCTCGACCTCAGGAGCGACTGACGTTGCGCTCTCAAATGCTTGTCCATGAGGCAGTGTCGCTTTAAGTAAATGTGGTGCAATAACATGACCGTGATTCACCAGAACCGAAGTCGCTTTAGCGATTTGCAAGGGAGTTGCCGTCCAGTAGCCTTGGCCTATACCGATTGGCACTGTGTCACCTTTGTACCAAGGTTGTCGATAGCGAGATTCTTTCCACTCACGAGTCGGCATATTCGCACTGGTCTCTTCGGGAATATCGATACCGGTTAAGTGACCAAATCCAAACATTCGCATCCAACTAGATAAGCGATCAATGCCTAAGTCATAGGCAATTTGATAGAAGAACGAATCGACAGACTCTTCAATCGCAATTGATACATCAACAGGCCCATGTCCCCAGCGCTTCCAATCTCGCCACGCTTTAGAATTCGCTGCGGAACCAGGGATCTGCCATCGACCATGATCGTCTCGAACAGTGTTCTTTGAAATAACCCCTTCACTTAACCCAGCGACGGCAACAAAAGGCTTCACCGTAGAGGCGGGAGGATAAACGCCTAAAGTCGCTCGATTGACCAACGGATGAGACGGATCATTTAATAACTTCTTGTACGCCTTACTCGAAATCCCCTCGACAAACGGGTTCGGGTCGTAGCTAGGGCTCGATGCAATGGCAAGTATACTGTTGTCTTTTGGATCGAGAACGACCGCACTGCCCTCTCGTTGATTGAGTTGTTGGTAGACAAATTGCTGCAACTTAATATCAATATTTAATATCAAATCTTTGCCCGCAACTGGGGGAACATATTCCAAGGTACGAATTACGCGTCCACGACTATTAACTTCAACTTCTTCATAGCCTTGAGTACCGTGGAGCGTTTTCTCGTAGTATCGCTCAATACCCAACTTGCCGATATTGCGAGTAGCGCGATAGTTAGCCAGCTCTCCGCTCTCCTTTAACTGTCGAACATCTCTATCGTTAATATGAGAAACGTAGCCTAAAACGTGAGTTAACACTTCACCAAATGGATAATCCCGCTTTAATTCCACATCAATTGAGAAGCCAGGAAGCTCGTATTGATGAACAGAGAATCGCGCGACTTGTCGCTCTGTGAGTCCGCTCTTGACCACCACTGGCTTAAAGCGCTTAGCCTGGTGAGCTAATATCTTTTTCTTATCAGCGTCAGACAATGGAAAAGCATGCTCTAGCTTTTCTATTGCACCGGAAAGATCTGTCACCTTCTCCGGGATCATCTGCAAAACATAAACTGGAATATTATTCGCCAAGAGTACGCCGTTGCGATCGTAAATTAAGCCACGTGTAGGGGCGATAGGAAGGACTTGAATCCGATTGCCATTCGCACGAGTTTTATAGTAATCGAACTCTTGAACTTCAAGCTTATAGAGGTTTGCAATGAGTGCACCAAACAAAATGATCATACCGATAAAGGCGGCAATCGCTCGATTGCGGAACAGTTTGCTTTCGTGTTGGTGATTTCTAAATTCTTTGGTTTGTTGACTTAGTTTCATGGGACAAAGGTATCGCCGATAGGATAGGCAACCTTTGACGATAGTTACATTTGGTTACAATTACCGTCACAGTAACAATATCGCTTTGGTTTTATGTGCGAGCAATGTTAACAACGAAAAAAAGCCCCAAGAAATACTCCTTGAGGCTAAATAGCAACGTCTTGCTAAGCGCCAATCACTCCGCCATCTTCACGAGTAATCGCCATGATGGTTGAACGAGGTTTGCTGCTCCCTCCTGCCGGGAAGTGTGAAGGGGCACCTCTTTCTCCTGGGTGCTGAACACCAACAAACATAGTCTTGTAGTCAGGTGAGAACGTTAGGCCAGTGATCTCACACGCGATAGGCCCCGTTAAGAAGCGACGAACTTCGCCCGTCATTGGGTCACCACACAACATCTGGTTGTTACCTTGGCCAGCGAAGTCACCACTGTTTGAGTACTTGCCATCGGTTTGAATCCATAGACGCCCTGCTTTATCAAAGCCAATGCCATCTGGGCTATTGAACATGTTGTCTGGCGTGATGTTATCGCTTCCCGCGTACGGTGTGCCTTTATGTACCACTGGGTTGCCTGCGATTAGGTAAAGATCCCACTCGAACTCAGCTTTAGTATGATCACCTGCCTTCGGTAACCAACGAACAATCTGACCATAGTTGTTCTTCGCTCTTGGATTTGGTCCGCCTACAGGCTGGCCTTCTTTGACGCCGCGATTTTTATTATTCGTTAGTGTACAGAAGACATGTTGATTGTCTGGATGTACAGCAACCCACTCAGGGCGATCCATCGTTGTCGCGCCCACTTGAGTCGCAGCGCGGCGAGCAAAGATCATCACCTCAGCCTGATCTTTAAAGCCATTTTCCTTCGTTAATCCATTTTTACCATACGTGAGTTCTAGCCACTCACCGCTGCCTTTGAGCTCTTTGTCATCCATGTTGAATTTGGCGACATAAAGTGTGCCCTCTGCCAATAGGTTGCGGTTTGCAGCGTCGTTATTTGGCTGGTACTTATTCTTAGACACAAATTTATATAGATGCTCACCGCGTTCATCATCGCCGAGGTAAACAACAACGTGGCCGTCATCATTAATCAGCAATGCAGCATTCTCATGCTTGAACCTTCCCAAAGCAGTGCGTTTAAGAGGTGTCGAAGTCGGATCATTCGGGTCAATTTCGACCACCCAACCAAAACGGTGTGGCTCATTAGGATGTTTCGCCACATCAAAACGTTCGTCAGTATCATGCCATTGATACTTACTCGTTTTCGCCTTCACGCCGTAGCGAGCATGGTCGTCACTTAAATCTGCGCTACCACTTGTGCCAAAGTAACCGTTGAAGTTCTCTTCACAAGTTAGATAAGTGCCCCATGGTGTTTGACCATTTGCACAGTTATTAAATGTACCCAGTGGCTTCATACCAGATGGATCAAGTTTGGTTTTCAGTAGTTCGTGGCCAGCCGCTGGGCCAGTCATTTGCATTGGCGTATTTGCTGTTATACGACGATTGCGTTGGCCACTTTTATCTAATGTCCACTCGCCATTTTTCTTAACGACTTCAAACACTGTTACACCGTGCGCAGCTTGAGCTTTCAGAACATCATCAGCGGTCATCGATTTTCCGCCGTGATCGAACAGGTATTCGTAATTGGTGTACTCATTATTCACCGCAATCACAGCGCGATCTTGGCTAATCTCAAACAAACTCATGCCATCGGTATTGTCACCAAATTGGCGGAGTTGCGCGGCTGAGCCTTGCTTGCCACTTTGGTCAAATTCTGGCGCATCATTAAAGATTGGATCACCCCAAGAAAGCAGAGGTGAAGCTTTATATCCTTTTGGTACGATAAACGCGTCTTCGGTTGATATTGGCACCGCTTCAAAATTAAGTAGCGAACTGCTGTTATCTGCAGCGAACGCTTTTGCGATAGGGTTAAGCGATAAAAAAGAACTCGCGCTGATTGCTGCGGTTCCAACCAAGAAACGACGACGAGACAGTCGCGCTTCAATCATTTGACTAAACTGTGAATCTTGCTCATCACGCTTCCACATTGCTAACTCCTATTTGGTTTTTTGTTAGTAGCGGGCAGATGATAGAAAGTGAAAATGACAGATGAATTAACTTATTATTTCTATTGAGTTAAGGCCAGATGGCATTTTCACTTCACTTACATGACGGGCTCATGAAAGTGAGCTACAGTTCAATTTTAGTAAACAAGGTATGCCGTACATACAAAAAAATGTGATCAAAACCCTAGCCTTTTTCTCAAATGGTGGCTAAATTAACTCTTGTTCATGAGGAACTTGATTCACATAAGCTCAGAGAAGAGCATTTCTATATTACGTGAGGGAATATCATGAAAAAAATGAGAAAAGCACAATTGCATCGCGTTCGCATTCAGTACTGGAAAGAGTCGAACAAAAGCGCGAGCAAAGAATCATAAAGTGCAAACCCAAAAAACTAAGCTGGCTAGAATGCCAGCTTTTGTGTTTTTAGGGATAAGTAAAATTACGCAGCTCGCGTGGAAGACGGAAACATTTGCGCTAATTCATGCAAAATGGTTTGCGTCTGTTTAGAGTAAAGATGCTTATCCTTATAACCCACCAATTGAATCTGACGAACCTTTCCTGACACTAGCATCTGCCTTAGCATCCGGCTCACCATTTGAACATCAAGTGCGCTTCCCTGTTCTAATCGAGAGACTGGGTATAGACACGCTAGGTCAATATTCACAATTACGTCTTCACAATGGGCTAAGTAAGAAGCTAATTGCTGCTTCACTTGAAAGCGATGACTAAACCCACACTCTTCCAGTGTCATCCAATCGCAACCCATATCTTCGGCGTATTCAACGGCTCTATCTTCAACCGATGCACTATCGATACCTAAGCAGAACAAACGGCACTCATTATATCGAGAAAGTGCGAAGTGAAATGCTGAACCTTTGTCTGGCTCCAACGACGCTTTCAATTCAAACTGACGGCCAATGTGAACAATACCAAGATCTTTACGAGGAGAATGAAGTAGCGGCAAACTATAGAGAATGCTCTCACAGTTATTGCTCATTACAACAGGTAACACGTCAGAGCCAAGAAACTGGCTAAGGTGAAGTTGAAATTTGCCCGAGACATTCTCATTGAATGAGAAATGACCGCCATTCAACCAGCTTGATTTGTCTAGTGTTGAAAGCCAATCAAAAAACTCTTCTAGGCTTTGGTCGGCTATTTCGAAGTCCACTTGCGTCATCGGTTTTAGATGCTCACTTACCGTAAGCAGTGCTAATTTTTGCGATGAGATTCCTGTGATACTTTGCGTTTTTATATTGCGTCGAAATAGCCCAAACATAGTGTTACCTTTCTGGGGGCAATGCCCTCGCTGCCTGAAGAACATGCAAAATAATTTTTTGCTGATTCTGTTCCACTCTATGAGCTGGAGCCATCACTGAAATCGCACCCACGAGTTTCGTGCCTTTCATCACTGGGGCACTGATCCCCGATACGCCCGGATCAATTTCTGATGTACTAATGGCGTAACCTTGATTGCGAATCTGCTCTAACTCTTGTTGCCACTGAGTTATCTGGTTGTACTCACCGAAATAACGCAGAATCTTTTCACAACGCTGAGTCGGCATATAAGCCAACATCACTTTAGATGAGGCGCCTCGCAGCAGGGGTTGACTTTGACCCTGGACGTAGCTGCAACGAAGCGCCTGCATGCTCTCTTTTCTGCTTACACATAGTGCGCGGTACCCTACAGGCACCATGTACGCGGCCATCTCACCTGTCTGTTTCTGCAAACGATTCAACACGATATCCACCGCATCTAAATCATGTTGACTGGTTTGGTAACTGCGCATAAGCATCAATGCTGCCGGACCTATGATCAAGGTTTTGTCAGATGGACTTTCTTCAATAAGGTTCCACTCTTTTAGTAATTTAAGGTGACGATATAAACTACTGATTGGTGTACCGACTTGCTCACTTAGCTGCTTTGCTGTTACGGGTTCATCGTTAACTGCAACTTGCATTAACAACTGCAAGACCTTTTCGTTGACTTGTCCACTGCTCTGTTTCATAGAGTTCACGCTCTTGTTGTATCGCTATATCTAGTTGATGATCAAATTCTATTCTTATTAGATAGGAATTAGTAAGCATAATTCTTGTCACTTTCTCATCAGAAGAGAATTTAAGTCTTTTGACATTTTCACTAATTACGCTAAGTCTCAATCATGAACCTAGACATAACTTTACTTAACGGTAAAGTTAAAATATTCTTCACACCCATACAAAAACAAGAAGATTCATAAAGATTCAATAAGCCAAGCAAATAAAACAACAAACTAGGGACTGCAATGAAAAAACTCGCCCTCTCTATTGGCCTTACTTTAGCCCTTGCTCCGACTCTATTTTTCAGTTGCCCACTTTCACAAGCGAAAACAGCTGAAAACTCATCAACCTACGTGGTTCAGTTTCCTATAGAACGTAACGTAACCAAACTCATCGCATTAGAAGGTGAATTCAAACCATCAAAGTACACAAAAATCTTGTCAGAACACAGTGGCAAAATCGCTGATATTTATGTCGAAGACGGCAGTAATGTAGAAAAAGGGGAGCCTCTATTCGCCTTTGATTCGACTTTAGCGGCGCTTACGGTCAAAGCGGCAGAAAGTGAATATCGACAAGCAACAAGAAATGTCATTGAACTCACACGTACGACTCAGGAAAACAACCCGAGACTAAAAGCAGCAGCCTTAGCAGTTGAAAAAACAAGAGAGAATCTAGTTCAAGCTCAGAAAGAGTATAGTTCGACCACTATGTACGCGCCTTTTTCAGGCAAGTTAGGGCAAATCCGCTTTGATGTTGGGAACTACATTAATAAAGATGCATTGATCACTGATCTCGTGGCGACAGATTCAATTGAGTTGCACTTTACCGCTTCACCAAAGGTGCTAGATGTTTTTCGCCAAGTGCTAAATCAGTACCCTGATAGTCTTCAAGCTTCGATCATCAATAGCGATGGTAATTATATTGATGGCAAATTGAGCTATGTTGATTCAAAGCTCTCTAATAATGAAGAAAACCTGAGTGCTTACGCCGTATTCGAAAATAAGAATGGCGAACACCTGATCGGCTCTAAAACCACTTTCTACTTAAATAGCCCGAAAAAAGAACCACAGCTATTTGTGTTAGCTTCAGCAATTCATACTCAAGACGGAACCCCCACTTTATTCGTTCTTGATGAGAAACGCATTGTGCGCCCGAAGCAAGTGACGTTAGCAACCATCAAAGAGACTTACACTGGTTACGTACCTATTGAATCTGGGTTGGCATCGAATGATTTTGTATTATCTACACCTGATGCGCCTAAATTAGTGGGTAAAAAAATCGACCCTATGGTGAATTTGGTTCATCAACTCAATGAAATCTTAGGACGTAACTTTGATGGCAAAAGCAGCAAACAAGCTGAGAAAAGATGAAAAAACTCTCAAAAAGACATGGAAGTTATAAAAGAGGTCATGAAATATGGTAGCTTTGCACTTTTCCCCATCCTGTACGGATAACGGTATGGACAAACGAAGCCAACGTAGCGAAAGAACAAAGCTCAACATCATATTGGCGACAATAGAGTGCTATAAGGAAATGGGCGTGCAAGGAGCATCATTAGATCTCATTGCTAAAAAAGCCAGCACGACGAAACCAACGGTCTATTCTCATTTCGGTTCGAAAGAGAAGCTATATCAAGCGGTTGTCGAATACATCATGGAAGAAGAGAAGCTAAGCCATGCTTTGCCTCCTTTCGATCCTGAAGTCAGTGTTCGACAACAGCTGATAGCAATATTTACCCAGCAGCTTGATCAAGTAATGCAGTGTGAAAAACGCCGCTTATTAGTGGCGATAACGATTGAAGCTATGTGTCACGGAAAATGCCATCTTGATCAGGTTGAAAGTATCAAGGCTTGTCCTATGGAAGCTTGGCTTGATTCAGCGATCAGTCATGGCGCGCTACCAAAGCAGCAAACGGCTGAACTCGCTGTGAATTTATGGGCACTAGTAAAAGGGCGCACTTTCTTTCCTGTCTTCTTAGGTATGGCTCCCAACGACCCTGTCGAGCGACGAAAGAGCTTAGAATCCGCCATCGACTTCTTCCTTGATTGCCAAGGGAAAAAATAAAGGAGCCCAAAGGCTCCTATTTTCATGCTTGCAACGTTCCACCATTGCTACGAATGACACCCTGATACCAATAAAAGCTCTTTTTGCGTTTACGCTCAAGTGTACCGCTACCATCATTGTGGCGGTCAACATAAATATAACCGTAACGCTTGCTCATTTCTGCCGTCGAATTTGCGACAAGATCTATTGGTCCCCAGCTAGTGAACCCCATCAATTCAACACCATCTAAGATCGCTTCTCTAGCTTGTACTAGGTGATCGTTAAGGTAGGCAATACGATAGTCATCCACAATCTCACCTTCTGGTGTCACTTCATCTCGAGCACCTAAGCCGTTCTCAACAATAAAGAGTGGCTTTTGGTAACGATCGTGCAAGAAATTCAGCAAGATTCGTAGACCTTTAGGATCAATCAACCAACCCCACTGACTTTTCTTTAAATAGGGGTTTGGAACACCAGAAACAATATTACCGACCTCTTTCTCTTTGGGATCAGCACTTGCACACCCACTTGCGTAGTAGCTGAAAGAAATAAAATCAACGCTCGCGCTAGCCAGTAACTCAATATCTCCAGGTTCCATCGCGATGTCGATCCCTTGCTCACGGAAATAACGCAGCATATAGCCAGGATACTTACCACGAGTTTGAACATCACCAAAAAACAGCCATTGATTGTTCTCATGCATCGCTGTGATGACGTCATCAGGATTACAGGTATGAGGGTAATAAAGCGCACCCAATAACATATTGCCAATTTTTGCGTCTGGTATAATTTCATGACACAGATTCACGGCCTTTGCATTGGCTAGTAATTGATGGTGAATTGCTTGGTAAATGGCCTGCTCACTAGCCTCTTCTGGTAATCCAACACCAGTAAAAGGCGCATGCAACGACATGTTAATCTCATTAAATGTCAGCCAAAGCTTCACTTTATGCTGGTAACGTTCAAACACAGTACGAGCATAACGCTCGAAAAATGTGATCAGTTTTCGGCTGCCCCAACCGCCATAGTTTTCAACCAAGGCATAAGGCATTTCATAGTGAGAAAGCGTCACAAATGGCTGCATGTTGTGCTTTGCAAGCTCATCGAAAATCTTGTCGTAGTAAGCAAGACCCGCCTCATTCGGCTCTAACTCATCGCCATTGGGGAAGATGCGCGTCCATGCAATAGATAGACGTAAACAATTGAATCCCATCTCGTTGAAAAGCTGGATATCTTCTGGGTAACGATTGTAAAAATCGATAGCGAGGTCTTTGATGCCATCGGTGCGATCTTCCCTCGTCTGATGAGGGCTAAGAATACCACTTGGCAACATGTCTGAAGTGGAAAGACCTTTACCGTCTTGATTGAATGCACCTTCGACTTGGTTGGCAGCAATGGCTCCACCCCACAAAAAATGATTTGGAAATGACATAATGAATGTACGCTCTTTGGATGATTTGTTATGAGTCTACTCTGATTAGCAGTCTGTAAAATAGGTCCAGATTTTTGGGTTAACCTTCCCTATTTTTCATTCTTTCTTCGATGATTTGTGAATAGCTGTTTGCCTTCACTCCATAAATTATCTGGATATGTTGCTCATCAAGAATAACAACACCAAACGCGCCGCTATCCGTCAGACGTTTTTTATCCACTAACGAAGTCTTGCGAAGCGTTAATCTTAAGCGGGTAGCACATGCACCTGGTTCCAAAATATTATCAAGGCCTCCTATCGCCTCAATAATCACATCGATTTCTTGTTCATAATTATTGGAAGTAGAAAGTAAACTCTTACAGAACTGGAGCAACTTACTGAAGGTATTCATAAGCAAGTCTTATAAGGAAACAAACCACCTATTTAGCAGATTTTGTTTATTCGTTTTCTGACCTAAAGCAAACTATGACAATTTGCTCAACTAGAGGCGTAGAATGCCTCGCTGGTTTAGCTCTTGGCATACCTCGGCAGTCTTCTCGCGAAACATATCCCTCAACAAACGTACTGTGGGTGTGATTGAACGGCGACTAGGGCAGACCAACCAAAGCTCACTTATCGTGGGCTGGTAATCTGGCATAATTTCAACGACATTCCCCGCGAGTAAGTCGTTCGACATATCTAAGTAAGATTTGATGGCGATTCCTTTTCCAGAGACACACCAACGGCGAACCAGGTCCGCATCATTGGAGGCTCGGTTGCCCGACATCTTCACCTTGAACTCTTGTCCATCCTTCACCAACTCCCATTCATCTTTGAGAACATCACGAAGTTGGTAGAAAAGCCCGTTGTGCTGCTTCAATTCTTCTGGATTCTTTGGCTCACCATATGTTGCCAAATACTCAGGACTAGCACATAAGATTTTTTTGATATCGCAGATTTTAAACCCATAAAGATTTGAATCTGTTGGAGAACCATAGCGCAAAGCCATATCCACACTGTCCCGATAAAAGTCGACATTGCTGTCACTCAAATGAGTACGTAACGTTAGCTTAGGGTGCGTATCTAAAAACTCATCAAGCCAAGGCATTACCACGTTTCGACCTAAATCAGAGGAGAGTGAAATTCGAACTTCGCCATCAATCTCTCCCAACTCTTCGCGCATACTTTGTTTTGCCTGCGCAAGCAGTTCGAGTGCTTTTTCGCATTCAGGTAGATAACGTTCACCAGCACTCGAAAGCCTCAGCTGACGAGTGGTTCGCACAAACAATTCTGCTCCTAATGAAGCCTCCACTCTTTTAACCGCAGCACTCGCCGTCGCGGTACGCATATCTAATGCAGTTGCTGCGCCAGTAATACTTTTTACTTCCGCCACTTTAAGTACAACTTGGAGGTCTTCGAGCATCATATTATCAATACCTTTTTGTTAATCTTGGCAAGATTACACTGTTCTAACGTCACTTCTCAAGCTGACTAGGATCAACAAGTAGTGAAATAGATTGAGTATGTTGAGAATACGCGATCGAATAAGCATCCTTTTCTCAACACAAAGACTATGCTTATTTTAGTGTTTTCAGTAGGAGGCTGGTTATGCAATACAAACATATCCTTGTCGCACTAGAGCTCTCGGAAGAAAGTAACGTTCTTATCGAGCGCGCCGTTTTTCTCGCGAATCAACTCAATTCACGAATATCCTTTATCCATATTGATGGTACTCACGGTGAGATCTACCCTGATTTAGTCGACATCAAGGAAAACCCAGACTTCAGGCCATTGAACGAACATATTATGGAGCAGCTTCGCGCCTTTGATACCAATACTGACTTCCCAATTTCTCGCTTCATTGTCGGTACTGGGGATCTCAGTGAAAAACTTCACGAAGTCATCAATGAAAGCAGTATTGATTTGCTGATCTGCGGACATCATCAAGACTTCTGGAGCCGCATCATTTCCTATTCACAGCATCTCATCAATAAGTCACCTGTAGATATTTTGGTAGTGCCAATTGAGTCGTAACTAAAACGCATTTAATCCAACGAAAAAAGCCCACTTTATCTAGTGGGCTCTGTTTTCATGCTCCAATCTATTTAGCGAGAAACAACCGGTACTTTGTGACCGTATGGTGATTCAATATTTTCGATAAGTAGCTTAAGAACAGGGTCTTTCGTCTTACTCTGATTGAAGAAGAACAGGTCGTAAAACTCATCTCGGCTCATGTTCACTGGCTTATTGTTTGCGCTGTGACCGAGCTCATGAACCATCACACCTGAGCGGATACCAAAAGTATAATCCACACCATCAATCACCACATTGGTTAGCTTAGTATCCGCTGGCGATGTGCCTACTTTCTCAGAGTTCAAACGTGTTCTTAAGATTTTGAACAGATCATCCATCTCCATTTCATTCATCGTATTCTCAGACAGATTGATCATCATATCCGACATCGTGAAAGCACCGTTTTCAAGTTCAACCGCTCCCGTCAATGCCCAGTTACGCCACCCTGGTGTTGACTGAGTGTACCCCCACTCGCGCATTGCTTCGGCTTTTAGGTTACGCATCTCTTGGTCATCAGAATCGGCCCGAACCGCCCAAGTGGTAATATCCATTGCCCAACCAAAATTGCCCTCTTTTACTGCTTTTTCGGCGATTTTGTAGATATTATCTCGGCCACCAAGCGCATCAACGTACAACTCAGCGCGCTCAATATGATCAGGACGAGCAAATTCTGTAGGGTCACCTTCAAACCAGCCCATATAGCCGTTATAGATATTTCGCACGTTCTGCTCAACCGAACCTCGTAGAGGGCGATGATATTCATGGTTACTGATATGTGCTGGCAAAGTAATATGCTCTTCTAACTCATCACGGGTTAGCCCTTTGTTCATCAAACGAATCGTTTCATCGTATTGGTATTGTAGTGAGTCACGCCAAACGCTGAATACTGACTCAACGTAATCCTCACCAATAACAGGGCGGCCGTGGTGGTTCGTAAAGCCTTTCGCATGGTACGAACGCATGCGATCAACACTGTCTTTCCACTCTTCCATGTCACGGTATTTTGCACCGCGAATGGTGTACACATTTGGAATCGTCTCGCCTTGGATAGAATCACCTAACAGCATTTCGCCATTTTCAGGCATGTAGATAGCAATATGGTCAGAAGATTCACCTGGTACGTGGAAGAACTCCATTTCGACCCCATCAATGACCATAATTTGTTGATCATCAATGGTAATATTCGGCTTGGCTGTGAATGTTGTTCTTGGGTTGTAGACTTCTTTTGGCACATAGCCAATACCCTGTCCTACGTAACCTTCTGGGCCAACATCAAGAGCTGCACCAAACGCGTACACACCTCGGTGTGCCATTAATGGCGACAAGAAACCAGATTCCAACGCAAACATTTCAAACAGCTTGTCGTGAGCAATGACATTAATTTCACCCTTTGTTACTTGTTCAGGCGTCACATAAGCACCGGTGCCTGAAAGCTGATCTGGGTGGTGGTGAGAGTAGATAACGGTGTGGAAAGGTAAGTCGATTCCCGTTGCTTCACGGAACTTCGCAATCGCCACTTCTGCAATCTCGTTCGAGTAGTGAGTATCAAACGCAATCAAGCCGGTATCGCCCACAACAATAGTCGAGTTGGTCATCTCGAAACCATAGATTTGATAAACGCGGTCAGACAGCTTGTAGATGGTCGGCTTCATGATGTCATGCATGCGTTTTAGCTCAGGATGAACATGCTCGCTGTCTTGAATCGCTTGGTTGCGTGGCTGCGCTTCTTGCTTAGATTCGAAAATGTTGTAGTCAGCACTCCAAATCACTTCAGGGAGGTTGATATTGCTTTTTAGCTCCTCTAACGCACGGAAGTTTTCTTGTGCATGTGTGCCTGATTTGTACTTCACCTTCACTAAAGCATTCTCTGGAGAACCCGCTTTGAAGACTTCTAAATCTTGAGGATAAGGACGAGTATCGTGGGTATGAACTTGGGCAGCAGCCACATAACCAGCGATACTATCTTCGCTGTCTTTCAGTTCAATGTGTGCAGTGCCATTTAAATCAACGGTGTCACCAACCGTAAAATGATTATGCTCATGAGCATTTACACCAAATGCCGCGACACTGATTGCTACTGCTAAAAATCTCTTTTTCATAATATTTACCTTTTCGGTTTTAGGCACTGCTGTGCTAACTGATGGGTAAATCTTATGGTTTGAGAGTGATAAAATATATTAATTATATATTATCTCGATCATGCAAATTCATTATGACCTTATGGTGATATGAGTACTTCCCTCAAAATATCCATCAACCACTGAGTTAACGGATCTTTGTCATTTTTATAGTGATGATAGAAGCAAATACTCGGATTCAGCACCTCAGGGTTGCCCTCAAACTCAATGGTTCGAAAGACTTCTGGATTGGTGAATCGAAAAAGTTGAGAACAAGGAAAAATAGTATCAGTGTTCTGCACAACATCTAGGATACTGGCAGGAAACTCTGAGCGATAAAGGACATCAACATCCAAACCTTTCGCGGCAAATGCCTGTTCAGCGTATGACTCTTGGGAGTTCCAATCATTGGCAATGATGGTCGTAAATGGATATTGAGCGGCTTGCTCCATAGTGATTATTGATGCTGTATGGGGGTGATCTTTTCGAACTAAACAGTGAAAACTATCTTGGAGGATTCGTTTTTCACGGATCTGTTTATCTTCACTGATAATTTGGTAGTGCACACCAAGTAAAACCTGATCAGATTTAAGCTGTTCTAGCGTTTGCTTTGACCATTGGTGGATTAAAATCTTCAGCTTTGGCGCCAATTCATGAACACGCTTAAAAAACTGATGACCGATAATCGGCGCTAATAACGGAGAAACTGCCAAGACAACTTTACGGTCAATATTCGAAGGGTCAAACGCTTGGCTAGCGACAATCGAGTTTTCTAACTCGGTAAACAGTTCATAGGAGCTTTGATACAGATTATCAGCAAAAGAGGTAGGTTCTAAACCAGTAGGGACTTTGACAAACAGCTCATCATCAAAATAGGCTCTGAGCTTTGAAAGATGCTGGCTCATCGCAGGCTGAGAACTGATGAGTCGCCCCGCTGCGAGCCTCATATTGCGCTCTTGATAGAGAACAAAAAATATTCTTAGCGCATTTAAATCCATTTGCCCAATCTGCTTGCCCATTTTTACCGCACTGTTTTCTTCTTAAAATCATTCTATTAAGGCGAAAACAGTGCGATTTGGCAAGTGTTATCCCAACGGATTCAAAACTCTGTTTACTTGCTCCAAGCAAACGGTTGGAACATCTCATCGAGTGGTGTTTTCGCTACGTGGTTAACGTAGTTACTGATCACTTTCTGCGATAAACCTAGAATCACCTCTAGCACTTGCTGTTGACCATAACCCGCTGCATAAAATGCCTCTAGATCCACGTTAGAAACATTGCCACGAGCTCGTACCATGCTCAGCGTAAATTCATGCAATGCTTGCAGTTTTTCGGTCGGTAGTGGTTGGCCTGTACGCAGTGCATCTGTCACTTTTGCATCAACCTTCATTGAATTCGCAATCAGCGTATGCGCTGGTACACAGTAACGACATTCATGTTCAACGTTGATTGTTTGCCACACGACAGTGAGCTCTTCTGCATTGAATGAGCTATTGGCAAATTGCTCATGCAGGTGATTGTACGCTTTTAGAGTTTGTGGCGATTCAGCCAGTGTCGCAAGTAGGTTTGGTACCGCGCCCATGCTTTGCTTTGCGCCTTGCAAAATCGCACGTGATTCTTCTGGAGCTGACTCGATGGTATGACGTTTAAATTCACTCATTTCTTTTTCCTTACTCGACTTATCTATTCAATTTCGAAGTCAAACTTCATCGACTTCGCTAGTGTGTGAATAATATAGATCCACTTGAACGATCGTTCAAGCATTAATTTGAACAATTGTTCAATTTAATGGCGAGTAAAAACTAAAGCATTGATTCTATGAGTATAATAATTTTGTTTTGGCCGGTGTATCTCACCGACATTTATACAGTTAGTGTCGGTCAGAACCCTGGCTATCTTGAACTATAGGTAGCAATCAGAGAGTGTTGAGTTTCTGTTTGGCTCAAACGATAAAGAAAAGCAACCATGCTCGGCAATTCAGCCAAGCATGGTTGTC
Organism: Vibrio atypicus; assembly: GCF_009811315.1. Lineage (GTDB taxonomy): Bacteria > Pseudomonadota > Gammaproteobacteria > Enterobacterales > Vibrionaceae > Vibrio > Vibrio atypicus. The sequence continues at coordinate 554,898 of NZ_BLID01000001.1, forward strand.
TAGAAAATCACAAAATTAGAGTACTTCAACTACGTCATCTAGGTTTAGGCGCGCTTTCGGTAAACCATGATTGTAATCTTCGATATCTTGATGATAACCGATCGCCAGCGCCAGTTCGCAAACGTTGCCGTTTAACTCCGCTTCAAAGATTTGGCCAATCAACTCTGAATCCACACCTTCCATCGGTGTTGAGTCGATACCTAATCGTGCAAGTGTGTGAAGTAAGTTACCTAACGCGATGTAAACCTGTGCTTTCGTCCAATGACCGTTAAAACCATTTTCATCCGTATTCGCCTGCGCAAATCCATACGCACCATCCAGCATCATGTTGTAGCGGTCCTCAGGTAAATGACCCGAAGTCACTTCTGCATCCACACGTTTTGCGTATTTCTCTTTTGTGAATTTAGGGTCATAGGAGAATAAAATCGTATGAGACGCTTCTTTTGCATGGGGCTGGTTAAACTGGTGCTTGTTAGCAAAAGAGTCGTGGAAACGCTGCTTCGCATCATCACTTTCTAACACAACAAACTTCCAAGGTTGGGAGTTAATCGAAGATGCAGAAAGACGCAATGCCTCTTTGATGACCTGCATATCTTCCGCAGAGATACGTTTGCTTGCATCGTATTTTTTTGCTGTGTAACGAGTATTTAGATCTTTGATAATTGGATGTGTCATGTTTTATGCCTCGATAAATGAGAAATCAATACGAATTAAGCGATGTGCATCATTTCATTTAAGGTAAATTGAGCAATCGCACCTTCAATAGCTTGCGCATACTGCGCGATATGATTGCTTTTCAAATGTGCTTCTAAATGCTGCTTCGAAGTCCATTTTTCAAAAAACACAAAATGCGCTGGGTTTGATTATCTTGATGTAAATCGTACTGGATACACCCTTCTTCTTTGCGCGTAGGTTTAATCAGCTTAGTCAGTTCTAACCTCACCAATTCAACATGCTCATTTTCAGCGATGATGTTCGCAACAATCGTTAGATTACTCATGGACTTACCTTTCATTAACCATATTCTGCGCAACTAAAAAAAGCGCTGTTATCCGTGTCTGAAGCTGATATTAGGCCAGCTTAAACATCGGATAAAGCGCTTAGTTTTTGAATTATTATCAATTATTTTTTGATAATTGTTTTATTTACCTCAGGCTAGAACTGATAGTTCATCTCTATGCGAAAATCGGTTCCATCGTAGGTTTCACCCCAATTCCAAAATGCACGAATATTGTGTCGCGGATTAATCTGATACCCGATAGCAGCCTCATGAGCGAAGCCGTAGCTCTCTTGATAAGCATCATTGCCACCAAGTTGAGTGGTGTACATTGGATTGTAATTGAGCCAAACGGAATCGGTGATCTCGACTTTTCCGTACATACCCACCAAACCGAAAGAAGCCGGGACAGAATAACCACTGTCATTTTCATCGATAGTAAGACCAAGGCCCGCTAAAGGGTAAAGCTGTACCGCTCCTAACTTAGGTAACGCTTGAATTAAGCTATAAGATGCATTACCAACACCGGCATCAAAATTCCAATTCAAATCAATTTGGTTGCCACGACCATTGGTTGTATCAACGTGAAAGTGACGATAGCGGACAGAGTCTACCGAATCATTCGCCTGATTCGACGTACCAAGTAAATCACCACCAAGACCTTTAAGCTCCAATACATGCTGAGCCATCGTTTCATCATGGCCAGTATCATAAGCTTGGCCTAACTTAATATTGACGCCCTTCGTCGTCCAGCCAGCTCCGGCTTGAGTGTATACCGCAAGTGGGTCGCTCATATCTTGAACTTCCTCAGCGTTGACTTGAGGAGCAATAATTAAAGTCGCGAATATAGCCAAAAATGCAGCGCGAGGAATGAATGTGTTTTTCTCAAATTTCATAGTTCTATCTCATCCAAATTCCCGATAAAAGAACAATGGGACATCCCTGCCCCATCAGTCATTCGATTATTGAGTTATCGAACGTGTAGGTAGAACGGTGAGAATGTATCGGTCACATCAGCCAAACGTTGCAGCTTAGTGATGTCCCCTTGCACCACTTTTGCGGATGACTCTTCTACACTCATATCTTTGACTAAGAACAGATGAACAAAGTCCGATTTAGATACTTTTACCGTCAAATCAGCTTCGTTTGACTGCATCTTATCAATCGCCATCGTGCGGTTTGAAACGTTGATTAAGTAGTTTTCACCCTCGATATCGATGTTGATCGCGATGGTCTCATTTGGCTTAAGTTCTTCTGCTTTCAGACGTGTCGGCATAAGGCTAAGCACATCATCGGTGGGTGCATCGACAAACTTACTCGCGTCACCAAAGAAATTCATGGTATCCAACACGCCATCGAGTTGACCACGAAGCTCCGCAGCACCTGTCAGGCCCCAGTGTCTCCAGCCTGGTACCGACTGTTCCCATGCCCAGCTTTCCATCGCTTGCGCTTTCAGTTCACGCGCATCCATATCTTGGTGATCAACGCGGATAACGTGAGTAAGCACTTGCATTGCTTCACCAAACTTTTGCTCTTTGATGAACTGCTCTGCCGCTTTCTTGATCTTCGCGTCACCGCCCATCATATCGACATACATTTGCGCCATATCTTTATGGGCTGGTTTTGCAAACTCTGACGCATCACCATTAAACCAGCCGACATTACCGGCATAGATATTGGCAACATTTTGATATTCTGAGCCACGAAGTGGACGCAAATAGTCGTGATCTTTCAGTTCTTCTGGCAAACGGATTGAGTCTGACAGCTCATGCATGGTGTAGCCTTTGTTGATGTAACGAACCGTCTGATCTTGCATGTAGCGCAGACTATCTGCGTACGCCTTCATCACATCTTCTACACGCTCTACCCCAACAGCTGAACGGCCGTGATGAAGCGAAATCGCTTTCGGTTGATAACGTCGCATGCGATCAATAGACTCTGCCCACTCTAACCCGTCACGATACTCGGCTCCGCGGATGGTGTAGAGATTCGGCAAGGTTTCGCCCTGAATGGTATCGCCACCCACCATATCGCCAGTTTCATGGATATACAGGCCAACGCCATCTGGCGCTTCACCCGGCGTGTGGAAGAACTCGAGCGTTAAACCATCGACTTCAAGGATCAATAGATCATCGACTAAAATGTTTGGCGCGAAGAAGTTCTTATTTTGAGACTGCATAACAATCTTCGATGGGTAACCCACGCCTTGATTAACACCTTTATCATATTCATTATCGTGAGCTAAAAAGGCACCGAACGCATAACCCGTACGGATTGATTGCTGATTAAGGTAAATACCAGACTCTTCATTCATTTTGCGTTGGAATTCTGCGTGGGCAATCACATTCACTTCACCCGCTTCAAATCGTTCACGAGTCGTTAATCCTTCGCTACCGGCCCACTGATCAGGGTGATGGTGAGTGTAGAAAATAGTGTGGACTTCGCGCTTGTCTCCTGTTGCCTCACGGTACGCCGCAAGCATTGCCTCTGCCGTCTCTTTCGCAGAACCTGCGTCCGCAATAATCAGCCCTTCGTCCCCTTGAATAAAGGTAATGGAAGCGCCTTCAAACCCGTAAGCGTTGTACATGCGATCGCTAAGTTTGAAGATAACCGGCTGCGTAAGGTGCCTCTCCATCTCAGCCAACTCAGGATGGATTTTTCCCTCTTTTAGTGCCGCTTCCATGTTTTCGTCAGAATACTCTGGTGTAAAAAGAGGTTCGCCACGCCAAATGATTTCTGGGAACTGGCCGGTGAGATCCTTCCCAGAAAGTTGTACATAGCTATCTTGTTCAGCAGAGCGATTTGGGTCTAAGAACTTAATGCCATTTTTTACTGGGTCGTAGTTTTCAGACAAAACAATGTTGTATTCACTGATATCGAAAGCATGGCTATGGTCACCATGTGTTAAACGTTCAGAAGCATCATGAGAGTGAGCAGAGGCACCAAAAGCAACCAAAACCGATAAAGCAACGAAAGACTTTTTCATAATATTACCCTGTAGCATTAAATTCAGATTAAGCGTTTCAGGCTTCCTACCCACCAATGAACAAATCCGTCTGCGTTGTTGATGGGGTAATATTAAGTTGACGTCGCTTGGTTAACCATTGACCAGCGACTATTCAAATCATAGTTAATATCTATGGGTTGTGTTTTGGAGGGTAAATAAAAAGCCACTCAATCGAGTGACTTTTGCAATAGTGTTTTGATACGTTCACGTACTTCTTTATGTGCCGTATTCTTGATATACCGTCGATGGTAGATCAGCTTTAATTCGTATGGGCGAATTGGGAAAGGGGAATCTAATATCTTTAAGCCGAGCTCTTTTGCCAAGCCGAACATGCTCTCTGCAACAATACAGATAGCATCGGTATTTCTTACGCTAAGAAGTAAGTTTGATGGCCCACTCACCTCACGCACAATGTTACGCTTAAACGATTCTTCAGTACGAGTTTCTAAGGCGCTTAGGTTTCTATCTTGTAACCTCAATCGAACGTGTTCCGCTTGCTCGAATTGTTCAATACTAAGGGTATTATCTATGAATGGGTGTTCGTTTCGACAAGCAAAGCCAATCTTCAATTCACAGATAGGCTCAGTAACAAAAGTATGATCATTCACGGTTATATCATCAAACAGCATATCCACTTCACCGGAACGAATTTTATCGAGAACACCGTATTCAACCGCCGGGCTCTCAGAGAGTAAAACGCCCTCCATGTTCGGCAGAGACTGTAAAATAACTTCAGGCCCACACACGACCAATCGACGTTGCGAGTATAGTGCCTGTTCAAGCTGCCCCATTATCGGTCGCATTTGTTGAGCCAGAGCATCTGCAGCTTCAGTCGGTTGAATGGAACGCCCTACCTTCATAAATAAAGGCTGACCATAGCTCTCTTCAAACTTTTTGATGGCACTGCTCATAGATGGCTGCGTCATATCTAAATGTTCCGCCGCCTTAGTGACGCTGCCAAAATCATACACAGCAAGAAAGTGTTTGATAAAATTCAAATTCATCGATGTCATCACTGTATTAGCATCAAGCCGCTAGCTATAAAATAGGTCTTTTAACATACACTTAAGCCAAAATCGTGGTCAATTAAAGTTGTTGTCTATGCTATCAAGTCGACAAATCGCACTCATGACGTTATTTGTTTTTGACTCAGATTAATAAAAGGTTAACTAATCAAACATCACTTGTGTGAAACCCGTAAACTGCGTGCCTGTTTTCGACTGAGTGAAGAGATAAATAGTGACACGCGATCAATTTGAGTTATTGGCTCCCGGTGGTGATTTAGATTCTATAAAAGCGGCCATTGCAGCGGGTGCAGACGCCATATACTGTGGCTTAGACCGCTTTAATGCACGTAACCGAGCCACCAACCTTACGTTAGATAACTTAAATGGCGTTTTACGCTTGGCTCATGAGCACAACTGCAAAATTTTTCTTACGCTGAATGTTTTAATATTAGAAAGTGAAATCCCAGCGATCGTGCGCCTGCTGAGCCAGTTAAACACCACTCAGATTGACGGCGTCATCGTGCAAGATCTTGGCTTAGCTTATATCTTAAAACACCACTTCCCTGATCTTGATGTCCACGCATCTACCCAGTTGAATACCCATAATGAAGGGCAAATCCTATTTCTTAATCAACTGACGGCAAGCCGAGTGAATTTATCTCGAGAGCTCAATATCAACGAGATAAAGCATCTCGCAGAGTTTGGCCGCGAGCATGATGTGATGATGGAAGTGTTCGTTCACGGTTCTTACTGCATTGGTTTTTCAGGGATCTGTTATATCAGCTCGGCTCGCAATGGCGCATCAGGCAACCGCGGCCGCTGCAGTCAGCCTTGTCGTGAGGAATATGAGACCACCAAAACAGGCAATAGCTACCCACTAAACATGAAAGATAATTCTGCGTTTGGTGATTTGGAAGTTTTGGCTGACGCTGGCGTTTACTCACTGAAAGTAGAAGGACGGATCAAGAAATCCCACTACGTTTATACTGTGGTTGATAACTGGCGCAAACAAATTGACCGCTTATGTGACGGTGTTGAACTTTCATCTGATACGCGTGAGCTGTATACGGTATTTAATCGTGATTTTTCCAACGCCTTTTTACAGGGTGATTTTGGTAAAGCGATGTACATTGATAATCCTCGAGATCACGCCGTAAAACACTTCTCAAAAGTATACAAGTGCGAGTCGGTGGAAGATGTACAAGTCGTCAAGAAGAAGCTTTATGACGACAAAACAGCCATCATTGAAACCGTAGCGGAAAAAACGCAAGACTTTGATATCTCGTCAAATCAAGACTCTAGTCGCAGCTTAAAGGGCGCGATTGATGTACCTACATTGCCCCCTTTAACACCAGCTGCACCCTCGGAGCAAACCCGCTTATCGGTATTGATCTCATCAGAGAGAGATATCGATTTAGTTGAGCAAGCCGATATTGACCTCTACTACCAAATGCCGATGGGGCTTAAATCTGAGTGCGACGCTTTAATTGCACTATTCCAAGCTCATCCTAAATTAAAGCCTTGGTTTCCTGCGATTTTAATTGGAGAAGATTACCAAGCGGCACGCACATTTTTAGCAGCAATTAAGCCTGATAATCTCATCACCAATAACTCAGGTGTAGGCATTTTGGCGCAGGCACTCGGCTTAAACTGGGTAGCAGGACCGCAGATGAATACGACCAACTCATATTCTCTTAAGTGTTTGAACGAAGAGTTTGCTGCAAGTGGTGCGTTTATTTCTAATGAACTGAACATGAAACAGATGCGTCATATTAAGCGCCCTGAATCTATGCGCTTATTTTACAGTATCTACCACCCAAATACCTTGCTTACTAGCCGTCAATGTTTGTTCCAACAGACTGAAGGCTGTAAGAAAATTAAGGTCAACAAAGGGTGTCTAAAACGTTGTGAAAAACGCACTTCAATCATCAACCTAAAAGATAATCCATATGTCGTGCAGAAACATAGAGGTAGCCATAACTCTATCTACAGTGAACACAACGTATTGAACTTAGAACTTTTGCAAGACTTACCGCAGCTACTGACAGATGTGTTGATTGACCTACGTGATATTCAGACAGAAACCAAGGTATCAGTAAGTAAGTCTGAATTGATTGATACGTTTTTAGCAATATTGAATAGACATGACGAGATAGGTGCTGAGCAACTGCATAGCCTTATCCAACCTACGGCTAATGCACAATATATGAAAGGGTTGTAGTCACGCTAATGTAGCGCGAATCGTCGACTACGATTACAATTCTTGAACACTGAACGCGCTGTGACTACAATGGCGCACTTTTTTTACGGACTTCAAGGTCACACAAAATGACAGATACAGCAAAACCAGCTCTACCAGACCGCCTTGCGGGTAACCCTCGTAGCCCATTCTTTGTAAAAGAGTGCTTCGACCACCAGATCGGTATTCGTTTCAAAGGTAAAGAGCGTACTGACGTTGAAGAGTACTGCATTAGCGAAGGTTGGGTAAAAATTGCTTCTCCAAAAGCAAAAGACCGTTTCGGCAACCCAATGCTTATCCAACTGAAAGGTGAAGTTGAAGCGTACTACGTTTAAGTCTTCAGCGAACAACATCGAAAAGCCACTTTTGAAAGTTAACTCCGATAAGTTAAGTAAATGATCAATTGAACGATCCGATGGCTGTTTGAAAATACCCTCAAGTATTAGTGTTTGAGGGTATTTTTATTTTGGCATATTGGTGTAGTTGTGAAAGCGTACTTCAATCATAAACGTTAAAGACAACCCTTATGTGGTTCAGAAACACAAGGCTAGCCATAACTCTGTCTACAGTAAATACTACGTATTGAACTTAGAGATCTTGTAAGACTTACCACGGCTGTTCCCCTATGTGTTTATTGACCCACGAGATCTTCAAACCGAAACCCAAGTATCGGCAAGTAAAACAAAGTTAACCGGCATTTTCCTAGAACTACTAAAGGTGAATAATGACCACAATATGGCAATTATCAACCAAACAATCTGCCCTTACGGCAAAGCCAATACTTAAAAAGCTTGTAGAACAAATTAAGGTTACGGGACATAAAGGTAAGGCTTACTTGTCAGATTACTTGCTTTAAGCATATCTATATCTTCTGGTGAAAAATACCAACGAAGAGTACAAACACTATGGCTACTTTCTAACACGTGACGACCTTGGTTTAGCCAAATCTTTGCTTCATCGGCGGTAGCAACCCCGTCAATCGAACAAGAGTTAACTCCATCAGAGCTGACTGTATACCAACCGGAACGCAATATCGCTCTATCGACCTTTGATTCCGTCTCCCATCCAAGTGCCAAAACAGATGGAGCGATAGTCACGTAATTTTGCTTTAAGAGGTGACGGTCTTTCTCTATCAACCAGTCGGGAATACGATAGCTTTCAATGACTAACACGGGCTTGACGTAAAGTATTTGAGACCAGACATTATATTCACCGCTATGGTAGCGATCGACTTTGATACCAGATGTACGCCAATTAAATGTAGAAGGCCGAAACAAACCTATACCTTCAAACGCGAAAACAGCCTGATCTTTCGAAACTTGTTTATCGATAAAATTATGTAGGGCGACTTGATGATCATTATTAAACTCTGTCGCATACCTGATACTTCGAAATGCCATCATTGCAATAAAAAGTATGCAAAGATATATCCTACTCTTAGTCCAGAAGTTTGGAATTTCGGTAGAATACTTAACAGCGAAGCCAACTAAAAGTGCAACTAGTGGATATAGAGTTATCAGATTATATGCATGGTAGTGTGGATTTGCTATTACTGATAGGATAGCGAGAAATACCAATGCTAAGGCGCATTGTTTCTGATTAGAATTAAACTTTTTCCACTGTAATACTCCTAAAGCTCCGCCAATGAAAGCCAGTCCCCAATAAATAAAATCTTGAACTAAGTAACGAGATAGAACTTTATACTTTAATAAGCTATTCCCAGAGCTTGACTGAGCGGAGTACAACATGAGATCGCGGGTCGTCTGATAGAAAAGTTCTAAGGAGTGAGTGCCTGTTGTAAAAACAAACAAGGAAATACAAACTACAACACCCAATAAACCAGAAAAAATACCACGAACAAGAGAACTGATACTTCTCATTGATATTAGATGAACAATCATGTAAAAGCCAATAACTGTACATATAACAATTGCTTTAAATTTAAAAAGCATTGCTAGGCAAAGTAGAACTCCAACATACAACATCTTTCGCGTATGACTGTAGGTCCTCAGGTAAAGCACTATCAATATCTGTAACCAAAGAGAGAGAATAACTAAATCTGGACGAATATCTAATCCGCGAACAACCATCGCTGAAGTTGAAAGCCAAAGAAGAATTGTTACGAGAGAAACACGTTTCGAAAAAAACAATCTAAGAAGATTATATACTTGCCAACTTACCAACCCTGTAATTGCAATAAATACTGTCCGAAAAAAGTAAACAATTTCAAACTTATTGAAAAAAAACAAAAATGGTAACTGCATCCATTCAAATAACAATGTATAGCTATCAATGTTAAAGTCGATTTCTGGTACTCTTCCAATACTTAGTAGCCAAGACGTGTAAATCGCCATATAGTCATCATTAATTAGAATGGCATTAAATGCCACATAAAAGTAGACAAATACCAATAGTAAAAAAGATAAACTAATTAAATATTTAAAGCCTCCACTATTCATACTTTCTAAGCATCCAGACTTGTTTGGTTTTTAAACAATCTGGCCAAATTGATTCCAAGGTAGTTAAAAAAGATATTAAGAATCTTGGAATAAAATTATAAAAAAAACTTGGAAGTGCAAGGATTGACCTAGAGTCAACAACTTCAAAGCCATGCAATCGCGCGAGCTCTCTAATGCTCGTACTACTATTAGTATATATCTCACCACCTAGTTCATTCTTAAACATACTTGTCCATGTACGCGGAGACCAACGTAAGCTATCCATGATCAAACACCCACCGGGTTCAACTATGCGCTTAAACTCTGAAAACAAACGCTTCTGATCGTCACAATGGAACAAAAACCTACTGGATAGCACTATCGATAATTCATTATCTTTAAAGTGCGTAGAGTATATATCCTGCTTTGAGAACTCTATATTCTCACATTCGTAGTTCTCTCTACATACAGATAGCATCTCCTCAGAATAGTCGGAAGCGTAAACCTTGTCAGCGTTCACAGAAATAATTATCGGGAGCATTCTTCCTGTGCCACAAGGTATATCAAGGATCGAGTTTTTCAGCTTACACCTATTTAAAAATTCATTAAATAACTGCTCCTCCGTACGGTGAACAAACTTGCCACCAATGTTAGAAAACCTCAGCTCTTCATACTGCTTAACAGTGTTAGCATCACTATAAAAGTCTTTTTTTTCTTGCTTATTACTTTTGATACTTAATCTCCTTTAACGAATTATCTGTTGTGCTCGACTAAAAACGATACGCTTCATCAATAGATATACAATAGGAAAACGAACAATAACCACTATTACTTGAGCGAGCAATACATCAAATCCAACTAAATTTTTCAAAAAATATAGTAATATTAAGCTACAGGATAACGATATTAGTGTTATGATAAAAAATTTAGTGAACTTTCTAAAACTCTTATACATCGAAAATGTATAATTAGAGTTCATTATGTAGCTAAAAACAGTCCCCAAAATAAATGACACTGTAGACGCTAATAGATAATGTATACCTAAACTAACTAAAGTGTAAAAAATAAGATAGCTAATAATAGTATTAATGAGGCCTACCGACCCATATTTAACAATTCTCATCAGAATCTTTCATATTCTTTGTATACCTTATAATGTAATCTGGTCTAGACTGACCCTGCTCAAATATTCTTCCTACATAAGACCCAATCAAAGCTATAAAAAACAGTAATAATCCAGAAAAGAAAACTTGAAAGAATATAATTGATGTCCAACCATCAACGGTTGTACCAAAGATAAATTTGCTGACCATGGCTTTAGTCAGGTAAATAAGACCTAATGACCACATGATTGTTGAAACAACAAACATTAGCTGTATAGGTATTCTAGAAAAGTTTAAGATAGCATCTGATGCCAAATTCATCATTTTAGATATTGAGTATTTAGTCTTACCCGCATATCGCGCATCTCGATTATATCTAACAATTGTTTGGTTAAAGCCTATAATTGCAAATAATCCTCTCAAATACTTATGCTTCTCTTTGAATCCAGATATGGCTTTTTTTACAGGCTTAGTAAACGCTCGGAAGTCACCGCAATCTTCAATGAGATTTGCTGGAGAAGTAAGAGACAGAAACCGATAGAACATTTTTGCACTAGCCAGTTTAAAAATAGACTCATTGCTTCTAGAAATCCGCTGAGCATGAACAATATCAAAGCCGTTTTCTATCTGTTCAATGAGTTGTGAAATAACTTCAGGCGGGTCCTGAAGGTCAATATCTATTGTAACGTTAATCTCACCTTCAGCGGCCTCTATGCCAGCAAATAAAGCCATCTGCTGTCCAACATTTGCAGCGAGGTGAAGAACCACCCATCTGCTGTCTCTAGTAGCGATCGCATCCAATAATACCGCACTTTTATCTACGCTAGCGTCATTGACAACGACAAATTCAAACTCATAGTGCGCATTCTCTGAGGCCATTTGAATTAATCGAGTGTAATACTCTTCAATTACAGCTTCCTCATTAAAGCATGGAGCAATGATGCTGACTTTCTTCATATAAAATCCTATTGGGAAACTAAGTTTTGAGTATAACCAGAAACGAATTTTTCTAATGTGTATTTGTCCAAAAATTGTTCATTTATATTTTTAGACAAATGGTTCAAATGCTCAAACTGAAAGATTTTCTCTATTTCTTTAGCACTTTCGTTTAGATTATTTAGGTCTAAACGAATTGCATTTATTCCATACTGAATGATGCCTGATAGTTGTTCAAACTCAGGTATAGCAATAGGAAGTCCACATGAAAAAGCTTCTACTACTAAGTTCGGTGTTAAGCTGGTCCCTACACAAGTACGTAGCGGCAAGATCAACAAATCTGCTTGAGACATCTCGACTTCAATATCTATGCTTCCTTTAAAACTAATATGTGATTCAAGACCATAATCAGAAATTAGTTTATCAATTTCATTTTGACTTCCAAATCCACTCAAGCAGAGCGTAAGATGAAAATCCAGAATTCCACGTTTTTTCAGAGTCGCGACTATATGTATTAAAGCATCAACACCTTTCGAAGGCTTAGCGTGTCCTATATAAAGAAGAGAAGCCTGACTACATAACGTTGAAGTCAAAGAAGGAAAAGTTTTTTTTTCAGAAAAAACACCATTTTGCACAAAATGAATAGGTATATTTGTTAATAAAGACAGTTGCTCCTTTTGAAACTGGCTGTGTACTATAACCTGCTTAAAGTAGCGAAGGAAAATACGATATAAAGGAGAAGATAAAAACGAATTAAAAAGTAGTAAATGTAAGTATTGTGGAAGGCGACGAGCAAAAAATGATTTATTACTTACTACTTCTTGAGCGGTAAGAAATGATTGCCAAATTGAGAGTGTCGTGTTTTTACGATAATTAGAATTTAGAAAGACAAACACTATCAGCAGCTCAATTGGCGTTGCAATATGAATATTAATTTTTGACTCAGGGTGTAATTTTAGAAGTTTATTAATTTCGTCACACATCCGGATAATATTAACTACCCCTTCACGCAACGACTCATACGTACTTTTTTCACGAAAAGTACATTGTTCAAACATATTGTTAGATTCGAAACTGGTTGGTGACACTGTGATAATAGGGTGACCATTCAAACTTAAGTTGTGAGCTAAATTAACAAAATTTTTACTCATAGCCTCTTTTTTATCATTTCTAAATCTAGCTATAGCTAAGATCAAAAACTCCATTTATTTTCCTAACACTGGCCTGAAAGACTGTAAATATGATTTAAAAATGGTAGCAGAACCCTTTGAGACAAAGCAAACAAAAATCCACTACTAAAAACCGTTAGTAATGGATGAATTAAAAGACAAATTTGCTTCAATTAAGCCAAGGTCGCGCCTTTAAACGCACCGATGTGTGTAACTTCATTTAGGTTAGCCAATGTTTCTTAACTCAAAGTGACTTTCAACGCGGCTAGATTCTCATCGATACGCGACATTTTGCGACTATCTGGAGGAGATAATATTGTCGCCTTGCACGACCAACCAAGCGCGAGCCAACTACGCAGGGGGAATATCGTACTCTGTAGAGACCTTCTTACTCGCTTCTCTTTACCTGCTTTTACCAACTCAGCCATCGCTTACACTGCCTCTTCAAGCGCTATATTTGGATCCAATTAGTGTACGTAATAACAGATTGATTTACCCAACACCTAAGTGCACCAAATGATTGTCAATCGCTCGAACCGCATACGCATTATTTCCATTGATGGTCCGCAAAAAATACCTTCACAGTATCAAGTTACTGCCCGTACGCGTCCACGATATCATCACTTTCACCGTAGTAACCTTCAAGACTCATTGTGCCATAGCCAATTTATTTGATTGTTGTAAAGTTACTCTTTGAGATCGCTCTTCCCGAATAATTTGCACCGCAGACTTCAGTAGCAAATCCTACTTTAAACGTTCCGAGGAATCTCGGACGGCTTGCAAACAAGAATAGCAATGACTAACAAAACCGCATTGAATATTGTTGCCTAAATATTGGTACTTTCTTGCAAGTTGTCCTACCTAATCGTCCAACATACCTTGAACCCAGATTTGCCACTGACTACAATGGCGCACTTTTTTTACGGACTTCAAGGTCACACAAAATGACAGATACAGCAAAACCAGCTCTACCAGACCGCCTTGCGGGTAACCCTCGTAGCCCATTCTTTGTAAAAGAGTGCTTCGACCACCAGATCGGTATTCGTTTCAAAGGTAAAGAGCGTACTGACGTTGAAGAGTACTGCATTAGCGAAGGTTGGGTAAAAATTGCTTCTCCAAAAGCAAAAGACCGTTTCGGCAACCCAATGCTTATCCAACTGAAAGGTGAAGTTGAAGCGTACTACGTTTAAGTCTTCAGCGAACAACATCGAAAAGCCACTTTTGAAAGTGGCTTTTTTGTATGTGTGCTCACGCGGCATCGACAAATCTCATTGTTTGTGATGATAAAAACAATTGATAAATACAAGAAAAATAACCACTTAGAATACAGGTTCATTTTATGAAGTCAGAAAATTATGAAAAGAACCTTGCTCGCATTGTCGATAGCCGCAATAACAATGACAGGCTGTCACGATAAAATCACAGAAGATGATCTGAATATATCAACTGATACAAAGCCACCCACAGAAACGATTCCTCCGACGGATATCATTCCTCCTCCTGAGGTAATTCCACCAACTGTAGTTAATCCTCCAGCGACTTACATCGGCTCTTTGCTCACCTCTGGCCAAAAGATTACTGGCGAGGTTGAGTGTAATGGCACCCTACTCACCAATGGAATGTTTGAAGTTAAACAAGGCACCCCGTTTAACTGTTCATTAGGTCACGTTGTGCTTGGTGAATTTACCGCACCATTTCCTCCAGTACCGCGAAACGCCATTGCCAACGACACTATCAGCACCTCGTTTGATTTGAACAAACAACACGGTGATAACGCCGCGAAAGTGCTCCAGTCGATTGACCATTGTGAGAATGAAAAAGAGCTGTGTTTACAATCACTCGATGCCTTTGACATCGAAGACATCTATCAACAACTCGGCAGCAATGAAGCTGTTGAGGCTTTCCTGAACGTCAAAGAACAAGAATCGACTGACGAAGTGGATAAAGCACCAAGCTCCCACGTTGATAAAGAAGTCGTGCCAGCGGTAGACCCTGATGCCAACGACAATTTGAACTCCAGCTTTGTCTCCGCAGCGGCAGAAAAGAGCTATACCTATAAGCCAAGCTCTGAAGGAAAAGTATTAACACGCAGTGTACTGACAGATAGTCACGGTACACCAATAACAGGTGTGAGCTACTTTTCTGCAAACTCCGTTGGCCTTACCAACCAAGATGGTGAATTTGAATATCTGTGGGGAGATACCATTACCTTTGGCATCGACACCTTTGAATTTGGTAAAGTAACCGGCAATCAGGTTAGCTACAAACTGACAGATGTGACTGAGAATGACGTTGTCAAAGCGAACATTCAGTCACTACTTGAACGTTACGCAACATCGAGTGATACCAATCTAGAGATCAGTGAAAAAGTACAGCAAACCTTTGCTCGCTACCCTAACGTGATTAATGAACTGATCAACTTGAACCTACCAAATGGCGGCATTCTTGAAGGATCTGACTTCAAACTGCCAAACGAGTTTGTTGCTCAGTTTGACCAAGGTTTAACCGCGGACATTGATAGTGAACTGAATCAAACAACCCCATTTAGCAGGGCTTTCCACCAGCCTGTCGTGCTTTCCATGGACAGTGGCAAATACGTTACTGAATCCTTGAACGCGATTTTCCGCAACGTGAATACCTTCCATGTTTTTAATGACAATGGCAGTTTTTATGGAGCGACAGGCTACACCCGAGGCATGCGCGCGCTCAATCTGTCTAACCGCGCTTTCCCAATCATGATGCCTCGCGCAGACAAAAACCGAGAGCTCAACTTTGGCGAACCACAAGCTTGGACACGTGAGGGTAGACCCTATATTGCCCAGCACCCAACCATTGATATGCCAGCGATCCCAACCGTATCTGAAGACAACGCGACCTACGGATTCCCATTCGTGACAGCGGGTGAAATTGGCAAAGGTAAAGTCGTCTTCATGGGTAATGGCTTGTACCCGAGTATATTGTCATGTCCAGAGAATTATTGGGCAGATCGCGCCCTGAAAATCGATGGCAAAGAAAAAGCGTGTTTAGTCAACGGAGCTGTGAACACGTTGCATGACGACAACGGTGCAATGAAGCTATTCTTTTCCAACCTGTTTCAATGGTTTAACAAGGGCGAATCGACAGCGGGTTTGAGCATTGCAACCAACATTACCAAGGCTCACGCTGCACATCACAACTCACAGTCGGGTTTAGAGTACGACTTCTTTGTTAACCCAGAGTTTGGCTTTGGTGAAGTCATCACTTTGTCTAAAGATGGATTCAGCGGCCTTGATGCTAAACAAACTCCAATCCTGTTATTGCAGGCATATCCGAAGCGCATTATCAGCGACGGTATGACACATCAGTTTGTTGCAGATTTAGACAATCCAAATCTAAGCCAAGAAGACATCACGGCGTTGATTAACTACATCAACGATGGTGGTAACGTGCTGTTTATGGAAGCACTACAAACCGCAAACCCAGAGCCGATTGGCCGCTTAGCCGATGCCGCAGGGATCTCTGTGGGGGGCGAAAATGTCACGCCAACCAATCAAGCATTCTGTGGCTCTTCATACTACTGCCAGACGATGTACCCAAACCTGCATGTGAAAAGCCAGCAGGACATGGTGGTACTTGAGCGGTTCGAAGATGTAGACGGTAAGCCACCGTTTTCTGTCAACCAAGATGGCAGTGTCGAGTGGATCAAAGACGAAACCAAGATCAAGTTTGGAATCCCAACCTACGAGGTTTTCGAACTTAATGACAAAGGCCAACAAGTTAAAGTCACTAAATATGCTCGTATTTTCGTTAATAACGAACAGGAACGCTTAGCGGCCATTGAAAAGCTACAAACCATTTTTGAGGGAACGCCCGTTTGTAGCAACGACTATCAGTACGAGTTTAACTGTATAGAAACACGCCAAGGTGATGGCATTACCGTTCGGGGCAACTACTATCGCGCCGACTTCGATCGCTATGAAGTAAGCCAATCTGTCATCGATAGTATGGTAAAAGCTGCCAATTTAGGCGCAAACTTTACCGCTCTGTACAATCACGAGATCTATTACCGAACGAAAGGGAAACAAGGTCAACGTCTATCAAGCACTGAACTAAACCAAACCTACGATAACCTCTCTATTTGGATGTGGAACGACAACCCATACCGCTTTGAGAGTCACATTCAAGACGAACTTGGCTTTAAGCAAGCGGTACAATTCCTTAACTGTTACACAGACGGCAAGCATCAACCAGATACGCAAGAAGCAGCCTGCCCTGTTGACCTTAAAGCGTCACTGGTTGCTAACAATATGCTCCACGGTGACGGTGAACTTGTTGGCCAAATGAACCCGAGCTACCCGCTTAACTACATGGAAAAACCGCTAACCCGTATCATGTTAGGGCGCTCATTCTGGGATCATGACATCACGGTAGATACCACTCACTACCCAGGTAAAACATCGGGTTTTGGTGGCAGTGAATCAGTCAACATTCAAACCGATGGGCACGCTGTCTCTTACTCGGCAGGAAACCGACAATCGACAGGTCTATGGGCTCCTCAACTGCAAGACGTATCCGTAAGTGGCGGCGTAGAAGCGACCATTACCGTCATGATGGCCGACGACTTAACCGGTAAACCACTGCATGAAGTCAGCTTAAAGCGCCCACCGAGAATGCAAACCAGTTATCAATACGATGGCTCCAGTTTGACCTTCAAGGTGCCTTACGGTGGCTTAATCTATGTACAACCAAAAGGTCCTGAACTTGGCGAAGTGACTTTTAACTTCACCGGTGTAGAAAAGGCGGCGTGGTGGAAAGAAGGCATGTGGATGAATACTCCAGAATCCGCAGCAGCACCAATTGCCGAAGTGGATACTGGCTCGTTCATCTACACCACTCCGATTAAAAACGTGGAAAATATCGATCTGGTTAAGTTTGCGAAAGACATGAACCGCTTCGCCGATGCGGCAAGCGATTTCTATGGCCGCGATGAGGCCACAGCAGACGGCTTACATCGCCGTTTCACCTATCCAGAGCTAAAAGAGTTTCGCCATCGATTCGTCAATGACGTTCAAATCTCTGTGGGTGCCGCTCACTCTGGTTATCCGGTAATGAACTCCAGCTTCAATGCCAACAGCAATAACGTCCCAACCAACGCAATTGACGATTGGCTATTGTGGCATGAAGTTGGACACAATCTAGCAGCAGCACCTTTTACTGCACCAGGCAGCACAGAGGTAACAAACAATGTGCTAGCCCTTTACATGCAGGAGCTTGAAGGTCGCAACGACAATCCAGAGATGGATCGAATTCGCACAGACATCAAAAAAGCACCTATTTGGCTAAGTTCAAATGACGGACACGCTTGGTCTCATGGTGATGCGGGTATGCGACTCGTGATGTTTGGTCAGCTAAAGATCTGGGCGAAGTCTCACTTTAAAATTGACGACTGGTACTCAGGTTCAGCGAAACCTGATATCTACGGTGAAGATGAAGGCTGGAACATGTTTAAACTAATGCACCGCAAAGCTCGCGGTGACACACAGGGCGATGAAAGCCATAACTACTGTAGCGCCGCTGAAACAGGGCTTTCCGGTGGCGACTTGATGATGGTGTGTAGCTCATATGTGTCTGACTTTGATTTGAGTGACTTCTTTAATGCGTGGAACGTCGGCGAGACCTCAATGACCAACCCAGACGGCAGCAAAGTCTATCAAGGCGGTATTAGTGAAGCAGGGCTAAGCAAGCTAGCAGAACTGAACTTACCGAAACCAGCACAAAGCCCATTGGTGGTTGACCATTTAGGTTTCGGCAAGCAGCCATAATATAAACTATCAACTTAATTCTAAAGCGCGCTCAGGCCAATCTGTTCGCGCTTTTTTTATTCCACTACCTTCGCTTAAATTTGTCTCTCTTCTCCAATAATGGCATGCTGATACTAGGGTCTGTTGATCTTTCGCGGTTAAATTTTGTTCGAGATAAAATCGTTTTAGGCGCGGCAAGGGATGTGTAGCCTAGTCATTCTAAGTCAATATTCCTTAACAAAGCATAAAACGATTTTAGCCGAACCCTTCGGGCAGCGTTTGTGCTTCATTTCTACTGTGTTATCGGCTTCTCATGTAGGCTAGCTACACATCAAAGCCTCTGCCTTGTAGAAATTTTCCACAAACCGCTGCAAAAATCAGCTCGAAAGGTCAACAGACCCTAAATAAATATGACCATTTCAAGGAAAAGAAAATGAACATTGCTCTTAGGCAAGCTGTCGAGTCAGACATTGATTTTTTAGTCGAACTGCGCAACTCCACCATGCGCGATTATCTCGAAGAAATCGGAATGCCTATCTCGCTGGAAGACTATCTCGATCGCATTCAATACCGGTTTGACTGCGCACAAATCGTCACGCTTGATGATGTCCCAATTGGTTTATTCAAGGCTGAGTTTCAACCAGAGAATAACCTTTGGTATCTGATCCAAATTCAGATTCACCCGGGCTACCAAAATGCCAAAATTGGCACGCACTTAATTCACTCATTGATTGAAAAAGCCAAACAATCAAGTGCAAGTGTCGGCCTCAGTGTCATTAAAACCAACCCCGCTTATAAGCTCTACCAAAGCCTTGGTTTTGAAAAAATCGCTGAAAATCAGTATGAATATGAATTAGAGCTAAAGGCTTGAACTCTATAACTTCATTCATCATAAGGGACTCGAATGCTGACAACAGAAAATCTAATACTCAAGCCAACGACACCGCTCGACTTGGATATTTACCTGCAAATTTTAGGTTCAGATGAGCTGACTAAGTATCTACCCAAAGGTTCAGCATACTCAAAAGAAGAAATCGAGCAGTATGTCACCAATCGAGTCCTACATTGGGAACACGGCTTCGGCTCTTATGTTGTTTACCTAAAGCAACAACCACTGCAAAAAATAGGCTATGCCGGCGTAGAGTATTGCCAAGAATCTCAACTCAGCGATATCCGCTACGCAATATTGCCAGACTATCAGGGTAAGGGGTACGTGTTTGAAGCCGCACAATCAGTACTCGCGCAAACCTTCAAAAGCCAGAATTTTAAGAAGATTTATGGCGTCGCTTTGAAGTCAAACTATGCCTCATTGGCGATCATAAGGAAGCTAGGGATGACTCCTGACCCAACCGATGAGCTTTACGGTGATGTCGAAGATTTAGAAACTTACTCTATCGAGAGCACCAATCCCTAACCCTGATTAATCAAACCACAACACGCAAGGAAAGCGAATGAATCACGTGATGTTAGACATAGATGGAACACTGATTCAGTCTTACGAACTGGATGAGCAGTGCTTTGTTGCGGCTGTAGAGGAAGTAACAGGATTAACACTATCAAGTGATTGGGAAGCTTACCCCCACGCCACTGACAAAGGCATTCTTCAAACCTTTATTGAGCGCCAAGCTCCTCACTACTCGCTTGAAACCCTAGAACGATTAGTTAAGCCTGTTTTTATCCAAAATATCACCGACACCCTAAAAGACACGCCAGCTAAAGAGGTTCAAGGCGCTAAAGAGTTTGTCTCCTATCTCCTTAATAGCGAACACTACTTAGTCTCCGTTGCGACCGGTGGTTGGGGAGAAACAGCCAAACTCAAACTCGAGTCTGCCGGCTTTAATCCTGATGAACTCGCCATCGCCTCTTCCAATGACCATTATTCCCGGACTCAAATAATGCGCTTGGCACAAGCCAAAGTCGATCAAACAGCACAACTGCCCGTCACCTATTTTGGCGATGCCATTTGGGACGTAAAAGCGTGCCAAGACTTGGGCGTCAACCTCGTCATTGTTGGCAATCGTGCCAAGCACCACCAACAAGTGGATGATTTCTCTTGCCTAGAAACCATTCTACGCTATCTATAACTAACCGATTAAAGGTGATTCAAACCTTCGTTAAACCAGTATAAGAGCATGTAAAAACGAGATTAATTCGCCAAGGAGAAGAGATGACCAGCCCACTTGTTGCACTAAAATCGGCCAGCAAAAGCTTCATTGATGGCAAAGAGACACACCACGTATTGAGTGACGTCGACTTTACCTTATCCCGTGGTTGTAGTGTGGCATTAACGGGCGCCAGTGGTAGTGGCAAGAGTACCTTATTGAATGTGATTGCTGGTTTCGAACCGCTTACGAGTGGTGAGCTTTACCTAGATGGTGACCATTCATCTGATTGGAAAGACCCACAATGGAGCCGTTTTCGTCACCAAAAGCTCGGCGTTATCTTCCAACAATTCAATCTATTGACGCCACTTAATGTCAAACAGAACATCGCCTTTCCACTGCATTTGAATCAGCAAAAATGGAATGATTGGTGCGACTATTTAGTAGAAGCATTAGGCATCACTCCCCTGCTTAATCGACATGTTTCGGCACTGTCTGGAGGGCAGCAACAAAGAGTGGCAATCGCTCGCGCGTTAGCCCATAAACCCAAACTGTTACTTGCTGATGAACCGACGGGCAACCTTGACCAATATGCCGGTTTAGAAGTGATGAAGCTGTTAAGTGAAATCACCACACAAGGTAATACCGCGGTGCTCTTGGTGACTCACAGCCCCGAATGTGCAGGCTTTATGCAGACTCAACTGCATTTGCAAAACGGACATCTCAAACGCGATCAGAATAAACGCGAGCTTTACGATGAAGCAAACTAAGCTGTCGCATACCAAGATCACGCTAAGCCTTTTTGGCGCGCATTATAAGCAAGCCCCTTTGCAAGCCGCAGCGATATTGATTGGCATAGTGCTCGCCGTTACTTTGTTTGTCGCTGTGCAAGCCATCAACCTCAATGCCAAGCGTAGCTACGCCGAATCCACAGAGCAGCTTAGCGCCCAAGCGCAAAACCTTATTATTCCACCAGCAGGGCAAAACTATCTAACCGAATCGCTCTACTTTACCCTAAGGCAAAACGGGCTCAGTGCCGCATTACCCGTGATTGAAGGGCGAGTCAGAGATGAAAATGGACGCCGATGGTCAGTTCAAGGCAGTGAGTTAATAGCTGCACTCACTTCACGCTCTCGTTATTCCGTACATAATGAAAAATCATCCGATAGCGAACAGAATGTCTCTCTATTCGACAACGTATTGCCACTGCCTGAGCTATTGGCCGGAAAACCGATTGTGATGATGAGCCAGTCGCAGCACCACAATATTGGATCAGTGGAGACGCTGACTCTGGATGACATCGAAACCAAAATCGAGGTGTTACCTGATGAGTGGCAATTGGGTAGTCGGATGTTGATGGATATTAGTTTTGCCCAGCAGCTACTGAATAAACAAGGGCAGCTCAGTTACATCGCTATCTTCGATACAATCAATGATAGCCAATCTACGTGGCAAAACCTCGTCGGAGATCACGGTCAGTGGATTGGCAATACCCAAAGCACCGATCTTGGCTCACTCACTGATAGCTTCCACTTAAACCTCACCGCCATGAGTTTACTGGCGTTTTTAGTTGGCCTGTTTATCGCTTACAACGGCGTGAAGTACAGCCTACTAAAACGTAATCGGCTGTTAGTACAAATTCAACAAGCCGGTATTGCACCTAAAATCGTCTTTTCGGCGCTACTTATCGAGTTAACGATATTGGTTTCAATCGGTGCTTCGCTTGGTTTTATTCTGGGTATCCAGCTCAGTCATTGGCTTCACCCCACTGTCGCACTCACTCTTGAGCAACTTTACGGCGCAACGCTACTCCCCGGAACTTGGCAATGGCAATGGTGGACACAAGCTCTACTGTTAACCCTCGCAGCAACAACGCTTGCTTGTTGGCAGCACTTTAAACAACGTATCCGCCAGCCTCTTTCTTCTCACGGGGGCTTTTATCAAGCGCCGGACAGTTCCAACGAAAACCAGTTATTCGTCATTGGTGTCACTCTTACGGTTTTAGCTTTAATCGGCTTATGGCTCAGTGAACACCATCGATTCACTATGGGGTGGCTGGGGTTATTGGTCATTTCCATTCCTTTATACCTTCCCAAAACCCTAAGCGTATTAGCGCACGAGTGTGAAAAACGTAGCTCCCTTGGTTTAATGCACTATCTGTTTGCGGAGTTACGCGAGCTGATTTCTCCGCTTTCTCTCGCCATGATGGCATTACTGCTCGCGGTGACTGCCAACATTGGAATGAATACCTTAGTTGGCAGTTTTGAATCCACCTTAAAACAATGGCTTGAGCAGCGATTGCATGCGGATATTTACGTCAGCCCTGCGCAAGGAGACATCGCCAATGTAGAGCAAGCATTGGAGGAGTTCGAGAATGTTGAAACTGTCTACAAGCAATACTATGTCGAGGACAATGTACAAGGTTTACCGACGCTTCTCGGTACTAAAGATAAAAAGACTTTAGAGCAAACCATGGTGTTCAAATCGCATTTGGATAACTTCTGGCCGCGCTTTTACCAAGGGGAATGGGTCGCTATTAGTGAACCAACAGCAGTGAAACTAGGATTATCGCTCGACAGCAAACTTATGCTTAATGCAATTCCAGACAAAACACTCATTGTCGGGGCGATTTTCCACGACTACGGTTCTCCGAATGGCGAGATTTTGTTAGCGCCAAAACTATGGGAAGAAAGCGGCTTTACCAACCTACCGACAAGCCTTGGCATTCAAGTCTCGGGCGACCCACAAAACGTATACGACCAACTGCGCGAGCAACTGAATCTGCACCCAAGTCAGCTCTATGACCAAGCACAAATCAAATCCATCGCTTTGGATATTTTCTCGCAAACCTTTGCCATCACTCGCGCGCTCAATGGTGTCACACTTATGGTCGCTGTAATTGGCTTGTTCAGTGCCTGCTTCATGTTACTCGATGCGCGCAAAGCGGCAGTCGCAAGGCTTTACGCACTGGGCGTCAATCGCCGGAAATTGATGACGATAGTGATAGGTCAAATTGCTGCTTTGGTGGCTTTTACGTTAATTATCGCACTACCTTTAGCCGCCTTGGTTGGCTATGTATTGACAGACGTCGTTACCCTACGAGCCTTTGGTTGGAGCCTCAACTATCTATGGAGCTGGAGTGATGCGTTAAGCGTCGCCGCAATCACCATTTTTGTGGCCGTGATAGCGACTTTAATCCCTCTATGGCGCTTAGTAAGTAAACCTGTCGTATCCAGTTTGCAAAGCGAGGTGCTGTGATGAAACGACTTATTAGAAGCTCTGCTCTCATCTGTTGTGTTGCCATTATCTTTAGCTGCAAAGATCCCCAATCGCAACAACAAAGTATGGGTTTGCTACTGAGTGAAAACAAATCTGAAGCCGGTAACCGGAAATTTTCACCTGTCATTAAAGGAGCGGAGTTAACCTTCCCAGCCGACCATCAAGCTCATCCAAACTTTCGTCACGAGTGGTGGTACTTCACCGCTAACTTAACCAATGAAAACGGTGAGCCACTGGGTATGCAGTGGACACAGTTTCGCTTCGCCGCCGCTCCTGAAACTAGGGACAGCATAGATAGTAAAAACAAAAAGGCGACGAAAACTCCATGGCAAAGCCAACAAATCTATATGGCGCACAGTGCCGTGACGACGAAAAACAAACACTATGCCGACGAAAAATGGTCTCGTGGCCAAACCAAACTTGCTGGGGTAAGTACTTCCCCATTTCGAGTGTATCTTGACGATTGGCAATGGGTCTCTTCAACTGACAACCTATTCCCAGCCACCTTAAATGCTCACTCAAAGCAATTTGGCTACTCGCTAACCTTAACCAGTACCGCTCCTTATCAAAAGCAAGGTGAACAAGGCTACAGTATCAAGAGTGCAGACGGCCAAGTGGCTTCCTATTACTACAGCCAACCCTTTATTGACGTTTCCGGACAAATCACCATGGATGGTAAAACGCAAAAAGTGACCGGAAAAGGTTGGATAGACAGAGAGTGGAGCTCGCAGTTCTTGCTAGACTCACAACAAGGCTGGGATTGGTTTGCCCTCAGGTTGGATTATGAAACCAGCTTAGTGCTCTTCCAGTTACGTGACTCCAAAACGGGAGAAGCGAGCTATTCCAGCGCCCGGCTAATGCAGCGAGATGGCACAGGAACCGCGATTTCGCAGAGTGACATTCGCTTATCTGCCATTAAGCAAACACAAATTAAAGGCCACAATTATCCAACAGTGTGGCAAATATCTATCCCGACTCAGCAAATCGAGTTGACTATCTCGGCGCTAAATCCAAAAGCCCAAATGCCCCTCTCAGTGCCTTACTGGGAAGGGCCCGTCACTATTGATGGCTCACATTCTGGAACGGGATATATGGAGCTAACGGGTTATTAAGGCGAAGCATCATATTTATCACTCACAACCCAACTAGGGAGTTCTCTCCCCAACAGGCAAGTGATAAACTGCGTGGCTATCTCATCAATTGATTGAAAAGGAAATACGATGAACCCTATTATTGCCTTGCTGAAAGAGAACAACATCAGCGATGAACAGATCAATGAGATCTTCCAAACACTGACTCAGAACCCTCTTGCAGCAATGGCGACCATTAGCCAACTTGGTTTACCACAAGACAAGCTACAAGCTCTAATGGGCCAAGTAATGCAAAACCCTGCACTCATCAAAGATGCAGTTGAAGAATTGGGGTTAGATTTCTCTAAAGTTGAAGAAGCGAAAGAGAAACTTCAGAGCCAAAACCAAGGCAACTAATACCTATATTCCAAACAGGCCGTTAAACCCAAGCAATTGGATTTGACGGCCTTTTTTATTATCTCGAATTCGCCTTTCTCGCTACGCATTTCTACCCCTATTACCTTGAAACATTGCTGCAATTCGGTAGGCTTTGAGCAAATCAAGCAAGGATGAGCTGACCAATGCGCGTTGATTACCGAAAAAGATTGTTGCCTGTCATTCGCTACTTAGAGCAAAACTTTAATGAGCCTTTAAACCTACCTGAAGTAGCGTCCTTGGCAAACCTCTCTCCATACCACTTTCACCGAACTTTTAAAGCAGTGCAGGGTGAAACTTTGGCCGACTATATCCGTAGACTGCGCCTCGAAGCCGCTGCCGACGAGCTATTCAAATCGAAACAACCGGTGCTTAACGTGGCATTAGAGTATGGGTTTTCAAGCTCGCAGAGTCTCGCAAAAGCCTTCAAACAGCATTATGGCGTGACGCCTACAGCATTTCGCGATTGTGACAATTACCAAGCCTTTTCCGCCTTAGCGCGAAACAGCAAGATTGGACACACCTTGCGCAAGAATGGAAACGAAGTTGATCCTACGACTCCCTATACTGGCTCTACACCAACAACATGGAGTCATACAATGGAAACTCAAAACTTTGAAGCTGCAAAACTGGCATACGTTCGAGTCACAGGTCCTTACGGTGAAGGCTATGAAGAGCCCGCTGGTCGCTTATTCCAATGGGCAGGGATGAAGGGGTTGGCCGGGAATACCAACATATTCATTTACCATGACAACCCAGAAATCACGCCAAACGAGAAATGTCGTACAGATATTTGCTTGATGGTTCCTGAAGATACCCAAGTCCCTGCTGGCATTGAGCTGCAAGACTTTCCTGGTGGGCAATATGCTGTGATGCGCAAAAACATCACCGAACATAACCAATATTCGCAAGCGTGGGATGATCTCATGAGCAATGTGATTGAGTCAGGCATCGAAAATGATTGCCGCCCCTGCTTCGAGCTTTACCACAGCTACGATCCTCAAACTCAGCACGCTGATGTGAGCTTCTGTACTGCGATTAAATAAAACCTAAATATAAAGCCTGCCCAGTTGCAGGCTTTCTTCTTTCTCAATTACAAAATCCAATAACTTAGATTCCCATTCATTTTGCGAACCTTATCGTGATCCTACTTCGTAAATTTCATTTTCATGTAACTAAGTAAAATTGAGTTGCGATTCAATTCACGGTTTCCTCCCCAAGTAAGCATACACTGAGCCTCCTTCTACTTCTGAAATCATGCCTAGGATCTGGAGGTCACAATATGAAAAAGAACTTCGTTGTCATTGCTCTTAGCAGCTTAGTTGCGATGTCTGCAACATTCCCTACCTATGCCAATGAAACTGCCGTCATTCAAGCCCCGGTTGACTATTCTCAGCTCGTTACCAAGCGCCAAATTGTCGACCAATTGTTAAGTGATGCAGTTGTCGCCTTCAAATCCCCTTCTCGGATTTCTCACGCTGGTTTTACGGCGAAGATGCCGAGCAATATGGAGATTGTCACCGAGCGATTGTTGCAGGCGTATCAACTTGAACCTTACAGAACAGATTTATTGATCTCAGCTGCGAACGCGCAAATCTACAACAAAAATGTTGATAGAGCGGTTGAGCTATTTCAGCAAGCTCTTTCTACCGCTCCTGATGACGTCGATCTCCACGCTTATCTAGCCGTTTGGCAGCGATTCAAAGGTAATCAGGCGGAATCAGACAAGCACATGATGACCCTATCCAAACTCAACAATGGTAAAGCGGCTGACATCCAACGCATCTTTGATACCGTGGATCGTGTACTAGCCACACCTCTAAAAGAAACTGCAGACAAAGGCTACTTGGATGAAAAAGGCGCAATCATCACGTTAGGCTACGCTCTCAACCCAGACGGTTCTATGCATCAAATCTTGGTCGAACGCCTAGAAACGACTCTGGCAATGGCAAAAGCGAATCCAAATGCCTTAATCATTTTGACTGGTGGTGTGCCTAAAAATTACAAAACCGAAGGCAAATTGATGGCTGATTGGTTGATTCAAAAAGGTATCAATAAAGATCGTATCATCGAGGAAAACTATGCCACCAGCACCGTCGGTAACGCTCTGTTTAGCAGCTATGCCTTGGCTCGTCATAATATCAAACACGCCACGATCATTAGTTCAGCAAGCCACGTTCGCCGAGGTCAAACACTGTTTGAAGTAGCCAGTTGGCAAACCGGCCCGCAAGGCATCACCTTTGATACAGTAAGCTACCCAGACAAGCCACTGAAAGACTTAGCCAAGGCCAGTGATGGCGAGCTGCTCGGTATCTACCGTGATGCCCTACGTACTTATGGCATGTGGAGTTATCGCTCTTACCCGTTAGAATCTCGATAGAAACACGTTGAATCAGAAGCCTGCAATCGCAGGCTTTTCACCATCATTTGTTTAACCAAACCTATCAAAACAGCCTATACATCGAAATTACCTATCAAGTGAAATAGGAAATGGCTATCAATAGGATAGTTACAAGCGATTTTCCTTAAACACACTCCGATGCGAATATACTTTCCGAAAGCAACAACAGCTCAGCTTAAAACATTCAAAGGAAAGTAAATTATGATTAATACTCAAATCAAACCATTTGCAGCTACAGCGTACAAAAACGGCGAATTCGTTGAAGTAACAGAACAAGACGTTCTAGGTAAATGGGCAGTATTCTTCTTCTACCCAGCAGACTTCACGTTTGTATGTCCAACAGAACTGGGCGACCTAGCAGACCACTACGAAGAGCTACAAAAACGTGGCGTTGAAGTTTACTCAGTATCAACTGACACACACTTCACTCACAAAGCGTGGCACGATAGCTCTGACACAATCGGCAAGATCCAGTACTACATGCTTGGTGACCAAACAGGCAACATCACAAACAACTTCGGTGTGATGCGTGAAGGTCAAGGCCTAGCAGACCGCGCTACTTTCCTAATCGACCCAGAAGGTACTATCCAAGCAATGGAAATCACTGCTGAAGGTATCGGTCGTGACGCAGAAGACCTACTACGCAAAGTGAAAGCGGCTCAGTACGTAGCAGCGCACCCAGGCGAAGTTTGCCCAGCTAAATGGAAAGAAGGTGAAGAGACACTAGCACCATCTCTAGACCTAGTTGGCAAAATCTAAGCCACTGAATTTAAGCTCCTATCTGACATGCTGATGGGAGCTAAATAAAGAGAGCATTCCGGGTTAGATACTTTGACGACCTTCGGCCTGGTTTGCTCTCTCCCTCCGATTTTATCCAGAGTAACCATTGAATTAAGGCATTAACAACTATGTTAGACCAAGCGATCCAACAACAACTCAAACAATATCTGGCTAACGTAAAACAAGAAGTACGTTTAGTGGTTAGCCTAGATGAAAGCAAGGCATCGAATGACATTCTCTCTCTAGCAAACCAAATCGCAGAGATGAGCGACCTAATCACCGTTGAACGTGACGACAACGCAAGTGCACGTAAACCAGTGATGGCGGTAACGAACCCAGCGAAAGGCACATCACTGCGCTTTGCTGGCTTACCAATGGGTCACGAATTTACCTCTCTAGTATTGGCACTGCTTCACTCTGGCGGTCACCCAATCAAACTAGAACCAGAAGTGATTGAGCAAATCGCAGCACTAGACAAAGATCTCGACGTAGAAATCTTCATTTCACTGTCGTGTCAAAACTGTCCGGACGTGGTTCAAGCGTTCAACATGATGGCGGCGATCAACCCGAAAATAACAGCAACCATGATCGACGGTGGTTTGTTCCAAGATGAAGTGAAAAAGCGCGACATCATGGCCGTACCAAGTGTATTCGTGAACGGTGAACTATTTGGTCAAGGCCGTATGTCTCTAACCGAAATCCTAAACAAAGTGGATGATGGCGCGAGCGAGAAAGCAGCGAAAGCACTAAGTGAAAAAGACCCATACGATGTACTTGTAGTCGGCGGTGGCCCTGGTGGTAGCGCGGCAGCTCTATACGCTGCTCGTAAAGGTATTCGCACTGGCGTTGTCGCCAAGCGCTTTGGTGGTCAGGTGATGGACACCATGGCAATTGAGAACTTCATTTCGGTAAAACGTACTGAAGGTCCAAAACTGGCAACTGACCTAGCAGAGCACTTAAAAGAATACGACGTAGACGTTGTGACTGAGCAGCAAGCTGAGAAGCTAATGGGCGCAGCACACACAGAAGACGGTTTGATTCACATCCAACTTGAAAGCGGCGCAACGCTGAAGAGTAAGAGTGTCATCCTTAGCCCGGGTGCACGCTGGCGTGAAATGAACGTTCCGGGTGAGCAAGAGTACCGCAACAAAGGGGTCGCGTACTGCCCACACTGTGATGGTCCACTGTTCAAAGGCAAGAAAACTGCGGTTATCGGTGGTGGTAACTCAGGCATCGAAGCCGCTATCGACCTTGCTGGTATCGTAGAACACGTAACGGTTCTTGAATTTGCTGACGTACTTCGCGCAGACCAAGTGCTTATCGACAAAGCGAACTCACTACCAAACGTAGACATCATCACGATGGCGCAAACTACTGAAGTTGTGGGTGATGGTACTCGCGTAACAAGCTTGAAGTACAAAGACCGCAACACAGATGAAATCAAAGAGATTGAACTGTCAGGTATCTTTGTTCAAATCGGTCTAGTACCAAACACAGAATGGCTAAAAGATTCAGAAGTCGCGTTATCTGAGCGCGGTGAGATTGAAGTCGGTAGCCGTGGCGATACTAGCCTAGAAGGTGTCTTCGCAGCCGGTGACGCAACAACCGTTCCTTACAAACAGATCATCATTGCGATGGGTGAAGGTGCAAAAGCAAGCTTAGGCGCATTTGACTACCTAATCCGTAAGCAAGGTTAATCTTAACAATTTGTCGCAAAACATACGGTGTGGGTTTGAACAAAATCCATCGGGGCACCGTAGAAATTGATGATAAGAAATAAAACAAAAACTGGAAGCCCAAAGTATTGCCAGCAGGTATTCACTGCTGGCTTTTTTGGTTTTGGGGCAAGTGATTGGCATCCATAACAACTGAATGACTACATTGCTGTATCTGTAATTCAGGAATGAGCAAAAAACGCCTGCAAATGAATAGCTGTACATTTGCAGGGTTTGACTCAATTACAAGCGATACTCTTTAAGTTCGCCTTTATCAGTGATCGTGGCATAGGCGAGTTTGTTGCCATAAATGTCTTTGAAGCCGATGTCGATGGAGTTGCTCGCATGGACAATTTTAGTGATTAAGATATCGCCTACATCATTGCTAAGAGTGAGGTAGTAATGCACATTGCGGCTGCAAGGGATTACTTTTTCTTTAAAGGTTTTGCTGATGTAATACATTGACTCACTGTTTAGCTCTACGCCATGCTTCTTAACGATATCCACTAAGCTGCTAACAATAGAGCCGACTTTTTTTAATTCACCGGTTAAAATCATCATTGCCTCCAATCAATCGTAGAACCCAACGGATAAGCTTGGGCGCAGTGCTTGCAACCGCGACTAGACGTAGACAACTCTGAAAAAGCAACGGCAGCAGAAGGAACATTCAAATTATTCATATTTATACTGATTATTTTGTTGTGTCCCATTCAAGCTATCTTGAGAGCATTTACTGAAAAAGTAATTTAAAGTTGCATTTTTACTCGGTATTTTCGAAGTATTCACTCTAACTAATGAATTTTGTTTTTATTTTCAATCGGTAAGTGAAATTTTCACCCTCCATTGAAGTGGTAGATATTTAGCCAGGCTAATTTAAATTAATCACTTACAATGATCCAAATCAGGCCTTCATTTATTACTCACCGCGAAAGAATACTCTGTTTTTTCATCGGCTAATTTTTGAAAACCATTCACAATGAACATCGATATTTCATCGCTAATTAATACTCATACGATAGTCCTCACTCTATACTGATATATATAAGAAGAACCTAATCTAGGACACGCCTAATGCGCTTTCTACTCTTAATATTAGTAATACTGCTAGGCTCCACTAGTTCACTTGCTGCAACAACCAAGACAATCACTCTTGCATACTCTGATGTGGAATCTTTCCCCTTTCAAATGGGTAATGGAACCTCTGTCGCTGAACCTCCCGGCTTATCGCTTGATGTCATAGAACAAGCCGCGAGCATGCTAAATCTAAGAATCAACTATGTAAGATTGCCTGGAAAAAGAGTTCTAAACCAAATTAAAACCAACCAAGTGGACGGCGGTTTTATTTTTTCTTACAACCAAGAACGTGCCCAATATGCAAAATACCCAATGAAAGAACAAAAAGCCGACAGCGCATTACGTATCGCAACATTAGACTACTTTTTTTACAAACTGAAAGACCAGTCACTAAAGTGGGACGGGGCAAAACTGGAATCGACCGAAGAAACCTTAGTTGGAGCTCATACTGGCTTTTCAATCATTAAGAAATTGAAGCAGAATAAAATAAATACTCTTGAAAAAGAGAGTACAGAAAAATTATTCGAGATGTTAAGCAAACGGCGATTAACCGCTGTTGCCGTCCAAAGTAACATTGCCAATAGTTATATTGATGAAAATAATTTGGACAACATCGAAAAAGTTACCCTTCCTATATCTACCAAAGATTACTATCTGATTTTTAGCCCTAAAATGGCTGAAGATAATCCAGCATTAGTAAAAGAGATATGGAGAGTCATAGGCGAGATCCGAGATAAGGTTATCGCTAACAACATGACAAAGTACTTAGCGGAAGAGAAATGATTAGTAAGACCCTTTGTTTAACTGTCAGTGTTTATCTCTATTTCGCTAAACACTGACACCTTCTTACCTTGGTCTGCCTCACTTAACTCAGTGCCTGACAAATCGTCCCCGTTTTATCTAATTTCACTCTCGCAAGCGAGCCATTGATCAGAGTTAGATTTGGAGGAAGATGGCCAATATCCATATCATAAACAACCGGAATACCCATGTTTGCCAGACCATTTTGAATCGCGTCATGGTAAGTCAGCGCCTCTTCATCGGTTGGTTCAGGCACTGCACTACGGCCAAGCAGTAGCCCGTTTATATGCTTGAACACGCCTTTAAACTTCATGCTAAGCAGCGTACGTGCGACGTCAGTAGGTGACATCTCCGCGTTTTCCAAATAGAGCAGCACGCCTTCAGGGTAATCTCGGGACAACGCTTTAAGATCCAAATACTCAGTCTCAAACAGGTGCAGCAACGTATCCCAACAACCACCGATAAGACGCCCCTCAACAGCTAAACCAGACTCTGGCTTAACAAGCCATTTCCAGTTTGATGATGTATCAGTTGATATTCCGGATGCAGGATAATTAGCGATATCTGGCCACTGACTTGCGTAGGAACCGGAAGCCCGTTGAGAGAAGCTCTCGCCAGTTGGTGTCATTAGGTAGTTGAGCGTATTGGAAGTAAGAGGATCAGTCGCTTCGGGTGCTAGATCCATATAGTTAGAACAATGACCCGTAGCCCAACGAAGCTTACTGGCAAATACAGCAGCGATGGTACTGATGTCAGAGAAGCCTAAGATCCACTTCGGCCTTACATGTTCTAGTTTGGCAAAATCAATGAGGGGAAGTAGTTCCATCGCCAACTCCCCACCCCAAGGTGGATAAATGGCGTCAATTTCATCATCTAACAAAAACGCCATTAGCTCTTCTAGGCGTTGCTCTATAGGTGCGCTGACATGTTTAAGTTGGCCGTACAAACAGCCTCCTACAACCACGTTGAAACCTTGGGATTCTAGGTGTTGCTTAATGAGGTCAAACCTTGGTTGATGTTCCTTAGCTATACCCGACGAAAACGCTGTGACAGCGATGGTGCTTCCTTGACACAAGGGATTAGGATACTTCATTGTTTTTCCTCATTAATTCAAGCTAGCTTTGAAAGTACCCACTTCCAATAAAGATTGCAATGCTGTGTATAGGCATCAAAACAAAAGCCAGTATGAGCGATCATACTGGCTTTCTTATTAGGGCTTAAATCCGCGTTAAATGCACAAATAACTAAGAGCAGGTTTACTTGCCGCCTATGCTCAAACGAGCAAAACGAACATCTGGCGCAAAGAAAGTTCGGCTATCGTTGATAAGCTGAGTATCACCCACCGCCTCTACCTCTTGCAGCATCTTGTAGAAGTTACCCGCCACCGTGATGCCACGTACTGGTTGAACACGCTGTCCATCTCGGCACAAGAAACCACTCGCACCAAATGAGAAATCACCGCTTACCGCATCCGCACCAGAGTGAACACCCTGTAGTTCAACAAGCTCTAGGTACTCACCTGCTTTTACATCTGACGCGCTGCTTTGACCAGTTGCAATCACTCTATGGTTTGCCGCAACATCAAGACTCGATTTCGCGCCGCGAGAAGCACTAGCGGTAGAAACCGCGCCTAAGTAGCTTGCCGTCTGACTGTTGTGAAGTAAGGTATTCAACTGACCATTGGCGATAAGAATATTGTCTTGCGAAGCAAAACCTTCACTGTCAAAGCTAGCGATAGCCATACCATTTGGCATAAACGCAGCGTCAGTCAAGGTAATCAACTCGCTCGCAACACGTTGACCAAACTTGTCACCCAGTGGCGTGATGCCTTTCATTGCGCTGACACCCGAAAATGCACTACCAAACGCGCCAAATAGACTGCTAAGCGCATTGATGTGGAAAATGGCTGGGTAGTTATCCGTTGCAACTGGCGCGCCATCAATCAAATCACGAGCTAGGTTGTAACCTTCTTCGATACAGTAAGTCGAATCTAACTCATCAAAACGACGCCCTAACGACATTTTGCCTGCCATCGATTGTTTGCCACCTTTCTCAAACAAGGTATACGCATAACAGTGGAAAGCGCGCTCAAAGTGCTGACACAAGGTTCCTTGGGTATTAGCGATAATAGAAAGAGTCTCACTATCGCCATAACCATTGTACGGTGAGCTAGAAGCGTGAGGTCTAGAAACGACGCCCTGCTCTAAGGCCAAAGAAAGTTCGATTTTCTCATCTACCGAAGCGGAATCTT
Organism: Vibrio atypicus; assembly: GCF_009811315.1. Classification (GTDB taxonomy): domain Bacteria; phylum Pseudomonadota; class Gammaproteobacteria; order Enterobacterales; family Vibrionaceae; genus Vibrio; species Vibrio atypicus. Next base: position 589,482 of record NZ_BLID01000001.1, read on the forward strand.
GCTGCGCGATTTCTGCAACCTCAGTGGTGATTTTGCTCTCTGCACAACGGATTGTTTGGTGCTCATCTTGCTTAGAGAATCGCGCGCTTTGCAGGGCGTTAGTCAGCATCAAATCTAAGCTTGGATGCTCTAATGATTCAGAGTAGCTCGTTGCAACGCGAGCATCTTTGACCACGCGAACACCAAGCACTTGGCTGGAGCTGACCTTGTACTCGTCTAATTGGCCTTGGTTCGCTTTTAAAGAAAAACTGTTGCTACCATTTACGATCACATCCGCTTCTGCCCCTTGGCGTTTTGCTTCGGATAGGACGTAATCAACGGCATTAAGAAGTTGTTGTTCTTGGCTCATTAGTTACCGCCTCCGACCAAAATATTATCAACTTTCAGCGTTGGCTGACCGACTGTTGTAGGCACTGAACCACTTACCGATCCACACATACCTGGAGCAAGCGCCATATCTTTACCCACCATGCTGATCTCTTTGAGGACTTTCGGCCCAGTACTGATCAAAGTGGCTGTTTTTAGCGGCTTAGTGATTTTGCCGTTTTCAATTAGATAAGCTTCTCGCACAGCAAAGTTAAATTCCCCTGTACCCGGTTGTACAGAACCACCGCCCAGCTTCTTGGCATAGACACCACGCTCAATGCCGGCCAGCATGTCATCTAATGAATGTTCGCCCTCTTCGATAAAGGTGTTACGCATACGGGATGTTGGTGCAAACTTATAGTTTTGACGACGACCAGAACCCGTTGGTTCATAACCGGTTTTGTTGCCGCCCATTCTATCGACCATAAAGCTGGTAAGTTTGCCATCTTTGATCAATTGAGTTCTTTGAGTTGGCATCCCCTCATCATCCACATGGATAGAGCCCCACTCGTTAGTCATGGTGCCGTCATCAACAGCACTCACAGCGCTATGTGCGATCACTTCGCCCATCTTGTCGTGGAATACAGACGCTTTCTTCGCAACAGAAGTCGTTTCTAACAAATGACCACACGCCTCATGGAAGATAACGCCGCCAAAACCGTTACCAATCACGACAGGCATCTCACCAGACGGACACACATCTGCGCCGAGCTTAACCAGCGCTTGCTGAGCAATCACTTGGCCTAGCTCGCGTGCGTCTAATTGCTCACTAAACTCCCAACCAGACAGCGCACCCGGGCCTTCTGAACCGGAAGATTGCTCCGTACCTTTTTGCGCGACCGTATTACCTGCAATGCGAATGTAATGACGCGTGTCATCAACGTGCAAGCCTTCTGAGTTAAAAATCGTCACCTGCTGCTCTCGCTGAAGCACACTACCAATAAATTGGCTAATATGTTCACTTTCAGCGCGGGCTGCTTCATCAGCTTTAAGCAAGAAAGCAATTTTAGAATCTAGATTGGCATCACGACTCAATGGCATACGGCAAGCGTGTTGAACAGGATAGCGGTTTAGATTTAGAGCACCTGCACTCGCTATCTGATCGCGCTTGTCCTTCGCTGCTAATAGCGATGTAACACGTTTTAGCTCCGCTTCATCAGTACTATTGGTATAGCCGTAAAGCACTTTTAGGCCGAAGAAAAGACGAATACCAATACCAAAATCGATACCTGAGTTAACCTTATCCACTTCTCCAGAAGCAATTTGAACCGTATTGGTTTGATGGTGTTCAACGAATAATTCAGCGAAGTCAGCGCCTAAAAATAGGGCATGGTCGATCACCGATTTCGCTGTTGCAGAATTAAGCATGAAATCTCCTTGCTTGTAGAACGTCCTAACCTTGTCACTCCTGAGAGCTTTCTTAAAAAAGCCCACAAAGATTGAATTCACTTTAGAGGAAAGGCAATGCGCAGGATTTTAACATTTTTTAAATGCAGAACCCTTCTATTAATTCTTAAAAGCAATGAGTTGCGATCTACGCCATATTCACCAAAGTAGGTTCCCCTCAAGACAACACCATCGCTATTTCCCTATAAAAAATGTGATTTAAGCGCGCAACATTTAAACTTTATTGTGAATAAGATACTCAACTAAATTAGTATTAATTTTATAATATCTCGTTACATTTGTAGGTTTTATGTTTGGATTGGGTAAAGTAAAAGCAGAAAATGAAGCGCTGAAGGAAGAGTTAGTCGCGTTAAATAAGCAGCACCAAAGCGATATCGAAGATCTTCGCAGGCAACTTGGTGAAGCTAACAACCGTCTTGAAACCGCTCAGAGTGACCACGGCAGTAGTGATGATCTGATGTCGAGCAGCCTAAAAGGCGGCAGTATGATTCAGGCAATCCGCGATGAGATGGTAGAAAGTGCACAATCTATGGCACACGAAAACCAAGAGCTTAAACAACTAGACGAGATGTTTAAGCAAACACATCAGGCACTATCGCGATTGGATAACCGAGCGATAAAAATCAGCTCCCAAGCATCACAAAGTATAGAGTCTGTGCAAATACTGGATAACACTGCCACTTCTATCTCCCACCTAGTCTCTACTATTCAAGAAATCTCAGACCAAACCAACTTACTTGCTCTGAATGCAGCAATTGAAGCCGCACGGGCTGGCGAAGCAGGTCGAGGATTTGCCGTCGTCGCCGACGAAGTTAGAAACCTAGCAGGTAAAGCCAGTGAGGCAAGTGAACAGATTGACTCGTTAGTGAACCAAGTGCTCACTCAAGTTAATGCAATAAAGGCCTCTATTGATGAAAACCAGACTTGTGCAGAAGAAGTTTCAACCTCTTCGGCTCAAATTGGCTCCATCGTCAACGAAGTCGTGGTGAAGTCAGAGCACATGCAGCAAGTCATACATATTGCCTCAACTCGTGCATTCTTAGATACAGTCAAGCTCGACCATGCAATCTGGAAGAACAACATCTACCGCCTACTACAAAAAGGCGCGTTCGGAGAAACCGTCAATAGCTACTCTGAGTGTCGCTTAGGTCAATGGTACTACCGTGGTGACGGCAAAGCTTACAGTGGGCTACGGAGCTATGCATTACTTGAAGAGCCCCACAAAAACGTACATGACAATGGCCGTGACGCAATGAATCAAGCGAAATCCGGCAACATGCCTGCAATGGCGGCTTCGATCAATTCGATGGAAGAAGCCAGTGAGCAAGTTGTAAGGCAAATCGACCGATTGATGGATGAGATTGTCGCAAGTTAAACACGATAGCTATTATTCCTCCATTCAGATAGTGAAGAGAAGGCGCCTCGTTCATCGTTAAATCGCCTCAATTGCATGCCGCAGTTGGGTGAGTCCTAACTAAACCTAAAGGGATGACTAATGTCATCCCTTTACAATACCACCTAAACGGGCTGACTAAGCATAAACACCACCACCAACGCGAGACAACTCCCCATACCTCTATTTACCCATATCACCTTTTGTGGCGACTGTATAAAGCGATTCAACATAGTGCCAAAATAAGCCCAAACAAACATTCCAAGCACGCCCGTTATCACCATCACGCTAATAATAATCACCACTTGAACCAAGTAGTCATCGTTCGGTGAGATAAATTGAGAAAAAACGGTTAGAGACGCAACCCAGCTTTTTGGGTTAAGAATTTGCACCCAAACCCCGGATAAAAAGCCGGACTTTTTCGCATTGGAATTATCATCAAGTTCCATTGTAGCAATCGACCACGCCAAATAGAGCAAGTAAGCCGCACCTATCCATTTCAGAACCATGTATAAGCCAGGATAAAGGGTAAACAAACTGACGAGTCCGACACTGGCACCAATCAACATCAGAATAACTCCCACGGCATTGCCCAATACAAACGGCACTGTTGCAGAAAAACCGTGTCGGCTTGAAATGCCTAGCAGCGCGACGTTGCCTGCCCCCGGCGTCAAAGAAATAGAAACGGCAAACAACAGAAATGCAGCCAACAAATGAGCGTCCATTGACTCTCTCCCATTAGAAAATATTTGATATGGGAAACAGTTTAACGATTTGGGTAGAAAGAAAATTGCTATCTACGCTACGATAGAAATGAATTTGAGCAAAATATTTCCAATTTAACCATGAAAAAGAAAGAATCCACCAATTTTGAATTAGATAGTACCGATTTCGCCATTCTTGAACATATTCAGAAAGATGGCCGTATGAGCAATTCCAAACTCGCCGAAACAGTGAACTTGAGTGAGACCCCGTGCTGGCGTCGCTGGAAGAAAATGGAAGAAGAAGGTTACATTGAAGGGTACGCCGCGAAGCTAAACCGTAAAAAACTCGGTTTTCAAGTCTCTGGTTTTACGCTTGTGACCCTCGGCAGCCACGAAGTCGAAAACACCGAGCCCTTTGAAGACTTTGTCGCTGAGGCCGATTGGATTCTAATGTGCCACTGCATTGCGGGCGGCGCAGACTATATCGTTCAAGTGGTTGCCCATGATCTCGATGAATATTTTGAACGCATCAGCTCGATGAGGCGCGTCAAAGGCGTCAGCGCCATTCAATCCAATGTCTCGGTGAAAGAGATAAAAAGCACCTTTCAATTACCATTGGAGTAGCCTCTGAAGGTTCGGCAACTCTCATTCTCCTCATCGACCATTAACGCGAAACTGCTGTGGGGTGACATCAAAATACGCTTTAAACGCTTTGATGTAAGAAGAGTCGTTTTGATACCCCACTTGGTCGGCAATGCTTTGGATAGAGAATTCTTCGTCGAGTAAAGACAGTGAATAAATCAGCCGAATTTGCTGCCGCCACAACTGAAACGATGTGTTGAATTCTTTGGAGAACAAGCGCGACAAAGTTCGCTCGGATGCTCCCACTTTTTCTCCCCACTCTTTGAGTGACCAATCTAATGCTGGCGTGTCGGTCAACGCTTCGAATATCAACTTTAAGCGCCTATCTTCTGGCAGCAGTAACTGAAAGGTCTGCACGTTATCTTTCATGATTTGATCGTGTAGTACGCCAAGCAAGCGCGATACTTCCTCATCGCCCACCACTCCTTCACATTGGCGGCGTATTTCCTGTAGCAGCTCGTTCAAAAACGGCGTGAGAGTGATGGTTCGCACTTGATGTTCATACTCAGTACCAAACTCAGGGTTCAGATAGATACCTACAAATGTCGTATGGCTTAGCGCAATGGATTCATGTTGAATACCGGCAGGCACAAACAACGCAGACGTATGGGGCACAAGGTGTTGGTAGTGATCGGTTTTAGTTTGCAATAGCCCTTTGATCGGGAAAATGACTTGATGCCAAGTATGTTGGTGCATCGCATCAATGTAACCTTTAGGCATGTCGATGGTCTTAACCAGTGCCGGTGAGTGAGGATTGGCAGCCATCATCTCATTTGACGTTAAGACACCGGAGTGAGAATCGATTTGGCGGGTTAGCATCATTAACTGTCCTTACATCCCTACTCTGACAAAGATTAGCTAGGCTATCATGATTTACAGATTAGGTTGAGCCGAAAAGGAAGGAATATGAACAAGATTGGTGTCATCAATAGCGTATTGACCGGAAAAACGGTGGCCTTTGCCCATGGTGCGAAAAGTGCCATCAACAAGCTAATCGTAGATGAACGTCAGCACACGACAGAACTTGGGTTTACCAATGACGAGCAAGGCGATCCTCGCTTTCATGGCGGCATTCAAAAAGCCCTTCATATTTACCCAAGTGAACACTACCCTGTTTGGCAGCAAGAGCTCGGCGAAAAAGCAATTTTCCAATCTGCTGGGGCGTTTGGAGAGAACCTAAGCTCCAGCGGTGTTACTGAAGAATCCATTTGCTTGAAAGATAAGATTCGCATTGGCTCAACCCTGCTGGAAGTCTCCCAAGGGCGCATGCCTTGCTGGAAGCTCAACGTGCGCTTTGATCAAAACGATATGGCAAAAAGAGTGCAAGACACACTTCGAACAGGTTGGTATTTCCGAGTGTTAGAAGAAGGTGATATCGGTGCAGGTGACGAGATTCTTCTGTGTGAGAGGCCTTATCCAGAATGGCCGATATCTCGCATCATGGGTGCCGTATTTACAGGTAGTCTAGACAAACAAGAACTGAGTCAACTGGCTGAACTGCCACTAGTCGAATCGTGGGGAGCACTGATTGAGCGTCGCCTAGAAACAGGCAAAGTGGAAGATTGGGAAATGCGCTTGGTTGGCCCTACTGCCGAGTAAATTCAACTTAATCGTAAAGATAGATAATGAAAGCTCGAACCTTACCGAGCTTTCATTAGTGAGCAAATCCGCCGTTAAATAACTACTCAACAACCGCCTGATGCTGAACAATATCAATGTTGATGCCTGATGGGTCTTCAACCATAAAATGAATCTGCCCCCATGCCTCTTCTTTTAAAGGCATAGAGATAGTCATATTAAACTCTTGCGCCTGTACATAGGCTTTCGCGGCATCTTTGACCTCTAAGCTGATCACATAGCCATTCGGGTCCATAATTCGATGCAAAAACTCTGGTTGAGAGGGGTGGTTAGGCACTAAGAACCCCAGTTGCACACCATTTTCCATTGAGACCAAATGCAAATAGAAGCCTTCCTGATAGTATACCGACTCAAAGCCAAAAAACGTTTCATAGAAGGCTTTCGCTTGGACTAGATTTTCCGTCACCATAACGGGAAACATCGCATTAAACTCGATCATAGTATTCTCCTTGCTGACAATGTTGAGTTACACGTTATCGCTAGGGAGAATGATGCGTGATTGCGAAGAGGTTCTATTGTACAAAACGGACATAGCGGAAAACTTATTCGGTGAAATCCCAGCTAAACGACTAAATTCGCGAGAAAAATGGGACTGATCAAAATACCAATCTGCCCAAGCCGTTTTATCTTGTTCAACTTGCCACGCTCTTAACACATGTTGAAAGCGCGCGACCTGACAAAACGCTTTCGGGCTTACCCCTAAGTATTGTTGCGTCAAACGCCTAAGTTGCCTGTCAGTAATCCCAAGTTGATCGGCGGCTAATTCTTTTAAGGAAAAATGACGAGGAGATTGATAGCAGTAGCGAACAAACTTTAGCACCCTAGGGTCAATCACTGGCCTGTCGATATGATCCAACATGACTCGCGCTAAGCGCACACAGCTTTGGTGAAACCCTTTACTGCCCGAGAGCGATTCCTGTAACCGCTCGATGAACAAAGGTGATAATAACTCTCTTATCGGCAATTGATGATCGGTTGGGCTCCACTCCTCGACCGTCTCTGAAAATAGAGAATATTGGCCAAGTAACCGAAACCGAATACCGAAATAACGCGTCGGGCCAGCAATCGGGTAGACGATAGGTTCGGTAAATGGCGACACTAATATCGCCTCATCTAGGTTATTCAGGCTGATAATGAGGTCTACGCAATTATCCGGCACGCTTCGATAAAAGAACTCTCCCACTGGCACATCTAACTGCCAAAAGTAATGCACCCAGTGGCTCAAAGGCGGTGGAGGCGTCCACGTTTGGTAGAGATTGTTATGTACTTGACCTTGAAGAGGTTGAAGTTCGGGTATCAGCATAAGCTTCAGTATAGGAGATTAGCCTGGCTTCGCTATACGCACTCTGATTAGGTAGCTTGATGAATCTTTAAGTATTACGTTAACTCGGAGGTGATAAACAAAAACACAATAGGTAAAGTGCTCCAGATGCCTTTATTCACAGTCATCTCCTGTAGGCTCCGAAAACTCGACTCCAGTTCCATCTAACGCTTTGTTATAAGAGGCATAATGTTGGCTTCTCAACTTAGTATTTAGTGTTAATGCATGCACAGTATCTTTAGTGCCAACTGCGTCATCCCAGTCAAGCCCCAATTGTTCAAGACAATGAATGATTGGAAGTAATTTCTCAGAATGTAACTCGGCAACTTCAGTATCTACTTCTGTACCTGCTGAGTAATCATAGTCAAATACCGTTTGTAAATGCCTTGCACTTTGCTGATAAAAGCCACGCTCATTTTCTGGGATCACCAATGCGTTAATAAATTCATCGATATCATCTCTGATGCCATTTTCATTGGCATCGACACCTTTTAACGTATCATCGCGATTAAGGATAGGCTCAAAATTCTGATAAAGGTACGTTAATTGCGCCTTGGTGGTTGATGCGCTCTCTAGGGCTTGGCGATCTTGTTCTGAAAGCACAATTTTATCTTCCTTGTTTCTCGCGTTGCCCTCAGGGACACACCCAACCAACAATACACACCCAACTAGTGCAGCAACAGTTTTGTCCATTTAGTAATTCCAAATTCCATTGAGTTAACGTATTAGATCAAGATACCTTTATTTACAGTCATCTCCTGTAGGCTCTGTACCTTCAATTCCAGTTCCATCTAACGCTTTGCTGTAGTATGCATAATGCTGGCTTCTTAACTCTGTATTTAAAGTCAATGCAAAGACCATGTCCTGAGAGTCACTAGCATCATCCCAAACTAGATTAAGTTGCACCATGCAGTGAATGACAGGTTCAAACGTCATTGCGTGTGCATGTGCAGTCTCCGTATCTATTTCCATCGCCCCAGAGTAGTCGTGGTCAAATACCGTTTGTAAAAATCTTGCACTTTGCTGATAAAAACCACGCTCATCTTCTGGGATCATCAACGCATTAATAAACTCATCAATATCATCTCGGATCCCATTTTCATCGGCATCAACGCCTTTCAGCGTGTCATCCCGATTTAGCACAGGCTCAAAATTCTGATACAGATACGTCAATTGCTCCTTGGTGGTTGATGCGCTCTCTAGGGCTTGGCGGTCTTGCTCTGAAAGCACAATTTTATCTTCTTTGTTTCTCGCGTTGCCCTCAGGGACACATCCAACCAGTAATACACACCCAACTAGTGCAGCAACAGTTTTGTTCATTTGGCTATTCCTAGTTTAATTGAATCAACGTATTAGATTGAAAATATAACCTATTTTGGTTCTCTCAATTTAGACAGGGGGTAGTTGAAACAACTTGATTGACAAAGTGTGAGTAAGAGCAAGTGGAAATGTCTCAATAACTGAATAGGAGGCAAAAAAAAACCACCAAAACGGTGGTTTCATTAAAACTGCCTTTATTTAAGGTCACGACCTTGATTGTTTCTTGGTACTGGTATTTGAGCTTTTCGCCTTACCCTGAAACTGCTTAATGCTCTTTTTGCTGTTGGTTCGGCGGTTGGCTTTTTTATCACGCGGTGCACGTTTGCTCTCGCCTGTTGATGGTTTATCGGTCACGGGGAAGCCTTCTAGCTCTTGAACGGGTAGCTCACGCTGAGTCAGGTTACGGATCGCTGCAAGCGCTTCTGCTTCCCCATGGCAGACCAATGACATCGCCACGCCTTGTTGACCAGCACGAGCGGTTCGCCCTACGCGATGCACATAAGTTTCTGCGTGCATTGGCAACTCAAAGTTAATCACCACTGGCAATTGTTCGATATGAATACCGCGCGCTAAAAGATCGGTCGCAATCAACACTTGTGTTTGCCCAGATTTAAACTGCGCCAGCGCTTCTTCACGCTCTGCTTGGCTCTTGTTGCCGTGCAGCGCACTAGTTGAAAGTCCGGCTTTATTGAGTTTCTTTGTCAAACCATCTGCATTCTCTTTCGCACCGATAAAAACCAGTACTTGCGACCACTGATGCTGACTAATTAATTCAATCAACGCTTTGGTTTTACTGCCCTTGTTCACCAAATAGAGGGTTTCAGCTATATCTTTGTTGGTGCTGTTTTCTTGATGAGCAAAAATCTGTTTCGGCGAGTCCATTAAAGATGATGCTTTCTGTTTCAGCTCTTCAGAAAAAGTGGCCGAAAACATGGCGGTTTGGCGCTTATCGGTGAGGTTTTTCACTATGTTCTGAACGTCGGGCCAAAAACCCATATCCAATAGGCGGTCAGCTTCATCAAGTATCAAAGTTTTCACGCAGTCCAGGTTTAGCTCTTTATTTTTAACCAGATCAAGCAATCGTCCTGTCGTCGCGATAAGAATATTAGGATGTTGTGTTAATACTTCAAGCTGCTGCTCTTTCTCTACACCACCGCACAGAACCACTGAGCGCAAGCCTAGTGACGGAGCAATTTGATCTATAGCCTTACACACTTGCGTCGCGAGCTCTCGAGTCGGAACCAGTACTAACGCTTGCTGCGAAGGGTCATTGTTAATCTGCTCAAGTATTGGAAGTGCATAGGCTAAAGTTTTGCCACTGCCTGTATTGGCCAACGCTAAGATATCTTTCTGAGCCACCAGTTCAGGAATAACTAAAGTCTGAATATCGGTTGGCTTGTTGAACTCATTGGGCAGAGCTTGAACGAGCTCTGAACTCAAAGATAGAGAAGAGAAAGACATCAATTGGAACCTTACAAATAGAAAATTAAACGCAAGCGGTCGGAGCTCACAGGCATATCGTCATCAAGAGTATATCATCGAACATTAACCTGAAACCGACAAAGAATTTGCTGCGGAGAATAATATGATAGTAATTACAGGTGCAAGTAGTGGTCTTGGTGCTGCGCTGGCGAAGCTCTACGACGGGCGTGAAGAAAAGGTATGCTTAACTGGTAGAAGCGAATCTAAGCTTTCACATATCGTTGAACAACTTTCCAGTAACGCTCAATATAAAGCGTGCGACTTGGCTAACCCTCTCGAAGTGAAGTCATTATTCGAAGAGCTTACCTCAGCGCCTGAAACAATCATCCACTGTGCGGGAAGTGGCTATTTTGGTTTACTTGAAGACCAAGACCCAGAAGAGATCCAGCAGCTGATTCAAAATAACCTCACCTCTGCTATTCACTTGATACAAGAATCGATCAAGCGCTATCAAAATCAACCGCTAAACTTAGTTATCGTGATGTCGACAGCGGCCCAGCAACCAAAAGCCCAAGAATCAACCTACTGTGCCGTCAAATGGGCTGTAAAAGGATTGGTCGAATCTGTCAGGCTAGAACTAAAAGGCAAACCAATGAAAATCATCGCCGTTTATCCGGGAGGAATGTCGACAGATTTCTGGTCTACAAGTGGCAAAGAACTCGATACCAGTGGCTTTATGATGGCTGAAGATGCCGCCACTATGATAGCCGGCGCGCTGTCATCGGTTGGTAACGGATTTGTGTCCGATATTACCGTGAATAGAAGCTAATGCTCTGCGCGCCCGACTCCTATTAATTACTCATAAGTACCGCGAATAGGGTAGTTATTCGTCGGGTTGCGGATAAAAGCAATACCAGAAAGTAGTACATTGAGATCAGGGCGAACAAATGGACCATTAGAGATATCAATGATTTGTACCTGCCCCTGATCATTGACGACAAATAAGCCTGGTTCGGAAAATGGGTGATCGGTTTCTTGCTCAGAACGCGGATGGGAAATATACACACCGAGCGTCTGCATTTGCTCAATAGTTAATCCATAAGCAACAGGGAAACTCACCGATAATTGCTCCATATGTTGTGCCACTTGCGCTTCGCTATCTGCCGACACCGCGACAATATCTACCCCTTGTTGAAGAAATCGAGCTTTCATCGCCTCAAGCTCATTCAAGTAACGAGTACACAATGGGCAATGCTTACCACGATATACAACAACTAATCGCCAACTTGCGTCTTCTGATGGCTTACCCAAATCAATCACCTCCCCTTGATAGGTTGGTAAGGTTAAAGTCGGAAATAAGCCACCTGCTTTGAATTTTATTGTCATTTTCTTATCCTAAGTTTTAGATACTGATGGGATAAACATGGTAAAAATGAAAAGTTGCCCCCTCTAACCATGCCCACTTCAATGAGACCGACGTTAACGTTGAATGTATTCGCAAACCGTTTCAATTAATCTATTTGGCTCATTTACAAGACTGGGCAAAGGTCCCAAAGGTGAGTATCTTGGTGATATAAAAAACAATTGAGAACATCTATGCCTAGCATCAAACAACAACTCCAAGCGCTAAAAGTTATTCCTGTCATCGCCATCGATAAGGCTGAAGACATCGTTCCTTTGGGTAAAGTCCTAGCAGAAAACGGACTACCTGCTGCAGAAATAACATTCCGTTCGAACGCGGCTGTCGAAGCGATTCGCCTCCTACGAGAAACGCAACCAGACATGCTTATTGGCGCAGGCACTGTGCTCAATCGCGAGCAAGCCATTGCAGCTAAAGAAGCCGGGGCAACGTTTATCGTGTCACCGGGCTTTAATCCTAATACCGTGAAAGCATGCCAAGAGATCGGCATTGATATTGTCCCAGGGGTAAATAATCCAAGCACCATTGAAGCGGCATTGGAAATCGGGCTCACAACATTGAAGTTCTTCCCAGCAGAGGCATCAGGCGGCGTGAATATGGTTAAAGCTCTGCTTGCGCCATACACCGATGTTTCTTTAATGCCAACGGGAGGCGTGAATCAAAATAACATCAAAGAGTACCTCGCTATTCCTCGCGTTTTAGCTTGTGGTGGTACTTGGATGGTGGATAAAAAGCTGATTGAAGCGGGAAATTGGGACGAGTTAGCCCGACTAACTCGTGAAGCTGTTGCATTAGTAAGCGAAGAGTAAATTTTCAGAGATCTTGCTATAGGGTTAAGCGTTACTTTTTACGCCACACCCTTTTATGACCAACTGAGTTAAAAACTCGGCCGCTTGGCGATAATCTTGCGCGTCGAGTTCATCTTTTTGCATCACATTACAGATCTGCCAACCAAAATCAGCATAGGTTTGGGTCGCGGCCCAAATGGTAAACATTAGGTGTTGCGGTGGGACCTCATCCATCAAACCTTGCTGTGACCATGTCGCAAACTTGTCTATCATCATTTGCGACTGTTTAAACAGCTCCGTGCCAATATCATCGGGTAATGCTTTCGCACCAGACATGACTTCATTGGCAAAGACTTTGGATGCATGAGGATGTTCTTGAGAGATACGTAATTTCGTTTCTATATACTGACTCAAAGCTTCAACCGGATCGCTCAACTCTTCTATTGGACGAGAAGCTTCAAGTAAGGGTTGAGTTACCGTCTGCAGCACTGCGTAATAAAGTTTATCTTTCGAACTAAAATAGTAGAACACGTTAGCTTTCGGGATCTCGGCCGCTTTTGCTATATCGACGATTTTAGTCGCAGCGTAACCATGGGTAGCAAATTGCTCACTCGCAACCTCAATGATCAGATCCTGATTTTTTTGCCTAATCCGTGACATCTTCTTTCCTTTGGTTTTACTCTCGCTCCATAGTAAACAAACTGTTAGCGAACACAAAACAATGGTTCGAAAATATAATTAAACCTTGGGGTGAGCGGCGATTTACAGTGTAATTTGTTGCTAAAAACAAAACGCATACCTTTAAAAAAGCCGCTGAATTCAGCAAAGAAGGCTTGGCTAATAAATTAGGCGCGTAAAAGCGTTATTGATTAAATATAATTAATTACTCCCTTAGCTTCCCCCTTCTCAAATGGCCAATCACCCAGCAATTCAAATAACTCGCTAAATCATTGAAAAATTAGAAAGCTAAACTACCTTTAGATCGTGAAACAACACTCATATTTAAAGGACTCTATATGAAACGTACTGCTCTTACCCTTCTCGCTTTAGCGATCTCAACAGGGTGCTTGGCTGCGGTAGACTCAAAACCAGCAACTCAAGCAACCATTGACGCTAACCAAGATCTCTACAAAACGCTTCCTTTTAACAACCAAAAGGACTTTGAACGAGCTCAAAAAGGTTTTATCGCTAAACAAGATGTAGTCACAATTAAAAACGAGCAGGGAGATGTTGTCTGGGATTTAGAAGAATACAAAAAATTTATCACGCTAGACGCAAAAGCCCCCGATAGTGTTAACCCTAGCCTTTGGCGCAACGCCCAGTTGAATGTCATTAACGGTTTATTCAAAGTCACCGATGGCATCTACCAAATAAGAGGCTACGACCTAACTAACATCACTTTTATCGAAGGCGAGAAAGGTTGGATTGTTTTTGACCCTTTGATCTCTCAAGAAACGGCTAAAGCAGCACTTGATTTTATAAATACAGAGCTCGGTGAACGCCCCGTTACAGCGGTCATTTATAGCCACAGCCACATTGACCACTTTGGTGGTGTTCGCGGCATCGTAGATGAAGCTGATGTTAACGCGGGCAAAGTCCAAATTATTGCCTCACATGGTTTTACTGAGCATGCCGTATCTGAAAACGTTATCGCAGGTAATGCGATGGGAAGGCGCGCTATCTACATGTATGGCGCATTGCTCCCGCGAAACGCACAAGGTGGTGTCAATGGCGGTTTAGGCCAAACAACTTCGACCGGTCTCCCAACTCTTATTCGCCCAACCTTGATCATAGAAAAAACCGGAGAAGAGCATATTGTAGATGGCATAAAAATGGTCTTCCAATACACGCCTGGTTCAGAAGCTCCGACTGAGATCAATACATGGATTCCAGAAAAGAAAGCGCTATGGATGGCAGAAAACAGCACTAACACTATGCACAACATTCTCACACTTCGTGGCGCCCAAGTACGCGACGCGTTGAAATGGTCCTCTTACTTAAATGAAACCATCGAAATGTGGGGCGATGACGTGGAAGTCAAATTCCAAAGCCACCACTGGCCAATGTGGGGACAAGAAGAGATTGTCGATTACTTCAAACTACAGCGTGATATGTACAAATACACTCACGATCAAACCGTTCGTTTGATGAACCAAGGTTATATTGGCTCAGAGATCTCAGAGATCATCCAATTCCCCAAAGAGATTGACCAAAATTGGAACACTCGCGGTTACTACGGCACACTCAGACATAATAGCCGCGCCGTTTATCAACGTTATATGGGTTGGTATAGCGGTAACCCATCAGATCTGAATAACTTACCACCAACTAATGCTGCGGTGAAATATGTCGAGTACATGGGAGGAGAAAGCGCGGTCCTTTCTAGAGCTCAAGCAGACTTTGATAACGGTAAATATCGCTGGGTAGCAGAAGTCCTAAAGCATATTGTCTTCGCTAACCCGCAAAGTAAAAAAGGCAAAGCACTGCTCGCAGACGCCTATGAACAATTGGGTTATCAAGCAGAGTCTGGGCCATGGCGTTCTGTCTACCTCCAGGGGGCTTACGAGCTGAGAAATGGCACCCCATCAGCTGGCGGTACCAACACGGCTTCTCCAGACATTATCAAAAACATGCCGCCTGAAATGCTATTTGACTACCTAGCTGTTCGCTTATTGCCAGAAAAAGCCGCAGGTAAAGATTATGCCATCAACATTAACTTTACCGACCTTGATGAACAGTACACGCTTTACATTGAAAACTCGGTGCTCAACCACACGACAATGCTCAGTGAGAAACCCGATGTGTCACTAACCTTGACTAAAGAAGCGCTCGATGATGTTCAGCTAGGGTCGGTCACGCTTGAACAAGCCATTGCGAGCGGAGATATCAAACTGAAAGGTGATAAGAAAGTGTTCAAAGATTTTGTAGGTATGCTCGATACCTTTAATTTCTGGTTCAACATAGTCACCCCGTAGGAGTAAATATGAAGCAACTCTACCCTATGGTTGCTATCGGCTTGAGCAGTCTAACAATGGCTGCTCACGCATGTACTTATGATGGCCAGTTTCGCAACCCATTCTCCGAAAGCTATCCCGGAGCATTGGATGTTGCTATTGCCACCTATGAGGCGCTAGATAACCATGAAATCAAAACCATATCGACATTAGAGGGCACGCAAGGATTGAGGCGTGCCAGTTGGTGGTTACAAGTACTAACAGAGAAACATTCGAATAAGATAAAACCAGTCTCTTACGTGTATCTCATCGATAGTCACTTATGGTCACAAATAGATGAAGAAAAGCGTATTGCAGTTCATTCAGCTCCAGTAAGTGACGCTTCTCACTCAGTAATACTGCTGAGTGAAGCTGCGTTGAGTGCACTGATTCATGAGCAAGTGAGCTTTGAGCAAGCAATTGATTTAGGAATCGTACAGTTCTCAGGTTAATGGCAATCTTAATGATCTCTTTTATCAACACATCGACCCTATCCAGAATAAATAGGGTCGATGTGTGTTAACCGATTAGCATTTACCGATTGCAGACTAGCGCCAAACACCCCACTGGCCTGTCGTGCCAGGCTCCTCATTCGTTGTCCACCATTGAGCCGTCCACTCTTTTCCATTGTGCGTCACAATATCACCAGCCGTATAGGTCGCGTCTTTACTCCAAAAGTTGGTTGGTTCCACTGGCGGTGTTGTGTCAGCTTTAATCAGAGACAATGCGTAGCTAAAGGTATTGTTTGGCGCGAACACTTTATTGGCATAGATGTTCTTAGTATCAAACATATAGTGGTTCATTTCTTGATGCCAAATACCAATGTACCAATCACCGGTTTGCTGAGCGTTAAACTGATCGGCCAATTCGGCTGACCAATTAGCAGTGTTGTTAGCCGAAATAGGCAAAGAGACATCGACCACTTCGCTACCACTCGCATCAAAGGTACGAAGACGAACAGTATCTCCCTGCTCAACTGGCCCAAATCCTTGCGGCACATAATACCCCAGTGAAGTGAGGTTATTACCCGGTTCGGTCGGGTCTACCGGATCCGTTGGAGGATTAGTGCCTGAGCCACGTAACGTGATATCACTACAGTTGTAGAAACCTTCACCTGCGACATCTATGCGCTGCCAACGCGTGTAAAGAGTCGCGTCGCCCGTACGATCCGCCGGAAATGTCACCTTCATTCGATAACGTTTTTGCTCATCAACTGCAATATCACCAGCGGTATCGATGAGCTCCAAGTCATCCCAAGTTAATGGTTGAGTTGGGTCATAAGTTGGCTTGGTAAGGTAGAACTCCCAATAAGAAGGGTTGTGAGGCGCTTTACCAAAGAAGACCAAATCAATTTGATTATTTTCATCCAAAGCAACATCAGTACGCTGCCAGTGAGGAGAAGCAATACTGAGGCCTTTCTTAGCGGAATCGCCTGCAGAACATAGCTCGCCATTCGGCACTATCGCTTTCACATGAGCCATATCGCGATAGTTAGGCACGTTTGCCGCCACTTCACTTCGTTGTACAAATGGATAAGCCCCCGACAGTTCAAATGCGGCTTGGCATGCTTGGTTTGGAATTTCGTTAGTCCAAAAACCACCATCTTCATAACAGATATTCTGGCGCGCGTTGGGGAACTCGACCCAACCGTGGGCACTGACATTAAATGAACTCAGCGCAGCAACGGCGCTTAAGCTCAACAAAGGAAGCGTAGTATTCAATCTCATTATTCATCCTTAAAGTTAGCGACAGATTACTCTACCTATGAGTAACCTTTTGTTTGCCAAACAAAACTAGCAGGATGAATATGCTTGTTCGGTCATATTCAGGAGATCAATTGTTAGACTTCAAACTGCTTTCCAATATTTTTGTCGGCTCCCCTTTATGTCGTTCTACTCTTTCGAGCCACTTCAAATAGCGCCACATAATGCAGCCCTCATTATTTATTGTTGATATATAGCAACAGTTTTTTGACTAATAACGGATTTATCAACAATAAACATTTCCTTAATATCCCTGTCGAATAATTAACCACCAAAGACATAAGGAAATACGATGAGAAACCTTGCTCTCACAATAACTGCATCAGTCGCGATCAGTGCCTCTGCGATGGCTGAACCATTATTAACGCAAACCATCCCAAACTTACCTGGCGCGGAGTCGATTGTTTTTGATTCATCGAAACAAACCTATTTCGTCTCTCTTCAAGCTGGCGATAAAGCTGGGGACGGATCTGTTGTTGCACTAAACAAAGATTTCCAGTTCATCGCGACCGTAGCCAGTGGCCTAGAGAACCCGAAAGGGATTGCGATGAATGGTGATACTCTTTTCGTTGGAGATATGGAGCACTTAATTGAGATCGACTTATCTTCAGGCGCCGTTGTAAAACATGAAGCGAAAAATGCCCAGTTCCTGAACGATGTAGCAATCGATGATAAAGGCGATGTGTATGTATCAGACATGTTCACCTCTGTTATTTACAAGCTGTCAGATAACAAAGTCACCACATGGATAGATTCACCTAAGCTGGAAAATCCTAACGGGCTAACCTTCATTGATGGTCAACTTTATGTCGCAGCTTGGGGTTACTTTAACGATGGCAACCCAATTGAAGCGCCATATGGCCGCGTTTTGAAAGTTGATCCAACAACCAAACAGATTTCAGCCATCACTGAAAAACCACTCGGGAATTTGGACGGTATTCAAGTCGACAATCGTGATGATTTAATCGTCTCCGATTGGAAGCAAGGAGTAGTGTATTCCGTGTCAAAACAAGGCCAGTCTCGAATACTGCTCGACCTACCAAGAGGGGCAGGCGACATCTACTACTCACCAAACACCTACCAACTCTTTGTGCCAATGGCGTTAGAAGGTGAAGTGCTCGTCTTCCGCAATATCATCCTTTAAACCGAAAGCCCCACAATCACAGTGATTGTTGGGGCTTGCTGTCTTTGCTGTAAATGGAAATAGCATACGTGTATAAGATTTTACACTGATAGGTTGCTTGAATATGCTTCTCATTTCCTAATCACTTATAAAGCGTGTCATAATCCTTTTTCTACACCAAGTTAACATTTGAAGGATCCAAATGACTGCTACCGAATATCTCAATGACCTAAATCGACGTTACCTTGCTATCCACCGCAGTAAAGAAGACTTCTTCTGGGAAACGTACATGGGGATCAGTGATGACCATGATGGCTCAACCAAAGCGCAAACTGCATGGACCAATTTCTTAAGTGATGCAGAGCAAATCACCGCCATCAAACAGCAGCTAGAAGCGGCAGAATCGATTGCCGATACCACTGAAAAACAGCAAACACTTATTGGCTTACAAGGTTGGTTAGCGACTTTTCAATCTCATGCGATTGAAGGTAGTGACGCTCAGTCTTTAAAAAATGAGTTGATCGCTTTTGAAGCCTCGCTGTTTGAGAAAAAACAAAAACATACGCTCTACTATCAAGATGAAAACGGTAACCAAGTCGAAGGCTCATTGCCAGTTTTAGCCGCCACTATTCGCACCAATGACAATGAACAGGCTCGCCAGTCAGCGCATCAAGCTTTACTTGGCCTAGAGCAATGGTTACTTGAAAACGGTTTTGTCGAACTGATTAAACTGCGTAACCAATTTGCCCGTTCACTTGGTTACGATAGCTTCTTTGATTATTCCGTCACCAAAAAAGAGATGATGTCATCAACCAAGTTGTTTGCGATTCTGGATGATTTCGAAGTACGTACGCGCGAAGCCAACCTAATAAGTTTGGCAAACCTTGCAAAAGAGAAAGGCCAAAACGCGTTAACAGGGCATAACTTGGTCTATTCGTACTCTGGCGACGCGATGCGTGATCTTGACCCGTATGTCCCATTCTCCAAATCACTACGCCGCTGGGTAGAATCCTTTGGCCGCCTGAATATTGAATACTCACAGGCAGAGCTAACGCTGGATTTGCTTGACCGAAAAGGTAAGTACCAAAACGGTTTCTGCCATGGTCCAGTGCCGTCTTTCTATGATCAGAATGAGTGGGTTGCAGCGCAAGTTAACTTTACGAGCAACGCAAAACCAGACCAAGTCGGCAGCGGCTATTCAGGCATCAACACTCTGTTCCATGAAGGTGGCCACGCCGCGCATTTTGCTAACGTTAAAATGAACGCGCCATGCTTCTCTCAAGAGTTTGCGCCAACGTCAATGGCCTACGCTGAAACACAATCGATGTTCTGTGATAGCTTGCTAAATGATGCGGACTGGCTAAAACAATACGCGCTAGATGCCGATGGAAACCCAGTTCCTGATGACGTGATCAAAACAATGATCAACAGCAGCCAACCTTTTGCCGCTTACGAAGAACGTAGCATTCTAGTGGTGCCGTACTTTGAACGAGCTCTCTATCAGTTGAGCGATGAAGAACTCACTCCAGAGCGCATCACCGCATTGGCTCGCGAATGTGAGAAAAACATTTTAGGTATCGAATGTAGCCCTCGCCCATTGATGGCGATTCCACATCTAATCTCTGATGAAGCAGCCTGTGCATACCACGGTTACTTACTCGCACACATGGCGGTTTATCAAACCCGAGCTTACTTCTTAGATAAATTTGGCTATCTAACCGATAACCCAGAAATCGGCCCATTGCTCGCAAAACATTACTGGCATGCGGGCAATAAGCTCTCTCACAACGAGACAATCATTAGTTTAACGGGTGAAGGATTTAACGCTAAGTATCTTGCTGATGCCTGTAACCAATCACCACAACAAGCTTGGGCTGCGCAACAAGAGAAAATTGCTGGGCTTGCTACGCGTCAAAGAGCTGAGGTGGCTTCACTGAACGCAACGATTAAAGTGGTAGACGGCAGTAAAGAGTTGGCCAATAACCAAGATTCTGACGAGCAGATGTGTGATCAATTTGAGCACTACATTAAGCAAACTTACGGCTGTTAATAAGCTTTAGGTCTATTGCCACTAAAAGGCCGCTCTCTTTGCGGCCTTTTTACTACTAGAAATAGACTTATCTGACATCCGTCGCCATTCAAGGAGGAAGGTATGATTACAATTCGCAAAGCCAACGCAGCAGACGTTCAACCCATTTATGACTTGAGAAAACGCGCCATCCTTAACCAATGTGCTGACCACTATCAACCAGAACAACTGGCACTTTGGACGCAAGGGGGTATCTCCGACAAACTTTTGCAAGATATCGTTGCGACCTTCTATGTCTCTGAGCTGAATGATCAAGTGATTGGCTGCGGTAAATTGAACACTGAAAGCGGCATGGTTGATGCAATTTTCGTCGATCCACCCTATTTTGGATTAGGTGCCGCAAAGCTGATGCTCTCTTTTTTAGAAGAGATGGCTAACGAGCATAAACTGGAAAAGATGGTTTTAGAATCAACCCTCAACGCCGCTCCATTCTATCGTTCATTCGGCTTTCAAGGAGAAGAACACTCCACTTATCATTCACCAAGAGGTGTTAGCCTCGACTGTATTTGGATGGAAAAGCAGCTTCAAAAGGAGAGAGCATGATTAGCCATATCGACCATGTTGTCCTGACGGTTTCGAATATATCTACCTCAGTTGCCTTTTATCAACGAGCCTTGCTGATGGAAGAGATCACCTTCGCTAACGGACGCAAAGCGCTCAAATTTGGTAACCAAAAGATCAACTTACAACTATTGGGACAAGAACCTAGAAACCGAGCGCAAGTTGGCTCAGGAGATCTTTGCCTAATTACACATTGGCCACTTGAAGAAGTGATTACTCACTTAACTAAAGAACAGATTCAAATTGTCGAAGGGCCGGTTGAGAAATCTGGCGCGCAAGGCTCCATTCAGTCTGTCTACTTTTTAGATCCAGACTCCAATCTGATTGAGATTAGCGTTTACTCTTGAACAAGCACGAATAGGAAGAGTTAGAAATCATGGATGCAAAAAGCCAAGACTATTTAAATCAATACCTTCAATCATTACCGAAAAGCGTCGCAGAGCAGTACACCTCTTTCAGTGCTGATTACTATTGTGCAGATGAGTACAATGCCAACCTTTGTGCAGAGCTCATCCTACAAGGTGAAAAACAAGCCTCTTGTAGCATGGAGTATTGGTACAGCCATGAAGGCGAGACAATGCCAGTCGTTGGCCATCTTCAAGTTGTAACTAACTGGCAAGGCGAGCCCGTTTGCATTGTGGAAATAATGTCTGTTTCAACATGTCCATACGATCAAGTGACAGCGGAGTTTGCCGCAGCAGAAGGGGAAGGTGACAAAAGTTTAGAATGGTGGCGCAACGCTCATTGGAAGTTCTTCTCGTTAGAATGTGAAGAGCTGGGCATTGAACCAAAACAAGATATGTTACTGGTTCTGGAGCGATTTAAAGTCGTCCACAAATAAGCATCTCCTCAAATAAAATGGCCGCATGATGCGGCCAATTTCGTTTATTTTGTCTACTTCAAGACAGCTAGCTAAAACTCATCGCCAACGCTGCTGCTACGTTGCGCGAGGTCATCTCCACATTAAATGCCGCTTCTTTCAGCGCAGTGGGCAGGTCTGTTGCCCCTAAAACCACACTGTAGACAGCATCAATACCGTGATCGTGTACCACACGACAATCTTGAGCCGTACTGCCGGCAATACCAATCACAGGTAAGTTATAGAGTTTCGCGGTACGTGCCACACCAATTGGCGTTTTACCATGAATGGTTTGGCTATCAATCCGCCCTTCGCCCGTAATAACTAAGTCGGCATCTTTCACAACTTCAGCAAGGTTAACCGCATCCATGACTATGCTAATGCCGGGGCGAAGTGTTGCATCAAATAGGCCCAATAAAGCAGCGCCAAGACCACCCGCAGCGCCTGCACCCGCCTGATTAATCACATCTTTACCATTGGTTTGGCGGATCACTTCAGCATAATGGGCGAGGTTTTTATCTAGCTGCTCAATCATCTCTGGGGTTGCGCCCTTTTGCGGACCAAACACATGAGAGGCACCTTTCGGGCCACACAAAGGATTATCAACATCACAAGCGACTTCGAGTTGAATCTTTGCTAAACGAGGATCTAAGCCTGATAGGTCAATTTCAGCTAAGCCAGCAAGTGCACCACCACCAAACGGTAAGTCAACACCTTGAGCATTCACTAATTTTGCACCTAGCGCTTGAGCCATACCCACTCCGCCATCGTTGGTTGAGCTTCCTCCGATACCGATAATGATATGATTCACGCCTTCATCCAGTGCGGCCTTGATCAACTGACCGGTTCCATAGGTAGAAGTGAGCAATGGGTTCCTTTCACTCGGCTCCACTAAATGAAGCCCAGATGCAGCGGCCATTTCGATCACCGCTGTCGACCCATCACCCAATAATCCATAAAACCCTTCCACAGGTTGACCAAGTGGCCCAGTAACATCGACTGTTACGATGCTGCCACCTGTCGCATCAACCAAGGATTGCACTGTGCCTTCGCCTCCATCAGCCATCGGCAGTTTGATGTATTCTGCCTCTGGCATGATCTCTTTAAAGCCTTTTTCAATCGCAGTTGCCACTTCCATAGCGGTTAAACTTTCTTTGTAAGAATCTGGAGCGATAACTACTTTCATATATGTTTCCTATATTAGCTTGTTACAGCAGAACAAGACTTAGAATGTAAACTAGCGTCATTGCCGTCACGCCTTGCACCAGAGTTGCCATTGTTTGAGCGCGATACGCTAAGCCAACCGACATACGACTAAACTGCGAAACCACCCAGAAGAAACTGTCATTGGCATGCGATACCGTCATCGCACCTGCACCAATCGCCATAACGGTTAGTACGCGTCCCATTTCTGAGTCCAGTCCCAATTGAGCCAGCATTGGAGCAACGAGGGCTGAGGTTGTTACAAGAGCAACCGTTGACGAGCCCTGCGCGGATTTCAGCGCCGCTGCGACGATAAATGGCATAAAGATACCCACGCCAAGTGCTGACAAAGTGGTACCCAAATATTCACCCAGTGGTGTCGCTTTTAATACCGCACCAAATGCACCGCCAGCACCAGTGATAAGTAGGATAGGCGCTGCAGCGGTAATACCTTGGCTGATGCGCTCACCAAACTCTTCCACTTTATTGTCACTTTTCAAAAGACGAACTGACAAGAACAAACCAATGATTAGCGCGGTTAGTGGTTGGCCTAAAAACGACAGCACTTCAAATACAGTCCCATCACCTAGAGGTAAACTTGGGAACTTAGCAATCGAGCCCAAACAGATAAGAATGATAGGAACAAAAATAGGAGAAAACGCTTGGCTCGCTGATGGCAGTTCACCATAAGAAGCTTTCAATGCTTTCCAGTCTTGCTTGATCTCTTCAGCCTGTTCAATGCCATCTGGCTCGATATCTTTAAAACGATTTGCCCACAACATACCGGCGATAGCGGCTGTTGCTGCGACAAAGATACCCACACCAATGACTAAACCTAAGTTTGATTCCAAGCCTAAGTTACCCGCAGCCGCAATTGGGCCTGGCGTTGGTGGGACAAATGTGTGAGTCGCGTAAAGACCAGTCGCCAAAGCCACACTCATGGCAACGCTAGAGGTTTTGAGTCGGTTTGCTAAAGACTCTTTCAGTGAGTTCAAAATAACGAAACCAGAATCACAGAACACAGGTACTGAAACAATGTAGCCGATGATGCTCATGGTTAAGGTCGGTGAGCGTTCTCCTAGCACTTTAATCACGGTATCCGCCATCGTAATCGCTGCGCCACTTTTCTCTAGAATCACACCAATAATAGTACCTAGTACAATGACCAAGCCGATGTATCCGAGAATGCCGCCGAAACCAGAAGCAATAGTTTTAGCGATGCTTCCCGCTGGTAGACCGTAAGCAAAGGCCGCTAGAAATGCCGCAACAATGAGTGCTAAAAAGGGGTGTAACTTAAATTTTGTGGTTGCGAGGACGATAAAGGCTATCACCCCCAGCAAGATTAGAATAAGACTCATGATAACTCCGTTTATTATAGTATTCGTACTGAATGTTTGGCTGTATGCAAACATTCTGGGTGTCTGTAGGGACGGTGTTATTATTCAGTGAAACGAACCCTATTCCTTTATGCAAAGTGACAAATTTATCAATTTAAAATCTTATATAATTGTCATTTTGCACAAAAATTAGTTTTAAGTTACGCACATTTTAAGGCGAGATATAACTGTACCTTATGATCTAAATTATTGATTTTTAAATCAGTAACCTCTTCAATCTTATCTAACCGATAGCGAAGCGTATTTCGATGAATATGTAGTGCTGCACAAGCTTGAGCTAGATCGCAATCTTGTTCAAAAAACACTCTGAGCGTTTTTATCAAGACTCCTTTGGTATCTTGTTGTCGCAATTTCTCTAACGGTTCGGTTAATTGATCACGTCGCCATTGATCCTGTTTTAGCCCTTCAACTAAGACCGACAGCTTGTGTTCGTGATAAAACAGAATCGCCTCTTTACTATGGCTCGAGTTGGCAAGCGTTGCTTTAGCCGTCTCATAAGAGCGGGCTAATCCAGCCAAGCCCGAAAAATACTGTCCTATCGCTATCTTAATCGTAAAGTCCGCTTCTTGAGCCACTCGCTTAAGCAATCTTTTGACCCTGGCTTTTTCTTCCTTATGATTCCAGCAGCCATCAATAAGTGTGACGGGTTTAAGTACCACCACCTCATTCATTGAGACCGATACGATTCCCACAATGTTGTCTCGCTCTGGGTACTCCAACAAATGAACCAACTTTTGCAAATGCTCCAATGTAAGAGGCTGGCCGTGTTTGGGAATCACTTTTACCGCAGCGGCAATTCTCGGCTGAGATAGATTTAGATCTAACCGCTGAGCAATCGATATCAATTGATTCTCGTTGAGCGTCGAACCTTGAATGAGCTGCAGTAATAATTCTTCACGATGACGCTTGTTCCATTGGATCTGAGCCATTAAAGCTTCTTGCTCGACAATCAGCTCAGCAGTCATCTTGACCAATTCGCCATAACTTCTAACATCATCGGGCAACCCAGAAATCCCAACCACGCCGATCACCTGATCTTGATAAAGAATCGGCAGGTTAATTCCCTCTTTAACGCCGATGAGCGTGCTCGCGACAGTCTGATTAATTTCGACGGTGCGATTGTCATGAATCGCTAACAAGGCTCCTTCATGCGTGCGATGCAAACGCGAAGGATCGCTAGAGCCAATTATCTGGCCATTCTCATCCATCACATTGACGGGAAACTGAATAATTTTTGTCGCACGCTCAACAATTTGACGAGCGATTAAGGTATTTAACTGCATCTATTTTTGCCTTGTGATGTCAGCCTCTCGGCATTCTCAAATAACATATCACAAGCCTCACTAAGATGGCTGAACTCCAGATTCGACCAGCTCACAGAGAGAAGAAAAAATCCCGAAGCAAGTACTCTAGGTGCCTGCAAAGACGGAGCCCGAGAAGTACCCCTACCCTTTGTCTTACAACGGGAACGCGTATTAAAAGGAGACAAAAATCTACGCGATTTAGTTTAAAAATTTAGGGCTGTCACCAACCCAAGGAACGCGGAGGGAGAGGAATCCACCACGCCCTAGACAGAAACCAATCTCAAGGCTCTAGTCACGAATCGAATGATTCGAACGTTTCTCGATAGCCTTGATTAGCGCTGAGTGATCCCAATCTTGACCACCCAACGCGGCGCAGTCTTCAAACAGCTCCTGAGCGTTCGCAGTATTTGGCAGTGCCACTTCAAGCTCTTTTGCACCTGTTAAGGCCAAGTCGAGATCTTTCTGATGTAGAGAGATTCTAAAGCCGGGATCAAAAGTACCTTCGATCATACGCTCGCCATGCACTTCAAGGATTTTCGAACTCGCAAAGCCACCCAAAAGCGCCT
The DNA here is from genome assembly GCF_009811315.1 of Vibrio atypicus. Lineage (GTDB taxonomy): Bacteria > Pseudomonadota > Gammaproteobacteria > Enterobacterales > Vibrionaceae > Vibrio > Vibrio atypicus. The sequence goes on from NZ_BLID01000001.1 coordinate 615,761, forward strand.
GACGTACGCGCGCCGGATCAGCTCCAGCCTTCGAAGCAAATACCAAGGCTTCAGATACGGCTTCGATATTCAAAGCAACAATGATCTGATTGGCCACTTTACAGGTTTGCCCTGCGCCATTTTCACCCACAAGAGTGATGTTTTTACCCATCACTTCAAACAGAGGGCGAGCCTTATCAAACGCATCTTGTGCACCGCCAACCATAATGCTTAACGCGGCGTTAATCGCTCCTACCTCACCGCCCGATACCGGCGCATCTAGGTATTGCGCGCCACTTTCATTAACGCGTGCCGCAATGGATTTGGTAGCCATTGGTGAGATCGAGCTCATGTCGATCACCAATTTACCTTCAGCGCCACCAGCGTTTAGCCCAGCTTCAACGCCTTTATCGCCAAACAGCACCTCTTCCACTTGTGGTGTATTTGGCACCATTAGAATCACCACATCAGAAATACGAGTCGCTTCTTCTGGTGAGTGACAAACAAGCGCGCCCGACTCCACCAAATCTTTTGGCGGTGAGTTAAAGTGATCAGATACCACCAGTTCATAGCCCGCTTTTTGTAAATTGGCAGCCATTGGTCTGCCCATGATTCCCGTACCAATAAATGCAATTCTCATCATCTGTTCTCCATAACATTTCCCCGCAATTAGCGGTATAGGTTGATCCAATCTAAGCCTTCATAGGTGGTGGCTCGGGGTTTGTATTCGCACCCAATCCAACCGTCATAACCAAGCTCATCTATATGATTAAGTAAGAAGGGGTAATTAATCTCTCCCGTCCCAGGCTCATGTCGACCTGGGTTATCCGCCAACTGAACGTGAGCGATTTGATGGATATTGGCAGACAATGTCGGAGCTAGATCCCCTTCCATAATCTGCATGTGGTAGATGTCGTATTGGATAAATAAATTATCACTGCCGACCTCGTTGATAACTGATTTAGCTTGCTCAGTGGTAGTTAAGAAAAATCCGGGGATATCGCGGGTATTGATCGCTTCGATGACCAGTCGAATACCTTGCTGCTTTAGTGCTTCAGCGGCATAGCGAAGGTTGATAATAAAGGTCGCATGCGCATCGTGCTCACTTACCCCTTGTGGAACAATACCGGCAAGGCAGTTGATTTGGGTATTCCCCAATACTTTGGCGTATTCAATGGCCTTGGCGACCCCTGCTTGGAACTCTTCAATTCGCTTTGGGTCCACCGCGATACCGCGCTCGCCCGCTTCCCAATCGCCGGCCGGAAGGTTGAACAACACTTGGGTAAGTTGGTTTTCATCCAGTTTCGCCTTAATTTGTTTGGCTTCTAGCGCATAAGGGAAAAGATATTCCACACCTTGGAAGCCCGCTTTTGCCGCAGCTTCAAAGCGATCTTCAAATTCCAGTTCGGTAAATAACATGGATAAATTGGCTGCAAACTTTGCCATTATGATTTCCTTCTCTTATTTGTCGCGATGAATTAGTGCGGTTGGTGCGTCATCAATACTCTCAGCAAAAGCTTCAAACTCGTTGATAGCATTGATTTCTACACCCATAGCAATATTGGTAACTCGCTCTAAAATGACTTCAACCACCACAGGTACTTTGTGCTTGTTCATCAACTCTTTCGCCTCGGTAAACGCCGCTTGCATCTGTTCAGGGTCAGTGACACGAATCGCCTTACAACCTAAGCCTTCAACCACAGTGACATGGTCGACACCGTAGCCGTTTAGCTCTGGGGCGTTTTGGTTTTCGAAGGCCAACTGAACACAGTAATCGATATCGAACTGTCGCTGCGCTTGGCGGATCAGACCTAGATAGGAGTTGTTCACCAGTACGTGGATATAAGGCAAGTTGAATTGCGCACCAACGGCGAGTTCTTCAATCATGAACTGGAAGTCGTAGTCACCGGAGATCGCTACGATATCGCGATTTGGATCCGCGGCACGTACACCCAATGCGGCTGGTGTTGTCCAACCTAATGGACCCGCCTGACCACAATTAATCCAGTGACGAGGTTTGTATACGTGCAGGAACTGCGCGGCAGCGATTTGTGAAAGACCAATGGTACTGACGTAACACGTATCGCGATCAAACGCCTTGTTCATCTCTTCATATACACGCATTGGTTTGATTGGCGCATCGGTATAATGCGTTTTACGCAGCATGGTAGCTTTGCGCTGCTGACATTCATCCACCCAAGCACTTCGGTTTGGTAGCTTGCCTGCATCATGCCATTCACGCGCCACTTCAACCATTAGCTCTAGCGCCGCTTTAGCATCAGACACAATACCTAAATCTGGGCAGAACACGCGGCCAATTTGCGTTGGTTCAATATCGACGTGAACAAACTTACGCCCTTTGGTATAGACATCCAATGAACCTGTATGACGGTTTGCCCAGCGGTTACCGATACCAAACACAAAATCAGATTCCAGCATAGTTGCGTTACCATAGCGATGAGCCGTTTGTAGACCAACCATGCCCGCCATCAGCTCATGATCATCAGCGATAGAACCCCAACCCATCAAAGTTGGTACAACAGGTACGCCGGTAATCTCGGCGAATTGTTGCAGCAAATCTTCTGCACCAGCGTTAATTACACCACCACCCGAAACAATCAAGGGGTTAGCTGATTCACACATCATTTCAAGAGCCTTCTCGACCTGAGCACGAGTCGCTTTTGGTTGATACGCTTCTAATGGCTGATAGGTATCGATATCAAACTCGATTTCCGTTAGCTGAACATCAAGAGGAAGGTCGATGAGTACAGGGCCCGGACGACCAGATCGCATCAAGTGAAACGCTTGCTGGAATGCGCGTGGCACCTGCGCTGGCTCTAAAACTGTTGTCGCCCATTTAGTGACAGGCTTGGCGATAGATTCAATATCAACGGCTTGGAAATCCTCTTTGTGAAGACGAGCTCGCGGCGCTTGGCCTGTTATACATAAAATAGGGATAGAATCCGCCGATGCTGAGTACAATCCCGTGATCATATCCGTACCTGCCGGGCCAGAAGTACCAATACACACACCAATATTTCCTTGATGAGTGCGCGTATAACCTTCAGCCATGTGTGACGCACCTTCTACGTGCCGCGCCAACACATGATTGATCCCGCCGAGCTTTTTCATTGCCGCGTACATAGGGTTGATGGCTGCGCCAGGGACACCGAAGGCAATATCGACACCTTCTTTCTTCATCACCTCAACTGCTGCTTCAATTGCCTTCATCTTTGCCATGCGAACCTCCATTTCAATTGTATACAATTCAAAGATACTTTGTGTACTATGAATCATAATCAGAATTTGGCAACCCCCAAATGCAACATTTTTCCAACATAGAGCAATAACTCCAAGCGACTACTAACCCCGAAAAGCCTAGGAATCATTACTTTATATAAACTATCTTTACATGAAAATAATTTCAAAAACCTTCAAATGAAAAATAATTGTTAAATACCCTTTGATTGTTTACATAAATTAAAATATAAGTATTCGTGACAGTTTTATTTTGTACACAAAATCATTCGATATTGTTTAAAGGAGACGAACAATGAGTCTGAACGATGTAGCAGAAAAAGAAGAGACAGCTTGCCTGCACGTAATCGGTAATATGGACAGCCCGGAATACCCTGCGATCCTTTCAAGCGAGGCACTTTCTTTCCTAAATAAACTAGTAAAGAAATTTACCCCTCGACGAGATGCACTATTACAAGCCCGCGAAGAACAACAACAACGCTATGACGCAGGTGCGCTACCAAACTTTCGCAACGACACCCAATCAATCCGAGAGAATAAAAGTTGGAAAGTCGCGCCCCCTCCACCAGAGCTATTGGATCGCCGCGTCGAGATCACCGGACCGATTGATCGAAAAATGGTGATCAACGCACTTAATTCTGGTGCAAAGGTATTCATGTGCTGTTTTGAAGATGCCTCTTCGCCAACATGGGAAAACATGATCCAAGGACAAGTGAACCTTCGTGATGCGAATGCACGTACCATCAGTTATCACGACGAAAATAAAAATAAAGACTATCAGCTGTGTGAGAACCCAGCGTTACTGATTGCCCGTCCGAGAGGCCTGCACCTACCGGAGCAATCTATTCAATATAAAGGGCAGCCTATCCCGGGTTGCTTGATGGACTTTGCACTCTACTTCTATCACAACTACTTAACCCGAGCCGAACAAGGTCTGGGCGTTTATTACTACATACCTAAGCTTGAAAGCATGGAAGAGTCCCAGTGGTGGGCTGATGTTTTCTCATTTACTGAAGACTACTTTGGTGTTCAACGAGGAACGATTCGAGCTACGGTGCTGATCGAAACCCTGCCAGCCGTTTTCCAAATGGACGAAATGCTGTATGCCATGAAAGATCATATCGTCGCAATGAACTGTGGCCGCTGGGATTACATTTTTAGCTACATCAAAACGCTTAAGAATCATGCAGACCGTATTCTGCCCGATCGTCATGTTGTAGGCATGGACAAAGAGTTTCTCAACGCTTATAGCCAACTGTTAGTAAGGACTTGCCATCAGCGTGGTGCTCTCGCGATGGGCGGTATGTCGGCCTTTATTCCGGTTAAAGACCCTGCAGAAATGGAACGTGTAACAAACAAAGTAATCGAAGACAAAGAGCGAGAATCGCTTAACGGCCATGATGGTACTTGGGTCGCCCACCCCGCTTTAGTTGACCTTGCAATGTCCATCTTCGATAAAAACCTCAAAGGTAAAATAAACCAACTCGACTTCGTTAGCCCAACACACACCATCGATGGTTCATTGCTCCTCAAGCCTTGTGAAGGCAGCCGAGATGAAGCCGGAGTCCGTAAAAATATACGCATTGCGCTCTATTACATTGAGGCTTGGATACAAGGCCAAGGCTGTGTACCTATATATGGATTGATGGAAGATGCCGCAACCGCCGAGATCTCCCGCGCCAACATTTGGCAATGGATCCATCACAGTGTCGCCCTAGATGACGGACAGGTTTTCACCAAAGAACTATTTCACAGCTGGCTCTACCAAGAGCTAGACACCGTAAAACAGGAAGTCGGTGACACTCGGTATGCTGAAGGTCGCTTTGAACAAACTGCTGACCTTTTCTTCAAGCTATCAACAGCAAAAGAGTTCGCCAGCTTCCTGACCTTACCAAGCTATCAGCTTTTAAATCAGACTGAGTAACACCACTCTGGCTCATCCTTAAAGAGATCAGGTTGGTTTACGATCAACAGGAGATAACATGGGAAGTTTAACTCTAGAACAAGCACTATCCGTTACTGACGGTACATTTCAAGCAGGGACAAAGAGTCAAAGTGCTCCACTCACGGTCGCCGTACTCGACAGTGGGGGTAAACTCATCTCACTGCAACGTCAAGATGGCTCGAGCATGATGCGACCAGACATCGCAATTGCCAAAGCTTGGGGTGCACTGGCTCTTGGCTGTTCGTCTAGAAAGCTAGCTCAAGATGCAGATAGCCGCCCTGCATTTATCTCCGCGGTCAATGTTCTCGCTCATGGGAACATGGTCCCTGTTCCTGGCGGCCTTCTCATCCGAGACGCTGAACAAAATATCCTTGGTGCAGTTGGCGTGAGTGGCGACCAATCTGATGTCGATGAAAACTGCGCGCTTGGAGGCATAGATTTCGCACAGCTTTATAGTGATGAGCTTCCTTCCTAGAACAAACATTTAAGCAGAAAAAAACGCCCGACAATCATAAAATTATCGGGCGTTTTTGTATCAATAAGAGATGCGATAAACTTACTCGTATTGCGTCAACCAGCCTTTCAAAATTGTGTTGATCTGCTTTTTCTGATTCGCATTCATACCTTTCACTAATTTCGCTTGCACTGCTGCATGCTCTTCAATGATTTGGTCGATTAAACCAAAGCCATCTTGTGTCAGTTCAACCGTTACGCTGCGGCGATCTTCTTTACTGTGCTCTCGGCTTATTAGCCCTTTAGATTCCAGCTTATCAAGTCGATTCGTCATCGCTCCTGAGGTCAACATCATCGAGTTAATCAGCTCTGACGGAGTTAGGCGGAATGGTTCGCCACTGCGACGCAATGTCGCTAGTACGTCGAACTCCCCTAACTTTAAGTCATAACGCTTGTGTAACTGAGCAACTTCCGTTTCCATATATTTAGCAATACGCATTAAACGGCCCATGATCGCCATCGGCTCGGTATCTAACTCTGGCTTTTCCTTAGCCCACTGCTCAACTACTCTATCAATAGCGTCCATGAATGTTTGTCTCCAGTAACAAAATGGTGTTTAAAATATCTTAACATAGAGATACTTTACAAACAGCGATTTTGCGCGTACATTCATCACAAAAGTATCTTAACGTAAAGATAGTTATTATGAATATATTATTAGCCATGATTCCGGCGTTCTTTTGGGGTACCACGTATGCCGTTACCCAGTACACACTTGCAGACTGGCCTCCCCTACTACTGGGGGCTATTCGAGCGCTCCCGGCCGGGCTGCTTTTGTTGGCGTTTAAGCCGAGCTTGCCGAAAAAAGGCGATTGGCAAATCTTGTTTAGCCTAGGATTGATTAATATCGCGACATTCTTTGGCTTGATCTTCGTGATGGCCTTGACGCTACCTTCAGCCATTTCTGGCGTAGGCATGATCTCTGTCCCTGTGTTTGCCATGCTTTATAATTGGTTAATCAACAAACATAGACCTGGAATTATTCAAGTCATAAGTGGTTCTGCCTTGATCATGCTTGCGTGGATGTTGTTTGATCCAAGCTCAATCAGCTTAAACCCAATCGGACTTGGGGCGATGCTTGCCGCGATCATGTGTATTGTCGTTGGCAGCTCAATCACTAAATCACTTGGCAACCGCATGCATTGGTGGACAGTACTGACTTGGCAGCTGATACTTGGCGGCGTGATCTTGTCGGTAGCCGCTGGTGTACAGGCCATACTAGAACCGGTGAAGTACGCCGCTATCATCGAACACTTCTCGATGACAAATCTGTCTGGCTTACTATGGGTGGTGGGTTTAAATACTGCGCTTGGTTACGGTATGTATGTTTGGCTACTTCAACGTATGACCGTTGTGGATTTTACCTTCGGAGGCATTGCTAACCCTATCGCAGGTATTTTGGCTGGTTTGGTATTACTTGGTGAATCCTTTACCTCATTCCAGTACAGCTTAATGGCGGGAATGATCATCATGTCACTGCTGCCGCAGGTGATACTCGCCATCAGACAAAACCGACCAGCACCTATCGAATGTAAAAATTAGAAAATAGGTTCGGCTAAAATTTAACCGCGAAAGAGCAACAGACCCTAGACAGCCGCGTATTATTCGCGGCTTTTTTACATCTGCCAATTGGTAAATAGCCACAATTGCTATACTCAAACAACCATTTCAACTGGGCAAAAATAATGTGTGGCAGATTAAATGTTATCGATGACCCGCTGTGCAATATTGTCTGTGAACAGCTTGGCCTCGACTTCAATACAACAAGCAATAACGACTTACGACCGACAGAGCACATTGCTTGCATTGGCAATCACCACGGGCAGCTACAGCAATGCGACTTAGCTTGGGGGATCAAACCAGATTGGGCCAAAAAACTTATCATTAATGCTCAAGCAGAAACTGTCTCTCAAAAACCAACCTTTGCTAAGGCCTTTCAATTCAATAGGATTATCGTCCCTTGCAGTGGCTGGTATGAATGGCGAACCGAACAAAACCTAAAAGTAAAATATCTATTTGAAGAGCCTCAAAAAGAGGCTTTATATATGGCGGGGATTGCCCTAGAAAACCGTTCTCGTGTCGTCACGTTGACCACTAAGCCCAATCCACAATGTGCTGCCTATCATCACCGAATGCCACTACTGGTTACGGCAGACAATGTAGTACAGTGGGTAACAGGAACAGCAGAGCAAGCACTCTCTATACTCAACCTTACTTATCGTCTACCACTGACGATAAGTTAAGCTGTCCCAAATGGTTTCCTAGTTATTTTAGGATTAGGCTCATTTAACTAGAGGCCCTCTTGTATGCACCCATGGATTACATCGGTAAAAACGGCGCTTATCCCTTTGGCCAATCACGATAACGCGCAACAAATGAAAGCCTATATGCGCAACCAATACCAATTCTATGGTATTCAATCAGTGCCAAGGAGAGAGGCCTTAAAGCCCTATTTCTCTAAGCAAGCTCTGCCGTCTCTTGAAGAATTACCCGCCGTTGTAAAAGAGCTTTGGGCGCAACCAGAGCGTGAGTTTCAACTGGTCGCCATAGATTTACTGATAAAGCTCAAAAAGGAGCTACCTGCAACTTTTCTCGCCGAACTGGAGTGGCTTATCACAACCAAATCTTGGTGGGACACAGTCGATATGCTCGCCACACACATTGCTGCGAATCTCTTTATCAATCATCCTGAAGAAACTCAAACGTACATACGACGCTGGCGTCACTCAGACAACATATGGTTAAGACGTACAACGATTCTTTACCAACTCAAATTTAAACAGCAAACCGACGAAAAGTTACTCTTTAAGATCATCAAAGAAAATCAATCTGATAACGAGTTTTTTATCCAGAAAGCGATTGGTTGGGCCTTAAGAGAGTATTCAAAAACACACGCTGGTGCTGTTGTAGCATTTATTGAGGCGCAAGGTATCCAAGAGCTAGCAAAGCGAGAAGGTTTAAAATGGCTGAACAAAAACAGCCGCTAGCATGATCGCGAAAAGCCCTTTAGAAAATCGCCTTTTCGCGATCCTTTACATAAAAGAACACGCTTATCGCAACAAACAAAAACGTAAAATAGTAGAAGAACGAAGAAAGCGAAGCGATGAAGTCGATGTGTTGCTCGATCTGCGCTTCCGTGTAGTTCTGAGAAACGAGTTTGTAGTAATATGCATACAAGATACCAATCCCCCCGTAGCCTAGATTAAACATGAGCCCCTTAAAGCTCAGTACCGTTGCTCTGTTATGGGATTCCGTCTGTTTGTTAAGGTGATAACTGATGAAAATGTTCATCGTCATAATGATAAAAATTAAGATAAGCGCAGGAATCACTCCATAAATAGACCATCCGAGGCTAATCCAATAGTAAGTTGCCATGGTCGCAAGCCCCATAACCGCAATAAATGTTTTAGGAGCCATGCTCTCGGCTAATCGACGACTTTGTCCCGCTAATACAATCTGTAGCAAGCTGATCCCAGCCCCGATAAAACCGAAATAGATGATCGGGATATCAATGGCTCGATAGTACTGGCTGTTCATAGTTAAAAACATGCGTGATGTATGCTCAAACAGACTGTAATAAAGCAAGATAAACAGCACGTATGGCGTGGAAAGCACCCATTTACCTGTATTGAGTGTCAACTTCATGCTTGCCACTGTGGTAGACCATTTACTGCTATCGCTCGGTAAGGCTTTCTTCTCCTCTCTCATATTCACGGCGGCATAAATAGCGAGCAAGGCAACCAAAAGCGTTGCATAGACGGGAATGCGCATAATATCTTGGGTACTTTCCGGCTCAACAAATCCCAACAGGTGATAAACCTGAGCCATAAAGTTAACGTCATACATCGCCGCACCAACAAGGGTGACAAAAATGCCGACACTGGAAGCAATACGAAGCTGAATCTGCAACACCCGCGGCCACATCTCTTCTTTACCCTGTTCTTTTAATGTGTCGTAAGCTAAAGCTTCATCTGCGCCACTTGCTAAAGCCATCGCTAAGCCACTCAAGACTCGATTGACTAAAAACACCATAAAGACAAAAGTAGGATTACCCGTAGGGACAAAAGCGATCATCGCAATTTCGATGAACATGACTATCGAGGACAAGACCACCAGCTTTTTTCGCCCCAGCGTGTCAGCAAAAGCTCCCGAAGGTACTTCCGCAAGCACAATCGTTGCCGCCCAAACCACATTCAGCATGGCAAACTGGGAAAGCGTTAGGCCGTAGTCTAAGTAAAGTAAGGTGAAGACTGGATAATAAAATCGAGCGAAATAACTACTGCGAAACATTAAAAAATAACGGATGTTTCGAACTTGAAGGACTTCTTTTGCCGTCATAATCATTTCCGCACTTTAAATAATGTATGACTATGTATAATTCTTTTTAGGCTGACAGGCAAAGAATAGAAAGCATTCCCCATCTTTCAAAAAGAGATAACAGCACTTCGAAGCTGGAGTAATAGCCATCGTTTTTAGCCCCCCTTTTTACACTGTAAACTCAACATTTGTTAAGCAAAGGTTGCATTTTTTCCTTATGTTCTTTAGGGTAAAAATCATGACTTATATTGCTAGTTACACTCCATCAATTTGTTGCTGCTGCGATCGTTTCGATCTACGGCGGCTTTCGTGTAGCTATTAATTAGCAAAATTTATTATCCCATTGATAGGCCGCTGATGTTTTCATCCGCGGCCTTTTTGCATTTGAAGGAACACTAAATGATTAATGCTGAACTCTCATTATTTGACACAATGACGCGTCAACTTAGGCCTTTCACTTCAATCGAGCCCAATCAGGTCGGGCTTTATGCTTGTGGCCCAACGGTCTATGACTATGCACATGCTGGCAATTTACGTACTTATCTATTTGTCGATATTCTAAGACGAACTTTGACGCTCAATGGCTATCAAGTTAACCACGTCATGAACATTACCGATGTCGGCCACCTCACTTCAGACGCTGATAGTGGTGAAGATAAGATGGAGAAAGGGTCTAGGAAACAAAACAAATCTGCATGGGAGATTGCACTCTATTTTGAAGACGCTTTCTTAGCAGACTTAGCGCAGCTCAATATCCACACTCCAACCACCATTTGCCGAGCGACTCAGCATATACAAGAACAAATCGACTTCATTTTGCAGCTTGAACAGAAAGGTTTTACTTACCAAACCAGTGACGGTGTCTATTTTGATACCAATAAACTGGCGGATTATGGTCAATTGGCCAAGCTCGATAAAACCGGTTTAGAGGCAGGGATACGAGTTAATATGGCAGAGAAAAAATCCCCTACGGACTTTGCCCTTTGGAAACTGTCCGGCGAGCAGGCGCGCCAGATGGAATGGCCAAGTCCTTGGGGCGTTGGCTTTCCCGGATGGCACATTGAGTGCTCAGCTATGGCAGAGAAATACCTTGGTGAGCAGTTCGATATTCACGTTGGCGGCGAAGATCATATTCCTATCCATCACACTAATGAAATTGCTCAATGCCAAGCTAAGAACGGACATGTCCAAGCCAACTATTGGTTGCATGGTTACTTTTTGCAGCTTAACAAAGAGAAGATTTCCAAATCAGGTACGTCACTTCGCTTGGATGCATTAATCGAACGTGGGTATGAGCCGCTCGCTTACCGCTACCTTACCCTGACTAGCCATTACCGTAGCCATTTGAGCTTTACTTGGCAGAGCCTAGAAAGCGCGCAAACGGCACTCAAGCGCTTGAGAAATAAAGTCTGCGCCCTAGCCGATAGTGGCCAAATAATAGAGGAATATAAAACGCGCTTTATCCGCCATATCAATCAAGATCTGAACATGCCAAAGGCAATTGCCTTGCTGTGGGAGTTATTAGACAGTGACTTTTCTCCCGCAGATAAAAAGGCGACAGCTCAGTTTTTTGACCAAATTTTTGGCCTAAAAATCGACCACCTTGAGGAGGTAGACATTCCACGAGATGTTTTATTGTTGGCACAGCAAAGATTAGAGATGAAACAGAAAAAGAAGTTTGAAGAAGCGGACCGGCTGCGCGATCAAATTACTGAACTGGGTTATCAGGTTGCGGATATGGGTAACACATTTGAGGTGCACCCGATTTAACTCACCGCGTCAGGCGTCGTTGCACGCTCTTTTTAACCTGCAACGCCATAGTAAACGTATAGCTTCGTATAGGAAGCTATACGTTTTTAAAACTAAGCTTGCTCAATTGGTTTAATCACTCGACAAGGGTTTCCAGCCGCAACCACGTTAGCAGGAATATCTTTGGTCACGACACTTCCCGCACCAATGACGCTGTTTTCACCAATGGTGATACCAGGACAAACAATCACGCCACCACCAAGCCAGACATTATCACCAATCGTTATTGGCGTACCAAACTCAACCCCCTCTTCGACGCGACCTTTCACATCGAGTGGGTGACCAGCCGTGTAGATCTGCACGTTCGGTGCGAAGAGTACGTTGTCTCCGATGTGCACTTCCGCGACATCAAGCACCACGCAATTGAAGTTGGCATAGAAGTTTTTACCTAGCTTGATATTCGAGCCGTAATCACAGCGAAATGGCGGCTCCAAATACGCACCATTCGAATCTGGGATTAGAGAATCAATCGCACTGCGCCATTCTTGAGTATCGGGGATGCTGTTATTGAGTGTTTTCAGCACCTTTCGACACTCAATTCGCTCGCTATATAACTGAGAATCCCATGCATCGTAAGGTTCGCCAGCTAGCATTTTTTGTTTTTCTGTTTTCATTTTCTGTTATCACTCATACCAAACTGACGCCAATATCGCACATCAATGACACTATGATTAGAGCATAAATTCGCGATCTTAGCGGTTCGAGTCTTGTATCACAGATTGCGCGGGTACAACGTAAAATGCCGGTAAACAACCATTACTAAACCATATAAGTGCGGTGAAAAACTTAACGCTTTCTAATCTCTTATCGCTAACAACCGTTGATAAAAACACTTTGCTGCCGGACCAGTTTTAACTCCCTTTGGCAAAGTAATGTGCAGCGGTACTTGGTACTGCTCACTTTGCTCAACTTTGAGCACTTTAAGCTGACCATGGTTTCGTTTCAGAATTATGTGTTCTGGCAAGCGACAAAAACCCACACCCTGTTCGATCGCCCGAAATGCATGATCAAAATTATCGACAGTAATGCGCTGATTGCCCTTTAGCCAACCAACATTTTGGCTGCTTTCTTTGGCTCCTAAATCACGAACCACGACTTGGCAAAGGGTAGAAAAATCAGACATACAGACCGATTCTTGGCTCGCCAGTGGATGGTGGCTTGCGATCACTGGCAACATGCGAGTGATAGAAAACGCTTCAGCCGGGTAGTTAGTCACTGGCAAAGTGATGATTGCTATATCTGCCTGCTCACTAGTGACCATTTCCGTCGTTTTCGACAACGACGTTTCAATCACTTGAATCGATGTAGCACTGTTTTCTGTCAAATAATCTGCCATCACGCCATAAAGTAACGAAGGATCGCAGAGATGGTCCATAGCAACAGTAATTTCGGATTCAAGCCCCGCCGAGATCTGCTGGCTCAACTCTTCTAATGCCCTAGCTTGCTCAAGCATACCTGTTGCTCGCCTAAGTAACGCTTTCCCTTGTTGGGTTAATGCCGCGCGCCTTCCTTTGACTTCCACCAGCTTTACACTGAGCTGGTCTTCGAGCTTCTTAATTGAGTAAATCAGCGTTGTATGGCTTTTATTTAGCGAACTGGCTGCCGCTTGAATGCTGCCCGCTTTCTCTATTTCCTGCAGCGTCACCCACTGCTCTAACGTGCTTTTTAGCCTCATAGAAAACCTGTCAATTTTTTAGACAAATATGCGCAATATTATGAACTTTTCTGTTCAATTTATATAGATAAGAATAGACCCATCAGCCAAGAGAACGATGGTCGCTCTCTTATTAAGCAGGAAAGAATGATGAAATTACTTCAAGTCGACTTCGATTATCACGGCCCAATGGGAGAAGCAATGTCTCAAGCACTGGTGGGCTTAGCCGAATCAATTAACCAAGAGCCAGGATTGATCTGGAAAATATGGACAGAGAATGAAAAAGAAAAGCTGGGTGGTGGCATCTATCTCTTTGAAACAGAGCAAACAGCCCAAGACTATCTAGACATGCACTCAGCAAGGCTAAAACAAATGGGCGTATCAGAAGTAAGAGGCATCATTTTTGATATCAACCAACCACTTTCTACTATCAACCAAGCACCGTTAAAAGTGAGAGGAGCATAAATATGAACAACAAAACGTTTCTCACTCTTCATGGCGTTATCTACACGATCTTTGCCTTGGCGTTGTTCTTTGTCCCGACTTTAATGTGGCCAATGTATGGCGTTGAAATCAACGATCAATATGCGCTGTTCTTATCACAGCACACGAGCATCTTCTTAGGTGGTGTTGCGGCGGTCACTCTATTACTGCGTAACATTGACCACCAGGCGACGATGAAACAACTGATGAAAGCCTTAGTCATCACCAACTTACTTGGTGTCATCATCACAGGTTATGCTGGTGTGACAGGGATTTTCGTCGGCTTTGGTTGGAGCGATCCTGCATTCTTTTTGTTGCTCACCGTATTAAGTGGGCTGCAACTGAAAAAACATTAATCGATTAAGGCTCACACTCTAATGGCTTAATGTCAGAGTTGAGCCATGTCTCCCTTGGCTCGCTTTTACGATTCTATCTGCGTAGAATACGCGCTCTTTAATCATTCATAGAGCAAAATAGGCAGACGGTTTGCACACAGTAGAACAACTTAAAAACGGTGAGTTACAGGGTATTCAGCGACTTAAACTGGCTGAGCAACTAACAGAATTACCTCGTGAAATTTTAACCTTGGCTGATTCATTAGAGATCTTAGATCTTTCAGATAACTTGCTTACTGATTTGCCAGAATGGCTGACAGAGCTGCCTAAGCTTAAGATTGTATTTGCTTCCAATAACCGTTTTACGCATCTACCCTTGGTTTTAGGCCGCTGTGAAAAACTTGAGATGGTCGGTTTTAAGAGTAACCAGATTGTTCGAGTCTCTGGTGATGCACTGCCGCAGCCACTTCGCTGGTTAATCCTAACCGACAACCAAGTTGAACAGCTACCTGAAGCGCTTGGACACCGCCCTCGCCTACAAAAACTAGCCTTAGCGGGCAACAAACTAAAAGCACTGCCAAAAAGCTTTTCAAAACTTATCAATCTAGAGCTGGTGCGTTTGTCTGCTAACCAACTCGAGTTATTTCCAGATGTATTGCTAGAACTGCCTAAACTGGCTTGGATGGCATTTGCTGGCAACCCGTTCTGCGAGCGTTTAAACCATGTCGAAAGCGTACCAAGCGTCTCTTCGACTAGCTATCAGCTTAATCAGGTGCTAGGTCAAGGTGCATCCGGTGTTATCTCGCATGCCAACTGGCTCAATAGTGATGATGGATTTCCAGAAGAAGTTGCGGTTAAGGTCTTCAAAGGCGAAGTCACCAGTGATGGCTACCCTTGTGATGAACTGCAAGCTTGCCTACAGACGGGGCACCATACAAACTTAGTTAAGTCGATTGGTCAAGTAAGTGAAGACGATACACTTGCGTTAGTGATGGAGTTGATCCCAAATGATTACTTTAACCTTGGCTTACCACCAACGTTAGAGACTTGTACCCGCGATGTGTTCAAACCCGACTTTACGCTTTCTGTAAAACAAATAGAAAAGATCGTCGATCAGATGATGGATGTGTTTAACCACCTGCACTCCAATAAGGTCTGCCATGGTGATCTTTACGCGCACAATGTACTGATCAATGATCAAGGTGAAATGATTTTCGGCGATTTTGGTGCGGCGTCAGTGTATGGCTATCTGGATGAATCACAGCAACGTGGGGTGCGTAAAGTCGAAGCTCGTGCGCTCTCTCACTTTATTGATGACTTGCTGTCGGTTTGTAAGCCAAGAGAGATCCAAACCGCTAGTTACCAGTCACTGCGCAACCTTGCTCTAATCGCTGGATAAACTGACTCTTTGCATGAGTGTGCCGTCAGCACGCTCATGCTTTTCCATCAATCTCTTCTTGCAACGCTTCCAATTGCTCAAGAATCGCTAAAAACTTCTCACCAAATTCAGTGACTTGATACTCCACTCTTGGCGGCAGTTCGTTAAAAACCACTTTATCTAAGATTCCAAATTCGACATTGCGCTTCAAACATTGGTTTAGCACCTTGGTCGACAGCCCTTCGACATTACGAACCATTTCTCCCGGACGATTGACTCCAGAAGAAAGCAACTGATATACCGTCAATGACCATTTGCATCCATAAATGGCCTCGACCATACGAGCACTGCTTTGTGGTGCGGCTTTGCGAGAAAAAAGTTTTTCGTTGTTATTCATAAAGATGTACCAAAAAGTACCTACCCTACCGATTTGTACTTACTATTCAGGTATTTAGATTGTTCCTAATATTAGCACGTCCCAATCAGTCAGGAGCAAGAAAATGAAATACAACAATCAAGGTACTGCACTCATCATTGGTGGTTCAAGTGGCATGGGGTTTGAAACCGCTAAACAACTATTAGAAAACAAAGTCCCTGTCATCATTGTCGGTAATAACCAAGAGAAGTTGGAAAAAGCACGCACTCAGCTTGCGCAGTTTGGCTCGGTCGATACGTATCAAGCTGATTTGTATGATTCTGATTCTGTCTCGCACCTAATCAGCAAAATTGATTCAATGGCTCAACCCATCAGCTACCTGGTCAATGCTGCTGGGTATTTCAATCCGAAAGCCTTTATTGAGCACACAGAGCAAGATTACGACCGCTATCATGAAATCAACAAAGCGATTTTTAAAGTCACCCAAGCCATCGCGAAAAACATGATAGCCAACCAATTTGGTAGCATTGTTAATATTGGTTCCATGTGGGCAAAACAAGCCATCAAAGCGACACCGTCATCAGCCTATTCGATGGCGAAAGCAGGCTTACATGCCATGACGCAACATTTAGCAATGGAGTTAGCTGACAACAATATCCGTGTTAATGCTGTCTCTCCGGCCGTAGTTAAAACGCCTATCTATGAAGCCTTTATTGACCCTAAAGAGGTGGATCAAGCACTCGATGGCTTTAACGACTTCCATCCAATCGGGCGTGTTGGAACCGCATCCGATGTTGCGAGCAGCATTTGCTTCTTGCTTTCAGATCAAGCAAGTTGGGTAACTGGAGCTATCTGGGATGTTGACGGCGGTGTGATTGCAGGCCGAAACTAATCGATGACGGTGGCGTAAATCGTCACCGTGATCTGCTGGCGGCAACGTCAAATAGAACAAAGGAAAAGAATATGCTCAACATGAATTTTACCGAGCGAGTTGTGATTCACACACGCGATGAACCTTGGGTAGCAAGCCCTGCGAAAGGGGTTTGGCGTAAACCCCTAGAGCGTGAAGAGGCTGAATCCGGCCATACCACCAGCATTGTCCGCTATGATGCCGGCTCACGCTTTAACACTCACTCGCATCCTATGGGCGAAGAAATCTTTGTCCTAGAAGGTATCTTCTCAGATGAGCATGGTGACTACCCTGCAGGCACTTATATTCGTAATCCTCCGGGCAGTTCACATGCACCGTTTAGTGAGCAAGGCTGCGTGATCTTTGTAAAACTCAATCAGTTTGATCAGCGAGACAATGCATCAGTCAGGCTAAATACCACTAAAGAAACTTGGTTGCCAGGTATCGGTGGATTAGAAGTGATGCCATTGCACGATTTCGAACATGAACATGTTGCTCTTGTAAAATGGCCAGCAGGTGAGCGCTTTCAACCCCATCGACATTTCGGTGGTGAAGAGATACTAGTGTTGTCCGGTCAGTTTGCTGATGAGCATGGACAATACTCTCAAAGGGCTTGGATGCGCAGCCCACATATGAGCGAACACTACCCGTTTGTAGAGCAAGAAACCATCATTTTGGTTAAGACAGGGCACTTACCTTTAACAACAGCGAACTAAGCAGGCAGTTCTGAAATAGCCTGACGAAAAATAGATTTGAGAGGTTCTAAATCAAGATACACACCAGCAATATTGGCATCAATCCACTGCTGCTGCGAAATGACAGGCCAATTGAGATCGTAACCCAGCAAAAACAGCATCTCTTCAAAGAAAAAACGCTGCACGCGCCCATTTCCTTCTCGAAATGGGTGCAATAAGTTCATTTCACAAAATAGCGAAGCAACTTCATCAATCAATTCATCTCGATGAGTAATCAAAGCCAGATCGGGTACTAGCTTGAACAATTTCTCCCCTTCGACCTCAATACGAGGAACGGTGCAGAAACGGGTATCACCTTTAGAGATATCCACCTCTCGGATATCTCCAGCCCAAGCAAACAAGTCCTGAAACAGATAAAAATGAAGATGTTTAAGATGAGAGAAAGTACATTCTTCTATTGAAGATAGAGAGCTTTGATAAGTGCGATAACGTTCTGCCGTAAACGCCACTTCCGCTTCGGCCAGTTCGTCTGCATCTCGTAGGTTAAGTAGATTGATTAAAACATCGCACCCTGGATAGCAGTATTTATCATGATAAACACCATACTTATCGCGCATATTTCCTTTTCAGTTCCGCTATAGTGCGGTTTTCACTTTCTTCCTTCAGCGACATACCTTCATATTTTAGGCTAACTTTGAAATTTTCTGGTTTAGGCGCGAACGTTTTTTTCGTTCGAGTCGGAGTTGCATCAGAAGATGGATTGGACATAGTTACCTCTGCTTAAGATATGTGATCAAGTTTAACCTACAATATTGAGCTCATCTACCAAGAGCTTTAAACCCGATCACAAATCTCACATTGTTAGCGCCCACCAGCAATATCAATAAAAGTCCCGGTCACAAAAGAGGCTTCCTCTGAAAGCAGCCAAGCGATCGAGTTAGCGACTTCTTCTGGTGTCCCACCACGTTTCAATGGAAGGTTAGGCCCTAATCGATCCACTCGCCCCGGCTCTCCCCCATCGGCATGCATCTCTGTATAGATACACCCCGGTCTCACGCCATTAACACGGATCCCCTGACCAGCAAGTTCCAACGATAAGCCAATCGTGATCGAATCCATCGCCCCTTTGGAAGCCGCATAATCAATATATTCAAACGGGGCACCAATACGGGAAGCGGCGGAAGAAACATTCACGATAGCGCCTTTCATCTCTGAATCCGCATCGATCTGATTGATGTAACTCTTGCTGCACACAAAACAGCTCATCACATTGGTATCAAGTACTTTTCGAAAACGATCAGCATCAATATTACGCAGTTCTGACTGAGTAAATAGAATGCCAGCATTGTTCACAAGATGAGTCACCGTTCCAAAGCGTTGGCGAGTAGCAACAAACATAGCTTGAACTTGCTTCTCACAGGCTGCGTCTGCTTGATAGGCAAAAGCTTTGCCACCTGATGCAGTAATCTCCTCGACTAAAGCCTCTGCTGGCTCAGGGCGCTGGTGGTAGTTAATACATACCGCATAACCTTGCTTCGCCAATAACTTCGATGTTGCCGCACCAATCCCGCGGCTTCCGCCTGTAACAATAACAACCTTGTTCATTCTTCTCTCCATGTCCGTTCTAATATGCTGACGCTTTACACTGTAAACTAACCCAATTGATTGATTTTTTTAACCCCTTCGAGCAAAGCATCTACCAATAGAGTCAAAGCCTTAGGTTGATAACGCCTTTGTTTGTACACCAAATAGGCTTGCCTTGCGCTACGATGATACTGAGGTAATACGCGATGTAGATTCATACCATCATGAACATGACGAAGTGGCAAAGATGCAATACCCAGCCCTTTTTCTACCGCGCGGCAGACGGAAAGAATGTCATTGACGACCATTCTGGGTTTGATATGAATGACTTCAACTAACTCTTCTCCCTCATAAACAGGTAAATCAACAATGTGATCAACACTTATCCAATCAAGTTGAGTTAATTGTTCTAACGTATCGATCTGACTTATCTCAGCCAGATATTCCGGACTGGCAAAAAAAGCATGTTTTGCCTGAAACAGTGGCCTTGCAATCATCTCCTGCATATTGGCGAGATCAAACGTCATGAGTAAATCACGATCGGATTGCGGGATCACTTGCTCTTGGCTAAGCACCAGATCAATGTTTACCTGCGGATAGTTCATCAAAAACTGTTCGATCACATCCCCTACAAAACCACGATAAAAATTATGCGGCAGAGCAAGTTTAATCGAACCTGAGACTTGCTGGTTGTCCGAAAGCAATTGATCAAAGCCAGATTCAATCGACTCCATGCCACTGCGCAATAATTCAAATGCCTGCTGGCCAGTTTGCGTTGCAACCAACTCCCTACCCTGCTTTTCAAGCAGACGGGTATTCAGACGAGACTCTAATGCAGATAAACGCCGAGACATGGTGGATACGGGGAGCTGTAACTTTCTCGCCGCCGCCAGTAACGAGCCCTCTTCCACCACACAGCAAAACAAATAGAGATCATCAACATTTCCAAATATGGAATCCATACTTCTTAACCTGACTGTTTTTCTCAATATTGGATGGTTATATCCTTAATAACAACACAACAGCAAGTTATGAGGATAAAATATGAGCCGTAAACAGTTTTGGATATCTGCCCTACTCTCTTCATTCACCATGGCGGTGATCATGTCGGGACTCTTATCAGGATATAAGTTGGGATTTAGCGCTGAGTGGCCTTCAGTATGGTTACAAAGCTTTAGTCTAGCTTGGCCATGCGCATTGGCGTTAAACCTCACAGTGTTGCCTCAGGTTCGTAAATTGGCGGCCTGGTTAGCTGCGCCCAAGTCTGTTTCTCAGACATAAAAAAACCGAGCTCATTGGCTCGGTTTTTCAGATCTATGTGCGATTACAGCTCAGCGTTGTGGTAAACCTGCTGAACGTCATCACAATCATCAAGCATATCTAAGAACTTCTGGAACTTCTCAGCGTCTTCGCCTGCTACTGGAGTATGCGTTTGAGGTACAAACGTAATCTCTTCCACATCCATTACTAAGTCTGGGTATGCAGCGTTTAGTGCTGTCTTCGTTTTGAAGAACTCAGTGTGAGGTGCGAATACAGTGATCACGCCATCTTCAAGCTCAACGTCAGTCACGTCAACGTCATCCATCATTAGCGCTTCTAGAATTGCTTCGTCGTCTTCGCCTTTGAACTGGAATACCGCTTGGTGATCGAACATGTGAGAAACTGCACCTTCAACACCGATCTTCGCACCACATTTAACGAAACATTGGCGAACATCTTGGAAAGTACGGTTGCCGTTGTCTGTTAGACAGTCAACGATAACGCTTGTGCCACCAGGGCCAAAACCTTCGTAACGAGCTGGAGCGTAGTCTTCACCACCGCCGCCATTCGCTTTATCGATCGCTTTGTCGATAACGTGAGCTGGAACTTGGTCTTTTTTCGCTTTAGTGATCAGGTGTTTCAGAGACAAGTTCATGTCTGGATCACCGCCACCGTTCTTAGCGCACATGTAAATTTCTTTACCGTATTTGGAATAAACTTTAATTTTTGCGCCTGCAGTTTTCGCCATAGAGGCTTTGCGCACTTCAAAACTTCTTCCCATCGGGATGTTCTCTCTAATTCAATTTTATTGCGAAGGATTTTAGCAAAACGTGTGAGCTTTTCAATTTCTGACGCTTGCAGAGAAAAAGGCGTATTACGCGACGCCCATTACTCGCTTATATTTATCGACAGATTCTAAAAAGACCGCTCTTTCGTTGTCGTCTCGGATTTTGGCAGCTGCCTGGTCAATTTCTTCAGGGCCGGCTTTCGCTTCGCGAAGTTTCCACACAAAAAACGATGCTTGTTTATCAAGCTCAACCTTATTTTTCTCTTCAGCAGGAAGGTTCGAAAGGTTAATCGACATGAGAACGCTCTAATCTGTAAAAATATGGGGAGGGAATATACCACACAAGAAGAGAAAGTTGACTATCTATCGAGAAAATGTGTAGCCGATTAGATCAAAAAAAGTGGAAAAACAAAGGGCGGCTCTGTTGGCCACCCTCAAGTATGTATCATCAATGAAGATAACTAGTGCAGTAAGCCCAGTTCCTTTGCTTCATCTAGTGTTAAGCCACTTTCGCGAATCTCTCTCAAAGCTTCAATACGACGACGAGCTTCCGCGGATTTTACCGTTTTTACTGGTTTCTGTGACTCGACTTCTTCCGTGAAGTCCCACTTGTCTGCAATTTTAGTCATTTCATCATGGTCAATAGAATTAATGGACATCGTAACCTCCGAACAAACCATGCAAGGGACAGCTAATCTGTAGCAAAATCTACAGGCCCTTGTTAAGAATTTTAGCTCCAGAATGTGATACTGCTAATAGTTCAGAAAGAGTTATCGATTTTTCTATAAATAGGCTTTGCGCGGCGGAATTTCTGACAGTACATTTAAAGGATTCCCCCTAACGAAATGAAACCGATCTGAGTCTCATTTTTATCACTCACTTCCCACAAGTTTTCGCGCTTTATGGCGCCCAATTACATTTTCTCAGCGGAACTTTTTCGAGGCACTTCACCCTTTTTGTTGACGGTTCTTTTCAGCCATAAAATAAGAGTTAATGATAATCATTATCTTTTACTCTTTTTGGTAGGTAGAACTATGAGTCACTCTTATCTTCAGCATGCGTATCACCCTGATCCCATTATTCAGATCCGAGATTTATGCGTAGATTATATTACCGACAATGGCGACTTTAACGCCGTTAAATCGGTGAGTTTCGATATTGGTAAAGGTGAGATTTTCGGGTTAGCCGGAGAATCTGGCTGTGGAAAGAGCACCATTGCTTTCGCCATCAATCGACTTCATAAGCCGCCTGCGTTTATTTCGGGTGGTGAGATTCACTTCCAGGGCCGCGACTTACTGAGGCTATCTGACGATGAAATAAATACCATCCGTTGGAGTGAAATCGCAATGGTGTTCCAAAGTGCCATGAACTCACTCAATCCCGTCTTGCCAATTCTAGAACAGTTCGCTGATGTACTACGTCACCATCAAGGCTTAAACAACGAGCAGGCCAAAGATCGCGCTGAAAAGCTACTCGATCTAGTCAACATTCCCCGCGAACGTTTAACCGAATATCCTCATCAATTTAGTGGTGGTATGCGCCAACGCTTAGTCATAGCGATCGCCCTTTCTCTCAATCCTAAATTGATTGTCATGGACGAACCAACAACGGCATTAGACGTAGTTGTACAACGAGAAATATTGCAGCAGATCTACCAGTTACGAGAAGAGTTCGGATTCTCAGTATTATTCATCACTCATGATTTAGCCCTCATGAGCCAGTTGTGCGATCGCATCGCCATTATGCGTCACGGTGAGATCGTTGAAGTAAACCAATCCAAACAAGTACGCAATAACCCATTACACCCATATACACAAAAGCTATGGGCATCTTTCCCGAATATCCATGAAGGTAAGCACACGACGCAAGGAGCGACAGTATGAGTGAACCAATTCTAAGTCTAAACAATGTGGTTAAAGAGTTCACGATTGGTGGCGGTTTTGCCTCTGAAGAGCGATTCAAAGCACTGCAAGGCGTCAGCTTCGATCTCCACAAAGGACGAACTTTAGCGCTGGTGGGCGAATCGGGTTGTGGCAAAAGCACGTGCGCTCGTTTAATGACAAAGGTCTACCCCGCAACCTCTGGCGAGATCCTATTTCATGGCCGAAATATCAATGAGATCCAAAGCCGTAAAGATCTTCTCGATTACCGCAGTAAAGTGCAGATGGTTTTTCAAGACCCGTTTGGATCACTAAACCCCACTCATACCATTGAACACCACCTCACTCGACCGTTAAAAATTCATAAGCAAGTCGCGAACAACGCTGACATACCAGCACGATTGCAAGAACTGATAGAGTTAGTCGAACTGGCACCAGATACGTTGCAAAAGTTCCCCCATGAATTGAGTGGTGGTCAAAGGCAACGTGTTAACTTAGCACGTGCGCTTGCAGTGGGTGCTGAAGTGATTCTTGCTGACGAGCCAACATCAATGCTGGATGTTTCTATACGATTGGGTGTGCTCAACCTCATGCAGCGAATGAAAAAAGAGCTAGGCATTGGTTTTCTTTACATTACGCACGATCTTGCCACCGCGCACTACATCGCAGAAGAGACGGCTGTGATGTACAAGGGGCAAATTGTCGAATGGGGAGATACCCAAGCGATCTTAACCGATCCGCAACATCCCTATACCCAGTTGTTGATCTCTGCGGTTCCGGATCCCGATCTCCCATTTGGCAAGTTAGTTGAAAGTGAACCAAACTATTCTGTGGATGCAGATCAAATACGAGCATCCAGTGCTCTTGTGCAAGAAGAGTTCAGACAAGTTGGGCCAAATCATTTTGTAAAACATTGGGTTAAAGCTGCATGATGAGATTAGATACCTGGGTAGAGCAAATGTCGGGTTGGTACGAAACCCGAAAGCATGATCAAGAACAAACGCTGGAATCATTGCTTCTCAATGTACCAGATAGCGTTTGGGGACCAGAGATCACTGAGCTACAAAGCAAGGCCATTGCATGCTGGTTAGACGGCTGCCTGCGTATCTATCAACATCAGCACTTTCAGCAACCTAACAAAGCGTATCAGTTTCTCCAATACGCCTACAGCAAACTTCAGCTTGTTGCCAGCTCACCTGAAAGCGACATAGAACTGAAAGATTGGTGTATGAAGCGGCTACAGCATCTTGCCGTATTAACCTTAGAGTTTTGCAACCAACAGACAAATGAGCGTTGGCAAGAAGCGTCCCACCAAATGATCGAATCCCACGTTCACTTTATGGCTGCACAGTGTTGGAACGAAGCTCGGAAAGATGATCAAGGTCATTCGGCCGTACATTGATCATAAAACACGAAATCCCGGATCGATGATCATGGTATTAACCTTGATCATTGATCCGGAAACTCGGTATCTTGAAATAGAAATTTAATACGTAAGATTCTGAATTTTAGACAAAAAAAAGCGAGTTCAGAGAACTCGCAAAATATTCAGAATGAATGTAACAATATGAGCCAATCTATCTAGGGATAATCCTATCCCTCATTCATCAGAAAGGACAAAAGGTTGTCTATTCGGGATAAATATTATCCAACTCCCCTCCCCCCAATGTCAGTTGACTGTCAGGGGAATGTAGTAGATTTGTCTATCACTCTATAGGATGTAACAGGGTGTGAATAAGTATTATCAGACACAAAAAAACCAGCGTTTTACCGCTGGTTTTTAGACATTTATTCTCTATACCGCAACTTCATCTAACGCGCGGAAAACTGTTTCATCCAAATGACCTTCGTAAACTTGCTTACAGACTTTACGACGAACAGCCAAGCCGGCAATAAGTCGCTCAATCGATAGATGCTTGTTTTCACTTTGACTATTGTAAAGCTCAACCATCTTACTCAATGTTTGATAAGGAATAACATCATCACCGACACGCAAGTAGTCAAGCTTGTCAATGAGCTCTGTACACTCTTCTTGAATCGAGTTGTGTGAATGCCCTGTCATCGCCGCTAAAGCCGTTATAGAGCGTTCTAGAGCCTCTGAAGAGGTATATTTGGATAGAGTAATGGTAATTTCATCAGCGTTAATCTCAACTAAGTGTTTACGCTGCTTAACTCGACGACCCAATTTACCTTTTGGAGAGCGCTCTTTACGCTGAATAGGTTCAAATTCCCCATCAATGATTTGAGACATCTCATCCAGTTGTTTCTTAGTCACCATCTCATTACGAAGTGGGTTTGGTAACGTAGGAGCCATATTACGCTTACCCGCATTGGTAGTACGAGCACGCGAGTAACGAAGCACCTCTTCCGCATCACACTTAATATCAAAGTGATAATCTTTCACTTTGTCTTTGTCCATGATGGTCGAGATCGTTAAGTGATAGCCCCATAAATTGACTGAGAAAAGAGCATCGGTCACTTCATCATCAGACAATCGTTTTAATTCTCGGATCAGATCCATCGAGAAGCGACGCCACTCAATGTTACGTGCTAACTTTTGGTTCAACTCACTAAGCAACATGTCATCGGTATGACGACGTACCATACGACTACGGAAGTAACTGTACAGTTGGAACACAAGGGTGTGCTGCTTCAAAATTTCAGGCGGGAACAAGAAGAAATAATCGCGTGTAAGTAGCTCTTCATAGAAAGACGGCTCCCAAACAAGGATGTATAGGTTTGGTTTAATGCGTATTTCGCCGTCAGCGTTCTCTGTAGGGGCTTCTTCCGATGCGGTAATGGTACGGGCTAAGAATCGGAAACGATCGCTCTTAAAGCCTTCTGGCATGTTCTCGCTAAGCCAGCGTCCTGTTAGCTCATGCAATTGAAAATCGGTAAATTCAATTCGGTCGATACTGTCACGAATAGAGTCCCGTGCAGGACCGCTGTCTTTCTTGCCACGCAATGACAAAATATCCGTGATGTAGAGCGGCGTTTTATTCGGGACTTGCGTACCGTCTAACTGATATTGATGTTGGTGATGCTCATGGTATTGCACTGTTAACGTAAACAACGCAAACAACGTCATGAGATCATCGACAGTCATAATATTTTTAGAAGATCGAGTTTCGATCACAGCTCGTGTGCCAGAGATCGAAACCATACTCTTTTGGTACTGTTTACGTGTTCTAGGCGGTGCGAGTGCTTGATCGATGATCCCAGCCCAATTGGTCGGGGAAACAATGAACTGATCCGCTTCATCTTTCATCACTGGTGGGGTATTAAGCCCATGCTCATTAAGTAAACGTTTATTAACTTGCGTTTGAGCCAGTGCTTTGGAGCGTTTTTGTTTCTCGCTCTGTTTCACCGATTCCGTCACCAGGCTGGTGGCACCTAACACTGAAATCAACTGATTCGGATTTACGAAGCGGTGTAACATGGTTTTTCCTGCCAAACCTTCTTCAAAGCGAACAGGGATTTGGTGGAATAGGCCGATATTAACAGCTGCTCGGAGACGTTGTTGGATTGCTGCACGCGTAACTTGGCCATCTGTCGCTTCAATCAACTCTGTCGTTGAAACTAAACCGTCCTTGCTACTAAAGCCACGCAATGAAATTAAATTCAGAAGTTCAACGATACTTTTCGTTACCCCTTTGAAATGCTGGTATTGCTCTATCCAATTGACTGCTGTTTCTGAAACCTCGAATAGATGTCCATCTTTGTGGCTTCTAGGGGCTTTGATCAGTATTTTTTCTTCTGAACTCATTATTAGATCCGTATCACACTAGCCGTAATATCGCTATGGTTCCTGAAGAATAAAGAAAAAAAGATCATAAATAAAGTAAAAACTTGTTGTTTTTAAATAACTGATCTTTCTGATAAAGATGATCTTAATTGATAATATGATCTAATGATCTGGGCCTAAGAAGGCTCGTAAGTGTATGTAAAGTAAGGTGTTATTTTTTAACGCTCTGAAAGCATGATCATAACAAACACGAAAGCATGATCATTACTTTAAGGAAAGCATGATCAAAAACCATCGAAACGATGATCATTAAAGTATTGAACGCATGATCAATGTGCTCTCAGAAGCATGATCATTGGCTTTACACAACTTATCCACAACCAGAAATGATGTGATCTTGATTTTCTGTGCAAACGGCAACAAATTACGCCCTTCTTTCTTGAAACGATGATCAAGGTAAATCATTTTATCTATGATATGTGGGGGAAACAAGGCGTGAGTTAAATCAAAATGACAGTGATATGAAAATATTGATTTATATCTCAAGCTTCTAATATCCACGAAAGCATGATCATGAAATGATTGGATAATCGCTTGTTGGATGGAGTTAAGCTTGTGAACTGACTGAATTTGGCTCTAATTGCTCTCATCCCAGAGTCTATCTACATTTGTCCGTAATTTGGTTGTGATTTTACATGCTTCCGGAAGAATAGATTACTTGATCATTGTTCCGATCCTTTTTACATTCGAGTGATTCAATGTCGATCATGTATTGCGGTCTATTTTACCTTGATCATTCTTCCTGTTAGGCCAAATCGCTTCGAAAGCATGATCATGACATTCTCCTTGATCATGCTTTCGATGATCGCTGCTTTGGTTCTTTTTCTATCTCACGTGAGAATATTGTCTTTTCTTTCGTTCTTGACTCATTTCTTAAGTATTGGCAGGTAGAAGACCTCTCTTTTTGAAATCGAAATGACACCAGCCGTAAAATACGCTGCAATCTTAATCGTTCCGATAGATTAGCTACCTTGTTCTGAAATTCTCTCTTTACATTGTAAATATGTGACGATGTAACATTTTAAATCTACTTCGGTTTATGATGCATTATGCTCAAATAAAAATGACGATTTTTAATGCTTTTTGTCTGGATACATTAAAAATAGTGTAAATTTTCTATTTAATGTGATTTTTGTCCATAAGTGAATGTTCACCTTTTTATTGTGTATGGTTATAAATGCTGTACAATCAAAGCAAGTCAATTAATCACGGAATTTGGCAATGAAAAGAGAACAAACAATTGAAAATCTCAATCGCTTAGCTGAACAGACTGCACAAGTTCAAGCTGACCGTATTGAGATTGTTTTGGAAGAGCGTAGTGATGATCACTTTCCGCCGATGTCAAAAGCATTGATGGAAACTCGCTCAGGTTTAACCCGACGTAAGCTTGATGACGCAATCAGTAAGTTGGAAGCAACTGGGCACCAATTCACAAAGAATAACGCAAACCATTATTCGATTTCTCTACAAGAAGCACACATGCTAATGGATGCCGCTGGCGTACCTAAATTCCATGAGCGCAAAAAGAATGGTGACAATAAGCCATGGATTATCAACGTACAAAACCAGAAGGGTGGTACAGGTAAATCGATGACAGCCGTTCATCTTGCGGCGTGTCTTGCTCTAAACCTTGATAAACGTTACCGCATTTGCCTTATCGATTTAGACCCTCAAGGCTCTTTACGTCTGTTTTTGAACCCGCAAATTAGCATCAACGATCACGACAGTATTTATTCTGCTGTCGATGTGATGCTTGATAATGTGCCAGATGGTGTTGAAATTGATAATGCGTTTTTACATAAAAACGTACTACTTCCTACTCAGTACCCGAACTTGAAAACAGTATCTGCATTCCCTGAAGACGCAATGTTTAACGCGGAAGCGTGGCAAAATCTGTCGCAAAATCAGTCTTTAGATATCGTAAAACTGCTTAAAGAAAAACTGATTGATCAGATTGCCGATGATTTTGATGTCATCATGATTGATACAGGCCCGCACGTTGATCCGCTGGTTTGGAATGCAATGTACGCATCTAACGCATTACTGATTCCATGTGCAGCAAAGCGTTTAGACTGGGCTTCAACTGTTAACTTCTTCCAGCACTTGCCTACGGTTTATGAAATGTTCCCAGACGATTGGCGAGGCCTTGAGTTTGTGCGCCTAATGCCGACAATGTTTGAAGATGATAACAAGAAGCAAGTTGCGGTTCTTACTGAGATGAATTACTTGTTGGGTGATCAAGTGACAATGGCAACGATTCCTCGTAGCCGTGCATTTGAGACTTGTGCTGATACTTACAGTACCGTATTTGACCTAACCACAGGTGATTTTGAAGGCGGTAAAAAGACCTTAGCAACAGCTCAAGATGCGGTGCAAAAGAGTGCACTCGAGGTGGAGCGCGTGCTTCATAGTCACTGGTCATCACTAAATCAGGGGTAATTATAAATGGCGATTAAAACTTCAGATTTGAATGCCCGACTGTTTGGCAAAGCAAATAAACGACACGTTACGACTCCGCAGCAAGCTCAGCAAGCTGCGAAAGAGCAAGCTCAGGTTATTGAACTGGCTGTTGCTGGCGAAGAAAAAGTCCAATTTGAGTTGGTTCGTATTCCTGCGGATCAAGTGAAAAGTAAAACCGTTGTGTTTGCTGAAAATGCTCGTGAACAGTCTTTTCTTAATGAACATGCACTTTCAGACGTATTAGTAACACTGCGTGAACGTGGTCAGCAATACCCAGCAGTGGGTCGTAAGCGTGAAGACGGCAAGATTGAAGTTCTTGATGGTAGCCGTCGTCGCATGTCGTGTATTTTGGCTGACAAAGAGTTTCTTGTTTATGTCGGTGAAAACATCAGTGGTGAGCATGCTAAGTTCCTTTCTGATGTCGCGAATGCTCATAAACCGCTTTCTCTGTTTGAGAAAGGGAAAGAGATGTTAGCGAAACTTGAAAGTGGCGAAGCAGAAGATCAAAAAGCATTGGCTAAGATGTTCCAGTGCAGTGAAGCGTTAGTCAGTGGAGCATTGAAAGCCGCTGATTTACCACTAGAGCTACTACAAGCGTACCCTAATGTCGCAGATCTTGGTCGTCCAACTATCGTCAAACTACATAAGCAGTTTAATGGTTTAGGTGACGAGCAACGTAATGCACTATTGGCAAAATGCAGTGAAAAAGGCGTTTTTGTTTGGCAACGCAGCGAAGCACAAGGCGTAACACGAATTACGAAAGACGTGACTGAGACAATCGAAGCGTGGATTGAAGAGTTAGCGCCGTCTAAGCCAATGGCCAGTGCAAAAACGGATTTAATCAAAGGCCGTGCTAGTTATACGCGTAAAGGGTCGAATTTAGCATTGAACCTTAAGAAAGTAGACGATGCTTTGATGCAAGAAATCCTCAGCTTTGTAGAAGAAAAGCTGAAGTAGATTTTAACTCCTTAAAATGAAAAGCCGCCGAGAGCGGCTTTTTTTATGCCATAATGCGGGCAGTTAGTTTTCTTCTCGAGTGAACCATGAACGCGACCCTGCAATACTTCTCCCAATTACTTTCTAATGCTCAACGTAGTTTCCATCGCTATGGTGTCGTGTTACGCGGTGAGCAAAACTGGCAAGTGACGGTACTAGAACAGTTAGAAACTTTAATTGCGAATACCGATGTTTTCCAATTGGGGGGAGAAGCTCGCGCGTCGGCCAGTAAGTATGTGGGTTATAAGCAAGGCCAGATGCTACTTGGTCAAGAGTGCCGATTGCTGGTTTGTGATTTCTCTAGTGGCTTTGATGCGAATAGTTTCACTGCCGCATTGGGTTGTCTTAAAGGAGGAGGGCTGCTAGTCATCTTACCTTCTCAAACATCATCCGTTTCATTGGACCAACATTGGGTGGAAAGGGCACTAGAGGATTTAATTTGTATTGAGCAGAATTCTCCGTTGCCAAAGGTTGTATCTGTACAAGCGCATGATGTTACTCTTTACGAACAACAAAAGCTGGCCGTCGATAAAATTCGAAAAGTAGTAGAAGGGCACCGCAAGCGCCCTTTGGTTGTGACCGCTGACCGAGGTAGAGGAAAAAGTAGTGCTCTTGGAATTGCTGCTGCGCAGCTGATGCAAGATCGGACGCTCAATATTATCGTAACGGCCCCATCTTTAGCTACGGTTCAACCTATTTTTGAACATGCTGCACGTCTCCTCCCTAATGCCATTACAAGTAAAGGAAAACTTGTTGTGGGAGTATCTTCTCTTGAATTCGTCGCTCCTGATGAGTTGCTAAGAAAGAAACCTCAATGCGATTGTTTATATGTCGATGAAGCTTCGGCATTGCCCATTCCTATGCTTAAACAAATCGTCGAGAGTTATCACCGGACAGTTTTTTCGACAACGGTGCATGGTTATGAAGGGTGTGGACGAGGATTTACGTTGAAGTTCCAAACCTGGCTTAAAGAGCAGCGCCCCGGTATGGTTCATTGTCAGCTGGATCAGCCTATTCGTTGGAATGAAGGGGATCCACTAGAAAACTGGCTATTTACTACTTTTTTACTCGATGCTGAACTCGCTGATGTTTCAGGGCAAGTTACAAATGTTCAACTGTCTTATGTAGAGAAGAATGAATTATTCAATCGTCCAGAATTGCTGAGAGCTTGCTTTGCTTTGTTGGTCAACGCACATTATCAAACCGCGCCTAGCGATTTGATGTTGTTGCTAGAAGATGACGCCATTCGGCTCTATGCCTCATTCCAAGGGGATACCTGTATTGGTTGTATTCTTGCTGTCGAAGAGGGCAACATTGAACAAGCATTGATTGAACAAATTCAACAAGGAAAGCGTCGACCGAAAGGGCATTTAGTTGCGACTACTTTAGCGAACCAACTTGGGCTCGGTGAGGCAGCTGCGCAATCTAGCCTACGAGTTATGCGAATTGCGGTTCATCCTCAGCAGCAAAGAAGTGGCATTGGCCAAGCTATGTTGGCTCAGTTACAAGCACAGACAGAATATGATTTTTACTCTACCAGTTTTGGTGCGACCAGCGAGTTAGTTGAGTTCTGGAGAAAAGCTGGCTTTGAGGCCGTTAAATTGGGAAGTAGCCGTGAGCAAGCAAGCGGGACTCACTCTTTGATCATGGTCTCTGGCAAGGTAGAGTGGCTAACACAAGCAAAGCAAACTTATCAGCAGTTTATGCACTATTCCGTTGCCTGCCTGTTCAAACAACTTGAAATAGACGTAGTCCGTAGTTTGTTGGTAGAAAAGGATGTTTCCATTGTTCTATCTAGCTTTGCGCCGATTGTTGAACACTATGTGAAAGGAGGGGCAAGCTTCGATAGCATCGCTCCACTATTAGATAATTATTGGAAGCATTCACCAAGCTTGATTGGGAAAATGAATGATCTCCTTGTCTATAAAATCATTCAACAACATAGCTGGGTTGAGTGTGCTCATCAGTTCCACCTTCCAGGAAAGAAACAAGTAGAGGCACAATTTAAGCAGGACTTATCTCTATTACTGAATCTTCAATAGAATTTACAGTGTAAATAGCTATTGTGAAATCTACAGCTTCCGAGCTTACCAATTTACAGTGTAAAGCGAGCTAGCAGTTTACACTGTAAATTAAACTAATTGCTTTAATCACTAATCTGTCATTTCAATTATTATTGAGCCGCATTTTTAAATTGTTCAGCGGCTCTAAGCCATTAATAACACGTAGATATCTCTTCTTAAACTACAACCTTGTCACTATATCTCATTCTATTTTTGTAGTTCACGGTTTGCTAAATAGTCATTTCTTCCTACACTCATTTTTAAGCAACAAGATTTATATTGGCTAGAAATAATAAGAAGTGAAGGTCTAACATGGAATGTTCATTACCTGAATCGCTTGATATATCGACTGTCCTTGATTCCGCTACACATTACAAACAATGGTTAGCACAAGAAGACCGCATTCAAATTGATGCAACATCGGTGTCGAGAGTGGATGCCGCTGGCTTGCAAGTTCTTGCCTCTCTTTTTCTTTCAGCCAAAAAACATCAGATCAATATTCAATTAGTTCAACCGACTCAAGTGCTACTTGAAGCCATAACAACCTTAGGGCTAAGAGAGCAGATCGAATGGAATTGTGACTTTGGAGAAGAGTGCTATGACAAAAATTCTAGCTGTGGATGATTCCGTTTCAATCCGCCAAATGGTGAGCCACACCTTACGTGATGCAGGTTATGACGTAGAAACGGCCAATGATGGAAGAGACGCATTGAGCAAGATTACCGGAACAAAGTTTGATGTCGTTATTTCTGACGTCAATATGCCAAATATGGGTGGGTTTGAATTGGTTAAAGCTCTACGTGAAAAACCACAATATAAGTTTATTCCAATACTCATGCTAACGACTGAGACAAGCACAGACAAAAAACAACAAGGTAAATCGGCTGGAGCAACGGGGTGGCTAGTTAAACCGTTCAATCCAGATACGCTACTAAAAACATTGAAACGCGTAGTATGAATTAAGCAATAGCGGCTCGGATCAGTGCTAACTGATACCGGATAATAAAAACAATTTGCTATTCGCTAACAACGTCACTGGTAAGGAAGAGTTATGGCTTTAGACATGGAACAGTTGCGTAAAATGTTTTACGAGGAGTGTCGTGAAAACCTTGAAGTGCTTGAAGATGTTCTACTCAACTTAGATCCTAACCAAATAGATGAAGAATCGATTAATACGATTTTTCGCGCTGCGCATTCGATTAAAGGTGGTGCCGCCACGTTCAACTTGCTCGACATCAGTGAGTTTACCCATCACGTCGAAGCTTACTTAGATTTGGTTAGAAATGGAGAACGAACCTTAACAGCTGAAACTATCGACCTGCTACTGAAAAGCGGTGATTGCATCACTAGCATGCTAGAAAGTTACGAGTCAGATAGTGAAGTGAATAAGTCACTGTTAGCTGAGGTTGTTGAAGCTCTTCATCAATTACTTGGCGTTGCGCCTACGGATAGTGAATCTAACACAACAGAGCCATCACAGGCTGAGCCTATCGCAGAACAACCATCAGATTGGTCTGTCTCGTTTATTCCTCATCAAGAAATATTTTTTAGTGGTAATGACCCTCTGAGAATTCTACGTGAACTCAAAGAGCTCGACCTCAACAGTAAGATTACCGCACAACTGACTAAGCTACCTGATATTGATGACATAGAAGCGGAGCTTTGCTACATCAGTTGGCATGCGACCCTTAGTGGGGATATTTCAGAAAAGGCGATTCGTGAAATATTTGAATGGGTTGAAGATGAGTGTGATTTGTTCGTCGAACAGGCTTCAAATGCAAACCAGATAGATCGTATTGATGAGGCAGTAGAAGCTGAGTCAACCACGTCTCAAACACTAACAACCGTAGATAAACATCCACCAGCAAAATTCAATAAGGTCGCTAAAGCGGAATCTAGCGTTAGCTCTATTCGGGTTGATATCGATAAAGTCGATAGTCTCATTAATTTGGTTGGTGAGCTGGTCATCACCCAATCTATGCTGACGGAAATCGGCCATGACTTCACCATAGATAAGTTGGAAAAACTGAAAGCAGGGTTAGACCAACTTCTTCAAAACAGTAAAGACCTTCAAGAAAACGTACTTAATATTCGCATGCTACCGATGAGTTTTGCCTTTAGCCGCTTCCCTCGTTTAGTTCGAGATTTATCTGGTCGCTTAGAGAAACAAGTTGATCTGCAAATACAAGGCGAACAAACCGAACTCGATAAAACAGTGCTAGAACGTATTGTTGACCCGCTCGTTCACTTGGTTAGAAATGGCATCGACCATGGTATTGAAAGCCCCGCTCAGCGGTTAGAAAGTGGAAAACCTGAAATGGGGGTCATTGAACTCAATGCGTACCATCAAGGTGGTTCGATAGTCATTGAAATCAGTGACGACGGCGCAGGGTTAAATTGCGACAAGCTATGGAATAAAGCTGTTGAAAAGGGGGTACTTGAATCGGATGTGCGCAGGGAAGAGTACGCTGAAAAGCAGATCATGAACCTTATCTTTGCTCCGGGTTTTTCCACCGCCGAAGAAGTCTCAGATATTTCTGGGCGAGGGGTAGGGATGGATGTGGTACGCAGAAACATTGAAGAGTTGGGCGGGCACATCGAAGTCGACTCTAAGTTAGGGGAAGGAAGCCGGTTTACCATCAGCCTACCACTCACATTAGCGATTCTTGATGGGCAGCTAGTTAAAGTTGCTGGTGAAGTGTATGTCATTCCTTTGCTGACGATTGTGGAATCGATTCAAATAGATTCCAGTTGCATCAAAATTGCTTCAGGCGGCATTGAGCTCTATCGCCTAAGAGATGAAAACATCCCGATCTTACGTCTACAAGAAGAACTTGAAATGGGCCGCAGTGGTTCGTTAGATGGCCGAATTTTATGTTTTGTCGAAGCGGCCGGAAATCGAGTTGGATTGTTGATTGATGAGTTACTTGATCAACAACAGGTCGTGATTAAGAGCCTTGAATCTAACTACAGCAAAGTCACGGGTATTTCTGGTGCCACTATTTTAGGAGATGGTTCGGTATCACTCATTCTTGATATTCAGGGGCTAATTACAGGATTTTTAAGTCGTGCGCCTGATAGCACGCATAAAGGATTGGCGGCTTAGGGGGGCAAATGGAACAGCAATCGGAAGTGGTCAACGGCAATTTTAGCGACTCATCGAAAAAAAATATTGAGCTACAAGCTCAGAGTTTGCTGCAAAACGTGAATGAAGAAGTGAGTGAGAGTGCCGACTTTTTAAGTTTTGAACTTGCTAGCGAATTATATGGCGTCGAAATCAAAGATGTTGAAGAGATTCGAGTATGGGAAAAACCGACTCCAATTCCTCGCGCTCCTAAGTATGTATTGGGTGTCATCAATCTAAGAGGAATGATTGTTCCTGTGATTGATCTTCGCGCGCGTTTCAACGTGGGGCGTTGCGAATACTTACCTACCACAGTCGTAATTGTGCTGCGTTTTTCAGGGGAGGAAAGTGAAAGGCTTATGGGGCTTGTAGTAGATGCGGTCAGTGATGTGATAAGCCAAGGAGACAATGAGCTTTATCCTCCCGTCGGTGACTCCGAGGTTACCTCTTATTTACAAGGTTTGATCAATGTGGGTGAGCATGTGATGTCGCTGCTCGACACCGAAGAGCTTCTCAATATAGAACGAATTTTAAGGACAGCAGCATGATGCTAACGGAAGAGTTTCTAAGCTTTGTCATTGCAGACGATGAATACGGAGTCCCAATCCTTGATGTTCGCGAAGTAAGAGGCTGGAGCCCGGTTCGAGAAATCCCTAATTCGCCAGACTACATGAAGGGCGTATTAGAAATTCGAGGAGAATATGTACCCATCGTCGATCTGAGAATGCGTTTTGGTTTGGCACCTGCAGTTGTTGGTGCGACTACGGTTGTTATTGTTCTTAACGACGCAGAAAAACAACCATTAGGCATTATTGTTGATGGTGTATCCGAAGTGTATCCATTGAGTGAGGAGCAAATTAAACCGCCACCTCATGTATCAGCAGATATCGACCATAGTTATGTTCGAGGTATTGCTTCGGTGCCTGCCGGGCATCTAATCCTCATTCATTTAGAAGCGCTGTTTGATGTATCGCAGCTCGTCGCACCCAATCAAGAAGAAAGTTGGGTATAGCACCAAAAAATTTATTCGCTTGTTATTACACGTCAGTACGGAACCAATGAGAGGTAGCTCATGGCATTTTGGAATAGGAAATCAGAGACGGTCACGGCATTTGAAGCGCCAACACAGGACACGTTGACACAAGAATTTGAACAAGAAGATGAAGGAATATCAAAAGAGCAGCTCCTTTCGGCTTTGAATGCAGCGCAAACAGCATTGATGATGATTGATCGTGATTTCAATATTACTTACATCAACAAAAAATCGATTGAGTTGCTGAAACAGCATGAAGCGCTATTTCAGTCCGTATGGCCAAACTTTCGAGCAACGGAAGAATTTCTAATGGGGTACTGCATTGATGGTTTTCATGTCAATCCGGCTCATCAACGCCAGTTGTTATCAACCCCCGCGAATCTACCTTATACCACTAATATTACCGTTAAAGATGTCAAGATAGAGCTGAATGTCGGTGCCATTATTGATGCTCAAGGGCAATACGTCGGCAATACCCTTGAGTGGAAAGACGTGACTGAAGCGATCAAGACCGAGAATAATATTACTCGGCTTCAGGCTGCCGTTGATCAAGCGCAGACTGCAATGGTGATGATTGATCGTGATTTCTTGATTACTTACGTCAACAAAGAAACCGTTTCGTTATTCGCAAAACATGAAGCGACACTGCGCTCTGTTTGGTCGGGTTTTTCTGCGAGCGAAGAGTGGCTGATAGGGCGATGTATTGATGAGTTCCACCGAAATCCTGCCCATCAACGTAAGCTACTGGCGGATCAATCGAATTTGCCTTACAGCACCGATATTACGATTGGCGATCTGAAGATCGAACTGAATGTCGCGGCTATCAATGATGCTCAAGGTAATTACATCGGCAATACCCTTGAGTGGCGAGATGTGACCCATGAACGCGCGAAAGAAGAAGAAATTGGTCGACTGGCTTCTGCCGTGGAAGGCATGACAACCAATCTGATGATGGCAAATAAAGACGGCATTATTACCTATCTCAATCCCTCTTTGAGCACGCTACTGAAAAGCCGAGAACGGGATCTTCAAGATGTTTTACCAGGATTCGATGCGAGTAATTTGATCGGCAAGAATATAGATGTATTCCATAAGAATCCAAGCCACCAGCGTAACATCATCGCAAATCCAGATAGGCTGCCATTTTCCAATAACATTGCCGTCGGCTCGCTTGAGTTTAACTTAACCTGTATTGCGATGCGTGACAGCCAAGGAAACTACATTGGTCCTGCACTTCAATGGGTTGATATTACCGAGCAACAAGATGGTCAGCGACAAGTCGAAGCACTCATTCAACGAGCCATTAATGGTGAGCTTAGTGAGCGTATTGATACCAGCGCCTACAATGGATTTATGAAAGAGCTTGGGGATGGGATCAACAACTTGCTAGATACCATGGTAACGCCACTAGGCCAATGTATCGATGTGATGAGCCAAGTCGCAGATGGCGATTTGAACAGTACGATGTCTGATGACAACCAAGGTGAATTTGGTCGTCTATCGGATGCGGTGAATACCTCGATTGTAAATCTACGCAATATGGTCGAGAAGATCACTCACTCATCTGCTCGGGTTGCTACAGCATCGACAGAAATTGCTGAAGGGAACAATGATCTAAGCCAGCGTGTCGAGGCACAAGCGTCGAACCTTGAAGAAACCGCTGCAAGTATGGAGCAAATGACAGCGACCGTTCGTCTTAACGCCGACAATGCTAAAGGTGCAAATGATTTAGCGGATGATGCGAGTAAGAAAGCCAGCAAAGGTGGAGAGGTTGTTGGTCATGTCGTTTCTGCGATGTCTGAAATCAACTCCGCAAGTAAGAAAATTGCTGACATTATCGGTGTGATTGATGAAATTGCATTCCAAACTAATTTGCTTGCACTCAACGCAGCCGTAGAAGCTGCAAGGGCGGGAGAACAAGGGCGAGGATTTGCTGTGGTCGCGGGTGAGGTTCGCAATCTTGCTCAACGTAGTGCCGCCGCGGCTAAAGAAATCAAAGGTCTTATTAAAGACAGTGTTGAGAAAGTCGACGAAGGTTCAAGACTGGTCGATGAATCAGGGGAAACCTTGAATGAAATTGTTGAGGCTGTAGCGAAAGTGAGTGATTTGATTGCTCAAATTGCTTCTTCAAGTCTAGAGCAATCAACGGGCATCGATGAAATCAATCGAGCAGTAGCAACCATGGACGAAATGACGCAGCAAAACGCTTCATTGGTGGAAGAAACGTCGGCTGCAAGCCAATCTCTGAGGGATGAAGGCAAAGAACTACTGAATCTTATGAACTTCTTTGCGACGGACAGTAATGTCACGACGTTTAGTTCTAAAGGGCAGCAAGCACCATCAAAGGGCGTAGTCCGAGATATTCGAGCGCCAAAAGTTGCGAACTCAAGTTTTAAGCTTGATGGGGATGGAGACGAATGGGAAGAGTTCTAGCTCAAGCTGAGCCCGTAATGCCAGACAACCAGGAATTTGAACTAACAGATAAAGATTTCAAATTTATTCAATGGTTTATGCACAAGCATGCTGGCATTTATTTCTCAGATCGTAAGAGAACCATGGTCTACGGGCGCATTAGTCGTCAACTGAGGAGACTAGGTTTACAGCGGTTTTCTGAGTATCGGCAGTGTATTGAGCAAGACAGCCATGAACAAGCGCGTTTTATTAACTGCTTAACGACGAACAAGACTCAGTTCTTCCGCGAGTATCACCACTTCGAATTTTTGGAAAAAGTCCTTATTTCAGAGTGGCAACAGCAAAAGAACCGCCGGATCAATATTTGGTCCGCGGGCTGCTCGACGGGAGAAGAGCCATACAGTTTTGCGTCTTCTTTGCATCATGCGCATGCGTTTGAGCTATTTGATTATGTGAATATAACCGCGACAGATCTTGATACCAAGGTATTGGAGACGGCAAAGCAAGGGATATATAGCGATGAAGCGATTGATGCGATTCCAGTTAAATATCTAAAACCTTGTTTTGTGAAAGGGGTCGGGGCTCAACAAGGAAAGATCAAAATACGCCATGGATTGCAAAACCAAATCCAGTTTCAGCAATTGAACTTGCTTCAAGCTTGGCCTTTTGAACATGAATTTGATTTGATCTCTTGCCGTAATGTCATGATTTATTTTGATAAAAAGACCCAAACAGAGTTGATAGAGCGTTTCTATCAGCAGTTAAAACCTAATGGAGTGTTGTTTATTGGCCACTCTGAAAGTATGCCAGGGCACTTAAACCTCTTTCATCATTTAGGTCACACCATATATGTAAAAAAATAGGTTCATTATGATTGCGGTAAGAGAGCACCAACCAAGGCATAAAAACAGCCACTTTAATCGTTTTTATCATCCTCAAAAGGAAAAACACATCATTAAAGTTCTTCCTGGTGGGCTCTATTGCACCCAAAACAAAGATGAAATCATTGCAACCGGTTTAGGCTCATGCATTGCCGCTTGCGCATGGGATGATGATGTAGGTGTGGGTGGGATGAACCATTTTTTACTGCCGTTTGATAACCCTAATCAAGTAAAGAGTTGGCAACCCAATTCACTTGTTTCAACCGCATCACGTTACGGGACACATGCCATGGAAATGTTGCTGAACTCCTTGATTGACCGCGGTGCAAGTCGAGAAAACCTTCAATTTAAATTGTTTGGTGGAGCTCAAATGTTGGGGCGTAGCTCAATGATTGGTGAAAAGAACGTGGTTTTTGTTCTGAATTACGCAGAGCAAGAACACTTAAAGATTGTTGCCCAAGACCTTGGGGGCTTAGAGCCAAGGAAAGTGATGTTTGACCCATTAACTGGAAAAGCGTGGCTTAAGCGAATTCCATTTACCGAAGTTCATCACTTACAGCACCAAGAAGAAAAATACGCCAGTCAGTTGGATAAAGAGAGTCATCGGAAACATGATGATGATGTGGAGCTATTCTAATGAAAAAGATCAAAGTACTTGTTGTCGATGATTCTCCTGTCTTTAGGGCATTGCTAGAACAGTTGATCAGCTCAGATCCGGATCTTGAAGTGATCGCCACTGCTGAAGATCCTTATCAAGCACGAGAGATGATCAAATTACATAATCCTGACGTGATCACGCTAGATGTTGAAATGCCAAAAATGAATGGGGTTCAGTTTCTTAAGAATCTAATGCGTTTACGCCCAATGCCAGTGATCATGATTTCGACGTTAACTCAGCACGGGACGGACGCGACACTTGCGGCATTAGAGTATGGTGCTATCGACTATTTCCCCAAACCCTCGGTCGATTGTACCGCAGAGATGGTGAACTATAAGTCTCAGATCAACGAGAAAATTAAGATAGCCGCAGGCGCAAACGTCAATCAGTCGAGGACATCAAAAAGTGAAGAGAAAGTCGGAGCGATTTCCGTTCCTGA
The DNA here is from genome assembly GCF_009811315.1 of Vibrio atypicus. GTDB lineage: Bacteria > Pseudomonadota > Gammaproteobacteria > Enterobacterales > Vibrionaceae > Vibrio > Vibrio atypicus. Next base: position 656,795 of record NZ_BLID01000001.1, read on the forward strand.
GAAAACCCATGTTGAATTGATCGCGATAGGTGCATCAACGGGCGGAACGGAAGCCGTCAAGCAAGTGCTGTCGGCTTTACCCGCGGGATTGCCGCCGATCATTATCACCCAGCATATCAGTGCCATGTTCTCTGGTTCATTTGCTCAGCGCCTAGATGATAGCTCAGCGATTACCGTTAAAGAACTGGGTGTAAATCGTGCGCCTTTGGTCAATGGCTGCGCTTATTTAGCACCCGGAGATAAACATTTAGTGGTGGTAAAAAGAGGGGCTCATCTTTACTGCCAATTGGATGATAGACCAGCTGTAAATCGACATAAACCATCGGTGGATGTCATGTTTGATACGGTATCAGAAACCGTTGGTAGTAAAGCGATTGGCGTTCTTCTTACCGGTATGGGTCAGGATGGTGCACGTGGAATGCTCGGAATGAAAGAGAAAGGCGCGAACACTATCGCCCAAGATCAAGCTTCGTCGGTGGTCTGGGGGATGCCTCGTGTCGCAGTCGAGCTTAACGCCGCTCAGTCGGTGGTGTCATTGAATAAAGTCCCAGAACAGATTTGTCATTATTTAAGTGCCAGTAAATAACGGATGGCGGATGAGCAAGGAATGCACTATGAATAAAAAACGTATTTCCATCAAACCTAGATACTTTGTCGCCGTTGTCTTTCAAGTGATACTGCTTAGTTACGCCGTTAGCCAAGCATCCACCGTAATGATGGTGATCTCGATGATTACGGCTGCTGCAATCCCTTGGTTTGTCTTTCCTCGTGGCGTTGTCCCGATTGATATAGAGCCGGAACTTGAAGAGCCGAAGGTGCATGATAAACCAGTCGAGAGCGAGTCGTTTCAATCCGCCTCTCATGAGATAGGCCCACTGTTGCAAAAAATCGCGACTCAATTACACGAACCGTTGGATCATCAACGAAGTGTGGTGGATGAGTCTGTTGAGACACTGAATGAAAGCTATTTTGAATTACAGAAACTCGCGCAAGGGCAAAGTCAGATCACCACTGAATTGGTCGATAACTTATTGGGCCAAAATGATAGCGAGACTGACATCAGTCAAGTCTTGCCAAAAACAGAAGCTATCATCCGAAACTTTGTTGATACCTTAGTTAACGTCTCAGAGAAGAGTATTTCTGCGGTTCATAGTATTCACGATATGTCAGATAAGTTGGATGCGGTATTTAAATTGTTGGAGCAAGTGAGAGGCCTATCGGAACAGACCAATTTACTTGCTCTAAATGCGGCGATAGAAGCGGCGCGTGCTGGTGATGCCGGCCGAGGATTTGCCGTGGTGGCACAAGAGGTGCGTAACTTATCGGTGAAAGCATCGGATTTGAACAGCCAAATAGAGCAAGAGATCAACATCGCGCAAAGAACGGTACGTGAAGCCAATAAAACCGTTGGTGAAATGGCATCGATTGATATGACAGAGGCGATCGAGTCAAAAGAAAAAGTCGATGACATGCTTAGAGGTGTTCAACGCGTCAATATCTCAATTGAACATGAAGTGCAGAAAATCAGTGAGAGTGGCGAGAAACTTCATGTCCAAGTGGATAACGGTATTCGAGCACTGCAATTTGCAGACATCATTGTTCAGCAAGGGGATTACGCTAAGCAGACAGTGGCTTATTTGAATGAAATCTCTAGGGCGTGTGAACAATGGGTTGATGATGGTTTAGATAATGCGAGCTTTATACAAACTATTGCCGACTTATCACAACAGATTCATGACCGCGAAGGCCCGGCAGCTTCTCAATCCAGTATAGAGGAAGGAGAAGTGGAGCTTTTCTAACGACTTAACGCATGGCTAAGGAATCAAATATGACAGTAGAAGCACAAGTTGACTCGGGTTCTCGACACATCACTATCTTAATAGAAGGAGCATTTGGCTTTAATTTGGTACAGGACTTTCGTCGCTGTTACTCCGATAAAAGAGATTACCGATACACAATTGATTTAAGGAAGGTGGACTATATCGATAGTGCGGGCTTGGGAATGCTGCTCAATATGCACAGTTATTTAGAGCAAGACGATGGCATGATTCGCATAACGAATACCTTGCCACAGGTTCGTAAGATATTAACTATCTCCAGGTTCGATAAGAAGTTCTCGATAGAGTAGAACTCAAGGAGCGGCTATGCATGTAATGATAGTGGATGATCATGCGACGAATCGCGAGTTGTGTCGATTCATGCTTGGTCACCTTGCGCAGCAAGTTACGGTGTTTGAAAACGGTCAAGGTGTGGTTCAGGCAATGGAGCGTATGGAGTCGTTGCCCGATATTATCCTGCTTGATGTGATGATGCCGATTAAAGATGGTTTTACAACAGCAAAAGAGATCCGTGAAGCGTTTCCTAAGCTTCATATTCCTATCATATTCCTGACGGTTTTAGATGATCACGCCTCGTTTGAGCGTTGTTTGAATTACGGTGACGATTTTATTCTCAAACCGGTAGAGCGCAGTATCTTATTAGCAAAGGTACAAGCGCACTACCGTATTGTTCGTATGCACAATGAAGTGACCACTCAACGAGACGAATTGCGTCAGTTTCACGAACAAGTGCGTTATGACTATGCGATTGCCGAGTCCATTTTTTCCAACTTAATGGAAGAGATGAGCTCTCAGGTTAAAAATATCTATGGTATCAATTACATTTCTACACCCTCGACGGTCTTTAATGGTGATCTGATTGTTGTGGCAAATCGCCCTCATGGTGGTGTTTATGTCATGATTGCAGACGCCACAGGGCATGGATTACCCGCCGCCATTTCGGCTATTCCCGCGACAAGGGCGTTTTTTTCTATGGCAGCGAAAGGGATGTCGCTTGGAGAAATTGTCACAGAAGTAAATGACGCATTAGTACGTTTCTTGCCTATGGGAATGATGCTGGCTGCTAGCGTATTTGAAATTCGAGCTAATGGATTTGAAGTTTCTTGGTGGGGAGGTGGGTTACCTGACGGTTACTTAATGAATCCGGATGGAACGATAGAGCGCCGTTTAGTTTCTCGTCATATGCCTTTAGGTGTGTTGAAGCAGCGGGAATTTGAGACTGATTTAGTACACATGAAGCTCGAACCCGATCAGCAAATCATTTGCTATACCGACGGAGTTATAGAGGCGTGTAATCGAGATGGTGAACAGTTTGGCCCTGAGCGTTTAGAAGAAGCGCTGGCCAGTAAAAAGCCAATCATTCCAATTTTATATGAATCGGTCAGAAAGTTTGCTCATAAAACCGTGGGCGATGACCTTTCCATTTTGTCGATGAAGTTTCCAATTTCTAACTCTCATGATCCTATTTACGGGATGAACCAGACTAATCTAAGCAAAATGCCAATGAGTTCAACGTTGAACTTTCCTGCTAGCGTATTGAAAAACATCAATATCATGATAGAGATTAGGCAGTTTTTGACGGGCATTTTATTCAATGGTGCTCATCTTGATCTCGTTTGCTCTGTTTTATCTGAGTTATTTGCCAATGCAATTGAGCATGGATTACTGGATTTAGATTCGTCGATAAAAGAGCAGTCAGATGGGTTCTTTTTATTCTATCAAATGCGTGAAGAGCGGCTGAAACAGCTCGATGAGAAAGCTTGGATAAAACTAACGATAGATTATCACCCAGATGAAGAACAATTGATCATGGTGTTGGAGCACAATGGTAAAGGTTTTGACTATCAGCACTCAGTCAATGTTGATGATGAATCTCTTAGTTATGGGCGCGGGATCCTTCTAACACGTGAGCTCTGTCGTTCATTAGAGTATTCAAAAAAAGGCTGCTGCGTAACGGCCGTTTATGCACTAAATGATGAGCATCACTTTCCATCGTCGGCTTAAAAGATTTACAGTGTAAAAAGCTTGTATAAAGTGACCTACGCTCTAATTTGTCACACTTGTGATACAGCTAGGCGAGTAAATTGCATACACTCAAAGGTAGGTAGTTTTGTAGGCTGATTGTACATGTGGGATAAATTTGTTGCTTTATCTGAAGATAATCGAGCGGTGATTGCTAAGCTGTCACCGGAGATTACGGTTGATAAAAATTTTGAAACTCGTGGGCTGGATGAAGCGCTGGCGGCAATCGGTGCTGCGGAATTTTGTTTGTTAGATGAAAGTGTCACGCGCTTTATTAACTTAGCTAAAGAGAGCAGCGGAGAGGCCTATTCCGGTGTTGTAATCGCTGAAGTTCGTGATGCGACAGTCGAAGTAGTTCTTTCCGAACATGACATGTTAGCCAGCATGGTCGTTACCGGTGCCTACAAAGGAAAGCCACTCAAGGGGCCGCAGATTGTTCAAGCGTTGGCCCAATCTCGCGTCACTAAGGGCATCAATAAATTGGCACTTAAAAAAGTGTTGATTATGAGCCATCAACTTAAAGCTGGTGAAACCTATTCTCAACCAGTCGCAAAAGGCAAAGATCCCATTCAAGGCCAAGATGCTAAGTTTATTGCTCTGGTCGAAGACCCATCGAAGCAAGTTTTAGCGCCAAAAGAAGAGAATGGCAAAGTGGATATGCTCAATTTGGGCGAAACCATTAATGTCTCTGAAAATGACCCTTTAATGAAACGTGTACCGGCTACTAAAGGTGAACCTGGCATGACGGTTCAAGGCCGTATTATTCCGCCGAAGCCTGGTAAAGATGCTGTCTTAAAAGAAGGGACAGGCTCTGCCGTTTCCCCTCAGAATCCCAATTTATTGATCGCGACTGTGTCGGGCATGCCGGTCATTAAGGAGCGTGGCGTTGAAGTGACGGACGCGCTTTGTTTGCCGACAATCGGTGTCGCAACTGGTCACGTTAAGTTTAAAGGCAATGTTGTCGTTCTTGGTGATATTGAATCTGATATGGTGGTGAGAGCGACTGGCAGTGTGACCGTTGGAGGCTTTATTGAATCGGCAGATGTTCAAGCGCAAGGTGACATCCAAGTAGCAAAAGGCATTATCGGACATAACGTTTCGGAAGGTGAGCCGCGCAGTTGTATCGTTAAGTCAGGCGGTACTATCAGCGCCAACTATGCTCAGTTCTGCGAACTTCAAGCTGGTGGCGATATTCATCTCAATGTTCACTGCATGAATAGCGAAGTTCGTTGCGCTCACGATCTCGTGATTGTCGATGCAGCAGAAAAGCACGGCACATTAAGTGGTGGGCACACTAAAGTGGGTGGCAAGATTACCTGCGTTGAGCTCGGTGTTGAAGGGGACACGATTACTATGGTTGAAGCGTTTGCTCGCTTCCAAATGTATCGAGATCGCCAAACAAAGTTAAAAGAGCAATACACCCAAGCTCAAGAAGGGACCATGAATGTGGTGCGTAAAGAGCTGGAGTTTAAGAAAACGCCGAAAGCAGAACGTACGCCAGAACAAGAGATAGAGCTGGAAAAGCTTAAACAAGAGTCCAATGCACAACTTGAGAAAGCCAAGCTAGCCAAAGAAACTAATGAACAAGAGTTGGCGGTCGGGCTTGAAGAGAGCACGGTTGAAGTAAAAGGTAAATTGTACACGCACGTTACGGTCCAATACGGAGATGAAAAAGTGACGACAAAGCGGACTCATGGCCCAAGCATATTCACATTCAATCAGTATGAGATAAAGCTAACCTCAATGTTTGAAGATGAGGATTTAGAACAAGAAGCTTAACGGCGTTGGCATGTCGTACAGCCGCGACATGCCGAGCGCGTATGTTTGTCTAACTGGCTGCGCTGAATCTTACAGTAGGCATTTTTCAGTGCCCGTCTTGCCGCAAACCAATCTTCCGGTTTTTCCAAAATTAGATAGCCATTGAACCGTTTGACCAATTCGGTTCGATGCTTATTAATAAATTTACTATCGAAGCCTATCTCAAAGTAATCCAATGCCTGCTCTATCGAGGTGAAGCTAGCGATTTTTTGTAGGATATCTGTTTGGCTCATACTCAACGAGCCTTTCTGATCATATGGATAAATTGAGTATCTTGAGAGGTTATCGAAAAGCCAAATCGTTGATAGAGCGAACCGACGCGGTTACCTTGCAAGTAACAGAGTTTAATGGGCAGATTCAATTGCTCAGCTTGTTGCACCACTGCGTTCATCACTTGGCTACCAATCCCTTGACCGTGGAATTCCGGCAGCAAGAAAAATCGGCCAAAGTAGAGGTGATCGCAATGGTGTTGAATCAAATAGCTGCCAACCGCCTTGCCATCTAGCTCAATGATAGTGGGTTGATCCTGCTGCCACTCTTCTTGATGGATCTGTTTTTGAATGCTCTCATCCCAACCAAAAACAGCTTTAATCGCGTCGAATTCTGCGGCTTTCTTTAGCTGGTAAAGAAAATCAAAATCGGCTTGATTGGCTGGTCGCGTAGTATAGTGATTTGGCATTTCTACCTCACTGAGAAGCAAGTAGCTTTTCGACTGCGGCTTTGCTGGTTTTGCCGATTTTTTGCATAAGAGCAAAGCTTGGTAAATCTATGCCTCGCTGCTCTAAGTCGCTCACCATAAGCATCCATAGTTTTGCCGTCATTTGTGCATCGGCCAACGCTCGGTGAAACACACCATCATTATCTATGTTCATGTGACGAACCAAATCACCTAGCTTATGGCTTGGCGCTTGTTGGTTAAGACGTCGAGAGACTAATAATGAGCAGGCGAACTCGCCACTGTAATTGGCATTGATACGCTCAAGCTCGTCATCAAGGAAACGTTTATCGAAAGAAGCGTTATGTGCGACGAGGTTTTCGCCTTGAATAAACTCGGCGAACTCGGCCATCACTTCTTCACAGCAAGGAGCGTGGGTGAGCATATTATTTGTGATACCGGTGTAGCTTTCAATGAATGAACTGACTCGAAAGCCGGGATTCATGAGCTGTTGAAAGGTATCAACGACTTCGCCGTCGACGAGTTTGACTGCACCAATTTCGATTGCTCGATCACCCATGTTTGGTGATAAGCCTGTCGTCTCGAAGTCGAGTACGATCACAGAGTTCGCAGAAGGCATTTATGTTCCTAGAAGTGGCTAGAGGCTAAAACGGGTGGTGATTAAATACGTCTTCGATCATTTCTTCAAGTGGTGTGTCACTATTATTTGCTTTTGCGTAGGTTCGTAAGCCAGAAATCTGAACTTGCACATACCTTGCTAAAATCGCGGGATCTTTCTCTTTGCTCACTTCGCCTTCCGCTTGAGCCTCTGCGATGACGCGAGCAAACTCTTGTTCCATTCTCTGAAAACAACGTTTTGCCTCGGCAAGCAACTCTGCTTGTTCGTCTGTTAACTCTGCAATGCTTTTCGCTAGCATACACATGCCGTTAGGAGCGTCGACTTGAGAGGTGATCACAACTTGCTTCATAAACAGTTTTAAAGCGCTGAGTGGTGAATTTGTTTCAGCTTGGCAGTTTGCTAAATGCTCAATGCCGCTGCGAGTATAGTTATGTAGGCTCTCTTTAAATAGCCCATCTTTACTACCAAACGCCGCGTAAATACTGCCTGGTCGCATGTCGATCACATCTTGCAAATTACGCATTGATGTACCGTGAAACCCTTTTTGCCAATATAAATTAGTGGCTTTATTGATGACCTGTTCGCGGTCGAATTTTGCTGCTTTTCCCACTTTGAATCACTCTAAATATCTCTTGAACGTCAGTTCAAATTATAGAAGTGGTTCGTTGTAGGGTAAAGAGGTAAATGTGATTAGTTTGGATTGTCTGATATACGCTGGATCGCAAATTTCTCACATCCATTAAATTGGCTAAAAGCGTGTAATTCTTCTTCCAGAGCCGTTAAGAATGCACTTCGCTCTGTTAGTGAAGACTCTAAGCATAAGTGCAATACATTGAGGATTGAGGCATTTTTATCGACTTTACAGTCTGCGCGAGCGACCAGTTTCCCACCCCAAATAATCGGCAAAGAGAAATAACCATACTGGCGTTTTGCTTCTGGTACATAGCACTCAATAAGATAATTAAACTTGAAGATGGCGTTGGTTCGCTTTCGTTGAATGAGTAGGTTATCGAAAGGAGAGAGGATTTTGACTTGCTTGCGGTTGAGGCGTTTTTCTAACTGTTGCAAAGCTTGGCAAGAGGCGATGTATTGTTCACCGCCAATCGTGACATTTTCAATCCTACCTATAGCGAGCAATTCAGCTATCGCTTGTTGAACATGGGCTTTGACATCTTTGAGTTGATATATGATCTCGCTGACGGTGCCAAAGCCGTGTGCTTTAAGGTAGTTCATAACCAAAAACTGGCCCAGCTCTTGTTCACAAGGCATTGAGCGATCAACATCAGAGGGTAAGACGCGAGAAGTCAGGTCATAGACTTTATGAAAGCCCCGTCGCTCAGAGATCATCAAATCACCCTGCATGTAGAGGTTTTCAAGAGCGCGTTTGGTTGGTTTGCTGTGCCAGCCATCCGTTTTATGGTTGGCCGATTCAAAGTCTTTGGCCATTAGCGGCCCTTCATCATCAATTCGCTGTAAAACGCTGGCCATCAATGCTTTATCTTGGCAGTACCAATGGCGCTGTGTTCCCGATTTAATTGCTGCCTTTCTTGGCAAGCTAAAGCGGTAATTACTCATCGGTAAATAGGCAGCTGCGTGAGACCAGTATTCGAACACTTTTTTATCTGCAACCAACTTATCTAATAGTTCCGGGCGATAACTTGGGTTGCGACTCCACAAGGTATGATGATGGGCCCGCTGCACCACAGATATCGTATCAATCTGGATATAACCCAATTGCTCAAAGGTGGCTAGGGCTTTGTCGTAAGCAGTGCCTTTGGTGATTCCGCTAGGTAGAGCTTGTGAGAGTAGTGCCAGCTTTTGTGCTTGAGCTAATGTCAGAGATTGCATGGTGCTCTTAACTTCCTTGTTAACGTTAATTTTTATCCTTACACGGCAATTGGTTAGGTTCAAGTGACAAACAAATATTCTCATTGGTGAAATTTTTATCGTTTTTTCTCTATCTCTATATTCACGATGTATGAAAGTGCGGCGAATTACACAAGCAGTGTATGGGGCTTTTTAGGGTGGTAAAGGACGATTTATGATGGAACTAGCGGTGACAGTTGAAACTTGGTTGTTTCAAGGTGATGTCTCCATCGCAATGTTATTTATTGGCGTTATCCTGCTTTCTTACTTGCTTGAAGATTTGGCTATTGTTACGGCGGCTACCTTGGCTGTCGAACAGGTTATGCCGACAAGCCTAGCTTTAATGGCGATTTTTATCGGTATTAGTAGTGGTGATTTTGGTTTGTATTTCCTTGGTAAAGCGGCGCAGCGATTTCGTTTTTTGCGTTATCGCTTGTTCCGCTATCAACGAGCAAGACAAATGAAACGCCAACTGCACCGAAGAGCATTTGCCACTCTTTTTATCGTCCGCTTTATTCCGGGGCTCAGAACGGTGGGTTTTACGCTCAGCGGGTTTCTTGATGTCGCCAAAACTCAATTTTTTATTGCCGTATTGACCGCAACAGGCCTGTGGACTGCGTTGGTCTTTGGCTCATTTTTTCAAATTGGCAGTGCGCAGTGGCTTCAACAAACCCAACACGGTTGGTTACTCATTCCGGTGGGTTTATGCCTGATGTGGTTGCTGAATAAATTCATTACAAAAACAGTGTTAAGGGGAGCGTATGACGCAGCTCGCTAACGTTGAGATGATCCCACAAGGAAAAGTGAATGCTGGAATGCCAGTGCTTCGTGAACCTAAACGAGTTATCTCGCCGTTTGAATTTTTACCTGCTTGGTTTTTTTATACGCCAGTCGTTGTTCAAAGCGCAGCATTGAGTCTGTTTCATCGGGATTGGGCATTGCCTTTGATCGCCAATCCAGCCATTAAACTGAGTGGCATGGTGGGTGAATCTAAGCATGATATTTTCACCTCTGCTGGTCCGCATACTAATGGTTGGATCTTACCCTTCATCACGCTCACTAAGCCCAGCGATGGGACAGAAATGAGCTTTGAGTCGGTGAAAGTGCGTTTGCAAGATGCTGGTCTTGGCTATCCGCTGGTGGCGAAACCTGATTTAGGTTGTCGTGGCGTCGGGGTGAAATTAATTCAATCGGAGCTGCAATTGCACGACTACATTGAAACGTTTCCATCATCGGGCCGTTTTTTGCTGCAAGAAAAGTCGCCGTATAGCGCAGAAGCTGGTGTGTTTTATGTCAGGCAACCGGGTGAGGCGCGCGGAAAAATCATCTCCATCACATTGAAATACTCGCCTCGTGTTATTGGCGATGGCAAGTCGACGTTACGACAGTTAATAGAAAACTGCCCTCGCGCAGGCAAATTGCAGCATTTGTACCTTCCTCGTCATATCGATCAGCTAGATGCGGTGATCCCAGCTCAGGATGAGTTCCAATTGGCGTTTGCGGGGAGTCATTCCCGTGGCGCGATTTTCCGTGATGGTAACCAATTTATCACTCAGCAGCTTGAGCAAAAGTTAGATGAAGTACTGGGTGAGTTTTCAGGCTTTCACTATGGTCGCTTAGATATCAAGTTTCGCGATATTCAATCTCTGATGACAGGGGAGCATTTCGATATTTTGGAGATTAATGGTGCCAGCAGTGAAGCCGCCCATATCTGGGATAGTGATACTCCGTTAAGCCATATCTTTTCTACGCTGCTTAAGCAATATCGTTTGCTGTACCAAATTGGAGCCAAGCATAAAAAGCAAGGTCATAACTCGCCAACCTTAGGCTCACTGCTAAGTGCATGGCGAGAAGAAAAATTACTGACACAGCAATATCCGATGACCGATTAATGCGCTAATTAGGAAGACGTTAAAATGACAAAAACTCTTACTCGTGTTGTACCCACAGCGCAAACTCAAACTTCACAAGCGGTGGTTGGTTGTATTGAAACCTTAAACCAAGGTTATGAATTTTTAGATAATTTACAGCCAGAGGATTACGTCTATATTGCTCAACCACATGTCAGTAGCTCGATTGGTGAGCACTTTCGCCATTGGCTTGATCTGTTTCATGCCATTCGACTCGATCCAAGCCGAATTGACTACAACGTTCGTCGTCGCGGCCATCAGGTCGAGCGCAGCTTAGAAGTGGCAAAGCAAGAAATTACCGAGCTGATTGAATGGTTGTTTGAACTGCCCAACAGTGAACTTCACCAAGTGGTGGCGGTGGAAACGGAAGTGATGCTTTCACAAACTCATGTTGAAGAGGTTTCATCGACATTTGTACGAGAGCTGACTTTTGCTGCACTACACGCGACGCACCACTTTGCGATGGCGAAAGTGGTGGCATCAATTCGAGGCGTGGAATCGGACAGTCGTTTTGGCGTTGCACCTACGACCGCGACTTATCAAAGGGCTCAGTAGCGTATGTGTACATTATCTTGGGTTTATCACGGCAATAGTCACTATGAAGTCTATTTCAACCGTGATGAGCAGCGCTCGCGTTTACCTGCGATTGAGCCGCAAAGCTTACTGATTGATGAAGTGCATTGTGTCATGCCCATCGACCCTGTGGGTGGTGGCAGTTGGTTGGTAACCAATGAGTTTGGCGTGACCGTCTGCTTGCTGAACTTCTATCAAGGAAAGGTGCCAAGTGGGGATTTGGTTAGCCGAGGCCAAATCATCAAGCGCCTAGCGAGCAGCCGTTCTAGTCAGGCTGTTGATAGTCGATTGTTAGCCATGGATCTAAGTGTCTTCGCGCCGTTTACTGTGGTGTCGTTTGATACCCGACGCTCTGCCAATGAGACGGTGCTATGGACTTGGGATGGCAACCAGCTCAATCGCTCTCATGCCAGTGCACCTTTGGTTTCTGCGGCGCTTCATTTTGAGCAAGCTCGTCAATATCGATTGGGTCTGTTCAATCAGCTGGTGACAAGCATACCGAACCACGAGATTGGCCATCGATTCCATCAAAGCTTCGACGAAGCGCACCCTAATCTTTCGCCTTTAATGGTGAGAAATGACGCGCGAACGGTAAGTTTTACCTCAGTCATCGTGTCTCCTACTAAACAAGAGATGAATTACAAGTCTATCGATGACCAACGTAACGTTGATTTTCAAACCACGGTGAGCTGCATGAGAACAGATGTCGTGGAACAAGGAGTTTTTAAATGAAAAAGTTATTTGCCCTATTTATTACCTTGCTAATGAGCTTGCCCGTTTTTGCTGAAGATGAAATCTATACCGGCTTTTTCAGCAACAAGGCTTTGGATGGCTACGATACGGTTGCCTACTTTACACAAGGAAAGCCAGTTGAAGGCGATAGCCAGTGGCAGGTGAAATACAAAGGCGCGGATTGGTATTTCTCGTCGCAAGAAAACCTAGATAAGTTTAATGCCGATCCTAACCGTTACGCTCCGCAATATGGCGGCTACTGCGCTTGGGCAATCTCAGAGAAGAATGACTTTGCTTCTGCAGATCCAAAACAGTGGGCAATCGTCGATGGCAAGCTCTACCTCAACTACAACGCTGAGGTGAAAGAGTGGTGGGATCAAGACCGCACAGGGCATATTTCTGCTGCGGATAAAAACTGGCCAAATCTGATCAAATAACAAGGAATCACTGATGAAGTGTCGCCTTTCAAACTTGATACAGGGGGGTAATAACCTGCTCTTCTGCGCATTTATCAAAGGAGTTCAGTATGATTGATAGCCCTTTTCGTTTACCTCGTAAAACCCCGTTTGGTATTGGTGAGTCGATTGTTGAATGGGCGACAGGCCTATCCACTCTTGATAGCCTTTATCGACAAGATGCGCTTCCCGAAGATAGTTTCGAATTCATGCAGGAGACGCTCGCTCGCATTGGTACTCAGTATCAAGTGGATCATGGTTCGATTGATAATGTACCGAGCGAAGGCTCGACGTTAATTGTGGCTAACCATCCATTTGGCGGTATTGAAGGGATTATTCTCGCCTCATTGGTTTCTAAAGTGCGCAAAGATGTCAAAGTGCTGGCAAATGAACTACTTAAGCGTATTCCAGAGCTCGATGAGCTGTTTATAGGTGTGAATGTGTTTGGTGGAGAGCAAGCTAGGCGCACCAATCGCCGCGCCATCAAACAGGCCAATCAGCATCTTAAAGAAGGCGGCGTGTTGATCATCTTCCCGGCTGGTGAAGTATCTACCTGGCAAGCTCACGAGAATAAGATCACTGATAATGTCTGGAGTCAGTCGGTGGCGAAGTTTGTTAAACAGGCAGAAGCCACCACAGTACCGATTTTCATTAACGGTATGAACAGCAAATTGTTCTATCAGGCAGGTCGTATTCATCCACTGCTTAGAACGGCGTTATTGGGTAGAGAGCTACTGAATAAATCGGGTGAGACTATTTCTGTTTCCGTTGGTAATCCGATTCCTTATAACGAGATAAAAGACTTCAGTAGCGAGCAAGAGATCACCCAATATTTCCGCCTCAATACCTACTTAATGGGCAGTGTGGCAAGTGAGCAAGCCGTGATCGAACAGAGCGATACACTCGCACCGATCATTGATCCTGTTGCGGTTGATGTTTTGGAACGTGAGTTGGCTGGCTTGGGTGAGTACCAGTTATTGCAACAAGGTGATTTTGAGGTTTACTGCGTACCAACGCCAGCAATGCCGAACATGATGCGAGAAATTGGCCGCGTTCGTGAAGTTAGTTTTCGAGAAGTGGGTGAGGGCAGCGGTCTAAGTTGCGATCTTGATAAGTTCGATCCTCATTATCATCAGCTGTTTGTTTGGAATCGAACTAACCGTGACTTAGTCGGCGCTTATAGGCTTGGGCTTGTCGATGAGTTGATAGCAAAAGGCGGATTGGATGCGCTCTATTCCACGAGCTTATTCAATTATGATGAAGCGTTTATCGGCACCTTAGGCCAGTCTATAGAACTAGGACGCTCGGTGGTCGCGCCTGCATATCAACGTAACATGCATTCTCTATTGTTATTGTGGAAAGGGATTGCTCGCTTTGTTGAAAGTAACCCTAAATATACTCATTTGTTTGGCCCCGTTAGCATCAGCAATGACTACAGCCCAGTAGCTCGGCAGCTGATTGCGTCAGTGATGTCTGTTCATTACTACGATGATGAGAAAGCCAAGCTGGTCACACCCACTACGCCGTTAGAGAAAAGCGGCCAAGAATTTTGGCGACCGGATATGCTTAGCTCATTATCAAAACTCCCTTTGCTGTCCAAAGTGCTTAGTCGCTTAGAGCAAGGTATGGGGCTCCCCGTGTTGCTAAGACAATACCTAGGCATGAACGGTAAACTGGTCTGTTTTAACGTTGATCCTGCATTTAACTTCGCGCTAGATGGGTTGATTGTGGTTGATCTCACCTCTGTGCCTGCGCGAACTTTGGGTAAATACATGGGGCGTGAAGAAGCGCAGCGCTATCTAGATTCTCACCTCTGACAACGTGACTTAACGCTAATCAAAGCCGCTGATTTAGGCGGCTTTGAGTTTTTTAATCCAACGTTATCTTTCATAGATTTATTTCGAATCAATCAGAAGCATTCGAGCTATCCGAATGGTATGGCTTAGCTATACTCATCGCCTAGACTACAAGGATTTTTATGCCGACTTCACTTACTCTGCCTATCGCGTTGATAGCGTTTGCTGCCAATTCTTTTTTTTGCCGTTTTGCCTTAGCGGAAGGCTCGATTGATCCTGGCTCGTTTACATTGATTAGACTCGTGTCAGGGGCGATAACTCTGTCGATTATTTTACTGTTTCGACGTCAGCTGGAATCCTCTTTTTTCAAAAGCAGATTGAGCTGGTGGTCGGGAATAGCCTTATTTGGTTACGCAGTGAGCTTTTCTTTCGCTTATACCCAACTCAGCACCGGGACAGGGGCGCTGATATTGTTTGGTATGGTTCAGCTCACTCTCGTCGCATTCCATGTTTGGTCAGGTAACCGTCTCAAATCAGCGGAGTGGTTTGGTATTGCGATTGCGATATCAGGCTTTGTGATTTTGATGCTGCCATCAGCGCAAGCGCCAAGTCTAAGCTCTGCAGCATTGATGATTATTTCTGGTGTATTTTGGGCGGTATTTACCTTACTCGGCAGAAAAAGTGGTGTGGCTTCTGTCGCGATTACCCACGGTTTTGTCCTTGCGAGTGTATTGGCTTTGGCGGTAAGCCCATGGTTGATGAGTATCGATAGTATTACGCTTAAAGGAACAATATGGGCGCTGTTATCCGGTATTTTTGCTTCGGGGTTCGGTTATGTTCTTTGGTATCAGGTGATGAAGCACATTTCCGTCCTGCAGGCCTCTGTGGCTCAACTAGCGGTGCCTGTGATTGCGTTTGCCGCAGGCAGTATTGGACTAGGCGAGCCAATCACCCTCACTGCTGTGGTTTCATCTCTTCTAGTATTGGGGGGGATTGGGGTGATTTTTGTGGCGAAATCATAGGATAGTCTCTTTTTAATGCGCTTGTGTATTGTTACTAGAACAGCCGTTCGTGATTGTTCCAGTGATTTAATCTTGGTTCTTTGACCTTTGTAATTGGTGGGGATGCAATATCAAGCCCGTTTGTACTAACAAAGTACGTAAACTAGGTCTTAAAGTTTCTTCTTAAGGAAGCGTCGATCGAGCAGCATTGACTCGTATTGGAAACTCTTTTTTCTATTGAACAATTAAGTCAATGAAGGTTTCTCATTATTGAATGGTATAATTTATCAGCAATTATTAAGTTGCTTATTGAGTAAAAAGTGGCTTCCAAAAGAGGGAGCCACTATCTATTATTGGCAATTAATATATATAGTAGTCAACGAGTTATCTTTTCAGTTTTACAACGTCATCGTAGACTCGTCTCTCCCAACCAGTTATGTTGCCTGACTTGTCCATCAGTGGGAAGACATAAACTGGCGAGATCTCTGCGGTCCAATCACCAGCGGAATTTTTAGTGACATTGACTTCAAGGTGACCATAGTGTTTACCACCACTAACTAATTGTTTTCCTTTCCAAACTTCAGGTGAATCTAAATGAGCAAGAAAGACTTGATGAGGGTTGTCTAGCTTGACATCATACTTGCCGTCTTTACCAAAGTAAGGCCCGCGTAATCCATCACCACCAATGCCGATATCGTAAAAGTTGATGCCGTCGACCACAGAGTGCTCGTACATTTCATCATGTCCGGCAAAGACAGCTTTCACGTCATATTTCTTGAACAAAGGAGTTAGGATACGAACAGGTACACCAGATTGATTATCTTGACCATTTTCAAAACCACCGCTACCAGTTGGGAAGCCATGAGGGCCAACTGAGTATGGAATATGGTGAAATTGAACAAAGGTAAATTGACTTTGTTTCTGAGCATCAGCTAGTTGCTTTTCTAACCATTGATATTGCTCGGAGCCTGGATTGAAATCAGGTGCGTTAATACCAGTTAGACGCCAGTTTGTATCTTGAGCTGATTTATCTTTCTTACCATCTGAAGTATCAATAGAAATGTAAGTGATTGGTCCGTAATCAACACGATAGTAACGATCTTTAAATACGGCTCGCTTGCTGCCGTTATCAGGTACGTCAAAATAGGCTTGGTAACGAGCAATGGCTTGAGCAGAAAACTCTTCAACATATTCTTTTTTACCGCCGTCAGGGCCCGGATAATTTTCATGGTTACCTAGGGCTGGTAACAGTGGTGCTTGAGAGGCAACATTGCCCAGCTCTCCAGCGTTATGTCGCCAGAACTCGTCCCAGTCTCGCTGCTCGTTTCCTGACTCAACTAAGTCACCGGCAATGGCAATAAAATTGGGATTTCGCTCTGCAATGACTTTAAGGTTTTGCTGGTATCCAACTGTTTGATCGACGATATATTGCCTATTGAAATCACCAAACGGTTCTGACCAACGACGTGTTTTACCCGTTGATTCAGGTTCTGTCTCTGAATCTGAGTAGACAATAAATCGTACGTTATCCTCTTTACTCGGTGTGGTAAAAGTTGAGGTAAAAACGGTACCATTTTGAGTGACTGAGTATTGGTATTTTGTTCCTGAATCTAAGTTCAGTAGTCGAACATTGTGAATATACGGCGCGTTGATATTTGGCAGTTGATCGCGATACTTTTCAATTTCTGTTGGAAAGTAACTGAGTTCTTTAACTTCCGTAGGTGCTGAAATATATTCTTTGGTGGTGTTGTTTTTCCATACTGTCAGTTCACCAGGCTCATTGTCGTTTGATAACCACATTATGGTCATAGCGTCATTGGCCGGATTTTGCAAATAAGGTTGAACTCTAAATGCTTGACTATTGTCAACAGTTGCACTTGCGGCAAAGCTACTGAGTAGGCCGCACAATATCCATTTTTTTTTCATAATTTTCCCCGGTTTTTTGAGTGAGGTAAAAGCCTCACTTATAGTTAACTCATTTTGATTTTATAAAACCGATAGGAAGGTCACATTCAGGATGTTTAATTTTAGCCGCGAATTAGGAGAGATTTTAGCGATGGTCAGTAGTTATATTGTTGATTTTATTGGATTTTCTTTTTTTGAGGTGCTTTGTAGATAACTGTATGAGATCTCACAATCAAACTTTTTTTCCTTTGTGTATTAAGTTATTTGTCAGTAATAAGTATTTTTGTCGATTTGGTACCAGTGAAGGCAATACGCGCTAGTGAGAGACATAATGTATGGTGTGAATCACCACTTTTGGCCCATGCTGCGTTTTCTTTTGATTATGGTTATCCCTATTTAGTCTTTGAGGTTTTTACAAGCAGTGGAGAACGCGTTTTATTTCCTGTAACGCGATGCTATCGGCTTCAATTCCCACTGGGGCAGAATCAACCGGGTACCACTGCACTGTTTCTGCTTCCAGTGCGGTTAGCTCTCCTTGCCATTTGCTAATCACATAGTAATGAATGAGCTGTAGCTCGCAGATTGGATGGTAGAGTGAGCAGAGGTAGTGATACTGGATAGGTGCAATGGTGAGCTCTTCATCAAGCTCTCGAACTAATGCTTGGAGTTGAGTTTCACCTTGCTCGATATGCCCACCAGGAATGGTGATTAGTCCGGGATCGGTGGCTTTATCAATGGCCCGTTTTTCTAATAAAACCTGCTTGTCCTTAAGTAGGATAAAAGAGACGCATTCATGTTGTTTCATTCAAACTCCCTGTCGAACTCAGACCTGCAAATTAGGTAAATTTATTTTTATCAATGTGTTGTGATTATATACATAAGTAAATCGATAGCTCATGGTTTTTGTGGTGATGAACTATTCACTATGCTGAGTTAGTAAACTTATCCGGTTGTATTTATACTCAGTTCGAGTCTTCTGTTAGGACAATTCCTCTATGCGTTTTTCTTTTATACTTCCGCTGCTTGCTATCAGCAGTGGTTCTGCTTTTTCTTCTGTTCCTCTGGATGTTGATACCTTGTTTATCAATGCTCAGGTCCATCAAGTTGAGCAAGCGGATGCTGTTGCGGTTTCTGACGGTCGTATCGCGTCTATTGGCACTCGACAGCAACTGAGTAGATTGGCGGCTAATGGCACGCAAGTTATCGATCTTGAGGGAGGTTACTTACTGCCCGGTTTTATCGACAACCACAATCATGTGTTCGAAGCAGCATCAGAGGCTGGGGGACAGTGCGAGTTGAGTATGGATGCTGGGTTAGAGCAGCAGTTACCTTATTTGCAACAGTGCAAACAACTAACATCTAGAGAAGGTTGGGTCATGGGGTACGGCTTCTCAATTGATGCCATTTTGAGTGAGTCAAACCAGCGTAGTCCGTTAGAGGTGTTAGATGAGGCTTTCCCTGATCAACCCGTGATTTTCATGGAGCAGACTTCCCACGCGATGTGGGTGAACTCTCAAGCCTTGCAGCTCGCCAAGTTTACTTCTAAGAGCCCTGATCCAGTTGGTGGAAAAATACTTAGAGATGATGGTACCGGTCAGCTTACAGGGATCCTTCTTGATAATGCGGGTGATATCGTTATGGAGCTGGCATGGAACAGCTTGGAAGAGCAGTTTGATAAGAGCTACGAAGGCTTGATGAATGGGCTCTACGAAGCAAAACGTCACGGTATCACTACCATAGGGGACGGGCGTTTGTACTGGAAGCGTGGTTGGTTTCAAGTCTGGAAAGAAGTGGAGAAGCGCGGAGATTTGTCAGCACGAGTGTCGCTTCGTCCTTGGATTTATCCAACAGACTCTATCGAATCGCAATTGCCAGCGCTTGAAGCTATGCTGCGAACAGACAGATCTAAGCGTATCTTGATCGATCAAGTGAAAATGTATAGTGATGGGATACTAATCAATGGAACGGCGAAAACGCTCGCACCATACCTACGAACCTACATTCCTGAATCTCCTTATGGCCTAAACTACATCGCACCTGAGTCGATGAAAACGTGGTTGATTGAGCTCGACAAGATTGGCTATGGCGCACACATCCATGCGATTGGAGACGGAGCCATCCATGAGTCTTTGAATGCAATACAAGTTGCTCGTCAGCAAGGCTCTGAGCGTGAATACACATTGACCCATGTAGAACTTATCGATAGTAAAGATACGGCACGTTTTTATCCGCTCAATGTTACGGCAGATTTTCAAGTCGGGTCTGATTATGTGGCGTATCAGGATCACCAATGGGCGGAAGCCTTAATTGGAGCGCAGCGTGCCCACGCATTAATGAATCTAAAAAAGGTATTTGATACAGGGGCTAACGTAACCTTAAGCAGTGACTGGAATGTCCATGACATCAATCCTCTGGTTGGTATTGCGAATAGTTTGATTATGGGCAATAGCGGGTTGCCGGATATTTATTCAGCGATAGATGCGTACACCATCAATGCAGCCACTAGCTTAGGGATCGAAGATATGACCGGATCGATTGAAGTCGGAAAATCAGCGGATTTTGTTATTTTGGACAGGGATATAACTCAGCTCTCAGCTGAAGCGATTAAGAAGGCGCAAGTCTGGATGACGGTATTGGAAGGCCAAGTTGTTTATCAAGCTGAATAACTTAAAAACCGCCAGAGAAGGCGGTTTTTAAATGGATAGCGGCTTATTCAGTAATGGTCACTTTCTCGATTTTGATCGCATCTAGTGGTACATCATCATGACCCTTTTTAGATCCGGTCATCGCTTTACCGATATTGTTGACCACTTCCATACCCGCCGTGACTTTACCAAATACCGCATAGCCCCAACCATTATTGGTCTTAGCTGTGTGGTCTAAAAAGTTATTGTCATCAAGGTTGATAAAGAACTGAGCAGTGGCTGAGTGTGGCGCGTCTGTGCGAGCGAAGGCAATGGTGCCTGTGAGGTTTTTAAGGCCACGGTTCGCTTCATTGGCGATTGGCTCATGGGTTTCTTTTTCTGTCATATCTTCAGTATGACCACCCGCTTGGATCATGAAACCATCAATAACGCGGTGGAAAATCGTGCCTTCGTAAAAGCCTTCCTTACAATATCTCAGGAAGTTTTTTGAACTGACAGGCGCTTTTTCCATGTTCAGTTCAATTTCAATATCGCCATAGGTAGTAGACAGAGTAATCATTGGGTTTGCTCAAATAGGATAGATTTGCGCAGAGTATAGCAGTCGCCGTTAGTTAATTGCAGTACTTGCGCGTCTGACCAATTTAAAGCCTATATCTGTCACTTCATCAATGCGATCACCTTTAAGCTGATGCAATAACTTCTCTGCGGCTTTCGTACCCATTAATTCATAATCAATCTCAGCACAGGTCAAACTTGGGTAGGCGTGTTCACCCATGGTCGAGCCATCAAGACAAATAATCGCGATATCTGTTGGTACTTTTAATACTCGTCGGTGGCATTCAAAGAGTGCACCGATAGCGATCTCTTCATGGCTGCAGACCAAGGCATTTAGAGTCGAGTCGCGGAGTAATAATTTCGCTAAGCCTTCAGCCCCAAGTTGTGATGAAGGCGCTTCATGAGTGGTTAGAAAGTGATCCGGAGTCAGGTAGTTTTCGATCATTGCGGTTTGCCAACCGTGAAGCTTACGTTGCAAGGTTGAATGCTCACCTCTAGCACCGATAAAACCGACGTTTTTAAACCCTTGATCAATAACATGTTTAGTACAGGTTTTGCCAATATCAAAATGGTCGACACCAATATTGAGGTATTTCGGCGTGTTGCTCAGTTCAGCTATCTCAAGTACCGGAGTGTTTGCTGTTTCCAATAGTTGATGGGTACGCGCACTGTGTTCCCCACCAAATAAAACGATCCCAGCAGGACGGCTTTCTAGAAAGGTTGAGAGAAGTTTTTCTTCTTGCTCTACGGAATAGTCACTGTAGCCGAGCAGCAGTTGGTAGCCCGCTTTATTTAAAGCGTGTTGAAAGCTAGGTAAAAAGAGAGCGCATGATTTTTCGATAAGAGACGGAATGATCAGAGCGATCGAGTAGCTCTCTGCAGAAGCTAGCGCACCTGCGGCTTTATTGGGGATATAACCAAGCTCATCAACAACTTGTTGAATCTTTTCTCGCAGTTTGTCTGAGACTAAATCAGGTGTTCTTAATGCTCGCGAAACGGTCATGGTTCCAACGCCTGCCTTTTTCGCGACATCGGCTAAGGTCACACTTCCAGTACTTCTGCGTTTACGCGGTTCGCTCATCTTCTCTATGTCATTCTTTTATTGAATTTAGCCGCGACATTCTAGCACAGCCAAAGGATGGAAATGATATTAGCGTATTTGAGTTTGATCACAAGCATATGAAACCTATGGTTGATAGATAAATGGTAGCGCTATCACACTTTATGATAGCGCTATCAGGTAGCGCTATCATTTGTGATCTCAATCCGATTTTTCTGACAGGATCACCGATAGAGTAGCGCCATCAACAAACTAACTGGAATGATCCAATGCTAAGCGAACTCATTACTTCTGACGTCATCCGTATCCATTCTACTGCAACAGATTGGAAAGAAGCGGTCACCCTATCTTGCGAAGCTCTGATTGAAAATGGCTCGGTGGAGCCAAGTTATGTCGAGGCTATTTTTCGCTCTCATGAAGAGTTAGGTCCTTACTACGTGATTGGGCCGGGTATGGCGATGCCACACGCAAGACCAGAAGATGGCGTGAATCGTTTGTCATTGGCGATTACTGTGATTCAAAGCGGCGTGAACTTTAACTCGGATGGTAATGACCCTGTGAAAATGTTGGTCACTCTAGCGGCGACAGACAGTGATAGTCATGTCGGTGCTATCTCCAAACTGGCTGAATTATTTATGAATGACGAGCATGTAGAAGCGATCTGCAATGCTCAGACTGCTGATGATGTACTCGCAATTATCAGTCACTACTAACTAAAAATATTACTCCTGTGTATTACCCCCTATATACATAAAAACAAAAGGTAACAAATATGAAAATTATGGTTGTTTGCGGTCATGGTCTTGGGACTAGCTTAATGATGGAAATGAGCATCAAAGGCATCGTTAAGGAATTGGAAATTGAGGCGGCGGTCGATCACATCGATCTAGGCAGTGCAAAAGGGACAGAATGTGACATCTTTATTGGTACCAATGATATTACTGATCAACTGAAAGCTCTGAGTGTCGAGCCTAAGATCGTTAGCTTAGACAATATGGTTGATAAAGTGGCAATGAAAGATCGTTTATCTGTTGCTCTGCAAGAGCTTGGCGCGATGTAAGGAGGCGTTATGGAATTCTTTAATTTCTTAATGAATGATGTGTTATCAGAGCCAGCCGTATTGGTGGGTTTAATCGCGCTTATCGGTTTGATTGCGCAGAAGAAGCCAGTAACAGAGTGCATTAAAGGGACAGTAAAAACTATCTTAGGTTTTATTATTCTAGGCGCTGGTGCTGGTTTAGTGGTGAGTTCACTGGGTGACTTTGCGACGATTTTCCAGCAAGCATTTGGCATTACTGGTGTCGTACCGAATAACGAAGCGATTGTGTCGATAGCGCAAGAAGCGTTTGGTAAAGAGATGGCGATGATCATGTTCTTTGCTATGTTGGTTAATATCGTCATTGCTCGTTTAACACCATGGAAGTTTATCTTTTTGACAGGTCACCACACACTATTTATGTCGATGATGGTGGCGGCAATTCTTTCTTCTAGCGGTATGAGTGGCGTTACTCTAATTGCAGTAGGCTCGCTTGTTGTGGGCTCAGTAATGGTGTTCTTCCCAGCGATTGTTCACCCATACATGAAGAAAGTAACAGGCTCAGATGATGTGGCATTGGGTCACTTCTCTACGCTTTCATACGTTTTAGCGGGCTTCATTGGTAGTAAATTTGGTAACAAAGAGCACTCTACTGAAGAGATGAACGTACCTAAAAGCCTACTATTCTTGCGTGATACGCCTGTCGCAATCTCATTTACAATGGGCATCATCTTTATGGTGACTTGTATCTTTGCAGGTGGAGATTTTGTACGTGAAGTGAGTGGCGGTAAGCACTGGTTCATGTTCGCCTTAATGCAATCTATTACTTTTGCTGGTGGTGTTTACGTTATCTTGCAAGGTGTACGCATGGTGATTGCTGAGATCGTACCCGCGTTCAAAGGTATTTCTGACAAATTAGTACCCAATGCTAAGCCTGCTCTAGATTGTCCTGTTGTATTCCCATACGCACCTAATGCTGTATTAGTGGGCTTTTTATCAAGCTTTGCTGCGGGTCTGTTAGGTATGTTCCTTCTTTACGTGATGGGTTTAACTGTCATTATTCCTGGCGTGGTTCCTCACTTCTTCGTGGGCGCAGCTGCTGGTGTATTCGGGAATGCGACGGGTGGTCGTCGCGGTGCGATGCTTGGTGCATTTGCTCAGGGCTTATTGATTACTTTCTTACCTGTATTCCTAATGCCAGTACTTGGCGACTTGGGTTTTGCAAATACTACCTTCAGTGATGCAGACTTTGGTGCAGTTGGTATCTTACTTGGATTGATTGTCCGTTAAGATGATTGCTCAATAGATAAAAGCCTCCATTGTTGGAGGCTTTTTTGTGGATGCTTGGTCATCAATCTCCCAACGGTTGACGTTCTAGTCCGCCGCGATAAGAGTCGAGTGCCAGTTTCAATCGGCGGAGCTTGTCTCGAGATTTGCGTTTGTGGTTGACGGCGAGAGCCATCGAAATCACGTCAACTAAGGCGAGCATTGCATAACGAGAGGCAGAAGGCTTGTAGATGAAGTCTGTCTCTTGGTGTTCAATCGGTAGCGTTAAATCTGCCACGTTTGATAGCGGGGTCGATTTGGGCGTAATTGCGATCACTTTTATGCCGTATTCTTTTGCCAGCTCTGCGGTTTCAACTATTGCGGGTGTATAGCCTGTAGCGGAAAGCATGACTAACACATCGTTGTTGTCTGCTGTTGCGGCGACCATGCGAGAAAGTAGTCCATCGTTGTAGGCTACAATCGGGTAGCCTAAGCGAAATAGGCGGTGCTGCATCTCTTGCGCTGCGATGGTTGAACCTCCGCCCATGCCGACGGTAATAATCTGGCGCGCATGATGGAGCCATTCGACAGCTTGATCGACATCTTGTTCATTGATTAGGCTACGATTGATATCGAGTGATTGTTTGATCGACTCGTAAATGCCTTGATAGCCCCCTTGATCGGGTGGCTCTAAGATAAATCGTTGGCCGACCGTTAAGGTTTGCGCCAGTTTGATCTTCATATCACGAACGTTCTTACACCCAATGGCTTTGGCAAAGCGCGTAATGGTCGCTTCACTCACTTCGGCACTTTCGGCCAACTCAGTAATGCTCGCGTTCGCAGCGGTTTGGATATCATCCATGATCAGTTTAGCGACTTTCTTTTCAGCGTCACGCAAAGCACTGAAGCGTTCAGTGATTTGAGAAATAATATCGACTTCTAAACTCAAACTGTTTTCCTACTCTTTAGATGGAGGTTATGAGCACCTCCATTTTTGTCTACAGTATACCTTAATTGCTTGTTTGCTAAAGGCTTGCTTAGAAACGGGTTTCCACCCAATGAGTCACGTCATAACTGTCGTTGCAGATGGCAATAGCGCGCCATTTGTCGAAGGTTAAACATGGATGAGAGGTCGAAAAGGCGATGATATCTCCGACATTTAACTCGGACTCTACATCCACTTCCATGAAAACGTGTTGGTCCATCACGGCTGTAGTGGTGGCACCAGAAACTGAGATTGGTTTACCTGCTCGATACGCACGCTGCGCGATGGGTAACCCGGCATCAAATGCGACATCGCGTTTGCCCAAACCAATCACAAGCTTATTGGGTTCGGGGCGAGAAATAACGTATGCCCAAACCTCAAGTGCAGACTCCAAGTCCCCACCAAGCTGGCAAGCAAAACCTTGGTTGTTCTGAGCGCGCGTCATCACGTGGCTCTGCGCTTCCAAGTAGATACCCGTATCATGAATGGCGTAGCAACCAGGACGAATGATGGCCTCGAATGCATCGAGGTGAGCAAAACATTCTGCGACAACGTCATACCATGCCGATCCCGCACCAGTGATCATAGGTTTGCCAATAATCAACTTGTCATCGGCCATTTGTTGGGTGATTGCCAACGTAAGAGCGAGAAAGTCACGAATCGATTGTTCTGCGTTGTCGCCATGAATGACGCCTTCATAAACCTCAATACCTGTTAGGTGTAAATGGGATTGTTGTTGAATGAGTTCCGCGAGTTTGAAGGCTTGATTGTCGGTTCGGCATCCGCATCGTCCCCCTTCAACACCAAACTCGATCAAGACATTGAGTTGGCAATCTTGAGTACTGAAGAAGTTTTGCAGTGCTTGAACGTTTCGCTCTGAATCAACGCAGCAATAAAACTCAATGTCATGGCTTTCAATCAAGTTCGCTACGATGGCCATATTGGTCTTTCCAACTAATTGATTGGCCATGATGATTTTTTTAGCACCTGCTAATGCCGCAATTTCAGCTTGCGCAGGTGTGGCGACAGTTATTCCCCAAGCGCCATGTTCCAGTTGTTGTTTGAAAAAATTTGGTGTCATGGAGGTCTTTCCATGAGGGCACAGCTTCACGTTATGAGCCTGCGCGAATCGATTCATCCAAACCAAATTGTTGGCTAAGGAGGACGCTTTGACCACAGCTGCGGGTAGGCTGATTTCTTCATGTATTAGACTAAACCTTGGTTGCTGCTGACCAGATATCGGCTGAGCTTTTTCACCGAAGCCTGGGTAGGTTTGGGTGTCTTTGTGATAGTTTGTATCACGTTTCTCACTTAATTTTTTCATCGTGCACTCACTTCTAACATGCTTTAAGTTGCTGATTTTGAATGTTTGTTGTTATCTACATTACATTTAATGTTAGAAACTATCAAACAAATCGATCTTCAATGTGTGTTTTGTCACTGATTTCATTGTGGGAATTATTAATATGTAAAACATAGAAACGACGGACGAAGAGAGTAAACAATGTTGTTCGATACCATTATCAAAAGTGCAGAAGTCTTTGACGGTACGGGCGCGAAGCCATTTATAGCGGATATCGCTATTCGTCACGATCGAATTGAGCAAATTGGTCAGTTAGGAGACGCACAAGCAAAGCAGGTCATTGATGGACAAGGGCTTGCTATCGCACCAGGCTTTATTGATGTACATACCCATGATGATACCAACGTTATTCGCTTTCCTGAGTGTTTGCCGAAGATCAGTCAAGGTGTCACAACTGTCATCGTGGGGAACTGCGGAATCAGCGCAAGCCCAGTTGTATTGGCGGGTGACCCACCGGATCCAATGAACTTACTTGGCCTACAAAGTGATTTTAAATACCCAACCTTTGCAAGCTACGCAAAAGCGGTTGAACAAGCACAACCGGCAGTCAATGTTGCCGCTTTAGTTGGGCACACAGCGCTGCGTAACAACGTGATGGATGATCTTCAACGCACTGCAACGGATGAAGAGGTTGCGCAAATGCGCGCAGCACTTAATCAAGCGATGGAAGAAGGTGCACTCGGGCTGAGTTCAGGGCTTGCATACGCCAGCGCGAAACAAGCTACCACCAATGAAGTGATGCGTTTAGCACAAGTTCTGGGCGAGCATGGCGGCATCTATACCACGCACATGCGTACAGAATTTGAAGAGATTCTTTCTGCGATGGAAGAGGCATTTGAAACGGGTCAATTTGCTAAAGTCCCTGTGGTGATTTCTCACCTGAAATGTGCCGGTGCAGGTAACTGGGGCAGAACGGTTGAAGTGCTTAACTTGATGGACAAAGTCTCAGAGCATCAAGATGTCTCCTGTGATTGTTATCCATATTCGGCGAGTTCATCAACACTCGATCTAAAGCAAGTGACAGAGGATTTCGACATCTTCATCACTTGGTCTGAATCGCGCCCTGAACAGGCAGGCAAGATGCTTAAGCAAATTGCAGATGAGTTGGATATGTCTCTGATGGATGCGGCGAAAGCACTCCAACCAGCAGGCGCTGTTTACCATTGTATGGATGAAAATGATGTGAAACGTGTACTCAAGTACAAGTTGACCATGGTGGGATCAGATGGTTTGCCCAACGACCCGCATCCTCATCCACGTTTATGGGGAACCTTCCCTAAGGTACTGGGCCATTACAGCCGAGAAGAGAAGTTATTTCCACTTGCTGAAGCTATTCACAAAATGACGGGAATGTCAGCGAAACGATATAACTTGGAAAACCGTGGTGAAATTCGAGTCGGAGCATTTGCAGATTTAGTTTTATTTAATCCAAATACAATTAAAGATACCGCAACTTTTGAGAATCCTATCTCAATGGCACAAGGTATTGAATATGTATTTGTTAATGGCGAGTTGTCTTATTTTGAAGGCAATGTTAGCAATGAAAGAAATGGCTCATTTATTTATAGAAAATAAATAGCACAAACAATAAATATCAATTACTCACTTTATTATTAAGTTTTAGAAATACTGGAGAATATTATGTCTATTAAACGTTACGGTGTTGAAGGTGGTACAGGTACTGGTGGTCAGCATCTTCCGTTTGCTCGTGCAACTGAAGCGGGTGGCTTCCTTTATGTGTCTGGTCAAACTCCTATGACAGATGGTGAAGTCGTTGAAGGAGGTATTGTTGATCAATCTCGCCTAGCGATTCAAAACTGCGTAGACATTATGGAAGAAGCGGGCTACACACTTGAAGACGTCGTTCATGTAAAGGTGGTTCTAACCGATTCTCGTTACTTTCAATCGTTCAACAAAGTATTCAAAGAGTTCTTCGGCGAGCACCCACCAGCGCGTATCTGCATGGTGTGTGACCTAGTGGTAGACGTTAAGGTTGAAGTTGATGTGACTTGTTATCGAGAAGATCGTCGATAAATATCACAGAATAAATTATATAAAGTGCCGGGGTGATTCTATCCCTGTTAATATTACTTCGGCGCTCTTACCCTACAAAATAAATTAAAAGCAACAGCGCATATAAATAGTGATCTTAATTCAAATAATTAAGAGGGTTATTTATATCTAGGAATAAATAATAATCGTTTGTTGCAAATAATTAAATATGGATTTTAATTAAGAGGTGTTCAATGAATAGTACACTGTTCCTCACTGGTTTTGGCGCTTATGTCTTGTTTTTAATCTGGCTTGGTTGGTTCGTTTCTCGTAACCAAAAATCGGGTGAAGATTTCTTACTGGGTGGTCGTGGCTTACCTCTGTTTTTAGTTTTAGGTACAACCGTTGCTACCATGGTTGGTACGGGCTCGAGTATGGGCGCGGTGGGCTTTGGCTACGCTAATGGCTGGGCTGGTGCACTTTATGGTATTGGTGGCGCGATTGGTATCTTACTGCTCGCCTTGTGGTTTGCGCCGGTACGCAAGCTCAACTTTATGACCATGAGTGAGGAGTTAGCATACTATGTTGGCGCCAATCGAATCGTTAAAAACGTGGTTGGTCTGCTTATCTTTATCGCATCAATCGGTTGGTTAGGAGCACACATCCTTGGTGGTGGTATGTACCTCGCTTGGATTGCTGATATTGAGCTAAGCACGGCGAAAATGATCATTGCGGCGGCCTTTACTATCTATGTGGTCATTGGTGGTTACACCGCAGTTGTTTGGACAGACACAATTCAAGCTATCATCCTATTCGTTGGCTTCATTTTAATGGCTGTATTGTCTGTGCAGCATATTGGTGGCTTTGAAAACCTATATGCAGCAATGGATCCTGCGGCAACCAGCTTCTTAGCGATTGAAAAATTAGGGCTATTACCTGCTATCTCATTGGCTGTGGTTATCGGTGTCGGTGTCCTTGCAACGCCATCTTTTCGTCAGCGAATCTACTCAGGTAAAGACGTGTCTACGATTCGCCGTTCATTTGTAGCATCGGGCGTCCTTTACTTATTCTTCTCAATCATCCCTGCAATCATTGGTATGGCTGCGCATGCGATTGATCCGACACTGACGAACCCGAACTTCTCGTTCCCTTACGTAGCAGCAACCATTCTGCCTGTGGGTATCGGTCTGATTGTTTTGATTGCTGGCCTTTCTGCGACAATGTCGAGTGCAAGCTCTGACGCTATTGCGGGTGTATCGATTCTTCTGCGCGATGTTTATGTGATGTTCACAGGTCGCGTACCCAATAAAGAGTCAATGCTGAACTACTCTCGTCTTGCTTTGATTGTCGTGATTGGTTTGGCACTACTGTTTGCTCTTACGTCAAACGACATCATTAGCTACATCACCAAGATGATCTCTACAGTTATGTCAGGCATGTTTGTCTGCGGCATGCTAGGTCGTTTCTGGAAACGTTATAACTGGCAGGGTGCACTAGCAACATTGGCAGGTGCTTCTATCGCCTCAGTCACCGTGATGATGAGCTCAGACCTCACTGCTCTATGGGGCAACCCTGTTATCCCTTCATGCTTGTTTGCGCTAACGGCAGGTATTGTTGTGAGCTTGCTGACACCAGCGAACCAAGTTTCACCAGAAATGGCTCGTGCAATCTTAGACGATGAGCGTGCACTGATGGAGATGGAGTTATCAGATAAAGGTCAACTTGATGAAGATGTGTCACTTCAAAACCGCAAAGCAGCAGAAAATGCGTCTTAGTGACGGGTAAAAGCAATAGCGATTAAAT
Source organism: Vibrio atypicus (assembly GCF_009811315.1). Lineage (GTDB taxonomy): Bacteria > Pseudomonadota > Gammaproteobacteria > Enterobacterales > Vibrionaceae > Vibrio > Vibrio atypicus. The sequence continues at coordinate 686,711 of NZ_BLID01000001.1, forward strand.
CAGGTGGCTCACTGTTATGAGCCACCCATTTTGAAAAGGTTAGCCCCACAATGACAAATCCACTTCACATCGCATTCTTTGGCGAGTGCATGATCGAACTTAGCGGCCTTCCTCTGAAAAAAGGTTTTGGCGGCGATACGCTTAACACGGCGCTTTATCTTTCTAGGCTGACTGAAAACACGCCAGTATCGGTTAGCTACGCGACAGGCTTAGGTGAAGATGCTTTATCAGAGCAGCTAGTGTCAGCATGGCAAGATGAAGGTATTAACACTTCTCTGGTCCAGCGCTACAGCGATAAGTTGCCGGGCTTATACATGGTAGAAACAGACCAGCAGGGCGAACGCAGCTTCATGTACTGGCGAGATAGCGCTGCAGTGAAAAGCTACTTTTCAGGTTATGAGTTAAGCCTGCTTGAACAATCAATGCAGCAAGGTTCGGTGGATGCGGTTTATCTGAGTGGCATCAGCTTAGCGATTCTATCGGATTCCAGTAAAGAACGGCTTATTAGTGCGTTAAGCAATTTCTCTCAGGCTGGTGGCCTGGTTATTTTTGACAATAACTTCCGCCCCCAGCTATGGACAGCAGAGCAAGCCAAGCATTGGTATAGCGAGCTTCTTTCTATCGTTGATATTGCGCTCATTACGGAAGATGACGACCAGCTCGTCTGGGGAAAGGATGAGAGCGTAGAAGAGCGCAGTCAACGTTTTGGCTGCAAAGAGACCGTGATTAAACGCGGTTGTGAGCCGTGTAAAGTCATTTGGCAGCAAGAGGGCAACACTCACCACGCTTATGTCAGCGCTGAGCGAGTAGCGAATGTCGTCGATACCTGCGCGGCCGGTGATTCCTTTGCAGCAGGGTATTTAGCGGCGCGCTTAAACGGCCAAAGTGCTGAAGCGGCAGCGACATTAGGGCATCAACTGGCCTCAACAGTCATTCAGTTTTCAGGTGCGATCATCCCAAAAGCGGAGATGGCGCATCTGACTCTTTCTTAAATTTTGATTGGTACTTAATAAAAATGAACAACGAAATGATCAACAAACTAAAACAATTCAAAGTTATCCCTGTTATTCAAATCAACAAAGTCGAGCACGCAATTCCGCTGGCAAAAGTCTTGGTTGAAAACGGCCTGCCTGTCGCAGAAGTGACGTTCCGAACAGTCGCCGCCGCCGATGCGATTAAAGCAATGAGCGATGCTTACCCAGAAATGTGTGTGGGCGCTGGTACGGTGCTAAATGCCGAGCAAGTGGATCAAGCAAAAGCAGCGGGTTCAGAGTTTGTTGTGGCTCCGGGTCTAAACCCAAACACAGTACGTTACTGTCAAGAAATCGGTATGCCAATTGTACCGGGCGTTAATAATCCTAGCCAAGTTGAGCAAGCGTTAGAGCTTGGCCTTAACTTCCTCAAATTCTTCCCTGCCGAAGCATCAGGCGGTGTGGCAATGGTGAAATCACTGCTTGCTCCGTATGTCGATGTGAGCTTGATGCCAACAGGCGGTATTGGCAAAGGAAACGTCAATGATTACCTAGCGATTGACCGAGTGGTGTGCTGCGGTGGTACTTGGATGGTCGCGCCAAGCCTAATCGAAAACGAACAATGGGACGAGATCGCAAAGTTGGTTCGTGAAGCGGTTGAGCATGTGGCGTAGCTCTGAACAATAAAAATAATGAAAGGACAAACACAATGAAAAAAGCGACGTTGGCTTTATTGATTTCTGGCTTAATGGCGGCACCGACAATAATGGCTATGGCACCCAATACTGACTTAAACCTCATGCCTTACCCACAAGAAGTGGAGCTCGGCTCTGGCACGGTTAGCATCGACAAGGAATTTAGTATTTTCATCAAGGGTTACGATTCTGAGCGCGTTCAGTTTAACGCTAAGCGCACCATGGATCGTTTATACCGTCAGACTGGCTTGCCAATGCTCCACTGGCAAGCTGAGTCTGAAAAAGAGGCGACTTTGGTGATCGATATTCGTAAAGCGCCAAAAGATGATGTACAAAACATTGATAGTGATGAGTCTTATCAGCTTGACGTAAAAAATGGTCAGATCCGTATCTCGTCTGATCGTCCGTATGGTGCTTTCCACGGCCTTGAAACGTTTCTTCAGCTCGTGACAACCGATGCGTCTGGTTACTCAGTACCTGTTGTTTCTATTGACGATGAGCCTCGTTTTAAATGGCGTGGTGTTTCTTATGATACCTCTCGTCACTTTATCGAACTCGATGTGATTTTGCGTCAATTGGATGCCATGGCTTCAGCGAAAATGAACGTTTTCCATTGGCATATTTGGGATGACCAAGGCATTCGTATTCAGTTGGATAACTACACTAAGTTGTGGTCTGAAACTGCAGACGGTGACTACTACACCAAAGATGAAATCCGTTATGTGGTGAACTACGCGCGCAACCTTGGTATTCGCGTTATCCCTGAAATTTCACTGCCGGGCCACGCATCCGCGGTTGCCCACGCTTACCCTGAACTCATGTCTGGATTAGGTGAGCAAGCTTACTCGCAGCAACGTGGTTGGGGCGTGTTTAAGCCGCTCATGGACCCTACCAATCCTGAGCTTTACACCATGCTTGCAAGCGTATTTGATGAAGTGGTTGAGCTGTTCCCAGATGAATATTTCCACATTGGTGGTGATGAGCCAGATTACACCCAGTGGAAAGAGAACCCTAATATCCAACAGTTCATTGCTGACAACGATTTAGATGGCGAACGCGGCCTGCAATCTTACCTCAACACCAAAGTTGAGAAGATGCTTGAAGAGCGTGGCAAGAAGATGTCCGGCTGGGATGAGATCTGGCATAAAGACCTGCCAACATCGATTGTGATCCAAAGCTGGCGCGGGCATGACAGCATTGGCCGTGCTGCTAAAGAAGGTTACCAAGGCGTACTGTCGACGGGGTACTACTTAGATCAACCGCAGCCAACGAGCTACCACTACCGCAATGACCCAATGCCAAAAGGGATCACGGTGGATGACATGCTACACAGCGGTGAAAAATTTGAAACGTACGATTGGGTGAAACCACGTAACAAGGGCGGCCCACGTAAAGGTAATATCACTATTATCGAAGCAAAAGACGGCTCTTTCCGCGCATTTACTGACTACAACGGCAAATCTCGTGAAGAAGTGCATATTCTAGAATACGTACCGGGCGTTAAATTCCGTGGCCATTTCGACAACTTCATGTCGTACACCGAGTTCAACTATGAATTTGCAGGTGGCAAGCTGAAGGAAGGCAGTTACCAGATTATTGGTAATGTTCGCTGGCCAGCAACGGGTGAATTGGTGGCAAGTAGCGCAACCAAAGGCAGTGTGATTCCAGCGCCAAACGGAGGCTACCCTGCTGAGCTTAAAGGTAAGGAGAAAGATCTCATCCTCGGTGGTGAAATTACCATTTGGGGAGAAAACCTTGATTCGATGACGATTGAGCAGCGTTTATGGCCACGCAGCTATGCCATTGCGGAGCGTCTATGGTCGAGCCAAGAGCTCACCGATGAGCGCAGTATGTACCAACGTATGAGCGTGATGGACACTTGGTCTGAGATTTCATTGGGTCTTCGTCACCATGCGGATGCCACCATGATGCTTAAGCGTTTGGCTAATGGTGCCGATGTCACACCACTACAAACCTTAGCGAAATACATTGAACCTGCGCAGTACTACGCACGCCATTGGGAGAAGTGGATCTCAACGCCAAACAAAGGTGATTTGTACAACCAATATGAGCGCTTAAACCGATTTGCCGATGCGCTACCTGTTGAGAGCTTAGCGGTTTATGAGATGAACGATCTGGTTGCTGAGTTTGAAAATGGGGATAAAACTGCGCTAGATAAGCTGAAAATGCATTATCAAGTGGTCATGTTAGCGGCGCAGCAAGCCAAGCCTATTTTTGCCAACAACGTAGCATCGGTTGATACCGTGAAAGTGGCCGATGCAACTGTGAAAGTGGCGGAGCTTGCCAATACCTTGATTGATATCGCGAGCAAAGGTGAGTCTATTCGCAAAGCTGATGCGGCCGAGTATCAACGAGTGATTGATGAGAATGCCATCATCCTTGATGAAACGATTGTCGCGATAGTGAAGCCAACTGAGAACTTACTCCATACTTTAACTAAGTAGTATTGAAACCAATTGCCGCCAGTTCACGCTGGCGGCATTGTGTTTGGTAAAGACGTTTTATTTGGAGTGTAACAATGCAAGCAAGTGGTCACTTACATTTTTATGTTGGCACATACACGGATTCACCAAGCCAAAGTAGAGGCATTGTGAAAGTCAGCCTCAATCAACAAACAGGTGAGCTGATTCGCCTTGACGATGTTTACCCTCTGCGAAACCCTTCTTATCTCACCCTAACTTCGCAAGCGATTTATAGCTTTTCAGAAGTTGCGCAACAAGAGGGCGCTCAGCTAGTTTGTTTGCAAAACCAATCGGCTTTTTCCTTGCCAATAGCGGGCGACTACCCGTGTCATTTGGATGTCTCACCAGATGGTAACTATCTTGCGGTGGCGAATTATGGCTCGGGTAATGTAAGTGTTTACTCGCTGGATAACCAAGGTGTACCTGTGAGTCAGGTCGCTAACTTGGTTGAAGAGGGAAAAGGGCCAAATCAAAACAGACAGCAATCCCCTCACGCCCATCAGGTGGTGTTTCAAACGACCCAGCCGAGATTAGTGAGTGTCGATTTAGGCAGTGATGCTGTTCGTTTCTATGACATTGTTGAGGGTGAATTCAATCGAGTTCAAACCGTGGCAATACCCGCAGGTTCGGGGCCTCGTCACCTTGTTTTTAACCGAGCAGAAGATACCGCTTACGTAGTGTGCGAGCTGAGTGAAACCTTAGTGGTATTAAGTCTATTGAACGGTGAATGGCAAGTGACGCAGCAAGTGGATTTATTGCCAGAGAGTGAAAAGGGCGAGGCAGCATCCGCGATTAAACTCTCTGCTGATGAACGTTTTATTTACGTTTCTTGTCGTCATCAAAATCGTCTGAGCTGCTTTGATGTCTCTGGTCCACAAGTGCAGTGGCTACGCGCAACATCAAGTGGGGGCCAGTTCCCTCGTGATTTTACCGTTTCTAAGTGTGGTGAGTGGCTGATTGCCGCGAATCAGCACTCTAATGACTTAACGAGTTTTCGCCGTGACCCGACAACTGGCTCGCTTGAAGCGACAGGCTATCGATGTTCAGTGGATGCGCCTGTGTGCGTTGTAGAGCCGCTGTAGTGCGCGCCATCATTGGCTTTAGGTTACTCGGTTAACCTGACAATGGTGGGCAGCGTATCGTGAAATGCCCCTTTGGCTCCCATAAAACCAAATGTGTAGTGAGCCACTTTTAACCCTTCTCTCAGCCGTAAATCTTGGCTTTCTCGTAGTAAATTAAACATCCAGTCTTCTAACTTTTTAGTGATTTGCTTGAATTCTTCATGCGTCAATTCGGCTTTTAAACTGATCAAAAATGCTTGGTCATCTTCAACCGGAATGTTGACGACTCGTTTTTGCAATCCGTTAAGCACTCGTGTGGTGAAAAACTCTGGGTATTTCGCACCTTGTTCAAAGGCTGTGTGCCCAGGTACTAGCAGTTTGCATTGATTGTGAACCCCAAGGGAGACTAAGCCCACTTTCTCTAGTCTTCTCAAATAGAGATGAATGGATGCAGGGTCGAGTTGATACCGCTCAGCAATATCTTCTACCGTTTTGTGCTCCGCAAGCTCACTCCAAAAAGTAAACAAAGCTGGGCAGTCATAAAAAGCAGCATCTTGCTCCTGAGTGAACAGAGGGATGCTATTAAGTTTTTCTTCAGCTTGTTGCAGAATTTTCGACAGAGGAAAACCAATGAGATGGCTAATATGAATCAGGCGCTGCATGGTCATCGGCTGAGTATTATTGAGTAGACGTTTCACACTCACTTCGGAAATTTCCAAGTCTTTTGCTAAGTCTTGATAGGCGATTCCTCGACTTTTTAGTTGTTGCTTGAGAATTACGCACACTTCTTGAGCCAGTTTCTGATCCATGAACTCTCCGAATAAACACCGTTCGATACAATGGGTATCATAATAGTGATCTTTACGAGTATTGATTGAGATAAAAGGTCGTTATGAGATTCTTTTCTCATATCTAATTGTGAGAGAGCTAGAATGACGCAAGGAAACTTAATTGCCCGATTTGCCTTCCACCAAGGGATTCACTGGTCGATTACTGGTGTCATGATTCCTGTGCTGGTTTTGGTTTTTCAATCAAGAGGTTTGAGCTTAACAGAAGTGGGCCTAGTGATGGGGACTTGGGGCATCACCACCATGTTACTTGAAGTGCCATTGGGTGGGATTGCAGATCAGTTTGGTCGTCGGCGCATTTATCTGCTTTCTCTGGTCATCAATGCGATCGCGGCTGTTGTACTCTTGCTCGCGTCAAATCTGAGCTTTATGTTGCTCAGTGCGGCATTATTTGGTGCTTCTCGTGCTATCTATTCTGGAACGTTGGACGCTTGGTTTTATGACAAGTTTCAAACCGTTTCTGGCTCGCACTCATTTCACTCTGCTTTGGCTTTGGTTAATGTAGTGGTGACACTCGGGCTGGCATTTGGCGCGTTATCGGGTGGTTACTTACCAGATTTAGCCGTGCAATTTAGCTTATCAACCCAATCAATGTACGATCTGAATATGTTGGTGGTGATAGCGATGAATGGCGCGTTATTCGCGTTGACGTTTTTACTGATTCCGGCAGAGGACGGTGAGTCTGCGGAAGGGGAAGCAGAACCTGCGATCGGTGTTCTAAAAAGGTGTCAGCAGGCATTTAACGCTTCCATCAGTCATACGGTCTTACTGCGTGTTCTACAAACAACCTTGGTTTTCGGCATGGTATTGAGTGCTGTCGAGAATCTATGGCAGCCCTATCTGGCGGATATAATCAAAGACTCAGGCTATGGGACAGAGGTATTTGGCATTCTATCTGCCCTCTACTTTTTAATGGCGACTTGCTCATCTCTGTTTTCGGTACGGTTACTTAGCTGGTTGAAAGGCTCACATCGAAAGTTATTGTTTGTTAGTTATATTGCTGCAGGGACAATCTTGGTGTTGCTGGCCTTTAGTGCGAGCCTACTTGCGTTCGCCGCTGGCTATCTGCTGTTTTTCTTCCTGTTTACTCTTGGCGGCAATTCACAAAGTGTCTTGCTTAACGATCATACTCAAGCGCAATATCGTTCAACCATGCTGTCGATAAGTTCATTAGTCGTGACTGTTGGAGGTGTCGTTGCCTCTGTTAGTTTTGGCTACATTGCTGATCTTTATGGTATTGCGGTCAGCTGGTGGCTAGGGGCACTTCTTTTATTGCTTTCGTCATTGCTGTTTTTGCGGATTCCTGAAATCGAAATATCGGAGGCTTCAAGTAAAGGAGTGGCGTAATGACTTTAGATTAATGCCCTCTCAACTTTCGCATGAGAGACTATACTGATTGTTGATGATTTGATTATTAGCAACTGAGAACCAGTGTTTCCACAGGGGGCAAAATGACATCTCAGCAGGTACAGCATTTTTTCCATCCGCATTCAGGCACCATCAGTTATGTCGTCGCGGATTCAGACACCAACGAAGCAATTATTATTGATCCCGTCGCCGATTACGATGTTGAAAATGACAAAGTCAGTTATGAATCGGCGCAAGAGATTATCGATCATGTAGAGCAATCAAAACTGCATATCGTAGCCATCCTTGAGACCCATATTCATGCCGATCATTTGTCGGGATCGTTCTACTTAAGTAAGCAGTTAGATGCGCCGATTTATGTTTCTGAAGGGGTGAAAGAAGTGTATTCGAGCTGGAAAGACGAACTTTGCTTAAGCGAGCTCTACCACTTTGAACATTTTCTTCTGGAAGACGAGCAATTTGATTTTGGTCACTCTCATCTAGAAGTGATCAGCACACCCGGGCATACGCCATCCGATCTCACTTTCAAAATTGGTGATGCTTTGTTTGTCGGAGACTCACTGTTTTACCATGGTACTGGGCGTGCGGATTTCCCAGGTGGCAGTGCCGAAAAGCTGTTTGAATCTATCTCCAAACTCTATGGGCTCAAAGACGAAACAGAAGTTTATTTGTGTCATAACTACCCAGACAAAAAAGAAGAGTTGGTCTATAAAACTACGATTGGGGAAGAGAAACACCACAATACTTTAATGACCGAAGAGACAACATGTGAGCAGTTCGTCGACCATAGGGAGCTGCGCGATCACCAACTACCGCCACCAAAGTTGATAAAACCTGCTCTGGAGTTCAACTTAACGGCGACTCATCACTAAACCATTTTATTCCAAGCTCATTGTTAACACGTATGTGGTCTCGATGGGCTTGTTTTTCTGCTCCATAATTGACCAGATAACACCATTTTCTCACCTAATTGATGAATTTATAGAATTTCTAACTACCTAATCCACAAAACTGATACAGACCTCTTTATTAATAAAATGTAGTGATGTTTTATATGGATTGTTAATGCTACTTTCTCAATAGAGAGAATAGTTTTCGACTTTTTTAGGAATTTGTTTGTGGATCAGGTAGTTGACAAAAAAGGCGATGCTTTTATGGCTGAGCCGGAACCTAAAAAGCGACCACGTGGAAAATTTCGTTGGCGCGGAATAGAAGTGCGCCTAGGTCTTGCTCTTGCGATGTTATCCATGACAACACTGCTCTTGGCTCTGTTTAGTTCGACAACCTATGACAAGCTCGAACTGGCCTTGGTTGAATTGAAAGAGAAAGAAATCCCCGCTTTAGAACAAGCCGCTAGATTGAACGATATGGTTCGTTTGGTGATCAGTGACTCTTCCCAGTTAGTGGCGGCCGATTCTAATCTAGAAAGACAAAACGCCATGATTCGTGTCGAAAGCAGTATCGCTGAAATGAATCAAGTGCTGGCCAATTTTCCTGAATATCACGCTTATTTTAAAGACCTGATCATGCAAGTCAGCAACAGCTTGAGTTTGCTGTATCAAAGTGGTGTGGAGTCTCGAGATCTAAACAAAGAACTCCGCCATTTGCTGGAAGGTTTCTATCCCTTGTTGCAGCAAGTCAGCGAAGAGCTCGACAGCTTGCCGATTGAGCAGAAATCACGGTTGCAATACAGCCAGCTCAAAGCTCTGCTCTTTTATCAGCTCGGTTTGGTGGAAAAGCTGTATAACGATGGCAGCTTCAATGAGCTGGATTACACCACTTATAGACTAGAGCAACTAGGACAAGAGTGGTTCAGTTTATGGCTTGCAAGTGGCTTAGCGGAATCACTACCATCTTTGGATGAAAAGTTATCGGTGATCTACACCTTAGCCTCCCGATCTAGCCGGTTGGTGAAGCTGAAAAACCAAGCTTTGGAGCACTACTATCAGCAGGAGTTTTTGTTAGAAAACAGCCGAAAGTACCTGCATCAGTTGTCGGTGCAAATAGAGCGCAACACTTCCACCGTTAACTTGGAAATCGATTCTTCCATTGCTCAAGTTCAGCATTCGCTCGCATCCAATCGAACGTTTTCATTGGCCTTATCGGTATTCAGTTTGTTTGCTGCAGCGGGGATCGCTTGGTTCTATGTACGGAAAAACATTTTGGAAAGATTACTCAACCTTCGCGACGATATGTTTGCTATCTCAACCGGTCATTTGGATACCGAAATTGAACTGAAAGGGCAGGATGAAATTACCCAGATGGCGAAGTCATTGCAGGTTTTCCAAGCGACAGCGAAAGTGGTGAAAAAGACCAATCATAAGCTGGAAGCCGAAGTTGAAGAGCGTCGACTCGCGGAAGAAAAATTACGAGTGACTCAGGATGAGTTAGTTCAAGCAGGGAAATTGGCCGCGCTCGGTCAGTTAAGTGTCGGTATCACTCATGAAATCAATCAGCCACTAACAGCGATCAGTAGCCACACACGCAGCGCAAAAAAATGGCTAGAGCAACAGCGTTCAGACAAAGCGACTCAAAATCTACATAAAATTGAAACCCTGCTTGGTAAAGTGGCAGCATTAACACATCACCTTAAAGCTTTCTCGCGTAAGAGCGATGGGAAGATTTCTTCCGTCCCTGTCATGCCTGTGGTCAATGATGCCATTGAGCTATTTGCAAATAAACAAGTGCCCATCGTATTGGATTGCGATTTAGCCCCAGATGAAAGTGTAACCGCGAATCCGATTCGATTAGAGCAAGTGTTAGTGAACCTTATCAGTAATGCGATTGATGCGGTCGAGAGTAAGCCAGAGCCATTGATTTTGGTTTCGGTAAAACGAGTCGATCGTACGGTGACCGTTTCAGTCAAAGACAATGGTAAAGGGATCCGAGCTGAAGATATTCCTCATCTCTTTGACCCGTTTTATACCCGAAAAGAGGTGGGTAAGGGCTTAGGACTAGGCCTCTCTATTGCTTTTAACATCATCAAAGACTTTGGTGGTTCTATTCGGGTTTACTCTCAGCCAGATCTTGGCAGTGAGTTTGTTGTACATCTAGAACAAGGCGAAACATCATGACGATGGAAAAACAGATCACCCTTATTGATGACGAACTGGATGTTGTCGAAGCCGTGAGTGAAATGCTCGAACTGGAAGGCTTTTCCGTTACGGGATTTACTGATCCTAAATTGGGCTTGAAATCGTTAGCGCCAGACAGTCGACAAGTGATCTTGTGTGATGTTCGAATGCCGCAATTAGATGGGTTAACCATGCTTGATGCGATTCAAAGCCGCGCCCCATCTTGTGAAGTGATTTTGATGAGTGGTCATGGTGATATTCCAATGGCGATTGAAGCGATGAAGTTGGGGGCGTTCGACTTTATTGAAAAACCGCTACAAAGCGACGAGTTGATAGAAAAGCTCAACCTTGCAGCGCTTCATATTCAAAATCAGCCCAAGCCAGCCCAAGCGTCTCCAGAGCTACCGATTGAAAGCGTGGTGATTGGTGTGTCGAGTCAGATGGAAATGGTACGAACTCAAGTGTTGGCACTCGCGCGTACTGGAGTTGATACCATCATCAATGGTGAAACCGGCACAGGCAAAGAGGTGATCGCACGGGCGTTACATCGGTACTCTGTTCGCCGCGACAAGCCGTTTGTTGCGATTAACTGTGGTGGTATGACGGAAAGCATCATTGAAAGTGAACTGTTTGGTCATGAAGCGGGTTCGTTTACCAGTGCCAATAAAAAACGTATTGGTAAAATTGAGCAAGCCCATGGAGGAACTCTGTTTCTGGATGAAATCGAAAGCATGCCGATTGCTGTGCAAATTAAATTGTTGCGCGTGATTCAGGAGCGGGTGATTGAACGAGTTGGGGGCAATACGCTGATCCCTGTCGATATTGTCGTCGTCGCCGCGAGTAAAGCAGATCTGGCTGAGTTGAGTCAGCGCGGTGAATTCAGAGCCGATCTTTTTTATCGTCTCAATATCGCCAGCCTAAACTTACCGCCTCTACGCCAACGCAAAGAGGACATTCAGGCTCTATTCCGCCATTTTGTTGTGCAAGCTAGCCAGAAGTATAAAACCCGCGCCTCAACTCTCTATACTGAGCAAATTCAGCAACTATGCCGCCACGATTGGCCGGGCAATGTCCGCGAGCTTAGAAACGTGGCAGACCGATTTGTGCTTGGCATTGTTGGCGAAGGATTTGATCTGCAAGCTCCCACCACACAAGGCAGTGAAGCTTTTGCGTTTGAGCAGCAAATGGAGCAGTACGAGCGAAATGTCCTGACGGAGGCGCTGATTGAGACGGCTGGTAATATTAATGAAGTATCTTTGCGGTTAAATCTGCCAAGAAAAACCCTCTACCGTAAGATGAAAAAGCATCAGTTAGATAAAGAGAGTTTTAAACCTCATACCACAAGACATAATTGACCCATCATAGAAACTTAATAAAACCGTTATATTTATCTGTTTGAATTATAAGCGAAAAGTTTTTGGCACGTTGCGTGCAATTTAACCAATTGTTCTGGTTTGAAGTCAGGGAGTTAGCGCAAATGAATGCGAATAAAACACCACAAAATCAGAGCATATAAAACGACAAATAACTATTTGCTGCAAGGAGAACAACAGATGAAGCAAATCTTAACCAGTGGTATCGCTCTATTGTTAGGCGTTAGCTCGATAGCGGTAGCGGGTAATGAGCCGGCTCAATTGGGTCCTCGCCCGTTATATTTGGTGAGTGACATGGAAGATGGTCCATTGAAAACCAAGCTGGAGAGCTGTGAAGCGGGCCCGTTCCATCGTACAGACTTCTCAATTGGTCACCGAGGTGCAGCGATGCAGTTCCCTGAGCACACGAAAGAGTCGTACTTGGCGGCGATTGCGATGGGAGCAGGGGTATTAGAGTGTGATGTCACCTTTACCAAAGACAAAGAGTTAGTTTGTCGACATTCACAGAGTGATTTACATACTACGACAGATGTCTTGGCGCACCCAGAGCTTGCGAAGAAGTGTACCGTGCCATTTAAACCTGCGAATCCAGCAACGGGTGAAGATGCGCAAGTAGAATGTCGCACCTCTGATTTCACGCTTGCTGAGTTCAAAACCCTTAAGGGCAAGATGGATGGCGCAAATCCAAAAGCAACCACAGTAGAAGAGTACATGAATGGCACACCTGGTTGGCGTACCGATTTGTACTCTCAAACCGGGACTTTGATGACGCATGCAGAAAGTGCAGCGCTATTTAAAAAACATGGTGTGAAAGTGACACCTGAACTGAAATCAGCAGCCGTAGAAATGCCATATAAAGGCTTTAGCCAAGAAGATTATGCCCAAAAGTTGGTTGATGAGCTAAAGGCAGCAGGCTTCTCTGCGAAAGACGCATACGTTCAATCATTTAATCTAGACGATGTGAAATACTGGATTAAGAATGAGCCGAAATTTGGTGAGCAAGCGGTATACCTTGATGATCGCGTATACAACTTAGAAGGGTTTACGGCGACACTGGAGAACATGAAAGCTCTCTCTTCTGAAGGCGTAAACATTATTGCTCCGCCACTTTATGCGCTGGTTCAGCTTGATGAGAAAAATGCGATTGTCGAATCAGAGTACGCGAAGTTAGCGAAGCAAGCTGATCTCGATATTATCGCATGGACGTTAGAGCGTTCAGGCCCGCTGGCTCAAGGTGGCGGCTGGTACTATCAAACAGTCACTGAGCAGATTAACCAAGATGGTGACATGATGAAGGTACTGGATGTGTTGGCAAAAGATGTCGGTGTACTTGGGGTATTCAGTGATTGGCCATCAACGGTGACGTACTACGCAAACTGTATGGATATTTAATTCAGTCTCATTGAGATTTTACTGATTATAAAAAGGGTCTTCGGGCCCTTTTTTAGCCTATAAAATTAGCAGGACAGAAATGACCCAAAGTGTTGAAAATAGATAGGACATCAATGACCCAAATAGAAATTAGCACAATGAAGATTTGTTTAACTTGTTGAAAAATAATAAAAATAAAATTGGCACATCACCTGCAATAGAGGGAGTGAACATCAACAATAACGTGAATGTAAGGTTCTAATATGAAAAACAGTGTAAAAGGATTGTTAATCGCTGGCTCTTTGCTGCTTCCTTCAATGGCGATGGCCAGTGAATGTACTAACCGCGGCGTGCTGGATGATAGATACTGTGATGAAAACCAAGATCTAGTGGCGGATGCGCCAAAAGATGCGAGTGAATGGATTGACCCAAGCACACTTGTCTTTACTTACACCCCTGTAGAAGATCCAGCACTGTACAAAGACGCTTTCGCTGATTTCCAAGCACACCTAAGTAAGATTACGGGCAAAAAGGTTATCTACTACACGGTTCACTCGAACTCGGCTCAAGTAGAAGCGATGCGCTCTGGTCGTCTACACGTTGCGGGTTTCTCTACCGGCCCTACAGGCTACGCCGTTAACCTAGCGGGCTATGTGCCAATCGCGGTAAAAGGTGATGAGTCTGGCTTCCAAGGCTACAACCTTATCACCATCGTTCGTAAAGACAGCGGCATTAACGAAATGGCTGATCTGAAAGGTAAGAAAGTTGCCCATACTTCTGCGTCTTCAAACTCTGGCAACTTGGCACCACGCGCACTTTTCCCAGCACAAGGTTTGGTCCCAGACCAAGATTACAAAGTGCTTTACTCAGGCAAGCATGACCAGTCGATTCTAGGCGTTTACAACGGAGACTACGACGCAGCACCTGTTGCATCTGATGTGTACGATCGTATGGTTGCCGCTGGCCGTGTTGATGACTCTGAACTTAAAATCATCTACCGCAGTCCTCGTTTCCCAACCTCTGCATTTGGTTATGCGTACAACCTAAAGCCTGAGTTAGTTGAAAAAATCAACGAAGCCTTCTTCAGCTACCGCTTTACCAAAGAGATGAGCGACTCGTTCAAAGGGGCTGACCGTTTCTCGCCAATTACTTATCAAGAAGAGTGGTCTGTGATCCGTGATATTGCTCATGCGACAGGTACGGCTTACACCAAAACAGGTCTGAAGAAGCTGGCTGAGAAAGATGCAGCAAAACGCGCGAAGAAGAAAGCGGCGGCATTAGCAAAGCAAGCAACTAACCAGTAACCCTCTCTCAATAAACCTCGTTTACAAAAGTACGGTGCCCAATGTGTGTAGGGCGCAGGGCATCGTACACCTTAAGAATATGTAATAAAAACAATAACAAGGAATAGTAGTATGGCCGTAGCAAACTGTGACGGAACTAAGTATGACGGAATAAAGATCAATAACCTTTTTCACGAATACGTGGCTGGTAAGCCAATCCTTAAAGGCATTGATATCGATATCGATCAACCAGGTATCATCGCGATTATTGGTCCGTCTGGTACTGGTAAAAGTACCTTATTGCGCTGCATTAACCGTTTGAACGATCCGACAAGCGGAGAAATTCTGTTTGAAGGCGAAGACCTGACTAAGCTTAATGGCCAAGCCTTACGCAAGCAGCGCCGTCATATCGGTATGGTTTTCCAAGAATACAATTTAGTTGAGCGTCTAACGGTTATTGAAAATGTACTGAGTGGTCGATTAGGCTACATGTCATCTTGGAATGCATGGCGTCGTAATTACTCAAAAGATGATCTGAAAAAAGCGTTTGAACTGCTTGAGTTTGTTGGCTTGCAAGATTTCGCTAATCAACGTGCAGATAGTCTTTCTGGCGGTCAGCGTCAACGTGTTGGTATTGCCCGAGCGGTGATGCAAGACCCTTATATTTTGTTGGCGGATGAGCCAACCTCTTCACTCGACCCAAAGACAGCTGTAGAGATCATGGAGCTAATGGAAACGTTCGCTCGTGAAAAGCAGATCCCCGTATTGGTTAACATTCATGATGTGAACCTTGCAAAGCGGTTTGCGAATCGAATCATCGGTATGTGTAACGGCAAAGTGCATTATGACGGTAGCCCAGAAGGCATCAGCGAAGAAGATCTTAAGATCATCTACGGAGGTGAATCATGGCTGGATTAAGCTCCTCTTCCGCTTCTTCTGTGAATGTTGAGAATCCATTTAAAGCATCTTGGGCAAGCCGTGTTGGTGTCGTCGCCGTCATTGCTTATCTGTTTTATAGCTTTTCGACACTCGACCTCACACTTGACCGACTTATTATCGGTTTTGGTGAAAGTGAGCGCCTACTTGCTCGAATGTTTCCGCCGGATTTTTCGCGCTCTAGCTTGCTATTAAGTGGCCTTGCGGAGAGCTTACAAATCGCGATTATTTCGAGCTTTTTTGGCATCGTGATATCGCTGTTTCTTGGCTTGTTGGCTGCTCGTAATATGATGCCGTCTATCATCTCGACGCCAGTGCGCGGTTTTATCGCATTGTGTCGTTCATTCCACCCAGTAATCATTGCGATTTTGTTTGTAAAAGCGGTGGGCTTTGGCGCATTGGCAGGTATTTTAACCTTGGTCTTTGCGTCAATTGGCTTCATTGCAAAGCTGTTTGCAGAAGCGATTGAAGAGATCTCTTTTAAACAAGTGGAAGCGATTCGAGCCACGGGCGCGAGCTTTGTCAGCGTGATTCTGTTTGCGGTAATGCCACAGGTGTTTACTCGTTTTATTGGCTTTGCAAGTTACCAATTGGATTCTAATTTACGTAACTCAACTATGGTCGGTATTGTCGGCGCAGGCGGGTTGGGCGGCACGCTTTTCTCTGCTTTCCAACGTTTCGATTACGATTTTGTCGCAGCGATTTTGATCACCATTATCGCGCTGATCCTTGTCGGTGAGTTTCTGTCTAATGTGGTAAGGAGAATCTTTTAATGATGACTGCTTCTATTGATAAAGAATGGCAACGCTTTACGTTTAATCAACGCTTGGCTCGCTTCGCTGCTTACCTATGTTTTGTGTCTGCTATTGTCTGGTCTTGGCAAACGGTGGAAGTGATTCCTGAGTTTTTATACGACGCGCCTGCGCAATTTGCAGACATGTTTGGTCGTATGGTGCCAATGGATTACGCGTTTTACCCTGAAACTATACATGCCGCGCTGGTAGAGACGCTTCATATCGCCACACTAGGAACATTGTTTACGCTTATTTTGGCGATCCCTTTAGCGTTACTGAATGCACCTAATATTACGCCTAGTAAAACACTTAACTGGGTGGCGCAGTTCTTCTTGGTATCGTCACGTTCGGTTAACTCTCTGGTTTGGGCTTTGCTGTTTATCGCGTTATTTGGCCCTGGCGTGTTGGCGGGCATTATGGCGATTGCAGTGCGAAGTGTTGGCTTTGTCGGTAAGTTGCTGGCTGAAGCGATTGCTGAAGTGAATATGGGCACCATTGAGGCACTGAAAGCAACGGGCGCTTCTTGGATGAGCGTTCTGCTGAAAGGCTACTGGCCGCAAGTTATGCCAGCGTTTTTCTCTATTGTGCTGTTCCGTTGGGACATCAATGTGCGTGAATCTGCAGTATTAGGTTTAGTGGGGGCTGGTGGTATAGGTGTGGTACTTAATGATGCGCAAAACCTATTTGAATGGCAGAAAGTGTCTATGGTACTGGTAAGTATATTCGCTGTAGTGGTACTAGCTGAGGCGCTTGTGGTTCATGTTCGTAAGAAGCTCATTTAACGCGTTTGGTGGGTTTCAATAAAATAAAAAAGGCAGGGTTTCCTGCCTTTTTTGTTCAGCTGGGCGATATCGATAAGCCCAGTAACGACCTTGGTTACAAATATTTTTCGATTGGCAGTAACTGTAAAAATGAGGATTGAAAGCGCTGCCATTTGCCTGTTTCTGGCTCGCGCTTAAAGGTTTGCTGTGTGGAATGCCAACGCACGTCACCGTCTTGTAAATCTAAGTACCAACTGTTCTCTATATCCATCGCCTCATTGATATCCTTTGCAAGGCTCTGTGCTACTTTCACATCATCGATGATGAGCAATGACTCTGTGTTGAGGTAGGTAGATCGCAAGTTAAAGTTGAACGAACCAATGGCGGCAACCTTGTAATCAAATACAGCGGATTTCGCGTGCAGTCCGTAGCCCGTTTCAGGCGCGCATTTGGTTTCATCTTTAGTCGATTTCTCGCAGACTGGTGCTTGTGGCTTTAACTCAAAAAGCTGTATGCCATGTTCAAGCATCTCTTTGCGTCGGCCCGCGTAAGCTGAGTGGTTAGTGACGAGATCATTGGATGACATTGAGTTGGTTAACGCCTTAATCTGTACTCCGTTTTCATTTAACTCTTGCCAATCATCGAGTTGGCGATCGTCAAACACGAGATACGCTGACTCCAAAAGAATCTCTTGATTTGATTCGCTGGCTAATTGATTAAGGTATTTAGCGGTCGCTTTCGGCTCACTAGTGTCTTTTTCATCAAGAGGCGTCGGCTGATCGTAAATGAATTTAGCGCGTACTTGATTCATGTTTGCTGTTAGATTTGTTAAGAATTGCTTCGCGTTTGATTGGCCTTGTGGCAGCTCGGGGTAGTGTTTGTATTGTGGTATAGCTGCATTGTTGAGCATCGTCAGATCGACTTCTGTTTCATCACCTAATAAATCCACAGGGTATGACCAACGGCTGTCCCAATATTGGTTAAAGCTCGCTTGGATGTCATTCACGACTGCGCCTATTGCCAATACATCTCGGTCGCGGAAATTAATCTCTTCAGACAAATCAAAATACTCATCACCAATGTTACGGCCACCAACCACAGAGAAGACGCCATCAACGGTAAAAGATTTGTTGTGCATTCGGCGGTTTAAACGCGAAAAATCACCAAGCACATTGAGCCATTTGGCTACGCCACGACGAGTTGGTATCGGGTTAAATACTCGAATCTCGGCATTTGGATGAGAATTCAGTGCAATCAGCAGCTCTTCTCTCTCGTTCAGGTTAATGTCATCAAGCATGACTCGAACGTGAACGCCTCGATTGGCTGCCGCGATTAGGCGACTCGCTAAATAGGTGCCTGAGAGATCGGAATTCCAAATGTAATATTGAATATCAATCGTGTGCTCTGCGGCTTCGATGAGTGCTAAACGCTGGGCTAGTGCATCCCAACCTGTCTCTTGAAGCGTAACTGCGCTGTATTCGGAATGAATTTGATTTGGCCAATAGCTATCGCTCAGTTTAGACAGAGTACTGCTTTGCTGTGTCGTCGGCGCTTGGTTTGTATGTGTTACTTCGCTAGGCAGTGAACCACAACCTGTGAGAACAGAAATAAGGAGTAAGCTAGAACTGAGCCGACGAAACTTAGGCATTAATGGTAATTCCTTGATGCTAGGGGTTGTTGATAAGAATTGAGAGTATTAGCACTAGTATAACAAAGCCACCACTTATTATGTTTATCCTTTGTTACTAATAAAAATGTCAATTTCCAGCTAAACTTGAGTAGTGTCCAATGTCGTTTGGAGGTAAGCATGGACGTTTTGATTCAGTTTGATGAGAAAGGGATGTACCAGAATTACCCGTGGGATCTTCCCGTCCCCTATAATAAAGGCGAAGTTCATTCGGTGAGCCCTTTGTCGGCAATTGTTTTGATTGATCAAGCTCAGGCTCATCTCTATCTCAAAGATGAAGATAGACGTCTTAGCTTGTTAGAGAAGTGATCGTTTTTAGTGAGGAGGTGAGGATTTGAAAGCGAACGAATTGGGCAGGAGAGCATGACTCTCCTGCTGTACTTTTATCACTACTTCATTTGCAATAACTTCAAACTGTTCGCAAAGGGTATTACTTGCTTAAAGTAGCGAATATTGGGGTATCGCGCTCTGACTCGTTACGATGAAAACCTTCTTCGCCTTTGAGCTTTTCATGCATCGCTTCAATGAGTTCACGATCGACCTTAGCAAAATACAAATCTTCTTCTGCTTTACCGCGTAATCTGAGTTTTTCCGTAAAGTCCATGAGTTGCCTCCTTGGAATCCCATCTACGTACTATAAGTATAGTTGGCAGGGCACCAAGAGGCTGAGTATCTACGATTAGAATTATCAAATTGAGAGGTCAGTAGGCTTAGTCATTCGTCCTAAATAGCGATTCATTTTTAAGTAAACGCATCTACGGCATCAACTACCCGCAACGGTATTTATACGATGGACTATGCTTATGAACTTCGAGTTCTAATTCTGAGCATTGTTGTTCAATCCACTGATAAAAAATCGCTCCTATGCTGGTCACTTTTGAGTGTTTCAAAAGTATATCGAGGCCGTAGCGAACATCAGAGATAAGCTCCAATGTCCTAATGTGGGACTTTTGGAGCGTTGCAGTGTCGAGTGAAGGAGATTGGCTAACAAAATATAGTGCAGTCGCCGCGATAGTGTGAACGTAGACACCCTCAAATATTCCGATTAGCGGCCTTTCATCTGACCGCCAAGGGACCGGGAATCTAATATCATTGTTGTTGGATTCGAAAATGGGGATCAGCTCTTCCAGATAACGCAGTTTGATGTGACCCATTTCATGAGCAAGAGTCTCGATGTTCTTAATAATTGAATGATCGGTAATCCAACACGCGCCTTGGTAAGAGGAGATGGTATACCCATGAATTGTCCAACCTTTTGGCTCTCCCCTGGGTATGATGATGGATATGTACTGATCGATATCGTTCGCAATACTAGGGCAATGTTGCTTAATTAACAGATAGGGAATTTCATAGGCGCTAGTATTGTAATTAGCTGGAAAGTTAATGACTGACTTATCGGGCTGCGCAAAGTAAGTTGTTCCGGTACGCTCCGGAACCATGTTTTCATTAAATTTCATTCTTAGCAGAGGGTTAGCATTGGATAGGGTGATTTTTGAGTGTGTAATTTGATACTGATTGAGTTTGTGAACTGGGGCATCGACTTTTGAGACATGTAGTGTCGTGTTTTCTCTGTCGTAACGTAGCGAGCACTTACATGTTTCAAGCTTTGTATCGCCGTCGAGTTTAAACACATTTTGTACATCCCATGTGACTAAGTAGCCGTCGACTAACCTGATGTTTTTCTCTGCGGTATCCTCTGATAGATATGTCATGCTATTCCAAAGGCCCATTAAATCCTGTAAAGCGTTGTTCTGATTTTCAGAGACTAAACTCGTCGCTAATTGATTAAGCCAAGAACGAAATAAAGGAGAGGAATAGAGGTTTTGACTGACATCACTTGGGCTGCGACTCAATGTATTGAGGCTTTGATTGATATCCTCATGCCAAGCACGTACCTCTTCTTTCATTAATAGGATATGGCCTACGTGAGTTAGCAATTGCGCTTGAAAGGAACAAGAGTGTTGTTTTAGTTGCATAGCATAATCAGGAGAGGTGTTATTAAGTAAATCCAGAAGTACTTGAGCTGGATTCTTTGCTACTTCGTTTACTAAATTCATATCTATTCCTATGCCGTGCGATTGGGCGTCACTTCTAGTGTGGGCAGCACGCGTTTTTTTATGTGTTGAAAGAGGTACATCTCGTCATAACATAAAACGGATCGTCTATTTAGAACCATACCGTCAGGGCCGTTCCTCCCAGCTAAAAAGCCACCACCACACAATGTTTGATGGTCACAAGAGTTGCACTCTTTAGGTGTGAAGCGGTGAAGGTTAAGTAGGTTTTGAAACCCCGAATCAGAGTGAAGTCTTTTTATTGAATGGTCGACGATATTATAGGGTGTTTCTGCATTCCTATTTTTTGCAACTCTATAGTAGTCGGGGTATTCAATATTCCCGCTGGAACTGACGACAAACATATTGAGTGTATCGTTTACTAGTGCGTCAACATGATGATGACTACCTAACATTAACGATATAACGTGGTTGAAAAGACGAATATTAATAGAGGGATCATTATGGAACCACCAACAGTCGAAGAGCTGGGCGTACCATATTCCTAAATTAGGAGAGCACGCATATTCCTGTTCAGATTTTCCAATGTTATCCCAAGGTTTGTACCCATAGTGATAGTGAATGGGAAACAATACATCCACATTCTTTATCGGTAGAGATTTTACCCATTGGAAATAATCTTGTGGAGTGGTATCTGTTTGTGGAACACTTAAAATACCTTTAACCAATGAACAGTATTTGCTATCGAGTATAAAAGACAAATTATGGGATATAGACTCATAAGATCCTTTTCCTGACGGTGTGACCCGAAAGATATCATTCACCTTTTTTGGGCCATCAAGGCTTAGGCTGAGTGATACATTATTCTCTAAAAGCAGATCCAGAAGTTGCGTTGATGGTAATTTGTATAGATTGGACTGCAGGCCCAATGTAATGGCTTTATATAAAATCGGGTTGTTTTTGATATTGTGAAAAAAAGACTCGAATCTTTTGAGCGGCCACAATGTAGGCTCGCCTCCATGAAGTGTTATATCAAATTGTGTCAGACCTTCTTGTTCTATATATTCAGCCAGTCGTTGAAGAAGCATGGAGGCTGTTTCTTCGGGCATATTTTTGTGATTTTCTTCGTAGCTGTTGTCCTCTAAGTTGAACATATAGCAATACGTACAATTCAAATTGCAGTAAGAGGTCAGTTTGACTATACAACTTTCAAAGCTCATATCGATAATAAGCCACAGAAAACTGTGGCTTAACTCCTTTACCAACGTAGTCCAAAAGAAATACTAAGGGCTGCAGGGTTAAATCCTTCTTTACCCTTGAGCTCCTTTAAAGCCGACTCCATAATCCTTGATTTAGCGACTTCTCTTTCGATATCACTAACGTTTGACTTAATTTTCATATCAAGATTTCTAAATGCTTCGGGACTGATTTCTAACTTCCCGATGGATTCAATTTTTTCAATTGGCATCTTAATTTTCCTTAATTAGTTTTCCGGTTTATGGTAGGCAAATATTGCTCTGTTAGGTGAAATTGGGACCCGTTCACTATATTTCTATAGTGTCGTTTGTGTTACCCAGTTTCTAAGAACGGATTAATGCAGTCTTTGCCCCTTAAAATGATTGACTAGTTTTATATATAGTGCGTGTAACAATAGTGAGATTATGAAATTTTCTTCGGGGTTGTAATTAAAATTGTTTTATTTCAATTGATTAGGATTTATTTTATTTATTGGAATGCTGTGATATCTAGGTTTTTTGTGTTTCGCTGATAGATATGAAACACCTTATTTTTGATTCTTATATTTATTTTTCAATTAAGCTATTTTTGATAGTGTTTCTTTTAGACCGGATTTTTTACTTTTATTTTAATTATTAAGTTTATTTCTCAAGTCCCGTTTTGTATAAAAATAATCACTAAATATAATATTAGTTTATGAGAAGTTTTTTCTTTATTCAAGGAATAGTATTATAAATAAAACAAAATTCCTCCCCAGAAAGTTTAATGACGAGCGTGGTGTTGATATCGCTTCTAGTTAGCTTGTTCTCATCAACAGGAGCCCCAAATGTCACAATGAATATTGGGGTCTCACTGTTTAAGCTAAATGGAATCATCCATTGTTTGAAAGCGTGAGCGCTATTCTTTGTCCGTAATCTCAAGCAGCTGATGAGTAAACTCTGCAAAGCCAAACCCGCCGGGTTGACTCATCACTTTGGACGGTTTGTGTGTGAGTTTATCCCAGTAATGCTCGATGTTTTTGACGCCAACGGTTAAGGGGAGTGTCTCAAACATCTGTTGGTCATTGAGGGAGTCACCAACGTAGCAACACCTCTCGAGAATATCTTTCTCCGTTAATCCTTTCGATTGTAGAAAAGCAAAGCTGCTGTTGCGTTTAGAGTGCTCGCCGTACCAAGCGTTGATGTGGATTGAACTTGCAGTGGCGTGGACATCTAGCTGGTGGATTTTAGTTAGAATTTCTTCTACAAGAGCACTATCGAGAGGTTCTCTATTCTGGCCAATATCAATGGCGACCTCACACAATCGATAGGCTTGATCTAACGTGAGATTGATATCAGGGTAGTTCAATAGGATTTGTTCAATTTGAGCTTTTAATTCAGCTTGTCTTGCTCGCATTTCTTGTAGTGGCACAGAGCTCGATAAAGATACCCCTTTCGCCCCTTTTTCCAACACAAATGCGCCATTCTCACCCAGCACTGCATTGACGGGCCAAAGCTGTGCAATGTGGTCGCACCATCCAGCGCATGCTCCCGTTACAGCGACGACTTTAATTCCCCTATGCTGTAGGGATTGCAGTGCCACTAAGGTCTCTGGAGGCAGTTGACCTTGCCAAGTGAGCGTGTCATCGACGTCGGTGAGGACCCACTCAATGTTTTTCCATTCCTTTGAAAGCGTATTGTCCATTTAATTTCTTATTCTGGTTGGTTTGTAGCACGAGTTTATAAAAGAGTGGCAAGGAATTCAGTGAAGTGGATGGGGTTAATCTATTTCTAAGCTGTTGAGTACAGGGAAACATAGCGATGTCGTGATTGGAAATACCTGTTGTCATAATGGCAACACGCTAAATATATGAGTGTGACATATCATCTTGGCAAACGATTACTATAAGAGTGAGGTGAGTATGTCTCGTTTTCTAATGTGCGGTTTTGCACTGGTTCTTCTTTATCCGACCGCTATTGATTTGTATTTGGTTGGCTTACCGCAAATAGCCGCTGATTTAGCTGCGACGGAATCTCAGCTTCACATGGCGTTCTCGATTTATTTGTCGGGCATGGCGATGACCATGTTTTTTGTTGGCCGCTTAGCCGATCGCTTTGGCCGAAAACCTGTTGCGATAATGGGGGCTTCGATTTTTGCGATCGCGTCTTGGTTTGGTGGCGCTGCGCAAACGAGCGAAGCTTTCCTTCAAATGCGCTTTTTCCAAGGTGTTGGGGCTGGCTGCTGCTACGTGGTGGCGTTTGCTATTTTGCGAGATACGTTAGATGACCAAAAGCGTGCC
Source organism: Vibrio atypicus (assembly GCF_009811315.1). GTDB lineage: Bacteria > Pseudomonadota > Gammaproteobacteria > Enterobacterales > Vibrionaceae > Vibrio > Vibrio atypicus. Next base: position 710,942 of record NZ_BLID01000001.1, read on the forward strand.
AAGGTGTTGTCTATGTTGAATGGGATTACTTGCATGATTCCAGTGCTTGCTCCTGTGTTTGGTCACCTTATTATGCTTAAGTTTCCTTGGCCGGTGCTGTTCATGGCGATGGCGGGGATGGGAGCTTTGGTACTTTTGATCTCCACTTTTATTCTCAAGGAGACATTGGCTCGCTCTAACCCTTTTTCCTCGTCAGTGAGTACGACTAGCGAATCATTGTTTGATCGCTTTTTTATCTCACGCGTTGTGTTTACCTCTATGGGAGTGACCGCGATTCTTACTTACGTTAATACGTCACCAATGATCTTTATGGAGGTTCTTGGCTTTACTCGAGGAGAATACTCAACGGCGATGGCTTTGTTGGCTGTTGTGGGGATGTTGACTTCTTTCTCAGCTCCAGTTGCTCTTGCCTATTTTCGTCAGAGTACTCTACTGTTCGGCTCACAAATATTAACTATGGCGTCGGCTCTCATCATTCTCGCGGCTCACTTGAATGGTGAGAGCTCGACTCTATACATGATGGGTTTCGCCTTAGTTAGTATGGGGTTTTCTATGGGCTTTGGGGTTGCAATGAGCCAAGCTTTGGGGCCGTTTTCTCGCAAGGCTGGGTTAGCGAGCTCAGTACTTGGTATCGCCCAGATTTGCTGCTCTGCGCTTTATATTTGGTTGATGGCTTGGCTCGGCGTGTCGGCGATCTACATGTTGCTGATTGCATTAACAACCGCTACTGTTATTGGCATGACACTTATATTATTAACTTCAAATCAACCACATAGCGAACTGAATGAAGAAATCACTTGCGCGTCTTGATCTCAATTTGTTACTGACCATGCAGTTGCTGCTGCAAGAACGGAGCGTAACGAAAACGGCAAAGAAATTGAACGTGACTCCGTCGACGGTGAGTAAGTCACTGGCTAAGTTACGTGATTGGTTTGATGACCCTTTGTTCGTCAACACGCCTCAAGGTTTAAGGCCAACCACTTTGGCTAATAGTATGGAAGAGAGTTTGTCTGATTGGTTGCAAATTGGCAGTCAAATTGTCTCTCGGCGAGGGGATGAAGCACCAAGTGGGGTTCGGTTTAATCTGGGGATAGAATCTCCTCTCTCTTTGATAATGATAGATGAACTGACATCAAGGATTCACCAAACCTATCCCGACTCAAAAGTGAAATTTCATAATTGGGATTACGACTCAATTGATGCAATTACTCGTGGGGAAGTGGATATTGGTTTCACTGGCCGAGAAAGTCATCCTCGATCGAAAGAGTCGTTAGATTTATTACCGTATTTCATTAACTTTGAGGTGTTATTTACGGATTTACCTTTGGTTTACGTGCGTAAAGATCATCCGGCTCTCGAGCAAGAATGGAACCTGGAGACCTTTCTGAGTTACCCGCACATCAATGTGGTATGGGAAAAAAGTGAAAGTTGGGCGTTAGATGAGATTTTGATAGAGCAAGGTAGAACCAGAAACGTAAATCTGACTATGGCCAGTTTTGAGCAAGCCTTATTTGTTGCAGAGAAAGAGGGGCATGACATGATCACCACTGCGCCTAGGTATTGCCAGCACTATTGCCAACAGTTGCACCCTAACTTGGTCGCTTTGCCGATTCCTGTTGATCCCGAACAGGAAGACAAGCTAAAGATTCCATTCACGATGATTTGGCACAAGCGTAATAACCAAAATCCAAAGATTAAATGGCTGCGAGATACACTCAAAGAGTTGTATTGCGATTAGTGTTTTTCGAAGGTGAGGTGTTGAATCAGAAGGCTTTAGATTGGATATAGCGCCTAAGTTTACAATGTAAATCGCCTCAAGTGTTTGAGGCGATTTTGTTTTTATGGCTTGTTTTATTTAAAGCAGACTTCTGCCCAGCGAGCTAAGCCAGCGGTAACAGAGCCAAAGTAGTTCCCGCTAACGACTTGAATGTTAGGCAAGATCTCTTGCACAGCGCCACGCAGTATCGGTGAGCGAGCTGAACCGCCAGTCATGAAAATAGCATCAGGCTGAACGCCACCTTGTTCGACCGCTTCTTTGACTAGCTCGGCCATTTTTTGTTTTGGCGTCTCAATCGAATCAATCATGTCTTCAAAGCTAATATCAACTTCTAGTTGCTCTGAAAGCAGCTGCATTGTGGCTCGGTAGTGAGCGTGATCAGACAAGGCAATTTTGGCTTCTTCTGCTTGGCGAACCAAACGGTAGCCTATTGTCTCGTGGAAGACTTCCAATAAACGCGCGAGCTTTTCTGGCTCTTGAGCATCCTTTTTCAACTGCTTTAATGTGGCTAGGTTAGAGCGAGAGTAAAAGTCTGCTTGGGCATCGACGCTGTTGATCGCAATCGGGTTCCAGAACTGAATCGTTGGCATCACAATGTTGGCGGTGGTTTTACTGCCAAGGCCAAATGGCGTCATCAGTTGTTTGAATGCCAGAGCAATATCGAGATCGTTACCACCCACTCGTTGACCGCTGTGGGCCAAAAGGCTTTGCGTTCTGTCCGCTTGACCTCGCCAGTTTGGTCCCATTTCAATTAATGAACAGTCAGTGGTACCGCCACCAATATCAACCACAAGCACGGTTTTGTTTTCCGTTAACGTCGCTTCATATTCTAGGCCAGCCGCAACGGGTTCAAACTGGAACTCAACGTTCTTAAAACCTGCTCGAGTCGCGGCTTTTAGCAAAATACTTTCCGCTTGGCGATTGGCTGCTTCACTGTCACGGCCGTGGAAGTTGACTGGGCGACCAATCACGGTATCTGTAATGATTTGCTCTGCGTCTTGCTCCGCATTGCGCTTGATGTTGTCCATCATGGCGCAGACCAGATCTTCAAAAAAGCTGACTTGTACGTCTCGTAAGCCGGAGGCTCCTAAGAAAGATTTTGGTGACTTCACGTAGTAACTTTCGCTGGGATCTTGAAGGTAGTGATCTAACGCGGCTTGGCCAAACGCCACTTCTTCAGCGATGAACTCAACACCCTCTTCGCGGTTCAAGTTGATCGCGCGGCGTAGCACCTGCTCACCTACTTGATCGAGTGGCTTAATATCTCGGAATTTAAACAGGTACTCAGCAACTGCTTCTCGAGTTGGTGCTGATAAGGTAGAAGGAATATAAACACTATCCCCTTCCAGTTTGAGTAGCTTTGGCTCTCCTTGTTCCATCTTCGCAACTGAGCAATTTGCCGTCCCGTAGTCAAAGCCAATAAACATAAAACCTCCTACCATTGAAAAAAGGTCGGCAATGCTACCCTAATGTGTCATCGAATGCCACTGGTGAATTGTTAAGCATGTCTATTTACCTATGAATATAGTAGTCTGGGTGAGTATGAAGTAGATAATGCATTGATTATATTGGCTTAATAGAAGAATGAATAAGAGGTGGTATGGATACCCAACAATTGATGCTGGAGTATAACCAGCAAGAGCGTCAGCAATTTGTTGCCCACGGTGCAGAGAAAGTCGATACCCCAGAGTTGGTTCGAGTAGTTTCTCCTGAGCAGCATGGCAGCTACATCGCCTATTTCTCTTTAACCCCTGAGAATGCGCCCGCCATTATTGAGCGAGAAAAAGCGTACTTTAAACATTTGGGGCGACATTTTGAGTGGAAAGTCTATGAGACCGACTTACCCATACACATTGATAAACTGCTGTTAGAGCATGGCTTCGAAAAAGCAGAGACGGAATCCTTTATGGTGTTGGACCTAGACTCTGTCATTGCTAAGCATACGCCAGAATCGGCGATCACCACTGTTGATGACGAACAAGGGATTCGTGACGCCATTAAAGTTCAAGAGCAAGTGTGGGGCGGCGATTTCGAGTGGCAATATCAGCACTTGTTAAGTCTTAAACAACAAGCGCCTGACGATGTATCGATTTATGTCGTGTATCACGATGGGCAGCCCGTCACCTCAGCTTGGATCATGTTTAATGGTGAAAGCCCGTTCGCGGGGATTTGGGGAGGAAGTACAGTTGAACAATACCGAGGGAAAGGGTTTTACTCACTATTGCTCAATAAACGTATCGCCGAAGCCAAAGCTCGTGGTAAGAAATATTTAACCATTGATGCCTCTGATATGAGTCGCCCAATTGTTGAGAAGTATGGTTTCCAATTTATCACCCATACCACAGGGTATGAATTTAACGCTGAAGAGTAGGTGAAAGTTATGGAAGTGAAAGCAGCTCATGTGGACTTAGCGCCTGCGGTACTTGATTACGCAAAAGAGTGCCATCATTCTGGAATTGAAATGTATCGCGCCGCCACTAACGATCCTGTCGTTTACCTAGAGAACTTGGTAGATCGCTCTAAGGCTGATTCTAGTCAACTGCCGGAAGGTTGGTTGCCAAGTACCACCTATTATTGCTTGGAAGATGGAGTAATTTTAGGTGCGATTCGAGTTCGTAACGGTACTAACGATTGGGTTGAAAATGTGATTGGTCATATCGGCTATGAAACGCGTCCATCTGCACGAGGGAAAGGCGTTGCTAAGCACTTACTCTCTTGGGTGGTGAATAATGCGATAGACGAGCGCGTCATTGTTACTTGTAACGTTGAAAATCTTCCATCACGCAAAGTGATTGAAGCGTGTGGTGGAGAGTACTTAGGCGAGCATGTTGATGAGGGTGAAGGTCACGTTTATCGGTACTGTTTTTATCCAATTTGAGACTGATGAAATAGAAGAGTAAAGAGTCGATCTTTGTCTCAGTTAGCTGTTTTTTATGGTGGTAGGGTAGTACACATAGTAACCAATTTGTTCAATTTCAATGTCCATTTTGCTATCACAACGGAAGAGGTAACTATGTTAGGTGAAGATCATTCATTACTCAGTGAGTTTCCAGAGTACAAAGAAACGATTGTCGCTTTGTCTAAAGCGAATGAAGCGTTTCTTACCGACATGAAGGCGTATGATTTGTTAGATAAGGAGATTAGAACGCTGGAGTTGAAAGACTCCCCTATCAGTGATGAACAAATGCATCAAATGAAACATGATAGAGCCGTTAAAAAAGATAATCTTCATAAGCGTATTGTCGAAGCTCATCAGTAGCGAAATGATTGAAAAAAGAGCGATTCGTCGCTCTTTTTTATTGCGCTTTTTCGTCCATTTTCTCTCCTAAAGCTTATTTCAACTTCCGTAACTTTTATTCCGTGCTACTCTCGCCAAATAATTCCAATATCAATAAGACACAACAATGAATACTGCTTTGCTGGGAATGTTTATTCCAACCTTCTTCTTTGTCTCAATAACGCCGGGGATGTGTATGACACTGGCGCTGACGCTCGGGATGAGTATTGGTTACAAGCGAACGCTTTGGATGATGGCGGGAGAGCTGGTTGGCGTAGGCCTAGTGGCGATTGCTGCCGTTTTGGGTATAGCTGCCGTGATGCTCAACTATCCTTGGTTATTTGTCGCACTTAAGCTGATTGGCGGAGGCTACCTGTTTTATCTCGGTGTGCAGATGTGGCGTTCACGAGGCAAGCTTGCGATCAATATGGATGAGCAGAACAGCGCGCCGCAAAGTGATTGGGACTTGGTCGTACAAGGCTTTGTTACTGCTATAGCTAACCCCAAAGGTTGGGCTTTTATGATTTCACTCTTGCCCCCTTTTATCGATCAAAGCAGCGATCTGACACCTCAACTGGTTGTTCTTGTTTCGATCATTTTATTGTTCGAATTCGTTTGTATGACGCTCTACGCCACGGGTGGCAAAGGATTAAAGCGTCTACTAGGTCAATCACAAAACGTTCGATTGATGAATCGTATCGCCGGTAGTTTAATGATGGGGGTAGGCGTTTGGTTGTTGGTGAGTTAGCGATTAAGCGTGTTTAATTTCCACGGGGAGGGGCCATAAGTGATGCGAATAGCGACTTATGGCCCTTTTTGATCTTAGGTTTGATTAAACTATAATCTTTCCATGTTGTTATGTTATAACGTATCCATAATAACAAGGAGAGAGCATTGTGAGCATAGAAGGCTTAATTGAGCGCATACAAGTGAATTGTAAGCAGAGGGGAAAACAACTAACGGAGAAACGAAAGCTGGTATTGCATGCATTGCTTCGAGCCGAAAAGGCCATGTCTGCTTACGAGATTGTCGATTATTGTCAGCAAGAGCTTGCTCAAACGGTTCAAGCCATGTCTGTCTATCGAGCGCTTGAGTTTCTTGAAGCGGAACATTTGGTTCATAAGCTCAAAGTATCGAATAAGTTTATTGTCTGCTCACACATAGAATGTGACCACGAACATGGGATTCCCCAGTTTCTGATTTGCACCAAATGCAACAAAATCAGTGAGCAGACCGTTGATCCTACAATGGTGTCAGGCTTGCAAACCAATGCTCGTCAGGAGGGATTTACGGTTGTTCAACCTCAACTCGAAATCAATTGCGTTTGTGATGATTGCTTAAAACCGTCCTGAATGCTTCTACTCGACAACCCCCCGATAAATATCCAATTAAACAAGGAGAGTGACTGAGATCATGTCATCCACACTTATCAAAAATGCCCGAGTCGTTAATGAAGGGCACGTTGTGAATGCCGATGTGCGCATTGTGGGAAAGCGGATTGAAAAGATCCATGTGAACATCGAGAGGCAGCCGGATGATATTGTCATTCAAGCTGATGGTGCATATTTACTGCCAGGGATGATTGATGATCAGGTCCATTTTCGTGAGCCGGGCTTAACCCACAAAGGCACGATTGCATCCGAGTCCCGCGCAGCTGTGGCTGGAGGCATCACCAGTTTTATGGAAATGCCGAATGTGGATCCCGCAACGACGACCATCGAAGCATTAGAACGTAAATTTGCCATTGCCTTTGAAAGCTCTTTCGCCAATTACTCTTTCTACCTAGGTGCAACAGAAGACAACCTTCAGGAAATCAAACGATTGGATCCAAAAAAGCACTGTGGCGTTAAAGTCTTTATGGGAGCGTCGACAGGTAATTTGCTGGTTGAAAACCATGATGCGTTAGAAAGCATCTTCCGTGATTCACCTGTGCTGATTGTTACTCATTGTGAAAGCGGCGCTGTGATTGCTAAAAATCGCTCAGAATTGCTCGCTAATAAGGCTCAGCTGAAGATTCACGATCATCCTTTGTTAAGGGATGACCAGGCTTGTTTCGCTTCCTCATCTTACGCTGTGGAACTGGCTAAAAAACATGGTAGCCAGCTTCATGTGCTACACATCACTACCGAGAAAGAGCTTTCGCTGTTTGAACCAGGTTCTATCGAAGGTAAGCAGATCACCGCTGAAGCGTGTGTGCATCATTTATGGTTTAGTGATGAAGATTATGCAGAGTACGGAAACCTCATCAAGTGCAATCCTGCGATAAAAAAAGCCAGTGATCGAGAGGCATTAATTCAAGCACTTGATTCGGGGAAAATCGACATTATTGCCACCGATCACGCGCCTCATACCTTAGAAGAGAAGCAGGTTGATTACGAACAAGCACCTGCAGGTTTACCCTTGGTACAGCACGCATTGTTAACCTTGCTCGACCATGTTTATCATGGCCGAATGACAATAGAGCAAGTGGTCTTGAAAGTGGCACACAACCCTGCAATTCGTTATGCCATTGAAGAGCGAGGCTTTATTCGTGAAGGCTACTATGCTGATCTTGTGCTTGTTAATTGCGATTCAACCACAGACGTCACAAATGAAAATAGCCTTTATCATTGCAAGTGGTCACCATTTAACGGCCATCAATTTCATTCAGCGATCGAGCGTACTTGGGTGAATGGCCAACAGGTTTTCGAAAGAGGTGAGTTCCCCTCTTGTCCTCAACCTGCGATGCGCCTGACCTTTTCTCGTTAGCCTTTTTTCTATTTAAGTTTTTTGCCAACTCAAACATATGATGATGTCGTCGTGCATCAGGGTTGGCGGCGTAGGAGTACACATGCATTCAAACGAAAGCCCAATTCTGGGTGTGCCGACCAATATTGTGACTGGTTTTCTCGGTGTTGGAAAAACATCCGCTATTTTAAATCTAATGAAAAATAAACCTAACAATGAGCGTTGGGCCATATTAGTGAACGAATTTGGCGAGATCGGTATTGATGGAAGCCTTATGGGAGGTCAACACTCAGGGGAAAGGAAAGTCTTTATTCGTGAGGTGCCTGGTGGTTGTATGTGCTGCAGTGCTGGCTTACCAATGCAGATTGCGCTGAATCAGCTACTCACGGAAGCAAAACCGGATCGATTACTAATAGAGCCAACGGGGCTTGGACATCCCAAAGAGGTGCTGCAAGTGCTCTCTTCAGAGCATTATCGCAAAGTGCTTAAACTGCAGAAAACCATCACGCTTGTGGATGCCCGTATGCTGTCAGAGAGTAGATACAGTGAGCACGAAACGTTTGTTCAACAGATTGCTATTGCTGATAGAGTGGTTGGAAACAAAGTCGATCTCTATCACGAAGGTGATGAGAGCTTGCTACTTAGTTATGTAGGGAAATATGCTCGGCCTGATACTGCAGTCAGCTTCGCACAGTATGGTGAGATTCCTTTTGAGCTGTTTGAGGGTGAGACGGTAATGTATGAGCAGCATGAGCACCACCACCATCACCATCAAAGAAAACCACTGGCTTCAGAGTTACCCCTCCCCGAGAGTGGGGTAATGAAAGCGATCAATAAAGGGGAAGGTTTTCACAGTATTGGTTGGCGTTTCGCGGTGGATAAAGTTTTTGAACGTGCCAAGCTAGTGCCAATGTTATTAGCGATTCAAGCTGAGCGAATCAAGGGCGTGTTCATTACTCAGGATGGGGTATTTGGTTATAACCTGACACTGGATGGCTTAACGGAAGTTGAACTTGATGATTGTAGTGAGAGTCGGGTTGAAGTGATCTCAGAACGAAAGATTGTGGGATTAGAGCGAGAGCTACTGCAATGCTTAGTTGACTAACTTTCCGCCCGGACTTAAAAAGTTCGGGCGATTTATTTTTCATTTATTGGCTTTGAATGATTTTTTTCTCCGCTAGTGCCATCGCAATATGAGAGGTGCAGTAGGAGCTCTCATTGATAAAGTGTGGGTAGATGTCATGGTCTTTTTCCCAAAATATATCGTAACCAAACAAGGTTGCGAGTAAGGGCTCCCCCGGTTTTACGACTTCAAAATCTCTCCCACAAATCATTGGATGAACCGTTGCCACCCTTAAACCATCTTCTGAGAGCGGAACTCTGACATCTTCAGTGTAGAAATAAGCCTCGTAGCTGCTCATTTTTTCAATCTCATTTAGATTCTGTTTTTCGACATAATCCAATACATAGCTGAGCATCTTTTTCATTAGCTCTAGCGTTTCAAATTTGAGTGAGCCGTGTGCTTGCGATCCGACCTCGATGATGATGCCGAAATCCCCAGCCGTGCATAAATAAGGCTGTTCTTGCCAGGTTTTTTGGTCTTCAAATAAGATGTTTGCTTCAGGCATACGCTGTTTGATGTAGGCACCCATCTTGGTATAGAAAGGATCTGTTGCGAGAAGAATCAGCGTCGCGCCCATATTGCTGGTCGTGTTGTGCAGATCGATAACCAGTTGGTGTTTTTTATGGGCATGTTTTGTGATCCATTCTTTGGCTAGTTGCTGCTCGTGTCCTGTCGAATCTTGCGATTGATTGAGTGCTGAAAAGGCTCGATTTAAATCACTGTCTAGGTAGCGGCTGTTATTCTGAACGGCTTCGGGGTTACCAATTGCACAAGATGTAGTGAAGGTTGTGCGACTGGCACTATAAAGCCGCTCTTTGATCAGTTTTTGCAGATAGATGCCTGACAGTTCATTACCGTGTGTTCCTGCGACAAGTAGAACGTGATTCAATTTTTCCATGGTGTTTAGCGTTCCTCGTCAAGTTTAGATAGCAAAATTGAAGGCTGATTTTATTCTATGGTTATGTTATAACATAACAATTGCAAATCGGTTAACCCCTCTCAATGAAACACTTTAAAATTTATGCCTTAGCTGTTGCGGCATTTGCGTTTATCGCCGCTTTTTTTATTCCAATGGCGGAAACCCCAGAGCAGCCGTCTCAGCCTTCTGTTGTGATTACACCCGCTGTAGAAGTGCCGCCTCAACGCTCAAATATTCGTGCACACTATTTTGTTAAAGTGGGTGACACGCTGAGCGGTATCTTTGCGGCTTGGGATATCCCTTATCAAACACTTCAAGATATTTTATCGGCTGATTCGGCGCACCTGCAGCTTGACACCATTACGCCGGGTGATCACTTAGAGTTTGTCTTTGACAGCGACAGCCATGAACTCAAATCACTGACTTACCATGTTAGTTTGCTCGAACACGCCCACTACCTTAAAGACGGTGAGGGAAAGTTTGTCTATGAATTTCAAGAGGAGCCAGGTGAGTGGCGAGAAGTGCTTTACAGTGGCACGATTGATGGCAGCTTTTCTTTGTCTGCCCACCGAATGGGTTTGTCATCCAATCAGATTGCGAACATTACCCGAATCTTGAGTGACAAAGTCAATTTTGCCAGAGCCCTTCGAGCTGGCGATCGGTTTGATGTATTGGTCAATCGTCAGTTTTTGGGGGAGCACCCAACGGGAAAGAGTGAAATCCAAGCTATTTCGTTCAAGCTATCAGGTAAAGAAGTCTCTGCATTTTTGGCCAATGATGGCCGATTCTATGACCGAGACGGCAATAGCTTAGAGCGGGCCTTTAATCGTTACCCAATTGACCCAAAATATCGTCGTATTACCTCTTCGTTCAACCCAAGACGTAAGCATCCGGTGACAGGCCGAATAGCCCCTCATAACGGTACAGACTTCGCTACGCCAGTGGGAGCGCCAATCTATTCAACCGGTGATGGTAAGGTGGTTGGTGTGAGAAACCATCCCTACGCCGGTAAATATCTGGTGATTGAACACAACAGCGTTTACACCACTCGCTACTTACACTTGAGTAAGTTTTTGGTGGAAAAAGGCCAGCGAGTGAAGCGCGGACAGAAGATTGCGCTATCAGGTGCCACAGGACGTTTGACGGGGCCACATCTGCACTTTGAAGTGTTAGTTCGCAATCGAGCCGTTGACCCAATGAAAGCCAATCTTCCGCTTGCAACCTCGATAACTGGCGAAGACAAGCCTGCTTTTATTTCTCGCATTGCTGACTTTGACGCGAAAGTGGGGCCAGATAAGTCTCAAGGGTAATTGCAGGGGAGCGAAGCACTATTCCATCCTACTACCCCTTTAGCATTACATTGCCTTGGTTCATTATTGTCTACACTGTAAACATTGTGAGAAAACACGGTTAACAGTGAGGGTCATCTGTGTATGCAAACATCTCTACTTAACACTGCAAATACCCCGGAGCGTTTGAAGCTTGTATTAGACAGTACAAGACTTGGCATGTGGGATTGGTCTCCAGCGACGAATGAAGTCGTGTTTGATAGCAACTGGGCAAGCATGTTGGGGTTAAGTTTAGATGAACTGAGCATGACGTTAGATGACTGGTCTTCTAGAGTGCATCCAGATGACATGGACAGCTGCTTAACCGATATTCAGGCTCACTTAGAAGGTAAAACCGATTTTTACGAGAACATGCACAGAATGAAGCATGCTGATGGGAGTTGGGTGTATATCCTAGATAGGGGTAGAGTGGTCGAACGCGATAGCGAAGGCAATGCGCTGCGTTTTACAGGTACTCATGCAGACATGACAGCGTTAAAAAGTGCTGAGTTTGATGCTCTACTCGCGACCAAAGCAAAAGAACGCTTTTTTGCGAATATGTCTCATGAGCTTAGGGCACCTTTGCATGCCATGTTGGGGCTTCTTGAATTGGTTCAAAACGACCACACTGCCAGTGATGTGCCTGAAAAGCTGCAGATCATTAATGAATCGGGTCAACACCTTCTTAATATGGTGAATAACCTACTTGATGCCAGCCGACTTCAGCACACAACACTTAACATCAAAAAAGCGGAGTTTGATGTTGTTGCACTTCTCTACAATATCCGTGATCTATTTGCTTATCGAGGGCAAGAGAAAGGCATCACGTTAGACGTGATTAATAACCTCGATTCTGAAGCCTGTTATTTGTTATCTGATCGTTCGCGTTTTTTCCAAGTGCTGATCAATCTTATCTCCAATGCGATTAAGTTTACTGAAAACGGTTCTATCACCTTGTCATTGAGCAAACTAGATCACTCAATTTTGCTTGATGTCACGGATACTGGGGTGGGGATAGAAGACACGTCGAAAATCTTTAAACCTTTCTTTTCTAAAGAAGTCAGCGGTGACTATGATGATGCGGGTTCAACCGGGCTTGGGCTTAACATATCCAAAGAAATCGTCACTTCTTTGGAGTGTGAATTACGGGTCCATTCACAGCTAGGAAAGGGCTCAACGTTCTCGATCGTTATTCCGAGTTCATTAGAGAGGAGTCTAAGTGACGCTCGACCTAATGTGTCGATGCAAGATTTTATTGAGTCGCCTAGCTCGATGACCAATTGGTCTGGAAAGGTGGTATTAGCCGTTGATGACACTCCGATGAACCTGGTTTTACTGCAAGCCATGTTAGCGTCAACACCTCTTGAACTCATAAAAGCGAAAAATGGCAAACATGCACTAGAAATTTTACGAACCAAACGAGTCGACGTAGTGATTAGCGATCTCCATATGCCTGAGCTAGGGGGATTAGAGCTCTCTCAACAGCTACGTTTAAACCCTGAAACGAAAGATGTGCCCATCATTGTCTCTTCCGCTGACATAAAGCAAGACGCGTGGCCCAAGTGTAAAGAGGTTCAAGCGACAGATTTCCTGGAAAAGCCGTTTACTGCCAATCAGCTTTTGGGCATGTTACAACGCTACTTGTAAGATAATGCTCTGTCTACCTCTTTAGCTCAGAGGTGCTTTACTCTATAATTGCCGCGCTTTTATTTGGGTTAAGCCCTCTCACTTTGGATAGATTATGATTTCAAAAAACCAACTTAAATTACTTCGAGCTTTAGGCCAAAAGAAACAGCGCAAAGCGCACGGCTTATTCTTGGTCCAAGGTGAGAAGAACGTACTTGAGTTGGCAAACAGTGATTTGAATGTCGAGCATGTTTTTGCAACCGAAGAGTTCTTAGCGGAGCATGGTACTGAACTGGCCAATTTCGAGTGCATTGAAGCATCTTTGGACGATTTAACCAAAGCCAGCACCTTAGTGAGCAATAACGCTGCTATTGCGGTTGTTCAGATCCCACAGGTAGAAAAACCTAAAGCGCAAGGCTTGATGATTGCGTTAGATGGCGTCTCTGACCCAGGTAACTTAGGCACGATTATCCGTGTTGCTGACTGGTATGGCATCAAACACATTGTAGCGAGCACGGATTGCGCCGATCCCTACAACCCTAAAACCATTAGCGCCACTATGGGCAGCTTTGGTCGCGTAACCGTCAGCCAACTGGATCTGCCGAACTACCTAGAAAACGCTAACTTGCCAGTTTATGGCGCATTTTTAGAAGGTGAAAGTGTCCATAAAACAGAATTTGCCGCAGAAGGTATCTTGCTAATGGGCAGTGAATCTCATGGTATCCGTGAACAAGCCGCGAAGTTTGTAACCGATAAGATCACCATTCCAGCCTTTGGTGGTGCAGAGTCCCTCAATGTAGCGATGGCAACGGGCATTATCTTGGATAACTTGCGTCGTCAGCATAGCTAACAACTAGTACAGAACACAAAAATGCGCAGTGATGGATAATCACTGCGCTTTTTTCGTCTTGAGTCAACGTTATTGAGTGTCGAGTCGGGCGTCATAACAGCCGAGGCTTCACACTCCGATAAGCGCAAGCGTTTTCCCTACTAGAAGTTAGCCGACGGCTGAATGGACTTAGTAGTAGCACTACTTTGACCTAACATGGTTATACCCAGCCAGATAAACCATAAAATCTGAGTGATACCAAAAATTTCGGTTAGGATTTCGGCGGGGTATATTGTTGCAACTCCGGCAATTCCTACTGTTATACCAAGGTAATTGAGCCCTCGTGGAAATCTTGCCGCCTTTAAAGCTGCTAGGCTAATTAAAAGCACCCAAAGCCCACCAACTAGTTCGTTTCCTCCCCCAAGACTTTCAATTAACACCGAAATTATTCTCCACATATCGGAAGCTTTCTCGGCGGAAATGTCCATGAGATCAATTGCATGTGAAAGCCCAATGTTCGCCAGCATGCCACTTGCAATGACTAGAACAATCCAAACAAAGCCGAAGACAGAACCCACCTTTACAAGCGGGTTGTTTGCTGATTTTAGGGCTTCATTTAAGCCAACAACAAGAACAGATAGAAAAACTCCAAACACGACATACATCAGAAAATAAATCATTGAAAAAGCATGTTGGTTTTCTGCCAAATAAATCATTTTTTCTGACGCACTACCTTCGGAGGGATATGCCCAGAAAGTACCAAAGTATACAAAGGCAACAATATAAATTAACGCTTCAATAATAGCTGAAGCGCCTGCAAATTTTTGTAGTTTATTCATTGATGGCTTATCTCGTTTTGCTTGAGTCAATTACTTTGCATGATGTTAATTCCATATTAAACCAATGTGCTTTAAACACAAGAATCATTGATCCTGTGAATGTTTTAAGGGTTTAGCTGGTTTTAATATTAAAAGAAAGCGCTTTCTTAATTGATGTGCATCAAATTGATATCAATGTTATTTGTTATTTTAATATGAGGATGTGCTTATATATCTTTTTTCAATGCGCGAGTGTGATTGAGTTATCAACGGTGCAGTATGTGGTCAGGGCTTGGTGGTTATGTTTAAGAATTTAAGAATAAAAACAAAGATGGGGTTGGGATTTGGCGCGGTACTTACGTTGCTTTCCATTGTGTTGGGGGTCAGCCTTCTTGCACTACAGCGAGCAGACGAGGGCATATCAGAGTATAGGGGCTTAGCAAGAGACACAAACCTATCAGGAAGGCTGCAAGCGAATATGCTTATGGTTCGTATGAATGTTAAAGATTATCTTATCACTAAGAGCGATAAGGACTTACAACAATACAGTGGTTACCTTTCAAAGATGCAGAAGCTTCTTGACGAGGCAAAACAAGAAATCCAGAAACCAGAGCGGGCAGTGCTAATCGCTGAAGTCGATAGGGCGGTAATGGTCTATCAAAATGCTTTTGATAAAGTGGTCGATCTAATTACACAACGCAATATGGTTCACGATTCTAGTCTTGTGCCGAATGGTGAAAAAATGCGGGCCGTCATTGACGAGATCATAGAGTCTGCTTATCAAGACAATGATTATGAAGCCGTTTTCCATGCCGGACACATACAGGGAAAAATGTTGGCAGGTCGCTTGTTTGTTGTGAAATTTCTTCAATCCAACCTTGCTAGCGATTTTGATATAGCGTTAAAAAATATGGAAGCATCGCTTTCTGAGGAAATTGAAGATCTAGATGACAATCTGCAAAACCCAAAGCGCCGGGCACTACTCCAAGAATTTGTCGATGCGCAGAAAGGTTATGTTCAAGACATGCGTACCATCTATGAGCTTATCGTCAAAAGGAATGACATTATTCAAAACACTCTCGATGCTATTGGCCCACAGGTAGCGAAAAACGTCGAGGATGTGAAGTTATCAGTTATGAAGGAGCAAGACACTCTTGGACCTGAACTTGAAGCGAGTACTGATGAAAGTGTAATACTGTCTCTAATTTTGTCTGTAATAGCGATAGTGGTTGGCATTTTTTCCGCGTATCTACTAACGACTGCGATTACTGTGCCGATCCAAAAAGCTGTTGAGACAGCCAATCAACTTGCCCGAGGTGATTTAACTGTCGATGTAGGAAGGACGAGCAAAGATGAGACAGGCAAGCTTCTAGATGCGGTGCAAAACACTGCTAATCATCTAAAGCAGATGATTTCAACTATCTCAAATGCGAGTAGTGAGCTGGCTTCTGCTTCGGAAGAATTAGCTGTTGTGACTGTGCAGACATCTAAAGGGATTAGTCAGCAGGAAACAGAGACCGAAATGGTAGCAACCGCTATGAATGAGATGGCCACCACGGTTTATGATGTTGCTGACAATGCAGCTAAGGCTTCTGAAGCGGCTAATGAAGCCAATAATGAGGCTGTGTCTGGGGCTCAAGTTGTTCAACGAACGATTACTTCAATAAACGCTCTATCTGAGCGGGTGAATGTCTCTTCAGAAAAGCTCCATAAAGTCGAGCAAGAAGCAGTCAATATTGGCAAGATTTTGCATGTGATTAGAGAAATATCAGAACAAACTAATTTGCTTGCATTGAATGCCGCAATTGAAGCTGCTCGTGCGGGTGAGCAAGGGCGAGGCTTTGCAGTAGTTGCTGACGAAGTTCGATCTTTGGCGGCACGTACACAGGGCTCTACGTCAGAAATTCAAGTCATCATCGAGCAATTGCAGGCAGGGATTCAAGGTACGGTAGATGCAATGAAACAGGGACAAGTTGAGGCTGACAACTGTGTTGATCAGGCCAATGAAGCAAACATGGCGCTAGCGGCTATTACGGATGCTATTGGCATCATTAATGATATGAATATGCAAATCGCTAGTGCATCCGAGCAGCAGAGTTCTGTAGCCGAAGATATTAGTGAGAATGTGGTAAACGTTAAGACTATTGCGGAAGAAAACGCAGTAGCAGCCAATCAAACAAGCAGTTCGAGTACTGAGATAGCAAGGCTCGCCGACGCTTTAGGACGACTTGTTGCAGAGTTTAAAGTTTAGCTAGTCAGGCTGTTACTAAATAGGATTCTAAGATAGCGAGTAATGACTAAGAGGAAGTTACTCGCTCTTTCTTATCAAAGAAATAAGCATGAAAACAGAGAAAATCATTAAAATGCTAGGTGACTATCCTTTGGTAGATACACTTGTGAAAGGCTTCCCTAAACTTCCACTGATTATAGATAATAAGGTTTCAGGGATCACTGAAGAAGAGAAGCGGTCTTTTTTCTTCTCTATAGTTAACCAAAGTGCAAACGCAGTTGTTATTACGAACGCGGATAAGGACATTATCTACGCTAACAAAAAATTTGAAGAGTTGAGTGGTTACACCCTCTGTGAAGTTCTAGGGAAAAACCCAAGAGTATTAAAATCGAACAATACCCCCGTTGATACCTACCGCGATATGTATAGCACATTAAATACAGGAAACTCTTGGAAGGGGGTGTTTTTAAATGTACATAGAGATGGGACAGAATATATAGAAGAAGCGGTGATTTCACCTATAACGTGTGAGACTGGTGAAGTTATATGCTACCTAGCTGAAAAGAAGGATATTACAGCTCAGAGAGCGGCGGAGGATTATGTACGGAAGTTGACTCACTATGATGGTCTAACTGAATTACCTAATCGTGCATACTTTATCGAAGAAGCCAGCAAGCTTATTGGTGTTGAGCCTAACGAAGAGAATAACTTTGCGATATTATTTGCAGACTTAGACCGATTCAAAGATCTTAATGATAGTAGTGGTCACCTTGCTGGTGATATTGCACTAAGAGAAGTGTCGAGACGAATTGAGCAAGCCCTTCCTGAGGGTGACTTAGCCGCTAGAATCGGAGGTGATGAGTTTGTTGTTATCCATCGACGAGCAACACCACAAAGTACAGCGCAACTGGGGGCGCGATTGGTTGCGGCAATGAATCGACCAATTTCGATTAATGCGGGTCAAGAAGCTATTCTTGGAGTCAGTATTGGCGCGTCGACATGGCCCATAGATGGAACCACACTTAATGAAATCCTCTCTCATGCTGACTTAGCCATGTACAAAGCAAAGTCGACAGAGCTGAACTTTGTCACCTATACAGAGAGCATAGGTACACGTTTCCACCGTGAATTAGAGTTATCCCGCAGGCTAAATCAAGCAATATACTACCAAGATCAGTTCTATCTGGTTTATCAACCCAAACTCTATATAGCTACTGCCGAAGTTGCAGGTGTTGAAGCATTACTTCGGTGGAAGGAACCTGAACTTGGTAGCATTAGCCCCGCGGAGTTTATTCCTATTGCTGAAAAGCACAAACTAATGTGTCCGATCGGGAAGTGGGTTATCAAAGCGGTGTGCAAGCAACTATGTCAGTGGCAGTCAGAAGGCAGGGTGATACCTAGTAGAGTGGCTGTAAATATTTCTGTTCAACAATTAGAGCATCCTGACTTCTTTGACGATATTACAAACATAATTGCTGAAGAGGGGTTGTCCCCAAACCTTTTTGAACTAGAAGTGACGGAATCGGTTTTGATGAGTAATCCCGATAAAACAATGCTTGTGCTGAAAGAGTTAGAGCAAGTTGGTTTTTGTCTCTCGATCGATGACTTTGGTACCGGGTTTTCATCATTATCATATCTGAAAAGGATTAATGCCCAGATCCTGAAAATTGATAAGTCATTTATTGATAATTTGGCAACGAGTAGACATGACGAGATGATTGTGAAATCTGTGGTGGACTTAGCACATAACTTGGGCTTATCCGTTGTGGCAGAAGGTGTAGAAACTGAACAGCAAAAGCGTTACTTAGAAGAAGTCGGCTGTGACATGGCACAGGGATACTACTATTTTAAGCCTGTTATAGCAGACGAACTTATTCAGACAATTTAATTTTCGTTCTGCTAGAGGATTAATAATGACAGAGATTCCCAATTCATTTGTTTATCGCTCTTGAGGGGGGACTCCATAAAATAAAGGGTTGACGTAATACGCCAACCCTTAAAAATTCTCGCTTCTCGCTTCTCGCTTCTCGCTTCTCGCTTCTCGCTTCTCGCTTCTCGCTTCTCGCTTCTCGCTTCTCGCTACTTCTCTAGCATGCCCAGCTTATCAGGCACACCATTCCACTTTTCTGCTTCGTCCATTGCTGGTTTCACTTCGGTTTGTACTGGCCATAGCTCGGCAAGTTCTGCGTTGAGTTCAACATAGATTTTTTGATCTTCTGGAACTTCATCTTCTTGGAAGATCGCGTGAGCATCACATTCATCAACACACAGACCACAATCGATACACTCGATAGGGTTGATGACCATAAAGTTTGGCCCCTCATGAAACGCATCTGCCGGACATACAGCGACACAGTCAGTGTATTTACATTGGATACAGTTATCAGTTACGACAAACGCCATGATGAGTGC
Source organism: Vibrio atypicus (assembly GCF_009811315.1). Classification (GTDB taxonomy): domain Bacteria; phylum Pseudomonadota; class Gammaproteobacteria; order Enterobacterales; family Vibrionaceae; genus Vibrio; species Vibrio atypicus. Next base: position 730,008 of record NZ_BLID01000001.1, read on the forward strand.
TCTTAAGTTTAAGGCCAGTGACCTAGTGAATTTGAAGATAGGGGATAATACTCATCCCAAGCTAAAATTCAATATCCTAAATTGGGAATGTTATTTTCTAGCTATGAATTAGTATGACAGACAAACCAATTTCTCGTAAAATGCGCGCCATTGTGAGCTGACCGTTCGTCAAACGGTTTTGGCTAAGACACCTATCGATACGAGACATCAACATGATACGTTTAAATGAAATCAAGCTTCCTCTTGATCATGAGGAAGAGGCACTGACTGCTGCCATCACCAAGAAACTTGGCATCACTGAAGACCAAGTCATCTCTTACAATGTATTTAAACGTGGCTACGATGCTCGTAAAAAAGCCAACATCCTACTTATCTACACGTTAGACGTTATCGTAGAAAACGAAGCTGAGCTGTTAGAGCAATTTGTTAGTGACCCGCACGTAAAAGCAACTCCTGATATGGAGTACAAGTTCGTGGCGAAAGCGCCAGAGAACCTAACAGAGCGCCCAGTTGTTATCGGCTTTGGCCCATGTGGTTTATTTGCAGCGTTGATTCTTGCGCAATCAGGTTTCAAACCTATCGTGGTTGAGCGTGGTAAAGAAGTGCGTGAACGTACTAAAGATACCTTTGGCTTCTGGCGTAAGCGCACACTGAACACTGAATCAAACGTACAGTTTGGTGAAGGTGGCGCTGGTACATTCTCTGACGGTAAGCTATACAGCCAAATCAAAGATCCAAACTTCTACGGCCGTAAGGTGACGACTGAATTTGTAGCCGCAGGCGCACCAGAAGAGATCATGTACGTGAGTAAGCCGCACATCGGTACTTTCAAACTGGTTACGATGATTGAGAAAATGCGTGCGAAAATCATCGAACTGGGTGGTGAAATCCGCTTTAGTACTCGTGTGGACGATATCCACATGGATGGTGATCAAATCACAGGTCTAACGCTGTCTAACGGTGAAGAGATCAAATCTCGCTACGTTGTTCTCGCTGTTGGCCACAGTGCGCGTGATACGTTCGAAATGCTGCACGATCGTGGCGTGTACATGGAAGCGAAGCCTTTCTCTGTCGGCTTCCGAATTGAACACAAACAGTCGATGATCGACGAAGCGCGCTTTGGTAAAAACGCAGGTCACCCAATTCTTGGCGCAGCTGACTACAAACTGGTTCACCACTGTAAGAATGGTCGTACTGTGTACAGCTTCTGTATGTGTCCAGGTGGTACTGTTGTTGCGGCAACCTCTGAAGAAGGCCGCGTAGTAACGAACGGTATGAGTCAATACTCTCGTTCAGAGCGTAACGCTAACAGCGCTATTGTTGTGGGTATTGATCCAGAGCGTGATTACCCAGGTGACCCACTTGCAGGTATTCGTTTCCAGCGTGAGCTAGAGTCAGGTGCTTATGTACTTGGTGGCGAGAACTACGATGCGCCAGCGCAGAAGATTGGTGACTTCCTGAAAGGTCGCGATCCTAGTGAGATTGGTGATGTTCAGCCGTCATTCACTCCGGGTATCCACCTAACGGACATCTCTAAAGCGCTACCGGATTTCGCGATTGAAGCGATTCGTGAAGCGATTCCAGCGTTCGATAAGAAGATCAAAGGCTTTGCATCAGATGATGGTCTACTAACAGGCGTAGAGACTCGTACATCGTCTCCAGTGTGTATCAAGCGTGGTAAAGACTTCCAGAGCGTTAACCTAAAAGGCTTCTACCCAGCGGGTGAGGGCGCGGGTTACGCTGGCGGTATCTTGTCGGCAGGTATCGACGGCATCAAGGTTGCAGAAGCGCTATCGAAAGCGATGGTTGAAGACGCCGCTAACGCTTAATCACATTTAGACACATTAAAAGGCCCACCAGCGAATACTGGTGGGCCTTTTTGTTTGTGATTATTCGAGCCGTATGGATAAAGCTGTTTTAACTTCAACAAGAAATTTTCGCCATCTTCTCTAATCTCGCCCTATTCAACCTCAAACTTAGTGTTGCAGATAGGCGTTAAGCATCCACATGAGTTTCTCTTGCTCGCGGATGTAGTCGCCCATTAAGGCCGCCGTACCTTCATCTTCTGCGTCACCAGCGTTAAGTAGGATTTCGCGCTGTTTTAGAAGTAAGACACTAAAGCCGTGAACCAGGCCTTGTATGCACTCCTCACCAGAAGTCGCGTTTTGATGCTCTTTAATTTCGCTTGCTTCCAAGTAATTACTGAAGGCATGTGCTGGAGTGTGGCCTAACGTCAGGATACGCTCTGCAAGCTCATCAATTTTCGTTTGTAGATCAGTGTAGATCTCTTCAAATTTCACATGGAGTTCGAAGAATTGCTGACCTTTGATGTTCCAGTGGTAACCACGTGAATTCATGTACAATACTTGATAATGCGCGAGTAGTTGATTGAGCTGTTGAGCTAGCTGTGCTGATTGTTCGTGATCTAGACCAATTAGGCTTACCTGTTTGTTCATCATTTTGCTCCTCGGAGATTAATACCAATTACAGCAATGGACAGATTGTTCGCTGTGATTGATATAAAGTTTTGAAATTCATTTTGCAGTATTTGCTGCCGATGGAGTCATATTACGATTCATCTTCAGAGAAGAAAATTTGGTTTTGTCTATGATTTAAATAGTTAAATCCAATGAGAAAACGGGTAAGTGTCGGCGTATCATCCAACAAAAAATTCATCGAATCATTTTCTATTCGAATGTCCAAGAAAAACCAGTGCTGTAGCTGCCGTCCGGGCTCGTTTGGTAGTAGGTTTCTACATTCCCGCCTTTAAACTCTGTCATGTAGCATTGCGTATTTCGGTGACCACTCGATAGACCATTATCAGTCAATGGGCGGCTAGGAGCAGCGTTGCAGTCATCGCCCGTTAAGTATTGCTGTTGAGGTTTTAAGCTCTGTGCATAAGAAGAGCTTAAAGAGTCGGTTAAGTTGAACTCCTCATCCAGGTTATCCAGAAACAGTGCATTGGCAGCAGCAGAGTAAGAAGAGAGAAGTAATAGTGCGCTAATCAATGAGCGTTTAGTTGGCATGGCAAACCTCGATATTATCAATGTGTCTTTGCGATTTTATTGGTAAGGTAAATCTATTTTCTTTGCAGTGCAATAAAAACTTATCGAATTACGATAAGTTTTTATTGTTAATAACCATAACTACGACTAATATATAGTGAAATTAATAAAGAATGAGGTTTGCTATGTCACAGCAATCAATAAGTACTTTTAGCCGTAAGTTACTTATTTTATTTTGGTTTTCGTTTGTATTTGTCGCGGCTTTGGATACCACTCTTTGGTTTAGCGCAACGATGTTTAATTCTCAGTGGTTCGATGCTAGCTTCCCGGTTGAAGTCGAATTGCCACTATCCGTAACTCGCTCATTGGTCGGTTATCTTCCAAGTATGTTTTCCGCCTTTTTGACCATGGCGATGTTGTGGCAATTGATTGCTTTGTTCCGTTTGTATGAAAAGGGGCAGATTTTTGAGCAGAAAAATGTCAGTTGCTATAAGAAGCTAAGCTATTTATTGATCGCAACTCCTTTCATCGGCGGAATCAGTGACTTACTTCTAAGCCTCGCTTTATCGTACAATGGCGACTCTTGGTACTTATCTGTCGAAATCGATGATGTGGATGTCACCATGATGGTGATCGGATTCATTGTTCGTGTGATTGCCGTGGTGATGGAGCGCGCGGTGGAACTTCGAGAAGAAAGTGAACTAACAATATAACGAGTAGGGTATGGCGATTGTAATCAATCTTGATGTAATGCTGGCAAAACGGAAGATGCGTTCGAATGAGCTGGCTAAGCTTATTGGCATTACAGAGCAAAATTTGTCGATATTAAAAAATGGCCGTGCCAAAGCGATTAAGTTGGCAACGCTCGAAGCTATCTGTAAGCATTTAGATTGCCAACCTGGGGATATATTGGAGTTTGTGCCAAGCCCTGAGGACGTTGAATGTTAAAGGTTTCAGATGCCTTGACTTAATAAAGCCAGAGTTTTGTTCTGGCTTTATTATTTTTATAGAGCTCTCTCAACTTTCGAATGAGCCACTACACTGAATATTGTTGAGAGTCTTGTTATTAAGTAAGGAAGCGTTTCCTGAGGGGGCAAAATGGCATCTCAGAATATTCAACATTTCTTCCATCCCAGCTCTGGGACAATTAGTTGCTTAAGCCTGCGTTAGAGTTCAATCTTACCGCGTGTCATTCCCCACACTAATTCAATAGTTCGAACATAGATTTGCCCCAGTTTGATCAGCTCATTCTGGGGCATTTTTTTGTGCGACGAGATTGTCCATTGGTGTGAAGAATTGCCCTCACTATTGTTCATACCTTGATGGTCATTTAGAGAGGGAGAGTTGTTTAACTAGAAAAATGTTTCGTGTTCTAAATATTTATTTGCAGATGATTTTGAGTGGGTTATCTAAGATGATTTGTTGGTGGAGCTGAGGTCGGCATTTGTTGATTGTTCGTCATTAGATGATTGATATTAAATGTTTTATTTGTTTTATTTGTTTTATTTGTTTTATTTGTTTTATTTGTTTTATTTGTTTTTTGTTGTTTTTTGTTGTTTTTTGTTGTTTTTCTATTGACGACGAAACTCTGCGCCGCTTGCATACCCACCGCGTTTCTATGGTGTTCCAGAAGTCTGCTTTAATGCCTTGGCTAACGGTACTTGATAATGTGGCGTTTGGGTTGGAGCTGCAAGGTGTAGGTAAATCAGAGCGCCGTAAAAAAGCACGTGAGCAGCTTGAGGTGGTTGGTTTGTCAGAGTGGGAATCTAAGTTTCCTCATGAGTTATCTGGTGGTATGCAGCAGCGTGTTGGTCTAGCGAGAACCTTCGTGATGGATACGGATATTTTGTTAATAGATGAACCGTTTTCTGCCCTTGACCCGCTCATTCGTACTCAGCTGCAAGATGAACTCCGTTAAACGTGCTCAAAGGGCGCTCCCTGATGCAGTCGGTTGATGAGCTAAAACAAGAACAAAATCGCCTGCAGGTATGTTCGGCTCAGTCAGTGTGGGTCGATCAATCAATCAAGCAATGAACTATCGCTAGTCAAAGGCGGTGATCTTACCTTGATTGAGTGGGATAGCGAAAGTGGGGACATCGAGAAAGTCAAACAAGGTTCGATTGTGGTCACAAGCCCTGACATCGGCATGCGTGAAGCCATCGAGCTGAAAAAGCGTAGTGGACAACCCATCTTGCTGGTTGAGAATGGTGAGTTAGTTGGCGTACTTAATGACAGCGAGTTTTATAATGCGCTTTTAAGTAACTATAAAGCTCCCCAAGCGGCTTAGTTGTCATCCGAAAAAAGGTAGCAATTCAATGCTACCTTTTTTCTATTTAACAAGTCTTACAAACTTACTGACCTGATGCGATGATCTTGTCGGTAATCTCACCAATCATGCCTGTCTGTACAATTGGGAAGTTGATGCTTTTCTCTGAGGCTTGGATCTCTTGCATGTTGTATTGCAGTTGCGTGTAGTCATCTCCCCACTGATAACGGATAAGGGTTTCTCCTGACTGCAAATGGTAGTTAACTGCGTATTCTGTCGCGTAGCCTGCCATGACTCCGTCAATTGGCATATTTGGCGCGTCATGTGGAATCTTGTAAGTGATGGAGTCGAGCTTGAGCATGCCATTAATTACGCTCGTTGGCTCGGTTAGGTGCCCCAAATAGTATGTTGAGTGAATAAAGCGGTCTTCAGGATTTGCGTTCCCCCCAGTACCCAAGTTTGTTTGTGAGTATTGTTGCTCTTGTGGTCCCCAACCTCGTTTAGAACGTTCAACATTGGCAAGGTGTTGGTCATAATCAGGCTGGTTGGTCATAACCGTATACTCTGGTCCATGCCATACGTTAGCGCCATCAGCACGGAACTCGATGATGGCAGAGTCCCCAGTTACGTCCTGTAGGCTAATGTGCAATGCAATACGGATTGGTACTCCCGGAATAAACTCTGTTTTTGCGGGATTTTCTTGGACAAATTTAACTGCTTCATCAACGGTTGAGAACTGCGAAAGTAGATGCTGTAGATAGTGCAATGCGCCAATGTCGTCAGCGTTGTTGAAATCTTGGGTATCCATTCCTCTATCATAGAGAACGTTGCCACTTAACCCTGCGCTATTAATGCCGTCAGTAATCTTGCCGTAGGTGGTGAGGCCCGTAACATCAAATAGTGAAGTGACCTGGTTATTACCATCGAGATGGGTTAAGTAAGAGCTATTTTTGGGGATATTGACCAAGTGTGGATTGGTTTGCTCTGACCAATCAAGTGTGCGGGTGACGAATGTACCATTATCTTTGGTATCCCATACGATTCGAGTACAGGCTTCAGCAGCACTGACAATGCCAATGGAAAAAGTAGCAGCGATAACGGTAGAGATAAGTTTTTTATTCATGACTAAGGACCTATTTGCTTCGGAACGGGGTCATGATGGCATTAAGTTTTCAAACCAAAAACTACAGTATGCGGGATAAAATCCATCAGTTTTCTAGTCGAAAGTGGAGAAATGCTCTTTTGTTATTTTCTTAATGAGTGTTAGAGCAGGCTCATTTTCTAGTGATAGGGAATAGTAGAGTGTCAGTCCAAAAGTAAACTGATTGGCTACCTCTCCAATGTTTAGTTGGTGCAGATCTCCGCTGCGTACCAATGGGGTGGAAAGTTCAGTGCTCATGATGGCCCACCCGTCATGTTTAACCAATTCTAAAAGCAGGTCGTTGTTGCTGACCAAATGATACTGCGGTGAAATAGCGTAGAGTTCTGGCAGGGTATTGAAATGATTTTCGCTGATGTACTGTTTTTCTAGCTTTAGATCTTCTGTAGAAAGGTTGACTAGGTGACGTAGCTTACTGCGTTTTCCCGAATAGACCCCAAGTTTCCCATACCCAAGAGAATAGTAAGCGATATTTTTCTCGGCGCTTTGCATGTTTCTATGCTGCATTAACGCAATACTGTTAGGGTCTGATTCGAGACAATCAAAGGCTTCTTCCCGGTTTCTATGCAGCCAATGAATCGTGAGCTCTGGGTAATGTTGTGCGAGTGCATGCTCTATTTTTAAAGCCAAGTTCAAAGGCAAAGAGATATCGTGATAGACATTAATATGCAGTAAATCTTGGCGGTATATGTTGCCAAAGGAAGCGTTGAGTTTTTCGGTATTACTAATGATGACTTTAGAGCGTTGGTAAATATGTTTTGCCGCATTGGTCGGGCAGGCTTTCTTACCAACGATCTCAAAGAGAGTGACGTCATAGAGATCTTCAATAGCCTTAACTTGGTCACGGATCGTAGTTCGATCTTTGTTGAGCTTTTTCGCTGCTGCGCTGTAGCCCTGTTGTTCGTACGTGGTGCAAAAAGCGATAAGGTGTTCGTAAGAAAACATATCCAAATACTCAATCTTTGACTTAGTGTTGATTGAATTTATCTCACATATGTGTCTTTTATGATGGTGTTTTCTTCATTTAATGTGTCGGAAATATGACTTGAATCGACAATTTCCATTATTTAGGGGTGAAAAAGGCACCAATTATCGGTGCCTTTTGTCGTTATAGTTGCGCAGTTATTTTTTCAATCTGCTGCTGCCACTCTTGCTGCATGGCTGGCTTTTGGTGTTTAGGTTTACGTTGCCTATCTGCTTCAAGCAAACTCTCCAACTCCAACAACCTTTCAAGCAGCTTTTCCTCTGACTCAGCCTCTACAGTTGGAGATACTGGATTCGAAGGCGAACTCGCTGCAGAGGTTGAAGCTGCTGATTTTGGCGCTGAATCGGCAATACGATCGTAAATCTCTTCAACAGAGAGATATTCGGTAAGCTCACCATCCTGAATAAACCAGAATCGATTGCAACTTTGTTCGATTAAGCTGCGATCGTGGCTGACCAATAACGCAGCCCCTTCAAACTGATTCAAGGTTTCAATCAGCTCTTCTTTACCTTCCATATCTAAATGGTTGGTTGGCTCATCTAAGAACAGAAGGTGATACCGGGCCAACGTTAAACCAACAAACAGCAATCGCGCTCGTTCACCACCACTTAAGCAAGAGACGGTTTGCCCATGTCTGGCGTATTCGAATCCTGCGCTTATCAAGGCGCGCTTGGCGTACTCTTCGCTAATGGCGGCGAAATTGAGTAGCGCATCGCGAATAGTGTCATGGTCATTAAGCTGATTGAGCGATTGATCGTAGTAGCCCAATCGGCAGCGATCATGGAAGGTGATCGCTGGGCTCAAAGCTCCCGTTAGTTCTGCCTCTATTTGAGCTTGGTAACTATGGTGAAGTAAATTGAGCAAGGTTGATTTACCACAGCCATTACTGCCAAGTACGGCGATTCGATCACCGCTTTTGACGCGCTTTTCTACCATCTCAAACAGGTAGTGATCGCTTTGAGGCGGCGTCACACTAAAAGGTGTCACTTCGAGAAGTCGGTTAGCTGGCAGCGCGTCACCTTTGAGTTCTAACGCCCAAGGTGTGCCATCGGTTAGCTCTGTTTGCTCCTCTTCCAATCGCTCTTTGCGGGCAAACATGGTTTTTGCTTTCCGAGCTAAGTCTTCGTTGTCGTAAACTTTACCCCAGGTTGCAAGGCGTTTAGCGCTTTTCTCAATGCGGTCTATTTCTTTCTGCTCGCTCAAATGGCGCTGTTTATCTTGTTGGTCTTTTTCACTTAACGCCATTCTCGCTTGTGAGCAAGGAAGCGAAAAATGGTGTAACGCGTGATCACGCATCACCCAGGTGGTGTTAGTGACCCGATCCAACAAGGTTTGGTCATGTGAGACCAGAACAAACGAGCCTTTCCAGTCAGAGAGAAATTGCTCTAGCCACATTAATGAAGGCAGGTCTAGGTGGTTACTTGGTTCATCAAGCAGCAGTAGATCAGGTTGGTGAATAATCGCTCGTGCAAGAAGTAAGCGCATTTGTTGACCGCCGCTGCAATTGGCGACAGGCATTTGCCATTCATCTTCGTTAAAGCCTAATTCACCGAGTAGCAGCTCTGCGCGCCAAACTTCATCATCTGGCAAAGATTCCGCTAATGCCGACAATACGGATTGGTCATGTAAAGCTGGTGGAATATGCTGTTCAACGTAACGCATTAAACAGTGGTTTGCTTTGGCTATTTGGCCACTACTTGGTTCAAACTGGCCATCGAGCAATTTTAGCAGTGAGCTTTTGCCACAACCGTTATGGCCGATCAGTCCAATTTTGTCACCACGGTTAATGGTAAAAGTAAGCTCATTAAATAGAGCGGTTGAAGTGTAGTTAAGTGTTAAGGATTGTGCGGTTAAAAAAGTACTCATAATATTCTCAAGAATTTGGGGCGCAGAAGGCCTTTGTCAGGGCTGACAAATAATTCTTCGAGCTTGAGGGAAGGTACTCGGGTTGACGTTTTCAGTCGACGATGATTATTCGCTCAAGTCGAGATTATCGCAGCGCGAAATCTAAAACTCTTGAGCGAGCTGTCATACCATAAAAACGTGGGTTGATTAAACACCACTTAGACATAGGTTCCTCCTTGGTTTCGTTGTGAAAATGCGAACATTTTCGATTGTCCATAGCGGGCATTGTAGCGAGTAGGCTCTATTTGCGCACTGATGACAACTGAAAAAGCTTAAGAAGCGAGTTGTAGATCAAATATTGGTCTATCACTTGTGGATTCATACTTGGTTTATGAATGGAAAGGAGGCATTGCTGCCCCCTTCCCATATTGGCGACGAATCTCATTAGTGCATAAAATCTGTTTTACTGGAGCGCTATTGACTTATTAGCCTGCCATTGAAACACCAAGCGAGAGCACAACGCTGTTAAGGACGACAAAGAAAGCTACCAGAGGCGCAATGAACTTAAGCCAAGTAATGTAAGGAATACGTGCAATCGCCAAGCCGCCCATCAATACTCCGTAGGTCGGTGTGATAAATAGAATTGTACCAATACCACTCATAAACGCAGTCACGACAAGCTCTCGGCCTGTGTTAGCAAAATCACTCAGCGGCGCCAAGATTGGCATGCTCATGACCGCGAGTCCCGAGGTCGATGGGACGATGAACGACAGCATCATTTCTATCACGTAAACGGTATTAATAAACAGTACAGAGCTTTTACCCGCAACCAAACCTTCTGCGTAGTGAAGAATGGTATCAGTGATGTTACCCGCTTCCATTACCACCACAATACCGCGAGCCACGCCAACAATCAGTGCAACGCCGATTAAATCTGCCGCACCAGCAACGAACGCGTTAATCAGCTTCTCTTCACCTAAACGGCCAACAATGCCACATAGAATGCCCATAAAGATAAACAGGGTAGCCATCTCAGCCATCCACCACCCAAGCGCTGAAACGCCATAAATCATGATGGCAAAGGTGAGAATGAACAGAACCAATACCGCTTTTTGCGAGCCAGTCAGTTCTGGCAATTGCGCGCTTGGGTCTTTATCACCAAGAAAGTGTTTTTCATTCTCTTTACGCAGATTAGCTAGCAAAGAAAGTTCTGGGTTGTTTTGAACTTTCTTGGCATACCGCATCACGTAAGCGATTGAAACTACTAAGGCAATGGCGAGGATGGCAAATCTTAGCTCGATACCACTAATGAAATCGACGCTCGCCGCATTGGAGGCAATCACAGTCCCAAATGGATTGATGGTTGAGCCCAATGTTCCCACCCCAGTTCCGACGAAAATAACGGCGACTGCGACCATTGGGTCAAAGCGAGCGGTCATAAAAATTGGAATCAATAAACCGTAAAATGCGAGGGACTCTTCCGCCATGCCATATGAAGTTCCGCCCAACGCAAACAGCACCATCAAGATAGGGATCATATAAATTTCTCTGCCCTTTAAGCGCACCATAATCCGTGCGATGCCAGTATCGATCGCACCTGTTTGCGTCACGATGCCAAGAAAGCCGCCAACCATTAGGACAAACAAACTCACGTCAATGGCACCAATCAGCCCTGACGCGGGATCATAGAAGCCGGAAATCGGTGCCATTAGAGTGTCAAAGAAACCTTGAGGAGATGACTCAATCACATGGTAGGAACCAGGCACCGGAACTTCTCTGCCTAAGTTCTCATTCATTTCACGCGTATATTTTCCTGCAGGTAATATATAAGTGAGGGTGGCGAAAAAGGTGATCAACAGGAAAAGAATGGTAAAGGTATTGGGAAATTTCTTTATTTTGAACATAGCGTGTCCTTAACGAGCGTTTGTGCTCGTACTGCTCAATGAAGTACTAGATAAATCGTTTGGTAATGTATTCGGAGGTCATACATTGCAATACGCCGCCGTAGGAGAGCTCAAATTCAATTAGGCTGCCCACGTGGTAAGGCATATCGCTGTCGTTGATATCAAGAATGAGGTGATCACTACTGCCACCAATCACAATGATGTTTCGATCTTTCGGGGTCATTTGGCTGATATCGATATCTTGTTTGCCGATGGCGCAAATGGCGCGCTTGCGAAGACCGCGATCGGTGAAAATAGGTTTGTGTCCAAAGGCATCTAACGCGGTCGACTCTGTTGGAACGGAGGGCTTTACTTTGATTTCGACAATTTCAGCCGTTAAATCAAACGTGTCTTGGCGAGTGTTAGGAACAGGGTCATCGTTTAATCCAATACCCATTAGCACAGAAGCGCCAAGTCTAAGCTGATTAATACCTTTGGGTAGATCGCCGCGCAGCATAAGAGGTAGCCCCGCTGAGCTCGCACCAGAGAGGTAACTGAGTGTGATGTTGTGTTCAGACTCAATTTGTTGCGCAAGCGCAATCAGCAGGGTTTGGTTATCGACCGAAGGCTCAACGCCACCGTAGCAGGCTAGGTTGGTACCAAGCCCAACCAGTTTGAGGCCTTCGAGTTTCATTACCTCTCGCGCAAGCTGTAAGGTTTCCTCTTGGTAGAACGAACCTTCACGAAGATCTCCCATATCATGCATGATAATGACTTGATGCAGCTTGTGCTGTTTGACCGCTTCAACGGCTAAAGCTTGAAGAGTCTCAAGTTCCGAGTTGAGCGAGATATCGGCATACTGCACCACTTCTCTTGCTTGGCTAATGGCTGGGATTCTTAGCAGCATAGTTTCACCATCAAGATGGCGCAGCTTCTTCAGGTTTTGAATTCTAGAGTCTGCGAGGATGCCAATGCCCCCAGCGAGGATTGCCTCCCCAACCTCTGGGTAGGCGCAGGCCAGTTTCGTAACGCCCGCAGGTTTGACCCCGAAGCGCTCGCACGCACTAACCAAATTGTGTGCATTGTGGGTAATTGTATCTAAGTGAATATTAATGCATGGATAGTGGTCCATATAAATACCTATGATGAATGGTGATATTTATATGCATTTGGCGCTTTTTGATGGGTAAGATAAATAACGAGTTATTTATAGATACTTTGCCAGTTTTCGATGTTAGATATTATGCGCATATTTGTTAGCAAAGCGGATGGATGCACTTTGCTAACGTTTGTGCTTTAGGGCTAGTGTGGCTTAGTGATTGGCGTTGTGTTTGCCGAGTCTAAAATTGAGTTTTCGGTGATGGGGTCGCGGCCTGATGAATGAACAACGGCGATTTTATTCATCAACTCTGTGGCTGCGAGAGAGAGCTCTCTTGAATCTAAGGTGGTGAGATGAAACGATGCGAGATACTCAAGTGATGGCGCGTTGATCTTGACCATTTTCCCCCTCAGTTCCCAAATTTCTGCATAGTGATCGGGTAAGTAACCGACGAAGGTGCCAGAGAGAATCAAATGCGCTGTGGCTTCCATATTGGTGCTACTCGCAAGGTGAGATAGGTTTTTTGTGTCACTGAACGGGGTGATCTTGTGAGGTAATCCTCGATCGACAATGGGAAATCGAATCAGATCGCGAGTCGTGATTTCATGCTTTATGCTCAAGATAGGGTGCTCGGGTGTGCAATACAGGCATTGTTTCTCGTTGAACAGCAACCGGTAATTGAGACCATCTTTTTGAACTTCCGATGACGTGACTCCCAAGTCGATTTCACCCTCAAGTAGCTTCATTTCTATTTTGTACGAATCCCAAATATCGGTATCGAGGGTAACTTTGGGATGATCGTGACAAAAACTACCAATAGCGTGCTGAATGCGACATTTTGGATTGGTGGCGAGATTGTCGGTGAGCGCGAGCTTGACGTGTCCATGAGAAATCTTGCGGATGTCATCGAGTTGATTTTCAAAGGAATGAATATTGTCGAACAGTTGCTTGCTAAGTTGGTAAACCTTCATACCATCTGGCGTTAACCGGAAGCCTCGCCGTCCCCTATGACACAGCGTCATTCCTAAGCGCGTTTCTAGATCGTTCATCCTTGTACTGATCGTTGACTGATGCATGTTGAGTTTAAACTGCGCGGCGGAAAAACCTCCTGAATCAGCAATGGTTAGAAATAGGTGCAATAGCTTTAAGTCAAAGTCATTTATTTTGCGCATTTCGCCTTAGATCTCGAAAGAAACTCTTTTCAGGGATGGTAAAAGAAAATCGAGTGATTATCTGAGAGGTAACGCACTGGGCCAATGTAAGCTGCCGCCATCAAGCTTATAAATACCCTCACCAGATAGGATTAGTACAGCCTATCTAGTGAGGATTTACATTTTAAGCATCAAAGAGTTAGATCTTCTCAACACCCATATTAAATAGCGTGAAGCTGTAGATATCGGCGTATTGTTCAATGATTTTGCTCGTTGGTGTGCCTGCACCGTGACCTGCATCGGTTTCGATACGAATTAAAGTCGGTTGAGTGCCCGCTTGTTTCTTCTGCAGTTCAGCCGCAAATTTGTATGAGTGAGCAGGTACAACGCGGTCATCGTGATCGCCTGTGGTGACCATGGTCGCTGGGTATTCGGTGCCTGCTTTTACGTTGTGTACGGGTGAGTAGTTCTTTAGGTATTCGAACATCTCTTTGTTTTGCTCAGCGGTGCCGTAATCATAAGCCCAGCCTGCACCTGCCGTGAAGGTGTGGTAACGCAGCATATCTAGTACACCAACAGCAGGTAGTGCCACTTGGAAGAGTTCAGGACGCTGAGTCATAGCCGCACCAACCAGTAAGCCGCCGTTTGAGCCACCATTGATCGCCAGTTTGTCTGATGAGGTGTAGCCTTTATCTATCAAGTACTCGGCTGCGGCAATGAAGTCATCAAATACGTTCTGTTTGCGCATTTGTGTACCTGCATTGTGCCACTCCTTACCATACTCACCACCGCCGCGTAAGTTCGCGACAGCAAAGATACCGCCTAGCTCTAGCCAAGCTGCACGACTTGGGCTAAACACAGGGGTTAAGCTGACGTTAAATCCACCGTAACCATAAAGAATTGTCGGCGCTTTACCATAGAGAGGCGTCCCTTTCTTATAGGTCAAAATCATTGGTACTTTAGTGCCATCTTTGGAGGTGTAGAAGACCTGCTTTGATTCAAATTGTTCTGAATCAAAGGGCGCTGCAGATTCACGGTAGACATCGCTCTCGCCTGATTGAATATCAAGCTTGAAAGTGGTGCCTGGCGTTTTGTAGTTGGTGAATGTGTAGTAGAGCTCTTTGTCTGCTTCTTTACCGCTAAAGCCGTGCGCCGTGCCCAGATCCGGCAGGGCAATATCACGGATGAACTTACCGTCCATGTCGTACTGTTTCACTTGAGACGTCGCATCCACCATGTATTGCGCGAACAGGCTGCCACCGGCCGTGGCGACATTCAGTACGTTCTCTGTTTCGGCAATGACATCAACCCAGTTTTCTGGTTGAGGGCGGGTAAAGTTAACCTTTGCGACGCGCATGTTCGGTGCGTTAAGGTTTGTTTCTAGATAGATCGTATCGCCTTGCGAATCGATGATCCAAGTGTCTGAATCTGTATTATCCAGTACGGTGATCAATTGGCTATCTGGCTTGGATAAGTCTTTCACGTAAAGTTTGTTGCCCGACGTTGACTCCATCGCGCCAATCACGAGGAAACGGCCGTCTTCGGTGGTGTAGCCAGAAACATAACGATGCTTTTCGGCATCAGATCCACCAAATACTAAAGTATCGTCACTCTGTTTGGTGCCGAGCTTATGGAAATAGAGTTTGTGTTGATCTGTTTTGGCCGACAGCTCACTGCCTTCTGGCTTGTCGTAGCTTGAGTAGTAGAAACCTTCATTGTTTAACCAACTGATGCCACTGAATTTTACATCTACCAAGGTATCGCCGATGCGCTGTTTGGTTTCTGCATCCATGACAATCACTTTACGCCAGTCACTGCCACCTTCTGAAATGCTGTAAGCAAACAGAGATCCATCTTTGGTAAAGCTAATACCGTCTAAAGAGGTGGTACCATCTTCACTGAAGGTGTTTGGGTCTAAGAATACTTCTGGCTCGCCGTCACCGATTTGGCGATAAAGAACATCTTGGTTTTGTAGGCCATCATTTTTGTAGAAGTATGTGTATTTGCCTTCTTTAAATGGGCTGCCGACTTTCTCGTAATCCATTAATTGAGTCAGTCGCTGTTCGATTTTTTCTCGATAAGGAATCTGTGACAAGTAATCGAATGTGACTTTGTTTTGCTCCGTTACCCATTGCGCTGTTTCTTCGCTGCGATCATCTTCAAGCCAACGGTAAGGGTCTTTGATTTTGGTGCCAAAGTAGTCGTCCACCACATCCACTTTTTTTGTGTTTGGATAGTCTAATGTCATCTGTTTTACCTGTTGTTGCGTGGTTTCATTTGCAAGTGCAGTTGGAATTCCCCCACTGAGAGAGACGGAGATTGCCAAAACTAAGGCCTTTACATACATAGCCTTTCCTTGTGCTTACGTGAATTTATAAATAAGAATGAGACTCTACTACATTTAACCAGTTAGAGCCTAGTTCTCTGGTTGAGAACGCTAGACTCTGTGAAAAATGCCGAAAAAATAACTAATAAGTTGGGTGAATACGTATCGAAATGTATCGACAAGAAAAGGCGAAGCAATTCGGCATAAGCATTATGATGATTACGTAACTCGTTGCTTTTAATTCATAAGGTTACTAAACATTTAAGGTTATTTAGCTTGTTGCATCTCTACCAAGCCGCCCGCGTTATGTAGGTTGGTGAAGCCTTTTAATTGCAAGTAATCAAAAGCTTTGCCCGAGCGATTCCCACTGCGGCAATAGAGAACGATTTGAGTCTCTTTATCTATATTGGCGAAATGTTTATCTAGCTCTGAAAGTGGGTAGTTAATGGCGCTTTCTAAATGGCCATCCGCGAACTCTTGAGGGGTTCGAACATCAACGACCATAGCACCTTGTTCTATCCATTCCCAACCAATATCGGCACGTTCTGAAGCAAGCAGGGGGGAGGATAAGAACGCGAGAGAGGCAAGCAAAGCAATCAGTGATTTTTTCATAACTCTTCCTTGTTTGAACAGAGGCTTAAGCATAGCGTTTTTGATTTTTACTACTGCGATAAAACTCACATTGGCTCATCGTAATTTAAGTACTCAATACACAAATCGTGAAAGGCTTTAGCCTGCGGTGAAATAGAGCGGTCATTTAAGGTGAAAATGCCGATCTCTCGCTCTAGAGGAGGATCAATAAGAGGAATCCAAACTAAGCGAGTTTCATTGGTAGGGAAAGCGAGCTTAGGTAAAGTTGTTACTCCAATCCCGAGCTCTAGCACTGAAAACAGCGAGGTAATGTTTTCTACAGAATAGAGGGCTTGTTCACTGAGAGCCCGTGCTGGCGTTGGGTCGAGCAGAGTACAAGTTCCGTTGCGAATAAAAGGTTGTTCTAGCAATGTTTGCCACTCAATCCCATTGGGTTGCTGAGCGATAGGATTGTCTTTTAAACACACGACGCCAATCGGGTCGGAAAGCAGCGGAGTGAAGTTTAATCCGCCTTCATCTAAGTGTGAGGGGTTACCTAACGCCAAGTCCACTTCACCTGACAAAAGACGCGCTTCTACGCCTGCTGCGTTGTCATCAATTAAGCTGACTTCGACGTTAGGGTGCTGTTCGCAAAAGGCGCCTAACACACTCGGGATGAGTTTTGCGGCAACCGAGGGCACACTGGCAATGCGTACTCGTCCTTGCTGTCCGGCTGCAGCGGCTTTTAAGTCGTTGTCTAAGGCATTATAGATATTTAAGAACTGAATGATCTTAGGTAAGCATATCTCGCCAAAAGGGGTAAGTTTGGTTTTGTTACCCGGTTCGAACAGTGCTTGGCCAAGGATTTTTTCTAGCTCTTTGATTGAAGTGGATAGCGCAGCTTGAGAGCGATTGGCTCGGTGGGAGGCTGCACGAAAACCACCTTCTTCGACTACCATCACAAAATGCTTTAATTGTTGAAGCTTAATACTCATCTGACCACTCTCCAAATCCCTTTATTCACCTCATTTTAGTTAGGGTGATAAATTTTTCTTATCAAATGAAAAAAATTTACCGTTAGATTTATCGAAAGTCAATGTGCACTATTTAACCATCTTGAAACAAAGTTGTTACAAAGGTTGAAAGGCTCGTGAATAATCAAACTCAAAAACATCCAGTAAAAACTGCTCTTTTTGCTTCTAAAGCACCGCTTGAATGGGCAATTGTGAATAACGGTACGCTTTATACGGCTCAAATCCCAATTGATGAAACTGGCGCTGTAGTTGAAGGCGGCATTGAAGCACAGACGCGCCAAACCTTTAACAACCTTGTCCATACCTTAGAGTGTGCCGGAGAGTCACTCGACTCTGTCATACAAGTGCTGATTTATGTCACTGATCGTGAATACCTCAAAACCGTTAACGAAGTTTACGCGGAATATTTTTCAGCACCGTACCCAAATCGCGCTGCCATGGTGGTTGCTGGCTTAGCTCGGGAAGAGATGCTGGTGGAGTTTGTGGTATACGCCGCAGCGAATCAACCTCAATAACATTGACGCACACATATTCAGATTAACAAGTGATTGGCTAGGTCGATCACGAAAAGAACAAGGAACGAGCAATGACTTTTATGAATAATGTTCAAGCTGAAAAATCTCTTTATATCGGTGGCGAATGGCAAGCGGGAATCGATACGATTGCCAATGTAAATCCGTCGGATATCACTGAAAATATTGGTGATTTTGCCCAGGCGAGTCAGTCTCAAGTTGAGCAAGCGATTCAAGCGGCAAAAACAGCGCAACCTGAATGGGAGCATACCCCAATTGAGCGTAAACAAGCCGTGCTGCAAGCGATTGGCGATGAGCTTATTGCGCGCTGTGATGAACTAGGAACCTTGCTGTCTCGTGAAGAGGGTAAGCCGTTTGCAGAAGGTCGCGGTGAGATCTATCGCGCAGGTCAATTCTTTCAATATTTTGCGGCAGAAGTGCTGCGTCAAATTGGCGATAACGCCGCTTCAGTTCGTCCAGGTGTCTCTGTTGAAGTGACTCGTGAAGCAGTGGGCGTTATCGCTATTATTTCCCCTTGGAATTTCCCGACAGCAACGGCCGCTTGGAAGATTGCTCCTGCGCTTGCATTTGGTAATAGCGTTGTGTGGAAGCCAGCAAACCTGACGCCGGCGAGTGCCGTTGCGTTGACAGAAATTATTCACCGCCAAGGCTTACCAGCAGGCACTTTTAACCTTGTATTGGGCAGTGGCTCTCAAGTGGGTAATACCCTAATTAATTCAACCGATGTAAATGGCGTGAGCTTTACTGGCTCAGTCGATACGGGTCGCAAAGTGGCGGCGGCGACTGCACCAAACTTTGTTCGTTGCCAGCTAGAAATGGGCAGTAAAAACGCGTTGGTTGTCGCCGATGATGCCGACATTCAAATTGCCGTTGAAGCAACCATAGCCGGTTCTTTCTCTGGCGCAGGTCAAAAATGTACAGCTTCTTCTCGCCTAGTCGTCATGGACGGGATTCATGATGCCTATGTTGAAGCTCTGATCAAACGCATGAGTGAACTTAAAGTGGGTCATGCATTGGAAGAGGGCATCTTTATGGGGCCAGTGGTTGATGGCAACCAACTGAACGCGAACTTCGAGTGGATAGAAAAAGCACGTCAAAGTGGTGCTGAGCTTGCCTTCGGGGGTGAGCGTCTGAATCTAGAACATGATGGTTATTACATGTCACCGACCCTGTTTTTGAATACCGATAACAGCTGGGAAGTGAACCAAGAAGAGGTGTTTGCTCCTATGGCAAGCGTCATTCGAGTTGCCGATCTCGATGAAGCCATTGCGGTTGCTAACGATACGCGCTTTGGCCTAACAGGCGGCATTGTCACGCAAAGTCTACGCAACAGCGCCATCTTCAAACAGCAAGCACAAACGGGTTGTGTCATGGTCAACTTGCCAACGGCGGGGACAGACTACCACGTTCCATTTGGCGGTCGTAAAGAGTCGAGCTTCGGGCCTCGTGAGCAAGGCCAATATGCGAAAGAGTTTTATACCGTGGTGAAAACTGCTTATCAACGTCCTTACTAATGGGCGCGGGGTGGCGATGTGTGTCATCACCCATGCAATAGCAGAGACAGTTTGAATGAAGGAGTGGTTATGTACCAACAACGGATTGTGATTGATGGATTGCAGTACTGCAACTGGGACAGAGAGTATTTTCAGACCTTAAAAGCCAGCGGCATTACCGCCGTTCACGCGACGATCGTATATCACGAAAATGCTCGAGAAACCTTAACCCGTTTCGCTGAATGGAATTTACGTTTTGAGCAAAACGCGGATCTCATTATGCCTATCCATTCTATGGCGGATGTAGAAACCGCCAAAGTTCAAGGCAAAGTGGGTGTCTTTTTAGGGGCTCAAAACTGCTCTCCAATTGATGATGAAATTGGTTTGATTGAAGTGATGCGCCGCCAAGGTCTGTTGATCATGCAGCTCACTTATAACAATCAGAGCTTACTCGCGACGGGTTGCTACGAGCAAAATGATACGGGCGTTACTCGCTTTGGTAAGCAAGCCATTCAAGAGATGAATCGTGTGGGCATGATTATCGATATGTCTCACAGCGCAGAGCGTTCAACGCTAGAAGCGATCGATCTTTCATCTCGTCCTATTTGTATTAGTCATGCCAACCCAACCTTTGCGCATGATGCGCTGCGTAACAAGTCAAACAATGTCATCAAAGCTTTGACCGAATGCGGTGGCTTGATTGGCTTTAGCCTCTATCCGTTCCATTTACCAAACGGTAGCCAATGTAGCTTAGATGACTTTTGCCAAATGGTTGCGAAAACCGCCGATCTGTTTGGCGTCGATCATTTAGGTATCGGTAGTGACTTGTGTCTGAATCAACCTCAGCAAGTGTTGGAGTGGATGCGCAACGGTCGCTGGTCTAAGAAAATGGATTACGGTGAAGGATCCGCAAGCAATTCAGGATGGCCTGATGCACTGCCTTGGTTTAGCGGCAGTTCAGGCATGGAAAACATTTATAACGGCTTAATGCGCCACGGGTTCAGTGAATCTGAGGCAGGAAAAATACTGGGTGAGAACTGGTTTAACTTCTTAAAAGAAGGACTTGAGCCTATTTCGTAAACACCACCTAAACATGGAAGAGTCTGCCAACAAAATAACAATAAGGTAGGCGTTAAAGTTAACTTTTGCTGCTAGTCAATCGCTGCTGCAAAGAACCTCTGGAGTCAGAGTATGTCTGATCTAACCAATAGCATGAAAGCTTCAACGATGAATGTCTCATCAGAAAAGCATCAAACACAACAAAACGAAACCTCCCAAGCCGATACACAAGATAAACTCGGCTTAAGTAACCCAGCACTTTGGTACAGCGGCGGATTCATCGCTCTGTTTGTTGCTATCGCTCTTTATGACGGTGAGCTTCTATCTTCATTAGTGAATGCAGGCTTCGGCTGGTCGGTAGCGGTTTTCGGCCCTTATTGGCAAATACTCTTATTACTGACATTCCTTATTGGTCTTGGCCTCGCAGCTGGACGTACAGGTAAAGTGGTACTGGGAGGTATTCCCAAGCCAGAGATGGATGGCTTTCGCTGGATGGCGATTATCTTCTGTACGCTACTTGCGGGTGGCGGTGTGTTTTGGGCCGCTGCTGAACCGATTGCCCATTATGTTAGTCCGCCCCCCCTATATGGCGTGCAAGACAACCCTCAGCAGGGGGCTGTGAATGCTCTTTCGCAATCCTTTATGCACTGGGGCTTTTTAGCTTGGGCAATCGTAGGCAGCTTGACATCTATCGTAGTGATGCACCTGCATTATGACAAAGGCCTACCACTCAAACCGCGAATTTTGCTTTATCCAGTGTTGGGTGAGCGTGCACTCAAAGGCCATACAGGCGCCTTGATTGATGCTTGCTGTATTGTCGCAGTTGCGGCCGGAACCATTGGTCCTATTGGCTTTTTAGGTCTACAGGTTAGCTACGCGTTAAATGCTCTGTTTGATATTCCAGATGGCTTTACCACTCAGCTTATTATCATTCTTTTTGCTATCGCACTTTATACCTTATCAGCATTGAGTGGCTTGAACCGTGGTATGCAGATGCTAAGCCGCTATAACGTGATTCTTGCGGTGGCTCTGATGGTTTATATCCTGCTATTTGGTCCAACTAACTTTATCTTCAACGGCTACATTCAAGGCGTTGGCAGCATGCTAGACAACTTCATCCCTATGGCGACTTATCGTGGTGATGAGGGGTGGCTCAGCTGGTGGACAGTGTTCTTCTGGGGCTGGTTCTTGGGTTATGGACCAATGATGGCGATCTTTATTGCTCGAATCTCTCGTGGTCGCAGCATTCGCCAAATCATCACAACGATCAGCATTGTGGCACCACTGACAACGTGTTTCTGGTTTACGATTGTTGGCGGCTCGGGCCTTGCGTTTGAAATTGCCAACCCGGGCAGTGTGAGTACCGCATTTGAAGGGTTCAATTTACCTGGCGCACTGCTGGCGGTGACTCAGCAATTGCCATTCCCATTATTGATCTCGATTTTATTCTTGATTCTGACCACCATTTTCATTGTCACAACCGGTGACTCCATGACTTACACGATTAGTGTGGTTGTAAGTGGTGAAACGGAGCCTAATGCCATCATTCGTACCTTCTGGGGTGTTGCAATGGGTGTGACGGCATTAATCCTTATTTCGCTTGGTTCAGGTGGTATCTCTGCGCTGCAATCTTTCATTGTGATCACCGCAGTGCCTGTATCACTTATTCTTCTGCCTTCTCTTTGGAATGCGCCGCAAATCGCAATCAAGATGGCAAAAGAGCAGGGGTTATAGCCCTTTTAATCCAATAACTTAGAGCTTGCGGGAATTTCCCCTATACCCGCAAAGCTCTACCATTCTTACAATAAAAAATAGGTGGTGAGCAAAATGGATGCACATCGTTCTACTTACAAAGAAACCAAACTGCGCAATGCAGAGATCGTCATGGCACCCGAGAGGCTAGGCGCTATGCACCAAAATCGAATCAGTTTTGTACGCAGCTTGATTCGTAAAATGGCGCATCAACAATGGCAAGTATCAAAGCATGAGTGGCAACTGTGTACGCGTGGCTTTGGCCATGTTATCTACAAACTGGTAACCCCTGAGCACGTTTATCATTTAGTGGTATTTTGCGATGAGATTGCCGACCATGAGCGCAATGACCGCGTGATTGCCGAAAAGTGGGATGTAACTTTCGCTTTAGTGAAAGGGGACGTTGATGTGAACCTGCTAGAACGTTTAAGAGCCAATGTGCCATTACAAGAAGCAGGCAGAAACCCAAATAATGTTCTCGTGTTAGCCCGAGCAAATAAGAGTGTGCGTGTGTTCGAACATTTGGTGAGTGCACTTGCAAAAGGCCAGCAGCCAGATCCGAAAGAGCTCGCTGATGTGGGCTACATTCTGCGTACCACCGCGGTATATGGTAACGGTAAGTTTGGAATTGCTGATTTTAAATTGCTCGAAGATAACCCGGATTTCAACCAATCCTTTAGCGCTCAAATGTGCGCTGTGTATATGCTGCGCGAGTTTAGCCTAGATTGGGTACATTTTTTGGCAGAGCAGCAAGGTGGCGAGCAGGCTATTTCACTGCATCGCGGTTTGCAGCGTTACCTTGGGGTGGGCAATGCCACTGGCCTTGGAATGGCGCCATATTTGATTAATCACCCGTGTATTGTGGATCAGTGGATGACCTCGCGTGAAAAAGCGATTGGTCAAGTACTCGCAATGCCGTGTGATCTTCAGTATTACGATGGGTTACAAGGTCTGATAAACAAAGCGATCTGTCATTTAACTCAGGTTATTACTATCAATGAACATCAAGATCTATTGAATGATAAGGCGCTTGCTGAGCTGAAAACACTCAATGAAAACCTTTGGCTGATGATGACTCAGCATTCCAACTGGTCGAGCTTAATTGAACAAACCACAACAATGAGTTTGGAAGCCCAAGAAATCCTAACTTCGTGTTTG
This sequence comes from Vibrio atypicus, assembly GCF_009811315.1. Lineage (GTDB taxonomy): Bacteria > Pseudomonadota > Gammaproteobacteria > Enterobacterales > Vibrionaceae > Vibrio > Vibrio atypicus. The sequence continues at coordinate 753,326 of NZ_BLID01000001.1, forward strand.
ATTGAGTTATATCCAGAATTGGTTGATGAGTTTGAAAATCAGATGAACACAGAAGAAGCACTCTCGATTCCAGGCGGTAAAACGATTCAAGACTTGCTGAATGTGTTGGAAGAGAACTATCGCTGGGCAATTGATGCTGATTACTCACTGGCGGAAAACAATTATTGGTTCTGGTATCGCTCTCAAGATAAAGAAGAGCCGCGCCTTGGCGTTCGTGGTCAAGAGCAAGGGGAAGAGCGTGAATTACCACTCGATATTGGCCGCCAAGTGAATCGTCTTTATCATGCGATTTCGGCTTGCCCGGCGATCACTTCATTGGCGGAGTTTTTGCTTCAAAGCCCTCAATACCGAGCGATTACTCGTCGAGTATGGACATTGGGCCATCGTGAAATGGGTGATATTCAAATGAACGTACTACGAGAAGATGCGCTGCCAATGCACTTACTGCGCTGTAAGTTAGCTATTTTTGGCGCGACAAAGTTTGACCCTCGTTCAGATCGTTGGGTGCGTGTGACTTTCTTCCAAGGCGCGCCACTGCTTGATGAAATCAATGACGATAATTATATGGATACTTGGATATTCCCACTGATGCCAAACCAAGATGAAGTGGATCGGAGTGAGAATCAACCTATCGCTGGAGGGCAAACACTATGATCGTTTCTCACAATGAACTTGTTGCGGTAGTCAACAAAGCGTTTCTAGGTATGCGTCGCCATTGTGGTGAAGCGGATGTGATCGCCAACATGGTCGCGGATTTGCAGATGGTTGGGTTGAATGGTGTGCGCCATTTTAACAACGCCAGTTCATTCTTAAGCTTTGATTCCGATTGCGCGGTTTCCATTACCAACAGTACATCTACAAGCTTTGATGTGGAGTTACATAATGGCAGCGTCGCTTGTCATCTACCAGCAGTGCTCGATTTTGCGTTAGAAAAGATGGTCGGCAATAAGTCGATTACGATTCAATTAAAGCAGTGCCATAACCGTTGGCTGGCGTTTAGTGAGCTAGTCAGGTTGTCCGCAAAAGGCATAGCATGTCGAGCACAGTGGACTAACGGAACGAGCCCGAAGAGAACACTTTATGTGTTGAACCGTGGGTGCATCGCGCCAGAGGTTTTCTTCTCAGATCAAATAGAGGCCGATAACCCCGATTATCACAGCATGTTGATAGAGCTTTCCGTGAGCGATTTTGATATCAAAACCAGTTCTGACGGGTATGCAATTCATATTGATAGTGAGGAGCTAAGCCGCGCGCAAAAAACATCGTGGCAAGAGGGTATTTTTGTTGAAGACAACGAGTGGGAAGCGTTGAAAAGGAGCGCGACTGTATTCCTCGTTGAGAACAGCGAGCAGTCGGCCCAAGGTGCTGGAGAGCTGGCTTAGTTGACTACGATTTGTAAACAGAGGCTGCCATGTGCGGCCTCTTTTTATTTGAGAAAGCAACAGCATAGCGATAGAAGCCGACTATAGTCAGTAAAGGGACTCTGACTATAGGTGGTGTTATGCAGCAGCAAATCGCAATGCAAGATCTGATTCCAAATAACCATTGTTATGGCTGCGGAACGCAAAATGAACTGGGTTTACAGATAAAGAGTTATTGGCAGTCTGAGATGGAGGCTTACTGCGATTTTCAGCCCTCTCATCATCATTGTGCGGGCCCAACACATTTTCTCAATGGCGGAATTATTTCAACCATCATTGACTGTCATTGCGTCTGTATGGCGATTGCTAAAGGCTATCAAATGAAAGGGCAACCTGTGGGGCAAGGTGAGCCTGTCTGGTTCGCAACCGGGAATCTCAACCTATCTTTTCTTAAGCCTGTTCCAATCACATCTAACGTGAGTTTGAAAGCCAAGATCACAGAGGTGCATGAGAAGAAGATAGTCATCAGTTGCGAACTCTACTCCCAACAAGCTCTATGCTGCCAAGCAGAAGTGATCGCAGTGAAAGTACCCAATGAATGGTTTATTGGTGAGTCATCAAACTAGCTTGGGGGCGGTTATTATTAGGTCAGGTTATCATTGACGGTTTTCTTGCCACACTGCTCGCAAATACTATGGCGTGAAAAGTCATCCATGCTGGCTTCAAATGCTCCAACAGCTTCGCTCTTAATCAGACCGGTTAAGAAATCTCTCACTTTATTTTGCTGCGGCTCGTCGCGAACCAAAACAACGATATGAGTGGTTTCTGCGGTGCATTGAGAGCAATAGTGTGTTTCTTTTGTGGTTATCATAGGCATCCTGCTGATGTACTACTTTTATCACTAAACTAGCAAAACACAGGGTGCTTTGAAAATAAAAATGGGCAAGGTTTTGCTGAATTTTTTGTTATTAGCTCTCTAAATCGCCATATATTTAGCCAAAAAATCAAACACCAAACGGACTCGTTTGCTGGTGTGAAGTTCGCGGTGGCTTACGAGCCAAGCATCAATTTTGAAGGGCTCAAAGTGATCTTTAAATGCGATGCGTAAATCTGGATTTGCCTGCGCAATATGCTCGGGAAGCAGAATCAGTGAGCGTGTATATTTGGCTAACTGCCACTGTACCAATTGGTTATTACATACCATGGTGAATGGATTATGTTTGAGAAGCCAATGTGATCGCTTGAGGTGCTGCGTTAGATGGTCTCCGTAGTCAAAACCGATGATCTGTACGTCGGCGATATCATTTGGTGACTTATCTTCAAAGCTGTTTACCAAATCTTTATGTCCATAGAGATACACCGTCTCTTGGCCGATTTTTTTGGCAATCAGATCTAAGTCTGTAGGTCTTTGGTAGCGCATGGCGATGTCAGCTTCTCGACGTTTAAGATCACTCACTTGGTTGGAGACGATAAGCTCTATATCAATATTTGGCGCATACTCTTTAAGCTGATTAACAAGCGGTGGAAAGCGGAAAAAGGCATCGAGTTCAGTTAATGAAATACTCACTTTGCCTGCAATGGTTTCGTCTTGGCCGAGCGCAGTCAACAGGACTTGATTTGCAGACTCTGCCATTTGGCTCACATGTTGATAGAGCTTTTGACCGCTCTCTGTGAGGACGAGCTTTTTCCCCACCCGTTCAAAGAGAGTGAGTTTAAGCTCTTGCTCAAAGGCTGCAATTTGACGCCCTAAGGTTGGCTGACTCATATTCAAGGCTCTGCCAGCCGCAGAGAACGAACCCTCTTCGGCAACAACAAGGAAGGATCTTGCATGATTCCAATCAAATCGAATGTGTTTCCAATCCATGGCTTTTTCCAAATCCATTCAATAATGAATGATTGTTATACACATTTGGTGGATTTCCAAACGATTTTGTATTGTTACACTGTTCGTCAACATCACATATGAAAAGGATTTATCGATGAGAGTAGTGGTTTTGGGGGCTACGGGTGCGACAGGCAGATTGGCAGTGAAGCAGTTACTGGATGCAGGATGCGAAGTGATTGCACTGGTCAGAACTACAGATGTGTTGGCAGAGCACCACGGCTTAACGCAAATGACTAAAACTGCACTGACGATAGAAGAAGGCGAACTCAAATCGATACTGGCAAAGAGTGATGCCGCAATATGTTGCCTTGGCCATAATCTCACTTTGCAAGGTGTGTATGGTGCACCAAGAATGTTGGTTCGAGATAGTATAAAGCGTTTGGCCGACAGTATAACAACTGAACGTTCTAGACCGTTTAAGTTGGCGTTAATGAGCTCAACTGGCGTTCGTAACCGGGAAGCCGGAGAGAAAGTAACATCAAAAGAAAAAGCCGTTGTTTCTTTGCTTCGCTGGTTATTGCCACCACACCGAGATAACGAACAAGCAGCGAAACTTCTCCAGCGAATGGGAACGAAGAATAAGCCGTTAGAATGGGTAATTGTCCGCCCAGATACGTTATTGGATCAATCGGAAGTGAGTGAATATCAATGGCACCAGAGTCCAACGCGTAGCGCACTTTTTGATGCAGGTGAGACAAGCCGAGTTAATGTCGCAAATGCGTTATGCCGATTGGTCATGGAAGAAGACTTATGGCAGAAATGGCGAGGTCAAACGCCAGTGATTTACAATCAAGTCTAACGGAATGTCCAATCGTAGATTTATGATCAAGTGAGTAAAGCATCAAGTGCATGACAGAGTTACAGCGAATTACTCTGTCTGCCTATCAATGCGGTTATGATTTAATGCCTACTAGCATACCTACTCTTTGTTCTTTGATTCTGAGTAGCTTTCTTTTGAGCGGACTCAAATTACCAAAATCATAGCAATGAGTAGAAAACATCTGGTCGAAGCCCGCTTTCATCAATTGTTCTCGCCAGTAAAGCTCTGAATGAAAGGCAACCCCGACACCTGCGGTGTTAGCACCTAAACGTGATGTAAAAGGCTTAAGTAGCTTAGACGCAGTAAGGTGATAAATGCGCTCTCCAGGCTTATCACTGCACTCCATGCCTTCGTAAAAGTTCTCAAAGATAATGACTAAACCACCGGGAGCGAGCATCTTGTGTGCTTGTTTAAGGCTGTTAAGTTGAAGGTTACATGTTGATGCGTAATCTGAGCTAACGAAGTGGTGCAAAACCCAATTAAACTGAATGAGATCCAAATCGGATAAATCGTCCACATCTTGAAAAATGCCTTCTCTAAGTACTTTATTTTCGTGGGGGCGATTTTTCTGAAGTAAAGAAGGCTCAGGCTCGACAACGGTGACAGAACTGTTTGGGTATCGGCTTAACAGTTTGTCAGCGTATAAACCATTGCCGCCGCCCACATCCAAATAGCGGCTTACTTCAGGGGTGTTAAGGTGTCGATCCAGTGTTTCTGTCACTTGAACGAACATCTCTTTACTAATGTATTCTTCATCAAATGCTGCCGTTTGTTCTGCGTCGAGTAATCTGATTTCTTCTGACATATGGCCTCCTACCGTTTCTCAGAAGTTTGCAGGTTATGTGCCAGCTCCCTACCTTCTTATAACTATATGAAAAATAAGTCTTTAATTGATTTGCATGTCAAATCATTCGTAGGTTTTGCAAACTGAGAGTCATTTTGTTTGCTGATTTTAAGAACCAGAAATAAATTAATCTTTAGTGATTAACGTCTCATTAATGCCTTTTGTTGATTATTGATTAATCAATTACTACTTTTTTAGTAACAGCTGAAAATACTAGGGGCAAGTTTTGAAAAGGTTAAAAGTTGTATTTCTCGTACAGGTCATCATTGCTCTGACTCTAGTTTTGCTTGTGTCTGCATTTATCAAGTATCAGAACTTTAAAGAGAATCTTTATCAAGAACTGCAACATTCGGTTGAGAACACAACACAGCGAATGATGATCAGTTTGCCCAAATCTGTTTGGGATTTCGACTTGGATGCAGCGAAAGTATCGATTACGGCTGAGCTAAATCTAGCCGAAATTTCTGCCATTCAATTGATTGATAACGAGGGGAATGATCTGTTGTTCTTAACCCAGCAGCAGGCTAAAGATGGTCCCGAAACGATTGATGTAGAAGATCGAGATGCATTTCAGATAGAGAGCAGTCTTAGTGCCAATTTGATGTTTGTCGAATATGGTGAAGAGAATGATGTGGGTAAGGTTGTGGTTTATTTTGATACTCATGCCTTAGATACCAAACTCGCAGATTCTCTTAGAACCAACATTATTGAGTTGGTAGTACTGGATATCATTATTTCCATAGTGATCGTCTTAGCGCTTTCTATTACTGTGATTCGCCCCATTGCACAGTTGACCGAAGTTATAAAAGACTTGGCATCGGGAGATGGGGATTTAACCAATAAACTCGCGCCTGCGAGATATCGTGAGTTTGCTGAAATCACAGATGGTATAAACAGTTTTACCGAGTCTCTTCGCGTCATTGTTCAGGGCGTCAATGATTCTTCTGAATCCTTGGGAGAAAAAGCCCAAGCTAATGGGGCGACAGCGAAGATGAACGCTGAGAAATTAGAATCGCAAAAGCATCAATTAACCACGGTCGCTGCGGCAGCGACTGAGCTCAATCACTCAGTTTCAACTGTGGCCGATACGGCTTCTGAAACGGCCGAACAAGCGCATACCGCAACATCGCTTGCATCCAATGTGAACTCCGCAATCGAAAACTCTGCCAGTGACATTATTAACATGCGTGAAGAGATGAATCACGTAAATGCAGAAATGCACATATTGATAGATGAAGGCGAGAAGATCACGACCGTTCTCAACGTTATCAATGATATTTCCGAGCAAACCAATCTACTCGCTCTTAATGCTGCTATTGAAGCCGCGAGAGCGGGCGAACAAGGTCGTGGGTTTGCTGTTGTAGCTGATGAAGTGCGCAATCTTGCTGTTAAAACCAGTGAATCTACTGAGCAAATTCAAAAGAATATTTCTGCGCTGGGAGCCGCAACCAAATCGGTTGAGGATGAACTGACTCGAATTGCAACGCTCCTTGAGCAGACCGCTTCTAGAGTTAGTGAATCACAAAGCTCGGTTGGGGAGGTACAAAGCCTTATTTCTATCATCTCGGATCGAAGTGGCCAAATTTCACAAGCTACAGACGAGCAAAGAATGGCTGTTGAAGAGATCAGCCGAGCCATTGTAGAGGCATCAGAAGCGTCCAACGAAGTTTCTGAAGGGGCGACACAGAATGCAACACGAACGGAAGAAGTGCTTAGCTTAAGTCAGCAAATAGCGAACCATATGACCAAATTCCGTACTTAGGTAGATTAAACAGAGGACATGTTATGAGAAATATCCTATTAGTGGCGACCACAATGCTGCTTTCTTTTGTGGCTCATGCTGCGACCATAACGGCTGCACAAGACCCTTGGGCTCCTTTTGTTCAGAAAGATAAGGCAAACCCTGGAGTATCGGTTGAGATCATTACCGAAGCGTTCAAAACTCAAGGTCATACTGTCGATTTTAAAATTATGCCGTGGACCCGTGCACTAAATGAAGTAAAAAGCGGTAAGGTTGACGTGTTGGTGGCCACTTGGTTTACCAATGAGCGGACATCGTTTCTTAAGTACAGCGATCCCTATCTAGAAAACTCGCTTAAATTTATTAAACGTAAAGGCGATGGGTTTGAATACAATGGTATGGACAGTTTGTCAGGGAAAACGGTCGGTATTATCCGTAACTACGGGTATGGCGATGAGTTTTTAGCGGCGAAGAGCTTTAAGAAACCTGAAGCAAATGATCTGGTCGCAAATGCGAAAAAACTAATGGCAAAACGTATTGATCTGACGCTGGAAGATGAGTTAGTGGCGAAATCGACCTTGTCTGGTGCGGGAATGAATTTATCTGACTTTGAGTTCACCAGTAATGCGCTATCAGTCAACCCATTGCATGTCACAGTCGGTTTGGCAAACCCGAACCATATGCAGTATGTCGAGGCGTTTAACAAAGGTCTGGCTGAGATAAAATCGAATGGGACGTTTGACAGTATTTTAGCGAAATACGGCATTAAATGATGATTGTTGGATAAACAGTTTTTTCAGGCCTTGAGAGTACCTAGCCCAAAATAGGGCTAGGTACAGGTGGTTAGATGCTAAATATAAACAAGTTTGGCGACGAAAATGGCCGTTAAGATATACATTGAGATGGACACATCTTTGGTTTTTCCTGTCGCTACTTTCAATACTGTGTAAGTTATAAACCCTAGAGCAATACCGTTTGCGATAGAGAAGGTCAATGGCATCATCAGTGCCGTGATGGCGGCTGGAGCGCCGTTGGTGAAGTCTTTCCAATCGACGTGTTGCATGCTACTCATCATGACGAAAGCTACGTAGATCAATGCGCCCGCTGTCGCATAGGCGGGAATCATTCCTGCCAATGGCGAAAGGAAAATAGCGGCTAAGAATAGTGCTGCAACGACTATCGCCGATAGACCAGTCCGAGCACCGGCAGCCACACCTGCTGCACTCTCAACGTAGCTAGTTACGGGCGGACAACCCACACAAGCACCGGCAACACTTGAAATCGAATCTGCTTTTAACGCCTTGCTAAGCCCTTCAATTTTGCCTGTTTCTTTGTTAACTAAGTGTGCGCGCTCAGCAACGCCCATTAGCGTGCCAGCTGTATCGAACATGTTGACGAACAAGAACGCCAAAATAACGCTGACCATAGAGATGTTAAATGCGCCAGAGATATCCATTGCCATAAAGGTTGGCGCGATGCTTGGTGGAGCGGCAAAGAATCCATTGTATTGTACTAGCCCTAGCATCATACCGATGATAGTCACGCTTAAAATCCCAATCAGTACGGCACCAAATACTTTACGTTCACTTAAAGCCGCAATGATCAAAAAGGCCAACGCAGCAAGGATCGCATCAGGTTTAGTAAAGTCACCTAATGACACCAAAGTTGCTGGGTTTTCAACGACAATCCCGGCTGTTTTAAGACCGATAAGACCAAGGAACAAACCGACTCCAGCAGTCATAGAAAAGCGTAAACTGACGGGAATACTCTCAATAATCCATTGACGAATTTTATAGAAGCTCATGCCAACGAATAGGATACCAGAGAGGAAAACTGCGCCTAATGCCACTTCCCAGCTGTAACCCATCTCACTGACGACAGTGAAAGAGAAAAATGCGTTCAGTCCCATGCCCGGAGCCAAACCGACGGGCCAGTTTGCAAACAAGCCCATTAGCAAACAACCAATTGCGGCACCGATACATGTGGCAACGAATACGGCACCAGTATCCATACCTGATGCAGCCATGATCTGAGGGTTTACAAAAATGATGTACGCCATTGTGGCAAAAGTCGTGATCCCCCCGATCATTTCATTCTTTACGCTGGTTCCATGTGCTTTCAGTTTGAAAAAGCGCTCTAAAAAGCCGCCGGATTGGCTTTCGTTGTTCAGCACTTCTGCTTTGCTTTCATTCATGTCAGCAAGTCCTTTTGTTTTGATTTTCCTGAAATTGAATACTGCTTTCTGTGGTCGCTATAGTGCTTACCTTCAGACTCCAATTCTCCTGATTTCTGATGTTTGACGTTGTTAGATAAAAAGTTCTGTGTTGAATTAGCTGCCGCGATACGTTGAGAAACTGTAGGGGGAGACAAGCAGTGGTACATGGTAGTGTGATGTTTTTTCATTTAGACCAAAGCGGATCACGACGTCATCAAGAAACGGTATTTCATCGATCTCTACACCTTTATCGCGGTAGTAATTGGCGACGTGAAATACGAGTTGATACTTGCCTATGACAAAGTCTTCTCCTGCTAATACCGGTGCATCTGTGCGGCCGTCAGCGTTGGTCGTCAAGGCTTTCACTTTAGTTAGGACTTCGCCTTCTATACGAAACAGTTCAACCTGAATATTTGCACCTGGTATGCCGTGCATTGTATCCAATACATGTGTGGTGAGTTTTCCCATAGTCCTACTTCGCGCGACGCGCTCTCCTTAGCTTGAGTGAATTTAAATTGTATACAATGACGCATGGTGTTTGTTCTCTTTCATTATATATGTACACAAAATATTCAGATAGTAAAGCTCGTTGTTATAAAAATGTTAGTACATAAAGTCACCAAAGGTAATAAGTGTGAAGGCGATTATGCTCATATAATGATTATAATTTTGCTTAACCTATTGAATTCAATGTGCTTGTTGTAAGGAATTAACTTCAACAACAAAATCTTTACATTAAGATAATTTATTGTATACAATGAATGTATGGAATAAAAGGCATCCACAAAATGTTTTGCTTTAAGGAGAAGCCTGAATGGATAAGGATTATTCACGAGATCTGATTGGCTACGGGGCGAATCCTCCTGACCCTAAATGGCCTGGAGGAGCTCGTATTGCTGTGTCATTTGTATTGAACTATGAAGAGGGCGGTGAACGCTGTCTCTTACACGGTGATGATGAGTCAGAAGCATTTTTATCTGAGATTCCAGCTGCACAGCCGATTAAAGGTGAGCGTCACATTAGCATGGAATCTATTTATGAATATGGTAGTCGTGTAGGAGTTTGGCGCGTCTTAAAGCTGTTTGATGACTATGAAATTCCGTTGACGGTATTTGCTGTTGCAATGGCTATTGAGCGTCACCCTGACGTTGCGGAGGCGATGATACAAGCTGGGCACGAGATATGTAGCCATGGTTATCGCTGGATTGACTATCAGTACATGGATGAGTCGCAAGAACGTGACCACATGATGAAAGCGATTGATATCATCAAATCGATTACTGGTCAGCGGCCTCTGGGTTGGTACACAGGGCGGACTGGCCCAAACACTCGTCGTATTGTGGCTGAAGAAGGTGGGTTTCTCTATGACTCGGATGCCTATGACGATGACTTACCTTACTGGCACACTGAAACGGGTCAGCCACAATTAGTGATCCCATATACCTTGGATGTTAACGACATGCGTTTTGCCACGGTGCAGGGCTTCAATTCTGGTGAGCAGTTCTACCAATACCTAAAAGACACGTTCGATACCTTGTACCAAGAGGGGGAAACAGCACCCAAGATGATGTCCGTGGGTTTGCACTGTCGTTTGATTGGTCGTCCAGGACGAATTGCCTCACTGAAACGCTTTTTAGATTACGTAAAACAGCATGATGACGTGTGGCTATGTCGTCGTGTTGATATTGCTCGCCATTGGCATGAGCACCACCCATACGCACCATTAGAGGAGAGTTAATATGACCGAATTCCGTTTTTGTAAACCTTCAGAGATGGTGCGCGACGAATTTGTCTCTCATTTTGGTGATGTTTATGAACACAGCCCTTGGGTAGCAGAGTCCGTTTTTGAACAGGGGCTGAGCGAGCAAGATAATATGATTTCGAATCTGCATTTAAGGATGGCGGAAACGCTATTAGGAGCAGATAGAGAGAAACAACTCGCACTTATTAACGCTCACCCAGATCTAGCAGGGAGAGCAGCAATCAATGGTGAACTCACGGCGGCCTCGACCGCAGAGCAAGCTGGTGCAGGCATTGACCAGTGTAGCGCGACTGAGTTCGATAAATTCACAACGTACAACGACAGTTACAAAAGTCGCTTCAAATTTCCCTTCATCATGGCAGTGAAAGGGGCCAATCGTTACCAAATTCTTGAGTCGTTCGAGAAGCGATTAGGCAATGATAGTGAAACTGAGTTTGCTACTGCGATTCAGGAGATTAATAAAATCGCTCTGTTTCGCCTACGAGATATGTAAGTCACACAGAGGTCGACTATCTCGCTTTAATACCGATAGGTATTTGCCCGACATAAAGGGTATAGCGCTCTGAAAAGAGCATAACTCATTAACCCTATTTTTGAATAATTGGAAGGATAAAGGACATGTCCTTAGATTTTGAACAATACACGAACCTGGCTGACGACAAACTTGGTGCAGAAGCGATTTTTGCCACTGATGATTTTTTTGCAGATAAAAGCCGCTTACTTCGCCGTGAAGCCCCGGAGTGGAAAGCTGACTTATATGATGACCATGGCAAGTGGATGGACGGATGGGAAAGCCGCCGTAAACGTGGTGAAGGCTACGACTATTGTGTCATTCGATTAGGTCTTGCTGGCACGATTGCTGGTGTTGATATTGATACTTCATTTTTTACGGGTAACTTTCCACCATCAGCGTCAATCGATGCATGTTATTCACCAGATGGTGACCCAACGGATGCGACAGTGTGGCAAGAGATCCTGCCATCAATGAGTCTTCAAGGTGATCATCATCATCTAGAAGAAATTGCGAGCGAAGAAGTATTCACTCACCTACGTCTAAACATCTATCCAGATGGTGGCGTGGCTCGTTTACGTGTTTATGGTCGTCCTAGTGTGGATTGGGATCGTATAGCACCTCAACAACAAGTTGATCTTGCGTCCGTTGAAAATGGCGGTCGAGCACTGGCGTGTAGTGATGAGCATTATGGACGCAAAGCCAACATTCTTGGGCCGGGGCGTGGTGAGAACATGGGTGATGGTTGGGAAACCGCACGTCGCCGTACTCCTGGTAATGACTGGGTGATTGTTGCTCTGGGTCATGCCGGTAATGTAGAGCGTGTTGTGGTTGATACCGCGCATTTTAAGGGGAATTTTCCAGATAGCTGCTCGATTCAAGCGGCCTACGTAAAAGGTGGCACAGATGATCAAGTGGCGACTCAAAGCCTATTTTGGCGTGAGTTACTTCCCGCGCAAAAGCTCAAGGCGCACGATATTCATGAGTTCAGCTCAGAAGTGAATGACTTGGGTGCAATCACGCATGTACGCCTAAACATTTTCCCCGATGGCGGAATTAGCCGTTTGCGTTTGTTTGGCACAAAAGCGAAATAAGCGAGGAAGTGACTATGAGCAATGGACCTCGTCGTTTAATGATCGAGCCGTTAACTAAGCAAGCCTTTGCGGAGTTTGGTGAAGTGATTGAAGTGGATAATAGCGATTACTTCATGATCAACAACGGTTCGACTCGTCGTTATCACCGATTGGCTACGACGGATGTACAAGATCAAAGTGGTGAAGCCATTATCAGTATCTTTCAGGCGACACCGCTTAGCTACCCATTAACGATAAAAATGTTAGAGCGTCATCCATTGGGATCGCAAGCATTTGTTCCCTTGCTTGGTCAACCTTATCTCATTGTTGTTGCCGCGAAAGGTGACGCCCCATCATTGTCAGAATGCCGTGCTTTTTTTAGTAATGGACGTCAAGGCGTGAATTACCACAAAGGTGTTTGGCATCACCCTGTTCTTGCCCTAACTGAGCAAGATCAATTCCTTATCGTTGATAGAGGCGGAGAAGGGCATAACTGTGATGAGGTGTTCTTTGAGCAAGAGTTGGTTTCTCTTCACCTAGAAGATTTACCAACGCACACTGGATAGGAAACAACGCAGTCTAGAAAGAATGCTGTAAGAAGGAATTTATTATGGATCCACATATCACGGAGTGGTTGAATCTAGCGATTCGCTGGGTTCACATGATAGTTGGCATTGCATGGATTGGTGCATCATTTTACTTTGTTTGGTTAGAGAACAACTTAAATCGCGTCAACCCAAAAACAGGATTATCAGGAGATCTATGGGCGATTCACGGTGGTGGTATTTATCACCTAGAGAAGTACAAACTTGCGCCACCAGAGATGCCAGAGCACCTACATTGGTTTAAGTGGGAAGCGTACTTTACGTGGATAACAGGTGTGCTACTACTGGGTGTTGTTTACTATCTTAACGCCGAGATCTACTTGATTGCTCCGGGTTCTGGTATGGAGCCGAGTACTGCGATTGCCATTGGTATTGGCGCCTTGGTTGCAGGTTGGTTTATCTACGACCTACTGTGTGAATCGCCATTAGGTAAAACGCCAATGCTGCTAGGGACGGTGCTGTTCGTGCTGCTAGTAGGCGCAACGTATGGCCTATCTCAAGTATTCAGTGGCCGTGGTGCATACATTCATGTTGGGGCCACTATCGGCACTATCATGGTGGGTAATGTATTCCGCGTGATTATGCCAGCGCAGCGTAACCTCGTGAGTGCGATTGAAGAGAATCGAGAACCTGATCCCGCGTTACCAGCGAAAGGTTTGTTGCGATCTCGTCACAACAACTACCTTACGTTACCCGTGCTGTTCATTATGATCAGTAATCACTTTCCGAGTACGTATGGTTCAGAGTACAACTGGGCGATTCTTGCTGGCCTTGCCATCTTTAGTATCTTGGTTCGCCATTACTTTAATACTCGTCATGGTAGCCAAAAGTTTGCTTGGACTGTTCCTGTGGCAGCGCTTGGTATGATCACGCTTGCGTTTGTGACTTCACCGTATGCCAACAGACCAGCCGCTCCACTAGCGAAAGCGCCAGTCGCGGTTGAAGCACCTGCGGAAACAGCGACAGAAACCACTCCTGCGGATAATGGAGTGAACTTTGCAATCATTAATCAGGTGATTCAGGAGCGCTGCTCAGTGTGCCATGCAGCAACGCCAACTCATGATGCTTTTGCAGCAGCACCAGCAGGTGTCATTTTGGACACGCCTCAGGAGATTCAAGCCAATAGCCCTAGAATAGCTCAGACGGTAACGACTAAATACATGCCGTTAGGCAACATGACCCAAATGACCGAAGACGAGCGAGAGCTTATCGGCAATTGGGTTGAGCAAGGGGCGGCGATCAACTAATCGCCAACAACCAAATCCCGCTTATCGGATGCTAAGTCCGGTAAGTGAGATCCCCGGCACCTGTTCCGGGTTTTTTATGCCCCCAGTAAATCTGGATTTTAAGCGAGGGCGTCGTGGGTGAAGCGCTGTCTTGTCACTGTCCCCCACTTATGATCATGATAAATATCTTCGACAAATTGATCGGCGGTGTAATCACTGACCACATCACGCCAAAAATGCACCGCATGGTTAGCGCCTGCGACTTGCTTTATCTCCCACGTGCCACGTAAATGCTCAAACAGTTGCGAGATAAACTTCTTACCAACTTTGTTTTTGCGAAAGTAGGGCAGTACGTAGAAATCGCAGATCTCATATTCATTGACCGATTTTTCTTCGATGGCAGTGAGAGCTGCTGGAACGCTTTCCAAGTACAAAAGGTAACCTGTGACATTGGCTTCTATTTTCGGATAGATCTCAAACAGGCCATCTTGGTTTGGCTTGTCATCAATCATTTTCGAAAACTCAGCGGCATAGCCTTGGTACAAATTGGCGTAAACATGATGGTTATTGGCGTCAACTTTTACGATGTTCATTCGCTGCTCTCTATACAGTCTTGATAAGTCATGTTCTTCATCGGCAACAGTCGCCATTATTCAAAGGCGTGCCTGAGAAGAGTAATTATGCTCAAGCAAGGGCGTTGCGATGGCGGAATAGTAGAAGAACACGCCGGCTTGATATAGAGCCCTTTTATTAAATCACTTTTGCAGATTCGTAATAATCGAAAGGGATTGGTTTAACGTGCGTTTGACGAGCCTGTGTCAGGCCGTTGGTGTTACTTGGGCTGATATAGAAAAGCCTAACTGGGAGAAGTTAGGCTTTGTGCTTATGAAAGCAGCAAGGGATTCAGAAGCGTGTTACTAGGAAGGGAATGTTTGATTAACCAACGAACTTTTTCTCGTCGATGTTACCTTGCGCATCGTAGGCTTTTTCGCCATAGATGAACGTCTTACACACTGTGCGGTCATCACCCAAGCTCATTAAAACAAACAGTTTTTCTTCAAGCGTAGTTGCTTGTTTCATTCTAAAGCGCATCAGTTGGGTAGCGTGCAAATCGAGCACGACAAAATCGGCTTCTTTACCCACTTCTAAGTTACCAATTTTATCTTCTAGATGTAGAGAGCGAGCACCGCCAAGTGTTGCTAAGAAGAGGGATTTAAGAGGGTGGAGCTTTTCTTGCTGAAGCTGCATGATTTTATACGCTTCACTCATGGTCTGTAGTATCGAGAAACTGGTCCCTGCACCTACATCAGTACCCATTCCGATTCTGACACCATACTCTTCAAGCTTAGGAAGTTTGAATAGGCCAGAGCCTAAAAAGAGGTTTGAAGTTGGACAGAAGGCGATAGCAGATTCGGTATCGGCCAAGCGCTGACACTCGCAATCAGACAGGTGAATACCGTGAGCAAAGACAGAACGTTTGTGCAGTAAGCCGTAGTGGTCATAGACATCAAGGTAAGAGTCGCGCTCCGGGAATAGGTCGAGCACCCATTCAATCTCTTTCTTGTTTTCAGATAAATGCGTGTGCATGTAAACATCTGGGTACTCTTCCAGCAGCTTACCGACTGTCGCGAGCTGTTCTGGAGTACTGGTTGGGGCAAAGCGTGGTGTCACCGCGTAGAGCAGACGGCCTCGATTGTGCCATCGCTCTATGAGCTCTTTCGAGGCTTGGTAGCCAGATTCAGGAGTGTCTGTTAGGTAGTCTGGCGCATTGCGGTCCATCAAGACTTTACCTGCGATCATACGTAAGTTACGGCGCTCTGCCTCGCCAAAGAAAACATCCACAGACTCTTTATGTACCGTACCAAAAACCAGCGCCGTGGTGGTGCCGTTACTGGCCAACTCATCAAAGAAAAGCCGTGCGACTTTTAAGGCGTAAATCGGATTTTTAAAGCGTCGCTCTTCTGGGAAAGTATAGTTTTCTAGCCAATCGAGAAGCTGCTCTCCATACGAGGCAATCATACCGGTTTGAGGGTAGTGGATATGGGTATCGATAAAGCCTGAGGTGATGAGTTTGTCTTCGTATTCGGTAATCTTAAGGTCGTTTGGCTGGCGAGCGATGACGGTTTCTGTCTCACCGATATCGATAATATGCCCATCTTCGACGACGATCATTCCGTCACCAAAGAATTGATAAGAATTCTCTAGTCCGACATCTTTCGGATCAGCGATGCTGTGCAAAATAGCTGCACGATAAGCGTTACGTTGCGTTGTCATTGTTACTTCCTTTTTAAACCCAAATTTACCGCTGCTTGGGTTAGGCGATTTTTTCTTCCAATGGGGAATCGCTCTGTTGGTTACTTTTACTGTGTGCCGTAGGGCGTTTTTGTTCAAGGGGGATGCCCTGATAGTGTGCGATTAGTTCACCTGCTACGGAGACCGCGATTTCTGCGGGGTGTTTTCCATTCACCATGCTGACACCAATCGGGCAAATCATAGTGTCGATTTGTGCATCGCTGTAACCACGCTGCGCTAAACGCATATCGAACTTCTTACGCTTGGTTAGCGACCCAATCATGCCGAAATAGACACTGTCATCACGGTCAATAATGGCGCGTGCTAAATCAAAATCGAGCTGGTGGTTGTGAGTCATCACTAAGTAGTAGCTGTTTGGCGGCAGGTCACGAACTTCGCCCACCGGATCGTCGGTCACTAACTTCGTCACATTACGTGGCAGATCTTCAGGGAAAACGTCATCTCGTTCATCAATCCAAGTGACTCGGAAAGGAAGAGTGGAGACGATATGCAAAAGGGCTTTGGCAACATGACCAGCACCGAACACAACCAGATGCTTTTGAGCGGTGCCAATCGGTTCAAAGCTCAGTGTTGCCATTCCGCCGCAACACTGCCCCAAACGAGCACCAAGATTAAAGCGTTCGACTTTGAGGGAGCGTTCACCCGCAATGAGCATTTCACGCGCCATTTTGGTCGCTACGTGCTCTAGATGACCACCGCCAATGGTGGCAATCAAGCGATCACGGGTCACGAGCATTTTGGTTCCGGCATCCCTTGGCACAGAGCCACGGTCTTCCAATACCGTTACCATCACACACGGTTCGCTGTTTTTTTCTAGTTGTGCCAGTTCATGAATCCAATTGTCCTTAAACATACGTCTCTCCTTGAACGGTTGAGCCTTGGTTATGCTTCCTGAGTGCTTTGCTGTGAGGTCTTCTTCGGCTGCGTCACCTTAGCAATCGCCATCAGAACGCGCTCTGGTGTTGCTGGCGTATCCAGTTTTGGAATTGCTCCATCGACAGCGACAGATGCGATAGCATCTCTTAGTGCACTCCATACGGACATGCCGAGCATAAATGGCGGCTCGCCCACAGCTTTCGAGTTGAATACGGTATCTTCAGGGTTGGCTCTGTTTTCCAGTAGATGGGTATGGAACTCAATCGGCATATCCGCAATTGCTGGAATCTTGTAACTTGCGGGGCCGTTAGTCATCAAACGGCCTTGCTCGTTCCAGACCAGCTCTTCAGTTGTTAGCCAGCCAACACCTTGCAAGAAGCCGCCTTCAATCTGGCCGATATCAATAGCTGGGTTGAGCGAAGCGCCTACATCGTGAAGGATGTCTGCACGAAGGATCTTGTACTCACCGGTTAGCGTATCAATGATAACTTCTGAACAAGAGGCACCGTAGGCGTAGTAGTAGAACGGACGACCGCGTGCTTTCTCATGGTCGTAGTAGATCTTCGGTGTGCGGTAGAAGCCAGTGCTTGATAGCGATACTTGGTTGAAGTATGCAAGTTGAACAAAGGATTCAAAAGTCATGATCTCGTCGCGGATCATTATCATGCCGTTTTTGAATATCACCTCTTCCGGTGACACCTTGAAGTGATTGGATGCAAAATCAATCAGACGTTGTTTGATCGTCAGAGCGGCGTTTTGGGCTGCTTTGCCATTGAGGTCGGCGCCCGATGAGGCCGCGGTTGGCGATGTGTTCGGTACTTTGTCGGTATTGGTAGCGGTGATTTGGATACGTTCAACATCAACTTGGAACTCCTGTGCAACGATTTGTGCCACTTTGATATTCAAGCCTTGTCCCATTTCCGTGCCACCGTGATTCAAATGAATACTGCCATCGGTGTAGATGTGGATTAGAGCACCTGCTTGGTTTAGGAAAGTCGCCGTGAATGAAATACCAAATTTCACCGGAGTAATTGCCAAACCTTTTTTCAAGATAGGGCTTTGCTTGTTGAACTCAGCAATGGCTTTACGACGAGCGTGGTAGTCACTGCTTTGCTCAAGTTGTTCGGTGATCTCTGGTAAGAAGTTATCTTCAACCGTCTGGTAGTAGTGAGTGACGTTACGTCCTTCACCACCGTAGTAATTCGCTTTGCGTACTTCGAGTGGATCTTTACCCAGATAGAGTGCGATCTCGTCCATGATGTGTTCAATCGTCATCATGCCTTGCGGGCCACCAAAACCACGATAAGCGGTGTTTGATGCGATATTAGTTTTACAACGGTGACCAGTGACTGTCGCATCACCTAGGTAGTAGGCGTTGTCTGAGTGGAACATCGCACGGTCTACAATCGAGCTTGATAAGTCTGGTGAGTAACCACAGTTGCCAGCCACGATGATTTCTGATCCTTGAATCACGCCATCGTCATCAAAACCAATTTTGTATTGGTTGTAGAATGGGTGGCGCTTACCCGTCATGGTCATATCTTCTGCGCGTGGCAGGCGCATTTTTGTCGGACGTTTAGTTAGGTGAGCAATCACGGCTGCCATACACGCTGGTGCTGCGGCTTGGGTCTCTTTACCCCCAAAACCACCACCCATCCGGCGCATATCAATCACCACTTTGTGCATTGGTACGCCTAGCACTTCAGCAACCAGCTTTTGCACTTCAGTTGGATTTTGCGTAGAGGTGTAAACGATCATGCCGCCATCTTCGGTTGGCATGACACTACTGACTTGCGTTTCAAGGTAGAAGTGCTCTTGACCACCAATATCAATATCGCCTTCAATCACGTGTTTTGCGTTGGCAATGGCTGTTGCTGAGTCGCCACGTTTTTGCTGGTGGCTTTCTGTTACGAACAGCTCTTTTTCCAGTGCTTCTTTGACATCGAGAACGGGTGGCAACGCTTCGTATTCGACGATAGCCGCTTGAGCGGCTTTACGTGCTGTTTCCATGTCGTTCGCGGCAACCGCAATGATTGGCTGGCCATAGTATTGAACTAGGCCGCCTGCAAGTAGAGGATCGCCAGGTAGGATGGCACCGATATCGAGTTGTCCCGGTACGTCTTCATGGGTAATCGCAATGGCGACACCCTCAAACTCGTAACATGGTGATACATCAAGCTTGGTAATTTTTGCGTGCGCTTGGGTACTTAAACGAGCGTATACGTGGAGCTGATTTGGGAACTCTAAACGATCATCAATATAAACCGCTTCACCAGTAACCTGTTTTGGGGCGCTGTCGTGTTTTACGCTTTTACCAACGCCAGTTTTCAGATCCTGCTTTACGATGGCGACCATCTCATCATGAGAGAGAGTCGGCTGGTGTGCGTTAGACATAAGACGTTACCCTTGTTTCAATCTGGTTATTCTGATGGTTCTGTTCGATGTAGAAGCGGCGCAGCATGTTGGCTGCGGTCATTGAACGGTACTCTTTGCTGGCACGGAAATCGGACAACGGCTCAAAGTCGTTGTGGATTTCTTGCATTGCTTCATTGACGTTCGCTTCCGTCCATTCCTTACCAAGCAAAACGTTTTCACAGCGCGTGGCACGTTTTGGTGTCGCGGCCATACCACCGAAGGCAATGCGCGCATTTACTACCTTGTTGTCTTCAATTTGGATGTTGAATGCGCCACAAACCGCAGAGATGTCATCGTCCAAACGCTTAGAAAGTTTGTAAGCGCGGAACGTCTCATTTGATTTCGGTTTAGGAATAATGACTTGCTCGATAAACTCACTCTCTTGCTGAGCCGTGACTTTGTAGCTAATGAAGTAATCTTCGATTGGCATAACACGTGATTGCTTACCACGACGAAGTTTTACTTGGGCGTTGAGAGCGATCAGAAGTGGAGGCGCATCACCGATTGGCGAAGCGTTACCAATGTTGCCACCTAGTGTGCCTTGGTTACGCACTTGCAGAGAGGCAAAGCGGTGCAGCAACTCACCAAAATCGGCGTAGTGACTAGTAAGAAGCTTGTACGCATCACTGATGGCAACGTTAGCGCCGATATGCAGCGCGTCCTCACTCTCTTCACACACTTTCATGTCTTCAACTTGAGTGACGTTGATTAGTGTTTCGATTTCACGGTGGAACTGAGTCACCTCAAGGGCCAAATCGGTACCGCCAGCCACTAGTTTGGCGTTAGGGTGTGAAGAGTAAAGATCAGCCAGCTCGTTAACGCTACGAGGAAGGTACGCGGTTAAGTTGCCATGGCTCAGGCTTGCTGGCTGTTCTTGTAGGGTTTGTAGTCTTGCGATGGTGGTCTTCTCTAGTTCTACGAATTGATCCATTAATGGCTCGTCAGACGCTAGAGATAACGCTGCATCCACAATTGGGCGATAACCAGTACAACGACATAAGTTACCCGCTAATGATTCCATTACATCTTCTTTGTTCGCTGCTGGTTTATTCTTGCTTAGGGCGAACATCGACATAATGAAGCCCGGCGTACAGTAACCACACTGTGAACCATGGAAATCAACCATAGCTTGCTGAGTCGGGTGCAGTTTATTTTTGTTTTGAAGATCTTCCACAGTAATCAATTGCTTACCGTGTAGGCTTGAGACGAACGTCAAACAAGAGTTGACTGAACGGTACTGAAGCTGACCGTCGATTACTTCACCTAGTACGACTGTACAGGCACCACAGTCACCTGAACCACAACCTTCTTTGGTACCTGTTTTTTGTACTTCTGTTCTCAGGTACTGAAGGACCGTCATATTTGGCGACAGCTCACTTTCTTGTCTGAGTTCTTGATTGAGTAGGAAAGTAATCAAGAGACCTCCTTGTGTATTGACACTTTTGTTTCGTAATTATTTTCTGACCTTTAGGTCAATAATTGGTTAAATTGACCACAAGGTCAACTTTAAATTTACAAAAATGCAACATTAAAAGTATGGTTTATTAGAAAGTAAAATGAGAAATATAATCTTAACTATCTGAATTTAATGATATGTTTTATAAATCTCCGATAAAGAATCTTCACGTAAAGTTTTTATTTTTTGTATTTTTTATTGTGTACAATCAATTGAAAAGTAAGGTTTAGTCGTAATCAATGAACGCATGGGGAAGGGACGGTGAGACAGTATTGGGTAGGTAGTATGAGCCCAGCATGGCGCTGGGCTTTAGGTTTGATGTTTCAACCTAGTTTTTAGCGATTGTTGAGCAAATCTGAGAAGACGACATGCAAATCATTAGAAGCGGCATTGCTGTCGAGGTTGAGTTTTGAACGAATATGATCAATGTGCTCTTGCATCAATGCGATTGCCTGATTGGAATCACCTGATTCGATAGCATCTAAGAGATTCGAGTGCTCATCTAACGAACAGTTTGAATGGTTGCCAGTCTCATATTGAGCAATCAACAGTGAAGTTTGTGACACAAGACTACGCTGAAAAGCCAGTAGTGGCGCATTGTTTGCCATTTCAGCCAGCTTAATGTGGAATTCTCCCGATAAACGAAGCCCTTTGCCGTAATCATCATTGTCAAACGCTTGGTTTTCTTTTTCGACTAAACGACGACACTCTTCTATCTTGGTGGGGGTGGCATGTTCCACTGCCAATTCGGTTATCGCAAGCTCCATTACCTCACGAGCTTTGATGATTTGTTTTGCTTCTTCTTTGGTTGGAGCAGACACCATTGCGCCACGGTTTGGCCGAATACTAACGACTTGCTCCATGGATAATCTCAGCAAGGCGCGACGAATGATGGTGCGACTGACACCAAAAATCTCGGCCAGTGCTTCTTCGTTGAGCTTGGTTGCTGGAGGTAATCTTTGCTCTAGAATTGCATCAAAAATGTGGCAATAGACCACGTCATCTTGTGTTTGACCTGCGACCTTCGTCTTGATGTTCTTTGCCACAGAATTTTTTAGATTGGCCATAGAAGGGCGTAATCCTCAACCTATTTATTTCCCTAATAAAACAATAATACTTTACTTTGTATACAGGTGACTAGCACGGTGCGTGTTTTGCGATCTTTGACTCAATGACGACGAAGGATTTGCCATAAAAAAACCCGCAGTTAGCGGGTTTTTGGTCATTTACTTTGGCGAGATTACACTGTAAATCGGTCTACCAATTCGTACAGTTCATTTGCGCGTTGGTTGAGTTCTTGGCTGCCTGAACGGTTCTCGTTGGCAAGTTCTGCTGACTGTGAGCTTTGATCTGAAATTACGACGATACGTTCTGATATCTCTTGGCCAACCAAACTTTGCTCTTCAGTCGCGGTTGCGATAAGCGAGTTCATATCCATGATGGTGCCAATGGACTCTTGAATTTGAATCAGAGCTTGGGCGGCGGCATTGGCTTCTTCGACGGTACTTGCCCCGCGTTTTTGGCTAGACTCCATCGCTTTGACTGCGTCATCCGATGCCGCTTTTAGCTGCTCAATCATCTGGTGGATCTCGCCTGTGCTGTCTTGAGTTCGGCTTGCCAGTTTACGAACTTCATCGGCAACAACCGCAAAGCCACGTCCTTGTTCACCTGCACGAGCGGCTTCTATTGCTGCATTAAGTGCGAGTAGATTGGTTTGCTCTGCAATATCTTGGATGACCTCAAGAGAAGAAGAAATGTTCTGCACATCGCCTTCCAAGCGAGAAATAACGGTGTTTGCGCGAGAAACTTCTTCTGCTAGGGCTTCAACTGAATCAGCAGCAGAGTTAACGATGTTTTGTGCATTTTTCGCATTATCATCGGCCTCTTTTGCTGAATCAGCAGCTTGGCTTGCGTTATTTGAAATCTCGCTTGCTGTTGTCGTCATCTCAGTCATTGCTGTTGCAACCTGCTCAGTCTCTTCACGTTGACCCGACGCCAACTCATCAACCTTAGCCGCGCGATGAGACATATTTGTTGTCTCTGATACCACTTGCTGACCAACATCGCTCACGTTGCGAATGATATCCTGTAAACTCGAGACAAACGCATTGAAGTTTTTACTTAGCTTGGCAAACTCTGGCGCTTTAAATTCTTCCATACGCGCAGTTAAGTCGGCATCACCACTGGCAAAGGAACTGATTGAGTTATCGAAAAGTTCCAGTGGTTTCATAATGGTGCGATTCACAGTAACAGCGAAAGCGGCCACGATAGCAGCAATAACCAAACAGAAGGCAAAAATGGTCGAGAGTGTTTCTTGTAAAGCTTCCGTTGTTGCAGCTTCCATATCGGCAATAATGGCATCGATATCATCAGTGTAGAAGCCTGTACCTAGCATGAGATCCCACTCCGGAATATAGATGGAGTAACTCAACTTTGGTAGAGCCACGGTTTGGCCAAGCTTAGGGAAGTAGTAGGTCGTGAATTCACCGGTTTTTGCATTGCGAATCAAATCTTGGATAAGATAATTTCCTTGCTTATCTTGTAGGTTCCAAAAGTTTTCACCGATTCCTTTTTTGTTGGTTCCTTGTACTATTTTTTTACCTTTGGAATCGTAACCGAAAACATACCCGGTCTCCCCATACTCTAATGTCATGAGGGTTGGATACGCTTCCTCTAGGCTTGCACCACGGTCAAGGAAAGGTTGAACGGCAGACTTCGCCATTTGAATATAGTTTTTAAGTTCTTCCTTCTTCATATTCATCATGTTGGTGCGGGTAACATCAACTTGACGCTCATTGAGCTCTTGAGTTTTGAGGTAGGTTACTCCAAGCATACCCAGAGCGATGACTAGCAGTGGAACAAGCGCTAAAATATAAAGGCGGCTTTTTATTGTTAGACTCATACAAACATCCTGATTCTGTGAGGTCTTAACACAACAGCTACTGTTATGTGTTTAGTTACATTGGTTGTTGTTGACTTATTTTTATCCAACCAAAAGTTTATCTTATAAGATTAGCTAATTTATCGTCCATTGACCGTGATTCTTGATAGCTTAATTAATAGTCAATATTAGACATTGGTCTTGTATGTGATGAAATATTGACTGGTATCACATATTTTCTTTTGATTCAGCTACTTATATTAGTGTTAACTAAAATAAATCTTGCCATTTTATCATTCGATAGTTTCTGGTTGTTTTAAGTAGTGATGCCAGTTTTGGCTTAAACTCTGATATTGATAAACACAAAAATCTTTGCGTTCAGCTAGGTAATCGTTCTCTACTTCATCGAGCAACGCAGCGTGTTTTTCTGGATCACTGCCATAGACTAGGCAAAGGGTCGAGAAGTAGCGCTGTAGATCAAAACTGTGCTCGTCAATATATTCTCCGAAATCGTAGTAATCAGGTCTGTCATCCGATTCAAAAGCAAACATATCAGCAGCACTGATGGCCGCGGCATCGCCATTCTCTACGTAATCAATCATCAGTATGGCTGCAAGGTTATCGACGGCATCTTCTTCTTTACCCAGAATAGGAATGTTTTGGTCTGCGATGTAGGCGTGCCCAGCTTCATGGATGAGCGTGTGTAGCATAGTATCGACAGCGCCTAACTGCGCTGATTTGCCGTATTTCTCTTCGTATTTATTTTTTATAAAGTAACTAAGCGCCTCTTCGTAGAAAGAGTAGGGCATTTGAACAACATGTTTTTCTGGATCATATAAGGGACCATCATCGCTACCGTATTCAATAACCAGAGGCTGACTAAAAGGCATTAAATTGTTAGAGAGCTCAATGAGTGTTTCGTTTACTTTGCTTTGTTTGATTTCATTTAAAATCAGTTTTTCGCTTTGGTCCTTGGGAGCAAGGTATTGAATAGAAATGCTCTCGTTAGCTGCATTGGACGAGGCTGAAAAAACAAGAGCAATTGTGAATATTGAGCGGAAGAGCATAGACATTCCCTTTGGTATTTCTTTTATTAATCAATAGCATCATTTTGACACAAAAATGAGCAGCTCGCTTATTGAACAAAAGTTGTCTACCTTAGTGGCATAGATTTACTGATTATATAGTTAGTGCCGCCGAGGAGCTTATGCTACACTCGCCGCCCTTTTCCGTTTCAATGAGATGAACACCATGAGCCTTAAGAAAGAACTTCAAAATCTTCACAACCGTTTAGATACTTGCCAGCGTAAGCTAGATGCAGCGAAAGGTCGTGGTGATCAGGAAATGATTTCAAAGTTCACTGATGAAATGGAAAAACTGAACAAGAAAGCAAGCTCGATGAAGCATAAGCAGCAATACGACATGAACAAAGAGCGCAAGAGCCTACTTGATATGCCGTTTTCTCGTGAAATCACCAAAGCAGAACAAGCAGATATGGGTAAGCTGAAGAAGTCAGTAAAAGGGCTAGTTGTTGTACACCCAATGACTAAGCTTGGTAAAGAGCTACAGATCAAAGTGATGACAGGCTACGCACCGAAAAAGTTCTAATTTGTTGATTAACTAAATCAATCAAGTTGATAAAAAGCGCCTAAGGGCGCTTTTTTGATTTATGGCTTAGAAAAACGCAACGTTAGCTTCGCGGCTATTCGGTAGGTTGATTAATTGATCGAGACAGGTTTTATCTAATACAGGGTGAGGCTCGACACCAGTAATTAAAACAATATCAACAGCGGGCAAAGCTGGCATGTTATCCAGTATCTTTAAATCATCTGACACACTCATTCTTCCCATTGCGCCAATGGCCATTTTTGAACGTACAATAGCGCGTTGTGCTGAAGCGGTGTTGCAGCATGCTAAGAGTTGATAAGAGATCCCTTGCTTGCTTAGGCCATCAATGGCTGCCGCATGATACTGGCAATCACTTTGAAACAGTGCAATCGGAATAGGGTGATGTTGAGCCAACTCAAACTCGGCATGGCTGATCCAAACGCCTTTGTCACTGGCGAGAAAATAGCCCTCTTCACTGCCCGCTGAGCGAGTCACTATTGCAGCATCTAATTTCCCATCATCTAGCTTGGCTCTCAGACTTGAACTGGGCTCGCTAAACACTTGAATGGAACATGTAGGTTCGGCCTGTTGTAAAATCTTGACCACTTGAGGCAACAGTTTATCGTTATAATCTTCAGGACAACCTAAGCGTAGTGGTCGCTTGTTCTCGTAACGTTTGACCTGCTTGAGCGCTTGATTGTGTAACCCTACCAATTGCTCAGCATGAGAGCGTAACGCGATACCGGCTTCGCTTAGTACCAGATTACGCCCTTCTTTTTCAAATAAGCTGACATTAAGCTCATCTTCCAACTTACGCATTTGCGCACTAAAGGCGGACTGAGTTCTATTTATCTGTTTTGCGGCGCGAGTAAAGCTGCCTGTTTCAATAAATGCAAGAAAGCTACGTAGCGCGTCGATATCCATATTCAACGTGATCCATCGTTTTTGTTGAAGTCTTCCATCAAAACTATCTGTTAGTCGGCTAAATAACAATCAGATATTGTGGTTTGTATCTTCACTCATCATTGTAAACACAGCATGGAGGCACAAATGCAACTCTTTATAGGCAACCAGAATTACTCTAGTTGGTCACTTCGAGCATGGCTAATTTTCTCGCAATATCAACTAGATGTGGAAGTAACCAAGCTTGGGCTAGGTACTCAACAGTTTTACGACACTTTAGCGCCTATTACACCAGCTGCTAAAGTACCAACGCTAATAGATAGTGAACTCATTGTGTGGGATTCTCTGGCGATTTTGGAGTATATCAACGAGCAATACCTCAATGGAAAAGCGTGGCCGAGTGAAGTGAATGAAAGAGCTAAAGCGCGCTCTATCGCATCAGAAATGCACTCTGGATTCTTTTATTTAAGAAACGAGCTACCCATGAATATTCGAGCGCGTCGTAAGGTTGAGTTAAGCTCTGGAGCGTTAAAAGATATTGCGCGTATTGATGCGATATGGGCAGAGCAAGCGACTTTGTATCCAAACGAATGGCTGTTTGGCGAGTGGTCGATCGTGGATGCGATGTATGCACCAGTTACGCTACGTTTTTTAACTTATGGTATTGAGTTATCAGAAGGTGCAATGGCTTATCAGCAAAAAGTGTTGGCAAGTGAATCCTTACGTCAATGGTTAGAAGAAGCGAGCTTAGAGAGTGAGGTAGTTGAGGAGGATGAAGCCGGCGAATCGATTTAGTGCTGCTGTGGTCGCACTATAAATGAAACGGCCAAGATCATTGCGGTTTTAGTAAATTATGACTATTACAAATACGTAATAGTCATTTGATTTTTTGTGGGATAGTCATTTCTTAAATAAAGATTACACTTACTCTCATCAAATAGAGTGAATAAGAAATAAGGCAATTATCATGGCTGAGCACAATCCCTCACACTTCCAAGTTGGCCAGACGTTTATCAACCACCCTTTTCAAGCGGGTGATGGTGCGATGCTGGAGTTATTTCGTAATGACTTACCGAACTTACTTTATGTGGGCCTAGGCAATATCACCGCTGATGAGCAAGAAGTGTTGGGTCAATCCGCGGCGAAACTCGGTGTGATTGCATCAGAAAATGGCGGTTGTTTGCTTGTTGCTTGCTTTGGAGGATTGGCATTTGAGATGCAGTTAAATTCAGCGGCAATACCTGATGATTACTTTCTGTTAGATGAAGAAAAGGCTCTTACTGTTTCTATGGTAGCGATGGATACCGCAACGAGTTTAGTGTGCGCGATTCGCGAGTTTACTTTACCAGAAGCATTGAGCCAGCAGTTAATTGATATTACCAAGGTACAGCGAGCGCTTGAAGATGCGGATCAAGTAAATGAGGAAAATATCCACTTAATCAATTCTTTAACACCAGAGTCGCTGCAAGAGCAGATGGAATTTCACACCCTTCAGAGTGTGATTGCGGCACCAAGGTGTGGTTGTGGACATCACCATCATCACTCCCATTAGAGTGAGAACATTTTAAAAAGAAAGGCGCAGATGATGCGCCTTTCTTGTTTCTGTCATGAGCTATGGATTGATATCGAGTTTGTTCAATAGCGATGGGTAACCCCAACCGTTTTTCCCTGCCACGACTTTGTCATCGGTAAGGTATTGATAGAGTGTTGGTGCTAATGAACCATTGGCTTCACTGGTTAATGGTATTGGGTTTGGACCAATAGGTTCTCCCCAAAAACCAAGGAAAGCGTCTTTTTCTAGGTAGCTTTCACCGGCATGCCTACCTGGAACTTTTGTATTGTAGCCAAACCCTTCTGCAGGAAACAGATTGATGGTTCCTGCGCGATCTTCAGCGTAAATTTGTGCAAGTTCCACAACCGAATCTGGGCGAGGAGTAAAACGGGTCAACTCTCGCCACTGTTTACTGGTACACCAAGTCTCTGGCGCGGAAATATTTGCTCGGTAGAGACATTGATCGATCAACTGGCTGTATTGGTTGAATGCGCTGTCATTAGGTTTCGGGAGGTATGGATTTAGCTCCTGAAGTTGCAATAGTTTTACGTTTCCATTGAGTGAATGATAGAAGTAGCGGTCTTCATCACGCAAAATCTCTTCATCCAATCGTTGTCCATCTCGGCTGCCGACGATTCGTACCGAGCATGATTGCTCGCTGCATTGCGTATTACGAACCAATAAGTAATCGAGACTTTCACCCAAATAGTGGAGTGTTTGTTGAATGATATCGACGCGTTCACCTTTAGGCGCGTTGATAGGGTGCCATTGGGTTAATTCTGGATAAAGTGGTTGCGTTTGCCATCCTTGCTTGGAGTTGAACATATCAAGCATAAAGTTGCCGCCCGCTGTTGAAGCGACGACAACATCAATACCTTTATTGCTTGGATAGTTGAGAGCATTAGTGATCTTTGGCCCTTCGCCTTCATCAGAGGATATCTTCTTGATCACGAGAGGGTAACCTAACGCTTGCTCTAGCGGTTCAAAGATGGCCTTTTCAGGGTTCAAAGTGTGATAAACCGGGCTTAAGCCGTGATCGCCTGCAATGCCAAATAGGGTGTTTTGATACAGTCCCGCTTTTTTGTACGCCTGTTCGACTTGACCAATCCAATAGTCGAGGCGATTAAGCTCGCCGCTTGGCATGATGATTTCATCGCTAAATGGGCCGACGAAATGAGCGAAATGATCTGGCCAAGGGTTATAGATTAAGGTGAAATCTGGCATACCTCTGCCATCAAGCTTTGAGTACTGCTCTAGGTTTTGTTCAATTTTCCATTTCTTGGTTAAACGGGTATAGATGTCCCACACCGGAATGGTTTGGTAACTCTCGATGTTATCGATTAACGTTTGGCGTTTACGCGTTAGCTCTACTTCAACCTCTGCTCTTTCATCGAGTTCACGTAAACAGCGTTTTTCGCCAAAATCTCTCAGGGCTTCACCTGCCCCAAGGTTCACCAGACCATCATAGGTGGTATGCGCATTCCAATCGTATTGTGCGTTGCAGTTTAGAGTCTTTAGATAGTTCAGTCGGTCAAACATAGTCTGAACTTTGTTTGCTTGCATCAATCGGTCAAGCTGCAGCGCATCGTTACCGAAGAAGTAATAAGCGCGGTCTTCACTTCTATCGACGAAGTGGAAGTTAGGAATACCTGTTCCTAGATCGCCGGAGACTTTTGCTCCTGTCTTGATGATAGGCAGGTTGCGCACGCTGATGGTAGGCGTCGAGGAGACACCCACTTGAACGATGGAGTCTGAATGATCGCGATACAGACGTTTAAAGAAGGGTAGGTAATTCGGATCTTTATAAGTTTGCTCGGACAAAATTTCTATAAAACGCATATCTTGCACATGCTCTGGCTTAGATTGAGCATAGTCCGGAGTCGCACTCGATAGCTTTAGGTGCTGCTGATAGGCATGTTTGATGAAAGGTTTGTCAGGGTCGACTAAGCCTTCCATTAAGCCTTGTTGTAGCCCATCAACCGTTATCTGTACGGCCAAGCGACGATTTTGTTGAGATTGGAGAAACGCTACGGTCTGCTGCGGCTGATGTTTAAAGCTTCTTTGCAACCAGTCGTTGAGTCTTTCTTGGCGCTCATCTTGATAAACAAACTGTCGATACGCCTTAAGAACGTTGAGTCGTACGAAATCAATAAGGCTGATGGTAATCGCTTGAGCCTTGTTATTCGGTTTCTCTGAGTTGACGGCTTTTCCATCCTCAGCAATCGCCATGACTGAGTTTTTCATGTCGCCTGCGTCCATGCCTTGGGCGACTTGGCTAAGGATATTGACAACAATAGGTTGAATTTTAGCAACCAGCTCTAAATCGGCTTCATTGTTGGTCAAATAGGTATATTGATCAGGCAAGGTTTCCATCTCTTGCCATTCACCCACTTGAACCAGCGCGTCGTAGACCGTCACCATAGATGCCATGAATTCACCATCTATTTTTAAGCCTTCCTGATGCGCTTGATCTTTATGGTGTTCTTTGTTCGCTTTGGGTTGTTGGTCACTTAGACTAAATAGCGTGTGTTCAAAGCCGCGTAACGCTTGTTGATCGTAGACCGTTTTTAAGTACTGCTTGAAGGCATCTTTATCATCGATTCCGGTATAGCGGTCGTAGAATTGGTATAAGAAGTATGCGAGCGGAATGGCGTAAGTTGGATCGGCAATCTGCCCCATTACTCTCGCTTTCGTTGCGGCATCGAGCGGTAAAGTCAGCAAATAGGTTTCTAGTGTAACGCCGCCAATGGTGAAGAGAGTGAGATCTCTAGCAAAGCGAGTGGAGTAACTGAGGGAAGATGTTATCTGGTTTTTAAGTACTTCAGAGGAGTTAAATAAGCCGCCAATTAAAGGCGTACTCCCAACTTCTGCATGACTCATTTGCGGTACAGCCATCACTGCACCTACGGCAATCGTTAATGCCTTCATCCTAAACCAACTCATTGAAAATCTTCCTGTTGTACTCCATCAGCCTACATTCTGGCAGTTCTGTATTGGAGTGCAAGGATTCTATTCTCTTAGCATTGAGCTTAATGGAATGATTAAATCTGCGTCGTCCTTTACTTATTTAAGCACACGAGAGAGACGCAGAATTTAATTGAGAGAAAAACTACGCCCCCATCTTAAACCGATTGACTTGACCCGACAGATGTTCCGATACCTCGGTGAGCTCTTCAGCAGTGCCAGAGACCTGATTGACTGACTCTTGGTTGCTTTGAGTGATCGTATTGGCATCTTCTGCGTTTGCGCCTAGTGATTGCGTCAAGCTATCTTGTTCATCGACAGAGCTGGCAATCTGGCTGTTGGCTTGGTTGAGGTCTTGAATGTGTTTATTAATTACATGCAGGTTTTCTGAGGCTTGCTGAGCTTGAGTAGAGGCTTGCGAAACCGTTCCGTGGCTCTCTTTGATAGACTCTAACGCTTCTTTCGCACCATGCTGAAGGGTACGAATTAGCTCATCAATTTGGCTGGCGGATTCCTGGGTTCTTTTCGCCAACGTTCGAACTTCATCGGCCACCACGGCAAAACCACGACCTTGATCCCCCGCGCGAGCGGCTTCAATCGCTGCGTTTAGTGCAAGCAGATTGGTTTGCTCAGTGACGCCTTGAATGACCTCTAAAATTGCCCCAATGTTCATCGATTCTTGATGCAAATCGACCACCTTTTGGCTACTGATCTGCATCTGCTTGTCCGCATGATCGATCTCTTGCAGAGTTTTCTCTACCTCTTCCAGCCCCATTGCGACATTTGAGGTAGCCTGATTTGCAACTTCTGAAGCGTGATTGGCATTGGAAGCGATCTCTGATGTACTGGCAGCCAACTGAGAGACGGTTGTAGCAATATTGGTCATTTCCTCATTCAGTCGCGCAGCATATGCAGAGCTGGTGTCAGTCACTTGATTTAATGATTGGGACATTTCCCCAACGCGTAAGCTCGAAGAGTTGACTTGACTGACGATGTCTCTTAGTGACTCAATGGTCTTTTTCATGTTCTCTAGCAGCTGGCCAATCTCGTTTTTGTCCGTGATTTTTACGTCGACATTGAGGTTGCCCTCAGCCAGTTCATTGGTGATCTCTTTGACTTGTTTGATGCCGCTAGAAATAGAGCGATTGATTAATATTGCGCTGATGGTACCGACAAATAAAGCCACGCCAGTCAATAGCACAATAATCTGGATAGAACGTTCTTCGCCGTCATTAAGTAGTGGGATTAGTGATTGCTGCTGCTGATCGAGAACTGCTTTTGCTTCTTCCACAGCAACAGCAAGTTGATCGCCCAAACTGATTAAGTTTTGCTGCAGTAAGGCATTTTCGCCCTTTTTCTGATGCACTAAGTCAAAACTCTTTGCGTAGGCTTCACGTTGCGTCGTAAAACCTTTGATGAGCTCAGCCTGGTAGTCAGATGAATTGAGTGAGCTAATGTCGCCTTCAATGCCGGGCAGCGAATACTCAAACAGGTCAAAGCCAGCTTCGTAGTTTTTTTCGTTGGTATTTTTAGCGTAAGTCAGGACAGCAATTTTGGCGGCAAGAAAGTTCTCCATCAACATACCTGCATACAAACTGGCGTTGGAATCGTTGTTGTTGTACGACTCATACAATAAGTTTTGTGCGGCTTGCAGAGCATCTTTCTCTCGCTTGACCATATCAACGTTGAGTAGTTGGTCAATAAATTGCTCACTTTGGCTCATAGATTGATAAGCGCTATCAAACTCTGTCACGCTTGCTTTCACTTGGTCTAAACTTGCGAGAGTTTCACTGGTTTGGCTACTTGTTTGCAATTGTTCAAGTAAGGTCAGAATGTGTTGTCGACTTACTTGATACTGCTGGTCGTATTTCTCATCTAGCGTATTGATAAAGCGTTCTGATGCAAGGCGCATCTGTAAAAAATGGGATTGAATAGCATCGGATTGACTGGCTTGGTGGCTCAGAGTCCTATAGTCCTGAAATCCTAGTGATAAGGTTTTGATGCCTTGGAAACTGACAATGCCAGAAATGATAAAAAAGAGTAAACAGATGGCATAGCCAAGCTTAATCTTTAAAGCAATCGATAGTTGGCGCATAAACATCCTTCATATAGCAGCTAACTGTACTTTAATAGTTCTTTAGGTCTAGGATGAAAGTATGCGGCATGTAAAGATAATGTGTCAATTGTGTTGTTTTTGTTCTTGCTAGGGCTTCTGTTGCTATTTCAATTTTCTTCTGGATAAACAAAAGCGCAGCTCTATGAGCTGCGCTTAGTCGTTTCACTGTTAGTACCCCATTAACTGCAGTAAATTCTCTGCGGTTTTAATGGCTTCCTTACGGTTAGCAATATTCAGTTTTTGATACAAGTTTCGGATGTGAGTTTTAATCGTGGTGCCCGCCACATCCAGCTCTTGGGCGATTTGTTCGTTGCTAAAACCTGAGTAAATCAAACCTAATACTTGCCATTCACGTTGAGTCAATGGACTGGTACG
Source organism: Vibrio atypicus (assembly GCF_009811315.1). GTDB lineage: Bacteria > Pseudomonadota > Gammaproteobacteria > Enterobacterales > Vibrionaceae > Vibrio > Vibrio atypicus. Next base: position 786,828 of record NZ_BLID01000001.1, read on the forward strand.
GACAAGTTCTGGAATGTTGGGGTGGTTTACTAGCTTCTCTACAAACTCTTCATCAAAGTGAACAGAACGGCTACGCTGAGTAGTGGAGATATCTTTCAGCAGTTGCTGTGCGCGGTGGCGCTCAAGTTCACCCAACTCACTTTTATGATTTAGCTTCTCAAGGATATGACCAATTTTAGCCCCATCGACTAGGAAGTTGCCCAGCATACCTGTTTGGTTCGTTAGTGCTAAAGCCTGCTTAAGAAACTCGCGTGCAGCTTGTTCATTGTTCAAGGAAATCGCCAGAACCGCCTCAACAATTAAGTTGCGGTTAGTATCGGTGAGTAACTCGCATTCTTGAGCTTGTTGCTGCAAGAAGGCTAAGCTTTGCTCTGCTTGATCGTACAGTTCTAATGCAATTTGTGCTCTGGTGATGTTTCGCCATTGCAATTGGGTAAAGTGATTGCGAGCTTGCTCTGGACGTTCAGCGGTTTCTAACCATTGCTGAATCGAATCTAAATCTCCGCGAGCTTGCCAAAATAGAATCAAAGAAAGCGAAGCATTGGCTGTCCAATCGACGTGATAGGTTGACTGTTTTTGCAAATGAATGATTTGCTCAATAAATTTGCCAGCTTTATCTAGTTCACCGCGGCCAATAGCAATACGAGCGAGCATTGAGTAACTGTGTAAATGTTTGCTAGAGCTATGGTTTCCTAATATATCGAGCCCTTTATAGGCGCACTCTTCAGCCTCATCTAATCGGTTCCAACACCATAAAATTTGCGCGCGTACGCGAAGTACAAATTCATGCAATGGCACTTGCTGAAGCTGCTGCTCTTCAATCAATTTAAAGGCATTGTCTTGTATTTCAAATGCCGCTTGCACATAGCCTTGAGCAATTAAAATCTCGCTTTGTTGGAACATCGCCCAAATGGCTTGATGATAAACCTGGTATTGACGCGCCAGTTTTTCGGTTTGCTGCATCATAGGTAGTGCACGGCTTAGATGGCCTAGTACGTGGTTGACTTCACCGACAACAGAAGTGGCCACAATTCGGCTACGATAAACCGTGCTATCAAGTTGGCTTAGTGCTAGCTCAGCGAGTTCTAACGCTTTCTCAGGCTCATTTTGGTTAATGGCAACTTGTGCGCGTAATGCATTGAACTCGCCTTGTTCTTTACTGCTTAAGGTGACGTTAAAGGATTTCATCTGCGCATCAGCTTTTGACAGCAGGTCGCCCACATCATTGTAACGGTGTTGGCTCTGCGCGAGCCAAGCTTGCAACATACAAAGCTTAGGTTCAGTGTAGAGTTGTTCTGGTGTTAAACTCTCAATCGCCTTTTCAACGGTTTGTAGCTCACCGCCATTGAACATCTTCCAACCATACTGAACCAAAATATCTGCGACTAGCTGACTATCTTGTGCTTTCTGAGCATGAGAGAGCGCTTGATGCGGTGATGATAATTTTAGCCAAGCTTGAGCAGCCGTATGGTGAAGTTCCGTCTCTTGTTGCGGGATGCGTGCTGAGCGCTCATGAGTTAGGAATTCAGCAAACAAGTTGTGGAATCGGTACCAGTTTTGCTCACCTTCTAAAGGGTGAATAAACAAGCCAAATCGGTTGAGCGACTCAATCATACTTAGCGCATCATCACGCTGAGTCAGTGTTGATACTAAGGTATCGTTAAAGTGATCGAGGACGGAACATTGCAATAAGAACATACGCGTTTCTGGGTCTAACAGGTCAAAGACTTCTTCGACTAGATAATCCCAAAGGTGTGCATGGTTGAACTCAGAGAAGGACTCTGCCGACTGTGCAAGCGTTTTATGTTGATGCTGAGCTTGAAGCGCAATCAGTTGTAATGCGGATGGCCAACCTTCGACATAACTGCGTAGGTTATCGGCGGTAGTGTCATCAATACCATCAGCAACACGTTGATTGAAGAATCGCGTGGTTTCTTCTGTATCAAACGCGAGTAATTCATTACCAATTTCGATCATGAGATCGCGAACACGCAGGTTAGCCGTGCCGAGTGGTGGCGCTGCGCGGCTTGTTACGACGAGTGTTAGGTTTTCAGGCATGTGTTTCAAAAAGAATCGCATAGCCTCATGAATGTCTTCATCGCTGATGAGGTGATAATCATCTAAAACTAAATAGCATTCTTGATGAAAATCGGCCATCTCCGAGAAAATTTCACTAAAAAGGGAGTGAAGTGACGAGAACTGGCGTTTTTCTGCCAGCTTTTGAGAATTTGGACAAGCGTTATTTGTCGCCTTGTTTAATGCCTGTAAAAGGTAATTCATGAAGCGAAACGAATCGTTATCGCTTTCGTCTATGCTATACCATCCCACATGATTTTTATCAGAAAGCCATTGCGCGGCCATGGTGGTTTTTCCATAGCCAGCTGGTGAGCGAAACAGGATGAGTTTGTAGCATGGTGCTTGTTGGAGTAAATCAAGCACTCTTGGGCGGACAATCGCATTATGTAACCGGCCTGGGCGAGTTAATTTAGAAGGAATCCACATCTTCTTTTCCCTGCTCTGAACCACTCATTTGTAATTGTTGATAGCGTAAGTGGTTGGTTGAAAATTAGGCAAATATAACCTTATTGCAAGGGATGTTACTTGAGAACATCATCGACAGTTATTGATCAACCGCTACTTTTTTGGCTATTTCACATTTTGTTGCCTTCTACGCCCTGTATTTGTGAATCTTGTCACTCTTTATCTATTTTATAAGTGCGATGTGAGTACTTGGTTACACCAAAAACGATGAAACGTGAGTAACAACGGAAATCTTATTGTGATCAAGTATGCATATTGAGCAATTGTTATTTTTTCTATACACCTAAGTTTCATATACAAGATGTAGGTTAAATTCGTTGATGGTGTGATCTTAATCACCAGTGTACTGCTTGAACAATATTGAATTGAGAGTCAGATCACTGAGCTTAAATGAATACGCCCTCTACGCCCTTTGTCCTCCTCCCAATACGCCGTTTAGGAGGAGGATGTTTTGCTAGCCGAGCACATGCACGATATGTCTCAGATGGATTAGAACTAATAAGTGAGATTTCTCTAATGAAACCTACGCAACAGAAAAAATTTGATAAAGCTTCATTCCAAGAAAGCGTAAAACAACACCTTTCCACGACTTACGCAAAAACAGAAGCGACCGCGACTCCGCGTGATTGGTATTTGGCAATGGGCCGAGCACTTGCTGAATTGACAACGCTGGATCTTCTTAAGACTGAACAAGATCCTAAAATCCAAAGCGCAAAAAGTGTTAACTACTTATCTTTAGAATTCTTAATCGGTCGCCTAACGGGTAATAACCTAATCAGCATGGGTCTTTACGAACAGATTACAGACGCGATGCAAGAGCTAGGTCATAACTTGACTGACTTGCTTGAAGAAGAACGCGACCCTTCACTGGGTAACGGTGGTCTAGGTCGCCTAGCGGCATGTTTTATGGATTCATGTGCTGCACAAGAATTCCCAACAGTAGGCTACGGTCTGCACTATGAGTACGGTCTATTTAAGCAATCGTTCCAAGAAGGTCGCCAAAAAGAAGCGCCAGATGCTTGGCGTGGTGTTGAAGGTTACCCATGGGAAGTGGCTCGTCCGGAACTGGCACAAAACATCGGTTTTTACGGTCATGTGGATGTTGAATACGTAGACGGCCGCGAAGTTCGTACTTGGGTTCCTGGTATGGAAGTAAAAGCGATGCCTTGGGATCTACCAATTGTAGGCTATGAATCAGACACGGTTTACCCGCTGCGTCTTTGGGAATGTCAGGCAATTGCTCCATTCTCACTAGCAAGTTTTAACAACGGTGATTACTTTGAAGCTCAGCACTCTCTGATTGATGCAGGTAACATCACTAAAGTTCTTTACCCAAATGATAACCACGAGAAAGGTAAAACTCTGCGCCTAATGCAGCAGTACTTCCATTCAGCTGCCTCTGTTCGCGATATTCTCCGTCGTCACGAAGCGGCAGGTTACGCATTAGCGGATCTTCCTAAACAAGAGACGATTCAGCTAAACGATACGCACCCAACGATCGCGATCCCTGAACTGATGCGCATTCTGATCGATGAGAAAGGCCTATCTTGGGACAAAGCGTGGGAAATCAGCGCGAATACATTCGCTTATACTAACCACACGCTACTTCCAGAAGCATTAGAGACATGGCCAGAGTCGTTAATCCAGCGTCTACTTCCTCGTCATATGGAAATCATCTTTGAAATCAACCACCGCTTCCTACAAGAAGTTCGTAAGATGTGGCCTGGTGATGGTGAGAAGCAAGCGAAGCTTTCAATCATCCAAGAAGGTTTCAACCGCATGGTTCGCATGGCTAACCTATGTGTGATCGGCTCTTACAAAGTGAACGGTGTGGCTGCACTTCACTCACAATTGGTTAAGAAAGATCTTTTCCCAGAATTTAACGAGATTTTCCCAGGTAAACTGACAAACGTAACGAATGGTATTACCCCACGTCGTTGGTTGAAGTTCTGTAACCCAGGCCTATCGAACCTTATCTCTGAGAAGATTGGTACTGAATGGCCGGCGAAACTAGAACAGCTTGAAGGTATTGCTCAGTTTGCGACAGACGCGAAATTCCAAAAAGAATTCATGGCTGTTAAGAAGCAAAACAAACAGCGCCTTGCGGATTGGGTTCAGGAAAACATGGGTATTGAGCTAGATACTAACGCTATCTTTGACGTTCAAATTAAACGTCTACACGAGTACAAGCGTCAGCACTTAGATCTGCTACACATTCTTTCTCTATACCACCGAATCCTTAACGAACCAGGTTTCGAATGTACGCCGCGCGTATGTTTCTTTGCCGCAAAAGCAGCACCAGGTTACCACCTAGCGAAAGAGATCATCTTCGCGGTGAACAAGGTGGCAGAGAAGATCAACAACGACCCACGTATTGGCAACAAGCTGAAAGTGGTCTTCATCCCTGATTACCGTGTGAGCATGGCTGAAATCATTATCCCTGCAGCAGACGTTTCTCAACAAATCTCGCTAGCGGGTAAAGAAGCTTCAGGTACAGGTAACATGAAGATGGCGTTAAACGGTGCACTAACTATCGGTACTATGGATGGTGCGAACGTTGAGATTCGTGAAGAAGTGGGTGACGAAAACATCTACATCTTTGGCCTAGATGTTGATGGCGTACAAGCAGTGAAAGCGCAAGGTTACAACCCTTATGACTACTACCACGCAGACCCGCTACTGAAAGCGTCTCTTGATCTACTTGTGGGTGAAGAGTTTACTCCAGGTCAACCTGGTCTTTTACGAGCTACGTTCGATAGCCTATTAGATGGCGGTGACCCTTACCTATGTTTGGCAGATTTTGCTTCTTATGTTCAAGCGCACGAAGATATGAGCAAGCAATACCAAGACCAAGCAGGTTGGGCTAAGAAAGCGATTCTTAACACAGCCTTGGTTGGTAAATTTACATCAGACCGCTCAATTCGAGACTATGTAAATAACATTTGGAAATTAGAGTCGGTAAAACGCTAATTCGATAAAAAAAGCCAAGGCAATATGCCTTGGCTCATCTCTTTAAATAATTAATTACCCTACATTTTGAAGGTATATGCAGTCCTTCGGAGAGAGCGATGAAAGAACAAAACGCATTAAAACAAGTCGCAGAAATGGCTAGAATCGCCGACAGCTACGTAAGCGCGTGGGGCGATGAAGCAAAAGTTGAAGACGAAACCATTCGTCACTTGCTTGCGTCTCTAGGCTACGACACAACCAACGATGAAACTCTTCTTCAATCAGCGGAGAAAAAGCACAAGAAGGATGTTCTTGATCCCGTGCTTGTTGTTCGCGATGGAGAGCCAGTAGAAGTTGCACTAAATCTTGGTGCAAGTGCCCGTGAAAGTGAGTTTAGCTGGCAGCTAGATACTGAGCAGGGAGAGGTACTTGAAGGCTATCTTCAATCTCAAATTGTACGTGATGAACGTAAAGAGGGTGGCCCTTTAGTGTTTGCATTACCGAGTGATTTGGCTTGGGGTTACCACAAGCTAACGATCACTCGTAAGCGTCGTAAATCGCCATATGAGATGACGCTGATTGTGACACCTAAAGCGTGTTACAAGCAGGGTGAAATTGAACGTGGTAAAAAAATGTGGGGCCCAAGTGTACAGCTTTACACTTTGCGTACTCAGCATAACTGGGGTATCGGTGATTTTGGGGATCTGAAACAGTTGGTTGCAGATATCGCTTCTCGCGGTGGTGATTTTGTTGGTTTGAACCCGATTCATTCTTTGTTCCCGGCAAACCCAGAAGGGGCAAGCCCATACAGCCCATCTTCACGTCGTTGGTTGAATATTCTATATATTGATGTGAGCTCGGTACCTGAGTTTTCCTTGAGTATTGAAGCGCAACAAAAAGTGGGCAGTGCTGAGTTCCAGCAACGTCTGCAAAAAGCGCGTGAATCTCACTGGGTGAATTACACTGAAGTGTCAGATCTAAAAATGAGCGTTCTGCCACTACTGTTCAGTGAGTTCAAAAAGCGTCACTTAGACAAGAATAGCGAACGTGCCCAGGCATTTTTAGCGTTTGTTGAGCAAGGTGGTGACAGTTTAGTTCACCAAGCTGCTTTTGATGCACTTCACTCTAAGTTACATGCAGAAGACAGTAATGTTTGGGGCTGGCCTGTATTCCCTGAAGAATATCGTAGCTTTGAGAACCCTGCGGTTGCGAAGTTTATCGAACAAAATCAAGAGCTAGTGCACCTGTACATGTACCTTCAGTGGGTCGCCGATGCGCAAATTAATGAAGCGCAAGTCCTGGCTGAAGAGAAAGGCATGTCTGTCGGTTTATACCGAGACCTTGCGGTAGGCGTTGCAGATTCTGGCAGTGAAACTTGGGCTGATGACGGTAACCTAGTGATGGATGCGAGCATTGGTGCTCCGCCGGATATCCTTGGTCCTCTTGGTCAAAACTGGGGGCTCCCTCCACTAAACCCACAAGTGCTTCAAGCGACCAGCTACGACGCGTATATCAAGCTACTGCGTGCCAACATGAAGCATTGTGGTGCTCTACGTATTGACCACGTATTGGGTTTACTTCGTCTTTGGTGGATTCCAAAAGGTGAAAACGCAACTAAAGGTGCTTACATCTACTACCCAGTAGAAGATATGCTAGCAATCTTGGCCCTAGAATCACATCGTCATCAATGCAGTGTGATTGGTGAAGATTTAGGCACAGTTCCTGATGAGATTGTTGAGATTCTGCGTGAAGCGGGCGTTCACTCATACAAGGTATTCTTCTTCGAAACATCAGAAGAGGACGGTGGCTTTATTTCTCCGGCACACTACGCTGAGCAATCTATGTCAGCTTTGTGTACGCACGATATGCCAACTCTGCGCGGATTCTGGCATTGTGATGACCTGAAGATGGGCCAAGAGCTAGGCTTATACCCAGATGAGGAGCAGCTAAAAACGCTGTTTGCAAATCGTTTAGAGTGTAAGCAAGGTATTTTAGATTCCGTTGCTTGGCATGGTTACTTACCTGATGGTGTAGGGCGTGATGCTCAGTATGTGCCAATGGACTCACATCTAGCAGAAGCGCTACAACTGCATGTTGCAGCGGGTTCTTCAACACTGCTCAGTGTTCAGTTGGAAGACTGGTTAGAAATGGATAATCCGGTCAACATTCCGGGCACTGTTGATGAGTATCCAAACTGGCGCCGTAAGCTAACCATGAACCTTGATGAAGTCTTTGCACATGAAGGGGTTAATCGAATTGCGCATCAACTTACCGAAGTGCGTACTAAGGTAAGCAAATAGTCACTCTGTTTCATGGGTTACATAGAAAAGTATCGACTCTATCACTCTAAGTAAACCCGTAATTCAGTAAACTTTCGACACGCTAGTTTAAGCCCGCACTATTTAGCGGGCTTTTTATAATTTAGAACAATAAGAAAGTTCGGTTAGGGAGAAATACACTTGAAAACGGCAACTCTGGATAAAAAAACACAGGCATATAACCAGCTTTCTCACGCGGCATTTGTCGATCCTTTTTCATTCTTAGGGCCGTTTCTTGACCCTGAAGATGGCGCTTTGCGTGTATGGATGCCAGGCGCGGATTCTGTGGAATTAGTGATTGAAGGTGAAGAGCGTATTCAACTAGAACGTGAAGATGCGTCGGGATTCGTTTTAAAGCAAGAACGTGATTTACACTTCACCCATTATCAACTTGCAGTCAACTGGGAAGGCACAGAGCAGCTCGTTGATGACCCTTACCAATACCATACCATTTACGCAGAGTACGATGACCTGCATACGCCTAAAGAAATGTACAAGCACATGGGCGCGCAATTCATTACTCTTGAACGCGATGGCAAACAGATTTCTGGCACACGTTTTCTCGTTTACGCTCCTCATGCTACTGCTTGCAGTTTAGTCGGTGACTTTAACCAGTGGGATGGGCGTCGTACCCCAATGCAGCGTCTTGATTACGGAATTTGGGGTCTGTTTATACCTAACCTGCCAGAAGGCTCTCAATATAAGTTCGAACTGAAAGGTCCAAATGGGGAAGGCTTACCTCATAAAGCCGACCCTTGGGGGGCGTACTCTGAGCAATACCCATCATTTTCGTCGATTACTTATGACCATGACCGATACGCATGGCAAGATGATAAATGGCAGACTCGTCCAGTAACCGAAAAGCGCAAAGAGGCTCTTTCTTTCTATGAGTTACACGCTGGTTCATGGCGTCGCGACGACAATGGTGATTTCTTAAATTACCGAGAGTTAGCCGATGAGTTGATCCCATACCTAGTAGAAATGGGCTATAGCCATGTAGAGTTGATGCCTGTTTCCGAACACCCATTTTACGGTTCGTGGGGTTATCAACCTGTAGGCTTATTTGCGCCAACTAGCCGTTACGGTTCACCTGATGATTTCAAATACTTTGTCGATCAGTGTCACCAAGCGGGTCTTGGCGTGGTGCTAGATTGGGTGCCAGCGCATTTTCCATCGGACGATCACGGTTTGGCGAACTTTGATGGTACGCCGCTGTTCCATGATCCTGATCCTCGTCGCGGTTGGCACCAAGACTGGAATTCTTACATTTACGATTTAGGCCGTGAGCACGTCCGCCGCTTCCTTGTTTCTAACGCTCTGTATTGGTTTGAGCAATTTCATATTGATGGCATTCGTGTTGATGCGGTTGCTTCAATGCTGTATCTCGACTATTCACGTAGCCACGATCAGTGGATTCCGAATGTGGATGGCGGTAACGAGAACTATGATGCGATTGCGACACTAAAATGGATGAATGAGGAAGTGTATAAGTACTTCCCGAATGCGATGACGATTGCTGAAGAATCAACGGCATTCCCAGGCGTTTCTGCACCAACGTTCATGGGCGGCTTAGGCTTTGGCTTTAAGTGGAATATGGGGTGGATGCATGATTCACTTTCTTACATTCAAGAAGACCCTGTCCATCGTAAATTCCACCACAATACGATCACTTTCCCATTGGTGTATGCGCATAGCGAGAACTATGTGTTGTCTCTCTCTCATGATGAAGTTGTTTACGGTAAAGGCTCTATTCACAATAAGATGCCGGGTGACGAATGGCAGCAAACGGCTAACTTACGAGCGTATTTGGGTTATATGTACGCGCAGCCGGGTAAAAAGCTGAACTTCATGGGCGCTGAGCTTGGTCAAACTGCTGAATGGAATCACGATGATCAGTTGCAGTGGTTCTTACTTGAGTTTGAGCGTCATCAAGGTGTACAAGCACTCACGCGTGACCTCAACATGCTATATCGAAATGAAAAAGCAATGCATGAACTGGATTGTGATCCATCAGGCTTTGAATGGCGATTGCAAGATGCTGCTGATGCATCAATTTTGGCGCATGAACGTATCAGTGAAGAAGGTGAACGCATTCTTGTGATCAGTAACTTTACACCTGTTCCTCACGAGTCGTTCCGCATTGGTGTTCCTAATCAAGGTCGTTATGAGTTATTACTGAATACGGATGCGGCAGAATACAATGGTAGTGACTTTGCTGTGAAAGCGAATATTCAGACTGAGAGTGTCTCAAGTGAAGGTCTTGAGCAATCTCTATTGATCAGCTTACCTCCATTGGCGACAGTCTTTTATAAGCTAAAATAAAACACATCAGTTAAAGTAAAAAGCGCCCAACTCATGTTGGGCGCTTTTTTTATATATGGCATGTCAATACCAATATCGTTTTTGTCTCATTTGTACAACGCCTTTAATTAATCAATATTAATAAATCAATTGTATAACTCTTATTGAAGTTGGAATTTATAAAACTACAATGTATTGATAATAAAACACTGTTCATATACTGAATGGGCAGGTGGAGTTTTGATTGATATAGCCAATAGGTCAAAACAAAAACATGGAATGTTTCTAACTTTTATAAAGGTAATAGAATGAAGAAATATTTAGTGCCGCTGTTGGTTTGTTCGGCAAATGTTGCTGCTTCAGAATTACAAGTGTCTGTGGATCTGTTAGATGGTACTTACGTAGGGGAATCTAAGTATTATTACGACTTGCCCTACAGTGACTTGCCGGGTTTTTATCATCAAAAGAACAGTGTCGAGTGGGGCATTGGTATCCAGTACATCCATGATTTTGAGAATTGGGATGCAATGGTTAAGTTTTCAATGGGGGATTCAGAACTTCGCCATTCACATACTTGGGAAACGGGCGCTCGTTACCGTTTAAATGAAAGCCATTGGTTTAGCGCACGTTGGAAAGGAACCTTTGCTAAGGAAGAGTATCAAATCGATGATCGCATCATTGATCCAGAGCATCAAAACTCAATCACTAATGGTGAGTGGGCGATGTGGGCGATTGGTCGCTATCAATATAACCTACAGCCAAACTTTGATTTGCCTTTATACCTAGGTTTTGAAGCTGCAACGGATTTAAACGATCCTGCGCTAATGCAAGATAAGCTCGCAGGCTTTATTGGTTACCGTTCTGATCAGTATTTTGCAGAAGTTCGAGCGGGTGAAGATCTGATTTTTGCTACATTTGGTATGAGCTTCGATATGTTTTCCGATAATAAAGAGTCATAATGGTGATTCAACATCACTAGCTACGAGTTTAAGGAAAAACCATGGAACCGAGAATTAGTATCATCACTTTGGGCGTCAAAGATTTAACCCGTTCATTCCAGTTTTATTCTCAGTTGGGTTTTCCTTCCTCTAAGACACCAGAAGATGGCATCGTCTTTTTTAAAACTGGTGGTGTTTGCCTTGCTTTGTACCCTTTAGAAGCGCTGGCGGAGGACGTTTCTCCACAAATGGCTTCGACACGTGAAGGGTTTAGTGGTGTAACACTCGCGCACAATACTCGCTCCAAACAAGCTGTTGATGATGTACTTGCTTTAGCCGTCGGCGCTGGAGCCAAGTTAGAAAAACCTGCGCAAGATGTGTTCTGGGGTGGGTATAGCGGTTATTTCTCTGATCCTGATGGCTATTTATGGGAAGTCGCTTATGGAGATTGCTGGGATTTCAATGATGATGGCTCGTTAGTTATTGATTAGTGACGGAGAGCTAGGATGAGCTTGCTTGGTATCCATCATGTTGCGGTAATTTGTTCTGATTATCATGCATCTAAACGTTTTTACACGCATGTACTCAAACTAGAGGTGCTTGCGGAGAATTACCGGAAAGAAAGAGATTCATACAAGCTTGATTTGGCATTGCCTGACGGTAGTCAAATCGAGCTGTTTTCATTCCCTCACCCACCACAAAGACATTCCAGGCCTGAGGCTCGAGGATTAAGGCATTTGGCTTTTAAAGTGGACTCTGTTGAACAGTATGTTGGTTATCTTAAAAGCCAAGATGTTCTCGTAGAGCCGATCCGAATCGACGAGTTCACAGGTAAGCCGTTTACCTTTTTTCAAGATCCTGACGGCTTACCACTAGAGCTTTATGAAGTGTAGTTAGTCGGCTAACAGTTGCTGCTGAATAACAGTGAACACGCCGGCTTCAACGTTACTTGGTGCGCCAAAGCGAGCCGTTTGTTTGACGACTGGGTGAGCGTTCTCCATCGCATATGAATGATAGCTTGCCTTGAGCATTTCTAGATCGTTTAAATAATCCCCAAAACTCATCGTTTGCTCGTAAGTAAAATCTAAGCTGTTTTGTAGGTGCTCAATAGCCGCTCCTTTTGATGCTTGAGCATTCATTACGTCTAGCCAGATCTTTGCACTGACAACAACTTGATGCGACTTGCCAAAGGCTTGATTGATGGTTGGGTAAACTAATTGTTCAGAACCATCAAAGTGGCAAATCGCGACTTTAATAAAATCATCTTCAACAGCTAATAAGTCTTCAACGTATTGGCATCGGTGATAATACTTAGCAAATTCTGCCAATGCTTTTGGATCTTGGGTCTCTATGTAAGCGGATTTTTTGCCACAAAGCACAATATGAGCACCTTCAATCGCGCGAGCTTCTTTAATGATGCTTTCAATAGAAGGTTTGTCAATTTCACAGCTATAGAGCTCTTCGCCTTTGTGCATGACAAGCGTGCCATTTTCGGCGATGAACATCATGCGATCTTTTACGGGTGCGAACGTTTCAATCAAGCTGTAATATTGGCGCCCAGAAGCCGCAGCAAAAATGATCCCTTTTTCTTCAAGTTGTTCATATAGGTTGAAAAACTCAGGGTTGAGTTGACTGTTTTCATCAAGCAGCGTGCCATCCATATCGGCGGCAACGAATTTAATAGTAGATTGTGACATAGTGTTTTCGGAGTGAGTCAGAGGACTTCAGTAATTGGAATTCACTCTCTAAGTTACCTGAGTATATGGATTGCTCAAGTGATTTCGCGCAATGAAAATGCCTTATCTTTGTTGGTAAGGCATTTTCATGGTTTTGTTTGTTAGGGATTGTATCAGCAACGCTTGCAAATCAAGCGAGTATAAGAATAACCGGAGCTTTGAGGATCAAAATCTTAGTGCCACGCCAGCATAATAATTAACGTCGTCTTCAATACTGGCATCTGTTTTCTTGACCCCAACTTTCAGTTCAATAAATTGCCAGTAATGGGAAGCTTCCAAACCGTAGATAGGGCTGTATTCATCACTACTGAATTTGTGGAAGCCAGCGATTGGAGAGATAAAAAAGCGATTTACAAGGTAAAAGCTTGGTTTAATGTTTACACCGTAGGAATAGTGGGACTCGTATCGAGTGTAATCGAGTTCATAACCAAAATTCATCTCATTTCCAGTTGAAAACTGAGCGCCGTATTGGATAGAACCTTTAGAGCCACTAAAAAAGCTATCGACACCGAGGTATCCGGTTGAAATATTATTTGCCAAGACTGGCATGCTGAACAGCATAAGTATGAGTAGCTTTTTCACTCTAATATCCTCAATTAAAAACTTTTCTTATAGTAAAAGGCAACAGATTTAGAGTCTTTGTATGCTTACAAATCTTACTTGGTTTCTTTCAATTCTTACCTAAGCATCTTTCCAGCTAAGTTAAAATATAACGGTTTGTATTTAGAGCAATCTAGAGGTCATGAAGTTGAAAAAGTTACTATTGATTATGGTGTTAATGTTTTCTTTTGGTTCTGTCATTGCGTCAGATGAGGTAGTCATTGAGGTAGGGAAAACGACAATTAACGAACTTAAACAAGGTTATGGAGAGCCCAAACAAACCGTCACTATCGAAGAAGTTGATCTTCTAATTTATCCTTATGATGATCAGCACGATCTTACCTTTACTTTTAGCAATGAAGTGTTGGTCGAGTACCAATTAGCAAAATGGGATATAGACGGTGAAGTAACGGTGACACCAATCAATTAGGTGTGTGCTTACTATTCGGTTTGTATTTAGATAAAAAAGCAGGCCACTAAGTTCTCCCCCGAAAAACTTAATGGCCCGCAAAGTCTAAGTTGCTAGAACTAGCGATTTAGAAGTTGGTGTTTAGGAAGTAACACCTTTATTTTTTTGATTTGGTTATCACGTTTAAACAGGTGTCCGCTAAGAGGTGCGCTTAATACTAAGCCATCAATTTGCTGACTGCTCCCATCCGTAAAGAAGCACGTTACGCTTGCAGTATCCGCGAGCTGATAAATAAACGGTACCTGACAGTAGGTAAATGCCAATTGGTTTGGTTCTACTTTATAGCTGCACTGTTCACCCAAAACATTGAGACAGTTGAACTGAGCATCTTCGGTTAAGAACTCTTGCTTGGTCAGCAATGTTGGATTAATGCCAATGGTTCCATTTTCGACTTCGATGCCTAGCTCAGTAAATCGGGTGATAACTTCTTCTTTCACCTGACCTGTCATACCTGGTTGCTGAGCACCTGCTTGTTTCGGTGTATGCGAATATGGGTCTGTTGGGAAGGCACCGTAGTTATCTGGTGTTTTGTTAAAACCAATGCCTGCACGTACCTGATAGTAGTAATTCGCCAGCTTAGCGGTTTCTTCACTGTTTGGATCGATGTCGCGTGACGCTAGGTAGTTTTCTTGCACAGCCAGTAGCAGTTTAGAAACCATGTGCCAGTAGATACAACCTAAGCCTTCGTAGCCAAACATGGTACCTGAGCGGCCTGTGAAGGCTTTGTGGTTGAAGACCTGCTCATATAGGTCATATACCGACTCTAACGCTTCGTCATTCAGCTCTTTGTACTCGTTATCACCAATAGACGTTAATACCGCGGATAGGAAATCGGCATTTTCAAATGTTGGGTTAAAGTGTACTTGACCCATTGCGTCTTGATTGATGATACGTTGATCACCCGCATTAAGCATGGCTGAAAGCAGTGGTGAAGCCGCGATTTGTTCAGCATCGATTTGGTTCTTAGCCATGAAGCTCGGAAGTTCACGATCAGGGTAAAGCATAAAGCTGTGCTGATCGGCGCGGTACATGCCACTTGAAAACAGTTGATCAAGCAATGCGACTGCTTCTTTTGGAGAAAGAACACCAGAGCTTAGAGCTGCAACTTGGCCTTCTAGCATAGGGTAGAGTTCTTCAATGTTTAGGCTTTCACCAGTGTACGTGACGATATTGTAGGCATTGAACAATCCATCTTGGCGTAAGTTATTGTTAATGCTTGAATCTAATACATCTAAGCTGGTGGCGAGCATTTCTTGGATTGCACTGAGCTCAACTTGAGTTTTGCCCGAGAAGCCTTTCATACGATAAACGCGGTTGCGGTAGAGCTCGAATGCTTTTTCTAGCTGAGTCAGAATTGCTTTGCGAGTTTGACGTGTAACGGTCTCTTGACGGATTTCTTTGTTCGCGTCTTGTAGAACTTTATGAATGGATAGCATCCAATCCAGCACTTCTTTCGACATAGAAATCGCGTCTGGCGCCGTTTTTAGTAGTTCCATAGTAAACGCGACGTAACGACGCATGTAGTACAAGGTGACCATAGATAAGCCGTTGCCGACAATGGCGTTGTTAGCGTCGTTCCATTCTGGTCGTTGGGTATTGAGCCAAATACCGCCATCAATGACTAAGTTGCTCAACTTAGACAGTAAAGGAACGAGAATTTTTTCCGTTAGGTTAACCATATAAACTTGGTCGCCACCTTCCACAAGCAGACGACCATCGCTGCCCAATGTATCGACACGTTGTTCGATTTCGTCTTGCAACTCTTGATCAAATGATACGGTATCTTTTGGATTAACAAATAGCTGCTCTACTGAACAAAGCTTGTAAGGGACATTCGCGTAGCTGTAAATATCACTTGTTAACTGAGCCGTCAGTTCGTCACCTTGATATTGCTTCGCCAGTTCTAGGAATTTAAGCAAATAAATGATTTGGTGATCGCCCCAGTAGCCAATATTGCTCCAAGGATCCTCAGGCTCAAGCAGTTCCCAGTCGATGCCGTCTTTAGTAATACGATATGGGTTGTAACCGTCAATGGTTGAGGCATTCACAAATTTCGCGATGAAAGATTGAATAAATCCTGGGTAGCTTAAAGCGATGGCTTCCCAGTTTTGGAAGATATCGCGCCAGTTACCTTGATAAGAGAGCAAGCGCTCACCATTTTCGTCTTTTAGTTTGATCTCATAATGGTTCCAAGGGCGGCTAGGATCGCCATGACGACGGCCGAAAGTTAGGGGTAGATACTCATAACTTAAGCGAACCAACTGCGGGTCTTGAGCTTTTTTCGCGGCTTCGACAAGTTCTGCATGAGTGAAACTGTCTGGCAAATCAGCAAAAAAAGCGTGGTGCTTTTCAGCAATCTGTTTGTTTGCGTTATGCAGCGTTTTCACTACGTCTTGTTTATCTAAGTCGTAGTTATTCTCAATCACACCACCACGCATGTTGTTAAACAGCACGTTGGCGTAATGGTGCACACTGGTACTTTCTTCGTTAGTTAACTGCCATGCATCTGCGCCTGACATCAACTTAACCAGATCATTTTGATTATCGGCGATACTTTGCTCAACGGTTAGACGTAGATCTGCGGGTTTGTCTAAAAGGTCAGTGAGTTCACAGACTTCTTTATGGTTTTTATCGATATCAGCTACGATGGCCCAGCCTTGATTCTCAGTCGGTTTCAAGCTGAGCGTTTTGTGAATGAGGTAGCTGCCGCGAACGCCTTTAGTGAGTGGCTCTTGATGGATAGCTCGACCTTGACGGAATGCGCCTAGTTGTTCACTGCTAAGAAGTAATTGGTGCTCACCTTGGTCTAGAGCGAAGACTGTCGTTGCAAGTAGAGATTCTGCAGGTTCAGCTCGGTCACTAAGCTTAGCGTACATGGTGTAAAGAGCGAGCGAAGATGAATCAACACGTTCGTTCCATTTGTATGCGTCAACCAATGCGCTGCGTGTTTGCAGTGCCGATAAAGGAGCACCAGAAGGGAGCAGGTTTTGTACGCCATCGATTAATTCTAGATTTCGCTGCTCGTTACTTAAGTTAGTAAACTCACACTGGCGGACAAAGCCATAGCGCTCACTGGTACTCCAACTGTAGCTAAATTTTAGCTCTAGAGAGTGGTTAATCTCTTCAAAAACGAGCTTGTCCCCCACGGTATTTTTGTAGAGATTACGTTCAGTCTTGTAAAGACCATCGTGATGAGGGTTGAATGGTTCCCACAGTACGGCACCGTCCCCTCTTTGCACCCTAACGATGGTTTTTGAACCAGTATTGTCCGCACTTTCATGAATATGATCGACAGATCGGTATGGAAATAGCGCATTTTCAGGGCGAATTCGACCTGCAGATAAGCTACCCGTTGAAGAGATGAACAGCCAATGGTCGCTTGCTGAAACAACACTGATGAAAAATGGTTTCATTTGGTCGACGTTGCTGATCTTATAGAATCGCTCGCCTTCTAAATCGACGAATTGACCAGTGACAGGTAAGTGAGATTGATACTCAAAAGTCATTATTTTGTTCCTTTTTACTTACATGCCGTAGATTTTGGGCAATAGAGACCCTAGCCAAGCTGCAGAGAGATTATCTCTGCGAGCTTGGACTGACATGTATGTTTGAATACGTTATTTAATTAAAGGTGGTGGCAGCGTGCATAATGGTCTTCTCCCACCTTTGTTGGCTCTGGGATCGACTGGGTACATTCCGCAGTGGCTTTAAGGCATCGGCTTGCAAAAGGGCAACCGACGCTGCTTGGCTTCCATAGTGGTATCTCACCTTTTTTTGCTTCTAACTCACGTTTTCCTGCTTTACCGACTTCAGGAACAGCAGAAAGAAGCAGTTGAGAATAAGGGTGCTGCGGATTTTGTGTCACGCTATCGCTGTTACCCCATTCCACCATGTGCCCTACGTACATTACTGCGGTTTTCTCTGCGAAGTAACGCGCAGTCGCGATGTCATGCGTGATGTACATGAACGAAATGCCATGCTTGTCTTTCAAGTCTGACATCAGGTTTAAGATGCCCAGTCGAACCGAAACATCCAGCATCGAAATCGGCTCGTCAGCAAGGATGACTTCAGGATCAACTGCAATAGCACGTGCGATTGCAACACGCTGACGTTGACCACCACTCAATTCATGAGGGTACTTCTCTGCGGTCTCTTTGACAGGTGACAGACCGACCAGATCGAGTAGCTCATACACTAACTGTGGAATGGCTTCTTTATCTGCTCTGTTGTGAATCATCAACGGGCGAGCGATATGGTGATAAATGGTATGAACTGGGTTTAAAGAGCCAAATGGGTCTTGGAATATCATCTGAACTTGGCGCGCATATTCAAGCTCACCATGTTCTTCGATATATTCGCTTAGCTCTTGGCCTTTGAATTCGACTTGTCCATTAGTTTTATCGTAGATTCGCGTCAAGACGCGCGCTCCAGTGCTTTTCCCTGAGCCTGACTCACCAACAATCGCAAGAGCTTCACCTTTGCGTAAATCGAAAGATACGTCATTTACGGCGCGCATCAGGTTACTTTTAACCGATTGACCTAGCGGGAAGTCTTTGACCAAGTTTTTAACTGAGAGAATGACCTCAGGATTTGTTGCTTTTTCCATGTTTCTCTCCTGTTAGACGAGGTGGCAAGAGACTAAGTTGCCGTTATCAACGCGTGCTAATGTCGGTTCTGCTTGCTTACACTGGGTAAAGCATTCACTGCATCGCTCTTGGAAATTACAGCCTTGAGGGATTTGCAGCAGGTTGACAGGGTTACCAGGTATGCCGTACAAGCGTTCCTTCGGCCCATGGATGGTCGGAAACGATGAGATAAGGCCTTTAGTATATGGATGTTGAGGATCGCCAAAGACTTGTTGAGCGTCCCCGAGCTCAATCAGGTTACCCGCATACATGACACCGATGCGGTCAGCAATCTCACCCATCAAGCTCAAATCATGACTGATGAATAAAATAGAAAAGCCAAACTTGTTTTTAAGTTCGTACAGTTCATTAAGAATTTCACGCTCGACAACCACATCGAGTGCTGTTGTTGGTTCATCCATGATGATGAGTTTAGGTTCAAGAGCCAAAGCAATGGCAATCACCACTCGTTGGCGCATGCCACCACTTAATTGGTGAGGAAAACTTGCCATGCGGTCGCCGTGAATACCCACGATATTGAGCAGTTCTACCGAACGTTCATGAGCTTGTTTGTACGGGATCTTGCGGTGCGCCAGGATCACGTCAGTTAATTGCTCACCAATAGTAATGACTGGGTTGAGTGAGTTCATCGCACTTTGAAAGACGACAGATACATCATTCCAACGAAACTTACGTAGTTGGCGATCATTCATCTTTAACACGTCTTGGCCGTTGTAGATGATTTCACCTTCCGAAATCAGAGCCGGAGCCTTATGCAGACGAGAAATCGCAAAAGCTAATGTACTCTTACCACAACCGGATTCGCCAGCAATACCAAGAGTTTCACCAGGAGCAATGGAAACGCTGACATTATTGACCGCACGAGCTACGCCATTTGGTGAGACATAGTCAACGCATAGATTATTGATTTCTAGTAACTTACTCATCTTAGACCTCTGCGTTTATCAGCTTCTTTTTTCAGTTGATGCCATAGTTTGATGTGTGGGCCAGTACGCAGTTTCGGGTTACTGACTTGGTCAATAGACATATTGATTAGGGCTAGAGCGCCCCCCGTAATTGCAAGAGCCATTGCCGGAACTAACATCTCCCACCATGCACCAGTGTAGAGTGATGATGATGTCTGAGCCCAATAGAGCATTGAACCCCAGCTCACTTCCGTCGCGTCACCCAATCCAAGAATCCCTAGGCCAGCTTCAGAACCCATTGCGTAGATAACGGTGCCTAAGAAACCACCAAATACGATTGAGACTAGGTTCGGTAAGATTTCGACTAGGATGATGCGGATTTTCGACTCACCCATAACTTCAGCTGAAATGATGAACTCTTTGCTTCGAATTGCCATTGTCTGTGCCCGAATTACCCGCGCCCCCCAGGGCCAGGAGGTGACCCCTAGCAGTATGGTTATCACCAGGGACCCGACTTGCCCCAAAAATGCGGCGAGTACGATCAATAATGGAAGCTGAGGGAAAACCAAGAAAACATTGGTTAAAAAGTTCAGACGGTCATCGATTTTGCCACCAAAGTAACCAGAAGAAACGCCGACAATGACTGCCAAGCTCATCGCAATCACACCTGCAGATATCGCAACAGACAGTGATTTGCGTGCGCCGTATAGAACCTGGCTATATACATCTCGACCACTTCGAGTTGTGCCTAAGTAGTGCTCTGCACTTGGTGGCTGGTGTGGGCGAGCCACGCGCTTTTCTGGATTGTGGGTTGCGAGTACTGGAGCAAAGATAGCGCCAGCAAGTACGATAGAGAGCAACAAGCCGCCGATGATCGCTGGTGGATTGCCGTAAAAGAAAGCGTAAGCTTTACCCAATGTTTTCTTAATTTGTTGCCACGAAAACTTTGATTCACGTTTAGTCAAAGCATGGGCAGAAGACGACGTTGTGTTAATGAGTTTGTCCATGATGCACCCTTAATTCGAAATACGTGGATCGAGCCAAACATAGAGCAGGTCGGCGATGAAGTTGGCTGTTAAAACAGCTGATACCAGAATCAACAGAATGGCTTGAATGAGTGGGTAATCACGTGCCACGATACCTTTAAGCAGAATGTTGCCAAGGCCCTGATAGTTAAAGACCACTTCAGTCATGATTGAACCAGCAAAGGAAAAACCAATCGCCATGGCAATCGCAGTTGCAACTGGCAATATCGCGTTGCGCCCTGCGTAGCGAGACATTACGCGGTATGTGCTTAAGCCTTTTGCTTCCGCCATTGTGACGTAGTCTTCACCCAGTACGTTGATCATCGCGTTACGCATGTTAAATACCCAAGTTGAGATGCCAACGATGACCATAGAACCAACAGGTAAAACGGCGTGTTTAGCGACACTGGAAATAAATTCCCACGTAAACCCAGGATCGAGTGAAGGGTCGTAGGTATACGCTAGGGGTAATACTTCCAGCTTTAAGCCGAAGAAATAAAACAGTAGAAGTGCAGTAACGATATAAGGGAAGTTACTGATAAAAGCTAATACTGGTGGGACAACCTGACCGAAGAAGCCTTCGCGTCGGTAAGAGGCATAAGTACCGATACTGACACCAATAATAAGTGCCACGATCAAAGAGCCCAATGCGAGGAACATAGTCCAAGGTAGTGCGTTAGCGATAACGTCAGAAACACTAACAGGAAACATTAGGACTGAAGGACCAAGGTCTAGAGTGAAAACACTCTTAATGTAAGCGAAGTATTGCTCGAAAATGTTGCCATCAACGAAACCGTACATTTCACGGACGGCATCCATTTGTGCTGGATCCATTCGGCCTTGCGCAGCAGCAAATAGCGCATCGACAGGGTCACCCGGCATTAAACGTGGCAGCATAAAGTTGAAGGATATCGCAATTAAAAATGCGGTGAAATAAAAGCCAAATCGGCGAACTAAAAACGACATAACGAACCTTTTTAATCTAGGAGCCCAACCTAAGTTTAGGCTCCGTGTATTTGCTAGTGATAAAGACTATTTAAGGTGTAGGTTGTTAAGAATAATTACGCGCTTACCGCCGTCGTACCATACTGGTTGAACGTATGGGTCTTTCTCGCTAGGCCAACCCACCACTTTTTTAGTGCTGTATTGGAACCAAGTCGCGTTAGAGAACAGTGGAATAAATGGCATATTCTCTGCTGTGTATTCTTGCAATTCAGAGATGATTGCTTCTTGTTTCTGAGGGTCGCCAATCTTACCGAATGTGTCGATTAGCTTGTCGATCTCAGGTGAGTTTACACCGTGTCCCGCGTGCCAAGTTTTACCGATTCTTGATGTAGAAAAGTACTCTTGGTAAGCAAGAATTGGGTGCGTTGCAACAAGTGACCAGTTGATTGACATGGTGTAGTTACTCTCTTTCAGGTTTTTATCGTAAACCGCCCAGTCAACCGTCTTCACGTTCGCTTTAATACCCACTTCATCGAAGTATTCTGTCACCATTTGAACGACTTGAATCCAGTCTGTCCAACCGTTTACTACTTCGATATCAAAAGAGATATCTGAACCATCAAGATTGTCACGGTAGCCATCACCGTTTTTATCAACCAGACCCGCTTCATCTAGCAGTGCTTTTGCCTTATCTGCATCGTATTGGGTTAGGTTGCCGTATTTCTTATTGACGCCTTGGTCTATGTGGCTCTTATATAGTTCCGCGATGCCGCCTACGTTGTAGTTGACCGTTGGGTAACCATAAGCTGCGATATCGACAATCGTTTCGCGATCAAGAGCCATAGAAAGTGCTTGGCGAACACGAAGATCATCGAATGGTGCTTTCTTGGTATTGACGTAAAGGTGAATCGCGTCATTTGCTGGATACCAGAAATGGTTGTTCGCTTTGTCTTTTTCTACAAATGTTGCTTCAACATCGGCAATAAAGTTTGAACCCCAGTCAATCTCACCTTTGATTAAGGCTGGTTGAATTTGTGAGTTATCGTTGTAAGAACGGAAATTCACGCAGTCAAGGTATGGACGACCTTCCAAGTAATAATTTGGGTTGCGACACAGTTCCATTTGCTGTGGCTTGAGGAATTTAACCTCAGTCATTGGGCCGCTGCCGACAGGATTTGGGTTGGTAAAGGTAGTAAGGTCGTCAACTTTTGACCAGATGTGTTTTGGCACAATATGGTAACGCTCTAGGTTCCAAGCGAACGTAGAATCAGCTTCGTTTAGTTCAAATACGACGGTTTTTTCATCTGGTGTTGTGATTGATTTTAGGTTTTTACCAGACCAGATGCCTTTTTGATCGAAGGCTGGAACATCTTTTGTTAGTAGGAAACTGAACGCAACATCTTCAGCAGTAAGAGGTGTACCATCAGACCACTTTAGGTTATTACGCATTTTAACCGTCAGTGTTTTTAGGTCGTCTGAAAAAGCGAAAGACTCAGCTAAACGAAAATCCGTTTCACCCGTCATGTTGTTGAAAACCATAAGAGGCTCAAACATGATGCCATGTAGAAGATCTTTCGTTGTGTATGGGTTGTAGTTGTCGACAAAGCCGGTGTTTACGATAGGAACCGTAAGCGTGCCCCCTTGCTTGATACCTTCCGCTTGCACAACCGCAGTGGAACAGATTAATCCAGTAGCAAGTGTCGCGATAAGAGTTTTCTTCAGCATCACATTGTCCTTGTTAAATTAGTCATTTTTATTCATCCCCCGGAAGCGAATTCTATAAGAAAGCGCTTTCTTGATTCTGTTTTATCTTGTTCGTAGGGATACTTCAAAATTTTGTCTTAAAAACAGACGATAGATCACAGTTCCCAATTTCGCAAATAAACGGGTATTAAACTGATTTTTTGGGAATAAAAATTTTATATTTCATGTACTTATAATTAAATTTGGTTTTTCTGGTAATAATGCTGTTTGTGTATGTAAAGAGCAAATACCTAGGTGTTTTTTCTGAATAACGCTCGATCTTTAGAGCTCGATCACTCTTTTCCACATAATTTATTTGCTTGTGTTCACAAAAATAGCCAAAAGAAAAGAAACCGCTTTCTTTGGGAGCGGTGAAGAGTAAAGTTCTTGCAAAAGGGTGGATGATTTCAGGGGGAAATATGATTAAGTTTTGGAATGGGAATAAATCTCCAGCGAGGCAAGCATATGAGTATGACTTGCTAGAATGCTTGTTTGAAAACTCCGGTATGTTTGAACTGATAGACAACGATGTTACCGACTATCCTTGCGCGGAAGATGAAGGGGCTGTGTTAGATAAAGGTGCGGACATCCTTGTGACAGTGGCGGGAAACAGCAAGTTTGCGGGTAAACGTTTGATTGAAATCAAACAGCCGCTTTGCCGTGGTCTGCTGGGCTGGAGGTTATGTATCGTCGCTCAAAAAAGAGTGGATGAATTTTGTTCGTTATCCTTACGGGAATTACAGCAAAAAAGAGTGGGTGTACCTGACACTTGGGTTGATGCCGAGCTCTTTCGTGCTAACGGTTTTGATGTCCTAGAAGCAGGGACGTTGGATGATATGTTAGGTTGGGTTGCCGATGGTACGGTCGATTTTATTACTTTGGGAGCGAATGAGGCGGAAGATATATTGTCGAGGCAAACAGTGAATCGATCTGATCTAGTCATTGAACCAACGCTCGCTATTTATTACCCGTTTCCATTGGTATTTTATCTAAACCAACATCAACCAATGTTGGCAGAACGCTTGTGTGAGCAGTGGGAAGCGAAACAAACCGAGATTTCTTCTCTATTCGATCAGCATTACGGTTCGGTGATAGAGCAAGCTAAGTTAGACAGTCGCAAGAAGCTCACTTTACAAAATCCATTATTGCCGGCTGGCTACGAAGTTATGTTCGAGTTGAGTTTAAATAACGTTAAGAAGTAGAGCACGCCCTAGTAGTAAGATCAAAAAAGAGCAGGTGATACCTGCTCTTTTTTATGGTAACTGATATTAGACTCGACCGACGGAATCGCGATCGATCAGTTTAGGGTGAAGCTGCTGTTTGATTTTAACTTCAGTTTCTTGAACCATGGCCAACACCCCTTTGGCTGCTTCTTTCCCCATTTCTTCAACAGGAAAGTTAATGGTCGTTAAACGCGGTCTTATATGAGCGCTGTGGTAGTCATTATCGAAACCAACGACAGAAAGCTCTTTACCGATGATGATTTCTCTCTCTGCTGCGACGTCATAAACTGCGAGCGCAATATTGTCGTTTTGGCAGAATACTGCGGTAATGTCTGGCGCGCGGTCAAGTAATCGTCGGGTTCGGTCATGGTTGCCATCGTGGTCAAAGCGTCCTTCTATCACATAGGAAGGGTTATAAGTGATGCCCGCTTCTGCCAACGCCAAGCGATAACCTTGTAAGCGTTCTCGGCTATCACCTTTACTCAGTTGACCTGTAATACAAGCGATATTCTTATGACCGTGATCGAGTAAGTGCTTTGTTGCCAGATAGCCACCCAGTTCGTTGTCAATATAAATACAATTATCTGAAATATCAGGGATATAGCGATTAAGAATGATCGTTGCAGGCGTATTTTTAACCACATCAATCAATTCGTCATCAGAAAGTTTGTCTGAATGCAGAATAAATCCGTCGACACGCTTAGAACGAAGAAACTCAATGGAATCTCTTTCTTTGGTGTGTGACTCCTGGCCGCTAGTGACGATCAGATGATTGTTGTTTTGACGAATAGTGTCTTCAGTATGATGCATTAGCGGCCCATAAAATGGACCATCCAGTGAACCTACCAACATTCCGATACTGTTTGAGCGGCTTGATGCTAATGCTTGAGCAAACGCATTCGGCTTGTAACCTAGTTGCTCAATAGCGGCAAAAACTTTCTTACGGTTTGCGTCTTTGACTGTCGGGTGGTTATTGATTGCGCGAGATACGGTAGCTTGGGACACTTTAGCTAACTCAGCGACTTCTTTAATCGTAATCAAGGCATTAACTCATCTTTAAGGGGGAGGTAGCATCTAACAACCTGTTGTTATTCTACTGTTTACTCGCTTTCCTAGCAGGACTCCACATTTATCTCCATTTTACCCCATAAATGTGATTACAAACTAAAGAAAGCGCTTTCCTTTTGATTTGAATCTCATTTTGTAGGGGTTATTCGTTGGCATTATCACCATGTTCCAGCGTAATAGTGAAGCTCTTGATCAATAAAATGCCGTAATAGTTGAGAAAGGCGATGGATTACCAAACGGAATTGCATAGGAGTGCAACTATTTTCTTTTTTAGAGAAAGCGCTTCCTTAATTGAGTGAGATAATACGGACATATTTCCCTATGAATAGACTAAAAATAAATAAACATGCTCTTTTAACCTGTCTGCCTCTGTTACTGATTGGTTGTGATTCAGAGAAAATAGAAGATCCAACGACTAACGGTGCATCACCAAGTGAAGGGGTAGTGCTTGTCGATCAGCCAGCACCTGTTGCTCCATACCCTAATGTACTTGGTTATGATGTTAACAGTAGCCGTTCAACGACAAATGACTTCCTGCTTGGGAACCCTGATTTCCAAGCTATATCCTATGGCTCATTTCGTCAAACAGTGCGTGATAGTGTCGATAACGCACCTTCGGTTGAAGAGATCAAAGAAGATTTATTGCTGATGGAAGCAATGGGTATCAAGGTAATTCGCACTTATCACACGCAAGACTATATCGATACTGAGCGTCTGTTGGTTGCGATTGACGCATTTATGAATCCGACATCTGTCGAATACAGAGAAGGGTTTAAAATGTTCGTTATGCTCGGTATCTGGGTTGATGCCGTCAATTCTTGGGGAGGAGGGGAAATAGATCGAACCCAAGGCAGTGCGACAAGTGAAGCGGAGATGGATAAAGCGATCGAGCTCGTTAATTTATACCCAGAAATCATTAAAGTGATGGCGGTCGGGAACGAGTCAATGGTTCATTGGGCCGGCTACCACGTCTCACCTGCTGTAGTGACGAATTACATCAATCAACTTCAGGCCTTAAAAACGAACGACTTTACTAAAGGTTACGACGATTTAGTGGATGAAATTCCGGTGGACACTTGGATTACAAGTTCTGATAACTTCGCAGTCTGGGCTGGACAAGGTGACTATGCCGGAGATGACTACAAAGCGCTTATTGAAGCGGTTGATTATGTTTCCGTCCACTCTTACCCATTCCATGATACTCATTGGAATGGCGAGTTTTGGTCTGTGCCTTTGGATGAGCAAGAGTTAACGAAAGAAGAACAACTTCAATCTGCAATGGCTCGTGCAAAAGAGCATTTTTTAAGTCAAGTGAAAGCAGTTCAGGACAACGTCAACGCCATCGACCCAACGAAACAAATTCATATTGGTGAAACTGGTTGGTCTACGATATCAAGTGATGGGTTTAGCGTAACAGGAACAAAAGCGGCGGATGAATACAAACAGAAGCTTTACCATGACGCATTGAGAAGTTGGTCAAATGAATTTGGTGCATCGCTATTCTTCTTCGAAGCCTTTGATGAGCAATGGAAAGCCGGTTGGGAACAGGCGGACGAGAACCACTCCGAAAAACATTTTGGCATGATTGATTTAAACGGACAGGCAAAGTATTTACTTTGGGATTTGGTTGATCAAGGAGCGTTTACCGGGTTAACCAGAGGCAAAGATGGTGAGGGCAACGACATTCAAATCACCAAAAGCTATGACGGTAATATTGACGCATTAATGTTAGATGTTGAACTGCCTCCTTATAAAGAAGCGCCAGTGAACAGTGAGAAATATACGGTAATTGGTGATGCATTGTCTGAAGGCGTAAATCTCTATTGGTGGGGAGGCAATTCAGGTATCTACTTAAATGATGCGGGTTCTACAATTATGCTTACTGGTGGGTCGGATAGTTTTCCTGGCTGGTGGGGAGCTGGTGTTCAACCTAGCGTTCAAGCAAACCTGACAGGTTTTGAGCAAGGTAGCCTCAACTTTGATATTAAAGCAACGCAAGCTTTATCTGATGTAACGTTCAAACTCGGAATGCAAACCGGCTCTTCGGGCTCAGTGAATCATTTCGTTCAAGTCGGTGGTTCTACTGCCTATCCGGTTACCACAGAAACACAAACTTACTCTATTCCACTCTCGGCTTTGGCTAATTATGAACAGATGGATCTAAATGCCGTTGTGGCGTTGATGTTCTTCCTTGGTGAAGTGGATGGAGCAGGAGAAAACTACATTCCTGATGGGGTATCTGTCGAAGTGAGCAATATCTACTACTCGAAATAACAACTAACCAAGTGACCGCGATGGGGATTACCTTATCGCAGTCAAAGTAAGGACTATTATGTTGAACAAGACACTGATTTCGCAGCTTGTATTTTCCAGCCTATCAGGGGTGATGCTTGTAGGCTGCGCAAGTACTGCAGATACCACGGATGCCTCATTTATAACCGGTAAAAAGCCAGTAGAGTTACAGCAAACGCCAATAACACCAAGCGATAAGTGGAAACTATCTTGGCAAGATGATTTTGAAGGCGATCGAATTAATCCGCGTTACTGGTCATTTGAACAAAACTGCTGGGGAGGAGGAAACAACGAACAACAATGCTATACCGATAGCGATAAGAATGCGTTCGTGAAAGATGGTTTGCTCCATATTGTCGCAAGAAAAGAGTCTTTTACGGGCCCTGACAACCCAGAAGGCGTAGAGGGTGGAGCAAGCAAAACACTTCCTTATACGTCGGCGAGATTAAGAACCAAAGGAAAGCGCGACCAAAAATATGGACGCTTTGAAGTTCGCGCTAAGCTTCC
Organism: Vibrio atypicus; assembly: GCF_009811315.1. Lineage (GTDB taxonomy): Bacteria > Pseudomonadota > Gammaproteobacteria > Enterobacterales > Vibrionaceae > Vibrio > Vibrio atypicus. The sequence goes on from NZ_BLID01000001.1 coordinate 815,034, forward strand.
TTCTGGACAAGGTACTTGGCCCGCTATTTGGATGTTACCAACAGACAGCAAATATGGCACTTGGGCAGCATCGGGTGAAATTGACATTCTGGAAGCTGTAAACCTGAAAACTCAGTCTGATGCACCTGGAGCAAAACCGGGAGAGGAAGAAAACCGCATCCACGCTACCTTACACTATGGTAAAGCCTGGCCAGATAATGCGAGTAGTGGTTTGGGGGTGACGCTGCCTAATGGGATCAACCCAGCGGATGATTTCCATACTTATGCAATAGAGTGGGAAGAGGGCGAAATCAGATGGTATGTCGATAACATTCACTACGCGACACAGACTCACGAAGGTTGGTACTCTCAATTCGAGCAAGAAGGACAGCTCGTTAATGCAGATAGTTTGGCGCCATTCAATGAGAAATTCCATTTGCTACTGAATGTTGCTGTCGGTGGATCTTGGGCGGCTAATGCGAATGAAAAAGGCGTGAATGCCGATATTTTCCCTCAGACAATGTTGGTCGATTATGTGAAAGCGTACCGCTGTTCGGTTGATCGTTGGAAAGGCAAAGGCTGCAGCGCGAAATCGGAAGAAGCGACCTTGGTTAAAGGTAATCAGCCTCCAGCTATTTTGGTTCAAGATGACAGTTATGCCGATGGCCCTGAGCTGAACGTTTTTATGGACTCACTCAATGGAAGCCTTGCCTATGGCAGTTATGATCCAACCGATATTGTTGAATATCAAGAGGTTGAAGAGCCAGGCCGCGGAAAAGTATTGTCTATCTCGAAACAAAATGGTGGCGGCAATATCTATTTCCGCTCTCCTACGACAGATATCAGCCATTGGTTAGACTCGGGTCAACTCAGTTTTGATATCAAAGTTGATCAAATAGCAGAAGGTGTTGAACTGGTGATCAAAATGGATAGCGGCTGGCCAGCGACTAGTGACATGACCGTTCCTTTGAACAATACGTCTGAGTGGCAAACCGTATCGTTGTCTGTTGCCGATATTATTGCTGGAGGGAATCGCTATGTATCAGGAAGTGCAGATCCCGCCAATATTAATAACTTACTGGTTTTTGAGCCAACAGGCGCGATGGAGTTTTCTTTGGATAACATCCGCATGAGCAAGTAGCAAAACGCGAAGAATAATACTTTGGCCTATACCGCGCATCTAGCGCGGTATTTTTTTGTTCAATGATCGTATGCATTCTGTGATCAATCCACAAAGAAAGCGGTTTCTTTGTGATCTAATTAACTTTATGTATGGGTTGTTGATGAGTATTCTAGCGTCAATCCGAACATGATTAGCAACCCCGTCTTCAAAAGAGTCGTTTTAAGCTCTTCTGAATTCCCTACACCTTGAATGCTGCTTGTCTTTGGATTTTTTAATCACAATAAAAGAAAGCGCTTTCTTTGGGCGCGTAAATAACATGGAGTTACTATGAAACTGTCTAAGCTTACTCTTGCCTGCCTTATCGCAACGACTGGAGTCACCTCATTACCTGCATTTGCTGAGAAATCTGAAGGATTTGAATTCCACGGTTACTTTCGTGCTGGCGTTTTATATAGCAAAAACGACGATTTTAAACGTGCAAAATTTCCTGCATCAAAGGAGCGTCTAGGTCGTTTGGGCGTTGAGTCTGATAGCCATTTTGAGTTGGCGCTGCAAAAGAATTTTGTGAACGATGCTGGCCAAAAGATTCGTATTAAAACGCGTGCTGCTGCGGATAACGCTCAATACGCAACCAACCAATTAGGGGCGAACGCGGATGCAACAAACAGCGAAATCGGTATGGCTGAAACCTTTGTTGAATTTGAAGGTGTAACAGATAGCGGTGTTGTTTGGGGTGGTAAGCGTTTTTACGGTAAAGATAACTACATCTTCATGACTGACTTTTTCTACACGGATATGTCAGGTACAGGTGTAGGTATTGAGGGTGTTGAGTTAGGCGGAAACAAATGGGACTTCGCTTATATCGCAAGTGATGATTCTGGGGACACAGGTTTCTGGGGTGATGGTAACAATATCATGCACGCTCTTCACGCAGGTGTGAACTTTGGTAGCGTTGAATTACATGCAATGGCGAAGTTCATGCCAGACAATATGGTGGATTTAGGCTTTGGCGCTGGTGAAGAATCATTTGCTGAGAATGGCTATGAAATGACTGCTATCGTGCATTCGGATTCCGTGTTTGGCCTTTCTGATAAGGGTTTCACGAAATACATTGCGCAAGCGGGTAAAGGACTTGGCTCTGGCAACTTATTAGGCGGTACGATTACCACTTACAACACCTACAAGCCGGGCAGCGACTACCAAAGCTGGCTAACAACGGGTACTGGTTGTGGCACATCATGTGTTAAGGCTGTTGAAGACAATGACACTTCTTTCCGTGCTTTAGCTTGGGGTGGTTATTTCTTTGAAAATGGCGTGAACGTCTTCCACTCTATTCAAACGCAATACAATGATTTTGACAATGGCGCGAGTGATGGTTGGGTTTCCGCTATGGTTCGTCCAACGTTCCCAATCTCTGATAACTTCTTTATCGCGACAGAAGCAGGCTACATGTTTAACTACGAAGATCGTAACGGCGAGAAAGCTGACTCATACGATTACAAGCTGACTATCGCTCCAACGATGGTGGTGAGTTCTGGTTTCGGGCCTAATCCAGAAATCCGCTTACTTGCCTCTTACCTAGATGGTGAAGATCGTGATGGTAACGGTAAGGATGGAGACTTCATCGTAGGTATCCAAGCGGACATGTGGTGGTAATTGACTAACGAGCGCTAACTAAGAAGGTATTTTGTGGCCAAGTGCCGATACCTTCCTTTTTTCATTATATCCTTTTGTGTTGCAACTGTTCAGGCACACATTTTCCTCTGATAAAGGGTTTGCTCCTATTTATCACCTTAGCCGCTATTATTAGCGGCTTTTTTTATGTCATCTCTTGGTGTGATCTGAAAGCGCTGTTTATAACATTTAGAGAAGTAATTGCTGTCACTAAAACCTGACGACTCCGCGATAGTTTGCACAGAGGACAGCTTTTCTTTGGTGATCAAATTGCGAGCGTAGGTTAATTGTAATTGGCGAAGATAGTGATTAGGGGAAGAATCTAAGTATTGTTTAAACAGTCTTTCTAACTGACGCTGACTGATAAAAGCCGCTTGTGCAACTTGTTCGGAAGATAGGTCGCAACGCGTATAATGTTGCTCCAGATAGACCATAGCTCTGCTTAGGGCGAGAGCTGTTTTAGGCTCATCTTGTTTTTGCTCAGCATACGTCCTGGCCAGCGTGACAATAAGTTGTTGCATCAAACTACTGATCATGACTTCAAATCCAACATCACCCGTTTCATACTCGACTCTAATAGATTCAAGCATCAATTTGACTCTAGTCAGCTGGTCTGGGGTGAGGGTTAGTTTAGCCCTATATTCGCTGGTCTGCCGTGCTATTGGTTCGATCTTAAACAGGGCATGGTAGCCAGATAGCGCCCGCATTGAAGGGAGCTCAAAAAATGGTGCGGTTGCATCAAACATTAAGTTGATCAGCTTGAGGCCTTTGACGTCTTTAAAGCCATGTTCAGTTTCACCATTGATGACAAACACGTCACCAGCTGTCAATGGATATTCGTAGTCTGAAACGAGATGTTTTCCGCTTCCTTCAACAACCAGAAACAATTCGGAAAAGTCATGTTTGTGTAGAGCGAAGTCTGATTGGTGGTCACCATCGACAAACGCAAAACTTAAGTGCTGATGACGCTGATGTGAGCGGAGTCTATATCGCACAGTCATGTCGTTAATTTCCTTCTAATTGTCGCTTTATTAGGAGAATAGCGAAGAAATTGAGCATACTATTTTTGTTATTGAAAGCACAGTGAATCATTCATAACGAATGGCTCAGTCGCCTTGTCTTTAACTCATCGTGTGGTTGATTATGCAAAACGATCAAATTCAACAAGCTCAATTTCAGTTGGCCCCAGTCAGTCGTCAAGCGGCGTCGGAAGGGATTGTATTACTTAAAAATGATAATAATAGTTTGCCACTCTTACCTGAGGATTGCGTGTCCTTGTTTGGCCGATGCCAGATTAATACATATCGCAGTGGAACGGGTTCCGGTGGAGCTGTAAATGTTCCGTACTCGGTGAGTGCTCTAGAGGGTATTGATCTTAATCCATCGATTACCATCAACCTTCAATTGGTTTCTATTTATCAAGACTGGGTAAATCAGCACCCATTTGATGATGGCGGTGGCGGTTGGGCTGCTGAACCTTGGTTTCAAAAAGAGATGCCGCTAAGTGATGAGTTAGTCGAGTCTGCGGCGAACACGTCAAATAAGGCGGTTGTGTTTATTGGACGAACTGCGGGTGAAGACCAAGATAATAAAGACGTTGCGGGTAGCTACCGTTTGACTGAGCTAGAAGAGTCAATGCTCGTTAAGGTTTGCCGATATTTTGAGTGCGTAATTGTCGTCATGAACGTTACCAATATTATGGATATGTCTTGGCTTAATACGCTAGAAGGTCATCAATCTATAAAAGCGGTCATGTACAACTGGGCAGCAGGAATGGAAGCAGGTCATGCGTTGGCCGATATTCTATCTGGCGAGGAATCACCAAGTGGCCGACTCACTGACACGATTGCTTATCAAATTGAAGATTATCCTTCTTCGGCAAACTTTGGTGACAAAAAATACAACGTCTACCAAGAAGATATTTATGTTGGTTATCGTTACTTTGAAACCTTTGCACCAGAAAAAGTCCAATTTGAGTTTGGTTCAGGGCTATCTTATACCCAATTTAACCAGCAATTAGTCGAACACCGAGTTAAAGATCACGAAGGTAGCAAACAATTCGAGTTTGATATTGAAGTGACCAATATCGGCGATCTCTATAGCGGGAAAGAGGTAGTTCAACTTTACCTAGAGGCTCCACAAGGTAAATTGGGTAAGCCTAGCCGTGTGCTGATCGCGTTTGCAAAAACTAAGAAACTTGCGCCTAGTGAGTCTCAGTTGATCAGCATAACGGTCCCTATTTCCCACTTAGCGTCATACGACGACAGTGGGGTGACTGACCATCGTAGTTGTTACGTAGTTGAAGCTGGCGACTATCATTTTTATAGCGGTGGAAGCGTACACCAAGCCCAGCCTATTTACGCGACATGGCATCTTCCTCATATTCAAGTGGTTGAGCAGCTCCAAGAAGCATGTGCGCCAATTCAGTCTTTTGAAAGAATTAAGCCGACATCAAGAAACGATCAAGGCAGCTATCAAGCTGGTTTTGAAGTTACGCCACAGCGTCGTGTTGACTTAGCTGACCGAGTTATTGCTTCATTGCCGCAAGCGCTAGAATTGACAGGGGATGTCGGAATCAAGCTGGCTGATGTCTATTCAGGATCAGCTTCACTTGAGGGTTTTGTTGGCCAAATGTCACCAGAGCAAATGGCTACATTAGTGCGTGGAGAAGGCATGTGTAGCCCAAAAGTCACGCCGGGTACAGCGGCTGCATTTGGTGGTGTTTCAGATGGTCTATTTCAGTTGGGTATTCCTATTGCGGCTGCTGCAGATGGGCCGTCTGGTATTCGAATGGACAGCGGCCACAAAGCAACTCAAGTGCCTATTGGAACATTGCTAGGCTGTACTTGGAACCGAGAGTTAAACGAAGAACTGTTCTATTTGATCGGTCAGGAACTAAGAGCCAATCATATTGATACGTTACTTGGCCCAGGCATTAACATTCATCGTCACCCTTTAAATGGTCGAAATTTTGAGTATTTCTCTGAAGATCCTTATTTAACGGGCATCATGGCTTCTGCTCAAACAGTTGGCTTAGCGCGAGCCGGAGTTTCAGGAACGATTAAGCATTTTGCAGCGAATGATCAAGAAACTGCTCGAGTGGATGTGGATAGCATCATGTCTGAACGTGCATTGCGAGAAGTTCATGTGAAGCCATTTGAAATGGCGGTTAAACATGGCAAAGCCAGCACAATCATGACTTCTTATAATCCAGTGAACGGCCATTGGGCAGCGTCTAACTATGACTTGAATACAACATTGTTGCGTCAAGAGTGGGGATTCAGTGGGATAGTGATGACGGACTGGTGGGCGAAAATGAACGATCCAATAGAGGCGGGCGAAGAGAGTAAGACCTTCACCTCATATATGTTGCGTGCACAGAATGACCTTTACATGGTAGTTGAAAATGATGGGGCTGAGCGTAATGCGATGCAAGATGACACCTTGTCGGCATTGAATGAGGGAAGGTTGACTCTCGGAGAGCTACAGCGAAGTGCGATGAATATTTGTCGATTCATCATAAATGCGCCAGTGATGGAAAGACCATTAGAAGCGTATGAACCGATTAAGACATTTAAACCGAAAGCGACAAAGCTTGTTGAGGAAACACCAACTCAAACTGTTTATGTTGCCAATAGGCCGATGGAGCTGAATGCCTCGACTCAAGTAACCTTTGATATCGCTGTAAATGAAGCTGGCATTTATCGGTGCCAAGCAGCAATGAGGTATGAGAGAGATGCGTTAGCACAGTCTTCGTGCAGCTTATCTATCAATGACCTGTTCAGCATGAGTTTCCCAATTCATGGTACAGATGGCACTACGCAACAAGTCGAAGGACTAGAAGTTAAGTTAGATAAAGGCCTCTATACATTTTCGATAGATTTTGTGAAACCAGGAGCCATATTAGAGGTTTTACATTTAAATAAAGTGTAAGTGAGCTTATGTAGTCACAGAGCCCTTGTAGAAATACAGGGGCTTTTTGTTGAGTGACATATAATTAACTCGTGAACAATTTGGGTTTAAACGCAATAAATGCGCGCTTAACTATTTATAAAATCAATGAGAACAAAGAGTTAAGGGTGAGATATGAACAGTAAAAATAAGGCAATAGCAGCAGGAATTATATTTGGTTTTACCTTGTTGATGATGCAACTAGACGTTGGTGGGATATTTATGTTTCTTGCTTCTGTTATGGCGTTTTTTACCTGCGCGTTACAGTCTGTGATGCACATTATGGGATACAAGGATGGAGACGCCTTTCGAGTCTACGAGGACTCAGAGAACATAGAAGCCGAAGCACTAGCTAATGTATTTAAGAATAAGAAAGAGTGTCAGGAGGAGATAAACAAAAGGCCCGGAAGACCGGACCTTTAATATCTAGATAGGTGGAGTTAAGCGTAGCTCACTCTGTGATGCTGTAGCTCTGTACGCATCCCCATCACTAAACTGACACACATGACCAGCAGGATAACAGTGAACGGAAGCCCCGTTGAAATGGTACCGGCTTGCAGTGCTTGAATGGCTTCTGTGCCGCCTACCCAAAGTAGAACAGCAGCAATAGCGCCTTCAACCGATGCCCAGAAGATACGTTGTGGGATTGGTGCATCGACTTTACCGCCAGACGTAATGCTATCTACAACCAGTGAAGCAGAATCTGAAGAAGTAATGAAGAAGACCATAATCAATACAATTGAGATCAAAGATAGGATTGAGCTCATTGGCATTGCTTCATAAGCGTAGAATAGAGAAAGCGTAATATCGCTTAAGCCGTTCTCGCCAAGTTCACCGACTTTGTTGATGACCTGTTCAATCGCAATACCACCAAAGGCTGACATCCATACCAGAGTAATGCTGGTTGGGATGAGGATTACCGCAGTCACAAACTCACGCACAGTACGCCCTTTCGATACGCGGGCAATGAACATACCGACACAAGGTGACCATGAAATCCACCAAGCCCAGTAGAAGACTGTCCAGCCGTGCATCCAAGCTTCATCTTCACGACCGTGTGGGTTACTTAGAGCAATGATGTTTTCAGCGTAGCCGATCAATGTATCTGGAATAGAGCCCAAAGCAGCAGCTAAACCAGCCAAGATCACGAATATTAGTAGAGCGAAAGCAACAATAAGGTTTGTGTTACTCAGAACTTTGACGCCACCATCAATGCCACGCACAACAGATACGACCGCCAGTGATGTTACAAAAGCAATCACGCTAAGTTGTAAGCCAAGGCCTGTCTCAATATCAAAAACATGGCCGATACCACTTGCTGCTTGTTGAGCTCCAAGACCCAATGATGTTGCTAAGCCAAACAGTGTCGCTAGTACCGCAAGAATATCAATGATATGGCCAAACCAACCCCAAGTGCGGTCACCTAGTAATGGGTAAAAGACAGAACGGATGGAGAGAGGTAAGCCTTTGTTGAATGCGAAAAAGGCCATTGCTAATGCCACAACCGCATAGATTGCCCATGGATGCAGGCCCCAGTGGAACATAGTCGCGCCAAGAGCAACGCGAACAGCTTCTTCAGAGTATGGTTCTACGCCAAGTGGTGTTTCATACCAGCCTGTAAAGTATGCAACAGGCTCGGCTACGCCCCAAAACATAAGGCCAATACCCATACCTGCCGCGAACAACATTGCGATCCAAGAAAGGTTGGAGTGATCTGGTTTTGCGTCGACGCCGCCGATACGGATTTTACCAAAAGGAGAAAGAACCAAACCAATACAGAAAATTAGAAATAGGTTGCCAGACCACATGAAAAGGTTGTCAAAGCTACCGATGATTTGCCACTTGATACCGTCAAGTGACGCTTTTGCTGTCGCAGGATCGACGACAAGAAGGGCGACCAAGAACAAGATAATCAGTCCGGCGCTCGCGCCAAAAACTGGGTTGTGGACATCGAATCCCCACTTCTGAACATTATCTTGACCGACTGTGTAATCGGTATTCTCGATACTATACCTATCCTTAGTACTACTCATTTATCCTCGCAAATATTTAGAGTTCGAAACAAAATTTCGCGGCAAGGTTATCAGAAAAGAGTAATAAACTAAAGTTTGATCACAAATAAGACCGAAATGGTTTGAAAATCACACGATTAATTGTGATGTGTACTAATGAAAAAACGCTGGTGCAAACCAGCGTTTTTAGGGAGGGTCATTCTCTATAGAATGGCTTATGAAGCCTTATTCAGCTTTGGGTCAGCGATATTTCTCCTTCGCTATTATCAGCAAATATTTCAGCGACGGCGCTGCGTTCTAACGCACCTTGAAGATTTCCTTCCTCATCAACAACTGGAAGAGAGAATTCACTCGAAATACTCTCCATTAGAACCTCTTCAATGGCGGAGTCTGGAGAAATTGCAGGAACTTCTTCATAGATTTCCTCATGAATTTCCTCTTGCGAATCTTGCTTCGCTGCATCGAGTAGGCCTTCTTTCGTCAACACGCCCTGATAGCCTTCTTCTGTGACGTGGTAAGCGTAATCCTGCTTTATCCCCTTCATCTGAGCGATCGCTTCTTGAATCGTGTTTGCGGTGATGCGAGAAGCTGGTGGATTCATGACGGTTTCTACTGTTAGCGCACGCGCTCGGTTAACGTCTTTAACAAAGGCTTCGACATAATCATCGGCTGGATGGAGCAAGATTTCATCTGGTGTGCCTTGTTGAACCAATTCGCCATCTTTCAAAATAGCGATTCGGTCACCAAGACGTAGTGCTTCATCAAGGTCGTGTGTGATAAAGATGATGGTCTTGTGCAGTTTCTCTTGGAGTTCTATCAACTGATCTTGCATTTCGCTACGGATCAAGGGGTCAAGTGCGGAGAAGGCCTCATCCATAAGTAGGATCTCTGCGTCGGTACACAGTGCTCGCGCTAAACCAACACGTTGCTGTTGACCACCGGATAATTGAGATGGATATTGGTTTTCGTACCCTTTCAACCCTACTGTTTCGAGCCACTGGTTAGCGGTCTCTAGGCGTTTGCTTTTCTCAATCCCTTGAATTTCAAGGCCATAAGCGACGTTATCTACAACGGTTCGGTGTGGCAATAAACCAAAACGCTGGAAAACCATCGACATTTTATGGCGGCGGAATTCTTCAAGATCAGATTGGCTCAGCTGCATTACGTCAGTACCTTCAACCAAGATTTGCCCTTCGGTTGGGTCAATCAAGCGGTTAAAGTGACGGATCAGTGTAGACTTACCTGAACCAGATAGGCCCATGATGACGAAAATCTCACCTTTGTTGATTTTAAGGTTGATCTCTTTAAGCCCGACGGTATGGCCGGTGTCTGCAAGAATTTGGTCTTTGCTTTCACCTTGTTTGACTCGCTCCATCACTGATTTAGGTTTGCGGCCAAAGACTTTATACAAGCCACTGATTTCAATAAGAGGTTTAGTCATGCTTTAGATCTCCTAAGTGGGCTTGAGTACGTTTCGCATAGGCTTGTGACGCGCGGTCAAACAAGATTGCTAAAGCGACAATCGCGAAGCCGTTAAGTAGACCTAAAGTAAAGTATTGGTTGGTGATTGATTTGAGTACTGGCTGACCTAAGCCTTTAACGCCAATCATGGAAGCAATAACAACCATTGAAAGTGCCATCATGATGGTTTGGTTGATCCCGGCCATAATAGTTGGCATCGCCAGGGGTAGCTGAACACCCCATAGGCGTTGTTTCGCACTGGCACCGAATGCAGTAGCAGCCTCGAGCACTTCTTTGTCGACTAATCGAATACCAAGGTTAGTTAATCGAATTACCGGTGGGATGGCGTAAATAACCACCGCAATTAGCCCGGGGATTTTACCGATGCCGAGTAGCATTACGACGGGAATCAGATAGACAAACGCAGGCATGGTCTGCATGACATCCAGCATAGGAGTTACGATAGATTGCACTCGATTTGAGCGCGCCATTGCGATGCCTATTGGTATACCGAGAATGATGGAAAGCATGGTACAGACGGTGATAATACTGAGTGTCCGCATGGTGTTTTCCCACATACCGAAATAACCAATCAGTATTAAAGAAACAAAGCAGCCGAGAGAAAGTTTCCATGAGCGGCTGGCAAGGTAAACGAGGGCGGTACAGACTGCGAGAATAATGACCCAAGGTGTCGAAATTAGCAGTTTTTCGAACCAGACAAGAAACGAAAGAAGTGGGTCAAAGAAAGATTCGATCATGTCGCCATATTCACGAGAGAAATCTCGGTAAGCGCCATCAAGTGTTTTGCGGATAGCTCTTAGGTCAGAGCGATCCATTTCAGGAAAGCTGCTGAACCAGTTTTCGATAGACATCTATAAATTCCTTTTATTCTCCTTCGTCAGAATAGACAGCTGACGAAGGAGTACATCTTTAGAATAGTGCGTCGTGCGCTATTGAGGATTAAAGAGCTTGTTTTATTTTACTTGCCACTTCAGGAGAAACCCAAGCTTGCCAAACACGCTGATAATCTTCTAGGAAGTGGAACATTGCTTCTTCACCATCGGCTTGATTGTCTTCCATCCAGGCGAGAAGTTGGTTCATATCTGCGTTGGTAAAGCCACGTTTTGTGAAGTAGTCATACGCTGCCGGAGCACGAGTCGCGAACTCTTCTGTTGTGATGGTATGAACTGGTGAAGGTGGGTACATGGTTGGTTTAGGGTCGGCACACTCTGCTTGAGTGGTACAGTTTACGAACTCGGCTTCATCGACACCGCTACCGAAGTCGACCTTAACCATTTCGTATTTGCCAAGTACGGCTGTTGGTGCCCAGTAGTATCCAAGCCAAGCTTCACCACGCTCGTTGGCTTTAGCGATGGCACCAGAAAGACCTGCACTTGACCCAGGATCAACAATGGAAAAGCCAGATTTATCTAACTCAAGAGCATTAAACAAGTTACCTGCACTGATTTGACAGTTCCAACCTGCTGGACATGTGTAGAATCCTGATTTATCAGGGTCTTCTGGGTGTTCAAATAGCTTAGCGTGTTTCTTAACACCTTCGATAGTCGCGATTTCAGGGTACTCTTTGACTAAAGAAGCTGGAACCCAGAAGCCTTCCTCACCACCATCTACCAGTGATTTTCCGGCAAAACGAAGGCGTTTGTCAGCGACACCTTTGTCTAGCGCGTCTTTAAGACTATTACTCCAAAACTCTGGAGCAACGTCCGGCTGGCCTTTTTCGATCATGGATGTGCCCGTTGGCATTGTATCACCAGGGATCAATTCAGCGTCACAACCGTATCCGTGTTCAAGAATAAATCGGTCTATGTTGGCGATGACTGTTGCGGAGTTCCAGTTCATATCTGCGATAGTGACTTTGCCGCACTCGCCAGCTTGTGCATTTAGAGCTGTAGCGCTCATCACTAGCAATGCTGCCGTTTTTACTCTCATCATAATTTCCCTTTTTAATGAATGCTCTTTAAAAATAGAGATTTAATGGTTAGAGTTCAAATTAAATTTTTAGAGGTGTGACACTGTTAAAATGCAAACTTTGTAAGAAATTGCGTTATTTTGACGAGATTATGCTGTCTTAATCACCATTTTTTATGTGGCTTATACAGATTAGTTGGCAGGATGGTTTGAGTTCGAAGTATTGGTGTGGTCTAGTCGGCAGACCAAACATTGCGTATTTCTGGCCATCCCCAGTTGGTAAGTTCAACATCTTTCAAGACACCGTGAAATCGAAGTGTTTGTCTGTGGTGAAAGAGTGGTGTTAACCAGTATTGATTAATGAGTGCGGAGGCAATGGGTTCTAAGGCATGTAAGTAGTTTGAAAGAGAAGTTTCAGAGCGTAGAGTGTCTAAAGACTGAGTGAGCCAAAGTTTCGCTTCGTCACCAATACAGCTTTGTAATACGGGGTTATGGTAGAGGCTATTGAACGCAGAAGCGTGACGATTGTCATCAAGGTTAATGTTGGTAATGATCAGGGATTCTCTGAGTTCACCATCCATTGATAACTGGTTGAGTTCTCTAAAAGAGTAGCTGTTAATTGTGACTTGTGTCCCTTGATGTTCAAGGATGTTTTTCACAGCTTCGGCGCAGCTTTTAAGAGCCGTATAGTTGTATACCGCAATAGATATTTGTTCCGGTAATGGCGTTTCTGGGGCTTGTGGGCGAACGATGTTATGCCACATTGGTAGCAAGTTATTTGCGGTCTCACAGCCAAACAAAGATTGATTTTCTTTAAGGCAATTGAGCACTTTTTCAGCGGTGATGAAACTGGAAAGGTAGCGGCGCTGTGCATCATTTAGAGCGTGATTGGGTTTTTGATTGAATAAAATGAATAGACAGCCATCTTCTGTTCGTGATTGTTGGGTGTCTTTGCGAGTGTGCGCATCTACGGCGTGAGAAAGATAATAGTTGCAGTTGCTATCGTGTGCTTCAGGCTGATTGGTTTCTATCTGTTTTTCGATGAGCTCCTTCTCATCTAATTGCCAAATGGTGACCTGATCGGTCAGTGCTCTACAAGCATAATAGTGTTCAAACGCTTCTAGACAGAGCCTGTTTTTCGCATGCTCAGTGACTAAAAATGGGCCACTTCCGATCACCAATGGAGTGCCTTGTGTTGCAAGTTGGCTTGCTGGCTGAATACCATACTTGACGCCGGAGATAAGTCCACCAAAGCCTTGATCAGGAATAGAGAGCGTGAAAACAACCTTGTTGTTGAGTGGGGCTTTCACATCATCTAAATGGGCTAACTCACTTCGATAATGAGATAGGTTTTTGAGTTTGTTGAATAGCTCGGCCACACCCCTTGCATTGATTTCCTCACCATTGTGAAAACGCAGTCCTGGCCTTAAATAAAAGGTCCACTCTTGATAATGATTGTCATGTTGCCAGTGATGAGCTAGTTGCGGTTCGAGCTGGCCTTCATTGTTACTTCCAACGAGGCAGCAGTATATTTGGCGTAAAAGATATCGTTCACTCGAACGTTGTAAGTGATGTGGCACTAAATACTCAAATGGCCGTTTGTAGGTGAGCTGAATGTGTAATCGACCTTCTCTGAGTGATGCTCCTGAAGTCTTCTGTAGCAGTTGCCCGAAAGTACGCTCGTCATCATCTAGAATCGATAGGGCTTTCTCATATTTCCCTTCTCTGATCCTAATAGCGGCAAGCTGCTTTTTTAACTCCAATAGAGTTGTATTGAGGTAAAGAGTCGAACGTTGATTTCGCCCGACTTTCGGCTTCCACTGCAACCAATCTAGCTTTTGCATGTCGTTTAATAGATTGCGAGCATGGCGTGGGCTGGTAAATAGTACTTCTGCAATCATGGGCAAAGCTGTTTTGATTTCTTTGCCAACGCCAAGTGGCTCAAGGCGAGTGTAGTAGCGTAGAAGCGTCAAATCAGACATCTTTTCTCCAAAATTGTGATGATTTAAGTTCTTAATTGTTCCTTATTTTATCCTTTTTGAGTATAGAAAAGCTAAATTTCCAGCAAATAACTTTAAAACAGGAATAAGGAAAATTTAATCTGACTGTATTTGTTGTTCCTATTAAATGGCATTCTAACTTCGTGGTTCAAGCCATATTCAGCGCTGATTGGGCTCATGCTCCTGACACCCCCACGAACTGACCAATCAGTGCTGTCTTGAAGCCTTTATTTGCGGGGAATGAGTAACAAACTGCTTCGATGATGAGTAAAGTTAGAAGACTTTGCGGTTATTTGAGACTAATATTATCCGTGAATTGAATCATTATGCTGGCTAGAGTATGGAAAGAGTCGTAGACCTCAATCGATGGCAAAAGGAACACATCAAGTCAGAGCAAGAGCTCAAACAGTTGTTCACCGAAGTTAGTGCATGCTATAAATCGCAACCTTTTCCTGATTATGATGTTCGTATAGAACGCCTTCAGATATTGAAGGAATCGTTATTGGAAAGGCAAGAAGAGTTAGTTTCGGCGCTAAATCAGGATTATGGCTTTCGGAGCCGCTTTGATAGCCTGATTTGCGATATATTGCCTGCGGTTTCACACATTAACTACACTATTAAGCATCTTAAAAAATGGATGAAACCGAGCCGACGTTCGTCTGGTTTGTTGTTAGCCCCTTCTCGTATCAAAGTTGAATATCAACCCCTTGGCGTTGTTGGTGTAATTGTACCTTGGAACTTTCCAATAGTACTCAGTATCGCGCCTATCGTAACTGCGATTGCAGCCGGAAACCGGGTAATGGTCAAGCTCAGCGAACACACCCCAAAGACCAACCAAGTATTGAGTCAAGTCTTTGAACAAATCGATCAGAATATATACCCAGTAGAAGGTGGATCAGACATTGCGAGCTACTTTTCGCAGCTCCCATTTGATCACTTAATTTTTACGGGCTCGACAGCCGTTGGACGACTTGTGGCACAGGCGGCAGCAAAGAATCTTACACCGGTTACGTTGGAGCTTGGTGGTAAGTCACCGACGCTCGTTGATGATGAAATCGATTTAAAACGCGCAGTCGATGCGATCATGCTGGGTAAGTCAGTGAACTCTGGCCAGATCTGTGTTGCACCTGATTACGTATTGGTACCAAAAGGCAAAGAGCTTGCTTTCATCCGCCTTTACTTGGAGCGGTTCCAATCTCTGTATGTTGAAAAAGGACAAGCGGACTCGGTAAGCCAAATTATTAATGATGGCCAATTCGCTCGATTAAATGAGTTATTAGAGGATGCAAAAGCTCACGGAGCTGGAATTCATACCATTGAAGGTGTTGAAGTCTCTGGTCGTCGAATGCTGCCTCATCTAATTACCGGCGTCACAGAAGATATGCTCGTGATGAAGCAGGAGATCTTCGGCCCAATTCTACCTGTAATTGGCTATCGACACATCAATGAGGTTTACGCCTATATCAATAGCAAGCCAAGGCCGTTAGCACTTTATTTGATGTCTGATGATAAGAATTTGCAGAGACAGGTGATTGAGCAGACACATAGTGGTGGGGTAGCCATTAACGATACATTACTTCATGTGGCTGCAGAAGATGCCCCATTTGGCGGAATTGGCGAATCGGGTTTAGGCCACTACCACGGTAAAGAAGGTTTCCTGACGTTTTCTAAGGCCAAAACCGTGCTGCACACCAGTAGCTGGTTACCTCGAAGCCGGCTATTGCTTAAATTTCGTAAACTGGCCGAGAGTGCATTGGGGAAATTGTTTATACGTTGAGAACGAAATGAGCTGATACGCTTAGTTTGCGTATCAGCGACTGTTTTCGTCAAATCGGATGTTGTTCAAAGTAGATTTTGACAAACTCAATAAACAGTTTCAGCCTCTTGGGTTGATATCGGTCTCGGTGGTAAATCATCGAAAAATCAACGCTTGGTACTCGCCACTCTTTAAATACCTCGACAAGTTGCCCTTCATCGATCTCTTGCTGACAATAAATGGTTGGGACACGAATAATGCCATTGCCATTTAGTGCGCCTTTAACCAGTACCCGCCCATTTTTACAGTGCAAATGACCAGAAATAGAAGCATCAAATGTTTGCTTTGTGCTGCAGTGTTCAAAGCTCCAACGCTTTACTGAACCAGTTAGGCATTGGTGGTTATTTAGCTGTTTAGGGTGCTCTATGCTTGGGAATTTGTTTAAGTAGTTTGGGCTTGCGAGCGTGCCCATGTCGACTCGCATGAGCTTCTTAGCAATAAATCCGGCATCGTCGAGTTTGCCCATACGAAATGCAATATCGAAATCATCTTCTATCAGGTCAACTCGATGACTGCTGAAATCTAGGTTGACCGTTACTTGTGGGTGTTGATGCATAAATTCACTGGCGACCTGAGCAATAAGCTCTTCCCCCAAGTAGCCACCGACACAGTTGATTTTTATTTCGCCTTGCAATACTTCAATATCTTCTACAGCAGCAATGAGCGCTTGATCGATCTCATTGAGCGCTTTTTCACATTGAATGTAGAAAGCTTTTCCAGCCTCAGTCAATTTGAGCATTCGGGTGGTTCGGATGAGAAGAGTCACCCCCATTTGTTTTTCCAACTGGCTAATTTGGCGAGATACATGCGAGCGAGAAACATCGAGTGCTTCCGCTGCTTTAGTGAAATTACCAAGTTGAGCGATGAGAACAAAAGAACGAATATCAGCGAGGTTGATTTGATTGAGCATGATGACTCCGCAAAAAAGTGTTGCTTCCATTGTTGCACCGTGACAACAGTGTTTCAACTAAAGTGATATATATCAACAAAAGGTTTTTTCTTAGTATACCTCCATCGCAGCAATACAGGCTGCAACAAGACAGAAAGATAGAGGAAGAACTAAATGAAAAAATTAATTGTAATCACAGGCGCAAGTTCAGGTATTGGTGAAGCGATCGCTCGTCGCCTAAGTAATGCAGGTCACCCTTTATTGCTTCTCGCTCGTCGTGTTGAACGTCTAGAAATGCTTAACCTTCCAAATACATTGTGTGAACAAGTTGATGTAACAGACAAAGCAACGTTTGATGCTGCGATTGCAAAAGCGGAAGCAAAGTTTGGCCCGGTTGATGGCTTAGTTAACAATGCTGGTGTGATGCTACTTGGTCAAATTGATACTCAAGATGCGTCTGAGTGGAAGCGTATGTTCGACGTGAACGTACTGGGACTACTCAATGGTATGCAAGCTGTCTTAACTCCAATGATGGAAAATAATAGCGGCACTATTATCAACATCAGTTCAATTGCTGGTAAGAAAACGTTCCCAAATCACGCTGCTTACTGTGGTACTAAGTTTGCGGTACACGCAATTTCTGAAAATGTTCGTGAAGAAGTAGCGGCATCAAATGTACGCGTTACCACCATTGCTCCAGGTGCGGTAGAGACGGAACTTCTTTCTCACACCACATCACAAGAAATAAAAGATGGTTATGACGATTGGAAAGTCGACATGGGTGGTGTACTTGCAGCAGATGACATTGCACGTGCAGTGGAATTCGCTTACAACCAACCGCAAAATGTTTGTGTTCGTGAAATTGCGCTAGCACCAACTAAACAGCAGCCATAATTGGTTTTGAATTAATATCACAAAACGGTCAGCTTGATGCTGGCCGTTTTTGTTTTTACTGCTTTCTACATTGCAAATTAGTGAATTACGCCTACAACTAAATTATGGGACTGGTTGCTTATTTGAGGTGCTATGGACGTTGCAACGAAATTGGAAGAAGCGGATGAGCTTCAACTTGACTCTAATCATAAAGCAGAAGAACCCAATGCGAGTATAAAATATGGTGAAGATGCCTTTGCTGATGTGTCTCCTCTTTGTGAAGTCGCATGTATTGTCTCGACGCCCACTAAAAAATTGCTGAGGTGCAAAACGCGTTACATCGGTATGCATTCAAACAATATTATTTTGTTGGAAATGCCGGATATTTCAGTAAAAGAAACGGCCGTTTTTATGCAGAGAGGCTACCCTCTTCAAGTCTGTGTTTTGAACTCAAAAGGCGAGGGTTCAAGGATCTATTTTAAGAGCAAAATTGAGTATGTTCTTAATGGGGGGAATACGAGCCTATTGCTGGTTACCTTACCTAAAGCTACTCAAGTTGTAGTTGGTCTGAGAGATAATGCGCGTTTAGAACTGTCGATTGATGCGCTGCTTGATCCCGAGAGGCAGAAGTATCTATGTCAGATTCGGGATATATCTCAATCGGGCTGCTTGATTGTGTTGGATCGTTCTACGAGTAATTATCGTGTTGGCAATTGTATTAGTTTGCAGATTCTTGAGGATGAGAGCAATGAACCTGCACGGTTCTTACATGCCGTTGTCAAAAATGTCAGCCAGAGTAATCAATACAAGAAATATGGTGTGAAATTTGAAGAGCAGAGTGTTGCGTATGTCAGCTCTCTTATTGAGAAACTGAATTTCTGCCAGTTGCAGCAAAAGTTTACCTTGTAGTTTTTGGAACCCACGTAATTGAAAGGAGTGAACTATACTTATTGGTAGTGAAAGTTTTAGTCGAGCTGACACTGAGAGGGCAGTATGGAACTACGTAATGAAAAAGGTGAAGTCACTCAAGTTGCCGATAATCTAACGATTAAAGAAGTGCTTGAAATGGGCTATTCAATAGACCTATGTGACGAAGCATTTGATCCTAATGAGCATTGGAGTGCTCATTCTGATGACAATGTGCGCCGCTCTGAATTTCCAGAGAGTTAAGAACCTTTGAAAGTAAAAAATCCGAGCTAATAGCTCGGATTTTTGTATTTAGTCATTAGAGCAAGTAAGCCCTAATTAGGCTTAGAAGCCTTTGATGTTCTCAGCTTCTAGCTCAGAGAAGTACTTAACAGTCTTCACTTTTAGCTCTTGAGTTGCTGGCTCATCACATACGATCACTGATTTAGGGTGTAGCTGAAGTGCAGATACAGTCCATAGGTGGTTTACGCTGCCTTCAACTGCTGCTTCTAGAGCAAGTGCTTTGTTGTGACCAGTTACTAGGATCATGATTTCTTCAGAATCTAGTAGTGTACCAACACCGATTGTTAGTGCGTATTTTGGTACTTGGCTGATGTCGCCATCGAAGAAACGAGAGTTAGCGATACGTGTATCTTCAGTTAGTGTCTTGATACGAGTACGTGAAGACAGAGAAGATGCTGGTTCGTTGAACGCAATGTGACCATCGTTACCAACACCACCCATAAATAGGTTGATGCGACCGTAAGACTTGATCTTGTCTTCGTAACGTTGACACTCAACTTCGTTGTTTTCCGCATTGCCGTCAAGAAGGTTGATGTTCTCTTCTTGGATATCAATGTGGTTGAAGAAGTTTGTGTACATGAAGGTACGGTATGATTCTGGGTGATCCGCAGGGATACCAATGTACTCATCCATGTTAAATGTAACAACGTGCTTAAAGCTAACTTCGCCAGCTTTGTGCAGTTCGATAAGTGCTTTGTAAGTCGCTAGAGGTGTACCACCAGTTGGTAGACCTAGAACGAATGGACGTTCAGCAGTTGGTTGGAAATCGTTAATGCGCTTAACAATGTGCGCTGCTGCCCACTTACCTACTTGTGCTGCTTGGTTTAACGGGATAAGTCTCATTTTTTGCCCCTAATATTAGAATTTGTGATGCTCTGAAACATTAATTCGCATTATAAAATAAGTCTTTGCGATCTTCTATTGTTTTTGGTCAAATTTTCTCGATAAATTTGAGATTAGCTTAACACTAGTCCATTTAATCGTTGTCGTAACGGGTTTTTCTAGAAGTTTAACCTTGTGTCTCGTCATTAATTCTCGCGGTTAAATTTATGATTTTTGAGGCAAGGCTTAGCAATAGTTGTTACAAACCCAGCTGTTAGCGCAAACTTTGAATTTATGGTCAGGTGTATGGTTTCTAAATGAGGTATGATGATAGAACTCAACTGATTGAGTGCTTGGCCGATAAAGAAACGTTGAGAAAAATAAAAGAAAACTGAATGAATATTATAGGTATTGCAATAGGTATTACTGGGCTACTGCTTCTCTGCATGTTTTTGTGGATGTTAGCCCTTTCTATGCGCAAAAAACGTTTAGAACAAGAACGAAAAGAGCGAGAAATTGCCTATCGTAAAGCGATAGAAAAAAATCGTAAGCAAGAAAGAGAAGAGCGGATCTATAAAGCTGAAGGTGGACACATTCCAACGATTCTTTATCTAGCGAAAGAAGCTGAGCGTACTAAGCCTAAAGAAGCTCTATATTGGTATACCAAGGCTGCAAAACTAGACAATGTCACTGGGATGTACGGAATCGTGCGGATCAGTGCGAAAATGAAGCAAGACTTAATACTTAAAGAACAGTCGAAGTTTTGGCAAACCTGTATTGCAGCGATTGAAGGCAGTCTGCCACATAAATTTGAAATGGGTGTAGCGCTTTTTCATGGCCGCGGTACAGAGCAAGACCAATTTAAAGCCATTCAGGTCATGGAAGCAGCTGCTGCACAGGGCTATATTGATGCGATGCTGTTTTTGGGGGATTGGTGGATATCAGACAGTAACTCTCATGTGGATGCGACTAAATCGATTGAGTATTACCGAGTCGCAGCGCAGCTCCGTAGCAATGAAGGCCGAATGAAGTTGGGTTTGAGCTACATTAACGGTTTAGGTGTTTCTGCTGATCACGCAAAAGGATGTTATTGGCTCGAAAGGGCCGCTGAGAAAGGTCACCTTGAAGCCATGTATGCAGCAGGTGAAGCATGGATGGATTTTCGACCTAATGGTAGTGCCATTGCTTATATATGGCTGTTTCTTGCTAGTCAATTGGGCTATGAACGCGCCAAAGGACTGCGAGATAGAGTCGCTTTGAATATTGGCGTTGATACAGTTGTGGGGTTACAAGGCCTCAGCAAACCAATGATGAAGAAGATTAGAGAGAATAAAGTCGGAAAACACTCCATCATTAAAGCACTAAATAAGCTATACAAGCGTGATGTGCCACTATTGGAACAATCAGTTGCTACAAACGAACAGCCGATGGAGACGAGTGGTGAAGAGACTTCCGAAACCCTAGTAGAAAGCCCCAAATCTGAAGTGGTGGCGGAGAAAGTCGATTTCAGTCAATCTCCAATGGACAAGCATTAAAAAAAGGCCTCTAATTTAGAGGCCTTTTTTAGGTTCATACATTGCTCTGTTAGATTAAGCTTTAGCTTGCTTTTGCTTAGACTTACAAACGGCTGCAGTGAATACAACGTCTGTTGAGCTGTTGAGTGCAGTTTCGGCTGAGTCTTGCACCACACCGATAATAAAGCCAACCGCCACAACTTGCATCGCGATTTCATTTGGAATACCAAACAGGCCACATGCCAGTGGGATAAGCAGTAGAGAACCGCCTGCCACACCAGATGCACCACATGCCGACACCGCTGCTACTAGGCTAAGCAGTAGAGCCGTCAACAGATCAATCTCAATACCCATGGTGTGCACAGCCGCTAGTGTTAGCGTTGTAATCGTGATCGCAGCACCAGCCATGTTGATAGTCGCGCCTAGAGGAATAGAAACAGAATAAGTATCCTCATCTAGCTTTAGCTTTTCACACAATGCCATGTTTACTGGGATGTTCGCGGCACTTGAACGAGTAAAGAATGCCGTTACACCACTTTCACGCAGGCATTGGAATACCAATGGGTAAGGGTTTTCGCCTGTCTTCACCAATACTATGATTGGATTGACCACGAGGGCAATTATGGCCATTGAACCAAGCAGCACTGCCAGAAGGTGTGCATAACCTGCTAGTGCATCAAAGCCCGTTGTTGCGAGTGTTGATGCAACAAGGCCAAAGATGCCAAACGGTGCTAAACGAATAATAAAACGAACGATCTGAGAAACGCCGTGGCTAAGATCTTCAAATACTGCTTTGGTTGTTGCAGAAGCGTGGTGAAGCGCAAGACCAAGACCAACAGCCCAAGCAAGAATACCAATGTAGTTCGCGCTCATCAGTGCATTCACAGGGTTATCGACAAGTTTGAACAGAAGTGTGTTCATGACTTCAGCAATGCCTTGTGGTGGGGTCGTGCCTTCAGCACCAGATACTAGCGTTAATGTGGTTGGGAATAGGAAGCTAAGTACGACAGCAGTCAAAGCTGCGGTAAGCGTACCGAAAAGGTAAAGAACCACGATTGGGCGCATATATGTATGCTGGTTTTTCTTTTGGTTTGCGATTGAGGCCGCGACCAGAATAAAAACTAAGATAGGAGCGACTGCTTTAAGTGCGCCGACGAACAAGCTTCCAAGCATTCCCGCATCTTTCGCAGACTCTGGAGCAATAATCGCTAAGCCGACACCAAGAATGATACCAGCTAGGATTTGCAAAACCAGATTGCCGCGAGCGAGACGAGCAAAAAGTGAGTTGTGTTGCATAGTTATCCCTGAAATGAATCAATTTATAGAATTATAGTGATTTCAGTTATCTCAAACTGAGCAAGGTATACTAGCGTGATGAAATATTGTGTCTAGATTTAATTGAAAATTAGCAGGAAAAATTAAGATTTAATATGTGATGTGAATATTATGTTGTTTTGCTGTTTCTTTAAATAACAATAAAGGGAGCCTTAGCTCCCTTTATTGTTATTTAAAGCGGGGAAGATCAATGCTTATGTTTCATTCCGCTCATCACTTTCTTGATTGGTGCTGCGAATGTTTGTTTTTGGCCATTGGCAAAGGTAACTTGAACGTCAATCTTTTCACCTTCCACTAATGGTTTCTTTAAGTCAAACAGCATGATGTGTAAGCTGCCTGGTTTAAGTTCAACGCTTCCATTAGCTGGAACTTTGATTCGGTCTACTTGGCGCATCTTCATTACATCGCCTTCTTTAATTACATCATGCAACTCAACTTTTTCTGCGGCGTCTGTTGTTGCAGAGACAATAAAGCGATCGCTATCACCACGATTCATGATTTCAGCAAAAACGGCGCTAGTTGCCGCATTTGGTGGGGTTGCACGAGCATAAGCATGGTGCGCCATGATATCCATTTTAGCGTGGGCAATTGGGCTAAGTACCAAAGTGGCAAGAAGAAGTGCTTTCAACTTCATGTTATTTTCCTTCTGAAGTAATGGTATTGAACGCTTCAACCAGAGGTGCTGGTGTTAACGTGTGTGGCACTTTGGTTATGAGTGTGCCATCTGGTTTTAGAAAGTAAAAATAGGAACTATGATCAAGGGTGTATTTTAATTCTGAGTTTTCAAGTTCTGTTTTTCTGAAAATGACACCATAGCGATGAGCCAGTGGGGCGGTTACGTCAAGAGGCGCAGATAGCCCTTCTATCATAGGATGGAAATATTGAGCATATTTGTAAGAGTCCGCTGCGGCATCACGTTCAGGATCGAGTGAAATGAACATAGGACGAAAACGAGCTTTGGTTTCATCATCAACTTGGTTAAGCGCACCTGCCATCATGGCGAGAGAAGTCGGACAGACATCTGGACAGCGGGTAAAGCCAAAGTAGACCACTCGAATTCGGTTATCTTTCAGATCAAAAATGTCGACTGCTCGATTGGCTTCTCCAAACAGAATCGTTTGTTCTGAGCCAACTGTGTTTCGTTTGGCTGTTGACTGAGCATCAAAATAACTTTTAATCCCAAACCCTAAAACGAAGGCTGCCATTAAGGTTAGTATCCAGTTTTTACTCATCTTTCCATCCTTAGTGCTGCATTCATTGTTTGCGTACCATCTGAAAGCTCACCGACCCATGTCATGGCTTCTAATGTGCAAACTGGTAACATGATCTCGCCACTAAACTGGCCAGCATCATTTTTAACCAATTTAAAAATCGCTGTTCCCATCTCCATTTCGTATCCTTTCAAAGTGAGGAACAGTTGCTCAGAATCGGTGCTTGGCCAATTCACCGTCATTTGTGTAGGAATAAGGGGCTGGCTGATGTCTCTATCAACAACAATACGGATGTCATCTTGGGTACAAGGCTGAGTTGAAAGTAAGCAATAGTCATCGAGTGATATCTGAGTTGGTTGGCTTTGAAACCACTGGTAGATATCTCCGGCGAAAAAACCGGTCGCTAGTGCGCCAGCAATCAGCGCAATCTTAATAAACGAAGGCACGGTAGTCTCTGTCAGTTTATAAAGTCGCAATCCTAACATCTAGCCATGATAAATACATGAGACGACAGATAATTCTGTGCTGGCGGTCAAATCAAAAACTAAGGCCTATTGGATTTGTGTATTCCATAAATGGCATGATCCAAAATACGTTCGCCGATTTTTTCACGGTTGGTGACAATGCCCTCAAGGATCATGCCGCACCGTTCTGCAACCGCACGACTGGCGAGGTTATCTTTGGCGGCTGAAAGCTGGACTTTTTCAAGCATAAGATCATTGAAAGCGATGCCGATTAGCTTTGTTACTACGCGAGTAACAATACCTTTGCCTTGATACTCGTTAGATAGCCAATACCCCACTTCGGCGCACTTGGTATCATGGTTGATGGTATTGAAGCTACAATTGCCTACGATTTTATCGTGATAGACAATCGCGCAAGTCATCGACTTACCATCGGCATATTCTTGTAGCATTCGCTGAATGAAAAGTCTAAAGTCTTGCTCGGATTGACAAAAGGCAGGCCAAGCTAACCATTGGGATAAGTATTCTTTTTGTTCGGATAACAACTCAACGTAATGTGGCGCGAAAGACTCTTGAACTAGTGCTAATTTGAGTTCGTCATCAATGGCAATAGTAAACATGACAATCCTTTTGATTGGTTATGAAACATCAAACTATCAAACTTAGTCTAGCAAGACCATGCCCTAGCGAAATAGCGGCAATTGATGTGGCACGTAATTACTGAGTCTCGTTATATAAATCACACTTTTGTAAATAACCGTCACATTCATGTGGTTTTTATCTACTGCTTTAGTTTACTCTCGCCTAGCTATTAATAATTACTCATAAATGGTTACTTAGTGCGGGATAATATGGAAGTGTCACTTGATAACGTCAGTATAGACTTACGTCAGGTGTTGTTTGAAATGGCAAGTGCATTGGATGCGGTCGGGGTTGATGACATACATCACGGTCATCGCGTTGCCTATATTGCTTACCGTTGTGCTCAGCGCATGGGATGGAGTGAAGAACAAGCGCAAATCGTTTTTTCTCTTGGGCTAATTCATGATTGCGGCGTGACTCAACGAGAAGAACGCAGTGCGTTACTGAGTACTATGGTGCCCAAAGACACAGTTAGCCATTGTATGAAAGGATATGAGCTGCTTACAGCATGCGAGCCTCTGTCTTCCTTAGCTCTGCCAATTTTGTATCACCATACTTGGTGGTGTGAACTTGAAGTAAACAATGAACTTTCTGATGAAGATAAGCAGTTTGCGGCGCTGTTATTTTTATCTGACCGAGTGGATTATCTTCACGCCAACTATTATCCAGATAATTTCGGGAACGTAACTCAACGAAGTCGTGAAACTATCTCTAGCGAGTTATTAGCGAATACGTCGACTATGTTTGAATCGAACCAAGTGCAACATATGGTTGAGTTATTGGATAGTGATGATTTTTGGTTTTCAATGGACTCTCGGTATATTGAAAGCTTGGCGCATCGATTTCCTGTTGTTCCATTTTTCTCTGCGAACTTAACGTTGGAAGAGACCATATCTGTGGCTGAACTTTTTGCCCAAGTTGTAGATGCAAAAAGTCCCTTTACTTTTGAGCATTCGCGCAATGTCGCAAAACTCACGGAGTTTTTGGGTCACCAATTGGGCTACTCGGAACGTTTTCAACGCATGCTTTATTTAGCGGGGTTAGTGCATGATATTGGAAAACTCAAAACCCCGATCGATGTTCTGCACAAGCCCAATTTATTGACGGAGGAAGAATACGTCTGTATTCGTCGTCATGCGACAGATACGCGCCAAGCATTATTGAAAATGTTCCATTGCCGCCAAGTAATAGAATGGGCAGCAAATCATCATGAACGACTAGATGGTTCAGGGTATCCGTTAGGTAAAATGGCACAGGAGTTAGATTTACCAAGTCGCATCGTTGCGGTTGCTGATGTGTTTCAAGCAATGACGCAATCACGCCCGTATCGAGAAGGATTGCCCTTGTCTAAGACGATGATGATTCTCGGAGAGTTAGTGGAAGACGGTAAGTTAGATCCAACTGTGTTTGATTGTCTTCAGCAGCATGACATCGAGTGCTATCAGATTTCTATTGGCGAGAGTTTAAAAGAAACAGCCAGCGTTTAAAAACTGGCTGTTCTATTTTACATCTTATTTTGTCATATCTTACTGTTCTAACAAGAACTGCTTAAAGCGAACTTGGGTTTCAGCATCAGCTTTTTCATACCAAAAATGCAGCATTTGCTCTGCGGTGTTTTCACCTTGTAAATCTTCGCTAGCAACATTGGCTGGTAGAGTGACTGCCGTTACAGTGTTGTTCAATGATGCAACGCCGTTATGTCGATTGTATTCAGCAATTTCTAGCTTGAAATTACGGCCAATTTGCATGCCTTCTTTCGCCAACTGCTCCTGTTTAACTTGAACAGCTTGGTTGTCTTGATCTAAAAACTGCCACTGCGCTGATTTAATGTTTTGTTTGGCATCACGCTGGTTTCTGTATGTCGGGAAATCGAAAGTGAGCTCAGTGTCGTTGGCTATAAATTTAGCAACGATAGGATCGCTTTCGATAATGATACGATCACTACCTTGAGTAAAGTAAGGCTTGTATAAGAACAGAATTTGGTTTTCGCCATCTGGTAACGTTAGCGTATTATGGGAAGCAAATAGGCCACCACTGATGTTCGGCTTAGCTTCGTTAGCGAGTAAAACTTCCACCGTGTCGGGTACTGAGATAGTGACATCAGCGAGTGCCATTCCACTTGTACTTAGGGCTGCAAGCGCAAATAAAGATGCTTTGATTTTCATAGTTAGTGCCATCTGATTTGTAGTAGCTGTACTTTGCCTAGCTCCTATAAAGAATGCAATCTTCTGGCAGTCGTATCGTTGAGATTTAACCACATCATGACGTAAGTAAGCGGAACGCAGGGTTGTTTAATTTGGGCTATGCTTCACGTTAAAGGCTAAGATAATTGTTTATGTTATAAACTTGTTTATGCACTCACATAAGGACAACGCGATGAATTGCACATGGATGCACGACAGCCGAGCTGTGTTGTCGTCATGGTACAACTTAGATTATTGCCTTTCTCTACAGAGCAAAGAATCTCACTCTTCTTAATTTCTTCGGTGTGCACGCACCAACGCTTTTCGAATCAATGAAATCAATCCCTATGCAGATGAACTGCAGAAATAGCGCTATTTAAAGGAAATTAAAATGAAACGTATCCCTGAACCTTTCCGCATCAAAATGGTTGAACCGATCAAAATGACCACTTATCAAGATCGTGTCGAAGCGCTCAATGAAGCGGGTTTAAATCCATTTTTATTACGCAGTGACGATGTTTATATCGATCTACTGACTGACTCCGGTACAGGTGCAATGAGTGATAATCAGTGGGCCGGCATAATGATGGGGGATGAGTCATATGCGGGTAGCCGTAACTACTACAACCTATGTGATGCCGTTGAACATTTCTTCGGTTACAAGTTAACTGTGCCAGCTCACCAAGGCCGCGGTGCTGAACAGATCCTATTCCCTGCTTTGATTGAGCGTATGCGAGCAGTCCGTGGAGGCACCGATCCAGTCTTTATTTCCAACTATCACTTCGATACCACGGCGGGACATATTGAGCTCAATGGCGGTAAAGCGATCAATGTGGTCGATAAGCACGCGTTTGATACCACTACACCCTATGATTGGAAAGGTAATTTCGACTTAGAAAAGCTGCAAGAGACCATTGATATGTATGGCTCTAAGAATATCTGCGCCATTATAACTACAGTGACTTGTAATAGTTCTGGTGGTCAGCCAGTCTCGATGGAAAATATGAGAGCGGTGTATGAGATCGCAACTAAGAATGATATTCCAGTCGTGATTGACTCTGCTCGTTATTGTGAAAACGCCTACTTTATTAAGCAGCGTGAAGAAGGTTACCAAGATAAGTCGATCTTAGAAATTATCCGCGAAATGTATCAATACGGTGATATGTTGACCATGTCTGCGAAGAAAGACCCAATGGTGAATATTGGTGGTATGTGTTGTATCCGCGATCACAAAGAACTGTTCCAAGCTGTGCAGACACGCTGTGTACCTATGGAAGGGTTCGTGACATATGGCGGTATGGCTGGGCGAGATATGGAAGCTCTTGCACGCGGTTTGTATGAAGGGGCAGATGAAGACTATCTACATTATCGCATTAGCCAAGTTCAATATTTAGGCGAACGCTTACGTGAAGCTGGTATCCCGATTCAGTACCCAACGGGCGGCCATGCTGTGTTTGTCGATGCAGCAAAAATCTTACCTCATATCCCAGCCGATGAATTCCCTGCGCAAGTGCTGTGTAATGCGCTTTACCTAGAAGCTGGTGTGCGAGCGGTAGAGATAGGCTCTTTGCTGCTTGGTCGCGATCCTGAAACCGGTGAGCAAAAAGCCTCCGAACTGGAACTTATGAGATTGACGATCCCACGCCGTGTTTATACCAATGACCATATGGACTACATCGCCGATGCGATTATCGCATTGAAAGAGAGCGCACATGAGCTTAAAGGGTTAACGTTCGACTACGAGCCACCGGTTCTTCGTCACTTTACTGCACGCTTCAAAGCGAAATAGTCACAATGTCGATTGAGTAAACTCAAATCACTGCTTTCTGCCATCTGGTAGGAAGCAGTCATCTATTTTATCAAGGAGCTTTCATTTAGTTACAGATCCTGTTCCTTCTCTCAAAGTCTGCGGTTTCTTCTGTCGTGCTATGAGTTTATAAAGTCTGACTCAATATCCTATTTACAATGCAACAAAATGCTAACACAGATATGAATTCTGACTTTGGCTCGTAAACCACTTTTATTTTTTTCATCTAAAAAAAAGTCTCTTAAATACTGAAAGGGATGTTCTTCGTTAGTTTAGAAGAACAGCTTTAACTCTGACTTTAGAGTGAACTTCAAGGAACGAGAGAAATAGATATGAATCGTATTACTTTGTGTGCCGCTAGCATTGCGATGGCCGTTTCAGGCGCATCGATTGCAGCACCTACCGCGCCAAGCGTCGACGTATATGGCTCGAATAACCTACAGTTTTCAAAAATAGAACTCGCGATGGAAACCACCTCTGGATACAACCAGATGGTGAAATACTTCGACGAAGCAAACATCACCGTTAAGTTTAATCAGTGGAGTGGTTCGACTGGTGATACTTATAAAATCCTTTTTGATGGTGTTGAAGTGGCGAGTGGCCCAATCTCGGGTAGTCAAACCGCTGCTAACTTCACATATGGCCAAGGTGGTCGTTACCAGATGACGATTGAGGCTTGTGACGCAACAGGCTGTAGTGCGAGTGCGCCAGTTGAAATTGTGGTTGCCGATACGGATGGCTCTCACCTTAAACCGCTAACCATGAATGTGGATCCAAACAACAAATCCTACAACACGGATCCAAACACTGTCGTGGGTACCTATTTTGTTGAATGGGGTATTTATGGCCGTGACTACACAGTTGATAATCTTCCAGCTGATAACCTAACTCACATTCTTTATGGCTTTATTCCTGTGTGTGGCCCGAACGAATCAGTGAAGTCAGTTGGTGGTAATAGCTTCAATGCACTGCAAACGGCTTGTCAGGGTGTGGCGGACTATGAAGTCGTCATTCATGACCCTTGGGCAGCTTATCAGAAGAGTTTTGCTCAAGCTGGTCATGAGTATAGTTCACCAATTAAAGGTAACTACGCAATGATGATGGCGCTAAAACAGCGCAATCCTGATCTCAAAATCATCCCGTCTATCGGTGGTTGGACACTGTCTGATCCATTCTACGATTTTGTTGATAAGGCAAACCGTGACACATTTGTTGCCTCAGTGAAGAAGTTCCTTAAAACCTGGAAGTTCTACGATGGTGTTGATATTGACTGGGAATTCCCTGGTGGTGGCGGTGCTGCTGCAGACAAAGGCGACCCAGTAAATGATGGCCCAGCATACATCGCTTTGATGCAAGAGCTTCGCGTGATGCTTGATGGGTTAGAAGCGGAAACCGGTCGTACTTATGAACTGACATCTGCGATTGGTGTTGGTCACGATAAAATTGAAGATGTGAACTATGGTGAAGCGATTCAATACATGGATTACATCTTTGCAATGACATACGATTTTTACGGTGGTTGGAATAACGTAGTAGGGCACCAAACTGCATTGTACTGTGGTTCATTTATGCGCCCTGGTCAGTGTGATGGTACTGGTCTAGATGAGAACGGTGAACCGTATAAAGGACCAGCGTACACGTCTGACAACGGTATTCAGCTTCTGCTAGCTCAGGGTGTTCCGGCGAACAAACTTGTTTTAGGCGCAGCAATGTACGGCCGCGGTTGGGAAGGTGTTACGCCTGATACGCTGACGGATCCTAGCGACCCAATGACAGGTAAGGGTACGGGTAAACTTACGGGTACGACTGAACAAGGCGTTTGGGAAGATGGCGTTATTGATTACAAAGGCGTGAAAACTTTCATGCTGGGTGACAATAAACAAGGCGTTAACGGCTTTGAATATGGTTATGATGATCAAGCTGAAGCGGCTTGGGTCTGGAATCGTTCAACAGGTGAGTTGATTACCTTTGATGATGACCGTTCTGTGAAAGCGAAAGGGGCGTATGTACGTTCACTTGGCTTAGCAGGTTTATTCTCTTGGGAAATTGATGCGGACAATGGTGATATCCTAAATGCGATGCATGAAGGTCTTGCTGGTGGTCCACCGCAAAATCGTGTCCCTACTGCCAATGCAGGTGCGGATGTAACGGTTGTTGGTCCTGCTTCAGTTTCGCTAGATGGCAGTGCGTCGAAAGACTCTGATGGTTCAATTGCAAGTTACCAATGGACTCAAGTCGCGGGCACGGCTGTTACACTAACGGGTGCAGCAAGCGCAACTGCGAGCTTTGACGTGGCGGAAGTGGCTCAAGCTGAGACATTAAGCTTTAAGTTGACGGTAACGGATAATGAAGGTGCGACGGCATCGGATACTGTTACAGTGACGGTGAATCCAAAAGATCTTCCGCCAGTTAACCAAGCGCCAGTTGCGGCTATTACGGCTCCTGCAAATGTAAATGCGGGTGATGTAGTGGTTGTTGACGCTTCGGCTTCGACAGATGCAGACAACGACGCACTGACGTATTCATGGGATGTACCTACTGGTATCAATGCAACGGTAGATGGCGCAACAGTAAGCTTCGTTGCAGCTGAGTATACGCAAGATACTTCGTTAGCCTTTACGGTTACAGTAAGTGATGGTAAAGCAACGGCATCTGCGTCAACGACGGTAGTTGTTGCTAAGAAATCAACCGGTACTGATTTGTGTAGCGACCTTTGGGATACAGCCACAGTCTACACTGGTGGTAACCAAGTTTCTTGGGCTGGTAAAGTTTGGGAAGCGAAGTGGTGGACTAAAGGTGACGACCCAACTAAGTCAGGTCAATGGGGAGTGTGGAAAGAAGTAGGTCCTGCAAGTTGCTCGACTAACTAATCTTCCACTAGTCAAATAACAAAAAGCCATTCAGAGTTCTGAATGGCTTTTTTAGTTTTACTAGAAATTGTTTGAATCGTTAGGTTAGTTTACCGCTCTAACTTTACCTTGTTTCAGACTATTCAAAACTTCCGACTTAGGCCCGTCAGCGATGATGCAGCCTTTCTCCATTACAATTACACGATCTACAACATCGAGCATTGATGTTTTATGCGTAATGAGAATCAAGGTTTCACTTGGTTTCAATTGCGCTAACTGTTGCTTGATGTGCATTTCAGAACGGTTATCCATTGCACTGGTTGGCTCGTCCATCAGCAATACCGGTGGACGCCCTAGCAATGAGCGAGCAATCGATACTGCTTGACGTTGGCCGCCAGAAAGTAACTGACCACCTTCACCGACTTGGCGTTCTAAACCGGCAGGATCTTGCTGAGTAAATACTGTGACACCCGCGCGGTTGGCGGCATCCATGACATCTCGGTCGTCGGCAAGTGGGCGGCCTAGCGTGATATTGTCTCGAATCGAACCATAGAACAGTTGGCTATCTTGAGGGACACAACCAATATTGCGGCGGATATCGATATGGTGTAGCTGCTTGATATCGGTATCATCAATTCTAACATGGCCTTCCGTCGGTTGATAGAGACCCATTATCAGGCGTTCCAAGGTCGTTTTACCAGAACCAATTCGGCCAATGACGGCTACCTTTTCACCTGGGTTGATGGTTAAACTCAAATCTCGTACTGAGGCTACTGGAGAGTCTGGGTAGTGGAAGGTCACTTTATCGAGCTCAATCTTACCGTGTACGATTGGACGGTGGATGTAGCGCTTACCTTCTTCCTGTTCGTCAGGCATCGACATCACTTGATCAATGATGGTCATTGACGACTTAGCTTGGTTGTAGCGAGTCGATAGTAAAGAGAGTTGCACCATCGGACCAATCGCACGGCCACTCAACATGGTTGCTGCGATAAGACCACCCATGGTGAGCTCACCTTCCGCAATGAGGTAGACACCTAAGATGATCATGCCGATGTTTGAGGCCTGCTGAACAAATCCAGCGGTATTTTGAATGCCATCGGTAATACGGCGGCTCTTAATATTCCAGTTCGCCATATGAGCAACAGCCTCTTCCCAGCGGAACTGGAATTGGCTTTGAGCGCCAAACAGCTTGACCGTTTCTAAGCCAGCCAAACTTTCAATTAAGTTAGCGTACTTTTGCGATGCAAGACGCGAGCCTTCTTCTATGGTATGGCGTAGTGGTCCTTGAATCAGTAGCGAATACACCACCAAAATCAGAACACCAACAATAGGTACGATAACCAGATTGCCGGCCATAAGCCAAATGAGGACAAGGAATAGAACCGCAAAAGGTAAATCGATCAGTGATCCAATGGTCGCTGAAGTAAAGAACTCTCGAATCGATTCAAACTCTTGTAGGTGCCTTGCAAATGCACCGACCGATGGTGGTCTGGCTTCCATTCGAATGCCCATTACTTTACTAAACAGCTTGGAAGAGATCAGAATGTCTGACTTTTTCCCTGCAACATCAATAAAGTAGCTTCGCATTAGTTTGAGCACTAAGTCGAATAGGAAGATAACAAAGATACCACTGGCGAGAACCCATAAGGTTTCAAATGCTAAGTTTGGTACCACTTTGTCATAGACCAAGCGCGTAAACATGGGGGCGGCAACTGCAAATAGGTTAATCAGAATCGAGGCGATTAACACATCGCGGTAAATGTGCTTGGATTGCCAAATGGTGCTCCAGAACCAGTGACCTTCTTTGGTCTTCAATACTTCTGGAGAGCGTTCGTCGTAACGAAACTGCTTTTTCACCAGGAAATAGCGACCAATATACTGCTCTTCTAAGTCGCTCCAACTGATTGATACGGGTACAAGCCCAGAATCGCCAGTCACGATTTCGACTTCTGTCTTGTCTTCGCTGATGCTGTTTAGCACACAGGCGTCACCACTTTTTAATAGTAAAACGACAGGTAGTACAAGTTGGGATATTTCGTTCAGTGGCGCACGGTTCTCTTTAGCAACGAGGCCAGCACGCTCAGCGGAGCGTGGGAAAAGAAATGGAGTCAGCTTGCCATCTGCTAATGGCAAGCCGTTGATTAAAGCCTCTGGTGAGTTTGCTAAGCCATAGTAGCGGCTCACGTAGATAAGCGAATTTAATAGCGGGTCCTGCATGCTATGCCTTTATCCTATTTATCTACAATGAAGCCTTGGAAGACTTCAATAAAGTGCTCAGACAAGAAGTCGAGCTGAGTTTGAGTTTCAACACGTGAGGCAATGGTCTTAATTCCTAAGTTATGCGCAGTTCTAGAGATCGACGTTAGCGTGAATTTTTGCTTCTCATCATCTAAGTGGTGCGTGTATAGGTAGTCGAGCTTAACGTAAGCTGGACGGAATTCGTTAATGTAGTCCAAAGACTGGAAATTACGCCCATAGTTATCAACACCAAAGTCTGAGCCTGCGGTGCGAATCGCATTACAGAATAGCGCTGTATGGTGCGGGGCATTGATGAAGCAGTTCTCTGGGATCTCAAAGTGCAGTAGTGAAGCACACGCTTTGTTTTTGTTGAGGATCTGGGTAACCCAACGGATGAAGCTTGGCTGCGAAATGCTCGATTGTGAAATGTTGATCGCAACGGGTTCTGCAATCTCACCCTCTTTGATTCGTTTCACCATAGACTCAATGACGTATTCATCAAACAAGTGGCTCGCATTGAGCTGTTCTAGCGCGAACAAGTATTGGTTAGCACTGAAACGTTCATCGTCTTTCTCAATCGCAGAAAAGACTTCGCGGTGATAAGTTTGCCCCCAAGAGTTGTTGGCAGCCTGGAAGCGGAAAGTGATCCAATCATTGCTGATGGCTTCTTCCACCAAGCTCTTCCATTGCTGTTTACCCATCAAATTATCGCTAGTGGCACTTGAAACGTAGCCGTAAGAGAGCTCAGGGTTCGATTTAGCTGTCGCTAAGGCGTTATCAAGCATGGTGAGAATTTCACCTGTGTTCATCGCTGTCTCGCTGTGAACAACCCCGAGTGAGATGCTAGACGTTGCCATGCCGGTTGGATCTGAGTTGATGTCTTGTACGTAGGTGACAATACTGTCGGCGATCAGTTTAAGTTCAGTGTCATCCATATTTGGTAAGATGAAGCCAAACTCTTCTGTTGAGATACGGGCAAGGGTCACATTCGGTGAAGTGAGTGACACTTTTAGGTGGTCAGCTAATTCGCGGACCATGCCATCACCAAACTCATAACCTTTTTCATCGTATAGTTCACGAATGAAGCTCGCTTCGAGAATCGCGACGCCACCAAAGCCACCTTCGTTTAGCCAAGAGCTCAATTGACTCATGTAGTAAGCACGGTTACCTAAGCTTGATACCGGATCAACATAGGCGCGCTCACGCAGTTGCTGGGCTTCTTTTGCTTGGGCTTTGAATGATTTTTCAAGCTGAGCTGACATGCTATTGATGCCATCAACGACGTAGATCAAATCTTGCGTATTTGGTCGCGGAAGTGGGTCACCAAATTGGTTGCGCGCGACTTGCTCCATTTTCGTCACAATTAGGTTAAGTGGACGAAGAGCTCGTTTCAGGATGAACGAGATAGAGAATAAACCAAGCAACATAATCAGACAGAATGCAATGACTAAGCGTTCAAACGCCATCCACAACTGGACGTAGGCAGTTCCAGGGTGGCTGACAATTTCAACTTCGGCGAGTTGCATCCATCCACTCGTCACGACGCGGCGATCATGGATTTTGTCGAATAAGTGCAGGTTAGTAAACCACTTAGGCACGTTGTTGGGCTTAACTGGGTATGAGCGAAGTATTTCCTCACCGCTATCAAGGAATATCAGTCTAACAACCGAGTAGCTACTGCCGTCAAAAAGTGCATTGATCACGGACTCAACGGCGACCGTATCTTTATCTTCAAGATAGGGGGCGAGTGCCAAACCTACCGTGTTGATGGTGTTATTCACTTCGGACTGTTGTTGCTGTACCAAGTTGTTTCGCGTGGTATTAAACTCGATGATAAAAACGGATATTAGTAGCATCAAGATAACAGCAATCATTCCTGCGACAAGTTGTTTATATAACGTCATATTGCCTACTCATCATAATTGACTATTGGTTTATTAAGTTTGAGCGATTTCTCGCGAGCACGAAGATCATTCCATAGACTTAAACGGGATGATTTTCCTGCCAGTTGTCCTTGTTTCGATTTCATTAACCAAAGGTTTTTACCGTTAAAACTGTAGATCGGTAACAGATCTCGGCGCTTCGAGGCGCGTTTTATCTCTGGGTTGATGTTATCGAGTAGTATCGGCTCTGCGCTTGGCTTAGAGTAATAGGCGAGAACCATATGAAATTGATTAAGCTCGATAGCTTTTACATAGACTAAACGGAGCTTTCGATCAGAGACACCAAGCTCTAACAGCGAAAAGTATTTAGCGATCGTAAAGTCTTCACAGTCTCCTGCATTACTTCCGAGAAACTCAAGAGGTGTAGCCCAATAATCATTTTTTCCCCAAAGCCTGTCATCGTTAACGAAATTGAGTTGATTAAAGAAGCGGTTCACTTCCGTAAGTTGTTGTCGCTCACTGAGTGATCTGTACGCAGAGATCTCTTTGCGCCATGTTTCAACACGTCGCGCGGCTCTATCGCCATATGTTTTACGCACAGCCTCAACCCAACGTTGCTCTTGGGTATTCAGAGCAAACGAAGTGGTTGAGGCGATCAGCATGAGCAGCACTGCGAGGATATATTTCATCAATGCAGACTAAGCTTCGACTGTAGTAACAAAAACATGTTCTTCATGGATATTGAACTTTACTCCTTCAAAGCGTTATCACGCGCACCAAGAATTGGTTTTAGTAGATATTCCATCACTGTACGTTTGCCAGTAATGATATCGACGGACGCAGTCATACCTGGAATTATAGGCAATGAGGCATCTTTATTTAGGCTGGTTTCCTTAGTGCGAACACGAACTACATAGAAACTATTGCCTTCTTCATCTGTGGTTGTATCCGCACTGATATGTTCAAGTGTTCCCTCAAGACCGCCATATTTTGTAAAGTCATACGCGCTAAATTTAACGATAGTGGTTAAGTCTGGGCGTAAGAATGCGATATCTTGTGGGGCAATTTTCGCTTCAACCAAAAGCGTATCTTCACTGGGAACAATCTCAACAATATCCATACCGGGTTGAATAACACCTCCGACCGTATTGATGTTGAGAGTTTTGACTGTGCCTGTCACAGGAGAAGTCACGATAGTACGATTTACGCGGTCTTCTAACCCAACAGCAGACTCTGTCATCGCTGACAATTTATCTTGCGCTTGGTTAAGCTTTTCCTGCTGCTCTGAGCGGAACTTCTCTGCTACGTCGATACGGCTTAGCATCGCCTCACGTATAGCAGACCGAAGTACAGGGATTTTTAGCTCACTTGAGGTTAACTCTCTGCGCGTATCGTTGACTTGGCGCTGTAGTTTCAACAATTCAATTTTTGGGACGACACCTTCATCCGCGAGAGGCTTGGTAATATCCAGCTCTTTTTTTGCAAAGTTGTAGCTGTCACGAAGGTTTCGTACCCGAGCTTGAATTTCAACTAAGTCTTGCTGTTTTTGTTTAACTTGTTGGTCAATAACTGAAATTTGGTTGCTAAGCTTATTGAGGTCTTGCTTGTACTCTGCACGTTGACGAGCCACCAGTTTAGGTTTGAGTTCTGACAATTGCGGAGGAAAGGCGAGTTTATTGAAATTCAGTTGAACGTTGTTTTGCCAGTTTTTATTGTTGAAATCTTGGTTGATCACCACACTGGTAATAGAAGCGGAGAGCTGCATAACGCTCGCGGTTAAGTTGGCCACTTGCTGTTCACGTTCGCGAAAATCTGAACGAAAACGTGTGTCATCAATTAGTAGCAGTTGCTGGCCTTTTTCGACTTTCTGACCTTCACGGACCAAGATATCTTTAATCAGACCACCTTCAAGGTTTTGTACCACTTGAATTTGTGAAGAGGGTACCACTTTACCCTGGCCTACGGTGACCTTATCAATTTGAGCCCAAGAGGCCCACACGCCCGCTAGAACGAAAAAGATCACCATTACCCATAGCATGATTCGAGCACTATTCGGGGTATTCAGCAGTAATGCCGCGGTTTTATCATCGACATAATCCAACTCTGTGGGAGTAAGCTTGTTATAACTGCTCTTACTCATTGGTGATCCTTGTAATTTGAAGTTATTTTATTGATTTTATTACTGTCTGGTACAAATGTTAAGAATTTGCTGTAATAATCGCATTCTGAGCCTTTCACTTTTGATAGTAAAGCAGCATATAGATTGAGTGTAGCTTTTGTAACGCTGTTCATACTTGAGTTCTAGTGAATTAGAGCGCACAATCAGCAAAAAATTCGTCAGGAGATAAGATGGAACTTGAAGATATTCGCCGAGAGTACAGTAAAGGTGGACTGAGAAGAAAAGATCTTCTGCTCGATCCTATTGCTCAATTTGACCTTTGGTTAAAACAAGCGATCAGTGTCAATCTCACGGATCCGACCGCCATGACTGTTGCGACGGTCGATAGTACTGGTCAACCATTTCAGCGTATTGTGCTCCTAAAGCATGTTGATGAACAGGGTTTTGTTTTCTATACCAATTTAGGTAGCCGTAAAGCGGAACAGATTGGTGTGAACTCGAAAGTTAGCCTGCACTTCCCGTGGCATCCGATGGAGCGTCAGGTTCATATCACTGGCGTTGCTGAGAAGCTCTCTGTGGTAGAGAACATGAAGTATTTCTCATCACGACCTAAAGAGAGTCAACTTGCTGCAATTGCAAGTAAGCAGAGTAGCCGAATCTCGGCTCGTGGTGTGCTTGAAGGTAAGTTCTTAGAGCTGAAACAGAAGTTCGAAAAAGGTGAAATTCCTGTTCCTACTTTCTGGGGGGGCTTTCGTATTAAGCCGACGTCGATTGAGTTTTGGCAAGGGGGCGAGCATCGCCTACACGACCGGTTCTTATTCTCTAAAGAACAAGAAGAGTGGCACATTGACCGCCTTGCTCCATAATGAAAATAAATACGCCGCTTTAAGCGGCGTATTTGCTATTTAGGGCAACAGAAATTTGTGTCTTGAGCAGAGTATGAGGAATAGAAGAACCGTAACCTTGTTCCAAAGCCATATCAATCAGCTGCGCTTTCGTGTGCGCGCCAAATTTAGCTCTTAACCTCGCAACATGGCTTTCTAGAGTCTTAATCGAAATATTCATCACCTGAGCAATAAAGTACGGTTTTTTCCCATACAACAACAGAAAGAGTGCTTCAGATTCACGTGGAGTGAGCTTTTGAGCCGAAGTATTGTTATTAGGTTTTAACTGTAACCTCTCATCACTTGGCAGGCCTGTTGCCCGGCATATCCAATGGCCAACTTCTAAAATAGCGGTATCTGATAAGTCTTGCCCATAGAAAATCGTCCCTTGAACGTTGCCGTGATCATCATACCAGGGGGTTTTGGTAAAAATGTGGGCTCGCCAGCGACCATCTGGATACGGGTGAATATCGAGAACTTTCAGATCGGTTTGCGTTTCCATCACATAACTGTCTTGGTTGCGAAACTCGTCTGCGCAACGCGAGGTTGGACTTGGCATTTCTCTGTCACTGAGCCCGGTACACTGCTCAGGAGAATCTAATCCAATAAGTTGAGCATATGCCAAATTAGCGTAAACAAAGTTAGAGTTTTGGTCTTTACAGCCCCAGTAGCCTGGAAGCTGGCTAAATAGAGAGACTAAATGCGGATTCACTTTTTATATGTGCCTTATGGAACAACCTTGGGTATTTTAGCGAAAGGCTCTATTGTGTACGATAAAAAAATGCCAGGCACTAAGGTGGCTGGCAAACACAAGATTACTCTTGTCGACGTGTAGAAGAGGTTCTATAACCCAAAAGGGCATAGAGGTACCAATAGATACCGAGTGCTCGCATTTGAGCGACTCTAAGGAGATATTACGTGGATACTAGAAATAAAAAAGGGGGGAAATCCCCCCTGTAAACAATGAATTGAGTGAAATATTGCTAGAAGTTAGTTCAGTTCTCGAACGACTCGGAAACCAAGGTAGTTAGAGGCTGTGAAAGTCGAGAGAATCAATTGTTGATCCGCTGCCGCCATATCTGGAGAGAAGTTCCAAGCACCGCCTTTAGCGATACCGCTAGAGCCATTCGTCCACTGCCAAACATTACCAACCGCGTCGTACATACCTAGTTTGTTTGGTGCGAATGCGCTAACAGGCGCGGTACTGATGTTAGACCATGGTGTACCACTCCAACCGGTATTAGCTTTACCTGTTTCGAAGCTATTGCCCCACCAATATTTAGCTTGGCTGCCAGCACGAGCGGCAATTTCCCACTCTTGAGCCGTTGGTAAGCGATACTTCGCTCCCGTTTGTTTGCTCAGCCATTTTGCATAGGATTTCGCATCATTTTGGCTCACACAAACTACAGGTGAATTCGGGTATTGCTTAAAGCCAGGCGTTTGCCAACTGCTTTTCGACAGTGGTGTTACTTCGCCATCTACTAATGCGGTACAAGTCTTCTTGAGCTCGGCGTCCGTTTGATATTTAGTCTGTTCAACGAATGATTTGAATTGATTGACCGTAACTGGCGTAGCACCAATACCGAAAGCATGATCAAGGCTAACACTTTGTGATGCATTGAGGCCGACTTTGTATTGGCCCGGTAAAACGGTAATCATCTCAGGTGCTTTGACACCGTTCGCTAGAGAGTCAGCAAACTTATCACCAGAACGTGGTTTGTTGGTTCGTTCTTTTAACTCAGCACGTAGTGAATAATCAGAGCCAACATCGACACTTTTGCTAAATGGATAGTAGCCTTCTTTCTCAACCAAGATTGTGTGTTCACCGACAGGTAGCATAACTTCTACTGGGGTTGAACCATAGGACACACCATCAATCAATACTTGGTCATCATAGAGATTAGAGCGTACTGATACATTGACCCACGCGATTTCTTGCTGCATTGCAGGTTTAGATGCGTTTTGGCTTTCATTCAAACAGTATTTTTTATCAAGTCCCAGTAAACGACATGACGTTGTTTTGCCTGGGCGAGACTCCATCTCAACATCCATTAAGCTGCGGTAGCGCATACCATCGCTAAAGCCACTCTCAAGAGTTTGGTGATCCAACACGTGGATGTTGATAGACGCTTTGTGCAGATTGGTTTTAACAACGTTGGTTTCTGACAGCTTCTCAAGCAGTGATAGACGGAACTCTTTCACCGCTTTTTGCAATGCGAGCTCTTTAGTCTGGTTTTCACACTGAGCTAACGTCATTGAATCTGCACAGCGATTTGTGAAGCTAACAGAGATTTTTTTCGATTGATTCAGCTCTTGAGCCAAACGCTCTGCGCGCGCGCGATACTTGGCAGACTCAAGATTTTCAATTAATCGGCTGATGGTTTTGATTTCAGCTTTCTTAGTCGCAAGGTCAGCTTCAAGCTCAGTTAAACGATGCTCAGCAGAAAGTGTTTGGTCTTGGTTGTTTTTAACCGCTTGCCAAGCGTCTTGATAAGCTTGCTGAGAGGTAGCGATGTCAATATTAGGATCGTTGATCATTCGCTGATAATCGCGTTTGAGCTTCGCCTTTGCGGCATCAAAATTAGCTGTGAGTGTGCCCGCCTCAGATTTTAGGCGTTTAATTTCACTTTGCTGTTGAATGACTAAATCTTGTTGTCCATCCCTGAACTGCTCAAAAGTCACTAACTCCGAATGCTTAGTAAAAATTTGATCATCGATTTCCATCAATGATTTTGGCGCTTCTTGTGCTACAGCATACGACACCATCAAGCTTGGAGATAATGCTAGCAAAAGGGTCGAGAAACCGAATCGCATTGTCTTTCTTCTACATCCAAAATTATGTTAATTGACTCATTCTAAACGAAAACGCCACTTTGATCTCAAATTATCATTAGATAACTTCGAGCCAAAGTGGCGTTTTTCTTCATCTTTGTGAAATATGTTGGTCTTTTAGACAGTTTTATCCATTAGGACGAAGCTTCACCCAAACAGTATCGTTCGAATTGATGGTAATAATTCGGTTGTATGACTGGTAACCATTCTTTGAAACAGTCACTTGGTGCTGACCTTTTGGTAGTACCACTTCAACTGGAGTACTACCGTAACTAATACCATTGATGGTAACTGCGTCGTCATATTGGTCTGAACGAACGGTCACGTTAACCCAGCTTTTATCTACTTTTTTATTACTGTTCTTCTTCGCACTCTTCAAACAGTAACGGTTAGACACGTTCAATAGCTTACATGCCGTGGTTTTATCTGGGCGAGCTCTTAACTGCGCTTGGATTTGAGTGAAGTACTGGTTAGTTCCTTCAAAGCTAGAGCGGACAACTTGAGACTCTTGTACGATGACGTTTAGTTGTACATCTTTAGCAAACTGTTTTGCTACATGAGCTTCAGTCAAACTATCGAGCAATTGAGATTTGAAGATCTTAACGGCTTTTTGCTTAGTAAGATATTGGCCTTGGTTAGAACATTCACCAAGCGTCATTGTTGCTGAACAAGTTGTCGTATAGCTGGTTTCCAGAACGCTGCTATCACGTAATTCACGATCAAGGCGTTTAACACGAGCATCGACTTTTTGCTCTTTTAAGTAAGAAAACTCTGATTTCAAACGAGCTTGCTTTTGCTTAACGTTTGACACGCGCATTTCGTTCTCCGAAATGGCTTGCTTGTTTTCCAGTAGAGATTTTTGCGTCTCTTTCACTGCTGCCCATGACTGGCGATATTCCGTTTGGTAGGACGCTAAATCAATCTCTGGATCTTCAAGAAGACGAGTATATTGGGTGTCCAGTGCGGTTTTAGCGCGATCACGTTTATTGATCAGTTCTTGCTCACTACGTTGTAGTCGGCTCTGTTCATTCTGAAGTTGCAGTAATTGTTCTGCTTCTAAGCTGTATTCGGTCGAAACGGAATCAAGCTCAGATTCTTTATGTTTTATTTTACTTTCGATTGCGGTAACAGGGTCTGACGAGGCAGATTCTTCCGCAAATGTTGAAGTCGATACCCAAAAAGGGGCTAGCGCTAATAGTAACGCTGGGATGCGACGTTTGTTCATAAGTCCCTGCAACAAATAATATTTAATTCACAAATCTCTAAAACTCAAACTATCGCTTTCGGTCTATTTAATCAGTCCGTTGGCTAAAACGATAGGTCGATGTCAAAGACAAACAGTTGACACTCCTTTGTGCTAGTTGCCTTTCAGAGATATCTATTCGTCCTTTTTAGCACGCTTGGCTAAATTCAGCCTGCGATTCTATCACAAGTTTTGAGAAAATAAGGAAAGTGCTCCCGTCATTCTGTGCGTATTGCCGAAATATTCAAGTAAGAAATCCGATTCTGTAAATAACTTCGCCTATAGAAGTGACATTGACCGTAAATAATGTGCACTTGATCATTCTTCCGGACGGAGTTGTTAACAAGCCGCAACGATTAAGTGACTGCTTCTCAACAAAAAGTTGTCAGAAGCTAATATGCATGGACTTCCTTATGGGAGGGTATTGTTTCGATAATCTATAATTTTGTTATACCATTTGCCTTTATTGCTACTCTTCCGCGTGGGTTACTATGAATCTTCCACCTAAGCCACTAATTACTCCTGATGCAGCGAATGTTTTGTCACCGAAACCAGCAGAGTTGATCACCTTACCTTCTTATATGGAGTGCCATGATCACAGTTATACTCAGGTGGTCATTGGGCTTAAAGGACATGCGGAATTTGAGGTTAATGGCCAAGGGAACTTGGTTGGGCCAGGGCAGGGGTGTGTTGTTACTTCAGGCTCCGGACACGCGTTTGGTGGGGTTATCGGTCAGTCTGACATTTTGGTACTTAACATGCCGCGACCGAGTGATGACGACCCGCTGATGTTGCACAAACTTAACGAGCTCAATCAGCGTGATACCTATTTTCAGCTTGATGGCCAAATTCAAAAGCTGATTCAAATGCTGGTTTGTGAAATGCAATCGAGCCCTGAAGATTTGCTCCTGAGTCGTGCATGTAACGATACGGTGATCGCGCTATTGCATCGTCACATGTCGGCTTTTGATAGTTTACGTAAAGAGTCTCGCTTTGATTTGGACGCGATTGATCGTTACATCGAACAAAACTTAAGCCACAAAATTTCAGTTGCTCAACTAGCGGGCAGTGTCTTTTTAGGAGAAAGTCAATTTCACAACCTGTTTAAAGAGCAAATGGGTATTACACCTCACCAATATGTATTGGGTAAGCGTATTGATATGGCAAAGCAATTAATTGCACAAGGTAACTTGTCACTAGGGCAGGTTGCAGAGCTAACAGGGTTCTCTGGTCAAAGTACCTTTACGCATACATTCTCTCGCCTTCAAGGCATCTCTCCTTCCGTATACAAGAAACGAATTGGTTAAAACTGAAAACATATTCCGAATATAATATTGCTTATTTGAGTGTGACTCTGTTTTTGTTTTGTTAAAAAACAGAGTTTTTAGCAAAAAACTCGGAGTTTTTGACAAGTATTCCTCTCAAGCTCAAAATACACTGCAGGCCATTGTAGGAAACCTGATCGAATTTCAGGTGTGAGATTG
Source organism: Vibrio atypicus (assembly GCF_009811315.1). Lineage (GTDB taxonomy): Bacteria > Pseudomonadota > Gammaproteobacteria > Enterobacterales > Vibrionaceae > Vibrio > Vibrio atypicus. Next base: position 859,463 of record NZ_BLID01000001.1, read on the forward strand.
AGGAAAACGCATGTTTACAGCAACTGATGTGTTGAATGCTGAGTTTGTTGAGCAACCGCTTGATAAACTTTGGTCACTGATCTCGCCACTATACATGGTGGACGAGTCACAATGGCTAGAGCAGTTGTTACCTTTGGCAATTCCAACTGACGCTGAGAAAGCGCAAATTGCCAGCAAGACAACCGAGCTAATTGAAGCTATCCGCGCAGATAAGAAATCTATCCAGATGATTGATGCGCTGCTTTTAGAATATAGCTTGGATACGCAAGAAGGCATCTTGTTGATGTGTTTGGCTGAAGCGCTAATGCGTATTCCTGACTCGGCAACCGCAGATGCCTTGATTAGAGACAAGCTCAGCGTTGCGGATTGGAAATCACACCTGAAAAACTCTGACTCTGTTTTCGTCAACGCTTCTACTTGGGGCCTAATGCTGACAGGTAAGGTTGTTGGCCTATCTGAAGAAGAGTCTCAAAGCCCGGTAAGTGCAGTGAATCGCTTGGTCAATAAAATGTCTGAGCCAGTGATTCGCAATGCAATGCATCAAGCGATGAAAGTAATGGGGCACCAATTTGTATTGGGACGCAGCATTGCTGAAGCGCAGAAAAATGGTCGCTCTAACCGTGATAACGGTTTTACCTACTCATATGACATGTTAGGTGAAGCGGCGCTGACTACTGCGGATGCAAATAAATACTTCAAAGACTACCTAATGGCGATTGAAGCCGTGGGTCGCGACCAATATGGTAAAGAAACCAGCCCAGCGCCATCGGTTTCTATAAAGCTTTCTGCTCTGCACCCACGTTATGAAGTGGCAAATGAGCAGCGCGTTTTGACTGAACTCAGCGATACCTTGATGCAATTGCTTCGTAGAGCGGTTGAGCTTGATGTAGCGATCACCATTGATGCAGAAGAAGCGGATCGCCTTGAGTTATCCCTTAAGTTGTTCGAACAGGTATATCGTAGCGATCTTGTTAAAGGTTGGGGCAAATTTGGCTTAGTTATTCAAGCCTACTCCAAACGAGCACTGCCTGTTCTAGTATGGCTAAACGGCTTGGCGAAAGAGCAAGGTGACTTGATTCCTCTTCGTTTAGTGAAAGGTGCGTACTGGGATAGCGAAATCAAGTGGTCACAACAAGCGGGTTACGATAACTACCCAGTTTACACTCGTAAAGAAGCGACTGACGTTGCCTACCTTGCGTGTGCGAAATTCCTATTAAGCGACAATGTTCGCGGCAACATCTTCCCGCAGTTTGCAAGCCACAACGCACAGACAGTGACTTCTATCGCTGTAATGGCTAAACATAAAGATTACGAATTCCAACGTTTACACGGCATGGGAGATTCTCTTTATAACCACGCGATGGCAGCTTATAAGCAATCAGTCCGCATTTATGCACCTGTAGGTAGCCATAAAGATTTATTGCCTTATCTAGTACGCCGTTTACTAGAAAATGGCGCAAACAGTTCATTTGTACACCGTTTGGTTGATGCGCGTTGTCCTGTTGACTCTCTGACTCAACACCCTGTTGATATGCTAAAAGCATTCGACACGCTGAATAACACCCAGATTCCACTGCCAACAGAAGTCTTCCCTGAGCGCAAAAACTCAATCGGTGTCAACGTTGATGTGGAAAGCGAAGCGAAGCCATTTGAAGCACAGGTGGAAAGTTTCCTTGATACGCAATGGACAGCGGCACCGTTCATCAATGGACAGAGTTTTGCCGAAAGCATGATCAAGGAAGGAAGGAACGTAGAAGCAGTTACTGCACCGTATGATCGTCGTATTCAAGTTGGTCAGGTTGCTTTTGCAAGCCTTGATCATGTTTCCGAAGCGATTGAAGGTGCGCAAGCTGCCTTTGGTGCTTGGCAAGCTACGCCATCAAAAGAGCGTGGTGATAAGCTTGAGAAATTAGCAGACCTTCTTGAAGATCACCTAGCTGAGTTGGTTGCGATTTGTCATCAAGAGGCTGGCAAAACCATTCACGACAGCATTGATGAAGTTCGAGAAGCGGTTGATTTCTGTCGTTACTACGCGAAGCAAGTGGATGCTTTAGGTGAGTTGACGATCACTGGCTTTGATGGTGAGACTCGTCAGATTTCGCGCCAAGGCCGTGGTGTGTTTGTTTGTATTAGTCCGTGGAACTTCCCGCTGGCGATTTTCTTAGGTCAAGTTACTGCCGCTCTTATTGCTGGCAATACCGTTGTGGCTAAACCTGCAGAACAAACAAGCTTGATTGCGGCTCGCGCAATGGAGTTGATGAACGAAGCTGGTTTCCCTGCTGGTACGGTTCAACTTCTTCCTGGTCGCGGAGCAGAAATAGGCTCTGCGCTAACTTCACACCCAGCCATCGCAGGTGTTGCCTTTACTGGTTCAACAGCTACTGCACAGCGTATCAATCAGACGCTTGCGGCACGCGATGCTGCTCCTGTGCCATTTATTGCAGAAACAGGCGGTCAGAATGCAATGATCGTCGACAGTACCGCGCTCCCTGAACAGGTGGTGCGTGATGTTATTCGCTCTGCATTTGCATCGGCAGGACAACGTTGTAGTGCGCTACGTGTACTGTACGTCCAAGAAGATATTGCTGATCGCATTATTTCATTGATTCAAGGTGCAATGCAGGAGCTGTCAGTCGGTAAACCGTATCTACACTCAACAGATGTTGGCCCTGTAATCGATACAACAGCGAAAACAAAACTCACTAAGCATATTGAGCTGATGACTTCTACAGAGAAGAAAGTAGCTGAGTTGGCACTCTCTGAAGAGCATCAACATGGTGACTTCGTGGCTCCAAGTGCTTTTGAGATTCGCGACATCTCTTGTTTAAAAGAAGAGCAGTTTGGCCCTATCTTGCACATCGTTCGTTTTAAGGCGAATGAGTTAGCGCAAGTCGTCGATCAAATCAATAACACGGGTTTTGGTTTGACAATGGGTATCCACAGTCGTAACGAAACGACTTACCGTTGGATTGAGAAACACATCCGCGTTGGCAACTGCTACATCAACCGTGATCAAGTCGGTGCTGTTGTTGGTGTCCAACCGTTTGGTGGTCAGGGCCTTTCTGGTACTGGTCCTAAAGCGGGCGGTCCACACTACTTGTTCCGCTTTACTCAAACACAGTTTTCTTAAGATTAAGCAGGAGATTCATTATGGTTCATCAAGTAACTCGTTTTTCTGATGCTTTTTCAGCTTGGGAAAATTGGAACCTAACAAACTTTGATTCTAAAAGTGAGTGCGTACTTGCTTTTAAACAGGCACTTGACTTGACTCAGCCTCCTTTGGCAGCAGTGGTGTCTTACCACATTGAGCAAGCATCCACATTGCTTGCAGAAACGCACGAATTGGTTGGTCCAACCGGTGAAACCAACGAGCTTTATACTGCAGGCCGTGGTGTGGCTGTTGTTATTCAAAATGACCAATCAAATCAAGCCCAGAAGTCGGTAGTTTCTCAACTGACAGCGGCACTGATCGCGGGCAACAGCGTCATTCTTTGCAGTGATGATGCTGAGTTTTGCAAAGAACTTGAAGCTGCTTATAAGCAGTCTTCTCTACCAACTAACCTAGTACAGCTTGCCTCATTAGATGCTTATCATCAGCTGCTGGAGTCAGATGTACGTAGTGTTGGTTATGTTGGTAATCCGGAGGTTGAACTTAGTATCAACCGTCAACTCTCGAAACGTGAAGGTGCCATTGTTGGCCTAGTTTCAGAAACGGATCTGGCGGCTATTCCGGTAGCTCATGATCCGCACTTATCGCTTCGCTTTATCACTGAGCGAACGCGAACAATAAATATAACAGCAGTGGGTGGTAATGCGACCTTGTTAGAACTTGGAAGCGAAACCCACTAACCCTTTTCTGTGCTCGCCCCTATCAACATTACACAATTACAGATAGGGGCATATAGGGAAGGCGATCTTTAAAAAGAGGACAAATCACATGGAAAATAGCTTTGCTATTACAACTACGTTTATTGCGTATCTACTTTTGATGCTTGCAATCGGCGTAATTGCGTATCAACGAACGAAGAACTCATCAGATTATTTCTTGGGTGGCCGTTCGTTAGGGCCTTGGCCTGCGGCGCTTTCTGCAGGTGCATCTGATATGAGTGGCTGGTTGCTGCTTGGTCTACCGGGTTATGCATACGCAGCGGGTATTGAGGCATTTTGGCTAGCCGGTGGTCTATTAGTTGGTACTTGGTTGAACTGGTTAATCAACGCAAAACGCCTACGAACTTACTCCATTACGACGGATGCACTGACTCTTCCTGAGTTCTTGTCGCGTCGTTTCAATGATAAATCAAAGATGATTCAGGTAATCTCTGCTTTCTTCATTCTTTTATTCTTCCTTTTCTACACAAGTTCTGGCTTGGTAGCTGGCGGCAAATTGTTTGAGACAGTCTTTGGTTTGGATTACACCACAGCGGTGATTATCGGCACAGTTTGTGTTGTTTCGTACACTTTATTTGGTGGTTTCCTTGCGGTCTCTTGGACTGATTTAGTGCAAGGCCTGTTGATGGCGGCAGCACTATTGATTGTTCCGATTGCAGCAATGGAAGGTGGTTTTAGCGATCTAACTGGTCAGCTAGAAACAATTAACCCTGAGCTACTGACACTATGGAACGACTCGAAAGGTGAACCATTGTCAGCAATTGCGATTATCTCGCTTGTTGCATGGGGTCTTGGTTACTTTGGTCAACCGCATATCTTGGCGCGTTTTAAAGCCTCTCGTTCAAATAAAGATCTGACAACAGCTCGTCGCATTGCTGTTATCTGGACTGCATTGTCTATGATTGGCGCACTGCTTGTTGGTGTAGTTGGTCTAATTTACGTGACTAAGTCGGGTGTAACCGTTGATGACGGTGAGAAGATCTTCATGCTGCTTGTGAACTCAATGTTCCATCCAGTGATTGCGGGTATCTTGCTTGCGGCGATTCTTGCGGCTGTGATGAGTACAGCGGATTCCCAGCTATTGGTTTCTTCTTCAGCATTGGCGGAAGACTTCTATAAGCAAGTGTTTAAGCAAGATGCTTCATCAGAAGAGATTGTGATGGTTGGTCGTATTGCTGTTGTGGGTATCTCGATTGTTGCACTTGTATTGGCGATGACTCCAGATAGTTCAGTTCTTGGTTTGGTGTCATATGCGTGGGCTGGTTTTGGCGCTGCATTTGGTCCGGCGCTTATTCTTAGCTTGTACTGGTCTCGTATGAACCGTAACGGTGCACTTGCAGGTATTCTCGTTGGTGGCATTACCATCGTCGTTTGGAAGCAACTAAGTGGCGGTTGGTTTGATGTGTACGAAATTGTACCGGGAATCATCTTCTCTACTCTTTCAATCATCGGTGTGAGTTTGATGACAGGTGAGCCTGAGGAGTCAGTTAAAGCTCAACATGCTAAATATCAGAAACAGCTTGTTGAATTAGACTAATTACGAAATTGTTATTGAAAGCCCTTGAAACTATAAAGTTTCAGGGGCTTTTTTATTTTGCGGCTATTTATTGAACATGGTTCACAGTTTGTGAACTTAAGTTTGAGCCTTCGGAACCAAGGTATTAAAAATATGTCCACTATCAATAACCACACCATATTTAGGGAGAGAGCGAGATGCCACAGATTTACTGCCATTGCTGCAATAAAATGACAGCACACAAAGTTGTTATGAAGCGATGTGAGGGCAATGAACAGTCGATGGTGAAAAGTCTAGCTTGTTTTTTTGGGACCCTATTTCAAGGTGCGCATTACATGAAGATGGAAAAACAAAGCTTTTGCCGAGTATGTAATACGCAAGCAGATATTGTGAGTTCCAATGATTTTTCTGGTGTCAAAGCTGCTTAGCCATAGAGCCAAGTGACCAAACCACCAAAACCTGATATCAAAAACCTCTCTCTCTAGGTTTCTAGTGGGTGTTTCGCTTATTATTGGTCTTAATCTAAACCAATAATAAGAGCACTAAATGGACTTAGACCGTATTGATCGTGAGATCCTCCGTACCCTAAATCTCAAGGGACGACTGCCGATTGTTGAATTGGCAAAACAGGTCAACTTGACCACTTCTCCTTGCTCAGACCGAGTCAAACGTCTTGAAAAAGAAGGCTACATCAAAGGCTATCATGCTGAACTTAACCCTGAGAAATTAGGTTTAGACGTCCAAGTCTTTATTCATATACGTCTCGATCAAACTAGCTTTTCTATTTTTGATAAGTTCGCTCAAGCAGTTTCTGACATGCCAGAAATTGAAGAATGTTATTCATTGTCAGGTGACTTTGACACCATGATTAAGGTAAGAGTGAAAGATATGAAAGCGTATCAGGCGTTTATGTCGACAAAGATGGGAACTTTACCTGGTGTGATTCAAACTCGAAGCGAGGTAGTGATTGAAGAGCACAAAACCAGCTTTGGCGTGAACGCGGATTTGATCAGTAAGCTGTAATTTGATGACAAGCTGAAAAAGAAAAGGGAAGCTCATGGCTTCCCTTTAACGTGTCTATTAGGCCACGAATGAGGAGGCGATACCAATCAAACCACCAAAAACACCACCCCAAACCACAAGCCAACCTAAATGCTCTCTGATCATCTTCTGAACAATCTCTTTAACCAATTGAGGTGTGAGTTCATTAAGTCTCTGATCGATAATATTTTCAACGTTGGTTTTTATCTCATCGATCATGGCAGGCGCTTCGAGCTGCTCTTTAAGCGCTTCTTTGATTACATCACTTTGGCTAATCTCAACCATGGACTCTTGCATCTTTTCAACAAAGGGTTGCTTGAGAGGCTGCAGTGCCTCGGTACCTCCAAACATCGCCAACATGCCGCCGAAAGACGAGTTACCAATGACTTCAACCAGTGAGTCAAAGGTCGGGTTGAAGTCGACTTTTGCGACGATAGGCTCGAGGTTGAGTGATTGCCCTCCTGACATCTCTTTGCTTAAGAATTTGTCTATATTCTCTTGAGTAAAGAACTGCTCCATCATTAATGTTTTTATTGCGGCTTTAAATTCTTCAAAACGTGAGGGAATCACACCTGAACCATAAAGTCCCGGTACCTTTTCGAATAGCATGTGAATAGCTAACCAGTTGGTAATTGCACCAGAAAAGGCAAAAAGACCTGCGTAAAAAGCCAGTTGGTTGTCGGTTTGGTAGCCGCCTGCAAGTAGGGCTAAGGCAATAATGTTGGTAAGTAAGCTCTTATTCATTACAAATTATCAGTGAGACAGAATGAGGGGACGCAGTATATCGTAAAGCGAGCGAATCACTAAAGGGCAAAGTAGTCGATAACAGTGAAAGTGGTATTAGTAAGTTGTTGAAATGTTAAAAAAGTGTGATCCTTAACGATTTGATTGACTAGGGATTTTACTTGTCAGCATGAGAAGCGTAAGTTAAAAAATAGTTAACCACTTGGAGGATCTGTGATGACAGCACTCAATGGTTTTTCTCTTGCTTATATTGAGCGCCGCACTGACTGGACGTCTGAGCTATTTAGTTTACGTGTTAATGGTGTCCCTGTCCGATTTCAGGCTGGCCAATACGTTAAATTGGCGTTGTATGATGAAACAAATAAGCTGATAAGTCGCCCCTATTCAATTGTTAATGCTCCTTTAAACAGCAGTGACATGATGGAATTCTTAGTTATAGCGAACCCAAATGGTGCGCTTTCTCCTCGATTACAAAATCTACGCGAAGGTGACAGTATTTATGTCGCAGATAAAGCGTTTGGTGATCTGACTTTCAATAGTATTCCAAAGCAGACGCAAAACTTGTGGCTTTTTTCAACTGGGACAGGTATTGGACCATTCTTATCACTGCTTGATGATATTAATTTTCGCCCTGGATGCGAGAAGATTGTATTGGTTCACGCGGTAAGACATGAGAAAGATCTTGTTTATCGATATCTAATTGACCAACTTGTGAAGCAATATGAAGGACGACTGATATATCTACCGATCGTGTCGCGTGAACAAAGTGATTTTGCTCTTTATGGGCGAATTCCTCAGCTAATTGATCAAGGTATTTTACAAGATAAGTTGGATTTACCTTTAGCTGCAGAAACGACATTTACCATGCTGTGCGGTAACCCTGAGATGATCAAAGAAACACTTTCAGTACTGCAAAGTTTGGGATTAGAAAAGTATCGCCGAAAAACGGGTGGTCATATTCTTTATGAACGCTATTGGTAGGTAGTAAGCCCCCTGCCTGCGCGGGGGGCATTTGTTATTGAGTACGGTACTGTTTGAGTATTTGCGATAAAGAGAGAGCGGTTTGTGACAGGTTTTCGACGCCCGATGAGGATTGTTCCGCTACAGTACGTAACGCGTTAGATTGGCTACGAATGTCTGTTAATTCAGAGGCTATATCGTTTGCAACAGCGCTCTGTTCTTCTGCTGATGTAGAGATTTGGATACTCATGTCAGTGAGAGATTGTGCCGAATTCGCAATCGACTGAACATCCTCACCAATCGCTGCAACTAATTCACTGCTGGTTTGTGCTTGTGAGACGGTTTTTGATGTAATAGAAGCAATGCTGTGGCTCTCTGTCTGCAACTTCTCAATCATGGCCTGAATTTCAACGGTTGCTGCTTGCGTGCGGCTTGCTAATGTTCGTACTTCATCTGCTACCACAGCAAACCCTCGTCCTTGCTCGCCCGCGCGCGCTGCTTCAATTGCTGCGTTGAGCGCCAATAAATTCGTCTGTTCTGATATTGCGTTAATCGTGGTAATGACTTCATTAATTTGGGTGGTGTTATCATTGAGGCTTGTTACTGATTGTTCAGTTTGGCCAATGTACTGGGACAATGTGTCAATTTCTTTGATGGCCGAGATTACGCGTTTGTAACTGCCATCAATGTGCAAAGCATCATTCTCGGTTTGTTGAGTGGCTTGTTGCGAAATGTTTGATACTTCACGTGCAGAAGCTGTCATTTGCTCCATTGCTGTTGCTACAGAGTCAAGAGAACTATATTGGCTGCGAACTTGTGTTTCGCTTTGCTTCATATCTTGTTCGAAGGTAGCGGAAGTTTGAGTGAGTGTTTCGGTACTTTGGTTTACGTTGTCAACCAGTGAACTTAACGTATCCATCGCTTTATCAAGAGCGCAGCCAATTGTTCCAAATTCATCACGGCCTGGATGAAAGCCTAAGCGAGAGGTTAAGTCACCTTCTCCTATCTTCTGCGTTGTGGTGTAAAGCACCCATAGAGCACCGCCAATAAATGTGGTGACCCAATAACAAAAAATACCGAAAGGAATCAGCCAAAGATAGCTAAGTAAGAAAGTGGTGAGGGCTTGTGATTCGATTTTTTCGAGGTGAGAGTTAATGTCAACCGTCAATTGATACGCTTGGCCATCAGCTGAGGTTTGATAAACAGAGACAACACCATCATTAACCGCTGAGGGTAAAACTGCGTGAGTTGATTTAAGTCCATCAATCTGTGTTAAGTCCGTTGGTGAACTTATGGATAGAATAGTCTTTAGTTGACGTTCCGCCGCGTTCACTTCAGCATGTTTCGCAATATCTAGGGTGCTTATGTATCGGCTGCCAGCTAACGCGGAAACAGTGATTAAAAATAGCGTAACAATTACCCAAAACTTATCGTTAATCGACATTTTGATAAACAGTCGGTCTATTGTCCTGAAATCGACTTCTTTCATTTTATACCTCTACGAGTGCCTTCTCTTAATTTGACCCATTTAAGTCATTTAGTGTTTATAAATTTATCGGTAATTGAGAGAGGCTGATGGGACTTATGTCCAAATTTCGTGTAACCGGACGGCAATCTATTTCCATTCATGTGACTTAGATCTTGTTAACAATTGGTTACAGAGAGCAGGGCGGTAATGTGGTGTCCATTGAGGGTGTTTTTCATCTAGTGAGAAAGTGGCCTATATCCTCGCTCGTTTTTTATTTAGTCAGGCTCTAATCTGAAGGTAGTCTTTTAGAAGGGTCGACCAATACTATGAATTTGATCGTCAATATTCACAAGAATGTCCGTAAACATGGTTTTGAAATGGCTACTCGACAAGCTTGGAAATGCGGTATTAAAGCGAACTTGGTAAAACGAGTTGTTGGGGTAGCTAAGGGGCAAATTGTTTGTGTGATCGAAGGAGTCAGACCTGAGCTATCGACTGAGATAAATAACGAACTTCACTGCGAGGAAAAGCAAGGGCGTTACGTCTTTGTCGGTGGTGTTGTATGGCAGCCTAATGATCTGATAGCGCCTGGTTTTCCTGATTTTATGTTCATGCATGTACGAAATCTTGGACCAAAGCATAAATACATGTCAGACGACGAACTGTTTTTGAATCTGGCTTAGTTCGACGTATGTTAACGCTGTTCTTAAAGAGTTTAATTGGTGCAGCTGCGGTTGTTTTTATAGCGTTGCTTTCAAAAAGTAAGAACTTCTATATCGCGGGCTTAGTACCGCTGTTTCCAACATTTGCTTTGATAGCGCATTTCATTGTTGGTACTGAGAGAGACATGGCAGCGCTTCGTGAAACGGCACTTTTTGGTTTGTATTCGCTAGTACCTTACGCTGGCTACTTGTTGGCGGTTTACTATTTTAGTTTCCGATTTTCGTTGGTAGAGACGCTTTCATTTGCAACTGGCGTATGGGTTCTGGCTGCGTTGGCGCTCATACTTATCTGGACTCGAATGCTTGTGGTTGCTTAATGTTTTGTGTCTTCGCAAAGAAAAAGGCCTGACTCAATGTCAGGCCTTTTATTTAGAAAGGATACCAGAATAGCTGTTGGTCTATTACACGTTTGGTAATCGCAGCGATGACAACCAATGTAATGGCGGTCAGCAGTAATTTGTCTTGACGAGCGAGTGGTCTCAGGCTGTACCAAGTTCGGCTTTTATGACGTCCAAATCCTCTTAATGTCATGGCATTGGATATCTCTTCAGCTCTATCTAAACTGGAGAAAATCAGTGGGCCAAGAATTTTAGCTACATTCTGTAAACGCTGGAATAGAGGTGTGTTCTTTGAGATATCTAAACCACGAGCTTGCTGAGCATGCATAATATTAACGAAATCGTTTTTGACTTCAGGTAAATAGCGCAATGTTAGGCTGACTGCATAAGCAATCTTATATGGTACGCCAATTCTATTCAGGCTAGCGGCAAACTCAGTTGGGTGAGTAGTAAAAACAAACACGAGAGCAATAGGAAACATACTGAAGTATTTGAGCGTAACCGTGACGAGATAAAACAGTGTCTCTTGAGTCAGTGAGTACCCAGCCGGTAGCTCCAGTAAAACGGTACTGCTGCCCATAAACACGGTTCCTTGTCCAGGCGCGAGCAAGAACATAAACAGAGCGTTGAGTGATAGTACACTTGCTGTGCCGATCAATAGTGGTTTATATACTTTGAGTGGTACTTGAGTCATTTTTAGTAAACCAAGACCTACAATGATCAGTAAAGCAATGAGTCGAAGATCGAATGTAGTTAGGACTACTGTAACCCAGGCAATAAACAGGGCAAATTTTGTGATGCCATTGAGTGCATGTAGCGGTGATTTGGTATCAATATAGTTGATACCAAATTTCATCTTTGAAGCTTTCATGCGGCGTGGCTCTCTAGCTGAATAAAGTACTGCATAAAGTTGTTTTTGTCTTCGATGGCCAGTCTATCTGCCAATTCATATAAGCTGGTTGTTGTGAGATTCGCTTTATCAAGCAGCAGTGGCTGGCTAAATACTTCTGTCATCGGCGCATCCGCAATCAGCTTGCTATCAGAAATCACAATTGAGCGATGAGTGTATTCGAGAACCAAATGCATATCGTGTGAGATGATAATGACGGTAATACCCAATTCTTTGTTGAGCTTTTGAATAAAGTTCAACATCGCCGTGTAGTTGCGATAATCTTGGCCTGCGGTCGGCTCATCAAGGATGAGAAGCTCTGGCTCTAGAACAAGGATTGAGGCGATTGTAACTCGCTTTTTCTGACCATAGCTTAACGCCTCTACTGGCCAATTACGGTATTTACTTAAACCACACAGTTCAAGTGTCGCTTCAACTTTTAGTGTCACTTCAGCTTCGCTCAATCCTTTATTACGTAGACCAAACGCTATTTCATCAAAAATCATATGATGGGAGATCATGTGGTTAGGGTTTTGCATGACTACCCCAATCTTCTGACTACGCTCAAAAATAGAAAGTTGTTGAAGGTTCTGACCTGCAAAGTGGATGTTACCAGCATCAGGCTCTATCACACCCATGATCAGTTTAGTAATGGTTGATTTACCAGAACCATTCTTACCTAAGATAGAAACAAACTCGCCGCGCTGAATGGTGAAATTAACATCCTCTAGCGCATTTTTTTCGCCATCGTAAGAGTAGGTCAGATCTGTGACATCAATGAGTGTTTCGTTAACATCATGATGCGAAGCTAAGTTAGTAGCTACCTGCCATTGACTAAATTGAGGCTTAAATTGTTCCAATGAAATCTTCGATAAATCTGCAATTTTGTCTGTGCTATTCAATGAGCATTGTGCCGCTTTCATTGCTGATAGGTACAATGGCTCGCGAATACCATGTTTCGCGAGTAGAGGAGAAGCCAGCAGTTCATCAGGTGTCATGTCTGCAACAATCTCACCTTGCTCCATTAAAATAATGCGATCAACTGGGCGATGTAGCACATCTTCTAAGCGGTGCTCGATGATGATGATAGTTTTACCGGATTCCTGATGTAGCTGGTCAATGATTTCAATCGTGCGGCGACCAGTTTTAGGATCGAGTGCTGCTAGTGGCTCATCAAAAAGCAGCGTATCAACATCGTCAACCAAAATTCCGGCCAGCGAAACTCGTTGTTTTTGTCCACCAGATAAATCATGAGGGGAGCGGTCAAGCATGGTTTCTAGCTCGACCATTTTAGCCGTGGACTTAACGATTGGGAACATGTCGATAGTGGACATCAACTGGTTTTCTAGGGCAAAAGCAATATCTTCACCAATGCTTAGACCGACAAACTGGCTGTCGGTATCTTGCAGTACGGTTCCGATTTGCTCTGTCATTTGATGAAGTTCTAACTGGGCGCAGTTATGACCATTGATAGACAGTTGGCCAGATGTTTCGCCTTTCACCGAATGAGGAATGAGTCCATTTAGACATTGGCCAAGGGTAGATTTTCCACTACCACTTGGACCGATAATGACGATTTTCTCTCCTTTCTCTATCCTTAGATTGATATGTTTTAGCGTCGGTTTGTCCAGCGACTCATATCTAAAAGAGAAGTCAGAAAATTCAATTGTCATTGATAATTAAGCCTCAGTTAAATTACGGCTTTGTGCATTACGCTTAGCAACAGATTTCAAAATGAAGTAGCCAACAACAGCGATCAGCAATGTGTTACCCGCAGCAATAATTGAAAGCTGAGTGAAGACTTTAGTAAAAGGTTCTGCGTATAAGAGGGTATCTAAGAATGCAGAGCAACCGTAGCCTACAATGTTACCTACTAAAGCAAGTACAACGAATAGGAAGAAATCTTTGCGGTTTAGTTGGCCTTTTTCTAGGCGGTTTTTGGTTAGTGTTGGGTAGAATCCCATGATAAGGCCCACGATGCCAGAGCCGAGTACCCAAGTCAGCCAAACGCCCCATCCTGCAAATAGGTCCGTAACCCAATGGCCAATAAAGCCAACAAGGAAGCCAACAATTGGGCCAAACAATACGGAGAATAGCGCCAAAACCGCCATAGCTGGTTTTAGAGTCGTATTAGCAAAAACGGGAATACCAAACATAGGTAGACCGCCAATTCCGTACAGTGCAGCGCCAATCGCAATAACGACGACAGTTTTTGCAGAAAGATTCATAGATAACCCTTTGTATTGCAGCCACTCTTTTAACCCAGGTAAGCTTGGTACCAGCGAGCAGAATGGAAATAAAATCTTTAAAGAACATATTCACAGGTGCTTATTTTGGTTGAATTTTATACACCAATGAAAACAAGGCGCAGATTATACCTTTTGAGTTGTCTATTGGAAAGCTAACTATCTAGATGGCTAAGATTTTATGTATAAGAAACTTTCCAGTGAAATGGGGGCTCTTGGAGGAAAAAAAACAGGCCTCGAATGAGGCCTGTTGAGAGTATTAGTGATCTAAGTAGAGATAGTTTTGCCAACTCTTCATGCGAATCAACACTTTGCGCATAATAGAGACATGAGTAAACCTATCTGAGTAAACCGCAACTTCTACCGCCGTTCCCATCGGAAGGTTGTATTCAGCTAAATCATCGGTGATTTTAAGAGTGACAAAGACACGACCACTGGTTCGTAAGGCTTCTGTGCCTAGTAGTGAACCTCGTGCTTGGAACTGACTCTCACCAATGGCAGGCAATACGTCAATGACTTCACCTTTGAATACTTTACCTGGCAATGCTCGGAATAAGAATTCTGCTTCGTAGCCTGGTTTTAAACGCTGGAGCGAGTTCTGTCTGAAGGCTGCGGTATAGATTTTCTCTTCCGTGTGGACAAAGGTCATCACGGGTGCGAGTGGGAGAGGGACGGCCATTACCCCAGGACGTAAAGCAAGTTGAGTAGCAAAACCATCGGTTGGCGCTCGTACGACCGTTTGATCTAAATCGAACTCAGCCTTACGGAGTTCAGCCAGGAGTCGAGCTACGGTGGTGTTTTCGCCACCAATTTCTGAATCTAACGCGAGTTCAGCTTGCTCTACACCTGCTTTGGCTGACTCTACAGCAGCTTGAGTCGCTTTGTAGGCTTGGCGACGCGTATCTAGTTGTTGCTCAGTGAATGCGCCCTTATCAAATCCGCGTTGGTAGCGATCAAACTCTCGCTGCGCTTTATCACGCTCTGCTATGGCTTTGATTTCTGTCGCTTTTGCTGCCTGAAGTTTCGACTCCAATCCTAATGCACCTTGGCTCGCTTCTTTGATTTGAGCTTCAAGTTTTGAGATTTCGGCTTCATAAGGAATAGGGTCAATCTTGAACAGAACATCGCCTTTATGTAGTGGTTTGTTTGCCTCTACCGGTACTTCGATAACTTTGCCACGCACACCAGAAACAATAGGAGTAGATGAGAAAACTTGGTTACCGACTTGAGTGAAAGGGTGATTGTAGTTCATCAATAAGATCATTGTACCCACGAGTACAACACCACCTAAAACGGCAGTTGGAACTGTCCACTTGTTGAGTGGAATATTGAAGACTTTAAATATAGTGATACACAGAGCGGCGTACGTCAGAATTAATAGTAAATCCATTACTGCTCCTCCTCGTGACGATCGACATTTAATGATGGCGCAACGGAGGGTTTAGACGCTGCGTCTGCCTTTAGTTGTGCGATTTCTTGCTGTAACTGTGACACTTGGTCGATAAGAGTATCGACACGATGATGAATATCATGCTGCTCTTCTTCGAGCTTTTGAAAGCCCCAGCCACGCTCTTTGCGCCAGAGTGTGGCCCAAATCCATAGGAACGGCCAAATGGCGTGAAGTGTAAAGAGACTAACCCAGCCAGCATAATGAATGGCGTCTTGATGGGGGTGCTCACGTTCTTTTGCTATTTCATAGGGAATATCGTGAATGACGATAATGCCGTAGAAGATAACTAGCGCAACAAAAACCAGTAGACCGAGCGCGAAGTAATCCAAAAACATAGCTACATCCTTGTTGTGAATATCCAGAAATTAAATCGTACGGTGCTTTGCTGGTAAAGTATAGAAATAAAAACAACAAATTAGACAAATTTTGGTTACACTTCTCAATTAATATTTTAATCATTAACAGAGAGGCAATATGGCATTTCAAGGAGAGATAGCAGCCATTTGTGCGGCAATTGTCTGGGCACTAGCAACATGGATATACAGCCAATTTAGCCATCGGTTTACAGCTATGCAGCTCAACATACTCAAGGGGTGTATTGCTTCATTGATGATGTTAGTGGTTTTACCGTTTGGTGCAATGCCGGAATCCTCGATAGAAACAACGCATTTAGTGGTTCTAGCCATTTCTGGAGTGATTGGTATTGCGATTGGTGACAGCGCCTACTTCGCCTCACTCAAACGGATAGGGGCGAACAAAACCTTATTATTAGAATCATTGGCACCCCCTCTTTCTGGTGTGCTAGCTCTAGTTGCTTTGGGTTCGGTGTTATCAATGCAGGGCTGGTTAGGTGTTTTGATCACTACGTTAGCCGTGACATTCGTCATCTTTCAGCCAGATGCGGTGAATCCAAGTAAGGCGAATTGGGTGGGTATAGGCTACGGATTACTCGCCAGTGTTTGCCAAGCTTCGGGTGTGGTTATTTCTCACTATGCGCTGGTGGCGGGCGATCTACCGCCATTGCTTGGTGCTTTGATTCGCCTTTCTGTTGGTGTACTCGCTGTGGCTGTGGTTATTCAGTTTATTGAAAAACGCCCTTTTGCTGATATAAAACAGCATGTACGGGAACTCACTCGCCCCTCTTTCTTATGGCTACTCGCTGCGATTTTTGTTGGAACATTTTTGGCGTTGTGGTTGCAGCAAATCGCCCTTAAGCACGCAAATCCAGCAATCGCTCAAACACTTATCGCTACAAGTCCATTGTTCATGTTGTTAATTTATTTGTTTAAAGGTGAGAAGGTCACGGTAAAAAGTGCACTGGGCACATTGGCGGCAATTGGTGGGATATCTTTATTCTTTATTCAATGAATAAGAGCATCACTTATAAGTGATGCTCTTAAGTGGAAAGCCACATTTTACTCAGTACAAACTTGGTTTCGACCGTTGGCTTTGGCTCGATAGAGGGCTTTATCTGCACGATAGAAAGTACGTTGAGTATTTTCACCTTCACGGTGTAATGTAATCCCGACACTTACGGTTAAACCACGCTCACCGAGGATATCTCGCCAGCCGAAATTAAAGATTCGTTCGCGGTACGTTTCAGCATGCATTTCTGCTTGTTCTATGGTGGAACGTTCGAGAATGACCAAAAATTCTTCTCCACCAAAGCGGACGCAAGATGCCCCGCGAAATTTGAAGTAAGTTGAAAGCTCAGAAGAAACATTGACGATCGCCTTATCCCCCACTAAGTGACTTAACTCATCGTTAATGGACTTAAAGTGGTCGATGTCGATAACCATAAGCGCAAATGGCACATCATGCAGCAAGAGATCTTTTAGTTTGACGTCAAGCCAACGGCGGTTGTGCAGTTTTGTTAACGGGTCAGTAAAGACGTCTTGCTGTAACTGCGCCACAGTATGCTTTTGATTCTCTGTTGTTTCTTTCAACTCGCGATTTTCGATTTCTGATAGAATCAGTTTGAGTTGCAGTTCAAAGCGCGAAAGGCGACGTAGTTGGCTCGCTCCAAGTTCACCAATTGGCACGCGTTTCATTAGATCGCTTTCAATTCGAAAAGCCCGTTTTTGGTAATCAAGCGAGCGTGCATAGTCATCTTGTTGTTCGTATATCTCGGCCAGAGAATTACATAACTGCAAGTTTAAGATCGGCGAAGCGTATTTGTTGATTCTTCGATGAGCCGCTTCTAAAACCCAATTCGCCCAATGTGCCTTGTCACATTTAGTCAAGCAATGAGCAAGCTCTAGGCGAATCATATTCGATAGCCAAACAGAGTGAATGTTTCCTGACGAATACTGTACATTGCCAAGAGATTGCATCGCTAAATCCACACGCTTTTCGTGTCGGTATAGTTTTGCTTGATAGAGAAGGATTTGGCCCGCGAGTACTTTGTCACTGACCAAAATACTCAGCTCTTCGCACTCTTTAATCAAATCCTGCGCTGCGGTAAAACGGTTTAGCTCTATATAGCAAGAGAGCATGTAAAGCTTATAACGAAGGCGAAGTGAACGGCTACTGATTGCGTGATCAATACTGTCTATTTTTTGGTAGTAGCGTAGAGCGCGGTTATGATCGCCATAAGCATCACACAGATTACCCATACCTAAGACGGCCAAAACATACTCATCTATAAAACTATTGTCGACAGCGATTGTTGATGACGAGATATATTCGTTTAGCGCTCCGCTGTAGTCACCACTTTCAACCAAGCGATCAGCAAGGCTATTGCGTACTTCAAGAATGAGTTCTGCGTCTTCTGGTAGCGTAAGTAAGCCAAGCGCTTCCCTTAGCTCTTCAATGCTGGTCATTGGTTGCTTAAGTTCACTGCGAAACTCTGCACTAATGATTAAACATTGTGCCTTTTCTTGTGATGTCGAGGCTACATGTTGACGAACGTGGCTCCAAAAAATAAGCGCTTCTTCACCAGTGACTGAGGAAGCATCTAAGCCGGAGTCGGAAATCTTATTAAGTAGAACTTCCATTTTGCTCTTCCTGTCGCTGGTTTTCTTCGAGTTGTTCCAAAGTGAATGGGAACGAGAGAATGTCTTGATAAATCACTTTAGGTAATGATTGATTGAGCCCTTTGCGGTGCCATGGGTAAATTTCGATCATTTTCGCCAATACTTGGAAGACGTTGAGTGCTTCATCTCCTTTATCAGCGAGCAGCAGACCGAGCCGCTCACTGTTTAGACGGGAGAGTAAATCTTGTTTGTTACATAGTGAGTGAGCAATTTCTGCACAGACATCTAAATAGCCAGAATCCGCGTGTTGAATCATGATTATGGCGTGGTTAGATCGCTTCAGTTCCGTCTTGAATAGGACCAATTGTTCCCACCAATAGGTTTCAGACACCATTTGGCTAAGGTGTTTTTCCGGGTCGAACTCGTGCTGTCCACGAATGCGATTAATCAGTTTTCTTGCACGCTGTTCCAACTGGCGTTTAGATGCGCGCGCTTTGTCATTACTGACTCTTGCGGTTTGCTCACGCAACATTTCAGTGGAGTGCTTACGATATTTTTTAAATGCTTGTAGAGCGACTTTAAATTCACCGCACTCTTCTGCAACGCGAGATTGCTGGAAGCAGATTTGAGAAAGTAGTTCGCCATTATCAAACGTTGTTGCAGATTGCTCCGCATTTTTGAGAAGCTCAGAGGCTTTTTGCGGATTTTTTCTGAGTAGCTCCAACCTAGCTCGACTGATGTAAGAGTGGGCTTTCATCCACAGAAGGTCGTGCTTGACCGCCAGCGAGTGCGCCTTGTTAGTTGCCTCTTCCGCGTCTTCTAAGCGTTCTAATCCAAGTAGTGCTAAACCACGAAAGTCCCAGATCTCCGCCTGCCAAGTATTGTCATGATGATCTTTTAGTGCTTCAACAGCGCCATCAAGTACGGAAAGCATCTCGACGTAATTATTGAGAAGGTAGTGATCCCAAGCAAGGAGTATACGTGCTTTGCCTTCCAACCAGTTGACTCTAGTATTATTCGCGACCGTGACGGCCAACTCATGGGTACTTTTGGCAAGTTGATATTCGTGGGTGATACGCCAAACGTTACCAAGGCCAATGAGAGCCTCAAGCTGTATTTCTACCTCATCGACAAGCGCAGACTGTTCGAGAGCATTAATCCAGAATTGTTGGGCTGAATAATATTTCGCTTGTCCCCAATAATGGAGTGCGTGGATGTGCAATATCTCTGGAAGTAGATCGTCGGTGTCTAGCGCATTGAGTTTGCTATGAGCTTCTTTAATGAACCTCAGACCTTTGCGATAGTCCATGGTATTCCATGCACAACGAGACATGATGACCAAGCATTGGATTTCACCTTCTGGATAGAGGATCTGTGCAGAGCGGATAGCACATTGTTCAGCAATCGCACGAACCTTATCAGGCTCTTGTTCGATGCGAGACTTTAGTTGATCTATCTCTATTTCTAACAGTTTTTGGCTTTTATCCAATGAATCAATCCCTTACCGCAACACTATTTATAACCCTAATGGTATTATAAGAATAGCCGTTAATTTAACTCTACTAAAAGTATTAAAACTCAAGCGGTTTATGGGCACTCGTCACATTACTGACAATTATGAAAGCAGCTCTCTAAGTGTCATAGGAGACTGCGTAAGCTCAAGATTCTGTGCCGCTGTCTTACCGCTTTTATCTTGGTAGCATAAATTGTGCCACGCGCGGAAGATATCTAGCATCGGCATGAGCCCACCAGGGCGCAGTTTACGACGAGGTTCATTGATAAAGCTTTCAAATAGCGTTTGAAAGCGTTGTTGATAGAAGGCCGTTTTTTGAATAGATGCCTTACGAAGCCATTGTTTAGGTTGGTTATGTTCTCCGGCGAGGTAACAAATCCCTTTTGATGTATTACCTTGGGTACTAATAGCCCAGCGGTCTCGCCACCATCCCATATGTACGATATCGATTTTGTCGATCTCGTTGTCACTCTGCCAGTTTTTGTCTTCTTCTACGTACATTAAGTCGATATTTTGGCGCTTAATGCGTGGTAAGCAGACACTGAGCGCTGCAGAACGTAAAACCGGGTCTTGTGGCAGAAAGATAGAGACTTGGCTCTCTTCTTGACACATATCCAATACGTGTAAGAAGTGTGCGTAAGAGGTATACGGAGGACGAATGAGTGCGCCTTTTGATGGGTAGTTAAAGACGGACAAATTGCCCATTGGGTCTTCGACATTGCCGCGAGCTAAGATAGTTTGATACTGCTGATCGATTCTTTCTTTCAGGATCGAAGAGGGAGGCGGTACCGGCATGTTTGCTTCAGATGAATGTTCGCGTGATACAAAACGCGCTGGGAATTGGTATGGGTCGTGATCGACACTTCCCACTGGCTCTTCTTTAGCAGAATAGTTCACGTGCTGGCACAAAATATAGCCACTGTACGCTTCGCCCGTCGCAATCCAAAGCACGCCATTGTTACTTTGTGGTTGCAGTGGGATGTAATGCGACGCGAATTCGTAGCTTTGCGCATGGTTGACCCATCGAGCATCGAACATGGCCAATTTGCGACGACAACGGCTAGCGATATGATCTAGGTGGTCATAAAACGTCTTTGGATTGATCTCTAACTTGCGGCAGATTTCTCTTACGGAGTAACCCATAAAGAGCAAACCAAGTAGGTTTTCTTGGAATTGAAGTTTCTTGTTAGCCCCAGACCATTTGTCAACAAACGTCGATTGGCAGCATTTACAGCGATAGCGTTGACGATCGCCGCTGTAGCCAAAAGCATGGTAGAGGTGTTTGTGGGTATGAACAGATAAGCCAAAGTTTTCACACTCGTCATTGCGACAAGCAGGAAGGCCATCACTGTGTAGGTGTCTCAACCGATGAAGTTCGTTAAGAACCTCTTGGTTGTTAAGTAAGGGGGGGAAAGCGCCACATTCACGGCATACCATCGCAGGTCGCTTAGGGTTCGCGTGTTGCACGATGTAACGATGTGCATCACTCAATCCAAAGTTGTCACACGCCAATGTTTTACAAAAGTTGAGCTGTAAACCATCCGCTTCCTGAGGCAGTTTGCCAGTTGTCACTATTCTCCCCCTCGGGATTATTCAGGCTGCCAAGCAGAGGCTCGGCAGCGATATGGATAAAATTAGATGTTGATTGCTGTTTCTAGAGCAACTTTCATCATATCGTTGAATGATTTTTGACGCTCTTCAGAACTTAGCTTCTCACCACGGATGATGTGGTCAGATACGGTCAGGATAGTTAGCGCTTTAGCACCAAGGTCTGCTGCAACACCGTAGATACCAGCTGCTTCCATATCAACACCTAGGATGCCTAGTTTTTCCATCTTCTCGAAGATGTCAGCTTCAGGTGTGTAGAAAAGGTCTGCAGAGAATACGTTACCAACTTTTACTGGTACTTCTTGAGCTCGAGCTTGGTTTACAGCTTCTTCTAGTAGGCCGTAATCAGCAATTGCTGCGAAATCGTGGTTGTTGAAACGGATGCGGTTTACTTTAGAATCCGTTGATGCGCCCATACCGATAACAACGTCCATCAGTTTAACGTCATCACGTACAGCACCACAGCTACCAACACGAATTACGTTTTTAACGCCGTATTCTGCAATTAGCTCGTGAACGTAGATACAACATGATGGGATACCCATACCGTGGCCCATAACAGACACTTTCTTACCTTTGTAAGTACCTGTGTAGCCAAACATGTTACGAACGTCACAAACTTGTTTTACATCATCCAGGAAAGTTTCTGCGATGTATTTAGCACGAAGCGGGTCGCCTGGCATAAGTACAGTTTCTGCGAAATCACCTGGTTGAGCGTTAATATGTGGGGTTGCCATAGTTGTTACTCCAAGTTTATTGGTTAGTCAGAATGCTGATTACCAATTTTGTTGATTCTGTTTAATCTGTTGAGGCAATACTAGCTAGATAAGCCCATTGACCATGAGAAGTATGTCACAAAAGTAGCCTGATGCACGGCTTTAGTGACTATTGATAACGTTTTTTGTTGAAAGTGGTAATGCAATCGATTCGGAAAAACGATTGCTTACTCAAAGTGATCGAAATATTTATTATTGTCGTACTCAAAGGTGACGTGTACAAAAATATATTTTGTATAAGTAATGAAAAAGATGCTAATACTTATACAAATTAAAATCTTGTACAGCTACTTTAGAGGACTGAACAATGAACAATGAAATTAAGATTGGAGTGAGTGCTTGTGTGGTTGGTGAGCAAGTACGGTTCGACTCCGGACACAAGCAGAGTAAATTTGTCGTTAAAGAACTTTCTCCCTACTTTGAGTTTGTTTCAGTTTGTCCTGAAGTGGGTATGGGTATGCCTGTACCCCGACCAACGATTCGTTTGATGTCTAACGAAGAACGTATCGAACTTGTTGAAACAAAGCAGAACTCAATTCGTCATACTGATGCCATGCTCGAATATTCAAGAAGCAAGGTAGAACAGCTCAGTGACGAAGAGCTGTGTGGTTACATTGTGTGTGCCAAATCACCAACCTGTGGAATGGAGCGGGTGAAAGTCTACACGGAGAAAGGGGCTGAAAATATCGGTATTGGTCTTTATACCGCTGAGTTAATGAAGCAAATGCCTTGGCTTCCTATTGAAGAAGATGGGCGATTGAATGATCCGGTGCTCAAAGAGAATTTCATTACTCGTATCTACACTTTGCACGACTTCTATCAATCGGTGGGTAAAAATATCACTCGAGGCGCGATTGTTGAATTTCACTCTCGCTATAAGTTAACCCTAATGGCGCACCACCCTGTATCGTACAAAGAACTTGGGCGTTTGGTTGCCAATATTAAAGAGTACGATTTGCAAGAGTTTTTCCAGCTGTATCGCTTAGGGTTAATGAAGGCAATGGCCCACAGAGCGAGTCGAAAGAACAACACCAATGTACTAATGCACCTACAAGGTTACTTTAAGCGTGATTTAAATCGAGAAAGCAAAGCAGAGCTCCGCCAAGTGATTGATGATTACCGCGTGGGGTTATTGCCTTTGCTAGCGCCGCTAACCTTGATACGACACTATTTATCTAGTCATCCAGACAGTTATTTACAACAACAAAAATTTTTCCAACCTTATCCTCAGGAGCTGCGGTTACGTTATGGATTGTGAGAAGAAGTATTATGCGATCAGAGAAGTGTCAGAAGCCACTGGGGTAAAGCCTGTAACGCTGAGAGCTTGGCAAAGGCGTTATAATTTAATCCAGCCGCAGAGAACAGAGAAAGGCCACCGTCTATATAGTGATGAAGATATAGAGACCATACGCCTTGTACAAACGTGGCTAAATAAAGGCGTCTCGATTGGTAAGGTGAAGGGGCTATTGCGGGCTGAAAATGATGAGCTCACATCACAAGATATAGTGAATTCTCAACTTGAAGAGGTAGAGCCACTGTTAACTGCTTTATCTCGTCTGCACAAACCGCAGGCAGAGTCTGTGATTCATGCTGTAGTCAAAGAGTACCCGTTAGAGGTGGTGATCAAACAGTTCGTTCGGCCTGCAATGTCGTCATTAAGGTTGGTTAAACGAAGCCAACAGTCTCTGCAAATGTCTCTGTTTATCGGATTACTTGTCAGCAAGTTGGAATCTATTATTGACGCTGAAAACAAGGCGGCACACCTTGGGCAATGTATGTTACTGAATATGGACAACGATAGAGATATCGACGGCCGTCTTTGGGCAGCGACGCTATCAGAAGATGGCTGGAGCGTGGCCATATTAGACAACATTGATGACCTTGCTGGTCTGGTAAAGTTTGAGCTAACAGGACTTTATTCGTCGATTGCTATTTATAGTTCTCGTCCTATTGGCGAACAGCAATACCTTGAAATTGAGCAGTTAAAGCAGCAATTTGATGGTGAAGTTTTGTTGTGTGACTTGTTGAACTCAGGAACCTGACCGTTATGAGGCTTATTTGGTTTCGACGAGATCTGCGAGTCGACGACAACACCGCGTTGATTTCAGCCATTGAATCTGGTGAGCGTGTTGTGGCTGCTTTTATTGCTACGCCTGAAACTTGGCGCGAGCATCATCTTGCACCGATACAAGCCGATCTCATCTATCGTCGATTATTTTGTTTAAAAGCAGAGCTAGAGCAACTTAACATTCCGCTATTGTATGCAGAAGTCGATGATTACGCTTCGAGCGCGATTCAGATTTCTGATTGGGTTGATTGCTTGCAAATCACAGCTGTTCATCTTAACAAAGAGTATGAATGGGATGAGATCCAGCGAGACAATCATCTTGAATTACTGCTTTCTAATAGCAACATCGCTTTGCATCGCCATGATGATAAATGCCACTTGGCTCCGGGCGATGTGGTTAACCAGAAAGGCGATTACTTTAAAGTCTTTACGCCATTTAAAAAGGCGTACCTGAAAGCTATGCAGACAACGCCTTTACACGTACGTAAAGCCAAGGCGGTGACTGTTCCTATGGTTGATTTACCCAGCAAAGATACTTTTGGGGAGCACTCTGCATTTTCATATCCGCGTATTTCAAGTGAGGAGTTCGCGGTAGATAGCACATCCATCATCAGGCGCTTACGTTCGTTTGTACAAGATGGTGTCGACGACTATAAGCAGCAAAGAGATTTCCCAGCGGTATCGGGAACAAGTGGCTTATCTCCCTATTTGGCGATTGGCGCATTATCGGCTAGGCAGTGTTTGGCTCGTGTGGAGTATCAACAAATACAACCGTTAAGTGCAGGGAGGGAGACTTGGCAAAGTGAATTGATTTGGCGTGAGTTTTATCAACACCTGCTTCATTTTGAACCCAAGCTAAGCAAAGGTCGCTGTTTTCTCTCTTGGGGAGAGAGGCTAATGTGGCCAAATCGCGATGAGTACATTACAGCTTGGAAGGAAGGCAAGACAGGTTACCCAATTGTTGATGCAGCAATGCGCCAGTTGAACCAAACAGGCTGGATGCATAACCGTCTTAGAATGATTGTTGCGAGTTTCTTGATTAAAGATCTTCATGTTGATTGGCGTATTGGTGAAGCTTACTTCATGAGTAAACTGATTGATGGTGAATATGCTGCAAACAATGGAGGTTGGCAATGGTGTGCATCAACGGGGTGCGACGGCCAGCCTTATTTTCGCATCTTTAATCCTACGACACAGGGAGAGCGATTTGATCCTAGTGGTGACTTTGTTCGCCGCTGGATACCGGAACTGGCCGATGTACCTGCGAAGTATATTCATCAACCAATGAAGTGGAATCGTGTAAAAGAGGCGTCATATCCGTCGCCAATAGTTGATCACAAGGTTCAAAGAGAGATAACCTTAGCCAATTACAAAGATGCTAAGGATATTATGAATGCTACGTAAACTCATTGCGCTGAGCTGCTGTTTTACTTTTCAAGCTTTTGCAGCTAGCTATGAGCTCCCGCCCGAGGGCAGCAATATTGTAGGACGTACGCAGTATCACCAAGTGGATGAAGGAGAGACGCTTGCGGAGATTGCTAAGCAATATGATGTAGGTTTTCTTTCTTTGATGGCTGCGAATAAAGGGGTTGATCCTTTTCTGCCGCAAGCGGGCTATGTACTAACGATACCCACTCAGATCATTCTTCCTCATGTTGAGCGTGAAGGTGTCGTAATTAATTTGGCTGAATTGCGTTTATATTACTTTCAGCCAGATTCGAACTTAGTGCATATTTTCCCTGTCGGAATTGGTCGTGTAGGGCGCGATACGCCAGAAATGACCACGACCATTAGCCAGAAACGTCCGAATCCGACTTGGACTCCGCCAGCATCGATTCGTAAAGAGTATTTGGCAAAAGGTATTGAGCTACCCGCGGTTGTACCTGCCGGACCAGAAAATCCACTTGGTGAATATGCACTGCGCCTAGCCTATGGTGCGGGTGATTATCTGATTCATGGTACGAACAAAGATTTCGGTATCGGTCTTCGGGTGAGTTCTGGTTGTATTCGAATGGATCCGAAAGACATTGATTGGCTATTTCCGAAGGTGACACTCGGTGAAAAAGTAAGAGTGATCAATGAACCAATTAAAGTGTCGTTAGAACCGGATCGTAGTGTCTTTGTTGAAGCTCATGAACCTTTGACACGCAGTGACGGCTCGAAGAAAAGCTTAGCGCTTCCACAAGAACTGAGTTGGTGGTTGGAAGAGTTTGATCATTCGGATGTTAAAGCAAAAGCGGTGATTCTGGCTCAAAACGGAGTGCCTGTAGAGATTGTGGCCCCGACATTTATAGACGAAATTTAACGTTTAGATTATTAAAAAAGAAAGGGTCTGCATTTGCAGACCCTTTCTTATAGAAGGCGGACGTAATTACTTAGTGTAAGACTGAGCAATGTTGTCGATGCGCTCGTTTGCACGTGCTGCTTCTTCTTGAGCTGACATAGCTGCATCACCAGACTTACGAACTTCAGATTGAAGAGCTTGAACGTCTTGGCTTAGTTGGCTAACCTGGTTGCTTAGCTCATCCATTTTAGCTGTAGTTGCTTCATCTGGACCTGAAGCACAACCAGCTAGTAATAGTACAGAAGACGCTGCAGCTGCGATCAACATTTTGTTCATAATTGAACTCCTTGCATAATAAGTATCAATAAATTGTCCTATACCTTCTATTGCGTATAGTGACGAGGATAGTGTAGTGCTTATTCTATTCTTCCAAAAGCAGTATAAAGTCAAAAAAATCCAAAAAATTAAGTAATTATCGAATAAGTAGACCTATGTCTCATCAGTGAGAGAAATGGTTGCACAATAAACCGTCATTAAATCAAGCGCAAATAGGCCATGATTCTTATATTTTCTGTGATCACTATCTACTTTGGACAAATGTAGGTATCATAGCCTGTTTTTAATTTTTTATGTTCCAGCTGGTTAAAACATAGCCAATGGAAATACTTGTCGCTCAGATGGAGAATACTTTGCATTTTAAAGATTTAGGCTTAGACAACCGCTTACTTAAAACCTTGAAACACTTTGATTTTAAGAAAGCTACAGAGATCCAACAAAAAGCGATCCCAGTAGCTATTGCTGGTAAAGACCTGTTGGCCTCGTCAAAGACTGGTTCTGGCAAAACGCTTGCGTTTGTTCTTCCTATGCTGCACAAGTCACTTAAGAGCAAGGCATTTTCTGCAAAAGATCCTCGTGCTGTGATTCTTGCTCCAACTCGCGAACTTGCAAAGCAAGTATATGGTGAGCTGCGTACTATGCTGGCTGGCCTGTCTTATGACGCGACTTTGATTGTTGGTGGTGAAAACTTTAATGATCAAGTGAAAGCACTGCGTAAGTACCCTAAGTTTATCGTCGCGACTCCTGGTCGTTTAGCGGATCACTTAGAACATCGCTCTTTGTTTCTAGAAGGTTTAGAAACCTTGGTTCTAGATGAAGCGGATCGCATGTTGGATTTGGGTTTTGCTCCTGAACTTCGTCGTATTCACAATGCAGCTAAGCACCGTCGTCGCCAAACATTAATGTTCTCAGCGACATTGGATCATGCTGAAGTGAACGATATTGCATTTGAAATGCTGAATGCACCAAAACGTATTGCCGTAGGTGTTTCGAATGAAGAGCACAAAGATATTACGCAAAAATTCTACTTGTGTGATCACTTAGATCACAAAGAGGCGATTCTTGAGCGCGTAATTCAAGAGGCCGAATACAAGCAGGTGATTATCTTTACTGCGACTCGTGCTGATACCGATCGTTTGACTGATATGCTTAACGAGAAAAAGCTTAAAGCGATCGCGCTAAGTGGTAACTTGAATCAGACTCAGCGCAATACCATTATGAGTCAATTTGAGCGTGCGGTATTTAAGATTCTTGTGACGACAGATGTAGCGTCTCGTGGCCTTGATATCGCAAACGTAACGCACGTGATTAACTTTGATATGCCTAAACACACAGAAGAGTATGTACACCGAGTGGGTCGTACTGGTCGTGCAGGTAACAAAGGTGATGCGGTTTCGTTAGTTGGCCCTAAAGACTGGGATAGCTTTAAACGCGTTGAAACGTATCTTCAGCAAGATCTGAGTTTCTCTGAGCTAGACGGTCTAAAAGGTAAGTTTAAAGGCCTGCGTCCGCGTAAACCTGACTTCCGCGGCAAAGCGAAAACAGCAAAAGCGGCTAAGCCTCAAGCGAAGAAGACACCGAAAAAACCGGTTAAGCGTGATAAGAGTTTCCACCAAAATGTGGCTGTGGGTGACAGCGTGTTTATCCCGAAAAAGAAAGTCGCACCGAAAGTGGATGACGAGTAAATTTAAGCGTTAAAGGGGCATCATTGCCCTTTTAGATAAATCTAATAAAAAAGGCGATACCTAGGTATTGCCTTTTTTGTTGGAATCTATTGCTGAAGATTAGATATCACGATTTTCCGCAAACTTCTCCAAACCTAGTACTAGAGCGATTGCACATAGCATCATCACAACGGCAATCCCAAGTTGAGCTGGCTGTGATGTGATGGACTCAAAATTAAACGGTGACAAGTTCTGTTCGATTAGAGGAACCTGCTCACCTTTAGAGTTTGTACGCCATGTAAGTGTTTCCTTCCAAGGCCAGATCTTTGGCAGTGTGCCAATCATCAGACCGGTTAAGAAAATCAAAGTAAAATCTCTAAAGCGCTTGAGTAGCCAAGAGAGTACATGTGAAAAGCTCAGTAGACCGATAACACAGCCAGACATAAACAAAATGATGACAGGGATGTCGAGTGACTTCACTGCGCCTAATACGGGTGTGTACATGCCAATCAATAGCAAAATGAAGCTACCAGAGATACCTGGGAGAATCATCGCACAAATTGCGATAGCACCAGCCAAGATAATATTGATGCTAGTTGGGTCCATCTGCAGTGGTTGAAGAACCGTAATACTATAAGCGAATGCGACACCAAGTAATAAGAACACCAAACGGCTCATGGAGCGTTGTTCAATTTGTTTCAGCATATGGAACACTGAAACTAGAATTAAACCAAAAAAGAATGACCAGATTGGAATCGGGTGAGTAACCAACAGCCAAGAAATTAACTTAGCTAATGTTGCAATACTGGTTAATACGCCACCAAACAGCGCAATCAAGAAAAACCCGTTTATGTGGTTGAATGCGGCTTTGAATCCTTCACGTTTCCAGATGCCTAGCACGCTAGGGTTAATACGGCGAATACTCTCTAATAATGTGTCGTAAATGCCTGTGATAAACGCGATAGTACCGCCAGAGACTCCAGGGACGACATCAGCGGCGCCCATCGCCATTCCTTTCAGAAAAGTCGAAAAATAGTTCATGCTACTTAGTTGGTAAATTTAGGTGGGGAGAGTATATCTACTCTGGCTATAAAAAAGTACGAAAAAATAAACTGATAGAAGTGTTTATAAGAATGCAGTTTTATATATATTTGCAATTAATTGCAAATTGCGATTTTCATTTTGCATTGTGGTAATAAAAACCACTTATAAAATGCGACTAAATCATCAGAATAGGCCCTTTATAAGTTGGCACGCTTCCTGCTTAATATAAATCGACCCTTCTTAAGCCGAGGGTCACCTAGCCAACTGACGTTGTTAGTGAATGTAATTTGTTCACACAATATATAAGCCAATCGCCTACTTTGCGATTGGCTATTTTTTTGCCTTGAGTTTAGGTCAACAAACGCAGCCAATTGTCTCCTTTGTCATAGTGTTGCGACTCTTCGATACATTTATCTTTACACTGTGCTGAAACAAGTTTTTTCAGCCTATACTCGACAAATCGCCCCATTTTTATTAATAATGGCCGCTTTCTTTTCGGAACCCTATCGAAATTTATAGGGATTTGCTGTGACATGGAGTGGGGTAGCCCACTGTATTGAGGAAATTTTTCAATAGAGAAATGTGACTAATTGCGCTGGAGACTGCCGCCGAGAGGCGACTATTCTCGACTAAAGCGCGAGCCTAAACTAAGGCTCTAACTCGTTAGGGAAGATGAGTGACAAACAATTAAGAGGTTATATGAATCAGATAATTTCAATTGGACCACTAGAATCTTTCTTAATCGCTATCAGCGTTCTATTCTTGGGTCACTTTGTAAATTCTAAACTACCCGTCCTGAAGAAGTTCAACATACCTGAACCCATTGTCGGTGGATTGATTGTGGCTGTTGTCATTACAGCTATGCATTTTAAGGGGATCGATCTTCAGTTTTCTCTGCCACTGCAGAAGACATTTATGCTGATGTTTTTTAGCACTGTTGGCTTGGCTGCCAATTATACTCAGCTAATGAAAGGTGGGGCTAAGGTCTTTATCTTCTTAGCGGTAGCGTCATTCTACATTGTCATTCAAAATGGCGTGGGCGTTTCCCTAGCAACGGCGTTGGGGCTTGACCCTCTTATGGGGTTAATCGCAGGTTCAATCACTCTGTCTGGTGGACACGGTACGGGTGCGGCTTGGTCTCAGACATTTTCAGAAACTTACGGTATTAGCAATACATTAGAAATTGCGATGGCTTCTGCGACGTTTGGTCTGATTATTGGCGGTATTATTGGTAGTCCTGTTGCACAGAAGCTGATCGATAAAAATGGCTTTGAGTCGGAATATGGTCGCGGTACACAGACACACGAAAAGTTCCCTGAACTGGTGACATACAACGAATATGAAGAAGACAAAGTAACCGCTAAAAAGGTTATCGAAGTCCTTTTCATTTTGCTTATCTGTGTCACGGGTGCAAAGTATCTTGAACAATGGGTATCGAGCTATGAAATCGACTGGTTAATGATCCCTGATTTTGTTTATGCTCTGTTTATTGGGGTATTTATCACTAACCTGCTTGAGGTAACGAAAGCTCATAAAGTGGATGCTGAAACGGTCGATATTCTTGGTACAGTTTCTCTTTCGCTTTTCCTTGCGATGGCGCTAATGAGCTTAAAGTTGTGGAATATCTTTGACTTGGCGATTCCATTCCTTGTGATCTTAGTCGTGCAGTCAATTGTGTTGGGTATCTTCTCATACTTTGTTACTTTCAAGGTTATGGGGTCAAACTATGATGCAGCCGTTATTTCAGGTGGCCATTGTGGTTTTGGCTTAGGTGCAACGCCGACGGCTGTGATGAACATGGGTTCTTTGGTCAATAAGTTCGGTCCTTCACCACAAGCTTTCATGGTGGTGCCAATTGTTGGCGCGTTCTTCATTGATATTGTAAACCTGATTATTCTACAAGGTTACATCTCCTTTATCGGATAACGTAGAGTTGAAAAGAAAAACGCCCTGCTAAGATTAGCAGGGCGTTTTTGTTTATTTGAACAACTAATTCGAATCAACGAAGGGTGAGCTTAGTGCCGTCGAATTTGAGATGTGCAAGAAGCTGCTTTGCATTGCCTTTACCCGGTTCATTAAATTGAACACCATATTTAGCGTAATGCATTGAACGTTGTAAGTTGCAAATGGTGCCAAACAGAGGCTCAAACTGTATTTGTTTAGCTGTTTTTAGCTGAACGACAAGCGCAATCTCATCGCCAACTTGAAATGAGCGGCTAAGTGGTGGAGTAATAAATCGACAACCACTTTTGGATAGGTCTCGAATTTCACAATCTAGCTTTCTATTGTCAGCGCAAGCTTTAGCATCAAGGTTGACATCAAAGCGCGGCTCTTTACGCAATTGAGACACTTGCATCGTTTGCGGCACAGAGAGCATGACGATAGGTACTGGTTCTTTCAGTATGTGTTGTATTTGACTGCGAAAATGGATGATTGCCCCTTCACCTCGTGGCGAAATAGCCCGTACGGTTATCCAGAACCCTTCTTGGAAGTAAAAGTTGAGGTCGTCGTCAGAGACTTTAGGCAATTCAGCTAAAATGATGCTGTCAGAGTGTGTTCCAATAAATGCAGTTTTACATCGAAAAGTTTGACCGACAGGGGTGGCGACACTCATGGTGAATTCACCGCCGTGCTCGATCATAGCAAGAGCGTCAACACTGTTAATTGAGAGGACATTTCTTTGTTTATTATAAGGACTTAAAGTCTGATCCTTCATCGCTACTGCCTGGGTTCCCATCTAGCCTCCGTTATTCCTGCATGTTATGTTTTATTTGCAGGGATCGATAATCTTAAAGTCTAAATGCTCAGACTGTTATAAATTCTATTTATGCATGACTATTTGTTCAAATCCCAATGGAATAATTTATTTGAACTACTTATCAATTCTAGGAGTTATTATGTCACATTCGCTTCTTTTTGAACCAAATGAGAACCAGTTTCGCGTACACCTCGAGTCTGACCAATACGCTGTGATCAAATTTTCGATAGAACAGGATGTCTATGTTATTACCTCAACTCGTGTTCCTGATGAACTGCAAGGCAAGGGTTATGGCAAAGTCATGATGGAAGCGCTATTACCTGAATTAGAGAAAATGGCTGTAAAAGTGAAGCCCGTCTGCAGTTACGTGGTGCACTATTTTAATCGTAATCCTCAATGGGCCCATCTACTTGCATAATATGAATCATCTAGACTATCTTCCGATCATTAAAGAACTAGGTTTTGAATCGATTCACCAAGTCGACGTATTACAAATTCTATGGGGTGGGTATGGCGAGTTAGTTCGCTTGTCTGTCGATGATAGCTCGATTGTGATTAAGCATATTCGTTTGCCAAAACCAGAACATCACCCCAAAGGATGGAATACCAACCGTTCTCATCAGCGTAAGCTCCACTCCTATCATGTGGAATTGAACTTCTATCAAGCTTACGCCAACCTTTGTAGCTCAAATAGTCCTGCTCCTAAGGCTTTGCTAGTAAAACAGCATGGTTCGGAATGGCTTTTGGTGATGGAAGATCTTCACCAGTTAGGCTACGTCGATGTGGTGGACAAGGCACAATCTACCCATATAAGCGCTTCACTTCGTTGGTTGGCCTATTTTCATGCGCAACATATTGAAAGCCCACATAAGGGGCTATGGGATAAAGGTACTTATTGGCACTTGGACACGAGGCCAGATGAACTTGAGGCACTGGCAGATGAGGACCTAAGGTGCGCAGCTCAAAAGATCGATAAGATCTTAACCCAAGCTCCTTACCAAACCTTGGTTCATGGCGATGCTAAGTTGGCTAACTTCTGTTTTACTTCTGATGGCAAGTTTGCAGCGGCAGTAGACTTTCAATATGTTGGTCAGGGCTGCGCGATGAAAGATGTCGCACTATTTATGAGCAGTGCTGTATCGCCAGAGCAATGTACAAAAGAAGAGAATTGGATATTGGATGAATATTTTGAACACCTTAAGCAGGCGTTGAGATTATTTCGTCCGGATTTAGATGCCAAACATATTGAGCAAAGTTGGCGACCGTTGTTTGCTGTTGCCTGGGCTGACTTTCACCGTTTTGTAAAAGGCTGGAGTCCAGAACATTGGAAAATAAATCCTTATACTGAAGGACTAGCGATCAAAGCTCTAGAACAAATTAAGGCTTACCCAGATAGGTAAGCCTATTCGTTTAAGGGACGCCAATTAAGCTATCACTCGCGCCATATAATAGGTATTGATGTACTCACCATCTCGGAATGAGCCCGCCTTACATTCCCCTTCGATTTCAAAACCAAATTTCTTGTAGCACGCAATGGCTTTCTCGTTGTCAGCATTGACTTCAAGTTGAATTCGTTTGATTTGTAGCCAGTTGTCAGCAAGTTCAATTATCGTCTCAATTAGCTTACTGCCGATTCCTAGGCCGTGATAATCATCGTGTACACCAATCCCAAAACTTGCGCAGTGGCTTGTTCTAGGGCGCTGAGAGTGGTGAAAACCGATATTCCCCACGACTTTCCCATCCACTTCTGCAACATAGCTATAAACGCCGGTGGGTATGTTTTCCAGTCGTTGCGTCCACATGGTAACAGACGGCTTCGGCAATTGAAGGGTTTCACGTTGAGCTAGAGGTTGTGAGTAAACTTCACATAACGCGGCCGCATCGCTTGCTAGAGTAGGGCGAATAATAATTTCCATATATTTCTCTCTCGACTGGTTGAACATTACTCAACCATAACGAGAAATTAATGCGAGTTAAAGCCCTGATTTTAATTAATTAAAAATAGATAAGTTTCTCTTTTGCAAGGATAGAGATTTGATGGGTGTTTGAATGGAAAAAAAGTTCTTAATTAGAGGGGGGAAAGCCGTGACGTAAGCTTACTAAGTAAGTGTTTTACTTTGCTATACCACGAGTTTCTTTTGCTGCTTGTTGGTTTCTATTTTAGTGAAATTCCCTTACCTTATATCTGTTTTATAAAATATTTTTTAAATCAATGCTTGCTCGCTAAAACTTATCGTAATACGATAAGTTTTTATTGCTTTAGATTAAAGAAAAGAAGTTAAAAGGAATGCTGATGTTACTAACACGTTGTAGGAGAGGTGCGCTGGCACTTTCACTGTTAATAGCGTTACCCAATGCTGCTGTTTCGGCTCCGACTCAGGCTGATGAGTCAGAGCGTAGCCCTAAATGGATGAGAGATGTTGTTATTTCTCCAGATGGTCAGAAGATCGCGTTTACTTATTCTGGGCAAATATGGTTGGTCAACTCAACCGGTGGAGAAGCGACACCACTTACAAGTAATGATGTATATAGTGATCATCCAATTTGGTCCCCGGACGGAAAATCTATTGCTTTTCAATCTAAACGCTTTGGGGCTGGTGATGTATTTATTGTGCCAAGCGTAGGAGGTCAAGCTAAAAGGCTGACATTCCACTCGAGTGCCGACGTCCCTTATGCATTCAGCTCAGATGGAAGTGAAGTTCTGTTTAGTTCTAGAAGGTTAGGTGATAGCGAGGCAACGCTGAACAATGGTTTCATGGGTAACGGCAGTAAACATCTTTACTCGGTGTCTAGTGAAGGAGGGCGTGAGAGACTACTGTTATCGAACCCAGTCAGTGCTCTTTCTGTGAAACCGGATGGCAGTGCTTACCTTTATACTGACGAGCCTTCATTCGAGCAGGAGTGGAGAAAGAGAGCCATTTCTGACGCGACACGCGATATTTGGCGCTATGACTCGCAAACACAGAAACACCAGAAGCTCACGTCATTTCGTGGAGAGGATAGAAATGCGGTTTGGAGTCAAGATGGCTCAAGTTTCTACTATCTTTCAGAACGATCTGGCTCGTTTAACGTTTGGAAAAAAAGCTTCATCGAAGGTGCGAAACCAGAGCAAGTAACGCAACATGACACGCTACCGGTGCGTTTCTTAAGTACAAGCTTATCTGGCGATTTAGCCTATGGTTACAATGGTGAAATTTGGCTGAAAAAGTCGAATCAAGACGCATCTAAGCCCGTTAATGTTTTCATCCGCCAGACTTCACTCAATACAGGGCGCCGATTTGTCACCCTCAATCACGAAGCCACAGAAATAGCGGTCTCTCCTTATGCGCCTGAAGTCGCTATTGTCGCACGTGGTGATGTTTATGTGGTTTCACTCTTGTCAGGAGCGACGAAGAGAATCACTGACACGCCTGCCGCAGAGCGTGATATCTCGTTTTCAAAAGATGGCTATGTAATTCGATATGCGTCTGAGAGAAACGGTAATTGGGATATTTTCCAGAGTTATGTAAATGATACAGGGAAAAGTTTCTCGACTTCGTTTGATATCAAAGAAGAGCAACTGTCTGATGAGCCAGCGGATGAGTTTCAACCACTGTACTCGCCGAATGGTAAGAAGGTCATCTACCGTGAAGACCGCAATACTCTAAAAGTCTATGACCTGGAGCAGGATCAAACGTACACCTTATTGGACAGCCAAGCACTCTATTCGTATATGGATGGCGACCTAACTTACTCATGGTCTCCTGATAGCGAGTATGTAGTAACACGCAATAATTCAGAGCTAGATAGTGATGTTATTTTGCTTAAATCGGATGGTAGTCAGGCGCCTATTCAGGTAACAAATACAGGCTTTACTGAAAACAGACCGAAGTTTTCTCATGACGGCCAAGCGGTTTATTGGTTAAGCAATGCGAAATCTAGCTATGGGATTGATGGGTTTGCGAATCAGCAAGATATCTATATTACCTACTTGAACCAGCAAGCCCAATTTGATGCGAACAAAAGTGACGAACAAAAATGGTTGGATGAAGAAATCGCAGGAGGAAGAGAGAGTGATGATGATCAATCACCGCCTAATCCTACCCTTGTTGAAGAAAAAGGGTTTAAGCATCGAACTGAGAGGGTAACTTCAAGTTCACTGTGGCCACTGTTTTTCCATTTATCATCAGATAACCGCTATATGGTGATCATTAGTTCTGATGGTGACAATGCAGAGATCTCAGAAATCGACCTCACAACAGGTGAACAAACACACTTGTTTACCCGTAGCTATTTTGATGTACGAGCAGCGGTGATGTCATCTGATGATGAGACGTTAATCATTATTGGAGATCAGGGGATCGAGAAGCTTAACGTTGTGACAAACGACAGCGAATATATTGATTATGCCGCTCAAGCCAATTACGACTTCTCGGGTGAGGTTCGTTATATGTTTGACCACGTCTGGCAGCTAACTAAATCTAAGTTTTATGATCCTAATATGCATGGCGTCAATTGGGAGCAATATGGTGAACTTTACCGAGAGCAATTGTCTGGGATACACAATTACATCGATTTTGCTGAGTTACTCAGTGAGCTAGCAGGCGAGCTGAATGCTTCCCATACAGGTTCTGATTTTGATGACTACGTGAATACTTGGGAAGAGCCGTCCTCACTGGGTCTTTATTATGATGATCAATACCGAGGAAAAGGGGTGAGGGTGAAGTCGGTGTTAGCCGGTGGACCAGCCGATACGTATGGATCGCCGATCAAAAAAGGCGCCATTATTTACTCTGTTGATGGTGTGGATGTTTCCCCAGGGCAAGATATCTATCCACTGCTTAATTTCAAAAAAGGTCGAATGACCAAACTCAGTGTTCTTAAGCCAGGAGAGGAGTCAGCGCAAGACTTTAAAATTGTGCCGATCAGTTTAAGGCAAGAAGGCGTATTGGCTTACGATGAGTGGGTTGAGCAGAGACAAGCTCTTACCGAAAAGCTATCAAATGGTCGTTTAGGCTATGTGCATCTTGCAGAAATGGGGCCTGATAGTTTCGAACGGATGCAAAACGATTTGTTTGGTAAGTATCGAGACAAAGAAGCGGTAGTTGTTGATGTTCGCTTCAATGGAGGGGGCAACCTCACTAGTCAGTTAATGGAAATTTTATCGGGTGTACGCCATAGCTCCATCGAAACACGTGATGGTTACACACTGACTTCTTTCCCTGAGAGACGCTGGGCTAAACCGAGCATTATGATAGCGGATGCCAATAGCTATTCAGATGGTTCTATTACGCCATTTTTCTATAAACGAGAAGGTCTGGGGCAGTTAGTCGGTGAACGCGTACCAGGAACAGGGACCGCTGTTATTTGGCCAAGCTTGCAAGAGCCAAGAATCAACTATGGTGTTCCCCAGTTAGGCTTTAAAGACGATGAAGGTAACTGGTTTGAGAACCAAGAAATCGAGCCAGATATTTTAGTTTATAAGTCTCCGGAAGATGTGGCAAAGAACAGAGATCGACAATTAGAAGTGGCTGTAGAAGCATTGTTGAAACAGCTGGATGAAAAATAGTTTAACATCATATTAATGAGTTGGTGTTGGTAGGAAGTATCTTCGCCAATATCACGATTTTATGACGATGAAATCCCCATTTGCGCTTTAATGCCGAATGGGGATTTTTGTTGTTATAAGTGAGGTGTTAGTTGGAATGCCCACTAGGTTGAATGACTATTGGGTATGATACGCATTGGGGTTAATAATTAGACGGATAAAACGTGAATAACGTGTTAGAGTCGAAAATATTACGCCTGCTTATATTTTTCACATTTTGATGGAGTTCGCTTTCAGAGCTTTTAATAAGGGAAGGCGATTTACCGTTATTTATTAACCAAGGAAGGATTGATGACCACTGCTGCTCCATCATGGAAAACCCCGCAAAACTTTTTGCTCATTGTTTCCATTGTTGTGCCAATTGCTTTTTCAAGCTGGATGGCCCTATTGAATAACTTCGTGATTGAAAAGGCGAATTTTGATGGTGCTGATATTGGTTTGTTGCAAAGTGTACGAGAGATTCCTGGTTTCTTAGCCTTTACCGCCGTTTTTGTATTGCTGTTTATCCGAGAACAAAAATTCATGCTGCTTTCACTTGCCGCACTGACGTTAGGCACCATGATTACAGGCTTTTTTCCTTCTCTGTTTGGGCTTTTAATGACCACACTTTTGATGTCGACAGGCTTTCATTACTTTGAAACACTCAAGCAGTCCTTGTCATTGCAATGGCTTTCAAAAGAAGAAGCACCAGAGATGCTCGGCAAGCTGATTTCAATCGGGGCACTGGCTTCTCTTTGTACTTATGGGGCCTTGTGGTTTTGTCTGGAAATTGTCCAGCTCGGGTTTAAATGGGTATACCTAATATTTGGCGGAGTAGGTTTCGCGCTTGTTGTTTGGATGGCTTTTGCATTTCCTGAGTTTAAAACGGAAGTTCAGCAGAATAAGAAGCTGGTACTACGCAAGCGATACTGGCTCTACTATGCACTTACTTTTATGAGTGGTGCGCGTCGTCAAATCTTTACCGTCTTCGCTGGCTTCTTGATGGTTGAGAAGTTTGGTTACTCTGCGGCTGACATCACTTTACTTTTTCTTATTAATTACCTGTTTAACTTTTTGTTTGCCAAACGAATTGGGCGTTTCATCGGCAAAGTGGGTGAGCGTAAAGCTTTGGTTTTTGAATATGTAGGCCTGATTGGTGTGTTTGTCGGCTATGCATTTGTCGATTCAGCAGAATGGGCGGCTGCGCTTTATGTTGTCGATCATCTGTTCTTTGCTTTGGCATTAGCAATCAAAACGTATTTTCAAAAAATTGCTGATCCTGCTGATATGGCGTCTACAGCGGGTGTTGCTTTTACCATCAATCACATTGCGGCAGTATTTATTCCAGTCAGCTTTGGTTTAATCTGGTTAGTATCGCCATCTGCGGTCTTTTTCATTGGGGCGGCAATGGCCTTAGTCTCGTTGACTTTGTCCCTGAATATTCCGAAAAAGCCTGAAGAGGGCAATGAAGTTCGAATGCTAAAGTGGACTTAGTCGCTTCTATTGATGAGCCAGAACAGTGAAGCGAATCCTTCACTTTTCATCTCTCAACTACACGAGTCTTTGCTGCAAATACTCAATGAAGGTTTTTATTTGCCCCGGGATGTATTTTGATTGCGCATACTGTGCGACGATCTTACCTTGATAGTTTCCCCCTACATGCCAATCTCGTAATACTTCAACAACCTCTCCGGAATCTAAATAAGACTGGATAGCAAACTCTGGAAAAACAGAGATGCCAACACCTCTCAAAACGGCTTCTCTGCGGATTTCACTGTGGTTTACGGTGAATGAGCCACTGACGTTCGTCGAAAGTTTTTTATTATTGTTTGAAAACTCCCAAATACGATCTCGGGGATTCTCCCCCAAACACAAACAATTATGATGTGCGATATCTTCTGGGTGAATCGGCGTTCCAAATTTCTCTAAATATCCTGGACTTGCGCATAAAACCAGACGACATTGCCCTAGAGGTTTAGCGATTAATCCTTCTGTAGGCTTGTCAGTAATCATGATGATGACATCCACTTCGTCACCAATAGGATCAATGTAGTGATCGGCGACTTTTAACTGAAGTGAGACACTTGGGAACTGATCAATAAAGTCGAGAATGATGGGCATCAATACCTGACGGGAAAGCGCCTTTGGCGCTGCAACTCGCAAAGATCCAGAGACATCCGTTTTATCAACTTGAGCAGCGGATACGGCCATTTTCGCAGAGTTCATCATATCGCTACATAAACTATAAACCTCATGCCCTGTAGAGCTCAAACGCATCTGGCGAGTGGTTCTTTCTAGGAGCTTCTCTTCTAGCGCATTTTCTAGTCGCGTTACTGAGCGGCTGACAGAAGAGGGAGACACGCCAAGTTTCTTTGCGGTTTTTGAGAAGCTACCCGATTCAACGACATTAACGAAGATTGCCATCTCCGATAGGAGAGGAATAAGCTTATTTGTGTCCATGGCGCAATTATCCTTTGCATAATGGCTATATTGTTTCGTCTAAGTTACTAATGGATACTAATTAAGTCAATTGACAACAACAATAATCAAGGACGTGAAGCATGAAGAAGATCAGAAGCATCGAAGATGTTCAGGCAGTTGCCAATGTCTCTAAGCATATTTTGACCTTATTCAGTGGCGGGCTAGATAGCTCATACATTTTGGAAATTTTAAAAAATAGCTCAGCGAAGGTAACAGCTCTTGCTGTCGACCTAGGCGATGACATTGATGAATCTAAATTGAAGTTGATCACCGATCATTATGGTTTTGATTTAAAGATTATTGACGCGCAGCAAGAGTTTGTTGAACACAGTTTGGTCTCAGCAATCCAGGCTCAAGCTCTATATCTTGGTGACTATCCAGTGAGCTCGTCTCTTTCTCGTCCGATTATTGTAAAGAAAGCCGTAGAATTAGCGGAAATATTGGAGTGTGATGCCATTATCCATACGGCTAATCAGTCTCAAAACAGTTTGCGTCGACTAAATGGCGCAATTGAGCGCTCTGGGTTTAAGGGTTTTTACGGCTCGCCTTATGAATACTCCGCGGTTTCTCGTGAAGACAAGTCTCAGGCGTTGTTCCACTCAGGCTTAGTGGGTTTTAAAAACCGAAGTGTGAGTGGCGATTCGAATTTATGGTGCCGCGAGTTTGAGTCAGGCGCCCTAGACAATCCAGAGTGCTTTACTGCATCTGAATCTTTGTTTACTTGGTCTCGTTGGCAGCCCGAGAAACAGTTAGAAAAAAATCAAATTAAGATCGGTTTTAAACAGGGTTATCCAGTAACACTGAATGATCTACCGATCAATTTACTCGAGTTAATAACCTTCATTAACAACCACGTTGGCGCGTATGAGATAGGTCGATTTGTAGGGTTTGACCATCTCGATCAAGACGAGAAGGTATTAGAGGTACGAGAAGCACCCGCTGCCACTCTCTTGATGAAGGCTTATAAGTTGTTGGAAACAGCAACGTTACCTACCGATGTCCTCAAAGCAAAAGCAATGCACAATCAAATGTGGACCCAAGAGGCCGTTGAAGGTCGCTTTGGCAGCATGATGCAAAGTTCGAGCTACGCGTTCATTGCCCACACTGCGGAATTCGTTTCTGGCAGTGTTCTATTCAATCTCACTAGAGGAACGGTTCTAGCGACAAGTATTGTAGCGGATAATCCCCGTTATCTATGTGATAGAGATACCTGGGAAATTCAGGTGGCAAAAGAGCGAGGGACTCGTTCTCTCGCGTGCCATGGTATATCAGAACAAACCAGACAAACAGTGTAGTAGGGAGTTGTATTTGATGGAGATGGTTAAACAAGTAACGTCAAAAAACACTTCGGTCATCACGGAGTTACTAAAACAAAATCAGTATGTTTTTGTCAGTGGTAAACAGATGACCGCTTTGCTCAAGACTAATGTTGATCAAGTGATCCGTTTTCGTAATTGTTGGAATCACTTAGAACGCGATCAATATATGGCGGATGGGGGGACTTATCGTTACCGACGCTATGGTCAGTTCGTCAAGCTGCCTCATACCTCTGAAATCACGATGCTTTGCCATGAACCTTACGTTCAGCCTGCTTATATAAACTCGTTGAATGGCGATATTGAGCGTCATTTCGAGCCCTTAACCGATCGGTTTGTGACCTCTCCAATCCTAGAAAGATTACTGCAGTTGATGAGTGATATTTACGATGGTGCTGAAGGAAAAGCGACCAAGTGGAACATCCGTCTGCATCCATATCGCATTGTTGCTGATGATTTGGAGTGGGGACAGCCGACACCAGAAGGTTTGCATCGTGATGGTGTCACTTATATTGCCTCGATGATGATTAATCGGACTAATGTTGAGGGTGGCGAAACAACACTGACAGACGCTGATAAGAATGAGTTGGAAACACTTACCCTAGAGAGGTCGTTTGATATTGTGATGGCGAACGATGAAAAAACCATGCACCAAGTATCGCCGATTCGACCAGAAAATTCAGATAAATGCGCGTACAGGGATGTACTCGTGATCGCTTTTACAAAAATGGAGGACTAACTAACATGACTACGGCAGCAAGTTCGTTAAAGAAAGGGAGTTTTAAGTTTCCTATTACTGAGAGTCTACTATTACTCGTTGCAGTGTTTTGGGGAACCAGTTACGGGCTTACCAAAAGTGCCTTAGTGTATACCAGTGTGTTGGTCTTCATTTCCATACGTTTCTCAATCACTTTTCTATGTATGCTACCTGTGGTGATTCGAGACTTTCGCCGAGGACTGAATAAAGATTGGAAGATAGCAATACCGACCGGCTTTATCCTATCGGCGATTTTTTTCTGCGAAGTGTTCGGGGTTTCTCAAACCTCAGCATCGAATGCCGCATTCTTGATCAGTTTATCGGTGATCTTGACTGCGTTTGCAGAATTAATCATTAACAAAAAACGAGTGAGTAATACGCTTTGGATGCTGACGGTATGTAGCGTCGTTGGTGTATTACTTCTTACCGGTGATCAAGGGTTTGATGTTTCTCTCAATTCCGGTGATTACTTTATTTTAACTGCCGCTCTGTTACGTGCATTGATGGTCACCTTAACCAAGCGCTTTACGGAAGGTAAAGAGATCACCACTTCAACGTTGACCTCTCTTCAATCCTTAGTGGTTGCAACGGTTGCGATAGTATGTGCTGTGACTTATCTACCGGCTTCAGAAGTGGTCATTCCAACCAGCATTGAGTTTTGGGTAACGCTCTCTTACCTCGTTTTGTTTTGCACATTATTTGCGTTTTATGTTCAGAATTATGCGGTGCGAAGAACGTCGCCAACTCGTGTGTCGTTATTAATGGGTAGCGAACCTTTGTTTGGAGCGATCTTTGCTATGGTATGGTTACAAGAATCTCTAAACATGATGCAGCTGCTAGGCGGTGGTTTGATTCTCTTTAGTGTGATCGTGACTTCAACCAGAGAGAGTTAATGGCTTTGGTTTAGAGATCACAAGATGCAAAGCCCCAGTTACTGGGGTTTGTTTTTTTAATGGAAATCGTCCACGTGATATTCAAGGTTGCTGAGCCAAAACTCGCTGGTCAGATAGGCTTGCATGACTGTTTTCTTATCACCGTTTTCGAGAGTGATGATATAAGCCCCTTTCAATAACCCTTCGACCATAAAGAATCCATCACTCTCAACTGAACTGGAATACTCTAACCCTTTGCCTATATGTTTGAAATGGATATAGCTGTTGGGTTGAATCGGTCCATCGATAGTGCCATCCAGACCAAATGAGGCGACTAACACAATAGAGACTCGAGTAATTCCTGCTTGGCGGGTATTTACAAGAATGGGGTTTCGTTTCGGAGTTAGGTTGAGATCAAGTGCGCCTTCATCAATATAAATAGAAAGGTTGTCACGCGCCGGTACTTGCTCAAAGACAAACTCACCATGTTCGTTGCTGGTGGCGTATTGATCTAACACCTGCAATACCGCATTTTCGATCGGTTGACCTTGTTGATCGGTTACTTTCCCCGTGACTTTGGCAAAGCTGTATTTGCTCCAATCTAGCCACTGACCAACATCTTGGTCAAAATGGCTACGCGCTCCGAATTCACCGGTAAATTCCATACCATAGGTATCCAGCGAGCCGAACAGTTTCATGCGTAGGTGAGAGTTGAATCTGGCTTCTAGAGAAGCGGATAAATCAAAATAGTTGCTTCGATAATTGGCCGAAAGATCGGAGGTGATCTCATCAAAGTATTGCCAATAATTGAGCCAACAATCTCTGCAGATATTTCGTAAGGAAGCTGAAGCGTGTTCGAGGTCGCCATCTTGATCCCACGTTCCTCTTAGGTTCCACGAGGTATCTGCAAAGCCACTTTTAGCCAATTCGAGACTAGAACGCATCTCTTTATTATGATTTTTCCTGTGATAGGTATAGTCGGATTCGGCGGTGAGAAACAGACTATTGGCAATTTTGGTGCTTATTCTTGCAGAGGTCAGATACTGGCTTTTTTCCCGGCGAAAATTGATATTGGAAGTATAACGGCCCAAAGAAAAATTATAATTGATCGCATCGTAGACAGCTGCATCGGTCGTGAAATTATCAGTTTTATCTATTTCAATGATCAGCGACTGTCTGTTATTTAGCAGAGCGTCAATTTCGATTGGTATACGCCGAGTCTGCTGTATCCAGCCTATATTCCATGCCATCCAATGTGCCGGTAAGTAGCGCGCTTGAAGGCCTAGTAACTTTTCTTCTTCAGAAGTGAGTAAGGTCGCGCCGAGCGTAAAGTAATCTCCCATCCCATACTCAAGGTTTGTTGCGCCAACTTTACCACCATCCAGTTTCGCGATCAGTTCGGTACGCCATTGGCCTTGTGGTAAAAAGGAGTCTTCTAAGCCAGCAACGACGATCTCTTCTTCTTGCCAAACGCCTTTGGCTAGATAGTAACGAAACGTGATTGTGTCACCGGG
Organism: Vibrio atypicus; assembly: GCF_009811315.1. Classification (GTDB taxonomy): domain Bacteria; phylum Pseudomonadota; class Gammaproteobacteria; order Enterobacterales; family Vibrionaceae; genus Vibrio; species Vibrio atypicus. Next base: position 904,257 of record NZ_BLID01000001.1, read on the forward strand.
TGTTATGTTTGTTTCTTCAATGACAAAGTAACCAAAATCATCTGACTGATAAGTACGGCGGTAAATACCGTTTATTAATACATCAACGCTGATGTTGGGCTGAGTGGTACGCTCTAACTGTAAGGTACCAAACTCGGGTGCCTTGGTTCTGTTCGTGTAGTAGAAACCGTGTTCAAGGCTGACTGGCTTTGAATAGAGCCCCCCATCAAGTAATACGTGACCAACTTCTAGTGTGCCTAGCTCATTGTTGGTATTCATAGCGAGGTTGTAATAGACCACAGGATTTTCTTCACGTGAATCTATCGATACGCGAGAAAGTGTATTTTCGGTACTCAGCAATGAATCCGATAGCAGGTGTAACGTGCCATTATTTTCGTTGTCGTAGGTTGCGGTTGTCGAGACTCGCGTCGAAAATCCGATTTTATCTAAGGGCTCAACCGTCTGTTGTTGACGCAATTTCTCCAGTTGTTTTGCTTTTTCTCGCGAGTCCCGTCTGAGTTTTTGGATCTCTTCTTCAAGATCTGATTGAGACTTAAAGTGTCGTTTAATCGTTAGTCGATAGTCATCAATATACCAATCTAACTCAATGGGTAGGCAGGCATGCAAGCTATACCAATGTATGAACCATTCCCCCTCAATGTTCAGAAGCTTAATTGCTTGAGGCTGAGAGGTAGAGCGGTAGCATTGGCTCTGTGCAAAATCGACAAGGAAAGGTGGAGATTCGTGAGTGGCATCTTGAGGCAAAAAGGCTTCACATTGTGGTTCATAGCAGCCTCCTGTCACCTCTAGCAGATAGAAAAGAGTTTTTTCTACGGGTAAGTATGGGGTTTCTGTTTCATCCATCATGACCCGATAAAACCCATCCCCCACATTGCCCAATCGAACTTCGATATGGGCAGGGAATAGGTCTGTGCTTTCTGCTTGACGGGCTATGGCTTCTGAAAAAAGTGAAGCCGTGAATACCCCTAAGAGGATAAAAACTCGAACAAACATGAGGGTTTGGGATAAACGCTAGTTATTTAAAAGAAGCATTCATGGATCTTTTTCTGATCTTGAAGCAAAGTCGCGTGGCTTTTTGCTGCGACTGGCTTAATCAGCTGTGAATCTCGTAGTAGTACTAATCGTTCATCTTGGCCGTTGATGTTTAGTGTTGCATTAAACTGGTACTTACCGTTGTTTTGAATATGGATGGCATCTTTTTGACATTGAATATCAACATTTTGAGTGACCTTTCCTCGTTGTGCATAGATTGGAATGTAGCTATTTACACGAAAGTCGAGCTCAAAAGCGGGACCAGATAATTGCTTGGAATCTTTAGCTTGCTCCTGACCAGTTGCGATAGGAGAGAACCATAAATATGCACGATATTCACCATCTGTCATATCTTTGGGAAGGGCGTTGAACCTGAGTCGGATAGTACGACGTTGATTTGGTTTTAGTTCGCGAATCACAGGAGGAGAGACTTGAATCCAGTTAGCAATATTCTCGGTTTGCTGTATATCTTGTGTTAAACGAGTTACGCCCGCAGAAGTAATGGGTCTATAGACAGGTTTTATTTCCAGTCTCAAAGGTTGATCTGAACTATTTTCGACCACTATTTTCTCAGTGATAGATCGATCTGCATCTAAAACGAAACGAGTTGGAGCAATAAGCAGTTGTGCAAATACTGGGACGGCAAATATGCAGCTTAGAATAAATAAAGAAAAGCGTTTCATTTGTAATTGACCTCAAAAGGAATAGTTCCGGAGTAACGACCCGCTGAATGATTTTTGCCAAGGCGGACTTTGGCTCCGATACACAACATTTTACTTTTACCATCACTTTTTATTTTTGTTCGGCCTCGCTTAGATAGCCCACATCCGTAGAATATACGACGTATTTTTACCCGACTAGAGTCTGTCTCATGTTGTAGATATTGATCATTAGGAACCGAAACGAAAATTCGTTTTCCAGGTGTTCCTTCGACATGAAACCTTACGACATAGAGCTGGTTATTATCGGGTTTAGAGACGACATTTTTACCAACACCAGTTAAGTGGAGTCCTGGGAAGTTTACTTCTAAATTCTCTGGAATTATTTTTAATGCATAACAATGTATAGGGAATAAAAATAACCCTAAATAAAAAGCGAGTTTGAACGGCATTGTATTATTTGTTTTAAACATGGCGGCTAATCACCGCCATAGATTTACTGATCAAACCAATTCATCAATGAATTATTGGTACGTTACGTTAACTGGTACAGTTGCAGAATAAGTACCTGCCACTAAAGTTGCACTAGCAACACGAGCTGTACCACCTACTTTAAGTTCGCCAGTACCACCTGTTAGCGTTAGTGTTGATGGGAAGTCAAATTCTGCAGCAACGTTGTTACCACCGTTGACTAGGTTGGTGTTTGAAATGGCAATTGTGACTACTTCGCCAGTACCACCTGTAATGTTAAATGCTGCAGCACCGGCATCACCTTGAGCAATAACAACATCTGTTGCTTGGTCAGTTGTGATAATACCAAAGTCTAGGTTCGATGTTTTACTCATCGAGATTGCTTGTTTAACTTCCAATGTTGCATTAAATGTGTCGCTTGCGGCCAGTACATTAGTAGCAGAAAGTGTGAAGATAGAAAGAGCAGCTACTTTAAGGATCTTATCCATGGTATTCCCTATTATTGGTTACGTGAATTTACTTAATTCTTATATTTGCGACAAAAAATGTAATGAAACAACTATTTATCGCTCTGATTAAAATATATTCAATTAATAATTTTTAAAAATGTTTTTGCTCTTAATTATGTAATATATAAATAACTGGAATGTTGATCACATTAATCATTTAGTTCTAACTAATTGAATCTAGTACTAACGGACTATTTTTTAAATAAACCTTATTCAATTAAAGGAATTGAGTTGCATATGCAATAAGCGAAAATATTATAAATATAATCTTGTTGCATATGTTTAAGAGGGCGTTAATAACACTTAAATGTCTAATTAAATAAGAATCATTCTAATATTTTTGGCGAGTTTGAATATTTTTAAGTACAATATGTTGGCATTGAAAATTATGAGTGACTCGTTCGAATATATATTTTTAATAGGGTTACTTTATCGATTCAGCAGAAAAAGCACGTAATGTGGTATTTACAATAATAGAAACCTGATGTTCGCGCTCTTCTTCATTTGGCATAGGTAAAATTCCCAAAACTTGAGGCCAAAATAATAGACCTTGAAATATGCTGACATAGACATTGGTAATAGTTTCTATATCCGGCGCAGCAAGTTTTCCACTGGCGAGTGCTTTTTCGAACCAACTGCTGACCGCACGTGTTCGGTATAAACGTTGAGTAATGCTTTTCGCCAGTTCCGGTTGACGGAAAAATTCCATCACAATAGTTCTTGAGAGTGCAATGCCATAGATGTTGTACATCACATCAATTTCTCGCAAAGTGACAGTGCGTAACTGCTCTTCAATCGATTTGTGTTCATCAAACGGATATTCAATAGTGCGAGTGACACTTTCCTGAATCTTCACCAGTACTTCTTCAAATAATCGTTCTTTGCTTTCGTAGTAACGATAAAGTGTTCGCTTAGAGACCCCCGCTGCGGTACAGACATTGTTCATATTAGCCGCTAGGAATCCATTTTGAATGAACTCTTCCTTTGCTGCTCCGATGATCGCTAATTGCTTTTGTTCTGAGCGGGTCATTATCTTTCTCCTTTGGTGTCAATCTAGTCTAACAATAGTGATCTTGTAGGTAAACTTTTGAGTTTACTTTGAGAGAGTGCTCGCATAGAATCCGAAAAATAAACTCATGAGTTTACTTGTGTGCTGACGTGGTGTCGGCCCAACCTTTGTTTCTTAGGAGAACAATGTGAATACATTGCACGCTAAAGCCAATTTTGTGAGATCAAAGTCGTTTATGTTGGCGATTGGATTATCGATTTCAGGTATGACGCTAACTGGCTGTGGTGTCGAGGCGAAAGCACCTGTTGTAAAGCAAACCGTTAGACCCGTATTGACCGAAACAGTGGCGGCGAGTCGTAATGATCATTTGATGTTCAATGGTGTCATTCGAGCAGCTGAGCGTGCCGACCTTTCTTTTCGAATGAGTGGTCGATTGACCAGTATTTTGGTGAAAGAGGGGGATCGTGTGGAGCAGGGGCAACTGCTGGCGACGTTGGATTCTCATGATGCTGAAATTGCATTGGCATCTGCGCGACTGGAACTCAACAATATTCAGGTGGAATATGAGCGAGCCAAGGCGATTTATGAAAAGAGCAAAGCGATCTCAAAAAGCAGTTTAGATGAGTTGAGAACTCGTTATAACTTAGCCAAAAACCGCCGTGATGAGGCTCAGCGCCAGTTGGATTACACCCGTATCGAAGCGCCTTTCAGTGGGATCATAGGTCGAAAGCTGGTTGATAATCACGTGCAAATCCAAGCAAACACGCCAGTGTTTACATTGCATGATTTGAGTGACTTAGAGGTGGTTATTCACATTCCAGATAGCGTGATGCTTTCTGGTTTACACAGTACGAAAGCAAAAGCGGAAGTGAGCGCAATTGCGGATCATTTGTTTGATCTAACATTACGTTCTTATGCGACGCAGGCGGATCCTGTATCGCAAACCTATGCGGTGGTATTAGGCTTTGAGAACATAAATGGTTATCGCGTATTGCCTGGCATGACAGTGAAGGTAGTACCAGCCGAGCAAGACAGCCAGATTGAACGATCAATCGTCACTCTACCGATTACAGCGGTTGTTCCAAATAACCAAGGCCAGCAGTTTGTATGGGTTGTGGGTGAGGGAGATCGAGTCACTAGACGTTATGTTGATGTTGGCGCTTTGAGCCGTGACCGCGTTGTGATCAACGATAATCTTGCGATTGGAGACAAGGTGGTCATCGCGGGTATGTCGAGTTTGCAAGAAGGTATGGAAATTCGTCCAATGAGCAACAGTACGAGCGAGACTCTGTGATGAACATTGCACGTTATACCATCGCTAAACGTACCAGTGTGTGGGTATTGATTGCTCTGATTTTGCTTGGTGGGTATATCAGTTACCTTAAATTGGGGCGTTTTGAAGACCCAGAGTTTGTGATTCGTCAAGCGGTGATCAATACCCCTTATTCTGGCGCGACTGCGCAAGAGGTTTCTGATGAAGTCACCGATCTCATCGAGGGAGCGGTTCAGTCATTACAAGAGCTTAAAGAGGTTAAATCGGTCTCTAAACAAGGGATGTCAGAAGTCACGGTAGAGATCAAACTTAAATTTGCAAAAAGCTCAGCGGAGCTGCAACAAGTTTGGGACAAACTTAGACGAAAAGTGGCCGATGTTCAGCGTCAGCTAACACCGGGCGCAGGAGCGTCAATCGTTAATGATGACTTCTCAGATGTTTACGCGTTGTTCTTTGCTGTTACGGGTAAAGATTATAGTGATAAGCAGCTACAAGATTATGTTGATGGTTTAAGGCGTCAACTTGTACTTGTTCCGGGAGTGGCGAAAACGGCAACGTTGGCTGAACAACAGGAGACCATTTTCGTTGAAATATCCAGTGAGCGTTTAGCAAAGTTTGGCGTCTCTGCGCAGCAAGTATTTCAAGTTCTTCAAAAGCAAAATATGGTGACGGTTGCGGGCGCAATCGAAACGAAGGACATGCGTATCCCAGTTATTCCGAACTCGAATATTCGTTCTTTTGACGATTTGCGTAACCTACAAATAGGGTTAGGCAGCGGGAATACAGTGATGCGACTGGGTGATATCGCTACAGTTACGCGAGGTTATCAAGAGCCTGCAAGTATGTTGATGCGTTACAACGGTGAGCGCGCAGTTGGTTTTGGTATCTCGAATGTTACTGGTGGTAACGTCGTTGATATGGGTGACGCAGTTAAAGTGCGTTTAGCAGAGCTTGAAGATCAACGACCATTAGGTATGGATCTGCATGTCATCTCAATGCAGTCTGATTCTGTTCGTGCTTCCGTTGCTAATTTTATCGATAACTTGATTGCTGCAGTCGCGATTGTATTTGTTGTCCTGTTGCTTTTCATGGGGGTTCGCTCCGGCATCATAATTGGCTTTGTACTGCTGCTGACTGTCGCCGCGACACTGTGCATCATGTTCATTGAAGATATCGCAATGCAACGTATCTCACTGGGCGCTCTGATTATTGCGTTAGGGATGTTAGTTGATAATGCGATTGTTGTGACTGATGGCATTTTGGTTCGACTGCAACAAACCCCGGAAGATGACAAAGAAACGATTGTTTCGGACGTTGTCAGTGCTACGCAATGGCCTCTACTTGGTGGCACGGTAGTGGGGATTTGTGCATTCAGTGCGATTGGATTATCGCCTTCCGATATGGGGGAATATGCGGGATCGTTGTTTTGGGTGATTCTCTACTCGATGCTGCTAAGTTGGGTTTTTGCCGTGACGATCACCCCGATGCTTTGCTTTGATTTTCTAAAGATTAAGGCGAATAAAGGTGAAGCGAAACCGAGTAAAATGATGACGATATATAAAGCGTTACTTGCTTGGGTTCTGAAGCATCGTGCGATGAGTATGATGATGCTTGTTAGCTTGATGGGCGTTGCAGTATACGGCCTTAAATATGTGCCTCCGGGATTTATGCCAGACTCTCAGAGACCGCAATTTGTGGTGGACGTTTATTTGCCGCAAGGTTCAGACATTAGCCGAACCGAGCGAATGATCGCAGCCATTGAGCAAGATGTGAAAGTCAAACAAGGTGTAACCAATATTGCGAGTTTTATTGGCGGTGGTGGTCTACGTTTTATGCTGACTTATTCGCCAGAAGCGCGTAACACTAGCTATGGTCAGTTGCTGATTGATATCGACGACTATAAGAAAATCGCCCCGTTATTGGTTGAATTGCAGGATGAGCTTGCGCAGAAATACCCCGATGCATCGATTAAAGTGTGGAAGTTCATGCTGGGTCGTGGTGGCGGTAAAAAGATTGAAGCGGGCTTTAAAGGGCCAGACAGTCACGTATTGCGCCAATTAGCTGAACAAGCGAAAGCAATCATGCAAGCAGATAGCAATTTGATTGCGGTTCAAGATGATTGGCGTCAGCAAGTACCTGTACTTCGTCCTGTTTATTCAGCAGAAAAAGCGCAGCGTTTTGGCCTTACCACTCAAGAGATAAACCAAGCCATTGCACAAACGTTAACAGGCCGTAATGTCGGCGTTTATCGTGAAGGTGATGACCTGATTCCTATTGTGGTTCGTGCACCAATAGATGAGCGTAGCCATCAAAGAGCGGTTGAAAACACCGAAGTTTATAGCGCAACAGTTGGCGGTTATATCCCAGTGAGCCAGTTGGTTGATTCTGTCGATATGGCTTGGCAAGATGCGATTTTACGACGAGTAAATCGCGTGCCTACAATCATGGTACAAGCGGATCCAGCACCAGGCGTTATGACTTCTGATGCGTTTAATGCCGTCCGAAGTAAGATAGAAGCGATTGACTTGCCTGCCGGTTACGAACTGATTTGGTATGGCGAATACAAAGCGTCAAAAGATGCCAATGAGGGATTGGCTATCTCTGCGCCCTATGGCTTTGCAGCGATGATCTTGTCGGTAATCTTTATGTTTAACGCTCTGCGTCAACCTTTAGTGATCTGGCTAACAGCACCTCTTGCAGTTATCGGCGTAACTGTTGGTTTAATTGTATTCCAAACGCCGTTTGAGTTTATGGCGATTCTTGGTTTCTTGAGTCTGATAGGCATGATGGTAAAAAACGCGATTGTGCTGGTGGATCAAGCAGATGTAGAGATTGCCCAAGGTAAGCGACCATATTTTGCGATCATTGATGCGGCAACCAGTCGCGCGCGGCCAGTGTTATTAGGGGCTTTAACCACGATCTTGGGTGTAGCACCATTGCTTATTGATCCATTCTTTAAGAGCATGGCAGTGACCATAATGTTTGGTCTGCTGTTCGCTACGATCTTAACATTGGTCGTTATTCCACTGTTCTATGCTCTGTTCTTTAGAGTTAAAGTTGAACAGTAATATAAGATTTACAATGTAAATAATGAACCTGAGAGTTGGCATAAATTAGGTGTGTTGATAAATATACGAGTCAGTGTCTATGGCGCTGGCTCGATATTGGATTTACCTAAGCGTTAGTAAGCGGATTACGGCTATCTTGGCAAGATACAAGTTAATACCCACATGTCCCGAGGACCTTTTGTGTTATCAGCATAACGATTAGGAACCCCCAAACCAGTGATGCAATCAGCGCACAAATTTTAAATACCTTCGGCGAGGTAGGGTGATCTGCGCTAACCCCCGGCCACTTTCCTGTTTTTACAACAACCGAAAATCTGATAAATCCATACCCTATAAGAACTAAAAAAAACCAAAATGTGCCTTCGCTCGGCGTGAGTTCACAAAACAAACTACTATCCTAAAGATTTTTATTTATAAATCTTATCAGTTGGTTATCTATATATCGACCACTAACTCGAGGCTTTGTTGCTTAAATCGTTGGAACTGAATCAAGAAGTTACGATCTTGAGAGAGTATCTGTTTTACTGTTATAGAAGAGATAAATGAGCTCTTCATTGATACTGTACTGATCTTGATTTTGGTGGATATTGAACAGAAATAAGAAATTGGATGTTCTTTCTGGAGAGTTGCTTACAAAAATGTGTAGCGATAGATAGGGTGAATCGCCAAATAAGTATAGACAGTGCGGTTTACGCTTAACTTTTAAGCCGTTACATTATTGGGACTTAGATTCGAAGGATAGAACGATGAGTACCCACCTAAAAGAGCTCTGTCATACCCACTTTCCTGGGAATAAAGAAGATTCACCAGCTGAGCATTTTTCAAAAATGGCTCGATGGTGTGAGGACAATAAAGTCAGTCACGATGTCTATGGAGACGGCGAAACGATACAAGCTTTCGAACAAAAGGTCGCAGATCTGCTGGGTTACGAGGCAGGCCTTTTTGTCGTAACTGGCACAATGACACAGCCAACGGTGCTGGAGTTAGTGACGAAACAAAAGCGTAACCCTATTGTGGCGATGCACCCATCTAGTCATATTTATGTTCACGAAAGACAAGGTTATCAATTGCAAAATCGCTTTACTGTTATGCCAATTGGGAATCCTTACCAAACATGGCAGCTCAGCGATTTAAAAGCGTGGCCTGATGAAATTGCTGCGGTTTTGTATGAACTACCGATGCGTGAAATTGGCGGTCAGCTACCTTCATGGCAAGAGCTTGAAGAAATCAAAGCGTATTGCGCAGAAAAGGACATTCATTTACATATGGATGGCGCTAGGTTGTGGGAAGCTGCGGCCTACTATCAGAAAGAATATCGTGAAATTGCATCAGGGTTTGATACCACGTATGTGTCACTCTACAAAGGCATCAACGGGCTAGGTGGCTCTATGCTACTTGGGTCAAAAGAATTTGTTCAACTTGCTTCCATGTGGATGAAGCGTCAGGGTGGAAACTTATATCATAGAACGCCTTATGTTGTTTCTGCTGCCATGCAGTTTGATGACAGGTTAGCTAAACTGCCTGCACTTTTTGAACGAACGCAGCAGATCTATAAGATCATAGAAGAGTTCCCTGCTTTATCGGTGAGTCCGACCCAGCCCCATTCCAACATGTTGCACCTTATACTTCCTTTTAGTTGTGAGAAAGTGAAAGAGCTTCAGAAAACTTTTGCTAAGGAAGAGGGCATTTGGTTTGGTCATCCTCAAGTAACCGCTCATCCGAATCAATCTATTCTGGAGTGGTATGTGGGAGACCAATTACTCGATATAGAAGATGAACAATTGAGGTCGTTTTTCAATCAGTTGTTAGACAATGCGGTGTAATCTCATCAATATGAGAGCTTACTAACACGCCCTTTGTGACACTTCATGTATTCTTAGCTCAAGCGAAGAAGAGGATTCTATCTATGTCAAAAAGCTCCAAGCTTCATAATGAAGATAAACTGGTTAAAAAGGCACTTGAGATTGCCGGGAAGATGGCAAAGATGCAAGGCTTTGAACTTCCTCAGTCACCACAACCCGTACGAGTGAAAGCGATTTATCTATTCTTGGTTGACGCCAAACAGATCACACCGTTACCTGACAACAAGCTTGATGGTGCGAATATCAAACACAGATTAGCACTGTGGATTCATAGTGCGCTGCCAGACAATGATCCTCTTAAATAAACACTTTAATGATGTGAAAAGGTGAACCATTTGGTTCGCCTTTTTTGATCATGGCGTAGAGCAATACGGTTATTGCAGTGAGTCTAAGTGAGATGAGGAATTATTGATTTACAAATCAGGATCAAAATGACTAAAGCTAAGCCTCAAGAAACGATACAATGCGGGCGTTGCAAAATCACAACATGAAACACTCATTCACAGAGATAAAGTAACCGTTCATGTCCAAAGATTTCGATTTCACTACAGAATACACGCTCGACAAGCCCTTTTTTGCCGAGTGTTATGATCAAACTAGTCAGCCTGCCAAGTTTCCTCACGCATATCTGAAAGGGATACTCTTTCTCATTTTTGGTGTGGTGTTATTAGAGTTTGAGCTGCTCCCTAACGGCTACGTCGGTTGGTTCTTTATCGTATTGAGTGTGATTGAAGCGTTCAGTGTTTACTGCAAGAGAACTTGGTGGCTATGGCGACAAACGATCAGCTCAAGCCGTGGTAGCAAAGTGACGTTTCAAGTGAATGCGAACGGCGTGGGTTACAAAAGCGGTAAAATCGACCGTAGCATTGCTTGGAAAGAAATCGACCAACTCGAACAAACTGGTTTAGGATTTATTCTGCATATGGGTAAGCAACGCCAATACATCAGCAAATCTTGCTTAAATGAAGAAGTGATCGCGTTCATGGTAGAGCAGCACGAAGCTTCAAAAGCAAGTTAATGTTGTTACTAGCATCTCTGATAGGCGAGTTACATTAAGGCTATAGGAAGTTTGTTCTATGCGTAAAACAGATAAGAAAATCGAAAATCTAATTCGAGATGTATTAACCGAAGTTTGTGAAGATACGTTAAAAGGCTATGAGGGTTTTCTTTGGGTGACTCATACGGTCAAGTTCTCATCTTTTCCACAAAGCTTAGAAATAGTCTGCGTATTTGAAACGAACCAAGATAGAGCAAACTTTTTGGTGGGAGAAGGCCAACAGCATGTCTCAGCAACGATCCGAAATGCGTTTAATAAAGTTGGGGTCCAACTAAAGAACGTAGGTAAGCAAATCAGTTACGATACGCGGCAAAATCGTGAGCGCGGTTATCAAAGAAAGTGATTTGAGCTTGTGGTGAGAATCTAACGCTTTAGATTGCGAGTCTAGATATAAAGCTTGAACAAGATACTGACATCTAACTATTTGTTAATTGTTGAGAGAAACTATCAGCCGGGGCGGCTTTACCATACAAAAACCCTTGAGCATAGTTGCATTCTTCGGTTCGAATGAAGTCTTCTTGGTACCGTTCTTCTACACCTTCTGCTATCACCATCATATTGAGTTTGTGTGCCATTGCGATGATGGCTCTTGTCAGCTCACGGTTGTGCTGATTGTGTTCCAACTGATTGATAAAGCTGCGATCAATTTTTAGTGTATCGAAAGCATATTTCTGCAAATAACTGAGTGAAGAGTAACCTGTACCAAAGTCATCAAGAGAAATGCTGACGCCGAACTGACGTAACTGAGCGAGTACATTTTGTGCATACTCTTCATCTTGTAACAGAACGCCTTCCGTTAATTCCAATTCAATGCATTTTGCTGGCAATTGGTAAAGATCAATGATGTCTTGCAAATGTTGAACAAAGTGTCGCTCTCGGAACTGGATTGGTGAGATGTTAATCGCCATTTTGAACGAATGCGGTGATGAGCGATGCCACTCTGCGGCTTGTTTCAGTGCTCGATGCAAAACGAAGTAGCCGATTTCAATAATTTGGCCGTTACTTTCCGCTAAAGGAATAAATCGGTCTGGAGAAACTTGCCCCAGCGTTGGATTATTCCATCTTAGTAGCGCTTCTGCACCGATGATTTTTCCTCCTTGTTTCAAACAAATGATCGGTTGAAAATGTACTTCAAGTTCGTTATTTATCAGCGCTTCAGAAAGGTGTGATTCGAGTCGTAAGCGCTCTTCTGCGGCTTTTTGCGCTGCAAAATTAAAGTAAGAGACCTGCAATCCTTCATTTTTTCCTTCACTCATCGCAGAACATGCTCTCTGAATAAGGCTGAATGAGTCTGTTGCATCCATTGGGGCCAACGCGACCCCTAAATGACATTGCAAATTGACAGTCATATCGTTGACGTTAAAAGGTTGAGTGCATGCTTTGGTAATGCGTTCGATGACTTGTTCTTGTATCTCGGCTTTACGTGGATGCTGGGCTGCTAAGACGAAATCCGAACCCACAATTCTTGCCAGTTTCCACTTCTGAGGTAGTTTGTAGCAGATCCGTTGGCTCAGCGATGACAAAATCTGATCACCGAACATATAACCATAGCTTGCGTTGACGAACTTAAAGTTTTTCAAACTGAAATAGATCAGAGTGATTTGCTCATCATCTTCTAGAGTGACCATCTGTTTCGCGAGGTCGTCCGCCAATGTAATTCGGTTGGGGAGCTTAGTGAGCGGATCGTAATGGAGGTGGAAATCCAAGTGGCTTTCCGCAGCTGTTCGCTGTTCTACTTCTGTGAGCAATCGGCTGCTGAGATCGGCGAGTGTCTTGGTTCTTTCTGCGACCTTATTTTCTAGTTCTTGGTTGAGTTGGGCAAGTTCTTCTTTACGGTATAAGGTTTCCAGTTGACCTTCAATGGCAGTTTGAAAACGACCAAGCAGTGACATCGCGTCTTCATCAAAGTAGCGCTCTTGGCTATCAAGCATACAAATGGTGCCGAAGGGAGTCTCATCAGGCCAAAACACAGGCAAGCCGCAGTAACAAATCATGCCCAATTTGATGTCTGGATTGTGATCCCATTCAGGGTCATTGAGCGCATTGGGGACGTTCAACATACGCCTCTCGCTAATCACGGTTTCACAGTAAAGACCATGCCCAAGCGAGTCCTTCGCGTTTTGCGCGTAGGGGTTATTGTCGCTTCGACTGCTGGAGAACACCTCAATGTCGCTTTCGTGAATACGCATGATAAGAGCCGCGGGACATTGCGTCATTTTGGCGACTAAATCTACGATTTCTTGCCAACTCTTGAATACCGAATCAGGAACGATTAATTGAGAGGTATCTATGTTTGCCATGACGCTTGTCCCATGTGTAGTCGTGTTGACGTCCATTCATTAGTGAGGTGATAGGTTCACTTAATTGAGTATAGGTGACATGAATCAATAACCCCATGAATACCTAAAGACTATCACGCTAAGTTTTTATATCAGGTAAGGAGCATACAAGTACGCAAAGAACAACCCCTATGCTAGTTCTGCATCTCTACACAGCGAAGCTAAGCACTATCTGCTCCTTATTGGCGCGTTACTTTGCCATACGTAAGCTAATCTGTTACATCCTAATTCAGTAAAAGCGCTGACTCACTTTTGTCGAATAACTAGTCACATCGAACTAACGACTAAACCCACTCAAAAACAAAAAGGCGAACCAATCGGTTCGCCTTTGTTTATTAAGATCTACAAAAATTAATCTTCGTAGTTATCGATGCTTGGACACGAGCAGATTAGATTACGGTCGCCGTATACGTTATCTACGCGGTTTACTGTTGGCCAGTATTTCCACTGCTTAGTCGCAGGTGAAGGGAAGCAACCCATTTCGCGAGGGTATGGACGATCCCACTCTTCGCTTGCTAGATCCACTTGTGTGTGTGGTGCATTTACTAGTGGGTTGTTATCTAACGGCCAAGCGCCTTCTTTCACTGCTGTCATTTCTTCACGAATTGAAATCATGGCTTCACAGAAACGATCAAGCTCTTCTAAATCTTCTGACTCAGTAGGCTCAACCATCAGTGTGCCAGCGACCGGGAAAGACATGGTTGGCGCGTGGAAACCGTAGTCCATAAGGCGCTTCGCGATATCTTCTTCGCTGATGCCTGTCTCTTCCTTAAGCGGACGAATATCGATAATACATTCGTGCGCGACGCGGCCATTAGTACCACGGTAAAGAACAGGGTAGTGAGGGCGTAGACGCTCCATCACGTAGTTCGCATTTAGGATTGCTACTTTCGTTGCGTCTGTTAGGCCAGCTTCGCCCATCATCGCGATGTAAGCCCAAGAGATCGGTAGGATAGAAGCGCTGCCTAGGTCTGCTGCTGAGATAGCATAACCTTCGCCTTCAACACCGTTTTCGATGTGGCCTGGTAGGAATGGCGCTAGGTGCGATTTAACACCGATAGGACCCATGCCCGGACCACCACCACCGTGTGGAATACAGAAGGTTTTGTGTAGGTTCAGGTGCGATACGTCAGAGCCGATAAAGCCAGGTGATGTTAGACCAACCTGCGCGTTCATGTTGGCGCCGTCTAGGTATACTTGACCACCTGCTGCGTGTACCATCTCACACACTTCTTTCACTTGCTCTTCGTATACGCCGTGCGTAGAAGGGTAAGTGATCATGATGCTTGATAGGTTCTCAGCATGCTTCTCGATCTTAGCCGCTAGATCGGCCATATCGATGTTACCTTCGTCATCACACTTCACCACAACCACTTTCATTGAAACCATTGAAGCGGTAGCAGGGTTAGTTCCGTGTGCAGAACTTGGGATCAAACATACGTTACGGTGACCTTCGCCACGGCTGTCGTGGTAGCGTTGAATGGCGATAAGACCTGCGTACTCACCGGATGCACCAGAGTTTGGTTGTAGTGAGAATGCGTCGTAGCCTGTGATTTCACATAGCTTCTCTTTCAGATCTTTTGCTAGAGCAGAGTAACCTGCTGCTTGCTCCATTGGTGCGAATGGGTGAATTGAACCAAACTCAGGCCAAGTTACTGGGATCATTTCAGCAGCTGCGTTTAGCTTCATCGTACAGCTGCCTAGCGGGATCATACCGTGAGTCAGTGAGAAGTCTTTGTTCTCAAGCTGCTTTAGGTAACGCATCATCTGAGTTTCGCTATGGTGCGTATTGAATACTGGATGAGTCAGGTACTCAGAAGTACGGCGTAGTGCTTCTGGAATCGCAGCAAACTCGTTGCCTGCAATCTCAGTAGAAAGGGCATTTACCGTTTCTTCAACACCGAATACAGCAAATAGCGCTTTAATGTCTGCTGTCGTTGTTGTTTCGTCTAAGCTCACACCTAGCTGACTTGGTAGCTTACGCAGGTTGATGTCAGACGCTAGTGCTTTTGCGTATAGCGCTTCAGTCTGCTCACCAGAGTTAATAGTGATGGTATCGAAGAAACTGTTGTGTGCTAATTCGAAACCAGATTTAGTTAGACCTGCTGCAAGAATTGCTGTCATGTGGTGAGTACGGCGAGCAATCGTGCGTAGGCCTTCTGCGCCGTGGTAAACCGCGTAGAAAGAGGCCATGTTCGCTAGCAGTGCTTGAGCCGTACAGATGTTAGATGTCGCTTTCTCGCGGCGGATGTGCTGTTCACGAGTTTGCATTGCCATACGCAGTGCTTGGTTACCGTTAGTATCGATAGATACACCGATAACGCGGCCTGGCATAGTACGCTTGTGCTTGTCACGCGTTGCCATAAATGCTGCGTGTGGGCCACCGTAACCCATTGGTACACCGAAGCGTTGGGCAGAGCCAATCACAACGTCTGCGCCCATTTCACCTGCTGGTTTCAGTAGGGCAGAAGCGAGTAGATCCGTTGCAACGGTAACAAGCGTTTTGTTTGCTTGTGCTTTTGCGATGATGTCCGTTAGGTCACGAACCTCGCCTGTTGTTCCTGGGTACTGAACCAGTGCGCCGAATACGTCTTGCTCAGGTAGAGATTCTAATGAACCAACCATCACGTCAAAGCCGATGTATTTCGCACGAGTCTTAACCACTTCTAGTGTTTGTGGGTGAACATCGTCAGCAACAAAAAAGACTTTGCTTTTGCTCTTGCCTGCACGTTTACAAAGCGTCATTGCTTCACCAGCCGCCGTCGCTTCATCAAGTAGAGAAGCGTTAGCAATATCCATCGCAGTGAGGTCCATAACCATCTGTTGGAAGTTCAGTAGTGCTTCAAGTCGGCCTTGAGAGATCTCTGGCTGGTATGGCGTGTAAGCTGTGTACCAACCTGGGTTTTCAAGAACGTTGCGTAGAATGACATTTGGCGTAAATGTGTTGTAGTAACCCTGACCGATGAAAGTACGTTTGATCTGGTTTTGGTCAGCAAACTCGCGCATCGCGACTAGCATGTCCGCTTCACTTTTCGCTTCTGCTAGCGTCATTGGTTTTTCAAGACGGATTTGCGCTGGAACCGTTTCTTCGATTAGTGCGTCAAGGCTTACGGCATTGATCGCATCCAACATTTTCTGTTGATCAGATTTGTTCGGCCCGTTGTGGCGTCCAACGAACTCGTTTTGTGTGCTGAGGCTTTGAAGTAATTCAGTCATTGTCCTTTACCTACTCCATCGTCCGGGTATTACTGATAATGTTAATTATACGTCCGAACTTTGAAAAAAAGCTGCCTCTGAAACAGGGGCAGCCTTCCTAATCGTCCTAATTACTCGTCTTCAATTGAGTTTAGGTATTCTTCTGCGTCTTTTAGATTATCTAGCTCAGATGCATCAGACATCTTCACTTTTACAATCCAGCCGCCTTCATACGGTTCTTCGTTAATAAGCTCTGGGCTATCTTCTAGTTCTTCGTTGATTTCTACGATTTCACCAGTGATAGGTGCATAGATGTCAGACGCTGCTTTTACAGATTCAACCAAAGAGAAGCTTTCGCCAGCTTCGATTTCATCTTCAGTTTCTGGTAGGTCTACGAATACAACGTCACCTAGCATCTCTTGAGCGTGCTCAGAAATACCGATAGTTACTGTGCCGTCACCGTTATCGCGTACCCACTCGTGGCTATCTGCAAATTTCAGTGTTTTGTCCATTGCTTAATCTCCAAAAAATAACTTTGATTAAATTGTTTATTGGTAAAGAGGGAAGCGGTTACACAACGTTTTCACTTCTTTGCGAACGCGTTGTTCTACTTCTGCGTTGCCTTCTGGGTTTTCTACCAACCCATCCAGTACATCGCCAATCCAGTTACCGATGAGTTTGAATTCTTCAGCGCCAAAGCCGCGGCTTGTGCCCGCAGGCGTCCCCAAACGGATGCCCGATGTAATCATAGGCTTCTCCGTATCAAATGGGATGCCATTTTTGTTACATGTGATCCCAGCACGTTCTAGTGCTTCTTCTGCTTTGTTTCCCTTTAAGCCTTTAGGGCGAAGGTCTACCAGCATTAGGTGGGTATCAGTACCGCCAGTCACAATATCGCATCCGCGAGTTTGCAATACTTCAGCTAGAACTTTTGCGTTATTGATCACTGAATCGATATAAGTCGTAAATTCAGGACCTAGAGCCTCACCAAATGCCACGGCTTTAGCCGCAATAACGTGCATTAATGGGCCGCCTTGTAGGCCAGGGAATACCGCGGAGTTAATCTTTTTGTTGATGTCTTCGTGATTAGTAAGAATCATGCCGCCACGTGGGCCACGTAGTGTTTTATGAGTAGTCGTTGTTACAACGTGAGCATGAGGAATTGGGCTAGGGTGAGCCCCAGTTGCGATTAGACCAGCAATGTGTGCCATATCAACCATCAAGATTGCATCAACTTCGTCAGCGATTTCGCGGAATTTCGCAAAATCGATGGTACGCGGAATTGCACTACCGCCAGCGATGATCATTTTTGGTTTATGCTCTAGAGCCAGTTCACGAACGGCATCGTAATCTATCTCTAGCGTGTCGCGATCAACACCGTATTGAACGGCATTGAACCATTTACCAGAAAGCGCAGGACGTGCACCATGCGTTAGGTGACCGCCGGCGTCTAGAGACATACCCAGAATTGTGTCGCCCGGTTGAAGAAGTGCAAGTTTTACCGCGCCATTTGCTTGTGCACCAGAGTGCGGTTGAACGTTTGCGTATTCACATTTGAAAAGTTTTTTCGCACGTTCGATGGCGATAGCCTCTACCGTGTCAACGTGTTCACAACCACCGTAGTAACGGCGACCAGGATAACCTTCTGCGTATTTGTTGGTTAGGCAGGTGCCTTGAGCTTGCATAACCGCTTTTGAGACAATATTTTCAGAAGCGATCAATTCGATTTGTTCGTTTTGACGTGTGTTCTCTGCTTGGATACCAGCGAAAACAGCGTCGTCTGTAGCAGCAAGGTTAGTCGAGAAAAAATTCTCTAAGCTGTGATTTTGAAACGTTTTGTTCATGGTAGATGACCTTCCATTTTTCAGCGAGATGTTATGTATAGGGTATTTGTTCTCGCCAGCTTTCTTCTATTACTGCTCTTTTTCTATGAAAGAACAGGGTGATTTTTAAACCCCAAACAAGTATTTCAATCCGTGGGGTAAAACCAAATTAATTGTTAAATCTATCAAGCAACCAATTTGGAAATAGCATCTCTACAACTAACAAGCTGGTAACATAGCGGTTGTCGAAAGAACAATCAACCAAAAATTTCCTATTGGAAACAAGGTTTCTGTTTTTGTTAGCGAGAGCACGGTTTATTTCCTGTTCTAATCTTTTTTCTCTGATCCGCTTCGGGCACAATGAAAATGAAACAGGAAGTCGCAGTAAATAAGCAGAGGGAAGCATGCCCGAAGACATCTATGATGAGTACCCATCGTTGACCTTAGCCAAAGAGTCAGCCGACCAAAACATTGAGCCGCTTAAGCTTGGCGAAAAAATAAAAGACATTCGCGCTAAACTTGGTATCACTTTAGAAGAGGCAAGTCAGCGTACAGGTTTAGCTCGTTCTACGTTAAGCAAAATAGAGAATGAGCAGATTTCTCCGACCTTTCAGGCGATGCAAAAATTGGCGATTGGCTTGCAGATAGATATGCCACAACTATTTGAACCACCTAGAAAAAAGGTGGCGACTGGGCGTAGAGACTTGACTCGAGAAGGCCAGGGAAAACCTCACCCAACGCCGACTTATGAGCATGAGCTTTTGGCTACTCAATTGTCTAATAAAAAGATGATGCCATTTAAAAGCCAAGTTCACGCTCGCAGTTTTGATGAATACAGTGACTGGGTACGTCATGATGGCGAAGAGTTTTTGCTTATTCTTTCAGGCTCAGTAATGTTTTATTCCGAGTTTTATGAACCCGTAGAAATGACCGAAGGCGATAGTGTTTATTACGATGCGAATATGGGTCATATGCTTATCTCAACTAGCGATGAAGACGCACACATTTTGTGGGTGACCGCTAAATAACGTTAAGTGGTCTTAGTTTTCTTATAGTGAAAGCAAACGTTTGCTTTTGCGATTTAGATAAGTACAATAGCGCCACCTTGAGCCAATATCACTCAAGGTGGCGCTTCTCTTTCCTCTCTCTTGATGTGAATTTAATGTTAAATGTCACATTTTGAACTGTTCTCGACTTGTTAATGGTGCAAAAATTCTTCACTCGTGTTTATTATTGGAAACAAGGTTTCCTTGAGTGGAAAACGAACCTGATTAAATGGAGACAACAATGACTCAAGATCTACTTAAAACACCCCTTCACGCGCTTCATGTTGAAGCTGGTGCGAAAATGGTTCCGTTCGCAGGCTACGATATGCCAGTTCAATACAAACTGGGCGTAAAGAAAGAGCATTTACATACTCGCGATGCTGCGGGTCTGTTTGATGTTTCCCACATGGGGCAACTTCGTCTACATGGTGAAGGCGCGGCGGCATTCTTAGAGTCATTGGTTCCTGTCGATATTATTGACTTGCCTCAAGGCAATCAGCGTTATGCATTCTTTACTAATGAAGAAGGCGGCATCATGGATGATTTGATGGTGGCCAACCTAGGTGACCATCTGTTTGTTGTTGTGAATGCTGCATGTAAAGAGCAAGATATCAACCACCTTGAAGCACACTTACCATCAGGCGTAGAGCTAGAGATCATTGACGATCGCGCTCTACTTGCACTGCAAGGCCCTAAAGCGGTAGATGTACTTGCACGTTTTAATTCCCAAGTTGCAGACATGGTGTTCATGGATGTGAAGAAACTGAACATTCTTGGCGTTGAGTGTATCGTGAGCCGTAGTGGTTACACTGGCGAAGATGGCTATGAGATTTCAGTGCCGAACACTCACGCTGAAGAACTTGCACAAAAGTTAACCGCAGAAACCGAAGTAGAATGGATTGGTCTTGGAGCTCGTGACTCACTGCGTCTTGAGTGTGGCTTATGTCTATATGGTCACGATCTTGATACGACTACTACGCCAGTCGAAGCAAGCCTGCTTTGGGGAATTCAAAAGATTCGTCGTACGGGTGGTGAGCGTGAAGGCGGATTCCCGGGTGCGGACATCATCCTCAAGCAAATTGAAACGAAAGATGTGACTCGCAAGCGTGTAGGTTTAGTTGGTCAAACTAAAGCGCCAGTCCGTGAAGGGACTGAGCTGTTTGATGCGGATGATAATAAAATCGGTGTTGTAACCAGTGGTACTGCCGGCCCTAATGCAGGTAAGCCTGTCTCAATGGCTTATGTTCGCGCAGATTTAATGGCGGTAGGTACTGAGCTGTTCGCAGAAGTACGCGGTAAAAAACTACCAATGACCGTTGAGAAAATGCCATTCGTGCCACAGCGTTATTACCGTGGTTAAGCAAATGTAAGCATTATCGATTTAAACAATGAAACCTCTCGACTGAGAGGTTTTTTTGTATGTATGATGTCCGCAAGAATTTTATAAAGGATATTGATATGAAAAGGCTTACATTATTTTTGCCTGTTCTAGCGTCATCTGCTGTGTATGCATTTGAACCGACACCGTATATTATTAATGGTACGCCCGCTAATATTAGCGATTATCCATCGTTTTCAAGCCTTTACTACGACAATGGTAGATTCTACGGCAACTACTGTGGTTCGACTGTCATTAACCAAGATTATATTTTGACGGCAGCTCATTGTATTTATGGTGATTACGACTCAATGCTTAACACTTGGGTTGTACCACAAGTCACTGATGAAGCAGGCTACCTGAATGGTCAGTATGAAAGTGTTAGAGCTGAAGAGTTTTATTATCATGATGGCTATATAGATTCTTCGACTGAAAAATGGCCAAATGATATTGCTATTATCAAAGTTTCTCGTTCTTTGTCAGGCTCTCCTGACTATCGAAACCTACTGAATGCCAGTGTTGAAAAAGGTGATTTACCTAAAATTGATGGTTACGTCGCTATAGGGCACGGACTGGTTAATGGTAACGTGGATTCAGATGGAATCTTACTTCAAACAAGCCTGATATTTACGGATGATGCAAATTGTGATGATACTGAAGACGGGCAGTTGTGTTTTGATGGCGTTCGAGTCGGTAGTCACAAAAACTCAACCTGTAACGGAGACTCTGGAGGTCCCGTCTATAGAGATTTTGGTGCTGGCTATGTCCAAGTCGGTATCACCAGCTTTGGCCCGGAAAACTGTGGTGATGTGAGTGCTCTTGCAACCTCTGCATTTACGGATGTATATCATTACGAAACTTGGATCAACAGTGTGATCAATGGTGACGAAGTACCTAAATATCATGTTGTGACGTCAGGAACTACCCGTCAGTTGGTTGAGAATGCAACGTCACAAGTTAAAGCTTCAAGCAAGCATGTTGATGGTGGAAGTTCTGGCGGCGGCTCACTCGGTTTACTATCCATATTCGCGCTTGGCTTCCTCACTTTGAGAAGACGATTTTTATAAGATCGAGAACGATCCTTCCCCCAGCCACTTCGTAAGCTAAACTTAAGCATGAGCGAAATGGATTGGCGGGGGACACTATGCTTAGACAGATGATCGGTACAGCAGCAATTCTGTATAGTGTTGCTGCTCATTCCTTTGATATCCAGCCATATATTGTTAATGGCTCTAACGCCAATATTTCCGAATTTCCTTCATTTGCTAGTCTTTTTTATCGTAGCAATACGCTTTATAGCACCAACAGTTTTTGTGGTGCAACCATGGTCAATAGTGAGTACGTGCTCACTGCTGCCCACTGTATTTATGGGCAAGATCAAACTATGTTGCACACAGTGGTCGCCCCACAACTCGAAGATGAAAATCAATTCTTATCCAGCATGCAGGGGCGTGTTAGTGAGTTTTATTACCCTGATACTTATTCTGATTCGTCAGCCACTCTTTGGCGTGATGACATCGCTATCCTTAAATTAGAGTCGCCGCTATCCACCGGTGACTATCAGTACTTACTTAATAATCGATACAACAACAGCTTTCCGAATACTGATGATTTTAAGGCGGTAGGCCACGGTTACATCGAAGGGAATGTGCCTGGTGGAACGCAATTGCTTGAAACAGATTTAGAGTATATTTCTTTATCGGCTTGTCAGGCTGAGTTTGGGGGGCAATTGACGAGCAAGCAACTCTGTTTTGGTGGTGCTGAGCAGGGTGGCTATCAAAACTCCACTTGTTCAGGAGATTCAGGTGGGCCAGTTTATTTTTACGATGGTGTTGAATATATCCAGGTAGGGATTACCAGTTTTGGCCCTTCTGTATGTGGTGATGTACGTTATAGCGTTACCTCCGTATTTACGGATATCTATGATTATCAAGCGTGGATAAACCAAGTGTTAAATGGTGAGGTCGAACCTAAGGCTTATGTTGTTGAAGAAGAGGGTAGACGAGTGTTGGTCAACAACGATCATGGAAGTAGCCAAGCAGAGATTGTCGTAGAATCTAACGAGTCGAATAGAGCTGGTTCTTTCTCATTATATTTAATGATTACACTACTTTTACTTGGTCTAGTTCGTGCCATATCACACCGTATTACTATCAAATCTAAGTATAAAGCACCATTCTTACAAATGAGAATTTAGCCCTATCTATTTGAAAAATAACAAATTGAAACAAGTGGTTGTCACGAAACTAAGACGAGGGATGTTGACTAATCCTAGCTAAACGATAGTTTTAAGTTATTCAATGAGCGGAGCTGGAGATTCCCCCAATGACAGATAGTAAAACTTATCAGATCACCCTTTTGTCTGATGTGAGTATGCAATCCAACTTATTCAAAGATTCATTGGAGAGAGGTCTTCAGCTGACAGTTAATATTGTATCAGTTGATGATTTACATTCTTATGACGGCGAAGGTAATTTATTGGGTGATTTCGTTCTATTTGACTTCCAGTATCTCGATGATGAAAGATTCAACGAGTACAGCCAGATAAAAGCTGCGAGTGACAAATCGATCAAAGAAATTGTGATCAATTGTCCTCAGGAAGCGACATCAACGCAACTCTTCAAATGGCGAAACCTAGTGGGTGTTTTCTATATTGAAGATGATCTTTCTCTATTACTTAAAGGTATGGAGAAAATCATGAATGATGAAATGTGGTTATCGCGTAAAGTTGCGCAAGATTACATTGAGTATTTCCGATGTGCGAATACAGTTACGACTTCTCAAGCGTATGCTAATTTGACGAAACGTGAGAAAGAGATCATGCGCCTGCTAGGACACGGTGCATCGAACTTGCAAATTGCTGATGAGCTGTTTGTGAGTGAGAACACGGTCAAAACGCATTTGCATAATATCTTTAAGAAAATCAATGCCAAGAATCGTCTTCAAGCGCTGCTTTGGGCAAACAACAATATTGCTTTAGAAGAGCGCGCATAATTGGTTGTTCATGGAAATAAAAAAGCTGCAGTTAATGCAGCTTTTTTTGTTAACGCTTTTGGCTAAAGAATACAGTGCTTAGCAAAATCAGCAGCTTCGTTTGCTGACCAGTCACCTTTCGGCTTCTCTTTCAAATCTTCACACCACGCTTCGCTACCAACCTCTGTACATGCAGTCAATGTCATTGCCAAAATGAAGAATGCGGCTAGTTTTTTCATCATTACGTCCTTGTTGATGGATACTGTTAACGCTAGATTACGGGTATTTGAGCAAGAAGGTCAACGACTAATCTTTAAATAATACAGTGTTTTGCGTAATTTTTTACTTCGTTCGCACTCCAGTCGCCTTTTGGCTTATCACCGAGTTCTTCACACCATGATTCACTGCCAACGGCATCAAGTAGTACACAGTGTTTCGCATAATCTAGCGCGTCTTGTGCACTCCATTCACTCTTAGGAGCTTCGGTTTTATGGTCACACCAACTTTGTGTACCAACTTCATCTTTACAAGCGGAAAGCACAAGTAAAGTGAAAAGTGCGAGTGTTACTTTTTTCATGGTTGTTTCCTGAATTTCGTTTGGCGCTACTATACCCAAAAATGCAATCCCTGTGTGTTTATATGAAGAGAAAATCAGAAATTTCTTACCATCGAAACGTTTCGATAAGGTGAGCTGAGTCACTGAGTTTTAGCAAACATTGAGATTTATAAAGATCAAATTCACACTCTATTAAGCAGTGGCTCGCAAAATATCAGCGAGCAATTATTATCTCATCGAAACGTTTCGATGAGTTTTTTATCAATATAAATTCGATGTGGTTTGAACATGTATTCAATAGGTCTATGAGATGAAAAAAAGTACCTTAATAAATTCTGAATTGTCTTACGTCGTTGCGACGCTTGGTCATACAGATGAGTTGACAATTTGCGATGCTGGCTTGCCTATTCCTGATCACGTAAAACGCATTGATTTAGCATTAACTCACGGCGTACCAAGCTTTTTAGAAACAGTGCGAGTCATTCTTAGCGAATCGCAAATAGAAGGTGTGATCATCGCAAATGAGTTTGCAGAGGTAAACCCAGCGCACTATCAAGCCTTGATTAAAGAGCTAGAGATGGAAATGGAAGTGACGGGTAAAGCGATCACAGTGACGTCGATAACCCATGAAGCGTTTAAGGCTCGTACTCACCAGAGTCGCGCCGTGGTTCGCACCGGTGAATGCACACCTTATGCGAATGTTATTTTCCAAGCCGGCGTGGTTTTTTAAGCCCTAAGCGATTGAGGACAGATTATGACTCAAGCCATTTTACAACTTAGTGATATCGAGAAAGCATTCCCGGGTGTTAAGGCATTAGATAAAGCAAGCCTTAATGTTTATCCAGGACGCGTGATGGCGCTAATGGGAGAAAACGGAGCCGGTAAGTCAACATTAATGAAAGTGTTGACGGGTATTTACAGTAAAGATGCCGGCTCAATTCATTATCAAGGGCAAACTGCAGCTTTTAAGGGGCCAAGAGACTCTCAAGAGGCGGGTATTAGTATTATTCACCAAGAGCTTAACCTCATCCCAGAGCTCACTATTGCCGAAAACATTTTCTTAGGTCGTGAGTTTACCAGTCCGCTAGGGCGTATTCAGTGGGATAAGACCTATGCTGAAGCGGATAAACTGCTTGCACGTTTGAATGTAAAACACAGTTCAAAAACACTTTTAGGTGAATTGAGTTTAGGTGAACAGCAGATGGTGGAGATTGCAAAGGCGCTGTCGTTTGAATCTAAAGTCATCATCATGGATGAACCCACGGATGCACTTACTGATACCGAAACAGAATCTTTATTTAAGGTAATTAATGAGCTGCGTGAACAAAACTGCGGCATTGTTTATATCTCACATCGCTTGAAAGAGATTTTTGAAATTTGTGATGACATTACTGTGCTTCGTGATGGCAAGTTCATTGGTCAATGTGAAGTCGCTGACACAGATGAAGACGGTCTAATCGAAATGATGGTAGGCCGAAAATTAGACGAGCAATACCCGCGCATTGCCGTGCAACATGGCGATACGTACCTTGAAGTGATTGGGCTGACTGGTTCGGGTGTTCAGGATGTCAGCTTTACTCTTAAACGTGGTGAAATTTTGGGTGTCTCTGGTCTGATGGGAGCAGGGCGTACAGAACTTATGAAGGTGATTTACGGTGCGCTACCTAGTGAGCGTGGTGTGATTAATCTCAACAATAAAACGGTGAATCCGGTTAGCCCACAAGATGGTTTGGCCAATGGCATTGCGTATATCTCGGAAGATAGGAAAGGCGATGGTTTAGTGCTTGGTTTATCGGTGAAAGAGAACATGTCGTTGTGCTCGCTCGATAAGCTGACTAAAGGTGGACGAATTCAACATGGCGAGGAAGTGATAGCCGTCGAGGATTTCATCAAGCTATTCAATATTAAAACGCCAACAAGAGACCAAATTATTGGCAATTTGTCTGGTGGTAATCAACAAAAAGTGGCGATAGCTAAAGGCTTAATGACCAAGCCAAAAGTCTTGATTCTTGATGAGCCAACACGCGGTGTCGATGTGGGCGCCAAGAAAGAGATCTACCAACTGATCAACAAATTTAAAGCGGATGGCATGAGTATCATCTTAGTCTCTTCTGAAATGCCAGAAGTACTCGGTATGAGCGATCGCATTTTAGTCATGCACGAAGGCCGGATCAGCGGCGAATTTGATGCCAAAGACGCAGACCAAGAAAAACTACTCGCATGTGCCGTTGGCAAAAAAATTAATGAGGAAGCAGCATGAGTACCAATACCATGAGCAAACCAACTGAAAATCACGGCAAGAAGCTGTTTAGCAAAGAGTGGTTAATTGAACAAAAATCACTGATTGCCCTGCTGTTTTTGATTGTCGTCGTCTCTTTTCTAAACCCTAACTTTTTTACCGTCGATAACATTCTCAACATCTTGCGTCAAACCTCGGTGAACGCAATCATTGCAGTGGGCATGACGTTGGTTATCTTAACCGCTGGCATCGATTTGAGTGTAGGTTCCGTCTTGGCGTTATGTGGCGCGTTTGCCGCGAGCTTGATTGCGATGGAAGTGCCAGTTTTGATTGCGATCCCAACCGCTTTAGTTGCGGGCGCAGCACTCGGAGCGATCAGCGGCATTATTATCGCCAAAGGTAAAGTTCAAGCGTTTATCGCTACGCTAGTCACAATGACGTTACTCCGTGGTGTCACTATGGTCTACACTGACGGTCGTCCTATCTCTACAGGCTTCACTGATACTGCTGATGCGTTTGCTTGGTTCGGTACTGGCTACGCGCTGGGTATCCCGGTACCGGTATGGCTGATGGTGTTTGTATTTGCTGCTGTTTGGTACTTACTTAACCACACTCGCTTCGGCCGTTATGTTTATGCTCTAGGCGGTAATGAATCGGCTGCTCGCTTATCTGGTATCAACGTAGATCGCGTTAAGATTGGTGTTTACGCAATTTGTGGTCTGCTTGCGGCTCTTGCTGGCATCATTATCACTTCTCGTCTTTCTTCTGCTCAACCAACCGCTGGTATGGGCTATGAACTAGACGCCATTGCCGCAGTGGTGTTGGGCGGTACCAGTCTAATGGGCGGTAAAGGTCGCATCATGGGTACCTTAATTGGTGCGCTGATCATCGGCTTCTTGAACAACGCTCTTAACTTACTGGATGTTTCCTCTTACTACCAAATGATCGCAAAAGCGGTGGTGATTCTACTTGCGGTGCTGGTGGACAACAAAAACAAGTAACCCTTAACCCAATCTATAACAGGTTCGGAGGAAAGTACTCCGAACTCCCCCTACACAAGGACTAAACACAATGAAAAAATTAGCAACGCTTATCTCTGCCGCACTTCTTTCGTCAACCGTTTCTGTTTCAGCGCAGGCACAAGATACGATGGCTATCGTATTGTCGACGTTGAACAACCCATTTTTTGTGACAATGAAAGATGGTGCTGAAGCGAAAGCGCAAGAACTGGGTTACGACCTGATTGTATTGGACTCGCAAAATGACCCTAGTAAAGAGCTGTCAAATATTGAAGATTTGACGGTGCGTGGTGTGAAAGCGATTCTGATTAACCCAACGGACTCTGACGCGGTTTCTAATGCGATTCGTATGGCAAACCGTTCTAACATTCCTGTATTGACACTTGATCGCGGTGCAAGCCGTGGTGACGTAGTGAGCCACATTGCCTCTGATAACGTAGTCGGTGGTGAAATGGCAGGTCACTACATCATGGAAAAAGTCGGTCAGAAAGCAAAAGTAATCCAACTTGAAGGCATCGCTGGAACTTCAGCAGCACGTGAACGTGGAGAAGGTTTCATGAACGCTGTGAAGGGAAGCGAAATGGATCTCTTAGCAAGCCAACCTGCGGACTTTGACCGTACCAAAGGTCTTAACGTTATGGAGAACTTGTTGGCGGCAAACCCAAATGTTCAAGCGGTCTTCGCTCAGAACGATGAAATGGCTTTAGGCGCACTTCGTGCAGTTCAAGCGTCAGGTAAAGATGTGATGATCGTGGGCTTTGATGGTACTGATGACGGCATTGCTGCGGTTAATCGTGGCAAGCTAGCAGCAACGGTCGCTCAGCAGCCTGATTTGATTGGTGCACTTGGCATTGAAACGGCAGACAAAGTTCTTAAAGGCAGTTCTGTTGAGGCGTACATTCCTGTCCCTCTCAAAGTGATCACTAAGTAATGAGTGTTCGATGTCTTTCGACAGCATTCGTGTTGTCGGGAGGCATCGGGTCACATACATTTGTGTTTTCTCGTCAGAATACAAACGTATGATTCCTGTTCAAAATAGTATAGAGGTTCTAAAGAACCGAGGATAAACGTATGAATAAGTTAGTGGTTTTAGGTAGTGTTAACGCTGACCATGTTCTTCAGGTGCCTTCCTTTCCTCGCCCTGGCGAGACTTTGCATGGCCGTAATTATCAAGTAATTCCCGGTGGCAAGGGAGCAAATCAAGCGGTTGCCGCAGCTCGTCTAAACGCAGACACTGGGTTTATCGCCTGTGTGGGTGATGATGCGTTTGGTATCAATATTCGTGAAAATTTTAAAATGGACAATATCAACATCGCTGGCGTAAAAATGCAGCCAAATTGTCCTACAGGCATTGCGATGATTCAGGTTTCTGACAGCGGCGAAAACAGTATTTGTATCTCTGCAGAAGCGAATGCCAAATTAACGGCTGAGGCGATTGAGTCTGATCTCGCGCGAATTCGAGATGCTAAATATTTATTGATGCAATTGGAAACGCCGATGTGCGGCATCGTTAAAGCAGCGCAGGTCGCCAAGGATGCGAAAACTAATGTCATTCTTAATCCAGCACCCGCGCGCGAACTGTCGGACGAACTGCTTGCATGTGTTGATGTGATCACACCGAATGAGACAGAAGCGGAAGTGTTGACCGGTATTACCGTAACGGATAATGACAGTGCTCAGGAGGCAGCCAATGCTTTACACAGTAAAGGCATTGAAATTGTAATGATCACTCTCGGCGCAAAAGGCGTTTGGCTTAGCCAAAATGGACGCGGAGAATTAATTGCAGGTTTCAGAGTTGATGCAACTGACACGACCGCTGCCGGAGATACTTTTAATGGGGCATTGGTCACTGGTTTATTGGAAGAATTACCTCTAGAATCAGCGATTAAGTTCGCTCATGCCGCTGCTGCCATTTCGGTTACTCGATTTGGAGCGCAAACCTCTATCCCAACTCGTAAAGAAGTGGATGCCTTTCTTGCTGAGCGTAGTTAGTCGTATTTAGTCAGCATAGTAGGAGAATCATACATGGCTACGATGAAAGACATTGCCAAACTTGCAGGTGTTTCCACATCGACAGTGAGCCATGTAATCAACAAATCACGCTATGTTAGTGAAGAGATTTCTGAGCGAGTGAACAAAGCCGCTCAGGATCTTAACTACGCCCCTTCAGCGCTCGCGCGTAGCCTCAAAATCAATCGCACCAAGACCATCGGTATGTTGGTAACCACTTCAACCAATCCATTTTTTGGCGAAGTGGTAAAAGGAGTAGAACGTAGCTGTTACCAGCAAGGCTACAACTTGATCCTTTGCAATACCGAGGGTGATAACGAGCGAATGAGAGAGTCGATCAATACTCTGCTGCAAAAGCGAGTCGATGGTTTGATTCTTATGTGCTCTTCATTAGAAGGAGAGCGCATTGATGTGTTTGAGAAGTATCCTGATATCCCCGTAGTTGTGATGGATTGGGGGCCAATGCTGTTTACTAGTGACAAGATCCAAGATAACTCGCTAAGAGGCGGCTACATGGCGGCGAAGCATCTTATCGAGGCGGGGCATACAGCGATTGGTTGTATTACTGGCCCACTAGTAAAACACCAGGCTCAAATGCGATATGAAGGGTATAAGCGCGCCTTAAATGAAGCTCATCTCGATTTTAATTCAAACTGGATTATAGAGTCAGACTTTGAGTGTGAAGGTGGCTATCAGGCGTTCATGCGAATGTTTGAAAAAGGCCAATTACCAAGTGCTCTGTTTGTCTGCAACGACATGATGGCGATGGGCGTCATCAACGCTGCGAATGAGAAAGGCGTAAAGATCCCAGACGACCTCTCTATCATAGGTTACGATGATATCCACATCTCTAAGTTCATGACGCCTGCACTCACAACGATACATCAACCGAAATACCGCTTGGGCAAAGCCGCGGTAGAAGCGTTGCTACGAAAGTTAGACGGCAGTGAAACAGAGCCACAGGTTGTTCAATTGGAACCTGCGCTAGTTGAACGAAAAACTGTGAAAGCCGTTTAGTGAACAGCCTAGCGAATAATTGTTTATATTAATCACTGCGTCACATTAGACAAGCAAGTACAGAGTTTCAATTGAGCAGATTTGATGGCCGTGTGCTAAACCTAACTTAGGTACAACAAAAGTTGAGGGATGGCCGTTCATGGATCTATTTGCCGATCATCGTCAGGAAGACACACTCGACTCTTCTTTATCACCCGTTGATGAGGCTCCTCTTCATCCGTGGAAGGTATTGCTAGTCGATGATGATGAACAAATGCATCAAATCACTCGCCTGGCACTGTCTGGGTTCGAGTTTGATGGACGAGGTTTAGAGTTAGTATCTGCTTACTCAGCCCTTGAAGCGCAAAGTAAGTGCCAGCAAGAGCCGGATTTTGCTTTGGCGTTAGTCGACGTCGTTATGGAATCTGATCATGCGGGGCTAGGGTTAGTAAAATTTATTCGTGAAGAGCTACAAAATCGAGTCATTCGCTTGGTACTTCGAACCGGACAAGCAGGGCAAGCGCCTGAAGATACGGTAATTCGAGAGTATGAGATTGATGACTACAAAGAGAAAACGGAGCTGACAACCCAAAAGCTTAAGACTTTGCTCTATTCTATGCTGAGGTCGTATCGCGATCTAAAGCTGATCGAGGCGCAAAAGGAAGGGCTTAAAAAAGTCATTAAATCTTCTGCCAAAGTGCAAAATACCACTACGCTGCAAGCTTACGCGAGCTCAGTTCTTGAGCAGCTAACCTCTTTATTGCAACTTGAAGAATCCGCATTCTATTGCCTTGTAAAGCCAAGACCTCAAGGTGAGGAATCTCGCTCGATGACGTTGGCTGCATCCGGGTCCTATGTCGATTGCTATAGTGAATGTGCGTTCGATAAATTACCACCAGAGGTCTCTGAACGTTGCCTAAACGTATTAGCAGAACGACAGTCTAAGAACTTTGGTGATGCCTTTGTGCTTTTCGCGAGTGACCATCAAGGCGTCGATAGCATCCTTTACGTCAATTACAATCGAGAGTTAAATGAACTGGACTTTCAATTGCTCGAAATCTATATGCAAAATATTGGATTGACGTTTGAAAACCTTAGTTTGTTGATAGATATAAAAGAGACGTCCAAAGAGTTAGTCTATAACCTTGCCAATGCAGTGGAAGCCCGCAGTAAAGAGACAGGGGCGCATGTTCAGCGTGTTGCCTTAATTTGTGAGAGGTTGGCAGTTTTATATGGGTTGAGCGATGAAGAAGCGTTAATGATTAAGCTTTCTGCACCT
Source organism: Vibrio atypicus (assembly GCF_009811315.1). Taxonomy (GTDB): domain Bacteria; phylum Pseudomonadota; class Gammaproteobacteria; order Enterobacterales; family Vibrionaceae; genus Vibrio; species Vibrio atypicus. The sequence goes on from NZ_BLID01000001.1 coordinate 936,050, forward strand.
CTACATGATGTGGGGAAAGTCGCGGTGCCTGATTCAATTTTGCATAAACCGGGTAAGTTGGATGCGCAAGAATGGGAAATCATGAAAAAACATGTCGACTACGGAGTCGATATCCTCAGTAAATCAAAACGTCGCTTGATTGTGGTTGCTAAAGAGATTGCAGGCCACCACCATGAAAAGTGGGACGGTAGTGGTTATCCAAATGGTCTCTCAGGCGCTGATATTCCTATCTCTGGACGAATTGCGGCACTCGCTGATGTGTTTGATGCTCTAGGAGCCAAACGAAGCTATAAAGAGCCGTGGAGCGATGCTGAGATACTTGCAGAGATTCAAAAGCAAAGTGGATTACACTTTGAGCCTAAGTTGGTCAATCTTATGATCAATCATTGGCAAGATTTTATTGATATTCGAAACTCTCTCCCTGATTAAATCATATTTCTGCTTCGCTGCTATCAGTCTCACCGACACTGGAAGGTAAGTTTTGAGGCACTGTTAGAGTGAAGCAGACACCTTCCCCGACGGTAGATTCAAATTTAAGCTGGCCTTTGAGTTTTTGGGTGATGAGGTTGAAAACTAGGTTCAGCCCTAGGCCAGAGCCTCCACAGTTTCTTTTACTGGTATAAAACGGTTCAAAAATTTTATGGTGTAAGGAAGAGTCTACTCCTACTCCGTTATCACGATAGATGAAAATGATCTCTTCATCCGACTGCATGAATTCAATATTAATCGTGGCATTGGGAGTGTCATCAAATGCATGATTGACGCTGTTTAGGATTAGATTCGAGATCACCTGAGTTAATACCCCTGGTAGGCTATTCATTTGGAGCGCTGCGTTTCCTATCAACTTAGGTTCAACGGGGACCTTACGTGTTTCAGGGTGTAAGCTCGCAATCAGAGCATCAAGCACTTGATTCACGTTGAATTGGCATCGACTTTCAGAAACTTGATCGACGGCTGTCTGCTTAAAGTCTCGAATCAGTTTTGCTGCTCGGTTGAGGTTTCCTTCGAGCATTGAGGTGCTTTCATTAATGCGCGTCATTACGGTTTCAAATTGAGTACTGGTCAATGTTTGGTTTTTGAATGCATGATTGAGTTCGAAGTTTGAATCTCGGATAACAGATGTGGCTGTTACGGCAATACCTAGCGGTGTATTGACCTCGTGCGCAACCCCTGCAACGAGCCCACCTAACGCTGCAAGCTTCTCTTGCTCTACTAACTGATCCTGCGCTTTTTGTAATTGCTTCATGCTCTGTTTTAGATCCATTGTTCGGACTGCAACCGTATGTTCCAAGTTTTGGTTTAATTCTTCTAGTTCAAGTTGAGCTATTTTCAACTCTGTAATGTTGATTGCTGTGCCGCGAAAACCGAGGAAGTTATCTTGTTCAAAACGGGCATGGGCTTGGAACATTAAATAGTAATTGATGCAGTGAAGGGTTAATTGCTCTTCACATTTGGAGAAAGAACCTTGTCTCTTTAGGAAACCATGTAAGGTGTGGCAATCTTTCAACGCTTCCACTTGAAGGAAGTGGGGCTTGCTATCAGGATTTAGTTCAAGTGCGGATTGCATGCTTTCAGAGCAATAAATAAGGTAACCATTTTCGTCGGTTTCCCATAGCCAATCGGATGAAATTAAAGCGAAATCATTCAGTCGCAATTGCTCTTGACGAATATTTTGGTAGAGCAAAGAGACACTACTGGTAATTTTATTTGTTTCGTCTCCCAACCAATCCAGCTCATCTTCATTTTCTGAAATCCACTGATATCGCGGAAGTTGCAATGCTTTTGCTGGATGCCGAGGGTTATATTTACGTAAGTACTGCGCAATGGTGAAAAGGCGTTGATTAATGCTTTTGTGGAAGATCATCAAAACAATGGAGCAAACCACCAAAGTACGAAACATGTTGAGAAGCAGCGTGTAAATAAACTGGCGAATGAGATAGTCATAAACATCTTGGGCATTTGATTCGACATAAATAGTCCCCACTCGCTCGAATACACTTGTCTGCGGGCTTTTATGTAGTAGGGGGTAACTTGAGGCGATCATACTTTCGGTGACTTCGTCTCCAGCTTGGAAAACATAGTCATCTGAGTTAACGCGTAGATAAGCGACTCTAGGCAAATTGACCAATCCGTCGAGTCTCTGCTGTAAAGAGGTTAAGTCGAATGACCAAAGAGATTCTGCGAGCAAAGGAGCATGCACATCCCTGATCTCTAACTGCCTTTGTTCGATGGAGTTGAACTGTTCCTTATAATCCCAAAATAGCTGTAGAAGCGTTGTGAACAATGTGACAGTGGCACTAAGGAGTACCATGATTAGGATGATCCTACGGCCAATACGGCTAGAAAAAGGATTATCGATACTCTCCTCAAACTGTTTAGTTCGACTCATAAATAGTCTCTATGCTACTGACATTTCTTAGAGTATAGCTTCTCTATTTATCTTAATAATAAATTGGTTGGGTAATTAGATTTTTGCTGACTAAACTAAAAGTATTGTTTTTAATGAGGCTCTCATCATGCGATGGATTATTTTATTGATCTTGTGCTCTAGTCAGGCGATGGCAGCAAAAGTACTCCTCATTGAAAGTTATCATTCTGAGTACGCATGGGATCAAAGCTATATTCGTGGGTTGAGCGAGACGCTTCAATCTGACATCGAGCTGATTACCTTTCAAATGGACACCAAACGAATACCTCCATCTGAATACGACAAAATGGCAGAACTGGCCTTTCTAAAGTACCTTGAAGTCAAACCTGAAGTTGTCGTTTTAGGTGATGACAATGCGCTCAAGTATCTTTGGCCTAAGATATATGATGACCCAATTTCTGTCGTCTTTTTGGGCATTAATGCCAACCCAAGGCAAGTACTTAGAAACTATCAAGGTCAGGCTCAAATAACAGGAGTGCTAGAGAGACCTCTTTTCGTGAAAACGTTGGGAGAGCTTAAACGTTTTATCCCGAGTGAAGATATGAAAGTGCGCGTCATGTTTGATTCAGGCGTAACCTCTGAAATTGCTCGTGACTACATTCAGAGGCAATACCAATTGATAAAGAATAATCTCGGCGTTGAAGTGGAGATTGTATCTGTCTCAACAGAGTCTGAGTGGCATGGCTACATCGAACGAGCACCAGAGGAAGGTTTTTCGGTGGTGATCGTTGGTTTATATCAAACCCTAGTTGATAGTAAAGGTGGGAGCGTCCCTGCCGATAACATCATAAAATGGACGAACCAACAATCGAAACTGCCAGTATTTGCCTTTTGGGATTTTGCTGTCGCGCAAGATAAAGCAGCGGGTGGTGTAGTTCTATTTGGCGAGAGTCAGGGCATTGCTGCAGGCTCGTTAGTCAATAAAATAGTCAGTGGTGAATCCGCAAAAACGATTCCGATTCAGATTGGTAATCAAGGTAAAGCGATATATTCGAAAGGTGCGATGGAAAAGTGGGGGTTAACGCCTCCGAGTCATTGGCAATCAATTGATTAGCTAAATGAGAGATAGGGCGGATTACCGTAGTCTCTGGGCTTGCAAATGAAATAGACAAATGACTTAATAACAGTTACAAACGCATCTACCCCTAAAGTTGAAAGTAGGCAATTAGAAATATGAGTGTATCTAGCAGTACGATACTAACGGAAAGTGGTACCAACGAGTTAGAAATTATCGAGTTTCATTTGGTAAAGCAAATGCCAGATGGGACGACTAAAACTTGTTACTACGGTATTAACGTCGCCAAGGTTCGTGAAGTAATTCAAGTTCCAGAAACGACAGATTATCCCAATGCGCAACCACATATGGTTGGAGTGTTCTCTTCACGAGATATTCTGACGCCTTTAGTTGATCTTGCTGGTTGGCTAGGGGTGCCGACATCGAAAGATCTTACTCGTAAGTTTGTCATTGTTACTGACTTTAATAACATGACGAATGGTTTCTTGATTGATTCTATTAGCCGCATTCATCGCATTTCATGGAATGATGTTGAGTCACCAAGCCAATTCCTTGAAGCGGGTGAACAAGATTGTGTGGTCGCGGTTGTACGTAAAGATGGCAACTTGATCATGATTCTAGATTTCGAAAAAATCATTGCGGATATCAACCCTGAACTGAGTATGGAAAAATACGATGTGAAGTTAGATAAGAATGTTGATTTGAATCAGCGAATGATTGCTAAGCGTAATGCGAAGACCATTATGGTAGTGGATGATTCTGCGTTTATTCGTTCAATGATTCAAGACACGCTCAGTTCATCGGGTTACAACATCATCGCATGTAAAGATGGTGGTGAAGCACACGATAAATTGATGAATTTGATTGAAGTAGCGAAACAAGAGAACATTCCAGTCAGTGAATTGATTGATGGCGTGGTGACAGACGTAGAAATGCCTCGCATGGATGGTATGCACTTAGTTAAGCGACTACGTGATACAGACGCGTACAGCTCGATTCCTATCGTGATGTTCTCTTCTTTGATGAGTGAAGATAACCGCGCGAAAGCACTGGCTTTAGGCGCAAATGATACCATTACGAAACCAGAGATCGGCCGTATGGTTACTTTGATGGACAAGTATGTTTTCGCGAAAAACGATTAATATGCTTTTTTCTAGAAGTTAAAACGTTTCAGTTTTTAAACTTCAGATATAAAAAAAGGATACGCAATGCGTATCCTTTTTTGATCAACTCGCTTAAGAAGAATTAACCTTCGCTGCTGTTACGATCACGGCCGTGACCACGTTCACCACGGTAGTTGCCACGGTTGTCGCCACCACGGTTGCGGTCAAAGCGACGTTCGCCGTCACGACCACCTTCACGGTTGCCACGGTAACCGCCACCATCACGACCGCCTTCACGGTTGCCACGGTAACCACCGCCATCACGACCGCCACGGTTACCATCACGACCACCACGGTTGCCGTCACGGTTACCACGGAAACCGCCATCACGACGACCACCATCACGACCGCCTTCACGGCGACCACGTGGCTCGCGGAAATCGTTGAAGTCACATACTACAGCGTCAACTTGCTTCTGACGGATACGTAGCTTGCTTAGTTTACCGGCTGTGTCTGAAGACATTGCTTTTGGAAGCTGAACGTAAGTCTCGCCTTGTGCAAGTTTGATTGCACCGATAGAGCCTTTAGTTAGGCCTAGCTCGTTCGCTAGAGCGCCAACGATGTCTTTAACTTGAACGCCTTGCTCACGACCTACTTGGAATTGGTAAGTATCCCAGTCTTGAGTATTGAAGCTGCGACCACCTTCACGACGACCGCCGTCACGGCCACCATCGCGCTCGCGACGTTCTTTACGACGTTGCTTGTCACGCTCGATTGCTTCGATCATTGGGTCTTCGCCGATGTAGAACAGTGGGCGTTTACCTTGTTGACGTTTTAGCAAGATTGCAGCAAGTGTTGCAGCGTCTAGCTCTAGAGATTCTTGTAGTTTTTCAACTAGCTCAGAGAACTTCTCTAGTGCTTTGTGTTCTTTTTCAGTTTCTAGCTCAGCGCCAAGCTTAGCTAGACGAGCTTCTGCTACTTTGTCACGGTGCGGAAGTTGGATTTCTTCCATAGATGACTTAGTTACGCGCTCGATAGTACGAAGCATGCGAAGTTGGTTTGTGCGAACTAGAAGGATCGCTTTACCTTTACGTCCAGCACGACCTGTACGGCCGATACGGTGGATGTAAGACTCAACATCGAATGGAATATCGTAGTTAAATACGTGCGTGATACGTGGAACGTCAAGACCACGTGCAACAACGTCAGTTGCAACTAGGATATCGATAACACCTTGTTTGATGTGATCAACAGTACGCTCACGTAGAGACTGAGGAATGTCACCGTGTAGTGCAGATGCTTTGAAGCCACGTGCACATAGCCAATCAGCTAGACGCTCAGTATCCTGGCGAGTACGTACGAATACGATAGATGCATCAGTCTCTTCAGTTTCAAGAAGACGAGACATTGCTTCGTCTTTCTCAACGCCTTTAACAACCCAGAACTGCTGTTCTACTTTGTCTACAGTGTGGTTCTTACCAGCAACGTCTACAGTGATTGGGTCACGTAGGAAGCGCTCAACGATGTTTTTCAGCATCGGAGGCATAGTCGCAGAGAATAGAACGCGTTGAGCTGAAGATGGAGCGTGCTCCATGATCGCTGTTACGTCGTCAACGAAGCCCATGTTTAGCATTTCGTCAGCTTCATCTAGAACGAATGTGTGTACTTCGTCTAGGTGTAGGCGGTCACGGTTGATAAGGTCTTGAACACGGCCTGGTGTACCCACGATGATGTGAGCGCCGTTTTTAAGTGCACGCATTTGATCAACGATAGATGTACCACCGTAGATCTCTAGAACTTTAAGGCCAGCAATGTTTTGGCCAAGGTTCTTCATTTCAGCAGCAACTTGGATTGCTAGCTCGCGAGTTGGTGCTAGTACAATAGCTTGAGGCTTACGTTGAGACAGGTCGATTTTGTTTAGCAGAGGCAGAGAGAATGCCGCTGTTTTACCCGTACCAGTTTGAGCTTTACCTAGTGCGTCTGAACCTTCCATTAGGTGCGGGATAGCTGCAGCCTGAATTGGAGTTGGTGAAACAAAACCCATACCGTCAAGAGCTGAAAGGATAGAGTCGTTCAGCGCTAAGTCGCTAAACTGAATTACAGAATCTGTCATTGGGATCCTACTATATTATGTCAACAAAAGGTCCCACGAGCTCTACCAATTCCAATACCAATCCAGAAAAGAGCTGATTCCGTTCAGATGCGGAAAAGTCGTAAATCGCATCAAGCCACTAGGGACGTAAATAAGGGGGCGGATTATTCCTTAAATGCATAAAAAAAGCTAGAAAAAATTGAAATACATCACATATTTTTCTCAGTAAAGATAAAATCGGCCACATTATCGTCATGTATGACGGTTATTTAGACACAATCTCCATTTGTTCACGATAATTCACTCAATAGTCATATGCTCAAGGTAGCCTGGCTATAGCGCCGATGATATAGTGAACGCAATTTTTCCTGTAAGAAATGTAGAGATGTTCCAAGATAACCCGCTACTGGCTCAACTTAAGCAGCAAATTCAAGAAACCTTACCTAAAAAGGAAGGCACCATCAAAGCGACTGATAAAGGCTTTGGTTTCCTCGAAGTAGACAGCAAAACCAGCTTTTTCATTCCGCCACCGTACATGAAAAAATGTATTCATGGCGATAAAGTGAAAGCGATCATTCGTACTGAGAAAGAGCGTGAAGTCGCAGAACCAGAAGAGCTATTGGAACAATCTCTAACGCGATTCATCGGTCGAGTAAAACTATTTAAAGGCAAGCTCAATGTGACGCCTGATCACCCGCAGTTGAAGAAAATGTCACTGAAAGCGAAGGTTAAAAAAGGCCTGAAAAGTGATGATTTTAAAGAAGGCGACTGGGTCGTTGCTCACCTGATTCGTCACCCATTAAAAGGTGATAACGGCTTCTTTGTTGAGATCTCTGAAAAGATCACCGATGCCGATGACAAGATTGCACCTTGGTGGGTGACTTTGGCGCAAAATGATCTACCAAATAGCGAGCCAGCGGGTATCGACAACTGGGAAATCAAAGATGATGCGGATTTAGAACGCATCGATATGACGCACATTCCTTTTGTGACCATTGATGGTGAGTCAACAAAAGATATGGATGACGCTTTGTATGCGAAGAAGACGGAGTCGGGTGATTTTGAACTGACTATCGCGATTGCGGATCCGACTGCTTACATCACGCCAGATAGCGAAATGGATAAAGTGGCTCGTGAGCGCGGATTTACCATCTATCTTCCTGGGCGTAACATTCCAATGCTGCCGCGCGACCTAGCTGATGAACTGTGTTCTTTGATTGAAAACGAAGTTCGTCCAGCTCTTTGTTGCAGCGTTACTATCAGCAAAGACGGTGTGATTGGTGAAGATATCAAGTTCTTCTCAGCCAATATTAAATCACATGCTCGCCTTGTGTATGACCATGTTTCAGATTGGATTGAAAGTGGCAGCTCGGATGCTTGGCAACCAAGTGAAGAGATCGCAACTATCGTTCGCGATCTGTATGAGTTTTCGTTGGCTCGCGCTGATTGGCGCGAAACCCACGCTGTGGTTTTCCCTGACCGCCCAGACTACCGTTTTGAGCTGAGTGAAGACAACGATGTTGTGGCTATTCATGCTGATATGCGTCGTAGTGCTAACCGTTTGGTCGAAGAGGCAATGATTACCGCGAACATTTGTGCAGGTAAAACGCTTCAAGCGAGCTTTGATTCAGGTGTGTTTAATACCCATGCTGGTTTTAAACCAGAAAAAGTTGAAGATGTCGTTGCGCTAGTTAACCCAGAAGGTGAGCTGCCATTTACAGCAGATTCTGTGGTAACACTTGAAGGCTTTGCTGCTCTTCGTCGCTGGTTGGCAACACAAGATACATCATACTTGGACAACCGCATTCGTAAATCGCAAGCTTACAGTGAAATTGGTAACCAACCATTGCCTCACTATGCGATGGGCTTGGAGCTATACGCGACATGGACATCACCAATTCGTAAGTACGGTGATATGATCAACCATCGCATGCTAAAAGCGCACATATTAGGCAAAGAGCCAGTGCAGACGGCTGACGAAAGTGTCGGTGAAGAGCTAGCGCTACATCGTAAGCATCATAAAATGGCAGAACGAAATGTGGGCGATTGGTTATACGCTCGCACACTGATTGAAGAGCCAGCAAAAGAGACCAAGTTTAACGGTGAAATCTTTGATATCAACCGCGCTGGTATGCGTGTCCGTTTGATTGAAAATGGTGCAGCGGCGTTTATCCCGGGTTCACTAATTCTAGCAAACAAAGAACGCCTCGAATGTAACGGCGAAAACGGCACGGTTTCTGTTGATAAAGAAATTGAATACCGTTTAGGCGATGTTCTGGAAGTTGTGCTTGCGGAAGTAAACCTAGAAAATCGCAACCTTGTTGCTAAGCCGACTCGAGTTTTTGCTGATGTAAAAACAGCTGAGGAAGTAGCGCCTGCGGCAGAGTAAGCTTGAATTGTGAATAGAAAAGGGTGCCTCGGCACCCTTTTTTGATCGTCTTAAACCAGCGTGTAAAAAGACGTTTAATCTTCCCAAAACATTGCTTTTGGATCTTTATCGATCTCGCGCATAATTGCTGTTAAATCGCTACTGCAAGCAAGAAAAGGATAAGGCAACCAATTTTCTAGTACTGCATCGTCAGGCATAAATAATTGCCAGCTATTGGTATTGGCATCCCATTCAACTTTGGCGACTGGCATCATGTAATCACAGTGACTTGAGTCTAGAAGGAAGTGCTGCTTAATAAACACAACACCATTGCCAATGGTTTCGTAGCTTGCTTTTCCGAGTTCTGCGGGCATGCTTTGATTGCGCTGCCTGCATATTAGCTGCGCACGGCTTTCGACTTGTTTCTGTAACAAACTCACAACGGCCATATCATTTCCCTTCTTCAACCCTAAGCATAGTATTGAATGGTTATTTCGCTGTCTGTTTGGTTTTTCACAAAAATGTCATGTAATCGCAATAAGATGGCTGCCAATTACGTCATATTGAAAGATCAAAAAGGAAGAAATTATGGTTCGTGCTGTGCTGACTGCACTTGTGTCTTTTTCGTTTGTTATTCCCAATGCGTTAGCAGAAGAAGTGAACGTTTCTGGTTCTACTTCCGTTGCGCGTGTCATGGATGTGCTGGCTGAAAAATATAACGAAACACACCCAGAAACTTATATAGCGGTACAGGGCGTTGGCTCAACAGCGGGCATTACTTTGATCAATAAAGGGGTGGCGGATATTGGCATGAGTTCACGCTATTTGACCGAGCGAGAGCAAGGGGAAGCGTTGACCGTGACACCAATTGCTTTTGATGGTTTAGCTGTAGTCGTAAACCAATCAAACCCAGTTCAAAACGTGACTAGAGAACAGCTGTTCGACATTTACAAAGGTAAAATCACTAACTGGAAGCAGTTGGGAGGCGCTGATCAGAAGATCGCTGTAGTAACGCGTGAGACGTCTTCGGGCTCACGTTACAGCTTTGAAAGCTTGCTTGGACTGACTAAGGTTGTTAATGGCCGATTGGTGTCTGATATCAACCCCGATAACTTAGTCGTTAATAGTAATAGCATGGTTAAGACAATCGTAAACCATAACAAACAGGCAATTGGTTTTATTTCTACGGGTTCGGTGGATCGTTCAATCAAGGCGATTCAGTTTGAAGGTGTAGACGCGAGTCAGAAAAATATTTCTTCTGGACGCTATGAGCTTTCACGCCCTTTCTTAGTGTTATATAAAACGGGCCAACTCGACAAAGACTCATCTGAATTTATACGTTATTTAAAGGGCCGTGAAGCGAAAACATTGATTGCTGAATACGGCTACACTCCAGTTAAATGATTTAAAAGAGCCAGGCTATATTGCCTGGCTCTCTGTTTTAGGAGTTATTGCTGGGTCTTAATCCAGTTGTTGATGCTAGTTTCGACGACTTCCAACGGCTGATCACCGTATTTAAGCAATTGATCATGGAAAGAGGCCCAGTCGAATTTGTTACCCAGTTCATCTTGAGCTTTGTCGAGCAGTGCTTTGATGACTAAGAAGCCTGACTTATAGGAAACAGCTTGGCCAACATAGGCGGCGTAGCGGAAGGTTTCTGATTCAATATCGCCCACCCCTAGTGCTGAGTTCGCAGACATGTAGTCACGAGCTTCTTGAATGCTCCAACCTTTGGCATGAATCCCCGTATCAACCGCTAAACGCATGTTTCTTAGCTGCGCTTCGTTTAGGCTGCCAAAATACTGTAGGGCGTTACACTCTTCTGCATCTGTGTAGATTCCACCTTGGAACTGAGTGTAATCTAGGTCTGGTTTACACATACCTGTTGCTTCGGCAAATGTCGGTTTACCGTCTGCATTTAGTGCTCCGTAAATACCCATTTCCATGCCGAGCCACTCGGTATACAGTGCCCAGCCTTCACCATAAGCGGTGTACCAGACATCTTTGATGTAGTCAGGCTTATCAGCCGGTGGGTATTCCGTTGCGTAAGCGTTTTGGAAATGGTGCCCTGGCGCTGCTTCATGAAGCAACAAGGTAGAGACATTCCATTTTTGCAGACTGTAGTTAGGGTGCGTATTTAAGTTAAATACATTGCTGCCATAAGAGGCAACGCCCGCGTACGGTTCACGTGCTGCAGGTTCAGGTTTGATGGTGTAGTCAGCTTTAATAGGTTTAAAGTAGCCAGCGACGACATCATTTGCGTCGGTTTTGAAGATGTTATAGTCCGTTAAGGCGGCTTCACACGCACTAGGGCTCGAGGCTACAGTGCACAAATCCTTGTATTCGGTATCAGCAATATTTCGTCCGTCACGGCCGTAGAAGAATTGTTCGCTATTGAGATAGTCAAAGAACTCATTGAGGTCAATGTCACCGTTGCCATTTTCAAGGGTAAAGGTTCTTGAAACAACGCTGTTGCCATCATGCCAATCGGCGGTAATTGTTTTGCCTCTTTTCTCAACAATAAGTTCGGCAACCCGTATCATTTCTGCTTTGGCATCAGCAACTAATTCTTCTCCAAGCTGACTTAACTCCATTGCGGACTTTCCGGTGGTACTGTTTCTATCGAGCTGCCACTGATACCAAGCTTGTCCGTTGGGTAAATCGCCCCAGCCAATATTTGCATCGTTAATGCTATCTGTCCCACGCGCAGCGGTGTAGTAGTCACCTTCTAAGAAGAGAATGAGATCCTTGAGTGCTTCAATAGATACATCAACGGCAGTCTCATATTCCGCAGCTAATTCAGCATCACCTAGTGTCTTCAAATGATTTAGGCCTTTTTTCATCATCGCATAATCATTTAAAGCAACGGTATTTTTAGTCGAATCAATAAATCGAGTAACCAGAACTTTAGGCAGTTGAGAACCATCAATAATCCCAAGAGAGTAGAGCGATTTTAGATTATTTACCCAAGAAGTAAATTCTCTGACAATTTGAATATGTTCTTCATAACCTTCTAATGTATCCTTGTTCCACCCCGCCCATTCGGCATTCCACTCAATATAGTTATAGAAGTGGGTAATAGGGACATCAAAATTACCAAAACGTGTATTTGGTAAACTGGCACCGCGCAAAGATATATTTCTGTCAAACATAAATGTGTCGTAATATATTTTATCTTCATCAGAAAGTTTAGTTCGATCGATGGCGTCTAACTTATCCAAATAAAGCCTATCGACAGATTGCATTGAGTTCGCCATCTGGTCGGTAACCTGGCCAAATTCACTACTATCCAATGTGGCCATTGCCGATTGGTAGTCTGCAAATACTTGACGCATAAGTGCAGACTGGTCCTGCGTTGGCGGCTGAATAATCGTGGTTTCCTCATCGGAGCAACCCACGATAGTTGTCGCAGCGATCAGTGCTATTAGAACGGGATTAAATGTTGATCTCAATTGTTTCATGACAGCATCCTTGAAGGTGAATTCACGATACTTATACAAAACAACAGTTGATCAAAAAATAGTCAAAAATCAAATGTGTGATGGTGAATAATTGGGCGGCTTTGAATAATATTCACTATTTAATCTAGCTTTTGAATTAAATAACCTAGGTTTGAATTTTTATTTGTCTGATATGAATTATGAGCGATTTTTTAATTATTATTCGCATATTATGTTTAAATTTATATTTTTGGTGTTAATTAGAAAATATTAACATTGTCACAAAATGGTTTTCTTTGTCATTGACTTGTAAAAAAGACACTTCAGTGCGTGAATTAAATTCACATGATTACAATGATCAATTATGAGAAGAGCCAAAGAATCAAAAATCATGTCCGTATATGTTTGGGATTAGGACATATAGTTTGTCAATTTGTCGTGTTGATAATCGTGTGTATTGAAATGGGATAGGCAATCTTTGCCGTTTTCTTTGGCATGGTAGAGTGCAATATCAGCGTTTTTAAATAGGGTTTCCTTAGTTTTGACTGCGTCGGAAAGTGACGCAATACCAATACTCAGTGACACTTTCTTACCAGCAATTGAGTCAACTTGGTGGTACTGACTAATTAGTCTTTGTGCATAACGTGTTGCGTCTTTCTCACCAAGGTTTGGACAAATTAGAATGAACTCGTCACCTCCCCAACGGCCAATATGATCGTAAGATCGGGTGCTTTTTTGAAGGTAGTCAGCGGTATCTCGCAAGATCAGGTCACCCGTATCGTGGCCATAGTTATCGTTAACTGACTTAAAGTTATCAATATCAATTAATAGTAATGAAAGAGGTGAGTTTGACCGCTGGCAACGATCAAGCTCTTTTTGTAGGAGTTCATCAAGTATCCAACGGTTTAAAAGGTGAGTAAGGCTATCCTTCTCCGCTTTTACTTTGAGCTGATTGTGGTACGTCATATCACGAATGATGCATACACTTCGGTTTTCTTTTCCGACGAATCCAGATGCAATGGTTAGCTCTAGCTCAATCCTTTTATTGGACTTGGTCATCGCCTGCATTTTTTTAGGCTTACCGACTTTTGATGAAGTATTGCTGTTACTGAATACTTGTTCTCTATAGTAGGAGCAGTATTGTTGATATTCAGGTGCTGCCAATTGCTCTAGAGGGATTTGAGTTAATTCGGCTTCAGAATACTCAAGTAAGTTACATGCTTTGTTGTTGGCTTGTAGGATTTTCCCTTGTTCGGAAATGTAGAGAATACCATCAGGAGAAATATCGAGTATGGACGAGAGTTGATTGGATAGTTTGTTTGCGTTATTGATGATTTGGAGAAAGTAGTAGCTAACGCCGATGATGATTGGAGCCACGATAAGGTTAAATATTAAGGTCATCTGGCTGAGCTTAGACAGTTCTGCCGCTGTTTGGTCATAGATACTTTCAAATTTGGGTAATAGATAGCGCTGTAATGTATGTAAGGAGGCGTCAGCTTGCGTATCATCGACTCTCACTATCTTATCCAGAGCTAGAGCGCTCGTATCACTAGATATACGCTTCGACGCAACGAGTTGGTTGTGATACTCCTCTAATGTGATCCTAAGGTGTTCAATCTCATGTATTAAATCCCCTTTATCAGTCAATGATTCAAACTCGATGATTTTTCTAACCGCATCGTCGTAACTCGCCAGTGCACGGTCGTAATACTGTTTATCGCGGCGAATGATGTAATTTTTAAAGTGATGGATGAAACCAACATAGCCTATTGTTCTTTCTATATCGGCGAGCTTTTGCGTCATTTCAAAGGTGATAGGGGCCTGCTCCAATACGACCGATTCCAAACGATTTATGGCGTTGGCTTGAATAGTGAGATACACGACAAAAAGCACGTTTAATAACGTGGACACGCAGATAACCCAAGGTAGGGCTTTTTTGTTGAAGTGTGTGTCTTGCCTGCTCAAAGCTTGTACTCATATTCTGGGACTACTTTAAGTGTAGAATTTCCATATGAATTTTATTGCTTATTTATTGGGAGTGTGATTTGAGTTAAAGCTTGGAAGAATAAAAGGCGCGAGAGTTGACACAATAAAGCCCGAGTTCATGGCTCGGGCTTTGTATTTGTAGAGGAAGAATTATACTTCTGGGCGTTCTACACCTGATTCTTGGAACAGGCGACGACAAGCTTTGCCATCGCTGTGGAATAGGTGACAGCGGTGTGCTGGAATGCCAACAGAAAGCTTGTCTCCCGGTTCGACGGCCAGTGTATCTGGCTGACGATAGATCATGTCAGCGTCTGCTGCGTCGATATGCATATAAACTTGTGTTTCGTTACCAAGTTTCTCGACGATGTTGACTTCGCCTTCGATGGTCGCATCACCTTCACTTGCTGGCAATAGGTGCTCAGGGCGAACTCCCATAGACATGCGTTCGCCTGCCGTTACTGTCGTACCATCAACAGGAATCCAGAAAGTGGTCCCATTTGCTAGCTGAACCATGACACGATCTTTCTCTACAGCTTCGATAAATACGCTCATGAAGTTCATCTTTGGTGAACCAATAAAGCCAGCCACGAAGCGGTTTTGAGGGTAGTGGTATAGCTCAAGCGGTTTACCAACTTGAGAGACAAAACCTGCGTCCAAAACAACGATTTTATCGGCCATGGTCATCGCTTCGACCTGATCGTGTGTTACGTAGATCATGGTACAACCAAGTTTGCGTTGCAGTTTAGTGATTTCAGAACGCATCTGAACACGAAGTGCTGCATCAAGGTTAGATAGAGGCTCATCAAGCAGGAATACATTCGGCTGAGACACCAAAGTACGGCCGATAGCCACACGTTGACGTTGACCACCAGATAGCGCTTTTGGTT
The DNA here is from genome assembly GCF_009811315.1 of Vibrio atypicus. Lineage (GTDB taxonomy): Bacteria > Pseudomonadota > Gammaproteobacteria > Enterobacterales > Vibrionaceae > Vibrio > Vibrio atypicus. Next base: position 951,369 of record NZ_BLID01000001.1, read on the forward strand.
GGCGCTCTAGTAAGTGGCTCAGCTGGAGGATTTCTGCAGCATGTTCTACACGCTTATCGATTTCACCTTTGTCTGCTTTCGCCAATTTAAGGCCAAAAGACATGTTGTCGTAGAGATTCAAGTGAGGGTAAAGGGCGTAAGATTGGAAAACCATACCCACACCGCGTTTTGATGGTTCTACGTCATTCATGTACTCATCGCCAATGTATAGCTCACCAGAAGTGATGTCTTCAAGACCTGCAATACAACGAAGTAGTGTTGATTTACCACAGCCTGATGGACCAACGAAAACAACGAATTCGCCTTCTTGGATTTCTAAATCAACGTTCTTTGAAATTAAAACGTCACCGTAAGCTTTACATACATTTTTTAACGTGACACTCGCCATCTAGCTCGTCCTCGATCAATATTTTTATTTTTACTGCCCATCATTATATGAGTTATCGTGCGAGCAGTAACAGTAGGAATTCGGTATGGAGTGGTTTCTTTCATACTGTAAGAAAATTTGGGTGATGGATCACTCACATCACCCACCAAAGCCAATAAAGAGTTTGCTTCCCCTGTATAGCATCAGCGTCTCCCCCGTGATTTGTTTGACCTTTCGACCTTAACCATTACGAACGCTGAGCGATAACAGCAAACCCCTGCGGCATTGCAAATCAGCGTATCCTGTTGGTCTTCACCTGAGAACAAACTGTTAAGGGTTCTTACTATCCACTCTTGGATGTCTGCAGTTTCTCTTTATCTATGCTTGATTACATCCTCCTGAGCCTTTTTTTTGTAGGGGTAGTAGATAAGGAGGAGGGGGATAGGGTCGGATAGGGTGGAGTTAGATCAAGTTCAAAAAATTTCTCGTAATAACGTTGAATTCGATCACATAAAGTGTGGTTTTTGTGATTCCGCTCTCCAAGCTTGAACGATTGGGATCACGAAAATAGTCCATAATACTGAGGGCGTAGGGAGTAGGAGGATGAGCTAATGTTCAGTTTGGCTGACAATATATGTCGAAATACGGTGAAGCCTCTCGGTTGACCCCTACAACATAAAATATAAAAAGGATATGAACATGAAAAATGCCCTAAGCACAGTGGCACTAGGAACTCTAGTTGCTCTTGGCTCATTTGGTGCAAATGCTGCTATCGAAGAAGGTCAATTAACCATTTGGATTAATGGCGATAAAGGTTACAACGGACTTGCTGAAGTAGGTAAACAATTCGAAGAAGACACTGGTATTAAAGTAACGGTGGCTCACCCAGACGCACTTCAAGACAAGTTCCCGCAAACAGCAGCAACCGGCGATGGTCCTGATATCGTATTCTGGGCGCACGACCGTTTTGGTGGCTACGCTGAGTCTGGTCTACTGGCTGAAGTAAAACCATCTAAAGAAATTAAAGAAGGCATTGTAGATTTCGCGTGGGACGCGGTGAAATACGATGGCAAGCTAATCGGCTACCCAGTGGCGGTTGAGTCACTGTCTCTTATCTACAACAAAGATCTTGTTCCTAACCCACCTAAGAGCTGGGAAGAAGTTGAAGCGCTAGACGCGAAGCTTAAGAAAGATGGCAAGTCTGCAATCATGTGGAACCTTAAAGAACCGTACTTCACTTGGCCGCTTATGGCAGCTGATGGCGGTTACGCGTTCAAATACGGCGCTGAAGGCTATGACATCAAAGATGCAGGTATTGCAAAAGATGGCGTGAAAGATGCAATGAGCTTCGTGAAAGGTCTAGTAGAGAAGGGCGTTATCTCTTCTGATATGGACTACTCTGTGTCTGAGTCTGCGTTTAACCAAGGTACTGCAGCGATGACAATCAACGGCCCATGGGCTTGGGGTAACATCGAGAAGTCTGGTATCAACTACGGTGTAACAACACTGCCTAAGTTTAACGGTCACTCTTCTAAACCGTTCGTTGGCGTACTAACAGCTGGTATCAGCACGGCATCACCAAACAAAGACCTTGCAGTAGAGTTTATTGAAAACTACCTACTGACTAACGATGGCCTACGTAAAGTGAACAACGACAAGCCACTAGGTGCTGTTGCGCTTAACTCTTTCCAACGTGAGCTAGATGCAGATAAGCGTATCGCAGCAACAATGGACAACGCAATGAACGGCGAAATCATGCCAAACATCCCACAGATGAGTGCATTCTGGGGCGCGGCTAAAAACGCTATCGTAAACGTTGTAGATGGTCGTCAAACTGTAGATGCAGCACTTGCAGATGCAGAAAAGCAAATGACTAAATAATTAAATTACACCTTTTGAGGAGGGGGTAACCTCTCCTCCATTTCTAAGTTTTAATATCGCTAGCAGGTTCTCTTATGCAGTCAGTTCAAGGTACAGATGCGATGGCATCTTCAACAACGAGCTTGCCATCTAGTAAAAGCGTTTTTATTAAATGGGCAATTCTGGCGTCTGTCGGTATCGTTAATGGCTACGCAACCGTCCTAATGTATTCCCGTGGTGAAACAGCGTTTGCGCTGCTTACCCTTATCCTAACCGCACTGGCGTTGTACATCTTTGGTAGTAAAAAGACTTACGCGCACCGTTATATCTATCCAGGTATCGCAGGTATGATCCTGTTCATCCTGTTCCCTCTTGCATATACGGTCAACCTCGCCTTCACTAACTACAGTGCGAAAAACCAGCTTTCTTACGACCGAGCACAATCGGTTCTGCTTGATAGAACATTCCAAAGCGGCGACAGCTACCCGTTCACCTTGTACAAAACAGAAAACGGTCACCGTATCGTAGTAAAAAAAGGTGATGTGTTGCTTGCCACTGATAACTTCAACTTGGCGACACCATCAGCAGATATGGACCTTTCAGTGGTAGATTCTGTTGCGGGTGAGAAAGAGAAGATCAAAACCATCATCAAAAATAAAGTGAGCTTAGGCGCTGTCGATCTACACCTACCAACAGGTGAAGATATTCGCATGAGCGGCTTACGTAAATTTGCGGCAGTGGTGCCACTTTACACGCTGCAAGATGATGGTGAATCGATTTACAACAACCGTACTGGCGAAACTCTAAAGCCAAATATGGAAGTAGGTTTCTACCAACCTGTTGATGAGCATGGGCAGTTTACGGGTTCTACGGTTTCTCCAGGCTTTGTGGTTGGTATTGGCGGTAAAAACTTTGAACGAGTCTGGAAAGATGACGGCATCAAAGAACCGTTTGTAAGCATCTTCTTTTGGACAATTCTATTCTCTGGTCTCACAGTCGGCTTAACTGTGATTATCGGTTTAGTGCTTGCGAGCGTAGTTCAGTGGGAAGCGATTAAAGGTCGTGCTGTTTATCGTGTACTACTTATTCTTCCATACGCTGTACCTGCGTTTATCTCGATTCTGATTTTTAAAGGTCTCTTCAACCAAAGCTTTGGTGAAATCAACATGGTGCTTGAAGCGCTGTTTGGTCTCAGCCCATCTTGGTTCTCTGATCCAATCATGGCGAAAGTGATGATTGTGTTCGTGAACACTTGGTTAGGCTTCCCTTACATGATGATTCTCTGTATGGGTCTGCTGAAAGCGATTCCAGATGATCTATATGAGGCTTCAGCGATTGATGGTGCGAACTTCTTAGACAACTTCCGTAACATCACACTTCCGTTGATGATTAAGCCGCTAACACCGCTATTGATTGCGAGCTTTGCCTTCAACTTCAACAACTTTGTACTGATTCAGTTATTGACTCAAGGTGGTCCAAACATGATTGGTACATCAGAGCCGGCAGGTTACACAGACTTACTTGTAAGCTATACCTACCGTATCGCGTTTGAAGGTGGCGGCGGTCAAGACTTTGGTCTTGCAAGTGCAATCGCAACACTTATCTTCCTATTGGTTGGTGGCTTAGCTCTACTAAACCTACGTTTCACTAAGCTGTCTCAGGATTAAGGAGTACCGACTATGGCAATGGTACAAGGTAAATCACTTAAATACCGTGTATGGGCGACACACGTTGCGCTGTGGATCTTTTTGTCAGCGATTATCTTCCCACTTCTGATGATTGTGGCGATTTCGTTCCGTGAAGGTAACTTCGCAACAGGTAGTCTAATTCCTGAAAATCCATCATTGGAGCACTGGAAGCTAGCATTAGGCTTTTCGGTGACGAATGCAGATGGTTCTGTTACACCACCACCATTCCCAGTGCTGACTTGGCTGTGGAACTCAGTGAAAGTGGCGGGTATTACCTCGATTCTTATCGTGGCGCTATCGACAACCTCTGCTTATGCGTTTGCTCGTATGCGCTTTAGAGGCAAAGACACCATCCTGAAAGCGATGATGATTTTCCAAATGTTCCCAGCAGTATTAGCGCTAGTAGCACTATATGCCTTGTTTGATAAGTTAGGTCAGTACATTCCATTCCTTGGTTTGAACACTCACGGTGGCCTGATCTTCTCTTACTTAGGTGGTATCGCGCTGCACGTTTGGACGATTAAAGGCTACTTTGAAACCATTGATAATTCGCTTGAAGAAGCGGCGGCGTTGGATGGCGCAACACCTTGGCAAGCGTTCAGATTAGTACTGCTACCATTATCAGTGCCTATCCTTGCAGTGGTATTCATTCTTTCGTTCATTGGTGTCGTGGGTGAAGTTCCAGTAGCATCTTTACTACTTTCTGATGTAAACTCATATACATTAGCGGTTGGTATGCAGCAGTATCTATACCCTCAGAATTATCTTTGGGGTGATTTTGCAGCAGCAGCAGTTTTGTCTGCACTACCAATTACCATCGTATTCTTGCTTGCACAGCGCTGGTTAGTCGGAGGATTGACATCTGGCGGGGTGAAAGGTTAATAAGAACGATAAGGGCGACCGCATGGTCGCCCATTTTGTTTCTCAACTTAACATTATTGGTTTGGCCGCCGACAGTTAAGAAGAGTGCAACTCTGGCGTTACGCATAGCTGGCTGTTAGCTAGATTCCTTACTAAAAACTACTAACAGTTTTTGTAACCAAAACCCGGTTTGTCCCGGGTTTTTTTATGCCTAAGAAACCGTTGCAAGTATAAGAATTAAGACACGGAAAGATATCTGCTTGCTGACGGGATGCGATGCAGTATAGAAATGTATATGCAACAAAATCCTTGTTACATTGCCAAACTTGCTCGTTGTCTGCGGTGCCTGCTAAAACTCTCGATTGGATGGAGCGCACCCTGCGTAGCGCAGTAACACGTAAACACTCTCCTGTGACAGAGCTACCTTTCGGAATAGGTCAGCAAACGTTGCATCACCACCAAAACACGCTTGAATATAGTTATTGATCTCTTGGTCTTGATAACCTTCCACATACAGCGTCCTGACCCATTGATACTCAACAGCTTTAGTATTGGTTAATGTATTTGCATTAAGAGTTACTTGGCTCACACTCACAGAGTCCTTTGAAGCTAATCATTCGCTAGCGAATTTAAGCAAACAAAGATTAAGGAAAAATGACAATAGTGAGGCTTAACTGAAAGCTGACCAAAAAGTGTGAATATCAGGCTAAAGGCGTGCTAGTTGAGAGGGGGGAACACCTAGAGGCGGATACCTCTAGGCTGAGAAGCTGTTTACTTGAGGTACTTAACGTGCGCTTCCATCTCTTCGCCAATTTGTTTGCGCATATTCATTAAGCGAATCGCAGAATCACGTAGTTCAATGTCTTCTGCTGTTTCTGGAATCCATTCAGGGACGCTGGTGGGCTTGCCATGCTCATCTACCGCAACCATGATGACAATACAGTGAGTCGTTAAGCGGTTTTTAAGCTCTTTAGGGTCACTTGCTTGTACGTCTATTGCTATATGCATTGAGCTTCGACCTGTGTAGATAACCTTGGCACTAACTTCAACCAAATTGCCAACATGAATTGGTTGAACAAAACGTATACCACCTGCATAAGCGGTAATACAGTACTTACCACTCCATGCTGCGGCATTGGCATAGGCCGCTAAATCGATCCATTTCATCACGGCACCACCGTGAACTTTCCCCCCAAAGTTTACATCTCCGGGCTCAGCTAAAAAACGCAGGGTAGTGTCGCGTTTACCATTACTCATCTGTCAGTCCTTTCGTGTTAGAGGCAATTATAGTTATTGCTTATTATCTTAAATAACAAAGCTGTTAATTATCTGCAACATCTATTCGAGTTTAGACCGAAAAAGTTATTTGAGTGAGGTCTAGAATGACGGCTTGGCGAGTGAGTAGGGGAGTTAAGAAATAATAAACGCTCAATAAGGAGCGTTGTAGTTTGTATGAGGTAGATGCTAAGAACCGGCTTTGGAGGCCATAACTTGGTCCATAATCGTCATGCTTTGTTCGAAGTAGGGATTGTAAGTTAATCGAGCATGAACCTTTCCCGGTTCTACGTACCCCCACGCCGAATACCAAATTTCTTTGCCAGCTTCACATGCGCCGGCTTCTTCATTAGGCTGGCCGTTGCTACAAATTAAATTGTCGCCACCAATACCGTAATTTGGGTTAGTTGGTGAAAAAAGAAGCCCCATGTGTGAACCGTTTGATATTCGTTGCTCTGGAATGTCCATGCTAAAACGTGTTGAGCGAGGCTCTAGGAGATCACGCTCTCCCTGCCAAACTATATGGCTATTGGGGTTCGACATTTTTTGGCTGAACGTGTCTATTGCAAACTGCGTGTTGATGACTTTGTCGCCTTCACTTAACAACATAAAGACAGGTTTACTGTAGTTAGCGGCTTCAAGTTGTTCCCTGACGACCGAAGACGTTTGATAGTAAACCGCTGCAGCACTCATAGGCAAAGAGTTGTAACGCAGTGGGTTATCTTCAGGGTCTTGATCGGCCCAAGTGATAAAGTGGCTGGCGAGTTCAGCGAATTGAACCGTGCTAGAACCCGGCTGAAGTGCTGGGGAAAACAGAAGAAGCCCTTCGATTGATGGGTCATTGATAGCTTCTGATGTCACTAAGTTTGCACCTGTCGAATATCCACCTAGCCAAACGGACTGCGAGTCTTGTTTCAATAGGGCAATATGATGCTTAACAACACCTTGCCAATCAGAAAGTTCTGGTAATTGTAGATCCCCAACTTTGCTCGCATGGCCAGGTAATAGAATCGTCCGTACTAAATAGCCGTTGTCAGCTAAGTGCTGGGCGATATCCGAAAATGAGTAAGGTGAGTCCCCTAGGCCGTGAACAAGCAATACGCCTTGGCCATTCGGTGTTGTGGGGCGGTATTCTCTCGGTAGAATCTGCGCAAGCTCTGATGATTTGTCGTCTGTGATAAATAATCGATTTTCAGTTAGCCATTGTTTTGTTTCATTGACATAGGCATCAAAGCTTTGCTGTGTATAGTTAGGCAATGCTTGAGCTTTATCATAAGCCGGGTCTGTCTCTGAAGATGAACACCCAACCAGTGCTGCGGTAGTTGCTGCAGCTATGTAAAAAACGAATGCGACGGTTTTTCGCTTCATATATACGATGGATTCCTGACTATTTAGAGATTTCTTCATATTCCCCTTCAAGCACAGATTTTTGGTTTGCTTGAGTAAAGGCATTGCGATTCATTTTGATCGCTTTTTCAATTTTCTTACCAGTGATCAGTGCCACAATCATTAGTGGAACTGCCACAATAAGACTAAATATTAGGGTAAAGAAACCAATAAACAGCGCCAAGATACCAGAAACAACTCTATTCATAATGCTTACCTCTTAATTGATAGGTTCACAATACTGCAAGGTAAATGAATGAAACATGAACAAGGATCAAAAAAGCCACTCTCATCCAATGAGAGTGGCAAATACGGGGGATTATTATTCGTTATAGTGTTGTGGAGATTTGCTCCCAGCGAACACTGAGAGCGATATCTAGTCGATGTTGGCTAGGTTATTTTACTGGGTAGGTTTTGTAGCGAACGCCCATCATCTGTTCCATACAGTGAACTACTTGGCAGCTGTAGCCAAACTCGTTGTCGTACCAGATGTAAAGAACACAGCGACTGTCTTGAGCAATCGTAGCTGCGCCATCTACAACACCTGCGAAGCGAGAGCCAACGAGGTCAGTCGATACGATTTCTGTTGATTCGGTGTAGTCAATTTGGCCAGATAGTTCTGAGGTTAGCGCCATCTCACGTAGGTAAGCGTTAAGCTCTTCCTTGTCAGTGCCTTTCTCAAGGTTAAGGTTCGCAACCGCCATAGACACGTTTGGTGTCGGAACTCGAATAGCGTTGCCTGTTAGCTTACCAGCAAGTTCAGGTAGCGCTTTCGCAACGGCTTTCGCTGCTCCTGTTTCGGTTAGTACCATGTTTAGTGAAGCACTACGGCCACGACGTTCACCTGAGTGGAAGTTATCAATCAAGTTTTGGTCGTTAGTGAAAGAGTGAACAGTCTCGATATGACCAGAGGTGATACCGTACTTATCGTTCATTGCTTTCAGTACTGGCGTAATCGCATTGGTTGTACAGCTTGCCGCAGAAACGATCTGATCTTCAGGTAAAATAACGTTGTCGTTAACCCCGAACACCACATTTTTGATGTCACCTTTGCCCGGGGCAGTAAGCAACACTTTCTCCGCACCTTTACAGTCTAGGTGTTGGCTCAGACCTTCTGCATCACGCCATACGCCAGTGTTATCAACGACCAACGCATTGTTAATTCCAAAAGAAGTGTAATCCACTTCTTCAGGCTTATTAGCGTAAATAAACTGAATGTAGTTACCGTTTGCAATGATGGCTTTACGCTCTTCATCAACGATGATACTGCCGTTGAATTGGCCATGAACTGAGTCGCGGCGAAGCAGACTCGCGCGTTTCTCTAGATCACCTTTTTTACCACCTCGGACGACAACAGCGCGTAAACGTAGTGGGTAACCTGGGCCATTTTTCTCAATCAATAGGCGTGTAAGTAGGCGACCGATACGACCGAAGCCATACAAAACGACGTCACGAGGTTCAGTAACGCTTTTTCCATCCATCGCACCCATCAAAGAAGTGTGAAGGAAGTCTTTTACGCCGTGTGAATCATCGCGGCCTTGCCAGAATTGGTGAGCCAGTTGACCGATGTCAACGCGACATGGGGACAACTCCATGTCTGACAAAGCTTTGATTAGAGGAAGAGTTTGTTCAGGGGTGAGAGGAGTGCCGGTATAACGGCGAGCAAGACGATGAGTCTTTATGATATCAATGGTTGCCGCGTTAACTAGAGTTTTACCAAAAAGTAGGACTTCTACGCCTTTTTCACGGTAAAGCTGACCTAGTAGAGGAGAAATTGATTCCGCAATCGTTTGGCTGATTTGCCAATCTAATAGATGTTTCTCTGGACTCATGTTTCGTTTGGACCTTTCACGTTTTGGGGACTGACTCTACTTTGCTTGTAGGGGGAGCAGGTAGAGAGAAATTAGCAATGTATTATTTTTGTAATTTTTATGCGGCAGGATTGTAATGCCTAACATCTTATTCTGCTAGTAAAAATAATTGCAGCAATAATGGCTGGGAATGGGTGCTTTTATAGGGCGAGTTGTTGATTTAAGTCGTCGGTAATGTCTATTGACAAAAAATAAAAAGCTCAGTTAATTCGCGAGTAAAAATACTCGTGCTACATAATTTATGTAAGTGATGATCACCTAAACGTATTAGAATGTGATTTACATATGTAATTCAACTTAAAACGTATACGACAAACCAACAGAGATCAGGTCGACTTTAGAACTAAAGCCGTTAAGTGGATTTTGCAGCTCTGTGAACTGACCACTTATTATTTTTTTATCACCAGTGAAGCGTTGCCACTCCAGCGATACATTGACTTGGCGGGTTAGATCACATCTAACTCCAACTAGATAACTTTGACTATCTTTCGTTTTGCGCGCTTGGCCGTATTGAATATAAGGGGTGAATTGACCAATCTGATAATCTAGACCTGCGTACCAATTCGCGTAGATACTTTTCTCCAACAAAGCCTCCGCTTGAACGCGTAGACTTTGCCAGAGGTAGTAGCTCATGCCCGCGGAGAACAAATTCAAATCGTAAGTAATGTTTCCCATAGGGAGCCCCTTTTGCACAGTTTTTACTTTAGAGTAAGCAAAGTGCAACAAGTTATCGTCGAAATAGAGCTCACTGGATATACCAAAAGCGTAGTCAGTGTCTAAGCTGAATTCGGCGCCATACAGTTCGAATTCTTCTTCTTCGGGAATAGTAATATATGGTGAAACCGTCAACTGAACACTGTCATTGATTAACACATCCCAATCTACAGTGACTCCATCGTAATGGGTAATACCTAAGTTGTTACTGTAAATCTCTGGAGGCAAGCGCAGCCAAGGGTAAGCGCTGGATACATAGTAATACTCAGACATGATATAAAGCGGCACCCTTAGGCGTCCCGCTTTTAAACGTAGATTCTCATAGGAATACTCTAAATATGCGCGCTCCACTTCTGGGCTAGAAAACGTATCTTGTGGACGTTTGAGAACTTGAACGGCCCCCCTAAAGTTGGTACTCATTTGCCAGTCGAGCTGAACGCCGAGCGTCGTATCACAATCAAAGCACCATTCATCGTCGATTTCTCGGTTAAATAGAATGGGTGTTGAGTTATCACTCTTCGTAGCACTAAACGTCCCAAAACCACTTAGCCGTAAGTCGTCAGTTAGCTGGATTTGTGCGGCACTCATCTGAGGTACTGAAACAAAAAACAGTACGAGAATGAGACTATATAGCTGACTATTCTTGAATATGATAGATGACATAAGCATCCTCTGGAACGAGATGGCTTGGCACATAGGCCACACCATTCTTATTGTGTTTAAGCCAATGGATGATCGCTTTCTCGCTCTCGTTTTCAATTTCAAATGGAGCAAGTGCTTTACCAGAAAAAGACTGTTTGGCCCATATAGCACTCATTTGGCTTGGGCTCTTATTCAGTAAAGTTCTGTAAAAATCATCTCTGTAATGTGAGGTTTTTGGTAAGTCCATAAGACGGGTTGGAGTCCCATTAATGTGAGATAACCTGCCTCTATAGAGCATTTTCACTTGGTGGGTACGTAATGTTTCAAGCTGATTATTGAACGTAATCACCATGAACTCATCCGCATAGCTTCTATTTGCGTAGCAAAGCAACACAATTGTGATTGAAACCAGTAGTGCTTTCGTGCAGATAAAATCCCGCAACGAGATGTGGCTATTTCTCATTACTGTAATTCTTATTGATGTAATGAGTGACTGGATTTACATTTTTTTGTTTACCTTGCAAACTCACTAGAAGCCATTTCCTTATAGTTCTAACTTGAGACGTTGATATTTCGATTTGTTATTTATGGTCTGTTTTTAATAATCATCTACACTTAATCTTTTAGAACTAAAATTTGATTCAAGGATTGAGATCAAATGCTTTTGACAAGAATGTCGATAAAAAGTCGCCTATTGATACTGTGTTTAATACCAACCTTAGTCATCATTTTATTAAGTGCCAACTTAGTAAGCCAGATTCAGGGCAGACTTCACAGCTACGTACTTATTGGTGAAAAAAACAAATTCATTAATTTAATGACTGAGTTTTCTCAACATAGTTACCAGGCGCTAAGCAAGCAACTGAATGGTCAAGACAGCAAAACCTCTGCTGCGCTATCTCGAAGCATACTTAGTGCAATGCACAGTAATCAGGCTCAAGAGCAGAAACAAGCACCTCACCGACTACCAGACTCAACCGCCAGTTATTTGGAGGAATTGGCTCAGCTTCTTCCTGAATTGAAACCATCGAGCCCTCAAGAGACCATTGAGCTCGGGCGACTTTTTTATACCGTTCTTTACGATTTATATGCTGATGTCATTTCTCTTGAATCCCAAGCCACAAGTGATGATGTGCATAGGCTGGACTTAATCATTAGTGATTTAAGTTGGCTTCATTTCTGGATGGAGCGAGAAGCTTGGTTAGTGCAGGAGATTCAAGTTGAGGGGTGGCCGTATAAAGAATATGCGGCCGAGTACTTTCGGGTTAGCGAAAGGCAGCAGTACTATTTAGACAAGTTCATCAGCTTAGGCGCAGATACTACGCAAGTTGAAAAGTTGTTGGCGATTTTTACGAGTCGCAATTTTCAAAAAGGTTCGTACGTCAAAGAGCAGATCTTATACAACCGTTTTACTCCAGAAGAGCTAAAACAGTCTGTTAGTGTCGTTGAACTTAGAAACCAATTAGTCGAGAAGCAGTTACTCACTTTCTCTCAGCAGCTTCAACTAGAGCTGGCAGAAGAAATGGAAGCAGACCAACGTTCTATTTGGTTAATCGGTGCAACTGGTGTGACTGTTCTCATTGTTATGTTTGCTTGGGGAGCGAGCACGCTATTTCGAATTAACACCAAATTATCGCGGATTCTTAATGTGATGTCGAATATGCGCGATACCCATCAAGTAGAGCAAATCCCTATTGACGGGCGTGATGAATTTGCGGCATTTGCGCATGAATTGAATTTTACGATTAAAAAGCAAAAGGCGTATGAACAAAAGCTCGTTGAAGCGAAAGATAACGCGGAAGCCGCTAACCAAGCGAAGAGTATATTTTTGGCCAATATGTCACATGAAATTCGTACGCCACTTAATGGCATTATAGGGATGACTGAGATATTGTCGGATAGCCATCTGAGCTCAAGTCAAAAAGAGATTCTGAATGATGTCGATGCTTCTTCTCATGCATTGTTGGTCTTAATTAACGATATTCTTGATCTATCGAAGATTGAGTCAGGCAACTTGGCATTGTCAAAACACACAACCAATTTGCGGGAAGTGATATTCGATACCATGAATATGGTGAATGCACAGGCATTAAAACAAGAAGTAACCCTTCAGATTGAGTTTTCTGACGTGGTCCCTGTTTTCATTGAAGCTGACGAATTTCGTTTAAAGCAGGTCTTAATGAATTTATTGAGTAATGCTATCAAATTCAGTCAGCAGGGTGTTGTTACGCTTCGAGTGCTTATACTCTCTGAAGGCTCTATCTGCTTTGAGGTAAGAGACACAGGCGTTGGGATTGCACAAGATAAGTTAGTGGATATTTTCAAACCTTTTACTCAAGAAGATGGCACCATCACGAGGCGTTTTGGTGGCACAGGCTTAGGGTTAACAATTTGTAGCCAGCTAGTTGACTTGATGAATGGCAGAATCGATGTGGATTCGAGAGTTGGACAAGGTAGTGTATTCACGGTCGTGATTCCCTTAGAAACCCCAAGTGACCAACCCGTTGTTAAACAATTTACACTTAAGACGCTGTTCATTTCTAATCGCGCTGTGCATGCCACTCTCGCACAAAATGAATGTGAGCGTCTCGGCTTGAATGTGACGTGTCGAGATAATTGCGCTCAAGCCGCAGATTTAAATGATGAGTACGAACTGATTATCTATTGCTTGGAGCGAGACGCGAGTTCTAGGCAGGATCTATCTCAAATCAGAGCGAAATTCCCGTCTGCTGACATTATTGGTATGCAACACCATTTGTATATCGTTTCAGAATTAGATGCTCTGCTGACATCTCAAGTGACTTTGCCGATATTAGGAAAGCGCTTTGAAAGTGTACTTAGTCAGTGCCAGCAAGGTTCACGATTTAAGATAGCGCACCGTGAGAATAGTGAACCTAAAGTAGACGTTGGGTCTGTGAACCGTGTTCTTATCGTCGAAGATAACTTGATGAACCAAAAAATAGCGAGTTTTTTTCTTAGCAAAGTCGGTATAGATTTTACGATTGCTAGTAATGGACTGGAGGCCGTGAATTTAATTGAAAGTGGAGAGGTGTATAGCGCAATATTGATGGATTGTATGATGCCAATTATGGACGGTTTGACGGCAACAAAACGGATACGTGAATGGGAAGAGAAAAACGGAAATACACCAATGCCGATTATTGCGTTAACGGCAAGTGTGTTACCCGAAGAGATTCAAAGCTGCTTCGATGTAGGTATGGACGCGTATCTCCCAAAACCATATAAGTCAAAGCAGCTATTTGATATTTTTGAACGTTTACACGTCGCTTTTTAGGTCTTCTAGTGGTAGCCAGTTTACTTTGACTCCAGCTTGAAGAAACATGTCTTGGCTTACTTTTATTTTATCGCCCCAGCGAGAGAGAAAATCTTCGGTTTGCTCAGGACAGTGAACCGCAGAAATCCCTGTTTGAATAATCTTTGCTGCACAGTTTGGGCAAGGAAAATGCGTTACCCATATTTCACACGAGTCGAGATCTCGTTTTGCAAATAGAATGGCATTTTCTTCAGCGTGTAGGGTTTTTAGGTACTTCATCTCTCTATCATCGGTCATCGCACTGTCGGATATACCGTGTGGATAGCCGTTAAATCCTACAGAAACAATTCTGTTTTGTTTGGTGATGACGGCACCAACTTGTGTGGAAGGATCTTTACTCCAAGAGCCAACAAGTTCAGCCATTTGGTAAAAGCGTTGCGCCCATTTAGATATCATCGATTGTTTCCTCTGAGAGCCAAAAACCGCCTCTAGGCAGTTAGCAAGTTAAATGTGATAGAGATCTACTCATAATATCCTAATTTAAGTGCTGTTAGTCCAGTAAAAACCGCTGTTCCGACGAGTATTTACTTGAGGAGTCACTATTTTAAGTGATCTAGATCACCTTGATTTTCCCACCTCATTATTGGCAAAGGGAACAAATGCTACTGACCTTGTGCGAGATCTCTCACAAGGGCGTGAGCTTACAGAGGGAAATAGGCTAAGAAATTTGTCTTTCCTTATCTTATCTTGTTGATTATTAAGTGCTTGAGTGATTTTTGTTCGTTTTGTTTTTGCGAAAATAACTTAAAATAGCGTTGTGGAAAATCACCAATCGCATAATCTTAAGTTGTCAGCAGGAAGCAGACACGGAACAGGAAAGACCCAAGGATAGGTCATCTTCAGGATGAAGATTCGATTATTCAGGATGAATAATTGGCAAGGAAAGCGAAGGACATTGGCTGGACGCTAGTAACTAGGATGGTTACACAAGGAAAGACAATGGACGCTTAATGGATTAAGGCAATTGCTATCAGGATGATAGAGTCAAGGACACCGCTAGGATGGCGATGATACGGAAAGTGCTGAAGGATTCAGCGTACTATCAAGGAATAGATGCAGGGAGCACCTATTAGTAGCCGGATTGCTGCGAGTAAGACTATACCCCACTAGGCGAAAGCTTAGTGGGGTTTTCTTTTGCCTAAAGAAAATATTACGAAAATAAAAAAAGGGAAGCTGATGCTTCCCTTTGAGTTTGTTTACGACGCGTCGATTAACGCTTAAACGTTACTTCTTCTTGCTCACCTAAGTGGATCTGTGTGGTAGCCGGGTGAGTTTCTGCAATTACCTTACCGTGACGAATAGAGTAACGTACAGGTACTTGGCGACGCAGTGCATCGAACCCATTATCTGCAGGTAAAATTAGCAAGCTGCCAGGTTTACCTTCTTCAATACCGTGCTTCTCTTGAATATTCAGTGTACGCGCTGAGTTATCACTGATTAGGTCTAGACCGTTGTTGATCTGGTCATAACCCATCACTTGGCTTACATGTAGACCCATGTGAAGAACTTGCAACATGTTTGCCGTGCCTAGTGGGTACCAAGGGTCGAAAACGTCATCGTGACCAAAACAAACATTGATACCCGCGTTAAGCATCTCTTTAACGCGTGTCATACCACGACGTTTCGGGTAGTCGTCAAAACGGCCCTGTAGGTGGATGTTCACCAGTGGGTTTGCCACAAAGTTAATGCCGGACATTCTTAATAGACGGAATAAGCGAGATGCGTATGCTCCGTTGTAAGACCCCATTGCTGTCGTGTGGCTAGCCGTTACCTTATGGCCCATTTCGTACTTGTGCGCGAGTGCCGCCAATGTTTCAACAAAGCGAGATTGCTCATCATCGATTTCATCACAGTGAACATCGATGAGGCGATCGTATTTACGTGCGAGTTCGAACACATAATGCAGAGATTCCACACCGTATTCACGAGTGAATTCAAAGTGAGGGATTGCACCGATAACATCTGCGCCAAGCTTCGCTGCTTCTTCTAGCAATTCTTTACCGTTCGGGTAAGAAAGGATGCCTTCTTGAGGGAATGCGACGATCTGGATATCGACCCACTCTTTCATCTCTTCGCGCACTTCGATCATTGCTTTAAGTGCGATCAGTGTCGGATCAGAAACATCAACGTGAGTACGAACGTGCTGGATGCCGTTTGCGATTTGCCATTTTAGAGTTTGTTTAGCGCGAGTTTTTACATCCTCGATAGAAAGCATCTCTTTGCGCTCAGCCCAACGCTCAATACCTTCAAATAATGTACCTGAGATGTTCCAGTTTGGTTCTCCGGCCGTTTGAGTTGTATCTAAGTGGATATGAGGCTCGCAGAAAGGCGCAACCGCAAGGCCACCCTCTGCATCAAGAATGTTACCTTGGTAAGTAACATCCGCATCGTTGTCGAGAATTTGCTTAAATTGACCGTCTTCAATCAAGATTTGTTTTAATCCTTCTTGATTGCGAAGTGTCGCGTTTTTGATCAATAGCGTTGTCATGATGCTTCCTTACGCTGCTTGTGACTTCAGCGCTTGTTTGTTTAGTAGTGAGTTAAGTACAACATAGCTTAGTGCGCCGCCTAGTACCGCGTTTAGAGGTACAACACCTGGGATGAATTTACCAGCAGCAACACCAATGGCGACGGCAATGATACCTGCCCAATTAACCGTTTGGAATTCAGCTTTTTCAAAGCTTTGGTAGCGTTTACGATTTAGTAAAAAGTCTGCAATGATAACTCCGCCAATGGGTGGAATCGCCGTAGAAAGGAAAGTTAGCCAGCCGACGAAGTTATTGTATAGCCATAGTGCGAAGATGGTACCGATAATACCGTTCACGATAGACATTGCGGTGCTTGAGCGACCCGTGATGTTAGAGAAGCCAAGGCCAGATGCGTAAAGCGCGTTTTCGTTGGTTGTCCAGATATTCAAGCCAAGCACGATGATAGCAGGGAGTAGAAGACCTTGTGCAATCATTACGTCAGAGATATCTGCGTGGCCCGTTGCCGCAGCGCCTGCTGCGCCAAAGATAAACATTAAAGAGTTGCCAATAAAGAACGCCACCATCGTCACCAATACGGCGCTTGCTGGTTTCTTACCAAAGCGAACAAAGTCAGCCGTGAGTGTACCGGCACTGACAAACGAACCTACTACCATTGCGAGTGCAACTGAGAAGTCCATTGGCGTTTCTGGCTTAATGAGTTGTAGTTGCTCGAAGCCGCCAATACTGTCAACTGCCATCGATACCGAATAACTACCGAGAATGGCAATCGCGGGAACTGCAATTGCAGAAAGAATCATTAACGCTTTGATGCCGAAGTAAACCGTTGCAGTCATTAGCAGGCCAGAAACGATAATAAGTGTGTTGGTATCAATACCTGTCGCTTTCTGGACTGGGATGGCGAACATTGCGACGCCAACACCAAACCAACCTACCTGAGTTCCACCTAATAAAGCAGAGGGAAGCCAAGAGCCTTTAGTACCAAAAGAGAAACGAGCAAGAAGGTGAGTAGAGAGACCAGTAGAAGCGCCAATGTAACCGAGGAAGGAGGTGTAGATACCGAGGATGAGGTTACCAATAAGAACAGCGAAGAGGAAATCATTGAATGAGAGACCAGTACCAAGGGAGCCGCCAGTCCACATACTTGCAGAGAAGAAAGTGAGCCCTAACATAACCATCGTTAATGAAGCGACGCCTTTCCTTGCCGTTGTCGGCACGGGTCCCAGACTGTAGTTATTGTCCGCAGCCATATATAACCTCCGCAAATAGATTGCCAATACAAATTGTGAGTGAATTTCGGGTAAACGGCCGGTATTATGGTGATCTAAATCACGGTGTCAATGATAAAGTTGTTATTTAAACGTTTTACAAAAATGATTGTGATTAATATTAATATATTTCAATGGCTTGTGTTTTAACCCTGTTAAGGTTTGTTTTTGTTATTCACTCATATATTGGCGAAAAGCTTGATTTTTTGCCCTTGATAACTCGCTAGGCTAAATACCATCTCATTAATTCCATACTGTAAAAATGAGCCGTGTTCGAATAGGCCTATTTTATTAGGCAAACGTTACCTTGTGGAAAGGTGCTTATTAAGGGCTATTTGAGTTATGAGCCTAAGCTAGATAACTTGTATTTTTGATGGGTTAGGTTTCTTTTTAGAGTTAAGCGTAGATAATTCAGGGTTTATTGTGTGGATTTATGCAATAAGTTGGACGCTAATTCTACAGGTAAAGAGTAGTATCTAAGGATGAGAATGAGAGGTAGGCAAGAAAAAGAAAAAGCCAACCTCAAGTAGGAGGTTGGCCGATATAAGTGTGAACAAAATGGTTCACTAACAACGTCAGTTGGCTAGGTGACCCTCGGCTTAAGAAGGGTCACTTTAAGTATTGCAGTATATGTGCCAACTTTTATAGCGCCTGATTGCCTTATAAATGGTGGAAATCCGCTTCGTTGCTCTCTGATTTTTGCAAAATGAAAATGCAAAACGCAAATCTCCATACATTTGCTAATGATATATTTAAAAACAAATCATCACAGCATGACTAAACTTGCGGTGCCTAAAAAGGCAAAAAAACCAACCACATCGGTTACCGTGGTTAAAATTACTGAACCAGCAAGTGCAGGATCGAGTTTAAGCTTATCGAGCATAATTGGGATAATCACCCCAAAAAGCGCCGCAGTGACAATATTGACGATGATCGCCAGAGCAATGGTCGCACCCAAAATGGTCGATTGAAACCATAACCCTGCAAGCACACCAATGATCAATGCCCAGAGCAAACCATTAATGGAACCGATGCCGATTTCGTTTTTCAATAATGCCCAGCGGTTACCTGGGGTAATTTGGTTGAGTGCCATTGCACGGATCATTAGTGTTAATGTTTGGCTACCCGCAATCCCCCCCATCGAGGCGACGATCGGCATCAAAACCGCCAATGCCACCACTTGAGCGATAACATCTTCAAACATACCAATCGTTACAGAGGCAAGGATGGCTGTCATCAAGTTGATACCAAGCCAAACGCCGCGCTTCTGCGAGCTTTTGACAATAGGTGCAAATAGATCATCACCTTCGTCCATACCGGTACCGGCCATGAGTCGAGTTTCGTAGATTTCACGCTGGTTGCTAAGAGCGAATTGCCAATCGACCTCACCTACTAACATGTCGTCTTCATCCGTAACAGGTAAAGCAGAGAGGGAGGAGTGTTCTAGCGCTTCGATGCTTTCTGCCAAGCTCAGTTTTGAATTGAGGGTGACAACGTTTTCAATGGCGAGATTTTTTAAGCGTTCTTTTGGTACAGAGCGGAGCAAGTCAATATAACTGACGATGCCGCGAAACTGTTTGCGCTTGTTGATCAAATAAATCTGTTGGGGCGCGTCGTAGCTGTAGCGCTCCATTAGAATCTTGGCTTTTTCTACCGAGATATTAAACGGCAGGGTAATCACTTTACGTTCAGCCCAACGGCCGAGTTCGTCATCTTCGTACTCTTTCGCTTGATCATAAAGTTCCAGCTCATCTTTCTCTATGAGTTGAAGAGCTTCATTGATGATCTCTTCAGGCAGGGAGTCTGCCCATTCAATCAGAGAAAGGTTATCAAGTTTGGCTAGCGTGAGTTTTAACTCTGTTTCTGATAGCTCATTGATGATCGAGTGACGAACTTCCGAACGAGCTTCCGTTAACACATCAATATGAAGCTCAAGAGGTAAACCTCGCCAGAGTTTGACACGTTCATCAATTGGGAAGGCTTCGAGAATCAAAGCAATAGAGCCTGGTTCTAGGCCCTCTTCGATTTGCTCGTTTAGGATCGAGTTTTGCTGCTCATCTTCGGCTTGGGCGATTTTTTCAATCTGATGCGATAAGTCTTGAAATTCGCTCATCTAAATGCTCCGTAGTGGTACGGTTTTAATTCCTTAAGAGCGTTATATTAGCAGAAAGCCGCAGAGCGAGAAGGTAAAAAACGTGCAAAAAGCCCAGTAAAACTGGGCTCTTAGGGGATTAGATAGAATAGAAAAAGTATAACTGTGACTTCATACGAATGATAATGCCTCGAATCACGTCCAAAAAGGCCATAAAGCTGATTGGTTTTTCTCCGCTTACCCACGCCAATCCAACGGAGCCAACAGGAATATCGTAACCTTCAGGCTCATCAATCTTTAATCGCACGAAGTGGTGTTTATTGTTCAAGTTTTGCCCAGTGGTTTGACGAACTGATTGATCAAGGCCAAGTAAGTTGCTTTGAGATTCCCCTGTCGCCTCTACAATACCCTCGACTTCTGCCGTGAAGATTTTTCCCGGATACACAGAAGAAGCAAACTCAGCGGCTTGGCCCGGTTTTACATTTCGAATGGCTTGGTGATTCACTCGCATTAATACGTACTTTTCTTCTGTGTACATCTGCAATCTTGGCATCACCGAAACGCGTTGGCCTTCACGCAGAATAAAATTGGTCACGAAACCATCTGTTGGCGCGTAGACTTTAGTGCTATCAAGATCCCATTGCGCTTTCGCTAACTGCTCTTGAGATGTCTTCCATTCTGCGAGTTTACTTTTCATCGCTAATGTCGACTTGCTGATCGCCAGTTTCGCTTTATCAGTATTGACCTGCTTGGTTTTAAGTTGCGACTCAATCGTAGTGATGTTGTGTTTGGCTTTCGCAACGGCGGTTTCTTGTTTGTCGATGTCGCTATCAGTAATGGTGTTTTTGACGACTCGATTTTGTTCTTTATAGCGCTTTAACATTTTGACTTGTAGATCGAAATCTACTTTTGCCATCGCCAGTTGGCTTTCAGTAGTTTTAAGATCTTGCGTCATGGATTCATAGGTCGCTTTTGCGATAGCAATATCTTCTTTCGCCACATCCATCGCGATTTGAGCGGCTTCTTCAGCGACTTTTGCTTGGTTGTATGCGATTTGATACTGAGTCGGATCTATTTCGTAGACCAGCTGACCTTTCGTTAATTCTTGATTCGGTTCAATGTATATTGCGTCCACTTTTCCCGTCACGTTAGCTGAATCAGGACGCAACTGGATATGGGGTGATTGAACAACCGAGCCTCCTGATAGATCCATCGGCGTAAAGTTGATCAGTCCAACCCAAACAAATAACAGCCAAGATGTACCACCTAAGTAAGCAAAACCTTGAGTAAACTTATTCCAGGGCATTCCCACTAAGCGAAGCAGGTAAATGAACAGCGCCCAGACAGCCAATCCTTCTAACATTATGCATCCTCCGCTTGGTCATTGTGCTTTGGTGCATGTCGCCACGTGTCGCGTAAATTGATAATGGCTTTTTCCATGTCTACGAAAGCTAGGATAACCGCGAGCACCCAAACCCAATGCCAGATGAAGCCTATCCATGTCAGCGCGGTAATGAGCCCAATTTGATGATGATCTTTGCTGTGTGCTTTGTTGATCGGTAATTCGTGGAATTTCCAAAAACCGTAAACGGCGGCGCCAACGGTCGCAATCAAAACGACGGCAGCAACGACATGTAAGGCGGTATCAGCGCCAGTACCAACAAAAGGTACACTTAGTAGGCTCATTTAGCTCTCCAAACTGGGTAAGAGCGCTGATTGTGATCAAGATTTGAATAATTCATTCTTTTGTGACAGATTGAATCGAATTTATTTTGATTTTGATGTGATTGGTATGAGTGACGTGAGATTTATGCGAGCGCTAGGGATTCGACAGGTTCATAATTTGGCCAAACGTCGATATCAGATTGCCGACAATGCACTGCATATTCCCGAGAGCGCATTAGAGCACCCAATGACTCTGCTGCCATTATCTGAGATCAACCGATGGTATGAAACTCTGGAATCGCAGTCAGGTAACCCCGACGTCATCTTAGATATTTGCAAAGAGATCGAACTGGATAAGTTGGGCGCCATATCTCGATGGCTGTTTTCTGGTTACGATCTTGCCTCTACCTTTCGCCGAATCAACCATGGCTTAAGTGCGTTACAGTCAGGTGCGTATTTATCTGGGGCTCAAAGTGGTTCGATATTGAAGTGGATCTATCACAACCCTTTTATTGAAGCTCAGTGCAAAGTGCATGATAGTGCTCGCATAGCGATCTTTATGACTAAAGTACTGCGGACTTATCTTGGTGAAGAATTTGTCCCATTACGTGTCATGCTGTCTGGTTCGCGAAAAAACGTAGCGAAATATGAAGCGTATTTTGGCTGTGAAGTTGAGTGGAGTCACTCGAAAACAGAGGTGTGGTTTCATTCTCAACTTCGACTTGCCACCCATCAAAAAAATCGGTTTACTCAGCACCGATTAGCCATGAATTTCTCCGACTTAGATGACTTTTTAAATATGCCTGAACCGGATGATGAAGTGAAAGTGATCTATGAAGTGATCAACTATAGCTGCCATTATGGGCTACCAACTTTAGAGCGGGTATCAGGTTTATTGGGGTTGTCGACACAGCAATTTCAACGCAAGTTACACGCGTTTGGCATGAACTTTACTACTGTCATGGGTTATGTGTTGACCAACTCGGCGGCGAACCTTTTTAGTAAAGGTGTATCCGTAGAAGAGGTGGCGCAGCGGCTAGGGTATCAGAACTGCGCCAGTTTTAATCGAATGTTCAAAAAGCATCGGGGGTTGACACCAAAACAGTATGTCCACCATTTTCAAGATGCTTTTTGATATGGTGGGTAGTTAGCGGTTATGCCATCGTTCTCCGTAGGCAGAGGTATAGTCGGGTTCAGCCAAGTGCGTTGAAGCTTCGACGGGTTCAAGTGGCCCCACAACGGTTCGATAAGGAAGAACGCCAGCCCAAACCGGAAGATCTAGATCCGCTTGGTCATCATTGACGCCAAAATTACTGATTTTCACGGACGCTTCTGTTAACGGCATTTTCAATAACATGGTGGCACTGAGTTCTTTTTGATTACTCAAGCGGATATGATCTGTGCGCCCCGGAGCGATTTGCTCAATAAAATGATTGAGCAATTGGTCTTTCTCGGTGTTGTCTTCTACCGCCTCAAAACGTCCAAATACGACTGCAGAACGATAATGGGCGCTATGGTGAAATGCACTTCTCGCAAGAACCCATCCGTCAAACAGTGTGAAAGTGAGACAAGTTTGTTTCCCTTGCTTTAGGCTTCTCATTAATCGGCTATTGTTCGCACCATGGATAAACACATCATTGTCGACTCGCCATGCCAACATCGGAATAACAGTCGGGCCACTGTCGCTACTAATGGCGATGTGGGCAATCAGGCTTTCATCGATGATCTGATGCAGTTTTTCTTGCTCAATCACCGCTTTGTGCGCTGCTTTTTTTACTTGGGTTCTTTTTGTCGTTGATAGCATGAATCAGCTTCCATTCTTGTCATTGCGTGTGATTACAATCTAACCTCAAACTGGTACTTTATTTAGAGCCAGTTTTAAACCATGGATGGATCCAGTTATGACGCCGATAGATATAGGCGATTTATCTTTGAGCAACAATAAAGGTACGCTTCAAGAGCAACTCTTTCATGCTATTCGAGGGAAAATCGTCGCCGGTTTATGGCCGCTGGGTGGTAAGTTGCCCTCGACAAGAAAGTTGGCGAGTGAACTGTCACTTAGCCGCAACACCGTTATTGGGGCCTATGAACAGCTCGTTACTGAAGGGTACTTAGAAAGTCGACAAGGTTCTGGTTTCTATGTTTCGGTGGAGCTTCCCGAGCATTATCTAAGCTCGTCTAATCTTACCTTAGAAGACCGTTTCGACTCTGACCCAGTTGAAACCTCTGCATTTCATCTAAATAAGAGTTTTGCTCCCGGAGTGCCAGATCTTGCTCAATTTCCTATGGAAAAGTGGCAGCGCATGTTACTTAGGCATATGGGGCGGACATCGCTACTGGGGAACCAAAATGTCCAGGGAAGTATGGCATTAAGAAGTGCTTTGGCGGGGTATCTAGCATCAAGCAGGAGCGTAAGCTGTTCACCACAGCGGATCATCATTACTTCAGGTGCGCAGCAAGCCTTGTTTATTGCATTGAATGCTATCTTGACTCGTGATGACACTGTCTTGATGGAGCAGCCTGGTTATGCGCAAATGAGCAAAATCATCAATCTACAAGGATTTAAGTTCGCTCCTTTAACTGTGAGAGAAAAGTTTGGTATTGATCTTCAGCAGGCGATGAACAGCAATGCTAAGGCGATGTATATAACACCAAGTAACCAATATCCAATGGGGACTACGCTGACGACTGAGCAACGATTGAACTTAATCGAGTGGGCAGCAGAGAACAAGCGTTGGATTATTGAAGATGATTATGACAGTGAATTTCAGTTTGCACATCGACCGTATACCAGCTTACAAGGACTGGCGAATGAGATTGGCTTTGATCAGCAAGTTATCTACGTAGGCTCTTTCAGTAAAGTGATGTTCAACGGCCTACGCTTGGGGTATTTGGTGGTACCAGAAACTTTGCTTGAGTCTTGTTTGGCCATTAAGGACGCGACCAGTGGAGATTCGCCAACGCACACGCAAGAAGCTTTGACCGACTTTATTCGTGAGGGGGATTTATTACGCCACATTAGAAAAATGCGCCGTCTCTATAAGCAAAAGCACCAGCGGATGACGGAGGCAATATGTGAGCATTTTGCTGATAGGGTCGAAGTGATCAGCCAACCAGCGGGTCTGCACATTACGCTTAAGTGGCAAGGGCGTGTGGATGAAGACCAGTGGGTCGAAAAGGCCCTGCAAAGTGGTATCGTAATGCGTGCAATGAATTACTACGAAAATAACCCAGAGACTTATGAGTCTCAAAATCAGCGTGGATGGGGAAGTGTCGTATTGGGCTTTGGAAACGTGGAACTGGAAAAGATCGAGCCAAATATCTGCAAGATCGCTGAGATATTTGACTCGTTAATGTCTCAATGAGGTGTAAGTTTTATTCAGGGCTTGGCTGCTTTATGCCACGAAACTTTTCCCACGGAAAGCTGAGCAAGGCAAAGACGGTGACTGCATAAAGCATAGACCAGCCGAGACAGACGAATACTGCGGTACACAAAATTAGAGATACGGCGGCCAAATGTTTGCCAAACCCAATCAAGAGTTTATAAGCCGCTAACATCGCCAGTAAATAGACCAGAACAAATATGCCATTAGCCAGCTTCAAAAAGAACTCGAGATCGAGGCCAGATAACTCGCCGCCAATGCAAGAGACAAGCAGCACCAACCCTACAGCAATTGTCGCGTTGGCAGGCACGCCTTTAATGGAAACTCGAGCTAGTGCGCTGTTCGGGCGATATTCTCTCGCTTGAGCCCAAACCATACGTGACAGGCTCTGAGTGTATAAGTTAACGCTCGCGAAACAGGCGGCAAAACCCAAGCCGCTAATGAGAAGTTTGAATTGACTGCCGAACAGTTGTTCTGACAACCAAGGAATAGAAGCACTGTCAAAACTCGGTGCGCCATAGGCTTCGAACTTCAGGATAACGACAGAGCAAGCCCAGTAGGTTGCACCTGCAATAAAACAGCCGATCAAGATGGCTATTGGGAAATCGCGCTGAGGGTTTTTAAACTCTTCGCCCATGTGAGCAAAGGCTTCAATACCGACAAAGCACCAGAACATCACCCCTAATGCAGCGCCGATACTCCAGATGGACTCTGAGGTGACTGCTGGCATGTGGATATCATTGCTTTGCACATCACCTTGCCACCAAAATGCGGCCACGAGGGAAAAGATGCTGAGAGCGATGACAGTTTGTAGCCGACCAGAAGATTTTGTGCCGGCAAGGTTTACCATGACCAGCAGCCCAACTGTCAATATTTGTGCGAGCATTGACGAATTAAGAGACTCTGGTAATAGTTGTTGTAAAAAGCCCGCCGCTAAAGCAACCGCAGCGGGAACGCCTACAGGAATGACGCTAACAAATAACCATGCAACGCTCTTTTCCAAACGCTTATCGAAAGCTTTACGAACAAAGTAAGCCGTTCCTCCAGCATTTGGGTAGCGCTTACCCAGTTGAGCAAAGGTGAGAGCAACAGGACAAATTGCGATAAACAAAATCACCCATGCCCATAGTGAAAAATGACCTGCAATACCAGCGACGATTGCGGGTACCATAAATAGGCCTGTTCCGAGCAGAGTCGTGGACAGTTGCCCGATCCCTGATATTAAGGTGATTTCTTTTTTTAACTCGCTCATGACTTCTCCTCCCTTAGACAACCATTACAGCTTAATGAATTGCGCTCGATGAGGCAGCCATCAATTCGTCGTAGATAAACGTCACTTTGACGGAATTTTTCGACGAAATAGTCAAATTGATAACTTTAATGAGGAACCTATTTGTGTCACATTACCTGTAATCAACAGGATAAGTTGGGTGATGAAAAATAGGAATATGGATAAATTTGACCTTCAAATCGTAGAAATACTTAAGCAAAACGCAAGAGCATCAGTCAGTGATATCGCCCGTCATGTCAATTTGTCACGCTCGGCAGTGACTGCCCGAATACAAAAGCTGGAGAATGACAAAGTGATTCTTGGCTACCATGCTCAGGTGGCACAGGAAGATTCCCAGGCGGTCGTTCAAGCGTATCTCGCCTTAAAGTTTGATATGTCGTCAACCACTCAGTATTGCGAAACGTATGCGCAGCGCATCTATAAAATTGATGGTGTTAAGTGGTGTCATGCGATCAGTGGAGAAACAGACATGATGTTGTTTGTAGAAGCGCCAAGCATGCAAAAGCTGAATCAAATTCGGGATGAGCTACAAACCATTCCTGAGCTGAGGCATCTGATGACTCATACCGTGCTTACAGAGTTTTTCAACACGAGCTACTGATACGATAAATAAAACTATGGCACTGGAAAACATTAACTTAAACCTGCTTCGCTCATTACATGTCTTGTTAGATGAATGCCATGTAAGCCGGGCGGCGGAGCGATTGCATTTAACTCAGTCGGCGGTGAGTCGTCAGTTAGCTCAACTTCGAGAGTTATGTGCAGACCCGCTATTGGTGCGTGATGGTAATCAGCTGTTGCCAACACCTAAAGCCTTGTCGATGCAAAGTAAGTTAACTGAATTGTTGGGTGAGTTTGATGCTTTGTTAAGTGATAAGCCGTTTGACCCAAAAACTTGGCAACAAGAGTTTGTTATTGCGTCAAGTGATTATGTCGCGCAATACATCTTGCCTGAAGTGGTGTCCAAAACGGTGGATCAAGCGCCTAAAGTCGATATTGCGTTTCGACTTTGGCAGCCAAATTTTCTACCTCAGATCAATGAACTGGGAATTCATTTGGCGTCGAGTATGTTACCTGAGCCGCCGAAACACCTTAGTAGTGTTAAAATCGGTGAGGACAAACCCGTTTGCTTAATGCGCCAGCAGCACCCGTTGGCTTCTAAGAGCTTTTTGAGTTGTGAGAGCTTAGTGAAATACCCGCACCTTAAAGTTACAGGCGGGGGAGATAAAGACAGTCATGCTGATATTGCGCTTCGCCAGCTAGGCTTTCAACGTAGGATTGCACTTAAAGTCCCGTTCTTCTCTGCGGCAATAAACGCGCTACAGTCTAGCGATTATTTGATGATTGTGCCTGAACACATCGCGAGAAACTTATCGAGTGATTTCAACCTGACTTATCAGAATTTACCTTTTGAAGTTCAATCTCACCTCTACTGGTTGATGTGGCACCCCAAATACGATTTGGATAAAGCGCATCAATGGATGCGAGAAAATCTACTCTCAGTGATGAAAACCAGTCGTTATTCAATAGGTATGATTTAGAATCATAGTCGCTATCATTAACTTCGATTTCTAATCATGCTTGGGCTGTTTTACTCTTTCCTCATAATTTCTTGAATTGGAATACACAATGACTATCACGGTGTGGTTCTCGCTTTTTACCATCTGCTTACTAGGTGCCATGTCACCGGGTCCAAGTTTGGCGATTGTGGCTAAACATAGTTTGGCGGGCGGGCGTTTAAATGGTTTGGTCACCGCTTGGGCTCATGCTTTTGGTATTGGGGTTTATGCCTTTGTTACGCTGATTGGCTTGGCCGTTGTTCTGCAGCAATCGCCATTTCTGTTTAAAGCCATTAGTTACGCAGGTGCCGCTTATCTTGCTTATTTGGGTTATAACGCCATTCGCTCAAAAGGCGGTGTTGCAGCGAAGTTAGAGTCAGGTGAGCAGACCTCTCTGTTTCAATCGGCAAAAGAGGGGCTGTTGATTTCATTACTTAGCCCGAAAATAGCGCTGTTTTTTATCGCTTTGTTCAGTCAGTTTGTTGCCGTCGGTGATAGTCATTCAGCCAAGGCATTGATTGTTGCGACCCCACTGATTGTGGACGGTTTATGGTATACCTTAATTACCTTTTTACTTTCTAGCCCAAAAATCATAGATAAAATACGCTCGAGAGCTCAATTGATTGACCAACTTTCCGGTGTGGTGTTAATACTGCTTGCTATTCGAGTGGTGGTTGCAGTTTAATCACGATATAGGTTTAACATGAATTAGGTCAATAGACCCAAGAAAGGTAGAGAAATCAGATGCAAGCAGAAGTTAAATGGGTCGAAGAGTTTAAGTTTTTAGGTCAATCTCAATCAGGTCACTCTGTTGTAATGGATGGTAACGGTGGTGCGACTGCGCCAAGCCCAATGGAAATGGTTCTGATGGCTGCAGGTGGTTGTAGCTCCGTGGACGTAGTCGATGGATTGAAAGAAGCGGGTCAAGCGGTGACAGCTTGTACGGCCAAACTAACAACTGAGCGTCGTGAGACAGCGCCACGTATTTTTACTCAAGTTAACATTCACTTTGAAGTCTCTGGCGATAACCTAAATCCTGAAGTCGTTGCACAAGTTGCCGCTGATTCTTTAGAGAAGTACTGCTCAGTTTGTTTGATGTTAGGCCAAGGTGTGGAAATGACACACAGTTGGGAAATCCTCTAACAAACGCTCGTAGAAACACCATAAAGCCGAGCGAGATGCTCGGCTTTTTTATATAAGAAAATCGATATGATTCAAACACACAAATTTACGCTTGCTGGGATCGCTGCCATATTACTTTGGAGCAGTGTCATGGGTGTCGCTCGTGCAGTGACAGAAATGCTTGGTCCTGTAGGAGGAGCGGCGTCAATCTATACGGTCGCGGCACTGTTTCTTGTTGCGGTGATGGGAGTACCCAAACTTCGGAACTATTCATTGCGTTATGTTTTGCTGGGGGGCGGGCTGTTTGTTGCCTACGAAATCTGTTTAGCGTTAGCGCTTGCGATGGCGAATGATCGTCAACAAGCGATAGAGATGTTGGTGATCAATTATCTTTGGCCCGCACTAACTGTACTTCTAGCAGTGTTGGTTAGTGGCAAGAAAACCAACGTTTTGGTTTACCCGAGTATTGCGTTAGCGTTTTTTGGTGTCGCTTGGAGTATCAGTGGTGAGCAGGGGCTTTCAGTAGAGCAGATAGCCGCCAATGTAGCCACTAATCCAGTGACTTATGCCATGGCATTAACCGGGGCATTCTTGTGGGCGATTTACTGCAATTTGACTAAACGAATCTCAAATGGTCAGAACGCAATTACACTGTTTTTTATTATGACGGCTATTTCACTCTGGATTAAATATGCCTTTAGTGGCGAAAGTGGCATGACGATTAACCTAGAGTCGGGTGGGCTACTGCTGGTGGCTGGCGTATTCATGGGCAGTGGATATGCTTTGTGGAACTACGCCATTATTGGTGGAAACATGGTTCTGTTAGCGACGCTATCCTATTTCACACCTGTACTTTCGACCATCATTTCATCGGTAATTTTGGGAATCGCTCTGACACACACTTTCCTGCAAGGGGTGGTGATGGTCACTATAGGCTCATTGATGTGTTGGCTCGTCACACGAGAAAAGTAGGTTACCAATAAATCTCTATTGGTGTACCGATGTCTACTAGGTTGAGTAATTCGTCCATCTCTTGGTTGGTGATTGCAATACAACCATCCGTCCAGTCGAAACTTTGCACGAAGTTGGCTGGGCGGGTTTCATTGTTTTTTAAACCGTGAATTTTGATATCACCGCCAGGATCGAGGTTGTAGCGACGAGCATGCGTCCGGTCACGTAGGTTCGGGTAACTAATGTGAATGGAACGATAGAATTGCGAATCTTCCATAATGAAATCTAGGTAGTAGCGTCCTTCGGGGGTTCTTTGATCCCCTTCTTGGGTTTTGTGCCCTTTTGGTGAGTTACCTAGCGCTACACGGTATTCGCGAACGACATGGTTACCTTCCATTAGATACATACGTCGTTTCGACTTATCGACTTTCACCAAATCAACAGAAGCGAAACTCAAGCTCGGTACGCTGAATACTAATGCTAATAGCAACAATAACTTACCTTTCAAACTGCTCTCCACGTTTTGAGTTTTTCACCTTTCTGTTTGAGTCATACCATTGTACCTGATTCTTTGAAACAAGCTGAAACTTTCCAATGACTCGTGTTTTCATGCCAAGAGTTGAATAGCGCAAAAATGAAAAAATTGGAAATAAGATCATAAAAATGTAAGAAGTATCATATCTAGGAAACTTGCCAATAGCTAAATGCGAGGCACTTAACATAGAAGATTTAATATCATTTGATTGCATAAGGGTAACTGTTACTTTTTTAATCGAAAAAAGATAATAAAAAAGGTCCAGGCTAGGATTATGTTCCCCCGAATGTTACTCAAAAATATCTTGTCAGCGAGAAACCAAAGGTTCCTTGCTAACTCTCTATTCCAGTATATCGATGAGCTTCTTGGTGCGGAGCATATCGGTGTATTTAAAGAACCAAAAGGGGAAGGAACCAATGGCTTTCTTTACTCAAAAGGGAACCCTGCCGACCTGAGTCTCTATCCAGACACTTTCTGGACTTGGATTGCTCAATTTGATACTTCAGATGGTCTACTACCGCTAAAAATGAATACCTGTCAATGGCAGTACAATCAACATATGTCCGCGGAAAGCTATGTGTTCATGCTCGATAACCACCCTGAGATGCGCATTTACTTAGTGGCTGAAAATGTAAATCCTGAACTGGTTAGCAGTGCAAACCAGAACAATGAGCTAGAAGCGCTACAGATCATTGCTGCACGTTGGCAGTGTGTCCGCGCAGAGACGGAAGCAGCAAAAGAGTTTAAACAGCGAGACATTAAAGAAGCAAAATATCTTGATGTCATCAAGCAGCGTGAAGCTTTCATCGAAAATATGAAGCTTGTTCAGCAAGTCGCCGTTGGTATTTCGAATCCGGCGAATCTGGATGAACTGTATCGTATGGCGGTTGAAGCAGTACGTGATCAGTTAGGTTTTGACCGTGCAGTATTCATGTTGCTCGATATCAAAAAACGTTGTTTTAGCGGTACTTATGGTACGGATGAGGAAGGGCGCACCGCCAGCGAACATCACACTCAGTATGATTTGCACCAACTGGAAGAGACCTATATCGACGCGCTGTTTGAAGGCAAAGAGAGCTTAGTGATTGTCGAAGAAGCGCCACTATATACAGCGGGAAATGTGATTGGCCAAGGTTGGAACGGCATGCTTATTTTACGTGACGATCAGGAGATCATTGGCTGGATCGCACTGGACAACTATATCAATCGCACACCAATTACCACTTACCAACGCCAGATGTTGGAATCCTTTGGCTCACTATTATCTCAGATTTATATCCGTAAGCGCCAAGAGCAAAACGTTCGAATGTTGCATGCTAGCATGGTTGAACTTTCTCGTTGTATGACGGTGAGTGAAGTGTGTAAATCTGCAGTAACATTCGCAATCAACCGTTTGGGTATTGATCGGTTTGCTGTGTTTTTAACAGATAAAGGTTGTACCCATATGCAAGGTACGTGGGGAACGGATATCCAAGGTAATGTGGTTGATGAGTCATATTATCGATCCGATACGATCGATCGTTCCATTGTTAATGCGGCACGTATTAACCCTAATGATGTCGTTTTTGAAGAATCTGTACCTATTTATCATGACTTCCACATTGTAGGCTTTGGTTGGACGGCAATGACCATGCTTGTTGACAACAATGGTGAACCAGTGGCTTTTATCGCTGCTGATAATTTAATTAAACGCTCGCCACTGACGCATCAATTGCGTGAAGTGATTCGAATGTTTGCCTCTAACTTAACGGAAGTTTTACTACGAACTCGCGCTCAAGAAGCGATCCATGAAATGAATGAGAATCTAGAGCGAGAGGTGAAAGCGCGAACGAGAGATCTACAGAAAGCTAATGAGCAGCTTGAAGTAATGGCGAAGATGGATCCTTTAACACGTCTAGGTAATCGTCGAATGCTTGAGGCTTCGCTGGAAGAATTGTGCTTAGAGAATGATGAGGCTCGACAGCATTACGGATTGATCTTGGTCGATATTGACCACTTCGGCTTGTACAACAATCATTATGGTCACATGCAAGGTGATATTGCCTTAATGCGAATTGGTAATATTTTACAACACCACACTCAATCGGGCAGTGAAGTCTTTTGCCGTATTGGTGGGGAAGAGTTTGCCTTATTAGTTACGAATCAAACGCCTGACAGGGTGGCAGATTTGGCCGAATGTGTTCGAAAATGCATTGAGGGAGAGCAAATACCTCACAATGTGAATACGTGCAGCCAATACTTAACAGTCTCAGTAGGGTATGCGGTTCTAGAATTAAGTCAGAGCGAGTTCAGCTTTGACAGACTTTACTGTGAAGCCGACGATTCGCTATACAAAGCAAAAGAGCTAGGCAGAAATCAGGTAAGTGGAAGCGTTCACTTGATTGAGTTAGCCTAGTTTCAACTCGACATGGTTTAAAGGTCTAAGGAGTACTTAACCAATATCTCATCATAAATCCCTTTGGCTATGATCTGTTCTAGAGCCAGATTGAACTGTTCGAGTAGCGCTTCCGAATTCGGGTAGTTGGGTGAAACCATCAGGTAAGAATCCCAGTCAGAGTTTGCCGTATCTCCAATTAACTCTTGGAATGTGATGTCCAAAGTACCAAAAAGATGAGTTTCACCTGGGTACAGTTTTTCGATCAAATACCAACCCAGGACAGGATCCATTTGGGTGAAGTCAACCCTCTCTTTGTATAGCCGCTGAATATTGAGTTCGTCACTGATGACAGACTCAACCTTTACTCCCGCCGCATTAAATAGTTCTTCAGATGCTTCACCAGCTAATAGCGAAAATTTGTATGATTTGAAATCAGAAAGGGAATTGACGCTGAGAGGAGTCGGAAAATTTTTCACTTTATAGAAGAACTTACCTGATGGATTAACAAGCAGCCTACCGGAATATAAGAAGTCTTGTTGGCGCTCAGGGGTAATTGCGTAGGGAAAAGAGCCAAATGCTTCTCCATTTTTAAGCATTTTTTCACCTCTTTCCCAAGGGACAAATTTGACAACAGCATCTATTTGCATCTCTGCAATTGTTGCATTGACTATTTCTGTGATCAGGCCGCCGTCATAAATTTTCTCTGAAGTATACGGAGGCCATTCGCCAGTTAAAAACGTAATTGTCTGCGCTCTCGAGGAGAAGGTTATAAGCTGACAAAACACGATGGCGACAAACAGTAATACCTTGTGCATCTGGTCTCTCCGTTTAGATTTTTGTTCTTGATGTGAATCAAAAGAACTAGTTTCTATGTTGGAGTATAGACGCTAGAAAAGGGAAGTTGGGAAATTATGGCAAGATAAGGTAGGGACGAGATAAGACTGGCTAGAATCACAATCTGCCAGTCTTAAGTCGAAAGCTTTACAGTTTTGCTAATGGCTCCTCACAAGAGTTACTCTTTCTCGAATGCCTGTCCGCTTGTTTAATTAGGCTGATCAGCTGACCACTATCCCAGTTCAACGCCTTAGTCGAATAGCGGCTTGCTTGCATTGCTTGCAACTGAGTGTCTATTTGCATTTTTAAAGCCTTATCCGGGATATTTGTTTGTAAAATCCACTCTTTGGCAAGGTAGCCAGCGCGAACGCTATCACCACTTTCTATGGCATGAATCAAGGCTACAGTCCCTTCTTGTTCTGAAGAGTTTATAGTAGGTGATTGAACGCTTGGTTTTTTTCGCTTTACCAGTAGCACAGTGCTAATAAGCCATAAGGCCGCAAAAAGTGCGGTTAGGTAAGGCCAAAATCCAGAGTCTTTAACTACTACTGTTTCTGCCGCCGGGATTGGCGTATTAAGCAAAGCGGGCTCGGTGTTATTAACTAAATCACCTGGATTTACGTTTAAGGTGATACCTTCAATGTTGCTGCTAACTTGCTTTTCTTTTTGGCTGTTCCACCAGTTGATTTGAACGTCGTTTAGCGTGATGTCGCCTTGCTGTTGAGGAATGATCACCTGTGTCAAAGTCATGCGGGTTGAGCCATTCGCTAACTGAGAAAACTGCGGTTTCTCTTGGTAGACTCGAACTGACTTCGGGTAATCAATCTTGATGTCTGGGAAGCGTTCACTAGTCACCCCTTGGATATCTAAGGTGATTTCACGGCTAATTGAATCCCCAACTTTTGTCTCTAAAGTGTCGTTGTTAATTGCGTTTCCGTCACTATCAGACCAACGTTGAGACAAGCTAAGGCTTGATGCGGGCAACCAGTTTCCTTGGTAATTGTCTGGTATAGGATTTACTTTAATGGCGAATTGTTCAGGAGCAGTATTTGCTGAGACAAGTTTAGTCGTTCCGGTTCGATTGCTTCCGTAAACCACACTGCCTTTAAAACCGATACCCCACAAGGTGAAATTACCGGCTTTGTCTGCGGTCACTCGGTAATCTTGCTCTAGCATGGTGACTTCAACGCCATCTAATACACTTTGATATTGGTTTGGTTCTCCAATAGCATCCAGTGTTAATCCTTCTGCTCTAGGAGGAAGAATATTTGGGTTTTGCAGCCGGCGCGGATCCGCTTTAATAATTAGGCGCGTTTTCAATATGGCGCTTTCATTTGGGTAAAGCTGTTGTTTGTCGAGTGAGTTTTGAAGCTCAATGAGATCAGCGACTTTGGGCTCATCCGCATCAACACTGACTTGGATAGTAATAGGTTCTGAGCTTGCGCCATTTAATGAAAAAGCAGGTATTTCGGCATTGCCTAGTCGTTGAGCTGCCAGTGAAACATTCCATTCGCTGCGGGTGGTTCGTTTACCATTGATGATATTCAGAGACGTACCAAAGCTAGGGCGACCAACATAAAAGTCGTTCTCTAGTATTTTTAAATCTAAGTCATCAGAGGATACTTTTTCATCCGCAACGATTCGCAGTTGAAACACTTCATTTTTAACGACTTTGTTTTTACTTACTGTTACCCATAGGTTAGCAGCGAATGTCGCTGGGCTGATTGCTACGAGCATCATTGCGACCAAGCTGACAATATAGAACTTATAACGTTTCATCATCACCATTGTTTACCTGTTTGTTGTGGCGCTTGCTTTTGCTGAGCTTGCAATAATATTTGCGCTCGAATTAATCGGCTCGGGTCTCGAGCACTTTCTACTTGTTCGAGCTTTCTAAGTTCAGGGTCAATCTGCTGTTGATTGTCCTGACTAACAGCCATTGGCGCGGCATCGGAGTCGGATTTCTCATCTTCATCAGATGGATTTGCCTCTGCCTGTTGAGGCTGAGAAGCATCATTGGCGTTCTCTTTAGGCTCTTGCTTATCGCGTGATTGTGATTCTGCCGGATTCTCTTGCTGTTCGTCGTTGCCAGATTTCTGCATTTCACCTTCCCCATTCTTGTTAGGTTCAGGCGTCTCTGATTGAGCTGAATCAGATTGAGAGAACTCTTGTTCACTTGATTGTTCTTGCTCTGAATCAGAAGGCTGTTGCGTTGAACCTTGACCTTGTTGCTCTTGCGTATTGGATGAGTCAGAGTCACCCTGCTGTTGCTGTTGCTGTTGCTGTTGCTGTTGCTGTTGCTGTTGCTGTTGCTGTTGCTCTAGAGCTTTCTTCACAACTTCTAGGTTGGCTTTGGCGTCGCTATTGTCTGGATTCTTTTTCAAGATAGAACTATACAGTTCAGCGGCTTGCTCAAGTTCCCCAGCCTGAGCAAGTGCGTTCGCGAGGTTATATTGTCCAGACTCACTGTTGTCGCTTTTAAGTGATTCAATCGCTCCTTGAAAATCGCCTGCTTGGTATTGGGCAACCCCTTTCCATTTAGGATCTGAAAACAGTTCTGCAGCTTGTTGATACTCTTTGTTTTTGTAGAGTTCCATTGCTTGCTGTTCGTCCGTTTTCCATGGGCTCGCCATCGCTGGTTTTGGTTGTAACAGCGGAAGGGCAATGACCACAACACTAAACAGCACGCCACGTCGAAATAGCGCCAGTGCAGGTATGAGTAACAGAGGTAGTAACCAAAAACCTTGATTGACAGCTTCTGCGATTTGGCTTGTGTTTGACTTGTTAGATGCTTCGTCAACATGAGAAGTCAGCTGGGCGATATTCTCCACATCGCTACTGGTTAGCTGGATCGGCACAAACTGCCCGTTAACTCGGCTGGCGAGAGACTTCATGTTGTCGAAGTTTGATTTAGCGACGACAGGCTGGCCGCTACTTAGTGTCATCAAAGTTCCATCGCTGAGTTTAATCGGTGCTCCTGAGCGAGAACCGACACCTAAAATGGTCAAGCGCCAGTTTGTTCCTGACAGCAAACTATCAATACTGCTGCGCTCTGCGTCGTCAATATCATCAGCGACAAGCACGATATCCCCTGTGGCAAGCCCCGTGTTTTGCATCATTTCTATCGCGAGTTGGACGCCTTTCGCTGCGTCAGCGCCGGGGTAGGGCATGAGCTCTGGTGATAGGTTTGGTACAAGGTTGGCGATGGTATTGGTATCACTGGTCATTGGTGAGACAATGTAAGCGTCTCCAGCATAAGCGACTAAACCGGTGCTGCCATCTTTCCACTGAGCTAGAAGATCAGTTACTTTGTAACGAGCCTGAGTTAAGCGGTTGGGTTTAATATCGGTTGCGTACATCGACATCGACATATCCATCACGATCACTCGCGCACTGGTATTGGCAAAGCTTGGACGCTCTTGTGAGATAAAACTCGGGCCAGATAAAGCGATAATAGCCAGTAAGCCAGCAAGGCTAGCCAGTTTCAGCCCTCCTTTATTGCTCGCTTTTCCTTGAATTCCCATCGCTTTCGCTAAATGAGGTGCGATCAAGGTTTGGTTGCGGTTACGTTTGATGAGCCAAAGCATCAATACGGCCCATGGTATTGCCGCGATTAGCCATAGTGGATAGAGGAAAGTGAAATTAGACATGATTCCTCCGAACCAGTAATAACAGACTAAAGCTCAGCAGAGCGATAGCCAGAGGTAACATAAACCACTCTTTTTGTGGGCGCCACGTTTGAGTTGCTTTAGAAATCGGTTCTAGGTTGTTAATAGTGTCGTATATGGTTGCCAGTTCTTTGGCATCTCGTGCTCGGAAATATTGCCCACCAGTTATCTCTGCGATTTGGGTCAGTGTTTTCTCGTCTAGGTCTTGAGCGGTATTGACTTTACGCGTCATGAAGAACTCTTTTACCACCATTTCTCCTGCGCCGACGCCGATTGTGTAAATGGTCGCATTGTATTTTTTAGCGATTTTGGCAGCTTCGATGGGATCGAGTACGCCAGAGGTATTCCCGCCGTCGCTGAGCAGAATCATGACTCGTTGCGGCGCATCGCTGTCGATAAAGGTTTTTGTCGCAAGACCAATACCTTCACCAATAGCGGTCTTATCGCCGATTAAACGCAGTACTAATTGATTAACTTGCTCGGAAATAGTTTTGCGATCTAAAGTGAGCGGCGTCTGTAAGTATGCGTGATCCGCAAACAAAACTAAGCCTAGTCGGTCGCCCTCACGTTGAATGGCAAAGTCACTTACCACGTTTTTCACTGCGGTTAAGCGGTCGATATACTCTTTGCCGTCACTCATATCTTCTTGGCTCATGGAGTAAGAAAGATCGAGCACTAACATCAGATCTCTGTGCTTAGGCTGTGTTGTAACGGGTTCGCCATACCAAACCGGTCTCGCCATCGCAACGACCAATCCAATCCAAACTAGGCTGGCCAGTACTTTAGCAAAGCTGTTTTTAGGGGTAGCCGTATGCTCTGATTTCGGTACATACGGAAGATAAATCGGCGAGCTCTGTTTGGCTGCCGGTACAATAAAATAGATGACCAGTGGTAGAGGAAGTAAAAACAGGCTCCACCACCAGACTAAGTCAAAGTTAGCCAACTATGCTCTCCTTCTCTTTGGTGGAAGTGCTTGCTCCACCCAAGTTCTGCAGTCTTGGATCAGTTCATCAGAATTGGTGACACTTTGCTTGCTATACAGTACTTGTTGCCAAGATTCTTGGTTTGGTGCAAAAAGCGGTGCTTTCATTTGGCTGTCGAGAAATTGATACCACTGCTGGCCAGTGAGCTGGGCGATCTCTTCTCGTGGGTAGTAACAAAGTGCGGCTTGTCGAACCAACTCGATTGCTTCGGCAGGTTTATTGCCTGTGGCGAGTAGTCGCAGTGCGGTTTTTTTCGGTGCCAGACGTTTTTTGTTCCAACGAATGATGAGTAGCAACGTCATAATTAAGAGTAGTGAGGCTGCAAGTAGCGTCCACCAACCCCATGCGAGAGGAAGCCATGCTGGGACATCTGGCAGGTGGATAGGTTGTAGCGCAAGTGGCGAGGTTTGAGTCTCAGTGCTCATTATTGAAATCCATGTAACTGTTGAGTAAGTGCAGCATCGCTAGAGAGCGTGGAAAAACTCATACCTAAGCTGTGAGCTAGTTGAGTTAAGTGTTGCTGCTGTT
Organism: Vibrio atypicus; assembly: GCF_009811315.1. Classification (GTDB taxonomy): domain Bacteria; phylum Pseudomonadota; class Gammaproteobacteria; order Enterobacterales; family Vibrionaceae; genus Vibrio; species Vibrio atypicus. The sequence goes on from NZ_BLID01000001.1 coordinate 990,109, forward strand.
GAGTGAAAGCGGACTCTATCCCTTCGCGGGTCTTTTTCGAAGAAAAATCTAACCAGCGTGTGGTTTGTTTATCGGAGACTTGCTCTGTGCCACGATAATGTGTGACGCCTCGCTCAAGAGGATCACAGATTTGCACTAAACGAACGCGGTTATGTTGGCCTAATCGACGTAACAGCTTTTCATCATTTGAGTTCAATCGTACAAAGTCACTGAGTAATACCAATTCGCTGCCTTTTGGACACATACGAGCAAGAGCCTGAAGAGGTAGACTCATATTCCCCAACGCCGCACTTGGCGCAGTGAGTTGTTGTTGGTGATAAGTCACTAAACCTTGTGCAATGGCAAGTGCCCCCTTATTGCGGCCGGACGGCTTTATCTCGATGAGCTGATCGCCGAGATCGATCAGTGCGCCGACACGATCTTGTTGGGCGACACTGAGCCAAGCAATCAAACTTGCCATATGTGCCATGACAACCGACTTGAGCATCAGCTGAGATCCAAAAATCATGCTGGCACTGAGGTCAAGGTAGAGCACAATCGGTTTCTCGCGTTCTTCGGTAAAGAGCTTAGTGTGAGCTTTGCCGGTTCGAGCGGTGACACGCCAATCGATCGCTCGAATGTCATCGCCTGCTTGGTATTGGCGTACTTCACTAAAGTCCATACCGCGACCGAGCTGGCGACTTTGATGCTGCCCCAGCATTTGTGACCATAAGCTTTTAGCTGGTGGCAACCATTTGACGCACTGCTGTTTGTAGTAGAGCAGTTCGTCTAGGTTTAAGCTCACACCATCGCTGTGTGGTGATAACTGACTTTCCATCACTTAACCTACGCGCTGCCGACTAGAGACAATAACTTGTTGATCACTTGGTTTGGATGAACGCCTTCAGCTTGAGCTTGGTAGCTAAGAAGTAGACGGTGGCGAAGAACAGGAAATGCCATAGCTTGAACATCTTCTGGTGACACGAAGTCGCGTCCGTTCAACCAAGCATGAGCTCGTGCACAGCGATCTAATGCGATGGTCGCGCGTGGGCTGACACCCATTTCAATCCAGCTATTTAATGTGTCATCGTATTTGGTTGGTTGGCGCGTCGCCATGACTAGGCGAATGATGTATTGCTCAATACCTTCTGCCATATGAATGTTTAGGACTTCTTGGCGCGCGGAAAAAATGTCTTCTTGGCTCAATACTGGCGGGGTTACAGCAGTATCGCCTTTTGCTTCCCCTCTATTGAGGCGTAAGATTGCCAATTCACTTTCAGCATCTGGATAGTTGACATCTAGGTGAATTAAGAAGCGGTCTAACTGTGCTTCAGGAAGCGGATAAGTGCCTTCCTGCTCGATTGGGTTTTGCGTCGCCATGACCAAGAATAGTTTCGGCAATGAGTAGGTTTTTCTTCCTGCTGTAATCTGTTTTTCTGCCATAGCCTCAAGCATTGCAGCTTGGACTTTCGCTGGCGCTCGATTGATTTCGTCAGCAAGAATCAATGAGTTAAAAATAGGGCCAGCTTGGAAGGTGAACTCCCCAGTTTCAGGACGAAAGATATCAGTACCTGTTAAATCAGCAGGTAATAAGTCAGGGGTAAATTGGATGCGGTGAAAATCCCCTTCAATGCAATCCGCTAGCGACTTAACGGCTCTTGTTTTCGCAAGACCAGGAGGGCCTTCAACTAGAATATGGCCATCAGCCAGTAGAGCAACGAGCAACTGATCAACTAGTTCAGCTTGACCGATAACTTGACTATTTAAGTACTCTTTTAATTGTTGTAAAGCGCGTGACTGCATGGATGTTTTTCTCCTAATTTTTCCACTTAGTATCTTGGGAGGGCAAAAAGTTCCCGCTGAAACCCCGAACATGAATTGGCTGATGAAAAAAACAGCATAAGTGGTGTATCGCTTGCCGTTTAAGGGCGACATATCAGTTGAATAAGATATGGGGTCGAAAAAGAGATATGCAATCTTCCAACTATGAAATCCTATATTTCATAGTGTTTAATCGATTTCGGGCTAAAAATTGTCCGAACAAAATCAAAATAGTAAAGGAATGTGTCAAATCGCCGATATACTTATAGCGAATGGCTCGTAGCAGGGAGATCATCAGCGGCTTTCCGGTGATGAGCGATGCCGAAATAGACAAAAACATGCTTCAAAGGGCAGAGAAACCATGAATTTCAACTCCATTAGTATAAAGCAGAAGGTTGTTGCCGGGATTACCTTCGCGGTGCTGGCTTCAACGATTATCGTCGGCGTGATGGCACAACGACAAGCACGAAGTGTTCTTGAACATCGTCTTATTGATATCGAACTACCTTCGATGCTTGAACAGATCAACGCACAAATTGACCGTGAAGTAAGCCAACTTTTATTGGCTGCTGAACAAGTAGCTAACAACGAATTTATTAAACAAGCGGTCGATACCACCTCTATTGATGCAGAAACCGAAGCGCGTTTGGTGAAGCAACTTAACAACGTGCGCAGTCAATACCAATTGAATGATGCATCAGTTGCAAATCGAAATACGGCCTACTATTGGAACCAAAACGGTTTCTTGCGCCAATTGAACCAACAACAAGACGGTTGGTTTTTCGGTTTTACTCAGTCGGGTAAACAGACGTCAGTGAGTATCTTCCAAGAAGCCAACGGTGATGTGAAGATGTTTGCTAACTATCAACTTGCTAATGGCTTGACGATGTCTGGTCTGTCTAAATCGATGGATGACATGGTGTCGCTCCTCAATGGCTTTAAGATCGAGAAAACAGGTTTTGTCTTCCTAACGGATGCGTCGGGTGATGTGCAAATTCACCGCGAAAGCAGCAAAGCGAAATCTTCATTAAACCAGCTGTACGGCCGAGAGTCGTCGGAGCTTTTGAATAAATCAGGCTTTAATCTTATTGAAGCGGAATATGAAGGTCAGCAAGTCTTTGTTGCGAGCACATATATTCCTTCAATGAACTGGTTTGTTGTCGGTGTTGTCCCTGTCGATGAAGTGTTTGCTGACTTAAACACTGTGGCGAAACAGATGATGATCACAACCGTTGTGGTTGCAGGTCTATTCATTCTGATGGGGATCTTCTTAGCAAATAGCATTGCCAGCCCAATTCGTGCCATTGCAGAACGCTTTAGCGATTTAGGCAAGGGTGATGGTGATTTGTCACAACGTATTGAAGTGAAAGGTAGCGATGAAATTGCTCAACTATCTGAAGGCTTCAATGGTTTTATCGAGAAGATCCATGAATCGATGAAAGAAGTCGCGTCAACCAGTGGTGCGCTTCAAACTGCCGCTGATGGCGTGTCGAGTAAAGCACATACGACTCACGATAACAGCCAGATGCAGCGAGATCAGACGATTCAAGTGGTGACAGCCATCAACCAAATGGGTGCGACGATCAGTGAAATTGCTTCGAACGCCGCAACGGCAGCAGAGACAGCATCACAAGCTTCAGATAACACTCAAGTGGGTCAAAACGTGGTGAACAAGGCGAAAGATGCCATTAGCCGCTTAGCATCAGATATTGAAAGCACAGGTCAAGTGGTTGAGCAGTTGGCATCGACGACTCAAGACATCGGCTCAATCCTAGATGTGATTCGCGATATCTCTGAGCAGACGAACCTATTGGCATTGAACGCAGCGATTGAAGCGGCGCGTGCCGGTGAACAAGGTCGTGGCTTCGCTGTGGTTGCGGATGAAGTGCGCAACTTAGCAAGTCGTACTGCGGATTCAACGGAAGAAATTCAGAAGATGATCAACCAGCTACAAAGCGATGCGAAAGATGCAGTATCGGCGATGGAAGCAGGAAAAGCTGTCACAGGTGAAGGGGTTTCTTCATCGGATGAAGCGGTAGAAGTGCTGATTTCTATCTCTGAGCGTATTCATGATATCTCTGATCGAAATACGCAAGTGGCGACGGCAACAGAAGAGCAGTCGACAGTGGTTCATACCATCAACCAAAACATTGAAGAGATCAACGCGATCAATGAAGTGACGACGGGAACTGCAGAAGAATTGGCAGCAGCGAGTGCAGAGCTAAAAGATCTTTCTGTTCGCCTAGACCGTATGGTAGGTAGCTTTAAGCTGTAAACTGGTTCTCTAGGCTAGAATAAATGGGGCTAAGTGGGTAAACTTAGCCCCATTATTTTTAAGTAAGATTTAGATATAGGGTCGTTGAATCATGAGTGATTTTGAAAAAGAACTAGAGCAGATGTCTCAAGAAATGGGTGATGAGCCAGAAGTGGCGCTGCCAACCATTGATGAGCAAAAAGCGATCGCAGCAGAGCTGAAAAAGCTTGAAGCGGAAGGCAAACTAACCCCTGAAGTGTTAGAAGAGTACTTTGGCAAATTCTACGCGAAGAACGACAAACCCGTTCATTAATTTGAATGATATTGTTTTTTAAAAGCCGCTTTTTGCGGCTTTTTGTTTTCATGACTTTTATTATTGGAAAATAGTGATGTTTATTGTCTACCGACTTTTAAAACTCGCGGTTATTTGCGCGCTCTTTTTTACCATCTATGATTTGATCGCTTTTGGCGAAATCACTTGGGTAACGCGCCTGCTTGCTCAGTTTTAGCTAATTCATACAAATTTATGGAAAAGTTTGAGCTCTAAACTAGAGATAACTCGTTGTTATAGCTAGGCTAACAGTATCCCTCTTAATCAAACAGAGACTTATGATGGAACAAAGGCTCTATTACTGGCTTCATCGGCTTTATATGGTGGTGCTAAAAATTGCAGCAAAAGTACTACCGATTTCAAAACCGACTCTTTTTATTGGTAAAGATGCACTAAAGCAGCTTTGCCATAGCGTCTCTATTATGGGGATTAATAAAGTGCTGGTGGTGACCGATGAAGGCATCGTTAAGCTTGGCTTTGTAAAACGGTTGGTGTTTGAATTTGAGCGAGTTGGAGTGCACTGCGAAGTGTACAGTGGTGTTTTGCCGGATCCAACGTACGACCAGGTGGATGCTGGCCTGTCCCTCTATCATAAGCACCAATGTAAGGGGGTTGTGGCGATTGGTGGAGGCTCACCCATCGATTGTGCCAAAGTAATAGCAGCCTGTGTAACAAACAAAAAACCAGTCAAGAAATTGGTTGGGTTGCTTAGAGTTTGGAAAGCACCTGCACCAATATTCGTTTTACCAACGACATCAGGCACGGGATCTGAAGTGACTGTCGCCGCGGTGGTGTCTGACCCTAAAACGCATCAGAAAACTCCTTTAATGGATCCTAAATTAGTGCCTATTGCGGCGGCATTGGATCCAAGCTTAATGTTAGCGCTGCCTGCACATATTACCGCCCAAACAGGAATGGATGCGCTGACACACGCTATTGAAGCCTATATCTCTGGTAATGCTTACGCTGAAACGGATCGTTATGCGTTGGCCGCAATAACATTGATTGATGAGAACCTAGAGAAAGCGGTCAACTTTGGTCAAAACGCAACGGCAAGACAGAACATGGCACTTGCTTCCTATTACGCAGGGCTGGCTTTCACTAAGGCAAGTTTAGGGTATGTTCACGCCATCGCACATACTCTGGGGGCGAAGTATGGTACGCCCCATGGTCTCGCCAATGCAGTAGTGCTGCCCCATGTTCTGGAGTTCTCCAAAGTTGAGGCGAAAGAGCGTTTGGCTCAACTTTCAACCACGCTAGAGCTGACAAACTCCCACGTTTCGGACTCGATTAAGGCGCAAGCTTTTATTGATTACGTGAAAGGTTTGCAGCAAAAACTAGGCTTACCTAATTCGTTTGACAATATTTTGCATGAACACGTCACCGAGCTTGCGAAACAATCCTTGCATGAAGCGCGCTGGAATTACCCGGTTCCTCGTTACATGCAGCAGCAAGAGTGCGAAGCGTTACTTTTGGCACTCACAACCAGCAAATAAAAAAGAGCCCTCATAATTGAGGGCTCTTTTATTATCAGTTAAGGCTACCAATTATCGAATTGACATGTTCAGTTATTTTACTGTCCAGCCAATGCTTTCACCGGCGCGAATTGGCACCACAATGTCCTGACCAAATGGCATTGTCTCTGCAACAGACCACTCTTCTTTGACGAGTGTAACCGTATCAGTATTGCGCGCAATACCATAGAAGTCTGGGCCGTTGTGGCTTGCGAATGCTTCTAGGTTTGCCAATTTACCTTCTAGTTCGAACACTTCTGCGTAAAGCTCCAGTGCAGCGTGCGCGGTGTAAGAGCCTGCACAGCCACAAGCTGCTTCTTTCATGCCTTTTGCATGCGGCGCAGAGTCAGTACCTAGGAAGAACTTTTTGCTACCGCTTGTTGCTGCTTCAATCAGCGCTTTTTGGTGGGTGTTGCGCTTTAGGATTGGTAAACAGTAGAAGTGAGGCTTAATGCCACCAACTAGCATGTGGTTGCGGTTGAACAGAAGGTGGTGAGCGGTAATGGTTGCAGCTACATTGTCATTGGCATTCTTAACGAAGGTAGCAGCATCAGCTGTTGTGATGTGCTCAAGGACAATCTTAAGGTTAGGGAAATCATTAACGATAGGAGCAAGAACGGTATCTAGGAACTCTTTCTCACGGTCAAAAATATCAACCTCGTGGTGAGTTACTTCGCCGTGAACGAGCAGTAGCATGCCGACTTCTTGCATCGCTTCAAGAACGTGGTAGATATTTTTCGCTGAAGTTACACCAGAATCAGAGTTTGTTGTCGCGCCCGCTGGGTAAAGCTTAGCTGCAACCACAGCACCTGATGCTTTAGCTTTGCGAATTTCATCTGGGGTTGTGTTGTCTGTTAGGTATAGCGCCATTAGCGGTTCGAATTGCTCGCTTGGCTTTTCCGCCATGATACGCTCGCGGTAGGCGAGAGCCATTTCGGTGTCTGTAACAGGTGGGATGGTATTTGGCATGATTAGCGCGCGTCCATTGTAGCGGCTAATATCTCGCACGGTATCTTTGAGGACTTCGCCATCACGAAGGTGAACATGCCAGTCATCAGGACGTGTGATCGTAAGTTGTGTCATTTATTGCTCCCACCATTAGTAAGTTGTCTAATTGGAGCCCAAACGAAGCAAAAACTGCAAAAAGCAAACGCTTACGTTTAGGCGACAGGATGATAGTGGAATCTGACTACTATTTCATCCCCTTTTTTATCGGGAGCAATTGGTTGTGCGGATTTTAAGCACTTACCGCACTAAATACTTACTTCAATGTCAGCCAAAGAGCGTGAATGCTACCTGGAAGGAAGAAGAAAATCGTTAAAATTAGGTTGATGATAAAATCTTTGTTTAGGCCTTTATCGATAAATACGGCTAGAGGCGGCAGGAAAATACACAGTAGAATCATTACCAGTTTGTTCATAAATCTTTCCTTTACTACGAGGTTCACAATGTGGCTATAACAGCAATAGCGATCATTATGGTGACCAGAGTTCCAATTTCCAATCGAGATCACCACTAAAGCAGAGTTTTCAGTGAATTCCGACAGTTACCTTCTCTTAGTATCAAAAGTGAGACGAACATCTCAACACTCTTGTCTATAAGTTCGTCAAGACAGTGAAAGCAACTTGAGTATAATGGGTGCACAATTATTCAAAGCTTAGGATTAGCAATGTCAGCTCCGACTCTCTCTCAAATCAATGTCTTTCCTGTTAAATCTGTTGGTGGAATTGCGCTTTCAAATGTCTGGGTAGAAAAACAAGGTCTTATGTTTGATCGTCGTTTTATGCTTTCGTTGTCTGATGGCTCTATGGTGACAGCGAGAAAGTTCCCGCAAATGGTATTGGTGAGCTCGACATTGACTCCAGATGGCCTGATTTTTAGCGCTGAAGGTCAACCATCGCTTCGCATTCGCTATGCGGATTTTAAAATGCAAGAAGCGCCAGCTCAGGTGTGGAAAGATAATTTTATTGCCTACACCACGACAGATGAAGCGGATGATTGGTTTACCCAAGTGATTGGCCAGCGAGTAGAACTGCTTTTCTGTGGTGAACAGTCGAACCGGATGCGTGAAAAACTAGGTCAAAATGTCAGCTTTGCTGATGGTTATCCGATGTTGGTGATCAGCGAGGCATCATTGGAAGAATTGAATCGACGTAGCCCTGAGCACCATTCGATGGACCAATTTCGCACTAATCTGGTCGTGTCAGGAACGGAGCCGTTCGCCGAAGATAGTTGGAAGCGAATTCGTATTGGAGAAGTCGAGTTTGAAGCGGTAAAACCCTGCGAGCGTTGTATTCTAACGACGGTCGATGTTAGCAAGGGAGAGTTTCGCTCAACGAAAGAGCCATTGAATACGCTCTCACAATTTCGAGCGAATGAGCTAGGCGGTGTTTTCTTTGGTCAAAACCTAGTCGCGAAAAATGAAGGCGTGATTAACCAATACGATCAAGTCGAGATCTTAGAATACAAAGAGAAAGAGTTTTATCCTGACAACACACCTGAACAGATGTTGATGACTTGTGTTGAGCGAGAAGAAATTGCGCGAGATTTTGTGACTTTTTGGTTGGAGCCTCAACAAGGTGATTTGCCAACTTACCAGCCGGGGCAGCATTTGCCGATTGAAATCAACATTAATGGGGAGCGTGTTGGGCGACGATATACACTTTCTTCCAGCCCATCTAGACCAGGTCGCTTAGCGATATCGGTTAAACGTATAGATGGCGGTCGGGTTTCAAACTGGCTAGTTGATAATCTTAAAGTAGGGGATGCTCTTTGCTGTGAAGAGCCAGATGGTAGCTTCCACCTTGGTAACAAGCAGGGGCTTCCTATGCTGCTATTATCGGCGGGTAGTGGTGTCACGCCTATGATGTCTATGCTGCGTTACCTCTCTGATCACAACCAAGTCAAGGATGTGGTGTTTTATCACCAATGTCGAAGTGTGGAAGATATTCCTTTCAAACAAGAGCTGGATGAATTAAAGCGTAAACATGACGGGCTGACAGTGATCATCTCCCTTTCTCAAGCGCCACTTGATTGGTTTGGTCTTAAAGGACGTTTGAGTCTTTCGCATCTAAAGCAGATCAAAAATCCAGATCAGCGCCAAGTGTTTGTGTGTGGGCCAGATGGCTTTATGCAAAAGGCTAAGAATTTGTTGTTAAGACAAGGCTTACCTGAGTCGTGTTACCACCAAGAAGCATTTGGTGTGGCGAAGATCAGTAAGAAAGAACCAAAAGCTGTGATGATTTCGGTTAATGGTAATGTGTTTACAGGTGATAACCAAAAGACCTTATTAGAACAAGCTGAAGATGCGGGTTTCCCTATTGCTAACAGTTGCCGAGCGGGTCTGTGTGGTGCATGTAAGGTGACCGTTGAATCAGGTAAGGTTCACCAACCAGATGTACCTGCGCTTCAAGACGATGAGCGACATATGGGAGTAGTACTTGCTTGTTGCTGCGTGCCAGAAACGGACGTTGAAATTGTAGACTGACGAACAAGTCAAAGAAGCAGAAATATGCAAGCAGCTCAGTGGGAACTGAGCTGCTTTTTTATTGTTGAGCACATTGGTTTCGGCCGCGATTTTTTGCTTCATAGAGCGCTTTATCTGCACGTCGATAGAGAGCGAAAAAGTCGTGATCGCGATTCGTGATTTGTGTAACACCACAAGAGATTGAGAATGGCGACTTGAGATTGTTGAGTGGTGAAGTGAGAAAGTCCATCCGCAGTTGTTCTGCGATCTTATACGCCCCTTGAATATCGGTGTTATCGAGAACGATGAGAAACTCCTCGCCACCAATACGACCGCAGCAGTCTTCTGAGGTGAGGTTATCTCGAATGATATCGGCGAGCTCGACAATGACTTTGTCGCCAAAATCATGCCCGTATCGGTCATTGATCTGTTTGAAGTGATCGATATCGATCACGATGCAAGAAAGAGGTAATTGATGTTCGGTTGCTGCTTGGTATGCAGAAGAGAAGTGTTGCCATAGCTTGCGGCGATTACACAGTTTGCTCAATTCATCGGTATTGGCGAGTTCTGCCAGCTTCTCACGCATGTGGACCATATCAGTAATATCAGTGGATACACCGATGAGCCCAATAACTTCTTTGCTTTCTGTTTGAACGATAGGTTTTTTAATTGCACGATAGATCCGCAAGCGTCCGTCAGGAATCGCTCGTGTTCTTTCCTCATTGATGACAGTTTGCCCAGTCTCGTAGACCATTCTGTCACTATGAAGTATGTCAGACAAAAGTTCAGACTCAAAAAAATCATAGTCTGTTTTGCCTTTGAGGTTTTCTAGCGTCGTATTGAACAACTCTAGTGTTAGCTGATTCGCATACAGGTACATGCCATCACGACTTTTGACGAACACAAATGACCCGATTTCATTCAACACGACTTCATGCAGAGTAAAATGGTCATGGTTGTATATGTCTTCAATGCACTCTAACTCGATCATTTGACCTCCCATTCCTTTGGGTTTTAGTCAATTACTGACATCTCGCATTGTTTCTAGCCAATGTTTGTTAATTCACTACAAACTTTGCCTTTATTTAACCATATACCTATTTATAGCAGACTACTTAAACCTGCTTAACATTTTGTAGGGGTTGGTGTGTCTTACGTTTGAGTTTGAGCTGCGAAAGTATTACGCCAGAGATGACTAATAAGCCACCCATAAGGTGATAGCTATGAATGGTTTCACCGAGTAGTGTCGCTGCTAGCGTTATTGCTACAACTGGCATTAAGTTCATAAACATGGCGCTAGAGTCCGCACCAATAAGGTCGATTGCTTTGACCCACATCCAAGGTGCTGCGACCGATGCGGCTAAACCAGCATAACCAATAAGAGGGATAGACTCTGTTGGTGGAAGAAGTTGATTGCTGGTTAACCAAAGCGGGGTAAGCATGATTAGCGCAAGGACGCCTTGCATATAAACCAAGGTCCAGTTTGAGAGTGGCATCTTCCATCGCTTAAGTAGAACACAGTAAGCTGCATAACATACGGAAGTGATGACCATTAGACCATCGCCAAACGAAATACCGTTATGGACAAAGAAGGTGATATCCCCTTTACCAAGCATGAAAGCTAAGCCTGCAAGGGCGATAACACCACCAACAATACTCAATGGTGAAATGGCCTTGCCCAAAACAGGAACACTCATGAACACGCTAAGTAGTGGCACTAAAGAGCTGATAAGCGCCATGTTGGAAGCCGATGTCGTTAAGCCTGCGTAGTAAGCGAGAGATTGGTTAAGTACCATGCCAAGTAAAGCGAGAAACGCGAGTTTCGCAAGGTAGGGTTTGATTGTCGGCCAGCGCTTAATCACTTTCGGTAAGCAAAAAGGAGACAAAACCAAGATGGCTAATAGCCAGCGGTAGAATGCCATGGAGCTCGGTTCAATTACCTCTGAAGCCATTTTATTGATGATCGCATTGCCGCCCCAAATGAAGACAGTAATAAGAGGTAATAGGTAGACCATGTGAATTCCATCGCAATATTTTAATGGAATGTAGTGTGACAGGTCTATATGATTGTAGATATCTGCAGAAAGACATTGGAAGTCATAGGAAGACAAGTTTGAGAAAGTCAGCGAAACATCTTCACCCATCATTATCAATTGATAAAGCACCATCAGATGTGTTTATGAATTTTGAAGCGTTTTTATCTAACACAGAAACGCGAATGCATAGCCACCCGTGGGGGCAAGTACAGCTCATTAGTGGTGGGATCTTAGAGATGGAAGCGGAAGATACGCGATTTTTAGCACCGCCACATTTGGCGATTTGGGTGCCTGCAGGGATAAAACATACCAGTTATAATCGTAAACCTCTCTCTTATTGCTCGCTCAATATCGCCCATGCGTTAACGACCAATTTCCCTGACTGTACGAGTTTAATCAAAGTGACTCCGATTGTTTCGGCCATTATTGATGACTTCCGGCAGCGTGGAATTAATGTTGCAGAGTCTGAGCAAGATAAGCGTTTGGTTCAAGTGTTGCTTGACCAAATCGCAACGCGCGATACTCAACATCACTTTCTCCCTTCTACCAGCAATAAATATTTGGCCAAAATCTTAGCTGCGGTCGAAGAGAATCCGATTGATAACACCAGTTTGTCGCAATGGGCAGATAGGGTACATACCACGGAAAGAACGTTAGCACGTCACTGCCAAGCGGAATTAGGGATGAGTTTTACAGAGTGGCGATTGAGAGTGCGTTATCTTCACTCGATGGATTTACTGCGTAAGGGGCACTCTGTTAAAGAGGTAGCGCTGACCCTAGGTTACAATCAAGCAAGTCCATTTATCGCAATGTTTAAGAAATACTCCGGGCAGACCCCGGAGCAGTATAAAAACAAACTATTATAGCTGTTTAAGTACGTGATCTAACCCGCCCACAATTGCTGCTACTTGAGCTTTGTTGCACTCTTGGTCGGTTACTTTTGGGCTGTCTGGGTATACTTCAGTTGTTGTGCCATAAGTACAACTCGTGACGCCGCCACATAAACCAAGCTTCACCATAGGGTAGTTGATCACACCGTGTTGAACGACGGCTGAGCCAATAATTTCACCGGCTTCGTCAGCAGGAGCGATGTGGGTTACTTTGCTTACCGACTCTATCACCGCGGCTTGGAAGTCTGATTGAGGGTTTTCAGTATCGCCAACGGTGTAGAAACCATCCGGAATCATACCTTCGATGTATTCAATGCCATCGCGAGCGGCCAAAGCTGGGCGGAATTCTGATTCATCGGTGTCTGTGGTTTCATGCAAGTCGATGTGGACCAAAATGTCACCTTGGATAGAGGCGACTAAAGCCATAAGGTTCGCAGACTCTTCAGCCGGGCTATCTTGATAAAATGAACGGTTTGGATCAATCGCAAGTGGATTCCAACGGTTGATGGTTTCGTATCCCCAAGGGCTTACGCAAGGCGCGACAACAATATTGAAGTGTTGAGCGTAGTTTGACATTTGAGTTTGAGCAAACTCCAGTGCGCCATGTACACCGCTAGTCTCATACCCATGAACACCACCGGTGATCAAGACAACAGGTTTCGTCACATCCCAGCTTTTGGTTTTGATACAAAACAGCGGGAAACGAGCTGGATCATAAGAAAGTGCACCGTATTGCTCTACGTCGAACTGCTTCGCTAATGCTTGAATCTTAGGCACAACTTCTTGCTGATATTCACGTTTGATGGTGGTTTGTTCACGCCAAGCGATACGCTCAGCATCGCCCCATTTTTCGCCAGGGGTACCGATAGGGTAAGTGTAAGAACTGCGCATGACCTTCGCCTTTATTGTTATTAAAAAAGTCGCTATAGCATAGAGGGCTACCTTTTATCCCGCAATGGTAAACAGAGGCTGAGACTAAGATTGACGGCCCCCTGACATCTTTTCAGTTGTGCAATCATGATTTGGTGTTACATTTGCTTACATTGATTGATGGTGCAAATTAAAGGTACTTACATGGCTGGTGCTAGCTTATTAACCTTATTGGATGACATCGCAACCGTATTGGATGATGTCGCATTGATGTCGAAAGTTGCAGCGAAGAAAACCGCAGGCGTACTAGGGGACGATTTGGCTCTAAACGCTCAACAAGTGTCAGGTGTCACTGCTGAACGTGAAATCCCGGTTGTGTGGAGTGTGGCTAAAGGCTCATTTCGTAACAAATTGATTTTAGTTCCTGCTGCTTTGCTTATTAGTGCGATCGCGCCTTGGTTGATCATGCCGTTATTACTGATTGGTGGCTTATTTCTTTGTTATGAAGGGGCAGAAAAGATCATCGAGAAACTGTTTCATCATGAAGAGAAAACCAAAGATGAAGTCGACATTGAGCCAACAGAATCGATCGAAGAGTATGAAAAGCAAAAGATAGCAGGTGCAATCCGAACCGACTTTATTCTGTCAGCAGAGATCATCGTCATCGCGCTTGGGACTGTACAAGGGCAATCAACCCTGACACAGGTGCTGGTGGTAAGCTTGATAGCCTTAGTGATGACAATTGGTGTGTATGGCTTAGTTGCGGGGATCGTTAAGCTAGATGATCTTGGTTTCTATTTAGAGCGCAAGAATCAGGGCAAAGGACTGAGTGCTTCATTAGGTAGAGGCTTGATCGCCTTTGCGCCTAAATTAATGAAAATACTGGCGGTAGTGGGTACTGCTGCGATGTTTTTGGTCGGTGGCGGTATCGTTGTTCACAATGTGCCGCTGATTCATCACTGGATAGAGCCAATCATTATGGATATTCCTAACATATCGTTAGCTAAAGCGCTGTTTCCAAGCCTACTTAATGGTTTAATTGGATTAGTGTCAGGGCTGATTGTGGTTGGATTTTTGGGCTTAATCGCAAAGATTAAAAGCCCATCTCTTTAGTCTGCTTCGGCAATCTGTTTTAGTGCGGATGTCAGCCTGTCTGTGGTTTGTGCGCCGGAAATCAGATGTCTTTGATTAATGATAATAGCGGGTACCGCATTGATGCCCGCTTCTAACCATTGTTGTTCAGTCGAAGCTACCGTTTCTGCCCAGCCTGAGTCATTAAGGACTTGCTTCGCGACATCAATATCTAACTCTGCTTCTAGGGCACATTGCAGTAATACTTCTTCTTGGCTAATGTCTTTGTTGTCGCTGAAATAGGCGTAAAACAGCGATAGTTGCAGATCAAACTGTTTACCTTCACTCGAAGCCCACATTAACAGTTGATGCGCTTTTCTGGTGTTGTAGATACGCATTTCGTCCGAAAAGTGAAATTCAAATCCTACTTCTTTACCTAGGTTTGTTAGGGTCTCTCGCGCGGAAATACTGGCTTCTTCTGTCGTGCCATATTTTTCATGAAGGTGTTCTCGTAAGTTTTGTCCCTCGCTTCCCATTGCAGGGTTGAGCTCAAAAGGGTGCCAATGAATATCAGCTTCTATTTCGTTGGAAAGAGCGCTAAGAGCCTGTTCCAGTCGCTTGTAGCCGATAATGCACCACGGGCAAACTACATCAGAAACAATATCAATACGAACCTTATCCATTTTTACATCCTTAAATAGCCTTCTAGACAGTATAGCGGTGTGCTGGATGAGATTTTACTAATTGGCTCACTAATTAGGAATTTCTACGCCCAAAGACTACTACGGGAAAAAGGTATGATTAGGGGGATAAGGTTTCGTTATTGCTTTTGGTAAGATGGAACCATGATGCTACGGAAGGTAGCAATAGAAAAACAATATAGGAAATTGTCATGTCTCTCTCTGCAGCAACGGATGTTATCTTGCATGCTTTTGACTGGCCTTACACATTAGTCGCGCAACGAGCGGAGCAGATCGCTCAAGCGGGTTACAAAACCGTATTGGTGTCTCCACCGTTGAAGTCTTTAAAATATGAGACGGGCAGTCAATGGTGGCAGCGTTATCAGCCACAGGATTATCGAGTGATTGATAATCAGCTTGGCAATACTGATGATCTCAAAGCAATGATCGCCGTGCTCGATGAGTGGGGCATTGGGGTTTATGCGGATGTGGTGTTTAATCACATGGCGAATGAGTCTTCGATCCGCCGCGATCTACAATATCCGAACCAGCAGGATATGAAAGCCTACGACAACGATAAGGATTACTACGAGCAGCAGAGATTGTTTGGCGACCTCGCACAGCCATTGTTCGACCAAAATGACTTTGTAGAAGCGTTTGGTATCAGTGATTGGGAAGATAAATGGCAAGTGCAAAATGGTCGCATAACGGGTGGCCCTTCGGATCCAGGTCTGCCAACACTACGAGTGTGTGACAATGTCATTGCTCAGCAGCAAAGTTACTTGATTGCATTAAAGCAACTGGGTGTGAAAGGATTTCGTATTGATGCAGCTAAACACATGACGTTAGAGCATCTACAGCGTGTTTGGACGAAAGAAATCTGTCACGATGTCCATATCTTCGGTGAGATCATCACGAGCGGCGGCGCAACGAAGCCAGAATATGAATTGTTCCTTGAACCATTTCTCGCTCACACACGTTTTGGTGCTTATGACTTTCCATTGTTTCAGATGATATTTGATGCCCTGGACACCAAAGGCAGCTTAAAAAGTCTGGTTGACCCGTATTGTTTTGGCCAAGCGTTATCAGAAAAGCGAGCGATTACTTTCGCTATCACCCATGATATTCCGAACAATGATGTGTTCGCCGATTTGGTAATGGACGAGGCCTCGGAATGGTTAGCATACAGTTATATCTTAGGGCGAGACGGCGGTGTGCCTCTGATTTACACCGATCTCGATACCAGTGGTATAACTAATGAGCGGGGAGAACCTCGTTGGCTTGAAGCGTGGAAGGACTCTAAATTAGTCGCCGCAATTGGCTTTCATAACCGATTGCATGGACAGCCGATGAAAGTCATCGAAGCGTCCGATGATCTGCTTATTTTTAGCCGAGGTAGCCGAGGTATCGTGGTCATCAATAAATCAAAACGAGCTCAAACGGTAGAGCTAGAACTAAATGGTGATTGGCGAGAAGTTTTGCTCAATAAGCAGTATTTTTCGTCGAAGGGGCGAGTCGAAATATCAGTGCCAAGCATGAGCAGCATGATGCTACTTAAAAGTGAATAAAAGAAAAGGCGCAGAAGAAATTCAGCGCCTTTTTTAATGGATAGTGATTGCGGTTTAAACAGTGAACTTGTTGAGAATTGCATCTTGTTCACGAATGTTTTCGGTTTGTGCTTGCATCGCAATATTGGCGTTCTCAGCAGAGTCAGCAACCTGAGTTGAAAGGTCTTTGATTTTCACTGTGTTGTTGTTGATCTCTTCAGCAACCAAGCTTTGCTCTTCCGCGGCTGAAGCGATTTGAATGTTCATATCGCTAATTCGCTGAATGGCATCGCGAATACTATCAAGCGCCACATTCGCTTCTTGAGCGCGTGCCACTGCATCAGTTGCGGTGGTTTTACTCATGTTCATCGCATTGGCAACTGAGCTTGCGCCTGCTTGGAGTTGTTCAATCATATTGCGGATTTCAGTGGTCGATTCTTGAGTTCGTTGTGCTAAGGTTCGAACTTCATCTGCAACCACGGCAAAGCCTCGGCCTGATTCACCGGCGCGCGCAGCCTCAATGGCAGCGTTGAGTGCAAGCAGGTTGGTTTGGTCAGCGATGTCATTGATTACTTTCAAAATGGTCTCAATGTTATCGGTTGCCGATTCAAGGACCTTCACTTCTTCAACCGCTTCATCAATTTTTTGCGATAGATTGTCGATGGCACCTGTGGTGTCACTCACGACCGTAGAGCCTAAGCTGGTGGCGTCATCGGCTTCTTTTGCTGCCGCTGCGGCACCTTGCGCATTGTTTGCTACTTCGCCAGATGTGGTCGCCATTTCGTGCATTGCTGTCGCTAACTGTTCTAGCTCATGTAATTGATCTTGCATGGCGGCGGCGGATTCTTGCAAACCTGCCGAAGTCATCTCTGAGCCTCGTAAGATTTCAGAACCAATCGCTTTAGATTGGGTGATTAATTGTTGTAGTGTTCCGGTAAATTCATTGAATCCAGAAGCTAAGACGGAGAACTCTTTGTCTGTGTTCGTTTCAAGGCGTTTGGTTAAGTCCCCTTGGCCGGAGGCAACATCTTGAATAGCGTCATTTAGGGTACTCAATGGTGTCATCAGCGCGCGAATTAGCATGAGTAAAACAAACACACTAATAACCAAAGCGATAAGGGTGTAGAGGATGGAGCTGTTGCGTAGATCAGCAAGAGACTGATAGGCCACTTCTTCATCCAAGATTACGCCGATATACCAATCTTCCCCTGGCACTTTTGAGAAGTCGAGGGTAAAGGGCTTATTATCAAGAATGACTTGCTGAGGCTCTTCCTTAATCGGCGTGTTGCCAAGGAAGTCTTTCATTGGTGCACCATTTAGCTCTGTTTTTGGGTGAGCGATGGTTGTTCCATCTCCTGAAACGATGAATACGTAACCCGCATTAAACAGTTGAACTCGGTTAACTAACTCAGCCAATGCAGCCAGGCTTACATCATAGAAAATAGCCCCAATGAATTGACCTTTATCTCGTACTGGAGTCGCGATAGAAATAAGGATTTCACCTGTTCCTGAGTCTGCGTAGGGCGCCGTTATAATCAAGTTGCCAGAGTTTTTAGCGTCGATGTACCAAGGTCTTACTCTAGGGTCCCAACTTGTTCCAGGAGTCCAAGTGGGATCATTACCTATGTGAGAGCCATCTTTCTCGAATCCTATACCAGCAAGCAAGAATGTGTTTTTTATGACAGGGCGAGTGATGACAGATTCTATCGCTTCAGGGGAGAGATCAGTTTCTAGCATGCTGGTGGCGTACGCAGCGATTGCTTTCCGACTGTTCAGTTCTGAAGCTGTGGTGTCTCGAACCCCATCAACAATTTCATTTACGCTCGAGGTGACCTGAGAGCGTATCTCTGTTTGAACCGTATGATATTGTTGAAGTGTTAGCAAAGTAACGGTGACGAGAAGTAGCGCCGTGGAGGCGGCGACAATCTTATGGCTGAATTTCATCAAGAACCCCTATCTATAAAGTTTGGGTATTATTTATAGATCTATAGTTACTAAATGATTAATCAGCCAGTAAATTATTAAACTTTTCTATGATTTGCCAAGTAGCAGATGTTCCAATTGAACGAAGATCGCATCGTTTCCTGCAAAAAGAAGCTCGACCACTTGTTCGCGTTTTTTACCCGAAAGCATCATTTTGTTCGCTTCTCTAACCTTTAGAACTAGTTGTTGCTCATTGGAAAGCGCCGAATCTAAATTATCCCAACGCCATTGGCTAAACTGGTGAGTCAAAGCACTTTCATTTAATACCGGCTTGAACATAGTTAGTTCAGTCTTCAATACGGCCATGATCTCATTTTGTGCGGAAACTGACGATGTTTCTTCACCAAGACGGTTAATAAGCGCTCGACTTAATTCACCTAGCTCAACATAGCCTGCTTGTTTGGGTAGTGAGGCGCTAACGCGACAGGATACTTCGACACTCTGAACAGAGGTATTTGGAAAAAAAGTCAAAGAAGTTAAGGTATCAAACGGTAGCCAAAAGCTCTCTCCAGGCTCTAGGGCATATTCCAGTTTTCCGAGTTTCGCTAGCACCAAACCTTGCTTTACATGTAAAAGGGTATGTTTCAACAATTTGCGGCGTGACGTGCTATGAAGAAAGTCATGTTGCAGAATTTGATGTGAAATGGCGTAGTGCATGGGTTAACTCGTAAGTAAAGGGGCGCTAAGGGTAACTTTTCTCGCTGCAAAAGCCAATATCATTTCTTCTGTGTCACATTGCCTGGTCTGACCTTTGCAAATCTGCGATAAGGATAGCTGCTAATCATTCTATCTATGCGTAGAATAGGCCTGCTTTTTGTTTGATGTACATAAGAATGACTAAAACTAACGATCCATTTATTGATATCCGTCCTTATAATGATGACGAGATTCCAGCGGCGATTGATCGACTGGTAAACGACGAAGAATTTATTGGCGCTATATTACAGCACCGCTTTTCTAACCACGCAGGTTGGTTCAAAGCATTGATGTCGCCGATCGTGAAAATCTACCTTCGAATGAAGTGGTCCAAATTGGACTCAGTAGAGACGATTCAATTAGAGGTTAAAAAGTACCTCGATAGAACCCTAAACACGACGACGCGCGGCGTGACGTATAGTGGTTTAGACAAGCTAGATAAAGAGAGTGCTTATCTGTTTGTTTCTAACCACCGTGATATCGCGATGGATCCTGCTTTGGTTAATTATGGTCTGTTTCAAGGCCAGCACAAAACGGTACGTATCGCGATCGGTGATAACTTGCTGAAAAAGCCTTGTGCTACCGAGTTGATGCGCCTGAATAAAAGCTTCATCGTAAAGCGTTCTGCGAAAGGTCCGCGTGAAATGATGAAAGCGCTGGGTACGTTGTCCGGATACATCAAACATTCTCTAGATACAGGGCACTCAATCTGGATAGCTCAAAAAGAAGGTCGTGCAAAAGACGGCAATGATTTTACTGATCCAGCGATTTTAAAAATGTTTCATGTAGAAGGTCGTAAACAGAAAGTGCCTTTTGCGGATTACATTAAGTCGTTAAAAATTGTACCAGTCTCGATCTCTTACGAAAATGACCCGTGTGATATTGCTAAAGCGTTAGAGCTTTGGGAAAAAGCGGAGCATGGTAGCTATGAAAAAGGCGAGTTCGAAGATATCGAAAGCATCATTCAAGGCATCGTTGGTGATAAAGGCCGTGTTCATGTGGCATTTGGTGATGTGATTGAAGACACGTTTGAAACACCTGATGCCCTAGCAGAAGAGATTGACCGTCAAATTCATCACAACTACAAATTGTTCCCAATTAATCAACTGGCGGCAGGTGATGAGCAAGTCGCAGATGACGTTAAGCAAAGTTTGAAAGATAAGCTAATGCAGCTACCTGAATCGGCGCAACCTTACTTGATCGCAAGTTACGCGAATCCGGTGAACAACCAACCATAGTTTCCAACCGACCATAATTGTATGGTGAACGAAATAAAAAGGATGCTCGCAGCATCCTTTTTTAGTTTAAAAGCTTTACCCTTTCTTTAAGGGGCGACAGCACCACCTAAGTTGAGTTTAGAAGGCCATTTGGTTATTCGATTTCCGCCTAGATAAATATTGCCTTTTACGGTCATCGTGTCTGGGAACTCGGTCAACTTGGAACCGCCAATAAAAAGGTTGCCATCGACAATCAAACCTTCGGGCAGTTTAGTTATTGGCGTTCGAATGACGCTAAGGTCGCCTTTGACTCTTAATCTAGGAGGGAGCGAGGTTAGAGGGTTATCGGTTAGGTTAAGATAGCCACCGACTGTTATACCTGGAGGCCAACGCTTGATTTGAGCGCCCAACAGGTTAGCAAACCCCTTAATGTTTACTCCTTTATCAATCTGACGAAGTGCACTATTAGAAGCATTGAGGCTGCCTTGAATGTCTATCCCTTCAGGTAACCGTTTGATGGAGGTTTTGGCAATATTGAGATTACCCTTAATGACCAACCCTGGAGGTAATTCATCGTAAGGCTTGTTGCGTAGGTCGAGATTGCCGTAATTGTCTAAGTGATTGAGAATTCGAAATTGATCAAGTGCCGCTGCGTTGACTGAACAGTTTGCAGTCAAGCTTACGATGAGAAAGAGAAGGGAGAAAACAAAGCGGTTCATGCTGAATATTCAATTGGGATTTAAAGATTAGTATTAATGGTGCCAGTGAGTGAGGTCAATGTTTCTCAGGCTGTGCAATAAAAAAACGGGCTCGATAGCCCGTTTTTTAATAATTATTGGTTGCTTAGCGCATTAGAGAGCGAGTTTTCAGTTCGAAGATAAGTTTCTCTGCGCTGACTTCAAACTTAAAGCGTGCCGTGAGCTCTGTTGAATCATCATTAATAGGTGTTACGTCATGCTCAACCGTTGCCGATACTTGCTTTGCTAACTCAACGTATTTCGCAAGCTCTGCTTCAAGCAAATCTTTGCCGGTTGCGAAGATGCTCACTTCCGCAACATCATCACCTTCTTTGATGATAAAACCCATCTCACCAGCGCAACCACAAGCTTCACATACGTCTTGTTGTTCTGTGCTCATCTCAATATATCCTCTTACAAAATCTACGGATATTTTACCCAGTTATTTGAAGTTTATCCATAAAAAGCATGGGTGTTATACTCGCTAACAAATTCGGTATGCTATGTTGATATAAGGTTAAGTCGGCTGGTTAATTGCGAATTACTCCCAACAAAAGTGGAACGAGTGTCACTAAATAACGAAAAGCAGTGTCATTATTTTGTCAGAATGCCATTCAGTTAGTTGTAAGCAAGCGTAATTTATAAGACTATCGGCAGTCAAAATATATAAAGAAAAGATAATGCCTTTTCATTTCATAGGTGCACGTTATGTGTGTCGTTGAAATCTTAGCTTGCTCATAGTTAGATGGTTCGTACGGTTTAAATATGATAGAGTGCTTACGTGAATTGTTACGATAAATATTCTTTATTTGTCCATGTCATCACCAACACTTGAAGCTAGTCGATAAGGTTTAATAATTAACTCTTATTGAGTTAGACGGATTTACAAAGAGAAGAGCCTGAACATGCCAAAGCGTAGTAAAGAAGATACCGAGATCACCATTCAAAAGATCATGGACGCCGTTGTCGATCAACTATTGCGTCTGGGTTACGACAAGATGTCTTATACCACTCTGAGCCAACAAACGGGTGTTTCAAGAACGGGTATTAGCCACCACTTCCCTAAAAAAACCGACTTCACAGCTGCTTTAGATGGCCGTATCTTTAAGATGTTTGTGGAGCATGTAGAATTCGATAATGGTCTAGATGCATTCTCATCAAGCTGGGTAAAAGCGCTAGACAATGAAGAGTTCCGCGCGATTTTACGCCTGTTGTTCCACCATATCGTAACATCACAAAGTACTCATGAGTTTGCATCAAACGGTATTGAGCGTCTGTACAAGATGACAGAAGTTCAATTCGGTGAGGGTAGTGCAAAAGAACTTGAGTGGTTGATTGGTAAATCACTGGTTCGCATGGTTTAGTGCTGATCACTATTTAAAAAAAGAGCCTTCATTTGAAGGCTCTTTTTGTTTCTGTCGTATTCTCACTGGTATCCCAGATTAAATCCTACGGAACTGAGCAACCAGTTTACCTTGAGAGTTTAGGTTGTTTACTAATCCTTCACATTCATCTTTGGTATCGCTCGCCAGAATATTGGTCGCACTACACACGTCATTGATTGATTGTATGCTTGAGTTCATCTCTTCTGTCACTCTGGCCATTTCCTCAATGGCGGTGGCGATTTGATTGTTACGGTCTGAAATGTCGTCTACTTGTAGTAATAATGAGTCAAGCTTATCTCCGGAAATATTGGCACTATCGACACAAACCTGCGATAACTGGCTTCCTTCATCCATAGCTTGCACTGCTTTTTCGGTGCTGGCTTGAATCAGGCTGATGATATTTTGAATCTCTTCGGTCGATTCGTGGCTGCGCTGGGCTAATTGGCGAACTTCATCGGCAACCACGGCAAAACCTCGACCTTGCTCACCCGCACGCGCAGCTTCAATTGCCGCATTCAACGCGAGGAGATTAGTTTGCTCCGCCACTCCTTGAATGACGACTAAGACATCACCAATGGTTTTTCCATGAGCCACGAGCTGTTGTATGACTTCAGAAGCCACATTGAGCTGCGTTGAAAGTTCATTGATAGACTGGACTGTTTGAGTGACGGAAGCTTTACCATCGCTTGCGGCAGAGTTGGCTTGTTCCGTAACATCTGAGGCACTTTGTGCATTTTGCGCGATCTCGTTAGCAGTGGAGTGCATTTCGTTGACTGCTGCTGCGACTTGTTCTGTTTCTGACGTTTGCCCTTGTAAGTTCTCAGCCGTGGTATCGCAGTTAGAGGCTGCTGAGCTGGCTGATTCTGCAATCTGTTCATTGGAGTCTTGTATTCTCCCTACCACGGAATTGATTTCCGATTGCCTCATTTTAAAGGCAAGCTTGATTTCAGAGATATCATCAACTGTCCCGTTGTATACCAATTCCATTAAGGGGTTATCAAATACGCTACGGGCTTCAGCTGAAAGGGCTTCAAGTCGTCTTGTGAGCGTAAAGGCAGCGAAAACGCTGAGTAAAAGGAAGGTCCAAATCGCTAATTGAGGGGAGAAGCTAGCGATAAATGTACAAATACCCGCAGCGATTAAAGAAGCAATAGAAAGGCGTTGCCACAGGCGTGTTCTTGGCAGTTGCAGTTGTAATGGTGTTTTGCCCTGATTGAGCTGCGCATAAACCTTTTCAGCGTTTCGGACATGCTCTCGCTGTGGTGACAGACGAACTGATTGGTACTCAATGGTTTTCCCATTTTCTTTAATAGGAGATGCAAAAGCATCAACCCAATAGTGATCGCCATTTTTACATCGGTTTTTCACGATGCCCATCCAAGAATTTCCGCCTTTGATGAATGACCACATGTTTTCAAATGCCGCAGGTGGCATATCAGGGTGACGGACAAGGTTATGTGGTTGTCCAACGAGCTCTTCAAGTGAATAACCTGCAACTTCGCAAAAGTCCTTACTTGCGTAGCTAATGTGGCTACTTGGCTTGGTTATCGATAGCAAATTGTATTCAGGTGGATAGGTGATTTCTTTTTGTGTTGCTGGCTGATTCACTCGCATCCTTGGAACCTCTATTCTCACGGTGTTAATACTTTTAGGCTCTGCCTATTTGAATAAGTATAAGTACAAAAAATGAATACCTGATTATTTTAGTCGGTTTTTATTCGGCGTGATTGTTAGTCAGTCGAAAATACTGGTCTATCTTTAAACTTAAGAATGAGATTAGTTTCATTGTAATGAATGAGCTTTACCCTATGAAATTGAGGAGAAAGGCATGCCACATGGGTCTTCTGTTGGCGCATACACCAGCGCAGAGAATTTACTCAAACTCCATGATCTAACTGAAGCGGATCTCGCATTAATCCGTAAATTCGGTGACATGATGGTGCCTAAGTTAGATGAGTATGTCCGTCATTTTTATGAATGGCTTGAGAATCAGCCCGAGTATCAGCAGTTTTTCTCTGAGCAACCGAAACTTAAACGCGTTCAGAATGCACAAGTGCAGTATTGGCAAACGTTTTTTGGTGCTCAAGTGGATGAAAGTTATATCAAACAGCGTCGTGATGTCGGTGAAATTCATGCGAGAGTCGGGTTGGGGTTGCCGACTTACTTTGCCGGGATGAATATCTCGATGGTGATTTTCACCAAACGTATGTATGACGGCAGCCTGTATAGTGACGAATACAGCTCACTAGTGACGGCATTTACTAAGCTCCTTCACCTTGATACTACCATCGTCGTCGACACCTATTCGCGTCTGATTAATAAACGCATTGCCGAGCAAAGCGAAGCGCTTTTAGCTATGTCTACGCCGGTTACTATGGTGTGGCAAGACATCCTTATGCTGCCAATTGTCGGCATCATTGATTCAAAACGTGCGCAAGACATTATGACCGCGGTGCTAAATAAAATATCAGAGCATCGCGCCAAGATTTTTATCATGGATATTTCAGGTGTTGCCGTGGTGGATACCGCTGTGGCCAACCATTTTATCAAAATAACGAAAGCGACCAAGTTGATGGGGTGTGATTGCCTAGTCTCTGGTGTATCTCCTCTTATTGCGCAGACTATGGTTCAACTAGGAATTAATGTGGGAGAAGTGAAAACCAATGCTACCTTGCGCGATGCGTTAGAAACGGCGTTTCAAATCATGGGGCTGAATGTGCAAGCGATAAAACAGCTGTCAAATTAACAGAGCGTAGATATGAGCCAATCCATTTCGATAAGTCAGATACAAGATGTGTTAATCGCAACCATTCAGGTTGATTTAAGTACGTCGGTAATTACTGAGTTTCGTGCTCATTTATTTGAAAAAGCTCGTGCTCATACGATACAGGGCGTGCTTATCGATTTATCGGAAGTAAAGACACTCGATCGCATGAACATGGATGCTTTAGTGGATGTGGTGGCGACGGTGGAAGTGATGGGAAGGCGCTGCGTTTTTGTAGGGATGAGACCTGGAATCGCGATGGCGTTGGTTAACATCAATTATGACACTGACCAGTTAACCTGCGTCAGCAATATTGATGATGGACTCGCCATGGTAGGAGGTTAGCGCTTGTGGCAATGGATCAGGTGGAGTGCATCATCGAAAGTTACTTTATTTCAACAGAATCTGATGTGATGAGTGCGGTGCTCGCCGTCTATACGTTGCTACAAAAACAGAGCTTTTCTGCGTCGCAAGTGAGTGAGGTATCAACCTCAGTCTCGGAGCTAGGCATGAACATCATTAAGTACGCAGGAGATGGCGTTGTTAAGGTGAGCTGGGTTGAACAAGGTGAACTGATTGGCGTCAAGATTATCGCACATGACAACGGTTCAGGTATTGATGATCTTGAAGCTGCTTTGACAGACAGCTTTTCAACCGGTGGTTCGCTTGGTATGGGGCTACCTGGTGTTAAAAGAATGATGGATGAGTTCGAAATTCAGTCGAACCCAGGCGAGGGAACGACAGTGACGGCGATAAAATGGAAGGAGTGAAATGAACTTTCAATATAGTGTTTATTGCGTCCCATACCAAGGTGAACCTCAAGCCGGGGACGGTCATTTTGTGCGTCGTTTAGATAATGGATTGTTGGTGGTTATCATTGATGTTCTTGGCCATGGGAATAAAGCGGCGGAACTCGCAAGGCGTATGGAAGCAAAGCTAGAAAATATCGCAACTAGTGATATTGAGTGGCTTGTTAAGACCATGCACGATGAATTGATAGGGTCTCTTGGGGCGGCTATGACAGCGGTTTACTTTGACAGTAAAACGCAGCAAGCGACGGGCATTGGCATTGGGAATACCCTCGTTCGCCAGTTGGGAAATCAATATCGCTCTTTCTCTGCTCAAGCCGGGATTGTTGGAGAGCTATTGCCGACACTCAGACCATTTAGTTTTGAGTTTCAAGCAGACGAAACCTATCTGTTCACGACTGATGGCGTGAAAGAGAACATTGATCCAGATGAAATGATGTTTGCTAACAGTAAAGCGCTCGACTATCTCTCTTCATACTTCGTGAACAATTACAGCAAACCTTATGACGATTCGACAGCCATCGTAGTTAGGTTCTGTTATGAATAATACTTATTCTTTTCATATCATTAATAGCGACATTGCTCGGGTTTCTCTACGGCGGAAAATGGTCTCTGTCCTCACTCTTCTGGGCTACGATGCGCAAGCAAGAGATCAGTTGATCGTTTTGTGCAGTGACATCATTTATCGCTTATTTGCCGAGGAAGACTCCTTCGAATCAAAAGTACTGATTGATGATGATGGGATCGTGGTGAGTTGGTCTCACACTGATAATACAAAGACCTTAGAAGCGGTTTCGATTCCGTTGTTAGAACTTTCCCATTCTCCACATGAGTTGAGTTGGCGGATTCGGTCAATGAAGCCACTGACTCACGAGGATATTGATTCGTTAATTACTATCTTGACGGAAAAATCGCGGGATGAATTAATGGATGCACTAACAATCAAAAATCAAGAATTGGCCAATCATCAAGCCGGGTTAGAACAAGAAATCGAGCGCCGTACTCGGGATTTACAGGCGAGTGAAGCATTATCGAGAACCATTATTGAGGGTGCACCTTCCAGTGTTGCTATCATCGATGAAGATCAGCGTATCATTTTATGGAATAAAACGGCTGAGGAAACCTATGGTTATCAGTTTGAAGAGGTTGAGGGGCGCAATGTTTGTGAATTACTAAAGATTCAGATTCCGCCAGAGTTAGAGGATGTGCTAAGCGGTAAACTCAGAATTGAAGACCAATCACGGGTTAATGGCGGCTTTTTTGAAGTCGATACATACACTGTTCGCGGGCAAATGATCCCAATCGATCTCGGAATCACCATCTTTTTATTTGACCAACAATGCCGAGCTGCGCTTTTCTTGCGAGATGTGACCTCAAGGAAGCTAGTAGAAGATGAGTTGAATGAGGCGAGAGCTAAAGCTGAAGAAGCCGTTGAAGTAAAATCAATGTTTCTTGCCAATATGAGTCATGAAATTCGCACACCAATGAACGCTATCATTGGTATGTCTCACTTAGCGTTGAAAACAGACCTGACCCCAAAGCAATATGACTACATTTCTAAAGTACACAATTCTGCGTCGCTACTACTCGGTATCATCAATGACATTTTAGACTTCAGCAAAATTGAAGCAGGCAAATTGTCGATTGAGAACATTGAATTTTTGTTGGATGACGTTTTGCATAATGTCTCTATGGTAACGGGGCAGAAAGCGTTCGAGAAAGGATTGGAACTTCTTTTTGAGATCTCACGTGATGTTCCCAAAACCTTGTTTGGTGATCCTCTCAGGCTCGGCCAGATCATCATTAACTTGGTAAATAACGCCGTGAAGTTTACCGAGCAAGGTGAAATTTCAGTTTGCGTTACGATGAAGCCACTAAGCGATGACCAAATCGAACTCTGTTTTGCGGTCAAAGATACCGGGATTGGCATGAGTGATGAGCAAATGGACAAGCTTTTTAATGCCTTTACGCAAGCAGATGGTACAACGACACGCCGATATGGTGGTACTGGGCTTGGCCTATCGATTTGTCGACGACTGGTTGAATTAATGGGCGGCGAAATTGAAGTCAGCAGTGCTCTAGGCGAGGGGAGCTGTTTTCGATTCAGTCTTCAGACCGGGTTTGTGGAATCATCGATTAGTCAACCCACAATACTACCTCAGTCATTGAATGACATAAAAGCTCTGGTCGTGGATGACAATGAACATGCTTTGTTGGTGATGGAAGACCAGTTAGACATTTTACCTAATAAAGCAAAATTTGTGACGAGTGGCCAAGCCGCGATTGAAGAGTTGGAAAAGGCGTGTGAGCATGGAGCGCCTTATAATCTTGTGTTTATGGATTGGAAGATGCCAGTCATGAGTGGTATTGAGGCAACCACGCTTATTCGCCGAAAACTTCCAGCAGATTGTCAGCCTAAAATGGTCATTGTTACCGCATACGACAAAGATGACATTTCGCCTGATCTTAAAGGGCTAGATATTGCAGGTTTTCTCGCTAAACCTATTGGTCAATCCTATTTATTTGATCTGATTGTAGAGTTGTTTGCTGATAGCGATGCCGCAGCACCTAAGCCATTAGCAGCGGATAGTCAGACTAAACATAATTTGCGTGGGCTGAAAGTATTGCTCACCGAAGACAATGAAATAAACCAACAGATCGCCGTTGAGTTAATGGAAGATAAGGGGTTGATTGTCACGGTTGCCAATAATGGCCGAGAGGCTTTAGATTTATTAGAGAAGATGTATGACCCTGAACTTGGCGGTGTCGATATCATTTTTATGGATTTACAAATGCCGGTTATGGACGGCTATGAAGCGAGTAAGCATATCCGTGCCGATCATCGTTTTGACTCTATACCTCTAGTTGCCATGACGGCGCATGCCATGATTGAGGAACGCGAGCACTGCCTTGGCATTGGGATGAACGACCATGTTTCTAAGCCTATCGACCCTGAAGTGCTTTTTAGTACTATTCAACGGTGTTGTTCTGACTATGTACCACCTGAACTTCCTTCTCCTGATTCTTCTGTTCAAACGACGGAACGCAGACCTCAGACTAAGGTGATCCATGATTTGGATGATATTGAATCGCTAGACCTGAAAAATGGCCTACTGAGAGTGGCAGGTAATGAAGCACTCTACCGGCGCTTACTTTCACAACTGGTCGATAAGGAGCATGACTTCGTTGCTCGTTTGGATGTCGCTCTTGATAAACAAGATACCGATTACGCAACCTTGATTACCCATACTTTGAAAGGCTCAGCAGGGAATTTAGGTGTCATTCGCTTATTTGATATCGCAGCACGGTTAGAGCAGTTATTTGAAGTGAATGGCAATCAAAATGAAATTTGTTCGACTAAACAAGAACTCGCCGACTTTATTGACCCTTTTTTTCGTCAAGTGTGTGAAGGCTTAGGCCGGCCGCACCCAGCTGAGATTAAAAATAACCTAGACGATGAAAGTGTAAAATTAATTCTTCAGCTTGATATGCTGCTGAGCGAATTTGATGCCAGCGCAATTGAGTTTCTTGACGAACACTCTATACACCTCAATACTTTATTAGAGTCAGAGGCTTTTGAAACTTGTTGTCGTCACATTAACGATTGTGATTTTCTTTCGGCCAGTATGGCGTTGCGTAAGGCAGCCAGTATCTATCCACTTGATATGGATAGGGTGCTTGGAGGTGGGAATGAATGAATCGATGACAACGGTCCTTGTTGTTGATGACAATGCTGATAATCGGGTGCTATTGAGTGGCTTACTCAAACCGCATCACAAAGTTATAGTCGCGACCAATGGTAAGCAGGCGTTGGAGCTTGCCAAAATGCGTCAGCCAGACATTGTTTTACTCGATATCATGATGCCTGAGATGGATGGCTATGAAGTGTGCCAACATTTAAAACTAGACACCAAAACAGCGGCTATTCCGGTTATTTTTCTGACAGCTAAAACACAAATAGAAGATGAACAACGGGGCTTTGAGGTTGGTGCGGTTGATTACATTCTCAAACCGATAAGTCCTCCGATCCTGCTCTCTCGGATCAATACCCATTTACGCTTGTGTCAGGCAATGCATGATTTAGCTCGTCAAAATGAAATACTGGAAGTGCGGGTTAAAGAGCGCACTCATGAACTTGACTCACTTCAAGATGCGACGATTGGTGCCATGGCGTCATTGGCGGAAACGCGAGACAACGAAACAGGCAACCATATTCGTCGAACGCAGAATTACATTAAGGTATTGGCGCAAGCAC
Source organism: Vibrio atypicus (assembly GCF_009811315.1). GTDB lineage: Bacteria > Pseudomonadota > Gammaproteobacteria > Enterobacterales > Vibrionaceae > Vibrio > Vibrio atypicus. Next base: position 1,020,414 of record NZ_BLID01000001.1, read on the forward strand.
TGAGAAATCACGGCCATTACATTGAACAGCTCTCTCCGACTGCGATTGAGAATTTATTTAAGTCCGCGCCGATGCACGACATAGGTAAAGTTGGCATACCGGATAATATTTTACTCAAGCCTGGGAAGTTGACTGATGAAGAATTTCGCGTCATGCAAAATCACACAACCTTAGGCAAGGAAGTGCTCTTAACCGTTGAATCGTCGATTGATTTCGAATGCGACTTTTTAACAACCGCGATTGAAATTGCTTACAGTCACCAAGAAAAATGGGATGGCAGTGGATACCCAGAAGGTCTTTCTGGTTTAGACATTCCCTTGAGTGCTCGAATGATGGCGATTGCAGATGTCTATGATGCGTTAATATCAGAACGCGTATATAAACCAGCGTTTTCTCACGAGAGAGCCGTTTCTATTATTGCTGAAGGAAGTGGTACCCACTTTGAACCACTGCTGGTGGAGGTCTTCCTAGCAATCGAACATGAATTCCGTGAAATCGCAGTAACGTACAGTGATGAGGGGTTTGATGAGAACTCTTTTAACCAGACAGGATGATGTTCATAAAGGTGATAGTTTAGTTGCAGTACGTTTTTCATTCTTAGTGATGAGAAATAATCCAGTTTCCCGTACCTGGTGCGTTAAGTATCTGGTAAACTTTAATTATTGATTGGACGAATAGCAGTAGGTGTATGAATGTCTTTTCCAGTTTTAATATGTGATGACTCTGCCTTAGCGAGAAAGCAGATGGCTCGCTCATTGCCTGCTTCGTTAAATGCAGACATTACGTTTGCCGTACATGGCCTAGATGCATTAGAGCAGTTAGAAAATAACTCGTTCAAGTTGATGTTCTTGGATTTAACCATGCCAGAGCTGGATGGTTTCGGAACATTAGAAGAGATTGGTAAACGCAACATTGATATCCAAGTTGTTGTGGTATCAGGTGATATTCAGCCAAAAGCCAAAGAGCGTGTGATGGCGCTGGGTGCCAAAGCATTCATTCAAAAACCGATCGATAAAACGATTTTAAATGATGTGCTGCGCTCTTTGATTGAGCCACCAACCCAGCCTCAAATTGTTACGCCTGTCTCGGTTGATTTACCTATTTTAAAACGCCGCGATATCTATATGGAAGTCGCTAACGTTTCCATTGGTCAAGCGGCCGATGCGCTTGCGCGTCACTTTGATGTGTTTGTTCATTTACCTCTACCGAACGTCAACATTTTTGAAGTCAGTGAACTTCATATGGCACTACGAGACCTGGCTGAAAATGACCAAGTTTCCGGCGTGTGCCAAGGGTTTAGTGGCGAAGGTATTGCTGGCGAAGCGCTAGTGTTGCTGAGCGACTCCAGTGTTTCTGACCTGAAAAAGTTGATGAAAGTCCCTGCTGATAGTGAAGAGCTCGAAGAGTTGGAGCTATTAATGGACGTCTCCAATATCTTGGTTGGCGCTTTCCTCAATGGATTAGGCAAGCAGGCTGAAGTTCGATTCTTCCAAAGCTCGCCAGTTTTGCTTGGGCAGCACATATCAATCGATTCGGTTATTCAATCGACGTCAGGCTCGTTTAAGAAAACCATGACTTTTGAGGTCAGCTATAACATTGATCAAACCTCGATTCGTTGTGATTTGCTGTTTATGTTTGTTGATGAATCATTACCACTACTGGATAACAAGCTTGCTTACCTCATGGAGGACTTTTAATGCTAAATCTTCCTGCAGAATTTGAGCAATTCCACTGGATGGTGGATATGGTACAAAACGTGGACTTGGGTTTGGTGGTTCTTGACCGCGACTACAATGTTCAGGTTTGGAATGGCTTTATGACGCACCACAGTGGTGTTCAAGCACATGATGCGATTGGCAAGTCGATCTTTGAGTTGTTTCCTGAGATCCCTCAAGATTGGTTTAAGCTAAAAACTAAGCCCGTTTATGATTTGGGGTGTCGCAGTTTCATCACATGGCAACAGCGCCCTTATTTGTTTAAGTGCCGTAACGTTCGCCCTGTGACTCAACAAGCGGATTTCATGTACCAAAACATCACGCTTAACCCGATGAGAACGCCAACCGGTGAGATTCGGTCGCTGTTTCTATCGATTCAAGATGCGACAGCTGAGGCTCTGGTCTCGAAAAACACCTGATTTGTTAAAACGCCAAGGTTTTCCTTGGCGTTTTTGTTTTATCCTTTCTGTATCTATTTCCTAATTCTGAGTGACTACGATGTTGTCCCAATCTCTTTACACAGCTCAACAGGTGAAGTTGGGTGAAGTCGAAGCTGCCAAACAGGCTGGAGTATCTTTATATCAGCTTATGCTCAGAGCAGGAGAGGCCACGTATCAATGGCTTCGCGATTCTTACCCTAACGTAGACTCAGTTACCATCGTGTGTGGTTCTGGCAATAACGGTGGTGATGGTTTCGTGGTGGCAAAATTAGCGAAGCAAGCAGGGCTATCGGTTCGGTTACTTTTATCCTGTGATGTGTCTAAGCTAGTGGGAGATGCTAAGCAGGCCCAACAAGAATGGTCAGAGAGTGGCGGAGAGGTAGAGTCCATTACGCTCATAGATGAAGCGTTGCATTGCGCTGATGTCGTTGTCGATGCTCTTTTAGGAACGGGTTTGGTCGGCAATGTGCGAGGTGGCATGTCGAACTTGATCAATGCCATCAATCAATCAGGAAAACCAGTCATATCCATTGATATTCCTTCCGGATTGTGTGCCAATACCGGCGCGATCCTCGGGGATTCCATTATCGCGAACACCACAGTGACTTTTATAGGCATTAAGCAGGGACTGGTGACAGGGAAGGCAAGGGAGGTTGTAGGAAAACTGCATTTTTCCGATTTAGGCGTTGGTAAGGAATTTGAAACCCTCTACCCATCTAATGTGACCGCTTTGACGCTAGATGATGTTTCACATAAATTACCTTCTCGTTCCGCAACGGCTCATAAAGGTACTAATGGTCGTTTGCTGTGTGTCGGTGGCTTTGAAGGTTATGCCGGAGCGATTCGACTTTGCTCTGAAGCGGCGGTACGTTCGGGGGCAGGTTTGGTTTCTACTTGGTGTCATCCCAATTCTGTATTGCCCTTGCAGGTAGCATGCCCAGAGGTGATGACCAAGAGCTGGTTAGGGGATTGCTCTGAACTCGATTCGAAGTTACAAACTCAAGATGTTGTCGCCTTGGGCCCCGGCCTTGGGTTGGACATGTGGGCTAAAAATGCGTTTGATGCAGTGCAACGTTCTTGTCTACCAAAAGTACTGGATGCCGATGGACTAACCTTGTTAGCTCAATATCCAAATCATGACTCACTACGAGTGATCACTCCTCACCCGGGAGAGGCCGCTCGCTTACTTAATTGCTCTGTAAAGGAAGTAGAAGCGGATCGTTATCAAGCTGCTCGAGAACTGCAGCATCGTTACGGAGGTGTCGCGGTGCTTAAAGGTGCTGGTACATTAATTTATGATGGTGAACACATATCTGTTTGCTTAGCGGGTAATCCAGGCATGGCTTCGGGAGGCATGGGTGACGTTCTAACGGGTATTATCGCCGCGTTACTTGCGCAAAGAATACCGCTCTCAGATGCTGCTAAATTAGGGGTATTGCTCCATAGCCGCGCTGCTGATGAATTGAGTGATAAAAACGGGCAGATAGGTTTGTTAGCGCATGATTTAATTCCTGAAGTACGCCGTTTACTCAATCAAAAACTTGTTTCTATCTGAGGTTAGTAAGCATCAGTTTGGTATTTATTTGGCGCTTTTTTGTGACATTGATTGTTATTTTGCCTGATTCCGTTACAATGCTCGCTCGCTCCTGAGTTGTGCATCCGTATTTGCATATAAAAGGACACGTATTCTGGTCTTTAACCTTTTGAATTATAGGTTGAAGATAAGTTTTGAATTGCATGTGTTGCTTGGTGTGCAACACCACTGTAAAGGATATATTAATGCCTATTATTACTCTTCCTGACGGCAGTCAGCGTCAATTTGACAACCCAGTTTCTACTCTAGATGTTGCTCTATCAATCGGTCCTGGTCTTGCGAAAGCAACCATCGCTGGTCGCGTTAATGGCGATCGTGTGGATGCATGCGATCTGATCGAACAAGATGCAAGCCTTGAAATCATCACAGTTAAAGATGAAGTCGATGGTCTAGAAATCGTTCGCCACTCTTGTGCTCACTTGCTAGGTCACGCGATCAAGCAACTTTTCCCTGAAGCGAAAATGGCAATTGGTCCAACGATCGACAATGGTTTCTACTACGACATCGATTTAGAGCACTCACTTACGCAAGAAGATCTTGAAAAGATCGAAAAGCGTATGAAAGAGCTGGCTAAGACGAAATACCAAGTTATCAAGAAAAAGGTAAGCTGGCAGGAAGCTCGTGACGCTTTTGAAGCGCGCGGCGAAACTTACAAGATGGAAATCCTAGACGAGAATGTTTCTCGCGATGACCGTCCTGGCTTGTACCACCATGAAGAATACATCGATATGTGTCGTGGCCCTCACGTACCGCATATGGGTTTCTGTCAGCACTTTACTCTACTTAACGTAGCAGGTGCTTACTGGCGTGGTAACAGCGATAACAAGATGCTTCAACGTATCTACGGTACTGCTTTCCATGATAAGAAAGCACTTAAAGCTCACCTAACTCGCCTTGAAGAAGCAGCGAAGCGTGACCACCGTAAGATCGGTAAGCAACTAGACCTATTCCACATGCAGCAAGAAGCACCAGGCATGGTGTTCTGGCATCACAATGGTTGGTCTATCTTCCGTGATCTAGAAGTATTCGTTCGTCAAAAACTGACGGAATACAACTACCAAGAAGTAAAAGGTCCTCTGATTATGGACCGCGTTCTTTGGGAACGTTCTGGTCACTGGGACAAATACGCAGATGCGATGTTTACAACGTCATCTGAAAACCGTGACTACGCACTTAAGCCAATGAACTGTCCGGGCCACGTACAGATCTTTAATCAAGGTCTAAAATCGTACCGTGATCTGCCATTACGTATGGCTGAGTTTGGTTCTTGTCACCGTAACGAGCCATCGGGTGCACTACACGGTATCATGCGTGTACGTGGATTCACTCAAGATGATGCTCATATCTTCTGTACAGAAAGCCAAATCCAAGAGGAAGTGACTGGCTGTATCAAGATGGTTTACGATACGTACCAGACATTTGGTTTCGACAACATCGTAGTGAAGCTGTCTACTCGCCCTGAAAAGCGTGTAGGTTCAGATGAGATCTGGGATCAATCTGAAGAAGCACTGAAACTTTCTCTTGAAGCAATGGACATTCCATACGAGATTCAAGAAGGCGAAGGTGCGTTTTATGGTCCTAAGATTGAATTCACACTTTACGATTGTCTAGATCGTGCATGGCAGTGTGGTACGGTTCAGCTAGACTTTAACCTACCTGGTCGTCTAGGTGCATCTTACGTTGATGAAAACAACGAACGCCAAGTTCCTGTTATGATTCACCGTGCAATTTTGGGTTCTCTTGAGCGATTCATCGGTATTCTTATCGAAGAGTACTATGGCTTCTTCCCTACGTGGTTGTCGCCAGAACAGGCTGTAATTATGAATATTACTGATAAACAGGCTGATTACGCACAAGAAGTTGCTCAAAAACTACAAAAAGTTGGAATTAGAGCTAAAGCGGACTTGAGAAATGAGAAGATTGGCTTTAAAATCCGCGAACATACTTTGAAGCGTGTACCGTATATGCTTGTTTGTGGCGACCAAGAGATGGAAGCCGGTGAAATCGCAGTACGTACTCGTAAAGGTAAAGACCTCGGTAAGTTTAAAGTGGATGATTTTATTTCCTACATCCAAGACGAGATCTCTACCCGTAAGCTCAATCTGGAGGAATAAGCTATTAAAGGCGGAAGACGCGGCCAACAGCCGGTAAAACAAAACCCGCACCGTTTGAACGGTGAAATTCGTGGCGTACGTGAAGTTCGATTGACTGGCGCTGACGGCGAATCAGTTGGTGTTGTAACGATCCAACAAGCGGTTGCTGCAGCTGAAGAAGCTGGTATGGACCTAGTTGAAATCAGTCCAAATGCTGAGCCACCTGTCTGTCGTGTGATGGACTACGGTAAATTCCTCTTTGAGAAGAGCAAAACTGCTAAAGAGCAGAAGAAGAAGCAAAAACAGGTTCAGATTAAGGAAGTAAAATTCCGTCCTGGAACTGATATTGGAGACTATCAGGTAAAACTACGCAACCTGACGCGTTTCCTTGAAGAAGGCAACAAAGTGAAGGTAACAATTCGCTTCCGTGGCCGAGAAATGGCACACCAAGAGATCGGTGTCGATGTTCTAAATCGTCTTAAGGAAGACACTGTTGAATTAGCAGTAGTGGAATCTTTCCCTAAGAAGATCGAAGGTCGTCAGATGATCATGGTTCTTGCCCCTAAAAAGAAGTAATTAACGGCTTTGCAAGTAATAAAACTCAGCTGCCGTAAGGTGGCTGAGTTTTGTTCGCCCTAATTACTATTGTTTAAAACAACTCAACAATGCGGAGTTATTCATCATGCCTAAGATGAAAACCAACAAAGGTGCTGCTAAGCGTTTTAAGAAAACTGCTGGTGGTATTAAGTTTAAGCACGCTACTAAACGTCACATCCTGACTAAGCGTACTACTAAGAACAAGCGTCAGCTACGTCCAAATGCAATCCTTCCTAAGTGTGAAGTGGCTGCAGTTGCTCGTATGTTGCCATACGCTTAATTCTTTTTAGTTTATCAATCGTTTAGTTTAGGAGAAGCATAATGCCTCGCGTAAAACGTGGTGTACAAGCTCGTGCACGTCATAAGAAAGTTCTGAAACAAGCTAAAGGTTACTACGGTGCACGTTCACGTGTTTACCGCGTAGCTTTCCAAGCAGTTACTAAAGCTGGTCAATACGCTTACCGTGACCGTCGCAACAAGAAACGTCAATTCCGTCAACTATGGATTGCACGTATCAACGCGGCATCTCGTCAAAATGGTCTATCTTACAGCCGTTTCATCAACGGTCTTAAGAAAGCATCTATCGAGATCGATCGTAAGATTCTTGCTGACATCGCAGTATTCGACAAAGCAGCATTTGCTGTTCTAGTTGAAAAAGCGAAAGCTGCTCTTTAATTAGCAGTTTAGGATTAAGAAAAGGAGAGCTTCGGCTCTCCTTTTTTATGTCTGTAGTTTAGAGGTTGGATAGTGGGCTCCTTACTCCACCGCCTCCACGTTCAATCACATGTGTATAGATCTGCGTTGTTTTTACATCACTATGCCCTAGCTGCTCTTGAACCGTTCTGATGTCCGCTCCGGACTCTAGTAGGTGCGTGGCAAAGCTGTGTCTTAATGTATGACACGTAACGTTCTTCGTTATGCCAGCATCTTTAGCTGAGCGCTTCACTGCCCGTTGTAGAGCCGTTTCATTAACATGATGTCTTCTGATCTCCCCCGTGTTTGGGTCTGCAGATAAACGCAATGATGGAAAAAGAAAGTGCCAGTTAAAATCGAGCTCGGCTTCGGGGTATTTCTTCTGTAGTGATGGGCTAATTGACACACCTGCGTAACCTGGTGAGTTCATATCTTTGTTGTAATATCTTAACGCCAACGCCTCTTGTTCTTTGAGTAGTGGGATCGCTTCTTGAGCGAGCGTAACGACTCGGTTTTTCCCTCCTTTCCCTTGCCACACTCTTATTGCTTTGTAGTCATAGTCGACGTCTTGGACACGCAATCTGACGCACTCCATAACCCTTAATCCTGAACCATAAAGCAACATAATGTGCAGTTTGTAACGAGGATCGATGTGAGCAATAAAACGCCTTGTTTCATCCTTGGTGAGTACTACAGGCAGTTTTTTATCAAGTAAGGATTTTTGAAACTTCATTTCCACCGATAGTGGTGTTCTAAAATATTCACGATAAAGAAAACTAATAGCGTTGAGAGCCAGAGATTGAGTCTTTGCGGCGACTTTCTCCTGAACTGCTAGGTGAGTTAAGTAAGCTTCGACATGCTTTTCGCTGAGTTTAGAAGGGTGCTTCATATCGTTGAACGTTATAAATTTAGTTATCCATAACAGATAAGCTTCAATCGTTTTATTGGCATAATGGCGCGTATGCATGTGCTCTTTTACACTGAGTAGGAACTGGCTTTTCATGGTGTTATTTTTGTTAAATTAACTGTACTTATATACAGTTAATTTAATTTGGCCAGGTTTCAAGAATTAGTTGACACTCTGCAGTCTAATTGAGATCCAGCCATCATTCTTTAATCTAATTAAGCTAATGCTTTCATATGTTTGTGTGATAGTATTTTGTGCGCTTTGCTCACAAAGGCGGCGGTAGCGTGGACGATTAAAGCTGTCTTGTGTTTGTTAGAGAACGTTATGTGATTAATCATCAATCGAGGAAAAAATGAATAAGATAGTAGTAGGCTTGATTTTGAGCTTTGTCTTAGTTGGTTGTTCAAATCTGGGCACGACTCGTGCCGTTAATGGAAATATAGTCCAAAACATCGAAGATCCTAACGACTTTGGTTCAATTGCGTATGTTGATTACTACGATGTTGATACGCTAAGAGCAATCGAGAAAAAGAAAGCGGAACTAGCGTTTGAAGAGCCTGATTATTCGAAGATTCCGGTAAATGGATATTTGCTGGCACATGTTAAAACACCAACAATTGAATCGGCAGATACGAAGTGGTGGAAAACTGTAGTTGTTGACGAAGCTGGAAATGTGTTGGCGAAGAAGCAAGGTAGTGCGAGCGTAGCGTCATACGAGACAACGAATGGAATTACAGTATGGAAAAACTCTATGTTAGTTGTGCTACCAGAAGTTCAACCTCCTTTTAATGTTTACATTGTCAGTGACTTATTAAATAAGCGCTGGGGATACAAAGTTCTGGGTAAAAATTAATCACATAACAAACTGTTTAAGAGTGATTCGCAACGCGTGGCATTTTTGCTATGCGTTGCGTTTAGTGTTTAAGGTGGTATGCGGTAGCTTCGGTATTGCGTTGCTCACACCTTAACAGGGCGTTAGGATTCATCAGGGAGTATTTCGTTGAAAAATTTATTCATTGATACAAATGTGTATTTATCTTTCTATCACCTTAGCAATGATGATCTTGAAGAGATTCATAAGCTCGCTGTTCTAATCAAAAGTAAGGAGATAAAGTTATGGGTAACACAGCAGGTAAAAGACGAGTTCTATCGTAATAGAGAAATAAAGATTCAAGACGCAATAAAGAAACTTAGCGATCATAAAATCAAAGGGGTTTTCCCACAATTTTGCAAAGACTACGATGAATACGCAGAGCTCAAAGAGCTGCAGAAAACCTATGGAACGTTGCATTCTAAATTGCTTAAGTCTATTACAGAGGATGCTATAGAACATAAATTCAATGCCGATGACAGAATAAAGGAACTATTTAAACTGGCTGAGTATGTCGAAACAACCGATGAAATATTATCCGAAGCAAAGTTTAGGCTCGCGGTGGGAAACCCTCCAGGCAAAAATGGTTCATTGGGGGATGCTATAAATTGGGAGGCCATTCTCTCAGAAATCCCAATAGACGAAGATCTGTACTTCGTTGCAGACGACAAGGATTACTATTCAGTACTGGACGAGAATCGTCCTAAAGATTTCCTACTAGCTGATTGGAAGGAGTTTAATAAATCTGATCTTTTCTTCTATCGTCGCTTGTCTCAGTTTTTTAAGGAGCACTATCCTGAAATAAAATTAGCTAGTGAGTTAGAAAAAGAAATTGAGATTAAAAACTTGGCTCAAAGTGGTAACTTTGCTCGAACTCACACTGTAATCAATAAGTTAAGTAAGTTTGATGGGTTCTCTCAAACTCAGGTAAATCAGTTAGTTGAAATAGCATTATCAAACGATCAAGTCACATGGATCTTTGGTGACGAAGATGTTTACGAATTCTATACTGCGTTACTTGATCGACATGCTGATGCTATTGACGATGACATTTTCGAAAAAATACAGGAGCTTGTAGCTCAATGCGCAGATTAATCCTAACAAAGCGTTTAAGACGGATTCACAACGCTTGGCATTTTCGGTTTGTTTTGAATTTAGTGTTTACGCCACAATAGTTTAGGTTAGGCGGTCTGCGTTGTTCACCACTTAACGCGGCGTTAGTTTGCAAGAGGAAAAACGCAGCTATATCGCAAGATCTAGTGGTAAAAGCTCAAAGTTGAAATTGTCGTATCGGCGTTCAATTTCAGTGTTAATTAGCGTGGTAAAAATCCAAAATTGGCATCGTTTCAACGGTTGATTTGTTCTTTGGTGCGGCGACTTTTGGGTTCACTGAGTCGAACTTTTTGGCTGAAACTCTGCTCTGTGAGTTTGTTGGTGCAAAAGCCGATTTACTTGCTGAAAGGATGCTTTCTCTGGTGTGGCAAGTTCACGTGGTTTCAGTGGCTTTGTTGAAAGTTCGCACTGTGAGATTGGTTTTCCAAAAGCTCTTTTTGGTGTTGTGAGTTCGTTTTCTGCGGCGTTGTTTGTTCCACGTGGTTTCATTGACTAGCCGCTTTGAGACTACGCCTGACTTAAGTGCGTCAAAGCACATAAAGTTTTGTTCGCAAAGTTTAAAATAACGTAAAATCAACCTTTTGGGTCTGCAAACTAACAAACTGCTCAAGAGGGATTCACAACGCGTGGCATTTTTACTATGCGTTGATTTTGGTGATTAAGGTGGTTTGCAACAACATCGGTATTGCGTTGCTCACCCCTTAGCAGGGCGTTAGGCGACGGGCAGGGAAGTTCTTTGTTCTTGTCTTCTTAGTTCTCTTTGAGCATTCGTTTTTGTAAGTCGGCAATTTAACATTGTCGGCTCAATTTCTTGAATCTCTCTGGCCGTAAAACATGCCAAGGTTCGCGGGTTGCCTCATTGGTTTTAACAGTCGGTTGATTGTGAATTTCACTGACTCAAAGTGTGGCAAGGGCAAGTCAATTGAGGCTTTCGAATTTGCTGTGAGTTTGCGCCTTTGGGCTTTTCGGGTTCAAAACCTACTTTGCTGTTGAAGGTCTGCATTTCGTGGTTGTTGAAGCTTTGGCTGAAATATAGTGACATTTGTGGTTCTTGAATCACAAAAAGTCAGTGGGTGTTTGGTTGCTTAATTTGTTTCGGGTAATCTGCTTTCAAAGCAACTTAAACGCTGAGGGGAAACTTCGCTTAGTATCAAGTTTGAAGTGCGACACTTTTTACAGATGCGCATGAATATACTCCTGAGGTGTAAAGAACCCAAGTCTTTTCCTTGGGCGCGAGTTTAGCTTTCCAGCTATTTGGTTACAGAGC
>NZ_BLID01000002.1:0-47732 GCF_009811315.1 Vibrio atypicus
CTATATAACTAATATTCTTGAAATAGTCCCTTTTTTAGATACTTATTTTCTAACATATTCTTTGTAACTTCTTCACTCCTAAAGTAAAGGCATTAAAAAACGGAGCGTTCGCTCCGTTTTTACTCATAAACTCAGGTCTTAGTACGAAATTATTTCTTCTATAGTAAGAATAATTCCATCTACATGGATGATCTTAACCTGTTTTCCTGCGCTGATTGCTACCTCTGAACGAGCTGTCCAGGTTGTATCTCCAACTTTTATGCGACCTTTTCCTGCCGGAAAATCCTCTTCTAGTGTTAGGGTTTCGCCAATCAGTTGTTTCTCCTTTTGGTTAAGGTTTCGCTCGGCATCACTTTGCTTATCTTTGCTAAATTGACGTCGCCACCACAACCAAGTTGTAATGAGTGAGAAGGCACCAAATGCTACCCACTGTAATTGCCAACTCATAGGAATAAAAGTGAGAAGCAATCCTATGAGAAGAGCAGATAAACCTAACCATAGGAAATAACCAGCAGTGCCTAACAACTCAAATGCGAGTAGTGCTAGACCAAACGCTAACCAGTGCCATTGGTTGATTGAATCTAGTAATTCAAACAAATGAACCTCTACTTATCCTGCGGAGTTTGATGTTTAAACATTTCAGCAATACCTGCGACAGAGCCCATTAGACCGGATGCTTCAAGTGGTAACATGATGATTTTACCATTTTCTGCTTGGCCAATTGTTTTTAACGCGTCGGTATAGCCTTGAGCGATAAAGTAATTCACCGCTTGCATATCACCCTTAGAAATTGCATCCGAAACCATAGTGGTTGCTCGTGCTTCAGCTTCTGCCGCACGCTCTCGGGCTTCTGCTTGAAGTATAGCGGCTTGCTTGTCACCTTCTGCTTTCAATATTTCTGACTGCTTGTGGCCTTCTGCTTTCAGAATCTCCGCCTGACGAACCCCCTCTGCCTCAAGAATATCCGCACGTTTGTTACGCTCTGCTTTCATTTGAGCATTCATTGCAGCTGTAAGATCAGCGGGTGGTTGAACATCTTTAATTTCGATACGGGTTACTTTTACACCCCAAGGGTTAGTTGCTTCGTCGACGATAGTGAGCAAGCGGCTGTTGATCATATCGCGTTGACTTAGCATTTCGTCCAGTTCCATTGAGCCAAGTACGGTACGGATATTGGTAAGAGTTAAGTTACGAATCGCATGTTCAAGATCGTTGACTTCATAAGCTGCTTTAGGCGCATCAACCACTTGAACAAAACAGACAGCATCAATGGTTACATTTGCGTTGTCTTTTGAGATGACTTCTTGAGCTGGAATGTCTAGGACACGCTCCATCATATTGACCTTGTGACCGATTCCATCGATGAAAGGGATGATGATATTTAGTCCGGGTTTAAGAGTTAAGGTATAGCGCCCAAAGCGTTCTACCGTCCAGTGGTTGCCTTGCGGTACTGTTTTGACAGCAGCAACGATCAGGGCAATGGCGACAATTAGAAAGATGCCAATAGTAATCAGAGAATCAATAGCCATATTTTGTTCCTTTTATAAAACTCTATGTCGATTGTTGCTTATTTAAGCACAAGAGACAATGAGATAAATGAGAACTGAAGCTAAGATTTGGCAGTATTAAAGCCGGATTAACCGGCTTTAAGTATTTGATTTAGAAGAGTCTAATAAAGCAGTGAGTAAAGTTGTCGACGGTACTTCCCAGCGACAGCGTGGCCTTGACCAAGTGCGGATAGAATATCCATAAAGTGTTTCTTCAGTTCACCATCAAGAATATTGAGATCAGATTTGAGGAATCCCCATAGGAGCTCTAAAGCTTCTTCATCACGATTGACTTGGTGATAGCTTAACGCTAACTCTGCTGCAATTTTTGCATCAGATGGATTGTTTTGTAATGAAGCTTCTAAAGACTGAATCTCAGGGCTATTAGCTGATTGTTCATGGAGCTCAAGTTTAGCAACTAAGCCTTTAAAGTAGTTGTCTTGGTACTCGAGCGGAATGTGGTTGAGTAATGCTTTTGCTTGGTCAAATGCTTGAGTTTCCAAATAGCAGTCAGCTAAAGCGAGTTTGACATCACCTTTTGCTTGTTTGTCTTCTGGTAATCCTTGTAGCAATGGTAACGCTTGAGCATGCATCCCTTGTTGAATAAACTCTGCTGCTTTGGCTAAGTTTTGTTCATCTTGGCTCGGCAAGTGTTTGTCTAGCATAGCTTGAATTGCGTGTAATTCTTGAGGTCCACCTAAGCCATCAACTGGCTGTCCATTTACAAATAGAGCAATCGTAGGTAGAGCTTGTACGCCGAATTGTGACGCTATGGCTTGCTCTTGTTCGCAGTTAAGAAGCGCGAGAGTAAATGCACCATTGTACTGCTGAGCTAAATTTTGCAAGTCAGGAATAATCTGCGCACTCTCTTGACTCATGGGTGCCCAAAAGTGGATGAGTACCGGTGTTTGCATTGAGCCTTCGAGCACTTGACGGAAATTCTGTTCGTTCAATTCGACAATAAACGGAGATTGCATTTGGTGATTCCTTGCAACAATTTAGATATATCAAACATATGGGCAGCTAGGGCAGATATCAAGTCGAGGAGAGTAGATACTAAAACACCGCTTTTAAAGCGGTGTTTTAGTGAGTGAAGGTGTTTATAAAACGATAAACAAAGTTAGCGCAACACCCACACCAATCCAGTTGAGCTGGTTTAATGTCATGTTTTTTTACCGAATGTGACGCTTAAAATTTAGTGAAGTGAGTTGCTTCAAAAACTAATATACTCGTCAATTGTTACGGTAAAATTACATGATTAAACATTATTTTTATGCGGCTCGTCGTAAAATTTTATCAAGTATGCGAGTTGGTAGAAGTCGTTTTAGTACTGAGAATACTTTTGTAGGCGTTGTCACTCGATAGCGAATCTTGGGTGTTTTTGATTCGAGCGCATGGAGTAAAGGGGCGATACAAGATTCTGGTGGTAACACGAAGGCATTATTGGACGATTCATTTTCGAGTCTTTGCAATTGTTGTTGGTACTCGAGGTGATGTCGGCTGTTTTTAAGTGGGATCCATTTCAAGAATGCTTCTTTCGCATTCGCTCTAAATTGCGTTTCAATAGGACCAGGTTCTATTAGGCTAATATTGACACCGGTTCCAATAAGCTCCAGTCTCAAAGTGTCTGTCCAACCTTCTAATGCAAACTTTGACGCATTATAGGCACCTCGATATTTCATCGCTGCGAAACCTAAAACAGAGCTGTTTTGTATAATTCGCCCTGATCCTTGCTGAATCATTGTTGGTAACAGTGCTGTGGTTAGTTGATGCCAACCAAAGAAGTTGGCTTCAAACTGTACTCTTAGGGCGTGTGTTGGGAGGTCTTCTAAGGCGCCTGGCTGACCGTAAGCCCCATTATTAAATAGCGCGTCGAGCTTTCCGTTAGTCAAAATTAACGTTTTCTTTACCGCTTCGTCGATGCTTTCTGGATCTGCCAGATCGAGTTGAATACAAGTTAATCCTTCGCTCGTTAGCTTTTCTACATCTTGTGCTTTACGGCATGAAGCGATGACTTGGTAACCTTTTTGTTTTAACGTATGAGCACTCACATACCCAATTCCTGTTGAGCACCCAGTGATTAAAATTGATTTGGTCATGGACGTTTACTCTATCCTTTTGATTTTAGAATAGAGTAAAAGATTATTCATGATGTTGTAATAAGTTTTTTAGCGCGGGTTCTAGGCGGGAGTAACTAAAACGAAAACCCAATTCTGTTAACTTTTTAGGTTTGGCTCGAATACTGTCAAATAATAAAATTGAGCTTTCTCCCATAGCTAATTTGAGTGCCCATTTAGGGGTAAACAATAGATGCGGACGACTGAGTGATTTGGCTAATGTCTGACTGAAGTGTTTGTTAGTCACGGGGTGAGGCGCGCACAAGTTGAATTCACCGTTGGCATGTTCTGTTTCGAGTAAATAAACAATAGCCCGAACCATATCAAGCATATGAATCCACGGCATGTACTGCTTGCCACTTCCGATGGGGCCGCCCAAACCACATTTATAGGGCAGTAACATTTTACTTAGAGCGCCACCTTCTGGCGCGAGAACGATCCCCGTTCTAAGTATGCATACTCGTGTTGATTCTGATCTCGCGCGGTTGGCGATGTTTTCCCATTTAGAGCAAACATGATGAGGGAAGCTTTCGTGATGAACGTGGAGGGCCTCATCAAACGGGTGTTCTTGTTGATCACCATAGTAGCCAACAGCAGATCCACTAATAAACACGGAAGGGGGAGAAGTACTAGCATGAATTAAGTCAACGATCTTTTCGGTCAATTTCCAGCGGCTATCGCAGATTTCTTGTTTTTGTTTTTTGCTCCAGCGCTTATCCGCGATAGGTTCGCCAGCTAAGTTTATGACGGCATCAAATTCATTGAGATCATGAAACTGCTCTAAATCAGAGATGTAAGAGACATTTCCCATATCAGCATAGTAAACCAAGGATTTGGCTTGCTGCGGAGAGCGGGTAAGTAAAACAACATCGTGAGTGGTGAAGTACTTCAGTAGTTCTCGACCAATGAAGCCCGTGCCTCCAGTGAGCAGTATTTTCATTTATCTCTCCTCTCCTTACGTTTGGATCCCAAAACGCGTTCTATTATTAGGGTAATGCTAATAATTATAGCGAGTTAGTGGCAATTCGGATCATCGATTCATTAAAGCGCATGATTATCACAAAATTTACATTTTGTTACTTTTGTTGGTAGGTGCGCAATACGTGTCACATCATATAAGCATTCTATTTGCCAATATATATTAATTAGATAGCACCAAAGGTGAGACATGGAAGCAATTACCGCGCTAGTGAAAGCGTTTTTGGGAAGTTTAAGGGATTTGATGCCCATCATCGTAGTGATTGCATTTTTCCAACTGGTGGTTCTGCAAGAGCCTTTGCCTAATTTATTATCGATCGTTTTTGGTCTATTGCTGGTGGTATCCGGCTTAACACTGTTTATCTTCGGTTTAGAAATGGGGCTTTTCCCTATTGGTGAATCAATGGCGCAGGCCTTTGCGAGAAAGGGAAGTCTATTCTGGTTGATGGTTTTCGCATTTTGCCTTGGCTTTGGTACTACCGTAGCTGAACCCGCATTAACAGCTGTCGCTGATGAAGCGGCGGAAGTGGCGGCTGAAGGTGGAATGATTGAGCATAGCGCTGAATCAATGGAAGAGTATGCGAATGGCTTAAGGTATACCGTCGCTCTTTCGGTGGGTTTTGCCATTATGCTCGGTGTACTGCGGATACTAAAAGGTTGGTCGATTCAATACATGATCATTGGTGGTTACATTGGCGTAGTTGTACTTACTGTGTTTGCCCCTGACAGTATTATCGGCGTTGCCTATGACTCCGGAGGGGTGACAACATCGACGATTACAGTACCTCTAGTTACAGCACTTGGAGTTGGGTTGGCTTCTGCGATTAAAGGCCGCAATCCGATGATTGATGGTTTCGGATTGATCGCTTTTGCATCTTTATTACCCATGATGTTTGTCATGATATACGGGATGGTGATTGCATGATTGAGTGGTCTCATTTTAGCGATACTTTTATTGGCACTGTGAGTGATGTACTGCCTATCGTCACCATTATCTTTGGTTTCCAATTTGCGGTCCTTCGTAAGCCGGTGACTAATTTACCTAAAGTCATCCTTGGATTTATGTACGTGATTTTAGGGTTATCGTTATTTTTGATTGGATTAGAGATGGCTTTGTTCCCGCTGGGGGAAACCATGGCGGTGCAACTTACTGCACCTGAATTCCTGCAACAATTTCGAATATCAACGAGCTCGTTGGACAGCTGGAAAGATTATTATTGGGTTTACTGTTTTGCTTTTTGTATCGGTTTTAGTACGACCGTCGCTGAACCCTCGTTAATTGCCGTTGCGATGAAAGCCAATCAAGTTTCGGGCGGGTCTATAAGTGTTAACGGGTTACGTATCGCAGTTGCACTTGGCGTAGCAATAGGTATCTCATTAGGTAGTTATCGAATTGTGGTGGGAGATCCGATTCACTATTACATCATCGTTGGTTACGTGATAGTGGTTATTCAAACATTTTATGCGCCCAAAATGATCGTGCCATTAGCGTATGACTCCGGCGGCGTCACCACATCAACGGTAACCGTGCCACTCGTCGCAGCTTTAGGGTTGGGGCTTGCGTCTACAGTGCCCGGTCGAAACCCTATGATTGACGGCTTTGGCTTAATTGCGTTTGCCAGTCTCTTTCCAATTATCTCAGTAATGGCTTATGCCCAAATTACTCGTTGGCTAAATCGAAGATCAACGACGGAGGACAGCGAAAATGCGCTTTAAACTGATAATAGCATTTGTTGAAGATAGTAAGACGGATCGTGTCTTGGATGCCGCGCGAAATGCAGGTGCTACAGGGGCGACCGTGATTAATCATGCTAGAGGTGAAGGTCTAAATAAAAAACGAACCTTTTTTGGATTGACGTTGGAAGTACAAAAAGACGTGGTGTTGTTTGTTGTTGAGGAGCACTTATCTCGACATATATTAGAAACGATCAGTGATGTTGGTGAGTTTGACCAAGAGTCTGGGCAGGGGATTGCTGTGCAGATTGATGTTGAAGATGCTGTCGGTGTTGCGCATCAGGTTGAGAAGTTAACGAAAGTGGTAGAGGACGAGTTATGAGTAGCCATGAAAAAATACGTGTACGAGATGTGATGGCCAACACTTATGTGATGATTGATGGTTTAACGACGGTGACGGAAGGGATTGAACTGGCAAGAGAGCATAGAGTAAAAGCCTTGGTTGTGAACAAGAGAAGTGAAGACGACGAGTATGGCTTAGTGTTGATGAATGACATCGCAAAAAAAGTGTTGGCTAAAAATCGCTCTTCAGATCGAACCAATATTTATGAGATCATGACTAAACCCGCCCTGACGGTCTCCCCTGATATGAACGTGAAGTACTGCGCTCGCTTGTTTGAGCGATTTGGTATAAGTAGAGCTCCAGTAGTGGATGGCGGGAAAGTGATAGGAATGGTGAGTTACAATAACATTGTTATAAATGGTATGGCTCGGATGACGGAGAATCTCTAATTACGTACAATATCCTCAAGAAATTTGAGGAGAGACGTCGTGAAATTATTTTTTGCCTCAGACTTGCATGGTTGCTTGTCTGCGACGGAGAAAACGTTGGCTAAATTCGACCAGTCCGGAGCTGATACTTTAGTGCTCTTGGGTGATGTATTGAATCACGGGCCAAGAAACCCAGTGCCAGAACATTATAATCCTCCGGCGGTTGCGGAGAGTTTGAATCAGTACGCTGATCGTATTATTGCTGTTCGAGGGAACTGTGATAGTGAAGTCGACCAAATGCTGCTCTCTTTCCCTATGATGATGGATTACTCGTGGGTACTGTTAGAGTCAGGTCAGCGAATCTTTCTGACGCATGGCCATTTGTACAACGCAAACAAGCGTCCAGCGTTAAAAGCGAGAGATGTGATTGCTCATGGGCATTCTCATATTCCAGTGGCTGAGTTGAATGGCGAGCAGTTTATTTTTAACCCTGGCTCGGTGACATTTCCACGAGATGGTTATGTTGCAAGTTACGGTTTACTCGAAGGTCATGAGTTAAAAGTGATCACTTTTGAGGGCGATATAATAGCCTCTACAAAGATTAGCTAGCTGTTGAATCTCATTCAGGCCAACATAAAGGTTGGCCTTGCTGATACTCTCAGAATGAAAAGGCTACTTGTGGTCTGAGTGGCCTAAGTCTCTATCAGGATCAATAACATCACGTACTTTCTGTTTTAGAACTTTTGCCTCAGGGAAGCCTCCATCTCGTTTTCGTTCCCAAATTAATTCACCGTTGCAGATGACTTCGAACCTCCCTCCAGTATCCGGATGGAGGGATACTGTGTTTATCTCTTCACTAAAAGTCTGTAATAATTCTTGCGAAAGCCAAGCTGAACGCAACATCCAATTGCATTGACGACAGTAATAAATATCAATAACGGCTTTTTCCATATATCCTCACGACTTAAAACAACAGCTTGACTCCGACCGCAAAGGTGAGAATTTCAAAACAGGTTTTAATTACATTGTTACTATATTTTGTTGTTAGGTAAGCACCTAAACTGCCTCCTAGAAAGGAACCTAATAACAAGATTGGCAACCAAGGCCAGTAAATAGGAGCGCCAGCTTGGACGATGGCGACACCACCAATACCATTCCAAAATAACCCAACACATAATAAAGTTAGAGCAACGGCCTGTTTATAGTTGTAACCGAACCAACGAATAAGAAACATGGTAACGAGTAGCCCAGAACCTGCGGTCAACGATCCGTTAATGATACCGAGAAGTACGAGTCCAACCCCACCAATAGTATAACCTTTGATATCTCGGTTTTGAGGATGTTCTGTTTGTCCGAGTTGTTTCTTGAATCGAGAATATAGGCCAATTGCGAGTATCATGACACCGAGCATTCTCTCAGCCCACTCTTCAGGAATGAGCAGGACAATATTAGCCCCGATGATGACCCCGATGCAGCCGATTACTACTAGATAGACGGCTACTCGATAACTAAAACTTTTCTGCTTGATATGAGTGATTGCTGCGCCTAAACCAAGCGCTACGCTAGCAACTTTATGTGTTGCAAGAGCAACGGAGAAAGGTAAACCAAAGAAAATTAATAGAGGAAACTGCAACAGCCCTGCACCTCCACCTGAAAGTGAAGCCAATGTATTTGCAGTAAGGGAGCCTACCAATAGGCCAAGAGAATGTATCCAATCCATTTGATGTGTAAAAGGGGCATCATGCCCCTTTATTCTTCTTTAGTTTGAAAACAAGACCGTTGAACCATGACTTAAGCTGGTTAGCAGTAATGTTTTGTTGTTAACAATATCGATGCGTCGGCTTTGTTGAGCATCCATTTTGAACAATTGAGTAATGAGGTCTAATTGCGCAGTCGTAAACTCTTTGCTCTGAGCCGAAGAGATATCTTTAAACTCCAGTGGTGAGACGAGTAAGTAGTTGTCACTGATATCCCAATCGCCCGTTTCAGAGATATTAATGACAACATCATCTTCTTCACGGTCATGATCTTCTGCAAATAAACGTACTGTTGATACTCGAATATAAGATTTATTCGGTAAATACTTCACGTTAGAGATTATATCGGCTCGGCGCAGTGGGCCAACAGACTCTTCCTGAAGAGGCTCAGCAATGACAGTCACCATTTTGGATTGCCACTCTTTTGAAGTCAGAACCTGTTCGACTTTTAGATCGCTTCCCCAGTACAACCAACTACTAAATAGTGCCGATACAACCAGTAGACCTGCGGCTAGTTTTTGATTCATCGTCATAATTCCTATTGGCAAACCGTACTTAGATCTTTCTGCTCAGAAAAAATACGTAACGTAATATTTTCACCAGAATGATTTAAAGAGTGGATGTAATTTAAAATCAATTGATTGTTTTGACCGCCGGTTGCAATCACTTCGACAGGGGCAAGTTCACCTTGATGTGTTTCATTGTATTTCTTCACACATTGCTCAATCGAAGAATACCAAGTCGATAGATCAGGATGGTTTATTGGTGTTTTGATTGGTGTGTCTGCGTAGACGGCTACTTGACGGAATTTCGACTCTGCTGGGTTAGTAAAGAGTACCACGCACAAAGGCAGCAATATGGCCGCGAGTATTAGCAATCGAGAGATAAGTTTATTGTTGTTTGGTGCTGTAACAGGAGCCGGAGCGTTTTCATTGCGTGTCGCAAGCTCTTCTGCTGCTGGTGGCTGGGGAGTATCTTGGTTACTTTCCACATGAGCGATGACTTCAATAGACTCATCGGAAGGCTCTTCGACATCATTTTCACCACTCATCAGCGGCGTTGTACGTTCAACTGTACAAATTAGTTGATAACCGCGCTTTGGCACTGTTTTAACGAATTGCGGTGACTTGGTTGAATCTTTAAGCAACTTGCGAAGTGTTGAGATAGCTTGTGTTAAGCTTGAATCATCCACTTCAAATCCTTGTTTACGCCAGACAAAATCATGCAGTTCATTGCGTGATACGACTTCGCTCGGTTTTTCACACAATAGAAGAAGAATACGGCTTTCATTACTGCCTAGACGGATCAGTTCGTCCTCACATTCTCTATCGATAAGAGAGTTAGTGTTAGGATCAAAAGTGAATCTATCTGCGAGATTGAACTTAGTACCTATATTGCTCATCAATTTCGGCCATTATTTAGAAGTTTTAGGATTGAGTGCACGATTTGCGTACATGTTGTCAGCGAGTTGCGCCGCGATTTTAGCTTTTTTGACTTTTTCGGGGAACAAGAATAGTCAAAAATGAGACTAAAAAACACTGTTTTTATCTGTTTTGACCTTGAATTTACATTTGTCACCCTCATGTTAATTTGCAGATTATCTTAGTTATGGCCTTGTTTTACCGCTATAGGCTTGAACAAAATAGGTGCAATGGAGCGAACATGAGCGATACAGTAACGCAAAATAAAGAAACTCGTGGTTTTCAATCTGAAGTAAAACAACTACTTCATCTGATGATTCACTCACTATACTCGAATAAAGAGATTTTCCTTCGTGAGTTGATTTCCAACGCATCAGATGCATCAGACAAACTGCGTTTTCAAGCGCTTTCAAATCCAGATTTATACCAAGGTGATGCTGAGCTTGGTGTTAAGTTATCTTTTGATGAAGCGATGAACACCCTAACACTTTCTGATAACGGTATCGGTATGAGCCGTGATGATGTGATCGAGCATCTTGGGACGATCGCAAAATCAGGAACTGCAGATTTCTTCTCTAAACTTTCAGAAGACCAATCAAAAGATTCTCAACTTATCGGTCAATTTGGTGTGGGCTTTTACTCTGCCTTTATCGTTGCTGATGCAGTAACGGTTCGAACTCGTGCTGCGGGTTTGTCTGCTTCTCAAGCGGTGCAATGGCACTCTGCTGGTGAAGGTGAGTACACGATTGAAGACATCACAAAAGAAAGCCGTGGTACTGATATCGTGCTGCACATGCGCGAAGAAGGTAAAGAATTCCTTAACGAGTGGCGTCTACGTGAAGTGATCAGCAAGTACTCTGATCACATTGGCATTCCTGTTTCGATTCAAACGGTAGAACGTGATGAAGAAGGTAAAGAAACAGGTGAGAAAAAGTGGGAGCAAATCAACAAGGCTCAAGCACTTTGGACGCGCAATAAATCAGATATTTCAGAAGAAGAGTATCAAGAGTTCTACAAACACGTATCGCACGATTTTGCCGATCCACTGGTATGGAGCCACAACCGTGTAGAAGGTAAGAACGATTACACGAGCTTGTTGTATATTCCTGCAAAAGCGCCTTGGGATATGATGAACCGTGATCATAAATCTGGCTTAAAGCTTTATGTTCAACGTGTCTTTATCATGGATGATGCTGAGCAGTTCATGCCATCATACCTGCGTTTTGTTCGAGGTCTAATAGACTCTAATGATCTGCCGCTAAACGTTTCTCGTGAAATTCTTCAAGATAACAAAGTGACTCAATCGCTACGTAACGCGTGTACTAAGCGCGTACTAACTATGCTTGAGCGCATGGCGAAGAATGATGATGAAAAATACCTATCGTTCTGGAAAGAGTTTGGCCTTGTGTTAAAAGAGGGCCCTGCAGAAGATATGGCAAACAAAGAAAAAGTGGCTGCACTTCTTCGCTTCGCTTCTACCGAAGTAGACTCTGCGGATCAAACTGTTGGCTTGGCGTCTTATGTTGAGCGTATGAAAGAAGGTCAAGATAAGATCTACTACCTGACAGCAGACAGTTACGCAGCGGCTAAAAACAGCCCTCACTTAGAGCAGTTCAAAGCAAAAGGCATTGAAGTTGTTCTGATGTTTGACCGTATCGATGAATGGTTGATGAACTACTTAACTGAATTCGATGGTAAACAGTTCCAGTCAATCACGAAAGCTGGCTTAGATTTAAGCAAGTTTGAAGATGAAGCGGAAAAAGAGAAGCAGAAAGAAACTGAAGAAGAGTTTAAGTCTGTTGTAGAGCGTACCAAAGATTACCTTGGTGATCGCGTTAAAGAGGTACGTACGACCTTCAAGCTGGCGACAACGCCTGCGGTTGTTGTGACTGATGATTTTGAAATGGGCACACAGATGGCGAAACTTTTAGAAGCTGCAGGTCAAGCGGCTCCTGAAGTGAAATACATCTTTGAAATTAACCCAGAGCACGAGCTTGTTAAGCGAATGGCCGACGAAGCTGATGAACAAGCATTTGGTCGTTGGGTTGAAGTGCTTCTTGGCCAAGCGATGCTTGCAGAGCGTGGTTCAATGGAAGACCCATCACAATTCTTAGGCGCAATGAACACGCTTTTGACTAAGGGCTAATAGCTAAAATGTATCAAAAAGCTCGCACTTTGCGGGCTTTTTGATTTATTTGCACTTATCGTGAATAAAAGTCGAATAAATTACGACTAACTGTGAGTGTTTAAGCATTCTTTAGTCTTAATACGCACTGACAAACTTTATTGTATGATAGAATGCAATCTTGAAACGAAGTGAACAGGCGTGTAATGTGCACGCCTGTTTTATTGTTAACTGTAATAGTTATACCGAAACTTACCGTGAGCTAAAATCAGGTCTACTAAGGCCTAGACATAGTGAGCTTCGGTATAAATCATCATTATCTTAAGAGGATTCAACATGCGCATCATTCTTCTAGGTGCTCCAGGTGCAGGTAAAGGCACACAAGCAAATTTCATCATGGAAAAATACGGTGTTCCGCAAATCTCTACTGGTGACATGCTACGTGCTGCTATCAAAGCAGGTACAGAGCTTGGTAAACAAGCAAAAGCTGTAATCGATGCTGGTCAACTAGTTTCTGATGAAATCATCCTTGGTCTAATCAAAGAGCGCATTGCTCAAGATGACTGCGAAAAAGGCTTCCTACTTGATGGTTTCCCACGCACAATCCCTCAGGCTGACGGCCTAAAAGAGATGGGTGTTGACGTAGATTACGTTATCGAATTTGATGTAGCTGACGATGTTATCGTTGAGCGTATGGCGGGTCGTCGTGCTCACCTAGCATCTGGTCGTACTTACCACGTTGTGTACAACCCACCAAAGGTTGAAGGCAAAGATGACGTAACAGGTGAAGACCTTGTTGTTCGTGATGACGACAAAGAAGAGACTGTTCGTGCGCGTCTAGGTGTTTACCACGATCAAACTGCACCGCTAATTTCATACTACGGTAAAGAAGCAGAAGCTGGTAACACTAAGTACCTTAAGTTTGATGGTACTAAGCAAGTTTCTGAAGTTAGTGCAGATATCGAGAAAGCATTAGCTTAAATCGCTCACCGCGATTTTTGAAAATTTGTTATAGTAGAAGCGACTCAAACGAGTCGCTTTTTTTGTGCTTATTGGTTGATCTATAACGATCTTCCTTACGTATAAAATTATTTGGTGTCGAAGGAAGCTATGCAAATTAATAATAAACAAGGTGTACTACTGGTGAATCTAGGTACACCGGATGAAGCCACTGCCCCTGCAGTAAAACGTTTTTTAAGTCAGTTTTTACATGATCATCGTGTTGTGGACATGACGCGTTGGCTATGGTGCCCGATTTTGCACGGCGTAATTCTACCGATCCGCGCACCTAAAGTCGCAAAGCTGTACCAAACGGTATGGATGGAAGATGGCTCACCTCTAATGGTTTACTCTCAGCGTCAGGCTCGTAAGTTACGAGACTTGTTAGATATGCCAGTTGAACTTGGTATGACTTACGGAAAACCAAGTTTACAAACTGGTGTTGAAGCTTTGCTGGAAAAAGGTGTTGAGGAAGTGATCGTTTTGCCCTTGTATCCTCAATATTCGAGTACAACGACAGCGGCAGTTTCTGATGGCTTGACGAAAGCATTTAAAAATATCCCAGTTATGCCGAGTTTCAAGTTTATTCGTGATTACCACGAGCACCCTCTTTATATAAAAGCGCTTGCGAGCAGTGTTAGACGCTCATGGGAAGAGAAAGGTAGGGGAGATTACCTGCTGTGTTCGTACCATGGCATTCCTCAGCGTCTTGCTGATAATGGGGATGTTTATCCGAAGCATTGTGAACGTACCACTGAATTACTTGGTCAAGAGCTTGGACTGACAAAAGAACAAATTGGCATGACTTACCAATCTCGTTTTGGTCGTGAAGAGTGGTTAAAACCCTATACAGATAAGACGTTAGAAGCTCTGCCAGGAAAGGGAATTAAAAAGCTCGATATTATGGCGCCTGCTTTTTCTTCAGATTGTTTGGAAACATTAGAAGAAATCTCTGAGCAGTGCTGCGAAATTTTTGAAGAGCATGGTGGGGCGAGCTTTTCCTACATACCTTGCCTAAACGATGATGATTTGCACATTGAAATGATGGCACATCTGATAAAGAGTTAATTCTTGGCTCATAGGGAAGGCTACTGTGAAGTAGCCTTTTTTATGTGTACTTCTTGTCGCTGTCAAATGTAATTTAAAGCGTTAAAAACCAATGGATTGTGTTGATAATAGAGTGACCTAGATCTGATTATTCTTCTCGAAAATGAATAGAAAGCTAAAATGTGCGTGATCCTAGCATCATACTTTAGCGGTTGTTGTTCTATTACTTTGAACAAGATCACTAGTTAAGTTTTTATCTTTTTTGTTGTTTTTGTAACTTGTTGTTTTACAGGTGATAAATAACTTTTCTAATTTTCACTGTGAAGTAGCTCGCACAAAATTTTGATTTATTTTTGATCGTGAATTAAATCCGACATTATGAATGCCAAGCCAGGGAGGCAAACCTTCTTTGCGGTCATAGGTGAAGAATTACCTGATAAGAGCCGCGGCTATTTTTGAATTAAGGCAGATTATAATGAAAAAACTATTTACTCTGAGCGCACTTTCTCTTGCTTTCGCTTCAACTGCATTTGCGGGTTCTTCTTACGTAACAGGTAACGTTCAGTTTCACTCAGACGATTTACACGGTTCAGATGTAACATCAACGCTAGAAGCTGGTCATACGTTTGATAACCAAATCGGTGGTCTAACGGTTTACACTGAGTTTGATGGTATTCAGTTGGGTGATTTAACGACTGAGCGTGAAAATATCGGTACAGCAGATAAGCCAGTATATACGAATGGTAGTTCTTCAAGCACATACGTTACGATTGGTGGTGAGCAATCTTACAACATCACTGACAACCTTTGGGTGGCTGCGGGTTACCAACACCTAATCTCTGAAGGTGAAAGTGTTCAGTACCGTCCACTTGTGAAAGTTGGTTACAACTTCGACAATGGTCTATCTATTAGCAACCGTACTCGTGCTCATATTGATGCAACAGATGCTGATAATGATACAGATTTCCGTATGGATAACCGCGTTGCTTACACAGTAAATGAAGAGTTAGCTCTAAGCTACAATAACGTGTACATGATTGATGCATCGGTAATGGATCACGAGCTTCGTGCAACATGGACTCGTCAAGGCGTACAACCTTACTTTGAGTACCGTAATCAAGCAGACAATGAAAACAACGCATTCGTATTCGGTGCTTCTTACGGCTTCTAAGTCCTATAAACTACTGTCCTAATGAAAAGCCCAGCGTTTGCTGGGCTTCTTTATTATTGGTTGCCTTCGTAGTGGCGATATTCAAAGACCTGACCCTTCTCATTGAACGCGTAGACGGAGTAGTCATCTTTTTTATCTCCATATTCCATACCTGGCGAGCCCATTGGCATACCCGGAACAGCAAGACCTTTTGCGTTTTTCGGTGGGTTGTCTAAGAAAGCTTTAATATCGTCAGCGGGTATATGTCCTTCAAATACATAACCATTAATCTCCGCAGTGTGGCATGAGGCCAGTTCCGGCGTTACTCCGAGCTTTTGTTTGATTGGGTTCATATTCTCATGCAACTTTTCCTCAACTTTGAAGCCGGAATCTTGCATATGTTTAGTCCACTCTGTACAGCAGCCACAATAAGGGGATTTGTGATTTAAAACCTCGCTTGCAGCCGCATGACCAGATAACAGAGCGAAAGTAGTCAGAGTTAATAGTTTAATTTTCATAGATACCTCTAAGGACGAGATGATGTTTTAAATAGTCGCAGTCGATTCGCATTGCTCACGACAGTAATAGAAGATAACGCCATTGCTGCACCTGCAACCACAGGGTTTAACATGAAACCGAAGGCAGGATATAGAACGCCAGCGGCAATAGGTATGCCTAACGAGTTATAGATAAATGCGCCAAATAGATTCTGTTTCATATTCTTAACGGTGGCTTTTGATAGCTCTATTGCGTTGACAACAGCTAATGGCGATGAGTTGAGTAACGTCATTTGGGCACTTTCAATTGCTACGTCACTACCACTTGCCATGGCGATACCGACATCAGCCAGTGCCAGAGCAGGAGCATCATTCACGCCATCCCCAACCATAGCTACCCGTTGCCCCCGTAATTGTAAATCAGCGATGTGTTTGGCTTTCTCATCAGGTAAAACTTGAGAAATTATTTGCTCAATTCCTAGCTGTTTTGCGATTGCGTTTGCGACATAGTGGTTATCACCCGTTAGCATAACAGGAGTGATATTTACTTTTTGTAAGTTTGCAATTGCTTGGAATGCGTCAGGTTTTATTGGGTCAGAGATTGCCAATAAACCAATTGGTTGGTTGTCCAATGCGACAATTATTGGTGTCCACGCTTTCTCTTGGCATTGAATAATGGAGTTATTCAGTTGTGAGAGATCCCATTGGTTTTCTTCTGCTACTTGCAAAGAAACCACTGATATTGTTTTATTCTGGTACAGCCCACTAACGCCTTTGCCTCTTTGATTTTCAAAGTTATCTATCTTGGCTAAATGGACGCCTTCCTTATTAGCGTGCTGAACGATGGCTTTGGCTAAGGGGTGCTCTGAATGTTGCTCTACACCGGCGGCCAATGCTAACAGTTGGTGCTTACTAACATTAACAGGGAAGAACATCTGAATTCTTGGTTTTCCTTGAGTTAATGTGCCTGTCTTATCAAACACAACGGTATTAATTTTACTTGCAGACTGAAGCACCTCTGCGTCTCTAATAAGAATGCCTAATTCAGCGGCTTTGCCAACCCCAACGGTTACTGAGAGTGGTGTTGCTAACCCAAGAGCGCACGGACAGGCAATAATTAGTACTGTTGTGGTTACTATTAGCGTGTAGCTTGCTTTAGGCTCTGGGCCGAATATGAACCAAACCAACCCAGATAAGATCGCAATAGCAACAACGACGGGGACGAAGACTGAAGATATCTGATCAGCCAGTTTAGCAATAGCGGGTTTGCTGCTTTGCGCTTCTTTTACCATGGAGATGATGCGTGAAAGCATCGTGTTGCTGCCAACTCCAGTCGCTTCAATAATTAGGCTACCATCTTGATTTAACGTACCAGCAGAAACATGATCTCCATGCTTTTTAAACACAGGAATGGCTTCTCCAGTTAGCATAGATTCATCAATATATGAATCACCTGATAACACGTTGCCATCGACAGGGGCTTTTTCTCCCGGTTTAATTCGTAGATGCATACCCAACGTGATAGCTTTGATTTCAATCGGCTGGTCACCCTGATCTGTAACTTGAATAGCACCATTGGGTTGAAGATTAATTAGTGCTTGCAAAGATCGCGTTGTTTTTGCTTTTGCTCGCGCTTCGATATAGTGGCCTAGGGAGATCAGACCGACAATCATTGCACTCGCTTCAAAGTAAACATGTCTTGATTCTGCTGGAAACCACTGTGGAAAAGTGACCACTAACATAGAGAAAAGCCATGCAGAGCCAGTGCCCAAGGCAACCAGTGTATCCATAGTCGCACGCTTGTGAGTAAGTGCTTGCCAAGCGTTGACAAAAAATGAGCGGCCAGATGTTGCGAGCAGTATTAGGCAGATAATTCCAACGATCCCCCAAGCCAGCTGGTCTTGTGACGAATGAATCATCATATTTCCACCCGCAATTCCCCAAAGCATGAGTGGACCACCAATTAACATACCTGCCCACGCACTTCTTTTAAAATGTCGTTGGTTGTGAATAAGTAGCTCGTTTTGTTTCTGCTGTTGGGTTTCTGGATCGTCAATGATTTCAGCAACATAACCAGCTTCTTTTACCGCTGCTATCAAAGCTTCGCCGGAAATTGGGTTACTTTCTGAAGATATGATGAGTGCACTTTGTTCAGCCAGGCTAATTTGCACTTTATTGACCTGAGGAACTAGCAGCAGCGCCTGTTCAATAGAGGCTACGCAGCTGGCACATGTCATTCCAGAGATGAGCATGTGAGTGGCTACCCCACGATCGTCGACGGGTTTTGAATTGGTGGATGTTTTTTTTACTTCTAATTCGCTTCTGATGGATTGAGATGTTTCAAGTGGCTTAGCGCTTGCTGTATAGCCTAAATCTAGAATGATTGATTTTACTTGCTCTTCAGATAAAAGGGTTGAAACGAGGAGCTCTGTTTTTGATGCAGAAAACTGACCAATGAGTGCATTGTTCTCTAATACTTTTGTCAGTTTTGATACGCATTTACCACAATTTAGCCCAGATAAGAAAAAGTGATGCTGATGCCCAGCTTGATACCCGAGTGATGATATGGATTTTTCTATGTCATGAAAGGTGCTGGCGCTTTCAAATGATACATAAGTCGGTGATAGGTCATGAATAATGGCTTGATGTTGCTCAATTAAAGCCGTTTCAACTTTCCTCGCACAACCCATACAGTTCAAACCTGCAAGAGGTATATCAAACTTGATCATAATTTCACCTCGAAAATAACACTATTGAGGAGAATAAACCTTACCTCAAGGTGAAGGTCAAGCATTCAGTGTGGAAATTAAAAACGTCAAAATGAATCGATAGAGCTGAATGTTGGCGTTTTTAATTGCGAGTGATTTCAAAGTTATCTTGCCGATTTTCTAAAGTTCCGTAAAACGACAAAAATAATAAGTGATCGTGCTAGCAGAACTGACGCCGAGTTAGTCGTAATTAGAGCTGAAAACCTAAATTGACAATTTTTCAGTAGTTATATTTTTATTTAAATTGTTGTTTTTATTGGTTTTATGTTTGTTTTTATTTTTTGATTTTGAACCAGATCAGACATTTTTTGGTCTGATTTCTTGTCGCGAAAAAAGTTTGTCAACATGCCCCTGTCCATAAATAGTCCCCCTGCAAAATCAAGCGTTTAGTGCGATGAGCAGGGGACAAGGAAAATAAAATTCTAATATATAGGGGTTAATTCTTATGTCTCATTTCAAAAAGACTCTACTAGGCGCAGTGATTGCAGCAACTACCATGGCCGCTGGTACTGCACATGCATACATGATTGGTGATCCAAATGATGCAAACGTAGAGGTTTACGGTGTTGTTTCTATCTCAGCAGTGGACTACAACGCTAAGAAATTTGATGGCGGTGAAGAAGTCGATGGAGACGGAATGGTTCTAGAGAACGAATCTCGAGTGGGCTTCCGCGCTGCAAAAACGATGAATGACAACATTGAAGCGTTCATGCAAATTGAATCGGGCTGGGTACTTGATGACGGTGCTAAGCTTGGTAACCGTGATACTTTCGTCGGTTTCCGTGGTGACGACTGGGGTTCAGTTCGCTTTGGTCGTATGCTAACGCCAATGTATGAATTGGTGGATTGGCCATACTCAGCTTCGAACATGGGTACAACATTTGACCGTGGTTGGAGAGCAGGTGAGCGCTTTAACTTTGACCGTAAGAGCCAAATGGGACGTTACGACTCTCCAATGTTTGGTGATATGGTGAAGTTTAGTCTAGCTGGTGGTAACGGCAGTTCAAATTCTGCTGACTCAATGTTTATCGGTGGTTCTGTTTCTGTTACTCCAATTGATCGACTAACATTGCATGCAGCGTTTGAAGCTGCAAACGAAACTGAGTTTGATGCAGGCCTATTAGGCGATACAAGTGCTTACTTTGGTGGCTTCCAATTTAATCTAATGGATAACTGGAATGTTGCAGGTGCATACAAAACGGCTGGATTTGAAGCTGAAGAGAAAGGTGGCGCTTATGAAGAGCGTGATATCAATGCGTTCTCTTTGCAAACTAACTACTTCATGGGTGATTTCAACTTCCGTTTAGGCTACGCAAACCAAACGGGTGATACTGATAACAAGTCTGATAAAGAACTTGATTTCACGACGGTAACGGGTGAAGTGGGTTACTCAATGAATTCTGTATACACATTTGTGCGTATCGCGCAGCATAGTGGTACATACCGTGAAGGTTCTACAACTGCAGATCTACAAGGTAAAGAGTACGACGATCTTATGATCCGTATCGGTACAGAGTGGACATTCTAATAATTTGATTAAGTTTCGGCGGACATTATTGTCCGCCTTTTTCCGTTTCTGCTAGGGGAGATAAATAATGATAAAGAAAAGTTTGGCTGTTGTGTTGATGGCGTTGATGAGCAGCTTGGCAAATGCACAAGTAACGATTCAAACTGATAAGCGTGTTGAGATTTTGGCGGTTAATCAGAATATTAATCAGCTCCCTAACCGTGGAAAAGGGGATTTGAAAATTGCTAATGGCGAAAACCAACTGCTGCTAAGAGTCACCGCGCTTGTTGATGGCAATGGTGGCAAAAGCAAGTTTAATTCGCTGCCTATCGTGGTGAAGTTTAGTGCCAATGATGAAACACTGAAGTTTGAAACGCCATTTGCGATTCGCGATGAACGCGGCGTGCGTAACTTCGAAAAACAACCTAGCGTAAAAGTCACTCGTAATGGTCAAGCCGTTGATGTCACTACAGACGTAATTTTTGATCAAACTTTCGCGTTGATAAAAGATTATGACGAGATGTTAGCTGGCTACAATCAAGCTGGGGGTAAAGCTGCGATTCAAACTCATGCTGTTAACATGAAAGCGGCCGTGGCAAAGCCATCAACCCCTAAAGTGAGTACTGCAGAATTTGCGTCGACAAGCACACTTCAAACGGATTTCTTGTCTATGTCGCCTCAACAACGTCAAGAGTTTATCTCTTGGGCTGTAAAACACATTAATGATTAACAAAGAATGTTGATGATTGATTGTAGATTTGCACATCGGTGCTAAAATAACGCGCAATTTTGGCACCATTCTTTGTTTAAAAGGAATTGTGCGGTCATTTAGACAATCAAGGTATTTTACATGACGGTTAAAACTCGTTTTGCTCCTAGCCCAACTGGCTACCTACACGTTGGTGGTGCACGTACTGCACTTTATTCTTGGCTTTTTGCTAAAAACCAAGCTGGTGAATTCGTTCTACGTATCGAAGATACTGATCTTGAGCGTAACTCTCAGGAAGCGGTAGATGCGATTTTAGAAGGGATGAAATGGTTAGGTCTTGAGTGGAACGAAGGTCCTTACTACCAAACTCAACGTTTTGATCGTTACAATGAAATGGTTGATAAGCTTCTAGCAGAAGACAAAGCATACAAGTGTTACGCTTCCAAAGAGCTGCTAGACGAAGTTCGTGCAGAGCAAGAAGCGAATAAAGAAATGCCTCGCTACGATGCTGAACATCCAAAAATTAAAGCGGCAAACGAAGCGGCAAAAGATGGCGATCCATGTGTTATCCGTTTCCGTAACCCGAAAGAAGGCAGCGTAGTATTTGATGATCAAATCCGCGGCCGTATCGAAATCAGCAACACTCAAATGGATGACTTGATCATCCGTCGTACTGATGGTTCTCCAACGTACAACTTCTGTGTAGTGGTTGACGACTGGGATATGGGCATCACTCACGTAGTGCGCGGTGAAGATCACATCAATAACACACCTCGTCAGATCAACATCTACGAAGCACTGGGCGCGCCAGTACCAACATTTGCGCACTGTGCAATGATTCTAGGTGATGACGGTGCGAAACTGTCTAAGCGTCACGGCGCAGTATCTGTAATGCAGTACCGCGATATGGGTTACCTACCGGCAGCACTAAATAACTACTTGGTACGTCTTGGTTGGTCTCATGGTGACCAAGAGATCTTCACTCAAGAAGAGATGATCAACCTATTTAGCCTAAACGCAGTATCTAAGTCAGCGTCTGCATTCAATACTGACAAATTGCAATGGTTGAACAACCACTACATTAAAACTTCAGAGCCTGAGTATGTTGCTGAGCACCTACAATGGCACCTAGAACAGCAAAAACTAGACGTAACAAACGGCCCTGCGATTACTGAAGTGATCAAGCTTGTTGGTGAGCGTTGCAACACGCTGGTTGAGCTAGCAGAGCAAATCCGTTACTTCTACGAAGATTTCTCTGAGTTTGAAGCTGGCGCGGCGAAGAAACACCTACGTGGCGTTGCTAAAGAGCCTCTAGAACTTGCTCTAGCTAAAGCAGAAGCACTGACTGAGTGGACGACAGCGAGCATCAAAGATGGTGTTATCGCAGCAGTATGTGAAGAGCTAGAGATCGGTATGGGTAAAATCGGTATGCCACTACGCGTTGCAGTAACAGGCGGCGGTCAGTCACCTTCTGTAGATGCGGTAATGGAACTGATTGGTAAAGAGCGCTGTGTTGCACGCATTAAGATGGCACTTGAGTTCATCGCAGAGCGAGAAGCGAACGCTTAACCACCTAAAGACCCTATTACAAACCGCAGTCATTGTACTGCGGTTTTTTTTATACCTGAGTTTTACGAATTAAAGCGTTACAGCTCTAAAGAATGTTGATTATCTGGCCGGAATTGGATTACAAATATCTGTCTCATAAGTGAGATCCAGTAATGTTGACACTAATTATTTGATTTGGTTCATATAAATTCACATCTCTCTAGAAGCCTTATGAATAAAGGGGTCACAAGAACGACTGAAATTACTCTGATTTTACGCTAACCAGACCCTGACATTTCTTCTCTTTCTTATCAACACAAACTGTTTATAGTGCCCTTCGTCAGTTACAGATATTTACAAAATTGTAGCGGTTAGGAAGGATTACTCACAGTTGGAAGTGCACAGGGTGCTCTGTCTCCATTCGAGTTTTATTGGAGCTTGAATGGAGATGAGCACCGAAGCTAACTCTTTAACAAGATAGATTTCGAGGAATCAGTAATGAAAAAATTAGCAGCGGTAATTTCAGCATCTCTTCTTTTGGCTTCGGCGCCTTCAATGGCTGAGCTATATGTAGGTGCAAAAGCAGGTAAGTCTTGGTTGGATGACGCTTGTACTTCAGCAACAGTTGATTGCGATACAGATTCATCAACCTTAGGTGCATTTGTTGGTTATGAAATGTGGGACTTCCTTTCTATTGAAGCTGGTTATGATTACCTTGGCCGCTTTGACGGTGAAGGCCTTGACAACGATAAAGTAGAAGCCTACACGCTAGCGCCTAAAGTAAACCTACCAATCACAGACGCAATCTCAATCTACGGTAAATTCGGTGGCGCATTCGTAAACTACGGTAGCAAAGAAGATTACTCATACCTTGGCGCTGCTGGTGTTGAATTTGATTCAAACGAAAATGTTGCTGTTCGTCTTGAGTATCAAACAATTACTGATGCAAACAACGACCTAGTTCGAGCTATGGGTAATAGTGCAACATTGGGTGTTGTTTACAAATTT
Organism: Vibrio atypicus; assembly: GCF_009811315.1. GTDB lineage: Bacteria > Pseudomonadota > Gammaproteobacteria > Enterobacterales > Vibrionaceae > Vibrio > Vibrio atypicus. Next base: position 23,624 of record NZ_BLID01000002.1, read on the forward strand.
GGTAGCAACGAAGAAGCCGTTACAGAAACGATCGTTGAAGAAGAGATGGTTGAAGAAGTTGTAGAAACTCCAGCAGAGCCTGTTGTTGTAACTAAAACATTTGAAACCCAGCAGCTTGGCACAGGTAGTTTCAAGCTAAATAGCACTGAGCTAAACCAAGAAAGCGCAGCTCAATTAGATGAGCTCGTTGATTTCCTAAATACTTACCCGCAAGCAAACGTGGAAGTAATTGGTTACACTGATACTTCAGGTGCAGCTCAATACAACCAAGTAGTTTCTGAGAAACGCGCGCAATCTGTTGCGGCAACACTTGAAGAGAAAGGTATCGACGCATCACGCATTACTGCTAAAGGTGAAGGGGAAAACAACCCTATCGCTTCAAATGAAACACGCGAAGGCCGTGAGAAGAACCGTCGTGTAGAAGTGATCGTTCCTGCATTTGACTACCAAGTTCAGCAGTAGACCAAAAATTAGACATCGTCAGTTAACTAAGCCTCAACTTCGGTTGGGGCTTTGTCTTATTTGTGAGATTGTTATGGTTTTAGTGGGATAAAATTAATTTTAGTGTCACAAGATTTGTACAAAAAGTAAGATAAGGTATATCTTATGAATGGTTCATACTGTAACTGATTGTTATATGTGAAATATCAATGGCGTAATTAACATTTTACGTACTAATAAGGAAATAATAATGAAAAAGTTAGCAGCGGTAATTTCTACAACTCTTCTTGTGGCATCAGCGTCGGCAAATGCTCAGTTTTATCTAGGTGCAAAAGCGGGTGTAACTTGGCTTGATGATTTTTGTACAACGGGCGCTTGTGATGAAGATTCGTGGGCTCTAGGTTCGTTTTTAGGCTATGAAATCACAGATGCAGTTGCGATTGAAGCTGGTTTAGATGCTTTGGGAGAAACGACGGGAGCTGGTTATAAAGACGCCGGTATGAGCGCGTATACTCTCGCTCCACGATTTTCATTTGCACTCAATGAAGATCTAGACTTATTTGCAAAAATAGGTGGTGCTCACGTTAAGTATGGTAATGATGAAGATGGTGCATTGCTAGGTGCAATCGGCTTAAACTACAGCATTATTCCTAGCATTGATATCCAGGCAGAGCTTCAGCACTTCAATGGTATATCAATTGAAACAACGAGCTTTGATGCAAATACATTCACACTAGGTTTCCGTTCTAAATTCGGTGGTAGTTCTGAGCCAACACCAGAGCCTGTAGAAGAAGTTCTAGTAGAAGAGACTGTTGTTGAGGAAGTGGTTGTAGTAACACCAGTTGTGAAAACATTTGAAACTAAAGTCGTTGATTCAGGTAGCTTTGAGCTAAATAGCTCTGAACTTAAGCCTGCGAGCAAGCAGAAGCTTGACGAGCTAGTTGTATTCATGAACGAGTACCCTCAAGCGAACGTTGAGGTAGTGGGTTACACAGATACAAGTGGTGCAGCATCGTACAACCAGAAACTGTCTGAAAAGCGTGCACAATCTGTTGCTAATGCTCTAGAAGCTGAAGGCATCGATGCTTCACGTATAACAGTAAGTGGTCAAGGTGAAAACAACCCAATCGCTTCAAATGATACTCACGAAGGTCGCGTTCAAAACCGTCGTGTAGAAATTACGGTTCCAGCATTTGAGTACGAAGAGAAATAATTCTTCTCATCTTAGTTTGACCCGTCCTGATATGGGTTGACACCTTTTTAGTTAAAGCGCTCGATGTACTTCATCGGGCGTTTTGTATTTTAGCGCCGTATGAGGCCTCATCTGATTATAGATTTCTACTGATTCAGAGACCATCTTTCTCGCCTGAGCAATATCTTTAGGCTTGCGCAAGAGGTATTCCATTTTCAAAATGCCGTTTACTCTCTCTGCCAATGCATTTTGGTAACAGTCATACCCATCCGTCATTGAACACACTACTTTGTGCTTAGCATGTAAGTTTTGGTATTCCTTTGAGCAATACTGGGAGCCTCTATCTGAATGATGGATTAAGCTTCCGTTGTTTCGACGTCTTTTTAACGCTCCTATAAAAGCTTGTTTTACCGCGCTCGTTTGCATGTTGTCATCCACACTGTAACCGACGATTTTCCTAGAATAGGCATCGGTAATCAGGCTGACATAACTATTCCCCTCACAAGTAGGAAGGTAGGTAATATCAGCAACCCACAACTCTTCTGGTCTCTCTGGTTTAAAACCATCCTTTATTCTATTTGGGTGGCAGTAAAATCTATGATGGCTATCTGTTGTTCGGTGGTAAGCACGCTTGGTTTTCACAAGCAGGCGATGTTGTTTAAGCAGTGAAAAAAGATAATCCCTGCCAACGGTCACTCCTGCCTGTTTCATCAGATACTTCAGCTTCCTAGTTCCTATGCGGGCTTGTTTGATTCGAGTCTCGCGAACAAAACTCAGAAGTACCTCATCACGTCGCAGCTTACGAATTTCAGTAAGGCATTGCTTGTAATAGGCTTGCCTAGTGATATTGACGATTTGGCAAAATTTAGTCACGGTAAGCAGAGTTATGTTTCGCTCTTGGACGACGCACCTTTGTGCTTTTTTACAACTCGAACACCGTGGTCTCGTTCCATAACTTTGACCACTTCTTCAAAGAAGTCAGCCCTTAGCTTGGTATCTTCGAGCTGCTTTTCCAGTTCTTTGATACGTTGCTCTGGTGTAGGTGGTGAATTGAGTTCAGACATAGGCAACCCTTTTTTTAAGAATCGAGGAGTGACCCTAGACCAGTCAAGTCGACCGTGTTTTCGGAGCCACACTAATACTGTAGAACAACCTTGTATGCCGTATTTCTCTTGAGCTTGTTTATAAGTCAGTTCGCCTCTTTCGACTTGGTCAACAACCTCCAACTTAAAAGCGAGGGAATAGTCACATTGAGTTCGTCTAGTTACTGATTTCATAACACTCTCCAATTTCCTGATTGGGAAGTGTCAACCTTATTTAGGACGGGTCAGTTATAAGAGAAAAGCCTTGGTGAAAACCAAGGCTTTTTTATTTTAAGTCGATACTATTTAGCCGCCCCATAAATTCTAAGATTTCTAGGTTTTCTTTATTGGCTTCTAGGAGGGCTTTCTTAGTTTTACTGTAAGCGGCCAGTCGACCATGCTTTTTGATAGAGCAAACAACACTTCGATAAATGAGTTTACCGTTTTCGTCGTAGTTTCTCCAAGCGGCAATGTAGCATTCATCTTTGGCATTCGGATGGGCTTTTGTTGGTCTTGGTTTAAAAATGATCTTTGGTTCTAATGAATGGGGCAGGCGGGTCATTAGGTAAGGGTCTTTAAGTAACTTGCGCCAAAACTTACCCCACATAGCAGAGCCTAGCTCATTGCGCAGTTTAATCGCCTTCTTGAGCCCTTTCTTTTCTCCTACACGGATATACCCTACAGAGCGATGCAGTACTTTGTCATCCGGTGTATGGATATGAATTTTAAACGCAGTCTTGGCTTTGGAGATAAAGCGGTGGCCTGTGTTTGTCGTCAAGTTACTTTTTTTCATTTTTCACTATCGATAACTTTGTTAATAGCTATTTTAGATGAAACATTGACGTTGGTGAAGTTTAGATATTAAAAAGGGCAGAAAGAATGACTCTTTCTGCCCTGGTTGGTATGGCGCTCCCGACAGGATTCGAACCTGCGACCTATCCCTTAGGAGGGGATCGCGCTATCCAGCTGTGCCACGGGAGCGAAGCTATTAAAGGATCTTATGCATTACATCACCAATTTGGATGCTGCCAGCCATTTCTGCTTGATCCACTGATAGTTCAGCTTCATTTTCGTAAACTCGAGTGACAGTCAAGGTAATATCCGACTCAGTTACTTTGTTTCGTGGTAAGCCACGTTGGTCGATGAAAGAACCGGTATGCCACAGTTGAAGTTTGTCTCCTGCTTCTACACCATGTAATCGGCCTAGATCCATTGTTATCGTGTTGCCCCATTTTGCAACGACTTCCGGAAGGGTAATCTTACATGATACTTCTGATTCTAAGTCGAGCATGATATTTCGGCTCACTCTCAACATCATATCCCCATAAGTCGATGCCCAGAAGCGAGCACTCTTGGTATCAATTTGACTTGTCTTTGGAAATGGCCAGCGCGCCACTTCTCGGTAATTGCGGTTGTAGACTTCGTTGCCGGTTTTGCCATCAAAAATGGTCATCTCTAAGGCAAATTGGCGATTGATGACATCAGAAGTAAGTAAGTTTTGTTCAATTGTTGCGGTTAAATCAGAAATAGTACCACCAATGATGTACTGAGCTCCGGTGTCTTCTGCAATCATCTTGAGCCGTTCAGGGTTACGCTTATCTATCTCATAATCGGTTGTACCGACGGAAACGAAGTTAACAGACTCTTGGTCTAGTTGGCGATTTATCACGTTAGCGAAGTCATCTCCAATGCTATAAATCTGGCCCATTACCGCTTGCTGAGGAGATTGAAGGTCAATGTTGCCTACCAAGAATGTCTTTTTGTATTGATCAACGTGGCAACCTGTTGCCGACGGATAAATATCAATGCGTGCTTTCACCATCATCACGCCGCGACGGGTCTTTTGCTCATCAACTAAGATGTAGCGAACTTCACTATTACTGAATTGGTATTCTTTACGATCGCTTTCTAACAAAGGGCGTAGGTTAGAAATACTACCTATATCAGCTCCCGAAAACTTAACTGCTTTATAAAGGGCATCCTCAAGAGCATGTATTCGAGCCACTTCTTCTGACGAGACAACGGTTGCGGTACCTGTAACCTCATACCAACCCGCTAACGCATTGTGAGCGAATAGGGTGGAATAGAAGCCAGTTAAAAGTAGAAGAAGCGATCTTTTCATGTATGTTTACCAAGTTGGTTCGTTTTTTGCTTATTTTATGTTAGCTAATTTTGGTGATGTTTTCTAAATGCTGCACAGTTAGAAAAGCAAAGAGCGTTCCACTTTTAGGAGAGAGCTAAAAGTAATCAATGCTTAAGCCATAATGTATCGGAGATTAGAGAATGAAGAAATGGTTATCGCTTGTGCCCGTGGTCTTTCTGACCGCCTGTGCCTATGCGCCAATTTATAATGGTAAGGAACCTTACCCAGGCTCTCAATTCATGTTAATGGAGAGTCCCCGTCATACTCTTGACTTTTTTATTGAGAGTATGACTGAAGATTTGATGATTTCGAATACGAGCGTCTCGGCTCGCACTCCTATCGCGGTAACATCATTTGTTGATCTGCAAAATATGGATGCGACTAACTGGCTCGGAAATTCGGTATCAGAAGGTTTTATTCACCAGTTCCAACGTCGCGGCTTTAAAGTTGTCGACTATAAAACGACAGGTTCAATCCAAGTTACCAACCAAGGTGATTTTGCATTTAGTCGTGACTGGAAAGATTTGGCTCAAGAGCAAGATATTCAATACGTACTAACTGGTACTATGCTGCGCCAAGAGGGCGGTGTATTGGTTAATGCCCGAGTGGTAGGTATGCAATCACGAGTGGTTGTTGCCACAGCTCAAGGCTTCTTACCTGCTGATCGCATTGGCCGAGATTTGGATACCTTGAATAGTATTCGAACTCAAGATGGTGTGCTGATTCGCTCAGACCCAACGATTACTCAACCATATACCGTTATTTTGCGTCCGTAGGAGTAGACATGAAAAAGTTATTTTTGCTCTTTGTGGTATTGATAATGGTCGGTTGCCAGCCTCTTGGCTCAATGCGTCCGGACGATTGGTTGACTGCTGTTGGTTATGCAAGCATCAGTGAACAGAAAGGGCGTACTGATGAAGAGAAACAAGTTCGCGCGATGCGTGCTTCAAAGATTGATGCTTATCGAGAGCTTGCTGAACAAGTCTATGGCATGCGAGTTAGCGGACGTGCAGATCTTCAAGATCAACGTTTAGGCACTGAACTGACATCTGGCGCGGTAGACGGCGTTATTCGTGGGGCAGAAGTTGTCCGAACCTATAAAGTTGGAGACAGCTACGTTACTGAACTGCGTTTAGATATTCAGAAAATGAATAAACTTAGGGATTATGGTGAAGTGCAGCAAGTTCCTGAGAAAAGGCAACAAACTCTCTTCTAGTGATAATTTTCTTCTCCGATCAAAAAAAGCGGCAATGTTTGCCGCTTTTTTATATCTGAAATTTATAGGTAGCTAGGCTTTGATGTTTGTTCCAAGTGTCGTGACGTTCTTGGTTTGTCCTTCAGCGGTATAGGTCATACCTAACTTGCCTTGAGATTGTTGCATCAAATTATTCAACTTGTTGAAACTAAGCTGCGCTCGTTGCAATGCTTCACCATTGACGGCGTTTGCCTGCTGGCAATCAAAGATTAAGGAACGAATTCTATCAACCAGAGGGCTCAACTCTGGTGTTGTAGTCAGCGTACTGACATCAGGATGTTGACTGATTCGTTCGTCCGTCACTCTCAATTGCTCGATCAGTGTGATCTTTTGTTTGGCAATTTGCTCAATTTCTTTTGCTACACGATTGGTTATAGCCAGCTTTTCTTTCTCGAGTAATTGAGAAAGCTCTTCTGCACTTTTAAGCTGAAATTCAACTAAACCTTGCAATGCTGCCATAGTGGTCAACCTCTAGGGCTATAAGCCGCCAAGCTCTTTTTCAAACTTCATCATGTTATCAGCAAGCTTTTCAGGATTTACGGTGTACGAACCGTTCGCAATTGCTTCTTTGATCGCTGCAACTTTTGCTTTGTCAAAACTAGGCTGACTAGCCATTTGAGTATGCATCTCACCGACAGCTTTACCTTGAGAGCTGAGAGATACAGAGTCTTGCGCCACTGAAGATTTTTTTGGCGCATCAGCACTTGGAGACTGGTTGTCGCCTCGCACTGAACTTCTACTTGTGGATGTCGTCAGGGGTTGCCCTGTACGGATATTATCTATGCCTGCCATATTTGAGCCTTTTGAATGTTATAAACCTGTACCGTCAATATCGACTTATTAGGGAATAACTTTAGCGGTTTTTAACGATTGATTAAGAAAAATAACGCTAGAATACAACAGTGACTTCAGATATTCCGGTTACACGTCCTTCAATTATACGATTTGATTTGCTGTTTTTCACTCTTATCTGCTCGCCGTGGGATCCATCTGTCAGTGCAACCCCTTTTGTTGTAATCACCATTCCTGCTTTTACAGCTTTTATCGTGACGGTTTCATTGCGGCAGACCACGCAAATATCATTTTCTTCAATGACTTCGCCACTGCGTAGATTTTTTTTCGTTTTTGCTCCGACCACTGCATCAATTGTGGAAAAGCCTTGCCGCCTATAACGTTGCAAGTCTACCATACTAATAGTGACGTCTCTGGGAGAGATAATCTGCCCACGAGATAGCGGGCCAATAAGAGTGACTTGTGGGCCGGTTCTGGTCATTCGTACAGGAACATACACACGCCAATTATCATCGTTACACTCAACAAGAACGGTAATATTACTGGCGTTTGGGTTGGTCGATGTGGAAGAAGTTTTCACACCAGTAGGGCAATCTGTTGCAAAGATCCTACTATCTATAGAGGCGGCCTGTACTTTTAACGAGCCACCTGTTGGGCTTTCTATGTTTGCAGTGACATACTCTTCGGCAGCTTGTTGAATGAGAGAAATTTGACTTTCTGTTGCTGATGTCGCTGAAAAACTAAAGAAAAATAATGAAAAGCCGATAGACTTATAAAACTTTTTATAGAAAGCTCTACAATTAGTTATGGAAAACGAACATAAGTATGATTTAGAATATGTCATTCTGTTTCTCTGGTTTTTCATGGCCTTGAGTAGACTACCATTTTTTTAGCATTAAAGTTTGAGATGGAGATGAGCTTATGACGGGTATTCTTGATTCTGTGAATCAGCGTACGCAACTCGTCGGTCAAAACCGATTGGAACTCCTAACCTTTCGCCTGATGGGGCGACAGCGTTATGGTATTAACGTATTTAAAGTAAAAGAGGTTCTCCAATGTCCTAAGCTTACTTCAATGCCTAATTTACACCCTCTAGTTAAAGGGGTTGCTCACATTCGTGGCCATACTGTATCTGTCATTGATCTGAGTTTAGCTATTGGCGGTCGACCAACGACAGATGTGGAAAAAGCATTTGTTGTTATTGCAGAGTTTAACCGCACCATTCAAGCTTTCTTAGTTACGTCGGTTGAACGAATTATCAACATGCATTGGGAAGCAATTCTTCCACCGCCAGATGGTGCTGGTAAAGCAAACTATCTTACTGCGGTAACGAATATTGATAATGAATTAGTTGAGATCCTCGACGTAGAGAAAATTCTTGCAGAAATTGCGCCAATTGATGAAACCATGGACTCGTCGATTGGTGAAGAGATTGCTCAAGCTGAAGCAGAAAAAGAAATTGTACGTAGAATTTTGATTGCCGATGACTCAACCGTAGCAAGAAAGCAGGTTGAACGTGCTATTACATCACTTGGTTTTGAAGTCGTTGCGGTAAAAGACGGCAAAGAAGCGTATGAGAAGTTGGTTGAGATGGCCGAAGCCGGCAGTATCTATGATCAGATTTCATTAGTTATTTCAGATATAGAAATGCCAGAAATGGACGGCTATACCCTGACTGCAGAAATTCGCCGCAACGCGGATTTGAAAAATTTATATGTTATTCTTCATTCATCACTAAGTGGTGTATTTAACCAAGCCATGGTTGAACGAGTTGGAGCAAACTCTTTCATTGCCAAATTTAATCCTGATGAGCTTGGTAATGCAGTGAAGTCTGCACTTACAGAATAAAGAGAAATTAATGACAGCGATAACTATAAGCGATCAAGAGTATCGTGATTTCAGCCGTTTTTTAGAGTCTCAATGTGGCATCGTATTGGGTGATAGTAAGCAATACCTAGTAAGAAGCCGTCTGAGCCCACTTGTCACTAAGTTTAAGCTTGGATCTCTGTCGGATTTGCTAAGAGATGTTGTGACGGGTCGAAATCGAGAATTACGAGTGGCAGCCGTTGATGCAATGACGACGAATGAAACGTTATGGTTTCGCGATACCTACCCATTTGAAGTTCTTGCGAACAAATTGCTTCCAGAAATTGCGGCAAATAAGCGTCCAATTAAAATATGGTCAGCGGCAAGTTCATCGGGCCAAGAGCCATATTCGATGGCAATGACGATTTTAGAAACTCAGCAGCGCAAGCCAGGTATGTTGCCGAATACATCAATTACAGCCACAGATATTTCTGCCAGCATGTTAGATATGTGTCGTGCAGGCGTATATGACAACCTTGCATTAGGTCGTGGTTTGTCTCCTGAACGTCGTCGTAATTTCTTTGAAGATGCCGGTGATGGTCGAATGAAAGTGAAAGACAACGTAAAACGTTTAGTCAACTTTCGTCCGCAAAACTTGATGGATAGTTACGCATTGCTTGGTAAGTTTGACATTATATTTTGTCGTAATGTACTGATTTACTTCTCACCAGATATGAAGTCAAAAGTACTTAATCAAATGGCAAATAGCTTAAACCCGGGCGGGTACTTATTGCTCGGTGCGTCTGAGTCTTTGACGGGGCTGACCGATCGATTTGATATGGTTCGTTGTAACCCTGGTATCATTTATAAGCTCAAATAAAATTATTCTATCAATGTTAAGCCCAGCTCATGTAGCTGGGCTTTTTTGTTGTTGAGGGCGGGTTACGAGTATACTAATAGTGACATTCCAAATTTACAGTCGTAGTTACTCCGATGAAAAGTTGGCGTATTTATTGCTGTAAGGTCTTCGTAAGTAAAGTGATTACCGATGTGATTTTAAAAGTTGGTATGTTAATTGCTTTATCTTTGGTAATAACGGTCAGTTCTTTATGTAGAGGTTAACATGGCTATTTCTTTCGACAATGCTTTAGGTATCCACCAACACACGGTTGGTCTGCGTGAGCGCAATGCTGAGGTTATCTCAACTAACATTGCTCAAGCGAATACTCCTGGCTACAAATCGAAAGGAATGGACTTTCAAAGGGCTTTGCAGGCGGCAACATCAGAGGCAAGCATTGGTCTTAGCCAAACTGATGGTCGGCATATTCCTGCCTCTACACAAGTGACAGGGGAAGTGATGTATCGACTTCCAACACAACCTGACACCGGTGATGGCAATACGGTTGATGTAGATTTAGAGCGTAATTTATTTATGCAAAATCAAATCAGACACCAAGCGTCACTAGACTTCTTAGGAAGTAAATTCAAGAACTTAACGAAAGCACTAAAAGGGGAGTAACTTAGATGAGCTTATTTAATGTATTCAATGTAACTGGTTCTGCCATGAGCGCTGAATCTGTTCGTCTAAATACGACTTCAAGCAACTTGGCAAACGCTGACAGTATCTCTAGCTCTGCAAAAGATACTTATAAAGCTCGCCATGCTGTGTTTGGTGCTGAGCTAAGTAAGGCTAAGTATGGTAATGATCATACTGTGCCAGTGAAGGTGATGAGCATTGTTGAAAGCGATAAGCCGCTGAGTGCGGAGTACAACCCTGATCATCCGCTCGCTAACGGTGAGGGTTATATTTATAAGCCTAACGTTAACGTGATGGAAGAAATGGCTAACATGATTTCTGCTTCTCGTTCGTACCAAACAAACGTTCAAGTGGCAGATGCAAGCAAACAAATGCTGCTGCGTACGCTGCAGATGGGTCAATAAGGATAGGGGGTGACATATGGCCGATGGCATTAATAATGTTGGTCAAAACAGCTTGTCCTATATCGACCAGCTTAAACAGCTTCAAGACAAGAACAAGCCAAATGAGACCACGGGTAAGCAAGATCTTAAACAAGAAGACTTCTTATCGCTGCTCACTAAGCAACTTGCTCAACAAGACCCGTTTAAGCCGGTTAGTAATGACCAGATGATTGCGCAAATGGCGTCGTTCGCAACTGTAGACGGTATTGGCAAAATGAATAACCAGTTTGAAACTTTGAACGCTTCGATGACTTCGAATCAAGCGCTTCAAGCATCATCCTTGGTTGGACGTGATGTTCTAATTCCTGGTGCTGCAGGAGTGAAAAAAGACGATGGCAGTATGGCTGCTATGGTCAAGCTACCTCAAGCTGTTGATAACTTAATGGTGCGAGTAGAAGACCAAATGGGCCAACTGATTCGTACCTTTGATGCAGGCTCTTCACCTGGTGGAGATAGCCGTGTTGAATGGGACGGCAAAGATCAAAACGGTAATCCATTGCCGGCGGGTAAATACAAGGTGAGAGCCTCGGGTGTACTCGATGGAGAAAGCAAAGAGTTTGAAGTATCGACTTACGCAAACGTTAATAGCGTTCTCCTAGGTAAAGGTGATGGTAACGTACTGCTCAATCTGGCTGGCTTCGAGTCGCCAGTTCGACTTGCTGAAGTACTAGAAGTTGGTAAAGCGTAGCTCTTAATAAAGTAGATATGCTAGCTAGATAGGAGATTTTGGAATGTCATATATTGCATTAAGCGGCCTTTCCGCAGCTCAGTTAGATCTGAACACAACCAGTAACAACATTGCGAACGCAAACACGTATGGCTTTAAAGAGTCTCGTGCCGAGTTTGGAGATGTTTACTCTAATTCACTATTTACTAACGCAAAAACTACGCCTGGTGGCGGTGTTCAAGCGGCAAAAGTGGCTCAACAGTTCCATGAAGGGTCAAGTGTTTACACTAATAACCCGATGGACTTACGTATCAGTGGTACAGGCTTCTTTGCAGTTGCAAAGGATCGGCTACAACCTACGTCAAATGAGATTACTCGTAACGGTGCGTTTCACTTAAATAAAGATAACTACATGGTTACGGCCAATGATGAGTTTTTACTCGGTTATCAAGTGAATGGCGATACTGGTGATGTTCTTTCTTACGAGCCTTCGCCTATAAACATTCCAAAAGAGTTTGGTAAACCAAAGCAGACGGCAAACATTGAAGTTGGTGTGAACCTCCCTGCTGGTGGCTCGTTAAAAGATCCTGCCTTATTTGATTACTCAGATCCTGAAACGTACAACCGTTCGACCTCTTCGACGATTTATGACTCAATGGGTCAATCGTACAAGTTGACGACGTACTATTTGAAAGATCAGACACAAGCAAATACTTGGCAGACTTACTACACGGTTACTGACAGTGCTGGTGAGAAGCCTTTGAACATCGTTGGTGGTGATGCAACAACGCCAACTGGCCATGTGGGTCATACAATGAAGTTCAACAACGATGGTACGCTTGCTAGCTTGAACAATGGTCAGAACATTGTATCTGGTCCTTTAGGTGGTGCTGGTCCAGATGATCCGAATGCTATCAACCTAAATGGTGCTGATGTCACTCAGACTTTATCATTTGGTTTAGATTCTGCTACACAGTTTGCAGCCCCATTTGAATTAACTAAGTTTGATGAAGATGGCGCGACAACTGGTTTCTTGACCAAAGTAGACTTTGATGAAAACGGTAGCGTGCTAGGCACATACTCGAATGGTGAAAATATCACTTTAGGGCGTGTTGCTATGGTGCGAGTTGCCAACGAGCAAGGTCTGGACAAGAAAGGTGGTACTCAGTGGGATTCAACTCAGTTTTCTGGTGACAAGATCTGGGGTGAATCAAACAAAGGCTCCTTCGGTTCAATCAATAGTGGTACGCTTGAGCAATCCAACATTGACATGACTCAAGAGCTTGTTGACCTGATTTCTGCTCAGCGTAACTTCCAAGCGAACTCGCGTTCTCTAGAAGTACATAACCAAACTCAACAAAATATCCTGCAGATTCGTTAATTTTAACGTAACCGTTTATCGACATTTCGCAATAATCTGTAATAGCAAGCTGGTGGCAAAGATCGGCTTGCTATTGTTGCCACCTATGGCAATCCTCTTATAAAAACCTTCTATTTACCCTCTCCTTGGTTATCAAATTGCTGATAATTAACAATAAAATATATTGGCACGCCAATTGCTTTAATTGATCTGAATTGTGATTTTTGGAGCAAATTATGGATCGCGCACTCTTCCTCGCTATGAGCGGTGCTAAGCAGAACATGCAGGCATTGCAGCTTAGAGCAAACAACTTGGCAAACGTCAGTACCACGGGTTTCCGTGCTGATTTGGCGCAAGCTCGTTCAATGCAAGCTTACGGTGAAGGTTTACCTAGCCGTGTATTTAGTATGACAGAGCGTCCGGGACATAATTTCCAACAAGGTAGTGTTATTACCACTGGTCGTGATCTTGATGTGACGATCCAAGGCAATGGCTGGATATCTGTTTTAGATAAAACAGGTAAAGAAGGCCTTACCCGTAACGGTAATCTTAAGATTGATGTCAACGGTTTGCTGTTAAGTGGTAATGGCAACTTGGTGCTTGGTGAAACAGGCGCGCCAATCACTCTACCAATACCTTTGAGTAAAGTTGAAATTGGTACCGATGGTACGATTTCAGTTGTTCCGCAAGGCGCTCCAGCGGATGCAATTGAAGTTGTTGATCGAATCAAACTCACTAGCACCGATAATCAATCACTATTCAAAGATGTTAACGGTTTATTCCGTGCAAAAGATCCTAATGCGGCATACGAAGCTGATGCCGATGTCAAACTGCTCACAGGTGCAATTGAAGGTAGTAACGTGAATGCTATCGGCGAAATGACCAGCCTAATTGACCTACAGCGTCAGTTTGAAATGCAGGTAAAAATGATGAGCACAGCAGAAGAGATGGACAAAGCGTCTGATTCTCTGCTTCGTATGAGCTAATAGAGTTTTAGGAGAAAATTATGCATCCGGCATTATGGGTAAGTAAAACGGGCTTAGACGCTCAACAAACCAATATTTCAACCATTTCTAACAACCTAGCGAACGCATCAACGGTAGGTTACAAAAAGAGCCGTGCGGTTTTTGAAGATTTGTTCTATCAAAACATTAATCAACCAGGCGGTCAGTCTTCGCAAAATACCGAGCTGCCAACGGGTTTAATGCTGGGTGCGGGTTCAAAAGTCGTTGCGACGCAGAAAGTGCATACGCAGGGTAATACTCAGACGACCAACAACAGCCTAGATATGATGATCGAAGGTGATGGCTTTTTCCAAATTTTAATGCCTGATGGCAACATCGGTTATCAACGTAATGGCCAATTCACGGTAAACGATGAGGGTGCCATTGTAACTTCTGGTGCTGGCTACAATCTTGAACCAGAAATTGTCATTCCAGAAGATGCAATCAGCATTACCGTTGGTACCGACGGCGAAGTATCTGTTCGTGTTCGTGGTGAGCAAAATAACGTTGTGGTTGGTCAAATTACTACAGTGGACTTTGTTAACCCAGGCGGCCTTGAACCGATTGGTCAAAACCTTTACTTGCCAACAGGGGCGAGTGGTGACCCGCAAGAGGGTGTACCTGGCTTTGATGGCTTTGGTGATATTCGCCAATCCATGTTAGAGACTTCTAACGTGAACGTAACGGAAGAGCTTGTAAACATGATTGAAGCTCAGCGCGTCTATGAAATGAACTCAAAAGTTATCTCGGCAGTAGATAAGATGATGAGTTTCGTTAACCAGCAATTATAACTAACCAGTAGAGGATAAAATGATGAATCGTATACTCGCTGTACTTTTGGTTGGTGTGATGTCTGGTTGTACTATGCTTGAGCCACCAGTAGAAACCTCTGATGTTGTTGGCGGTACTACCACTGTCGATGCTGTTGAAGGCGATAAATCTGGTGATGATCAAAGTGGTATTGTTGACACGCTACGCGGTAGAAATGATCCGGTCGCGGGTGACCCAGCTTGGGCGCCAATTCATCCAAAACACCAGCCGGAACACTACGCTGCTGAAACGGGCTCTCTGTTTAGTGCCTCTCGTTCGACCGGCTTATATGATGACTCAAAGCCACGTGGTATTGGCGATATTATTACAGTGACATTGGATGAGAAAACCAAAGCGGCAAAAAGTGCTAACGCTGATATGTCGAAAACCAACGATGCTTCAATGGAGCCATTATTTGTTGGCGGACAAGAGCTCAAAGTTGGCGGCGACTACAACTTCTCTTACGACCTGAACAATACCAATACCTTTGCAGGTGACGCGAGCGCAAACCAAAGTAACAGTTTAACCGGTTCTATTACCGTAGAGGTGATTGAAGTGTTGGGGAATGGCAACTTAATCATACGCGGCGAAAAATGGTTAACCTTGAATACGGGCGACGAGTACATCCGTTTAAGTGGCACCATCCGTCCAGACGATATTTCATTTGATAATACGATTGCTTCTAACCGCGTTTCTAACGCTAGGATCCAATATTCAGGGACTGGTAACCGACAAGATATGCAAGAACCTGGATTCTTGGCACGATTTTTCAATGTATCACTTTAATCTCATCTGAAGTCGCTTTTTTGGCACTACGATTGAGCGACTCAGAACAAAGTTAAAGGTATTCCAATGAAGAAGTTGATTCTCCTTTTCACCAGCATCCTACTATTAACGGCCCATGCTCAAGCCGCGCGTATTAAAGACGTAGCGCAAGTCGCAGGGGTTCGTAGTAACCAATTGGTGGGCTACGGTTTGGTAACAGGCCTGCCTGGTACGGGTGAATCAACGCCTTTCACTGACCAGAGCTTTAATGCCATGTTGCAAAGCTTTGGTATTCAATTGCCACCTGGCACCAAGCCAAAAACCAAAAATGTTGCCGCTGTTATTGTTACGGCAGAATTACCAGCCTTTTCTAAGCAAGGCCAAACTATTGATATTACCGTGTCATCTATTGGTTCAGCGAAAAGCTTACGAGGCGGCACCCTGATGCAAACCATGCTGAAAGGTTTAGATGGGCAAGTGTATGCCGTGGCTCAAGGTAATCTAGTTGTGAGTGGTTTTAGTGCGACAGGTGCAGACGGTTCTAAGATTGTCGGCAACAATCCAACGGCTGGCATGATTTCAAATGGTGCGATGGTAGAGAGAGAAATACCGACCCCGTTTGGTCGCGGTGATTACATTACCTTTAACTTACTCGAATCTGATTTTACAACTGCTCAGCGAATGGCTGATGCGGTTAATAATTTTCTTGGGCCACAAATGGCCTCTCCAGTCGACGCAACTTCTGTAAAAGTACGTGCTCCTAGAGATATTTCTCAGCGAGTGGCGTTTTTATCTGCGATTGAAAACCTTGAGTTTGATCCGGCTGATGGTTCAGCGAAGATTATTGTTAACTCGCGAACTGGAACCATTGTGGTGGGTAAACATGTGCGTTTGAAGTCTGCAGCCGTTACTCACGGTGGTATGACCGTAGCGATCAAAGAGAATTTAAATGTTAGCCAACCCAATGCATTTGGTGGTGGTGAAACCGTTGTAGTTCCTGATACCGATATTCAAGTAACGGAAGAGCAGGGGAAGATGTTTAAGTTTGAGCCTGGCCTGACACTTGATGACCTAGTCCGCGCTGTCAATGAAGTTGGTGCTGCGCCTTCTGATCTTATGGCTATTTTGCAAGCGCTTAAACAAGCGGGTGCAATTGAAGGTCAGTTGATCATTATCTAAAGGAGTGAAGCATGATAAATAACGGAAATGACATCGGCTTCATCCACGATATCGCTGGGCTCGATAAGCTACGTAAACAAGCGGTTGAGGGAGATGAGGGCAGTGAAAAAGCGGCATTAACCGCCGCTGCCAAGCAATTTGAAGCTATTTTTACCTCCATGCTGTTCAAGTCTATGCGAGACGCTAACTCGACCTTTGAGTCTGGCTTAATGGACAGTCAGAATCAGCAGTTCTATCGTCAGATGATGGATGAACAGATGTCGAGTGAGCTGAGTTCATCGGGCTCATTAGGGTTAGCTGACATGATCGTTGCTCAGCTCTCTTCTGGTTCAGTTGAAAACCAAAATGCAGCTAATCAACATACTGATTTTGAAGCGATGATGAAAAAAGTGGATGGTGCTCGTCAAGCACGCTCGGCTGAAAGCGTTATAGCCAGTGAAACTATTCAGGCACCACAGAAGCACTCTTTTGATTCACCTGAGTCTTTTGTCGGTTCAATGCGACCGTATGCAGAGAAAGCCGCTAAGGCTCTTGGGGTGGATTCTTCACTCTTGTTGGCTCAAGCTGCACTAGAAACAGGTTGGGGACAAAAGCTCGTCAGTAATAGCCGTGGTAGCAGTAACAACTTATTCAACATTAAAGCAGATAAAAGTTGGAGTGGGGATAAGGTCGCAACTCAGACTTTAGAGTATCACCAAGGTATTCCGGTCAAAGAACAAGCGGCTTTCCGTTCTTATAGCAATTTTGAAGATAGTTTTAATGACTACGTGCGCTTTTTGAATCAAAATCCACGTTATACGACAGCACTTCGTCACGGCGGTAACGATGAACAATTCATTCGTGGTATCCACAAAGCAGGGTATGCGACTGATCCGAATTACGCTGATAAGGTACTGCGCGTAAAAGCTAAAATTGATCAAATGTAAAAAGTCACCTTCGGGTGATTTTTTATTGCCTTAATTCTCCTTTCTTATATTTGGCACACATATTGCAATTATTAAACCGTATGTTCAGTTAATACTGATTTTTAAAGGTTTCTTGGGGGCAATATGGCGTCTGATCTACTGGGTTTAGGTTCACAAAGTGTCCTAACCGCTCAGAGACAACTTAACACCACAGGCCATAACATCTCTAACGCAAATACAGAGGGTTATAGTCGCCAGTCGGTGATACAAGGCACAAATATGCCACGCCAGTTTGGCGGGGAATCCTATGGCATGGGCGTGCATGTGGAAAAAGTTCGCCGCTCATGGGACCAGTTTGCCGTTAACGAACTGAACATGTCGACAACGAGCTACGCTCATAAGGTAGACGATGAAGCTAACTTAGAAATGCTATCTAATATGCTGTCATCAGTATCTTCGAAAAAAATCCCAGAAAATCTCAACGAATGGTTTGATGCCGTAAAATCGCTGGCCGATAGCCCGAATGATGTGGGTGCTCGCAAGGTTGTGCTTGAAAAATCAACACTGATAACGCAAAACCTAAATGATTTCCATGAAACCATTCGTCGCCAATCGGATGTGACAAACAAAAAACTCGACTTGGGGATAGAGCGAGTAAACCAACTTGCGCTTGAAATACGCGATCTTCATCGTTTAATGATGCGTACTCCAGGGCCTCACAATGATTTTATGGATCAACATGAGAAGCTCATCAACGAACTCTCTGAATATACAAAAGTAACGGTGACGCCACGTAAAAATGCGGAAGGGTTCAATGTCCATATTGGTAATGGGCATACTCTGGTTTCCGGTACCGAAGCAAGTAAGTTAACCATGATTGATGGTTACCCCGATGTCCATGAACGTCGACTTGCCATGATCGAAGGTAAAGGTATTAAAGCCATTACCACCAAAGATATTGATGGCAAGTTAGGTGCGATGCTGAGCATGCGTGATGAGAAAATTCCTCAGATCATGGACGAGCTTGGCAAGATGGCGGCTTCATTTTCATATGATGTAAATAAACTGCAGTCTCAAGGCCTTGATTTGCGAGGAAACATTGGTGGTTTAATTTTTACCGATGTGAACTCTGAAGTGTTGGCTAAGTCACGCGTGGTTACTGGCTCTCAATCTCAAGCTGAAGTAGCGGTATTTATTGAGGATACCAGCCAACTGATCGCTGGTGAGTACTCGCTTCAATATCATGATGGTGATTACTACGTGACGAGACCTAATGGTGAGCAGTCAATTGTACCTGTCGTTGATGATGCGATCTCAATGGATGGCATTCGGATTGAAATTCGTCAAGATTTGGCGGCTGGAGAGCGAGTGCTTTTGCGCCCAACTCGAAGTTCTGCCGCGCAAATGCAGATGGCAACTAATGACCCATCAAAAATTGCCGCGCAAAGCTATGAAGCTTCCACCACGTTTGCTCAGGGTAAAGCCAAGTTTTCGATTGAGTCGGCAGGAGACTTACGTGAATTTGAAGTGATTGTTTCGCCAGACGGCAAGCAATTTGCGGTTACTGATACCAAAGGGCGTATTCTTATGCAGCCGCAAGAGTATCCGCCAAAAGGGGCTGTGACAGTACAAGGCACCACATTTGAATTAACTGACGGTGCGTTGCCAAACGATAAGTTTACGGCAAACCTTGTTCCTTCGGAGGGTGATAACGGTAACTTGCTTAAAATGCAAAATATTCAAACAGATAAAAAGCTCAATGATGGCGAGTCGACAGTTTTGGATATTTACCACAACCTGAATACCAACGTAGGTTTGCAAATGTCGACGGCATCACGTTTGACCGATGTTTCTCGTTTAGAGAAGGAAGCTTCCCAAGAACGTGTTGCTTCAATTTCAGGGGTCAACCTGGATGAAGAAGCAGCAAATATGATGAAGTTTCAGCAAGCCTATATGGCCTCGTCGCGCATTATGCAGGCGGCCAATGACACCTTTAACACCATCTTGGCTCTGAGATAGGAGGCGTAAATGTTAAATCGTATTTCGAGCTTCCATAACTATCAGTCGGTACAAAATGACTTGCGCCGCCAAGAAAATAAGGTGCATCACAACCAAGCTCAATTAGCATCGGGTAAGAAGCTAATGAAGGCGAGTGATGATCCTCTGGCGACTCACTATATTCAGAATATTGGCCAGCAAAAAGAACAACTACGTCAATACAGCGAAGCAATTGTGTTGACTCGAAATCGTCTAGAGCACCATGAAGTGATTATTTCAAATGCGGAAGATTTTGCTGATGAAGCAAAACGTACCGTTATGGAAATGATTAATGGTGCCTTGTCTCCAGAAGACAGATTAGCGAAACGCCGTGAGATGGAAGAAATTTCAAACAATTTTCTGAATCTCGTTAACGTTCAAGATGAGTCTGGTAACTACATCTTTGCGGGCACAAAACCGAAGAATCAACCTTTCTTCCGTGATAAAGATTCGGACGTGGTTTACGTCGGTGATGATTACCAACGGAAAATGAAGATTTCCAATAGCTTAGAAATGCCAATCAATGACCCTGGCAGTAAGCTGTTCATGGAAATTGATAATCCGTTTGGCGATTTTGCGCCGCAATATGATCTCCAAGATTCTTCAGAGTTATTGCTTGAGCGAGCGACCAACTTAAACCCTGATGACCAGTCGAACTATAAGGTTACATTCGTTGATATGCCTGGTGGCAAATATGGTTACCAATTGGAGCAAGATGGTTCAGTCGTACAAGCCGATATTTTTGATCCAGCAAAAGGGATCAAATATGAAGATATCAATATTCAGGTCAAAGGGCAGATTACCAAAGGTGACTCGATTGAGTTAGAGCCTCGCCGTAGCTACAGCATTTTTGAAACGTTTAAAGAGGCATTGGAGCTGTCATCAGGATCGGTGTCTGATGCATCTAATACAGCCAAGCTACATCAAATAACAGAAGAGTTTCATGCTGCCTTTATTCATTTGACCAAAGCGAGAACAGATGTCGGTGCACGTTTAAATACGCTCGATATCCAAGAAGAGCAGCATGCAGATTTTGAAATGACGCTCGCTAAATCGAAAAGTAATTTCGAAGACTTGGATTATGCAGAGGCCATCATTGAGTTCAATGAGAATTCAAGAGCGCTTCAAGCATCGCAACAAGCTTTTGGTAAAACAAAAGATTTAACCCTATTTAATTATATTTAATGATTTTAAGCCTTAAGTGCAATGCCTTAAGTGCTAAGACAGCCTCTGACAAGTTACGTAGTGAAACTATGGCAATCAGGTGGCAATGAAAGCGGCAATTCGATTGCCGATAGATGTGAACAAAAAACAAACTGATATTAAAGATAAGTGTGGAACGATTTAAGTTATTGAAAAACAGATGGTTAAAATTATTTTTGTTGAAGATTTAAACTTGGCACACAACTTGAATTATCTATATCAGAGTTAAAAAACAGTTTTAAGCAGATATCTGCTTAGCAAGGCATTTACGGTCAGTGCTTCCAAATGAGATTAAGCTGGCCGCTTCGCAAGCACTTGCGAACTCACTAGGAGAGCAAACTATGACCATTACAGTAAATACTAACGTATCGGCAATGACCGCTCAGCGTTATCTAAATAAGGCGACTGGCGACCTAAATACCTCAATGGAACGCTTGTCATCTGGCCAACAGATTAACAGTGCGAAAGATGATGCGGCTGGTCTGCAAATCTCTAACCGTTTAACGGCGCAGTCTCGTGGTTTGGATGTGGCTATGCGCAACGCGAACGATGGCATCTCTATCGCTCAAACAGCAGAAGGTGCGATGAATGAGTCGACATCGATTCTGCAACGTATGCGTGATTTGTCACTGCAATCAGCTAACGGTACTAACTCAGATTCAGAGCGTACGGCGATCAATGAAGAGGTATCAGCCCTACAAGACGAATTGAACCGTATCGCAGAAACCACATCATTTGGTGGTCGTAAACTACTAAATGGTACGTTTGGAGAGGCATCTTTCCAGATTGGTGCAAGTTCAGGTGAAGCGATCATCATGGGATTGACCAGTATTCGTGCCGATGACTTCCGTATGGGTGGTCAAAGCTTTATTGCTGAACAAGGTAAAGATAAAGATTGGGGTGTACCGGCTAATGCTCGTGACCTTAAGCTTGAGTTTACTGGCAAAGATGGCGATCCAGTATCGATCGACATTCTTGCAAAAGATGGCGATGATATTGAAGAACTTGCCACTTACATTAACGGTCAAACAAATGTACTCAAAGCATCTGTTGACCAAGATGGTAAACTGCAAATATTCGCATCACAGGCTGAGCTTAAGAGTGACTTAAGCATCTCTGGTGGTCTGGCGGGTGAACTGGGTCTAAATGGTGGTCCTGGTGTCCAAACTACCGTACAGAGCATTGATGTTCGTTCTGTTGGTGGTGCTCAAAACGCAGTTGGTATCCTTGACTCGGCTCTGCAATATGTTGATTCACAGCGTGCAGACTTGGGTGCGAAGCAAAACCGACTAAGTCACAGTATCAATAACCTGGCAAATATCCAGGAAAACGTAGAAGCGTCAAACAGCCGAATTCGCGATACAGATTTTGCGAAAGAAACAACGGCGATGACAAAAGCTCAAATTCTGCAACAAGCTGGTACATCTATACTGGCTCAAGCAAAACAGTTGCCAAACTCTGCGATGTCATTATTGCAGTAGTAGTACCTATCTTCATTAGCGTAATCCTAGACGTAGGGCTAATGAAGAGAGTACGGCAAACATAGGCTAACGTTTACGAGACTCTCTCTCACTCCTGTCTCTTATTCGTGATGTCTATGTAACAATAGCCAAGCTTTGATCATTTCTCTCGATCTCCACATGGCATGGCTAGCTCTATAGCCCCGGTTCTCTCAAAGGAAAAGGGGCTTTTCTTTACCTGCTATTTAAGCCTCTGTTACGCATTATAAGCGTTGTTAGCTTTCCCCTTTACCTATGTCGTCATTTCTTTTTTAGTCACTATAGACTCGAACTCACGAAGTTATAGCCTCTAATATCTTCTAGTTCATTACTCTTTTAATTCGATTTTTACTACCGACCGAAAAACAGAAAACTTTAGCATCTAATTTCATATTTATTTCTTTGATCATGTTTTCAATGAAATAGCCTGAATTTGGTTAATTTTTCCACTTGTCGCTCTAAAGTTAACCATTTCGGTGTCGTTATAAAGGTACTTTGAGAGAACTAATTGGTTTTTCGAGACGTCGGAAAGCTTAACGGAAATTCCGGTAATCGGAAAATCAATAGGAGAGACCACTATGGCGGTTAATGTAAACACTAACGTAGCGGCGATGACAGCTCAGCGTCATCTAAATAGCGCATCTAATGCTCAACAACTATCGATGGAGAGACTCTCTTCAGGTTTCAAAATCAATAGTGCAAAAGACGATGCAGCAGGCTTACAAATTTCCAATCGATTGAACGTTCAAAGCCGAGGCTTAGATGTCGCGGTACGTAACGCAAATGATGGTATTTCGATGGCACAAACTGCTGAAGGTGCAATGAATGAAACCACCAACATTCTTCAACGTATGCGTGATTTGTCATTACAATCTGCGAATGGCTCAAACTCGAAATCCGAACGTGTCGCCATTCAAGAAGAGATAACTGCGTTGAACGACGAACTCAATCGTATTGCAGAAACAACTTCTTTTGGGGGTAACAAGCTTCTTAACGGTACATTTGCAACTAAGTCATTCCAGATCGGTGCGGATAATGGTGAGGCAGTAATGCTAACCATGAAAAACATGCGCAGTGACAATACCATGATGGGGGGAAATAGTTATCAAGCTGCAAATGGGCAAGATGCAGACTGGGCCGTACAAGCTGGAGCAAATGATCTTACAATCACAGTGACTGATAAATTTGGTCAAGAGCAAAATGTCGAGCTGAATGCGAAAGTCGGCGATGATATTGAAGAGCTTGCCACTTATATCAATGGTCAAACGGACTTGGTTAAAGCTTCTGTTAATGAAGATGGCCAACTTCAACTATTTAGTGATAACAACACGGTTGAAGGTGTCGCGACGTTTGGAGGCAGTCTCGCGGGCGATTTAGATATAGGTGATGCACAAGCGGTGACTGTTGATACCATTGATGTTCGTTCTGTTGGTGGTGCGCAAGAGTCAGTAGCAATTGTAGATGCAGCCCTGAAGTTTGTTGATAGTCATCGTGCGGAACTAGGTGCATTCCAAAACCGTTTCAATCATGCGATTAATAACTTAGATAATATCAATGAGAATGTGAACGCGTCGAAGAGCCGAATCAAAGACACTGATTTTGCGAAAGAAACAACGGCATTGACTAAGTCTCAGATCCTTACTCAAGCTTCAAGTTCTGTATTAGCTCAAGCAAAGCAAGCGCCCAACTCAGCGTTGGGGCTTTTAGGCTAAAGAAGTAAGTTCTAAGCCATTTTAAAAGTCATGACTACTAAGAGAAAATCCAGCTTCGGCTGGATTTTTTGTTTGTGTAGGGATAGGTGACATTATCTTCAGATAAAAGAAAACCCAGCTAAAAAGCTGGGTTTAAGTATTTCCAATTAGATATGGTGCGGTCGGAGAGACTTGAACTCTCACACCTTGCGGCGCCAGAACCTAAATCTGGTGCGTCTACCAATTCCGCCACGACCGCGTATCTAACATCATTGAGAGAATTGGTAAAACCTCAACG
>NZ_BLID01000002.1:47830-622044 GCF_009811315.1 Vibrio atypicus
GTCGGAGAGACTTGAACTCTCACACCTTGCGGCGCCAGAACCTAAATCTGGTGCGTCTACCAATTCCGCCACGACCGCATCTTGAATCTATCTAAATCATTACTGATTAATTGGTAAAAACCAGTAATGTTCCCTTTTCAGGGGAGTAAATGGTGGCTACGACGGGATTCGAACCTGTGACCCCATCATTATGAGTGATGTGCTCTAACCAGCTGAGCTACGTAGCCATCTTTTTGAGCGAGACAATATAAACCTTCGCGCTCTATGTGACAACCCTTTTTGTTAAAGGACTCTCACTTTGAATATGGCAGGTCTACCTGGATTCGAACCAGGGAATGGCGGCATCAAAAGCCGCTGCCTTACCGCTTGGCGATAGACCTGCAGGCGATAACCGTAAAGATTACCTTTCTTCTTTATTAGAAGAGAAAACATGGTGCGGTCGGAGAGACTTGAACTCTCACACCTTGCGGCGCCAGAACCTAAATCTGGTGCGTCTACCAATTCCGCCACGACCGCATCTATTCCTAACAACTTTCGAAAAAGTGTTTAGGAATGGTGGCTACGACGGGATTCGAACCTGTGACCCCATCATTATGAGTGATGTGCTCTAACCAGCTGAGCTACGTAGCCATTACCATGTTTTGTGCTCTCGACAACTTGTTGCCTTATCGTCGGGAACGGCGCGCATTATGCGAAGTTGAGTGAGATCCGTCAACAGTTTTTTTGAATAAATTGGCCAAAACGGCTCGTTCGGTTTCTTTTTAGACAAAGAGGCGTGTTAATGGGCGAAAACCGATAACAAAATGACATTCATTTAGGAGCTTTAGTAATCGAAGATTTATTGAATAATAAAAAAGCCAGCATTTCTGCTGGCTTTTAAACTCAATGACTTGAGTGAGAATTATACGTTGAAGCGGAAGTGAACAACATCGCCATCTTTAACGATGTATTCTTTGCCTTCTAGACGCCATTTACCTGCGTCTTTTGCACCACTTTCACCGCTGTATTGAATAAAATCGTCGTAACCAACAACTTCAGCACGGATGAAGCCTTTCTCGAAGTCAGTGTGGATCTTACCTGCTGCTTGTGGTGCGGTTGCACCAACAGGGATTGTCCAAGCGCGTACTTCTTTAACACCAGCAGTGAAGTAAGTGTGAAGAGTTAGTAGCTCGTAACCTGAACGAATTACGCGGTTAAGACCCGGCTCTTCGATACCCATGTCTGCAAGGAACTCTTCGCGATCTTCGTCATCAAGCTCAGATAGCTCAGATTCGATTGCCGCACATACCGCAACAACAACGTTGTTTTCTTTTTCAGCGTACTCACGAACTGCATCTAGA
The DNA here is from genome assembly GCF_009811315.1 of Vibrio atypicus. Taxonomy (GTDB): domain Bacteria; phylum Pseudomonadota; class Gammaproteobacteria; order Enterobacterales; family Vibrionaceae; genus Vibrio; species Vibrio atypicus. The sequence goes on from NZ_BLID01000002.1 coordinate 49,171, forward strand.
TATGGGTTGTCTTCGAAGCCATCTTCATTCACGTTCGCGATGTACATAGTAGGCTTAAGTGTTAGGAAGTTTAGGTAACCGATCGCAGCCAATTCTTCTTTTGATAACTCAAGAGTACGAGCCATACCACCTTCAGTTAGAACCGGAAGTAGTTTCTCTAGAACTGTCAGTTCAAATTTAGCGTCTTTATCGCCGCCTTTTGCTTTCTTAGCGTTACGCTGAATTGCGCGCTCACAAGAATCTAAGTCAGCTAGGGCAAGCTCAAGGTTGATCACTTCGATATCTTCGATTGGTGATACTTTACCTGCTACGTGAACAATGTTTTCATTTTCAAAACAACGTACAACGTGGCCGATCGCATCAGTTTCACGGATATTAGCTAGGAATTTGTTACCTAGACCTTCACCTTTAGATGCACCAGCTACAAGACCAGCAATGTCAACGAATTCCATTGTTGTTGGTAGCACTTTCTGTGGGTTAACGATTTTCGCTAGGGCATCTAGACGAAGATCTGGCACAGGTACTACGCCTGTGTTTGGCTCGATAGTACAGAACGGGAAGTTTGCTGCTTCGATACCCGCTTTAGTTAGTGCGTTAAACAGAGTTGATTTACCAACGTTTGGTAGGCCAACGATGCCACATTTGAAACCCATGATAATAACCTTATTCAGCTTTGAACGTGTGTAGACGATTTTGTGCTTTTGATAGCCCATCCTTAATAAGAATGTCTAAACAGCGGACTGATTCATCTGCTGCGGCATCAAGAAGCTCTTGCTCTTTTGCAGGGGCTTTACCAAGCACAAAACCTGCTACTTTATCTTTGTGTCCAGGATGGCCAATACCAATCCTTAGACGATAAAAATCTTTGCAATTGCCAAGTTTACTTATGGTGTCGCGAAGGCCGTTGTGACCACCATGGCCACCGCCTTTCTTGAATTTAGCAACACCTGGGGGTAAATCCAGCTCATCGTGAGCAACCATGATCTCTTCTGGTTTGATTTGGTAAAACTTCGCTATAGCAGCGATCGCTTTGCCAGAAAGGTTCATAAAAGTTGTTGGGATAAGCAGGCGAAGATCCTGACCATTCATCATGATGCGTCCTGTCATCCCAAAGAATTTAGCTTCATTCTTCAAGGTGATATTGTGGACGCGCGCGAGTTCTTCTACTACCCAAGCGCCGGCGTTATGGCGAGTTCTGGCATATTCAGGCCCTGGATTTGCCAGGCCGACAAGAAGTTTGATCTGTTGACTCAAGGTAAGGATCTCTCTTGGAATCTCAAAAAGCGCAGTATGATAGCACAGATTTCTCACCTCGGGCGAGGTGCGGATGAACTGAATTATGCGCAAATAAAAAAACACCCCAAGAAGGGGTGTTTTTGAAGTCGTTACTAATCTTGAGATTAGTTGAACATTGCAGAGATAGACTCTTCGTTGCTAATACGACGAATTGCTTCTGCAAGCATGCGAGATAGGCTTAGTGTCGTTACTTTACCTGTCGCTTCCATCTCTTTAGACATAGTGATTGAGTCAGTGACGATCACTTGGTCTAGTACTGAATTTCCGATGTTTTCTGCAGCATTGCCAGAGAATACAGCGTGAGTTGCGTAAGCGAATACACGCTTAGCACCGCGCTCTTTAAGAGCTTCAGCTGCTTTACATAGCGTACCACCTGTATCGATCATGTCGTCAACGATCACACAGTCGCGACCTTCAACATCACCGATTAGGTTCATTACTTCAGAAACGTTAGCACGTGGACGGCGCTTATCAACGATAGCAATATCGATATCGCCTAGTGCTTTTGCTGTTGCGCGAGCACGAACAACACCACCTAGGTCAGGAGATACCACTACTGGGTTCTCTAAACCACGAGCTTGCATATCTTCAAGAAGCACTGGTGTACCGAAGATGTTATCTACAGGTACATCGAAGAAGCCTTGGATTTGCTCTGCGTGTAGGTCGATAGTTAGAACGCGGTCAACACCAACGTTAGAAAGGAAATCTGCAACAACTTTAGCAGTAATTGGCACACGAGCAGAGCGTACACGACGGTCTTGGCGAGCGTAGCCAAAGTAAGGGATAACTGCTGTAATACGGCCCGCTGAAGCGCGGCGCATTGCGTCAATCATCACTACAAGTTCCATCAGGTTGTCGTTAGTTGGTGCGCAGGTAGATTGGATGATGAAAACATCACTACCACGTACGTTTTCGTTGATTTGAACAGCGACTTCGCCGTCAGAAAAACGAGAAACAGTTGCATCACCAAGAGAGATGTATAGACGATCAGCAATACGTTGGGCTAGTTCAGGTGTAGCGTTACCAGCAAATAGCTTCATATCAGGCACGGTGGAAACCTCAGGGTTGCGTCCAGTTTTTAGATAGATTGTTTGTGGGCTAAGCGGTACTTAGCCAAGGTCTCATGTAAAGGTGAAAGATTTCGCCCTTTAGCTACGAAAGCAGAGACATTGTCAGAAAGTGTTTCGAGGACGTTTTGAGCGTCTTTTTTGCTGGAAAATTCAGCAAAAACGCAAGATCCGGTCCCCGTCAATCTTGACGGCGCGTATTGTAGCAGCCAAGAAAGTTGCTTATCAACCTCTTGGTACAGCATTCGAACAATTTTTTCGCAATCGTTTCCGTAATCGCTGTCAAGAAGTGTTGCCAGCTCTCGCTTCGGCGTATTTCGAGTTAAATCAGGATGTGTGAATATGTCGACAGTTGCAATGCTCACATTTGGTCGAACAACAAGATACCATTTCTCATCTGGTGAGGCTTTTGTGAGTTTTTCACCCACCCCTTCAGCAAAAGCGGCAAAACCGCGAGTAAAGACAGGAACGTCGGCCCCCAGTTTTAGTCCGATGGCTGCTAACTCTTCATCAGACAGTTCTGTTTGCCATAAATAATTAAGAGCAACTAGTGCGGTAGCGGCATTGGAAGACCCTCCGCCAATACCTCCGCCCATCGGTAGCACTTTGTTTATTTCGATATGTGCCCCTTGCTGACAGCCCGACTGTTTTTGCAATGCTGTCGCTGCTTTCCAGATAAGATTGTCTTCCAGTGCGACTCCGGGAATAGCCGGTGTTAGGGTAATGTCACCACTTTCATTGGCGGTGATGGCGAGATCGTCACCATGATCTAGGAATTGGAATAAAGTTTGGAGTTCGTGATAACCGTTCTCTTGTCGACCCGTAATGTAGAGAAATAGGTTCAACTTCGCCGGAGAAGGCCAATGGGTGGTTTCAGAGATCATTAATTCAAATCCCACTTAGAAATAACAATATTGATAGAAGTCTTGTCTTGTTTTAGCTTCATTTTTTGCGGTAAAGGTAAAACAACGCCGTCAAGCTGAACATCTTTATAGTTGAGGTACTCAAGTTGCCATAGTTGCCCGTTCATTTGCTTGTTTAATGTGGCTAAGGTATTGGTATCGTTTAGCTGGTAGCCGTCGGCTTCAGTAGGCTTTCCAAGTAGCCAATCATTGAGCTGCTCAACAGGAATAGTTAAACCAGTCAGTTGGTAAATCAGTGCGTCAGCATTAGGTGAAGAGAGCTTTTGGCCATCATAAGTTTCGACGCTCGCACCTGAAGGGGTTATTTTCATGTTAAGTGCGGTTTGTCCGAGGAAGGTCGTCATTCGTAGGTGGCTGGCTTTTGGCGCGTGTTGCCATTGAAAATTGAGCGATTGGCGTTGTTCTGGCGAAATGTAGCCTAACTTTCCGTTGGATTGATACTCAGAGATTGAAGCTAAGCGTTGCTGGTGGGTTTGCCATTCCACGTTCGTGGTGCTGGTTTCGATGCTGGCACAGCCGGATAAAACGACAGCACTTAGCATACAAATCCAAAGAGGGCGAAAATTCGTCATCATTGCGGGTATTTTGTCCAATTTATGCCTTGCGTTGGGCCTCACTATATCACTGAAATCACGAACTAATGAAAACATATCCCTAATACCCTTTAATTAAATTGGGCCATCAAGTAAAATTCCGATCTTATTTATCCACATCTGATTCAGAGAACTCGCGATACATGTCTTTGCTTGCTATAGGTATCAATCATAATACGGCCTCGGTTGAACTGCGTGAAAAAGTTGCCTTTGGACCGGAGAAGTTACCTGAAGCGCTGAAGCAGCTCAGTGAAAACCCGATAGTTAACGGTAGTGTTATCGTTTCTACGTGTAACCGCACTGAGGTTTACTGCGACGTGAAAGGGGCGGGGAAAAGTAAAATCATTGACTGGCTGTCTCAGTTCCATGAGGTGAGCCAAGAAGCCCTGAAACCAAGTATTTACACTTATGAAGAACAAGCCGCAATACGCCACCTAATGCGCGTTTCATGCGGTTTGGACTCTTTGGTCCTCGGTGAACCGCAGATTCTTGGTCAGGTAAAACAAGCGTATTCAGATGCGCGTGAAGGAAAAGCCGTCGATTCGGCAATGGAAAAATTATTCCAGAAGACCTTTTCAGTGGCAAAACGTGTACGAACAGAAACTGACATTGGTGGTAATGCCGTCTCTGTGGCCTATGCAGCCTGTACGCTAGCCAAACATATTTTTGAATCACTTGAAGATTCGACGGTATTGCTTGTTGGTGCCGGAGAGACGATTGAGTTAGTTGCGAAGCACCTCGCAGCTAATGGGTGTAAGAAAATGATTGTTGCTAACCGAACTAAAGAGCGTGCAATGCCGCTTGCAGAGGAGTTTGGCGCGCACATTATTGGATTGCCAGAAATCCCAGATCATCTTGCTCGAGCGGATATCGTGATCAGCTCCACCGCCAGCCCATTGCCAATTATTGGTAAAGGCATGGTCGAAACGGCCCTTAAAGCAAGACGATTCCAGCCAATACTCTTGGTGGATATCGCAGTCCCTCGTGATATTGAATCGCAAGTGGGTGAGCTCAATGATGCTTATCTCTATACCGTTGATGATCTTCAATCGATTGTAGACAGTAATATTGAGCAGCGAAAAATTGAAGCGATTCAAGCGGAAGCCATCGTCAGTGAAGAAAGTGCTGCGTTTATGACGTGGCTACGTTCGTTGCAAGCTGTCGATAGCATTCGAGATTATCGACGCAGTGCTGACGACATTCGCACTGAGTTATTGAACAAAAGTATCCAGTCTCTTGCTGCCGGAGCCGATCCTGAAAAGGTGATGTTAGAGCTAAGTAATAAGCTGACTAACAAACTCATTCATGCTCCAACCCGAGCATTGCAAAGTGCAGCAGAACAAGGCGAGCCTGCTAAGCTCGCTATCATTAGACAAAGTTTAGGTCTAGATGACGCTTAATCTGAGCGTGTCAGACTTCGAATTACGAACCTGAGTTAAATAAAACTATGAAAGCCTCGATTCTAACTAAGCTAGAAACACTGGTTGAGCGTTACGAAGAAGTTCAACACCTGCTTGGTGACCCAGATGTTATTGGTGACCAAGATAAATTCCGTGCATTGTCAAAAGAGTACTCTCAACTAGAGGAAGTGACGAAGTGTTTCCAAGCTTATCAACAAGCGCAAGATGATCTTGTTGCTGCTGAAGAGATGGCGAAAGAAGACGACGCAGAAATGCGTGAAATGGCGGAAGAAGAAATCAAAGAAGCGAAAGAAGCCATTGAACGTCTTACTGATGAGCTGCAAATTTTGCTGCTACCAAAAGATCCAAATGACGATCGTAACTGTTTCCTAGAAATTCGTGCTGGTGCGGGCGGTGATGAAGCGGGTATTTTCGCTGGTGACTTATTCCGTATGTACAGCAAGTTCGCTGAGAAGAAAGGCTGGCGTGTGGAAGTGATGTCTTCTAACGAGTCTGAGCACGGCGGTTACAAGGAGATGATCGCTAAAGTGAGCGGTGATGGTGCTTACGGCGTGCTTAAGTTTGAGTCTGGCGGTCACCGCGTACAACGCGTTCCTGCGACAGAATCTCAAGGCCGCGTTCACACTTCAGCATGTACGGTTGCAGTCATGGCGGAGATTCCAGAAGCGGAAATTCCAGAAATTAAAGCTGCTGATCTAAAAATCGATACTTTCCGTGCGTCAGGCGCGGGTGGTCAGCACGTTAACACCACGGACTCTGCTATTCGTATTACTCACTTACCGACAGGTACTGTGGTTGAGTGTCAGGACGAGCGTTCACAGCATAAGAACAAAGCAAAAGCGATGGCGGTTCTTGCTGCGCGTATTATTCAAGCAGAAGAAGCAAAACGTGCTGCTGAAGTGTCGGATACCCGCCGTAACCTATTAGGTTCGGGTGACCGAAGTGACCGTATTCGTACATACAACTATCCGCAAGGTCGTGTTTCTGATCACCGCATCAACTTGACGATTTACCGCCTAAACGAAGTGATGGAAGGTGATTTGGCAAGTTTGGTTGATCCTGTGATTCAAGAGCACCAAGCGGATCAGTTAGCGGCACTTGCAGAGAACAACTAATTGATGTCGGCTGAAAACAGTGTTGAAAACACACTAAAGAAAGCCGTCATGCAACTTCAGGAGAGCGGCAGTGATTCGCCCTCTCTTGATGCGGCGGTACTACTTTGCCATTCTCTAGACAAACCTCGCTCCTTTTTACTCACGTGGCCAGACAAAAAACTTGATGCTGAGCAATTGAATCAGTTTGAGTTGGTACTGTCTCGTCGATTGAAAGGTGAACCAGTCGCTTACATCGTGGGTGAACGAGAGTTCTGGTCTTTACCGCTGCAAGTGGCGCCAAGTACGCTTATTCCACGACCAGATACAGAACGACTTGTGGAAGTTGCTTTGGAAAAGGCGGTGGAAATTCAAGGTGATATTCTAGATTTAGGCACCGGGACAGGTGCGATTGCATTAGCGTTGGCGTCAGAATTGCCAGCGCGTAAGGTGTGGGGTGTCGACCTTAAACCAGAAGCGCAACAATTAGCCAGTTCGAATGCTGAGAGACTGAATATTCGTAACTGTGAATTTCGTGCAGGCAGTTGGTTTGATCCCATTGATGCTGGTACGCAGTTTGCTTTGATTGTCTCTAATCCCCCTTATATCGAAAAAACGGACCCTCATTTATCACAAGGGGACGTTCGATTTGAGCCATTAAGTGCATTGGTGGCAGAAGACAATGGCTTGGCGGATATCAAGCATATCTCGAAGAATGCCATCGGTTACTTGCAGCCAGAAGGTTGGTTGATGTTCGAACACGGTTACGATCAAGGTTCAGCAGTTCGCCAAATTTTACAATCACTTGGTTATCTCCAGGTGGAAACATTCAAGGATTACGGCAACAACGACCGCGTCACAGTAGGTCAATGGCCGCAAAAGAATTAAGAGAATAAATCATGTACGAAGGATTAAAACATTTCCATCTTCTTACTATTGCACTGAGCGCGACTTTGCTTTCTGTTCGTTACGCATTGATGATGGCAAATTCAAAGATGTTGGATAAGAAATTTTTTAAAGTGTTTCCTCATATCAATGACACCTTCTTGTTGATCTCCGGTATCTACTTAATTGTCCTAACTGGGTTTATTCCATTTACGCCAGCAGCGCCTTGGTTAACAGAGAAGATTACTTGCGTACTGGCTTATATTGCATTGGGCTTTTTTGCCTTGAAGTTAGGTAAAAACAAGTTACTACGAACGTTTTCATTTTTCGGCGCACTAGGCTGGTTGGCAATGGCAGGTAAGATTGCTGTGAGCAAAACCCCGATTCTATTTAGTTAATTTAGTAGGTCATCCATAATGCTTGAGTTATTTGATGAGGACTTTGACGCAATGGAACTGGCGGAAGGGGCTCTAGTACTGAATAGAGCGGTCAACCCTGAGACCGAAGTTCATTGGGCTGAGGCAGAGTTGAATCGATTGCTGCAAGAGGCTGAATTGAGCCTAGTTCATGAAACTAATGAGATGCAGCGATTCGACTCGTTGCTCAGATTGTTTTATCACGAGTGGGGCTTTAAAGGCGATCAAGACGCTTACTACGAATCGTCGAATGGATTTATCGATCAGGTGCTACGTCGCCGCAAAGGTATTCCGGTGAGTTTAGGGGCTATTTTGCTCTATTTAGGCCGTAAGTTGGGATTCCCTATCAAAGGGGTGACTTTTCCAAGCCAATTCTTAATCAAGTTAGATTGGTATGATGCGCCCACACAGTATGTGAATCCATTTAACGGTGAATATGTATCAGAGAAGACGCTAACGGCGTGGTTGATTGGTCACAGTGGTCCTTTAGCTAAACTCAAACCAAGCCATCTGAAAGAGACAGATAATCCAACAGTAATAGGTCGTTGGTTAGCATTACTCAAAAGTGCTCTATTGCGTGAGCAGCGCTATACTCTGGCACTAAGATGTACTGATTTGGCGTTGACCTTTGTACCTGATGATCCATACGAGATTCGGGATCGTGGTTTTATCTATCAGCAGCTCGATTGTCATCAAATCGCTTTGTCTGATTACCAATACTTTATCGACCAGTGTCCTGATGACCCTGCGTCAGAGCTATTAAAAAATCAAGTAAACGCCATGAGTACGACTCAGGTGGTTTTACACTAAGCGTGCCACTCTTGGGCGCACAAAATTAAGAGAGAAGAACATGGAACAGAAGATTGTCCACGTTGGTGATATCCCAGTAGCTAACGATAAGCCTTTTACGCTATTTGCCGGTATGAACGTATTAGAGTCTCGCGATCTTGCAATGCAGATTTGTGAGCACTACGTAAAAGTGACAGAAAAGCTAGGCATCCCATACGTGTTTAAAGCGTCTTTTGATAAAGCTAACCGTAGCTCTGTTCATTCATACCGAGGTCCAGGTCTAGAAGAGGGTATGAAAATCTTCCAAGAGCTGAAAGATACTTTTGGTGTAAAAATCATCACTGACGTTCATACAGAAGCGCAAGCTCAGCCTGTTGCAGATGTGGTTGATGTTATCCAGCTTCCGGCATTTTTGGCTCGTCAAACAGACTTAGTTGAAGCGATGGCGAAGACTGGTGCAGTGATCAACGTGAAAAAACCTCAGTTCATGAGCCCTGGCCAAGTTGGTAACATCGTGGATAAGTTCAGTGAATGTGGTAATGAGAACATTATCCTTTGTGAGCGTGGTTCATGTATGGGTTACGATAACCTTGTCGTTGATATGCTGGGCTTTGGTGTAATGAAAAAAGCGTCTAACGGTAGCCCAATCATCTTTGATGTAACGCACTCCTTGCAGATGCGTGATCCTTCAGGTGCTGCATCTGGTGGTCGTCGTGAGCAAACTGTCGAATTAGCAAAAGCTGGTTTGGCGACAGGTATTGCGGGTCTATTTATTGAAGCACACCCAAATCCAGATCAAGCTCGTTGTGATGGTCCATCGGCACTGCCACTGGACAAATTAGAGCCATTCCTAGCGCAAATGAAAGCGTTAGATGATCTCATCAAAGGTTTTGAGCACATCGATATTAAGTAAGCTCCTTGTCAGTGATTATAAAAGCCGGCATTTAGCCGGTTTTTTTTATTTCTGTAATACTCAAAAATAGTGGGGAAAATGGATGTTTCGATGAGTCATTGCAATGTTATAACATATCTATAACGCACTGAAAGTGAAAAGGAATTTTCTCTCGTTATCATAATCTGTTGAATGGTTAACCAAGTTCACAAATGACTCGAAAGCACATGAAAACGTTTGCTTGTGATCGTTTGATAAATGGGGTGCAACCTTGGCGATTTGTTACACATTTAAACGTTTATTTAGGTGATCCATACGACATAAATATGAAAACGCTGTGTCAGGTAAATTAGGTTAATTTAAACTAGTTCAAGTTTTACTACTCTTTCGGTTTTTTTCCCCCGAATGTGTCTATTCATAAAGAGCAGTAAGAAAAAGCAGTGGAAATCCTAAAAAGTTCAAAAGGTATGACAATGAAGCAAGGCCTGATCGTAAAAAGCGCAATTAGCGCAGCAATCCTGGCTACTCTAGCGGGTTGTGCAACAGCACCTCAGCATGAGTGGGAAGCAGATAAAACCTATAAGCTAACCGTTCTTCACACTAACGACCACCATGGTCGCTTCTGGCAGAATAAATACGGCGAGTACGGCATGGCTGCTCGTAAGACGCTAATTGACGAACTACGCGCTGAAATCGCAGCAGAAGGCGGTAGCTCACTACTACTTTCTGGTGGTGACATCAACACAGGTGTTCCAGAGTCTGATCTTCAAGACGCTGAACCAGATTTCAAGGGTATGAGCAAAATTGGCTACGATGCAATGGCACTTGGTAACCACGAATTTGACAACCCTCTAGATGTTCTACAAAAGCAAATTGACTGGGCTAACTTCCCAATGCTTTCTGCAAACATCTACGACAAAGAAACTGGCGAGCGCATGTTCCAAGCGTACCAGATGTTTGATAAGCAAGGCATCAAGATTGCCGTTATCGGTCTAACGACAGAAGATACGGCTAAAATTGGTAACCCAGAGTTTATCGGTGGCGTAGATTTCCGCGACCCGAAAGAAGAAGCGAAGAAGCTGATCGCTGAGCTGGAAAAAACTGAAAAACCAGATTTGATCTTCGCTGTGACTCACATGGGTCACTACGAAAATGGTCAACGTGGCATTAATGCTCCTGGTGATGTAGCACTTGCTCGTTACCTAGATGAAGGTTCTCTAGATATGATCGTTGGTGGTCACTCTCAAGAACCTGTTTGTATGGAAGCGCCAAACGTTGTTAAGAAAAACTTCAAGCCTTCTGATGAATGTAAGCCAGACGTACAAAACGGTACTTACATCGTTCAGGCTCACGAGTGGGGTAAATACGTAGGCCGCGCAGATTACGAATTCCGTAACGGCGAACTAGAAATGGTAAGCTACGACCTGATTCCAGTGAACCTGAAGAAGAAAGTGAAGATCGACGGTAAGAAACAGCGCGTTCTTATCGAAGATGAAATCGCACAAGACCAAGAGCTTCTAGAGTTCCTACGTCCATACCAAGAGCAAGGCCAAGCTCAGCTAAACATTAAGATTGCTGAGACTAACGGTAAGCTTGAAGGTGACCGTAACGTAGTTCGTTTCCAACAAACGAACCTAGGTCGTCTAATTGCTACTGCTCACATGGAGCGTGCAAAAGCTGACTTCGCGGTAATGAACTCTGGTGGTGTTCGTGACTCTATCGAAGGCGGTGAAGTGACGTATAAAGATGTGCTAACGGTACAACCATTTGCAAACATCCTGACTTACACAGACATGACGGGTCAAGAAGTTCTAGATTACCTGAACGTAGTTGCGACTAAACCAGTTGATTCTGGTGCATACGCTCAGTTTGCTGGTGTTTCTATGACAGTAGCTAACGGTGAAGTATCTCAAGTATTCATCGGTGGTAAACAGCTTCGTCTAGACGAAACTTACCGTTTCACTGTACCAAGCTACAACGCTGCTGGTGGTGATGGTTACCCTAAACTGACTGGCCACCCTGGTCACGTTAACACTGGTTTTGTAGATGCTGAAGTACTAAAAGAGTACTTAGAAGCAAACAGCCCAGTAGATGTAAACAAATATGCGCCATCAGGCCAGATCGTTTACAAGTAAGTTGACGCCAACTTATAAATCTCTTTAAGCTAAAGCGCTACTCTTCGGAGTGGCGCTTTTTGTTTGTATTAGCATTGTTTTTATCAATCAGGAGGGAGTATGACTCCTGCTATTAATCTCGCGAAAAAGAAAAAAGTTCCTCACACTATTCACCAGTATGAGCATGACCCACGTGCTGATAGCTATGGCTTAGAAGCGGCAGAGGTTTTAGGCCAAGATCCAGCTAAGGTGTTTAAGACGTTGTTGTTTAGTTTAAATGGTGAGCCTAAGAGTCTGGCTGTGGCAATTATTCCCGTCGATCAGAAACTGAGCCTTAAGCAAGCAGCGAAGGCAGCTAAGGCGAAGAAAGCTGAAATGGCGAATCCAGAGATTGCACAGAAAACGACAGGGTATGTGGTGGGCGGCATTAGTCCGTTAGGTCAAAAGAAAGCGTTGCCGACGTTTATTCATAGCAGTGCGGAAGAGAAAGAGACGATTTGTGTGAGTGCGGGTAAGCGCGGTTTGGAGATTGAACTTGCACCACAAGATCTAGCGATGCTTACACGTGGACAATTCGTTGATTTATGCGGCTAAGTTGGTTTTACCTCGTCATTTCATAAACTGAAGAATGAGGGAGTAGGGAATCTCTTTAAGTTTTTAGTTCACCTAAAAGTAACCTTACTCTTGAACTCGTAGCAATAAAAAAGGGTTGGCACAAAGCACCAACCCTTCGAATATCTCAGCTCTAGTTTCTACTTAGCTTCTTCTTCCATCTGCGCGTTATCCACTACGTGGTTCTCACCCAAATCTTTTGGCAAAACTAAGTTAAGAATAATTGCGACAATACCACATAGGCTTACACCTTGTAGGCTAAACTCGCCAATGCCAAATGCCATACCACCGATACCAAACACTAATGTAATCGCTACAATCACTAAGTTACGTGACTTGTGTAGGTCGACATTGTTTTTGATTAGCGTGTTCAAACCAACTGTAGCGATAGAGCCAAACAGCAAAATCATAATGCCACCCATGACTGGCATTGGGATGGTTTGCAGTACCGCACCTAATTTACCAACAAGCGCTAATACGATCGCTGTGACTGCTGCCCATGTCATGATCACTGGGTTAAATGCTTTGGTTAACATTACCGCGCCGGTTACTTCTGAGTATGTTGTGTTTGGTGGCGCGCCAACCATAGAGGCTGCGATTGTCGCGATCCCGTCACCGGCGATAGTACGGTGCAGACCTGGTTTCTTGATGTAGTTTTTACCTGTAACGTTTGAAATCGCTAACATGTCACCCACGTGCTCAACTGCCGGAGCAATAGCTACTGGGATCATAAATAGAATCGCATTGATATTGAATTCAGGAGTCGTGAAGTTAGGCAGAGCAAACCAAGCGGCTTCTTTTACTGGCGTAAAATCGACAATGCCATAGCCAAGACTTAGACAGTAGCCTACAACGATACCACCCAAGATAGGCGTTAGCTTTAAGAATCCCTTAGCAAAAACGCTTAGTACAATCGTTGTTAGCAATGAAGCCACAGAGATAACCATAGAGGCATCAGCATCGATTACTTGAGCGCCATCTACTTTACCTAGCGCCATGCTAACTGCCACTGGAGCAAGGCCAAGACCAATTACCATGATGACAGGGCCCACAACAACTGGTGGAAGTAAGCGATGAATGATTTCTACACCACGAACCTTAATGAGCGCCCCCATTGCCACGTAAACACAGCCTGCCGCCATTAGACCGCCCATGGTTGAAGCAACACCCCATGTTTGGATGCCGTACATAATTGGAGCAATAAAAGCGAAAGAAGAAGCAAGGAAGATTGGAACAGTGCGGCGAGTAACGAATTGGAAAAGAAGGGTTCCGACACCAGCGCCGAACAGAGCGACACTTGGGTCTAGGCCTGTAAGAAGAGGCACTAGAACGAGTGCACCAAACGCAACGAATAGCATTTGAGCACCTTGGATAGCATTTTTCATCTTGTTATTCCTTTAGGTGGCGGTAAGTAGTAATTACTCTACAAAAATAAAATTCGCGGGATTTTATCACCACGCCAAACGATTGCAATCTGAACTGGATCAAATATTTCGGTTTTTATTCATAGCTGGTGGAAATGCAAGCGAGTAAAAGTGAACAGCGTCGACTCGTTTCGGTGGTACTTTAGTTGCTCGAATATCGATAGTTGCTTATCATCAACGTTTGAAGTGAATAACTGAACCCTAGGAAGAGTATGCGTCATTTAGCTTTATTGGTTTTAGGACTTGTAGGTTTACCTGCGATGGCTTTGACCAATGTTGATTTGTACCGAACAGAAGTGGTACTAGACCAAGCGGCGGACAATGCCGATGCCAAAGCACGTGTTGAAGGCATGAAAGAAGTCATCGTCAGAGCGTCTGGTGATCGCAGTGCGGCATCGAATCAAGTGGTACAAAAAGCGTTAAAGCAAAGTGGCCAATATCTCACCCAGATCAGTTACGGACAACTTGATGGGGCACAGTCACTTAAAATGGGCTTCAGCGCGCCGCATATTCGTTCTCTGTTGAGCCAAGCGCAATTACCAGTATGGCCTTCAGCTCGTGCTAACCTGTTGGTATGGCTGGTGGAAGAGAGCCAAGCCGATCGCAATATCGTTTGGGAACATTCTGACTCCGCCATGTTGGAGCAGATGAAGCAAGAAGCGCAAAAGCGTGGTTTACCTGTGACAGTTCCTGTTGGGGACTTTGACGATATTACAGGGGTTTCCGTTTCAGATTTATGGGGCGGGTTTGCAACGCCTGTCGGTCAAGCGAGTCAGCGTTACCCAGTTGATGCTGTTTTAGTGATTAAGGCTCAAGGTAACAGTTTACGTTGGACGCTATACGATCAAAAACCAGCAACCGTTGGTGTGACTCGCCAAGCGCCACTATCCGGCTCTAACAATGGCTCTGATGCGGCAAGTAAGATGGTCAATCAGATCAGTGATTACTATGCGAAGAAGAGTGCCGTTGTGGTGGCAAGTGAATCATCGGAAACGATTAAGGTTCGTTTTACAGAACTTAATGATGCCGTCGGTTTCTTTACACTAGAGAATAAACTTAAAAAACTCAGCTCGGTGGCTTCTTTAGATATCGTAAAAATCCAAGGCAGCCAGGTGACTTTCAATATTCATTTGCTTTCGTCTCAGGCTGAGTTTGAGCAAGAAGTTCGACGTGTTGCTCCTGTTTCCCAATTAGAGAGCGTGGTCGATCAGCCTACGATTGTCGTACCAACACTACCGGTAGCGGCAGAGGGTACGGCGCAAGAGCCTGCTACCTTAATTGATGCAACGAACTCTCAACAAACAGTGTCAGAAGTGGCGCCTCAGGTACTGCCGGAAGTAATCCCTGCTGAGACAATTTTGGTCTTTGAATGGCAAGGTAAACCTTACGTTTATATTGCTCCAGTTGAAGAGCCTGAAGTATTAGAGCCTGTTTTGGAAGAAGTCTCGACGGAAGAAAGTTCAGAGGCGGCTACGACACAAAGTTAACGCTTGCTATAGAATTGAAAAGGGTCTGCAGTTGCAGACCCTTTTTGTATCTTTCAAACTTGATTAGGAATCCGATTCAAATCGAGCTTTCTCTTCTTTCTCTACTTTAGATAGGCGCTTAAGCTTCATTCCTAGCTCTTTGCCTCGCGCACGCGCATAAAGTATGTTGCCGAAGAAAGCGATAGTGGTCAGCGCTATCTCAACTATGGCTAACCATCGTTCACCGCCATCGATGTATAGGATGGTAAACCCGTGTAGGAAGTAGAGCATTAAAACAAAGTTTGCCCATGCATGAGTATATGGCTTGCCAGCTAAAATTCCGGGTAATGGGAGCAGCAGTGGTACTGCCCATGCAATAGCTAGGGTTGTACTGCTGATGTGCGGATGTGGTGAAAGGCTGAGTTGCCACAATGCAATCCATGACAATAGAGCAAGGTTGCCAAAAAGGGCCATCAAACGAAACAACTTAGTTTGGGGCTGCATCTCTTGCATAGTTATGATTCCTTCATTTTTAATGCGGTCGTTGCTAAACGTTGGCCTAAGCTCTGCGCTAGTTCTATTTCTTCGCTAGTTAAAGCTCCTGAACCTGAACTGACGGTGGTCGCACCATAAGGAGTACCACCACTGGATGTGGAATGCAGTTTAGGCTCTGAGTAAGGGATTCCCATAATCATCATGCCATGGTGCAATAAAGGTAGCATCATGGTTTGCAATGTTGTTTCTTGGCCACCATGCAAGCTAGATGATGAACTAAATAGGCAAGCTGGCTTATCAATCAAATCCCCCGCGACCCAAAGAGCGGTGGTTTGATCCCAAAAGTGTTTCAGCGGTGCGGCCATGTTGCCAAACCAAACTGGGCTCCCCATGGCTAGGCCATCACACTGCTTTAATTCACTAAGTTGGACAATCGGGTCGGTTGACTCTGTTTCAGAATGTATCTCTTCCACGGTACGTAAAAGAGCTTCACATCCAGAAACTGACTCTATTCCTCGCGCGATTTGTCTCGCCACCGCTAGTGTTGAGCCGTGGCGACTGTAGTAGAGAACAACTAGCTGGCAGGTCATAGGATCTCGAGGACTTGCTCTGGTGGGCGACCAAGGCGCGCTTGGTTGTTGTTTACAACGATAGGACGTTCGATCAGTTTTGGATTTTCAGCCATCGCCGTGAAAAGAGCATCGTCACCGGCATCAGCTAACTTGAGCTCTTTGTAAATGTCTTCTTTAGTGCGCATCATAGCGCGGACAGAATCCAAACCTAACTGAGCATATAGTGTTTTTAGTTCGTCGACACTGAGCGGTGTGTCTAGATATTTGATGATCTCAGGTTCAATGCCTTTTTCTTCAAGTAGAGCAAGTGTTTGACGGCTCTTCGAGCAGCGCGGATTGTGAATAATCACGACTGACATGGTGTAACTCCTATTGTTATTGTAGGGCTAAGAAACGCTCTCTTTGAATCATCAGTTGATCGATTCGAGCATCGTATCTTGCTTGTTTTAAGCTTCCTAACTCAGCGATTTGGCTTGCTTGAGTATAATATTGAATAGCTTTGTTCCAGTTTGCCTTCAGTGCCAAAATCTCAGCACGCGCGGCTAAATCTTCATCACTGTTGCCTAAATGAATACTGGCTTCTGACAGTAAATGCCACCCATTCACATCGTTTGGATAATCATGGGTATAACGCTGCAACACTCTAACCGCTTCTTCGTTCTTTTCTTGCTTGATTAGCACATTTGCATAATTGATGGTGATGACAGGATTATTCGGTGTCGATTTCTCAGCGCGTTCCAACATAGTTTGCGCTTTTTCCGCTTGTTTCTTAGCAAGGTAGAGATCTGACATCGCATCAATATAGAAATGGTTTCCACTGTCATTTTGAATTAGAGGTTGTAGTAGAGCGTTCGCTTCATCTAACTCATTGTTATCTAAGTGAACCAATGCACGGCCATATTGGAACGCAGGTTTTAATGCGGGTGCTGCTTTCTTCTCTGTACGATTAAACCAATCCATGGCGGCTTTGGCTTGAATCCCTGTGTAGCGAGCAACAACACGAGCACGGGCGAGGTTGTATTCCAGAGATGGTTCCACTCGCTTAGCTGGGTAGCCTTGAGCCCGGGCTCGGCTGTCTGTAATTCGATCTTCTGGCAATGGGTGAGTGAGTAGCATTGGTGGCGGCTTGCTGGCATAGCGGTACTCATCGGCTAAACGGCCAAAGAACCTTGGCATCGCATTCACTTCAAATCCAGCCTTAGCTAAGGTTGAAATACCAAATCGATCTGCTTCTTTTTCGTTACTACGAGTGTAGTTAATTCGCCCTTGCATGCTTCCTGCTGTTGTTGCCGTAATCGCAGCCATCCCGGCTTGAGGAGAAGCAATAGCAAGCAGCAATGAACCCGCAAGAGCGGCTAGCGTAGCAGGCGATCGGCGTGCTTGATCTTCCATACTTCGTGCTAGGTGGCGCTGCGTTACGTGTGCAATCTCGTGAGCGACGACTGATGCGAGTTCACTTTCAGATTGGGCATGGAGAAATAAACCAGAATGCAGAGCGACATAACCACCAAAAAACGCAAAGGCGTTGATATTTTTGTCGCGGATCATGAAGAAAGTAAATGGTGTCTTTACGTCATCAGCATTGGCGACCAGACGGTGGCCTAGGCTACTCACATATTCGTTGAGCACTGGATCATTTACGATAGGCTGGCTTGAGCGCAACATACGCATGTAAGCGTCACCATAGATAAGTTCTTGATCTATAGTAAGGGTACTACTGGCCGTTGTTCCGATGTCAGGAAGTTCGACACTATTGGCAGCTACAGGAGGGGCGCTTAGTGCCGTTGCGACACAAAGGCAGACCATTGAACGCGTACGTTTAAACATAGAATTAAGATGATACTCCGTTGATTACTTTGCCTTATTGGAAACTGCGTTTAGGCAGACACACCTTTGACACTCGATAACAAAGATGGTTTCCTCAGATAATCCTATCTTGAAGTGGTGAGTTATTTGAGTACGTCACAGGTTAGTCAAAGTTGTTACGCATATTTTGATTAACACTGACGCATCTAAAAAAACACTATACAATACCACCATGATAAGCATCGAGCGAAAGAATGGAACTGAATATTTTGGATTTACGTCAAGAGCGTTGTCCATTGGCACTGTTACTTGCTAAGCGTCACACTAATCAATTACAGGTTGGTGAAAAATGCTGCATTTTGATTCGCGATCCCAATTCGATGCGAGATATTAAGAAATTTCTTCAAAAGCAACCATTTGAATTTTCGCAAGAAGAAATGGATGACCACTTTTGTATGCACGTGACTAAGGAACTTTGTTGAATGTTTGAAATGGTAAGTCGTTGGTATAAACGACGCTTCTCTGATCCGCACGCGGTTAGTCTTGTTGCAATTCTTCTATTTGGTTTTATCACCATCTACTTTTTCGGTAATCTGATCGCACCGTTACTGGTCGCGATTGTTTTGGCTTACTTACTGGAATGGCCTGTAACTCAACTGAGTCGTTTGGGTGTACCAAGAACCTTAGCCGTTGTGCTGGTGATTCTAGGCTTTAGTAGCTTGATGCTGGTGGCGGTCTTTGGCTTAGTTCCGACTATATGGACTCAGGTCGGCAACTTGATTAATGATATTCCGACCATGTACTTAGGGTTACAGAGCTTTATCGCAGAGCTCCCTCATCGCTACCCTGAGCTTGAGAATTTCCAAATTGTCGAATCGCTAGTAACGAACGCGAAAAACCAAGCTATTGGTATGGGTGAAACGGTGGTGAAAGGTTCATTAGCTTCATTGGTTAGCTTGGCGACCTTAGCTGTGTATCTGATTTTGGTGCCGCTGTTAGTCTTCTTCTTACTTAAAGATAAAGAAGAAATGATTGAAATGGCGAGTGGTGTATTGCCTCGAAACCGACGTCTAGCGAACAAAGTTTGGCATGAAATGAACGAACAGATTTCCAATTATATTCGCGGCAAAGTGATGGAAATCTTAATTGTTGGCGGAGTGAGCTACGTTACATTCGCTATTCTTGATTTGCGTTATTCGGTATTACTGGCTGTCGCAGTTGGTTTATCTGTGCTGATTCCTTACATTGGCGCTGCGGCTGTGACTGTACCAGTGGCGATGGTCGGGTTGTTTCAGTGGGGTTTAACACCGCAGTTTTATTGGCTTTTGATTGCATACGGTATTATCCAAGCGCTGGATGGTAATGTCTTAGTGCCCGTCTTGTTCTCAGAAGCGGTCAACTTGCACCCAGTCGCTATCATTGTTGCCGTACTTGTGTTTGGTGGGCTGTGGGGCTTTTGGGGCGTATTTTTTGCCATTCCTCTAGCTACCTTAGTGAAAGCCGTTTGGAATGCATTACCAAGTCATGAAGATGAAGTGATATCTGATCATACTGAACATTCATAATTAACTAACTCATCACTTAAAAAGCTCCAAACCTTGTGGTTGGAGCTTTTTTTTGTCGTTTTCCGCAATATTTTCTTAAAATTAGATTTACACTGGTAAGAAATTGTAAGAAATTTCTTAAGGAAACGTTAGTCAGGGCGATAACAATAAAACCAAAAAAAATATAATAACGACTGACAATTGAGGGAAGATATGAAATTTAGCCAGAAGATCGTTGCGGCTTCATCTGGATTGCTGCTAGTTACAGTGACGCTGCTATCAATCACGCAGCTAAACACGGTAAAAGAAGAAGTAGAAATACTGGTTGATACCAGCTTAACCGAAATGGTTAATGGGGTAAGAAATACCGTCGTTTCTGAAATGGAAAGTAAGAAGTCTTTGGCTCGTTCGACTACAGAAGTTGTCGAACTGGCCCCAAATAATCGTGACCAAATAAAATCGATCATTGAAAAACCGACCATTAAAAGTAGCTTTTTAGCTGTAGGTTTTGGCTATGACAATGATGGCTATGTTGTTGAGAACGATGATGGTTGGGACGTTGGGCCTGATTATAACCCTCGTGTTCGTCCTTGGTATCAAGATGCGAAAGCAAAAGGTTCTCTGGTGGTTACCGATCCGTATATCGATGTTTCTACCAAAAACGTGATTATCTCTATTGGTACGCCAGTAAAAGGTAGTGGCCAATTTGTTGGAGCGATGTTTTACGACATGGAGCTAGGTAGTTTAGCTGATTTAGTTAACAGCGTTAACCTTCTTGATGCTGGTTATTTGTTCATTGTAACTGCCGATGGTACGACAATTGCTCACCCTGATGCACAAAATAATGGCGAGAATCTTTCAAAATACTTACCGCAAGCACAAGTTAAAGAAGGGGTACAACGCTTTGAGAAAGACGGCGTTAATTACCTAGTGCGTTTTGCGAAAGTCCCTTCAGAAAATTGGTATATAGGTGCCATTGTTGATGAAGACATTGCATTTGTGGCTGTCGAGCATATGCGTAGCAGCTCTATCATCTATGGTGTGATCGGAGTCGTTCTCAGCGTACTATTACTGACTTTCCTAATTCGTGTTCTGATGCGTCCGCTTGAAGTTCTTAATACAGCAATTCAAGATGTGGCATCGGGTCAAGGCGATTTAACCAAGCGTCTTGATACCAATACCGATAAAGAGTTTGCCCAGTTAGCAGAAGGTTTCAATACCTTTACGGAAACACTTCAGAAGCAGATTCAGCAGTCTAAAGCGATTGGCGCGGAAATCCTTCGCGGTACAGAAATGACAGTGCAAGGTTCTCATGAGTCGGCGGAAGCGATGCGTAGCCAACTACAAGAGCTTGAACAGCTTGCGACTGCAATGAACGAAATGGCAGTGACGGCTACGGAAGTGGCAAACAATGCGCAAGGCGCTGCTGGTGCTGCTCGTGAAGCGGATGATGCAACGCAAGATGGCTCATCCGTGGTGAGTGACACTACGGCGTCCATTGATACGCTTTCATCACGCATCGATCAGGCTGTTGAAGAAGTTCAAGGGTTAGAGTCTGCAACTGCCAATATTGAAACGATCTTGAAAGTAATTAATGACATTGCTGACCAAACTAACTTACTTGCACTGAATGCGGCGATTGAAGCGGCTCGTGCTGGTGAATCTGGCCGAGGTTTTGCGGTCGTTGCAGATGAGGTTCGTACCTTGGCGCAACGTACTCAAGAGTCAACAACTGAGATTCGCAGCATGATTGAACAGCTACAAGCGGGTGCAAGCTCTGTTTCTGCAGCGATGAATGAAAGTAAAAACACAGCGGTTGATGCAGTTGAGAAAGCGCAGGCAGCGGATGGTGCACTACAGCGCATTCGAGACGCGATTCAGCGAATTACGGATATGAATATGCAAATCGCCTCAGCGGCAGAAGAGCAAAGCTTGGTTGCGGAAGAGATCAACGCCAATACGGTGAAGATTAAAGACCTATCCACGCAGGTTGCTGATGCTGCGGAAGATGCCAATGTCGCGATGCAGGTTCAAACAGAAAATGTTCGTGAACAAGATGAGATCTTAAACAAGTTTATCGTTTAATTGCTCTTATAAAGAAAAACGCCAGCGAGATGCTGGCGTTTTTTAATTCTGCTGATTATATAAAGAGGGTTATTTGTTCTCGTTTAAGTAATCTAGCACCACTTCATGGTGAGTTTTGGTCTTGAATTTATTAAAGACGTGCTCGATAACACCTTCTTCATTAATCAGGAAGCTAATGCGATGTAAACCATCGTACACTTTCCCCATAAATTTCTTCTCGCCCCAAACTCCAAACTGATCCGCAGCAGCGTGGTCTTCGTCTGAAAGCAGCGTAAAGTTAAGCTCATCACGCTCGATAAATTTACCTAGGCGTTTTACAGGGTCGATACTAACACCCAAAACAACCACATTGTGCGCATCAAGCTCTGCTTTGATATCACGTAAACCTTGCGCTTGAACGGTACAACCTGGAGTCATTGCTTTTGGGTAAAAGTAAAACAGGACTTTTTTACCTGTAAAGTCGGCAAGCGTTACGGTATTGCCATCTTGATCTAATAAAGAAAACGCTGGGGCAGGAGTGCCGGCAGTGAGAGTGTTCATGAATATTCCTTTTATAGACTGTTCTTTATGAAATTCAGTGAGCCTTGTACTGATAACGTTTGGCAAAGGGCATCAAACTCTTCTTGAAGCTGCATGATATTGCGTTCGGAGTCGACACTGGCGGTAATCGCAATGTGGAACTGGTCACTGTCAGCTCCGACTTTGTCTTTACTGATCGTCTGAGCACTCAATGATGAAAGACCGATCTCTTTCTCTGCAAAAAACTGAGTAAAGTGTTCGGTCAATCCCGGAGTATCGTTTGACTCGACAAATACTTCCATCGTATAGGATGAATCAAGAGGTGCGTGAGTTGAGGTTCGCTTCATAATCGTAATCAGATTATGCTCTTGTCCCAATAGGGGTAATGTCGTTTCAACACGTGTCACAGACGCGTTATTGCCGGAGAGCAACATAATTAGGGTGAACTCATTGCCAAAAAGCGCAATGCGACTGTCAACAATATTGCATCCAGACTGAGTGACCAGGTGAACAACTTGGTTGCACACACCTGGGCGATCTGCACCGACCGCAGTAATCACCAAATGTTGAGTCATAGTCTCACTTTTATTTTTAGATTATTGATTGGATAGCTTAGCACAGATGCCCGCCAGAAAAATGCATCTTGCGTGCTTTAGAATTATTTTTGTCCAATTGAATTTAGAGGTGAGATTTCCTTACCGAGTACTGACAAGTAAGGAAATAAAAGGCGTAACTTGCCAAATATCTAACATCTGATAAATATTCATTCAATTAGGTGATTTAAGCGCGGTTAATCGCTTGTCTTTTTCAATCGCCTTACAGTACCATGCAGAAAGTAACAAATGAGGGAGAAGGACATGTTTTCAGGAAGTATCGTAGCGTTAATTACACCGTTTAATCATGATGGCGAAGTCGACTATGTGAGCTTGAAGAAGCTAGTCGAATATCATGTAGCCGCAGGCACAGACGGCATCGTTGCTGTCGGCACCACAGGTGAGTCTGCAACGCTAACTATTGAAGAGCATGTCAAGGTTGTATTAAAGACTGTCGAATTTGCAGAAGGCCGTATTCCGGTTATTGCAGGTACCGGTGCAAATGCAACTCATGAATCTGTAACATTCAGCCGTTTACTCAATAATTCGGGTATTGTGGGCTGTTTGAGCGTAACACCATATTACAATAAGCCAACTCAAGAAGGCTTGTTCCAACATTACAAAGCGATTGCTGAAGAGAGCGATGTTCCTCAGATCCTTTACAATGTACCAGGCCGTACTGCGGTTGACTTGCTTCCAGAGACAGTCGCGCGCTTAGCTGAAATCGAAAGCATTGTTGCACTTAAAGATGCAACAGGTGATTTAGGAAGAATTGCAATTCACCGTGAACTTTGTGGTGAAGATTTTATCTTACTAAGTGGTGATGATGCTTCTGGGTTGGAATTTGTTAAGCAAGGCGGCCAAGGCGTTATCTCTGTGACCAATAATATTGCCGCTGAAGATATGGCGAAAATGTTTAGATTGGCGCTTGAGGGTAAGTTTGAAGAAGCTGAAATTATCAACCAACGCTTAATGCCACTGCACAAAAATCTGTTTGTTGAGTCAAGCCCAATTCCGGTGAAATGGGCTGCACACAAAATGGGCCTGATTGCGAATGGTGATCTGAGATTACCGCTGACACAGCTGTCAGAAAACGCTCGCCCAATTGTGGCTCAAGCAATGTCAGAAGCGTGTATCTACTAATTTAGGATGAATTGCCGAAGATTTTTCTTCGGCATTTACTGATCAGGAGTTTCAATGAAATTGTCGCACCAGCTAGTTCTTAGTTCACTAGCTGTTTTTGTTTTAACAGCATGTTCTGGCAACTCAACTCAACGCCGTCAGGCGAAAGATGACTTTGAGTATCTAGACACTCCCGCACTAGAAGAGTGGCAGATTCCAGAGGGCGCAGTTCCTCAGTTCTATACTAACTACCAGATCCCACAAGGTGAATTCGCTGGTGGTATTGGTAAAGATGTCGATATTCGTCCACCGCAACAAGTTCTAGAGTTAATCCCTGGTGCGCGTTCTGAGCGTAAACAAGGCGAAACGACGCTTTGGTTACTACGTGAAGATGAGCTGAATAAAGTGTGGGAAACTGCACTTAAGATGCTCGACGAACAAGATATTGATATCCGAGAACAATCAGAAACACGCATTGAGACCGATTGGGTAAATTGGAAGTCGGAAGACGAAGATGCTGAACTCGGTGCTCGTTACCAAATAGAACGCGTCAAAATAGGCGGTCGACATGGTTTCAAAATCTCATTGATTGATTGGCGTGAAGCGGGTCAAGTTAAGCCTGTTACTGCAACCAACAAAGAGCGCTATAACGCTTTGATGACGAATTTGGTAACAGCTAGATACGACCTAGATTTACGTGAAGAAGCGGCCCGCAAAGCGGAAGAGTTGGTTAAGCATATCCCAATCACTATGGGAGCTGACCGCAGTGGCTTCCCTGTGATCATCGCTCGTACACCATACAATGTATTGTGGCAGCGCCTTCCTCGTTTATTGCCAAATATGGGCTTTACGATTGAAGAGCGTAACCAGTCGCAAGGTACAGTGAAAGCGAAATTCGCTACACCAGATGATGCATTCTGGAACGAGATTGGTGTGAAACCAATTGGTTTAGATTCGGGCACTTACACCTTCTTGTTCGGTGATTTGGGCAACCGTACTTCAATTAACGTGACTGACTCTTCAGGTAAGCCTGTTGAAGAGCAGCTGCTGAAAGATATGGTGCCTGTATTGAGCGCTGTCGTAGGTAAAAATAGCGAGAAGTAATCGCTATTTCCTTTAGATAATAAAAAGCTGACTCAATGAGTCAGCTTTTTTTGTTATTGCTGTTTGCGAGATTACAGAACCATCGCTGCAATCCAGCCAAAGACAATCAATGGGATGTTGTAGTGAATAAACGTAGGTACTACCGTTTCCCAAATGTGTTCGTGTTGCCCGTCAGCGTTTAGACCCGATGTCGGACCTAACGTTGAATCAGAAGCCGGAGAGCCAGCATCTCCTAGAGCAGCGGCTGTGCCAACAAGTGCGATGGTTGCCATAGGAGAGAAACCAAATGCAGCCGCAAGAGGAACGTAAATAGTTGCTAAGATTGGAATCGTGGAGAATGATGAGCCAATCCCCATAGTGACAAGTAAGCCCACCACAAGCATAAGCAGAGCTGCCATTGGTTTGTTATCGCCAATGCTGGTAGCTAGTGCTTCAACCAAAGATTCGACACCGCCAGTTTGCTTCATCACGGCAGCAAAGCCAGCAGCAGCAATCATGATGAAACCAATCATTGCCATCATATGAACGCCTTTGGTAAAGACATCGTGTGTCTCTTTCCATGCGATAACACCACCAAAAGTAAACACCATGAAGCCAGCAAGACCACCGATGATCATCGAGCCGGTAGAAAGCTGTACAGAAAGCGCTGCAACAATACCTAGCGCAGCGACTAGGATGTTCTTCTTGTTGATAGTTGCTGTTTCTTGAGTCACTTGAGTAAGCTCAGTCTCCTGATACTCGCGCGGCTTACGGTAACTAAAGAAAATCGCAGTCAGTAGACCAAAGATCATGCCCGCAGCAGGTAGCAGCATCGCGACCGGAACTTGGCTCGCAACGACGTTTTCTAGGCCATTATCATGCAAGTTTTTTAGCAAGATATTGTTTAAGAAGATACCGCCGAAACCAACAGGTAACACCATGTAAGGAGTAACAAGGCCGAAAGTTAAGACACAGGCGATCATACGACGGTCTAGTTTCAACTTTGCGAATACGCCTAGAAGAGGTGGAATCAAAATGGGGATAAAGGCGATATGGACAGGAACTACGTTTTGTGAAGACATAGTGACCAGCACCAATGCGATTAGCACTGCGTATTTTAGGCCAGTCGAAGCTGCGCCGTTTTCTTGGCCGTGGATTCGTTTGATTACGCTGTTAGCTAGAAGGTCAGTGATACCTGATTTCGAGATAGCAACAGCGAAAGTTCCAAGCATTGCATAACTCAGTGCGATGGTTGCACCACCACCTAAGCCACTTTCGAATGCAGAGACAGCATCGTTAAGGCTCATACCAGAAACTAAACCACCGACAATGGCACTGAATGTCAGAGCGACAACGACATTCACGCGCATCAGTGCTAGTACCAGCATGATACATACGGAAATTACAACAGGATTCATAGTTTTCTCGTTTGTTGTGTTTACTTATTCATTATTATTTTCAGCATCGGCTTCAATCAGTGGCCAACCACCAAGGGCTTTCCATTTATTGACGATGCCACAAAAAAGTTCTGCCGTTTTTTGTGTGTCATATAAGGCAGAGTGGGCTTCTTTGTTGTCGAAATCCATCCCAGCGGTTTTACATGCTTTAGCTAATACAGTTTGGCCGTAAGCCAGTCCGCTTAGTGTTGCCGTGTCAAACGTCGCGAAGGGGTGGAAAGGGACGCGTTTTAACTTGCTACGTTCACTCGCGGCCATAACAAAGTTATGATCGAATGTGGCATTGTGCGCGACAATGATGGCACGGCCGCAATCAGCGGCTTTTTGCTCTTTACGTACAAGCTTATAAATTTCTTTGAGGGCTTCAGATTCGGGGATAGCACCGCGAAGTGGGCTGAAAGGGTCACGTAGGCCAATAAAGTCGAGCGCTTCTTTTTCAAGGTTTGCACCTTCGAAGGGTTCAACATGGAAATGAATAGTTGAAGCAGGCTGGAGATCACCGTTCTCGTCCATTTTAAGGGTTACGGCGCAGATTTCTAATAGTGCATCAGTTTTGGCGTTAAACCCTGCGGTCTCAACGTCAATGACTACCGGGAAATAGCCTCGAAATCGTTTTTTAAGCGTCAGTGCTTCGTTTTCTACAGTCATGTTGGTCTAATATTATGTGACAAGGGCAGCATTATTGCAGATTCTTTAAGCAAGCAAAACCGCATTGTCGAATTAATCACAAAGCTTTATTGATAGATTTGTTTGTTCCTTCTTTGTCCAGGGCAATAGGGAGATTGGCGAGCTTCTTGCATTATGATTAACGTCTTTATAGAGTGCGGCAAAATCCCGCCTCGAATCATGCTGTAAAAGAGAATCGACACACTATGAAAAAGCTGTTTGCAACAGGACTAACATTAACACTGACGACAATTGCAGGACATGCTGCTGCAATGGATGTCCGATATGTTGCCGCGCCTCAGCAATCACAATGGCAGATGATTGCAAACACGCCGTTAGAGTGCCGTATGGTTCACCCAATCCCCAATTATGGTGACGCAGTGTTCTCTTCGCATGCGAGCAAGAAAATTAACTTAGATTTTGAACTTAAAATGAAACGACCGATGGGCCAAACCCGAGATGTGTCGTTGATCTCCATGCCACCTTCATGGCGCCCAGGTGAGGGAGCGAGCCGAATTACTAATATTCGTTTCTTCCAACAATTTGATGGTTACGTTGGTGGGCAAACGGCTTGGAGTATTTTAAGTGAACTAGAGAAAGGACGTTACCCAACGTTTAGTTATCAAGAGTGGCAGAGCCGCAATGAGCGTGTGGAAGTCGCCTTGTCTTCCGTGTTGTTTCAAAGCTCCTACAATGTGTTTAGTGACTGTATTGCCAATTTGTTGCCATACAGTTTTGAAGACATCGCTTTTACTATTCTTCACTACGATCGAACCAGCGTAGAACTCAACAAACAGTCGCAAAAACGACTGGCACAAATCGCAGAATACATTCGTCATAACCAAGATATCGACTTGGTATTGGTCTCAACGTATACCGACTCTGAAGACAGTAAGAGTGCGAGCCAAAACCTTTCAGAGCGCCGTGCTGAAGTATTACAAAACTACTTCAAATCACTTGGACTACCTGAAGATCGTATTCAGGTTCAAGGATATGGTAAGCGTCGACCTGTCGATGACAATGCGTCACCGATAGGCAAAGATCGTAACCGACGAGTAGTGATTTCTTTGGGGCGAACCCAAGTTTAGAAGAGATAGGAAAAGAGCCAGCAATGCTGGCTCTTTTTAATTGAGTTTGAATTTGGCGATGAGATTGCAGTTGGTCGCAGTATCTATATCTTGCACAAGTTGCGCTATCTTAGGATTTGGATGGCGTTTCATGAATTCGATTAATGCCTTTTTACAGCAGCCCATTGAATCAATGAAGGCATCGCAATCTGTGTTTGGACATTGCGGGACCAGAGTGAGGACTTTTTCAGAGGCGAGTTGTAGGTATTTCAGCTCATACTTGATGTCGCCGATGTTGCGCCAAAACATCGCCATGTTGTGACAAGAGATGACGGAAATCATCAGGCGATCTTCTACCTCAATCTCTTCAGCATCTCCGATTCGTTCACTAATCGTCAGTGCTTGCTGATAATGTAGAATGCTGCGTAAGTGATCCTCATCATTCATTGCCATATCTGCAAGCAATGTATGTTTTTCCCACTCTGCAATACCCATGTCTTCATCTCCTCTATTCGAATAGCTTGAGATTAAATGATAATCATTATCAAGTAAAGCTTAAAAAATAAGACAGTAGAGCACTGTCTTATTTTTGGATTGGATGCGAAGGTTAACCTTCTAAACCTGCAGATGCTGATTTGTTTTGAATTAACTCAATCATGTAGCCATCTGGGTCTTTGACGAAGGCAATATGAGTCGACCCACCTTTTACAGGGCCCGGCTCACGAGTCACATTGCCGCCAGCGGCTTTAATAGTGTCGCAAGTGGAGTAAATATCATCAACGCCGATTGCGATATGACCAAAAGCAGAGCCGAGATCGTATTCACTTGTGCCCCTGTTATAGGTTAATTCGATCACAGCACCTTGAGATTCATCACCGTAACCGAGAAAAGCCAAGGTATATTCATACTGTTTGTTTTCGTTAGTGCGAAGTAAGTTCATCCCCATGACTTTGGTGTAAAACTCGATTGATTTATCTAAATCACCTACGCGTAGCATAGTGTGTAGAATACGTCCGTTTGACATTGCTCGCTCTCCTAATTTTCTGGATATACTTTTTCTTTGAATTCACACAAATCTTCGATGATACAGCTGCCGCAGCGAGGCTTACGCGCCACACAAGTATAGCGACCGTGTAAAATTAGCCAGTGGTGCACATCGATCTTGAATTCTTTGGGTACGACTTTCAGCAGTTTTTCTTCAACTTGGTCAACGTTTTTACCCATCGCAAACTTAGTACGGTTTGATACACGATAAATGTGAGTATCTACTGCAATGGTTGGCCAGCCAAATGCAGTATTGAGTACGACGTTAGCCGTTTTACGTCCGACTCCAGGTAAAGCTTCTAACGCTTCACGGTTTTCAGGGACTTCTCCGCCATGCTGTTCTAATAAGATTTTGCATGTCTTAATGACATTCTCTGCTTTGGAGTTAAATAGGCCGATGGTTTTAATGTATTCCTTAACGCCATCAACACCGAGATCAAACAGCCCTTGTGGTGTGTTCGCAACAGGATAAAGCTTATCGGTTGCTTTGTTCACACTAACATCAGTGGCTTGAGCTGATAGCAAAACAGCAATCAGTAGTTCAAAAGGCGTGCTCCAGTTGAGCTCAGTCTGCGGGTGTGGGTTATCGGCCCTTAACCGCTCAAGTATCTCTCGGCGTTTTTCTTTGTTCATGTTGAGGCTGCTTTCCAGTGTCAGTTATTGTTATTAATTGGT
This sequence comes from Vibrio atypicus, assembly GCF_009811315.1. Taxonomy (GTDB): domain Bacteria; phylum Pseudomonadota; class Gammaproteobacteria; order Enterobacterales; family Vibrionaceae; genus Vibrio; species Vibrio atypicus. Next base: position 78,888 of record NZ_BLID01000002.1, read on the forward strand.
CACTCGTGCTCGTTCTATCGCTGGTTTTTCTTGTTTTGGCTGACGGGCAGCGAGCTGCTTATCGATGATGTTTTTTAGTGCGATGAGTAGACCGACGCCAATGAATGCGCCAGGTGGGAGTAGAGCGAGTAAGAAGCTGTTATCAAATTGGAACACTTCAATACGCAATACTTTGGCCCATTCTCCTAACAAGAGATCAGCGCCATCAAATAAAGTGCCATTGCCAATGAGCTCGCGCATAGCACCAAGCAATACCAATACGCTTGTCATACCCATACCCATCCAAAAGCCATCCTGCGCTGATGGAAGTACATCATTTTTTGATGCAAAAGCTTCGGCGCGACCAATGATAATACAGTTGGTTACGATCAGAGGGATGAAGATACCGAGTGATAAGTAAAGTCCATACGCGTAGGCATTCATCAGAAGCTGTACGCAGGTTACCAGTGCGGCAATGATCATGACGAATACCGGAATGCGGACTTCTTTTGGCACGTAATCGCGAACCAAAGAGACAGTAACATTAGATCCGACCAATACCAGCAAAGTGGCAATACCTAACCCCAATGCATTGGTCACAGTTGACGAAACGGCCAAAAGTGGACATAAGCCAAGCAGCTGAACAAGCGCCGGGTTGTTGTCCCACATACCATTTTTAATTAGTGTTATATGTTCACTCATTGTTGCCTCCACAATTTAGAGGTTGGCTGAGAATGTCTGTTCGGTGGTCGTTGACGTACTGAACCGTGTTTCTAACGGCTTTTACTACCGCACGTGGCGTAATGGTAGCGCCAGTAAATTGGTCGAACTGTCCACCATCTTTACGTACTTTCCAAGTTGATTGGTTTTCTTCGGTCAGCGTTTTACCGTTGAAACCTAAAATCCAATCTGTAACACGTAAGTCGATCTTATCACCTAACCCAGGGGTTTCTTGATGACTTAAAATCCGAGAACCTAAAACAGTACCATCTTGCTTAATGCCGACAATGAGCTTGATTGCACCGTTGTAACCATCTGGTGCAATTGCTTCGATCGCTAGGGCAGATGGTTGGCCATTCAAGGTCGCCATATAAACAGGCATTGGTTTATCTGTACCTAATGACGGGTCAGTAATCAAGGTACACGCTTGGTATAAGTCATTATCGTGCAGGTTGTGAGGTATCACTTGGTTCAACACTGAAAGTAGCTGAGCCTGTTCTTGCTGCTGGATTTGGTCTTTGGTTAAGTAGTGGGTCAGTGCCACCACACCTGTGGAAGCACAAGCAAATATCGCGAGAACCGCACCATTTTTACGAATAGCGTTTAGCATGATGTTCCTTAGTGCCCGTATGTTCTAGGTTTGGTGTAGTAGTCAATCAGAGGGACACACATATTGCCAAGCAGTACGGCAAATGCGACGCCATCAGGGAAACCACCCCAGCTACGAATAATAAACACCATCGCACCGATGAAGGTACCAAAGATAAGTCGGCCTTTCACGGTTGTCGAGGCGGAAACAGGGTCGGTAGCAATAAAGAATGCACCGAGCATGGTTGCACCAGAGAATAGGTGCAATACAGGTGATGCTGTCTCGCCTGGCGCGAATAGCATAAATAGGCCGCTCATTACTGTCAGCCCGAGTAAGAAGCTAACCGGAATATGCCAATTAATGACGCGCAGTTTGATTAAAATGAGGCCACCAACAAGGTAAGCCAAGTTGACCCACTCCCAACCGATGCCAGCTAAAGCTCCAAATTGAGGCTGAGACAAAGCTTCACTTGCTGTGCTGCCAGTATGAAGTGCTGTCTTAAAGGCATCTAGCGGGGTTGCCATTGTAATGCCATCAATACCAGCGCGGATCTGCTGTAGTGATAAGCCATCTAAATTAAAGCCAGTAAAAATGAGAGAGAAGGCATCTCCCATTGAAATTGAAGAGGCCTGCAACTCATTTGGCGATACCCAACTCGTCATCTGTACTGGGAAGGAGATCAGAAGGACGACGTAGGCCACCATTGCTGGGTTAAAGAGGTTTTGACCAATACCACCGTAGAGGTGCTTTGCGATTAAGATAGCAAAGACTAAACCTATGGTAATGACCCACCACGGAGACAGGGGAGGGATGGCAATCGCGAGTAACCAAGCTGTGACGAGAGCACTGTTATCACGTAGTGCTGACATAGGGTGACGTTTTCGCAGCACCATGACTAGGGCCTCTAAACTTAGCCCTATGATGATAGCAAGGAGCAACTGAATCACTGTCCCCCAACCAAAGAAGTAGGTTTGGGCAATGAGACCTGGTAGCGCACATAGCGCCACCCACTTCATTAGGTCAGGAGTGCTTCTACGACTGTGCGCGTGTGGTGAGCTGGCAATAAAAAAGGCCACTACTCTTTCTCCTTAAATTGTTTTTGTTGTTCCGCTGCTTTGCGCGCTTTAGCGCGGGCGATAGCAGCGGCTACTGCGGCTTTTTTTGGATCGTCTGAATTGTTCTCAGCTTCAGGCGCAGATTCGGTTTCAATCTTATCAGCCTGCTGCGCTGCTTTGCGCGCTTTTGCACGGGCAACCGCTGCAGCAACTGCTGCTTTCTTCGGATCGTCTGAATTATTCTCAGCTACAGGCTCGGACTCGGTTTCAACCTTATCAGCCTGCTGCTCTGCTTTACGCGCTTTAGCACGGGCAATCGCTGCAGCAACGGCTGCTTTCTTCGGATCGTCTGAATTCGGATCGTCTGAATTGTTCTCAGCTACAGGCTCGGACTCGGTTTCAACCTTATCAGCCTGCTGCTCTGCTTTACGCGCTTTAGCACGGGCAATCGCTGCAGCAACTGCCGCTTTCTTCGGATCGTCTGATTTGCTCTCAGCTACAGGCTCGGACTCGGTTTCAACCTTATCGACCTGCTGCTCTGCCTTGCGCGCTTTAGCTCGGGCAATCGCAGCAGCAACTGCAGCTTTCTTCGGATCGTCTGATTTGTTCTCATCTACAGGTGCGGATTCAGTTTCAACCTTATCAGCCTGCTGCTCCGCTTTACGTGCTTTAGCACGGGCGATGGCAGCCGCGACGGCGTCTTTTTTATCGCTAGAGTTGCTTGAATCAGGTGTTTCGCTCTGAGACTTTTTCGCTTTAGCGCGAGCAATCGCTGCCGCAACAGCGGCTTTTTTGTCTGTTGCAGGCGCTTCAGCTTCACTATCTTGCTGAGCGGCTTTACGAGCCTTTGCTCTTGCTATCGCTGCTGCGACCGCATCTTTCTTGTCTTCTGATGCTTCACTTGGCTCAGCTTGTTGCGCTTTTTGAGCTTTACGCTCTCGAGCTTCACGCTTGCGTTCTTCACGCAACTTCGCCATTTCTGAATTGTCAGGCTCTGAGCTGCCTGATTGCTGGGCTGCGGCTTGTTTAGCTTTTGCTTTGGCAATCGCAGCAGCAACAGCCGGTTTAACGCTAGCTTCTTCTGGCTTCGCTTCCGCTTTTTGAGCTTTGACACGAGCGATAGCAGCGGCAATGGCATCATCACCACCGCTTTGCTTCATGTCCTTACGGCGATCATCGGCGGCTTTCTTAAAGCGGTTTTCACGTTCCGCTTTATCACGCTCCATGCGCGCTTTCTTCTCTTCAAAGCGTACTTTGGCTCGCTCTGCCGCTTCGGCTTCTTCTTTGCGAGTTCGGATCTCAGCCTTTGCTTGACGGTAGTATTGAACCAGTGGAATTTCACTTGGGCAGACAAACGCACACGCGCCGCACTCGATACAATCTTTGAGGTTTAGCTCTTCACACTTATCAAACTCTTCTGCTTTCGCATGCCACTGCAACTGCTGAGGGAGCAAAGAGGCCGGACAAGCTTCCGCACATTGCCCGCAACGAATACACGCCATCTCATATTGATTCGGTGAGATCTCTTTACGTGTTGGCGCCAAAATGCAGTTCGCCGTTTTAGTTATAGGCACATTCGCATGCGGCAAGGTAAAGCCCATCATCGGGCCACCCATGATCAGGCGAGGTAGCTTTTTGTCTGCCTTGTAGCCAAATTCATCGAGTAGAGCCTGCACTGGTGTGCCGATTAGCGTCCACACGTTTTGAGGTTGCTTAAAGGTATCACCGGTTAAGGTCACGATACGTTCAACCAGAGGTTCACCGTCGCAAATCGCACGTTTAATCGCTTGCAGTGAACCAACGTTTTGCACCATAAGACCAATATCTGCCGGAATGCCATTTGCTGGCACCTCTTTATTGGTCAGTATTTTGATCAGTTGCTTTTCGCCACCTGATGGATACTTGGTCGGAATGACTCTAATGACGATATCTTTATCCGCTGCGGCTTTTTCAAGTGCGGAAATAGCTTGTGGTTTATTGTCCTCAATACCGATGATAGTCAGCTTCGGTTTTAAGATATGTTCGACAATTTCGATACCTTGAATGACTTCATTAGCATGCTTTTGCATCAGCATATCGTCGGCAGTGATATAAGGTTCACACTCTGCAGCATTGACGATTAGAACCTCAGTGCGAGCTAGGCCTGACTGAATTTTCTTAGCCGTCGGGAACCCCGCACCACCCATGCCTGAAATACCGGCTTGGCGAATGATTTCAATCAGCTCATCGGCTGAAAGTGTTGTGAAATCTTCAATGCGCTGACGTTCGATCCAGTTATCATCACCATCGGGTTGAATGACGATACATGTTTCCGCTAAGCCAGAAGGGTGCGCGGTTGTTCTCAGTTCTATTGCCGTCACGGTGCCAGATGTTGGCGCATGGACAGGAAGCATAAAGCTAGTATCGTATTTGCTTAGCGCTTGTCCTTTCAGAACCTTATCACCCACATTAACCGTGATGGTGCCAGGTTTACCAATATGTTGCTTTATAGGTAATACGATTTCGTTAGGAATGCTAGCACGGGCAATATCCGTACTAATGGATTGCTGTTTGTTTTCTGGTGGGTGCACGCCTCCAGGGAAATCCCAGAGTGAACCAGATTTTATTTGTTCGATTAATGACAACATACCAGTCCTTAATTCACACTATTCTGCGATGGCGCAGAATCGGTAATATCAACAACAGGAATGGCGTCCAATTGCCATTTCCAATTCGCTGTAGTGGTTTCTACAGGGATCATTTCAATACAGTCAGTTGGGCAAGGTGCGACACACAAATCACAGCCTGTACATTCATCTTTAATCACTGTGTGTAGAGCTTTTGTTCCGCCAACAATGGCGTCAACAGGGCACGCTTGGATACATTTAGTGCATCCAATACACATATCTTCGTGAATAAAGGCGACGGTTTTTACCGCATCGAGATCGTGAGCCGATTCGGTCGCTTCAACACCCATAAGGTCGGCAAGTTTTTCAATCGTTGCTTGGCCTCCTGGTGGACACTTGTTGATCGCGTCACCATTAGCAATGGCCTCAGCGTACGGTCGACAACCGGGGTAACCACACTGACCACACTGGGTTTGTGGCAGAATCGTATCGATTTGGTCAACAATAGGATCCGCTTCGACTTTAAAACGGATGGAAGCAAAACCAAGAATCGCTCCAAATAGGGCAGCCAGTGCTGCAACGGCAAATACCGCAATTAAGATCGCACTCATTACAGTTTCACCAAGCCAGTAAAGCCCATAAATGCTAACGACATTAATCCTGCTGTGATCATAGCGATGGACGCGCCTTTAAAGGGGGCTGGTACATCTGCCGCATTGATTCGTTCTCGCATTGAAGCAAATAGGATCAGAACTAATGAGAAGCCCACAGCAGCGCCAAAGCCGTAAATAATGGATTCGATGAAGTTATGGTTCTCATTGATATTGAGAAGCGCAACACCTAGTACCGCACAGTTCGTCGTGATGAGAGGGAGAAAGATCCCTAACAGGCGATACAAGGTTGGGCTAGTCTTATGAACCACCATTTCTGTAAATTGCACCACAACAGCGATCACAAGAATGAAGCTCATCGTACGTAAATACTGTAGCCCCAAAGGTTCGAGAATGTAGCTTTCGACAAGGTACGCGCACACTGACGCTAAGGTCAGCACAAATGTTGTAGCTAACCCCATGCCTATTGCAGTTTCGAGTTTTTTTGACACGCCCATAAACGGACATAGGCCCAAAAACTTCACCAGTACAAAGTTGTTGACTAGGACAGTGCCCACCAACAACAAAAGATATTCGGTCATAGTTATTTATTTAGGAAATTCCGATCCCGATATTATCCTGCTTTGCCCGTTCAATAACAACCAAGGAAAGATAAGGTTTTATATTCTTGACTAAAAATTATACGAGATTGTGTTGGGAAAGTTGAAAAAATACGAGGAAATAGGGGAATTGGCGTCCCAATCTTTGCTCCGATGAATAGTTAACGATTCTCTAAGCCAGAAAGAAGGGACGCCCCAAAGTTATGATAGAGCTAAAACGGGATTAATAACCTTTAAAAAAACCGCCGTCCAAAAGAATGTTTTGCCCAGTCATATGATTACTCAAAGGCCCGAGAAGCGCTGATACCGCGTCAACAACGTCTTGAACAGAAGCATATTTACGTAGAGGAATATTATTGGTTTCGCTTTGCATTTGCGTTTCGAAGTTGACACCGTTTTCTTGCGCTTTTTGTTCCATTTTATTGGTATAGCTTTCGGTCATTACTCCTCCTAGCGAGAGAGTATTGACGGAAATACCGAATTCACCGAGTCCTAGTGCCATCGTTTTAGCTTGTCCTAACCATGCACTTCTTAGGCAGTTGTTGGTGCTGTAATGTGATAGTGCGTTTTTGCTACTTAAACCGGAGATGAGAACAATCTTTGCTCCATGATTAATTCGCTCATTTTCAACTAAGTCTTTCAATAAGCCCAGTGGGCGAATGAAATAGTTTTGGTACAAATCGAACCAGGTTTCGTTGTCTGGAAAAATAGACTGAGATGGCGGTATTCTCGGAATAATAAATACGATTTGATCAAGTTTATCTTGATTAGCGATAGCGTGTGCTGCGGAGTTAATGCTGCCATCATCACTAAAATCAAGAGAAACAGGGTGACATTTCTCAGTCATATTTGTGCACAACTCCGCCAGCTTATCTTTATTTCTTCCGGCTAACACTAGATTACCTGATAGAGACTGGGCGATAGCGCTTCCCATTTCGCTGGTGGCGCAGGTGATTAAGGTAGTTTTCATTCCTAATTTCCTCTTGAAATGACAGTAAGTAAGTTGTCTTTATAGTGATTACTTACTTTCAGTTCATATTTTTGGCCTTTAACGTTGATGATGACCTGATGGCTATCCTTTGACGCTTTGATATCAACATTATCTCCAACTTGAAGTAGCTCTTGGTTGACTAAAGTTGAACGGTTGATGCGTATTAAAGCCAAAGGGAAAGATTGCTCTAAGTCGACTAGGGAGCATTTTATTTTCGTGGATAGACCTGATTTGTAGATCACCTTGGAATAAGGATGGCTATAAGTGATTAGTACGACGTCTTCATTGAGTGCAAAGGCGCGTTTATTACTGTTTATTATCTTGCATATATTTTCAATCTGTTGACGTTCTGGTGGGATTACCGGTGCGTCATTTTCTTCGTATGCCTTTGTTGGGGGATGGTTAAGTAGTATCAGTTTGATTAAGGCAAAGAAGGCGGCGAAACTTAACAGTTCTGCCAGAATGAACAGACTTAAGCTACTGACAAAATACTTGTCTTGGAAAGAGGTTAGCTTTTCTGCCAGGTAGTAGTTTACGACGGCGACTTTTTTGTTGCCCATTGTTATTGGTAGTGAGTTTGAGTTCACTTCAATCCGAGATGCTCTAGTGGTTAGCTTTGGAATGGAGGTATCCGCGGTGCAAAGTTCCAATATATCGCGATTGTTTGAGGTAAAGCTGTGTATGGTGACTTGAATGCACATATCAGCGTCAATATTGGATTGCTCGTAGGCAGATATAAATCGCTGCAAACTAGAGCGTATTCCATCGGTGTTGAAAGTGTAGATATCATCAAGAAACGCGTCGGTTTTCGTCCACCCTTCTATTAATGCTCCCGCTAAGCTGTCATTAGGCGTTTTGCTTTCCAATGTATTGAAGTAAGCGATAACCAACATAGCCTGGGTGAGTATCATCAGCAGCGCTGCAAGAGCGATTTTGCGTAACTTGGAGCGTTGATTACTCGCCATGTTCAGTTTCTCTCAGCGATAAAGTTTCAATCCATTGGTTTCCTTGAGCAGAGACTTCGAACAAGTACATTGGCTTTCTATTATGTCCCGTATTGTTGATCGAGATAGCTTGGCCATCCATTACCGTGAGGTAGTTGGATTGGCTTATTACATGAAGGGCTTGCTTTTTGCTCTTGAGCCCGGTGAGTTTCTGGAGTTCACTCTCTATCAACTTAATTAAGTCAAATGAGTAGGCGCTCAAAAATGAGTTGGGGTTTGCAGAGCAATAAGTATTGGCATAAGAGCCAAAAAGCTCCTTAGTTGGTCCTTTGGTTTCACCATTCCAATTTTTTAAAAACCTCAACGTGATATTAGGCGATACCTTTTCGATGATGTCATAAAATTCTTTTCTTCCGCCAACGGAGTCCGGACCAAGAATAGATAGGTTTTCTTTATCATTGAGATCCAACTCATGATAGAGAAGGGCAATGTGAGGATTAAATAGAGGCGCGAAGATTGTGTCGCCGGATTGGATTTCTTCAACAATTTTTGGCATCGAGTTGGTGCTAAAGTCGTGAACAGTGACTTTTAAGTCGGGACGTTTCTCCAAAACCAGGCGTAAAAACTCTCCTGCTATTTCAACTGAGTAACGGTTGGATTTTGACCTCACAATATGGAGCGGTTCGTGAGTGGTTTGGCTTAGGTAGTATTGTGCGAGCAACTCAGCTTGATAAAGATTTGAAGCCATAATTGAAAACCCCAGCTGAGTGTTTTTTATAACATTCATTGCGGTTGCAGATGTAAGAAAGGGAATACCAGCAGGAGTTAGAAAGTCAGCTGCAGCTTCGGCTTCTTTGGATAACAATGGTAGTAAAACAATATCGACGTCATTATTGATAAGTTTAAGTGCCGCTTCAACACTTCCACTGGCTGAACGATTATTTTCAACAAAGATAAAATCTACGTTTGGATACTGATTTTGTAAGGAGTTTGTTGTGCTTTTTAAAATACACATTTTCTCCATATTTGATCTGGAGCTATTTTCTGTCGTCTGACCAATAATAATTCCAACTTTATATGGATGATTTTCTTTAGCATGTGCTTGAAAACTTATACCAGCACCTAGTGCTAATAACATCAAGTTGCATAACTGGTGTTTTTTTGCCCAGAAGAATTTAACTAAACTCATCTGTTTCCCCTGCATTTTGTTACATCTAAAAAGTGCGAATTAAATCTTATCTGTATGTATTTTAAAAGTTTTTCTATTGTTTTGATGTTTTTTTATTTTTTTGATTACAGCAACATCAAATTATAATTGAAGTTAATGATAACTTAAATATCATGGACTCTTCTATGCGACAGTTTGGTTGATTAATAACGCTTTATCGAACGAAAATTAGACGAAAATATGCAGCTATGATAAGCGGATTCTCTTACTTTACGGTAAGTTAGATGGGTTAAATAAAAATATAAGCTAATAGGTATTTAATTCTAGAATTTTGTCGTTATACGAGTGTTGTTTCAGATTAAATTCAAAGTGTATAGATAGCATCATATTTAGTGGTTAAAAACCAAGCGTATTTAAAAGATAATAAAACACGTCTGGCTAGGACGTATAACTAAGGGCTTAGTTCTTAGTTTTAAAGCCCGAACATTGTTCGGGCTTTTTTATGTATGTTCGTAAAAAAGCAATATAGCGAGCGACTAGAGAGGCGTGTTCATTTGGAGTGAACGCTGATTACAGAGAGACAGAAGTCGAGAACATATGAACGCAAAAAGCCGTGTCGAAAGACACGGCTTTTTTAAATTTGGCTCCTCCTGCTGGGCTCGAACCAGCGACCTGCGGATTAACAGTCCGTCGCTCTACCAACTGAGCTAAGGAGGAATCGATTAATCGGGCCGAATATTAGCGATCGCATCTACTAGTGTCAATACCTCATAACCCCAAAAAAGCGATTTTTTAGTGAATTAAATTTCTTTACTTCCTTGCAGGCCACGTCGGCTAAAGGCTAGCTTTACTTATCCACCAAAATTGTGGATAACTGTGTTAATTAAACTTGAGCAATTGTTATACAGGGAAAAACAAAGAGAATAGAGTGAAAAATAATCAATCAAGATCTTTGACTAAGCAACTGTATAATAAAGCATCATTGATGGTTAAAGAGCAATTGGCTCAAAAAACGATCAAGCAGATCGGAAAACGATCAGGTAAAAATACAAGTAAAATGTGAATAAGCTGTGTGTGAAGGAGTTGCGATTTTGAGAGGAGATCTCTAGTAGGGCGAAAGATAGTAACAGGATTGAAATCGATGATCTAGCACTTGCTGTGCAAAATAATTAAAACAGGGTTATATTTTTTCCATAGCTATTGTTTCTGTATATTTATACAGTCACAATGGACGGCTGCGGCGTTTCTTTAATAGTTGAGGTTTCCATGAGTAAAGTTTTTGATTTGGTGTCGGATTATCAACCTTCAGGTGATCAGCCAACGGCGATTAACCAATTACTTGAAGGGTTGGACTCGGGGTTAGCTCACCAAACATTATTGGGTGTAACTGGCTCTGGTAAAACCTTTACATTGGCAAACGTGATTGCAACAGCGCAAAGACCGGCTATCTTATTGGCGCCAAATAAAACACTGGCGGCGCAGCTATACGGAGAGATGAAGTCCTTTTTCCCAAACAATGCGGTGGAGTATTTTGTCTCTTACTACGATTACTACCAGCCAGAAGCGTATGTACCAACAACCGACACCTTCATTGAGAAAGATGCATCGGTTAACTCCCATATTGAACAAATGCGCCTGTCGGCGACTAAGGCGTTGCTAGAGCGAAAAGACGCCATCATTGTCGCTTCGGTTTCTGCAATTTACGGCTTAGGTGATCCAGAAGCTTATCTACAAATGATGCTGCATATTCGCCGCGGCGATGTTATGGACCAGCGTGACATCCTACGTCGATTGGCAGAACTTCAATATAGCCGCAATGATGTTGCTTTTGAGCGTGGTCAGTTTCGAGTTCGTGGGGAAGTGATTGATATCTTCCCTGCTGAATCTGATCAGGATGCCGTGCGCATCGAAATGTTCGACGATGAAATTGACTGTATTAGCATTTTCGACCCTCTAACTGGTGTGGTAAAGCAAAGAGATTTAGCGCGATTCACTATTTACCCTAAAACGCACTATGTAACGCCAAGAGAGCGTATTCTTGATGCAATCGAGAAGATAAAAGTTGAACTAGAAGATCGCAAAAAGTACTTACTTGAGAACAATAAATTGTTGGAAGAGCAGCGTATCTCCCAGCGTACTCAGTTTGATATCGAAATGATGAATGAACTTGGTTTTTGCTCAGGGATAGAAAACTACTCCCGTTATCTCAGTGGACGTAATGAAGGGGAGGCGCCCCCAACCTTGTTTGACTACTTACCTCATGATGGATTGTTAATTATCGATGAGTCTCACGTCACAGTGCCGCAAATTGGCGCCATGTATAAAGGGGACCGCTCACGAAAAGAAACCTTAGTCGAGTTTGGTTTCCGTTTACCATCTGCGTTAGACAATCGACCAATGCGTTTTGAAGAGTTTGAATCTATCGCGCCGCAAACCATCTTCGTCTCAGCGACGCCAGGTAATTATGAGCTTGAGAAGTCCGATGGTGAGATTGCCGATCAAGTTGTGCGTCCAACTGGTTTGCTTGACCCTGAGTTGGAAGTGCGACCGGTTGCTACCCAAGTTGATGACTTGCTGTCTGAGATACATATCCGCGCAGCGAAAGATGAACGAGTGTTGGTGACAACCCTAACCAAACGTATGGCGGAAGATTTAACTGAATATTTAACTGAACATGATGTGCGCGTTCGTTACCTACACTCTGACATTGATACCGTTGAACGGGTCGAAATAATTCGAGACCTACGTTTAGGTGAGTTTGACGTCTTAGTGGGCATTAACTTATTGCGAGAAGGTTTAGATATGCCAGAGGTCTCTCTGGTCGCCATTTTAGATGCTGATAAAGAAGGTTTCTTACGCTCGGAACGCTCTCTCATTCAGACGATTGGCCGCGCGGCTCGAAACTTACAAGGTAAAGCCATTCTTTATGCGGACTCTATAACTAAGTCGATGAAAAAAGCGATGGATGAGACTAGTCGTCGCCGCGAAAAACAACAAGAATACAATCTAAAAATGGGGATAGAACCACAAGCGCTAAAACGTAATGTGAAAGATATTATGGAGCTGGGGGATATTACCAAGAGTAAGAAACAGCGTGCGAGTAAAACAGTACCTCTATCTAAAGTGGCAGAGCCTTCACAAAGCTATGATGTGATGACGCCTCAGCAATTGGAGAAAGAGATCAGCAAGCTTGAAGCACAGATGTATCAACACGCCCAAGATTTAGAATTTGAATTGGCTGCGCAGAAGCGAGATCAAATTGATTCCTTGCGCCAGCAGTTCATAACTAATAGTTAAAGCTTGCAAACGAACCAAAGTCGTAGGCAAAAAAATAGCCAATAGAGATCTGCTCTATTGGCTGTAATTTGTGAATACTAAGTTCACTAACAACGTCAGTTGGCTAGGTGACCCCTGAGGGTCATAATATTTTTAGCAGATACCGTGCCAAAATTTTGTGTCAGATTTGACCGAAAAAGGGGATAATTTGATAAAAAATGCACTTCCAGTTTGCAAAATGCAAAGCGCAATGCAATCATTTATACAAATTGCAATGCATTAACTGGCTAGGATATGCAAGACAACACACAAAATCCCAAAGCAAAGTATTTGCTTATGGTGGAGGATACTGCTTCCGTTGCAGCCCTTTACCGCTCCTATCTTACTCCTTTGTGTATCGATATTAATATTGTTGGTACCGGCCGAGATGCGATCGAAAGCCTTAACTTTCGTACGCCAGACCTTATCTTACTCGATTTACGCCTCCCAGATATGACGGGTATGGATGTTCTTTATGCCGTGAAGAAAAAAAATCCGGATGTACCGGTCGTCTTCATGACAGCACATGGATCTATCGATACTGCCGTTGAAGCGATGCGTCATGGTGCTCAAGATTTCTTGATTAAACCGTGTGAAGCTGACCGGCTGCGTGTCACGGTGAACAATGCTCTGCGCAAAGCAAATAAGTTAAAAAACGAAGCTGACTATCCAGGCAATCAGGGTTATCAAGGCTTTATCGGCAGTAGCCAAACCATGCAAGCGGTATATAGAACCATAGATTCAGCCGCATCCAGCAAGGCCAGTATTTTTATTACTGGTGAAAGTGGTACAGGTAAAGAAGTGTGTGCTGAAGCGATTCATGCCACCAGTAAACGTGGTGATAAGCCGTTCATTGCTATTAACTGTGCGGCTATTCCAAAAGATTTGATCGAAAGTGAACTGTTTGGTCATGTAAAAGGGGCGTTTACCGGTGCTGCGACAGACAGACAAGGGGCGGCTGAACTTGCAGATGGTGGTACGTTGTTTCTCGACGAACTGTGCGAGATGGACCTAGATTTGCAAACCAAGTTATTGCGTTTTATTCAAACCGGTACTTTTCAGAAAGTAGGCTCGTCTAAAATGAAAAGTGTGGATGTACGTTTTGTCTGTGCGACAAACCGTGATCCTTGGAAAGAAGTTGAGGAAGGGCGCTTCCGAGAAGATTTATACTATCGTTTATATGTTATACCGCTTCACTTGCCACCACTGCGTGAGCGTGGGGATGACATTATTGAGATAGCCTATTCATTGCTTGGCTTTATGTCTAAAGAAGAGGGAAAAGACTTTATTCGCCTTTCACCACAAGTGGTGGATCGTTTTGCAAGCTATGAGTGGCCTGGAAACGTACGTCAGTTACAGAATGTGTTGCGAAACGTCGTGGTACTAAATAACGGCAAAGAGATTGACTTGCCAATGCTACCGCCGCCATTGAATAAGCCAACTGAAAATCATATTCGGATTGAACTACCGGAGAACGATGAGCCATCTGTTCAAGATATCTTCCCATTATGGGTGACAGAAAAGAGAGCGATTGAGCTGGCAATCAAAGCGTGTGATGGCAATATTCCCAAGGCTGCAGGTTATTTGGATGTAAGTCCATCAACGATTTATAGAAAGCTACAAGCTTGGAATGTGAAGGAAACTCAGTAACTATCATGGATGTATTAAATCAAGACAAAATAGATCGACTGGCTAGTGAAATTGGCGCAGATAATGTACCGATTTTGCTGGATATCTTTCTTGGAGAGCTCGCTCAATACATGTCGAAACTGACATCAGATCCGGATCTCGATGTGACCTCTTACTTGAAAGAGATCAGTCATGCTTTGAAAAGCAGTGCGGCGAGTTTTGGTGCTGAATCGTTGTGCGCTTATGCGATTGAAATTGATTCTATGGCTAAGGCTGGGCAAGCTTTTGATTTAGAGTCAACTAAACAGAATATGGTCGCGCTGCTCAAAGAGACGGAGCAGCGCTATCAGGAATTAGTCGCTCAGTAGTAATTGAATCGCGTCATGCAGTTTTTCTCGGTCATGACGCCAATCTCTGTTTGGTGAGGCAAGTGGCACAGTAACGCAGTTCCATTGAGCTAAATCTGAGTGCGGCTCTTCACCAAGTACAATATCTATTTGACGACCTTGGCAGGCACGTTCACACCATTCCAACTTCTCTTGCAGGCTCATTTTCCCAGCCGGGCCAAATTCAGGTGAGAGGTTTTCTACAAAAATGAGCTTCGCTTTTTTATTGTTAGCGATGGCTCTACCTACTTCTGGCAGTAGTAGCGGCGGCATAATACTGGTCAAAAAGCTGCCAGGCCCTAGGATTATTGCATCAGCTTCGTCTAAAGCTAATACACCTTCTTTCGTCGCTGGGACTTCTGGTTCTATATCTAAGCGAACCAGTTTTTCCGGCATTTCATCAACGTTTGTTTCGCCGGTCACCCAACGGCCATCGGGTGCTAACGCTTTTAGATCGGCAGGGTGCTCAGTCATTGGAATGATATTGACGTCGACCTTGAGCATGTTTCTGATCAGGTTTGTGGCATCTAAAGGACGGACAGAGAGGTTGTCTAGCGCGGTGAGCATTAGGTTGCCAAGATTGTGGCCATCCAGCTCACCAGAGCCTTTGAAGCGGTATTCAAACATCATTGAGCTAATGGAAGGGTCGGTAATCAACTGATTGATACAGTTGCGTGTGTCGCCCCATGCAATTCCGCCTTGGCAGTGACGAATTCGGCCAGTAGAACCACCATTATCCGTCGTTGCCACTATGCCTGTTGCATTTTTGCCGAAATCTTTTAGGGCAGCAAGCATACGGCCCAGGCCATGGCCACCGCCAACGGCAACCACTTTTTTAGAAGAGTACAAAGTCATCTGTGTTTTCTTATTTTTTTATAACCAACTACAATTTAGAATATTGCATTAATAGGAGATACTCAATACGGGGTATTTTGGGCTCTTGGTAGGTTTTTTTGACCTCGAGGGTAGAAACACTCACAATTATTAAGTATTTTACTCAGCAGCTACTGATAAGAACAAGATGATTTCTTATTAGTTGCCATAACTCCGAGCTCTCCAAGCTAAGTTTCCTACGGTAAATAAGCGAGCAGAGCCAGTGACAAGTTGTCACCAGGGCATGATTGGAAATGACCATGCCTCCCGTGTTTGGAAAGGTGTTCCGTGGCGCAACAATTCGAAGATAAATTTCATCGCAAGTTTTATTACTTGCGTCTTTCTGTTACCGACGTTTGTAACTTTAAGTGTACATATTGCTTACCTGATGGCTATCAGCCTTCGGGTCAGAAAAACTCGTCCTTTTTATCCCTACCTGAAATAAAGCGTGTCGTCCGTGCTTTCGCTGATTGTGGTACGTCAAAAGTACGTATTACAGGTGGTGAGCCAAGCCTACGCAAAGACTTTACTGATATTATTCATACCGTTGCTGAAACTTCTGGCATCAGCAAAGTTGCGACCACGACCAACGGCTACCGTATGGAGAAGCAGGTCGAAGAATGGAAACAAGCGGGATTAACCAATATCAACGTTAGCGTAGATAGCTTAGATCCTCGTATGTTCCATCAAATCACCGGTGAAAACAAATTCACTCAGGTTATGGCGGGCATTGATCGCGCGTTTGAAGTGGGTTACGACCAAGTTAAGGTTAATGTTGTGTTGATGAAAGATCTCAACGCACATGAACTGCCAGCCTTTCTTAACTGGATTAAAGATCGACCAATTCAATTACGATTTATTGAATTGATGCAAACTGGTGAGATGGACGAGCTATTTAACAAACATCATGTGTCTGGCGTTGCTATTCGTAATCAATTGATTGCCAATGGATGGTTGTTAAAAGTTCGCGCATGTAATGACGGCCCTGCTCAAGTCTTTGTTCACCCAGATTATCAGGGTGAGATCGGATTGATCATGCCTTATGAAAAAGATTTTTGTGAAAGTTGCAATCGCCTGCGTGTCTCAGCGACAGGTAAGTTACATCTTTGCTTGTTTGGCGATCATGGCGTTGAATTACGCGATCTTTTACAGCAAGACTCGCAAGAGGATGCATTAATTCAGCGCATTCAAGAGCAGTTGCAAACTAAATCAGTCAGTCATTTCCTCCACGATGGAAACTCCGGTATGACTCCGCACTTGGCGTCTATCGGCGGCTAGTTACTGACAAACACATCATTTAATTTTTGGCTGAGCAGTACGTTGCTCAGTGAATCAAAACAATTCGAGATAGGTAGGTGAACAAATGGGTCACGCAGAAAGCAAATTCCAGCCAGCTAACATTGCAGTCTTAACAGTTTCTGACACGCGTACAGAAGAAAATGATACGTCAGGTGGCTACTTGGTTGAAAATGCCAAAGAAGCCGGTCACAACGTTGTAGACAAGCAGATCGTGATTGATGACATGTACAAGATTCGTGCGATTGTTTCTCAGTGGATCGCGGACGAAAATGTTCAAGCGATTATGATCACTGGTGGTACAGGCTTTACCTCTCGTGACAGCACTCCAGAAGCGCTTAAACCATTATTTGATAAGGAAGTGGAAGGCTTTGGTGAGTTATTCCGTCAAGTGTCTTACGAAGAGATTGGCACTTCAACAATACAATCACGAGCGATTGCGGGCTTTGCTAATCACACAGTTATATTTGCAATGCCTGGTTCAACAGGTGCGTGTCGCACAGGTTGGACGAAGATCATCAAGCAGCAGCTAGATGCGAGTCATCGTCCATGTAACTTTATGCCTCATCTATCGGTATAAGTGGGGAACTGATGAGCCAATTTACTCATATCAATGCTTCTGGTGAAGCAAACATGGTTGATGTTTCTGCTAAAACTGAAACGGTACGTGAAGCTCGTGCAGAAGCTTTTGTTCATATGGCACCGGAAACATTACAGTTGATCGTATCCGGTTCTCACCATAAAGGTGACGTGTTTGCAACGGCGCGTATTGCTGGTATTCAAGCCGCTAAGAAAACTTGGGATTTGATCCCGCTTTGTCACCCTTTGCTGCTTTCAAAAGTGGAAGTGCAGTTGGAAGCGATCGAAGCAGAAAACATGGTACGTATCGAGTCAGTTTGTAAGCTTGCAGGCAAAACGGGCGTTGAGATGGAAGCGCTAACGGCGGCTTCTGTGGCCGCATTGACGATTTACGATATGTGTAAAGCTGTGCAGAAAGACATGGTGATTGGCCAAGTGCGTCTGCTGGAAAAAACAGGCGGTAAATCTGGACACTTTAAGGTGGAAGCATGATTAAAGTACTTTTCTTTGCTCAAACCCGCGAGCTAGTGGGTATGGATGAGATGGAAGTTTCCGCGGAATTTTCTACGGTTGAAGCTTTGCGTGCACATTTAGCTCAGCAAGAAGGTAAATGGGATTTGGCGTTGGAGCCAGGTAAGTTGCTTGCTGCCATTAATCAGTCGATTGTTCCGTTGGATCATGCTCTGAATGATGGCGATGAAGTTGCATTCTTCCCACCAGTTACCGGAGGGTAATTATGGATTCACGAGTTTCTGTTCAAGTTGAAGACTTTTCGGTTGGTGCTGAATATGAAGCACTAGCTGAAGGCACTGCCGCCGGTGCTGTCGTAACCTTTGTTGGTAAAGTGCGTGATATGAATCTTGGCGACAATGTGACTGGATTGTCCCTAGAGCATTACCCAGGCATGACTGAAAAAGCACTAGCAGAAATCTGTGACCAAGCTGAACAACGTTGGCCACTGCTTAACGTGCGCGTTATCCACCGAGTCGGTGATCTCGACATTGGTGATCAAATCGTCTTTGTTGGTGTGTCTAGCGCCCATCGCGGTGCGGCGTTTGAAGCGTGCGAGTTTGTTATGGATTACTTAAAAACTAAAGCGCCGTTTTGGAAAAAAGAGCGAACCACAGAGGCGACACGTTGGGTTGAGTCACGTGACTCAGATGCCAAAGCTGCTGAGCGCTGGAAAAGCTAATTACGTCACTAAAATCTGTATTGTTAAAAAACGCCTCTCAAAATATTGAGAGGCGTTTTGGTATTTGGGTTTCGATACCAATCAGCCAACCAATTGATGAATCGTGCCTCGTTTTTTGTTTTTGGCGTAAAACAGCGCTTTATCTGCGATAGAAACTAAATGTTCTGGACTTATTTTTTGCGACATACGGTCACAAAACTTAAGCCCTATAGTAATCGTTAGTTGATCTGTAATCGTAGATGAGGGGTGAGCAATGTTTAATTTTAAGATTGATTCACGTAGCTCTTTTGCACGTTCTAGACATTCCTCTTCTGTAACTCCGGGCAGATAAGCAAGAAACTCATCGCCACCATAGCGAAAGCAGAGGTCGTTTGGCTGAGACCATCGGCGTACTGCTTGTGAGATGGCCCGTAGAGCTTGATCTCCTTTCAAGTGCCCATGGAAATCGTTGTATTGTTTAAAGCAGTCGATATCTATCATCAAAATCGCCGCACTTCTTCGATTGATCCAAGTTACCTGAATGGCATCAGGAAGGAGAGTATCCAATGCATATCGATTGTAGAGTTGGGTTAGGTGATCCATATAGGTGAGCTTTTCCAACTCGAGTTGCTGTCGAGCAAGCGTATCTAAAGCGCGTTTGTACTCGGTGATATTGCGAACTGTCCAAAGTACATATTCAGTATTGGGTAGAGGGATGACCAAGGCACTGAAATGCTGTAGTTCAGTTGGTCCTTCGACACCGTCAAAACAACTTAATACTTTTGGGTCAAGTGAGTATTCGAGATCATAAGGTTGTTGGCTGTCGATAACATCGACAATGATCTGACTGAACCAAATGGCTTTGTCGGCGGGAAGGACTTGGTATTGGTTTAAGCCGATAAGTGCCGTTGGGTCATGGTGGCGCTTTTTGTCTCTTCCACCCCATGTTTCGATATAAGTTCCAGATTTATCGATAAGAAACGTCGGCTCAGGCAGCGATTCGAAGATCGAACTCATCGTCTCTGGATTTGTTGAAATAGTGGCAGAAAAGGCAGAATTCACTCAAATATATCCTTACTTGTTATGGTTCTACTATCTATAGTTTAGACAGTTTATTGTAATCTGCGTCTATCTAAGGTTGTATTTATGAGAAAAGCGACGGTGCGACGAGCTGCCATTATTGCTCTTATTGTTGGCACGATATTGAACTTGATTAATCAAGGGGATGCTTTGCTCTCAGATGCCGAAATTAATGGAGTTAAAGCCTTATTGACCTACTGCGTTCCTTTCATTGTCTCCCTTATAAGTAGCTGGTTGACTCAGCGTGAAATTGCTCAAGAAAACGAGTAATACTAAAGTTGATAGGTAACAGTTATTGTAAAAATTGGTGATTTCCATTTAGTAAAATCAAGAAATTAGACAACAATTACAGTAACAGCAGCGTGGCTTGCACGTTAAGGAGACATAAATGGAATCATTAAAAGTAAAAGACTACATGACACTGCAAGCGGTAACATTTACCCCTGAAATGTCATTGAGTGCTGCCTTACAAAAAGTTTTAGACTCGCGTTATCTAGGTGGTCCGGTGGTGAATGAGCGTAAGGAAGTGATAGGCTTTCTTTCCGGACAAGACTTATTGGATAAGCTAATTAAAGTCTCGTATTACTGTCAGGACACACATATTGTATCTGACTGTATGCATTCGGAAGTGTTATCGGTGACTTCTGAAACCTCCATTATCCAATTAGCAGAAATGATGCAAGTAGGTAAACCAAAAGTCTATCCTGTCATCGACGACGGTAAACTGGTAGGCATTATTACTCGAAGAGATGTGTTAACTGCTATTGGTAAAAATATCGACGATTGCTTTAAGCATCCTGTATAGTCTATTGTTACAACGTGTTACATCTAAAGGCGCATCATGCGCCTTTTCTCGTTTTAACTAATAGGCAGTAAGGAATCACAATGACAGACCAAAGCGCAAAGTTTGTTGAAGGCTCCACAATGCGTCATATTTTGGTGATGTCAGGTGCTGGCTCAGTCGGTTTAATGGCCCTATTCGTGGTCGATCTGCTGGATATGCTGTTTATTAGTATGTTGGGGCAAGTCGAATTGGCTGCAGCGGTTGGATTTGCGGGTACGCTGGTTTTCTTTTCTACATCGATTTCAATCGGAACTTCTATCGCGATGGGGGCTTTGGTTTCTAAGGCCATTGGCGCTAAACAAAGAGAACACGCAAGAATATTGGCTTCGAGTGTTATGGCGACGGCGTTTGTCATTAGCAGTGTCGTTAGTATTGTGATGTATCTATATATTCCAGAGCTGGTTGCAGCAATCGGGGCCAAAGGATTTGTTGCTGAGCGTGCGGAAGCGTATTTAAGTATTATTATTCCGAGCGGACCAGTAATAGCGATTGCTATGTCTGCAGGGGCGGGATTGCGTGCAGCAGGAGATGCGAAGCGTTCAATGTGGGCAACGCTGTCCGGTGGTATTGTTAACGCGATTTTGGATCCACTGTTTATTTTTGGCTTTGGCTGGAACGTCGAAGGTGCAGCGTTGGCATCAGTCGTGGCGCGTTTTACGGTACTTTTCTTTTCATTGTACCCCTTGATTCGAGTGCATCAGCTGGCAGCTCCGCTCGGTATCACCGCATGGGGAACAAATCTAAAAGCGATTTTGACCATCGCTGTTCCCGCAATCATTACCAATATCGCAACACCAATTGGCAATGCCATTGTGACAACATCTATTGCTCAATATGGGGAGGACTTTGTTGCAGGGTTTGCGGTGATTGGTCGCTTGACCCCGGTTTGTTTTGCCGTGATCTTTGCACTTTCAGGTGCGGTTGGCCCTATTGTTGGTCAAAACTTTGGAGCGGAGCGATTTGATCGAGTGAAAGAGACACTCAATAACTCTTTGCTTGTGACAACACTGTATACATTGACGGTGTGCCTGATTTTGTATTTGGTGCAAGACTTTGTGATTGAAAGTTTTAGCCTGCAAGGGGATGCCGCCATCATTGTCGCCGCTTTTTGTACTTATGTGGCTTTCAGTTTCATCTTCAATGGGGCGCAGTTTGTTGCCAACACCTCATTCAATAATTTAGGAAAACCGCTTTATTCGACGGCTTTGAATTTAGGTAAAGCGACACTTGGTACTTTGCCATTTGTCTACTTCGGGTCACTTTGGTTTGGTGCTCTTGGTGTGCTATACGGTCAAGCTCTGGGCTCAGTAGTGTTTGGTATTATTTCGATAATTGTTCTGAGAAAGCACATTATTGATTTAACTAAAGGCGTTGCTCCGGAAGCGCTAAAAGACGACCCATCGATCACTAGTGTGAATACCCAGCCATTCTGTAGTCATGATGCGGTTCTGTTAGAAGAGGTGGCCGCGGGAGCTGAAAATCATCCTAAAAACACAAATAGTGTTTGACCTTGGAGTTGACTCCAAGGTTTATGATTAAGGTGTACATCAAATGGAGAGAATATTATGTGCACCAAACATCAAGCTTGCCGTTCAGACAAAGTAGCGGTAAACCCGTCTCAAAGTGGCTCTTGCTCTAGCCCTAAAATCACCAGTATCCAGATGGCAGGTGTCGAGTCAGTTGATTCGGGTTGCTGCAGTTCGAATAGCTGCAGTAATGGAGTGGACCCGTCCGATGAGGAAAGTGAGTCCGGTGCCTCAATAGAGGCTCGTCATACGCACAGTTGGAAAGTCAATGGGATGGATTGTCCATCTTGTGCGCGGAAGATTGAAACTGCAGTTCTTAAAGTATCAGGGGTAGTCGAGGCAAAAGTCTTGTTCGCTACCGAAAAGCTCGTAGTAAAAACCAATGATGCTGATGTCGCAGCGGCGGTTGAAGACGCGATTGTTGCTACAGGCTTCACCTACTCAAGCCCGAACGGTGCTAGTAGTAAAAAGGAACAGTCTAAAGGCTGGCTTCCTATCATCAAACAAAATGGGCAGATTATCAGTATCGCGAGTGCAATGATATTCGCCGCAATCATCAAACCGACTTTCCCTTTAATCAGTGAGTGGTTGTTCATTCTGACCTGTTTGGCCGGTTTATACCCTATTGCGAAGAAAGCTGTCGCATTGGCTAAGTCGGGTACTCCGTTTGCAATCGAAACCCTGATGAGCGTTGCTGCGATCGGCGCGCTATATTTGGGCGAAACCGTTGAAGCCGCAATGGTGTTACTGCTGTTTTTGATTGGTGAAAGACTGGAAGCGTTTGCCGCATCTCGAGCTCGAAGTGGGGTGCAATCATTGATGGAGTTGGTTCCTGAAAATGCAATTCAGATTGTAGATGGCCAGCGTGTAGAGGTGTCGGTTAGCGAACTGCAACCAGGTGATGTGATCGAGGTTTCTCCAGGCGCTCGTTTACCTGCTGATGGCAAATTGCTTGATGAGGTTGCCAGTTTCGATGAAAGCGCATTAACGGGTGAGTCAATACCAGTAGAACGATTTACTGGTGAATCGGTAATGGCTGGGGCGGTTGTTGCCGATCGCGTAGTACGCTTTACTATTACTTCAAAGCAAGGTGAAAACGCGATTGATCGAATATTACACCTGATTGAAGAGGCCGAATCTCGTAAGGCGCCACTTGAACGTTTCTTAGATAAATTCAGCCGTTGGTACACACCGTTAATGATGTTGGTATCTCTATTGGTGATCATTACGCCGCCATTGCTGTTTGCTCAACCATGGGAAACATGGGTCTATCGTGGTTTAGCTCTTCTACTTATTGCTTGTCCTTGTGCACTGGTGATCTCCACACCAGCGGCCATTACCTCAGGGTTAGCGGCAGCGGCTCGTCGAGGGGCATTAATCAAAGGAGGAGCGGCACTAGAACAGTTAGGTAAAATCGAAACCGTCGCGTTTGATAAAACAGGGACATTAACCAAAGGCAAACCTGAAGTGACCAATATTGTTGCTCTCAATGGGTGGCAAGAGAACGAGCTGTTAGCCAAAGTTGCAGCAATTGAGGTGGGCTCAAGCCATCCGCTGGCAGTGTCATTGGTTAATAAAGCGAAAGAACGAGGACTTACTATTACTGAGGCAAAGGACAAACAAGCCTTGGTCGGTAGTGGGGTAAAAGGTTTAGTTGAAGGAACGATTTATCAAGTTATCGCACCGAGTAAATTAGAACTAACCTTAGAAGAACAGTTGGACGCTCAAATTGCACGGCTAGAAGACGAAGGTAAAACGGTTGTTGTCGCCTTGGCTGGTGATAGCAATGTAATAGGTTTGATTGCTTGGCAAGATACGCTGCGAGATGACTCCGCTCAAGCTGTCAAAGCGCTGAAGCATCTAGGTATCCAATCAATCATGCTAACGGGTGATAACCCTCGTAGTGCTCTTGCGATCAGCTCAATGATTGATATCGACTATAAAGCGAGCCTGCTACCTAAAGATAAAGTGACGTATGTAGAGCAATTATCGACAGGAGCGAATGTCGCTATGGTGGGGGATGGCATTAATGATGCGCCAGCAATGAAAGCTTCCAGTATTGGTATTGCAATGGGCGGTGGTACGGACGTCGCCTTAGAAACGGCAGATGCGGCAATCACTCACAACCGCTTAGTCGAGCTGGCTGCGATGATTGAGCTTTCCCGAGCTACTTTGAATAACATTCGTCAAAACGTAGCATTGGCGCTGGGGCTAAAAGGTATCTTCCTAGTGACGAGTTTGCTAGGCATAACGGGTCTTTGGGTCGCAGTACTGGCGGACAGTGGTGCGACGGCGATTGTTACTCTTAATGCTCTGCGACTTTTGAAATTTGAGCCGAGCCAAAACAGTTAGTGTTTAGCTAAATAGATTTAAACTTGTGTTGTAAAAACAGTCATAGCCCTTACATTTGATGTAAGGGTTATTTTTTATGCAACTTAGGCGCTAAATTGCGGAAAAGTGTGATGCAAACCGGTTTTATGTGCAATGTAAAAATGTATTACCTTTAGGGTTGTGATTTTTATCACTCTTTAATGGCGTTGAGTTGGTTAGAGTAGTTCCTGTACCCGATGAATTTATAGAGTGAAACGAACGTTCAAACAAAGAACAGATTTCACCACCCATAAGGAGCCCCCTATGTCTCAAGCTGTATTC
The DNA here is from genome assembly GCF_009811315.1 of Vibrio atypicus. GTDB lineage: Bacteria > Pseudomonadota > Gammaproteobacteria > Enterobacterales > Vibrionaceae > Vibrio > Vibrio atypicus. The sequence continues at coordinate 103,501 of NZ_BLID01000002.1, forward strand.
CACCTTGGTGTAACTGAAGCCGATCTTGCTGGTGCAACTCTCGCGATCATTCCTGGTGATCCAGCACGCGTTCAAAAAATCGCAGAAGAGATGGAAAATCCAGTATTCCTAGCAAGTCACCGTGAATACACACTTTACCGTGCAGAGCTTGACGGCAAGCCTGTTGTTGTTTGTTCAACGGGTATCGGTGGTCCATCAACATCTATCGCAGTTGAAGAACTAGCTCAGCTTGGTGTTCGTACTTTCCTACGTGTTGGTACTACTGGTGCGATTCAACCACATGTAAACGTGGGTGACATGATTGTATCAACAGGTTCTGTTCGTCTAGATGGTGCGAGCCTACACTTTGCTCCAATGGAGTTCCCTGCAGTAGCTGACTTCGAAGTTGCGACAGCGATGAAAGCGGCAGTTGAAGAATCTGGCGCAGCAGTACACATGGGCGTAACGGCTTCAAGTGATACTTTCTACCCAGGTCAAGAGCGTTACGATACCTTCTCAGGTCGCGTTGTTAAGCGTTTCCAAGGTTCTATGCAAGAGTGGCAAGACATGGGTGTTCTAAACTTTGAGATGGAATCAGCAACGCTGCTTACTATGTGTGCAAGCTCTGGTCTTAAGGCTGGCTGTGTCGCTGGTGTTATCATCAACCGTACTCAGAAAGAGATTCCAGACCACTCGACACTGAAAGAGACAGAAGCTCGTTCAATCAAAGTCGTGGTAGAAGCTGCACGTAAAATGCTTTAAGAACTCTGCTGAGTTATCAGCATCTTTAAGATAAAGAAAAAACCTCAATTGGGACGACCCAGTTGAGGTTTTTTTGTATCTAGGGAGAAGAGCAGACGCTTAAGCGATAAACTCTTCTGAATCAGGACGATTAGTGAACTGGACGCCGCTTAAGAAATCACACAGCAATTGGTCTTCACATGCTTTGTAGTTCTTGTTGTTTGGCTTACGGAAATAAGCGCCAATTTCATATTTGCTCAGGCTAACACCAATCACTTCGAGTACATCCAACACATCTTCTGCTTTCATATTTAGAGCAATACGTAGCTTCATGAAAATCATGTTGTTGGTCAGTGATTGCTCCGGCTTAGGCTGTTCACCTTCCTTCTTGCCACGCTTTAGGTTGATGAAACCATTTAGAAACAGAGCAAGCTCTTTGTCCTTCATCTTGGTCACAGACTTATCTGAGTCTGCTTTTAGCCAATCATTGACTTGGTTAGGGGCAACCGTTGTATCTGCTTGCTCAAAAGCTTTGATAATTTGGGTGTTTTTCAAATTCAGTGAATGCTGGATACGACGTAAGATTTCATTGTTAGTCACAGGATCTGCTCTTTAGTGAAGGTCTGGTTTAATAAGGTATATTTGACGGCGACTTTAACAGAGATGCGAGCTAGGCGACAGCAATAAAACAAAGGGCACTCGAACGTGCCCTGATAGTCTTTTCAATACGCATATGAGATCTTAGGCAGCGGCAAATAAAGGCTCTCAGACATATCAGACAACATTTGATCATATACTTGTGCAATCACTGCAGAAATGTCACTGGTGATTAGATATAGCTCCTCATCCTCGAGTGTTAGTGATTCAGCAGAAGATAGCTCTGCTAATTGGTGAATGGCATCAATACCGTTTGGAGAGGCGATTGATAACGGACTGATTAATGAAAGCTGATTGAGCTTTCGTCTTGTTTTATCACAATAGAACTTCAAACGTAGGAATCCATCCGTCGATCTGCTTTCTGGAATACAAATCTGTAATTGGGTGAGCACTTCCATGCTGTCTAAAACTTGCTGCCAGTTTAAGTGGTATTCGTCGTTAAGATCTTCTCGCTCAGATTCAATTAGCCAAGCGATGGCGATTTCATCCATTAAGAACATACAGTGACGAATCGTTTTACCGTGCACAATTTGATTGCGGCTGATGTTGTGCTCATGCCAGTCGTTGTGCATTGCTTTTAGCTTTAACTGGAATATTCGATACATAGGGCGATTATCGAACGGTGCGATCGAAACCAAATGATCCGAACATCGAACCAACTCTTCATAGAGTGTATTGATTGTTTTTAATTGTTGATCGTTCACCGAGTCACTAAGAGCGCGATGAGTCAATTGACGGTGCTCTCGACAAAGCCCAAGTAACTGCCTAAGTAAAACGAGAGTTTCAAACTTACGCTGTAAGATCGTTTGGCGCTTTTTTGAATAGTGAAATAGTGCAGCCAAAATCGCGCATGAGAAAATAAGTGAAATTAGAACAAACATAGCCAACTCCTTTCGTGCTTGTTACCTCTAAAGGAGTAGAGCGATAAATATGCCAAAAACAGATGGTTAATAAAATCAATTAGTTAAGTTTGCGATTGAGTTGGCGTGAGCTGTGTTGGTGCATATGCCGCCCAGCTTCTGGGATATAAAGTGTCCGTGTGATTGTTAGAGGAAGGAATGATTGCCTTGTGGAATCTATACGATATTGCTATCGAGAAGAAAAAGCCCCTAGAGCATTGCTGTTCTAGGGGCTTAAATTTATCAGTGATGATTACATCACGCGCATACCAGGTTGAGCACCTTCATGCGGCTCAAGGATCCATAGCTCACTGCCACCAGGGCCCGCTGCTAGAATCATGCCTTCAGACATACCAAACTTCATCTTACGCGGCTTAAGGTTAGCCACCATCACAGTCAGTTTGCCTTCAAGATCTTCTGGTTTGTACGCCGACTTGATGCCAGAGAACACTTGACGAGTTTCACCACCGATATCGAGTTGGAACTTAAGCAGTTTGTTTGCTTTTGGCACTTCTTCACAAGAGATGATACGTGCGATACGCATATCTACTGCAGCGAAAGCGTCAAATTCAATCTCTTCTGCGATTGGTTCTTTATCTAGCTCAGTTTGGCTTGCTTTGTTCTTTGCTGCTTCTGCCGCTTCTTTCGCTGCAACTTCTGCTGCTGCATCTTCTTTAGAAGCTTCAATCATCGCTTCAACCTTCTTAGGGTCGATACGGTTGAACAGAGCTTTGAACTTAGTGATCTCGTGATCAGTCAGTGGCGCTGCAATGCCTTCCCAAGTTAGCGTTTCGTTTAGGAACGCTTCAGTACGCGCAGCAAGCTCTGGCATCACTGGTTTTAGGTATGTCATTAGAACGCGGAATAGGTTGATACCAACAGAACAGATGTCTTGTAGCTCTTGGTCTTTACCTTCTTCTTTCGCCACAACCCACGGTGCTTTTTCATCAACGTATTGGTTTGCTTTGTCTGCTAGTGCAGTGATTTCACGGATAGCACGGCCAAATTCACGAGTTTCGTAAAGCTCTGCGATGCGGTCAGCCGCTGCAGCGAACTCGTTGTATAGCTCAGTTTCTGCGAAGTTAGCCGATAGCTTGCCTTCAAAACGCTTAGAGATGAAGCCAGCGTTACGTGAAGCTAGGTTAACAATCTTGTTTACTACGTCAGCGTTAACGCGCTGAGTGAAGTCTTCAAGGTTAAGATCTAGGTCATCGATACGGCTGTTCAGTTTCGCTGCGTAGTAGTAACGTAAACACTCTGGATCTAGGTGATCTAGGTATGTTGCCGCCTTGATGAATGTGCCTTTAGACTTAGACATCTTCGCGCCGTTTACCGTTACGTAGCCGTGTACGAATACGTTGTTTGGCTTACGGAAACCAGAGCCTTCAAGCATTGCTGGCCAGAATAGAGAGTGGAAGTAGACGATGTCTTTACCGATGAAGTGGTAAAGCTCAGTTGTGCTGTCTTTCTTCCAGTACTCATCGAAGTCTAGACCTTCAGTTTTGTTACATAGGTTCTTAAATGAAGCCATGTAGCCAACTGGTGCATCTAGCCATACGTAGAAGAATTTGTTCTTCTCGCCTGGGATTTCGAAGCCGAAGTAAGGCGCATCACGAGAGATATCCCACTGTTGTAGACCAGACTCGAACCACTCTTGCATCTTGTTCGCTGTTTCAGATTGAAGTGAGCCTGAACGAGTCCACTCTTGTAGCATGCTTTCAAACTGAGGCAGGTCGAAGAAGAAGTGCTCTGAATCCTTCATTACTGGAGTTGCGCCAGATACTGCTGATTTAGGATCAATCAGTTCAGTTGGGCTGTACGTCTCGCCACAGTTATCACAGTTGTCACCGTATTGGTCTTCTGACTTACACTTAGGACAGGTACCTTTTACGAAACGATCCGGTAGGAACATCTCTTTTTCTGGGTCAAATAGCTGAGAAATAGTACGGCTAGAAATGAAACCGTTTTTCTTAAGCTCTAGGTAGATGTGTGAAGCCAGCTCACGGTTCTCTTCAGAGTGTGTGCTGTGGTAGTTATCGAAGCTAATATCGAAGCCAGCGAAGTCTTTTTGGTGCTCTTCACTTACTGCAGCGATCATCTCTTCTGGCGTAATACCCATCTGTTGTGCTTTTAGCATGATTGGCGTGCCGTGAGCATCGTCAGCACAGATGAAGTTTACAGTGTTGCCACGTAGGCGTTGGTAGCGAACCCAGATATCTGCTTGAATGTGTTCCAGCATATGACCTAGGTGAATCGAACCGTTAGCGTACGGAAGGGCACAAGTGACCAGTAGTTTTCTTGGATCAGTCGCCATACTTAATATTCGCTTCTAATGATGTATAAAAAATAGAGAGTAATACTACCTTATCCCACCAGTGACTCCAAGGCTTCCAATATGGGAAACCCTAGTTTTTTCAGGGTTCAGTCTAGGCTGGTGGAGTGTTACGATTAGATGCATAAGGAGGACCTATGCGTCAGTTCACTTCAAAACAAGATTTTTGTGATTGGTTAAACCAATTTGAGCACCCAAGCCTCGCCTCTGACTGGGCATCAGCTGCAAATATCATCTCTGTCGAAGCCAGTGGTTTTAAGATATCAATTCCTTTTGCGGCAAAAGGTTTGGTTGAGGATTTATCAAGCTGGATTTCAACCCAACAAGCAGCGGGTGACGTAGCGTCATTTGCATGCGAGATAGAGGTTGCTCCTAAAACATTGGAAGCCAATGTAGCCGCGCAGGTGAAAGGGGTGAAAAACATTATCGCGGTCACCTCTGCGAAAGGAGGCGTGGGTAAGTCGACCACTTCGGTTAACTTAGCGTTGGCAATTGCTCAATCCGGCGCGCGCGTTGGCTTGTTAGATGCGGATATATACGGACCTTCTGTACCAATAATGCTCGGTCAGCAAAATGCTCAACCAGAGGTGCGAGATAATAAGTGGATGCAGCCAATTGCCTCGCACGGTATCTACACTCATTCTATTGGCTATTTGGTCTCTAAGGATGAAGCGGCGATCTGGCGCGGCCCTATGGCAGCCAAAGCATTGGCGCAACTTCTCAATGAAACTGAGTGGCCAGAACTCGATTACCTGATTATTGATATGCCGCCGGGCACAGGGGATATTCAACTTACCTTGGCTCAGCAGGTGCCTGTAACGGGGGCGGTGATTGTAACGACACCACAAGATTTAGCATTGGCGGATGCTCGTAAAGGGGCGGCGATGTTTAATAAGGTCGAAGTACCGGTAGTGGGTGTGGTTGAAAACATGAGCTATCACATATGTAGCCACTGCGGGGGCAAAGAGCATATTTTTGGTGCGGGTGGCGCAGAAAAAATGTCACAAGAGTACGGACTCGATCTGCTTGCTCAAATCCCACTGCACATTGAAATGCGTGAAGATATTGATAAAGGTTGTCCAACCGTGGTCGCTAGACCGGAATCGGAGCATACGCACCAGTATTTGGCGTTAGCTGAAGCCGTCTGTTCACGTTTATATTGGCACGGAAAGACTAAACCAGATTCAATTCAGTTTACTATGGTAGAGTAGCCACGCTTTCTTTTGGCAAAAATGGGTGCTTTTTGAGCGCCCATTTTTATTCTTATTTCGTGTAATCGATTGCGCAAAATTCATTTATTCCAATTCTATAATTGACGGCAATCGCGACTGGCAACTGGTCGCTGAACTCCCTATAATCAGGCGGTTTACCTAAATTTGTCTTAATACACAGGACTCATAATAGTGAGCACTGCTAGTATTAGCATATGACACCAATCAAATTCATCGGGTGCAAGAATAATGTCTGATAATAATCAATGCGTCATCGTCGGTATTGCTGGCGCGTCTGCTTCTGGAAAAAGTTTAATCGCAAGCACAATTTACAACGAGCTGCGTGAGAAAGTGGGCGATCATCAAATTGGTGTGATTACGGAAGATTGCTACTACAACGACCAAAGCCACCTGAGCATGGATGAGCGCGTAAAAACTAACTATGACCACCCGAGCGCACTGGATCATGATCTGCTATGTGATCACCTAGAGAAGTTAGTGAAAGGTCAAGCGGTAGAAGTACCGGAGTACAGCTACACAGACCATACCCGTACGGACAACACCACAACAATGACACCTAAAAAAGTGATCATTCTTGAAGGTATTCTTCTTCTAACAGATCCTCGCCTGCGTAACCTAATGCACGCAACAGTATTTATGGATACGCCGCTGGATATCTGTCTACTCCGCCGTGTTAAGCGTGATGTTGAAGAGCGCGGCCGTACAATGGACTCGGTATTGAAGCAGTACCAAGAAACCGTTCGTCCAATGTTTATGCAGTTTATTGAGCCATCGAAACAATACGCAGACATTATTGTTCCTCGTGGTGGTAAAAACCGCATTGCAATTGATGTTCTAAAAGCTCACATTGCAAAACTTCTGAAAGCTTAAGCCTCTAGCAAGCTGATAGACTTTATTTTTTAAGAAAGAAGTGGCACTTTAGGTGCCACTTTCTTTTTTATGGTCCTCAGAAACTAAGAGCGATCATTTATACTTGGTGTTGCATCTCAAACATCAAGAAACTCAAAGAGCAAGGATAATGCTAATGAAGAAACTGTTCCTTTTTGTAGCAATCCCCGTCATTGCTATTGTCGGTGCGATTTTGGCACTGGTTCTGCTGGTTAACCCGAATCAATTTAAGCCACTGATTGTTGAACAAGCAAAGACTCAAACAGGTCTTGATTTGGTGGTTGATGGCGATATCAGCTGGCAATTCTTCCCGTCGATTGGTTTTGAATTAGGTAAAACCGAGCTACGTAACCCTGAAGGCTTTAGCAAGTTAAATATCTTTAAGGTTGATAGCGTTGTTATTGATGTCTCTGTGACTCCTTTGTTTAGCAAGCAGCTAGAAATTGGCAATATCGTCTTAGATGGTGCTGAAGTTTCTATTGAAACGCTAAAAGATGGTCGTAAGAACATTGATGTATTGACTCAAGCGCAATCTGAACCTGCGGAAACAGCCACAACGGCCACCTCGACAGAAAACATGCCAGCGACGACTTCTGAAGCCCCAGCATCTGACTGGAGTATTAACCTGGCAGGGATTTCTATTTCTAATGCGGCTGTTGAGATTCAGGACTTTCAAGCAAACAGTTTTACCAAGCTATATGACGTGAATCTGAGTTTGTCAGAATTTGCTTTTGACCAATGGGTAACTGCAGATTTTGGTGCTAAAGGTGAAGCGAATCAGCAGAAATTCGGTGCTGAAGGCCACGCTGAATTCAAGCTAGCGAAAGGTTTTGCTCAATACTCACTGCGTAATATTGAACTCGACAGCAGCTTTAGTGACCCAGCGACAAAAATGGATACCATCAAGCTGACTCTAGATACGTTTGAGTTCGATAAAGCCAACCAACTGGGTTACCAATTGAAAGGCAACGCAGCCGGCCTAGCGATTGAAATGCAAGGCCAAGGTTCATTAACCGTTGATAAGGCGCTCAGCAAAGTAACGTTAAATCAACTGACATTAGATGCGCAATTTGAAGGGGACTCTCTACCTCAATCGCCAATGAAAGTTGATATGGCTTCGGATCTTTCCTTTGATATGAATAAGAGCCACCTAAGCTTTGTATTAGAAAAACTGACTGCCAATGCACTAGCCTTTGATGGCAAAGCGGACATCACTCTCGCTGATATCCCAAAAGTGCGTTTTGCTTTACATAGCCCTGATATTGACCTAGATGCGTTTCTTGGTTTGGACAAAGCTAAAGAGGCCACTGGTGAAGCAAAAGGTGAGCAAGATGATTCGAAAGAGTCTGCACCGCAAGCGGAAGTGGAGCCTGATCTAACAGCACTGAAAACGCTTGATGTGAAAGGTGATATCACCATCGATAAGTTTAAGGCGAGCAACGCTCACATGCAGGACGTGAAAGCGAGCTTCTATGTGAATCGTGGTATTGCAGAGCTGACCTCCTTTAGTTCTAAGCTGTATCAAGGCTCTATCTCTGCTAAAGCTAAGCTAGACGCACGTAAAACTCCGGCGTCGTACACGGTTCATAATCGCGTAAAAGATGTTCATGTTCAGCCTTTACTTAAAGACGTTGCCGACAACGACATGCTAGAAGGCACTGGTAATATCAATGTTGATGTTAAAGGTAAGAGCCTAACGCCAACAGGTATTCAAAGTAATCTAGTCGGTACTGTTGCCATCAATTTTGCTGATGGTGCCGTTAATGGTATTAATGTCGCGCAACTGATTCGTGAAAACTACGCCAAGATTAAAGGCGAGAAGTTTGATGAAACGGAAGGCGTTCAGAAAACTGACTTTAGCGCGATGAAAGCAACGTTGAAGTTGGATAAAGGCAATGTTTCAACCAATGATTTGACCATGCAATCACCATTGCTGCGCATTCGTGGTAAAGGTGATGCTAACTACATCAAGCAAACGGTAGACTTTACCATCAGTACTTCAATTGTTGGTTCGCTTGAAGGACAGGGCGGTAAAGACATCAGCGAGCTGAGAGACGTGACGATTCCTGTCAATATTTCTGGTAAGTGGTCAAAACCTAAGTACAAGCTTGTATTTGATGATGTCTTAAAGCAAAAGGCTGAAAAAGAGATCGATCGCGGTGTTGAGAAACTGACTGATAAAATTAAAGATGAAAAGACTAAAGAGGCGGTGAATAGCTTGATTAAGGGGCTGTTTAACTAACGATTCTCATTGGTTTTTTCTATCGGAAGAGACAAAAATGGCGCTAGTGATAGCGCCATTTTTATTGGTCCGAAGGTTATTACCAATCCACGCCCTTCAGCGCTTTTATGCCTGACTCGAAAGCGTGCTTAACATTCTTCACTTCAGAAACGGTATCTGCCATTTCAATCAGAGTGCGATGCGCGCCTCGTCCTGTGATAACGACGGACTGCATTTTTGGTCGGTTATTTAAGGCTTCCACCACTTCATCTAAGTCGATATAACCATAGCTGACCATATAAGTAAGCTCGTCGAATAGAACAACATCGATGGACTCGTCTTGCAGCATGCGTTTACATTCTTGCCAAACTAGTTGAGCAGATTCTGTATCGGCACTTTTGTTTTGCGTTTCCCAAGTAAAACCCGTTGCCATAACTTGGAATTCAACGCCAAGCTTTTCAAGCAAGTTACGCTCGCCATTGTCCCAAGTGCCTTTGATAAATTGAGCCACAGAGCATTTTAACCCGTGCCCAACCGCGCGAGCGACAGTGCCGAATCCTGATGTCGATTTACCTTTACCATTGCCAGTTATGATGAGCAATAACCCTTTTTCCTCTTGCGCAGCGGCGATTTTTTCATCGACTTGCTCTTTCACTTTTTGCTGTCTTGCTTTGTGACGCGCTTCTTTGTTGCTCTCAGTGGTCATGGTAAATCCTTTTTTATTTCATAATTCTATGTCTATCATAACGCAACCGTTCCATTGCAAACACCTTAGGTTATTAAGGGAAAAGCGATAAAAATAGCGATGACATGATGACAAAGAGAATTTTAGTAGTCTGTATGGGTAATATTTGTCGTTCTCCAACAGGAGAGGCGATTTTGAGGGCTAAGGCGTCTGAGTTGGATGTCAATGTTGAAGTCGATTCAGCAGGCACTATTGGTTATCACCAAGGTAATCCACCGGATCCTCGTTCAAAAGCGGCGGGGGAGAAACGTGGCTATTCGTTCCGAGGGATACGATCTAGGAAGGTGGTTGCGAGTGATTTTGACGACTTTGACCTCATTTTAGCTGCAGATAGAGCAAATTTAGCCGATTTGGATGCGCAGTGCCCAGAACATCAAAAGCACAAATTGAAGCTATTTTTGAGTTATGTTGATTCAGGATACGAAGAGATACCTGATCCTTACTATGGTGGTGATAATGGCTTTGAACTGGTGTTGGACTTAATTGAGGATGCCAGTGAGGCCATCCTCAAACAGGTATGGTAAGTGATTAGGCCGCCATCACGCGGCCGCTGAAATAATCATTCGAGACAATATATTCAGTGTTTCGAATCAGCTCGTCTTGAATTTCTGCCCAATGCATTGAGTCATGTTCAACACCAGGTACAACCCCACCGACACGGATATTAAATGGCGTGAGCTGCTTAGCCCAACTTTGGGTAAAACCTGCCACCATAGAAGTCGCGTTATCTAATCCGGATAAATCTTGGTAATCCTGATGAGAGATGACATTAACGATCACGCCGTTCTTCTTTTCTTCTCTCATACGTTCTGCTGTCGCTTGACCAAAAGTAAATAGAGTGGCGGCCATTAACGATAAACGTTGGGTAAAGACATCACTTGCTGACTGGTCGAATATGTTTGGCATAGCCTGCACTGTAATCGCATTGATCAGCACATCGGGGGAACGGTGTATCTGGCGATCAATGAATTCGAATAACGCTTGAGTCGAGTCTAAAGAGTGGTCAGGAATAGGGAATTGGTAGATATCATCCGAAACTTCGCAGCACAGCTTATAAGCATGCATTAACTGCGGCGTTTCCTTGTCGCACAAGATGACTGTCGCTCCAAGAGACGCGAAGTGGCAAGCCATTGTACTGCCAAGCTGAGAGCCAGCTGATGTCACTAACACCACTGAGCTATTTATTTTCATTGGCGTTTCCCCTATGACCAATCGAACAAGATTTGTCCACATAGCATGGTAGATTAGCTGTGACTAAGTTGTGAATGAGCTCAAATTAATACACTACTTCACACAGTAAAACTCGTTTCTTTGCGGTCTTTCACACTAAGAAAGTGTGTTACTGAATGAATAAGAAATTTGAGACAGCAAGTTTGTGATCTCAATAGAAAAAACTTGCACTAAGCTTGTGCAGAAATCTGGAAATTGCGTTGTGCTGTGATGAGCTGGTTGTATAAATCAGCTGGCATCAACTCTTTTGGTTCTTTCTCGCCAAGTTTACGGCGTTGGTGACCCGATAAGTTGTGATAAACCTCTTCAGGCAAGTCGTGCGTCTCTTCTGGCAAGTAGGTGAGAACTTCCGGTTGCAGGTAGTGACTCAACTTAGCACTTGGCAGCCCACCTTGATGGAACAGTTGCGCTTGAGTTGCTGATATATCGTAAGAGCTTTGATCTGATCGCAGTGCTTGTGGTTCAGGAAGTTCAAAGCGCTTACGCAGAATCGCTTCGGTAGAATCAATTTGTTCAACTTTTTCTACGGGCGTGTTGTCGCGGACATCATCAGAAAACATTGAAAGGATGAGGGAAAAGTCAGCACGACGCCCTTCATGCACGGCGTGGCTGATGCCTGTGCCGAACTGAAGTTCGTTGATAATGCTCGCTTTGTCTAAAGTATGGATTTGCATACGTGCCCTCGTTTGATGCTTTTATAGCGACGAAAGGCAGAGAAACTTTAGTGAAATTGTTGACTAGAAAAGAAAAAAGCCAGCTAAGTGCTGGCTTTTTAAACGACTAAATTTTAAATCCTAGGGGAGGGATTTATTTTGTTAGGTTTTCTGCAACGAAGTCCCAGTTAACTAGAGCCCAGAAGCCATTCATGTAATCTGGACGAACGTTACGGTAATCGATGTAGTAAGCGTGTTCCCATAGGTCAACAGTAAGAAGTGGTGTAGTACCTTCTTCTGTTAGAGGCGTTGCTGCGTTAGAAGTGTTAACGATTTCTAGAGAACCGTCAGCCTTCTTCACAAGCCAAGTCCAAGAAGAACCAAAGTTGTTGATTGCAGAATCAGTGAACTTCGCTTTGAACTCTTCGAAAGAACCGAATGCAGCGTTGATTGCGTCCGCAACTGCGCCTGTTGGTTCACCACCTGCGTTTGGCGCTAGACAGTGCCAGTAGAAAGTGTGGTTCCAGATTTGAGCTGCGTTGTTGAATACGCCACCAGTAGAAGTCTTAACGATCTCTTCTAGCGTTTTGCCTTCGAACTCAGTACCAGGGATTAGACCGTTTAGCTTAACTACGTAAGTGTTGTGGTGTTTACCGTGGTGGAAATCTAGAGTCTCAGCTGAGATATGTGGTTCTAGTGCGTCTTTTGCGTAAGGAAGAGCTGGTAGTTCAAATGCCATTGCTCGATTCTCCATTAATATGAAAGAGAGAGCCTCTTTCGATTGCTTCCAATGTATTTGTTATTCATGAATTACTTAACGTAAGTCATGGTCATTTTGCTGACTTGCGCTCTAGTTTAGCAATTTTTTGCCTTATTAAAAGCTTCACTAAGCAATTTCTATATGAAATTTCATTATGGTCTAAAACCCTATATATAATAGGCTTTTTATTCTCTACCAATGGTTTAGAATGTCGGGATAACTTGCAGTAACTCCATTAAGAGGAAGCAATGGAAACTATCGATAAAATCAAACAGCAAATCGCAGAAAACACAATTCTTCTTTACATGAAGGGTTCACCAAAACTGCCTAGCTGCGGTTTCTCTTCTCAAGCTGCTCAAGCACTTATGGCTTGTGGCGAGAAGTTCGCTTACGTAGATATTCTACAAAACCCTGATATCCGTGCAGAGCTTCCAGCGTACGCACAGTGGCCAACTTTCCCACAACTATGGGTTGAAGGTGAGCTAATCGGCGGTTGCGACATCATCATTGAGATGTTCCAAAAAGGTGAACTACAGCCGCTTGTAAAAGAAGCAGCTGCACGTGCTGAAGGCGGCGAAGAAGCTTAATAGGTTTTTTCTAGCAATAAAGTACTGTGTAAATTTACAGTTTTTCTTGATTTATAAGGGCCACATTCGATAATGTGGCCCTTATTGTATCTATCTGACCCTATTTTATGTCCCGTCTCTTTATTGCTGAAAAACCAAGCCTTGGCCGAGCGATAGCCGCTGCATTGCCTGGCCCTAAAAAGAATGACCAAGGTTTTATTCGTTGTGGTAACGGTGATGTGGTGACGTGGTGTATTGGCCACTTGTTAGAGCAAGTGGAGCCCGACGCCTATGACGACCGATACAAAAAATGGAATTTAGCCGATTTACCTATCGTGCCAGATCAGTGGCAGCTAAGACCAAGAAAGTCAGCCAGTAAACAGCTCACCGTAGTGCGAAAGCTACTTAAAGAATCGAACCAGATCATCCATGCAGGAGACCCAGATCGGGAGGGGCAGCTGCTGGTGGATGAGGTGCTTGACTACTGTAAGGTTAGCAAAGCCAAGAAAGAATCAACGCAGCGATTGTTGATCAGTGACTTAAACTTACCCGCAGTGAAACGAGCTCTGAGCCAGATGCGCAGCAACCGTGAATTTATTCCGCTTTCTGTTTCTGCTCTGGCCCGCTCTCGCGCCGACTGGCTTTACGGGATGAATATGTCTCGTGCCTATACACTATTAGGTCAAAAGGCTGGTTATCAAGGTGTGTTGTCAGTTGGACGAGTTCAAACCCCTGTGCTTGGTTTGGTCGTGCGCCGAGATGAAGAGATCGAAAACTTTGTTCCCCGCGATTACTTCACTTTGCATGCGCTGATCCCTTATCAAGACGGTACAAATAGTTTTGATATTCGAGCGCGGTGGAAACCGAGTGAGGCATGTAAGCCTTATCAAGATGAGGAAGGGCGCGTTCTAAACCGTAAGCTGGTTGAGAATGTTGCCAGCCGTATCACCAATCAACCCGCTAACGTTGTCGAATCAGAGCAAAAGCAAACTAAGCAATCTGCACCACTTCCGTATTCACTTTCTGCATTACAAATCGACGCCGCTAAGCGTTTTGGTATGAGTGCTCAGCAAGTGTTGGATACCTGTCAGTCTCTCTATGAAAAGCACAAGCTTATCACTTACCCTCGTTCTGATAGCCGTTACTTACCTAAAGAGCATTATGGGCAGGCTGGAGTTGTGTGTGAGGCTATTGCAAATAATGCCTCAGAACTGAACCAAGCAGTGAAAGGGGCGGATCTAAGCTTGAAATCTAAGGCTTGGAACGACAAAAAAGTCGATGCGCACCACGCCATTATTCCTACGCCTAAGAAAGCTTCAGTGAACGGACTGTCCGGCAACGAGATGAAAATCTATCAGCAGATTGCCCGTCAGTATCTGATGCAGTTTTATCCACCGGCTATTTATGCGGAAGCAAAGCTCGTATTTGATATTGCTGGTGGGGCGTTTATAGCGAAAGGGCGTCAGTTAGTTTCTGCTGGGTGGAAAGAGTTGATGGGTAAAGTGGATGATGAAGACGCCGGTGTCGACGCCGTTCCTCCATTACCCGAGGGAAGCGTATTAACCTGTCGTGAAGGGGAAATTAAAGACCGTAAAACAGAGCCACCGAAGCACTTTACTGAAGCGACACTGCTACAAGCCATGACAGGTATTTCTCGGTTTGTAGAAGATAAAGAGCTGAAGAAAATTCTCAAAGAAACCGACGGATTAGGCACAGAGGCAACCCGCGCAGGTATTTTAGATACCTTATTTAAACGTCAACTATTGACTCGTCAAGGTAAGTCTATTTTAAGTAGTCCAGCGGGACGCGGTCTTGTCCATGCGTTACCTTCTGAATCAACTTATCCTGATATGACCGCTCATTGGGAACACCAATTACAAGGTATGGCAGAGCGAAATCAAGCGTATGGGCCGTTTATGGATTCCCTGCAAACTCGTATTGATGGTTTGTTGGGGCAAGTAAAACAAGGAGAGGTGCCTGAGTCTCTGCGCCATCTGCCTAAAGTTGAGCGACCAGCCTATAAACGTAAAAAGCGGAGTAGTGCCAAATCTGGAGCGAAGAAAACCTATGCTAGAGGCAAAAAGAGCACTTAACTGACTCTTATGGTCGGACGGTTTTCATATACTCTTTCGGTGTTAAACCAAACTTACCTTTAAAGCGTTGGCTAAATCGTTCTTCAGAACGATAACCGCACATTTGAGCCAAATCTATGGTCGTCCAAGGTTCACTTTGGATAAGTTGCAATGCATGATTTAAACGCACTTCGGCAAGTAATTCACGATACTGCATACCTTCTTGCTTGAGCTTACGAATCAAAGTCGCTCGGCTTACGGCAAATTGCGATGCGACGTCATCAAGCGCATGTTCTTCCCCTGGTGATTTGGCTAAGTAACGGCTGAGTTTTTGGCTGAACAGCGCTTCTTGCTGAGGAAAAAGGATGTGGAGTGCGCCTCGCTCGGCAAGTTGCTGGTACAGTGGCATAACCCATAAATGCTGAGCTTCTTCGCTCATTGTCGAAAGATCTAATGAGGCCAAAGCATCTAAACTGCTTTGTAAGGCTTTATCTTGCTTAACGATAGGGTGAGTGTTTGACTGCCCTCTTATTTCACTCAGCTTGAGCATCTTTAATGACGGTGAGGAATGAAAGCTAAATACTCTCGATAAAAACGGGCCTTTTTCCGGCATATTCTCAAAACTAAGCGCGCTTGAAGCTTCACACAAGAGCAAAGTCTGGTGTGAAAGCGTGATGGTTTTATCCAGCCAAAACAGTTTTTTGCTGCCCGATATAATTTGAACCAAGCTAGGGGAGTGAATGGTGACATTTCTGAGCTTTTGTACTTGCTGAGCTCTAAATGTTGTTACTTGATATTGATGACCCATCACGTCCCCCTAATTCTATTATCGAGTATATGTCGCAGTCAGTTTAGCTTTGTCTAGCGCCATGCTGTTCAAGGTGAAACCGACAACGGCTGCAGGTGTATTGGCATCTAGCCCTAATTTCGCTTTTGGCAGTGCCCACACTGTAAATTGGTAACGGTGCATACCATCACCTTCAGGAGGACAAGCGCCACCAAACCCTACACTACCGTAGTCAATGCGATGCTCTTGGCCACCGAGCTTTTTGATATTAACACCGCGTGGCAGTTCTGAAACGCTCGCAGGGATGTCTGTAGCAATCCAATGCCAGAAACCACTACCTGTTGGTGCATCTGGATCAAAAACGGTGATCGCAAAGCTTTTAGTCCCTTCAGGTGCATGGCTCCACTGAAGTTGAGGAGAGACATTGCCTCCGTCACAGCCCCAACTAGAGAATTCAAATGTTTTCGCCATAGGGTGACCTTCTTGAATATCTTTACTGCTGATATCAAAGGCATTCGCAATACCAGAGGTTAGTACTGCGGTGGTCAGAAGAGTCAAAGTTAAAGGTTTCATTTTGGTGCTCCTACTTGTTAAGTTCGAAGCTAGTTTAGCGAGAGAGGGAGTCTCGTGATTGACATAAAGTATCAATATAAAACAAAGGTTGAGTTATTTTGATACTTTAAGTCTAGGTGGGGATGTTACCAAGGTAAACGCGTACCATCAAAATTAATAAATTCACCAGAGTGAGTAGGTTCAACAGAGTCGATAACTAGCGCTAGCCCCTTGGCCGAAGTTTCGGTATCAATCAGCGCATTTGGTCCGCCCATTTCAGTTTGCACCCAACCTGGGTGAAGAGCGATGACAGTAAATCCATTGGGCGCTAGGTCATTGCTCAGGCTTTTTACTACAGAGTTCAGCGCCGCTTTGGATGAACGGTAGATATATCCACCCCCAGAAGTATTTTCCGTCATGCTCCCGACCTTGGAAGAAAGACAGGCTATCTTCTTCAGCAGTCCTTGCTGCAGGTTAGGGTATAGCGCTTCGACGAGTTTTAACGGAGCGATACTATTAATCTCAAATACTTTGCGCCATTCGTCGACGTCAGTATTACCAAAGCCGTAACCTTTTGGTCCGTAATAGCCAGCGTTATTAATCAACAAATCGATAGCAGGTAATTGCTCTGCCAATGTCGAAACAGCAGGGTAGTCGGTGACTTCTAGTTCATGACATATTAGGTGTTGATGCCCAAGGTTTAGCAGTTCTTGCGCGTTATATTCGCTTCGGTAAGTGGCGTGGACTTGCCAACCTTGTTGCACATAGAGTTTAACGAGACTTAGCCCGATGCCTCGGTTGGCACCAGTGATTAAAACGGTTTTCATGGTTGACCTTGTGATGAATCTGCACGTGACTGACAGCCTAGCAAAAAATTATCGATAAATGGAACAACATAAACGCACCCATTAACCAGAATGAACCCTTTCAAAATAGTGAAAGGGTTCATAAACCGTAAAATAATTACAGGTGAGGTCGGAGAAAGCTGCTTTTATCACTTATAGAATGAGGTGCTTAATAATAAGCCACGAAGATAAAATCATTGCGATGAAAAGGAGAGCAGCAGAAGTTGTACCGACAATGACTCCCAATATTAAATAGAAAAATGGATTCATTATAGTTCTTGATTAAGTGATAATTATTATCATTTAACTGATTTTAAATCCATTGGTCAAGCTGTTACCATAATGTCAGGTTTTCTAATTTCATCACATCATGATCCCACTGATCTATCACCCTATCTATTCGCAGCTTCCACTACCTGATGGTCACCGCTATCCGATCAATAAGTACCGTCTACTTTATGAGGCCATAGAGAAAGAAAGAGCGGAAAATCGCTTGTGGAGTGAGTGCCTTCATTATGTTGAGCCCGTGTCATTAACGAGCGCTTGTGTGAGTCAAGTTCACTGCGAGCGCTACATTGACTTGCTTACATCCGGTTGTTTACCTGCGCCCAAAATGCGCCGTATTGGCTTTCCTTGGAGTGACGCCTTGATTACCCGAACGCTCACTTCAGCTGGTGGGACATGCGATACAGTGAATCAATCGCTCAAATATGATGTTGCCATTCACCTAAGTGGTGGGTATCACCACGCACATTACGATTTTGGTAGCGGTTTCTGTTTGATTAACGATTTAGTCCTTGCCGCGAAGCGTGCGCTTAGTCTCGAAGGTATCGATAAGGTGCTGATTGTTGATAGTGATGTTCACCATGGGGATGGTACGGCCACCCTTTGTGAAGGGGAGGCAAACATTGTGACGCTCTCATTTCACTGCGATAAGAATTTCCCTGCACGCAAACCAGACTCTGACTTGGATGTTCCATTAGCCAAAGAAACGGGTGATAAAGAGTTTCTAGACGCATTTACATCAGTGGTGGAAATGGCGGTGAATCTGTATCAACCAGACATCATCATTTATGACGCAGGGGTTGATATCCACCAAGAGGATGAACTCGGCTATTTAAAGGTATCGACAGAAGGGATCTATCGACGAGATCGCTTTATGTTTGAACTGGCTAAGAGTAAGGGTTTACCGATTGCTTGCGTAGTTGGTGGTGGCTATCGAACTCGCCATGAAGATTTAGTACCGATTCACACTCAATTGATTAAAGCAGCAGTGGATGTGTTTGCTGTTGAAAACGAAAAAAGCCGCTAATTGCTTAGCGGCTTTTTTACTAAATGTGGTGGAGTGCTGGGCTTGCATTCAAGGAGGGATTTGTCCAAATCCCAATCATGACTTTCACTGCTTAAAAACGAGAAAACCCCAGTCTTTCGACTAGGGTTTTGAATGTGGCGGAGAGATAGGGATTTGAACCCTAGATACGCTATTAACGTATGCCGGTTTTCAAGACCGGTGCTTTCAACCACTCAGCCATCTCTCCGTTGTTGAAGCGAATAATATAGAGGTTGAGAAAGCTTGTAAACCCCTATTTTTACTGTTTGCTTTAATAATGAGCGCTTGGACAGGCTGTTTAGTTCAAGTGCTTGTTTATTAACCTTTTGGGTTGTGTTTTCTGGTCTAGATAACAAAAAAAGAGAGCCTAAGCTCTCTTTCTAATGGTAAGGCTCACTTAATTTGACTTGGTATAGAAGCGTTGAAGTTCCGTTAAACCTTGCATAAGCACTGGAAGTGTTGGATTTTCATCTTTTAAACGCTTGTAGTCATTATTGTACAGCTTGTAGTTACCAAACTTATCGATCACAGTCGTGTTCTTGGTTGTAATCAAAGCAAGTTCACGAGAGTCGCCCGCCAAAACCCACTTACGAGAACGCTCGTCAAATAGGTTTCGTCCACTACTGAAGTCATTCGGGTTAGATGACACACCAAGTAGATCTTGGAGTAGGGTGACGGAAAGATCTAAATGACTGGTTCTGTGTGAGTACTCAGAGTTCACTTTACCAGGCCAATGAATCACCATAGGTACTTGTAGCTGATAACGACTGTAGTTGGAATTAGCCCCCCAACTATTGGTATTGGTTTCGTTGAATTCTGTACCGTGGTTCGATGTCAGTACAATAACGGTTGATTCACTTAAATTTAGTGCTTCGATTCGAGCAAAAAGATCGGCTAGCTCTTCGTCAGCTTGTTGAACTGATTTTTTGTAGCCAGCTTTAAGTTTTTCGTTGCCGCTTAACTGTTCATTGTCACTGTCATAAGCACTGAAGTTATCGAGAGTCGTCAGTTCAATAAAGCTAAACCATGTGTTATCACCTTGCTCGGTGACCCAATCAGACCAAGCTTGAATCGCTTGCTTGTCTGCAGAAACCTCTTTATTAAATGGAATACCAGTAAACTTCATGCCTCGGAACACAGACTCACCATAGATAGGGTCATCAAAGTTGTCACCGCTGAATAAGCCAAATTGGTACTCTTTATCTAATAAAGTATTAATGATGATCGGTTTCGTACCCTGAGTCTTAATACTTGGTGCGTAAGAGCTCGGCAGACCATAAAACAGACCGAAGACGCCAAATGTATCGTTACTTGAGCTGTAATGATTAGTGAAGTTCAGGTTTTGCTCGGCAAAGCCAGTTGCAGCAGGCATCCAGTCTTTGTTGAGTGCGTCGCCGCGTAAGTTGTTTACGCTCACCACTAAAACATTTAACGGATTTGCTCGACGGCTAAATTCTAATTCTTCAAGAGGGTAGCTGACTAACTCTGAGTTAACTTCTTGATTCTGTTCAAGGCGTTTCAGGTATTCTTCTCTATCAAGTAAGCCGTGCCTTTCCATGAAAGACTTAGCTGTCATTGGGTATGACAGTGGGAAGTTGGCACGTTGTGCAGTGATAGGGTTATAGAAATATGCATCTGCCCAAACGTAAACTAAGTGGCTTGAGATAAAGCTAACAAAGAATAGTGCGGCTAAGGGGCGCCCAACATGTTTATGGGACAATTTGCGTTGTTTTCGCCATACCCACTCAGATAAACCGAGTTGTAGCATAAAAATCAAAGGCATGACGATGAATAAGTGCTGAAGGTCAGCGCTTACTCCGGAGCTTTTCTCACTAAACAATACTTCCCAAACAACCGGCGTTAGGTGCAAGTTAATGGTTTGATACGCTTGGGTATCAATGAGTAGTAGTGTTAACCCTACGGTCGCGAAGCAGACGGCGAGTAACCGAAAAAGCTTACGAGAAGGGACTAAAAACGTGAGAGGAAATAGAACCAACAGGTAGAGAGCAAATACAAGAAAGCCAAAATGACCAACCCAAGATGTGGCGAGGTAAAACTGCCCTAATAGAGTCTCTGGCCAAGGAGATTGAGTGATATAACGGGTACCAATCAACATTGCTGCGATAATGTTGAAGAAAGCAAACCAATGCCCCCATCCCACTAAACGTGATACACGTTCGCCGTATGTATTTCCGCTATCTACCATGTATGTTTTCTATTTTATTCGCGATTAATGAGATTTTTCTTCGATAGAAGAAATCAATGCCTGTGCAAATTTTTCAGCAATTACTTTACGTTGTGAAGCAGCAACGTCTTGATTTAAGACATTGGTAGCGATATTACCTGCAATCATAAGTGAAAGTTCTGGACTTGCTGAATGTTTTTCAAGCACTACTGCGATCTCAGTTAGGATTTGTTCAACTGTTGCGTCGCTGTATTTAGATGTAATCGGCATAAGTGTTCTAATGTTGATAGTCAAGCGGCTTATGATAACCTACAATGCCACGCAACTGAAACCTATGCAGCGATAAATTTCATCATGAGCCTTCAACTATCAAATGTTATCCTCCACCAACTGCAAAAAAACGATTCAGACGAGCTAGTTGTTAACTTCCGAGCTGACTCATTGGCAAACGATGCATCCAGTGAAAACTTGGTTGCAGAGCTACATCGTGTCTTTAACTCGAAAGCGGGCAAAGGTTTTGGCTCTTTTAAACCAGAGAGCGAATTTCAACAATGGCTGCAAGAGCTGAAAAAAGGCGAAAAAACCTTTTATGATTTCTCTCAGAGTAGCGCTAATCGCCTAAAAGCGGAGCTTTCAAAATATCCTTTTGCGGATGAAGGCATCCTTGTTATTGCTGAGTATCAATCTTTAGCAACAGACTATCTGTTTGTCGCAATTATTCCGTCTAATCAAAGTTTGAAAGTGACAGAAGGGTTAGATATCAGTGCTACGGATTATCTTGATCTGAGTAAAATGGATATTGCAGCTCGTATTGATATCACGAGTTATGAAACCGACAAAGAATCGAATCGTTACCTCGCGTACATTAAAGGTCGCGTTGGTCGTAAAGTCGCGGACTTTTTCTTAGATTTTCTACAAGCAGAAGTGGGCTTAGACACCAAGCAGCAAAACCAAGTATTGATGCAGGCAGTGGAAGATTTTTGCGCCGATTCTAAATTAGAAAAAGACGAAGCGATCAGCTACAAAAAACAAGTTGCTGATTATTGCAATGAGCAGATCAAATCTGGTGATGAAGTTCAAGTGCGAGAGCTATCTGGTGAATTACCTGCGTCACAAGATGGCACAAGCTTCTTAGATTACACTCAAGAACAAGGTTACGAGTTGGAAGAGAGCTTCCCTGGTGACCGTGCAGCGGTACGTAAACTGACTAAATATGTGGGTGCCGGTGGTGGATTGAATGTGAGCTTTGACAGCATGCTTCTCGGAGAGCGTATCTTCTACGATCCAGAGACAGATACATTAACGATTAAAGGCACGCCACCAAATCTTCGCGACCAGTTAACTCGCAATCGATAATCTAATAGTTTAGGACTAGGTGCAATAATTTGCGCTTAGTCCTACCTTTCCTTCCGATAACGTATATTCTTGTATTCATAGCAATTTGTTTATAAAGGTATTGCATGGATCGCAAGTGGGTGAAATTTGGTGCATTGCTATTGGCGTTATGGCTAATGGCTATGGTCGCAATTGGTACAAGTTACCGTACCATTGAATCAAGTCAGCGTCAGGTTGAAGAGCTAAGACATAGTATTGATAGTTTACGCAGTACTTTTGTTTATGATGCCCCTTATCGCGCGAAGATGGCCGATCGCCAAGCGTTAGATTTACAACTCATCTATGCACTTAGGCTTCAAATTGATGCCTACTATCAAAAAAGCTGGCTAATGCCAGATCTCAATCAACTCCTGTTTTCGACAGACCGCTTTATCGAGCAAGTGCAAGCGTATCTAGATAATGAACTGGCCGTACAAACCTTGGCTAAGAGAATTCATGAAACGCGAGATCGATATGCAGACTCAACAGCGCTGGCGAATCAATACTTTCAATTAAGTGCGAACGTTTTCGAGGCAATGTACCTGTCCGAAAAAGCTAACGCTGAGATTTTTCGTCATGTTGACCGTATCTACCAGCAATCAACAGAGCTACGAACGCCACAGAAAGAAGAATTACAAAAAGTATTGGTGGATGTTTCTCAAGTTTTGAGCAGTTACGCTCAAGGCAGCCATTTGGTTGAAAAACTGATTTCTCATGATGTGACCAACCAAATTGTTCTGTTAGAAACCGAGTATCGTGAAACGTTAAATCGACATGTTTTAGCGGGGATTACGCTGACTCTATTTGCAATGTTTGGTTACCTGAGTTTGCTGTATCTCGCACAGTCGTCTGTGGCTTTAGAGAGCTTTCAAGAAGATATTCGGCTTTCTCCACAAGAGGATGCAAAAGCGGTGGCTAAATATGATCAACCAACGGAACCGGAATCTATGCCTCAAATTAGCTTCGATACCATGTTGGGATCGTTAAATGGTGATGTTGAATCTGTCTGCATGCTACTAGAAGTTTTTGTTGCCGATCATAAGAATGATGTCGCTGAAATCACGAGGTTATTAACGGAATCGCCTGAGGAAGCACAACGCAAGGCGCATAGCTTAAAAGGAGTGGGTGGTAATCTGGGGGCAAGTCAGCTCAGAGAAGTAGCGACTCAAGTTGAACTCGCGATTGGACATGACATCACCAAAGTATCTGACTTGCTGAAAGATCTGCAAGTCTGTCTTGATACCGCGATTGAAGAAGCTCAGATTTTTCTGAATCAACAAAATGATGCGAAAGGTTAACGTTTTTCTGACCTATACAGGTTAATATCCCTGCCGTTTAATTTTATGGTTCAGAGGCTAACTATGTGGATTCGTCATTTTAAGGCGATAGGGACTTTACTGTTTTTAGTCAGTATGAACGGATGTTCGTTGTTGGAGGTGAAGCTTGATAGCCAAACTACACCTCTGACAAAGCAAGAGTTGAACATGCGCTTGATGACTCGAGAATATACGCAGCAGTTCTTTGCTCAGGTTGAGCAAACCGCAGATGTCATTTCACTTCAATACGATGCGCAAGATAAGCTCCACCAATCTTACGTTTTATTATGGAAAATCAATGCTGAAGAGGGCGTTCAAAGAGCCGCTTATCAAGTCTCTCCTATGGCTGCGTTGATTGATAGTTGGGTTTTTACTGTTCAGATGGAGCAGTTTTTTACTCAAGGAGCTGGCAAAGACCTATTTGTGAGTGATGATGCTCGTAAGACGGCATCAGCGCTAAGCCAAGAGTTTGAAAAGCTGGCTCGGTCATCACTAAAAGGCAATTCGTTTAAAACATCGAAACAGTTTGTCGAGGAATTTGCTAAGCAACACCCATTTCAAGATTTGACCTTTATTCGTACACCTGCCTATCGAGCGTGGTTGGAATCACAGCAGATTAGTGAAGACGATGCGGTAACAACACTGGGAACCATGCCAGAAGCGATGGGTGACGTTTCGGATCGTTTGAGTCTTGTCTCTGAGCAGACACCCAAGTTAATGACGTGGAAAGCGCAATTGATCGCCATGAACAGCAGTATTAGTGGTGAGCAATTGACTGCAACGTTAGAAAGCTTGCAAGCCACTTCAGAGTCTTTCCAAGATTTTGTCGAAAATAACCCAGAGTATATGCAGAATTTAGCGCAGCAGATGGCGATAGAGCTTAAGCCATTAGTGAACGATATTGATAAGAAAACTGAACTTCGTTTGGATCAATTAAGCGAAGAACGTAAAGCTTTAGAAGCCATGGTTGCCCGTGAGCGTGCGGAAATTGCACTTATCATTAGTGCGGAGCGAGCAAAGTTTGCTCAAGATCTTGATACCATTTCACAAGATGTAATTACTCTCGCGATGGACAAAGTGGTTGAGTTGATTAAGAGCACGATCATTTACTTTATCTTGTTCATTGTTGCGATTTTCTTTGCACCTTTAGGTTTGGGTTATATGTTAGGTAAGCGTACAGCGGTAAAGAAAGCCAATTCATAATTTATTGAGTTACAAAATAGAAAAGAGCGCCAAGTGAGGCGCTCTTTTTGATCTCGGCAGTGAAGGTTACGCCGTTTGATTGCTGTATTCTGTTTCTTCTTCGACGGTCGCTGGTGCTGTAGGTTCACACTTATCAACAAACCATCCCATGTATGATGTGATGATGGTGACAATGATACAAACAAAGCTCAACCACATAAATGGTGCATAAGAGAGGGTTGCAACGCCTAAGATACTCGCCATATAGATACCATTGTCGCTCCAAGGCACCATACCTGATGTTAACGTACCGCCAAACTCCGCATTGCGAGAAAGATTCTTACGTTTGTAGCCTAAACGATCGTAATTCTTTGCGCAGATTTTTGGGGTAAGAATTAGTGATACATACATCGCTGAGCCGAATACGTTACCCATAAAGGCAGTACCGATGGTGCTTGTCGCTAGAGATCCTGCGCTTTGTACGCGACGCTCAAATAATTTCGCAACTGTCTCTAACACACCAACTTTGTCTAGCAAACCACCAAAACCCAAACCGAATACAATCACTGCGACTGAGCCCAGCATAGAAGACATACCGCCGCGGTTTAGGATCGAGTCAATAAACGCAACGCCAGATTGAATTTCAAATGGTGCCCATGCGGTGTTGAACGCTTGTAGGAAGTCTACGTCTTGAATCATCACTGCCCAGATGATGCCCAGTAGTGAACCAAAGCTGATCACTGGGAATGAAGGCATGCGCATCGCAAGTAAACCAAGCACTATGATGACAGGGACGAATGAATATGGCGTGATGTAGAACTGCTGTTCCATCGCTTGGATAACCGATTGCACTTGAGACATATCGACGTTGCCAGCGTAATGGAAACCAAATGCGGTAAACATGATACCTGTAATGATGTAGCTAATAAGGGCAACTGGCAGCATGCCTTTAATATGCTCCATTACTTCAACGTTAGACATTGAAGAAGCTAAGATCACAGAATCAGATAGAGGAGACATCTTGTCACCAAAGTAACAACCAGAAAGCACAGCACCAGCGGTAATAGGAGCAGGGACGCCAAGTCCTTGACCGATCCCCATCATTGCAATACCCGCTGTACCTGCAGCACCCCAAGAAGTACCCGTTGCAAGAGCGGTCAATGAACAGATGATCATAGTAGCAAGAAGGAAGATGGAAGGGTGGATTGCTTTTAGACCGTAATAAATGATGGTTGGTACGATACCGCCAGAGATCCAAGTGCCGACTAATGCGCCAACGGCTAGCAGAATCAGCACCGCGCCTAAGCCATTAGAAATACCATTTAGGGCCGCTTTTTCTAAATCTTTATACTGATGGCCTAAACGGATACCAAGAAACATGATGATAAACCAGCCAATATATAAAGCTAGTTGAATAGGAAGATCTAACTGGGCAGTAAAAGAAAACGCCAAAGAGAGAAATAGTCCCAGGGAGACAATAACTTGCATCAAGCTTGGCAGACGGGGGGTAAGTTGCGTCATACAGAGCCTCTTATAAATGTTATGAGCCAGTACAAATAACGACTGACTCATTATTTGTCGAAAGAGTGTTAACTCCTTTTAGGTACGAAATGCACTTTACAGTAGCTAGAATAATATTTCGAGAAAATGCATCACTGGTGTGACTTGTATCTGTTGGTTGATCATTTGGCGGTTAAAAATATGGTTAATGGTTAATTTTAATGATCTGAAATGTTTTTGAATGTGAAATTTGTGTGGCACGTTGTTTTTGCATTTGTTCGCGAATGCGCATTTTTTGGTTGTGAAAATAACAACAGACTAAAAAGCCATCAAAAATGGGCTTTTAGGGCGAATTTTGAAAAAAGGAAACAAAAGTTACAGATTTGATGCAATTTCCCCTTGAGATTTTGCTTCGAAAATTGAATATTGGAGGTATTCCCTTTTTAAAATTGTTTACATGGAGAGTTGAGATGAGAGTTGGTTTAGTTGGTTGGCGTGGCATGGTCGGTTCAGTACTTATGCAACGAATGGTTGAAGAAAAAGACTTCGACCTTATTGAGCCTGTTTTTTACAGTACTTCTCAGATTGGTATTCCTGCACCTAGTCTTGGTAAAGAAGCCGGTCTTCTTCAAGATGCTTATGATATCGAAAGCTTAAAGCAATTAGATGCTGTGATTACCTGCCAAGGTGGTAGCTACACAGAAAAGGTTTACCCAGCGCTTCGTCAAGCCGGCTGGAAAGGTTACTGGATTGATGCAGCTTCAACACTGCGTATGGCCGAAAATTCAATCATCACGTTAGATCCTGTGAACTTAGCTCAGATTCAACAAGGCATTCACGGCGGTACCAATACATTTGTGGGTGGCAACTGTACCGTAAGCTTGATGTTAATGGGGCTTGGCGGTTTGTTTGAAAAAGGTTTGGTTGAGTGGACAAGTGCCATGACATATCAAGCGGCTTCAGGTGCTGGTGCGCAAAACATGCGCGAACTCATTTCTCAAATGGGTGTGATTAATGATTCAGTAAGTTCTGAGCTTGCAAACCCGTCTAGCTCGATTCTTGATATTGACCAAAAAGTGGCAGATACCATGCGCAGTGGTTCGTTCCCGACTGATAAGTTTGGTGTACCGCTTGCTGGTTCATTGATCCCTTGGATTGATGTGAAGCGCGACAATGGTCAGAGCAAAGAAGAGTGGAAAGCAGGCGTAGAAGCAAACAAAATTCTAGGTTTCCAAGACTCTCCAGTGCCAATTGATGGTACATGTGTTCGTATCGGTGCAATGCGTTGTCACTCTCAAGCGTTGACGATCAAGCTTAAGCAAAACGTGCCAATGGATGAGATCGAAGAGATGATCGCGACTCATAATGATTGGGTCAAAGTGATTCCTAATGCTCGTGATATCACGGCAGAAGAGTTAACGCCGGCAAAAGTAACCGGTACGTTATCTATTCCTGTGGGGCGTTTACGTAAGATGGCAATGGGTGATGATTTCCTAAATGCCTTTACTGTAGGTGACCAACTTCTTTGGGGCGCTGCAGAGCCACTACGTCGTACACTGCGTATCATTCTTGCAGAGAAAGCGTAATAGAGACGAAGGAGCGTGGTAAGGGCTCTCTCTTTAGACCGCTAGCTTCGTTCACAAAAAAACAAAGGGTTGCATTCTTATGCAACCCTTTTTTTTTCTTGCCTAATCTTCATCGCCCGAGCTGACAATACGCTTATCTGGATCCGCTAGTTCACTGCCACAGTGTTTACAATGCATGGCGTCAGAGTCATGGCCAGAACGATTACAATTTGGGCATTTAACCAATTCTTTATGTGCATTCATTTCGTTACTTAATTCTGCGGTAATAATGCCCGTTGGAACCGCAAGAATTGAATAACCTAATAACATAGTGAGTGACGCGATCGCTTTACCTAAGTGAGTTTGAGGAACCATATCACCATAGCCAACGGTCGTGATGGTCACGATAGCCCAATAAATACTCTTCGGGATACTAGTAAAGCCATTATGTGGCCCTTCAATAACAAAAATCAAAGCGCCGAAAATAGTGACTAGGATTCCGACCGTACTGAAGAAGATCAAGATTTTCCTGCGTGCCATTAATAAAGAGCGCAGAAGAATGTTTGAATCTTGCAAGTAACGGACAAGTTTTAGAATTCGGAAGATACGCATCACGCGCAATAAACGAATCACGCCCATAAACGATGCGCCAGGGAAAATGAGCGCCAAGTAAGTAGGAAGGATCGCTAGCAAATCTACTACACCATAGAAGCTGGTGGCGTAAGACTTAGGTTTTGGCGAGCAGTAGAGTCGAAGCAAATACTCAACAGTGAAGAGGGCGGTAAAGGTGTATTCAATATAACGCAACTCTTGCGACCATTCAGACATCACGTTAGGTAAAGATTCCAGTATTAGAACCAACAGTGAGGCAATGATGGCAACAATCAAAGCGATATCAAATGCTCGGCCTGCAGGTGTATGAGTGCCGAATATAATGACGTAAAGATGATGTCTTAGTGAGTTACGAGGCATGATAGAAAAACTGATGAATTCGTTCTTCTATCATACCTAGATTCTTAGCGTCAGGCTAATGATCAGAGAATTATGCGAGGCCTGGGAAAAGGTTGCGTAGACCATTCGCAATGAACTCAATACCTAGAGCTCCAAGGATAAGGCCCATGATACGTGTGATCACGTTAATCCCTGTTTGGCCTAAAAAGCGCACAATTAAAGGAGCAGAGCGAAACAGCAACCATGTACACAAGCAGAATGCGATGATAGTTAAGATAATGCCTACTGTGTCGAAAGCTGCCGGGTAGCGCGAGCCATAAACAATCGTTGAACTGATCGCACCAGGGCCAGCCATAAGTGGCATCGCCAGTGGAACCACGCCAATTTGTTCGCGGCTTACATACTCTGATTGCTCTTGTTTGTTTTGCTTATCTTCACCGAGCTTACCGCTCATCATCGAAAAGGCGATGCTCAAAAGCAACAGACCACCCGCAACTCTGAATGAATCCAGTGATATACTGAACATATCTAGAAGCATTTGTCCCGCAAGCAGAGAAACCACAAGAATAATAGCCACGGCTACGTTGGCTGTAATAGCGGTCTTATGTTTTTCTTCTTGGGTCATATGCCCTGTCAAAGAAACGAACACAGGCATAATACCAACCGGGTTGACGGCCGCCACTAAGCCAAGAAAAAACTGTAGAAAGATTGCGATTTCGAAGGTTTGCATTAGTAGATGTCCGCAGCAAGATTAACGACAACATTAGTACACGCGGAATATAGTCTAAAATCTGGTCGTCAACGAATGAAAAAAACTAACCTGTAAATCATGCCATTACTGAGAAAATCTAATTATTGAAGAATTGGTAAATACAAATGACATATTTTGTTACGTAGAATATCTCTGGCAGCGAGGTCGTTTTTACATAAGTGTTAACATTTGCACATTTTCGATAGAAAAAAAGGTGAGTTATAGAGATAAATTCAGCTTTGGATATACTCTCAGTAGCACAAGGATTCTGGACTACATGTAAGTTTGTGGTCAAAAAATGAAACTTTTTTACAGAATGTGGTCACTTTTTTGTTTTAGGCGTTTAATTGCTTTATTTTTGCTCAATATTGAAGTGTGATCTAAATCCTTAATTTTCATTAACTTATGGTCGTTATTGGGATTTAGGTACCACTAAGTGGGTAAATAGTTTTTCATAACTGATCTGGGTCAATTTTTTTCATAACCTGAAATAATATACTCAGCCCTGAAAGCAATTTACTAAGACGTCTGTTTTGAAGATAACAGTGACCTTAATAAAAAGTTTTTAATATTTATTAATTTAGGAGATTCACTATGCCTGTAACTAATTTGGCTGAACTAGACGCTCTAGTAGCTCGCGTAAAAGCGGCTCAAGAAGAGTTTGCAACGTTCTCACAAGAGAAAGTAGACGCAATCTTCCGTGCGGCATCTCTAGCAGCTAACCACGCTCGTATCCCGCTAGCACAACAAGCGGTTGCAGAGTCTGGCATGGGTATTGTTGAAGACAAAGTAATCAAAAACCACTTTGCTTCAGAGTTCATTTACAACAAATACAAAGACGAAAAGACTTGTGGCATCCTAGAAGAAGATGACAACCTAGGCACAATGACTATCGCTGAGCCTGTAGGTATCATTTGTGGTATCGTTCCAACGACTAACCCAACTTCTACAGCAATCTTCAAATCTCTAATCTCTCTTAAAACTCGTAACGGCATCATCTTCTCGCCACACCCACGTGCGAAAAACTCTACTAATGATGCTGCGAAACTTGTTCTTGACGCAGCAGTAGCAGCGGGCGCTCCAAAAGACATCATCGGTTGGATTGACCAGCCATCTGTAGAGCTTTCTAACGCTCTTATGAAGCACGACGGTATTGCACTTATCCTTGCAACTGGTGGTCCAGGCATGGTTAAAGCAGCATACTCTTCTGGTAAGCCAGCAATCGGTGTAGGTGCAGGTAACGTTCCTGTAGTTATCGATGAAACTGCTGACATCAAACGTGCTGTAGCTTCTATCCTTATGTCTAAAACATTCGATAACGGCGTAGTATGTGCTTCTGAGCAAGCAGCTATCGTAGTTAGCGAAGTATATGACGAAGTGAAAGAGCGTTTTGCTTCTCACAAAGCTCACGTTCTATCTAAAGCAGACGCAGATAAAGTACGTAAAGTACTACTTATCGACGGTAACCTAAACGCGAAAATCGTAGGTCAACCTGCTCCAGCAATCGCTGAAATGGCGGGTGTTAAAGTTCCTGCTGATACAAAAGTACTTGTAGGTGAAGGTCTAGGTAAAGTTTCTTACGACGACGAATTCGCACACGAGAAACTGTCTCCAACTCTAGGTCTATTCCGCGCTGACAACTTCGAAGACGCAGTTGCTCAAGCGGTAACTATGGTTGAAATCGGTGGTATCGGTCACACATCTGGTCTTTACACTAACCAAGACGTTAACGCAGACCGCATCCGTTACTTCGGTGACAAGATGAAGACTGCACGTATCCTTGTAAACATCCCAACTACTCACGGTGGTATCGGTGACCTTTACAACTTCAACGTAGCACCTTCTCTAACTCTAGGTTGTGGTTCATGGGGTGGTAACTCTATCTCTGAAAACGTTGGTCCTAAGCACCTTATCAACAAGAAAACTGTAGCTAAGCGAGCTGAAAACATGTTGTGGCACAAACTACCTAAGTCTATCTACTTCCGTCGTGGTAGCCTTCCAATCGCAATGAGCGACCTAGAAGGTAAGAAACGCGCATTCCTAGTAACTGACCGTTTCCTATTCAACAACGGTTACGCTGATGAAGTAGTGAAACTGCTTAAAGAGCAAGGCATCGAAGTTCAAACATTCTTCGACGTAGAAGCGGATCCAACACTATCTGTTGTTGAGAAAGGCGCAGAAGCAATGAAGAGCTTCCAGCCTGACGTAATCCTAGCTCTAGGTGGTGGTTCACCAATGGATGCTGCGAAGATCATGTGGGTTATGTACGAGCACCCAGAAACTCACTTCGAAGAACTAGCAATGCGCTTTATGGACATCCGTAAACGTATCTACAAGTTCCCTAAAATGGGTAAGAAAGCGGAGCTTGTATGTATCACTACTACATCTGGTACAGGTTCTGAAGTTACTCCATTCGCGGTTGTTACTGACGACAAGACTGGTGCTAAGTACCCACTAGCTGACTACGAAATCACGCCAAACATGGCTATCGTTGATGCTAACCTAGTAATGAACATGCCTAAGTCTCTAACAGCATTCGGTGGTTACGATGCAGTAACTCACGCTCTAGAAGCTTACGTATCAGTTCTTGCTAACGAATACTCTGACGGTCAGGCTCTACAAGCACTTAAGATGCTAAAAGAGTATCTACCTTCAAGCTACGCGAATGGCGCTAACGACCCAATCGCTCGTGAGAAAGTACACAACGCTGCGACTATCGCTGGTATCGCGTTTGCGAACGCATTCCTAGGTGTTTGTCACTCTATGGCACACAAGATTGGTGCTGAGTTCCACCTACCACACGGTCTGGCGAACGCACTACTAATCTCTAACGTTGTACGTTACAACGCGAACGACAACCCAACTAAGCAAACTGCGTTCTCTCAATACGACCGTCCACAAGCACGTCGTCGTTACGCTGAAGTAGCTGACCACCTAGGCCTAAGCCAAGAAGGTGACCGTACTGCTCAGAAGATTGAACGTCTACTAGCATGGTTGGAAGAGCTGAAAGGCGACCTAGACATCCCACTGTCTATCCAAGCAGCAGGTGTTTCTGAAGCTGACTTCGTAGCAAAACTAGACGAGCTAGCTGTTGAAGCGTTCGATGACCAGTGTACAGGTGCTAACCCACGTTACCCTCTAATCACTGAGCTAAAAGAAGTGCTAATGGCTTCTTACTACGGTAAAGCGTTCGTTGAAGGTGAAACTTTCGAAGGTACTACTGTAATCAAGAAGAAAGCAGACCAAGTAGCTAAAGACGCTCCTAAAGTTAAGAAAGCAAAAGCTGACGCATAAGTAAGACGTCAGTGATGAGATAAGTTTTCGCTAGCACGACACTTATCTATCGGGAAAAGTTAAAGCCCCAGTCGAAAGACTGGGGCTTTTTTTTGATTTTATGAAACTGAATAAAGGAAAGAGATAGAGAAATAAGGTAATTAAAATAACGACTGAATAGGTGATTAGTGACATGATTTAGATGAATAGGCGTTATCGAAAATGATCATAGGAAATCAGCTTCTGAAAGGTGGAAAAGTCGAGTTCAATGGGGCATATTTGAGGCCTATGAAGAATTTTAAA
Source organism: Vibrio atypicus (assembly GCF_009811315.1). Classification (GTDB taxonomy): domain Bacteria; phylum Pseudomonadota; class Gammaproteobacteria; order Enterobacterales; family Vibrionaceae; genus Vibrio; species Vibrio atypicus. The sequence goes on from NZ_BLID01000002.1 coordinate 136,390, forward strand.
ACCTCAGTCGCTCATGCTGCGCGACATAATATTTTATTGAACGTGCCTTGGTAACTCGTCACTCAAAGACATAGTTACATTCAAAATTTACGTACAATAATTTATTGAGGTTTATATGACCCTTTCTGTTTTTGCGTCTCTATTTATAGTTACGCTTCTTGGCACAATGACACCCGGTCAGAGTGTTATTATGGTTTCTCGTCATACGCTTGCTGGTGGCAGGTTCAATGGTATCGTTACTTCTTTATCTCATGCGATTGGGGTAGGGATTTACGCTTTACTCTCGCTAACTGGCCTGGCTCTAGTTCTTAAAAACTCTCCCGTTGTATTCCATACCATTACCTATATCGGAGCTGCTTATCTGTTCTATTTAGGAGGATGTTCGTTGTGCTCGAAGGGAGGGCTAACAGATAAAATTTCGCGTGGTCAATCATGTAGCCTTTTCGAATCGGCGCGTGATGGATTTATGATTTCTTTACTGAATCCTAAGATCATTATTTTCTTTCTAGCGTTATTTAGCCAGTTTGTCTCGTTAGGTGATGATTTCATGAGTAAAGCCATCATAGTCACAACTCCGGTTGTTTTGGACGCAGTATGGTACTCATTCATTGCATGTGTGTTGTCACTACCGAATACGATCACTCGTCTACGTAAACACTCAATCTTTATTGATCGATTGTCCGGAGTGGTACTGATTGGGTTGGCGATTAAAGTTACCTTGGTGTAATGAGGGGATAGTTATGACTCGTTTTGAGAAAGCATGTTTTACCATTGCCTTCATACTATTCTTAATAGGCACGGGCATCACGTTGTATCAATGGTAGTTAAGTGACACTACAATTGTGGTGAATAACTGTACAATCCATTATTAAAGGCAACAAAAAGGCCGATGTTTTCACATCGGCCTTTTGAAACTCAAACTACTTTAGGTTTACTTTTCGTCTTCAGGTAACTTAACGTTAAGTTCCAAAACGGAAATATCATCGTCTTTATGCTCGAAAGACAAATCAACCATAGAAGGGTCAATCGCCACATATTTACCAATCACTTTAAGAATGTCTTCTTTAAGCTGAGGTAAGTAAGAAGGTGCTGGATCACCTTGACTGCGACGTTCTGCAACAATGATCTGTAGTCGCTCTTTGGCTAAGTTCGCAGAGCTTTTCTTCTGCGGGCGAAAAAATTCAAGTAATGACATGCCGATTTAGCCTCCGAATAGACGTTTAAAGATTCCTTTCTTCTGTTCAGTCAGGAAGCGGAAATCCACTTGCTGGCCAAGCAGACGCTCAACTGTGTCATCGTAAGCCATACCTGCGTCAGACTGGTCATCAAAAATGACAGGTACACCCTTGTTTGAAGCATTTAACACGGCTTGGCTTTCTGGAATAACACCTAGCAGCGAAATGTGAAGGATCTCTTCTACATCTTCAACACTCAGCATCTCACCTTGTGTTACACGCGCTGGATTGTAACGTGTTAGTAGCAAGTGTTGCTTCACAGGTTCTAGACCTTCTTCTGCACGGCGAGACTTAGAGTCTAAAATGCCAAGAATACGGTCAGAATCGCGCACTGAAGAGACTTCAGGGTTTGTGGTTACGATAGCTTCATCTGCAAAGTATAGCGCCATTAGTGCACCTTGCTCGATGCCCGCTGGAGAATCACAGATAACAAAGTCAAACCCCATCTCGTCAAGCTCATCCAGAACGCGGCGAACCCCTTCTTTAGTTAGGGCATCTTTATCGCGCGTTTGAGACGCTGGAAGAATGAATAGATTCTCTGTTCGCTTGTCTTTGATCATCGCTTGATTCAGCGTCGCTTCACCATTAATCACGTTAACGAAGTCATAAACAACGCGTCTTTCACAACCCATGATTAAATCGAGATTACGCAAGCCAATATCGAAATCGATAACTGCTGTTTTCTTACCTTTTACCGCTAGGCCAGAAGCAATTGCTGCGCTTGATGTCGTCTTACCAACGCCACCTTTTCCTGACGTTACAACAATAATGCGTGCCATTATGTGTTCCTTATAAATCTTATATCGTTAATGACTCAAACTTGAGCGAGTCATTGTCCAAACTAAACAATACTTTTTGTTGCCAAAATTCTTCAGCAAACTGTTCTGTTAGCCAATAATGGCCAGCGATAGACATTAATTCGGCGTTGAGCTTATTGCAGATGATGACTGCATCTTTGTTGCCGCTTGCACCCGCAATGGCACGACCGCGTAAGGTTCCATGAATATGGATAGACCCATCTGCAATGACCTCAGCCCCTTCGCTCACATGATTGAGCACCACAAGATCACAATCTTTCGCGTAAATCTGTTGGCCAGATCGAACGGGCGAACGTACAATTTTAGTCGGAGCCAACTTTGCAGGCGCTTGATTCGGTGACTTACTGGCTGACATAATCGCAAAAGAGGCTTCTCGTGCGAGATTCTGAGCTCGTTTGTCTTTACAGCCTGCAACGCCTACCGGAATCATACCGGCGTCTGAAATTCCTTGCTTCAATGCATGAAAGTCTATTTCACCATCAACTTTCGCAATATTGATGACAACAGGCGCATGAGCAAAAAATGCTGGCGCTTGTTCAACCTTCTCATTAAGGAATTTGACCGTATTTTCTACATCATTGTCGCTAAGGTGCAAAACTGACAATGTGAAGCTACTGCCTTTTAGGTCTGTTGAATGTGACATCTTTTACTTACAACCTCGTAAGGGCGTTGCCTGAGACTAGGGGTGTCATGTTATATTCCCACAATAAGCACAGCAAGTTATCTTGCGCTCAATTGAGTGTTTTGCTCTCAAAAATAGCGAAACACTGACGTTCAATGATCATAAACGGACAAAAGGCTCTCTATGCTTTGTGCAATTTACAAAAGTTCTAAAAAAGAAGGCGCGTACCTCTACATCCCAAAAAAGGATGATTTTTCACAAGTTCCTGACACATTGATGCAAATGTTTGGCAAACCTATTATGGTGATGGTCATCAAAATGGATGGTCGTAAACTGGCTACCGTAGACATTGATAAAGTGCGTCAGTCTCTTGAAGATGACGGTTTTTTCTTACAGTTACCACCACCACAAAAAAATGTGCTTGAAGAATACAAAGAGCTGAAAAAAGCTCGCCAGCAATCTGAAAATAAATAACAAACAGATTTGCTTTCAACTTGCTCAAGGAGGGCAATGTGAAGAAATTATTGTCAGTCATACTAGGTGTTACTTTTGCTAGCTCAGTGTGGGCCAACGAAGTGAGCTTTGATCGATACGTTGAAGGGTTAAAGCAAGAGGCCCGAAGCCAAGGGGTTTCTGAACAAATCATTACCCAAGCTTTTGAAAACGTGACATACAAACCGCGTGCAGTAAAAGCCGACAGAAACCAACCAGAAAAAAAACTCACTTTGGATGAGTACATTCCTCGAGCTGTACCAGACTGGAAAGTGAAGCAGGCGAAAGAGCTTTATACCAAACACGCTGAAGAGCTCAATCGTATTGGTGATGAATATGGCGTCCAACCTCGTTTCATTGTCGCGCTTTGGGGCGTTGAGAGTAATTTTGGCCGATTTACTGGTAATTACAGCGTGATTGATGCGCTATCTACCATGGCGTATGACGGACGCCGCGAAGCTTTTTTCCGCAAAGAGGCGATGGCAGCTCTGCAAATTCTAGATGAAGGTCATATTCCGGTTGAGGAGTTTAAGGGCTCTTGGGCTGGGGCTATGGGTCAATGCCAGTTTATGCCGAGTTCATTCCTTTCGTTTGCCGCAGATGGTAACGGCGATGGAAAAAAAGATATTTGGAATAGTGAAGCGGACGTGTTCGCCTCCGCTGCGAACTACTTGAGCCAATCGGGTTGGGGTAATAAGCATACGTGGGGACGTCAGGTTAAGCTTCCAGATGGTTTTGATACCAGTATTCAAGGCCGTGGAGAAGGTAAAGGGAAGTACTTACAAGAGTGGAGCAAGTTGGGGATTACACGGTATGACGGTCGCCCATTACCGAAGCTTGATGAAGACATTCAGGCTTGGTTGATTGCACCTGATGATGCGAATGGCCGTGTTTACCTTGTCTACAATAATTACAACGTATTGATGAAGTGGAATCGCTCTTACTACTTCGCACTGGCGGTGAGTCATCTAGCCGATAGAATCGTGTTGTAATATCACTAGGGAGCTCTCAGGAGCTCCTTTTTTAATTTAGGAATAAATGTGTTATCTGATCGTGCTTCGCAAATGGTCGTGTTTGCAGCTTTACTAACTCACAAGAACTTTACGGCAGCGGCGAAAAGTCTCGGCGTATCGGTCTCTCATGTCAGCAAACAACTCGCTCAGCTAGAAGAATCTCTGGGTGTTAAGCTTGTGCAGAGAACGACGCGTACTTTTACTCCCACCGAAGTTGGTGAGCAGTTTTACCATCATTGCCAAAAAATGGTGCAAACGGTCGAGGAAGCGCAGCGCGAAATCGAAAGTCAGCGAGACGAGGTTGCTGGTTTGATCAAAATTGGTCTCTCCCAATCTTTTGGAACACTCCACATTTTACCCGCTATTGATGAGCTTCGAATGCGTTACCCTAATCTTCAGGTAGAAATGCATTTGTTTGATTATCGAGTTGATATGCTTCAAGAGGGACTAGATCTCTGGATCACCAATAATGAAACTTTGCCTGAAGGTTACGTGGCACAACGCATTGCTGACAGTAAGTTTGTGCTGGTAGCGTCACCGGATTATCTAGTAAAAAATGAAATGCCTCACCACCCGAATGACTTGGTCGATCATAACTGTTTGATTTATAGAAGTTGGGAGCGAGATTACACGAGCTGGGCTTTTTCTAAGCCGACTAATCAGTTGAACGTTAAAGTCTCAGGTAATTACTCAGTTGATTTGGCAGAAGCGGTTCGTGACGCGGCGGTAGCAGGGTGGGGGATTGCTTATCTTGCGACTTATTTGATTCGAGATGAGTTTAAAGGCGGACAACTAATTCAATTGCTACCTGATTGGCAGCCAAGTCAAGATATGCCATTTTACGCGGTTTACCCAAGTCGACGCTATTTACCGACAAAGACGGCGGCGGTAATTGAATTTATCAAGCAGAAGATTGGGTCGCCGTGTCATTGGGATAAGCGGCTTTCTCCATACATTCAGTACTCCAAAACCCAATAGCAGCACGATAGATTGTTTCTGTTTTTAGAAACATATTTTCCAAATGGAAATAATCTCGCTTAGCAATCGTTTATCTTTAACAAAAACAATCAATTAGGCTTCTGGTGTTTAATTGACCAGAAGAAAGTACACTCCATTAACAAATGTGATTTGCATCTCATTTTTAACTGAATATTATCCGACGCCAATCTTGTTCCCCCAATTTTAGTCGGATCTTTTATGAACTCACTTCTCGGAATCATTGCCATTCTTGTTTTGGCATGGTCACTTTCTACCAACAGAAAAAATATTAATTTTAAAACCGTATCGTTGGCATTTGCTCTACAGATCTGTTTTGCGTTGCTTGTCCTTTATGTACCAGCAGGCAAAGATGCTTTAAACAGCGTGACAGGTGCAGTTTCAAACTTGATCAATTATGGTCAAGAAGGCATTGCCTTTTTGTTTGGTGGTTTAGCGACAGGCGGTTTTACTTTTGCCATCAATGTGTTGGGGATCATTATTTTCTTCTCTGCTCTTATCTCGGGCCTTTACCATATTGGCCTTATGCCTAAAGTGATCAATATCATTGGTGGTGGATTACAAAAGTTATTGGGTATTGGCCGCGCTGAGTCTTTATCTGCAACTGCGAACATTTTTGTGGGAATGATTGAAGCTCCGCTAGTAGTAAAACCTTACCTAAAACACATGACGGATTCTCAATTCTTCGCTGTGATGACGGGCGGCTTGGCTTCTGTCGCTGGTGGTACGCTGGTCGGATACGCATCACTTGGTGTTGATCTTAACTTCCTGATTGCAGCAGCATTTATGTCTGCTCCCGCTGGCCTGTTGATGGCAAAAATCATGGTGCCAGAAACAGAGAAAATCGACGCAAGTGTTGAACTGGATAATGTTGAAATGCCTCGCGCTACGAATGTCGTTGAAGCGATGGCTGACGGCGCTATGTCTGGCCTTCGTATTGCCGTTGCGGTAGGCGCAACCCTGCTTGCCTTTGTCAGCGTGATTGCCATGCTGAACGGTATGCTTGGTTGGGCGGGTAGCCTATTCGGTATCGATCTCAGTTTTGAACTGGTTCTTGGTTATCTATTTGCACCTGTTGCTTGGTTGCTTGGTATCCCGTGGAGTGAAGCAATTACGGCGGGATCTCTGATTGGTAATAAGATTGTTGTTAATGAGTTTGTTGCCTTTATTCAATTGATGGAAGTAAAGCCACTGTTAAGTGAACACTCACAAGCTATTGTTACTTTTGCTCTTTGTGGTTTTGCCAATATTTCTACTATGGCGATGCTGATTGGCGGCCTAGGTAGCTTGGTTCCAGAGAAACGCACCTTTATTTCTAAGTTTGGATTCCGCGCTATTGCTGCCGGTGTTATGGCGAACTTGATGAGCGCATCAATTGCTGGTGTCATTTTAAGCCTGTAATTACGGTCATTAATAACCAGATTGTCATGCCTAATAACGCAGGATGACAGCGCGTTTAATTAAAACGAAAAAGGGTTGATGCTTTTAAACATCAACCCTTTTGTATTTGAGTGAAATGAGCTTAGTTAGCTTTATTTCTTAGTGTGGAACTGCTCACACGCAATCATGGTATTTTCAATCAAGCTTGCGACGGTCATTGGACCTACACCACCTGGTACAGGAGTAATAAAGCTCGCGTTATCGCGTGCTTTGTCATACTCGACATCACCAACGAGTTTACCTGACTCTAATCGGTTGATACCCACATCGACCACGACTGCACCTTTCTTAATCCAATCGCCAGGAATAAAGTTAGGTTTACCAACGGCTACAACAACAACATCGGCTTGACGAACATGCCCTTCAAGATCTTTTGTAAAACGGTGACAAGTTGTCGTCGTGCAACCCGCTAAAAGCAGCTCCAGTGTCATAGGGCGGCCAACGATATTCGATGCACCAACAACTACTGCGTGTTTACCGCGAAGATCGATATTGTAACGATCAAGTAGCGTAATAATACCTTTCGGAGTACATGAACGTAGCTTAGGGATACGTTGGGCTAGGCGACCGACGTTGTATGGGTGGAAGCCATCAACATCTTTTTCTGGGTGGATGCGTTCTAGTACGTGTGTAGTATCAATACCAGCAGGAAGGGGGAGCTGCACTAGGATCCCGTCAATATCACTATCTGCATTCAGCTCATCAATAAGAGCAAGTAATTCTTCTTCGCTAGACGTCGCCGGAAGGTCAAAAGATTTGGAGACAAAGCCAACTTCCTCACATGCACGACGTTTACTGCCGACATAAACTTGAGAAGCAGGGTCTTCACCAACAAGTACTACCGCAAGACCAGGAGCACGCAGGCCAGCTTCAACACGAGCTTTTACACGAGCAGCAACCTCTGATCGAACAGTTTGAGAAATAAGCGTTCCATCGATATTTTGAGCAGTCATGACTTTCCTTCAATTAGAATGGCGAATAATTTGCAGCGCATTGTCGCAAATTATTTGATGAACATCTATAAGCAAACGTTTGCTTCGTGGTAAATTTAATCAGATTTACAATCGGTGGCCTTTTTTTGTTCATTCAGATCAGTTTGTTACGAAAAGCCCTTGTTTTAAGAAATCGAACTCGTATAATCCTTCCCTGTAGCGCGCCCTTAGCTCAGCTGGATAGAGCACGTCCCTTCTAAGGATGTGGTCGTAGGTTCGAATCCTACAGGGCGTGCCATTTATTCTAAAAAGCCCCGATAACTCAATGAGTTATCGGGGCTTTTGCGTTTTTGAGACCCTCGGTGACGCCGTTAAAAGCCTTTCTATTTTTTTAAATTTCCTATCAAGAACACTATTTATTTAGAAGTCACCTGTAGCTAGGTGCTGAAGACCAAATACTCTATAAAATATAGAGGTGTATGTTTTCCCTACTAAATGTATTGACGAATTGAGATAATAGGCTTGGAATGCGGATGCACACGTATGAATGAAAGTAAAATCTAGTATCAAACAAGTCGCAAATATAAGCGTTATGTGTCAGATGGAGTATAACTCTCCTCTAGAGAATTAGATGGCGCATAGATACTATTTATCGGCTTCCGCTTAAGGTTAAGTGGCTAATCAAGGAGAGATGAATGTCGGAGTGTGAACAGGTCATTCAGGCGCTGAAAAAGCAGTTAAAATCGCGTGGTGTGAATTATCAGGAGGTCGCAAAAGTGCTGGATTTGAGTGAAGGTTCAGTAAAGCGCCTTTTCTCAAACGGTGGCAGTATGAGCCTTGATCGTTTGTCTGCGGTGTGTGATCTGATTGATCTGGAAATGGCAGCCCTGTTTAAGCTTGCCGAAGAAGAGAGTCAGAGCCTTTCTTCATTGACTTGGGAGCAAGAAAAACAGTTGGTGGCTGATAAAGTGTTGCTGTTAGTCGCCGTTTGTATCACCAATGGCTATCGTTTTGAACAGATCTTAAGCCAATACAATCTCAGCGAACCTCAATTAATTCAAAAATTGGCGCATCTTGATCGCATCAAAGTGATTGAGTTGATGCCGGGTAATCGCATTAAGCTCAAGATTTCTTCATCGTTTTCGTGGATTGCTGGAGGCCCTATCCAACAATTCTTTCAGCAACAGGTCATAAATACCTTCTTTCGCACACACTTTTCTAAAAATGACGAAAAACTGGTGATGTCGACCGGGTTGATGTCTTTGCCTACCAATTACAAGTTCCAACAGCGCATTCAGCGTTTGGTGAAAGAATTCTATGAATCGTGCGACAGCGATAGTGATTTATCTATGGAGGAGCGGCATGGCACCTCGATGGTGATCGCAATGCGTCGCTGGACCTTCCCACTGTTTGATGAATTCGAAACAGAAGGCGATACTGTGAAAAGTCGCGCCGGATAATACCTGCAGTATTACTATTTGCCACTTTGCCTGCTGAGCTTTGTGGTTATGCAGCCTTCATGCAACCTACTGAGCAACCGGAGAAAGATTCTCTGATGACAGAAGGTAAAGGAGGCTATGATGCTGAACCGACTGAAAAAGATTCCACAAATCGCCATCTGGGGCGTTTTGCTTATCACTGTATTTCTCGTTACGCTCTCACCGAAGGCGCTAGCAGCTGGACTACTTAAACCTGTTAACAGCCAATATAAAGATCTTCAGATCCAATCCCACCATGTTGATGTTGCGATTCAAGACGGATACGCCACCACGTCAATTGAGCAGACGTTTTATAATCCTAATGACACAGAGTTGGAGGCTTTGTACTCATTCCCTGTTCCTCAAAAAGCCGTCGTAGGCGAGTTTATTTATTGGATTAACGGCTCGCCAGTTATCGCAGAGGCTGTCTCCAAAGAAAAAGCCCGCGAAATTTATGACGACCAAAAAGCGCAGGGTAACGCCACAGCACTGACAGAAAAAGACGAATATAAAACCTTTGATATTCGGGTGTACCCAGTGCAGCCGCAGCAGAGTGTGAAGGTGAAGCTGGTGTATATGCAAGATGCTTTGTTAGACCATGGCATTGGACGTTATGTATATCCCCTTGAAGAAGGCGGCGTGGATGAAGCCAAAAATAGCTTTTGGACTCGAAACGATAAAGTGGAACAGGATTTTTCTTTCAACGTGACATTACGTTCTGCCTATCCCGTTGATGACGTCAGGCTGCCAGCACATCCTGCAGCAATGATCATCCAGCAAGCGGATGGAGAACACATGACCTGGAAGGCAAACATCAGTAATCAAATCGCCAATACAGTGCAAGAGGGCGAGTCTGTGCAAACTGCTCATGCTGCAATGAGACTTGATCAGGACGTGGTTTTTTACTGGCGTTTGCAAGAAGGCTTACCGGGCCGCGTTGATATGGTGACTTACCGTGACCCAGAATCATCTAAGCGCGGCACAGTGAAACTGACTTTTACACCAGGTGATGATCTGACCCTAGTAACACAAGGACGTGACTGGGTGTTCGTGCTGGACAAATCCGGCTCTATGTCCGGCAAGTATTCGACGCTGGTGGAAGGTGTACGCCAAGGCTTGGGTAAGTTGCCTTCTGAAGACAGGTTCCGTGTCGTGATGTTCGACAGCTATACCTATGATTTAACGGGTGGTTTTGTTGCAGTTAACCCAACCAATGTCAGTAAAGCATTGCAGTCAGTCGAGCAAGTCGAGCCGAGTAATGGTACGGATCTCTACGAAGGCATGTCTGCCGCTATTCGCAAACTCGATGACGATCGCCCTACCGGTATTGTGCTGGTGACTGATGGTGTGGCGAACGTGGGAGTGACTGAAAAGCGCCGTTTCTTTGAGTTGATGGAAAATCATGATGTACGACTATTTACCTTTATCATGGGTAACAGCGCGAACACGCCACTCTTAGTACCGATGACCAAATTATCGAATGGTGTGGCGATGTCGGTATCCAACGCTGATGACATTATCGGTCATCTTATGAGCATCACCAGCAAATTGACCCATCAGGCATACCGAAACATCCAGCTTGATATTAATGGCGTGAAAATTAAAGACCTGACACCAGAGCAGATCAGCAGTTTGTATCGTGGTGAGCAACTAACCGTTTTTGGTCATTACTTCCAAGGCGGGGAAGCGGATATCAAGCTGACCATGGATATTGGTGGTGAATCCCGCGAATATCGCACTAAGGTGATGTTGCCAGATACCGCAACTGAGCATCCTGAACTTGAGAGAATGTGGGCGTTTTCAGCGATTCGTGATCTGCAGGAGCAAATGGACTATCTGGAGCAAAAAGACAGTGACAAAGAGCAGGCGATTGAAGATATTGCGCTCGAATATGGACTGTTAACGGATTACACCTCTTTGCTCGTTGTTCAAGAAGAGGTGTTCCAGCAAGTGGGTATGGAGCGCAAAAACCAATCGAGAGTACTGAAAGAACAGCGCGCCCGTGAGATTAAACAGAACAAACCGGTGAAACCGACCCGCGCTGATAAGAACCAGCCGACGTTTACCCAGCCGGCACCGACGTACTCTGGCGGTGGTAGTGGCGGCGGTGGTGGCAGTATGAACATCATAGTATTGCTCGGCATGATATTGCTCGGGGCTACTCGAGTGGCCATGGGAAGAAAACTGAGCAGATAAAAGCAGTTGAAAATAGGGAAAGAGGCAGCATGATGCTGCCCTCTGCTTACAAATCTTCGTGAATTAAGGTTATTACTAATTCTAGCTTTACCAATTTAGAAAACCTCGATAGCTCAAGGAGTTATCGGGGCTTTTCATTTTTGCCTTTCCTTATTTACTCTTGCAGCTATTTCCGATTACCGTAGATTGGATTTCATAACCCAAGCGTTAGCTTTTAGTTCGGACTTGTCACTAATGGAGGAGAGCGTGAATCTCGCATTGTTTGACTTTGATGGCACCATCACAACACAAGATGCTTACACACGATTTGTTTTCTATTCAGCTTCTAAACCTCGAATAGTACTTGGTTTCATGCTTATATGGCCGGTGATTTTGTTTTATAAGCTCGGATTGTTATCCGCTAGCAAGACGCGCCCTATTTTATCCAAAGTGGCTTATTGGCGGAGAGACGTTGCGGATATTGAACGACTCGCAGAGCAATATTGTGATGAATTTCTTAGTAAAGTAGTAAGACAAAAAGCGTTGGAAAGAATTGAGTGGCACAAGGGAAGGGGCGATAAAATCTATGTGGTATCGGCTTCTGTGAGTCCTTATCTACGTATTTGGTGTCAGCGGAAAAACATTGAATTGATATGCAGTGAGTTAGCGTGCAAAGGTTCTCGGTATACAGGAAACTATGTGCAAGGAGATTGCAGTCTAGAACGAAAAGTTATGTTTCTGCGTCAACGAGAAGATCTTACTCAGTTTGCCATGATTTACGCTTATGGTGATACTGAAGAAGATATCCCTATGCTTAGCATTGCGGACGTCAAATACTATTGCTGGCAGCGAATGGAAGGGCAACTTGACTGAGTGCGCTTTGTTTCTGTACATATGTAACGCTTTTAGGTAGCATGTCGCTCCCTCTATGAGCACCTGTTTGTTCGAGTTTTGTACGTTTAGGCACCATGCGCAGTATACATTCTAAAATAAAACCAGAATCTGAACCTTTATTGTCGGAATTAGCGCTTCACGCGTTGCTACATCTGCACACCAATCATTCAGCGAAAGTCCTAAGTTACAAGTCTCGCAGCGATATCAATGACATCTTATCAATGTGGTTGAACAAATCATCTAACTCTAAGAAATATAAGTCATTTAAGAAGAAGATTCGTTCTTTAGTCACTCATGCCCGATCGCAAAGGTTGGATATGGAGTCGATGTTGATGAACCTTTTACCTTCTCAAGAAGGTGATGAATTACCGCATCTCGATAGTTTTCTCTTGCTGATTAATACGTTGGAGAGAGAGTTGAATACAACAGTGTTGGTTTCTCGTCCAGAATCAGTAGATCTTGAGTTCAATCCTAAAGGGTGTCTTCTATGTGTATTATCAGCTGATTTAAATGCACATTTTAGTGAACGTAATCGACTCATTGCCAATATTTCGATGCTATTTCGCGGCACAAATGGCGAAAAACACAAGTTTCTTCGTACTATTTACTCTTCTTCGATTTTTGAACACAAAGTAGAATTTGAAGATGGCGGTTTTGTGAGAATCTCACTTTCGTTGAAGTAAATAACAACGGTTTCGTTGTTCGATGATTTTGACTGTTATTGTACTTTTCAAATCGTATACTGCATCGTACTGACGAAATACATTATCATCTATAATATACATTTCTTATACACTTCCTAGAAAAATCACAATAAACTATAGTTTATATTTTCGTAATTTCTTAAATAAATCCCTTTTGATATACATTTGTTTTTCTTACGCTGCCAATACTTTTAATTAATATTAGTGTTAATTAAATTGTATCAATATTGAGACATCTCATTATTGATTCACCATATTGGGTGAGGGGATATTGACCTAATTTATTCAAGCAACGATATTTACGCCTCTAATAAAACAAAAAGGAAAAATCCTTATGGGACGTAAAACTATTGCATTAACGGTTGCGTTGATGTCGTTGAATTCGTTACCTGCTTTGGCATTTGTTGCTGAGGGGGAAGGATGTATAGTAAGCAGAGAAAGTGGTGAAAAGTATTGTTTAAATGTGGGTGAGCGTTCAGGTTATTCGCTACCTAGTTTTATCTATAATCATGAAGTCGATGTATATGCCGGATCTGGTGCCGGCGTCATGTTAAGTGATTGGGATAACCTGTCTTATAATCGTATTGCCGTATTCACAGGCTTTACACCAAACAATGAGTTGGAATCAGTAAAAGCACGTAATGGTAAAGTCTTAGATTTTTCAAATCCTCGTTCTATGCGTGTTGTTGCTCGCGCTCCAGAAGTTGAACCCGCTTTGGCGTGGTCGTGGCAAGAAAGCCTCTTTATGCCTGAGTATGATCAAGTCATGGCTTCACCTGTGGTAGTTCAATTAAATGATGATAATGGTGATGGAAAAATTAATAACAATGACGTCGCTGATGTAATCGTAATTACTTTTAAAGATGATCAATATACGTATGGTGGTTTAGTTCGAGCTCTAAGTGGTATTGATGGCGCTGAGCTATGGGATTACAGTAATGGTGGTATTATTGCTGATGCTCGTTATTCTGTTGCGGCTGGAGATCTTGATGGCGATGGTTTTGTTGAAATCGTGACGAGTAACAGAGAGGAAGCTTTTTATAATATTCTTGATAACAAAGGTAATATAAAAAAGAGAATAGAAAAGAATGAAACTAACTGGCGTGCAATTGGCCAAATAGCTCTGGCAGATTTAAATAATGATGGTGCTATTGAAGTCATTGCACCTGACGGGGTTTATGAATATGACGCCGGTGTATCAATGTATGGTTACGCATGGACACCTTCCCCTATTTCTTTTGATTATGATAGTGATGGAAAGCAAGAAGTTTTTGCTGACCAAACGTTATTTGATCGAAACGGAGGTGCAATCTGGAGTTATCAGGCTCAGAGTAAAGTATGGTTTTCTTCTGTTGCTAACCTTGATAATGATGTAAAGCCAGAGCTGATCATTTCAAGCCCTGCATCTTTGTCTAGTGCCGAAAATAGCTTTATTTCTGTTTTAGAGCATGACGGAAGCGTGAAGTGGAGTGTAAATAACACGAGCAATCCTGGTGGTGGTGTACAAGCAGTTTCTAATTTCTTAGGCTACCCGACTAAAACTGTTGTCGAAGAGTCCGATCTGTTTGGTTTTGAATATGGCAACGATAAGCGATTAGCTACTAATTCAGACAATCTACTTTATGTAAACTCAGGTTTGGCTATAGATGCAGTTGGTACCACACCAACAAATTTATTCGGTGGAGACGGCGGCCATACCAATAATCCTATTGACCTGACTCAGGTACGTAAAATTGCCATTACATCAGGTAAGTATTATTGGGGCGGTAAACACTTATTGGCATTGAAGTTCTATATGAAAGATGGAACGGCTAAGATGTTTGGATCCAAGAAGTCATCATTCTGGCAGCAAACGGATTATTTCCACGTACCGCAAGACAAAGCAATCAGCGCGATCAATGTCTGGTCAAATGGTTGGTTGGTTGAAGCACTACAGTTTGAGCTTACCTCAGAGCAGTCTAACACTAATACAGGTATCGTGTATGCAGGATACAATGCTGTAGATATGTATAACCGTAACGGTAAGCTAATTTGGTCTGTCCCTAATGATGATTCTAGTAGTGGTAAAATCGGCGTATCAGCCTATGATTTTGATGGCGATGGTATCGATGAGGTTGTGGTTCAAGATCAAACACGCGTCCGAGTTTTGGATGGGCGTAGTGGTCTCGTTTTAAACGAAATTGCTAACTCAACAGGTACACTGTGGGAATCTCCTGTTGTTGCAGATCTTGCCGGTGATGACAATGCAGAGCTCATTGTGGTTGCAAATGACTATGATTCAAGATACTCCATTAATCACGGTGTGTTTGTATACAAATCTGCCGATTCTAATAAACCATGGAAGAATGCTACTCGTATTTGGAACCAACACTCTTTCCACCAATCGAATATCACGCAAGATGGTGCAATTCCAGCGACCTATGAACCAAGCTGGCTCACTCATAATAGCTACCGTTCAAGTACTTTAGTAAGCAAAGAAAAAGTGAGCTCTGGTATTTTTGGCTATCCTACTGGTAATCCAACAGAGGTTGAACTAGATGATGACCTGTATGTTCGTTATGGATGGATGATCGATGCTCTTGGTAGTAATGCTTATGACATGGTTGGTGGTCAAGGTGGTAATCTTGGTATCCCTGTGGACCTCGAGCGTGTAGCTTCTGTAGAGGTGACTTCTGGTACTATTTACTGGGGTGGCAAATACGTCTTAGCACTGACCTTTACTTATCGTGATGGAACAGTATTGTTCTATGGTTCTAAGCATTACGCGCACTCCCAAAAAACGGACATCTTTGAAATCCCAGAGGGTGAGGAGCTAGACTCTATAAATGTTTGGACGAAAGATGCCTATGTCGGAGCAGTTCAGTTCATACTTGATTAAATAGACATACAAAAAAATGCCAGTCAAACGACTGGCATTTTTTATTCGTTCAAGCCAACTTAAACTCTTGCAATTGCTCTTTGACTTGGTTTACTTCTAAACGGTAGCTTGAGACAATACTGTCCATACTGCTGGCGAGTTCCCCTGTTCTTAACGCGATTTCAGCTAGTACGTCGACGTCTTTGTCGACGTCTTCACTTGCTTTGGATTGCTCGATGGTTGAATTAGCGATACTTGTTATGTGCTCATTTACTGTCTCAATCAGGTGCTCCAATTCAAAGATACTGTCGTTTACCCCAGAGACGGAATTGAACGTTGAATCGGTCGCTTCACGGCTTTTATGCATGTTGCTAACAGCGGTTTGCGTATTGGTCGTAATGTTGGCGAGTAGCTGAGAAATGTGCTCTGTCGCTTCTTTACTTCGCTGTGCTAAATCTCGAACCTCAGATGATACCACTGCAAAACCGCGTCCGTGCTCACCAGCGCGAGCGGCTTCGATAGCAGCATTTAACGCCAGCAAGTTGGTTTGCTCAGAAATACCATTAATGGTGTCGACGATCTTGCTGACACTTTGAGCATCCTGTTCGAGTTTTTCCATGCAAGATTGCGTTTGTTCGATTTGAGTTACTAATGCTTCTACTTCGTGGTATGAGGTTTGACTCTGTTGCTGACAACTTAGAACCTTACTCGTCATTTGTTCAGTTTCTTTTAGTGCACGCTCTGAAGAGGCTGCTATTTCTAAGCTTGATTGGGATAGCTCCGTCATTGCTGTCGCGATGTTGTTACATTTATCGTTGGTTGCTTTGCTACTATCACCCAGGTCACCAGCACCTTGCACGATGTGCTCCAAACGCTCATTGCTGTGATCATTGGTATCGCGGATATTTGAGAGTAGCTGTTTAATACTCTTAGTTAGGTTGTTGACACTAAAGGATATTTGACTAAGTTCATTGCTTCCTTGTGCTGGAAGTTCAATCGTGAGATTTCGAGATGATGACATTAATCCCAGCTTGTCAGTCACAACATTTACCTGGCTTTTTAGTCCACGAATTGAGAACAGCATGCCCCCAATTAAAATCACGCTCACAGCAAAAGAGGCTGCAATCATGATTCCCATAGCCAATTCTGCATTGCTAGCTTGTTGATCGGAATGCTGAAGCATCTGATCTTTAACGCTATTTCGAATCTTGTTGATTAATTTGATTCTGTCCGTTGCCATTGAGAACCATTGAGTTGGGGCGGGACCTTCTAGAGCATCAAGCGTGTTTTTCTGTGCTAGGTATTTCTGTTGTACGTTTTCAACATTTTGCCAAGTAGGAGTGCGCTTCGATTCAGAGAGTTCTTTGAGCGCAGCGTTTGAAAGAGAAATACTGGCACTGCGCTCAGCATAGTCTCCGGAAGCGATATAACCTTGAACAGCGATGTACTGACCAACGGATGAATTCTTTCTCGAAAAAGCGCCATTCAAAGCCCCTCTAACTTGGCCAGCACGTTCTTTCATCTCCATGATTGCAATTAAGCTTTTACTCATGCTCGCAACTTCGGTATTGGCAAGTTTTCCGCTAATAAGAGAAGCATTATCAATCGCCAGCTGGTTAAGGTTTGAATAGTAGGCAAATGGCGATTGCCTTGGTGAAAGGCTATCAACTTCTTGACGAATCTGATTGAGTTTAGCTAGTTCAGTCGCTACATCCGATTTAAGCTGCTCAACCCAGCTCTTTGGCAGAGATGAAGTGGTGTAGTTCAGTAAATTTCTAACATGTACATCTGCTTTACTTCTATGTGAGAGTAAGGCTTCAACTTGTTTAGGATTTCCTTTGCTGCCTAGTACACCAGCAGACAATCCACGTTCTACAGCTAGATTATGCGCTAAATTATCATAGAGTAAAATGAGCTCAGTTGCGGCTAGATCTTGCTCTGTTTCCTCGAGCGTCGCTTTATGGTTGATGATTAGCTCTACCGCAAGTGATAAAGCAATTAAGATCGGGACTCCAGCAAGAATTAAAACCAACCGATTAAGACGAAACCTTTGTATTAAGGTGTTCATGTGTGCTCCTAGCATCATATTATTATATTGTTAGTATAAAGTGATTATTTAGATCCGTGAGCAATTGGACGGTATATTTTCCTCTTATGAAATGGGCGATTGGTTAATATGTGATAAAAGTCATATGTGGTACTAAAGTTTATTTTACTAATAAGATGCTAGTGTCATATGGATTTGGGCGTAGGACGGTGCTTTCTTTTCCATTGTTTGACACTATTTAAAGCGTCGCATTGAGGACTAGCGTGTCGCTCTCGCTGTGTGATATTTTCTCTTGTAAATATTGTGTTACCGAGTTGTTTTTATGCCCTTGTTATCTTGCAACCTATCTCACCGTTTTTCTTCTTTACCGACCCCTTTCTATAGCTTGGTAGAACCACAGCCATTATTGAATACTCGCTGGGTGATATGGAATAGCGATCTCGCTGTCAATTTGGGTTTGCCAGATACGTATCCCACCGGAAAAGAGAAAGCGTTCTTGAGTGGAGAGGTTCAGCCATCTTCCCAACCAACATTGGCAATGAAATATGCAGGGCATCAGTTTGGTTCTTACAATCCGGATCTTGGCGATGGGAGAGGATTACTTCTTGGTGAGGTGCAAACTGACTCTGGAGAATGGTTAGATTTACACCTAAAGGGTGCGGGGCTAACACCATATTCAAGAATGGGGGATGGTCGAGCAGTACTACGATCGACGATTCGAGAATACCTTTGTAGTGAGGCTATGGCCGGTTTAGGTATTCCTACGACCCGAGCTTTAGGTATGTTGACAAGTAATTCGGAGGTCTACCGAGAAAAGGTTGAATCAGGTGCATTACTTTTGAGAGTAGCAAAGAGCCATATTCGTTTTGGTCACTTTGAACATTTCTTTTATACCAATCAAATGAGTGAGCTAAAACTGCTCGCAGATAAAGTAATTGAGTGGTATTGGCCAGATTGTTTGGAGAGCAATAAACCTTACGCCACAATGTTTTCTAAAGTGGTTGAAAAGACGGCTGAGATGATTGCCTATTGGCAAGCGTATGGTTTCGCTCATGGGGTGATGAATACCGATAACATGTCGATATTGGGTGAGACATTTGACTACGGGCCATTTGGGTTTCTTGATGACTATGACCCTAGTTATATCTGTAATCATTCCGATTACCAAGGGCGCTATGCGTTTGACCAACAGCCTAGAATTGGGCTTTGGAACTTATCGGCATTGGCGCATTCTCTTTCGCCTTTAGTTGAAAGAACGGACTTAGAGCGTCACCTTGGGCAATATGAATCAAAGCTTGGGCGCAAGTTCAGTCAGTTAATGCGCAACAAGTTAGGGTTGCATTCCAAATGTGAAAAAGACAGTCAACTATTTCACTCAATGCTTGAGCTGTTACATCAAAACCGAGTCGACTATACGCGTTTTATGCGTGAACTCTCTAACCTTGATTCGAAGCCAATAGATGCGGTGATGGATTTGTTTATTTATCGTGATGCGGCAAAGGTGTGGCTAGATTTATATCTTGAACGCTGTGATGAAGAGGTAGATTCAAATGGAAGCTCCGTCTCCACTGTAGTTCGCTGTAAGCAGATGCGTCAGCATAACCCTAAATATATTCTCAGGAATTACTTAGCTCAGATAGCTATCGAGAAAGCAGAGCAAGGAGATTTTAGTGAAGTTAAGATTTTGGCTGAACTCTTGAAAACCCCTTTTGATGAACAAGATGATAAAAATGCATACGCTAACTTGCCGCCGGAGTGGGGCAAAGAAATGGAGATCAGTTGCTCTTCATAGGTGTGCGTATCAAATCATTTCTTTGCTAAGGCTCGATGTTGCGTTGAGCCTGAAATATGACAATTTGAGCTATGATCAAACATATCAATAGGATGGGATGTGATATGGATCTGCAATCAGTTCAAAGTTTATATATTGTGCAATAAGGTCTCCAAGCAGAAGTAATTAAACTCTCAATATAAGTTCATGTGGTAATGGAAGAAAAAATGACAACGAAAATTCTCGTGGTTGATGATGACCAAGAAATACGAGAGTTACTTGATGAGTATTTATCGAAATCTGGTTATCAGGTAGCGACAGTGGCAGACGGGGAAGAACTTAAGAGTCACCTAGAAGAGTTTGGTTATCCTCAACTCGTGTTGCTTGATGTCATGTTACCCGGTGATGATGGTTTCGCGCTTTGTCAGTTTATTCGTCGTGAATCCAATGTGCCTATTATTATGCTAACAGCGGTGTCTGATGAAACCGACCAGATCATTGGGCTTGAAATAGGCGCGGATGATTATATTGCGAAACCTTTTAATCCTCGCCAGCTTATTGCTCGGATAAAAGCGGTACTTCGACGAGTGCAGTTGAATGAAGAAAAAGTCAGTGATGCGTTACCTAAGCAAATTACGTTTGGAGATTGGCGACTTGATACTCTTGCTCATAAAATCATTCATCTAGAGACAAACGAAGAGCACGACCTTTCAGGCAGCGATTTTGCATTGTTGATGCTGTTTTTGACTCGCCCTAATGAAGTACTTGATAGAGATACCATCTCATTTGCTACGAGAGGTCGTGAAGCGTTGCCTTTTGAGCGAGGTATAGATGTTCAACTCAGCCGCTTACGTCATCGACTTGGTGACAGTGGTAAATATCCTCAATATATCAAAACCATGCGTGGCAATGGTTATATTTTGGCAGTCCCTGTCAGCGTAGAGCACTAGATTGATGATGAGATTACTGCGCGTTATTAAGCCTAACTCGCTTGTCACTCGTACTTTGGGACTTGCGTTGTTAGCGGTGGTATTGGCGCAGGGTATTGCAACGGCTATTTGGTATAGTGAATCTAAGCAGAAAGAACTACTCGGCATTCAAGATGCCTCTGAAAGTATGGCGAATATGTTTGCTTCAACGGTGACTTTCTTCCAATCACTTCCCGTTCGCTATCGACATATAGTTCTTGACCAAATTCGCAACATGGGTGGGACGCGATTTTTTGTCTCATTTAACAAAGAGAAGCTGATTGTAGAGCCGATACCGGATACGCAACTTAAGCAGGCGTCGCTTAGCGCGGTTAAATCGGTATTAGATAAAAAACTCACTAAGGTGGCTTCTATATCAGCAGATTTCTCTCATCCTGATAACTTGCGCCTGCTTAAAAATGATATCTATCTTAGTGATCTACCTAAATCTTGGGCGCACCATACATTAACATTGTCCCCAATTGATCCTCCGATTTTAGTGGTGCAAATAGAGCTGAGTTCCCATGAATGGGTCTATATCGCAGCGCTACTTCCTGCACCTTATGTGACTTTAGATGATACGGTTATTGCGCGGGAGCAAATCGTCTTTTTATTGCTTTCTACGACCTTGCTACTTGGCTTGACGTACTTCTTAATGCGGCGACAAGTCAAGCCTCTAAAAAGACTCGCCAAAGCCGCGAATGAAATGAGCATGGATATCGATCAGCCACCTTTGGCTGAAGAAGGGGCAAGTGAATTGGTCACTGCGACCAGAGCCTTTAATCGCATGCAACAACGAATTCGTCGCTATGTTTCTGACCGAGAGCATTTGTTCTCTTCTATTTCTCATGACTTAAAAACGCCGATTACTCGTCTGAGATTGCGCGCTGAATTGCTCGAGAGTGACCAAAAACGAAGTAAGTTTAATAAAGATCTTGATGAGTTAGAAATGATGGTCAAAGGCGCACTGCAATGTGTAAGGGACACAGATCTGCATGAAAATAACGCCTTTATTGACCTCAATGAGATGATTAACTCGGTGATCGAGCCCATGAATTTCTCTCAGCAAAAAGTCCACTTTGCTCCGGTGGAAATGGACCCCATCGTCGCTAAACCACTCGCGATTAAGCGTGTACTGACTAACTTATTGGATAATGCCGTCAAGTATGGTTTTAGTGCGGTGGTCAAAGTGGAAACCTCAGAAGATTGGATCACGGTCACTATCGATGATGAAGGTCCAGGTATCCCTGAGGAAAAACTAGAACAGGTATTTGAGCCTTATTTTAGGTTGGCGATGGATGACCAAGGACATGGTTTAGGACTTGGGATCTGCCGTAATATTCTCCACGGACATGGCGGAGATCTCATAATTAGCAATCGTTCTCTTGGCGGTTTACGCGCTCAACTCTATATCCCACCTAGCTTAGAAGTTTAATGTAACGCAATTGTTACATTGGCTTTACGCTTTGTTTCAATCAAAAAATTCTATTTGGATAGACTTCATAGTGTTCAAGCACGAAGTGAACGGGTCAGTTATGCCGTAGGCCCTGACGTCTAATCCAATACATGGAAGATAACAATGAAAATGAATAAAACCCTACTTACTTTATCGCTCTTGTCTGCCTCTGCATTTTCTCACGCTGGGGAAGTGGAAGTGCTGCACTGGTGGACTGCTGGTGGTGAAGCAAAATCTGCCGCTGTTCTTAAAGAAATGCTAGAGCAACAGAATCACACCTGGAAAGATTTTGCGGTTGCTGGTGGCGGTGGTGAATCTGCTATGACCGTTTTGAAAACTCGCGCGGTATCAGGTAACCCACCATCTGCGGCTCAGATTAAAGGTCATGATATTCAGGAGTGGGGTGGATTAGGCTTTTTGACTACCCTAGATCAAACGGCGAAACAGGAACAGTGGGACTCGATTCTACCGTCAGTGGTCACGAAGGTGATGAAGTTTGACGGTGAATATGTAGCGGTACCGGTGAACGTACACCGAGTAAACTGGCTGTGGGCAAACCCAGAAGTGTTGAAAAAATCTGGCGTTGAGCTCCCGACAACATTAGACGAATTCTTTGCCGCTGCAGACAAGATTAAGGCTGCAGGCTTCATCCCACTGGCACATGGTGGTCAGCCATGGCAGGACGCAACCGTATTTGAAGCCGTCGCACTAGATGTATTGGGTAGTGAAGACTACAACAAAGCGTTTGTTGATTTAGATATGGACGTTCTATCTGGTGACAAGATGGTTGAGGTATTTACGAAGTTTAAGAAAGTCCGTGACTATATTGACGCTAACTCACCAGGTCGCGACTGGAACGTAGCAACGTCAATGGTGATCAATGGTGAAGCTGCAATGCAAATCATGGGTGACTGGGCGAAAGGTGAATTTACTGCGGCAGGTAAAGTGCCAGGTAAGGATTACATCTGTGCGCCTGCACCAGGGACTGACGGTCAGTTCACTTTCAACATCGATAGCTTTGCTTTCTTCGAGCTAAGCGATAAAGAAAATCAAAAAGCGCAGCAAGACCTTGCTAAAACTATATTAACTAAAGATTTCCAAGAAGTGTTTAACCTAAACAAAGGCTCGATTCCTGTTCGTTTAGATATGGATATGAGCAAGTTTGATCAGTGTGCACTAGATTCTATGGCGACATTCAAAGCAAGTGCGAAATCGGGCGATTTAGTTCCAAGTATGGCGCACGGCTTGTCGACGACGAGCTACGCTCAAGGCGCGATTTACGATGTGGTGACGAATTTCTTCAATGATGATTCTGCTGATCCAAAACAAGCGGCTCAAAAGCTAGCCAAAGCGGTTAAAGCTGCGATCTAACTATAAAGAGACACCCCCTAAAGGGCGACCAAATTCGTGGGGAGTTTGGCCGCCCTTTCCTTAACACCTAACGAGGAATGTTGTTAGGTGATATGACGTAAGGATTCGTTATGGAGCATGTTGTATCTCGGTATGCCAAAAAGTCTGCGCCAAAGCCGAGCTTTGCTGACAGACTACAGCGCTGGTTACCGAAAATCGTTCTGGCGCCGACTATGCTGGTTACTGTCGTATGTATCTACGGTTACATATTTTGGACCGCAGCCCTTTCATTGACCAACTCTCGCTTTTTACCGAGCTTTAATTTCGCGGGTTTTACCCAGTACGAAAAGCTAATGGAAAACGATCGTTGGATTACTTCAATTACCAATTTAGGCATTTTTGGCCTGCTATTTATGCTGGTCGCAATTGGCCTTGGCGTGGGCTTAGCTATCTTGCTTGACCAAAATATCCGTCAAGAAGGGGCGATAAGAACCATCTATCTATACCCGATGGCACTGTCATTCATTGTGACAGGTACAGCGTGGAAGTGGATTTTGAACCCAGGTCTTGGTATCGAAAAGCTGATGCAAGATTGGGGCTTTACTAATTTTGAGTTTGATTGGCTCGTCAACTCAGATATGTCGGTTTATACCCTAGTGATCGCTGCAGTTTGGCAATCTTCTGGTTTTGTTATGGCGATGTTTTTGGCTGGATTGCGTGGAATTGACTCCTCAATCATCAAAGCGGCTCAAATTGATGGCGCCAATTTACCAACCATCTACGTGAAGATCATTTTGCCATGTCTTCGCCCGGTCTTCTTCAGCGCTGTGATCATTACTTCACACATCGCAATTAAGAGCTTTGACCTTGTTACCGCTATGACGGCGGGTGGCCCGGGTTACTCTTCTGATTTACCAGCGCTATTTATGTACGCGCACTCTTTCACTCGTGGACAAATCGGTTTAGGTGCAGCAAGTGCCATGATGATGCTGGCAGGTATTTTAGCGATTCTAGTGCCGTATCTCTATTCAGAACTTAGGGAGAAAAAATCATGACCAATAACATGAATTTTGCCCGTCTATTTATTTACGCGTGCTTGATCTTCTTCTGTGTTGTTTATTTGATGCCGCTGTTTGTGATGGTGATTACTTCCTTTAAAACGCTGCCTGATATTAAAGCGGGTAACCTGATGTCTCTGCCTAAAGAGTGGGTGTTTGATGCTTGGTATAAAGCTTGGGATAGCGCGTGTACTGGGGTGAAGTGTGAAGGTGTGAAAGGGTACTTTTGGAACTCTTTTCAGATGGTGATTCCAGCCGTTGCAATTTCGACACTATTAGGTGCATTTAATGGTTATGTGGTAACGAAATGGCAGTTCCGTGGTTCGAACTTGTTCTTTAGTTTGTTGCTGTTTGGCTGCTTTATTCCATTCCAAGTTGTACTGCTTCCAATGGCAACCATGTTGGGCAAGTTAGGTCTAGCTAACACGACAACAGGTTTGGTTATTGTCCACGTTATTTACGGCATGGCATTTACCACTTTGTTCTTCCGTAATTTTTACATTGGTATTCCGGATGAATTAGTTAAAGCAGCCAAGCTTGATGGCGCAGGATTCTTCACCATTTTCTTCAAGATACTGCTACCTCTTTCGACTCCAATCATCATGGTTACGGTGATCTGGCAGTTCACCGCTATTTGGAATGACTTCCTATTTGGTGTGGTTTACTCAGGCTCAGAGACACAGCCCATCACAGTTGCGTTAAATAACTTGGTGAATACCAGTACAGGCGTGAAAGAGTACAACGTTGATATGGCGGCGGCGATCATCGCGGCGTTACCAACGCTTTTAGTTTATGTCCTAGCTGGGAAATATTTTGTTCGCGGCCTAACGGCAGGATCAGTAAAAGGATAATTATCATGGCAACACTAGAACTTAAACAGATCCGCAAAACTTACCCGAAAGCGGAGCAAGAAACCCTTAAAGGTATTGATATCAGTATCGACTCAGGCGAGTTCCTGATTTTGGTCGGGCCGTCTGGGTGTGGAAAATCGACATTGATGAACACCATTGCAGGTCTAGAAGGGATCAGCGGTGGAGAAATTGTGATTGATGGGCGCGACGTATCGAATGTCGAGCCGAAAGATCGTGATATCGCAATGGTATTCCAATCCTATGCGCTTTATCCAAACATGACGGTTCGAGGCAACATCGCCTTTGGCCTGAAAATTCGTAAGATGCCGGATAACGAAATTGAAGAAGAGGTTCAACGTGTGGCAACCATGCTGCAAATTGATCATCTACTCGATCGAAAGCCATCTCAACTTTCTGGTGGTCAGCGTCAACGCGTTGCTATGGGGCGTGCATTGGCTCGTCGACCTAAGTTGTATCTTTTTGATGAACCACTTTCCAATCTAGATGCAAAATTGCGTGTGGAAATGCGCCACCAAATTAAGCGCCTACACCAACAATTAAACACCACGATTGTCTACGTTACTCACGATCAAATTGAGGCAATGACGCTCGCGGATCGTATTGCGGTAATGAAAGATGGTGAGTTGCAACAACTAGGTACACCACAAGAGATCTATACCAAGCCAAACAATATGTTTGTTGCTGGTTTTATGGGGTCACCGTCTATGAACTTCATTAAGACCATGGTTGATTTGGATGCGGATGATAACCCAGTCATTAAAGTGAAAGGGAGTAATCAGCAAGAACATCACATCAAGTTACCCGCCTCAATGCGTGAGCAAGATGGCAAAGAGATTGTGATTGGTTTACGGCCTGAACATATCTCTGAAACCGAAAATCAAGACTCCCTCGCTTCAACTAAGCTCGATTTACAACTTGAAGTGCTCGAACCAACTGGACCTGACACTATCGCTATGATCAAAGTAAATGATCAAGAAGTGGCTTGTCGCTTGTCTCCGGAGTTTGAGGTACAAGTCGGTCAAGTGGCTCCACTACATTTCGACTTATCAAAAGCGGTCTTTTTTGATGCGAACACTGAGCAGAGAATAGACTTTGATTAATCGTTAATTTGTTTCAGCGCACTCTTGAATCATACTTCGGGGGGAGGTTTCAGGCTTGGCTTGCAGCTTGAATTCGAGAGTGCGCTACTTTGTTTGTAATTGCATTTGTTAACAAATCTCTCAATAGCAACTATGCTTATATAGATGTTTGGAATTGGCTTTTCCTCTCTATAGGAGTAAATAAGTCAAATTTGATGGAGGGGAGGGATAGTTTGCTTCCGTCTCCTTTGCTCTTTCCCTCTCCTCACATTAAAAGTCCTAACATTGGTTGGGGCTTTTTTGTTTTTACCGTTCAATTGTTTTTATCCTATCCAGCTTTCTTCGCTTTATTGAATACGTGTAGAAAGTAACTCATTAGTCGTGAATTTATGGGTGGAATCCTACCCAAAGTAAATGATGTCAATCACAGTTACATAAATGTATTAATGTTTATTTGTTGTTAACTGCTTGTAATTAAATAGATTGTCGCTAATTGATAAAGTTTGGCCTACTTATTGCCCTTATCTATGTACAACGCCCAGTGATGGGGTTGTCCATTTAACAAGGAGAATAATAATGCTTAAGCCTTTGACCCTACTATCTGCCTCAATTCTTGCTGTGACTAGTTTTAACGCTGCGGCGAACTGTGATCCAGGTGAGACCGTGATTAAATTTAGTCACGTGACGAATACAGATAAACACCCGAAAGGGATTGCGGCTTCATTACTAGAACAACGTGTCAATGAAGAGATGAATGGAAAAGTGTGTATGCAGGTTTTCCCAAACTCGACACTTTATGATGATAACAAAGTACTTGAAGCGCTACTCAACGGTGACGTGCAACTGGCTGCCCCTTCTTTATCTAAGTTTGAAAAGTTCACGAAAAAGTACCGTATCTTTGATCTTCCGTTCTTGTTTGAAGATGTGGACGCTGTGGATCGTTTCCAAAACTCAGAGTCAGGCGAAAAGCTGAAAAACGCGATGAAACGCCGTGGTCTCCAAGGTTTAGCGTTTTGGCACAATGGCATGAAGCAGATGTCTGCTAACCAACCTCTGATCTCTCCTGAAGACGCAAAAGGACTGAAGTTCCGTGTTCAGGCGTCTGATGTGCTTGTTGCTCAGTTTGAGCAGTTAGGTGCTAACCCTCAGAAAATGTCGTTTAAAGAAGTTTATGGCGGCCTGCAAACTAAAGTTATTGATGGCCAAGAAAACACTTGGTCAAACATCTACGGTAAGAAGTTCTTTGAAGTACAGGACGGCATCACAGAGACGAACCACGGCATTCTTGACTATCTAGTCGTAACGTCAAATGACTTCTGGAAAGGTCTACCAGCTGATCAACGCGAGCAGTTGAATACGATTATTCAAGAAGTATCAGCAACGCGTAATGCTGAATCGACCAAAGTGAATCTAGCCAACAAAAACAACATCATCGAAGCGGGTGGTGAAGTTCGTTCTTTAACTTCAGAGCAGCGTCAACAGTGGGTGACAGCGCTACAACCTGTTTGGAAGAAGTTTGAGAAAGATATTGGCTCTGATTTGATTGATGCAGCGATTGCATCAAATCAGTAGCCCCCGAAATGATTCCTGAAAAATAACTATAAATTTCCCCTAACTTTGGCCCTTCTGTCGGGAGGAGGGTCTTTCTTTTTCTAGTAATTCCCAAGCTAAAACCGCTTGGAAAAATAGCGATGTAACTATGGAACAGTCAATTTTTGCCAGAATAGGTAAAGTGACCGATGCCATCGAAGAGACTTTAATAGCTTTCTTCCTTGGTGCGATGACTTTACTCACTTTTGCCAACGTTATCTTTAGATACGTTTTCAATGACAACATTCTTTGGGCTCTTGAACTTACGGTCTTTCTTTTTGCCTGGATGGTGTTGGTCGGCGCCTCATACGGAGTGAAAAAACACTTCCACATTGGTGTTGATGTAATCATTAACTTAGCACCAGAAAAACTGAGAAAAATCTATGCTCTGCTCGCCGCTGCGTGTTGCTTAACCTTTTCTATTTTACTTTTGATTGGTTCTTGGAATTACTGGTACCCATTTGTGACTGAACGCGCTTGGTATGAAACCGATGATATTCCAATGCCGGAAATGCTGCAATTCTTGGCTGATTGGTTAAACGAAGGGGAGCGTTACGAAAAACTTCCTCGCTTTATTCCTTATATGGCGTTGCCTATTGGTATGGCGATGATGACTTTTCGATTTGTTCAAATCACGATCCAAATTGCGACAGGAAAATTAGATCGATTGATTGCAGGCCATGAAGCGGAAGAAGAGTTAGAAGCGCTAAAAGAAGAGCTGAAAGATGCGGGTGAGGCGATGGATCCAAAGCACGTCAGCGACAATAACAACAAGAGCAAGGAGAGCTAAACCATGGATATCCTGTTTTTATTCATCATGGTGGTTGGTTTCATGCTTATTGGTGTGCCAATCGCGGTGTCATTAGGTTTATCAAGCATACTGTTTTTAATGATGCACTCGGATGCATCTTTAGCCTCAGTTGCACAAACGCTGTTCAACGCCTTTGCCGGTCACTACACGCTGCTTGCGATCCCATTCTTCATTCTCGCTTCAAGCTTTATGTCCACAGGCGGTGTAGCGAAGAGAATTATCCGATTTGCGATTGCAATGGTGGGGTGGTTCCGCGGTGGCCTTGCCATGGCCTCTGTTGTGGCATGTATGATGTTTGCGGCGCTTTCTGGCTCGTCACCAGCAACGGTTGTTGCGATCGGTAGTATTGTTATCGCGGGTATGATCAAAAATGGTTACTCGAAAGATTTTGCTGCCGGTGTGATATGTAATGCGGGTACCTTGGGCATCTTGATTCCACCATCGATCGTAATGGTTGTGTACGCAGCCGCGACGGATGTATCTGTTGGGCGTATGTTCCTCGGTGGCGTAATTCCAGGTCTGTTGGCTGGTGTGATGCTGATGATAGCGATTTACATAGCTGCGCGTGTGAAGAACTTACCAAAACAACCTTTCGTTGGTTGGAAGGAAATGTTTGATTCAGCAAAAGACGCGAGTTGGGGGTTGTTGCTGGTGGTCATCATCTTGGGTGGTATTTACGGTGGTATTTTCACACCGACAGAAGCCGCTGCTGTTGCCGCTGTGTACTCCTTCTTGATCGCTAACTTTGTTTATAAAGATATGGGGCCTTTTGCGGACAAGAAAAATACTAAACCAGCCTTGGTGAAAGTGTTTCAAGCGTTTGTACACAAAGATACCAAGCATACTTTGTATGATGCGGGTAAGCTGACGATTATGTTGCTGTTTATCATTGCCAATGCACTGATTCTAAAACACGTTTTAACTGAAGAACGCATTCCGCAAATGATCACAGAGTCTATGTTGTCTGCGGGTCTTGGCCCAATAACTTTCTTGATTGTGGTTAACGTTCTATTACTGATTGGTGGCCAGTTCATGGAGCCATCAGGTCTACTTATTATCGTCGCACCATTGGTTTTCCCAATTGCGATTGCACTAGGCATAGACCCAATTCACCTTGGCATCATGATGGTGGTGAACATGGAGATAGGGATGATAACGCCACCAGTGGGACTCAACCTCTTTGTAACCGCCGGGGTGGCCAAGATGTCGATGATGCAAGTGGTGAAAGCCGCGCTTCCTTGGGTTGCGGTGATGTTCTTATTCCTCATCATTGTGACTTACGTACCATGGGTTTCGACTTGGTTACCAACCACGCTTATGGGGCCAGAGATTATTACGAAGTAGTCTTTACCCAGTAAAAACAAAAGCCCAGAGCGTTCGATGCTCTGGGCTTTTTATATTGTTCCTTGGAACGTTATTTATACGAATCTTTGTCTAAACCATACTTTTGCATTTTGTCATACAAGGTTTTTCTGGCGATTTGCAGTGATTCAAGTGTCTCGTTGATTTTCCCGCTGTGGTTCGCCAAA
Organism: Vibrio atypicus; assembly: GCF_009811315.1. Classification (GTDB taxonomy): domain Bacteria; phylum Pseudomonadota; class Gammaproteobacteria; order Enterobacterales; family Vibrionaceae; genus Vibrio; species Vibrio atypicus. The sequence goes on from NZ_BLID01000002.1 coordinate 166,577, forward strand.
GCTTGTTCAATAATAGCTTTTTCAAATTCCGCGACTTGTAAGGCAAGTGGCGCTGCATCAGAGATTGGTTGCGAAGGGTTAAGGTGTCCTAGATTACCTAGCAACACAAAGCGTTCAGCACTGTTTCTCAATTCTCGAACATTGCCCGGCCAATCGTGACTCATCAAAGTTTGAAGATCGGCGTCTGGTAGTGCATTGGCTGCTTTTCCATAGCGGGAAGCCGCCACCAATAGGAAGTGGTGAAAGAGGGCCGGAATATCCTCTTTACGTTGACGCAGCGGTGGCAAATCTAGGGTGACGACATTGAGCCGGTAATAGAGATCTTCACGGAAAGTGCCTTCTGCGGCAGCTTTCTTTAGATCCACTTTTGTCGCCGCTATGACGCGAATATCAACGGGAATGAGCTCATTGGAACCGACTCGCTCGATCACGCGCTCTTGCAAGACACGAAGCAATCGAATTTGCGCTTGCATCGGCATGGATTCGATTTCGTCTAAAAATAGGGTACCGGATTGAGCGTGTTCGAATTTACCAATACGCTTGACATCAGCACCAGTAAACGCCCCTTTTTCATGCCCATAAAGTTCACTCTCGATCAGGTTTTCAGGTACAGCACCACAATTGATGGCGACAAAGTTAGCATCTCGGCGTGAGCTTTGTTCATGAATAGAACGAGCGAACAGCTCTTTACCCGTCCCTGTTTCACCAAACAATAAAATATCGGCATTGGTATCGGCGATGTGAGAGATGGTGTCACGCAAAGATTGAATAGAATTCGTATCCCCAATAATACGAGGCCCAAGCGTTTGGCTGGCTTTCAGGCTGCGCTTTAGCTCTTGGTTTTCTAGAGTTAATTGCCGCTTTTCGAGCGCTCGATTGGTCGTGTCAATTAATCGGTCAATGGCGAAAGGCTTTTCAATAAAATCATATGCACCATTTTGCAACGCATTGACCGCCATCGATATGTCACCGTGACCGGTTATTAAGATGACGGGTACTTCATTATCTTGATTTATCACGGTTGAGAGCAAGTTTTCGCCCGATAAGCCAGGCAGGCAAATATCGGTGATGATGACTTTAGGCATGCCTTGCTGCTTGATGGCAAGTATCGCTTCTTCGGCACTGGCAAAGAATTGTGCTGAAATTTCTTCAAGCTCAAAACTTTGTTCAATGGCGATGCGAATGTCGCTTTCATCATCAATAAAAAATACGTCGTGCATGACCGTCCTTGTATTTAATGAGTTGTGGGTTGGGCTAGGGGCAGACAAACCGTGAAGCGCGCTCCGCCCAACGGTGACTGACTGACCGTCAGCGTCCCTTTCATTGTTTGAATGATCTGCTGAGAAATCGATAAACCGAGCCCAAGCCCATTTTTTTTCGTGGTGTAGAAAGGTGCAAATAACTGCTCGGCTTCGACCGCATCGATACCCGGCCCGTTGTCATCGATGTAAATCTCAATGGAGGTTTCATTTTGCTGAGTAGTCAGTTGAATGACTCTCTCAGGGAGCGATTCGATAGCCTGAGCGGCATTAGTGATTAAGTTGATTAACACTTGCTCGACTTGAATTGCGTTGATCTCGACTTGGCCAATAGAAGATTCGATGTCACAGATGAATTCGACTCGATAAGATTTGATTTGTGGAGCAACTAACTCGCGTGTTGAAACGATCACAGGAAGTAATTCCATAATGCGCACATCGCTACTGTCTGATTTTCGGGTAAATGACTTGAGTTGATTACTGATTTTGGCCATTCGGTCGGTCAAACTGGAAATACGCGCAAGGTTGTCATCCACGCGGTCGTATTTGTCTTTCGCTAGAAATCTTCGTCCATTGTCGGCGAAGCTGCGAATGGCGGCTAAAGGGTTGTTGAGCTCATGGCTAATACTCGCAGACATTTGGCCTAGTACTGCTAGTTTGGCCGCTTGTATCAATTCATCTTGGGTGTGTCTGAGCACTTGCTCTGTCCGGCTACGCTCAGAGATTTCGGCTTGTAGTTCTGAGGTTCTCTCCATGACCAAAAATTCTAGCTTTTGTTTCGCTTCGGATTGAAGTTGTTCAAATTGGCGCTTTTTAAGGTGGCGCTGATAGGTTAACTGCAGAATGAGAAACGCGATGACAAACAACAGAGTGAGAATCAACCCAAAACTCATGGTTGACCAAAATAGGGTCACTTTTTGGGTAAGAACACGAATGGTTAGATTAAGTTGCTCAAACGGCCGACTAGACACCACGTAATCGCCTTGAAACCCACCCTGATGAGGGTTCTCCAATTCAGTCAGTGCGGTATCAAGATCGCCGGTTAACCCTAAAGAGCGAATTTGGCGGTCAAGGTACTGGCGGCTATTCGTTATCTTACTTCTTTCTTGCTCTGTCAGTGTGGTAAGGCTTTTGAATAACCAATCAGGTTGACTCGACATAAATATGACATCGTACTTATCAGTTGCAACGAAGGTATTCTGCTTGTTTTCCCAATTGCCCTCTATTGCAGTTAGTTCCATTTTAACAACGATGACGCCTACATATTCAGCGGCATATACAACAGGAAATGAGTAGTAGTAACCGCGTTGGCCAGAGGTAGAGCCTAGCGCAAAATACTGACTGGATTGGCCTTGAATTGCGTTAGAAAAATATGGACGCCAGGCGAAATTTTTACCCACAAATGAGCGGTCTAGGTTCCAATTACTCGCTGCGATAGTATTTCCCCATTGATCGAGTAAATAGGTATCAGCAGCTTGGATAATGTCATTAACGTTTTCGAGATAGCGATTGGTTAAATCTATCTGCGCTAGGTTATGGGGTTGCTGCAGTGCAAAGATCAGTTCATTGTCTTTTGCCAACAACTGAGGCAGGTGGGCATATTTGTCGAGCTTCGAATAAACGTGACTAGCGAAACGATCGAGCTGCGCTTGGTGCTCGTCGGCAAGTGCTTGATAATTATAGTTCCATACGGAATGAGAACCGACAATCAGGCTGATAAGGTAGAACAGGAATAGATAGAGATTGGCACGGCGAAAAGGTGACATAATATTCCCGACAAAGGTACAACAACTGCCTTTTAGGGTAATATTTTTTGTTATCACTGTGTTTAAATCTGTAACAGAAATGAGGAATAAAACCGGACTTAGATCTAGTTTTCTTGTTTAATTCGAAAAAAAGGTTAGTTTCTCTTGAAAAAGCCATTAATGTCCCCATTTCTGTAGGCAATAGCTGCTTTATTGCTTCTTTTTATAGCAGTTAAGTGAGTTTTTAGGGTAATCCCCTATGTATCGTAGGGATCGGCTCGACAGCTATCGCGCAGGTCGGTAGAATGCTGCGTCTAAATTTTTATCCTGAGGCTAATCGGAGATACCTTTAACGAACAAGATTCAGCAGAATCGGTTTTGAAAGGATATCGCTAATTAGTCCGGTAGCTGATTGAATCAGTTATCGATACTCGATTTACGAAGAGTACTCTTAGAGTACAAACAAGGATGGGTCCTAATATCTATTTCTTGGGTGTAGGGCACATACGCTCAGCTAAGCTGAGCCAGTTTTGAGGTTAATGAATCATGCAAGTTACTGTTGAAACTCTAGAGGGCCTAGAGCGCCGTCTTAACATTACTGTTCCAGCTGCAAACATCGAAGACGCTGTAACAGCTGAACTACGCAACATCGCTAAAAACCGTCGTTTCGATGGTTTCCGTAAAGGCAAAGTGCCTCTAAAAATGGTTGCGAAGATGTACGGCAAAGCAGTACGTCAAGACGTGATGGGCGAAGTAATGCAACGTCACTTCATCGAAGCGATCGTTAAAGAAAAAATCAACCCAGCAGGTGCTCCAACATTTGCTCCAGTTGAAAACAAGGAAGGTGCAGACCTAGTATTCAACGCAACTTTTGAAGTTTACCCAGAAGTTGAGCTGAAAGGCCTAGAAAGCATCGCAGTTGAAAAACCAACAACTGAAGTAAACGATGCAGACGTAGAAGAGATGATTGAAACTCTACGTAAGCAACAAGCGACTTGGGCTGAAGTTGCAGAAGCAGCTGAAGAAGGCAAGCGCGCAACTATCGACTTCGTTGGTTCTATCGACGGTGAAGAGTTCGAAGGCGGTAAAGCTGAGAACTTCCCACTAGAAATGGGTGCTGGTCGCATGATCCCTGGTTTTGAAGATGGTATCGCAGGTAAGACTGCTGGTATGGAATTCGAAATCGACGTGACTTTCCCAGAAGATTACCACGCTGAAAACCTAAAAGGTAAAGCTGCTAAGTTCTCTATCAAAGTAAACAAAGTTGAAGCTCGTGAGCTTCCAGAACTAAACGACGAGTTCGTTTCTAAGTTCGGTGTTGCTGAAGGTGGTGTTGACGCTCTTAAAGCTGAAGTTCGTAAGAACATGGAGCGCGAACTTAAGCAAGCAATCAAGAACCGCATCAAAGAACAAGCAATCGACGGTCTAGTTAAAGAAAACGACATCGACGTACCTGCAGCTCTTATCGATCAAGAAATCGGTACTCTACGTCAACAAGCGGCTCAACGTTTCGGTGGTAACCCTGAAGCAGCTGCTCAACTTCCACGTGAATTGTTCGAAGAGCAAGCGAAACGTCGCGTAGTTGTTGGTCTTCTACTTGGTGAAGTAATCAAATCTGAAGAGCTAAAAGCTGACGACGAGAAAGTGAAAGCGCTAATCGAAGAGATGGCGACTGCATACGAAGATCCAACTGAAGTTATCGCTTACTACGAGCAAAACGAGCAAATGATGAACAACATGCGTAACGTAGCTCTAGAAGAGCAAGCAATTGACGCAATCATCGCTAAAGCTCAGGTTACTGAAAAAGACGTTAGCTTCAACGAGCTAATGAACCAGCAACCAGCTGCTTAATAAGCAATATCTTGCGTAGAAGGTTGACTTAGCGTTAACTATTCTGCTAACAATGGTCCGTATGATATTAATCATCCGGGCCATTTATTTTAGGGACATAAGAATATGAGCTACCAAGAAAAAAATGCAATGTCGCCAATTCTAGACGCACTAGTACCAATGGTGGTTGAACAGACTTCCCGTGGTGAACGTTCTTACGACATCTATTCTCGTTTGCTGAAAGAACGTGTGATTTTCTTAACAGGTCAAGTGGAAGACCACATGGCAAATCTTGTCGTGGCACAGCTACTTTTCTTAGAATCTGAAAATCCTGATAAAGATATTTTCCTATACATTAACTCGCCAGGTGGCAGTGTGACTGCAGGTATGTCTATTTACGACACAATGCAATTCATCAAACCAAATGTCAGCACTGTATGTATGGGCCAAGCATGCTCAATGGGCGCATTCCTACTTGCTGGTGGTGCTCCTGGTAAGCGTTACGTATTGCCTAACTCGCGCGTGATGATTCACCAACCACTAGGTGGCTTCCAAGGCCAGGCGTCTGATATTCAGATCCACGCTCAGGAAATCCTGACTATTAAGCAAAAGCTAAACAAGCTACTTGCTGAGCACACAGGTCAACCGCTAGAAGTGATTGAGCGTGATACCGATCGTGATAACTTTATGGCTGCTGATCAGGCGGTAGAGTACGGTCTAGTTGATGCTGTATTAAGCCATCGCGGTGAATAATTGATAGCAAATTGTTTAGCGCAATTCGGTTTAAATTGATATACACTCAAATCATATGAGTAAAGGCTAAGAGGTTAGCGAATGACAGATAAAAGCAAAGAGAGCGGTAGTAGTAAGCTTCTTTACTGCTCTTTCTGCGGCAAAAGCCAGCACGAAGTTCGCAAGCTGATCGCCGGTCCATCCGTCTATATCTGTGACGAATGTGTCGATCTATGCAACGACATCATTCGTGAAGAAATTAAAGATGTTCTACCGAAGAAACAATCTGAGGCGCTACCAGCACCAAAACAGATTCGTGAACATCTAGATGATTATGTGATTGGTCAAGATTACGCTAAGAAAGTGCTAGCAGTAGCCGTTTACAACCACTACAAGCGTTTACGTAACGGGGACACAACCAGTGAAGGTGTAGAACTTGGTAAAAGTAACATCCTTCTAATTGGTCCAACGGGTAGTGGTAAGACGCTATTGGCTGAAACACTGGCTCGTTTCCTAGATGTACCTTTCACAATGGCAGATGCGACTACGTTAACCGAAGCGGGTTACGTAGGTGAAGATGTAGAAAACATCATCCAAAAACTTCTGCAAAAATGTGACTACGACGTAGCGAAAGCAGAACGTGGTATTGTGTACATTGATGAAATCGACAAGATTTCTCGTAAAGCTGAAAACCCATCGATCACGCGCGACGTATCAGGTGAAGGTGTTCAGCAAGCGCTTCTAAAGCTTATTGAAGGCACGGTTGCTTCAGTACCGCCACAAGGTGGTCGTAAGCACCCTCAGCAAGAGTTCCTACAAGTAGACACGTCTAAGATTCTGTTTATCTGTGGTGGTGCATTTGCTGGCCTAGATAAAGTGATCGAGCAACGTGTTGCGACGGGCACAGGTATTGGTTTTGGTGCAGAAGTTCGTTCTAAAGACGAAACTAAGACAGTAGGTGAACTATTCACTCAAGTTGAACCAGAAGACCTGGTTAAATACGGTCTTATTCCTGAATTCATCGGTCGTCTGCCAGTGACAACGACACTGACAGAGCTAGATGAAGAAGCACTGATTCAAATTCTGTGTGAACCGAAGAATGCCCTGACAAAACAGTACGCGGCGTTATTTGAATTGGAAGATTCTGAGCTAGAATTCCGTGAAGACGCACTTCGTGCAATTGCGAAGAAAGCGATGGAGCGTAAAACAGGTGCTCGTGGTCTACGTTCAATTCTTGAAGCAGTGCTTCTTGAAACCATGTACGAACTGCCATCGATGAACGACGTAAGTAAAGTTGTGATTGATGAGTCAGTGATCAATGGTGAATCTGATCCGTTGCTAATTTATAGCAACGCAGAAAACCAGGCTGCAGGTGCAGAATCGTAACCCGATTCACATAAATTGCTAAATAAATAAAGGAGGTAATCAATTACCTCCTTTTTTTTATTCTTTCATTGAATCCAACCAATTAGCCCCCATATACTCCAAATAAGACTAAGCGGAAGAGAGATGAATATGAACTTGGAACGTTCCGAACGTATCGAGATCCCCGTACTACCTCTAAGAGATGTAGTCGTTTACCCGCACATGGTAATTCCTTTGTTTGTTGGCCGTGAAAAATCGATTGCTTGCCTAGAAGCTGCGATGGATAACAACAAGCAAGTGCTGCTAGTTGCTCAGAAAGAAGCAGATACTGATGAGCCATCAAAAAACGACCTTTTTGAAGTTGGTACAGTGGCGACGATTTTGCAGCTACTCAAACTACCTGACGGCACGGTTAAAGTGCTGGTTGAAGGTCAGCAGCGTGCCAAGATCAATCTGTTAACGGATGAAGAATTTTTCGTTGCGGATGCTGAATACCTAATTACTGCAGAATTGGATGAACGTGAACACGAAGTGATTGTTCGTAGCGCGATTAACCAATTTGAAGGCTTTATTAAGCTTAATAAAAAGATTCCACCAGAAGTGTTAACTTCTTTAAGTGGTATCGACGAAGCCGCGCGCCTTGCAGACACCATTGCTGCACATATGCCATTGAAGCTTGCTGACAAACAAGCGGTACTTGAGCTATTAGACGTTACAGAACGTCTAGAGTTCTTGATGGGGCAAATGGAATCAGAAATTGATTTGCTACAAGTCGAGAAGCGTATTCGTACTCGCGTGAAAAAGCAGATGGAAAAATCTCAGCGCGAATATTATCTGAATGAGCAAATGAAAGCGATTCAGAAAGAGCTTGGTGAAGGCGAAGATGGTGTTGATGAATTTGAAGCGCTGAAGCAAAAAATTGCAGATTCAAAAATGCCTCAAGAAGCGCGCGATAAGACAGAGCAAGAGCTTCAAAAGTTAAAAATGATGTCACCGATGTCAGCGGAAGCGACGGTTGTTCGTGGTTACATCGATTGGATGCTTGGCGTGCCTTGGAGTAAGCGTTCAAAAGTTAAGAAGAACCTAGCGAAAGCAGAAGAAATTCTTAATGAAGACCATTACGGTTTAGAACGCGTCAAAGAGCGTATCTTAGAGTACTTGGCGGTTCAAAATCGTATCAATAAGCTAAAAGGTCCAATCTTATGTCTTGTTGGTCCTCCTGGTGTAGGTAAAACGTCACTGGGTCGCTCTATTGCAGCCGCGACTGGCCGTCAATACACGCGTATGGCACTTGGTGGCGTACGTGATGAAGCGGAAATCCGAGGCCACCGTCGTACTTATATTGGTTCTATGCCAGGTAAGCTTATACAGAAGATGTCGAAAGTTGGCGTGAAAAACCCGCTGTTCTTATTGGACGAAATCGACAAGATGTCTTCAGATATGCGTGGTGATCCATCATCAGCACTGCTTGAGGTTTTAGATCCAGAACAAAACAATGCGTTTAACGACCATTACCTTGAAGTTGATTACGACCTGTCTGATGTTATGTTCGTTGCGACATCAAACTCAATGGACATTCCAGGGCCGCTACTAGACCGTATGGAAGTGATTCGTTTATCTGGTTACACAGAAGACGAAAAGCTTAATATTGCAAAGCGCCACCTTGTCGATAAGCAAGTGAAGCGTAACGGCCTGAAAGTGGGTGAGATTGAGATTGAAGACTCAGCGATCATCGGCATCATTCGTTACTATACGCGTGAAGCGGGTGTACGTAGTCTAGAGCGTGAGATTTCTAAGATCTGTCGTAAAGCGGTGAAGAACATTCTTCTGGATAAAGACCTGAAGAGCGTAACCGTTACCATGGATAACCTGAAAGAATACTTGGGTGTTCAACGTCACGACTTCGGTAAAGCGGATGATAGTAACCGTATCGGGCAAGTGACAGGTCTTGCTTGGACACAAGTCGGCGGTGACTTACTGACTATCGAAACAGAAGCGATGCCTGGTAAAGGGAAACTAACCCAAACAGGCTCCCTTGGCGATGTCATGAAAGAGTCTATCCAAGCTGCGATGACAGTGGTTCGCTCACGTGCTGAAAAACTGGGTATTAACTCTGACTTTTACGAGAAACGTGATATTCACGTTCACGTACCGGAAGGTGCGACACCAAAAGATGGCCCAAGTGCGGGTATCGCTATGTGTACTGCACTGGTTTCTAGCTTAACGGGTAACCCTGTAAAAGCAGAAGTGGGTATGACGGGTGAAATTACTCTTCGTGGTGAAGTTCTACCTATTGGCGGACTTAAAGAGAAGTTACTTGCGGCACACCGTGGTGGTATCAAAACAGTACTGATCCCGAAAGATAATGAGCGTGATTTGGAAGAGATTCCAGAAAATGTTATCGCTGATCTTCAGGTTATTCCAGTACAGTGGATCGACGAAGTTCTTAAAGTTGCACTAGAAAATGACCCGTCAGGTGTCGAATTTTCAGCAACAAAATAGTGATGTGTAGCAAAAATAAGTAAAAGATTACGCTGATAGGTCGAAAAAGGCTTGTCAGCGTTTTTTTTGGGCGCTAACGTTAGCGACTATAGCTTCAGCCCTTGCTGTGTAAGGGATTGTCGCTAAACTGAAACAAATGGAACGAAAGCTACCTTTAACAATTACAATAGGTAGCGCAAAGGGGAATCACAGTGAATAAAACACAATTAGTAGAAAAAATCGCAGAAAACGCAGACCTATCTAAAGCATCAGCTGGTCGTGCACTTGACGCTCTAATCGAAGCTGTTGGTGACACACTACAGTCTGGTGACCAAGTTGCACTTGTTGGCTTCGGTACTTTCAGTGTTCGTACTCGTGCTGCACGCACAGGTCGTAACCCTAAGACTGGTGAAGAAATCCAAATCGCTGAAGCGAAGGTTCCTTCATTCAAAGCAGGTAAAGCACTGAAAGACGCTTGTAACTAATAAAAATTGGCTATCGGCCTCATTTTTTTAGAACCTTTTTAAATTATGCGCATCATACTGATGCGCATTTCTTTTTCTGGTATTATCGCGCTATTCAATTTTAGTTTTAGTATTTAACATTTTCGAGTCAGCCTTTGGGCTGATTGGTTATGTGAGCGGAGAGTAGTTTAAGTATGATGGATCGATTACGCGAAGGCGTTAATAGTATCGCGGTTAAAATTATCCTGGGACTTATCATCCTATCTTTCGTTTTTGCGGGTGTTGGTAGCTACATCGTAGGTGGCGCTGGCAATACGGCTGCAAAAGTTGGCAATGTCGAAATTGGTCGTGGTGAGTTTGAACAAGCGTATCAAAATGAACGCAACCGCATGCAATCACAGCTGGGTGACTATTTCTCAAATCTACTGGCGGATCCTGCTTACGTAGAATCTTTCCGTAAGTCAGTTCTAGATCGTATGATCAATGATCTACTACTAGAGCAACATGCTGAATCCCTTGGTCTACGCGTTAGTGACGCGCAGGTTCGAACTATGATTGTTGAAATGCCTCAATTCTTAGCTGATGGCAAGTTTGACCAAGATATCTACCAAGCATCTTTGCGCCGTGCAGGTTTCTCTCCAGAGAGCTTTGCAGAATACCTTCGCCGTGATTTGGTTCGTAATCAACTTCTAACGGCTATTCAAGCAAGTGATTTCTCTCTTCCAACAGAAGTTGAAGCACAAGCGAAGCTACTGACTCAAACTCGTGAAGTAGAAACGTTAACGCTTCCTCTTGCGGACTTTGCTGCAAAGGTGGAGTTGACTGAAGAAGATATTAACGATTACTACAAGCAAAACGCTGAGCGTTATACTCGCCCAGAGCAAGCGAAAGTAGCGTATATCGAGCTTTCTGCACAGCAGCTTAAAGACAGCATCACGGTGTCTGATGAACAAGCGAAGCAATACTACCAAGAGCATATGGACAAGTATTCTTCTGAAGAGCAGCGCCGAGTAAGTCATATTCTTGTTGAAGGTGATGACCAGGCGAAAGCACAATCGATTCTTGATGAACTTAATGGTGGTGCAGACTTTGCGACACTTGCTGAAGAAAAATCTGATGACTTCGGTAGTGCCTCTGAAGGTGGTTCACTAGGTTGGATTGAGCGTGAAGTCATGGATCCAACGTTTGAAGAAGCGGCATTTGCGCTTAAAAATGTTGGTGATGTAACGGGGCTAGTTAAATCTGATTTTGGCTACCACATTATCAAGCTTGATGAACTGAAGTCATCCGTTGCTAAACCGTACACAGAAGTTGCTGCAGAAATTAAGCAAGAGTTAAAAGATCAGCAAGCTATCGATCAATACTATGAACTGCAAAGTGAACTAGAAAAGATCGCATTTGAGTACCCAGACTCTCTTGACGACGCTGCTGAGGCTATTGGTGCGAAGATCGTAACAACTGACTTTATTTCACAACTAGACGCGCCAGAATTACTTAAAACACCTGCAGTGATGCAAGCTATTCTGAGCCCTGAAGTGAAAGAAGATGGTTTGAACTCTGAAGTTATCGAAGTTGCACCTGAGCACGTAATTGTTGTACGTGTTGAAGATCTTCGTGATGAAACAGTTTTGCCTTTAGAAGAAGTTCGAGATCAAGTAACCACAACACTTGCAAAAGTGAAGGGTGAGCAAAACGCAATCGAACTTGCTGATAAATTAGTGGCAAGCCTGAAAGACGGAAGTAGTGAACTGTTGACTGAAAATGGTCTTGCGTTTGGTGAGAGTGAAAGTTTAGATCGCAGTTCACCAATGGCTGACGTTATCTTTGCGATGCCAAAACCAAAGCAAGGTGAAGTCGAATACGCACAAGCGAAGCAGATGAATGGTGATATTGCTGTAGTTCGTTTAGCTAAGGTTAGTGAAGAGTTTGACTCTCAGTTCAATACACAGATTGGAACTCAGTTGACACAGATGAATGCTCAGCAAGACCTGTCTGGTCTGATCAGCATTCTGCGCAAAACAACCGATATCGAGTACTTTGTCGTTACCCAATAAACTTCAGTGTAATTGATATATCGATTATAACGGGCTGCTTTTGCAGCCCGTTTTGTTTTTGTGTTGTAGTCGTTTTAATCATTGAGTGGCGGACTAGTCTAGTGAGGTGTCAATAATCATGAAAAAGGAGACGATATGCTTCGTCGATTACTTCTAGCCATCACACTTGTTTTAGTTACCCCAATTGCTATCAGCGCTAATAGCGTCGATGCTAAATATGAAGGTATCGAGATAACCGTCAACATCAATCAAGCGACGGCCGCAGAGTTGGCTGACTTGCTTAAAGGTATCGGCCTGAAAAAAGCACAAGCAATTGTTGATTATCGAGAAGAACATGGCCCATTCCAAGACGCTGATAGTTTGGTCAACGTTAAGGGCATCGGTGAATCAACGGTGGAGAAAAACCGCCCAAGAATAGAGCTTTAAGTCTGAACGAGCGCTTGATAGCGCTCTTTTGTTATTTAAGCATAATCCTGCCTAGCGTGATGAGTCGATAACCTCTATAATTCCTCGCCGAAACAGAAGCAGCATTTCTATCGCTGTTCAGCAACTAACGTGGAGTTAAAGATGTCGTCTCATACACCGGTAGTGACCGTTGATGGACCAAGCGGAGCAGGTAAAGGCACGCTTTGTATGCTTATTTCTAAGCAGTTAGGTTTTCACTTGTTAGATTCAGGTGCGATTTATCGAGTGCTTGCCCTGGCAGCGATTCATCACGGTGTGGATTTAGAGTCTGAAGACGCACTTGTTCCACTTGCGACACATTTAGACGTTCAGTTTGTTGCTGAAGGTGAGCTGGTTAAAGTGATCTTAGAAGGCGAAGATGTTTCAGGTGAACTTCGCAAAGAAGAGACGGGTATGGCTGCATCAAAAGTCGCTGCACTACCTCGAGTTCGTGAAGCTTTGCTGCGACGCCAGCGTGCGTTTGCTGAAGGCGTTGGTTTAGTCGCCGATGGCCGCGATATGGGAACCGTTGTTTTCCCTCAAGCAGAAGTCAAAATTTTCCTAGACGCCAGTGCAGAGGAGCGTGCAACACGCAGACTTAAACAGTTGCAAGGCAAGGGTTTAGATGTTAAATTTGACGACCTTTTGCGCGAGATCCAAGAGCGTGACGATAGAGATCGTAACCGCCCAGTGGCTCCATTACGCCCTGCTGAGGACGCGCTATTGCTTGATTCTACTACGATGAGTATCGACGAAGTGGTAGAAAAAGCACTACAATATATTGAATCTAAGCTAGTAGCCTAGGCTGCTAGGTCAGAGCGTTGGTCGCAAGGATGATGACTGGCGAATTTAATAACCCCATGCGGTAGGATACCCGTGGACGTTTAATTTATTGAAGATTAAATAATGACTGAATCTTTTGCTCAACTCTTTGAAGAGTTTCTAAACGAAACAGAATTCCAACAAGGCAGCATCGTTAAAGGTACTGTAGTAGCTATCGAGAACGGTTTCGTTCTTGTTGACGCTGGTCTTAAGTCTGAATCTGCTATCCCTGCTGAACAGTTCAAGAACGCTGCTGGCGAACTTGAAGTTGAAGTTGGCGCTGAAGTAGATGTAGCTCTAGACGCTGTTGAAGATGGTTTCGGTGAGACTCAACTTTCTCGTGAGAAAGCGAAGCGTCACGAAGCTTGGATCGTTCTTGAGAAAGCTTGCGAAGAAGCTGAAACTGTTGTTGGTATCATCAACGGTAAAGTTAAAGGCGGTTTCACTGTTGAACTAAACGGTATCCGTGCTTTCCTTCCTGGTTCTCTAGTAGACGTTCGCCCAATCCGCGACACTGCTCACCTAGAAAACAAAGAGCTAGAGTTCAAAGTTATCAAACTTGACCAGAAGCGTAACAACGTAGTTGTTTCTCGCCGTGCAGTTATCGAGTCTGAAAACAGCGTTGAGCGTGATGAGCTTCTAGAAACTCTACAAGAAGGCGCAGAAGTTAAAGGTATCGTTAAGAACCTTACTGACTACGGTGCATTCGTAGATCTAGGTGGCGTTGACGGCCTACTACACATCACTGACATGGCTTGGAAGCGCGTTAAGCACCCTTCTGAGATCGTTAACGTTGGTGACGAGATCCAAGTTAAAGTTCTTAAGTTCGACCGTGAGCGTACTCGCGTTTCACTAGGTCTTAAGCAGCTAGGCGAAGATCCATGGGTAGCAATCGCTAAGCGTTACCCAGAAGGTCACAAACTAACTGGTCGCGTTACTAACCTAACTGACTACGGCTGCTTCGTTGAAATCGAAGAAGGCGTTGAAGGTCTAGTACACGTTTCTGAAATGGATTGGACTAACAAGAACATCCACCCTTCTAAAGTTGTTAATGTTGGCGACGAAGTTGAGGTTATGGTTCTTGAAATCGACGAAGAACGTCGTCGTATCTCTCTAGGTCTGAAACAGTGTAAAGCTAACCCATGGCAATCTTTCGCTGAAGCGCAAGCTAAAGGCGACAAAGTTACTGGTAAGATCAAGTCTATCACTGACTTCGGTATCTTCATCGGTCTAGAAGGCGGCATCGACGGTCTAGTTCACCTATCTGACATTTCTTGGAATGTTGCTGGCGAAGAAGCTGTACGTGAGTACAAGAAAGGCGACGAAATCTCTGCTGTAGTTCTAGCTGTAGATGCAGAGCGCGAGCGTATCTCTCTAGGCGTTAAGCAAATGGAAAATGACCCATTCAACGCTTACGTTGCAGATAACAAGAAAGGTGCACTAGTTAACGGTACTGTTACTGCAGTAGACGCTAAAGGTGCAACTATCGAGCTTGAAGAAGGTGTAGAAGGTTACCTACGTGCTTCTGAAGTTTCACGTGACCGTATCGAAGATGCGTCACTAATCCTAAGCGTTGGCGACAGCGTTGAAGCGAAGTTCACAGGTGTTGACCGTAAGAACCGCGTAATCAACCTATCTATCAAAGCTAAAGATGAAGCTGAAGAGCAAGAAGCAATGGCTTCTCTAAACAAAGCAGATGATGCTTCGTTTGGTAACGCTATGGCTGACGCTTTCAAAGCAGCTAAAGGCGAATAATTTAATCGCTTTTAAGAAAAAGGAGCCGTAAGGCTCCTTTTTTATGTTTGATGCACTCTCAGTGGTAATACCAATCCGTGCAAGCTATTCAAATAAGTTGTGTTTCTGTTTATGCAAACAGCTCAAAGTTTGACTAAAATAGGAAGCAAGTGTTTGTTGGAATTGGTATTACTTACTATAATAAGTGATAAATTACTCTATGAGGGAAACTATGACTAAGTCTGAGTTAATCGAGAGACTCTGTGCTGAGCAAACTCACCTTTCAGCTAAAGAGATTGAAGACGCTGTAAAAGATATTTTAGAGCATATGGCTTCAACATTGGAAAGTGGAGACCGAATCGAGATTCGCGGCTTCGGTAGTTTCTCTCTACATTTCCGTGAGCCACGTGTTGGTCGCAATCCTAAGACAGGTGATAAAGTGGAGTTGGAAGGTAAGTATGTTCCTCACTTTAAGCCAGGTAAAGAACTTCGCGAACGCGTGAATATCGGTTAGATATCATAAAATTGGTGAGAAAAAGCGGCACACGTCAGTGGAGCCGCTTTTTTATTGTTTGATAAGCCGATATAAGCATGGTTTGTTCCTTGATTTTACTGCATAATCGTAACGGCAGAAATTTGCTTAGGTGATGGATTATGAAAATTATAAAAATCGTTATCGTATTGGCTCTATTTTTAGTCGCGTTAGCGCTTGGTTCTCAAAATCAGGCAGTAGTCGGCTTTAATTACCTCCTTGCTCAAGGTGAGTTCCACCTTTCTACACTACTAGGTGTTGTTTTCGTCACCGGGTTTGTGATTGCTTGGTTGGTATTTGGTAGTTTGCACCTCAAGTCTCAGCTGCAAGTTCGCAAGCTAAAGAGACAGCTTAAGAAGCTATCACCAACAACGAGTGAGCCAGCACAGACAAAAGCGTCTTAAGAAGTAAAGGTAGGCTTTCCACTCAATGTTAGAAATACTCTTCTTGTTACTACCAATCGCTGCCGCATATGGTTGGTACATGGGTAACCGAAGCGCCCAACAAGACAAGCAGAAACACTCTAATCAAATCTCCCGTCAATACGTTACGGGTTTGAACTTGCTGTTATCAGATCAGTCTGATAAGGCAGTTGATCATTTTATCGAACTTCTCCAGGTAGATGACGAAACCATTGATACTCATTTAGCGTTGGGTAACTTGTTTCGTTCCCGTGGTGAAGTGGATCGCGCCATTCGAATTCACCAGAATCTTATTTCCCGTTCGGGTTTAACCATAGATCAAAAAAATATTGCCTTGCAGCAGCTTGCTAAAGATTACATGGCCTCTGGCTTCTTAGACCGTGCTGAAAAGATTTTTGAGCAGTTAGTGGAAGAGCCAGATCACCGTGAAGCTGCGCTACAGCAACTCGTCGCTATTTACCAACAGACCAGAGAATGGCCTAAAGCAATTCACTATGCTGTTTTGCTAGTAAAGCTAGGCAGAAAACGTATGCGTACCAGCATTGCTCATTTTTGGTGCGAGCTCGCGATGCAGGAAAAGACTGAAGGAAATAGTACTAAAGCGCTGCAAAATTTTAAAAAAGCGCTCACTGAAGATCCTAAATGTGTTCGTGCTAGCATCGCCCTTGGCAAAATTTACCTAGAAGATGAAGATTACGCTCATGCCATCAAGTACATGAAAATGGTTCTTGAGCAAGATAGTGACTTCGTAAGTGAAGTGCTACCTACATTAGCAGATTGTTATTATCATTTAGGCCAAGAAGACGAGCTTTTAGAGTTTCTACGTGAATGTATCGTGGGAAAGGCGGGAGCCTCTGCAGAACTGATGTTGGCCCAATTAGTCGCGCAGCATGAAGGGGCAGGCTCCGCGCAAGAATTATTAACTCGCCAACTGGTAAAAAACCCCACAATGAAAGGCTTTTACCGACTTATTGATTATCACCTTATAGAAGCTGAAGAGGGCCGCGCAAAGGCGAGTTTGGCTACTTTGCAAAAGTTGGTTGGTGAGCAGCTTAAGGTGAAGCCACATTATCGATGTCGTAAGTGTGGGTTTTCGACTCATTCAATGTATTGGCATTGCCCTTCGTGTAAAGGTTGGGGGACCATCAAACCTATTCGTGGTCTTGATGGTGAATAAATTAGAAATTGGAATTTCAATTGGAAATAGCAGCGGTGATCCCGCTGCTTTTTTTCGGCATGTATTTGTTAGTTAGGAGATGAAATGTTAGATCAAAAAGTTATTGTTGCACTGGATTATGATAACCAAGCTGATGCTCTTGCCTTTGTCGATCGAATCGACCCAAGTTCTTGTCGCTTAAAAGTGGGCAAAGAAATGTTTACACTTTTCGGCCCTGATTTTGTTAAAGAGCTACATAAACGCGGCTTTTCTGTTTTTCTAGATTTAAAGTTTCATGATATCCCCAACACTTGCTCTAAAGCTGTGAGAGCGGCCGCTGAATTAGGTGTTTGGATGGTTAATGTCCACGCGAGTGGTGGTGAACGTATGATGGCAGCATCTCGCGAGATTCTAGAACCCTATGGTAAAGATCGTCCATTACTGATTGGTGTAACAGTGCTTACTAGCATGGAACAAAGCGACCTTGCAGGTATCGGGCTTGATGTGGCACCTCAAGAGCAAGTTATTCGTTTAGCAGCCCTAACAAAAGATTCTGGCTTGGATGGTGTCGTTTGTTCTGCGCAAGAAGCCACCATGTTGAAAAAAGTATTAGGCAAAGAGTTTAAGTTGGTGACTCCTGGGATTCGTCCAGCAGGTTCAGCAGTGGGCGACCAAAAGCGAATCATGACACCTTCAGATGCTATTTATGCTGGCTCAGACTATTTAGTTATTGGTCGACCTATCACACAAGCAGAAAATCCTGCGCAAGTATTGACAGCGATCAATCAAGATTTGTTACATTTCTCTAACAAATAAATCTGCTAAATGTAAACGCCTAAACGTGTCAGACAAATGGCGCAAACGTTTAGGCGTTATTTGTACAGAATAATCTACTAAATAACCCACCTATATAACTTCTATAACTATGTTATGGGATTTATTCTCAAACATTTTCACCTAAGAATCCGTTAATCTCTAGTTATGAGTTATTTTGTGACACTGCTGCCGTTAAGGTTATGAAAACAACATGTTCTTTATTGTCAAAAATATGACTCGCGTCGATAAAAATCGACTTAAATGTTAAATTGGTTTTTATAACGGATTCTTATCAATTAAGGTTCTTCAAATAATAATTCTGAAAATCGCTCATTGAAGCAGTTTCATATTCTAATAAGCCACAGGACGTGGCGTTACTTTACATAGTAATTGGTACGGAGTATTTCCAATTGTTAGCATATATTTTAAGACGCCTATTATTGGTCGTACCTACTTTTATAGGTATAACAATTTTAATTTTTGCCATTACACGATTTGTCCCTGGTGGTCCTGTTGAAAGAATGCTTGCGAGTATGCATTCTGGGTCTGACAGCGCTTCCGTTAGCGTTGCTGGAAATAGCTCGGCGTTGTCTGAAGATCAGATAGCCGATCTAAATGCTTTCTACGGTTTAGATAAACCAGTGATGGAAGCGTATATTGAGTGGTTGTCTAAAATTGTTGTGCTTGATTTTGGTGAATCTACAAGATATTACGAACCGGTCAGTGACATGATCGCTGAACGTTTACCTGTCTCCCTTTTTTACGGTGGAATGACGTTCTTTATTAGTTATTTTATCTCTATTCCCCTCGGTTATTATAAAGCGATCAAACATGGCTCTGTGTTTGATTCTACTTCTTCAATATTAATCTTTGTTGGCTATGCGTTACCTGGATATGTTGTTGGAGTCTTTTTAATTACCGTATTCGCATATAACTTGGATTGGTTCCCTATGGGGGGCTTTGTCAGCGACGACTTCGAAGATTATGAAACTATTTTCGAACAGTTTAAAGACATTATGTGGCATGCAGTTTTACCACTTATTTGTTATCTGATTGGCGATTTTGCAACGTTGACCATGACGATGAAAAATAACTTGATGGAAAATATATCATCTGACTATATTCGAACTGCGATTGCTAAGGGTCTGCCGTTTAAAGTTGCTGTCCGTAAACATGCATTGCAAAATAGCTTAATTCCTATAGCGAGCCATTTTGGTAATTCTCTGTTGTTCTTTATGACAGGTTCTTTCTTGATTGAAGTTATTTTTAATATTGATGGTATTGGATTACTTGGTTATGAGTCCATTGTCGAACGTGATTATCCAGTCGTAATGGGGATCGTAGCTATCAATGCAGTTATGTTAATGATCGGCAACATTTTGTCTGATTTATGTGTCGCAGCAGCTGACCCACGAGTGAGGTTTGACTCATGATTCAATTAACGCCATTAACAAGAAAGAAAGTTAATCACTTCAAAGAGATCAAGCGTGGCTATTGGTCGTTAATTATCTTGTCAGCACTGCTATTGTTATCACTCTTTGCTGAGCTGTTAGTAAACAATAAGGCTCTAGTTGTTAAATATGAGGGAGAGTGGTCTTTTCCAGTATTTAGTGATGTACGCGTCGGAACTGAGTTTGGTCTAGATTACGCGAGTGAAGCAGATTACCGCCAATTACAAAAACAGTTTGAACAGCGAGGCGGTGATAATTTTGTTCTAATGCCTTTAGTTCCTTGGAATCCATATGAACAAGACTTTAGTGGGGATTTCCCTCCTTTAGCTCCTAGCGCAGAAACTCAACATTACTTGGGTACAGACGTGATTGGGCGAGATGTTCTAGCGAGATTAGTTTATGGATTTAGAATCGCGATGGGTTTCGCTTTAATGACAATGGTGATCTCTTATGTCATTGGTACCGTTATTGGCTGTTCCATGGGCTTTTTTGGAGGCAAGTTTGATCTGTTTGTTCAGCGATTAATTGAAGTCTGGTCTATGGTGCCTTTCCTATACGTCATTATGATTCTGGTCTCGATCACTCAACCAACATTTACGTTGTTTGTCGCTATTAACGTGTTGTTTGGCTGGATGGGTATCACTTGGTATATGAGAACCATGACCTACAAAGAGTCAGCTCGTGAATATGTGATGGCTGCAAGAGCGTTAGGTGCTTCGACATCGAGAATCTTGCTTCACCATATCTTACCCAACACTATGGTTATGATTGTTACTTTAGCACCGTTTACTATTGCCGCGAATATCACTGCGCTGACAGCGTTAGATTACTTAGGTTTAGGCCTAATGCCACCAACCCCAAGCTGGGGGGAGTTACTACAACAAGGAAAATCTAATCTAGATGCCCCTTGGATTGTGGTATCGGTTGTGACGTCGATAGTTGCCGTTCTTGTTATGGTGACCTTTATCGGTGAAGCGATTAGAAGCGCATTTGATCCGAAAAAATTTACGCGCTACGAATAGTCACAGTATTACAGGAAGTAATAATAATGAAAAAAATAATGACATTATCAGCAATCGCTGCCTTATCAGGGATGACTTTTGCTTCATACGCTCAATCTTTACCTGCAGATATTAACTGGGTATCTAACAATGATGAGCCGCTATTCGCTTCCTCTGAGGCCGTGCGTGGTGGAACTCTTCGAACATTCATGATGAGTTTTCCTCAAACGCTTCGCAGTGTTGGTCCAGATGCCAATTCAGGGCTTCGTCATTACTTTATGGATGGTTCTCCTAAGCTAGCACAGCGACATCCGAATACTGGAAAGTGGATCCCTCAATTAGCAGAATCTTGGGCTTTTTCGGACGATAATAAAACCGTTTATTTTAAGCTGAATGAGAAAGCAAAGTGGTCAGACGGTGAGAAGATCACAGCAGATGACTACCTATTCATGCTCAAGTATTACCGTTCAAAGGATATTGTTGACCCTTGGTACAACGATTTTTTTAGTACTTCAATTGTTGATGTTAAAAAAGTTGATGATTTTACTATTGCAGTAGAAACTCAAGTCGAGCAAAGCCAAGATGCATTGATGGTTCTTATCAACATGCCAAGTAATGGTTTCCAGCCTCGTCCTGAGCATTTTTTCAAAGGCGGTAAAGATGAGAATGGCGACGGAATGGTCGACAACTTTGTCCGCAAGTTTAACTTTAAGAGTGAACCCACAGCAGGGCCTTATTATTTAGACAAAGTTAAGAAGGGCAAAAGCGTCACGTTCAAACACGTTGGAGAAGATTGGTGGGGTTATTCTAACCGCTACTATCAAAATCGATACAATGTAGAAAAAATCCGCATTACTGTGATTCGCGACTTTGATATTGCGTTAAAGCATTTTGAAAAAGGTAAGCTTGATTATTTCGATATGGTTTTACCTGAATACTGGCATGGCAAGTCTGATTCACAAGCCTCTAAAGATGGTTACATACAAAAGTTTTGGGGTTTTAACCAAGTACCGCAAGGTGCGGGTGGCTTATGGATGAATACCGTACAACCATTGTTAGATGACATCAATTTGCGTAAAGGAATTATGCTTGCGACAGATTATGATGGCATGATCGCGAATATAATGCGTGGCGACTACTCTCGTAAGCCGCATGGATTGGGCTTTGGTCATGGTCAATATGATAAAGCCGACAATAAAGCGCCAGAGTTTGACCCTGCAAAAGCAGCTGAGCATTTTACTCAAGCTGGATTTAATAAAGTAGGACCAGATGGTATTCGTGTTAATGCAAGCGGAGAGCGCCTTTCTTTCGCCATTACCTATGGTTATAACACTTGGACGCCTCGAATTGCTTACTTGAAAGAGCAGGCTAAGTTAGCTGGGTTGGAATTTACCTTGAACTTAGTTGACGGTTCTTCAGCCTTTAAATTTATTCTTGAGAAGAAACATGAGCTAGCTTTCCTCAATATGGGATCAGGAGAAATACCGGCCTATTGGGAATATTTGCACTCAGATAATGCCAACAAACCTCAGACTAATGCGCACACAAACTTTAGCAGCCCTGCATTAGACAAATTGATTGAACAATATGATGCAGAATTTGACCAAGAAAAACGTTATGTCCTGTCGCACCAAATTCAAGACTATGTAACGGACGCAAATATCATTGTCCCTGGCTATATGGTGCCATATTCACGTGCCGTACATTGGCGTTGGATCCAGTATCCGAACAGCCCGATGACAAAGAAAACGGAAAGCATTTTCCATCCGATGGACATCGCAAACTTTTGGTTAAACAGTGATGTTAAGAAAGAAACTCAAGAAGCGATGAAGAAAGGTAAAACTTTCCCCGTTGTCAGCATCGTTGATGATAAGTATAAGCTGTAAGCCGAGGTAGTTATGAATCGCGAAACGGTGTTAACAGTTGAAGACTTAGAAGTAGAGTTTCAAACCGATGATGGGAAGGTAAAAGTCCTTCATGGTGTTAGTTTCGATGTTCAAAAAGGGCGCACGCTTGGTTTAGTCGGTGAATCGGGGTGTGGAAAAAGCGTTACTTCAATGTCGATCATGGGTTTATTGCCTAAGCCTTATGGGCAAGTCGTAAAGGGGCGAATACTTTATAAAGATATTGACCTTTTGCAGCTATCAACCAAACGAATGTATGAAATGCGTGGAGACGCCATTTCAATTATCTTCCAAGACCCAATGACAGCACTGAACCCAGTTCACACCATTGGGAAACAGATCATGGAAGTGCTTGAATTGCATAGGCCCGAACTTGCAAAGGCTGAGCGTTATGCCTACGCAATAAAAATGTTGGAGAAAGTCAAAATACCACTGCCTGAAAAGCGCGTTGACGAGTATCCACATAACCTTTCTGGCGGTATGCGCCAGAGAGTGATGATTGCCATGGCGTTGGCTTGTAAGCCAGATGTTTTGATTTGTGATGAGCCGACCACTGCATTGGATGTGACGGTGCAGGCTTCAATCCTTGAATTGATGCGTGAGTTACAGCAAGAAACAGGAATGGCAATGGTCTTCATTACACATGATCTTGGTGTTGTGGCAGAGATCTGTGACGATGTAGCCGTTATGTATGGTGGTCGAATTGTTGAAAAAGCAGATGTCTTTGATCTGTTTGATCAGCCACAGCACCCATATACCAAAAGGTTACTAGGCTTGATGCCAAGCTTAGAGCATAAACCAAAACAAATGATCGATATCAAGCCTATTGATCCAAGTATTTTCCAGAGTTAATAGGGGGAGTGATGCAGGAAGTATTAAGAATAGAAAACTTAAAGCAGCACTTTATCTCTGGCAAAAGACTTTTTTCACAGGGTTATACGATAAAGGCCGTCGATGGTGTCTCTTTTTCTTTAGAAAGAGGTAAGACGTTAGGGTTGGTTGGAGAGTCAGGTTGTGGCAAAAGCACTTTAGGCCGCACAATCTTAAAACTCTTTGAACCAACAGAGGGGAGAATTTATTTTGAAGGGAGGGACATTACGCGATTGTCTGCAAAAGAGATGCGTCCATTACGCAAAGAAATGCAGATCGTATTTCAAGATCCTATGGAGTCGCTCAACCAGCGACATACTATTGGCATGATTTTGGAAGAACCGTTTGTTATTCATAATATGGGTACAGCGGTTGAGAGAAAGCAGTGGGTATTGGAGCTGTTAGATAAAGTAGGGTTACCGAAAGAAGCCGTAAATCGTTATCCTCATGAGTTTTCTGGTGGTCAAAGGCAGCGTATTGGTATCGCAAGAGCTATTGCGTTAAAGCCAAAGCTATTGATCTGTGATGAATCTGTATCGGCACTTGATGTATCAGTGCAAGCGCAAATTATCAATTTGCTGTTATCACTGCAGAAAGAAATGAACCTAGCAATGATTTTTATTTCACATGATCTTTCAGTTGTTAGACAAGTTTCAGATGAAGTGGCAGTTATGTATTTTGGTAAAGTCGTAGAATATGGAAATGCGCAAATTATTTATGATGCGCCACAAAATGATTATACCAAGAAATTACTATCAGCAATCCCAATAACGCATCCTAGCCAACGAAAACGTAGCTAGAAAATAATAATAAACTAAACCTATCATTTTTCGCTTGTTAACTTTAAATCAAAAATTATATTTTGATGGATTTCATTCGCCCTTTTTAAAATAAATATAAAGGTGAATGGACATGGACAGCTCTTAATTGAGTTAAATAATTCATGGAAGTTAATCTATGCAATACACAAAAAAGTGTAAGCAAGGAACGGTTGCACTTGCTCTAACTGCATTATTCTCTTCACCCAGTTGGGCTGAGAGAAATAATAATGATGAGCAACCACCTGAATCTGCCTGGTCAAATTTGGGTGGCAGTTTATCGCTTTCTTACGACACAAACATCTACAATCCTGACGATTATCGCTCTGAGAGAAGTCTATCTTGGAGTGGCAGTTTAAATTATAGGTTCACGGATAATATTACTGGTTATTTATCGACTGGTGGTTATCGCGCCTACGAAAATCAAACTGGAGATTTTGCAACTGATTCTGTTATTGGTGCAAGTTATTCGGGTTTATATGAGTTTGGAGAAACTGGAAAAATAGGAGCGAGTGGGCAATTTACTATTCCCACCTCAGAAGCTTCGCGTAAAGACGAATTGCAAACAGCTTTTCGTATCGCAATACCTGTCTCATTGAAATCTTGGGGAGTTAATTTCTCAATTACTCCAAGACTACGAAAAAATTTCCACCATTACGAAACAATAGGTGGCCGCTCATTAACAGAGTGGACATTTTCTGTTTCATCGAGTGCAAGTAAATCTTGGGAATCATTAACACTCGGTATTTCAGCTCTCGGTGGAAATACAATTAGCTATCAGGGAACGAGGAGAAGTAGTTGGACATACGGGGGCTCATTATTTGGCTCTTACAGTATTTCCAAAAACTGGACCGCCTCTTTATCAGCATCAACATCTGGTGTTTATCAAGATGCTGAGCGAGGCACATTGGGAAATATTGACCTATTCGACCAAGACAATGCTTCTTACAGAGCAACCGTTACTTTCTCCTTCTAGAAATAAATAATAAGGACATATTATGATATTTAAGAGATTGGCACTGACGTCAGCAATTACCGCGGTACTAGCGGGTTGTGGAGCTGACGACCAAGATTATGACTACGTAGAGCGTAATGAACATGAGATTCAGGTTAAAGATCTGAAAACGGATGGTCGCTGGATTTATGCACCTACAACGGGTGCCGCACCACGCTTTGCGGTTACACAATTTCCATTCCTTCAAGGTATGGGGCGTTACGTAGAAGTTTGTTTTTCTCAGAATGGTCTAGAAGTGTTTGGCTATGATTCAAACCATCCTGAAAATATTTATCCAAAAGATTCAAATGGCTACTGTCTTCCTCTAAACGATGCTAATGGCAATCTAACAGGCACTGATGATCAGGTAGAATTTCCTCATATTATGACGATCCCTGGTGATTTTGCGCGTTATCAATGTAAGGAAGATTCATACGGTGACTGTACTAACGTAGAAGAAGTCGATCCAGATACAGGCTTAACGCTAGAGGGTTACAGAACCAACACGCACTACACGCCTAAGCCTTCAGAAGCGAAAGCCCTTGATATTAACTGGGATGAGCTTTACGGTTTAAAAGACGGCATTTCTCCAGTAGGGACCCCAGATGTTCTATCTTGGGAGTTTGACCCTAAAACAGGTGTGTTGAACTTTGAACTGGAACAGACGTTTTCTGTTGATTGGGACAAGATATCTCGTTATATGGATTGGGGAGCATTAGAAGAAGAGTTGGCGAAAGGCTCGTTTAAGTCTCGATTCTTCTACTCTCTTGTGCATGAAGACCAAGTCGCGAGTGCAGACTATAAACCTATTTTGTACCCAGTAGGGGATGAAAATGAAATCGGTTTCTTTGCTACAACGACTAAGAAGCTAGATCCAATTACCAATAAGTACAATGATGTTACTTATTTAAATCGTTTTAACCCAGAGCTTGAGTCGATCGAGTACTACTTATCGGATAACTTTTTCGAAGAGAAAAATGCGTCATTATTGAATGTTACTCTTGAAACAATTGATATGATGAACCAAACGCTAAATGTTATTGATCCAAATAACGGCAAGCCTTTATTGAAGATCGTAAACAAAACTGAAGCTGCAGGTATTCACGCTGGTGACTTACGCTACAATGTTATCCAATTAGTTGACGAACCTCTAAAAAATGGTCTACTTGGTTACGGACCATCTATTGCTCATCCGCAAACTGGTGAAATCATCAAGGCGCATGTCAACCAATATTCTGGTGTTGCACGAACAGGTGTCCCCTTCTATTGGGATAACATGGCTCGTTTTTACAACCGTTCGCAGTTAGCTGACAGTGGGTTGAGCTCTCGCGCAGATTCACCTGACGTTAGTGACCGCTCAGAAGTTCAATCTTTCAGAAAACTTGCTGAAACGGCAGCAATGTACAACTTAGATCATAGTCACGTTCATACTTCAGTAACTGAGCAAGAAGCAGAACATCTTGTTGAACTGCAAACGAAAGTCCAATCCCGCTTGCGTCCATCAGATCTAGTCGAAGTTACAGATGAAACACCACTTGAAGACGTTATTGTTGCTGAAGAGCAACGTTTACAGCTTTGGAGTGAAAATAACGTTTATCCAATAGAGGCAAGTTGGGTGTCTGCGAGTACCAAGGCGGTCATCGATAACCTTCCACTAACCGATGAAGGTTATTTTGAAATTGTCAAAGACGAAGGCGGCAATGAAGTTACTCGTACGTTGAAGTCTTGGAATGAACTCCCTGATAATCTGAAATCTGTAGCTGCAGATGCGATCACAGAAACAACTTATCGCAATACGTTAGTACATGAAATTGGCCACAATGTTGGCTTACGCCACAACTTCAAAGGTTCCCTTGATAGCGACAACTTCCTTACTCGTGAACAAGCTGATCGTTTAGGTATTGCAAATATACCAGCGTATAGTTCAACAATGGATTACGCTCCGAGCATGCTGGATGAAATCCCAACTTGGGGCTTGTATGATGTTGCAGCATTCAAGTTTGGCTATGGTCGTAAAGTCGATTTGATTAAGCCTTCCCCAGTGTCTGCTGCTGATTTGTCTACACCAGCAGGCCAACAAGCTCATGCTGATTCATTCTACGGCCAATATGGTCCTTCTCCAATTGTGGCTAATGGTAACTCCGCACCTCTTATAGAGTGTACGGAAACACAAATTGTAACCGATGGTTCAGGTCAGCCTACAGGTGATTCTGTTTATACCTGTGACTTTAGCAAACTCGATCAAGCTGCACTGGCAGGTGATGCTCGAGCTGAGCATGGCGCACTTTATTATCTTGAAGACGTATTGAATATCGATTCTCGTAAGAGCTACGCATTTTGTACTGATGGTAATGTGTCACTTAACAGTGATTGTAACCGTTTTGATGAAGGTACAACGCGTGAAGAAATTGTTCGTTATCAATGGCAGAATTACTTAGATAGCTACGATAGACGTAACGTTGGTCTATATAGCGATGGCCTTTATAACTCGGATTATCCGTCGTACATTGTGCGTCGTTTCCGTGAAATGAACGACATGCGTGATATGATCGAAGATTCAGAGCGTATCGATAGTATTTTCCATGACTATGGTGATGCATCGCCATCGCAAAAACCGACAGAGTTCTTGAACTTGTTGGCAAATAATCCGTCATATTGTACTTATTCTGAAGATCCAGCTGTGATGGCAAACAATAGTTGGCTATGTGATTACGCGTATGGTTCAAAGAAAGCTGCAGAGTTTTTCCTTGATGTTCTTCGTACACCGGAATCTCAATGTATCATTACAAATAGAAATGATGAGTTGGTTTCAGTATCACTTGGTGAGTCGTTGAATGCGTTGTCTTACATGATTCCTGCATCCTACAACTTGGCTGAAGCTAGCTGTTTTGATGACACAGCAACAGGTGTTCTGCAAAGCCTACACGGTGCTAAAGAAATTCATGCTGAAGCACTAAACTCTAAATACCTAAACTCTGTTGCATCTAATGATCCAGCAAATCCATACTCAAATGCCGTTTCTATTTTGGGTATGTGGCCAGATAAAGGTTTAGCAAGTTATATGCTTGCGCGTCGTTACTCATTCCGTTACACCGATGAAGAGCAATTTGCATCTCTATTAGATCTTCCAGGGGTAAAAGCGGAATATGATGCAATCATGGCACACTTAATTGCAGGTGAGCCGTTGAGCAATGGCGTTAAATTTGTTGATTCTGACGGTGTCGACTACACGATTCCTGCGTCATTAGATACAAACTTACATGTAACGCAGCTTATTGAATCTCTGCCTCCTATGCCAAGTGGAATAGGTTCGTTCTTCGACCTATCATCGACCGCACGTAAAGATGCATCGACTATGATCCTTGAAATGGGTACTCGTCGTATGCGAACTGATGACGTGACTTTTGCTGAAACCGCGTTGGCTCAACGCAATAGTCTAAGTAAGCAGCTAGACCGTTACGATATGATTCAAGGTGATGCGATTGAGGTTGTGATTGAAGGTCGTACCTATAAGATCACTAAAGACAATGCACTAGCAAACAAATTTGCTTCTCGTATGGTCACCTCAGAGGGGTACTCTTCTAAGGTAGCTCTTGATGGTACATCAGCAGATTCTTTGGATGCAGTCGTTGCTGCATGGGCACCAATAGCGGGTTTTTCTGAACGTTTCCATACACCAGCAGCCGCTCTTGATGCACCATTTGTTGAAGCTATTATAAATGTGTACAAAGCAGAAATCGAAGCAGGCCGTGTTGATCTATCAGATGGGCTGTCGAACGCAGAGTTCAATGGTGTGATTGGCGCTGTACTAGCTCAACCTGAAACAGTCTTTGATTCAGCAGCAGGAACAGTGACGCATAATGCGGGTAAAGTTCATAATATTAATGACGTTGTGTCAATTATCGACTTTACAATGGCTTATGTGAACTCAAACCTTGAAAATACTCTTCTGGCGGCGGCGTACCCTCTATACGAAGGTTACACGAATGCATCTGACACAGATAAGTTTGCTTGGACGTTACCATTAGCAACTATTAACGCTTACTTAACGGGCGATTATGCGAACATGATTGGTGAGGAATATCAGATTCTTCGCAAACTACCAGTACATTATGTGAACTAATTGAAAGGTAAGTACTATTAATAAACAAAGCCCTTAGTCATTGACTAAGGGCTTTTTAATTATTCATCGAATCGATTTAAACAGTCACTTTTTCTGAATAACTCGGCACACCACTATGAAACTTAAAGTCACCATCAGGGGTGGAGATAAGTTCTGCTTCTACACGGCCAAAAAACGCCACTCGCTCAGAGATATCTTTACCTGCAATTTCTTCAGCTAGTGTTAGGTAATCTTGATAGTGACGTGCTTCAGAGCGCAGCAAAGATACGTAAAACTTTGCGATATCTTCGTCCATGTGCGGAGCTAACTTAGCGAAACGCTCGCATGAACGAGCTTCAATATACGCACCAATGATCAGCTTATCGATCAATGTTTGTGGCTCGTAGGTTGCCATTTCTGCTAATAATCCCTTTGCGTAGCGACCTGCAAGAATGGGCTCAAAGGGGATATTGCGGCTTTCCATTATTTCGAGTACTTGATAGAAGTGATGAAGCTCTTCTTTAATTAGGAGCACCATTTTATCAATTAAGTCTTGGCTATATGGTGAATCCGACTTTGCCATAATGGCTTTAGAAATGTTGCTTTTACCTTTTAACGTCTCAAGGCTACCCGTTTTACGATAAGCAAAATCTTCATAAGGCTTAAACCAATCTAAAAGGTTATGTGCGCTTTCTTTATCAACTGCGTATTTACGAATCAAATACATGGCAGATTGGCCTGCTTTTAGCTCACACATTAAATGATCGATGAGAACGACATTTAAATTTTCTGGTCTTTTTGCTTCTTCTACCCATTCATCAGGAGTAGGGCACTGCAGAAACGCATTAATGGGTTCAAGCAATGAATCGTAATTTTTCAGGTCAATCATTACACACTTTATAAATAGAAAAGGCCGCATCAGCGACCTTTAGAAACGGAATATTAGGGATTATATTACCATTTTTTCTTTTCACCAAAGAGAACGTCCATATCATCTTGACGCTCTTTCTCTTCCATTTGATGAAGCTCTTCAGCATTGCGAGACACGCGGCTTTGTTCTAGGTCGTCGTACATAGCTTGGAGCTTTTCACGAGCTTGATTAGAGTAGCTGTCGTTCTTAGTACTAAGTGCATCAATCCCTTTACGCAAAAGCTGAACGGCAGTACCTGGTTGACCACGAGTGATAGAGTCGTTGGCACGCTTAATTACATTTTCAATGTTGATTCGTATTTGAATCGTTTCAAGACGCGCGTTTTCAGCGACATACTGCTGAGTTTCGAATCGGCCTTTGTTGTGCTCATTGCGAACAGTATCACGAAGGCGTTTCACGAGTTTTAGCATCATGATGGCTTGCTTATCACTGCTAGGAATTTTAAATGCAGTGCTCTCACCACCTTTATGGTTCTCTTCAAGCTGTTTTATCTGAGCTTTTACGTTTTCTACACGTTGCTCCAACTGCTTATTTCTAGGATCAAGCTCCGCCATATTTTGTAGTGCATCTAGAATTCGGACATTCAGACATACCAACAATTCTTTGCTGTATGGAAGATGGTGAGCGTGGCCGATAAGCTCTTCAGTCGCATCAATGATCTGCAAGTAGCGAGAGCTTTCTTGCTTTTTGGCTGTCTCGGCTTTGACTTTGTATTGCAACATAATGTTATAGCCAAGAACCAAGACCAGTAAGATGGCAATTAAAGCTATGATTAAACCAATATTCATAAATTCCGTATCTTATGTTTTCCGATGGCTAGCAGATAAGGATACACGATTCTACTCACCCTCTGCACTTATTTTCTATTTTCTATTATTGCCCAGTAGTTTGCATTTAGTAATTAAAAAACAAAATTAACCACTGATAATGAGTATTTGGTTGCAAAACGAACAGCTGAATTCACTCTCGGCTAAGTTTATGCGTCGGAATTGATGGCAGGGGTATCAATTTATCTTGAGAGGCGTTATAACTAAATATTATAAACTATGATGACATGCTCATAGTGCGTCGATAAGGGAGTTCGGGTCAGGAATGAAATTACAGCAATTGAAGTACATTGTTGAGGTCGTTAACCACAACTTAAACGTGTCAGCAACCGCTGAAAGCCTATACACCTCTCAACCAGGTATTAGTAAACAAGTACGATTACTTGAAGATGAGTTAGGTATCCAAATTTTTGAGCGTAGCGGTAAGCATTTGACACAAGTGACAGGTGCTGGTGAAGACATTATTCGCATTTCTCAAGAAATCTTAGCTCGCGTTGAGAGTATTAAAGCGGTAGCCGGTGAACATACTCATCCAGAGATGGGAACGTTAAATATCTCGACGACCCACACTCAGGCAAGGTATGCATTGCCTGATGTCATCAAAGGGTTCACTAATCGTTATCCAAAAGTCTCTTTGCACATGCATCAAGGTACGCCAAGCCAAATGTCTGAAGCGATTGCTAAGGGTACGGCTAATTTTGCGATTGCTACCGAAGCACTGCACCTTTATCAAGATGCAATCATGCTACCTTGTTACCACTGGAATCGTTCGATTGTGGTACCTAAAAACCACCCACTTGCGCAAAAAGAGCAGGTAACAATACAAGATCTTGCCTCTTATTCGCTAGTGACTTATGTGTTTGGTTTTACAGGCCGTTCTGAGTTGGACGCCGCGTTTAATCAACATGGCTTGACGCCTAGAGTTGTTTTCACTGCGACCGATGCTGATGTGATTAAAACTTATGTCCGAATGGGAATTGGGGTTGGAGTGATTGCAAGTATGGCAATTGATAAAGAGCAAGATACCGATTTAGTGGCCATTGATGCGAGCCATATCTTTGGCGCGAGCACGACTAGCATTGGTTTCCGCAGAGGTACGTTCTTGCGTTCTTACATGTTTGACTTTATGGAGCGTTTTGCACCGCATCTGACGCGTCCAGTGGTCGAGCAAGCGTTATCGCTGAAGTCGAATGCTGAAATCGAAGAGATGTTCAGAGATATCGAACTCCCAGTTCGCTAAGCGCTATTAAATCGAATCGCTTCCCTCTAAAATAGAGTTAGCCTAGGGGGAAGCATGAAACACCACTTTACATCACTCAATTCTTTACTTTTAACTTATCAAGACTTATGGCGCTTCGAACCTTTTTTACAAAGTGTTGATGAGCAACTGCCATGGATTTCGCAATACCCTCAACTTTGCCAATGGCTTTATTCACTAACTTATGAGCAGATAGATGCCTATAAAGCAGATAGTGAGTCATTACTTACTGCCATCACTCGTGTTCTCCCTGAACTTGCTGCTATTAAAAAGAACTCGCAACTAAAAAAGCTTACACTTTCTGGGTTACATCTGGAACGTGGCGTAGAAAGTGGAGTACCTGGCAGAAAGCTCGCGCAAGTTGTTTCAATGGGCGAGGCAGCTTTACAGCAGCACGAAGGACAGGAGTGGCTAGAGTGGTGCTCAGGAAAAGGCTTTTTAGGCCGAATATTAGCGAGCCAGAGCCAGCAAAAGGTTACCAGCTTCGAGTTTCAGCAGGCACTATGTGATGCAGGGCAGAGTGAAGCAAATAAGCAAAAACTACCAATGACGTTTATTCAAGGTGATGCGCTGGCAGAAAGTGCAAAACGAGCAATGAATTCGCGTCAGCATGCCGTTGCTCTACATGCTTGTGGTGATTTACATGTTTCTTTAATAAAAAAAGCGAGTAATGCTCAATTGCCCGCAATGACGATTTCGCCTTGTTGTTATCATCTTATTGAGGGGGAAAACTATCAACCACTATCAAGCTTCGGCCAGTCATCGGAACTGACGTTATCGAAAGCTGAGCTTCGTATTCCGCTGCAAGAAACGGTTACAGGTGGTGAGCGAGTAAAGCGCCATCGCTTTGAAGAAATGAGCTTTCGGCTTGGTCTTGATCTATTGTTGCGTCAAGTCTGCGGTTTTGAGCATTACGTACCGATTCCGAGCATTAAGAAATCATCATTGGCGGATGGCTTCCAATCTTTTTGTTTGTGGGCGACGAAGAAGAAGCAGATAGAGTTACCTGAAGTCGACTTTTTACATTTCCAACAGCTTGGAGAACAACGCTATTGGCATATGGAGAGGCTTAGCCTGGTTCAGCAAGTCTTCCGTCGTAGCCTTGAGTTGTGGTTAGTACTTGATAAGTCACTCTATATCGAAGAGCAAGGGTATCAGGTTGATATTGTGGAGTTTTGTGCCAAAGAGGTTACGCCACGTAACATCTTGATTTGCGCAACGAAAACGTAAATGTGCACAGCTCTTGTTTTGTTGAATTTTTGTTAAACCTTGCTTCCATTTTATACAGCTTATTGGTAATAATGATTGATGTGCACACATTTTGTGCAATTTAAATAACAATAGATAAATAATATCGCACACAACATCACCTCATTATTGCTGAAATCAAGGAGCTGAGATGAAAGCAGGAAAAGTTATGGCAGTGGCCATGTTAGCAGGAGCAGCATTACTCTCTTCAACCAGTATTATGGCGAAAACCGCAAGAGTGGCGGTTTCACAAATTGTTGAACATCCAGCGTTGGATGCAACTCGCCAAGGACTGATCGATGGTCTAAAAGAAAAAGGCTACGAGCAAGGTAAAAACTTAGAGTTCGATTATAAAACCGCGCAAGGTAACCCAGCGATAGCGGTTCAAATCGCTCGTCAATATGTCGGTGAGCAGCCAGATGTCTTGGTAGGTATAGCGACGCCGACAGCGCAAGCTCTTGTCTCCGCGACTCGTTCGATTCCTGTCGTTTTTACTGCCGTTACAGATCCTGTTGGGGCGAAGTTAGTGTCGAAAATGGCACAACCTGGTAAAAATGTCACAGGTCTTTCGGATCTCTCTCCAGTATCTCAACACGTTGAGCTCATTAAAGAAATCTTACCCAATGTGAAATCTATCGGTGTCGTTTTTAACCCCGGAGAAGCCAACGCCGTCACCTTAGTGAAGCTTCTAAAAGAGAGTGCTCAAGCGCAAGGGATCGAAGTCATTGAAGCTACCGCATTAAAAAGTGCTGATGTGATGTCAGCAACTCAAGCCATTGCTGAAAAATCAGATGTTATTTATGCGCCAACAGACAACACGGTAGCAAGTGCTATTGAAGGTATGATTGTGGCGGCAAATCAAGCGAAGACTCCAGTGTTTGGTGGCGCTACGTCTTATGTTGAGAAAGGTGCAATCGCGAGTCTTGGCTTTGATTACTATCAGGTAGGAGTGCAAACAGCGGATTACGTTGCCGCTATTTTAGAAGGTAATGAACCTGGTAAATTAGATGTGAAAGTAGCAAAAGGTTCCGATCTCGTTGTGAACTCAAATGCAGCGAAGCAGCTTGGTGTGACGGTTCCTGCTTCTGTATTAGACCGCGCAACCAGCGTTAAATAACCCTAAATATCTCGGAGAGCCAATCGTGCTCTCCATTTTTTTAAGCAGAAAAGGGAGTTTGTATGTCTGCTTTTGCATTTTTTGGTGCACTAGAGATAGGGTTACTGTACGGGCTCGTTGCTCTTGGAGTGTACCTGACGTTTCGTGTACTCGATTTTCCTGATCTCAGTGTTGATGGCAGCTTTCCTATGGGGGCCGCAGTGGCAGCGACTGCGATTGTCTCGGGAATCAATCCTTGGGTCGCAACAGGAATGGCGATCTTGGCGGGGGCTGCTACTGGATGGGTGACGGCATTTCTAGCGGTGCGATGCGGGATACTTCACCTTCTCGCTTCCATTCTCACTATGATTGCGGCTTTTTCTATCAATATCCGCATTATGGGACGCCCGAACATTGCGTTGCTAGGTGAAGAAACCATCCTGACACCATTTGAAGCTCTGGGCGATTCAATGCTGATCCGCCCTTTGATTGTAGGTGTGTTGGTTCTGATCTCCGCTTTGTTCGTCGTGCGGTTACTAAATAGCGATTTCGGATTAGGCTTGAGAGCGACTGGCGTGAATGCTCGTATGGTCTCGGCACAAGGCGCAAGCACTGCATTTTATACCTATTTCTGTTTGGCGTTGTCCAACGGGTTCGTTGGTTTTTCAGGAGCTTTATTTGCACAAACGAATAGCTTTGCTGATGTAACTTCTGGCGTCGGTACAATTGTTGTTGGCTTGGCGGCGGTGATTCTTGGTCAAACACTGATCCCAGGCAAGAAAATATGGGTAGCTGTCGTCGCAGTGATTTTAGGATCAGTTCTGTATCGATTAGCGGTTGCCTTTGCACTTAGTTCCGGCATGTTTGGCTTACAAGCATCAGATCTAAACTTGGTGACGGCTGTGTTGGTGGCTATTGCGTTGATTGCGCCAAAGTTAAAAGGAAACCTCAAAGCAAAAAAGGCTAACACGTCTGCAGCAGTAGGGCAGGCGACAGAGCGAAGCAAGTCAGGAGATGCAGTATGATTCGTCTTGAAAATATTCAGGTCACGTTTAATCCAGGAACAATTTTAGAAAACCAAGCGTTAAGAGGGGTTTCTCTTGAAGTGCCTGAGCATCAATTTCTGACGGTGATTGGCTCAAATGGTGCGGGTAAATCGACATTGTTAGGCGCAGTCACAGGTGAGACACCTATGATTGGCGGCAAAGTGATCATTGATGAGTTAGATGTGACGAAACAAAGCGTGGATCAGCGAGCTAAGCAGTGTGCGCGTGTTTTTCAAGATCCATTAGCAGGGACGTGTGGTGATTTGACTATCGAGGAGAATATGGCACTAGCCTATATGCGCGGTAAGCAGCGAGGCTGGAGTTTGTCTCTATCGAGTCAGCGTAGAAAACTGTTTCAAGAGCGAATCAGTATTCTTGGTTTAGGGCTTGAAGATAGGTTGGGGGACAGCATTGGTTTACTCTCCGGAGGTCAACGTCAGGCGGTGAGCTTAGTGATGGCCACATTATCAGATAGTAAATTACTGCTGCTCGATGAGCATACGGCTGCACTCGATCCTCGAATGGCAGCATTTATCATCAATTTAACTAAGAAAATTGTTAAAGAGTTTAATTTGACTGTCATGATGGTGACTCACTCAATGAAAGATGCCCTTGCGTGTGGTGATAGAACGGTTATGTTGCACCAAGGAGAGATAGTTCTAGATGTCGCTGGCGAACAGCGCGCAAATATGCAGGTGCCTGATTTGCTTGAGATGTTCACTAAAGTCAGAGGAGAAGAGTTGGCGGATGATAGTTTGTTGCTAAATTAAACTTTATTGACATTTTGATGGCTGAACTTGATAAAAATCTGTGACACAATCTCAATTAATATATCCAATGAGCCTATCTACTGCATTACATTATAGATAGGCTTTTTCATTCAAATTGATTTGAGGCGTTTGATGCACGTAAAAAGGCACTTTAGCTTAAGATTTGTATTTTTAGTGCCCTTGGTTTTATCCGCGGTCGTTTTTGCGTTAACGGTGAAAAACTACTACGACTCAGTAAATCGAGATATTGATGATGAGTACAATCGCATTCAAAGTACGTTAACGCGTGCAGCCAAAGTCATTACTGCGATTGATTACAGTTTTACCAACTACTCGAAAACGAAATACATTTTCTTGCTTGAGCACAATCATCAAATCATCAATGGTGTGTGTCAGATGTGGCCGATTGATGCGTTGTTGCTCGCGGATGGCCGCAATCTAAAAATGCCTGCCGTTGATATCAATTATATGCTTGTTGGGGATGCGGAGCTTTGTAACCCGGAGAGTACTGCTTATAAACGAGTCTCAGGCCAAGTTTCTTTAGCACCAGTCCTGTCGTTTATGCACGACATTGACCCTTCTTTGCTCGGTATCCACTACATAGACAAGGAAGGCTATATTATGTCTTCCCCTGATACCTATGCGAAAACCATTACCACTGAACTTCTTGATACAGTAAAAGCCCGCCCATTTTGGCAGCAAACCGCACAAAACCCAGAGTTAATTACCATTACAGGTCCTGCACCTATACCAGCATCAAGTGAACTGGTGATGAGTATGACTATGCCGGTCTATTCATTGGGTGATCATGAAGGTATGTTGTCACTCGATGTTAGCTATGAAAACCTGCTCAATACGCATGGGAAATTGGCGGGCACGTTAGGGATTCTGAATACATCAATGCTTTCCTTGCCCGAATCTGCGATGCGCGTATTACCATTGAGTATAGAAAGTGTTGCTGGAACTCATGTTCTTTACTACATGTTCGACTTACCCGGTGAAATCGGTAATTTCTTTTATTTTGAACGATATAGTTTGCTGGTGGTTGCGATTGTCTACATCTTCTCAGTTATTGTACTTTTCTTTATTAATACTCGAGTTGAACACAGTTACTTCAAAGAGCTAGCAGCAAAAGACTCCATGACGGGCCTTCTAAATCGACGAGGATTACAAGCTTTTCTTGAGAATACTCATCATCATAGGTATGTGGCGATTGCTGTGTTAGATATCGATGACTTTAAAGCGATTAACGATACGTTTGGCCATGATGTCGGGGATCGAGTGATTTCGTATATGGCCGACCAGATCTCGTATAGCATTCGTAGTAGTGATGCGGCTGCACGTATTGGTGGTGAAGAGTTCGTTATTTATATGAGCGGGTCAGACAATGAAGCGTTACAGAAAAGTATGTTGCGTGTTCAGCATGCCATAGGGGAGCGATCTTCAGAAGTCATCGAAAACGGCTTTACTGTGTCTGGTGGCGTTGAGATCGTAGATGGTCGTCATGCCAACGACTTTGAGTTACTGTTCAAAGCCGCTGACGAAAAACTCTATCAAGCAAAAACAACAGGTAAAGACAGACTGGTTTTTTAGCTTGCCGTGGTTAATAGCTGCTGCTGATATTGAGTAATGTACTCAACAATGGGCTGAGCTTTGTTGAAAGTGCGAATTTTTCGGAACAATTCCGCAGCCTCTGGGTAGTGTTGACGAAGATAGGCAAACCACTGTTTAACTCGATTTGGGTAATACAACCCTTTGTCGCCTTTCATCTCATATTGAGAGTAAACCAAAAGTAGCTCAACCACTTCGGCCCAAGGCATAGCTGCATGGTTATGTTTAACTACATTACCTAAGTTTGGTACGTTGAATGCGCCGCGGCACACCATTAACGAATCAACACCAGTGGTTTCTATACACGCTTGGCCATCAGCATAGTTCCAGATCTCGCCATTAGCGATCAATGGAATGGAAGAGCGCTGACGGATTTGGCCGATGTAATCCCATTTGATTTCACTTGCTTTGTAGCCACCTGATTTTGTGCGTGCGTGAACTGTTAGTTCATTTGCGCCCGCTTGCTCAATTGCATCGACAATCTCAAAGCAGTCATCTGGGTTTTCCCAACCAAGGCGAATCTTAGCCGTAACAGGAATATGGCTAGGCACAGCTTCACGGCATGATTTTACGATGTTGTGAATCAGCTCTGGGTGCTGTAATA
Source organism: Vibrio atypicus (assembly GCF_009811315.1). Lineage (GTDB taxonomy): Bacteria > Pseudomonadota > Gammaproteobacteria > Enterobacterales > Vibrionaceae > Vibrio > Vibrio atypicus. Next base: position 204,964 of record NZ_BLID01000002.1, read on the forward strand.
GCGCCGCACCACCTTTGCTCTTATTGACCAGTTTTGCAGGGCAACCAAAGTTGAGGTCAATGCCTTTAGCCCCCAAGTCTGCTGCTTTAATAGCGTTTTTAGCCATCCAATGAGGATCTTGGCCGAGCAGTTGGATATGAACAGGCACGCCAGATTTGGTTTGCGAACCTTGTAGAAGTTCTGGACACAGGCGATGGAAGACGTGATCAGGCAGAAGCTGATCGACCACACGAACAAACTCCGTAACACACAAATCATAATCATTGATGTCAGTTAAAATCTCTCGCATCAAATGATCTAACACGCCCTCCATTGGGCCTAGAACTAATCGCATAAAAAACGCCTCTATTTAAGGAGGCGTGATTTTAGTAGTAAGTGATGAAAAAGTCACTGAATAGCTCAAATTGGCGACTTATCTATTTAGGTAATGGACGATCGTTACGGATTTCGAAACTGCCATCGAGTGGTTGATACTCGAGTTGCCAAACATTGGTCGTGTAGTCATTGATATTTGACTTGTAATAGTAATAGCAGGCGCCGGAACCTCGATACCAACTCACGACATCCGCATTGGCATTGTTTTCTAAAATCGGGTCACTATGTACTTCGACGGTTAAGTCTGTTTGCAACAAGCTTTCCCATAGCTCAGGGCAGTCAGGTTTAGTTGGGTCAAGAGCATCAACATTTCTTGGATAGCCTGTGTCTGATGGAAAGACATTTCCACCAGCATAACCTTCAACGGCTCCACTAGGCTCTCCTTCGACTAGCCACATTGAGTGATACATTTCGGTTGCATTAATGAAGGCAGAAAATGCGGTTCTTGCCCGGTTGTCGTGTGCGTCTTGCTGAAAATTAAGAAAGCGAGGTAGCGCAGTAACGGATAGGACACCCAGAATAACAATCACAACAACCAGTTCAATGAGAGTAAAACCTTTGGCACGATAATTATTCATAAAGACCCCAGACCACTTATAAACAGGGAGAAAATTGATTAACACATCTATAAGTTTGCGCCTTAAATATCTTTTTTCCAAGAGAGTAAAGTCAGATTACGGTAAGAATAGAAAGGCACTGGAAAAAGAGAAGGCTAGTTACTAACTCCGTATAACTAGCCGAGACTACAAATTTGTCTAAACACCACAAGGAGAAGGAGATCGAGTCAGGGAGGAAAGTCTCGAAGTGACCTATTGCCTTGCATAGGGTTATAATGCGTGCGTTATCAGTTAAACACTAGAAGTGAATGATGAAGTATCAATTACTGACACTGTCAGACTCAATAAGTATCGAATCTCCGTTTTTCTTGGAAGGTTTATGTCTTGCTGCCAATATGGCCACTAAGCCACTCGGCCCAGAAACATGGTTAGGCAACGTATTCACTGAGCAGGCGCAAGCAGCAAGAAAACCTGTTGAAGAACATATTACCCAGCAGTATAGCTATCTTAAAAGCAATGAGTACTCACTTTTGTCCTTGCTTAACGAACAAGATAAAGCAGAGCAGTTAGCGGATGTGGCTGAAGGGTTTATGACATTATGGCCAACAGTGGAAGAGCTGTGGCAAGATGTGCAAATAGGTGACGGTACGATTCGTATGCTTCAAGCGCTACTGACATCATTTATGCTAGCGATTGACGAGCAGCAAACTCAGCAGCAAATGCGCGAAGCCGGTATTGAAACACCACCAGCTCTTAGCGATTTTATTGAACAGCTTGACTTAATGATTGTTGAAGTCGCACAGGCGGCGGATGAAGCGATGGTAGGGGCTAAGTCACAGAGCGTGAACCCATACAAAGCGATTGGACGTAACGATGAATGCCTTTGTGGCAGCGGTCGAAAGTTCAAACAGTGCTGTGGAAAATAGAACAAAGTTAACTTTATTCGGTCAAACCATGGTTCGAACAAAGTTATAACCTTGGTTATTGCGCTAAATTACAGGATAACGAAAGAATGAAAAAACTGGCCGCACTGCTATTTATGAGCTTTTCAGTGTTTGCAGCACCAAAAGACGAATTAAACCAGCGTTTACAACAAACAGATGGTTTTAGTGCTGACTTCAGCCAGCAAGTGACAAGTCCAGATGGCGATGTCGTGATGGAAGGAGAAGGCACGGTGGAGATTTCTCGCCCAAGCTTATTCCGTTGGACAACGACACTGCCTGATGAAAATGTCCTGGTCTCTGATGGTAAAAGCCTTTGGTATTACAGTCCGTTCATTGAGCAAGTGAGCATCTACTGGCAAGAACAAGCAACAGAGCAAACGCCATTTGTTCTTCTAACTCGAAACCGAGCGAGTGACTGGGATAACTATAAGGTTACTCAACAAGGTGACATCTTTACTCTTGTCCCAACCGCTGCGGATACCAATCAAGGTAACTTTAAGTTAGAAATTGATGAAAAAGGCGCAGTGAAAGGCTTTAGTGTTATTGAACAAGATGGTCAACAAAGTGCTTTCAAATTCAATAGTATTAACTTGAACAAACCTAAAGCAGATCGCTTCACCTTTACTATCCCAGAAGGGGTAGAGGTTGACGATCAAAGGAACTAACAATAGTGAGTAACTACTCGTTTGATTTTACAGGGGACGAAGATTTTCGTCCCCTTGCTGCTAGAATGCGCCCGCAAACGTTGGATCAATATATTGGCCAGCAGCACATTCTTGGTGTCGGTAAGCCGCTAAGACGTGCGTTAGAGGCGGGTCACATCCACTCAATGATCTTGTGGGGGCCACCAGGCACCGGTAAAACGACGCTAGCAGAAGTGGCTGCAAATTATGCCAATGCGGAAGTTGAACGAGTATCAGCGGTAACATCTGGCGTAAAAGAGATACGAGCGGCCATTGAGAAAGCGCGAGAAAACAAACTCGCTGGTCGTCGTACTATTTTATTCGTAGACGAGGTGCATCGCTTTAACAAATCTCAGCAAGACGCTTTTCTACCTCATATTGAAGATGGAACCGTTACTTTTATTGGTGCGACGACGGAAAATCCTTCCTTTGAACTCAATAACGCTTTGCTGTCACGCGCGCGAGTGTACAAACTAACCTCATTGGCGAAAGAAGATATTCGTCAGGCACTTGAACAGGCAGTGAATGATGAAGAGCGTGGGCTCGGTGATGTCAGTGCTGAATTTGTTGACAACGTTTTAGACCGTTTGTCAGAGCTGGTTAATGGTGACGCAAGAATGTCGCTTAACTATCTTGAATTGCTCTACGACATGGCTCAAGAAGACGAACAAGGCGTTAAGCAAATTACATTGCAACTGCTTGCCGAAGTGGCGGGTGAAAAAGTATCGCGCTTTGATAATAAAGGCGACATTTGGTACGACTTGATTTCGGCGGTACATAAGTCGATTCGCGGTTCAAACCCTGATGCGGCACTCTATTGGTCAGCAAGAATGATTGCTGCAGGATGCGACCCTTTATATATCGCAAGACGCTTACTGGCGATAGCCTCGGAAGATATAGGTAATGCGGATCCAAGAGCTATGCAGATTGCGCTTTCTGCGTGGGATTGCTTTACTCGTGTTGGGCCTGCGGAAGGTGAGCGAGCGATTGCTCAAGCGATTGTCTATTTGGCTTGCGCGCCAAAAAGTAACGCGGTTTACACAGCGTGGAAACAAGCCTTAACCGATGCGCATAATTTACCGGAATATGAAGTACCTCCTCACCTTCGTAATGCACCAACCAATTTGATGAAAGATCTCGGCTATGGCGCAGAATATCGTTACGCCCATGATGAACCAGGAGCGTATGCAGCTGGTGAGAAGTACTTACCGCCAGAAATGGGTGAGACTCGCTACTATCAACCGACAAATCGCGGCTTAGAAACCAAAATTGGCGAAAAGTTAGATTACTTGGCTAGTTTAGACGCAAAAAGCCCACAAAAGCGCTATGAATAAGCGAGCATTTTAGATACATTTATCCAATTATCCCTTCATACTTGAAGCCGCAGCTTTGTTAACTGCACCAATTCACCGGAAGCCGGCCGCCCTAATCACATAGAGCTCCTATGCTCATTGGGCTGAATTGATTTGTTGCCGCGCTGCAACTCCAATTATTTTGGGAACTATTTATTAGCGTTTGAGCAAGATGTTCGAGCGCGATTTCACAACTAAAAAAGCATAGGATTAACAATGCTGGATTCTAAATTACTTCGTACAGAGCTGGATGAAACAGCTGCAAAACTAGCACGTCGTGGCTTTAAGCTAGACGTAGAGACAATCCGTACACTTGAAGAACAACGTAAGTCGATTCAAGTAGAAGTTGAAAATTTACAATCCACGCGTAACTCCATCTCCAAGCAGATTGGCCAAAAAATGGCGGCTGGCGATAAAGAAGGCGCAGAAGAGATCAAAAAGCAAATCGGTACACTTGGTAGCGATCTAGATGCGAAAAAAGTTGAACTTGACGCGGTTATAGCACAACTTGAAGAGATCACTCTTTCTGTTCCTAACTTACCAGCTGACGATGTGCCAGACGGTAAAGACGAAGAAGATAACGTTGAGATCTCTCGTTGGGGTGAACCAAAAACTTACGACTTCGAACTAAAAGATCACGTTGATCTTGGTGAGATGGGCGGCGGTCTTGATTTTGCTAGCGCAACAAAAATTACAGGCGCGCGCTTCATCGTAATGAAAGGCCAATTTGCTCGTTTACACCGTGCAATTGCTCAGTTCATGCTAGACCTTCACACTGAAGAGCACGGCTACTCTGAGATGTACGTACCGTACCTAGTGAATTCTGACAGCCTATTTGGTACAGGTCAGCTACCTAAATTTGGTAAAGACCTATTCCACACAGAGCCGCTAGAAGAAAAAGTAAACGATGAAGAGCCACGTAAACTGTCTCTGATCCCAACAGCAGAAGTACCAGTAACGAACATGGTTCGTGACACGATTTCTGACGAAGCGGATCTACCACTTAAGATGACAGCGCACACACCATGTTTCCGTTCTGAAGCGGGTTCTTACGGTCGTGATACTCGTGGTCTTATCCGTATGCACCAGTTCGATAAAGTTGAACTAGTTCAAATCACGAAGCCAGAAGATTCAATGGCAGCACTTGAAGAGCTAACAGGCCACGCTGAGAAGGTTCTTCAGCTTCTAGAGCTTCCTTACCGTAAAGTGGTTCTATGTACTGGTGACATGGGCTTCGGCGCTCGTAAAACTTACGATCTAGAAGTTTGGGTTCCTGCTCAAGAGACTTACCGTGAAATCTCTTCTTGTTCAAACATGTGGGATTTCCAAGCACGTCGCATGCAAGCACGTTTCCGCCGTAAAGGTGAGAAGAAACCTGAGCTAGTACACACACTAAACGGTTCTGGTCTAGCTGTAGGTCGTACTATGGTTGCGATTCTTGAAAACAATCAAGAAGCAGACGGTCGCATCGCTATCCCGACTGTACTTCAGAAGTACATGGCTGGCGCAACGCACATCGGCTAATCGAAAGAACAGTTCGTTAGAACATTAATAGATGAAAGGCGACTCATTGAGTCGCCTTTTTTTGTTTGTCAGCTCAGTAATTAGTAATAAAAAAGCCAGCAATGAATGCTGGCTTTTCCATTATTCAATCCGAGTTAAATACTCATCTCACCACGCAGAACTTGCTGCATTTTGACCTTCACTTGTTCGTAAGAAAGATCTTGGCTTAGTAGGTAATGAAGTTTCGCTAACGCAGCTTCTGGTGTCATATCGTAACCACTGATGACGCCAGCTTCTGCTAGTGCACAGCCTGTCGCGTAACCACCCATATTCACTTTACCTGCTAGACACTGAGTCAAGTTTACCACAATGACACCACGCTCTGATGCATCTTTTAAATGGCTAAGTAGCTCTGGGTTCTGCGGAGCGTTACCCACACCAAAAGTCAGCAGGATCATTGCATTCACAGGTTGTAGCAAAGTATTGCGAATCACTTCGTGGGAAATACCAGGATACATGGTGATGACGCCGATCGGTTGTGGCGTAATATCATGGACTTTAAATTCACCGGCTGGTGTTTCACCTACTTTGATGTCATTGCTGATTTGAATATTGATACCCGCTTCCAAAAGTGGTGGAAGGTTAGGTGAGGTAAAGGCATTAAAACCATCAGCGTGCGACTTAGTACTGCGATTACCACGCATCAACTTGTTATTGAAGAATAAGGTTACTTCATTTATTGGGTAGTTGGCCGCAATATGTAGAGCGTTAAGTAGGTTCGCTTGACCATCAGAACGCAGCTCTGCTAGTGGGATTTGCGAGCCAGTAACAATGACTGGTTTGCCTAGGTTTTCAAGCATAAAGGACAGAGCAGAGGCGGTGTAAGCCATCGTATCTGTACCGTGCAGAATGACGAAACCATCATATTTGTCATAGTTTGCACGAATATCATCCGCAATTTGCTGCCAGTCTTTCGGCGTCATGTCTGAAGAGTCGATGAGTGGCTCGTATTCATGGATGGTGAATTCAGGCATCTCAGGGCGGTGAAACTCAGGCATGCTTGCCAGTTGTTTTTCCATGAAGCCAGCTACAGGAACATAGCCATGATCATGCGACTTCTGCATACCAATGGTGCCGCCTGTATAAGCGATATAGATATGTTTTCTTGCCATTGTTTAGAAACCAGTGATTGTAGGGGGAACAGAGCGGGGGATTATAGCTTAATCGCGCCTAATAAAAAGGGGCATCCCGCACAGGAACACCCCTTAATTATAGCCTGGTAAGATAATGTACTGTTAAGTATCTACTTTGCAGTCAATTTCTGATTATTTATTGCACCAAGCAGTTTAAACAGAATGCATATTGACCTTTGGGGTCATTAAAGCTCTGTAGCATATCCGCATCTGCTGCTACTTGGCTAACCACAGGTTGCAGTGCTGGTGGAATGTAGGTAGAGACATCGATGCCTACCGATACTTTCACTTGATTCATGATATCTTGAATAAACTGCTGAGCAGGGCTTAACGGCTCTTCGATCCAGTAGATGTTGTATGACTCGACTTTAGCAAGCTCAGCTGCGAGCTTAACCGCATCATCGAAGTCACCGATGTTATCTACCAAGCCAAAGTTCAGTGCATCTTGTCCTGTCCAGACGCGACCTTGAGCAATTTTATCTAGCTCCGGTTGAGGGATATCACGGTTACTGCTCACCAGGTTGGTAAATCGCTTGTAGCCATGCTCAATACCAAGTTGGAAAGCTTGCGCCGCACCTTCTGATAGCCCAGTTGTGATACCTACATCAGAGAAAGGTGAAGTACCAACACCGTCGGTGTAGACGCCTAGTTCGTTTAATCCTTTCTCAAAGGTGGTGATTACACTAAAGATACCAATAGAGCCTGTCAGAGTTGTTGGCTGAGCAACAATGCGATCTGCGCTCATTGAAATCCAGTAACCGCCAGAGGCAGCTAAGCTCGACATTGAGGCAACAACAGGTTTGCCCGCTTCTTTTAGCGCTTCGATCTCATTTCGAATCACTTCTGAAGCAAAAGCACTGCCTCCCGGGCTGTCAACACGAAGTACAACGGCTTTCACTTTGTCGTCGTTACGAGCTTGACGCAGCAGCGAGGCAACCGTATCGCCACCGACAGTGCCACGAGGTTGTGAACCGTCCATAATTGCGCCACTCGCCACCACTACAGCGATATCATCTGAAGCGATATCGAAGCTAGGTGTCATGGTTGGTAGGTAATCGTAGTAGCTGATGTGGTTGTAGCTGTCTTCGCCATTGCTACCAAAGACTTCAATCATTTCTCTACGCACTTGCTGACGAGTCGCCAGTTCATCGACTAAACCAACGTTTTTCGATAGTGCGGCTAAATCGCCATCATTTTGCTTCAATAGAGCCAAGAATTGATCCATGTTGAGGTTCAGTGACTCTGGCGTGATTTCACGATTAGTAGCAATATCATCGACGAAAGCGCCCCAAAGCTGCCCTAACCAGCGCGATGCGGACTCTTTCGCTTCATCCGACATATCATTGCGAACAAAAGGCTCAATCGCTGATTTATAGGTGCCAACTCTAAATACGTGCGTATTCACGTTGAGTTTTTCTAGCAAGGTTTTGTAGTAGAGTGAGTAAGAGCTATAACCCTTCAGCATCACGGCACCGTCTGGCGCTAGATAGATTTTGTCTGCGTAACTCGCTAAGTAGTACTGGCTTTGGTTGTAGAAGTCACCTACAGCGTAAATGGGTTTGCCTGATGCTTTAAACTCGTTCAGTGCTTTGGCAATGTAGCGCAATTTAGTCAGATTGGTTTCCGGTAGGTCGCCTAACGCCAGCACTAGTCCGCTGACCTTTTCATCATCTTTCGCGTATCGCAGGGTATCAACAATATCAAACAGCACATTTTCTTTCGGTAGATCTTTACCGATCAGAGAGCCGGTAACCGAATCCATTGGGTTGACGTAATTTGGCTGCTCAACTATTGGGCCTGACAAGTTGAGAATCAAAGCTGATTCAGTGGGTACCGTTGGCGCTTCACTTTCCGCATGAAAGTAAACGAAGTAGATGATGGCTACGGTCGCTATAAAAAATAAATTAGTCAGAGCCAGTCGAGCAAAGGTGATGAGTTTCCAAATCCCTTTGAAGAACAGGCCGATGAACTTAAATAGTTTTTTCATTTAAACTCCGCTGCGTGACCGCAGGTTAAGGCTTATCCGCTGTAAGACCTTATAAATCCAGAAAAGTTACATCCTACTGAAACTAGTATACGCAAACAACCGTAAGATTGATCGGTGTTACAAAAATGTAAACACTTGTTTGATTTATATTACAACTAAGATTATTGTGGTCAGACCAGAATAATTAACTAAAGTGATGTCTGCTATGTATCCAAACCTACTCCAACCTTTAGATCTAGGATTCACCCAGATAAGAAACCGAGTCTTAATGGGCTCAATGCACACAGGTCTTGAAGAGCATAAAGAAGGATTAGGGAAGCTCGCTGCTTTCTATGCTGAACGTGCCAAAGGCGGTGTGGGTTTGATAGTAACAGGTGGTTTTTCACCTAACTTGCGTGGTCGACTACATCCTTTTAGTGCAGAGTTCAGTAAACCTAAACACGCGAACGCCCACAAAGTAGTGACAGAGGCTGTACACGAACATGGCGGTAAGATCGCATTGCAATTATTGCATGCAGGTCGTTATGCGATGCATCCATTTGCTCAAAGTGCATCCGCAATTAAAGCGCCAATCGCCCGTTTTGCTCCAAGTGAAATGAGTGCCCGTCAGATTAAAAAGACCATAGATGCCTTTGCTAATAGTGCCTCTTTGGCTCAACTGGCTGGCTACGATGGCGTTGAAGTGATGGGATCTGAAGGGTATCTGATTAACCAGTTTATTTGTAAGCGCACCAACATGCGTTATGACGACTGGGGCGGTAGCTATGAAAATCGTATGCGCTTCCCGCTAGAAATTGTGAAATCTATCCGCAAGGCGGTGGGTGATGATTTCATTATTATTTTCCGTTTGTCGATGCTGGATCTTGTTGAAGAAGGCAGTACCTTTGATGAAGTGATTGAGTTAGCGAAAGAGCTCGAAAAAGCGGGGGTGACAATCATTAACACGGGGATTGGTTGGCATGAAGCGAGAATTCCAACTATAGCGACTCAGGTTCCACGTGGTGCATTTACTTGGGTTACTGAAAAGGTTCGTCCGCATGTCAATGTACCGATTGTGACTTGTAACCGCATCAATACCCCAGATGAGGCGGAAATCATTCTCTCTAGCGGTCACGCCGATATGGTGTCGATGGCAAGGCCTTTCTTAGCCGACCCACATTTTGTTATTAAAGCTGAGAAGAGCCAAGCGCAATTAATCAATACTTGTATCGGTTGTAACCAAGCGTGTTTAGATAATGTATTCAAAGGTAAGCGCGCGAGTTGTTTGGTAAACCCACTAGCTTGTCGTGAAGATGAATTGGTCGTGACCCCAACGGACAAGCCAAAGAACATAGCGGTTGTTGGGGCAGGGCCTGCGGGTTTATCTTGCGCGACAACTCTGGCTCAGCGCGGTCACAATGTTGATTTGTTTGAACGCAACGATCGTATTGGTGGTCAGTTCCGCTTAGCGATGCAGATCCCGGGTAAAGAGGAGTTCCGCGAGACGATTCGCTACTTTGCGAACCAGATTGATGAAACGGGCGTGAAGCTACATCTGGAAACCGATGCAAACTATGACTTGCTCAGCGAATATGATGAAGTGGTCATGGCATCTGGCGTAGAGCCTCGTAAGGTTAAAATTGAAGGTATTGATAACCCAGAAAAAGTGATCGATTACCAAACGCTCATCAAAGAGAAAACCTATGTCGGCAACAAGATTGCCATTGTGGGCGCGGGTGGTATCGGCGTTGATGTCGCAACCATGTTGACTGAGCCAAATGGTCATAACTTGGATGATTGGCTACACGAATGGGGCATTGACAAAGAGATTGCGCATCCTGGTGGTTTATATCCATATCCAGATTCATTGAGTGAAAAAGAGGTTTGGGTGCTTCAACGTCGTAAAGGTCGCGTCGGTAAAGGTCCCGGTAAAACAACAGGTTGGATACACAAGCGCACCTTAGAAAAACGCGGTGTGAATCTACTAGGCGGCGTTAGCTATGAAAAGATCGATGATAAAGGCTTACATATTAGCGCTGATGGTGAATCTAAGTTGCTTGAAGCAGATAAAGTGGTGATATGTGCTGGCCAAGAGTCAGTACGACCATTTGAAGATAAATGGCATTTATTTGGCGATAAACTGCACATTATTGGTGGCGCTGATTATGCAGGTGAACTGGATGCCGTGCGTGCTATTCGCCAAGGTGTTGAGCTCGCAGTGAAATTGTAATCGCTACTTTTATACTATCTAAAATGAACAAAGCCTCTCGTGTGAGAGGCTTTTTTATTTGATTCCAAATTAAAGAATGACCGTCTTGTTACCGTAAACAAATACGTGGTCATTGAGCACTTTGTTTAATGCTTTGCTCAATACGTTCTTTTCAACATCGCGACCAGCTTGAGCCATATCTTGAGCGCTGAAATTGTGATCAACAGGGATGACGTCTTGCTTAATGATTGGGCCTTCATCAAGATCGTTAGTCACAAAGTGGGCCGTAGCACCAATGATCTTCACACCACGCTCATAAGCTTGCTGGTATGGCTTCGCACCAATGAAAGCGGGTAGGAAGCTGTGGTGAATATTGATGATTTTATGGTTGAATTTCTCAACAAAAGATGGCGTAAGTACGCGCATATATTTAGCGAGCACTAAGTAATCTGCTTGATATGGTTCAATCACTTCGAGCATCTTTTGCTCATGTTCTTCGCGATTAAGACCTTCATGAGAAACGTGATGATAAGGGATGTCAAACTTCTCTGTCAGGCTTTGCAGTGTATCGTAGTTACCGACAACGGCGGCAATATCGACATCCAAGCTACCATCGTAGTTTTTCATCAGAATATCACCGATACAGTGCGCTTCTTTAGTCACAAGAATGACGACACGTTTTCGGTCTGAGCCAATCAGCTTGCGCTTGGTTCCTTCAGGCAGTGCTTGATCAAGGTCAGCTAAAAAAGTTTCATCGTTGAAGTAGCCTTCAAGCTCAGTACGCATGAAGAAATGGCCGCTAGTGTTATCAACAAACTCATTATTGTGCACGATGTTTAATTGGTGCTTGTAACAGATGTTGGTGATTTTAGAAATCAGGCCTGGGGCGTCAGTGCAGTGCGTTAGCAGTGTTTTCTTTTCCATTTGGTTGGTACTTCCGTGAATTATTTTTTTTGTATTCTGAAATTTATACAGGGCTTCGAACGGTGAAGTAACCCGCAATATAAAAGCTACAATTAAACTAATATCAAGTTGGTTTCAACTAATAATCTGAGTAAATCGTTTGGCTTATGCTTTGTTAGACAATTGGGCCTAATCAGGTCGCCAGACTATTTAAGTATTAGTTGGATATTCTCTTCCTCGTTATGAGTGTCTTAAGGTGGTATTTATGGATAAAGAGCTTCTCGCCCGTAAGTTGTATTCCGAAAGAGTGAGCGCCCTAATGGGTGATCAAGATATTGATGAAGAAATGTTAGAGCAGATGTGGGAGAACAAAGCGTCGCCTAGTGAAGCGGCGAAAGCGATGGCTGATGCTCAGAACGAATTTTCTGGCCCGGCTTGGTTATCTCGTTACTTAAACCGTCGTTAGCAATAAAACTGACCACTTATCATCTACCTGCGCGAATCTAATCAGATTCGCGCCTTGCTTTGAAAACTGCCATAATCCTTGCCGAATTTTTGATTTCTTGTAGACCGACTAATGATCGCAAAAACCTTTTCCTCTGATGGTGCTTTAGGCAAAGCTATTCCCGGCTTTCAACCTCGCCAAGCTCAACTTGATATGGCGGAAGCTGTATTAGACACCATAAAGTCTGAAGGACAATTGGTGGTCGAAGCGGGAACCGGAACGGGTAAAACTTTTGCTTATCTTGTACCCGCACTGATGAGCGGTAAGAAAGTGATCATTAGTACTGGGTCAAAAAATCTACAAGAACAGCTTTTCCATCGAGATTTACCACTGATGGTTGATGCACTTGGCTTCTTTGGTCAAGTCGCATTGCTGAAAGGCCGAGCTAACTATTTATGTTTAGATCGCTTAAGCCGCCAAATGGTCGAAAGCCATACTAATACCGCCGATCCAACATTATTGAGTCAACTGGTAAAAGTGCGTTCGTGGGTGAGTGAGACCAAAACCGGTGATTTAGGCGATTGCGATGCCATTGCTGAAGATAGCCCTGTCATCCCTAATATCACTTCAACTAATGACAACTGCTTAGGGAAAGAATGCCCAAGTTATCAAGATTGCTTCGTGTTGAAGGCGCGTAAAAAAGCGATGGATGCAGATGTGGTTGTGGTTAACCACCACCTGTTTTTAGCGGATCTCGCCATTAAAGAAACTGGTTTTGGTGAATTGATCCCTGAAGCTGATGTTTTTATTTTTGATGAAGCGCACCAGCTACCCGATATCGCAAGTCAATACTTTGGCCAATCTCTCTCTAGCCGTCAGATACAGGAGTTGTGTAAAGACATCGAAATCGGTTATCGAACGGAAGCAAAAGACATGCGCCAGTTGCAGAAAGCGGGAGAAAAACTGCTCCAAACTGCGATGGATTTACGTATCGTGCTCGGTGAACCTGGGTTTCGCGGTAATTGGCGAGAAGCCATCAAATCGCCGTCTATCGCACGTGAAATGGAGCGCTTGAATGAGGCGTTGAGTTTTGTGCTGGAGGTGCTGAAGCTTGCATTAGGCCGAAGCCAGTTGCTTGATGCTGCATTTGAGCGTGCCAATACCATACAAGCTCGGTTGGCTCGTGTATGTGAAGTGTCGATAACTGGATATTCGTATTGGTATGACACCACACCACGTCACTTTAGTTTGCACATTACACCTCTTTCGGTTGCTGATAAATTCCACGAACAGATTGAGTTAAAGCAAGGTACTTGGGTATTTACCTCAGCAACTTTGGCGGTGAATGATGATTTTGGTCACTTTACCTCTCGACTAGGGTTAAAACCGAATAAACAGTTTTCGTTGCCTAGCCCATTTGACTATCAAAACCAAGCTAGGCTCTGTGTGCCTCGATACTTGCCGGAGCCCAATAGCCCAGGTTTGGCAGAAAAACTGGTGCGTATGCTCGGGCCAATAATTGAGCAAAACCAAGGGCGATGCTTCTTCCTTTGTACTTCCCACAGCATGATGAAAACACTCGCAGAGCGCTTTAGAGAGACGCTCACAGTGCCGGTATTAATGCAAGGTGAGACCAGTAAACAAAAAACGTTGGCAGAGTTTATGGAACTCGGCAATGCTCTACTCGTTGCGACGGGCGCATTCTGGGAAGGGATAGATGTTAGAGGTGATGCACTGAGCTGTGTTATCATTGATAAATTACCGTTTACCGCCCCTGATGACCCGCTAATCAAAGCGCGCATCGAGGATTGTCAACTGAAAGGTGGCGACCCTTTTGCACAGGTGCAAATTCCTGAGGCAGTGATTACCTTGAAACAAGGTGTCGGGCGATTGATTCGAGATAAGAAAGATAAAGGCGCGCTGATTATTTGTGATAACCGCTTGGTGACTCGTGAATATGGCGGTGTGTTTTTAGCCAGTTTACCACCGATTCCGCGCACACGGGATTTGAAGGTGATTCAGGACTTTCTTGAATAGATTTTAGAAATAACAACGAACAATTAGAGATTTCAATGAGCGCAAAAATTCTTGCCCTAGATACAGCGACAGAAAATTGCTCTGTCGCGCTTTTGGTTGATGACAAAGTGTATGTCCGCAGCGAGGTCGCGCCTCGCGATCATACAAAAAAAATCCTCCCAATGGTGGATGAAGTCTTAAAAGAAGCAGGATTAACACTAGCTGACCTTGATGCGCTTGCGTTTGGCCGTGGTCCGGGCAGTTTTACTGGTGTGCGAATTGGCATTGGTATTGCACAAGGTTTAGCTTTCGGTGCTGATTTGCCTATGGTTGGCGTATCAACACTCGAAGCAATGGCGCAAGGTAGTTACCGTAAACACGGTGCAACCCACGTCGCCAGTGCGATTGACGCTCGAATGAGCGAAGTTTATTGGGGTCGTTATGCTCGTCAAGAAGATGGCACATGGGCTCAGTTTGATGCGGAATGCGTTATTCCACCAGCAAAACTTGCTGAGGAATGTCAGGCGGATGAGCATGTTTGGCATACCGCAGGTACGGGCTGGGATGCTTACCAACAAGAGCTGGCTGATCTGAAACTTCAGCGCAGCGCAGGGGAGGTTTTATTCCCTGACGCGGAAGACATTGTTTACCTAGCTCAATTTGAGTTGGCGAAAGGTCATACCGTTGATGCAGAAGAGGCCAGCCCAACGTATCTACGTGATACGGTGGCGTGGAAAAAGCTGCCAGGTCGTGAGTAACTCGAACAACAGTTAAACGGATAGTATGGTATCGATTAACGGATTACCTCCTTCGGTCCCCGGCCCAAATAGAGCCAACAAGACCAATAAGAAGAATGAGGTTAAAAAATCACAGCAACAGAACCCAGTTGGTCAACCAACTAAGGTGGCGAATGCTGTGGCTCATACTATCCGCCATGTCAGTGAGTCTGAAGTTCATAAGGCTCAAATTCAGTACGATCTTCCTGAAGGTCGCAGCCGTAAAGCGATGGAAGAGTACATGAATGTCATGCACCAAGCGAAGCGTGATGAACTATCACAGATGCTTGGTGTCGATATTTATATCTAAATCTATCGCTAGAAGATGGTGACAACCATGAACTCAGCCCGCCTAACAAAGCTTGTAATTTTTGCCTCTGCTTTACTGTTGAGTGCTTGCAGTACCTTGCCTGAGAATTTGAAATCAGAAAATCCTCAACTTGTTACTGACTATACGCTGTGGCAAGCAGAGCAAGAAAGCCAGCCTCAGGTTCGTTTAGGTGGGGTAATTGCTAAAGTCACCAACCTAGAGCAAACCACACGAGTTGAAGTGGTGAACTTACCCATCAGCTCAAGTGGTAAGCCAGACATCAATCAAGAGCCTCAAGGACGATTCGTTGGCTACGTTGAAGGTTTTGCTGACCCGGTAACTTTATCTGAAGGTCGCCTAATTACGCTATTAGGCCAGACGAGCAGCAACGAACAAGGCAAGGTTGGTGAATACGAATATCTATTTCCAGTCATGCAAGTAGAGGGCTTTCATCTATGGCGCATTGAAGAAAAAGTGATCGTCCAAGATGTTGATAGTTACCTCTACCCGTGTCGCAGCCTCTATTGCCGTGATATTCGCCATGGCACTCGGAAAGGTAAAGTAATTCAGGAAGTGAAATGACGGCTCGAAGCCAGCGCTATGCTATCCACAATGGTGAACTAGCAAGCCTAGAATATGGAAACAGCGAAACGGCCGATATCTCGGTCGTTTTTTTGCACGGTTGGTTAGATAATGCTGCGAGCTTTGAGTCTGTCATGACAGAGCTTCATCGCTTAAATCCCAGTTGGCATTTGTGCGCAATCGATTTACCCGGTCATGGTCTCTCAAGCCATAAAGGCGCGGGTAATTTCTCCCCTTTTCATGACTATATTGACGATGTTTATCAGCTTTTGGTTAAGTTATCGCCAAACAGATTAGTCCTAGTAGGGCATTCGCTTGGTGCTTTGATTGCAAGTTGTTATAGTGCCGCCTTTCCTGAACAAGTCAGTGGGTTAGTTCAGATAGAAGGGTACGGACCTTTGGCAGAAAGAGAGAGCGACACTGTGTCTCGGTTAAGAGAGGGAGTGCTCAGTCGTCAAAGGATTCGTAGAAAACCGACAAGAGCATTAACGTCGGTGCAGGACGCGATAGAGAGACGCGCAAAGGTCAACGAGATTGAATCTGATTTAATCGCGCCAGTGGTGAAACGGGGTTTAGTCCAACGTGATGGTCAGTGGCATTGGCGTCATGATGTTCAGCTGCAAAGCCAATCTCTCTATCGAATGTCGTTGGAACATGCGCACTTCATTCGTCAGCAAATCACTTGCCCTCAACTAGTGGTGCTTGGCGATCAAGGTTTTTCACATCTGCATAGCTTTCAACAAGATGCTACCGAAAAGACTCAATTTAAAGTCATTGAAGGTGGGCATCACTGTCATCTGCAAGCTCCTTTTAGAGTATCTAACCTAATTTTTGGCTTAGTTAACAAAATTTAAACAAGTGTTTGAGTGTTTCGTGCTCAAGCGCCTTGCCTGTGCTGTAATAGCAGATGATAAAAACAACAGCGTTTCATCGGCTTCAGCCAGCTTATTCGAGGAGTATTACCGTGGACAAACCTTGGTTATCACGTTATCCAAGCGATGTGCCAGAGCACATTAATCCAGATCAGTATCCATCTCTAGTTGAGATGTTTGAAAAGTCAGTACAGCAATATGCTGACCAACCTGCGTTTACTAACATGGGCTCGGTAATGACTTTCCGTAAACTGGAAGAGCGCAGCCGCGCGTTTGCCGCGTACTTGCAAAACGATCTGAAACTGAAAAAAGGCGATCGTGTTGCGCTAATGATGCCTAATTTACTGCAATACCCAGTAGCACTATTCGGTGTGTTAAGAGCGGGTCTTATTGCGGTAAACGTGAACCCTCTGTATACGCCGCGCGAGTTAGAACATCAGCTTAATGACTCGGGCGCAACCGCGATCGTTATCGTGTCTAACTTTGCTAATACACTAGAGCAAATCGTTGATAATACTCAAGTTAAACACGTTGTACTAACAAGTCTTGGTCAGATGCTACCTCGCGCGAAAGGCACTATTGTCGACTTCGTGGTTAAGTATGTTAAAGGCATGGTACCTAAGTACGATCTGCCTGGCGCAATCTCTATGCGTCAAGCACTGCATAAAGGTCGTCGTCTACAATATGTTAAGCCATTTATGTCTGGTGATGACATCGCTTTCCTTCAGTACACAGGCGGGACAACCGGTGTGGCGAAAGGGGCAATCCTGACGCACCGCAATATGATCGCCAACGTGATGCAAGCAAAAGGGGCGTATGGCCCAGTCTTGTCTGAAGGGCGCGAGCTAGTCGTTACAGCTCTGCCGCTTTACCATGTATTCGCATTGACAGTGAACTGCTTGCTGTTTATCGAAATGGGTGGACAAAACTTACTGATCACCAACCCGCGTGATATCCCTGGTTTCGTTAAAGAGCTGCAGAAATACCCATTCACCGCAATTACTGGTGTAAATACGTTGTTTAATGCACTGGTCAACAACGAAGACTTCCATGAGCTTGATTTCAGCAAATTGAAGTTATCTGTAGGCGGTGGTATGGCCGTTCAGCGCGCTGTGGCCGATCAGTGGAAGAAAACCACAGGAACGCATCTTCTAGAAGGTTACGGCCTTACAGAGTGTTCGCCGCTAGTAACGGGGAACCCATACGACTTAACTGATTACACTGGTGCTATCGGTCTACCTGTTCCTTCAACAGAAGTTCGTATTGTGGATGATGAAGGCAACCCGGTGCCAAATACAGAAGTGGGTGAGCTTCAAGTTCGTGGCCCTCAGGTGATGCAAGGTTACTGGCAGCGTCCTGAAGCGACTAAAGAAGTGATCAATGAAGACGGCTGGCTTTCAACAGGCGATATCGTGAAGTTTGATGACGAAGGCCTCATTCATATTGTTGATCGTAAGAAAGATATGATATTGGTGTCGGGCTTTAACGTTTATCCGAATGAGATTGAAGACGTTGTTGCGCTACACGGTAAAGTGCTTGAAGTGGCAGCCATCGGCCAACCTCATGAAGTGTCTGGTGAGCTAGTTAAGATTTACGTAGTGAAGCGCGACCCTAGCTTGACGAAAGAAGAGCTTATAGCTCACTGTCGTCAACACCTAACAGGCTATAAAGTACCTAAGTTGGTTGAGTTTAAAGAAGACCTACCTAAAACTAACGTAGGTAAGATCCTGCGTCGTGTTCTTCGTGAAGAAAACGATGCAAACCTAGCCAAAGCTGAGCAAAGCTAATAGAGCAGAGCTAAGTGATTGATGATAGAATGCCGACATTAACCTGTCGGCATTTTTTATATCCGATATTTGATACCAATCTAAATGAGTATTTAGCCATCGTGGTACGAGTGAAAACTACTTATCTAGATTGGTATAAACCTACAGCGAGATGCGAGTGAACTACCAAATCATCACCGAAAGTAACCAGCTTGACCTTGTGTGTCAGCAGGCGCGAGAAACTGACGTTGTCATGTTAGATACGGAGTTTGTCCGTACCAGAACCTATTACCCTCAATTGGGCCTCATTCAACTGTTTGACGGCGAATATTTATCGCTGATAGACCCAACGGTGATTGATGATATGAGTGCGTTTGTCGGCCTACTTCAAGATACTTCGGTACTGAAGGTACTTCACGCATGCGGTGAAGATTTAGAAGTGTTCCACAACAGCTTTGGTTGTTTGCCATATCCAATGGTTGATACTCAGGTCATGGCTGCATTTTTAGGTCATGGTTTATCGACAGGTTTTGCTGCATTAGTTGACCACTACTTGGGTGTTGAACTGGATAAGAGTGAATCTCGCACAGATTGGTTAGCAAGACCACTAACCGCCAAGCAGTTAGATTACGCGGCAGCGGATGTGCACTACTTACTGCCGCTATACGAAAAGCTATTGAACGAAGTGACGGAAGCTGGCTGGTGGCAAGCCGCACAACAAGAAAGTGACTTGTTGGCTTCAAAGCGCGTTAAAACGGTTAATGCAGAGATGGCGTACCTTGATGTAAAAGGCGCTTGGCAGCTGAAACCACGTGAGCTTGCAGTTCTTAAGCCGCTTGCCACTTGGCGCTATAAAGAAGCAGTGCGTCGCGATTTAGCCTTGAATTTCGTATTCAAAGAGGCAGACCTTTTGACTGTGGCTCGCCTTGGCTTGCAAAATCGTCAGCGCATGGAGCAAGAGGGGATTGATCCTCGTGCTATTCAGCGTCACGCCACTCGAATTATCTCTATTGTAAAAGCTGCGAGAGAGATCCCAGCAGAAGAGTACCCAGACAAGATTGAACGCTTGATGGATATGACCGGATACAAGCAAAAGTTCAAAGTGCTAAAAGATGAAGTGAAACATGCAGCGCAAGCTTCGGGCTTAGCCACTGAATTTATCGCATCGAAAAAGCAGTTAAACCAAGTTATTAGCTGGGTATGGAAAAAAGATCGCGATCCGGCCAAGTTACCCGATGCAATGCAAGGTTGGCGCTTAGAGCTCGTGGGTGAAAAGCTCAATAAACTCTTGTAATTAAAGCTCCTTCGGGAGCTTTTTTATTGCTAGCCTAAAGTGAGTCGACATCCAGTTCACAAATGAATGTTCCATTTATGTTTCAATTTGGTTAATTGTGGATAATGTTATCAGCACTGAATAAGGAGGCTGGTAATGTGGATTCGAACACTGCTTTGGCTGTGCGCTGTGATAATGCCAATCTTCGCCGTCGCAAAGCCCCTTGTCCTGACCTCTTTTCCAGAAAGCTTCTATTCTCAAGTTGAGCAAGCGTTTAAGCAACGCTACCCTGACTCAACGCTACAAATTATGAACAAGAAGACGCCTGCGTTGATTGCTCATTTAATGCAACAACGAGAGCCTAAGCCGGATTTGGTTTGGGTCTCCTCTTCAGACGCAATGGCGTTGATGCAACAGTTGGGTCACATCAATGATCCCGTTCCTTTCGCGTGGTCTCATTTTGGCTTTTTTTGGCACAATAGCGCGTTGAGAGCCGATTCGTTACCTGAGCCAACTGGCTGGGCATCATTACTCTCTCCAGAGTTTGTGGGTAAATTAGCATTGAGTGCGCCGTCCCGTTCTGGGACAAATCATCTCGTTGTTGAGCTTATTTTGCAGCAATACGGTTGGCAAAAAGGATGGCAAGTGATCGCACAGCTGGGCGGTAATTTGGCGACAATAACGGCGCGCAGTTTTGGCGTCAGGCAGGGGATCATTAAGCAGCGATTTGCCATCGCCCCTGTTGTGGACTTTTTCTATAAAAATGCCTTAGAGTCTGGGCATGACGTTGGCTTTTTTCCTTTACCTAGTGCGCCATTAATTCCTGCTCAGATTGCCTATGTGACTGGATCGCGTTCAGCAGAGGGGCAAGTGTTCATCGACTTTTTGCTTAGCGACTTTGGCCAACAGTTGCTCTCGTCTTCTCAGCTCAATCGCATATCATTGAAGCAGGGCCAAAGTCTTCAGCAAGACCGAGGAAACTATCAATTTGATGAACAACTATCCGCATCTCGTTATCACTTAGTGAATCGTTTGTTTGATCTATTTATTACCGAACGTCTAAGTGATTGGCAGCGATTTTGGGCCCTTTGGTATCAGCTTGAACAAGCGCCATTGTCAGAGCAGCAACGCCTGCTATTGATGAATATTAAGCAACGAGTAATTGATGTTCCTATCGATGAATCGGTGGCAACGGATCCAGCGTTAAATGCAAAATTAAGCCCGATACATCGCTATGACAGTTTTTATCAGCGCATGACTCAAACTTGGCAGCGGGAGCTGGGGCAGCAATTGAGCAGTGCATTGGTTGAGTTGGAACAATTGAACCAGCAAGTTGAGCATGGAGCGTCGCAATGAAAAAGCGCCATAGTATAGCGACTCGAATTTTTGTGCTTTTTGCATTAACTGGGGTTGTTGCCAGTACGGTTGTTTTGACGAACTTCTTTTCATTTATTCGAGTTGCAGACAGCGTTGATACAACGGTTCATCAACAGTTACCAATTCTTATTTCTGCCGCCAAAATCGCCCATACGGGGGGGATTATCATCACTGATGCGTCTAAGTTAGCGAGCGCGGATTCTATGGCGATTTTGATTCAAGCTCAGCGCAACCTTGAAGAGACGTTACCGGTTTTAACTCAACTTGCTGAGACCGGCCTAAGCAGTAAACGGCGCAATGAGCTGTTGGCTTTGGTTGAAATATTGGATTTGAACGTCGCACATATTTTTGCCAATAGTCAGGAAAAGTTGCGTCTAAAGACGAAACAAGCACAGATTAGTCAACAGCTTCATTGGCTACAAGTTGATTTCGTTGATGAAGTGGCACCATTGGCAACCGAAAGCCAATACAACTTAAACCAGTTGGTCAATGGCTTAGCCCAAACAAAAAGGTTGTCAGCGTCTGAGTTGTCGCAGTTAAACAACGAGGTCAATGTCCAAGCTCAGCTATTAAAATTTGAAGGTGACGTGAACCTGGTGCTCGATCTTCTTCAGCGAGTACCGCTATTTAGTGTCCGAAATGACGTGTTAGCTGCTCAGAGCATGATTGATGAAAACCTTTATGAGATTGATCAGCAGATTGAAGTGCTTAAAAACATACCAAGTACCATTACATTGCGTCAGATGGCAAAGAGCTTAAAGCAGCATGTTGAAGGAGCAGACAACGCGGTTGAACGAAGCTTACGAGTTCTGATTTTTGATGAACAGAATCGAACCTTACTGAATGAAAACAGAGAACTGATTCAAAGAATTAAACTCATTATAGATCAATCGATTGTGGATGCTGAAGTTGCCAACAGTGAGACCACCCAGCAATTGACAGAGACACTGGAGCAAAGTCGCCAGCAGCTAAACTTCGCTTTATTGGCGATCTTAATCATCACCTTAACTATGGCTTGGTACTTAAAGACCCACATGTTGGATCGACTTGCGTATGTATTGCGGAGTATGCGCCACCTTGCGCAAGGTAAGCCGCAACAAATGATTCATGTATCAGGGAAAGATGAAGTCGCTTCTTTGGCTGATGCGACGAACGTGTTTTATGACCAATCGAAGCAGTTACATGAATATACCTTGACGTTGGAAGAGACGAACAAACAGCTCGTGGTCGAAGTACAACAGCGAAAAATGACGGAACAAGAGTTGAAAGATACTCAAGAGGAATTGATTCAAGCGGGTAAACTGGCTGTGCTTGGTCAGTTGACTACCGGCATTGTGCATGAGTTCAGTCAACCGTTGGCAGCTATTCGTTCCAATACGTACCTTGCAGAGCAATACTTGCAGGTGGGTGATAGTGATAAAGCCAAAAAGTAAGATTGATAAGATAAACAAGGTAACAGATCGTGCGACGAAGCTTTGCCAGCACCTGAAATCTTTTGCGCGGAAAAGTGATGATGTCTGCCAGCCCATCAGTTTAAAAACCACGATTTGTAACGCATTGGAGTTGTTCACTGAGACATTGCCAGTAGATGCTGTCTCTGTCGATGTGCCAAGTAACCTGCTCGTAATGGCGAATGAAATTCGTTTGGAGCAGGTCTTTGTTAACTTAATCAGTAACAGCATTGATGCTATAGAGCGTGTTGAGGTAACACGGCCTGCAGTAATACAAATTGTGGCGAAGAAGCATGCTGGGCAAATCACTATTCAATTGTCTGACAACGGCTGCGGGATGAGTAATAGCCAGCGACAAAGGATTTTTGAACCTTTCTACACCACCAAAGAGGTGGGTAAAGGGCTCGGTTTAGGAATGTCGATTACGCACAATATCGTGCATGACTTTGGCGGTACGATCCATATTGCTTCGCAACTTGACCAGGGAACGGAGGTGACGTTATGTCTCAACACCACATCTTGCTCGTAGAAGATGACAAAGAGCTAAGAGAAAGTTTAACGGAAATACTGGAGTTGAACGGCTTTTCTGTCAGCGCCTTTTCTTCTGCAGATAAAGCTCTGCCCTGTATTAGCTACGGTTGTGATTTAACCGTGATATCGGATATTCGTATGCCTGCGATGGATGGGCTAGCTTTTTTAGAGCATATCCACCAGGTCGACGAGCAGCTGCCTGTTATTTTGATTTCTGGCCATGCGGATATTGAGACGGCGTTGCAGTGTATTAAGAATGGGGCTTTTGATTTTGTCGAAAAACCGCTTAGACCGGAACACTTAGTTGGCTTGGCAACTAAAGCCTCTCAACATCGTCAGCTTACCCTAGAAAATCGCCGATTGAAGCAAACTAGCCAACGGCATATTTCATTAGATGAAGTGTTGCTGGGGCAGTCAGAGTCGATGCAGAAACTGAAACAACGTTTGATGACGCTCGCAAATGCAGACGTCAATATTGTCATCAATGGTGAGACGGGAAGTGGTAAAGAGATGATAGCGCGCACGTTACACGCTCAATCAGAAAGAAAGTCTCATCCATTTGTGGCAATCAATTGCGGTGCGATGCCGGAAAATTTGATTGAGTCTGAACTGTTTGGTCATGAGCAAGGGAGCTTTACGGGCGCAAGTAAAAAACGGATCGGTAAAATAGAGTTCGCCTCAGGTGGGACCTTGTTTCTCGATGAAATAGAAAGCATGCCACTGTCGGCTCAAATTCGTTTGCTAAGGGTAGTGCAAGAAGGGGAATTGGAAAGAGTGGGTAGCAACTCACCGGTTAAAGTGGATTTGAAAATACTCTCTGCGTCTAAAGATGACTTACTACTTCTCTCTCAACAAGGTGATTTTCGCCAGGATCTCTACTATCGACTTAATGTTGCGACGCTTGATATCCCACCACTGAGAGAAAGAAAAGATGATATCCCTCTCTTGCTGAGCCATTTTATTCATGGTTCTGAAGCGCGTTTGAAGAAAAAGGCGCAACCATTGACTCCCATTCATTTCCAACAACTCGTGAGCCACGACTGGCCTGGGAATGTTCGTGAGCTGATGAATGAAGCTGATCGTATTGTTTTAGGCATCTCAGATTTGATCAGCCATCAATGTAGAACAGAATGCACCAGTTTATCTCATCAAATGGCCCAGTTTGAATTGCAAACTCTTCACCATGCCTTAGTTCAACATAATGGTCATATCGGTGAGACGGCAGAATATTTGGATATTCCACGTAAAAACCTCTATCTACGCATGAAGAAATACGGCCTTAAGCGTGAAGATTATGCTCCAGAAGGTGATGTGAGCGACTAGGTTACTTTTGACCTACAGATTTAATGCGATAGTCGGTAAATGACTCATTGCGAACTACTGGTTAATTTTAAATATCTGATTTTAAACAAGTTAACATTTTTACAACATTGGCACGGCAATTGATTTATATAGGGGAGAGCTTGAGCTCTTTACCTCTAGATAATCATGGAGTGCAATATGAAAAATGGAACGAAATTGTTATCAGTAACATTGGCTGTGGGTCTGGCGCTTGGATCGAGCAGCGTTTTAGCAATGGCAGACAAAAACTTAGTCATTGTTACCTCATTTCCTACAGACGTAACGGATGTCTATAAAACGGCCTTCGAGAAAAAATACCCAGAAGTTAAAGTAGAAATCCTTTCGAAGAAAACGACTGCTGGAATTAAGTATCTTCAAGAGACGGCTTCAAATAACAAATCAGACATCTTTTGGGCTTCTGCGCCAGACGCATTTGAAGTGCTAAAAGATAATCAGTTACTGGCGAAGTATAACTCCTCGGTGGCTGGTATTCCCGATAAAGTAGGTTCATTCCCGATCAATGATCCAGATGGTTTTTATAAAGGCTTTGCCTTGTCTGGTTACGGTATGATGTGGAATGAACGCTATATGAAAGCGAAGAAGTTACCCGTTCCAAAAGAGTGGGAAGATCTTTCTAATCCGGTTTATCACAAACATGTTGGTATGTCCGCACCATCTCGTTCAGGTACAACGCATTTAACGGTTGAAGCTATCTTGCAAGGAAAAGGTTGGCAAGAGGGGTGGACGACATTGAAGGCCATCTCAGGCAACTTCAAAACGGTGACTGAGCGCAGTTTTGGTGTGCCGGATGGGGTTAACAGTGGTTCGTTTGGTGTCGGCATTGTTATTGATTTCTTCGGCTTGTCATCGAAAGCGACCGGCTTCCCTGTTGATTTCCATTATCCTACTGTGACCGCTTTGGTTCCTGCAAACGTGGGTAAAATTAAGAATGCGCCTAACTCAGAAGCGGCAAGTGCATTTATCGACTTTTTGTTGTCTGAGCAAGGTCAGCAGCTACTGCTAAATAAAAAAATTCAGAGACTTCCGGTCAATCCCGCTGTTTACGCGAGCACACCAGAAGGCTTCCCTAATCCATTCACAGGGCAACAACTCGGTAGTGTTGACTTCGACTTATCCCTTTCTAAATCTCGATATAACGTAGTGAACAGCCTTTTCGACGTGATGATCACCTATCGTTTAGATGAATTGCGTGAAGCGACAAAGAGCATCCAAGAAGCCGAAGCTGCAGCGAAGAAAGCCAACAACAGTGAAGCACTTCAATTAGTAGAGCAAGCGAAGCAACTGATTAATCAACTTCCTATCACTGCAGCGCAAGCGAGTGATCCTGAATTTGCTGCCATCTTTACTAAGAAGCGTAAAAAGGAGAGTGACAAAGTAGGTGCTAGACAAGCTGAAGTTGAGCAAGAGTGGGACAATAAAGTGGTTGCAAATTATGAGCAAGCGACTGAATTAGCTGAAAAAGCGTTAGATATTCTTTAATCCTCCTGTTTCCCCCCTGTCATAGGATGGCACCGCGTGCAGCGTGGTGCTGGGGGGCTTTTTAATTCAAGCAATGGAGACTCCAATGAGTAGTGCTTCTTTATCTCAACCAAGTAATAGCGAGAAAAAAGAAAACAGTGGGTGGTTGAAAAAGATCCGAGAGGATTGGGGCCTCTATTTGAGTGCCTTTATTATCGGTCTGTTTATCCTAGTATTTCTTTTTATCCCTGTCATGAAAGTGATTTTTGTGGCTTTCCAAGATGGGGACGGCAGCTTTTCACTGGTTAACTTTCAAGATTTCTTTAACTCGAGCCTGTTTCAAGAATCGTTTTTTAACTCGTTTTACGTCGCTTTCATGTCAGTGATAGTTGCGTCTATTATCGCGATGCCACTGGCTTATTTTACGAGTCGTTTCCAGTTTAAGGGGACAGTACTCATTCAAACACTAGGGATTGTTCCGTTGATCATGCCGCCATTTATTGGTGCCGTGGCGATGCAGTTGTTGTTTGGTGAGAATGGCACAATGAACTTGCTGCTGGATGAATACCTCGGTTTTACCATCCCAATAATGGAGGGATTAAACGGGGTGATTTTTGTTCAGAGCGTCCACTATTTTCCATTCATTTTGATCAACCTTTCTGCAGCACTACAAAACATTGATCGCTCAATGGAAGAGTCAGCGCAATCTTTAGGCTCATCTGGCATAAAGCTGTTCAGACGTATTGTTTTTCCATTGGCAATGCCGGGATATGTCGCAGGCGCATCCTTGGTGTTTGTGAAAGTCTTTGATGATCTGGGCACACCACTTCTATTAAACGTAAATAACATGCTTGCACCTCAAGCGTATTTACGTATCTCTTCAGTGGGTATCTCGGATCCAATGGGCTATGTAATATCTGTCATTCTTGTTGCGTTCTCTGTATTTGCACTTTGGGTATCTTTTTTGGCTCTGCGCGGCAAGGACTACTCGACGACGCAAAAAGGAGGTGGCGGTTTATCTAAGCGAGAGCTACGTCCTTGGGAGAAGGTCGGTTGCTACGCCGTGATTGCCTTTATCTTGATGTTGGTATTAGCACCTCACTTCGCACTGCTACTGCTTTCATTCGGTACGATTTGGTCATTCAGTCCACTTCCTGATGCTTACACGCTAGAGCATTATTCGACAGCAATCACCCAAGCATCTGACTTTATTACCAATACGCTGTTGTATGCGGGACTAGCAGGCTTGATTGATATTGTGCTCGGTACGGCTATCGCTTATCTGGTTTGGCGAACAAAAATGGTGGGGCGTAAATGGCTTGATTTTGGTGCTATGGCCGCATTGGCCGTACCTGGAGTTGTACTAGGTATTGGCTATCTTCGTACTTTCTATGATGTAGATATTCCTTTTGTTGGTTCTTCGATGGCCACTTGGTGGGGAATCATCGTTATTGCTTTGGCAGTTCGACGTTTGCCTTATGCCCTTCGTTCTTGTGTTGCGGCATTACAGCAAGTTAGCCCTTCTTTGGAAGAAGCGTCAGAAAACTTAGGTGCGACAAGGGCGACAACGATTCGTCGTATTGTTGTACCGCTTATGGCTGCAGGTATCTTGGCCGGTTTTGTTACCGCGTTTGCTACGGCTGCTGTGGAGTTGTCTGCCACTATCATGCTGGTTTCTCAAGAATCTGATGCACCATTAGCTTATGGACTCTATTTGTTTATGCAAAGTGCTGCTGGTCGCGGTCCAGGTGCTGCGCTTGGGGTTATCGCAGTATTGATTGTTGGATTAGCGACTTACATATCGCACACCATTGTAGAGCGTACACGCCAAGCCCACGGCATGAAAAGCCACTAACAGAAGGAGTTGAAAATGAGTTTAGGCAATACAAAACAAGTTGGCATTTCAATTAAAGATCTAACCTTATCGTTTGGTGAGACGGAAGTGCTGAAGGGCGTTAACTTGGAAATTGAACCAGGGGAGTTTTTTGCATTTCTTGGTCCTTCGGGGTCGGGGAAATCAACATTATTGCGTGCGATTGCGGGGTTTGGACCTGTACCACAAGGTGAAATTCTATTAGGTGATGAAAACGTTATTGAGCAGCCACCATGGAAGCGTAACGTTGGGATGGTATTCCAAAGTTATGCATTGTGGCCGCATATGACAGTAAGACAAAATGTTGCTTACGGGTTAGAAGAACGTAAGGTCGCAAAGCCGGAGATCAAACGCCGAGTTGATGATGCGCTGAATTTGGTTGGACTGCACCATTTGGCCGATCGTCGTCCTTCTCAGCTTTCTGGCGGACAGCAGCAGCGTGTGGCAATCGCAAGAACGGTAGTTGTCGAGCCTAGAATCTTATTGCTAGACGAGCCGCTGTCGAACTTGGATGCGAACTTACGCGAGCAAATGCGCCGTGATTTGCTAGAGCTGCAGCGACAACTTGGTTTGACTACCATCTTTGTTACTCACGACCAAGAAGAGGCGAATACTATTTCAGATCGAATCGCGGTGCTGGATCAAGGTGTTATTCAGCAGGTGGGTGCGCCGATGGAACTCTACGATAACCCGGCGAATAAGTTTGTGGCTGATTTCTTGGGGACGGCGAACGTTTTGCATGGTCGAGTAGAGGAGAGTCCGTCGGGTAATCAATTTGTATCAAGTAACGGTATTTACTTCCCATATGCAGCGAAACCTCAGCAAGACTTGTCATTAATCTTCCGACCGCAAAGTTTAGGCATTTGTCATGGCAGTGCGCAGGCGGGAATGATTCAACTAGAAGGGAAAGTGTTGCACCGAGAGTTTTTAGGCCATCTCATTCGATACGGTGTTGATGTCGGTGGCGAAGTGCTGATGGTGGATGACCCACACTTAAGAGGGGCGAAGCATTTAACCAATGGTGAGACGATTCGAGTCGCACTAAAGCCAGATGAGATAGTTGCTTTATCTGACTAGCATTATCGAAATTGAATACGAAAAGGGCTTCCCAATGGGAAGCCCTTTCAGATCTAACTCGTTAATTAAGCCAAGATGTCAGTAGCGACTTTGTAGCTTGGGTCTTCTTTAACGTTGATTTCCACTAGGCTACCCGCTTTGTCCAACAGCTTACGGCAGTCCGGGCTTAGGTGGCGTAGGTGAAGCGTTTTACCTTGAGCAGAATAACGCTCTGCCAAGGTTTCAATTGCTTCTATTGCAGAGTGGTCAGTCACGCGAGAATCCGCAAAATCCACAATGACATCTTTTGGATCTTTATGAGCATCAAAGATCTCTAGGAAGTTCGCTACTGAGCCAAAGAAGACTGGGCCGTGAATTTTGTACTCTTTTGAACCTTCTTCGTTTAGGTTTGTATCTGCATAGATGTGTTTTGCATGCTGCCATGCAAACATAAGTGCAGATGCGATAACACCGACAAATACAGCGATAGCTAGGTCAGTAAGAACTGTAACAATCGTCACTAAAACGATAACGAAGAAATCTTGTTTTGGTACGCGGCGAGCTAGCTTAAACGTTGCCCACTCAAATGTACCGATGACCACCATGAACATTACACCAACAAGCGCTGCAAGTGGGATCATTTCAATCAGAGATGATGCAAATAAGATAAAGAACAGCAGTGCTAACGCGGCAACGATACCAGAAAGACGACCACGGCCACCTGAGTTTACGTTGATCATTGATTGGCCGATCATCGCACAGCCACCCATAGCGCCAAATACTGAACAAGTCATGTTTGCCATACCTTGACCGATACATTCACGGTTAGATTGGCCACGAGTGTTTGTCATCTCGTCCAAAACTGTCAGTGTTAATAGCGACTCGATCAAACCGATCGCCGCAAGAATAAGTGCGTACGGCAGAATGATTTGGAGCGTCTCTAACGTAAATGGCACCATTGGAATTGAGAAAGTTGGCAGAGAGCCTGCAAGAGTTGCTGCTTCATCACCAGACATAGTACGTAGGAAGTCCACTACAGTACGAGTTTCAAGATCTAAACCTACAACCAGTGCCGTTACTGTTACGATCGCGACCAGAGAAGAAGGTACAGCTGTGGTAATTTTTGGTAGGAAGTGAATGATAGCCATAGTTAGTGCCACAAGGCCCAACATTAGCATCATTTGATCACCGGGTAGCCAAGTTAGCATGCCGTTAATATCTGGTGCTTTGAACTGACCAAGTTGAGCAAGGAAGATAACGATCGCTAGACCGTTCACAAAACCAATCATTACTGGATGTGGAACGATTCGGATGAATTTACCCAATTTAAAGACGCCGGCAGCAATCTGTAGAATACCTGCAAGCATAATCGCTGCGAAGAGGTATTGAACACCGTGAGTTGCGACCAGTGATACCATCACAACGGCCATTGCGCCAGTTGCACCAGAAATCATACCTGGACGACCGCCAAAGATAGACGTAATAAGACCAACGATGAAGGCTGCGTAAAGACCAACCATTGGGTCTACGCCGGCTACGAATGCGAAAGCGACAGCTTCAGGGACTAGGGCTAACGCAACTGTTAGGCCGGAGAGCACATCATTTTTTACAGAGTGCTTAGAAAATTGTGGGAATTCAAACATGCTTGCTCAGTTTTGCTAAATGTTTAGGTGTATTCTGAATTAAGCTTTATAGAGCACTAGGTAAAATGCAATGTAAAAGAGCAGAGTGATTAAAGCTTATGCTTAGATAGTTGCAAGATGTTTCTTACCGTTACCTAAAGATTCAATTCAGTTCGAGTCGGCGAATCCTACCGAAAAGTGTGATTAAGTTCAAGAATGAACCAGATATTGAGCAATATTTGTGATAAATAGATCAATTAAATCAGGTAGCTTAATCAGTACAGATAAAAAAACAGCTCCTAATTAGGAGCTGTTTTTAATCAAGCCTTCAAATTAGAAGCTTTGTGGTTTCGTCATTCCTGCACCAGCTTGACTACGAGCTACTTGGCTACCAGCGCCTTTTAGTTCGTAACGTTCAGTACGTAGAGGAGCGGCAATCACAGTAATGTCTTTCATTTCTGTGGCACCTGGTGCTTTCGCCATAGGTGCAGATGCGTAACCTTTAGTTGTTGGAACAACAATCTCTGAAACAGGTGCTTTCGCAGCTACTTCAACAACTGGTTTTTCCACAGGTTCAGCAATAGCTTCAACAACAGGTTCTGCAACCACTTCTGGCTCAGGCTGTTTCACTTCTTCTACTACTTCTAAAGGTTTAACGATATCCGCTTTTGGAGCTTCTACAGGTGTCTCAACAACGGCTTCTACAGTTTCAGCAATCACAGGTTCAACTGCTTTCTCTTCAACTTTTACAGCTGGTGCTTCAACAACCGTCTGCTCGCGACGAATGATGACTTTACCCATTGCCATTTCAGGGCAAGCAAAACCACCTAGCGTTGCTTTCACTTCTACAGCTTCTGTTGATTGCTCAACTTTTTGCTGTTTCGGAGTTGGCTTAGTAATTCCGTAGCTTGGCATCACTTTACCCATTGCCATCTCTGGAGAGGCTACACCACCTTTACGTAGGCGGAATGGGTTAGGGCGACGATCGCGACCACGACGACGGCGTTGACCACTTGCACGTAAGTGACGTGGAGAACGGCGGTTGCGACGTTGCTTCGGTTGCTCTGCTGTCTCTTCAGTTGCTGCTTCTACTGCTTTTTCTTCAACAGTTTCCGCAACGGCTTCAGATTTGACTAGTTTTGCTTCTTCGTCTGCTTTCGCTTTAGCCGCTTGGTCTTTAACACGAACTTGCTTAGAAAGCTTACGACGTTGACGACGCTCTTTCACTTTCGCTGCTTTCTCTTCAGAGCGGTTCGGCTTTTCGCCTTGCTGCGCATCAGAAGCTAGTTTTAGACCTTCTTCAGCAACTTTAGTGTTTGCCTTCGCTTCGTCACGCTTGTTGTTGCGACGCTCTTTAGGCTTACGGTTTTGCTGCTTACGTTCGCTAGCTTGCTGTTTATTATCGTTCGCTGTTTCGTCGCGTTGCTGTGACTTACGCTTGTTGTCGCGCTTATCTTCACGTTTGTCATCGCGGCTATCGTTACGGTTTTCGTTACGATTATCACGAGAGTTACGGCGACGGTTATCGTTGCGATTGCGACGATTACGGTTGTTGCGTTGACCTTCTCTGCGCTCAGGTTTTGCTGGTTTCTCTTCAACTTTCTCTTCTTCAGCGCTTGAGCTGAATAGGAAGTTGCTTAGCGCTTTAAAGAAGCGGCTAACAAGGCCAGGCTTAGATTCTTCAGCAACAGCTGGCTTATTCTCAACGGCTTTTGGCGTTGGTTTAGGCGGTGTTGGTGCTGATTGTGCAGGAGATGCAAAGCCTTTCAGAACAGGCTCTTCGAATTTCTTCGGTTTTGCGTCTACTTCTGGTACTTCACGGCCTTCTGCTTCTTTTAGAGCGTCTAGCTTCTTCGGAAGCAGGTAAGAAAGTAGATCGAACTCTTCACCCTCACGAACACGGATAACCTCAAAGTGTGGCGTTTCCATGTCTGAGTTAGGTACAACAGTGATTTTAACTTCTTGGTTCTTCTCAATGTGGTTTACTGAGCGACGCTTCTCGTTAAGAAGGTAAGAAGCGATAGGCACAGGAACAACAGCAAGAACTTGAGCTGTGTTGTCTTTTAGTGCTTCTTCTTCGATTAGACGAAGAACAGATAGCGCTAGAGATTCGTTGTCACGAACCACACCAGTACCCGTACAGCGAGGACAGATATGATGGCTAGCTTCCGCAAGAGACGGGCTTAGGCGTTGACGAGACATCTCAAGTAGACCAAAGCGAGAAATACGACCGATTTGAACACGAGCACGGTCCATTCGAACGGCATCACGCAGACGGTTTTCTACTTCACGCTGGTGGCGAACTGGTGTCATATCGATGAAGTCGATAACCACTAGGCCACCTAGGTCACGTAGACGCAGTTGACGAGCGATTTCGTCTGCGGCTTCTAAGTTCGTGTTCAGTGCTGTTTCTTCGATATCGCCGCCCTTAGTTGCGCGAGCTGAGTTGATATCGATAGAAGTCAGCGCTTCTGTTGGGTCAATAACGATTGAACCACCAGAAGGTAAACGAACTTCACGTTGGAACGCAGATTCGATTTGGCTTTCGATTTGGTAGTGGCTGAATAGTGGAACTTCGCCATCGTACTTTTTAACACGGCTTACGAAGTCAGGACGAACCAGACTGATATGCTCAAGAGCACGTTCGTAGATTGTGTTGCTGTCGATAAGGATCTCACCGATATCACGACGCAAGTAGTCACGAATTGCACGAACAATAACGTTACTTTCTTGGTGGATAAGGAAAGGTGCTGCATTCGAATCAGAAGCTTGCTTGATCGCGCCCCAGTGGTTCAGAAGTACGTTTAAATCCCATTCTAGTTCTTCAGCACTCTTACCAACACCAGCAGTACGTACGATTAGACCCATGCCTTGAGGCAGTTCTAGTGTACTTAGTGCAGCTTTAAGTTGAGTGCGCTCGTCACCTTCGATACGGCGAGAAATACCGCCCGCACGAGGGTTGTTTGGCATAAGAACAAGATAACTACCAGCAAGAGAAATGAAAGTAGTTAAGGCAGCGCCTTTGCTACCACGTTCTTCTTTCTCAACTTGTACGATCACTTCTTGGCCTTCAGTTAGCACTTCTTTAATGCTTGGACGGCCTTGGTAGGTATAACCTTCAGGGAAGTATTCGCGGGCAATTTCTTTAAGAGGGAGGAAACCGTGTCTTTCTGCACCATAGTCAACGAAGGCTGCTTCTAGACTTGGTTCGATGCGGGTGATACGTCCTTTGTAGATATTCGCTTTTTTCGATTCATGACCTGGACTTTCGATATCTAGATCGAAAAGTCGCTGGCCATCAACCAAAGCGACACGCAACTCTTCTTTTTGAGTTGCGTTGATTAACATTCTTTTCATTGATAAATCTCGTTGTCATTTTTTGTTTTTCTTGTCGCCTTTTTTCTCTATCACGGTGCCTGATCCCATGGCTTATTTCGTTGCAGCCTCCCGGCTGGAGGGATGCTCGCGGGCACTTCAGTCTCACAAACTCGTTATTGCTTGTGAGCCGCATATATGGCGGTAAATACTCATCGTGATTGAGCTATGAGTAGGGCTTCAAGATTCGCCTATTTCGAAAATGTCTTACGCCGTGTGCTGCATTTTGGTAAATTGGCTTGCTACTCACTTACTTGCTCTAAAATGATAGGGTTTGATTAAAATGCAACCGAATCCTTTATTGCAGGTGTGAACTATAGCAGTACCCAATAAAGTCAGCAATCTGCTTTATAATAATTCGCTAAAAAAGGTGATTTTATTTCATGTAAGTCACTGTTTTAATTTTATAATTGGGGAAGTTTTTGAAAATTGTAATTAAATTGATGAAATTTCATTCGTAGCGGAGTCGAAATTCATTCTAATCGAGCAATTTTCTAGTTTGTTGCGAAGAAAATGTGATTCCGCGCAACTTTGAATGATAGAATATCGGCATGAGCGAAATTAGAACCCAAGTCCAATTTGTCGACATAGACGAAGATATGGCTGGTCAGCGTATTGATAACTTTCTACGCAACCAATTGAAAAGTATTCCTAAAAGCATGGTTTATCGAATCTTGCGT
The DNA here is from genome assembly GCF_009811315.1 of Vibrio atypicus. Lineage (GTDB taxonomy): Bacteria > Pseudomonadota > Gammaproteobacteria > Enterobacterales > Vibrionaceae > Vibrio > Vibrio atypicus. Next base: position 239,474 of record NZ_BLID01000002.1, read on the forward strand.
AAAGGGGAAGTACGTGTAAACAAAAAGCGTGTTAAGGCTGAATACAAGCTTCAAGCAGGCGATTTGGTTCGTATTCCACCTGTGACTATCGAAGAGAAAGCAGATGAAGTAGCCCCAAGCACTAAGCTAAATAAGGTGGCAGAGTTGGAGAATATGATCATCTTTGAAGACGATCATATGTTGATCCTTAATAAGCCATCAGGCACAGCAGTGCATGGCGGTAGTGGTTTGAAATTTGGTGCGATTGAAGCGTTGCGAGCACTACGCCCTCAAGCGCGCTTTTTGGAACTCGTCCACCGCATTGACCGCGATACCTCTGGCATCTTATTGGTTGCCAAAAAGCGCTCGGCTTTGCGCCATCTTCAAGCTCAGTTTCGTGAGAAAACTGTGCGTAAATTCTACTTCGCCTTGGTGATGGGAGAGTGGAAGAGCAGCTGCAAAGTCGTAAACGCACCACTTTTGAAGAACGAAGTGAACAGCATTGTACGTGTTAATCCAAACGGTAAACCGTCAGAGACTCGTTTTAAAATTATTGAGAAGTTTGACGACGCGACGCTGATTCAAGCGAGCCCGATTACTGGTCGTACACACCAGATTCGTGTTCATGCTCAATATACTGGTCACCCAATTGCTTGGGATGACCGCTATGGTGACCGTCGCTTTGATGCCTATACCGGAAAAGTTGGCTTAGATCGTTTGTTCTTGCATGCTGCAAACATCAAGTTCCAACACCCTTCAAATGATGAGTGGATGGAGATTAATGCGCCAATGGAAGCCAAGTTAGAGAAAGCGTTGGCTGGTCTGCGTAAGCTATAAAGCGTCATTCCAAAGAGTGACTAAGGAGCGAGTAGGTAATCTCTTTAGATTTTCGACTCGCTTCTAGAGATCTTCAACTCGTTCGTTCCTCACTCTCGAGGATGACACAATAGTTGGGCTAGGAGCGTTACTTAGTCTACTCACATTACGTTAAAGCACTTCAAACCCTTGCGCTTCAAGCATATCAATTAAGTCGATCAGCGGCAGTCCAACTAACGTATTCGGGTCTTTCCCTTCGAGCCGTTCAAACAATGCAATGCCTAGACCTTCGCTTTTAAAGCTACCCGCACAATAAAAGGGTTCTTCTTTATCAACATAATTGACGATTTGTTGTTCCGTTAAATGACGGAAGTGGACTGTGAAGGTGTCTACTTTCACGTCGACTTGCTTAGTGTTCGAATTATATAGCGCAAGGCCAGTATAGAATTGAATGGATTGCCCACTTTGTTGAGTGAGTTGTTCAATAGCTTTCTCACGAGTGTGCGGCTTGCCGATGATTTGATCATTGATAACACATACTTGATCACTGCCGATCACCAAGCTCGGTTGTTGTACAGAGCAGGAGACAGCTTTGCCTATAGCCAACCTTTTTACCAGATCAACGGGCGTTTCCTCTTGCAATGGTGTCTCATCAAAGTTTGGTGATGCTGTGATGAAGGGAACTGCTAGTTTATTGAGCAGTTGTTGGCGATATGGTGAAGTTGAGGCTAAAACTAGTTGGTAATTTGGCATTTTAATTTACAATCTAACAGCGGGTTAGTGCGAGCTTAATCGATATTATGGTTGTGATACTAGCTCTCTCGTTGATAAGGAAAAAAAGTACAACTTTTTGCCCTTTTTCTTTGACTCTAAACGATTTGGAAGATAGAATTCGCGCCCTATGCAAAAGGTAAAAATACCGCGTACGATTGATCCGACGCGCGCTGCTCAAAAGCGACTTGATGTTGAAGGTATTATTCAAGTAAGTCTCTTTAAGCGCCTAGAGGAATCAGTTGAAGGCGTTAAACGCGACGCCCAAGTGTCACTGTCATTTGACTTAGATGAGCAGCGACTCGTTGTTATCTCTGGTAAAGCTAACATCGTAGTCGACTTAGAGTGTCAGCGCTGTAATGAGGTTTTCGCACATGAGTGCGATGTCCAATTCACTTATACACCTTACAAAGGTGAGAAGACTGAAGAGGAAGCACCGGAAGAGTACGATTTGGTAGATCTGAACGAGTACGGTGAGTTAGACCTAATACAGTTAGTTGAAGACGAGTTCATTCTAAACTTGCCTCAAATTGCAATGCACGATGAAGCGGACTGTAGCGTTGATTCAGATAATATGGTGTTTGGTGAGATTCCAGAAGAAATTGTGGAAGAAGAGAAGCCGAATCCATTTGACGTTTTAAAAAGCTTAAAGAAGTAATTCTTTAAGAACTTACATAGGAGTAGGGTCAATGGCCGTACAAAAGAGCAAGAAATCACGTTCAATGCGTGGTATGCGTCGTTCACACGATGCCCTAACTACAGCTGCACTATCTGTAGACGCAACTTCAGGTGAAACTCACCTACGTCACAATGTAACTGCTGAAGGTTACTACCGTGGCAAAAAGGTTATCAACAAGTAAGGTTGACCCTTTGCAAAATATAACCGTTGCACTTGATGCAATGGGCGGGGACTTCGGTCCTCGCGTAACAGTGCCTGCCGCCGTGCAGGCACTGTCGCATTTCCCAGAGCTTAAAGTGATCCTAATCGGTGATCAAACTGCGATCACGTCTCAATTATCTTCCCTTGGTTATCAGCCAGATACCCGTTTGAGTATTCAGCATAGTGACCGAGTGATCTCCAACTCAGAAAAACCATCTCTTGCACTAAGAAATAGTAATGGCACCTCTATGGGCATGGCGATTGACGCTGTTGCACAAGGAGATGCAGATGCGTGTGTTAGCGGCGGGAATACCGGTGCTCTAATGGCACTATCTCGTTTCCGACTGAAGCTGCTACCGGGTATCGAACGCCCAGCTTTAATTTCTGCTCTGCCAACTGCGTCAGGCAATAAGACTTGGATGCTTGATCTAGGTGCTAATGTCTCAAGCGATGCTGACTCTCTTTTCCAATTTGCAGTAATGGGCAGCGCTATAGCCGAACAGTACTTGCAAAAGCCGCCTAGAGTCGCGATTCTCAACATTGGCGCAGAGGAAATCAAAGGCAACGATCTTGTTAAACGTTGTGCAGAGATGCTTTCTAGTACGCATTCCGTCAACTTTGTTGGCTATATCGAAGGTAACCAGTTATTACACGATGCTGCAGATGTCGTTGTCTGTGATGGGTTTGTGGGTAATGTTTGTTTAAAAGCCTGTGAAGGCACCGCTCAGCTTTTTATCGATAAGTTGAAATCGAGTATGATGACCTCATCTATAAAGGGTTGGATTGCAAGAAAATTATTTTCTTCGCTATTTAATGAACTAAAAACACTGAACCCCGACCAGTATAACGGCGCAAGTTTGCTAGGATTGCGCGGCATTGTCATTAAAAGCCACGGAAGTGCTGACGTAAACGCGGTCATCAATGCAATTGGTGAGGCGTTACACGAGGTCCAACGACAAGTACCCAGCCGTATTAGCGATCGTTTGGAAGCGGTTTTACTCGAGAGGCATTATTAGTCTTCATGTATAGCAAAATTTTAGGTACTGGCAGCTACCTGCCATCTCAGGTGCGTACAAACGCAGATCTAGAGAAAATGGTAGATACAAATGATGAGTGGATCGTAACTCGTACCGGTATTAAAGAACGTCGCATTGCTGCGGAAAATGAAACCGTTGCGGATATGGGCTATATCGCTGCTAAAAACGCTATTGAGATGGCGGGCATTGATAAAAACGATATCGACTTGATTATCGTTGCTACAACGAGCGGTAGTCATACTTTCCCTTCTTCTGCTTGTCAAGTGCAAGCGAAACTAGAAATCAAAGGTTGCCCAGCATTTGACTTAGCAGCGGCGTGTTCTGGTTTTGTGTACGCACTTTCTGTTGCGGATCAGCACATTAAATCTGGCATGTGCAAGAACGTGCTAGTCATTGGTGCAGATGCGCTTTCTAAAACCTGTGATCCAACAGACCGTTCTACCATCATTCTGTTTGGTGATGCAGCAGGTGCTGTGGTTGTTGGTCAAAGCGAAGAGCCAGGCATTTTGTCGACTCATATCTACTCTGATGGACGCTTTGGTGAACTACTAAGTTTGGAAGTGCCTGAACGTGGTAAAGATGCGGACAAATGGCTGCATATGGCAGGCAACGAAGTGTTCAAGGTCGCGGTAACTCAGCTGTCTAAGCTAGTGAAAGATACACTGGCTGCGAACGACATGCATAAATCTGAGCTAGATTGGTTAGTCCCACACCAAGCGAACTACCGCATCATCTCTGCGACAGCGAAAAAGCTATCTATGTCGCTTGATCAAGTCGTCATCACACTAGATAAGCACGGTAATACATCTGCTGCGACGGTACCGACAGCTCTGGATGAAGCGGTACGTGATGGGCGCATCAAGCGTGGCCAAACACTGCTTCTTGAAGCGTTCGGTGGTGGCTTTACTTGGGGCTCTGCGCTAGTTAAGTTCTAAACCCATATTTCAAAAATTAAGATGCCTTCGTGGCATCTTTTCTTTCTTCTTTTATTTAAAGAAACGGTTTTAAGGAAAAGAAAATGAGCAAGTTTGCTATCGTATTTCCGGGTCAAGGTTCACAAGCTGTTGGTATGCTTGCAGAGCTTGGTGAACAGTATGACGTAGTTAAACAAACATTTGCTGAAGCGTCTGATGCTCTTGGCTATGATCTTTGGGCACTAGTGCAAAATGGTCCGGCTGAAGATCTGAATCAAACGCACCGTACTCAACCAGCATTGTTGGCATCTTCGGTTGCAATTTGGCGTGTATGGCAAGAGCTTGGCCTAGAGCAACCAGCGAATTTAGCGGGTCACAGCCTAGGTGAATACTCAGCATTGGTATGTGCTGGTGTTATCGACTTTAAAGAAGCGATCAAACTTGTTCAGCTTCGTGGCCAATTAATGCAAGAAGCAGTACCAGCAGGTACTGGCGCGATGTTCGCAATTATTGGCCTTGATGACGAGTCTATCGCTAAAGCATGTGAAGACGCGGCGCAAGGTGAGGTTGTTTCTCCAGTAAACTTTAACTCTCCAGGCCAAGTTGTTATCGCTGGTAGCAAAGATGCGGTAGAGCGTGCTGGTGCACTATGTAAAGAAGCGGGCGCTAAACGTGCGCTTCCACTACCAGTTTCTGTTCCTTCTCACTGTGCTCTTATGAAACCAGCAGCCGACAAGCTTGCTGTAGCGCTTGAAGAACTAACATTTAATGCTCCGCAACTGCCTGTAATCAACAACGTTGATGTTACAGCTGAAACGGATCCAGCAAAAATTAAAGATGCGCTTGTTCGCCAATTGTACAGCCCAGTTCGTTGGACTGAGAGCGTACAGTTAATGCACGAGCAAGGCGTAGAAAAACTTCTTGAATTAGGCCCAGGTAAAGTTCTGAGCGGTCTAACTAAACGTATCGTGAAAACGCTAAGTGGCGCTGCAGTGAATGATGCTGCATCTTTAGAAGCTGCGAAGTAATTTACAGATCAAAGGAATAACGAACATGATGAATCTAGAAGGCAAGATTGCCCTAGTTACCGGTGCAAGCCGTGGTATTGGCCGTGCAATTGCTGAACTACTTGTTGAGCGTGGCGCAACAGTAATCGGTACAGCAACGTCTGAAGGCGGCGCTGCAGCAATCAGCGAATACCTAGGTGAAAACGGTAAAGGTCTAGCGCTTAACGTGACTGACGTAGAATCAATTGAAGCAACGCTTAAAACAATCAATGATGAGTTTGGTGCGATTGATATTCTAGTAAACAACGCTGGTATCACGCGCGATAACCTACTTATGCGTATGAAAGATTCTGAGTGGGATGACATCATCGATACTAACCTAACACCGATCTTCCGTATGTCTAAAGCGGTTCTTCGCGGTATGATGAAAAAGCGCGCTGGTCGTATCATCAACGTAGGTTCTGTAGTCGGTACTATGGGTAACGCAGGTCAAGCGAACTATGCAGCGGCAAAAGCTGGCGTGATTGGCTTCACTAAATCTATGGCACGTGAAGTGGCTTCTCGTGGCGTAACAGTGAATACCGTAGCTCCGGGTTTCATCGAAACTGATATGACAAAAGCACTGAATGATGACCAACGTGCAGCAACGCTTGCTAACGTTCCATCTGGTCGTTTAGGTGACCCACGTGAAATTGCATCTGCAGTTGTATTCCTAGCTTCACCAGAAGCGGCGTACATTACAGGTGAAACTTTGCATGTAAATGGTGGTATGTACATGGTGTAATTGACAGATTACGCAGAGAATGTGAACTTTTTAGCAAAAGAACACTCAAAACTTTGCATATATCGTCAATTTCCATGAAATGTCATCCTTTGGGGTATGGATTGTCACTAAAATAGCCTATATTTGGTGATGATTGACATAAACGTGCGCAAGATTTGTGCATGATTTAAGTCAAAAATGTATTGAATTTCGGTTAAATTCGCTAAAATTGTGGTTTGACCAGCAAGGTCCCTCTTGCAACTTTCAGTAGTTCGAATAAACTACGGAATCATCGCATTGAGCGAAATCTGTAAAGGAAAAGAAAAATGAGCAACATCGAAGAACGCGTAAAGAAAATCATTGTTGAACAGCTAGGTGTAGACGAAGCTGAAGTTAAAAACGAAGCTTCATTCGTTGATGATCTAGGTGCTGATTCTCTAGACACTGTTGAACTAGTAATGGCTCTAGAAGAAGAATTCGATACTGAGATTCCAGACGAAGAAGCTGAGAAAATCACTACTGTTCAAGCTGCAATCGACTACGTAAACAGCGCTCAGTAATATCTCTCCCAGGCGGCCTTCTGGCCGCCTGTGTTCTTTTTAACACTTCTATCCTTCCATAGAATCATTTCAAACCCGGAGAATAAAATCGTGTCCAAGCGTCGTGTTGTTGTCACTGGCATGGGTATGTTGTCACCGGTAGGCAACACCGTAGAATCATCATGGAAAGCCCTGCTAGCAGGTCAAAGTGGTATCGTAAATATCGAGCACTTTGATGCTGAAAATTTCTCTACCCGTTTCGCAGGTCTAGTAAAAGATTTTGACTGTACTGAATACATGTCGAAGAAAGATGCACGTAAAATGGATTTATTTATCCAGTACGGTATCGCTGCGGGTATCCAAGCTCTAGATGACTCTGGTTTACAAATTAACGAAGAAAATGCGCCGCGTGTAGGCGTTGCAATCGGTTCTGGTATTGGTGGTCTTGAGTTGATCGAAACTGGCCATACAGCACTTGTTGGTAAAGGTCCTCGTAAAGTGAGCCCATTCTTCGTTCCATCAACCATCGTTAACATGGTTGCAGGTAACCTATCTATTATGCGTGGTCTTCGCGGTCCTAACATCGCGATCTCGACGGCGTGTACAACCGGTTTGCACAACATTGGTCACGCAGCTCGTATGATTGCATACGGTGATGCGGATGCAATGGTAGCTGGTGGCTCTGAAAAAGCGTCTACGCCTCTTGGCATGGCAGGTTTCGGTGCAGCTAAAGCGCTTTCTACTCGTAACGATGAGCCACAAAAAGCGTCTCGTCCATGGGATAAAGACCGTGATGGTTTTGTTCTTGGCGATGGTGCTGGTGTGATGGTTCTTGAAGAGTACGAACACGCGAAAGCTCGTGGTGCGAAGATTTACGCTGAGCTTGTTGGTTTCGGTATGTCTGGCGATGCTTACCATATGACTTCACCAAGTGAAGATGGTTCAGGTGGCGCGCTAGCAATGGAAGCTGCGATGCGTGATGCTGGTGTAACAGGTACTCAAATCGGTTACGTTAATGCACACGGTACTTCAACACCAGCGGGTGATGTTGCTGAAATCAAAGGTGTTAAGCGTGCTCTTGGTGAAGAGGGTGCTAAACAAGTTAAGGTTTCTTCAACTAAGTCTATGACTGGTCACCTATTAGGTGCTGCTGGTTCAGTAGAAGCGATCATCACTGTGATGTCTCTTGTTGACCAAATCGTTCCACCAACGATCAACCTAGACAACCCAGAAGAAGGTCTTGATATTGACCTTGTTCCACACACAGCGAAAAAAGTTGAAATGGATTACGCTATCTGTAACTCATTCGGCTTTGGCGGTACAAACGGTTCTTTAGTATTTAAAAAAATCTAAAGAATACCGCCGCAAATGAATATTAAACGGCTTAATGCTTTGGCATTAAGCCGTTTTGTTATTTAATACCTACCAACTTTCATCAGATGACAAAGGAATGCCATGTATTTGTTTAATGGCGAACGTGCCAGTACCGTCTCTATCGCCGATCGCTCTTTTCAATATGGTGATGGATGTTTTACTACCATGTTGACCCGTAATGGTGAAATTCAGTATTGGCCGAAACACAAAGCACGTATGGATGCTTGTCTTGATGCGCTGATGATTGCGAAACCTGATTGGCTTTTGATCGAAAGTTGGCTTGCTGAGATGGCCTACTCTGATCCTAAAGCCGGACTCAAACTGCATATTAGCCGCGGTGAAGGGGGGAGGGGATATAGCCCTACTCAAGTACCCTCACCAAATGTTACCATTAGCGCCTTTCATTTCCCGGCTCATTATGAACAATGGAGTCGAGATGGAATCGCACTGGGAGTGTGCAGTAAAAGGTTGGGAATTAACCCGCTCTTAGCTGGGCACAAACATAACAACCGTCTTGAACAAGTATTGTTAAAAGCAGATATCGAACAGCAAGGTTTTGATGATGGCGTTGCGCTAGATTGCAATGGGCATGTTGTCGAGACGACTATGGCGAATCTCTTTTGGTGCAAAGGCGATACTTTGTTTACTCCAAACTTAGGTGTTGCTGGTGTTGCGGGCGTGATGCGCCGGGTTGTTATCGAGCGCCTTGAAAACTTATCGCTGAATTTGGTTCAAGGTGATTTTGAGCTAGATGCACTTTTAACAGCAGATGAAGTTTTTATCACCAACTCGATATTAGAGGTTGCACCAGTGACGGCTATTGGTGAACAAACGTTTTCAATTGGAAATATAACAAGAAAAATTCAGGAGAACCCCCTTCCGTGATTAAAAAGATCACTATTTTCCTAGCTCTGGCTGCGATGATTGCAGCGACGGGCTACGGATACATTACGAAGCAAGTGGAGCAGTACGTAACTCAGCCACTTCAAATCGAACAAGATCAAATCTTTACTCTGAAATCTGGAACGAGTTTTAATCGCGTTTTAGCACAATTGACCGAGCAAGGTTGGATTGAAAGCAACGATGTTTCTCGTTTAGTTCGCCGTCTTCACCCTGAATTGACGCAGTTGAAAGCGGGTACATACCTTTTGCAACCAGGCTTGAATTTAACTCAGACCCTAGAACTACTAAAGTCAGGTAAAGAGCACCAATTCGCTATTACGTTTTTAGAGGGTTCTACTTTCAAAGAGTGGCGAGAAGCATTGGTTGGCGCTTCACATTTAGAGCATGAGCTAACGGGTTTAAGTGAAGCGGATATTGCAGTGAAACTCGGTTTAGAGCATGAGAAGTTAGAAGGGTTGCTTTTGGCAGAGACCTACCACTACACCTTTGGTACCTCCGATCTTGATATCCTTAAGCGCGCTTCTAGCAAGTTACAACAAGTATTAAATATTCAATGGGAAAAGCGCCAAGATAAGTTGCCTTTGAAGACTCCTTATGAAGCTTTGATTCTGGCATCCATTATTGAAAAAGAAACGGCTGTAGAAGAAGAGCGAGAGCGTGTCGCTTCGGTATTTGTAAACCGATTGAATAAACGGATGCGTCTGCAAACCGATCCGACAGTTATCTATGGAATGGGCGATAAATATGATGGCAACATTCGTAAGAAAGATTTGCGCACGCCAACGCCTTACAACACCTATACTATTTCTGGCCTGCCGCCAACGCCAATCGCAATGCCGGGTGAGGCTTCTATTGAAGCAGCTTTAAACCCAGAATCAAGTAAATATCTATACTTTGTGGCGAGTGGTACAGGTGGACACGTATTTTCTAAGTCACTAGCCGAGCATAATCGTGCCGTTCGTGCCTATTTAAAACAATTAAGAAGCAAAAAATGACACAAGCTAAATTTATCGTGATCGAAGGCCTTGAAGGCGCGGGTAAAAGCACAGCAATCAACGCGGTATTAGAGACATTAAAACAATCTGGTATCGATAACATCCGAAACACTCGTGAGCCTGGTGGTACAGTTCTGGCAGAACAGCTTAGAACCTTAGTGAAACAAGATCATGAAGGTGAAGTGCTGCAAGATATGACCGAACTGTTGATGATGTATGCGGCTCGAGTTCAATTGGTTGAGAACGTCATCAAGCCAGCGTTAGCAGAAGGTCAATGGGTGGTGGGTGATCGTCATGATATGTCTTCCCAAGCCTATCAAGGTGGTGGTCGTCAGATCGCGAAAGAGACGATGGCAGCACTTAAGCAAACAACGCTTGGTGACTTTAAACCAGACCTTACTATTTATCTCGATTTGGATCCTCGTATTGGTCTTGAGCGTGCTCGCGGTCGTGGTGAACTTGATCGTATCGAAAAAATGGATATGAGCTTTTTTGACCGTACTCGAGATCGCTACCTTGAGTTGGCTCGTAATGACGATTCGGTATTGGTTGTGAACGCTGAACAAAGCATTGACCAAGTCGCTGGCGATATTAAAGCTGCGCTCTGTTCTTGGTTAGGTGCTCAGTAATGGACAAGCTATACCCATGGTTAACGCAACTTTGGCAAGAGTGGCAAACAAGCTTGGAAGCTGGGCGCTTTTCTAATGCGTCAATGTTGATTGCAGAGCCAGGGTTAGGATCTGAGCAATTGGTCGATTTGTTTAGCCGTGTTGTGATGTGTAGCAACTATGATAACGAGGCGTGCGGTTTCTGCCATAGCTGCCAGTTAATGAAATCTGGCAGTCATCCAGATTTTCATATTGTTAAGCCAGAGAAAGAAGGCAAGGCGATCACGGTAGAGCAGATTCGCCATTGTAACCGTCAAGCTCAAGAGTCTTCTCAGCTGGCTGGAACGCGCTTATTCATCATTGAACCCGCGGAAGCGATGAACGAGTCTGCCGCCAATGCGTTATTAAAAACGTTAGAAGAACCTTCAGGGCGATGCATGTTCTTGTTGGTGACTCATCGAGCTAACGGCCTTTTGCCTACGATTACGAGTCGTTGTCAGCAGTGGCATTTAGCATCACCAGACTCGAAAACAGTAACAGATTGGCTAAGTATTGAAGCGAAAGGTGAAATTCCGGTTTATGCGGCTCACTTAAACCGCAATGCACCTTTAAGCACTTTAGAATTTGTTGAGGCGGGTAAAACCGACGTCTACTTAACGCTTGAGGCTCAATTGCTAGATTGGGTTAAAGGGCAGGGCGATGCTTTGAAACTGGCAAAGGATATTGTTGCTGAACCGGATGCTCTACATTGGCTTTGGTATTTGTTGACGGATGCGCAAAAGAGTCACTTCGGGTTGGATATGGCATCATTTCTGCCTGGTAGTAAGCCATTAGCCGCCTCTGTTGAATATGTCGCACTTTATCAACAGACAGAATCTCTTGGGCATTTAATTGAGCAACTTCGTGAGCATTCAGGCCTTAATGGCGAATTGCTCATATTAGATTGGTTATTTAAGTTTAACGAGGAAACATGTTCGTAGACTCACACTGTCATTTAGACAAGTTAGATTATCAAGATTTGCATCAAGGCATCGAAGATGTGATTCAAAAAGCGAAAGCGGCAAACGTCAAAGAGTTGTTGTCAGTCGGTGTCACACTCGACTCTTTCCCTAATATGCTAAGCATGATCGAACCTTATGATAACGTGTATGCCTCTTGTGGAGTTCACCCACTGGATGTTGAAAGTGGCTTTGCTCTAGACCAACTTCATGAATATGCAGCGCATCCGCGTGTGGTTGCGATTGGTGAAACAGGGTTAGACTATCACTATCAGCCAGAAACCGCAGAGCTACAGAAACTAAGGTTTGAACAGCAGGTAGAGCTAGGGGTAAAGCTGAACAAGCCACTTATCATCCATACTCGCAACGCAAGACAAGATACCCTCGATATTCTTAAGAATGGCGGTGCGGACAAATGTGGCGGTGTTATTCACTGTTTTACTGAAGATCTACCATTTGCTGAAGCGGCAATGGATCTCGGTTTCTACATTTCTATTTCAGGTATCGTGACTTTCCGTCAAGCGACAGAGCTAAAGGAAGTTGTGAAAGCATTGCCTCTTGAAAGGCTCTTGATAGAGACGGATTCCCCATACTTAGCACCAATACCTCATCGTGGAAAACAGAACCAACCAGCTTACGTTGTTGAGGTTGCTTCATACATTGCCCAGTTGAAAGGGGTCTCATTAGGTGAAGTTGGTGAAAAAACCACCGAAAACTTCAGAAATCTTTTTTTGAGATAGAAAATGAGAAATGATTAAAAAAGGAGCGCAAGCTCCTTTTTTTTGTAACCGGCATCACACGCAATCGCTTAAATCGCCTTGTTTACTATTTTTGTTGAACTTGAGAGTTAAAAAAGACCGTGTCGTAATTTTGTTACATAAAATAACAATGACATCTATTTTATTTACCCAGTAAAATTAATCAAATTTATACAATACTCAATAAAAAACAATAACTTGAGTTGCGTGTAAAGCATTTCAGTACACAGCTTTTACTGTGATCTATCTATTAGTTTGAAATTTAATTTCGTAACCCGCTAGCAAGACCGTTAACCCGCAATATATATTTAGAGCCAGAAAATATAGTGACATAAGTGGTTACATTTTTTCTGGGTGCTAACATTTAAGGCTGCGGGGGTGTGCCGTTAGTACCCATATAACTATTTTATTTTTATCAGGAGCATAAACATGTTTAAGAACCTTTTTGCTAGCCTGCAGAAAGTTGGTAAGTCACTGATGCTTCCAGTATCAGTTTTACCAGTTGCGGGTATTTTGCTTGGTGTCGGTGCAGCAGACCTTCCTTTCATTCCAGAAATCGTTTCTAACCTAATGGAACAAGCTGGTGGCTCAGTATTCGGTCAAATGGCTTTGCTATTTGCTGTGGGTGTTGCACTTGGCTTTACTAACAACGACGGTGTAGCAGGTCTTGCTGCAATCGTTGGCTACGGCATCATGACGGCTACTCTAGGCGTAATGGCTGGCGTAATGGGCGTTGAAAAAATCGATACTGGTGTACTAGGTGGTATCCTAGTCGGTGGTGTTGCTGCTTGGGCATTCAACCGTTTCTTCAAGATTCAACTTCCAGAATACCTTGGCTTCTTCGCTGGTAAGCGTGCTGTGCCAATCATCACTGGTTTCTCTGCAATCGGTCTTGCAATCCTACTTTCAATCGTATGGCCACCAGTTGGCGGTGCTATTGCTGCGTTCTCTGATTGGGCTGCTCACCAGAACCCACAAGTTGCGTTTGGTATCTACGGTATCATCGAACGTTCTCTAATCCCATTCGGTCTACACCACGTATGGAACGTACCATTCTTCTTCGAAGCAGGTACTTGTGTGAACGCTGCGGGTGAAACTCAAAACGGCGTACTAACTTGTTACCTAGTTGCTGATGAAGCATCTCGTGCTGCTGGTAATGGCTTCGGTCAACTAGCGGGTGGTTACATGTTCAAGATGTTCGGTCTACCTGCTGCTGCTATCGCTATCGCTCACTCTGCTAAACCAGAGAACCGTGCGAAAGTAATGGGTATCATGGCATCTGCTGCTCTAACTTCATTCCTAACAGGTATTACTGAGCCAATCGAATTCTCATTCCTATTCGTTGCTCCTGTACTGTACGCTATCCACGCTCTACTAGCGGGTTCTGCTTACGTTGTTGCTAATACTCTAGGCTTTGTACACGGTACTTCATTCTCACACGGTCTAATCGACTTCCTAGTTCTATCAGGTAATGCATCTAAGATGGGTCTGATGATCGCTGTTGGTCTAGTTTACGCTGCAATCTACTACGTAGTATTCCGCACTGTAATCAAGGCGATGGACCTTAAGACTCCTGGTCGCGAAGACGAGTCTGAAGAGACTGCTGCAGTGACTGGCTCTGAACTTGCTGGTGAGCTTGTGGCAGCATTTGGCGGCAAAGCAAACATCACTGGTCTAGACGCATGTATCACACGTCTACGTGTTGCAGTAGCTGATACAGCGGCTGTTGACCAAGACAAGCTAAAACAACTAGGCGCAGCTGGCGTAGTAGTTGTAGCTGGTGGTGTACAGGCTATCTTCGGAACTAAGTCTGACAACCTGAAAACTGAAATGGATGAGTGGATCCGTAACAACGGCTAATTCCCACTAAACTCATCTAATTAAAGGAGGCTTCGGCCTCCTTTTTGCGTTTTTATCAACCTGGTTCTGGCTTAACTCTGACCCTTTTCTGACATCTTATTCTTACAAATCTCAATAATTGTACGCTGTTTTATTTATCTGTAAGGGAAGAGTCATCATGAACAAAATTCAAACTTGTCTCGGGTTATCCTCTGTTTTGGTGTTGAGTTCTTTTTCTGCATTAGCAAACGATACTCAAGCTACTGATATTTCAGTTGGAATGGCGGTTGATCAAGGCTTAAGTGCCGTCTTGGAATTGGATAATCAATACCGCTTTACGTTAGGTAATGATGGCGGTGCTTTTGATTACATTGTTAAAGGTGGTCAGTTTGATGCAAATACACCGGTCTCGTGGTATGTCGGTGTGGGCGGCTGGAGTGAGTGGGAAGGCAAGAGTTTTGGCGCACGCGTGCCACTCGGCTTGAAGTGGGACTTAACTAAAGGCTGGAACATGTACGGCCAAGTCCACCCAGAGCTTGATCTCTATTCAGGAGCTGAGCTGAAAATTGGTGGCGCACTGGGTATCAAATACACTTTCTAATCTCATTATGGGGCAGTGGTAATATCTGCCCCTCCTGAATGCTCTAGAAGCGCCATGTTACTCCAACGTTGGTTGATACTTGATTCATCCATGAAGTTTTAAATTGGATGACACAAGAATCGCTGCCTGAGCTTGGTAGATTACATACGCCTGTGGTGTCATTATCGACCACGGTGCCTAGCCATCGCACCTGTCCATTGAGAGCAAGCTGTTCGGTGAGCTTGTATTCAAAGCCGCCCATGATAGAAGCAGAAAAGCCAAGGTTATCGTCTACCCAGTCGGCTTCGATATAAGAACCGCCAAGGCCTAAGCCTAAGTAGGATGATAACTGTTCATCAAGCTGGTAGTGAATGCTGCTTTGAAACAGTAAGTAGTGAACATCAGAATCTTGTTTGATCTTTTCCACCTCTGTGGCTTGGCGTGTGTAGAACAAGCCTATACGACCAGTGTCAAAATCACTCTCGATACTGAGAGCCAGATTTGTGGAGCCTTTTAAGTCAAAATCTTCACCGTCTTGATTCTCAACACTGCCACCTAAGGTATAGCCAACCCAAGGAGTGACGTAGAGATCTGCCACACTGTATGTGCTGGTACTGCACAGTAGTAGTCCTAGCGTCAGTTTCACGATTTTGTGCATGATCATTCTGTTCCTTGTGATGGAGTAGTAGACCTACTAATTGTGATGCTAACGCCATAATTAAGCACAAAAAAAACTCAATAATTGAAGATGTTTCACAGTGATGTTATTACTTTGTTAAACAACAAGGAGGTGTCTATGGAACACAATCTGAAATATGCCCTAATTATCTCTGCGGTTGCTCTCGCTATCATCACCGGATTTTCGCTTGTCGCTGTTATGACGGCTTAGGTGATTCGATGAAGAATAGCGGTGTTATTACTAACGCTGCTGTACAGTTAGATACCCAAAGATTTAAAAAGTACACTGGCGGTAAAAATGCATTGGTCGCACAAGGTGGCGGGCAACGAGGTATTTTTACCTCTGGTGTTCTTGACGCTTTTCTCCTCTCCAATTTCGATCCTTTTCATTCCTTTTATGGTACCTCAGCGGGTGCAATGAACTTATGTGCTTTTTTATGCCGTCAGAGAGGGATTGGTAAATCCTTCATTTTAGATCTCACCACTTCTTCTGAATTCTTCCACTTGTTCAGTTATATTCGCCGCCGCCAATATTTGGGTTTGGATTGGGCGTTAGATAAGATTTCTGATTATCCCTATCGGCTCGATATTGATATGGGGCGTCGAATTCTTGCGGATAGAGAAGCGTATGCCGCAGTTACGGATGTGCCTCGTTTAATCGATCAATATTTGCCGATGTTACAAGATGATTGGAAGAAGGTATTGGTCGCTACCTGTGCGATTCCCCGTTTGTACAATGAATCGGTTGAGTTTGAGCATGGCGTCTATGTGGATGGAGGAGTATCAGCATCGATACCCGTTCAAGAAGCGTGGCGTAAAGAAGCGCGCTGTATTGTGGTGATCCGCACAGAAGGCGAGGATTTAGTCACAGATACCCCAGAGGTGACAGATCAAGAACAGATAGAGTGGTTTCGAGATTCCTTTAATTCTATTCAAGGCCATTGGCAAGATAAGCTCTCGCAATGGAAAAGTGATTGGAATCTGTTTCTGAATGAACAAGTAGCTAAAGCTCATGGATATAAGCATGAACACCCTCACCTTGAATCGCTCAATGGGGGGCGCTGGCTTTTTGGGGCTGATGATATTTATCGGTTAAGTCATTTGTTAGGGGATAAGTTTGATTCGGGCTTAGCGGATATGCTGATGGTGCATTATCAAACCTATTCATTGACGCAAGACTTCTTATATTCGCCTCCAGATGATTGTTTCATCATTCAAATCAAGCCGGGCCAGCCATTGCGATCTAATTCTTTGATGAGTGAAAAAGAAGATTTGCTGCATGACTATCAATTGGGCCTAGATGCTGGGTTTAATTTCGTCGATACATACATTGCTAGTACAGTTCGCCAAACCAGTCTAATTAAATAGGGGAGCATTATTGCTCCCCTTGCTATCAATACCGCTTAACCTTTATCTTTAAGCCGAAAGAATACGCATACAGTTTGTTGAACCCACGACATCCATCACGTCACCTTGGGTGATGATCACGATATCTCCATCATCGAGTAGACCACGCTGTTTGAGCGTATCAACGGCAGCTTGAGCTGTTTCTAACCCTGTATCACCCTTAGAGTCGAAATAGACTGGGAAAACACCACGGTAAAGCGCTGTAAGGTTCAGGGTGGCTTCATTACGTGACAAGGCGAAGATAGGTAGCCCTGAGCTGAGGCGTGATGTCATAAGCGCAGTACGGCCCGATTCTGTCAGGGTGACAATTCCTTTGATGCCACGCATATGGTTAGCGGCAAACATGGTCGACATCGAGATGGTTTCTTCACTGCTTTCGAACACTTCTTCCATTCGATAGCTTGAACGGTTTACGTCCGCCATCTTTTCAGCCCCGAGACAGACTTCTGCCATCGAGCGTACTGTTTCAAGAGGGTAGTTACCTGCAGCGGTTTCACCTGAAAGCATGACCGCATCGGTGCCATCCAAGACTGCATTGGCGACGTCCATCACCTCCGCACGAGTTGGCATCGGATTTTCCATCATCGATTCCATCATCTGCGTCGCAGTGATAACGGTTCTGTTTAGGCTACGTGCGCGGCGTATCAATTGTTTTTGCACACCAACAAGTTCTGGATCGCCTATTTCAACCCCAAGGTCACCACGAGCAACCATAACGGCGTCTGAGGCGAGAATGATGTCATCAATGTTCTCTTCACATTCAACGGTTTCTGCGCGCTCTACTTTGGCGACCAGTCTTGCTTGTAAACCAGCATCGCGAGCCAATCTGCGAGCGTACTTCATATCTTCGCCATTGCGTGGGAAGGAGACAGCAAGGTAATCGACTTTGATCTCTGCGGCTAATTTAATGTCATTCTTATCTTTCTCGGTGAGTGCATCTGCGGACAAGCCACCACCTTTCTTGTTAATGCCTTTGTTATTCGAGAGTGCGCCGCCGATGGTGACCTTAGTTCTAACTTCTGTTTCTGTCACGCCAATGACCTTAAGCTGAACACGACCGTCATCAAGCAGCAGGATATCGCCCGTCGTAACATCTTGTGGCAAAGCTTTGTAATCTAGGCCAACTGCGTCTTGATTCCCTTCTCCAGGCTGTAAGCTGCTATCTAGAGTAAAATTGTCGCCAACATTGAGAATGACTTTACCTTCCGCAAAGGTCGACACGCGAATTTTTGGTCCTTGCAGATCACCTAAAATAGCAACATGAGTACCAAGTTTCGCGGCAATATTGCGAACGCGAGTAGCACGTAATCGGTGATCATCGGCTGTGCCGTGGGAAAAGTTCATTCGAACCACATTGACCCCAGCTTCTAATATCGCTTCCAGCATTCCGGGTTTATCAGTAGAAGGCCCTAGTGTAGAGACAATCTTTGTTCTTCTTTGGGGTGAGGTCATTATGATCTCCTTGATCTGACTCTGTTTGATTATTAACTAGTTTAGTCTGGTAGAAAAAATACATAATTATTTATGCAAAAAAATAGAGCATGAAATGTGATAAAGGCTCAGCTATTTGATTAGGTACACAAAGAATTATGTTTATACGTGACACTTGTCACGGCGATCTACCAAAGCTCTTCACAATTACTTCGCAAAGTAAAAAAATTACCTAGTTGTTGATATCTGGAGCACTCTATGTACATGGCTCAACCTGGCCATATTGATCATATCAAGCAGGTCAATGCTGGACGGGTCTATAAACTCATTGATCAAAAAGGGCCTATTTCTCGCATCGATTTGTCGAAGGAGAGTGAACTTGCACCAGCAAGTATTACGAAAATCACTCGTGAATTGATTGAAGCGCATCTTATTCATGAAACGACGGTTCAAGAAGCAACCAGTCGTGGGCGTCCTGCTGTCGGTTTGCAGGTGAATAATGAAGGCTGGCAGTTTTTGTCAATGCGTCTTGGACGAGGGTATCTGACGATCGCTTTGCATGAGCTTGGCGGCGATGTGCTTATCGACACAAAAATAGACATTCATGAAATTGATCAAGAAGACGTGCTCGCACGCTTACTGCATGAGATCGACGAATTCTTCCAAACCTATTCTGACCAACTTGATCGTGTGACAAGCATCGCGATTACCTTGCCGGGCCTTGTAAATTCGGAGCAAGGTGTGGTGCTACAAATGCCGCACTATAACGTTGAAAATCTCGCACTTGGACCTGAGATCTACAAAGCAACTGGGCTTCCTGTTTTTATTGCCAATGATACTCGAGCTTGGGCTCTAGCAGAGAAACTGTTCGGCCACTCTCAAGAGAATGAAAACTCGGTTCTCATTTCAATTCACCACGGTTTGGGTGCTGGGATTATTTTGGACGGCCGTGTATTGCAAGGTCGCCACGGTAACATTGGTGAACTCGGGCATATTCAAATCGATCCAAACGGTAAGCAGTGTCATTGTGGCAATCGAGGCTGTTTAGAAACGGTTGCCAGTTCACAAGCTATTCGAAATGAAGTCACTGAACGTATCGCAAATGGTGAGACGTCGTCTTTAGCTGAGTTTGAAGAAATTTCTGTCGAAGATATCTGTGAGGCGGCAGAAAATGGCGACCCACTAGCAGTGGATGTGGTTGAAAAATTGGGTCGTTACTTAGGCTCTGCGATTTCTATTGTCATCAATTTATTTAACCCAGAAAAAATTCTAATTGGTGGGGCGATTAACCAAGCCAAAGAAATTCTTTATCCTGCGATTCAGCAATGTATTGAAGAGCAGAGCTTACCGGTTTACCACCAAGATCTTGAATTGGTAGAGTCGCGATTCTACAAACAAGCGACCATGCCAGGAGCAGCGTTAATAAAACAAGCGTTATTTGATGGTTTACTACTAATGAAAGTGATCGAAGGCTAGTATTTCTCGGTTTACTTTATCTTTTAGATAAACCCATATAATCTTGAGTGATGTATGGGTTTATTTTTTTATCTTAGTCTTGCTATAGACTACTGTTGATATATAACACATTGGTTGAGAAGTGGTATGTCCGGAGTTTTAAATACAGTTGACCAGCGAACGAATTTAGTCGGCGAGAACCGTCTTGAGCTGTTGCTATTCAGTCTTAACAGCAGACAGATCTTTGCGATTAACGTATTCAAAGTACGTGAAGTAATCAAAGTACCTCCTTTGACTAAAATGCCTGGTTCACATCACCACATCACCGGTGTTGCTTCGTTGCGTGGTGTTTCCGTCCCTGTGATTGACCTGCGTGGGGCGATTGGTTTTCCTGCATCTCGACTTGATAATCAGGAAGAGAACTTGATCATCACTGAGTACAACCGAACCATTCAAGGTTTCTTAGTTGGACAAGTACGCAATATTATCAATACCGCTTGGACAGAGATTCAACCGCCGCCTAAAACTGCAGGTCGAGCGAACTACCTGACGGCTATTACACACGTCAATGATGGTGAGCAGCTAGAAATTGTTGAAATCATTGATGTTGAAAAAGTACTGGCGCAGATCATTGACTACGATATTTCAATCTCTGAGGGCGTTCTGGATGAAGAACTTGCAGCGGAAATGGTTGGGCGCAATGTACTGATTGTTGACGACTCCTCTACGGCACGTATGCAGGTGAAAGGTACATTGTCTCAACTAGGTTTGAACATTATCGAGTGTCGTGATGGCTTGGAAGCGTTGCGACTACTTAAGGGGTGGGCAGACGAAGGTAAAAATGTGGTTGAGGAATTGCTGTTGATGATTACCGATGCTGAAATGCCTGAAATGGATGGTTATAAGCTAACGCATGAAGTGCGTACTGATCCTCGAATGAAGGATTTGTTTGTTACTTTAAATACTTCGTTAAGTGGTAGCTTTAATGATGCGATGGTGAAAAAAGTCGGTTGTGATCGCTTTATATCTAAATTCCAGCCCGATTTATTAGTTGAAGTCGCTCAAGATAGATTACGAGATATTTTAACAAAATAGTGTTCCATTTTATTAATCGTTGATGATTCGTTGTTGGTAAAGTGCTATATTTGTGGTGTTATTTTGTTAATCGAAATGACGCTACTATCTAAATACAACTTTTCAATCGATTTTTAAGGTAGTTCCTATTCATGATATGGCTGACGTCTAAAGTTGTGATGACTTTATGCATGTTACTGTACAGGGAATACAAGAAAAGAAGTATGGAAGCTGAAGACAGGTTTTAACTTGTCGACATGGTAATTAAAAAGGGAGCCTCGGCTCCCTTTTCTATTTTTGTATTTCGAGTTTTAGATCAGCGCAGGCTCGCCATTAATGGAAATCTCTCGATTTACTTTGTAAGCCTTGTAGTTTGTCCGTCATATCAATTAACCTTCCAGCAATAATATGCGTCACCTCTCCTTCGCGCTCTAAGATGCCTTTGACCATTAATATTTTGGCGGTTAGGTAAGCCTGTTTTTGTGCTCGAGCGGTGGTTTGCCATACTACGACGTTAATATTTCCAGTGTCATCTTCAAGAGTAAAGAAAGTGACGCCAGCAGCGGTGCCAGGGGCTTGTTTTCCTGTGACTACGCCAACCACAGTGACCAACGATTGATGAGGTCTGCTCGTGAGCTCATTCATCCGGGTAAAATGTTCTAATACTCCAGCTTTATCTAGGAGAGTGATCGGGTGCTGCTGGAGAGAGAGGCCCGTAGAAGCGTAATCCTCAAGTAGTGTTTGTATATCGGATGGCGCCGAGACAAGTTCTTTGTCGGCTTCTTGTATCTCCTGAAACAGGGGCAAGTCTGACAATGAATCCATCATTGCCCATCGAGTTTGATAGCGATTGTTAGCGATAGATTGCATTGCGTTTGCTGAAGCAAGCAGTTCCACATCTCGCCGGTTGAGGCCAATGTGCTTCAACTGATTTGGGTGACTAAATCCTTTATTTCCCCGAGCTTTTATCAGTTGATTGCCGCTCTCTCTACTGAGTCCTTTGATCTGACGAAAGCCTAATCGGATGGCGAGTTTATCTCCACAATGCACCACTTGATGGTCATAAAGCGATTGGTTAACGCAAACGGGTAAGGTTAATACATGGTGTCGTTTTGCATCTTGAACCAGCTGTGAGGCGCTGTAGAAGCCCATAGGTAAGCTATTGAGAATGGAGGTGTAAAAAGCTTCTGGGTAGTAGTGTTTTAACCAAGCAGAGCAATAAGCGAGTACAGCGAAAGAGGCGGAGTGGCTTTCTGGAAAACCATACTCACCAAACCCGAGTATTTGGTCAAAAATACGTTCAGCAAACTCCAGCTCATACCCACGGCTGAGCATACCTTCCACTAGCTTGGTCTTAAACTTAACTAAGTCACCACTTTTCTTCCATGCGGCCATTGCTCGACGTAGTGCATCAGCCTCACCACCGCTAAACCCTGCAGCTACCATCGCGAGTTTAATAACCTGTTCTTGAAAGATAGGAACGCCCATGGTTCGTGACAGAACCTCTTTGACTTCTTTCGAAGGGTAAGTGACAGGCTCAATGCCATCACGACGCTTTAAAAAAGGATGAACCATGTCACCTTGAATCGGGCCTGGCCGTACAATCGCAATCTGTATGACGAGGTCGTAGTAAGTCGCTGGTTTGAGCCTAGGAAGCATACTCATTTGAGCTCGTGATTCGATTTGGAATACGCCAACGGTATCGGCTTTCTGGATCATACCATAAACATTAGGATCATCTTGTCGACGGGTGATTTCCGCAATGGTTAACTCTTGATTGTGCAGTTTTTTAACTAAATCAAAGCACTTTCGAATGGCGGTTAACATTCCCAAAGAGAGCACATCGACTTTAAGAAGTTTTAGTGTCTCTAAATCGTCTTTATCCCATTGAATCACGGTGCGATCGGCCATGGAAGCATTCTCTACAGGCACGAGTTCATACAGTGGGCCTGCAGCGATGACAAAGCCACCTACGTGTTGAGACAGGTGACGAGGAAAGCCCAAAATGTCATTGACCAAAGCGATGAACTGTTCACCTTTGATTGAATCCGGCTGTAGACCTAGTTCAACAATTTGCGCTTGCCAGCCTAAAGAGCGATCACGGCGATTGACGTTTTTAATGAAGTAATCAAGCTGGCTCTCTTCGATTCCTAATGCTTTGCCGACATCTCGAACGGCACTTTTAAATCGATAAGAGATGACTGTTGCGGCAAGAGCAGCACGCTCTCGGCCATATTTTTGATAGATGTACTGGATCACCTCTTCGCGGCGTTCATGCTCGAAGTCGACATCAATATCAGGCGGTTCATCGCGTTCTTGACTGATAAAACGTTCAAACAACACTGAAATCTGCCTTGGATCAACTGAGGTTATCTCAAGACAATAGCAGACCACGGAGTTAGCCGCAGAGCCTCGCCCTTGGTAAAGGATCTGGTTACGTTTGGCAAACATTACTATGTCGTGAATCGTAAGAAAGTAAAACGGGTATTGGAGCTCTTCAATTAACCTCAGCTCTTTCTCTATTGTCTCTTCTATATGACTGGGAATCCCTTCAGGAAAACGCAGCCTCTTTCCACGCTCAACCAACGCTCTGAGGTAGCTGATTGGGGTTTCTCCATTTGGTACCAGCTCGCTTGGGTATTCATATTTAAGATCACCTAAGCTGAATTCGCAGCGCTCCGCGATGTTGATGCTTTCCTGTAGCCACTCAGATTTGAATAATTTGCTGAGTTTTTCTTTGCTGCGCAGCGTTCGTTCGGTATTGGTGAGCAGTTGTGAGCCTATCTTGTCGACACTTTGACCGTGCTTTATTGCCGTTAAGATATGCTGTAGTGGCAAGCGAGTAGCAGTATGCATTAAAACCCCACCACAAGCCGTAATGGGCAGCGACAGTTCATGAGCCAATTGTTCACAGTGGGTCAGGTAGTCTTTATCATCAGAATTTAAGTGGCGCTGAATGCCAACCCAGAGACGCTGACTGTGGTGCTGCACTAACCATTGCCCCCATTTATGGTCATCTTGTTGATGAGTGGGCAGCCAGAGGATTAAGCAATACTTAACAGACATCAAATCCCATTCGGAGAGTTGGTATTCCCCTTTATCTGCCCGTCTTCTGGCATTGGTAATGATTCGACACAGCTCGGCATAGGCTTCGCGAGAAGGGCACAATAGAATCACTTGGCACTCTTGGTTGAGCCAAAACATGCTGCCAATCACCAGTTTGATGCCAAGCTGGTGGCTTTTCATCGCGCTGTAAGCCCGAACGACGCCTGCCACAGAGCACTCATCTGTAATGGCTAATGAGTGATAGCGTAAAAAATCCGCCTGGAGAATCAGCTCTTCGGCATGAGAAGCACCAGTCAGAAAAGAAAAGTTGGTTTGGCAAAATAGCTCAGCGTATTTCATGTGCCCTCTAGCTAAATAAACCGTGCAAAAACCACTGCATCTGCTGATTACGGAATACCCATAGCCAGCGGCCGCTGTGACTACGTGCAATGAAGTAGTCTCTTGTCATTTCATCGCCATCCCACCACCCAGTTGCAAAGCGTTCAGGGCCTTGAATGATGGATACTTTCTCGTTCAAAGGCTCTGGCTTGGGTAGCATTAGGCTAGGGCGAAAGCGGTACGCTCTAGCGTGGCTTAAGTTAGGCTTGATTGGAATCGGAACATCGGGCGCACAAAGGATGGTGGCGTGTTCCGGTCTAGGGTCATTATTTGGCGCCACTTTCCGCACGCTCTCTTTGCCTAATTTCGCTTGTAGAACACCAATTAGCTCTAGCTCGCTTTGTTGCCCTTTATGACCAGAGAAAATATCTTGGCTGGTGGATTCAAGCTCGCCACCACGAATTAAGCTTAAGGTTAGCCCTTGAACGGGTGCATCAAGTTTGAGTGGTTCCATCGTCAATTGGCACAACTTCATCCAGCGCTCGGCCAAATAATCGCCACTGGCGGATGTGAAAATGATTGAGCCATCTTGCTGATCACGCTGGTGCAGGGTGAGCTGAAGCTCGTAAGCGACTTGGTTACGGAGAGTAAGGAACAGCGCCAACTTATCGAGCAGTTTTCTCAGGGGTTTTTCTAACCATTGAATATTCTCAATATCAAACAGTAGCTCCATATAGCTTTGGAACCGCTCTGGTGGATGATAAAAAGTCATTGGGTGCTTAAATTGCCCCATTAAACGGCCTACGTAGTTAACCAGATCAATATCAAATCGACGAGCAAGCTCTTGCATCGGCAGTTCAAGTAATTGCTGGATATGAGTCACGCCAACGCGCGATAGTTTTTCTACTTGCTTATGATCGAGTTCCGTCGCTCTGATAGGGTAGCGGCTAAGGATATCGGCCATCGCTTGTTTATCTTGGTTGAGTAAGTTTGAGCCTGATTTTGCGAGGAGAATGGCTGAAAAAGGCGAGAATCCTGTAGCAAAATGAAAGCGAAGTTTGAGCTTATCTAGATGGCGTGAAACATGTTGCCAGTAGGCATCTAGCCCGCCGTATAAAGAGAGCATATTAGTAGCTTTCAATAAAATACCTTGCGGTGCAAAGAGGACGATGTCAGAGGTCACCATGTAGAGCCACTGCGCAATATCAATCAGGGTTTGTTGCTCGACTTTTTCATCATAAGGGTGCACTTGTAACTGGTGACAAAGGGCACTGGCACTGCCTAATCCCATGCCTAACTGTATGCCTTGATCTGTTGCATTCTGGTTGCATTGCACGATTTGAAATCGCTTAGAATCGACAATGACCAAAGGGTGTTGAGACTCTTCAGAATAGAGCGCATCTAGCTGCAAAGTCGGGAAGTAAAGGTAAATCCACAGTTTCATGCTTAGCCCTGCTTACGTAACGGAAATGGAATGATGACAGGATCTTTAGGCTGTACGGTTAATGTTGGCCATAGCGCACCCATGTCGAGAACAAAACTGGCATGTGGCCAACCGCCCTTACGCTTAGTAATGGTAATCTCAATGCCCATTGAGTGAGGCAGCAGTGTCATGCTTAAACTCACTGGTAGTGAAAATAGGCTCTTTTGTTGATGTTTGAAAAGAAAAGAGAGGCACCCTCCCGTTTCACTTGCCACTTGCAGGCGGCGAGCATGATGAACTTCGATCTCTGATTGCCAAAGTAAAACATTACTGCACGCACCGCTTTTTAAACACTGCTCTGCAGCCCAAAGTGCCTCTTTTTCACTTTTCGGGTAGATGAGTAGGATCTTATTCGGATCGATACCTTGTGCAGTCAACTGATCAGCGCATAGATAGCCTGGCGGTTGAATAAAAACGGACAATCGCTCCTGACTTGTTTGCTTTAAGTGAGGCAGCAGTAGGCGCAGCTCACCAATAGCTTGAGGTGTCTGAAGTTCGATAACGCCATGCTTGGGGAAGCCGCCTTCCAGTTTTTGGTCAAGCAGCGAATACCCAGTGGAATAGTGCTCTTGAGAGTCTGGAGTTTGGCTGCCCTGCCAAAGCCATTGTTTCTGTTTAAGGTGTTCGATCAGTTCATACATAACAATTTACCTGTATATATATACAGTATAAATTATTATTGATGTTCAGCAAGAGGGGAGGTGATCGGATGGATAAAAAAACGCCTTGAGCTCCATAATTTAAAGCTCAAGGCGTTGATGTTTCGTTAGAAATTAAATTTATTTCTTTGGCTGTGCGTCGATACATTCACCGTTCACAGATTCGCTCTCTGAACTCATTAGGTAGAGATACAAAGGCATGATATCCAGTGGTGTTTTCAACAAATCAGTATCTTCAGCCGGGTAAGCTTTAGCGCGCATGCCTGTGCGAGTTGCCCCTGGGTTAATTGCATTAACACGAATGTGAGTATCGCTTAATTCGTCCGCAAGAATTTGCATCATACCTTCAGTGGCAAATTTCGATATAGCGTAAGAGCCCCAGAACGCACGACCGCTGTGCCCAACTGTTGAAGACGTAAAGATAATGCGCGCTTCTTTTGATTTATGCAGTAGGGGTAAGAGCGCTTGTGTCATCAAAAACTGCGCTTTTACGTTCACTTGCATGATGTCATCAAAGCTGTCTTCGCCAATCTGGTCAAATGGGCTGATAACGCCAAGTAAACTGGCATTGTGGAGTACGCCATCCAAATGACCGAACTGGCTTTCAATGGTATCAGCCATATCGATATAATTTTGCTTAGTCGCACCTTTCATATCCAGTGGAATGATGGCAGGTTGAGGATAACCTGCTGCTTCGATCTCATCATAAGTCTGTTCCAGTTTCTTTACTGTACGACCAAGTAGAATAACCGTAGCACCATGCTGGGCGTAAGAGAGAGCGGCTTGTTTACCAATGCCTGCGCCTGCACCTGTGACTAGAATGACTTTATCTTTCAAGGCATCTGAGGAAATAGAATAATCCACGACGTGTATCCTTATTGTAATGATTTACTTTATGATTCCGTAAGATGGTGGTTACAATACACTAAATCGAACAATTGGGGATATCACATTGGAATTTTTGTTGGACTATGGGCTGTTTTTGGCCAAGATTGTGACTGTGGTAGTTGCGATTGTCGCGATACTGGTTATTGCAAAAGCAGTTGGCGGAAAGAGCGGTGGCGCAAAGGGTGAGCTCGAAATCACCAACTTAACTGAGCAGCATAAAAATACCGTTGAGCAACTTGAACATCACCTACATGATGAGTCATTTATTAAGGCTCGCGATAAGGCTGAGAAGAAGCAAGAAAAAGAGAAAAACAAAGCACGCGATAAAGAGATCAAAAAAGCCTCAAAAGAGGGTGACTTGGATAGCAAACGCGAACCTCACCTGTTTGTTCTTGATTTTAAAGGCAGCATTGATGCTAAAGAAGTGGCGTCACTACGTGAAGAAGTGACAGCGATTTTGGCTGTGGCTCGTGAAGGTGACGAAGTGCTGCTAAGACTGGAATCTGGTGGCGGTATGGTGCATGGCTATGGCTTGGCATCATCACAATTGGATCGTTTAAAAGCAGCGAACCTACCTTTAACCATTTCTGTCGATAAGGTCGCAGCAAGTGGCGGTTACATGATGGCGTGTATTGCCGATAAGATTGTGTCAGCGCCGTTTGCGATTGTGGGCTCGATTGGTGTTATTGCTCAATTGCCGAACTTCAATAAAGTGCTGAAAAAGTACGACATTGAGTATGAACAGCTAACCGCAGGTGAGTACAAGCGTACTTTAACCATGTTTGGTGAAAACACAGATAAAGCGCGTGAGAAATTCAAGCAAGAGCTAGAAGAGACACACGATCTATTCAAAGACTTTATTCGTGAGCGTCGTCCTGCTTTAGAATTAGATCAAGTGGCGACAGGTGAACACTGGTTTGGTACTCAAGCGCACAAGCTTGGCCTAGTTGATGAAATCAAAACATCGGATGATCTAGTTGTTGAAGCGTGCAAAGACAAAACGGTATTGGCGATTCATTACGTAGAGAAGAAAAAGCTGACGTCTAAACTAGCAGGCATGGCTGGTGAAGCGGCAGACAATGTATTGATGAAGCTGATTGATCGTGGCCAACGCCCGATTGTCTGATTTAGATTGAACTAGATAGCAAAACGCCCATCTCAGATGGGCGTTTTTTTTATTCTGTTTAACTGAGCTTATTGCGCAGGGTTACTTCTTGGCGTTTTTGGCTTGTTTGGGCGACGACCAGCTGGCTTTCCGTTAGCTGAGCGGTTGTTGGGTTTACCATCGCTGCGCTTGTTGTCACCACGCTTCGCATTGCCGCCGTTTGATTTGCCTTTATTACCGCCTTCTGCATTTGGTTTGTTATGACCAAAGTGACGCTTGTTTTTACCTGCTGGTTTATTACCACGGGCATTGTCACCAGAACGTTGGCCATCTGCATGATCTGTTTTCGGCTTCTTCGGCTTTTTCGGTTTCTTTGGTTTAATTGGGCGAGTGTCCAATTTTGACTCTGGTAGTTCGTTTACCGGTTTAAAGCCTTCAAGCTCCATACGTGGCAGCACTTGTTGGATTAAGCGTTCGATACCAAATAGATCAAAGGCTTCATCGGCTTCAACCAGTGAAATAGCACGGCCCACCTCACCTGCACGGCCAGTACGGCCAATACGGTGAACATAGTCTTCAGAAACATTCGGCAGTTCGAAGTTCACTACTTGTGGAAGCTGAGGGATATCGATACCACGAGCGGCAATATCCGTTGCAACCAAAACACGTACATCGCCAGATTTAAAATCAGCGAGAGCACGAGTACGCGCGCCTTGGCTCTTGTTACCGTGAATTGGCGCGGCTGTGATCCCTTGATCGTTCAAGTAGTGAGATAGGCGGTTCGCGCCATGCTTAGTACGAGAGAAGACTAATACTTGTTTCCAATCGCCATCTTTGATCAGCTTAACCAGCATTGGCGCTTTCTTGCGCTTATCTGCTGGGTAGATGCATTGCTCGATAGTCACTGCGGTTGAGTTTTCAGGGTTCACTGAAACTTCAACTGGGTCGTTAACTAACCCTTTCGCAAGTTCACGAATCTCTGATGAGAACGTCGCCGAGAAAAGTAGGTTCTGACGTTTTGCTGGTAATAGCGCAAGAATCTTACGAATGTCACGAATGAAACCCATATCCAACATACGGTCTGCTTCATCAAGAACAAGCACTTCTAGCTGATCAAACTTCACCGCATTTTGCTGATAAAGGTCAAGTAAGCGGCCTGGTGTTGCAACCAGCACATCACAACCTTTACGCAGTTTCATCATTTGTGGGTTGATCTTCACACCACCAAAAACAACCGTAGAGGTTAAACGTTGGTGGCGGCTGTATTTGAATACGTTCTCTTGTACTTGAGCGGCTAACTCACGAGTTGGCGTAAGGATCAGTGCGCGAACATGGTTGCCTTTAACGCGAGTGCCATTATCAAGGCGCTCAAGGATAGGAAGAGTAAAGCCAGCCGTTTTACCTGTGCCTGTCTGCGCTGCCGCCATGACATCCCTACCTTGTAATACTGCAGGAATAGCTTGCTCCTGAATTGGAGACGGTTTGTCGTAACCCTGTTCTTCAATCGCTTTGAGGATCGGGGCAGAAAGGCCTAAGGAGGTAAAACCCATATGTTGTTCTCTGTGTGAAATGACTCTCGGCAAATTTACTCGACGAGAAAAAGGGCGCCATTCTGAGCCCTTTAGGTTAGAACATCAACAGAAATTATTGGTGGCTTTGGTCTAATTTAGCCAGAACAGGCACTTTATTGATCATAAACGCTAAGATTAAGCCACTGATTACGCCAAATAGGTGAGACTCCACCGCCACCCGAGCTTGGATAAGATCGGATGTCGATTGTGATGCGCCCACGGTGAGCTCCCAGGTGACTTTAGCGATTACACCCACAACCAGTAGCCAGCTGCTATTTCGGCCGCGCAGCGCTTCTTGTAACGCGAAATAAGCGAACAGACCATGTAAAACGCCAGATAATCCAACGTAGCTGGTCATATCGCTGAAGAAGTTAAGTAGACCAACAGCAAGGCTAGTTACGAGTAGGATAACAAGCAGGCTTTTTTCGCTTGGTTTAAAGATAAAAGTGATGACCCAAAGCCCGGCTAAATTCATCGCCAAATGCGCAAAGTTGGTGTGGGTGAAGTTTCCTGATAGGATTCGCCACCATTGCCCATCTGATATCCATTGGCGATGCCATTCAGATAGTGACGCAAAAGGTTCAAACTGGAGCCCAAGGCACACTAAGCTGATAGTGATTAACAAAAGAAATAAGCGCACTCTATGTCCCGATACTGTTCTCAATGTGGAAAATCACTCAAAGCATGTATTTGCGAGTGGATTCAAAGCTTACCATCGAAGGTAGAGCTGGTCATCTTACAGCATCCGAGCGAAACAAACAGACCTATGGGTACGGCCCGTATCCTGAGTTTGTCACTGGCGAACAGTCACTATTTCGTTGACGAAGATTTTACTGAGCATGAGCCACTCAATCAGCTACTCAATGACACTTCCTACCAACACTTTGTGCTTTATCCTGGTGAAACGTCGGTGGCGCATACCGAAGTAGCGCAAAAACTTGAAAAGGATGAGCGCATTAGGGTGATCTTGTTGGATGGAACGTGGAAGAAAGCCTATAAAATGTGGTTGCTATCGAAAAATCTACATGCGTTGCCTTTGGTTCGTTTGCCTGAAAACCTACAAGGGAATTATCGGATTCGCAAAGCGCCAAGTGATAACAGTTTATCGACAGTAGAAGCGGGGTATCATATTTTGTCTTTGCTAGAACCCGAGCAAGATTTCTCGCCATTGGTTGAGGCGTTTAATCAGATGATTGAGTTTCAAATCAAACAGATGCCGCCAGGTGTGTTTGAGAAAAACTATCTAAGTTAATTCGAAAAAAGCTGAGATCAGACTAAACTGTATCTCAAGCGATGGGTTAAGTGTTTTGACTTAATGCGTCGCGTCGTTGCTAAGTTTGATTTAGCAACGCTTCGTATAATCCCACTGATAAGGTGTGGGAGTCTCTACCTGAAGCCGTAAATTTCAGATTACGAAGAGCAAAGTGCATAGCGCTTTTCTCTTTGTATGCCAAAATTCTCCAAGAGAAAAGCGCTTGTTTTAATCATGTAGATTATGAGGAGACAAGCGTGAATCAAACAACATACATTCAACAATTGCCGAAAGTTGAGCTGCATTTACACATTGAAGGTTCATTAGAACCAGAAATGATGTTCGCTCTAGCAAGGCGCAATAAAATCTCTTTGCCTTTTACTTCCACGGAAGAGGTGAAATCGGCGTATGAGTTTAATGATTTACAATCATTTTTAGATATCTACTACCAAGGCGCGAACGTTCTGACTCATGAAATCGATTTTTATGACCTGACTTGGGCGTATCTACTGCGTTGCCAGCAAGATAATGTGCTTCATACTGAAATCTTTTTTGATCCACAAACCCATACTGAGCGCGGCATTGCTTTTGATACGGTAATTAATGGTATTCACAAAGCTTTGGAAGATGGCAGAGAAAAGCTCGGTATTACCAGCTGCATCATCATGTGTTTTCTGCGTCACTTAGATGAAGAGAGTGCTTTTTTAACCCTAGAACAAGCCTTGCCACATAAAGACAAAATCATTGGTGTTGGGCTCGATTCATCAGAGTTAGGACATCCGCCAGAGAAGTTTGCCCGTGTGTTTACTAAGGCCCATCAGGAAGGTTTCCTTGCGGTTGCCCATGCTGGTGAAGAAGGTCCAGTTAGTAACATCTATGACAGTTTAGAATTACTCAAAGTACATCGGATTGATCATGGTGTTCGCTGCGCAGATGATTCGTCGTTAGTGGCTCAACTGGCACAATCGCGTATGCCGCTGACGGTTTGCCCTCTTTCAAATACCAAACTTAAAGTGTTTGCTCAGATGAGAGATCACAATCTTGTTGAACTGCTTAGGCAAGGTTTGTGTGTGACAATTAACTCTGATGATCCGGCTTATTTCGGTGGTTACATGACGGATAATTTTCTCGCCATAGCACAGAGTCATGATGTGACAAACGAGGAGTTAGCCCAATTTACTCGTAACGCGATAGAAGCAAGTTTCATCAGTGAAGAAGAGAAAACACAATTGATGGAGAAGCTAAACGTTTTTACCGGATAAACCAGAATAATAACGTCCACCAAGGTTTAAGACGATGGTGGACGTTATGCATTCTATATTAGTGAGATGAGAACAGCTGTTGGTGGAGTCTTTTCGCGTGGCCGTCAGTCATCGATGAAATATAATCTGCAATGATGCGGTAGCCTTCGCTTTCATTCTCTTTCTTTGCCCATTTTTGACGGACTTGAGTTGGCAGCAAACGCTCAGGATCGGCGCTAAGTGCTTCAAAGATATCCATGATGATCTGCTGACCTTTGTACTCAACCACTTGAACGTGGGGCACTTGGATCACATATTCGCTCACAAAGCTTTTTAGTATCTCTAACGCTTTGGCCATGGTTGGCTCAAGGTAAGCGTTGAATGACAATAACTCAGATTCAAAAGGGGCATCAACTGGCTTAACTGAGATGCTAGTTAACAGCGCATTAACCATGCCGCCAATGGCATCTTTTCGTTGGTAATGCGTACCTGAAAAGAGCATTTCGGTGATGGAATCGATGTGCTTTTCAAACCACGGGTCACCACATTCAGATAGATGGCTCGCCGAACCTTCAATCCACTGATGGCGATTAACCATTCCGAGAACCAACGCATCTTCAAGATCATGCACGCCGTAAGCAATATCGTCAGCCAACTCCATGATTGAGCAATCAATCGATTTGTAGCGGGTCTTTTTATGCTGATGCGCTTCGAGTTGCTCGTCACGCATTTGGCTAAATAGCGTTTTGTCATTCTCACTTAAAGGCTCAAGCAACCAATCAAAGAGCGATTTATCGCAATTATAGAGCCCCTTGGCAGGCATCCAGTCACGGGCGCGAAGCTGACGTTGATGAGAGACGCTGTCTGGAATTTGACTGGCGCGTGTTTCACTGATTAGAGCAGGGTACTTAATTAGCCCGAGTAAGGTTCGGCGAACTAGGTTCATGCCGAAGTGTTCGGTGTAGGGCTCAAGCTTGGTAACAATGCGGAAAGTCTGAGCATTACCTTCAAATCCGCCGTGCTCACGCATCATGTAGTTGAGGGCAACTTCGCCACCATGACCGTAGGGCGGATGACCAATGTCATGGGCAAGGCAGAGAGAGTCAATTAAGCTATCACTTGGAAGTAGATCGCGAAACTCCGGTTGTTTCTTCTTTAACTGAGCAACAATGCCAGTACCCAATTGAGCCGCCTCTAAAGAGTGCGTTAGTCGGGTGCGGTGAAAGTCATCAAAGCTGTTTCCGTGGACTTGGGTTTTGGCCTGCAAGCGACGAAAAGCGGCCGAGTGAAGAATACGGGCACGATCGCGTTGGTATGGGCTACGGTGGTCATCACGACGAATTTTATGCTCATCGTCATGGCGCTCTTGCCATAAATCACTGATTTTAAACGTCATAGGTTATCTCCCTGCGTTTTTTCTTACCGTACACCTATAAGCTAGTGACTTCAAGTGGCAGAATTATAAAGGTTTTTCGCTATCTGTTAGTTTAGTTAATCTAGAAGAGAAAAAAGAATGCCTCAACTCAATCTAATCTTTTCATAAGGTAATCAGTAGCAGCACAATGATTTAGCTGATCTCATCCAATGACAGCTCAAAACTCGGCGCAAAAGTGTTGAGGAAGTAATCCATCTCTGGTGTGTGACGCTCTTTTAAAGTGATATCTAAACGCTTCTTTGCCAGCGCATATTCGTGGTTACCAGCACTTAACTCTTCCAAACATTTTAAGTAGGCACAAATGGTGTCCGCTTGCTTTACCATTGCGGCATCTTCAGGGTGAGCGGAATGAGAAATGAGGTAGGGTTCGAAATCTTCACGAAACTCTTTTGGTAGCATTGAAAGCAGTTTTTGTTCTGCCGCTGCTTCAATCTTTTTATATTCTTTAGCGATTTCTGGGTTGTAATACTTAACGGGTGTCGGAAGATCCCCAGTCAACACTTCACTGGTATCGTGATACATGCCGAGAATCGCTATGCGCTCGGGGTTGAGGTCACCACCAAACTTCTTATTCTTAATAAGAGCCAGTGCGTGAGCGACAAAGGCCACCTGAAGACTGTGCTCTGATATATTTTCGGTGGATACTGAGCGCATCAAAGGCCAGCGCTGAATGAGCTTCATACGAGCAAGGTGGGCGAAGAAGTGGCTTTCTTTACTGTTTGTTTCTGGCATCTCTCAACTCCCTGAAAAAATGGCAATAAAAAAGGGTACTGAATGAGTACCCTTTTAGAATATGAAAGTTCGAATCTAATTACTACACAAAGCCATTATTGACTGTATGTGGAGAGGAAGCGTTCGAAACGGCCAATGGCAATCTCAAGATCTTCAACGTGTGGTAGCGTTACAATACGGAAGTGGTCTGGTTTTGGCCAGTTAAAGCCACTGCCTTGAACCAATAGCACTTTCTCTTGAACTAAGAAATCGAGCACCATTTTTTGGTCATCTTTGATGTTGTACATCTTGGTATCAATTTTAGGGAATAGATACATTGCCCCTTTGGGTTTGACACAAGAAACACCAGGGATTTGGTTGATAAGCTCCCAAGCTCTATCACGCTGCTCTAGTAAACGGCCGCCAGGTAGGATCAACTCATTGATGCTCTGGTAACCCCCTAGTGCTGTCTGGATGGCGTGCTGCATTGGCACATTGGCACACAGACGCATGGAAGAGAGCATATCTAAGCCATTAATGTAACCCTGAGCTAAGTGCTTTGGTCCAGTCATGAACATCCAACCACCGCGGAATCCACAAACGCGGTAAGCTTTTGATAGACCATTGAATGTCATCACCAATACATCATCAGTCAGCGTTGCAACTGAGGTATGGGTTGCACCGTCATAAAGCACTTTGTCGTAAATCTCATCAGCAAAAATGATTAGCTTGTGCTGACGAGCAATTTCAATCACTTCGAGCAAGAAATCACGGCTGTAGACAGCGCCAGTTGGGTTGTTTGGGTTGATCAATACAATACCACGCGTTTTTGGCGTGATTTTCTTCTTGATGTCATCCAAGTCTGGGTACCAATCTGCTTCTTCGTCACAGATGTAGTGCACCGCTTTACCGCCAGATAATGCAACAGAGGCAGTCCACAAAGGGTAGTCAGGTGCAGGAACCAGCATTTCATCGCCATTATTTAGCAGTGCTTGCATTGCCATTACGATAAGCTCAGATACACCGTTACCGATGTAAACGTCTTCAACGTCTAATGAGTGAATGCCCTTACGTTGGTAATGTTGAACGACGGCTTTACGAGCAGAATAGATGCCTTTTGAGTCACAATAACCTTGAGAAGTCGGTAGGTTACGGATCACGTCAACTAGGATTTCGTCTGGGGCGTCAAAGCCAAATGGGGCGGGGTTGCCGATGTTCAGCTTTAGTATTTTATGCCCCTCTTCCTCCATGCGCTTAGCATGTTTGAGTACAGGACCCCTAATGTCATAGCAGACATTGTCGAGTTTTGACGACATCCCGATATTTTGCATTGATTAAAACCTAAAAATAATTGAATTTCTTTATTAAAGTACATCAAAAACTCATTCTTTAGAATAAAAAACTAAACAAATAGCAACATTTCACGCCTTGTAGCACGCCCGTTATCACAGGATTTTGCAAAACATTGTTTGCAACCTTGATTTGAGTGGGGTCTATTAATAGAGTAGCGATCTATAATGAATAATAATCCCCATGCATACGAGGCTGATTTGTCAAACTTTCATCAAGCCGTTACTGAACTGATTGAACGCGTAAAGGAAGCAAAAGATGGTGTTACCCGTCTGGTTCAAGTTCTTGAGGAAAAACCTGACTTTGCATTTATAGATTGGTTAGAAGCGCAGCCGCTTTTTCCTAAGTTTTATTGGCAATCTCGTGATACCCGTGAAGAAGTCGTCGCTTTAGGTCAATTACATACTTTTGTAGAGCCAGCGCCTGCCTACGCTATTTTGGCTGACGATCAACGTATTTGGGGAGGTCGCTCATTTGACGGCCATACAGATAAAAATCGTCGTTGCATGTCTTCTTTCTTTTTCTTACCGCAAATTGAGTTGATTCGTTTTGACGACAAGTGGTCTTTAGCTGCCAATCTGACTGCAGAGAAACATCGCACGTTAGCGAGTTTGTGCAAGTTGCAGTTAGAAGTGCCAGTTTTACCGCCAGTTTCGGCGCATATCGAGAATATCCAGCACACTCCAGAAAAAGCAAAATGGTCTGAATTGGTTGAGAAAGTGCTGAGTGGCATTGAAAACGATCAATTTAAAAAAGTGGTTTTGGCACGTAAGACGGCAGTGACATTGGATTCTCCTCTGTGTGCAGCACAATTTCTTAAATCGAGTTATTTAAGCAATCACCATAGTTTTCATTTCATGCTCTCGTTGGACAAAAAACATAGCTTTATTGGTTCGACACCTGAACGTCTTTACGCGCGCCAAGGCCAAGAGCTGTATACCGAGGCTTTAGCAGGTACGATCGGGCGTGGTAGCAACGCAAGTCAAGATATGGAGTTGGCCAATTGGCTAGCGGGTGATGAAAAAAATCTTAACGAGAACCAATACGTTGTAGACGATATTATCGAACGCTTGACGCCACATTCAGAAGAAGTGGAAGTCGAGCAAGAGGCTCGTTTGGTTCGCTTACGCAAAGTTCAACATTTAAAACGTAGTATCCATGCGCACTTAAAACAGGGTGTGAATGGTGTTCAGTTATTAGGCGCCTTGCAACCTACCGCAGCGGTTGCCGGTTTACCCCGTAAAGAATCTATGGCTTTTATTCAGGAGCATGAACCGTTTGCTCGTGGATGGTACGCTGGTTCTATGGGCTTTATCAGTCACCAACGCGCAGAGTTTTGCGTGTCTATTCGCAGTGCATTGGTACTGAATGATCAAGTTCAGCTTTTTGCTGGTGCTGGAATTGTTCCGGGATCTGTTGCAGAGCATGAATGGCAAGAGTTAGATAAAAAAATGTCGACGTTATTAACGCTGATTACCGATCACCCTCCGTTAGGAGTCGCATCGTAAATGAGTCCAGTGACACAATCTGGTCATCAAGCTGTACTGAACCGTATTTGGTGTCAGGTATTACTTGAAGAATTGACACGGTTCGGTGTAAGTGAAATTTGTGTGGCGCCGGGTTCCCGTTCGACACCATTAACTCTTGAAGCCGATGAGAACACCAAGCTTAATCTCCATACTCATTTTGATGAGCGAGGTTTAGGCTTTCTTGCCTTAGGTTTGGCTAAAGCAAGTAAAAAGCCCGTCGCTATCGTTGTCACATCAGGGACAGCGGTTGCCAATTTACTGCCTGCGATTGCAGAAGCTAAGCTCACGGGGGAGAAATTGGTTGTATTAACAGCCGATCGCCCAGTTGAATTAGTTGGTTGCGGTGCGAATCAAGCGATTAATCAATCTGGGATCTTTTCTTCCCATGTAAGCGCTGCGATTGAGTTGCCAAGTCCCACTGACACCGTGCCTTTAAAGTGGTTGCTTACTTCTGTTGACCAAGCAATGGAAACACAAGCATTGAAGGGTAGTGCTATTCATATTAACTGCCCATTCCCTGAGCCTTTATACAGCAACGAGTCAAAATCGGTTTACCAGTGGTATTTGGATGATGTAGCGTGCTGGTGGCAGAGTGAACGTCCCTATTCAAATAAACAGTTATCGCTACAAATAGCAAAAGTCCATGCGACTCAGTTTGTTGATCGCAAAGGCCTGATTGTTTTAGGTAGCGTGACACAGCGAGAGGCGGAAAAAGCCAAACAGCTCGCTGAGTTACTAGGTTGGCCGTTATTGTGTGACCCACAATCAGGGCAGACATCCTCTTGGGCGCATTTTGACCTTTGGCTGCAAAATAAGCATCAATCTCAGCGTTTGAATGAATGTGAGTTGATACTGCAAATTGGCTCTCGCATTGTCTCTAAGCGCCTAAATCATTGGATGTGTGAGCAAGTAGAGCAGCGACAAGCTGAATTCCATTTTGTATCACTGCGTTTTGAACGTAACAACCAATCGCATCTAATGCAGACTCATCATGTTATGGGGATTGAAGCCTGGCTAGCTGAGTTATCTGAAGGGCTGCCGGCGCTGGCAGATACCAAAGCAGGATGGGCAGATTCACTGATCTCGCTTGCTACGCAAACCTCTTCATTGGCGGCGTTACACTTATCAACGGATGAGCCATTGACTGAAATTGCGCTAGCACTCACGGTAAACAACGTTGCTAAATATACGCCTCTGTTTATTGGTAATAGTATGTTCGTAAGGTTGGTTGATATGTTTGCGCGCCTTGATGGGTATGAGGTGTACAGCAATCGTGGCGCGTCGGGCATTGATGGTTTAATTGCGACAGCAAGCGGTACCATAAGGGTTCATAATCGACCGAGTGTTATCTTTGTCGGCGATACATCACTGCTGTACGATTTAAATTCGCTCGCTTTATTGAGCCACCAACAAACACCAGTCGTTTTAGTGGTCACCAACAATGATGGTGGTGCGATTTTTGATTTGTTGCCCGTACCTGAGCAGAAGAAACAATCTTTGTATCAAATGCCGCATGGTTTTGCGTTTGAGCATGCCGCGAAGCAGTTCAATCTTAAGTACGTTAAACCCGAAACTTTGTCTGACTATGAGCAGGTTGTCGCGAGTCACCTAGAAAGTGGTTCAGGGGCGATGCTTATAGAGATACAAACTCCGCCAGAACAAGCCTCCGCTCAACTTCGAGAGTTTATCCAACAACTTCATGCTTTATAGTCAATCTACTCTTTCTTTAAGCAATCCACGGGTTCCTAGCAAAGAGCCCGTGCTGGTGTTTTTACATGGACTGCTAGGATCGAGTGAGGATTGGCAACAAACACAGACTCACCTGCAAGATTATCAATCGATTCGAATTGACCTTCCGGGGCATGGAATGAGTGCATTGAACTCTTGTAACAACTTTAGAGAGTGCTGCGATCAAATATCTGACACGCTTCTTACCCAAATAGCGCCTCATCAGCCTATAGTACTGGTTGGTTACTCATTGGGTGGGCGCATTGCTATGACTGGTGTTGCATTGAACTATTTTCCATCGCTCAATATTCAACAATTGATCGTTGAGGGCGGGAATTTTGGTTTAGTCAGTGAAGCTGAGAAGCAAGCACGATTAGACAATGACCAACAGTGGGCAACCCGATTTAGCAGTGAGCCAATTGAGCAGGTGTTAAGCGATTGGTATCAGCAAGCCGTGTTTAGTTCACTAAATCATGAGCAAAGACAAAAACTGATCGCGAAGCGCAGTGCTAACCTAGGTCAAGCGGTGGCGAATATGCTCATGGCAACATCGCTTGCAAAACAAGATTATCTCCTCGAAGCGTTAAAACGTTCTGGAGTCGCAACACATTATATTTGTGGCGAGAAAGACAATAAGTTTAGTCAGTTGGCCGAACGAAGCGGTTTGTCTTTTAGCCAAGTGGCAAAGGCGGGTCATAATGTTCACAACGAGCAACCTCGCTCCTTTGCTGAAGTCGTGACAACTCAAATACAAACGCACTTTAACTAGCTGCGTGAGTGAATAGGTAAACAAACAGGAATCACCATGGCAAAAACAGTCGGTATCTCAGAAGAAGAACTATATGCTCCAGTAAACTGGAATGACTGCAGCGGTGAATATGAAGATATTCAGTACCATAAATCGACCGATGGCATTGCAAAGATCACGATCGCGCGCCCTCAAGTTCACAATGCATTCCGCCCTCAAACTGTAAAAGAGATGATCAACGCATTAGCAGACGCTCGTTACGATGAAAAAGTTGGGGTGATCATTTTAACTGGCCTTGGCGAGAAAGCGTTTTGTTCTGGTGGCGATCAGAAGATCCGTGGCGACTACGGCGGTTACCAAGATGATTCTGGTACGCATCATCTTAATGTTTTAGATTTCCAACGTCAGATCCGCACCTGTCCAAAACCAGTAATTGCCTCTGTTGCAGGCTGGGCTGTGGGTGGCGGTCATGTTCTTCATATGATGTGTGACTTAACGATTGCGGCTGAAAACGCACAATTTGGTCAAACTGGTCCTAAAGTCGGTTCATTCGATGGTGGTTGGGGCGCATCTTACATGGCTCGTATCGTAGGCCAGAAGAAAGCTCGTGAGATTTGGTTCCTGTGCCGTTTCTACAATGCGCAAGAAGCGTTAGATATGGGCCTAGTGAATACGGTCGTTCCTGTTGAAGAGTTAGAGAAAGAAACAGTACGTTGGTGCCGTGAAACTCTGCAACATAGCCCAATGGCATTACGCTGCTTGAAAGCTGCATTAAACGCTGACTGTGATGGTCAAGCTGGCCTACAAGAACTTGCAGGTAACGCAACCATGATGTTCTATATGACGGAAGAAGGCCAAGAAGGTCGTAATGCCTTTAATGAAAAGCGTCGTCCTGATTTTGATAAATTCCCTCGCAATCCCTAAGTCGTTTTAGTTCTACCATTCGAAGTGCTTAGAGTGTTTTGTTTCCCTAAGCGCTTTGAATGAGAAAGCTAACTACAACTTGTCTATTATTTTAAAAACGAAAAGGGATATTGTAATGAGATCAGCCAAACTGTACCGCTATGTATTGCCAATGGACAGTGGCGTGATACTACGTGAACAACGATTGAAAGAGCGTGAAGGTTTTGTTGTTGAGCTGATGCTCGACGGGGAAATCGGTCGAGGTGAAATTGCGCCGCTACCGGGATTCAGCTCTGAATCAATGGACGAGGTTTACTCTCAACTGGTAGAGCAGCTAGCGCTTTGGCAGTACGGTAAAACGCTCGACTTTGATCACATGCACCCATCTGTAGCATTCGGCCTTTCAATGGCACAATGCGAGCTCAACAAAACATTGCCTGAGTATGGTAGTTATCAAGCGGCGCCGCTATGCTCCGGCGATCCTGATGAGCTTCTTCCAAAGCTCAACGCGATGACAGGACAAAAAGTAGCAAAGATCAAAGTGGGTCTTTATGAACCGATTCGCGATGGCATGCTTGTTAGCCTGTTTTTAGAATCGATACCTGATCTAACTTTGCGCCTAGATGCAAATCGAGCTTGGACCGCTGAGAAAGCGCAGCAGTTTGCCAAGAAAATTGCGCCCTCTATGCGTGGTCGTATCGCTTTTATTGAAGAGCCATGCCAAGTACCTGGTGACAGTTTCTCATTTGCGATAGACACTGGTATTGCTATTGCGTGGGATGAGACCTTGCAGCATGCGATTCGTAAAGATGATTTCAAACTGGAAGATCTGAATGGTGCAAAAGCGATTGTCATCAAGCCTACATTGATTGGTTCAGTAGAACGTTGTATTGAGCTAATTGACCGCGCGAAATCATTAGGTATCAAAGCCGTCATCAGTTCAAGTATTGAGTCAAGTTTAGGCCTTACTCAATTGGCTAGATTTGCTCATTGGCAGCTTCCTGACGAAGTTCCAGGCCTAGATACTGTTGGGTTGTTTGCTCAGCAGCTCGAAATTTCATGGCCGGGGTGTGAACTGCCTTTGGTTGGATTATCAGACCAAACGTTGATTTGGCAATCGTAATGCGAACCTCTTCTTCACCTCTTACAAAATGGGCTCAATCGAGCCCATCTTTATTAGCGCTACAAACCCCTGAGCAAGAGTACACTTGGGCACAATTGGCGGACAAAGTGTACCTTGTTGCAGCCTCTCTAGAAGAGCAGGGACTTGTGCCTGGTCAGGTGCTTACCTGTGAAGGTAAAAACAGTGTCGAATTGCTGTTTATGTATCTTGCTAGCTTAGAATTAGGAGTGACTTGTGCTTTCACCATGCCGCAGACAGAGAATGAACTGCGTCAAAAACTCTCCACACTCTATGCCAATCAATCGGATGTAAAACTTTGGTTTACCCAAGCTCCAAGCGTGACCCCTTTGTTGCAAAACATTGTTTATGCTGAGGCTCAAAATCAGCGTGAATTAGAGTGTTTTCATGATGACAATTTGGCATCTATCGTGTTTACCTCAGGCTCTACTGGTCAACCTAAAGCGGTCGCACATACATCCTCGCAACACTTGGCTTCAGCATCCGGCTTACTGGAAAAATTCAAGTTTAACCAAGGCGATACATGGTTATTGAGTTTGCCGATGTATCATGTTTCCGGGTTAGCAATTGTATATCGTTGGCTACATAGCGGAGCGACATTAAAAGTAGGAGCTGGAGATTTATCGCACGATATTCAAGGTGTGACTCACGCTTCATTGGTGGCCACGCAATTAAGACGTTTATTAGACAATAAGACACCGCTGTCACTCACACATGTATTATTAGGTGGCAGCCATGTACCTTTGAGCTTAAGCCAACAGGCAGCAACGAAAGGAATAGAAACTTGGCTAGGTTATGGTATGACAGAAGCTGCTTCTACAGTGACCGCAAAAAAGATTGACGAGAGCTATAGCGCTGGGCGAATTTTACCAAATCGTAAAGTGCAATTACGAGGCCAACGAGTCTTCATCGGCGGTGTAACATTGGCATCAGGTTATTACCAGCAAGGTGGAATCACACCTATCGTTGAAGATGGCTGGTTTGATAGCAAAGATCTAGGTGAATGGATTGGTGACGAGCTGAAAATCATTGGTCGTGCAGACAATCTATTCATATCTGGCGGTGAAAACATACACTGTGAAGAAATTGAATCTGTTTTGAACCAGTTGAATGATGTGGTTCAAGCGATTGTTGTGCCTATTGAAGATGCCGAGTTTGGCCATAGACCTGTTGCGGTATTGCAGGCGAACAGAATGCCTGTGCGAAGCGTTATTGAACAGCACTTGCTATCTAAACTCACAAAATTCAAGTGGCCTATTGGTTACTATTTAATGCCTCAATCGTTGTTAGAGGAGGGCATTAAAGTGTCTCGGAGCAAGATCAAAGAGTGGCTATTGAAACAGCTTGATAAGAAGTAAAAGTGAAGTGCAGTTCGGTGACTAAGCGAATCTGCACTTCAGGGGGGCGTGGTGATGGTGAGTCACCACTAACTCGTTAAAGTTTGATTAAGCGAGCACTTTCTTCATTTGTTCTGCGACCTTGTCCACCTTGCCAAGACCAATAATTACTTGTAAGCCGCCCTTACCTACAGGTACGACACCTGCCGCTCCAAGCTGTTTGAGTTTTTCATTGTTGGCGGCTCCTGAGTCCTTCACAGTTAGACGTAAACGAGTGATGCAGTTATCTACCTCTAAAATGTTGTCCGCACCACCTACAGCTTCGATGTAGTTGTTTGCCAGTGTTGTCAAACCTTCTGGCGTGCTAGCTTCTTGCTCACTTTCCATCTCTTCTCCACGCCCCGGTGTTTTAAGATTGAACTTAATAATCGCAAAACGAAATACCGCGTAGTAAAGAGCGAAGAAGAATACACCTTGTACTAGTAACATGTACCACTTAGTAGCAAGTGGGTTCTGGCTTGAAAGCACCATGTCAACGAAGCCTGCTGAGAAACCAAAACCTGCCATCCATTCCATGCTTGCAGCAATGTAGAGTGAAAGACCAGTCAGAACTGCATGAAGTAAGAACAATACAGGTGCTAAGAACATGAAGCTAAACTCAAGTGGCTCTGTGATACCTGTAAAGAAAGAAGCCATTGCAGCGGCGAGCATAATCGCAAACACTTGGTTCTTATTTTTTGCGTCTGAGCAGTGGTACATCGCCAACGCTGCAGCAGGTAGACCAAACATCATGATTGGGAAGAAACCTGCTTGGTACATCCCTGTTTTTCCAGGAATACCCGTGCCATTTGCAATAGACTGTGCGCCGCCTAAGAAGTTAGGAATATCATTGATCCCCACAACATCAAACCAGAACACTGGGTAAAGA
Source organism: Vibrio atypicus (assembly GCF_009811315.1). Taxonomy (GTDB): domain Bacteria; phylum Pseudomonadota; class Gammaproteobacteria; order Enterobacterales; family Vibrionaceae; genus Vibrio; species Vibrio atypicus. Next base: position 283,673 of record NZ_BLID01000002.1, read on the forward strand.
GCGTGGTGCATACCAACAGATAAGAATAAACGGTTAAAGAAACCAAACAGACCAGCACCTACCGCACCCATGCTTTCTAGTTTGATACCGAATTGGATCAATGCATCGTAGATCGCTGGCCAGATGTAAAGTAGGGCAAATGACAGCGCCATACCAGCGATGGAAGTAAGAATAGGTACTAAGCGTTTACCACTGAAGAATGCGAGAGCTTGAGGCAGCTCAACGGTTGAGTAGCGATTGTAGATTTCGGCTGAAATAATACCGATGATAATGCCAATAAACTGATTACTGATTTTACCAAAAGCAGCAGGTACTTCGCCGGCTTCGACGCCCATAAGTTGAGCGACTGATCCTGGAGCCAATAAGGTTGTCACGACTAAGAACATGACAAAGCCGGAAAGTGCTGCTGAACCGTTTTTATCGCGGCTTAGGCCAAATGCAACACCGACAGCAAAGAGAACGGCCATGTTGTCAATGATGGCGCTTCCTGACTTAATCAGAAAAGCTGCGAGAATGTTTTCCGAACCCCAGCCGACTGGATCAAGCCAGTAACCAACGCCCATAAGAATTGCAGCAGCAGGCAATGTAGCGACTGGAACCATCAGCGCCTTACCTACTTTTTGCATATATCCAAGTATATTCATGTATGCCCCTAAGTTTATTTATTAATTTTTTTAATTTGCTTTGCGAGGCGATTGTTAGTCAGTAATCGAACTCGGCAACAAATTAAGTAACTGAGACCATTAGAAACTTATTTGTTGATGCGAACAAACGAATAGAGTAGTAGTATGGATTAAAAATTTTAATGTATGGATTAAGATGGCAAACCAACAATTACTATTACGCAACCTACATACTTTTAACGTGGCGGCGAAAAGGATGAGTTTTACTTTAGCGGCCAAGGAGCTGCATTTGACCCAAGGTGCGGTCAGCCATCGCATTAAGGTTTTAGAAAGTGAATTGGGGTTTAATCTATTTGTCAGAGGAACTCGTAAATTAGAGCTGACGGCAGAGGGAGAGCGATTTCAGCGCACGTTATCGAAATCATTGAGCTCCATCTTTGGTGAAATTGAGGACATTAACTGTACGGAGCTTCATGGGAAAATTAATATCGGTACTAGTCCAGCATTTGCCAATGGCTGGCTGCTGCCGAGAATTGCTGACTTTAAGCAGCGTTACCCTAGGTTTAACCTGAATATCTTTTCTCAAGAAGAGCAGGACTTTCATAAAAATCATCTCGATTTGGCTATTTATTATGGTGATAAAGAGCTAAAAGACATGTACCGGCAGCGATTGTTTGGTGAAAAGTACATTCCTGTCTGCACACCTAGTTACGCAAAGCAGTTCAATATCTTTGATGATGGTGTTGAATCTTTGCACCGTGTTAACTTTATCCATGCTTTGGAATCAGATGTTTGGCAACGATGGGTTAAACATCATGGTTTAGAGATCAATTTGTTCAAACAGTTCTATTGTGTCAGTCACCGAGATATGGGCGTCCAGAGTGCGCTTCATAACGTAGGAGTTGCAATGGGGCGGTATCACTTTGTTAAGCAATACATTGAAACTGGAGAGCTTGTCACGCCATACCCGAGTATGGAAACGGAAATGAGCTATGAGATATTGTGCCCACTCGGAGCTGAGAAAAGGCCCAAAATCCACACGTTTATTAAATGGTTGGAAAGCCAACTTAGTTAATTTAGCAATTTCATAGTCCAAATGTGAATTTATCAATCTTATAACGTTAATTCATAATAGTTAAAATAAAGTATGGATGTGGGTATAAGAGCTATGAAATCAGTATTAGTGATTGCAGTGATACTACAGATTATTGTTGCAATACAGAGTGAAGGATTGATTCGCGCACTGGCGGAGCTTTCTGCATTCTTGTTGGTACTTGCTATTGTATTTAGCTATAAGCAGCAAAAACGCAGAAAGTTAGAATTAGAGTCTGAAGACCTTTAAGTTAAGGTCAACCATGCTAAAGAGATCGTCGAAATAAGGACCCATAATGTCACGCCAAACATTAGTGGTTTAGGTCCTGCCGCTCTTAACTTCTCAACCGAAATTCCACAGCCAATCAAAAACAAACAGATCACTAGTGCTCGTTTCGCTACATCAAAAATGCCTTGGTAAATAGCTTCAAACTGGGGCAGCAAATCACTAAATGCTATAGCTGCGCAATAGAAGAAAATGAAATAAGGCACGGTAATTTTCTTTGAATCATTTCTGAATAAGAAAGCACTAAATAGAGCCACTGGAATGATCCATAATGCTCTCGCGAGCTTCAATGTTGTCGCTGTGGTGAGTGCTTCTTCCCCGTATGCTGACGCAGCGCCAACAACCGAAGATGTATCATGGATTGCAATCGCTGCCCATGTACCAAATGTGTGTTGATCGAGGTTCAAAGCATGGCCAATGACAGGAAAGATGAACAGTGCGATAGAGTTCAATACAAACACTGTCGCCAATGAAAGCCCAATTTGTTCATCATTCGCTTTGATGGCCGGAGAAACTGCAGCGATAGCGCTTCCTCCGCAAATGGCTGTTCCTGAGGAGATCAAGTATCCCGTTTCTTTGTTTAAGCCGATTAATTTGGCAAGAAACCAGCCTATAGTGAGGGTGCCGAAAATTGTCGCAATGATAATTCCGATGCCATCAGAGGTTACCGCCAGAGCTTGTTCAAATTGAATGCCGAAGCCCAAGCCCACAATCGAATACGCCAACAGCTTCTTTGTTACTTTTGCTAGGTTAAATTCAGTCGGTACAAGCCCAAGTGATGCAAGTAAAAAGCCAATGACGAGAGCACTAGGAGAAGAAATCAAAGGTGATAAGCAGAGCGTAAAAGTGAGCCAAAAAGGCAGTTGTTTCTTTATATTATTCATTGTTGGAACAGTAATGTAATCAAGTCTACATTTTAGCGCACTGAGGGCGATAAAGAGAGTTGAATGAACTGAACAAGCGTTCATTAAAATTGAACGCTTGTCGCTCTTGTTAGTAAAATTACTTCCAGTCGCCTCTTAATTCGGCGACTTTACTTCGCATTATAGCGGTATTCGCTGAATCTGAGTTAACGGGCTCTCCCGCTTCAATTTCCAACCTAGACCAGAATCGTGTCGGTAATCCTTTAAAAGCTTGTCCTTTGTAACGACTAAAGTAACTTCCCCAGAGGCCTTTTAATGCCATTGGGATAACCGGAACAGGGCTACGACGTAAAATGATGTCCATTCCCCGCATGAATTCACTGATTTCACCATCGGAAGTAAGTCGACCTTCAGGGAAAATACAGACGATATGACCTTCAGAGAGAGCTTGTTCAACCTCATTAAACGCGCGGCGAATAGAAGAACGATTGGTTGCAGAAATAGGGATCACACCAGCTCGTTTTAAGAATCGTCTTAATGGCGGCAAACTTGCGTACTCTTCTTCCATTACAAAACGAATTAAACGTGGGCAAACAGCACTGAGTAGCAAGGCATCCATATAACTAACGTGGTTGCATACGATTAGGGCGCCGCCTTTCTCTGGTAGGTGATGTAAGTTTTTGTGTTTCACTCGGTACATGGTGTGAGTCAAAACCCACACGACAAAACGAACAACAAAAATAGGCACTTGAAGGAATAGATAAACGGCGACGATAAGGTTCATTACTGCCAATAAAACGAATAACTGTGGAATCGACATTTCAATCACAGTTAGGCAGACAATACCCAGTACAGCACTTCCTACCATAAACAGAGAGTTATAGATATTGAGGGCCGCGATAACTTGTGCTCGTTGATTGACTTTAGCGCGTTGCTGCATGAGGGCGTAGAGTGGAACAATAAAGACACCACCGGATGCACCGAGTAATAACAGATATGCAAAAACAGACCAAAGAGGCTGATAGCCAATAAATTCAGCAAATGACCCCAATTCTGGCAAGGTTTCCGGAATTGAGCTCGCCATCAACCAACCAAACAACGTAATGCCAAAACTGCCGATAGGCACAATACCAACTTCTATACGGTGATTGGACAATTTGTCACAAGCCAAAGATCCTATTGCTATACCAATAGAAAAAAGCGCCAAAAGAAAAGAAACCGCACTCTCATTACCATTTAAGTAAATCTTAGTGAAGTTTGGAAATTGAGTTAAGTATGCTGCGCCTAAAAACCAAAACCAACTGATTGCCATTAGCGCTAAAAAGACCGTGCGATCAGCTTTAGCAATAGCGATAGTTTGCTTCGTTTGTTTGATTGGTTGCCAACGAAACTTGAGCTCAGGTGCGCTGGCTGGTGCTTCAGGTATCGAACGACTGGCGATATAACCAAATAAAGCAAACAACACGACAGCACCAGCTGCTATGTACTTGGCATTCTCTGCCGAGGCGATCATTCCTGCACCTAATGTCCCAAGCAAGATAGCCAAAAAGGTACCAGTTTCAACGAGCGCGTTTCCTGGGACTAATTCATTAGCTTTTAATTGTTGGGGTAGTAAGGCGTATTTTACTGGTCCGAAAAAAGCGGATTGTGTTCCCATCAGAAATAGTAGAATTAGCAAAATGGCGTAGCTTTCAGTAATAAAGCCAATAGCACCTAAGCACATGATGCCAATTTCAGCGAGTTTTACTTTGCGGATGAACCAAGATTTTTCATACTTGTCTGCAAGGACGCCTGCGGATGCTGAGAAAAGGAAAAATGGTAGAATGAACAATCCAGCAGCGAGGTTTATGAACAAGTGACTGGAAACAGGTAGAACACCAGCGCCAGCAAACGCGACGAACAGCAGTAAGACATTTTTGAAGATGTTGTCGTTGAACGCCCCAAAAAACTGAGTGACAAAATAGGGCAGAAATCGTTTCTGCCCTAATAGAGATGATTGAATGTTCGACATGGTTATCTTGATTCCTATTGGACTCGATTACCAATTGACTAAATAATTGGTGAGTAGATTGTCGATGAGGTCTTTACCGTCGATAGGATCTGCGGCAAAAAACTTATCGTCGACGCTAAGTAACGTAATACCGTGTACGCCAGACCACAATACTCGACTCGCCTTAATAACTTCGGCTTCGCTACGTTCAGGTGCGAGCGCTTTTAACAAATGCTCAAGCATGCCAGTCATACTATCAATACGTTGAGATTGCCATTCAGGAAGTGTATCGCCGTTCATGTTGTGCTCAAAAATCAGCTGCCATCGGTATGGGTGCTTTTGAGCAAAGTCGTGATAACAGTAGGCTAACTCGTACAATGCTGTTTTATTGTCTTGGCTATTGCTAACAACTTGCGTTGCTTCTTTTGAAAGCTCGTCGAGAGTTTGAGCAACGACATGGAGCAGCAAAAGATTATAGTTGCCAAAAACATTGACCAAGGTGCTAGGAACGTAACCGATCATGTTGGCAATTTTGCGCAAGCTCAACTCATGATAAGAATTTTCATCGAGAAAATCCTTCACTGTATTTAGCGTGAGGGAGATAAGCTGTTCGCGTGTATGATCGTTTCGTCGTGCCATGGTGAGTAATTTAAAATGAACAATGTTCATTATTCTAATGAGCGAAAGGCTACACCGTCAACTAGCAGAATTAAGATTTGCAATATTCTGATACATGTAATCGAGAGTATTTAGTTTGCTTCTTGTCTAACAGACCTTATTATAACAAGATAACTACAATTTCTTATCTTGTAAGAACCCTCAAGGATAAATATGAAACGATTGTTTTCTCTTGTTGCTTTGTTAATGGTTTCAGTGGCAATTACGCCAATCGCTGAAGCTAAGAAGTTTGGTGGCGGTAAATCTTTTGGCAAAAGCTTTAAGACTGCGCCAGCGCCGAAACAACAGCAGCAAAACACCAATACAATTGGTAAAGATCAAAAAACGCAAACGGCGAAGAGCTCAAGCAAAAAAGGTTTAATGGGTGGCCTGTTAGGTGGTCTACTTGCTGGTGGCCTGCTTGCTGCATTTTTTGGTGGTGCGTTTGAAGGTATCCAGTTTATGGATATTTTAATCATCGGTTTAATTGCGTTTGTTATCTTCAAGTTGATGCGTGGCATGCTCGGAGCGAAGCAGGGCAGTATGAATCAGAACCGTCAGCAACCTGCTTTCGGTGGCTCTGCGCCTAAGTTTGAACAGCCTAATGTGCATAATTTTGAGCAACCACAAAATGCACCTCAAGGTGGCGGTTTTGGTTTTGGTACTCAGTCTGATGTCCCTCATAACTACCCACCGGGTTTTGACCAAGCAGCTTTCATCAATGGTTCTCGTGAGCACTACCGTGTATTGCAAGGTGCTTGGAATCACAATCAGCTGAATACGATTGAAGAGTATGTTTCTGCTAGCTTGTATGAAGATCTAAAAGCTGAGCGTGCGAAGCTTGATGGTGAGCAGCACACTGATGTGATGTATGTTGATGCTGAAATTGTTCGTGCAGATTACGATGCAAGTAAAGCGCAACTGAGTCTGCAATTTAGTGGTCGTTACCGCGATGCTGTTGAAGGTATCGAAGACGATATCACTGATATTTGGCACTTAGAGCGTGATTTGACTGCACCAAATGCACCGTGGTTGATTGTTGGTATTCAAGGCTAATCTGATTAGTCTTTCACAAACAACACTTAAAACGCCTAAGCTAAAGCTTGGGCGTTTTTGTATTTGAGCAACACTAATCTTGCTTGATAAGATAGTGTTTGAAAAAATAATCATAAAGGAAAGTAAAGTGGCTGAATTTAAATACAAAAATCTTTCTCAGGAAGAGCAGGACAAACTAGATGCAGCGGCGTTTCGTCGTTTACTTGCTCACTTAGATGAGAATAAAGACGTCCAAAATATTGATCTGATGATCTTAGCGGGTTTCTGCCGCAACTGCTTTAGTAAGTGGTACAAAGCAGAAGCTGATGAGAAAGGTCTGGATCTTTCTATTGATGATGCCCGTGAGCGTGTTTATGGGATGACTTACGACGAGTGGAAGCAAAACCATCAACCTAAGGCCACGCCGGAGCAAATGGCTGCGTTTGAAGCACGCCAAAATAACAAGTAAAAACAAAAAAACCGCCATTCAATGAATGGCGGTTTTTGCATCTAGCTTTTGCTACTTTATTGATCCAACAATCCAGTTGCCTCAAACGTTTCTAATTTCGCCAAATATGGCTGCAAGTCACCAATGTTCTCTTTGACCCATTCTGGGTTGTAGTAGGTGTCTAGGTAGCGCTCACCACTGTCACACAATAATGTTACGATTGATCCTTTCTCGCCACGTTGTTTCATTTCGCAAGCAAGTTGAAGTACACCATAAAGGTTTGTACCTGTTGAAGCGCCCACTTTACGTCCTAGCATCTTCTCTAACCAGTGTGCTGTTGCAACCGATGCTGCGTCTGGGATAGTGCGCATTTCATCGACTACGCCAGGAATAAAGCTCGGCTCTACGCGAGGGCGGCCGATACCTTCAATTTTACTTCCACAATCACCCTTTAGCTCTTTATTCCCAGTTTTAAAGTACTCATGAAATACCGAGTTTTCAGGATCAACCACACACAGCTTTGTATCGTGTTTCTGGTAGCGGATAAAACGGCCAATCGTCGCTGAAGTACCACCGGTGCCCGGGCTCATTACAACCCATGCTGGAACAGGGTGATCTTCCATTTCCATCTGGCTAAAGATGGAATTGGCGATATTATTGTTCCCGCGCCAGTCTGTTGCACGTTCGGCGTAGGTAAACTGATCCATATAATGACCGTTAAGCTCTTCAGCGAGGCGACGTGATTCTGCATAGATTTGGTCTGAGCGGTCTACAAGGTGAGCCTGACCACCGTAAAATTCAATTTGTTCAATTTTTTTGCGTGCAGTGCATTTTGGCATGACAGCAATAAAAGGTAATCCAAGTAGACGAGCAAAATATGCTTCTGAGACAGCGGTGCTACCAGATGAAGATTCGATGATTGTCGTTTCTGGGCCAACCCAACCATTACAGATAGCGTACAAAAACAGTGAACGAGCTAAACGGTGCTTCAGAGAACCTGTTGGATGCGTACTTTCATCTTTAAGATAGATATCGATGCCATCAATACTTGGTAGCTCAAGCTTGATTAAGTGAGTATCAGCACTGCGTTGATAGTCAGCTTCAATTTTACGGACGGCATTGTTAATCCAATTATGGTCAGTACACATAGGGTTTCTCCTTAGAATCGTTATGCTATTAATTTAACGATTAGCTAGGAGAAAAACTTTGCTTTATTTGCTCTAGTTTGCTTTATTTGGAGAAAATAATTCTATTATTGGCTAAGTATGGAAACTGGATTAGATAAAATCGATCGAAAAATACTCTCATTGCTGCAAAATGATGGGACGCTCTCGCTTAACGAACTTGCGGAAGCGGTTAATTTAACGACGACACCTTGTTGGAAGCGGCTGAAGAAACTGGAAGAGTCGGGTGTAATACAAAAACGGGTCGCATTGCTCAATCCTGAAAAACTGGATCTTTCATTCACAGCTTTCGTATTGGTAAAAACCAGTGATCATTCTCATGAGTGGTATAGCCGTTTTGTCTCTACGGCTTCAGAGTTTCCTGAAGTAATGGAGTTCTATCGAATGGCGGGGGAGTATGACTACATGATGAAAGTGCAAGTCAAGGATATGCAGTGCTTCGACCATTTTTATAAGAAGTTGGTTAACTCTGTGGCGGGGATTTCGAATGTGACATCGACTTTTGCAATGGAACCGCTTAAATACACGACTGCATTGCCGATAGGTGGAGAGTGAATCCTCCCCACTTGAACTTAATTTATTGAGTAAAGCGCATTACGCCTTCTTGAACGGCAGTTGCGACGAGGTGGCCTTCACGGTTGTAGATCTCACCTCGAACTAAACCGCGAGTGTTGCTTGCTGTTGGGCTTTCAATGGCGTACAGCAACCAGTCATCCATTTTGAATGGGCGATGGAACCAAATAGAGTGGTCAATGGTGGCCACTTGGAACTTAGGTGTCATCAATGATACTTCATGTGGATGTAATGCAGTGACGAGGAAGCCCCAATCAGACGCATAAGCCAATAGGTATTGATGGATGAGTTGATTGTCCGGCATCTCGCCATTTGCTTTAATCCACAAGTATTGCTTAGGTTCCGCTTTTTGTGGTTTTAAAGGATTTACGACAGTCACTGGTCGCATTTCGATTGGTTTCTCTCCACAGAATGCTTTCTTAAGCTTTTCTGGTAAAAAGTCCGCAATTCGAGAGGCAAGCTCGGATTCCGAAGCAAAGTTTTCCGGCCCTGGGATCTCTGGCATGATGTTTTGGTGTTCGAATCCAGGAGCATCTCCGTGGTAAGACGCCGTTAAGTAGAAGATAGGGCGACCGTTTTGAATCGCTTTTACACGCCGGGTACTAAAGCTGCGACCGTCACGAAGGTTTTCTACATCGTAGATGATAGGCTTTTCTGGATCACCAGGATAAAGGAAGTAGCTATGGAACGAGTGAACGGTTCGATCTGGGTCAACGGTGTAGCGAGAAGCAGACAATGCTTGGCCGATGACTTGTCCACCATACACTTGTGGTAAGCCTAAGTTTTCACTTTGGCCTCGAAATAGACCTTCTTCTAGTTTTTCCAATTGCAGGAGATCCAGCAGTTCGTTAAGCGGTTTGCTCATCCAAAGACCCTTATATGATTTCTGTTATTTCGTCTATTTTAAGCGTTAAGTAATATTTTAAACAGTTGTTTGAGTAAAATGTCATCGAAATCTGTTTACCGTCAAGAATCTGTTAATACCGCTACAACTGCAATGACAATCACATAATCCCTACCTATAATCTCTGTGAATTTAACGAATTAGGAGAGGCTTTGTGAAAAAAGCACTAGCAATAATTACGTCAGTGGTACTTGGTATTGTCTTGGTTGGCTGTCAATCATCGGAAAAAGAAGTAGAGAAAGCGAAAGTGGAATCTGTGACAGGTACGGTGGCTTACCGTGAGCGTATTGCACTACCGGATAATGCATTGGTGACAATTACGCTTCAGGATGTGTCATTAGCTGACGCTCCAGCAAAAGTGATCGCGAAACATCGCTTTGAAACAAATGGTGCACAAGTACCTTTTGAATTTGATCTAGCGTACGATACGGCGAAAATTGAAGCTCGCCACCGCTACAGTGTAAGCGCTCGTATTGAAGTCGATGGCCAGCTACTTTTCATCACAGATACTTCTTACCCAGTGATTACCGATCAAGCAAGTACAGATAACGTAGATTTACGTTTAATCGGTGTGCGTAACTAACAACGCAAAACCTTTTTATTAGATGGCAGCCTTAAGGTTGCCATTTGTGTTTTTTAAGCCGCACTTTCCCATCCATTGTCACTTCGACATCTTCTTCAATTAATAAAGTTCTTTGCCTTACTAAATCTTCGCCTTTGAGCGATATTTTCCCCTGACTATTGATTACCCGGTGCCAAGGTAATTTGCTTCCTTTTGGTAAATTTCCTAGTGCTTTGCCAACGTGGCGTGCATAACCAGGATAACCTGCCATTTTTGCGATCTCTCCGTAAGTTGTTACTTTTCCGGGTGGAATTTGGTGAATTACAGCAAAGATTTGCATTAAAAACTGGTCCATAATGAATCTGTCCTAGTTCAGTTTTCCAAGGAATGGATAAGGAGAGGGGGCATGGTGTTTTCTACTTTTCAATTCATAATTACAACCCTATTAGCGGTTGTCTGCGCGAGAGCGATCAGCTTAAGTGAAGGCGATATTCCCGTATTGGCTCTACTTATCCCTGCGCTTTGGATATTACCTCAAGGTGGCGTTGTTGGCCTCATTTTAATGGCGGCAATGACGACTTATGGTTTAACGTTACCATATCAACCCATCGCCTTATCTGTAAGTGTTTGGGTTTTGTTCCCGCTATTAATGGTTGTGTTTTCTAAGCGCAGTAGTTTAACGGTTGTTTTAACCTCTGCATTAATTGTCACCACTTTACAAGTTGGGATTATGGTGACGCAATCCGGTGGAAAACTGGGTGGTGATGCAATTATCACAGCGGTACAAACTCTTGCTGTTATTGTTATCTGGTGGTCGGCAACTCACTGGAGTTCATCAAATAAACATAGCTGGTGGGCACTAGGATTGATTCTTCCATTGTGGATCGCGGATTTGTCGTACGCTGCGTTAGTGGCATTGTCTATCACAGGTATCATTGCCTCAATGGAAAGTTTGGCGAAGCTTAAGACCTTCAAGTGGACTAAGTTATTGTGCTGGACGTTACCAACGGTTGGCTTTGCTGCTCTGGTCATTTCTCCCAATATTGAAGTACCTAACCCCGTTTTTGTTGTTTGGTTGTGCTTGCTCGGTACAGCATGGATGACAGATTATATTTTACGCAGTGCCGAAGAAGAGTCGGATATATAAATAGTCACAATTTAAAGTTTTTTATATGCGGTTGGCATAGGCGTTTATGTGTGTCAAAATTGCGCAATATTTGTTCGGCTTGGCCGTTTCAGTGTTATTGAGCAAGGCAAGTTACTAATTCTGGGTTAACTCTCGAGAAATGGAAAAGTAATAGATTTATGAGATTTGCTTACTTAGCTGCAAGATCGGATCATATGGAGTTCATAATTATTCATGTAGGAATTGGCTAGGATGGCTTACTTCTGGCGCGTATGGTGCTTTTTGTGCTTTATGCTATTTGCTCAATCATCTATTGCGAGTACAAAATATAAGGTGGCAATGGAAGCTGACGATGTGGTTTCGCGCATTTTGTTTGATGCCGTCTCTGAGCGCTTTAACCTTGATATCGAATATGTTTACTATCCAAGTTTTAACGCGATCCTCCGCGCCGTTGAAACATCAGAAGCGGACTTTGCTGCGAATGTTACTTTCACAGAAGAAAGATCGACGCTGTTTGAGTTTTCAAGTCCCACCAATATTGAGTACACCTATTTATATAGCTTGATCAACGCAGACTTGAATCAAGTCGATGCAGTTGGGGTTCCCGCCGGTACTATTTATGGAGAACTGATTGCCGCGAATTATCCATCCATAAAGCTGGTTGAGTATCGCGGTCATGAACAAGCTAAATTGCTCGTAGAATCACATCAAGTTGATGGGGTTGTCGATGCAATAAACCAATTAAAGCCAATGTTACTCGCAGGCTTTGACGCGCAACTTCTAAATCATCAGCTTACGATAAAGCCTGTCTCTATTATTACCCCTAAAACCAAACACCTCGAACTTCTTAGTTTGATTGAAAGTTACGTTCATAGTGCGCAAGTTCAGAAGCTGTTACGTGAGTCGGTGAAGAAATATCAATTTGACCTCAGAAAACAAGCTCTACGACAATCGGTAATTGATAGCAATGTTAATTACCGTAAGCCGCTACGAGTGAAAATTGAGAATATAGGCCAATTTGCTAGCTATCACCCAGATGGCGTTATTTCGGGTATTACAGCTGATGTCATGCTTCAAGCTTGCGATATATTAATGCTGACTTGTGATGTTGTGAGTACTGAAGATGAATCTTGGGAAAGCATGTACCATGATCTGATTGATAAAAAAATCGATGTGTTGTCACCGATTGCAATCTCCGAAATTCGGAAAAACATCGCTTACTTTTCAGTACCGTATTATTTCCCTGAAGCCATTCTAGTGAAAAGGGAAGGGTATAAAGATAACGTTTACAGTAATGTTTCGGAACTTATTGCAGAAAGAATCGGAGTAGTGAAAGATGATTTCTATCAAGAGCTTCTTTCTCAGCGACTGCCAAATAAAACACTTTTAGCCTACCAAAGTGATGATGCTCTGTTTGAGGCGTTGTCGGAAGGCGAGATTGATTATTTAGCAGTAAGTCGTGCCAACTTTAATAAGAGACTCCGTGATTCAAATGACCTTCTTCCTTTCGTCGAGGAAACATTAATCGGTAGTTATTATCAATCTCCTATCGCCATCGGTTTTGCGAAAAATGACCTAGGCAGTTCGTTAGCTCCGTTGTTTAGCCGTGCAATTAAAATGATTGATGTGGAGCGAATTATTTCGGTCTATGACTATCAGCCCAATTGGAAAGCGACACTACATGCTGAACAAGCATTTTCGCGTAAAAGCCAAGTCTTATTCTTGTTGGTGCTTGGTTTCCTTATTGTTGTGGCGATGTACTTGCATAGTCAATCCAATAGCGACAACCTTACTAGATTAAAAAATAGACGAGCACTTAAACAGAAATACGGAAGTGGCATTAATGGTGATGACACATTGATCTATTTAGATGTGAATAAGTTTAAGCAAATCAATGACACTTACGGACATGAAATCGGCGACCAAGTCCTGCAAAATGTAAGTGCGCATATTGAGCGTTGCTGGCATGGCGGCAGTTATCGTATAGGTGGTGATGAGTTTGTACTCGTCGGCAAGGTCAGTGAATCTCAACTTGATTCAATAAAAGATAGGCTCACTGCCATTCCATTTGTATCTAGTGATAAGAGTATTTCATTTACTGTATCTATAGCTTTCGGCGTTTCTGAACCCGGACGTAACTTTATGAGTTTACAAGAAGTCATGCATGAAGCCGACATTTCAATGTACGAGCATAAAAACGCATTAAGAGCCAAAGTTTTTCAAGAAGAATCTGACCATAGAGTTGTGAATATTAAGCAATAGTGGTTACACACTAAGCAGTTGAAACGAAAACCCCATTTTTATTCCCGAATACACTTGTAATAGAAGAATGAATGGCTGATAATCCTCTCACTCCTTAGCCATGCTAAGGAAACAAAATCTATGGAGGCCCTGGTCCTCCCGCAACACTAACTTGTGAACTCGGTCAGGCCCGGAAGGGAGCAGCCGCAGCAGGCGACGTGTGTGCCGGGATGTGGCTGGGGTCTCCGCCCATCTGGCCTCCAGAAATCCCCTATTTGAACTTTATTCCTTCATCCGATAGATATTTTTCTATGCTAACCATACGTATTCATTACTTGAATGTAACCATTTGAAATAATTTAAGTTTCTTATTATTTAAGCCGATAATAGTAGCTTGCCGAAACTAAGTCACGCTTGAGTGACTCACATCACAAATTGTCTGATCGGACGAGAGCAATGTAGCTAATTGTTATCTGCTTTGCATACTTAATGTTAATTTTTTTGCACAATATCTAGCATAAGATGCTAAATGCTAGTGTCTTTATAGATAAAATGGCATGTCAATCTAACCGCAATAAATATCTCGCACTAATATGCTAGTTTTTTTATTTTTGGTGGTGTTTTTTGCTGAATTGTTGAAGTAATCGGGCAGTTATGCGATTTTTTGCTACATTTTTATGGCAAATTACTTCAATGATTGATAATGTGTGCCGCAATCTTTGTAAGGTTTTAGATTTTTCTGCTCATTTTTTGTGCTAAATAAATCTAAATCACTGCCCGTTCTGGTGAACTTGCAAAGAAGTCATGGATGCAAATGAAAAATTTGGAGTTTTAAGCATGTATAAGAACAAAATCACTCAAGCCCTTCTTCTAGGTGCTGGTCTAGCAGTGGCTGCTACCTCTACCGCAACTCTTGCAGCTGATGTTCCAGCTGGCGTTAAACTCGCTGATAAGCAAGAACTAGTACGTGGTAACGGTACTGAAGTTGCGACTATCGACCCTCACAAATCTCAAGGTGTACCAGAGTCTCACGTTATTCGTGATATCCTTGAAGGCTTGGTGAACCAAGATGCTGACGGTAACACTATCCCTGGTGTTGCAGAGTCTTGGGAAACAACAGACAACAAAACATTTACTTTCCACCTACGCAAAGATGCTAAATGGTCTAACGGCGACCCTGTAACAGCAGGCGATTTCGTATATTCTTTCCAACGCGCTGTAGAACCAGCAACAGCTTCTCCATACTCTTGGTACATGGAATACACCAAGATGAAGAATGCTAAAGACATCGTTGCAGGTAAGAAAGACAAGTCTGAACTTGGTGTTAAAGCAGTTGATGATCACACATTGGTTGTTGAACTAGACACAGCAGTTCCTTACTTCGTAATGATGACTGGTCACACTACGATGAAGCCGGTTCATAAAGCGACAGTAGAGAAGTTCGGTGATCAGTGGACTAAACCAGAAAACTTTGTTGGTAACGGTGCATTCGTTGTTAACAACTGGGTAGTGAACGAGCGTCTAGAGCTTAAACGTAATGAACAGTACTGGGATAACGCTGATACAGTTCTGAACAAAGTAACTTTCCTACCTATTGAAAATGCGGTAGCGGAAATGAATCGTTTCCTATCTGGTGAAATCGACTTCACTTCAACTCTTCCAACTGAGCACTTTAAGCGCCTGAAGAAAGAGTACCCAGAATCAGTTTCTGTTGAAGGTAGCTTATGTACTTACTACTACTCATTCAACACTAAGAAAGAACCATTTAACGACGTTCGCGTTCGTAAAGCGATTTCTTACGCTATCGACCGTAACATCGTAACAGATGCGATCCTTGCTCAAGGTCAGAAGCCAGCTTACTTCCTAACTCCAGAAATTACAGCTAACTTCAACCCAGAGCTACCTCAGTACGGCACTATGTCTCAGAAAGAGCGTAATGCTGAAGCTGCTCGTCTTCTAGCTGAAGCTGGTTACGGTAAAGACAACCCGCTTAAGTTTAACCTTCTTTACAACACAAACGAGAACCACAAGAAAATTGCTGTAGCACTTGGTTCTATGTGGAAGAAGACACTTGGTCTAGACGTTACTCTAGAAAACCAAGAGTGGAAAACTTACCTATCTACTAAAGATCAGGGTGACTTCGAAGTATCTCGCGCTGGTTGGTGTGGTGACTACAACGAAGCGTCTTCATTCCTGACGCTAATGGTGAGCAAGAACACAACTGGTGGTCAACATTGGGGTAACAAAGATTACGATGCGCTTATCGACAAGGCTCTTAACTCTACTTCAGAAGAAGAGCGTACAGCTCTTTACCTAGAAGCAGAGAAGCTAATGGCGAAAGATATGCCAATAGCACCTATCTACCAGTACGTACGTTCTCGTCTACTTAACCCGCACGTTGGTGGTTTCCCATCAGCTAACGCGGAAGAAAAGATCTACTCAAAAGATCTTTACATCACCGCTCAATAATCCTGAGCAGATAGAACTATAAAAAAGAGGCTCTGCATGTGAGAAATCACATGTAGCGCCTATCTTCAATCAAAATTTACTTGATTGAACTTGTTTAATTTTAATGTCACAGACTGAAAGAGTGAGTTTATGCTTAAATTCATCGCAAAAAGGATATTTGAAGCGATCCCAACTATGTTGGTTTTGATCACGGTATCTTTCTTTCTCATGCGTTTTGCGCCAGGTAACCCATTTTCTAGTGAGAAACCGTTACCTCCTGAAGTTATGGCTAACATCGAAGCTAAATACGGCCTAGATAAGCCTGTTTTTGAACAATACACGACGTACCTATTCAACGTAGTACAGGGTGATTTTGGTCCTTCATTTAAGTACCTAGATTATTCAGTAAACGAGCTTATCTCGGTTGCACTGCCTGTATCTGCAAAAGTGGGTTTCATCGCCTTTATCTTTACAGTCATCATGGGTGTCACGGTCGGTACCATAGCCGCCTTGAAACATAACACCTGGGTGGACTACACCATCATGTCGACGGCAATGATTGGTGTGGTAATGCCGTCATTCGTACTGGCTCCTGCACTTATCTACCTGTTCTCGCTGCACTGGAATCTTTTCCCCGCAGGTGGTTGGCACGATGGAGGCTTTAAGTATTTAGTACTGCCGGTCATCGGTATGTCCCTCTTATACGTGGCAACGTTTGCCCGTATTACACGTGGTTCGATGATTGAAACATTGAACAGTAACTTTATCCGTACCGCTCGTGCGAAGGGTCTAAGTTACCGTTACATCATCATCAAACACGCTCTTAAACCAGCACTTCTACCTGTTGTTTCTTACATGGGCCCTGCATTCGTAGGTATCATCACAGGTTCGGTTGTTATCGAAACAATCTTTGGTCTTCCTGGCATTGGTAAACTGTTTGTTAATGCTGCCTTCAACCGAGATTACTCGCTAGTAATGGGTGTAACCATCTTGATTGGTTTACTCTTCATTCTATTCAACGCGATCGTTGATATCTTACTAGCAATGATTGACCCGAAAATTCGCTACTAACAGGGAAGTTTGGTTATGTTAACGAAAAAAGAGAATTTAGAAGCGGTCGAGAAATTTGCAGAGAATCTGGAAATTGAAGGTCGTAGTTTGTGGCAAGACGCCCGTATCCGCTTTATGCGTAACAAAGCGGCTATGGTGAGTCTTTGTATCCTATTCATTATGACAATGGCAGTCATCTTCCTGCCAATGATCGCACCTTATACCTTTGATGATACTGACTGGTATGCCATGCACGTTGGTCCAAATGCAGAGCACTGGTTTGGTACTGATAGCTTAGGTCGTGATTTGTATGTACGTACTCTTGTTGGTGGTCGAATCTCACTGATGGTTGGCGTGATGGGTGCATTCGTAGCAGTACTTATCGGTACGCTTTACGGTGCAGCGTCAGGCTTTATCGGCGGTAAAGTTGACCGTGTGATGATGCGTATTCTTGAGATCCTTTACGCTGTACCATTCATGTTCCTAGTTATCGTACTTGTGACATTCTTTGGTCGTAACATCGTTTTGATCTTTGTTGCTATCGGTGCGATTGCTTGGCTAGACATGGCGCGTATTGTACGTGGTCAAACGCTTAGCTTACGTAGTAAAGAGTTCATCGAAGCTGCACACGTTTGTGGTGTAAGTAACTGGAAAATCATTACTCGCCACATCGTTCCAAACGTACTTGGCATTGTTGCGGTATATTCTACGCTTCTAATTCCAAGCATGATTCTGACTGAATCATTCCTTTCATTCCTTGGTCTTGGTGTACAGGAACCAATGACTAGTTGGGGCGCACTTCTTCAGGAAGGCTCTCAGACAATGGAAGTAGCAATCTGGCAGCTGGCATTCCCAGCAGCGTTCATGGTTGTGACTCTATTCTGCTTCAACTATGTTGGTGACGGCCTGCGCGACGCGCTGGATCCAAAAGACAGATAATTAAAATAGAAAGATTAAGGAAGCAATGATGAGTTTATTAGATGTCAAAGATCTGCGCGTCGAATTTACCACGCAAGATGGTATCGTAACCGCAGTAAACGATTTGAACTTCTCTCTGAACCAAGGCGAAACATTAGGTATCGTAGGTGAATCAGGTTCAGGTAAGTCTCAAACAGTATTTGCTATCATGGGTTTACTGGCGAAAAACGGTATTATCTCAGGTAGTGCAAAGTTTGAAGGTAATGAGATTCTCAACCTTCCAGAAAGCGCACTAAACAAAGTGCGTGCTGAACAGATCGCAATGATCTTCCAAGACCCAATGACGTCACTTAACCCTTATATGAAGGTTAGTGATCAGTTGATGGAAGTGTTGATGCTGCACAAAGGCATGGGCAAAGCAGAAGCATTTGAAGAATCTGTACGCATGCTAGAAGCGGTGAAAATTCCTGAAGCTCGTAAGCGTATTACCATGTACCCGCACGAATTCTCAGGCGGTATGCGTCAGCGTGTAATGATTGCAATGGCTCTGCTATGTCGTCCTAAACTGTTGATTGCCGATGAGCCAACGACAGCATTGGATGTAACAGTTCAAGCGCAGATCATGGATCTTCTTAACGAATTGAAAGATGAGTTCAACACGGCAATTATCATGATCACGCACGACCTCGGTGTTGTTGCTGGTTCATGTGACAAAGTGCTTGTTATGTACGCAGGCCGTACCATGGAATACGGTACTGTGGACGAAATCTTCTATCACCCAACTCACCCATACGCGGAAGGCCTATTAAAAGCGATTCCTCGTTTGGATACTGAAGGCGAAATCTTACCGACCATTCCAGGTAACCCGCCAAACTTACTTCGCCTACCACCTGGCTGCCCTTATCAAGAGCGTTGTCACCGTGTGATGGATCATTGTAAAAAAGAAGCACCTATCCTAACGCCATTTGGTGAAGGTCGTCAGCGTGCATGTTTCTCTGAGTGGGAGGGTTGGACAAAATGAGTGTAGATAAAAGCCTAATTCTAGATGTTAAAGATCTAAAAGTTCATTTCAGCATTGCAGCTAAATCTGCTTGGCCTTGGTCGAAGCCTTCTAACCTGAAAGCGGTTGATGGTGTTGATGTTCGCCTTTACGAAGGTGAAACACTTGGCGTAGTAGGTGAGTCTGGTTGTGGTAAATCGACGTTTGCTCGTGCAATCATCGGTCTTGTCGAGGCAACAGATGGCGATGTGATGTGGTTGGGCCAAGACCTAACGAAGATGAAAGAAGTTCAGCGCCGTGAAACGCGCAAAGAGATCCAGATGATATTTCAGGATCCTCTGGCCTCACTAAACCCACGTATGACAGTGGGCGACATCATCGCGGAACCATTAGAGACATTCTACCCAGAAATCTCTAAAGAAGATGTGAAAGATCGTGTTAAAGAGATGATGGCAAAAGTAGGCCTACTACCAAACGTTATCAACCGTTACCCACACGAGTTTTCTGGCGGTCAGTGTCAGCGTATCGGTATCGCGCGTGCGCTTATCTTGAAGCCTAAAATGATCATTTGTGATGAACCTGTATCAGCTCTTGACGTGTCTATTCAAGCTCAGGTAGTTAACCTGCTGAAAGAACTACAAAAAGAGCTAGGTCTTTCGCTTGTATTCATCGCGCACGATCTGTCAGTGGTAAAACATATTTCTGACCGTGTATTGGTAATGTACTTAGGTAACGCAGTGGAGCTTGGCGAAGCTGAAGCTCTGTTCTCTGATCCTAAACACCCATATACTCGCGCGCTGATGTCTGCGGTTCCAATCCCAGATCCTAAGCTTGAACGAGCGAAAAAGATTGAGATGCTAGAAGGTGATTTACCGTCGCCAATTAGCCCTCCATCTGGTTGTGTATTTCGTACTCGTTGCCCTCAAGCAACAGACGCTTGTGCGCAAACTAAGCCTTCTATTCAAGGCAATGATGTTCACGCGGTATCTTGTTTACACGTGAGTGTCTAATTAAATTCAGCCTGTGACGGGCTCAAGCGCGGCATCTTTCGGGAGTCGCGCTTTTTTTGTTTTGGTCATTAGGCTAATACCTCAAAAAATTTGAACAACTAAGCCAACTTCGTCTAGTTTTTAGAGAGTTGGCTTTTTTTATACTTGTAGCATCACCATTGGATCAAAGAGGCATAGGGTATGGGTAAGCTGGTTGAAGGCGTTTGGCAAGATGTCTGGTACGAAACTAAGTCAAACGGTGGAAAGTTTGTACGTGAAGACGCAGGGTTTCGCGACTGGATAAGAAACGAACCTGGCGCTAAATTTCAGCCCGAATCAGGACGCTATCATTTGTATGTTTCTTTGGCTTGCCCTTGGGCGCATAGAACATTGATTTTCCGAAAACTCAAAGGATTAGAAGGGCATATTGATGTGACAGTGGTTTGCCCAGATATGATGAGCGAAGGTTGGCAGATGGGTTTACCAGAGCCATTATTTGGTCATACTCGAATGCATCAGATCTATACTCAAGCCAAGCCTGATTATACAGGGCGTGTAACCGTTCCAGTTTTATGGGACAAAAAACACAGTACCATCGTTAGTAATGAATCGTCAGAGATCATCCGTATGTTTAACTCAGAGTTTAATGAGCTGACGGGCAATAACATCGATTACTATCCACAGTCGGAGCGTGACAGTATTGATGAATGGAATGCTTTTGTTTATCCGAATGTTAATAATGGCGTGTATCGTTGCGGCTTTGCAACGACTCAATCCGCTTATGAAGAAGCCTACAATAATCTGTTTGATTCGTTGGATAAATTAGATTCGCATCTATCGAGAAGCCGGTATTTGGCTGGATCCAAGATAACAGAAGCCGATTGGCGTTTGTTTACAACCCTAGTTCGGTTTGATGCCGTTTATGTGGGGCACTTCAAGTGCAACAAAAAACGAATTGCGGATTATCCTAATTTAAACGGCTATATGAAGGAGTTGTACCAAGTTCCTGGCATAAAGGAAACAACAGACTTCTATCATATTAAGCGCCATTATTACTTTAGCCATATTGGGATTAATCCAACTCAAGTTGTGCCCAAAGGACCGGAATTGGACTTAGATTCTCCGCATGGTCGTGATTCATAGTGAGAGCTCAGTGATCTTCTATTGAGGTAATATGTTTTCAATGCGTATAATCAACATTTGATTTCTCAACGTAATTTGAATATGAAAGACGCGCTCCTAGTCGCTGAGAAGAATGCCTATTTGGTTAGATATCAATTAGCGAGAGAGGTTTCTAGTGTTTGGGCTCTAATGGTTCGTGATAGAAGTGTTTACGCTTTAATTATCGCTTTGGTATCGTTGATCTCTGCCTTTACTTCGTTTAGTGGCTATAAAAATGAAATTGATTTTTTCTCCTATGCAAGCATTCTGCCTATAGCAATACTATGTTCTTTAGCATTAAGTTCTTTGAGCTATTTAGTGTTTCTCATTGTACGCTTTGAAAAGCGACCTTTATTGTGTTTTTGGCTTAAGATAAAGGCGATATGGCAAGCGAGAGCCTATTTTATTGCAGGTTTTGCTTTACTTAGTGTATTGAGCGCATTTATTTCTAGCTTTTCAACGATGAAAGGTATGATTCCTATTATTGTTCCTTTTCAGTTTGATGATCTGTTCCATAGATTAGATGTATTGCTTTTTTTTGGAGTAGAACCTTGGAGATGGACTCATTCGATACTGCAGTCCCCCCTCTCAATATTGATATTGAATATTTTCTATAATGTGTGGTTTATTTTGCTTTGGATTACCCTTAGCTATTATTTATGTTCCTACAAAAACCCTTTTAGGAAGCAATACCTAATTAGTTGGGTGTTATGTTGGTTTTTACTAGGTATTGTTTTAGCGACGTTGTTCTCATCTGTAGGCCCTGCGTTTGTTCAACGTCTTGACCCGAGCAATGATGTATACTCGGAATTAATGTCGTTACTTCAAACTCACCATACTTGGTTAGTCAAAAATGATTGGTTTGGCCTTTGGGCTCTTAATACTCAAGATGAGCTTTGGAACTCATACAAATCAGGCAAAGATATGTTAGGGAGCGGTATATCAGCGATGCCAAGTATGCATGTATCTATGGCTGTTTTAATGGCGCTTGGTGGGTGGAAGATAAATCGTTGGTTAGGTGCCCTACTATGGAGCTTTTCAGGTATTATTTTTGTAGGTTCGTTTAGTCTCGGGTGGCACTATGCAGTTGATGGTTTGGTAAGCTTGCCATTGACAGTGGCAATATGGTATCTAGTTGGAAAATGTATTAATACTCGAAGCTATGCAACGTAATCGTTGAAGAACTAACGCCACTTAATGTGGCGTTTTTTATAGGTATTTTCGCCTAGTCACAGATTAATCTTGTAACTCACATAAACTTACTGATGAGACAGCCAATCTTTTTGGAGAGTGGGGATGGATATCAATGGGTTATTTAATGGTGAGCATCTTGCTTGGAATCTATTTATTGCCTTATTGCTTGGCGCTATTGTAGGTACTCAGCGTGGTTGGGTCATGCGCAATAGTGAAGAGGGGAGTCGTGTTGCGGGTATTCGAACTTACTCTTTAGTGGCTCTCTTTGGAGCTTTGATAGCCATTCTCGCAAAAATCTATACTCCAGTTTTGATTGGTTTTGCATTGATTGCTTTAGTCGTACTAGCTTGCATTGCGTTCGTTGTTCAACAAAAGAAGAGTCAAGACGTCAGTATTACGGGTGTGGTTAGCTTACTGGTCACGTTCATTTTAGGTTGTTTAGCGGTGTCAGGAGAGGTGGTGCTTGCGGCGTCTGCTGCGGTTATTACGGCGGTCGTTTTAGACAATAAAAAAGAGTTGCATCAAGCATTAACTAAGCTCCAGGAATATGAGTTAGATGCAGCGCTTCGTCTGTTACTTATCTCTATCGTTTTGTTGCCTTTGCTTCCAAATCAAACATATGGCCCTTGGAAAGCACTAAATCCTTATGAGATTTGGTGGATGGTCGTACTGATCGCAAGTATTTCTTTTGTAGGCTATTTTGCTATTAAGATTGGTGGAGCAAAACGAGGGATTTTATTTACCTCCGTGTTTGCAGGGCTGAGTTCTTCAACGGCGCTGACATTGCAGTTCTCACATTTATCACGTGAGCAACCAATGATGAGCTCTCTGTTGGCTAGCGGTATTCTACTGAGTTGTGGAACCATGTTTCCGCGATTGCTGATCATTCTATCTGTCGTTAATCCTCACTTGGTCGCGCTGCTGTGGCCGATTGTTCTCGCTATGATGGTCGCGCTTTATCTCCCAGCGTGGTGGATTTGGCGACAGAGTGAAGGTGAGAAAATCGACAAACCCAATAAGCAAAGCAATCCTTTAGCGCTGCAATCAGCACTGTTTTTTGGTGTGGTATTAGCCGTTATTATGTTGTTGTCTCATGCATTGTCAGATTGGTTTGGAAGTGCGGGCATCTTGATTTTATCTGCGCTGTCGGGGATAACTGATGTGGATGCTATTTCCCTGGCCTTGGGAAGACAAAGTACACAGCTATTGAGTGCTAACACTGCAGCGCTAGGGATTATTATTGCTGCGTCAGTGAATACATTAGTCAAAATGTCTATGGTAGTGGCGATAGGAGATAGAGCTCTATGGCGTAGAGTTGCCCCTGTGATGATCGGTTGTGTTTTTGTTGGTGCAGGGTTGTTCCTAGTCATCTCCTAAATTGGATATAAAAAACCCTCGCATTAGCGAGGGTTTCATCATTTAACTCAAGTGAAGCGATTAGTTAACTGTTTTCTCTTCAGCTTGTGCTGCTTGGTCTGCTTGGATAGCTGTTAGAGCAACTGTGTATACGATGTCGTCGACTAGAGCGCCGCGAGACAGGTCGTTTACAGGCTTACGCATACCTTGAAGCATTGGACCGATAGATACTAGGTCAGCTGAACGTTGTACTGCTTTGTAAGTCGTGTTACCAGTGTT
This sequence comes from Vibrio atypicus, assembly GCF_009811315.1. Lineage (GTDB taxonomy): Bacteria > Pseudomonadota > Gammaproteobacteria > Enterobacterales > Vibrionaceae > Vibrio > Vibrio atypicus. The sequence continues at coordinate 307,652 of NZ_BLID01000002.1, forward strand.
TAGATCTGGGAATACGAATACAGTCGCTTTACCTGCTACTGGAGAGTTTGGTGCTTTAGAAGCAGCAACGTTTTCCATGATAGCCGCGTCGTACTGTAGAGGGCCGTCGATTACTAGATCAGGACGTTTCTCTTGAGCAAGTTTCGTTGCTTCACGTACTTTATCTACGTCTGCACCCTTACCAGATTCACCAGTAGAGTATGAGATCATAGCAACGCGTGGCTCGATACCGAATGCAGCAGCAGAATCTGCAGATTGGATAGCGATTTCAGCTAGCTGTTCAGCTGTTGGATCAGGGTTGATCGCACAGTCACCGTAAACCAATACTTGGTCAGGTAGTAGCATGAAGAATACAGAAGATACGATAGACGCATCAGGTGCAGTCTTGATGATCTGGAACGGAGGAACGATAGTGTTCGCCGTTGTGTGAACAGCACCAGAAACTAGGCCGTCAACTTCGTCGTTCTCAAGCATCATTGTGCCTAGGAATACTGAATCTTGTAGCTTCTCACGAGCAACAACTTCAGTCATACCTTTCGCGCCACGTAGTTCAACTAGGCGAGCAACGTAGTTTTCACGCACTTCATCAGAGTTGATGATAGTTACGCCAGCACCTAGCTCAACACCTTGCTGCGCAGCGACACGTTTGATCTCTTCAGGGTTACCTAGAAGCACACATTCAGCGATACCACGCTCAGCACAGATAGCTGCAGCTTTAACTGTACGAGGTTCGTCACCTTCAGGAAGAACGATACGCTTGCCTGCTTTACGAGCGAACTCAGTTAGCTGGTAACGGAATGCTGGTGGGCTTAGGCGACGAGACTTCTGAGTACCCTCAGTCATAGACTCGATCCAGTTACCATCGATGTTGCCAGCAACGTGTTCGTTGATGAACTCGATACGCTCTTTATCGTCTGCAGGAACTTCGATAGAGAAGCTCTGTAGGTTTAGAGACGTCTGCCAAGTGTTACCTTGTGCTTTAAAGATCGGTAGACCTGAATCAAATGCTGGCTTACATAGACCTGCGATTTCTTCTGGAATGTCGTAACCGCCAGTTAGAAGTACTGCACCGATTTCTACACCGTTCATTGCAGCTAGTGCCGCAGCAACGATAACATCTGGACGGTCAGCTGAAGTTACAAGTAGAGAGCCTGGTTTGAAGTGCTCAATCATGTTTGGCAGAGAACGAGCACAGAATGTGATGCTCTTAATGCGACGAGTCGCGATGTCGCCGGCGTTGATGATATCAGCGCTTAGGTGCTCAGCCATGTCGATTGCACGTGTAGCGATTAGGTCGATGCTCCATGGCACACAACCTAATACACGAATTGGAGAAGTGTTGAAGATTTCCATCACTTTCATTTCGTTTTGCTTCGCGCTATCTGCATCGTCAAAGATTTCAGATAGGTCAGGGCGAGTACGGCCAGCTTCGTCAACAGGTGCATTTAGCTTGTTGATGATTACGCCAGAGATATTTTTATTCTTAGTACCACCGAAGTTAGAACATGCAACTTCAATACGCTCTTTAAGTTGCGCTGGGTTGTCTGTACCCGGTGTCGCAACAAGAACGATTTCCGCACCTAGTGTTGCTGCAATTTCAGCGTTCACTTGGTTTGCGAATGGGTGCTTACGAGTTGGCACAAGACCTTCGATTAGCGTTACGTCTGCATCTTTGTTGATTTGGTTGTAACGCTCAACCACTGTTTCTAGCAGCTCATCCATGTTGTCGTTACCGATAAGGCTTTCAGCAACAGACATCGCAAGAGGTTGGCCGATCTTCACATCGCTGTTAGTACCAACGATAGTTGAAGTTAGATCAGGTTGATCACCGCCAGAGCGAGGCTGACAGATTGGCTTGTAGAAAGAAACTTTAACGCCTTTGCGCTCCATTGCGCGAAGAACACCCATGCTTACGCTAGTAAGACCAACACCAGCACTTGCAGGGATAAGCATAATAGTACGAGACATTCGTAGAGTACCTATAGCTATTGGATAAAAGCTTAACTGCGTATTCCTTAACAGTTGGAATAGGAGTTAAGCCCCTTATTAAGAAAACCGGCTGACATTGAGTCAGCCGGTTAAGTCAATTAAAGACCTGCTAGACGTGCAGTGTCTTCAGCGATAACTAGCTCTTCGTTAGTAGAGATAACCATTGCTGGGATACGGCTGTTTGCTGTAGTGATTGTACCTTCGCCGCCGAAACGTGCTTTAAGGTTAGCTTCACCATCAACTTCGATACCGAAGATACCTAGACGGTTAAGAACCATTTCACGGATAGGACCAGAGTTCTCGCCGATACCGCCAGTGAAAGTGATTGCGTCTAGACGACCTTCAAGAGTCGCTGTGTAACCTGCTACGTACTTAGCTAGACGGTGACAGAACACGTCCATTGCACGAGTTGCTTCTTCTTTCTCACCGTAGTTGTCTTCAACGAAACGACAGTCAGAAGTTACTTCAGTTAGACCAGCAAGACCAGACTCTTTAGTTAGCATGTTGTTGATTTCTTCAACAGAGTAGCCTAGAGCGTCATGTAGGTGGAAAATGATTGCAGGATCTAGGTCACCACAACGAGTACCCATTACAAGACCTTCAAGAGGAGTAAGACCCATAGAAGTATCTACAGATTGACCGTTCTTGATTGCACATACAGAAGCACCGTTACCTAGGTGACAGTTGATGATGTTTACTTCTTCAACTGGCTTGTCTAGTAGGTTAGCAACTTCACGAGTGATGAATAGGTGAGAAGTACCGTGCATGCCGTAACGACGGATGCCGTGCTCTTTGTACAGGTTGTACGGTAGAGCGTATAGGTAAGACTCAGAAGGCATTGTTTGGTGGAACGCAGTGTCAAATACAGCAACGTTCTGTAGACCTGGGAAGTTTACTTTAGCCGCTTCGATACCGATTAGGTGAGCTGGGTTGTGTAGAGGTGCGAAAGTCGCAGCGTCTTGAATACCCTTAAGTACTTCATCTGTAATTAGTGCAGATTGAGTGAACTGCTCGCCACCGTGAACGATACGGTGACCGATAGCGCCAAGGTTAGCTTTAAGCTCAGGCTTAGAAGCAAGAATAGTTTCTACCATGAAAGATAGTGCTTCTACGTGAGCTGCGCCCGCGCCTAGTTGTGCTTCGTGCTTGCCGTCAAGTTTCCACTTCATACGAGCTTCTGGAAGACCTAGACACTCAGCAAGACCAGTTAGGTGCTCTGCACCTGTTTCTGCATCAACTACAGCGAATTTAAGAGAAGAACTACCGCAGTTTAAAACTAAAACTAGCTTAGACATTAATGACTACCTGTTAATTTTTCTGATCGAAATCAGTAAGGGTGAAAATTAATCTCAAGAATAGACGAAGCAGAAGAAGCTGCGTACTAATCTTGGTCAAAAAAACTTCGAATTCCGTATATAAAGACAGTGGTGATCCAAATCACCACCCTTGCATCCGCTGCAGAAAGGTCTCAAGAGTTGCTTAAATTGTAAATAACAGCAACAATGAGATTGTGGGTCCGCAAAGGATAACGATAATGACCAATGATAACAAAAAAAATTTGAAAGAATATTAACTTTCATCAATTTTTTGCGCTAATAGTTGAATCCTTCAACTAAATTTTAGTTTTTGGCCCTGGTAATGAAGTGAGAGAGTCGTATGAATAATAAAGCGGGTTTAGTTCATAGCCTACGTGATGGACAAAAGTACATGGACGTGTGGCCAATGCGTAAAGAGCTCAATTTACTGTTTCCAGAGCAGCGTATTATCAAAGCGACGCGTTTTGGTGTAAAAGTCATGCCTGCGATTGCTGCGATCAGTGTATTGACTCAAATGGCCTTTAATAATTATCAATCGATGCCGCAAGCTGTCATTATCGCTTTGTTTGCTATCAGTATGCCAATTCAAGGCATGTGGTGGTTAGGTAATCGTGCCAACACTCAGCTTCCGCCTACTCTGGCTGGTTGGTACCGAGAAATACACCAAAAAATTGTTGAAAGTGGTTTTGCGTTAGAGCCAATGAAATCTCGCCCTCGTTATAAAGAGTTGGCTAAAATCCTGAATCGAGCGTTCCATCAACTTGACAAATCTGCACTTGAACGCTGGTTTTAAGTAATAAAGAAGAGTTGAATTAAGTGCCAACCGAGAAAGGTTGGCATTTTTGTTTCTAGTTTTAGGCCACTCCTTATCGCTTCTCTTCTTGAGAAATCTCGTCTAATCAATGAGTAGCAAATGAATTAATAGATTATCCCTATTAAATCTATCGTTAATACCCATTAAACAAAATTGGCTGCTAAGCGTATATTCTTGGTGGGCAGAAAAGAGCTTTTGATAAAACCATCGCACATGTAAGTGGCTAGGTGGTATAGACGCATTGGAGAGCAACCATGCAAATGTCAAAAAGCTTATTATTAATTACAGTTGGCGTAGTCAGCACATCTCTACAGGCACAGACACTCACTAAAGATAATGGTGCGCCAGTAGGTGACAATCAGAACTCAATCACTGCAGGTGAAAATGGGAGTGTGCTACTCCAAGATGTTCACTTGATCCAGAAACTTCAGCGTTTTGCCAGAGAACGTATTCCTGAGCGAGTAGTGCATGCTCGTGGCACGGGAGCTCATGGTGAATTTGTCGCATCTGGTGATTTTAGTGATTTAACAGTTTCCACTCCTTTTGCAGAAAAAGGCAAAGTAACGCCTGTTTTTGTTCGTTTCTCGACTGTTATTCACTCAAAAGGTTCTCCAGAAACACTTCGTGACCCGCGAGGTTTTGCGACCAAATTCTATACTGAACAAGGCAATTGGGACTTGGTTGGTAATAACCTACCTGTGTTCTTTATTCGCGACGCCATTAAGTTTCCCGATATGGTTCACTCTCTAAAACCATCACCGGTCACGAATGTCCAAGATCCTAACCGTTTTTTCGATTTTTTTAGTCATGAGCCAAGTGCGACGAATATGCTGACGTGGGTGTATACCAACCTAGGGACTCCCGCGAGCTATCGAAAAATGGATGGTTTTGGTGTTCATGCCTATAAGTGGATTAATCCGCAAGGTGATGTGAACTACGTGAAGTTTCAATGGAAGAGCCAGCAGGGTATTGAAAGCCTACGTCCGAACCAAGTTACTCAAATGCAAGGTAAAGATTTCAATCATTTAACTAATGATCTTTATAGCGAAATTGGTAAAGGTAACTATCCCAAGTGGGATCTTTACGTGAAAGTGTTGTCACCGAAAGCATTGAGCAAGCTTGACTACAACGGTTTAGACGCTACTAAGGTTTGGTTAGACGTGGCAGAAAAGAAAGTGGGTACGATGACGTTAAATCGTGTTCCAGATAACTTCTTTTTGGAAACTGAGCAGTCAGCATTTGCTCCGTCAAACCTTATCCCTGGTATCGAACCGTCAGAAGATCGCTTGTTGCAAGGTCGCGTATTTGCCTATGCCGACACTCAGCTATATCGCGTAGGTGCAAATCTGTTCCAGTTGCCGATTAACCGCCCGCAGATTGCGATAGCGAATCACAATCAAGAGGGTGCTAGCAATAATGCTCAAACAAGCCAAGACGTGAACTATGAACCAAGTCGTCAACTTGAATTGTCTCAAGATGACCAATACAAGGCGGTTGAAACTAAGTTGGTCGGCACTGTTCAACAAAAAGCGATAAGCAATCCACGTGACTTCTATCAAGCCGGAGTACTCTACCGTTCTCTTTCTGAGCAAGATAAAGGCGATCTGATTGCAAACCTCGCTGGAGACTTGAACAAAGTGTCCGACAAAGACGTGAAAATCACCATGGTAAGTTACTTCTATAAAGCAGATAAGAATTACGGTGAGAGATTAGCCAAGGCGACCAACCTAGACCTAGCAAAAGTAAAGAATAAAGCGTCCATGTAAGGCGTGATGATTAGGCTCGCAGAGGATTTAATCTTGCTCTTTTCTGCCCGGAAAATCAGGACCTCTGCGGGCCATTTTATTGATATATAGTGAGGGGAAAAGATGAAACTCATTATAAAAACAGCCATGTTGCTACTTTCGCTCTGCTTCTCATATCAGGGACTTTCTGCAACTGATGTTTCTGAAAACGATCGAGAATATCAAGTTTTAGTCAGTTTGTTCTTTGATGCGGTAAGGATCGGCAATACTGAAATCGTAGAGCAGTTCATTGATGCTGGGTTTCCCGTCAATCAGCGCAACTTGCAAAGTTATACACCACTAATGGTCGCGACTTATCAAGGTGAAAAAAAAGCCGTTCGTTTGCTCTTGGATTCTGGTGCTGACCCGTGTCTGCAAGATAAGCGCGGCAATACTGCGATTATGGGAGCATTGCTCAAACGTGAAATTTCCATTGCAAAGATGCTCTATCAAGCCGAATGCTCACCGGAAATCACAAACAAAGCAGGGTTAAGTTTGGAGCAGTTTGCAGAGTTGTACGGTCAATCTTCAGTGCTTAACTCACTCAAAAATCGATAATTTTGGAAATGGTAAACAACCTAAAAGGAGTTCAATCTAATGAAAAAAACACTGCTATTTATTTCTATAGCTTTAAGCACAGCAAGCGTCTTCGCTGAAACGTTAAAGGTTGAAATGATTGACCTTGGCTCGGGAGAAAAAGCAGGTGAGGTGGTCATCACTTCAAGTGAATATGGCACCGTATTTGCCCCAACGCTGCAAGGATTACCAATGGGCGTTCATGGTTTTCACCTTCACGCTAATGGGTCTTGTGACGCTATTGAAAAAAACGGTAAAGCGGTACTAGGAGGGGCTGCTGGTGGTCACTATGATCCGAAACAAACGGGTAAGCATGGTCATCCTTGGAGTGATGATAACCATTTAGGTGATTTACCAGCTCTTTATGTTGAAGAGAATGGAACAGCTAATCAACCTGTCTTGGCTCCACGTGTAAAACTCTCTGATGTCAAAGGCCGTGCACTAATGGTTCACGCTGGAGGAGATAATCATTCGGATCATCCGGCTAAGCTAGGCGGCGGTGGTGCAAGAATCGTGTGTGGTGTCATTAAATAGAAAAAAGGCTCTAAAGATATCTTTAGAGCCTTTTTATTCAACTATTAACGAATAAGTTATAACCGATTAGTTGAACATCGCGATAGCATCAGCTGGTGCAACGTATTCTAGGTCAAAGCTCTCTGCAACTTCTTTGCATGTCACTTTACCGTGGATAACATTTAGACCTTCAAGGAAGCCATCATCTGCAAGTAGGGCTTCGCGGTAACCTTTATTCGCTAGCTTCACAATGTAAGGAAGCGTTGCATTGTTTAGTGCGAATGTTGATGTGCGAGCAACTGCACCAGGCATGTTTGCAACACAGTAGTGAACGACATCATCAACGATGTAAGTTGGGTCAGCGTGTGTTGTCGCGTGTGATGTTTCAAAACAGCCACCTTGGTCGATTGCAACGTCAACCACTGCTGCGCCTGGCTTCATCTTAGCGATGTGCTCTTTTGTGACTAGTTTAGGAGCTGCAGCACCAGGGATAAGTACAGCACCAATCACTAGGTCAGCTTCTAGAACATGCTTCTCAATCGCGTCTTCAGTAGAATAAACCACTTTTGCACGGCCTTGGAATTCTTCGTCTAGACGGCGAAGAGTATCAACATTGCGATCAAGGATAGTCACATCAGCACGTAAGCCAACAGCCATGCGAGCTGCGTTAGCACCCACAACACCGCCACCAACAACAACAACTTTTGCTGGCTCAACGCCCGGTACACCACCTAATAGAAGGCCGCGACCACCGTGAGATTTCTCTAAAGTTTGTGCACCTGCTTGAATAGACATGCGGCCTGCGACCTCAGACATTGGCGCAAGTAGTGGCAAGCGACCCATATTATCTGTTACAGTCTCATATGCTATACAGACAGCTTTGCTCTTGATTAGCTCATCAGTTTGTGGAAAATCTGGTGCTAGGTGCAAATAAGTAAATAAAATTTGCCCTTCTCGAAGCATTGCGCGCTCGACAGCTTGAGGTTCTTTAACCTTTACAATCATTTCTGCTTTCGCGAAAACGTCAGCAGCGGTAGGAAGAATGGATGCGCCTACAGCGATGTAATCATCGTCTGAAAAACCGATGCCCGAACCGGCATTGGTTTCAACAAAAACTTGGTGACCTTGAGACACTAGCTCGCGAACGCTCGCTGGGATCATGCCAACACGGTATTCGTGGTTTTTGATTTCCTTAGGTACGCCAATGATCATCCTGACTCCTCATTTTATTTTGGTTGTGTTATCTATAGTAGTTGTATCAACTGTGTGTAGGGTAATTCTGTCGAATTAATATCTAGTATAGATACGATTGAATAAAATTTGATACTGAATATTAAAAAGTTGTAGTATATTTTTTTGCAAGGAAGTAATAAGGTGGAATAAAAAATGGCAGACAACAATAAAAAGCCGTCCAAGGATCTAGACCGCATTGACCGCAACATTCTTAATGAGTTGCAGAAAGACGGTCGTATTTCGAATGTAGAGCTTTCAAAGCGCGTGGGCCTTTCTCCTACGCCGTGTTTGGAGCGTGTACGTCGCTTAGAGCGTCAAGGGTATATTACGGGTTATACAGCGTTGCTGAACCCGCAATACTTGGATGCGTCTTTATTGGTATTTGTTGAAATTACGTTAAATCGTGGTGCTCCAGACGTGTTTGAGCAGTTCAATACTGCGGTACAGAAGTTAGATGATATTCAAGAATGTCATTTGGTATCGGGTGATTTTGACTACTTGTTGAAAACCCGTGTATCAGACATGAGTGCTTATCGTAAACTTCTAGGTGATACGTTGTTGCGTCTTCCTGGTGTTAACGACACACGTACGTATGTTGTTATGGAAGAAGTTAAGCAGACAAACCAGTTGGTTATCAAAACTCGCTAATTGATACAGTTAGTGAAATACCTTTCGATATTCTGACTTTAGGTAATTGGGTTTTAAGCCCTGATATGGTTAAATCGATAGTCCGAGTGGCATAGCTGCTCGGACTATTTTTTTCCTTACTGGTCAGAACTGATCTGGTCAGAATTTCTATAGAAAAGTTGGTTATGTTCAAAGAGAACAAAAATAAAGTTGAAACTGTAATCAAAACAGGGGAAGAGCCTCAACCTTCTCGCTTGACAGGTCCACAACGTCTTAAAGAGTGCAGTCTTATTGTGATTGTACTGCTATCCATTTTGTTGTCTGTCGCACTTATGACATTTAGTCCAGCCGATCCTTCATGGTCTCAAACAGCTTGGGGTGGTGGGGTGAACAATGCTGGTGGTCTTGTTGGCGCTTGGTTAGCTGACACACTCTTTTTTACTTTTGGTTCTCTTGCTTACTCAATACCCTTTATCGTTACAGTGACAGCATGGGTAATGCTGCGTAAACGCGATGAAGATGATCCTATCGACTTAATGTTGTGGGGAACGCGTTTATTGGGCTTAACCATCCTTATATTAACCAGTTGTGGTTTGGCTGATATCAACTTTGATGACATTTGGTATTTCTCGTCGGGCGGTGTGATTGGAGATGTGCTTTCGAGTTTAGCATTGCCAACTCTCAACGTGCTTGGAACAACGCTGGTGTTGCTTTTTCTTTGGGGCGCGGGCTTAACACTATTAACAGGGATCTCTTGGTTGACTATCGTTGATTGGTTAGGTGAGTCTGCCATTTCAGGTGTGACTCGATTGGTTAATCGTCTTCGAGGTGAAAGAGAAGAAGTTTTAGAGCCTCAGCTCACTATCCCCCAAACTGAGGAAGTTAAACGCGAGCCTTTCGTTGAAGCCGATGATCTGCTTGTCGAATCTGCAAGTGAAGCTACAGAGCAGCGCCGCTTTAATATTCACATGCCTGAAACTCGCCAAGAGCCAGTCTTCTCAGAGCCGAATGTCGAGCCTGCTGAGGAACCTACGCCTCAGCCAATGTACGCTTCACCGGTGATAGAACCGAAGCCAGAGCTCGAAGCGCCTATTTACCGTGAACCTAAACCAAACGTCCAGCAGAGCAATCAGCAGCCTCAGGTAGAGCGAACGCGTCAATTGGGCTCTACGATTGAAGAGTTAGAAGCCGCGGCTCAAATGGATGATGATTTCGCCCCGCAAATGATTCAACCTGAAACCTCTGCTGAGCAGATGGTTGAAGAGCAGCCGATAGCTCTGCATGAGGAAGAGAGTGCAAGTCGCACGGATGATCAGAGTTTACCGTGGAATGTTGTTGAACAGGTGGTTGAAGATCGAGAAATCACTCAGCCAGTGATTGATCCTATTGAGTTAGAGCAAATTAGCCATCACGTTGAGCCGGAACCTGTTTACCAAGAGCCAGTTATTTCAAGTTTTGATGTCGCAGATGAAGAAATAGCGACTTCACCATCAGAATTGTTGCACACTTTAGAGGCGCCATTGGGAAATGAGTTTGAAGAAGTCACTCATGATGATGCCGATGTGGCAGCCTTCCAAAATATCGTAGCTGATGCTCAAGCTAAAGCCGTTGCGCAGCAAAATCCATTCTTGGTTCAACAAGAAACGAATCTGCCTAAGCCGACAGAGCCTATGCCGACGTTAGAGCTTCTGTATCATCCAGAAAAACGTGAAAATTTTATCGATCGTGATGCGCTAGAAGAAATTGCTAGACTGGTTGAGTCCAAATTAGCGGACTATAAAATTCAAGCGACGGTTGTTGATATTTTCCCAGGTCCCGTGATTACTCGTTTTGAGCTCGACCTTGCACCTGGTGTTAAAGTCAGCCGTATTTCCGGGCTCTCTATGGACTTGGCTCGTTCACTATCGGCAATGGCGGTACGTGTGGTTGAGGTAATCCCAGGTAAACCTTATGTTGGACTTGAGCTTCCTAACATGAGTCGCCAGACGGTATTCTTCTCTGATGTTGTTGGCAGTCAGCAGTTTATTGAAGCTAAGTCACCAACCACGGTTGTACTAGGCCAAGATATTGCGGGTGAAGCGGTTGTGGCTGATTTATCAAAAATGCCTCACGTGCTTGTGGCGGGTACAACGGGCTCAGGTAAGTCAGTTGGTGTCAACGTAATGATTCTGAGTATGCTGTACAAGGCTACACCGGAAGAAGTTCGCTTTATCATGATCGACCCGAAAATGCTTGAGCTTTCGGTGTATGAAGGTATTCCACACCTACTGTCGGAAGTCGTTACAGACATGAAAGATGCATCAAATGCGCTACGTTGGTGTGTGGGTGAAATGGAACGTCGATACAAGCTCATGTCTGCGCTAGGTGTGCGTAATATTAAAGGCTTCAACGATAAGCTTAAGATGGCAGCAGAAGCCGGTCACCCAATCCATGATCCACTATGGCAACCTGGTGACAGTATGGATGAACAAGCGCCGTTACTCGAAAAACTGCCGTATATTGTCGTCATTGTCGATGAATTCGCTGATTTGATGATGGTAGTGGGTAAGAAAGTAGAAGAGCTTATCGCACGCTTGGCGCAGAAAGCGCGTGCTGCGGGTGTTCACTTAATTCTTGCTACTCAGCGTCCATCGGTTGATGTAATTACTGGCCTTATCAAAGCGAACATTCCAACTCGTGTTGCGTTCACCGTTTCAACGAAGACCGACTCGCGCACTATCCTAGACCAAGGTGGTGCAGAATCGTTACTTGGTATGGGTGATATGCTTTACTTACCACCGGGTTCGAGTCACACAGTACGTGTTCATGGTGCGTTTGCCTCTGATGATGATGTTCATGCCGTCGTTAATAACTGGAAAGCGCGTGGCAAGCCGAACTACATTGAAGAGATCACTAACGGCGATCAAGGCCCAGAAGGATTACTCCCAGGTGAGAAGCCAGAAGGTGAAGAGGATATGGACCCACTGTTTGACCAAGTTGTCGAACACGTTGTTCAGTCTCGTCGTGGTTCTGTCTCTGGTGTGCAGCGCCGCTTCAAGATAGGCTATAATCGCGCTGCTAGAATTGTTGAACAGCTTGAAGCTCATGGCATTGTGAGTGCACCTGGTCATAATGGTAACCGTGAGGTCCTCGCACCAGCCCCTGGTCGCGAGATGAACTAGAACTTACCAATAGAAGTATCAAAAAAGGGTTGATGCATTCACATCAACCCTTCGTAGTTTACTAGTTATCTGATTATTTGTTCTTGGCAAATTGTGCCAGCACAATTACAGCAAGTGCTATCAAGTTGCCCGCAAAAATAACCACTAGCCATTGCGGCATGGAAAGCGTCAAGAACTGCCATACCACTTTGCTGCAATCGCCGTATGCTTCAAACATCCACGGAACCCATTGATTCAATGGCGCCCAATCAGGGAATGTCACGAATAGATCACAGGTTGCAAATGGCGATGGGTTGAATTGGTAGTCAACGTGCTGCAGAGATAGAGCTAAACCTTTGTATGCGCTTGCTCCCCATGCTGCAAGACCAAGCCAACGAATGATTGGATTGTTTGGAGCAATTAAACCTAATAGGGCAGCACAACCGACTCCTAGCATTGCAACACGCTCATAGATACACATCACACACGGTGAAAGCATCATAACGTGTTGGAAAAAGAGGGCACATGCTTCAAAGAAAATGACAAACAGTAGAAGGAGCAGCCAAGACAGGCGACCTTGAGAAAATGTTTTAATTGCAGAAAGAATGTTCACAGAGATGTCCTGAAATAATAAAAAAGCTCTGACTAATCAGAGCTTTTTATCTTGGAAAAGTTTCAGTATCAACAAAAACTTTTTAATAAATACAATTAATGTCCACCAGAGATGGCTTGAACCGCTTCACCTGTGTGGCGAACAATCCAACCCGCATCATAGAACCAAGCTGTCATCGGTTCAACGAAGAACACGATACCCGCAAGGCCGACAAGAGCAAGAACGATGGTGTATGGCAGCGCCATGACAACCATGCGACCGTAAGACAAGCGGATAAGTGGAGCGAGTGCAGACGTTAGTAGGAATAAGAATGCAGCTTGTCCATTAGGTGTAGCAACTGAAGGTAAGTTCGTACCTGTATTGATAGCAACAGCCAGTAGATCGAACTGATCGCGAGTGATAACGCCTTCAACTAATGCTGTTTTAACTTCGTTGATGTAAACCGTACCTACGAATACGTTGTCAGAAACCATAGAGAGCAAGCCGTTTGCCACATAGAACAGTGCCAATTGGGTGCCTTTATCTTCGACGTGAAGTACTGCGTCAATCACTGGCTTAAATAGCTCTTGGTCAATGATAACCGCAACAATCGCGAAGAATACCGCAAGAAGAGCGGTGAAAGGCAGAGCTTCTTCAAACGCTTTACCCATTGAGTGTTCTTCAATAACGCCCGTAAACGCTGTTGCAAGGATGATCACTGAAAGACCAATCAAACCGACGGCTGCTAGGTGAAGTGCTAGGCCAACGATAAGCCAAACTGCAATCGCACCTTGAATCCAAAGCTTGGCTACATCTTGGTTGGTACGTGTTTTACGTTCTTCGCGGTCGAAATCGACAAGGATCTGACGAACGTTATCAGGCAAGCGAGCGCCGTAGCCACAAATTTTTAGCTTTTCGACTAACACACACGTAATCAGGCCACAGACAAATACAGGTGCAGTTACAGGCAGCATTCGAATGATAAATTCACCGAAGTTCCAACCAGCTTGGTCAGCGATGATCAAGTTTTGTGGCTCACCTACCATAGTCATTACGCCACCCAGCGCCGTACCCACACCTGCGTGCATTAGTAATGAACGAAGGAAAGCGCGGTAGTTTTCTAAGTCGTCGCGAGTTAATTCAGAAAGGTGGTCATCTTGAGTATGGTCGTGGCTAGAGCTTGTGCCTTGACCGGATGCAACCTTGTGGTAAATCGCATAGAAGCCTACAGCGACACTGATAACAACAGCGATAACAGTCAGAGCATCAAGGAAAGCGGAAAGGAATGCTGCAGCGAAACAGAAAGCTACCGATAGCATTGACTTCGATTGAATGCCCAGCAGTATCTTAGTAAAGATAAACAGCAGCAGCTGCTTCATAAAATAGATGCCTGCGACCATGAAAACCAAAAGTAGCAGAACTTCAATATTAGCCACAAGTTCATGTTTTACTTGTTCAGCACTGGTCATTCCGATGGCAATGGCTTGAATCGCGAGTAGACCGCCTGGCTGAAGAGGGTAGCACTTGAGTGCCATGGCAAGAGTAAAGATAAACTCCGCAACCAATAACCAACCGGCCACAAATGGGTCTACAAAGAAGAAAACAATAGGGTTAATAATTAGAAAAGATATGATGGCAACTTTGTACCAATCTGGGGCTTTACCAAGAAAGTTCTTAATAAACGCATTTCCGAGTGACATCGGCATGATCGTAATACTCTTAAATGTTGTTATGAATAGACACTGCGCGTGCTTGTATCCATAAATCGGAGCAAATCCAATTTGAGCCAAATTCCTCGCTTAGGATGGCTTTTATTGATATTTGGGGAAACAATCCCGATCCAACAGTGACTTAGAAAAACAACATCAATCATTTTACGATGTGATCTTGCCAAGTCACTCCCTGAGAAAGACAAGCACTCCTTACTTCGGTCGCCACTCTACTCTTCGATTTAATTTAGTCAACGTTTAACTCTAAGTTGATAAATGTATCGGTAGACTTTTCTTTAAAAACGCGATCAAAGTGGCGTAAACATACCATAAGAGTTGTTAAAAACAATCCTTAGTGGCAGTGGAGCGCTCAAATACGTGAATAAGAAAGAATATGTGATTATATTGAATGAAAATGAAGCTTTATTTGTGCATATTTAAAAACTAAGTTTTTGATTCTAAGTTCAATAGTGACGGGCGCTCCGCAATGTTACAAATTTATTAAACTTTATAATAACCCTATTTAGGTAGCTGGAGATTATGCAAATTAACCAGTGATTGCTTAGAGCTTTTGCTCTATTGAGTTCTAACCCTAAGTTTACTTGTATCTGGTTTCCGATATGTAAAAACTAGTGGTATGATGAGTGCCCAATAGACGCATAAAAATATAAACTGGATTAGACATAGATGGTCATAAAGGCAAAGAGCCCAGCAGGATTCGCAGAAAAGTACATTATTGAAAGTATTTGGAAAGGTCGTTTTCCTCCTGGCTCAATTTTACCTGCAGAACGAGAGCTATCTGAACTCATTGGTGTAACACGAACCACTTTGCGTGAAGTACTGCAACGATTGGCTCGTGATGGCTGGTTAACCATTCAACATGGCAAGCCAACAAGAGTAAACCAGTTTATGGAAACGTCGGGTTTACATATTCTCGATACATTGATGACGTTAGACGCTGATAATGCCACATCAATCGTCGAAGATTTGCTTGCAGCACGTACTAATATTAGTCCTATCTTCATGCGTTACGCGTTCAAAGCGAACAAAGAAAATGCTGAGAAAACCATTTCTACTGTGATTGAATCTTGTGAATCGCTGCTTGCCGCTGAGTCATGGGATGTGTTTATGGAGTCTTCTCCATACGCTGAAAAAATCAAGCAGCATGTGAAAGATGATGGTGAGAAAGACGAAGCTAAACGCCAAGCAATCTTGATCGCTAAAACGTTTAACTTTTACGATTATATGCTATTCCAACGCTTAGCCTTCCATTCTGGCAACCAGATTTATGGATTGATATTTAACGGTTTGAAAAAGCTGTACGATCGAGTGGGTAGTTACTATTTCTCAAGTCAGCAAGCACGCTCTCTTGCATTAGCTTTTTATCGTGAATTGTTAGATGTTTGTGAGTCTGGTGATCGTGACCGTATTTTGATTGCGGTTCGTAATTACGGTTTGGAGAGTGCGCAAATCTGGAATCAGATGAAGTTAACTTTGCCGACGAACTTTACTGAAGATGACAGCTAACACTTTAAAGAATTAAAAAAACCGCCATTGGCGGTTTTTTTATGTGTGTCGAATGGGGGCGAATCAATCGGTTAGCAATCTGCACACTCTTCTTCATTACCACCGGCTTCACGGAACCAACTAGTTAAGTGCGCTTTAAGATCTTTTAATTCATCAGGGCCGATAAGGGCTAAGCCTAAGTCCTCTGCACGGGTGATGTCATTGTGGCGTAAAGGTCGGAAGCTTACTAACATCGCACGAGCCTGAAGTCCTCCGAGTAAATCTCGCAGGGATTCGAGCTTATACAAGGTATCATCGCCGTCATCACGCATGCCTTTCGTTTTACATTCTATGATATGTAGTTTGTTGTTTACGACGGACGCGACATCAAGCTCATTACGCACTTCACGTTCACCTAGTTGACGGTAAACTTGAACATTGAGCGAGTGGTCTTGAATAGTTGGCATATCCTGCTGGATTTGGCGTACTGTGCTGTGGACTAAGGTTTCAAGCCATTCTCCATTGGAGAACCGACGTGCATCTTCATTTGCAAAAGTCAGAACTCCTTGATCGTAGGTGGCGATTTCAGCTTCCACCAAATCACTCAACAGCATATTGAGCTCACGATAGCCTTGTTGCTTCTCAGATAACTCAACATTGAGTTTTTGCTCTTTCCGACACGTCGTGGCTAAGTAGTTCAGCGTTGCGAGACCAGGGCCAAGCTCTAATGCGTTGCTGGCCCAACGCTCACCAAGTTCGTAAAGTTTTTGGTCTAATTGCGGAGGGAGTTCATGCTCATTGAACTCACCACGGGCACCAAAAATAGTGAGGTAATCATCAATCGTGATACGGTCTTGTACTTGGGTATCTTCTTTGCCGTCTGGGTAGAGCCAGCATAGGCGGTCGCTGTTTGGTTCAACCACGAAAATTGGCCAATGATAAGTTCGGAAAATCTCATATACAGAAAGGAGGCGGTGTCGTAAACCACAGCTCGCATTGAGTTTTACTTCTTCTGAACGCGCTTTTAAATCTTCAGCGAGTATCGTAATGGCCTGTTTGATTTCTGAGGTATTGGCAACATTTGGAATCTCAAAAAATTCCGAAGTGATTTGACGTTTTGCAAGCACGCTGTGTAAGCGTAAATACATTTCTTCTTGAGCTTTAACACCGATAAATACGATGTGGTTGCTAATGGTGCGGTTATCGAGCAGCGGAGTAACAAGACGAATAGGGTCTTGATCAATGATGCCAACATGGACTGCCATAGTAATTCCTCATGGTTGGCTTGCAAAAATGAGTCGAAAAAAGTGGCAAGCCTTATTAACCATATGATGACACGGGGTATAAAAAACAAGGGCGACTAAAAAATTAGTCGCCCTAAGGATAAAGTTTATTACTCTATAACTTGAATTGATGCACCAAATGACCTTGCTGGCTGGCAAGTTGCGTTAGATCGGTACTGGTTCGAGCTATCTGAGCCATTGCCTGATAGTTTTCTTCGGCAATCAAATTTATCTCTTCGATATTTTGTGCAATATCGGTCGAGGTTTCACTTTGCTCAGCCGCTGCTTGAGAGATTTGTCCACTCATTTGACTGATTTCTAAGATCAATGCTTGGATCTCTTCCATGGCACTGTTTGCGTTAGACGCCTGAGATACCGATTGATCCATATCATCCATACAGCTTTGAATCACCTTGCTAGCAGATGATGAGCTAGATTGCAGATTACTGATCATACTTTCGATTTCAGAGGTCGATTCTGTAGTTCGTTGCGCTAACACTCGAACCTCATCAGCCACGACTGCAAAGCCTCGACCTTGTTCGCCAGCGCGAGCCGCTTCGATTGCAGCGTTTAGTGCGAGTAAATTGGTTTGCTCAGCAATATTGCGAATTACATCGAGAATTGATCCAATTTGGCTGCTCATAGATTGAAGATCTTTCACGGCATCGACCGATTTATGAAGTCTGCCTTCTAATTGGTTAATAGTAGAAATATTGTCGCTCATGATCTTACGACCAGACTCTGATGCGATCTCCACACGTTCAACCATCTGTTGAGAGCTTTGTGCACTTTGTGCGACTTCTTGTACCGAATGAGACATTTGAGTCATAGCGGTAGCGACATTGGCGGTTTGCTCACGCTGCTGGCTAAGTTGCCCTTGAGCTTTGGTTGACGTGGTTTGGTTAGTGTTGGCTGTCTCAGTTAAGTTATCTGAGGCATCGTTAAGCTTAACCAATATATTGTGCAGGCTGTCTGCGAGTGTATTGATGTGTCCACTGACTCGACTGAACTCGTTGTTGTATCGGATATCGATACGCTGAGTCATGTCGCCATCGGTAAGGTGCTCTAGAGTGCGAAGAATACGCGTTAAAGGTTCGCGCACACTGTGAGCGATGTGATAACCCACACCTAGCGCCAGTAAGATAACCACTGCGCCTACAACTATCGAGCGTACAACACCTTGCTCGTATACTTGACCTGCTTCTTGCAAAGAACTATTTAGTCCATCTTTTGCTACTTGAGTAAAGGATGCTAATACGGCCATGGTCGCATCAACTTCTTTGGTTAGATTGGCAATATTGTCATATAACGCATCTTTTGCAGTAAGGTAAGAGGCGTGTTGGTCCAAAACACCACCTTTTTTGCCAACATCAATAGTGAATTGTTGAACGGATTCATCGAACACTTTTTTGATTTCTGGCATTTGAGTGGTTAAGCCGCGATAAGCGTAATTAAGGTGGGTAACGGCTTTTTTGTTTTTGGTTACTGCTTTGGTGACAACTGCTGTATCACTACTCGCAAGCGCATCAGAGGTGATCACTTCAGCGTCTTTTAATTTGATGAAATAGCTCTTCGCCATCACTTTTACTGAGATGCTACTTTGCTCGTCGACGTATTCTTTCATACCGACGCTTAACTCAGAGTGTAAGCGCTGAAACTGACGCGTCGACTTCTGAACTAGTGTTTGCGCGGCGAACATGTCGCGATAGTTTGACATAGCTTCACCTGCTTCAGTGAAGTAACGGGTTTCCATCTCTTTTAACTGAGCAATACTATCGATAAGCTCAGAGTTGCTCCCGCTTGCTTGCTCAAGGTTTAAAAGGGCGTCCGCATAGTGAGCTTTTGCTTGTTCAAATTGAGCAGAAATCTCATCCATACGCTCGAAGCTTTGTGTGGTTAAAAAGTCCTTAAACAATTTATCAGCGGATAATAAGGATACGCTGGTGTTGTTGGATTGAGACACTAACGGAAGTGACGTGTTAGAGACACTTTCGAAATTGTCGTGAATTTGTTGCATTCCCCGCATTGTCATCACAGTGGTAATGACGAATGTAATTATGATCAATGCAAAGCCCGCATACATACGTCTAATGACTGAGCCCTTCATGGACCTCTCCCTGAATTTATAGTTGTCTTAAAAATCTAACAAAAAGAGCTCTATAGTATTGATAGTGAGACGCACATTTTATGACGCACAATACATATTTAGCGGAAGGCTAGTGACCGTATGCTGTTTATATTTAATGAACAATGTTTTTTATTGTGATTTCATGCGGCTTGGCGCATACTCGACATTATAATTATTCTCAAATACAGATGATGGAGTGCTTCATGGCTGAAGAAACCATTTTTAGTAAAATTATCCGTAAGGAAATTCCGGCTGATGTTGTCTACCAAGATGACTTAGTGACGGCATTTCGCGATATCAACCCTCGTGCGCCAAGTCACATTTTGATCATCCCTAATAAGCTGATCCCAACCGTGAACGAGATTGAGGATGAAGATGAAGCACTAATGGGTCGTATGTTCATTGTTGCGCGTAAATTGGCGAAAGCTGAAGGCATTGACGAAGACGGGTACCGTCTAATCGTGAACTGTAACTCACATGGCGGCCAAGAGGTTTATCACATTCATATGCACTTAGTGGGTGGTCGTCCATTAGGTCCGATGTTGATGAGCTAATCGCTTCCAATATTTAACGATAGGGAGCAGGAACTTTTTCTTTTCCCTATCGTCTGATAGCCATTATTTAATAATCAATAAAATTACTGGAGTACGAGGTGCGTCGATACGTTCAACTCGCATTCATTGTAGTTAGTTCAACATTTCTTTCTGCATGCGCTAATCTTTCTGCCGGAAACCTTTTTAGTCACTATAGTGCTCAAAATCAGCAGGTATACCAAGCAGTCAAAGCTGGGCAATATCAAGAAGCTGAAGAAGCTCTCCCCGAATCTATTGCTGGTGACATTCTTGATAATTTCGAGAAGGGACGAGTGTATTTGCTTAATGAGCAATTCGAGCAAAGTAAGAGTGCGCTTGAACTAAGTGATGGAGCGGTACGAGTTCAGCAAGATAAGGCGACGATTTCTGTTTCTGACACTGCGACGAGCATCAGTTCATTAGCAGTAAATGATAATTTAAATCTTTACCAACCAGCAGATTATGAACTGGGTTTTCTTCATCTCTATTTGGGGATGAATTACCTTCAAGAAAATAGCCTTGAAGGGGCGCTGGTTGAGATGCGACGTGCTAACCAAGTACAAGAACAAGCCCGTAAAGAGCGAGAAAAAGCACTTGAGTCCGCACAGAGCGATATGGAATCGCAGGGCTTAACTCCAAACTTGGGCAGCGTGTTAGCTAACTACCCTGACGCAGGAAAGACTCTCCAAGCGGTTCAAAATGGGTATTTGTTTTATTTATCAGCGTTGCTGTATGAGACAGATAAAGACCTAAATAGCGCTTATGTCGATTATCGTCGTGCTCTTGCAGTGATGCCTGACAATGCAGAAGTGATTGATGGTACTAAGCGTGTCGCTAAGCGACTCGGCATGCGTTCAGATTTAGCCAAATTGGAGAAACGCTACGGTAAGGCTAAGCTTCTGAATAGCAAAGATGCGCGAGTTATTGTGATTGAAGAGCAAGGTGTTGTTGAGGCAATGCGCGAATGGAAGCAATCTCTGCCACTTTATGACAGTAGAGGAAATGGCGCTTGGTATAGTGTGGCATTGCCGTACTATCCACCAATTTCTAATGCAAGCTATTCGCCACTAAAGTTAAATCAGCAAGCATTAGACAGCACGCTTCTAGCGGATGTTAACTTAATGGCTCAGCGCGACCTTTCTGAGCGTATGCCTGAAATTGTTATTCGTCAGGCACTACGTGTTTGGGCGAAAGATCAATTACGCCGTGAAGCTGCGAAAAAAGAAGATGATGTCGGCAATCTGTTGTTCAATGTATGGAATGCCTTGACCGAGCAACCTGATACGCGTAGTTGGCAAACACTGCCTAGTGAAGTTCGCACAAGTAGTGCGGTGGTTACGCCGGGTGAGCAAGTCATTACAGTTAATGGAAAAACACACCAGTTCAGTGTCGATAAAGGTCATACAGTTCTGGTTTGGATCTCTCGCCAAGGTAGCGGTGCTACTATTTGGCATAGACAATTAGGAAAAATACGATGAAAAAATGGTTTATGGCTGCAATAGCGGCGCTCGTATTGGCTGGCTGTGCCAATAATACGGCTGGTTTGCGAATAGATGGTGCATCTCAGACTGTGTTGTTTGGAGATAATGTCTTAGCGGGTCGCCTAAAAATTGATGATATTTCTACTACTCAAGTCGATGGCCGTGCGCGTGGTGTGGTTCGTTTAACGAGTCAATACCAAGGTGACCAAGCCGTTCAATACCGCTTTTACTGGTACGACGATGAAGGGCTAGAAGTGAATACTAAGCTAGGGCCTTGGCGTCAGACAATTGTTCGCGGTATGGAATCCGTTGCGATTTCAGAAGTCACGCTAAACCCGAATGGAACACAATTCCGTGTTCAAATTCGTGAAAATAATAACTAAATCGAACTAAAGCCATTTGTCTTTAGTCTTAAACTATAAACTTCAAGAAAATTTGAGGAACCAAGAATGAAAAAAAGCGTTATCGCATTACTTGGCTTAGCTGTCATCCTGGGCGGTTGTTCTAACAAAGTGAGCTACGGTGATGCTCAAGCTGTGGAAACTACAACCATTGATTTTGGTTCAACAGATCTACAAAAAATTGCGGGCGAAATGGTTGATAGCATGATGATGTCTGGCTCTGTTGCCGCTATCACCCGCGACTCGCGCCCAATTGTTTTTGTTGAGCGTATCAAGAACAAAACAAGTGAGCATATCGATACTGAGTCGATTACAGACACCATGAGCACCAAAATGCTCAACTCCGGTAAGTTCCGTTTTGTTGATATGGATCGTGTAGAATCTGTTCGCGAACAGCTTAATTTCCAAAACAACGATGAGCTAGTTAACCAAAGCACAGCGATTCAGTTTGGTAAAATGGTCGGTGCGCAATACATGCTTTACGGTAACCTATCGAGCATTGCGAAAAACGCAGGCAGCGATAAAGACGTATACTACAAAATGACGATGCGTTTAATGGATCTAGAAACAGGCCTAATCGAATGGGCAGATGAAACTGAGATTCGTAAACAAGAGTCTAAAAGCTTACTAGGCTTTTAATTTGATAAGAGGTGATTTATGGCAAGGATGTCATGGCAAGAAGCCTGTCAGTTAGATTCTTCTCTAACTAGCTTAGATCACTTCTTTTCAGTCCCTCCGGACTACGCGCAAACGCTGACCGGAGGGCTTACAAATCGTTGCTGGAAAGTGGTTGCTCACAATGGTGAAGCATATGTCTGGCGACCAAATACCTCAATCACTAAAGCTTTCTCTATCTCTCGTTTCCAAGAGTATCAAATACTCAACGCGATCGAAGAGTCACATCTATCGCCTCCCGCCACGCACATTAACGATCAAGGTCTATTAGTTGAGTGGGTTGAAGGAGAGTCGCTGACTGATGCGCTTAGCATTGAATCTCTTCTTAAAACCATGGTTCGTATTCATACTCTCGATACTGGTCGTATTCCCGTTGCGCCATTTAACTTCACTGCTCGGGTTGACCATTATTGGATGTTATTGCGTGAAGAGTTTAAAACTGAGTTATATGAAGAGATCTATCACCGCTGGCGACATGCGCCGAGCCTTGCGGATGTTGGGTTAACCTTGTGCCACTTTGATTTAGCGGGCTATAACATGGTGAAGACAGAGCAGGGCAACAAAGTGATTGATTGGGAGTATGCAGCCATAGCTGATCCTAGGCTTGATTTGACCTTAAGCATCGATGTTATGGACGAGAAACCGCTTGAAACAGTTTACCGATATTGTCAGTTGCGTGAAATTGAGGGGGTAGATGATTGGGTCGAAGGTGTGATGGCTTGGAAGCCGAGAGCAACCATGATGGCTATGCTTTGGTACTTGCTTGCTTATCAGCTTTGGGGTGATGAACAATATTTAACCCAAGCGCAAAAAATACGCAGTACTTTTTGTAGCTAAGATCACTGTTTGATTGTTCCAATTGAGTAATCTCAATTTGTTGACTATTAAACCCTAGTTTTCATGGTAGATTTAAGCGACAAGGAGCGAGGGAATTATAATGATTATTTATTTACATGGCTTTGACTCAACAAGCCCTGGCAACCACGAAAAAGTATTGCAGTTGCAGTTCATCGATGAAGACGTTCGCTTTATAAACTACAGTACACTACATCCAAAACACGATATGCAGCATCTCTTAAAAGAAGTGCATAAAGTAATTGAGCAATCTAATGACTCGGATCCGATTATATGTGGTGTGGGACTTGGCGGTTATTGGTCTGAACGTATCGGATTTCTTTGCGGTATCAAGCAGGTGATCTTTAACCCGAATTTACATCCAGAAGTGAATATGCAGGGAAGAATTGATCGACCGGAAGAGTATGAAGATATTGCAACCAAGTGCGTTGAAAAATTCCGAATGAAAAATAAAGGTCGTTGTTTAGTGATTTTGTCGAAAGAAGATGAAATTCATGACAACACTAAGTCCGCAGCTGAACTTGAAGACTACTATGACATTATCTGGGATGAGACGCAGACGCATAAGTTTAAGAAACTGTCCCAACACCTGCAAACGATGAAGACGTTTAAAGAAGCGAAGTAATTTCAACATTAGCGCAAATCAATAACAAAGCGGCTTAGGGAACTGAGTCGCTTTTTTCTTGTTCAATCAGTTCAAATCGTTACATATTTTCAATCGATAAGCGCAATCTTGGCTTGCACGGCCTTTTTTGCCCTATATAATGACTGAACTACAAATTTTTTGATAAATATCAAAAAAAATTGAGAGCGAGTGAAAAACTTGCCCAATTCACTGCTCGAATTGTTACGTTGCAGTGTGAGTCATCAGGCTCCTTTATCCAACAAGCGTGTCGTATACAAACGAAGCCTCTACAGGTCAAAAGACGTAAGACTCAGCTAGCTGAGCGGTTGACCACAAGAAAAATAGAATTTCATCGGTATGAGCAATCATGCCGACACATATTATTTAACTTTTTAGAGGAATGTTGCTGTGACTCGAATTATCGTAGTAGGCGGCGGTGCAGGCGGTCTTGAGCTTGTTACTAAACTTGGTCGTACGTTAGGCCGTAAAGGTCGTGCTAAAGTGACGCTAGTGGATCGCAAAGGTAGCCACTTATGGAAGCCACTTTTGCATGAAGTTGCGACGGGTTCTTTGGATGAAGGTGTCGATGCATTGAGCTATCGTGCACATGCCAAAAACCATCATTTCGATTTCCAAATGGGTAGCCTAGAAGACATCGACCGTGAGCGTAAAGTGATTAAACTGCGTGAACTAAAAGATGACAATGGCGAGCTACTTATGCCAAGCCGTGAACTAGAGTATGACATCCTTGTTATGGCTATTGGTTCAACATCCAACGATTTTAATACTCCTGGCGTTCGCGAAAATTGTATTTTCCTCGATAGCCCAGAGCAAGCTCATCGTTTCCGCACAGAAATGAACAACGAGTTCCTTAAGCTTCATGCTAAAAATGGTAACGGTAAAGTTGATATCGCGATCGTAGGTGCGGGCGCAACGGGTGTTGAGCTTTCTGCTGAACTTCATAACGCAGTTAAAGAGCTGCGTACTTACGGTTTTGGTGATTTAGATTCAAGTAAACTAAACGTAAACCTTGTTGAAGCGGGCGAGCGTATTCTTCCAGCTCTTCCTCCTCGTATCTCAAGTGCAGCACACCAAGAGTTAACTAAGCTTGGTGTGAATGTTCGCACGGCGACTATGGTAACGAAAGCTGAGAAAGACGGTCTAGTTACTAAAGATGGCGATAAGATTGATGCTCAGATCATGGTTTGGGCGGCTGGTATTAAAGCGCCTGATTTCATTAAAGACATCGCTGGTCTAGAAACAAACCGAATCAACCAACTTGTTGTGAAAGATACTCTGCAAACAACGCTCGATGACGATATCTTTGTTATTGGTGATTTGGCTCAGTGCACTCAAGCGGATGGTTCTTTTGTTCCACCAAGAGCACAAGCTGCGCACCAGATGTCGAGCTGTGCGTTTTCCAACATTGTGGCTAAGTTGAACGGCCGTGATTTGAAAGCATATGTCTACAAAGATAAAGGCTCTCTAGTTTCACTGAGTCGTTTCTCAACGGTCGGTAGCTTGATGGGTAACCTGACTAAAGGCTCAATGATGGTTGAAGGTCGTATCGCGCGCGTTGTGTATATCTCGCTATATCGTTTACACCAAATGGCTTTACACGGTATGTTCAAAACTGCTCTGATTATTTTGATGGGCAGAATTAACCGCGTATTACGTCCAAACCTCAAGTTACACTAATATTCGGTTGTAGATTTGAATAGAGAATGGCGCTCATTGAGCGCCATTTTTTTATTCTGGGATTAAGGAGTATACGAGCCCTTCTTTCGGCTTGCCGTTGAAAATAAATCGATTTCGAGCTCGGGATTCAAATAGTGCGCCGCACTGCTCGGCAAGCTGTTGGCTCTGAAGGTTAAGTGGGTCACAGACTATTTCTAGTCGTGTCATCTTGAGCTGCTCAAAGCTGAAATTTATTAACCCTTCTAGTGCTTCTTTGCCGTAGCCTTGTCTTTGGTATTTGTCCGCAATCCAATAGCCCAAACTCGCCATGTTAAAGGTATGATAAAGCTCATTGATTGCAACCATGCCAAGTAACTGCTGGTCACTGCGTCGATATAAACCAAACCCATAGGCTTGTGACTTAACCCAATTGAGGCGAGTGGCCAAAAGAAAACGCTCAGCTTGCTCTTGGTTAAAGTCTTCTTCACACCAATCAATCCACTGGTGCAGAGTGGGAGAGTCGGAAATCAAGGTCTGAAACTGAGCAGCATCTTCATTTGGAATAAGGCGCAGTTCGAGCCGAGGTGTGATAATGAGATAGTCAGGCGACATGATGACTTTTCCTCGTATCAATATATACCCGTCATACTTCCTAATCACATAGAACACCTATGCTCATAGGGCTAAATTGGCTTGTTGCCGCGCTGCAACTAGTTATCTTGGGTATAGAAAAGCAGCCCAAGTGGACTGCTTAAAAGTAGAATGGTTGCGAGATAGTTAGTTAACTCGGCGCACTTGAATAATCACGCCCATTAGAGGGTGATCTAGATAGTGTGTTTCTGTGCTGCGCATGCGACGCTTTTGATCGAAGCGATAGCTCTTTAAGAACTCTTGCTTTTCTATCGTCGGGCTAACTTGTTCCATCAAACCTGCTTCAACCACATCGTTGGTTTCTGCAATTGATGTGTTTCCTTCCGCTTCCTCAGTGGTGAGATCCATCGTTAATGGATCTTGAAGGACAACTTCTCGAACACTTGGTGATTTTAAGTCCATTTCCACATCAGCATACAAGTAGTGCTCTACATAAATTTGTAGCTTACCATCCAGTTCATACAAGGCTTTCGGGATCGAAGTTTCTACAACGCCATCGATAACTTGTGTTCCTTGACTGGCACCTTTCATAGAGCCATCACGATTAAAGTTGTTTGAAAAGTCTTTGCCCGCTTGGATATGGAAGGTTGGAGCAGACAAACGGCCACGATCGCCTTGACGCCATGCTTTATGCATTAGCACTTCGAATCCAGCGTGTTTCTTCAACTTAGCCACTTCACCGTTTAGTTTGTACGATGAGTAAGGCAACATTTGTACGCCTTTACGTGAGCGGAAGCTCGTATCAGAGAATGAGCCTGTTCCGTCTAAGCTGATCTCTGGTTGGCTGTTTGGCCAAGATTCAGCGGTTTGCTCAGGATTGACTGCTCGTTTAAACACAACCACTTCGATATCAAATTGTCGCTGAGCCCAAGAAGGCAAAGCAACAAAAAAGAGTAACAGTGGGATCAGCTTTTTCATTACAACTCCATAATCCGGTGGTGTCACCGCGGAAAATTATTCTACCTGATTTGTTCAGGCTTTAGGCAAAAGGTTCTGTTGGAATTCACCCAACATATCACCAACAAATTGAATTCTTTGACGTCTATCGACCAATGGTACCGTAAACTTGAACTTAGTTGGTCCTTCCATTGCAAATTTTTGTGGCTGAGATTGCAATAGTTTAACCAAATACATTGGGTTAATGTCAGCGTCGGGATAGAACTCTATGTAACCACCTTTTTCGTGCGCTTCAATTTTCTTCACTTTGAGCTCGGCAGCTTGAAGTTTAAGCTCAGCGACTGAAAGTAAGTTTTTGGTTGCGTCGGGCAGTAAACCAAATCGGTCGATCAGCTCGA
Source organism: Vibrio atypicus (assembly GCF_009811315.1). Taxonomy (GTDB): domain Bacteria; phylum Pseudomonadota; class Gammaproteobacteria; order Enterobacterales; family Vibrionaceae; genus Vibrio; species Vibrio atypicus. The sequence goes on from NZ_BLID01000002.1 coordinate 335,094, forward strand.
CTTTGAGATCGCCTAACTCTTGTTTGTCACCCACGCTGGCAATTTGTTTGTACATAGAAAGTCGAGTGTTGATGTCAGGGATATAGTCATCAGGCAGTAGAGCAGGTAAGCGCATTTCGACTTCGGTTTGCTCTCTTAGAAGATCATCTAATGATGGTTCTTTGCCTTCTTTAAGCGCTTCTACGGCCTGCTCAAGCATTTCCATATAGAGTGTGAAGCCGATGGATTGGATCTGACCACTCTGTTCATCACCGAGCAGTTCGCCAGCGCCACGGATTTCTAAATCGTGAGTCGCGAGTGTAAAGCCCGCGCCAAGATCTTCTAAGGAAGCGATGGCATCTAAACGCTTAATAGCGTCTTTGGTCATCGCTTTCGGGTGAGGCGTTAACAAGTAGGCATATGCTTGGTGGTGTGAACGACCAACGCGACCGCGCAACTGGTGAAGCTGCGCTAAACCAAGGTTGTCGGCGCGATCCATAATAATAGTATTGGCTGTTGGTACGTCGATGCCCGTTTCTATGATGGTGGTACACACAAGCAAATTGAAACGCTGGTGGTAGAAATCATTCATGATCCGTTCAAGCTCACGTTCGCGCATTTGGCCATGAGCAACTGTAACGCGCGCTTCTGGGATCAGCTTTTCTAGATCGGCTGCGACTTTCTCGATGGTTTCGACTTGGTTGTGAAGGAAGTAAACCTGTCCGCCACGCATGATTTCGCGCAATACTGCCTCACGGACCACAGCGTCATCACTTTCGCGAACAAAGGTTTTGATCGCTAGTCGACGTGCAGGAGGTGTTGCGATAATGGATAAATCACGCATGCCGCTCATCGCCATATTCAACGTTCGAGGGATTGGCGTTGCGGTGAGCGTCAGAATATCTACATCAGCACGCATCGCTTTCATTTTTTCTTTTTGACGTACCCCAAAGCGGTGTTCTTCATCGACGATCAACAAGCCTAAGTCTTTAAATTTAATATCGTTCGATAGCAGCTTATGGGTACCAACAACAAGATCGACTTTGCCTTCTTCTAGATCTTGTAGAACCTGTTTTTGCTCTTTGGCGGATTTGAATCGAGAAAGTACTTCGACTCGAATCGGTAAGTTGGCAAATCGGTCGCGGAAGTTTTCAAAATGCTGCTGTGCAAGCAATGTGGTAGGGACGAGTACTGCGACCTGTTTGCTGTTGTCGGTTGCGAGGAAAGCCGCGCGCATTGCCACTTCTGTTTTACCAAAACCAACATCACCGCAGACTAGACGATCCATCGCTTTTGCTTGGCACATGTCAGACATTACCGCATTGATGGCCATGGTTTGGTCATCGGTTTCCTCAAATGGGAAGCCTGCCTTGAATGTTGCGTATTGACCACGGTCGAGTGCAAATTTGTAGCCTGGTTTAAGCTCACGTTTGGCATAAACATCCAGCAGTTCTGCGGCCACATCTCTGACTTTTTCAGCCGCTTTTCGACGTGCTTTAGCCCAAGCTTCACCACCCAATTTATGCAGCGGCGCACTCTCTTCTGCGCCACCAGAATAGCGACTAATTAGATTAAGTGACGCAACTGGGACATAGAGTTTAGCATCATTTTGATATTCAAGCGTAACGTACTCGGTCGTCATGCCACCGGCTTCGAGGGTTTGCAAGCCAATGTAGCGGCCAATACCATGATCAATATGCACCACAGGTTGACCTGGCTTAAGCTCTGCCAAGTTACGGATAACGGCATCGCTATTTGTTGTTTTGCGATCTTTACGTCGGCGCTGAATGACGCGGTCTCCGAGTAAGTCGCTTTCACAGATTAAGGCTAACTCTTCGTCACCAAATAGGAAGCCATGTTCTGCGGCTCCTAATACAAGAGTGAACTTTTCAGAACTGGCAATCGCTTGGCAAAAGCTTGGCTGTTCGACAGGGCGCAATTTAATCCGTTGTAAGAGCTCTAGCAGCGCTTCACGGCGGCCTTCTGATTCAACCGAGAAAACAATTTTACCTTTGTAGTTTTCACTGAACTGACGCAGGGCTGCCATTGGCTCTTTGTTTTGATGTTGTACCGCAAGAGTCGGTAAAGGTTCGACTGCTGGGTTTGTGCGCCCTTGCTTCTCTACGATGGCATCAATAGAAAGCTGTACTTGAGGCAGAGACTTAAAGCGGCCGAATAGCTCATCTTTCTTCAGCCATAGTTCTTCTGGCGGAAGCAACGGCCGCAAAGGATCAACTTTTCTCTGGTCATAGCGGTAATCAACGTCTGTCAGGAAAGTATCGATTGCACTTTCGATGTCACCGACAGTGATGAGTTGACTGTCGTCTGTAATATAGTCGAACAGAGTTTCTGTCTGTTCAAAAAAGAGTGGTTGCCAATATTCGATGCCTGCAGGCCAAGTACCTTTCGACACTTGCATGTAAACAGATTCAGGTTCGCGACGTGCTTCAAAACGTTGTCGCCAACGAATACGAAAATCTTCAATCGCTGCTTCTGTTGTCGGGAATTCGTGTGCCGGGAGTAGGCAGATTTCTTTTACATCATTGATAGAGCGTTGATTTTCTGGATCAAAGGTTCGAATCGTGTCGATTTCGTCATCAAAAAAGTCAATTCGGAATGGGTCGTTTGAGCCCATCGGATACAGATCTAAAATTGAACCACGGCTCGCGTACTCGCCTGGGCCGAATACCTGATCGACATGACGGTAACCCGACTTTTCAAGTTGTAGACGCAATTTATCGAGCGAATAAAGATCGCCTACCTTCACCATTAGAGTGTGCTGCATCAGGTAGTCACGTGGAGACTGACGTTGTAACAGTGTGCTGACTGGTACAATCGTAATACCACTCGTTTGAGTCGGGAGTTGATACAAACGAGCGATACGATCTGAAATGATCTCTTGATGAGGCGAGAAGTTATCGTAAGGCAGTGTTTCCCAATCAGGGAATAGTACGACATCCTCTTGCGTGAACTGCTCGATCTCTTGCAATAGTTTGAGCGCTGTTTGCGGATCTGGAACGGCAAGTAGGGTGTGGCTCGGGTGTTGATTCGCCAGTTCTGCGATTGCAATCGCTAAACTGGCACCTTGTAGGTTTCCGACTTGTTTTTTATCACCAGCGCCAGTTGGATTCGCTAGTTGGAATAGAGTGGTATTTGGCATAACAATGGTTCTATTTGTCTCGATTTAGTGAGCGTTGACGCAGCATTTTTTGTTGTTGATAGAGAGCGGCTTTGATTAACAGGTCTTCATCTAAATCGCGTAGTAGGTCATATTTAACGGTGATTTTGTGTTGTTCTTCGTGTTGTTCAGATTCAATCACGTGTCCGTAGCTGTAGATAGCGGCAGCCGGGTGGTCAAGGAATAGCTTGATGCGTACCTTGGTTCCTACACCTAAAGCCTCATCAGCTAGATAGCTAAATAAGCTGGCACCGAACGAGAGGGTTTGATGTCGGTAGGCTTCGTTGTCTTGCTGAGAAAGCATAAACGTTAGCAGCAGGTTCAATTTAGCATTTTGAGTATCTAAGAGTTCGATGACGTGTTTAAAGTCATTATTTTTGAGCTCAGAACGCGCACTGTCGTTGAGCAAATCGAGATGGCTAAATTCACTGGCTACTAGGAAAGGAGCAGGAATTTCATTTTCAAATCGATCGAAAGAGGGCAGAACAACACTTGATTCAAGTGGCTCTACATTGACAGTCATTTTGTGGTGAACGGTAAAATATTCTTGTTCAGGCATTCTGAATTTCCTTTTACTAACACACTGATTATCGTCATACGTAGCAACTAATCAAGGTATGTCATTGTTTATCACATATTTTGACCTCTAATTAGCAATTAAGGGCTACACCCGACAAGGATAAATCGGTACATTAACCACTATCAGACGTTATTGGTTTATTTTATGTTTCATCCGGTCTCGGCTTTTATCGGTTTACGTTACTTACGAGGACGTTCCGGTGATCGATTTAGCCGCTTTGTATCTTATATGTCTACAGCGGGGATCACGATTGGTGTGATGTCGCTTGTGACTGTTCTCTCCGTTATGAATGGCTTTGAAGCTCAGCTTAAAGGGCGGATTCTTGGTGTGTTACCTCAGGCAATCGTATCGGAAGTGGATGGCAAGACACCACGTGAAGAGCAAGCGCCTCTTTTCGTTCAAGCTCTTTCGACTGCTGCGCACCCTGAACCGATCGTGCAAAGCGAAGCGGTCATTCAAAGTGCCTCTCAGCTTAGCGCAGGTTTATTGATTGGTATTAAACCGAGCGATCATGATCCCATTGAAGACCACTTAATCGCGGGTCGTTTATCGGCGATGGAAGCTGGAAAGTATCAATTGTTTATCGGTCATACTTTGGCACGTTCGATGGATGTTTCGATGGGAGACAAGGTTCGCTTGATGGTAACCAGTGCGAGTCAATTCACGCCGCTTGGCCGAATCCCAAGTCAGCGCATTTTCACTGTGGCAGGGATCTACAACACGGGTTCGGACGTTGATGGCCAGTTAATGCTAACCCACATTGATGACGCTGCGCGTTTAAACCGGATGAAAAGTGACACCATGACAGGATGGCGACTCTTCTTTGAAGACCCATTTATTGTGGCTGATTTGAGTCAACAACCAATGCCAGATGGATGGCAGTGGCAAGACTGGCGTGATCAGCGCGGTGAGCTATTCCAAGCTGTTCGAATGGAAAAAAACATGATGGGCTTGATGCTCGGACTGATCGTTGGTGTTGCGGCTTTCAACATTATTTCTGCGCTCATTATGGTGGTTATGGAGAAGCAATCGGAAGTGGCTATTTTAAAGACTCAAGGAATGACAGATCAGCAGATTTTAGCCATTTTCATGGTGCAAGGCGCGAGCAGTGGCGTGTTAGGTTCTTTGATCGGTGGCCTTCTTGGTGTTGTGTTAGCGACTAATTTGAACTCGCTTTTAGAAAGTGCTGGTATTGCACTGTTTTCTGTCGGTGGAGAGCTACCGATTTTAATTAATCCATTGCAAATTGCAGTGGTCGTAGTATTGGCAATTGCACTTAGCCTACTTGCTACTTTGTTCCCGTCTTATCGTGCATCTTCAGTTAAACCGGCCGAGGCTTTGAGATATGAGTAACCTTCTAGAGTGTCATAATATTTGTAAAACGTATCGTGAAGGTTCTTTAGATACCCAAGTATTAAAAGGGGTAAGTTTTGAGCTTAAAAAAGGGGAATTGGCTTCGATCATTGGCTCGTCTGGTTCAGGTAAAAGTACCTTGCTGCATATTTTGGGCGCGTTAGACGATACGACCGAAGGGCACGTTACCTTCTTGGGGCAAAATCTAGCGGAGCTAAGTTCAAATAAACAAGCTAAGTTGCGTAATCAACATTTAGGTTTCGTCTATCAATTCCACCACCTACTCGCTGATTTCAGTGCATTGGAAAACGTCGCCATGCCACTTTTGATTGGTGGTATGTCGACGAACGGAGCCAAGGCGAAAGCGAAAGCACTGCTTGATAAAGTGGGTTTGACTCACCGTATTGAGCATCGACCATCAGAATTGTCTGGTGGTGAAAGGCAGCGCGTGGCGATTGCGCGAGCACTGGTGAATAGTCCGGATTTGGTGCTTGCTGATGAGCCAACGGGTAACCTAGATCACAAGACGGCACTATCTATTTACGACCTAATGCGTGAGCTGAACCAAGAGTCGGGTACCGCATTTCTAGTCGTAACCCATGATGGCGAACTTGCAAGTAAAATGGATCGCCAGTTGCACATGCAAGATGGCTTATTGCTGAATGTTGGGGAGTCCTAATTTGTTCTCTTCACTATCTTTACTTATCGGTGGTCGTTTTAGTCGAGCCAAACAGCGCAACAAAATGGTGTCGTTTATTTCACTCTCCTCGACGATTGGTATTACTGTAGGCGTCGCGGTGATCATTATTGGCTTGTCAGCGATGAATGGTTTTGAGCGTGAACTGAAAGACCGCGTTTTGTCTGTCATCTCACACGGTGAGTTTGAAGGTGTTCGCGGGCCGATTGAAGAGTGGCAGTCGGTGATCACTCAAGCGGAAAAGCATCCTAAAGTTGAAGCGGCTGCCCCTTTCGTGAAGTTAACGGCGCTTGCTGAAAAAGGCCAACAACTCAAAGCGATTGAGGTGAGAGGTATTGACCCAAGCCAAGAGTCGAAAGTTTCAAACCTGAATCATTACATTGATCCGTCGGTATGGCAGCAATTTAAACCTGGCAGTAAGCAAGTGATCTTAGGTCAAGGTGTCGCGGACCTTTTGAAGGTTGATGTGGGTGACTTCCTAACTCTAATGATTCCTTCATCTGGTGTTACAACCAAGGTGCAAGCGCCGAAACGTGTTCGAGTTCAAGTCGCGGGTTTACTGACTCTAAATGGTCAGATTGATCATAATCTTGCCTTAGTCCCACTGGCTGATGCCCAGCAGTACGCTAAGTTAGGAAGTGCCGTTTCTGGCGTTGCATTAAAAGTTACCGATGTACTTGACGCGACTCAAATTGTTCGTGAAGCGGGTAATACACTCGATGTTTACGTCTATCTTCGTAGCTGGCAACAGAAATATGGGTTCTTATATCGAGATATTCAGCTGGTTCGAACCATTATGTATTTAGTCATGGTACTGGTGATTGGTGTTGCGAGCTTTAATATTGTTTCTACACTGATGATGGCGGTAAAAGATCGCGCCTCTGAGATTGCGATTCTTCGGACCATGGGCGCGACGGATGGCCTGGTAAAACGTATCTTTGTTTGGCAAGGCGTATTCTCTGGGGTGCTAGGTAGTATCGCGGGTAGCGTGTTTGGTGTTTTGGTGGCACTAAATCTCACGGATTTGATCAAAGGACTTGAAGGTCTCATTGGCCATAAGTTTTTGTCGGGCGATATCTATTTTGTCGACTTCTTACCCTCTCAAGTGAACTTCACTGACGTTGCCTTAGTCTCTACAACGGCGATTATTCTTAGTCTACTTGCAACTTGGTACCCGGCTTCGAGAGCGAGTAAGTTGAACCCAGCTACGGTTCTCAGTTCCAAGTAGTGTAAATCTAAAATGTAAAAAGGACCCATTCGGGTCCTTTTTTAATGCGTTGGTTTCACTGCGATTACATATGAGCGAGATTGCCGCCCTAAAGCAGTTTGGCTGCTATTTACTTTTTAAGCAGCCCGCCTAATCTGATTTTACGCTTTTGCCAACTTCTAACGACCGAATAGCGCCAAAGCGCCTTAATTCCGAAAAATCCAATAATGGCAGATAAGACACCGCAAATCAGACATCCCAATAGGAATGGAGGTCCAATAGTATTCATTTGGTGCAGGATAAATTCCCACGACAGCTCAAAGTGAAAAGGTTGCGGCGGTACGTGCATGACCCAAGCGCCAACTTTATAGGCGAAATAGAACAATACAGGCATGGTAATCGGGTTACTGACCCACACTAATGCGACAGACAAAGGCAAATTGACACCACATACAATGGCGAGACCTGCAGACATGATCATTTGGCTTGGGAGCGGAACGAAAGCCATGAAAAGACCCACTGCAAAAGCACCTGCCGCTGAGCGACGGTTTAGACACCAAAGGTTAGGGTTATAAAGCACATTGCCAAAAATCTTTAGCGCTTTTTGACGCTTAATAACTTCGTGGTCAGGCATAAAGCGCTTAATGAACTTTCTTGGCATAGGGGACTATGACTCTCTACTTATATTACTGGACGCTAGCGTCGTTTTCGGCGGTTATTATTTCTTCGTCTGTTTGGTTCTATATGCCCGAATGGCCATGGATAATTCCTTGTTTGGCTATCGTGGCCCTATCACTGAAAGTGAATAAGCTTCGGGTATTTCTCGGCTCTCTTGCAGCGTGCGTTGTCGTTTTAACGCATAGCAATCTGCTTCGACACCAAACAGATACGCTTTTTCAAGCAGGTTCGAATCTTACCATAAATGCTGAGGTTGACAGCTTTTTTAAACAAATAAGTCACGGCTTTCAAGGTAGAGCCGTGGTTAGATCAATCAATGGCCAAACATTGAACATTTATGAACGGCCAACGGTTTGGCTCAAGGCGCCAGTTAGTTTGAATATTGGTCAAACGATTACTGCAAAAGTTGATATAAAACCAATTATAGGTCAGATGAATGAGGTTGGTTTTGATGCAGAAAAGTACGCTTATTCACAATCGATAGCTGGACGAGTTGTGGTTGATAAGAAAGCGAGTTTTTTTGTCGAAAACCATTGGTCATTACGTTACGCGATTTATCAAGCGGTCTCAGATCAAGTTGATACATTATCGAATGGAGGATTGATTAAGGCGTTAGTTTTTGGCGTTCGCCAAGGTATTCCAGACGAGGTCTCCACACAGTTGCGTGATAGTGGTTTGAGCCATCTCGTTGCGATTTCTGGATTGCATATCGGGATCATGTTTGGCGTGGGTTGGTTAGTTGGCACACTACTGCTTAGACTCTCTTTTCATTTTACACTCGCGCCTGTTATTACGGGTTTAGTGACAGCAAGTTTATACGCTTGGTTAGCAGGTTTCTCGATACCGACTAGTAGAGCACTGATGATGTGTTTATTCCTATGCTTGTTTCAGTCGATGCAAATAAAAACATCATTGCTGTTTAAGTGGCTGTTGGTGTTATCTATCTTGTTAAGTATTTGGCCTCGTTCCGCGGTAGACATGAGTTTATGGATGTCTATGGCTGCCGTAGCGATTATTTTGCTCTTTTTGTCTCTAAATCGAAATAGAACGTCTTATTGGAAAACAGTGATAGGGCTACAGTTATTTATTTCGCTTCTTATGTCACCTGTCATTGGGCTTCTATTCGATGGGTTTAGTCTTGGATCTTTGATCTATAACCTTGTTTTTGTGCCTTGGTTTAGCTTCGTTGTGATCCCTTTGACATTTTTATCTCTATTGATGACGGTGCTTCCTGTCGATAGTGAACTACTTTGGCATTGGACGGATCTTTCTCTCTCGGTCGTCATTTACGCGATGCAGTTTGCTAGTCATGCTTGGGTAGACTTGTCCTCTCTGCAAGTTAAATTCCTTTATCTCGCCATCGGAGCGAGTGGCTTATATTTTGTGCTGAGTAACTTTGGACGAATTGTGCTGGTCATCGTCGCTAGTGCTTTGACTATCAATTGGAAACCCACAACAGAATGGAAACTCGTGGTGTTAGATGTAGGTCATGGCTTAGCCCTAGTGATTATTCAAGATTCAAAAGCACTGGTTTATGACACGGGAACAGCTTGGGAGAAATCTAGCTATGCCGAACAGGTGATTACTCCTTATTTGGTTAGAACGGGTGTCTCCGTTGTTGATTATTTCATAGTGAGTCATTTCGACAATGATCATGCAGGAGGTTGGAAGAGCATCATTGACAGGTGGAAGCCTCAGCATTTTATTACTAGTCAGTTTGGTCATTCCGACGATGTTTGTGTCAAAGGTAAAATTTGGCAGTGGCATGATTTAACGTTAGAGGCGCTTTGGCCGCAGCGGATAGTAACTCGTGCTTACAATCCTCACTCTTGTGTTATCAAGGTAACTCACAAATTAACAAATCAGTCTGTTTTAATTCCTGGGGATGTAGAAGCCGTCGCCGAATGGATGCTAGTTAGAGAGCCGGAAAAACTGAACTCGACGGTTGTGATTGTCCCCCATCATGGAAGTAAAACGTCCTCATTACCAGCGTTCGTAAAAGCGACAAACTTGGAGCTTGCGATTGCATCTACTGCATATAAAGGTCGTTGGAATCTACCTAGCTCCGATGTGGTTAAAAGGTATCTTCGACAAGGGGCTGTGTGGTTAGACACTGGCACATCGGGTCAAACATCGATTAACTTCTATACAGATGGCTATCAGGTGGAGCAACTTCGCCAAGGTAAACGCCAAGCTTGGTATAGGCAGATGATGCGTAAGGGAGTAGAATAGGAAGATTATTGTAAGAAAAATAAGCAGTTCTATGTCAATCGATAAAGATGAAACAACCTGGCACACCTTTAAACGTTTATGGACTTATATTCGTTTATATAAGAAAGGGCTTGTCGTCGCCGTTATTGCATTGGTCCTCAACGCTGTAGCAGATACCTATATGGTTTCATTGCTTAAACCATTGCTGGACGAAGGGTTTGGCAATGCTGAATCTAACTTCTTAAAAATTTTGCCCCTCATCATTCTTGGCGTAATGTTCGCGAGAGGCGTGACGAGCTTTATCTCTACCTACTGTTTAAGTTGGGTTTCAGGCAACGTTGTGATGGAAATGCGTCGTAAGATTTTCGGCCATTTTATGCACATGCCTGTCAGTTTCTTTGACAAAGAATCTCCAGGTGCTCTTCTATCTCGAATTACCTACGACTCAGAGCAGGTATCAGCTGCGACCAGTAAAGCATTGGTGAGCATTGTTCGCGAAGGTGCAAGTATTATTGGTTTGCTCGTTCTGATGTTCTGGAACAGTTGGCAACTATCTTTGGTGTTACTGGTTGTTGCGCCAGTGGTCGCTTGGGTTATAGGTATTATTTCGAAGCGCTATCGTCGAATCAGTAAAAACATGCAGACGGCGATGGGTAAGGTGTCCTCTTCAGCAGAACAGATGCTCAAAGGCCATAAAGTTGTCCTCAGTTATGGTGGTCACGATATTGAGCGTGAACGCTTTAATAAGGTGAGTAATCAGATGCGTCAGCAATCCATGAAGTTTATAACAGCTCATGCAATTGCTAACCCAGTCACGCAGATGATCGCTTCATTGGCTTTGGTGACAGTTCTATTTTTGGCAAGTTTTGAAGAAATTCGATCTCAGCTTACACCTGGTACGTTTACCGTTATTTTCTCCGCTATGTTTGGTTTAATGCGCCCACTTAAGGCAATCACCAACGTAGTTTCTCAATTCCAACGTGGTATGGCAGCGAGCCAAACTCTTTTCGCACTGATGGATTTGGATACAGAAGTAGACAATGGAAAGCTTGAACCTAAGCAAGTAAAGGGTGAGATTAAGGTTACAGACGTCACCTTTACCTACCAGGGTAAAGAAAAGCCCGCATTAAGCAAGGTTAGTTTTGATATTCCTGAAGGAAAGACGGTTGCCTTAGTGGGGCGCTCAGGTTCTGGTAAGAGTACGATCGCAAACCTCTTTACACGTTTTTATGATATTGATGAGGGCAGCATTGCTCTTGATGGGCACGATATTCGTGACTATAAGTTAAGGAATTTACGTAGTCATTTTGCTCTCGTTTCTCAAAATGTTCATCTGTTCAACGACACCATCGCGAATAATATTGCTTATGCAGCGGAAGGTGAGTTTAGCCGAGAGCAAATCGAAGAAGCGGCGAGATTAGCGCATGCGATGGTCTTTATTGATAAACTTGAAGATGGTTTAGATACCGTGGTAGGTGAAAACGGTGCGAGTTTGTCTGGTGGTCAACGCCAGCGTCTTGCTATCGCTCGCGCATTACTAAGAGATGCCCCTGTTCTGATTTTGGATGAGGCGACGTCAGCATTAGATACTGAATCTGAACGTGCAATCCAGTCCGCTCTCGATGAGTTGCAGAAGAACAAAACGGTACTAGTTATTGCCCATCGACTCTCTACGATTGAAAATGCAGATGAAATCCTTGTGGTTGATGAAGGTGAGATCGTTGAACGAGGTGATCACCCAACGTTACTTGCGAAAGGTGGAGCCTACTCGCAACTGCACAGAATCCAATTTGGTCAGTAATTCGTGATTGAAAAGATTTGGTTTGAAAATCATCCAATGAAATACTTGCTGTGGCCGCTATTGTGGCCACTAAGCAAGCTATTTGGCTCCGTTAGTCAAAAGCGCCGTAAGCAATACCAATCGGGTGAAAGGGTGAGCTATCGTGCACCTGTACCTGTGGTTGTGGTTGGGAATATTACAGCTGGTGGTAATGGAAAAACGCCCGTTGTTATTTGGTTGGTGGAAGAGTTGCAAAAGCTGGGCTTCAAGCCGGGTGTCGTCTCACGCGGCTATGGTGCAAAAGCGCCAAATTATCCCTTGCTGGTTGAAGAGAACACGTCTACGAAGCATTGCGGTGATGAGCCAAAACTTATCTTCAAGCGTACTGGAGCTCCTGTTGCGGTATCCCCTGTACGCAGTGAAGCAGTAAAAGCCTTGTTGCCATTCGGTGTCGATATCATTATTACTGACGATGGCTTACAGCACTACGCGTTACAGCGAGATGTTGAAATCGTGGTGGTTGATGGCAATAGACGCTTTGGTAACGAGTCACTTATTCCCCTAGGTCCGTTACGCGAAACTACCGACCGTTTAGATGAAGTTGATATTATCATTACTAATGGCGGGACTGCTCATAAAGGTGAAGCGTCAATGAAGCTGATTCCGGGTGATGCGATTAACTTAAACACTAAACAGCAGCTTGCAACAGCTCAATTGGAACAATTAGTGGCTATGGCTGGTATAGGTCACCCACCAAGATTTTTTGCTACGCTAGAGCAGTTGCAAGCAAATCTGGTTGAAACCCAAGGGTTTGCCGATCATAAAGATTTTGAACCGTCAGAATTAGAAGCTTTGGCCCAAAAAGGTGAGAATCTAATTATGACAGAAAAAGATGCCGTTAAATGCGCTGACTACGCGAAAGATAACTGGTGGTACTTACCTGTGACTGCCCAGTTTGAAGTGCAAGACAAACAACGCATATTAAACAAGATAATAGAGGTTAAGGAAAAATATGGATCACCGTCTGCTTGAAATCGTCGCATGTCCGGCTTGTAAAGGTAAGCTTACTTTTGATAAAGATAAACAAGAGCTGATCTGTAAATTAGACCGCCTTGCTTACCCTATCAAAGAAGGTATCCCAGTACTTCTTGAGCCTGAAGCTCGTCAGATGAGCATGGATGAGGGGCGCTAATGTCTTTTACGGTTGTAATTCCTGCCCGTTATCAATCGACGCGTTTACCAGGTAAGCCGCTGGCTGATATTGCTGGTAAGCCAATGATCCAGTGGGTGTATGAGCAAGCTATTCAAGCTGGTGCTGAGAAAGTAATTATAGCAACCGACGATGAGCGTGTCGAAAACGCGGTTAAAGCGTTTGGTGGTGATGTCTGTATGACTTCACCAAATCACGAATCAGGCACTGAACGCCTGGCTGAAGTTGTTAGCGTTATGAACATTCCTGATGATCATATCATTGTGAATGTTCAAGGTGATGAGCCATTGATTCCACCATCGATCATTGCTCAAGTTGCACAAAATCTTGCAAGTAGCCAAGCGCCAATGGCAACTTTAGCGGTCGATATTACGGATGAAGCGGAAGTGTTCAATCCAAATGCTGTTAAAGTTTTAACGGATAAAGACGGCTATGCGATGTATTTTAGTCGAGCAACGATTCCTTGGGATCGTGACAGCTTCGCTAACGGCGGTAAAACAATTAATCAGCCATTGATGCGTCATATTGGTATTTACGCATACCGTGCAGGTTTTATTAATACTTACATTAACTGGGAGCCAACGGCTCTTGAGAAGATCGAGTGTTTAGAGCAGTTGCGCGTGCTTTGGTATGGTGAAAAGATTCATGTTGAGGTTGCTAAAGAAGCGCCCGCAGCAGGTGTCGATACACCTGAGGATCTCGAAATCGTGCGAAATATTATTGCAAACCGATAAAAGAAAAGGCCCGTTTGGGCCTTTTTAGTATCTGAATAATGATTAGATTTTCGCATCATAGTCATTACGTTTCGGACAGGTGCTGAGAATTTCTCGTCTCCCTGTGTCTTTAACCTCTTCTAAGATAATATCGAAGCCCCATAAGCGATATAGGTGCTTTAATACTTCGTCATAGCTTTCATCAAGTGGGATACGGTCATGAGGAATATATTGCAGGGTTAAGGAGCGATCGCCACGTACATCAACATTGAATACTTGAAGATTAGGTTCCAAGTTACTCAAATTGTATTGTGCTGCTAACTTTTCTCTAATCGCTCGGTAGCCTGTTTCATCGTGAATTGCACTTACTTCAATGTAGTTCTTTCTATCATCGTCAACGATAGCGAATAGTTTAAAGTCACGCATCAGTTTTGGAGAAAGATATTGGCTGATAAAACTTTCATCCTTGAAATTCTGCATTGCAAAGTGAACAGCTTCTAACCAATCTGTCCCAGCCAAGTTTGGGAACCATTCTTTGTCTTCGTCTGTTGGCTCTTCACAGATTCTACGTATATCGCGGAACATCGCAAAACCCAGTGCGTAGGGGTTGATACCACTAAAGTAAGGACTATTGTAGGCGGGCTGCGCGACAACACCTGTATGGCTATGTAAGAACTCTAAAATAAAGCGATCGGTGACCAGACCTTCATCATAGAGGTGATTGAGAATCGTATAGTGCCAGTAGGTTGCCCAGCCTTCGTTCATGACTTGAGTTTGTTTCTGTGGGTAGAAATATTGGCTGATTTTACGCACGATACGCACAATCTCACGCTGCCAAGATTCCAGCAGGGGTGCGTGTTTCTCTATAAAGTAAAGAATGTTCTCTTGAGGCTCTGTTGGGAAGCGAACCTTTTGATCTTCCTGTTCCACGGCTGATTTAGGTACCGTGCGCCAAAGATCGTTTACCTGAGATTGCAAGTAGGCTTCACGCTCTTGCTGACGTGAAGTTTCCTCTGCAATTGAGATTTTTTCCGGACGCTTATAGCGGTCGACGCCAAAGTTCATCAATGCATGGCATGAATCAAGCAGCTCCTCTACTTCTTTCTCACCATATTTCTGCTCACACTCAGAGATGTATTTTTTAGCAAACAGAAGATAATCAATGATGGAACTGGCGTCAGTCCACGTTTGAAATAGATAGTTCCCTTTGAAGAAAGAGTTGTGTCCATAACAAGCGTGCGCCATAACCAGTGCCTGCATGGTAACGGTGTTTTCTTCCATTAAATAGGCAATACAAGGATCTGAGTTGATCACAATTTCGTAAGCGAGACCCATTTGACCATGTTTGTAGCCTTGTTCTGTCTGAATGAATTTTTTACCAAATGACCAGTGATTGTAGTTAATGGGCATGCCGATACTTGAGTATGCATCCATCATCTGTTCAGAAGTAATGACTTCAATTTGATTTGGGTACGCATCCAGTTTGTAGTGGTCAGCGACACGCTTGATTTCAGTGTGGTAACGATCAAGCAATTCAAATGTCCAATCAGGGCCATCAGGCAACGCCTTGTTCTTAGTTGGCTTTTTGGTTTTTGTTGTCATATTGGCCTCCCTAAGCGGTCTCTTTTTTGAAAAGTTCGCGGAATACAGGAAAGATATCTTCAACGCTTCGGATGTTTTTCATCGCGAAGTTCGGGAAGGCACTTTCTAGCTTTTCATATTCATGCCACAAGGTTTGGTGTGAACGGCGAGTAATTTCGATATACGAGTAATACTGGCAGTTAGGAAGAAGGTGTTTAGTGAGCAATTCCTTACAACGCGGTGAATCATCTGCCCAGTTATCGCCATCGGAAGCTTGTGCCGCATAGATATTCCACTCTCCAACAGGGTAGCGGTCGGCCACTATTTCATTCATGAGTTTTAGTGCACTTGAAACAATGGTTCCCCCCGTCTCTTGCGAGTAGAAGAATTCATGTTCGTCGACTTCTTTCGCTTGGGTGTGATGGCGAATAAAGACGACTTCGACGTTTTCATACGTACGAGTCAAGAACAGATAAAGCAGTACGTAAAAGCGTTTGGCGATATCTTTGGTTGCTTGGTCCATTGAGCCTGAAACGTCCATTAAGCAGAACATCACAGCTTGGCTAGAAGGAATAGGGCGACGTTCGTAGTTTTTAAAACGTAAGTCGAAAGTATCGATAAATGGAACCGTATCGATTTTATGACGAAGTGACTTTATCTCCTCAAGTAAACGCTGCTCTTCCAGCATTTGAGCGGGTTCACTAAGTTTTACTTGGTCTAGTTGTTCTTCAAGTTCACGCAGCATGCGTTTTTTACCCGCTGTCATAGCGGTGCGTCGCGCTAGAGATTGTTGCAGTGATTTAACAATAGCAATGTTTGCTGGCACGCCTGCCGTTTGGTAACCAGCACGAGTGGTTTTCCATTCCGTGATTTTATTGATTTGGTTTTTTTCTAAATTTGGTAACTCCAGATCTTCAAATAGAATGTCTAAGTATTCATCTTTGGATATCTGGAATACAAACTCGTCTTGTCCCTCACCATCGGCGCTAGCATCTCCTTCACCGGATCCGCCACCTTGGCCCCCACCTTTCGGTCGCTCGATTTTATCACCCGTAATGAATTGGTCGTTGCCTGGATGGACACGTTCTTTTAGCCCACCTTTACCTTGATGAAAGACAGGTTCTTTAATGTCCTTATGAGGAATCGCGACATCTTCACCGGTTTCAGTATTGGTGATTGAACGGCGATTTACCGCGTCAGCGACAGACTCTTTGATCTGCTCTTTGTGGCGGCGTAAAAAGCGCTGGCGGTTTACAGCACTTTTATTTTTGCCATTGAGTCGTCGGTCAATAAACTGCGCCATGAGTCACCCCTTATTTGCACCGTGAAAACCTGAGATCTTCACGTATCGATCTCGCATCCAATCTCCTGCCAGAGTTTGGCTCTGGCAGGTACTCCATGGGCTTCCTTCTCTAAGTGAAAAGGAATTCAGCTTTGCTATTAAGAAGACTTACGCACGCGTAAGTACCACTCAGAAAGCAAACGCACTTGTTTCTCGGTATAACCTTTCTCCATCATACGAGCGACAAAGTCGTCGTGTTTCTTCTGGTCTTCAGAAGAGGTTTTCGTGTTGAAAGAAATAACAGGGAGAAGTTCTTCTGTGTTCGAGAACATTTTCTTCTCAATCACAGTACGAAGCTTCTCATAGCTGGTCCAAACTGGGTTTTGGCCGTTATTGTTTGCGCGGGCACGAAGTACAAAGTTGACGATCTCATTTCGGAAATCTTTCGGGTTACTAATGCCCGCTGTTTTTTCGATTTTCTCTAGTTCATTGTTTAATGCAGAGCGGTCAAACAACTGACCCGTTTCTGGATCGCGGTACTCTTGATCTTGAATCCAGAAGTCAGCGTAGGTGACGTAGCGGTCAAAAATGTTTTGGCCATATTCAGAGTAAGATTCTAAGTAGGCGGTTTGAATTTCTTTACCAATGAACTCAACGTAACGCGGTACTAAATAGCCTTTAAGGAACTCTAGGTATTTCTCTGCCGTTTCTTGAGGGAACTGCTCGCGTTCGATTTGTTGTTCAATGACGTAGAAGAGGTGAACTGGGTTCGCTGCAACTTCGGTTTGATCAAAGTTGAAAACGCGTGAAAGAATCTTAAACGCGAAACGTGTCGATAGACCTGACATACCTTCATCAACCCCTGCGAAGTCACGGTACTCTTGGTAACTTTTCGCTTTCGGGTCGGTATCTTTTAGTGTCTCGCCATCGTAAACACGCATCTTGGAGAAGATAGACGAGTTTTCAGGATCTTTAAGTCGAGAGAGAATACTGAACTGGGAAAGAAGCTCTAGCGTACTAGGCGAGCATGGTGCCTTAGACAACTCTGAATGATCCAGTAGCTTTTGGTAAATCTTCACTTCTTCAGAAACACGCAGACAGTACGGTACTTTCACAATGTAGACACGGTCTAGGAAAGCTTCGTTGTTCTTGTTGTTACGGAAAGTTTGCCACTCTGATTCGTTCGAGTGAGCGAGAATCATACCATCGAAAGGCAGTGCCGATAGGCCTTCAGTACCGTTGTAGTTACCTTCTTGAGTCGCAGTAAGTAAAGGGTGAAGCACTTTGATCGGTGCTTTAAACATCTCTACAAATTCCATTAGACCTTGGTTCGCTCGACAAAGGGCACCTGAGTAGCTGTAAGCATCTGGGTCGTCTTGAGAGAAGTGCTCCAATTGGCGAATGTCGACTTTACCCACTAAAGATGAAATGTCTTGGTTGTTTTCATCGCCTGGTTCAGTTTTCGCAATCGCAAGTTGATCAAGAATCGATGGACGGACTTTCACTACTTTAAATTTGGAAATGTCGCCGCCAAACTCATGCAGACGTTTTGCAGCCCAAGGTGACATGATAGAGCGTAAATAACGTTTTTCGATGCCGTATTCTTGTTTCAGCAACTCGCCATCCTCAGTCACATCAAATAGACAGAATGGATGGTCATTAACTGGACTGCGTTCACCATTTGCAGATAGTACATAAACGGGTACTTGTTGCATTAAGGCTTTGAGTTTTTCAGCCAATGATGATTTACCGCCACCCACGGGGCCGAGTAAATAAAGAATCTGTTTGCGTTCTTCAAGGCCTTGGGCAGCATGTTTTAGGTAGGAGACAATTTGTTCAATTGCATCTTCCATACCATAGAAATCTTTGAAGGTTTCGTAGCGCGAAATGACACGGTTTGAAAAAATACGACTTAGATGGGGATCTTGGGCTGTATCGATGATCTCTGGTTCCCCGATTGCCATAAGAAGTCGCTCAGCGGCATTGGCGTAAGCGCTCTTGTCATCTTTACAAAGACCAAGAAAGTCCTGTAACGACAGTTCCTCATCCTTGGAGGCTTCGTAGCGTGCTTGAAAATGGTCGAAAATACTCATAATGAATTCCCCTCTGAACCTGTCAAACTGACAATAAACCCGCATAGAAAAGCAAAATCCTTTCTAATTTAAGCCTAGTTGCTTTTTGGAATTTTGCTTAAAAAATATGTGTTTAATTGCAAAGTGTGATGAAAATTAGAATTTGGTTATCTAGAGGAGTTCTAGTGATTTGAAGGCTTGAAATTTTGGCTTGTGTTTGAAACAGATCCCCAAAAAACTTATTCACTAAATCAATGTGATTATTAAAAACAGCTCATTTTTGCCGCCTAAAAGGGAGGTTAAGAGATGTGGTGATTTGATTAATGGTATTTCATTCTATATAATCGCGCGGTATTGTTCACCAAAGGCAACTCTAGCGATGAAAAATTGGTTTAAGTGGTTCGTTTTTTCAGCGGTTTTTACGACTTCTACTGTTTATGCAAACATCTCCCAATGGTCAATTGGAGGTGCGGCTTCCTATTCGCCAGCTGTATACAAAGATACGCCATCGAATAAAACGGTAATACCAATGATCGGTTATGAAGGTAGCCACTTTTTCCTTCGAGGATTTAGCGCTGGTTATCGAATGCTGCCGGTTGGCTCTCCGCAAAATATAGTTTTTCGAGTGGTGTACGATCCTAGAACATTAAAGCCAGAAGATTCAGATGATCCAGCGATCCAGCTAATGGATGAACGAAAGGCCTCTATTCTGGGCGGTGTGAGTTATCAAATGATTACTTTGGCTGGTATGTTTGAAATTACAGCAGGTAGTGATTTGAGGTTTGTTCACAACGGACTTTACGCAGAGGCCGCATGGCGATTACCGATTCGTCGTCGTGGTTGGGCTGTAACCCCTGCAATTGGTTATGCTTATAACAGCTCACGATTGAATGACCATTTATATGGAGTTAGCAGTAGTGAGGCTAATAAAGCTCAGGCAGCTGGGCACAATATCGAAGAGTTCGAAGCCAGTTGGGATGGTCAATATTTTATTGGTCTTTCTGGATATATGCATTTGACACCCCATATCCGTGTGACAGGTGGTATTCGTTACACCAACCTTGAAGGGGAGGTTCAATACAGTCCGTTAGTTGAAAATGGTGTTTATACGAGCGCGAATGTAGGAGTTGCATACGTGTTTTAAACCAAAGCTAAGCCATGCACACGTAATAGTGACAAAAATAGCACTTACTTCTAGCATTTTTCACACTTTCAGAGCTAAGTCATGATTTATTTTTGAGCTCGAAATTATAATGGTCACTGATTTATACCAATATCTTATAAATATCATAAAAGTGACAAACTAATGCTTAAAAAATTATCGCTTAAAAACAAACTCGCTATTTCAGCGAGCGCTGCAATTATAGTCGGGGGACTATGTGTGGAAGCTCTTTCTTTTAGAGCTTCCTTGGAAAGGTTAGATAACGATATCGAACAGAGGCTTGAGAGCACGATATCGTCTTATAGCCAATATGTGTCGGATTGGATCTATTCTAAAGAACGACCGATGATGTCATTGGCGAATGATGTTGAAAAAAGTGCGATTGTCACTCACTTGAAGCAAGTTAAAGATTCAGCGGGCTTTGATAATGTGTTCTTGGCCTACCCAGACGGTACTCAAGACAATGCCAATGGTGTAGTTCTTCCACCTGGTAATGATGACCCAAGAGAGTGGGGGTGGTACAAGAGTGCTGTTAACAACCCATCAAAAGTCTTTATGGATAACCCAACTGTAGCGGCTGCTACAGGAGCCAATGTCGTTTCGTTAGGTAAAGCGATTAATCTGCATAGCCAGCAAGTTGTCTTGGGGGCTGATGTTGAAATTACCGACATTCTCAACAGCATGGGTAAAGTGATTCTTCCTGGTGAAGGGTTTATGTTTATCATGAATCCGGAGGGAAATATTTTTACCCATCAAGACACAAGCTTACTTAATCAACCCTTAAACAAACTTGGTGTCGATTTAGACGTTGTTTTGCAAGCGGTTCAGTCTGGACGAGATGTTTTTACGGAAGTCTATGGAAAAGAGTCGGTTGTCCATGCGAAAAGTATCCCGAATACAGATCTTGTTACTGTGGTTGTGATTGATCATGATTCACTTATTTCGCCTCTATTTGATGCTGTTTGGGGCCAAATGTTGGTGACGGGTGTGATTGTGGTGATCTGCACTCTTTTGTTCAATATTCTGTGTAACATACTTTTCCGACCTTTGAATCACGTTTCCAACGCACTGGAACAAATTGCCAATGGTAGCGGTGATTTAACTCAACGAATCGAGATTGAAGCGCAAGATGAAGTTGGAAAGCTTGCGATGAACTTCAATACATTCGTAGCGAGTTTGCAGCAGCTAATTGGACATATTCGCGAACAGTCTTACCAACTTACTGAGCAATCTGAGCGTACGACAGTTCGAGCACAAGCTTCAGTGAATGAAATTCATCATCAGCAGCAAGAGATCACCATGGTTGCAACTGCGGTTACAGAGCTGGCAAGTGCGACTCAAGAAATTGCGTCTCATGCAGAACAAACCGCTCAAGCTGCACAAAATTCAACGGTGAGCACGGATAATGGGCATGAGTTGGTTATTAATACGAAAGGCTCAATCAACAAACTGGCAACTGAATTGGAAAGCGCAAGTGATGTAGTTAGCGCACTGGATCGTCACGCTCAAGAGATATCTACAGTGCTAGCGACTATCCAAGGCATTGCTGAGCAAACTAATTTGTTAGCCCTTAATGCTGCTATTGAGGCGGCGCGCGCTGGAGAGCAAGGTCGTGGCTTTGCGGTAGTTGCGGATGAAGTTCGAGTGTTGTCACAAAGAACACATTCCTCGACGGAAGAGATAAAAGCGACGATTGATATTTTGCAAACAACGACAGCAAAAGCTGTATCGATTATGGAGAGTAGTGCTGATTTAGCAGGTAACTCAGTGGTTGATGCCGATCGCGCTGCTGGTGCTTTGGAAGAAATCAATGCAGCGGTAGCGTTGATCAGTGATATGGCAACACAAATTGCGACAGCAGCAGAAGAGCAAACACATGTGACTAGTGAGATTACGCAGAATATTACATCGATTAAAGATGTTGCAGATCAACTAGTGATAGGGGTGAATGACAGCTCAGAAGAATCGATACAAGTTAAGAACCAGGCGCAAGAGTTAAGTGCAAAAGTAGCTACCTTCAAGTTATCTTAGGGGTGTTAAAAAGGGACCGAAAGGTCCCTTTTTTGAATGGCTTTATATGTGCCATACACTAGCTAACTAGTTAAGCATTGAAGATTTGCTTAAGTTCGTTGGCACATAAATGGTATTGGCGTGGGCAATTACGCCAAGTAGTTAGCATACGGCGGTATTTCTCTTGCATTGGCATTTGAGAATTGAAGTTGTGTTCAGCTTTTTCAAACTGAGAGTACAAACCTTCAGAGTCCGTCAGGAAACGTACGTAATTAACTAACTGAGCTTCAGAAGCGGCATCAAAGCCTAAGAAGATTAGACGACGCTGGTCGACATCTTTACGTTCTTCTTCAGTTAGCATTTTGTTTGATTCTTGCATCGCGTGATACATTTCCATCGTGTCAATGACTTCACGACATTCAGCCTCACTTAAGCGTCCAAAGTCTTTGTTCAGTTCACTCATTTGTAGCTCGTATCCGCGTTCCACGATGGTCTGCAGACGTTTATATTTTGCTGCATTTTCAGGGTCCATCTGTGACATCAGAGAGTATTGGTTTGAAAGAATCAAGCGTTGAGCGTTGGTCATTTCCATGTTGGCCTCACTATAATAATCTAATACATTTTTAATGTGCTTAGGTTATCTGTTCAAAGAATTATGAAACATGATCTCAACACATATTTAATATGAAAAGTACAAAGAACAGTCAGAAAAGTGTGTCATTTTTTATGGTAATGATTATAGATGTAATCGCGGTCAGAAAAGACTCTTAGCCACTCAGGCTTAAAGACACAGAACATGGTCAGAGCCATCCCATTAATGAGGCCTTCAGGAAAAGCCAATAGTGGTACGAATATTAGATAATTGTCGACAATGGTTGTCCAATCGTACGCGTCAAGGAAGAATAAATAGGCGCCACTCGAAAGAAGATGCAGTGTTCCCGTTAGGGCTCCATTTAAAAACCCCGCGACAAAAATAAAGACAAAAATGTTTCTTGGTAAAAAATGATAACTGAATAGGAAAACAGCGTAGCTAGTTGCAATCGGAATTAAGCAGGATAGCAAGATGTATTCGGGAAGCTGGAATAGTGAGAGCTCAGTAGTCGTTGTTAGTAGAAAGCCAATGATGACAGACAATACAATGGCGACTCGCCAGCCGTACATTAACGTAAGAGTGGTCAGTGCTAAAAAGTGGATGGAAAGTCCTGCTTTAACTCCGGCTTGGGCGGACCAAAGTAGTGTAAAAAGGATAATAACAGCAAAAGTAAGATGCTGAAAATTACGCTCATGGATGAATTTAGGCCAAAATACACTCGTCACATCTCGCCAGACTAGTGGTACAAAGAGCAGTATGATGATTAACGCAAACAACTCGTTTAATAACATATTGACCTCAAAAAAATACCAACCTAATTAGGTTGGTATTTTTTATGAAAAGGGCGGAGTATGGTATTAGTATTTTACGTTTGAGTGATATTGCTCAAGAATTGATACTATTTTATCCATTGTCTCTTTTGATGGAGGGTTAACACCATCTAGAGGGTAATCATGGCCTAAAGCTTCCCATTTGTGAGCGCCTAACTTGTGGTAAGGCAGAAGCTCGATTTTCTCGATATTGTCCATATCCTTGATAAAGTCACCTAGCATGTGGGCCGCTTCTTCATCATCCGTATACCCAGGCACAACAACATAACGAATCCAAGTTTTTTGGCCAAGCTTATGAAGGTAGCGTGCAAAGTCGAGCGTACGTTTATTTGATACACCGATGAAGTCATGGTGGATTTCATCTTTCATGTGCTTGAGGTCAAGCATCACCAAGTCAGTGGCTTCAAGAACTTCATCAACCACGTCCGTATGTTTACGGATATAACCGTTTGTATCAAGACAAGTGTGTATACCTTCCGCTTGAGCTGCGCGGAAGAAATCGCGAATAAACTCTGGTTGCAGCATTGCCTCACCACCAGAACATGTAACGCCGCCGCCAGAGGCGTTCATAAAGTGGCGGTAGCTTTTTGCCTCATTAATGATCTCTTCAACCGTCACTTCTTTACCGCCATGTGTGTCCCAAGTGTCTCTATTGTGACAATACATACAGCGCATTAAGCAGCCTTGCATAAACACGATAAAACGGATTCCAGGTCCATCTACAGTTCCGCAAGACTCGAAAGAATGAATACGACCGGTTGTTGACATGAGCTCATCTCTAATAAGTTATTTGTGCGTTATTTTATTACAAAAAGTGGGGTTTAAATAGGGCTTGGGAACGTTATCGACAACATTTTGCTAAATAAGAAAAAAAAACATACTTGGGCTAAAATGTATGTTATAAAAATGTTATAAAAGATAATGATATTAATAAAAATTACAACATTATGGCTAGGCGCGTGTTTTTACATCCTATTGATGTTTAAGGAATATTTATGAATATGCTTGCGCTATCACAAAAACAAAAAGTGATGTTGTTCTTAGTCATACTGACGCTTGGGTTTGTCCTTTTAGCGTGGTTCTCAGCATCTCGGTTAACGCAAATGAGCGAGCAATATCATGCGAGTAGTGATATTGCGGTAGGCTCTATGTCCATTTATCAAACGCAGAGTCAAATCCTTACTCTGAGTAGCGAATTAGATAACCTCAATGGCTCGCAAGTTCAGCAAGCGAAACAAGACATTACTGCAATTGTTGACGCAGTAAAAGTGAATGCAGAGTTCTTAGCGCAGCTTGACCTTTCCAATCAATCGAATACGTTAAAGAGTACGGTGAGTAACTTTGAGTCCGCGGCTAACCCTTGGCTGGACTTAAAGCAAGAACTCGGATTTAGTATTGATGAAGGTAAACTGGGTGAGTTAAAGCAGCTCGCGACCATCATCGAGAAAAAGATCGAAGAAACAGGGATGGTAACGCTCAACTCAGATTTCCAAGCAATGGTTAAATCACAGCAAAACTACCTACTTCAACCGAATGAAAAAAACCTTAAGTTGTTTAATCGAGCAATGGCTGGTTTTGAAAGTATGTCCAATGTTTATGCAATGTTGGACCTTTATGAAAAAGAGATTGAACAATATAAGGCGACGTTTACCAGAGTCAGTGAGTTATCTCAAGAACTTGGTTCCGTTGAACAACAACTTCTTTCAACCAAATCCACGTTAACTCAGTTGATCGGTTCGATAACCAATGAGTTAGGTGATATCTCTAACCAATATCAAACTTCAGCGGAAAGTGTTTCAGAGCAAACTTTGTGGTCGGTTTTGGTTGCCTGTGTAATTTTAGCGATACTGACTATCGCTATTTTTATTATGCAAAGTACATCGTTGTCGCGCTCTTTGACGAAAACGCGCGAAGTACTCAACAGTGTTTCCCAGGGGGATTTATCAAAACGGATGGCAATGAGTCGTAATCCTAATGATGAGTTTAATCAACTTGCGAGCAGTATTAATGAAAGTTGTGAAAACTTGGGTGGCTTAGTTCACGATGTTCAAGAAAGTAGCCAAGTGCTATCGGGTAATGCAGCTGAGTTAAACCAAGGTTTTGATATGCTTGCTCATCACCAAAGTGAGATATTAGGTCAAACTCAGCTACTCGCATCGGCAACGGAAGAAGTGAGTGTGACAACGCAAGAGGTGTCTAATTCACTTGAATTCGTTGCTGATATCAGCCGTTCTTCAACTCACTCTGCTGAAGAAGGAGCCAAAGTTATCGGTGCGGCGATTGGTTCGTTAGAAGAGGTTGGGGCGATCCTTACATCCGCGGCTGGGCATATCCAGCAGCTTGAAGAGGCATCGTCTAAAGTTGATTCGGTAATGGAAATCATTAATGGGATCGCAGAGCAGACAAACTTGTTAGCACTAAATGCGGCGATTGAAGCAGCGCGAGCAGGGGAGCAAGGTCGCGGTTTT
The DNA here is from genome assembly GCF_009811315.1 of Vibrio atypicus. GTDB lineage: Bacteria > Pseudomonadota > Gammaproteobacteria > Enterobacterales > Vibrionaceae > Vibrio > Vibrio atypicus. Next base: position 360,677 of record NZ_BLID01000002.1, read on the forward strand.
GCTGTAGTTGCCGATGAAGTGCGTAGTCTAGCAGTGCGTACTGTCGATGCGGTGTCTGAAATATCTGAAACGATTGATACCATGAAGAAAGAGAGTGCAGAGGTAATTCAATATATCGGTAAGTCTGAATCATCAATGACGACAGGTCGCGAGCGTGGGCATGAAGCGATGGAAGCATTGAAAACGATTACAGAAACGACGGATGAAGCTTCTCATCAAACTGAGGTTATATTTAGCTCGATTAAAGAATTGGCAACAACTAGCCAATCTATGGCGGATAGTATGACTCAGATTTCCGGAGCGATGAAAGAGTTAGAACAAAACAACGAGCAGTTGCGTGGTATTAGCAATGCGGTTCTCAGTCGCTCTGGCAGTCTAAATCAAGACTGCCAGAGATTTAACATTTAGAAGAAAGCGTAAAGAGAAAGGCTTCCGTTACCATATAAGGCATCGGAAGCTTCTTTGTAATCGGGAGTTTTAGCGGCTGAGCTGAGTGTGGCACCAAAGCCACTGCCATACCAAGCAATACCAGCAACCGCTGTAGCTTGGATATTCTCCAGAGTTACATCATACAGATCTGGATTGGTAATATTTGGGTCTTCTTCAATACCTGGGCGATAACCTTCTACTGTAAAGTCATTAAATCGATAACGCCCCTCTACACCAGCAAAAATGAACCAACCAGATTTGGAACCGCCAAGCATCCCTGGTCTAAAGGTGTATTCATTGTCTATATGTGCCGCGCCCATGCTTCCGGCAAGATCTGTCCCCCATCGGAACATAAAACCTGTCGATATATCTGAACGAAAGTTACCAAAATTGCCTTCCGTTACATTAGATATTTCAAAATCCGTGTTGGCGATTGAGCGTGCGCGCATCATATTAAAGTGCGATAAGTAACCAATACTACCGACTCGCGCATCTTCGATTTGATACTCCCAACCATTCGGCTCTTTAGATCCTGTCAAACTATGCACGATACTTTGTGCTCTGTCTGCTAGCGAGCTTTCACCGGTTGTACCGATAGTTAGGTTAAATCGTTGTGCTTGCTGAGGGTGAAGGCTGATGTAATTGAATTCAGTATGTAAATACCCGGCGTAAGGTCGTTCGTTTTGGAGAGGGTAATCGGCAGAGATATTACTTGGTGTGTACATTTTGTGGCCGATTGAAAACTCGACTTTATCGAGTGATGCGGCTCCCCACATTGAAAGACTGAGTGGCGTGAACAACCAATGAGGATTAATGGCACGAGATGTGTAGGTCAAGAAAAGTCCGTTCGTGTAGTCTTGGTCTACGCCAAACAAGCCATCGTTATCTAAGGCAAAAGTGACGGTTGAGCGCTCAGAAGCATGAGCGCCTAATGAAATGAGTAGCAAAGAGATAAGCGATGTTTTTTTAATATTCATTCTACCAGTACGACATGTTGAGAGAAGAAGGTTAACCTGAAGCTAAACTAAAGTGTATTGATAGTTAAAGCAATTTTTATGCCGTGGATATTTTGACGGAGAGTTGGAGGTAAGTGAGTGACTTTAGATAAAAAAAGCCCCGCTTAAACTAAGCGGGGCTTCAAACATTCATTCAGCTGAGAATTATAGAGACTCAGTGAAAGTACGTGCGATTACGTCAGCTTGTTGCTCTGCAGTTAGAGAGTTAAAGCGAACAGCGTAACCAGATACGCGAATTGTTAGCTGAGGGTATTTCTCAGGGTGCTTAACTGCGTCTTCTAGAGTACCGCGGTTAAGAACGTTCACGTTTAGGTGTTGACCACCTTCAATGCCAGCTTCGTGGTGGAAGTAACCATCCATTAGGCCTGCAAGGTTAGCACGTTGGCTATCTTCTTCTTTACCTAGTGCATTTGGCACGATAGAGAATGTGTAAGAGATACCATCTTGTGCATCAGCGAACGGTAGTTTACCTACAGAAGTAAGTGACGCTACAGCACCTTTCTCATCGCGACCGTGCATTGGGTTAGCACCAGGAGCGAAAGGAGCACCAGCTTGACGACCGTCAGGCGTGTTACCAGTCTTCTTACCGTATACCACGTTTGAAGTAATAGTTAGGATAGACTGAGTTGGGATTGCATCACGGTACATCTTAAGCTTACGGATTTTGCCCATAAACGTAGAAACAAGTTCACATGCGATGTCATCAACGCGAGCGTCGTTGTTACCAAATTTAGGGTAGTCGCCTTCAACGTTAAAGTCGATTGCAATGCCGTCTTCGTCACGTACAGGTTTAACTGTTGCGTACTTGATTGCAGACAGAGAGTCAGCTGCAACAGAAAGACCAGCGATACCACAAGCCATAGTACGACGAACGTCACGGTCGTGTAGAGCCATTAGAGACGCTTCGTAGCTGTACTTGTCGTGCATGAAGTGGATGCTGTTTAGTGCAGTTACGTACTGCTTAGCTAGCCAATCCATGAACGTATCTAGGCGAGCCATAACGTCATCGTAGTTTAGTACTTCGTCAGTGATCTTCTCGCCAACAGGACCAACTTGCATCTTCAGCTTCTCATCGACACCGCCGTTGATTGCGTAAAGCATAGTCTTAGCAAGGTTAGCACGAGCACCGAAGAACTGCATTTGCTTACCAACAATCATTGGAGATACACAACATGCGATTGCGTAGTCGTCAGATGCTAGGTCAGGACGCATTAGGTCGTCGTTTTCGTACTGGATAGAAGAAGTATCGATAGATACTTTCGCACAGAACTTCTTGAAGCCTACAGGTAGCTGCTCAGACCAAAGAACAGTGATGTTTGGCTCTGGAGAAGGACCCATAGTGTACAGGCTGTTTAGGAAACGGAAGTTAGTACGTGTAACTAGTGTACGACCGTCGATACCCATACCACCCATTGACTCAGTTGCCCAGATAGGGTCGCCTGAGAATAGCTCATCGTATTCTGGAGTACGTAGGAAACGAACCATACGTAGCTTCATTACGAAGTGGTCAATCATTTCTTGTGCTTCAACTTCTGTGATCTTACCAGCAGCGATATCGCGCTCGATGAAGATATCTAGGAAAGTTGAAGTACGGCCTAGAGACATAGCTGCACCGTTTTGAGACTTAACTGCCGCTAGGTATGCGAAGTAAGTCCACTGGATAGCTTCTTGAGCAGTTTGAGCTGGCTCAGAGATGTCGTAACCGTATTTAGCAGCCATAACTTTGATTTGACCTAGAGCACGGTGTTGCTCAGCGATCTCTTCACGAAGCTGCATTGTCATTTGAAGGTCTTCACCGTTTTCAAAACGCTCTTGTAGAGAAGCGAATTGAGCTAGCTTGTCCTTCATTAGGAAGTCGATACCGTATAGAGCAACGCGACGGTAGTCACCGATGATACGACCACGACCGTATGCATCAGGAAGACCAGTTAGAACACCAGACTTACGACATTTTAGGATATCAGGAGTGTAGATATCGAAAACACCAGCGTTGTGTGTTTTGCGGTACTCAGAGTAGATTTTAGAGATTGCTGGATCAAGTTCGCGATCGTACGCTTTGCATGAACCTTCAACCATACGGATACCACCGTTAGGGATGATAGCGCGCTTAAGTGGTTTCTCAGTTTGAAGACCAACGATAGTTTCTAGATCTTTTTCGATGTAGCCTGCATCGTGAGCAGTGATGGTAGAGATAACGTCAGTATCGAAATCTACAGGTGCTTTAGTCGCGTTTTCCTGTTTGATACCTTCCATTACCTTAGCCCAAAGAACGTTAGTTGCTTCAGTACCTTCAGAAACTAGGAAAGATTCGTCGCCTTCATACGGCGCATAGTTCTTTTGAATGAAATCACGAACGTTTACTTCGTTTTGCCAATCACCTTCAGCAAAACCTTCCCAAGCTTTAGCAAATTGCTCTGCCATGACATACCTACCTTTTTAGTAGAAAAAACACGTACCTATCTAACTATTGAGCCAGTTAGACTCCCATCACTGGGGCGGTACACTCTTATGAATAACAATATGTATAGTCTCTAATTCTAAGAACCGAAAGTGGTCATAAAACTATAAATATTGTCACTACTTTTTAAATGGTGTCTTACTAACTTGTTTTCAAGGATAGACTAAAAAAAAATTGCAAACCTTAAACTAAATCAATAAAACGCAGAGTTACTAAAAAAAATTTAAAACTAAACCTTGATACTCAAAAAAAGTTGAGAGCCAAAAAGGCTCTCAACATCATTTTCTATAGGAACGCAGGGATTCCGTACTGACCTTCTAGCATACCAACTGCTAGCATTGCAACTAGACAGATAACAAGTACGCCTACTGGGATAACAATTTTATCGACGAAAGACAGGCGAGCTGCACGCTCTTTGTCACCAATTAAACCGTTGTTATCTAGTAGCATTGTTAATGCCCAAGCCAGAACAGGGTTCACGACTGCAGAGCCAAAGATACAGATACCTGCAGCTTGTGAATCTTTTGAGTCTTTAACCATCTGCATACCTGCTTCAAGTAGTGGTAGAGATACACCTACAAGAAGAGCAACACGCATTACTGGTGGCCATACAGCGATATCCATTGGGAAACCAAGAATCGCAACGATGATACATAGTGAACCTAGTAGAATCGCACCACCTGGAATAGGGCGTTTAGCAATGGCTGCTGGGATCATGTAAGTACCCCAAGATGATGTGATGTTACCACCACCAACTGCTGTACCTACCATCTGACGAACTGAACACATAGTCATGGTGTCATCGACATCCATTAGGACTTTTTCTGACTTTTTAGGGTAGTTCAGCTCTTGGAAAATACGGTGACCAAGGAAGTCTGGTGACCACATAGCAACGGCTAAGATAGCGAATGGCAGAGATGCGATGAAATGTTGCACATTTGGTAGACCAAGCATCCAGCCTTCTTCAGTACTACCCCACCAGTAAACAGGGTTTAGGTTTGGTAGACCTGTCTCAGTCACAAATTTGATATCAAAACCAGCGCCAAGTACAAGAGCAATAGCGAGACCTGTGAAAGCACATACAGGGATGGCTAACCAACGCTTGTTCACTTTAGCAAGGAATGCATAAAGACCAATGGTTACCGCAAGAACAATTAGGCCAATGTATCCCATACTGCCAGCAGCTACAGTGTCAGATTGTAGACCAACAGCCCAAGATTGGATTGAGTTGATTTGGCTCATTGTACCGGTTAGGCCAAGGAAGATAAGCAAACCACCCGCAGTACCTTGAGAGGTTAGGTTAACCAGTTTAGAGCCACCTTTTAGCAGACTCAGAATAAGACCAAATACACCAATTAGGATTGCCAATGCAAGAGGGTGAGCACCTGCTAAAGCGATAGTGCCGATAAGGGGGATCATTGGGCCGTGGTTACCGGCTAAGTTTGCTTTCGGGTTAATGAAGCCTGAAGCAAGTACACAGAAGAGTAATGCTGGGATTAACATTTCTACACGTGCGACTTCGATAGCAAAATCTTTACCTAAGTTGACGTGGTCCCATGCTGCGGTTAAACCTTCTGCCCAAGACATCATTACCGCAGAGTACATTGCGATAATACCAATCGTACCTGCAAGTGCTGGTACCAAATCTTCTAATTCGAAACGGAAGTCACGACCAGGAAGGTTCAGACCAAAGCGACGTGGCTTCATGATCTGCAATTCGTGGTCTAGATAATCGCTACGGCTTTCAAATTCAGAAGCTGGACGGTGCAGCTCTTGATAGCTCTTGTTTTCGATATCCGAATCAGAGTGCGGTTTATTGACTGCGTCTGACATAGATTCCTCATATTTTAAAAAGTTAATGATTCTTGGAAGAGTCGCCAGTAATTATTGTCATTTGGCGATCTAGTTAAACTTGCTTAGCTTCCTGCATTTAGTTTCTTCCTCTATCTTCTGTAGCTCAAAACTAGCGTGCTTAAGCATAGACGATAGAAAAGACAAAAATTTGCTTATTGAGGCTTTTATCTTTGTGGCGAGTTTAACGTGCTAACCCTTAAGAGTGATTGATTTAGATCACTTTATGACAGTATGTGAAAGAAAACTACACAGTTATACAGGGAAGTTTATATGGCGTTAATTATCTCTGAAATTAAATTTCACAATGTAAGGTTTATAAGACAAGTTTTATAAGGTGAATCTAAGTTCATAAGCGTCGATAAAGGAGTTGAGATAGATCGTACTTTTATAAATTTGTTAATATCTTGTTGCGTTGGCAAATGTGTTGCTTGGTTTGATTTATGCGATAAATAAAGTGTATTTAACTAAAAGCTGAATGTTTAATCATATATTGTGGCTAGATATCCCTATGTCCTAGGTTAATAATTTGTTGCATGTTTTTGGGTCTAATGCTAGTTTGTATCGCAATGTGGACAGAGAGTCACGTTAACCTTACCTATACGTTCGAGGTGAGGAAAAATAATAACAGGGAGTTAGGCGCATGAAAGATGTACCAGCGCTAGATATAAAAGAATTACACAAAACCTTTGGTCAAAATGAAGTACTAAAAGGTATCTCATTAGAAGCTCACAAAGGTGACGTCATTTCAATTATTGGATCTTCAGGTTCCGGTAAAAGTACCTTTCTTAGATGTATTAATCTTCTTGAAACACCGACTCAAGGTGAAATCTGGGTTAACGGTGAACTGATCCAGATGAAAAACAATCGCCAAGGTGAAGCCGTTCCAGCGAATGAAAAACAAGTCCAACGCATCCGTTCGCGTTTAGCCATGGTATTTCAAGGGTTTAACCTTTGGTCTCATCTTACTGTTCTTGAAAACGTAATCGAGGCGCCTGTTCACGTGTTAGGAGTACCTAAAGCGCAGGCAATTGAAAATGCAGAAGTGCTACTTAAAAAAGTAGGGCTTTATGAACGTAAAGATTATTACCCAGGTCACTTATCAGGTGGACAGCAACAGCGTGCGGCGATCGCTCGTGCATTGGCCGTTGACCCTGAAGTTATGTTGTTTGATGAGCCGACGTCAGCCCTCGATCCTGAGTTGGTCGGTGAGGTACTTGGTGTTATGCGAGATCTTGCGGAAGAAGGCCGAACCATGTTGGTTGTAACTCATGAAATGGCATTTGCTCGTGATGTATCGAATCACGTTATGTTCTTGCATCAAGGTCTAGTCGAAGAACAAGGTCACCCAGACAAACTATTTACCAACCCAGATTCGGAGCGCCTCAAGCAATTCGTATCTTCTATTTATTAGTCGCGGTTAGAAGCGGCAAACACAACACACCAATTTAAAAGAAAAATCACAGGAGTATGGAAATGAAAAAGTGGTTATTAGCTGCAACACTGGCAGCAACTGCAGTAACTGGCGTAGCGCAAGCGAAAGAATGGAAAACGGTTCGCTTTGGTATTGAAGGTGCATACCCTCCATTTAGCTGGACTGAAGCTGACGGCTCTCTAAAAGGCTTTGATGTGGATATGGCTAACGCTTTGTGTGAAGAGATGCAAGTGAAATGTAAGATCGTTGCTCAAGATTGGGATGGCATTATTCCTTCTCTATTAGCTCGTAAATACGATGCAATCATCGCTGCAATGTCTATTACCGAAGAGCGTAAGAAGAAAGTGGACTTCACTGGCAAATACGCGCTTATCCCAAATAAATTTATCGCGAAGAAAGGTGCAGGTCTTAACTTCGACAACCTTGAAGGTCAAAAGATCGCCGTTCAGCGTGCGACGACACACGACAAATACCTAACAGATAACTACGGTAAAAAAGTCGATATCGTTCGTTACGGTTCTTTCGATGAAGCTTACCTAGATCTAGCAAACGGTCGTGTTGCAGCGGTTCTTGGTGATGCATCGGCGCTAGAAGAGGGCGTTCTAAATAAAGCGGGTGGCGAAGCTTATGAATTCGTAGGTCCTTCACTCACTGATCCAAAATGGTTCGGTGACGGTTTTGGTATTGCGGTTCGTAAGCAAGATAAAGACCTAACCAAGAAGCTAGATGCAGCAATTCTTTCTCTACGTGAGAAAGGTGTCTACCAAGATATCGCAGCTAAATACTTCAACTACGACGTTTACGGTCAGTAATTCGTCGGATACAGCCGCTGATTTATGTTCCTAGGAGTAGTCAGCGGCCTAGTTCTATTTCAGTCTAGGGATCAGGAACTCACCTATGCTAGATCTACAAGGATACGAAGCCTCTATATTTAAAGGGGCCATAGTGACCATTGAGGTGGCACTACTCTCATTACTGCTAGCAATGATATTAGGCATGCTTGGTGCGCTTGCAAAAATGGCACCTTATCGCTGGGCAAGAGCGATTGCTACGCTCTATACCACCGTCATTCGCGGTATTCCCGATTTGGTTTTAATGATGCTGATATTTTTCGGCGGACAGATCTTACTAAATAACAGTCTTTATTCGATCAATGAGTGGTTAAATGAATGGTTTACGTCTAGCGATCCGAACCATGAGTGGACCTCTTATCTACCGGATTATATCGATGTAAGTCCTTTTGTTGCGGGCGTTTTAACTATCGGATTTATCTTTGGCGCATACATGGCCGAAACATTCCGTGGTGCAATTATGGCTGTCGACAAGGGCGAGCTAGAAGCAGGTAAAGCGTATGGTATGAGCTCTGTTATGTCATTTCGTCGCATTTTACTACCACAGATGATTCGTCATGCCTTACCTGGTTTTGGTAACAACTGGTTGGTATTGCTGAAAACTACAGCGCTGGTTTCGATCATTGGTCTGGAAGATATGGTTCGAGTCAGTGCGCTAGCGGCGGGCTCAACTAAAATGCCGTTTACCTTCTACATGGCCGTTGCCATGGTATTCCTACTATTCACGAGTGTTTCGACTGGTTTACTTAAGCTGGTGGAGCGCAAATTCAGTATTCATGCGAGGTAGGATATGGATTTTTCTCTGATTATTGAAAGTTTACCAGTCTACCTTGAAGGTTTGTGGACCACTGTATGGTTGGTGAGCTTAGCGTTAGTAATTGGCTTGTTTGTTTCGATACCACTTGGTGTTGCAAGAAATAGCCATAACTACTTTATTATGGGGCCTAGCTGGGCGTTCATTTACTTTTTCCGCGGTACGCCACTTTTAGTCCAGCTGTATCTGATTTATTACGGAATGGATCAGTTTTTCCCAGTTAAAGACACTTTGTGGGAAAACGCATGGTTTTGTGCATTGGTAGCCTTTGTATTGAATACTTCAGCCTATACCGCTGAGATCATCCGTGGTGCGATTAATGGTTTGCCAAAAGGCGAGGTTGAAGCTGCGAAAGCATACGGCATGAGCAATTTCATGACCTATCGCCGTATTATTTTGCCAAGTGCGTTGCGTCGTGCACTGCCTGCTTACAGTAACGAAGTCATCTTCATGCTTCATGGCAGTGCGGTAGCGGGTATCGTAACTATCGTTGATTTGACTGGTGCAGCTCGATTAGTGAACTCACGCTATTACGCGCCATTTGAATCCTTCTTGACGGCCGGTCTGTTCTACATGGCACTGACCTTTATTATTCTTTGGTGCTTTAAATTGGCAGAGAAGCGATTCCTCGCTTATTTGCGACCGTTAAGTTAGTTTGATAACGGCACCTTAGGGTGTCGTTTTCTTTTCTGTTAACGCGCTTCAAAAATTCTAACCTACTTATCATACTAAAGTTACATTCAAACTTTCATTAATTACACTCGCGAAAATCAATATAAAAGATGTATAAATATGAGTGAGTTACATTCGCGAATTGGATTGTGTGCGGTTCTTTGTTTAAGCCTTTTCGGATGCGGTGGCGATAGTGGAGGAAGCTCTGTTGAACCTCCTAAGCCGTTAAGTGATGTTGAAAGAGCTATCCAAACCGGTGATGCGACCCTAGTGTCAGATCCTAGCGAGTTCATTGCACATAGCGATGTGCTTGTTTCGACTTACAAGCAAACATTCAATCAGATCAAACGTGCAATAAACGGCAGTACCCAACAGCTAATTTGGGATCCAACTCATGACGCTGCAATGCTGTCACCGACCTATGGCTTTAATGATTCTATCTTAGTCACCAACAAAGCAATCCAAGATGGGTATGATGATCAAAATCTGACTATTGGTGTGGCGGGCTATGCGAATTCAGTTAGTCGCTATGCAGTGCTTGGTAGTAATCCGTTTAGAACGGCAAAACGGTTTCCCGATTCAGTAAACGAAGAGATGAATCAATGGATGGAAAATCTATTGGCCTGGTTAAACGGTAAAGCATTGGGTAGCAATACCAACATTGTCATTGCGCAAATGGATCAGTCATATTATTTCCCTGATGAGGTTGCGACGCGTGAATGGCTAGATGATCGCTTTGACAACGCTGTTCAGTACAACACGGCAAATCAATGTGATGGTACTGCGTTACTCAGTTGTGTAGAGAGTAAGCCTGATCTGCTGATTGTTTCCCAGCACCTGCAAAATACGAGTGAGTTGGAAAACGTTTCGCAAGCGATTGAAAGAGCCCAACAGCTCACTATCCCAATTTTGTATCTGCATTGGGATGGATCAATGACTGAACTTGGTCAATCACTTTTTAACACATTTCATGTAAATTATGTTGGTGATAACTATTGGCGAAAGTTAGCTGTAGTGGATTGGCAGGCCAATGAGTTGCTTGACTCGGTCCCTGAACATGTAGAGCAGCAACAAGCTCTGTTAAAGCGTTTGAATGATGATTCGTTTACCGTAGATTTAACGCTATGCGACGACAAATCTTGTCCTACAGAGTCAAACATGGCTCAAGAGTTTTACTCTGCAGCTCAGAGTATTCGAGATCAACTACGCAATCTGGATGAGCAGGGCATTCAGCTATTTGATACTGCTGACTATGCGTATGAAAAATCTTTAGTTCTATTGGCTGACCACTATCGCCAAGACGTTCGATTCCCTATGGACAAAGAGAGCACTAAGCGCATCGACTTTTTGCGTTCTTATTTTGCGGATTATGTTCAGTACAACAGTCGCAAGGTCAACCAGCGTCAAGCGGATATGGGCAATTTCAGTCGAAGTGATTTTGGCGAAGAGGTGGGGCGTGTTACGCAAACTGTTAGCTTAGAATCAAAACGTCATTTTCGCGCCGCAGGAGTTTACGCCTTACCAGGGGAAACATTCAGCGTAACTCGCACTGACAATGCCCCAGTCGCCACTAAAATCGTGATTAATACCTTACGCAGTGGTGCTACCCATGAGTTTTCAAATAATGGGTATTCAAGACCGAAGCACCTTACCTCTTACGCGTATTCCATTGAACCTGGCGAAACTATTCAACTGACTTCGCCTTATGGCGGCCCTGTTCAAGTTCAGTTTGATAACAATAACGAACAAGTCGATTTAACTTTTCAGGGTGTAGCGCTTCATCCTGTATGGCGCGGCAGCGATGATAACGTCAGCTTTGTTGAGAAGCTCAATGCAGACTTGTTTGATTGGGCTGAGCTGATTACTCCTGGATTTGAAGTTCACTCTAAATCTAAAAAAATGATTGAGTCGATTGGCGCCGATGATTGGGCTGAGCCAGTTGATATGGCGCTGGCGACCGAGCAATACGTGCACAATCTCCCACATGCGCTTGCAGGGTTCCAAGGCCCTGGAATTGACAGTATTGATGATATACATCTATACTCTACGAACAAAGATTGGCAGATAGAAACCATCGATATCGTTAAACATATGAATGCCGACCAAGCGACATGTGGCTATGGATGTTCAGGTAATCCATATGATGCTTACTGGGCTTTTCATCCACTTGGTCATGGTGATCTGCATGAGTTAGGCCATGGACTCGAAAAAAGTCGTTTTCGTTTTTCTGGTTGGGATGGGCACTCAACGACGAACTATTATTCCTATTACAGTAAATCTCGTTACTACCAAGATACGGGTAAGGTTTCGAGTTGCCAGAGTTTAGACTTTAAAGGCCAGTATCAGATGCTACAGACAAGCAGGCAGCAAGCTGATCCCAATGCGTATATGGCCGAGCAGAACCAAACCGACTGGAGCTGGGGGGCAAGAGTCTTTATTCAGATCATGATGCAAGCTCAGAATGAAGGTGTGATCAGCAATGGCTGGCACCTATTAGGGCGATTACATATACTGGAACGCGAATTCAACCGACTCAAATCTTCCGATGAATTGTGGTTAGCAAACCGCTCGAAGCTCGGTTTCGATAGCTATTCGCGAGAAGAAGCAAATTCGATCTCTAACAACGATTGGCTGTTAATTGCATTTAGTGTCATCACTGACAGAGATATGCGCCAATATTTAGATATGTGGGGATTTAGTTTTAGTGATAAGGCCAAAACAGAGGTGATCGCGAAAAGCTTTGTTCCGATGCCATTGACCTATTTTGCGTCCAGTGAGGCAGGATATTGCGTCGATGAGTTCGCTACTTCACCGATTCCTATCGATGGAACAACGGCTTGGCCGATGAATTAATAAAAAGGGAGGCTCGCAGCCTCCCTTTTTATTCGTTGTTCTTTATCAACTTAATATGATGAGTATGGTACCGGCTAAGGTCATTAAAATATTCGCTATCGCATAAGTACCAGCATAGCCCAGAGCAGGAATCGTCGACTTAGCGTAGTCGTTAACGATGTCCATTGCTGGTGCACAGGTTCTGGCACCGATGATGGCACCAAATAGCAGTGCGCGATTCATCTTAAGAATGTAGGCACCGACTAAGTACGCAAACACGACCGGAACCACGCTGACAACGAAAGCTAAACCGATCACTTGAACACCGACTTGCGACAAGTGTTCAAACATCTTACCACCGGCACTTAAACCGATGCCGACCATGAATATCATAAGGCCTAAGTCTTTAACCATATTTAATGCGCCTTGCGGTACATAGCCAAATGTTGGGTGGTTAGCTCGTAAAAAGCCAAGAGTGATGCCTGATAAAAGAAGACCAACAGCGTTACCCAAACCAAATGAAACTTGGCCAAATGTCATGGTAATCAAGCCGAACATAATGCCCAAAATGAAGAAGCTACAGAATGCGAGTAGATCGGCCATTTGGCTGTGAATCGAGATGAAACCAATTTTCTCCGCTAAACCATGAACGCGACTTTTCTCACCACTAACCTGTAGAACATCGCCTTTTGCTAGGACGATGTCTAAATCCATAGGCATTTCGATTTGCGCTCGTACTACTCGGTTAAGGAAACAACCGTACTCAGACAGGTTTAAGTCGGACAGACGTTTACCGGCTATGGAGTCACTTTTTACAACGATCTCTTCTTCTACGATGCGAAGATCAAGTAAGTTACGGTCGAAAACTTCTTTACCGTTTCTGAAGCTAGGATCGAGTCGAGCATGGCTATCTGGGAAGCCCACGAGCGCTATTTCATCACCTTGCTGCAAGATAGCATCACCATCTGGGTGGGCGAGGATACCATTGCGGCGAATTCGCTCGATATAACAGCCAGTTTGGCGATAGATACCCAGTTCACGCAGGTTTTTACCATCAATCCAATCAATTAGCTCTTGACCTACACGGTATGCTCGGATGATTGGAAGATAAACTTTACGTTGTCCTGTACTACCTAAACCACGCTCTTGAGCAATTTGTTGCGCCGAATCAGAGAGGTTTTGTTTTTGTAGTTTTGGCAGAAGTTTGGCAAACATAATCATGCTGATTAAACCAATCAAGTAAGCCATCGCATAACCTACGGATAGATTCTCAAGTACTAGGGAGAAATCCATGTTGCGAGGAACAGTCGCCAAGCCGGAACCCAAAGCGTCTTGTGCGCCTACAAGGACGGGGGTAGAAGTCAACGCTCCAGCCATCATACCGGCAGATAAACCAAAATCTAACCCAAGATAATGACTAGCGAAGTAGGTGATGCACAGAGCAGTAGAGAGCACAACCATACTCAATATGAAGTAGTGTTTACCGTCTCGAAAGAAGATACCGAAAAAGTTAGGCCCTGCTTCTATGCCGACACAGTAGATAAACAGCATAAAGCCAATGGTAAGAGCGTCCGCATTGAAGGTGAAACCTAAGTGCCCCATGATCAGAGCGGTGACTAGCACTCCAATAGAGTTACCAAGTTGCAGATTTCCAAAGCGAATTTTTCCAATCGCAAGACCAATGGCGAGAACCACAAAAATAAGGAGGATAGGGTTTTGCTCTAGCAAGTGTACGACGTTTATGTTCACGGGCAGTTCTTGATTCTGTGCCGGGATAAGTTAAGTGTGCGAATTGTATCTGAATAGCGCAAAATAAATAGTGAAAATTTTTATATTTTACTATTACTTTACTTAGTCAGTTTATATTTGAGAAAGCGCAGTATTAACCGAATAAAAGACAGAAAAAAAGTCGCTCAAGGCGACTTTTTAACATCTAATTCAATTACTCGTCGAAAAGACCTAGGTGCTCTTTTGCGTACGCTTCGAAGTCATCGCAACCACCGATGTGGTCTTGGTCGATAAAGATCTGTGGAACTGTCTCAACAGGTTTACCAACAGTTTTCTCTAGATCTGCTTTTGAAATACCTTCAGCATGAATGTCAACGTAACGGTAGTTGAAATCATCACGTTTTGCTTTCAGTGTTTCAGCGTGCTCTTTTGCGCGAACACAGAATGGACAAGCTGGGCGACCAAAGATAACTACGAACATATGTCTTTCTCCTATAGATTGTTAACAGCACTATGCCCGAATCAGTGTCGAAAATAAAGAAGCAATTACCTCTTGTTTCGATAGAGAAAACCTATTGATGATTTTTTAATCCCATTCTCCTTTTCATCAGGCGATAAAGAGAAATTGCTCGTGATTTGCACATATTTTGTGTGGGTATTTCTCACAAGTTGCACTGGTTCAATTTAATTCTGCGGATAGGTAGGCATGCTAAACTGAGTTTAGATTAGTAAGGAGTGTTTTGGTTATGTTTCAATTTATGACCTCGACGCGAATCATCTTCGGTGAAGGTGCACTGCAATCCTCACTCTCAGTGTTTAACCAATTTGGCTATAGTGTTCTATTAGTTAGTGGCCAAAATATGGATAGGGCTCGGCCCGTTATCGAATACCTTAAAGCACAAAATATGCGATACCAACATGTTGCTATTGCAGGTGAACCCAATATCACTATGGTGGAAGAAACGGCGTTAGTCGGGCGAAAATTTAAACCAGATATGGTTGTCGCAATTGGTGGAGGGAGCGTGCTTGATATGGGTAAAGCTCTTGCTGCGATTATCCCAAATCAAGGTGATGTTTACGACTATGTTGAAGTCGTTGGCCGAAGTGTACCAATCAAAACCAAACCTCTGCCCTTTATTGCTATACCGACGACAGCCAGCTCGGGAGCGGAAGTTACAAAAAATGCAGTGTTAAGGTCTGGGCAAGATCAAGTGAAGGTGAGTTTACGCAGTCCAGAGATGCTTGCAGATGTTGCAATTGTGGATCCTACACTGACCTATGGAACTGATCGGCTCACCTCAGGTAGAGGTGCGATGGATACCTTTACTCACCTGATGGAAGCGTATGTCTGTGGAGACCCTAACCCACTAACCGATATGGTTTGCGAAGAAGGCCTAAGGCGGTTGAATCGTTCATTATTCGCTGCCTGCTTGGAAGATGACTATAAAGCTCGTTCAGATCTGTCGTTTGCCGCTATGTTAGGTGGAATGGCGATTACCAATGCGAAGTTGGGGGCTGCTCATGGTTTAGCTTCAGCTCTAGGTGGGAAATTGGACGCGCCTCATAGTGTGATTACCGCACGCTTAGCCCCACATGTAATGAGAGAAAATGTTGTGGCTGCTGAATCTCAAGGTCGAAAAGATTTATTGAGCCGCTACCAAAAAATGGCTGCTATCTTATCCGATGATCCCAAAGCAGCAATAGAAGTGGGGATCACTTGGGTTGAAAATGTGTTGAACCGACTTGAATTGCCGCAGTTGCGTGATTTTGGTGTGTGTGCAACATCATTTGATACAGTGGTCGACGATGCTCTTAAGTCTGTCGCTATTAAAGGAAATCCCATCCCTCTTACGAAAGAGCGTTTGATGTTTATCTTAAAGCAGGTATGCGATTGTCGAGGGGAGTGCGAAACTTCGTCAGCTTCCGTAGGCTTAGCTGAAAGTCAGTTGATTCATAGTAGCCGTCCTAGAGTTACGACTAATACTTCTAAGTTAAACAACTAAAAAAGGAGCATTGTCTGCTCCTTTTCTATATCACTTTATCGACTTAAAACTGAGATAGCTTGTCGTAGCGCGAATCTTTTAGTGCGTCTTTTACTCGCTTAAGATTTTCACGGAAGCCAGAGCCTCGTCTTAGTGTGAAGCCTGTAGCTAACACGTCAATAACGGTCATCTGCACAACACGACTTGCCATTGGCATGTAAACGTCTGTGTCTTCAGGTACGTCAAGCGAGATCGAAAGAGAACTTGCTTTGTCCAGTGGAGAATCTTTTGCAGTAATCGCGATAACTGTTGCACCATTTTCACGGGCAAGATTGGCGATTTCAACAAGGCTTTTTGTACGGCCAGTGTGAGAGATCAGCACGACTACATCATTGTCGGTACAGTTGATGCAGCTCATACGTTGCATCACGATGTCTTCAAAGCACGTAATTGGAATATTGAAACGAATGAATTTGTTTTGAGCATCTTTCGCCACGGCTGAAGATGCACCTAGACCAAAAAACGAAATTCGTTTTGCTTGAGTTAACAAATCGACCGCACGATTGACTTGCATAGAGTCTAAGCTATTTTTTGCTACGTCTAGACAAGCCATAGTGGATTCGAAAATCTTATGTGAGTATGCGTCAGGGCCGTCATCTTCTTCAACGTTACGGTTTACATAAGGCGTGCCATTAGCAAGGCTTTGTGCCAAGTGTAATTTGAAGTCAGGGAAGCCTTTCGTATCTAGGCGACGACAGAAGCGGTTAACAGTTGGCTCACTTACATCAGCCATTTTTGCTAGTGTAGCAATACTAGAGTGAATAGCCGTCTGAGGGGAGGCCATGATAACTTCAGCAACCTTGCGTTCAGATTTGCTAAAGTTCTCTAGATTTTTCTGAATTTTTTCTAGTGTGTTCATAAGTGTTCACGAGGGTAAGAGAACAACTCACTGGATATACCAACCGAAAAAATCGAGAGGAAACAAACTGTTCCCTAATAGGTAATGACTATCCAGCGCCATGGGTTCAGTATAAACCTAAGCTGTAGGTTTAATGTAACAATTCTAGGGTTCAATTGGCTATAATATGACAAGCCTCAAACTAAATTTTATGAAAACTACACAAATCACATATAACAGCGAAGTTTTCTGGAGTCTTTGGCCTATATTGTTGCTGAAATTACAATTTTAAAGAAAGAAACTTTCAGCTTGCGTTTATCTTTTGAACGATAGTTTCAATTTTAGCCATTAACTTTGGAGCGGTTTTAGCAATATCTCGTTGCTCTTCTAGTACGGTGGTTAAAATATCTTTGCCTGTAAGCGGGTTTGCGAGTACCACACGGAAGACAATAGTATTGAGTCGATCCCAGTGCTCAGGGTTTAAACGAGTACGCGAAACAAAGGATTTGCCGGTTTCACGTTGGCGCTTTTGAATATACTTGGTCAGCTCATTGAGTAATTCGTTGAGTTCTGCTTTTTGCTCAGCGCTTGCTTTGGACAGAGATGCTCTAACGTGAGCTGGAAGAAAGCGATAAGTGAGTAAACAAAGCTCTGGATGCGACACCAATTCGAAATCTTCTTGATGCTCAATGAGCTCAGCAAAGTACTTTGCTTTTTCAATACTTTGGTCAATCAGCAGTTCATAACCTGGGCGGCTGATAATATGCATTGCTGCATAAACAAGCATTGCCATGCCTGAGCGTGAACCTTCTAAAGTATGACTACCTAGATCTTTAGAACCCTTACGTAAAATATATTGCGCGTGATGCTCAATTGATTTCATCGCGTCAGGGTTTTTAAACAGAACCATGCCAGCACCCATCGGGATATAGAGTTGCTTGTGAGCGTCAATAGTCACTGAGTCAGCAAGTTCTACACCGTCTAATAGATGACGATAGTTATTGGACATCAAGGTCGCACCACCCCACGCTGCATCAACATGGAAATGGCAATCCTCTTTCTGGCAGACTTGAGCAATTTCAGTCAATGGGTCGATGCTGCCCGTTTCTGTTGTACCTGCAACACCAATGACTGCAAATGGTTTGATGTTTTGCGCTTTGAGTTCAGTGATTTTTTCTTGAAGTGCTTTTGGGCAAATGCGGTTATTAGAGTCGGTTTTAATCGCGACAAGCCCTTCTTGGCCAATACCAAGTACGTCTGCTGCTTTTTTTAAAGAATAGTGGCCGCGTTCAGAAACTAATACTGCTAATCCTTCGTAGCCGTAATGCTTCATTGCTTTGAAAAGGCCTTCTTTCTCGACACCTTTAAACGAGCCTGTTGCTCTTAAAGCGTTGTTACGAGCTACCCATAGCGCTGTGATATTGGCAATTGTACCACCAGAGCAAAAAGCGCCTAGAGAGTGATTGGCACTGTGCATCCACTTTCCATAGAACTTATCATCACGGTGATAGATAAGGCGATGAAGCATGCCCAACACTTGGCGCTCAAGAGGAGTGAAAGCTTTTGATGTTTCGATCTTAACTAGGTTTTGGTTAAGTGCGATCATGATCTTGGACAGCGGCATTAAAAAGTAAGGCAGCGCTGATGTCATATGACCGATAAAGCTTGGTGCTGAAGTATGAACTGAGTGGGATACCAATGTATCTAAAAGATGTTGCGTATGGTCTGAGACGAATTCAGGTTGCTCTGGGATCGACGCGTTAGAGAAATCTTTTTCAATCTCTCTTAGGGGTTTTTCCTCAGCGACAATGTGTTCTTTCAGAAACTTATTAAGGTTACGTGAAAGCTCTTCGTCGATTTTGGTTAGCGTTGAGTCTGGCCCTTCAGGAACAGTGAAAATTCGAAGTAGACTTTCGAAGTTCACATCAGCCGTTTTGTGTTCAGATACCATACAGCTACATTGCTCTAATCATTTTTCTTGCAAGCGCAACAATCTAAACGAAAACGGGAGCAATGTCCCGTCTAAATTTGGCAAACTTAGTTTTAATTGCGTCAATATGCTTGTTAATTGAGCGAAATGTCGACAACTACTTAGTTGCAGGAAATGGACTCTAACTCACTGATTGACTTGTTATAGCGCTTAAGTGCAGCGTCAATCTTGGTTGGGTGGCTGAGAAGATCAGCAAATGCAGAGCGTAACTCGTAATTTTTTTCATGCGGTTTTGACTGACGGTCGTCAAAGGTCGTTTTCGCTAATTGACCAAGCTCATCACTGCGTGAAGAGAGAGTTTTAATGTCTTTTTGTTCAAGTTGCAACCAAGCTTCTACCGGTTGGTTCGTTGCTACTTTGGTACTGTCATTATCAATGTAGTAGTGGACCGCAGCACGGTTTAGTTCGAAATGATTTTTGCGGCCTTGCAAAAACCACTCGCTTACTTCAGTAAGTTCAGGGTACTGTTCCGAAGTGAGCGCAGATAAATCTTCATACCAATGCAGTGAAGCATCAATGTAGGCATCGTATTTTTTAGACAAACAAGCGTTATTGGCAGCCATTGCCACGGAAGAGGTGGCACCTAATAGCAGTGCAACGATCAGGCGTTTCATAATGATTCCTTTTGAATAATAGTTATATTTTCCCTCTTTGATAAAAGCAGCCAACTTGAGCATGGAACGCAAGATGCTGTTTGCTCGAGGGATGTGACTTTAAATTAGTACTTTCTAAAGTACTCTCTTGGGCTGAACGTTAATATAGTTAATTTGAATTTTAAATCCTGCGATCTAGCTTGCAAGAGAGACAAAGAATAGCATCATTACTGGTACAAGAACGCTAAGAATAAAGCCACTAACGATGGCAATAGGGACGCAGCGAACCCCTCCGGTGGTTTGAATCACGGGTAAGGTAAAGTCCATAGCGGTAGCGCCTGCATAGCCTATTGCAGTACAAGGTTTGGTACGGATAAACAATGGAATAAGCACCAGTGCAATGAGTTCTCTAAGCAGTTCTATCATGAAAGACGCTCCGCCATAGACTGGCCCAAATGCATCTCCCATTAGTATTCCGGCTAGCGAGTACCAACCAAAACCAGACGCCATGGCCAAGCCTCGATAAATATCGATATCTAATATATAGGCAGCAAGAGCTCCGCCGATCATAGAGCTGGTAATAATAACTAGCGCGATGACCATACCGTGTTTGTTAAGAAGAATTTGGCGTAACGTTAGGCCGCTATTTCTAAGTTGAATACCAATGAAAAACAGAAGTAAAAATAGGATCCATTCACTGGCTGTGTCGACCCAATGTAGGTCAAAGGGGAGGGCAAGGCCAAGAACCAAACCACTGCCAACGACAAGAATAAGCTTCATAGATTCTAGCGCCATGCTAGAAAGGGGTAACTTTTTTTGCGTGTTGTCTGTCTTGATAGGTAAAAATTTATCCACAAAAGGTAAGACAGCAAGGTTGGCTGTACTCAAACAAACAAAAAAGACTGCGGTAAACTTCAAAATAACTTGGAGGTTTTGCCCCAAATTATCGAGCGCAGCTAAACTCAACCCCATTAACGCTAAAATGACGTAAATAAGGTTTGAGGTAATGACGTTAATAGTATCGAGGCGAGAATTATTTGAAATCGATATCAAATACCCCACAACTAGTGGGGCAAATATGAAGATCATCCCTGAGAACATGTTACTTCCTGTAAATTACAAACCGCTTGCGCTGATCAATTCATCGATCTGTGTATTGAATTCAATATCACTTAAATTGCTGAGTTTGTACAGTATATCTGCACCAGTGACGTCAAATTCTACAAGATGTTCATCTATATCGTCATCCTTACGTCTGAACATAAGAATGTGATTAGCGATTCGGGCAACATCTAAGTAACTAACGGCTGCATTGCCGGTTGTTAGGATGTTATTTGAAGCAACTTCTAAGAAGTCGTCATCAAAGCCCCAGTTCTCAAGTACTAGCTTACTGGCGTTGGCACATTGGCGGTCAAAAATCTGGAAAGCGATATCTTCATTTAGGTAGTTACCATCTTCGAGATATTGATGGTATTCGTTAACGATACAAAATAGGCCGATATCGGCAAGCAGACCAGTCAGCAGTGCTTTATCCGATTCTAAGTTTTTATACTGAATTGAACCACTTTCTCTAAATCCGCGAGCAACCAATACCATGGTAGCTGCAAGTTCGCGGGAATTTGCAGCGCTCTGCACGAGTACTTTATTACATGAAGCACTTAGGTTTACAGAATGCTTAAGTTGTTCGATAGCTTGTGCGGTAACA
This sequence comes from Vibrio atypicus, assembly GCF_009811315.1. Taxonomy (GTDB): domain Bacteria; phylum Pseudomonadota; class Gammaproteobacteria; order Enterobacterales; family Vibrionaceae; genus Vibrio; species Vibrio atypicus. Next base: position 381,931 of record NZ_BLID01000002.1, read on the forward strand.
ATATCTCGTACACGTAAAATACCAAGACGAGAAACTGCAGTGACTAAGTCAGTACAAGTGATGTTACGACGATTGAAAATCACCGAATTGGCAACACGAATCACGATCGCCGCTAAACCAGGATCCTCTAGTAAACTGTCGGCCACATCAGCGACGGTTGTCGTATCTTGCGTGCATAGTCGCTGAATTTTGAGAACAACATCAGGGATAGGCGGTAGAGTAATATTTTTATGTGAGATTGAGTGTTCAATTAATTGGGAAAACTCAGACTCAATACCTTTAATAAGGTGCTCTTTATTCTCAGGAAGCCAGTAAAAAGATAGGTGATTCATATAGTGTCAAACAGTTAATTTACTTTTTACAGTGTAACGTTTCTTACTGGCAATAAGCAAATAATTGCTCTCCATTATTGATATTTTTCGTAACGATTTATAATTGGAATCTTCGAACGTCAGTATTAGATTAAAACTGAGTTTACGTGATTTATCTCTCATTAAAATATGAACGAAGTTTAATGGATGTGACCTATGCACAGACTTATTTCGTTTCGTTAACTATCATTTATCCACTTACTGGGATTAAACGAATAAAACTATTAATACCATAGTTTAATCGCAGGTTTTCGCTTAAAACTGCTGCTATCTGGTGATCATAAATAATCGGGGTTTAATGATTAGAAGGATCAATGGATATGACAGAGCAACAATTTATTCAATACGTTAACAAATTTGGTATGTTTCAAAAGCGTTCTATGTTCGGTGGGACAGGGTTATTCAGGGAGGATGCCATGTTCGCTTTACTTAGTGCGAGTAAGATTTTTATCCGTGGTGGGGACCAATTGGATAAAGAATTTACTGCTTTAGGCTGCGAAAAGTACCGCCATGTGAAAAAGCAAACAACGGCAACAGTAAACTATTACGATATTACTGAGTTGTTTATTGAAGGTGGTGATCAACTTGATGATCTTGTAAAGAAATCAATTGATTACTCCGTATCAGAACGTCAATTTAAACGTTCTGCAGCAAATCGTCGTCTACGTGACTTGCCGAATATGCAATTGACGCTAGAGAGAATGGTTAAGAAAGCTGGTATCGATGATGTCGATACTTTTATTGAATTAGGTGCACCTGCTGTTTTTGCAAGAGTAAAGCAAGCCTATGGTAGTGATGTCGATGTGAAACTGCTTTGGAAATTTGCTGGAGCGATTGATGGCATTCACTGGAAGCTTATTCAAGAACCACGTAAACGTCAGTTACTAGCAAGCTGCTAATTTAATTTCGACTAAGCTTTTGAAGTTTAGAGTGCTAGCGCTATTGCTGAGTTATACGAAATAGAATTAAAAAGCCGAGGTGATTATTAATCACCTCGGTTTTGTGTTTTTTCTGGCGAAGAACGCGCTTTAGAACTTAAAGCGAGTCGTGAACATTAGTTGATCACCGTAAGTGTCATTAATGCGAGCTTCACCACCGATAGAGAATAGTTCTGTTGAGTGGAAACGAGCATACGCTGAACCGATCCAATCTTCTTCGCTATCAATTGATGTGTAACCTACTTTACCACCAACCTCTAGCTGCGGACCTAACCATTGGCGAACACCAAGGTTTAGCTCTAAGCCAGTATCTGTACCGCTTGACTTTGAGTTGTCGACTAGGCGGAATAGCATTTCGCCGGTGAAGTCAGCCCAGTTGTTGATTGGAGCATGAAAACCAAAACCCGCGCCTGCGTCGAAATCACCTTCAAACTCAGAGTCAATACGACCAATTACGTGAGCATTAGGGTGTACGGTTTTGCTCATTGCAGCACCAAAAGTAACAGGGCTTGCACCGATACGAGCTTCAACGTAGTCGTAGCTAAAGTTACTCATTACTGTTGGGCTATTTGGATCAACTTGTGCAAAAGATTGACCAGATGCTAGCACTAATGCTGCAGCTAAGATTGTTTTACGCATAAGGACGATAAACCTATATCTTGTTAATTTCCTTGGTCTTTAGCGACGACTCGCCATGACGATAATGGGACATAATAATGCATCCGGGCAATAGCCACTATAGAAATGTCATTGTTTTGTCGTGTTTTAACCATTCCTGCAAGCGACATGCCAAAATCGATGACTTACTCACCAAACTCGAGGCGATTTTTGGCAATCGCTGCGAAAATGCGCTCTGGATCGAGAATTGTCGCCCAGGGCATCAGCTGCGGCTCATTTTCAATCATATATTGAGTCAGCTGCTGAGTGATGATGTCACGTAATTCGTCGCCACGCCACGGTTTCGCAATATAGAAATGTAAGCTTGAGTGATTAATGGCTTCAACGGTATCTTCAAGTCCGGCTTGTCCCGTAAGTAATACTTTGCGTGTTACTTGAGTCGCCGTTTGCTGATTTAACTCAATAAGAAAGCTGATCCCGGTCTGATCAGGCATAATATGATCACAAAGTATAAGCGCCAATTTTACGTCTTCTCTTTCTGCATCCTCGATAATCTGTTTTGCTTCGTCAACAGATTCAGCGGCTTCCAGCAAGAAGTGTTCTTCAAAGCAATCTAGGTCTTGGATAACGCTATCAAGCACTTCACGTTCGTCATCGACGCATAAGATAAGATATTTATTCATGGTTGATTCCTCGTCAAAATTTAATACTGGCGATAAGGCAGCCATACCGACATGCGAGTATATTGATCACATTTAGATTCGACACGTATGAAGCCGTTGTGCTGATGCACAATCTGTTGGCATACCGATAAGCCAATACCAAGGCCAAAATTACCTTCTTTTTTAGTGGTAAAGTTGAGCTCGAAAATTTGTTGTTGAAGTTCGATGGGAATACCACTGCCATTGTCTTCAAAACTGACCACGCACCATTGTTTTCCATCGCGCTCTTTGAGTTGCGTTCTGATCGTCAGGCAACCTTTAGTTGGGAAAGCATCGATCGCATTGGAGATTAAATTGGTCCACACTTGTTGTAGGGCGATAGGTAAGCAGCGTGTGGGCGGCATTTCTGCGTAGTGCTTTTCTAATTTGTGCATTTTCAGTTTGTTTTCGAAAATGACTAATGTGTCTTCAATTCCTTCGTGCAAATCGGCGACGTGGAACTTTTCGTCGTCGGAGCGCGCATAGCCTTTTAAACTTTTTACCATGTCGGCAATACGTAGTGCGCAGACATTGATAGACCTTAGTGTGGAACCGGCCAAGTGGTAGTTTTCAAGTTGCTCAAGGTCTTCGAGTAAATGAGTATCTTTGCTGCTTGCTCTTGCTAACCAAGCTTTTTCATTGTTCAGGCCGAGTTTGACGAGCTTCTTAGCCACTCTTCGGTTATTTACTTGTTGGTCAACTACCTTGACCATCTCTCGTTCATTGGCGGTGGACTTTGGCTTAGAAAGCAGTGCTTGGTTCAAAACTTCTATACCTAAACCATTGTTTTTTGATTGTGGCGCGTCAATTAGTGCCTGTATTTTATTTGTTAAGGTTTCGGTTCCGCGGAGTATGGCAGCCACAGGGTTATTTAACTCGTGAGCCACTCCAGCGACAAGTTGACCAAGCATGGCCATTTTCTCTCTTTCTACTAATTGCTTTTGCGCTGACTCGAGAGATTCTAATGTCTTTTGCAGTTCGAGTTTTGTCGTGATGCTGCGCTGTAAACGGCGGTTGAAATGTCTTAAAAGCAGATTGGTAAAAAGTGGCAATAATGCGGTATTCGAATGCATTACTTCCGCAAAGATGTCTCTGTCGAGTTTGATTACTTCGGTTGGTTTTAGTGTGATTGCAGTAGAAAAGGAAGGCTCTCCAGTTACAAATGACATGCCACCAACAATATTGCCAGGCTTGTGGCGCACCACTTCTCGTTGCATACCGATTTCATCTTTCTTATATAGTGCAACCTCACCTTGAGTAATGAACCAAAGAAAGCGGTTTTCTTCTCCTTCTTTGGTGAGGAGGTGATCACTCGAATAGCAACGACATGCTCTACTTTCATCTTTTTCTGCAAAGAAGTTAAGCAGTGCATCGGTCACTTGAGCCGTTAAGTCTTGATCGGATAAACGGTGATGCTCGCTAATGAAGCCTTCCTGATAGCTACGCATCTTATAGTCGATATGCGTTTTAAGTAGCCGCTGATGGTCGAGTATTTGGCTATAGGCGAGCAAGTTTTCGGTGTCATTTTTGATGATAAAGGTCGTGAGTTCTTTTTGCGCCGTTTTACGAAGGACATGATCTTGGAGAGGCTTGGTTAAGCAGTGATCTAAGCGTCCATCATTGACGGCAGATAAGATGGCTTGGATATCTTGGCCACAACTGATCAGGACTTTACGTGCTTGCTGGGTATGCGGCATCTTATCAAGTTGAATAAGAAAATCGGCACCGTTAAATCCTTCATGATGACTGGCAATGACTAAGGCGACTGTTTGCTTGTTATCAGAGCAATAGTCGAGCGCGGCATTCGCATCTTCAAGCGTATCGGCAGTATGCATGTCGAATCTCGCGGCAAATGGTGACAACTCTTTGCGCAGTTGTTCTATGCTGATGGGGTTATTGTCTAAACAGAGTACGGCAAATTGATTCACTATCAGTCGCTTAAATCGAATACAGTGGTTTCACTCTATCAGCCCTGTTAGAAAGTTATTGAGAGCTAGGTTTTATATTCCTCGCTCATTTTTTAAGAAAGCCAATACTCTGATTTATCTCAATGTTTTTTGGTGTACACTGAATAAAACATTCTAAGAAGAAGATGATATGCATCAGTTAAAAAAATATGGCGCTATTGGTGGCGCGATTTCTCTTGCGTTATGTTGGCCTCTGGCTGTAGGACAAATCGGGCAGAACGTTATAACTGACGCCATTGCTCACATAAATAATGACTCTATGACGGCTGAAATTGTTAGCTACGATCGTGGTTACTTGTCGTCTCAAATTCAGACTCGCTATGTTGTATTAGATCCAGCATTAATAGAGCAACTTGCGCTCGACGGTTTACCAAATCAGTTTGTTGTGAATAGTGAGGTTTCCCACGGATTAGTTAGCTTAAGTGCGACCTCTGTGCTGGAGAATATGGAAGAATTTCCTATTACATTGGAAACCGTGACCCAATTAAATGGCAATACGGACTATACCTTCTCGTTAGATTCATGGAATCAAACAACTGACGGTGCTGATGGGGCTATGGTCTCAATTACGCCATCCGTTTTAAAAGGTCATGTTACCGTTCTTGGTGAGATGACTTATGATCTCGATGTACCTTCGGTTGAAGTCGATTTTAACTCTGGTGAGAAATTACTGGTTTCTGGAGTTAAAGGTACAGGGCAGGGACGCAAGCAAAATGGCTTCTGGCTAGGAGATCAAGAAGTGCGTGTGGGCGACGTGTCAGTGATGGACTCTACACAATCCGCATTATTTGGCATGAAGAATGCGCAATACCAATTTTCTTCTTCGATTGAAGAGCTATCTCAGCGAGTGAACAGCAAGCATGTGGTTGGCGTTGAAGATCTCGTTACGTCAGAAGGTACTGTTGATAAATTATCTCTGGACCTAGAGTTAGGTGATTTGGATAGCGGCTCTTTTGAACACTTGATAGCTTTGTATCAAAACAATCCGATGCTAACTGCGGAAGATATTCAGACTGCTATTCCATACGTGGAGACATTGTTCTCGAAAGGCTTTTACTTGTCGATGAACAAAATGGCTTTAACGTTGGGTGATGCAGGCGAGTTTGAAAGTCAGTGGAAGATTACAGTTCCTGAAGGAACGGATAACATTACCCAAAATCCAGCTATGGTGCTTCCTGCGTTAACTGGTAACTTAGATACCTTTTTCTCTAACGAGTTGGTTGAACAGTATCCGTTTATTAAACAAGGTGTCGACGAAGCGATTGTGATGGAGTTTGTTGAGCAAACTGATAAAGGCTACGAGATTCAAGCTGAATTAAAAGATGGAAATTTGGTGTTTCCTAATGGTCAAGAAATCCCGTTAATGGCGCTGCTCCTACCTGCAATAATGCAACCATAAGTTACGTTTTTTTAGTGTTTATCAAGAAAAGAGGTCTTAAGACCTCTTTTCTTGCTTTTTATAATAGAGAAAAAATGTTATTAATCCTGTAGTTCTCAAATTAAGCATGAGCAAGGAAAGTCAGAATGGATAATGTATATAACTTTAGTGCTGGCCCAGCAGGCCTACCTAAAGCGGTGATGGAGCAGGCGCAAGCAGAGTTTATCAACTGGAATGAGCTAGGTACTTCGGTGATGGAGATCAGCCACCGTAGTAAAGAGTTCATTAAGGTTGCTGAAGATTCAGAGCAAGATCTACGAGATCTGCTGAATATTCCTGATAACTACAAAGTTCTATTCTGTCAGGGCGGCGCTCGTGCACAATTTGCCGCAGTCCCTCTCAATTTACTAGGAACTGCGAAAAAGGCGACGTATATCGATGCTGGCTACTGGGCTGAAAGCGCTATCCAAGAAGCAAATAAATATTGTGAAGTGGATGTTTTTAATGCCAAAACTGAAAAAGAAGGCAAACTTGCCGTTGTCAGTGCTAGTGAATGGAAGGTGGATGAAGCGTCTGCTTACGTCCATTTTTGTCCAAATGAAACCATTGATGGTGTAGAGATCTCTGAACTTCCAGTAACTGATAAGCCAATTGTCGCGGATATGTCGTCAAATATTCTGTCGCGCGAGATTGACGTGTCTAAATACGGCGTTATTTATGCGGGTGCTCAGAAGAATATTGGTCCAGCTGGTATCTGCATTGCGATTGTTCGCGATGATCTTCTGGATTTAGCAAACGAGTTATTGCCAAGCTTTATTAGCTATAAGACGCTGGTAGAGAAAGACTCTATGTTCAATACTCCTCCAACTTTCGCTTGGTACTTGTCTGGTCTTGTTTTCAAATGGTTGAAAGCGCAAGGCGGTGTCGCAGCAATGGAGAAAGTGAACAAAGAGAAAGCAGCACTGTTGTACAATCAGATCGATGACTCTGATTTCTATAAGAATGACGTTCACCCAGAAAATCGTTCTAGAATGAACGTACCTTTCCAACTGGCGAAACCGGAACTTGATGAACTCTTCTTAGAGCAAGCTAAAGCGCGAGGTCTAGTATCGTTAAAAGGTCACCGAGCTGTTGGTGGAATGCGTGCTTCTATTTACAATGCGATGTCTCTACAGGGCGTTCAAGCATTGGTGAACTTTATGAAAGAGTTCGAAGCTAGTAACGCTTAAATTACTGCTTAGTGAACATTAAGGCTTAGCTCGAAAGGGCTAAGCCTTTTTTATTAGCGATGGTTACTATAGTGTGGCTGGTGGACTACGCTAATAATATTATTGTTAATATTTTTGGGTGGGTTTTGAGATGTTGCTTCGAAATCTAATGCCGATTTGTGCTGCTGTGTTAGGAATTCAAATTCTTTTACTGGGCTTTACGCTTCCCATGGTGGTCAGCACAGGGTTGATTTGTGCGTTAGTCTGGTGGGCATTGCACTCTATTGAAAAAGAAACTAACCAAGTTTTTAAGAAATTGAGCCATTCGTTGATTACTTTGATTTTTCCTGCGCTAGGCCAGCAAGCGAGTACCAGCGAGCAATATGCTCAACAAACGATAAAGCAACTACTGGCTAAATTACAGCGCTTACATGCATGCAGAAAAGTGCTGGAGAGAATTCCAGACAATGCGCCCAAAGAGATGAAACTGGCGTTACGTGATATGAAAGATACCCATCGAGAGATGCTGCAGTTAATAGAGATGAGTGAGACTTTAGCGCAGCAGCACAAAGATTTAGAAGATAGTATCGGTGTGACAGTTAAGGCTCTTAAACGAGCAGAATCGAGTCAGTGGGAGGAGGGATGTCTACGCAATGTTATTAAAGAGATTGAGAATAAAGCCTCAACACAAGTTGTCCGATAAACGATAATCGCAGTAAAAACTGCGATTATCGTTATGATTCACTTAACGGTGTTTAGGTTTACGGTTTGTAGTTGGCTTACCACCTGAATGATTACCTTTAGGCCCTTGTCCTGCCGGTTTTCCACCACGATTGTTTTGAGGCTTATTACCATGCGGCTTATTGCTCTGTCCATTTTGGTTACGACCATTTGAACTGCCTTGTGTGTTTCCGCCTGGCTTGCCATTTCGGCTTCCCGATTTACCGTTTGCACCTTTATTGTGTCCACCACGTTGATCGCCATTCATCTTCTCAAATCCAGGCTGGTTCTTAGTGTGTTTGGTAGCAAAGCGTTGCGAGCCATGACGACCTGATTTACGACGTTGAGCCGGTGTTTTGGCATCAAGATCTTCGGCTGGAACTAGACAGTTACTCTTATCACCAATTAGATGTTTTTTACCCATGTTGATCAGTGCTTCACGAATCATTGGCCAGTTCGCTGGATCATGGTAACGCAGTAGTGCTTTGTGAAGGCGACGTTGACGCTCGCCTTTGGCAACCGGTACATCTTCGCGTTTTTTGTATTTTACGCGTTTCAGAGGGTTCGTCTCTGAGTAATACATTGAGGTTGCGTTACACATTGGTGATGGATAGAAGTTCTGTACCTGATCACACTCAAAGTTATTCTTTTTCAGCCATAGGGCGAGGTTCAGCATATCTTCATCTTCTGTTCCTGGGTGAGCAGAAATGAAGTAAGGGATCAGATACTGTTTTTTACCCGCTTCTTCGCTGTATTTCTCGAACATTTCTTTAAAGCGATCATACGTCCCCATACCTGGTTTCATCATCAGATCAAGAGGGCCTTTCTCTGTATGCTCTGGTGCAATCTTTAGATAGCCACCCACATGGTGCGTTACAAGCTCTTTAACGTACTCTGGAGACTCAATTGCCAAGTCGTAGCGAACACCAGAGGCGATCATTACCTTCTTCACACCTTTTACTTTACGCGCAGCGCGATAAAGATCGATCGTGTGTTTGTGATCGGTATTGAGCTTGTTACAGATCCCTGGGAAGACACATGAAGGGCGTCGACAGTTTGCTTCTGCTTTTGGATCACTACAACCCAGTCGGTACATATTGGCTGTTGGGCCACCTAAATCTGAGATGGTACCGGTAAAGCCTGGTACTTTATCTCGAATTTCTTCAAGCTCGTTCAGGATTGATTCTTGAGAACGGTTTTGAATGATGCGACCTTCGTGTTCCGTGATCGAACAGAATGAACAGCCGCCAAAACAGCCACGCATGATGTTAACCGAAGTCTTAATCATATCGTAAGCCGGAATTTTTGCTTTACCATACATCGGGTGTGGTACGCGAGCAAAAGGTAGACCAAACACATAATCCATCTCTTCCGTAGAAAGTGGAATTGGCGCTTGGTTAACCCATAGCTCTCGGTCACCATGGCGCTGGATTAGAGCGCGGCCTGAATATGGGTTGGTTTCCAAGTGCATGATACGGCTTGCGTGCGCGTACAGAATTCGGTCATTGTTAAGCTTTTCAAACGGTGGAATACGCACTGCCGTTGTCGCTGCATCATGACGAGAAGGGCGAATTGTAATTGGTTTTGCTTCTGTCTCTTGCTCTTTTGCCTTGGTGTCACACTGCTCTTCAACCACGTATGGGTTAGGTGGAACAAAGGCTTCTTTACGTGGCTTTTCAATACGTGATGAATCGATGACGTTATAGCCTTCAGGTGCCGCTGGTAAGTTGACAGCAGTACCACGGATATCTGTAAGCGTTGAGATATCTTCACCATCTGCTAAGCGGTGTGCTACCTCGACAAGTGCACGTTCTGCGTTACCAAAAAGCAAAATATCCGCTTTTGCATCAAACAGTACAGAGCGGCGAACTTTATCAGACCAGTAGTCATAGTGCGCTAAACGGCGAAGACTCGCTTCAATACCACCCAATACAATCGGAATACCCTTGTATGCTTCACGGCATCGTTGCGAATAAACTAACGTCGCGCGATCAGGGCGTTTTCCACCTTCATTATTTGGTGTGTAAGCATCATCATGGCGCAATTTACGATCCGCAGTGTAGCGGTTAATCATAGAATCCATGTTACCCGCAGTAATACCAAAAAATAGATTTGGCTTACCAAGTGCCATAAATGCGTCTTTATTGCTCCACTCTGGCTGAGCAATGATACCAACGCGAAACCCTTGAGCTTCAAGTAAACGGCCGATAATCGCCATACCAAAGCTTGGGTGATCTACATAGGCATCACCTGTCACGATAATAATGTCGCAGCTATCCCATCCAAGGGCTTCCATTTCCTTACGGTTAGTCGGAAGAAAACGAGCGGTGCCAAAGCACTCGGCCCAATATTTTTTATGCTCGTGAATAGGAGTGATATTGCTGTACATATTTTGTTCTCGGATCCAGGGAGCGCGAATTATAGCGGCTTGAGGCTGGACTATCTAGCCCAATATATCCCTAGATTTTTAGGGTAATTGGCCCATATTTAGTCGGAATGTAAATGAGACTTTTTCGAACTTTATTTTTGGTCGCTACGAATTGTTTGATTTGTTAACGAGGTAACGTCTAATCCCTAATAAATAAGTTAAATTCAGCCTATATGATTTATTAATCAGGTTGAATATTGCTATGGATGCCGTTGGTGATAATACTCAGAATAGTGCAGCACTGAAACTTCCGAAGTATGTTGTATATGACTGGGAAATGGACATTAAAAATCAGACCTTTACTTGTGATGAACAAGGTCAGATGTTCATTTTTGGCCAAGTGTTGCAAAGTTTATCTGTCACTAAACTCCTTCGTTTAGTGCCGGCTCAGCAAAGAACGAAAGTTAAAGAAGCATTTCAGAAGGTGCTACTTTCTGGTGAGGATGAGTTTCTTCATTGTTGCCTGTTAACGCCGAATAGCTTGTTTATTTATGTAGAGCTATCAATAAGCCGCATTGATGAACACCATTTGAAAGGGACTATCTCTCCCTGCTTAATTGTTCCTAGCGCCCATGAAGCCGCTGAAATTTTCTATTCAGTGTTCGAAAATAAGCATCACGGAGTGGTGGTAACAGATCTTGAAACTCGCATTCTTGCTTGCAACCAGTATTTCGAACAAATGACTGGGTACTTGAGAAATGAACTAGTTGGATTAAAAACCAATATATTCAATTCATCTAGCCATGATGATAGTCACTACAATGATTTGTGGGATTCAGTTAACCAAAATGGGCACTGGTGCGGCGTCTTGCTTTCTCGTCACGCGAATGGCCGCGTTTTCCCGCAAAACTTAACCATACACAAAATTGCGCCAGGCAATGGCCAAGAGTATTTTATTGGTTTTGGAACAGATCTTTCTTCTGATCTTGCTCAAATTGAAGATATTGAATCTGGAGGTGTCGATCTACTAACCCAGCTTCCAACCACGGATGCATTCTTAGAAGAACTAAGTCGAAAATGCGATCTGATTGATGGACCCAATACTCTACTTGTCATCGCTATTCAGCCTAACTTTGACAGTGAAGATAGCAAAGCGCTTAAACAAGAGTTTTCAAAGTATTTGAAAGACAAAACCAGTGCTTTGTTTGTAGGTTATATGGACAACGGGCGTTTTCTCGCGTGCTTGCCTGTTTCTTTGGCTCATCCTAGTCAACGAGTTAGAGATATCGCCAAGTCCCTGACGACGTTTTTTCACTGTTTTAAACACTCAAATAAGGCTGTCTATGAGGCGTTAAAAAATGGGTTACTTGGGGTGTCGGTATATGGTGCGGATGCCAAAACTTCAAATCGGCTCGTCTCACATGCATGCCAAGCGATTCTAGAGCTGCACTCTGGTGAAAGTCGTCGCATTGCTTTCTACGATAGAGAAGTGCATCTGCAGCTAGAGAGAAAGAAACGTATTGAATCTCACGTTAAAAAGGTATTGGCTGAAGAGAATATTGAAGTCTATTTTCAACCAATTATTGATATAAAACTCAATAGGATCGCTAAATTTGAAGTGCTATGCCGCCTTCCAGTGCTGGAAGGGGAAGTGGTCTCAACCCAAGATTATATCTTAGTCGCAGAAGATACAGGGAAAATCGTTGAGTTGGATGATCTGGTTTGTCGTCTCGCATTTCAACATTTTCAGAGCTTAAAAACGGTATTCGGAGAGCATGTCGGTCTGTCGATTAACCGTTCTTTGAACACGGAAATTGGTGTTGTTGAAGTATTAAAACAAACGGCACTAGCGCTTGATAAAGAGGGAATGCCTACCGACAAATTGACCATAGAGTTTACGGAAAGCGCGCTGTTAAAAAATGATGAGCACAGTACTCAGGTTCTTCAAATGCTACGAGACTCTGGAGTAGAAGTTGCGGTAGATGATTTTGGTAGCGGATATGCTTCGTTCCAATATCTAAAAGAGCACTGTTTTGATGTACTGAAAATTGATAGGCAGTTTATTTCTGATCTTGCCCTAAATACCCGTGAATACCATATTGTGAGTGCGCTGATTCAGTTAGCTCATCAATTGAACCTGAAAGTTGTAGCTGAAGGCGTTGAGACGGAAGAGGAGTTGAATGTAGTTCGTGAATTAGGGGCTGATTATGTGCAAGGTTATTTGTTCGCTAAACCAAAGCCTTTAAACAAAATACTCAATGATGAAAGTTATGGTCATTGGCCTTTCTTGAAACCTGCCAAACCTAGCGGAACCTTGCTGAGCTTAGTCAGTAAACACGCTCATCACCTCGACCCTGGGGACCCACTATCGCTCGCTTACCAGTACTTTGAGCATCACTCGGGGGATTACTTACCTGTTGTTGATGGGAAGGTCTGCGTAGGTCTTTTAACGCGTTCGACCATGAATTTGCACATGACGCCAGGGATGGGGACGGATTTAGAGAATAATAAAGAGCGTGAAAACTGGCATAAAAGTGTCAATAGAATGATGACACCAATTAGCAGAGTGATTGACTGTCAGACACCGACAAGTGAAATGGCAGAGTTATCTTCACAGGGTAATAGTTTTCCTTGGGTGCTGGTAGACGACGCGGGCAGTTTCAAAGGGTTAGTAGAAATGAAAACGGCGTTTGAGTTTTTCTCTCAGGGAGGGATTTAATTTACTAATTCATTACTAATGCGTAGGTGTTAACCGAACTCTTGTCCTAAAGTTAATATTAAAGGGATGACATAGGGTGAGCGATGGATAATGCTTAGTGGACCTAAGGTACAAGATAATAAATTTCGCAACGTCCTTGATCCAAGCTTAACGTCAATTGAATGGTCTTGGGATATTAAGCACCACAAGTTGGACGTTGATCGAAGGGCTCTCGGCCAATTGTTACACTCTTCTTTACCTTCTGTATCGGGTAATGTGATTCTTTCATGCTTAGATTTCGATGATCAAGCTCGTTTTCTTGAGTTGATCAAAGAAGCGTGCCGTAGCCAACAGACCCTCACTTACGCGTGTTGCATGACCCTTGAGGGCGAACAATGCTGCTACGTAAATTTTTCGTTTTCTGGAGAGAATACCTACCTAGTCAAAGGGCATATTACGCCGCTTCTATATTTTTCGGTGACGACCTCACTCTTCAATGAGTTTTTCCAGCAACTGTTTGAAAACCCACATCATGGCGTTATTTTGGCTGATAGTAATAAGTCCATTTTGGCGTGTAATACCTATTTCCTAAATCACACTGGCTTTAGTGCGCGCGAACTTTTGATGAAGCCGATAGATGTGTTGGATTCAGATAAACATAGCCAAGATTTTTATCGCAACCTTTGGTTTGAAGTCGAAGATAAAGGTTACTGGTCCGGTGTTGTCTTGATTAAGCAAGCTCAGGGAAAAACAATCCCTCAAGATTTGACGCTGCAGAAAGTTAATTTTGGTGAGCGGACTTTTTACTTAGGTTATTACTTAGACATATCGAAGAACCTTTATCGCGTGGCAGATGTTGAATTGGGTGGCGTTGAGTTACTGACTCAGTTGCCGACGGAGTCTCAATTTACCTATATGGTCGCTAAGCGCTGGATGAACGAGCATGCTGAAAGTATCAGTATGGTTGTGGCGTTTGTTCCCAACTTTGAACAAACGGACGATTTTGACCTTAAGTCTATGCTTTCAGAGCACCTTTCTCGCAATCGAAATGCTCAATTTGTTGGTTATATTGGCAACAACCATTTTGTTGCGTGTCTTGAGTGCGCTAAAGCTGAGTCTCCTTCTCAGGTTCGTATAATTCATCAAACAATTCGACGCTTTTTTGCCACGCTCAATCATTTAGCTGGGAAGGTGATTCATCGCGCCATTATGAAAGGGAAGGTAGGGGTCTCCGTACTAGGGCATGATACGTATAACCCTAAGTTGTTAGTTTCTCACGCTGTTCAAGCTCTATTAGAACAGAGCAATAATAGCCAAGGTCAAATTACCTTTTACCATGGAGCGATTCACAAAGAAGTGCTGCGACGGAAAGAGTTAGAGGAGTGGGCCAGTAAGCTGATTAAATCACAAAGCATAGAAGTGTTTTATCAGCCCATAGTGGACACCAAAACTTGGGATATTGTGAAGTTTGAAGCGTTAAGCCGATTTAAAGGGCCTAATGGGCAAATGCTGAATACTCAAGAGATGGTGACAATTGCCGAAGACCTCGACTTGGTCTCAGATCTAGATTGGTGTGTGGGAAAGAAAGCTTTACAGGAACTAAGTGCGATCCAAGAAAGGTTTGGGGCGAAACTGGGTGTGACGATCAACCGGTCTTTGAATACTAAACTTGAAGTGGATGAAGTGCTGCAAAGTGCAGAGTCATTGATTTATCAATACGCAAAGACCCCAGATTTGGTCACTATTGAGCTGACGGAAAGCGCTTATTTTGATAGCGAATCTCGCCAGTCGTCACTCATTCGAAACATTCGGCGTAAGGGTGTCACAGTCGCAATTGATGACTTTGGTACCGGTTATAGTTCTTTTAGCTATTTGAGCGATTCAAACTTTGATTTGCTTAAAATTGACAGAGAGTTTGTAACCGACATAAAAATAGGCTCGCACAAATATTTTATCGTTAAAATGATTACGGAGCTTGCTCATACACTCAATGTTCGCGTGGTCGCTGAAGGCGTCGAAACTCGACATGAGCTCGAAGTCTTGTGTGGGCTTGGCGTCGATTATATTCAGGGCTACTTCTTTTCTAAACCTTTGCCGTTCGAGCAGCTTGAAAAAGCTTGGGCATACTATGACAAGTTGGAAGATTTTCTCAGCCGCACGTCAAGTATGCGTAAGGTAGGGATTCTGACGATTACTCAAACTCACATTCCAACTTTAGGGCCGAGAGATACTGTTGAACAAGCGCTGGCACTGTTTAACTCTCCTCGATTTGATTTACAAGTTGTCCCAATTGTAGATGGTCAAACTTGCCTCGGAATTGTTGGTCGTAAAGAACTCAACTATCACCTCACACCGACGCTGGGGACAAAACTCGAAACGACGCGTGATCTTACTATTGCTAAAAAACGCCTGAATCAAGTCATGCAGCCAGATGTCCATAAAATTTCCTATCAAACCAAGCTCATTGAAATATCTGATTTCATTCGCAGCGGAATAAAGCTGCCATGGGTGGTTGAAAATGAAATTGGTGAGTATTTAGGTATTGTCACGACTCAAGACGTACTGAATTATTTTGCTTCTCTTCGTTAGGCTATCGCCAACAAGTCGCTGACATCAATCGGCTAAGTTTGCTATCATCCGCTTCCATCAAATTTTAATAGATTAATACATCATGGTTCAGCAATTATTAGCCGTGTGCGCGCCAATGCTATTAGGTGCGCAGCTTATCTTGACGCTTATCCTTATCAAGGGGGATATCTGCCCTGGTCAGCGAGGCCGTATTCACAAAGTGTTGCCTACTATCGCAGTATTGTGGTTAGCGGTGGCATCACTGAAAATTGAAGCCATGATGGTGGTGTTTGCCATTGCCTATTTTTATTCAAAGGTTCAGACCAAAAAGACCAGAGATCAGGGGCCAATGTGGGTACTCTATCTTGCGAATGGTTTGGCTATATCTTATGTGGCGATTCTTGTCGGTGAACAAACTAGCCTAGCGGCGAGTTTGAATGTCGTGGTTCAGATTCCTTTATTGGGTGCTTTGTTTGCTCATTTGTTGTTAACAATCGCACGTACTCGCCTTCAAGCATTTCACAGAATTTTACCTGTGGCGGGTGTGGTGTCTGCCATGCTGATGGCTTTGGTTATTTTGTTAAAGGCGATGTCAATCGATGAACAAACTCTAATGGCGGCGATTCAACCTTTGCTGGTGGGCTTTGCCTTGATGATTTCGGGAGTCATTGTTTGGTGTTGGCATATGTTGGCGTCTCGTGAGATCAACAAAGCGCAATTGGGTTTCGGGTTGGCGGTGATGTTACTTGCGTTGACTTCTAATCAAGGCTTGTTTGTTCTTTAGAAGTGGCTCACTTTTAATTTTTGAATTTGAGGCTAGGCTTGTTTGTAGGATATGTGCAAAGGAGCGTAGCTATGGATCTGAGCAATGTCAGCGGTTTTGATAGCATTATTCTACTTGGAATCGTCAACGAAAAGTTAAGACTAGAATGCGACAGTTTTGAAGACCTTGTCAGCATGTATGAAATGGACGTTGAAGCGGTGATCGGGAAATTGGATGTACTCGGCTATCAGTATGACCCATTAACCAATCAATTTAAATCTTATCCAAGATAGCGGAAAGGAGGCACTCAGCCTCCTTTTTTATACGGTTTTTATCCCATCCAAATGACTTTTTGATTGCACGCGAGCGGTGTTAAAAAATGCTTGTAGATATCGCTTGTCTTTGTCTGAGTGGCGAGTTGCAGCAAACAATCGGCGCCACAAACCTTCTCCTAACGGTATACTCGCAATCAAACCTTGGCGAGAAAATTCACTGATTGCCCAGTTTGGTAATGCAGCTACACCTAATCCAGCCGAAACCATTTGAATCAACATAAGCGTATTGTCCGCTTGCTTCCATTTCGCTGGCTCGATTCCCGCTGGCTGTAAGAAGTGTTTAACCACATCTAAGCGATTTTTTTGAACCGGGTAAGAGAGCATGGTTTGATCTGCGAGATCATTTGGTTCTATCTGAGATTTCTGTGCGAGTGGATGAGAGATCGATGTAACCAAGCGCATTTCAAAGTCAAATAAGGGCTCGTAATGCACTTCAGAGCGCGGTTGGATGTCTGAGGTGATAACCAAGTCGAGTTCTCCTGCCATGAGCGCTGGCAGAGGTTCGAAGCCAAAACCCGATGAAAAGTCGAGGGTTACACTTGGCCAAGCGACTTGATATTCTTTTAACGCAGGCATCAACCATTGAAAGCAAGAGTGACATTCAATCGCCATGTGCAAGCGACCATTCACATCCTCTTTTAAACTTGCGAGCTCATTTTCAGCCTTTGCTAGACGTGGTAACAGGTCATCCGCCAGTCTTAAAAGAATCTCTCCCTCTGATGTGAATTTCACTGGACGAGTTTTTCGTAGAAAGAGCTGTCCTCCAATTCTAGCTTCGAGATCTTTAATCTGATGCGATAGAGCCGATTGGGTTAAATGCAGAGTCGTCGCCGTTGCCGTGAGTGACCCGGTATCTCTTAACGCGGTGAGTGTTCTTAGGTGCTTGAGCTCTATCATGAAATCCCTTCAGACAAACTTAGTTAGCATGAGTATTTTTAACTTACGCTGTTTTATAGGATGTGTAAACATCTAGACGTCTAAAATTTTAATCCATTTCAGTCATGAGGTAAGCATAAGTTTCGTTTTATTATCATGAAGAAATTTAATAAACATGTTGAATATTTGGAGATTGTTCTAGTCGTAAATAAACGAGATAGTTTAGCCATCCAGACATCTTATGGTGTTCTGAACTGAATAAGCAAAGCTCAAAGAGTACGGAATAAAGGACTAGGATTATGACAACAACGACTCACATACTTGGCTACCCACGCATCGGTGAAAAACGAGAATTAAAATTTGCACTAGAGAAATATTGGCGAGGTGAGATTGATCAAGCGCAGCTGAAAAGTGTTGGCGCACAACTTCGTGGCAATAACTGGAATACGCAAGCAGACGCTGGATTAGACTTCGTTGCTGCTGGTGATTTCGCTTGGTACGATCAGGTACTGACGACGACTTTGCTTCTTGGTCATGTACCTAAACGCCACCGCAATGGATTCCCAGATCTTGATACCTTGTTTAAGGTGGGTCGTGGTCAATCACAAGCAAGTTGCGGTTGCAGTGGAAGCGCAGCTTCAGATATGACGAAATGGTTTAATACCAATTACCATTACATCGTGCCGGAATTTAGCCGAGATGATACGTTTGAAGTGAGTTGGCCTCAGCTATTTGAAGAAGTTAACGAAGCGACTAAAGCAGGGCATAAAGTCAAACCTGTACTGCTTGGCCCTCTGAGCTATTTATACCTAGGCAAAGAAGTTGAAGATGACTATGAACGCTTGACGTTGCTTCCGCGTTTGTTAACGGCGTACCAAGCGATATTGGCAAAGTTGGCGAAAAATGGTGTTGAGTGGGTACAAATCGACGAACCTATTTTGTCGTTAGAGCTTGAATCTAAGTGGTTAGATTCGTTTAAACTCGCTTATCAAGTAATCCGCAGTGATGTGAAAGTGCTGCTAACCACCTATTTTGACTCTGTCGTTGATACCTTGGATAAAATCGTTGAGTTGGATGTGGATGGCTTACACCTTGATTTGTCGGCGGCGCCCAATCAGCTAGAGCAAGTAGTGAATCAGCTACCAAAAGAGTGGGTGCTTTCTGCGGGGGTTGTTAATGGTCGCAACGTATGGCGCGCCGACCTCAGTGAACAATTGGCGAAGCTTCAACCTATAAAGGAGAAGTTAGGTGACAAACTTTGGGTGTCGAGCTCATGTTCTTTACTTCACAGCCCTGTCGACTTAGCGCAAGAAGAAGAGTTGAGTGAAGAGGTCCGCAGCTGGTTTGCATTCGCTAAGCAGAAGGTGACCGAAGTAGCTTTGCTTGGTAAAGCGCTAGATGGCGATCACGATGCGATTTTAGCGTGCGATACATACAGCGCACCGATTCAAGCGCGTAAAACTGCAACTCATGTTAATAAGCCTCATGTTCAGTCGCGATTAAATAGCGTCACTAAAGCATTAGCCGAGCGCAGCGCCCCTTATGCCGAACGTGCGGCTCATCAGAGTGAAGTACTTGGGCTGCCTTTGTTCCCAACAACAACGATTGGCTCATTTCCACAGACCAGTGAAATACGAGTTCAGCGTAGCGCTTATCGCACGGGGAAGTTATCGGAGTCTGAATATCAGACAGCACTAAAAGGCCATATTGAAGATGCCGTGAAACGTCAAGAAGCGCTTGATCTCGATGTGTTGGTTCATGGTGAAGCTGAGCGCAATGATATGGTGGAATACTTTGCGGAGAATCTTGCAGGGTTTCAAACAACCAAGTTTGGCTGGGTTCAAAGTTACGGTTCACGCTGCGTGAAACCTGCAATTGTGGTCGCGGATATAGAGCGAGAAAAGCCGATTACGGTTGAGTGGTCGACTTACGCACAATCGCTGACATCTAAGCAGATGAAAGGGATGCTGACTGGCCCTGTCACCATTTTGTGCTGGACGTTCCCGCGTGAAGATATTACTCGAAAACAAATTGCTGACCAATTAGCGTTAGCGCTTCGAGACGAAGTGTCGGATTTGCAAGATGCGGGAATCAATATTATCCAAATCGATGAGCCCGCTATTCGAGAGGGTCTACCACTTAAGAAGCGCGATCATAAAGAGTATTTAGAGTGGGCGGTGGACGCGTTTAAGATCTCCGCAGCCAGCGCGAAGCCAGAGACTCAGATCCACACACACATGTGTTACTCAGAGTTCAACGAAATCATTGACTCAGTTGCGGCTTTAGATGCTGATGTGATTACGATTGAAACATCACGCTCAAACATGGAATTATTGAAAGCATTTGAAGCATTCAACTATCCAAATGAAATTGGTCCTGGAGTATACGATATCCACTCTCCGAATATTCCAACCCAAGAGTGGATCGAAGGTTTGATTCATAAAGCGGCAGAGCAAATTCCTGCCAAGCGACTGTGGGTAAACCCGGATTGTGGCTTGAAAACTCGAAACTGGGAAGAAACAGAAGCGTCACTGGCCAATATGGTGACCGCCGCGAAGAAGCTACGGAAAGAGTTTTCTGAGCAAGTATAATTAATAGATAAATAAATGCCGGCTTTAATCAGCCGGCATTTTGTTTTCGGCAGTGAAAACAAATCGTGTAATAGATAGCGTTAGATAGCGTCACCGTTTACGATCACTTGGACATCGATGTTGCCACGAACGGCATTAGAGTAAGGGCACACTTGGTGCGCGACTCGGGTCAATTCCAGAGCTTGCTCTTGAGGCAGTTCTAGTTCAACAGCAAGGCTCACTGTTAGTGCAAAACCACCTGTTGCATTTGGCCCAATTCCAACTTCTGCAGTGACAGGCGCGTTTGTTAACGCTACTTTTGCTTCACGTGCTACGTGTAAGATAGCGTTAGAGAAACAAGCAGAGTAACCGGCAGCGAACAGTTGCTCTGGATTTGTTGCTGCGCCAGTACCGCCCATTTCTTTCGGGTAAGCTAGGTTTAATTCTAGAAGGCCGTCGTCTGTTTTAACTTGACCGTTACGACCAGCAAGAGCAGTAGCTTTGGTTTTGTATAGAGTTGTCATTATTCGTTCCTGTTAATTTAAGTTGTGCGCAATCTAATTGTTAGCAATATTAGATCGAACTTTAGGTAGAATGCAACTATATTGTGCGCAATTAATGTATTTTTGTTGGGGAAGTAACAATGAGTCAATGCAGACAAGAGCCTGGTTTGAGCACAGACGCGCAGTTGCTATTGGATAACCAGGTATGTTTTCCTCTCTACAGCGCTGCTAATGCGGTGATTCGTACTTATCGACCGTTGCTTGATGCGTTGGACTTAACCTATTCGCAATATCTCGTCATGATGGTTCTGTGGGAAACCGACGGGATTAGCGTAAAAGACTTAGGGGCTCGACTCCATCTTGACTCTGGTACGTTGACGCCATTACTTAAACGTTTGGAAGTGAAAGGTTATGTTGTTCGAGGACGCAGTGATCTTGATGAACGGGTACGGGTATTGTTGTTGACGGATGCTGGGCGAGGTCTGAAACAGCAAGCATTTGCCGTTCCTCAGCAGATGAAATGTAAAATCGATCTTGAATTGGATGAGTTAATCACTCTGAAAACGTTGTGTGAAAAACTCATCAACTCAGTTAATGACTAGCATTGCTCCATTAAACCTAGACGCGATTGTCACCAGTACTAAACGCGATCGTCTGACTAATTTCGGATAAGCTTCGACCGCTTTCTTGTTGCCAATGAGAGAAAGCGGCGTTAATTGCTGTTAGGGAGCGCTTGGTATCTTTACCACCCTCAATGATTTTGTAGCTTCTTAGGTAAGACTCGACGTCACCGGATAAAATAAACGTATCGACGCCCATTTGACGCAGACTGTACGGCCCTGTATTACCGCCTAAGCGTTGCCCATGCTTTTTCAAAAACAACCACAGTCCAGTGATATCATCACTCGGCCAATTTGCGACCATTTGGCCAAAAGAGCCATGATGAAGCGAGGTTTCGTGCATTAACTGCGCATTGGCTTGAATTGATTTGACTTTGGCGTGGTGGCGAATGATGCGCTTATCCGCCGCTTTTAAGTCCCACTGTTCATCAGACAGCATCAACAGCGGCTCTATTTTAAAACCAAAGAAAACCTCTTCGAAATTGGGCCACTTATTGCGAACCACTTGCCATGAAATTCCACTCTGGAAAATTTTCATACTAAATGCTGATAGCCAACGATCGTTGGGGATTGTAGCTATTTGTTCTGGGCTCAATGGGATTGAAAACAGAGATTCTAGCTTTTCTACACCACCTTTACGTTCGGCGGCACGGCGATAAATATCGTCAAAACGTTCCAATACCAACGGAGTTCTCCTTTCTAACTGAGCTTGACAGAGACTAAACAGAAGTTGACTAGCCGATGACATTCTAGATCTAGGTGCGAATAAAGTCAGGCACAAATGTAGAGGGTGTCGAATGATGATTAAAATATGGTTGGCGATTTGTATCAGCGGGTTATTAGCAGGCTGCCAGATAAATAGTATAGAAGGGGAGTACAAGGACGTAGAGGTGAAACTCAAAAACAAAGAGGCAAGTTCTAATGGTCAGTTCTGCCCACCAGGTCAGGCTAAAAAGGGACGTTGTTAAGAAATAAAACCAGCGCTTAAAGCGCTGGTTTTGGTCATAGAGACTCGATTAAAGGGTCAGTAAGTAGTTGACTAGTTGGTTGTACTCTTCAAACGAGCGGATTTGGTCTGCTTTCACAATGTATTTGTTATTCACAAGTACGCCAGGTACACCCGTTAAGGTGCTTTTCTCGAACTGTTTGTCAAAGCCGCGTTGCATAGAGTTCACGACAAAGCTGTTGTAAGCCGAATCGAACTTATCAGCATCAACACCATTGTCGATGAAAATCTGACGTAAAGCCGCTTCATCTTTAGGAGCGCTACGTAGTTCGTGGATTTGCTTAAACATGGCTGGAACCATTGTCTTTTCGGCATCTAGCTCCACCATGGTTGCGTATGATTTTGCCATCGGAACCGCCATGTTTTGCCCCATAAAAGCAACGTGTACTTTCTCAAACTTAGCGCCTTCTGGTAGCGAGGCTTTCAAGTTGTCGATAACCGGTTCAAATTTATAGCAGTGAGGGCAGTAGAAGGAGAAAAACTCGGTCACTTTAGGCGCGGCGGATTTCTCCACGTCTAGAACCTTGTAATGGGTACCTTCTTCAAACTGTGCGGCTTGTACATTGATTGCGACGAGCAGAGTCGCGAAAAGAGTAAATAACTTTTTCATTGGGTATTCCTAACTAATTTATATACAGCTGGGTCTATGACAGGCATAAACCGAATAAAAAGGGTTGGGAATTACGCAATGGGAGGGCGAAAGAGAGTTTTGACTCTCGCAATGGCTTTTTGGTTATCATCTTGGCCAATCAAAGCCAATGATGCGGGTGGAGAGTAGGTGCTAACCAGTGTTTGAGCACATGGCATCTTTAGTAGACAGATCGACGCACAACAGTGGTGACTGGATTGTTGCTCTGAATGCTCGGGCTTTGGACATTCTAGTGGGTGAATGAGGTTTGAACCTTGAGAGGCGAACGATGAAAGGTTGACTTCCGCTTGCTCGTTAGCTTGCACGCTCACCGCTACGCTTGTAAAAAACAGCGTAAAAACGGCGATAAACGTAATAACAAACTGACGACTTAGCAAAGATGGTTTACCTAACAATTCAAATCCGCTTTAGACTAACCGATTTATTCATAAAAGAAAAACGACTGGCTGAATAAGTGGAGTCTCAGCCATTTGAATTCGAAGGCGGCGAGAATAAAATGGTTAATCGTTGCTTGATTGAGATGCCTTGCTGAGAGGCTTGGCGGAGCATCTCTTTCCACTCTTGAAAAGTCACGGTGATCGGATTAAAGCTATTTACAGGTTTTGTGATGCCGTAGCGCACCGTTTCAACTTCCGGTTCAAAAGTGCCAAATAATTTATCCCATATGATGAGTACGCCGGCGTAGTTCTTATCAATATACTGCGGGTTTTGGCCGTGGTGAACTCGATGATGAGATGGTGAGTTAAAGAGGTACTCAAACGGGCCGATAGAACGTATCCACTGAGTATGAACGAAAAACTGCAGACCTAGATTGAGTAGTACCACAAAGACCACCCATTTAGGTTCAAACCCAATGATAACTAGCGGAACCCAGAACAACCACATTCCTGCAAGCGGGTACATTAAACTTTGTCTAAACGCAGTACTAAAATTCATCTTCTCAGAACTATGGTGAGCGACATGTGCAGCCCACATCCAACGCACACGGTGACTGGCTCTGTGAAACCAATAGTAGAAAAAGTCTTGTAAGATCATTAGGGTGATGAAACTCATCACACCCATTTGAATCTCAAACATTCGCCAATCGAATAGCCAAAGATAAAGATAGGCGATAAAAAACCCCGTTAGTAAATCAGAGAGTTGATGCATGCCAGCGAGGGTAAAGTTACAAGCAACTTCAGCCAAACGGTAGTGAGAATTCTCCGGTAGGTAACCTTGTTTTTGACCGACAAAATACTCAGCCAACATGCAAATAATAAAAACTGGGGCGAGTACAATTAGCAGCCATTCCGGGTTGTTTACGAGTGTCGCTAGATTCATATTCATTTCCCCAGTTTTACCAACGTGCAAAGTGATCTTCAGTTAGACCAATGACATTGTCTAAGTGGTGTGTAACACCGTGATTGTCGATAATCATGCCGTTAAAAAAGCCGATAAATTGGCGAAAATTGCTTTTGAGTAACCAAAGATTGAGTTTCTCGCTTCGTTGATTTTTGGCCTGAAAGGTTAATTCAATGCGACCGTCTAGCGAATGGATATGCCAAGGGACTTGTTGGTTAGCTCGATCAAAATTAAAAAATACTGGGCCTAAAAGATGCCGCTCACCGTTTATCCAAAGAGCATTCTCACAGCTGCCCGTTTCGTTGACTCCGGCCGCCAGATTGAGCCCTAGCGTTTTTCCGTTCAGCTGGTGGTGGATACTTGCCCATCGCCAACTGGTCTCACGACGCATGTAACCTGCCGAGAAGTCATAGCCAGCCAAAGCGTTATCCAGTTTTACAGGGCGGCCGTTGATGATTAGCCAACCGGAGACAGATAGCGCGTTATGTTTTTGTGTATATGTCCAACCTGAATAACCTGTCGGAGTGCACATAGAGAGTGGCAGACTGCTTTCAGGAGGGGATAGCGTGATATTGGCGGTGATGGTTTTCGTATCAATTGATATTTGCCAAACGCCAGCGTCGATATTAAACATCACGCTTCGACCTGCAATATGAGATAGACCATGATGTGGGGATGAGGACATTACTTTGTCTATTGAGAGAGGACGTAGCCAAGTTTGTTCGACAAGTTTATTTTGTTGGATGTCATAAACGTAGCAAAACGAAGAACCAAGATAACGAATATCGGCAATGGCAACTCCAATTATGAAACGAGATGTCACTACACTAATAAACTGAAACTGCTTATAGTCGAAATATCTGCCCCACAGATTAGCACCTCTATCCATACTATCTCGATAGTTGAACTTTTCGATACCTAATTGTTTCGGGATTCCATTGAATTGACCAAATACCGGCTGGCCAGATGAATCAATGAGCGATTCTGGTGCGGGTATTGTTTGGCTAGGTGCTAACATGTGTATTTTACCGTTTATTAACATCTTTACTATGGTGCGATGTAATTGGCTAATATTGGAGGTTAATTTCGGACACTAATGAAAGCAATATCACTTTATTTGTTTGCGATAGGGGGTAGCCTATTTATCTCGAAGAGGATGCTATGAATATTATCGCGCAATATAAGCCCGTGGATCACCGCTATCAATTAGGAGCGATGGATATTTCGTTGCTATTTACCGCATTGGAAAAAAAGGGGGCAAACATCTCGCTGCTACTTGATGAGGCAGGGGTAGCGACACTTGATTGGCAAAGTGATGATGTTCAAATGACTTATTCAGATAAACTGAGAATCTTCCAGCGCGTAACATATCTATACCCAAACGAAGGCATTGGCTTATTTGCTGGCGAGCAAGCTTCGTTTAGTCATTTTGGCGCACTTGGTTATGCAATGGCGACAAGCCGAGATGTGCTTCAAGCAGCGCAGATAGGGTTTAAACACTTACGGCTGAACGGCCCTCTATTTTCCGTAAAAATGGTGCAGGATCAAAACAGCGTCATTATTGAAATCGACAATAGTTTTGACATCGGTGAGCTGCTCCCTTTCTGCTCGGAATTCTTTCTTAGCTCAATAGTGTCACTGTTTAACCAAATGACAGGGCATAGGCTCAATATTACGAGACTCTCCTTACGGTATCGAAAACCTAGCTATGCAGAGCGCTATCAACAGCGATTTGGTAGCTCCGTCCTATTTGAACAGCCAAAGACTCAACTCATATTTGAGCGTGATGTGCTAGATCAACCGCTGCTTCAACACGATGCGGCAATGCTCAGCCAAACACTGAACAATTGTCACTTGCTTATGGATGCTGCTGAGTCCCCATATTTATTGATCAATCAAATAAAAGTGGATTTGTTTCAAAGAGCTACATCCTTTCCGACGATAGAAACCATTGCAAGTGAGTATGGCTGTTCATCGAGAACTTTAAGGCGTCATTTAAAAGAGCAGGGAACAAGTTTTCAATTGCTCATTAATGACGTTAAGTGTGCGTTAGCTAAAGAGTATCTAATGGAAACCGAGTTGACGGTTGAAGAGATTGCGTATCAACTCGGCTTTAGTGATGCGGCTAATTTTAGAAGGGCTTTCAAAAATTGGACGGGCGTGCCACCTTCTAAACTAAGAGAACGTTAGCTAAATGTGTTGATATAAAGTGCTTCAACTTTATCCCTTGCCCATTGAGTCTTTCTTAAAAATTTGAGTGAAGACTTTATTGAAGGATCTTTGCTAAAACAGTTGACGTTGATCTGGTCGTGCAGCCCTTTCCAACCATAATGCTCAACAAGTCGAGTGAGAATTTTCTCTAGCGACAGTCCGTGCAGAGGGTTGTTGGGTTGTTGTTGGCTCATGATGCTTTCCAATTAATAAAAGAGCATTGTACTCTTTTTGAGAGTTATAAGGTTTGAGAGTCTACTCATGGAAAAACTGCCAGTATAGATCTGGCAGTTTATCTTGTGGCACTTTTACTGGTGAACTAAAGTCAAACCGCTTGGCAATGCATCACCAAAGACGCGTTTCGATTCACTGTCAGAGAGCTCTTTCACTTCTGCGACGAGAGAAACCCAAGATTCAGGGACTTTGCTCTGTTTGAGTTTGTCTAACACTTGCTGGCGATAGTCGTCTGATATATCAAATAGACGATCTCCCGTTTTACGACAAATCATTACCGCTGCAAACGCAATCATTGGCTCTTTTTGCCAATTTTGTTCAAGCAGTTTAGGTAGCCACTGTTCTGCCTGTTCACGTGGAATAACATTATGTTGACTGCCATAAAGTGGCGTGCGTGATGCTAAACGGCCAAGAGCCCACCAATGTGCTTGCTCAAACTGGTTGTGATTGATTGCTTTACTCAAACACCAAGTAGAAAGCAGGACTTTATCTTCCACTTCTAGATGCTCCAACGAAGCAGCCAAACGAACCATTGATTCGTAACCCATCTCTTGCGCAGCTTTTGCCGATTGAGGATTTTTCATTGCGCCTGGATGTAAATACTTAGCTATGTCGGCTAAGATCGTTTCTTGCTGCTCTTGGTTTAAACCACCGGCAATACGACGCCAGAACACCCACCAGTCTGTCCAGCCTTGATGATTCTTAAATTGAATTCCTTGCTGATACAGCCCCCAAACTTGTTCGATTCGCCACGAATCCGTTGCGTCACCAAATCCAGGTCGTAGTGCAAAGCCAGCTAAGCGGAGCCAATTTTTTTCGTGTGGCTCAGAGCGACGGCGACGTTTTCGACCTTGCGCGAAAGCATCGAACAGATGGCGAAGGGTCGTAAAATCCCACTCATCGCGTTTGCCGAGCTTTTTCTCAAGGTCTTTAGCAAGTGTTTTAATCTCTTTGCCGTCCGCACTTTTTTTGTTTCCGCTGTATATGCGGCCAATCAACTCTTTGCACTCAGAAAGTCGAGGATGCAGTGCTGCTTGTTCGCTTTCTTCAGCTTTCTGGTTGCGCACTTCGAACTCTAACGCCCAGCGTTTGTTGTCGTTTTCTACATGTACACACTCCATTTTAAGAGTGCCCACTTCGGTTAGCTGACAAGCTAATTGGACTTCTACACGCTCTTTCTGGTTAGCTTGAAGCTCAACGCCTTCACCTTCCAATGTGGAAATGTAAGGAGGAAGAGGCATGAACAAGTCGGGATCAACGTCTACCATCACACCATTTTGAATCGCTGTGTTATTACTTAGCGTGTCATGGGTTGATGTTAGCAAGTTAAAGCGCACTGGCTCACCTAAAGTGAGGGAGAAGCGACGACCACTCAAGCGAATCTCGTGTCCTTCTTCGGTGCCTTTGGCAAGTAAGCAGAGCGCCTTACCCATTTTGTTCTTTTCTTGTAAGTGCAAGAAGTAAGAACGAGCAGCGCCACCACCGATTTTAAGCTGCGCACCACGTCGTGCCTTACCAAAAGCAACAGCGCCCAGTGCGACGGACCAATCAGGATGCGGGTTATCGAGTACCGTGACCGGTTCACCACGCCAATTTTCCAGTAGATTAGTCACACGTTCTGTCACTAGATCACTGTTGAACACACCGCCATTTAGCAGCAAACCGACAGGGATGGCTGGTTTATCGCTCTCTTCACTGCCCAATGCGGCATGAGAGACCTGCTGATGCTGAGTTAAAAATTCGGCTACATGTTTGCTTACCGCAGGGTCAGCGACATAAGGCAAACCAAATTCCACCACAGCACTACGGCGTTTGTCGGGCGTTTGGGTAAAATCAGACAAAGGGAAGAAACCATCTAATGCGATCTGGTGTACTTCCTGTTTAGTGAGGCCAATGCTTTTCGTTCCACCAAGCAGTTTAGAGCCACTGCCTAGCATAGTAATCTTGACTTCTTCAGGTGCGTTGGCAGAGAGTAGGTTCTCTTTTGCTTTACGAGTTTGTTGAATCAGCTTCGTTAGGCTTGCCGCATTGAGCTTTTTCGATTGGTTAAAGCGCTGCTCTGCAAGATGAGCGAGAGCCAAATCGAGGTTATCACCACCCAGCATCAAGTGTTCGCCAACGCCAATACGATCAAGTGCCAGCTCTTCGTTGTCAAACTTAGCTTCAATTAAGCTCAAGTCAGTCGTACCACCACCGACATCGCAAACCAAAATCAGAGGTAGTTCTTTCAATTGCTCTGATGCTGTGTGTTGATGGCGTGCGTACCAGTCATAACAAACGGCTTGAGGCTCTTCTAGAAGAACGATTTTGTTTAGCCCGGCAAGAGCTGCCGCTTCTAGTGTCAGTTTTCGTGCGGTTTCATCAAATGAAGCGGGAACCGTCACTACTACATCTTGGTCTTCGAGCTTGTTGCTCGGATTGCGGTAATTCCAAGCTTGACGAATATGGTTGAGGTAACTCGCGCTTGCGATGACAGGAGAGACTTTGTCTACATCATTGGCACCAGCCCAAGGAAGGATATCTGAACTGCGATCAACAGCTTGGTGAGACAACCAACTTTTGGCGCTCGAGACCTGACGGCCTTCGACTTTGGCGCCAAGTTCTCGAGCCCATTCACCAATAATGACGTTTTGAATATCACCTTCTACCAACTGGTCATCCCAAGGTAGAACGAGATCATTTGGTGCGATTTGGCTTTGGGCTGCGTGATAACGGAAAGAGGGCAGTAGTGGTTTTCTGACGACTTCACCGGGGCCAATGAGCTGGTCAATGTCGAACAGGGAAACGTCAGATTGCTCAAGGTTGTCAGTAATTTCACAGAATGCAACAACCGTGTTGGTTGTACCTAAATCAATACCGACGAGAAAACGAGGTGATGCCATACAAAACCTTTTTGTTCTACATATATAATCTAAAAACGGCACCCTTAGGTGCCGTGTATTTATTACGCTTGGTCTGTCGTTTCACTGCTGCTCGCATCTTCACGAACATCAAATTCAACATGCCATTTTTGACCGTTATCTGCTGCGATCGCTTCTAAGTAAAGCGTGCCTAGCTCAGTAACGCGAGAGGCAAGTGTGACGGGTACGACTTCACCTTCGCGGCGACCTTCGGAAACTGGCAGAGTCACTTGGATCTCAGGGAGCTCTTCCAACTCTTCTGGTGCCCAATGATCAAGGTGTGTACCGGCTAGGTCGTCACGGCGTGTGGTTGAACCAAAGAACTGGAAGTTAACCGGTTGACCGATGATCAAGCCAAACTCTTGACTAGGAACATCAACACTTGAACCCTCTTCCATACCAAATGGCGCAACACAAAGCGCTTCCATTGGTGGTGCCATTCCTGGGATAGCTGGCATCGCGCTTTCAATACCTACATAGTAGCTTGACGCAATACCACCGCGGATGCGTACACCTTGACCACGACGGACGCTGCCGTAGTATGAAGCGCCACTTGCCACTGCTAGATCAAGGTCGACACCAGAAAGACGTTGAGCCATTTCGCTGTCAGCATCGATCAGCCATTCATTGATGGTTTCTTCTAAACGATTTGCTAGCAAGGTTGATTTAAGCACACCGCCGTTAAATAGAATTGCGGTTGGTTTGATAAAGTCAGCGCTTTGGGTTGATACGTCACCCATACCCGGCATACCAGCAAAAGGATTGTACTCTTGAGCAGGGGCAGCATCATTACCAGACAAAGCATTGGCTTGCTTGGTTAAGAAAGCCGCAATGTGACGTGTAATCCCAGCATCCTGCGCATAAGGAAGACCCATTTGAGTCAGTGCGCCGCGATTACGTTGTACTGGATGCTCTGTTACTGCAACTTTCGGGAAGAAACCATCCACTAGCGTTTGCTGAACTTCTTGCTGGGTTAGTTCTGTTTTTAGTGTCGCGCCAAGTAGTTTAGAGCCACGACTAGGAACCACAATAGGCACCGCTTGCAGGTCAGCATCATTTAACAGTGCTTCTTTTGCATCACGACATGCGTGAGTCATTGCTTGAACTTGCCATGGTTGAAGCTCTTTGCCGTCTTGAGCCAGCTTCATTTTCAGACGGTAAGCAAGCGCTAAGTCCATGTTGTCACCGCCCAGTAGGATGTGTTCACCTACCGCGATACGATTTAGCGTCAGATTGCCGTCTTCTTCAGTAACTTCAACCAAAGAAAGGTCGGTAGTACCACCACCGATATCGACCACAAGCACGATGTCTCCCACAGAGACTTCGTCGCGCCATTTGTCATTACTGTTGTCGATCCAGTTGTACAGTGCCGCTTGAGGTTCTTCCAACAGAGTCAAATGAGCCAGGCCAACATTGCGAGCCGCTTCAGCAGTTAAGTCGCGCGCTGCAGGGTCAAATGACGCTGGAACGGTAATGGTCACGTCTTGCTCTGTCAGCGGGTAAGACGGATTAGCATGATCCCAAGCGTTTTTTAGGTGCTCTAGGTAAAGCTCAGTCGCGCGAAGTGGTGATACTTTTTCCACTTCTTCTGGGCTACCCGCTGGTAAGAAGGCGTCACGGCGGTTCACACCACCGTGGCACAACCAAGATTTAGCACTCGCAATAAGGCGAATTGGTGTTTTCGAACCTAGGTTACGTGCGATTGCGCCGACTAACGCCGTTGGTTCTGAAGACCAAGGCAAAACGCGAGATGATGGATTCATCTCATGCTCATGCGGTTGGTATAGGAATGAACCAAGTTGGCTGCGTGTTTCTACTGTACCCGGGGCAGTAAGCTGCTGAATGGGTAGAACTTCAACGCGTGCTTCTTCGTTAGTCGTATCAACGTAAGAGAGCACACAATGGGTAGTGCCTAGGTCGATACCTACGCTAAATTTAGGCGCTTGTTGCTCGGTAGTCGCTTGTACGTTTTCCATTACAGCTCTACCTCTGCAGGTGCAATGACCGATGCGTCGTAATTCTCAGCTAATTTAGGCAGGTTCATCGAGCTTGCTTTCCAACCTTTGTGTACTAACGTACCGTTGAATGGTGCTTGACCGGTTACATTGCCAGTAAGACGAATTTCTTGTGGGTTAAAGCCTTCCGCTACCGTGATACGAGTTTCTTCGTCTTCAGTGCGGATGTGCTCAAGCGTAACGTAGTCATTCAGAACTTTTTGACCACCTGTATGGATAACGCGAGCAGCAGCGCCCACTTCATCATCTGAAAACGAGGTTAGGTCTTCTTTTAGGAAGTCAATTAGACGAGCTTCTTGCTGCATAATCGATAGCAACTGCATTGCTGAGTCGGTTGAAGCGGTCGCCAGTTTCGATTCAACTTCGACGACTTTCTCGATAATTTTTTCAACTTCGACAACTTTTTCTACTTCAACAATCTTTTCGACAGGTTTCTCTACTTCAACGATTTTCTCGACTGGCTTTTCAATTACTTTTTCAACCACAGTAGATTTACGAGAGACAGCGATTAAAAGCAGCAGTACGCTTGAGGCTGCTAGACCTGCGTGAAGCATATCGAACGTTTGAGGGATCATTTGTAAATCGAACGTCATGACAATTCTCTTATGTTTAGTTTAAGGAGAGATTGGCTCAATCTCTGCTTTGGCTCTGAGCCTAATTATTTTGATAAATTGGGATGGATAGTAGCATATTCAATAGCTCGCGCTGCTAGATTTCGCTTTTTATCATCTGATATACGGACTAAGTGATGAGATTTTAAGCGCTTTGGCGAATGTAATTTATAGATTGAGTGAAGCGGGCAGTATTTTTGAGCTTTATCGCGGATTACCCCTTTATGTTATTGATTGTATAAGGATAAGATAGCGATGTAGATTCATTTAAAACAACCATGAAGGCGTTATGCAATTCGGTTTCTCCAAAAAGATTATTTATCCGGTGCTCACATTTCTTTTGACTGTGCTTGCGACTGTTTTGGTTGTTTATTTTTCTTATCAGTCTCAACTTAAATACACCAAATCTTTATTCAATAATCTTGCTCAGCAGCAAACCGATAACTTAGCGCAAGTACTTGATAGTGATCTCCATTTTATCGGAGCGGGTGCGAACTTCTTCCATGCGACTAAACCAGAGAACTGGGGGCAATTTGAAGTGTTTGCAGATGAGCTAGTGTCCTCTTCCGATACCTTGGTCGGGTTACAGTGGATGCAGCGTGTGGAAGAAAATAAGTTAGAAGCACATATTGCAATGGTACGTGAAACGTTTCCGAATTTTCAGTTATATACCGTACCAAAAGATGGACCTAAAACTATGGGTTACATCATGGCTAATCACGAACCCATTTATGTTGCCTCTGATATTTATCCTCGAAGCGAAGCGAATCTAGGTTTGCTCGGTTTCTATTCTTCACGTGTTCGCTTTCAACTGATCTTGGATGGCATACGCGCAACGGGTGAACCAAACGTGTCTGATAAAGTACGTTTACTGCAAGATGGTCTAGATCAATCATTAGAAAAGACAGGAATGCTGGTTTATCACCCCGTGTTTGATGGTGATTCTAGGCAGCACTTAATTGGTGTGGTGGTCGGCGTAATTCGAACCACTCGTTACTTTGAAGACCTGATGGCACGTACCGCCTCTGAGCAAGACCTTTTAATTAAGGTAACAGACATGGGTTTTGATGCTGAAGATGATCCGATTCTTTATCAAAGTAAGGAATGGGAAGCGACGCAAGGCCTAGAGATAAGTAAGCAAATTGAATTACCAAACCGTGAATGGATCGTCGATTTTAAACTCGCTGGGCGTGTCAGCAATAATGATCGCCTAGTCTTACGTAGTATTATCGTTGGTGGATTTGTTATTGCCTGTTTGCTGGGCTATATCGTGTTTTTGCAGGTTCGCGAAAAAGAGTACTTGTCTGTTATGCTTGATGAGCGAACAAAAGAATTACAGTTCATGGTAAATCATGATGCGCTGACAGGACTTTTAAATCGACGTGCTTTCAATGAGCAGCTGCATGACTTAGTTTTTCAAGAAAAGGTATTTTCACTGGCGGCGTTTGATGTTGATAAGTTCAAGAACATCAACGATAGTTTTGGTCATATCGTCGGTGATGAGATGCTGATTCATGTTGCAGAACTCGTCACAGAGAACCTTGCCCCTGATGATATATTTGTTCGTATGGGGGGAGATGAGTTTTGTATTATATCTTCGATCACGGATAGGGATGAACTCTACCGATATTTAAATAACCTTGCTCGTATCGTAGCGCTTTCTAGTCATGATAATGGAGAGCAGAAAATTCGTTGCTCATTAAGTATCGGAGCAGTAGTGAGAACGATTGAGTCTGAAGAAGACATTTTGCAGCTGGCCGATACTCAGCTTTATAAGAGTAAGAAAGCTGGCCGTAACTGCGTCACGGTTGCGGAATAACTAATCAGTTAAACAGGCAAAATTCGAATTGTCAGTTTTTCTCATGTAGAATCGCGCACTTTGTAATAGTTTCAAATAAGGCAAATGATGAACCATAACCGTATAGTTTGTTTCGATTTAGAGATGTGCTGTTGGAATGAAAACGGTGTCGGTACCACTGGTGAAATCATTGAGGTTGGGTTAGCCGAAATTGACCTAGCAAAAGGCGAAATCGTTAAGCGCGCTCAATATTACGTCAAGCCTGAGAAAGACGAAGTTTCGCTATTCTGCGTTGAATTGACAGGAATCACACCTCGTAAGGTGGAGAAGCAAGGTCGACCATTAGAAGAAGTGCTAAAGTCGATGATTAAGAACTTTGGTGGTTCGAATAAGATTTTCGCGTCTTGGGGCCGTGATGATTTGGTTTTGGCTAAAGAGTGTGCTGATAAAGGGATTGAAATGCCTTTTAAAGAGTTCATCAACCTTGCAACCTTGTATCGAGTTCAGAATCGTCTTAAGGACAAACGCATAGGTCACAAAGCCGCTCAAGAGAGTAAAGGTATCGAGTGGGAGGGCAGACAGCACTCCGGTTACGTTGATGCCTATAACCTAGCCAAATTAGCCTTGACCATGCTTTAGAAACGTTAAAAAGGGAGCTATGAGCTCCCTTTTCTATTTGAGGTTATTAAGCCACGTTATTGCTTAGCTTTTTTGCACTTTGGATAAACTTGAAGGTTATACTCCGCCGCATACTGAGTTAACAGTTTGATCTTGTCCAGCTCGTCATCACTTCGTACGACGTCACTGATTCCTTCTACTATTTTTACTCCGCATAATTCAGCTGCTAATGCTCTTTCTTCCGTCTCGATACCCGGAAGAACGTTACCTCGCCCTGGCATCTGTAAAAGTCGATAGTCATCAGCATTGAGCGCGTTTTGTGCATCCACTTCTGCTTGCTTCTCAGCAGCACAGCCACTCAAGAGAATCAGAGCGAAGGGCAGAATTTTTTTAATCATTATTTCTCCTTCCCCAGAATACTGCCAACACTAATAGGCTGAACCAGTTTAAGCTGCCGCCGCCTCCACCACTTGAAGATGGCGCGCTACCACTGCCAGTTGACTCTGCTGCGACATTGATTGTTACTGTTGTCGTGGCAGTTTGAGAGGCCTCATCGGTGATCGTGTATGTAAACGAGTCAACACCCGAGAAGCCCTGTGAAGGTTGATAGTTCACACCTGTACCAGAATTGGTTAGAACACCGCTGCCAGAGTAATTGATAGCGCTGATCGTTAGTGAGCCTTGACCGGCGTCATTAGCCAATACATCTAGCACCGTCGCCGAGCTATTATGGTCTAGATCATAACGATCATTGACTGCCGCTATAGTTGCAATGTTGGAATTAACAGCAATGGTCAGTGTTCCTGTTGCGGTTTGGTTAGCGCTGTCAACGATAGTGTAAGTGATGGTTTCAGTGCCAACAAAGCTTGCCTGAGGTTGGTAGCTAACCTCTGTATCTGTATAAGAAGCCGTACCTGCACCGCTGTAACTAATGGCAGTGATCTTAAGTGTGCCTTCGCCTCTATCGTTTGCTAGTACATCGAATGATGTTTGAGCACTGTCTTGAATAATCGTATAAGCATCGTCAACGGCTTTTACTTCTTCAGGTAACGCAATTGAGAAACCCTTCGAAACAGCAAAGAAGATGTTGTTGCTACACTGGATCATCAAACGTGCATTGTTGTGTGCTTGAGCTGGGAAGTCTACAGATTCCGAACCATCATTATTCGTCGCAGAGAGCAAGGTTTGACTGAACGTCACGCCGCCATCTGTTGATAGTAGGATATCAACGGTTGAACAGCTTACAGGCGCTTGAGCTGTACCTGCTTCGTCCCACTCTACGTTTGCATTACCTACTATTGTTGCGTTTGTTGTAGGGGAGATAACACTAAATGGTCCACTGTTAGCATCGACGGTTATCAGCAGGTCATCACTCGACACCCCACCATTGCCATCTCTAACTGTGAGCCTAAAGTTCAAATCACGGCTTGTGGTCGCGTAAGTTTCACCCTTGGCAAGCGTGCCATCAATCACATCTTCTAATCTCGGTAAGTAACGCTTAGGTTCTGCTGTTGGCGTCCAAGAGCGGAACAGTGGGCCATTGCCAAGATCGGTTGTTAAGTTTGAACTACCCGTACCTGAGTCCATCTGCTCCCAAACATAGGTTAGGCTGCCAGTTCCCGTTGCTGAGCCAGTTAATACTAGAGGTGTGCTTACTGGTACAGTATGGTCAGAACCTGCGTCGACAGCGGGTACTTCAGTTGCTGAAACCTCCACCGTTTCACAGTTTTGAGTTGCTAGGTAGTCGTTGATCTCTTTAATACTTGCAGCGTGAAAGTAGGCGTCAGAATTAACTTGTAAATCATCGCTACCACAGATGCCTGCGTAAGCCATGATCGTGCTACCACTACCAGGTTCGAAAGCGGTTAGGTCGTTGCGATTACCGCCTTGGCAGTTATCCCTGTTACCGTTGAACGTGTGATTCGCTCCAAACTGGTGGCCTAGCTCATGGGCAACATAGTCGATATAAAACGCATCGGTTTCTGGATCAGATCGGCCTGTTACTCCAGCCCCTTTTCGAAAATCATCACATACTGCGCCTAGAGCGGCCAAACCACCACCTCCGGTGGTAAAGATATGGCCAACATCGAATGCGTCACTACCAAACTTACTGGTGAGATCGTCGTGGTTGAGACCAATGTCCTCGCTTGCATCGAAGTCAGTAAATGGGTCCGTAGACGCATTGGTATATATATTGAAATTGACTAGTTGCAACTCAACCGCCAAGTCGGAGTTATAAACCTGATTGACTCTGTTGATTGCTGTTGTGATCGCTGCGCGAGTCAAAGCCTCAGTACCACCGTGGTATTGTGAGTATTCACCGGTTGCAGAAACAATTAATCGATAAGTGCGTGACTCAATATTAGCTCGCGCAGCGACACGATTTTGTTCAGTTTCAACTTGGTTGGTTTGTAAGTACTTTAAAACCTGATCTTGAAATGGGCTAGAGAGGGTGTGATTGTACGATACATAGTGACCTGAACCATCTGGTTTTGGCTCTACATAAACATACTTGCCATTGTGACTAAACATGCCGTGGAATCCCTTCGGCGTGTAATCAAATCGACCTTGTACACTTGTATCACCAACTGCGTGACCAGTATACGTTCTTAGCTCTGGATATTTTGCCTGCATTTCAGGCGAGAGGATGGAGTCATAAGCTAAAACAAAATCAACCAACTCTCCTTCAGGTAAAGGTACTTGAAGCGTTAAGCCACCTCTAGCTTGTGTATTTGTAAAGTGACTTTCTAGTTTATCTGCATCAACCGCAAAGGTTGCGGATGATTTACTATTTTGTGTTCTTTCGGAATAAACAGATTGCCAAAGTTCACTGGCTACTGCGTTTGAACTAACTAAAAAAGACAGGGATATTGCGCCGACTAACGTACTGTACTTCATTTATTATTCCCTAATGCATCTATCGTACAAGTTAAATGATTGGGGAAAGTAATATAACTGGAGTGAATGCTCAATAATTTATAAATTACCGCAGTGAATTATGTAACCTGCTTCTAGGTTTTTCTCTATTTAATTAGGAATAGTGATTAGTAGATATCGACACCTACGAAATGAGTTACGCCAATGTTTTATAAACAAAATATCAGCGCAATTTTACTGCTAAAAAGTGGTATTAGTGCTGGTTTGAACGGCTGTTTGTATGCTTATGTTGCTATTAGGATTTTGGCCCCGTCGCAGAAAGCTTAGCGCGAATAAACTCACTGTGGTCCACATAGAGCAATTCTGCTGCTTTTCGAATGACAGCGTCTTCCAGCGGGTCGATTTTTCCGTCGGCATTGGCCACTTCCCACATTGCCTCAATGAGTGCAAAGCGAGTTTCTTGATCTAACTCTCTAAGTTGAGAGGTAAAATCGTAAAGTGAAGCAGATTCTTGGCTGCTGGTATTGGCTCTTGCCAGCAGTGCCTGAGCGTTATTGGGTTCTAAGTTCAATAGCTTAGACAGCAGTCTCAGTTTTGCTTCTTTTTCTTCTTCTCCTACTTGGTGGTCAGCGCCTGCCACTTCACACAACAAGCACGCGATCGCTAGATTAGGATCGGTGGCTGAGTGGTTACCTAGATCGTTACCTTCAAGAAGCTGTTTAAAAAGCTTAGTAATAGAATTCAACATCGTTGCTGCCTCAATTTGTTCTCTATGAGTTATAGATAAGGATTATTGAAGCCGATCACAAGCCTCTTTACAGAAACCTTACTTTTCTTCGATTGGTAGAAACTCAATTTCGGTGTGTTTACCTGTCAAAATAGAGATACGTGTAGGCTTTCCGTGCTCGTCGAGCTTAAGCTCCCCAATAGCACTGGTATTGACCAGTCGACGTACACCCGGTGTGTTTGGGTCTCGCTTCTTTATTTTAAGTCGTTTACGTTTGGTCAAGAAGTTGAGAGGTGAGCGAGGTGAGTAAAGTAACCTATCGGTATGATCGCAAATTCCTAGTAGAGGCTCTGGAAACTGATTTTTAAAGCCGCTGCAGGTGATTTGGTAGATATTAGGGCTGCTTTTGCGAAAGCGCAGTTTAATATCGTAGGCAAAGGAGTAGTGAACATCGCCAGACAAAATCACAAAATTGGTTGGAGTTTTCGTGTGTGTAAATATGCTCAACAAGGTATTGGCACTGCCTGGGTGTGCCATCCAGTTTTCTGCATCGATTACTAATGGTTGTCCTAGAGTTGTCATCCCTTTTTGCAGTGTTTCAATGAACTTTACCCCAAACATGGGTGCTGCTGAAACGATAATGACTTTATCTTGATGCATGAGTTCATGCTGAAACTCAATCATCGCCTCCCAGTCCATGAGGCCCGATGGTTTGTTCATACGGGATTCTGAGCGCCAACGTCGAGTTCGCGTATCGAGCACGACTACTTTCGGCGAGGTATGAATGGTGTAATGCCACCTTTCAAAACTGTACAGGTATTGAATGAATATGTCTTGAGTGTTTGCTGACGCGGATTCAAAATATTTTGTCGCGACATCCAGAAACTCTTGATTGAAGTTATCTGGCTCGTTGCCCCAACCTTGACACAGCCAATAGGCAATTAACCCGTTACCTATGATGCGCTTAGAAAATGGGTTCTCGTAAGCGGCTTTTTCCCAGCCTATCGTAAGGTTCCAATCATCAGTGACATCGTGATCATCGAAAATCATGTAAGTCGGGATGTGAGCAAATAAACGTTGAACGTTAGGTAACCCTGAAACAAACTCATCAATAATCGCTTTTTCATCACGCCACTTTTGCTGCCAACTAGGGCTCAGCTTTTTACCACTATGAGTGAACGCTTTGTCTTGTAAGCGGCTAGAATTGATCGCAGCCCAAAGGCTTGGTGACCAAACCAATAGATACATAGCGAAAAATTCGGAGAAGGTCACTAGGTGATTTTCACATTCTCGTGAGCTGAAAATAGGTGTATTACGGTGAGGTAATAGACGCGTAAGCCAATGCCCGTCATCAACATAGTGGGGCAAGATCTTATCGCGGCCATAGTAAAATTCAGGGTGTTGACGCAGTTCATTACAGTCTTGAATCGGGCTATCAACAAATGTTTCTTTAGGTAACCCCAATAGATCGATGACTTGATCAATGGCATCCAGAGTAGGGCCCGCGACATGGTCGGCGTAAATCTGGTCCCCACTCATCATCAATAAGTCAGGGCGTTGCTCTATCGCTTGCAGTTCAATTTTTTTGTCTGCTGCTACAAGTGCATCGGGGCTTGGATGATGAGGGTTACGACAAGAGCCGTGCAATACATAATCCGCTTTGGTGGAAATAATCAGGCTAGGGCGGTTTTCATCACGATAGAGTATATGAGGTACGAGCTTGGACAACTTACCGTACTGAGTTTCAAAGTCATAACTTAGTGCCGTATTGGCTAGGAAGTCGAAACGAAAATCAGCTAAGGTGACATACGCTTGTGTGCCCACCTGAATCGATTGACAATCTTCTAGGTTAGCTGAGTATATTTCGCCGTCATCAATCGAGTGAAAAAGTGTAAATTGGCCGCTAAGTGGTTCACTGGTGACTAGCCAAAAAACAAGTTGGCTTGGCGTTGCTTTACGTAGAATAGGACCGGCGATTACAAACGGTAAGTTCTCAGGTGTCATCATTGCTCTGTAGGGTCGTTGGGTACGTCTGGGTCTTCAAGAATTTCGATTACTTCCGAGCTTGATAGCTCATGGCCCATTAAGAATAACGCGAGCATAGCATCTGCTTTGGTTTTAGTGTCAGAGCTTTCATCTAACATCTGTTCAAAGCGGTGTCGGATCATTTCAATTTCGTGCTCAACAAAGCCGCGACCTTCTTCCTCTCCTTGAGAATCCTCTGGTGCAGAGTCAAATTCCAAAAACAGTAATTCACCGTCAAGTTGGGTGCCAACTAAACGCTCGGGTAACCACATTTCACCGCAGACAACTTCAGGATCGATGTCTTTAGGAAGAGATTCTAGTAAATTCTTTAACTTTGATGCTTTCACAATTAAATGATATAGGAGAACATATATTCTTATTTTAACGACGAATTACTATTAATCATAAGCATTAAGTGACTCAATAGGTCAAATATTGAGCCTTCAGGACAAAAAAATGATAAATCAGTGGAAAATTTGCCGCGTAGCAGTGGGTATTGGCGCAGCATGTCTTTCAACAACATTGTTTGCAGCGGAATCAAAATCGATCAGTGAGCAAGAGTGGGGTATCGCTGCCATGTATCGAACGGGGTCGATTCCGTTTAATACAGAGGGTGGTGATCAAACAGTAAGCACTTTTGTACCAATGATGTATTTCGAGAACGATTATGTGTTCATCGATGGTACTGAAGGTGGGATACATTTATATGAATCAGACGATGAAAAGTGGCAGCTAAATGCACTGACTCGTCTAAGGTTTGTTGATATTCCTAAGTCTTATCAGAATATTAATGAAGGGGACTCCGCTGATTTCGGTTTGCAAGCGCGCTATAAAATGGATGAGAGCTGGCATATTGATACCGAGTTTATGACCGATGATGAGTATCGTCTTCATGGTAACTTCCGTGTGTCAGGAGAGTTTGAATCTGGAGATTGGGAGTTTAAGCCGAGTGTTACTTTGCGCTACAAAGAAGCAGAGTTTAACAGCGTTTACTATGGTTTCTCTGAGTATGGCGGTGACCGAGTCGGCGCTGGTATGGATGTAAATATCGGAATTGATGCGCGTTACCACGTCATTTCTAATCTCTACTTGTTAGGCTCTACTAGCGTGACTCGTCTTGATGACAATGCTTACAGTTCATCAATTGTGGAAGACCGTTTTGAAGGTGAGTTTTTTGTTGGTTTTGGTTTCTTCAACGATAAAACCAAAGCGCCTAAATCTGAGTTAACTAACAAGCGTTATTGGCGTGTGGCTCATGGTTGGGCGACACCTTCAAATATTGGAGAGATTTTCGCGTTTGAAAGCGAAAAAGATAAATACAACAACCAGTTAACGTCATTGTTTTATGGGCATCCATTAACGGATGAACTGTTTGGATTACCACTCGATATTTATGTGACGCCAGGTATTGTTCACCATTGGTCTTCAGATGTGCAATCAGCCAGCACCGAGTATGTTGCTGCCATTAAAGCGTATTACACCAT
Organism: Vibrio atypicus; assembly: GCF_009811315.1. GTDB lineage: Bacteria > Pseudomonadota > Gammaproteobacteria > Enterobacterales > Vibrionaceae > Vibrio > Vibrio atypicus. Next base: position 423,629 of record NZ_BLID01000002.1, read on the forward strand.
AGATTGGCCAACCAAGTGGCGCTTTGGTGTTGCGGAAGGCCTGTCTTACATCGATAACGTTACTTATATCGAACAAGACGAAATGGATAGAAAAGGCTATACCGCGAGCCACTTATTGAACTATCTGGATTTCTCATTTGATGTGAATATGGGTGACCTGTTTAACGCACCTGAACTCAATAACATGTGGTTTGGTTACTCATTGCATCACCGCAGCGCTATTTTTGAAAAAGCATCTCAGTTCGGTCGAATTAAAGGTGGCAGTAACTACAATACGGTCTACTTGCAGTTTGATTTCTAACGCTTGAAATGAACGAACAGCGCCCACCACCGAAAGGTTGTGGGCGTTTTTTTTCAATCGACCAAATAGCTTGTGATACAATTCGCCCAGTTTTATGTAATGAAAAGAATAGGAAACGCTTTGACTTCGTCACAGCCAAAAAAAATCGCCGCACCTGAAGAGAAAGCTCAGGCTAATAGCACGGCGTCTCTTCGCAAGGCACTCGAACAGTGCATGCTGAAAGATAGATTTCGTTTAAGTAAGCGTATTGCTGGGGCAAGCAAGATTAAAAAAGAAGCCTCGCGTAACGCCGTGTTTGACGAAATAGCATTAGATATTGCCAAATCAATGATGGATGTTGAGCAGCGAGCGAGCGAGCGTCCAACTATCGAATATCCTGAAATCTTACCTGTTAGCCAAAAGCGTGACGACATTGCAAAAGCAATTGAAGAGAATCAAGTGGTTATCGTCGCAGGTGAAACAGGCTCGGGTAAAACGACCCAGCTACCCAAAATTTGTGCAGAGCTTGGCCGTGGCAAGTTTGGTCTGATTGGCCACACCCAGCCACGTCGTCTTGCGGCTCGCTCGGTTGCTAACCGCATTGCCGAAGAGATGGAAACCAAGCTCGGCGAATTTGTCGGCTATAAGGTTCGATTTAACGACCAGATCTCTGAGAACACGCAAGTTAAATTGATGACAGACGGTATCTTGCTGGCTGAGATTCAACATGACCGTTTTCTAAATCAATATGACACCATCATTATCGATGAAGCGCACGAGCGCAGCTTAAACATCGATTTTATCTTGGGTTATCTAAAAGAGTTGCTACCACGCCGACCTGACCTAAAAGTGATCATCACATCGGCAACTATCGACCCAGAGCGATTCTCAAAGCACTTTAGCAATGCGCCGATTATTGAAGTATCAGGTCGTACTTACCCAGTTGAAACTCGCTACCGCCCATTACGTGGTGACGACGATGTCGATCGTGATCAGCTTGAAGGTATTTTCGAAGCCGTAGATGAGCTTTGCGATGAAGGCTTGGGTGACATCCTAATTTTCATGAATGGTGAACGTGAGATCCGCGACACCGCAGGTGCACTTTCAAAACGTAATCTGAAAAGCACGGAAATTGTCCCGCTTTATGCGCGTTTATCTGCTGGTGAACAGAATAAGATTTTCCAACCACACGCAGGTCGCCGAATTGTACTAGCAACTAACGTGGCGGAAACCTCGTTAACGGTTCCTGGCATCAAGTACGTGATTGATCCAGGTACAGCGCGCATTAGTCGCTATAGCTACCGTACTAAGGTTCAGCGTCTTCCAATTGAGCCAGTATCTCAAGCGAGTGCTAACCAGCGTAAAGGTCGATGTGGTCGTGTGGAAGAGGGTATCTGTATTCGCTTGTACGCGGAAGAAGATTTCGAGTCACGCCCGGAGTTTACTGATCCAGAGATCCTGCGTACTAACTTAGCATCGGTTATCTTGCAGATGACGGCACTGGGGCTGGGTGATATTGAAGCTTTCCCATTCGTTGAAGCGCCAGATAAACGCAACATCCAAGACGGTGTGAGATTGCTTGAAGAGCTGGGTGCAATCAACCCTGCAGCGAAAGATCCAAAAAAACGCTTAACGCCAACTGGACGACAACTTGCGCGTTTGCCTATCGATCCGCGATTGGCACGTATGGTTTTGGAAGCGCCTAAATATGGCGCCCTGAAAGAGCTGATGATCATCGCCTCTGCACTATCTATTCAAGATCCACGAGAGCGACCAAGTGACAAGCAACAATCGTCTGACGATAAACATCGTCGATTCTTCCATGAAGAGTCGGACTTTCTTACGTTTGTTAACTTGTGGGATTACATTCAGAAGCAGCAAAAAGATCTATCGAGCAATCAGTTCCGTAAACAATGCAAACAGGACTACTTAAACTACTTGCGAGTTCGTGAGTGGCAAGATGTTTACTTCCAAGTGCATCAGTCGATGCGCGAAATGGACTTTAAACTCAATAGCGAGCCAGCAAATTACCAAAGTGTTCATAGTGCGATTTTGGTTGGTTTGCTTTCACACATTGGTATGAAAGATCAGGAAAAGAATGATTATCAGGGTGCTCGTAACGCTCGTTTCCATATTTTTCCTGCGTCTGGCCTGTTTAAGAAGCAACCTAAATGGATCATGTCTGCTGAGCTGGTGGAAACTTCAAAACTCTGGGGTCGCATTATTGCCAAAATCCAACCAGAGTGGATTGAGCCGCTAGCGAAGCACTTGATCAAGCGTAGCTACAGTGAGCCGCATTGGTCTAAGAAGCGTGCCGCAGTGATGGCTCATGAAAAAGTGATGCTATATGGAGTGCCGATCGTACCGAAGCGTTTGGTGAACTATGGCAGTATCGATCCTGTTGTGAGTCGCGAGCTGTTTATTCGTAGTGCACTGGTAGAAGGGGAGTGGGAAACCAAACACGCTTTCTTTAAACAAAACCGTAAATTGCTACAAGAAGTTGAAGAGCTAGAACATAAATCTCGTCGTCGTGACATCCTTGTGGATGATGATGAGCTGTTTGATTTCTATGACCAACGTGTTGGTACAGAAGTCGTGTCAGGAAAACACTTTGATACATGGTGGAAGAAAGCGTCAAAAGAAAACAGCGAACTGCTTAACTTTGAAAAAGAGATGCTGTTTAAAGGCGATGCAAGCCATGTTACAGATTTAGATTATCCAAACTTCTGGCATCAAAACGGCCTCAAGCTGAAATTGAGCTATCAATTTGAACCGGGTGAAGATAACGATGGTGTGACAGTGCATTTGCCACTACCGATCCTTAACCAAGTAGAACCTTCTGGTTTTGATTGGCAGATCCCAGGTTTACGCCATGAGTTGGTGGTGAGTTTGATTAAAGCGTTGCCGAAGACGATTCGTAAGAATTTTGTTCCTGCGCCAAACTATGCTGATGCGTTCTTAGCTCGAACTACGCCAATGGAAGCGCCACTCCTCGATTCGTTAGAGAAAGAACTTCGTCGTATGACAGGGGTTGAAGTACTGCGTGAGGATTGGAAGTTAGACCAAGTTCCTGATCACTTAAAAGTAACCTTCCGTGCAGTAGATCACCGCAATCGCAAGCTGAAAGAACATCGTGATTTGCATGAGCTCAAAGACAGCCTAAAAGATAAGGTTCAAGAGACACTGTCGAAAGTTGCTGATGACGATATTGAACAACAGGGATTGCATACTTGGAGCTTTGGCGAGTTGCCTAAAGTGTATCAGCAAAAACGTGGTGGTTATGAAGTGAAAGCGTATCCGGCGATTGTTGATAGTAAAGACAGCGTTGAAATTAAGCTTTACGAAACCGAGCAAGAGCAGATCTCCGCAATGAAAGCAGGTCAGCGTCGTTTGGTTTTACTTAACGTGCCATCTCCGATTAAGTATTTACACTCAAACCTGCCGAATAAGTCCAAATTGGGCCTCTATTTTAACCCTTATGGAAAAGTTCTGGATCTTATCGATGACTGTATCGCTTGTGGTGTTGATAAGCTGATTGAAGAAAAAGGCGGTTTGGTTTGGGAAGCAGAGCAGTTTGAAGCGCTGAAAGAACACGTTCGCGCTGAACTGGGTGATACCGTAGTAGACATTGCTCAGCAGGTCGAGACAATTTTGACGACCGCGTTCAATATCAATAAAAAATTAAAAGGTAGAATAGACTTCAGCATGGCTTTTGCGTTGTCAGATATTAAAGCGCAAATCGAAAGCCTTATCTTTAAAGGTTTTGCAACAGAGTGCGGTTGGAAGCGTCTGCCAGATATCTTGCGATACATGAAAGCGATTGAACGTCGAATGGAGAAATTGCCGACGGATCCAAATAAAGACCGATTGCACATGCTTAAGATTGAAACTGTGGCAAGTGACTATAAAGAGCTGCTGAACAAGATCCCGAAAGGTGTTGCTGTTCCTGACAACGTCAAAGAAGTACGTTGGATGCTGGAAGAGCTCAGAGTCAGTTATTTTGCTCAACAGCTTGGTACCCCTTATCCGGTATCAGATAAGCGCGTTAAAAATGCAATAGATGCTTGTTAGGTATGTAATTTGCATTAAAATTAGCAAAGGGTAGTTTTTTGACGGAAATTGGCAGTGGATTGCCGCTCAGCTTCCACTGCGAACGGATACTTAAAGAAGGTTAACTATGAAAAAGACACTACTAGCGCTAGCTCTGATTGGCGCATCGGCAACAGCTTCTGCGGACTCTTGGATTTACGGTAGTGCAAGTGTCGGCCAAGCAGATGTGGGTGGAGAAACGGCTTCCTCGTACAACATCCATGTGGGTACAGGTATTCTTCCATTTATTGGTTTAGAAGCCGGTTATCAGACGTTTGGCGAGTTTACTGATGCACGTTACGATGGCAAAGACCTAGATTTGGAAGGTTCTGCTATCTATTTTGCGGCAAAACCAAGTATCGATTTTGGTCCACTCCATGTTTACGCGAAAGCGGGCTTACACTCTTACAAAATCGAAGACAGTAGCGCGAACTTTAAAGAAGAAGAGATCGACATGATGTATGGCGTAGGTGCCGAGTACTTCATGGCTGGTCCAATTTCTTTGGGTGCGAGCTACAGCGTATTCTCTATGAAAGAAGATGATGTGAAGAACTTTTCGATTAACGCGACGTTCCACTTCCTATAATTAGGCACTCTTCTTGAGATGAAATACCCAGCAGAGTGGCTGGGTATTTTTATTTACCTATATGGTATGTTGTTTCTTATGTGTTTGGGATATAAAAAATGAAAAAAACACTTTTAGCTCTTATGGTTATGGGCGTATCAGCGTCTGCACACGCAGACTCATGGCTTTACGCTGGTATTCAAGGTGGTAAATCTAACTTAGAGAGCGAAAGTTCAACTGCTTATGGTTTGCATGTTGGCACTGGCATTCTGCCATTTATTGGCCTTGAAGCGGGTTATTTCAACCATGGTTCGATCGATTTAGAAGCGCGCAATACAAGCGGTAGTGCTGACTTTAGCTCTTTCTACGCAGCGGCTAAGCCAAGTATTGATTTTGGTCCTCTACATATTTACGCCAAAGGTGGTATTAACACTTACAACGTAGAATACACTGGTAGCCTAAGCAGTATTTCTAATGATTCAGGTGTTGGTCTTATGTACGGTGTAGGTGCGGAATACAACATTTTCCCTGGTCTAACAGTGGGTGCAAGTTACCAGTCGTTTGGCTTCGAAATTGACGGCAGTGGTAACAACGTTGATAGCTTTACGGTTAACGCGACGCTGCACTTCCTTTAATGAAGTGAAAGAATAAAAAATGGCGACCTATGAGGTCGCCATTTTTATATTGAGTCATTACTGCGCAAATTACTTTTTCTTCATCATGTTCGCCAGGTCGGCAAATGGATTGTGGGTTGCCGTCTGGTGGTCATCAAGTCGAGCGGTGGCTTCAACCCCATAGCGTTCGTGATCTAGATATTTTGAATGTTCATGATCATGACAATAGAGGCAAAGAAGCTCCCAGTTACTGCCATCTTCTGGATTGTTTGTGTGGTTGTGATCAACGTGGTGAACCGTTAATTCACGTAAATTGGAGTAGACAAATTCGCGTGCACATTTACCACAAACCCATGGGTAAAGCTTCAACGCTTTCTCACGGTAGCCCTGCTCTTTGCGAGCATACGCTGCACTGGAACCGTTGTAATCAGAAGACATATGTCACCTACATTATTGGCGTAAACAAGATTTCTTCTTAATGTAACACAACGTTTTGTATCTTCGCTATCACCTAATTCTTGGTGTGAGATGGGGGTAATTGCTTGTCTATATACTTGCTCATGATTCGATCATAAGTGCCGTTTTCCTTGAGTGTTTTTAGAGTGTGGCGGAAAGCGTCGACGATCTCATCTGGGGTTTCTATATTAAATGCCATATCTTGCCCTTGAGGTAATTCTTTCAAGGTATAGATAATTTGAAGATCCTCTTCTGGGTCGAGCTCTTCCTCCTCGATGATCTCGTAGGCGAGCAGTAAAGGCACTGACCATAAGTCAATTCTACCTTTGTTCAACTTACGATAATTTATGTTGTTATTGTTTTCAGGAACAAGGTTTTCTCCAACAACAAAGCCTTTGCTGATTAGGTGTTTTTCACGAAAAGAAGCTCGATGGGTACCAATACGATATTTTTTAAGGTCTTCGAGAGAGTCTGCCTCAATATCTGTTCTGCTTTTCAAAGCCAATAAAACAGGAGGGCTTGAGAACACTTCTCCTACCCACTTAAACAGTGCTTCCCGTTGTTTGGTTTTTGCCATAGTACAAATGAGAGTGTTGGGTACGGTCAGCCCTGCTTTGTATGTTCGTGACCAAGGGTAGATCAAAACGGTATCTGTTCTATTCATCTCATCCAACATGGCTTGTACGAGTTCAACGACGATTCCTCGAGCGATATTGCCTTCACTCCATGAGAATGGATACATGCCTTCTTCACAGATGATAGTCACTTTATTTGCATGTGCAGGAGCATTGAATATCAAACTGAAAGCAATTAACCCTTTAATAAAATAGTTCATAGCTATCTCCGATGATTTCATACTAATGAGTGTAGTGGAGTTGGCGCTTAAGTTAAGTAGAACTTATAAATAAGTAGGATTGAGTTTGGGATGGAAAATCGAGTAACGTAGAGTGATATTCTGTCTCAATGAGTAAAAATGATGACCCAATACAAGCTGTATTACGTTTACGACCCGATGTGTTCTTGGTGCTGGGGTTTTCAACCAGTCTGGAAACAAGTCACTGAAGCGCTCAAAGAGGTGATAGAGGTACAATACGTCGTCGGCGGATTATCACCGGATTCCAATGAGCCTATGCCTATAGAGATGCAGCAACAGATTGCTTCTTACTGGAAGAAAATTGAAAGCTTTCTCGGTACTCAGTTTAACTATGAGTTTTGGACCAAGAACACCCCAAGGCGCTCGACTTACCCATCATGCCGAGCTGCGCTGGCTGCCCGCAAACAAAACCAAGAAGTCGCGATGGTTTCAGCTATTCAAAAAGCCTATTACCTAGAGGCGAAAAACCCAAGCGATGATCATATCCTTTTAGAACTTGCACAAGATCTTGGTCTCAATATAGAGCGTTTTAAAGAAGACTATTTTTCAGATGCGCTTAATCAAGCACTGTTTGATGAGATCAAATATGCCAGGAGTATTGGTGGAAACAGCTTCCCTTCACTGTTTGTACTTGCCTCAGACTCCATTATTGAGCTACCAATAAACTACCAAGATGCGAAAGAAACGATTGAGCAGGTTAAACAGTTATTGTCGTTGAAATAACGTTGATTCTGTTAATGCTTCTAACGGTATGAGTTTGCCTTAGATATCTCTCGCAAAAAAAGCTAGGTTCCGTTAAACCATGAAAATGGGCAGATATTATAAAGTCATGGTGGTTTTCGAGCGAGGCTGTTCCCTTGAATGGATTAGCTATAGGTAGTGTTTTTTCGCTGATAAACCTTAAGTCATTAAGCATGAATAAATTACTCGCAATGGAAGGTGATATGAAATTAAGGTTTATGTCCGCTTTAGTTCCCCTCTTTTCTCTGGTTGGTTGTCAGAACATAGCAACCTTTTATCCTCCGGCTTATAAAGTTTTAGTCGTTGGTGATACGCTCGTTTACGATGGAATGATCACCGGAGAAACTGTACTCGAAGCAATGCGAGTGGTTCGTGAAAGCAACAAGCCAATTAAAACACTCAAAATTACCAGCACTGGCGGAGAAATGTCGGTTGGAATTGAGTTCGGCTATTTTGTCAAAGAGCACGATCTCATAGTAGAAGTGAGCGAGTTGTGTTTTTCATCTTGTGCCAATTACATTTTACCTGCAGCAAAAAGTGTGGTGATCAACACGAACTCTTTGATCGGTTGGCATGGTGGAACGAAGCAATCCGATGAGTTATGGGAATTGAGTGTACCGAAGAAAGACAGAGCCGAGTTTAAAGCTTATTTGAATCGCCTACGTATTAAAGAAACCGCTTTTTTTGGCTATGTGGGTGTCGATCAGCAAATTACTTCCTATGGGCAAACAATAGAAAACAGCTGCCAAGTTAGCCAAAAAACAGATGGTTGGTACTATTCCATCGAAGATTTAAATCGGATGGGTATCAGGGATATTACGGTTAAAGGTACTGGTTTGTTAAATGAAATATCGTACAAACACGATAGTGGGCAAATGGATACAACAAACTTTAAAGGTGGGAAGATCACTTCTTGCTTGTTAGAAAACGTTTTCGATAGTTAACCTAGCTTAATCACTTGAAATGGATGAAGAGCTATCTTCTAAATAGCTCTTCATCATAAGCCTAAATAGCTATTAAGCTTGTTGCTTTTCTAGCTCAGCTTCTTTTGCTTCGTCTTCGATAAGCGCATCAACGATAACGGCACATGCTGCATCACCAGTGATGTTCAGAGCTGTACGAATCATGTCAAAGATACGGTCTAACGCGAATAGAAGTGGTAGGCCTTCAATTGGAATACCTGCCGCAAGTAGTACCGCTACAACAAGGAATGAAGGACCAGGAACACCTGCTTGGCCAACTGCACCTAGTGTAGACGTAATAATGATCGCGATGTACGCGCCCATGCCTAGGTCAATGTTGAACAGCTGTGCAAAGAAGATCGCAACTAGGCCGTAGTAAATCGCGTTACCCGACATGTTGATGGTTGCGCCAAGAGGCAGTACAAATGATGCTGTTGAGTTTCTAACACCTAGTTCATGCTCAACCGTATCTAGTGTAACAGGTAGTGTTGCCATTGAAGACGCAGTAGACAGCGCAACCGCTTGAGGTTTCTTCATTGCTGTTAGGAATTTCTTCGCTGATGTCTTAGTGAAGATGTGAACCATTAACGGGTAAGCGACGAAACCGAAGATTAAGATCGCTGCTACGTAAACGATGAATAGTTTGAAGACAACCATTAGCGCACTGAAACCAAAAGTACCCACCGCTTCAGCCATCAGACCAAATACGCCGATAGGTGCGATGATCATGACTTTGTTGATCATCCAAACCATTGCATCAACAATCGCGTTTACGCCATTAATAATTGGATCACGTTTTTCTTTTGCTTGCTGTGAAATAGCAATACCAAAGAACATGCAGAATACAAGGATTTGCAGGATGTTAGCTTCGTTCAGTGATTGGAAAACGTTGGTTGGGATCATACCAGTGATGGTCGCCCAGAAAGTAGGTAGTTCACCTTTTGAAGCGTACTCTGCTGAGAACATGCCTTCAACGCCAGACAGGTCAATACCCATACCCGGTTTGAAAACTTCGCCCATGAATAGAGCAAGTGCGACAGCAAGAGCAGATGTAAGGCCGAAGTAACCTAGAGTAACTAAGCCAACTTTGCCCGCAGATTGGCTATTACCTAGACCTGCAGCGCCTGAAATCAGGGCAACAGCGACTAAAGGAATCACCAACATTTTAATTAGGTTGATAAAAATCGCACCCAGTGGAGCAAACATAGTCGCGCTCTCGCCCATGAATGCACCGACCGCTGTACCGACGATCATGGCAATCACAACTTGCACACCAATGTTGCCTAATAAACTCTTTTCTTTTAACACTTCCATAACCTCTGTGCTAATTAAATTTAAAATCCTAGAATTACCCACCATCATTGATAATTTTGATAGATAATAATTTCGTCTCGCTTTTTACACGTTTCTTTTACAATTGGCAATATGAGTCGCTCACCAAACAGAGGGTTATTATCACTTTTATTGACATTTGCTAGTTTTTTGCTCGATAGTAATCGTTTGCTATTGGTTTGGCTTATGTTTTAGGCTCTATAATTTATAAGGTAATTGGTGTTGATAGGCTGAGTGATTCGTGCGGTTGTTAATAAATGGATCTTTTCGAGCGTTGTGTTAAGAAAAAGAGTTCATAACAAAATTTGTTTTTTTAAGTGTGTAGAAATAACGGTTCTAGGCGAGAAAGAAACAAAGTTGATGCTTGCCATTAACATTGAGGGTTGGTTAGTGAGGTATGACTGCTACGGGGGGATTGTTCATTGATTAATAATGGTATCTCGAAGATAATTAACCGTTAACCATCTAGGGTGAAGTGTACTATGTCGAGCCATTTGACAAATATAGCGTGGAAATTCAAAGCCAATAAAGCAGAAGACAAATTGATTGTCTTAGCTCTCGCTGAAATTGCTGATAACAAAGGTAACTTTGAAACTTCGATTGCGGAGTTACGTGAACTTACTGGGCTCGCTGAAGGTATTGTCAGTACGGTTTTACGCCATTTTATTTCACCTTCTTCACCTTTAATCGCCCTAAACCCAAATCAAGGTAAAGGTAGTGAGACATTTTCGGGTAAGTTGCTTATTGAACAGCAATCTTATTCAGCGCCAAGTTACTCTGAACAAGATGATTTACTTGCTCAAGTACAGCAACAGCAAGAGCGCCTTCACGCCAATAAGCAAAATAATCGTGGCAAGTTAAACCGTTCTCAACGCTCTCAGATTGCTCCATTAGATCCAAGCGCACAGCGCAAACAATATAATGTGCTAGAAATCCATATGGAAAAAGTGCCCGATTGGGCGGAAGCGATAATGTTCCAAAAAGGGGTTCTAGGCAGAAAAGAGATCTGGGACTCTTTGGTCGTAGACGTGCATGAGTCGGGAGAGAAGATTTTCTCGTTAAAGCAGCTGACCAACCGTCTGCATCAAAAAATCGATTACTTCAAAGACCAAGCTTTTGGTGATGGCAAGCGTGGCAATACTACTCGCGCAGTGCGACAATCTGCATTGAGTGAGTTTGAGGAAAAAGCTTCAAACTACTTATCAAGATTCGACGACTAAAACAATCAACCGATCGGTGAATGACTATGAGCAATGAATACAATAAACCCAAAGGGATTGCCGAGGTTGGTGAATCGTTTGAAGAGCTATTGCTGCGTAAAAGTAAAATGGCGAAAAGCACGGCTGTTAGTAATGCCTATGGCCAAAATAAATCGTCTATGCCAGCGCAGCAACAGACACAAGCGTCAAAAGGTTTTTTAAGCGCCAAAGCAGAGCAAAACTTACAGCAATACCAAACGAAAGAGCAGAAAGCTCAAATTCTTCGTGTTTGGTCAATGCTGATGCAAGCGTTCGGGTCTAAGTTTACTTACTTCTTCGGTGACGAACCGGATAGAAGCTTTATGGCCTTTGCAGCATCGCTGACTGCGGACGGTTATAAACGATTGGAAGCGAACTTATATGAGCGCTTGGATGAAGACAAAGAGTGGCCACCGTCTTTGGTTCGCCTAAGCCAACTTGCAGATTCTCCAACCAAAGAAACCATGTATGAAGCAAGGCAACGACTGTTTCACAATCCGGTACCTGTTGAGCAGTTAAATCGAGTGGAGCGCTATATTAAACGCTACAAAATGACCGAGGTTCGTAATTTCTCTGACAAGTATTTTGAGTCTGAATTCAACCGTCGTTATACCCAATGGTTCCGTGAAGTTGTGCTAGCGGATATGGATATTAAGATTGCCGAGAAGCAAGACTCGATTTCGGATTCTATTGATAGTTTGACGCCAACTGAGCATGACAAACGTCGCGAAGCTGAAATCGCAGAAGGGCGCGCTTTCGACAATAAATACGGTGAACGCATTAAGAAGATGCTCCAAGACAAAGAGCCTGAGTTTGAAGAGATCAGTGAAGATGACGCGTTGACTCTTGAACAACAGAAATTAGCAGACCGAATCAGAAAAGATACTGAGAACCACTAATGCGCGAATTCGAAATCTTAGAAAAGCGCGAACTTTACTTTCTGTGCCTTGTTGAAGGTATGCATTGCCGCATTGTGATTGATGAGTTTAGTGAAGATATGCCACTCGGCTTTCATCGTCTTCACGTTGAAGAGATCACTGACCGATATGTTCACTATGGCCGTGACAGTGTCTTTAAGCTGACGTTGCCTTTTGCAGAGCAGGGATGTATCGATATCTGTACCCTTAATGCGGGCCGTAAGAACAATTTCACTTATCGTACTTGCGTTAAGTTAGGCGGTAAATGGGAACCAATTTTGAATGAGTGGGTGTTCTCCGCTTCGGTGAAAGAGAAAGTCGATCAACTGTATGAGGTGGTTCATTCTGAACCTAAATTGGTTGAGGTCGAGTTTAAAGAAACGATCTCGATGCCGGGGAAGGGGCTATCACTGTTTGGCTTTGAATTGGTCAAAGGGCTTAATCCAAACCATACTCCTATCTTTCATCATGGTGTCACACGTAAAAAGGGCAATATCTCTTTCATTGTAAGTAGCAGCTCTAAAACGGTTGCAGTGGCGGGCTCTATCGTCCGTTTATATGTTCCTCATTTGATGTTGGAAGATAAACGTTTTAGAGAGGACTACTTTGCTGCGATTAACTATCGAGTAGTCAGACAACGGCGTAGTCGGGCGTAATGATTGAACAAATAAAAAGCCAGTAGTTTGGAACTACTGGCTTTTTTAGTGCTTTCAGGCGTGAGATTACTTCTGAGTCGCCGCTTTCATTGAAGTGACAAAGTTTTCGAGTTGATCAAGCATCTGCTGAGGCTGTTCGACATTAGATTCGATGATCTTCACAACGGCAGAGCCAGAGATCGCCCCTGCAGCACCAGATTCAATCGCCTCTTTGACTTGGGCTGGCTCTGAAATACCAAAGCCTAGTAGTGCTGGTGGTGCATCATACTGGTTTAGCTTCTCTAGCATGTGGCCAACAGGCATGTTCGCCTTGGTTTCTGCCCCTGTTACGCCGGCGCGAGAAAGCAGATAAGTGTATCCACCACCTAGCTCCGCAACAGATTTTAGTGTCTCGTCAGAAGCTGTTGGCGGTGCAATAAAGATAGGGTCAACACCATGCTTTTTCGCCGCAGCAATAAACTCACCACTTTCATTGGTCGGTACGTCCGCAATTAATACTGAATCAATCCCTGCTTTCGCACAGCGCTGGTAAAAGCTATCAATACCGCGAGCAAAAACCAGATTTGCGTACATTAGTAGCCCGATAGGAAGGTCTGGGTTTTCTGCGCGGATTTTGCCAATTTGCTCAAAACAGATATCCGGTGTTGCACCTGAATCCAATGCTCGGATATTGGCACCTTGGATAGTTGGGCCATCTGCTAAAGGATCAGAAAACGGAATACCTAGCTCTAGGGCATCGGCACCTGCGGCTACCAATGTTTGCATGATCTTAAGAGACTGTTCAGGGTTAGGATCGCAAACCGTCACGAACGGTACGAATGCGCCTTGGTTTTTCTCGTTTAGGCGCTCAAACATCGCTTGATAACGGTTCATTAGATCACTCCTTTCTGTTCTAAAATATCGTGGACAGTGAAGATGTCTTTATCGCCACGACCGGATAGGTTTACTACTAACAGTTGCTCTTTCTCTGGATTTTCGCGAGCCATGCGCAAAGCGTGGGCAAGGGCGTGAGAAGACTCCAGTGCAGGGATAATACCTTCGCTGCGAGCCAATTCTTGGAATGCTTCTAGCGCTTCATCATCAGTTACGTTGTCGTATTCTGCGCGACCAATCGCATTAAGGTGTGCGTGCTGTGGACCAACTGACGGGAAATCTAAGCCCGCAGACACAGAGTAAGACTCTTCAACTTGTCCGTTAGAATCTTGCATTAACGGTGCTTTCATACCAAAGAAAATACCCGTCTTGCCATGTTTTAGCGGCGCGCCGTGTTGGTCGGTATCAATACCTTTACCCGCAGGCTCTACACCGATCAGTCGAACAGATTCTTCTTCAATGAAATCAGCAAACATACCGATTGCGTTTGAACCGCCACCGACACATGCGATAACCGCATCTGGTAGGCGACCTTCACGAGCTAAAATTTGGTTCTTTGTTTCTTCACCGATCATACGTTGGAAGTCACGTACGATGGTTGGAAATGGGTGAGGGCCAGCAGCAGTACCTAATAGGTAGTGTGCATCTTCATAGCTACCAGACCAATCACGTAGCGCTTCGTTACACGCATCTTTTAGCGTTGCAGAACCTGAATGAACAGGAATAACTTCCGCGCCCATTAGCTTCATACGAAATACGTTCGGGCTCTGACGCTCAACGTCTTTTGCACCCATGTACACGCGACATTTAAGACCTAGAAGCGCACAAGCCAGTGCCGTTGCAACGCCGTGTTGACCTGCGCCCGTTTCTGCAATGATCTGTTCTTTACCCATACGTTTTGCAAGCAGTGCTTGACCAAGAACTTGGTTAGTTTTGTGTGCTCCGCCATGCAGTAAGTCTTCACGTTTTAGGTACAGTTTGGTTTTGGTGCCTTTGGTTAAGTTACGAGTGAGCGTCAATGCCGTTGGACGTCCAGCATACTCCTGCAACAAACCCATGAACTCACTACGAAACTCAGGGTCTTCTTGCGCATCAATGAACGCCTGTTCGAGTTGCTCTAGGGCTGGAACTAAGATTTGCGGTACATATTGACCACCGTATTCGCCAAAGTAGGCATCAAGTTTTGCCATGATTCATCTTCCTTTAATTCAGTATGAGTCGGGTTTCCGGCTCAATAAATAGGGTTGCCGCTAGTAATCGCGGATCGCTGCGAATGTCTGCAGCAGCTTTTCTTGATCTTTTTTACCTGGTGAATGTTCGACACCTGAATTGAGATCTAATCCTAAGCAGCCTTGCTGAGAGGCTTTCTGTGCGTTGAACGGGTTAATGCCACCTGCCAGCATTACTTTTTCTGGCTCGCCGATAAGTGACCAATCGAACACTAAACCTGTACCGCCTGTCTGAGTGCCAACTTTGGTGTCTAATAGGTGGCGATCAATGTGGTTTTCAATTAGAGCGGGCACTTGGTCTGTTACGCCATACGCTTTCCAGATCTCCACGTGCTCACTTAAGAGAGGCTTTAAGGTATCAATAAAGAGTTGGTCTTCTTCGCCATGCAGCTGAACAGCTTTCAGCCCAAGTTCATTAACTCGCTCTGCAATAAATTCAGCATTATGGTTTTGGAATACACCCACATAATTTAGAGGAGCACCGCTCATGGTTAGGCGAGCAGCTTCCAAATCCACATAGCGTTTGGATTGTTCTACAAAGATCAAGCCACCAAACACAGAGCCTGCTTTATACGCTTTCGCTGCATCGTCTGGGTGAGTTAAGCCACACACTTTGTTTTCACCTAGCGTTACGCTGCGAACCGCCAATTCAAGGTTTTCTTCTGCCATGAGTGAGCTACCAATTAAGAAGCCATCTGCGAACGCGGATAAGTCACGAACTTGTTGGTGAGTGTAAATACCCGACTCAGAGATAACTGTGGCTTCTGGCGCAAGCTCTCGAATGGTCGGAGCTAGCTCTTTAGTACGATTGAGGTCCGTTGATAGGTCACGTAGATTACGGTTGTTAATACCGATAACTTTTGCGCCTAGCTTAACTGCACGATGTAACTCTTCTTCATTGCTGACTTCAGTCAGAATACCCATATCGAGAGAGTGTGCGGCTTGCTCAAGTTCACGGTACTGCTCATCGTTCAACACTGACAGCATCAGCAGTACGGCATCAGCAGAGTAGTGACGTGCAAGGTAAACTTGGTAAGTATCTACCATGAAGTCTTTACATAAGACAGGTTGCTTCACTTGCTGACGAACCTGAGGGAGAAAATCAAAGTTACCTTGGAAGTACTTTTCATCGGTTAATACTGAGATGGCGTCTGCGTGATTGTTGTAAACAGAGGCGATGTAATCCAAGTCAAAATCTTCGCGAATCAACCCTTTGGAAGGTGATGCTTTTTTACATTCCGTAATGAATGCCGTTTTGCCACTTTTTAATGCTTGATAGAAGTCACGATCAGAAGGGCTTAATTCTGATTGAAATGTCTCTAGCGGTTGAGTTTCTTTGCGCGCTGCGACCCACAGGTATTTGTCGCGAACAATTTTTGCTAATACTTCAGCCATTTCAGCTTCGTTAACTGAAACGTGCTCTGATAATTTTTCTTTCGTGTGAGCCATGAGTCCTACCTAATATTCCCTAATGCTGCGCTTAAGCATGAGCCGCTAATTTTTTAACTAGCTCGTATGCTTTGCCAGAGTTCATTGCATCAATTGCTTGTTGGGTGTTGGCCTTAAGAT
Organism: Vibrio atypicus; assembly: GCF_009811315.1. Lineage (GTDB taxonomy): Bacteria > Pseudomonadota > Gammaproteobacteria > Enterobacterales > Vibrionaceae > Vibrio > Vibrio atypicus. The sequence continues at coordinate 440,024 of NZ_BLID01000002.1, forward strand.
CTTCGTGACCAAATAGACGCATTAACAATGCCACATTAACCGCTACAGCGCCAAGTTGGGCATCTGTTCCTTTGCCCGTTAATATATTGGTGATGATGGCTCTGTTTTCGTCTGGATCGCCGCCTTTGATTGCTTCTAGCGGATGTTCGTCAACGCCAAAATCTGCTGGGGTCAATGTGTACTCTGTGATTTGACCATCTTTGATTTCAGCAACCGTAGTTTCACCGTGAATGGCAACCTCATCTAAGCCGCTACCGTGGACAACTGCAGCGCGCTTCATACCCATTTGCAGCATGGTTTCAGCAATAGGTTTAACAAGCTCTTCGCTGTAAACACCCATCAGTTCAATGTTAGGGCGTGCCGGGTTAATTAGAGGGCCAAGAATGTTGAAGATGGTGCGTGTCTTCATAGTTTGGCGTACAGGCATCGCATGACGAACACCACCGTGGTATTGAGGCGCAAATAAGAAAGCGACACCGAGTTCGTCTACGGCGCTACGAGTCTCTTCAGCGCTCATCACTAAGTTGATACCAAAGGAATGAAGCAGGTCTGAAGAGCCCGACTTACTTGATACGCTACGATTACCGTGTTTTGCCACTTTTAAGCCACACGCTGCTGCGACAAATGCTGCGGTCGTTGAGATATTGATTGTGTTGTGGCCGTCGCCGCCAGTACCAACAATGTCAGCAAAGTCGTAACCTGGACGTGGGAAAGGGTTTGCATTGGCCAACAATGCTTTGGCCGCTCCGGCGATCTCGTCTGGTGTTTCACCTTTGATTTTAAGCGCCGTCAGTGCAGACGCCATTAAGATCGGCTCCAATTCTCCACGAATAATGACATCGAATAGCTGTTGGCTCTCTTCTTGAGTCAGCGATTGTTGCTCATATAGCTTATTAATAATCTGTTCCATGATAATTTCCTTATTGCTGCTCATTCTTTTCAAGGGCCCACTCAATGGCATTTGCCAGTAGCGTCGCACCGTAAGTAGTCATGATCGATTCTGGGTGAAACTGAAAGCCGCACACTTTGTCTTGTTCTTGGACGACCGACATCACCAAATCGTCGACTTCTGCTGTTACCGTCAATGCACTTGGGATCTTTGTTGCTACAAGAGAGTGATAACGGGCGATTGCAAGTGGAGACGGCAAATCTTGGTAGGTCTGATGGTTTTGGTGTTCCATCATAGACACTTTACCGTGAATAATTTCGCCGGCGCCTGCCACCGTGCCGCCGTAGGCTTCAACGATAGCTTGATGGCCTAAACAAATACCTATCATTGGCACTTTGCTTTTTAATCGTTGAATGATTTCAGGCATTGAGCCCGCTTCTGATGGCGCGCCTGGGCCAGGAGATAACAATACGACAGGGTTATCAAGGGCAGAAACGGCGGATTCGATTGTTTGCGCGGCAATGTTGTTGCGGTAAATTTTAACTTCATGGCCAAGCGAGCGAAATTGATCCACTAGGTTGTAAGTAAACGAGTCGAAGTTATCGATAAATACTATGTTCGCCATCTCAACTACTCCTTGTTCGCCGATTTAGAATGGGCTGCTTGAATTGCAGAGATAACCGCTTGCGCTTTACCACGCGTTTCATCCGCTTCTGCTTGTGGATCAGAGTCAAACACAACACCCGCGCCCGCTTGAACTTGAGCAATACCGTTTTCCACATAAGCAGAACGAATGACGATACAAGTATCAAGAGTACCTTCACCGGTTAAGTAACCGACTGCGCCGCCATAGCTGCCACGACGTGCGCCTTCTACATCACGAATCAATTGCATTGCTCGAATTTTAGGAGCGCCAGTGAGCGTGCCCATGTTCATGCAAGCTTGATAGGCGTGAAGGGCGTCTAAGTCTTCACGCAGTTGACCAACCACACGTGAGACCAAATGCATTACATGGCTGTAGCGGTCTACTTTAAGTAGATCTGCTACGTGACGAGAGCCTGCTTGAGCAATACGGGCGACATCGTTACGAGCCAAATCAACTAGCATCATGTGTTCAGCGTTTTCTTTCTTGTCAGTACGCAGCTCTAGTTCAATCCGGCTGTCTAAGTCGAAATCAATCTGGCCATTTGGGCGCTTACCGCGACGACGTGTGCCAGCGATTGGGTAGATTTCAACTTGGTTCGTCTCGGTTTCGTATTTAAGGGCACTTTCTGGTGATGCGCCAAACAGAGTGAACAGTTCATCTTGCATGTAGAACATGTAAGGACTTGGGTTGCTCTGTTTTAATTCTTTGTACGCAGCAAGTGGGGAAGGGCAAGGTAATGTGAATCGGCGTGAAGGGACAACTTGGAATACATCGCCTTTCACGACAAATTGTTTTAGATCTCGCACTGTTTGGCAAAAATCTTCATCAGAGACACTTGGAACAACGTCGACGTTTGAGAGTTTAGATGCTTGTGGCAGGTGCTTTAGATCGGAACACTGCGCGGCGATCTCCTCGATGCGTGCTTCGAGTGTCGCCTTTTGCTCTTGGTCAACGAAAACAGTCGCTTGTAAATCGCAAGACTGGCGTTGGTGATCGACGACTAATAATGTCTCTGCCACATAAAACACGTAGTCAGGACATTGATTGGTTTGCGTGGCTTCACCAAGAGGTTCAAAGTTTGCTACTAAGTCATAGGCAAATAAGCCGCCAAGAAAAATAGCGTGTTTATGCTGCTCGCTAATATCAAAGCTGTGTTGAACTAAGCGAAGAGCATCAAATGAAGAAGCTTCGCGTAGTCGGGAGTCTTCATCTAGTGTGTCGCAAGGGGCTTCAAATGTAAGAGTAAGAGTATCACCCGAAAAGCTCTGTTTGACATTAGCCTGAATGTTTTCGCTCAAGAGAGCCAGCAGGTTTTTACCGTTGTCTGTTAATGCAGTCATGGTGACCGTATGACCGAAGCAAACAATACGAACGGCAGAGTCGACGATGAGCAGGCTTTTAAGGTCTTGTTTGGAATCGATTTCAGCCGACTCTAACAACAGGCTATCGGTCTTGTTTTCACATAGCGTGTGGAACAGACGCGTTGGATCCTGCGTGTAAGGTGCGGATGCTTGAATAACTTCAAGATGTCCTAGCTTTCTGATTTCAATGGCCTTGTTCACAAGACCTCCTTTTTATTTAAAACTTAAATCTTCCTGCCGTACATAGTCGCATAAAGCAAACGTTCACCCAATCTGGTTTTGGTATAAATTGGTTGATTCTTAAGCACTTAGATGTGAGGCAGACAACAAAACAAAAAGCCCGCTAAATGAGCGGGCTTTGGTAACTTACAATCTATTAGTTAGAAGTATACGCTCGCCCACCAAGAACTTGTCCAAGTGCGCCACCATTCTAGGTTACAAGCAAGATCAGCAGAGCTGCTACGCGGCATAGGCGTTTCAACTTTCACTTTCTGATTGTTGCTAATTTCTTGTAACATAGTGGGCCTTTATTTCAGCTACTTCGTATTTGTGTACTAGTTAACTAGTGCAGAGGTAAAAAGTCAACTAAAAAAATATAATTATGAGAATTGATTTACACAGTCACACTACTGCCTCTGATGGACGACTATCACCACACGAATTAATTGATCGTGCTCTAAGCTTTAACCTAGAAGTATTAGCCATTACTGATCATGATACTACTGATGGTTTGCAGCCTGCTCATGACTATATCAATGCCAATCAATTACCGATTAAACTGATCAATGGAATCGAAGTGTCGACGGTATGGCAAAACAAAGATATCCATATCGTTGGGCTTAACATCGACCCTGACTCTATAGAGTTAAAGGCACTGATTGAGCAACAAAAGCAACACCGCGAAGGTCGAGCAAAGCTGATCGCCAGTCGTTTAAGCAAGGCGACTCGTGAAGGCGTGCTTGAAGAAGTCAAACTCATTGCTGGCGATGCACCGATTACTCGAGCTCACTTCGCCAAGTGGTTGGTGGATAATGGCTATGCGAAAACCATGCAGCAAGTGTTCAAAAAGTATCTGACACGCAATAACCCAGGTTATGTGCCGCCAACCTGGTGTTCCATGAAAGAGGCGATAGATGCCATTCATGCCGCTGGTGGGGAGGCAGTACTTGCGCATCCAGGTCGCTACGACTTAACCGCTAAGTGGATAAAAAGGCTGTTGAATGCCTTTGCTGAAGTCGGCGGGGATGCCATGGAAGTCGCTCAACCACAGCAAGCCCAACAAGAAAGGCGCAACTTGGCTGATTATGCTATACAATACAAACTATTAGCTGCTCAAGGTAGCGACTTCCATTATCCATCACCTTGGATGGAGTTGGGTCGAAACCTTTGGTTACCATCAGGCGTTGAACCTGTATGGAAAGATTGGGGTATTGAGCCTTCTAGTGCAGAGTAATTTGCGCGATTTATGTCGATACCATTTAACTATAGAGTCGAGAGACTCGATAATGAGGAATTACAATGAGCCAGTTTTTTTACGTTCATCCAGAAAACCCGCAGGCTCGCTTGATCAATCAGGCTGTAGCAATCATTCGTAACGGTGGGGTAGTCGTCTACCCTACAGATTCAGGCTATGCGCTGGGTTGTCAGTTAGAAAACAAACAGGCACTTGAGCGCATCTGTCAGATTCGTCGTTTAGACGAAAAGCATAACTTTACGCTTTTGTGCCGAGATTTGTCTGAACTATCTCTGTACGCACGCGTTGACAATACGGCTTTTCGCTTACTAAAGAACAATACTCCGGGCCCTTACACCTTTATTTTTAAAGGAACTAAAGAGGTGCCTCGTCGTCTAATGAACTCGAAGCGTAAAACGATTGGTATCCGTGTTCCGGATAACCGTATTGCTTTGGATTTGTTGGAAGCACTGGGTGAGCCATTAATGTCGACCTCACTTATTTTGCCAGGGAACAATTTCACGGAATCAGACCCAGAAGATATCCGCGACAAGCTTGAGCATGCCGTTGACTGTATCCTTAACGGTGGCTACCTAGGTGAACAACCAACCACGGTTGTAGACTTTAGTGATGATGAACCAGTGATAGCGCGTGTAGGCTCCGGGGATCCAGCTGCGTTTGAATAACTAAAAGTTCGTGATTTCTGACACACTTTTTGCAATAATATGCGACCGCGATTTTGGGTCGCACATTTTTTATTCGACGTCTGCGAAGACGACACATAGGAAAATAAATGAACGAAAAATTACAGAAGGTATTAGCACGAGCTGGACATGGATCACGACGCGAGCTGGAAGCTTTAATTAAAGCGGGCCGTGTAAGTGTGAATGGCGTCGTTGCTAAGCTGGGTGAGCGACTAGAAGATGACAACGCAGTCGTCCGTATTGACGGTCACACTGTGTCTGCAAAAGCGCAGGAAGAAGTAATCTGTCGTGTTCTTGCTTACTACAAGCCTGAAGGCGAACTGTGTACTCGTCATGACCCAGAAGGCCGCCGCACTGTATTTGACCGTCTACCTAAGATCCGTGGCTCTCGCTGGATCTCAGTAGGTCGTCTTGATGCGAACACATCAGGTCTACTACTGTTCACAACGGATGGTGAGTTAGCAAACCGTCTAATGCACCCAAGCCGTCAGGTAGAACGTGAATATTTGGTTCGCGTCTTCGGTGATGTGAATGAGCAAAAAGTTAAAAACCTAGTTCGCGGTGTTGAACTAGAAGATGGTATGGCACGTTTTGAAGACGTTGTTTACGCGGGCGGTGATGGCATGAACCACACTTTCTACGTTGCAATTAACGAAGGCCGTAACCGTGAAGTTCGTCGTCTATGGGAATCACAAGAAACAACCGTTAGCCGTCTAAAACGTGTTCGTTACGGTGATATCTACTTAGATAAGAAACTGCCTCGTGGTGGTTGGATGGAACTTGACCTTAAACAGGTTAACTACCTACGTGAGTTAGTAGAACTTCGCCCAGAGAAAGAAACGCTATTAGATGAGAACAAAGCCAACAGTTCTCGTAAGCGTGAGCGCTCTCGTAGCCAGAAGATTCGTCGTGCGGTTAAGCGTCACGAAGAACGCGTAAATACTGGTGGTGGTCGCAGCAACAACCCTTCACGCCGTAAGCCGAAGAAAAGCGCAGGTGAGCAAGGGGCTCGAGCTAAACAAGCGAATAAGCCTCAGCGTCAACAACGCAAATAATTATAAAAGCAGCCTTAGGGCTGCTTTTTTATTGCTGACTCTTCGTTAATTCAATGTATTTCTTTTCGATAAATTGTTTTTCTTTCGCGATGTGCCTTAGCTGATTTTTGGTTGCTTCGAGCTCTTGTTGCAGCTCAGCGCTATCACCTATTGTCGCCAGCTTCTGTTTATAGTTTTCAATGGTTGCCAATAGTTGCTCCTTTTCTCTTTGATACACTTTTGTACTGTCGGCCACGCCACCGGATTCACTAATTTGAATGTACTCGTGTTCTAGTTGTTCGAATTCTTTCTCGATTTTTGTCTTCTCTGAACGAAGGCTCTCAACCGTATCGTGTTGCTTGAGCAATTTCGACTTGGCACTGCGAAGCCCTTTCACACTTTTATCTAGGTCGCCTCTAAGCTTACGAATGAGTTGGTGAGATTTACTCAGTTTAATATTGAGTTCATCCACTGTAGCTTGGTCTTGCTCGCTCAGCATACGATCATTTTCAGACTTGATTTGCGATACTTGCAGCTCAAGAGCTTGTTGAATTGCGACGAGGTCATTTAGCGTATCACTATTTTCATTGGCGTAATTCAGCGCCTGTTCAACGGATTGCTGGCATAAGGTATAGGTTTCATCGTCATTCTTAGTCCCGTTATTACCCGAGACTTGAACTGCAAATTTTCGGAACTCGCGCAGAATGAGCAGCAGTATTATGAACCAAACTAAAAGGATAAAGAGCCCCGCATCGACGGCCAACGCTACGATAGTATCCGAGTTAAATTCCATTTTATTAATCTCACTTAGTGATGCTCTTAGAGCTTAAGTTTAGTTGTCTAGAATAAATGTACCTATAATTGAGACAGTTGATCTGTAATAGGAGAAGCATCAAGGGTGAAAATTCTGATTGTAGATGACAGCATCGCCACTCTGGAGATTGTTAAACGCTCGCTCAAAACGTTTGGCTATCGGCGCTTATCAATCAAGAAAACGAGTAGTGCAAATGAAGCCCTTAAATTGGTCGATGAGTGGCAACCAGAAATTGTGCTAACAGACTGGTATATGCCTGAAATGACGGGGTTAACTCTGATTGCTAAGCTTCATAAATCTTATCCAGAGATAAAATTAGCGATGATTACCACCGTTGATGATGAACAGATGATTAGCGATGCAACTTCGGCTGGTGCGTCGTTTGTATTGTCAAAACCTTTTGAAGATGAAGAGTTACATCATAAGTTATTGCCTTTGGTTCAAGGTGCGGAGGAGAGCGAGCTCTTATTAGAGGCCGAAAGCAGTGTTCAAAAAGAGTTGGCATTGCCGAAACTGTCTCAGTTAACCAAGTTGCTGAAGAAAGAGATCGGGGATCAAGTGACGATCAGTAATATCCAGCTGCAAAAATTTGATGAAAGTAAAATTCCGTGTCTAATGGCTGTTTACGAAGATGCAGAAACTCAGCGACTTAAAGCCGTCGCTTTACTTGATATCTATGCAGTGTGCGTATTTGCTCGAAGTAGTAACAAGGTTACCGCCGATGATATTCAGCAGGCGATTCATAGCAAAGTGGTGTCGAAGCAAGTATTAGATGGCTGTCATAAGGTGCTTGAACGTTCTTCTATCGCCTTTCTTGACTCCAATTCCCGCAAAAGTTTGCGCTTAAAAAGCGTAAGCTTCATTCCTAAAGCATTTGAAAAGCTTCAACTACTTTATGAGAAAGATGCGGAAACCAGAGTGGATTTCTCGTGCCAAGTGAGTGATATGGCTCAAGGTAAAATAACTCTTGTTGGCTTTTAACTGGGTCTGTAGCGATTGTGCGCAATTTATCATCAGTGAATAAAAGATCTTGACGTATTCATCGTAGATTTTTATTGTGTTGAACGATTGTTCAATTGCAAAGGAATGTCTAAATGAAAATTTACCAAACAGCGATGACTCCAAGTTGTCGACGCGTCTCTATTTTTCTCAAAGAGCTACAGGTTGAAGTGCCTAGAGAAGAATTGAACGTTAGAGCGGGGAATAACTTAACCGATGAGTTTGCTGCGAAATCGGTGAATGGCCGTGTGCCATTGTTAGAGCTTGATGACGGTACAACGATTTGCGAAAGCGTTGCGATTTGCCGCTATTTTGATGAAATCACAAAGAGTGACAAAGGCTTATTCGGCACAAGTGCAAAAGAGAAAGCGGATGTCGAAATGTGGCATCGCGTGGTTGAGTTTCAAGGCCTATATGTAGGTTTTCAGGCATTTAGAAATCTAACCTCAATTTACAGCGATCGTGAAACTTGTGTCTATGACTGGGGTGTTGAATCAAAAGAGCGCTTGGTCCAATTTTTACCACAACTAGAACAGCGTTTAGCTGAGAGTGACTATGTTGCATCTTCACGTTTTACTATTGTCGATATCACTACTTTTATTTTGATTGGCTTTGCTCAAAATGGTTTAGAAATAGAAGTATTGCCGGCATATCCTAATATCAATCGATGGTTTGACTTAGTCTCTTCTCGACCGAGCTTCCAATAGCCAGTAAATCGTTACAAGTTACTTATGGGGTCAGCTTGCCATACGCCAATCTTGTATGCTTTTGTAAGCACTTTAGCCTACTTTAGATATTTATAGGTATTATGGGTTTACTCACAATTGTATTGGCGTCGTACGATGAATAAGAACTCGTTAGTTTTAACATTGTTATTTCTCTCTCTTCCTGCTTTTGCTTGGGCCGAACCGGAGAAAAGAACAGCGCATGTCTTAGCTGAAGCAACAGGTGATCTTGATAAAGATGGAGTGGCTGAAAAAGTCGTCATTCTCGATTTGGGAACGCCTGTTGAATCTAGCTCTGAACGCTATGTGTTAATCTATAAAAAAAATAAAGATAACTGGCAATTATGGAAACATATCAAAGGGGGTATCCTCGGGCCCAATGATGGCGGCGCTATGGGTGACCCCTTTTGGGATCTGAAGGTTTCTCGTGGTTCATTGGTGATCGAACACTTCGGTGGCTCATCTCAGAAGTGGCAAGATATTCATCGTTTCCGTTACAATTCGCAAGACGACTATTTTGAGTTAATTGGTGCTACGGTCAGTTATGGGGCGAATATGGGATGTGGTGGTTATACCTTGGACTACAATCTGCTCACAGGTAAAGCCATCTATCAGACTCACAATAACTATTGTTCAGATGAGGACGCAGCGAAGAGTGAGAGCACAGAGCTCAAATTGCCCAACGACAAAAGACATCAACTGCAAGGCTATGGGCCGGGTATGAATGTTATCGTTTTGCCTGATTCAAACAAATCTATTTACTACTAGGCAAAGGTATGAACATCAGATTTATTGGTTTAGTTTGTATCGGTATTAGTATTGCAGGTTGCGGTATTGAGATTAAAAAAGAGTGTGATCAGTGGGCAACAGATGCTGAACAGGTTATGCAATATCGCCAGCAGGGTTTAGCTCCTACCAACACACTATTTGAAAAATTTGACAAAGAGTTAGTCGAACAAGCTTACCTTGTTCCGCTAATGGAGACAGAACAATTGCGCTTGATGGCAATCAGCAAGTTCAAATTAAATCGTCTGACGGTGTGTGAGAACTCGTAAACGACGATAGCAGCTTGAGATATGTTGGAATAAAAAGCCGAAGTTTAATGACTTCGGCTTTTTTGTGCTTAATGATTAAAGAGTCTGATTTAACTCGTAGTAACGACCGTGTTGGGAAATGAGCTCTTGATGGCTACCGTGCTCGACGATTTCACCTTGCTCAATTAGACAGATGGAATCCATTTTGTCTAAGTTAACTAAGCGATGAGTAATAAACAGCACGGTTTTACCTTCGAAGTGATCTTCAAACAGCTGCATGATTTGCTGTTCTGTTTGTTTATCCAAACCTTCTGTCGGTTCATCGAGCAGTAGAATCGGTGCGTTATGCAGTAGTGCTCGAGCAATACCGATACGACGCTTTTCACCACCAGAAAGCTGACGACCCCCGTCACCAAGCCAAGTATCTAACCCGGTGTCTTCAAGTAGTTTCTCTAAACCAACTTTAGTGAGTGTTGCAGCAAGAACACTATCCTCTGCTTCAGGAGAGGCCATGAGCAGGTTGTCTCTTAGCGAGCCGTTGAGAATATCGACGCGTTGGCTAACCACGCTAATCGCTTCGCGCAATTGGCTCTCACTCCAATGAGAAATGGGCTGGCCAGCGAGTTTGATCTCCCCTTGTTGGACATCCCAATAGCGATTCAGAAGTTGAAGTAATGTTGATTTACCAGAACCTGTTTGACCAACCACTGCAATTCTGTGCTTGGCAGGAATATGCAGGTTGATGTCTTTAACTACTTGCGCGTCACTGTCTGGGTAATGGAAACTCACACTATTGTATTCAATCGAATATTGCTCGTCGTGATTAATCTTTTGTTCTGGGAACTGTACATCGGGTTCAGAGAGAATAATGTCATTAAGCCTGCGAGCAGAGGTAAGTGTCTGGCCTAAATGCTGGAAAGCACCGGCAATCGGCATCAAGAGTTCTACGCTGGCCATGGTTGCAAATACGACTAAAGCAATCATGGGATCTGGCATGTTTCCACCTACACCATCTGCTGCGAGCCATAGCATTAAAGCGATAGTCCAGCCGTTTGCCAACATCAATAATGCCTGCGCTAAACCCGCAAAATGAGCATTGAACATCTGATTCTTAAGCAAACGCTCTTGCGTATTCAGAATAGCATTACGATAGCGTTCTTCTGCACCGAATAGAGTCAGCTCACTGTAACCTTGTAACCAATCTAATGTGGTAATGCGCAAGTCAGCTTTGTTTTGGGTTAGCTCGCTACCGTTACGTTTACCTAATTTGTAGAAAAGTACCGGCCAACTAAGAAGCAGAACAAATAGGATGGCACCAAGTGTTAGACCAAGATCTGTATCAAACCAGCAAATAAGAGCTGTCAGACCAGCAATACCGAGTGAACCCACCACCATAGGACTCACAAGTCTTAAGTAAACATGATCCATTGCGTCGATGTCTGCCACTAGACGGTTCAATAGATCGGCATCGCGTAAGTTAGACACTCGCCCTGGGATCAAAGGCGCTAGCTTAGAGAAAAAGAAAATACGCAGATCGGTAAGCAGTTTGAAGGTCGCATTATGGCTAACAACACGTTCGCCCCAGCGGCCAGCGGTTCTGCCCATCGCAAAACCACGCACAAATGCGCCAGGCAACATGTAGTTAAACGTTTCGCGAGCAATTGTTAAACCCGCAACAGCCGCAGCTGAGAGAAACCACCCTGATAAAGTTAATAGACCAATGGACGCAGCTAGGGTTAGGAAAGCTAGCAGCATACCTAGAGATAAACCAAACCAGTGCTTCTTATACAGTTTTAGATAAGGGAGTAACTCACGCATCTAGATTCCCCTTATTGGCTTGGTTTAGCGATTGGTTCGCTTGGTGCATCTGTTTAAATAAACCTTCTTGTTGTGACAATTCGCTAAAAGGACCAGCTTGAACCAGTTGTCCGTTCTCCATGACCAAAATGCGTTCAACATTCTGTAGTGGCGAGAGCTGGTGTGTCACCATCAAGGTTGTTTTGCCGTTAACTTGTCCTGACAGCCCATCCATTACTAACCGCTCACTGCGCGCATCTAAACTCGCGGTAGGTTCATCTAATAACCAGAACTTACCGTCTTGTACCATTGCACGTGCAAGAGCAAGTCGCTGAGCTTGTCCTACAGATAAGCCGCTTGAACGGTCAGAAATTTGATAATCAAGGCCATGATTTCCGACAAACTCAGCAGAGTAGGACTCTTTCAAAGCTTTTTCGATAATTTCATCGCTGACGTTATCTTTGCCAAGTGTAATGTTGTCACGAATTGAACCGTGCAGTAGCAAGGGGTTTTGTCCAACCCAACTAATGTGCTGACGCCAGTTTGCTAAATCCAATTCGGTACGTTCAACGCCATTGATAGAGAGTGAGCCTTGGTATGGCAAGAAGCCTAAAATCGCATTAATAAGGCTGGTTTTGCCTGCGCCACTTGGACCAACAAGCGCTGTGGTTTCTTTGGCGTTTAACTCGAAGCTAATTGGGCCAAGAAGTTTAGTTCCTTCCGGTGAATAGACTTCTAAGTCAATCGCGCGAATCGTTACGTCATCTTCAGGTAACGTTTGATCACCTGAACGAACAGTACTGACATCCGTTTCTAAGAATTCAACAATGCTTTCTGCTGCACCGACTGCTTGCTGTTTGGCGTGATAGAAGGTACCAAGGTCGCGCAGTGGTTGGTAAAACTCAGGCGCGAGAATCAGGATAAATAGGCCAGAAAACAGCGTAACACCAGCGCCATAATCACCAAAGTTAAGCTCACCGATAAAAGCGAAACCAAAGTAAACGGCGGTCAATGCGATAGAAATTGAAGTGAAAAACTCAAGGACTGCAGAAGATAAGAAAGCTATTTTCAAAACGTCCATGGTGCGGGTACGAAACACTTCAGATGCACCGCGCATTATTTCGGTTTCTGCTTTGGTGCGATCAAATAGACGAATGGTAGTCATCGACTGAAGACGGTCATAGAAATGACCAGAAAGGCGTTGCAGTGCTTTGAAGTTTTTACGGTTTGCATCTGCGGCTTTCATGCCAACCAGAGCCATAAATAATGGGACGAGTGGTGCGGTAAGTAGGAAGATTAAGCCCGCAGCCCAGTTTACTGGGAACACGACGATGAGGATGACAAAAGGCACCAAAATGGACAGAGACATTTGCGGCAGATAACGCGCGAAGAAGTCGTGCATGTCCTCAACTTGTTCAAGTAGCAAAGTCGCCCAAGAACCGGCAGGTTTGCCTTTGATATAAGCAGGACCGAGTTCACGTAACTTATCGAGAATGAGCTGGCGAATATAGATACGAATTTGCTCTCCACAACGATAGCCGGCAACTTCTCTTCCCCATGAGCAAAGAGCGCGGATAGCGATGGTTACAGCAAGGCCAATGAAGTAGGGCACTAACTCATATTTGTCGGCTTGTTCGATAATGAGAGAGTGGAGAATAGTGGCGAGCAAGGCCGCTTGACCCAACAATAACACGCTTGAAAATACGCCTAGGCCAACTGCAATCATCAACCAGCGCTTTGCCAGTTTACTCTGCTGTTTGAGCCACTTATTCAAGCTGCTTTGTTTCTTTTTATCCATTGTGAAGGCTTAATGATAATTATTATTACAATTCGAGCTGCGCATTATACAAAAGAAAGCCCCACGGGAATACCGCAGGGCTATAAGGATTTGAGCTAAAAATGAAAAATATTATTTTACTACTGTAAATTACTTCGCATCAGCAAGAGAATCTAAGAAACGCTCAGCATCTAGCGCTGCCATACAACCCGTTCCCGCTGACGTAATCGCCTGGCGGTAGTTATGATCCATTACATCGCCAGCAGCAAAAATACCAGGAATGCTGGTTTGAGTTGCGTTACCTTCTAGGCCCGATTGCACGATGATGTAACCATCTTTCATGTCCAATTGGCCTTCGAACATTGCAGTATTTGGTTGGTGGCCGATGGCAATAAAGGCACCCATTACATCGATTTGTTCTACCGCATCGGATTTGGTGTCTTTAACTCGAACGCCTGTTACGCCCATATCATCGCCTACAACTTCTTCAAGTGTACGGTCAGTGTGCAAAATGATGTTACCGTTTTCCACTTTGTCCATTAGGCGATTTACAAGAATCTTCTCTGCTCGGAAGCTATCGCGACGGTGAATTAGGTGCACTTCTGATGCGATGTTTGATAGGTAAAGAGCCTCTTCGACCGCTGTATTACCGCCGCCGACAACCGCAACTTTTTGGTTACGATAGAAGAAACCGTCACACGTTGCACATGCCGAAACGCCACGACCTTTGAATGCCTCTTCAGACTCAAGCCCCAAGTACTTTGCAGAGGCGCCCGTTGAGATGATAAGAGAATCACATGTGTATTCTGCGCTGTCACCTTTTAAGCGAAATGGGCGTTGGCTGAAATCGACCTCATTGATGTGATCGAACAAGATCTCTGTTTCGAAACGTTCAGCGTGCTCTTTCATGCGGTCCATCAAACCCGACCCAGTAAGACCTTCCGGATCACCTGGCCAGTTTTCAACTTCGGTTGTTGTGGTTAGCTGACCGCCTTGCTGCATGCCTGTTACAAGTACCGGATTCAAGTTTGCACGCGCTGCATAAACAGCTGCGGTATAACCTGCAGGACCAGAACCAAGAATAAGTAGCTTACTGTGTTTGACGTCGCTCATTTGTGCTCCATAGCGGTGGCGCTTATTAAAACTATCTCTCACGATTATATGGGGCTAATTGAGGCCGACACAAGAGGATGAACTGTAATAAATGGTTATAGTTTAGAACGCAAACGATGACGCTATCTGAGCAAGTCATTAAGGTTAACTCATTGAAGTGATTGATTTATAAGATAACGGCTAGTGAAGTAATCTGATTTTTCGAGGTGTGCGCTGTTAAAGTTGGCGTTAATCACTGTCTATTATTATAAACGAAGTGTTAAATGTTGTTTTATTGTTAATGTTAGATGTAATCACTAAAAAAAGTTGATCTAACAATACAAGTGCGCAAACAATAAATGTGAACAAGATGTTAACCATTTGACAATTATGTACCTCATTAAGGAGATGATGATGCTACATACTCGCGAAACAACGCTACAGCTAACGAAACTCAGTGATAATGCTATTGCTCAGTTAGCGCCTTCATTCACTAAATTACCTAACACTGAGCATGCGGACGGTCAATATCGCTTGCGCCGTTACTCGGTCGTTGCATTTGAGAACGGAAAAGTTATCGATCTTAATAAAAATGAATTTATGCAGACAGATGATATAAATCGTTTCCAAGGTAATGTCGTGCGTCAATTTGAACCGATTGAGACAAGTACGCTTGAAAGTGAAGGTATGCGCGAGATTTGTGAAGTGTTTGCTCAGTCAAATGGGCTAAATAACGGGCAAGAAATTGAAATTCATCAAATACGCATTTCGGCGATTTATGATGAAACTCAAGTCGCGCCAGAAGGTGTGCATCAAGATGGTTTCAAACATATCGCTCTGATCGGTATGGGGCGTCACAATATTGAAGGTGGCGATATCATGCTTTACAACAGCTTCAATGAAGCGCCGTTTTTCCGTAAGACTTTACAAAGTGGTGAAGTGGCGATGCTAGCTGACAATAAGCTTTGGCATAACGCAACTCCTATTCGTTCTGTGATTGATGGCCAGGCTGGTCACATGGATGTGTTTGTATTAACGGCAAAGGAAGCGGTGAATGAACTTCACTCCTAATTTAGTGCGATCGCAGTTCACTGCGCTCCAGCAGACTCATAACGATCTACCCGTGACTTTCCTTGATGGTCCTGGTGGTTCCCAAGTTCCTCAGTCTGTATTAGAAGCGATGAACGCCTACCTTGGATTTTATAATTCGAATCTAGGTGGTCATTATTTCTCGAGTCAAAAAACAACAGGGCTTATGAAACAGGCTCGTGAGCACGCTGCGGCGTTGGTTAATGCTGAGTCGAGCGATAACATTGTGTTCGGTGCCAATATGACATCGCTGACTTTTCAGCTTAGCCGATCAATTAGTCGTGGTTGGCAGCAAGGTGACGAAGTTATAGTGACCTCACTCGACCATTACTCTAATGTTTCTAGCTGGCAGCAAGCAGCAGAAGACAAAGGGGCGCTTGTTCATCAGGCTCGTATAAATGAACGGGACTGCACCTTAGATGTTGAGCATCTTTTGTCACTTATCAACCCAAACACCAAGTTAGTCGCCTTAACCTATGCATCAAATACAACCGGTTCCATTGTGAATGTAAAACGAGTGGTTGATGCTGCGCACGCCGTAGGAGCAATGGTATATGTGGATGCGGTTCACTACGCGCCTCACCATTTAGTTGACGTGCAGGGGTTAGGGTGTGATTTCCTTGCTTGTTCGGCATACAAGTTTTTTGGGCCTCATGTCGGTATAGCGTATATTGCGCCGAAATGGTTGCATACCCTTCAACCTTACAAGGTCGAGCCAGCAACGAATGAAGGACCAGGGCGATTTGAAACAGGCACTCAGAGTTTTGAAGGATTAGCGGGCGTGATTGCTGCGGTAAAATATCTTGCGCAGTGGGGGAGAGACCAAGATTCTCTGCGTCAGAAATTGGTTGAGTCATACAAGCAGTTTAATCAACATGAAAGTGCGATTAGTGAAAGGTTCTTATCACGTTTGGCCGATTTAGAGGGCGTTGCTTTATGGGGAAGAACGGAAGCGGATAGTGAACTAAGAACCCCAACTTTCGCGTTGACTTTTGACAACCATACTCCAGAAGAGATCGCCAGAAAGCTGGGTGAGCGCAATATTTGTGTGTGGAATGGTCATTTTTATGCGTTGGGACTTGTTCGCCAGCTTGATATAGAGCAATCAGGTGGCGTCGTTAGAATTGGCTTCATGCACTACAATACGTTAGAAGAAGTTGACTTGTTGTTTGATGAATTAAAACGCATCATCAAGCCTTAATAGACTGCTTCGATGAAAGACCTCCTACTGAAAGGAGGTCTTTTTGCATTACGCGCTTACTTCCACTTCGTAAGAAGTAAATTTACGAATATTGATCACGCCTGTGTCAAAGATCATGTATTGCCCTTTGATACCCTGTAGAGTGCCTGTTACTTCAGGGTTTTTATCAAAGTTATGTGATGTGATTTTTACAGGGTGCTCCAACACTGGGTAGCTGATCGGTGTTATTTCATTGCTTAGGACTTCAATGGCATCGTCACCAAATTGTGCTTTGATTTGTGCAATTTTCTCTTCAACCAAAGGCAAAAGTTCTTCAAATCGTTTAGCGAGATCCATTGGTTCGCCGTCACCTTTAAGCAAAGTTCGCCAGTTTGTCTTATCGGCGATATGTTTAGCTAACTCAACTTCAATTAAGCCAGAAATGTAGCGCGTTTTGACTTTAAAGATTGGAAGTCCTTGCGTTGCACCTTGATCAATCCAACGAGTTGGGATCTGAGTGTGACGCGTGATGCCCACTTTTAAACTTGAGGTGTTAGATAGGTAGACAAAATGGTCCACCATACAGTTTTCTTCGCCCCATTGAGGTTCTCGGCATGTGCCTTGATCATAATGGCAAGTTTCTGGTTTCATAATACACATGTCGCAGCTAGCAAGTTTTTTCATACAAACGAAGCAGTGACCTTGTGAGTAACTCTTTTTAGTTTTCTTACCGCATGAGCTACAAAAAATATTCCCAGTGTGCGTAAGTGTGATCGATTGACCAATGAAAGGTTTTAAATCAACCAGTTCATCACCCACAGGAAGACGGTAATGGACATCTCCATCCAATGAAGCACGCATTTTGTTAAGCGTACCTTTCGCAATTAAAGACATGACAGTGCTCTTAGTTATAGTCGTAATTCCGTCGCTTTCTTGTTGAAGCAACTGTTCGGCGAGTATAGCAAAATCTTGATCCAATACTCTACGCCGTGTTTAGAGAAAAGCTGAGAGCAGTACGTTGAGTTACTACAGGGGTAATACTGTAACTTACAAGCTGTTTTTAGGATGCATATCAATTTTTTCATGAGTAATTGCTAATAAAAACGAGATAAAATGGAACCAAAGTATTAGAATCATCAAAATGTCGTTCTGTAACTCGTTTGGAAATTCTTGGTTTGAAAGTAATTCATAAAGTGATTTTTGTTTTAGTCTTAGTGACGATTTTGATTATGCAGCTTTATTGGATGCATGGTGGCAACCTTGTATACAAAATTTTGCCTAGTCAATTTCTTTACCAAGATACCAATGACCAAAGTCAGGGGGGAGCAACAACTTCAAATATTCAGTTTGATGGTGAAACTGCTATTGTTGAATGTACGCTAGATAAGTCTGAATCTTATGCGTGGCCATATTGCGGCGTTTCAATAAGGTTGACTGATGCCGTGTTTGAAGGTGTTAACCTGAGCGATTTTCATACCATTAGGCTTAATATTGATTTTGATTTTCTTGATGGAGAGCGAGACCCAAGATTACGCTTTTATCTTCGAAACTTTAATCCGGCCTATTCTAAGACTGAGAATGAATACACGCAAAAATACAGTGGCTTAGAATATACACCAGGTGTTGGTCATGGAACGATTGAGATTCCTATTGCCAACTTGCAAGTTATGACATGGTGGTTGGCGGACAACAAGATTCCCATTGAGCATTCTGCTCCTGAATTTACGAATATCACTATGGTGGAGCTAGCAACAGGCTCTAGTTCGAGCGTTGGCCAATACAAGATGACGATTCGAAATGTTGAGTTTGTAGGGCACTACATCTCCGCTGAGAAACTGATGCTAGGGTTACTGGTGTTCTGGGTTACGCTCGCTCTGACCTATAGCGTCATTGAGATCCGCCGCAGTCATCAGCTGATCCTCCACTCGCATTATCGTCAAGATCATCTACGAAAACTAAATCGCGAACTAAAAGAGCAGAACATACATTTTGCAGAGCTCGCTAATCGAGATGCTTTGACGGGAGCGATGAATCGCCATTCAATCCGTGATTGGTTAGATAATAACTATGGTCAAGACAATCCCAACGCAAAGTCTCTCTCGGTCCTCTATCTTGATATTGACCATTTTAAATCGATAAATGATTTATATGGGCATTCAATGGGCGACGATATTTTGCGTGAATTTACCATGGTGGTTCTTGGGTCTTTGAGTCCTAGTGAGCGACTTGTCCGCTGGGGAGGGGAAGAGTTCGTGGTGTTCTGCCCTGGCCGAAATCTAGAGGAAGCAATGGCATTAGCTGAGCATATTCGCCACAAGGTCGAAGCGCGTATTTGGGTTCATGGCGATCCACTGACAACCAGTATTGGCGTGGCTTCTTTGGGACACGAACGTACAAATGAAATGTTGGCTAGAGCCGATGAAGCGCTGTACGCGGCTAAGCGATTAGGCCGCAATCGCGCGGAAGTAAGCCGTTTACCTACTCAGGAATAGGGGCAATTGGAAGTGCGGGTTCTGCAGCTGATGCTTGAGGGCTATCGTCTGTCGCAATCTGCACTTCTGGAGCTACAGCCGGTAAAATAGGCTCTTTGGGGCCAAGAAATTTAGGCTTAGTGTCGGTGATATAAACATCTAACACTGCTTTGGCTCTAGCGAAAACCTCCCTGATTCTCACTTTAAGCCCAGAATGACGAGTAGGCCCAGGCACAGCAAAGCACTTAGCATTTATGTTGTGTGAGTTAGCAATAAACAGCGCTCGTTCACAATGAAACTTTTGAGAAATGATTAAAAAGTTATCGGTATCAAAGATCTCTTTCGCCCGAACAATCGAGTCTAAAGTTCGAAAGCCTGCGTAATCCAAAAAGATCTTTTCTTCGGGAATTTCAGCTCTGAGAAGATCTCTTTTCATCGTCCATGGTTCATTGTATGAGCGGTGTGCGTTATCGCCACTAAGCAAGAAATGATCAACCTTTCCTTCATTGTATAAGTCGATGGCCGCATCAATTCGGTGGGTGTAATACTCATTGAGAATCTTGCCAAGATATTTGCTCGTGCCAAGAACGACGGCTACATCGAATTTCTCGACCTCAATTCGTTCATTAAAGAGTTGGCTTTGTGCTTGATAAGAAACCCACCTGTCGATAGAAAACAGCAGTATCCCTGAGATGGAAAGTAGAACAAGCAGATACTTGAACCCCTTCAGCAATATTGCCAAATATTGTTGGGAGTCTGTTTTTCTATGGAAGAGTCGTCTCACTAAATTTGTCGGTTCCGCTGTGCCCATGTACCAATAACTATAAAACTGACAATGATGACAAAAACCATGATGCCAGCATCAAGATTGCCTAATGTCCGAGCTAGGTAAGGTGTTGCTTTTACGATGATTAAGCCGTAACCAAACGCGTTAATCAAGATGAAAACGATGGTTCTGAGGACAAAGTTATAGTTTCGGAGTTGGCGTCGAACCAAAGTGTTGATTTCTCCACCAGCCATCACCAAGAAGCAGGCAATGAGCGCGGTTGATATTTCACTGAGGTAGGGAAGCAGGTATTTTGCTGCCGGTGCGAGATAATTGAACATAAGCTTAAATAAAACAGCCCCTATGAAAAGGGGCTGAGAATAGATTTAGAATGCTGTGCGCTTGTAACGGCGATAAACCGGTTGCCAGAAGCTTGCTTCGATTGCTTCTTCTAACGCTTCGTCAGTGATTTCTAGCGCGACACCTTGCTCGATCGCTTTTTTGCCAACAGCGAAAGCAATCTTCTTCGATACTGAGTGAATAGCTTCTAGTGGTGGTAGAAGTGCACCTTGACCATTGATTGCGAGTGGAGAACATGTTGCCAGCGCGCGGCTTGACTCCATCAACATTTCATCAGTCACACGTTTTGCTTGAACTGCCAAAACGCCTAAACCAATACCAGGGAAAATGTAGCTGTTATTACACTGAGCGATTGGGTAGGTTTTACCATCATGAACGACAGGGTCAAATGGGCTACCTGTTGCCACTAGTGCTTCACCGTTTGTCCAACGAATAATATCGTTCGGTGTTGCTTCCACACGGCTTGTTGGGTTCGACAGAGGGAAGACAATCGGGCGAGCACAGTGTTTGTGCATCTCTTTGATGACATCTTCGCTGAATAAACCAGGCGCACCCGATACACCGACAAGAACGGTAGGTTTTGCATTGCGCATTACGTCAAGCAGTGAGTAACCGTTGCTCTCTGATTCCCAGTCAGCAGTGTCTTTGTGTTTCTGAACAAGACGTTGCTGGAAGTCCAATAGATTTGGCATGCCTTCTTGTAGTAGACCCCAGCGGTCAACCATGAAGACTTGCGAGCGAGCTTGCGCATCAGAAATACCTTCCGAAACCATTTGCGCAATGATCGCTTCAGCGATACCACAACCTGCAGAGCCTGCACCTAAGAAAGTGACGCGTTGCTCTGAAAGTTGGCTGCCTGCTGCTTTACATGCAGCAAGTAGAGAGCCAACCGTTACTGCAGCTGTACCTTGGATATCATCATTGAAACAACAAACACGATCTTTGTAGCGCTCAAGTAGAGGCATCGCGTTTTTCTGTGCGAAATCCTCAAACTGAATGAGAGCATCAGGCCAACGGCGTTGAACAGCTTGCATGAACTCTTCAACAAATGCGTCATACTCAGCGCCTGTAATGCGAGGGTGACGCCAACCCATGTACATTGGGTCCGCGAGACGTTGTGGGTTGTTGGTACCGACATCCAATACGATTGGCAGTGTGTAAGCTGGGCTGATACCACCACATGCGGTATACAGAGCAAGCTTACCGATAGGAATGCCCATACCACCGATACCTTGGTCACCAAGGCCTAAGATACGTTCACCATCTGTCACAACGATAACTTTTACGTTGTGGTTGGATGCATTGTTTAAAATGTCGTCAATACGGTCACGGTTTGCGTAAGAGACAAAAAGACCACGGCCACGACGGTAGATGTTCGAGAAGTTCTCACAAGCAGCGCCTACAGTAGGGGTGTAGATAATAGGCATCATGGCTGAAATGTGGTTTTGAACCAGTCGGTAGAAAAGGGTCTCGTTGGTATCTTGGATGTTGCGCAGGTAGATGTGCTTGTCCATATCGCTTTCGAAATTGCAATACTGTTGGTATGCACGCTCTACTTGCTCTTGAATGGTTTCGGTATTTTCCGGTAGTAAACCTTCAAGATTGAAAGACTTTCGCTCTTGCGCAGTAAAACCGCTGCCTTTGTTTAGTAACGGCGTACTAAGCAGTGCTGGGCCTGCGTAAGGGATATATAGAGGGCGTTTATCGTTATTCATCACTTGCCTATAGTAGGGTGTAGGGCCAATAGACCTTTGGAACTAGGAACCTGAAAATGATAGGGATTCGTTGTCGTGTTGTAAACTGATATTCCTGCAAACAAGGCAGGTTTCAAGATATACTTTCTTGCTTCATGGCTAACTATATACAAACGATGAACAACCTACCAATTAACTCCATTAAAACTTCATTTATCGACCAATTACAGCTCCATCATTTGGTGGTGGAAGCGGAAACTGGATCGGGAAAATCGACTTGCTTACCATTGTGGGCGGCGGAGTCAGGACGAGTGTTGGTAGTGGAACCTAGACGAATTGCGTGTACTTCTCTTGCTCAATATCTCGCTGAGCAAAAACAACAGCAAGTGGGTGAGTCGATCGGATATGCCATAAAGCTGGAGAATCGTTGTGATGAAAGTAGTGAGGTAGTTTTTGTGACGCCAGGTGTTGCTCTACGCTGGTACTCTGAAACACGGTTAAAAGATTTTAGTACCATCATCATTGACGAATTTCATGAACGCCGCTGGGATACGGATCTCTTAGTGGCGTTGCTCAAGCAAACTCAACAACATCGTTTAGTGATTACCTCAGCAACGATTGAAGGTGAAAAGTTGGCTAGGTATGCCGGAGCGCAGCGTTTATATGCCAGTGGGCGTACGTTTGATGTAGCAATAGCCCATCGAGCAAAAGATTCGCGTCAGTTGCCAGATAGTCGCTATCTAGAGCAGCGTATAAAAGCGGAAGTAGAAGCGCTATTGGATATGGAAGGCGATATCTTGGTGTTTCTTCCTGGTCGAAAAGAGATCAGTCAGTGTCAATCTGCGCTAGCTTCATTAGATGATGTGATCATCGCGCCTTTGCATGCTTCTGTGACTGACGAACAGCGCAACATTGCTCTTAATGTCCAAGCTCAGCAAAAAGTGGTTCTGGCGACCAATGTTGCAGAAACCTCACTCACGATTCCCAACATTGTTGCCGTGATTGATTCGGGCTTAGAACGCCGAACAGAGCAACGAAACGGTCGAACAACTTTAAGTTTAAAGCACATCTCGAAAGCGAGCGCGAAACAGCGAAGTGGTCGTGCAGGGCGCGTAATGGATGGCATTTGTATTCGGCTCTATGGCGAACATGCTGCCTTAGCGGAAGTTACGCCACCGGAACTGCATCGTGAATCCTTAACGGAAGCTATGTTAGCGTCGGCAAGTTGTGGCGTGGCTTTGACGAAACTTACTTTTCTTGAAGAGTTACCTGAAAAGTCGGTGCAACAAGCCCATGCTATCTTAAAAACGATGGATGCGATTGATGCTAATGGTTTAGCGACAGAGCATGGTCAACGAATTTATCCATTACCTATAGATGCGCTCTATGCTGATTTGGTGACACGCATGCCAACGAAAGCTCTCAAAGAAGCCATGGTTGATCTGACCGCTGTTATTGCGACTCCGGCGAATGTATATCGCTTGTCTTCGAATGAAGAGCAAATAGAGAAATTAGCGCAGGAAGAACCTTTGGGGTGTGATGGGCAGTTAGCAATTCAAGTGGTTCGTGGAGAAGTATTACCCGGCGTAACGATTGAACCCGATGTCTTAAAAGAAGCGCGCGGCTTGGCGATACAGATGAGAGAAGTCTTCGAGTTGCCGCAACTTAGCGTAGCGTCACGATATGAGCATCAAGCATTAGTAGAGGCAATTGCAAGTTTACATCCCGAGCTTCTTTTTGTTCGTCGTGAGAAACGCCAAGACGCTCTGGCGAATGGGAAGTTAGAAGTTGTTCTTGGGCGTAATTCGAGAATGAAAAATCACACGCAAGCGGCGTTAGTGTTGGATACACACAGTTTGCCGGGGCGAGGCGTTAAGCAAACACTAAACCTTGCAACTTTTACCATGCCAGCGGACTTAAAGTTGATTGAGAGGTTAGTGTTAGGTGAATGGCAACAAGGAGCAGTCGTTGAGAGCGATGGTCTGCCAATGCTACAGATGGAACTGTATTACGCAGGTCGACGAGTAGCGAGTCGATTGGAACCCGCGAGTGGTGAGTTTGCGGTTAAGCCTTTGCTAGAAGCAGTAAAGAGTGGCAACTATTTCCCTGGTTTTGCTAAAAAACGAAGCAATCAAATAGAACATTGGAAGCTCTATGTCGCTCTGGGTTTAGATGAGAATCAGAAACAGCCACAAGAGTTAAACTTTGACTCTTGGTTTAGCGAGCAACTAGAGATGTTGGAACTGACTGAACCCTCAGAGTTAGAGATGTTCTGTGAAGATGACTTTGCATTTGAAGGCATTCCATATTGGGAATACGACGACTTTAGCGAGACTTATCCATTTGAGTTAGCGTTAGGGGATCTGCAGCTCACGGTTGAGTACCAAGTTGCTAAGAAGCTTATTTACGTAGTTTATCGCGATGGTTTACGCAAAGGAGACCCAAAACGCTGGGAGCTACCTAAGTGGACGGGGTGGAGAATTCAATACAAGAAAGCGAGTCGTATTGTTGACGTAAGATAGGGATGAAATTATTTGGTGGCCAAAATATTAAGCAACCGAATTCGTATGTATTTTTATTGAACACATGTTGTTACAAGTCTGGTTTTTATATAGCTTTTTCAAACGGAGAGGGGGTATAAAAGACCATTGTCTTATATCCTATTGCTATATGAAGAGGTTTCGTGGATATTTAGAATACTGTGTTGCCGTTATTACGGGGGATGATATGGAGCATCAGGGCAAGACAAGTGTGGTGTTTGACTATACCTCTTTTCTCGGAGCATCTTGTTCTAAGAGATGGACTTTCTTAGAGGCGATGAGTACTTTCGCGCCGATTTTTAGCTTAGCGTGGAAGAATACGATTAAAGATACTGTATCAGTAGAAGACCGCTTGTGGGAGCAAGCTATGAAGTCATTGTCGGCGAGTCGAAGTGACGTTGTTAACATCGTGACGTTAGTTCAACTGGCAAAGAGCGAAGGCATAGAAGAAATCAAACTAGTGATGCCTTATGAACTCGATAATGAACAGTTAGAACGAGTGAGTCACCGCTCGCATGCGACGATTTCGCGATTGCAACAAGACGAATTTATGATAACTCTATAAGGCCTCAATCGAGGCCTTTTCTTTTTCTTCGCTCAACATCTAGTAACTAATTTTTTAATCTTTCCTTGTAACTCACATAAGTCCTTAAACTAACGCTATATTATAGGTGTTGCACGACATTTCATTTCTTATCGTGTTCAACTAAGGAAAGGTGAGGTGAGAATGGATTCAAGAAAGATTGGGCTGTTATCTCCGGTTTTGATCGCTTTGTCGTTTCCGGTGCTAGCGCAAAGTAATGCGCTTGATAAGGGCTTTAACTACAAACAAGTTTACGCAGATCTGAGTGCAGGCTCCCTTAATGAAAATATCGGCGTCAACAGTGATGTATCTGCATTTGGCGTGGGTGGTAATTATCAAATTCGTCGTAATTTATTTGCTAGCTTAGATTATGAAGCTCGGTTCATTCATCCTGAAGAGACAACGACAGAGATTTATACCTTGTTGCCAGGCGTGTTTTATCGTTTCAACGTCCATCAAGGCTTAGATTTTGTGACAGGTGCGAAAACAGGTCTCGTGTGGGCAAACCAAACGAATAACGAAACCGATAAAACCATAACTAAAGATAGTCGATTGATGTGGGGTGGATTGGTTGGGTTACGCTATCAGTTAACGTTCAATTGGCACTTAGAGGCGATGGCGGAATTCAGACGCAGTGATGTAATCGATGAAGAGGTCTATACCTTTAGAGGCGATTACTATATTACTCCGCGTATCACTTTTGGGGCTTTTTATAAGCACAGAGAAAAAGAGAGAAACACAGCCAATGAAGGTGGTGTCGGTATGAAGTTTTATTATTGATATTTTTATACAAAAAGAGCCAGCGCAATGCTGGCTCTTTTGATTTGTATAGTTTCGGTGCTATAGAACTGCTGCGATGCCTTTACACAGTGGCAGCATGTTTGATTTGGTCATGCCAGCAACGCTGATACGTCCAGAACCTACGATGTAGATAGCAAATTCATCTTTTAGGCGGTTTACTTGTTCTTTAGTTAGGCCAGAGAAAGAGAACATACCATTTTGACGTTCGATGAAGCTGAAGTCAGCATTCACGCCTTGCTCTTTTAGTGTCGTAACGAAAAGCTCACGCATGTCTTGAATGCGATCGCGCATCTCTTTTACTTCTTGTTCCCACTCTGCACGAAGCTCTGGGTTATTCAGAATGTGCGTTACAACAGCACTGCCGTGCGCTGGTGGATTTGAGTAGATAGAACGGATGATTGCTTTAACTTGTGAGAACGCTGTTGTAGCGACTTCTTCAGATTCAGCAACCAGTGTAAATGCACCAACACGCTCGTTGTAAAGGCCAAAGTTTTTAGAGAATGAGCTAGCAACAAGAATTTCTTTATTGTACTGAGCAAAGATACGCAGACCAGCTGCATCTTCTTCAACGCCTTTTGCGAAACCTTGATACGCAAAGTCGAATAGAGGAAGTAGTTTTTTCTCAGCAACCAACTTCGCTAGAACTTCCCATTCTTCCGCAGTAGGGTCAATACCCGTTGGGTTGTGACAGCAGCCGTGCAGGAGAACGATATCGCCTTCTGCTGCTTTTTCTAGGTCAGCAACCATAGCGGCAAAATCTTTTGCTTTGGTTTCAGCGTTGTAGTAGCTGTATTGAGCAGTTTCAATACCAGCCGCCGTAAATACGCCATTGTGGTTTGCCCAAGTTGGGTTACTGATCCAAATTTTAGCGCCGTTTAGCTGACGTTTAATGAACTCACCTGCAACACGAAGTGCACCTGTACCACCTGGCGCTTGTGCTGTTTTTGCTGATTTGTTCGCAACAATCGATGAATCTGCGCCAAATAGTAGTTTTTGCACAGCTAGACCGTACTCAGCAGTACCTTCAATAGTTAAGTAAGATTTGGTTTTTTCTGTCTCTATTAGAGCAGCTTCTGCTTTTTTAACAGTGGCAAGAACAGGTGTTTCACCTTGCTCGTTTTTGTAAATACCAACACCAAGGTTGATTTTTTCTGCACGAGCATCTTTTTTAAACTCTTCAGTAAGGCCGAGGATAGGATCTGCCGGTGCAGCTACTACTTTTTCAAACATTTTGATCATCCGTGTAAGTCGAAGTGGGTATAGGCTATTTATACCTTCCAACCTAACGAGGTACAACCGTTAATCTGAACAAAAGTAAACAAAATTTATATTTCGGCATCAAATATAGCGAAGGGACTATTTTACTGAGTTTTACTACCGCTAATACTTTAAGAGTCTGCGAATAATTTGCTAATTAATTGAGTAATTTGTAATCGCGCATAAATTATTTGAAAAACATGAAACAACACGGCTGTCTTAAAAGTGGTTCATCTTTGCCTAGGTATATGAACTTATTTTTATAAAATGTTGCTTGGTTATTAACTGTTGGCATACAAAAGGAGAAATAAGGTGCTTAGGAAAACAATAGTTATTTTATCATCAGCTTTGTTTATGACTGCGTGTGGTGGAGGCGGTAGTAGCGACGATAATCCAGTCAATGAAAATGCGGGGGCTCCGGAGCAGGTCTCTACTTATTCTGGCTCTTTGGTGATACCTGATGGGGTACAAGCGAGAAGTGCAAGAGCGTTAGCGCACGATACTTTCGTTTCTTACAGTGTTTCATGTCCGAATGTCCCTGATGGATATAAACCGATGGCTAAAGCGACCGTCGCAATGGAGGATGCCGATGGTAATCAATTGGGTGAGACGACAACCAGTGATGCTTGCGGTGTATTTACATTGCAGATATCTAAAGATGAGAACATTAGTGAAGACTCTGTGATTAGCGCTAATTTAGATGGTTTCAAAGAGCTCAAAGCTCACGCGCAAAACTTCAAACAAACGGGTGATAGTAAAGATACAGATGTAATTGCCTCTACCATTCCTACTACTGCAACCTATGTTATTAGCGCCATTCAAAAAGCCAGTGGTGACGAGCTAATGTTCTCAGTGACCGATACGGTAACTAACAATGCCGTTATACAGTTGACCAAATCAGCATTTACTGTCAGCGTAAATGATCAACCTTTGGCTATCTCTGCTTTGAATACTTCTGATCAACTTGGTGTTGCGAGTAGTAATGTGATTGCCTTGGATGCAAGTGGTTCGATGTATAGTAAGGTGTTGGATGAGAACAATGACTATGTGACTGATGCGGATGGTAATACGTACACCTTACACCGCTTAACAGCTCTAGCTGCTCATCAATTTGTCTCAGAAAAAAGTGCAGCTGATGAAGTTGGCGTAATGGCTTTTGATGGCAGGGTAGAGCTAATTGACAACACATTATTGGCCAATTATGCGTTGACGGATGTTAATGCGAATAGTGTAACGTTTGATTATTCCAATGAAAGTTTTGTCACTGAAAAAGAAAAACTGCATTTTGCTGTTGATTTCTATAACCCAGAATCACATATGTGGATTGGAAGTCAGGTTGATGCAAAACACGATGCTCGAACGGACATTGTTCACAAAACCAATGGATATTATCGCTGGGGTGGCGGCACTGAGCTTGAAGGGGCTATTGAAGATTCTCTAACCGCACTACAAAATCGCAATAATGCTATTAAACGTATATTTGTGATGACAGACGGAAATAGCTATTTCAGCGACCGAGATGGTTTGATTGACACTGCTGTCGCTAACTCTATTCCGGTACATGCTGTTGCGGTAGGTGCAAACGCCAATGAGACGGATCTTAAAGAAGTTGCTGATCAGACGGGCGGTACTTATTACAAAATTGTCGATGGGCAGAACTTAGTCGGAATTTATTCATCGTTACAGACCACCATTAAGTACGCGTATTTGGCCGAGCTTAGTACACCTCTTCAAACTGGCGATGTAGTAAAACTGAGCTTAGAAATTAATGGTGAAACGGTTGAACGTACTATTACCATTCAATAGTAACGAAAAAGCGCCCTTAGAGTAGGGCGCTTTCTTGTCAAAACTAAGACGCTTTGTTCATTTCCATTTCGTTCTCTGCTCTTTCCATATTTCGGTACTTATCCGCAATGGCAACGAACTGTTCTTCTATTGCAATAAAAGCATCGACGAGTTCAGGATCAAAGTGTTGTCCATTGCCTTCGAGGATAATGGATTTGGCTTTTTCGTGACTAAATGCCTTCTTGTAAACTCGCTCCGAGATTAAGGCGTCATATACATCGGCTATCGCCATTAGGCGTCCTGAAATCGGGATATCGGCACCTGAAAGTTGATTAGGATAGCCGGAGCCATCCCATTTCTCGTGGTGAGT
This sequence comes from Vibrio atypicus, assembly GCF_009811315.1. Taxonomy (GTDB): domain Bacteria; phylum Pseudomonadota; class Gammaproteobacteria; order Enterobacterales; family Vibrionaceae; genus Vibrio; species Vibrio atypicus. The sequence goes on from NZ_BLID01000002.1 coordinate 469,245, forward strand.
CAACGATATCTCTTTAGCCAACTGAAGGAAACTGTTACTGCCTAGCTGCTTTTCTGCCATCGACAAAGCTTTCGCGCCAATTTCAGGGTGACCTTTCATCACTTCAAACTCTTCATCAGTTAATTTACCAGGCTTGAGCAGAATATTGTCAGGGATACCCACCTTGCCTACGTCATGTAGCGGAGCTGACTTATAAAGAAGCTCGATATAGGTAGGCGTAAGTAGTGCTTTATGATGTTCAAACTGACTCAAGTATTGAGCGAGTGCACGGATATATTCTTGCGTTCGCAAGATATGGGCACCTGTTTCATTGTCTCTTGACTCTGCGAGTGCCGAAAGACTGACAATAGCGACATCACGCGTGGTTTTCACTTCGTCTTGACTTGACTCTAAGCTGTCTAGCATTTGGTTGGTTAGAGAGGCCATCGAGCCAAGCTCATCGTGTTCGAATATTGGCAGCCGGGCTTGTGTATTGCCTTTTGTCACTTCTACTAAAGAGCATTCTTGAGAAAGTAAAATCTTATGCATCAATTTAGACCATAGAATCATGATGCTAATGGCATAACCACCTAAGACGATCGCAATAAAGATGAACTCTTTAATTACGCTAATTTTACCTGTGCCATCGAATACGCGCTCAGGGTTGTGCTCGAGCCAAAAAATGTCCTTTACAGCAATCATGGCAAGCATGGTTGTTAAGGTTGCAAGCAGTAGGCTGACCATAGTGATCATCTGTTTGACTAACGACTGGCGCTCGCCGCTCAGCTCAATGTCGTGTTGTTGCTCGTTTGAAAGTTGGTCAAATTGTTTGAGCTTTGCGGTCAGTTGTAAGATCAATCCCGTGAAAAAGCCGAATAGCGTCATCCCGAATAGCACTTTCAAATTACTATCTAGAGGAAAGTTGTACTGGAAATTGTAAAAAAGAGCGAGTGGTACACTAGCTAAGAAAAATAACGTGGCGTCAAGACGTGCTAATCGATTTTCTGCAACAAGAGAGTGACTATTGAGCAGGAAATGGCGGAAAACAAAAACGGCACTGTAGGTAACCGAAACATGAAAAAGTATCTCGCTTGCCGTCAGAGTTTCCAACATTGGGCAAACGCGTCCACCATAAGTGCCAAAAATGAGTGCAGCAACCGCATAGAGCTTAAAAGTGAGCGGAGCATTGTAGTTTGAATTAGCCATCATCTAGCCCTTACGTATTACGTTAATCCATTAACGTTAGAGTATCCATAAGATTTAATAATAAATGACCGGGAATAATATCGCTAAATTTCGCGATTGAATACATATTTGCAACATTATTATTAACTGGAATCTAGTTCTTACTGGTGAAAGGTGTCAGGCGAGGAAGGGTGTAGGTTTTAGTGATATACCTATGGTAGGTATATCACTTTGAATCGCTTTATTTTTTCAAGTTGATCTCTGATTCGCGAGCCTGTGTTTCAATATCAGGGTTCGCATTCAACTTGCTTTTTGCCCAATCATTCAGATGAGAGAGGATTGCTTTAACAGCGTGTTTCTCTGTCGGGGCTTCACCTTGTGGTAGCTCAAGATCTTGTTTCGGATGTGAGCCTGTTGCGTCTTCAGCAATGTGTAGCCAGTCAGGATGCCAGTAGTAAGGTTGACCTGATGGAGAGGTCCAGCTGTGAACGCCGTTACTTTCGCCTTTATATTCAATATGAGTTTCGTTGTATTTCGTCATTATAATTATCCAATTAGTAAGGTTATTCAGTTCACTAATGAGTGATAAATGTAACAAAGCATTAAATAATTATTGTGATACAGGTCTATTAATAGCATTCACTTTAGCTATTTTAGCTGCGTTTCGTGGGCAATCCCCGAATTTGGCACACGGTATGATATGTTTGCTTGGATCAATATCGAGGGAAGTATGAATCGCTATCAACAGTTGGCTGACGATATTAAACAGCAGATCATGAGTAACACATGGCGGGCAGGGGAAAAAATACCGTCGGTTAGGGTAACAAGCCGAAATTACTCTGTTAGCGCCGCTACCGTTTTACAGGCATATCAATTACTTGAGTCAGAAGGATGGCTGACTGCAAAGCCTCAGTCTGGCTATTTTGTCACCTCTGTAATTGAGACAAGAGTTAAGCTGCCAGCCCTGGAAATTCGCCCAGCTTACAATGATGAGTTGTACGAGTTTTTGCAAAGCAATACTGTTTCGCAAGTTTCGTTTGGCTCTCCTCTGCCAGATCCGCAGCTTTTTCCATTTGATTCACTCACCCGTCATCTTGCTAGCGCAGGACGCAAGATGTCATCTCAGAGCATCATTCAGGATCTTCCTCCAGGTAATAAAAGTTTACGCCGCCTTATTGCTCAACGTTATCTAAGTCAAGGGGTAGTCGTCTCTGCTGAGGATATAGTGATTACCTCTGGAGCCATGGAAGCGTTGAACCTGAGCGTACAGGTGACAACGCACGTCGGTGATCAAATCGTCATTGAAAGTCCGGCTTTTTATGGGGCAATACAAGCTGCGAAACGTCATCATTTGACGGTCAATGAGGTGCAGGTAGATCCTGTAAATGGAATTTGCTTACATGCATTAGAAGAGGCCTTCAAAGCAGGTGCCAAAGCGTGCTGGCTGATGCCTAACTTCCATAACCCTACAGGCGTAACCTTGAGTGATGAAGTGAAGCAGTCTGTTGTTAAATTGGCCAATCAATATCAGGTCATGATAGTGGAAGATGACGTTTATTCAGAACTCTATTTTGAAGGAGATAAACCAAAGCCGCTAAAGTATTGGGATAATGAAGATAGGGTATTGATGTGCGGGTCATTTTCTAAGTCACTATGCCCTGGCTATCGAATCGGTTGGGTTGTGAATCGAACATTTAATGAGAGATTGCAGAAGCAACAACTTATTTCAACGCTATCAGGCAGCTCTCCCATCCAGCAAGGCATCGCACATTATTTGCAGTTTGAAAGCTATGACAGTCATTTGAGAAAGCTGCGAAAGACTTTGAGTGAGCGCATGTATCAGTTGTCCCGCAAAGTAAGGCTAGCATTCCCCAAAGAGGCCAAAGTGTATACGCCAGGTGGTGGTTACTTTATATGGGTGGAATTACGGGAAACCTTCGATTCTTACCAAATGAGTCGACAGCTTTTTGAAGATGGTATTTCGATCGGTCATGGAAGTCTTTTTAGTACTCAACAACAATACCAACATTGCTTAAGGATTAATGCGTCTTGTCACCTTGAGCCTATGGTCGATAAAGCAGTTTCTCGTATCGGTGAGCTTATTCAGAAGAGCGAGGCTTAGAATAGAACTGTTCGGCTCTTTTTCGTCATAACTGTACTGCTTCATTATTGTAGTTTTGTGGTCCAATAATATCAGTAAGTTAAAGGGGAAGAGGGAATGGAAAAGCAGAGTTCAAAACATGAGTTTCGCCTAATTGGAATCGCAATCGTCTGTGCATTTTTACTGGTATTTGGTCATCTTATTTTGGCTAAGTCTTTTGCCGGGTTAGCATGGACAGAATACACCGCTGCTGCGATTCCTTTTGTGATGTTTGGTTTGTGCTGGGCAAGCATTCGATATGCTGCAAGTGCAGATGACAAGAGTTAATTAAGTAAGGCTTCTTAACAAGAAGCCTTACTTTTCTATAGCATTCATTAACTATAGCTATTATTGATGTTTGTCGTTGAGGTGATCGATGATGGCCTGTTTTGCATGTTCTTCGCTTGGGGTATCACCATCAGTTAATGTCAGCGGCTTTTTGCCGTGCATCCCAGTAATATCTTCCGCAATGTGTAGCCAATCAGGGTGCCAGTAGTAAGGCTGTTCTCCCTGAGGATGGTCCCAGCTATGAACACCTTCTTGTACGCCGTTGTAAGAAAGATCTTCGATTTTAAATAGTTTCATTGTCGTCTCTCTATTGTTGAAGATACTTTTACATTAGCTCTAATTTGGCATCATTTCTATTATCGATCTTGGTATGTAAGTGTTCAGTATTTTCTACTTTACAACTATTGGTTACAGGCATAAAAAAACCTCCGCATAACGGAGGTTTTTTGTTCTGGATCTTCTAGGGTTTAGAAGTTTGCAGAGCGTGGTGTACGTGGGAATGGAATCACGTCACGAACGTTACCCATACCTGTTACGTAAGAAACTAGACGCTCAAAACCTAGACCGAAACCAGCGTGTGGCACTGTGCCGTATTTACGTAGGTCGCGGTACCAGTTCATGTGCTCTGGGTCGATGCCTACTTCACGCATACGCTCATCTAGAATGTCTAGACGTTCTTCACGCTGAGAACCACCGATGATTTCACCGATGCCAGGTGCTAGTACGTCCATTGCCGCTACTGTCTTACCGTCATCGTTTGCACGCATGTAGAATGCTTTGATGTCTTTCGGGTAGTTCTTCACGATTACTGGCGCTTTAAAGTGCTCTTCAGCTAGGAAACGCTCGTGCTCAGAAGACATATCGATACCCCATTCAACTGGGAACTCGAACTCGCGACCAGAATCTAGAAGAATTTGGATTGCGTCAGTGTAGTCAACTTGGGCAAAGTCAGAAGATACAAATTGCTCTAGACGAGTAATTGCTTCTTTATCGATGCGTTGAGCGAAGAACTCAAGGTCATCACGACACTCTTCAAGCACTGCTTTGAAGACAAACTTAAGCATATCTTCAGATAGCTTAGCGATATCGTTTAGATCAGCAAACGCAACTTCAGGCTCAACCATCCAGAACTCAGCTAGGTGGCGGCTTGTGTTTGAGTTTTCAGCGCGGAAAGTCGGGCCAAATGTGTACACTTTGCTAAGAGCACATGCGTAAGCTTCTGCGTTTAGCTGACCAGATACAGTAAGGAAGGTTTCTTTACCGAAGAAGTCTTCGTTGTAATCCACATCGCCTTTGTCTGTGCGAGGTAGGTTTTCCATGTCTAGCGTTGAAACGCGGAACATTTCACCAGCACCTTCAGCATCAGAAGCCGTAATTAGTGGTGCAGATACCCAGAAGAAACCTTGCTCGTGGTAGAAACGGTGAATCGCTTGAGATAGACAGTTACGTACGCGTGCAACCGCACCGATCACGTTGGTACGTGGGCGTAGGTGTGCAACTTCACGTAAGTACTCGATAGAGTGACGAGTTTTCGCCATTGGGTACGTATCTGCATCTTCAACCCAGCCTACAACTTTAACGTCAGTTGCTGCTAGCTCGAAGTCTTGGCCTTTCGCAGGAGAGGCAACAATCTTACCTGTTACTTCGACAGAGCAGCCAGTGGTTAGCTTTAGAACTTCGTCTTCGTAATTATTAAGATTATTAGGGACCACGGCCTGAATCGGGTCGAAACAAGAGCCGTCGTAAATGGCAAGGAAAGAGATTCCAGCTTTGGAATCACGACGTGAACGGATCCAGCCACGAACAGTTACTTCACTGTCTACTGCTAGCTGACCTTTCAAAACGTCTGATACAGGCGCGTAAGTCATGTTTTCAATATTCTCCATTGAGGTAAAAATTCAACCCAACATCGCGTTATTATTGGATAAATAACGAACAAATATTGGGTTGGATAGAATTCTTAAGATTCAATGGAACATATTACCCGTCAAATATTATGCTTCAACCTTTATTCTCATTTAGTCGAACAAAAAAACGCCATATCTCGATTATTTCTTATCAGAAAGGTCAAATTGATTGAGCAGGGTTTCTAGATGCTCGGAGAGTTGCTCAAGATTCATACTAATATCACGTGTTCTAGATGCGGACTTAGTCGTGTCGTTAGCGTGCTGAGTAATCACCAAAACCTTATCTTGAACTTGCTCGCTGAGGCTAGCGGTATTGCTGGTTTGTTGTTGAATGCTGTTTGCATGATCAAGCGCTTGTTTCATCTCATTGACTACATCAGACATTGCTTGTGATAACGCTTCTATCTGACGTGAACGTTGATGGGCGGTATCACAAACACCATCCACCGACATGAGTGAAGCTTCACTACCTTTTTGAAACTGAGAAATGATCGATTCTATGCTGCTTGTCGCTTCTGAGGTGCGACTTGCAAGCTGACGAACTTCATCCGCAACAACGGCAAAACCGCGTCCTTGCTCACCTGCACGAGCGGCTTCAATCGCTGCATTGAGTGCAAGTAGGTTGGTTTGATCAGCCACGCCTTTTATAACTTCTAAGATCGAAGAGACTTCGCTCGTCTGTGCATTGAGTTCCACGATATTGCCTTTAACTGCTTCGATATCGGTGACTAAGTCTTTAATTTCACCACTTGCGCTGCGAGCTTGATGGGCGCTTTGTTCCGCTACTTCGGTTGTGTGTTTGATTAATGACGAAGCATCATTTGTGGATTGCTCGACTTGCACTTGCTGTGATTGCATTTGTTCGATGTTAGCTTGGACATCAGCGGTTTCATGTTGCTGGTTACTCGCCGCATCGTCAGTTACTTGAGCGACATGAGTAAGCTCTGTGGCACTACTAGCGACTTTGTGAGAGGTGGTCTGAACTTGTTCCAGGCTGCTGTTAACCGTATCCATAAAAGAGTTAATCGCACCTGATAACTGACCAATCTCGTCTTTCTGCGAGTGGCTTAGTCTTTGAGTGAGATCTTTCGTCTTACTCACACTTTGCATGAAGCCAGAAGTTTGTTGAATTGGACGTACGATGATTTTTCTAATCAGGGCGAGTGTGACGAGAAAGCCGACAAAACCGAACGCTGACATAATCGCTAAGGCGATAAGGGTTCGTTGGCTGATCATTTGATTCACGTGGGACAAATTGTATTCTAATCGGATGGCGCCAAGCACTTCTCCTTCCGGTGCCATATGACAAGCAACGCAGTTGGTGCCTCGGTAGTCTTCGCTCGACTTCATTGGTAAAGCAACGACGATGCCTTTACCCCAATCAGCAGAAATGGGCTCAATGACTAACTCACCAGATAGTGCGCGTTGATCGATCTCATCTTGTGGGGTTTGATTGGTTTGACCCGGGCCGTAGAGCTTACTTACCGCATTTGCTCGTAGAACGCGTACTTGCTCGATACCATCTTGAGCGAGCGCTTTTTGTCTCAAAGTTTCTTTTTGAGCCATCGTTCCCGTTAGCATCATCATATTAAGGCTGTCGAAGTAGTTGCTTGCCTTATCGTGAAGTTGCTCGCTGAGAACGGAGTTAATCAAATCTCGTTGCTGGAGGTATTGATATGTGGAAGAAGCAAGTAACACGATGCCAAATACGGTCACTAGCGTAATTAATAGCTTTGTTGTAATTGTTGAGCGCATTATTGGATAGTTTTTTTGATTATTGGAATAGACTTCAAAATGATGACTTGTCTAACCATTTTGGGGAATAGACAATATTTTATAATGTGACCACACCCTAAGTGAGGTTATTGTAAATGTGATGTGAAGTGGCTGTAATCAAAACTTTGGCGCAGCGTCTTTATTTTGGCATAAGACTTTGGTCGTAAAGGACGCTAAAAAATAACCGTTGCAATCGATGTTTCAATAGTTATGATGATTTGGTCTTTATTTTGAAGGCAACTAGCATAGGACTTGCTATTTCGTATTAAAGGAATGTCTAGCTGTATTGGACACCTCAATGATTTTCAAAATTACTACACCCATTCTTGAGCCCACTGAAGGGTCGCCACACCACGCAAACTCTAACTCAATTTCAATTGCTTCAATAAAAGCATTCTGCTTGTTCTCTTCTGCTTCGTCTTTTTCTTTCTTCGCTTATCTATCTCGCGGTTTCTTTTTTAAACCTCGCTATTCCTATTATTTTTGATTGTTAGCCTTAGCGCTAGGCACGCGCACATCTATTAAAAATTAATCAAAAAGAATACGGAAACTATGAATACAAAACTTCTAGGGAGCTCCCTAATTATTTCTGGCACAGCGCTAGGTGCTGGCATGCTCGCGATCCCAATGGTTCTTGCGCAATTTGGCCTATTGTTGGGCACATTACTGATGATCTTTATTTGCTTTGGGACAACCTATGCTGCGCTATTGTTGCTCGAAGCGACCGTAAAATCGGGTGGTGGGTTAGGTTTGAACTCCGTTGCTCGTAAAACTCTAGGTAAAGGGGGACAACTGCTGACGAACGCACTGTTGTACGCTTTGCTTATTTGCTTGTTAATGGCTTACATTTTGGGGGCGGCTGACTTAGTGACACAGTTGGTTGGTAGCCTAGGATTGCAGCTAACCAATACTCAAAGCCAAATCGCGTTTACATTGCTCTCGGGACTCGTTATTACAGGGGGCACAGGCATTATCGATAAGTTAAATCGAGGTCTGTTTTTTATTATGATCGCCAGCTTAACGGCCACGTTACTGTTTTTGCTGCCAGATTTTAGCTCAGAGAACATAAGCCGTATCATCAATGATGACTACATTGATTTGATAAAAACTAGCGCGGTACTGTTTACTAGCTTTGGTTTTATGGTGGTGATTCCATCACTAGTGACATACAACCATGAAGCAACGGATAAACAGCTTCGCAATATGGTCATTGTTGGTTCTCTGATCCCTTTAGCTTGCTATCTATGCTGGCTGTTCGCTGTGGTAGGGAATCTTAATCCAGCCCAGTTGGCGAACCTGAAAGGCGTCGGTGATCTGATCGCTGCATTTGAACATTCGTCTAGCTGGATAGGTACTTTGCTATCAGTGTTTACAGGGCTTGCTTTGTTAACATCCTTTTTTGGTGTGGCGATGTCTTTGTTTAATCAAAACCGAGATATGTTTGATCAGAATAAAGTGGTGACTTACGCAATTACATTTGTGTTGCCATTGGTGGGGTCATTGTTTGCTGCTGATAAGTTCCTTGCTGTACTTGGCTACGCGGGGATCATTCTGGTCTTTTTGGCTGTATTCATTCCGTTGGCAATGGTTTACAAATTGCGTTTAGCGAATACGGAGCAAGAACGTTACACTGCTGAGGGTGGGACACCCATGCTGATTTTCTCATTGGTTTTTGGTAGTTTTCTGCTTGCTTCACAAATGATTTAGTCCGTTCGTCATTGAATATAAGAAAGGCCGCTAATTGCGGCCTTTTATTTCACTCTATGCTATGTGCTTGTTAGTTTCCCCAAATGTGTCCAACAAACTCAGGGTGATCGATGAATGGGTTACGGTTTCCTTGGAAGTCGAATACCGCTTGGTTGCGTTCACGTTCTTTGGCACTAACAGGATCCTCTTTATGCCAACGCTTTAGCATTGCTAACAACCAAGGCTCAAATACAGTTGTGTTTGTCCCATCCAATACCGCATCAGAACTCGTGCTATTGTTTTCCCAGTTAGCAATAACGTTTTCATAGCGAGTCGCCATGTAGAAGTATGCTCGCGCAAAGTCGCCTTTAAACTCATCGATAGGTTCAAATACGGTTCCATTGTAGCCAAGAGTGGAACTTGCAGCGCCAAGCTTAGAGCCATTACTAGACACATAAGTAGTACTGCTGACTTCACCAAATGGCCAATTGCTGCGTTTTGCGTTCACGTAACCATCGGTAGCAAACAAGTGATGACCATCTGAGTTCATTGGTTCAACTTTTCCACCAAACCAACTTTTCGGGAATGAATGCTCTCGGTTATAACAATCTCCCTCTTTGCTGTATTGACCGCATTGGTCCGTCACTTTGACAAAGCTTGTTGTATCGCTACCTTCCGGTTTTTCTGAGTAGACATCAAGAATCGAGCCGTCATTTTCATAATAGCTATCTATATCTGCCACTTTAACTAAGTTCCAAACCGCTGAGTAACCCTGAGAGGTGTGATTATTGATAATGTTGTACAGCGCGGTCTTTAACTCGTAGCCTGATTTACCCGAAGCAGCACGGTAGTACTCGTCATCAATAGGAGGTGTGACGCTACCTAGCGTGAATATGGTTGTTTGGCTAGATTGGAATTGGCCACCGGACGCAAGGGTTTGTTGATTTGCTACCAAGTTGTATGAACCATTACCCGAACCACAACAAATGCCGTCTCCGTAGCTATCTATAATGGTGAACTGATACTCACCATCTGCTAGACAGAGATTCTTTTCGTATGTCGTTGAGTTTTCATAGCCTTGGCCAGACTCTACAATAACGGACTGATCATTCTTAATATTCCAACTGATCTCCGAGGCGTATTGATCGGTTGTTAAGTTGAATGTTACTTCGTTATTTGCGCAAGTTTCCGTTGGTGGCTGCGCAGAATCTGTAGGAAGGAAACTGTCTATATAGACATTTTCAGAACCATCAAACCCTGCGATGTCGTAAAAGCGAACGCCGATTTGAATCTCTTTGTTGCTGGTAGCAGTGTAACTGTATGACAGAGTTTGCCATTGGTTAGTTTTGCTCGGATCAGAATAGTTCTGATACCCATCAATTAACAGACGAGCTTTAACGTTGCCTTCCGTGTGGTAAACCGAGACAGAGAAAGGGTAGGTCTTACCTTGTTCGACGCGGACAGTTTGCAGCAAGTCTGTATTACTTTGTGAACCTGTATTCACAGAGACAAGCCCTGAAAGGCCCCCAGAGTGGATTTGGTTACTGGAGGGAGAAACAGAGATACCTGAGTCAATGGTTGTCCAGTTTATTGGAGAGTTGCCACTCCATTGCTCAAATCCTCCGTTAGCGACTTGAGAAAGAGCAGCGGGAGAGCAAAGAAGTGAGAGTAGAGTTAGAGATGTTATTCTTGTTGTCATAATGGTTCTCATTGGATTAAGAAATCGACCATAAGATAGTTATTTGCGAGGCTTATGGGTTTTAAATAGATCGCATTTCTCAATGTTGTTAATGATACTTTTCATAACTTTATGCTGAGGATCTCACAACCAATGTGCGGTATAAGTGGGAATGAAACGAGGTTAGGAGACAAAAAAAGGAGCGCATATGCACTCCTTTTTGTAATCAATGGATTGGATTAGCAAATAACTTTGATTGCTAGACCACCTTGAGAGGTTTCACGGTATTTTGCGTTCATGTCTTTACCTGTTTCTAGCATGGTTTCAATAACCTTATCTAGAGAAACAGTAGGAGCAGAAGAACGACGTAGGGCCATACGAGTTGAGTTGATCGCTTTTACAGCAGCGATACCGTTACGCTCGATACATGGAACCTGAACTTGACCTGCAACTGGGTCGCAAGTAAGACCTAAGTTGTGTTCCATTGCGATTTCAGCCGCCATACATACTTGCTCTGGGCTACCACCCATAAGCTCGGCAAGGCCAGCCGCTGCCATAGAACACGCTACGCCAACTTCACCCTGACAGCCAACCTCTGCGCCAGAGATTGAAGCGTTACGCTTGTATAGACCACCGATTGCACCAGAAGCTGCAAAGTAACGGATGTAATCTTTTTCTGTTACTGTTTGGATGAACTTATCGTAGTACGCAAGAACCGCTGGAATGATGCCACACGCACCATTTGTTGGTGCCGTTACAACGCGACCGCCTGCTGCGTTCTCTTCGTTTACAGCAAACGCAAACATGTTTACCCAGTCAACCACAGACATTGGATCGTTAGTGGTTTTTTCAGAGGTTAGCAATTGTTGGCGTAGAGCGGCTGCACGACGAGGCACACGTAGAGGCCCAGGAAGAATACCTTCAGTATTCATACCACGGTCCATACACTCGCGCATGGTTTTCCAAATATTCGCAAAGTAAGTACGAGACTCTTCATCAGAGTGAAGTGCCGCTTGGTTTTTCATTACTAGCGTGCTGATAGAAAGACCGTTCTCTTTACATTGGTTCACTAGCTCTTCTGCTGTTGTGAATTCGTAAGGAGATTTGATCGGGTTTTCTTCTTCTTTGCCGAAATGTTCTTCATCAACGATGAAGCCACCGCCGATAGAGTAATAGGTTTTCGAGTACACGTTTTCATCGCCGATCCACGCGTGGATCTGCATGCCGTTTTCATGTAGCTCAAGGTTGGTTGTATGGAAGTTCATACCACCATCTTTCGGGAACGATACTGTATGGCAATGCATGCCAACAGGAAGGCGCTCAGTTTCTTCTACGCGAGCAATGAAGCCCGGAATAGAATCGATATCTACTTTCTCAGGAGTGTTGCCTGCAAGACCCATGATGATGGCGATATCTGTGTGGTGACCTTTCCCTGTCAGTGATAATGATCCATATACGTCTACGGTAATTTTATCAATGTCGCGCAATTTTCCCATTGAACGTAAATCATCAATAAATTCTTTACCCGCTTTCATTGGGCCTACAGTGTGAGAGCTTGAAGGACCAACGCCGATCTTATAGATGTCAAAAACACTAATCATATCGATTACCTCAAAAGAAAGCCTCCCAGGGGGATAAGGGAGGCTTATTTATTATCGTTATATTCTTTGTTTAATCAGACTTTATAAAGTCGTGAGATTAAAGAGCGCCGTAGATTACAGAACTAATTGCCGCAAGACCACAGATAGTTGTGAAAATCTGAACAGGTGCAGAAGTTTTGTACTTAGCCATTGCTGGTACTTTTTGCATCGCGAATACAGGCATTAGGAATAGGATTGCCGCAATCATTGGCGCGCCCATTGTTTCAATCATACCTAGGATGCTTGGGTTAACTACTGCAACGATCCAAGTTGTGATAACGATGAAGATAAGAGAAGCTTTTTCGATTTTGCTTACCGGCGCTGCTGAGCGAGATTTCACTAGACCAACTAGACCTTCGTGAGCACCAAGGAAGTGACCAAAGTAGCTAGAAGTAATCGCTGCGAATGCCACTAGTGGACCCATGTAAGAGATCAGTGGAGATTCGTGAACGTTCGCTAGGTAAGAAAGAACAGAGATGTTTTGCTCTTGCGCCATTGCTAGCTGCTCTGGAGATAGAGACAGAACAACAGAGAATACGAAGAACATTACAAAACCCATCAGCATCATTGCAGCGCCACCAGTGATAGCGTCAGTTTTCTTAACTGCATCATCACCGTATACGCGACGTTGTTCTTTAGAGAACTGAGAAATGATTGGGCTGTGGTTGAAAGAGAACACGATGATTGGAATTGCTAGCCAAACGATAGCAGGCATTGCAGACCAGTCTGGTGCTACAGACACCATTGAGCTGTTCCAATCTGGGATTAGGAAGAAAGAAAGAGCAAGTAGGATAGCAACCAATGGGTAAACCATTGCTGATGTTGCTTTAAGCATTAGCTCTTTACCAAAAACCACGCCTGCTGTCATCGCAAGAATAAGCGCGCCAGAAAGTAGTGGACGTGGAATAGATTCCATACCCATTTGGTTAACTAGGAAAGAATCAACCGTGTTTGTGATACCAACACCGTAGATCAGAACGATTGGGTAGATAGCGAAGAAGTAAGCGAAAGTAATAAGGTTTGCGCCAGTCTTACCAAAATGTTCTTCAACAGTGTCAGTGATATCAGCTTCAGGGTTTTTCGCAGAAAGTACGAAACGAGCAAGAGATTTGTGTGCGAACCAAGTCATTGGTGCCGCGATTAGAGCAAGGATAACTAATGGCCAGAAACCGCCAGCACCCGCTTTAATTGGAAGGAAAAGTACACCAGCACCTACCGCAGTACCGAAAAGTGACAGACACCAGGTGAAGTCCTTGTAAGTAAACTTACTAGGAGATTGTGCGGACGAAGCCGCAGAAGTAGTAGTATTCATTTTGTGATACTCATTTTTGGGAACAGGAAATAAGTCAGGTGCAATTTTGCAGAAAAATCTTGCACAAAAAATAGATCTAAATCATGAATTGATATGACTTATAACATGATATGTCAAAAAGGAGTTTTTGGTCACGAAAATACCGTGCCACTAGTGATTTATGCTAATCCGTGATATTAGTTTTTCTAATATTGCTATTGCAAAGTTAGTTATGCGTTCCGAGTAAACGTTTGCTTTATTGATAGAGAATTAAACTAATGTGAATAAAACTTGGTCAACCTGTTATTCTATTAACATTGATGCATAATATGATTTTGCATGGCGTGTATGATTTGTGCAGTCATTCCCCAAATAAAATGGTTTTTATATGAAAGACCAAACACACGATGAGTGTGACTTGAGAACTGAAATTGCTGGCTACGCAGTCGTGATTGATCAAACACAATGGAGGCTGGCACTTCAAACACTTCATCGACTTCATTTTTATCGATTGTGATTTGATAGTCTTCATCGATAAACGCAAGAAAAGGTGTGACACTGAACTTACTGATGGTCACTAGCTCTGGCATCTGACCAAAGATAGAGATCTCTTCACGACTTATGCCTATTTCTTCGTAAGTCTCTCTCAGCGCTGTATTTGAAAGTGAAACATCCTCAGATTCAAATTTTCCACCAGGAAAGCTTACTTGCCCAGGGTGATGACGCAAATGGTGGGCTCTTTTCGTGAAGATAATATTTAAGCCCGTTGACCTTTCAACAAATCCGATAAGGACTGACGCCTTACGAAGATCATTCTTTGCAAGATGAGAGACGCGTTTTAGCGCTTCATGGTGGTAATCTACAGGTTGGTTAAGTTGAAAGTTCTGGATTAATCGATTTTTATTGAACTCTGACAGCACGATAACTCCATGTCTTAATTTGAAAAACGGTTTTTTATGACTCATGCTTTTATTTATCTAATATACAGCAAGGATAGCTCAAATTATGAAAGGAATTATCTTTACTGAGTTCATGGACCTCGTTGAAAGTAAGTTTGGACTCGAAACATTGGACCAATTGCTTCTCGAAAGTAACGATGAAGGCATTTACACAGCCGTAGGTAGTTATGATCATCATAAGCTTGTTGCACTCATTGTTCTGCTCAGTAAAAAAACCGGTATTTCTCCAGAAGAGCTTCAAAGAGTGTTCGGTCAAAGTGTATTCCTCAATCTTTATGCCTCTTTGCCCAAAGCTAATAGTCTGGAAAGCTGCAAAACGACGTTTCAGTTCATTCGCTTAGTTGAAGACTATATTCACATTGAAGTTAAAAAACTGTATCAAGAAGCGAATCCCCCGCGATTTGATTTTATTTCAGAGTCTGCAACAGAAATGGAGTTTGATTATCGAAGTGCAAGATGTATGGGGCATGTTTGCCTAGGGCTACTGGAAGGTTGTGCTGAACACTTTAATGAAAAGATTGTTATCGAGATGAAGCCACTGCAAGGCGATGGAAGTAAGGTGCGATTTAGAGTCGCATTAGCAGAGTAGCGAATATGAGCGGTAGTTCTCCTCTAGAGCGCAAATTGGCGCGAGAAATTGCTTCACGTAAGGCCGCTGAGCAATTACTTGAGAAAAAAAGCTTAGAGTTGTACCAGGCTAATCAGCAATTGGAGCTCGTGTTAAGCCAACTCAAACTACAGAATCGCCATGGCTTAAATAAGTTAGAATTTGAACAGCAAATCAATGAAGGTTTGCTGTACTTTGGCCGCGCGTTTCTAAGTCGGACTCTTGATGATGGTTTGATATCGAGTTTGCTTGAAAGGCTGATATCTTCGTCTGCATTTAGTCATGCGAGTTTATTTTTGAAGCCTGATTTGATTCCGACAGTGCTAGCCGAGACCTTTAACTGCGATGACGCCATGGATTTACAACGTGTTAAACCCTACGCTCATTGGATTGGCGATGTTCTTCATTTGCCATTAGAGGTTGATTACAACATCGTCGGAGAAATATCGGTTACCTTAATTAGTGATGATATAGAAAGGGACTTTATTCTTAGTCAAATGACCTTGGTCGCCGATCTACTCTGTAGTGCGATCAGCCGCCAGCTAATCATTGTTAGTAATCAGACAGCAAGGATGAGAGCTGAAGAGTCAGAAAGGTCGACTAAAGAGTTCGTAGCAATGATAAACCATGAGCTGAGAACACCATTAAATGGCTTGCTTGGAAGTGCGGAACTGCTTTCGGATACTCCGTTAGATAAAGAGCAAAGTGATTTACTGCAAAATCTGACCCACTCTGGTGATTTGCTGCGCCATATTATCAATGACATTTTGGACTTTAGTAAAATGAGCGCGGGTATGATGGAGCTCATTCCGACTCGATTCTGCTGGCAAGATATCGTTAATATGTTGGCGGGTATATTTGAGCCTAAAGCCATCGACAAAGGTATTAGCTTTGAAATCATAGAGATGTCGTCCATTCCCAAATACTTAATTGGTGATTTTGAACGTATTTGCCAAATACTGGTCAATTTAGTTGGAAACGCGGTGAAGTTTACGGCCGCAGGCTCGGTGCGTGTGGAGGCAAGCTGGGAGCAAGATCGGTTATTGGTTGGTGTCTCTGATACCGGTGTTGGCATAGACTCTAGTGCCCTTGAGCAACTTTTTGTTCCATTTGTTCAAGCAGACAGAACCGCAACACGCAGCTTTGAAGGAACAGGATTAGGCTTGGCAATTTGTAAAAATCTCGTGGTACTTATGAATGGAGAGATAATGGTTTCGAGTGTAAAAGGGGTTGGAAGTCAGTTCAATATCGCGTTGCCTTTGACAGAGGCTGCAGATAAGGAGCGAGTCAGTGAAAGAAAAACCTCTCATGTTCGTAATGAGTCATTTGATAGCCTCTCTATATTAGTTGTCGACGATATTCGTATGAACCAAGTTATTATCAATCAAATGTTGAAAAAACTGTCGATTACTCCAGTAATAGCAACGAATGGCATTGAAGCGATTAATGCCGTGACTGACGCTCAATATGATCTTATTTTTATGGATTGTCGAATGCCTGAAATGGATGGTTTTGAAGCAACACAATGCTTACGTGAGCAAAAATATGCGCTACCAATCATTGCTTTAACGGCAGGAACGACGCTCGAAGAGCGTGAAAAGTGCATATCGAGCGGTATGGATGACATATTGACCAAGCCATACACCGCCCAAGATCTCAAGCTAATGATAGAGAAGTGGGCGTTTCCCACTTCTGATGACTAAGCACTAGTTTTTCAATATCGGAAGAATGCGGCTCAACTTGTCGAGGGTTTCTTGATATTCAGCCGCACACTGACTATCTGCAACTAAGCCGCCGCCAGCCCAGACGTGCATTTTGCCATTTTCAGCTACGAGAGTTCGAATCGTAATACTGGTGTCCATTCGTCCATGTCGACTGATGTAGCCGATACTCCCGCAATACGCGCTGCGGCAATGAGGTTCAAGCTCTTCGATAATCTCCATCGCGCGGATTTTAGGTGCCCCTGTAATTGACCCTCCAGGGAAACTTGCTCTCAATAGATCGGCTGGGGAATAAGGGCTATCAAGCTCGGCACGTATAGTACTGACTAAATGGTGCACAGCCGGAAAGCTCTCAATATCAAATAGCTTTGGAACGTGAACAGTGCCAGGCTTAGCCACGCGACCAACATCATTTCGAAGTAAATCGACGATCATTAAGTTCTCGGCCTGATCTTTTTCTGCATTTGCTAAGTCTTGAGCTGCTGCTTTGTCTTGTACTGGATCCTCATATCTTGGACGCGTGCCTTTAATTGGCTTTGTCTCAATGACCCTTTGATTGACTTGCAAGAATCGTTCAGGTGATACGCTTAGAATTGCTCCTTGCTCGGTACGAACAAATGCCGAGAAAGGCCCTTGATTAACAGATTCAAGCTTTTGATATGCTTCCCACTCGCTACCCTGGTAGTTGGCCATAAATCGCTGCGCCAAGTTGATTTGGTAGCAATCTCCTGAGCGAAGAAATTCTTGTACCTGAGCAAATTTTTCGCCGTAGCTATGCTCGGTCATATTCGATGACCAAGAACTTGTTAGTGAAAACGCATTTTGACTCGCTGATCTCTGCTCAAGTAACCATGCATAGTGTGTATCGGTATCTTCGCCAACAACAAAAGCTTGCTGTTGCTTGTGGTCAACGACGATTGCCCATGAATAGAGACCGACTGCCATGTCCGGGGTGCACAAGTCTTTTTCTGCAATACTTGGCAGCTTTTCGACTCTTCGGCCCAAGTCATAACTAAAGTAGCCTAGGGCTCCACCTACAAATGGAAGTTCACCTTGGTAATCAACACTAGTTAGCCATTTTGTTTGCTCATGCTGGAGTAGCGTAAATGGGTCGTCACTGGATGTGCGTGTGCCATTCGGAGCCACAATAGACGTTTCGTTTCCGTTTGTGGTCAAAGTCGCAATAGGCTTTACAACTAATACGTCGAATCGACTATCAATATGGCTGCGAGAAGGCGATCTTAACAACATTGCCCAAGGGAGGTGCTCGACGTGACTGAACAGCAGCTTGGCAAGGTCATTTTGATAGGTAATCGGTTTGATTTCTAAGCAATTTGGCGTGTTGTTATTCATTTGTTTAATTTGTGACAAAGAGATCGTTCGCTGCATGGTAACAGAGGGAAAGCAAGAGTATCATATTGCCAACCAAAGCCGCTACTGAAGACGTTTAATAATAAATAGGTGTTGTCAGCCTTGTTAAACTGCTCAATAAGCAAACGTTTCAATAGTCGGCAAATAAAGGAAGCATAACTATAAAGAGGCATGCAATGACGGTAATTCGCAAGCAGGATGTCATCAGCAGCGTTGCTGATGCACTTCAGTACATTTCTTACTACCACCCTCTAGACTTTGTTCAAGCCCTGGAAAAAGCCTACCACAAAGAAGAAAGCCAAGCGGCAAAAGACGCGATGGCGCAAATCTTAATTAACTCGCGTATGTCTGCAGAAGGTCACCGACCGATCTGTCAAGATACGGGTATTGTGACCTGTTTCGTTAATATTGGTATGGCTGTCCAGTGGGACTCGACTGATATGACGGTACAGCAAATGGTTGATGAAGGTGTTCGTCAAGCTTACAACAACCCAGATAACCCATTGCGTGCCTCAGTACTGATGGATCCGGCAGGCAAGCGTATTAACACTAAAGACAATACGCCGGCTGTTGTGCACATCAATATGGTACCTGGCGATAAAGTTGAAATTCAGATCGCGGCCAAAGGTGGCGGTAGTGAAAACAAAACTAAAATGGTTATGTTGAACCCATCTGACGACATTGCTGAGTGGGTAGAAAAAACGCTACCGACAATGGGCGCGGGTTGGTGTCCTCCTGGCATGCTTGGTATTGGCATTGGTGGTACAGCAGAGAAAGCCGCTGTGCTTGCGAAAGAATCATTGATGGAACACATCGATATTCAAGAGTTGATCGAACGTGGTCCTGAAAATGCAGAAGAAGAGCTGCGCTTAGATATCTTTAATCGAGTAAACAAGCTTGGTATCGGCGCGCAAGGTCTTGGCGGTTTAACAACGGTTGTTGACGTGAAAATCAAAACGGCACCAACACATGCAGCCTCTAAACCAGTATGCTTGATTCCAAACTGTGCAGCGACACGTCACGTTCACTTTACATTAGACGGAACAGGTCCTGCAGACTTAACGCCACCTAAACTGGAAGAGTGGCCAGACATCACTTGGGAAGCCGGTGCAAATACACGCCGTGTTAACCTAGATACGGTCACGAAAGAAGAAGTCCAAGAGTGGAAAACGGGTGAAACCGTTCTACTGTCGGGCAAGATCTTAACAGGTCGCGATGCTGCTCATAAACGTCTACAAGGCATGATTGAAAGCGGAGAAGGTTTACCTGAAGGTGTGGATCTTAAAGGCAAGTTTATCTACTACGTTGGCCCTGTTGATGCGGTTGGTGATGAAGTAGTTGGTCCTGCTGGCCCGACAACCTCGACTCGTATGGATAAGTTCACCGATATGATGCTTGAAGAAACCGGTATCATGGGCATGATTGGTAAAGCAGAGCGTGGCCCTGCGACAGTAGAATCCATCAAACAGCATAAAGCAGTTTACTTAATGGCCGTGGGCGGTGCTGCTTATCTTGTCGCGAAAGCGATTAAGAAAGCACGCGTGGTGGCGTTCGAAGATCTTGGTATGGAAGCGATTTATGAGTTTGAAGTCGAAGATATGCCTGTTAGTGTTGCGGTCGATTCAAACGGCACGAATGCTCACCAAATTGGTCCTGATACTTGGAAAGTAAAAATCCAAGAGATGGAAAACTAGTCTCAAGATTGTGAGAAAGTGCTGATTTAGTTAGCAAAGATTTGACAAAGGTGTGGGTAAAACTGCACCTTTTGTCTATATACTCTAAATTGTAAAAATATACGTCAGGAGCTCAAATGCCTCGTTTTATTCAAATTCTACAGCTGATTATCGCTGCAGTGGTTGGTGCCTTTGTTGGGTATGACCTTATTCTTCACGGCATCAGCATCTTCGATGAAAAGTACGTTACGATTACATGTGTACTCTTCGGCTTATTGGAAATCGCCCTGTTTGTAATTTACAAATTGATTGAAGACGATTAAAGACGCAAATAATCCGATTTTGTCTAAGAAGCCCTTGATTGTTATCAAGGGCTTTTTCGTTCATCTTTGATTAAGATTGGACGTATTAAGATGGCATGGATGAATAAACAAAGAGAATGTGAATGAAGAGATTGACCCAAGAAGTGAATGATTTTATTAACCGTAGCGTTGACTCCCACGTAAGAATTGCGGTGACTGGTTTATCACGCGCAGGTAAGACGGCGTTCATTAGCTCGTTAGTAAATCAGCTTCTTCATACTTCTACGCATGATAACTTGCCTCTACTATCGGCTGCGCGAGATAAACGAGTTATTGGGGCGAAGCGTGAGCCACAAACCAATATGATGGTGCCTCGATTCTCATATGATGAAGCGATGGAGCATGTTCATAGTGAACCGCCTAAATGGCCAGAGCCAACTCGTGATGTGAGTGAAATTCGCCTTGCGCTTAAATATAAGCCGAAGAAGAAAACCAAAAAACTACTCAACAGCACTGCAACATTACACATCGATATTATTGATTATCCTGGTGAGTGGTTACTCGACTTGCCACTGTTGGATATGGACTTTTATCAATGGTCTCAGAGCCAATTCACGGCATTGAAAGGGTTACGCAAAGAGCTCGCACAGCCATGGCTGGACCAATTAGCGGCACTGGATCTCGACGCGGAACTAAACGAGAAAGAGCTACTCGCGATTTCTGATAGTTACACCCAGTATCTTCATACATGTAAGGATTCTGGATTACATTGGGTTCAGCCAGGGCGTTTTGTATTGCCCGGAGAATTAGAAGGTGCACCTGTACTACAGTTCTTCCCATGTCAGTTTGATGAGAACGCCAAAGCACGTAAAGGATCGAATTTAGAGATGCTTAAAGCGCGTTATCACGAGTATCAGCAGAAAGTAGTCAAGGCGTTTTATAAGCATCATTTCTCAACGTTTGATCGTCAAATAGTGTTGGTGGATTGTTTGCAACCGCTTAATGTTGGCTATGAATCGTTCCACGACATGCGTGATGCACTTGAGCAGATAATGCATAGCTTTAAATATGGCCGCAGCAATATATTAAAACGCTTGTTTTCTCCTCGAATTGATAAGGTGTTGTTTGCGGCGACGAAAGCGGATCACGTTACGCCAGAGCAACATCCTAATATGGTTTCGTTGCTTCAACAGATGGTCCACCCGGCTTGGCAAAATGCCTCGTATGAAAATATTGAAATGAGCTGTCTAACCATGGCTTCTATTCAGGCAACGCAAACAGGTTTTATTGGTCAAGGTGATCAAGCTATACCCGCACTGCAAGGTGTGACGATGGACGAACAGCCAATGACTGTGTTTCCTGGAGATGTGCCGAAGAAACTACCGAATCAAGTGTATTGGCAACAACAAGGGTTCGAATTCACAGCATTTCGACCTCAGGCTTCATCGCATGATGATCCCTTACCACATATTAGGCTGGATAAAGCCCTTGAGTATTTGATTGGAGATAAATTGAAATGAGTAAGAATTCAGATAGCCAATTAAAACAAAAGCGCGTTTTTGAGCAGACATTGGATCGTGAAGAGCAAAGTTCTCAGACAGAGTTCACAGCTCAGATGCAATTTGATCAACGAGAAAGCTTCGTGCCCGTCAGCATTGATAACCAAGAGTCTGAAACTGAAGCAGAAGCGAATCTTGAGCAAATCATACGCCCGAAAAGTGGCTCGAAATGGTTGGCGAGTGGCTTGTTGGCTTCATTTGCTGGCTTAGTGGGTTGGCAAGCCATAGATACGGTCGTGACTTCAATTCAAACTGCGGATTGGCTTGCTTTAGGCTGGGCTGGTTTCATTTCCACAATCGCGGCGATGGGTATCGGTGCGATTGGTAAAGAGCTCTGGAAGTTGCGCAAATTACGAGGTCACTTCAGTGTTCAAGAGCAAAGCGAAGCCTTGATAGATGCAAATAGTGTTGGTCAGGGTAAAGCGTTTTGTGAGTCCATTGCTAAACAGAGTGGCATTACACCTGAATCCCCAAGTTACGATCGCTGGTTTAACAGCGTCAAATCAGAGCATAGCGATGCAGAAGTTCTCGATATGTACGATGCCATTGTTATTACTGAGCAAGACAAACTTGCCACCAAAATTGTCTCTCAACATGCGACCGAATCAGCAGCTTTGGTTGCGATTAGCCCCTTAGCGCTTGCAGATATGCTGCTGGTGGCTTGGCGTAATTTCAAAATGATCGACAACTTAGCCGATGTGTATGGTATCGAGCTAGGTTATTGGTCTCGTTTAAAGCTGTTCAAAGCAACGCTTGTGAACATGGCCGCGGCAGGTGCAAGTGAACTTGCGATAGATGCAAGTATGGATCTTATGTCGATGGATTTAGCAGGCAAAGTCTCGGCACGTGCAGGGCAGGGGCTAGGTGTGGGCATTTTAACCGCGAGATTAGGTATTAAAGCGATGGCTTTACTGCGTCCTATTCCTTGGAATGGCGAACGCCGAGTAAAACTGGGTTCAATTCGCAAACAGATCGTAGAAAAAATCGCCGCTATAACAGTGAAATAGTGCGAATGTGAAGCAAGTGTTATTGCTTTGCTTGACGAGGATCTAGGCTTAAGGGAAACTACTGTCAACTTTTCGTGACACCTTAGCTAGGAACCTATCTGTGCGTCTAGAAGTTTTTTGTGAAGACAGGCTTGGCCTGACTCGTGAGCTACTCGATATTCTTGCATCAAAGAGTATTGATTTACGGGGTATTGAAATTGATATCTCAGGCATTATCTATCTTAACTGCCCGGACATCGATTTCGATACCTTCAGTGAACTCATGGCCGAGATTCGCCGAATTGCTGGCGTTAAAGATGTACGTAAGATTCAGTTTATGCCAATTGAAAGGCATAACACCGAGCTTATCTCACTTCTTAATAGCTTACCTGAACCCGTATTAGCGATTGATCTCAAAGGCAACGTTGATATGGCGAACCATGCCGCGCTTGGTTTATTCAATCAAGAACAAGATGAGATGATTGGTCACCCAATCTCGACCTTGATCCCTAGCTTTAATTTTGCGAAATGGAGCGAAGGTACCATTACCCGCCAACGAGAGAATATCGTTTTGGGTGGCCTTGATTATGCTATGGAAATCATGCCTGTCTATATTGCGGGCGAAGGCAATGAATCGATTCTTGCGAGTACGGTAATGACAATTCGCTCCTCTCAAGAGAAACATCTCTTTGATGAGATTTTACCGCTGCATAATAACCTAGGCTTTGAACATTTTGTTGGTGTTTCAAATCGCCACAAAGCGCTCATCAGCCAAGCGAAAAAACTCTCAATGTTGGACCAGCCACTTTTAATTCAAGGTGAAACTGGCACGGGCAAAGAGATGCTTGCACGCGCTTGTCATAATCGTTCACATCGAGCGAGCAACCCATTTCTAGTTCTAAGCTGTGCGTCCATGCCGGATGATGTGGCTGAGACCGAGTTATTCGGTCATGCACCAGGATCGTTTAATCACGATCAAGGGCATAAAGGGATCTTTGAACAAGCAAATGGCGGTACCGTCTTCCTTGATGAAATTGGCGAGATGAGCCCACATCTGCAAATCAAATTGCTCCGTTTACTACAAGACGGAACGTTCCGCCGTGTCGGTGAAGAAGATGAGATTCATGTTGATGTTCGAGTGATCGCATCGACTCGCCATCATTTAGCTGACTTAGCTGAGTCTGGCAATTTCCGTGAAGACCTATTCTATCGTTTGAATGTTCTTACTTTGATCATTCCACCACTACGTGAGCGTTCTAACGATATCGCGCCGTTACTTGATCTGTTTGTAGCCAAATACGTCAAACAACTGGGTATTGCTAAGCCTGAGTTAAGTGACACCCTGATCGACCAGCTAGTCACTTATCAATGGCCTGGCAATATGCGTCAATTGGAGAACATGGTGCTGCGCGCATTGACCGAGTTAGAGACAGAAATCTTAAACGCTGAACTGTTCCACTTACCTCAGCTCGATTCTGCTTCGGCTAACCTGCCTACGATCAATTTAGATGGCTCGTTAGATGAAATCATGAAAGATTACGAGTCGCAAGTCTTGGAGCGCCTCTACCAATCATTCCCATCGAGTCGAAAACTGGCAAAACGATTGAATGTTTCACACACCTCAGTGGCGAATAAGCTACGAGAATACGGAATTCGTAAGAACTAATGGAAAGAGTCAGTACCCCTCAACAAGTCTTTGAGCAAGATGGTGATATTATTTTGCGTACCGCAGAGCCTACCGATGGGCAGCTAATCTCAGATTACTTTATTGCTAATCGAGATCGTCTACGTGAGTGGGAACCTAGACGTGAAGAGGCTTTTTTTAGTGCTTCAGGTTGGACTCAACGGTTGATAAAACTCAATGAGCTCCACCGAATGGGACTGGGTTACTACTTGTTGATCATTGATGCTCAGAGTCAAGAAATGTTGGGTACTGTCTCATTTAGCAATCTATCTCGTTTCCCATTTCATGCTTGCAATCTTGGCTATTCACTCTCTCAGGCGGCTGAAGGGAGAGGAGTGATGACTCGAGCGCTCAAAATGGCTGTGAACTATATGTTTTCTATCCAGAATCTTCACCGTATTATGGCTGGCTATATGCCTCGCAATAAACGCAGTGAGGCTGTACTCGAAAGATTGGGCTTTGTGCGAGAAGGCTTTGCCAAAGACTACCTGTTGATAAATGGTCAATGGGAAGACCACAATCTCACCGCGCTCATCAACCCTAAATGGAAGGCTGATTAATGAATCGTTTAGAGCAACAGTTGTCTTTACTCATGGAGCTCGATCAGCTCAAGTCTGTATTGAGAAGAACGCGCGTAAAAAGTGCAGAGGGGCGTTTAGAAAACAGCGCAGAACATAGTTGGCACGTTGCACTCATGGCAATATTAATGGAAGAACATGCCAATGAACCTGTTGATATTGCGCGGGTCGTTAAGATGTTACTGCTGCATGATGTTGTAGAAATTGATGCGGGTGACACCTTTGTTTATGATGTCGCCGCGTCACAAGAACAGGAAGCGAAAGAGCTTGAGGCCGCACATCGCCTATTTGGTATGTTGCCTGAAGATCAAGGTAAATCGCTGCTCGCTCTATGGTTGGAGTTTGAACAAGCGGAGTCGGCAGATGCAAAGTTTGCTAAAGCACTAGATAGAACTATTCCAATGCTGCTGAACTACCATAATAATGGCCAAAGTTGGCAAGAACATGGTGTGACTCGTCAGCAAGCATTAACAATAAACAGAAAAATTGAATTTGGCTCCGAAGCTCTGTGGGAAAAAGCACAGCAAGTGATCGAAGAAGCCACAGCAAATGGATGGCTCAAAGCCTGATATTCTGCGTTAAAGAGGTAAATGAATGTCGTATCTAACTTTGGATGAATACCAAAGAAAATGGATTTTTACTCACCAGTCAATGCCTGTGCCAGAGCAAGACTTGGAGGCGATCAAGCCAATGAGTCAAGCAAGGGCTGCGCAGTTATGGAAAGAAAACATCAGTGCTCAAAGCCCTGACGCTGATCGCATGGCATCTGGTGATTGGCCGATGTCAGAGTCAAATTGGAAAGAAAGCGTTGATTGGATGGCCGCTTGGGAATCTGATGATGAATCGTTGCCAGAGGAAGTACTAAGTTTCTTAGATTGGCAAGATGATGTGACTGTCTATTTCTGTTATGAGAAATACAATGTCATTGAAACGAAATGGTCGGTATTTAAAAAGCACTGGAAGAACTTTTTGTTTTACGATGATGGCCCAATACTAATAGGCCGCCGACGTGCTGAAGCGTTATGGTTTGATACCAAAGGTAGCGTGAAACTCGGTTACCGAAAATAAACAGAAGCAGGCATTGCCTGCTTTTTTCTTATGAAACTAACGACATAATCATTATTTGTTACCTATAATCCTAATTATCATTCCTAAATAGAGTTGGCTGAGAATGGAAGATAGGATACTGAGTTCTGTGGTTGAAATAACAGAGCAACGAAATACGATATCTCTTGGTCATTGTCTCGTAGCAACAATGACTGAAATGATGCCAGTGAAGTATGCCAGCCTAAAACACTTCATCAACTCTACAGCAGTCATTGTTGCAGAAGTCTCCTATGACGAAGAAAGTCACTCTTTTCATTGGTATTACGATCAATCCGTAGAAAACTGTCATCATAACCACGAAAGTAATGAAATCGTCAGTTTTCAGGGAGAGAAGGGCGAGACTATCTACCAGTTCCCTATTCCAATTTCGGATGATAGTTCGGCAGTCCTTCATGTTGAAATTAAAGGCTCTATTGAAGAGTACAAGTTGTTGATTGACGGGTTTGCCAAAATATACAAAAACTATTTGATCGTTTTGCATGAAAGCGAGCGTGATAAGTTGACAGGTTTACTCAATCGTCGAACATTAGAAGAAAGACTCTCTCACTGCTTTGATATTGCTTCTACCAGTTCAGGTGATCTCAATTTATGGGTCGCAATCATCGACTTAGATCATTTTAAACAGATCAACGATACTTATGGCCACATGATAGGAGATGAAGTTTTGCTAATGTTTGCACAACAGATGCAAAGTTATTTCTCAAATCGAGAGCAGCTGTTTCGTTTTGGCGGTGAAGAGTTTGTTATTTTACTCCCGCCCCAAGATAAGCGGTCAGTGATTTCTATGCTCAATGGTTTTCGACAACATATTGAGTTATATCGATTTCCTCAGGTTGAACAAATAACGCTTAGCTGTGGTGTCTGTGCCATCTCTAACAATGAGTATTTACCTACAATTCTTGATCATGCTGATAAAGCGCTTTATTTGGCTAAAGAGAGTGGTCGAAACCAAATTCAGTGTTATGAAGATATCGCTTCTGAGCGTAACTCTGACACAGAGTCAGATCCTTTTGATGATGTGGAGCTGTTTTAAACGATCCAATAAGATCTTTAATATTCAATAAGTTGTAAAGTGAATATCCACAACTAATATGTGACTTTATACCCAAAAATAGGATTCACTTTTGCGCAAACAGTGTAATTTGTTATCATTTTTTAGACAGAAGGGAATTAAAGTTACTATTTACTTATTTTATAAGTTTCAGGGAAAGTCGTGGATACAAATAAAGCACAGCTTAGAAAAGACTTTTATGCTCAGATTAGCAATATACAGTCGACTGCCCACCTGCAGACAATGTCGACACTAGCTTTGCTAACCGAAGAAGAGTTGCATGAGTTGGAATCACTCTGGATTGAGCATGCGGTTTGGAAAACGACACAGAATTGCTGAATAACTTTGTTTCGCACCGATTTGTTAAGCCTCAACAATTTTGTTGGGGTTTTTTATTGCCTAGATGTTAAATTGTTATATTATAACAAAAGTGATCTAACCATTGATTTATCAAGTATGAGTCCCCATAGTTAGACCAATAAGAGATTTCTAGTGTGATAGAAATAGAAACGACCAAGATTCAAGTGAGTAGGAATATGGCGGAAGTAAGAGCCAGAGTAGACTTCAAAGTAGGTACAAAAAGTGACATTGAGGCCGAGATTTTATCGTTTTCAGGGCTGAAAACGGATAAAGAGCACGTCGCGGTCATCTTTAAACAAGCTGATCAAACTCAGGTGACACCGCTAGTTCGCATGCATTCAGAGTGCTTGACTGGTGATGTATTCCACTCATCTCGATGTGATTGTGGCGAGCAGCTAGAAGAGACGATCAATCGTATGGGTGAGTCTGGTGGTATTATCCTTTATCTACGCCAAGAAGGCCGCGGTATTGGGCTATACAATAAGATTGATGCGTACAAGTTACAAAGTGAAGGCATGAATACGTACGAAGCAAATAATCACCTTGGTTTTGGTGATGATTTACGTGATTTCACTGAAGCTGCGCAAATGTTGCAAGCTCTTGATGTGCATAAAATCCGCCTTGTTACGAATAACCCAAAAAAGATTCGTGAACTGCAAGAGCATGGAATTGAAATCGAACACGTTGTCAATACATCTGCCCATGTAAAAGACGGTAATGAAGGCTACCTAAAAGCGAAAGTGTCTCACGGGAAGCATCACCTTAAGCTATAACTCCTTATTTCATCTATGTTGATAAAAGCCTCACTTCTGTGAGGCTTTTTTGTTTCTAGCTTGCAAAAAAAGTGTAAGTTTGTATTATTGCGCCTGATAGTGCAAATGAGAACAATTAGCACTCACCAATAAGAATGAATATTAAGCTCAACAAGGATGCTTTTCCATGAATGTAAAATCACTATTGGCGCAATCAGTTACCGCTACTTTGGTGCTGGCAAGCAGTTCAGTTTTTGCTGCTAACGTTACTCAAG
Organism: Vibrio atypicus; assembly: GCF_009811315.1. Classification (GTDB taxonomy): domain Bacteria; phylum Pseudomonadota; class Gammaproteobacteria; order Enterobacterales; family Vibrionaceae; genus Vibrio; species Vibrio atypicus. The sequence continues at coordinate 497,800 of NZ_BLID01000002.1, forward strand.
AGCAAGTGGTAGAACACTATGCAGATATCGCGCACGCTGTATTTGAAGATTCAGTGATTACCGCAAAAAAACTTGACCAGTCTATCGAATCATTTCTTGCTGCACCTTCTGCGGCAAAGTTAGAAGAAGTAAAACAAGCTTGGCTTGACTCTCGCGTACCATACCAACAGTCTGAAGTATTCCGTTTTGGTAACGCGGTTGTTGATGATTGGGAAGGACAACTCAACGCATGGCCATTAGATGAAGGCTTAATTGATTACGTATCAACAGATTATCAATATGAACTGGGTAATGAAGGTGCCAACGCAAATATCGTTGCTAATAAGCAGCTTAAAATTGGTGCAAACACTTTAGATGTTGCAAAGCTGACACCTGAGTCGATTGCTGATCTCAACGAAGTCGGTGGCTCTGAAGCAAACGTTGCGTCAGGCTACCACGCGATTGAATTCCTACTTTGGGGCCAAGATCTTAATGGAACCAACGCTGGCGCGGGTCAGCGTGCTTACACTGACTTTGTTGTCGGTAAAGGTTGTACTAATGGCAACTGTGACCGTCGTGGTGAGTACCTACAAGCTGCATCTCAACTTCTGATTCAAGATCTTGAGTGGATGGAAAAGCAGTGGTCTGCGGATGTGAAAGGCAACTACCGCGAAGAGTTGCTAGGTGACTCATCACAAAACGGATTACGTAAAATGTTGTTCGGCATGGGTTCTCTATCTTTAGGTGAGTTAGCTGGTGAGCGCATGAAAGTAGCTTTAGAAGCAAACTCAACAGAAGATGAGCATGATTGTTTCTCAGACAACACGCACAACTCTCACTACTACAACGAGCAAGGTATTTACAACGTATACACCGGCCTTTACAAGCGTCAAGATGGTTCACTACTTTCAGGGCCAAGCATCAACGACCTTGTAGCTCAAAAAGACAAGCAAGCAGCGAAAGAGATTCAGAAGCAGTTCGACGTAACACGTTCACAAGTGGGTGAATTAGTAACGTCTGCTGAAAAAGATGGCAAATTCTTTGATCAACTGATCGCTTCAGGCAACGTTCAAGGCAACGCTCTAGTCAATGAAACTATCGTTTCACTTGTTGCTCAAACAGCTCAAATTGAGCGTGCTGCGAAGATCGTCGGTATTAACAGCCTAAATCCAGATACTGCTGATCACGAATTCTAATTCGTAGTTTTGAATACTAAGGGCTCCTTCGAGCCCTTTTTGTTGTTTTAATAACCTTACATTTATTGAGAATATTTCTTATTTCGATCAATCATTTGGGTAAGGTTCTAATGTGAGCTATTTGGTATGAAGTCGTACAATAAAACCACTCTTCTCGCACTGCTGCTGCTTAGTGCTTCAGCCTCTGCCTATGATACGAAATCAGGTGGTGGAACATCCGTTAAAAAAGATGGCGCGAATGCCTACTCTATGCCTGCGGGCAATCTTCCAATGAGTAAACGCCTAGATTTTAGTGTCGGCAATAGCTTTTTCCGCAATCCATGGGTTCAAGCTCCTGCTTCTACCGATGCAAGAGATGGCTTAGGACCGCTGTTTAACACCAACGGTTGCCAAAATTGTCATATCAAAGATGGGCGTGGCCATCCACCAGAAGCTGGGGATCTTCATGCTGTTTCAATGCTTGTCAGGTTAAGTATTCCGGCAATGACGCCAGCGCAGAAGAAAGCGTTTATTAAAGATGGTGTGATACCAGAACCAACCTACGGTGGGCAGCTGCAAGATTTTGCATTGCAAGATCAAACGCCTGAAGGCCAAATTAACATTACCTATTCAGATGTGCCTGTTACGTTTAAAGACGGTACACAGGTGACACTAAGAAAGCCAAATTTGAAGATCATTGATTTAGGGTATGGGGAAATGCATCCAGATACCCAATTCTCTGCTCGTGTTGCTCCGATTATGATTGGCTTGGGTTTATTAGAAAGCATTCCCGATGAAACTTTGCTTGAGTGGGCGGATGAAAATGATGCAAACGGCGATGGGATCTCTGGCAAACCCAACAAAGTTTGGGATGTACAGCGTGAAGACTTCGCTATTGGTCGATTTGGCTGGAAAGCCGGCCAACCAACGTTAATGCAGCAAAATGCAGCTGCATTCAACGGTGATGTGGGCTTAACAAGTAATTTGTTCCCAAATGAAAACTGTACGACAAAACAGACTTTGTGCTCAGAGCTACCAAATGGTGGTAAACCAGAAGTCAGTGACAAGATTTTGAATTTTGTCGAATTCTACTCTCAACACCTTGCCGTGCCTATTCGCCGAAATACTAAGGACTCACAAGTTATTGCTGGGCAAGCGCTCTTCGCGAAAGCCGGTTGTGAAAGTTGTCATAAAACGAGTGTAAAAACGGGCGAGCGTGAAGGTCTACCTGCTATTTCCAATCAGCTTATTCATCCATATACCGACCTCTTGCTACACGATATGGGCGAAGGTCTCGCTGATAACCGTCCAGAGTATTTAGCGAACGGACAAGAGTGGCGCACCGCACCATTATGGGGAATCGGCTACACCAAGGAAGTAAACGATCATACTTACTTCTTACACGATGGCCGAGCTAGAAATCTGATGGAAGCAGTGCTTTGGCATGGCGGAGAAGCGGAAAAAGCCAAACAAACCGTCTTGACCTTTAATCAGAAAGAGCGCGATGCACTGATCGCTTTCTTGAATTCTTTGTAAGAGGGGCTAGTTATGAAGACGACTCTCTCGATTTTAGCGACAGCAGTTTTGATACTTAGTGGTTGCCAATCTTCGACAGTAACTAAAAGCTCTGTTCCTGAGCAAACAAACCACGCTAGCCAAGGTGTTTACGCCGTTGAATTTGCGTCAGCTAAGCGTTTTTCTGAACACGCTGATAACCTTCATGCTGATTTTGCAAAGTACTGCCTAGGCGAAATTAGCCAAGATGAGATCCAAAACCAGTGGCATAACACCATGGTTAGCTGGATGGCACTGCAAGGACAAGAGCGAGGGTCTGAGCAGGCTTTAGCTCAAAGTTGGAATGTTCAGTTTTGGCCAGATAAAAAGAACACAACAGGGCGAAAAATGTCTTCGCTGATTAAGCAAGACAAAACATGGACAGCGCAAGATATCTCATTGCAAAGTGTTACGGTGCAAGGCTTGGGTTCCATTGAATGGCTGCTCTATGATGCCGCTTCAACATTAGGCTCTTCAAATCAGGTGTGTCAAACCGGTAATGCGATCACTGAGAATTTAGCGAACAATGCAAAGAGTATTTATACCGCTTGGAAGGTGAACCCTTGGGTTGCCTTGGATGATAAAGCTTGGACATCGGAATACATTTCTCTGCTATCTAATCAGCTTGAATACAGCATGAAGAAGATGAGCCGACCGCTTGCGAATTTCGGCCAGCCTCGTCCATATTTTGCAGAGTCTTGGCGTTCGGAGACTTCGATGCTGAACTTAAAAGTGAATGTTGAAGCTTTGCAAGCGCTATATATTGCGAATGGCAACGGCTTAGATAAATTATTGCGCCAACGTGGTAAGAGCGGGTTAGCCGATAGTATTCGTCAGCAATTTACTATGACCATCGAAACTTGGCCAACTGACCAAAGCCTATTTGATCTTCTTCAAAGTAAAGACGGCTATCGTTTAGCGTACTCTAACTACAACAAGTTAGAGCAACTGAAGTATCTTATTCATGAAGAAGTCGCCATCGAACTTGGCGTTGTCATAGGGTTTAATGCAACTGATGGTGACTGATACTACTCGGCGAAATCTACTTAAAGCTGCGCTGTTTGGCGCGGCTACGCCAATGATGCCTTTTGGCTGCGCCTCAACGTCAAACGCTCAAACTCCTGCTCTAATAGGTTGTGCTATTCAAGGCCGTGGCCGCTACTCAGCTGTTGTGGCCGACGAATTCGGTATGCCTATTCGTCAGCTGCCTCTTCCTGAGCGTGGCCATGGTGTTGCGACGAATAAAGCCCTCAACCATGCGGTTGCTTTTGCAAGAAGGCCAGGAACGTTCTTTGTCGTTTTTGATTATTTGACTGGCGAGAACATCAAAGTCTCGTTAGCTTCCGCAAAACGTCATTACTACGGACATGGGGTCTACTCCAATGATGGTCAATGGTTGTATGCCACCGAGGGAGAAAGAGGAACCAGTCGCGGAGTAATCGGTGTTTATGATGTGCAAGCAAACTATGAGAAAGTTGCAGAGTTTACTGGCTTCGGCTTGGGACCTCATGAAGTGATTGTTATGCCAGATGACGCTTTGGTTATTGGTGTTGGCGGCGTTCACACCAATGGACGTAAACCATTGAACCTTTCTTCTATGGCTCCAAGCTTGAGTTACTTGGATTCAAACGGAGAGTTGATTGAACAAGTGGGTTTAGCTGATCACCATTTGAGTATTCGCCACCTCGCGCACGATGGAAATAAAACCGTTCTTTGTGGGCAGCAATACCGTGGAGAACCTGATGAATACCCATCACTGCTAGCAATGCACACTCAAGGTGGAAAACTGTTGCCACTCAGAGCTGAACCTGAGCAATGGGCGAGGTTCAACCATTATATTGCTAGCATCGCCGCAACGAATGAATGGATTTTGGCGACTTCACCAAGAGGCAACTGTTACGGTATATGGTCGAAAGAGACGGGAGAGCTGGTTGAACTTTCTCCGTTGCCCGATGCATCAGGTGTGGTTTCACATGATGGATTTTTCAGAGTCAGCTCTGGAGCTGGAGCTGTGATTACTCAGTATTCTCCTAGCCATAAACGGACTATCCAATCGGGCGTACAATGGGACAACCATTGGTCAGTAATCTATTAACAACAGATTGAATAATCAAGACTTCTATTAGATTCTTAAAAACAAGTCATACTTTCGTTATGGTTCTCTGCCATACTTTCTTTGATACGTATAAAAAGGATTAGGTAATGAGGATAAGGAAGTCTTGGTTGTTGTTGGTTTGCTTGCTTCCGCTGCAGGTTTTAGCCTCTGAGTATTTTCAACAACTTGGTTGGACAAGTGCTGAAAGCCGACTCAGCGGCTTGCTCCAATATCCGGAGGTGGTAGAGCAGATCTATCAAGAAAATGGCGAACAGTTGATCTGGTTTGACCTACAGCAGGGAAGTAATCTTGAGTTTCAGCTCGAGTTGATTCAACACGCTGGATTTAGTCCGCTGATGTCACGTCAATTGAGCTACCTACAATTTTATCGTAAAAGTAATCGTTGGTTCGAGTATGACCTTCTCGCAACGGATACCTTGTTGCTTTATCTAAATTATGCTGAGCAAGCGAAATTAGATGGTGGCGAGTGGTATTTTGAACAAAAACTGGATCAACCATTAACGCCTTCATTGGAAAGCGCAATATTTGCGACCAAGCGTGCCGTTGCTAACCAGCAACTAACAGAGCTAATTGAAGCCTACACACCTGATACACCTGATTATCAGCAATTGGTTGATACCTACCTACATATCGTTAAACATCATAAACGTGATTTACCTAGTTACCAGCAAGCCGGGTTGATTAAGCAAGGTGATAAACTTACTAACCGAGAATTATTGCTTGAGCGATTAGAAGTCGTTGATGTGGATCTTACCGATGTTCGTCGAGATGTGACTTACTATGATAAGAGTCTGAAACCTGCCATCATGCAATTTCAGCGTTTACATGGACTGAAAGAGGATGGTGTGATCGGCCCGGCAACCTTAAAGTGGCTGAATCTTCCCCTCGATGCTCGTCTGTCTACCTTAGCGCTCAACGCAGAGAGAGTTCGCTACTGGCCTGCTGATAGAAATACGATCATCTTGGTTAACGTTCCAAGTTATGAAATGACCTATTGGCATGATGGAAAAACGGTATTTGAATCTAAAGTCGTTGTGGGGCGAAAAGCGCGACCGACACCATTGATGACGACGAATCTGGACACTTTAATCCTGAATCCAACTTGGAATGTGCCTTGGAAAATCATGGTTGAAGATATCATACCTAAAATACAGGCCGACCCTGCATACATTACTCAACAGAATCTAGAGATATTGCCAAAGTGGGGTTCTAAGGAACGAATTGACCCACAAGAGATCGATTGGGATAACTTAAATCCAAGCGCATTCCCTTACCGAATGACGCAGCGTTCTGGTAATACTAATGCCCTTGGCTTGTACAAATTCAATACACCAAACAAACGAGCAATTTACTTGCACGACACACCAAGTAAAAGTTTGTTTAATAAGCCTCAAAGAGCATTTAGCTCAGGTTGTATTCGAGTTGAAAATGCAGATGTATTTGCGACTCGATTATTAGAACATCAAGGTTTGTCTGGTAAAAAAATGAAAGGTGCATCAGATAAATCAAACAAGAAGATCCCTTTACGTAAGCGTATTCCCGTTCACATCATTTACCAAACGGCATGGTTTGAAGAGGGGAAAACACACTACAGGGAAGATATTTACCGCCTAGATACCTTTAGTTACACAAAAGGGTGAAGCTGACCAAAAAATGACAAATCTGTCAGCGTAAGAAATTTCCTAATCAGCTCAAAGGTTAAGCAAATAAAGCGTGCTATGAATACATTTCTAGCACGCTTTATGCATTTGCACTTCATATAAGAGTTAGGTAGTGTCCTTTTTCGACACGTTTCCATTAACCATTTTTTATGAAGGCATTTTGTTGTGGATTTTTCTCGTAGAGATTTTATTAAGTTGGCAGGAAGTGGGCTAGTTGTTGCTAGCTGCGCGCCGAGTGTAGCGCTGGCTTCTTATTCAGACCAATCCCGCGCTTTAGCATTAACAAGCTTAAACACGGGCGAAGCGCTTGAAACGTGTTATTTTGATGGCCGCGACTACGTTGCCGACGAGTTATCTCGCATAGATAACCTATGTCGTGATTTTCGTCGTAACGAAGTTCACCCAATGGACAAGTATTTGTTCGATCAGATTTCTTTAATCCAATCCGAGTTAGGCGTTGAAAGTGAAGTGATTGTGATTTCTGGCTATCGTTCTCCTGCGACAAATGAAGCATTGCGCTCTAAGTCTGGTGGTGTAGCGAAAAAGAGTTATCACATGCTAGGACAGGCAATAGATTTCCGCCTTGATGGTGTGAATTTAAAGCAGGTTCGTGAAGCTGCGATAAGCCTGAAAGCGGGTGGGGTTGGTTATTACCCGAGAAGTAACTTTATTCATATTGATACCGGCCCTGTTAGACACTGGTCGTAATTGACTTAGTTATCTGAGTATTGTCAAAGGCGTTGGCAGATGTCATAGTTCTGCCAGTTCAGATTTCCAGTAAGGTCGATATATGTCACTGAAGTATCAAGTTGTTCCCGTTACCTCATTCTCACAAAATTGCTCCATCGTTTGGTGTGACGAAACCATGGAAGGCGTAGTAGTTGATCCCGGTGGTGATGTGAAGCAGCTTGCCATGTTGATCAAAGAGTTGGGTGTAAAGGTAGTCAACTTGGTTCTTACTCATGGTCATTTAGATCATGTCGGTGGAACAGAGCCTCTTGCAGCAGAGCTTGGTGGAGTAGAAATTGTTGGTCCTCATAAGGCGGACAATTTTTGGTTGCAAGGTCTTGAAGGCCAAAGCCAAATGTTTGGTTTTCCACTGACAGAAGCCTTTGAACCGCACGAGTGGTTAAACGAAGGCGATAAAGTGACTTTTGGTAATCAAGTAATGGACGTTATCCATACGCCTGGTCATACGCCTGGTCACGTTGTCCTATTTAGTGAAGAAGCACAGCTGGCGTTTGTAGGTGATGTGTTGTTCAACGGCTCTGTGGGTCGTACAGACTTCCCTAAAGGTGATTTCAACACCTTGATTAATTCGATTAAAACAAAACTTTGGCCATTAGGTAATGATGTGCGATTTGTACCCGGCCATGGACCAGAATCTACGTTCGGTCGTGAGCGCGCTTCTAACCCATTTGTTGCGGATGAAATGCCGTTGTACTAATCGAGTATTACCATTTTCTCTATAAAGATCGCTTCGGCGGTCTTTTTTATTATGCGATAAATTTATCATTGTGATTGCTATTCTGACTCGGCAGCGGCTAAGTATCGGCGTATTAAACCGACAAACTCATCAGCGGGCCTGTCTAAGTCATGGGCAGAGATAAAAATGTCGTAGTCAAAGTAGCGACGCTGGTATTTCATTCTATTGGCTAACATTGCTTGTAAGCCTGAGAATTCTTCTCCGTCATTATTTCGATATGGTGTTGAATCGAGAACGATATCTTCGAATTGAACATTTTGTTGTTGCTGTTTTGCCCCTAAATAGAGCAACGCTCTTTGGCTAAGTAAAATCTCTGTTGCAATACGGGGACAGATGCCTTGTAAGTAGGGAGAATAGTGTTTCAGTTTTATGCCAATCCAGGGTAATGGTTGCTCCCACCCATCTTGATTGTATTGGCAGATCCCGATTTTACTTACATTGTTCCACTTTACTACCCAACCCCCTTTGAACAGGTGTTGCTGAAAGTGGGTGGCGGTTAATGTGTATCCCACCGTCGCTTTTTGAATCATGAGATAACTAAAGCCGAAGACAGCACCGACGGAGATGATGGTTAATATTGTCTGCTGCCAACCTGGTGAGAGTATGAGCAAAAAAATCAGAGCAACGACAGACAACCAACCAATAATTTTACTCATTGGAGAGTGAGGATTGAAAGGTTGATTGGTTAAATGTCGTGTTTGCATATGCCGTTCTCTTAAGCGCTTTTACCTCTGTTTATATACTCAGTAGTGTGTAAACGATCATTAATGGTATTGATTAAATTGTAGTCTGATAACAGCATATCACGCATTTTTCCCCTATAAAGCCGCTCATACCCTGTAAATGGCCGCAAAATTTTGGTATAAAACGCGCTTCAAATTTTCACCACTGCTCCGTATGCAGTGAAATGGAGAAATACTCGATGAGACTTGCTCATAAGCGCAAAGTGCAGATGAAACTGCAAAAGCGTATTAAAGCGACAGTTGCTAACGTTGAAGCAACAAAGAAAGCTAAGCCTGTAGTTGAGAAAAAAGTAGCTGTAGCACCAGCAGCGGAGAAAGTTGTAGTCGCGAAAGCAACTGACGTTGCACTAACGCCAAAACAACAACAAGTTCTAGATATCGTTGTGGCAAATGCTGAAGGCATTAACCCTAAAGGTATCGGCCTAGAAGCTGGCCAAGAAGACGCTAAAGCAGCATCTTGGGCAACAGGCGCTCTTAAAAAACTACTAGAAGAAAACCTAGTCGTGAAAGAGCAGCTAGCGGGCAACAAAGTTATCTACAAAGCCGTTTAATGACCGCACCAGTTAACTGCTAATTTGTAGCAGATACTTTTTAAGCCTCGATTCGTTCGAGGCTTTTTCTTTTATGGAACAGTTTGCTCATGGCGTCTGTTTCGATCACATTTATTACATTATTGCTACATTTTTAGCTTGGTTCATCTCTACGTATATACTCCCCGCGCACTCTATTCCCTTTAGTGCTATCTGATTGAAAAATAGAACCTAATAAATGTTCATAGCAAGTAGTCTACGTAGAACTACGTAGTTCTTTGGTCTAATACTTACTTGGTTTGTTAAACTTTATGCGTGTTCACGCTGATTTCTTCCTATTCGATATTGTTCCAATCTGTATTCGATACAGAAACTGCCTATAAAGGTATGTCGGTTAACAAAGGACGTGAACATGAGTTTAATCAAACAATCTTTGAAACGAGTGTTGAAAGGCACTGCAATAGCGGCTGCGCTTGCTGTAATGGCTACTTCAGCGACAGCTGCTGAAAAAGTGTATCGCTTAAAACTTGCTGAAACTTGGGGACCAAACTTCCCAGTATTTGGTGATGCAACGAAAAACATGGCGGCAATGGCTGAAAAAATGTCGAATGGTCGTTTACAAATTCGTATCGATTCAGCAAACAAGCACAAAGCACCACTCGGTATCTTTGATATGGTTAAGTCTGGCCAGTATGACTTAGGTCACTCGGGCTCTTACTACTGGAAAGGTAAAGTACCAAACACGCTTTATTTTACCTCTATGCCTTTCGGTATGACACCTTCTGAGCAATACGCTTGGTTCTACCACGGTGGCGGAATGGAGCTTATGGAGCAGGTTTACTCTCCACACAATCTTCTCTCTTTCCCTGGTGGTAACACGGATATCCAGATGGGTGGTTGGTTCCAGAAAGAAATCAACTCAGTGGAAGACCTTCAAGGTCTGAAAATGCGTATCCCAGGCTTCGCGGGTGAAATTTTAGCTGAGCTAGGAGCTAAGCCAACAAATATTGCTCCAGGAGAGCTATATACGTCTCTTGAGCGCCGTACTATCGATGCGCTGGAGTGGGTTGGTCCTTCTCTTGACTTGCGCATGGGTTTCCACAAGATTGCGCCTTACTACTACACAGGTTGGCACGAGCCAGGTTCAGAGCTTCAGTTCCTAGTGAACAAGCGTGTATGGGAGCGTCTACCTGAAGACTTGCAAGAAATCTTGCGTGTTGCGATGCGTACCGCTGCTTATGATATGTACACGCAAGCAACTCACGAAAGTGGCAAGAACTGGGTTTCAATGAAATCTGAGTACCCAGACGTAGAAGTAAAAGATTTCCCACCTTCAGTAATGAAAGCTCTTCGTGAAGCAAATGATCGTCTACTTGCTAAACACGCAGAGAAAGATGATCTAGCGAAAGAGATTCAAAAGTCTCAGGCTGATTACCTACAACAAGTACGTTCGTGGACTGATATTTCACACCGCGCGTACCTAAATAGCCAAGCTCAATAATAAAACTAATCCCGGCGGTGGCGTTGTCACCGCTCATCGGGAAGCCCAAGAAAAATTAATATAATGCGCCACAGCATGTTCTGATGGCGCACTTTCAAAATTCCATGGAGTTGGGAATGAGAAGCCTGATATATGTCGAACGCCTATTTAACCGCTTTGGTGATTTCCTAGGCTGGTTATCGAGTGTGTTATTTATCTTACTGCTCGCTAATGTCGTTTATGACGTTGTGATGCGTTATGCATTTAACGATGTCTCCATCGCCTTCCAAGAAATGGAATGGCATTTATTCTCAGCTGTATTCCTACTTGGTGTCCCTTATGCGATTAAAGCCGGCGGACACGTACGAGTAGACCTATTCTATGAGCGCTTGTCCCACAAAGCTCAGGCGATCATCGACCTGCTGGGTACACTGTTTTTTCTATTCCCATTTTGTCTATTGGTGGCATGGTACGGAATTGATTTTGCCAAAGAGAGTTACTCTTTAGGTGAAACATCAGGAGACCCAGGTGGTTTACCTTACCGTTGGATCATCAAGGCTATGATTCCTCTTTCCTTCTTCTTTATGGCCATCAGTGGCGTTGGTTTATTACTGCATTCATTGAATAAGATCATCAACCCACACCTTATTCATCAAACCACTAACGAGCAGAAGTAGGAGATAAGATCATGGTCGGTATTGTAATGTTTTTTGTCGCCTTGTTTGCTTTGCTACTTGGCTTTCCTGTTGCGTTTACCTTTGGTGGTATCGCATTGATCTTCGGTGTTTGGGCCGAGGGTATGGATATGTTCGCTTTCATGCCATATCGTATCCAGTCCATCATGGAAAACACCGTATTAATGGCGGTGCCTCTGTTTGTATTCATGGGCTTGGTGTTACAAAAGACTCGTCTTGCAGAGCAGTTGCTTGAGTCTATGGGTAAATTGTTTGGCGGTGTTCGTGGTGGTATTGCCATCTCGACAGTACTTGTTGGTGCACTATTAGCGGCATCGACAGGCGTGGTTGGGGCATCTGTAGTGGCAATGGGGCTTATCTCGTTACCAGTTATGCTTAAGTATAATTACGATAAGGGTTTAGCGTGCGGCACTATATGTGCGTCTGGAACGCTTGGCCAGATTATTCCTCCATCGATTGTGCTTATATTACTCGGCGATGTACTAGGTGTGCCGGTTGGTGATTTGTTCCAAGCGGCGGTTTGGCCTGGTCTCGTTTTAGTCGGAGCCTATGTCCTTTACATCCTCATTTACGCTAAGTTAAATCCAGAAGCGGCTCAGCCAATTCCGAGCGAAGACGATGTGAGTCGAAAGGAAGAGGTTTTTAAGGCGCTGAAAGCCGTTGTGCCACCACTAGCACTAATCGTTGTTGTACTTGGTTCGATTTTCGCAGGCGTGGCAACACCAACAGAATCCGCGGCACTTGGCGGTGCGGGTGCGATAGTTCTCGCGATTCTATACCGTCAGTTCAATTGGGGCATGATTTATGATGCTGCCAAAGAAACGGTAAAAGTGACTGCTATGGTGTTTGCTATCTTGCTTGGTGCAACCGCATTCTCAATGGCATTTACTTATACGGGTGGTGACTACCTAGTTGAAGAGTGGATGTTGCAAATCCCAGGTGAAAAGTGGGGTTTCCTCATCATCACTATGCTGGTTATCTTGATCCTTGGTTTCTTCATCGACTTCGTTGAGATTTGTTTCATCATCGTTCCTATCTTGGCTCCGATTGCTGAAATATTAGGCATCAACATGACGTGGTTTGCGATTCTGATTGCGATGAACCTACAGACTTCGTTCTTAACTCCGCCATTTGGTTTCAGTTTGTTCTATCTGAAAGGGGTTGCGCCAAAAGGTGTAACGACACGAGACATTTATCGCGGAGTGATGCCATTTATTGCGATTCAGATAGTGGTGCTCGCTAGCCTGTTGGTTTTCCCTGAGTTTTACGGAATGTGACCGCCTAGTTACAGTTAATTAACATTCATTGTTATAGTAAAGCTACTTGCTTATGGGTAAGTAGCTTTTGTTGTATTAAGGGGAAGGGAATGCCTCTACAAGCGAAATTAATACTCCTCAGTCTATTGCCACTGTTGCTGGTTACCGCGATCACCAGTTGGATCTCTATTTATCAAGCCAAAACGCTCGGTGAGAAAGAGGTCGAGCTGTTTCGTGCTAGCTTAATAAAATCAAAAGAAACAGCCTTGAAAGATAGCGTTGATCTGGCGATGGATGCGATATCGCATATCTATAAAGATCCTAATTTGTCCGAGCAAGTCGCTCAGCAAGAAGTGAAAGCGATCATTAATAAGCTTCGCTATGGTACGGATGGCTATTTCTTTGTTTACGACAACCAAGGCATCAACCTTGTTCATCCGATCATTCCTGATTTGGTTGGACAAAATCTTATAGATATCCAAGATGAAAATGGTGACTTTTTAATCGAGGCTCTACTGAGAGAAGCTCGTGATGGCGGTGGATTTCATCAGTATTTATGGCAAAAACCTTCTTCGGGCGAAAGCGTTCCAAAACTGAGCTACGCAGCGTGGCTTGATAAATGGGAATGGATGATAGGTACAGGGCTATACATAGAAGACATCAGCGAAGAAGTGGCCCGCTTGAAAGCTGAAATCAATAACAACATAGAGACCACCTTTTTTAGTGTCATTGTTATCGTGATTATTACCGTTGCCGTTATCGTCGTAATTACATTGGCGGTGAACTTACATGAGCATCGCTTGGCTGATAGAAGCTTAAAAGAGCTCGCTCATAAAACGGTGATGTTTCAAGAAGATGAGAAAAAACATCTTGCCAGAGAGTTGCATGACGGCATTAACCAGCTATTGGTATCGAGCAAATGTCATCTGGAGCTACTAAGCAGCAAAATTGAACGAGCAGATCTCCAGCAGCATATATCCAAATCCCAACACTCTTTGATGACCGCTATCAATGAAGTTAGGCATATCTCGCACCAACTTCGACCAAGTGCGTTAGATGATATAGGGTTAGAAGCCGCACTAAATAGCTTGTTGCAAGATTTTAAAGCTCATTCAGGGATAGATATAGAATCCTCTTTGATGACTGAGCCAGGCAAATTGAAATCGGAAGTGGCCACAACTTTGTACCGTGTTGCGCAAGAATCTTTGACTAACATCGAAAAACACTCAAATGCTCATAAAGTTAGCGTGATTTTGCAGCAAATGGGCAATATGTTACAGCTCATCATTCGTGATGATGGTGTCGGCTTCGATGTCAACGCTACACTTAGAAGGCGAGGCATTGGCCTGCGCAATATGCGTGAGCGAGTGGAGTTTATTGGTGGCGATTTTGAACTAGAAAGTGAGCCAGGTTTTGGGACAGAAATTACAGTGCTATTGGAATTAGATGGGCTAGTGTATGGGTGATGTAATCAAAGTGGTCATTGCAGATGATCATCAAGTGGTATTAGATGGTTTTATGGCTCGATTGCAAATGGAACCTGAGATTGAAGTCATTGGCACGGCAAGCAATGGACTTGAAGCTGTGGAAGTGGCTAAGCGATTGATGCCAGATGTGGTGCTGATGGACGTGAGTATGCCAATAATGAATGGCATTGAAGCGACCAGCTTAATTCGAGAAGAAAACCCAGAAGCCAAGGTTTTGATGCTGACCATGCATGATAACCGAGAGTACATCATGAAAGTGATGCAAGTCGGCGCTGTGGGTTACATGCTTAAAGAAATCAGTGCAGAGAAAATGGTTCAGGCCATTAAAACCGTTAATCAAGGCTCAACTTATTTTTGCGAATCTGTAACCCAGACCTTATTCTCTCAAGAGGTGACTCCAGCTGCTAAGCAACCAAACCCTCTAAGTCGCCGTGAAGAAGCGGTACTTAAGCTGGTGGCGCAGGGGCATAGCAGCAAAAAAGTGGCGGCCTTACTTGATATCAGTTACCGGACAGTAGAAACTCACCGACAAAACATCAAGCATAAATTGGACTTACACAGCACGGCTGAATTAGCCACTTACGCGGTTGAGCACGGTTTAGTCAATTAAGCGTTGCTCGTTTTTTGTTTGATGAGTAACCACAACCACTGTTTTAGTAATTAACATGTCATATCCACAAAATAACTATAAAAACTATCACGCTCACATCTATTTCAATAATCAGAGTCAGGCTCTGGCTACCCGTTTACATGCTCATGCATCTTCCCAGCTTGGGCTGACAGTGGGGAAGATTAACCTTAGACCCGTCGGTCCACATATTGATTGGAGCTTTTCTATCGAGTTTGATCACAATGAATTCTATATCGTCATTCCATGGTTGGATGAAGCGCGCGAGAGCTTGTCTGTATTGGTTCACGCAGTGACTGATAATGAATATCAAGACCATACAGAATATGCCTACTGGTTGGGTGAGCCTGTGTCTCTAGAACTGTCAATATTTAAAAATTGAAGCGGCAATTTGTCGTTACGATAAAGAACCTCAATTGCTGATGAGTGGTTAAGGTCGTATAAGGCGTCCTCTGATTATTTCACTGGACACTAACCACTTATGAACCAACTCATCGATGCTCTATTTACTCAGGGTTATTACGTGTGGGATGACTTTCTTACACCAGATAAAGTGGCAGAGCTAAGGGATTGTATTCCAGAGGATTGGAAAAAAGCGCGTATTGGTCGCAATGATGAAGTTGCACGTGAGGCAACTATTCGTAGCGATAAAATTCAGTGGCTAAAACCGAATATGGGTGAGCCAGTCGCTGAGTTTCTAGATAAAATGGAGCAAATTCGTTTAGAGGCAAACCGTCATTTCTTTTTAGGATTGTTTGAGTATGAAGCTCACTTTGCTAAGTATGAGAAGGGCGATTTTTATCAAAAGCACCTAGATTGTTTCCAAGGCAATGAAAACCGCCGATTAACCACTGTTTTCTATATGAATGAAGAATGGAGTGAGGAAGATGCCGGTGAACTTGTTGTTTATGATTTAGATGATAATGAGCTTGCGAAACTTCCACCTAAATCTGGTCGTTTGTTTGTCTTCTTTTCTGAGATGTTCCCGCATGAGGTTTTACCAACTAACAGTGAGCGCTTCAGTATTGCTGGTTGGTTCCGTGTGAACGGCGTAAAAGACAATCAACTCGATATTGCGCACTAAGCATTTCATTAAGGCCACTTTTTAGTGGCCTGTTCATTTTGATTAAAAGCAGAAGTGACAGTTTTCGTCATTGAGACCATAGCGGTTTTCACTTATTGCTAAGTGTTTTTCTCCTTCAAATTTCCCCATCTCATATCCGTTTGTTAACGTTTTTAAATTCATCGTCAATCGTTTCACATTGAAGGTTTCATCTGGCGCGATCACTCTAATTTTGGTGCCTTTCGGTGGATTGCGAATAAATGCCAAAGACTGATTATAGTTCTCCGCTCGAACGGCCATAGCGTGGGCGATCATCGGCTGCTTGGCGAGTAGAGTATGAAATAACCAAGGGTGGCGTGTTTTGGGCATTTCATAGCTTAAAGGATGGGATAAGATCACTGTGATGTCGCGTGCACCACGTCGATACGCCTCAACGACAGGAATAGAGTCAGCGACGCCGCCATCGGTATAGCACCCTCCGGAAAAACAGGGTGTTTGTTTGTAAGCAATGGGTAATGCGCTGGTCGCTTCAAGAACATGCTCAAGGTTGTTTCTCGATACTTGGTAGTAGTCGGCATTGCCCGTTTCAATATTAGTTGCTGTTGCAAGCATAGGTAAATTGCTAAATAGAGTTTGCTCATCGAGTGGGAAACGCTTATTCGATTCAGAGACTAACCACTTCACGTCAATGAGGTGACCGCCTTTTAAAAAGCGTTTGCGATTAAAAAAGGTCTTGTTGGTCGCAAGCTCAGTGATTACTTGATAGCTACGACCATGCTGCTTTGCCAAATATCCGACTAAATTAGACGATCCTGCTGACACGCCAATCGCAAAATCAAACGGGTAGTAATCATTTTTAATGAAGGTGTCGAGAACACCTGCGGCGAAAATTCCCCGCATTGCGCCGCCTTCTACAACAAGTGCTTGCATAAACCTTTCTTCAACTGTGCTTTTTTATAAATTCTACTCAAAGCGAACAGAGGCAGGAAATTGGTTGTATTGATTAATCAGATAGGTAAAACCTAACAATTGGTTAAATGCAAATTTACTGTATATAACATCAGTATTATTTGACGACTCAGGATAATGGTCTATACTGTATGTATAACCAGATAAGGAGGTCGCGTATGATTTGGGAAACCATTGAAAGAGTTAACCGCCTGCGTCAACAGGCGTTGTCAAATCCTGAGTTTATTCAATCGGCGAAAGCGCACGAACAAGCTATTCGCCAACAAGATGATGAATATCACCCACATGTAAAATCAGGCAAGAAAGCGAAAGAACGCTCTTTGGCCGATATCTATAAAGAAGCTGAGTTCTCTGCTCGAGCCGATGATCGTCAGCACTAGATTAATCCCGACCTTACAAAAAGAAAAACAGCCATACGTGGCTGTTTTTTTGCTATAGAGATAAAAAAATGACCACTTTAGCCGGGTTAAATAAAGCCCCGACAGCAAAGCGGTCACACCACAGGAAGTAATGGGTTACTCAGTTGCAACAACAAAGTAGATACTTTTAGTGTAGACCATGATTTAAATTTGGCTCTAAATGATGATGCTACAACGCATACTTTTTGGTGTTTCCTGGATAATTAGTCGAAAAATCATTACCTTTTACTATTTGCCTATGTTGCAATTAAGTTGATTTTTAGTGATATATTCGGTTTTTTGTAATATTTCTAGCTTTTATGCGAGGTTTTACTTTCTGCTTATCGAGTAAAATTATTATAATCCGCTTTGAGAATTGATCAGCAGCAATGAAAGTTTGGTTTTATCTGTTTTCTATGCGATATAGCTCACATCAGATCTGCCTGTTATCTCACTTTGGGCGTAAAATGCCTCCCCTGAAAATAGATTAACTATTACCCCGGATAACTAAATGGATAACAAATTAGGCCTGAGTTCTCTAACGGCTATTGTCATTGGCTCTATGATTGGTGCTGGTGTTTTTAGCTTGCCGCAAAACATGGCCGCTGTTGCTAGCCCTGCTGCTGTGATGATTGGCTGGACCATTACTGGCATTGGCATGATCTTCCTTGCTCTTTCGTTTCAGAAGTTAGCGTTTCACAAGCCACATGTTGACAGTGGCGTTTTCGGTTATGCAAAAGAGGGCTTTGGTGATTTTGTCGGATTTTGCTCCGCATGGGGATATTGGTTGAGCGCGATGCTGGCTAACGTATCTTATTTAGTGATTGTCTTCAGTACTCTGGGAATGCTATTTGATACACCAGAGTTGACAATTTTTGGGCAAGGTAATACCTGGGTTTCTGTTGTTGGGGCATCTTGTTTACTTTGGATGGTACATGCATTAGTGCTTCGTGGCGTACAGACGGCTGCATTGATTAATATGGTCACCACTTACGCGAAATTAGTACCGTTGTTGATCTTTGTAATCTGCGTATTTGTGGCATTTAAATGGGACACTTTTACTCTGGATTTCACTGGTCTTCATTTTGGCGAGCAGCATGATCTTCTATCTCAAGTTAAGAGTACTATGCTGGTGACAGTGTGGGTATTTATCGGTATCGAGGGGGCTGTTGTTGTCTCTGGGCGAGCGCGTGATCGTAAAGACATTGGACGTGCGACCATTTTGGGTCTGCTAACTGCATTAGCTATTTATGTCTGTGTTACGTTGCTATCTATGGGGGTGATTAAGCCTACAGAATTGGCAACCTATCAAAACCCGTCAATGGCAACAGTACTGACTCACATCTTAGGTCCTTGGGGACAAATCATTATCAGCGTTGGGTTGTTGATCTCCGTTTGTGGTGCGTTTCTGAGCTGGACAGTTTTAGCCTCTGAAGCACCATACCTTTGTGCGAAAGAGAAGATGTTTCCAGCCAGTTATGCCAAACTCAATAAGGCTGGCAGCCCAGTAAAACCGCTCACTTTAACCAACGTATGGATTCAAATTTCACTTATTGCGGTGATGTTTGCTGGTAGTACTTACGACACGTTATTGATTATTGCTTCAGAAATGATTTTAGTTCCGTATTTTCTTGTTGGCGCATTTGTATTGAAGATTGCGATTCAAGAGAAAAATCGTGGCAGCTTGCTGTTAGTTGGCCTAGGCGCGACTATTTACGGAATATGGCTACTGTATGCTTCTGGTTTAAATTACTTACTATTGTCAGCGATACTCTATGTCCCTGGTCTTTACTTCTATGTTCAAGCGAAAAGAGAGCAGGGAATTAATCCATTTGAAGGTAAAGAGAAAATGGGTGCTTGTGCCTTAAGCCTAGTGGCTTTGCTTGCTGTTGGTTTAATGTCGCAAGGTATGTTGAGTATAGGTTTGTAGAAATAGAGATATCAAAAAATCCCCGAAAGGGGATTTTTTATATCTAATACCTATCAATATCGTTTGAATCGGTAGCGATGTCTCAGGCTATCTAAGATGGTAAAAAGTAAGCCTGCCCAAATGAAACTAAAGCTGACTAGTTTCACCTCATCAAACGCCTCGCTGAATAAGAATACCGCCAGTAAAAATTGTATGGATGGCTCAATATATTGCATTAAGCCCACTGTCGACATGGTGGTGTATCTTAGAGCAATGGAATAAAACACTAATGGGATCAGAGTTGCAGGCGCAGCGCCGAAATAGAGAGCAAAATCCCCCCAACCTGAACTCAAAGAATCTGCCCCAACTGTGAATTGCTTGTAGACCATATAGCCGAATGCAAGAGGTAAGAGTACGACTGCCTCCATAAACAGGCACGTGCTCCAGCTATAACGAATCTTCTTCTTACACCAACCGTAAAGCGTAAAGAACACTGCCATAATAAGAGCAATGACAGGGACTTGGCCATATTGAATCATTTGATAACTCAAGCCAATCGTAGCAAGAATGAGGGCGACTTTTTTGCCAGAAGAAAGTGTTTCGCCAAGGATAAAAACGCCAAGCGCACTCATCATCAATGGGCTAATAAAAAAGCCTAAACTTGCATCGATAACGCGGTCATTGGTCATTGCCCAAGTAAACGCCGTCCAAGAGATAGACATCATTAAACTGCCAATGAAGGTCAGTTTAAGTGAATACTTGTCTTGCCATATTTGTTTAAAGTCAGGCAGTTTTCGCTGGATAGCTAATACGATGATAAGACCACAAGGTACAGAAGCAATGAGTCTTACCGCAAGCAGTTCGTCCATAGCTGCATTTGGCAAAAACTGGTAGTAAAGAGGAAGTATTCCCCATAAAAAGAAAGAGATAGCGGCCATCCAATTGCCTAAACGGTGCTCAGACATAGTGATACCAAACGAATGAAAAGTGAGCGAAATTTACGTTGAAATTGACGAAATGTAAAGGTTTTTGATGTTGTGGAAATTCCTTTTATATCAGATATTTATGATTAACTGATTGAAGTGTTTATAAGTATATAATTTTATTATCTAAAGTTTGTTCGGCTATTGTCGATAATTATAAATAGTGGAATATTTGTCCCAATCTGATAACGTAGAAAGATGAAAGGGGCTCTATAATAAATAGATGACCTTGGGCTTATGGTTAAAAGGAGCTGATCATGAGTAATGCAGAGCAACAGCGTAAATTTTACCGCTTAAAATACCCAAAGCGTGGTAGGCCTAGTGTACGTTTCTCTTCAGAGCTGTTTCATGTGAGCGAAGTCTCGGAAGGGGGTATTCGAGTTATCATGAATAACTTTACTTCATTGTATAAAGGTCTTTGTATGAAAGGCACTTTATCATTACACAATGATTGTGAAGTCGATATCGAAGGTGCAGTACTTCGTTTTGATGAACAAGAAGTGATAGTTCAATTGAATAAAGGACCGTCATTTAAAGATATGGTGGAAGAGCAGCGCCACATTCGAAATGTATTTCCTCGTCACTTTGAGTTATTAAGAGCGACGCAAGCCGCTTAACTGTATTATATCTTTATATCAAAACGCCCCGCATAATTGCGGGGCGTTTTGTTTTCTAGTTTGGTTTTATCTCATACAGGTATTAAACCTTAAACTGAGCAACAAGGTTATCTAAGGTTTCACACTGTTCAGAAAGCGACATACAAGCGTTTTCGGCACTGCTTACCATTTCAACCATATGGTTACTGTTATCTAGAATTCGTACCACATTATTATTGACCTCTTCACTCACACTGTTCTGTTGGCTAGCAGCCGTTGCAATATGGGTATTCATTTCATTCATGAGTGAAATAGACGACATGATCTCTTTAAGGGAGGCCGATGCGCTACCGGCACTAGTGATGGTTTGTTCACCACTTTCTTTGCTTGCTTCCATTACTGAAACGGCTTGGCGAGCACCTTCTTGCAGCTTTTCAATCATGGATTGAATTTCACCTGTGCTTTCTTGCGTGCGGCTTGCAAGTGAGCGAACTTCATCGGCAACCACCGCAAATCCGCGACCTTGTTCTCCTGCGCGTGCAGCTTCAATAGCCGCGTTGAGAGCCAGTAAGTTGGTTTGATCTGCGATTCCACGAATCACATCTAGGATGGAAGCAATGTTACCGACATCCGCATCTAGGTCATGAATCACTTGGCTTGCGTTATCAATCTCGTTGGCTAGTGTTTCAATTGATCCTACCGTTGTGGTCAAGGTGCGGTCCGTGTTCGTAGCTTCGCTATTGGCTTGAGTACTGGCGTGTGCAGCTTCTTCAGCATTTGAAGCGACCGTTTGACTGGTGGCTTGCATTTCATTCACTGCCGTAGCAACCATCTCACTTTCTTGCTGCTGCTGACCAGAAAATTCGGCAACGGTTTGCGTTAAAACTTTTATATTCTCCATTTCAGCGCGTACTGCATTTGAAGAAATAATGACTTGCTCAACCGTTGTGTGAATTCGGCTAACGAATGAGTTGAAACCTTCAGACAATTGACCGAGTTCGTCTTTGCTTTTTACTTCAATACGCTTAGTAAGGTCGCCGTCTCCACTCGCAATATCTTTCATTGCAACGCCAATGTCGTTGATTGGTTTTAGCACTAATTGGCGTGAGATCCAGAAAGAAAGAGCAACCAATAATAGAGCGATAACCGCGCCGGCTTCTAATACAAACTTACTGTAAGTTATAGAATTTTCCACCTCATCACGCAGTGATAATTGTACTTCTTCAATCAATGAACGAGTGGAGCGTAGTTGATCTCGTATAATTTTAAACTGCTGTTCAAATTTTGAACGGTTTTTAGCGTAATACTCTGTCGCTTGATCAGCGTTTGCAAACATTGGTTCATACAGTTGCACCCAAGTTCGAGTTGCCTTGACTAAAACGTCGACTTTTTGCTGTTGGCTTTGCGGTAGGTAGCCCTTTGCAATTAGCTCTTTCGCCTTGCTTAGCCTCGGCTCTGCTTTGTAGGCGTTATCTTTGAATTCTGCGATATTGTATTCAATATCTTGCTGTGTTTTCGCAAGCATGAGCCCTTGAGCGGCGGTGATAACTTGATAGAGGTCGCGATAACCATCTTCCAAACTATCCATGACCGGTTGAACGTCATTATTCAATTGATTGTTGAGAGATTCTTGCTGATTGGCTTGCAGTACGTTAACCAGGGTGATGATCGCAATAATAACTGCGAGTAAAACAATGGGTAGTGCAAGCTTATGTTTAATCGTGAGCTTGTTTAGCATGAGGGTTTCCTAACGAATTGATTTAAATCAAAAAAATAATGAAGATATGAAGTGTCTTGAAATGAGTTTCTTATTGAAAGGATGCATGATGAAAAGTCAATTATCAAGTGTACGGTATACTTTATTGTGTTTTGGTGTTCGCTCTTTACTTGAAATGGCTCGCAAATATACGAATTGCAAATAATAGCAGTGTTAACAAAATGTTTTATTTTGATGGTTTGTGTTTCTGTGCAATATGTGTCTTAAAGAAAGCCAAATATCGAATACAAATGTGATAGTCTTTGCCGAATAATTACCGTAACCAATTGATGGCATAAGAGAGGTGAGTATGGACGCAAAACAGACGGTATTGTCATTTTGGCAAGCGATGGAAAGTAATGACTTTTATGCAGCTAGCGAGTGGTTAGATGAGAGGTATGAAGGTATCTGGCCGCAATCCTCGGAAGTTATTCGGGGAAGAGATAACTTTGCAGCTTTAAACTCAGCTTATCCTGCGGATGGTTTGTGGCGATTTACCATCAACTCGATTGTCGCCGAGGGTAATCAAGTCGTGACAGATGTTTCAGTGACTGATGGTAACAGGCAGGACAGAGTGATTACTTTCTCTACCGTTAAAGGTGGTCTTATAATGAAGCAGGTCGAGTTTTGGCCAGACAACTACCCAGCACCAGAATGGCGGGCGGAGTGGGTAGAGCGTCTTATCGCTGACTAAGGGTATTGATTCCCTAAATATCTTTTCAACAATGACAGTCACTTGAACGTATTTTACGCACATAAGTGACTTATGAGTGGGTGATGCATATTTCATAATTCTTTTATTACCCAACTCAATGCCAATTCCCATGAAAGCTAGTGCTCAAAGCCCTGAAAGTCACTCTGTTCGCCTATTTGATCAAGCGCTTTTTAAAAGCATATTGACGATCGCAATTCCAGTTACGCTGCAAACAATTTTGTTTTCTAGTAAAGGGTTAGTTGACTTGATCATGATTGGTCAACTGAGTGAACACGATATTGCAGCGGTGGGTGTCGCAGGAAGAGCCCTATTTGTTGCGACGATTCTCTTGTCTGGTGTGACAACCGGGGGCGCTATGTTAGCGGCTCAGTACTTTGGAGCCAAAGATAATTTTGGTGTGACTCGAAGTGTCGCGTTGACATGGATTATGTCGAGTCTTGCCGCTTTAATTCCGGTGTTGGGATTCTGGCTGTTTGGCGCCAATATTGTCGGTTTGTCGAGTCAACTGGATGTCGTCCAGTCTCTTGGTCATGACTACCTTCAGATTGCTGGTTTGAGTCTATTTTGTGTGGCCTTTTCGGGTAGCGTTGCCGCAGGCTTGCGCTCAATGCATCAAGCCTCAGTCAGTACCTGGTTGAGTGGTATTGGGATTGCTCTAAATATTTTCTTTAACTGGGTATTCATATTTGGCCGTTTGGGCGCTCCGGAATTGGGCTTAAAAGGTGCGGCGCTTGCAACTGTACTTAGCAGCGTTATCGAAGTCACTCTTACATTGTTGTACTTACAGATACGCAAGCACTCATTGCGATTCAACCGCAGTGTTATTCGAGAAGTAATGCGACTAAAACACGCGGCCCAGTTTGTTCGTTTAGCCATTCCAACGACGACCAACTTTCTATTATGGGCTGGCGGGCTATTTACCTATACCGCCATTATGGGTAAGAGCAGTGACCTAGGGCTTGTGGTTCTCGCGGTAATGACGCCTATTGAAGCATTTTCACTGAGCTTTTTAGTCGGGATTGCGAATGCTTCTTCCGTTATCGTTGGAAATCATTTAGGAGCCAATAACCCGAATCTCGCCTATAAGCATGCGATGGCTTTTACTCTTTTGGCGTTCATTGTCACGGTTATCGTTGCTATCACTATGTATCTATCTAAGGCATGGGTTCTTGGAATGTTTACCGCCTTATCTGAAGAGGCAAGGGCGCTTGCAGACACCTTCTATACCATTGTTTGTTTTGGCATTGTTCTACGTTCGTTACCCACAACCATGGTGGTAGGAGTACTTAGAGCCGGAGGCGATGTGAAGTTTTGCCTCTACCAAGATTTGTTTACGCAATGGGGCTTCGGTATTCCTTTGGCAGCCATTGGCGGGTTGATATTAGGGCTCGCACCAGAGTGGGTATTTGCGATGTTTTTCCTTGAGACGTTGTTTAAATGGTTTGCTTGTATCCACCGTTTTAGAAGTCGTAAGTGGATTAACTCTTTGGTGAGTGATTAAGGTCAACGATTTCCATAGTGAGCGATTTTCATCTTGTAAATACAGTTATTGTTTATTTTAAAAATTTGAGGTTATCATGAACTTAATTAGTTTGTATGAAGCATACGGCGTGACAATTGCCGTGGTGGTTTTCCTTGCGGTCTATGTTTTTATCCATATGAAATATATCCGTCACCACGAAGCACATAAGCGTTTTTTAGCTGCTCTTTGGGAGTTGATGAAGAACACCATTCATGGTGAACATATCCGCACAATGGGCTACAAGCACGAAAAAGAGCAAGCAAACATGAAACGCAATCAAGAATAGAAAGCGTTAGGATGAGAAAGTAAGGATGGCATTTGTTTAAACTAGAAACAGCGCATTTAATATTGCGCGATATGCAGATTGATGATGAAGAGGCATTTGTTGCCATTTCTCAAGACGCAAAGTATCAGCGGTTTTATGACGAATCAGATTGTGACCCAGACAAATATCGCCATCTTACTCATCTGTTCATTGAACAGTCTTTGGAGCAACCGCGTCAATCCTACCAACTCGCTATTGAACACAAACAAAGTGGTCAGTTTATTGGTACTGTCTGTTTGCGTTTGGAATCAGATCGTCAGGCGTCAATAGGGTGTGGTCTCTCCCGAGGTTTTCAAGGTAGTGGTTTAATGGTCGAGGCGGCACAAGCGCTTATGCAATATGGCTTTGAACACCTTAACGTTCATAGGATGTATGCGGAAACCATCGCGAATAACCGCGCAGCAATCAAATTATGCCAATCTTTGGGAATGCAGAAAGAAGCGCATTTTCGTTCACATCGTTTCTTTAAGCAGCAATGGTGGGATACCGTTGTCCTTGCCGTATTAAAACAAGACTGGAATCTTCCAAAATCGAGTTGATATTATTTACGTGATCTATATCACCTAATGCTCGAATCCGCTAGAATAGCTCCCTCATTCAACCTGTCCTTTTTTAACAGTAACTCGAAAGTGAACTAAGAGCTTGTTATTAAAAGATATTTACTTTCGAGGGCATCGCTATCATAAGTACAGCTAATATCACCATGCAGTTTGGCGCTGAGCCACTATTTGAAAATATTTCAGCGAAATTCGGCAACGGTAACCGTTACGGCCTTATCGGCGCTAATGGCTGTGGTAAATCTACCTTCATGAAGATCCTGAGTGGAGCATTGGCTCCAAGCTCAGGCAATGTCTCAATGACTCCTGGCCTTAAGCTCGGGGTGTTAAGCCAAGATCAATTTGCATTTGAACAATACACAGTTATCGATACCGTGATTATGGGTGATCGTAAACTCTGGGAAGTGAAGCAAGAGCGTGATCGTATTTACTCATTACCTGAAATGAGTGAAGAAGATGGCATGAAAGTCGCTGAGCTTGAAAGTGAGTTTGCCGAAATGGATGGATATACCGCTGAAGCTCGCGCCGGTGATATTTTGATCCAAGCTGGCATCGAAGAAGCATTGCATTTTGGTCTAATGCAGCAAGTGGCACCTGGTTGGAAGCTACGTGTGTTGCTGGCACAGGCGCTATTTGCTAATCCCGATATCTTATTGCTTGATGAACCAACCAACAACTTGGACATTCACACGATCAACTGGCTAGCTGAAGAGTTGAATCAGCGTAAATGCACCATGATCATTATTTCTCACGATCGCCACTTCTTAAATTCTGTGTGTACACACATGGCGGATATCGATTATGGAGAGTTGCGTATTTACCCAGGTAACTACGAGTACTTTTTGGAAGCTTCTGGTTTACGTCGTGAGCAATTGCTTGCGTCAAACGCGAAAAAAACGGCTGAAATCAATGAACTTCAAGAGTTTGTAAACCGATTTGGTGCGAATGCATCTAAGGCGAAACAGGCGAGTTCTCGTGCGAAGAAGATGGATAAAATCAAGCTCGATGAAGTGAAATCAAGCAGCCGAATCAGTCCATCGATTGACTTTGGCGAAGGTAAAAAACTTCACCGCCTAGCATTAGAGCTACAAGATCTTGGTCATGGCTTCGATGGCGAATTACTGTTTAAAAATGGCAATTTACTGTTGGAAGCGGGTAGTCGTTTAGCGGTTATTGGCGAAAACGGTGTCGGTAAGACAACACTCTTACGCTGCTTAGTTAAAGAACTAGAGCAAACCCAAGGCGTTGTGAAGTGGTCAGAAAATGCCTCGATTGGCTACTGCCCTCAAGACAGTAGTGCAGATTTTGATAATGATTTGTCTATTTTTGATTGGATCTCTCAGTGGCGAACGGCAAAGCATGATGACCTTATGGTACGTGGTATCTTAGGTCGCCTTTTGTTTACCGCTGATGACGCAAACAAAAAAGCACGAAACTGCTCAGGTGGTGAAAAGAACCGCTTACTATTTGGCAAATTGATGATGCAAGACATCAATGTGTTGGTGATGGACGAACCAACTAACCACATGGATATGGAAGCGATTGAAGCGCTTAACAGTGCGTTAAAGAATTATCAAGGTACATTGATCTTCGTGAGCCATGATAGAGAATTTGTCTCTTCGCTAGCGACCTCTATCATTGATGTAAAAGACAACGAGCTGATCAACTTCCAAGGTACTTTTGAAGAGTACCTCGACCACCAGAAAAAAGTGCTTAACGCGGCTTAGTTGGCCGCGTTAGAATCACGAAAGAAAACGAAGACTTCAGGACTGAAGATATGATGTCAGATCAAGAAAGAATTGAATTGCAGCAGAACAACCCATTGCATGGTTTAAAAATGGAAGACATGTTGAAACAACTTGTCGATCATTATGGCTGGGAGATTCTGGATGCAGCTATGCGTATGAACTGCTTCAATACGAAGCCGACCATCGCGAGTAGTGTGAAATACCTAAAGAAAACCGAGTGGGCAAGAGAGAAAGTCGAGAACTTCTATTTATATCGTTTTAAGCGTATGCCAAAAGCGTCAGAAGAAGAATATAACTTACCGCCACGCGCTCGTACTTTTCCACACGGTCTGAAACCACGTGAGCCGATGGAGCTAACCGTAGAGTCTATTCTTGCCTCTCAAGCGAAAGCGGCCTCTGCCTATAAAGCGAGATCTTCTAAAGGACGCTATAACCGTCGCTGATTGTCTCAAATGACTAGATTGAATATTAAGCCAAGCTCGAAAGAGTTTGGCTTTTTTGTTGCTTTATTGTAGGTATTCAATCCGTATTTCTCAGTATGTAAGAAATAAGTTGGTGTTAATTGTCATTAATTCTTAATTGGTAAGAATCTAAGCTTTTTGGATGCTAGTCAAAGAGGGCTTCAAAAGGCAACCTGATCCATCAACATATCTTCTGCACCGTTATTACAGGCAGAAAGTAGTAAGAGGATGTTATGAATCAGGTTATCTCCGTTGGTCCACAAGAATCTTTTTTAGTGGCAATTTGTGTGCTGTTTCTTGGTCAATTTATCAATGCGAAACTTCCAATACTGAAGCGATTCAATATTCCTGAACCGATCGTTGGCGGTTTAGTTGTCGCGTTTTCTATTACCGTTATGCACTTTAAAGGCATTGATCTTGTGTTCGACTTACCGTTGCAAAACACGTTTATGCTGATGTTCTTTGCTACGGTGGGGTTAGCGGCCAACTATACGCAACTCATCAAAGGTGGGGCTAAGGTATTTATATTTCTTGCGGTTGCTTCAGTTTATATCTTGATCCAAAACGGTGTGGGTGTGTCGCTCGCAAGTATGCTTGGACTGGATCCACTAATGGGCTTGATTGCAGGCTCGATTACGTTATCTGGAGGTCATGGGACTGGAGCAGCTTGGTCACAAACTTTTCAAGAACAATATGGATTAAACAATGTGCTTGAGATCGCGATGGCATCTGCCACGTTTGGTTTGGTTGCTGGTGGCATAATCGGTAGCCCAGTGGCGCAGCGTTTGATAGAAAAGCTAGGCTTGGAGTCCTCTTACGGACGCAGTAATCAAAGCCATCAAGAGTTCCCAAAATTAGTGACCTATAACGAACACGAAGAAGACCGCGTCACGGCGAAAAAAGTCGTCGAAGGTCTGTCTCTGATTTTACTTTGTGTCACTGGCGCGAGTTATTTGGGCGAGTGGGTGAGCACCTTTGGTATTAAATGGCTAATGATTCCTGACTTTGTTTACGCACTCTTTATTGGGGTTGTAATTACCAACCTGTTAGAGGTAACGAAAGTGCGTAAGCTAGATATCGAAACGGTGGATATTCTTGGTACGGTTTCACTATCACTATTCCTAGCAATGGCATTAATGAGTCTTAAGTTGTGGAACATCTTCGATTTAGCCATCCCGTTCTTAGTTATTCTGCTGGTTCAGTCGATTATATTGGCGATGTTCAGCTATTACGTGACATTTAGAGTTATGGGGAGCAACTATGATGCGGCAGTGATTGCGAGCGGGCATTGCGGCTTTGGTTTAGGAGCAACGCCCACGGCTGTTATGAATATGGGTTCGATTGTGAATCGTTATGGACCGTCACCTCAGTCATTTATGGTCGTGCCTATCGTTGGCGCTTTCTTCATCGACATTGTCAATTTGGTCATATTGCAAGGTTGTATAGCGTTCCTTAAATAAACCAAAGCAGAGCTTTATCAAACCTAAGATATGCGTATAATCGCCGCTCTGTTACGTCACTCTAATTGTTGATGAGTCATCCATGTCTAAATTGTTTTTTAAAGGTCGAATTGAAACTCGACAAAACCACGTTCTATCTGGTTACAACGTAAATCGTGACGTAAAAGCAGGAACGGAAGAAGCGCCGATTTCTGTTGTTGTGAACACCGAAGCGCGTAAAGCAGAGATTGAAGCATTAGCAAAAGAGCATTCAATCGTTGTTGATATCGTGATGGATGTGGAAAAAGAAGAGAACACGCTCGAATTAGAGACACTACTTAATAAGCCAAAAACGATGACGTTCGAAAAAACGCCAAATCGTAACGACCCATGCTCATGTGGTAGTGGCAAAAAATATAAGAAGTGTTGTGCTTGATGAAAACCGCCTCCGGGCGGTTTTTTGTTTCTTATCGTTAAACAGGTTGTAATTCTACGAAGTTGACAGTAACAATGTGGCTTGTGAATTCGTGACGCGAGGGAAACATCATGATCAGCTGTAGTAATTACGATTATATTGAAATCGTCTGTTTATACCGATACCCGGTGAGGTTGCAACTTCAATCTGGAGAAGTTTTTGAGGGTACTGCGTTGGACACGGCTCGCAATCAAGAACGTCAAGAGTGTATTAAAATTCAGGTAAACGAAAGTGAGCAACTGGTGCAGCTTGATACCATCGCCAATTTAGAAGTCACTGTGGAAAACCCGCACATTAAAGGCAAAGTATCGATATCTTAGCCTTGACTTGAATTTCTTCATCACTTTGCTTAACAATACCCTAATTATTATCGAACTCGTAAAGTGTTGCGGGTATATATCGTTCAAATCCACAATAAAAAGTAGTTAGTTATGTCGCACCCACCATGCCCAAATTGTCAATCTGAATATGTTTACCCAGACCAAAATCACTTAGTGTGCCCAGAATGCGCGTACGAGTGGAATCCGGTTGAAGAGTTAGAAAACCGCTTCACTGTAAAGGATGCGAATGGCACCTTGCTGGAAGAAGGCGACAAAGTGACGTTAGCAAAAGATCTTAAAGTGAAAGGCAGTTCTTTGGTGTTAAAAATTGGTACCAAAGCGGTTGTTAGACGCATTGTAGAAGGCAAAGATCATCAACTAGATTGTAAAGTCGATGGCGCCGGAGAGATGATGGTGACGGCTATGTTTGTAAAGAAAGCTTAGCTAAAAGTACATTGCACTTCGTATTTAGCCTGTTTCTGCTCGTCACAATGGTTTGGATTTATTATCCATTGTGGCGGTTATCGCCTGCGAAAACTTTGACTAGGCGACTCACCAAAACGACGTTTGTATTCTGCACTGAATCGTCCCATATGGGAGAATCCCCAACGCATTGCTACAGACGTGACGCTTTTCGCTTCGCTTGTAAGTAACTCTGTCCGTATTCTGTCTAGACGCAGATTTCGAAGGTATTGCATCGGAGTAACACCGACAAAATCGCGAAAACCGGTATAGAGACTCCTAACACTCACTCCACAAAGACTTGCAAGAAACTCAACGGTAATGGATTCATGCGCATGCGCTTCTAGGTAATCTTGTGCTCGCTTGATGTGACGGGGGCGAATAGATGTACGTTGCTTATTCGACCTGTTCATATAAGAGTGTTGATGGCTGCTGAATAAGGTTGTTGCGACTAACTGGTTTATTTGACTGATAATAAGACGATTTTTCGTTAGCGAAGGGTTTGATTGTGAGTAGTAATCAACCAAATAAGACAGTACACAAACCCACTCTGGGCTCTGTTGCCAATGAAAGCCAACGTCAAACATCAAGGGCTCATCAATATCATGCCCTAATATGCCAATAGCGGTTCGTTCCATAAGAGATCGTGAGATTCGGATCATGAATTGATCGTTATCGTAGTCCCATGTCATATCCGTTGGGACATGAGGGTTTAACACCGACGCAAGTTGTATATTGGACTCTGTTTGGTCGTTCCCATTGACAACATGCGCACGTCCACTAAGGGGAATTTGAACACAGTAATAGTCTTGGATACTAGGGATGTGAATGGAGACACTAGATCCATACCGTAGGCGATACAATGAAATATCATCAAAGGGCAGATAGTGCATGTTGGCATCGAGACGGTGGAAGTCATTGGTGATATGAAGTTCGTGCGGTGTCATTACGCGACCCACACTGGATTGAGCTTCTAAAAGGTTGTTGGATGTAAAAAGCAGACGCTTGGAAAGAGTGAGCTTATTTTTGAAATCGGAAAGATTGAATTTGGAAAAATCATTACCAGAGCTCATTTCAACCTCCACAAGGGTATTGCAAAACCAGATATACAACTACATGCCCCAATGGTTTTGGGGACTGATTCAACAGTGAGTCTCCCACCAAACTTCTTGCAGACGCGATGACTTTTATAAACAAAACGATCCAAGGTGAATTAACATACTTTTAATATTTCGCTTTATTTGATGATTGTGCTATCCAAAAAGTGCAGTCGTTATCCACTTTCTGCCAATTGGGGTGACTTTTGCTACTTATATGGTGGATAAGCGGGAGAGGGGGCTCCCGCTTATCAAGGTGCTAAAAAGGTTAATATTTACCTGACAACAGAGCACCAAAACCGGGAACATGGGTACTTAGCCCAAGTGCTTTCATCATTTTGTAAGATGTGGCTACTGATGAGGATAATACGGGTATTCCAATTCGGTCTTCGATGATTTGAATGGACGGGAGAGAGGGCATTTGTACACACGCGGATGCGACAACAGCATCGACTCCCGAGATATTTAGTTTTTTGGTGATCTCGACAGGTGCTAACGGGTCTTGCGAACCAACCTCAAGGTTATCTGAGATTTCAAGAGAGATGCTATCAACCACTTCAATGCCTTCGTTTTCTATGTAATCGATGACCAGTTTGGTTAATGGCTTCATATATGGGGCGAGCAATGAAATCTTTTTCGCGCCAAGTGCATGAAGCCCTTCAACCAAAGCACCAGCACTCGTTATGATGGGAGTCGGTGCGCCATTATCTAAAGCGACGTTTTTAAGCCTTTCTTCTGATGTCCGGTGATAACCGTTTCCCATACTCATGATTGCTACAAGGCATGCGTACCCCATAACATCTACTCGTGCATCGGACAGCTCTAAAGCACAACGAAGGCTGTCACTGTCCATTTTTTCAAGTTCCTCTTTGCTGACTTTTTTCATTCTCATTCGAGATGAATGAAAGGTGAATTTCTCAGGGTGGAAATTTTCTCTTGCTCTAAAAACCGCGGGCACTTCTGTTTCCATGGTTATATTGGAAGAAGGAACTATTTGGCCAATGCGGTAACGTTTCTCGACGGTCATTATTCGTTCTCCTGATTGAGTTCCCACTTATCAAATGAAGTCGCATTCTCTGAGCTAGAAGGGAACTCTGCTCCTTTGTTGAATGTCGCACACGCTTGTGGTTGTTGGTTAACGCGAAGGTCAAATATGTCAAATCGATTATAATGACCGGTAATATCGTGCATTTGGCGAGGCTGAATACACTTGTTGATGTCTA
Organism: Vibrio atypicus; assembly: GCF_009811315.1. Taxonomy (GTDB): domain Bacteria; phylum Pseudomonadota; class Gammaproteobacteria; order Enterobacterales; family Vibrionaceae; genus Vibrio; species Vibrio atypicus. Next base: position 530,608 of record NZ_BLID01000002.1, read on the forward strand.
TCTCTGTGTAGACAATGCCTTCTTCATCGATAAGAGGTTCACCAATCACTCGTCCATCTGGCCCGATGAAACCGCTGAAAGCGCTGTTTTTTCGAGACAATAAACTCTCAGACTCTGGATGACTTTCTTTAAAGGCATCAATCATTTCTTGTGAAATAGTTGAACAGGAGACGATAGTAAAGACCTTGCCTTCAAATGAATGGGCTGAAGACCTAAGTTTGATCGCTTCAGCCATGTCATAGTCTTTTGGCGCCACAGGCAGCGATATGTAGTTAGCAACGTGAATCATTTCTCCTTGTGCAAGAAGAGAGAAACGCGCCAAAGTATTGGTGTTTTCCCCGCAAGCCAATGCTCCAATTGGGCCTACAGATGTTTTGTGCACCTTCAGTTGAGAGCCATCCCCAGGAGCCCAAGTCAGCTTCTCTGCCCATGTAGGAACAAGCTTTCTGTGTTTTCCTATTATCGTACCGCTGTCATCGATTGTGACCGTTGTATTGTATAGGGTGCCAATGCTGACTGTACTGCGTTCATTGACGCCAATAATGACAATTACTTCAAAGCGAGCTGCGGCTTTGGCGATTTTGTCAATCTCTGGCCCGGGGAGTTCTATCGCGCTTTTACAAAGTTTTTCAAACCAAGGACTGCCTTCTGGAGGTGTCATGATCCAGTTCCAATAGGGGTAACCTGGAATAAACACTTCAGGAAAAACGATCAACTTCGCTCCTTCACCTGCTGCTTCTTCTATGATGCTGCAGACTTTGTCGACAGTGGCGTCTGGGTCGAGAAAGACAGGGGCTGTTTGCACAGCCGCTGCTTTAAATGTGTTAAAAGATAATGCTGGCATGTTGCCCCCTTATCAGACAGATACCACGGGATGGCGAAGTGAGCCGATGTTTTCCACCTGCGCTTCGACGACATCTCCGGGCCAGAGCCATTCTTGAGGCTCTCTGCCTGCACCGACACCTTCTGGTGTGCCAGAAGCGATAATATCTCCGGGTTCAAGCGTGATCCCTTGGCTGATATCGTGGATAAGATCTGCAACGTTGAACAACATGTGTTGAGTATTTGAGCTCTGCTTCGTGACGCCATTGACAGTAAGGCTCAGATTTAGGTTTTGTGGGTCAGTAATCTCGTCGGCAGTGACGATACAAGGCCCGAATGGCGCGTATGTGTCTTGGCCTTTTGAGTAAATCCACTGACCAGCACGGCGGCAATCCCTTGCGCTCATGTCTATCATCAAGCTATACCCGAAGACGTAGTCTAAAGAGCTCTCTTTGGAGACACGCTTAGCTCGTGTGCCGACAATAACCGCCAGTTCGACTTCCCAATCGAGTTGTTTGGTTATCTGAGCATTGTGTTCTATGGCATCTCCTGGGCCGATTACCGTTGTCGGTGGTTTTGAGAAAATAACTGGCTTCTCTGGTAACGCTTTATCGGTATCTAAGGTTCTGCTTGATTCTGCAACATGCTCGACGTAGTTCAGGCCGATGCCGAAGATGTTTTTTCTCGGCTGTGGGATTGGCGCAAGCAATTTAACATTGCTTAAAGGTAAACAGGTGTCTGTAGGCCAACACTTTGCTTGCTCAGTCAGCAGTTGGCTGGCAACTTTGATGGCATTCGGCCCCATGTCGATAAAAGAAAGCATATTGTCTGGCAAGTCTACATTGCAGTGTTGCCCCAGTTTTTCGAGATCGATGACATTGTTTTCGACAATAGCACCTAACCGTGCTTCAGATAGAATAGTTGGTCTGTATGTTACTAGACGCATTATGGTCTCCTTGTTAAATACGGGTAGTTGAACTTATTGGGGCTGATTGCCGTTGTTGTCTACAAGTGCTTCTTCTCGGTAAAGCCCTAGAGCTTCGATCGCTGGAAGGTCACTGAAACAGAACAAGCAAGCGTCTTCGGTATCTGAAGCGTTTACGTGTTCGTGGAATGCCCAAGAAGGGACACAGAAAATATCTCTTTCTTTCCAGTCAAAGCGTTGGCCATTGATAATTGAATAGCCTTTACCTTTCGCGACATGATAGATATAGCTACCGGTATGACGGTGTGCTTTTCCTTTAAAACCAGGGCGGAGCAACTGCATACTTGCGCCCATGGTTTTCATTACATGACCGCCAGTCACTGGGTTGGTGTAGTGCATGAGAATATCGTCGTAAGGATTTCCCTCAGAGACAGTGGCCATTTTCTGCAATGCTTCGTACGTTGCATCCCATTGATACTTGAACAATGGTGAGTATGGCTTCTGCCACTCTACATTCTGCGGACGTAAGGCTCGTCCACCCCATAGACCAAGGCAGTTATCGACAGGTTGAGTAATGGCCTGATTCAGATCGGGATGCACTTCATAAAACCCCGCTTCAAATGCGTTAACTAGCGGAATATCTAGGCCATCTTGCCAAATGCAGGGTGTACCGCCTTCTTCAACGCCGTGCTCGTGCCATGTTCCATTTGGGGTAATAACAAAATCGTTCGCGCCCAGTAGCATCTTCTGACCGTTTACAATGGTGTATGCACCGCTGCCTTCCATGATGAAGCGAAGGGCCGAAGAGGAGTGCGCATGAGCACTTGCCGCTTCCCCGGGAAACATAACCTGCAACCCGGAATACAACCAACCGACGGCTGCTGCGACATCTCGTCGCCCTGGGTTATTGAGGTATACCACTCGTCTGCCCGCTTGTTCTGGGGTGACTAAGTCGACAGATTTCAGGACTTTTTCACGTAACTGTTCATAGGGCCATAAAACCGGAACGGATTCGGATCTTGGCTCCCAAGGTTCTATTTTGTTTGCTACCGTCCAGAGTGCTCCTGTTTCAAGTGATTCCAGTTCTTTGTAGTAGGAAACAAGTTCTGGGGTATCAGCAACGTTTGCTCTACCAATAACATCCTCTTTGTAGTCGTCATAGCTTTCAGTCGTCATGATGGTTCTCCTTGTATTATTGGTGGGTTAGCTTTGGAGGCAAAGCCGCTTGATAAGGGGTTGGTACTGGTGTCGTCCATCCCATTCGGATACTTTCTTCAATCAACCAAGCAGGGTTGAGCATCAAAGGGCGTGCGATAGCACAGAGATCGGCGCGACCCGAAGCGATGATGCTGTTGACTTGATCCGCATCGGTAATATTGCCAACGGCCATGGTAGGAACATTGCCTTCGTTGCGAATGCGATCTGACATTGGTGTTTGGTACATACGCCCAAATACAGGCTTCTCATCGGGAGAGACCTCACCGGTTGAAACCACCACCATATCTGCACTGGCTTGATAGAAAAGCCGGGATATTTCGATGCCTTCATCGACAGTCGTGCCGCCTTCTACCCAGTCAGTCGCGGATATACGGACTGCGATGGGTTTGTCGGCTGGCCATTCATTTCGTATCGCATTGAATACTTCCAGAGGGAAGCGCATTCGGTTCTGGAGGGAGCCACCATACTTATCTTGTCTTTTGTTGGTTAGAGGGGATATGAAGCTTGATAGCAAGTAACCTTGGGCTGCTTGTAATTCCAACCAGTCAAATCCTGCTTCATTGGCTTTACGTGTGGCGGCAACAAAGTCTTTGATGACAGTATCCATCTCAGCTTCTGTCATTTCGTGAGGAGTCTCACTCTGACCTTCAACGTAAGGAATGGCTGATGCAGACAAGATAGGCCAGTTATGACTCTCTTTAGGACGATTAGGTTGTTCCCAGCCCAGTTGGATTGAACCACGTCGACCGGCATGCCCTAGTTGGATACCCACTGCCGATGAGGTTTGGTTATGGATGAAATCAGTAATTTCTGCCCATTTCTCCTGCTGTTGTTCATTCCAAATTCCAACACAACCATCTGTGACTCTCGCATTTTCACTGACGGCGACCATTTCTGTCATGACAAGCCCAACACTGCCAAGAGCCTTGGCACCTAAGTGGACTTTGTGCATGTCATTGGGAACGCCTTCATTTGCAGAATATAGAAGGGTCGGAGAGGCAACAACGCGGTTAGCAAGCGTCACTCCTCGGAAAGAAATCGGCGTATAGAGTGGTACAGTTTGTTTAACGTCTTGCTGCTTTTCCTGAGTATTAGCAAACCACTTTTCATACTTGGAAATCCAATCTGGGTCTCTTAGTTTCAGGTTTTCGTGTGTGATACGTTGGGAACGAGTCAGCAAGGAGTACGCAAATTGTTCTGGTTCCATGTGTGCATAACGGGAGACATTCTCAAACCACTCTGTCGAGTTTCTCGCTGAATTCTGAATTTTGAGGACTTCAACGCTACGAACTTTTTTGTAGTCTTCTAAGCCTAGCTCTAGCTGGTTGCCGTGTTTTCTCAGGCTATTTACTAGGTCAATGGCGTCTTCGAAAGCGAGCTTAGTTCCGGAGCCAATTGAGTAATGCGCAGTATGTGCGGCGTCTCCCATCAGTACGACCGGAATGCGTTTATCCGTTTTTTCATTGTCGGTAATCCAGTGAACCCAGTCGCCACAGATAACGCGGGGAAATTGAATCCAAATGGCTGAACCTCTAAGGTGACTGGCGTTAGAAATGAGCTTGTGTCCATCTAACCAAGGAGCGAAGATCTTCTCACAGTAAGCGATCCCTTCTTCTTGGCTCATTGATTCGATACCTGCCTTTTCCCATGTGTCGTTGGTTGTCTCGACAATAAATGTGGAAAGTCCTTCTTCGAATTGATAGGCATGAACTTGAAACCAGCCGTGTTCCGTTTCAGCAAACAGAAAACTAAAGGCATCAAAGATTTTCTCGGTGCCAAGCCATACAAAGCGACATTTACGTGTATCGATATCTGGCTTAAATTGCTCTGCGTATTTGGTTCTAATAGCGCTATTGATGCCGTCTGACGCGATAATCAGGTCGGCTTGATACTGACGAGCTATTTCTTGTTCGTCTTCAACATTGGTTTCAAAAACCAGCTCAACTCCTAGGTCTTCGCATCGCTGTTGAAGAATATTTAAAAGGCGTTTCCTACCAATCCCGATAAATCCGTGTCCGGTACTACGAATGACTTCATCTTTGATATGGATATCAATGTCATCCCAATGGCTGAACTCAGATTCAATGATCTTTGCTGATACAGGGTCTGCTTCACGAAGGTTTTGAAGAGTGGCGTCAGAAAAAACAACGCCCCATCCAAATGTGTCATAAGGGCGGTTTCGTTCAATTACGACAACACGGTTATCCGGGTTTTCCAGTTTCATCAATAAGCCAAAATAGAGACCGGCTGGACCGCCACCGATACATACGATATTCATGTTTCACTCCTTTGTACTTGTAATTGGGTAGGGTTACAGAAGTTGCGGATTGCCGTTTTTAACTCTGTAGGAATAGGTACGGCTTTGTGCGTCACTAATGATGTGGTTACTAAGGTCTGACGCGCTTCCATTCTTAGCTGGTCAGAAGCATCAACACATCTGTAGGTAAGACCAAGTGACTTATCACCGATTCGCTCAACTTCGAGTTGAAGGTAAACGTCATCACCCATTCTGCTGATTGCTTTGAAATCGGCCTGCAGGTTGACAACAGGTAGCCCAAAGCGGGACTGGCCAATGTAATGGGCGAAACCGCCGTCCAGGATGGAATCGACCCATGCTTCTAGTAAGTCATTGAACATCACAAAATATTGCGGATAGAACACAATGCCGGCAGGGTCGCAATCTGAGAACCGTATTCGATAGGGCAACGTAAATATGTTTTTCATTTGTCCTCCATTTATCCTGTATTTAGGCAAATTCGTAATGAGAAAGACGCTCAGAGAGCAAGCTTCCCTGGTCATCAGCTAATGCCGCTTCTCTTAATTCTTTGAGCAGATAGGGAGTGACTAGGTCTGGATATGAGTCAGCAACTCTCATTAGCGTCGAGTATTTTTGAAAACCTTGTTTGTGCGTTTCGCCGTAACCTTTCACGAGCTGTTGACATAAAGCGATCTCGTGCGCGATAGCGGGGTTTTGTTTGGATGTTGCTTCGATTTTTTGTAGCCAACGCGAAATTTCAGAGGTTTCTGAACGATGGCGCTGCGTTGATCTGCGGACGATTTTCCAGTTGGCCAACAAATACATAAGGAAAAAACCGGATAGTGACGTCGTTCGAACAATCTTTCCGTTTTTGGTGAGTTTTTGAATGAAGCTTGAAATCAGGCGAGAGCCTTTTATCCAGTTTCCAAGTCGATATGGAAGCAGTTCGCAGATCTCATCCAACCCCGGATGCAGAAATTCGTGGATATGAAGCAGTTGATGCTGCTGCACACCGACTTCTTTTTGTACTCGCTGAAATCTTGTGTTCCTTACCTTTAGGTCGGCAACGCGTATGACATCTTCGTAACTCATCCACAACGCGAGATGGCGAGCGACAACTTCTAACAATTCAGGCTCATCTGAAAACGACAAACTGCGTAGATGTTGGATGTACTCTTCTGCGTAAGATCTATCTTGGTAATCCATCAGGCGATAGATAGCTTGATTAATGGTTGGTTGGCATTGTGCCGGGAAACCCTGACTTAACGGGTGTGACTCTTCTGAATCTGAGCTAGTCGCCGCTGCGTCCGTTGCATCGCTGTCTTTTATATCTTGATGCATTAGAGCGGTAATCCGGCAGGATTCTTGAAATGCGTTTAGGCTTTCTTTAACCCCGACACCGCCTTGTTTGATGGTATCTTCGAATTGAGCTCGACTGAAAGGCAATACGCCTGTCTCTGATAGCGCACCAAACAGCACTGAACTAATAACACTTTGATTATTTGAAGCGACTTGGGCCATATCAAAATGTACTAGGTGTTTAGCGGCTTTCTCTGCATGATTGATAATGGACTGGCTGTTGATTCGTCCATCAGCAATCGAAGACTTTTCTTTGATGGAATAGACTCGGTGTGTAGAGGTTATTAAAATGGTTTGCTCTTTGCTTACTAACCCACGTTGAATCGCTCGCCCGGCCTCCATCAACTCTGATGTAAGCACAATGTCCACATCTCCAGGCAAAGGCATTAACGCCAAGATAGGTGACTTCTGTTTTCGTTCTGCGACGCTTTTGGGGAACAGCTCAACATAGTAAATCGTGGCGCCGGTTCTTTGCGCAACGCCCGGTACGGACGTAGTTTGTGCGTAATAGTTGTTGCGCTCGCCTAGGTTGACGATCCAGTCAGCCAAAACACCACCGCCTTCTCCTCCCATTGCTAAAATGGCTATTTTTATAGGGTTGTTTGGATTCATTATTATTGTCCCTTTACTTCGCTATCCGAGATAATTTGCGTTGATATTGGCTTTGTAGCCATCCAATGATTTTTGTTTGAACGCCATGAGCGAAAACTTCCAGCCTCGAAGGGTTTGTGATGATTCGAGCACGGTAAAACGATGGGCATAGGATGGCAGCATGCGAGATTTCTCCGCACAAGCCGCATCCAACACAACTGTTTAATACCGCTGTGACGGGCTCTTTTTTGAGAGGATCTGGATTTGGTGCAATGGATAGAGAAGGGCAGCCAGACAGTCGAATACAAGAACGATCGCCTGTACAGGTGTCCGGGTCTACGCCAAAACGTTCTCGGACGCTTCTCAAACCTTGGGCTATATCTTTGCGAATTTGACGCTTTTCACGTCTTTGTTTGTTGAGCATACATTCGCCCTGCGCGATCAAGACTTTTGGCCCTGATTTTTTGGTCGTTAAGGCTTCACGCAATGTTCCAACCATTTTTTTGAGGTCATAGGTTTTTTCGACAGATTTAACCCACTGAACGCCGACACCTTTGACCGCTTCTTCTATATCGTGACCTGTACTCCTTGTTTCGTTTGTTGCAACGGACGAGAGGACGTCTTGGCCACCCGTTGCTGCTGTGTATCGATTATCGACCACGATTGTTACATGGTCATTTTTGTTGAATACGGAATTGGCGATGCCACTGGTTAGGCCGTTATGCCAAAATCCGCCATCGCCCATGACAGCAATAGCTCGTTTTGACGACTCAGCGTGAAAAGCGGAAACGCCAGCACCTCCTAGACCGTATCCCATGGTGGTATTGCCAAGATTGAAAGGGGGTAAAATAGAAAACAGGTGGCAACCAATATCAGCACTGATATGGCTCGGCCCGATTTCTTTTTCTAGTAACTTTATCGCTGTAAATATGGGACGTTCAGGACAGCCCGTACAAAAACCGGGGGGGCGAGCATGGACTAGTTGATCAAGCGGCTCGGGGGAGGAGTCAGGCTCAAACGTTTCTACTTCAGGTACGACTTCCATTACAGGAATTGAGAGGTCTTGCTCTATCGATGTCTCTTTTTTGATGAGGCCATACTTTTCAAAAAATGTTGAAATGCCATCAATCAGCGTTGCGGTGTTGTATTCTCCTGCCTGTGGCAGAAAATCTTTGCCGTGGAGCTGAGTTGTCACTTCGCATTGAGCGAAAATATTCGCGACATTTTGTTCAATGAAGTTAGGTTGCCCCTGCTCAATGATTAAAATGCTATCTTTGTCGCGGCAAAATTCCTCGAATTCCTCATCAACAAGTGGGTAGGTCACGTTCAGTACATAGAGTGGAACTTGAACATCACCAAAAATGTCAGAGAATCCGAGTTTCTCAAGCGCTCGGATAACGTTGTTGTAGCATCCGCCTTGGAGGACAATCCCGATATGCTCGTTGTCTTTACCAAAGAATTCGTTGAGCTGATTTTCTTTAATGAAGCGTGTGGCTGCTGGCCAACGCTGATTTATTTTTTCCTGCTCATGTAAAAAACTGGCAGGAGGTAAAACAATTCTGTCGATGTCTCGTTGTGGGTTTTCGAGCGCATCATTTAGAGAATAGACAGCGCGTTTGTTATCTGACGCAACAAATTGACCATGTAAGTGACATGAACGAATACCAATTTGGAGCATGACAGGAGTATTGCTGGCTTCAGATAGTTCGAAGCCACTTTTAACCGCGTTGACGATAGAGGTGAGGTTAGGTCTAGGGTCCAATAACCATATTTGGGATTTCATGGCAAAAGCATGGCTGCGTTCCTGCATGATGGAAGAGCCTTCACCATAATCTTCCCCTACGATGATCAGCGCCCCACCTTTTACTCCGCCAGAAGCGAGGTTAGCTAATGCGTCACTCGCGACATTTGTGCCAACCGTAGATTTAAAAGTGATCGCGCCTCTTAAAGGGTAATTGACCGAGGCGGAAAGTGTGGCAGCCGCTGTTGCTTCACTGGCGCTGTTTTCAAAACGAATACCATAGTCCGTGAGGATATCTTGTGCGTCTGCTAATACGTCCATCAAATGTGAAATTGGCGCGCCCTGATAACCGGCGACATAGTTAACGCCAGATTCCAACAGTGCCTTTGTAACCGCAAGAATCCCTTCACCAGTAAACACCTCTCCTTCTTGGAGATGTAACTTTTTCACTTCGTTTACAAACGATCGCTCAGCCATCATTACCTCTAGTGGTTTTCCCTAATTCGTCTAATTACTAAAAAGCACCAGCGCGCCAACATCAATGCATGATTAACCAGTTAAAACAGTTTCAAGCCAGGAGTGGATAGGCGATGCAGAGACAGGATAAGAAGACGGGAATCTGAGGCGGAATGCGCCTGAAACTTTAAGAAAACAAGCGCGAAAATAGTCATTGAGAAAATAGGAGAGGGGATAAAGTTATTAACAAATACGACGCAATCCGGATAGGAAGCGCACAAAATGGATAGAAGATAAGACAAATTTGACGGTAAATGTAAATAATGTGTTAATAATAAATAAGTGATAAAGTTGTCACTTAGACTGACGGGAAAAGAGTGAAATTGCTTTTCTAGGCAGTCACACAAAGGCAAGACAAGTAAAACTTGAAGGAGTTGCCGGATGTATTACTCAAATGGAACAGGAGCGCTAAATAGTCAAACCGTCGCACAGCTTGCAACCCCCGAACGATTACTTTTTTCTTCTCGGAGTATCGCGGAGGTAAAAGAGTCGGTGGGGAGGGTAATGAAGCCCCATTCACTAACGGTGGTTGATGAAAGGCATAAACTCGATGCAAAAATGCACTTCTTGCAACTCGGAGAGGTGTCATTGAGTCGATTGACGTATGGTACTAGCGTAGAAATTCAACCCGGCGCCTTAGAAGATTTCTTCTTGGTTCAAATGCCTTTGAGTGGCCATGCTGCCATAGACAATGGAATTGAGACTATTGATTCCTCCCAAGAACTTGCATCAGTATTGAGCCCAGATGATGAAATTAATATGGTTTGGAAGCCCGGTGTTCATCAATTCATGGTGAGAATTCCCCGTACATTAGTTGAACGAACACTGGTTGGTGTCATGGGGCATCAGATAGACGAACCTATCCAATTTGAATTGGGTTTCAATTGGAAAGAGAAAACTGAGTGGTCAAAGCTCATTCCTTATCTGGTTAATTATGGCATACACGCTGATTTAGTTTCTCAGCAAAACAACCTTATCCTTTCTCAATTAGATCAACTGGTTGCGACTTGCTTACTCAGTTGCCATAAACATAACTATTCCAACCGTTCGAGCATTAAGAAGACGACAGTTCGTCCTAGACATGTCCGTTTCGTACAGGACTATATCGAGGCGCATTTAAGCGAAAGCATCACATCTGAACAGCTTGCGGCAATAGCGGGTGTAAGTTGTCGGAGCTTGTACTCAGGATTCAAAAACTTTGTTGGAACCAGTCCAATGCAATATTTGCGTGATTTAAGGATGGGGAAAATTAGAGCGGAATTGTTGAGTGGACAAGCACAAAGTGTCACTGGTGTTGCGCTTAAATGGGGCTTTTCACATATGGGAAGGTTTAGTGCAGAGTACAAGGCTAGGTATGGTGAAAGCCCTAGCGATAGTCTTCGTAAAGCGTAATGCGAGCAAAAAAAGCCCGACGAGGTCGGGCAAAAGTGCGTATGAAATTGTTAAGAGTATTTACAATAAATCTTTGGCAACTAGGTAGCCAGAAGTGCCGCCTAAACCTGGTCCGGGATGGGTACTTGCTCCTATATGATAAACATTGGAAATTGGAGTGTTGTGGGCTTTGGCACCGTTTGCAGGCGCAAAAGGACGCAACCAGAAAAACTGATCTGGGCTGCAAATCCCAGAGTAAGGGTCGCCACCTACAAGGTTACTGTTGAGTGTTTCCAAATCTGCAGGACAGTAAGCTTTTCTTCCTACGATGATATCTGAAAGCCCCGGCATCACGAGTTCCAAGCGTTTTTGCACGCGGTCAGCCATTAACTCTCTTACTTCCGGTGTCCATTTCCCGTCATCGGGTATATCTATCTCGTTCAATGCATCGCCTTTTAGCACTGAAGGCAGTTCTTGCATTTGAACCCATAGAATCCAACCTCCATCAGGCGCTCGACTCGGATCTACGGCTGTAGGTTGCCCGATACCAAGCGTGGGTTTTGATGGGAGTAAACCGTTGTTTGCCTCCGTAACGGACAGGCAGACTTGTTCCATGCTTTCTGTTAAGTGAACTAAAGGTACGTTGATTAATTCAGGCGTAGACCATGAAGGAGGGGCACTAAGGGCAAAATGTATCTGCATGCCTCCTCGTCCAAATTGATATGCGTCCGCACGAGACTGTACTTCAGGGGAGACATGGGGCAATGGTGAGAGCAACTTTCTATACAACTGCTTTGGCGTAACATTGCACACAACCGCTTCAGTCGCTTGGTAGACTTTGCCATGTGAAACAACGCCGATCGCTTTTGTTTGTTTCCCTAAGCCAGAGGTAATGATCTCTTCGACGAACGCGTCATTGATAACAGTGCCGCCATGATCTTGAATGACTTTTATCAGCGCGTTAACAATGTTGCCGCTTCCCCCTTTAACAACGGGCATCCCGCCAGCAACGACTGCAGCAAACGTCAGCTTACCAATTAGAGCAGAACTGGCTTCATCTGGACCTAGCCCCGTGTGTAGTACCCAAGGAGCGATCAATGCGCGCGATTTGTCATGGGACAATGTCCGAGATGACCATCGACGAAAGCTCTCAATCGCGTCCCCGGCAAAGGCAGTTAGCCCTCCGAATCCTCGCTTGCGCCACTCAGAAAAGAGGAGTTTAGCTGTTTGCCACGCGTAGGGGCTGTTACCAAGTAAACCGAAAGTGAGTTCGGCATCATGGTTAAACAGCTGATCTGCCATTTTCCCAACGGCTTCGCCATCACCGGGCCAAAGTGTTTCCATTCGGCGAACGGTGTCTTCAATGTCATTTTTTAGTGCAAGCCCTGAACCGTCAGGAAATACGACACCTGTTGAGTATTCATTTTGAACAAACTCTAGTCCGGCATCATCCAACTTACTTTTAAGTTCGGCATAGGCCGGGCTGCCTACAAATAGCGGATACCAACTCGACATTATATCGTGTTGATAGCCAGGGAATAAGGACTCCGTCCGTATGCACCCACCAGAGACACTGTCTCGCTCTAGAATTATCACTGACTTGCCATTGATTGCTAGTAACGCGGCACAAACCAAAGAGTTTATGCCGCTACCAACAATAATGACTTCAGCACTATCGCTTTTTTTCGTCATTACTGCTCCATCCAATACTACAGATAAGGGGGACGACCTAGGATTAACCTAATAACCGTTACTCAATGAGAGCAAGAACTCGCAGAGGACTGCCAGAGCCGTCGCTAATTTTTAAAGGAGCGGCAACGATCATTGCGCCGGTAGGCGGTAAAAGGTCGAGGTTTTTCAGACATTGAAGGCCGTACTTGTTTGCACCGTGCATCAACGTATGACAAGGGAGTGGGGTTGGCCATGAGAAAGATTGCCCAGCATCAGTATTGATTGTTTCAACACCGAACCCCATGACATCTCTTTCCTGAATGAGCCACTCAACGGCTTCTTGAGTTGGTCCTGGCGTATGCGTGCCATCTTCGCGCATGTTTAAAAATGCGTCCGGGTCGTTAATCCGTTTAGACCAATCTGTACGAAAGAGTACCCACGCCCCTCTCGGTATTTTGCCGTGTTGCTCTTCCCAAGATTCAAGAAAGTCTACGGTTAATAACCAGTCATGATCTTCTTCAACAAATTTACTCGCGTCCAAAACGACCGCCGGTGCGATAAAATTTTTCGTTGAAATGGTATCGACTGAGTTTTGAGGTTGATCTTTTCCACTAATCCAATGAATAGGGGCGTCAAAATGGGTACCGGTGTGCTCTCCACAACTGAAATTGTTCCAATACCAACCGGGGCCATTATTGTCGTAGCAGGAAATGTTTTCCTTTTTAAATCCCCAAACCTGAGCAAACTCTGGGGGTAACTGTAACGATGGGAATTGCTCATCTAACGTATGGGTAAGATCAACAATATTGATTGTGTTTCCGGTTATTCCTTCAGAAAGCATTGCAAGAACAGATGGTTTCATAGGGGCTCCTTAGTATTAATCAATCGGTACCAAGCAGAGAGGTAAAGCTCCCTGAATGGAAAACCAACGGTTCATCGTCGTTTGCATCAACTCGTAACACTTTGCCGAAAAACAGCATGTGGTCGCCAGCGTGATCTTGTTTTTCGTTGCTGCATATCAGTGTTGCAATCGCACCATCAATCACAGGTGCTCCCTCATCTGAAAGGGAATATGAAGTACCCGAAAACTTGTCTGCTACTTTTGAGCTAGCAAATTTCATCGCTAGGTCTTGTTGGCCTTCGGCGAGCACATTGATAGTAAAGTATTTGCATTCATTAAAGTTTTTAAGGTTTGGTGATTGCTCACCTAAACTCCAAAGCACGAGTGGCGGCTCTAGAGATAGGGACGCGAAAGAATTAATCGTTAGGCCAATAGGCGTCCCATCGGCTGTAGTGGCTGCAACGATCGCGACACCGGTAGGGTATTTGCCCAGAGCGTTGCGAAAAACTTTTGGGTGTAAAGATTCCTCTTCCCACTTTAATGCAGGGGAGATGTTGTCTTCTGGTTTAGCACTTTCCGCAACATGCTTTTCTTGTGATTCAATAACCGCTTTTTGCATTCTTTAAACTCTCTATTACGTTGTTGGTTGAGTAACTCAAGCATTTAGGTGCTTTTGAATGAGCTCGCTACATAACTGTGGATCTTTCCACCACGGGTATAGGCTAGGGGGATGGTTGAATCCGTTGCTAATCAATGAGGCAAGAGAAGGTGATTGTTGCGCGGCACTAAGCAATTCTAGAATGTGAGGAGGAGGCGGAGTTAGAAGGCTATTTGTCCAATCGACAACATCACCCGCGTAATCCCAAAACGTTTCAAAAGTTTCGTTCATCCATTCTGCGGTATAAGGTTGATCGCCTCGCGCTAGGATGGCATCGAGATAGATCTTACAAGCTTTTGTTGCGTTGTTTGAACCTTGGCCCGTAATTGGGTCGTTTGTTGCGACTGCATCCCCAAGTCCAAACACTAGACGGCCTGAAGGTAATGTCATGACAGGTTTGCGGATTGTTGGTGGAAAACGACCAGCAAGAATGCCATTTTTATCCGTCAGTTCGATGTTTTTGCATCGCTCGGCTTCCCAAGGAAGGTATTTTTCGAGGATTTTTTTACTGGTCTCAAGGTGCTCTTGAGGTGAGCCAATACCATTCCAACAGTCCATTTCACCACCAGGAATCCCTTCAAAGACCATAATGTGACAAGGGCCTGATGTGGTAAGAGCAGGGAAGGCAAAGTACTCACCTACGCCAGGAATCAGATTGAAGCCAACTTTGCTGTATTCATCATTGTCTTCCATTCCATTGACATACGTTAGAGCAAGAGCGCGTTGCGGAGTTGAAAATGCGGAGCGTTCTTCATCTCTTGCAAACAGTTTTACCACTTCACCTTTACCGGCTGCGAGGATAACTAAATCATGCGATGACGAGAGCAATTCAAGCTCGGGAACGCCCATATCATCAATGATTAAGTTGCCACCTTTAGAAGAAAACAGTTCCATCCACAAAGGGATCTTTACACGTTGGTCAACAGATTGAGCTGGATTGTCGAGACGAGCATCCCAAGTCACCGCTTTTTCACCTGGGTTGACGTCACTTGGAACCGTAAACCCAATACCATCAACGTTAGGGCAGTTTTTCTCCCAAAGATTTAAACCTAGGTCTCGTTCAATCTGCAATGCATCATCAAACATGCATTGGCTAGACAGTACTTTCCCATTTCGAATGTTTTCCGGTGTTCGGTTTGTCACAACAGTCACGTTATAACCATTGTCTAAAAGTCCGATAGCTAAAGGTAGGCCAGCCTGACCACCACCCACAATTGCGATGTTTCTCATTGTTTTTCTCCTTGATGACATTAGGTGTTTATTCCGTTATTCGGCTAAACGAGGTATGGCGGGTAAAGACTGCTCCGGCCCCATTGCGGAATAGCCTCCGTCAACGGCGTAATCAGCCCCTGTAACAAAACTGGCAGAATCCGATAGTAAGAAAGCGACAACGTTAGAGACCTCTTCTGGATCCCCAACGCGTTGTAGCAGGTGGTAATCGGCGGCTACGCTGTCTGTTTTTGCTCTGTTTCCACCAGTTAGTTCATCCATTACCCGAGACCACGTCCAACCAGGAGAGACAGAATTCACACGGATGCGATCTCCGGCATAATCCATGGACATACTTCGAGTGACTTGTAATAAAGCCGCTTTTGAAGCGGGGTACAGCCAACGGCCTGTTTGAGCCACTGAGGAAGAAATACTTGTGAAATTAACGATGGAGCCTCCACCGTGTTTGATCATGTATGGTCGGGCTGCATTCCCCATCATGACTGAGCTGACAAGGTTGACATCCAATGCTGTTAACCAATCCTCTCGGTTTGAGTTCATTCCTTCATCTAGGTAAGTCGCAGCAAGATTGACGAGGAAATCGATACGGCCGCAACTTTGAAAGACATTCTCAATACCTCGTTGAATTTCATCATCTTGAGTAATATCGACTTGATGATAACTGACTGAGGAACTTGGGCTGGGCTCGAATACTGGAGGTTGAATGTCGAACACGGCTACAGTGACGCCGTGTTCAACCAGAGTGTTGACCACTGCTTGGCCAATTATTGTTACGCCGCCAGTCACGATAGCGACTTTACCTTGTAAACCTTTCATCGGAATGCCTCCCCACTGCTCTTTTTGAGCTGAGTTCGTTAATGTTCCCCTTTATCTTTATGTTATCGATATGTAAAAACTATCCACATAAGGCACTGCCTATCCAGGCTTGGCACTGATGTGGTAAGTCATTGAAATAAAATGATTGTTTAATCTTCGTAAAGTGCAAAGACTATCCGAAGTGTGCTTCGATTCGGTAGAGAAGAAGTTCGTGGCTAGGGTTGGTAGGACGCTCAGCGAGTATTGGCTCTATAGATAAATGCATTAAACGCATCGGCCGTTTGTTTTGGTCGCTCAAGCATAGGTAAGTGACCTACGTCTTTCATCATGGAAATCGTTGCTTGAGGTGCCGTGTTTTTAAGTGCTTGAGCTCCTGAGGAATGCAACACGCGATCCTTCTCACCCCAAGTGACTAGTAGCGGGCCACTATAACCTTCAAGCACGTTGTCTAGCGGTGCTTCAAAGTTGGGGCAGCCTTTATCCAATCTATGTATATGTTGAAATATTTTGCTGTTTAAGTCGGCGTTAAGTTCGGCTTGTTGACCTAGGTAGTGGACTATTTTGCCAGGCAAGAAAGGGGGATGGACAAATAGAAACTGAAAGAGTTGTTTAAACTCCTCTTCATTTCGAGCTAAAACGATCGGTCTTTCACCTTTTTGTAGTGAGGCAAACATTTCACTCAATTCGCTACGGACAATACCCAATGGATTCAGTAGCCAAAGACTTTCGATTTGTTCTGGGAATTGAGCAGTATAGTTTCCGGCGATATAACCTCCCATCGAATTCCCTGCAATATGGAGGCGACGTAACCCGAGCGCTTGGGTAAATTCGTGTAACCGTTCGACTTGTTCTGCAACACCATATTGAGCGTTGATATCTTTAGAACTATTACCGAAACCAGGTAGATCAAGCGCAATGACATCATAGTGTCGTGTTAGATAAGGTGCGATACGATTCCAGTTCTCTTTGTCTGCACCAAAACCATGAAGCAGAAGTAGCGGCATACCTTTCCCACCTCGGCTGTACTCAACGCTCGTCTCTCCAATGCGGATATGTTTCACGATGAGCTTGGCTCGCTTTCGTTCAACTTTTAGGACGAAATGAAAGAGTTTAGCTGCTGGGGTTAAAATGTAAGTACTGATCACGAGCGCAAGTATTGCGGCAACGACATATGCTGCACTGACCATCATTACGCGTTCCTTTTGAGTGGTTTTTAACCTATCAAATTAGACTGCCATGAATTGAGAATTTTAACAATATCCGCGATTTGCTTGGTCATCGCGCGACGGTTTGTTTTTCTAAAGAGGTTGGCTTCTCGATTACGGGATTCAATATGTCCAAAACGTTGGAGTAATGCTCAGCCACGTTCAACATGCGTGACTGAGCAAGATGGCACGGATTAGCTTTTAGGCTTTGGAATTTTGAGCGTGAACTTCGCGCCACCTAGGTCACTGTCGTCGACATGAATGGTGAGTTGAGCGTTTTTAGCGGCTTGGCTCGCTATGGCAAGACCTAACCCGAACCCACCTTTGTTGAGATTTCGGCTTTTATCGAGTCGAGAAAAAGCAATGAAGATTTCTTCTTGTTTATCTTTTGGAATGCCCTTGCCGTTGTCTTCGACATCAATGCACCAATGTTGCTCTGAATCCGACAAGGTAACTCGCACTTCACCATTGCCATATTTGGTCGCATTTTTGATTAAGTTGTCGATGACTAATTTGATATAACATTCAGGCGCCGAGCAAATTGGGCGAATGTCATCTTTGACAATCAATGTTTTCGTCTCTGCATCCGACATGAGATCCAAACGTGTTTGGCACAAATCAATAAGTGAAATCTCGCTGAGTTCAATGCTTTTCTCTCCGGATTGATTGGTTAGCTTAGCCAGTTTGAGAATGTCAGAGGTGAGCAGGGAGATGTCTTCTATGTAGCAATCAATTTGATCGAAGAGTTGCTCTTTTTGCTGAGTATCTTCACGTCTTAAGAGGTCACTAGCAACTTGGATACGTGTAAGAGGCGTGCGAATCTCATGAGGGATAGCGTAAGAGAAGATCTGCGACTGTTTTACTTTGCTTTCAATATCATCTGCCATGTAGTTGAAACTATCGGCAATCTCCTTCATGGGTGAGACTCGGCTGGTTTCAGCACGCACACTCAAGTTACCTTGACCAAACTGCTTTTGAACATCAAGAAGCTTTTTAACTCGTTTATTGACGATCACTAAAGGCACATAGATGAGTAAGCCAAGTAACAATCCGATCATAACAAACATCATGATAAGAAAGTGCGTGTCAGGGTCTTCATACCATTCTTGTTGAAGTTCAAAAGGGTCTTCAAATTCGGTCAGGAGTAAGAACTGATTTGTATCTGGAATAGGAAATGCTGAAGAAAAGTATTTATCTTCGCGGATATAGACATCTTGCCCTTGAAAACTGGTCAGCATACGGCAGCCGGTGCAGTTTTTACCGGCAATGGCGTTGTCGTCAATTAAAGCCAGGCTATGGGTGTAATAGACGAGTTCTCGGCTCTGATTGATCCTTTCATAGAAACCACCGGGCTTTCCTTTGCTGTCCAGGTAGCTTTGTACGTGTATGCCTGAGCTCTCAACAAACGAATCGATGTCCGATTGCATAAGATAGCCGGAAGTTAACTCTATGAATAAGATGATAGCCCCAACAATACCGATAAAACTCGCTGCGTATAAGTAGGTAAAAATTGACCGAGTTTTTTGTCTAGGCTTCATTTTGATATCTGTTCTCATCTGATTTATTGCATATCATACTTTTTATTATTAATAAACTACACAAAACTTTAACCACAGCACATTTACTAAAGGAACACCCATACAGAGAGTGATGGTATGCCAAAGCTGACAGTAGGCGATATTTACCAATTGAATTATAGGAATACTATTCATTGGAATTTTATAATAAGAGTAAACCCTATGAATTATTCTAAATCACTATTTTTGTCTGCAATGGCTGCTTGTGGATTCTCTGGTACGGCACATGCCGATGCGATTTTGCATGCCTTTAACTGGTCGTATTCTGATGTGACGACTCATGCTCAAAGCATCGCAGAGGCAGGATACAAGAAAGTACTGATTTCTCCTGCGATGAAATCAAGTGGTAATGAGTGGTGGGCTCGTTATCAGCCGCAAGATCTGCGTGTTATCGATTCACCTTTAGGTAACAAAGAAGATTTAGCCGCCATGATTGCCGCGCTAAAAGCACAAAATGTCGATGTGTATGCCGACGTTGTTTTAAATCACATGGCGAATGAAAGTTGGAAGCGTGATGATCTCAACTATCCTGGCAGCGATGTACTCAATGAGTACGCGCAGAATGCGTCATATTTTGCTAAGCAAACACTATTTGGCGATTTAACTTATAACAACTTATCACCGAATGATTTCCACCCTGAAGGCTGTATTACTAATTGGGGAGATCCTGGGCATGTTCAGTATTGGCGTTTATGTGGCGGGGCCGGAGATAAAGGATTACCAGATTTAGATCCTAACCATTGGGTTGTCTCTCAGCAACGACTCTATCTACAAGCCTTGAAGGATATGGGGGTTAAGGGTTTTAGAATTGATGCAGTGAAGCACATGAGCCAGTATCAAATTGACCAAGTGTTTACGCCAGATATTACTTCTGGAATGCATGTGTTTGGCGAGGTGATTACGAGTGGCGGTAAAGGTGACTCAAGCTATGACTCTTTTTTAGCGCCTTATCTAAACAACACCAATCACTCCGCGTATGATTTTCCGCTATTTGCTTCTATTCGTCAGGCATTTTCAATTAATGGCGGCATGAATCAACTGCATGATCCGTTGGCTTATGGTCAAGCTCTTGAGAGCTCACGCTCAATTACCTTTACGATTACACATGACATTCCTACTAATGATGGGTTCCGTTATCAGATCATGAACGAATCTGATGAGGCTTTAGCCTACGCGTATATCTTAGGTAAGGATGGCGGCACACCACTGATTTATAGCGACAACTTGCCAGACGCTGAAGATAGAGATAATGGCCGCTGGGCAGATGTTTGGAATCGAACGGATATGAAGCAGATGCTTAAATTCCATAATGCGATGCAAGGTAAAAGCATGAAAGTCTTGCACAGTGATCAGTGCTTGTTGATGTTCCAACGTGGCAAAGAGGGCGTTGTCGGTATCAATAAGTGTGGTGAAGAGCGCAGCTATACGGTGGATACGTACCAGAACGAGTTCAACTGGTTTGTGCCTTACAAGGATGTGTTGAGTGGTGCAACAGAAACCGTTAGTGGCCAATACCATACTTTCAACATTCCGGCGCGAACTGCTCGAATGTACATGTTGTAATTATCTAGCGAAGTTGATGAGTAAGGCGGCACTTAAGTGTCGCCTTATGTTTTTCTATGGTAGCAATATCAAGCTGTACGATGGTTTAGTAAATAGAGTCGAATAGCGTGATGAACGACCCACATGACCATTGCGGTTAAGGTGACGGCGACAAATATTGAACTGAATCGATAGAGTATCGAGAAAAACGCGTCTTTTTGTTCAGGTACGAGCGATGTTGTTAGGGGAACGGCCAATGCTGACATTGCCGAAAACGCAATCGCCGCTTTGATTTGTCCTTTAGTTAACCACAAGCAAAAGGGCCCCATAGCGATGGTAAATGCGAGCCAAAATAAGAGGCCATGGCCAAACCAACTCCCTAATATTAACTGGACAGCCATACCTGCGACGCACCCTAATGCGGTACCAATGATTCGGATTTTTGCCATTGCCATTGAGCCCGCTAGAGTCATAGGCGTGAGTATAATTAAGATCGACGCCTGAGCTGAGAGTGAATCGTAGAGATCTGCAACCTGAAAGACGACAAACGCCGCCATCGCCACGACCCAACCCATCGCGACTTGGCTAATGTAATCAATATCACTTTTAACAGGTGTGATCATCTCGTCTTGGGATACATCTGAGTTTGGCTCCGGAAATAGCCAGTACGCAAGCGCACAGACTAAAATATTGGCAAATGAAATCACCCAAAGATTGACGTTAAATTCTTCAATATCAATAAAATCATAGCTAGCAAAGTTGAGCACAATGGAACCCACGAGCAGTCCCATATAGCCAAACAGGTACGTTTTGGGATTCATCATCGCAATGCATTTAAATAACATCATGATACCAACGGCGACAAACAACAGCGTTGGATGGAATTGAAGATACTCCAGCAAAAAAGTTGCTTGCAGTGTCGTCCAAATGGCAGAAAAACAGACCATAAGTAGCATAGGCAGGTGGAATCGATTCATTCTACCCAATACGAAAAGGGGTAACATGATTGCAAAGAAACCATAAGACCAGCCAAAGAGCATGCTAAGTGCTAACCCAAAAGAGCATCCGAACCAAATACGAAGGCTTTTCATGTCACTGCCTCTAATAAATGTAATGGAACCAGCTCGCTAAGAGAATTTGTACCTTAGCCATAAAGTGCCAAAAAGGTTGGTCTTTTGGGTAAAGCGAAATTGTCGCCCGTGATCCGATAAATAGTGCTTGCGGCATTGCTTCGTCATTACGTAGGTTGACGCGAGTTCGCTGCGCATCTCTTACCCAGCGGTTGTTGACTTCCACTTTCGTTAAGGCTCCGTTTGGGGTTTGTTGTGCAGTAGAAACACCGTAATCGCGGCTTGACACTTCGAACGGATAGATCTGACCAGGATAAGCATCAAAAGCAACGAATGCTCGATACTCATCTGAAAGGCCCGCAACCGATTTTTCTCTAAAGTCTGCAGCAATCCACATGGACCCTGTAGGCACAAACGTGATTAACGGTTGATTCGTATTTGCCATACTACCAATCTCGAGTTGTAGGTTGGTTACAACACCATCGCTTGGCGCAACAACCTGTGTGTTAATGATATCTAGGCGCGCTTTTTCCAAATTGTTTTGAGCGAGTTGCACGGGAGTGCTTTGACCGACCTGATCACCCAATTGCGCGTCTATGACGTTTAGGTTTTGTTTTTCTGCTTTGAGTGCCGCGCGAGCAATTTGGTTCTGCGCAAATGCAGTATCTAGGTTTGATTGAGAGATCACTTTTTGCTCGGATAGCTTTTGAAGGCGTGAATACTCCCGATGAGAGTTGTCATAGCTGGCTTGCGCTCTTGCGATATTAGCCAGCGCAGCTTCACGCTGTGAGTAGAGTGTCGCTTCTTTTTCATATGCAGATTGAAGTGACAACTGGGCTTGTTGTAAAGCGATGTGGTATTTACGGTCATCAATTTTAAACAGCACGTCACCTTGATTTACAGATTGGTTATTCGCGACCAATACCTCTGTTACTTTTCCTGTCACCTCCGGCGCGATTTGCACGACATAGCCTTGAACCCTGCCTTCAGTGGTAATTGGTGCATGACGATCTGCGAGAGTAATGTAGAAGAAAAGAACAATGAATAGGACAATAAGTGTTCTCATCCAGTGCTTAAATTTATGATCTGCCGTCATAGTCATTCCAATTAAAAGAAAAGGGAGGTGGATTATAGAGAAGTTGGTCACAGTTCAGTAGAATGGGAAAGGATACATAAATGACCTAAAAGTAGGACAATGAGCGTAAGTTTAGATGATGTTAATTTGTTTGTTCAGACCGTTGTTCATGGCGGTATTAGTGCCGCGGCGGAAGCGAATGGATTACAGCGTTCTAAAGTCAGTCGACGTCTGCAAGAACTAGAAAAAGCGTTGGGCTGCCAATTGCTGATTCGAACTACTCGTACTATTGAGCTCACAGCTCATGGCGCGAGACTGTATGAACTTGCTGAGCAGCCAATAGGCTATTTACGTCAAGGGCTGACCATTATGAAGGAGCATCAGAACCAGCATAGTGGAAAGGTGAGACTGGCAATACCTTCAGCACTAATGAGTTCGGCGGCGTTCAATGCCATTGTGACGGAATATGCTCAGCGTTACCCAGATGTTTCTATCGAGATTGAAAACCATCAAGAAAGCGTCGATTTAAAGCGCCAAGCCTTTGATTTGCAGCTTCTGCCTAGTGTTGTAAAGGTGACGGACGATAGCTATGTGCAGTTTAGTCTTTTGCCTTATCGTAGTCACTTTGTGGCTGCTAAAGCCTACTTGGACAAGTATCCTGAAATTCAGACAATAGAAGACCTGAAGAATCATCGGTTGTTGACCAATCGGTACAACGCAGATTTATTGAATCCAGAAATTCCTATCGCGCTTAAGTCGGATGATCTCAATTTATTGCGTTCGATGGCAATGAATGGAAATGGAATCGCATTCATTCCTCAGATTCACTCCAAACCAGCGTTACAGCAAGGTCATTTGGTTGAAGTATTGGAGGATTTTTCTCACCCAAAGCAGCATTTAACCCTGATATATCCTTCGGCAATGTTTCTACCCAACAAAGTAAAAGTACTTATTGAACTCTTTAGGCAAAGGTTCCAATAGGAGCTTAGGTGTGCCAATTGGAAAATGAAGAGGAAGTGGGTTGTGTCGGTTTTATAGAATTGATGTGTATCAATAAATGCGTTGATTGATTTGTTAATAACATTGTTGCGTAATTGTTGCATCTTGAACGGTAGTTCAGGTGGCTATTGGTGCGTAAAAAGTAATCGTTTTTAACATCGATTTTTGTCATTAAAACCATCGATTTTTTGCATTTCATTGAGTAAATCAATTCATTTACGGTTGTTTCCAGAGCGCATCAATAAGAAATTGCGCCAAGCTAGTGAGATTTATAATCACTTGAAAAGGAAGCCACCATGAAAGCAATATTTGCAGTGAGCATCTTATCCGCATTGTCATTTTCAGCGCTTGCCGAACGGGAGTCCAGTGAACCAATCAAGGCGATCGAACCCGTACAGGGCCTGGATATGCGTAAAGTCGAGTTAGGAAAAACACTTTGGTTTGAACCACGTTTGTCCGCATCAAACACCATCTCTTGTAATTCCTGTCATAACTTAGCCAAAGGCGGTGTGGATAATCTACCAAGTTCGATTGGCCACAAGTGGGCAATTGGGCCGATAAACTCGCCAACGGTACTCAATTCAGATCTTAACTTTGTTCAGTTTTGGAACGGTCGAGCAAAAGACTTGCAAGAACAAGCGGCAGGCCCGATCGAAAATCCACTGGAAATGGCATTTAGCCATGATTTAGCCATTGATACCTTGCAGTCCATTCCGCAATATCGGGATTGGTTTAATTCAGCCTACGGTTCAGCCACGATTACGATCGACAATGTCACTGATGCCATTGCCACTTTTGAGCAAACGTTGCGTACTCCAAACGCGCCATTCGATCTTTGGTTGAAGGGGGATGACAGTGCATTAACGACAGCTCAAGTTGAAGGGTATAACTTGTTCAAAGAAAAAGGGTGTACCGCGTGTCATAGTGGGCCTTTAGCCGGGGGACAGATGTATCAAAAGATGGGTTTAGTAAAACCATTTGATACTGATAATCCGGACATAGGCCGTAAAGCGATAACTGGTAATGAGTTTGATAAGTTCGTGTTCAAAGTACCGACACTTCGAAACGTTGAACTGACTTACCCGTACTTCCATGACGGCTCTGTATGGGATTTACAAGAAGCGGTCTCAATGATGGCGGATTTACAGCTAGGTAAAAAGCTCACTAAGGATGAATCTGTGAAGATTACTGAATTCCTTAGATCGTTGACGGGTGAGCAACCACAAGTAACCTTGCCACATTTGCCACCTTCAGCCCAAGAAACGGCACGTCCAAACATTTAAAGCCACTTATTGAGTCAAGTAAGGCTTATTAAGTACTTTAATGTGTAAAGTAAGAGCTGGAATCGCATGATATTCGGATGATTTCAGCTCTATTTCGTCTAAATTAAAAATAAGTCCCCAACAGAGGCATTATTGCTCTATAATCTGCGACCGTAATTTTGGTTATGCTTTGTATTAGCCGTTAGCTTTAGGAACAAGATATGTCATTTGCATCACAAAACTTTTCTCCGGAAATCGTGAAAGCGCTTACTGAGTGCGGATATGAGAAATTAACACCCGTACAGCAGAAAGCGATCCCATTCGCACGAAAAGGGCATGACATTCTAGCCAACGCGCAAACAGGTACAGGTAAAACGGCAGCATTTGCGTTGCCGATTGTGCAAAACATTTTAGATAATGCAAAAGCTCGCAGTCGCCATCAAGCGCGCGCGGTTATTTTAGCGCCAACGCGTGAGTTAGCAGCGCAGATTGCTTCGAACATTGAAGATTACACTAAGTACACAGATATCAAGACAGTGGCCATTTACGGTGGTGCAAAGATGTCTTCTCAGCAGAAGGCGTTAGAAGGCGGCGTAGATATTCTTGTGGCCACTCCAGGTCGTTTGATTGAACACCTTGACCTAAACAATGTTTCTTTAGTTAATCTAGAATTTCTTGTTTTTGATGAAGCAGACCGTATGTTGGATATGGGATTTATTTCTGCAATTGAAAGCATCATGTCTGGCGTTTCATCAAAGCCTCAAACAATGTTGTTCTCTGCGACATTCTCTGCGCAAATGAACAAATTGGCAGGTGAGCTTCTTCGCCAACCTAAACGTGTTTCTGTCGCGCGTGAAAACGTAACTGCAGATACCATTGCTCACGTCGTTTATCCTGTCGAGCAAGAGCGTAAGCGTGAACTGCTTTCTGAACTGATTGGTCGTAAAAACTGGCAACAAGTGCTTGTTTTTGTGAACTATAAAGAAACGGCCAATGAACTGGTTAAAGAACTGAAGCTTGATGGTATTAAGGCAGTACTTTGTCATGGTGATAAAGCGCAAAGTGCACGTCGTCGTGCATTAGATGAGTTCAAGTCTGGAAAAGCGCGCGTGATGATCGCAACCGATGTTGCTGCTCGCGGTCTGGATATTCAAAACTTACCTCACGTGGTTAACTTTGATATGCCGTTCCTAGCGGAAGACTATGTTCACCGTATCGGTCGTACAGGGCGTGCGGGCCAACGTGGTAATGCCGTTTCATTTGTAAACCGTGAAGAAGAGTTAACTTTACAGCAAGTTGAAACGTTAATTGGTCAACGCATTTACCGCAAAGAGCTTGAGGGCTATGAGCCTAAAAACCGTGCGGCATTGTTAGAGAAAATGCACTCAAAACCGGCGTTTAAAAACCGTAGAACGCGTCAGAATAACCCAAGTGATTCTAACCAAGGTGCAGCAGAGCGTCGTTCACGTCTTCGCCGTATGATTCGCGACAAAAAGTAGTCTCTTACTACAAAAATGAATAAACGAAAGGAGCCTAAATGGCTCCTTTTCTTTTCCAGTCACTTAATGCTTGAATATATTTGGGCCCAATACCACAACAGCCGCCAATAATATTAGCGCCAGCACGTTTCCATTTTTTGGCAAAATTTAAATATTCTTCAGGCGTTAATGAGCGCATTGATTGAAGCGCGTCATTGGCTTCATGGTCTTGCTCAATGACTTCAAAATTATTCGCATACGCGCCAATTTCAATATCAGCTCTTCCTGCTTGTTTGAAGGCAGATTTAGCATCTTTAATCGCTTGTTCTATTACTTCCGGGACAGAGCAATTAAACAACATACCTTGAATGTCGCAGTTAACGAGCTCATAAGCCGCATCTTTAACCGTTTCACCAGATCGCAGTTTTGCTTCATCTTGTAGCGTATCCTCCAGCGTGAAAGCGTAGTAACTTGGTTTGGAAGATTGACTTAAAATTGAATGGTTAAGGTGAAACTCTTTAATCGAAGCCAGTGTTTCGATAATCCATAAGTCGACGAACTTATCTTGGGCTAGATAGAGGGTTTCTATGATTGGTTTAGCCAGTTCAGCATCAAAAAGGTCTGGGCGATAACTTCCCATTGCTGGTGGAATACAACCGGCAACTTGGACACGATTTTTGCAATCATCCGCCACGGTTCGCGCAATTTCAGCGGAAAGCTGCGCAAGACGGGATCCTTGCTCTTGGTAGAGTTTGTCACCTAAATGAAAAGGGACGCACGCGTAGGCATTGGTAATAATGATTTCTGCGCCAGCGTCAATAAAACGTTGATGGGCCATAGCAACGTATTGAGGCGCTTCCATTAAGGCTTGTGCGCTCCATAGAGGCTGAGAAAAGGGCGCGCCAATTTCTTTTAGCTCTCGCCCTAATCCACCATCGAGAACGGTTAGCATATCCATATTTAACTACCACACATATGTTAAAGTCATTGTACTCATCATATGGGCTAGTAGGCGAAAATGAAACGTCTAATCGCTTTCGCTGGTGTGCTTGTATTCAGTTATTGTTTACGTAACTGGTAGTGCTCTGCGAGATCGCCACTGACTCGCTCACCATTCATATCCAACTTAAATAGGATGTTTTCACCAACGAAATACTGGTTTGCGCCAGTTTCGTTTTCTAAGGTGATGATACTGCCTTTTTCGTTCCAGCTCAGTTGGCCTTGTGATTTAAAATGACCATTTTCTTTACCTAGATAGGTTTGGTTAACACTGTAGCTACCATCGTGATTGAGCGTGACTTCGGTTTCAATACCCTCACAATCAGCGCATGGCAAGATGCCAACATAGGTACCGTTCCAGTCTAAAGCTATGTTCGCACTATGACCATCATCTGTAGTTGATACTTGTTCTTCCATTGCTTCATCGACAGTAACGTCAGCGGGGATTTCGACAAATTGCTCGGTAGAAGTTGTCGGTTCAGGAGCTTGATCATCTTGGCAGCCAGCAAGAACAAAAACTGCACTTGTGAGGATTAATAGGGATTTTTTCATCATGTTTTCCTCTGGGGTGGGGGAGTGCTTATAGTAGATTATGAAACAAAACACTCGTCAGAAGTAAGTGAAAACGCGATGAAGATTGAGTGAATTTATCGCTTTGTGAACAGCGAACGTCAACATGGCGTCAACGTTCATTAAGCTAATCAATGCTGATATGAAGTTTAAATCAAAGAGAGGTTATTTTTGAAAGCCTCCCAAGATGATGGTTCGCCTTCCCTAGTTAAAGGATAGGTATCATGCTGAGTTTTTGCGTAGCTTAATCTTTGTATTCGCGATGTTACATGGTAGCTATCTAATCCAGAGACTGTGACGAGCTCTAGGGCTTCGATATCAAGATATCCATCTGGCATCAGTGCGTGCGCGATGGTTTCAATAAATTGAATTTCACCAATGATCATTTCTGTTTGATTGCTTTCAATCGTAATTCGTTCGATGAACTTCATCGCCATCTTTAGTGGGCTCTCTAGTACGAATGGTGCTTTGAAGTCGTTGTGTGTATAAGAGGTTAAATCAACAGCGTCAAATTCTGATGTTTGTTTAGGGTAGCGAGCAGAGGTTTGATGAGCTTTAACTGCTAAGTCTGTACTGACGGCGTTAATGGTGTAGAAACCTGTATTCAATATGTTTTCAAGGCTGTGGCGCTCTACTTGGTGGGGACGAACAATAAACCCCAGTAGTGGAGGGTTAGATCCGAGATGGATAACTGAACTCACAATGGAAAGGTTGTGGTTTCCATTTTGGTCGGTAGAACCAATTAAATTAGCACTTTTGAATCCTGAGAGTGAGTTGACAAGATGTGCTCTCTCTCTTGTTGCCATTTGATCAAGTTCGCGTTTAGATAAGGTGATGTTTTCCATATTGTAATTAGGGCAGCAAAGGCCGCCCTATATTCCCTATGCAGTTATTTTGGAAGAATGACTTGATCAATCACGTGAATGACACCGTTTTTCGCTTTAACGTCGGCCGCGATGACCATGGCGTTATCAACCATAACTTTGCTTCCCATAGTCTTAATCATAACGTCTTGCCCTTGGACCGTTGTTGCCTTGTTGAGTTTGACGACGTCAGCGGCCATGACTTTTCCTGCAACCACATGATAAGTAAGAACCGCGATAAGCTTATCTTTGTTTTCTGGTTTGAGTAACATTTCTACTGTGCCATCTGGTAGTTTGGAAAACGCTTCATCGGTAGGCGCAAAAACAGTGAAAGGGCCTTCACCTTTCAACGTGTCGACTAGCCCTGCTGCTTTCACTGCGGCAACTAAGGTGGTGAAAGAGCCATTTTCTACCGCAACATCGACGATGTCGGCTTTCATTTTTCCGTGTTCGTGAGCGGCAGCTGTAAACGTCATACAGGCCAGCAGTACAGAAAATAAAATCGCAATTCTTTTAAACATAACGTATTCCTTTGTGTCTGCGTTGTTACTCCGATTGAAGTAATCACTGTTACGGTACTTCTCTTAAGTTCGATCAACTGAGCGTTTTATTAACTTTTCATTAAGGCGTTATCTAGACAAGTTAGTCAGCTTGTCTAGATAATCTTGGTAACCCTTTCTGTTGCTTGGTTCTAAGCGGTTATACCTTTCTTTGGCAGCCGAGGTTTGCCATCTTTCTGACATCGTTTGTTTATAAAAACGACACATAAACGCGCCACGCTAGGGACACTATTTAACGAGGTGCTCAAAGTATGGACAGCATTATTGAAGTCAAAGGTCTTACAAAAACCTTTGGAGATAAGAAAGCACTAGACGCGATCGATTTCAGCATTAATTACCAAGAGATGACGGCTTTACTTGGCCCTTCTGGCTCGGGGAAATCGACTCTTATGCGTCATTTAAGTGGTTTAGTCTACGGCGATAAAGACCAATGTGGCGAGATCCGTGTTCTAGGAGAAACGGTTCAAATCAACGGACGTGCAACATCGGATGTAAGACAAAGGCGCGCACAGGCAGGCTACATCTTTCAACAATTCAATCTTGTTAACCGTTTATCTGTACTTACCAACGTGTTGATTGGTGCCATGAGTCATACACCTTTATGGCGTACTTTAAGTGGTCAATTTACTGCCGAGCAAAAACAACAAGCTTTAGCTGCTTTGGATCGCGTGGGAATGAGTGATTTTGCACATCAACGAGTGTCGACGCTTTCTGGTGGACAACAACAGCGCGTCGCGATTGCTCGCGCTTTGATGCAAAAAGCAAAGATCATTTTTGCCGATGAACCTATCGCATCACTTGATCCTGAATCGTCGCGCATTGTGATGGAATTACTGACGGATATTAACCAGCGTGAGGACATTCCTGTCGTGGTCACCTTGCACCAAGTTGAGCACGCTCTCAAATACTGCAAGCATGTGATTGCGCTCAGAGAAGGCAAAATTTTTTACCAAGGTGAAAGCTCCTCCATAAGTAAACAAGAGCTAGAACAACTCTATTGTTACCAACCTGATGTCAGCGCCGATGTGAGCGACACTCGACCACTTACCGCGATGACGAAAAACGCAACTCCCCTAACTAGTTAACACACAAAGGATATTGAAGATGTTACGAGCACTTAAGACGATAGCTTGTGGTCTTGGACTACTTGCGGCTACGACAGCGACATCCGTTTCAGCAAAAGAGGAAATGGAATCGCTTAACTTCGGTATTATTTCAACCGAATCGCAGCAGAATCTAAAAACAGTGTGGGACCCGTTCCTAAAAGACATGAGCGATAAATTGGGCGTGGAAGTAAAGGCTTATTTTGCACCAGACTACGCGGGTATCATTCAAGGGATGCGCTTCGACAAGGTTGATGTTGCATGGTTTGGAAATAAATCAGCAATGGAAGCGATAGACAGAGCAGGAGGCGAAATCTTCGCTCAAACGGTCGACGCGCAAGGAAATCCGGGTTACTGGAGCTTGCTGATTACCCATAAAGACAGCCCAATCAACAGCGTTGAAGATATGATTGCGCAGCGTTCAAAGCTAGCGTTTGGTAATGGCGATCCTAATTCGACATCGGGCTTTCTTGTGCCTTCGTACTATGTGTTAGCGAAGAACAATATTCAACCTTCAGAATTCAAGCGTACGTTGAACTCTAGCCATGAGGTTAACCTTTTTGCTGTTTCAAATCAGCAAGTAGATGTGGCAACCAACAACACTGAAAGTATGCGCCGCTTTGAACGAACTAACCCAGAGAAATTCGCCAATATTAAAGTGATTTGGCAATCGCCTTTGATTCCTTCTGATCCAATCGTATGGCGTAAAAATCTACCGGATACAGTGAAAAATGAACTTTACAGTTTCTTCATGGATTACGGTACATCAGGTAATGCGAAAGAGCTCGCGATTCTTAAAGAGCTCGATTGGGCACCGTTTAAACCCTCAAGTGATTTACAGTTATTGCCAATTCGTCAGTTAGCGCTTTACAAGCAATTGAATAGCTTGAGCATACAAACAAGCTTAACGGATGAGCAAGTTTCAAAGCTGGAATCGACCAAGAGCAAACTTGCCGCTCTGAATCGTCAAATGAGCGCGCTTGAAGCGATGGAATAACATCCTAGTGAGCTGGAGGCGCTTGCTTCCAGCTTTTGATTCCTCGAAGTTTTTAATGGATAGATACAATGAGTAGTACAACTCAAAATTTGCCAATGGAACCCACTTCTCTGTGGAAACGTTTTGCAATCATGTTGGTCGTAGCGTTTGTTCTTGCTTGGTCATGGCAAGGTGCGGAAATGAATCCGGGGCAATTAATAAAAGACTCTGGAAACATGGTTGAGCTAGGCGCGGATTTTTTCCCACCTGATTTTACGCACTGGAAACTCTACGTTGAAGAGACCCTAATTACGATTCAAATTGCATTATGGGGAACGATATTGGCGGTCGCTTTGTCCATTCCTTTTGGTTTGATGTGTTCCGAAAATATTGCGCCTTGGTGGATTTATCAGCCGATGCGCCGATTAATGGATTCGGCTCGTGCAATCAATGAAATGGTCTTTGCGATGTTGTTTGTCGTCGCTGTAGGGCTAGGGCCTTTTGCCGGAGTCCTTGCTTTATTCGTTCATACCACTGGCGTACTCGCAAAGCTATTTTCTGAAGCGGTAGAGGCGATAGATATTGGCCCTGTTGAAGGCGTTCGGGCGACTGGCGCCAATAAGGTTGAAGAAATTTTATACGGTGTTTTACCTCAGGTTTTACCCCTTTGGATTTCGTTTACCTTGTACAGGCTTGAGTCTAACGTTCGTTCAGCCACAGTCGTCGGCATGGTGGGTGCGGGTGGTATTGGGGTTTTGTTATGGGAAGCGATTCGAGGATTTCAGTTCCAACAGACGGCTTGCATTATGTTGATTGTCATAGTCACCGTCAGTTTGATTGATTTTGCCTCCCAGCATATTCGAAAAATGTTCATTTAAACATTTATCACCACTTGTCTAGATAAGTCATCAGAGATGTAGAGAGATTGAAGATGCGAGTGTATTTAGATATTGCGAAGCACCTAGAACAAGATGTTCGTCGTTACTTTCAAGCGGGTGATTATTTGCCAGCGGAGTCGGCGCTCGCGAAGCGCTTTGATGTCAATCGTCACACCGTACGCCGAGCAATTGATGAGTTGGTATTCAATGGGTTGATAGAGCGTCAGCAAGGTCGGGGCAACATGGTGGTGAGTCAACCCTTTGACTACCCACTCCATTGTGGTGCCCATTTCACTGACAATTTGTTGGAGCAGGGAAGTTCTCCAACCAGCAAGGTGATAGAACGAGGACTGATCGCGGCAAACGATAAGGTGGCTTCGTTGTTTGAGGTGCTGCCTGAGTCGCCGATCATCAAACTGACCACATTACGAAAAATTGATGGCGTGCCAGCAAGTGTGATTGACCATTACTTGTCAGATGTTCGCTGGTGGCCTGTGGTTAAGCACTTTGAAGTCGGGTCATTGCATCGGTATTTAAGAGATAAGTTAGACCTTCAACTCACGCGAAGAACCACTCGATTGAGAGCAATTATGCCGACGAAAACGGATTGCCGTTTACTTCAATTGCCGGGAAAAACGCCAATCATGGCATTTAAAACGACCAATGTTTTAAAGGGAACAGACCAGGTCGTGGAGTTTTCATCTTCACACACGCGTTCTGATCTGGTTGAGATTGTTTTGGAGCACTAAATGAAAACAGAACACATGAACCAACGTCGTCAGTGGATGGCGGCGTTAGCAAGGTGTGAGCACCATGCCTTATCTAAGTATTGGCAACAGTTTGGCTTAAACCCGAAATACCACTTCGTACGTGAACCGGAGGTTGGCCTTGCCCAAGTCCGTGCGCGAATGGGTTCGACAGGCAACCCGTTCAACATGGGTGACGTTACCATTACTCGCACCGTGATACAGCTTGATAGTGGAGAGCTGGGCTACAGCTACATTACAGGAAGAAATAAAGCGCATTCAGAGGTAGCGGCTGTGATCGATGCTTTAATGCAAACCTCACTGCAAATGGACTTACAAGAACGGCTTATTAATCCATTAAAGGCCGAGCTTGTCGAGAAAGAGCAGTCTAGGGCTAAGCAAGTCTCAGCCAGTAAGGTGGATTTCTTCACCATGGTTAGAGGAGAAGATGAATGAGCCAAATAGTAAAAGGATTGGACTCTGCAGTACATGAAGCGCAGCAAATCTTTCGTTTGCTAATGGATGCGATGGCAAAGCCTGGTCTGGTGGTAGAGGTACCAAGTGACGTTCAATTTGGCGAGGTTAGTGCGGCTGCGACTCAGCTACTTCTTACCTTGTCAGATAACTCGACGCCCTGTTTTTTGTCTCAGCGTTACTTAAATGACGCCCATTTTGTTGAGAACTTTCGCTTTCATTGCGCAGCGCCAATAACACAAACCAGAGAGCTTGCAGATTTTGCTCTTATCTCTGGTGAAGAGGCCACGACATTTTGTGGCTTTGCAATGGGCGAGGGGAGTTATCCGGACAAAAGCGCGTCCATCATTATTGAGGTGGACTCTTTGGAGTCAGGGATCGAGTGCTTGCTTACTGGGCCCGGCATTCAAACAAGTTCGAGCGCAAACATAAAAGGACTTTCAGACGAATTACTTATGGCATTAATAAGTGGGCGAGGAACATTTCCTCAGGGCGTTGATCTCTATTTATCAAGTGGTCATCAAATCATGGCAATACCCAGAACTACTCGAATCCAATTAAGTACAGAGGAAGCATTATGTACGTTGCAGTAAAAGGTGGAGAAAAAGCCATTGCCGCGGCACACCGGCTTCAAGATCAAAAACGCCGAGGCCCAGAATCTCAGCAGCCACTGAGTGTCGATCAAATCTCTAATCAGCTAGCAGGCGCGACGGATAGAGTGATGACTGAGGGTAGCGTCTATGACAAGGAGTTGGCAGCTTTGGCAATCAAACAAGCAGGGGGAGACCTCATTGAAGCGATTTTTTTGCTCCGAGCCTACCGAACCACCTTGCCAAGGTTTGTTGTAACCGAGCCAATAAACACAGAAAACATGCGAATTGAACGAAGAATTTCCGCAAGTTACAAAGATCTCCCTGGCGGACAGTTGCTGGGGCCTACTTACGATTACACGCATCGCTTATTGGATTTTTCGCTTTTGGCCGAAGGGCGTGAAAGCAATGAGGTGAGCAAAGAGAGAGCTGAGCCTGAAGTGAACTCTCACCAGGAAGAAAAATCAGAGTTTTGCCCGCAAGTGTTAAAGATTCTGGAAAAGCTTGGATTGGCAGTGGAGGAGTTGGATCAAGGAAATGAACCTGATGATATAACGGTCACTCCCCCCATTTTTCCTGCGAATCGCAGCGCTAGGCTACAGCAGTTGGCGCGCAGTGATGAAGGCTTCTTACTTGCGCTAGGATACTCGACTCAACGCGGCTATGGACGCAATCACCCATTCGCCGGTGAAATTCGCTCTGGTCAAGTTACATTGGAAATAGTGCCTGAAGAACTCGGCTTTGCTATTGAAGTTGGCGATATTGAATTGACCGAATGCCAGATGATCAACGGCTTTACAGGCAGCAAGACAGAGAAAGCTAAATTTACTCGTGGTTACGGCGTCACCTTTGGTTTTTCAGAACGCAAAGCAATGTCGATGGCATTGGTCGATAGATCGTTGCAACACAAAGAATACGATGAAGTACCCCAAGGCCCAGCTCAGGATGAAGAGTTCGTCTTGTCTCATGGCGATAACGTCGAAGCTTCGGGCTTTGTTAGTCATTTGAAGCTCCCTCACTACGTCGATTTTCAATCCGAGCTTGAGTTGATTCGTAAGTTACAAAAAGAGTACGACCAACGCAGTCAAGCCGATAAGGAGAGCCACCATGATGTATGAATCAGGCCAAGCCAGTGGCTACAATTATGGATACCTAGATGAGCAAACTAAGCGGATGATTCGCCGTTCACTCCTTAAAGCTATAGCGATACCTGGCTATCAAGTGCCATTTGGTGGGCGTGAAATGCCTATGCCTTACGGGTGGGGAACTGGCGGCATTCAAATTACGGCAGCAATTATCGGGCAGCCAGATGTACTAAAAGTGATAGATCAGGGTGCAGA
Organism: Vibrio atypicus; assembly: GCF_009811315.1. Taxonomy (GTDB): domain Bacteria; phylum Pseudomonadota; class Gammaproteobacteria; order Enterobacterales; family Vibrionaceae; genus Vibrio; species Vibrio atypicus. Next base: position 565,931 of record NZ_BLID01000002.1, read on the forward strand.
TGACACGACAAATGCGGTATCTATTCGCCAGTTCTTTGAAAAAGTCGCGGCAGTCACAACGACAGAAAAGACCAGTGATGCAAGCTTGATTCAGACTCGGCATCGAATTCCTGAAAAGCCGCTGAAAGAAGGGCAGATATTGATCTATCAAGTCCCTATTCCTGAGCCACTGCGCTTTATCGAGCCTCGCGAAACGGAAACCCGAAAAATGCATGAACTGGAAGAGTATGGCGTGATGCACGTGAAGCTGTATGAAGACATTGCTCGATATGGCCATATCTCTACTTCTTATGCTTATCCCGTAGAGGTGAACGGACGACACATCATGGACCCTTCGCCAATTCCAAAATTTGATAACCCAAAGATGAATCAAATGCCTGCTTTACAACTGTTTGGTGCTGGGCGTGAAAAGCGTATATATGCTATTCCGCCTTATACCGATGTGAAAAGCCTCGATTTTGATGATCATCCTTTTGAGGTTCAAAGGTGGGGCGAGCCATGTGCCATTTGCGGATCCACAGAGAGTTTCTTAGATGAAGTGGTAACCGATGATCAAGGCGGCCGAATGTTCGTCTGTTCGGACACGGATTATTGTCGCGAACAACAAGCGCTACCAAAGAATGAGGAGTCAATGTCGTGTCTGTAATGGAAGTTGAAAATAGCAGCGGTTTGGCTGAAATAAATCGAGCTCATCGCGAACCTCAGCCACTGCTTAAGGTCTCTCAGTTGACCAAATTGTATCAACCGGGTAAAGGGTGTCAGGCTATCAATTTTGAGCTTTGGCCGGGAGAAGTGCTGGGCATTGTTGGGGAATCAGGGTCTGGTAAAAGTACCTTGCTGCGAGTGCTATCAGGTCGTGAAGATCCGGATAGCGGTGATGTTCAGTATCAAATCTCATCTAATAATAGTGTTAGTTTGTACGGTTTGTCAGAGAGTGAGCGTCGTCGTCTATTGCGAACCGAGTGGGGCGTTGTGCATCAACATCCTATGGATGGATTGCGCCCTAGAGTGTCGGCAGGAGGAAATATCGGGGAGCGCTTGATGGCGGTCGGCTCAAGGCACTACGGAGAGATTCGAGAGCAAGCCACCGACTGGTTAAGCCAAGTTGAAATCCCCGTCGATCGTATTGACGACATGCCAATCACCTTTTCGGGAGGCATGCAGCAAAGGTTGCAAATTGCACGTAATTTAGTCACCCATCCGAAGTTGGTGTTTATGGATGAACCAACGGGGGGATTAGATGTATCGGTGCAAGCTCGCTTGCTTGATTTGATTCGAAATTTAGTAACAGAACTCGGTTTGTCTGTGGTCATTGTCACGCACGATTTGGCGGTCGCTCGTTTGCTAGCCCATCGCTTAGTTGTGATGAAGGAGAGCCGAATTGTCGAGACTGGCTTAACGGATCAAGTTTTAGATGATCCGCAGCATCCATATACGCAATTGCTCGTCTCATCAGTATTACAAGGGTAAGAAAGTACGATGAATACCATGAAGAACAAGGTGATGCTCCGTGTCGAGAACATCAGTAAAACCTTTGTGTTGCACAATCAAGGTGGCGCGAGTTTGTCGGTACTCGATGACAGCAGCTTTCAAGTAGAAAGTGGTGAATGCGTGGTTTTACTTGGACAGTCTGGCTCAGGGAAAAGTACGCTGCTCAAAGCGCTCTATGCCAATTACTTGGTCGATGGTGGGCAAATTCTAGTTCGTCAAAATCTCGATAGTCGTCATTGGATAGATCTCGTTACTGCGACGCCTAAATCCATTTTAGAAGTAAGAAAACACACGATCGGTTGGGTGAGCCAATTTCTACGTGTTATTCCAAGAATTAGCGCATTGGATGTGGTTAGCCAACCTTTGGTTGAGTTAGGGGAAAACAAAACCATAGCGCGTGAAAAAGCGAAAATATTGCTTCGTCGTCTTAATGTGCCAGAGGCGCTTTGGCATCTAGCACCTGCGACTTTTTCTGGTGGTGAACAACAAAGAGTCAACATCGCTCGGGGCTTCATTGTTGAGTCACCAATACTGTTACTTGATGAACCCACCGCTTCATTGGATGAGAAAAATTGCCAGGTGGTGATTGAACTGATTTCTGAAGCCAAGCAACGAGGGGCCGCTATCGTCGGCATTTTTCATGATGAGTCTGTTCGTCAACGGGTAGCGGATAAGATTTATGACATGTCCAAATCAACGTTATTCGTTGTTGAACATTAGAAAGGGATTGAGATGATTATTACTAACGTACAACTGGTATTGGAAAATGAAGTCATCAATGGCTCGATTGAAATCGAAAACGGTGTGATTCGAGCTATGTCTGATTCGGGTAGTCAACAACCAGGTGCCATCGATGGGAATCAAGGTTACTTGATGCCAGGGCTCATAGAGCTTCATACGGATAATTTAGAGAAGTATTTTACGCCAAGGCCTAAAGTGAGTTGGCCTGAGTTGTCTGCAATGGCCGCGCATGACGCTCAGTTGATAGGGGCGGGTATCACGACTGTGTTGGATGCCATTGCGGTTGGGGATGTTCGTGATGGCGGACACCGTCAGGAAAATCTCGATAAAATGATTGATACGATAGTGAAAAGTGGGGACTTGGGCTTAAATCGTGCCGAGCACTTTGTGCATATACGCTGTGAATTGCCGCACGCCGCTACATTGGAATTGGCCGAGAAGTATTTAGATCTCGAACAGACTCATATGGTATCACTGATGGATCACTCTCCCGGTCAGCGTCAATTTGTCAATCTGGATAAATATTATGAGTACTACCAAGGGAAGTACAATTTGAATGATCAACAAATGGCTGAGTTTGAGAAAGATCAGCGCGCCCAATCGGAACAATGGTCAGATGCTAATCGCTACGCAATAGCCAAATTGTGTCGCGAGAAACGAATCCCTCTTGCAAGCCATGACGATGCGACTCGAATGCACGTTGAAGAATCACACTCATTGGGTTTAGTGTTAGCAGAGTTTCCGACCACGATTGAAGCGGCTCAGCGTTCTCATGAGCTTGGCTTAAAAGTGATGATGGGCGCGCCGAATGTCGTACGTGGAGGTTCTCATTCAGGTAACGTCGCCGCACATGAATTGGCCACTTTGGGTGTGCTTGATGCTTTGTCTTCTGACTATTTCCCGGGAAGCTTAATCGACGCCGTATTTAAGCTAGCGGATGATGAACGTAACGATCTTGACCTTGCGGCGGCAACGCGACTGGCAACAGCGAATCCAGCTTCTGCGCTAAACTTATCGGATAGAGGTGTAGTTAATGAAGGTTTGAGAGCCGATTTACTTTTGGTAGAGCGTAAAGCGGGCCAAGCGAAGATTCAGCAAGTGTTGCGACAAGGTAGTCGAGTTTTTTAACGAGAGGGAAATAGCGGTGGCGAAATTGTTTTATGTGTTGGGTGCGTCGGGTGCTGGTAAGGACTCAATAATGAATATGGTTCGGGAACAGTTAAGAGATCCGCTTATGGTGGCCCACCGCTATATAACTCGACCAGTTTCTTCAGGTAACGAAAATCATATTGAGCTATCAGAGCAAGAGTTTGATTTTCGTATCAATCGAGGTTTATTTGCCATGCATTGGCAGGCGAATGGTTATCGTTATGGGATTAGCAATGAAGTGTGCGATTGGCTTGCACAAGGGTTAGATGTGATGGTTAATGGTTCCAGAGCGTATCTACCGACAGCAAAAGCGCGCTTTGGTGACCAGCTGCAAGTGGTTTGGATTTTCGTCACTCCGGAGATTTTACAACAACGGTTGCAATGTCGAGGGCGAGAAAGTGCCCAAGAGATCGCACAACGTTTAGAGCGCGCAATTGCATACGATTCTGTTCGACCTGCAGATGCGATAGTGATCGACAATAGCGGCTCATTGCAAAGTAGTACCGAGCAATTTCTCACTCAAATGGAGAATACGGTACAAGGCCAAAAAATAAAGGTAGCGATGGATTCACCATGTTAAGGCTTACCTTACTCGGCACTGGTGCAGCGGGTGGTGTTCCTCTTTACGGGTGCCATTGCACCGCATGTGAAGCCGCAAGTAATGACTCCAACAAGGAGAGAAACCCCTGCTCGGCGATGGTTGAGTGGGGAGAAGAGCATAATAAAAAACGCCTGTTGATTGATGCTGGGATTATGGATATTCACAAGCGCTTTCCGCCTGGGTCCTATATTGGCTTTTTGCTCACTCACTTCCATGTTGACCATGTGCAAGGATTGTTTCATTTACGTTGGGGGAATGGACCGAAGATTCCAGTGTGGAGTCCCAATGACCCCTTAGGTTGTGCAGATCTCTTGAAGCACTCTGGATGTTTAGATTTTCGCTCTAACCTTTCTCATGCGGTTTCTTTTTATATCGAAGGGTTGAAAATAACGCCATTAATGATGGAGCACTCTAGGCCTACATTCGGATATTTATTTGAGTTTGAGGGGCATCGAGTGGCCTACTTAACCGATACCGATGGATTACCCACGAAGACGGCGCAGCATTTAGCATTAGTAGAGCAACTTGATACGCTAATTTTAGACTGCTCTTTTCCTCCTGGTACTGAGCGCGGGAATCATAGTGATATTGATACTGCGTTTGAAGTTTATGAGCGTCTGAAGCCAAAGCAGTTCGTCATTACCCACATCAGCCATGAACTAGACTGTTGGTTGAAGGAACATAGCTTATCGAATGAAGTGACGATTGGCAGAGATGGTTTGAGTCTCTCTCTGCCATTGTTGTAGAAAACGAATTAACTGTGTTCATTTAGATTTGGTAATAGGGTATCGAAGTGTGGATTGCCGTGTAGCCCTTCGAGATCCGGCTCATTAGTGATTAGATCTCTAATCGTTGGCGTTGCTTCAATCGCTCGCTCTAAATCTTCAATTGCTTGTTCTTCAATACCTAAGCGTGAGAAAGCGCAGGCTCGTTGATAGAGGGCAGGTCCATTGGTGGTATCTAGCTCTAAAACTCGATTACATAAGCTGAGAGCCCAGTTGTACTCTTTGATCTCCATGGCCGCATCTGCTTTGTAGGTCAAGGCTTCTAGATCTCCAGGACGGATCGTAAGAATTTCATCATATACATCAATTCGCTGTTCTGCGGTTGGCATACTTTGCGCACGCAACCATAAATTGTGAATCTCGTTAATACGTTCAATTTCTTTGTTATTTTCGCTGATAATCCGCGTTTTACGCTTTAGATCTCGCTCCAATGCACTGAACTTTTTCTCGTACTCTTCAGCGATAGATTGTAGGCGTTTGTCCGCCATTTCTGTGGTGTTGTTTTTGAATTCACGTAATGATTGCCAACCGACAAAGGCGATAAGGGAAGCAACACCCGCAATGATGTAAAAGAAATAGGTAACAGTAACGTTGGCATAATTGAGGGATTTGTCCGCGACAGCAAGCTCTCTGTCGGTGACTTGGATGACCATGCGGCGTTCTAAATCTTGCTGATCTTGGCGCAGAGCTTTGAGTTCATCGAGAATGTAACGCTCCATCAAAGGGCGATCGAGCACCTCGCTTTCGGAGTAACTTTTCTCCTCTGCAAGAACAGGTTGGCAGAGGAAAAAGAGTCCTATCGCTATAGCAATCAAAGTTCGCATAACAGCATCCATATATAAATCATTGTTTTATTAAGCTTTAACAGTAGCAAAATAACCATTGATTGAGTATGAATCAGGCTAAATTTTTTGCCTTATTTACCGATAGGTTTATAGGGTTGTTTATTTTTGTATCTATTGTTTGATAGAAGAGTTTAGTTCACACGATCTAAATGAGGGTGAGAGACTTTATCTATCGCTTCTTTGCGCGACCGGACATTAAGCTTCTTATATAACTTGTACACATGGGTTTTTACTGTGCTTTCCGCCACGAATAAACCTTCTGCAATTTCCAAATTAGACTGGCCTTGAACCAAGCGCTCTAGCGTCTGCTGCTCTCTTTTGGTTAGATTTAGGCTTAGCTCCTGATAGTTCAGCGCGTAAGGTCTAATATCCGTGAGCATTTTAACCATGAGTTTTCTAGGCAACCAGAGGTCATTACTGACAACAGCCTCGAGACAACGTAGCAAATGATCGATGGGCGCGTCTTGATACAAGATACCTTTTAAATTGGAATAGGCTGCTAGTTTTAAATCATCAGAGCTATGGGGCACATCGTAGACAATAAGACCATTGCTACAGGTATGAAAACGCTCCTTAATATCGTGATCGGCTTTTTCTAACAAATCATACGAAACCAAGACAATGTCTGCAGAGCAAGAATAGCTTGAACAGCGTTCATAAAAATCTTGCAAACTCTTTCGGTTGAAAGTGAACGCACTTTTTTTCTCGATCTCACGTCTAATAAATTGATTTTGAATACAATTTTTTCCAACCAATATAATATTTATGTTTTTGTTATTCATACTAGTTTCAGAATGCATACCTAGTCCCACTTGCATATTTAATTTTTACAATAGCTTAGCAATATGGGGGGCGCTAGTATTCAGCCGTTTCAAGTTTGAGACTTCTTAAGGTTGTTGTGAGAGTCTCGGCTCAATCGATATTTGTAACGTGTCACTGTATGTACCACCTGGCTTATTTTCTGTATTTCCGATCGCAAACTTTAGTGGTATCGGATGACCAGATGTTGGAGTGTGTCGCTGTATCGTTGCGTTGGCTTGATTCAAGTCGACACGAGTTTGATTAAACAGCATTTCATAATCGATATCCCATTTTGAATCATCGGATTGATGTCTTAACATGCCTTGATTTGCTGACTCAATGGTTACGCTATAGCCCGTATTGGTCTTTACCCACAACTTAGGAGCAGAATGAATCTGTTTATTTGAATATAGTGACCCCATATCGAGGTCATAATGTGATTGAGCTAAACCATAAAACTGGATTTTGGCAACCGGTAATACTTTGATGTCAATAGATGTGGATTTTGATGGAATACTCGTGAGGCTCGCTAGATTCCCCCCAACGATTGTTGCTTCAAGATTTCCACTATAGTGACCGGCATCGAGCCATTGCAACGATGGATAGCGCATTTGGAATGTGGCGGAAGGCTGTTCTTCATTTAATGTTATTTGCCATTGATTGGCTTGTTGATATCCACTTCCACCGTGCCAGTCGAATTGCAGTTCATTGCCATTGTGCCCTTTTAGCGAAAGCTCGCCTTCATCAAGGTCAATGCTGATTTTTGCCTGACACTCAGTACCTTCGAAAGCGGCACTGACTCGGTAAGTGTTAGTTACAGTGTAGTTGCCAGCAGCGAGTATATCGTAATTGGTTTGCTCAGAGATAACGTCTAGATTAAGCGAGCGCACATTACAATTGGCTTGCGAGAAGGTCGTGTAAGACAAACTCGCTATGCTGAGTATTAGTACTTTAGTCCACATACATTTCTCCTAATCTGATTAACACATCACTCTGTTCATCTAATGAAATCGTGATGGATTGCTGCTTTTTGTTATTTAGCTCAAGCTTGTACTTTCCGGGTTTTAATCCTGATATCGCAAATAAACCATTGCGATTCGTAAAGAATTCAATTGGATCTTGTGTCTCATCCCCTAAATAAAACGCCTTACCAGCGATAAGGGAAATTGGCTGGTTGGACCCTTTTTCCAAAAGAGTACCGATCACGGTCAGCACAGCGTCAGACCCAACTTGTAATAGGTAGCCTTGTTTGTAACCAGGGTTTAACCAAAATGCGCCGTCACCTAAATCGTATCCAGGTGGAAGATTCTCAACGTCATAACTGAGTAGGCGAGTGTTGTAGGCAACTAAATCAGGAACAAGAGCATTTCCACTCCCGCGACTAAAGACTCGCGCGTATTCACCATCACTTGTTGGGTCAACAGAAAGGCGGTTTTCTTTGAGGCTTTCGTGCCGACTAACAATAGCAAAGGCTTCACGAACAGGTCTGCCAATGGCAACGTTGGAACCAGCAAAGGCGATAGCACTGCTGACTTCAACACGAGTGTTGTGACTGCGTGTATCTTCATCGAAGCTATCGACACGAGTGGTATGATCGGCGATTGCAATAAATTGGTTAGCTGTGTAGTTGATTCCCATATCGACATTGGTATCAACATCGCGGCTTCGATTGATAGAGGCAAAAGTCGACACACCGCCAGTATTACCGATGTTATCTTGATAGGTATAATCTAAAGAAGCTTGGTCCAGTTCGCTAAAATAGCGACCAATGACTCGTGTGCTTTTACCAAATGGCCAACTTAAAGTGAGCGACGTATTCCATTCGTCATCATTAAACCTGTAATCTCGGTAGTTAACTCTGGTACTCCAAGTCGCTGGTGTGGCGAAAAATGGGCCTGACAAACTTGGGCTTATCGAAAAGTAATCATCTTGTTCATCCACACTTGCGCTGTAGTTTAGAGATAAAGCGGCCCTCAAGCTGTCGGCGAGATAAAAAGAACCAAAGGCAGAGGCGTAGTGTGTAACGGAATTTAGTGGAGAGTCATCAATGTTATAACTTCTTACGCCGGTATAGTTACTTGATTGATACTCATAAATGATGCTGAGCTGTGGTCGCGTGTTCGAATCACTACCAAACTCTGCGTCGAACGCGACTCGATAGGCTTGGCCGCTACCCAGCGTTGGGTGCTCACTGGCCGCTCCGGAAAATTCGGTTATACCTATAGAAGAGGCGAGCAGGATTGTGCCACCATATTGGTAGAGATCTTCTCTTGACTGGCCGTTCAAGCCAAGGGTTAGCCATGGCGTCACCCCAACATCAATATAGCCATGAAGCAGCTTTTCTTCGGTGAGGTAATGAAGTTCGTTTTGACGATATTCACTGGGTACACCATACATTAGGCTGTATTCAAATTCCCCCGCATCCAATAAATCATTGCCGGTCGCGATGGAAAACTGAATACGTTCTTGTTGACCGCTAGAATCTGTAATGATCAGCTCTACATCATTATTGCCTTGCGCTAATGGAATATCACTTAGGTTATAACTACCTGCTCCTAGAGAAAGGCGTTGAACTACTGCGCCATCGACGACAACATCTACGCTAGAAGTACGCTGAAGAGTGAAGGATTGATTTGCTTTAGGTCGAACATTTCGAGTAGGAATTAAGGTGAAATCTCGAGTAATTCCGACACCAAGAATATCCGTGGCATCTTGTAGAAGTTTACCGGAGTTATACATATCACCAATGACTAGACGTGTTCCTTGTTTAGGGAAGTCAATATTGAGTCGAGTGCCTTCACGTGAATAGTAAGCTGCGTTTGCGGAACTATTCTCATAAACCGCTTCATACTCTAAATTTAAAAAGCCTAGGTTGACTCCGGAATCTATTCTTCCGCTGTATAAATTGACTCTTTCTCTTTGTTCATCAACTGTTTGAGAAGCACTAGCCCCCAAACTGTAATTTAAATAGCCGGAGAAGAAGCTAGGTTCAGAATAATTTAAATGTTCGTTAGACTGAGCCAAGGTAAGTTGACGAGTTAAACTTACATCCTCAGGCACAGAAATAACACACTCAAGTGTGGATAGATCAAAAGTCAGCCCCAAGCCTGCCTTTGCAAAATCTGCTTTTACCAATACATCGTTGTGGCTGGCGTTATCGAGTGTCTGAAGGGCTTCTTCAGATACTAAGGTTGAGAGTAAGGCAATGGTACTCTCTTTAGGAAGTTGAATATCGTTGTCTGCTGTGATGGTAATCAGAGCCTCTCCCAGAACGGAATCACTCACTTTGAGTAGCGAAGTGATCTCGATATCTCGCCCGGTTGGATTTAAAACAACCTCACTTTCCTCTGCTTGAGTGTGCCAAGCACACAGACTCAAAAAGAGAGCAAACAATGCTTGTAATGCGATACGGGTACTATTGCGTTCGTCCATGATATTCACCCGCTGGTAGCTTAATGGAAGGTTTTATCGTTAGTGTTGAATAGGGTGGTATAAAAAGATCTCCAATCACTTCATTGAGCTTCAATGAAGAATTTAGGTTGGCTTCGTTGAACTGCAACAAATTAGAGTAGGAGTATTTGCTACCTTCATTTTCTAACGTGATTAAGCCACTATCTTTGACATACATAGTGATCTGTGGTTTTTGCGTATCTGAATAAATATGTACCAACGCATTGTAGTGAATTTGAAATTGAACGTTTGATTTAACTGTATCGCTTTCATTCTTTGGACTGGTGAGGTTTATTTGACTAAAGCGTACAAAAAAACTTTCTGATTGGGGCAGTGTTTGCTCTTTCACCCATTGTAAACGAAATACTTGTTTTTCTCCCGGGCTCAAAAAAGCGGCTGGTGGGAAAACAAGAAAGGCGTCATTATCAAGTTGTTTACTATTAAACTCACCATTGTCGTGGAAATTTAATTTATAGATATTGGCTTCCAGTGCCAATCTCTCACTAGAATTGTTTGTTACAACAATCTTGGAGGAATTAGCACTGTCAATATTATACTCAAGAACGGTAGGCGAAAGCATAATACTATAGGAATAGTGGCTAAATAATAGTGAGAATAACCCTACCAATAGGCTTCTCATATTAATTTCCCTCTTCAATATCTATTTTTAAATTCGCTACATTAAATTTGTTTAAAGGTTGCATCTCGAAAAATCGAGTTGAGTAAGGAAGAATTAATGTACCAGCAATCAACTTGCTAATATCAATACCTTTTAAATACTTTGATTCAATACCATCGCTCACTGTCCAGTTTGTATCTGACAAGCGACCGTAACTATTGCCTGAATTTTCAACTTCTATTAACCATTTTTTGTCTTTGGACTTAATGCTCTTAATAGCAAGTTTTGGTTCAGTGTTTTTAGGACGAACATTGATGAGAGTATTAAATTGAAGAAGCAGGCCCATTTGACCACTATTTGCCCCGGACTCTTCAACTTTAACTTGTTTAACTGCAATACGATAAGATTTTGATTGTGCGATGGATGGGTCACCTAAATAACGAACCATCACAGACTGAGAGCGACCCGGCTTGATAATGGCTGTTACCGGTATCACAAGTAAATCATTGTCTGCGGCTTCAATGGTTTCATTTCCATGTTCATCCATGGTCATTGAAAGAGGGTATAGCTCAACGGTAAGAGGGACTTGAGAGGTGTTATCGATACGCATCGACATTTGAGCTCGTTTACCAATAGGTTCCATTTCTGCAACCATAGGCTCGACTCGATAAGCATTTGCTTGAGAACAAAATATGATAAGTGCAAGTAAACTAATCCAACGAAACATCTTTAGCTCCATCTAATACGTTGAGAATTAATTAAATTTGGAGGCTAAGTTAATAGCCTCCAAGGTTGTTATATTAGTTAGATGTAATGTTAACGGTTAATGTATCTGAATAACCGCCAGCCCATGCAGCAGTTTCGGTAGTGACTACGTCTAGTGTTGCAGCAATACCCGTCGCTAAAGTTGCAGAACCAGGGTAAGACTGAGTAACTGATACATCATTTTGACCAGGGCCACCTGGAGCGTTTAGTACAAGTGCTGGAAGTCCAGCAGGTGTAAATGTTGCGTCATAAGTCAAAGCGTAATCTTCGCTATCGTCAGACTCTAAACCACCTTCCGAACTGGTTAGTTTAACTGTTGCACCATCAACATCGTTACATTTCATGCTCATGCCAATAGACACAGATTGAATTGTATCAACAGAACCAAAATCTAACAGTTGAGTAGCTAAACCAGAGACTTCACAGACCGGAGAAACAAAGCCTACTAGTTGAACATCGCCCGGAGCTGCACTGACAGGTGAAGCTAAGACAGCAGTAATTGCAGCTGCGCAAAACGTTAGTTTTTTCATATGAATTTCCTTCAACTCTACTTTAAACGTACATGTTTAGCTCTAATTCCAAAGAGCTACCTGTAATCTACCTAAATGGCAGTATTCCTATTTGGTCACGTTGTGAATTGATGGATATATATCAATCTCAACAACGTCACTGTATTGCCCTGCAAAGAGCAGGATATTTTCTAGGGTTATTCTAATCTCTCCCTGTGTAGTGAATGGAATAACCCCAAAACTGTTGACTGAATTAGGTGATAGCAAAGATTGGCTATCAAACTTTTCACTTGTTTTAGTTTTGTTTATATCTATTTCAAATAAGTAATTTGTTAGATGACCATCAGCATCACTCTTTAATTTGAGTCCACCATTCTTTGACGACAATGCGATGTTGAATGGCTGGTTGCAAAATAAGTCAAAAGGTAGGGTTTCACTTTTCCTACCAGATAAATCGATAACATTACCCGAGTTAAAATTAATTTCGCATCGATTATCTATCTGACCATGTAAATGCATAGAGAGTGTCGTAGCGTCCACATGAAAAGGCATAAAAACAAAGAGCAACCATAGGGTGAGATTTATAAATCTATCTTTATTACTCATTGAAAAGCCTCAACTTGAAACAATGAACCTGATAATTGAATTGTAAATAGGTATTCGGAAAACGGAGTGGGAAACTAGGTTGATATGGATGAACAAAGTTGTAGAAATGGTTGTATATTTTTGAAACCTAATTTAGTAAAAACTTAATCCAAAGGTTTATTCCAGAAAATAATATTACTAGGGTTCAAGGTGCTTTTTTATGTCTGATGCAAGGTGTTGATTAATATGGTTGGTACTTGCCTATATACGTCAAATGATTGAGTTTATATTCAAGTCGTGCTCTTTTGGATAGGTGAAAGCTTTCAGAAAATTCACTCAGAATGATCGGCTTAGTATTCGTCTCATTAGATGAGCGAGTTAGTTGAACTCTCCAGATATCTCAATCTTCAAATCACTATCATAAAAGTGAAATCAATTAGAGTACTAACTATTTGAATGTTGCATTAACTAGGGTTTTATTGTGATCTTGATCTCGAATTTCTGGTATTTGTCACTGGTTGTTTGCTTTATCTCTCGTAATGTGGACTATATTGCGCAGAAAATTTGTTTAGAGTTCAAAGGATATGTATCTACACATGATCAGCTCAGCACCTTGGGTTATGTACCCAGAAATAGGTGAACCCTCAGAAATTGAGTGGACATTTTTAGAACCAACAGCACAAGACGGTGATGAAGTCTTTCGCTTGATCGCTGAATGTCCTCCTCTTGATGTGAATTCCTCTTACTGCAATTTCCTCCAGTCAACTCATTTCAGTCGTACTTGTGTCCTTGCCCGTTGCGATGGCGATATTGCAGGTTTTATTTCGGGCTATCGTAAGCCTGACGCCCCTGAAACTTTGTTTGTTTGGCAGGTAGCTGTATCCCCACGATATAGAGGGAAAGGTCTAGCGTTTAGTATGTTGCGTGAGTTGCTCAAGCGAGATGGGCTTAACGATATCCGCACAGTCGAAACCACCATAACCCAAGAAAACGATGCTTCATGGGCACTATTTAAAAAGCTCGACAAGCAAAATGGCCAGCGTGGTGAAGTCAGTACATTTCTAGATGAAGACAAACACTTTAAAGGGAAGCACGATACAGAATTTTTGTATCGTATCCCCGTTGATACCCCCCAAAGAAAAGGAAAATAAACGGTCTTATTATGGATATTTTTAACAGGCAAGAGTCTAAAGTCCGCTCTTACTCAAATAGCTTTCCAGTCGTATTTAATAAAGCGAAAGGGTGTTGGCTAGAAACCGAGCAAGGCGAGCAGTACTTAGATTTTCTTGCTGGTGCAGGATCACTTAATTACGGCCACAATAACCCTATCTTGAAACAGGCGTTAGTTGAGTATATCGAAGCTGATGGTGTTACCCATGGCTTAGATATGCACTCAAGCGCTAAAGCAGAATTTCTTACGCTGCTGAATGAGAAAATTCTGTTGCCAAGAAAGTTGAATTACAAAGTTCAATTTACTGGCCCAACAGGTACAAATGCTGTTGAAGCGGCACTGAAGCTTGCTCGTAAGGTGACTCAACGTAGCTCTATTGTAGCGTTCACGAATGGTTTTCACGGCTGTACTGCGGGTGCTTTGGCGGCAACGGGAAATCAACATCATCGTCAAGGTTCTGGTATGAGCCTCAACAATGTTACTCGCATACCTTTTGAAGGTTATGCCGATATTGATGGTTTGAAATTATTCGAAACCATGTTGGTTGATAACTCAGCTGGTATGGATAAACCTGCTGCTGTTTTGCTAGAAACAGTGCAGGGTGAAGGCGGTCTTAATGTTGCTTCTAACGAATGGTTGCAGCGTCTTAGCAAGATTTGTAAACGTCATAATATTTTACTGATTGTTGATGATATTCAAGCAGGTTGTGGGCGCACGGGAACTTTCTTTAGTTTTGAACCGTCAGGCATTCAGCCTGATATCGTCACACTATCAAAATCTATAGGTGGTTATGGACTCCCAATGGCGGTTGTACTGCTTAAGCCAGAGCTTGATATTTGGAAAGCGGGCGAACATAACGGAACTTTCCGCGGTAATAACCACGCCTTTGTTACTGCTGCTAAAGCGTTAGAGGTTTATTGGTCAGATACCCAGTTCGAAAACCACATCGCTAGGTGTTCAGCTATGGTCACTGAAGTGATCGAGCAAAATATTAAGCGCCACCCTGAATTGTTTGTACAGAAAAAGGGGCGCGGCATGATGATAGGGGTGGAGTGTCGTAGTGGCGAGTTGTCAGGTGAAATTGCGAAACGATGTTTTGAAAACGGCATGGTCATTGAAACTGCAGGACCAGATGACGAAGTGGTGAAATTCTTTTGTCCTCTTACCATTACCCAATCTGAACTTGAAAAGGGGCTGAGCATTTTTGAAGATGCTGTAGACCAAGTAGTAGCGAAGCACTTTAAAAAAGCATCATAAGGAAGAATCAGATGATAGTTAGAACTCTGGATGAGTGTCGAGATAGCGAGCGCCGAGTCGTAGCAGAAACGTGGGAAAGTGTTCGAATGCTGCTCAAGGATGACAATATGGGTTTTTCATTCCATATTACGACCATCTTTGAAAACACGGAAACTCATATCCATTATCAGAACCACTTAGAGTCTGTGTTTTGTATGAGTGGGGAAGGGGAAATTGAAGTTGTTGGGGGGGAAACCTACCCAATTAAACCGGGCACGCTTTATATCCTTGATAAGCATGATGAACATTATCTTCGCGCCTATAAAGACAAAGAGATGGTAATGGCGTGTGTTTTTAATCCGCCAATTACTGGTAAAGAAGTCCATGATGAAAATGGCGTATATCCTCTAGTTGATTAACTCAACATACCCTTTTCAGAGCAGGAGTTAACCTCCTGCTCCTATTTCCTCCTCTTACAAAAATCTCATAAGGTCTTTTTATGACTTATACCGTAGAGAAAATCGGCGGTACTTCCATGACTGCGTTTGATGCGGTACTGGATAACATTCTAGTACCTAGCGTACCCAGTGAAACGTATAACCGAGTTTTTGTTGTGTCGGCATACAGTGGTATGACGGACGCGCTTCTAGAGTGCAAAAAAACCAGCAAACCAGGTGTCTATCAATTGATAGCAAAACGTGATGAAAGATGGCGCGAAGCTTTAGATTACGTTGAACAAAGAATGCTACTCACCAATGGACATATCTTCGCAGACCCAATGAACCGATTGCGAGCAGACAAGTTTATTAGCTCTCGTATCGCAGAAGCGAAAAGCTGTATCGCTAATATCTTCGACACTTGTCAGTATGGCCAATTTTCACTTCGTCATTACTTACCTCAAGTGCGGGAATTTCTTGCTTCAATTGGTGAGGCACACAGTGCGTACAATACGGCGTTAAAGCTAAAGAACATCGGAATTAACTCGCGTTTTGTGGACTTGTCCGGTTGGAATTCAGAAACACCAAAAAGTTTGGATGAGAACATTCTTGATGCCTTTGCTGACATCGACGTTTCTCAAGAATTGCCCATCGTGACAGGCTATGCATCGTGTCAGCAAGGTTTGATGACGACCTATGATCGTGGTTATAGCGAGATGACATTCAGTCGCATCGCTTCATTGACTCGCGCTGACTTAGCCATTATTCATAAAGAATACCACTTAAGTTCCGCAGATCCGAAAGTAGTAGGGGCAGACAACGTGTTGCCGATTGGCTTGACCAACTACGATGTTGCCGATCAGTTAGCGAACCTAGGGATGGAAGCTATCCACCCTAATGCGGCGGCTGGACTGCGAGAAAGTGGTATTGAACTACAAATCAAAAACACATTTGAGCCAGAGCATTCCGGAACTTTGATTTCAAGCCAATACCGTCCGACGACGGATAAAGTTGAGATAATTGCGGGGAAAGAAAGAGTATTTGCTTTGCACGTTTTCGATCAAGCCATGGTCGGCCAAGTTGATAATGTGAGTTATGACCTAATGGAAATTATCTCAGATGCTCACGTTACGCTAATTGGTAAAGAGATGAATGCAAACTCTATTACTTACTATCTCGGCGGGAACAATGAGAGCTTAAATAAAGTACTGTATAAAGCGGAAAAGCGGTATCCAAAAGCTGAAATAAAAGGGCGGATGGTCGCGCTTATTTCTGTGATTGGATCACAGGTGGATACCAACAAAGCGTTAGCTCAAGGTGTATTGGCGCTGATGAAACACAGCGTTACACCAGTGGCACTTCATTCCTCAATGCGTAATGTTAATGTCCAGTTTGTGGTGAGCGATCAAGAGTATCAAGCTGCGATTCGAGCTTTGCATCAAGAATTTTTCGAGTCGGGTAACGCGAAGCAGACTGGCTGTAAAGTGGCTTGACATGCATCTGGTGAGTACTTAACGCCAAGCCCCTCAATGTTTGTGGGGCTTATTTCTATAGATTTTTGATTTGAAAAACAACCTCGCGTGAAGAGTACGATTAGTATAAGGTTGGTGCCATTGTGAACTTGAGCGTGCTATGCCACGATAGAATGAACAAGAAAGAGGATTTTAGTCCCGATGAGCGACCTGACGCCAAAACAAGAAGAGACCCTTGCCACTTTAAAATCTAACCTTCATCTACCGAATGGTGGTTTTCATAAATTGATTACAGAATTGGGAAAAGAGTACCAATTGCCATTTCAAAAAGTACGCACTGTTGTGATGATTCAACAACGTGAAGTGGAAAAGAAAATACGTCATAACTACGATTCAGTAACCGATGAAGACTTGAATCAAGCGAGTTGGCTCGCGTCCATTAAATCAACTTTAACTGAGCTTTCCAAAGACAATGTTTCTGTTGTCGATTCTGTACGGAACAATCCTAATTACGTAAAAGCGATGCAAGCATTAGAAAGCCCAATTGAAAGCGAAGATGATCGGGCTGATATCCTTGAATGGTTAATGCTGGCGTATGAGAAGGAAGTGTTTCAGCCTCTGCTTGCCATGTTAAGAACGACGCCATTGTACTGGAAACTGATGATGGCAGAGGATCTAAACAAGATGACCGACATCTATCGTCAGCAGTTTTGTGATTACCCAGACCATATTGCAGCCGCGGCTATTTTGTTTGAGTTGGACGAAAAAGCTAGATTTCGACCGCTTAATTAATTTGTGTTTAGAAGAGACCGAAAAGTAAGATTAATTCTCTCACTTTTCGTTTTTTTTGTTTTAGGAACGGTATGTAGCCAGTGTTGCTGCATGTCACCTGCCATGATAAGTAAGCTCCCCGGCGTCAGTTCAAAAGAGAGTTTTTGCTTAGTCTCTTTATGCTTTAGATGAAATAGACGAGTCTCTCCAAAGCTTAATGAAGCAATCACAGGTTCTGGGCCTAACTCTGGCTCATTATCACTGTGCCAACCGTTTGAGTCATTTCCGTCTCGATATAAATTGGCTAGTACTGCGTTGAATGGCGTCTTAGCTACGTTGTCGCATCGTTGTTTTAAGTCAAGTAGAGCAGGGAACCACGGCTCTGGTTCCATAGTTAAGTTTGAGTATCGATATGCGTCATCGCCGTACCAACATTGCAACCTAGGTATGGGCATTGTTTTTCCAAACAAGGTGATCATGTCATTTCGCCACGCGACTTGTTGGTGTAATAAATCGAATGTACGAGAGGCTTCTTTGATGTCAATGAAGTTAGGTGCCCAGTAGAGAAGGCCGTTATTTAACGTATACCATTGGTTGACAGGTATAGAATCAGTTGGCTTTTGACGATTGTAGGACACTTGCAGTTCATCTTATGGCTAAGTTTGCGAGAGTATAAAAATACTAGGTCTACTTATGATACTCAAGAACGTAGAAATTTGGTGGACAAAGGTGCCGATGAATCATCAGCACCTTACATAACTAAATGTTTATTGAATTGTGGTAATAAAATCGTACTTATCTGAATCAGCTTTGGTTACCCAATGTTCGCCATCAAAAGGGGCCGAGTCGAGTGTAAATACATAAAAATCGATGCCTTTGTCACCCATCACAGTGTTAAAGAAGGTTGCCTGTTTACGGTGGCTTTCATCAGTATAAGGAATCTCCTTAGCTGATTGCTGACCATTGCTCCAGCTATGTACGCCGATCTGTTTGTTCGCTTCAATCACTACCGAATCATCGGCACGTTCCAGGATGCGAACTTTTCCTGCAGCAAATAAATCCGTTCCACCCGAGAATACTGAACCCGTTGCCGTAACCATTGTGGTGATTTGGTGATTATGGATCATTAAACCCGTGTACATATTGATATCGTCATCAGCGCTACCACCGATGTGAGTTGTAAATCTCAAGGTCATATCGCTTCCTGTATATTTTTGCACTATGTCGGATAGCTGCAGAAATGTCGTCACCCCAAGCGTTGAATGAATGCGTTCATCTGCATCGGTCACTTTTAACAAGTCACGATAAAATGCTTTGAAAGCAAAGGATGTTGTAATATCAATCCTATTGCCGTTTTGCGTCGCAGTTAGAATTGTAGAGCCAATGCTTGGTATGTACTCAGGAGCATCGCTATTGAACTCGACTTGAATTGGTTGTCCGCTATTTTGTGTGGTGGATTGAATGAGGGTATTGTCTCCCGACACGGAGCGAACAGAGTCATCACAATTGAAAAAGTCCAAGAGCTCTGATTCTTTGTATATGGCGCAGTTTCCATCTTTACTAGAAGAAAGTAACAGATCTAAACGGTTACTCTTACTATCTTCCAACTGAATAACCGTTGTGCTTTCGTCGAGCCCTTCAGCAAACTTGATTTGATCGTAAGTGTTACCGTTAAAATTTATAGTCATAGACTCAAGAATTTGTTCACGATCCTCCATTAACTCGACCAAAGCGGCATTTGTAAAAGCGTAGTCAGCTACAGGCTTCGCTGATTGAACTTTTATTGACGAATCTTTGCTTGAGCTTGAATTGCAACCCGCAAGAATAATCAAAGGCATTGTGAGCAAAAGAGCATTAACTTTTTTCATTTATGTTTCCCCAAGTGATTGATGGGGAGCATTCTATTGGGCTGATTTGTCATTTACTGTCATCATCATGTATGGAAATGTATTGCAAGAGCGTTACAATAAAACCAATGGGGTTTATCTATCTAATTGAATTAGAATGATATCCTCGCGTTATACCCCTTCGCGGGTTCTTTATTCAGCCTACGCATGCCAAGGGTTACGGATTAAATGACACAAAACACAATGTTGATTGTTGAGGATGATTTAAAGCTTCAGCAAATGCTTAAAGATTACTTCGTTACTCAAGGATTTGAAGTCAGCACACTTGATGATGGTGGCGAGGCTGTGAAAGAGATCATTGATAAACAGCCAGATATCGTCTTGCTTGATTTAATGCTGCCTGTCTCTGACGGCCTTACAATTTGCAGACAGACTCGAGCACATTACCAAGGTAAGATTTTAATGCTGACTGCGAGCGATGATGATTTTGATCATGTAGCTGGTCTTGAAACAGGAGCCGACGACTTTGTTAGTAAGCCGATTAAACCGAGAGTTTTACTGGCGCGAATTCGAACCTTGTTACGCCGACAAAATAGCAAAGTGGATAAACCAAAAAGCGATGAACTACGTTTTGGTCAGCTATTGCTAAGAAAAACGTATAAGCGATGTGAACTGGCTGGCGATGTGATTTCACTGACCGATAGCGAGTTTGATCTACTTTGGCTGCTTGCTTGTCACCCCGACACTGCGCTGTCGAGGGATCTCCTAACCAAAGAGTTACGTGGTATTGAGTACGACGGTTTTGATCGCACCATTGATAATAAAGTTGTTCGGCTACGAAAACTGCTGGGGGATGATCAAGTTCCTGCAGAGAAAATACAGACGATCAGAGGCAAAGGATATTTATTTGCTGCTGATACTTGGAAATAACGTTACCGCTGAATATAGAGAACCGTAATGCGCCGCATTTATTTAGAGTCAATCATAGGCATTTTTATTTGTTTTTTCGTTGGCCTCACCGCTTATGAGTTCTCTGTTTATCGATGGACAACAGATTATGAGTATTTATTGGAAGAATACGAAGCGTCTGCCCATCAGGAGATGCTCCAAAACATTCTAGATAATCAAGGTCCCGAGCAAGCATTAAGCGCAATTTCTCTATTTACCAAGACAACTCGCAATACGCTTACCACCTTTTCGTCAGATGACTCGATACCTGAACGAGTCAGTAAATACTTCAGTTTGAATACCGGTATGAAAGTCTATTTTGATGAAGATAGAGACTTGTGGATCCGACTGGATGGTATTGATGCAACGTTTCTATATAGTCCCAACGAAGAGAGCCTTGTTCGTCAAAAAGTCGAATTTGAAAATAGTTTGATATGGGTGTTTTTCGGCACCAGTTTTGTCTTATACGGTGTTGTTCATCTTTTGATTATCTTTCGCCGAGTGAACAAGCTAGAAAAAGCGACGCTAAAATTTGCGCAGGGTGACCTTTCTTCTCGAGCTGAGACGTCAAGCTCCAGTGCTATAGGGAGTCTCAATCGATCATTTAATATAATGGCTGATCGTATTTATCATTTAATTGAAACGAATAGAGCGTTAACCAATGCTGTTGCGCATGAGCTGCGTACACCCATTTTTCGAATTCAATGGCAGGCTGAAATCTTGAAAGAAACAAGCATGAGCGTAAGCCAGCAAGCGACAGTAGAGAGTATTGTTGAAGATACCGAAGAAATGGAGCAAATGGTCGATGAGCTTCTGTGTTACTCCAAGCTAGATACACAACACATTGAGCTCGAATGCCAAACAATATCGCCAATTTTGCTAATTGAAGGTGCGCTTGGGCGGTGGAAAAAAGAGACATCATTTGAAATTATCTTATTGAATTCAGCGCACATTGAGGGGAAGATATTCGTCGATAAGAAGTTGCTCACTCGTGCACTCGATAACCTTGTACGTAATGCGATTAAGTTTACTAAGAGTAAAATACTGATAGAAGTTCATGAGGAAAGAGAAGTGGTTTCAATCGCGATTCATGATGATGGTCCAGGCATTGAAACGGAGCATCTAAGTCGACTATTTGATCCTTTCTATGTTGGCAGCAAAGCGCGTAACAAATCAAAAAGTGGCCATGGTTTGGGCCTGTCCATTGTTAAGAAGATTTGTGAACAGCATGAAGCACAAGTTGATGTTGGCCGAAGTCAAATATTGCATGGCGCGTTGTTCACTTTATCTGTTCCACTATGTAATAAACCGGCTGACAATCACATACAGTAAGTATTATCAATCTTTGAGAAAGTATGCATCAACCAGCTGAGCGTGAAATCACTCTCGCTGGAGATTGCGTTGTCTTTACTTATCTTGGAGAAAAACATGAAAAAACTCATTCTAGTCGCAGCTCTGTCAATGGTTGCTACCGGTTGTGCTCAACAAACTTTCGTTATGTCCTCTGAAGTGAGTGCAACAACAAATGATGCGTTACCCACAAAAGAGCAGTCACAACACTTCTTTATTGATGGTATTGCACAAGACAAAGAAATCGACGCTGCAGCAGTTTGTGGTGGTGCAGATAAAGTCGTAAAAGTGGAAGTGCAACAAACTTTTACCAACGTTGTTCTAGATGTTGTTACTTTTGGTATCTATACACCTCGTGAAGCACGTGTTTATTGTAAGTCCTAGAGGTTTTTAGTTTTCCTTGACCTAAATAGTCGACGTTACATCCTTTAGGTGTTTTTGTTGGTGAAGATTTCCAGAAATACCGTTTTGATAAGAGCTCTTTTTAGAGCTCTTTTTTATTCGATCTATCTATGATATTTAGTTAAATCATTAATAATCATTGATTATTTGGGGTATTCTTAAGTTTATAAAATCCTATTTTCTTAAGGAGTAGTTAGATGGAGCAAACTGTGAATAGTGAAGGCTTTGTTCTCGCCTCAAGGTGGTCTCGTTTATGGGCGGTGATTATTGATTCTTTTATCGCCTTTATATTCATATTACCTGTATTGTTTTACACAGGTTTAGGTTCACGAATTCTAGCTAAAGGTGTTATTACGCTGCCTGAAATAGTGATGCTAGGTGTTTACAGTTGGTTGGCGTATTTGCTCTGTAATGGCTACTTGCTGCATACCAAAGGCCAGACGATTGGTAAGAATGTTTTTAATATAGCGATTGTTGATCTCAGCGGAAAGGGGCTAGGTTTGCCTAAATTATTCCTTAAACGTTCAATGCCTATCGCTCTTCTAGGTTACATTCCTTTTATTGGTGGTATTGTCTCTACTATTAATATCCTATTTATCTTTAAGAAAAACAGACGCTGTATTCACGATCTAATTGCAGGTACGCAGGTTATATCTGTTGCGGTGAAGAAAGAGCTGGATGTTAACGATTGAAGTGGATGGTATTGGTTGCACCTATGCTTGAGTAAGGAGAGAACATGATTCGAATATTACTATTTGCTTTGGGTTTAAACGGATTAATTGCATTTGTCCTACACATCACCGAGTGGGTTTTTGGCATACCAGAATTGAACTTTATCAGTGATTATTTCTTTTACGCACTTATCGCTCAATGGATTCTAGGGGCTATATTTTTAGTCGCTAGGCCTGGCAGAGATTACTACTTAAAACATAGCCCTGCTCAAGCGACCAGAATGGCCGCATCAATGGCAAATGATGGTAAAGCGAACAATGAGCAGAGCAATTTTGATGTAGGTTTGAGTATGCTTTTGTTCATCTCGGGTGGCTTCAGTTTGTTGATGTGTATCATCTTATAAAACAGTTATTGGTTGAGCACCTATGGGCAAGGTTTGTCGCAATAATGCTTACCCAAAATCAAGCGTAATCAATAACCTTATCTCATTGGCTTGGTTCACTGGAGAGCGGTGAACCAAGCCTAAATTCTCATTTCCATTCCAACGTTCGCCTTTCAGTAATGCGATATCTCCTGATGAGAGTGACTGAATACATGATTCATCTTCATACAAACCAGAAAGCGAGTCGGGTTGACCATTGCTTCCATGGCCAAGTTTGGATCTATCAAGTCCTTGGTTGGGTAACCATTGGGTAGCGGTTCCATAATAGGTCGTCACTAACCGGCAAGGGACATGGTCTACGTGAAAGCGCGGGCACATGGCTCCGCTTAATATCGCGATTCGCACGCCTGCCTCTTCTAGATCAAACAAACAACAAAACATATCAACGAGTGTTGTTATATCTTCAATCAGTTCTTTTGGCGCATTTCCATCAGTTGCTTTTTCAAGTTCGGCGTAAGCATTCTCTGGTGTGAGAGTGAGTGACTTCTTGAACTCAGGGTTTAGAGCAATGAAATGACTGACATCACGGCTGAAATCGGAGCTCAAATAGCGCTGCCAAACCGCAATATTGATGTGCTCTTGGTAGATATCAGTCAATGCGTTTGGTGCTTGTCCTAAGCTAAAACACGGTTTCGAACGAGGGTTAGTTGTATGGTTGATGGGAGGGTGTTCCGCTAATACCGTACTCATTGTATAAGCTCCTTTGTTGGAAGAGTCTGACTGTTAAAACTCAGAATAACACAGAAAGTGAAATGTTATAACATAACAAAAGGTGTTGATTTTGAAGGGTGAGAGATACGATGTGATAGTGGGAATGACTTTTTATTCGTCGCAGTATTAAAAAGACAACGACATGAGTCGTTGCCCTATGAGGGTTCACTTTTTGAATATATGAATACTGCCATCGAGATCAGGAACATACACGGCGTCTTCATCAACGGCGACACTGCCATAAACGCCGCCGTCTACGTAGTTTTCAATTTGCTTGGGCTTATATTGCCAACGTTGCTCACCAGTCATGGCGTCTACGGCGAAAAAGCCTTTTTTAACCGTGGTCCAGTAGCTCTTCGCTCCGGTTGAGCCAATATAAACAACACCGTTGTCGTAGACGGGAGTACCCCATGTCCAGCCCCAAGTTATAAACTCCCAAATGCGTTTACCGGTGTTAGCATCAAACTTGAGTAGTTGTTTATTGTCTGAACTCCCTATGTAAAATACGTTGTCATTCTCTCCTCTAATAGCAGAAGATTCGACCCATGAACCATTGCTAAATTGATATTGCCACTGAACGTTGCCTTGCTTTGTATCTAATGCGTAGATCACCGTATCACGAGAACCAATAATGATTTTATCGCCGATTAAAGCGGGGTCGGAGACAATGCGCTTATTGCTAGCATGCTGCCACAAGAGAGCTCCTGTTTCTTTGTTTAATGCATAAGTGTTTCCATCCCATGAGCTGACAAATACGGATTCATGGTTGAAAGTAGCGGTTGAACGAATTCGGTCTTGGGCTTTGAAGCTCCATTTTAGTTCGCCAGTCTTACTAGAGAGTGCATAAAGATGATGGTTTGCGCTGCCAATATAGAGCGTGTCGCCGTCGATAACAGGGGAAGATTTACTGTAGTCGTAATCCCATGGAGATCGATTGACAGGGAGTAATCGTTCAATATTTTTATCGTCGAGGTTGAATTTCCAAACTAGAACTCCAGATTCCTTGTTCAGAGCGTAGAGTAACCCATCATCGCTACTAAAAAAGACTAAGTTTTGCGCAAAAGCAGCGATAGAACGCACCTTTCCAGCTGTGGTAAATTGCCATTCTTTGGCTTTCGTTTTTCGATTGAAGGCATAGAAGTTTCCATCATCGCTACCAAAATAAACCAATTCACCATCAATTTTGGGAGAAGACCAAATTTGTCCTTGGCTCTTTAAACTCCCTAAATAGTCACCACTTTCGGCTGCTATTGCTTGACCAAACAGTGAGAGTACAAAGCTTATGACTAACGCCATTCTAATATGTAATTTCATTATCTAATTCCATCTATTCAAATGCTTAACTAACATTACGTCGTGAATAATGGTAAATCCTTAGTAATGGCTGAGGTTTTCTTAAGAACAGGAGGAAGAGGAAGGTTTAGCCGCTTTAGAATCGCTTGATAGCGTGGCTCATTATGTAAAGGAATGTATTTAGGATCGACACCTAGCCAAAGCAACTCGGGCCTATATAGAAACTCTGCTTGTTCTAAACAATCTAAGGCTAGACCAATTTCATTCGCACCTATGGCATAACGTGCAGTGGAAAGTGGTGGAAGATATTGACCTAAGCTAAGGTGTTGGGTGTCTTTAGTGGCAAGCCAAAGATAGGCACCTTTTAATCCTGACGCATTGTATTTTTCTCGGATAGTTCGTAGTGAGTATTCCTCATAGCCAGCATGCCGCATCAACCAGTACAATTCTTCAAAAGATTTATCGTGTTCGCAGCGCTGTTCGTATATGGCTTGCAGAGAAACGTGGTAGTACATGTTTTCCTCGGCGAACTCTCTAATTTTCTCAATCTCTCGATGACTTTTTTCATAGTCTCGCTGCATACAGTAAAACCACGCAACAGATTCTTTAGAGTAGTCACTTGGGTAACATTGAAGGTGTTTCTGTAGCACTTTGAAAGCTTCATCAAATTCAAATTGGGTTAATAGAAATTGTGCAAAAGAGTAGTGTGAGTAGGGTAAAGAATCTGCTTGCTGAAAATGAAAGTGGGCTTTTTGGTGATCTTTAAAAACCAAAAAATAGAGATTTGCTAGCATTAGGTGTGCAGATTTTTCATTGCTGTCGATAGCAAGGGTTCTTAATAGCAGCTTTTCAACACGTTTTTTCTCTAAGGTGAGCTCAGTACTTTCAGAGAATATATTGAAGATCATTGCATTCGCTAAATTGAGATAAGCAGGCGCAAAGTTAGGCTGGTGACAAATGACTTCATGCAGCAAATCAATACACTCTTGGCGACGAGTGTCACCTTGCTCGACGAGAAAGCGAGCGCGTTGATACTTTTCTCGTAACTCGTCATCAAGTTCATCTTCATAGCTTGCTTGAAATTTACGAACATTAGCGATCAATTGATAGCCTTTGCCGGAAAGAGTCTTTATGTATGTCGGGGATTTCTTGTTATCGCCTAGAGAAGTTCGCAGGGCATTGATTGCAACATATAAAGCATCATCACTTACGATACGATCGCGCCATATTTGAGTAAATATTTCTTGTTTTGAGACAGGGTCGGGTGCGTTTTGAGCAAGCAATACTAGCAGTTGGAAGTGTTTTTGCTCCAAGTGAATCTTCTTTGGCCCTGAAGTGATATTATTGCTTGCGCTATCTAAATGCCAGTTACCAACAATCCAAGATGACTCCATAAATACTCCTTATGTAATAGCTTTAATAAGTTAGCAAATAGGGATATGTGTTTCTTTGAATCTCTCTCCATTGTGTTTAATAACAATGTATGCTCTGATTTGGCGTTGTGTTTTTGCGTATCGCCTCTATTTATTGAGCGATATATGACGTCATTCAAATTTGAACTTATCAATTTATAACCAGTCATAAAGCACTTACACTTTAATCAAAGACTCCTATTTCGTGTTAAGGATAGTACCGATGAAAAAAGCTGTTTTCCTGTTGATGGTATTCACCATATTGTCGGGTTGTGCAAGCATGTCACCAGAAGAGTGCAAAACTGCGAACTGGTATCAAGTTGGATATCTAGATGGACACTATGGTAACAATCCAAATATTATCGGGAGCTACGCAGAAGACTGTGCGGAGGTCGGTATTTCTCCGGATAGAGAGAAGTGGCAGCAAGGTTTTGACAACGGCACATTGATCTATTGCTCACCGGATAACGGCTATACAGTCGGTGCTGAAGGGCGTGAGTACCACGGTGTATGTAGTAGTAATTTATTCTTACAAAACTACCAACTAGGGCGTCAAGAATACGAGCGTAAACAACGAATTGAAGAGCTAGATAGGCAGATCGCAGATATCGATATTCAATTGGCTAATAAACCCGATAAAGAGAAGAAACAGTATTTAGAAGAGAACAGAAAAAGGTTAGTGCGAGAGCGCTCTGATTTATTAACGCCAACTGTCAACTTTAACCTTAACTTCTAAGTCATCTAGTCAGAGCCTTAAATCACCTAAGTAAGCGTCGCTATTATCGCGACGCTTCGAAGATAAATAGTGTGGAGGCTGCTCCCATTGCGCACGCTATAGATGTGATTATTGCTTCGATACCAGAATGGCTTGGCATCAGAAAGAGGTAATGATTTTTTGCTATTGTAAGCTCTCAATTTAATATGAACTCTCTTTGGTATAAAAGGAGTTCTGTTATATTCATTTGGAAAAATATACTAATAGATGGAATAGCCCAAATGATTAAACAACGTCATATTTTATTAACGTCCTTAGCTCTGACTTTGCCGATCAATGCATTAGCTTATGATTTAGAACTGGAATACTTTGAACCTGAAGAGGTAGCTTTACTTAAGAAAGCTGAAGCTTCCAACAATCCAGAGCTATTAATGAAAGCGGCAAGTTTGCTAATTGACTACTCAGAGTTTCAAGAAAACATAGACCGCGGCTATGAATATATGGCTAAACTGGCAGATGCTGGTGAGGAAAAGGCCATGGTTATTTTGGCCGATGAGTATTATAGCAATGACGAATATGAACAAGCTCTTGCTTGGTATCATAAGGCCGAGCAAGGTAAAGACCCGTATGTGCTGTATTCGCTAGGCGTCATGTACTTTGATGGAGAGGGTGTACCTGCTGACTATAAAAAAGCGAACGACTATTACTTAGCAGCAGCACAAGCTGGCGAGCCAGACGCAATGTACCAACTTGCATTTTCATATAATGACGGTAAAGGGGTTGAGCAGGATTACGTGAAAGCCGCCTACTGGTTTGAGAAAGCGGCGGACTTAGGTGATGTTAGTGCGATGTATAATTTAGGCATTTCCTACTTAAACGGTGAGGGCGTGACAGAAAGCTGCCCTAAGGCGATGCAACTATTTAGTAATGCTATTGAAGAAGGAGAGCATACACTTTCTTATGCCAAAATGGGCGATATATATTCCCGCTCACAGTATAAGAAGCCTTGTGGTTTCAAAACCAGCGACTATAAAAAAGCATTTGAATATTTCACTGCGGGAGCGATGCAAGGCAATGCGTACAGCCAGTACTCTGTTGGTTATGCGTATCGAAATGGCCATGGAACTTGGAGTGACTTTGTAAAAGCACTCGCATGGTTTGAAATTGCAGATGAGAATGGGAACTCTGCGGCAGAGAAAGAGATTGCGGATGTAAAGCAATACATGTCGAAAGAGAACATAGCCGCATCGCATGAACTTAAAGAGACGCTGCTAGAAGAAATCTGGTAGATGATATTAAGAAGCGAGCCTAGTGCTCGCTTAATTGTTTAATCGCGTCACGACCCTGTTATAGCACAAAGGTGTTGTTGCTGAATGGTATGATAATGCCATTTCTTATGGGTAATTAGTGTGTTTTAGAACTGGTCTCATCGAAGAATGTAATAAATATAGAAAGGGCAATCATAGTCATACGGTTGAGATACTATACTGAATAGAAAGCTTGTTTAAGGTATGTAGATCAACATGAGAACCAGATTTTTTCTACTAGTCGTTACATTGTTAATTTCGTTTAAGTCATATTCGTTTGACGATATGCATTTTTATGTCCCTGATTTTCCTCCTTACACTCAACTCGATTCTGAAAGTTCTCCCTCTGGCATTGGTACAGATGCTGTGAAACAGGTTTTGGACGCTATAGACGTTAGTTATACGATTACCGTATCGTCGAATCATGGCCGTGCATTACAAGAGGTTAGGAAGGAGCACTCGGACGGTTTTTTTATGGCATCACAAAACTCAGAGCGAGATACATATGCTGAGTTTTCAGAGCCTTTGATGTCTAACCGTTGGGTTTGGATCATTCGCCAAGAAAATGGACGTAGCTTTACGCCTTACGATTCAACATTTAAAAAGCAGTCAACAGTGGCTAGTTTGCTGAACACCAACACGCACCGTTGGTTAAAAGTGAATGGGTACCCGTCTATACACGCTGCAACGTCGGTTACTGAGCTTAAAGATAAGCTAGATTCAGGAGCGGTGACGGCCATATTAATTGCTGAAATGACTTTTCTTGATACCGTGAGCGAGACAGGTAATTACGAAATCATTTTAGAGCAAGAGAAAGCGTTCGGTATGTATATCTCTAAGCATTTCTTGAACAATAACCCAGGTTTTATGTCCAAACTGAATCAGGCCATTCGTGTTTATAGAGAACAATAGCTTGGTCTAGGTATTGTAAATTCAAAGAGAGTCGGTTAAGGACTCTCTCGAAAAGAAATATTAAGGCGAGTCGTTTAGAGTATGTTGAGTCCAAAGATATCTTTTACATCAAAAGGTGCTTTTTCTGTCTTTTCTCTGGAAATTTGGTTTCCTTGTTTTAAAACATCAATCAATTGAGCCTTGTCATTTAAACTTCAGATCTTTTCCGTTTTATAGGTCGAATCATCTCTATCAGATTCACCACCACAACATAAATAAAGAGTTCTGCAAAGTAAGGAGCTCTTTAGGCTTATATGATCACCTTAAGAAATTCCTTCGACTCTCCCTATCCTGAGATACAAGGTTTAGCTGCCAGAATGATTCAAGAGCAGTACATAAGCGCAACTGAGCGAGTTTCTGGATCTGAAACGTCATTAAATCTCAACAAGTGCTTCGTGTTCAAATTATTTGTACACTAACCAAGCATGGTTAATCTTGGTTCATATGGCCTAATAATTGCCCCTATGTGAAATTAGTGTCTAATAATTTGTTGGTAAACAATATATAATATTGGCCAGGTTTTTGTTTAATTTACCCCTTTTTTATCAATGTGTTGCCTTTGGTGTGCATGTTTTTTAAGCTTTGTGTTGTAGACCTAGGTAGTGGTCATTATCGCATTTTACCGAACGGCACCCCTTGATTTGCGTGTATTAATTTCTTAGAGTACTAAT
The DNA here is from genome assembly GCF_009811315.1 of Vibrio atypicus. Classification (GTDB taxonomy): domain Bacteria; phylum Pseudomonadota; class Gammaproteobacteria; order Enterobacterales; family Vibrionaceae; genus Vibrio; species Vibrio atypicus. The sequence continues at coordinate 596,080 of NZ_BLID01000002.1, forward strand.
CGTTTTTCGGATCTAAATAACCAATTTAGAGTTTAAATAACTAAGAAAGGATTAGATTACATGGATCCCATACTGGAAGTTAAGGGACTGTATAAGGTGTTTGGTGAAGACACCGACCGTGCTTTTACTATGATTAATGAAGGCGCGAATAAAGATAAAGTTTTTGAAGAAACAGGGCTAACGATCGGCGTTAACGATGTTTCTCTTAGTATCCAAGAAGGCGAGATTTTCGTCATAATGGGACTGTCAGGATCTGGCAAATCAACCTTAGTACGCCTTCTTAACCGCTTGATTGAACCTTCCAAAGGTAATGTGTTTCTTCGAGGTAAAGACATTGCCCACATCTCAGAAGATGAGCTCCGCGAAGTTCGCCGTAACAACATCTCCATGGTTTTCCAAAATTTCGCTTTGATGCCGCATATGACGGTTATCGAGAATGCCGCGTTTGGTCTTGAGTTGGCAGGTGTTGAAGTTGAAAGTCGAAAGCAGTCAGCATTGAAAGCTCTAGAGCGGGTAGGCCTTGGCGCGCATTCAGAGTCTTACCCAGATGAATTGTCGGGTGGCATGAAGCAACGTGTTGGCTTGGCTCGTGCGTTAGCATGTGACCCAGATATCTTGTTAATGGATGAAGCGTTTTCTGCGCTTGACCCTTTAATTCGTACTGAAATGCAAGATGAGCTTATTCGCCTTCAAAATGACGATAAACGAACCATTGTTTTCATCTCGCATGATTTGGATGAAGCGATGCGTATCGGTGATCGAATTGCGATTATGCAAAATGGCGAAGTGGTGCAAGTAGGTACCCCAGACGATATTCTTAATAACCCAGCGAATGATTATGTCGAAGCTTTCTTCCGCGGTGTAAACGTAGCAAGCGTGCTTACAGTGAAAGACATTGCTCGTAAGAAACCAGCTGCGGTATTTAAAAAATCAGAACACGACGGCCCAGCATCCGCTCTACAAATTTTGATGGATAACGACCGTGAATACGGCATCGTTGTTGAGAAGAGCAGTCGTTACTCCGGTATTGTCTCTGTAGACTCGCTTCGCAAAGCCCACAAAGAGAACAAATCACTAGTCAGCGCACAGCTCGATAATGGATTGACTCTCAACCCTGATTTACCAATCAATGATGTGCTTGGTCTTGTTGGTGGTGTGCCTTACTCCGTTCCTGTTGTGGATGAGCAAGGTAATTACTTTGGCGTGGTAACTAAGTCACGACTGTTGCAAACATTGGATAAGGGGTAGACCATGTCGTCTGAACAAACAAATAATGACCCATGGTCTCAATCTACTCCAGCAGCTCAGCCTGCAAGTGATCCTTGGGGACAAGCAGCCGATACTTCATCATCAGCGGATTGGTTAAGCAGCGAAACAGTCGAAGCGACACCTTTTGATCCACTTAACCCTTTTGCAGAAGCTGTTTTACCCGTTGACGCTTGGGTTGAATCTGGATTGAATTGGCTAGTTGAACATGGGCGCCCATTGTTTCAGGCAATTCGAGTGCCTATCGATTTCATTTTAAGTTCATTTGAAACGGCGCTTGTGTCTACGCCTGCACCATTCATGTTGATGATCTTGTTTCTATTGGCATGGCAGTTTTCAAACTTGAAACTTGGCGTTACAACAGCCGTATCTTTGACTTTCATTGGTATGATTGGCGCTTGGTCTGAAGCAATGACCACATTGTCACTGGTCATGACATCGGTGTTCTTCTGTCTACTTATTGGCTTACCCATGGGGATCTGGCTTGCCCGAAGTAACACGGCGGCGAAATTTGTGCGCCCAATTTTGGATGCCATGCAAACCACACCAGCGTTCGTATATTTAGTACCCATCGTAATGTTGTTTGGTATCGGTAACGTTCCGGGTGTCGTGGTGACTATCATATTCGCGCTTCCTCCAGTTGTACGTTTGACCATTTTGGGTATTCAGCAAGTACCAGAGGAATTGATCGAAGCAGGTCATTCATTCGGTGCTAGCAAAAAGCAGATGCTTTATCGAATTCAATTGCCACTTGCTCTGCCAACTATCATGGCGGGTGTAAACCAAACACTGATGTTGTCGTTATCGATGGTGGTTATTGCATCAATGATTGCGGTAGGTGGTTTAGGTCAAATGGTACTGAGAGGTATTGGCCGTTTAGATATGGGACTGGCCGCTGTTGGTGGTTTAGGCATCGTCATCTTGGCCATCTTATTAGACCGTATCACCCAAGTGCTGGGCGTCAATGCTGGTAATACAAAATTACGCTGGTATCGCATGGGGCCTGTTTCCCTTGTACTGAATGTACTCAACCGCGGTAACAAATCAGAACTTCAATTAAGGAAAAACACCAATGAATAATTCATGGAAGAGTAAACTCGCAGTAAGCATCGTTTCTACATTAGCAGTATCTACTAACGTGTGGGCTGCAAGCCTACCGGGTGAAGGCGTCTCTGTTCAGCCTGTTCAATCTTCAGTTGCTGAAGAAACATTCCAAACATTGATTGTTAACCGTGCTCTACAAGAGCTTGGCTATGACGTGAAGCAAACTCAAGAAGTCGACTACAACGTAGGTTACACCTCAATTGCAAAAGGTGACGCGACGTTCTTAACAGTAGGTTGGTTCCCGCTTCATGCTGACAAATACACAATGGCAGGTGGTGATGAGAAATTCTACCGTAAAGGTCAATATATAAGTGGTGCTGCTCAAGGTTACCTTATTGATAAGAAAACCGCAGAAAAGTACAACATCACCAACATTGGTCAATTGACTGATCCAAAAATCGCGAAGCTGTTCGATGCCGACGGTGATGGCAAAGCAGATTTAACAGGCTGTAACCCAGGCTGGGGTTGTGAAATGGTGATTGAACACCAACTATCAGCTTTCAAACTGGACGATACGGTGACTCACAACCAAGGTAACTACGCTGCAATTATTGCAGACACTATTTCTCGTTACCAAAAGGGTGAATCAATCCTGTACTACACATGGACTCCTTACTGGGTAAGTGGCGTACTGGTTCCTAATGAAGACGTAGTATGGCTAGAAGTACCTTTCTCGGCACTTCCTGGCGAGCGTGCGAACGTGGATACGACATTATCTAATGGTAAAAACTACGGCTTCGAAATGAACTCAATGCGCATTATTGCGAATAAAGAGTTTGCCAAGAACAACCCATCAGCAGCGAAGCTTTTCGAAATCATCAAACTTAACATCAATGATGTAAGTGCTCAGAACATGATGATGAGTAAAGGTAAGAACAGCTCTGCAGATATCGAAGCGCACGTAAATGGTTGGATCAAAGCCAACCAAAGTACGTTTGATGCTTGGATTGCAGAAGCAAAGAAAGCAGCACTGTAACTGTGGATGAAGGGAGATCTTATAGGTCAACGAATTTTTAGATAAGAATTCATAAGATCAATGAGATAGCATCTCCTCAAGATGTAAAAAGAGCCATTTTGTGCCACTTGTCAGTTCTCGTACCGACAAGCGCATAAAAGGCTCTTTTTTTATTGAACGAGTTTAAAAGACTCACTACTAGACTCTTTTGGATTATTTTAAGTAGGCTAAGTTTCAGTAAGTTGAAGAGAATTGAGAGCGTTTTTGAGGGCTCAAAAACGGTGAAACCCCGATGTTGGTAGCATCGGGGTTTCGAATTTTTAGACTTCTCGGATGGTAAGGCCGATTATCTTATATGCAAAAGGCTGGATTTAATCCGATTAATTCCTGGTAGGGAATTAGATACGGATGAAGTCCATGTGCTCAACTTTTGGCTTGTAAGCGTGACGTTGAACGTCTTGTGGCTTAACTTTAACTTCAGCGCCGTCGATCACTAGAACGATACCTTCGTAGAACTCAGGCTTGTCCATTTGGTTCATAACGTCATCGTGGTTAAGAACGATAGAAACTGCTGCTTCTTCACCGCCGTATACAACTGCAGGGAATTTACCAGCGTGACGTAGGCGGCGGCTCGCACCTTTACCTAGTTCAGTACGTACTACTGCTTCAAATTTCATAGTATTACTCTCAAAAATTTAAGAAATTCATATTCACACAAACAATGCGACCTTGTTCAGTGTGGTAAACGCTAAAGAGAAATTGGTAGTAACTCTTTAAGCGAGCGCGGATACTAACACTGTATCGTTATTCTCGCAATAGATAAGCCGGTCAACTGGCTATCTTTTGAGTAGTTTGTTTCAAATAGTTAGCGCTGTTATAGGGCTGCGAATAAACGGGCCTTTCTCGGTGGAGTATCTATTTCTCTCGCGGGAAAAGTTAGCAGGTTCAATTGATCGTAAAAATGAATGGAATCTGAATACTTCCCTCACGCATGGTTAAGTACTACCTAGTTACATTGTACCTCACACAACAGAATGAATCACAATGAGGTACGAACATGGAAAAGCTAAGTATTGTTGTTATTACACTTAATGAAGAAAAACGAATCGGTCGCTTACTAGAAAACCTATCGAATCAGACCATTCAGAACTTCGAAGTGATTGTGGTTGACTCAAACAGTGATGATGCCACATGCGAAGTCGCGCAGGCTTACCAAAATGCACTCCCAGAGTTAACCGTTCATAAGATGGCTGCGCGCGGTACCAGCTTAGGTCGCAATACAGGCGTTTCATTGGCGCAGTATGAACGAATCTTGTTTTTAGATGCTGACGTCCAGCTTGATGAGGATTTCTTACGCCAAGCAATGAAGCAACTGACAGAGAAAAAGCTTGAAGTGGCCGGCGTGTACATGGGCGCACAAGGTTTACCATTAGTGCACAAGCTTGGTTACGGCTTATTCAACGCGGGTCTATTTGCTACCCAGTTCTTCTTTCCGACGGCGGTTGGCGCTTGTATCTTCTCGACTAAACGCGCTCATCAAGAGATAGGCGGTTTTGATGAAGAAATCGTACTTTGCGAAGATTGTGACTACGTGAAAAGAGCGAGTCAAACCTGGCGCTTTAGATTTCTGAATCTGACATTTGGTTTTGACCCACGTCGACTTGATCAAGATGGCGTATTTAAAATGGGTTGCACCTATTTGTCTGCCAATGTTCGCCGTTTTTGGTCTGGTGAAATGCGTAAAAACGAAATGAACTATCAATTCGGCCACTACAAAGAGCAATAATTTGGTAGTGGAGGCGTGATGGATACCACATTCAGTCTATTCATTGGGGCCTTGTTAGATGCGTTAATCGGCCCCAATCTTTTTGTACCTGGCGAGCCTTTTCTTATCGCAGCTGGGTACCAACTTCATCAAGGTTTGGTCAGTGGCGTCATTATGGTGCTACTTGGCGGACTCATTGGGGACCAAGCAAGTTACTTTATCGGCCGTAAACTGGGTCTTCCTGCACAAAAGAAACTAGTGAAGTGGCAAAGTAAAACGCGTCGCCCGATAGCGCGTTGTCGTTATCTGATGGCGAAAAAGGGCAATGCTATATTAATGTTTGCGCGCTTACTTGGTCCAGTTGCTTGGGTGGTGCCCTTTATGGCTGGTACACATAGAATCACTTGGCGACGATTTACCTTGTACTCAAGCATTGGTTTGCTACTGGGAGTAGGGCAATTTGTGTTTTGGGGTTACATGTTGGCCTACGGACTAGAGAGTTTACCTTGGGCGCAGCAAGTAAAGCTTTTTGTTGTTGAGCATAAACTTAGCTTCTATGCCATTGCCGTGACCATTGCTTTCTTCGCGGCCGCGAAAGTGTGTGATTGGCGTTATCGACGATCGGTGACACTTGGGCTTTTTGTCGGTACGATTTTGTTTGCTAATTATGCCCATTTCTTTTTTTATGCGGACGATTTTTTAAACGATGAACTACTGCAAGCGCAACACTCAACTCTGGATATGGTAGAGCCAAGCGCGCTAACGTTAAAAGCATACCCAGGAAAGTCAGCGGTGTTTGATGCTCAGGCGATTAACATCCTTTATTACGGACAAAACCCAAGAGATTTGATGTTGGATATCGGTTGGATAGAAAACAAGACTTTCTCGCGTGATGACTTAGAGTTTAAAGATTACATTCAGTTGCTTAATGAGAAGACTCCACCTGTCTCTGATCTGTTTTGGAATCATATCCCGCAAGAGATGGCCTTTCAGTTGCCCGGTGACTTATTAAAGCGTAGCCATATTCGTTGGTGGAAAGGTGGAATCGATCCAAAGACTCAAGAACTGTATTGGCTAGGTGCTATTAGCTATGACAACGGGCTGCAAATAACGCCGTATTCTGGGATTGTTACCGTGCTACACAGCATAGACCCGAACGTAGATGCGGAGCGCGACAAGTTCGCACTGCAAGTGGTAGCGAGTTCAGTAAAGCAAGAGATGGGATACAAGCAACTTGTTGATAGAGTCGTTTTGGATGAAGAGCATGACTACTTTACTGATGGGCAGGTCTTATTGATTAAGGGGAATAACGGTTAGTTAAGTAGTAGATTGCAGCTTAGCTAACCGTTAAGTCTTATCCCGTGGTACTCCGTTTAACCAGTAAGGTCGCTTTCAGACCGCCTATAGTGCTTCTCTCAAGAGTGAGTTTGCCTCTGTAACTATGGGCCATTTCATTGACGATATTAAGCCCGAGCCCTGTTCCTGGCGTGGTTTCATCAAGTCTAACACCACGCTGTATAACCGCTTCGAGTTTCTCATCAGGGATACCAGGCCCATCATCTTCGACGATGATTTCAATTCCATTGTCGCTACTATCGTGAGAATGAACGCGAATGATGGAGTTTGACCACTTATAAGCATTTTCCAGCAAGTTACCAATCATTTCATCGAAGTCGGTATCTTCAACTGCGACATCCAACTCTGAATCGATTTCGTTGATAAGGTCGACCTCTCTAAAGGCGTAGACCTTATCAAAGGCCATTGAAATAGCATCAATGCGTTCAGCTGGATTGGTCTTAACCGCTAAGATGTTTTTAGAGCCAGCCATGCGAGCTCGGCCTAAGTGGTAGTCAATCTGATGTTGGATCTGTGTGACAGGTGGTTCAAGCCGAAGGCGAGTTTCCTTATCAGCAGTAGCGATCTCGTTGCGTAAAACGGAAAGTGGTGTTTTCAATGCGTGAGAAAGATTGCCAGCATGATGGCGTGCACGCTCTAGCAGTTCCTGATAATGGAAAAGTAGTGCGTTTAAGTCCGTGACAACAGGTGAGACTTCGCGAGGGTAATCACCATCGAGGCACTCTTTTTCCCCTGAACGCATTTGAGAAAGCTCTTTGTGCATCTTGGTTAACGGACTCAATGACCACTGAATTTGAATCATAATGATAAAGAGAACGCCCACATAAAGCAGCGCCAATATGATCCAAAGTTGCCCCATCAGCTTGGCAACCGTATCTTCAATAGGTTGTTCGTCAATACCAATAAGGATATGAATCGGGCCATCATAGTCTGGGAAATAGAGCGAAGTCTGAATGAAAATGAGCCGCTCCTTTCGAGCTCCCAGCGGTTCTTTACTTAACTTTTCAAACGTGATCTTTTGGTCCCATAAAGAACGGGATCGAAGTTCATCGGCTTCGGTATCAATAGACCAATATAAGCCGCTATAAGGTTGATTAAAGCGTGGGTCGGATAAAGGGGAGGAGAGGGAGATTTTACCTTTGTCATCGACTTCGAGTGAAGCAGAGAGTTCATCTTGATAAAGAGAAAGCTGATCGTTAGTAGAGTCGATCATATAGCTAAAAACTTGTTGAGGAACAGTGACTCCGGCTGCGATGACCATGGCCGTTAGCCAAACGATAGCCGCCAATACAAGGCGGCTTTTTAAACTGAGGCGTTTAAGGAGATGACGTTTTCTATTCGGCATTCAATTGATATCCCAATCCTCGAACGGTTTTAATCACTTTTGGTGCAATTTTTTTGCGAATTCGGCCTACGAAAACTTCGATGGTGTTGGAGTCGCGGTCAAAATCTTGTTTGTAGATATGTTCCACTAGCTCAGTACGAGAAATGACTTTATCCGGGTTGTGCATGAAGTATGCAACCACTTTGAATTCTAGTGCTGTTAAGCTTATAGCTTGACCCTGCCACATCACTTTTGAAGTGCGAGTGTCGAGGCTCAAATTACCAATTTGAATAACGGGTGAGGCATTACCAGACGCGCGTCTAAGCTGTGCACGAATACGAGCAATCAGCTCAACCATCTCGAACGGTTTGGTTTGATAATCATCAGCGCCGGCATTTAAGCCTTCTACGCGCTGAGTTAAGGTATCGCGCGCGCTGAGGATAATAACTGGCGTATTAATGTTTTCATCGCGAATGCTTTTAAGTACCGTTAACCCATCTAGCTTTGGTAAACCGAGATCAAGTACGATCGCCTCCCACTTTTCGGATGTTGCACGATACAGTGCATCAATACCATCGGTTGAAAGCTCTGGAGTCCAACCATTATTTTCTAATGCTTCTACAATTTGTTCGCCTAGACGTGGTTCATCTTCAACTACGAGAATTTTCATATTATTGGTCTTCTAGATTCTTGAGTGCTTTTTTAAAATGTCGCCCTTTAATTAGCAGCATTTCTAATGTTTGTGCGTTGTACTCAACTTTAATAATGTTATTTTGATAATTGAGTTTGAGTTCATAAACCCAAATATCATCATCTTCTTCGAGTTCAACTTCGATAATTCGACCATGCAAATCACGTTCTACTGCAGCGTACATCTCTGAAAAAGGTCGAATGTAACCTTTCTTGACAGCGTCATAAACTTCGTCTTGATCTTCTTCAAAATCAATTTCCGCACCGGGCTTGATGACGTCTTGCACTAATGCGTGGCCGTTCTTTTTACCGTGCTCATGTGCGTAGGAAGCATGAATCGGCAAGAGCGTGCTCGCTATCGTCACGCAGATAATAAACGCTTGTTTTAGCATGTCTTTACTCAGTTTGAACCATGGAATAACAGTATACCCATTCGAATCTGAACACCAAGTGAATAAGCTGACTTAGTGATTTAGCTCGTCTTGAAAGATTTTATCGCGCATCTTCCAAAAACGCCCAACCTTACGGGCAATGACAAATTGAGGCAGTCGGAATCTATGTTGATTATTAACCACTTTTGTCGGTGATGCATCATCAAACGGGCGGTGTTTATCAGCCAAGTGTGGTCGAACAAATTGATCTTTAAAACGCTGTTTTTGCCCCTTGGTTGTGAGTGGCCAAAACTCATGTACTTGCGCTTGATTGTCTCCAATATAGGTGACTTTTAGGCTGCTTTTTCCTTTTTCATCTTTATGGACGTTCATATCCATATCTCGGCACTCAAATACTAAGGCATCTTTTAGATTCAAGGCTTCTTTGAGTTTTTTATCTGGGTCAACCAAGGTCGCATCACACTCATGACAAATACGCGCTGCGATGTCGTTGTCTGCACCGCATTCACCACAATACTTGGCTCTAAATCGGTAGTTACAGTGCTCGCGTTCACCTGTTTCGTCGTCTTCGAAAAAGCCTTGGCATTTACGACCAAAATGCTCAATTAGAAAACCGTTGCTGTCTAGTTTGCCCCAAAAGTTATTATTGAAACCACAAGCAGGGCAGGGGATGGTAATGATTTCACTGTCTGAGTCTGGTTTTGGATCGCCGACCTCTGGTTGGTACAAATCATAACTGTTACCAGCATAGTCCAACACTAAGCATTCTTCTTTGCCTGGCGATAAACGTAGACCTCGGCCAACAATCTGCTGATACAGGCTGATTGATTCGGTGGGGCGTAAAATTGCAATCAGGTCAACGTGTGGCGCGTCAAAGCCGGTTGTTAAGACCGAGACGTTAACGAGGAACTTAATGTTGCGATCTTTGAAGTTTTGGATAATCGCATCGCGCTCAATTGTTGGAGTATCACCAATGACCAACGCCGTTTGCCCTTCAGGTAACAGGGAAAAGATCTCTTGCGCGTGCCTTACGGTGGCAGCGAAAATCATGATGCCTTGTTTGTCTTTGGCAAGGTGGATGATTTGCTCAACAATTTGCGGTGTTGCGCGCTTGGCTTTGTCGATCACCATGTCCATTTCTGACTCTTTGTAACGTCCTGTAGAAGCCGGTGTTAACTGAGAGAAGTCATAGCTAAGAACGGGTGCATCCATCATTTTAGCCGGCGTGAGGAATTTCTCGTCCAGCAGATAACGAATGGGTAGCTCAAAAATGCAGTCGCGGAAGAAGCGTGGTTCCTCTGTGCGAACAAGGCCACGAGTGTGATATTGATAGATCCACCCCATACCTAAGCGATAAGGGGTTGCGGTTAAACCTAGGACTTTAATTCCTGAGTTTAATTCTCGCAGATGGCTAATGACTTTTTGGTAGCTGGTGTTTTTGTTATCTGGTACGCGGTGGCACTCATCAATAACTAGAAGCGAAAATTGATTTTTAAAGTCATCAAGGTTGCGAACTACTGATTGTACGGAAGCGAACACGACTTGTTGGTCGGTCTCTTTTCGACCAAGACCCGCCGAGTAAATCGAACCCTTTAGATCATACCCTTCATACTTGGCATGGTTTTGCTCTACGAGCTCTTTAACGTGCGCTAATACTAATACGCGCCCTTTGGCTAATCGTGCTAGTTCTGCAATCACGAGGCTTTTCCCCGCACCAGTTGGCAAGACCAATACCGCAGGAGAAGAATGCTTACGGAAGTAGTGGATAACAGATTTCACTGAGTCGGATTGATAAGGGCGAAGTGTGTACATAAATTTTGTGAAATAGCTCAACTATTTGTTTCAGTCGCACTATAATACCCCAGCAAACAAAAATGAGGTATTCATGCGTTTAGATAAATATTTGTGTGATGCACTTGGTGCAACACGTAAAGAAGCAACGATCATCATCCGAAGCGGTGACGTTACCGTTAATGATGAAGTGAAAAAGAGCGGCTCAGTAAAAGTGACTGATGACTGTGTGGTTGAATGGCAAGGTCGTACGATTCCTAAGCCAGGTCCACGCTATTTTATGCTTTTTAAACCGGATGGTTTTGTCTGTTCGCATGAAGACAGCTCGAATCAAACCGCGTTTGCTTTGTTAGATGAAGTTAAGATTGATGCTCTCCATTTTGCGGGCCGCTTAGATGTGGATACAACCGGTTTAGTCTTGATTACTGATGATGGTCAATGGTCACACCGTATTACTTCACCTAAACGTAAATGTGAGAAGACGTACCGAGTGTGGCTCGTGGATCCAATTGGTGAAGATTACGCTGAAAAACTGGCAGAAGGCGTTGAGCTTCGAAATGAGAAAGAACCAACTCTTCCAGCTAAATTGGAAATCGTCAATGCTGATGAAAACGAACTTCTTTTGACGATTACTGAAGGTAAGTACCATCAAGTGAAGCGTATGTTCGCGGCATTGGGTAACAAGGTTGAACACCTTCACCGAGAGCGTATTGGTGCGATTGAATTAGACTACTCCCTAGAGCCAGGCGAATATCGCTCGCTGACCGAAGAAGAAATTGCTTCAGTCTGGAATTAATCCAGCCTTCGGGAAATAGTTTAATTCCAAATGGGAACTAGTCTTTTGTATCCATTTGTTTGAATATAGATCGATTCAAGGCTCGCGGACGCGGGTCTTTTGTTTCTGTTTGGTTGCAGCAAGGAGGCTGCAAGTCTAACGCAACCGAGTAGGAGAAGTATGTCTAACTCTGCAACACAGCAAATCCAAACGCCCCAAATCAGTTTTCTTTTCTTCCTTGTCTTAGGGGCAATAGGTGCGCTAACACCACTCGCCATCGATATGTATTTACCTGCGATGCCGACGATTGCTCGCGATCTAGGTGTTACGGAAGGGGCGGTGCAAATCACCTTAACAGCGTATACCGCGGGCTTTGCGATTGGTCAGCTTATTCATGGGCCTTTGGCGGATAGCTATGGTCGTCGCCCAGTATTGATTCTTGGAGTTCTATTCTTTGGTTTAGCATCTGTGGTGAGCGCAACTTCGAGTGGTATTGAGGCATTAACTTGGGTCCGTGCCGCGCAGGGTTTTGCTGGTGCAGCTGCCGCTGTGATCATTCAAGCGGTCGTGCGCGATATGTTTGACCGTGAAGATTTTGCTCGTGCGATGTCTTTTGTCACACTAGTTATGACCGTAGCACCACTGGTTGCGCCGATGATAGGTGGTCATGTCGCCGTATGGTTTGGATGGCGAGCGATTTTCTGGATTTTGGCCGCATTCTCTGTGATGGTGATTTTACTGGTGCTTTGGAAGATCCCGGAAACGCTAACGCCTGAGAAAAAGCAGCCGCTTCGATTTGGCACAACCATGCGTAACTACGCCAAATTGTTCACTAACCCAGTTGCATTGGGTTTGATTCTTTCCGGCGCTTTTTCGTTTTCCGGCATGTTTGCCTTTTTGACTGCTGGTTCCTTTGTCTATATTGATATTTACGGTGTTCAACCCGATCAATTTGGTTACCTATTTGGTTTAAACATTGTTGCTATGATCATCATGACCAGCATCAATGGCCGCTTGGTCAAAAAGGTGGGCTCCCATAATATGCTTCGATTTGGCTTAACTGTTCAACTCATCGCCGGGATCGGTCTTTTTGTTGGTTGGATGCTTGACCTTGGGCTATGGGGCACAGTACCTTTCGTGGTCATGTTTATTGGTACCTTGTCAACGATTGGCAGTAACAGTATGGGCTTGCTGTTAAGCAGCTACCCAACCATGGCAGGCACCGCTTCTTCACTGGCTGGCACCTTGCGTTTTGGTATCGGCTCTTTAGTGGGGGCGATTGTTGCAATTATGCCTGGCGGAGTAACTTGGCCAATGATTACGGTGATGACAGCATGTTCTATTCTGTCTGCCGCGTTTTACTGGATATTTGGAAGAAAGGCGTAATGTCTGAATACACGATTGAAATTCAAAACTTAGTGAATACGGCTCTAACTGAGTTAGATGCAGAACATAAATCAGGTAAAGCGGTGAATGCACCAGCGGCCAATAACCTCTATTTATTACGTTGGATCACTCGCGCAATTAAGGCGCAACGTTTTCACCGCGTTGTCAGTAGCGATCTGATTCGTTGGCAAAAGATGGGGCGTTCAAAAGGCAATCAGGCAAGCTTGATGTCTACCTTCCAGCGTATTTCTAAGTTTTACGGTCAATTTCTTCCACAAGGCCAAGAAGATCGCATCATCAAAGATAAAGAGATCAATGACTTTATCGATATGATGGAACAGCAAGGTTGGGAGATCACAACATCGGAAGAGTTGGTTGATTGTGGCAAAGTTCAAATCTTCACTGACGGCCCTAATTCATTAGCCATGTGTACCGAGCAATGTGAAAGTTGCTTTGAAGGTGAAACCATGATTAAGCCAATGAGTTGGTTTGTTCGTGGTCATCACGCAGACTTTATTGAAAAAGCGGCAGAGGCTGGCTTTATGGTTCATAAAGTGACTGACTACAAATCTAACGTCAAATACCACGGTGAATATTTGGTGTACCCAAATAACCGCGGCCTTCATTTAGCGGAAATTCCATTAAGCCTACAAGCTTAAGTTAGGTGTTATTTATGCTAAAAAAGAGCTTCCTTTAAGGGAGCTCTTTTGCTTTGCGGACAATCGCTTTGACCATACCTTTAAAAATGAACATATGCGCTGGCATCATCGCAAACCAATAGAGTAGGCCGGGTAAACCTTGAGGGTGCCACCAAGCGGTAACATTTAATCGTCGACGGTCTCCTAAATCTTCGAGAGTAAACTCCAATCGACCGAGCCCCGGGCCTTTCATGCCAAAGAATAGCGAAAGGAACTGATTTGGCTCACAGCGAATTACCTTCCACGAGTCAATAAAGTCACCCACTTTCAACTCGGGACCTTCTGGCGAACGTCTAATAGGTCTTCCTCCGCCAAACAATAGATCCAGCCATTCCCTAGTACGCCAAAGGATGTTAGCAAAGAAGTAGCCTTCCTTTCGGCTACCGATCTGCTTCACAATTTGCCATAGGGTATCGGAGCTTAATTCTGTCTCTATCGTGGCGCCAGTTTGTTTCGGGTAGTAGCCGTATCCCGGTTGCCATCGCTGAAGTGCTGCGGGTTCAAATCCCCATACTTCGCTGCGAACGAACGTGCCCTCAGCAGCAATGCTTTCTTCAACCATCTGTTTAAATGGGATTAAAGGCTGGGGAAAGCGGGTGCGGATGGCGTCCGATTCTGCAATGAAATCATGCTCTAAGCCTGAGAGCAGTGCAGCTCCAATACTGGAAGGAACGGAAGTCACTACCCCAAGCCATTGTGACGCAAGTTTGGGTGTCAGCAGGGGAGTAGACCAAAGCTTTACTGGTTTGTTGATCACATGACCAATCACTTTAAACTGCTCACGATAGCTGAGGGTGTCAGGCCCTCCAACTTCATACAGAGACGATTCTGTTGGAAGCTCCTCTGAAAAACAAAGCAGATAGTGATTTAAGTTGTGAAGGGCAATGGGATTGGCTTTAGAATCGACCCATTTCGGTGTAATAAGTAGCGGCATGTTATAAACAAAATCACGCATGATTTCGAATGCCGCTGAGCCGGCACCAATAATAACGCCTGCCCGCAATTCTGTGATAGGTACACCAGATTTACGTAAGATTTCGCCCGTCATCCTACGTGCTTTTAAATGTTCTGAGTTACCTGTTTGTGGCTGAATAGCACTTAAATATATGACATGTTGAACCTTACTATTGGTTAAGGCATGACGAAAGTTTTCGGCGAGTGATAATTCATAGTCGAGAAAGTCATGACCATGAGCCATTCCATGGACAAGAAAGTAAATAAGGTCAAACTGTGGAATCAGTGCTTGTGTTGCGTCTCTGTCGGCTAAATCCAAAAAAGTTATTGAGAGGTTAGGGTGAGGTGTCACTCGCGACGCTAGATAGTCAATCTGTCTTGCTGCTGCCGTGACTAAGTAGCCCTTATCACATAGCTGAGTAAGCAGTTGGGAGCCTACATAACCAGATGCTCCCAGAACCAGAACTTTTTTCATCACAATCCCTTATGAAACTTATGGCTTGAAATATTCACTGAGCATATAATAGTCAGCCAATTTTTCCTATTTTTCAGACTCTTGTACAAGGTCGGTGTTAATCATGGTTTCTAAAATCTTATACCATACCAAAGGCGATTTTATCCGCCGCTTGATTGCGATAGCACTGCCGATCACGTTGCAAAGTATTATGTTCTCTAGCCGAAGCCTTGTCGATGTATTGATGCTTGGCCAGTTAGGTGAGGCGGAAATCGCTGCTGTCGGTGTGGCAGCGCGTGCGACATTCGTGACGACAATTATGCTAGTGGGCGTTACCACGGGTGGTGCGCTTTTGACTGCGCAATACTGGGGAGCGGGAGACAAAAAAGGTGTGCGTCAAAGTACCGCCCTTACTTGGCTTATTTCTACGATCTTTGCGGCTCTGACTGCTTCGTTGTTTATTCTGTTTCCTACTCAAATTATGAGTCTAGCGACGGACTCACAAGAAGTTATTGCGTTAGGTGCAGAGTATTTGGTGATCACCTCCATTACAATGTTTGCTGTGGCTTGTGTAGCTAGCATGTCTGTTGGTTTAAGGGCGATGCATAAACCGGGCGTGAGCACTTTCTTTAGTGGTATTGGCATTGTGTCGAATATCTTCCTTAACTGGGTGTTGATATTCGGTAAGTTTGGCGTTCCTGCAATGGGTATCAAAGGGGCGGCGATAGCCACAGTGCTGAGCGGAGCAATCGAAGTACTGACCCTGTTTAGTTACCTACATCTTAAAAAGCATTTGTTGGCGTTTGGCATTGGCGATATTCGTGATGTGATGGAATGGCCACGCATTGTGAAATTTCTTAAGCTCTCTTTACCTACAACGTTTAACTTCTTTGCATGGGCGGGTGGTTTATTTGCTTATCATGCCATTTTAGGTCACTCAGGCGTTCAAGGTTTGGCTGCGCTGTCCGTAATGACACCAGTTGAGTCGATCTCTTTGGCGCTGCTAATTGGTATGTCGAATGCGGCTGCCGTCCTTGTTGGCAATCAGATTGGCGCGAAGAATTATGAGCAAGTTTATTATCAAGCAATAGGTGTCACGATACTGAGTGTCATCGTAGGTATTATTGTTGCTGCTTTGCTCTATATGGTTCAGGGGTTGGTGCTGGATTCATTTACTGCCCTCACGCAGGAAACGCGAGCTTTAGCCGAAAAATTCATGTTGGTGCTTAGCCTAGGTATTGTTTTGCGCTCCGTGCCTATGATGACCATTGTCGGCGTATTAAGAGCGGGCGGCGATGTTAAATTCTGTTTATATCAAGATCTTGTGGCTCAATGGATGATTGGTATCCCACTCGCTGCGTTCGCGGCTATTGGGTTAGGTTGGCCTCCTGAATGGATCTATTTACTGTTTTTAACAGAAGAGGCCATTAAGTGGTTCGGCTCTCTATATAGAATGAAAACTCGTAAGTGGATTCGTAATTTGATCGAAAATTAGACATAAAGCGGTAAGCGAATGTGTTTTGATGCATATCTTGTGATCTGGTGTCCAAAATACTTTCTAGTTCGAGCGAATTAGTGTAGATTCACAGTCCGATTTTTATTGTTTTCGAGAGTATTGATGCTTCAGCTAACAGACCTATGTAAAGGCTATGTAGATGGCGGTGAGTTTCACCCAGTTTTACAAGGTGCTGAGTTGTCATTAAAACAAGGCGAACAGGTCGCTCTAATGGGCGAAAGTGGCTCAGGAAAGAGTACCTTACTCAATCTAATTGCTGGCCTAGATACTGTCGATTCTGGTGAAATTTGGTTCCCAAACTTCACTATGCATAAAAGCTCTGAAAGCAAGCGTACTGCTTACCGACGAAACAACATTGGTCTAATTTTCCAGCAATTCAACCTTCTTCCAACGCTCAATATTGCCGATAACATTCGATTTTGTCGTCAATTAAAAGGGCTGCCTGATGATCAAGGTTTATGGAGACAGATTCTTTCAGCGTTAGATCTTATGCCTCTATTAGGTCGTTATCCTGAAGAGGTGTCTGGTGGTCAGCAACAACGAGCCGCTATTGCACGAGCGCTATACATGGAACCTAAAATCCTATTGGCAGATGAGCCAACGGGAAGTTTGGATGAGCGTAATGCAGAAGCTGTCATGCGATTACTTACGTCATTAACCAAGCAGTTAGATTGTACTCTGTTGTTGGTCACGCACAGTGAGCGAGTAGCAGGGCACATGGAAGGTAAGATTCGCCTTCAAGGGGGACAGCTTCATGTTATGGCCCGTAGTTAAAGCGCTATTAGGCCACTACAGACGTTATCCTTTTCAAATCATTCTTGTCTGGCTTGGTCTTACTTTAGGCGTCTCGCTATTAGTGGGTGTAAGCTCTATCAATAGTCATGCAAGACAAAGTTATGAGCATGGCGAAAAGCTATTTTCCAATCCTTTACCTTATCGAATTCGTCCGAAGCATACGACCAATAAGATCCCTCAGGGTTTTTATATTCAGTTACGCCGTGACGGATTTAATCAATGTGCTCCGTTTGAAAGTTTAAACGTTCATACCGAAGATGGTGCCGATTTAATGCTGGTTGGCATCGACCCAGTTGCGATGCTTAGCTTCCAATCGGGTTTAACTCTTCAAGAAGCCCCAACCCTTAAACTGATGCAAGCGCCGTTTCCTATTTTGGTCAGTCAAGATTTGGCTGAACATATGCAATGGCAGAACAACGATTTTATTCGTTTGAATGATGGCAGTAAGCTTGGGCCGGTAGTCATTGATACTCAGAACATGTTGAATGGGACGCGTATCATTGCTGACATGTCTTTGCTGCGTATGCTGGAAAGAAGTTCTGGGATCTCTGTGATTGCCTGTAGCGAAATGCCAGCAGAAAAACTGGCTCGATTAAAGGCATATTTACCTAATGGTATGGAGCTTAGCCGAAGTTCTAGGGCTGAATTAGAGTCCTTAACGGAAGCATTCCACCTTAATTTAAGCGCAATGGGAATGTTAGCCTTCTTAGTTGGGCTATTTATCTTTTATCAAGCCATGTCTTTGTCGTTAGTGCAGCGTCAGCCTTTGGTCGGAATCTTGCGTCAAACGGGCGTGTCTGGCTGGCAATTAGCGCAGGCACTGATGCTTGAGCTGTTACTTCTCGTTGCGGTTAGTTGGTTGTGTGGCAATCTGTTTGGTCTATTGCTGGCAAATCAGTTAATTCCGGCTGTCTCATCCAGTCTAGGTGACCTTTACGATGCAAACGTTGGTTTAGCGATTGAATGGAATTGGACTGCGAGCCTGTACAGTTTATACCTATCTCTAATTGGTGCGTTTGTTGCCTGTGCGTGGCCGCTCATTCGTCTTCTACGATCTCAACCAATTCGTCTTACAACGCGTCTATCTTTGGTCCGTTTTGCGGGTACAGAGTTTTCGATACAAGCGCTTCTGGCCTGCGCTCTCTGTGTCGCGGCTATTGCGATTTATCAAGCGCCTCAAACGCAAGAGTCGGGCTTTGTCATTATCGCCTTGATGTTATTAAGTGTGGCGCTGTTTACTCCTTTCCTTATTTGGAAGGTTTTTGATGGTTTCTCTTATTCATTACGTTGGGTAAAAGCACGTTGGTTCTTCGCTGATGCGGCGGCGAGCATGAGTTATCGTGGTGTAGCGACAATGGCGTTTATGTTAGCAATGTCAGCTAATATTGGCGTAGAAACCATGGTTGGAAGTTTCCGTGACACGACAGATAAATGGTTAAGCCAGCGCCTTGCTGCGGATTTGTATATTTACCCAAATAACAACGCAGCTGCTCGAATGAGTACCTGGCTTGGAAAACAACCTGAAGTTGATAAAGTTTGGTGGCGTTGGGAAAAAGAACTCAATACTTCTCGTGGCGCGCTGCAGGTAGTCAGTACAGGTGGCTCTGATGGGGAGCTTGATGCGCTAACCGTAAAACTTGGTGTGCCTAACTATTGGTATCATTTGC
The DNA here is from genome assembly GCF_009811315.1 of Vibrio atypicus. Classification (GTDB taxonomy): domain Bacteria; phylum Pseudomonadota; class Gammaproteobacteria; order Enterobacterales; family Vibrionaceae; genus Vibrio; species Vibrio atypicus. The sequence goes on from NZ_BLID01000002.1 coordinate 614,968, forward strand.
ATCATTCTAAAGGGGTGATGGTTAGTGAATCGATGGCGCTTAAACTGGGGATCAGACCGGGCGACTATATCGATTTAGCCGGTAAATTGGGACATGGTTGGCAAGTTGTGGGCGTCTATTACGATTATGGCAACCCATACAATCAAGTGTTGCTTTCACACCGAAACTGGTTATATGCATTCGCGGGTAGTGGCAGCGTTGCGTTAGGAACAGTGCTGAACGAAGGTGTGAACCCTGTCGGTTTAAAACGACGGATGGAGTCGGTGTTTAGGATTGATTCTGAACGTATCTTTGATAATAGCCATATTCATAAGCAAGCGATGAGGGTGTTTGACCGAACGTTTTCTATCGCTGATACTTTGGGTAACATCACGCTTGTCATCGCTGTTTTTGGTATTTTCTTTGCGACGATTGCGGGCGAAGTGTCTAGACAAAAACATATTTCATTATTACGTTGCCTCGGAATGTCAGGTAAAGAGTTAGTCATAATGGGCAGCTTGCAACTGTTTGTATTTGGCGCGATATCTATATTGATCGCGATGCCACTCGGTCTTGCTCTCGCGAGGCTAGTGGTTGATATCATCATTAAGCAATCTTTCGGTTGGACATTAGAGCTTCAACTAATACCAAGCGAGTATTTACATACCGCGTTGCTGGCCATGCTATCGCTGGTTGTAGCTGGTGCGCTTCCTGTGTTACGAATGGTGCGTGGTACGGCAATGAAATCGTTGAGGAGCTCGCTGTAAATGACAACAAGGAAAGGCAAACTACTTGGAAGTATTGTCGGATGTGTCGTTATCTTTGTCCTGTTATCAACGGCGTACTACTTATATTTTTATAGTCAAGATTACCAATCTCAATCAAGCCAAGCGGTGAGCTCAGTATTAACCGCCCAATCAAGTAAAGTGTTTGAGCCGGTTTTACCTAATGTTCCTGTGGTTTTGCCGCGAGACTTCGCATTCCACAATGAGTTTCAACATGAATGGTGGCATTACTTTGCGAATGTCACTGACCAGCATGGTGAACAATACGGAGTGCAATGGAGTTACTTTAGAGTCGCACATAGTGATAATGACTTCACGGGTTGGTTGAGCCCTCAAATCTATGCTTCTCATATAGTTATTAGTAATGGTCGTCAGGTTTGGCGTGAACAGCGTATCTCCCGAGGAGGCATTGGTCAGGCAGGTATGTCTAATGCCCCTTTTCGAATTTGGATAGATAACTGGTATTGGCGCTCGCTAGGAAAGACACCGTTTCCTGGTCAACTGACGGCATCTTCTGATTCTTTCGATTTATCACTAACTACGACCGTAAAAGGGCCTTATGTCTTGCCTGGTGAGCGTGGGTATAGAGAGAAGCATGATCTACTCCCTGTTGCATCCTATAACCTAACTGCACCATTTTTAAGGGTAAAAGGGGAGCTTAAGCTAGGTCATAGTAAGCTAATTCAAGTTGAAGGAAGCGCTTGGATGAGTAAGGAGTGGGGGAGCGGCCTTATGACTGAGCAGCAGCAAGGTTGGGACTGGTTTGTTTTACATCTCGATGATGAAACGACGCTGTCACTCAGTCGATATCGTCATGAAAAGCAGCTGCCTTATATCTTTGGTACGTTAGCAACGAATGATGGGAAAGTCATTGATATAGCGCCGGATGAAATCTCTTTGATTCCGCTGCAATCAACGTACATAAGCGGGACGAAGAAGGTACCATTGCATTGGACCATTAATATTCCTCGTTATGACATCAGTTTAACGACGAAGGTACTCAATTCATCATTATGGTTGCCCTTTGTGATTCCATACTGGGAAGGTCCTATTTCTGCGACAGGTAGCCATAATGCGAAAGGCTTTATACAACTTACTGGTTATTAACTATTGAATTACATAGACTAAGAGCGGCTTCTCACTAGATGAGAAGCCGCTCTTTTGCTTTTCTGGGGTTATTTGCGCATCTTGCCTATAATTGGATCAGGAAAATAGAAGGCAATAACCGTATTTACATCGGAAATACCGAAATTAAAACACTAAACAAGCGATTTTTCCTGTGGTTTTGTTATCTATACACTCGTCTGTATTCTTTGTTAATCGCTTATTAACATAATAAATATAAGGAAGATATCATGAGTGATATTATTCGCGATTTTTTCAAGATGGAGTCTGCTGGTGGAATTATACTAGTGATTGCCGCTGCCATCGCGATGACTGTTGCAAACTCTCCATTAAATGACGCTTACCAAGGTATCTTGCACTCTTATGTGCTCGGCATGTCTGTATCGCATTGGATTAATGATGGCCTGATGGCTGTTTTCTTCATGTTGATTGGTTTGGAAGTAAAGCGCGAACTGTTAGAAGGTGCTCTTAAATCGAAAGAGACAGCCATTTTCCCTGCGATTGCAGCCGTTGGTGGTATGTTAGCTCCTGCTCTTGTTTATGTACTATTTAACCTTGGTGATGCTGCCGCCATTCAAGGTTGGGCGATTCCTGCTGCGACGGATATTGCGTTTGCACTGGGTATTATGGCGCTATTGGGTAAACGAGTTCCTGTTAGCTTGAAAGTCTTCTTGCTTGCACTTGCGATTATCGATGACCTTGGTGTTGTTGTTATTATCGCTCTGTTCTACACCAGTGACTTATCTACGACGGCACTGGCGATAGGATTTGCCATGACAGCTGCCTTGTTCATGCTCAACTCTAAGCATGTAACGAAGCTGACACCTTATATGATCGTTGGTTTGATTCTTTGGTTCGCGGTACTAAAATCAGGTGTTCACGCAACGCTTGCAGGTGTAGTTATTGGTTTCGCAATTCCTCTTAAAGGTGAAAAAGGCTCATATTCTCCGCTGAAACATATGGAGCATGCGCTTCACCCATACGTGGCGTTTGCGATTTTACCTGTGTTTGCATTTGCCAATGCTGGTATTTCACTGGAAGGTATTTCACTATCTAGCTTAACAGCAGCACTACCATTGGGTATCGCTTTGGGCTTATTGATTGGTAAACCTCTGGGTATCTTTAGCTTTAGTTGGTTGGCCGTAAAACTGGGAGTAGCAAAACTGCCTGAGGGAATTAACTTCAAGAATATTTTCGCAGTATCAGTGTTGTGTGGTATCGGTTTCACCATGTCCATCTTTATTTCGTCGCTGGCATTTGGCCAAGCGAATGCAGAGTACGATACTTTTGCTCGACTAGGTATCTTGATGGGCTCTACTACAGCTGCCATTTTAGGTTATGTGTTACTTCGCTTATCCCTACCTGAAACGAAAGAAGCAAAATCAGGTAGCACCAACGAAGTGAAGTCTCACCATTAAGCTCAACATCCATTAATACAGAAAAGCGCCTCTTATATTGAGGCGCTTTTTTACTTTAGCTGCTGAGTGAGGTTATTTTTCTTTCGATGTAAATATCGTCCACTCTTCAATAACTTCTTCTTTCAAACCAACTACAGTCGCAGTCACCTTACGATTAAGTGCGTGTGAGGTCTCGTCGTCACCTTCTGCTTCTAGTCGAGTTTCACCATATCCTACAATAGTGACTCGCTCAGGTTCGACATAGAAGGAAAGCAGTTCATCTTCCACCGCGTGGGCCCGTTTTTTGGATAACTCTAGATTGTATTCGGGTGATCCCACTTTGCTCGCAAACCCTTGGATTTGGATTGATGCTGATTGATAGCGTTCAAGAAACTCGGCCATGGTTTGAATCTGATCAGAAAAGATTGGATTGATCTCATAGGAGTCATTTGCAAATAGGATTCGCAATTGACGTTCCTCTTGTTCTTTCAAAGACTCGCCACATCCAACATTATCAACTTGGGCTCCAGAAGGAGTCGCAGGGCAAAGATCTCGAGCGTTGACGACGCCATCTCTATCATCATCAGTGAGATCGGCTATTTGTTCCGCGACTGGTGCGTCGATATACTCATATTCGTCTTCGGCCCAAGATGGTTGTGTTATTGCGACTGTGAGCGCTGAAAGGGGGACTAGGTATATTGTTTTCATAATCAATACTCCACTCGCTGTGTCCACTCTTTAGGCGTGTCGACTAGCAATGCATCAAGTAAAATGCCGGTGGTATTCATAACACGGTATTTTGCATATTGCTCTGCGTAGTGAGCGTCTAAGTAATCTTTACGAGCTTCAAACAACTCGTTTTCGGTATTGAGCAGGTCGAGTAGGGTTCTCTGACCAATTCGATATTGTTTCTCATAGGAGATAACGGTTTCAGCAGCAGAATCTACATGGTCAGCCAAAAAGTTTTTTTGTTGAAGTGTTAAATCTAGCGCACTCCATGAAAGGCGTAAGCTTTCTTCAACTTGTCGGTAGGCATCATCTCGTAGGTCTTTTGCTTTATTAAGTTGATATGCTGCCCGTTCTGAAAGGTCGCTATCGGATCCGCCGTTGTAGATGTTGTATCGCATTCTTAACATCGCAAGCGTTTCTTCTCCTCGTCCCTCATCACCACCCGCATCATCACGCCATGTTTGACTCGCTTCAATGGAGAAGGTTGGGTAGAAGCTGCCTTTAGACTGTTTATATTGGAAGCGTGCCGCATCAACATCAATCATTGAGAGTTTTATGATAGGGTGCTGGTCATACGCTTGTACAATCGCGTCTGTCAGTGACAAAGGAAGTTTGTCTTCGTCTGCTCTTGGGTAGATAAGCCCTAGTGGATCTTGTCCAACAACTCTTTTGAATTGTGTGTGCGTATCAATTAAGTTGTTCTGAGCCGCGAGTAGATTACCGTGCGCTTTCGCGATACGAGCCTCAACTTGTGATACATCAGCAGTAGAGCCAATTCCAGATTCTGCACGCCTACGTATGTCTTTATAGATTTCCTTATGAACCGCTAGATTACTTTCTGATAGAGCCAAAATCTCAGTTGCTTTGACCGCTTCTAAATAGATGCTCGTTACTTTTAACGCTAAGTCTGAAGCATCAGCCAAAAGTTGTAGACGTATGGATTCGGCTTCTGCGGCGGTTCTATCCATATCATTTAATGTGGCTGAGCCATCCCATAAAAGCTGCGTCAAACTCACGGTTGCCTCTTTTCGGGTGAGGTTTGTAGTATCTCGTCCAGTTGAATCTGCGGGGTTTATACGTTCATATCCAATGCCTGCATCCAGGTCAATGCTAGGTAAATAAGCGCCTCCAGCTGCAGAGTTTTGCTTTACTGCACTTTGGAACTCATTGAACACTGCTCTAATTTCTGGGTTTGTTGCTAGTGTAATGGCGACTGACTGTTCGAGCGTTTGGGCGCTACTCGCAGCGCTAAAACACAATATGCAGCTAACTATTAGGTTTTTTTTCCAGTTCAAAGTTGCCTCCTTATTCAGAAGCCGTCTGCGACTTATGAAGTAAGTTTGGAGTGTCAGAATGTATGGAATATCAAGAAAAGCTTAGCTCAATCAATGAAGAAGTGAGATTTACATCAAATAAAATAATGCTTTTAGTTATCTAATTATCAATTTTCGTTGGCACTTTTATGTCTTTAAGTGGTTTATCAGTTGTGAGACAACTAGGTTTATAGGATGCACTAGTACGTTCGAATGAGAGAGCTTCATTTAGAAGCTGCGGAATTAGTCATACAACTGGGAAAGTTTGACTATGGATATTAAAAGTATTGCGACGTTGGCTTTGGCCAATTCAACAGTGGTCGTCGATGCCAACGGCCAAGTGAGAGAGTTACTTCCTGGAGAGGCTCCTGCTCCTGGTGAAGTTGTGGTAGTTACCGGTCAGGGAACGACAGAAACAACCGATGTAGAAGCTCTGCTTGTTAGTGACGACGGTGGCTTAACCGAACTCAATTTAGACAATGAAATTGCGGCGATTTTTGAACAAATTGAACAAGGGGTGGATCCAACCCAAAACGATGAGTTTGCAACCGCCGCCGGTGGGCAAAATGGGTCAAGTCCAACAGGGTCGGGAGACATTGAGCGAATTGGAGCGGAAACTCTGGCAGAGACGAGCTTTGATACTTCTGGTCTGGAATCTCAAGGGTTATCTGAAACGCAAAGCTTAGCATTATTAGATATTGTTGAAGATTCTATTTCCACGCAAGCACTTATTAGTGGCGATGATGATGTCAGAGTCGATGAAACTGATGAGCCATGGGTTATCAATGGAACGCTGGTTGCTTCAGATACAGATGACCCGACCTTTATTTCCCAATCAGATGTACAGGGCACCTACGGACAGTTTTCAATTGATAGTGATGGTAATTGGACCTTTGTTGCAGACCATGCTTTCGATGAATTAAACATTGGCGATTTGGTATCTGAGCAGTTCGAGGTTCAGTCTGGGGATGGAACGTTGTCCACGGTGACTGTGACAATTGACGGCACCAATGATTTACCAGAATTTGTTAATGTCGGAGATAGTTCTACTGAAGATGACTTTTCAACGTTTGATGTTGATTCGTATTCCTTTGACTATAACGAAGGGACAGAAGCTGGTGTTACGATTGGGCAAGTTGCAGCGACCGATCCCGATAATAGTGTGTTGCTTTTTAGTATTGCTACCAATATCCAAGATGATGACAATAATGACTTGTTCCAAATTGATCCTGATACTGGCGAGATAAGTTTGACAGAGGCGGGTGTCGCCGCCTATGTCAATGATTATGAAGTTTTAGGCAATGCACATGGTATTGTTGTTACGGTGACAGAAGGGGATGGTGAAGGAGAACCGCAGTCAGTTGACGTTGATGTTTTCTTAAATGAGCAGAATATTGATGACAATCCGCCAACCTTCAACGATGCCGACCCAGAGTCCGGTAACTACGAATTCAGTTACAACGAAAACTCTACCGCAGACGATGTGATAGGTACTGTCTCTGCCAGCGACCCAGATGGCGAAAACGTTACTTATAGCATCACCAGTAATGTCACCAATGACGCGGATGAGCCTCTGTTTGAAATCGATGCCAATTCTGGTGAAATTAGCTTAACTGCAGCGGGTGTCGCGGCGTTCACCAATGATTATGAATTGGCGGCGAACGTTCACAACATCACAGTGACCGCCACAGAAGACGAAGGCTTTGGCGAGGTCAACAGCACCGACATTAGCGTAGAGCTGAGTGAACT
>NZ_BLID01000003.1 GCF_009811315.1 Vibrio atypicus
TATCTTTCTTTCTCAGTGAGGTGTGTATATTTCATAGCTTTACTTCTTGGCGGGAGCAAAATCATGATTATCGCATCTCACTGTTTTATTTTTCAGTGGTGTCGCACTTCGTACTTGAATCCAAGAAGCATAACAATCTGTTTAAGAGTGATTCGCAACGCGTGGCATTTTCACTATGCGTTGGTTTTAGTGTTTAAGGTGGTATGCGGCGGCATCGGTATTGCGTTGCTCACCCCTTAACAGGGCGTTGTTCACCCCTTAATTGGGAGTTATGTGCTTTCTCGAAAAATCGACAAATTATTGTAGAATCAGTGTTTTGAGGAAATTGAATTTCAGTATGTCTAAGCCAGTTCAGCAGCAAATCGGTAATGTAGCTCTAGTCGTTGAAAACTACGATGACGCTATTGAGTTCTATACTCAGAAGCTTCAATTTACATTGGTCGAAGATACCGATTTAGGTGGTGGTAAGCGCTGGGTGCAGGTATCACCTCCAAATTCTAATGGTACAAATTTACTTCTAGCTCAAGCGAGCACTGAGGCTCAATCTCATGCTGTAGGTAATCAAACTGGCGGTCGTGTATTCTTGTTTCTACAAACCAATGACTTTTGGCGCGATTACGAGCTAATGAAATCAAATGGTGTGGTATTTCTGGAAGAGCCGCGAGTCGAAGAGTACGGTACAGTAGTCGTGTTCGAAGACTTATATGGTACTAAATGGGACTTGTTGCAATTAAACGGTGCAACAGGCTAGCACGCACATAACAAGCAATTTAAGAGGGATTCTCAACGCTTGGCACTTTAGCTTCTACTTCAATTTTAGTGTCTATGGCACAATGCTTTAGGTGTGGGTGGCAGCGTTGTTTACCCCTTAATTGGGCGTTAACTGGCGCAGAAAATACGAAAGCACAATGATACAGTTTCTAGGTTCAGAGATTTAGCGTGTTCGGTCGGTTTCCTTATCTGAGCTAATGCGACTAATTTCAGTTTGATACTTAAGTTTACTGATGTGAAAGGTGGCACAAAGCCTTCTAATAATATAAGGCATTCGCGATTAGTTCGGCGCACTTACATCGCCGAAGCATGGTGTTGTGAGACGCATTTCAAACTAAAGATAAATGGTAATTTTTTGGTTAAATACATATTTGAGTTAGCTTTGCTAATCATTAATTAGCAAAACGAGCTTTGGCGAAAGTGGCTGAAAGATCTGCGAAAACTGAAAGGCGCTCAGTTAACAAACTGTTCAAGAGGGATTCGCAACGCGTGGCATTTTTACTATGCGTTAGTTTTAGTGTTTAGGGTTGTATACGGCGGCTTCAGTATTGCGTTGCTCACCCCTTAACAGAGCGTTATGCTTTTTTTAGTTCGTTTATTTGAGATGAAGATATGGAAGATACTGATAAAAAGCTGTTGCTGGACACGCTCTCATACATTGGTACTTTAAGCGAAGCTGATATGGATGCAGCTCTCCCATTTTTTAGTTTTAGGTGTTGCTGTTCGAAGGAGTATATCTTTGCTAGTGGCGATTTTCCTCTAGATGTTCATTTTGTTCTTCGTGGTGTTGGCAGGTATTTTTATATTGATAAAAATGGTAACGAGCGTAATAAATCGCTGGTAAGACAAGGCGGGGCTTTTGCGAGTATTAGTTCAATTGTTGAGGGTAGTCCTTGCCCGTTTTTTGCTCAGGCGCTTACAAAATGCACTATCGCTTCGATAAGCTACTCGAATTTGCTGAAACTTTCAAAATCCAATAGTAATTGGGGAGATTTAGTGCGCAAGATGTTTGAGCGCTTAGTTTTAAAGAAAGAAAAGAGAGAGGCTGGCTTTCTTATGTTGTCTGCGAAGGAGCGCTACTTGGAATTTTTAGATGAATTTGGTGATGACAGTAAGACATACCTCTTCGCCATGTCGCTATGTATTTAGGTTTTACGGATGTTACGTTGTCTCGTTGTCTCGTATTCGTCGCGAGATGGACTTAACATAGGTTAAGGTACTGATAATAGATTCTTATATACTCAAGCTTTACTATAGCGGAGTGTCGAGATGAAAAAACTATTACCACCATTTTTGTTCTTAATTTTTATCATTGTTATGGCTTTTATTTGTTGGGGTGTAGATCTTCCCAAGTCATTTGACTTTCCATACAACCTAACTGGCATTCCTATTATTTGTATTGGTCTGGTACTTTCAATTTTAGGTAAGCAATTATTCAAGAAATTCGACACTAATATTAAGACGTTCGATGAACCAACGGTGTTGGTTACGAGTGGGATTTATCAATATACTAGAAACCCTATGTATCTTGGATTCACTATAGCAATGCTCGGTTTCTCTATACTAATGGGTGGCTCTCTTTTATCTTTTTTATTAACAGCTATCTTCTTTTTAATAACTGATAGGTGGTATATATCTTATGAGGAGAAAATGATGTACACAAAATTTGGTATAGAATATGAAGAATACTGTAGAAAAGTACGCCGGTGGATTTAAGGATATAAACACCGTAACTCACTGATATTCTCTATTCTGAAATTGTTGCAATCTCTCTACTACGAATTAGATTTCACACTCAAAAATTTCAGATGCCCCTTGAGTAGTTGCTTGCTTATAGTAGTCTGAAAATGTAATTTTGATCCGAGCTAGTTATTGCATGCCAAGCAGTGTTACTGAGTAAGGGTAAAATTATGGTGTGTGACTATAAATAGTTTATTAAGGATAAAATATGAAGAAAGTGATGGCGGGATACTTTTCCGTAATAATTATTGCAGGTTGTAAGTTTGAATATACCACTCATGATGAAAGTTCATTGTCTTATACAAGCACGACCGAGACTCATGGTGGGATTGATAGTGATTGTATTGAAAGAACATTGTTTAATGATCCCCAGTTTGAATCGGCTACTTTTAGCGATGATGCGGTGATAGTTAAATCTAATGGTTTTGATGTAAATATAACCTTTGAGAAGAATAAACTGGTTATCTTCGCAAATCACAACCGCATCAGCGAGGCGGATGATATTGATATGAGTGATTTAAGTAGTGTATCTGAAAACATAAAAGAATCACTTTTACACACATGCCCTCTCAGTACCTAACAAGGCGTTTAGAATGGATTTTCGCATCTAAGGATTTTTGGTTTTTATTGAATTGAGTTCTAATACACAGTGTTTTGAGTTAGCTGGCTACCCCCGTAGTTTAACCAGCTAAGCTTCAATAAATGGTCTATTTTTGTAACATCCTCACGGATTCTAGGTTTGATTTTACGTCGAAGCGGGCGCTGACTTTAACATTATCCCGAAAAAAATTACGTGGTCGAAATCAGTCATTGAGATCTTAAATCCGTTTTTAACAAATAGTGTGGTTACTGGGGCACGCTTATTACTTTCTGCCGCTGATTTAAACAAATTATCCATGGTAATTTACCTTTGTTTTTAAAAGTTTTAACTAACATAGCCTTCATGTCAAAGAATATCAATTGTCTGCTTTATAAGCGTACATAATGGAGTGGGTTCAAGTCATTTAAAGATTTATATGGCAAATAACAAATCAAGGTTTCTTCAAAGAGCAGAATAGAATTGAACTTAATATTTGAACTAGTTCTTGTTTTGTTAGTTCGAGTAAAAATCATAGTTAGTCTGAATGAAATTAATGGTTACAAATCGACTTAATACCAAGCTTGGAGTCGAGTTTTTATAGCGGTTACATTACCGCCCCAGAAATAATCGAATGGGCTAGGTGGTGACTACTACTCTCGTAGCGTTGTTTTGTCATAAGAGAAGGTGAAATAATACCTTTCGGATACACTAGTCGTTAAGGGAAGAACTATGCCATTTATTGCTTTTGAATCGGGTCAATTGACGGATGAAGTAAAAGTACAACTGATTGAAAAGTTGACAGAAGTTTCAGTTGAAATTACTGGAATACCGAAAGAACTATTTTTAGTTTCTATACGCGAACAACCGGATGCCAATATTGCGGTTGCAGGTAAAAGCGTGGAGCAGATTAAGAAAGAGATAGCGCAAAAACAATGAGAGGTAGATAAAGTACCTGTTATTAAACACTGGTGTGCGAAGTTTCTCGATTGAAAAACGCGCTATTGAGTCACTGTGGACTCTTGATAATCTCTTGAAGGTGATGATCGAGAGTCCGGTGCTGTAAGTTTTGCTTAGATTGAGCAAAGCATGCGCGCGGATTACTACTTCTGACCAATCTGCGAGTACTGACGGAGAAGGTCTGTCAGTGTCGTTACCCATTCAAGTGCACTTTTTGGGCTTTGCTTTAGAATGACTTCAACGTGGTTACAGTGTACTTCTAATGGAATAGCTGATTCTAGTTGGAACGAAGAAGCATAAAAATGCCAGAGAAGTAAACGTTGCATACGTACAATGTTTTGCTCCTTATTCTCCGATTCATCAAATAAAGCAGGGATTTCACTTAGAGCAATAGCACTCATACGGAGCATCGCGTCAAATCGAGCTTCGAGAAGCTTGTCTTCGCTCTCTGTTTCATATTGATCAAAAGTAAACAGCTCCGTCATTGATTCATCAGGTACAAGTCGTTGAATCATTCTCATACTTAATTCTTCAAGTTCTTCACGAGGAGATTGAGAAAGGGAAGTATACGTATAGTCGCGTTGCATTGGTTATTCTCGGGCATTGATTAGATAGGTATTGTATACCCAAGGCTTTTGCTGCGCGAGATGCAAACGAAAAAAAGCCCTGTATATGCACAGGGCAAAGATTGTTGTGTTTTTCAAGCCAATGACGTTGTTAGAAGACGTATCTGTTCAGTAGTACGTTAATTAACACTCTTTAAAATTAGAAGTCGATTCAGAAATCACCAACTTTTATTTTGTAATGATAACGATTACATACCTCTTACTGTGATCTTGCTCCATGAAAATCTTGTAAACAGATACAGAAATTTGTCGAGGTTCAACTCAAATCCGCTGATTTTAGAGTGAACTGCTTACAGAGTGAACGCTTGAACGTTTGCGTAAAAATATGTGATGAATATCTCTTTTTCCTCGTTATACTTTCCGCCCGGTTGAGAGCAATGCTCTACCAATACAAGCCGTCACAGGGAATAGTGAATGACCCCACGGACCGGACCAGCTATTTATTCAATGCTTGTAGAGGTAATCTTTAATGAATGTTTTATTTGGCTTAATCGGTGTCGCGGTATTGCTGTTGTGTGCGGTTCTACTGTCAGAAAGTCGTAAGTCGATCAATTGGAAAACGGTATCGCGCGCGTTAATGCTTCAAGTTGGTTTTGCTGCGTTGGTCCTCTATTTTCCTTGGGGTCAAGCTGCGCTAACGAGTTTAAGTAGCGGTGTTTCTAGCTTACTAGGTTTTGCCGATGAAGGTATTGCTTTCCTATTTGGCGATCTCGCAAATACTGGTTTTATCTTCGCAGTTCGTGTCCTTCCTATTATCATTTTCTTCAGTGCATTAATCTCAGCGCTTTATTACCTCGGTATTATGCAGAAAGTCATCGAATTTCTTGGTGGTGGCATTCAGAAATTCCTAGGTACAAGTAAAGCGGAATCACTAGTCGCCACAGGTAATATTTTCCTTTCACAAGGCGAGTCGCCACTTCTTGTTCGTCCATTTCTTTCTCGTATGACTCGTTCTGAACTGTTTGCTGTGATGGCTGGTGGTATGGCTTCTGTTGCCGGTAGTGTACTAGGTGGCTATGCAGGTCTAGGTGTAGAGTTAAAGTACCTGATCGCTGCTAGTTTTATGGCAGCTCCAGGCAGTTTGATGATGGCGAAAATCATCGTACCTGAACGTGAGACACCGATTGATCAATCAAACATTGAAATGGACCAAGCTCAAGAAAGCAATGTGATCGACGCGCTTGCAAGTGGTGCAATGAACGGAATGAAGGTCGCGGTTGCTGTAGGTACCATGTTGATTGCATTTGTGAGCGTGATTGCGATGGTAAACACGGGTCTTGAAAGCTTGGGTGAACTGGTCGGTTTTACCGGTATTACTCTTCAAGCGCTGTTTGGCTACTTATTCTCACCATTGGCTTGGGTTATCGGTGTACCATCAAACGAAGTTTTGGCTGCAGGCTCTTACATTGGTCAGAAAATCGTTATGAACGAGTTTGTTGCTTTCATCGATTTCGTGGAGCATAAAGCGCTGCTTTCTGAGCATACTCAAGTCATCATTACTTTTGCATTGTGTGGTTTCGCTAATATTGGTTCTATTGCAATTCAGCTAGGTTCAATCGGTGTTATTGCACCGGAGCGCCGTGCGGAAGTGGCTAACCTTGGTATCAAAGCAGTACTTGCAGGTACTTTAGCAAACTTAATGAGTGCTTGTTTAGCAGGTATCTTTATTCTGCTTTAACCGCCGTTGATGTGTTTATAAAGCCTAAATTGGAAACGATTTGGGCTTTTTCATTATTAGTATCTTTCACAAAACTGATTTATAGCAAAATTCTCTCAATTCATCGGCGTAGGATGGTTGGCTATCGTATTCGTCGACTACAAATAAAAGAGAATGATAATGAACGAACTTGTACAACGCTTCCTTCGCTATGTGACTTTTGACACCCAATCTGACCCTCATAACTCTGCTTGCCCTAGTAGTGCGGGGCAATTTACTTTTGCTGAATTCTTAAAAAATGAGTTGATAGAGCTCGGTTTGAGTGAAGTGACTCTTGATAAGAACGGCTACCTAATGGCCAAACTCCCAAGTAACGTTGACTACCCAGTACCCGCAATTGGTTTTGTTGCCCATATGGACACCGCGCCGGATGCATCTGGTAAAGATGTAAAGCCGCAATTCGTCGAAGACTATCAAGGCGGAGACATCGCACTTGGCAAAGGAGATGAAGTCCTTTCTCCTATCCAATACCCAGATCTTCACAAGTTGCATGGCCATAATTTGATTACTACTGATGGCACAACGCTTCTCGGCGCTGATAATAAAGCTGGTATTGCAGAGATCATTTCTGCTGTTTCTGAACTTATCAATAATCCAGATATTCCACACGGTGACATCTGTATCGGGTTCACTCCAGATGAAGAAATCGGCCGTGGTGCCAATCTATTTGACGTTGAAAAATTTGGTGCTCAGTGGGCATATACTATTGATGGCGGGCCTGTTGGAGAACTGGAGTATGAGAATTTCAATGCGACCAGTGCAGATGTGATTTGTTATGGAACCAATGTGCACCCAGGTACTGCAAAAGATAAGATGGTCAACTCAATGAATATTGCTGCGCAGTTTCAATTGTTGATGCCAAGTGATGAAACGCCCGAAACTACCGAGGGCTATGAAGGCTTCTATCATCTTAAATCGGCAGAAATGTCTGTTGCGCGCAGTGAACTCGGCTACATCATCCGTGATTTCGAACGTGAAGGCTTAGAAGCACGCAAAGTGTTTATGCAAAAGAAAGTGGATGAGCTAAATAGCCAACTAACGAAAGGCCGTGTTGAGTTAAAGCTCAGCGATAGCTACTTCAATATGAAAGAGATGGTTGAGCCACACCCACATATCATTGAGCTCGCCAAACAAGCCATGATTGCCTGCGATGTAGAACCGTTGATTAAACCGATTAGAGGGGGGACGGATGGCGCGAGATTGTCATTTATGGGCTTACCATGCCCAAACATTTTTACGGGTGGTTATAACTTTCACGGTATCCATGAATTTATCTCAGTCGAAGGTATGGAGCAGGCAGTAAACGTTATTGTGACCTTGTCAGAAAAAACAGCAATAAGTTATAGATAATATCTCTATGCAACACTGATATCTCATTGATTATCGTGTACATTTAATCGGTGTATTGAATACTCAGGTTGATGAGATGAAAAGGATTTTACTTGTTGCCAGTCACCTTTTAGTTGGAGGGATAGGTTTTGCGTTGGGTATATACGCTTTGCCTATCCTTACTCAGCCCCAATCACCTTCCATGCAAGTCGTTGAGCGTGTAACCAATAACGCGCTTTTTACGGCTTCTTTTCAACGCGATCGCCAAGACAGCGATTTTCTCCATTGGGGAGAGGGCTCTGTCTCGATCAGTGAGCACAACATTGCATTTGTCGGTACATTAGCTCCTGGGCCCGACTATAAGCTCTATTTATCCCCAATTTATATCGAAACCGAAGTCGATTTTAATAAACACAAATCAGAGATGGTTCAAATTGGTGATATCGATACTTTTGATCGTTTTACGTTACCACTTCCTCCAGAACTTGAGCTGACAAATTACAATACAGTGATTGTTTGGTGCGAAACATTTGGTCAGTTTATAACCTCGGCGAGATTTAAATAGCCAGCTTGTAGGGCTTTTCGGACTTTCTTCCACCAATAGCTAATGTGCACCCGATGAGTTGTTACATTTTGCTTTTTTCAGATACATTTTGACACAGAAGTGACAAAAGCATAGAGCTCAAACGAATAATACCCGGCTTGCTCAACTTTTGTTATATGCACAAAAAATAAAATAGTTCGCAATAACAATAACCAAGATAATGGGATAACTCAGCTTTGTTAAGTCATCTTTCTTCTAGAATAAGTGCCTTTTGGCTCTTTTTGCTACTGGCATTTAGTGCTACAGCCTTTGCCGCTGAAATCGAAATTACGGTTTCTCCGACGCACTCGACATATGAAAATGGTCAAGTCATTGATTATCAAGTGTTGGTTAAAAATACTACAGCAAAACGTATTGCTGGCGTAGTTATTGAAGACCCAGTAGGTGACACAATGGCTGCAACGGAAAGTGGCTCGGCGAAAGCGTTAAGTGTACTAAACATTACACCCTCAAACAGTTGGGGTTCAAGGCCTGGAACGTTAACTGGAACGGATGGTAACTTAGTCGTTACTGATGCAGTCCTTTTTCCTTATGGTACGCTGACTTACCAATTCTCAGCGAAAGTCAACGAAGATATTGTAGGATCAATTTTACTGGGTAAAACACAGGTATCCGCTGATGTAGACGGTGATAGTACCAATGAGCGATTTACTCCTACCACTGAAAGTACTTTTGATCCCGTCCCATATCAATACAGCTTAGAGTTGAGCACCGATAAAGCGGAATATCTTGTGGGCCAGCCTTTAACCTACACGTTAAAGGTCAAGAATACTGGTTCGTATCAAGTTCAAGGTTTAGATATTGAGCAAGCATTTCAATCTCTAAGTGTCGCGGATATGAATGGTGCGAAAATAAGCCCATTTAGTTCTGTTACTATCTCAGGGAAGAAATCTGGTAATGGCAGCGACCTAGGAATATATAGTAAATCGGGGGACCTCTCGGTTTCTGATGCGAAAATTGCGGTCGGTGGCAAACTCACATATACCATTGCCACAAAGGTAGCCGATACCCTTATCGGGGACATCATTACTTCTGCGACAGGCCATACGAAAGATGGCGATGTTGTAGGCAATGAGCAAATCACACCACCTGCTCAGCCTGTTGTATCCATTGAACATACCTTGAGCAAATCGAGCCCGTATTTAGTCTCCGGTGAACGTAGTTTTACTGTAGAGGTGAATAATACGGGATCAGGGATAGCGCATAACTATCACATCAAACAAAATATTGCGGATCTTGTTGCTAATTTGGGTTTAGGGAACAATTTAAAACCAGAGCATAACCATAGTGACGTTTCGGGCAACCCATTTGCGTCATGGACCATTGAGGTGAGTGATTCAGGTGAGAAAACCGTGTCTGACTATAAGATGTCAGGGGTCCAAACCGATGTTAGCTTTGACGATACTATCTCAATGTATCCTAACGAATCGATTACCTATTTGGTTAAGGCATCTATTTCTCCAGTCGCGATTGGTGAGATTCAAGGTGCCAATGCTGGCGTGTATGATGAAAGCGGTAAGCTCGTCCAAGACGCTCAGATTTCTGAGGAAGTTAAGGCTGAGCGCGTCCTGAACGTGAATGATCCTGAGATCAAAATAGTTAAGACAACCAAAGAGTCACAGTATATTCCGGGCAACACGATCGAGTATGAGATTGAAGTCTCTAACGCTTCAAGCAAGTATTTTGCGAATAACCTTCAGGTTGTCGATGATCTAACCTGTGTTCAAACTGCGCAGGCGGGTGGCGCGGCAGAAAGCGCTGCATTTAAACGTTGGAAGTTGGAGCCTGCAAGTAGTGAAGATAAGTTAGGTACCGACCATGGTAGCTATAACTACGGATCTTGGACGACAAGTGCAGTGACAGTGTCACCTGATATTGCGCCAGGCAAGTCTGTGATCTATAAGCTGACGGCTGAAGTGAGTGATTCTAGTATCGGGCTTATCTTGGATGACAACCCAGCTTGTTCAGATAACGTGTCAGAGAGTGGTTCTGGTGTTCAAATGCCAGAAGATAACCTGCGAGCAAGTAAAGATGTTGATAATCGTTTTTATTCATCTGGTGACGTGCTGACTTACACAATCAGAGTCGATAACGATGGTGATGGTTTTGCTAACCAAGTCCGTGTGATAGATGATCTTCGCGCAGTCGAAACTTTGGACATCTACGGCTCTGTGATTCCTGCTTACAATAGCTGGACGATCACTGCAGAAGCATTTAATGCGGACGGAAGTACAGCAAACGCAACGGACACAGGAATAACCGGAACTGTATCAAGCCCAGATATTCTTAATGTGGAAGCTACGATTGAGCCTCACAGCTATGTCATCTATACGATTAAAGCGGTAACCGATCCGCTTGCCAATGATCATATACAAAACAGCGTTACTGTTGATGGCGAAGTTTATGCTGACCGTGGCTCTGATCCACGAGATTTTGATATTGAAGTTAACAAGACGGTCAAGACGAATAATGACTCGGGCTTCAATAGCGAAAAAACCAGTTACTCAAAACTTGAAAACGAAATCACTTACCAGTTGCACCTAAAAAATGCCAAAGGCAATGGCTACGCAACCAACGTAAAAGTAAAAGATGCGATTTCTTCTATTGAAGCGGGCTTACTTGAACCTGATACAGCAACGAAAAAAGTGTTTTCATCTTGGACGATCACAGCTGACATTGTTTCCGATGACCCAGAGCTAAATGGAAACAGCAAGTACACGAACGTTGGTAAATTTGAAGATAACAAGGATCTTGATACCGTAGTTCAAATTGCGCCGAACGTTGAGGTGATTTACACCATCACTGCGCAAATCGATCGCAGTAACGGCGATGAAATCATTTACAAACAGTTCTCTAACAGCGTGGTTGTAGAAACGCCAGATTCTGATTCCCAATCATCGGCTCAAGATGCGGCAACGGTGTATCCAAAAACGCCTAATGTTGTGGTCGTTAAAACGACGAAAGAGAACGAGTTTTATCCAGGTCAATGGGTTGAGTTTGACATTACGGTGTACAACCGTGGAGCTGGGTATGCGAACGAAGTTCGAGTGAAAGATGATATCAAAGGCATGGATGTATTTTCCGAATGGGAGATTACAGCCTTCACTGACAAAAATAATTCTCCATATAAAACAGGTAGTTTCCCTGACAGCAAGTCTAACTATCCGAATAATGGCAATATCGATACGCGTATCGATATAGATCCTCAAACGGTCCAAGGTATGGGTTTTGTGACGTATAAAATCCGAGGTTTGGTCAAAAAGGATTACAAAAAGTATGAGATTTCCAACACGGTTGAGATCCATGATCCGATAAATAATCTGGATCAATCTGCCACAGCGGAAATTGGTGATAGCGGAGATGCAAAGCTCAACGTATCGATATTAAAAACGGCAGATGTGACTCGTTTTACTCCGGGCGATGATGTCACCTATTTCATCTACCTTCAAAACAACAGTGAGAACGTCGCTGACAACTTAAAGCTAGTCGATCCATTAACTGAAATTAAGTCGGTTCTCGCGAACAAGAAAGACAATGATGCTGCTGACTTTGGCGAACAATCTCCATTCGAATTTTGGGAATTTGATTACGGTGATGGTAAAGGTTGGCAAGGCCGAACAACGGATGATTTGATCTATCCTTTGGGTGGTGTTGATACTTCGTTCTCATTGGCGGCGGGTGAAACACGCATTGTAAAAATAAAAGCACGTATCAAAGACAACGTTGTTGGTTCTCGTGACATAAGCGGCATGCTAGAACCGATCATTGCGAACGATGCGTATATTTTCCGTGACTACAAACAGGTATCTGAAGAGTCGCATGTTTCACACCATGAGATGGAGCGTGTAGACAGTGGCGGCAATACTACTCGTCAGTTATTAGTTAATGGTAAAGCGAGCCAATTCTATGCGCCAGGCGATACGTTAACTTACAAGGTTAAAGTGAGCTCTAATAAAGGCTATTACAACAACCACAAGGTAGCTGAAAATATCAAAGGTGTTGAAGTTCTTCTACTGGATGGCACAAAAGCAAATCCATTTAGCGATCGCTTTAATGTAGGGGTCGAGAAAGAAGATAGCGATGGCGGTGACGGTACCACCGATGGCACCTTGAATGGTACGGTCGCGAACAATGAAAACATTACGACTACGATAGATGTAGCGGGTGGGGACTACGTACTTTACACCGTGGAAGGCGTGGTACGTGATGATGCGGTAGGTGATATCACGATAGGCGGTATTACCGTCAACCCATATGACTACCATTTGTCATTCACTAAAACAGTAGAAGAAAAGAACTATCAACCTGGGAAGCCGATCACTTACCACTTAACGATAGAGAATGATGGAAAAGGCGGCGCGTACAATATTCCTATTGTGGACAAGATTTCTGAGGTTACCGTTGATTTGTTAGACGGTAGCAACGGTCTTGCTTTTGTTGATGGTTGGACAGTTAAGCCGGTTATTTCTGGAGGTACTTCAGGTTCACAAGTTGATCTAGATGGCAAGATTGCAGATAACCAAGATATCAATACTCATGCATCAATTGCTGCAGGTGAAACGGTTGATTACGTCATTACTGCAACAGTTAATGCGTATGCGGTAGGTAATATCGTCAACTTACTGCAAGTGGATGGGGATACGGTCAGCGCAGAGTCGAAACCTGATACGCAGAAGTATGACTTCGAGAAACATGTTAGCAAGATTTACGATAAGGATGGCTCGACAGAATTGACGGGGGGCTATACACCTGGCGGTTATATCGAGTACGAAATCACGCTTAAAAACAACAACAATGTTCATTTAAAAGATATTGCTATTGTTGATGATATTCGAGGCATAACGACAGACTACTTTGATGGCACTGTCGGAGCTGCATTTGATTCATGGACTATTGCTACGCAAGTCGATGCAAGTAAGTTGTCAGATCCTGGCTCTGTTGCTGATAATTCGAATATTGATACTAAGTTCGACATTGCGGCGAGCTCAATGGATAGTTCGGGTACTTTCGTCAAATACACTGTTAAGGCGAAAATTTCGGAAAAAGCTGTAGGCTCGATCAAGAACGTAGCGAAAGTGGACAACAAGCACAATCTGCCTTCTGAACGTGTCGATATGCTTCCTTCTAACTTAAAGAAAGTTCACAAAGCTTATACTGACGCGAGCTATACGACCAATAAGAAGACCTTTAACCACATACCCGATGCGCAAAAAGTGGTGTATCACTTACGTGTGGAAAACCAAGGAAAAGGTACTGAATATGACTCAAGCTTATTAGAGCAATTTACCAAGCTAAAATCGAAAATTGCACAAGATGCAGCGGGTGAAGCAGATAATCAACATGGTGTGGTTTATGAACCGGCAACTTGGGTAATAACTGCGACAACCTCTGATGAAATTACAACGGACATCGGTACCTATATTGGCGGAACAAATATAGATATTGATATCCCAACGCTTTCAATTGCGCCAGGTGGTTGGATAGATTTTAAAGTAGAAGCGCAGATTCGTGATGATGCGATGACGGCAATTACTATTACACCAAAGTACAACGGTTCAGGTTTTGGTAAGTCTCAGATCAAACCAGATCATTCAAATCTGGATGTGAACAAGGAAATTATCTCTATTGGTGGACGTAGTTACTCGAAAGGGGATTCGTACAAACCAGGCGAAGAGGTGGTTTACCGCTTCACCGTAACCAATACAGAACCTGTTTGGCGTGACAATTCCGTACTGCGTGACATTATTTCTGATGTGACTGTTGAGGTACTTGGCGGTAGTGAAGAACAAGCCTTTATCGATACCCAAATAACACACACAGTAACCGCTGGCATTGATGGCGATATCGATACCTATTTACCTAGCTACGATTCAAATGGCGATCTAGATATCGTGGCAGATATTGCACCGGGTGAAGAAATTGAATTCACAATCAAAGGCACAATTCGACCGGATGCATTAGGTATTATTGCTGCTAATAGCGCTACAGGCGGTGATCACAGCGTGGAAACAAACGTGATTCCACCAGTTGAGCCAAAGCTTGTGTTTGAAAAATTAGTTACTAACACAACGGCAGACAGTAGTAGTTGTTCGTTCCCATCGAACTCTGGTAGTGGTTGTGAATATAATCCGAATGGCCAAGTGAGTTACACAATCACGGTTGAGAACCAAGGCGAAGGTATTGCTAACGATGTCACGATCGTCGACAAGCTGAACACGATCTCTACATCGACAGGCGCAAAAGCGTTCAGTGATTTCTCTACGACTCTAATCGAGCACCCGAGCGCTGATCGTTTTGATATTAATGGTAGTTACCAAGGTTCGAAACCATTGGATGCGACTTTTGACCTAATGCCGGGCGATAAGGTTGTGTTTGGTCTATCAGGAACGGTTGACGCTGATGCGCTAGGCACTATCACTAATGTTGCAAAAATAGATGGAAAGAACTCCAACGAGATTGTTTTAGGCCAAGGTGATGCCAATATTCTTGCATTAAAAAGCACAGATACACCAACCTATGTTCCCGGCGGTGAAGTACGCTTTACAATGCTGGTGGCGAACAAATCAGACTCTAATGTTGATATTCACTTAGAAGATGAGATTTCTAAGTTTACCGTTGAAACAGCAGATGGCTCTATGCAAACAGCACTAGAGAGCTGGAGTACGACGGCGGCATTTGTGTCGAATATTAGCGCAGCGCATAACGACGCGAGTTCGATTCAAACTTCTGGAGATATTGATGCCATAGTCAAGTTAGGCGCTGCGGCAGCGGAGCCAACGATTCTAAAAATTGATGTGGTTGGTAAGGTTCGAAATGATGCTATTGGTAAGTTTGGCAACACCATGTACATCAACAATAAGCAGTACGACTTACGCGAACACTACATCTATCCTGAGCCAGGGAGCTTAGTTGTCACCAAACAAGCCTCACTTTCCCCAGCATTATACGCGCCAGGTGATTCAATTGGGTTCGATATTGTGGTGGAGAACAACGGTTCTGGTTATTTAAGCCATGTCCGAATTGAAGATCTAGCTTCAGACATTCGCACTGATGTTGTCGATAGCTTAGTCGCGGAGCGTGTGTTTGACTCTTGGGATGCATCAAAAAGTACTCTTACAATTACTGACCCATCATCAAGTCAGAGTGTAGTGATTAAACAGACTGATTTTGATAGCGCTGACGGCTTTAGTGGTGAATATCAGCTTGCACCAGGATCAAAAATCGAACTGCACTTAGAAGGTACGGTTAAGAGTAATGTTATTGGTGCGATTACTAATCAAGTGACTGCCGAAGCTGATGGTGTTGAACCTGCGCAAGGTAGCGCGACATATCAGCCAATAGATGCAGAGGTAACAGTCTCTAAATCAGTCGACAAAGCGGTTTACCAAGCTCGCGACACCTTGACTTATACCGTTGTTCTCACAAATACGCAGCGCGTTTGGGCTACCAATGTCCAAGTCACGGATCTGGTTAATAGCATCACTTCCGATACCATTTATGGCGGTTCTATTTCGGTCTTTGAACCGGGCAGTATTGAAATTACGGGCGTCTCTGACAAAGGGACGACTATTCTTCCTGCGTTGTCTGGTGATTACATTGATAACAAAGTAGATATTGCCCCGGAAGATACAATCACTTTAACGATCAAAGGAACGTTAAAACCCCAAATTATAGGAGAAGTGCGCAACAACGTAACAGTTGAGTACGATGGCAAAACATTATCTGATGAGGCATTGAGTGTCCCTTTAATTCCTGAAATTGAAGTGCTGAAAACGCCAACGGAGGAATTTTACACGCCCGGCTCTGTTAATGGATTCTCGATTACCATTCATAATAAAGGGCCTGCGTTCGCCAACGATATTGTTATCGACGACATCATCTCTGAAATCAAAGTGCAAACTGCTGATGGTATTGATCGCCAAGCGTTTAGCCGCTGGACTTATGACTACGTTGCCAGTGACCCAATGACAAGCGTTGATAGTCATACATTTAGTTGGAACACAGATATTAAGAATATTGTGGATCTTGCGCCGAATGACACGATTGTTTTTACCGTAACAGGCGAGATAGATGACAAAGCCATTGGTGAAATCGTCAACACGGCTAACGTTGAATATGATGGCAAAACATTCGAACCAACGGCAGTTATTCAGCCGAAACCAGCTGCGATTACAGTGTCGAAGCTTGCTGACCAAGAGTTTTACCAAGCCGGGCAGCCTGCGCAATTTACGGTAACGGTAAAAAATGAAGGCGAAGGTTTTGCTGATAATGTTGCCATCAAAGACATAATGAATGATGTCATGGTCACTTTGGTTGATGGAACGCTTGGCACTGCATTTGAAACCTGGACTGTTAAAACACAAATCAGCTCTATTGATTCATCACTAACAGTCCTACCTTCGGGCAGTAACCCCGATATAGACACTGTGGCGGATATGGCGCCCAACAGCCAAATTGTCTTTACCATAGATGGCATCGTTAATCGCTACGCGACAACGGATATCTACAACCAAGTGACGGTTGATTTTTCTGGAGATGCCCAGTTGAAGGCAGATGCGTTAATTAAGCATCGTCCAATTTCCTTAAAACTGGAAAAATTCGTTGGTGAGACGGGCAGCGAAACGGAAATGACTTATGAGCCAGGCAAAGAGTCAACGTTCCGTGTGGTATTAACGAACCAAAACGAAGCCTTTGTTGCGGGTATTCAACTGAAAGATTTGTTGGATTCAATGACGGTAGATACCGCTCTTGCAAAAGGAGAAAAGGCATTTGAAAGCTGGACGATTGCTATCAATAAAGGTAATGAGCTAACAACGATCTCTCCAGATCCAACTGGAAGCAACCGAGAGGTGGATGCGACTGTTAACTTAGCACCAAATGATACTTTGGAGCTCGTTATTAAGGGCAAGGTCAATGAGTACGCGATTGGTCAGATCGACAATAAAGCATCAATGTCAGTGAACACTGGCCGCCCTGAGCGCTTTACTGCGGTAGCAAGCTTAATGCCTGAGCCTGACAACGTCATCATCACTAAACAAGCCGATAACCCAATCTACAAAGCTGGAGAGAAAGCAACGTTTAGAATTAAGTTGTTTAATGACAGTAAAGGTTTCGCCAATGATGTGTTACTGCGTGACGCGATGTCCCGAATTAAGGTTCAAACTCGCCCAGATTTAACATCAGGTAATCGAGAAGTGATTAATGCGTTCACTGATTGGACGGTCGATATTAATAGCAGCGATCCTCGTACTCAAGTTGAGCCTGGCTCTATTGCTGCGAATAGCGACATCAATGCCGCAATGGATATAGCGCCGGGTGATACTGTGGAATTTGTCGTTACTGGCGCGGTCGATCCTCGCGCAATGGGCGAAATCATTAATACCGCGCATAAGATCGATGAGTCGACGTCAACGTTATCAACACAAGCTGCTCGCTCTCGCAATGCGACGATTGAAACAGTGAGTGCCATGATTGTTCCTGAAGCAGTGAGCTTTGCCATCGACAAAACCACAACGAAAGGTGAGAACGCGGAATACACCAATGACGATGATGAGCTGACGTATATCCTAAAAGTGAGTAACGAAGGCTCGGCAACGGTTTCTGGCGCTCAGATGGTGGATGAGATCAGCAAGCTTGTCGGTGCGAACGGAAATACACTGTTCACTACGTGGACGATGAAGATAGAAGAGTGGCCAACAGGACAAATTAAAGGTCAATTCACGGATAAAGATCTGATGTTACCTGATGGCAGCTTGTCGCTTGATCTATTGCCTTACATGGCTAACGGTTATGAAATTACGATCACAGGTCAGCTTAACAAAGGTTTGGACGATGATATTACCAACACCTTTACAGTGACCGATCCCGCGACAGGTACGACTGCGTCTGACGATGTGACCATTCATGTTAAGAAATTTGCTGACAATGAAGGCGATCTATTCGTTTCTAAAGAAGCATTAAAAACGGATGCTCAAGTCGGTGATGTGATCGAATATGAGGTGATCATTCAGAACAACAACGAATCGGAATTTAAAGGTGTGAAGTTGATTGACCGCTTCCCTGCCGGTTTCGCGTATGTACCAGGCTCTACGGAAATGACCAACAGTGGCCCTGATGGTGAGTTTGATACCGGCGATGACGTTGTCAGCACAGATGATCCAGCCGTAACTAGTAGTTTGACGTTCAACGTTGGCGATATGTTGGCTTACGGAACATCGGATAAATCCATTACCGAAAAAGTGCGTATTCGTTATCTATTGCGAGTTTCTGTGGGCGCGACGTTTGGTAAGTATGTAAATACTGCAGTTGCAATGTCACCGCCGGAAGGGCAGGTGACCGGTGCGCTAGTGGTGAAATCCAACACTGCGACAGCAACGGTAGAAGTGTTACCGGATAAGGTGTTTGATACTGCATCGATTATTGGCAAAGTTTTTGAAGATCATAACAAGGATGGTTTCCAAGCGGATGCAACGGCGTTTGACGTAGTCATAGCAGCCAATATTTCAGACCAAGACTACATTCCGAACTCGACCATTGTGGTAAAAAATGGCCACGAGCGAGTGCTTAAAGATCATGAGCACCAAGGTGGTAAACACCAAGGGCATGTTTATGGGATTAAAATGGAGCAAACAGGGGACTATCAGCACAACTACAGTCATGCGACGAAACAACCTAAGAAGGCGACCTTCCTCGACTCTGCTTTAGTAGAAGGAGTTGAGATCAACAAGCTGTTTGGTGTTTCTCGAAACCGAACTCTACCTGAGTCAAACAAGGTTGCGCTCCAGGTTTCAACTCGCAGCGATAAAGGCTTTAGCTTTAGTGTCGTTAGTGATGGCGGTAGCCGAATTGTATTTGATCGTGAGGGGAACATAACTACTCAACACGTAGATGATCGCAAAGAGGGGCTGTCTGCAGAGAATCTCGATATCACCCGAAACTTGTACAAAGATGGCGACCATTACCTATGGGAAATTGTCATTGAGAATAAAGGTATTTATGAAGATGGTATTCCTGGCGTTCGCTTACTAACGGTTGAAGGCATTGTGATCGAAACCGACCAGTATGGTCGTTACCATGTACCAGATCAGTGGGTATTGGATAAGAAAGGTAAAAACTTCTTGGTTAAGGTTGATACCGACTCTCTACCGACAGGAATGAAAGTCATCAGTGAGAATCCGAGAGTACAGAGAGTTTCACCGAATAAATTGACCAAATTTAACTTCAGCGTTTCTGTCGAAGAAAAACAGTAATCGTGGATAGAACAATCAAAATAATGACACGATTGGTGGGAGAATTATGAATACGTTAAAAAAGACTCAACTTGCAGTGTGTATCCTAGCCGCCATTCCAGCCATGGTAGCGGCGAAGGATACGAGTCAATTACAAAAACTCGACACTAATACAACGGGTATTGAAGTCGAAGCACATAAACAAGACGATAGCTCGCGAATCTACTTAGATCAGGGCGCTATCTGGGCGAGTCGCGATATCACACGTTTCAATCCGGTGTTGGACGTCAGTGTGGGTGACGAGCTTGAGGTCACAGAAGGCAAGCTTCAAGACGATGTGAACTTCACCATTAGCTCAAATTACAGCTACTACATGGATCGCTATCAAATAGAGATCTATCGTGGTGAAGATCGTTCATTATCTCAACCACTGAAAATCATCGAAGGCACAGAAGTTGCCAATGATATCGATGTGGTTTGGGATGGTACAACGGATATCGATTATCAATTTGCAGTAGGGAACCAGCTACAGTTTCGTTTTAAGGCTTGGGACAAAGACGGCAATATGGACGTGACAACCATAGGCGTGATTGACTTGGTTCGTCCTGACTCTGAAATTGATATAGACCGCAATGATGGTGAAGCGCAGATTTCTCGCAGCTTTGGTCGTGCGAAACTAATGCGCCACAACATTCCAACAAATGCTGGTCTGGCTAAATTTATTGGCACGGGCCTGAAAGGTGTCGATAAAGTAGTGATCGGCGAAGATGAGTTTGAAGTTGAAGATGGTGAGTTATACGCGGAGCAGTTTTTGCCTGCGGATGCGTACATGTTCCCGACAAAAGTGATCTTCGACAATGGTTATGAGCGTCGCTACCAACTCTATGTTCGCATCCCTGAAACTTACTACGTTCAAGCGGGTTTAGCCGACTTTTATATCGGTAAGAATCATGTCACGGGTAATACAGGGGCTTTAGGTGTTGATGACCAATATCAAGATGATATCTATAACCAAGGTCGGATAGCTTATTTCAGCCAAGGTAAATTTGGTGACAAGCTACGCGTAACGACACACTTCGACAGTAAAGATGGCCGGATTCAGGACATCTTCAAACATCCTTTCGCCGCTGACAGCTCCGATGTTTTTGACATCTTAGAAGACGATGATGAGCTCTACTACGGCAATTATGGTGATGGCGCGAATATTCATAAAGTGGTTAATACCAAAGGCAAGGTTTACTTGAACCTAGAGTATGATAAGTCGCAAGTTCTTTGGGGTAACTACAATACCGGTCTAACAGGTACCGATAATAACGATTACAACCGTAGTCTATATGGTTTCAAAGGCGATTATCGCACACGCTCCACAACTCAGTTTGGTGAAGACCGACTCAATGTCGTTGGCTTTGCAGCTTCGGCGGATTCTGCATTCGCACATGATGAATTGTTGGGTACGGGCGGCTCTTTGTATTTCTTACGTCATGGTGAAGTCGTTCCAGGCAGTGATAAGGTCTACGTAAAAGTGGTCAATAAAGACAGTGGTATTTCGGAAAAAGAAGTGTCACTGCAATCTGGTCGCGACTACGAAATCGATCCATATCAAGGGCGAATTATTCTTATGCGCCCGTTAAGCAATATCATTTCAGATAGCTTTGGCAGTGTTATTGATGACTCTCCAGCTGGTGGGTATGAAAACTACTTAGCAGTAGATTACGAATACGTTCCTCAAGGAAAAGATGCTCGAGATGCTATGACCTATGGCGGCCGAATAAAAGGTTGGGCCAACGATTATATTGGTGTTGGGGCAAACTACGCGACTGAAGAGCGTGATAACCAAGACTATGAATCATACGGTTCGGACCTAACTTTACGAGCGACCGAAGGCACATACTTGAAAGCGGAGTGGGCTCATAGTAAAGGTCGTCAGACTGATTCAAACTACGTCTCATTTGATGGTGGTTTAACCTTTACACCGATTGGTGGCGACTTGGAAGAGCGTGAAGGCGATTCAATTCAAGTGAAAGGTGTCGCGAGTTTGTATGATCTTGCGCCGACCATCTTTGGCGCGGTCGGTAACGATGTTAAAGCCTGGTATAAGTCTAAGGATGCGGGTTACAGTTATGCAAGCCAAAGTGACGACTTAGAACAAGAGTCCTACGGAGCGGAGCTTCGCCTTCAAGCGACGGATCGTTTGAGCTTCTCGACTCGCTACACGTCAATGGAAGAGACAGAAACTGACGGAACGAAAACCACAGATACTCAACAAGCAGAATTAGAAGGCCAGTTCAAAGTCACTGAACATGTCAAAGTTTCCGCCGCTGGTAAACAGATTGAAGAACTGAACAGTGAAAATGAAAAAGGCAAAGGAACATTAGCTGGTCTTAGAGCTGATTACATTTGGGATAGCGATAACAGCGTCTATGTTAAAGGCCAAACAACGGTTGATAAGTCAGATCAATATGATGATAACGACAGTGTCTCAGTAGGCGCTGAATTTAGAGTCTTTGATGATCTTAAGCTAGGCGCGCAATACACTACGGGTAATCGAGGTGATGCAACAGAAGCGACCGCGACCTATGACATTACTGACAACTACTCAACGTATGTGACGTATGAAGATGACACATATGAAGGTCAGAACAACGTGGTGATTGGCCAGCGAGCTGATTTAACCTCTAATGTCGATTTCTATCAAGAAAACCAATTTGTCGATGAGAATAACGGTAAAGGCCGTATTGACTCGTTTGGTTTTGGTTACGATATGACTGACGACATTGATTTTGGTATCGGCTATCAACAAGGTGAGATTGAGAAGAAAAACGAGATCGATCCAAGCAAGTTGGAAGTGACACAACGTAAAGCGATCACCTTCACGACCAACATTGATGTTGACGATGTATCGTTTAAAAACAAGATTGAATTCAGACAAGACAAAGGTAACGAAAACGTTGATCCACAAAAGCGCAAAGTCGATCAGTTTGTCACCACCAACCGCTACACCCATCATTTAACCGATGAGTATACGCTATTTGGCAAGTTCAACTACTCTAAGTCGGTTAGCAAATCGACTGACGAAACTTTGGCTCGCTTTGTTGAGGGTTCAGCAGGCATTGCTTATCGTCCAATCTATAACGATCGTCTCAACTTGCTTAGTCGCTATACCTACATCGCAGACAAAGACAATCTCGATCGTGATGTTGATTACTCGAATGAGGAGTCACATATCATAGAAGTTGAAGGGATTTATTCGCTAAATGCTAAAGTCGATGTTGGAGCAAAGTATGCCCACAAAGATAAAACCGAAGACTTTGAGCGCGCTTCTGGCAATGTGGAAACCGTCGAAAGCAACATTAACCTTTATGGTGTGAGTGCCTCGTACCACATTATTAAAGAGTGGGATGTGACAGGTGAGTATCACTGGAAAACTGATACACAAAACGATGAGCTCGAGCAAGGCGCACTCATTTCTGTGAATAAACACCTTTCAGATAACTTTAAAGTTGGGGTTGGTTATAACTTCTCAGGCTTTGATGGCAATCTGGCAAATGATGACGATTACGATGCGCAAGGTGTGTTTATCAATCTAGTGGGTAAGATTTAAGGAATAACCATGAAAAACAGTATCATTGGATTGTTGGTTGCAAGCTCTACTATGTGGTTAATCGGCTGCTCAACAGATGCGTATGTCAGTAAAGAGAACATCGACAAATTTGGTGATCCAAGGGTCGAAAAATTCTTGATTCAAGAATGTATCGTTCCTGAAAGAGATATTCGCATCGCGATGGCTTCTCACTTTGATTTCGATAAATCAGAGTTAAAAGAGCAGGACAAAGCATCGATTGATCAGCTCATTGATAGTATCCGTCATCTCCACGGCCAGGTCGCCATTGTTGCCCATACGGATTATCAAGGCAGTGAGGATTACAACGTGAAACTGTCACTGCGCCGTGCTGAAGCGGTAAAAGCGTACATGCAGAGCCAGTTAGAGGCGGAGCGTTATGACTGGGAAGTGAAGTACTACGGTGAGTCAAAGCCATTGGTATCAGGCACATCGACTCAAGCCAACGCAGAAAACCGACGAGCGTATGTCGTCTTTGAACAAACGCAGACCAAACAAGAAAACCCATTTTGCGATCCTCCAAAGCCAGAGCGTAAAGTGTTTGTTGCGATGACGTCTCACTTTGATTTTGACGAATCTGAATTGCAATCGATAGATAAACCGTCGCTTGATGAGTTTGCAGAGAATTTAAAAGGTCTAAATGGCCGCGTAATGATAGCGGGTCATACCGATTATCAAGGTTCAATTAGTTACAATGAGGCGCTTGCAGAGCGCAGAGCGTACTCTGTGCAACAATATTTGCAAACCAAACTAGATCCAAACCAATATGTATGGGAAGTTAAGTCTTTTGGTGAACTAAACCCTATTACACAAGAGCAGTCTGTGGATGCTAACGCTTTGAATCGACGTGCATTGATAGTGTTTAAAGAGGGGCCTTTACCTGAAAACTTGGTTGCGCCTTAGCAATTGTGAATGACATTATTTAATCTAACCAGAGGGGCATTATGCCCCTTTGATTCTAATAGGAAAGGGAGTAGAGCATGGAGAAAGTACAAGTCGTTATCGATTTTCTTCTGACTCACAAACTAATTTTTACAGCATTGATTATTGTGCTGATCTCGCTGATTCGTCGAATTGTTCTATATAAGATCCGCGGCGATGTGGCATTTGTTTCCGAAGAGCAGCGCAGCTGGATGTCCCGCACCAAAAATGGCACCTTTGTTATCACGGTGCTATTGCTCTTTGTTCTATGGCAGTCAGAGATTAACGAGTTTGCTCTCTCTGTTACGGCCATTGCGGTTGCGATAGTTGTGGCATCGAAAGAGATCATTCTCTGTTTTACCGGCTCTATCCAGCGAGCCAGTTCTCGCTCTTTCCGTATTGGAGATTGGATTGAAGTCGGGAAAATATGCGGTGAAGTGATTGAGCACAATATGATGGCAACTGTGATTCAAGAGATCGATCTTTATCATGGTCAATATCATTTCACGGGTAAAACGGCCACATTGCCGAATAGTATGTTTTTCACCTATCCAGTGAAGAACCTCAACTTCATGAAGCGCTACGTATATCATGACTTTTCAATTATCGTTCCTGGGTTTGTAAACCTTTATCCCATGGTGCCAGGAATGTTAGAAAAGATTGATGAGCACATTAGTTATTTCAGCGATGTTGCTAAACGCTACAACAGCATGATTGAGAAACATGCGGGTGTTGATTTGCCGGGCTCTGAGCCTCACATTCACATTACTAGTGGGGCGACGGGGGAACAAGTGGTGCACTTTATGCTGTTTTGCCCGACGGATAAAGCCACGCACTTGGAGCAAGAAATAAGAGCAGATTTCATGGCGCTTTATGAAGAACATTTTCCCAAGGAAGAGCCGAGTTCATAGCTACGCAAATCGTTTAAAACGTATCGTTAAGAGCGTCATTTTCTTATGGAAATGACGCTCTTGCTTTATCGGTTCAGCTAAATAGATCCTTTTGTCGTGACGATAAGGCGATTGATTCGATCTCATCAGTAAAAACAAGTATGTTGCGCCTTGTTGCTTATATCAGTTTTTAAGCGAAAATAGGACAAAATTCGCCCGTAAGACAAAACGATAGAGAAAGGAAATACTACTTTTATAAGCCTTAAGCTTCGTGAATGAAGCATATATCACCGTTCCTAATTGGTGGTTGTCGATTTGATGCTCAAGGTGCAAAGAGAGGCAAATCATTAGCTGATTAGGATTGTACCGACAACTGAAGTGACATTAGGCTTAGTCAATGAAGTTCTTAGTAAATAGTAAGCTGGTATATACGTTTTTTGCTCGTATTTCGGAGAATGCGTATGTAAACGGTTTATGCAATGTATTTGTGATGCTACTACCGGTTTCCCTGCTTTCTGCGTTTAGCATGTTAATCGGCAATGCCATCAATTTATTTGGCTACCCTGAACTCGCCAATAAGATTATTTTTGCCAGTACATTAATTTGGAAGATGTTTCCAATACTGTTATTGGTCTATTTCTCCCAGTTCCTTGGTCGTTACCATAAACTGTCACGTACGACTGTTATCACGCCATCTCTTCTGATCTACGTTATTTTGTGTAACGAGTGGGGCTTGCTGCATGCTGGGTCGGTGATTCCGTCTAACTATCCACTAGCGATTGTGACGCCTTTTATCGTCGCTTATTCAGTACGATGGTTATTACGTCGTCGCTGGATCATTCGCTCAGAGCTACCAAATGTTGTCGACCAGTCTTTGAATTTGGTTTTCGGTACCGTGTTGCTGGTTACATTTTATGTACTGGTTGGTTACGGTGTCGGCTACTGGTTTCAAACTAGCAGTTTTATTCAGAGCCTAATGCCACAGCTCGATACACACTCATTGTCTGATGCGATTTGGTATGAGTTTGCCAGAAACCTGTTTTGGTCGGTGGGTATCAACGGGCATATTATCTTTTCACCTTATAAATCGGAGCTGTATGCACTGACTCAATCAAGTTTTGAGCTCAATGCGCAGTTCGGCACGCCATTGCCTATTTTGACCAGCAACTTTTATGATATTTATGCTGCATTGGGTGGCGCTGGGAATACGATGAGTTTGGTGTTTTGCATGCTGTTTTTCTCTCGGAATAAGGGGTATCGCTCTTTAGCGCTTGCTGCCTTGGTATTGAGTATTTTTAACATCAACGAACCCATACTGTTTGGCTTACCGGTGATATTCAATCCGGTGCTACTGGTTCCATTTATGCTCGCGCCTATTGCAGGTATCTTGTTGGCGTATGGTGCAATTTCTCTTGGATTTGTACAGCCTGTTTCAGAGTTCATCAGTTGGATGACACCCCCTGTGCTCAGCGGCTATATGGCCACTGGAGGCGATGTGAGTGCCAGTATTCTCCAGCTTGTGATAATTGCCGTTGGCGTTGCGATTTATCTACCATTTTTTAGAAAGATGGACCGAGTGATTGGTAATCACGGCATTTTCTCGAAAAGCTCCTCTGATGAGTTTTTTAACTATGAGGAAGTAGGAAGTAATCGCAATATTTCTGGATTGTTCCCGCACATGAGTGGAAACTTAGTGGCGCAAAAAGAGATCAGCGATCTCCAGCAAAATGGTGATTTTGTTCTATTTTATCAGCCACAATACGATACCAAAAGGCAGTGCGTTAGCTCACTTGAAGTGCTGATTCGACATCGTTCTTATAATGGTGTCATCACACCCCCAAGCTTTCTCACAAGCTTTAATAAGCTAGGATTGACCTCTGATGTTGATCTATGGGTTATTAAGCAAGCGTTAAGCGAAGTAGCGCCACTAGCGATAGCAGAACCCAGCTTTAAGGTGTCAATTAATGTTTCTCCTGAGACTTTTCTTGTGCCGGAATTTGCCAAAACAGTGACGCATCTAATTGAGCAAAGCCAAGTACAATTTAACCAAGTTGAACTTGAAATAACGGAAGAGCTGTTGATTCAAGACGAGCAAACAACTTGGAGCGTGTTACAAGAGTTACGTAGTTTGGGCATCAAAATCGCATTAGATGATTTTGGTTCAGGTTACTCGTCGATTGGTTATTTGTGTAAGTTTGAATTCGACAAGGTAAAAATTGACCGCTCGCTGGTGGCAAACTTGAAATATAAAAATGGACGAGAAATGTTCAGATTGACCAGTGAACTCGTCCGTATTACAGGTGCAGAGATTGTCGTCGAGGGGGTAGAGTCCTATGAAGAACTGGAGTTTGTTGGCCAGCAAAATATCTCATTGATTCAAGGTTATTACTTCTACAAACCTATGCCATTTGAAGAGGTTACTCAGAATTCGATTTTCTGTTGTATGCAGCACAGTGCTGAAGCAGATTTAGTCATAGCCTAGAAATAGTAAAGGAGCCAAATCGGCTCCTTTGTTATATAGAGTAGGGGAAGGCTCATCTGGCGAGATTGAGTGAGTATTTGTTTTTAAGCTTCAACGCAACATTAACTAAAGCAATCAAAACAGGTACTTCGATGAGTGGTCCAATAACGCCAGCAAAGGCTTGGTCTGAATTAATCCCAAAAACAGCGATAGAGACAGCGATAGCCAGTTCAAAGTTATTACCTGTTGCTGTAAAGGCGATGGATGCGTTTTTGTCGTAGTCGATACCCAGCTTTTTGCCAACGTAAAAGCTAACGAAAAACATCACCACAAAATAGATCGCGAGAGGTACGGCAACTCGAAACACATCCATAGGTAGTTCAAGAATCATTTCGCCTTTTAAGCTGAACATCAACACAATAGTGAGAAGCAGCGCGATCAAGGTAATAGGTGAAATACGAGGAATAAAGACGTCGTTGTACCACTGTTCACCTTTTAGCGCGACAAGCCATTTACGACTTAAGAAGCCAGCAATGAAGGGAATTCCAAGGTAGATAAACACGCTTTCAGCAATATCGAGCATGGAAATATCAACAGCAAAGCCTTGGTAACCAAATAAAGGCGGCAATACAGTAATAAAAAGCCACGCCATGAAGCTGTATGTGACAATCTGGAATGCGCTGTTAATTGCGACAAGTGCCGCGCCATATTCTTTATTTCCACCACCGATGTCATTCCAAACAAGCACCATCGCGATACAGCGTGCAAGACCAATCAGTATGATACCAACCATATAGCCTGGATGATCACCCAGGAAGAACAAGGCAAGCACAAACATAAGAATGGGGCCGATTAGCCAGTTCATAATTAAAGAAAGCGTAATGGCCTTTTTGTCTTGTTTTACTTTGCCAAGTAGAGAGTAATTTACTTTGGCTAATGGCGGGTACATCATCAGAATAAGCCCAATCGCTAGAGGGATATTGGTACTTCCTACTGAGAGGGATTCATTCCATGTAGCTACTTGAGGAAACAGTGCCCCAATGCCCACACCTACTGCCATTGCGACAAAGATCCAGATGGTTAAGTAGCGATCAAGAAAACTCATGCTATTCGCTGCGTTTAGCGCTTTAGGTTGAGTGCTCATAAAATATCCTATTCGTTTATCGTCGAATTGCGATAGTAAGAGTGAAAATAATACCAGCCTAATATGGTGGCAAACTTAGCTAGTTAAAGATGGTAGAAAATAACGCATTGAAACCATCTATTGCCTCTTGGTTTGCGCGATAGCAAACTTTCGGCGGGTTTGGTTCGGCAATAATAAACTGCGCTTGTTTCAGAATTCTTAAATGTTCAGAGACCGTCGATTGTGCAAGGCCAAGCTCAGAAACAAGATCGCTATTTAGGCAGCCACCTAATCTATCCAGTGTGACCAAGATTTTCAGGATGCGCACGCGCGCTGGGTGTGAGAGTGCTTTCGCCTGCTGGGCAAATAACGCTTCTTGCTCTAGTTGAGCTTGGGTTGAAGAGAGCGCTTGTTGATTGGTTAATTTGCATTGATTAGACATAATTTAAAATAGTTAATCGTCGAATTGCGATTAAGTATACGTCGAAAATTAAATCACTGCAAATATGAGAAATTGCTTTATAAATCTTCTTAATTTTATAAACAAAAACATATGTTTGAGTTATATTTGCCTCTAAACCAATAAATAGAAGTATGGCTATGAGAATAATATTACTACTAATTTCCTTTGTTTTAATTGGATGTACTCAGCCAAATGGCGTGACACCGATAGAGCCTGATAATAATTGGGTGACAGGGCAATTGGAAAACGGCGTCAAGTACCACATCTATCCTTCGGACAACGAGCCTGTTTCTTTGCGCTTATTTATCCATGCAGGTTCAGCTCAAGAGACAGAACAACAAAAAGGGTATGCTCATTTTCTAGAGCATATGGCTTTCAATGGCAGTACGCACTTTACCTCAAACGACATGGTAGCCATGTTTGAAGCGGCAGGGCTTACGTTTGGAGCAGACATTAACGCGTATACCAGCTATTACGAAACCGTATATAAACTCGACTTACCAGATAACCAGCAGCTAGAGCCTGGGATGATGTGGTTAAGAGATATAGCAGATGGCTTAACATTGTCTGCATCTGAAGTCGAAAAAGAAAAAGGGGTAATTCAGGGCGAGATCCGACGCACTCGACATGAGCAAAAGAGCTTATCTGAAAAATACTACGATCACTTAATTAATGGGACTGCATTAGAAACGCTCGATCCCGTGGGTAATAAAGCGTCAGTAGCGAATGCGACTTCAGAATCAATCCGAGCTTTTTATGAGACATGGTATCAGCCACAGTACACGGAAGTGGTGGTGACAGGTGACATCAATGTTGAACAAATCGAAAAGCTTGTTCGGAGTAAATTTTCAGATTGGAAAGCGGCCGATTCCGTTGCAGACAACAGTATCGAGAAGCCTGCTCTAACGCTAACTGATTACACAGATACTATTGGAGAGTTTGACGCACCAAGCTTGAGCTTAGTGATCGAGCGTGCTCCTGCGAAAATTGATACACGTGAGCAGCAACTCGCATCTTGGTTAGATGAAATTGCCCTGCAATTGATTTACCAGCGCCTAGAAACGGTCTACCAAGATTCTGCTATGCCGTTACAAAGTCTAACAGTCACGCCTTACTACATGAACTATCAGCGCAACGCTTTGTTCTCATTGGCGTTTGCGAAAGAAGACCGACAAGCGACTCAAGATCTGTTTTTAGAGACTTTGGCGTCATTGCGTGATCACGGTGTATCGCAAACTGAGGCAGACAGCTCAATAGCTTACTACCAACAATTGCTACACGATATTGACTATAACTGGAGCCAGCAAGATGCGGTTACATTTGCAGAAGATCGTGTTTGGGCTATTTCAACCAAACAAAGCAGTCAATCTAAATTAGATTATCAACAGAGCCTTGAAGCATTGTTAAAAGTGGCTGATGTAGAGCGCGTAAATCAACAAATTCGTTCGATCTTAGACGATGAGTATTTTGTTATTTTAGGTGCTGATGAATCTGAATCCGTTGAACAGTTGGCAACGCAGATTTCCCCAGTCCGAACTAAATTAGCTGAAGAGGGCGCTAAGCCATTATCACTATTAAGTGTTGCTTCTGAACTGACATTACCGACAAAAGAGGGAACAGTACTTAGTCAACAAACGAATGCGTTAGGCTTCCACACTTGGCAACTTTCAAACGGTGTTGAAGTTTGGTTAGAAACCGATTCAACCATCGGCGACAGTGTGAATCTTGTCTACGCGAGTCAAGGTGGTAAAGCAAGCTTAGAGCCTGAGCTATATGCAGCGTCCCAATTAGCAATTCCGGTTGTAGTTCGTAGTGGTCTCGGTGAATTCAAAGGCAATGAACTTGACGCTTACTTACGTCGAAACAGTATCGAAGTTTTCCCATTTATCAATTTCACTCATCATGGAATCGAAATGGGGACAACGAAAGCTAAGATCGCTGATGCGTTTAACGTTATCTACAACATCTCAACCAATATTAATGTGGATGAACGTCAAATTGAGGCCATCCGCAAGGAGAGCTATCAAGATCAACAACGATACTTAGCGACACCTATTGGCCAGTGGGAGCGCGGAATTAACCGTAATAGCTATTTACCGACCAGTCGCCATGCATTCATAACAGCACCAGAATTGGCGACAGTGACAGCAGATCAAATTCGTCAGGTTCATCGCACCTTATTTACCAAGGATCGTGGTTACAAATTGGTGATAGTCGCTGATTTGACGCCTGAAGAGCTGACCCCGTTGCTGCGTCACTTTATCGCTTCAATTCCATTAGAAAGTGAAGAAAAGCCGAGTTTTAAAGTCGCATACAACCTAGATCCTCAGGTTCGTATTGATATGCCTGAATACAACGAACAAAATAGTATTTATCTTGTTCGAGTGACTAACCCGCAAGCTCAAACCAGTAGCGCGAAAACAGCGTTTATCGATGACATGATTCAGCGTCTTCTGTCTAAACGATTGACAAGCTATGTACGTGAAGAATTAGGTTTAGATTACGCTCCAGATGCCTACTCGGTGGCGCATGATCAAGAACCAAGCACGGATTGGTTAATTGAAGCGCAAGTTGCACCAGGAGATATCGATAAGATTGATAGTGCGATTGACAAAGTGATTGCGGAGCTACGTAGTGACGTGACTCAGAGTGAGTTAAATACGGTTGCGAAACAGTTAGCAGTGGCGCTCCATCCATTGAAAGATAAGCCTATCGATAGAACTTGGTTCTACACTCGTTATCTGATTCATGGCTACGGTGTTGAATCGTTAAAAGATGTAGATGGTATGACCGCATCTATTACCATGGAAGAGTTTAAGCAGCGTATTGAAGAAGCATTTGGTGTTAAAGCTCTTAAGAGCAAATACACATTAACGCCAGCTCAATAAGGTGCAAATAAAAAAACAGCCGCGAATAAGCGGCTGTTTTTTTAATAGATTATGGTTTGTTGAAACAACGTCCTAGCTTATGACCGATCGCAAAACTCACGATAGCGACGGTGATGAAAACGCCAATCGAGAAAGCAAAGCCGAGTATTTCTGATATGCCAAACCCCCAAACGAAAGAAAATACTAACCCTTGTAACGCTTCATAAGGCCACTGCCAGAAAGGGAAGTGTGAATCCCCAGCGAGAAGATAAATCAGCGCTATTAAGGTAAGTAGAGTAGTGGCTGAACCCCATGCTGTCGCTTTGTTCATAAATTCATCATCGTATGGAAAAAGCTGATTTTACTCTTTCTTTGTCAACGAGTCGAAGCTTGATTTGGTGCCTAATTAAACCTAGTGCTTAAACGCATCATTGTGAACAAAGTAATCAATTTGCTCAGGCACAAAAGCACTATAGATAAGGCTGGTATGAGTTTTAGGCACTTGTATATGATCACTCATTCCTTCTATTTTCGTTTCTTCAACCGTTACTGTGCCGTCAGAGGGCGCTCGTCTGTCCATCAGCAATAATGCTCTTGCTCCAATTGGCAAAGTACCTGCGATGCTGCCTAGCTTTTGCGGATAGTGCCATTGGTCATGGTGTTCTTGTAAACCAAACAGCGGTGAATTCCCGAGCAATGTTCCCATGCCTAAGCTTTGTAACCGCGTAACAATAGATGCGCCGCGTATAGGCGTGCCGATGGTAACAACATGCGAGATTTTATCAGTGCTAGGCTGTCTTGAGTGAAGGTATTGCTTAATGACTAAGCCGCCGAGGCTATGGCCAACTAAAATATTGGGCATTATTGGGCTTAAGGCATTATCGATCATGTTGAATAATCGATGTTGGTTGATAGCGACACTATTATAGGTCAATACTTTGGTTCGGTAGCCCAAACTTCTTAGCTTGCGGCTGAGTGGCTGCATGACCATTCCATGCATGTAAAGACCATGTAATATGATGATTTTCATACAATGCTCCATGGAACAAGTTGGTATAACAATACTGCTTTTCGATGATTGTTATCCAGTGATATTCCTAAAATCTGAGTGATTAGTCTAAATAGCAAAACAGCCAGCGTGGTCTCCCAAGCTGGCTTAGTGTTTTTGGTGATTTATGATTTGGTAAATCGGAATGTTTGCAATTGTTGCTGGCT
The DNA here is from genome assembly GCF_009811315.1 of Vibrio atypicus. Lineage (GTDB taxonomy): Bacteria > Pseudomonadota > Gammaproteobacteria > Enterobacterales > Vibrionaceae > Vibrio > Vibrio atypicus. The sequence continues at coordinate 33,112 of NZ_BLID01000003.1, forward strand.
TCCATCTATAAATGCGTAGCTAGAAATTGTCCAGACGTTTGGTCCAGCAAAGCCAAGCTCTACATGAATATCCGCAGTATTGATCTCTTGATAAATTACGTCCGCCACATTGGTCGGGTAGAAGTTATAACGGTTGTTGTTTGGTTGGTATTCACCCGCAAAATTAACTTCAACTTGTTTAGAGTTATTGCTGATATTTAGCTGGTAGCCTGCTTCAGGTGTGTAAGAAAAAGCGGCGGTTAAACTAATGCCTTGATCGTTTGTTACCTTGACGTCTGCTTGCGTTGTTTTTGCGAGAGCGCCAGTTGCTGTCACAGGGTGTACATTTTTAAGTGATTGATCGTGGTTTTGGATAGAAACGTTCCAGTTGCCCACAAAGTTATTGAGTTCGTTCCAGTTCTGTTGCGCGCTGCTTTGATTATTGTTACCACCGCCAATTGAAGCAATGGCATCATCGCGTGAATTAGCGCGGATTCCATCGCGATTACTTTGAATATCAGCTTGCGCACCAGCTACACCGCCAGTGACACCACCAGCAATTGCACCTTTTACAGCTAACTCAGGCTCACCAGTTAAAGCGCCTAAAGTTAAACCCAGTAACGCGCCACCCGCTGCGCCAGTTTTTGTCATGGCGTTAGCATCATCTTCGCCGGGAGTGACACAACCGGTTAGTAGAGGAAGTGAAATGGCTGCGGCTAATGTTGTTTTAAGTGCTGTGTTCATCGCTGTACTCCGAAATCTTTCAGTAAGAGTTTTAACCTAGTCGACCAAAGTCAGCGAATGATAATGAACGTCGTTTTGTTTGTTACCAAGTGTTGCTGTGTGACGTTTGTCTCGCAAGAGGGCTATAGGTCTTGGTTTTAGGTATAGATTACGGAAATGATTGGTAGGAGGCTAAATACTGGTAGTTATAGCGATGATAACCACCAGTTATTGGGCGTAATTTAAATATAGATTTTGCCACGTGAGTAGAGTACGGCATCACCCGATACAGTGATATGTTCAGGGGTAACATCGCAATAAAGCGTGCCACCGCGCTCGGAAGCTTGATAGGCTTTTAGATGTGTTTTGTTTAACTTATTCGCCCAGTAAGGGGCCAGGCCAGCATGAATAGAGCCCGTTACGGGATCTTCGTCTCCGCCGTTTGCCGGCCAAAAATAGCGCGAAATAAAATCGTATTGCTCTGATGCCGCGGTCACAACGACACCATACGGTGCTAATGCTTTTAAGTAGTCATTTTTGGTGGTGATATCAAGGACATCTTGTTCAGAACCGTAAATGATAAAATAAGCTTGGCCGTTACGTAAGACCTCTTTTGGCTCAATCGAAACCCCTTCAAGTAGCGCAGTGGGTACTTCAATAGGCTCAGGAGTTCTTGACGGGAATGTCATCATAATGCGGCCGGAATGATCTTTTTCAACTTGGATTGGGCCAACAAAACGGGTTTCGAATAGTATGCTCTCTCCTGCGTCAAAGAAGTGGAATAGAGTGAAAGAAGAGGCAAGGGTTGCATGGCCACAGAAATCAATCTCACAGATAGGAGAGAACCAACGAATCTCATAATGATCGACACCAATCTGCTTCACAAATGCGGTTTCAGATAGGTTATTCTCTTTGGCGATGTTTAACATCACCTCATCATTTAACCAGTCATTTAAAGGTACAACGGCAGCAGGGTTGCCTTTAAATCGTTCCTGAGTGAAGGCATCGCAGACAAACATCTCAAATTCCATGATCGTTCCTTTTTATTGAAATAAACGGATGCGTTGATTATTACCTCTTGTAACATATTAGTAGTACTGAAAACTGGAGAGTTGCGAGCAGGATCTTTGCAAATCATACTTGCTCAACAAACTGTCCCGTTTAGATTGAGAGTAACGTAAAAGTTAAAGTGGAGTGCTCACTTCATCCACCAAATAGAGAATAGATTGGTAAGGAATCCCGCTATGGTGTGACAAACCAATCTCACATGTTCTACTGTTGCTGAACCCACGACGACAGTTGGAAGGAACTTGCTCTTTTAGCGGATGTACTGCAGCAGCGTTGAGTTCCGGCGTAGTAAAACCCTTATCGCCAGCCCAGCCACAACAGGCAATATGTTCAGGTAACACCACATCACTGGCACAGGCTTTGGCTAAAGTGAGCATGTCTCCTTCAAGGCCTAATCGACGTGAACTACAAGTGACATGCAACATCACTGTCTCCTGCACAGGAGTCAGAGATAAGTGGGGCATTAGATACTTGGATACAAAACCAGTCGGTTCTAGAATTTCTAGTGGCTGCGTGAATTCTTCGATACTACGTTTGGCACACGGGCTGGTATCCATCAAAATGGGATATTCACCTTCATAGCTTGCTTGCCAAAGCAGATGTTCCAGTTGTTGTGATTTGCTCTTAGCGATGTCCGTCATGCCTTTGCTGTCATAAGGCATACCGCAACATTGCTCATCAATACCTTCAGGAATGATCACTTCAAACCCTGCTTTCTTAATCAATGAGAGGGTCACTTCGGTTAAGCTACGTTGGTCTTGCGCACTTGTTTGCTGTCCCATGGTGCGAGAGGCACATGAGGGCATGTAAACCACTTTTTTATCCGATTTGACTAACAGTTCGAGCGCTTGATTTAGGTTATGGCTGTTTGATTGCGGTGTTTCTGGTAGCCAGATCGGCGTTTTATTGTTGGTGAGCTTTCTAATACCGTTAGTGACTTTTGAAACGCCATTTTCACCAATCACTTTCACCGCAATTTGATTTGCTTTTAGCGAGGCGCGGGTGAGCGACGTTGTCGTTGAAAAGTGATTTGCTGTCCATGTTGCGATTGGTGTGAATTTCTTATATTTGGCTGTGCGTAATTGTTTAACGAGATCACCCGTATTGATTCCAACGGGGCAACGATCAGCACATAACCCAGTTGCGGCGCATGTATCTAACCCTTGATACTCAAACACTTTTTCAAGCTCTGATGCTTCTATATTTTCACCGTTAGCTTTGCGTCTTTGCAGCTCTCGATATAGAACAATACGTTGTCTTGGAGAAAGAGTCAGTGTACGGGACGGGCAAACAGGCTCACAAAATCCACATTCGATGCAGCGATCGACAATATCATCGGCTGCTGGCATGGGTTTGAGGTTTTCGATGTGCGAATGTGGGTTGTCATTAATAATCACTCCCGGGTTAAGTAAGCCTTCTGGGTCAAATAGCGCCTTGATTCGCTGCATTAGTGCATAGCCATCTTTCCCCCATTCTAGCTCGACATAAGGCGCCATGTTTCGCCCAGTGCCATGCTCCGCTTTCAGTGAACCTTGATACTTTACTGCGACAAGGTCAGCGACATCATCCATAAAGCCGCCATATCGGTCGATCTCGGTTTGTGAATCGAAACCTTGAGTAAACACGAAGTGCAAGTTGCCCTCTAAGGCATGACCAAAAATAATCGCTTCACTGTATTGATACTTATCAAACAAAGATTGGAGATCACGAACACCACTCGCCAAGTTTTCGACAGGGAAAGCGACATCTTCGATAATAACTGTGGTACCGACTTCGCGAACAGCGCCTACTGCCGGGAACATGCCTTTACGAATTCCCCAGAGTGTCGCCACGGTTTTGCTGTCAGAGGTAAAGGGTACAGATTCGACAATCGAATAGTTTGATAGCGAATCTAAAATCGCTTCACATTGATTTGTCAAAGAGGTTTTGCAGCTTGCGTGTGTCTCAACGAGCAAAGCGGCCGCCTCTAAATCTAAGTTTGGCATAAACTCGGGCATGCCGGGCTTATCGGCCACAGAGCGAAGTGCACGACCGTCCATGAGCTCGACTGCAGCGACTGGCGTTTTTGATAAGGTTGTGACCGCGCGGCTGGCTTCTTCAATATCGGCAAACACAAGTAGGGCAGAGGCTTTAAATTCATGTTCTATTACTGTGTTGTAGGTGATTTCAGCAATAAAGCCGAGTGTGCCTTCCGAGCCAATTAATAGGTGTTCCAGCACCTCGATTGGATCGCTAAAGTCGACCAGTGCATTCAGGGCATAGCCGGTGGTATTTTTAAGGCGATATTTATGTTGAATACGCTCAGTGAGTTCGGTGTTACTGCGCGTATCTTCGACCAGTTGAATGAGCCCTTGATAGATATCTGCGCGCGTTGTTTTAAATGCTTCAATGCTTTGCTTGCTAGAGGTATCAAGCAGGGTGCCATCACTGAAGACGACCTTGATGCTGTCTATAGTGCGATAGGAGTTTTGCGCAGTGCCACAACACATACCACTCGCGTTGTTTGCTGCAATACCACCGATTTTACAAGTGTTGATAGAGGCCGGATCTGGGCCAATTTTACGTTTAAAGGGGGCAAGGTATTTATTCGCATCAGCACCTATTACACCCGGTTGAAGCAAGATCTTATTGCCTTCATCTTGTATTTGGTGGCCACGCCAATCGTCAGTTAGGGTAATAAGAACGGAGTCTGAAACCGCTTGGCCAGATAGGCTGGTACCCGCCGCGCGAAATGTAAAGTGAACGCCCATTTCACGGCAGCTTTGTATAGCGTAAATAACTTCGTCAAGATTCTTTAGTCGTAAAACGATTTTCGGCACCAAGCGATAAAAACTCGCGTCGGTGCCGTAAGCTAAACGTTTTGCCTCTTGGGTGATGATACGTTCAGGGGATATTTGCAGGGCAAGCAACGCTTCAAGTTGCTCGTAAGTAGCCTGAGTTAAGGTGTTCGCCATCGTTGCTTCCTTGTGCTGATGTTACGGCGTTGGTTGGAATTTTAGTTATATGCGAGAACGCCGGAGAAAAAGGTGTCACACAATCTGCAAAATTGCTGTGACACCTATTAAATTAATGGGTTAGAAGTTGACCAGTGAATCGCGATTTAAATCTTGAATACTTTTCGCACCAGTTAAGGTCATCGCAACACGCATTTCTTTTTCGTATAGGTCGAGTAGGTTTTCAACGCCGTTTTGCCCTTGAGCGGCCAGTGCATAGATGAACGAACGGCCTAACATGGCGCAGTCTGCTCCCAGCGCCAGCATGCGAACCACATCCAAACCGGTACGGATACCCGAATCAACGAAGATCTTCATATCGCCTTTAACAGCGTCAGCAATGCTCGGTAGCGCCTTGGCGGAAGACATTACTCCATCAAGTTGACGGCCTCCGTGGTTTGAGACAACAATGCCATCTGCGCCAAATCTGACGGCATCTTTCGCATCTTCTTCATCAAGAATGCCTTTAATCACCATTGGGCCATCCCAAAAGTCACGAATCCATTCCAGATCTTTCCAACTGATTGAAGGGTCGAAGTTCTCACCTAACCAGCCAATGTAGTCTTCTAATTTCGTCGGCTCACCGCGATAGGTGGAAATGTTACCCAAATCATGGGGTTTGCCAAACAAGCCGACATCAAATGCCCATTGCGGATGGCGCATTGCTTGGAATACACGACGAGCAGCCGCGTTCGGGCCGCTCATCCCTGAATGCATGTCGCGGTAACGAGCTCCAGGAACAGGCATATCAACCGTAAAGACTAGTGTCGTAACACCAGCAGCTTTCGCGCGTTCCAACACGTTTTTCATGAAGCCACGATCTTTTAATACGTACAATTGAAACCACATTGGTCGCTCAATTGCCGGGGCGACTTCTTCAATTGGGCACACAGACACTGTCGACATGGTAAAAGGGATGCCTTTTTTCTCTGCGGCTTTGGCGGCTTGCACTTCACCGCGGCGCGCGTACATGCCAGTTAGACCGACAGGTGAAAGGGCGATAGGTAGGTTGAACTTCTCGCCAAAGATTTCAGTATCTAGGCTAAGCTCTGACATGTCATTTAAGACACGCTGTTTTAGAGCTATCTCTGCTAGGTCTTCGGTATTACGTCTTAGCGTATGTTCGCCGTATGAACCGCCATCAATATAATGAAATAGGAACGGAGGTAGCTTAGATTTGGCCGCTTTGCGGTAATCAGTGGAAGCAGAGATAATCATAATTTCAGTCCTAAAGTCGATATTTTGGCCTTTCTATGAAGGCTAGTTCAAAAGCTGTTTAAGGTGGCGTTAATACCCATTTGGAGTGACACTAGTGCCGTTCTTGTCAGGGGAAAAGTATTAACGCCATAATGTGTTGTTTGTCTATTTCATTAACGCATCGGTGATTTGTAAGCCGTAGATGGCAATAAGACCGATAGTTCCTGTAACCACAAGATAGTAGAAAGTCGGGATAACTGTCTTACGCAGTGTCGCGCCTTCACGGCCAAGTAAGCCCACAGTGGCAGAAGCGGCTACGACATTGTGAATAGCAATCATATTACCTGCCGCAGCGCCAACTGCTTGTAGAGCCACTACGACAGCACTTGAGATAGACAATGTTTGCGCCACTTCAAATTGGAATTGGCTAAACATCATGTTAGATACAGTGTTAGAACCGGCAATAAAGGCACCCAACGCGCCGACTGTTGCACTAAGCGCTGGGAATGCTTCACCGACAAGACCTGCTGCGAAGTTTGCGGTTGTTACAGGCATACTCGCTAAATCTGATCCATTTACACCAGAGTTGATGAAGATACGCACCATCGGGATGGTAAACACCAGCACAAAACCTGCGCCAATGAGCGTTTTGCTCGACTCACCAAATGCTTTTGCTAACGGCGCAGCGTTGCGAGATTGCAATAGCGCAGCAACCAGTGCAACGAAGACCAAAATGCCACCTGGTAAGTAAAGAGGTTGGATAGCCGCACTGATGCCTGTCTCTCCAAGAATGTTAGAGAAAGAGACGCTCACGCCCGTCAACATTGCCTTAAAGTCTGAGCTAACGCGGCTCGCGACAAGAACAACCGCTAACAATACGTATGGGAACCACGCCATCGCCATGCTCATCGGCTTGGTCTTATTGTCTGCCAAATCGATTTTTAGTGACCCTAACCATTCTGCAGGCCATTTGTTTTCGCTTTCAAAATCCCAGGTTGATTTCGGTACTAGGAAACCACGTTTTGCAGCAGAAACCACGATAGCAAGGCCGACCAGACCACCGATCAATGATGGGAATTCAGCGCCAAGGAAAACACCGGTTAACGCATAAGGAATAGTAAATGAAAGGCCGGCGAAAATTGCGAAAGGTAAAATGTCGAGACCTTCCGTCCAGCTCTTATTCTTACCGAAGAAGCGTGTGAGCATCATTGCCATAAGCACAGGGATAAGCGTACCGACGCTGGCATGAATCAGAGCGACACTAGAGGTAATCTGTTGTAGGTAAGCATCCCAAGTTGATCCATTCGCGATCAGCGCTTCAGAGATATTGTGAGTATCTAAACCCTTGTTAACACCAACGATAATCGGTGTACCAACCGCACCAAAAGAGACGGGTGTTGATTGAATCATCATGCCCATCAAAACGGCGGCGAGGGCAGGGAAACCAATTGCGACCAGTAGTGGGGCCGCGATCGCGGCAGGCGTACCAAAGCCAGATGCGCCTTCAATGAAAGATCCAAAGCACCAGGCAATGATGATGGCTTGGACTCGTCTATCTGGTGAAATGTTTGTAAAGCCATTACGAATCGTCGTGATCGCGCCGGTGTGCTTAAGCGTGTTTAGTAGGAAGATTGCGCCAAATACAATCCATAATACCGCAACTGTAATGCCCAGCCCTTGAAAGACAGAGGCTAAAACGCGTGTGGTAGACATGTCCCACCCCAAAAGGGCGATCACAACGGTTAGACCAAACGCGACAGGCATCGCGCGCTTTGCTGGCCAATTAAGGCCAACGAGTAAAATGGCAGCCACCACAATTGGTGAAAACGCCAGTAGGGCAAGTAAAGTTTGACTCATTGGTACATCCTCGTACAGGCAGACCCATCACGTTCTGGGATAGGGATTACTCTCGTTAATCTGGACTCTGTTGAGTCTCTTAGATTTTATATTTGTGATAATTGTGTTAATTCGAGGTGAATTTACCCCTTTATTTTTTATTGATATAGGGAAATAATGAAAATGATTAATTCCAAAAATGACATAATAAAATGCGAGCAGATGATTTAATCCTGTTTTCCCAAGTGGTTGAAATGGGTAGTTTTAGTAAGGTGGCAGAAGTAAATAACCTTACAAATTCGGTAGTTAGTAAGAGAATTGCGCGGCTAGAAGAAGAACTAGGTGTGCAATTATTATATCGAACGACGCGTAAATTGACGTTAACCGAAGCAGGAAAGGCGTTAACGCATGGTGCCAAAAATGTGAAGCAAGCCACTTTGGAAGCTATGGATGCGGTTTCAGGGTTTGGTGAGAACATCAGTGGCCATATCAAGATGTCTGTACCGACTATTTCTGGTGACCTTATCTTGGCTGATGCCGTAGCGGAGTTTTGTAACACGCACCCGGGCCTTAGCGTAGACATGTCTTTAGACAATCGTTTTGTCGATCTTGTTGATGGGGGCTACGACCTAGTCATCCGAACCGGTTATTTAGAGGACTCTAGCCTTATTGCCCGTCACATCTTGGATTCGCAATGGGTTGTATGCGCTTCACCTGCTTACATTGCGAGAAACGGTAAACCCGTCAAACCAGAAGATCTTACTGAGCACAACTGTTTGCAATACGCCTATCAAACTACAGGGGCGAGTGAATGGGAGTTTAAAGCGAAAGAGGGCAATTACATTATTCGTGTATCGGGGTCGTTTTCTACTGATAATGCCACGGCATTGCGTAAAGCGGCTTTAGGTGGACATGGGATTGCGTATGTGCCGCGTTGTTTGGTTTATCATGATATTCGCAATGGCCAGTTAGTGGATTTGTTCCCAGAGCAAGTGGGCAAGCGACTTGGTATCTATGCGGTCTACCCGTTTACCCGTCAGCCTCCGAATAAAGTGAAACTGCTGATTGAACACATTCGAACTCGATACCTAGCCATATCGCACTATTTCTAATGGGGTGCGCTTAACATGGAAACAAAGTAAAGAAAAACGCCGACACATCCTTGCGTCGGCGTTGAGTCGGCGGCCAAACCGATTTACTACTTTAAGCTTAGGCGGCTTCTTCCGATTCGTCCAAGTCAAATGACGCCTCAATGAGCTTTTTGGTATAGTCATTTTTCGGGTTGTGGAAGATTTCGTCTGCGCTGCCTTGTTCCATTACCTCTCCCTTTTGCATGACTAATACACGGTCTGAAAGGGCTTTGACGACACTAAGGTCGTGGCTGATGAATAAGAAGCCGATGTTATGTTTCTGCTGAATATCTTTCAAAAGGTCGATAACGGTTAACTGAACCGAGCGATCAAGGGCAGAAGTCGGTTCATCCAAAAGAATGAATGAAGGCTCAAGAATTAGTGCACGTGCAATCGCGATACGTTGGCGCTGACCACCAGAAAACTCGTGTGGGTAACGGTTGATGGAGTTCGCTTCCAAACGCACTTCTTCAAGCGCTTGTCGCGCACGTTGCATGCGTTCTTGCTTGGTCATAGTTGGCTGGTGGACGGTCAACCCTTCAGTAATGATTTCACCAACCGTCATACGTGGAGAAAGCGAGCCATAAGGGTCTTGGAACACCATTTGAACGTCTTTCTTTAAATCAAATCGCTCTTTATCCGTCAGCAAGCTGATGTCTTGGCCTTTGTAGTGAATGTCTCCACTGCAAGGAAGCAGACCGATCAAAGCGCGGCCAAGGGTTGATTTACCGGATCCGGATTCACCAACGATGCCTAAAGTTTCGCCCTGTTTAAGCTTTAATGAAATTCCTTTTACAGCCTCAAAGTATTGGTTCTTGCTTGGGATAAAGTGCGTTTTAATTAGGAACTTCACGCGAATATTGTCTGCTTTGAGTAGTGCAGGGGCATGCTCTTCCACTGGCGTTTTGCCACCACGAGGAATCGAGTTAATCAGCATCTTGGTGTAATCATGCGAAGGATTGCGGAATAGAGCCTGACATTCGCCCTCTTCAACTACGTCGCCTTTACACATGACGACTACTCGGTCGGCAAGGTGTTTTACTACACCAAGATCGTGAGTAATGAAGAGTACCGCCATCCCAAGTTTGGTTTGGATCTCTTTGATAAGGTTAAGCACTTCAGCTTGTACGGTTACATCAAGTGCGGTCGTTGGTTCATCGGCAATGAGGATCTCTGGTTCATTAATCAGTGCCATGGCAATCATAATACGCTGTAGCTGACCGCCCGAAAATTCGTGAGGGTATTTGGTGTAAGCTTGCTCAATGTTTGGCAAGTGAACCAGATCAAATAGCTCCAATACTTTTGCTTTGGCTTGAGAGCGTGAAACCGGACGATGGCACATGATTGCTTCTGCTACCTGAATGCCAACGCGCATATAAGGGTTTAGAGAAGTCATTGGCTCTTGGAAAATCATACCAATACGATCGCCACGAATGGACTGCATCTCTTTTTCAGATTTATCGAGTAATTCTTCACCTTCAAACTTAATGCTAGATTGTGAATGTACAATCGCGTTGTTGGGTAACAGCTGCATCAGTGCACTTGAAGAGACAGATTTTCCGCTACCTGATTCGCCTACGATCGCAAGCGTCTCATTTTTACGGAGATCAAAGTTCACATCCTTAACCGCATCAACGATGCCATCGTTGGTGGTAAAGCTTACCGAAAGGTTTTTCACCTCTAGAATAGGCGTCTGTGACATTATAATTCCTTTATATTTATTAGTTTATAACGCGCGCACTTTGCGAAACGGCGTTATAGGTCTTTAAGGTAGAGAAGTAGTGGTGTGCTTTCTGTACCTGTTCAAATTCGAGCATCCATTGAGCGTTGCGCTGTGCGGTACAAAATTGGCCCATATGACGAAGCAACTCTTCACTGTTCTTCTCAAGCACATGATGCGTGGCTTGAACCAACTCAGAATCTTCAATGGACATAAACTGAAGTAGGGCATAGCTTTGGTTTAATAGTTCAAAAGCTCGCTGCTGCTGACCCATTCGATTCAAAATTTCTGATTGAGAGACGGCTGCGTCCCTTAACCCAGTGAGTAGGCAACTAAACTGACAAGGTTTGGTGTCGTCGCACTCAATGGCAGCGTGAATGTGATGGGGTAGATGGTTGAGCACTTCATCATACAAGTGATGGGCTTCAGGCCAGTGGCCTTGTTCTAATAGCTGCTCGGCTTTCAGATAATGTGTCCAGCACTGTTGTAGATCCATGTTCGATTACTCCATCAAAATTAGATAGAGCCATATTTAAATGTAATTCATTAGCGATTGCAAATAATTATCATTTAGTTGCTTGGTGAGGGTAAAAATTGATGGATATTTAATCACTTGAACACAAATAACACCTAAGTCACTAAAAAATAACTAAATCTATCCTAAACTAAGGCAAGATAGACCAAATAAGAACAACAACAAGGAAAGATATGATGGCAATTCAACGGCTTGAAGCGAGCCAGCTATACCATGCTGCGGAGTTGGAAATGCTACCGAGCAAATCGACCAAAGAGCTGGCGCCAATCGATGAGATTGTTGGTCAGGAGCGTGCTCAAAAAGCAGTCGAGTTCGCAATGTCCATCAAAGAAAAGGGTTATAACATTTACGCCATCGGTCAAAATGGCCTTGGCAAGCGCACTATGATTTTGCGTTATTTAAATCGCCACAAACACGATGAAGCGGCACTATTCGATTGGTGTTATGTGGCGAATTTTGAAGATATTCGTACGCCTAAAGTACTTAAACTTCCGGGTGGTGTCGGCAGTAAACTAAAGCAAGACATTGAAAAGCTCATTTCCAAACTACTTAATGCGATGCCATTAGCGTTTGATAACGAGCTTTACTACAGCCGTGCTGACAAACTCAAAAACCAACTTGCGCAGAAGCAAGAAGCGGAGCTTGCGGTCATTACCAAGCAAGCAAAAGCTAAAGGCATTAGCTTAACCATTACTACGCAAGGTGATTATCAGTTTGTCGCGATGAATGGCGATGAGTTGCACAGTGAAGAGTCTTTTGAAGAGCTAAGCAAGAAAGAGCAAGAAACGTTTGGTGAAGCGATTGATGATCTTGAAGTTCAACTGCGCAATATGGTGCGCGAACTGACAGAGTGGGAAGAGTCGTTCAGCGAGAAAATCAAAAAGCTTAATGATGATGTCACACTGGATGTAATTGCGCATTTCATTAAGCAGCTGAAAAAAGACTATTCTGGTTACCCAGAGATCAAAGCTTACCTAACGGAATTGCAGCAAGACATTGTCGATAACGCCGATATCTTCTTAGAGCAAAGCGCGGAGCAGGGCGAGGTGGCTACCGCTTCGTTGGATAAGAAATTACCGCGTCGTTACAAAGTTAACGTACTCGTAAGCCGTAAAAACAGTGAATTCCCGATTGTGGTGGAAGAGAATCCTAACTACCACTCACTGTTTGGTTATGTAGAAACGGCGACCTTTAAAGGCACTGTATTTACCGATTTCTCATTGATTCGCCCTGGTAGTTTGCACAAAGCGAATGGCGGCGTATTGCTGATGGACGCGCAAAAAGTACTTGAGCAGCCATACGTTTGGGATGGGCTAAAGCGCGCGTTGCGAGCTCGTCAATTAAGCCTCACTTCACTTGAAAAAGAGGTGACGTTAACGGGTGCTGTATCACTGGATCCGGAACCGATTCCATTGGATGTGAAAATCATCCTGTTTGGTGATTACAGAACTTATCAACTACTGCAACATTATGATCCAGAGTTTAGCGAGCTATTTAGAGTAACCGCAGACTTTGAAGATGAAATGACCCGCAGCCCAGAATCTGAGCTCCAATACGCCCGCTTTATCTCAAGCGTTGTGAATGACAACAGCATGCTGCACTGCGATCGTAAGGCCATTGCACGTATCATTGAGCACAGCTCGCGACTCTCTGGCGATCAGACTAAGTTGTCACTCCACTCAGCTCACATCGCCAATCTATTGCGTGAATCCAATTATGTGGCGAGACAAGCCAACTCGAATATGATCCGATCGAACCACGTTGAAGAAGCGTTGGCGAATCAAGAGATGCGAGTAAGCCGCTTGAAAGACAGCGTAATGGAAGGCTTCATCAATGGCACAACCTTACTGCACACGGAAGGTGAGGCGGTAGGTCAAGTCAACGCATTGTCGGTGTTGAGTACTAGCGAGTATATGTTTGGAGCACCAAACCGCATTACGGCGACAACGTGTTACGGCGAAGGTGATGTGATTGATATCGAACGCAGTGTTGATCTTGGCGGTAGCATCCATTCTAAAGGGGTGATGATCTTGTCTGCGTACCTTTCGTCGGTATTTGGTAAGACAGCGAAAGTGCCATTAAATACAACCATTACTTTCGAGCAATCCTACGGTGGCGTTGATGGAGATAGCGCAAGTATGGCTGAGTTCTGTGCGGTTGTTTCTGCTTTCTCTAAACAGCCAAATAGACAAGACATTGCCATTACTGGCTCAATGAACCAGTTTGGTGAGTCTCAGCCGATTGGTGGCGTAAACGAGAAGATCGAAGGTTTCTTCGATGTTTGTGGCATTAAAGGGCGCAGCAGCGAACAAGGGGTGATTATCCCGCGCTCGAATATGCACAATCTAATGTTGCGACCAGATGTAGTGAAAGCGGTTGAGAAGGGCGAATTCCATATTTGGGCTATTGACCATGTAACAGAAGCGATTGAGCTATTCATGGGTAAACCAGCGGGTGAAGCAAGTGATGAGGGCAGCTACCCAATTGATACTATTTTCGGCATTGCACAAGCAAAATTGAATGCACTACGTAAATAGCGATTGATTAACGGAGCTCAAATCCTTAAATAGACAATGCCAGTTCATGAGTTGAACTGGCATTTTTTATCATCGTTTATGCAGTAAGTTCTTTGCGGATTATCTCTGCACCCGCGCTTAATGCTTTGAGTTTGGCGCTGGCAATATCACGCGACAACGGCGCCATACCGCAGTTAGTGCAAGGGTACAATTTGTCCGCATCAACGTATTTGAGTGCGCTGCGAAGTGTGTTCGCTACCTCTTCCGGAGTCTCAATCTCATTGGTTGCAACATCAATCGCACCGACCATGATCTTCTTGCCGCGCACAAGCTCCAGTAGCTCTACAGGCACACGAGAGTTGTGACATTCCAGCGAGATAATATCGATACTGGATTGCTGCAATTTAGGGAAGACTTCCTCGTACTGTCGCCACTCAGAACCTAAGGTTTTCTTCCAATCTGTATTGGCTTTAATACCGTAGCCATAGCAGATATGGACGGCAGTTTCACACTTTAAGCCTTCAATTGCTCTTTCTAAACAAGCAATACCCCAATTATTCACGTCATCGAAAAATACGTTAAACGCAGGTTCGTCAAACTGAATGATATCGACGCCAGCTGCTTCAAGTTCTTTTGCTTCTTGATTGAGAATTTTTGCAAACTCCCAAGCAAGCTGTTCACGACTTTGATAATGATCGTCATACAATGTATCAATCATCGTCATAGGACCAGGCAATGCCCATTTAATCGGCTTGTCCGTTTGTTGTCGTAGAAATTTCGCATCTTCAACAAACACGGATTTAGGTCGAGAAACAGGGCCAATCACCGTCGGTACGCTGGCTTCATAACGATTACGAATGGTGACGGTTTTACGCTTTTGAAAGTCGACACCGTTTAAATGCTCGATAAACGTAGTGACAAAGTGCTGGCGTGTTTGCTCGCCGTCACTCACAATATCGATGCCTGATTGCTGCTGGTCGTGCAAAGATAAGTTGAGCGCATCTTGTTTGCCATTTATCAGCTCTTCCCCCTCTAGTTTCCAAGGCGACCAAAGTTGTTCAGGCTGAGCAAGCCAAGAGGGTTTTGGCAAACTGCCAGCAGTGGAGGTTGGTAATAAAGTCTTCATAATATGTCCTGCCGCGTTGAGATCTTAAAAAGCGTAGTTTTCAGACCAATTTTGAAGAATGGTCTGATACGGTTTGATAAAGTTCTCTTCCGCAAACTTACCCTGTTGTATAGCCAATTGACTGCGCTCTACTCGGTCATAAACAATCTGAGTTAATGAGTGATCAGAGTTCTTTAAATTTGGTTGATAGCATTTTCCCGCGACGGCATTGGCATTATATATTTCAGGTCGATATATTTTTTGAAATGTCTCCATTGTGCTAATCGTACTAATAAGCTCTAGATTAGAGTAATCATTTAGTAGGTCACCAAAGAAATAAAATGCTAACGGTGCGACACTATTTGGTGGCATGAAATAGCGTACTTGTAGGCCCATTTTTTGGAAATATTGTTCTGTTAAAGAGGACTCATTCGGCTGGTATTCGTAACCTAACACTGGGTGCTGATTTTCAGTTCTACTGTATGTTTTGTTATCAGACACGCTTAGGCAAATTACTGGCGGTTTATTGAATTGTTGCTTGTACGCTTGTGAATCAACAAAGTACTTAAAGAGCTTGCCATGTAACTCACCAAAGTTGTCAGGAATACTAAATTTAGGCTGGTTTTTATTGTGATCTAACAGTAATACGCTGAAGTCGTAATCTCGCACATAAGAGGAAAAGTTATTACCGACAATGCCTTCGATTCGTTCGCCTGTGTTGTGATCAACGATGTTGGTTTTTAACACTTCAATGGAAGGAAAGCTTTTGTCATTACCCGCAATATCCATATCAACTGAAACGATTTCAAGTTCGACAGAGTAACGATCACCCGTTGGATTATCCCAATGTGCGAGGGCATTGAAACGGTTGTCGATCATTTTTAGAGCATTACGTAAATTGTCTTGGCGGCTTTCTCCTCGCGCCAAGTTAGCAAAGTTGGTGGTAATACGCGTGCTGTCTGCTGGGCGATAATTCTCATCGAGACTAATGCTTTTAATGCTAAATGTGAATTCTGTACTCATGGCAATTATTATCCTTTTCCTAAACTGAAAGCTGATATTTTTATTCTTTCTGGGGTTATATTTTTGTTTGGTGTTATTCCCAGCGGTATATGTTCTGCCTTATTCATTCATCCAGATGGGAAAGAATGCTTGTTGTAAGCAGAGCTTAATTTATAACGTGCTTCATCAATCAAAGAACAATGGTTTTACTTCACAATCCACATGAAGAAATTTCATGTTTCATATTTTCTCAAACGGATATATTAGTGTGCTTCATGTGAACATGAAGACGTTTAATAACGTTTATTTAAAATAATAACGATGGATGAAGAGAGTGAGTGATTTGATTCAATTAATAATATATTGCGCATTACTGGGCAGTGGTGTGGGTTTTCTGGCTGGTCTATTAGGTATTGGTGGCGGATTAGTCATTGTGCCTATTTTAAGTATTATTTTACTCCACTTTGAGGTGCTCCCCTCTGACCAAGTGGTTATTGGCGCCATTGCCACTTCGCTGGCGTCCATTTTGTTTACTTCCACTTCTTCAGCGATTGCGCACCACAAAAATGGCAATGTGCCTTGGGAGCTTGCGCCTTGGATCATGACGGGTGTTGCTTTGGGCGCTTTAATTAGCGGGTTTATGGCAGCCCTGTTACCAGAGCAGGTCGTGCGAATGGTATTTGCGGTGAGTGTGGTTCTGATGGGCTTAAAAATGATGCTCAGCGGCAAAAATCAGGCTTCTAATGATCGTAATATGCCAAGCAGAGCACTCCTTACGGTTCTCACAACCATTACTGGCGGCTTGTCGGCAATGATTGGGATTGGTGGCGGGGCGCTATTGGTTCCACTGTTGACGTTTTTCTCTGTTGATATGAAAAAGGCGATTGGCTGTGCTTCGGCTTGTGGAATCGTCATCGCACTGTTTGGTTCAATCGGGTACGTCACCTCTGGCAGTAGTCAGTTTGCCTTGTCTGATGGGTTTGCAGGTTTTGTTTACTTACCGGCTCTGTTTGGCATTGTCAGCACTTCATGGTTTACCGCACCATTGGGGGCGAAAGCGACTCAAACTTTACCTGTTGCGACAATTAAGAAGATCTTTGCCGCGCTACTGTTTGTGATGGCGGCCAATATGGTGGTGAGCTAACAAAAGAGGTAAGCCAAGCATTGCTACAGGGTGATACTTGGCTTAGTTGCTATCGAGGTTATTAGAGCCAGATTCTGCTAATCGGGCTCTTACGTTCAAAGTGATAAGCAATTTGCGCTTGAAGCAGTTCAGCAGTCGCCACCGCATCAGTTAAGGCGTGGTGAGGTGTGTATTGTGGCAATCCGTAGCGAGTTCGACTTGCACCTAAACGAACAGATTGAGGTTTTTTGCCTCGTAGTTTGTTGAACAAGCCACCATTCTCTTTCTGCTGAAGCTGCGTTTCGATATGCATGGTGTCGACAACTGGAAACTCAATGCCTTCTTGGATCCGAGTCAGTAAAGCACGATTGAAAAATTCACGCTCAATACGCTGGTAATGGACCACCATAATTTTACCAGACATCTCGGCAAGCACTTCTGGGAATACTTGAGTTAAATCTGGCGCGTCCAGTACGTCAGAGTGAGTGATACCATGGATGACAACTGAATCTTCCTCAAGCTGCTTACGTGGTCGGATTGTCCAGTGTTTGGCTTGGTTGATGAAAATACGGTTTAAGTTAAAAGGCACGGTGCCTATGGTAATGATGTCATCTTGATCTGGATCGAGCCCCGTGGTTTCAAAGTCCATCGCGAGAAACGTTACTTCCTCTAACGGTGTGCCATCAAGCGGTATGCCGGCTTGATAGTAGCTTTTTAAATCCTCGTTGGTCGCGGTCTCTAGCTTACGCTTAAATTTCGTCTGCCAGTCGATGCTTGGTGCGCTCATGAGTTTGTTTAGCATGCCGATCTCACTACTTAAAGTTATTGCTGGCTTGATAACGGAACTTAAGGAAGTTCTGCGCATTACTTAGGATTTGGAACGCATCTTTAAGATTGCGACGTTCAAAATCAGACAAGTTTTCAGGCTCGATGTTGTTATCTGGTTCAATCTCATTCTCGACATCGAACGCTTGGTGGCGAATTCGAACCATAGAAATAAATTCTAGTGCATCACTTAGATCACGCGCTTTTCCTTTCGGTAAAATGCCTGCTTCATGGATATCATCTAAGCGCTCGAATGAGTTTTTAGAACGTGAACCAACCGCTAATGCATGAACACGAATCAAGTCAGCAAGTGGGGCAGTACCACGGCGTTTGAGGTTGATAGAGTTTTTGTGCTGACCATCTTTCTCCATCACAAAGTCTTTAAAGAAGCCAAGTGGTGGCGTTCGATTCATTGCGTTACGAGCCAAGCAAGCCAAGAAGCGATTGTTCTTACGAGCGCGGCGGACAATAAAACCATTCAACTGTTCTGCCCACTTGAGTCGGCCGTAGACACCATCAAGGTCAAAGAAGATAGATGCGTTTAACAGTGCTTTAGGGTTCGGATTATCAATCCAGTCTGCAAAGCACTCTTCCCATTCAGTGCGAGTCATACGCCAATCTGGATTGGTGGCCATGATATCGCCCGTACAATAGGTGTAGCCACACTTGTCTAGACCATCACAGACTCGTTTAGAGAGCTCGGCAAAGTAACTATCATGTTCTTCTTTGATGAAGGTATTGTCGAGAATAATGGCGTTATCTTGATCAGTCACGAGTAGCTGTTCGTCACGTCCCATGGAGCCCAGTGCGACAAAACAATACGGAACGGGTGGCTCACCAAGCTCTTCTTCTGCAAGCTCAATGATGCGTTGCTTAAAGCTTCGGCCAATCACAGACATTGCGCTTCCAACCATATGAGAGTTGGCATCTTCATTGACCAAGCGAACAAAACTGTCTTTCACTTGATCGGAAAGGGCAGAAAGTTCCTCAATCGATTGTTGCTGGAAGATACTACTTACGAGCAGCAAAGAGTTTTGCGATTCATAGCGAACAATGTCTGTCGCTTCAATAATACCAATTGGTTTTTTGTCTTTCAGTACCGGAAGATGATGAACGTTGTAGCGAAGCATGGTCAGCATGGCTTCATAGACGTAAGCATTGTGATCCAGAGAAATTACTTCAGTGGTCATCACGGTTGCCACGTCGTCGCTTGGGTCTAAGCCCTGAGCCAAAACTCGCGTACACAAATCGCGGTCGGTGATAATGCCAACTAGCGGGTTGTTGTCGTCTTCGTCGCCATCTAACACTTCAGGATCGATAATGAGCAATGAAGAGACATTCTCATCAGCCATTTTTATTGCGGCGTTTTGAATCGACTCAGTGTTATGAATAAACGGAGCGTCACCTGTTAGCAAAGTACGTACTTTGGAAGTGGTTAGGTCGTTTTGTTCATTGCTATTGGAGACGGTTTGGCGAAGACGTGCGTTGTCTTCAACTTCAACGAAGTCGGCAAAACTTTCATGGTTGTCGTATAGCTCTTGGAAGACATCTTTTGGAATGCAGTAAAGCAAACTATCTTTAATTGCCTTGGCTGGGAAGCGAACTTTGTTATTGGTCAACAGCCCCATTTGGCCGAACAAGGCACCCGCATCTAGTCGGTTATAGAGTTCGCCTTTACGACGATAGACTTCGATAACACCGCTACGCACCATGTAAAGATCTTGGATCTCGTCGCCAAAGTGAATGATTGGCGTATCTTCGCGATAGTACGAAATTTCAATATGTTTGGTGACATAGTTGAGAATGTCATCTTCGAGTTCATCAAATGGAGGATGTTGGGCGAGGAAGTTTTTAATTTCCAGTAGTTCTGCTTCCATGAAGAGTTCCAGTATTCGCTGAATGTTTCCTCAATGGTACATGATCTCACGCGAGATTTCGTCGAAACTGGGTAGCTAAGCTTAAAAAAGAAAGGCTTATATCCTTCATACTTGAAGCCGCAGCTTTGTTAACTGCACCAATTTACCCTAATCACATAGAACACCTATGCTCATAGGGCTAAATTGGCTTGTTGCCGCGCTGCAACTCCAATTATCTTGGGTATAGAAGAGAGTCCTAAGCCTTTTCCTATAGTGTTGCTCAATTTATCGACTAGCTAAGGCCGATGATATTGCCATCGTCATCTAAGTCTAAGCTCATGAAGGCGGGTTTGTCTGGAAGGCCTGGCATCGTCATTACGTTGCCACACAAGGCATAAACAAAGCCTGCACCAGCACATAACTTCAGCTCGCGAACCGGAACATCAAAATGAGTTGGAGCGCCTTTAATCGCCCCATCAGTCGATATAGAAAGCGGTGTTTTTGCTAAGCAGACCGCTAAGTCATCAAAGCCATGGCGTTTAAGTTGTGCTAATTGTTGTTTTGCTGTGTCACTCAAGGTCACGCTTGCCGCGCCATAACCTGACTCGGCGACAGCCATCAGCTTCTCTTCTGTAGATTGAGAGAACTGATAAAGCGGTTTGAATGTCGTTTCTTTTTGCGTCTGCTTGATGACTTTTTCTGCCAAAGCAATCGTACCAGCGCCGCCATTGGAGAAGCCTTCACTGATGGCAACTTCAACGTTATTTGGTAAGGATTCAATTAACTCTTTTAACTGATTGAGTTCCGCATCGCTATCTTGCGGGAATCGGTTGATGGCTACGACAGCAGGAACGCCATATTTGTTCACGTTATCGATGTGCCATTTCAAGTTGTCAAAGCCAGCAAGTAGCGCTTTTTCATCACATGTGAAGAGGCTATCAGGCAGTGGTTGGCCTGGCTTTAAGTCATAAAGTCCGGAGTTTGCTTTTAACCCACGAAGAGTGGCAACGATGACCGCACAATCAGGCGCTTTTCCAGACATTTGCGCTTTGATATTACAAGCTTTCTCGAAGCCCATATCAGAGCCAAAGCCGCCCTCTGTGATTGTGAAATCACAAAGTTTGGTCGCAATATTGTCGGCGATAATGGAGGAGTTGCCATGGGCGATATTAGCAAAGGGACCTGCGTGGATAAGGGTAGGTACGCCTTCTAATGTTTGCATTAGCGTCGGTTCGATCGCTTCTTTCATGCTTACCGCCATTGCGCCAGCCACTTTCAAATCTTCAGTCGTGATTGGTTGTCCGTCTAGGCTATAGGCCACAACAATACGACCAATGCGTTGACGAAGATCTTTTAGGTCGGTTGCAAGTGCAAGAACCGCCATCAGTTCAGAAGCGGCAGAGATATCGAAACCGTCTTGGCGTTCGTAACCGTTGATCAGTTTATTCGGTTCGTTTTGCCCTACAGTGACCATTCGAAGTGCGCGATCATTATGATCCATGACGCGTTTCCAAACGACTTGCTGAGGATCGATTTGTAGTGCTCTGAGCCCTGTGCGTGCTTCAAAATCTTCATAGCCGTTGCGCTGCTCGTGGTAAATACGAGCGTCAATTGCTGCTGCCGCTAAGTTATGCGCAGAGGTTACCGCGTGAATATCGCCAGTAAGGTGAAGGTTTAGCTCCTCCATAGGTGCGACTTGAGAATAACCACCACCTGCAGCGCCGCCTTTAACACCAAAAACGGGTCCCATAGAAGGCTGACGTATACAAGCAAATACTGAACGTTCGAGCTTAGCAAGGCCTTGCGCTAGGCCAATGGTCGTCACTGTTTTACCTTCACCTAAAGGTGTTGGGGTAATTGCCGTGACCAAAACCAGCTTACCTGTAGGCTTCTGTTCCAGACGTTTAAGGCAATCTAGTGATACTTTCGCTTTGTATTTTCCTTGGCTGTGAAATTCAGAACCAAGCAATCCAGCTTGTTCAGCGACCAGATAAATAGGTCGTAGTGATGTATTGCGACAAATCTCGATATCGGACAGCATAAAAACCTCTTTAAAGACACACAAATAGTGAGGCAATCGTTTGCGTAGGCATAATAGCGTTAAAAAGTACGTTGTAAAGCGATAATTTTAGTTTGTCGTCGACTTTAACTGAAATGGCGAAATGAATAAATTACTAATGTGTCAAAAGTAAAAAAAGACCTACCTCGAGGGTAGGCCAAATCCCTAAGTTCCCTGTGGAGCAAGGATGGGGGGTGATTAACGTTTGGAGAAATACAAAGTTTAAGCTGCGATGGGCTCCTTCTGTTTAACGGTGATAAGTCTGCTGATGTTTACGTCACCAGCCCCTTCTACTGACTCAAATCGAGATACCAGTAGAGATTGAATATTACGTTCTTGAAGTGTTTCCTCGAGTAGGGCAAGAACAGTCTGACTCACCTCTTCCTCTGTAACACTGACGAATAGTGGCTCGACACCTCTTAGGATGGATAAACGCGCTAGCAGTTTCGTATTGTCGCTCAATGCCCAAATCGTGGCTCTGCTGTGGCATCGAGACATTAGCAGCGGCGTTTCACCACTGTTAGTAAAAACAGCGACCCCAAGATTCTGTTGAGATTTGGCGGCAAAGAGAATTGAAGAGATAGCAAAGCTTTTGCTGTTATTAATACAGAGCTGTTGAACATTCTCCCAGCATGATTCGTTGCATTCGCTTTCTGACTCGACCCCCTCTGCAATGCGCACCATGGCTTGTACTGCTTCAACTGGGTATGCGCCTGTGGCCGATTCCGCTGAGAGCATGATGGCATCGGTACCGTCAATAATGGCGTTAGCGACATCCATTACTTCTGCTCGTGTTGGCAGTGGATTCTCAATCATGGATTCCATCATCTGTGTCGCTGTGATCACTGGCTTTCCAAGGTGTTTCGCACGGGAGATAAGTGCTTTCTGAACACTCGGCAATCGCGCATCGCCAATCTCTACTCCAAGATCACCGCGAGCAACCATAATGATGTCAGAGGCTTGAATCACGCTATCCATAGAGCTTTGATCGGCGACGATTTCTGCACGTTCAACTTTAGCTACAATTTGCGCTTCGCAGCCAGAATCACAGGCAATAGAGCGAGCATAGTCAAGGTCGTCTGCATTGCGAGGGAAGGACACCGCTAAGAACTCTGCATCAATGATGGCGGCAGTGGCGATGTCTTGCTTGTCTTTGTCTGTCAGCGCTGGAGCTGAAAGACCGCCACCAAGTAGATTAATGCCTTTGCGGTTGGAAAGCTTACCGCTGTTAAGAACACGTGTTTCAACGAGCTGGTTGAGTTTGTCTAGAGCTGTGACTTGTAATTGGATACGGCCATCATCAAGTAGCAAGGTATTGCCAACTTCTAAATCAGCGATCAGCTCAGGGTAATCTAAGCCAACACGCTCTTGATTGCCAGATTGAGCATCTAACGTTCCATCAAGGAAAAAACGCTCGCCTTCGACTAACTGAACCATATCGTTTTCAAAGCCAGAGATACGAATCTTTGGGCCTTGCAAGTCAACTAGGATCCCAACGTGCTTATTGAGTTTTTTTGCTGTGGTACGAACTTTTGCAGCAGTCGCGATGTGGTCGGTGGCATTACCATGAGAAAAATTTAAACGAACAACATTAACACCAGCCAAAATCATCTTCTCAAGCGTTTCGACATTTTGACTCGCAGGGCCAATGGTAGCGACAATCTTTGTTTTATTCATAACCTTACCTTTAACAACACAATTTAAACTGAAATAAAAAAGAGGGGGGGGGGGGGCTGGTGGTCTCAAATCATTCTGAGACAGGGCGTTCGAGAGCATTTAAATGAGCCTAAAATGACTTACTTGAACGCAATGAATATCGACCGCCAGCCAAGTAAGGGGGACAAGCCCCCTGTTATGTGTGTTAACTTGCAGGGTTCACTTTAAGCTCAGCTTCTTTTGGTGCATCGATATCGACTACCTTCTTCGCATTCCAAACTGTCAGAGCAAGAAGAAGGGATACCACACCAGCGGCTAACCAGAAGTACTGCGCTTGGGTGAAGTCATAGTTCTTAACACCGTCCACTTCAGTGATTGTGATAAGCGATGCTGAAACCACTTCTTGAGCCGATGCCGCCATGTAAGAGAATAGACCGATGAAGCCTTTTACTGCGCCAACAGCATTTTTAGGCATCAAGTCACACGCTGTTAGACCAGCAAGGAAAACAACAAGACCACCAATCGCAAAACCAATTAAGCCAAGTGCAACAGCGTCAATCATGCGGTTGTCTGGACCGAAGAACATCAGACACATACCAGCAATGTTTGCTAGTCCGTACAGAAGCGTAGGAATATGACGATTCGCGTTAAACAGTTTGTCTGAAACAATACCGGATAAGATAGCACCTGCTAGACCCGCAATAGGGTAAGTAGACATTGCAAAACCAGCATCAATCAACGAGTAGCCTTTAGACTCTTGAAGATAGAGAACAGCCCAAGATGACATAGCGTAGCGAGACACATACATCGCAGCACAAGCCGCAGCGATTAACCAAACCACAGGCTGTTTTAGAACAAACATCTGCGCGCGGCGAGTCTCTTTTGGATCGTTTTTCGTTTTGATCTCTGGCTCTTCATCGAATGCAGTTGCAGCGTCAGGTAAACCGTAAGTTTGTGGGCGGTCTTTTAGTGTAAAGAACATGCAAAGTGCAGCGACAATTGCGGCAATACCAGCACCAATGAAACCAGCGCGCCAGCCAAGGTAGCTCACCAAAGTTGCCGTTAGGATCCAAGTGATACCTTCACCAATGTTACGTGAGCCACCCCAAATAGAGTAACGACTACCACGTTGTTTTGGTGAGAACCATTGGAACAAAGAAACACAAGAAGGCGCTGAACCTACTGATTGGAACCAACCATTAAGACCCCAAAGCAAAACGAAGAAGAAGCCAGCTGTGTTTAAGCCCATGACGACGGCTGTTGCCCCTGAGAGTAACAGTGAAAACGACATAAAGCGGCCAATGTTGGCGTAATCAGAAAGGAAGCCGTTTGAAAATTTACCTATCGCATACGTAAAGAAGAACGCAGAACCCATAATACCAAGTTCTTCGATGCTTACGATTCCGGCATCTAGCATCGGTTTTTTTACAACGCCTAAGCTCATACGAACAACGTAGAAAACCGCGTAGCCAAACACCAAACCTAAGAATACCTGCCATTGGAAGCTCTTAAAGCGGGATTGCATTGCCTCTTTTGATTTATCGGACAGAGGTAAGTCCGGACGTGTTTTGAAGAAATTCAACATAATTGTTTCACTCCGTGAATGTGTGACGAGTAATGAGTTGTCGGGAGCATCATGCAGGTGAGGAAGAATGCGTTCAAAAAGGCGGTTTTGAGACAAAATTGACTCAATTAAAAGATTTGCTCGGGTTAAAAGTGCCACTTTTTACCGTTCAACTGGCGGTGAAGTTGATAGAATTATGGATAGGGTTAAGGCGATATGCGTCAGTTATGACTCAACCAGCGGAAAAAGAATTAAATGAGGATTTGCCGCTTTTTGAATTGACGCACATTTTTAAGGGATTTTGTGACGTGAGATTAGGCAGTTTAAACGCGATTTTTAAAGTGGTATTCACTTTCTCGAGTTTGTTAGTTAGCTCAACTGTGCTGGCAAATAAGGAAGATTTAGTTATTTTGACTACGTTTTCTAGCGAACCGATCGCGGAGTTGATGTTTGCTTATAAACAAGAGAACCCTAAAGTGGACATCAAACTGATTCATAGAAGAACCCAGTCAGCGATTCAGCTCTTAAATAAATCTTATATTCAGGATGTTGATGTTGTGCTCAGCTCCTCGCCATTTTTAATGGAAGAGCTACATAAAAGAGATCAACTGGCGGAAGTGTCGATGGACAACGAGGTACCCGATTGGCTTATCCCTTTTGTATTGCCAAAGCGGAGTCAAGTCATCAGTGTTGGCTACTCGGGGGCGGGACTTGTTTGGAACAATGATTATTTACATGCTAATGGCTTAAAGGAGCCTAGCCAGTTTCGTGACTTAACGTCGGTTGATTATTTTGGTCACATCACAATGAGTACACCAAGCCGTTCTGGTACGACTCAAATGATGATCGAAAGTTTGCTTGCCCAATACGGCTGGCAGCAAGGCTGGGAGATTATTTTAAATGTCGGCGCGAATTTGGGCACGATCTCCTCGCGAAGTTTTGGCGTCAGTGACAATGTGGCAAAAGGACAATTTGGTATCGGGCCAATTATTGATAGTTATGCCCTTGTTTTACCTAAACAGTTTCAGCATGTGGGCTTTGGTTATGACAAAGACTTTACTCTAATGCCGACTTATATCGGTGTGTTGAAAAAGTCAGGGAACAACAAAACGACTCAGCGTTTCATTGAGCTATTGCTTTCAAAGAGTGTGCAGACAGATATGCATCAGACTAGCTTTGCCAAACATTCCATTGGGGATGATTCCCTTTTTAGCGCTCAAATCCCAACGCTGAATTTAAACCAGCTCATGATGCGCGAGAAGTTGGTGAATATTATTTTTGATGAAGCCATAACCAAGCGTCTTCCTGAATTACAAGATGTTTGGCTGAGCCTTTCACACCATGAAACATCCGATAAAGCGAGTGATGAGTTCATTCAATCACTCAAAAAGCGTCTGTTTACTATTTCGGTAAGCGAGCTTGATGTGATGGCATTAGGGCAATCTATTTTGGAGCAAACCAAGTCAGACCCTCGCTCAAATGGTTTGGAGCAAGCGATGTTGGCAGAGTTTGGTTATCGCTTTGGGTCGCAGTTTGAAAGCAATTTAGAACAGGTGGCAGAACAATTGAATCAACTAAAGCAAGGCTCGTTTGATGAATAAGTGGAATACCATCGGCGCAAAATTGATTCTTGCGTTTACAGGTACAACGGCCTTGCTTACGGTGGTGAGTGTTGTCGCTTGGCTGACATGGAATCGGCTCGATGGACAAGTCAGTGAGCTTCTTGAAACTAGCGTTCCTAAATACAACACCAGCTATCTGTTAGAAAGTCGAAGCAGTGAGGTTCGTTATCGCGTTCAGTTAATCCCGACGCTCAATAATAAAGTTGAATTGAATGCTCAAATTCTAGCGCTATCTGAACAGTTGGATGCGATAGAGCAGACATTACTTGATGCTCAAGGTGAGACTTTGGATCACGGCGAGGCCCAGCAATTGCCGGGTTTGTATCAGGAGTTAGGTCAAACCGTCCAGTTATACAGCGATCTGGTGCTTCAAAGAGTTGAACAGACACGTCGAGTCAACAAGTTAAAAGAGCAAATCAATTGGCTGCATCAAGATATTCGTTCTGAGCTAACCCCAATTCGTCAGGAATTGCACTGGTTGATCAAGCGAGATGATATTGGTAACGAGCGAAACGTCGCTTTAGATCAGCTGAGTACAATTCAGCAAGTACTCGATGTAGAGTCAAATATCTACTCGATGACCAGTGATGTCATCGAAGCTCAACAATTGGCGCAAGTGCATAACGCGACGAAAGTGATTCAATATAAGCTGGATGAGTTAGTCAAAAACAGTGAAATCATTCTTAGTTTACCCTCGGCGATTGCTTATCAGCAGTTGATTCAAGAGCTCACGACACTCCTTGCACCCGAAGGGATCTTCTATCATCAATTACTCGATAATGTGGCTCTTAATCATCGAATTGCCGCTTTGCAGCAGAAAATTGATGCGCAATTAAATGAAATCCATCAACAGATTGGTGTGGTCGTCAGTTTGGCGGATGAAAGCTTCGTTGGCGTAAAACAAGAAACGGCAAGCCTTGTCTCATATGGTAACCGTATTCTGATTATCTGTTTTAGCGTCTCGATATTGATGTCTTTGTTCTTGACTTACTACTTCATTAATCGACGTATCGTAGCAAGGCTAACCGCCCTTAGCTCAAGTATTGATGCCATTACCCAAGGCGATCTTAGCCACCCGATTCAGGTGGATGGAGAGGATGAAATAGGTCGACTAAGTGAGAAGCTCATAGAGTATGGTGAGAGTGTCAAAGAGATCCAACGCACCAACGCTGTTAGCTTAATCAACAATACCTCGGCAAGCTTATTGACCTGTGATTTGGCTGGGTATGTGGAATCGGCGAACCTTAGCGCACGTCGCCTTCTCGCGGAGCAAGGTGAGGTAGAAAACAAACTGATCTGGCAAGCATTTGAAAATCACAGCCAGTTAGCGCTGGCGAAGATATTTAAACGTGGAGAAGCCTTATTCCAGTCTGGGCGCGATGAAATCACCTTGTGTGTTTCTGAACAAGTGCCGTGCTATTTGCATTTCGATTTTCATTTGTTTGCTCATGGTCAGCTTAAGAAAGTCATTGTCACCATTACCGATGTGACCCAACAAGCGCTCACCGCGAAAGAGCTTGAAAAGCGTGTGGCAGAGAAAACCGTTGATTTGGTCGAGAAGAACCAGCATTTGTCGAAAGAGATTGTTGAACGACAACGCGCGGAAGCGCACCTAAAACAGACTCAAGGTGAGCTGATTCAAGCAGCGAAAATGGCGGTTGTTGGTCAAGCGATGACCAGTTTAGCTCATGAGTTGAATCAGCCCCTCAATGCAATGTCGACGTATTTGTATAGTGCAAAGCTCTCAAATGATTCCGGAAATAGTGAAGCTGTCAATCAATCGATCGAACAGATAGAAGGCTTATCGCTACGGATGAGTAAGATCATTTCAAGTTTGCGTAGCTTCGCGAAAAAATCAGACGGTGATCAGAGTCTAGCGATGCACTCATTAAATGAGATTACCGAACAGGCGATTACGATCGTCAATACTAAAGCGAAACGTCAGTTGATAGAGATAGAGAATGGATTGACGGTGGATCAACAAGTCTATGGCAATGCGCTCGCTATCGAGCAAGTACTGATCAACTTGCTGGTCAATGGGTGTGATGCGATTGCTGAACACAATTCGGCTCAACGAAAGGTTGCGGTGTTGCCACTACACTCAAATAAGACACACCATATTATTGCTGTGCAAGATACTGGTGGGGGATTTGATAGTGAGATTGTATCGACACTGTTTACACCTTTCACCACGACGAAAGAGGTAGGGTTAGGGCTTGGGTTGAATATCAGCCAATCTTTGATGGAAAAGTATTCTGGACACATCTATCTCGCGTCTAGTTTGGAAAAGGGAGCATTAGTTATCTTGGAGTTACCACATGCAAAATCATAATTTCTCAGTTCTGCTTGTCGATGATGATCAAGATGTCCTCGATTCGTACAAGCACTTAATGGATATTGCAGGGTTTACCGCGAAACCAATTTCCGATCCAACCATTGCTTGCCAACACATCACTCCTGACTGGCCTGGGGTTGTGTTGCTTGATATGTATATGCCGCAAATTCATGGTTTAGAGTTACTTGAGCATATTAAGCAGATCGATGAGCGAATTCCCGTGGTCGTCATTACTGGCCATGGTGATATTCCCATGGCGGTTGATGCAGTTAAAAAGGGGGCATGCGAGTTTGTCGAGAAGCCGATCAATCCTGCTCAGTTGATTGAAATGGTAAAAAATCATCTCAATGAGCGTTCGGCATTTATTGAGCAAAAGAGAGCTATGACCGCGACAATCGATAAATCGATGATCGGTCCATCTGCGCAGCTTGAACAGATTCGCCATTGTGTTTCTCAGTTTGCACTCCTTAACAATCATGTTGTTGTATGGGGAGAGACGGGATCAGGTCGCCATTTAGTGGCGCAACTGATTCATGACATGACCCAAGGTACAAGTCATGATAGCTACCGAGTAATAAATGCAGAGGCGATCCAAGACGGTGAGTTATCTATCGCAGACTTGGAAGCGCTAACATCCGGTACCGTAGTTATTGATCGTTTAGAGCGTCTTTCGGAGCCCGTTCAGAGAGAATTGGCGCAATTACTTATAACGTGGGAGCGGAGTCAGGTCTCCATTCGTGTCGTGGCTGTGTTCAATCAAGAACCAA
This sequence comes from Vibrio atypicus, assembly GCF_009811315.1. Taxonomy (GTDB): domain Bacteria; phylum Pseudomonadota; class Gammaproteobacteria; order Enterobacterales; family Vibrionaceae; genus Vibrio; species Vibrio atypicus. The sequence goes on from NZ_BLID01000003.1 coordinate 62,723, forward strand.
GCGAGTTGATTGCTGAAGAGCTGTTGGTTCCTGAACTCTACTATCTTCTGAGCCAAGGGGTTATAGAAGTGCCTGGCTTAAAGCAAAGGCCGGATGATGTTGCGGTATTGTTCCACCATTTTTTAAAGTTAAGCTGTAAAAAGCTAGGTCGAACGCTACCGAAAGTCGAGTCTCACTATTTGGCAGTTTTGCGGGCGCATTCTTGGCCAGGAAACGTTAGAGAGCTTCGCAATGTGGCTGAATTGTATGCGGTTGGTATTGTAAAACTGACCGGTAAAGAGAAGCTCTACACTCAAGAAGAGACGCTATTGCCATTAGATGACTTAGTTGATGACTACGAAAAAGAGGTGATTGAGGATGCGTTATTCCTCCATTCGGGAAGAGTTGCTGATGCAGCCAATTACCTGCAAGTACCACGTAAGAAGTTATATCTGAGGATGAAAAAGCACGGCATCGACAAAGAGTCATTTAAGTGCCGTTAGTTGTAAAACAAACACCCCGCCAACAGGCGGGGTGTCTTTATCTTAGTACCACTCATCATCTGGGAACAAATTCCCTTCAGGTGCATACGGGTCTTCGCTAAATGGATGCTCAGCTTTGGTTCTTAAGCTATCCAATTGATGTTCAAGCATTGTCACCGTATCGTAGTCACCTTCAGAGCATGCGACGAAGATTTGTTGTTCCAATACCTTGATGCTATCTTGAATTCCCATGAGTACCTCCCTATGTTAGCGGTTGGTTTGAATGGTTCTACCTATTCTCAAATCTATTGTAGTCAAGAAGGCCAAATTCGATAGGTTGATTTTGCTGATACCATCGATGCACTCGGTCACTGAACGGCCAAAACCCATCATCACTTCGTCGGATCGCGAAGCTATCCAATAACTTAACGTAGTCCTCTTCGCTTTGAATATTTTTCAACATTTTTACCAATTGAGGAATCTGGTCTTCTGTTAAAGACAGGTACGCAGCAGGGTAGCTTCCGATCACACCACGGACCAATGTTAAGTCATCGTTCTTTGGATCTCGGTTGCTCTGTTCATCGAACAAACTCGAAATATTGGTGTGTGCATTATTGTGAAGCAGGGTAAATAATTGGTCTTCTCCCGCTTTCGACTCAATCATTAGCATCATGATTTGAGGCAGGTAGACCAAGCCTTTTCCACGAATGGATTGAACTTCTCGAAGCGCTTCTTCATTGCTATGGCTAAAGCCGGTTTGCTCTATTTTATAGCGGCTAGTGAGTACCGGAGAAAGCTGAGTTTTTAAAATGTCATACAGCTCAGCTTTTGGGTTGTCCGTTTGGTATGGAACTTGTGTCGGCTGATTGAATGGCTTGACGTTGCGCTGTAAATAATCACTGAGTTGAGTGCTTTGGTTTTGGTACCAGCTTGATTGCTCTTGATGGCGCACATCGAGTGGTAGTAGGGCAACAAAGTTACTCTCTCCCTCTAGGCGAAGGAAGTCCATAAACATACGAGTAATGAGTTGGTGGCCAAAGTTGCCATACACATCAAAGCCTGCCACCAATAAATAGTGGATACGCTCAATGAGTGCGTAATCTAACACCCAAGCGGTTTTAGGCGGAGTGCCGACCAAGCCTTGTACTACAGAGGCGCTATCAAAATGTCTAAAGACAGTTAGCGCCGCATTTGGGTTGGTGCCATTACCTGTCCAAATGACATCAGTAGTAAGGTATTGACCATCTTTGAACCAGTCATTAATAAATGCAGATTTAGCTTCTAAATAGCGAGCTTGCTGTCTTGAGTAAGAAACCCAGTTAGTTATTGGTAGAGTATTACTCTCCAGCTCGCCTGGGAGTTTTAAGTTATCTGCTTGCGAGCGATAAAACTCATTCACTTCTGGGATATCAGATTTATCCGGATCTAAGAAAAACACCCAGAAACGGTCGTTAATAACATTAAGTGCCAACTGCCCACGACAAACCGGCCCTTTAATAAAGGCGTTGATGGTGTTCTGGGCGTTATCTAACATGAACTTGAAGCGCGCTTTTACAGGCAGGTTGATGAACGCCGTCATCGGGTTGGCAGCAACATGGACTTGATAGCCCGGTAGCTCTGCAACTGTATAGTCTGCGTCGATAAACCATTTTTTCCAATTCAGCATTCGTTGCTCATTTAGAGCGAACGGCATATGAGTTTTGTCAACGATGGTGCCTTGTTCTGGAATTAAGCGATAGTAGACACGATCAACTTGAGGATCATCGTATGGGCGACGAGTGACGATACGCTTAACGGGTTCACCTGGAGGCGTTGACGAGCGCACAAGAGTAAAGAATCTAGGTTTAGTTTCGTTTAGATCGGAAAAATAAAGGTGCGACAGAAATAAATGCTCATAGATGTAACGGGCAGATAACTGGACCTTTCTTGCCGATTTGTTGAGCATTGCTTCATATTCGTCGACTAAAGCTTGTTGTTCCATCGTCAAAGGAATCTGCTCATTCATGATAGCGCCGTCTTGAAGCCACGAGAGTAGTGTCGAATACTCTTTGCTGTCTAGGTTTGGCATACCATAAGGCATTCCCCAAGTTGGGTAATCTTGTTGATATTGCGGATACTCTTCGATGGTCGGGCAAACTTGATCGCGATCGACAGAGAAATCAAAACCGGTCAACTGAGTTTCATCGGGTAGTGGATGCTCTTCTTTTTGCATGAGCATTTTCGCGACTAAACCTGCTTCAAGGTTGGCAGTTGGTGTTTGCATGCGTTCATTGAGCACGGGATGGAACCCCATAGAGCGCCATTGTTCAGTGGTGTCAGCATCTTCGAACAGGCGGCTCGGTGTGGCAGCCGTTAAGCGCGTTCCTTGGTAAACCAGCTCTTTACTCGCACCGCGGTCAATCCCTTCTACGGAAGACATTTTTAGCTGACAAGGAGCGTCATAGCAGGCATGACAAACCACACATCGGTTGTCGATAATGGGTTTTACTTCGTTAAGGAAGAAGTCACTTTGATTTGAGGCGAGATCCAAGCGTCTGTCTATGACTTTCTCTTCGCCAAAAAGTTGGTCGAGGTTAAGTCCTGCGTATGTTGCACAGCCAGCGAACAAAGTCACCACCGCCAACATTAAAAATGTCCGTAAATTCATTACTCTAATGGCTCTATTTTTTATATTTTTACAAATTGCAGCAGAAAGCATGCAGTTTAGCAAATAATAGTGAGTTATTGGTGGGACTTGAATTAATAAGTACGCCATAAGATTAATGTTAGATTAACTTTACCAAGACTGAGATCGCCCTGATGGTCGTTTTTGCTTTCAAGGGTATGCTTGTTAAAAAAAACGGACGTTGGCTAGGTCTATCATGAATAAAATAAAAGTATGGTTTCCTTATCTATTTTTCTTACTACTGATTTGCACAATCGGTGCAGCGAAATGGATGACGGATGAGAAAGAGCGTCAGGTAGAGCAACGTAAACAAGAAATGGCACCAGTTTTAGAGAAAATCGTTGCCAATGGTCGAGAAGCATACGAATGGCCGATGAAAAAGGTCGGCATGATTCAGGACTTTGCCGAGTTTGGAAAAGCATCTCGATTTCCCAATTTATACCATTCTGCAGCCGATTATTACGCGACCCCGGGTACCGAAGTTTATGCAGTAGCTGACGGTAATGTGTTCTTTTCAGGGTATGAAGCTGGATATGGTGGTTTAGTTATTGTTAAGCATAAAAGGGAAGGGCTTTACTCTTTATATGGCCATGTATCAGCAAAGCGCTGGTTGATTGAGAAAGGTGAGCAGGTAACTCGAGGCCAGTTAATCGGCTATATTGCTGACGCGAATGAAGGCTATGGTATTGGCATGGTGCCTCACCTACATTTTTCTATTCGCTTAGGGGAGCCGGAGGATTACCCAAACAGCGGACGTGAAAATTGGATGACAGGCTATACCACTGAGCACCCTGTATTCCACCAGTTTCTCGACCCAAACAAGTTCATTGCTCAATCGAAGTTGTATCACCGTAAACTACAAGATGACCTCCAATAAATAGGGAGGTTAATGATTCACATAGCAAACTGAAAATGGCACATTGAGGCGGTGAAACTCTTTAATCCAGCGCCATTGATTATCTTGGAGTTTGTCTCCGGGGCCTTTCACTTCAATCCATTCAAAGGTTCCATCTTTAAAGGCGATCAGATCGGGCATACCATTGCGGTAGAGTTTTAAGTCACTCAATTGTACTTTGAATAGCTCTGCTAGCATGTCGCCAGAGATACACTTCAGCGCGTGTTGTAATAACTCCTTCTCTAGATGAGTCCAACTTACGAAAGGGTTGCTGATTCCAAATTTATTCCTGTAGGTATCATTGAGCTGTTTAGTTTGACCTTGCTGAATGCTACTGAGCGCCTGACAGATGAGTGTCTCTCGTTTATGGGTGAAATCAGCATGGTATAAATCAAGTGGACGGTGCTGATAAGCGTTAATGAATGCTCCTTCAATCGGAGCAAATATAGCGTCCCAAAAAGTTAAACCAAGTAGGCCATTGAGTAGAGCGTTTTCAGAATAAAAAACCGTCCAACCCGAGCTTTCAAAATGCGCTTTGGCAGCAAGCTCAACACGCTGTTGTGATAGATCTAATTCGAGGTGGTATTCGCGACATTTGGGTTTACTGGTTCTTGGAACTTTGAGACCTTGTTTACGCTTTACTCGTTGTTCTAGCTTTTGTGCGACTTCAAGCTCAGAGACATCAATCGGGTAAGTTAACATATTGGTGACAACGTCACTAAGTTGGGCGTCAAAATTGAGCTTGTCGTAAATTCGGGCTCGGCGCTCTCGACTTGGTGCTAATGTTGTGTGCTCAAATAAATCGAGAGCCAGCTCAAATTCGCTAAGACGTTCGTAATCTCGCGCAATGTCATTGATCATATGCTCCCGCTTACGGTCAACGTAATGGTGTTCAACAGGGGCAGGCATTGCTGCAACAAGATTGTCGAGATTCGCCTTCTGCTTCCTGTCGCATTGCCAATAGAGCTCAGAGAGTTGGCTGAGCTGGATCAAGCGGTCTATTTGTTCTCTGCTTTCAAAGAATCGGCACGCTTTACTCAATTGGTATTGTTCAAATTGATGCAAGCCTAAGTCATCTAAAACAAATTGGCTGAGATCTTGGTGTGTATTGGCAAAAAACAGAGTTAAAAGCACATCGATCATATGCGCAGAATTGAGCTTAATGATGGTGAATTCTAGTGCCTCGAATTGGTTGAACAACTCCTCGCTTAGCTGCCCAATCAGCGCATCTTTTTTGAGTGATTTAGGGTGCAGAGGGTAGAGCGTATGAATCTCTGGCTTGGTCAATAAGTTAGCTGCCAGTTCTTGCTCTGAAATAAGGGGATTGAGTTCGACAAAGCTATGCAGTTCTAGCTCATTCAAGGCGTGTTGGAGGTTGACGATTTCCTGATAGTTAAGCTTATCACTACGAAACCAACACCCTTTTCGGCTATATAAACGAACGAGTAAGCACTGAGCGTCTTTATTCAATTGTTCGAAGGCGGAAAGCCATTGATGTTCTTCAGCCGTCAATAGGTCGCTATACCAATGCTTGGCATGCCGGGTGAGTTTGAAAAAGTTATCGAGATAGTAATCTGGGGCGAGTTCGACGGAGTTTTCCATAAAAGACAGATATAAAAAAGGCTTACCACTAGGGTAAGCCTTTCAAAATATATTTCAAATCTTAAGCGTTTTTAAGCTCAGCAACTTTTGCTTCAGTCAGTGGCTTAGTGATGAACGCTAGTACGATACATACTGCCATCATTACTGCAGATACTGTGTAAGCTAGGCCGTAACCTTCGCCGGCTGTCATTGAGAAGCCAACAACTGCTGCACCGATTGCGCCGCCGATACCCCAAGCTGTGTAAAGCACGCCGTAGTTAGTACCGTAGTTCTTAAGACCGTAGAATTCCGCTGTTAGAGTTGGGAATACCGCTAGAAGCGTACCGTAACCTACAGCAGCAATTGCCGTACCGATGATTAGCGTGAATTCAGTTTTGAACGTTGCAAACAGAACCATGTTTACGCCCTGTAGAACGAACGCTAGAAGTAGAGTGCGCACGCCACCGATTTTGTCAGCAAGCATACCTGCAGCAACACGACCGCCTGAGTTGAATACCGCAAGGATAGACGCTAGGTAAACAGCGTTTGGTAGGTTCGCTTGAACACTTGCGATTGTTGTGATGTTACCGATGATCATAAGACCAACAGAAGCAGCAAATGCGTACATGATCCACAGTGAGTAGAACTGCGGTGTTTTTAGCATGGCTTTCCAAGTTAGGTCATCAGACTTCTTAACCGCTTTAGGTGCTTGGCCTGCTTTTACTTTTGGTTCAGCTGGCGTGTAGTCTGCTGGTGGGTTGTTGATCGTTGCTGCTAGTGGAACTGCAATCGCAAGGATACCAACACCAAGAACTAGGAAGCTAGTTTGGATGCCCATGCTGTCGATCAGTGCAGATGTTACTGGTGCTAGGTAGATAGCTGCTAGACCGAAACCTGCTGCGATGATGCCGTTAACCATACCTTTCTTCGAAGAGTGGAACCACTTCATCGCAGAAGGAGAAAGACAAGCGTAACCGAAACCGATACCCGCACCAGTGATCACACCAAACGTGATGTTTAGCATCATTGGAGAGCTAACAAAGCTAGACGCGATCATACCTAGACCTGTAAGAACAGTACCTAAGATAAGAATAAGGCGTGGGCCCATGCGGTCTTGAAGGATACCTGCAACAAGAAGACAGATAGAGAATGTGATAGTTGCAGTCGCGTAAGGCGCTGATGCTTCAGCAGCACTCCAGCCAGACTCAGTCACTAGTGCTTTGTTGAATACACTCCAAGCATACAGGATGCCAAGACAAAGGTTGATACAGAATCCTGCTAGAAGGATGCGCATTGCTTTATCAATCTTGCTCATTTTTATTCTCGGTTGTCCTCAAATTGAGGATGGGTTAACAGTCGATTACTTCAAATTAAGTTTGCGTTTATCAACATAAAGCGCAATGGGCGCGAATTATAACCAAATAAAATGTGATTGGAATCTCTTTTTCAACTTAATCGTATATTTTTCAAATATTGTTGATTTTTTGTAGCGAAAACGATTTCTATTGATAGATGTGATGAGTAGAAAGCGGGGGAGTACTAGTGAAATGTGGATGTTTTTTGTTCAAGTTAAGTCGGGGAAAAAAATAATAAAAAAAAGCACAGCTTAAGATGAGCTGCGCTTTTTAAATGCTTAAGTGTGAATGACTTAATTATTTAGCCGATCAGTGCTGGGATACCTGGTAATTGACCAACAATTGCAAGTGAACCGACACAAATAACGAACGCTAGGCCAGGGATAAGATATTTATCTTTTGCTGAGAGTTCTTTCGCACGTTCATGATCGCCAATCAAACCCATGTTATCGAGCAACATTGTCGTCGCCCAACCAAATACTGGGTTAACAAAAGCACAAGCGAAGATACAGATACCTGCACTTAATGAATCTTTGTGCTTGTGAATCATCTGCATACCTGCTTCAAGTAGCGGCAAGAACACACCAACAATCAGTGCAACACGCAGAACCGGTTCCCACATTGCAAGATCCATTGGGTAGCCAATAACAGCGGCTGCAATACACATGATACCTGTTAGAAGCGCACCACCTGGGATAGGACGCTTAGCGATAGCCGCAGGGATCATGTAAGTGCCCCAAGAAGATGCAAGGTTACCGCCACCTAGGAAAGAACCGATACCTTGACGGATTGAAGCGACCATCATGGTGTCATCTACATCCATTAGAACGCCTTTCGCTTCTTTCGGGTAGTTCAGCTCTTGGAACACGCGGTGACCAAGGTAATCAGGTGACCACATCGCAACAGCCAGCAAAGCAAATGGTGTTACAGCGATGAAGTGCTCTAGATTTGGCCAACCGAGTTTCCAACCTGTATCTTCACCCCACCAGTAGAATGGACTAAAGTGTGGAAGTCCTGGCTCGGTAGTAAAGGCGAAATCAGCCCCTAAGACATAGGCAACGATACCAGCAATCAGAGAACATAATGGGATCGCTAGCCAGCGCTTATTGATTTTCGCAAGATAAGCGTAGACTGCTAAGGTTACGCCAATAACTGCAAACGAGATATAGCCTTGATCGGTACTTGAAGCCCAAGCTTCCGTTTTGTTGATCTGACCAATTAACCCTACGGCTCCTAAATAAATCAATAAACCACCCCGGACGCCAACGCCCGTTAGTGTCATCAGTTTTGACCCCCCTTTGGTATAAGCAAGGATAAAACCGAACATACAGACCATGATCCCCAGAGCCAACGGGTGTCCCCCCGCGGCTGCTATCAAGGGTATCAATGGAATCATTGGGCCGTGAGTACCCGCTAAGTTAGAGTTTGGGTTCAAAATTGCAGAAAATAGAATTACAAACAGAGCACCAGCGATTAAGAGTTCATAACGGACGTTCTCTGCAACAAACTCTGGTGATAATCCAAATTGCGCCGCAAATACTGCAACCATCGCGGTTACCATAACCACTTTACCGATCGTTGCCGCAAGTGCGGGTACTAAGTCTTCAAGCTCGACACTGTAATCGCGTGAAGGTAAATGAATGCCCCAACGGCGAAAACTCATAATCTTGAGGTCGTGATTTAGAAACTCTTCACGGCTCTCAAATTCATGCGCTTTTTTACGCATATCCCTGTAAAAGGTTTTACTTTTGTTAGACATTTCGTCTTCCTTTGTATTGAGACGAAGTTGAACCATGTCAATTAGCTCTCCACTTACTCTTGGTATACTGCTCTTCGAACAGTACGAGACGACATCCCAGACGCTACCAAGAACCTTATCTTATTGATAAGGCGGGAAAAACAAGGAATCACTTCGTTGATGAAAACAAGACAACTCTTGGGCATCTTGTCAAAAATCGCGTCAAAACATTGGCCTCATACTAGGAAAGTGGTTTTATCGGATTATTGATTTCGATTAAAAAACCCTCCGATGGCATTAGGTTGGTGATTGCTTCGTAATAAAAATGCTACGTACAACACATTTTTGATTTAATTATCAATATGCAAGGAAATGACTAAATAGTAATGAAGATTTCTGAACACGCCGAGCGAACAGAGCACTTATATGGAATTCGAGCTGAAGAAATTCATCGCTGGATTGATGGATTCTTTGATTACAATGGAGAAGGTCACAGCGGCACTATGGCGAAGGAAGTCGAGTTCGATCCCTATTCGCATCGACGATTCCGTCATTGCAAAGAGGCACTGGCGGAAGCGATTCAGGAATTTGGCGATAAATACACAAGCCAGCAAATCAAAGATGTCTTCGAGACTCACATTCGTGATGATTACCACGGGTACTTACCAACAAGAGCTGATTTTGAAAATGGTTCGTTTACGGCTAAATACCACGATACGAGTCATGAGGCGCAGCTTGGTGATGTACTCGATGAAACCGAGCTAGCTGAATACTTCACTGGACTCAGTGCTGCCCAAAGTGAGCAGGATTCGCCATTCAACCGATTTGGGTTGCGGATCGTGTTGCCAACCATCAGCGCGATTGTGCTGTTTGTCACTACGATAATCTATCTTATTTTACCGCTGGTTGAGCATTCGATGGTGGGTCAAAAACAGCAGATGCTCAAAGAGTTAACGTCTACTGCCGTTAGTGTTGTTGATCGTTATGTACAAATGGAAAGAAGCGGTGCGCTTAGTTTGGAACAAGCGCAATTTAAAGCTGCGCAAGACATTAAGTCAATGAGGTATGGTCCTGAAAATAAGGACTATTTCTTCATTACAGATATGCACCCGCGCATGATTATGCACCCATATCGAAGCGATTTAACCAACCAAGATTTAACGCATTACTACGAGAACGAGCAAAGCTCTGACTTCCCGATTTTTGTGGAGCTTGCCAAGCTAGTCGAAACGTCTCATGAGGGTTACTTAGAGTACCTCTGGCAATGGAAAGATGATGCCACGATTACCGCGCCTAAGATGACTTATGTTGAAGGCGTTGAAGAGTGGCAATGGATTGTTGGTACTGGCGTCTATCTTGAGGATATCCAGCAAGAAATAGATCACCTAGAAAGCACACTTTATCGTGTGTTTGTTGCCATCACTTTGGGTTTGGCATTGATTCTATTTTATGTCATCGCTCAGTCTAAGGTGATTGATAAAAGAAAACTACGAGCGGAAGTCGCGCTGCATGAAGCGAAAAACCGCTATAAGGCACTGGTTGAGTCTTCCAATGAAGGTTACATATTGGAAGCGGATGGCAAAATTGTGTTTTCAAATACTCGTTTACATCAGCTTCTCGGGTACACCGATACTGAATTAAAATCTCAGACGATTTGGCAAGAACTGTTCTCTCGTGCTGAGCAAAATGAGCGAGTATTAGAGCATTTATTGCAGTTGTTTACTCATGAAGCAGAGCCAGGAGAGTTTGAGGCTCAAATCGTCACCAAAAGTGGCCGAGAGATTGATATCATTCTGAGTACCTCTCGTATCTTCCTTTCTGAAAAACTGGGACACGTCATCTCTTTTAGGCCAATTGTCCGTAAGGTTTACGGTGCCAGTTTTCATTCCGTTACACCGAGTTCTTCATATCATAAAACTAGCCACAGCATCGTTTCAGATATCGAGCAAGGTGAAAGCCATTCACATGTTGTTGAGTCGCTTAATCGCCTAACGGATTTGATTAGAGAAATGATTGCTTCTGGGACGCGCCCAGACAATTTAAGAAGATTGATTGGTCACACTTATGACGCTGCTATTTGCCGATTTATTGAGTTAACCATTGACGAGATTGGTGAGCCGCCAGTGCCATTTTCCTTCCTATCTTTCGGCAGTAATGCACGTCATGACATGACACTTTTTTCCGATCAAGATAACGCGATCGTATTTGAAACGCCGGATGAGCAAGATTTAAAAGCCACTCGACGTTATTTCCTTCATTTGGCTGAAAAAGTCTGCGCGATGTTGAATCAGGCCGGTTATAGCTATTGTGACGGCTTGATAATGGCTTCTAACCATCAGTGGTGTTTGAGTGAAGAAGAGTGGAAAAGTAACTTTACCCAATGGATTGAGGAAGCGACTCCTGAAGGAATATTAGAGCTCAACGTCTTCTTTGATATCCGTTCAACGTTTGGCAACGCGAAATTGGCGGATGGCATTCAAGCGCATATCCAAAAGCTATTAGCAAATGAGCCAGAGTTTCTACACGTATATGCACAAAACTGTTTGAATCATTCTATCCCGCTAGACAGTGAGGGGCAGTTAGTTACCGAAAAGAGTGAAGGTCGAGAGGTGATAAATCTCAAAGACTGTTTACGGCCTATGGAGATTTTTTGTCGTCTGTACGCACTGAAACATGATATTCGAGAAAGTAATACGATAGAAAGATTAAAAGGCCTTCATGCGGCGCAAGAAATAGATGCAAAAACGTACCGTGAGATGGTCTATATCTTCGATCATATTTGGCAACTTCGTTTTATGAATCAGATCATTGAATACAGCGATCTAAGACAAATAAACGATAAGCTCACAATACGAGACTTGACCGTATTAGAGCAGAAAAATCTGACGAATGTGCTAAGCCGAGTGTCTATGTTCCATCAAAAAGTGCAGCAAGACTTCTCTGTTTAGACCGCTACATTGTTTTGTAATTGGGGCCGCCACTTTCTGGTGGCACCCAGGTAATATTTTGTGACGGATCTTTGATGTCACAAGTTTTACAGTGTAAACAGTTCGCGGCATTGATCTGTAGTTTTATTTGTCCGTCTACCTCTACAAGTTCATAAACACCCGCAGGGCAAAAGCGCTGCGAAGGTTCATCAAACATGGGGAGATGATTATCAATGACTATACATTCATTTTCTAACAGAAGGTGGCAGGGTTGGTTTTCCTCGTGCTGAGTTGCAGAAAGGTAAACAGAAGAAGGTTTATCAAAGCTGAGTGTTTTATCAGGCTTTGGATAGTTGATGATATCAAACGTTGATTTTCTTTTTAGGCAAAGGTGATCTGGGACCGAGTCTTGAATATTCCAAGGTACACGCTTCGTTGTGATTTTCGGCCAAATATTGTGTTCGAATAGAGTAAGAATGCCCCCGATGATACTGCCGTAATTATGAATCGCACTGGTAAAGTTACGAGCTTGATCGAGTTCTTCATATAACCAAGACGCGGCAAAATGAGTTTGATAATCGGGCTCATCTTGTGGTTGCTCTGACGTCAGCTGATCGAAGATTGCCTCAGCGGCGAGCATCCCTGATTTCATCGCTGTATGGCTACCTTTGATTTTGGCACTATTTAAGGTTCCCGCATCACACCCAATCAGCAGGCCGCCTGGAAACTGCTGTTTTGGTAGAGAAAACAACCCACCTTTTGCCAGAGCGCGTGCGCCGAAACAAATTCGTTCTGCGCCTCGCAGATATTTGGCGATAGCCGGGTGATGCTTCAAGCGTTGGAACTCTTCAAAAGGACTGACGTAGGGGTTGCTATAGTTGAGATCGGTAATTAACCCAACAGCAATTTGGTGGTCGTCTAGGTGGTATAAAAAGCAGCCGCCATTACTGTCTGATTGACTCAAAGGCCAGCCCAGTCCATGAAGCACTTTCCCAGCTTGATGTCGCGTATCTTGCTTGTCTAACTGCCATAGTTCTTTGATGCCTAGGGCATAATGCTGAGGCTGTTTATCCGCATCGAGATCATAATGACGAATGAGTTCTTTTCCTAAATGCCCGCGAGCACCTTCAGCGAAAATCGTGTATTTAGCTTTGAGTTCGATACCGGGTTGAAAGCCACTTTTTGCGTGTCCATTTTTATCTAGCCCCATATCAGACGTAATGATACCCGTCACTCTATTCTCATCATTAATAAATGAAAGTGATTTTGCGCTGAACCCGGCAAATATTTCTACGCCCATCGCTTCAGCTTTGTTTGCTAACCATTGGCATAGCTTGCCTAGGCTAAGAACATATTGACCTTTGTTGCTTCGTAAACAATTTGGTATGAGTTGCTGAGGCATTTTTATATGGTTATGTTCACTGGTCAGAACTAAGAATTCTTCGCCTTTTACTTGCGTCATTGTTGGAGGGTTTTGTTGCCAATCTGGAAAGAGCTCATTGAGTGCTCTGGGCTCAAAAACAGCCCCAGAGAGTATATGCGCACCGACTTCCGATCCTTTTTCGAGCACGCAAATAGAGATTTGATTACCGGACTCGTGACTACGCTGTGCGAGCCTACAAGCAGCTGAGAGCCCAGCAGGTCCAGCGCCGACAATAACGACATCAAATTCCATTGATTCTCGTTCCATACTTACCCCGACAAGTTAGTTCCCTTGTGAGTTAAATATAGTCCAGTTGACGTAAACGTAAACTTTACTAAGCTCAAAATAACGCTTGTGGCTGGAGGCCGTATGAAAGTACTAGTAGCGATTAAACGTGTCGTCGACCCTTATGTAAAGGTGCGTGTAAAAGCAGATGGTAGCGGTATTGAAGACGCCAACGTAAAAATGACCATGAATCCTTTCTGTGAGATCGCAGTTGAAGAAGCGATACGACTTAAAGAAGCAGGAGCCGCAGATGAAGTTGTGGTTGTCTCCATTGGGGATGAGTCGTCTCAAGAGCAATTGCGCTCTGCGTTAGCGTTGGGCGCAGACAGAGCGATCCACGTTGATGTCGATAAACCGTGTGAGCCACTTAGCGTTGCAAAAACCTTAAAAGTGATGATGGACAAGGAGCAGGCTGGGCTAGTGCTGTTAGGTAAACAGTCCATTGATACTGATAATAACCAAGTGGCGCAAATGTTAGCTGCACTGACTGAACGACCACAAGCGACCTTTGCTTCTAAAATCACAATAGATGGTGAATATGTTGAAGTTGAAAGGGAAGTTGATGGTGGGTTAGAGCGGCTTAAGCTAGCGTTGCCGGCGATTGTCAGTACCGATTTACGTTTGAATGAGCCTAGATATGCTTCTTTGCCAAATATTATGAAAGCGAAACGTAAACCAATGGATAAGACCACACTTAGTGAGCTAGGTATTACTGAAAAAAACTCTCAAACGGTCGTGGAAATATTGTCTCCACCGCAGAGGAGTTCTGGAATCAAGGTCGCTAGTGTTGAAGAGCTAGTCGAGAAACTGCGTAATGAAGCCAAAGTGATAGAGTAGGGAGAAAGTATATGAGTGATCGAATCCTAGTTATCGCTGAGCACGATGGAAAGGTGCTCTCATCCGCTTCACGGGCGACGCTTTCAGCCGCTCAACAGGTCTCAAATCATACCGATGGTGCCCCTGTCGATTTATTGCTACTAGGGGACATACGTGACGAACTAGTTCAAAGCTGCTCGGTGTATTCAGCGGTCACTAAAGTCGTGGTGGTCTCCGATCCTAGGCTGGGTGTACCGCTCAGTGAGCGTCTTGCTCCTATGATTGCGGCCATGGCTGCGCCTTATTCCCATATCCTGATGTCTGCGAGTTCATTTGGTAAAGACTTATCGCCGAGATTGGCTGCATTGCTCGATGTGGGGCAGTTGTCTGACGTTACGGTAATAGAATCAGCTGACACGGTTATTCGCCCCATATACGCAGGTAATGCTCTGGCAAGAGTCACTTCTCACGATGCAACCATAGTGATGACAGTTCGTGAGTCGGCGTTTGACAAAGCCGAGGTAAACCAAGACTACAGCGCTGAAATTGAGGCGATTGATGTTGACGTGCCATCAATTAGTACCGAATTGTTGGGCCAAGTGGTGACTGAAAGCGCTCGCCCAGAGCTAACGGCTGCTAATGTTGTGGTCTCTGGCGGGAGGGGGGTGGGGAGTAAAGAGAACTTTGCTCTGGTTGAATCGCTCGCTGATCGTCTTAATGCCGCGATAGGAGCATCCCGAGCCGCGGTTGATGCCGGTTATGTGTCGAATGACCTCCAAGTTGGTCAGACTGGCAAAATAGTGGCTCCTGATCTTTACATTGCGATTGGCATATCAGGCGCGATTCAGCATGTTGCGGGAATGAAAGAATCGAAAGTTGTCGTCGCCATTAATAGTGATCCTGATGCACCTATTTTCGATGTCGCAGACTATGGTTTAGTCGGGGATCTATTTACTATTTTACCTGAACTAATAGAGGCCATTTAATTGATGTAACGCTTTAATGGGCCGCTCTCCTGACTCTTCAGTCTCCACTTATTAACTCTCCTGCTATAGCAATAACCTAGCTTTTTGCTAGGTTATTGTGCATTAAAATCATAAAAAACGTTAATGCAAATAAACAGTATTAAGAAAGGTGTTACATAGCTCGGCCGTCCTCTACCATCAATAGTATAAATTGTAACAATAATAAGAAATGTGTTAGAAGGAACGACAATGTTTGCCAATAAATTTACCCTACAAAGCCGCTTAGTGTTTGCGGTATTGCTACCTTGTATAGCGCTTATCATCGTTGGTTTTGCCAGCTTCAATAGTATGTCTAGCCTCCAACTGCAATCGGAAAAACTTTACTTAAATACCTCTGCTCCGATGCGTTCTATGGCTGAAGTCGCGTCTCGAATCCCCCGCATGCGTGTTGGTATTGATATGATGTTGCTGCAAGACAGCTCACTTAGGGACAAAAAAGGGGTTTTGACTCGTGTTAAAGAGACGCGTGAAGAAGATATTCCTGAAATGCGTCAAGCGATCCAATACGCGGTGGATGCGCAGGCAAGCCCTGAACTAAAACAAGAAGTCTCGAAACTTCTGGCTGAGTTTGAGCGTATGGTGAGAGAAGAACTCACTCCAATGCTCGCTGCGCTTGAAAAGAAAGATTTGGAGACAGCCCGTCAGATCTATAAAACCAAATACGCCAAAACTTATGGCGTACTCAAAAATCACGCCAACAAGATCTTAGATACCTTACTTGAACAAGCTCAGCAGCAGTATGTTCAAAGTGAGCAAAGTTACCAATCAGGTCAGAGTCGACTCTTTTCAATTATTGGTGTTGGCCTAATTATCTCGTTGATAATTTCCTCTGTGATTGTTATGAGCTTGAAACGTCGAGTTGCTTTCTTACAGTCATTTATTGCTAAAGCAGCAGATGATATGGATTTGGAAGCTCGCCTAGAAATGGGTGGTAAAGATGAACTTTCGTCTATCGGCAGCAGCTTTAACGCTTTTGTAACCCGTGTTCATGATTCGATAAAAGATGTTGCACTGAACTCGCAAGAACTGGCGATGACGGCGAAACAAGTTTCTGATCACGCGAGCCTAACCCAAGGACACTGTACTTCTCAACGTGACAGAACAACGCAAGTTGCTACGGCGATTCATGAGCTTGGCGCAACGGTGAGTGAGATCGCAACCAACGCCGCGCAAGCAGCCGAAGTTGCGAAAGATGCTACAAGCCAAGCTCAAAACGGTACCTCTGTTGTCGACAACGCTGGTGAACAGATCACGGGGCTGAAGTGCGAACTTGAACAAGCGAGTGAAGTTGTAACCTCGTTGGCAAATCAAGTAGATGATATCAGCTCTATCTTAGACACTATTCGCGGTATCTCTGAGCAAACGAACCTGTTGGCGCTTAATGCAGCGATTGAAGCAGCGCGCGCAGGCGAACAAGGGCGTGGCTTTGCAGTGGTTGCTGATGAAGTGCGTAAACTTGCGAGTTTGTCAGCCGACTCGACGGAAGAAATTCAAGGCGTGATTGATCGCTTACAAGGTGAATCTAATCGAGCGGTAAGCGCAATGGTTAACGGTCGCGATCAAACGGTAATGGTGGTTGATAGCGCCGCTAACGCGAGTGAATCTTTAAAACTGATTGAAGAGCATATTACTCACATCAGCGATCAAAATATTCAAGTAGCGACAGCGACAGAAGAGCAATCTAGCGTTGTGGGGGAGATCAACCGCAATGTTGAAGAGATAAACCAGTTTACTGGCGAAACGGCGGAAGTGGCTCAACAACTCAATTCGAGCAGTGAACACTTGATGCATCTCTCTAAGCAGCTTGACCGATTAGTCGGTAACTTCAAACTGTAAATACGACTCACATTAAGAGCCAAGTTATAGAAAACCCGAAGCCATCACCGCGGCTTCGGGTTTTGTTTTTTAGCGAACTATTTTTCTAAGTGCTCGACTAATTTCTTGGTAAATCGAGCAGCCTCACCACCAGTACAGGCCCTGTGATCAAAGGTGATCGATAGTGGCATAGCTTTAACTTCAACAGGTTTATCATCGACGAGTGTTAGCTTTTTGATAATACGGCCTGCGCCAACAATAGCGACTTGGGGCGGGGAGACGACAGGTGTTGCGTAGATACCCGCGATAGCGCCAAAATTAGACAGGGTTATGGTCGCATGTTGCAGTTGTTCTCGGCCAATCTTACGATCACGAATACCCTTCACGGTGTCATTTAACCAGATGCGAACATCTTCCGGAGTATAAGTGTCGGCATGACGAAGTACGGGGACATAAAGACCGTGAACACTGTCCACAGCAATACCAATATTCACAGTGCTATGTACGCATCGAGTCATGGTGTCTGCATCAAACCAAGCATTGAGGGCAGGTTCTTTTTGACAGGCGTAAACGACGGCTTGAATTAAGCGCGAAGAGATATCTTCATCAGCTCCCCAATTTGCCAGACTGGCTTCCTCAGTAATCGTGACGGAAGCAACCTGATGGTGTGACTCCGTCATGGTGGCAACCATAGTACGACGAGCCCCTTTTAGTACCTCGGTGCCTGGTTGTTGCCTTCCTGCTTCGTGATAGATATCGTCATCGGTGATCAGGCCGTCTTGGCCGCTACCATCGACATTGTCTAAATTTACCCCTAGCTTTTTGGCCAGTAGGCGAGCTGACGGCATCGCAGTGACGGGAGACTGTTCAATATGATTGCTTGTTCCACCAATCCAAAAGTCGTCTACATCAACATGATGAGTTTGCTGAGAAACATTACCGACAACAGTGGCGGCATCTGCACTTTGTGTGACTTTCTGTTTAGGGGAGGAGACTGCGCTCTTTTCTTCGATTTGCAATAAGAGAGCGCCGATATTCACCACATCCCCTTCATTGACATGACGGCTGATGACGGTGCCACTATACGGTGCTGGGACTTCTACAACGGCTTTGGCGGTTTCGACGGTTAATACGGTTTGATCGACTTCTACCACATCACCTTCTTTAACGTGCCACTCGATGATCTCTGACTCGGCTAATCCTTCGCCTAAATCTGGTAATAAGAAATTTTTCATTTCCAACCCTCCACTAATTCACGTGCGGCGTGAACGATATCCTGCTCTTGAATCATGAAATAATCTTCGTTTCGGTAGTAGGGCATAATGGTATCCATCCCCGTTACCCGTTTCGGTGGCGCTTTTAAAATGCACATAGCGCTTTCTGCTACTCGGGCGATAAGTTCAGCGCCAACACCACCACTGCGGCTGGCTTCATGCACCACAAGCAGTCGGCCTGTTTTCTCGAGTGATTTGAGTATGGTTGCCATATCGATAGGTTTAATTGAAGCGAGGTCAATGACTTCAACTTCAATACCTTGCTCTGATAACGAGTGGGCGGCTTGCAAGGATTCGACGACGCACGCACCCCAAGTCACAAGTGTCACATCTCGGCCTTTGCGCAAAGTGAAACAAGTATCGAGAGGTAGCGCTTCACCATTGTCGATGACATTGGATTTGACCGTTCGATAAATGCGTTTAGGTTCGAAGAACATGACTGGATCATTACTGCGGATAGACGCTAGCAACAGACCATAAGCGCGTTGAGGAGAAGAGGGGATGACTACTTTGAAGCCCGGGATATGGGCAAACAAAGCTTCTACACTTTCAGAATGGTGCTCTGGCGCATGGATACCACCACCAAAAGGGGCTCGGAATACCGCTGGGCAAGTGAGTCTGCCGCGAGTTCGATTACGCATCCTTGCGGCGTGGCACATAAGGTGTTCCATTGCCGGGAAAACGAAACCTTGGAACTGAAATTCAGCGACAGGACGTAACCCTTGAGTTGCCATGCCCACGGTAACACCGCCGATGAGCGCTTCTGCTAAAGGAGAATCAATAACACGACGCAAACCAAATTGCTCTTTTAACCCTACCGTAGCTCGAAATACGCCGCCATTGTCGCCGACATCTTCACCAAGAACGACGACACGACTGTCGCGTTCCATCTCGTGATGAAGTGCAAGGTTAACGGCTTCAACTAACGTTATCTCAGCCATGATGACCTCCCTGCATACGCATCACTTTGTTGATCAGTTCATCACGCTGTTGATTAAGCTCTGCAGCTGCAGATTCATAGAGATAATCAAAGGCAGATTCGGGGGCTTGAGGCACAATCGCCAAGTAGTTCTCAACCGCTTTTTCGACTTGCTGTTTGCATTCTTGTTGCCAAGCTTCGTCTTGTGTTTCTGACCAAGCGTTGATCTGGATTAGATAGGTTCTAAGCCGTGATATTGGCTCGTATTTCCAAGCGGTTTCAAGCTCTTGAGCGGGGCGATAACGAGTGGCATCGTCAGCGGTTGTGTGATCGCTGAGTCGGTAGCTGATTGCTTCTATTAATGTTGGGCCTTTACCACGCCTCGCTCTATCGAGGGCACTTAAGGTGACGTCATGCATAGCGACGATATCATTCCCATCGACGGTTATCCCTTTGATTCCGGCACCTTTGGCTTTTTCAGAGAGAAAATCTGCCGCACATTGAAGTTCGCGGGGGACAGAAATCGCCCATTGATTGTTATTGACGACAAACACAAGCGGTAGGTTCCAAGCGCCGGCACAGTTGATTGATTCAAGAAAGTCGCCTTTTGATGTCGCGCCATCGCCACAAGTTACAATGGCGACTTGATGGTTTCCGTCAATTTTTAATGCAGAAGCCACTCCGACAGCATGAGTGCATTGGGTGGCGATAGGAACGCAGAAGGGAAGATCTCGGCAGGGCTGGCCATCAATTGGGTCGAAGTCACTGCCTCGCTCGTCGCCACCCCAATATTGCAAATTCTTTTCCATTGGGATGCCACGAACCCACATGGCAGGCATATCGCGATAATAGGGGATAAAAACATCTTTGTTGTGCATCGCATGGCCAATCGCAATACCGTAAGCCTCGGAACCCAAGTGAGATGGGTAGGTGCCAAGTTTGCCAGTGCGTTGAAGTGCAACGGCTTTATTATCATAGGTACGGCTTAACACCATATCTTGATAGAACTGCGTCAGCGTGGTTGCATCAGCCCACGCCGGAAGCTGTTCTACGGCTTCACCTAAATGGTCGATAAAGCGAAGCATGGGTAAAGCTTGAACGTTCATCGGTCTCTCCTTGTTTTGCCCATAATGGTGGGTTGCACCACGTTAGACGTTTCGACTCAATAACCATGTTTCGGTTTGAATCGAGGTAGACTTTTTCCGCCAATCTATAGGCTTGTTCTCCACACAACCTGCTGTATAACTTTACCTAATCGCTGTTTTTTACTGCTAAGGTCCAACTAATTAGCGATGAATGTCGATATCTACCTATAAGGATAAGTGTAACCAAATTGTTAAAATGTGCTTAATTTGAAGAGAAGTAAGAGAGTAAAAGACGCTTTACAGTCGCGGTTTGCTAGGCAATTATGTTGATTTATCGAGTAAACGTTCGAAGTATCAAGAGGGAATATCTAGAAAGGAAAGCCCTACTAGTAAGAAGCTTTGAATTACAGTGAAAACAAAAACAGCAGACCTAGGCCTGCTGTTTTATTAGAGAGTAGAGAACTAGTCAGTTTGCTCAGTCAGCTTAGTTTCTTGCTGTACCTTGTAAACTTTACCTGCGTTGAAGCGCTCTAGGTAATCCGCTAGGTCACGTTTAACTTCAGGAACTAGGATGTATAGACCGACAATGTTAACCAGTGCCATTGCGAAGATCATCGCATCTGAGAAGTCGATAACAGGACCTAAGTTCATTGCTGCACCGATAACGACAAAGATACAGAATTTAACTTTGAAGATAAGCTCCGCAATTTTGCTTTCACCAAATAGGTAGGTCCAAGCTTTCAGGCCGTAGTAAGACCAAGAGATCATCGTAGAGAAAGCAAACAGAACAACTGCAATTGCAAGAACGTATGGGAACCAGCTAATTGCACTACCAAATGCTGCAGAAGTTAGTTCTACACCAGCAAGACCGTGGTCAGTATCTAGGTAGCCAGTGATGATGATAACTAGCGCTGTCATCGTACAGATAACAACAGTATCAATGAACGGTTCTAGAAGTGATACGAAACCTTCAGACATTGGCTCTTTCGTTTTTACTGCCGCGTGAGCAATTGCCGCCGAACCAACACCCGCTTCGTTCGAGAACGCCGCACGTTTGAAACCTTGGATAAGCACACCAATTACACCACCAGCAATACCTTCACCAGTGAATGCGCCGTTAAAGATTGCGCCAAATGCATCGTCGATACGGTCGAAGTTGATGATAAGGATAACCAGAGCCGCACCAACGTAAATCGTCGCCATGAAAGGAACCACTTTCTCAGTGACTTTCGCGATAGATTTGATACCACCAATGATTACGATACCCACGATGACCGCTAGGATAAGACCGAACAACCAACCTTTGTCTGCAAGGAAAGATGCGTCGCCACCTGTCACGCCGACTACCTGTTTAAACGCTTGGTTAGCCTGGAACATGTTACCGCCGCCCAGAGAACCACCAATCGCAAATACAGAGAATAGAACAGCCAATGTGCGACCAAACGCTGCGTTACCGCGTTTCGCTAGACCTTTGCTCAGGTAGTACATTGGACCACCTGAAACTGAGCCGTCTGGATTGGTGTTACGGTATTTAACACCCAGAGCACATTCTACGAATTTACTCGACATACCCAGAAGACCTGCAAGGATCATCCAGAATGTCGCGCCTGCGCCACCGATTGATACGGCTACTGCAACACCGGCGATGTTACCCAAACCTACTGTGCCCGAAAGAGCAGTAGTAAGAGCTTGGAAGTGGGATACTTCACCATCTGATTTTGCTTTTGGATCAGAGAACTTACCTGATACCAATTGTACCGCGTGTTTAAAACCGCGGACGTTGATAAAACCAAGATAGAAAGTAAAGAAAATCGCAGCAACAACTAACCAAAGAACGATCCATGGCACCTGCACGTCAGTAAAAGGGAAAGGAATAGTCGAGAAGATCATTCCTACAAATGGGTTGACGATGGGTGCAACGACTTCGTTGATTTTGTCATCTAAGTTTGATGCTGCGGCGCTACCTGCAAAAGTGCTTGCCAAAACGGCAAGCGAGATACGCTTTGTCATGCTTATCCTGCCTGTGATTTAAAGTTTATATGAATATTTCTTATATAATGTTGTGTTTTGTTACATGTCTGTAACAAGGGGCTATTATTCATTTTATAAATAGATTCGCAAAATCTTTGTCGGAAAACATGACTTAGAAAACAGTTCTGATATTCGCTAAGTTGATGCGGTTAATTTGAACTTTTAAACTGCTTTTGTTTAAAAAGGTGGTGTATATGGCTGGTTTGATTGCTTGTATCTAACGGTTAATTTTTAACATTTGCATGGTTGATAAAACTATCTGTTTATAATTTATACAGTTCGGGATGGTGGTGGATGATCAAAAATCAGCATTTTCTATATTTTGTAAGGGTAATACGTTGAATTCCCCCAAGGTTAAGAAAAAGTAGGAATATCTGGTGAGAATGATCCTAGATTGACACAATACTTGTCATATTGAGTAGGAATTATCCTATGTAAAACAATACTTTAACACTGTAAGATTTCTGTCAAATATACATGTCTATAGATTGATTATTTAAAATTCAGGAGTAGGATGCCGCCATCTCGAAAAAGTGGTGGTAAAATATGAAATCTAATGCATTAAAAATTGCTATTGTTGCTGGTCTTGGTATGACATCTCTAACTGGTTGTATGGGCCAAATGGCCATTACTGGTATGGTGTCTAAATTCAACCTTGAAGTGGTTGATAACCGTTACGGTCGTGAAGGTATGTTCTTACTGCTTTCTCCTGTTTACGGTATTGCAGGTGCAGTTGACTTGTTTGTTTTTAACGCAGTAGAGTTTTGGACTGGTAAAAACCCAATCACAGGTAAATCACCTGCGGTTGTAGATATGCCAACGAAAAACTACATCAAAGTGAACGATCAGTTAGATAGCACGCTAACAACGGTTCCACTAGCAAACAATGCAAACATCGAGCATGCAACAATGCAGCAAATCGATGAAAATACAATGCAAATGGATATTTCTTACATCGACGGTACGACAAAAGTACTTCGTGGTGAGAAAGCAGAAGACAGCGTAGCGTTCTACTTGAACGACCAACACGTTGCAACTGTTTCAAATGATGAGTTGAACAACTACATCACAGCAGCAAACATCTAATCGATATTCGATTTTGTTGTAAAAGCCTTCGCAATTGCGGAGGCTTTTTGCTATCTGCCTCCTTCCTTTGATTCAGTTCAATATTTGAACCGATTCCCAAATAATCACCAACTTAGCTTGCTATATTAAGTGCAATCCTCACATTTGTTTGGAGGCACTATGCCTAAACTCTTTGCAAGTTTTGTCACCTTACTTCTTCTCTTTTCTTTTAGTTCCGTTCAAGCATCTTCTGATATTGATGCGAGCCAAATTGTCTCTGAATCAGATAAGGCGATGCGTGGCGATTCGAGCTATTCAGAGTCGACCATGGAAATTATACGACCAGACTGGAAACGTTCCATGAGTATGAAGAATTGGACCAAAGGGACAGAGCTTTCGATGGTTTTGGTTACGGCTCCTGCAAAAGATAAAGGCAGTGCATCACTTAAACGCGCACGGGAAATGTGGAACTGGGTGCCAAATATAGAAAGAGTCATCAAGATTGCGCCATCAATGCTTAGCCAATCTTGGATGGGGTCAGATTTCACCAATGATGATTTGATCAACCAATCTTCAATTGTTGTCGACTACGAGCATAAGCTTGTTCGTGCAGATACCTTCGATGACGAGGATGTTTGGGTCATTGATGCTATAGCTAAGCCAGATGCGCCCGTGGTTTGGACCAAGGTGACGCTCTGGATTTCCCAGAAAACGCACCTCCAACGTAAAGTCGAGTTTTATGATGAATTTGAAGAGCTGGTCAATATTATGCAGACCTTTGAGATTCAAGAAATGGGTGGACGCATGTTACCCACACGAATGGAGATGATCCCGGTCGATAAAGAAGGGCATAAAACGGTCATGACGACGCATCAAGCGCAGTTTGACTTTGATATTAGCGATGACTTTTTCTCATTGAACCAAATGAAAGCATTGAGAGAATAAGCCTATGTTGATGAGACTCGCGTGGCGAAATCTTTGGCGGCAAAAAAGGCGAACCTTATTAACAGCCTCGGCGCTTGCGTTGGCGCTATTTCTCTCTTTAATGACAAGAAGCTTTCAAGAGGGGAGTTATAGCGCCAATATCGAAAATGCTGCCAAGTTTTATACTGGCCTGATTCAGCTTCAACATCCTGAGTTTCATACCTCAAATAGCATTGATGATGTATTGCCTGAAGATGAAAATTATATTCAGCGAGCCAAAGAGATCGAAAATGTTGAACGGGTATTGCCACGGATAGAGTCTGTCGCCCTAGCTGCGGCGGGTGAACGTTCTAAAGGCGTACTTGTCCTTGGTGTTGATCCTGTAAAAGAGGACGAATACTCAAATATCAGTGCTAAATTGGTCAAAGGTGATTTTATAGAGCCTGACGGTAAAGGCGTATTGGTTGGAGAAAGTCTCGCGCGTTATTTGCAAGTGTCAGTAGGGGACGAGTTAGTTTTGTATGGCCAAGGTTACAGAGGCCAAACCGCTGCAGGTTTATATACGATCTCCGGCGTACTCCATTTTCCGCTACAGCAATTAGACAATCAGCTTGTCTATATGCCAATTAAAGCGGCGCAAGCACTCTATTCGACTCAAAACTTGGTGACCAATTGGGTCATCGACGTAAAAGTACTAAGTGAACTAGATCTGACAGTCTCAGCATTGAACAACGAATACGCGCCCAACGCGGTCGTGAAAGATTGGCAACAACTCTCTCCTGAACTCGCACAGCAAATATTAATGGACAGAGCAGGAGGGATCTTCCTTGTTTATGTCTTATACGGAATTGTCGGCTTTGGATTGTTTGCCACAATATTGATGATGACGTTAGAGCGCCAACGTGAATTTGCCGTTATGTTAGCGACAGGGCTGGTTCGCACGAAACTCGCACTGTTACTGTTTATTGAATCGACCTTTATCTCTCTACTGGGCTTGGTTCTCGGTTTGTTGGTTAGTGCTCCTTTCTTAACCTACTTCTATTTCAACCCTCTTGAAATTACTGGAGAGGCTGGGCAGTTAATGATCGATTCCGGATTCGAACCCATTGTGCCTGTTTCTGTTGAGCCTGCTCTGTTTATAAATCAAATAGTGATTGTTCTAGGGCTCATGGTGCTTTGTCTTGTTTATCCAATGCTTCGAGTGGCGAGGTTAAATGTGGCGACTGCACTTAAAGGAGGTGCCCATGCTCATTAAGTTGGCTTGGCGTAACCTTTGGCGCAATAAGTTGAGAACTTCCATCATTCTTGGAGCGATGGTGTTTGGCTTAACGGGTGTAATTGCCATGATGGGCTTTATGACGGGTTTCGTAGATAGCATGATCAGCAATGCGATTCGTTGGCAAACAAGCCATATTCAAATACATGAACAGAAGTACGTGACGAATTCTGACATTGCGGATCAGATTCCAAATGGTCAAACTTTAGCGGAGTCTATTCGAGCGTTGGACGATGTGACGGCTGTTTCTGCACGATTTATCGCACAGGGAATGATTGCCTCTGCCCGTAGTAATCGGGGTGTTCAAATCAATGGTATCGACTTAGTCAATGAAGCGAAGATTACCCCATTGAGTTCGCATATCACTCAAGGAGAGTGGTTAGACAATACTGGGCGTAATCCAATCTTGGTATCTGAAAAAATGGCAGAGCGACTTAAGCTTCGCATTGGCTCAAAAGTGGTGCTTACGTTTACCGATGTGGACGGTGAAGTTGCTGGTGCGGCTTATCGGGTTCGGGGAATGTTTGCTACGCCGTCGACCTCTTTTGACGAGGGTAAGGTTTTTGTCCGTAAAAGTGACCTTCAACATACCGCATCTATGCATGGCGTGCATGAAATCGCTATTTTAGTGAGTGATGTTGATAAGATTTCTCTTGTAGAAGAAGAGATCAAAGCATTACCAGATTTCGCCTTGAACTCATCGCAGCTATCTATTCGTGATTGGCAACGTATCCAACCTATGCTGGCCACTATGATGAGCACGATGGACGTAAGTAATCAGGTCATTCTTATTATTTTTGTTGTCGCCATGATGTTTGGCATCATCAATATAATGCTGATGTCTGTATTTGAGCGAACACAAGAGTTCGGCGTGTTAATGGCGGTAGGGATGCAAAAACACAAAATATTTTCGCTTATTATGTTCGAAACAACCTTATTAGGGGTAACGGGAGCAAGCTTAGGGATTGTTGTGAGTATTGCGTTAGTGACATTAATGAACAGTGTCGGAATTTCGCTGGCCAGTATGTCAGAAGGGTTAGGTGCTTACGGTGTCGATACTTTGCTAAGGCCAATAGTCTCTGCACGAGAGTACAGCATGATATTTACTACCGTATTTGTCGCAAGTGTCTTAGCGGCTATCTATCCGGCAAGGCAAATTTTAAAACAGCGTCCTGTTGAAGCAATGGCGGAGAAAAGTTAATGACGATTAAATTAAGCCAGCTATGTAAAACCTACAATCAAGAGACGGACTTTCCCGTTCACGCGGTACAAGACGTCAATCTTATTATTGAGCAGGGCGAGTTTGTCGCCGTAATGGGGCCATCCGGTTCAGGTAAAACCACACTACTTAACTTGATCGGTGGTATCGATACACCGAGCTCTGGTTCTGTTTATATTGACGATTGCGATATTTGTCAGCTGTCTGAAAAAGCACTGATTGCGTTTAGACGAGATCATATTGGTTTTATATTCCAAGACTACAGTCTACTTCCCGTACTTACTGCATTAGAGAATGTTGAGTTTGTTATGCAGTTACAAGGTCACAGTGATGCGGAGTGTAAGCGTCGAGCCTTAGCTTTACTGGAACAAGTCGGCCTTTCGGAGCAAAAAGATAAAACGCCGAGCAAAATGTCGGGTGGTCAGCAGCAACGTGTCGCGGTTGCGAGAGCCTTGGCACCTAGTCCAAGATTTGTGATGGCAGATGAGCCAACCGCTAATCTTGATGCCAAAAGTACCTCTGAGCTACTGGATATCATGCAAAGTCTGAATGAGCGCGAGGGAACCACGTTTATTTTTTCAACCCATGATCCAAGAGTGATAAAGCGAGCCAAGCGCGTGATTGTGTTTGAGGATGGAAAACTTAAACAAGATTCAAGAGTAGAGCAGCCGAGGATGAAGGAACCAAAGGAGAGCCTAGTTGAATGATAAAACGGAACTTCACTATTGTCTCCATGGTTTTCATCCCTTTTAGTGTCGCCTTTGCGCAGATACCTGGCCTAGCGCCGCAGAAGTCTTGGGATCTCTCTGGTTACGTTAAATACATGGCGACGTACACAGCGCCAACCAACGCAGATAAAAGTCTCGATCATCTTGTTCATCAACGTTTTAATTTTGAATATCGTTTTGACAACGGGTTTAGCTTTAATGCTGGGATGAGAAATCGCGCTTTAATGGGAGATAGCTTGGACATTCCGGGCTACGAAAAATTTGTCTCGTTCGATCCTGGTTATTGGGATTTAAGCCGAAATGTATCTGAAAGTGATTCGTTGATTGTTAACGCCCAATTCGACCGATTGTACCTAGATTGGCGAGGAGAAGAGTGGAGGGCAAGAGTCGGCCGATTTAGAGTTAATTGGGCGATGAATACAGTCTGGAATCCGAATGATCTTTTTAATGCTTACTCGATTTATGATTTTGACTACGAAGAACGAGCAGGCAGTGACGCACTCCTCATTGGTAAAAAGCTAGGCTTCGCCGATGGGATAGAAGTGGTCGCAAGCCCGAATGACGATAGTGAGCTCAATAGTTACTCGGCACGCTATTACGGTAATTACCAAGGCTGGGATTATCAGCTACTCGGAGGTAAATCTCTTACCGATAATGTGATTGGTGCTGGCTTCGCGACCGATGTATCTGGGGCCGGGGTTAGAGGGGAGTTGACGTGGTTTGACCCGCGAGAAGAGACATACAAAGGGGTTAAACAGCAGGCAACAACCGTTGCCAGTTTAGAAACTGACTACAGTTTTGGCGGGCAAAGAAGCTGGTTAGCGAGAGCCGCATGGCTTTATATTAATAACCCTATTGATATTAGAAATGCCAGAGCCTATTTGAGCTTACCACTCAACGCGAAAACTCTAAGCTTTACTAAAAAAACCGCTTATGTAGACGTTAGCTTTGATGCGACGCCTCTTAACAGGCTGACAGTCTCAGGTAGTCTTTATCAAGACGACTCCTACTTTTTAGGGATCACCAATAGTTACTCCATGGCAGATAATTGGCAATTATTGGCAGTAATACAGCGTTTTGATGGTAGCTCGAACAGCTTATTTGGTGAAGATCCCGCAACTCTGTTTTACGCAAATATAAAGTGGAGTTTTTAGCCGCTGAGTAACACTTGAGACTTTTCTCTATTCGCGCTTATTTACCCTGTTAAGAGTAAGGAATACACCGCGATATCTAAGAGTAGTCTAGTATTTATCTATACAGTGACAGTTAACGATTGGGTAGAGCGATGGCAAAGTTGAGCCCTCGAAGTACGTTCAAAAAATTAAAAGTGATAAGTTTTGCTTGGTTATTGCTAATAGTAAGCCTACCAAGTTTAGCATGGGCGGATCTCGAAACTCTAAGGGTCGCAAATTCAAAAGCTTGGAAACCCTTCTCCTATCTTAATGATCAAAATGAGCCTGCGGGTATTCTTATCGATTTTTGGCGTGAATATGGCAAAGCAAATGACGTTCATATTGAGTTTGTTTTGCTGGACTGGAATGATTCGCTACTGGCCGTAAAAGAGGGGAAAGCAGATGTCCATGCGGGATTAATGTGGTCAGAATCAAGGGACTCTTTCTTAGATTACGGCGATGCATTGTTTCGAATTGAAGCCCAGCTATATTACAGCCAACTAGCACTGGGAACCGACATCGATTTACTGCTTAACGGTGAGTTAGATCAGGCCATTGGAGTCGTTAAAGGGGGCTATGAGGAGATGTACGTTAGGAGCGAATACCCTAACGCTAAGTTGAAGCTATATGATAATAATCAACTCTTAATCGAAGGGGCCTTTGCTGCTGAAATTATCGCCTTTGCAGCGGATCTTCATGTCGCAAATTTTTATCTCTATTCGTCACCAACTCCGAACAGTTTTGTGCCAATTAAGTTTTTGTATTCAGGCGAAATCTTCCCAGCCGTTGCCGAAGGGAAGGCTGAACTGGTGTCTCGAATTACCCAAGGGTTTAAGCAAGTTGATGAAAGTGAGAAAAACAAAATACTCAATAAGTGGATGCACATCGAAACTGTCTATCCTGATTATTTGGCGCCAATGGTTATTGGAGCCGTAGCTTTAGTGACTTTGCTTTATATCGTCTTACTTAGAGGGACGGTAAAAGCCAGAACTGCAGAGCTGGAAACGGCGAATCATAAGCTTACCAAGTTATCGATGACAGATGAGCTGACTCAAATTCACAATCGCCGCTATTTCATGGATCAGTTAGATAAAATCAGTTCTGAAGACAGGCCCGTCGCTGTCATGGTGTTTGATATCGACGATTTTAAAGTGATCAATGATACATGGGGTCATGGTGTTGGTGATGATGTGATCAAGTCCGTTGCAGAGCAAGCCAAAAACAGTTTAGGCCCAGATATCGTTATGGCAAGGATTGGCGGTGAAGAATTCGCTCTGATCGCATTTGAACTCGACTACTGTGAAGCGCACGATCAAGCAGAGTCGATTTGCGCAGCGGTCAATGAACTGCAATTAGATAATGATTTGCATACGAAAGTGTCTATAAGCCTTGGTTGTGCTTATTATCAAAGCCCAGACTCACGAATCGATTTATCAGTTGCTGACCGTTTAATGTATGAAGCCAAAACTTGGGGTAAGAATCGCGCAGTATCGGAGCGAGCAGATTGAGCGATTTTTGAAGAAATACTTGTCGATATGCTCATCTATTCATCACTTAGCATTAAATCAGCAAAAAACGCTTTTCTTTTCAGTAAGATCTGGCATATTAGTACTCGTCAACACGACGTAGCGTACTTCGTATAATGGCTATTACCTCAGCCTTCCAAGCTGATGATGCGGGTTCGATTCCCGCAGTACGCTCCAATCCTTCCTCATGCTTTACCAATCTTAAGTTTTTGAAATCAAAGCGCTTAACGGCGTGTTTTCTTGTATCTGTCGTTTTTGAGTTTTTGCTGAAATACGTTGATAGTTTCCATATTGTTACTAGTGGCTAGGTTTCTGATATAGTTCGGTTAATTTTTTACAAATATGGATTTATCAATGAAAACCTTGTTGATGGAGAGTTTGTACTTCTCTCGCACCTATGCAGGTTCTATTTTCCGGATTATTGGACCATTCTTCATCGCAATGGCGCTGTTCGGTGGTTATACCTATATGATAGAAGATGAGCCCGGTTGGTTGTCCGTCGCCTATCTGACGGTGTTTATCGGTGGTCAATCTTTCTATATTTGTCGACTGATTAAGTTTATGGGGTCGGTAGTTTCCGGCAGTGAGGTCGATTTATCAGTATCGGTATCTGAATGGTTTAGGCTGCTGATAGTTCATATTTTATATGGCATTGCGGTGCTTGTTGGTATTTTGGCTCTGATTATTCCAGGCATTTATATGTCAGCCAAATACGGGTTTGCAGAGTTTGAATGTGTTCTCAATAAGCGCTCGCCAATGGAAGCTCTGGGATCCAGTTGGGAACAAACCAAAGGGCATGTTAAAACACTCATGCTAGGTGTGTTTACGATTACCATCACGGGTATTCTTTTTGATCTTCTGTTGGATTGGATTGGCGAAATGGCTCCAGATTTAATGCTGCCACTCGGCGTGTTAAGCGAGCTTGGATCTTCAATCGTAGTTGTATTGGTCTCTGTATTCTACTTTCGTGTTTATGTCTCTACTTTGGAGAAAGGTGACACGCAGTAGATGGCTCCCTCTAGCTGTGGGTGGAGTATCACCCGCAGCTAACTAGAAATCGATTAGATTCAATTGCTTTTCTCTTCCCTCTCATTTCATTTCGCGTTTTTTCCAATTCTCTTTTAAGTTTGACGAACCCAATTCACTACTTGGCGCACATTAATTCCCGTTTATGCTTCCATCGCTTTGATCTACCGCACAATGCTCTTCATTTTATTACAATTGATTGGTTGTTAACTTTCTGATTTTAAAGTCTTTTTGTGTAAAGTTCATTAAAGCCATAACCTACATTAAACAACTAATTTATAAGGCGACCCATCACATAACATCTTGCCTGTTCATTCAATAATAACCTTATCAACTACGGCGGTTTATTAATAATCCACCAGTGGTTGAAATCAAAATAACATAACCATAATAGGTATATAGAATGAACATGAAACTAAAGAGTTTGATGATTGGAGCGGCAATGACCTCTGTTGCAGCTCTTCCATTAACGAGTGTTGCTGGCGAAGATTATCCGCCTAAGACCCTTTCGTTTGTTGCTCCATCTGGTGCTGGCGGCGGTTGGGATCTGACAATCCGTACAGTGGCTAAAACACTGAAAGATACTGGTCTGGTAGAGGCTAATATGCCGATTACTAACCGCCCAGGTGGCGGCGGCGCAGTAAACTTGGCGTATATGCAGACTCAAAAAGGTAGTGGCAAGCTTATCTCAGTTTACTCTCCACCAATTCTGTTAACCAACCTAACGGGTGCTAGCAAATACAGCTACCAAGACACAACCCCTCTTGCTCGTTTGATCACTGACTATGGTGCTTTTGTTGTTTCAAAGGACTCTAAGTACAAGTCAATCAACGAAGTGATGGATGCGCTACGTAAAGATCCTAAATCAGTCAAAATTGGCGGCACTTCTGCGGCAGGCAGTATGGACCATATCCAATTCTTGCTTATCGCAAAAGCGGCTGACGTACCAAACCTTAACCAGATCGACTACATCTCCTTTCAAGACGGTGGTGCGGTGGCTCAGGTATTGGGTGGACACGTTGACCTCATTTCAACCGGTCTTGGCGATGTGGCGCAGCTAGTCGAAAGCGGCAACCTACGTGCACTTGCTCAAACAGCATCTAAACGTGTGGGCGAAGGCAAAGTTGCTGAAATCCCAACGGTAACTGAGCAAGGTATCGACGCGACGTTTGAGAACTGGCGCGGTCTGTTTGGCCCAAAAGATATGCCTGAAAACGCAGTGACTTACTGGAATGCAACGCTGAAAGAAATGGTGGAAACGCCAGAATGGGCTGAAGCTCGTAAGCGTAACGGTTGGGATGCAGCTTATCAAAATGGTGAAGATTTCACTAAGTTCCTTGCGCAAACCAATGAACAGTACAAAGAAATCCTCGCTGAAATCTTTAAAAGATAAGGTTTGCTGGTAGTCGGCTAGGGCGCTGTTACTTGGCGCTCTAGCTGTTGATAACCACAGTTTATCTCTCGGTTAGAAAAGGATTAAAAATGGAAAATAAAAACGTTCGTCCAAACTGGGATGCATTTACCGGCATATTCAGCATTGGTTTTGGTCTTATTTATGGTGGTATGACATATGCGATGCCTAGGGCTGCATTTGGAAATCCATTAGATCCCGTTTATTTCCCTATGGGTGTGGCAGTACTGGCAATTTTCATTGGCTGTATTTTACTTGCCAAAAGCAACATTAAAGCCTCTATACAAGCTTATGTAGATCTCATCAATGAAGATGAAGTGAAGAAGTTTGACCGCAAACGCATCCTATACACATGTATTGTCTCAATTGGCTATGCATTGTTATTTGACCCACTGGGTTATGTGATCAGTACCTTTATGTTCCTGTTTGCGATGCTGACCATCACAAGTGGCATCCAAGAATGGAAGAAGAGTACTTTGGTTGCTTTAGCTTTCTCTGTCAGTGTGTTCTTTATTTTTAGCACGCTGCTCAGCATTAGTCTTCCACCACTACCTTTCATGGGTTAAGGCTCTACTATGTCTGATATTTTTGTTAACTTACTCAACGGTTTTGGTGTTGCCTTTCAACCGTACCACTTGTTACTTGTAACAGTTGGTGGTGTTCTCGGCACTATTGTCGGGATGTTACCTGGCTTAGGCCCTGCAACAGGGGTGGCAGTTTTACTTCCGATGACATTCGCTATGGGGCCTACAGCGGCATTGATCACCATGACAGGTGTTTACATTGGCGCGATGTTCGGTGGCTCACGTAGTTCGATTTTGATTAACACTCCTGGGGATGGCGCAGCGTTGGCAGCAACGTTTGATGGCTATCCAATGGCGATGAAAGGGCGTGCAGAATCCGCATTGGCTATTTCTGCAATTGCTTCGTTAATCGGCGGTATGATTGCAGCGGTTCTAATGACACTTCTAGCAGAGCCTGTAGCAGGGTTTGCCCTTAAGTTTGGCCCAGCTGAGTACTTCTTGTTAATGGTGGCAGCCTTGTCTATGACGGCGTCTATGTCTAAGGGCAATATGCTGAAGGGCTTCTTATCGATGGTGATTGGTTTAGCTATCGCGACAGTCGGCATTGATGCTCAAACAGGCACAGAACGTTTCACATTTGGTAACTTGCACCTTCAAACTGGTATCGATTTCCTAGTGGTTATCATTGGTATCTACGCGATGGGCGAAGTATTTAAGAGCTTCAGTTCATTGAGTAAAGGCACCAAGAAAGCGCAAACGAAATTCAAGCGTATCTGGATTGAAGGGGACGACTGGAAACGTTCTAAATGGGCAATCCTACGTAGTGCGCCAGTTGGTTTCATCATCGGTTCTCTACCTGGTGCTGGTGGTACGATGGCTTCACTTATGTGTTACAACAACGAGAAACAGTTGTCGAAGCACAGCGAAGAGTTTGGTGATGGTGCAATCGAAGGTCTAGCGGCACCTGAATCAGCGAACAACGCGGCATCTATCGGCGCGATGATCCCAATGCTATCACTTGGTGTTCCGGGCTCTGGTACAACAGCGGTAATGATGGGTGCACTTCTTATGTTGGGTATTCAACCTGGTCCACTATTGTTCGTTCAGCACGCTGACGTAGCATGGGGCCTTATCGCAAGTATGTTCGTTGCAAACATCATTCTTGCAGTTGTGAATATCCCACTGGCAGGCGTTCTTGTTCGAGTACTGGCTATTCCACCAAAAGTGCTTTACCCAATTGTTCTTGGTCTTGCATTTATCGGTTGTTACGCAATCAGCAGCTCAGTGATTGAATTCTACATTCTGGTTATCCTTGGTGTTGCGGGTGTTGTAATGAAACGCGCTAACATTCCAACAGCACCAATGATCCTTGCTGTTATTGTTGGCGGTACGATGGAGCAATCATTCCGTCAGGCATTCAGAATCTCAAACCAAGATCTGTCTATCTTTGCTAGCTCAACGGTTTCTCAAGTACTGATCGCGATAACTGTTCTTTCAATTGCACTGCCTATCATCGGTATGATGAAAAAGCGTAAGCAAGTTCAACAACCTGCGTAGCGGTTAATTGAGCGTTAAAACTGAAAGCCAATTAATTCCGATTGATTGGCTTTTTTTGATTTCATAAGCACCCGAAAAATTAAATCAATTAACACCATTAAGTTAATTATCTCTGCTAGTGGCTATGACAGTCGTCATTATTTGTATGGCGAGGCCGAACGATAATTACATGGTAAATTTTAAACGAGAAGAGACAGTGCTCACGTCATACCATTTTGAACAAATACAAAGACAAAATTCTCGAAAAATGGAGTTAGTTCGAACCTTCCTTACCAAAATGGGGCTAGGGGTTGACCAGGATGTTGAGTTTTTTGTGGTGGCCTTTTCAAACCATCAGGTTGTCGCAACGGGTGGTATTGCAGGTAATACTCTTAAATCCATTGCAGTCGACGAACGTTTCCAAGGTATGGGGCTTTCAACATCGCTACTGAGTGAATTAGTGACCATGGCGTATGATGCGGGTCGGTATAACCTATTTATCTACACCAAACCAGACAACTACCGACGATTTCGAGAAGCTGGCTTTTATATGCTAGCGTCAGTCAAAGATAGAGTTGTCTTGTTGGAAAACAGTAAACATCGCTTGTCGGACTATTGCTACGAACTTTCCCAGCATAAGAAGGAAGGAGAAGCGATCGGAAGCATTGTGATGAACGCTAATCCTTTTACAAACGGACATCGCTATCTGGTGGAGCATGCGGCTTCCCAATGCGATTGGGTCCACCTTTTCGTGGTTAAAGAAGACCGTTCGTTCTTCTCTTATCAAGACCGTTTGCACATGATTCGTGCCGGTTTAAAAGACTTAAAGAACGTCATCATTCATGAAGGCTCGGATTACATTATCTCGCGCGCGACATTTCCTAGCTACTTTCTAAAAGACGAAGGGGTGATTAACTACTGTCACACAGCAATGGACTTGAAAATATTTCGTAGCCACATTGCACCAGCATTAGGAATCACGCATCGATTCGTTGGCACGGAACCTATCTGCGCGGTGACTCGGTTTTACAATCAACAAATGCAGCAATGGTTAACGACACCGACGCTTGAGTGCCGCCCAATAGTATTGAGTGAGATACCAAGGGTAGAGCTTGAAAGTGCCAACTTACCTGTCTCTGCGTCATTGGTGCGTAATTTATTGTTCGACAACCAATGGGACATGATTGAGAAGTTGGTTCCTAAGACGACCTTTATTCACTTGAAGCAACTGTTTGATTTAGAGACCTCACCGTATCAAGTGAAACGAAAAGCAATGTCGATAGTCAAGCAAGCGCAAATCCCTGTAGAAGCTGAGACTAACCATTAAAAAAGCGCTGGAATACCAGCGCTTTTCTCATTTGTTTTTTAAGTTCACTTGTTCAAATTTAACTCTCCACTAAAGACAAAATAGCCTCTTCTATTTGAGCGGGAGTATGGCGTTTCATTGCGCTGCATCGTTGTGCCGTATCGTCACAAATCAAGCAGGGACGAGGCAGCATGTAGGAAGAACGACGAGAAATGGTTTTCCCTTGGCGACACATCACATCAAAATTAAACAGCGCCCCTTGTGGGTGGTTATGCTCAATTTGAATCATCGCCTTTTTCAGTAATGTACTAGAACGAATATCGATAGAGAACAGAGCTTCATGTTGGTGGTTCGTTGAAATCTGCTGCTCAATAATTGGGGCGTCCAACGCTCTTACCGTCCCAAATAGCGCATTTAACGCTGAGTTAAACAGCTGCGATGCCCATACTCGTTGGTTCAATGACGTTGGGATATTTAATGTCAAAGATAGAACCGGCTTCTGGTGGCTATCTAATAGTTTTTTCTTACGTTGTACGCGCTTTTCTAATCGGGTAAGCGTATCAAGCGTGGCTAGTTCGCTCATGGTGTCCTCGCATAGTAAACAGGCTCGAATCATCACGGTAACGCAATGACCAAATTATGAATTAGAGGTCAGGAGCGTTTCTTTATGGGGCTTGAGTTTTTAATGGTGTAAATGGTTAAAACTCTCTGAGCGTTAGAGGATGAAAATAATTAAATTAATTAACGCCATTAAAGAACTTTATGGGACGTAATTACGATGATGCGCTTCACGAAGTCAATCTCTTCATCGCTTTAGACTGATTTCACACTTTAAATGTGGATATTCGTAATGAGTCAACAACCAATCATTTATGAAGGCTTCATTCTCATGGGTTTAGGCATGGGCTTTGTTTTCTTCTTTCTCTGTTTATTAGTGGGAGCAATTCACTTGTTGTCTAAGGCATCAGCCCTTGTTCTCCCTGCAAAAACTGAAACAACGACAACGAAAGCACCTGAGTGCTCAACCTCTTCTGAGGATAACGTTATCGCTGCGATTACCGCGGCTATTCATCATCATAAAAAACTTAACGCAAAAAGCGCTCAAATCTAGGAGAGCCCAATGTCTGATATTAAAAAACCGCTTGGTATTACTGACGTCGTATTGCGCGATGCACACCAGTCTCTATTCGCAACACGCTTACGACTTGACGATATGTTGCCAATCGCGAGTGAATTGGACCAAATAGGCTATTGGTCTCTTGAGAGTTGGGGCGGCGCCACGTTCGATTCTTGCATCCGTTTCCTAGGTGAAGACCCATGGCTACGCTTGCGTGAACTCAAAAAGGCGATGCCAAATACTAAACAGCAGATGCTTTTCCGCGGCCAAAACATCTTGGGTTATCGCCACTACGCAGATGACGTGGTTGATAAGTTCGTTGAGCGCGCCGTTGTTAATGGTATGGATGTATTCCGTGTCTTTGACGCGCTAAACGACTCACGTAACTTGCAACGAGCGATAGAAGCAGTGAAAAAACAAGGCGCTCATGCTCAAGGGACAATTTGCTATACCACAAGTCCGGTTCATACCATGGATTCATGGGTGAATTTGGGCGAGCAGCTGGTTGAAATGGGCGTTGATTCCATCGCCATTAAAGATATGGCGGGTGTGATGACGCCATACGAAGCGAGTGAACTGGTTTCAACGTTGAAGAAACAGTTAGACATTGAACTGCATTTGCATTGCCACGCGACCGCAGGTATGGCTGATATGACATTGCTAAAAGCCATAGAAGCGGGTGTTGATCGGGTTGATACTGCGATTTCTTCAATGAGCGGCACTTATGGTCACCCTGCAACGGAATCCCTAGTGGCAGCGCTGAAAGGAACGGAAAGAGATACGGGTTTAGACATCAACAAACTCGAAAATATTTCGGCGTATTTCCGTGAAGTTCGCAAGAAGTACCATGCATTTGAAGGCCAACTTAAAGGGGCAGATTCACGTATTTTGGTTGCTCAAGTCCCAGGGGGGATGCTGACCAATATGGAAAGCCAGCTCAAACAACAAAATGCAATGGATAAGATTGACCAAGTGCTCGAAGAGATCCCTCGCGTTCGTGAAGACCTTGGCTTTATTCCTCTTGTAACGCCAACGTCGCAAATTGTGGGTACACAAGCTGTGATTAACGTGATGATGGGTGAACGCTACAAGACCATTACTAAAGAAACGGCCGGCGTATTGAAAGGTGAATATGGTCAAACACCTGCGCGTGTTGATTGTGATTTGCAGCAACGAGTGTTGGATGGCGCAGAAGCGGTGACGTGTCGTCCTGCAGATTTGATTGAACCTGAAGTCGAATCGCTGACGTTAGATGTCCAAGCGAAGGCGAAAGAGAAGGGGATTTCGCTTTGTGAAGATGTGATTGATGATGTACTTACCGTCGCACTGTTTGAGCAAGTAGGTTGGAAGTTCTTAGAAAACCGCCATAACCCTGAAGCGTTTGAACCTGTACCGATTGAACGAGTTGATTCACCGGCTGAGAAAGCAAGTGCACCGGCAGATTCAGCTGTTTATACCGTTAATGTTAACAATCAGGCATTTGTGGTTAGAGTCAACGAAGGTGCGGATCCTGAAGTATTGGCGCAAAGAACAACCGATACCCCCAAAGCAGCCCCTGTTTCAGCTAAACCTACCGCTCCTTCCGGTAACGCGGAGACAGTGGCTGCACCCCTAGCGGGTAATATCTGGAAGGTACATGCTAAGCCTGGTGATGAAGTGAAAGAAGGCCAAGTTCTGTTGATTCTTGAAGCGATGAAAATGGAAACCGAAATTCGCGCATCACGAGATGCCGTTGTCGATGGTGTGTCTGTCTCTGAAGGCGATGCAGTTCAAGTAGGCGATGCATTGGTTGCGTTGGCGTAGGGCACAAGTATGGATAGTGTAATTGCGTTAATTAAAGACTTCGGCTTCCTCCACTTACAGTTTGGTCAAGCAGCGATGATCCTAATCGGATTAGTGCTGCTCTACCTTGCGATAGTGAAGAAGTTCGAACCCTTGCTCCTAGTACCTATCGGTCTAGGTGGGATCTTAGCAAATTTGCCAGATGCAAATTTGGCGGTCAGTGCGGTTGAAGCGGCGATCTACGGAGGTAAAGCGGAAGTCTATGAAGCCTTATCTTCTATCGTCAATCTGGCCGATGTCACTAAAGAAGGATTAAAGCACGCATATGAAATGGCCACGCCGTTAGAAAAAATGCAACTGCAGTTATTAGCAGAGCAATTTAACTACTCTGACGGCATGCTCTATACTTTTTATAGCGTGACGATTGCATCTGGTGTAGGGCCTTTGGTTATCTTCATGGGCGTGGGCGCAATGACGGATTTTGGTCCTTTATTGGCTAACCCGAAAACCCTGTTACTCGGTGCAGCGGCTCAGTTTGGTATTTTTGCAACGGTCTTGGGAGCCTTAGGTCTTAGCCAATTAGGTATCATGGATTTCAGCGTGGCTCAAGCGGCGGCGATTGGGATTATTGGTGGTGCTGATGGTCCAACGGCGATTTACGTATCAAGTATGTTAGCGCCAGAGCTATTAGGTGCGATCGCAGTGGCGGCCTATTCCTACATGGCGTTGGTACCTATGATTCAACCACCAATCATGAAGGCTTTAACCACTGAGAGTGAGCGACAAATCTCAATGACTCAGCTGCGCAATGTGAGCAAACTTGAAAAAGTCTGTTTTCCATTGATGCTTCTAGTACTCATTGCCATGCTGCTCCCTTCAGCAACGCCGCTTTTAGGTATGTTCTGTTTTGGTAACCTAATGCGTGAATGTGGTGTTGTTGAGCGTTTAAGTGATACGGCTCAAAATGGCCTGATTAACATCGTGACCATTTTCCTTGGCTTATCCGTTG
Organism: Vibrio atypicus; assembly: GCF_009811315.1. Lineage (GTDB taxonomy): Bacteria > Pseudomonadota > Gammaproteobacteria > Enterobacterales > Vibrionaceae > Vibrio > Vibrio atypicus. Next base: position 102,639 of record NZ_BLID01000003.1, read on the forward strand.
GTTCAAAACTTATGGCGGACAAGTTCCTACAGCCACAAACGTTAGGGATTTTGGCTTTAGGTATTGTGGCATTCTGTGTCGGTACTGCTACAGGGATCATCATGGCTAAGTTGATGAACAAACTGTGCCAAGAAAAAGTGAATCCACTGATTGGTTCGGCGGGCGTATCTGCGGTTCCAATGGCGGCTAGGGTCTCGAATAAAGTCGGCTTGGAAGCGAATAGCCAAAACTTTTTGTTAATGCATGCAATGGGGCCAAACGTCGCAGGGGTTATTGGTTCAGCAGTCGCAGCTGGAGTAATGATCAAGTATGTGATCGGTGGCTAGTAAATAGTTAAAAAGGAAGATCTCGTTATCTTCCTTTTTATCATTTATCTTGGCACTATATTAGTATAAATACTTCAAGTAAGTATGATTAAAAGGGATTTATATGAAAGCAGGTGTTATAAAACTGCTAACTAATTTTAAACGTGGGCCATCATTTAGAAGTCGCGTTTTTATATTAATTTTTGCTTTGATGATCGTGCAACTTGCTATTGTAACGACTAATTTTCACAAAAGCTTATTAGATACGCTTGAACACCAAGTAGGGACAAGAGCACTTATTCAAGCAAAAGAAATAGCTAGTGACCCAGAATTAATTCAAGAAGTTAGAATTAAGAATATTCCTGCCATTGAACGTCTTATTGGTCGACTGCATAAAATATCAGATGCCAGCTTTATTGTTGTTGGTGATGAAATAGGCACTCGACTCTCTCACCCTGATAAAGAAAAAATTGGACTGCCTATGCAAGGTGGTGACAATGCCGGTGTCTTGGAGCGTGGCGAATCTTATATATCGCTCCGAGAAGGCAGCCTAGGCTATGGTGTACGTGGCAAAGCGCCTGTCGTTGACTTCGATGGAGAAGTGATTGGCGTCGTCTCTGTTGGATATTTATTCAATCGCTTTGACCAATGGGTTGCATTTTATGCTGAACCTTTGCTGCTAGAGCTGATTTTACTCTTATTCATGACCGTTGTTGGCGCTTGGTACTTTTCGAGTCATATTAAAAAGAAAATGAATGGCATGGAACCCTCTGAGATTGGTTTAGCCCTTCACTTGCAAAAATCTATTTTAACCTCTGTTTACGAAGGGGTTATTGCCGTTGATAGAAAAGGAACCATCTTTGCCGTAAATAAAAATGCGGCGAGAATTTTGGGTATTGAATCTTATTTTGAGAAAATGAAATCTAGCTCGATCTTAGAATATATTTCCAATACGCAATTCTTTTTTCAAACACCTTTCGAAAGCGATATTAAAGATGAAATTATTGTTATAAATGGTCAAACGGTTATTGCCAACCGAGTGGCGATTTATGACCAAGAAGAATTATTTGGTTGGGTGGTCAGTTTTAGAGCGAAAAATGATATTAACTCGCTTGCTGCTGAATTGACTCAAATCAAACAATATACGGATAACTTGCGTGTAATGCGTCATGAGCATGCAAACAAACTTTCCACAATTAGTGGGCTAATAGAAATAGGAGAATACAACGCAGCATTAGAGTTAATAAACAGTGAAAGTACCAGAAAACAACAATTAATCGACTTTGTCAGTTCTCGAATCCAACTAAAACAAGTCGCAGGGTTATTGCTTGGAAAGTATGCCCGAGCGTGCGAGTTAGGTTTAGAGCTGAAATTCGATCCAACGTGCCAACTAATACAATTAAACGCTTCAATAGAGCCAAATGAGCTTTCAGCTATCATAGGGAATTTGATTGATAATGCCTTTGAAGCCACGTTGAAAAATCCTGCTAGCGAAAAAATTGTCAACGTACTGATTACTGATGCCGGTGACGACTTAGTAATCGAAGTATCTGACAATGGGTGCGGTATCTCTAACGATATTGCTAGTACAATCTTTAGCCGCGGCGTGACCAGCAAAGATGATAGGGAGGGGCATGGCATTGGCCTGTATTTGATAAATCGTTACGTAACGAATGCAGGTGGTGTCATTCTGGTCGACGATGCTGAGCCTAAAGGAACAATTTTTTCAATATTTATTCCGAATAAAGGTAACAAAGCATGAATTTAATAGATGTCTTAATTATTGAAGATGAGGTGGGCATTGCAGAACTTCACGCACAGTTCTTCCGCCAGACATTACGATTTAATCCAATTGGAATCGCGTCGGATCTCGCGATGGCAAGAAATATGATCCGAATTCACCGCCCTAAGTTGATAATCTTAGATAACTATCTACCGGATGGAAGAGGCATAGATCTACTTAGAGAGATCATTGCGGATAAAAAATCCCCTCAACCTGATGTTATCTTGGTGACGGCTTCGAGCGAAATGGACACGGTAAAAGAAGCATTGCATTGTGGTTGTTTTGATTATCTTTTAAAGCCCATTTCTTATGAACGACTGCAAGATACGCTCAATCGATACCTGAAGTACAACTGTGCGATCAAAGCGTTTGACACCATCAGTCAGAGGCACGTCGATGATCTGTTTAACATGCAAGCGAGAGATAAAAGCTCAAGCCGTTTGCCTAAAGGGATAGGTGAACTCACTTTAGATAAAATACATCAGGTATTTAACGCTAATTGCGGCATTAAGTTTACTGCAGAATCATTGGGCGATGCGGTTGGTATTAGTAAAACAACGGCTAGACGCTACTTAGAGTACTGTTCAGCAAGCGGTTTTCTGTCCGTTGAAAACGAACATGGACGAGTCGGTCGTCCAGAGCGTGTTTACGTAAGAAACTGATCGCTTTAATCAAAACAAGACTGACGCCTTTCTCGTTTGGGGAAGGCGTTTTTTTGTTGCCTCTTCTCAGCAAACTTGGATTAAGTTCATTTAAAACATAAGTCAACTTTACCCTATGGCGAAATATGAGCGACGTCCATCAATATCCTTACTGGTTCACTGACAATAGACCTAACGCAAGCAGGTGTTTAACTGTTTTTTGCATCACTGTTCTATTTCAAACCTACCCTAAGGATCCATTATGGAAATACTTCAGCGCTCTTATGCTGGGACTTTGGAATCGAGTGATCTACTCGTCGAAGTTTCACCGGCTCCAGGTCGCTCTATTGAAGTTGAAATCATCAGCTCAGTAGAGAAGCAATTTGAGCCCGCCATTCGCAATGTGATCATGTCTACTCTTGATCAAATGGGGGTTAGCGCCATACGCATCTCCATCAATGATAAAGGTGCCCTTGATTGTGTCATTCGTGCTCGAGTTCAAGCTGCGGTTATGCGTGCAGCAAAAGGTGTTCATTGTCATCAGTTAGTTTGGGGGGCGATATGAGCGAAACACTACGCCGAAGTATGTTATTTGTTCCAGGTTCAAACGCGGCCATGCTTAGCACGTCATTTATCTATGAAGCTGACGCCATCATGTTTGATTTAGAAGATTCCGTCTCTCTTCGAGAAAAAGACACGGCAAGAATGCTGGTTTACAACGCGCTTCAACATCCCCTTTATAAAAATATCGAAACTGTGGTTCGCGTAAACGCGCTTGAGTCTGAGTATGGTCGATCAGACGTAATGGCGATGGTGAAAGCGGGCGTGGATGTGATTCGATTACCTAAGACGGATTCACTGCAAGACGTCATCAATATGGAGATGATGATCGAACAAGCAGAAATGGAATTTGGCCGCGATTTGGGTAGCACCAAAATGTTGGCTGCAATTGAATCTGCTATGGGGATCAATAACGCAGTAGCGATTGCTCACGGCTCTAAACGATTAATTGGTATTGCTCTTGGTGCTGAAGATTACGTACGAGATCTGCGCACTCAACGCTCACCAGAAGGTACGGAGCTTCTTTTTGCTCGCTGTTCCATCCTACAAGCCGCTCGCTCTGCGGGGATTATGGCTTTTGATACCGTTTATTCTGACTCTGGTAATGAAGCCGGTTTCCTTAAAGAAGCGCGCCATATTCATAATTTGGGCTTTGATGGAAAATCGCTGATTAACCCTCGTCAAATTGAATTGCTCCACAACGTGTTTGCACCTTCCGAAGAAGAAGTGGAACACGCTCTAGCGGTAATTGAAGTTGCTGAACATGCGGAGCGACAGGGTTCAGGAGTGGTTTCGTTAAACGGAAAAATGGTGGATGCGCCTATTATTGAACGCGCAAAGTGGACACTTGAAAGAGCCAAGTCTGGAATTAAACGTTAGGGCAGTACGATGAAAAATATAAACCTTGAGCTTTTAGAACGTCATCAATTGGAACCTTACACAGGCCCACATAGACTGACGCCTCACTTGATTCATAGCGAAAACAAGAAGCAACGAAAACTGTTTCGTACTCTAGAGTCGGCCATTGAAAATAGCGGACTTAAAGATGGAATGACTATCTCTTTTCACCACTCATTTCGCGGTGGAGACAAAACCATCAATATGGTGATGGATGTATTAGCGGAGATGGGTTTTAAGCAATTAACTTTAGCCTCTAGTTCTCTATCTGATGTGCATTCTCCTTTAGTGGGCCACATCAAAAATGGTGTAGTGAAAAAGATCTACACCTCAGGATTGCGTGGTGAGTTAGCGGAAGAGATCTCTCGCGGTTTAATGGAAGAACCAATCCATATTCATTCCCATGGCGGCCGTGTTCACTTAGTTGAAAGTGGCGAGCTAAATATTGATGTCGCGTTTTTGGCTGTATCGACCTCAGATGAATTCGGCAATGCCAATGCAGTTAGCGGACGCGCGCGTTGTGGTTCATTGGGTTACGCCAAAATAGACGCTCAGTACGCCAAACATACCATTCTTCTTACTGAGCAGATTGTTGAGTTTCCGAATCAACCTGCATCGATTGCTCAGGATGATGTTGATGGCATCGTTGAAGTGGCGAGCGTGGGTGATGCGTCGAAGATCGGTGGTGGCGCAACTCGTATGACGAATAATCCGCGCGAATTATTGATAGCACGACGCGCCGCAGATGTGATTGAGCAATCGGGTTATTTTTACGATGGATTCTCAATGCAAACCGGTTCCGGTGGCGCTTCTTTAGCGGTGACACGCTTTCTTGAAGAAAAGATGCAAAGAAACGGGATCAAGGCGAGTTTTGCCCTTGGTGGTATCACGTCCACTATGGTTGATCTGCACGAGAAGGGGTTCATTCAAAGCTTACTCGATGTGCAATCTTTTGATGCAGTCGCGGCTGAATCAATGGCAAGAAATCCAGGTCATATTGAAATTTCCGCAAACCAGTACGCCAACCCAGCATCTAAAGGGGCTGCAGTAGAAAAACTAGATGTAGTGATTCTAAGCGCATTGGAAATCGATATGGATTTCAACGTCAACGTCATTACCGGCTCTGATGGTGTGATTCGTGGTGCATCTGGCGGGCACAGTGATACCGCGGCCTCGGCAAACTTAACAATCATTGTTGCTCCACTTGTCCGAGGTCGCATCCCTACTGTTGTGAAATCTGTACTCAATATTGTGACTGTAGGCAGTCAAATTGATGTGTTGGTAACAGACCATGGTATTGCGGTGAATCCAGATCGTCCGGAAATAGCAGAACGCTTAAGTAAATCGGCGTTGCCAATCATGACCATTGAAGATCTTCAACAAAGAGCAGAAATGCTAACCGGTGAACTTCAGCCGATTCGCTATCAAGAGAATGTGGTTGGAATCATTCGCTACCGAGATGGTTCAGTGATTGATGTGATTAAGCAGGTCAAGGAGTAGAGGGTGTATCACGGTCCAATAGTGAGTCTTGAACAGATTCTCGAAAGCAGGGAGCAAAGGGCTGCGAAACAGAGAGAGTGGGTAGAGTCCCACTCTCTTCCTCTGATCAGTTTTACCATCAATATGGTTGGTAGCATCAAAAAAAATCACATTGCAAAAGTGGCTTTTGAGCAGGGTTTAAAAGCGATCGTCAATGGGTGCGTTCGAAATAATATGGCCGTCATGAAAATGGAGTTGGTAGAAGCTGTGACAGGGTATGAAACCCTATTGGCGGTAGACAGCAATGACATTCATAAATTAAAAAAAATGACGGTTCAGCTTGAAGATGAACACCCAATGGGACGTTTATTTGATATTGACGTAATTCGGCTTGATGGAAGGCCGATTTCGAGAACCACCATTAAACATCCTACTCGTCGCTGTTTGGTCTGTGAGCAAGATGCAAGAACCTGTATGCGATTGCGTAGCCACTCGACTTCGCAACTTGTTCAAAAAATGGAGGAGCTAGTAAATGCTTGCCAATAGAACTTTAGATTGGTTGATGGACGATTGTTGTCTCTATGAACCGAAAGAAGATGGTGAATCAAAACTCAATATTTGCGTCTTAGCGGGTAACTTAGCGTATCACGCGATGATGCTTGAAGTTCACCTAACGCCCAAGGCTGGTTTGGTTGACTGCACTAATTCTGGGGCGCACCAAGACATGAACTTGGCGACCTTTGTCAAAAGTAGCAACGTATTGAGACCATACATGAAGGCGTTTGTTCGTGCCGGTTATCAAGCGCCTAATACACTGGCCAGAGACTTACTGCCAAGGCTTCGCAAGGTAGGCGTTAGTGCGGAAAAAGCCATGTTTGACGCCACCCAAGGTGTGAATACTCATAAAGGTATGATTTTTACCATGGGGCTGATTTGTGGCGCTGTCGGCTGGCTCTATCGCAAAGGGATCAGCTATGACTCACACCGCGTTAGAGCGGTTATTAAAGAGTGTTGTGCCACCTTGGTTAACGAGCAGTTAAGGAGTATCCATTTGACGCCAAGCACTGCGGGCGAGCGTCTTTATCAAGAGTATGGGCTAACCGGAATCCGTGGTGAGGCTCAAAAAGGTTATCCAACTATTTTTGAGTATGGTTTACCCGCATACAACCGCGCCATTGCAAAAGGGGCGTCGGAAGAGCGTGCTTTAAGTGAAACGCTGTTAGTGCTGATGTCGCGCAACCAAGACACCAATGTGGTCAATCGTGCCGGTTTGGCAGGCTTAAAGTACGTCAAACAGAGTGCAAAGCAGATTCTCTCTACACCAAACTTGTCACACAAAAAGCTGGAACAGCAAATCGAGGCACTAGACCTCGCGTTTATCGAACAAAATATCAGCCCAGGAGGCAGCGCGGATTTATTAGCGGCTACTTGGTTACTCGCTCAACTGGATATTTGTTCTCAAGTACTTATAAATAAACAGGCGACGTAATAGTCGCCTCAGACTTCAAAGGAAAAGAAATGCTCTGTTTAGGGATTATTGGAAACTTTTCAGGCCATTTAAGTGGTGCGGAACAGGTAGAAGAGCAAGCTCTACCAAATGGAATTTTTGTTATTGATTGCAAAGAAGAAAGGACAGTAACCTCTGGCGAAACTCTTGCCTACCCACGCGCAGGTGACAGCGTGGATATTGAACCTGAGTTTGTCTTACGTTGTCAGGTCGAATATAAGGATGGCAAAGTGAACTCCTTGATGACGACACATATATCGATAGGCAATGATGTCACGATAAGAAACCTTCCTGAAAGTGAAAAGATATCGCAGCGAAAGTCATGGGGACGACATTCAAAGGGCATTAATCGACATTGGTGGAATGTGTCTCGGCTATCTCCGGCGAACTACGATGAAAGCATCAAGTTGATTTCGTATATTGAACGAGAAGGGCTATTTCATCTCGCCACACCTGCAGTAAGTTGTACCGAGTTGAAAGTGTTCTATTGTCACCTAATGGCTTGGATGGTGGGAAGGATCAATAATCAGAAAGATGAAGGAATGTATGAGGAGATTCTCCCTAAACTCGCGGAATTGGGTTACCCAAAAGAGATGATTCTATACACGGGTGCACCTAACTATACTAAGTGGGGGGAAGATAACTTTTTGCAGAAGGGCGATCAGGTCCATATTGCTGCCTACAACGCGAAGTTGATTGATGAACCTCTCATCGAAGATATGTTTCAGCGTAGAGCATTAATTAATGCAGACGCGATTCTCTCTTTCTCCCAAACTGTTGCTTGAAAAAAGAGCAATGACGAAAAGTTTGTCATTGCTCAAGCTCCAACAAAATCCCTACAAACCTATAAGCTTAGTTGTGTTGGAACAATACTTGCCGTTTCGTCGATTTCGATCTGGCTAACAAAGCTGTTGCTGTGCTCTTCGCAAAGTGGCACGACGAAAAGTGCTTGATCGGAAAAACATGACTGAGTCACTAACACCCCATGTTGATGTTGTTTGGTACAATTTCGCTCGGCGCAGTACTGGTATTGCTGAGCTGTAAAATGTTTCCAATAGCTTAACCAGTTCTGTTTTGACTCTTCACTTAGTGTATGGCTGCATGCGTTTGTAACTATCATATCGCTACCTTTTTGATTTGGCTTGGATACATAGTAGATCTGACGGTGAACTGGGTTTTTGAATTAACCCTCATGTTATTGAGGTGATTATGTCTTTATTGGTGCTAATGAATTAAATCAAATTCTGCTAGTAGCACCTGTTGTTTAGTAGCGAGTATTGTCGAGTTTCCCACTAAATTACTAGAACTTACTGGAGATATTCTCTAACCAGATCAAATTGTTGGTTTTATCGATGAGCTATGAAATAAGTCACAAAAATTTTATGGGTATTAAGGCATTCTAAAATCACTATCCTCCAAAATGGAGCGTCTATGCATAGAGTCATCCGGAAAATGACGTGGAAAACGAGCTGGCGGTAATCCCGCCCATACTCCAATGCAGTTAGTGATCTACCTTGGTTAATTCACACGCTCTATGCAAGGAGGCTCTATGCCTATCAACAAGATTCGCAACATCGCTTTTGTCGGTCAAACCGGCGTTGGTAAAACTACTCTCGTAGAAAAGCTACTCTTTACTTGTCAGGAAACATCTCATTTAGGCTGTGTTGAAAAAGGCGACACAGTAACCGACTTTGACCCACAATCCATCCAATATCAGCACAGTATTGAAGCGACACCCGTCACTTTAAGTTGGCAAAAACACCGATTGAATATTATCGACACTCCTGGGCAAAATGAATTACTCGGAAGGACGTTGAGTGTATTTCCTGCGGTGGAAACTAGCGCACTCATTATTGACCCGCAGCAGTCGATTAATCAAAGCACTGAGCGATTATTTGAGTTCGCCCATGAGCAGAAAAAGTGCCAAATGATCATCATTAACAAGATAGATCTTGCTGGTGGTGAGTTAGAACGAATCTTGAATGATATCCAACAGCGCTTTGGTGACAACTGTTTACCGATTAATTTACCAAGTGCAGATGGTACTCGAGTTGTCGATTGCTTTTTCGAGCCTGAAAGCAACGTAGATACGCTATTAGGTGATGTGGCGTCGACGCATGAAATCCTTATCGATCAAGTTATTGAAGTTGATGAAGAGCTGATGGAATTATACTTAGAGCAAGGCTCTGAACTATCAGCTCAACAGCTTCATGACCCGTTTGAAGAAGCGCTCCGAACAGGACATGTAATTCCCATTTGTTTTGCCTCTGCAGAAACAGGGGCCGGGGTCGAATTGCTATTGCGGACCTTGACGGAAATAATGCCAATGCCAAATGAAGGCAATCCACCTTTGTTAGAGAAAAACGGCAAGCTGATCAAAGTGAACTGTGAAACCTTGGAACACAGCGTAGCACACGTATATAAAATTAGTGTGGATCCATATATGGGTAAGTTGGCTTACATTCGGGTTTTCCAAGGCGAGATAAACAGCGGTAGCCAACTTATTATCGGGGAGGGCAATAAGCCGTTTAAAGTTGGACATTTATATCAACTACAAGGTAAGCAGCGCCATGAAATTTCGAAAGCACTTGCTGGCGATCTCTGTGTGTTAGCAAAAGTTGATGATTTGGAGTTCGATTCGATATTGCATGACTCGCGCGAAGAAGACGGTGTTTCACTCAAGACACTCCACTTGCCTGATCCCATGTATTCACTGTGTTTAAAACCGATAAAACGAGGTGACGAACAAAAGCTTTCCGATGTGTTAGCCAAAATTGCTAGTGAAGATCCATCTTTGAGAATTGAACATCGGGCGCGCACCAACGAGACAATCATTAGCGGGCAAGGTGAGTTCCACTTAAAAGTTGCCTTAGAGAAAATGTCGTCCATTTATAAGCTGCAAGTAGAAACAAGCCAGCCAAGTGTTGAGTATTACGAGACGATCACTCAATCTGCCGAAGGGCACTATCGCCACAAGAAACAAAGTGGTGGTGCGGGTCAATTTGGTGAGGTGAAACTGTCCGTCAAACCATTGGAGCGAGGCGCAGGGTTTAAGTTTGTCAATAAAGTGGTTGGCGGCGCGATTCCAACCGCTTTAATACCGGCTGTAGAGAAGGGGATTCGTCAAGCTCTTGAAGAAGGTGCGATTTCATCAAACCCAATTAAAGACATTGAAGTGACTGTGTTTGATGGTAAATATCACTCGGTTGATTCTAAAGAGATCGCATTTCTTATTGCGGGTAAAAAAGCCTTTTTGGAGGCGGTTCGTGCGGCAGCGCCAATTGTGCTAGAGCCGGTTGTCCAAATGGAGCTTAATATTCCTACTCAGAATGTGGGTGATGTGTCAGGGGACCTTTCTGGTAACCGAGGATTAATTGAGGGGGCAGATTCTGCATCGAACAACTTCACTGTCTTAAGAGCCAAATCACCAATTAACGAGCTTCAAGATTACGCTCGCAGATTACGAGCTCTGACGGGAGGAGAAGGTAGCTTTAACATGACATTGAGTCATTATGAGCCAGCGCCACCTGCTATTCAAAATCGAGTCTGTAGTGACTCTTCAACGGCATAGGAGTAAAAAAGGCGCTGAATCAGCGCCTTTTTAATCTGTCTGGTTGAGTCAAATTACTCGGCAGGTCTCCAGCTTAGGGCACTTGCGATTGCGCCAACAGCCAAAATATCTTGCTGCTCTTGAGACATTTCTGGCAACCACTGAACAGTTAAGATGCCGTTTGTTTGAACGGCAGCGACTTCTTTACCGTTTAACTTGAAGCTGTAACCCAATGGGTTTTCTAATGGCATCATTAAATTAGTGCCTGTATGGACTGTTTCCACTTCAAAGCGCTTACCGTTGATATTAATGTGGCCAGTTTCTTTCTTCTCGGTACCAAAATTGATCATTTTGTCCTCAGCAGCGATAGTAAAGTTACCAACTGATTGGCCTTTAGATGAAATGTCACAGGTGTAAGGAGCATTGCCGCCGAATTGCATCATGCCGACATTCACTGATGTACCACCACCTGAACAGCTTAGAACCCAGCTCTCACTGTTGTCTTTACGGGTGATTTCTGCCCCCATAGAGCCATCTTTGGTAGAAATGGTGTTAAACCAAGTCGAGCTAGATGCATCTCGCGAGTATTTACCCTCGTACAAACCACCCATAGTGAATTGTCCATCGCCACCTAGGCCCCATAGATCGCCGTCAGTTTTAATCAGCAATTCTGGCTGAGCTTTTACTGCCTCTGATTTGTCCATGATAGCCAAGCTACCACATGCTGTAAGACCAAGAACTGAGAAAAGAATAGCAATGTGTTTTTTCATGTTTGATACCAAATTATGTTGTAGACCAATGACACGTCACTGGGTAGAAAACTCGTAAACTAGGCTGGTGGTTACTCGATACCTTGTAGCTCTAAAGAGTATGAAATGGATTTTACTTGTCCGTCTGGGCTCGTTTTTACGATGTAACCAGAGTAATCATCGAAAAACTTGTCATTGATGATTATCCAATGGCCCTCTTTTTTGATTGCGTATGGCTCTACTTCACGATGTCCATAGCTGAAGCTTTTATAGATACCATCCAAGGCTTCACGTAAGACATCGGCTTGTAGGTCATCCGTTAGGCGGAAGCTCGTTTTTATGCAGTTTGCAATTTCTGGTAACGGCTGTGTGCTCGATGGGGTCGAAATAGCCTCAACTGTATCGCCTTGGTGTATGAAAAGGTGCTCACCAAAACTCGACTCGCTATCAGGAAGACGGATAGTCGGTGTCGCAGAATAAAATGTGCAGTCAAATGTAGAGCGTACGGCTAGGCTTTTTACTTGCTTAACATCTACCTGGAACCAATTAGTAACTTTATCGGAAATGTGTTGCTCTACACTTATAGATGCGTTTGCTGCAAATGGGAGAGAAGCAGCAAGTAAAGCAATCAAATTTTTACGCTTCATGGCATAGACTCTTTCTGGACAAGAAATTTGGCTGAATAGTAAATGTCTGAGAGATAAATGATAAGACTACAACAATGTGCGTATGGAGCGATAAGGTTTGAATGTAAGCCATCGAACGGTTGATGTTACAAACAATTAACCCAAAACAGTTTGAAAACGAAAGCGAAGAGGGCGAACAGGCCCTGTTTTATATATGGAACGAAACAAAATGAGGTTAATTTATAAGTATTGAATTCGGTATTTTCGGTCTATGTAAGCCAATGTAAGCAAAGTGGTGATGGATTGTAAGGCAAGCCCCCCTATTTCGTGTATCACAATTGAGACTATGTTTTGTAAACAAATAAATACGGCAAGCCAATCAGGTCAAAAAACAAACGAATCAAACAACTTTATTGAAGTAATTGTTTTTATTGTTAAATATTTCTTCATAAGTTGTCACGTTTTGGTTTGTGAATAATGGCAAATGGACGTGTCCTCTACGATTAAACAGTAGTCTGTATTGCAACTTTGTAAGGCGCGTAAATTGAGCATTTACAAATGTAAGGTAATTCTTACTCAAACTATTTGTTAGATTTATAAGTAGGGTTGATGCGTTAAACGTTTGCTATATACTGCGCGCAAATTTATAAGGTGGTGCGTAGGTAAATGAATTCTAAGATTTTGTTGATCGAAGATGATAAAGATATATCACAACTAACTCAGATGTATCTTACAGCTGAAGGTTATGAAGTTCATGCCATTTATGATGGCTCGATTGCGATTGAAACTATTCAAACTTACCAACCCGATCTTGTCTTATTAGATCTTATGCTACCAGGGAAAAGTGGCGCAGAAATCTGCAGCGAAGCAAGAAAGTTTTACTCAGGAATGATTATGGTGCTTACCGCAGCAGAAGATGAAATGAGTGAAGTCAGTCTGTTTAAGTTTGGCGCTGATGACTACGTGACAAAACCCGTTCGAGGGCACATTCTTGTTGCTCGTATAGAAGCATTGATGCGTCGTTACCAACGACAACAAAAGTTAGAACAAGCAAGCTTTGTCTTAGACGCACATGGCATCGTAATCAATGCACAAAACCAGACAGCCTATTATGATCATAAACCGATCAGCTTAACTAATTCTGAGTTCGAGATACTTCAGTTGCTGATAGAAAATGCTGGCGAAACAGTTTCTCGTGAACACTGTTGTCGCCTTGCTAGAGGCATTGAATACAATGTCAACAATCGTTCGATCGACATGAGAGTATCGGGTCTACGTAAAAAACTAATTCAAGCAGAAGTCTATACTGCGGCAATTAAAACAATTCGAAATCAAGGTTATAAGTTAGTGAGTAGCAGTGCATGTGCGTAGTGGCTAAACCGCGCTCCATGTTCACCTGTCTTTACCTTGAGAGCTTGCTAGGGATGATGCTAACCTTTGCGATTTTCATGCATTTCGGCTCTAGTTACCTCAAGCAAGCAGATATCGATATTTTTGTTGATGATAGTATGCACCACATTCAGCACTATCTAGACAGTCGATATGATCAGCAGGGTATCTATGAAAGACTCAACCAATACAAAGAACTGACTTTCTATGACTATAAGCTTTCACTCTTAGAAGGGTGGAATGAAAAAACGCCATTATGTATCCATTGCAAGCATCATATGAGTAAGCAAGGGTTAAGCGTTTATATGGATGATGACGATTTACTGCGCGTAGCGTTGCCGATACCAAATTCAAATCATCATCTATTGTTCCAAGAAATCAACTACTTGTTTGATGAATCACTGCCTTGGTATCAAGACCGCAAAATTCATTTTATGCTTTCTCTCTTTTTAACGATGAGTATTGCGCTAGCGTTATTGATTTACTTACCCCTTCATCGAGTGAACAAGCGGGTTAATCGATTGATTCAAACTCAAGAACGATTTGGCCAAGGCGAACTCAGTGTTCGCGCTGAAAGCTATCATATCTCGCCAGTAAAAGAGATCGCGCAAAGTTTTAATGAAATGGCTGAAGATATCGACCGACGAGTAAAGCAAAACCAAATTTTTTCTCATGCGATTCCACATGAAATTCGAACTCCTCTAAGTAAAATTCAGATGGCTTGCGATCTTGTTAGACGAGAAGATTGTAAGAACAGGGATCAGCTGTTTGATGATATTGATGACTATATTGAAGATATATCGGATTTAACGACAGACATTTTACAGTTATCGAAGCTCAACAATAAGCTCAATGTTAACAATCGACCTGATGAGACAAACATCTCTCTGAAGAGTTTGTGCCGATGCCGATTAGACATGATTGCAAGCAATAAAACGAAGCTTAATATTTCTGATGACGTTCGTGAGGATGAGTTAACGGTAGCTCCGGCCTTCGTTAAGCTTGTTTTGGATAACCTAATTAAAAACGCAGATCGATATGGAAATGGCCTTGTTGAGCTCACTTTAAGAGAGTTTGGTAGTTGTTGGACGATTGATGTTGAGGACAATGGCTCCGGTATTCCAGAGGAAAAACGACAAGAGATTTTTATTGCATTTTCAAGACTAGATAAGAGCAGAAACTCGAATGACGGAGGGTTTGGTTTAGGTTTAGCGATTGCCCAAAACGCAGCGAGAAACTTAAATTGGACACTTTCAGTTGATGATAGTCACCTCGGTGGGGCAAGGTTTACTGTTTTGATCCCTAAACCCCAAAAAAGTTAGGCGCTTACTGCTTTAAATACGAGTCTAGCTTATGTCATATGCGGCGTCGTAAATGAGCTCTTGTACACTGTCAGGGGTTAACTTGATTTGACTAGGCACATTGAATCGATAAGCCATCATGTTGTTGAACATACTCCAATGTTTCAATAAGCATTGATCTGCGTCTTTGGTTTCTTCACGCCAAGTTTCATTCATAAACGGTGTCAAACTTGCTGCACCATGAGCAAACATGATCATCTGCCACTTTATCTCCCAAATTTTGACTGGAGTATCAGGGTTTTCGTTATTGTAATCATCAGCAATTCTGTTGACTAACGACTCGATTTTGCCCGTATTATCAATAAAGTAGTCAAATAGTGCATCTTCATGTCTAACAGCGTCGGCGATTAACTGAATAGGGCGTTTAAATGTCAGCATATGAGCTAACAATCTCACTGAAAACAAGTAGAGTTTTACGTTAGCCGTTGCATCTAAAGGGATGTTATTAATGATGGTGTGGATGTAGTTTTCCATGTATTGATGTAGACCATCACTAATCGCATGCCAGATCTTCTCTTTGCTACCAAAGTGGTGTCGGATCAAGCTGTGCGAGACACCCGCCTTCTCACTAATATTTCTAATAGAGACACGTTCATAACCAAGTTCACAAAACAACTCAGTAGCGACTTTCATTATCTCGCACTTTGTTTTCTCTGCATCTTTTGCGCTGCGGCGGCCTTGTTTTCTTTCTGTCATTGTAATCGGCTACTTATACCAAGATATTGCTATCGATTTTTGAAGTTCTATTGGGGCTACAACATCACTGTTGAGTAACAACATTATAGCTAGATACTGCACACTTGGAAAATAACATGCTCGATTTATTGATACGGAGGGAGGGTTAGCAGCGAAACACGGTGATTGAGAGCCAGTTTTACAACAAATAATATTAATTATTGAGTCAATGAAAATTAAGTATTTCTACATCTGGTGTGTCTCTCTCTATTCGACGTTAGTATTAATTGGATAGATTAATCATTACTTTATTATATTCATAAGCTTGTCGGTGTTTTTAACTATTATTCATTTTTATCAATAGTGATATATTCAACTAAAGTACAAAAGCTAACTGATGAATTTGTTATTTTTATCAAAGTGAATAACTATGTTGAATAGGCAAAGGGAAATGACAATATAGATCAATGAAACCAGAAAATTTCATGAAATAACTTAAAAAACAATACATTAGAGACTACTGATTGAATTGTCTTTGTGGTTAAGCTCTGTAAAAACAATGAGTTAATGATGGTTAACAATTATATAACATTACATTCCTTATGAGACATTGTTCAACTTTATGCACTTAAGTTCAGAAAATATTTGAACTGTAATATTTAAGGTTTAGTTTTAATAAATAGAGCGAGGGCAAGATAGTCCTTAGCAAAAAATATAACAACGTTAGTTGGTTCTTTATTGAGAACTGATTAATGGCTAAAACTTACTTATAAATTTGCTGTTAAGAATGGAGTCTCTTAATGAAAAAAATCGCTTTGATCACGGGATCAAAAGGCGGAATCGGATCTGCTATTTCCTCTCAATTAGTTGATGATGGTTACCGAGTTATTGCTACCTATTTTACAGGTAAGCATCAATGTGCTTTGGAATGGTTTACGGAAAAAGGTTTCACAGAAGACCAAGTTCGTTTATTTGAGCTAGATGTAACTGATACCGAGCAGTGTGCTGAGCGATTGGCACAGCTTCTTGAAGAAGAAGGCACCATTGATGTTGTTGTGAATAACGCAGGTATTACCCGTGATGGCGTGTTCAAGAAAATGACCGCACAAGCGTGGAAAGATGTCATCGAAACCAATCTAAATAGTCTTTTCAATATCACTCAACCAGTATTTGCTGCAATGTGCGAAAAAGGCAATGGCCGTGTGATCAACATTTCTTCAGTCAATGGGTTGAAAGGCCAATTTGGTCAAACGAATTACTCTGCGGCTAAAGCTGGCATGATTGGTTTCTCAAAAGCGTTGGCCGCTGAAGGAGCCCGCAGTGGTGTCACGGTCAATGTTATTGCCCCAGGTTACACCGGAACACCAATGGTTGAGCAGATGAAACCTGAGGTTCTAGACTCAATTAAATCCCAGATCCCAATGCAACGATTAGCTAAGCCAGAAGAGATCGCAAAATCGGTTTCTTTCCTGGTGAGTGACGCTGGTGCTTACATTACTGGCGAAACTCTGTCTGTTAACGGCGGCTTATACATGCATTAAGGGGTTCTCATGGAAAAAGTATTTATTGTTTCAGCAAAACGTACACCAATCGGAGCATTTGGTGGTTCATTGAAAGATATTAGCGCAGGTAACCTAGCTTCTATCGCAATTAAAGCTGCAATTGCACAGGGTGGCGTTCGTCCTGAAATCATTGACGAGGTCATTGTCGGTAACGTTATTGGCGCAGGTCAGGGCATGAGTGTAGGTCGTCAGGCTGCTCTTTATGCCGGGATTCCTGAAACAGTCCCAGCCTATACGCTAAATATGGTGTGTGGCAGCGGAATGAAAACAGTGATGGATGCGGCTAGCCACATTCGTGCGGGTGACG
Source organism: Vibrio atypicus (assembly GCF_009811315.1). Taxonomy (GTDB): domain Bacteria; phylum Pseudomonadota; class Gammaproteobacteria; order Enterobacterales; family Vibrionaceae; genus Vibrio; species Vibrio atypicus. The sequence goes on from NZ_BLID01000003.1 coordinate 120,031, forward strand.
CCTCAGTAGTTGTCGCGGCCGGCGTTGAAGTGATGTCTCAAATTCCTTTCGCAGTGTCTGGTGGGATCCGCGATGGTCATAAGATGGGCAACATGAACCTGACCGACTTGCTGATTAATGACGGCCTAACGGATGCGTTTAACCAATATCATATGGGCGTGACTGCCGAGAATGTTGCTCGTGAAGTTGGTATCACGCGTGAACAGCAAGATGAATACGCGTTGGCTAGCCAGATGAAAGCTGTGGCAGCGATTGAAGCTGGCAAATTCAAAGATGAAATTGTTGCTGTAGATGTGAAAAAACGACGTGAAACCATCGTATTTGATACTGACGAATACCCTAAATCAGATGCCACACTAAGCGGGTTGCAAAAACTTCGTCCAGCATTTGACCGCGAAGGTAGTGTCACAGCTGGAAATGCTTCAGGTATCAATGATGGCGCGAGCGCAGTCATCGTAGCCAGTGAATCGGCCGTAAAAGAGTTTAACTTAGAGCCGATTGCTGAATTAGTCAGCTACGCGCAATCAGGCCTCAAGCCAGAAATTATGGGTCTAGGTCCGGTTGAAGCGGTATCGAGCGCGCTATTGAAAGCGGATATTCCGACTCAAGATGTCGATGTCTACGAATTGAATGAAGCCTTTGCTGCTCAAGCACTGGGTGTCATTAACAAATTAGCTCAAGAACAAAACGTATCCGTATCTTCGATATTGGATAAAGCAAATGTAAACGGTGGAGCCATCGCATTGGGTCATCCATTAGGTGCTTCCGGAAACCGTATTTTAGTCTCGCTGATTCACGAACTGAACAGAAGTAACGGTCAATATGGCGTCGCTTCATTATGTGTCGGTGGTGGAATGGGCACTGCTGTTGTTATCAAATCAATTGCTTAATTAAGAATTAAGCATACTGAATTTTTAAATGGAATTAACCGAGGAGTAATACTCATGTATACAGACTTTTTCAAAACTTTCACTGACCAAACTGAAAAGGGCTTAGAGCCGTACGTAAAATTCAACAAGCTTGTGACTAAGAATGTTGAAGTACTAACAGAGCTTCAGTTAAACGCTATCCGCACATACAGTGAGATGGGCTTGACGCAGATGAAAGCAGCAAGTGAAGTAAAGGATGTAACTTCTTTGACGGCATTTAATAGCCAGCAACTTAGTGTTCTTACAAAACTTTCACAGCAAATGATGGATGACAGCAACAAGCTTCAATCTATCGCTAAAGAATTTAAAGAAGACGTAGAAGAACTTACTTCGGAAAACCTTAAGACAGTGACTCCTGCATAACACTGTTCATTTCGCCGCCGCAAGGCGGCTTTTTTCCGATCCAAGGAGTAATGCTATGTACCAAAACTTCTTTTCGGACTACCTTGTTAAGCTCCAAGAAACCAATCAAAGATGGTGGGAAGATCTAGAACAAAGCAGGGCAGCCGTTAATTCACCCCTCAATAAAGCCATGCAGGAAGTCAATCTTGAAGATACGGCGAAGTTGTTCGAAAGTGCCGCAAATCAACCAGCCGCTTTACTGCAAATTCAAGCTGACTGGTGGCAACAACAATTGCAGATTTGGCAAAATGTTACTTTAGCCGCCAATTCCGATGATGTTATCGCTCCTGAACGTGGTGATAAACGCTTTTCAAACGAACAGTGGCAGCAAGACATTTTTTATAACTTCATTAAACAATCGTACTTACTGTTTAGTAAAACGTATCTACAAACAATCGATAGCATTGAAGGGTTAGATGAGAAGAGTAAAGAGCGCATTAGCTTTTTTTCTCGTCAAGCCATTAATGCGCTGTCGCCTAGTAACTTCATTGCTACCAACCCAGAATTGCTCAAGCTGACATTAGAACAAAATGGCGAGAACCTATTGGTAGGTTTGGATCAATTAAAAGCTGACCTTGAATCGAGTGCTGATATCTTAAAAATCCGCATGACAAACAATAATGCTTTTCGCATTGGTCAAGATGTCGCAAATACTGCTGGTGATGTTGTTTATCAGAACGAATTGTTTGAATTGATTCAATACCGACCTTTAACGGAAACGGTTAATGCTGTTCCGTTGTTGATCGTTCCACCGTTTATCAATAAATACTATATTTTGGACTTGAGAGAGAAAAACTCGATGGTTCGTTGGTTGTTAGAGCAAGGCCATTCAGTATTTATGATTTCGTGGCGTAATCCAGGTGAACAGCAGCGTGATGTTGAATTTGGCGATTATGTTACGGAAGGCGTCGCTAAAGCGGTATCGGCCATTGAATCCATTACCGGTCAGGAGCAAATCAATGCTGCCGGATATTGTATTGGTGGCACTGTTCTAGCGAGTACCATCGCATATTATGCGGCGAAACGTATGAAGAAACGGATCAAAAGTGCCTCGTTCTTCACAACATTGCTTGATTTCTCTCAACCTGGAGAAGTCGGTGCATACGTTAATGACACCATCATTGACGCAATTACGCTCCAAAATAACGCTAAAGGGTATATGGATGGACGTTCACTGAGCGTGACATTTAGTCTACTTCGTGAGAACAGCCTATATTGGAACTATTACGTTGATAACTACTTGAAAGGCAATAGCCCTGTAGATTTTGATCTTCTGTACTGGAATAGCGATAGCACCAATGTTTCGGCGGCTTGTCATAACTTCTTGCTACGTGAACTCTATTTGAACAATAAGCTTGTGCAAGATAAAGGCGTTAAGATCGGTGGCGTTTGGATTGATCTGAACAAGATTAAAGTGCCAAGCTATTTTGTATCAACTAAAGAAGACCATATCGCTTTATGGCAAGGAACATATCGCGGTGCCCTAAATGTTGGTGGCAACAAAACCTTCGTTTTAGGTGAATCAGGTCATATCGCAGGCATTGTAAATCACCCTGCGAAAGGCAAATATGGCTACTGGACCAACGATAACCTAGATGACAGCGCAGATGAGTGGCTCAGCAATGCGGATCACTCAGAAGGGTCTTGGTGGACCCATTGGGATCAATGGTTACTTGGTTTCAATCCAGATGAACGAGTAGAGCCGTACCGAGTAGGAAATGACGATTTCCCTGTTTTGTGCCCAGCACCTGGAGAATACGTTAAACAAGTTCTGCCGATTAAAGAGTAGCAACGTCACTGCATAATAGAATGCCTCAGCAATTTGCTGAGGCATTTTTGTTTGTAAATGATGCGTTAATTTGTTTAATTATGTTAACGATAGTTGGTGAGGGATAACAATGAAAACAGTAGGTGTGATAGGAGGAATGAGTTGGGAATCAACCGTTTCTTATTACCAAGGATTAAACAAAGGGATCAATCGTGCGTTAGGTGGACACAACTCCGCGAAGGTAGTGATAAACAGTGTCAATTTTGCTGAAATAGAGCAGATGCAGCGCGATGGTGAGTGGAATAAAACGGCGACCATATTATGTGAAGCGGCTCAATCGTTAGAAAAAGCAGGCGCTGACTTTGTTTTAATCGGAACAAATACGATGCATAAAGTAGCGAGTCAGGTTGAGGAAGCGATAGCTATTCCTTTGCTCCATATTGCTGATGCGACAGGGGCTGAGTTAAAACGACAGGGCATAACAAAAGTTGGTTTACTTGGTACTGCATTTACTATGGAGCAAGACTTTTATAAACAGCGATTAACTGAACGCTATGGAGTTGAAGTTATCATCCCTAACGGTGTTCAACGGCGTTTAGTCCACGACGTTATTTATCAAGAGTTATGCAAAGGCGTTATCCACCGTCGTTCAAAAAATGATTACCAGACGATCGTAGACGAGCTAGCCATGAACGGAGCTCAAGGCGTTATATTAGGTTGCACTGAGATTGGTTTGTTACTTGAACCGTCAGATAGTAACGTCCCACTTTTTGATACCGTTAGTATTCACGTTGCAGCAGCAGTTAAAGAGGCATTAAATGAATCGTAATGTCTGGTTGCTCTCCGTTTGCCAAGCTTTGCTAATGACCGGAAACATTCTACTTATTTCTGTGATTGGCTTAGTAGGACAAACACTAGCGCCAGATTCAAGCATGATCACACTACCTGTGGCACTCCAGTTTCTAGGTTTAATGTCTGCAACCATCCCTGCGTCTCTAATTATGGGTAAGCTAGGACGAAGATTCGGTTTCAGTCTTGGCAATTTAGTCGGAATTTCTGGTGCAAGCATTGCGACCTACGCGCTATCTCTACAGAATTTCTATTTGTTCTGTTTTGGGACATTCTTACTCGGTATTGGAATTGGTTTTGGTACGCTTTATCGGTTTGCAGCGATTGAAGTGTGTGATGAAAATGCTCGTCACAGAGCGATATCGATATCAATGGCAGGAGGCGTCCTTGCTGCGATGCTTGGACCAAATCTAGCGGTGTACTCGCAGCAATGGTCTACAGATGGCCTCTATGTTGGAGCATTCATGGCTTTAATAGGGCTCAATATCTTAGCTCTGATCTTGTTGCAAACCATCCGTTTTCCTAAACCAGTTGAGCCTTCTAAACAAGTAAGAGCAGATGCCTTACGAGTGATCATACGAGAACCCAATTTTATGCTGGCGGTTTTCGCGGCGATGATTGCTTACGCGGTAATGAATATACTGATGACAGCCACACCCTTAGCAATGATTGGTTGTGGGTTTGATTTTGACAAAGCCGCTGGTGTGATTGAATGGCATGTATTAGGAATGTTTGCCCCTGCTTTCTTTACAGGTAAGTTGATTGAGCACTTTGGTGCAAGGCAGATGATTTTATTCGGTGGCGTGTTATTCGTACTGTGCGTGATGATTAATATTCATGGACAGTCAATTTGGCATTTCTCCATTGCTCTTGTCTTGCTTGGTATTGGATGGAATTTTATGTTTATCGCAGCGACAGGCTTGTTTAGCCAATCATACAAAGCTAACAATAAGTCTAAGGCGCAAGCATTTAATGAATTCTTTGTTTTTAGCTGTGTCACTGTAACAGCGTTACTGTCTGGTTGGTTGGAATCAACCGTAGGGTGGGAAGCGATGAATTTATACGTATTACCGTTTGTACTGGCTGTTATTGTTTTGTTTGGTTTGAATAATTATAAGACGAAGAAAGTCGCGATTTAAATTGAAAAGGCAGGTTACCCTGCCTTTATATTGCTAATCAGAATGGGAACTTCTGAAATTCTTCAGTGATAATATTGTCGGCAATATACTTATGTGCGGCTGTTGTTGGGTGTGTTACGCCCCAGAATACATATTTATCAGAGCCATAATACGCACAATCATTAGTGAAACTGTGGCTTTTCAAATAGTCAGCGGATGAACTTCGGTTAATATTTAGGCAAGCGTCGGAGGCGTTTTCAAAACCATGCTGTTGCGGATTGCTGGTCATTGACTGGAAAAGAGAATACGCGTCATAGAGGGCAATGTTGATGCCTTTTTCTTCATACAACTTAGCTTGTTCGTGAATAAATTGGTTAAACTCAACGATCTTTGCACGTACTTTCACAATCTCTTCTTGAGTCGAATATTTAAACTGTGGCGCTTTAGTTGCATCAGGCAAGGTCAACATAATTAGATGCTCTGCACCAGCTTCCGTTAAGCGGATAAGCGCGCTGCTTAAATCAGCCTTGACGTCAGCCACTTCACGGTCGTAATTCATAAAGTCATTTAAACCAAACTCAAGCGTAAATAAGGTTTGCGCAGGATTATAGTTCTTAGCCATCTTCATGTAGGTCAGGTACGAGGTTACTTGATCATATATACCTGTTATCGCAATGTACTGGTTCGTACCAGCCGCACCACCTACCGCCCAGTTGTAAAGAGGAAGGCTTTTCTCTTTTGCTAAATATTCAGTCCAGACAAAGCCATTGCTAAAGTGGCCTAAGAACCAAGAGTTTCTATTTGGAAACACCCACTGGGAACCATTATAAAGATTACCGGTATCCGATAGGCTATCACCAAAAGCAACGACTCGGTTGATCTTCGAGTCAATAGGGTTGGAGGTGTCATTAGTCCAAATACTGTGGTTATAAGACAAACGATTGTCAGCAGCGAAGTAAAGCATGTTTGCAGTGTCGTGCGATAAATCTAATGTCTCTTTGCATCGGCTTTCTATTTCCGCTTGAGGAGTAGAGGTGTAAAACATGTTCTTAAATGACACGGAAGACCACCAATATCCGTCAATGGTGAAGTAAGAGCCATCAGAATTTTCTGCCCATTCCCACGTTGTCGCCGGATCATCATGAGTATGATCGGGCCTATACCAACATCGAACATACGTGTAGGTTTCTCTGGCTTGTACTGATTTGGAGAACGATGAAGTGACCGCTTCAGGCGTTGTCGGCACCTCATTAGCGAAAGACAATGTTGGTATAGAAAATAAAATAGCGGAGAGCAGCAATGATGATTTCATAAAGTTATCTCATATTATTATGGAATGTTTTATGCTCACTAATCCTGTATATCATACAAACTGATATGCAGATAAATAGCAACCAAGATAAATTACACATTACTATTGAGTAATTAAGTTATATCTAAATTAATTTATAGTTATATATATTTGTAAGACTAGTATTATTAAATTAAGGATTGTTAAATTAACATTCGCTAATACTTGTCTGTAATAAATAAAAGTATCAAAGTTATTTATGCATAACAAATGATTTATTCATCATTATGTTAACGTGTGATTTTTAGCCAGTATGATTAACTTTTTCCTTTATCTTTTTAATAAGAAAAGATTAAAAATTAGATGGCGGTGCATTTATATATCATCTGCCATACTAATAAATATAAGGGATAAAACGTGAAAAAAATAAGAATACTTAATTTGTCTGCACTCTCCATTTCAATTTTATCTGCGGTGAATAGCGCTCAAGCCTTTGCTGCTGTTGATATCTTGGATGTCAGGCTACAAGGTCAGTCTTGTAACTCTGAGTTTAGACCGGTCACACGAGATGAGGCTGAGTTGATAAAGTCGGGCTTGGTTAGTCAAATGGGACAATGGCAAATAACGAACCTAGCGAATGGTTATGTAATAATGGGTTCAGGCCATAACGGTAATATTAAGCAGGACCGATTGGCGAACAATACCTGGTGTACTTACATAAGTCCGCCTGATCATAGTATCCCCAACTATATGCCATTAACCTTGCCTGAGAATGACGAAGCTTATACTGAGTGGTATTTAGTTAACAATAGGGAGTTTTATAAGCCTCTTTCTCTGTTAGCGCACTATTTGGGTTTTGCATGGACAGCAGGAACCAATAGTCAGTATGTGGGTGATGACATGGTTATCTCTACAGACGGTGAAGGTACGTATAAAATTGATGCGAATGATTCAGGAAGCTGTAGCGGTTACCGTTGTAACGAGCGACTCAAAATGACCGTTACAGATTTTGAGTATCAAATTGACCCACAAACATTTAAGGCTGGCGAGATTACGCAATCAAATCGAGATGTGATCGGCCGACGCTCTGAACTTGTCACCAATGAATCTGATTTGGAACAGCAGTATCGCGTGACGTTCAAATATGAAAAGTCGACTAACTGGTCAAAAACTGACACTTATGGTCTTAGTCAAAAAGTCACAACTAAGAATAAGTTTAAATGGCCTTTAGTTGGTGAAACCGAGCTTTCGATTGAAGTTGGGGCAAACCAGAGTTGGGCTTCGACGGGCGGGGAAGCCGAAACGAAGGGGATTTCCAATACCATCGTCGTTAATGTCGCTCCAAACACTAAGCAAGAAGTGTTTATGGAGGTCTTCCGTTCATCAATAAGTTATCCATACTCTTTTGGCGCGGAACTAAGCTACAAAGTCACAATGAATAGTTTTATGAGATGGTCAGGCAATGCGCTAAGTCATCATCCTGAAGATCGCCCCAATTATACGGCTGAGTGGGTGGTTGGCCGAAATGGTGGAACTGATAAAAATCTAAGATACCAGTATGATCACCGAAATATTCCCGCGACAAATAATGAGTGGGATTGGCCATGGATGATTAGAGAATATAGCGAAAGTAGTGTTCGCAGTGTGTTAGGCGAGATACTTCGACCAATCGAAACTAAAGTGACAGGAGAATTCTACGCTGATGCCTCCTTTGGTTCTAACGTTCGCTATGGTGAAACTATTCCTCTTTCAAATCGTAGTAAACGTTCCGTTGGGGAGTATTCATTGTCTGACGAAGAACTAGAAAGCGTCGGTATTCGCAACTTCTCGGTAGAAATTGAACCTATACCTAAGCTCTAAACAAAAAAAGCGCCTTTCGAGGCGCTTTTTTAGTTCGTTAAGCTGATTGAATTTGGAACTGATAACAGTTGTGTTACAACTCGCGCGAAAAGGGTCAGTAAAAGTGGGTGCGCTTGTGCTTAAAACTGAGAACTAATGAGATCAATCAGCTCTGCTTCGGTTTCCGGTGTTTTAGATAACTCGACTTTACAATCCGCGCCACCTTTAAGCATATAGACTGTCGAGGTTAGATGATCGTGATGAAACCATTTTCCGTTAATGCAAACATCTGTGTAGCAGCGTGAGTCTTTCTTTAATTCCATATGTTTCTTCCTTGTTAATTTTATTTAACGTGATTTCAACATAACCTTACTTTCCGAATGGTAAAATGATCTAGATCAATGAAATAAGACACCAATAAAAAAGGGGACGAGATGTCCCCAAAAAAGTAGCGCAGTGTAGGAATTAAGACATATAGCCTGGTTAAGCTTTTGCGAACTTATAGGTTCGGTAGCCTCCGATTAGGTTACGAGCTTTGAATCCATTGTTGACTAACTGGCGGTATGCTACGTTGCCCCGTAAGCCGACTTGGCAATAAATAACAATTTCCTTGTCTTTAGGAAGCTCACTCATACGGTCACGTAACTCATCCACTGGAATATTAATAGCGCCTTCAATGTAACCGACATTGGCAAGCTCGGCTGGGTTACGAACATCAAGTAACAGTTGTTCGTCAGACAGGTCGTCAATTTGGTGGTAGTGGATAGGTACTGAATCCCCTTTGATGATGTTGTTTGCAACAAAGGCCGCTTGGTTAATCACATCTTTGGCACTGCCATAGGGTGGAGCGTAAGTGAGTTCTAAATGTTGAAGCTGCTCAACCGTCATGCCCGCGCGTTGTGCGACAGCCATGACATCGATTCGCTTATCAATGCCATCTTTTCCTACAGCTTGTGCGCCTAAAATTTTGCCGTCTTTCGGATCAAACAGCATTTTGAATGAGACGACTTCTGCGCCAGGGTAGTAGCTAGCATGACTTGCGGTGTGTACGTAGATTTTTTCATACGCGACACCTGTCTGCTGAAGTTGCTTCTCATTTTTACCTGTTGAAGCGACAGCAAGATCGAAGACCTTACAAATGGCTGTGCCTTGCGTACCTTGGTAAGTTTCTTTACGTCCAAGCATATTATCCGCCGCCATACGTCCTTGGCGGTTAGCCGGGCCAGCCAAAGGGACAAGCGTTTGATTGCCTGTAACGAAGTCTTTTTCTTCGACAGCATCACCCACGGCGTAAATAGAAGGATCACTGGTTTGCATTGACTCGTTGGTGTATATCCCACCAAGTTCGCCGATTTGTAATCCAGCTTGTTGTGCGAGCTGAATTTCAGGACGGACACCAATAGCCATAATGAGAATGTCTGTTTGTAGCTGTTCGCCATTATTTAAGGCGAGCGTTAATGAGCCGTTTAAATGTTGGTGCTCTGCCGCTTCTTTTTCGCCAGTTTCTAAGCTTGCAACATGTGCACTTGGGATATATTCCACGGATTCGAGCGCGACACCAAGCTTTAAGTCGATACCTTTCTGGCGAATTTCAGCATGAACAAACCCTGCCATTTCACGGTCGACCGGCGTCATAACTTGGTCCGCCATTTCAATTAACGTGGTTTTAATCCCAAGTTGGTGGAAAGCTTCCATCATCTCCAAACCAATAAAACCACCACCCACTACCGTCGCATGCTCTGGTTTGTTCATTTGTATGGTATGAATGATGCGATCCATATCAGGAATGTTACGTAGTGAATGGGTCAGCGGATTGTCAATTCCAGGAATAGAAGGCACTACAGGGCTTGCGCCAGGACTTAGGAGTAGAAAATCATAAGATTCATTGTACTCAGTTCCATCAATTAAATTCTTAACCGTGATGGTTTTGTTTTGTCTATTGATTGAAACCACTTCATTCATTACTCGCACGTCGACATTAAAGCGAGACAAGAAGCTTTCTGGTGTTTGTAGCAGTAACTTGCTGCGATCTTGAATATCGCCACCAATGTGATACGGCAAACCACAGTTGGCGAAAGAGACAAACTCTCCACGCTCGAACATAATAATTTGTGCATCTTCACTTAAACGACGAGCACGTGCTGCCGCAGAAGCGCCGCCAGCTACACCACCAACGATTACAATCTTAGTCATTTCAAACTCCAATTACTGAAAACCTAATTTCTTGAAAATGTATGCAGCAGGGCAGAACCCTGTAAAAGCACTTTGTATCAAATTTACGCCAACAAATACTGTGAGCCAAACAAATCCACTATGTACCGTCAATGTTAGTAAGACCGAGATTAAGACCATGCTTCCGGCTAATACACGTATTGCATTTTCTAATGTCATGTTGAGCTCCTTGCCTTTGAAACTTGTGAACATGGTGAAAATAATAGATGTATAAATTAGTAATGTCTAATGTTATTTTTACTAATTTCATTAAAGCTTATTTAGTGTTGACTAATATTAATTGTTTAGTAAACTCTAATTTAGTGATTTGGAACTAGATTGTGGTGGAAGCAATGAATTTAGTTGAAATGCAAAGTAACGCCGTAGAGGCCGCTGACTTATTGAAAGTCATGGCGCATCCGGAACGGCTAATGGTGCTATGCCAGCTCACACAAGGTGAAGTTGGAGTTGGAGCGCTACAAATTGGATCAACATTGAGTCAGTCTGCGTTTTCACAACATTTAACGGTGTTACGAAAGCATAACTTGATTAAGGCGAGAAAAGAGTCGCAACAAGTTTTTTACTCACTTGCAGACCCAAGAGTCGAGGCTCTTATTCAAAGTTTACATACTGTTTTTTGTGTTAAAGAGGCGTAGTGCCGAACAAGAGGTAAATCATGTTATCAACCATTCCTTGGCTCTCTCTGATAGGTGGCATTACATTAGGGATATCAGCGACTTTATTATTGATGATGAATGGAAAGACTGCCGGTATTAGCGGGATCTTAAATGGGATTCTAACACCTAAGAAGGGCGACTATTCGTGGCGAATATTGTTTGTTGTTGGAATGATTACAGGTGGCGTTTTGAGTATAGGCGTGATTGGAATCGCTCCGCCAGATTTACAAGAAATCTCTCTACCACTACTTGTGATTGCTGGCACTTTGGTCGGCATAGGGACGAGATTGGCAAATGGTTGCACTAGCGGCCATGGAATATGTGGGCTTGGTCGTTTATCAACACGTTCAATTGTCGCAACGTGTGTGTTTATGTTTGTTGCTGGTGTGACGGTATTCGTCCGCTTACATTAGCTTTAATTCTGCGTTTTTAGGTAGTGAGAATGAATAAATTAGTTTTCCGTTTAGTAGCTTTGCTGTCTGGCTTACTGTTTGGTATCGGAATGGCTATTTCTGGAATGATTGAGCCTCAGAAAGTGATTGGGTTTTTGGATATAACAGGTGAGTGGGACCCAAGTCTGGCTTTCGTCATGGGCGGTGCATTGTTGGTATTTATGCCAAGTTATTTCTTGCTTATTAAACCTCGTCAACTAAGTGTGAGCAAAGAGGCGTTACCTTGCGCGACCAGTTTGAAGGTGGATGCACGACTCATCTCCGGTTCTATGATTTTTGGGCTTGGTTGGGGGCTCGCTGGTATTTGTCCGGGCCCAGTTGTAACCAGTTTAGCGCTTGGTAACGCAGGTATTGTACTGTTTTTTATCGCGATGCTGACTGGATCCATCATGACGAAAGTGATAATCGAGCGCTTGGATTCTGGGCCTGATTTAATTGAAACACTGAGTTAGTAGCGACATATATAAGGAATTTATCTTTCTGGAGGTTACATGGAGTTACAACAGAAACAGGGAAGCATCATTCAGAGAGTGATGGAGAGTTATTTTCCACCAATCCTTATTATATTGATGGTGGCAATTGGTGGTGCGGCTTTGTGGCTGACTCCAAAAGAAGAAGATCCGCAAATTGTTGTACCTATGGCTGATGTCCTTGTTTCCGCACCGGGTTTACGAGCCTCACAGGTCGAGAAACAAGTCACGGAACCACTTGAAAAGCTTCTTAGTCAGATCGATGGTGTCGAGTATGTTTATTCGGCATCAATGGAAGGGGCAGCGCAAGTCATTGTCCGCTTTTACGTTGGTGAAGGGCGCGAAGAAGCGCTTGTAAAGCTGTACAACAAGCTCTATTCCAATCAAGATTTGATCCCTCCAGCCGTTGCAAGTTGGTTAGTCAAACCGGTCGAAATTGACGATGTGCCTATTGTTGTGGCTGCGCTGTACAGTACTGATGCTGACCAAGTGGATCGTTTTCAACTCAAGCGTATCGCTGATCAAGCAACGTTAGGCATCAAATCGATTGAAGAGACCAACTCAGTCAAGGTAGTCGGCGGAGAAAATCGCAAACTTCGTATTGAACTTGATCCTGTTGCTATGGCGAACTTCAATGTCACCATCGATGATCTTAAACGTGCATTTTCGCTGTCTCACGATAAGAAGAACGCTGGTTTTATCCAAGTGCAAGGTAGTCACTTTGTTCTTGAAAGTGGTGCGCTACTTGCGACGCTCTCTCAGGTAGAGCAGCTTGTCGTTTCGGTTGTGAATGGCAGACCAATCTACATGCAAGATGTGGCAAAAGTGTCTGATGCTCAGTCTGAAGCTGTGACAGATACTTGGATTCGTCCGGCTAATTCTCAAGCAGAGTATCCAGCTGTCTTTATCTCTGTCGCCAAACAGCGAGGCTCGAACGCGGTAGACGTTGCAAGTGACGTGCTAGCGCAGCTTGGTCGACTTAAAGCTGAGCAATTTCCTGAAGCGGTTAAGGTCGAAGTTATTCGCAACTATGGTGAAACCGCTGATGATAAGGTTTCTAATCTCATATCTAGTTTAGGTATCTCCATTTTAACCGTCGTGGTCTTTGTTGGTTTGTTCCTAAACTGGCGGAGTGCGCTGGTTGTCGCGATTGCCATTCCAATCAGCTATGGCGCTGCGTTGGGGATGGATTTGCTATTCGGTTATTCAATTAATCGAGTCACACTGTTTGCGCTGATTCTTGCTCTCGGTTTGATTGTTGACGACCCGATTGCCAGCATCGACAACATCGAGCGCTATTTAAAACGCAAAGATTTATCACGGACTAAAGCGATTGTTCTCGCGATGGCTGAAATTCGCAGCGCATTACTCATGTCAACAGTTGCTATTGTGATTGTCTTCCTACCGATGTTCTTCATTACCGGCATGATGGGACCCTACATGGGACCTTTGGCATTTAATGTCCCTATCAGCGTGATCTTCAGTACCATGGTGGCTTTTTTAATTACACCTTGGCTTGCGAAGAAAATACTGAGGGCTGCGAAAGAAAGCGGTCAGTATCAAATAGAAACCACCTTGTTGTACAAAGGCTATCGAAAGCTACTGTTGCCGTTACTGAATAGCAGAGGGAAATCATGGGGCTTCTTGGGGATTGTTTTTACGCTATTTGTTATAGCGGCTATGTTACCAGCCCTTCGTCTAGTGCCATTAAAACTGCTTCCTTATGACAATAAAAACGAGTTTCAACTAGTTTTGAACATGCCGGAAACAAGCAGCTTTGTTGAAACGTCCAACGCCCTGAGGGCGTTTGCTGACTACTTAGTTGAAGTGCCTGAAGTGGTTTCTGTTTCTGGTTTTTCCGCCACGGCTTCTCCAATGGACTTTAACGGTATGGTGAGACATTACTTTATGCGCGATCAGTCTCATCAGGGTGAATTGAGAGTGGTATTAGCGGAAAAAGATAAACGTGAGATGCAGTCGCACGAGATCGTAACGCGGCTCAGGAATGATTTGGAATCAATCGCACAAGGGTTTAACGCAGACATACAAATTGTTGAAGTTCCACCAGGACCTCCTGTCATCGCGACCATTGCCGCGGAGGTGTATGGGACGCCTACCACCAGTTATGAGCGTTTAATAGAGCAAGCGGGCGTTGTAGCGCAAAGGCTGCGTACAGAGCCGATGGTCTCTGAAGTGGACACCAGTGCTCGTGGGACTTCTGAGGTTTGGCAGTTTATCGTTGATCAAGAAAAAGCCGCTCTATCAGGTGTTTCAGTTCGAGATATCAACGACACGATCAGTGCCGCGAATAAAGGAGAAGTTCTTGGTTATTTGGCGTCGCCTAGAGAAGTCACTCCAATGCCGATTGAAGTGCGTCTACCTGTAGCCAAAAGAGACCAGTTGGACACGGTATTACAACTCTATGTTCGAGGTGAGAGAGGAATCGTTAAACGCCTTGAAGGCGGTGCATTGGTTGATGCGCCTCAACCATTGGTACAACTGAGCGAAGTGGGTCATTTTGTTAAACGTTCAGTTGATAAGCCTATCTACCACAAAAATCTTAAGCCAGTTGTTTATGTCTATGCCGAAAGTGTTGGCCGCGTACCAGGTGAGATCATTGCGGATGTTATTGCCGATCAGGATTTAGATGATAGAGAAGCGGCAACATCATGGCAGGATAGAACCTATTTAAACAATGGTTCTGGTATGGGCTGGAGCGTTGCTGATGATATTGAAGTCGTTTGGAGTGGGGAAGGTGAATGGAAAATTACCGTTGATGTATTCCGTGATTTGGGTATTGCGTATGGTGCAGCATTATTGGGTGTGTTTGTTGTTATGCTTATTCAAACCGGTTTACCGGCGGTGTCAGGAATCATCATGCTTGCCATTCCATTGACCGTTATCGGCATTATGCCCGGCTTTTGGGTGCTGAACATGTTAAGTAGTGATATCCACCAATACCCGAATCCAGCACTGTTTACGGCAACGGCAATGATCGGGATGATCGCATTAGCCGGTATTGTGGTGAGAAACTCACTGGTTTTGATTGAATTTATTCAACAATCATTACGGAGTGGTCAGAACCTTCACGACGCACTTCTACAATCAGGAGCGGTTCGCATGAGGCCAATTTTGCTTACAGCAGGAACTACCTTGCTCGGGAATATTGTTATCACGTTGGATCCTATTTTCAATGGGCTTGCTTGGGCGATAATTTTCGGCATAACCGCCTCAACAGTGTTTACCTTACTTGTTGTACCCGTCGTATACAATTTGGCCTACTTTAATCAGCCTGGGCATGGATTGCCTCAAAAGGAGATTGAACAATGAAATTAAATAATAAGATATTAGGCGCGTGTTTATTTGGCGTTCTAGCAACATTGTTCTACTACATGGCTGGTGGATTCAGTGACAAGATTCCGATGGAGCGCACCAGCGAAAAGGTTGATCTAGCACGATATAGTACTTTGACGTTGCAGCCTACGACTCAAACAATAGAGCGTGAGTTTCCCGGTGTCATAGTGGCAAAACAAAAAGCGAACATTTCGGCACGCTTGACTGCGAAAGTCGTAGAAACATTGGTTGATGTTGGTGACACTGTCACTCGGGGCGATGTTTTGCTACGACTTGATAGCGGTGACCTTGATGCTAAGGTCATTCAAACGGAACAAGCTCTTTCCTCCGCTCAGGCTCAACTGAACAATGCACGCAAGGCATTTTCACGAACGCAAGACTTGGTGAAAAAGAAACTCGTATCGCAGTCTCAATTCGATCAAGCTGAAAGCAATTTGAAAACGGCCAAAGCTAATTTCAATCAAGCGCAAGCGGCGGTAACCGAAGCGGAAACCACCTATGGTTTTAGTATTATTACCGCGCCATTTGATGGAGTTGTGACCGCTAAACCCGTAAACGTTGGGGATACAGCCACACCAGGCTCGCTCTTGCTTAGTGTCTACAATCCGCAGACGCTCGAAGTGGAGGCGAATATTTCAGAATCTGTGATACCTAATGTCACATTGGGCATGAGCACTCATGTTAGTTTCCCTACCTATAATGTTGTTGCCGATGCCGTTGTTTCTGAGTTTACACCGGCCGCAGATTCAGGCTCACGCAGCTATTTAGTTAAGTTTGATTTCACAAGTAGCGCGTCTCTCTTCCCCGGTACTTACGCAAAAGTTGTTGTTGAGATTGGTGAAGAAGAGATACTAAAAGTGCCTCAAGGGGCACTCTATCAAGTGGGTCAGCTCGACTACATCAAAGTGATTAATGATGATAAGTTAGAAACGCGTTTAGTTCAGATTGGCGAAAACGGTCGAGTGCGCAAAGGGCTTGCCGCTGGCGACAACATAGTACTGAACCCTCAGTTGTAATTTCCATTAAGCTCGGCAGTTAAAGGGCAATGATCGCTGAGCTTATAAGAAAGGACATCTCGGCTCGGGAATACATATTGTTTTGGCGTCGAAAGAGAAACAGTTTCGCTTGCCACAATATGATCGATGAGCGAACGGAAGCGATGGGTTTTATTAGGATTGTTACGAGACTTAACCTTACATAACGCTTTTGTTTTCTTGCTAGTCAGCTGAGCTTTGGTGTCATCCGTCATTGTTTGCCAAAACCAGTCACCTCGATAAGCAAGGTTGTGGTTAAAGTCGCCTAAGATGATATAACGTTCATCAGCATTTTCGCGCTCTATTATCCATTGATTAAGCTTCTCTCCTTGCTGCTTGAGCGTCTTGCAGTCTCGACTATTGTTGTATGCGCCACTACAGCGAGCTTTGAGATGCACAGACAATAAATGAATCGGTTGGCTATTCTGGGGCTCTACCATCAAATAGCTTGCAAACCTTAACTTGCTGTTGCCTCTGCTATCCAGTGAAAAGTCGGGCTTATCCGAGACTCTAACACTCTTCTTCACAGCAAACCCAGTGTACTGATTGATATCACCAAACTGCTGGTGACGATATTGTGGTTTAGAGCGGTCAGAGAAGAAGATTTGATACTCATCGCCAATTACTCGTTTGAGCGCAGCCTTATCGTTGACTTCTTGAAATGCAATCACGTCGCTATCCAATTGAGCGGCATGTTTCGCTAACGTGGCAAAATCTTCAGCACTACGATCAGACGATGGAAACTGCTTGGAGGGTTTTGACGTCAGCCATTCCATATTCCAAGTAGAAATTTTAAGCGAGTTCTCGGCTTGGGCTGAAAATGTCCACAAGGCTAACAGCGTGACAAAAATAGTACGAAATATAGTGGTCGACATACTCTAATATCAATGAATAGGTTTACAGCCTTTATCCTATAAGACCTCTAAAAAAAGCAAGCATAATTATCGCTATTCAGGCGATTTTCATCGTTTTCTTTCAAGCTGAGATCAGTGCCACTAAGATTGCGTTTATCTTAATCTAGGACCTATTTTTATTGATCGAAATCAATACTTTTGATCGGTGCTTCTCGTTAAATACGCCACAACATATAGTGTCAGTCGAATAAAAAGTAGCCCTATATAGTGTATTTGTGGATAAGTCTGTGAGTATATCTTGGGTAAGGAGAGAAGGTGAAACCAATCGTAATCAAGCGTGACGGCTCAAGAGCTCCGTTTAGCAGGGATCGCATTCAAGCTGCAGTAGAAGCAGCGGCAGAGCATGTAGATAAAGAGATCGCTATTTATGCGCTAAATGTGGCGTTAGCGGTCGAGTTGCAGCTAAAAGATCACGATGAAGTTAACATCGCTGAAATCCAAACTCTAGTTGAAAACGAGCTGATGCAGGGGCCTTATAAGTCTTTGGCTCGTGCTTACATTGAATATCGTCATGACCGTGACATGGCACGCGAGAAGCAAAGTGTGCTTACTCGTGAAATTGAAGGTCTGATTGAAGAAAGCAACGTTGATCTTATCAACGAAAATGCAAACAAAGACGGTAAGGTGATCCCAACTCAACGCGATCTTCTTGCAGGCATTGTGGCAAAACACTACGCGAAAACTCACATTTTACCGCGTGATATCGTACAAGCTCATGAAGAGGGCGATATTCACTACCACGATTTAGATTACGCACCGTTTTTCCCGATGTTTAACTGTATGCTAATCGACCTTAAAGGCATGTTAACTCATGGTTTTAAGATGGGTAATGCGGAAATTGATACACCTAAATCGATTTCAACAGCAACTGCAGTTACTGCACAGATCATTGCACAGGTAGCGAGCCATATTTACGGTGGTACAACGATTAACCGTATTGATGAGGTGTTAGAGCCATACGTAACGACCAGTTATGAAAAACACCTTAAAGTCGCGCAGGAATGGGATATCCATGAGCCTGAAGCATTTGCACGCTCACGTACAGAGAAAGAGTGTTACGACGCATTCCAATCTCTAGAGTATGAAGTTAATACACTGCATACCGCTAACGGCCAAACACCATTTGTTACTTTTGGTTTTGGTCTAGGTACGAGCTGGGCATCGCGCTTGATCCAACAGTCTATTCTTAAAAACCGCATTGCTGGCTTAGGTAAGAATCGCAAGACAGCGGTATTCCCTAAACTTGTGTTTGGGATTAAAGATGGTCTTAACCATAAAGCAGGCGATCCAAACTACGATATTAAGAAGCTCGCTCTAGAGTGTGCCTCTAAACGCATGTACCCAGATATTTTGAACTACGACAAAGTGGTTGAAATCACAGGTTCATTTAAAACGCCTATGGGTTGCCGTAGCTTCCTAGGTACATACGAAGAAAATGGTGAACTGATCCATGAAGGTCGTAATAACCTAGGTGTAGTGAGCCTGAACTTACCGCGCATCGCGATTCAAGCGAAAGGTGATGAAGCGAAGTTCTATGAATTGCTTGATAGCAAACTGCACTTGGCACGTCGTGCGCTAGAGACTCGTATCTCGCGCCTAGAAAACGTGAAAGCACGCGTTGCGCCAATTCTGTACATGGAAGGTGCGTGTGGCGTCCGTCTAAAAGCAGACGAGCCAATCGCAAACATCTTTAAGAATGGCCGAGCATCTATTTCACTGGGTTACATTGGTATCCATGAAACAATTAATGCTTTGTTTGGTACTGAGACTCATGTGTACGACGATAGCGAATTGCGCGCTAAAGCAACTGGGATTGTTAAGTACCTTAAAGATAAAGTGAATCAGTGGACTGAAGAGTCTGGTTATGGTTACAGCTTGTACGGTACACCAAGTGAAAACCTATGTAGTCGTTTCTGCCGTATCGATGCGAAAGAGTTTGGTGTTGTTGAAGGCGTAACGGATAAAGGTTACTACACTAACAGCTTCCACTTAGATGTTGAGAAGAAAGTAAACCCATACGATAAGATTGACTTTGAGATGCCTTTCCCTGAAATCTCAAGCGGTGGTTTTATCTGTTATGGTGAGTTTCCGAACATGCAGCGTAACATTGAAGCGCTAGAGAACGTTTGGGATTACAGTTATTCACGCGTTCCTTACTACGGAACTAACACGCCAATTGATGAGTGTTATGAGTGTGGCTACAACGGTGAGTTTGAATGTACAAGTAAAGGCTTTACTTGTCCTAGTTGTGGCAACCACGATTCAACCAAAGTATCGGTAACTCGTCGGGTGTGTGGCTACTTGGGAAGCCCAGATGCGCGTCCATTTAACTTCGGTAAGCAAGAAGAAGTGAAGCGTCGAGTTAAGCACCTGTAAGTGCCGCGAAGTGATTATTGATAATCACAGGTTAAGTTTGTTAGAGCCCTAGATTAGGGCTCTCTTTATTTGAGTTGGTTTATGAACTTCCACCAGTACTACCCAGTTGATGTTGTAAATGGTCCAGGCACCCGATGTACACTTTTTGTATCAGGCTGCATCCATCAATGTCGTGGTTGTTATAACCAATCGACGCAGCGTTTAGATTCAGGTCAGATTTTTACACAAGCGGCTGAAGACCAAATCATTGCGGATCTTAATGATGAACGAATCAAGCGCCGCGGTTTATCATTATCGGGTGGTGACCCACTGCACCCAGCCAATGTTGCCGATATACTTAAGCTAGTAAAGCGTGTTCGCAATGAGTGTCCGGGTAAAGATATCTGGGTTTGGA
Organism: Vibrio atypicus; assembly: GCF_009811315.1. Classification (GTDB taxonomy): domain Bacteria; phylum Pseudomonadota; class Gammaproteobacteria; order Enterobacterales; family Vibrionaceae; genus Vibrio; species Vibrio atypicus. Next base: position 140,109 of record NZ_BLID01000003.1, read on the forward strand.
CGGGTTACACGCTAGCGGAACTTGACGAGAAGCAACGTGAAGTCGTGCAGTATATCGATACACTCATCGACGGTAAGTTTGTTGAAGAGAAAAAAGACCTAAACCTCGAATGGCGCGGCAGTTCCAACCAGATTATTCATACTTTTAAATTAGAAGATTAGTCGGTAGGTAGGTTAAATTGCAGTGTTTGCATATGTTAACTGTATGTTAATGTTTACAGCTTTTTATCCTGTTTTGCTCTTAGCCGCTAAAATATTATTTCTAGATTTGTTAATTAGATGATAACGTGTCGGTCGTTACTTGAATTTCAAAGGGTTGTGACTTTCATGTTCTCTAATTTACCAACACCAACTTTAGATCCTATTCTTTCTCTTTCTGTTGCATACCGAAATGATCCTCGTTCAGATAAAGTGGACTTAGGCATTGGCGTATACAAAAACAGTCAGGGCGAAACGCCAGTCATGAAGGCGATTCTTCAAGCTCAAGATATTGTCGTTGAAACGCAAAAAACCAAATCATACGTTGGTCTTGCTGGTTGCGAAGAGTTTAACCAAAGCATGGTTGATCTTCTTCTTGATGGTACTTCTGCCATGGATCGTGTTGCTGCGATTCAAACACCGGGTGCGAGTGGCGCGCTTCGAATGCTGGGTGACTTGATGAAAGTTGCTCAACCTAATACAACGGTTTGGATCTCGAATCCAAGTTACGTTAACCACCGCCCAGTTATGGAAGCGGCTGGTCTTAAAGTGAAACACTACAGTTACTTTAGCCCAGAGACTAAGCAGGTTGATACTTCTCGTATGCTTGCTGAGCTCTCGCAAGCAGGCCCAGACGATGTCGTTTTACTTCATGGCTGTTGCCATAACCCAACGGGTGCAGATATTGACTTTGATGCGTGGAAAGCGATCACAGAACTATCGCAAAAGAATGGTTTCACTCCATTTGTTGATATCGCATATCAAGGCTTTGGTGACGGACTTGAAGAGGATGCCAAAGGCTTACGTCATATGGCAGACAATGTTGAAGAGATGTTGATCACCACTTCATGTTCGAAAAACTTCGGTCTATACCGTGAGCGTACCGGTGCGGCTATCGTTGTTGGTAAGTCGACTCAAGATGTGAACAATGCGAAAGGTAAGCTTCTTACTTTAGCGCGCGCAACTTATACAATGCCACCTGATCATGGTGCTGCATTGGTAAAAACAATCCTGCAAAATCAAGACTTAACACAAGTTTGGAAGCAAGAATTGAGTGAAATGCAACAGCGTTTGTTAAACCTTCGTCAAACTTTGTGCCAAGAATTGAGAAATTCCCACAATACTTCACAATTCGATTTCATAGAAAGCCACAAGGGCATGTTTACTGTGCTAGGCTTTAGCCAAGACCAAATGATGCAACTTCGTGAAGAGTATGGAATTTATGGCGTTGGAGATGGTCGTATTAATATTGCAGGCTTAACGGAAAAAGATATTCCTTATGTCGCTCAAGCAATCGTAAACGTGTCGTAATAGGTAGCGTATTTTTGGTTACTAAGGCTCACGTTATGTGGGCCTTTTTTGAATGTAACGAACTTTGTCAATTGAATTAGGTGGTCGAATGAACAAAACGTGGAAGCTTATAATTCCTGTTGTGCTTAGTGGTGGTTTGATGGCGTGTTCGACAACAGGGCAAACTCCTGTTGAATCAGATCAGAAGACAAACGTTGAGGTGCCTAAAGTAGAGCAGCCTCAAACAGAAGAGAAAGAAAACGCAAAAGAAACAAAACCTGCAGAAAAACCAAGTCAACCAGAAGTCGTATTGAAGGCTAAGAAAACATCTGACGGCAAGCTAATACTTGGTGAGAAAGAATGGGTTTACGTTCCAGGATTGGAACAGAATTTTAAAGCTCGTGTGGATACTGGGGCGACAACTTCATCAATCAGTGCCGTTGATATCGAGCCTTTTGAACGCGATGGCAAAGATTGGGTCAAATTTAAGATTGAACACGATGGCGTGAAGAGCAATGAAATCGCTCTGCCTGTTCAGCGTTGGGTTAAGATTCGCCAATCAAGTGCGGATGGCACTCAAAAACGAGCAGTAGTGGATGCTTGGATTCAAATTGGTGATTTGAAAGAAAAAACAGAATTTACCCTAGCAGATCGCACTCATTTAACATTCCCACTTCTTTTAGGCCGTAGTTTCTTTAAAGATGTTGCGGTAGTGGATGTTAGCCAGGTATACATTCAAGACAAACACAAATAATCGTGTTCAGTTAACATAATCAACCGGTACCCGTTCAAGGTGCCGGTTTTTTTGTGCTGCAAAACTACAAATGTGAATTACTTCATAAGCACAAACGCGTCCATTACGTTATTATCCACGCAAACGATTAAGTCGAACGCCAACACAATAATGGCGAACCCCCAGTCAGCATCAAAAGTACGGAATTAAGGAGCAAGGCATGAAACACTTATCTATGGCGGTCGTAGTCAAGGATGGAAAGGTGTTGGTTCAAGAGCGTTATAGAGCGTCGAAAGGCATGGTTGTGGAATTTCCTGGTGGGCAGGTGAATCACAATGAAACGGGCACAGATGCTGCGGTTAGAGAGCTGTATGAGGAAACTAGGTTACAGGGCTTAAAACACGTTGCCACGTTTTCAGATGTGAATGAATATGGCGGACGCATCTATTACGCAGTGTTGGAAGCTGATGAGCAAGTTCAACCTAAAGCGGTTGGAGAAGATCGTCGTCAGACGTTTAAATGGTTAAATCTAAATGAGTTGCCCTTAACGGACTTCTACTCTGCGGATATTCAGTTTATCAATAAACAGTTGCCAGAGTTTTGCACAGCTTAAATACTGATCGTTGAGTAAATAAAAAGGGCGGATAATCCGCCCTTAGTCAATTTAGTACGTCTTATTATTAGCGTTTGTTTTTCAAGTAACGCTTGCGGCGCTCTTCTTTCTTCTTCGCTTTTTCTTCTGCTTTACGCGTAGCTTCAATTTCTACTTCGATCAATTCTTGCGTGATCATTTCAGGAAGCTCTAGTGTTACTTGTCCAAGTGTACCACTACGAAGTTCATGGAGTAGAATCTCAGAACACTTGTGTAAATCGACACGCCCACCAGCACGAAGCGCGCCACGTTTACGACCAATTTCTTCCATTACCTCAATATCACTTTCAGGCAATTCATCGATCTGGTAGCGCTCTTTTAAACGCTCAGGATACGCTTTCGCAAGGTACTCTACGGTGTAAAAAGCCACTTCGTCATATTCCATCGCCGTGTCTTTCACCGCGCCAGTTGCTGCCAGTCTGAAACCACTATGTGGATTCTCTACTTTTGGCCACAAAATCCCTGGAGTGTCGGAAAGGACAATACCATTTTGCAGGTTGATACGCTGTTGGCGACGTGTCACCGCAGGTTGGTTACCCGTTACGGCTATGGTTCGGCCCGCCAATGCGTTGATGATGGTAGATTTGCCCACGTTTGGGATACCCATGATCATGGTGCGAATGTTTTTACCGATCTCTTCTCGGTGTGGAGCAAGTTTGCGTACTAGCTCCATGATTTTTTGAACTTCTTGTTGTTGAGAAGTTGTAATAGCGATCGCTTTTACGTTGTGTTCTTTTTCAAAATGGTCAATCCAAAGTTGAGTAAGCTCTGGATCGGCAAGATCTCGTTTATTCAGCACTTTTACGACAGGCTTATCTCCCTTGAGCTCGGCGATCATAGGATTTTCGCTGCTGAAAGGGATACGAGCGTCAAGCACCTCAATAATGACATCAATTTGAGGAATCGCTTCGGCAATCTCTTTTTGAGCCTTGTGCATATGGCCTGGAAACCATTGGATAGACATAGAATAACCTTGGAATTCTTAATTTTCGTCAATTGTAAGGGTTATCCGCAGAGAGTAAAGCGCAAAAGGGTGTCTGAGTTGATCAAACCCCGGCCGTGAATGACGGCCGGAGTTATCTAGTAAGTTTCTTGTTCCAAGTTAGCATCGGTTTTCGCGATGTATTCAAGCCAATCAGGGACGGGTAACGGTCTTGCAAAGTAATAGCCTTGCGCGCAGCGGCAGCCAATTTTACGAAGTGTATCAACGTGGGACTCTGTTTCGACCCCCTCGGCAATCACTGAAAGGTTGAGCACTTGTGCTAGTTTAAGAATCGCACTGGTGATCTCATAATCCAATTTTGAGGTGTTAACGTCTTGAATAAAGCTTCGATCAAGTTTAATGCAATCAGCGGAGAGATTTTTCAGCATTGCTAGCGAAGAGTATCCGGTACCAAAATCGTCGATGGCAATTTTGTAGCCCCGAGCTCGCAGCTTCTCAATCGTACGAGAACAGGTTTCGAAATCTCGCATCATGTCTCTTTCAGTAATCTCAAGGAGCAGTTGCTCTGGTTTACATTCCGTTTCATCCAAGATTTCTTGCAATTGTTCTGCAAGATCAGTCTTGTAAAACATGCGAGCAGAGAAATTGACAGAGATCATCAAGTTTTCAAGATTAATGCCTGCATGTTTCCATTCGGTAACTAGATTGGCAACTTTTCTAAAGACCCACTTATCGATCTCGATGATAAGGTCGGTTTTTTCTGCAACTTCCAAAAAGTCGAAAGGAGGCAACAAACCCAATTTAGGGTGTTGCCAGCGAACTAACGCTTCAGCTCCAACAATGTTCTGGGTCTCTAAATTCACTTTGGGCTGGAAGTGGACGACTAACTCATTATTCTTAATCGCATTATGTAAGCCCATATTGATTTCGATAAGATCTGTCACTTCATGGGTCATCTTATCGGCATAGATACGATACTGATCCCTGCCATTGCGTTTGGCATGGTACATGGCTGTGTCGGCATTTCGAACCAGTGTTTCACCATCTTCACCGTGAACCGGGAACTGACAGATACCAATACTGGCAGAGACAAAAATCATACTATCTTCAATGTAATAGGGCATTCTCAACGCTTTGTTGATGCGCTCTGCAACCTTTTCACCTTCTTCAGCATTCATGTCAGAAATGACAATCATGAATTCGTCGCCACCCATGCGAGCTACAAATCCGGAATCACCGATAAGCTTAGTTAGGATCTCTGAAATGCTGACCAATAAATTATCTCCTGAAGCATGTCCAAGAGAATCATTGATGGTTTTAAACTCATCGATATCCAAATAGAGGAGAAGAAAAGGGCTGTGGTTAATTTGTGATAGCTCTATTTGTTGTTTCAGTTTTTTGGTGGCTAGTAGTCGATTCGCCAACGATGTTAATGGGTCATGATGAGCGAGAAAGTCGAAATTTTTCTTTTCTTCATTCAGTTCCAAATAAGCTTCTGATAATCGCGATGCCATATTGTTGTAAGCATTCTCGATATGACTCCATTCATCGGTACGACCAAGATCAATGGGCGTTTTGATGCCGTTAGAGACTAAACGATCAAAACCGTCTTTTAAATCGTCTAGCGGTTTACGAATATGGAGGTTCACAACACGGTTAACCAAAAGAACAGAAAGTAGAATCGCGAACATACTAATAATTATCGCATTGAATCGTGATTGCCCGATTTCTTTTTCTAGTTGGTGGGTGAGTTCTATGGCCTGAGTTTGCACGCGAGTTTCGGTACTTTCTACCATTTGGAGCAATTCATTCTGGGCGTCAACTAGGGCAGCCATGACAATCCAGCGCTGTTCTAGGTTAGCGCGTATACGACGAAGAGCGGCGTTATATCGCTTTACGGTTTTTTGAATTTTTTTCTTCTGGGTGACAACTGATGGCGTGTCGATATCTACGTTTTCTAAATGAAGTAGGAAAATATCGAGCTCTTTTTCGACTTCGATAAGCAGTACTTTTTCTGTTTCAGGTGTAATTCGGCTATGAATATCACCGATCATTTTCCCTGTAGAGAGAAAGGCTTCTCGCAACATGTTGACTAAATCGAGCTCGTTGTTGTAGTGCTGGATATTCTGATTGGATAAATCAGCAATTTTACTGTCTGCAATCACAAACTCGAGCTCATCAATTTGGACCGCAAGTGTTGAATCGATCTTAGAAGTTTGTTTAAGAATTCGGTTGAGTGCTAACGAGCTACCAAGAAAGCGATGAAAATTATCAATGAAAGCGTCGATTTTGTTTGAGAATGTTTTATTGGTAGAGAGGTCTCGAAGTCGTTGGAGTTGTAAGTCAATATTAAATGCCTGTGCTGACAAGGTACTTTCACTGAATAGGAAGGTCTGTTCGAGTAACTTTACCTTTGATGTTAGGGCAAATACTCGTCGACTAATCTCGGAGTTAACAATCAACTCTGATACATGAGTGCTTGTTTCTGTTTTTAAGGTTGATTCAACGTAGTAGAGAGAGCGAATTACGATCAGCACGGCAACACTTACAATCAGCAATGAAACGAGGCTTGAAACGATGAGTCGTTGGGTGATGTTGATGTTTTTTATGTTCATTGCGGTTTCCAAATCTTTAAGTAAGCTTCGCGATAACCGTTTTCTGGGTCATAAATACCATGTCCTTTTTGACTTACTAGCTCCTCTACATTTTCTGGGGTAACCAAATGAACCGCCGCTGAATAGCCACTGGGCGATAAATCATTGAAAGAGCGGTTTAGTTCGTCGATGATTTGCCAGCCTTGTAGATACAATGGTTCGGGCACCGTAGCCAGTTGGAAATTGTCTGTGTTAATTCGTTTGTAAGCGGCTTTGCTTCCGTCCCCTGCAGAAATATTGAGAGGCACTTGATCATGTTGTTCAAGGTTAGATTCTAAAGATGGGATAGCATAATCAATATAAAGGTCATTGATCGCTAAGATATGCGTAATGTCCTGATTGTATTGTTCCCACAGTTTCTCTAATGTCTTAGGCATAAGCTCCGAGACTTTATCGAGTGGTAGATCGTTGACTTCAAGCAGTTGGCATTCTTGGCATTTTCTGATGGTCGCTGCCATCGCATCTGATTTGATCGTTGCTATCTTATAATTTGAATCTGTAAAGATTAGGGTCTTGGCCTTTCCTTTGGAACCTACTATCGCCAATAGGGCAGCAACTTCGGCTACGTCTAATGGGTCGGTTGTAATATTCATGAAAAGGCCTATCTCTTCATTTCCGCCTGCCATTTCTGTCGCGTGCCAACCAATGACGACAATCCCTAGTTTTTGAGCTAATTTCAGGACGTCTTTGTGGCGCTCGGCATCGATTCCACCTAGCACAATAGCATCGGGCCCAAAACCTATTGCTTTCCGAATCGCAGCCCCTTGACGAGTTTCCGAGCCTAATCCGTCGATAAAGCGTAAATGCCAATCAAGATGCGATATTGCTTCGGACATTCCTTTGCCCACTCCATATACGCCACCATTTCGTAAGTCAGAGGCCACAAAGATAATACTTTTATTGTAAACGGCTGACGGTCCATTAGTTGGTCCATCCCATGCGGTGTTTCCAGAGATTGCTCTCGCTACTTTTACTTTTGCGTACTCATAGAAAGAACTGCCTTCGTTAGTAGCAAAGGAGTAGGGGCTATTAAGAACAACAAGCAACACAGCAAAGCGTGTCCATAAAATCATCATAAATTTATAGTTTCTAATTTAGCTTTATAATTTATCGCCTATATATTTATAATAATGTTATTACACAATCAAACAATTGGTAACATTTATGACTTGTTTCGTAGATAAAATGATAATCGTCGCTGTTTCAATAGTTCTTTCGTTTAGCTTTTCCTCTGTACAGGCACATGAAGCCGACATTGATGACGAGGCTCATCTATCAAGTCATTTTCAGTTTGCTGTTAGCAATGAACCGGTTGCTGTTGAAAATGGTGTTGTAAAGGAACCGATCCGTATCGCTATTATTTACCCTAGTGCGGATATTTCTGATTTCTGGGTACGAAACTACACCGCATTGATCAAGCGTTTGTCTGCGTTAAGTGTGCCTTATGAAGTGACAGAATACTCTTCTAAACAAATCGAACACTCACTTCAGACGCAATACACAGAGAAAGTGCTAAACGCAGTAAAGCCTTATGATTTCGTCATTTTTGGCCCCTCAGAATTGGATCTGCAAGCCAATAATATCCAAAAGCTATCAGCTTCAAAGCAGTTCAAAACTTTCATTTGGGCTTTCCATACACCCAATGATAGTTGGAGCTCGCAGCCTGATGCCTGGTTTGATTTTTCTAGTAGTATGGGGGCTGAAGTCCTTTGTGATCATGTAGTTAAACATTTAGGGAAAGATATCGAATTTGCCGCAAATCGAGGTATTCCTGGAATTACAGATACTCAGCGTTCTCAAGGCTTTATGGATTGTGTTGAAGAGCGTGGGGATTGGTTAACAGTCTATGAACACTTTGGTCAATATCAAAAATTAGGCGGCGCAGACGGAGTTAGGCTTATTTTAGATAATTTCCCTGAAGTCACTATGATTCACAATGCGAATACGGCTATGACGATGGGTGCGGTGGATGCACTACGTGAGGCGGGTAAGCTTGACCCTATTTATGTTACTGGATGGGGTGGAACAGCGAAAGAGATTGAGAAGATCCGAGAAGGGGAGCTAGACGCAACACCTATGCGTATGAGTGATGATCTTGGTGTAGCGACAGCAGAAGCGATTAAGTTCCATCTAGAAGGGCGAGCCGACGAAGTTCCGTTAATCTATCTAGGGCGAATTACTGTCGCTCACAATGAGATGAGCGATGCGGAAATCGATGACTTAACTCGTGAAGCTTTTCGCTATTCGGGAGTTAATGAATAAGAATTGGTTTTGACACAAAAATGTGTAAGCTTGTGAATCGCAACCTTTATTTACAAAATGTGATGTTCATATTTTGTCATGATTTCTAATATTGTATATATTGGCGCGCATTAATACTACAACAAAAGTTTATTTAATGAACGTCAGCCAACACTTATCTCAACGTGAAACCCTGCTCGCTGAAAACGAGCAACTAGTCTCAACTACGGATTTAAAAGGTGTCATTACATACAGTAATGATGCCTTTTGTCGTATCGCAGAATTTACCCAACAAGAACTCCTTGGACAAAACCACAACCTTGTACGCCATGATGATATGCCGAAAGCGGCTTTTGCTGACATGTGGGTTAACTTAAAACAAGGTAAAGCATGGCGCGGAGTGGTGAAAAACAGAACTAAATCGGGTGGATACTACTGGGTGGATGCCTACGTTACTCCGATATTTGAAAACGGGGTCGTTTCTGGCTATCAATCAGTAAGGGTTAAGCCCAAACGTGAGTGGGTTGAAATTGCATCTAAAGCATATAAGAGTCTACTACAAGCTGAGAAAGGCGGTAGAAGTTGGTCTTTACAGCTGAGTGATACTGTTCGGTATGCGGTCTTGCTTGGTTCTTTAGTTGCCCCTTTGGCTAGTCAGCTATTTGAAGTTAATCAAACCATACAAATAGCATCGAGCTTATTGCCAATATCAACGTTGCTACTGCTGTTTAGACAAGAGTTGATAAATACCCCTCTTCAGTTGAAAAAGCTACAGACTCAATTCGATAGCGTTAGTCGTTTAGTTTACTCAGGTAAAAGCCAGTTTTCTGTCGCTGATTTTCACATAAAGCTCCTTAAGGCAAGGATAAGAACTGTACTGGGTCGTATGACAGATTCTGCAAAACCGTTGCAATCTTTATCTGATAGCCTTAACACAACAGCCGTCGAGGTAAGCCAAGCACTTGATCAACAAACTGCTGATATAAGACAAGTTCGCCAAGCGACCGAAGAAGTCGAAATGGCAGCGAATGAAGTCTCTTCGAATACACATGAAGCGCACCAACTCATTGATGTGACTTTATCAACATGTTTGCAAGCTAAAGAGAGCATTCACCAAACTCAACAAAACTTGAGTACATTGAATATTCAAGCGGAAAAAGCGACCAACACAACCTACGAGCTGAATGAGCAAGCTGAAAAAGTCAGCAATATGATGGAGGAGATTGGTGGTATAGCTGATCAAACTAACTTGCTTGCGCTTAATGCAGCGATTGAAGCGGCTCGGGCGGGAGAACAAGGCAGAGGTTTTGCTGTTGTTGCAGACGAAGTTCGAGCGTTGTCGGGAAGAACGTCCAAAGCAACACTACAGATCAAAGAGAGTATTGATGTCATGATGAGTACAATTGGTGCGTGGCAGCATGACATCATTGCAAATAAAGAACAAACCAACCAATGTGATTTAGCCGCTCAGGAAAGTGCAAAGCGTTTGATTGAAATGGAATCTGTTATGCAATCCATGAGTCAGCTGATGCAATCTGTCGAAAACTCAGTCGATGTTCAGCGTAACCTTTCGAGTGACGTAAATGCTCACATCCAGTCCATTGCGTCAACTGCGGAGCAAAATCTCTCAGCAACATACTCGGTATCAGAACATTCGAAAGCACTGAATGAACAGGTCAATGAGTTTTACTTGTTAGCAAAACGTTTTGAAGAGAAGTAACATGCTTATACTATTTATATAGGAATGAATAGTTTAACTAACGTTTGGTAAAGAGTGATGATGAACGATTTAAATGCTCTACATGTGTTTCTTGTATTAATGCAGACACGCAATACTCAGCGAGCAGCAGTAAAGCTAGGTCGTTCACAGTCTTATGTGTCTAAGGTTTTGGCTCAGCTTCGAGAGGATCTGAAAGACCCTCTGTTTATTCGAGACGCGACAGGTTTAGTTGCTACCGATTATGCGAGTGCAATTGAGCCCAAAGTCAGAGCGGCCCTTGAACAGCTCGAACTAGCGCTTGAACCAGATGTTTTTGACCCTAGCTCTCTTTCTCGAGTTACGTTACACATAGTCGAGCCGTATTTAGTGGAGATTGGAAAGGATCTGATCAAAGCGATTCGTTCACAAACTGATGCAGTCATTGAGTTACGCCAGTGGAGTGAGCATAGTGAGCGATTGATATTGGAAGAGCAGGTAGATCTTGGCTTACATACTTTGAGTGATAAGCCTCAAAGCTTTTATCAGAAGAAAATTCACTCTGGAGCTGGTGTCTTTGAGGGCAATCTGGGTGGTGAATACGTTAAGTTCATTATTTCAGGCATTAATGAGCATCAAGACCATTTCAAAGCACTCGACCCAAATTTAGAAGCCGGAATCATAGTTGATAGTGTCCATCTTATTAATCAGTTGATGGACGACTGTTTTACGTTACGTTATGAACCCTATTACGATGACGAGAAGCTTTATCCATTGAATTTAGATATGGCGTTAATTTGTAAAGCGTCACTGCGTTCTGCCGCTAAGCAGCAATGGTTGATGGATCTGATTGTTCCCATCGTCGATGATCATATTCAGTCTCGCAAAGAGGCAAAAAAAGCGCCATAGAGGCGCTTTTTACATATCTGTTATCCATTAGAGTGCAGATAGATAAGACTTATACGCTTTTAGTCTTACCGTTGCGGCTCCTATGATATCCATAAAACCAAGTGCTTCATGCGGCTTTTTAGCTGACACCCAACCTGAACCTGTTGCACCAATAGGAACGTTGTATCCGGCAGGTTCTTCGAACTCAATGACAATCGTTCTTCCGTGAGATCCTGCGTTGTTGCCCACGTGTTGGCGAACATGCTGTGAGCCGTTAATTACGGATACACGCGCTTCGCCTGTCCCTGCTGTAAGGCTGTGAACACGACCACGGAATATCTCACCAGGGTAGGCATCAACATAGAATTCGGCAAACTGACCAATTTCAATGTTGCGGTAAGTTTGGTCTGCTATGCGCATCTCTACAAATTTCTTATTGGTGTTGTAAAGGTGCATATTACCGACGCGAGTCCCTTCTACGATATTAGTAATAGATAACTGACCATCGAAAGGCGCTCGGATTTCACGGCGTTCGTTCTGCCAATCAGCAGTGGCAATTTGCGCATTAATGCTCAGGATTTGAGCGTTCACTGCCGCTATTTTTGCATCGGTTGATTCGATACGAGTTCGTAAATCATCCCGTTGAGACTCCTGAGCAAAGTCGTTCAATTTGGTTAGTCGTTCTAGCTGCTTTTTGTCATTATTGATTTGATGCGTTAGCGCTAGGATTTCAGCGTGTGCCGCGTCTTTTTGCGCCGTGAGCCCTTCAACTTGCGCAGCGGAATCTTCGGTGCGCAGGGTATAAATAAGCTCGCCTTCTTTTACCATCTGATTGTGCTCAACGAATACCTGATCAACCTCCTGACCAATTAACGGACTTAATACTGCATGAGGCGCTTTGACTGTTGTGCTGTCGGTCAAATCAGCCGGAGACCAAAAGCGATGCGCAGTAAAGAGTGAAAAAGCAAGCAAAGCGCCAATACCGACAATCACTACCGCGTTTCTTAACGTCCAGCGAACGACACCTGTTTTTACTAGCAACCAGCAAATAAATACGTATGGGAGCATTATCTCTTTCATGGTTTATTCCTCGATGTTTTTGGCTGGCTGACGACCATTTCGAATGATGTTTGAGATTTCAGTAGCTAGTACGTCCCAACGGGCAAACGCGATGATGATGGCAAGGACCCACCACGCTTTATCAATGAAGAGACCACAAAGAGAAAGAGCAAACACGATTTGAGTATGCGCACTCGACATTTTTGCTGCCTGATGAACAGCAACTTCATGGAGTTGCCACATTAAATAGACAACATAAATAAGAATCGCGACGGTTACGAAGAAGATAAACCCCATGAACACCTCAGAGTCTAAGAGGGTTAAAATTGCAGGGTAACCGTTAGAAAAGTACTCTTCAGGCAGATCTTTACCATGTACAGTGCCAAGTTTTGATAGCAGTACAGAAGCACCAATCAAGACCGTGGCTGCGATAGACCACTTGATTACATAAGATAATAGGGTTTTAGCAATCCTTAGCGGCTTCGTGTCCGTTCCTTTATACGGCGATGGTAAAGTAGTTTTTGGAGACATACATACGGCCTTCTTTATTGCTTTGGTAAAAGAATACGCAATGCCGAATGTAAATTTGGAATAGTCGAAATTCCAAATGAAAAGTGAATGAATTCCTAGAAAAAAGCCCCGCTCAGAGAGCAGGGCTTTTAAACAGAGTAAGGTTACAGTAATTAAGCTAGAAGCTCTTTCGCTGTGTTTACTACGTTTTCAGTTGTGAAACCGAACATCTTGAATAGCTCGCCCGCTGGTGCAGATTCGCCGAACGTTGTCATACCGATGATCTTGCCACCGAAGCCAACGTACTTGTACCAGAAGTCAGCGATGCCAGCTTCAACTGCGATACGTGCTGTTACGTCAGATGGAAGTACAGATTCACGGTATTCTGCATCTTGCTTATCGAACGCGTCAGTTGCAGGCATAGATACTACGCGTACTTTCTTACCTTCAGCCGTTAGTTCAGCCGCTGCGTTAACTGCTAGCTCAACTTCAGAACCTGTTGCAATAAGAATAAGCTCTGGTTTGCCTTCACAATCTTTCAGGATGTAACCACCCTTCGCGATGTTAGCTACTTGCTCGTCGCTACGCTCTTGCTGTGCAAGGTTTTGACGAGAGAAGATTAGAGACGTTGGGCCGTCTTTACGTTCGATAGCCAGTTTCCAAGCCACTGCAGATTCAACTTGGTCACATGGACGCCATGTGCTCATGTTTGGAGTTAGACGTAGAGAAGCGATTTGCTCAACTGGTTGGTGAGTTGGGCCATCTTCGCCAAGACCGATAGAGTCGTGCGTGTAAACTTGGATGTTCTGAACTTTCATCAGAGCAGCCATACGCATTGCGTTACGCGCGTATTCCATGAACATTAGGAAAGTAGCGCCGTATGGTACGAAACCACCGTGCAGAGCGATACCGTTCATGATAGCCGTCATACCGAATTCACGTACACCGTAGTGGATGTAGTTACCCGCTGGATCTTCAGCAGAAACAGACTTAGAGCCAGACCACATGGTTAGGTTAGAAGGCGCAAGGTCAGCAGAGCCGCCTAGGAATTCAGGTAGCATAGCACCGAATGCTTCTAGCGCATTTTGAGAAGCTTTGCGTGATGCAATGTTTGCAGGGTTAGCTTGAAGGTCAGCAATGATTGCGTTTGCTTTCTCTTCCCACTCTGCTGGAAGTTCACCGTTTACGCGGCGTTTGAATTCAGCTGCCAGCTCAGGGTACGCTGCTTCATAAGCTGCAAGTTTCTCGTTCCACGCTGCTTCCTTAGCTGCGCCTGCTTCTTTCGCATCCCACTCTGAGTAGACTTCCGACGGAATTTCAAAAGGACCGTGCTCCCAACCAAGTTCTTTACGTGTAGCTGCAATTTCTTCAGCGCCTAGTGGTGCACCGTGACAATCGTGTGAACCAGATTTGTTTGGTGAACCAAAACCGATGATAGTCTTAGTACAGATTAGAGTAGGGCGAGGGTCTGCTTTCGCTGCAACGATCGCTGCGTTGATCGCTTCTGCATCGTGACCGTCTACTGCTGGGATTACGTGCCAGCCGTATGCTTCAAAACGTTTTGGAGTATCGTCAGAGAACCAACCTTCAACTTCGCCGTCGATTGAGATGCCGTTGTCATCCCAGAAAGCGATAAGTTTACCAAGACCTAGCGTACCTGCTAGAGAACATGCTTCGTGAGAGATACCTTCCATCAGACAGCCATCACCCATGAATGCATAAGTGAAGTGATCAACGATGTCGTGACCTTCTTTGTTGAACTGTGCCGCAAGCGTCTTCTCAGCAAGCGCCATACCGACAGCGTTAGTGATGCCTTGACCTAGAGGGCCAGTTGTTGTCTCAACACCTGGCGCATAACCGTACTCTGGGTGGCCAGGCGTTTTAGAGTGTAGCTGACGGAAGTTCTTAAGATCGTCAATTGAAAGCTCGTAACCGGCAAGGTGAAGCAGAGAATAAATCAGCATAGAGCCGTGGCCGTTTGAAAGAACAAAACGGTCGCGGTCAGCCCACTCTGGGTTTGAAGGGTTGTGGTTTAGGTGAGAACGCCAAAGAACTTCAGCGATGTCAGCCATACCCATAGGTGCGCCTGGGTGACCAGAGTTTGCTTGTTGTACGCCATCCATGCTTAGTGCACGGATTGCGTTTGCTAAATGCTTTCTTGATGGAAGAGAGTGATCCATAATAAATACCGATAAATAGATTGTTTCTTAAAAGGATATGAAGAGGGGAACGCAAACGTTCCCCTCTAGAAATTCTGTGGATTACAGTTTAGCTGCAATCATGTCTTCAAGTTTGCCTTGGTCAACTGCGAAGTTACGAATACCTTCAGCAACTTTCTCAACCGCCATAGCGTCAAGGTTGTGCTCCCATAGGAACTCAGCGTGAGTCATTGGAGCTGGGCGCTCTTTAGAGCCTTTAGAGTCAACTAGCTTCTCTACAACTTCACCTTCAGCAGCTTCTAGTTCAGCTAGAAGAGCAGGAGCGATAGTTAGACGGTCACAACCAGCAAGTTCTAGGATCTCGCCGATGTTACGGAAGCTTGCGCCCATAACAACAGTGTTGTAGCCGTGCTCTTTGTAGTAGTTGTAGATGTCAGTTACTGAGATTACGCCTGGATCTTCTTGAGCTTCAAAATCACGACCTTCTTTCGCTTTGTACCAGTCCATGATACGGCCAACGAATGGCGAGATTAGGAATACGCCAGCTTCAGCACAAGCACGAGCCTGAGCGAAAGAGAATAGAAGAGTAAGGTTACAGTTGATGCCTTCTTTTTCTAGGATTTCTGCTGCGCGGATACCTTCCCAAGTAGAAGCCAGTTTGATAAGGATACGGTCGTTAGATACGCCAGCGTCGTTGTACATTTTTACAAGTTGACGAGCTTTAGCAACGCTGCCTTCAGTATCGTAAGAAAGGCGAGCATCTACTTCTGTAGAGATACGACCTGGAATCGTAGTTAGGATTTCTTTACCGATGTTTACCGCAAGCATGTCACAAGTGTCTTGAACTTGTTGTGCTTTATCTGAGCTTTGTGCTTTTGCGTATTCGATAGAAGCGTCGATTAGAGGCGCGTACTCTTCAATTTGAGCGGCTTTAAGAATCAGAGAAGGGTTAGTTGTCGCGTCTTCTGGCTGGTATTTTTTGATTGCGTCGATTTCACCAGTGTCAGCTACTACAGTCGTCAGTTTACGAAGTTGCTCTAATTTGTTGCTCATTTCGATCATCCTATTTCATTGGGCTGCCATATGACATGAATGTCTATGGCGATGCAATTGCAAGCGAGTTAAGTAATAGACGGATTATTTAGGAATATCCACTTCGGCTACTTAATCTAAATATTTTCAACGTATGAACACTTGTAATGAACATTTGCTCGAACGCTGAGTAAATGATGGGTTCATAATTATCTCATATAGGCAGAATGTCAATTGATAAACGAGCAATTAAGTGATGTTCATCAAGTAATTTTTCTCTCATGAAACGACCTGTATGCAATTAAACGTTTGCTAAGGACTGACGGGGCTTTGGTAAGAATTTGAATGTTGAAAATGTGAGCTGAGAAAATGTAATTCTAGTGAGCAAATGTTGCATTGTGGAGAGGGTGTAGCATATGCTAACCATCTGAGCACATGTCACGTGCTTTGATAGCTTTGGAAGAAAAACAATGAGCAAAACTCAACATGATATCTCAGACGACAACGCTGACCTTTTAACTGAGATTTCAGTCGCCTATTACCAAGACGGTGCTACCCAAGAAGAGATCTCCAAAAAATTCTCTGTATCACGTGCGAAAGTAGGCCGAATGCTGAAACAAGCGCGTGATGAGGGCATCGTAGAAATCACGGTTAAATACCATCCGGTTTTCAGTGCGAAGATCGAGCAACGGTTAATCGAACGTTTTGGTGTCAAGCGTGCGTTGATTGCGTTAGATCAGCCAGTAGAAGAACAGCAGCGTCAGCAAGTAGCGGGTCTTGTCTCTAAGTATATGGCCAGTTCGATTCAAAACGGCTCGGTGGTCACGGTGGGTCAAGGACGTAATGTTTCTGCTGTGGCGCACCATGTAGGTGTTATCCCCCAACGAGATGTGAAGTTCGTTTGTGGCATTGGCGGTATTCACCCAAGAGGCGGTATGTTCAATGCGGATCATATTTGTCGTCAGTTTGCGAAAAGCTATGGTGGTACATCAGAAACTTTGTATGCCCCTGCATATGCTGAGAATCGTGAACAAAAAATGGCTTTTATGCAAAATGCGACTGTTAAGCAGACTCTTGATTTAGCTCGTAAGGCTGATGTTGCGTTAGTCGGGATTGGCGACATGAGCGAGAATAGCTACATGGTGGATTTGGGTTGGTTTACCGCTGATGAAGTGGTTCAATCGCGTATGCAGCAAGGGGTAGTAGGGGATTTTGCTGGTTACGACTTTTTTGATATTCACGGACAATCCGCCAAAACGGTTATGAGTGATCGTGTTATTGGTCTAAGTATTGATGAGTTTCGACCGATTTCTCAGGTAATAGCGATTGCAGCGGAAAACAGTAAACCACTGGCGTTACTTGGTGCACTTCGTACTGGAGTGATCGATGTGATCGCAACGAGTGTAAGTAATGCACTAACCGTACTGAACCTTGATGAACAAATGAAATGATCGATAAATGACGTCGCGCAGGTTTTAACGCCTGACCGTGCAATTTATGTAATTTGGATGCGGTGGACACAAAGTCACTCGCATCCCAAATTTGTTTACACGTAAAAATTAATTTTCCTTGATTAATTAGTAATCAGTTAACAAGGAGAATAAAATGAAGAAGACAATCGCTGCTGTCGTTTTAACCTCGACAATGAGTATTGCTGCTCATGCCCAAGACAAAGTCGTCGCGGGATACTTCGCCGAATGGCAATACAACAACCCTGACAACCCATATCAAGTCAAAGATATTCCTGCCGAAAATCTTACTCAAATTATCTACGCTTTCTTAAGTATGTGTGGGCCGCATACCGGAGCGAGTGAAGCAATTCAAAAGCAAGTCGCAGAGCACTGTGAGGGAAAAGAACCGTTCACGGCGATAGTGGTTGATCAACAATCTGCTTTAAAAGAAGATTTTGGTCCGGTATCGGTGCCAGTTGATTACAAAGGCCACTTTGCTCAGTTAGCCCAGTTAAAAAAGGATAATCCTCAATTAGTTATTCTGCCGTCGTTTGGCGGGTGGACCATGTCTGAACCTTTTCATGCCATGGCTAAAGATCCAAAGTCCATTAAGCACTTCTCTAAGACAGCGGTTGAATTGATTGCGCAGTACGATTTCTTTGGTGGCATTGATTTAGATTGGGAATACCCTGGTGGCGGTGGCCTTACGACCTCTCCTTGGAACCCAGATACAAAACTGAGTGATGGCCAGAAAGCCGATGAAAGAGAAGCGTTTAACCTGTTGGTAAAAACCCTTCGTGCTGACTTAGATACGCTCGCTGATAAAACAAAGCGCAATTATGAGCTGTCCACTGCGGTTGGTGTTGGCGCAAAAGCGCAACAAATAGATTGGAAAACTGCGAGCCCTTATTTAACCAATATGTTTGCCATGACGTATGACTTTCTGGGCGGTTGGGGCCAGCAAACAGGGCATACGACTAACTTACACGCAACAGACCGAAGCTGGTGGGGAATGGGGGCTGATGTTTTTATTAATCAGATGATTGAACAAGGTATTCCGAGTGAAAAGCTTGTTATCGGTGCGGCATTTTACGGCCGAGGTTGGCAAGGAACGCAAGCCTACAATGGTGAACTACCTAACGGTGAACTGCTTTCTGATGGAGGCGCACCATTTGGAACAGGCGAGAATGGCTACTTTATGTTCTGGGATCTTGTAAACAACTATGGGACCAAGCAGGGATATCAGTACAAGTATGATGAACAAGCACAAGCGCCTTATTTATGGAATCCAGAGAAGAAAGTCTTTATTTCGTTTGAAGACAAACGTTCAATTAAAGCCAAAGCTAACTGGGCCAAAGAAGCCAAGCTAGGTGGTATTTTTACTTGGGAGCTATCCGGAGACCCTAGCGGAACCTTGGTAGAAGTAATGAGTAAAGAAGTTCAGTAAATATAAGCCCCAGTATAATACTGGGGCTTTTTTTAAAGGTTATTCGATCGGTAACTCTTCCCGTTGCCCCCACTCAGTCCAAGAGCCATCATAAATCGATAGTCCTTTGTAGCCGCAAAGCTCTGCGGCGAGCAGTACGATAGCGGCAGTGACGCCGGAACCGCAACTAAATAGGGTTCTATCAACCTCTTTTGAAAGAGACTGATCAAGTATTGGTTTGAGCTCATCTATTGGCTTAAGTTTATGTTCATTCATCAACTCGGCAAAAGGCTGACATACCGAGTTTGGAATGTGACCACTGCGAATCCCAGGTCTCGGTTCGGGCACTTCCTTATTGAATCTAGCCCGAGAACGAGCATCAACCGTCAGTGATTTAGGATTATCGATCTCATTGAGGACATGCTCGGCATCAATGAAAAAATTTGGGTCTAGCGTACCCGTGAAGTTGCCTAGCATGTGCGGTTGGTCGTACTGTTCTACAGTTTCAAACCCAGCGTTTTTCCATTCTGTTAAACCGCCGTCAAGAACATAGACATTTTTGTGTCCCATCGCTTTAAGCATCCACCAAGCGCGAGGTGAGGCGAACGTACCACTATTGTCGTAGACGACCACAATAGATTCGTTGTTGAGCCCTAACTCTTGCGCTAAGCCTATAAACCGATCCTGATCTGGCATCATATGAGGAAGTGAAGCGTTGATGTCACAAAACTCTTTGTCGTAGTCGAACCTAAGGGTCTTTGGAATGAAATTGACGGTGTCTTTTTCTACTTCACCAGGGATCTTGAAATCGATACTCGCATCAAGAAGGATAAGGTTCGGGTTAGTAAGCTGCTGGTTTAGCCATTGGGGAGTAACGAGTGGAGACATACGTATTCCTTTACTGATGTTGATAGCATTTAATAACTTGGTAAGAGTTAACTTTAGTGAAAGAGTTGTTTTCTTGCTCAATTAAGACTTGTGATCGCTCTGGACAATCCAGCTTTGGGTCACTTTGAATTAGTAATGGCTCGCCGTCTTCTGTGATGACATTGAGATAACGACGGTGCCCATCGAGTGATTGAGTCAGTGTTTGTGAGGCCACTGTCGCAGTAAACCTTTTGACGCTGGCTTCTGGTTTCAAATACAGCATTAAAAGGAGAGTTAAGCAAGAGACTGCAAAAGCGGTAAGAAATATTTTAGGGTTATTCAAAGTCACTCCTTACCGCGTGCATGTTTAGCTACATACCGGGCAGTTAGGCATCTTCATTAAGTTCATTTCGCGCCAAGACATACTAAGCGCATCTAAGATTAGAATTTTTCCTTTCTTAGGCTGGCCATAGTTTGCGATAACTTTGATGGTTTCCATTGCTTGTACTGCACCAACAATACCTACAACAGGTGCCATAACACCAGCTTCGACACAACTTAAAGCTCCACTTCCGAAAAGCGCACTCAAGCATTGGTAGCATGGCTGCGTTGGGTCATCATAAGTAAAGACACTGATTTGTCCTTCCATGCGAATGGCTGCGCCTGATACAAGAGGCGTTTTTGTCGCAAAACAAAGTCTATTGAGCTGGTTGCGAGTCTCAACGTTATCAGAGGCGTCGACAACGATAGAGTGCGTTTCGATTAGCGCCCTAAGTTCACTGTCATCTAAGCGCGTGGCAACTGTCTCAACAACGATATGTGGGTTAAGCTCACGTAGTGAATTTGCTGCCGACTCAACTTTCTTTTTGCCAATATCCGCGTCGTGGTGCAGTACTTGGCGCTGCAGGTTAGAGAGTTCCACCACATCATCATCGATGAGGGTTATTTTCCCTATGCCTGCCGTCGCTAAATATTGGCTAGAAGCACAACCCAGTCCGCCTGCGCCAAGCATTAAAACCGATGCTTGTTTGAGGGCTTCTTGGCCCTCAAAATCAAATTGGCGCAAAATAATCTGTCTGTTGTAGCGCAGCATCTCTTGATCAGAGAGTATCTCCAAAGCCAACTCCTAATATAACGTTGAGTTAAACAGCTGGATATTCACGGTTTCGCCAGACTCAACACGGCCTCGCTCACGTTCTAAAACCACAAAACAGTTCGCTAAGCTCATTGAGCGGAATGCGCCTGAGCTTTGGTTGCCGGTTGTTTCAACGACAAACTGGCCGTTTTCAATCGTATAAATACCACGTTGATAGTCTGTACGACCCGGTGACTTTTTAAATGCACTGCGCGTAATGGCTGGGATAGACTCGGGTGCTTTCCATTCAGTGTGACCTGCGAGTTTTGCTAGCATAGGCTGAACAAGTACGTACATGGTCATGACTGCTGAAACTGGGTTTCCTGGTAGCCCGCAGAACCATGCCGTTGATAGTTTACCAAAAGCAAACGGTTTGCCTGGTTTGATAGCCAGTTTCCAGAATCCGATTTGGCCTAACTCTTCCAAAATATCTTTGGTGTAGTCTGCTTCACCTACGCTAACACCGCCAGAGGTGACAACAACGTCGGCGAGTGTTTGCGCTTGCTCGAATGTGGCTTTTAACTGATCAGGGCAATCTGGGATAATGCCAAGGTCGATAGGTTCGCAGCCAAAGTTTTCAATAAGCGGTTTTATGCCATAGCGATTGCTATCGTAGATTTGCCCCTCAGCGAGTGTTTCGCCTAGTGGCTTAAGCTCGTCACCAGTCGAGAAAAACGCAACGCGAGGTTTACGTACGACCGTGACATGGCTTATCCCCAAGGTCGCGATCATAGGAATATCTCGAGCTGTTAAACGCGCTCCTTTCGGTAAAACAACATCCCCTTGTTTGATGTCATCACCTGTCGGACGAATGTTATTTTGCGGTTTTACGTCAGTTTGATTGATGACGATGCCAGCGTCTGATTCTTCAGTGTTTTCTTGCATGATAACGGCATCACAGCCGTCAGGGATTTTAGCGCCAGTCATAATGCGAACGCAGTAACCCGCTGGCCATTCACCATCAAAAGGTTGTCCTGCGAAGGACTTACCAGCCAGTGGCATGACATTGTTGGCGTTAAGATCAGTAAGTCTTACAGCGTAGCCGTCCATTGCTGAGTTATCGAATGGCGGGACAAAAATAGGCGAGAGAATGTCTTCCGCAAGCACATAACCAATTGCGTCAGCCAGTGGCAATTGTAAGGTAGTTTGGATTGGTTTGATTGGCGAGAGCATCTGCTCCATCGCATCTTCAATCGGCATTAAGCCAGGAGCGTCACAACAGCCCATATCGAAATCCTAATCTATTGTAATTTTTTGACGTTCAGAGCGGGCTACTTTACCACATAAACAAAAGATCAATCATGACCTCTAATAAAATATGAATTGATTCCCCTCGCTAAGGTGTGATGGTGAACCTAAAGTCTGACGATTTACCTCGAAAGAGGTGTATCCATGATGGGTTCTGCGTGGATCCGGTTTAGCCTATCAATCAACCATTATAGTCCTTTAGGTTGGTTTCGGTATTTTCTCCTATACTCTTCGTATTAGTTGAAAGAGATTTAAAAACATTCAAATACGAATCTAAATAGGTATAGGGAGATTCCTATGTTTCATAAACTATGGATAAACGCACTTTTACTTATATCAGCTGTTTTTGCCACTCATGTCCATGCTCAGAACAAGGTTGTTAACGTTGGTTTTGTGGTTGGTATTCCTCCTTTTGTGATTGGTGAAGAGGGAATTCTCGTCGATATTATAGGTGAGGCATTAAAGCGTTCAGACTACAAAATCTCTAATTACAAATTTCCAAGTAAGCAGTTTGATCAGGACCCTTTAAATACGTTCGACGAGTTGGATATTTTTATTGGCACACCGCTGTCTTTCCGTGTCGATTATTCCTACGGGAAAGTATTTGAGTTCGATAATGTTGCGGTATCAAAGGCGTCAAGTGAACTGACCATTGATAGTGTCTCTGACCTAAAAGGTAAATATATTGTTGGGTTCAATAATGCGAAACAGCATTTGAAGGAGCCTTTTACGACCTTCTATAACCAAGAACTCGCAAACTGGGAGGGGTACAAAGAGATCGAAAATCAACAAGCTCAGTTTGATATGTTAGTAAAAGACAGAACTCAGGTTATTTTACTTGACCGAAGTATGGCGTATTACTACGCAAGCAAAGCGGGAGTGAAGAACATGGAAGGCTTCGTATTCCATGAGATATTCCCAATTAAAAACACGATCTACGTAGTGGGCCGCGACCAAAAATATATACAACTGATTAAGCAAAATCTTAATGAGATGGAAAGAGATGGTACTTTATTAGCATTAGTTGAAAAATACCGTTAGTGCTGAGATCAGGTAGCAGTAAAAGATGCAATTTCAGTCTATCAATAGCAGGTTAACGCTACGCATCATCTTGTTTAGCTCGGTGGTGACCGTTTTTATAACGGGTGTGCAGTTATACTCTGACTACCTTATTGCCAAAGAAAGCATCAATGTAAGCCAGCAGTATATTTTTACCTCCTATCAGGATGCACTGGAAACCAGTTTGTGGGTGTTGAACAACGAACTCATTCAGTCGCAAATCAATGGTATTATCAGTATTCCAGATATTAGCTATGTAAGAATAGAGGGTGATGGGGAGACGTGGGAGCTCGGTAGAAAGAAAACAGAACATATCCTTGAACAAAGTCTCGACCTCAAATATTCCTATATTGATCAGCGTGCCGTTGATATTGGCCGCTTAGTAGTTCAGTCAGATCTGTGGGTGATTTATCACAGCCTGATTGATAAAGCCTTGCTCATCTTGCTATCCAATGGCTTAAAAACGTTTATCGTGGCAGGGTTTATCATCTATTTGGTGAATGCCATTGTTACGCAGCCGCTAAATCAGATGAGTGATTACCTCAAAAAATTCCAGTTCCAGCAAGACAATCCGCCAATGAAATTGAATCGTGCAATCGCTAATGATGACGAAATTGCCTTTATGATTTCTATTATCAATAAAATGTGTTCAGAGCTTAACAGTTCTTATGGCGATGTCTTGGAGTCTCGGCGGCAGCTGGCGAAGGCTCTTGATGAAAAGCAAGTTTTGTTAGAGCAAGAAATTCGCTTCAAAGAAGATTTAGAGGTAATGGTTTCCGAAAGAACCCAAGAGCTTGAGTCGACATTGATCACTTTGAAAGAGACGCAAGCGAGTATGGTTGAAAATGAAAAAATGGCGTCTCTGGGTAACTTGGTTAGTGGCGTCGCTCATGAAATCAACACGCCTTTGGGTATCTGTATTACTTCGAGCTCATATATTGCTGGTCAAGTTGATGACCTACTAAAGAACCATCGTGAAGGGACGCTCAATGAGGCAATCTTTACTGATTCGATGGATAGCATCAATAAGTCAATAGAATTACTGAGTGCGAATCTTCAACGCTCTGCTGTATTAGTGTCGAGTTTTAAACAGGTATCAGTGGATCAGGGCGATCAATCGATTTATCGATTCTTTATTAGAGATCATATCGATAAATTGGTGATTTCATTGTCGCACGAACTGATGAAACATCATGTAGATGTAAACATTCAATGCGATGAAGACTTAACCATTGAGAGTTACCCAAGCGCGTACGTTCAGATATTTACGAATTTAATTACAAACAGTATTGCCCATGGGTTTGAAAACTGGGAAAGCGAACGGTCGATCTATATTAAGATTTCAAAAGATGAAGCTGAGTTAGTGATTGATTACCGAGACACAGGTAAAGGAATACCTGACTCGGTAAAAGGGAAGGTATTTGAGCCATTTGTTACAACAAAACGTGGTGTTGGGGGAACAGGGCTCGGTGGGAATATTGTATACAACACCGTTACTCAGTTGCTCCAAGGAAAGATAGAGTGTTGCTACGATGTCGATGTAGGGGCTCACTTTATGATAACCGTACCATTAGATGCTTCGCCTACCATTTCCGAGAATATCGCTTAGATAAGTGAATTCCATCGATTCTTTCATTTGGTCCGCTTCATTCATTGATACATAGGGTGATTGCGCTGATGCCCACGTATAAAATATGGGTGTAATTGTTCAAAAATCCGAGTATCCTTGTCTGCCATCCTAAAGGGGTAAAGAAGAGGAAGTGGAATGTCAGGTCTTAGCGAATCCGCGAAGTTGGTAAAAGATGCGCTAGAAAGCCGAGGATTAGAGACACCTATGGTGCCTAATCAATTCAGTCGAGAAGAGAAAAAAGAAAAAATTCAGCATCATATGCGTGAGATTCTCTCTTTGCTTGAGCTTGACCTTACCGATGATAGCTTAGAAGAAACACCGCACCGCATTGCAAAAATGTATGTGGATGAAATCTTCTCTGGTCTTGATTACTCTAATTTCCCAAAGATCACCGTCATTGAAAATAAGATGAATGTGAGTGAAATGGTACGAGTGAAAGACATCACGGTAACCAGTACTTGCGAGCATCATTTAGTGACGATTGATGGCCGTGCCGCAGTGGCATATATTCCGCGTGGCAAGATTATCGGTCTTTCTAAAATTAACCGTATCGTTCGATTCTTTGCGCAGCGTCCTCAAGTGCAGGAACGTATGACACAGCAAATACTCGTAGCATTGCAAACATTGCTTGAGTCTGATGATGTTGCTGTGACAATTGATGCCACTCACTATTGTGTGAAATCGCGTGGCGTTATGGATGCAACGAGCGAAACGACGACCACAGCATTAGGTGGTATTTTTAAGAGTAACCCAGCAACAAGACATGAATTTCTTCATGGAATTCGTTAACGGTTGTGTAGGGCAAAACAGATAACAAAAACCGCTTCCCACCGAAGCGGTTTTTACTTTTTAATCGCGATATTCACACTGTAAATTGTCGCGAAAGAACCAAGGTATTATCGTGACAACATCATTTAAAACATTGAGCCTACGTCCTGAACTACTAGAAACACTAGATACGTTAGGCTATACAAGCATGACACCAATTCAGCAGCAAGCGTTGCCGATCGTGTTAGACGGCAAAGACGTCATTGGACAGGGTAAAACCGGTTCAGGCAAAACGGCGACATTTTCGTTAGGCCTGCTGAGCAACTTAAACGTAAAGCGTTTCCGCGTTCAAACATTGGTTTTGTGTCCGACTCGTGAGCTGGCTGACCAAGTAGCGAAAGAGGTGCGTACACTGGCTCGTGGTATCCATAATATTAAAGTACTGACTTTATGTGGTGGTATGCCAATGGGGCCACAAATTGGCTCACTTGAGCATGGCGCGCATATTCTAGTGGGTACACCAGGCCGTATTCTTGACCACATGTCTAAAGGTCGTATCAATCTTGATGAACTGAATACATTGGTGCTTGATGAAGCAGACCGTATGTTAGATATGGGCTTTGAAGACGCGATTGATACCATTATTGAAGCTGCACCAGAAAAGCGTCAAACACTACTATTTAGCGCGACATTCCCTGATAACATTTCTTCTTTAGCTGCGAAAGTTATGCGCAACCCAGAAATGGTAAAAGTGGAATCAACGCATGAAACGACCACCATTGAGCAGCGTTTCTTCAAGCTTAATACCACAGAAGAGCGTGATGATGCGTTGGAAACACTGCTATTAACTCACAAGCCTGAATCATCGGTTGTGTTCTGTAACACCAAGAAAGAAGTGCAAAACGTAACAGATGAGTTGAGCCATCGCGGATTTAGCGTAGTGGAATTGCATGGTGATATGGAGCAGCGTGAGCGTGAGCAAGCGTTAACCATGTTTGCTAACAAGAGTATCTCTATCCTTGTGGCGACTGACGTTGCGGCTCGTGGCCTTGATGTCGACAACCTAGATGCCGTATTCAACTTTGAGTTATCACGCGATCCTGAGGTTCATGTACACCGAATTGGTCGTACAGGTCGTGCGGGCTCTAAAGGCATTGCGTTTAGCTTCTTTAGTGAAAAAGAAGAGTATCGCGTAGCACGTATCGATGAGTACATGGACATTGCGATTTCACCTTCAACACTACCCGAGAAACCGGTTGAGCGTCCTTTCTATCCTAAGATGCAAACTATTCAGATCTTAGGGGGTAAAAAACAGAAAGTTCGTGCGGGTGATATTTTGGGTGCATTGACGAAACAAGCAGGCTTAGACGGTAAGAAGATTGGTAAGATCAATATTCTAGCGATGGTTTCTTACGTTGCGCTAGAGCATGACATCGTTAAACCAGCACTGAAGCAGCTTCAAACTGGTAAAATGAAAGGGCGTAATTTCAAAGCGCGTGTCATGAAATAATCAGCGACTTACAAAGAAACGCCTTGATACATGGCGTTTGGAATGTAAAAAGGTCTAGCCGATTGGCTAGACCTTTTTATTTATTCGCCTGCAACTGCTTGGCGTTTGGTTTTAATACTCGCGATCAACATGTAAATGCATGTCGCGAGTAGCGTTGCAAATAGGTAACCCATTAAACCTTGTGCACCAGTCATAAACCAGTCTGCAAGTACAGGGCCGGCTACAGAGCCTAAGCTGTAGCTAAACAGCATAACTTGTGTTGCCGATACAATGTAGTTTGCGTCCAATTTGTCACAACCTAAGTTGATGGCGACTGGGTAGAGCGCAAACGTTGCCATGCCCAATAAAAATAAACCAACACCCAAAGCATGAATTCCGCTGATTGTCGTGGTGATGGTAATCGCAGCAACACCCATTACGCAGAAGATAGCCATTAGGAACGTGCGACCAAAGTACTTAGACATCCAAGGTACAATTGGCTGAACTGCCATGCCACCAAGAATAACCAGTGCCATTAGACTTCCTAGGTCGCTGGTTGAGATTCCACGTTGAGATAGCTCAACTGGCATCAAACCATAAATCGCACCTAATGTTAGACCCGACACAATACAGCCAATAATCGCAGCGTGGTTAAGCTTAGCGATCTGTTTTAGCGATAATGGCGTGCTGTGTTCGCTTTCAGGTTGGTCAGTTTCTCCAAACAGTAGAACAACAATTGCAATCAACAACATGGTGAAAATAACGATAAATGGCACGCCACCTGTTACGCCAATGACGCCAATACCAAGTTGGCCAAGTGATGTACCGCCGTATAGAGAACCCATGTAAAGGCCAAGACGTTTACCACGCTGAGATTCATCACCATGTAGCAACCAAGACTCTACGATCACGAACACACCCGCGACAGCAATACCCGCAACAAATCTTGCCGCGAGCCATACTGGGGCATTGTTAAATGCAGGCAACACAGCGATGGTCGCAATAAAGGTTGCTAAACAGATAACAAACGCATTTCGATGGCCGACTTTGGTCACCATTGGCTCAATAGCGACCGCTCCTACTAAAAGGCCTGCATAGAAGGCACTTGCTAGCCAACTCGCTAAAGACGATTCAAGACCGTAATGTGGCAGCATAAGAGGGATCAAGCTCATTAAATAGCCTGACGCTACCGCATAAAGAGCAAGCGCAATTACAGGTACAGATATGCGTGCTTTTGGAGCAGGAGCAAGGGTGTTTTCCAACGTCGTAGCCTCGTTATTTTGGATTAAATATGAACAGATTTCGGCGCGACTATGGAGTGAAAATGGGGTGGGGTACAGCGAATTGTTTTACTCATAACGACAAAATAAATTTATCGTTATTTATGATGAAAAAGTGCATTAAAAAGCCGTAAAACAGAGGTTCTACGGCTTACTTATTAACGGGTTTTGACTCGATGTTTATTTAAGCAAAGCTTGGTTTAACCATTGATCAAATTGGCCTTTAGGTAGTGCGCCGTTAATAACATCGACTCTTTTACCATTCTTAAACACCATAATGGTTGGAATGCTTCTTATCTGATACTTAGCCGCGATATTTTGCTGAGCTTCGGTATCTACTTTTACAAATCGTACATTTTGTGCGCGTTCTGCTGCAACATCAGAAAACACAGGTGCGAATCCGACACAAGGGTTACACCAAGGCGCCCAGAAATCGATAACAACGGGTTGGCTACTTTGCAGTAGTGTGTCCAAGTTTAGTTCGGTTCCTTCAATAGGCGAGCCATCGAGCAGAGCTGTTTGACACTTACCGCAGTTGGGGCTTTCGGAAACACGTTCTGTAGGTACGCGGTTAACGCCTGAGCAAGATGGGCATCGAGTATTAAATGTAGACATGACTTTTTCTCTATTTTTGTAATTGCTGTGATGGTGATTTTTTCAAATTGATGACACCACGTATCAAGCCTAGTTATACTCTGAAAAGGTCGAGTGACTCAAATAAGAAAATGAAAAGGCTCAGAATGACAACATTTTTTGCAGAAATTACAGGTTGGGGTAAGTGCCTACCACCTGCAACGCTCTCTAATGAAGATTTAAGCACCTTTATTGAAACATCAGATGAATGGATCCGTACCCGTACAGGGATTGAAAATCGCCGTATCAGCCATGTTGATACGTCAGACATGGCAACAGTGGCAGCCAAGCATGCCTTAGCGTGCGCAGGTATTAGCGCAGATGAAGTGGATCTACTGATAGTTGCAACATGCTCTCCAGACTCTCTCATTCCAAATATCGCATCGAAAGTTTCTCAAAATCTAGGTATGAAAGTAGCGACGGCTTTCGACCTAAACGCTGCATGTACGGGTTTTGTGTATGGTTTAGAGACCGCAACGCGCTTAATTCAAGCGGGTAACTACAAGAATGCAATTGTGATTGGTGCAGAGCGCCTATCGTTCTATATTGATTGGACTAAACGCGACACTGCTGTTCTTTTTGGTGACGGAGCCGGTGCTGTGGTTCTAACGCGCACAGAAAAACAGGTTGGTTTACAACAAGCGCAATTAGGCTGTGATTCTGCAGGGCGTGATATTTTAGCCGTACCTAAGTTTGGTACCTCAATGGATCGTTTCGCTGCGGACAACGGTTACTGGGATTTCAATTTTGTGGGTAAAGAAATCTTCAAACGTGCTGTTCGTGGTATGGGAGCAGCAGCGCAAAGCGTTCTATCTCGTAGCGAACTCTCTACCGATGATATTGATGTAGTAATTCCGCACCAAGCAAACATTCGTATTATCCAGACCTTGTGTGACCTATCTGGTATTAGCCAAGATAAAGCGTTCGTTAATATTCAAAAATACGGCAACACTTCTGCCGCCACAGTGCCTATCGCACTTTGTGAATCTCTAGAGCAAGGCTTTGTTAAACCAGGTGATAACTTATTACTTGCGGCGTTCGGCGCAGGCTTAACTTGGGGCGCTGGTCACATCAAATGGGGTGACCGTGTAACGCCTTTAGGTGAAAGTGATGCGGCTCTGCCAGAGTGCGATAAAACGGCACTTGAGCTACTGAGCAATGCTATTGAACACTGCAAAAGTCGTTCTGAGTAATGTGACGAGCGTTATTTCTAACTAACTAATGAAACCGCGATTTGTTCGCGGTTTTTTTGTACTTATACACACGATTTAGCTACAGAATATTAGCTGATAAATGAGTATGATACTGGTCTACTTATAAGAATGATTAGGTCATACATGAAGTTTCTTCACACCTCAGATTGGCACCTTGGTCGCCAGTTTCACAACGTCTCACTACTTGATGATCAAAAGGCAGTGCTCAAGCAGATCACTCAATATATTGAAAGTAATCAAGTCGACGCCCTAGTCATCGCAGGAGACGTGTATGACCGTTCAGTACCGCCAACAGCAGCCATCGAAGTCATGGATCAGTTTGTTAATCATATTTGCGGCGAATTGAATGTACCGATCATTCTTATTCCAGGGAACCATGACGGTGCTCAGCGTTTAGGGTTTGGTTCTGATCGAATGCGTGAGTCTGGCTTGCATATCATCGCAGATTTTGAAGATATGCTAACGCCAGTGGTACTTGAATCTGACACAGGCTCCGTCGCGTTTTTTGGAATGCCTTACAATGATCCAGAGCTGGTTCGTCATTACTATAAAGAAGCCGTATCGACCCATGATGAGGCGCATCAGTTGCTCTCTGAGCGTATTCAACAGCAGTTTTCACCTGAGCATAAAAATGTACTGATCAGTCATTGTTTTGTGGATGGCGCCATTGAATCTGAATCAGAGCGTCCACTCTCCATTGGTGGTTCTGATCGTGTCAGTCACCAACACTTCGTTGGCTTTGACTATGTTGCGCTTGGCCATCTTCATCAGCCACAAAAGAAAGGCGAAGAGCATATTCGATACTCCGGTTCGTTGATGAAGTACAGCTTTTCAGAACAACACCAGAAGAAAGGCATGACCTTGGTGGAGCTCAATAGTGATGGTTTTGTTTCGGCTACACATATCAACTTAACTGCACCCCATCAGATGCGAATTATCGAAGGAGAGATGGAAAAAATCTTAGTTGAAGGTAAAACCGATCCGAATAATCAAGATTACGTTATGGTTCGTCTCCTCGACCAGCATGCGATTTTGAATCCGATGGAAAAGCTGCGCAGCGTTTATCCGAATGTACTCCACCTAGAGAAGCCAGGCATGCTGGTGGGTGTTGAGCAAGAGATGGCGCAAGCTAAGTTGGCGCGTAGTGAAATGGATATGTTCCGTGATTTCTTCTCTCAAGCGCAAGACAGTCAACTCAGTGAAGAACAAGACCAAGCACTTAGTCAAATAATCAAACAGCTCAATCAGCAATAAGGGCCGAACAATGAAACCTCTAAAACTCACAATGCAGGCGTTTGGTCCTTTTGCAAACACACAAGAAATTGATTTTACAAAGCTGGGTAGCAACCCACTGTTTTTGATTAATGGCCCAACGGGTTCAGGAAAAACGTCTATTTTGGACGCAATCTGTTTCGCTCTCTATGGTGAAACTACGGGGAATGAGCGCCAAGGTATGCAAATGCGGTGCGATATGGCGCCGTTAAGCTTACCGACAGAGGTTGTATTTGAATTCGCGTTACATGACAAGACCTATCGTGTGATTCGCTCACCAGAACAAGAGGCGCCAAAAGCGCGAGGTGAGGGTACGACCACACGTAAGCATACCGCTGCCTTATACCAAATGGCTGATGAAGAAATTCTGATCACCAGTAAAACGGCTCAAGTTAAAAATGAAGTCAGCGAACTGATCGGTCTGAACGAAACGCAATTTAGACAAGTCATGGTATTACCACAAGGTAAGTTTCGTGAGTTGCTTTTAGCCAGTTCTAAAGAGCGCGAAGATATCTTTGGTCAGCTCTTCCAAACTGATATCTACAAGAAGATAGAGTTTGCGTTAAAGGATAAAGCGGCCGCGATCAGTAAGGCGAAAGGTGAGTTCGACAACCAAATTCGTGGTGCGCTTCAAGTGGCTGCTGTGGAGAGCGAGCAGCAGTTGATTGAACAGAGTGAACTGTTAAAAGTTGAATTGACCAATTCGGCCGAAAAAGAGCAATTGGCCAACGAAGAACTTCAGCAAAGTAAACAGGCTTTGCAAAACGCTCAAGCTGTTATTGAGCAATTTGCTAAGTTAGAGAATGCCAAAGGTCAGTTGCAGCAACATCAAGCACGTCGCCAAACTAACGACGATGTCGCTGCAAAGCTTCTGAAAGCGAACAGCGCAAGTAAATTGAACGTCCCTTACGCCAATTGGCAGAATGATTTAAGGCAAAGCAAAACTCTTTTGGTTCAAGTTGAAGAGTTGCAAAAGCAAAGTCAGCAAGCGGTCGACCAGCTAAACCAACACAAAGTGACGTTGGAAGCGGCAGAGGAGAACAGCAAACAGATCCCACAGCTTAACGAGCAGATCATTGCACTCGAAGTGATTAAAACAAAGTTGAGTGAGCAGTCAGAACTTCATACTCAGAGTGCTGCCTTGACTGAACAATCTCTGCAGCAACAATCTCTATTAACAAAATACCTTAGTCATAAGCAGAAACTCGAACAAGAAGCGGTTGATGGTCAGAAAGAACTCGAACGATTAAGAGTTGAGTGGAATAAGAAACCGACTGTTGAAGCGGAACTTGAGCGCCTGAAGCGTTTAATAAGCGATATCACCAAACTCAATCGTTTAAAGTCAGACAAGGACGGGTTATTACAAAGCTTACCGACTAAGCAACAAGCAACAGATAAAGCTCAAATAGAGCTTACCCAATGCCAGAAAGAAGCCGACCAACTTGATCTACGTTGGCATAACGCGCAGGCAGCGATTTTAGCGCAACGGTTAAGTCGGGGAGAAGCTTGCCCGGTATGTGGTAGTGGGGATCATCCAGTACCTGCTAAGTTCGATGGCGACGAAGTGTCGAAACAGCAAGTTGATCAAGCGCGAGAGCGTGAACGTCAAGCTCTAAAGCAGTTTAATGATTGTTCTAGCCAATTGAATCAACATCAAGCGCTGATTGAGCAGGCGCAGCGTCAAGTTGATGAGTTTTGTTTGGAACTGGGTGAGTCAGCCAGTGAGTCAGTCGACAAGTTG
The DNA here is from genome assembly GCF_009811315.1 of Vibrio atypicus. Lineage (GTDB taxonomy): Bacteria > Pseudomonadota > Gammaproteobacteria > Enterobacterales > Vibrionaceae > Vibrio > Vibrio atypicus. The sequence goes on from NZ_BLID01000003.1 coordinate 173,376, forward strand.
ATTGAAATCCAACGCTCAACCGAGCATAACTTACAGCAATTACAAGCGATTGATTTGAGCAAGATGGAGCAAAGTGTTGCCGAGCTTGTTCAACGTAGCGAGAATGGTGAGGCTAAGATTACTGAGCTTCGACAACAAATTGCTTCGACAGAAGTTCAGCAGCGCGATGTTATCAATCGAATTGATAAGCTGTCTTTGGCTATCGGAAATGAATACAAAACGATCGAACATGCTCACAAAGCGTACGCAGAGCTGCAGCAAGCTGTCGAAACCATCAACAATCAGGTGGCCGTTGCGAATAAACAGCAGCAGTCATTAAATGTTAAGGCTTCTTCAATTAAAGCCGAGTTAAAAACCGTTCAAGGGTTAGAGGCTCAGATTCGCCAGCAACTTAAACAGAGTGAAGCCGAGTGGAACAGTGCGCTTGAAGCAACGGAATTTAACGATGAAGCGCTCTATCTAGCCGCTAAAGCGAGTGATGAAGAGTTGCAGGTTTGGCAAGATCAGGTTGAAGGTTACAAGCAAACTCAGGCTAAGTTGGAACAATCTGTAGAAGATTTAAAACAAGCACTTAAAGAGATCGACAAGCCCGAGTTGGCTCAATTGGAGGCGAAAGTTACTGAGCACAAACTGGCGTATGACACCGTTCGTGCAGCGCTTGACTCTACGCGCTCTCGCTTTGAACGTTTAGAGAAAGTCTCCCAAGACATCGCAATACTTCACAACGAGAATATTAAGTTAGAACAAGAGTACAAAGTTTTTGGCACTTTATATGACGTAGCAAGCGGCAAAACAGGTAGCCGAGTGAGTCTTCATCGTTTTGTATTAGGTGTTTTACTCGATGATGTCTTGATCCAAGCATCTCAACGGCTGAGCCTTATGAGCAAAGGGCGCTATATTCTGATGCGTAAAACAGAGGGCTTTAAAGGCGCTGCGGGGAGAGGCTTAGACCTTATAGTTGAAGATGGATATACAGGTAAAACTCGCGATGTTGCAACCCTATCTGGAGGGGAGTCCTTCATGGCAGCGCTGGCGTTAGCTTTAGGCTTGTCAGATGTTGTCCAGTCATATAGCGGCGGGATTCGGTTAGATACTCTGTTTATCGATGAAGGATTTGGCAGTTTAGATCCAGAGTCACTCGACTTGGCGATTCAAACCTTGATTGATTTACAACAAATGGGTAGAACCATTGGTTTAATTTCTCATGTGTCTGAGTTAAAAGAGCAGATGTCTCAACGTATTGATGTCGAGCCGACTAAGGCAGGAAGTACTATCAAAGTCATTGCAACCTAGATCACTCTTAAGTATTAACTTGTGGTTAACAATTGTTATCTGTGCTAATTATTAATTAATTCCCACAAGAATTATAAAAGAATAGAATGTCGACCAATAAGTTGGTACAGGGTGATAAATGGACGCGTTTCGCGATGCAATCCGAGAGACAGTAAGTAAGATCTATCAGTATGCAGAGCCTAATCTAACATTAGTCGGTTGGATGGGCCTGCTTGGTTTTCCAACATATTACTATGTTTGGACATACTTGTTCCCTCAGCCATATGAGAGTTTGGCTTTACGAACTGCTTGCTCATTGATGTTTGCAGTGATTGCGTTTCGTTCGTATTTACCTGAGTATTGGCGTCGATTGATGCCAATTTACTATTCTATTTCGATAAGTATCTGTTTACCGTTTTTCTTTTTTTTCATGATGCTTAAAAATGAGTGGTCGACAGTATGGGCGATGTCGTTTATGTCGTCGATTTTTCTTCATATCTTATTGGTACATCAAACCAGAATTGTATTGCTCCAAGCCGGTATATCCATTCTATTTGCATTCTTACTGACATATGGCAGTGACTATGTTCAAGCATATAATGACATTGTTTGGCCATACATCCCGATATTCTTATTCACCTATGTATTTGGCAATTTGTTTTATTTTCGCAACCAAGTTGGTCACGAGAGTAAAGTGTCAATTGCTAAGTCATTTGGCGCTGGCATTGCCCATGAAATGCGAAATCCACTCAGTGCGTTGAAAGCTTCCATTGAAGTATTAAAGTCCATACTACCGACTGAAAAAGATACATTTAACCATGGTATTAAAATCTCTTCTCAAGAATTGAGCTTAGCGCGAGACGTATTAAATGATGCGGAGGAAGTGATTGATAATGGGAATGAAGCGATCGATTTACTATTGACGTCAATTGATGAAAATCGTGTGTCTACGTCGACGTTTAAAAAACAGTCAATAAAGCAAGTTACCTTGTCGGCGTTGTCGAGCTTTGCTTATAAGAGTATTCAGAACAAGCAATGTATAGAGTTTGTTTGTGAAGATGATTTTGACTTTTTTGGGAGTGACACACTGATTAAGTACGCTCTTTATAACTTGATGAAAAATGCGTTTTATTATCAGTCATCTGATCGCTTTAAAATAAAGATAACCGTTAAACGCCATCACGATGGGAATCAATTAGTCTTTGTTGACAATGGTGTTGGAATTGAGCCAGAAATTCTTGAGAACATATTTGAAGATTTCTATACCTTCGGTAAATCAGGAGGCTATGGATTAGGTTTGCCATTTTGCCATAAAGTAATGACGGCTCTTGGTGGGAAAATAGTCTGTGAATCACAACCAGGATCGTGGACCAAGTTTACAATGACGTTTCCACCTTATAAGTCAGAAGTCGTTGATAAGATTAAATTTGATTTAGTGAAATCAAAATCTGTACTCATGGTGGGGCACTACGAACCAGTTACTAATACGCTAAATGAGCATTCATTTTATAAAGGTTTTAGACTTGTCACGATGGATTTGGTGACCGCAAGTCAAAAGCAAGAGTATGAATTCGAGTTTGATTTAATTTTAATTGATCTTGATGTAGCGAATCAGCAACTAGATGTGTTTGCTACACTTGAAGCCAAATTGCATTTCACTGAAGCTCGTATTGTTCTTTTATATGATTCAAAGTGCTCATACCATGATGATATTGAGCGTCATTTGTTGGTTTATCCCATAGATAAAGCGCGGATGACACATCAGTGCGGCATTGTTCTTGATGAACTGTTGTTTGAATGTTTAGAGCCGAATAGAAACTTACTTCCCCGTAAGAAACAAAGCTTTGGTAAAACGATTGTAATTGCCGACGACAACGACTCATTGAGGACGTATACCTCTATCTTATTAGAGCAGCAGGGCTTTGAAGTTATCCAAGTTCAGAATGGCCAAGAGGTAATCGAGAAACTAGAACTGTTGCCCGTTGATCTTGTCATTATGGACATAGAAATGCCTAGACTTAACGGGATCGAAGCTGCCAATGTTATTCGTAACTCAAAAGAGACCTTTGCCAATGTTCCTATTCTTGGCCATACCGGCGATTCTACTCAGACGGCTATCAATAAAATACACGACTCAGGTATGAATGATTACGTCATCAAACCTGCGAGTACGAATACGTTACTTGATAAGGTCTCTAATTGGATATAATCAATGTTATTGGTGCTTACAAAATATAAAGGTAGGGCTCATTAAAAGCTCTAGCACAAACATCAACTATCTTATCTGCATCCCTTTTTGTCATACTGCTATTTAATGAAAATCGGATAATATTTTTATTCGGTGTAGTCGCGGGCTGGCAAAATACTGCACCGAAGACGCCATGACTTTCCAAATAATTTCTTACCAACTCGGTATTGTTTTCGTCTCCAGTTTCTAGCGTAATGATTTGAGAATCACTGCGTATTGTGATGCCAACGTTGACTAACTGCTGCTTTAAGTAGCGACTGAGGCTAAAAAGGTGCTCTCGTTGCGTATCGCATTGTTGAATAACATCAAGCGTCGCATCTAATCGATCGATTTCGTAAGGTAACATTGCCGAGCTGAATACTGCAGGAAAGCCTACAAAAGGTATGCACTCATTTGCTTCATTGTTACACCAAATGGCTCCTGCTCTATACGCAAAAGTTTTTGCAAGACTGGCGGTCATGAAATCGACTTGGTGGCTAAGCTTCAGGCTTTTAAGCAAGCCTTCACCTTTACGTCCATGAGTACCTAGCGAGTGAGATTCATCTACTACAATGGCACAACCGAACTCTTTGGCAGCCATAACCAGCTCGGTTAAAGGGGCTTGTGTACCAATGGTGCTGTATATTGAATCAATCAATACAATGCCTGGTCCATGACGCTTTATGAGCTTGATTAAGTGTTTAACGTTATTGTGCATAAATGGATGTAAATTCGCACCGTTAACTCTCGCGCCTTCCCACAAAGACATATGCGCAAAAAAGTCGACATAAACCTGAGTATTGCTATCACAAATTGTTTGCAATAAAGCAAGGTTGGCTGACCATCCTGACTGGGACAACAAGCACGATTGGAATCCACAGAACTGTGCTAGTCGAGTTTCCAGTTTTGGTTTTGACTTTTCATCTTGTAAAAAGACGCCAGACATAAAAGGTGTCGAGTGTCTTTCTTGAATTGACTGGACGTGCTTATCAATAATTGTAGGGTGGTTTGCGAGGTCTAAGTAATCATTACTCTGTAAAACAAGATCATTTGAACTCGGCCTCTTTCCCATTACTAAATGCTTACCGTTGCGGTGGCAGTTGATCAGGGTATCAAGATGATGGTCGACCTTTTGTTTAATAAATATAGGTAACGAAGGGGTGCGATTAAGAGTATTCATGATTCATTCCTTTGTTATGCTATGTACCGATTGGTAAAGGAATATATGAATTAAATTTAATATTGTTGCTAGCGTTGATAATTATGTTTTAGTGGTACGCTACAAATAAAAATATCAACTATTATATTTGAAAACATTGCTATTTAGGCTTATGCAGCCTAAGTCGTTCACAATATATAAAGCGGCTTAATGTTATGTATTGGACGTACTATTTACTTTTTTAATAAACAACTCTGGCCAATACATTTTAACGTAACCAATTGATACCCAGATAACTAACCCTGTCGCTACACTCAATTCAATCAAACCAAAATTATGCAACCAATGCCAATGTGGGTGGTATTGTTCGAAAAAACTCGTTAATCGATGCATTGCAACAGCACTGATAACCGATGGGAAAGTAACCGCTGCAATAGAAGGTTGAAATTTGAGCCTCATTAAACGTATATAACAGAGGTAAATGAAGAGCGTCATGGTGACAGCAATGCCCGCTAAAGCCCCCGTTAAAATTGGATCAGGTTGTGGGAAGTTAACTAAATAAGTCGCTAGGGTTAGGTTAATTGGCGCAGCCATAATAGCGAGAGTCGGCTTAGCTCGTCTAGGGAGCATACCTTCGAACATGAGTCGATAGAGGACTAAGGGCAGCATAAAGAAGTAAATAGTAATACAGATATTCACCAAAGTTTCGGAAAATACGGTATGGCCAAATTGGGTACCTGCTAAAGAGCTGCTGATTAACCCTACCGGATATAAAAACCAGCTAGGTACAATGTTAGACATCTTAAAGTTGGTCAACTGGAAGCTAAAGAAAAGCACCATCATGGTGAGGTGTAAAAGTAATGCAGCGAACCAAAGGGGATAAGCAATAATCGGTGAGATGACGGCGAGGTAGTCGCAGAGAATTAGCAATGCCATACTCATTGGTGCCATTAGACTACCACTAAGAGGATGGCGGATATCGTTAATGAAGGTATTGAAGTTCGAGAAGTATTTAACTAGAACCGGAAACAGTAAGATGGCGCCTAAGCTTGCTAAATACGGACGAATTACGGTACCAACTTCGGGAATATATAGAGACCAAGCGTGCCCTAAACCAATCACGCCGAGTGCAAGTGCAGCTTGTGAAGGTGGTACACTTTGAAATTGTGTTAAACGTCTCCAGTTCAAGGACTTATTCCTACATCACTATATTGGCGAGCAAATACTCTAAAAATCAGTCGCCATACATTTAGCGTCCAATAAAACTGGCGTCGATCATAGCAAGCCAAACGGTTGCTATGCAATTCTCATTTGCTTTCGCTTGGTAGATCTTCCTGTCGTAACTTCTCATTTTTTAAAGTTCTATGTAGTAGTTGGCTATAGATAGGTTGTCCCCCAAGAAGTTGCGCAAAAATAACAGCGCCAAGACTGGTGATGATAAGTGGAAGAATTAGATAATAATTGTTCGTCATTTCTATAACCAGCAGTATACCGGTAATAGGCGCTCGAACCGTCGCAGCAAAGAGTGCCCCCATACCGGCAATGGCAAACATACCTGGGTCAATCATTAGCTCAGGCAAGAACCCTTTCGCAATTAACCCAAAAGCGTAGCCAAATAGAGTTCCCAGAGCGAGCATTGGGGCAAAAATACCACCTGGTGCTCCTGAGCCGAAACAAACCATAGTCGTCACAATTCTCGCTACGAAAAGTAGGAGTAAGAAGCTGGCTGTATAATCACCGTTGGTAATACTAGGTATAAGCGCGATACCTCCACCAGTGATTTCGGGCATGTAAAGCAAAGTAATGCCAAAACAGCCACCGATTAAACTGCCAGTAATCAAATAGCGTTTACGGTCGTTACGATGAACTTTGACAAAAAAGTCCTGTGAAAGCGTCACAAGGCGATTGAACACTACACCAAAAACACCAAACATCATTCCAAGTAGTAAAAATAGCCAAAGTGCAGGCAACTCCGGCGGTTGGTATTGAGGCATGGTGATAACAGCGCTTTGGCCGTTGATATAGCGGAAAACAATGTTGGCAGATACTGCTGAAATAATGACAGCACGAATTGAAATTAGTGAGTAGCGAAACTGAGGTCGCATCTCTTCAACGACAAACATAATGCCAGCCAAAGGTGCATTAAATGCTGCGGCTAGACCACCAGCAGCGCCAGAAGCGAGAAGGCTGTGTCGCGTATCATCATTTTTTACGCCAAAAATATCCGTGACCATACGGCCAATTGCGCCGCCCATTTGGACTGTTGGGCCCTCACGCCCTAACACCATTCCCGAACCAAGAGCGCCCATACCACCGAAAAACTTAACAGGAATGACACGCCACCAGCGGACAGGACGAATACCATCCATTGCCCCTTCGATTTCAGGGATGCCGGAACCAGCCGCTTCTGGAGCGAAACGATGAACGAGAAAATAACCAACAAAAGCGAGTGCAGCACTTATTAAAAATGCCGCTAACCATAATGGAAGTGCGCTACCAATGGCCTCTTTTAGCCAGTCGGTACGTGTTTCTGAGACAAAGTGTACAGCGAGCTCAAATAAGGTACCTACTAAGCCAGCAAGGATTCCGACGGCGAGTGACAGGAATAATACGGAAATGGGCGTTTTATCCTTTGAGAGAAATTGATTAATGGCATCTTTTGGCATTGTAGCTAAAAGCGACTGTTTAATTTTCTCTCTTTTAGTCATGGATATGAAAGCCTCGTAATAATTGGTGGTGGGAATGATACAAGGCAAATTATACGCCTGTCGGTTAGTAACTATAGCGACAAGAATGGAATATTGATTTTCAAATTTGAATCATAGGTGAGAAACTGATGAACAAGCTTGCGATATGTTTTCGGAGCAGTATCACAGATTGAATCATGGCAGAGGGAGTGGCCTTGCAAAGCTGGGGATTTGAACCATAGTTAATTTGTAAGACAACCTGAACCAACCCGCATGGAGGAAAAAGTGTCTTACCTACAATTTGGATGGATTCGATAAATTATTTCAGATCCTCGTTTATGATCAGCCAGAGGTTTCATACTCTCTGATTCGCAAACTCACGATTGAGTAACGAGGGATAGGGCGCACTTAATGGTGCGCCTTTTGTCGTTTAGAGCGTTTCAATATTTGAAATACGTTTAAGTACCGACTCTAACTGTTCCCATGGCAGCAATTGGCTATCAATTACCTCTAGACGGCTCTCGAAGCCTTCTAGGGACATTTCGTTTACAGAGACAACACCGTTGCTGACGTTAAAAGCAAAACAACCATTACTCGTATTGAGTACACCTTTCACTCGCTCGGCTGTTAAGTCCGATAACACTGAAAATAAATCGTCGAAGTTAAAGACGACTTCGGCGCCGAATATCCAACCACAGCTGAAGTAACCCTGTCCTTTATTTTCTTTACGGATGTATGTTTGGTTAGGCGGTAGTTGAAATTGTGGTTCCATTTCAGCGTGTTCGTGGTGGTGTGAATCAACCTCATCTTGAACTGACTGATCGCGGCGCTGACTAGAGAGCAATTCAATAGGGAAGCGCCCCTGTTTGACTAGTTGGCTAAAGATTTTCGGTGGCGATTGATCCGTAACCCAATCGTTAAAAGTATCGATGTCACTGACATGACATTCGTCGACTTTGTTGCCAATGATGATGTCAGAAATTGCAAGCTGGTCATTAAAGTTAGTGTTTTGCAGGTATTTATCGACTGAAAGGTTTCTAGGATCGACCAAACCAATGGTTGCTCTTAAATCAATATAGTCTTTGAACTGGCTAGAAGTGAGCGTCGCTAGCACTTTATGCGCATGGCCTAACCCTGTAGGTTCAACGATCAATCTGTCTGGATTGGTACGTAATAAGGCGGTCAGAGCAACCGACATAGGAACGCCAGCTGCGCAGCACATACATCCACCAGGTACTTCTTTGATCAGAGCGCCTTGCTCTGTCATTAATGCGCCATCAATACCGATTTCGCCAAACTCGTTAACCAATACAGCCCAGTTTTCGTTTTCTGGTTTCTCTTTTAGTAGGTTAAGTATTGCGGTGGTTTTTCCGGTACCAAGGAACCCAGTGATGATGTTGGTCGGGATTCTCATTCGTTTAACTCTCATATGATTGCTTACTCTCCACTATAGCAAAACTTAGCGCGGTAACGTTATGAGTTGAATGAAAAAAGCCAAGTCGTAGTGACTTGGCTTGAGGTTTATTTTACTTCGAGAAGTTCGACATCAAAAATTAAAGTAGACGCTGGTGGAATTGGGCCAGAACCGCCTTTACCATATGCCAGTGGACTAGGAATAAATAGACGGAATTTATCACCAGGCGCCATGTAAGTCAGACCTTCTTGCCATCCTTTAATGACTTGATTCAGTTTGAAGCTAATTGGTTCACCGCGCTCAACTGAGCTGTCGAACACTGAGCCGTCTAGTAAAGTACCGTGGTAGTGTACTTTAACAGTGCTCTGTTTAGTCGGGTGCTGCGTACCTTCGCCTTTAACTAAAACTTGGTATTGTAGGCCGCTCTCAGTTGAGACAACGCCTTCTTTTTTAGCATTCTCTAGAAGAAATGCTTGGCCTGCTGCAAAGTTTTCTTCACCCGCTTTATTGTTATTCCATGTTCTGTAGATCATGAAAGCTGCAAGAATAAAGATAACAAGAGGAAAAATAATTTTTGACATCGATAACGTCCAATTTGTTTATGGTTGATTAATCAGGTAGTTGATCGTATTCGCAATACCCTCAACGTCTTGGTGGCCAGAAGTAAGGATCATGTACTTACCATTAACTACGAAAGTAGGTACGGAGTTGATCTGGCCTTTCTCAGTGATTTCCTGAGCGAGTTGCATTGCTTTAAATAGTTGAGCTTGTTGTTCTTCGTTAAACTCATACGGGCTAACTAGTGTACGAGAATGGAAAGCTTCGTCAATCGCTAGCTTTTTATCTGATAGCGTCGAACCATCACCCATTTGCACGGCTGCGAAAAGCTCAGACATCATGTCATGATCAGGTTTTTTACCTAATTGCATTTCCGCTGCGTAGTAAATCATCGCACCAATTTGAGCGCTCTCATTGAAAGTAACGTGAATTTTACCGATTGATTGGTTGGTAAGTTCTTCTAGTTGAGGGAGAACCGATTCCATTTTACGGCAGTGCCCACAATTAAGAGAGAAAACTTCCGTTACCTGAGGAAGGCGGTAAGTGGCAAGGTTAACAGGAAGCTGCTGATACTGTTGTCCTTCTTGAGGCACGCTGTTGTCGGAACAACCAACCAGTAAGCTAGTAAGAGAGATTGCTAACAGCGCGAGGATCTTTTTCATAATCATTTCTCAATGTGATCGTACCAATAGGGCAGTACGAGTTAAAAGTAGCTGAATTTTACTCTTTCAATTTAAAGAACTAAATAGGAAATGTCGGCAAATTCGCGGCAATTTGTTTCTAGTGATGTGTCGTGTTCACAACTCAAAATAGTATTAAAGAATTGCTAATTCTGCCGATACAGTGAAGGAGTAGAGAAGGAACCTAGGGTGGAGAGATGAAATACCTGACCTTACCGCTGATCGTATTGCTTTCTGGTTGTACGAATATGGCCCAAAATGTCGCGAATATGACGGACAATATGTTGGATACTGCACCAAAAACGGATTTCGAAGTTCGCTATCCAGAATGGGGTAATAATCCCACGTTGGCATCGTCTGATGTTCAGGGACCGTTAGGTCAGAAGCGAACACCTTACTATAAAGACCTTCAAAGCTTCCTACTAAAAAATGGTGTTGATTACGAAGTGTTACCGGGTAACCACATTATGGTTAAACTGACGGATACCATTAAGTTCAATACTGGTTCTTCAACAGTTAAAGCGGACTCTGCTTACTGGCTGGAAATGATGGGCAGTTATTTGGCTACTCAGCCAGGTATCGACATTGTGATTGATGGCCACGCCGACAGCACTGGCGCACCAACGTTTAACGATACATTGTCGATGAAACGTGCGAAAGCAGTGAAGCAGCAATTAGTTAAAAACAATGTTGCGATGGATTCGATTTTTACTCGCGGATACGGTGAGTATGTTCCAGCTTGCTCTAATGCTTCTTCCGCAGGTAAAGCCTGTAATCGCCGCGTTGAAGTGCTCTTTATCGTATCGAATAACTAAGCAACAAATTTGCGGCAGATGGCCTAGCTGAGATGCTGGGCTTTTTTATACGTAGAATTTATTGTAAGGAAAGGGGAGTGAAGGGGTTAGATAAGCAAAACCCCAGGCGTGAACCTGGGGTTTAAGAATTATTTATGCGGCGCTTTTTGCTTCGTCAGTTTTTTTTTCGCTTTGCATTTTTGCAAGGAAATAAACGTTAACGCAGGCAATAAAACCGTTCGTCATAACTACAGGCCATGCATCGATCATTAAGCCGTATGCAGTGAATAGCGCACAACCGATAAAGTTAAGAACACGTAGTTTTACGATATCTTTCATGGTTAAAGAGATAGCGACCATAATTGATGCCGCGTAACCTAGAATTTCAACCATATTCATTTCCATAATTTGACCCTCTTAAAAGTTTGCCGAACAGTGTCAGTGTCGGTACCAATTCTTCTCGTCTTGAGATAAGTGAGGAAGCTCCGTGCCTCGAATGGTCTAATTGATTATCTGAGATGAAATATAACAGCGGTAAATGTGTGATGAAAGTCCAAATTTTAAGTTCGGAGAAGGTTAGCGATTACGCAAACGTTTTGCGTCATTAACTAATTTGTAATAACGACTTATGTTGGTCAATCTCGCTAACATTAAAGGCTATAAAGAAAAAACCCATATCTCAGCGATATGGGTTTTATTGTTTGCTTCCTAGGGAGAATTACTTCTTCTTACCTAGAACTTGCTTGTCTTCTTCAGTCAACTCGCGGATGCGACGGCTGATATCGCGACGATCTTTAGAGATCTCTGCGCTTTTGATGATGTGGTCATCAACACGGTCTTCGTAGTCAGCTTTCATGTTTTTGATAATGCCAACAATTTCGTCGTGGCTCATATCTGACTTGATGTAATCTAGTAGGTTTTCTAGAAGATCAACACGCTTACGGTTGTCACGAACTTTTTTCTCGTTGTCGATCAGTTCACGCTTCAATTTGTTCTTGCGACGAGCCTGAGCTACGATTTCAAATACACCACTCATAGGTTTCTTTCCTGATTTTACCTTTAACTGCCAATGATTAAATCATAACATTGGGGCCGATAACAGTCTTAAGATCAATCATTACAGTATGTTGACGGTTTTATCGCCAAACTCATTATTTGATGATTGAGCATTGCCCTAACTTCGATATATGATTCTAGTATTAACCGCTTTTTATTAAACAACATAATGCGAACTTCTGACATTATCTTATCTCAAAAAGAAGAATCAAACGTCGTCCCGAAACGTGTAGAAAAGTTTATCGACGCTTATCGCAAAGAGAAAACGCATCAAGAAATTACCGAAGTGGAGTTGAACCGTACTAAAATCGTTATGATTGACGAAAACGGTAACATCAAAAGGGTTCCCATTCTTTCTGAGCATTGATTCATCATCAGGAAGAGAATAATAAGGAAATACGTAAAATGAACATCAACTTAAATCCTGTTGAAGCCCGTGTCATTGGTTGTCTCATTGAGAAAGAAGTGACTACGCCGGACTACTACCCGCTAACCCTCAATAGCTTAACGTCAGCATGTAATCAAAAAAGCAATCGTGAACCTGTGATGACGTTGAGTGATGCGGATGTCCAACAAGCGATCGATGCACTTGTTTCACGCCGTTTAGTGAGTGATGAAAGTGCCTTCAACAGCCGTGCACGTAAATATCAACACCGTTTCTGCAACACTGAATTTGGTGATCTAAAGCTTAGTAAACAAGAGAAAGGGATCACCTGTTGTTTGCTGCTCCGTGGTGCGCAGACTCCTGGAGAGCTAAGAACACGCACAAACCGTTTAGCTGATTTTACGGATGTAAAAGAAGTTGAGGCGGTACTGGAAAAAATGGCGTCACGCGAAGAGGGCGGTTTAGTTGTCAAGTTACCTCGTGAAGCAGGCAAGCGTGAGTCACGTTATATGCATTTATTTAGTGGTGAAGTTGATATTGAAGCACTAGCGGCGCAAATGCCGACTGCCAGCGTTTCTCAAGCTGGCAATGAACGTATCGAAGCACTTGAAGAAGAAGTCGCCACTTTAAAGGCTGATCTCGCTGAACTAAAAGAGCTTGTTGAACAACTGACCAATTAAATGGCGGTAGTGGCAAAGAATCAATGTGCGGATTGGTATGTCTATCTAGTCCGTACACGATCAAACGCGTTGTATTGTGGTATCACGACGGATGTTCAACGTCGTTATTCTCAGCATTGTTCAGGTTCAGGAGCAAAAGCTCTCAAAGGGAAAGGTCCGCTTCAATTAGTGTGGTCACAGAAAGTTGCTACTAACCGCAGTATTGCTTCTAAAGTTGAATATCAAATTAAACGACTATCTAAGCCGCAAAAAGAGCAGCTTGTTTCTGGCAAAACTCAGCTCAAAAATGTGATTGATGTGCCACTGATGGAGTAATCAACCGTCATAGTTAGCAAAAATGTATTAACCTTGGTTATGAAAATTAATAATAAGGTTGGTACGGACAATGAAACAACTAAACAAAATCTCAACGGCAGTGGTATGCGCGTTGATAGGGACATCAGCTTCTGCTGCAAATATTGTTGCTGATGGTCGTGGTAACGGCATGGGAAATACCGGCGTTACATCTGCAGATTACTTACTTGCTCCTTTTTATAATCCAGCACTCACTGCGGTTTATCGTGATGAAGACGACTTTGGTATTCTAGCGCCAGCTTTGGGTATCTCGGCTCGTGATACTGACGAGACGCTATCGACGATGGATGACCTACAAAGTACGATTGAAGACTTTGAAGACAGTGGCAGTGTTGACCCTACTATCGCCAGCGAGCTCAATCAATATCTAACTAAACTCTCGGATGATAAACCTCTTGCTGTTAGTGCGGGTGGGGGCTTAGCGGTCGCAATTCCACTTGGCATTATTTCTGGTAACTTTTATACCCGAGGCCACGCAGAGATCATCGCGCAAACTGATATAGCGGCTGATGGGGGGGATTTGCCAACGGCAGTTGAAACTCGTTATCAGAACTCGAATGTTGAAATGCTTGCTTTTGGCTATACCGAGTTTGGTGTCGCGCTGGCTAAACGTATGGTATTTGGCGGGCAGGATATTGCTATTGGCGTTACACCAAAATATCAACAGCTCACCACTTACAGCGACATTCTGAACGTCGAAGATTTTGATCTAAATGATTACGATGAAAGTGAAACCAATAAAAATGCATTCAACATAGATTTGGGCGCTGTTTGGTTTTATAACGATTTTCGTGCAGGGATAGCGATCAAGGATCTAATTGCACAAGAGCTGAAGACAAAAGACAAATCGGATAAATATCGACTCGATACACAAGTTACGTTATCAGGTGCGTATGCAACACAACTACTGACCGTAACTGTCGATTGGGACCTCACCACTCAGAAACGTTTTGCAGGACTTGACGATGATACTCAGTTTTTACGCTTTGGTATCGAAGGCAATGCATGGGGTTGGGCACAATTGCGTGCAGGCTACGAAGTGGATTTGGAAGATACGCTAGATAATTCGATTACTGCTGGTTTAGGTATTAGCCCTGGTGATCTTGTGAGCTTGGACTTTGCGGGCAATTACGCAGGAGACAACCAATTTGGTTTATCCGGGAATTTGGCTTTTACCTTCTAGCCTGCAATGTTTGATATAAATTTGCGTCAAATTGATTACCTTGGTTTTTAATTTGACGCGCTTTATAGATGGAGCGTACAAAGAAAAGATGTTTCTAAAGATATAGTCGTTAAATTGAGCACTTAATTGCATGCTAGATGTTTATTACTACCAAGATTGCTTGGATTCATTATACTTGAGTTATGTTCCGGCTAGTGAAGGAAGAAATAATTCCAATGTATAAAGCCTCACTGTTTTCTGCTCTCACATTAGTTTCTGCTATAGCATCTGCTCACACGACCCAAGTGTTACATGGATACTGGCAATATGATGAGTATTTGAAAGAGCACCCAAATCAAAGTGTTCTGACTGAAAAGCTTGTGGAAGCCGTTAGAAATTATCCTGTCCCAATTGCTGAGAAGCAAAACGATCCTGTTTCAATTTCAGTTGTCTATCCTGGACAACAGATATCGGACTATTGGATTCGTAATATTAAAGCGTTTGAAACACGATTAGAAAAGCTAGGAATTGCCTACAATATTAATCAAGTGTTCACTCGTCCAAGTATCGATACTCGACAACAGAGCCTATCGTTGTTAGAAGCTGTCCAAAACAACACCGATTATCTCATATTCACGCTTGATACCACGCGCCACCGTAAGTTCATTGAGCATGTCATGAACTCTACGGACACTAAGTTAATATTACAGAATATTACGACACCAGTTCGCGCGTGGAACGATCATCAACCGTTTATGTATGTTGGCTTCGACCATATTAATGGTACTAGATTACTTCAAGAGTACTACCAAGAGCATATAGAAGATAAGAGTGGCTATTCGGTGCTCTATTTCTCAGAAGGTTATGTGAGTTATGCTCGTGGTGATACTTTTATTGAAGAAATGAGTCACCACGACAACTACAAGCTTTCTTCCTCTTTTTACACAGCTGCAACTAGAGAGTCTGGTTTTAATACAGCAATGCGAGCTGTAGAGAATGACTCGGATATTCGATTTATATATGCGTGCTCTACCGATGTGGCTCTTGGTGCAGCTGATGCATTAAAGCAACTGAACAGGCAAGATATCCAGCTTAATGGTTGGGGTGGCGGAACGGCCGAGCTAGAGGCGATTGCCAACGGGGATCTCGATGTCACAGTGATGCGAATGAATGATGATACGGGTATTGCTATGGCGGAAGCGATCAAATGGGATCTTGAAGGCAAACAAGTTCCTCAAGTTTTTTCCGGTGATTTTGAGTTGGTGACTTCAGACGATAGTCCAGCGGTGATCGATAAATTAAAACAGCGCGCTTTTAGGTACTCAGATCTTAAATGAGAACAGTTTATAAGCGTGGCCGTCGTCGTCAGCTGGCTACGCTTCTCACCAACTCTATCTTTTTAACCATAGCGGTGTTGACCTTGGTGGTAGTGTTACAAAACTACCAAGTAAACAGAGAAGTGGTTTCACAGGAAGTTGAACGTACTAAAACCCAGACTCAAAGCCTAGTTCAAGAGATTTTCAACTTCAGAGTTCAGACCCTACAGATACAACAAGATAGCTATTCTCGTAGTCTCGCTCTTGCAAATAGTATCCGAGAACATGATGGCCTTGCGATAGATCGCTTTTTTGCAAGTATTGATCAGGTCTTACCAAACCTTTCCCCTGATATACGTTTTTTAGCGACAGAGGACGGGATTTTTTGGGATGATGGCAATTATCAGTTTTATGGAATTTCACCTGATCAACTGAGTCATATCAATGATGATATTGTTGTTGGTACTGATTGGCATATTTCCCAGGCTCCATCATCGATGGGTACTCGCTATCTAATGATGAGGCGTAGCCCAGTCGTCAATTTAGACACTGGTGAAGTCATTGCCCATCTTTATATCGGAGTGGTGCTGAATAACAACTTCTCTTTGGTGAACGCGATTAATCAAGGTAGTAATGCGGATGAGGTTTTTCTTGCCGTTGGATCCTTGGTCATTGCCTCAAGCAGTAAAGTTGAAGATTTCCACCATATTGAGTGGCTAGAAGAGTCCTCTCAATCGCTTAACGCAAATCGATACATGGTATCGCGAACTGATCTCACTATTACTAATGTACCGACATTTCTTTCTGTTTACACCGTTCAAGGGAATGAACACATAGAGAATTTTGTGCAAAGTCAGTATTTATGGATGGGGATTGCCGGTGCCTTGATTGCTGGAATTGCTTTTTATAGCCGAATTTGGCTTGGTAGACGCGTATCTGTAGAACTCGATAAGTTGATGACATACATCGAGCTGACGTTGAAAACGCGACACAGTGATCGTTTCAAAGGCTCAACGATTGAAGAGTTTAACCATATTGGTGGTAGTTTTGAGCTTTCATTTAAGCGACTTAATGAACAAGAAAAACAATTTGCGGATCTGTTTAACTTCTCATTGTCTCCTATTACATTGTGGAATCCTCAAGATGGCTCGCTGATTCGATACAATCCCGCAGCGGAACGTTGCTTCCTTGGTGAACAAGCGCGAAGTAGTATGATCAGCGCGTTACAGCCTCATATTAAGATGTGTTCACAAGGTGCGACTCTGACTGGGGTAAATACCACGATAGGAAAAAAGACGTATCGTTGGAATTTATCTCCGATTGTAAGCGATGATAAGACTAAGAAAATCATGGCTCAAGGGCAAGACATTACCAGTTTTGTTGAAGCAGAAAAACAGAGTCAAGCGGCAAAAGAAGAAGCAGAAGAATCAGCTAGAGTTCGTGCCGACTTTTTAGCGAAAATGAGTCATGAATTAAGAACGCCGTTGAATGGAATTTTGGGCGTTTCGCAGCTTCTTAAACACAGCATGAAAGAACAAGAAGCCCTAGAGCACGTAGACGTACTTTGTAATAGCGGCGAGCACTTATTAGCAGTGCTCAATGACATTTTAGACTTCTCTAAAATTGAGCAGGGTAAATTCCACATTGAACCTCGTGAATTTCGTTTAAGTGAGTTAGAAACGACAGTCGATAAGATTTTCCGTCCCTTATGTGTCGATAAGGGCATCACACTTAATATGAATGGCGATATTGAGTCTGACGTGTGGGCTAATAGCGACCAAGTTCGCTTGAATCAGATCTTGTTTAACTTGGTGAGTAATGCAATTAAATTTACTCATCAAGGCGAAGTGATGGTCAATATTTTGGGCCATCAAAAGGGCGATGAATACTGGTTAGAGTTAGGGGTAAGTGATACCGGTATTGGTATTGATACCAGTCAACTAGACCACATTTTTGAACCATTTATTCAAGCAGAGTCTACGACAACGCGAGAGTATGGCGGTAGCGGGTTAGGGCTTGCAATCGTGCGCAGTTTGGTCGAGTTGATGGCTGGAGAAATGGCTATCTTTAGTGAAGTCGGTAAAGGAACCCGGCTTGTGGTACATCTGCCATTAAAAGTGTCATTCGGAGAGCGAGTTATAGAGCCTACCCATTTAATCGTGGAGCCCAACGAGCTATTCGAAGAGTCGCTTCATGTACTCTTGGTTGAAGACAATCATACTAATGCGTTCATTGCGAAGGCGTTTTGCGAAAAGTATGGAATGAGCGTCACCTGGGTACAAGATGGCCATCATGCGATTGAGTTCTTAAAAGAAGATAGCCAAGTAGCACTCATCCTAATGGACAACCAATTACCAAGCATAGGCGGCATCGAAGCGACGAGAATAATACGCCAAGAGCTAGGGTTGAATATCCCAGTTTTTGCGTGTACCGCAGATGGTATGCAGGATACGAAGCGCGCATTTATTGAAAATGGTGCTGACTATGTGATTGTTAAGCCGATTAAAGAATTAGCGCTTAATAAAGCGATGATCTACTTTAAAGAGCAATGCTTAATCCCTAATAACGACTAGCAAGATAAGCGTGTTCAACTAGCGCTTGTTTGAGTTCATCGGTTATCTCTATTGGGTTATTGAACCTTATTCCTAGTTTGTGACCGCCTTTTTCTTTCACGACATTGACTATGCTTAGCTTTAGCGATTTAGGAAGGTAGTCAGAAAATGGTGTGGTGACGTCAATGACACTATTTGAAGAGAGTTCATTTTCTCCATTGAGGAATATTGCGCAGCCTGAAGCCGAGAAATCAACGAGTCGCCCGTCATAGCTTACATTGTTAGACTTTAATTCTGCTGAGACATCCATAGAGTGTCTTTCGTGTTGACGCACTGGCTTGGATGCGAAATAGCTTGGCATGCGTAAAAATAACAGCGGCGAAGGACGCGAGCTCTTCACCATGATCGTCGTCTTGAAAGCAACAATGTGACCGAGTTTCGTGTTTGTTATTGCTCTAACAACGATTTCTGTATTACTGAGCTTACGAATAACCAAAGCTTCACGAGCTTTCGCTGGAAGGTCAATAATTAGGTATTGTTGTGCCTTGTAGCCGATAAATGTCGTGCTAAATAAATAACGATCATCTGGTCCAAAATGGATCGTTGCAGACAGCTTAATACCCGGTTTAAGCAATTCGGTTAATTCATTGATGGAGGTTTCGGTGATAGGCATAAAGGTGTTGTGCGATAATGTGAATAGCGAGACTATACAAAATTATAAACTTGATCGCATTATTCAAGAATTGAGTAAATGATATTACGCACATTTTATAGGGTAATGAGCGAGATAGCGTGGCAGGAGAGTTATGGAGCAGCACCCATGTACTGCTCATTATCTTGTCGTTATTTACGAGCTAACTTCTGATGGGCGCGAGAGAAGTGATCTGCACAGAAGGCACCTACAATAGATAGTTCACCTGCTAAACATAGGCATGCAGCAACCTCGGCCAACGCTTTCGCTTTACCTGTTCCTGACAGCCCCATGATGTCTAAACAAGATTTCTGACTTGGCAATCCTGTGCCACCGCCAACTGTGCCGACCATTAGGTTAGGGAGCGTAACGCAAGCGTATAAATAACCTTTCGCATTTACTTCCATTCGAGTTATGCCTACTGCTGATTCAGCAACGCAAGCAGCATCTTGGCCACAGGCGATATATAGGGCTGCAAGTGCGTTGGCATAATGAGCATTAACGCCGATCCCACCGCTTAACGCCGCTCCCGTAGTTGTCATTTGTCCGAATTTGGCCATTTGCTCTGGAGTTGTGTGTAAGTGCTTCTCGACCAGTGATTTAGATAATGTAACTTCAGCGGTGACCTTTTTGCCTCTAACATGTCTTAGAGTATGTGCGTTGGGCTTTTTGTCTCCAGATAGGTTGCCGTCGAGAAATGCATTCTTAGGTTCAATAGGTGCATGCTCAAGAATGTAGTGATAAACCTCATTGGTGGCAATTGTCACCATGTTTTGGCCAGATGCATCACCAGTATGGAATTCAAAAACCAAATAAACGTGGTTGCCTTCAATATTAACGTTTATATCATGAAGCTTTCCGTGAGAGGTGGTTGTCTCGGCGACTTGCTTGAAATGATCGTATTGTGTTACGACCCAGGCCACAAACTGTCCAGCCTCAGCTAGGGTTTGAAACGCAAATACAGGTGTTCTTGTCACCCCTTCATTGATCAACATAGCACTCGCACCGCCTGCCGCAGTGATCAATTGAGCACCACGATTATAAGATGCAACGAGTGCTGCCTCTGTGGTAGCCAGCGGTACTAAAAAGTCATTGTTGGCGTGCAATCCATTGATCCGCAATGGCCCAGCAACACCGACGGGAAGCTTAACTGTACCGATGAAGTGTTCAATGTTCTTATTGTATAAGTTGGCATTATCAAGTGTTTGAGGATCTAAAAGCTGCTCTTTATCTGTTAAGTCAGAGAGTTTATCCCAACGTTTTGTAATGGACTTTTCGGTAATGTAGGGGCTAGGTGTTAATCGAAGAGAAGGGCGTTCAAAGTGAGGGCTGAGTAATTGTTCTAATTCGTCGCCGTTAGACTCTGTATCAAAAATTGATGGACGACTGCGATGGAATGAACTTAATTTGGGCATAGCGAAAAAAATAATAAAAGTTATCGGGGGATTCTAACGGCTTAACAGGGGATGACAATAGCTGTTTATAGATTGGTACAAATTAGATGTGTATATCAAGTAATGTACCGATCATGTCTTGATCTCTTTGCAGCATGTTGGTGCCAACTTTACTATATTGGCTAGACTGATTGAGTTTGGTTAGTGATTCAATATGAGATGGTTCTGGGAGCTCTGGCGCTTTAAACTCAACCTTATTGAACTCAAGCGTTTTATCTTTTTCAACCGGGGGAAGGCTAGAGGCTTGGCTAATTTCGAGCGCGGCTTCTTCAGCCATCTTTGAAGATTGCTCGATTACTTGGTAGCCAGACTGAACAGCAGATACAGACATAAACACCTCCTCATACCTTAAGCTTAAGGTGTGTTTGCCTTTTGAGCAAGTTGTGCTACTCGATATTGATTACGAGAACAAGCTTGAAATCAGTTGTAGCTCTTCTTCAGTAACCGCGGCTACATCATTACTTTCCAGCGTATGGTTGATCTCACCACGTAGCGCTCGAAGCTGCTGAGGCGTTAGATTGCTGATTTGCTTTTTAAAAAGCTCAAATTGAATAGGGGTCATAATGGACTGCCTCCGAATCAAATCTTGTTGCCAATCCGAGGTACAAGAGTTGTCTCCTTTCAAACTCATACTCCGGTTAAGTAGTATGGTTTCCAGTTTAATCTTCGATGGTCAATAATTGTCCGAAAACTGTCAGGCAGTGTAAGGGGAAAGTGAGGGAGTTCGCGCACAAACTCCCTTAATTTAAATGGTGGATGATTAAGGAATTAATGATTCACTCTAACTGCGAATTTGGTTGCTAATGAATGAAGTTCAGGCAACATGCGATAAATGAGATAAAGCTGCTGCAACACCATACGAACTGAGCTGTCATCTTCTTCTCGCCATTCTGACAATCTTGCTTCGACATTGGGATCTTCAATGTCTGACATATCACAATTCTCACAGTGGTCGTTAAGCTGATTAAATAGCGTTTCCAAATGCTGGTGGATAACTCGATGAGCATCTAGCACAAGCTGGTGTGTATCTTCACTCTCAATACGTTTTCTGTGAGCTCCGAGCGCTGATATGTAGCTAAGCAGCGCATGACTTAAAGTTAGAAATCGAAAGCTCTCATCTACAGCAGAGCGATATTTTCCGGGTTCGGCCAACATAGAACTGATCGCGTTGGTTAGGTTGGCATCTTGATTGTGCGCATCTCTACGTGCGATACGGTAAGAGAGGTTGTCTTTCTTACCCACGCGATACTGACCAATGATTTGTGCGAGATAGTGTCGGTTGGAACCAATTGCATCCGCCATAACGCGGTGTAAACGCTTTGATTGCCAGTCCGGTAATATAAAGGCCACAGCACCTACCGCCAATGCACAGCCCACCAATGTATCCGCAAGGCGTGGTAATACGACCGCATAACCCTCGCCAAGCTGATTGAAACAAAATAGCACCAGTACAGTAATAAATCCCGTTGCATAGCCATAGTTGGCCAGTCTAAAGGCGAAGAATGCAACGCCGGAAATCACAATAAAGACTAACTGGCTTTCTTGTGAAGGGAAGAAGGTCAGTAAAGGGACGCCAATTAGTAAACCTGCAAGGGTACCAATGACTCGTGCCACCAGTTTTTGTCGGGTTGCGCTGTAGTTTGGCTGACAAACAAATAGGGTGGTGAGAAGAATCCAATAGCCACGTTCGATGTCAAAGCCTTGGATAATGCCATAGCCAACGGTTAAGGCTATGGACATTCTGACAGCATGCCTAAACAGCATAGAGTGCCGGTTACAGTTTGACTTAATTCGAAGCCACATTGCTTTTAAAGTATGCGCTTCCGTGTCATCTAAAACGTCTTCCTCAAGCTTGTTGGCATCAGGGTTGCTTACATTACTCAACTGTTTTTCGACGGTCGCTAAGTTATTAAATAGATAGTTGAGTTGATTAAGCAGTGAGCGCCACTGTTTGTTTTCTTGTTGCTGTAGATGGTCAAGTGAAGCAACCAGCTCATCTAGTGCTATCACTGAGTCGCCACTGTGTTGGTATTCTTTACCCAGCCGAATGGACTCCGCTATTTCACGGCAGGCTTTTGCTTGGCTCTCAAGAAGGTATTTAAATCGAAATAGAACGTCAGAACGTTCGAAATGATCGGAAAGTTCTTGATAGCGATAATGGCTAGAACTGATCCGTTCATGTATGTCTTGCGCTAAAAAATAGATATTTAAGAATCGGTCGGAGGCGCCGTCCACATGACCTCGTTTAGAACGATTCAAAAGGGTCATCTTGCAGGTGTTCAACGCCATGACGGTTGCTGCATTCAGACGTGCTTCTTCAATACGGTGAGGTTGCGGGGTTAAGTTTGTGACTGGGTGAAAAAGCTGGCTTTTAGACTCTAGGTAATTGGCGAGTTGCAAAAACACCGTAGCAAGGCTTTGTTGAACGGGTTGCATTGGCCAAAACGCTGACCAAATCATCGACATTAAATAATACCAAGCGGCACCTGAGAGCAACATTAATGGTTGGAACCATAGATTGGTACTTTCATGAGCGCCGAGCATGGCATAAATGGCGATAAGGAGCGAACCAAATGCGATACTCGCGTAGCGTGGGCCAATGGCTCCGAGCATGATGAAGCCAAATGTCGAGACGAATAGCCCTATTGCAAACAATACAGGCGTATTGAATAGCACTTCAATCGAAAATGATGCAATGGCAAAACAGATTAACGTAAGGATGACGGCTTTGAGCCGGCCTGTGAATTTGTCATCGCTCTCAGCTAGCGCAGCTGCAATAACGCCTAAAATCAGCGGGATGATTAGCGAGTTGAGTTGGTAATACCAAGCAGGAATCACGACACCGAGTAATGTCACTAAAATCAGTAGACTGTAATTTATGGTTTTATTGGCCCAATAAAGGCGTAGCTGACTGAATATTTGCACTTGTGATCTACTTATAGGTTGCTGTGAGAGCATTGTAACGAACTGTCAATGGTAAACTTCTGATACAGATAAAGAAACCCGTTCATTTGGTTATCTCTTCATCAAGGAGACAGGGTTAGCGGATATTGACACGATCTTTTCATTCTCGCAGGTTGTTGAGTTATGATAGCGGGCATGAAAACCATGGATACGACATCAATGCAGCTAATCGCAAACAAGACTGCACAGTTTTTGATTCAGAATGAATATCATCAGGTCTCATTGGAAACTGATTTTCTTATTTTAAATTCCGATCGCAGTGAAGAACGCATTCCTTTTAATGTATGGAGCGGTAAGGTTAAACTCAAGCGAGGCTTGTTCTGGGGCGGATTACAATTCTTTGCTCATCCTGAAAATGGAAAGGAGCAGTCTTGGTTAGTCCAAGGCCTTGACTGGAACAAATGCCGTGAATTTGCGAGATTTGCAGTAGCGTCGTATCAAAAATGGCATCAACATCAATGCCAACAGTTGACCGAATATCTTCCTAGCTGGGAAGAAAGTGTTCGAGGCTTCGAACGTCAACCCGCCTTTCTGACTCATTCAAAAGTAGAATCTTGGCTGTCACAATTAGAAAGTGATTTCCAGAAAATGGAAATGGACTTAGAAGATGCGTCTTTGCGAATGCCTGATCGTGTTGAAAAGCTATTGCCTTGGATTTTAGACACAGACAACAAGCTTGCTACGCGAAATAAAGATTGGATGGTGACTGAACTTGAAAATTGGAAAGTCCTCTTTTCTCAGATCGAATCATCGCCGCTGAATATTACTCAGCAACAAGCTGTGCTGTTAAATGACGATAACAACTTAGTTCTTGCTGGCGCAGGCTCAGGAAAGACGAGTGTATTGACCGCGCGCGTTGCTTACTTGTTACAGAGTCATCTTGCTCAAGCTGAAGATATTTTAATGCTTGCATTTGGCCGAGATGCAGCGAACGAGATGAAAGAGCGTTTGGTGAGTAAGGTGGGTCTTAGCGCTGAAAAAGTGAAAGTAAATACGTTTCATCAATTGGGTTTGCGCATCTTAAAACACGTTGAAGGCCAAGAAGTTACTATTTCGCCAATTGCGCTAGATGATCAACTTCGTAGTGCATGGTGCATCAACTGGCTTAAAAAACATTGGATGACACCGACTGCTTTCAAACGTTGGCAAAAACATCTACAAAAATGGCCAATCGCTTATCTTGCTGGTGATGAAGAATTGGGTAGCCATGTTGAAAACCCGAAACTTATTGCGTGGTTAGAAAAGCAACTCATACAATTGTGTAGCCTAGGGACAAGTAAGAAAGAGATCCAACAAAGGTTGGTGGATCATTCTGATTATACTCGCCTAAATAGCGAACTTTCCCTTGTTTGGCCTTGTTATACCGCATGGCAAGAAATGTTGAAGCAAGAGGGACACATCGATTTTAATACCATGATTACCCGAGCGACCCAGTATGTTGAGAAAGGGAAATTTCGCTCACCTTATAAGTATATTATGATCGATGAATACCAAGATATATCTCCTCAGCGCTTAGCTCTTATTGAAGCGATGTGTCAGCAAAACGAACACCAAGAGTGTGTGTTGTTTGCTGTAGGGGATGATTGGCAGTCTATCTATGAATTTGCAGGTTCTGATGTGGATTTAACCACGGGCTTTACCAAGCGCTTCCCACATTCGACCGTTCATCATTTGGATACGACTTATCGTTTTAATAATCGATTGGGTGAGGTTGCGAATCAATTTGTTCAGCAGAATCCGGCCCAATTGCAAAAAACATTGGATAGCCATAAACAACAGAAAGCGAAGTCAGTGATATTGGCGCCGAGCAGTAATGTTGAAAAGATTCTAGATGATCTCAATCGCAAAGCGAAATCACCCCAGACGGTACTGTTGCTTGGACGTAATCATTACCATAAGCCAGAGCTGTATAACGATTGGAAAAAGCAATTTGGTCAGTTATCAATTGAGTTTATGACCTGTCATGCCAGCAAAGGTAAAGAAGCGGATTTTGTTATTATTTTGTCTGTAGACGAAGGGCAATTCCCAGCGAGAGTAAAAACTCTGCATTTAGATGGCGCGTTAACTCAGTCTACGGATACATTTGCGTACGCGGAAGAGCGTCGCTTGTTTTACGTAGCATTAACGCGTGCCAAAAAGAAGGTTTGGGTTACGAGCAAAGGCGATGGTTCCTGTTTTGTTCGAGAGCTTGCTGGGGATGATTATCCCGTTCAAATCCAGAAATAGGGAAAGTACGTATGAGTAGCCAATTTTGTATCGTATTAACGACTGTTGGAAGTGAGCAGAATAAAACCCAGATTATTGAAGCCGTGTTATCACATAAGCTTGCCGCATGCATTCAGTCAATGCCAATAGAAAGTCATTACGTATGGGATGACCAAGTTTGTTGCGATAGAGAGTTATTGCTTATCATGAAAACGACGCGCTCATGTTACGAAAAACTTGAACAAGTAATTGTGGAAAGCCATGAGTATGAAGTTCCTCAAGTTGTTCAAGTTCCCTTTGTGGACGGTTTTAATCCATATTTAACCTGGATAGAAGAGAACACGCATTGCTGAAGATCTGCTCTAGCTTTTTCAAATAACCAATGCTGTTGAAAGTCATTTTGAACGCACATTTATTCTTCAAACAATCGTTTTCATTTCATCAAAGTTTGATTTACGTAAATGTCACACTTAGAATCTTGACTCTAATAATTATCAAATAAAAGTTAAAGTCATGAAACTGGAAACCGTCGATTATCTTGCTGAAGATGCAGCTGAACAATTTGTTAAGTCGCTACGTGAGACTGGGTTTGGTGTTTTAAAAAACCACCCAATTCCTAAAGAGCTTGTCGAATCAATCTATGAGAACTGGTACAAGTTCTTTATGTCTGAGCAGAAAAATGAATTTCGATTTAACGTAGAAACACAAGATGGTTATTTCCCGCCGTCAGTTTCTGAAGTGGCGAAAGGGCACGCTGTAAAAGACATTAAAGAGTATTTCCATGTTTACCCTTGGGGTCAAATGCCCGAAGAGCTAAAAGAGCAGATCATGGATTACTATCAGCGTGCAAATGCCTTTGCAGAAGAGTTGCTGGGCTGGGTTGAAGAATTTGCTCCTAAAGAAGTTCAAGAGAAGTTCTCAATTGCGTTGTCTGAAATGATCAATGGCAGCGATAAAACGTTATTGCGCGTACTTCATTACCCACCGATGACTGGAGATGAAGAACCTGGTGCGATCCGCGCAGCAGCTCACGAAGATATCAACCTATTAACGGTTTTACCTGCGGCAAATGAGCCTGGTTTACAGGTAAAAGGTAAAGAGGGTAATTGGATTGATGTACCATGTGATTTTGGTAATCTGATTATCAATATCGGCGATATGTTACAAGAAGCATCGGGCGGTTACTTCCCGTCAACCACGCACCGAGTGATTAATCCAACGGGTGCGCGTCAAGAGCAGTCGCGTATCTCTTTGCCACTCTTTTTACACCCTAAGCCAGAAGTGGTGCTATCTGAACGTTACACAGCAGACAGCTACTTAATGGAACGCTTGCGTGAGCTAGGGGTTATCTAGTTAGACACTCGAATCTAATAGTCGAGCAGGGCCAGGGATTTCAATTATAAACGTTGTTCCTTGGCCTTTTTGGCTTTCACACTTTATAGTGGCGTCAATCCGCGCCAAGACATTGAAGACAATAGAAAGCCCAAGTCCCGTTCCTCCGCAATCTTTGGCTGTACTAAAGAATGGGTCAAAGATCTTGGGTAAGTTTTCCTCGTCAATACCATTACCATTGTCACTTACGATAATTGTGACTTTGTCTTCCCTAAAATCTCCCATCGTGATGGTAATCGTTGGCGTGTCTGTATTGTCGAAAGCGTGATTACGTGCGTTTAACACCAGATTAGAAATAGTGTGATAGATCGCTCCGGAGTCCGTATTAAGCTCAATGCTCTGAAAGTTTTCTGTATGGATTTTAATTCCTTTCATACTTGGGCCGAGCGCTAATATGGTGTCATTGATTTTCTGACCAATATCTAGCTTATCAATCAATGAGTGAATGTTATCGGATGAGAGGCGTTTAAAGCGTTGAATGATCTCAGCGGCTCGCGTGAGGTTGGTTATAAGTATCCGTGTGATTTCGTTGTTTTGATTTAGGTAATCATCAAAATCCGTTTTTGTCAGTTGATTTTCATTCACCTTTTTCGTCAACGTTTTAGTTAAATCTTCCAAGTGTGTAGACGTCGTAATACCAAGCCCGATTGGTGTGTTTATCTCATGTGCAACACCTGCGACCAGTTTACTGAGGGAGGCCTGTTTTTCCGCTTCAATAAGCTGGTTTTGTACTGTTTGCAATTTCTTAATGTTCAATTGTAGCTCTGTGTTTTTTTCCATTAGCTCCAACGCATGTTGCTTACGCTCGTTTAGCCGTTTTTTAACGAGATTTAGGACATAGAATAAGATGAACTTCAATATGATAGCTTCTGTAACTGTCGTGATTATTACTGCCCAAAATGCCCATCTAGAGTTATCTTGAGCGGTAGAGTAAATGCGATCACTAATGTCGACTAAATGGCTGTTATAGGTATTAACATCATCCAACAGGTCATCATATTTCTCTTTGCCATCGGTTGTAATATGCATGAATTCGGCGATTCGAATGTTATCTTGTGAGTATTTGACGGTTTGAAGAACCGATTGTCGATACTGCGTCCATGAATTGTGAATGTTGCTGGCGAGTTGTGCGGTTCTTTCCGTCAACTCGAAATGCTTAACGTCAGTGTTTAGCGTGTGATCGATCATCCGAATGTCTTTATCGATCAATTTAGTGATTTCATGTTTGCTATTGTTGTCCGGTGCCATCACCAAAGCCATCGTTAGTTGCCGCAACTCGGATATTGGATAAGAAAGCTCAGTGTTATTATGATTGACTTGGTCTACCGATTCATGAACTTGTCGGATTGAATCGTTGACATCATTGATACTATAAATGTTGTACATACCCTGCATAATGAGCACGCTTGTAGTCGCGATAAACAGTATCAGTATCTTCTTTGACAAGCTGTCTTGAGCAATCATTGCCATGTTATTACTCCACAGAAGAAACGAATTCGATTGGCGTTTTCAGATGTTCAGGGTAAGGAGTTTCACCTCTAATGGACCAGTGAAAATCGCTCACTTGAATCTCCCATAAGGGATAAATAGCAGAGGTTCTTGGGGTGTAAACGACCTCTTTGTTTATGGCAATAATGTTGTAAGGGCTAGGTAGACTGAGTTGATAGTTCATCTCTTTAATGTATTTCACTAGATCCCTCAAGGCAGGAATATACTCATTTGTTGTATAGGGGGTCGATATGAATTTGTTGACCAAGCCATCGAGTTCTTCATGAGGGAGAGTTGTTGCCCAAGATGACGTGGAATCGAAGATAAAGAATGAAACCCAGGGGTTGCGCATCCAGTCAAAGTTAGGCCATAGCACTAAATCAAAGCTAATGTCGTTGGTGCCACTACGTGCAGCAATAGCGTTGCCGAACATTTCGGACTCTGATTCAGCCACAATAATGGACACTTCAAAGTCTAATTTTTCTAGGAAGAACTTAATATCGTTAATCATGTATTGCATGCTTTCTTGAGCAAGGAAGCGCAATTGAACTTTTTCGTTCTTCTTATAGCCATGTTTTACTTTGTATTGAGCAAGTAATGTATTGATTTCAGCTGTGTTCGCAGTTTGCTTGGCGGCCGTATTTTCGTGGATTTGCGATAAGGCTTGGTCCATACCATAAAACTGCTCAGGTATAGAGACATAAGTAGGTGTGCCTTCACCATTCATAGATAGCGAGACGAGCGAATGTTGATTGATGGCGTCATTAACGATCGCTCTTACTTCAGGTTCTTGAAAAATTGATTGACCATTGAATAGGTTAAACCGAGCAATGTAGGTGTTGGTTGATTGAAGGCGATTGACTTTCGAGTAGGGCGCGAATATTGCCTCTAGTTCATCAGAGAATAGCACCGGAGTAATATCGATTTCTCCTTCATCATGTAGGGCCCGATCTTTGGCTTCTTGCTGACTAATCCCCATAAATAGCGTAATTATTTCAACTTTAGGTGAGTTTGGGTCCCAGTAATGTGGATTGGCTTCAAGCACCGCAATGTCCGATCTCCGATCGCCCTCAATATATCCTTCTTTTAAAATGTATGGACCTAAACCATATGGTCCTGCTTCGGCTAAATTGGGGCAAAATGGCTTCCCATTCCAACCAAACTTTTTAAGGTATGGTTCTGTATAAAACTGTAACCAAATAGCGTCGTATAGGAACAAGCCGTAGTTTTCGGTTAAATGAAAACGAACAGTATGGGATGATGTTTTTTCTACTTTTGAGAGGATTTTATGGAGCTTGGTAAAGGTATAAGGTTCTTCCATGAAGTACTTCATGTTCATTAAGACTGAGTCTGCATTGAAGTCGGTGCCATCTTGAAATTTAACCCCTTTTCGTAGTTCGAATTCGTAAAGCTTGGGGGTAATGATCTTATGACTAATCGCCATATCATACTCCCATCCCTGTTGGTTATTTGCGGGGCGAACTAACCCCGCATTAATAGAATGAGAGCTTGCTATATAGGGTAAATTGGGTAGGTAAACTTTAACATGAGACCCAGGCCTAAAAGTCCCAGATACTGTTTCGAAACTGGTATCCTTTCGAAATTCTTGTGCACTTAGCGTAGGAAAAGTTGTCGAGATTAGCACTGCGAACAATAAAAAGAGTACGTTTGAGTTTAGCTTTTTCATGTTTGGCCCCATTAATCGGGATAGGAGTCACGTAGTGCGACGCACTTGTCGAAAATCCGTAAGAATACGTCACATAGGTGAGGATCAAAGTGAATGCCGCGTTGATCTTTTATATGTTGGTAAATCTCTTCATTAGACCAAGGTTGCTTGTAGCTTCGTTTAGAGGCCAGCGCATCAAAGACATCGATGATCGCCGTGATTCTGCCTTCTATGGGAATATCTTCTCCCTTTAATTGCTTAGGGTAGCCAGTGCCATCCCACTTTTCATGGTGGGTTGATGCGATTACGGCGGCGATTTGCAATATCTCGAGATGCGAACCAGACAAAATAACACCCCCGATGGAAGCGTGAGATTTCATCGTTTCCCACTCTTCTTCCGTGAGTTTCCCTGGCTTGTGTAAGATGTTGTCAGGGATAGCAATTTTCCCTATATCATGTAACGGAGAAGCGAGTTTAATGCGTTCTGCTGTTTGCTCATCTAATCCAGCTTCTAAAGCGAGCAAATGGGATAGGAGCGATAGACGTTTTACGTGACTCCCTGACTCCTTAGAACGAGTTTCAACCACTTCCCCAAGCCGATACGCGATCTCTTTTTGAGTCTCTAACATATCGTTAAGAAGATAGAGCTTTTCATAAGCAATAGACGCATTTTTCACCAGCAACTCAATGAGCTCGCGGCGCTGTTCTATGACATATCGACTACAGTTGATGACAATAATGCCTTTTGAGTGATGAATCTCGATAGGCAACGCAAATCGGGTGGGTGATAGCTCAATAAGCTGAGATGTCGGATGGATATCAGGAATATCACTGTGATCGACAAAATCTGCGAGTTCTTTGCCGATCGGGATTTTTGACTCATCGGTGGATGCGACAATTGTCCACTCACCATCGATTTGAGAGGCGCCGAAATGTATCGCACACGCGTCATTAAGTTTTAGCAGCGCGACAATCTGTAGCAAAATCCCTTTTAACCAGGTGGTACTAGTATCGGCGACTAGGATATTGGAAGTCGAGTCAATGATAGTTTTTAGGCCATCACGGGTCTGTTCAATCGTGACTATGTCACTGTAAGAGCGTATCGCAGAATAGATTGCGGTTAACAAGCGCGTTGAAGTTAGCTCCGTCTTTGTTTTGTAGTCGTTGATGTCGTAATTGAGGATAACTTTTTCTTCTGGCGCATCACCGGGTTGGCCGGTTCTTAAAATGATACGACAGTGCTTATCTCCAAAATCATTTCTAATCCAGTTGGCGAGCTCAAGTCCGGCTTGTCGTGTTTCCATTACTACATCTAACAAGATCACGGCGAACTCTGGGCCATTAAGAAACATCTCCTTGGCTTCTTTGGCTGAGTAGGCATGCGAAAAACGAAGTTTATGATCAAGGAAGCGATTATTACCTAAGACTAGGCTAGTCACATCATGAACATCTTTTTCATCATCAACGACCAAAATCTCCCAGTATTTTGTTTCTTGGGATGGGGAGGTTTGTTCTGGTTGCGCGAAGAAAAACTTATCACTGTCCATTATTATCTGCCTAATCATGACAAAACGAGAAAGACTGTAATGACTTACACATTCATATCTATAACTAAGGTTTAGAAGATGCTTATATAAATATCAACCTTATCATTACGTCATGCTGATGGGCTTTTGGTGTACTTCAGGGAGTAGACTCTCAAATTTGAGGTAAAAATAGGAGGAAACCATCTTGAAGACTCGACAAAACAGAGAGAGTGAATTTCAATTACTAGTATGACCCACTACCAGTGACACTTATGCCTCAGCAATCAGAATTAGCAGCTCAGTTTCAGCAATACATGGAAAACCCACTATTGTGGCCCATTATGGAAGAGCTGAAGAAGAAGCCAAGCGGCTGGAAGGTTCATACGCTCGCCTCTCACTTGATGGAATTAGGCTTTATTCCAGAGCTGGATCCATGTGCTGATAAGGATTTATTTAAACGTAATTTCCTTATCATGAATGCTTTGTACCAGTTGCAAGAGACGTTATACCCCGATAATTGGCTTCAAGTTCAGGCTATGGATATTATTTTGATGCCGCAAAGTCAGGTCTTCGGTCATGAAGTGGATCATCACGATCCGCTACGTGATTACTATTTAGACTGGCAAAACTATGAAGCTCAAGAGGGTGAGATTAAACGACTCTTAAATGAATTCTGGACGCGATATAGAGAATTTGTAGGGGGCACAGATTGCCAAGATATGACTCGCACCAAAGCACTTTCGTTATTTCAGCTTCCTGCCGATGCAAGTGCAAGTGAGATCCGTAAAACTTGGCGGAAACTGGCTTTAAAATGGCACCCTGACCGTGACAACGGTGACAGTGATAGGTTTCGAGTGCTGTGTGAGGCTTGGAATGTACTTAGGCATTAGCAATTTATACTCAGTAAAAAAAAGCGCCGAACGGCGCTTTTTTATTCTTACTGTTTTATTTACCAGATTTAAACTGACTTTTTCGCATTCGGTTTAATGCTGCCATAACATCGAGAACTCGTGGTTTGGCGAGGTCTCCTTGATTCGGCATAGTGTGTGACCAGTTACCATCAAGCATAGATGAAAGCTCTTTTGCTGGGTTATTTGACCAACCTGGAAGTTGTGCAAGCTGGAACCACAGCCATCCAATCGCATTGACTTCAGAGCTTGATTCAAGTTGCTCAAGTGCAGTGAGGTCAGTAAATTCTTTGCCAAAGCGAAGAGAGTCTTTACCTTTAGCAGATACTCGAAACTTTCCTTCTGCGAGAGTTTTTTGCAAACCTGCACGGTTTAGCGAGCGAGGACGGAAAGTCTCAAGTGCTGTTTCACTTTCGTTGTTGCGTTCTGTCGGGTGCTGCGCAATCACTTCTTTGGCTTTTTTTGTGACATCTACGGCTTGATAATCGTGCATCTGAATGACGCTATCAGCCACATCTAAATAGTCTCCAGAGCCACCCATAACGATAATCGTTGAGATATTCAACTCGTCACGAAGTTGGCCAATTCGATCGACTAGTGGGGTAATTGGCTCATCACCTTTGCTTACGAGCGCCTGCATTCGCTCATCACGAATCATAAAGTTGGTTGCCGACGTATCTTCATCGATCAGTAAACCATTCGCTCCAGCCTCGATAGATTCTTGCAGCCAAGCCGCTTGAGAAGTCGAACCTGAGGCATCTTGCGTGGAGAAATCAGAGGTATCTTTGTCCATTGGTAAATGGTTGATGTAGTTACCTAGATTTAAGTTGTGCACGCATCGGCCATCTTCTGCACGAATTTTCATTGCATTGCTATTGGTGACGACTTTCTCACGACCATCGCCAGGGATGTGGTTGTAGATAGAGCGTTCAATCGCTGTCAACAAAGTGGATTTACCATGAAAGCCACCACCAACAATTAAAGTAATGCCTTTCGAAATACCTAACCCCGTGACAGGTCCTTGGTTTGGTGTCTCAATCGTTACTTCAAGAGATTGAGGTGCGATAATCTCAACCGCATCTTTCATTGGTAAATCGCAGTCGCCAGCGAGGCGAGGAAGAACAGAACCATTGCCAACAAAAGCAAGTAGGTTAAGCTCATCAAGCTTTGAACGCATAGCATCTTGGTCTTCAATGACTTCGCAATGATGAGTCAACGCATCGAGATCTAATTCGCGTTCAAGTGTGGCGCGGCGAATGTATTTTGGTAAATGGAACGTAAGTAGGTTGTCTGCTTTTTTACCAAGTACCGAGCGGCCTTCTGCTGGAAGGTTGATACGAAAACGTAGCTCAATACCTTCGTCGGTAAACAATACGGCTGTACTGTCTAAAACTGTCTGGCCCGTTAGCGCAATGCTGATGCTCGAGTCCATTTGGGATAACTCAGCGAAGCGGCGAGCAATATAGTCACGAGCAGCAACTTGGTAAGATGATGATTTATCGCGTAACCATTGAAGCCCTGTTACTGACCAAGGGCGTACCGCACGAACGCGAGAAGCAGACGCGAAAGGGTCAGCTTGAACGTAATCGATATAGAAAGTGTAATCGCTGAAATCATATTGCCCTTTGATTTGCTGGTAAGCGCGATAGTTTTGTTTTTCAATTTTTTTTAATGCAGCGGTTAACTGATCCATAAGACGTTCAAAGCTCGGTATTTTTAAAGGTCGCGATTATATACCTATCCGTACGAGATATGCGAGGCCTGGACAGCTTTCAGCGTTTATCTGGCGACGATTAATCGTGTAGGTTAGCTATAACTATCTACATTCGATGTGTTTTGTTGAAGAAAGCTTGATTCAAAAAGATCACAAGGCATTGGTTTTCCATAGAGATAACCTTGGCCTACTTCGCAACCCTCATCAATGATGAAGGATTCATGTTCGTCTTTTTCAATCCCTTCAACGGTTACTTTTAAGCCAAGCTTACGGGCAATGTTGATGATGGATCGGACAATTTCTCTGTCTTCTAAACTATCTTCTAAATGATGGACAAAGCTTTTATCTATTTTAATCGCATCAAAAGGGAATTTTTTCAAATAGTTGAAGGAGGCGTAGCCAGTACCAAAATCATCCAGTGACAGGGTTACCCCAATGTTACTCAATGCTGTCAATGTATTGCGTGCGACAACTTCATCAGCGATAAGGCCACTTTCTGTTACTTCAAGCTCAAGGAAATGGGCAGGTAATTGGTACGTAGCGAGTAGGTCCCTAACTTGATTAACAAATTGCGGGCTTTGTAATTGTACGGCTGAAACATTGACTCCAAGTTTAAAATCGTCAACGTGATCAATCCACTCAGCCGCTTTTTGAATCGCTGAGCGTAAGACGAAACTACCCACTTCAAATATCAATCCATTTTGTTCAGCAAGATGGATCAGAGTTTCATTGGAAATATCACCCAGAATAGGATGACGCCAACGCAATAGAGCTTCAGCACCTAACCATTTATGCGTAGTCGGGCAGACTTTCGGCTGGAAATAAAGAAGTAAATCGTCGTTTCTGACAGCTTGGAGTAGGTAGCTTTCTAGTTGATTGATGTTCTTTTGGATATCTGAAATATCTTGCGAATAGAAACTGAACTTATGCCCAGAGTCTTTACACGACTGCATCGCCTCGACAGCAAACTTCAAGATACTAGAACTGCATAACGTATCTTGTGATGTGGCGATACCGATATAACTGTGTAGGTGAAGTTTCTCGCCTTCAATGTCAAACTCAGATTGGCTGATTTCAATCAACTGACTACAGAGGTTGTGAATGTCTTCATCGATATCATCTGAGAAAAACAGAAATGCTAAATCTGTCGAAGTCGGCCGGGCAGTAATGATGTTGTAATGAGACAAGTCACCTAAACGATGCCTGAATTGGACTAAGATGTGGTCCCAGACGGAATAACCATATTTAGATTGGATTCTACGTCCGTTTGCAAAGCCAACGTGAATAACGGCGGTGTTCTTCCCTGTTGGTAAGGCTGCTTGTTTGAGTAGGTTTTCTGTCTCGAACTCAAGGGCGGTGCGATTCAAGAAACCAGTACCCAAATCATGCCGTTGCTGGTAACGAATTTTTTGCTCAGCAGCGCGACGTTTATCAATTTCGATGTTGAGTGAATAATTGAGATCGACCAAATCTTTAGTTCGTGTGTGAACTCGAGATTTTAACTCATCGTTAAGCTGCGACAGTTTATGGTTTTGGTAAAGTGTTTTTAGGTGCGCGTCTATCGAATCACGAAATGAGAGCAATAAGTTTTGATATGTTTGGGTAAAATGGTTTTCTTTGTTGTCCAGAACACAAATGGTGCCGAATATGTCACCATTAGGCCAACTTACGGGTAAGCCGCAATAAGCGAGCAAACCAAACTTCATATCTGGGTTGTTTACCCATTTAGGATCTTTTTTGGCATTTGGAACGCGAAGCATTCGGTTTTCATTGACGACAGTTTCACAGTAAAGCCCCTGATTAAGAGGTTCGCTGTCACCAGGCTTGTAAGGGTGTGAGTCATTGTTATTAGCACTGAATACTTCGATGTGATCTTTATCGATACGCATAACGAGCGCAGCAGGAACGGCAATGATTTCGGCGAGTAGATTGACAATGGTCTGCCAGCTATTAAGCATTTCCTCAGGAATACTAATATTAGCAGTGACAATTTTTGACATACGTTATCCCTGTCAGCAGGTAGCAAAAATGAACGAGCTTCCGTTGCTCTAAATATAATAATAGTTGTTATTCGGCAAACAGAACCTGTTAACGGAATAATTTGTCCTAAAAATAAGAATGCATGATTCCCATTCCAAAAAAAAGCCTTCGTTGATAGGGAAGGCTTTAGCTTTTTGATATTCTCAAACTTGAGACTCGTTATGTAACAATCACTTTATTTTACAAAGGTGTCAATACTAACTGGTTGAGAATAATCGATAGAATCAAAGCCAAATCCATTTAAGCGCAAGAACTCCTGTTTGTAGCCTTGGTAATCACCGAGCTCTTTAAAGTTTTCTGCCGTTAATGAATCCATTAATGCTTTTACTTTGCTCTGAGTGTCACTGCAAAGCTCCCAATCGTCCATACGAATTAGTCTTTCACAGTCAACGGGAACTTTCTCATTGGTATATAGTTTGTCCGCAAATAGGCGCTGCATTTGCTCAATACAACCCTCATGAGTGCCTTGCTCTTTCATTATTTTATAAAGGGCTAGGATGTATGGGCTCAGCCCCGGAATAAATACACTCGCTTTAGTAACTAATGCCTTACAAACCGTCGCGTAGGCTCCACCGTCAAAATTAGCTAATTTAAGGTTGAGCGAATGGCTAGTTTGGTGAAGGTCAATTTTAGCGCGGC
Source organism: Vibrio atypicus (assembly GCF_009811315.1). Lineage (GTDB taxonomy): Bacteria > Pseudomonadota > Gammaproteobacteria > Enterobacterales > Vibrionaceae > Vibrio > Vibrio atypicus. Next base: position 210,359 of record NZ_BLID01000003.1, read on the forward strand.
CAAGGGTGCCATCTAAGTAGATAGGGTGGGTTAGTTCTGGACCGACATATGAAAATGCGATTGTCTTACAGCCTTGAGCGATTGATTCCGAATTAATTAACGCATCAACCCATGATTCCCAATCTTCCCCACCCATCACTTTGATGGTTTCTTCAGCTTGTTTTTCTGTTGCAGAAGTTAAGGTGGTTTCATGCCAAGAGTCATCTTCAAGCAAAATAGTTGCGCCTGAGACGTCTTGGTCAATAGGTTTAATTGATGAGCGCCATAATTCGCCAGTTTCAGGATTTGGCCTTACACCACTGGCAACGCTATAAATAATTAAATCAACTTCACCTTCAAAGTAGGTTTCAATTGCTTCAACTACATCTAATTTGAGTTTTTTAGAAAAGGCATCACCTTGAATATTGACCGCAATGCGGCCTTCTCGCTGAGCATGTTTTTGAAAGGCGATGTTGTTGAAATAACCGGCAGAGCCAACGCCTTTTTCTGAAGGCGCATGTTCATAAGAAACGCTAATGGTATCGGCTTGGCAGCCACCAAACGTGAGCGCTATTCTTGCTGCTAAGCCAAAGCCAGACGAACCGCCAATAATGAGCACGCGTTTAGGCCCATGTTTGATCGGATTCGCTTGCTTTACGTATTCAATTTGTTGGAGAACCGCTTGTTCACAGCCGTATGGATGAGCCGTTTTGGCTACTACGCCTTTGATAATGGGTTCAATAATCATATTTAAGTCCTTTTCCAACAGGGGATTGAACTAGATTAACGTAAAGCTAAGTAAATTTTATTGAGCTAGACCAATTAGAGATGATTAATTAGTTCTGTGGCGACAAAATCGGCAATCCAAGGCTGCGCTTCAGATTTAGGGTGTAACCCGTCAGCCATCATCCACTCTGGTTTGATGATGACACCCTCTAGAAAGAATGGAAGTAGTGGCACATTGTTGTGTTCAGCGGTTGCTGGGTAGAGATCAGCGAAGGCTTCGGTGTAGCGTTTACCATAGTTTGGTAGTACTCGAATTTGCATCAGTAGTGGTGTGGAGTTCGAATCTCTTACCATTTTAATGAGTTTGGTTAGGTTATTTTCGATCACTTTTGGCGGAAAACCACGAAGACCATCGTTTGCTCCGAGCTCTATAAGAACGAATTCAGGTTTATGTTGCTGTAAAAGTTGAGGGAGTCGAGCAAGTCCGTTACCAGTTGTGTCACCTGATATGCTCGCATTGATAACGTCGATCGATTTACCTTTGCTGAGTAATACATCTGGTAATAAAGTTGGCCATGCTTTTTCGAGTGGCATTTGATAGCCTGCACTTAAGCTGTCACCCAAAATCAATAACTTGTTCGCGTTAGCTGGGTTAGTGAAAAGAAGAACAATAGCAAGGGAAAGTAGACGAAACATGCAAACATCCGTAATTAAAGCAAAATCAGTATCCAAAACAGTCTCTACCAATCAAGAACAATTGACAATCCTTGAAGGGATAAATCTTGATATCAAGAAAGGAGAAAGCGTTGCGATTGTTGGAAGCTCCGGTGCGGGTAAGTCGACATTAATGACGATCATGGCTGGGTTGGATATACCAAGCACAGGGACAATTGAATTGATGGGCCAAGAGCTTTCAAAACTCAATGATGAAAAGAGAGCTGCAATTCGAAGTGAATCAGTGGGGTTTGTATTTCAGAGCTTTTTGCTGATACCAAGTCTTAGTGCATTGGAAAACGTCACACTACCTTGTCTGTTAAAAGGGGAAGATGAAGATATTGATAGGGCGAAAGCGCTCTTAACATCAGTTGGACTCGAACACCGAATGGATCATACCCCTGCGCAATTATCTGGAGGAGAACAGCAGCGAGTTGCACTTGCAAGGGCCTTTATGATTCAACCGGAAGTGCTATTTGCAGATGAACCAACGGGAAATTTAGATCAGCAAACAGCGCAGAAGGTGATTGAGCTTCTCTTTGAATTAAATCAGCAGCACGGTACGACTCTGGTATTAGTAACACATGACATGAAATTAGCTGAGTTGTGTGAACGCAGGATCCGGATGCAAGCAGGGCGATTGGAGGAAGCGTAATGTCGAAGATTACATCGAGTCGGCTTAATCGTCGCTTATTTCGCTGGAGCTTGAGTGAGATACGACACGGTCAGTTATGGCCTGTCTCTATCGCGTTAACGTTAATTATCGCTTGTATATTCGCTTTGACAGCGCTTGCAGAACGAATGGAGCAAGTCGTTGTTAAACAGGGCAAAGATGCCTTAACAGCGGATACGGTTTTTGTCTCTTCGAATCCGATACCAGAGCAGTTAACAAAATCCATCAGCAAACTCGAATTAGATAGCTCGTTACAAACTCGCTTTGCAACCATGGCTTTTAGCGATAATGGAATGAAACTGATCACGGTAAAATCAGTAGAGAGCAATTATCCTTTGAGAGGAGAAATGGTTCTTTCTGATGATGTGACGACGTTTGCTCATGTAAAACCGGGAGATCTCTGGCTTGATGAACGTCTATTTGCTCAATTAGATGTGAATGTGGGTGACAGTCTCACGGTTGGCGATGCAGATTTCGTTGTCTCTGGTAGGATTATCGAAGAGCCAGGGTTGAGCTTTAACCCATTCCAACAAATGCCAACGGCGTTTATCCATCAAACGGATTTAGAAAAAACCGGCGCAGTTCAATTGGGTAGTCGAGTTAGGTTTAGTTTATTCATCAATGGTGACAACAACACGATTGAACAAGCTAAAGATTCGATAGAACTAACACCAAGTGATCGATGGCGTGATCAAAACAGTGCCAGTCGTACCAATGAAGTCTTTCAAAGAACAGAGCAATATCTCTCACTGACGGTTGCGATTGTCGTGATTATGGCAGCCACAACCTTGGTTCTCACTTGCCAGCACTATGTGTCAACACGAAGAAAAACCATTGCAATGCTTAAAAGCTTAGGTGCGAGTCGCGCTTGGGTTGCACGTTGGTTGTCGATTCAAGTCATTATCTTGCTGCTAACTGCCGCGATAATGGGCACCGCGATCGGTGTTGTGCTCGAAGTATTATTGCGAGTGCCTTTAGTTGATTTATTACCAACGCCGCTTCCTAGTTATGGTATTAAGCCTGCCTTAATCGCGATTATGACGAGTTTATTGATTTCAGTGCCAGCATTAGGTATACCCTTACTAAGCTTGCTTAATGTTAACGCGGCGAATGTAATGCAGTCAGAGGCAAGCTTTGACAAAGCGAAGTCTTACCGTTGGCTTGTTTTAGTCCCACTGCTCCCTATGTTGGCGATTTATTATCAGAACCAAATGGTTTGGATCGTTCTTGGCGGGATTGTTGTACTTTTTGTCGTCATGGCATTACTGAGTCTGGTGATTACAAAAGGTCTTGCGAAAATCCCAATGTCGACATCAATGAAGCTCGCGCTAAGTCGAATCAATCGGTCTAACCTGTCCACGGGCATTCAGTTTGGTGCACTTGGCTTATCGTTAATGTTGTTGGCCATTATGTGGTTAGTACGGACAGATTTACTGACTGATTGGCAGCGTACACTACCCCCAGATGCCCCGAATGCATTTGCCCTCAATATTGCCCCTTATGAACGAGAGAGTTACCTGGATGTCTTGGACGAAAATGATATTGAACGCTCCGAGGCCTACCCAATTATTCGCGGGCGTTTAGCAAAGATAAATGGCGAGGATGCTAAGGAATACGCTAATGGCGCGGAAGGTACTGATGCGCTAAGTCGCGAAATTAATTTTACATTTGGTGATGGAATCCCGGATCATAATGATTTGCTTAAAGGGGAGTGGACAACCAGTGGCGGAGTTTCTGTTGAGCAGGAGGTCGCGACTGAACTGGGTCTAGAGATAGGCGATATACTCCAATTTACGATTAACAGCCAGCAAGTATCGGCTGAGGTTAATTCTATCCGTCACGTTGAGTGGCGAGATATGAAGCCAAACTTCTATTTTATATTCTCGCCAGATGTTCTTGAGACCATACCCACAACGTTTTTAGTCAGCTTTCGTATTGAAGATGATAACGATGATCTCATTAATCAATTGTCTCGCAACCACCCGACAGTGAGTTTGATGGATATACGGAGTATGGGAGCGAAAATTCAAGAACTGCTCACTCAAATCGTCTGGTCAATTACGGTTTTAGCAGCTCTTGGCGTTGTCGCTGGCGTATTGTTGATTTTTACTTTACTAAGACTGAGTCTTGGTCAAAGGCAATCTGAAATTCAACTTTATCGAACTCTTGGTGCAAGTAAAAAACGTGTGACTAAAACCATTTGGGCGGAGTATGGGATCATGGCGTTGATTGCTGGTGTAATTGCTGCGATGGGGGCGGAAGTCGTCGTCGGAGCGCTGATGATTTATGGCTTCGATCTGGCTCCAAACTTACATTTAACACTTTGGTTTGCTTTGCCAGTCTTAACTTTTATAACTTTAGCATTAGTTGTTAACAGTATGATAAAGCGTCTACTTACCCCTATAAACAAGGCATTTAGCTAAAGTTGTTCAGGCTGACTTGTTTACTTATCCACAAAAACGGTGGATAAAGTTTTGGATAAGTCAGCCTGTAGATAACTTTGAAAAGAGCACAGCCCTTGTGTGGGTACGTGTTCGCGGAATTTGTTATTCACATCGCTGATAATTCAAATTTTGAGTCAAGCAATTTTTTCATAAAATTGAATTAAAAACGTAATGAATTTTCCCTGCAAAAATTGTGTTTTTCTTCTAAGGCATATAACAGTAAAATACTCGCAGAATGAATGGATTAACCACATAAATGCAGTTAGAACAGACTCTGAGTAGTGTATCTTCCGTTGCCATCATTGGCGGTGGTATTGCGGGTGCAACCGCTGCAGTTCACCTTGCTGAACTGGGCTTGAAAGTAACCCTTATCGAAAAGAAGGCGAGTTTAATCTCTGGCCCACCTATTTGCCATTTGCATGCTGGTGGAAATTTGTACCGTGAAATTTCCACTCAGCAGTGTCTAAAACTGCTTAAACAGTCAATTGATACGGCGCGGCTATACCCACATACCATTAATAACCGTCCAACCATTATTGCTATCCCTTACCTTGATGGAGGCAGCCCTGAAGAGTTATATGAGAGACTCTTATCAATTCAGGCGGCTTATCGAGAATTGGTTGACGAAGATTGCGCCAATGGTGTGTTGGGTGATCCAGAGAATTACTACCGATTCTATAGCCGCGAGGAAGTAGAAGCGCTTGTTACACTTCCACAGCCAAGTGAACCTAAGAGTTTTGATGATTGGCTTATTCCTTTTGCAAAAAATGTCGATTTAGACTCACTTAGGTTTCCTGTCGCTATTGTGCAAGAACCTGGTTGGAGTGTTTTTCGTATCGCAGCATCTGCAGCACTCACATTAGAAAAGCGCGAGAATTGTCAACTTTTGCTTAACACCGAGGTTGTTGGGCTTGAAGAGAACAACGGGTGGATAGTCGATGTTAAAGATTCCAATGGTCATCGACATAGCGTACATACCGACTATCTAATTAATGCGTGTGGTTATGAAACTGGCCATATTGATGATTTGGTCGCGAAACCTCGTGACCGACTGGTTGAGTTTAAAGCGGCTTATGTAACTCGGTGGTCTCAGTGCAAGGAGTTATGGCCTGAGGTTATCTTTCACGGGCCTCGCGGAACCCCTAATGGCATGGCGCAGTTAACACCTTATCCAAATGGTGTGTTCCAATTACACGGCATGACTAAAGACATAACGCTATTTGATGATGGTTTAGTTTCATCTTGTTCCGTATCTTCTCAGCCAAAATTGCCAAGTCGATTGGAAAAGAAAATTATTTTAGGTTGGGATAAAGAAGTCGCTATTGAACGTACTCAAAGGGCTATTCAGCATATGGCGAGGTTCTTACCAAACTATCAACAGGCAGTGGAATGTGGAACGCCCTTGTTTGGCGCTCAGCAAATTCCTGGAAACGATGAAACGTTACGGGCTGCTGACGTGACATTTGATGGTGTTAACTATGCCCGAATTGAAGTTGTAAAAGGTTCTTCAGCGCTTGAAGCGGCACAAAAACTGGTCGAGCACTGGGGGTTACATGAATACCGAAATGACTCAATTGAAGCGTTACATCCTGTGAGTATGTCTTTGAGCGCAGATCAAGTTGAAGCCAAAGCGAAAATCATCGCAATGAGTCGTGACTACCCACAGGAACTGGCGCAATACTACGGTAGCTTATAAATCAATTAATGGGCATAAAGTGTTTATGCCCATTACTCAAATTGAGGATGACTAATAGCCGAAATATCTTGCCCACTGTCCCCAAACATCTTGAAGTCCAAGTAAATCACCTCTAACGAAACGCACTTTTTGCCCCGGTTTTGCTTGTGCAAGTCTTGGCAAGTCGATACGGGCGACACAACCAAGTTTCGGGTAGCCTCCTATCGTCTGACGATCATTTAGTAATATGATTGGCTCGCCATTTGGGGGAATTTGAATCGCACCTAAAGCGATCCCTTCACTCAAAAATTCTTGTTGAGGGGGCTGAATCCTATTTCCGCACAAGCGATAACCCATACGATCGATAAATTGACTCACTTCAAATTCTTTAGAGTAAAAATTATCTAATTGCTCTTGGGAGAAATGATTCACCTGATAACCTTCTATAACTCGCAGTTCAAGTGTTAAGTCATAGTCAGGCTTGTACCGAAATGTCATTTGAATAGGTTTCTTGGTAACCAAATGAGAAGAGAAAGAAAGCTCATCGCCCACGTTCAACTTAGAACCTTGGTTTAATCCGCCCAATCCATCTCTTGTCACCGTAGCGCAGCTTCCAAGCTCCGGTGAAATATCAAACCCTCCTTTGATTGCCAGATAGCTACGCAAACCATTTTTAGGTAATCCAAACGATAGCACTTGCCCTTGTCGCGCCGAAAACGTAGACCAATTTGATAGCGGGACACCATCAAGCTTTGCATTCAAATCCCCGCCGGCAATAGCCATCTCGCAATGATGATTGACTTGGAACTCTGCTTGGCCAAGTGTAATTTCAATTGTTGGAGAGTTAATCGTGTTCCCAAGCAGGTGGTTTGCCCAACTGTAAGCATAGTCATCAACAGGGCCACCTTGGGTAATACCGAAATGAGCAAGTCCAAAGCGACCAAAATCTTGCAGTAAACTTTGTTGGCCGGGCTTAATTACCGTAATGGTTGATCTTAAGTTCATAGCCATTCCTTACTAATAGTTCCACCAAGCTCGATGAACTCGTCGCGCTGTATAGGGCGAAACTTTATTCGTGTTCCAATAGCAAAAGGCAAAATGTTTGAAGAGTTAGGATTGTATAAGTTGATGGGGCAGTTACCAATAATGTTCCATCCTCCAGGGGATTCGCTTGGATAAATTGCGGTTTGATTATTTGCAATGGCAACGCTGCCTTTCGCTACTTTTACTCTTGGAGACGATCTTCGTGGTTTTTGAAGTCGTTGGTCGACTTCTGTTAAAAAAGCAAACCCAGCAGTAAATCCAATCGCCCCGATGGTGTATTCACATTGGCTGTGTAAGGTTACAATTTCATCAATGCTCATACCCGAAGAGGTGTAAAGCTCGAGATCTGGTGCGACATCAGGGTGATAGAATACCGGTAACTCAACTAACTCGGCTTCTGGTTGGTCTGGAAGGTGAAGCAGAGACTGCGTGACAATTTTTTCGAGATATGGGATGAACTCAAAAATGGAGATTCGATGCGGTAAATAGTCAATTAATATTGTATTGAATGAAGGGGTAACATTCATGACCCAGGCACCGAGCTGATTTCTAAGATATTGACTAATCTCACCAATTACCCAAGACAATGTCGGACTTGGCTCAGCCTCAAAACGAATTAACACGGAGCATTCAGCTACCGGATCTACTGTTGTTTCGATATTCATTATGTTGCCTCCAAGTGGATCGCAGCTCGAATCTGTTCAATCAATTTGGCCGCCTCGACGTTGTCGCCATGAACGCAAATGGTATCGGCTTCAATAGCAATGGTGTACCCATCGATTGTACGCACCTTTCCATATTGAGCGATTTGCTGGACTTGGCCAATGATCTCGGCTTCATCAGTTAACAGTGCACCTGGCATACTTCTAGGCGCTAACTGTCCCGTAGCTAGGTACCGTCTATCAGCAAAGGCTTCAAAAAGCAGTGGGACGTCATATTCATCCGCGATATCAAGTAGTTCTTGCTTATCTTCAATTGCTAAAGTCATTAACGGTACGTCGAAACAAGCGACGGCGTCTATTACGGCTTCAAATATTATTGGGTCTCGCTGCATATCATTATAGAGCGCACCATGCGGCTTTACGTAACTTAGTTCCGCATTCTCACTTTCACAAATCGCTTTGAGTGCACCAACCTGATAAATCACCATGTTCGTGATTTCACTGCGAGTGAGAGGGATGCTGCGACGTCCAAATCCTTGAAGATCTGGGTAACTTGGGTGCGCTCCGATTTGTACATTATGCTGCAGAGCCAATTTTACTGTGCTATTCATTATCATAGGGTCAGAAGCATGATAGCCACACGCGATGCTAGCTTGATCTATAAAAGGCATGATATGTGCGTCACAACCTATTGACCAATTGCCAAAGCTTTCGCCCATATCACAATTTAAATTGATGTTGGTTTTGTTCATTGACTAGAGTTCTTTGTTCAACACGTTACTAAGATGTTTTAAAAGAGTAATTCAAACAGTGATCAGTTTCATTGTTTGCTCAACAACTTAGTAAAATATGCTGTTCCATATATGATTCAGTACTGATAAGTGAAATAATAGAGGCTGCTAATATAGCTAGGAAAATTAATGTTTAAACGCACCACACTCTTTTCTTCACTCTGTGCACTCGGTTTCACCGTTAGTGCAAATGACAACCTAGATGAATTGATGTCAATGAGTCTAGATGAGTTGTCTATGCTCTACGTCACGATTGAAACTGCGTCCAAGTTCTCACAAAAACTATCTGATATTCCTGCGGCTGTATATGTATTGGATGGAGAGCGTATAAAGCGAAGTGGTGTTAGAACGATTGCTGAAGCGTTAGCGTTAGTCCCTGGGATCAATGTAACAAAGTTTTCAGATACTGAATTCTTTGTTTCTTCTCGCGGTTTCCACGATGGCTTGTATAACAAAATGCTAGTCTTAATGGATGGGAGAAGCTTGTTCAGTCCAGTTTATGGTGGCGTCTATTGGACTGATATTGATTATGTTCTAAATGATATAGAGCGAATCGAAGTACTACGTGGGCCAGGAGGCACTATGTGGGGGGGAAATGCGGTTAATGGCGTTGTAAACATTATTACTAAGTCGACGGATGAGACCATAGGAACTTATACATCAGGAACTCTTGCAAAACAGGGAGATTATGCGATTGATGTACGACATGGTTTCCAAGTAGGCGATAAGGCTAACGCTAGGTTTTTTGCAAAATTAAAAGAAAACCACTCATATCCAAATGATGATTTGTTAGTACGACGAAACTCAATGCTAGGGGTGGTTGTAGAAGGTGATACAGCGCAAAGCCATTGGACATTTAGAGCTGGTGGCGAAAAAAGCGATTTCGTACAACAGCAGACTAAATACGAGTTTTATGGGCCAGGCAATAGCTATAGTGGGTTCACAACCTCTCGTAACGATGTAGAAAGCCATTCGTTTTACTTACAGTCACAACTCAAAACCAACCATTCAGAATCATTAAAATCTGTGACTAATCTTGTCTATCAATATGACCTTGATGAAGCATTAGATGCCCCTGGTACTTATAGTACTTTCCAAATTGATACGTCATTTCTTAATCAGCTAACGGAATCACATAACCTTTCATATGGAGCTGGGTATAATTTTGTTGCGATCAATTTTACGAAAAACACCGCCAACACTGATACGGAAAATATTAATCAATATGTACGTATTGGTAATACTAAAAGTGAGTCTGATAGCATTGTTAATGCCTTTATACAATGGGAAGCAGCCTGGTCCGATAAGGTTAAAACGACGTTAGGTGTTAAAGGCGAGTATTTTGAGCACTCTTATGCATTTGAATATTCACCTCAAGCTAGAATTATGTATAGCCTAGATGAACAACACTCATTTTGGGCTGGGATAGGGCGTAGTGTGACATCCCCGTCCTATATGGAATCATCAACGAATTACTATAGTGTCTACTATTCAGACTATTACGGTGATTATTTCGTCGGAAAATATGAATCGAACGATGATCTTGATCTAGAATCCGTAGTTTCTAAAGAAGTTGGCTATAGATATACCGGTGGTCGATTTGATTTGGACGCTACGCTTTTTAGTAACAAGCACTATAACGTTAGAGGAAGTGACTATTCCCATTACGAAGATCAGTTTGATGTCTATATTCAAAGTGATGACTATGAGTTAGATAGTCAAGGTGCGGAAGTTGCGATTCGGTTGGGATTAATGCCCGACTGGGAACTATATGCGAATTACACCTACTTTACATCAGAGCAAAGTTTTGTCGGAAATGCTGTAGAAAACCCAAATTATAATGACATTTACTTTGATATCGAATATCAACACTTAGCTGTCATTCAGAACCTTTGGCAAGTGACGGATTCAATTCAGTTTGATGTGGTTGTTAAAGGTCAAAAACTTAAGTATTCAGATAGTTACGAGAAAAACCTCAGTTCTGATTTGTTACCTAACTATATCTCACTAGATGCACGCCTTGCATGGAAACCAAGTGCGAATAGTCCTGAATTAGAGTTCAATGTTCAAAATATCGGAGAGAAGAAAGGTTATTATAATGATGCTTCCCAAACTTTTTCCTCTGGATTTATAAATGAACAACTCATGTACGTAAGGCTATCGCATGAGTTTTAATCGATTCATATTGCTTATCTCGCTGTTTGGTGTTGGTTTTACCTCACCGGCATTGGCTAAGTTTACTCCACAACAAGTGAAAGCGGTTTATATCTATCGAATTGCGAGTTTTGTTCACTGGACTCGAGATGCTCAGATGCCCGTTATTAACATCTGCGTCCCTGATGATTCTGAAATTCGCGAGATTTTGGAGAACATTACGAAAGATAAAGAAATACGTAACAAACCGATTCTGGTCGGAAGCCAGAATTGTGATGTGTTATATATATCGAAAAAAGAAAGCTTAAACATGATTGATATTAGCCAAAAGCAAGCGATATCAATCAGTGATATTCATGATTTCGTCGAGCTTGGTGGTGTGATTGAACTTACGACACTTGGTGGGCGAATTAAGCCTAAGGTTAACCTCAATAATGTTGGAGAGTTTACTATTTCATCGAACTTTCTGAGAGTCGCAGATATTGTTGGGGGTGATAAATGAACTTCCTAAACAATATGTCATTAAAAAGTAAGTTGATTCTACCTATTGTTATTTTCACTGGAATCATATTCATCTCCTCTCAAGGCTACGCATTTTTTAATGCGTTTGAAACTCAAAAAGAAAACTTGGTCAATCGAGTTAGTGTATTAACGAAAGGGGTGGCTTATAACTTACAAGCCGCCATTCTTTTCAATGACAGCTTAAGTGCGACAGAAGTCCTTGATGCCTTTTCCGCAGACAGTGACGTCATTCGAGTAAAACTGTATACCGCAAATGGGCAATTGTTTGCGATGTATGAGCGCGAAGGTGCAACTGCTCCGGTGCCAACTGAAAAGGAAAGAATAGAGATCCGTGAGAATAAACTCTCTATCGGGAATGAGCATATCTTCTTGCTGGTGCCAATCGAAATAGAAGGAGATACGATTGCTCAATTAAGGGTAATTATTTCCAAAGACTCTTTCCAACAGCTCTACAACTCAGTTTTAACCAACAGTTCTATTTTTCTTGTTTTGTTGATTGTGTCGGGAATGGTTTTATATAAAACCGTCGATAAGTTCATCGTTGGCCCTGTATACAACTTAAATGTCGGTATGAATGCCTTTATAAATCGTAAGCAGAAAGGAGGCAACATTGAGCCTGCTGCTGACGATGAAATTGGTGATTTGGTACGTGCCTTCAACACTATGCTAGATAGGCTTAGCCAAAGGGAACAGCAGGTCGCATATACGTTAGATAAACTGGAAGAAGAAAAGTCATTCGCAAACGAAGTTGTAGAAACAGTGAAACATGCATTGGTTGTTGTCGATGAGAAAGGCGTTATTGTCCATTTCAACGGAGCGACATGTGATGTATTCCGTTGTACGAGTGCGTTTCTTAAAGGTATACATTTTGTCGACTTGATTGATAGTGACGATGTCGATTTTATTCACCAAGCACTCGCGCAAAAACTGGAGTTTACGGATCGACAGATATGGAACAATGACGTCTTTAAACAATCTCAGCTATTACAGATGAGTTGTACCAAATTGACTAAGCGTCGTCAGATTCTATTTTCTATTCAAGATATTACGGAAGTCGATGCCGCATTAAGTAAGCAACGTTTAGCTGCAGGCGTGTTTGAAAATAGCCAAGATGGCTTGATGGTAACGGATCAAGATGATGTCATCACTATGGTTAACCCATCTGTTACTCGCCTATTAGGTTATTCGCAAGAGGCGTTGTTAGGTAAGAAGCCCGTAGATACCTTTGAGTGGCAGCAATTCTGCTCTCTTATGCCTACGATTAAAGAGTCTGTAACGCAATATGGTCAGTGGCAGGGCGAAATTTGGGAAAAACACCTATTTGGCCACAAAGTACCAATGTTCGTGAAAGTGTCGAGAATCAATAGTCGTGAAGATCATGATCGCTGTGATTTTGTTTATATATTATCTGATCTGTCTAGCGTAAAAGAGATGGAGCGTTTGGAGTACCTTGCTCACCATGACTCGTTGACTGGCTTGGCAAATAGGGCGTTACTCTATCGCGTATTAGATGACTCTCTTAAAGATGAGCGTGAAGCAAAAAATGGTCTCGCATTACTGTATCTTGATCTGGATGGCTTTAAGTTAGTCAATGATACGTATGGCCACGATGCAGGAGATGAAGTTCTTAAGCAAGTCGCCGAACGTCTTCTGTCTCAAGTCAGAAGCAAAGACCTGGTCGCACGTTTGTCTGGAGATGAGTTTGTTGTTCTACTAACGTCAACCGATAAAAAAAGCATTCCAGTTCTAGCAGACCGCTTGATTTCATTGATCAACCAGGATGTTGTTTATCGTGGTCGAGTCCTTAATGTTGGGGCGAGTATAGGTGTGCATTATGTAGATAAACGTTCATTGCCAATGGACGAGCTCATAAAAGCTGCGGATACCGCAATGTACAAAGCTAAGAGCCAAGGGAAAGGCCAGTTTGTATTAAGTGAAAGTAACTAAAGTAGTCTCACTTTTGGACTATATTTTCTGTAGTGACTCAGTTAACATTTCACCCAGATTATTCAAAAGGTTAGTAATATGAACGTCTTGGTTACTGGCGGTATGGGCTACATTGGCAGCCATACGTCAATTCAATTAATTGAAGCAGGGATGACACCTGTAATTTTTGACAATTTGTATAACAGCAAACAGACCGTTTTAGAGCGAATTGAGAATGTATCCGGTGCTCGACCAGTTTTTGTCGAAGGTGATATTCGTGATAAGGCGTTGCTAGTTGAAGTATTGAAATCTCATAAAATCGATGCAGTTATCCATTTTGCTGGATTGAAAGCAGTGGGTGAGTCCGTAGAGAAACCGCTAGAGTACTACGACAATAATGTGAATGGTACTTTAGTGCTTGTGGATGCAATGCGTGAAGCGGAGGTGAAAACACTCGTGTTCTCATCGTCGGCAACCGTTTATGGCGATCCTGCCTCTGTGCCAATCACTGAGGATTTCCCTACGAGTGCGACTAACCCTTATGGTCGCAGTAAACTAATGGTTGAAGAGTGCTTAACCGATTTCCAAAAAGCCAACCCAGACTGGAGCATAACGTTACTACGTTACTTCAACCCAGTTGGTTCTCACCCAACGGGAGAATTAGGTGAGGATCCTCAAGGAATTCCAAACAACCTGATGCCTTTTGTTTCTCAAGTTGCAGTGGGGCGTAGAGAGTTCTTATCGGTGTTTGGTGATGACTACCCAACGGTTGATGGTACAGGTGTGCGCGATTATATCCATGTTATGGACTTGTCTGATGGCCACATTGCGGCACTGAAGAAAGTTGGCAGTAAAGACGGCCTACATATCTACAATTTAGGGACAGGTAATGGCTCTAGTGTTTTAGAAATGGTGAAGGCGTTTGAGCAAGCGTCAGGTAAACAAGTTCCTTTTAAGATTGTCGAACGTCGTCCTGGTGATATTGCTGAATGTTGGGCTGACCCAGCTAAGGCAATGCAAGAGCTAGAATGGGAAGCAACACGTTCTTTAGAAGAGATGACCGCTGATACATGGCGTTGGCAGTCTAATAACCCACAAGGTTATCCAGAAGCCTGACAATAAACGAGAATAAAAAAACCACCGCTAATGCGGTGGTTTTTTTACGCTTGATACAAAATAGGCAAAATTGTTTAAGCGTGTTAGGGCTATTCAGCCCCTTTATCTTTACCTAGAGATAGTAGCCATACTGAGATAGCTGCGACTACCGCAAAGCCAGATAAAACGATAACCGGCATTGCTGCATAGCCTAAGATATGCCAGATAACAGATTCTAATGTACTCATATTTCTGTCTCCTTATTGCCAGCCGTCAACACCATGCATGTCTGGAAGTTTGTGTGCGATACCTTTATGACAATCTACACATGTCTTCTCACCAGAAGCTAGGGCCGTTGAGTGTTGTTTTGCACTACGAGTGCCTTGTTCAGAGAAGTCCATAAACTCAAATTCATGACAGTTACGACACTCAAGTGAGTCATTGTTCTTCAATCTTGCCCATTCACGCTCTGCTAAGTGTGCTCGACGCTCTTGGAATTTCTCTGGAGTATCGATGGTCTTAGTAACAAAGTGAGCGAATAGCTCTTTAGATGCTTGAACTTTACGAACAATTTTATCTGTCCATTCATGCGGTACGTGACAGTCTGAACAGATTGCACGGACGCCTGAACGGTTAGAGTAGTGAATTGTTTCCTGGATTTCCTGGACGATAGGTGCGTGACAACCTGAACAGAATTCTTCTGTGTTGGTTGCTTCCATACCTGTGTTAAATGCGCCCCAGAATAGGAGACCACCAGCAAAACCCATGAACAGAACTACACCAACGGCAGCTTTACTCGGGGTTGCTAATCGTTTCCAAAACGCTTTCAATAATTTCATAGATAGCCTCTTACTTACTCACGTGTAACTTACTTAAGTGCGTCTACGCTCTTGAAATCGTTTTTGACAAGCGGCTTAGCGTTTGCCTGAGGAACGTGACACTGAAGACAGAAGTAACGACGAGGGGATACATCTGCAAGTACAGCATCTTCACGGTTTACGTAGTGAGTAACACTGATCTTTGTTGCGCCCATCTCTTTTGCGTTTTTCCAGCTATGACAAGCAAGACATTTGTTTGCGTTCAGTGATACTTCGTAACCACGGATGTTGTGTGGAATCAAAGGTGGCTGATAAACAAAACTACTGTCTAATATTTGTTCGCGAGGGTATTTCTTAAAATCATCAGCAGCGCGAGTTGACTCAAGTTCGCTTGCACCACGTAGTGATTCAAGACCACCAATGCCGCCAGGGTTCTCTAGTTCAGCGACTGCCGTACCACTAATCAAAGCACCAACAGATAACAGTGCAATTAGGAATTTTTTCATTATTAACTCTCCGCCTTATGGCTAAATTCTTGTCTTTGACTGCCGAATTAACGGCAGTCAGAGCACGCAAAGTTACGCAATCTTAGTGATCTTGATTGGACATTTCTTAAAGTCTGTCTGTTTAGACAGTGGATCCGTCGCATCAAGAATCAGCTTGTTAATAAGAATACGTGCGTCAAAGAACGGTACGAATACCAGGCCTTGAGGCGGGCGGTTACGACCGCGAGTTTCAACACGAACGCGTACTTCACCACGTTTGTTGGCAAGAAGTACTTCTTCGCCTCGGCGAACGCCACGCGCTTTCGCGTCAGCAGGGTGCATGTAACACACTGCATCTGGTACAGCTTTGTAAAGCTCTGGTACGCGACGAGTCATTGTTCCTGTATGCCAGTGTTCAAGTACACGACCCGTACATAGCCACATATCAAATTCTGAATCTGGCACTTCCGGTGGAGCTTCGTAAGGTGCAGAAATGATGAACGCTTTGCCATCTGGCTTACCGTAAAAGTCCCAGCCGCTTCCAGGCTTCGCATACGGATCTGAGCCTTCTTTGTAGCGCCACAGTGTTTCTTTACCATCAACAACTGGCCAACGCAGACCGCGAACTTGGTGGTAAACATCATATGGTGCTAGATCATGCGCTTTGCCACGACCAAAGGTCGCGTATTCTTCGAATAGGCCTTTTTGTACGTAGTAACCAAAGTGGTGCGCATCATCGTTAAGCTCACGAGATTCTTCGATAGGGAATTTGTTCACAACACCATTAGCGAACAACATGTCATACATTGTTTTGCCACGGTACTGAGGTGCTGCAGCAAGCTGTTCTTCAGTCCATACTTCTTCCATTTTGAAGCGTTTCGAGAACTCCATAACCTGCCATAAGTCAGACTTAGCTTCGCCGATAGTATCAACTTGTTGGTACCACGCTTGAGTACGACGTTCTGCGTTTCCGTAGGCACCTTCTTTTTCAATCCACATTGCTGTAGGAAGAACAAGGTCAGCTGCTTGCGCAGTTGCAGTTGGGTAAGGGTCTGAACAAACAATGAAGTTTTCAGGGTTACGGTAGCCAGGTAGACGTTCACCGTTGATGTTTGGGCCAGCCTGCATGTTGTTATTACACATAACCCAGTAAGCATTTAGTTTACCGTCTTTCAACATGCGGTCTTGAAGAACCGCGTGGTAGCCTGGCTTAGGTGGAATAACGCCGTCCGGAATGTTCCAAATTTTCTCAGCTACTTTACGGTGCTTAGGATTTGCTACGACCATATCTGCTGGTAGTCGGTGAGCAAAGGTACCTACTTCACGTGCCGTACCACACGCAGAAGGTTGACCTGTTAGTGAGAACGGGCTGTTACCAGGAGTAGAAATCTTTCCCGTTAGTAAGTGAATATTGTAAATCAGGCTGTTCATCCATACGCCACGAGTATGTTGGTTCATACCCATAGTCCAAAGAGACATGATTTTCGTGTTTGGATCGGCGTATTGCTTAGCAAGATCTAGAAGTTTGTCTTCCGAAACACCAGACATCTCTGAGGCTTTTTTGATTGTGTATGGAGCAACAGACTTCTTGTACTCTTCGAAAGAAATTGAAGACATTTTACCTGAGTTAGGGTTCGCAGCAGCTTGCTGTAATGGATCATCATCACGTAAGCCGTAGCCAATGTCAGTAGCAGTTTGCTTGAAGTTTGTGTGTTTGTTTACGAAGTCCCAGTTAACGGCATCGTTTTCGATTATGTAGTTTGCAATAAAGTTAGCAATTGCAAGATCCGATTGAGGCTCGAAAATATAGCCTTCGTCAGCCAGTTCAAATGAACGATGGTAGTAAGTCGAAAGAACGTTTACTTTAACATGTGGGTGACTTAGACGGCGGTCGGTAATACGAGTCCATAGTACTGGGTGCATTTCCGCCATGTTTGAACCCCAAAGCACGAATGAATCTGCGTGTTCAAAGTCATCGTAACATCCCATTGGCTCATCAATACCAAATGTACGCATAAATGCGCCTACCGCTGAAGCCATACAGTGACGGGCATTCGGGTCGATGTTGTTAGAACGGAAACCAGCTTTCATCATTTTCGCAGCAGCGTAACCTTCCATTACCGTCCACTGACCAGAACCGAACATGCCAACACCTGTTGGACCTTGTTTCTTAAGTGCGTCTTTCCACTTTTCGGCCATGGTATCAAATGCCACGTCCCAAGAAACCGGAGTGAATTCACCATCTTTATCGTATTGACCGTCTTTCATACGAAGAAGTGGCTGGGTAAGGCGATCTTGACCGTACATGATCTTAGAAAGGAAGTAGCCCTTAATACAGTTAAGGCCTTTGTTTACTGGTGCTTCAGGGTCACCTTGTGTCGCAACAACTTTGCCGTTTTGCGTACCTACAAGAACAGAACAACCAGTACCACAGAAGCGACAAGGTGCTTTGTCCCATGTAATTTTAGTTTGGTCTGAGCTAGCAATCAGGTTAGTAGCAGACGCCGGTAGAGTGATACCTGCGACCGCTGCTGCTGATGCTGCTGCGTTTGCCTTAACAAACGCTCGTCTTGTCATCTTCATACTTCACCCTCGGTTTGGGAATATTGAGTTCCAGTGTTGTTATTGTGTGTTCCATCTTCATCAAGCTCCGTTTCGATTTGGTGATAAACCAGTGCGGTGCTGAGAACATTCGGTAGGTTGTTGATTGCTTCGATCGTATCGGTAATAAAACCTTGGTTTTCAGTTTCAAGTACTACTACGATTTTGCCTTCTGGGCTGTCACCATAAATTTCAGCATTATCAAATTGCTCGATCTGTGCTTTGATTTCGGTGAGTTGCTCTGGCGCGCAATGCACAACTAGGCTAGAAATGTGCACTTCATTAAGTGACATAGGTTGATTCCGTTTTATTATAAATTGCTCACATTGATTGATGAGGTAGGGCATACAGCGACGCAAGCACCGCAACCATTACATTCATCAAGCTCTATACTCGGTTGTGCAACTTTGCCGATTTGTAATTTGAATTGGATTGCCATGGTGTCGCACATATCTCCACAGCTTCGGCATTCGACATTTTTTTGAGCTAAACAATCATCATTGATAGTAGCTCTTGCATTCCAAGGTTGTTCTGTCTTTGCCGTAAATAGCGGTTCAGGACACACTTCGGCACACTGATAACAGAACGTACATTCATCTAATGTGAAGTCTACGGTAGGGAAACCGCCATCGCCTTTTGTGATAATGCGCGTCTCGCAGCTATCGACACATTTACCACAGCGAGTACACTGATCGGTAAATGTCGATGCATTTGCCAACCAAGGTAGGCGAACGGATGAATCATCAATGATCTGACGTGCAAAAATTCGACGCTTTGTTAGGTCTACCACTTAGATACCTGAAACTAGTTAATATGAACTAAGCATAGTCCATACTTGTTATTAATAAACTGTCATTTAAGCTCACATAAATTGTAAGTTTTGACACATTTGTATAAATACCCCTTAGGGGTTAATTAGGGTGGCTTTTTGTTTTAGATCAATAAATTCCGATGGCTTTGATCACATATTGTGCTCGCCAAGGTAAATAAACAAATTAATGAAGTTAAATGAAACCTTTAACTGCGGTGAAGTTGTGTTTAAAAGTGTGAAAAATTCTGTCACAAGAACGGTCGCAAAAGCGATGGGACTTATTCTCGCGTTGTCGGTGGCGACAACTAGTTTTGCGATAATAACGTTAGCTTCAAGCTTAAATGACGCTGAAGCGGTCAATGTGGCTGGTTCTATGAGAATGCAGAGCTATCGATTAGCTCATGATATTCAGATCAGTTCCGTTGATTACACGCAGCACATAGAAATGTTTGAGCATTCTATTTACTCACCTTCGATGAAAGCGCTACAAGGCTGGACAGTACCAGAAGACATTACCCACGATTACTATCGAATCATTGTTCGTTGGCATGAACTAAAGCAGGTATTAAGAAGCCAAGATAGGGATCGTTATCTAGTGTTGGTCGCAGGCTTTGTTAATCAAATCGATGCATTCGTATTCAAACTACAAAACTTTTCTGAACAAAAGCTGATTAAACTTGCATGGGTTGGTGGCCTAGGGCTTGGTGGAATCTTGATCGTAGGTATATTTGTTGTTCACTATGTACGCAGGCAAATTGTTAGGCCACTCAATGCTTTAGTGCAAGCAAGTGAGCAGATCAAATCAAGATCTTTTGACGTTGAGCTAAATGTTCACAGCGACAACGAAATGGGCATATTAACGCGAACTTTCAACACCATGGCTGCTGATCTTGGTAAGCTTTATCGAGGCTTGGAGCAGGCAGTGAATGAGAAAACGAAAAAGCTTCAACATGCGAAAGATTCACTTCAAGTTTTGTACAATTCATCTCAAGAGCTGACGGCTTCAAGGATCACTCAGGATAATTTTGAAGCGATCTTACGGCATATTGTCAGCTTAGAAGGGATCTCTGCAGTTAAGCTTGAGATTATTGAGCAAGGTGAACGCCCTTTGGTTCTTACGGAAGGTGAAGAGTGCGCCGCCTGCAATTGTGATTGCCAGAGTAAGCCTTTGTCACTAGATGGCGTCGAACTTGGCGTTTTATATTGGAAAGTAACCTTGCCTTGTCCTGACCAAGCGTTGATCGATAACTTCGTACAAATATTATCGCGAGCGGTGTACTACAATCAGGCGCAACGTCAAGCTGAGCAATTGTTACTTATGGAAGAACGGGCCACTATCGCTAGAGAACTGCATGACTCTTTAGCGCAAGCGTTATCTTATTTGAAAATCCAAGTATCATTACTCAAGCGCGGGATGGCGAAGCTGCCAGAGAGCGATCAACTTGGGAAAACAACCCCAATTCTTGCGGAGCTTGATACTGGGCTATCATCTGCATACACACAGTTACGCGAATTGCTAACGACATTTAGATTGTCAATCAAAGAGGGCACATTTGGTAATGCGCTCACTGAGTTGACAGAGCAATTAGCAGACCGTACAGAATCACAAATTACTCTTAACAATGAATTGTCTTCTATTGAACTCGATGCTAATCAGCAAGTGCATTTACTGCAACTGATCCGTGAAGCGATGATCAACGCAATTAAACACGCAAATGCTGAACATATTTGTATCCAATGTCATGAAACCGACACAAAGGTAGTAGTATCGGTTAAGGATGATGGTGTAGGCTTTGATAGTACTGTAGAAAAGCTAAACCATTATGGAATGAGCATTATGCAAGAGCGTGCATCACGATTAAGTGGAACGCTCGTTGTTACGAGTCAGGCAAATCAAGGTTGTGAAGTATTGTTAGAATATCCAAAGATTAAGGAATCAAACATTGACCGAATGTAGAGTATTACTCGTGGATGATCATCCACTGATGAGACGCGGTATTCACCAGTTACTTAGCTTTGAAGATGAGTTTGAGGTGGTCGCAGAAGCAAGTAATGGTGCTGAAGCTGTTGCATTGAATCATGAACATAAGCCCGACCTAATTTTGCTTGATTTGAATATGAAAGGCATGTCTGGTTTAGATACGCTGAACGCTTTAAGAGCGGACGATTGTGACGCATCTATCGTAATCTTAACGGTATCAGACAGCCCTGCTGATATTGAAGCCATCGTCAAAGCTGGCGCGGATGGTTATCTATTAAAAGATACTGAACCTGATGAATTGGTAGAATTGCTTAAAACTACGTTACAAGGTAACAAAGCGTATAGTCAGGAGATATCTAAGTATCTGCTTGATAGAGAGAATAGCTCAAATATCTTCGATGAGTTGACTGATCGAGAAATGCAGATCCTAAAAGAAGTCGCTAAGGGTGATCGCAATAAACAAATTGCCGACACCTTGTTTATTTCCGAGTCGACAGTGAAAGTGCATATGAAAAGCTTATTGAAGAAGCTTAAAGTGCCATCACGAACAGCGGCAACGGTGCTTTATTTAGAGCGTTATGGCGAAAGCAAATAATGAATGCGATTTACTGTTAAATATTCAGTAAAGAGAAAGAGCTAAAAAACGGGCGCATTGAGCGCCCGTTTTTATTTAGTCGGTAAGTTAAGCGGTCATTGGAACCAAAACAAGTGTACCGAAAATCACAGTTACCAAGCCACATAGCACTGGTACTGATGTACGTTTCACAACTTCAAACGGACTGATTTTACCCATACCAGAAGTCGCAACAACAACGCCAGATACTGGTGAAATCGTACGACCTAGGTTTGAAGCTTGGAGCATTGGAATGATTAAGAAGGCTGGGTTCAACCCCATTTTAGCTGCCAGTGATGGAGCGAGCTCAACGAACGCGTAGAAAGGAGCATTACCTGAACCTGTCGCGATTGCGGCTGCAACCGTCAAACCAGTTAGGATAAGCATCAAGGCAATACCACCAGCGCCTGCAGTTTCAGCAAGGTGCAACAAGTTGTCGATTGCGCCGATAGACATCAAGCCTTGTGCAAAAACGCCTGCAGCGACTAAAAGCATGACCACGCCTTTGAACGCGTCAGCCATTCCTTGGTAGCAAGATTCCAAGTCTTCCAGTGTCTCTTTACCTTTAAAGCGTTTAGTGACGAAGTCAATTATTGCGCCAAGGAAAATAGAAAGTACAACGATGGTGTAGATATCCAGTTTCAAGCCAGGAATGGTACGGCCGTTAAACAAGAATACGCCAACAATTGGTAGGAAAGGCAGTATCGCGTAATAAGCTGGGGCTTTCACTTCGATTTCAGAAATGTCTACGCGTTCCATTGGCGTATTTTCTTTCTTATCTAAGTACTTGTTCCAAAAGAATGCTGCGGCCGCCATAACAACGATTGCACATAGTGAAACTGGCAGAACAGTTTGTACTGCAAAGAGATCCAAATCCATCCCCGATTTTTCTGCAGCGATAACAACATCACCAGAGGTAGGAGACAGAATGATAGCCGCAGGAGAAGCACATACCGCAACTGCTGCTGGGCGAGAGATACCCATTGCAGTCATCATCGGGAATAACGTTGCCATTAGCAAAACACCTAGACCTGTCGCTGAGCTTACGGCTAAAGACATAAGACATGCAACGATATACGCTGCTACAAGAAGAGCGTATGGTGAAGTGATCACTGAGAGAGGTTTAGAAAACTGTTTAACAACAACATTATTCGCACCGATATGAGTCATATAAGAGGCGAAACCACACAGCAACATGATTTGCATACCTAAGCCGCCGCCACGGTATTGAAGCATGTATTTAACGTACTCTAATGAGTCGGTAAACATATTACCGGTAGATGCGACCTTTGCAGGTAGCACAGTGTGACCAAGAAGACCTGTAAGAATTAAAAGGACAAGACCGGCAGTTAAAAGAACACCTGCGGCTTTGTAGCCTTTAACAATAAAATAACCGACGGCAATAGTTACTGCCAAACCGAGTAAGAGCTCCAGCATAGAATTCACCCTATCATTATTGGATTTGTATAAAACTGTTTCAAACTATGAATAGGAATGTACAAAAAACTGGCTAGTAGCACGAGATCAACTTAATGTTCTGATGATCTAGAGCAATAAATTGATAATGTTATTAATTTTAGTGTTTAGTATTGTTTGTATGGCGTACTGTAGATGTTAATGAAATGAGTTTGCGGAACGTGAAAATTTTAACTCGATCAACCGCTTTTGGTGGAAAAGTTCACTAGAGAGTGCTTATGCAGTGGCGGATAGTCGATCGACAGAAAGAGCTGATTAGCCTACTTTAGTTGCTGAAAGGGAGGGTAAAGGCTCTGGCATTGCCAAATGAAAACCTTGATACATATCTATGTTTAGTTCTCTCATAAGAGATAGTTGCTCTTCTGTTTCTATACCCTCAACCACAGTCATCGCATCAACACTTTTGGCAACTTTAATGGAATCGAGCAAAGGTGTTTTATCGCCGTCGCAATAGCTAAGCAAGAGTGAACGATCAAGTTTTATTATGTGTGGGTTGATAGCTTGAACTCGTGCTTCATTGGAAGCGCAAACGCCATAATCATCAATGGCAACGTTAAAACCGTTTTCTTTTAACCGGGCCATAGCAATCTTTAAGTAATCTTCGTTGAGGCAATCGAGTTCAATTAGTTCCATGACGAGTTGGGAGCTCGTAAGGTTTAGATTACGTAGTCGACGAACCAATAAACCATTTTTTAGATCTTCGACGGCTAACATTTCACCAGCGATTGGTAAAACATTCAAAAATAACTTCTTAGAGCGATAATCTGACTGTGAGAAATTGCGAATATGTATAACTCGGCTAAGACGTTCGACGTTGATTTTGTTTGAGGTAGAAAAGGTGTCCGAACCGAAGAAAATATCAGGTCGTATGAGATTAGCGTCTGCGTCACGAATTCGAACAAGAGCTTCTACGCCCACAATTTTGTCATGGAGGTCAAAGATAGGTTGAAAAACACTCGACAGAACTAGGTCATTATATTTAGCAATGTAATGTTGCTTATCATTTATATCTAAACAGCGCTGGAATTGACTCTTAGTTGTGAGAATCATTTTTAAAAGGAGACCTCGGAGAATTAACGTTTCCGTATGAAATAGTGCAAACAGATGACATAATATTGACATGTCGATAAACCTGTCAATTACTTATTTTCATAAGTGAGGGCTAATATTAACTTCGTCAACGAATTAAAAGATTCCAAGTTCATCGCTCGTCAAAAAAGTCTTTGTTGCGAATGTATTTTGACATTAAGTGATACGAAAATGGACGCATTAGCCAAGATGCAACAGAGCGACTTAATCGAATCAGAGTTGGTGTGTTTTCATAAATCTTGCCGTTATACAGCCATAACAGCTTACCTACATGAAGATAGAGCCCTGGCAGCGGAGGTAGAAAAGTAACAATATCCAGATCACAGCAAATTCGATAAGTTTTGTGATTGAGTCGATAGTGTTTTGTCATTTTGAAACCACCAAAAGCTGGTTGGCCAAATGTCACAACACGCTTAATTGATTTCGGGTATTGTTTTTCTATTGTATCTGCCAATACGCAGGCAAGCGCGCCACCGGAGGAGTGCCCGGTAAACGTAATGCGTTTCCCTTCTTTTATATGTGGCTCAAGAACCGATAGGAGCTGTTCGTAAATTGAAGCACCTAACTTATCCTCTTTATGGTTAGGTCGACTTTCTTGGCAAATGAGTGATAAGTACCCTGCGTGTATTGGGTAGTCGAGCAGTAGAGAGTGGCAGGAGCGTTTCCATAACTTAAGATTGAAAAGCCAGTCAATGACATTGTGCGAACCTTTTATCACCACTACAACCTCGTCATGGTCATTGCGCCACAAAACTCGGATCATAGGTTTACCAAACCGATTATTGATGACTCGCTGCCCTTTAGGAGCAAATCCATATCGAGTCTGTTTTAAAACTGGTGAGTAGGCAAGATTGCAGAGAACAGCATAACGTTCATATTGATAGCGCTTGAGTTTTTTCATGGCACCATTAACTAAATCCATCATACTTAAAGTATTGCTGGTTTTAATTAATGTGTGATGACAATTTGAGGATTAGCTGAGTTGAATCACTGAATACAACTGAATGTATTTCCTCACGAGTTGTTTATCGGTCGACCGCTTTAATGGGTGGGTGAACTTAACGTAGTAGGGAGTTAAGTTAAAATGCTGTTCTAACGAGCGAGATAACTGAGATTCACTTTCATATAGGCTAATACCTTGAGTTCGGTATTCATCGATTTCATCTGGAAGTTGACCAGTCCACCAATGGAGAAGCTCTCTACTTTGCTTACTGCGCGTGATCCAGTGATCCGTAAGTAGTAAAAGCAGATCATTGGGCTGGACGGCAAAGCCATATTCTTCCTGCCACTGAGCGATGGTTTTAAATTGTTTGTTGCGGCAAGAACTGCCTGCGCTAACCAAATGCGAAGTTAAAATCCATACGGTGCCAATATCAGAACTCACGCGATAATGATGTGGGTTGTCGGAAGCTGGATTGCAGTCGAGTGCTTGGTAATCATAACTATGACCAAACTCATTGAGAGTACGCGAAATTCTGCGGGAAAAAGCCAATCCTAAATGATGTTCGCTCATGCCACGGTTGTGGATAGTCGGGTAGTGCTTCTCACACAGTTTCATGCAGTCTGCTTGAAACTCATTTACGCTTTGAATTAACACATCCAGCAACAAGATCGATCACTCCCTGACTTAGCAACAGTTGCACTACATTACCACGCACATGTTATGCTCAGTTACATTTATTATCGAAAAACTTAAAGGACGTGAATGGTTTATGTCTAAGATTGAATTTACATCACAACAAAAACAGGCGATGGCTGAATCTCTACAAACCTATTTGGAAGAAGAGCTAGACGTTGAAATTGGTCAATTTGATGCTGAATTTATGTTTGACTTTATCGTCGAGAAGCTCGGGCCAACCTTTTACAACAAGGGGTTAGAAGATGCTAAAGCGATTATGGAAAGAAAAATGATGGATATTGGTGATGAAATATACGAAATCGAACAAATTAGTGAGTTTTAATCTTTAATTTCAAGTTTGAAAAAGTTCCTTCAAAAATTTCGAACGACTTCATCAAGTTCAAATCGTTACCTTAATGTAAAGAATGGTAAATAATCTGTTTTACAAAAGAGGTATCGAATACTCTTAACGATAAAGATATTCATTTACAGCGGAAAACAAACGATGAAGTCGGAAGTAAAAAATTACAACCCAGTTGCTCGGATAATTCATTGGGTATCAGCGGTTGTTGTAATCGGCATGTTTGCTGTTGGGCTTTGGATGGTTGATCTCTCTTATTATAGTGAGTGGTACCGGACAGCACCTCACTGGCACAAATCAATAGGAATGCTGTTGGCATTACTAACGCTATTTCGGATTGTTTGGAAACATGTGACGCCGTCACCAAAAGTTGAAGGTAGTGCTATTGAAGTAACAGGTGCAAAAGTCGTTCATTTGGCTATGTACGTTGCATTGATCGCTCTATTTGTTTCTGGCTATTTGATCTCAACAGAAGATGGACGTGGAATTGATGTTTTCAACCTATTTACTGTACCAGGCGCTGGTGCATTGTTTGAAAACCAAGCCGACACGGCGGGTGTCATCCATTTCTATGCTGGTTGGGCATTAATTTTAATGGCAGCTGCGCATGCGCTTGCCGCATTGAAACATCACTTTATTAATAAAGACAACACGCTACGCAAAATGATAGGAGCTTCAAAATGAAAAAAAGGTTATTTGCTACCGGACTAGCTATGGCGATGGCATTGCCATTTGGTGCGAGCGCAGCGGACTATGTGATTGATACTAAAGGAGCACACGCTTCAATCAACTTTAAAGTCAGTCACTTAGGTTATAGTTTTACAAAAGGTCGCTTCAACACATTTGATGGTGAGTTTTCTTATGATCCAGCCAATGTTTCAGCATCAAAAGTAACAGTTAATGTTGATACGACAAGTCTTGACTCTAACCACGCTGAACGTGACAAGCATATTCGTAGTAGTGACTTCTTAGATGTGTCTAAGTATTCAACTGCAACATTCACAAGTACCAGTGTTGTCGACAAAGGTAACGGTAAGCTGGATGTTGTCGGTAACTTAAGTCTGCACGGTGTGACTAAACCAATTACGATTGATGCTGAATTTATTGGCGCAGGTCAAGACCCTTGGGGTGGTGAGCGTGCTGGTTTCAGCGGTACAACTCGCTTAGAGTTGGCGGATTTTGGTATCGCAGTTATGGGCGCATCAAGTTATGTTGATATGGAGCTATTCGTAGAAGGCATCCAGAAGTAACCCAATCATTATTTAAAATAAAAAGCCCTCTACCGAAGTAGAGGGCTTTTTTGGTCAAGCGACTTATTTCCCGACCAAATTCCTAGCGAACATCACGTTGTTATTTTTGTTTGTTACGCGCTTTCTAGTTCAAGTTCTTTCTCTACTAAGCTCACTCGCTCACCATAGACACGGCGTAGGGAAGCCAATACGTTTTGACGAGCCACCACACCAACAAACTTGCCGTTTTCAATCACTGGTAACACGTGCGGTTTGTTCACTTTGATACTCTTTGCGCGCTCTTCTAAAGATAAGGTGGTAAAGGTTGTTGCAATGCCCATGCTTGTTGTTGGGTAAAGCTGCTCTTTGTCGATACAAAGGAACTCGGCGACATCAACCAATTTATCGGTCGCGTCGATAGCAATCACATCGCGAGCCATTAAATCGACAACTTTTTGGCCTTGAGTTGGTAGGTAGTCTTGGCACCATAGGTCAACCATGACGTCATGTGCTGAAAAGAAACCAACCAGTCTGCCTTCAACATCCACGACAGGCGCGCTTACCATGTTGTTGTCCAGAAGAGTGTCGATTGCAGCAGGCGTGGTCATCTCTGCACTTAGAATGACTGGAGTTGGGTTCATGATATCTTTAACTAGGATGTTTGCGTTCATAGTGGTTTCCTTAACTGACGTAATGTTTGTGGTTGTAGTGATAGATGCAACTGATGCTGCTTTTAGTTGTGGTCTGCGGTAGATGCACCAGTTAGCTAGGCCAACTAAA
This sequence comes from Vibrio atypicus, assembly GCF_009811315.1. Lineage (GTDB taxonomy): Bacteria > Pseudomonadota > Gammaproteobacteria > Enterobacterales > Vibrionaceae > Vibrio > Vibrio atypicus. The sequence goes on from NZ_BLID01000003.1 coordinate 238,626, forward strand.
ACTGCACCGCCGACGATGTTACCTAGCGTGACCGGAATAAGGTTCGCTGTTACAAATTGGAAAATGTTTAAGTCTGCGTAGTGCGCGGACGTTGTGCCGACTTGTGACCAGAATGCGTCTGGTGCAAAGTTTTGGATAACAATGCCAAGTGGAACCATAAACATGTTTGCGACACAGTGTTCAAAGCCACTAGAGACGAACATTGCCACTGGCATAATGGTCATCGCTGCTTTAGTTAATGCATTGGCACTACTGAACGTTAACCAAATTGCTAAACAAACAAGCAGGTTACATAACACGCCTAGAGCAAACGCCTGAACAGGTGTGTGGTGCAGTTTATGCTGTGCGATGTTTAACGCATTTAATCCCCATTGACCGTGGTCCATTTGGTATAAACCCGCCGCAGAAACGATAAGTAGTAAGATCATTGCGCCGATGAAGTTGCCAACGTAGACCTTGCCCCAAATCGAAAGCATCTTGCCAAAGCTAATCTGCTTGTTTGCCCAAGAGATGCTCGACAACACTGAACTAGTAAATAGTTCGCCACCGCATATCACGATGAGAATTAAACCCATACTGAATGCTAAGCCACCAGCTAGTCTGCTTAACCCCCAACCGGTATCGGTGCTGCCTGTTGTGACTGTGATATAGAAAAGAAAGGCAAGTCCGATAAATGCACCAGCCATAATGGCTAAGCTTAATGTCATACCGCTGCTTTTCTTTGCTTTACTCAGGGCAAACTTTTCTGCCTCTGCCATCATTTCTACCGGTGAGAAATATTGGTTGTTGGTTTGTGCTTGTGTCATTGCCACTCCCCAGTGAAATACATAGTTACCTCCTAATGTTTGCAAGCAGTATTGCTGCGTTGCCAATTCAGATTAGGGATGTTGGGAGTAGAGGTAAAATTGATAATATTTAAAATCTTTATCAAATTTATTGATATAGCGTTGGGGCAAGGTAAAATGAAACGGCTTGCGTATTTATAAATAGTTTTACGTATAAACCTAATCAGGTTAAAGCCAAATAAATCAAGGATAGGAGCGTAATGCGTTACTCATTAAAACAATTGGCAGTATTTGACGCAGTGGCGAACACGGGTAGTGTCAGCCTCGCAGCCGACAAGCTCTCTTTAACGCAATCAGCGACCAGTATGTCGCTATCTCAACTCGAAAAAATGTTGGGTAGACCCTTATTTGAGCGCCAAGGGAAGCAAATGGCTCTTACTCATTGGGGGATGTGGCTCAGACCTAAAGCAAAGCGCTTACTTCAAGATGCACAACAGATTGAAATGGGCTTTTATGAGCAGCATTTGCTCAGTGGACATATCAAGCTCGGGGCGAGTCAAACACCTGCGGAGCACTTAGTTCCAGACCTTATCAGTATTATTGATAATTCATTTCCTGAGATGCGAATTTCCCTAAAAGTTAAGAGTACTGACAGCGTTATTCAAGGTGTATTGGACTACAAATATGATCTCGGGATCATAGAAGGGCGCTGCGATGACAACCGAATTCATCAAGAAGTGTGGTGTCGAGATCACTTAACGGTTGTCGCGGCTGCTCACCATCCATTTTCACAACAAGAAAAGGTCAGCCTAGCCCAACTTGAACAAGCTCGCTGGGTGTTAAGGGAGCACGGAAGTGGTACTCGCATGATTTTTGATAGCTCTATTCATCATTTAATTGAAGATCTGGATGTGTGGCGTGAATATGAACACGTTCCAGTTTTGCGCAGCATGGTAGAACACGGACAGTATCTAACTTGCCTTCCTTACCTCGACGTAGAGCGACATATTGAAAGTGGCCAATTGGTTGCGCTGAATGTGCCTGATCTCAACATGGAGCGAACTCTATCCTTTATTTGGCGCGCAGATATGATTGAAAACCCTCTCGTAGAGTGTATCAAACGCGAAGGTCTTAGAATGATGAAAGGCAAGCCGACGATTTTATAATCGTTTTTGTCTGATGAGCGCCTAATCTGGTATTACCTAATTCTGTTGAAATATCGATTGCATCACGTATTTATTGTTGTTTCTTTATTTTGTTACCTGAATAGTGTGATCTGCATATTAACTATCAGTATCAAATCTTCTTAATATGCCTACTTGTACTTTTGATGTGTCAAAAAACACACAACGAGGCCGTTATGAGCACACTAGTCGCAATTGCATTAACAACAGGAATTCTTTCTGGCTTATGGGGATGGATAGCCATTACATTGGGTCTACTCTCTTGGGCTGGATTTTTAGGGTGTACTAGTTACTTTGCGTCACCAAACAGCGGGCTGAAAGGTCTAAGCGAAAGTTTGATGACTAATATGACAGGTGTGTTTTGGGCGATGGTGATTATCCACGCTTCACAATTCGCGTCTCTTGAAATCTTGGGTTATATGATTACTGCGGTTGTTGCATTTTTCATGTGCGTACAAGCGAAACAACGTTTGCTTGCTTACATCCCAGGGACATTCATTGGTTGTTGTGCCACGTTTGCTGCTGATGGCAACTGGAAATTGGTTATCCCTTCGCTCATTTTGGGAGGCATTTTCGGTTACCTAATGAAGGCAAGCGGACTTTGGTTGCATCAGAAGTTCAACCAAACGCAGTCAAACTCGGAGCTTCAAACGAGAGCTTGATTGTGCTGCCACTATCAGCCTGATGATAATGGCAACCCCCGATTGATTTGTATCTAGTGATACGCGGCATTGATTGTAATAATCAATGCCGCTTTTTTATGTATTGCCATTCGCCATTGTGATGACACGTTTTAGCGTCCATCTAAGGAGGATCGGGATGCATTCAATACCGCGTTCTTCACAGTGAGACACGATGGCTAAGGCTAAATCAGGCTTAGCGAACTTCTTCAACACTTTCGCTACTACTTTTTTGGCCGGGATTGGGTGATCAAGCGGGATACGTACTTTCTCTTTGAAAAAGCTTTCAAAACCGTTGTTGTAAAGATAATGCTCTATGTCTCGGTCGGGCAGTTCCGTTAAGCGGTGGCGCTCCTGATCGTTACCGAGTTGAGCTTTTACCGCAGCGGCATATTTTTTACCCGCAGGATCGCCATCTGTTACAACATGCCAGTCAATACCAAATGCTTTTGCGACCTTGAGTAGAGACTTCAAGCCTGATTGAGCAAACTCGATAATTTGAACGCCTTCTGCTGCAAGGTTATAGCCACATTGGTTAGCAAGTTCGTTGAATAGCCATACTTCTGTTTCACCTTCTACCAAAAGCCAGCATCTCGCAAAGAGTGCGCCTGAACGATGAAAGCGAATATGAAAACCAATACGGCGCAGCTCGTCTCGGCTCAGGCCTTGGGCGGGTAGGTAAGTGGTAATGGTTTTGTCTGACTGTCGGACTAAACGGCGGATCGAGTGTAAAGGGACTTGGCCCAATAACTCGCCACTGTTGGTGGTCAGAATTTTTTGCATTGGCAATAATTGCAGTAAGCTCCATGCGCGTGCGAGGTGAGTTGGGTGTAAGCGGCCTTCAGGATCTTCAATGATCAATAGTGGGCGAGCACAGCGTCTAAGTTGATTGGGGCCTTTTGCTTGCAAATACGCATTTAATAAGCCCATAAACAGCAATCGAGTTTGTTTGTCATTCTCTTCAACGACTTGAGATAAGCTCTTATTGCTAGGAGAAGAGTTAAAGAATATCCCATCACGCTGCTTGCGTGGGTTTTTACGCGTATTGGATTTGAAGGAAAAATAGTGGTCAACTAGAACCCCCATCGAATTTAAACTACTGCGCATTTCCCCTTTGTTAACATGTCCTGGAACCGCCATGAGACGGCGACAAGTATTGTTGATTCTTTTTTCTATGCGGTTATTGCTGTCGCCGTTGAGAGTGATAGGGCGCTCAAACCTACGTGAATCTTTTAATCGAATCACAGGGTGCAGTGTCATCAATTCTTGGGCGAGTTTTTCAGAGTGATGAAGGGGCTTTGGGTTTCCCTGCTCGTCTAAGAAGGCGTACCGAGTATTGATATCATAACCGTCGCGGCTGGCACTCAAGCGATAAATGATTCGATTGGTTCCTTCCTCATCTTGAATCCATACTGGTTTGATTTTCCGATAACGGCCGGACTGCATTTCATTCTTATCAGTAGATACTAAGCTGAGAACAATCTGTAAATGTTGGCTTTGTGGGTGAGCAATAGAATAGTCGACGTGAAAATCAGTCATCTCAAATTGATAAGGGACACCTTCAGCTGGTAGGGCAACAGAAAGCGCATCGAGTAACGATGATTTGCCCCAAGTGTTTTCGCCTATCAAGGTTGTCAGCTCGTCGAAGGCGATCGATAAACGTTTAATACCTCGAAAACCTGATATTTCAATCCTTTCTAGCAGCATATAGTAACTCCAGATTCGCTACTTCAACTTTAAGCATAATAGAAAAGTTTCGAATAAGCAGAAGGTTACCTCACAAACTTAACTTTCAGCTGAATGACAGGAACAAACTTCAACATGACAAACATCAACTAAATAGATGTATAACAGATAGCTATTACAAGAAATTTGTGAATTTTAATGAATTTGTCACCTTGGATGCGTTAGGATGTAGCTGAAAAGAGAGAATGAAATTATGAAATATAAAAACAATAAGCCAGCAAGAATTAAGTTGGCGCACATTAATGACACGCACTCCTATTTTGAACCTACGTCACTGCAGTTTACGCTCAACATCGAAGGGCAAACACTCACGCCTTATGTCAGTGCTGGTGGCTTTGCTCGCATTGCTACCCGTAAAAAGCAACTGCTGCAACTCGCGCAAGAGAATGATCAAGCCTTCTTGCTTCTACACGCAGGCGATTGTTTCCAAGGCACTCTATACTTCTCGCTGTTCAAGGGAGAAGCAAACGCGACCATGCTTAATGCGTTATCGATTGATGCTATGGCGCTAGGCAACCATGAGTTGGATATGGGCAACTTACCCGTTGCACAGTTTGCAAAACAGATCGAGTTTCCATTGCTTGCGGGGAATTGGGATTTATCGAACGAAGATATCAATAAAACTTGTCGATTAAGTGATAACGACTTAGTAAAAGCCTTTAATTCCGATGCAAAAACAGCTAGCTGGATCATCAAATATGCCCAAAATGAGCCGATTGCTATTTTTTCGCTCGCATTAGACAAAATGGCTGATATTTCCAACCCGGATATAGATACTCCATTTGTTAATGCAATCGACACCGCAAGAGCAACAGTTTCCGCTATTCGCGCTCAAGGTATCAACAAAATCATTCTGTTGAGCCACATGGGCTACGATGCTGATCTTGATATGGCTGAAAGAGTCGACGGCATTGGGCTTATCGTCGGCGGTCATAGTCATCGACTCCAAGGGGACTTTTCTAATCTGGGGTTGAAAGCCGATGATCCATATGGGATTAAGATCAACGGAACTCACGTTGTTCAATCCGGCTATCACTCTTTAAGTATGGGCCACTGTGACATTGAATTTGATGCGTCAGGCGAAGTGGTTGAGTTTCACGGTAAAAACGAGTTATTACTTGGCCGTCGCGTCTTTATTGATGCAAGTATGAGCGAAACCGGAGAAAGCGATAATTATAAGCTTGCCCGTAGTTATATTGACCAGCACGAAAATGTTTGGGTATGCAAGAAAGATCAACAAGTGCAACAGCTACTTATGGACAAGTACACCTGTCAGGTAAGAGCATTACAACGTCACGTTATTGCAACTGCGAATCACTCTCTGCGCCATATCCGCGTACCTGATGAAATCGGGCCGAGCCAACTCGCGCCGCTGGTCGCTGAATCATTCGCTTATATGATGACTCAGCAAGGTTTTGAAGTGGAGTTTGCGATTCACAACGCTGGTGGAGTACGCACATCTCTTAACGCCGGGAATATCTCTGTGGCAGATATTGCCGGAAAACTGCTACCGTTTGCCGTTCCGATCGGTGTTTATGAGCTGAAAGGCAAAGACATTGCCGCTACCCTCGAGGGGGCGATAGATAATGCGTTGAACAATGGTGTTGAAGGTACAGGTGATGGCTCTTATCCATACGCGTATAACTTAAGCTTTGATTACGATTTCGAATCCGCTAAAGGTAGCCGCATTAAAAACTTAAGTATCTTCCGCCCTAGTAATGGTTGGCAACCTATTGATCCCGAACGATTTTATAAAGGCACATCTTCAGCGTATACCATGAAAGGTAAAGAAGGGTATGAGGCCATTTGCCGTATGAAAGGCGAGGGAGTTGTGACAACCGAATCAATGGCTGATTGCTTTATTGCATTGCTCAAACAGCACCCTGAAACCATTAACCGTGGCCTGAATACCACCAGCCAAGTTGGTTGGCACAAAGGTTGCTGATTTTTCCACGATAATCCTATTAGCGATGACTTGGGGGAGTTATGTGGAAAGATTGGATTGATGTTGCCGTCGTTGTCAGTTGGATTGGTGTTTGGAGTGCACTGGTTTATTTTGTCCCAATGACGGGTGTTTGATGACCATAATCATCAACAAGTAAAAAGGAGCAATTATTTGCTCCTTTTTAGATTTTTTCAGTAGACGTTACGCCAAGACAGGAATACAATCCGCGCTGTTTGGGGAGTAGTCGCCTCTGGTTTACTTATCGTCATCTCGTTAGACGTCGTTCTATCCGGTAAGTATAAGTGGTGCTTCTGATTATCAGAGCCATCATTTCGACGAGACCAACGTAATCAAAGATTCCATATAGCCTTTTTGCTGTGTGGGTTGTTTTGTTTGCGGTGGGATCGTCTATCAATTCTCTTCGATCCCTCCGCCTTTGGAGGAAACATGACCCCTTCTACCTATCTTGGCTTCGGTGTTCTAACGCTTGCAATGGTTGCGTTAGATATTTGGCAAACTCGTGGCGGTAATGTCACCATTAAAAAAGCGGCAGTGTGGAGCGTATTTTGGTTCCTATTGGCGTTTCTGTTTGCTGGCAGTATCTATCTGTTTTGGGATTTTTACGCGCCGGGAAGTTCATATAGCGCCGAGAAAGCAACAGTATCATTCCTAACGGGTTATCTGCTTGAAAAATCTCTTAGCGTAGACAACCTATTTGTATTTGCGATCATCTTCCATCAGTACATGGTTCCAGAGCATCTGCGTCCACGAGCTCTACTGTGGGGTGTTATTGGTGCGTTGATATTACGCGGGATTATGATTGCGGTTGGCGCGCAGTTGCTGGCTGAGTACCATTGGTTACTCTATGTGTTTGCATTGTTCTTAATTTGGACTGGTATCCAACTCGCTCGCGATAAAGGCGAAGACGAAATCAATCCATTACCAGAAAAACTGATTAGAAAGTTTGCCAATGTGACAGATGATTTTCGCGGAAATGCTTTAACGGTTGTAGAGAAGGGTAAAAGACTTCTTACGCCAATGGCAATCGTGATTGGCGTGATTGCGTTCATGGATGTGATGTTTGCGCTTGATTCAATTCCGGCAATTTTTGCGGTTACAAGAGAGCCATTCTTAGTATTAGCAGCGAACGTGTTCGCGTTGCTTGGCCTACGATCTTTGTACTTCGTTTTGCAGGGAATGATGGATAAGTTTATCTACCTTAAACCAGCACTTTCATTCATTATGATATTCATCGGTATTAAGATGATGCTGGTGGGTTCGGCATGGGAGATTCCAACACCAGTTTCACTCATGGTGTTGTTAGTCACTATGACTGTTGCTGTTATTGCATCAATTCTGAAAAAGAGAAAAGATGTTGAGCATGTGCCTTTAACCACTGGTAAATAAACTAATTAGCTTTGTAATAGTTATCCGCTTTGAATAGGAAATATGTGTAAAATATTTGTGATCTCAAAGCGGGTTTTACGAAAGTGATTTTTGATATATGCAAAATTCATGGATAACCATGCGTTAAACTTCCGGTTGATTGAATAAAGTGAAAAATGAATTGTTATTGATTTGTTTTATTAGAAAAACTAATTTGAATTTAGAAAAATAGTCATTTTTTGCGCATTAAATTATTGCCTATTATTGCCTCAACGAAACGAATTAAACGATTTATAGAGAGGCAATCATGGCACAAGCAATGCAGATCAGCACTATCAACGCTCCTATCTCTATGGACAAAAAAACCTACACGGTTTCTTTCAAAGGATTGATTGCACACTTATTAGATATTCTTTTCACAGATAACGCTCCGCGTTCTTACTACGCGAACGATTTGTCTGGTCACATGCAAAAGGATATCGGTCTTTACCGCTAAGGAAATAGACCTAATCGTATAAAGCGCTAGCAGAAATGCTGGCGCTTTTTTTATGCCTGTGAAATAGAATTGCCACCGATACGGTCACTCTGTTTAGTTAAGTATTGGAGCTGGGTATGAACTCATTATTAGCTATTTCGGTGGCATCACTACTCTCGAGTGGCCAAATCTGGACACATGAAGGTCCGCCTGCACAGGTCATTGAACTGTTTACATCTGAAGGGTGTTCAAGCTGTCCACCTGCTGATAGGTTTCTATCAAAATTTGAGCACAAAGATTCGCTATGGAAAGAGATCATTCCGATTGCTTATCACGTTGATTATTGGGATCACTTAGGCTGGAGCGATAAGTTTGCCAAGCCCGAGTATACGCAGCTACAAAGACTGTACTACGCGTACGATCTGGTCGGCAGTATTTATACGCCTGGTTTTGTCGTGGATGGTAAAGAGTGGCGAGGTTTCTTCAACTGGATGAATCGTGATTTGCCCACAAGAGAACTCAAAAGTGCAGAGAAACTACAATTGGTTCGCAAAGGTAATCATTTTCAATTGAAATTCGATAAACAAGGTAATTTCGATGCAACGTTAATCTTTCTCTCCAACAATCGATTCTCGAAAATCCGAAACGGCGAAAATAGAGGAAGATCGTTAGAACACGACTTTATCGCAATGGAAAGATTACAAGCGCGATCGGGAAATGGAAATTGGCAGTTTGATCTACAAACGGACCTGGAAGATATCGATGCCGTTGTCGCTTGGGTAACCAAACCGGGAAGTTTTGAAAGAATTCAGACCGTCGCAGGTATGATTGAATAACATCCAAACTAAAAAGAGCCTGTTGAAAGGCTCTTTTTAGTTATTCGAATACGAATTATCGTTTCATTGCACAGGCATATGCTGTTGTGAATGCTTGCTCTTGGTACTGTTTCAATCCAGTGTCTTTGAATTGAATCGCTAATGGATTTCTCTTTAGGCTTTCTTTGATATCGTTTGGAGAGACAACTGTTACGTCTAATCGGTCAATCAATTGAATCGCAGCTTCAAGTTTAAAACCAACACCGCCACCAGTAAATTTACCTTTAGTTTGGCGCTGACGAATAACTACTTTGTCGACTTTGTAGTCTTCCATTAACTTATCAAAAGAGAACTGGAATTTTTTCACTTCTTCGGTTGAATTCGCATCCGCAATGCTTACTTTTCCAACACGGCAATCTGGAAGATGGATAACACCTTCAGAGTTAGAAAGAAGACAAATAACCGCGTCGTTACCTTTAAGTTCTACACCACAAATTTTCATATTATTACCTGACTTTGTTTGAACTCGCATTATAGCAGTAGCATCCACGGGTTGTTTAGGTATTTATCGGTTCTTCTTTGTCTGTTGAACACTTGCTTAAATCCTGAGCTGATGTTTTATTAATAAGTATCACAATAACGACAGGGAGAAAGTCAAATGTGCCGATGGTTAGCGTACCAAGGTGAGCCTATATACATTGATGAGCTTGTTTATGAGCCTGAACATTCTTTGGTTCACCAAAGTATTGAAGCGAGAAAGGCCGTGACCAGAGTAAACGCAGACGGATTTGGTTTAGGTTGGTACACAGAGCGTGACACTCCCGGACAATTTCATGAAGTACTCCCAGCATGGGGGGATGAAAATCTTCGATCACTCGCTCATCATATTCGTTCACACCGTTTTATGGCGCATGTTCGTTCATCGACAGGCACGCAGGTTTCCCGCTCAAATTGTCATCCATTCGTTATAGAAAACTGGATGTTTCTTCATAATGGACAGATCGGTGAATTTGAAAAAGTGAGGTTCGAATTGGAGCGTCAGTTACCGGAGTCCTTGTACCTGCAACGGAGAGGAACAACAGACAGTGAACTGATCTTTCTTCTCGCAATGGCCAATGGTTTGAAAGACGACCCTGTCACTGCTTTGAATAAAACGATCTGTTTGATTGTTTCGAGTCTTAAGGCGAAAGAAATTGAGGATCCTTTCAAAGCATCGATCTGCGTGTCAGACGGTAAGGCTTTTTGGGTTGTTAGATATAGCTCGGATAGTGAACCACCGACCATATTTATCAAACAAGACAAACAGCGCACGGTTCTGGCATCAGAGCCTCTAGAAAGTTGTCCTGAGTGGAAGAAAGTACCGCCACAAAGCATTACTGAGATAAAAGGTAATCAACAACAAGTATTTGTTATTGAAGATAGCTAAAACAAGAATCGCCAGTTTTGTAATTTAAAAACTGGCGATGAATGAGTTATTGATTGGTTTCCCAGCGTTCAACGAGGAGTTCGGCAAGATCTTTAGAACGTAGCATTAAGTTTTCTCGCGAGAGAGTCAGCGTCGAGAGCACTTCAACTACCATAGCGTCATCTGCCTTTGTCATAACGGCGAACTGAATGAAGTCTTCATTTCTTAAGGATGGCGTATCACGAAGTTCTTCTGGAATAGGGATATAAACCGAGGTGAATGCGCGATCCTTCTCCACATAAGGACGAAGTTGCCAATCAGTGGTAAAGGGCTCTATGTCTGGTGCGTCTATTTCCACCTGAATATTTTCAAGAAACTTCAGAGCAACCATGGTGGGTTTAGCTGAGCCATTCGCATCAGAGTTAATATCTCGTACCCAATACCAAGTTTTACTGCTAAACCAATTGTTTTCCGGAGTGATCATTCGGTTTTGTGGATTGCGAAGCCAAATACCTGGGTTGTTATTCTCGCCTAACCCGATTAGAAATTGATTGCTTCGTCTGAAATTAAGATCGTAAGTCTCTTTATGAGAGAGTCTTAAATCGTTGAAAAGTAGATTGTAGTTATAACCACATGCCCAAGAATTGTCTGCATTGGCTTCACACAATTCGCTATCATCAATAAATTGATAGGCAGCAAAAAGATCGCTTGCGTCCATTGAGTTTGTCATAGGGAAGTAGTGATACTCGCTCCCCTTAATAATGTCACTGAGTGCGTAATGACCGTGGATAAATTGGTCATTCCTAACGCGCCAGTAGTCTACTATTCGATGGGCTAGATCTTGATCACTAAATGCAATCACAGGATTTCTAGTTGAAAGGTTATAAGCAAGCCAGTGTTGCGCAGCATCTTCAACAATTAAAAGTGCAATTCTAGGCGCTTTCGAACCCTCTGGTGGGTCGATATGCAGCACATTTGAGCCGTTATCCTCAATCAACCATGTGGCAGTGGTGTCTGGGGTAGCGTCATAAAACTCTATATCAACTTGATTGCCTTCGTCGGCAAAATTAAGTGTGATTAACTCCAATTCGCCAATAGTGGAAGGCTGTAGCAATTTTATTGTTTGAGATCGCAATTGATCGTCTTGGATCGCTAATCCCATATCTGGCGACATTTCTTTATGTGTCCACGCTTGTAATTTCTTTGAGGATTCATCATAAGCTATGGATAGGTGGTGAGATAAGTAGATGAATTGTAGTTTAGTCTCTGGTTCTGAATTTGTAGCAGCTAAGGTGAGTTGATTGTTTGAGGTTGAGTAGGAGCGCTCAATCGAGTCGGTCCAACTACCTGATACATTCGTGCCATCGAATGTCGCCGTTTTCATGGAACCATCATTAACAATATTGGATATTTGAAACTCTCCATTTTGCTCTAGGTAATCAGCAAGCGAGCTAACCATGAGTTCATCGCTGGTCACACTTCCATCAGGTAACTGCCTTAAAGTTCTTTTGTTGAGTTCAACGATATCCAATTCATTAGATAATGTATCTGCTTTGTCTTTGAAAGCAGCCATCTTGGCTTGAAGCTCTAAAGGGGCTGTTTGAGCTAGCGTAGACGAGAAATCTTTGGTGATCGATCTTGCAATCAGATGGGCGATTGCGGCATCAATGCTGTCTGAACGTTTATCAACGAAATCTAATGTGAGCACTTGAGGGGCTAAGTTGAGTCGGTTAGCTAAACCTTCAATTGTTTGACCGGACAAATGAGCAATGGTGGTGAAAGGGTTAATTGTCTTAATGCCCGCAGGAGCAATCATTTGATAAGATTTACTTGAAGGTGCCAAATGATCAGAATCTTTCGTTTCACCAGCAAAGATATTGGCAATCAGCGGGTATTTAAGATCCGATGTCGGTAAGTCAATTCTACCGAATGCATCTGTTTTAGTGTCGATAAACTCATTAGGGCTGCATTTGTTATCTAAATTGCGGTCAACGCAAACACTCGCATTTTCAAGGTAACCGTCAACGACATTGACGGTAGTGAAGGGAGGTGCAGGAGACTGAGGAGTGTCAGAGCTTGACCCTCCGCCGCCACAGGCAACTAACTGAGCTGCAGATAAACAAACTAACGCTGATTTCTTAAGCATGCATTCATCCTGATCGTAATTTTATAAAACATGTGGTTACTGGTTGAATAACATACATAAATCAAATGAAGCACGAAAGTGATGTGTATCAAGTTTTAATCTAGAATCATTCTCATTCATAAAAATAAGCAGCAAAATTGTGAGAGAACGCAAGCTGTCACTCACTAAATGTAGAGTAATAACTCAGCGGAGGAAGTGGGTTATTAATGTGACTACTCTCTCAAAAATCTTCCAATTGGCGTGACCTAAACTTAACTTAAGGTCTTAGCATCGCTCTCAACCCATCACAATAAAATGAGATAAACGAATGTTGGCAGAGATTATAACGAGAGCGCATAACTACGGTATTGAAACCAAGCAAAATGGCAACACAAACCACTTACCGATGGCGCTAATCGCGTTGGAAAAGCTAGGAGCAAACAGAACGCAATTGGAGGCCTATTACGCCAATTATGCGCCAAGCCTAATTGCTCGCGAGTCAAATAAACCAAGCTCAATGAGGGATTGGAAGCAAGAGCTAGGTAACAAGAGTGCATTTGACCGATACCTCGCCTATTTTATGCAAGAGGTAGAACGCGAAGGAATAGAGGCAATACTTAAACATCACTTAGATTATTTAATGAAAGGCTGTGGCGCATCGGCATTTCATGCATTAATACGTTTGAGTTACGGTATTCAAGTCAACAATCGTGCTGAAGTAGCGTTTGGGCTTGCTGATCTTGCTAGCAACTATTTTCCTGTTGAATTACCCACGCGAAGCGAACTCGGCTTTGGCCAAATAGTCGAAAATGCACTCACAGAATTTGATGGTGTAGAGAGAAAGGGATCATTAATTTCTTCACGTATGATGTCGGTGATCCAACATGATGTATTCAGTAAAGTGAACCTAACGCCAGAGTCATTGGTGCTAGAAGAATTAGCTGAGCTTGTCGCAGAACTCTACCTGCAGAGCCGAGACTTTACAGTATTACATGCAGTGACCAGCTGTCATGCTATGCGCTACATTACGCCATATCTCAATCAACCAACCCAGTCTTTGCGTTATTACTGGACAGCGGTAATTGCGGCTATTCTCTCGGTCGATAACCTTAGGTTAAGCGTTCAAGCAAATAATCCGCTTAAACCATTATCGGATCTCGATCTTAACGTTGTATTAGCCAGTGATGACAGTCATGTGATTAAACTGGTTTGGAGCTGTGTAGATGAATACCGTCACTACGGATTAGAAAGTCATTTGCAGATCTTAAATACAATGCTAGAAGGGACTAAGTGATGAATTCAAAAACAACAAAGGCGCTCTATTGAGCGCCTTTGTTTTATCTGTCGAGAGTAATTTTAGATTACTTCTTACGGCAGTATTCTGCGATAACGTACATAGATTGGCCGCCGTTCGCTTTACCAGAAACAAGCTTAGGATCGTCACCGATGCTGATACCGCGGATAACCGTACCTTGCTTGATTACTTGGTTGGTGCCTTTAACTGGTAAGTCTTTGATTACCGTTACGTCGTCACCTTTCTTAAGTTCAACGCCGTTGCAATCGAATGGTTTGTCATCTGCTGACATGCCAGTCATTGCCCAGTTCATTTGCTCTTCTTCCATGTACATCATGTCTAGTGCATCTTGTGCCCAGCTTTCAGTATTTAAGCGAGTTAGTTGGCGCCACGCAGTGACTTGTACTGCTGGAACTTGGCTCCACATGCTGTCGTTTAGACAACGCCAGTGGTTGATGTCTTTTGGCTCTTCGATTTCAGCCAGACACTTATCACAAACCATGATGCCGTAATCCACTGTCACATGGCTGTGCGGAGGAACTGCGTATGCCGTAAGTGGCGCGTCAGCAGCACATAATTCACATTTTGATTGGCAGCGTTCTAGCATTGTAGCTTCAGAAGACATAATGGACTCACATAGTTAGGGTGTTAAATAAGGCGGCTATTATGCACTTTATCCACCGAAAAGAAAGGGGTATCCGGTAACGCAAAGGTTTTACAATCCGAATCTGACAAAAGTCTTACGTTTGTTAATCGTAAGGTAACATCTAGAATTATTTCAACAACCTATAGCGCGTGACATTGTCACATGATGATGACTTTCTTTACCTTATTAGTCACTCTAGGCATAATCACATCCGTTGTTATAGCAAATTAATAGGTTTTAACTTGGAATTACTTTCGATCGACTTTCTTGGTAAGCCACTTAGGCTGGAAGGTTCAATGGCTGGGTGGCAGCAATTGTTTTGGGATAATCAGATTGTATCTCAAATGAATGCTGATTCTGAAAGAGGTCGCGATAGCGTTCATGAGTTTCGTCTGCTGTCAGGAGAAAAGGAGCTGCACTGTAAACTTGAAGTCTCATTAGAATGGCAGCCCTTTAATGTAGCGTATCGAGCGACTCTAAATGACGAGCTTGTTGGTGAGGGAAGCCGAGATACCAAAGATATAGAAAGGCAAGTTCCTTATAATCCACCAAAGCCTGAGCGAAGATTCAGCCTTGTTGGTTTAGTGTCACTTGGGTTTAAAGCGCTTAAAAGTGCCAAATTGATCAAAGTTGTATTGGCTTCGGCAAGTCTAGCGGCTTATTCATGGCTGTTTTCGTTTCAATTCGCGCTCGCACTATTGGCATGTTTAGTGTTCCACGAGTACGGCCATGTGAGAGCAATGAAGTATTTTGGTATGAAGACAAAGGGCATCTATCTGGTTCCTTTTTTAGGTGGTTTGGCGCTGAGCGATGAAAAGATAAACACGCGTTGGCAAGATGTCGTTATTTCTATCATGGGGCCGATGTTTGGCTTTATTCTGTCGCTGATATTGATGGTTGTGTATTGGGTGACTGGCGAGATGTTCTTTGCTGGTCTTGCGGTATTCAACGCATTTCTAAACCTATTTAACTTGTTGCCAATACTTCCATTAGATGGCGGTCATGTACTGAAAAGCATCAGCTTTTCAATGAACAGCCTAGCGGGCATCGTGCTTTGTAGCGCTGCAGCTTTAGGTGGTGTCGTCCTGAGTTACTCGCTGGGGCTAACATTATTTGGCTTTTTGTTGATTATGGGCACGCTAGAAATCGTTATTGAGTGGCGAACAAGACATCACAGCCACCTATTGCCATTAGACCGTTATGGGCAAATAGTGGCGGCGCTTTGGTACTTCGCGCTGGTTGCTGGCTTGATTGGTATTATTTGGTACTTTGCAGGCACAGGGGATCAACTGCTGCAACTACCACTGCTGATTCTAGGTACATAGATTAAAGGGAGCTGAGGCTCCCTTATTTAATTTAAGATTTCGAGCAGTTCGGCTTTTGCGCACCATAGTTTGGCAATGTATTGATCTTGGCAGATAAGTCTTGGATTCGCGTGCTGTGCGATGGGTGTGTTGATAAAAGCTCTGGTGGCTGTTGGCCTCCTGATGCTGCAGCCATGTTCTTCCAAAGGCTGATGCTCTCAGTAGGATCAAACCCTGCTTTGGCCATGATCTCAAGCCCAACAATATCGGCTTCTGATTCTTGCGTTCTCCCATATGGAAGTAATACACCATACTGAAGGCCTAAACCTAATGCAGCCATTGTGGCTCCTCGATATTGAGCATATTCTGATGAACCAAGTGCAATATTGGTGATTTGTAAGCCAGCATTCGCAAGTTGAGATTGTGATAGCCGTTCATTACTGTGATCGGCCAATACGTGCGCAATCTCATGGCCAATGACCGTTGCTAGCTGATCTTCATTTTTTGCGACTTTGAGTAAACCAGTATAAACACCGATCTTACCTCCAGGCAGGGCAAAGGCGTTCACTTGGTCGCTATCGAAAACAACGACTTCCCATTCATTAAACCCGGGCTGCTTTGGCACTTGGCTAGTAACGCTTTTCGCGACGCATTGAACATAAGCGTTTACTTTTTTGTCGGTACTGACTTTTTGCTGTTGCTTCATCTGATCAAAAGACTGCGCCCCAAGCGAACTCATATCTTGATCCGAAAACAGTAGCAACTGATTACGGCCCGTTGGTGAGGCACTACAAGCAGACAATGCTATAGAAGTGGCTAGAACCGTTGTTTTTAGCAAGTTAGGCATTGAATTCTCCGTTTCGAGCTCGCTGTTCTGCTCATAATAACATTAGGTTACAATAGCGCGTAACCTTGATTCTAATAACAAAATAATTCGGATAAGAATATGACCATCTGGAAGCGTAACATCAATCTAGAGCGCCTGAATGCAACGTCAAAAAACACCTTGATTGAACACCTAGAGATTAAATATACCGCAGTGGGTGATGATTATATTGAGGCTACAATGCCCGTTTGTCACTTTACTCATCAGCCACTTGGCATGCTCCATGGGGGAGCGTCTGTCGTATTGGCTGAAACTCTGGGATCTGTAGCTGCTAACTTCTGTGTAGAAGAGGGAAGCTACTGTGTTGGGTTAGATATTAATGCTAACCATATTCGTTCAATGCGTGATGGAAAAGTGATTGGCAGGGCAACGCCTATTCATCTTGGTGTTTCAACCCAAGTATGGCAAATCAACATGACTGACGAACGAGAAAGAATGGTGTGCACAAGTCGCCTAACGATCGCGGTTAAGAAACAGCGCAATGTAAAGCAAACTTTGAAGGCTAGCGAATCATGATGATTGAGTTTAAAAGCGGAAAAATCATTGCCACGCCTCACGAGTTGGTTGTTAAGTTGTCGGGTGAGCACATGGTAACGTTGCAAGCTCATGTAGATGCGATTCAATTAATTGGTCGAGGTGCAAATGTTATTTCTGCAAATGGCAGCGAAACTAAGTGGTCAATTAAATTAGATAATGAACAACAACTTAGAGAAATCGCTAATCAAATCGGCTGCGATATACAATAAGGCGCTTTTATTACTTGATTCTTGCCATTAAATAGGGAAACTTACTGTTAGTTAATACCCAGCGAGATTTCCCCTTTATGAGTAGTCCTAGGCTTCGCGTTCAATTTGAGACTTTGTTTGAACATTACAAAGGTCAAGACAGTGGCGTACAACTTGAAGAGATCACTGAAGTTCTGTTTTGTACTAGACGTAACGCACGTATCGTTTTGAACAAAATGGAAGAAGAGGGGTGGATCGAATGGCATCCGTCTCCAGGGCGCGGCAAACTTTCTCAATTAAACTTTAAACGAAGCCGAGCAGATGTGAGTGAAAATCTCGCTCGTCGCTATTTAGAAGAAGGTAAGATCAGCCAAGCGCTCAAAGTGCTGGATCAAGATACCGCAAAGCTTGCACAGGTCGTTGAAAGCTATTTGGGTGTCCAGCATCAAGAGGGGCAGCAAGTCGTTCGATTGCCATACTATCGTCCGCTATCGATGCTCAACCCAATTAAACCTATTCGCCGTTCAGAGCAACATATCATCAGGCAAATCTTTAGTGGATTGACTCGGTTAGATGAAAACGATGAACTTCAGCCTGATCTCGCACACACATGGGAAATGGTATCCCCATCTCACTGGCGGTTTTTCCTAAGACCAAGTGTACGTTTTCATAATGGTGATTTGCTTTCTACCGAAGCGGTAATTGAATCTCTAGAATCACTTAAAGATAAGCAGCTCTTCTCTCATATAGATAAAATCGATTCACCGAATAAGTACGTTGTTGATATCCACTTAACAAGAACAGACTACAGGTTGCCTCTTTTACTTGCCGAATCTTGCGCTAAGGTTTTGTTGCCAAGTGCTGCCCGTAGTGAAGAATACGATCTTTTTCCTATCGGCACAGGCCCATATAAAGTCACGCAAAACGATGATAAACGTTTGGTTCTGCAAGCCTTTGACTCCTATTTTGGATTTAGGCCACTACTCGATAGCATTGAAGTTTGGGTTATTGATGATGTTCACTCGTCTATGGTATTTCCTAGTTTAAGCGGCCCAATAAGACCGGAAACCGGTAGTTTAAGTGATGAAGTTGAGCTCGACCCAGGTTGTACTTATCTTCTACTAAATCGAAAAAGTGGTTTAGCAAAAAGCGATGATTGGGCGAGGTACTTTAGCCAAAGACTAGGTGCTCTAAATCTCTATCAGCAGTTACCTCAAGATAAGATTGTAGAACTAGGCGTATTACCTGCACATGGCTTAAAGCCAGGTTGGTATCATCATACCCGACAGGGCAGTTATAGTTCTCCACCAGCCTATACCAAAGTTACGATTGCTTATCACAGCGAACATCCTATGTTTCCAACGTTAGTAAAGTGCATTGAAACGCTTTTGAGGCAGGATAACCTTGAAGTCGAGCTTGTAAAATACACAGTTTTTGCTCCTGATATTGATAATGTTGATATTTGGGTGAAACCTATGGGTATTTCCAACGATCGCGATGATGCCTTAGCTGGTTGGTTATTGAATTACAGTGATATTTCTCTATTCAGTAAAAGTACTGATTTTGAGTATTGGACTAAAGTCGTAGAAAGTTGGCAGTCAGAAGAAAACACTAATTTCCCCGCACGCGAGATAGGTAAGTCTCTGGTCGAGAAATTGCAAATAATACCTATGTTCCATTGCTGGTTAGGGGTGAGCAAAGATCAATGTGGATCGCTACAAAATGCTAAGTGCAATGCGTTGGGGTGGTTCGATTTCAGTCAGGTTTGGATTAAACCAGAAGAGAGTAATAATTACGAAGAATAGAAATGGCAAAACCTAATAAAAAACAACCCTCTAAAACCGTTAACATCTATTGCTCAAAGTGCAAAACGCAGCTGTTTAAATATAGAAAAGGTGGGAAAGGTGCGTTAGTAAAATGTTTCAAAGAACGCATCGTTGAAGACTATACGACGACACCCTGCATTTGTCCTGGCTGTGGTTGCGAATTTGCTAGAGATACACTGGTCCGAGGCACTCCTTCGTTTAAAATGATTGGTGGAAAAGTCACTATGAAATAAGTGATTTTTAGCATAATGTATTTTACAAAATATCAACAAATCTAGGTGGGTATTATTGTTGAAAATGGCTGGTGGAACGCATTTTTTGATCTGAGTCGCTATAAAACGTAAAAATCTCGTTAAGAGCTATCATTGTTTTCTAATACTGTTAGAATAACCGCAGTTTCGATTCGGTTTTTCCAACAAGTTAATAGGGGTTCACAATGGAACTAGCTTTAATCATCACTTTCATCGTTGCTGCAGCTGTTATGGTTAAGAAAGAGATGGTAAGTTCAAAATAATCGTTCATTCATATCATTTTTTCTTTTCTTTTTGATGAATGACTTTGAAAGCTCCCAATAGGGGGCTTTTGTGTTTTCTGGGACCAAGAAAGTAAAAAGCCAGCTTGTTAGCTGGCTTTTTGTTTTCGATTTTAAGTTTAGAATTGGTAATCTAAGCTTAAACCCCAATTGCGGCCTGGTTGTGATTTGATATCTTTGCTAAATTTAGAATCATGATCTGTTCCTGATAAGTCACTATATAGCCAGTATTTCTTATCGAAAGCGTTAAACAAACCTGCATGTAAAGTTAGGTCGTCAATAGGGCGATAATAAGCAGTTAGATCGACCAGTGCATATCCAGCAGCATTCACATTATCATCCGCGTTCCAATCATTTTTAGACGCTACCATTTTAATGTGTAATGCCGTACCGTAGCTTTCTCTTTCAAGACCAAGCCCGATAGTTCCTGTCAATGGGGCAACAGAGTCGATGGCATCACCCGTCTTTTTATCTTCCCCTTCTGCGTATGCAACGGCTAAGCGCGTGTAACTTCCATTTGGTGCACCGATTAACCCATCAAGGTTAACTCTAGACGAAAACTCGGCGCCATAAATAGTTACTTCATCGAGGTTTTCTTTTGTAAATACGTCTTTACCGCCTTGCTGACCAGTTTTGGTTTCATTAATAAAATCGGTGTAATTGGTATAGAAAGTACTTAGTTCAGAGAGAGAGTTCTTGCTCTGACTACGCAACCCGAGTTCATACGAAAGGCTTCTTTCTGCTTTTAAGTCAGGGTTAGCTTCTACAATTGCCCCCTGATTATAGAAGTAGTACAAATCGTATACCGTTGGCGCTTTGAAACCTTGGCCAATTTGTCCAAATACCGCGACGTTGTCATTAATGTGGTAAACAGAGCCCAATTTTGCAGTAAAAGCGTTATTTTCGTTTTTGTCATACTCAGTAGTAAAACCTTCATCTGTAGATGGATCGGATACGAATGAGTCATAACGCAAGCCGGCAGTGATAATGAGTCTATCATCCATTAAGAACGCTTGATCTTGTATGAATAGACCCCATTGGCTAATTTCTGCATCTGGGATACCGGTACTACCTGGCGCGTTAGTTCCCTGATCTAATTTATAGTCAGTGTTCTCTAACTCGAAGTTATTTCTTAGGTAACTGAAGCCATAAGTGAACTCATGCTCGACACTGTCCGCAATTAAAACTTTTGATACTTGAGTATCGAATTGGACAGTAACATCTGATGCATCTCGCTCTCTTAAACGTCTGCCGTTAGAAGGGGTCGTATCGAAATTTTTGTTCAATGTGCTCGAGTCTTGGTAGCTCAATGACCAATCCAGAGAATCTGCAATACTGGTTTCAAGACCTAGAGACTGCTCTAATGTTACTCGGAACCGCTTATTTGTGTCTTTATTGTAATTGTCCGTGTAGGTGAACCCTGGCATGATCGTGTAGCCATTGTAATTAAGCTCGTCCTCATCATACTGTTGTTGGTTGTACTCTATCGTTAAGCCTAATCGATTGGAGTCAGATACTTGATAAAAAGCTTTACCTAACACGTTGCCTAACTTTTTATCCGCAGGGTTAGTAGCGCCGCGATCAGGCCCTTCAATGTCTTCACCAGAAGAATGAGATGCTGTTTCATTCCCCTGTGCATACGTTGTCATTAGCAATGTCTCAAGTTTACCTTTACGCATTGCCCAAGATAGTGTGTTTTTGAATTGTTGATCTGCTGATGTATAGCTAGATTTAAGTCCAAAACGATTTTCATCGCCGTCAGTAATAAGTAAATCATCTGGATTTTTTGTGCGAAGCATCACTGCACCGCCAATAGCATCAGAACCGTACAGTGTTGATGCTGGCCCTTTGTTTACTTCAATAACTTGCAATGTATCGACTTCGATTCCGTTAGCGTACTTTCGTTGTTCTGAAGCCCCTGGGTTATAGGGTGCTGGCTGCTGAACACCATCAATCATAATTTTTACGCGATCGCCCTCAACACCTCGAATATTGAATCCAGAGATCCCAAATCGACCACCACCGTTGGCTTCTACACCTGGGGTGTATTGTAGAGCTTGCTGTACATCAGAAGACATTTGGCTGTTGATGCTTTCAGACGTAACTGTTTCGATAGAACTAGATACGTCGGCTTTGTTTTGTTCTGTGCGCGTTGCAGAAACAACGACTTCATCAAACACTGAGTATTCTTCTGCATGAACAGGTGCAGTAAGGGCGACAACGATTGACGCGGACAATAAAGATCGCTTATACATTTTATAGTTACCTTAAATCCATATTTGGGCTGAGCATTAAACTGGATGAATTTTATTGGATCTAAATGATAATTACTATTGTTTGCATTTAAAATAATTGAGATTTTTGTAATTTATAAATATGGGCTTGGGCTAATCTCTTTGAAACACAATAAGATAGAGTTAAACTGACTCAGTTCAACGTTAAACAATACTGCTTACAATGTGATGGTAATCACAATTATTCGTATGGAGAGAAGGGGTAAATAATGCAAAGTCCGATTACTTTAGAAGCACTTCATATCTTAGATGCGATTGATCGTCGTGGGAGCTTTGCCTCAGCGGCGAATGAATTGGACAGAGCGCCTTCTTCATTGAGCTATCAAATTCAAAAACTAGAACAAGATCTTGATATCATGATCTTTGATCGATCTGGGCATAAAGCGAGCTTTACTGAAGCCGGACAGCTTATTTTAGAAACGGGCAGAACGATCTTAGCAGCTACTCAAAAGCTGGTGAACGATGCGAGCATTTTGGCTAACGGCTGGGAGCTTGATATTAGTTTGGCTTTTGACGGCATTATCCCGGTTGAGAATTTCTTCTCAATGGTTGATGAGTTAAGTAAAGTCAGTTCAACCAGAATAAAGTTGCAAGAGGAAATCTTGGCGGGTTGCTGGGAGTCTCTGAGTGATGGCCGCGCTGATCTTCTTGTTTGCCCAAAACTCGAAACGTTACCTCATGATGTAAAAGCTGAAGTGATCGGAGAAATGGAAATGGTTTGGGTTGCAGCTTCTGACCACTACGTTCATAAGCGGTCAGGCGAGTTTAATGATGAGGCGAGAGAGAAGTACCGAGTTATTGCGATTGCTGATACCGCTAGAGAACAACCTCCAATCAGTATCAATGTTATTCAGAAGCAACCTCGCTTAACGGTGACTAATTTTGCGGCGAAAGTGTCGGCTCTAAAGCAAGGGTTGGGAATAGGGACGTTACCTAAAGAACTTGCGTCTGAACTTATAGAACAGGGTGTACTTAGACAGATAGCGGGAACAGAAGGGCAACCGATTGAAATTATTCTGGCTTGGAAGCGGAATAAGATTGGTGAAGCAAAATCCTGGTGCATTCAGTACTTAAAGAAAACCTTTAAGAACCAGGCAAAAATATAATAGAAAGGGAGCAATTGCTCCCTTTTGTTTTTCATTAGTTATTTAGTGGCAAGACCATATCTGCAACACCATCTTCGAATTGGACATCAAGGGTAAAGCCCATTTTCTGTGCGAGCATCAACATACCGCGATTGGTTGGCATCGTCATTCCTGACATCTGCTTTGTGCCTTTGTGGCGACAATAATCGATCACCTTGGTCATTAGGATTTTACCAAGGCCAATACCTTTCAAATCTGAACGAATAAGTATCGCGAACTCAGCGTCGGTATTTTCAGGATTGATTAAAGCTCTAGAGACACCGATGATCTGGAAACCACTATCCAATTGTCTGACGGCAACAAATGCCATCTCCCGGTCGTAATCGATTTGAGTTAGGTTTGCTAACGCTTCATGGTTGAATTCTCCAACGTCACTAAAGAAGCGTTTATACAAATCTTCTTTGGATACGTTATGGATGAAATCCGCATGTAGTGGCTCGTCTTCAGGAAGGATCGGGCGCAAAAGAACTTGTTCTTCAGACTTAAGCGTGACGATTTCTTCGTATTCGACTGGGTAAGGTCTAATGGCAAGTCGCTCTTGAGCATCACCTTGATACTGCCTTAAGGTTAAGTCGGCATCTAAGATAGTAAAGTTGCTGCCATTTGCGAGCACTGGATGAATATCCAGTTCGTGTACTTGAGGACAATCAACCACCATCTGAGAGATACGCACTAACATTTCTGATAGACCTTGAATGTCCATCGGCTCAGGCAGTTTTTGCAATCTTATCTTGCCATTCTTTATGGCTCTGACAATCAAATAACGCGCGAGAGCCATGTTTAACGGAGGCAGTGCTGACGCCGCGTCTAGTGATTCATCCCACTCTGATCCGCCTTGGCCAAGTAAAATAATTGGCCCGAAAACATCATCCGTTTTGACCTTGATTCTGATCTCTTCGCCACCTGCGAGTTTTGCCATACCTTGGACTAAAAGCCCATGAATATTGGCCGACGGGTAGGAGAGTTTCGCTCGATCCAGTATCGCTTCTGCTGCTGCTGCGACTTCATTACTGTTACGAAGGTTAAGCATCACACCTTGAATATCGGACTTATGAGCAATGTCAGGAGAGCGCAGTTTAACCGCTACAGGGTAACCGATTTGTTCAGCAACATGGACAGCTTCACTTACGTCGGAGGCGATCCAAGTTGGTAGGACATCGAAATCAAAGTGTTTTAAAAATGGGCCAATTTGGTGGGTATCAAGCATCACTGTGTTTTTATCCAGTAGCTTGTCGTCTATCCAATTTTTTGCCTCGTTGAGTTCGGTTATGTGAACCGGTTCTGCCGTTGTTGGCGTTTCCATTAATTGTTTCTGGTTTCGCCTGTATTCCACCAAGTGCATGAAGGCAACAACGGCGCTTTCTGGAGTCCTGTAAGTGGGAATTCCTGCTTGATTAAAGATATGCCTTGCCGGTTTAGCAGTCAGTTCGCCAGACCAATTGGTTAAGATATTGAACCGCTTGTGACGTGGATGTGCTTTAACTGCAGCGACAATTTCACGCGCTGTTTGTTCTGAGTGAGCGACGGCAGACGGGCTATGCATGATCAAGATTGCATCCGCACAGTCGGTATCCATCACAGCATTTAACGTTTTTATATAACGCGTGTGGTCCGCATCTCCCACCATATCAATAGGATTACTGTGGCTCCAACTAGCAGGTAATATCGCACTTAATGACTCGATAGTACTTTCTGATAGTTCTGCGAGTTTCCCACCACGCTCTAACAGAGTGTCGACGGCCATTATTGCCGGCCCGCCACCATTGGTTATTATGGCAAGTCGCTCGCCTCGGAGTGGAACCGAGTGGGTTAGGGTTTCTACCGCTGCAAATAATTCATGGGAGTTGTTAACTCTGAGCATACCTGTTCGGCGTATCGCAGAGTCATAAATAATATCTAGGGTATCTGAGCCGCCGGTATGCGCTTTGGCCGCTTTTCGTCCTGCGGCAGTTCTACCGCCTTTTAGAACTAGAATTCGTCTATTACGTGACGCCGCTCGTGCAGCAGACATAAATCGCCGCGCATCTTTAATTGTATCGACATACAGCAATATCGCTTCGGTATGTGAATCTGTACTGAGATAGTCGAGTAGGTCGGCAAAGTCGATATCGAGTGCATTGCCAAGAGAAATGAACGCTGAGAATCCAATTTCTTTATCGTTAGCCCAGTCTAAAATCGTTGTACACATGGCTGCCGATTGCGAGATAAAGGCAATTTTCCCGCGTTGCGCTGTGACTGGTGAAAAAGAAGCATTGAAGTTGACCCAAGGTAGAATCAATCCAAGGCTATTTGGGCCAAGTACGCGCATGCCAGATTGCTTTGCTATAGTTAAACAGTTGTCTTGAATACTGGATCCATCGGCGCTTGCGAGATGCATGTCGGCAGATAGAACAATGACTGTTTTGACCTGTTTTTCTGCTAATTGCTCGAATACTTCGGTATTACGTGATGCATTGGTGCAAATAATGGCGACATCAGGCACGACGGGTAAGTGGGAGATATCACGATACGCTAGAACACCACATACTGCAGAGTAACGAGGTGTCACAGGCATAATAGCGCCTTCAAAACCGCCATGAAGCAGGTTCTTCATAATGATATTTCCTGCGCGCATTGGTTTCGTTGAAGCGCCAATAATGGCAACGGACTTGGGTTTCAGTAAGTGAGTTAACTGGTTCATAGCGCTGCTCCGGCAAGGGTCATAAGAGAATCCTATAGAAGCTTTGATGCGATTGCTTCAATGATTTGACGGAGTTTTAATCAGATCACTTCTGAACTGACTGAGTTTGTGCCTTGCGTCACAGAGTATTGATATATAATTAAAATGTTGGGTTGATTCTGAGTCAGTCTAACGGCATGATTTACAGTAATTTCTAGTTAAGGCATTTGAAAGTTTCATGAAAAAAATAGCAATTGTTGGGTTGTCAGTACTGCTGAGTGCTTGTGTATCGAGTGACTATGTCACTGATGTAAGTTCGGAAAGCTATCGTGAGGACTACAAAACAGCGAAGGTTGAAAAGCCTGTTGTTTCGGATCAGACAGTAACACAAGGCATTACTGAAGATAATGTCGCGGTTAATGTTGTTCAAATGTCTCCAGCTGCTAAAAAGCCAGTTAAGGCCAAACCAGCTGTCGCGATTACACCGCCAAGCGCAAAGCAAAAGGCGATGAACTCTAGATACGGCTTTACCATTCAAGTTGTTGCTGTCGGTTCGCAAACTAAAGTTGACCAGTTTGCACGTAAGCTTCCACGTGGCGAGCAACCAATTTGGGAAAACTACAAAATGGTTAATGGCACCAAGTGGTACACAGTACTATACGGTGACTACGCAACACGTATGGATGCGAAGCAAGCGATAAGTGAATTACCAGCAGAGTTTAAGTCGCTAAAACCTTTTGTTAAGAGCATCGATACTATCAAGAACTCTCAGTATCCAACGCTAAACAAATTAAACTAATCACGAGAAGGGGCACATCGCCCCTTTTTTTGTGTCTACTTATTCGTCATTCGCACGGTAAGTTTTGTTTCTATTCGCGAAACCCGTATAAAACACCTAATTTTTTTATTATCATTGATACATAAACATTCTGTTGTATCACGGAAAGATCTTTTAATGGCTAATACGACAATTCTACTTTTATGTGGCGGCGGCTCTTCTGAGCATGAAGTGTCACTACTTTCAGCTAACTTCATCCAATCTCAACTGGAACAATCAGAGCAATTTGATGTTATACGCGTTGAAATGAAAGCAGATGGTTGGTACACAAATAACGGCGATTTAGTTTATCTAGATACCAATTCCGGTACGCTCAATTCAGAAACTCAAACAACGAACCTCGACTTTGTTATCCCTTGTATCCACGGCTATCCGGGTGAAACTGGTGACATTCAATCAATGCTAGAGTTGTCGGGTATTCCATACTTAGGTTGCGGGCCAGAAGCGAGCACGAATAGTTTCAACAAAATCACTTCAAAGCTTTGGTATGATGCTTTGGGCATTCCAAATACACCTTACATTTTCCTTTCTGAAAATGATCAAACTGCTTTTGATAAAAGTTGCGAAGCATTGGAAAATTGGGGAACGATTTTTGTAAAAGCTGCGCGTCAAGGTTCCTCTGTGGGTTGCTATAAAGTAAGTCAGGTTTCTGAATTGCAACAGTCGCTCAATGATGCGTTTAGTTACTCTGATCAAGTCTTGGTGGAGCAGGCGGTAAAACCACGTGAACTGGAAGTGGCTGCGTATGAATACCAAGGTAAGCTCTATGTCTCTAAACCTGGTGAAGTGAAAGCACCAGAAGACGCTTTCTATTCTTATGAAGAGAAATACAGTGCGACAAGCCATTCCACAACCGATGTAGAAGCGACAAACCTAACGGATGAGCAATTAGACATTATTCGAGTAAGCTCAGAAAAAGTATTCACCCAGATGCGATTACGCCATCTATCTCGTATTGATTTCTTCCTGACTCCGGAAGGTCAAATCTATTTAAACGAGGTGAATACTTTTCCGGGTATGACGCCGATTTCTATGTTCCCTAAAATGCTAGAACACAATGCCCATAAATTCTCCGAGTTCCTTTCTGATTGTGTAAAGAGTTCTCTTTAATCCCAGGGCTTAATGGTTTTAAAAACCATTCGCTCTAAGTTAGCTTGTGTCCTATTACCTATATAGTAATAGGGCATAGCGGCACTTAGCCAACGGCCATAATTCTGAATATCTCTTACTTTCTTTCCATCCTTAGCCATCTGCTTTGCGGCCCCAACTCGAAGTGATTGCCCTGAGAACTTAACATCGAGCTCTAGCACTTCACTGGCTTTGCGCAGTATTCTAAAAATTGAAGAATCATTTAATTGAGAGCTGCGAATATTGCCGTGTTTATCTATTGCAGAAAATGCCCATTGGCTAGTTTGGTTGCGTAATAAAAACCAACGTTGTAAATAGCAACACGTTTCAGGCGAAAATGTGTAATTGTATAAGCCTAAGCTCAACGTAATCGAGTTTTCGTTTATGTTGAACTTGTCGATGGTCAGATCACGGAGTTCTCCCCGTTTTAACAAGCATTCAAACATAACGTGGTAGATAGCAAGATTACGCATATCTGAAGGCCTATTTGTTCGAGAAAGTAGGGCGGAGAGTTGCTCTAAGTGCTTTCGCTCAAAAGCGGCCGTCACTTTAGCATCGCCGAGCTTATCGATTCGCGTTGATGCTAGTGAGCTTTTTATTCTTGAATTAGATGTTGGGTCTTGTAGCCCTAGAATACGATGAAATAGGCCTATAGTTACCGTGTAACGCTTTATGGAGGCGTACTTTCTTGAATCAGATTGCTTCTCTATAAAATGACGTAAAGCTGTTACTGAAGTTGGGAGCGGAGATACCCCTTTAAGTTGGCAGAATTCGACAAAATGATTCCAATCTTTTGTCATCGCTAAAAGAGAATTTTGTGAATACTGCCTATCGGTGAGAAAAGCAACCTGATCAATTGAAACAAGATGAATAAATTGTTTAATCAATTGTTTCTTTTCGGTTTGATTTGTGATTTCACGAACTTTTTTTCGCATTCTAGTGCACTATAACCAATGAATGTGTGATAAATATACTTGATAATGAAAGATATACAATTATTATTAAACTAACTCATAACAAGAAAACACTTACTATGGCTGCTGCTACTTACAGAGGTTTTAACCTCAAAACTGCCGGGACTTCAACAGAGATTTGGCAAGTTCAAATTAAAAACCACGTGTTGTCAGGAAGCATGGCAGCGGTTAAAAAGAGTATCGATTGGTTTTGTGATACTGCAACAATTATCGATCCGAAAGAATTCAGTTCATTGGCCACCAAGAAAACACAACAAGAAGGTAAACCTTCACAGGAAGTTTTCAACGGTTACACACTAAAAAACGATACAGGTGATATAAACGCTTGGTATTGTTTCTTTAATGGACGCTTAATCAAAGGTGGTAAGCTTGCTATTCAGAAGCATATAGAGGCATACTTGCTTGCTAAACAAAAAGCTGAACAGCAACAAAAGAAGTAAATCACTATGACTCTTGTATATTCGACTGATGTAGGTCGCATTAAACCTGAAGAAGAAAAAAAGCAACGTCCTAAAGGCGATGGTATCGTTCGTATTCAGCGAGAAACCAAAGGCCGTAAAGGTAAAGGCGTTTCCGTTGTTACTGGTTTAGATTTGGATGACGCACCGCTTAAGTTAATGGCCGCTGAATTGAAAAAGATTTGCGGCTGTGGCGGCTCAGTAAAAGACGGCAACATCGAAGTTCAAGGTGATGTACGTGACAAGATCAAAGCACATCTCGAAAAGAAAGGCTTCACTGTAAAGTTAGCCGGTGGTTGATCTTGATAATAACTAGTTTGATTATCTATGATTATCAAACTAGTTATTAGGTATTTTATGGTAAATCGATTATGTTCAATAATCTGCTTTATCAAGCAAATACGCATCTTAGTATAGGGCAGACGACTGCTCTATATTTTGATGGGTATTATTTAACATAATATACATAATGCGCACTTGGTTGTTAGGCTCTGATAAATACCCATTGTCATCTATTTTAATAACGCATCTTTCACTGGTTGTAGCTGCCAGTCGTTATAAACATATGACCGCGAGCTAGCCATGTAGCGCAGATTTAGATTGCGATTAATTGTAATAAGCTCAGCAAACAGTTCGTTCTCTGATTTACCTATCGGTTTAAATGCCAACACGTTCTCTTTGCAGGTACGAGAAAACTCGATTGGTGTTCCATTTACCAAGATGCTTACCGCAGCACTATCGACGAAATAAGGTTTTACACCACAGGTTACGCCTGACAACGAAAGTGACAGTTGATTTCCTTCAGAGAGCGATAATGTAGGCAATGGAATTGAACTGGCTATTACGTTGCCAGATGCATAACTATTAAAAGAAGCTACTAGAGCTAAACATAGCGATACTTTTTCTATTAACTTATACATACGTTGGTCCTTTATAAAAGCTCTGTTATGAGCCTATCAAACCATGACGTGAATGTCAGAGGTATTATTTCGTTGTGAGATCGCATCATCCAATTTGCATCGGTACTCACCAATAGAAGTTTTCTCTTGCAGACCTTTGACTGACCCGTTCCAAAACAATCCCGCTTTTTACGCCAAACCAGATTATTCACTTAACTTATTAAATTATGATTTTAGTGACAGTGCCACATGGCGATAGAATCCACTAGTGAAAATTAAGCGCATGAAAGTTCATTTTCAAGGCTGTAATAAAATTACATGCAAGAATTCGGCTTAGCCTGTTTTAGTGAATTACTCTGCGCTAACTTCTTGTATTTGTTTGATATAATGCAATTTTTGCTAGGGTTGGCATGGGGCCTAATCTTGTTGTTAGCTTACTGTCATTAAGGAAAAGTTGGACCGATACGTCCAAAACTTAATGAGTTTTTATTCTGTCGGTTCTTTTGTGGTAGATATAGTGCACTATAGGTAGGTGACGGTGTCACAGGGCAGTTAGAAGTATTGAAGAGAATAAGATGTTTTCGAAAGGAGGAGGAAAAACGAGTACCCTAACCTGTCGGGTTATAGGCACTCATTTTTATGGAGGGTTGTTTTATTGTTCGCTGTTTTTCTTTGCTTCGGCGCGAATTTGCTCTGCTACGATTTTAATTGCTTGAGCGGTACTGATGCCCTCGCCCATCAATTTCTGAATCTTCTCTACAGCGGCTTGCTGTTCTTGGTGGCTTAGTGGAGGTAGATCATCAAACATAAAAAAGGCTCCCAGTAATTTAGGAGCCGACTATAGTATGATTTTGTGCTGAAAACCAGTTGGAAGATTAGTAACTGGTTAAGAAGTTAATGTATGCACCCATAGAGTTTTCGTTGGTGTAGCTTGCACCGATATCAAGTTGGAATAAATTTAGCGGAGAAAGTCCAATACCAGCAGTAATTGTGTCGTCTAAGTTCTCATATGCGAGGTTTTTCTTCCAACCCGCACGCAGCTTTAATTGGCGCATAATATCAATTTCACCACCAACGCGTAGCATTTGCGTGTTGTCATCGAAGTTTGTATAGCGCTCTTCTTCATTTAAATCGTAGTCAACACTTAGTGTCGCGTAATCAGCTACTAAACCTGCTCCGACTGTATATAGTGGGCGCATTTGATAAGAGTATGAAATTGGTGCAATTGTTCGGCTTTGTGAGCCATCAATAGAGGATGTTATTGTTTGACCGGCTATTTCATCCGTTTTAATGTCGCGCTTCATTAGGTTTGTTGCACTAATGCCAACTCTTAATGGCCCTCGGAACCAAACAAAACCAGCATCGAAGTTCAACATGGTTTCACCAGTACCGTTTTCGCGTACTTTAGTTATGTCGTAATTATCAAGGTTCGCGGTATAAACAAAGGTATAAATTCGTTGTAATTTGGGGGTGACACCAAAAGCAATATGGTGCCCAAGAAACGTTTGATATTTTGCTAGTGAGATTCCAACCTCTGTAACACCGACACTTACCGCATTCACTGCACTTAATTCAGCGTTAATAGCGTCATTAATCCCTGCTTGAGGAAGGGCTGATGCAGCTCCATCCCAAATATCGGTTTGCGCAAATGACTCAGCGTATGCTTTACCAAATACATTCGCAGCTATAAATCGGTTAGGAATGGCAAAAGCTACAACACCACCGATCTCTAACTTCGCAATATCCCCTGTTAAATCATCTAGGATTCCGGACATTTGTGAAATATTGCTGTAATCCCCTCCTGCGACCTCTGTTATAAGCCCGGATGCACTATTTAAGTCTGATACCATATTGTGCTCGTCGCTATAAGCTAAGCCAAAGCTAGGAGTAATCATACCGACATCATCATTACGACGATAAATAGCGGTTAAAGCTGGGTTGTAAAAAGGAGCGGTAAGAAAGTTTGCGGAAACAACACCAACGCCACCCATCGCATCACCGCGTGCTTCAATAGCGTAGTTTGCGGCAGAAGCTGACGATGCGAATAGAGCAATTGTAAGAGGTAATAATTTTCTTGAGTTTTTCATGTCGATATAAACGATTTGATTCCCTTAGGTTTATATCGACATATTGTGGGATAACTTTAGCTATTCCTCTAGTGAAACATCATATGTTTTACTAATAATTTGGGATTGCTCTACAATTATTGGTCCTTGCCACCTTGCGTGGTTAACAGAAACCGCTAATACATAACGTCCAGGATCGACAATGTTGCTGTCTAAAGTCGTTGGATAATCAGATTCGAATTTACGACTCCAAACCCTATTGTATTTTCCATCTACGAAGTCATAGAGCGAGGTTTCAAGTTTTGGTAAAGGGCAATGAGGGTTTAAAAGTGCGTTCTTTTCTACTTTCCACTGATCTTTCGATTGCCATCTTACTGACACTTTCGCTCTTGGTTCACCAAGCACAAGCCAAGAGCTCCAAGAGGTTTGGTCTTCTGCTGTTACATCAATACGGTATAAACCCATCTTCATACGGCTATTCAGGTTGTATCGCTTAATATATTTTGTGACGCCGTCACCTGAGTCAAATGAAGTGAGAGATGCATCGGTAGAAAGCGTTCTTGTTACCCACTTGCTGAGCGTGACGTCTTTAACAACTTTATCTGATTCGACTTCAATATGAGCTCGGTAGCTATCCCTACCCGGACTTTGAATATCTGAGCGACGAACTAGAACGCTTTTTATCCAGTTAGGCAAAGGTTTGTTGTCTAGTCCTTTACCGCAGTCGACTTCAAGCGATTGAAGGAATAAGTCATTCAAATGTGGAACAAGAGTTGTATTTTTTTCAAGCTGCCACACTTCTACCAATGACGAAAACATAGCTGGTAAGTCATCATTCAATAGGTGCTTGTGCGCTTGCGTCAAGGGAGTGTTGCTTTCAAACCAATCCACTTCTTGCGCAAAATTAGGTGCACTAACAACAAGTGCACCTATTAGGGGAAGCAATCTAACCATTAGGCTTTCATTTTGTATCCAACGCCACGAAGCGTTTCAATCTCAAGCCCTGGTAGCTTTTGACGTAACTGCAATACGTGTGTATCTACAGTACGAGTCGTTGGGAAATGATTGTAGCCCCATACATGATCAAGCAATTCATCGCGTGTAAACACACGACCAAGATTGCTTGCTAAAAACAGCAACAAATCAAACTCAGTGCGCGTCAATGTGATCGATTCATCTTTATAGAAAACCTCACGTGTCGCTTTGTCGATTAGTAGGTGCTCTGTTTTTACTTTGCTATCGTCCTGCAGATCACCTTCTGGTGCACGTAACTGAGCTCGAATTCTTGCAAACAACTCAGCTTCCGCGAATGGCTTAGTCAAATAGTCATTTGCGCCTGCATCTAACCCTGTTACTTTGTCTTTTACCGTAACAAGAGCTGTTAGTAGGATTACTGGCACGTCTTTGATTTGCTTCCACTCAGGAAGGTGTTGAACAGAATCTCCATCCGGCAATTGACGATCTAAGATAACTAAATCTGCCTTGTCCCAGTACTGAGCAACGTCAGCAATCGTCTCGGAGTGGAAACATTCGTATCCCGCTTGTTCTAGGCTTACTAATAGGCCGTCAGCTAAGTTTTTATCGTCTTCAACGAGAAGCAGTGTCTGTTTCACAAGGTATCTCCAAAATAAACGTTGATGGTGGACCAACCAAGAGCATCTTACCGCCCATGCGTCCAACCATGGATTCAACGATTGTTAAACCTAGACCGAGTCCACTTTTGCTCACAAACGGTTTGCGTAAATGACGCCAATCCTTTTTGCTAAGTTGACCTTGGTCTATAACTTTAATAGTCAGCATATGCTTTGAGGTAATGACCTCTAGTGTCACTGGGGCTACCCCGTACTTGACCGCATTGCGTAACAAATTATCTATACATGTGCCAAGCCAGTAAACATTGAGCTTGGCAGCAATATCTTCATTAATAAGGAATTCAATACCACCATTGAATTCCTCTTCTACTTTATATTCCAACCATTCTTGTACGGATGGAACCCAGTCAGTGGCAAGTGGTTTATTGTCTGACTGTAAATAATCTTTGCTCGCTTCAGCAAGTTGTCTTAAACGACGAGAATCTTCACACAATCGTCGGAACTCATCATATACTGTTTCGGGTAACTTCTCGAATTCTCGCCTAAAACCTTCGACTGTTAAGGATAAGCTTGCTATCGGCGTACGCAGTTCATGAGTTAATATTTGCAAGATCAACATACGACTTTTCATTTCTTGTCGCTTGGTGTTCCAACGATATACAGACCAACCAAAAACGAGCAAGATATTGGCTATCACCAACGCAACCATGCTAATGCGCAAGATATCTGAGTGATCTTCTACATCCCAACACAGATTACCGCGTTGTACGAAACAACTAGTGGACGCGCTTCTCAAATTAAAGGAAAGTCCGGCTTCGTCAGCATTGTGTTTCCAAATTTTTTCGGGAAATACTAGATAACTATCGTTTTGCCTTAGCCAAAGCTCATTTCTCTCCATAAACATACTCGAACCTGCAATTAAGGCGAGCATCGTATCTTCATTCATATTTTGAAGACGGCCAAGCAACGTGTTTTCGCCTGCAAGCGGACGCTCTTTGATATGCATGTATTGTTGAAGGAATTCTTGTTTTTCCGGATAAATTGTTGCATAGCGACTTGCGTACGTACCGCCCCCTGGATGGATTAAGGCACTTCGAGCAAACCATTTATTGCTTAGGGTATTGCCTTTACACATGGCTCTAGTAAACACCAAAGGCTCAGTGATTAAAGGGCTTAACGGCAATTTACCCGTACACTTTTTGGCTAATTCATAGAGGCGTTGAACATCACGCAGTGGATAAGCGGATGTTTGCGGAAGCATAGATTCGGGCGTAAGTAGGCGTGTTGGATAGTCTGATTGCAAATTGCGGATATCGTAAGAGACCGCAGAATCTGATTCTTGAAATAGTCCGACAAATTTATCAATTCGCTCAGGCAATGAATCTGCATACACTGAGTGCGTGTTCATTGCTAGGCAGATTAGTATTGTTTTTAGAACTGTCTTAAACAATGTAAAAATTCGCTAAATCAGTTAGTTACTTCAAGAATAAAACATTATGCCAAAAATATAAAACACAAATGTGATATCTGTGTCAATTATGTTACTCGCAAAACAAAAGAAGCCAGCACTAAGCTGGCTTCTTAAACAGGCTATATCTTACAGAGCTTTAGAAATAGCGTCTACACTATCTTTGGCATCACCAAATAGCATTTGTGTGTTCTCTTTAAAGAACAGTGGGTTTTGAACCCCGGCATAACCAGTGTTCATTGAACGTTTGAATACGATAACGTTTTTCGCATTCCACACTTCTAGAACTGGCATGCCCGCTATTGGGCTGTTTGGATCTTCTTGTGCTGCTGGGTTAACTGTATCGTTCGCACCAATAACTAACACCGTATCTGTTTCGTCGAAGTCGTCGTTGATTTCGTCCATTTCAAGTACGATGTCGTAAGGTACTTTCGCTTCAGCTAAGAGAACGTTCATGTGACCAGGTAATCGGCCCGCTACAGGGTGAATACCAAAACGTACGTTGACACCTTGAGAGCGAAGCTTTTCAGTAATTTCATGCACCGGGTATTGTGCTTGAGCAACTGCCATGCCATACCCTGGAGTGATGATTACTGACTTAGAATCTTTCAGCATTTCCGCTACTTCTTCTGCGGATGTTTCACGGTGTTCGCCCTGCTCTACATCATCAGAAATGACAACTTCTTGGCCAAAACCACCAGCGATAACACTAATGAACGAGCGGTTCATTGCTTTACACATGATGTACGAAAGAATCGCGCCTGATGAACCTACTAAAGCACCTGTTACGATCAACAGATCATTTGCAAGCATGAAGCCCGCTGCCGCTGCAGCCCAACCAGAATATGAGTTCAACATTGAAACAACGACAGGCATATCCGCACCGCCGATTGAAGCAACTAAGTGATAACCAAAAGCAAATGCAATCAACGTCATCACGATCAAGGCAAACATGCTGCCATCAGCTTTCACAAAGTAAATCATTAGCAACGTTGAAACGACGATAGCCGCAAGGTTTAGCTTGTGTTTGTGTGGAAGGTTAAGTGGTGATGAAGAAATAACACCACGTAGTTTGCCGAAAGCTACGATAGAACCAGTAAAGGTTACCGCACCAATGAATACACCCAAGAATACTTCAACTAGGTGAATTACGTGCGCAGCGTGTGCTTCTTGTGGGTTAAGAGCTTCGATTACTGGTGCATCAATATAGCTGTTGTAACCAACAAGTACAGCAGCCAAACCAACAAAGCTGTGCAAAATTGCCACTAGCTCAGGCATTTCCGTCATTTCAACTTTTTTGGCATAGTGGATACCAATACCACCACCAATAACCATCGCGACTATGATCCACGCGAGTCCTTGTGATTCAGGACCAAAGATCGTCGCGATCAAAGCGATCGTCATACCAGCAATACCGTAGTAGTTACCGGCGCGAGCAGACTCTTGTTTTGACAGACCTGCCAAACTTAATATAAAGAATAAAGCAGCAACTATGTAAGCTGCTTGTACTAATCCTGCAGACATTCCCTGTTACTCCTTAATCTTTACGGAACATTTCAAGCATGCGCTTGGTGACGGTAAATCCGCCGAAGATGTTGATACTCGCAATCAAGACCGCGATAAACGCCAAAAACGACACTGCACCATGGCCCTGTCCTATTTGTAGCAATGCACCAACAACGATAATGCCAGAGATAGCGTTTGTTACTGACATTAGTGGTGTGTGAAGTGCATGCGTAACGTTCCATACAACGTAGTAACCAACCACACAGGCAAGAACGAATACCGTAAAGTGAGATAAGAAAGCAGCAGGCGCTACAGAAGCGATCCAACCAAAGGCACCTAAGCCAACAACCAACGCTGCCACTTTTTTGAGCGGAGATGTTGGCTCTTCAACTTTAGGTTCTGGTTTTTCTTTTACCGGAGCTGGTTTTTGCTCTGGTTGAGCAGAAACTTGAATTGGTGGCGCGGGCCAAGTTACTTCGCCTTCTTTGACAACAGTAACACCGCGCAATACGACATCTTCAAAGTTGATATCAATATTGCCATCTTTCTCTTTGCAAAGCAGCTTGAGTAAGTTGACCAAGTTTGTCGAATACAACTGAGAAGATTGAGTCGGTAAGCGACCAACCATATCCGTATAACCAACAACTTTCACGCCATTTGCGGTCGTTATAACTTTGTCAGCTTCCGTATATTCACAGTTACCGCCATTTGCAGCCGCAAGGTCAACAATGACACTACCCGCCTTCATACTGTCGACCATCTCTTTGGTGATCAGTTTAGGTGCTGGGCGTCCTGGAATAAGCGCTGTAGTAACAATGATGTCAACGTCTTTAGCTTGCTCAGCATAAAGCTCAGCCGCTTTCTTGTTAAAATCATCAGACATTTCTTTAGCGTAGCCGTCACCAGCGCCTGTATCTTCCTTGAATTCAACTTCAAGGAATTCAGCGCCCATAGACTGCACTTGTTCTTTCACTTCAGGACGAACATCGAAAGCGCGAACAATTGCGCCTAAGCTACCTGCAGCGCCGATTGCTGCCAAACCAGCCACACCGGCACCAGCAACCAATACTTTCGCTGGTGGAACTTTACCCGCAGCCGTAATTTGACCGGTAAAGAACCGACCAAACTCATGAGCGGCTTCAACAACTGCACGGTAACCAGCAATGTTCGCCATTGATGACAGAGCATCAAGTGATTGAGCGCGTGAAATACGTGGAACGGCATCCATAGCGAGAACATTGATATTCTTGCTAGATAATTTTTCCATGAGTTCAGGGTTCTGAGCTGGCCAAATAAAGCTAACTAGTGTCGCCCCTTCTTTAATTAGCGATAGCTCATCGCTCCCTTCATTAACGATTGGAGCATTCACTTTTAAGATGATGTCTGATTGCCAAACATCCGCAGTATTAGCAATTTTTGCACCTGCATTCTCAAAAGCTGAGTTGTCAAAACTCGCTAATTCCCCCGCACCTGATTCGACAACAACATCGAACCCTAATTTTAATAACTGCTCTACCGATTTTGGCGAAGCAGCCACTCGCGTTTCTCCCGCAAGTATTTCTTTTGGCACACCAATTTGCATTAGCTATTCCTTGACTATTCGCAACTATGATTTGTCTGTTTTTA
The DNA here is from genome assembly GCF_009811315.1 of Vibrio atypicus. Lineage (GTDB taxonomy): Bacteria > Pseudomonadota > Gammaproteobacteria > Enterobacterales > Vibrionaceae > Vibrio > Vibrio atypicus. Next base: position 277,038 of record NZ_BLID01000003.1, read on the forward strand.
TCTAACCTATTTATACACTTCAAGTAATTTGTAACAAATGGATAAATTCACATTACATATAACTTTTGGTAATGAAAAGTGCATTCATAGGCCAGCTCGTACTATTACGTACCTGCAAGCGTAATGAGGTCTAACCAGTAAGGTAAAATGACCGTTAAAACAATAGATTAACTACGCCCAGAAAACAAAAGAGCCATCAGCATAACGGCTAATGGCTCTTAAATTTATGATGTTCATCAACTTGAATGGCTAAATTACTGAAAAATCGTATCACCCATTTGATCAATAAACATTTGCGCTTTTTTTAGCATAAACTCGTCTGCATCAGTTTGGCTCGACAAAACATCTGAACGAATGAATCGATGCGTTTTTACTTCGCCATCAAGCTCTTTTGTGATTCTACCTGCGATACGATATTGTCCACCCTCAGGCATGGCTTCTTGATAAATTAAATAACCTTTGTATTCGACGGGTTCTACTTCAACTTTTTTTTCATCTTTATTACCGCCGAATAAGCGAGAAAACAGGCCCACAAAAACTCTCCTTAACTATCTATTCTTTTTCAAAATCGGTTTTTCGAACCATTCTAATTCATCGTCATCATCAAATCGTGGTCGACTAAAAATGATAGGTACATCATCATTACGATTTGTGCGTCGATCATCAATGACCATAGTATGCGCGGATTCTACCGCTTTTTCAGCATACTGTTTCAATGTTACGAGTCTCTCTTCGGGAAGTGCAGAAAGAAAGTCAATGTCGTGCCTTATGTATACAGGTCTTAATTGACTTAATGCAAGACACGCGAGATCCGCTAACTGATCGTGGTCAAGAGTATCACTGTACTCGGGGAGCGCTAACACCTGCCCGACTAAGGTTTCCATGTAGTTATGAACATCTACACTAATCTGCATACCCGTTACTCCTTTAACATGTTGGTGCTCAATATGGATTTACTTGTCTCGAAAGTGACTAATCACGAGGATAAATTGGCTATTATTCATTCATACACTCAGTTTTCATCTCTAAGTTTAGTAAAAAGCTTGGAAAATCATCAAATCAAAGTATTCTAATTGCAGTATATTAACTTTTTAATTAATAGGCTTAGTCTAAATTTCATGTCTTTTTCTATCGTCACTACTCACTGGTTTCGTCTGTCGTTTCCACTCTTGTTGTTGACGTTTATCTATTTTGGACTTGATTCTGCGATTACTTTTACGCGGTCCAATCTTGGAATTTTAACCAATCTTCCATACGTTTTATTTGTGTGTTCGATTTTGCTATCGCACGCGTTTAAACAAAGCCGAATCGCAATGGTCTCGACCGCTTTGCTGATCGCCTACTGGTTAATCCAATTTAGATTACAGACTAAGCTTTCTTCGGGTACAACAATTTTAGAGCTTTCTCTTCTTGCGGCGTTGTTACCTGTTGCTCTCGCCTTGGTATACAGTCATAAGAATGGGCCTCTCTTGTCGAGGTCTTACTTCATTTATTTGTGCACACTCGGATTTTTTTGTTTTTGGTGTTACCTCACTCTCGGCCATTTTTACGATGGCGGATTCAACGATATCAATAACACCTTCTTATTTGTAGTCCCAGATGTCTCAAAAATCCCTTTTATCTTAGTTGTTTATTCATTGGCAATGGTTTTGACGTTTGCGATATGTGTATCAAGTAAGAATCGCATTACCGACGTAGTTATCTATTCATCTGCACTATTGTCTACGGTTACTTTTGTTTACTTCCACATTCCGTACATCTCGAGCATGATGTTCTCCTTGTCCGGAATTTTACTGTTAATTTACTTACTCTCAGCCAGTTATGAGCTCGCTTTCAAAGATCTTTTAACTGATATACCAGGCAGACTTGCGCTGGAATCAGATCTTCGCTATTTGGGCCGCCGATTTACTATTGCCATGATCGATATCGACCATTTTAAATCGTTCAATGATACTTATGGGCATGATACTGGGGATGATGTTCTTCGCCTTGTCGCTAGTAAAATGAAACATATTGGTGGTGGAGCGCGCATTTACCGTTATGGTGGCGAGGAGTTTACGGTTCTATTTAAAGGAAAAACCGTAGAACAGTCTCTTGATTACTTGGAACTATTAAGGGCCTCGATTGAATCTTACGATATGATTTTGAGAGATCACGATACTCGACCTAAAGACCAAAAAGCAGGTGCTCAAAAGCGCAAAAGCAAAAAGCAAGGCGACTTGGTCAATATCACAATCAGCATCGGCGTGTGTGACTCTCAAGAGACCCGCTCTGTAAAAACCATCATGAAGAAAGCTGACGAAGCTCTTTATAAGGCCAAAAATAGTGGACGAAACCGAGTATGTAGTGCCTAAGCTTAATCAATTTGATTAAAAAAGAACACGATACTTCCCCCGCGCAATGCGCTTCCATAATTGATGTTTAGCCCTATTCCCACGTTATCTATCCATTCTGATTTAAATGGTGGCGTCATTAGCCAGCCAATTGAGCCTTCATAGTAATATGGAGTGCCTAGTGGCTCGCTGGTGTCTCCACCTATTTCGATTCGTCTAATACTTGAATAGATGGATTGAACACTGCGCCCAAATTGACTGACGTTGTAGTAGGCTTCTAGTCCATTCGCCATATACCAACCTTCAGGGTTCCCTATGTTGCCATTGTTGGCATTTCCCCACCCCATTCCGTAAAAGTAATGGAATGTGGAGGAGAAATTCCAGCTTCCCCACTCTGTCGGCTTATCATACTTAACTTGAACATGGGGCTCATAACTTAATGCCCAAGCATCCGTATTAAATAAGACGCCATCGATAGCAGGTTTTATAACGTCGCTAGAAAACTCACTTTTATATTCGTGGGAGTTTTTAAAGTATTGAAGGTGTAAACCTAGCCCTGTCATCAGCGTCCAGTTTTCATCTAATTGATGTAGATACCGATAAGCAGTAAAACCACCTAAGATGATTTCGTCGTTATAGTCGGCGTTATCTTGTTCGCGGATTTCAAAATCTTGCTGAGATCGAATTGCCGAAAAACGAGTAAAGATCTGATGCTTATTTTTAACTTCAGGATCACTTAATTCAAAGGTATAAGGCAGTGTTGTCACCGCGATCTGTTGGCGTAGCTTTACTGACTCATCGGAGCCAATATCTTCATTTTTAAGATTAAACCAGTCGTTGGGGTCAAAATCGTGGATACCTACGGTAAAGACATCGCTATCTGTTAATACAATGGAGGTCGCAAACGCCTGCTCTAAATAGTTGCGATAATTAACGTTAGCAGATGAATGTGTTGCTGTCAGAGCGGCAGCAAACAGCACAGTATTGGGAGCAAAGCTAACCAACTTCATGATGAAATTCGATAATGATTGTTAAACGAATAAGTTACTTTGAAATCGACGTATGGGCAAGCCTCACAATGGTCTAGTCGACCAAATGATAGCGATTTCGACCTGCGAGTTTTGCTGCGTAAAGCGCTTTATCCACTTGCTCATAGATCAATTCGCTGTTTTCACGCCCTGTTGGTTTCATATATAACAAACCCTGTGACACCGTCACGAGTGTGGAGGCATTGCTATATTCATGAGGGATTGCAAGAGATTCTAATTTGGATTTGATGCGCTGGGCATCGTGAACTAATTTGTTCTCGTCAGTGTGGCTTAACAAGATGACAAACTCTTCACCGCCATAGCGACCAACAAACTCACCATTGCGGACAAAAAGTTGAGATAGTGCGTTGGCGATTGAAATTAAGCATTTATCACCTTCAATGTGACCATAATTGTCGTTGTAGGCTTTAAAGTGATCAACATCTAGAAGAATAATGCTAAGAGGTAAATTGTGGCGTCCGTGAATAGCCACCATTTCAGTGAGTTTTTCATCGATTGAGCGACGATTTTTTACTTTCGTTAAACCATCTTCTTGTGCCAACTTCGCAAGCTCCTCATTCGCCTTCGCCAGAGCAAGTGATTTTTGTTTTAGCTCTCGCCTCATAAAAGCGATACGCTGCATTGCGATGAGTTTCGAATTGAGTACGACTTTATCAACGGGTTTGATCAGGTAGTCATCACCACCCGCTTCAATCGCTTTTGCGATCATCGTTGGTTCGTCGTGGCTGCTTAAAAAGATAATTGGCACCCAGTCTGGGTATCGGTCACGGATGATGTTGGATAGTTCAAATCCGTCCATATTCGGCATAGAGATATCAAGAAGAATGAGTTCAGGTTCAAATGATGGGTAGATTTCCAGAGCATCTTTCCCTGAGCTAGCCATTTCGACTGTGTGTCCTAGTTGCTTTAGGCGTATCGCGAGCTGCATTCTTTCCATTTGAACATCGTCAACTAAAAGAATTCTCATCGATGAACCGGAGGCTTGCTTCATACTTATTATTCGACCTTAACATGCTGCTATTATATGCAAATCATACGCTAGCAACGGAGATTCAGCCAACTAAGGTTGACTTTTATTGATAGTTTTTTACGATAGCGCGGTTACATACACTTTTTTTAAGAGAAAATATAATGTCTGACGTTAATCAAACAGAACAACCTACTGTAGACCTAGCAACGGTTTCAGCAGAGCTTCGCCAAGTTATTGAATTTGATGAAGTGCCAGAAGCAATGCATAACATGGTAACGTCGATCCACGAGGTTTCAGAAGAAGCAGTGCGTGAAGCATGGAATGAGCTACCAAACAGTGCACAGAATGTTCTTGATAACTTCGAACAGTTCCATGCACTTATTTCAGTAAGTCAGGCATTCGCAGGTCTAAACGTAATGGAAGAGTTCCCTACGTTGAATCTTCCTGAAGGTATGACAGACGAGCAAAAAGAAGAATACCGTGCTCAGTTGTTAGACCAAGTACTACACAACTGCGTAAAAGATATGGTTAAGCAGATCAAGAAAGCACGCCGTGATCCTATCTTAAAGCGTGATTTTACTGACGTGTTTGCTAAGTAAAGAATACAAAACGCCGCGAAATGCGGCGTTTTTTTATGCAAGAACAATATCTCTTTGAGTGACACTTACCCCTTTCACCTGTGCGTATATCACCATACCTTCTTGTAAGTTAAGATCATCTCTAGCCCATGAAGTGATGGTCGCAACCAAATAACAGTTTTTAGCGAGCTCTAACGTAACTGAGACGCTCTTTTTATCACTCCCATAACTGTGAGTTTCTATTTTGGCAATCTTAGCTTCAAGGATATTACGTATCGAGGTTTTGCTCGGAGGCTCCAGGACTAAAGAAACGTCATTGGCTCTCACTTGTAAGCGAACGTTATTTCCAATCGGCGCATGAATCTTTTGTACCCAAAGGTTAACGCCTGGCGCTAACTGAATACGTGAAAGCGCATATTCAGAGTTATGCTCAACAACGGTTGCAGAAAATAGAGAGCTCTGCTCAGAAAATGACTGCCAAGGCTTCATTGCACTGGAGGACCACACTTGCTCTAGTGTGCCATTTGCTGCAATTTTTCCATCATCAATAACCACCATATTTTCTGCCAAATGAAGCACTTCATTTAAACTGTGAGAAACATAGATTATTGGGATTTCCACGCTATGAGCCAGTTGCTCCAAAAAAGGCATCACTTCTCGCTTTCTTGGTAAATCAAGGGAGGCTAAAGGTTCATCCATCAAAAGAATCTTTGGCTTTGATAATAATGCTCTACCAATGGCAACACGCTGTTTTTCACCACCAGATAATTGGTTAGGGTATCGTTCGAGTAAAGGTGATAAAGCAAGTAACTCAACAATCTGATCAAAGTATGAATCATCAGCTTCTTTCACGCCGTATAGAAGGTTGCCTTTAACTTTGTAATGAGGAAAAAGTCGCGCGTCTTGAAATACATACCCAACCTGACGTTTGTGGATAGGGATATTGATATTAGACTGGGAATCAAATAGCGTGGTGCCATTGATTGATATTACTCCAGTCTGAGGAGTTTTAAGCCCTGCTATGACATTTATTAACGAAGTTTTGCCTGCACCTGAACGACCGAATACTGCGGTTATTCCTTTGGGTGGCAAGGATAAAGTGATGTCGAATGCTTGTTCGCCAAGACACTGTTGATAGTTAATTTGTAAACCGTTCATTAGTGCCCCCCTAACCGCTTGTTGCTGTATCGAGATAACCATTCAGACGCCATCATTGACGTTAAAGCAATCACTATGGAGATAACACATAAGCGCATAGCCTCTGTTTCAGCTCCGGGCGTTTCGATAAAACTGTACATAGCGAGCGGTAGAGTTTGTGTTTCACCTGGAATGTTAGAGACAAAGCTGATGGTCGCGCCAAATTCACCTAAACTGCGAGCGAATGAAAGCATTGTGCCAGTAATGATACCCGGCACAATCAAAGGTAATGTGATGGTGGTAAACACTTTCAAGGGTGATGCACCCAGTGTTGACGCTGCTTGCTCTAATTTCTGATCAACATTTTCCAAACTAAGTCGAATAGAACGAACCATTAAAGGTAAAGCGACAACAATGCAGGCGATAACAGCGCCTTTCCAATTAAATGAAAAGACTAAATCAAAATGTTCGTACAGCCACTGGCCAATCCAACCCTGACGGCCCATAGAAATCAATAATAAGTAGCCAATCACCACGGGTGGTAGTACTAACGGCAAATGGATGATGCTATCTAGTAAGTTTTTGCCTACAAATTCGCACTTTGCTAATAACCAAGCTAGGCCGATCCCAATAGGAATGAGCCAAAGAATAGCGTATCCAGCCACCTTTAGACTGAGCAAAAGGGCTTGTATTTCGTACTCGGATAGAACACCAAACATCTAGTTGAAACCGTATTTTTTGAGAATATTGCTGGCTTGTGGGCTTTGCGCAAAAGTGGCAAACATTTTGGTCGACTCATTTTTGTTTAGTATTGCCATCGGATAGACAATTGGTTGATGGGAAGATTCAGGTAAAGCCGCCAACTGTTTTACTTTTTTACTGTAGAGAGCATCGGTCTTATAGACAATCCCTAACGCTGCCTCTTTTCGTTCAACAAGAGTCAGCGCTATACGGACATTATTGGTTGGAGCTAATTTGCTTTGTATCGTCTTCCAAACTTTTAGGTTCTCTAATGATTGTTTAGCATACATGCCAGCAGGAACTGCATTGGGTTGTCCAATGGCTAAGCGGCTGTTTTCTAGTGAATTAAGCCAACTTTTCACTGATGTTATTTCAAACTCTGGCTTACTATCGATAGGAGCAACGACGACAAGTTGGTTAGTCGCAAGTTGAGTGACGTTGTCACTGCTTACAATCTCTTGGTTCTTTAAATAATCCATCCACTGATTATTGGCTGATATAAAAATATCTGCCGGAGCGCCGTTAACCAATTGTCGAGCTAAAGATGAACTACCTGCATAGACAGTTGTTACGTCTACGTCATGCTGATGTTCGAAAACAGACACCAGCTCATTGACAGCGTTAGTCATAGAAGACGCGGCGTACACCATTAGTTTTTCAGCTGCACTAGCTGAGAAACTGATAGTTGTAAGTAGTGGAATAAGGGAATACTTAACTAGGTTCATCAGTGACTATTGTTCCAGATCTGGCCATAACTTTTTGAGGTCAATATGTGTTTCAACGGCATCGGCGATACGGTCAATTGCGTTTTGCTGATTTTGTTTGTGATCGACTTGTGCAATACATTCTACCCCGACCCAATGAGCTATGGTTGAAATCACGTCGGGATAATCAAAGATACCATGTAAATAGCTACCAAACACTTGATTGCAATCACTGATTGCGCCATCCCAAGCTCCGTTAGATAGCCTAACTGGTGATTGAGCGTTAATTTGCGTGATTCCTGCGTGAATTTCATAACCGCGAACGTCTACGCATTCTCCTTGTAGAGTTAAATGACCGGTGACATTGCTTAGGGTTTTATGCGCTGTTATTTCTGTCGTAATGTCCAAATAACCTAACCCTTCGGATTGGCCGGCGTCACTTTCGATACCTAATGGATCGGAAATAGTTTGTCCTAACATTTGGTAGCCACCACAGATCCCCATAACTTTACCGCCGAGGCGCAAATGGCGGGCAATGTCTTTATCCCAGCCCTGTTGTCGAAGAAACGCAAGATCTGTTCGCACTGACTTAGATCCGGGTAAAATAATAAGATCCGCATGTTCAATTCGTTCGCCTTGGCCAACGTAACGTAAATCGACCTCTGGGTTGGCTCTTAAAGCGTCAAAATCGGTATGATTACTTATTCGAGGGAAAACAGGCACAACAACTTTAAGCTTTGAATCACTGGTTAATTCTTGGTGACAGTTGATGGCGTCTTCTGCTTCTAAGTCGAAACCATGTAGGTAAGGAAGAACACCTAACACGGGTTTGCCTGTCTTGTTCTCAAGCCAGTCAAGACCGGGTTGAAGCAATGAAAGGTCACCTCTGAAACGATTGATCACAAACCCTATTACACGATCTTGTTCTGTTTGTGACAAAAGTGCCAGCGTGCCGTAGAGGTGCGCAAATACACCACCTTTATCAATGTCGGCAATAATAATTACGGGAACATCCGCTTCTTCGGCAAACCCCATATTTGCAATGTCATTTTCGCGTAGGTTGATTTCGGCAGGACTCCCTGCCCCTTCAATCATTACGCTCTCGTATTCTTGCTGAAGTCTAGCAAATGAATCCATAACATGCGGTAGCGCAAACTGCTTGTAGCTTTGGTAACCTATGGCATTCATATCAGCCACCGCTTTACCATGAACAATGACTTGCGCTCCCGTATCGGTACAGGGCTTTAAAAGAATGGGGTTCATATCAACTGTGGCTTGAATATTTGCCGCCAGAGCTTGTACATATTGAGCTCGACCTATTTCACCGCCGTCGGAGGTTACTGCACTATTCAGTGCCATATTTTGTGGTTTGAATGGTGCGACCTTAATCCCCTTCCTTGCCAGTACTCGGCATAATGCTGCCACGAGTACGCTTTTTCCGGCATCGGATGTCGTTCCTTGCACCATAAGTGCTTTTATTGTCGGCTGCATATGATTGTATTTAGGTGATAATTCGATAATTCGATGATTAGATGATTAGATGATTAGATAAGGATAATAGCGGTTTTCACAGCAAATACTCAACAATGAATCGAATATGAATGTGCTGATCAGCTCCGGTTCAAATCTGATGTTGTTTAATGTACCCATCAACAAACAGACATACTGAGAACTATTATGAAAATGAAATCTATGATCCTTGCTTCTGCTGCTACTCTAATTCTTACTCCAGCGTTAGCGATGGCGCACGATGACCATAACCGCACGAGCATCCAATACAGCGGCCCTGTTGATGTTGTTACGGTAGACTCACTTCTTCAAGATACAGGTCGCTTTGTAGAGAAAGACGTCGTTGTTGAAGGTAATTTGTTACGCCAAATTCGACGTGACACATTTGTCTTTTCTGACGGTAAAGGGGAAATTCAAGTCGAGTTAGATGATGACCTAAATCTGGTACAGCCATTAGACGCGTCAACAAAAGTTCGCCTTTTTGGTGAGTATGAAGGTGGCAATACACCAGAAATTGAAGTAGACCACATTCAAATTCTGTAAAACTGTTTCATTATCCGACAATTACGTTACTATTTGGCTTGTATATTGCAAGCCAAATACAGAGTCAAAAAATTGATGTAAGTCGGAGACTGCTTTGAAAAAGTACATATTAGCCAGCGCAATAGCATGCATGAGCTTCACAGGATTGGCCAACGCCAACAACTTCAATTATACCTACGGTGAACTTCGTACTTCGATAAGCCCTGAAAGTACCGGCGTTGAAGTCAGTACTTTCCTTACCGAGAACTCCCACCTAATCGCTCGTATAGACTCTCAATTTGACGGTGACTATGATCTTGCTGGTGGCATTGGTTTTAACGGGCCGGTGTCTCAATTTGCCGATATTTACGGTCAATTACTTTTGCACTATGTCGATTTTCCTGATGATTCAAGCCGTGATAACCGAACCCAGACAGAAATGAATATTGGCGTTCGAATGTGGCTTACTGATCAAATTGAAGCAACTACACGTCTCGGACGCAATAACGATGCCTCTGTGTTTCATGCAGGTATTCGCTTCCACTCTACTGAACAGTTATCCCTTTCCGCAGAAACTCGGAACAATGGTCTTTATGGGCCTCAAGTAACCATGTCGGTTCGATTCCAAATGTAGAGATTGTTAAGCGCCTAGATGGCGCTTTTTTACTTTTTATGCGAAAGAAAAGTTAAATACAAAACGATAAACTGTTTATTTATGGTATGTTGATCTGTAATATTCTGAGCGAAAATTATTCGTTTAGGATGGCGCAGGAAAATGTCCTCTATATCAATCAAAAATAAACTTACTATTGCATTTGTGATTGCAATTTTGATCATGACAGCAATTCAAACCTATATGACCGGTAGGCAACTTCTTGACGAAACTTATCGTTCAGTAAAGCAATATACTAACACTCTACTAGAAACGAACGTTTCCGGAATGGATAAGTGGATCCAAGGGCGTATCAACGTTGTAAACGCGGCGAGAGATGCATTCAAATACACTGATGATCCAAGTAGCTATTTCACACAGAGCACCAATGCTGGCCAATTTCAAATCGCGTATGCAGGGCTCTCAAATGGTAAATTTCTTCAAGGCGTAAATCTGCCCGTTCCAATAGGCTATGATCCCCGTGAACGTAAATGGTACAAGCAGGCACAAGCTAAGGGGTCATTTGTCATCACAGAGCCTTACCTTGATGTTGCGACTAATAACCTTGTTGTCACGATTTCAACGCCATTTAATACAAACGGTTTTACCGGCGTGATTGGCGCTGACATGAATATTCAAAACCTAGTTCGTGACATAGTGAATCTCAACGACACGGGAGTGTATGCGTTTATAGCTAATAGCAATGGTAAAATCGTCGCTCACAAAGATTCTTCGCTTACTTTACAATCTGTTTCACGCATATCTGACACGCTTTCTATCAGTATGATCCAAGACTTAGCAAGTTCTCAGGAAAGTAGAGAAATGCAAGTTGGAGGACAAGAGTCATTCATATCCTCTCGTCATGTGCCAAATACAGATTGGTATTTCACCGTCGTGATTGATAAAGACAATGCATTTGCCCCTGTACGTGATTTACTTCGACAATCTGCGTTTATGGGGCTTTTGCAAACATTTGTTATCGCATGCATTGCTCTGTTTTTTATAAAAAAAGCACTTTCCCCTTTGCTTACGTTAAGTCACTCGATGGAAGCTTTGTCTAAAGGATATGGTGACTTAACACAACGCATTAAAGTGGAAACCAAAGATGAGATTGGCCAATTAGCTACGCATGTCAATGCGTTTATTGCCAAGCTTCAAGAAATTGTGCGGGATATTGCGCAATCTTCATCGCAGCTGGATGTTCAATCTAAGGTCAGTACAAACGTATCTAAAGAGACAAGCGAAGGGCTTACCATACAGTTAAATGAAATGTCTCAGATAGCGACTGCTGTACATGAAATGTCGGCTGCTGCAGAAGAAGTCGCGAATAACGCACAGCAAACCGCGGACTCTGCTCTTGGCTCGACAGTGCATTGCGACGAAGGTAAGCAGGTTATCGTTCGAAACCAACAGTCTATAACAAATCTCGCTGAACAAGTGGAAAACGCATCGCAAGTCATTCGTGAGTTGGAGCAAAATGCTCTTGATATCAACACGATTCTTTCAACAATCAGTGAGATTGCAGAGCAAACCAACCTACTCGCTCTTAATGCGGCGATTGAAGCTGCGCGAGCTGGGGAGCAAGGGCGTGGTTTTGCGGTTGTAGCGGATGAAGTACGAGTTCTTTCACAACGTACACACAGTTCTACTGATGAAATCAGAGAGATGATTGAGAGTTTACAAAAGAACAGTCTTCATGCGGTTGAATCTATGCATAGAAGCCAAAGCCTTGCTCAATCAAGTGTTGATGATGCTAGCAATGCGACTGCGGCATTGGAAAAGATTGCGCAATCAATTCAAGAAATATCCGATATGGCATCACATATTTCGAATGCAGCTTCTGAGCAGCGCACTGTAACGGGTGAAGTAAGCAAAAACATTCAGCTTGCCAATGATGTATCTGACCAAATGTCAGTTCAAGCGGATAAATCGAGCTTACTGTCTGAAGAGCTCCAATCTATCGCAACACAACTAAATAACCAGGTTAAGCTTTTTAAATACTAACTTGCATATACGACGCCCTAACTATTAGGGCGTCGTTACTTTTTTATCTACGTACCACGATCTTTCTAGGCACCAGTTCGACCCCAGGTTGATAGCGTTTTGAAGCTGCGTTCAACGCGAGTGCCATCGCGCTGTCTGCGATAAACTCAAACTGCTGTGGCAATGAGTTTATCTTGACTGGAAGGAAGTCGAGTAAGCGATTATCACCGAATGTGGCGATTTTGATCTTACCCACAAGCTCGGGCTCCTCGAGCAGTACATCTAGTACCCCTTCTAGGAGTGTATAAGATGTGGTTATCAGTGCGTCTGGCACCGTATCCTCTTGTAGCCATTGCTTTAGCACTTGTTTGCCATCATCGCGATTGAAGTGCTCTCCATAGCCAAGTAGTGTTGACGTATTGCTTTGCTTCGCTGCTGACAAGAACCCCATTTGACGCTCTCGAGATATATTGAGCTCGGGTAATGCGCCAATTAACCCGACACTTTCGACTCCTTCACCTAACACAGATTCAGTGAGATTGAATGCCGCGCCAAAATCTTCACTGATAACACAAGAAAAGTGTTCATCATCTAGAGGACGGTCCAGTGCAATTACCGGAGTTCCTTTATTCTGCAGATCGAGGTAAAAGTCACTCGCTTCTGGAATAACGCTAGCGACAAATAATGCATCGACTTTACGACTCACAAGAGCTTGTACGACACTTCTTTCTGTACCTGGATCATCATCAGAACACCCTATTAGGATTTGGTAGCCTGCTGAACGAGAGTTTTGTTCGAGAAGCTTTGCTAACCGTGCATAACTGGTATTTTCTAGATCCGGAATGACCAGTCCAAAAGAGCGACTATGCCCCGCTCTTAATGTAGAGGCCGCTAAATCTGGGCGATAGTTATGCTCGTCAACAACCGCCATAACCTTACGTTGAGTTTTTTCGCTAATTCGATATTTCTGAGCTTTGCCGTTAATGACGTAGCTTGCAGTCGTTTTGGAAACGCCAGCCAGTTTGGCGACTTCATCCAGTGTCATACCCTTCAACCTTGTTGTGTGCGCGGGATCATAATAATACATCAAAGATCCAACCTTAAGTTGAAGTATATGCTGAAACGATTCAGTATAAAAGCTGAAAGGATTCAGCAAAGACTTAAAATTGATGGATATCACTGTTTATTCTGGTATCGATCTGATTTACGAATATTGAAATTCGTTTTTTGCTGAATTCTTTAAAATATGCTCAACTGCTGAATCGATTCAGTTTGTGTTGAAGCGAACAATGATTCCGCTAGGTTGCCTTTTGATAAGCAGCAAGAACGGTAAACAAATCAAACTTAAAGCTGGAGAAGCAACATGCTCAAGCTAACAACAAATAACATTACTCTTTCACAATCTGCTGAAGATAAGTTTTCTGCCATTGAGAGCCTTGCATCTAGCCTGTGTGCACAAGGATTGGTTGCTGAAGGTTATGTTGAAGGCATGCTCAACCGTGAAAAACAAAACAGTACATTTTTAGGCAACGGTATTGCTATCCCTCATGGCACTGTTGATACACGCGACATGGTCAACACCACCGGCGTTTCGGTTCATCACTATCCGAACGGTGTGAATTGGGGAGGTGGTAATACTGCTTATGTCGCGATAGGAATCGCCGCAAAATCTGATGAGCACTTAGGTATTCTAAAGCAGCTAACAAAAGTTCTTAGTGCCGATGGTGTCGAGCAACGTTTACAAACCGCAAAAACTAAAGATGAGATAATTGCCCTGCTTAACGGCGATGTTCATCTTGAAGCAGATTTTGACGCATCTCTTATCCAGTTGAACTTTCCTGCGAGCGATATCATTCAGATGACCGCTGTTGGTGCTGGTTTAATTAAAAATACAGGTTGCGCAGAGCGTGAGTTTGTCGCTGACGTAGTCGCGAAAACACCCACCCATTTAGGCCACGGCTTGTGGATGGTTGGAAGTGAAAAACAAGTATCTCGAACTGCCGTATCATATGTCTCTACCGCGAATGACTGTCAATTTGATGGTCAACCTGTGAAGGCTCTTGTTGCCTTTGCAGCTTGTAACAATGCACATCAAAGCATTGTTCAAAATCTCACTCAATTGGTATTTGATAATAAACAACCCTCTTTACTTGAAGCGGATACAGAGACGGTTATTGCACTTCTTAAAGGTGACGATGTCACGCTATCTGTAAATAACGACAATCAAGCAATATTTAAGATAAAGAATACCCACGGTCTTCATGCCCGACCAGGTGCAATGTTAGTTGCTGAAGCCAAGAAGTTTGAATCTAACATTCGTGTCTCAAACTTAGATGGTGATGGAAAATCGGTTAATGCAAAGAGTCTGATGAAAGTTATTGCGCTTGGCGTTAAGCATGGCCATCAACTTCAGTTTAGTGCGGAAGGCCCGGATGCATCTGAGGCGATTGAGTCGATTGGTGCTGCCATTGCATCAGGCTTAGGTGAAGGTTAAAGAGGCGCTATGACGATGAAAACAAATAAAGTAGTCACCATTACCTTGAACCCTGCATTGGATCTTACTGGTTCATTAACCTCACTTAACATTGGTGCGGTTAATCTCGTAAACAAAAGCAATTTTCACGCGGCTGGTAAAGGCGTAAACGTTGCCAGAGTACTCAGTGATCTGGGGGCCGAAGTGACTGTGACGGGATTTCTTGGCAAGAATAACCCAGAGCTATTTCATCAACTGTTCGAGCAAATCGGCGTATCAAACCGATTTATTGAAGTTGAAGGTTCAACGCGAATTAACGTTAAGTTAGTCGAAGCCAATGGTGAAGTTAGCGATATTAACTTCCCGGGTGTCGAAGTGTCCCCTTCTGACCTAAAGCAATTTGAGCAAACGCTTTTTGAATTGGCCGAAACCCATGACTACTTTGTGATTGCTGGAAGCCTACCTGGCGGCGTAACGCCTGAAAAGTGCGCTAGTTGGATTAAACACCTGCGTAATCTTGGCAAAAAGGTACTGTTTGATAGTAGCAAAGCTGCCCTTTCTGCAGGCATTGACGCATCTCCTTGGCTAATCAAGCCCAACGATGAAGAACTCAGTGATTTTGTCGGACGTAAATTAATGTCTCGTGGCGATTGCCAGCAGGCCGCACAATCTTTAGCCGAAAGCGGCGTTGAAAATGTCGTGGTTTCAATGGGCGCCGAGGGTGTTATGTGGTTGAACAACAATCAGTGGCTAACCGCGCAGCCACCAAGAATGAGTGTCGTAAGTACCGTTGGTGCTGGCGATACCCTGGTGGCTGGTCTTTGTTGGGGCTATATGCAATCTATGGAATCATCTCAATTACTCCGTTTTGCCACTGCCCTTTCAGCACTTGCTGTAAGCCAAGTTGGCGTAGGACTAACCAGCCAAGTAGAGCTGGAAAACATCATGTTGAAAACAGAAGTTAACGAAATTTGCCCGAGCAAAAACGTCGAAGCAAACTAAGGAACAAAAGGTTACTCGTATGAATATTGCCATTATAACCGCTTGCCCAAGCGGCGTAGCCAACAGCATTCTTGCTGCTGGCCTACTTGAACAAGCAAGCAAAAAGCTTAGCTGGGACGCTAAGATTGAATGTCAATCAACTGTTGTTGAGCCAAACATATTGAGCCAAAGTGATATTGAACAGGCTGAAGTAATCATTATCGCAGCGAATCGTGATGTTGACACCTCGCGTTTTGTAGGTAAAAAAGTTTACCAATCAAAGATTCAGGATGTGACTACTGATCCAGTCGCGTTTTTACAAACGGCGGTATCTCAAGCTACAGCGATCCTTGAGCCAAGCAAGCCTAGTGAGAGTATTGAATCAAGTAAAAAGATTGTCGCTATTACAGCGTGTCCTACTGGTGTCGCCCATACCTTTATGGCAGCTGAGGCGTTAGAGGAAGAAGGCAAGCGCCGTGGACATCAAATTAAAGTTGAGACTCGTGGCTCAGTCGGTGCGAAAAACCAACTAACCGAACAAGAGATTGCTGATGCAGATCTCGTGATTATTGCTGCGGATATTGAAGTCCCATTAGACCGTTTCAACGGTAAAATGATGTACCGAACAAAAACAGGCCCAGCACTAAAGAAAACCGCCGAAGAAATGGATAAAGCTTTTGAGCTTGCTAGTATTTATCAGCATTCCGGCTCTTCTAATCAAACATCAAATGAAGAGAAAAAAGGTGCCTACAAGCATCTTATGACCGGCGTATCTCATATGCTTCCAGTCGTGGTAGCTGGCGGTCTTATTATTGCGCTTTCATTTGTGTTTGGCATTGAAGCATTTAAAGAAGAAGGGACATTAGCCGCTGCATTAATGACAATTGGTGGAGGTTCTGCTTTCGCGCTAATGATTCCAGTGCTTGCAGGATACATTGCGTTTTCTATTGCAGATCGTCCGGGTTTGGCACCAGGTTTAGTTGGTGGCATGTTAGCAAGTTCAACCGGTGCCGGTTTCTTAGGTGGTATTGCTGCTGGCTTTATTGCTGGTTACGCTGCGAAGTTCCTTGCGGATAAAGTTCAGTTACCTCAGTCAATGGAAGCATTGAAGCCAATACTGATCATTCCTTTCGTAGCGACTCTATTCACTGGTCTAGTCATGATCTACATTGTTGGAGGCCCTGTTGCAGGCATCATGACTGCCCTAACCGACTTCCTAAATAACATGGGATCTGACAGCGCTGTCCTACTTGGAATTATTCTTGGTGCGATGATGTGTTTTGACTTAGGTGGTCCGGTTAATAAAGCAGCATATGCATTTGGTGTTGGATTGTTAGCTTCACAAACCTATGCGCCAATGGCAGCGATCATGGCAGCAGGTATGGTGCCAGCGTTAGGTATGGGACTTGCGACGTTTATTGCTAAAAACAAGTTTGAAAAGAGCGAGCAAGAAGCAGGTAAAGCGTCGTTTGTACTAGGCTTGTGCTTTATTTCTGAAGGTGCTATTCCGTTTGCCGCGAAAGACCCAATGCGAGTCATTCCTGCGTGTATGGCAGGTGGCGCTTTGACTGGTGCTCTATCTATGCTGTTTGGAGCAAAGCTTATGGCTCCACATGGCGGCTTATTTGTATTGCTAATTCCAAACGCGATAACTCCTGTGTTGATGTACTTAGTTGCGATTGCAGCGGGTACGGCAGTGACAGGTTTTGGTTATGCTTTCCTGAAATCGCGTTCAGAAGCAAAGCAGGTTCAAGCTGAAGCATAAATAGTTACCCCCCATTTATGCTCCCACAATGTAAAAGCACCTCTTTTGAGGTGCTTTTATTATTTGGTTAGTTAACTTCTCTTCACCGCGTCACGGTCAACATACACTTTATTGCCCGTCTTTAGTTTAACTTCTAAAAAACCTTGCTTTGGGAATGTATCAACGATTTCACCTCGGCGCTTAAACTCCGTAGTCTCACACCCTTTCGGTAAGTCTTTTTTTACTGCGTTAATCGTTTTTCGTTTCAGGAAGCTTTGCATCGCCCCTTTAGTTTCGCAAGTTACACGATTTTTAGGGATAGTAACATCTGCGTAAGCTGGAATAGCAAATAGCGATGCAAGCGCAAGGATTAGAAGTTTTCTCATGATGACACCATATATTATTCAGTATGTCGTACCAATATATCACATGGCATTCTGGAAGTCATATTATGCACGGGCGCTCACAGTACTTTATTTAATATTTGTATATTATAAGTCGCTTATACAACTTTAGGACTAATTACTCGGCAATGTCATTTACTCGCTATAAGCTAGCTTTTCAGTTCGTGGTAACCTTTTTTGCACTATCACTCGTGCCAGCCCTGTATTTTTATAGCGAGTATAAGAAGATTGATATTCAAGCTGTGAATGCTGTTGAGCAAAGCAATCGCAATAAACTAGAGTATGCGAGCGCTGAGCTTCAAACTACACTAACCAAAATCAACCTTTCTTTGCGGTCTCTCTCTACTAATGGCTTGTTTAATCAAGCGCTATTAAAACCCTCTGAATCAAATATCAATGCCCTAAAAGACTTTTGGCTCTTAGTTACCCAAACACAAGGTTACTACTCGCAGCTCCGCTTATTAGATGTCAATGGTCAGGAGTTGATCAGAATTAACAGTAGTGAGCGAGTGTCCGAAATTGTTGACGATGACCGACTCCAAAATAAAGGTGAACGTGATTACTTCGCCTATGCACAAACATTAAAACCCAATCAACTCGGTACTTTTGGTATTGATTTGGAGCATGAGTTTGGTGAGGTCGTTTACCCTCTTACCCCTTCGTATCGCGTGATCATCCCGCTTCAACTACAAGGGGAACTGCAAGGCTATTTTATTGCGAATCTGGACTTGAAACGAATTTATAAACGACTCGCTTATAAGCGTAACCTAGCCAATTTACCTTCTGTCGTGAATACTGATGGTTATTATTTAATGTCCAATCATGGACAGGCAACGTTCGGCCACCTGATAGAAAGAAACAGCGAATATAATCTTTCGAATCAGCATCCATTGCTATGGGAAAAGATAAATCAAGCGAGTAATGGAACTGTGCGTGATGGCAATCGCTGGTTTTCATTTCAAAAGTCGTTCATGGCGTCAAAAGATCGCAAGAACAACATTATCTTTATTATCGAATCTGACCATAAGTCTGTCTCACCAATTGTAAATGACGCACTCACCGATCTGGTGGTACAAGCAAGTTTTCTAACAATCATCATTTTGCTGATTACGTTCGGTTTCGTGACATGGAATTACAACCATCAAAAAAACAGTATGGCGAGTAAAATTGCACGCGCGGCAATGAATGGCATGTCTGCAATGGTGATTACTGATCACAATAACCGAATCGTTGAAGTAAACGAGGAGTTTACTCGAGTCAGTGGCTACGAGTTGAAAGACGTTGTAGGTAAACAGCCATCCCTGTTCTCTTCGGGAAAGCACAATCAAGAGTTCTACATGGCAATGTGGAAAGAGCTTGAAGAAAAAGGGATTTGGGAAGGTGAAGTTGTCAACAAACGTCGAGATGGCACAAAGATTACAGAGATCTTAAGAATCCAAACAGTTAGAGATCAAAACAACATCATCCAGTTTTACGTTGCTTCTTTCGTGGATATTACTCATCGAAAAGAATTGGAAGATCGACTTAGAGAGTTGAGCGAAAGAGATCCTCTTACAAGTTTATGGAATAGACGAAAATTCGATAATGAAATGACGAGTCATTCTATTCGAGTCAAGCGCTATCCAGACAGCGAAACAACATCGCTTGCACTCTTAGACATCGACCATTTTAAACGTATTAACGATAAATATGGCCATGATGAAGGTGACAATGTCATTATCAATGTTGCTAATATCTTAACTGACCACCTAAGAGAAAGTGACTTGGTTGCGCGCATTGGTGGTGAAGAGTTTGCACTTATTATGCCCCACACTTCTATTGGCGAAGCTGAAATTGTGGTGAATCGACTGCGAACGGCTATCCACCTAGAAACCAACATGGGGATAACGGTTAGCGCAGGAGTGACTGAAATATGTAGCCGCTCAAGTGACAGCTATAAACGTGCAGATATTGCGTTATACGAATCTAAATCTTTGGGGCGAAATCAAGTGAGTGTACTTTCTACTCATGAGTCCGAATCTATTGCATAGAATTGGTGCAACAACCAATTTTGATGCACTATTTACATGCATATATTCACATAAATTATCTGCAAACCTTGTAAATACTACTACCTAAAACTTGGTGCAATTCTTGTACTAATCTATATGAACCATATTGCACTGTTATGGAGGATAGTATGCAAGATATCTTAACAATCATCCTTGCGGGAGGCATGGGGTCAAGACTGACTCCATTGACGGATGATCGCGCAAAACCAGCGGTACCATTTGGCGGTAAATATCGTATCATCGATTTTACGCTAACGAACTGTCTGCACTCTGGGTTACGCCAGATCCTAGTATTAACTCAATATAAGTCCCACTCTCTTCAAAAGCATCTTAGAGATGGTTGGTCTATTTTCAATCCTGAGCTTGGAGAATATATTACCGTTGTTCCACCACAAATGCGTGGCGGTGGTAAATGGTATGAAGGTACTGCAGATGCTATCTATCACAACCTTTGGCTACTTGAAAGAAGTGATGCCAAACATGTTATTGTTCTCTCTGGCGACCATATATATCGAATGGATTATGCCGAGATGTTGAAAGAACATATCGAAAATGATGCAAAACTCACTATTGCTTGTATGGATGTACCACGAGAAGAAGCATCAGCGTTTGGTGTGTTGTCCTCAAATAATGAGAATCTGATAGAAACGTTTTGTGAAAAACCGGAAAACCCGTCGCCGATGCCAGGTAACAATGGTCGAAGTCTAGTTTCGATGGGAATTTATATCTTCGAACGTGAAACGTTGCAGAGTGCTCTTATGCAAGATGCTAATGAAGCCTATTCTTCTCATGATTTTGGTAAAGATATAATCCCTAAGCTGATCGATAAACAGTGTGTTTATGGATATAACTTTTGCCAAGATAAAGGTCGGGTTGCAAGAGATTGTTATTGGCGAGATGTAGGAACTATCGACTCTTTTTATCGCGCTAACATGGATTTACTCGAACCTATACCACCAATGAACCTTTACCAAGCCGATTGGGGAGTGAGAACATACGAGCCGCAGTTTCCTCCGGCTAGAACCGTTTCTTCGGCGACCGGTAACGAAGGAATATTTATCAATTCTATCATTGCTAATGGCGTCGTAAACTCTGGTGGTTCAGTGCAGCATTCTGTGATCTCAACGAATGTAAAGATTCATGATAGCGCAACAATCGTCGATAGTATTTTGTTTGATGATGTTGAAGTTGGCGACGGATGTAAGTTGGTCAATTGTATTGTCGACAAACATGTGAAAATCCCACCGTACACGGAAATTGGTCTAAACCGAGTTGAAGATGCTAAACGCTTTCATATATCTGACTCTGGAATTGTTGTCGTACCAGAAAGCTATCAGTTTTAGTTAGGTTTCGTCGGGTACAAAAAAAAGCCTTGGGTTCACCCAAGGCTTTTTCACTACGTATTGTATTTATTGGTTAAGGACAAGTAACTTCATCCCAGAACCAATTGGATTGTGTTGGAGACTCCCAAGTTCCTGGATTATTCTTGGCGACAAAGCATTTTCCGTTATGGCTGTATGTCTCGCCATTAGTTGCCTTGGTTACGCCGGCTTCCCAAACTGTGACTGTACCGGAACCTGTGTTACCACCAGTATCCCCGCCTGTGTTTCCACCAGTGTCACCGCCCGAACCATTGGTTAAATCGGCAAGTGGTAAGTCAGGTTGTTCAAACTTAAACGCATAATCAATACCATTAATGTTAACGGTATAGTTAGCAGGACCGGAGATCGGTAGGTAATAAACCATATCTAGTTCATAGGTACCGCCAGCTGGTAACTCTTTCCAAGACGGCAGACTAAATGCAACGCGGTGCATTGTGCCGTCAAGACCGCCAATGTTATTAGCACGAGTATGACCTGATGCAATAACTTTCAAACCACCACCTGACTGATCTTTCGCATTATCTGGTGCGGATACTGGGATATCGAACTGGAATTCTGTTCCACCCGGAATTGCTTGGCCAGTATTGTTAGTAAAAGTGACTTTTGGATTAATTGGGTAGTTTTGATCACCTACCTTAAATCCGCCGATGGATACGGCAATATCGACTGTTTCAGCCGCTGTTGCACCTGTCGCGATTTTATTCCCATAAGGTGTCGCTGACTTAAATTTATCGTAGATTGCTTTAGTCATAGTGTTACCCATATGGTATTCACCTTGACCTGTAGCACAAGCCTGTTCGGATAGGTCGACATTTGTACGTTGACCATTTACGTCGAGTTCATAACAGTTGTAGTCGCCTGCTAACTCCCAGAACATGATACCGCCGATTTCCTTGTCAATAACGTAGTCGGCTTTTACATTGACTGACGCTTCATCTTCTGTTGATAGGAAAACGCCTTTCTCTGCATTCCATAGCCATGGTGCTACAGCAACGCTATCGTAATTGCGCTCATAAGTTCCGACGAGTCTGTCGCTTGGGTCGTTTACAGGATCGAGGTTGTATGCTTGAGAGTAGCTACCCCAAATACCATTCTCTAGGTTCTTCGCATGCCACATTGGACCAGAACCAGCACCCATTTCGTTTCCTTTAGGGTCGGTATCATGCCACATATTATCGATACCAATTGCGCCATTACCACAGTTGTTCTTCTCGCCCTCACCTGTTCCTTCAGGACACTCAGATTGATTTGGCAACGCGGCGCGGCCCCAAAGACCATTCGTGCCACCTGTTACGCCTTGCCAGCCACGGGTGTAGTACGGAACACCGATGTTAATTCGACCTGCAGGCATTGAGCCGCGGAAATAATGATATGCCCAGTCAGTGTTAAGGTAACCGATACCACCATAAGCTGCGGTTCCGTATACATTCCACTGCGCTAATTCAGAATCTTCACCTGTATCAAACAGTGCTGCGTTATGACCAACATGGTCATTCCATGCACCGTGAAGATCGTAAGACATGATGTTGACATAATCGAGGTACTTAGTGACGTCGAATGTCTCCATTCCACGTAGTAGGTAACCTGATGATGGTGCCGCGATGGTTAACATGTAGTGAATGCCGTCTTGTGCAGATGCCGCATCAAGTTTCTCACGCAATACTTTCATTAACTCTTGGTAAGAGGCCCATAGATAAGGACGGCGTGGTTCCATGAAGGCTTTGTCGTATGGGTTGCCGGCGCCAGCCATCGATGTTGGGTATTCGTAATCTATATCTAGGCCGTCAAACTTGTACGTTCGCATCATTTCGACAGCAGATGCTGCAAATTTTTCGATACCAGCGTGGTTGATTGAACCGTCCGCATTAGTGGTCATCGTGTAGAAGCCACCATCTGCTACTCGGTTACCATCTGCGCCAAAGTGACCACCTGTTTCAGCCCAGCCACCAATCGAGATAAGTGTCTTAACGCCGTAACGTTCTTTATAGGTTGCAAGTGCACCAAAATGACCTTTGAACCCTAGTGCTGGATCTATATCCACCCCTGCCCATTCTTTACCAGTTGCGGCATTGGAAGGATCATTAACGTCACCGAGGTTTACTTTGCCGTCAGGACCAATTCCGACGAAAGCATAATTGATATGTGTTAGCTGTTCCCAAGGTATGTCTTTAACTAAGTAAGCTGCTTGTCGGTCATCCCCTGCGCGCCAACTCGTAAAGTAACCAATAACACGACGAGGGTGATCTGCCCCCATTAATTCGCGGCCTTCCTCATCGTAAGTTGTACAGTAAGGAACGCTTACGCCTTCTGTTTGATATAAACCATCAGGACGACAAGTCGATGTTGTTGGCGCACCATTTACTTTCAATGTTAGAGCAGAAGAGCTGGTCGATGCGCCTAGGTTGTCAGTTGCTTTCGCGTATACGGCTAAGTTGCTTGATTTCACCGTTGTATAATCTAATGTATATGGTGCGCTAGATACGGTTCCGACTAGAGTTCCTGCTACATAGAAGTCTACTTTATCTATTGAGCCATCCACATCAGCAGCATTAGCAGATAAAGTAACAACGCCCCCGACATCCACTGTTGTCGCTGACAAAGTAACGTCTACTGTAGGAGATTCGTTCCCAGGTTGCGTTGATTCGACGTTAACTAGAACTTGGTTAACTAAACTGGCTTCACCAGCGTCGTCGTATGCAACAGCACTAACGCTATGTTGGCCAGATGTTGATGTCCAAGTTGTCGAATATGGCGTTGTTGTATCTTCACCAATAATTACGCCATTAACCGAGAACTCAACACGTACTACAGAACCATCACTATCACTGGCGTTTGCTGTTACTTCAATAATATCGCCTTCTTTAATGATGTCTGCTGCTGATGGCGAAGTAATGGTAACGACAGGCGGTTCGTTAACAACGACACCGCCATCGCAGGCACCGAGTGATTTCCAAAATCCCCAAGGCCCAGCAGTTTCTGCCGGGTCATTACCTTGAGTCCAATAATTTGCTTGGTAAGCCTCATTGACATGCTGGACTTGGTCCCCCCCACTATATACTGAAGCTGAGTTCCATTCAGGTAACGCGCTGCAATCAACAGCGGCGTAACTGTTGAATGCCATCAAGCAGGATGCGCTAAGCGTGGTTAGTGTAAAGACACGCTTTCGGGCATTGTTGTTTGATAAGTGCATAATGCTCTATCCTTAAGTTATTGTTTTGGTGTGTTAAATTGTCTGCATATAAATACAGATAACTTAAAATTCGATTCAAAATAACAATAGATTAGGACGGCAAAATCACACGTAAAAAATAGTTATAGTTCAAAATGTCTCGCAACTACATGTACATTTGTTGCAATTGCATTCGACTTATTTTGCATCAATAACCAAATTCTGATTTATTTTTGAGACAAAAAAATAAGCCTCTGAGCTGGCTCGCAAAGAGGCTTATTTATCAGAAGATTGACTAGATCTCCTATAGGGGTATGTATCATTTACAAGGCAATTCTGTTATGCAATGTAATGATTTGTATTGCTATTATGGGGTAAATCATTAATAAAAACACAGTAATTATGTAAATTGATTTTTCCCCTTTTGAGAATACGTCTGATTAACTTGCTAATTTCATACCGCGAGGCGTTTCATTAAAGTGGCGTTTGTACTCTCTGGAGAACTGGGAACTGCTATTATATCCCACGAGTCTCGCGGCATCGTTTACCTTTTTGCCTTCAAGATGAATTAGCTCTTTTGCTTTATTCAAGCGAACTTTCTTGATGTATTGAATTGGCGATTCCAAAGTAATATCTCGAAACGCAGTGTGGAAAGCCGAAACACTCATATTGGCTTCTTGAGCTAAGCTTTGTACCGACAAGTTTTCAGCATAACTTTCGTGAACCTTTTCGAGAGCTTTAGCGATGCGAGCGTAGTGACCTTCATGATGTGCTAAATCAAAAAGTAGATGCCCTTCACTGCCGGTTAAAGCGCGGAAAACCAACTCTTCTTTTAATGACTGTGCCAGTAGCGCCGTTTCCAATGGATCGCAAAGTGCACTCATTAAGCGTTCACATACATTAAGCATATTTACTTCCATTTGCACAGACTTTAAACCGCACCCATCTTTGGCGCTTTTTAGGGCTGGTTTATATCCGAGTATTTCAAGTTTATTGACTTGACGATGGAGCAGTTCAGAGTCGATATCAATAGATAGGCCAAGTAGAGGCTCTCCTGCTTTAGCGAATGCTTCGCACTCCAAAGGCATCGGAACCCCAACGACAAGGTAATCTTCTGGGCCGTATGCTACAGGTTGATTCCCAATGTAAATATTCTTATGACCTTGCCCAAGAACAATTATCCCGGATTGATAAACGAAAGGTTGACGTTGGTTTCCTTGGCTACTTCGGTAAAACCAAACACCATTGATTTCAGTTTCAACAATGCCTTCTAACAGATTCAAATTTTTCTCGTCAACATACCGTTGCATCAACTTAGCTAAAACCATAACCCCTCCATTCCCTACTAGAGAAACAATACACACAATGTAGAATTAGGCAATAAATATAGAGAAATTCACCTATATTACACCTAATAAATACACTAATATGCAGTTATTCGTTAATGTAGAACTGCTTTATGCCGTGTCTACTAATAAAAAAAACATGGAAGCAAGAGGCAACATAATGCAATTTAACTATGTAAATCCTACTCAGATTTTCTTTGGTCAAGGCCAAATAGCATCAATTAAGCAATCTATTTCATCGGCTAACAAAGTGCTTGTGATTTATGGTGGCGGCTCTATCAAAAAAAATGGTGTTTATGACCAAGTATCTGATGCCCTGAGTGACGCTAATTGGAGTGAGTTTTCAGGTGTTGAGCCTAATCCAACCAAGGAAACATTAGACAAAGCGGTTAAGATTATTAAAGAGCAAGGTATCGACTTCATCCTTGCTGTTGGTGGTGGTTCAGTTATTGACGGCTCAAAGTACGTTGCTGCTGCGTCTAAATACGAAGGTGATGGCTGGGACATTTTAACGGGAAATCACCATGTCTCTGACGCCATTTCATTGGGGGCGATTTTAACCCTTCCTGCAACAGGGTCAGAATCAAACATGGGCGCTGTAATAACTAAAGCTGAAACGCAAACTAAACTAGCTTTCATGTCTCCATATGTTCAGCCAAAGTTTGCTGTACTAGATCCAGACGTAATGAAAACTTTGCCAGAAAAGCAACTGCTTAACGGTATTGTCGATGCTTGGGTACACGTGTGTGAACAGTATTTAACGCTTAAACAAGATGCGATGGTCCAAGATGGCTACTCGGAAACACTTCTTCGAACTCTTAAAGTCTTGGGTGAGACATTTAATCAGCGTGACAATGATAAATGGCGTGCAAACTTAATGTGGTCGGCTAATCAGGCGCTAAATGGTCTTATTGGTTCGGGAGTTGCGCAAGATTGGGCAACACACATGATTGGCCATGAAATGACGGCGTTATGGGGAGTAGACCATGCGCGTTCACTTGCTATTGTTCAGCCAGCATTGCTTCGCAATCAATTAGACGTAAAACGCGAAAAGCTTGAGCAAATGGGGATTAATGTATTCGGTCTAGCGCAAGGTGAAGACCTCGCTGAACGTACAATTGAAGCCATTGAAAGCTTCTACCACTCGCTAGAAGTAGAAACACAGTTTTCAGAATATCAAGGCAGTAAAGAAGAAGCTATCGAAGCGCTTATTAAACAACTATCTGACCATGGTATGACTCAGCTTGGCGAACACCAACAAATTAGCTTAGATAATAGCCGACAAATTTTAAGTCATGCTATTGCTTAGTTAACTCACACTGATTAACCTACAAAAGCAGCACAAAAGTGCTGCTTTTTTTACGAGTAAGGTGTATGTGGTTTTTTATTGTTGTCTTGTGCGTTGTTCATGTTTGGAGTATCGAACGAAGCCCTAAGTGGATTTTCTATGCCACTAAAGCAACACCTATCTTACTTATGGCGTATTTGGTTTTCTCGACGGGTTCATTGGCCGGGAGCTATGCGTTTTGGATTGGTTTAGGGTTGATCGCGTGTTCTATTGGTGATCTGTTTTTAATGCACCCCAAGGACAAATTTCTGCCAGGTTTAATCAGTTTTTTAACCGCCCACCTTATTTACAGCGTTGCCTTCTTTACTCAAACTGACGATCACTTCACCTTCTGGGTTCCTGCGATCCTATTTAGTCTGGGATTAATAACCTATCTACTACTATTGCCATCACTTGATAGCATGAAAATCCCAGTTGCGGTCTATAGCTTAGCGATACTCATCATGGCTTGGGGCGCAATTGAAGTCTGGATAGATGTGAGAGAACCGCTAGCTGGCTATGGTGCCATGGGGGCAATTGTATTCATTGTTTCTGATGTCGTGCTGGCGATAGACCGATTCAGA
This sequence comes from Vibrio atypicus, assembly GCF_009811315.1. Taxonomy (GTDB): domain Bacteria; phylum Pseudomonadota; class Gammaproteobacteria; order Enterobacterales; family Vibrionaceae; genus Vibrio; species Vibrio atypicus. Next base: position 304,677 of record NZ_BLID01000003.1, read on the forward strand.
AGTAGTTCTGCGTTTTCTCGCCACGTAATTATGGTGACATATTATACTGCGCAGATATTGCTGACATTGTCTGCGCTTAGTGTTTACTACCTCTATCATTAAACTTGATAGCAGTAGAGCAAGTCATCGTAATCAATACCACCGATTTGATATGCGTTTGGATCACGTTCACGCAGGACGAAACCAACTTTCTCTAATACCTTACATGAAGCTACATTGCCGTCTGTAACAATGGCATTGATTTGTTCGATAGGGAAATGCAATTTTGCGTGTTTTACCAATGCTAACAAGGATTCAGTGCCGTAACCTTTGCCATGAAACTCTGGTAACAATAGATAACCTACTTCCACATGATTTGTGTTGTTCTCGGCCTGGCACAGTCCGGTGACGCCAATTGGTTGATTGGAAAGCTTATCGATAATAACTAAGCACAACCAGTGCTCGCTCCCCCATGACCAGATAGGAAGCCGGCTTTCAAATCGCTCACGAATCTGATCAACACTTGGTTTATCAAAAGCGTATCTAATGACTTCTTCGTCTTGATGCAGGCGTTCAAATAGAGGCCAGTCTCCTTCTGATATAGCTCGCATTACAAGGTTTGAAGATTCAATTAACGCCATTATTCTTCCTTAATCAATAAGTTCCGATAGTGCTTGTTTTGATAGTAATGATAGATCAAACAGTGTTTTGTCATTTTCAAGATAACAATTAACAGGGTCATTGTCTTTTTCAATCTTCAAACACATGTCAAATAATGCAAGTAGACCTAAGCTCCCGGCCGAACCTTTCAATTTGTGTGCAAGTTGCTTCATTTCTTGTCCATTACCGGATGTTGAGGCAATTTTCATGTTACGTAAAATCTCATCACATCCATTGTCAAATAACACAGCGATCTCTCGCATTTTGCTTTGCCCTAGTACCGATAAATCCGATTCAACAACGTGACTATCTATAATTTTTCTCGATTCCATTTGGACCTCTTCGTTATCTGTACACTCGTCTTGTGGGAGTAATAGTGGTTTGTTTTCCAATCGATTTTGAATTAAACGGCACAAATCGTCTTTATCTAAAGGTTTTGCCAGATAACCATCAAACCCAGCAGCAAGGTAACTTTCGACCTCTTCATTAAAAACGTGCGCCGAGACAGCAACAATTGGGGTGATATGTTCGACATTTTCGCTCTGCTCTATATCGCGCAGTTCGGCCATTAACTCGATGCCATTGCAATCGGGTAAGTTAATGTCCAAAAGTGCTATATCATACTTGAAGTCAGCAAATAAGCGCTTCGCTGTGGCACCATCAACCGCTGTATCTACTTCGTGTCCTAAGCTATTTAAAAAGCCTTCGGCAACTAAGCAGTTCACTGGATTATCTTCTACTAACAGTACCTTGGCACGCAGTGTACAGCTAGTGACACTGTCACTCGCTTGGACAACATTTCCTTGTTCTAGTGGAATGCTAAACCAGAATCGACTCCCTTCACCACTTACCGATTCGACACACAAATCGCCACCCATAGCTTCAACGATTTTCTTACTTATCGCGAGTCCAAGGCCCGTGCCGCCTTTGGTTCCTAAACCACCAGACGCTTGTGTAAAGGCATCAAACAGTGTCTCTTGTTCTTTTTCTGAAATACCGATCCCAGAGTCAGAGACTTCAAACAATACCTTCTCTTCATCTTCTGGGTCATGTGCGACATAGATATCGACGTGTCCATGGTCTGTAAATTTGATCGCATTGCCCACTAAATTGTTTAGTACCTGGCTGATTCGAGTGACATCCCCTTTCCAAAACGTATCGAGCTCTCCGTCAATAACGCTACTTATTTCAAGTTGCTTTTCTTTAGCTCTGCCATCTAGGAGTTGTTCAACATCTTCTACCATCGCTTTTAAGTTGAAATCTATTTTACGGATCTCTAGGTGGCCCGCTTCGATTTTCGAGTAGTCCAAAACATCATTTAGAATCGCCAGTAGCGTACTGCCACTTCGATTGATTACATCGACATAGTAGCTCTGTTGGCTATCAAGTCCTTGATCTTTGAGTAAGCGAGCTGTACCAAGAACACCATTCATTGGAGTGCGTATTTCATGGCTCATGGTTGCTAGGAAGGCAGATTTTGCGCGACTGGCTTGCTCTGCTTGTTGGCGAGCTTGGTTGTGGTTAATAACTTCCTCATTTAGGCGCTCGTTTGCTTGCTGTAGCTGGAAAGTTCGTTCAGTGACAAGTTCTTCTAGATGCTCTTTATGTTCTTGTAGCTCACGTTTGGCTTTCACTTCACTTTCTGCCACTACCTTTAGTGCTTGCGCTGTGTTTCTTGCTGTGATGATTGCCTGGCCCATATGCGCAAGTTCGTCATTTCCCTTGACAGTAACGTCGACTTTTAACTGACCTTGGGCAATTGAGGATAATGCCGACGAGTATTCTGCTAAACGCTTTAATACCGATACATAGACAACTTTCCAAACGATTAGTACAACTATAACCATACCTAAGACTGTGATAATAGTCAGAGTCAGCTGTGCGTAATTGAGCGTCGTTTTGAGCTCTTCCACTGCTCGAGTTGTGCCTATGTTAGATTCATCGACGAGCTTACTTACTGTCGTGTTCAAATCCGCGAACTGTTTGAGTGTATCTTGCATAAATTGCTGAGCGGATTGTTCGTTGTCATAGCGTTTAAGTAGTACATCAAACACTACTTCACGTTGACTAAGCTTTTCTAGTAAGTCATTCATCTGAATCGATCGAGTTGGATCTTCTACCGCTTTTACCCGTCTCTTCATGATGTTTAAGTTGCTGACAAACTCTTGGCGAATGGTTCGTATCCGATCAATATCAGAAATAGTTCGAGTTTCTTCGATATGGTTAAGCATTTTGAATGCTAACAGGTGCAGTTCGTGTAAACGTTCCGCTAAGTCCAAATCTACTTCGACTAGGGTATCTAAGGCTTGGTACGCCGAGTCGATCTTATTTGCTTCCAGAAGATCATAGATATGAGTGACGTTTGCTACCGCGATAGTTGATGTATTGGAGACTTGTGTGCGCGTCAATTGCTCAAGCTCAGACGCTAAATTGCGTAACTCTCCAGTCCTTATTTTCAAGTCTTCATCAAGGAATAGTCGACGCTCCACGACAATCCCCAATTGTGCAAGCGTATCGATAACATGCTGAACATCCGCTTCTAGCTTTGTTAGTAGCTTAGAATCGAAAGAGTCAGAACCTAGGGATTTTATATGAGTTAACAGAGACTCAAGTTGTGAGAATAGCTCTTTGCCTGACTGTTGACGCTGCTGTTCATTTTTAGCATTTGAGAGCGCCTGCACTGATGAAATGATACGTGTACTTAACTCTGACACCTGACGTGCTTCAATCATTGATGGAATTGCGGTGTTTACAACATTTCGCTCCGTTTTGGCAACCGAGCTAAAACCAAACACACCAATCAATGCTGAAATTAGAACCAGTAACGCCATTGCTAAAAATGCGAACAATAACTTGCGTCCAATACTGGCTTTCGCTAATAACATCGAGATACTTCACTTCTTATGTCTGCTAGAATGGGCTATATTTTGCAGTGTTTACCCCTTATTTACCAATGAAATACCACGTGTCTTTGATCTCATCAGTTCCAAAACGAATGTTCGCTATTTTCGGCCTTCTTTTGTCGATCGCAAGTAACGGCGTTGCTGCACAAGAACCGCTCAGAATTTGTGCTATCTACCCTCATCTTAAGGATTCTTATTGGCTGTCTGTTAATTATGGAATGGTCGATGAGGCAAAGAATCAAAACATTGATTTACGCGTTCTTGAAGCTGGTGGATACATGAACTTTGATAGGCAGAGAGAACATCTACAGCTGTGTGTACGTTGGGACGCAGACGCAATTATTCTCGGTACAGTATCACCTGATTTGTATTACAGCTCTTTACGCCCACTTACTGGCTCAATCCCAATTTTTGCCACAGTTAACCAACTACTGTTGGATGATTTCAATAGCGAAGTGTTAAAAGGTATCGTTGGTGTGGATTGGTACTGGATGGGCTATTACACGGGGCAGTATTTAAAAGAAAAACACCCTAAAGGTTCTGGTATTGCAAATATTGCACTACTACCCGGGCCACAATCAAGTGGTGGGACTAAGCCAGTACTTAAAGGGTTCTATTCAGCAATAGAAGATAGTGACATTCAAATCGTTGATACGCTATGGGCAGATAACGACAAAGAGTTACAACGTAACCTGGTTCAGAAAGCAATAGATAACGAGCAACTCGATTATATCGTTGGTAGCGCCGTAGCGATTGAAGCGGCTATTAGTGAATTACGCACTACTGGTAAAACTAACGAAATTGGTTTGGTTTCAACTTATTTGAGTCATGGCGTATACCGAGGACTTCTACGCAAACGTGTAGAATTCGCTCCAACAGATAAAATGGTTGAGCAAGGTCGACTATCTGTAATACAAGCGGTTAAGTATTTAACCAATAAGCCTTATAATCGAGTTGAAGCTCCAGTAATTGAAGCTTTGACGCCTAACAAATTAAATCGCAAGGTGATCTCTCAGTCGTTGTCACCTTCTGAATATCGACCTACATTTTACGTCTATAACAAAAACAATTAGGAAGTCTGAATGGAAAAGACAACTCGTACAATACCCGCACACAAACATGTCGCACTAGTCGCTCATGATAACTGCAAGCCAGAATTACTTCGCTGGGTAAATGAGAACAAAGAAAAACTTCAAAGACACTTTTTATATGCGACGGGTACAACCGGTACGATGTTAAGCAAGGATACAGGTCTTGCAATAAAATCTATGATCAGCGGACCTATGGGGGGAGATCAACAGCTTGGCGCCCTAATTTCAGAAGGTAAAATTGACGTTTTAGTTTTCTTCTGGGATCCGCTAAACGCTGTGCCACACGATCCTGATGTTAAAGCACTACTCCGTATCGCTAGTGTGTGGAATATTCCAGTCGCCACCAACAGAGCGACTGCTAAGTTTTTGTTTGAATCAGAGTTGATGGAGCAAGAAGTTGATATTGAAATTCCTGACTACGAAGCGTACTTAGCTAAGCGAACTTAACAATAAAATAGCCTGCATTCGCAGGCTTTTTTATATTAGTTTTTTACTGAACCTAGCCTTAGTTTTGGCAAAGTAAAATCTGGTTTTTTGGCTACGAGATAAACAGCTAGCGCAGCAAAGGCAAAACCTATCCCTCCCATCCAATCAAATGACTCACCAAAGATTAACCAAGCTTGAACTGCTGTTGTTGGCGGTACGAGATAAAAAACAGATGCTACGCTCGATGAAGCGCCATGTTTTACCATGTACAACAAAAGCAAGACGGCGATACATGACAGTACAATGACTAACCAAGCTAACGTTAGAATAAACGGGATAGACCAATCCACTTCCATTGTTTCAAACGAAATGGATACGGGCAAAAATAGTAAACCTGCTGCTAAATACTGAACCATTGCACTACCAACCATATCGACGTTATGACAATATTTTTTCTGGTATAAGGCCCCCAATGTGATCCCGACTAAAGAGACAATACACGCACCAATCGCCGCAAACTTATCTGTTTCGGATTGCCACTCCATCTTCCCCATCAATACAAAGCTAATTCCAATAAAGCCCATAGCTAGACCTAGCCACTGAGAAAGTTTGAATTCTTGTTTCGAGAAAGCGACCAACAATACCGCCGTTAGAATGGGCTGAGTCCCGACAAGTAGACTGCTCAATCCCGCAGGCATACCAAGACTGATCGCTAAATAACTACCACCTAGATAAAACCCATGAATAAATAAACCGACCAATGCGCAATGTAGTAAGTCTATCCCAGTTGGCACTCTGCGGCGTAAGATGATTACTAGGGCGACAAAGAGCAGTACATTGGCTAACATTCGTATCGTAAGCAACGTTGCAGGTTCTGCATACTGTAGCCCAAATCGAGCCCCAACAAAGCCTGACGCCCATAAAAGTACAAACACAAAAGGTATCAGCCGTATCGCCATCTATTGCTCCTTTAACTGTAAATTTTCCTGATGTGTTGTTAATGTATGTGGGTACAGTTAGAAGATATAGTGACAGATGGACGTGTTTTTATGGGTACAGATCTGAGTCGAAGAGCCAGTAACAAATATTTGCGTGTTGAGGAGCACTTAAGAACGTTGATCGCGAGCGAGCTGTTTAAACATGACGATAAGCTCCCTTCAATTCGACAACTGAGCGAGACCCTAGGCGTTAGCAAAAATACAGTGATAAGGGCTTACCAGGAACTTGAGGCGCAAGCTTTAGTCTATGCCGTTCCCAAATCAGGCTATCACGTCATTCACACTGTCCCCAATTTAAAACAGCGTAATCAACCGACACAAGTTGATTTATTATCGGTGTGTAAAGGTATCCTGAGTTACCCAAGTTACAAAGAGCGACTGCCTTTAGGTTCAGCCCATCCAAATATTGATGCTCCAGCGATTAAATCCTTATATGCAGAGATAGGACGGCACAGTCGACAACAATCACATATTCCAAGCCATTATCAACTTCCACCTGGCGATGAATTACTGGTAAAACAACTCGCGAAGATTACCCAAGACCTCGGTATACCAGTCAATATTGATGAACTGTTAGTTACTCACGGCGCTCAACAATCAATAAGCTTGGCCTTAAGAGCACTGACGCAGTCAGGTGACATTGTTGCCGTTGAGTCTCCCTGTTATTTCGGTAACTTACTACTACTTGAATCTCTTGGGCTTAAGGTTGTTGAGATACCAAGCTGTCCACGTGACGGCATGGACCCTATTGCTCTTAAAGATGCAGCGTCCAAATGGGATATCAAAGCCATCATTGTTACTCCAAATTTTACAAACCCAACAGGATCACTTATGCCGCTAGAGCGGCGCCACCAGCTGCTCAATTGCTCGGGGGCGATTCCCATTATTGAAGATGATGTGTTTGGAGGTCTTTGTTTTGATGAGAATTTACCAAGTTTGTATAAGCTCGATACTCTAGAGCGAGTCATTTATGTCAGCTCTTTATCAAAAACTCTCGATTCACGCCTTCGTATCGGATGGATGCTAGCGGGTAGGTTTCGAGCTCCAATCGAAAAGTATTTGCTGTGTGACAATATGGGAAGCCTCAACCTGATGCAGTCTGCAGTCGCAGCGTTTCTGACTTCAGGAAAGTACCGAACACACACGTCACGAATGCGCAGGCAGTATCAAAGCAATGTAAGACGCTTCTTACACCTATTTACGCAAGAGATGGATTTACACAACGGTTTGAGGAATAGGTATCGAGTTTATCCAGTTCAAGGCTCATTTTTGCTATGGGTTCAATTGCCAAGCGAAATCGATAGCTACCAACTCTATTTAACGCTACAACAGCAAAAAATAAGCATACTTCCAGGTACCGTCTTTGGAACAGATAACCAATTTCAGAATTACGTTCGTTTCTGTGTCGCGAAACTGGCTTCTGGGACTGACTGGCAGCCCGCAATAAAACGTTTGGTCTCAACCATATTGGAATTTGTTGACCAAGCAAGCCCCAAATAAAAAGAGCCCCCATGTTTTGGGGGCTCTAATTTATTGTGCTGCAAGTTTCAATTCAGCGCTCTTCTCTCTAAAAAGAAGGCTGTAGAGCACAGGTACAACCCCAAGAGTCAAAACAGTTCCAACGGCCATACCAAAAATCATCACAATTGACATGGAGTACCAGAACTCTCCACCCGATATGGCTAACGGAAGCAAACCAAGGATCGTTGTTAATGTTGTCATCAAAATGGGCCTGAATCGTTCGATACATGCTTCCACAATCGCTACGTTTACAGAATTTCCTTTCTCTCTTTGCTGTTCTATACAATCAATTAAAACAATGCCGTTGTTTATTATGATTCCAGCTAAGCTAAATATACCGAGCATGGCTGGAAAGGTGAAATAGGCATCGATAATTAGAAGTCCTACTGAAGCCCCTATGATTGATAGTGGAATCGTCATCAATATGATTGCAGGTCTTCGAATTGAATTAAATTGTAGAAGCAACAATAAAATCATAACGGCAAAGCATTGCGGTAAGTAACCGAATAGCGCACCATTGGCTTTACTCGCTCCCTTTAACTCTCCGCCGAGCATTAATCTATATCCAGGTGGTAGCTCAATTTGATCAAGTGTTGGTCCAACTAACTTATTTAACTCACTAGCTTGTAAAGTAGCGTGTTTCACACTGATAGTAACCGTGCGTTCAAGGTTGAATCGACGAATCACAGAAGGCTCACTTTTCGCTTCGATTTTAGCAATTTGAATCAAAGGTAAGGCCGCACCTGCCCCTGTCGAGACAATTTGAGCCGAAAAGAGTCTATCGAGTGCTTTATCCGCTTCTGAACCACTGACCATAATAGGGATGACATCGGAATCATCTCTAAAGCTCGTTATTTCACTTCCGCGCAGGTAACCATCTAAGCTTTGTGCGATATCTCTACTTGAAACGCCCGCTCGTAATGCAGCGGCTTGATCGACATTTATCAATAATTTAGGAACATTGTTCTCCCAATCATTTCGAATGCCTACCGTCCCAGGGACTTTGCGTAGTGCTTGGTCAATCTCCAACGAAATTCGCTGGAGTGTTTGGATATCCTCGCCGACGACCTGGTATTCAACCAATCCTAGTTCGGTGCCGCCTAACCACATCCTTTTTGCCTGCCCACTCGCTTCAGGCATATCCGTAATAAAGAACTGGTTTGTTTTATCAACCATTTCGAGCGCGGATTCGACATCTTGTGTATTTACAACGACAAAAGCACGATTAGGCGCGCGATCTATCGGAGAAAGCGCTAAAAAAAAACGTGGACCTCCATCGCCAACGTACGCGACTGTGCTGGTTACTCCAGGATTCTCGTTTGAGTCCAACAACCAGTCATTTAGGCGCTGTGTGACCTTTGACGTCTCCGTTGCTTTAGTACCCGCAGGTAGGTCAACAAAAACAAGGTACTGATTACGCTCTGAACCGGGCATAAACTGAACCGTAACAAACTTAAAACCATAAATCGCCAAGACAAATGCCAGCAAAATGGAAGCGATAAATCTGATCCGAAAATTAAGGATTGATGTAATGATGCTGCGATAAGCATTAACGAATGGTGATGGCTTGGTCTCTACTTGTTTGATTGGTTGTTGACTGATGAACCATACGCACATTACTGGCGTAGCAAATAAACATAGAAACCAAGAGCTTAATAACGCTAATGTAATGACTTGTGATAATGAGCGCAGATATTCGCCCGTCACATCTTGCGCAAGCATTAGCGGCATGAATGCCAGAATTGTCGTCAAAGAAGAAGTGAGGAGAGGTACAGCCATAGCTTTCGATGCGCCGATCGCCGCTTCTGTCCTATCAACACCTTCGCTTATCTTCGTCTTGATGTATTCAGCAATGACAATACCATTATCAACTAACAAACCGAGCGCAATTATGATCGCCGCAATTGACATTCGTTGCAGTTCGACGCCCCAAAGCGACATGCAAATTATGGTCATGAGAATGGTCAAAGGAACGATGCTTCCGACAATCAAGCCCATTCTTAGCCCAAGAAACAGCATCACGACTGAGAGTACGACGGCGATAGTTTGCAACAGGTTACTTGTCGCCGATTGAACGGCAGCATCGACTTTCTCTGGTTGGAAAGTTGCCAACTGCAAGTTCATTCCTAATGGGAGGTTTTGCTGTTGAAAATCTACAAAGCTCTGGATGTCTTCACCAAAATCTTCACTACGAATTTCATCGATCATTGCAGCAGCGATAATGATTGCAGGCTTGCCATTAAAATATACAGGTGTGTTAAATGGCTCTTGATACCCGCGATAAACATCGGCTAAATCGCGCAAGAAAATGGTTTTTTCTAAATCACGCACATAAAGATCAAGGTTAAGAATATCGTCAACGCTTTGAAAGTTACCTGAAGGCTCGATTTCTACCTCTAAGCTTTCGGTCTCTATTTTTCCGCCAGGTAATAAAACGTTCCGAGCCTGAAGCGCTTGAATGACCTGTTTAAATTGGTACTTTTCATTCTCTAGCGCATTCGTTTTTGCTTTGATCCAAATCCGTTCTTCATTTACTCCATATAACTCTACTTGAGATACGGTCGGACGACTGCTTAAGTTGTCTTGCAACTGTTCTGCGATCTTATTTAGTTCGCGTTGTTCGAACCCATCACCGGTCAAGGCAATCGTTGCTGAGTAGACTTGCCCAAATTCGTCGTTTACGAAAGGCCCTTGTGTACCACTTGGCAGTTCTGATTTGATGGATTCCATCCGATTGCGTAAATTGTCCCAAATCGGCTGAAGGTTGAAGTGACGATCATGTACAGAAACCGTGATTTTAACCATACCTGTTCGCGACATTGATTTGATCTCGGTGACTTCTGGGATCTGCTTTATTTCGCGCTCTAAAGGCTTTGTAATGAAGTTTTCTATTCTTTCAGGTGACATGCCAGGAAATTGTGCGATGACAATGGCATTACGAATGAGTATTTCAGGATCTTCTTTACTCGGTGCGCCTACAAAAGATTTGTAGCCAATCACCAGTAAGAACAATAAGAATACCTGAGTAAACCGCTTATACTTAAGCGCAAGCTCTGTTAACTTATACATAGCAGCCCCTAAATGCCCTTCCAAAGAGTAACTTGTTGACCTTCGAACAGATAAGGTACCCCTGCGACTACCACTTTTTCACCCGCGGTTAAATTGCTTAGTACGACAACTTGGCTGTTAATATTACGTCGAACTTCAACATAACGTTTCTCTAACTTGCTTTGCTCATTAATGATGTAAATAGCGGCATTTTGATTGGGGTGATTCGCGTATGTATCATTAAAGTTAAATGCATTGATAGGAAGTAGCACGACTTTCTCTCGCTGATTACCAATTGTGAAGTCAACATTTGCTGACATACCATTGCGTAAAACTTTGTGCGCTTCATTAAGCAACAGAGTGACACTGTAAGCATTGCCCTTCTCAACCACCGCACCAATCTCTGATACCACGCCCGTGAGCTGAGTGTTTTCAAGTGCAGGTATCGTCACTTTTAATTCATCACCAAATGAGACTTCACCAATTAGAGATTCTGGTACTAAAAAGTCGACCTGATAGGTGTTGGAGCTAATCAATTCAACAACGGTCGTCCCAGAGGAAACTTTGGTATAGGAATCTAAATAAACTGCACTGACGAGCCCAGAAAAAGGAGCATGTAATTCCGTTCTCGACAAACTCAGTACCGCATTGTTGACGTCAGATTGCGCTAACTTCATTTGTTGTTGTTTTGCATCTAACTCAGCTTTAATTGTGAGCAATTCGGAATCCGAGACAAACCCTTTTTCCTTTAGCTTCTGTGCACGTTCATACTGATCATTAGCTTGAAAGTAAGCCGCGTAGGAAGAACCGAGGGATGCTTTCGCTTTGTCTAAAGAGAGCTGAAACTCTTCTTTCTCCAGAGACGCTATCAGTTGGCCTTTTTCGATGACCTGCCCTTTTTTGATAGCGATGTCTTCAATCGTTCCTGAGACTTTGAAGCTTAATGGTGAAGTCGTTGCACTTTTGACTTCTCCTCCAAACTGCCTCACTTGTTGAAAGTTTTGATACTCTGATACGACGTACTTAACGGATTTAACGGATTTAACTGGAGTATCTACCTGTTGAATGGCTTGTTCAGGCTGCTTGCCGCAACCGAACACAAGAAGAATTAGTGGAAATAGATAATAGCGTTTCACGTTGATCACCTTTATGGTATTTCATACCATTTTATACAACATGGCATTTTTTTAAAGGTTAATTTCAAGATTACATGAATTGCTTCCCATTATTTGGATAACTCTCTATCGAATCGCGTCACTAGCGGCTAGTTTATAAGCACAGCTGAAAACAGATAACTTAAAGTGTTGGATGCCAGAATAACCATAATATAAATTTATACTTGCGATTCGTTCGCTCTCTTTTGCTGCAGGAGAAACTCGCTATGTCGTCATCACGGAGCCAAGATAAATCACTTTGTTGTCCACTATGTGGCAGTGAAGAATACCTACTTTCAGATAAGAACAATATGCTTTGTGCGGAGTGTGGTTCTTTTTTTGAAGATGTGGATAAAATCGTTGTGCACCAACCTCCGGTGCAGCTTCTGATTCAAAGCAGAATGACGCGCGTTAGTACTAATCACGCTTACCACTAAAAAAAGCCGCTAGTAATTGCTAGCGGCTTTTTTTATATACATAACTCTAATTCTCGTAGGCTCTTTATTTTCTCTAATTCTAGAGAATGCCCTCGCTCATTTAATCCAATGAGATGAACAGTTTTCACTCCTGCTCTAACACCCGCTTCAAGTCCTTTAGGGGTATCATCTACGTATAGGCACTCTTCAAGGCGAAACCCCATGTTCATTGCACTATACATAACCAGATCAGGCTCGGGTTTCCAACTGTTAGTATCAAACGCTGAAAAAATTTTACCTTTGAAAGCTGGTAATAACCCGGTTAGTTGAAGTGCTCTTTCAATCTTGTCTCTTGGTCCATTAGAAGCAACGCAGTATTCAACATCTTTACTATCAAGTAACACTAGTAACTCAAAAATACCTTCCATAGGTTTGAGTTGGCTTTCAAATAGCTCATCAAGATATTCACGATAGAGTGGCTCTAAGCGGTCAATCGACACTTTAACGCCTAACCTTTGTTTTGTCTTAGCGAGAATATCAGCGAGCTTCCCTCCTTCAAAGTGGTTGATCGCATCTATCATGGACAAATTCGCGCCAAAATCATTGAACACTTTACACAGTGCTTCGCAACACAAACGCTCACTGTCAACAAGCGTTCCGTCACAATCAAAAATTACGCATTTTATTTGAGGCTTTGTCATTGTTATTACCTTCTTAATTTGCCTCGAGAAATAATATGCAAGTATGGTGAAATTGACAGCTTTCACTCATTAATTTGGAATCTAGATTGAGATAGAAATCGAGAAATACCGCGCCTGTCACTATTTTACCTAGCCCTAACTTACATCAATATTAACTAGCGATAGAATACTCATCTACCACATGGTCTGGGTAGCAATTTCTGATTTCAATGAATTCATCTAGATTAGCAAGAACTAGACTCGCTAACGTTGGATCAAAGTGTTTTCCTGACTCGTCATTGAGTAAACGAGCCACATCATCGATTGACCATGCCCGCTTGTAACAACGAACACTCAATAAAGCGTCAAAAACATCGGCAATAGCAGTAATACGTGCAAATACATGGATTTGTTCGTTTTTTAAGCCTCTAGGGTACCCACTGCCATCCCATTTTTCATGGTGTTGTTGAGCTACAATAGCAGCCAACTGGAATACTTCTCCTTTAGTTCCACTAAGGAGTTCGTAACCGACTTGAGTATGAGTTTTCATCACTTCCCATTCTTCAGGGCTAAGTTTTCCAGGCTTATCGAGAATGGCTTCAGGAATGGCGATTTTACCTACATCATGCATTGGACTAATGATTTCAAGCATTTCAATTTCGCGCAGGCTCAACCCAAACAAACGTCCGAGCAAAGAGGAAAGCTTCGCAACACGTTTAACGTGATTTCCAGTTTCACCAGACCGAGTTTCGATTGCTTCACCTAGTACGTGAATCATTTCTTTTTGAACTTGCATGGTTTTCTTTTGTAGCTCTACAATTTTGCGGCTCTTATTGTTGAGCTCACGTTTTTGGCGAATCGTGCTCGCTTGACTGATGATAACAATCATTAAACAGGTAAAAGAGAGCAAAGAGAACCCAATTAATTGTAGGTTTTCTTTAAACAAGCTTTTGGGTTCGTTTAGCCACAGAACATTGTCACCAAGGACATCTTCATCAAGTTTGTAGCGCTTGACGGCATTGAAATCTAATACCACTCGCTTACTCGAAGAGACACCAATGTTTTTTATCAGCTCTAAGTTTAGGTGCTGCGCTAAAGCTAAAACCATCTGCTGGCCGATCTGTTCAGAGCGGTTAACATACCCACCTAAAACACCACCCTCTATATAAAATTCCCAAAGAACAAAAATTGGCGCCTGACTCTTACTCGCCAACGTATGCGCTATCTTGCCGTAACTATGGAAAGTTCCTGTTTCCAATTCAGTATTGTAGTGAGAGAGCAAGACAGCATCTTTTGGTGATAAAAGAGATAGTTTATTCGCAGTTTCAGTCAAACTAATATCCTCAATCACGGTCAGAGGAGCCTTAATTATTCCGCTATTGCGATATGTTTCTTCGATGGCGCTTCTTACTAGCCCTGACGTATGGCTACTGTCTGTAAGTAGGTATAAGTTTTCTAGCTCTGGACGCAGTTGCTTGATAAGGGCGAGAGTGCCCTCAATTCCGTCTTTTTCGTAGAGGATCGTTGATTGATTAGTGAGATCGTTCAGAGTGGCAGTTGCATCGTTAATACCAGCTGCAATAACCGGAAGGTTCAGCAACGGATTATCCGGCCAGTTTTTATAGAGTCTTAATGCGTTGTCATCCGTTATCATCACTGCATCAAACTTGTAATTCGCATATTTCGCAGAGTAATAGCGTTGAAATTCTTGATAGTAATCGAGTGACGTAATTCGTTTGGTATCTAGGTATTCGATGGAAAGCTTAATGGGACGAGAAAGGCGTTTTGAAGCGGATTCAATACCCTTTTGGAAGTCTGATGTCCATTTATTGGAAGGATCATAAGAATGGATAACAAGAACATGTTTAGGTTGCCATTGCGCAGCGTGTGCAGACAACGAAAGCAATAATAACGAAAAAAGTGTAATTAGACGGCTAAATGACAAAATAACATATACTTGGGATGCATTGAATTCATATAGTATACCATCCCAAGTAAGTGATTATCGCCATCTATTGTCAAATTTCTAGATAAGCATCACTATATTCGTCTAAGTTGATATCAAGCTTGTGAAGCAAGCTAGCTGCAAATCGTTTCGCCGACTGTTGTACATCCTCACTCGTAGTGATGATATCAGAGATTAATATCGCGCGATCCGCTCTAGTCACTATCGCTGCGGCTGTTGGTTCACCTTCAGTAAACCCAATATAAAGTTCACACGGCTCTGAATAGATAATCTGTGTGAGAAACTCAACAATGAGCTCTTGCTCAGACGACTCTGTCCAGCGTTTCGATTGAAGCAATGCAAACATCACGGTAAGCCGATGAAAATCGACTAAGAAAATATCATCTGCTGAAATGAAGCCGTTATCTTCTTTAGTGAGTGTAAACGGTTGAATTGACCTTTTTTCGACGCTGCTTAGGTAGAGTTTTCTACCTGCTAAGCTTTCTTGAGTCGGGTACTGCACGTCAACATGTTGGGATAACCATTGGTTCTTTAGATTGGCAACTTTGGGGATTGAATCAGTCATGAGGCCTAGTCAGCGCTTGCAATTTTCGGTCAGCTTATCGGTAACCCTGCAGTTGCTCAAGTGTTTTCAGTGATTATTCGGTACCGACCTAAAAAACTGGTATGCTAAACACTGATCAGCGTAATTGCGTTAACTTTCACCCTGAGATCGGTAATCAAGTTGACCTCAATTAAGGATAAATACAACGATGATAAAAAAAATTGTAGTGGCCTCGACGTTAGCGCTTGGTTTAACAGCTTGTGACAACAACGAAGTTGGTGATGTCGGCCTAGGATGGTTCACCATGAAGGATATCAAGATCTCTCATCTTGACGATGAAAAAATTCCTGGCGTGACTTGTCATATTGCATCCATCGAAGCAGACTTTTCACTCGCAGACCCAAGTGATAGTTCAATCTCCTGTCGTCAGACTGGTGATATCACCCCAGAAATGATTGCCAATATTGATAAAAGCTCTTCAGGTGAAGTCGTATTTAAACAATCAAAAAGTATTTTCTTTAAAACCATGAAGGTTCGTAGAATCTACGACTCAGAGAATCAAACTCTACTCTACTTGTCTTATACGACTAAAGAGACAGAAGGTAGCTTCAAACACAGCTTATCAACCGTACCGTTGTGGGGAACAAAAGCATACGGTGCTTATACTGGTGATAAATAAAGCATTTCTGCGCCAAACTGCCAAGTTTGGCGCCTTTCTATGTAATTAAAGTGAAAGCAATCTTACACTTTTGTGATATCATGCGGGAAAATTTCCAACTCACTTTTCAAAATGAAGTTTCCCGGACAGCGTAAATCTAAGCACTATTTTCCTACACACGCTCGTGACCCATTGGTCAATCAGATGCAACAGACCCCTAAGTTGTATCGCCCTATCATTGTTGGTGTAGGCCAGACTATTGTCGATATTGAAGCCCGTGTGGACGATGAGTTCCTTGCAAAGTATGACCTGAGTAAAGGACACTCTCTTGTATTAGAAGAGAGTAAAGCGGACGCTTTGTATGATGAATTAGTAGAGCGTGGGCTTATTACACACCAGTACCCTGGTGATACTATCGGTAATACACTACATAATTACTCAGTGCTTGCTGATAGTAAGTCTGTTTTACTTGGCGTAATGTCACGCAATATTGAAGTCGGTTCTTTTGCTTATCGCTATTTATGTCGTACTTCATCTCGCATGAATCTTAATCACCTTCAAACAGTAGAAGGTTCTATTGGTCGATGCTATACGCTTATTTCTGACGACGGTGAACGTACCTTTGCGATCAACGAAGGCGAAATGAATAAGTTGCGCCCTGAAAGCATCCCAGAAAATGTGTTCGAAAAAGCGTCTGCGTTAGTCGTCTCTTCATATTTGATGCGTGGAAACCCTGAAGATCCTATGCCTCAAGCTGTTGCTCGCGCCATTGATCTCGCAAAGAAAAACAATGTTCCTGTCGTATTAACACTTGGAACAAAGTGGGTTATCGAAGGCAACGCCAAATGGTGGCAAGACTACATTCAAGAAAACATTTCTATTGTTGCAATGAATGAAGAAGAAGGCGAAGCACTTACTGGCGAAAAAGATCCTTTACTCGCTGCCGATAAAGCGCTGAATTGGGTTGACCTTGTGCTATGTACTTCAGGTCCAGTAGGCCTTTACATGGCTGGTTACACTGACGAAACCGCTAAGCGTGAGACAGAACTCCCATTGCTTCCTGGCAACATTCCGGAATTCAATAAATATGAATTCAGCCGCGCGATGCGTAAATCAGACTGTCAAACACCAGTAAAAGTCTACTCCCATATTGGTCCATACCTAGGTGGCCCTCTTGAAATCAAGAACACTAATGGCGCCGGTGATGCTGCACTGTCAGCGCTACTTCATGATATGGCAGCAAATAGTCATCATCATATGAATGTTCCTAATTCATCGAAGCATGACCAACCTTACCTGACCTATTCTTCGCTTTCTCAAATTTGTAAGTACGCTAACCGTGTGAGTTACGAAGTCTTGACTCAACACTCACCTCGTTTAGGACGCGCACTCCCTGAACGTGAAGATAGTCTTGAAGAAGCATATTGGGATAGATAACACTTCCTTATACTCAAAGAGCCGCAAGAAGCGGCTCTTTTATGTTTACTGTTTAACAAGTGGATAGAATATCAACTTATCTCCTTCCACCATCATACAATCCATACCGCCAGCATGTGCGGCTGACTTACCTAGCTCTGTATCCTCAAAGACAACACATTCTTCAGGTTGTAAACCTAACTTCTCAGCAGCTTGCAAAAACGTATCAGGATTCGGTTTGTGGTTTTTGACATCGCTAGCAGTGACAACGGCATCCAATCGTTCAAGTAACCCCACACGACCCAATAGTTTTAGTGCACTTTCTCGCTGACTGCCCGTCCCTACTGCCAGCTTTTTTATACCATGGTATTGTTCTAGAACGTCATTACTACACTTTATCTTATCGCCGTGTTCCTCAAGCTCAGCAAATACGCGCATTTTGTATTGTGAGACTTCCGTTGTATCTAAACTTAAGTCATATTCTTTGTTTATTTCTGCCGCTATCTTGTAACTAGGCATACCACCTAAACTATGTAACCATTTCTGTGTAAACGGGAAATTAAAATGTTCAGCTGTTTTGTGCCATGCGCTAAGGTGAGCGGGCATGGTATCTATCAGAGTTCCATCCATATCGAAGATAAAACCCTGATACTTTTCCAATATTTCTAACATAATTAATAACCTATAAACTTTCGTTGAGTTAATTGATTTTTACACTTAACTCATAAGTACAATTGATAAATTTATGATTCCGGTCTACCATCATCGATAAATGCTAAGAATATTATTAACCTATAGACTAAGGTAATCTCATGAATATCAAGAATAAACTGTATTCATTGGGTGCGGTAGCCATTTTGGGGGTCGTTTCCCTTCTTTTATCAACTTCCCACTTTGCCCAAACCACTTCTCAGTTAAATCAAGCCAATCTCCTAGTTGCTCAACTTGAAATTCGCCTTCTCAATCTAAGACGTAATGAAAAAGATTTCTTACTTCGTAAAGATATGAAGTACATGGATAAGTTCAACAGTAATATGGATAAGTTTCTTGGAATCGAGTCCGAGCTATCTTCGATACTAAAAGAGCATAACCTTCCATCAAGCGGACAACTGCGCAGCGATATTATCAGTTACCAAAACGGTTTTACGGCGCTTGTGAATGCATACAATCAACATGGTCTAAATGCCGAAGATAAACTACTAGGCCGCTATAACAAAGCTTTATCAGAAGCAAAATCTGGCCTAACTAGTGATGAACTTTTACAACTGTTTTCATTTAACTCAAAAGTTCAAAATGGCGAGCTAGATACGAGTCTCATCTCTTCTAGTGCATCGAACCTTTCTGCAGCGGCTAAATCACTCATCGACCAAAAAATTAAAATAGGTTTGAAATATAATACCGGTTTACTGGGCGACACTCGTGGCCTATCTCATGCGGTGGAAGAGCAATTTAAATCATTTTCAAAGTCCCTCTCAGCTCAATCACTTGAAACTCAAAATCAACTGGCTAACTTTAAGTTTGCGGCAACTACATTAGTCATTGTCATCATCGTCCTGTTTATTTGGCAGATATCTCGTTCAATTAACAGTCAAGTTGCGAGTTTATTAGCCATTATCCAAGAAATCGCGCGTTCTAATAACGTAGCACTGCGTTCGAACCTAGCGGGTAACAATGAGCTCGTCGCTATCGGTAACTATTTCAACCGTTTACTTGATAAGTTAGAGCAGCTTATCTCTGGAACTCAATCCAAATCAAACGAGCTGTCTCAAAGTACCGCGAACATGCACACTGTTTTGGAAGACGTGATCACTCAATTCAATGTTCAGGGTGACCACACCTCGACAATGGCGACATCTGTCCAAGAAATGGTTTCAACGATTAACGAGATTTCTGAGAGTACTGCAGTTGCTGTTGAAGGTGTACAACAAGCCGCAGTTAACGCTGAGAATGGCCGTAAAGTTGTTAAGACCACAGTGCAAAACATTGGCCAGCTCTCTTCTATATTAGGGAGTAGCCAACAATCCATCGGTTCTTTAAATAACCATGTTGATAAAATTGGTGATGCCGTAAATATTATTCAAGAAATTGCTGAGCAGACTAACCTACTAGCACTCAACGCAGCGATTGAAGCCGCTCGTGCGGGTGAGCAAGGTCGTGGTTTTGCAGTCGTTGCGGATGAAGTTCGTGCCTTAGCGAGCCGTACCCATCAATCAACGGAAGAAATCACTAAGGTCGTCACAGATATTCAGTCTCAAATGTCCAAGGTAGTGACCGATATTGATCAGTGTAATGAACAAGGTCAATCAACGTTGAAAGCATCAGATACGTTAGATGGTAGCCTCTCTCAGATCATCGAGGATATGACCAACATTCAAGCTAACTCTGAGCGAATTGCTTCTGCAATTGAAGAGCAAGGGATTGTTATGAATCAAGTGAGTGAATCGATAACTGAGCTCAACTCTATCTCAGATAGCAACATGCAGTCAGCGCAACAATGTTTGACTGAAGTTGATCGTGTTTCAGCGCAAGCTGCTGAAATGGATCATGCTGTCGCTGAGTTTAAAACTTCATAGTTAATCTTTTCGATAAAAAAATGCCCGCTTTATTGCGGGCATTTTTGTTTTTAGTCCAAATTAATCGTCATCGATTGGGATTAACTTAGTGTTACCACCATGATGCTTTTCACGTTTACGCTGTACCATGGCATAGAATCCAGGAATCAGGAAAGTACCCGCTAATAGCACACATAACAAACCGCCTATCAACGAAATTCCAAGAGAGTTTTGACTTACGTGGCCCGCCCCAGAGGCGAATATAAGCGGGAAAATACCAAGAATAAACGACCAAGATGTCATGTTAACTGCGCGGAAACGTAGCTTACCGCCCTCAACTGATGCTTGATCAATCGGAGCATCCTTTTCTTCACGTTCCACTTTCGCAAACTCAACGATCAGTATTGCATTCTTTGCAGCTAGAGCAATCAAAAGAACCAAACCAATTTGGGCGTATAAGTTCAGCGGTGTCCCCGTCAGGTTCAACGCCAAGAAAGAGCCTAAGGTTGCAATTGGTACGACTAGAATAATCGCTAAAGGAATCGTCCAACTTTCATATTGCGCCACCATAAACAAGTAGATAAAAATGAGAGCCAATGCGAATGCAAATATTGCTTGATTACCCGCAAGCACTTCTTGGTACGCCATGCCCGTCCACTCATATTGGTAACCGTGTGGCAATACTTCTACTGCGACACGTTCCATTGCAGCAATGGCGTCACCGCTAGAATAACCAGGTGCAGGTTGCCCTTGAATAATTGCACTACGGTACATGTTGTAACGCCATGCAACGTCCGGTTCAAAGATTTGCTCGTATGTAACTAAAGTACTCAGTGGGATCATTTCACCCTGCGCTGAACGTACATGGAAACGCTCTAAATCTTCCATTCCACTTCTGTGTTCGCTGTCAGCCTGCATCGACACACGGAAGTTTTTTCCGAACATGGTAAAGTCATTCACATACAATGAACCTAAGTTACCCTGTAGCGTTTGGAAAATACTAGAAAGAGAAATACCTAGTTGCTGCGCTTTTTCTCTATCAATGTCGACGTAGTAATGAGGAACATTTGCGCGGAAAGTGCTAAATGTATACGCAATTTCAGGTTGCTTGTTCGCTTCCGCGATTATCTGCCCCATGACAGTTGCAAGGTCAGTACGACTTCGACCAAGCGTATCTTCAAGAACAAACTCAAAACCTGACGCCGCGCCCATGCCAGGAACCGCAGGTGGTCCCATAGCAAACACGATGGCTTGAGGTAATTCCATCGCAGCGCGCCCATTAATGCGTTGAGCGATTGCATTAGAGGAATGATCCCCCGACATTGCATTGCGCGCGTCCCAATCATGAAGCTTAATAAACAGCGAGGCACCGTTTGATGCCGCTGCTCCCGTCATAAAGGCAAATCCATTGGCAACGGTAACGCCATCAACCCCAGGTTCTTGTTCAACCATAGAGATAAGTTGTTCAGTCACCTCTTCTGTTCTTGATAACGAAGCTGCATCTGGTAATTGCACGTTAACGAGCAAAATACCTTTATCTTCTTGTGGAACAAATGCCGTAGACGTAGTTTTGGCGAAGAAAGTTACCGCTCCTACTGCAACGACAAAAAAGACAACAAGAAGAAGTGATTTTTTCACTAGGAAGCCAGCAATCTGTCCGTAGCGTGTTGTTACTTTTTCTAAGCCCGCATTAAACACAGCAAACCAACGTGCAGTGTTTCCTCCACCTTGTTTTAACACTAAAGAACAAAGCGCAGGTGAAAGCGTCAAAGCATTAATCGATGAGATTACCACTGAAATACATATGGTCAGTGCGAACTGCCGGTACATTATGCCGGTAATGCCAGGCAACATTGCAACAGGCAAGAACACCGCAAGCAACACTAAGGTCGAGGTAATAATTGGACCGGTTACCTCTTTCATTGCTAATAGTGTTGCTTTACGAGGTGTGAGACTTGGATCTTTAGCCATCGTCGTATCAACGTTCTCGATAACAAGAATCGCATCATCCACGACAATACCAATGGCTAAGATTAAACCAAACAAAGTCACTGTGTTTATCGTGAATCCTGTTGCTTGCATAATCGCAAATGTACCGATCAACGACACAGGTATTGCAACGACAGGAATGAGTGTTGCGCGCGCACTACCAAGAAACAGGTAAGTCACGGCAATCACGAGTAAAATTGCTTCGATTAAGGTTTTAACTACCCCTTTGATCGATTCTGCGACGAATAGCGTTGTATCATAGCTCGCCTCATATGCCATACCTTCAGGGAAGTTGCCGCTTAGCTTATCGAGTAGTGCCATTACGGCCTCACCACTTTCTAGCGCATTGGCATCTGATTGAAGTGACAATGTCACGATAGAGGCGTCTTGTCCTCGGAATTTACCACTACCATCGTAGAATTTTTTACCCAGTTCAACACGAGCTACGTCTCTTAGGTATACGCTTGAACCATCTCGATTGGCACGTAAAACGACGTTCTCAAATTCGCCAACACTTTCTAAGCGCCCTTTCGTAACTAGGTTAAATTGTACTTCTTGAACATTATTGTAAGGTGCGGCACCTACACGCCCTGCTGCTACTTGAACATTTTGCTCAGCCAGTGCTACGTATACGTCTGATGTAGTGAGTTTTAGGTTAGCCATTTTTTCAGGGTCGAGCCAGACACGCATCGCGTACTCGCCACCACCTATAACGTTAACTTCGCTTATACCAGTAACACGAGCAAGTTGATCTTTTACATTAAGGTTAATGTAGTTGATCAGGAATTGATCGTCATACTTACCATCTGGCGAATAGAAGTTCAGGACCATCAATAGGTCTGGAGAACGTTTTTTAACGGTCACGCCCACCATACGAACTTCTTGAGGTAACTTAGACTCTATTTGCGAGACGCGGTTTTGAACGTTCACTTGCGCCATATCAGGATCAGTACCGACATCAAACGTCACGTTTAAGTTATATGATCCATCATTGGCACTTTTTGAAGACATGTAAATCATGTTTTCAACGCCATTAACGGACGTTTCTATTGGGTCGGCGATTGCCTGTTCGACAACTTCAGCGCTTGCACCGGTATAATAGGCGGTGACACTCACTGAAGGAGGACTGATTTTTGGATACTCAGCAACCGGAAGAATCGCAAGAGCAATCGCACCAGCTAACGTAAGAATAATTGAAATAACCAACGCAAACTTTGGGCGCTGGATAAAGAAACGACTTAACATTTAAAGCCCTCTATTCAGCAACTGGGTTTGTGTCATCAATTCGTACAGGCACGCCATTGCGTATGCGCTGTAAACCTTGAGTAACAATTTTGTCTTGGGCTGAAATACCTTCCTTGATAATGATTCCCTGCTCAATTTGACGACCAAGATTGACGTTACGTCGCTCCGCAACATTGCCAGCAGTAATCACCATTACAAAATCCCCCTCTAGATCCGTCTGGACTGCGCGACGTGGGATAACCAAAACATCTTTGGCTTGCTTTTCTTTAAGCTCAACACGTACATGCTGGCCAGGAAGCAAACGGTAATTTGGATTAGGCACCTCTGCACGAAGCGCAATAGTACCTGTATTGAGGTTAATACGGTTGCCTAGGTAGTCGAGTTGTCCTGTATGCGGAAAATACTCGCCATTTTCGAGGATCACACTTACTTCAACGCTGTTAGAGCCAGAATCGCCCTCAGTTTGGACACGATCCATTCCCATATCAAGACGCTCACGTTCACTAATACTGAAGCCCGTATGGACAGGGTCTAAACTAACTAATGTAGTTAAAATACCTGATTGCGGAGATAGTAAATCACCCGTGCTCACTTTGCTTTGCGCGATTCGTCCAGCAAAAGGGGCTTTTATTTCCGTATATGATAGGTTGACTTGAGCCAAATGAAGTTGTGCTTTAGCTGCTTCTACCTGCGCTTTTGCGCCGAGTAACGTAGCGTTTAGATTATCGAATTCAGATTGTGAAATACTCCCCTTAGGAAGCAGATTTTTACCACGTTCAAAATCCAATTCTGATTTTTTAAGTGCGGCGTTGGCTTGCGCAAGACTCGCATTCGCACTGGCTACTTGAGCTTTAAATGATGAAGGTTCGATGGTGAAGAGTAACTGACCTTGTTCAACCATTTGCCCTTCTTCAAAATGGCGTTGCTTTAGGTAACCGGTTACTTGAGCAGTTATGTTGGTATCTTCGACCGCTTCAACGCGCCCAATGTAGGATTTACTTGCTTGATGAGGAATCTGCTGGACATTTTCTGCAACCACCAGCGGAGCTGGCATTTGGTTCTTTCCTTGATTCTGTTCTCCACACCCTGTAAGCAAAATAGCGCTTGCAAGCGCTGACAAAAGTAGAGTTTTTTTCATGAATAGACCGTTAGGTAATTAAAAAGAGGCACTCCAAAATTACCTAACGAAATACTGTTTTATGTCCGAAGATTATCAGAACAAAAAAGTTAAGTGTTTCAATTTGTTACGATTCATCACTTACTATGAGTTGCGATATTTTTTAACATTACTGAGGGTGATTTCCAGCGATAAACCAATTCAGGAACCTTATTACCACAAGGCGCATTCCATAAACGTTCAACGGAATTTTCTCCACCGATATGATCATAAAATTCAATCGCTTGGATATTTTCCTTCATCACTTCCAAATAAACACCGTTATCTGGGAAGTACTGTTCAATCCACTTTGCCATTTCTTCGATCAGCTTTGCACCAAGACCTTTACCTCGATAAGCATGATCGATATGTAGCGCGTCAATAATCGTTCCTTTGTCAAAGTCATGATTACCAAACGCACAAATAAAGCCGCACAGAAGTCCACCTTCTTCAATCAAAATAACATGTTGATTAAACGGAGGGTTAATCAAGCGAGTTTGCCAGACGGCAAGGCGCTCTTCGAGTACTTCTGTCTCTAGATATTCTTGCCCTAAGATTCCCTGATAAAACTGTTTCCAGCTCTGGGCATGCAGCGCAGCGATTCGCTCATAATCGCTATATTCAGCTACTTTCAATTCCATTTTTAGTTCCTTATTACTTCCTGTAAGGATTGTTTTACCTGTTCATACTATAAAACATTTAACCAAAAGCCAATGATTCTGAAACAAACAATGTCCTGATTATTTTTGCATATTCATTCACACTGGTGATGATGCTGTATTTTTCTATGAGTTTAAGGATTCACAACCGGTTACTACCTACAAAAAGTGATTGAGACTTTGATCGAGTAGCCCCTTAATCAGTAACAAAACGTAAAAATTCGAATTTTGTCAATAAAAAGCTTTCTAATGCATTTGACTTACACGTGTACGCTGATATTCTGGCGTACAACTGTTAGCTGAAAGGAAGCAAAAATGTCTTCGACTACCAAACCACCGTTAATTTGGTTGAATATCGTTATATTTCTATCATCATTTATTGTTGCTGTTGCGATAGTCCCTTTGTACGGTATCCAAGTAGGCTATGGCGTAGAACATTTACTTTGGTTTTTAGTGACTTTTTCATTCTGTAACTTGGCGATAACTGCGGGTTACCATCGACTATGGTCTCACAAAACGTATGAGGCGCATTGGTCTCTTCGTATCCCTTTTGCTATTGGCGGTGCCTTTGCACTCCAAAATAGCGCCTTACATTGGAGCTCTGATCACCGTATACATCACAAACATGTAGACAACAATGATAGAGATCCTTATTCAGCGAAGCGTGGATTTTGGTTTTCTCATATAGGTTGGATGCTTAGAGAATACAACGCTAACACCTACTCCGATTACAGTAATTGTCGCGATTTACAAAAAGATAAAATTGTAATGTGGCAGCACAAATATTACGTTCCACTTGCTATTGCAACTAACGTTGGAATACCACTGCTACTAGGAATTATCTACAACGATATTATCGGAATGTTACTTGTTGTCGGTGTATTAAGGCTAGTACTTAGCCACCACTCCACGTTCTTTATTAATTCATTAGCACATATCTGGGGTTCTCAACCTTATACAGATAAAAATACAGCTAGAGATAACGGCATACTTGCATTTTTCACTTTCGGCGAGGGTTATCACAACTATCATCACATATTTGAAAACGACTATCGGAATGGCATTTTATGGTGGCAATATGATCCTACGAAATGGCTTATTAAGTGCTGTTCTTGGCTTGGATTAGCTAAAAAATTGCGCGTTACGCCAAAGATTAAGATCGAAAAAGCGCGCGCTAAAATGAGCCGAGATTTGGCCGAGAGAAAAATTGATTCACTGCCTAATGCAACACAACTTAAAGAAGCGTTAAACAATGAGTTTGAACAACTACTTGCTAAATTGAGTGATTATTATGAAGTCAAAAAGCAAATCCTAGACGCGCGAAAGAATAGCTTGAGTGAAAAGTATGAATGCTCGTTGCTAAAGCTACGCTATGAACAAGTGAAAAAAGACCTCTCAAATCAACGTAAAAACTGGGAACTTCAAGTAGCGCGTTATGCCTAAAGTGAAATGATGTCGGTAAAAAAGGGAGTATGACGCTCCCTTTTTCAATTTAGATTTTGTGCTTTTTGTATATACAGTCACTGACACGATACATCTGTAGGAAAGCCGTTTTACCCATCTTTATCGTTTGTTGATAAGACAAGTAAACTCTATACAGTGTATTTCTTCGCCATGCAATTGAGCGAACTCCTCAATAATGCGCACTTTTTTAAAACCATTGAAAGATAATACCTTCTGCGACGCGATATTTGATATTTCTACGTAGGCAAATAGACGCTTAATACCTTTCTTACTTAGTTCAGTAATCGCCTTTTTGAGTGCGAGTTTAGCGACTCCTCGGGAAGTATATTGATGACCGATGCGATAACCCACATGGGCAGTCCCTTTGTTGAGGTCGACATTAGTAAAATTGAGTCGCCCTATAATTTCGCGAGACTCATTTTTAATCAACAAAGGTAGTAGTTGATTGCATTTATAATCAAGTAAGAACTGCTGAATGTGTTCTAACACACCTTCACGAGAATAGAATATTTGTTCCCTAGGTGGGATAAACTTATCAAACCAAGCTTTGTTTTCAAGCTCAAATTCCAGTAACTGCTCTGTATCATCGGTACAGAGCAGTTCAAGCTTCACTTCAGTTAATTCCGTCTTACTGAGCATCTAGACTCTCTTAGTTATCGTCTTTTACCGCGACCAGCATGGATCTTAAGTTTAGCCTTCATTTTACGCTTTTCAGAAGAACGGCTATTGCGTTTTGGTGAGCGTTCTAACTCAACGTCTTCAACTAAGCTTGGTTCGAAACCTTCTAACCATTCCTGTGGCAGTCTTGTATCGAGCAAACGCTCAATCGCCTCAAGTAAATAGTGTTCATCTCGGCTCATTAGAGATACCGCAAATCCCTCTTTACCTGCACGACCGGTACGCCCGATACGATGCACATAGTCTTCTGCTTTATAGGGCATATCAAAATTGACCACTTGCTCTAGCTGCTGAATATCGAGACCACGCGCAGCAACATCCGTAGCGATCAGCGCGCGAACTTTGCCAGTTTTAAAATCATCTAATGCTTTTTGTCGAGCGCCTTGACTCTTATCACCGTTAATTGACGCCGCTTTGATGCCATCTAACTTTAGCTCTTTCGCAAGTGAATCACTGCCCTGCTTTGTCTTGGTAAAGACCAAAACCTGTTGCCAGTTGCGTGAGCCAATCAAGTAAGCAAGAAGTTCAGCTTTACGCTTTTTATCAACGGGGTAAACCATTTGCTTAACGGTCTCTGCAGTACTATTTGATGGAGAGACTTGTACTTCGATTGGGTCTTGTTGCAATTTGTATGCGATAGACTTAATACGCTTATCAAATGTAGCGGAAAAGAACAACGTTTGACGGTCTTCATTAAAGCGTTTCAAAATACGTTGAATATCTGGCATGAACCCCATATCCAGCATTCTATCCGCTTCGTCTAGCACTAGGTATTCCGATTTACGTAGAGAGATATTTTTGCAGAACATGTGATCGATTAATCGACCTGGCGTTGCAATTAAGATGTCACAGCCTTGCTCTAGGTTGCGTGTTTGCATATTCATGCTAGTACCACCGTAAGCCGTGACAATTTTGATTTCGCTTCCTTGTGCGTATTGAATCAAGTTATCAAATACTTGCTGTGCTAACTCACGGGTTGGTACCAAAACCAAAGCACGAACATCATTGCCTTGAGGATCACGTTTAGAGTTTGACTCTAAAAGCTTTTGTATAATTGGAAGACCAAACGCCGCCGTTTTACCCGTCCCCGTCTGTGCACCAGCCAACACATCTTTCCCATCAAGAATGAAAGGGATAGCTTGTTGTTGTACTTGTGTTGGTTTTTCGAAACCTAGCGTTTTGAGAGTCGCTAGTATAGTTGGGCACAACCCAAGAGATTCAAATTCAGTCGACATGCGTATTACCTATAATTGCAAGGCCGACGATTCTATCAGAATCTTTTGCTAGCGTTTAGTATCTCAGGATAGAACGCAGCAAATAGCGCCTCTAATTCAGCATAGTTTTTCTCTACATGAGGGAAACACTCCACTAAAGCCAACATTCTTGGTGATCTTAGCGACATGCGTTGCAAAGCAAACTCAATATTTTCGAGATCTCGATAAGATTCTAACCACCGCCCTTGCCACATTCTCGACGTCACTTTCGTAAAGTTTTCTGGGAGCGGGTCTGAGTAGCCTTCAATCTCTTTCCGCGCGTAGGCACAAAATTGATCAAGGCCTGTCGAATGATAATCATGCCAATGATTTGCTAAGCAATGGTCCCAAAACATATCCAGTGCGATACCGGAGAAGCGTCGAGGGCCATTAGGAAACAGTGACTTTGCTTGCACCACCATATGGTGACTGTCAGTAAACGAATCGACAAATCGATGTAGCCTGACACCTTGTGATACTTCCAAAGAATAATGCTTATCAGGATCTCCTTTAACGAAATCCCCAAGTAAGTTACCAATTAGACTCGATTGGCATTGGTCAGCAATATGAAGGTGGGAAAGGTAATTCAAAAGATATTCCGCTCTTGTTGGATACCTTTATAAAAGCACAAAGCCAGCGCGATTGCACTGGCTCATTCTGGACGCTACATAAAGTAGCTATGAAGAATTACTTATTAAAGATATCTTCCGCTAGTTCTTCGATTGACTGTTCGTAGTCTGAAAGCTCGAAACCAATTTCCATTGCATCTAGCAGTTCTAGGCACTCTTCATTAAGTGTTTGGTCACTCATCTTGACCTCCTTTTTATAAACAACTTTATAGACCTGTTTTCAAGTCTCACCTTGTATATGTGGTCTATTGTTCCTTTTTAAAGCACTTATATGACAATTTAATGAAAGAACAAAGCAATTTTTCAATACGGTATGACGCCCCTCCCAAGTAATCGTTTGCCATGAGCACGCCTGGATGAGTGTAAACTAATAATTACACTAGTGGTAATTTATGTGTACAAATCAGTTGATCTTAACCAGTTAATTTTACACAATAAGAATATGACGGTTTTTATGACTACTAAATCAGCGAATAGGCAGTCATAACATCCAAAGCAGAACTAATTGTAAAGAATTGTATACATGAATAAATCAAAGATTTTAGGAAGTACTTTGATCATTGCCGGCACTACCATTGGTGCCGGAATGCTTGCCTTACCACTGGCATCCGCTGGTATTGGCTTTACCACATCACTAGTCATCATGATCGGGCTATGGGCTTTAATGGCTTATACAGCGCTGCTTATGGTGGAAATACATCAACACGCAGAGCAACATGCAACCCTACATACTTTAGCTAAACAGTTTTTAGGTACAAAAGGGAAATGGGTTGCTAGCTTTGCAATGATGTTTTTGTTCTACGCGTTATGTGCAGCTTATATTGCGGGAGGTGGTGCCCAATTTGGTGAGCGTATCGTTGGTTTCACTGGCATTGAAGTCTCTTCCACAGTATCAACCCTGATCTTTACGCTTATTGTCGCCACAATTGTTACGATTGGTACTGCCACCGTAGATAAAGTGAATCGTGTATTATTCTTGGTCAAAATTGTTACTATGGCATTGGTTCTTACCTTCTTAGCTCCTAATGTCACTGAGTCTTACCTACTGAGTATGCCTGTAGAGCAAGGATTAGTTATCGCGGCGATTCCGGTTATTTTTACATCATTCGGATTTCACGGTAGCATTCCGGCCATCGTTAACTATCTTGATGGTCATACACCTTCACTTCGTAAAGCGATTTTGATTGGCTCTGCAATTCCGCTAATCATTTATGTTTTCTGGCAGATCGTAACGCTTGGCGTCGTTAACCAGTCAACACTGCTTGATAACCAAGGGCTAAGCGCGTTAATTTCAACTCTATCTACGACGGTACACAAATCAAGCCTTGCTCAGACTATCGGTCTGTTCGCCGATCTAGCGCTATTGACGTCTTTCCTAGGTGTTAGTTTGGGTTTATTTGAATTCCTTGGCGATACGATGAAAAAGCAAGGTAAAGGTAATTCACGCGTTTTGGTGGGTTTAATGACCTTCCTGCCGCCAATGGGATTTGCGTTGTTCTACCCGCAAGGATTTATCATGGCACTGGGCTACGCAGCCATTGCTCTTGTTGTTTTAGCTATCTTCTTGCCGATTGTGATGGTGAGAAAAGCTCGCAAGCAATCTAATCACGACCATT
This sequence comes from Vibrio atypicus, assembly GCF_009811315.1. Taxonomy (GTDB): domain Bacteria; phylum Pseudomonadota; class Gammaproteobacteria; order Enterobacterales; family Vibrionaceae; genus Vibrio; species Vibrio atypicus. The sequence goes on from NZ_BLID01000003.1 coordinate 335,378, forward strand.
ACCAAGTGCTGGGTGGTAACTTAGGTTTAGTTGTAGGCGGGGTTGTCGGTGTGGCCATTGTCGGCGCTCAAATCATGATTACAGTGGGCGTATTACCAGCACTGGGTTAACAATCCAAATTCTAATTAAACGACCTTTAGCGGTCGTTTTTTTGATCTTTTTCTCCGCACATAAATAAAACTTTCTGCATACGCAATTTTTTATCACGTTTGTCGTTCTTATTAGGAGACAACAAAAGCAATCATAGAGGTTGATATGAAAGTGAAGTTTAAGTTTGTGTTACCTGCGCTCGCAACTATCGCGATTGCGACTTCTTTTTTTGGTACCGCCGATAGCAAGTTAACGACAACAAACACTTCAAACGGATTTGAAGTTGCCACTCTCGCTGGAGGGTGCTTCTGGTGCACAGAGTCGGATCTAGAAAAACTACCAGGTGTACTCGATGTAGTTTCAGGCTATTCCGGTGGAGAACTCGAAAACCCGACTTATAAGCAAGTATCATCAGGAAAGTCAGGACATATAGAAGTCATAGAGGTCAAATACGATCCGAAAGCGGTTGGTTATGAGCAAATCCTTGACCAATTTTTCCGCCATATCGACCCAACCGATGACAAAGGCTCCTTCGTCGATCGAGGTCCTCAATATCGACCTGCAATCTTTTATCATAACGAAAACCAAAGAGTTGTTGCCGATCAGTTTATGCAAGAGATCGAGCAGCTCGGTATTTTTCAAAAACCTCTAAAAACTGAATTGATTGCGTTTACTAAGTTTTGGCTCGCAGAGGATTACCACCAAGATTACTACAAGCGTAATAAGGTTCGTTATAACTACTATCGATATGCCTCTGGTAGAGATCAGTATTTAGACCAGATATTTGGGGAAGATCGCAACGAAAACCCTGTCACCCTGCGCCAATTGATCGATAAACAAAAACAGACGGCCGACATAAAAGCCTATCAAAAACCGTCTGATGAAGAGATCAAAGCAAAACTTACTGAGATGCAATATTATGTAACTCAAGAAGAAGGCACGGAGCGCGCATTCAGAAACGAGTATTGGGATAACAAGCAAGAAGGCATCTACGTCGATATTGTCACTGGAGAGCCATTGTTTTCATCCACAGATAAATACAAGTCTGGTACAGGATGGCCTAGTTTTACTAAACCTATCAATGAAGGTTACATTGTCACTAAAACAGATTTTCATTTGCTATATCCGCGAACTGAAGTCCGTAGCCGATTTGCTGACTCACATCTCGGGCATGTATTTAAAGATGGCCCTGCTCCAACAGGTCTTCGATACTGTATGAATTCTGCAGCGATGCGCTTTGTGCCCAAATCGGAACTTGAAAACCAAGGCTACGGTGAATATCTCTACTTGTTCGACAGCTAATCCATCCACTATGTCGACCTTAAGCCAGCTCTATCTGAGTTGGCTTTTTTTATGTGCCTTATCCCATTGTGGTGAATATTTTGCTCGCCGTGTAATAAATCTACGCTTAACACGTTCTTATATTGACCAATAAGGAGATTAAACATGAATCGAGCTAATTATCTGTATTTATTATGTTCGGCACTCGTTGTCGTAACCCGCCCAGTGATGGCACAAGACAACTACTACGATTTTGGTTTTGTAGGTGCGAGCGCAGCTTATGGTCAATCTGTATTTTCGGACAAGAACGACGCCCAAATTTCTTTAGAACCAAATCTTTTCTATAACGGTGAATATGGCTTCATCGACGGCAGCTTGGTCAATGTATCACTACTACCTTACGTCGGATTAACGGGAAATTGGCGGTTTGCTCAGGTCTCCAACGACTTCGACAACTTGCCTTCTGGCATTGAAGACCGAGAAGGGAACGGTGAGCTAGGCGTTACTCTTGGTACGGTAGGAGCCCGACTTACCTACTTACATGATGTAACAAGTGTCCATAATGGATATGAGGTGCAGTTGCATTTAGGTCGAACTCTAACAACCCCTTACCCGCAATTCACGCTGACCCCTTATGTGGAAGTCGATTATCGAGACAAGAAGCTCTCACGACACCTGTATTCAGTTTCGTCAGATGAAGAACTCAAGTCAGGGCTGAATCAACATGACGCGACTCGTTCTTGGGTGTATCAAGCCGGGTTGATTGGCATATACAACATAGCCCCAACATGGCTTGGTTTAGCAAAGTTTGAGTTAGAACATCATGACGAAAACTCACCGTTAGTCCAACGAGATTTAGGATGGTCGATGAGTTTGGGCATCACCTATAAATTTACTGACTAACTTGCTCTAAAGGTTCAGTTACTAGTGAACAATAATCACTAACTTCGTGTCCTAGTAGATCAAGGTTGTTCACTAAGTACTCTACTCGCTGCGCGGAAAATTCACTGTTATTTTCCGCGCATGCGTATTCAAGAACATTAACGACTACTTTTGTTTTCTTAACGCTCTATTCGACACGTTTTGCTTTGGCACTTCCGGCACTGGTCTACGTTCGTGTAATAGGTGTCTTATGGCAAGAATCGGATGAGGAAAGAGCATTCTTGGCCCTGCATATCGCATAACATCACGCATTGCCTCTTTAGGTTCAGGTTTGTAACAGTGTATTGGGCATCTGTTACATGTCGGTTTTTGTTGCCCATAGGGACAGCGATCTAATCGAGTTTCAGCATAAGCTAGGAGCGTTGAACACTCTAAACACAACCCGGCTTTCGAGTTATGCTTATCTCGACAATATATTGCCATCATAGCTGCCACCGTTTTATGCTCTGTCAGCAGTTCACCACTAAGGATGTCAGTATGAATGTGTTTCATTGTCAGTAAGCTTTAATTGATAGAGTAATAGATCAATTGTATCGCTTATTTTGCTTTGTACTTTGATGTAGTTAAAACCGAGCGTATTGAGTAGTTTTTTACTCGCAAAATTATCCGAGGTTGTGATAGCTACGAGTTCATCGATCCCCTCCTTCGCTTTTGCATAGCTAATCACCGCTTTTGCAGCTTCAATAGCGTAGCCGAAACCATAAGCTTTAGGTAACAGTCCATAACCAATATCATAAGCCGTTAATTCGTCACGTTTGATTAGGCCACACACACCTAATGGCTTTGAGTCAGCCTTAGATTCTATAACCAACAAGCAAACACCTTTACTTACACGCATCCCCAAAATTTTCTGTTCAATATAGATTTTTGCGTCATTGACATCGTGAATCTGTTTATCGCCTACGAATTGGAGAAAGTCTGGTGTGTTATACAGTTCTAAAACAAAATTGGCATCATCTACCGTCGCTAAGCGTAAAACCAAACGCTCGGTCGAAATCTGTTCCATTTTTACTACTTCCCGCCACTTTAAGGTAATGATTGAGCTTAACACCTACAATGATCGTATAGAAACTATGTTTTTTACGAGTTCAATTCGTGCAACCTGGGGGCTCAGATGCGTACTCTACTGCTACTGATTATCTTTAACGCTGTACAAACCTGCTGGGCATACCCTGCTCATACAGAGAAATGGGCCCACCGCAGCGTTATCTACTTCGCTCCTACCAACGACGAGCACGTAAAACAGTTCCTACTAGAAAGCTTAATGATTGAGTGCGAACTGTCAGAACGTGACGTGGTCACATTAGTTATTACTGAAGATGGATTTACGGTTCCTACTTGGGTACGCGATGAATTTAATCTAAGCGGTATGTTCCATATATATGACATAGTCCCTGGAGAACACACAGCGGTTTTGATTGGCAAAGATGGGATGGAAAAGCTGCGTTGGGGTAAGAAAACGAATTGGGAGTCAATAAAATCGACCATAGATATGATGCCAGTAAGGCAATATGAAATGTCTAAAAATACCAGTCCATGTTCAGCATAATGTTAAAGAGAGCTCTTTATACGAGCTCTCTGACATTGATTACAGAGACGCAATCTCTTTATCTATGTGATATTTGCTGTCTGTTACGATCTTCTCGAGAACTTCCACACGCTGCTTAAGTTCATCAATCTTTAGATTTAAACGATCCTGTTCATTCTGGCTAAGCTTGCTACTTTCTGATATTTCGAGCTCTTTCAGTTCTTTGCGATGATCGAGAATTAACTTAACAATTCGTCCACCGAATATCGCACCAAAGATGATTGCAATTATGAGTACATCTTCCATCCCCTAGTTCCTTCGTTCAAACTATATCGTTGTTTTATAAATTAAACTTAGATAATCAGAAGATCAAATATGGGAGCGGAGTTTTCTATTAAGTTGGGAGTGAACACACGAACGATTCAGAAGTGAGACAAAACTAGACGAATAGAAACGGAAAAAGCCCGTCACAATGGACGAGCTTTCGAATAATGGAGGCGCCTCCCGGAGTCGAACCGAGGTCCACGGATTTGCAATCCGCTGCATAGCCACTCTGCCAAGGCGCCTTACCGATTTTTATATCACAATCGAATGTTATTGATGGTGCCCCGGGCCGGACTTGAACCGGCACAGCGCGAACGCCGAGGGATTTTAAATCCCTTGTGTCTACCAATTCCACCACCAGGGCAACGCATAATGCGATGGTACACCATCATTCCAATCAGCTTTGCCGTTGGAACGAGACGTACTTTAACCGATTGATTTTATACGTCAACTAATAAAATCAATCGATTGATTCAAGTGCTGAAAAAACGGCCGCAATGCGCAAATTATGGTTAAAAAAGCTAATCTTTAACCTCATTTTTATTGGTTTAATAACTAGCAATTAATTGATGAGTAATAAATGTCGTTTTGCAATGCATGCTCGAAGCTAAATTCAATTCTTTTACCGCCTTCATCCGTTACCATGATTGTCATCTGTTCCGGTGTTACTTTTAGTGGCGGATACTTCGTTTCGTACCACGAACGATAAACACCCTCTGAATCAAGATATTTTGATGTCAATTTTGTCTGGCTTGCCAGAGTCATGAGCGCCCCACTATCTGTCACGACTTGCGTTTGCACCAAGTGACTTTCTTCGAGCGTTGACTCCATTACAGCAATGACTGTTATGGCATTTTCATCGTCTCTTGTTGGGTAAACTCTAACTGTCCTTCCTGCGTATTGCTGCTCAAGACCGTCATACTTCGCTTTATGATAACCGCAACTTGCACTTATCGCCGGTGACTGACCCTGTTTTACAACGGGCTTATAATAATCTCGGGTTGTCGGATATAACACGCACCCAGACAATACAATGCTCACTAAAGCAACGAGCCAAATTCTCTTCATAATTCTACTCCTATGGAATGAAAAGAATTATGAACAGCGTTTTATTGAAAATCCAGTCTCAATTACAAACGCTTACATTGCAAAAATGCACCACTCTAGTGGTGCATTTCTTATTAACTTAAAATTATATCGCTGTTTTCCACACTGACTTTCCAGGTTTTCAAGCTCACTTCCGGATATTCAACGCACTCTCCAGAATCTAACTTAAAGTGTTGTTTATAAAGGGGAGATGCAACGCAGAGGTGTCCATTTATGTCACCAACAATACCTCGGCTAATGACAAAAGCTTTCCCTATAGGATCCCAATGTTGTACAGCATATATGCCAATACCTGGTACGTTGAATAGTGCCACCTGCTCACCATCATGTATAACTGTGCGTCCTTGATAAGGCGGTAATTCAGACAATTCGCACACCTTTTCCTTTTCAATAACACTCATGTTTATACCTCCTTTACTGGAATACGTTGACCGCGAATGCGCTCATAAGGATAGATTGGGCTATTTGATTCACTGTTTATAAATGGTTTGAATCGAGCTAATTTTTCCGGTGCGTTTAAAGTTGCTGCCCACTCGCACTGATAGGTATCAACGAGATGCTGCATTTGGCTTTCTAACGAATCATTTATCTGCAAAGAGTCCTCTATGACAACCTGTTTCAAATACTCCAACCCACCTTCCAAGTTTTCCATCCAAACAGACGTCCTTTGTAAGCGATCTGCCGTTCTAACGTAAAACATCAAAACACGATCAATAAGAGTAACCAGTTCAGATTTAGATAGGTCGGCAGCGATTAAATCCGCATGGCGAGGTCGCATACCTCCATTACCGCACACATAAAGGTTCCAACCATTTTCAGTTGCGATTACACCAATATCTTTACTTTGTGCTTCCGCACACTCTCGCGTGCAACCTGATACGGCAAATTTGATCTTGTGTGGGGCTCTAAGGCCTTTGTAACGATTTTCTAGTTCTATCGCTAAACCAACAGAGTCATCAACTCCATAACGACACCAAGTAGAACCAACACAGGATTTGACGGTTCTCAACGACTTACCGTAGGCGTGGCCTGTTTCGAAGCCCGCTTCAATCAATGACTGCCATATGCTTGGTAATTGCTCAACTTGTGCTCCAAACAAATCTACTCTCTGGCCACCCGTGATCTTGGTATAGAGATCGAATCGTTTTGCGACTTTACCGAGTGCAATAAGCTTGTCTGGTGTAATCTCACCACCCGCGACTCTAGGCACTACAGAATAGGAGCCATCTTTTTGTAAATTCGCCATGAAAGCGTCATTAGAATCCTGCAAGGCACTATGTTGTGGCTCTAGAATATGTTCATTCCATAAGGATGCAAAAATTGAAGCTGCCGTCGGTTTACATAAATCGCACCCATGTCCCGTGCCGTGCTTAGCCAGCAAAGTGGTGAAATCTTTGATCCCTTCAACCTGGCATAGATGGAACATTTCTTGTCGGGAAAGTGCAAAGTGCTCACAAACATGGTTGTTAACTTCAAGCCCCATGGCGTTGAGTTGTTCGTCGAGAACAGACTTGACCATATTGCTACAACCGCCACAACCAGTGCCCGCTTTAGTCTGGCTTTTTACCATGTCTAAGTCGTGTGCACCTGCTTGAATAGCAGAGACTAAATCCCCTTTGGTGACATTGTGACATGAGCAAATCATTGCGCTTTCTGACATATTGCCCTGAAGCATTTGGGTATCAAATAGCAAATTAGCAGCATGTTCAGGCAGTGGAGTTTCGTTTAAATAACATTGAAGCAACGCATCATAATCTGAGTTATCACCGACGAGTATTGCGCCCAACAGTTTTGTGCCTGTTTCATCAACGACCAATTTTTTGTACACACCTGCCACCGCATCCTGCAATAGCATTTCTTGTGCACCTTCTGTTGTTTTGTGCGCGTCACCGATAGAAGCGACGTCTACGCCAAGTAGCTTTAGCTTAGTGCTCATGTCAGCGCCCATAAACCCACCAGTTTCATACGACATAATTTCACTCGCGGCAACTCTTGCCATCGCATAACCTGGTGCAACGAGTCCAAATACCTTTTCTTGCCAAAGCGCACACTCGCCAATCGCATATATGTTTTTGTCGCTCGTTCTACATTGGTCATCAATAACTATCCCACCACGTTCGCCGGTTTTCAGCCCAGCGTCTTTCGCTAAGCTATCTTGTGGCCTGATCCCCGCAGAAAAAACAATCACGTCGACTTCTAGCGCTGGCTTGTCTTTTAACACCATCCTAAGCTGTGCAGTTTCACCATCGCATATTTTTTCGGTTACTGTGTTGGTGTGAACTGTCAGCCCTAAGCTTTCAATTTTGTGTTTAAGAACTTCACCGGCACCATCATCCAGTTGAACAGGCATTAAGCGTGGTGCAAATTCGACAACATGAGTCTTAACCCCTAGTAATTTAAGTGCGTTCGCCGCCTCTAGTCCTAATAGTCCACCACCAATCACTGCCCCCGTCTTTGCCCCCTTGCATGCATCTTTGATTTTTGAAAGGTCGTCTAGGGTTCGATAAACAAAAATGTTTTCGCGGTCTTTTCCTTCGATGGGTGGGACGAAAGGAAAAGAGCCTGTCGATAGAACCAAATGGTCGTATTCAATCACGCCTTTATCGTCCAATACTAAGCGTTTTTCTTCCCTATCGATTTTTTTTACCTTGCAGCCTAAAATGAGTTCAATACCATGTTTTGCATACCATTCCTCACTACTCAGCATCAAATCATTGCGACTCTTACCTGAGAATACTGAAGAAAGCTGAACACGGTCATAGGCGATAAATCGCTCTTCACCGATTACAGTAATACGTTTTTCTAAATGAGCGCCTTTTTCGACTAGCTGTGTGACTAGGTGGTGCCCAACCATTCCATTACCCACGATTACTATTTGTTCCATCGTCTCTCTCCTTAAGCCGATTTTGCCGTCACACTTGTCGTATGCTCTTTGACTGGTTTACTTGGGGCTGCTTTCGATTGTTTTTCATACAAGAAACGCAGCACAGATTGACGATATTTTTGGTAATTAGGATCATCAGCCAAATCGACGCGATTCCTCGGTCTTGGCAGATTAATCTCTAATACTTCTCCGATTGTTGCTGCCGGGCCATTAGTCATCATCACGATTTTGTCGGACAGCAAAACAGCTTCATCGACATCATGTGTAATCATGATCACTGTGTTGTTTAATTCCGCTTGAATCTTCATTAATGAATCTTGCAGGTGGGCACGCGTTAAAGCATCAAGAGCACCAAAAGGCTCATCCATCAGCAAGACTTTAGGTCTTAGTGCTAGTGCTCTGGCTATACCAACCCTTTGTTTCATTCCGCCTGAGATTTCATCAGGCTTTTTATCCGCAGCATTCGTCATTTGAATCAAATCGAGATAGTGTTCTACTTGCTGCTTGACCCAGACTTTCGTCTCTGCGCCTTGTTTGTATTGATCTGCAATTTGTTTTACCGCAAGTTCCACATTTTGATACACAGTCAGCCAAGGTAATAAAGAGTGATGTTGGAACACCACAGCTCGCTCAGGGCCCGGGCCAGCGACCTCTCGCCCGTCAACGATGACTCCACCATCCGTTGGTAGATGTAAGCCAGCAACCAAATTTAGAACCGTTGATTTCCCACAGCCTGAATGACCTATTAAAGAGATAAACTCGCCTTTGTTTATTTGTAAGTTAACGTTTTTTAACGCCAGAAATTCGCCATTGGGCGTTGGGAATCGCATCCCTAACTGGGTAAGATCAAGTAATGGCTTAGACATAGATAACTCCTTTATCGCAATGCCTGTTGTTTGTTCCATGACAACCACTTCTGTAGTTGAAGCATCCCTCTATCAAGCAAAAGGCCAATAAAACCTATTGTTATAACGGCGACCATAATTCGTCCTAATGACGCAGAACTGCCGTTTTGGAATTCATCCCAGACAAACTTTCCTAATCCCGGATTTTGAGCCAGCATTTCAGCAGCAATGAGCACCATCCACGCAATTCCTAGTGATAAGCGTAACCCCGTAAAAATCATTGGAATGGCAGACGGAAGCACAATGACTCGTATATGCTGCCACCACGAAAGCTGAAGCACTTTACTTACATTGACTAAATCTTTATCCACACTTGTTACGCCCACCGCAGTATTAATCAAAGTTGGCCAAAGACTGCATAAAGCAACAGTGAGTAATGAGTTAACAAACGATTTGGCAAACATAGGATCGTCACTGACATAAGTTGCACTCACGACCATTGTGACGATTGGTAGCCACGCTAAAGGTGATACCGGCTTTAGCAATTGGATTATCGGATTAAACGCTTGGTAGACACCTTGGTTTAGCCCCAACACAATACCTAGTGGAATCGCGATAGCTGTCGCTAAAAGAAACCCAGCCGAAACCGTAACTAAACTCGTTAAAATTTGGTCGAAAAAAGTAGGCTTTCCTGTGTAAGGACGAATTTTAACTTTTGCATCCGGATTCTTAGCTAACTTTTCTGCATTGCGCTGTTCCTGACGTTCAATGAACGCACGTCCTTTCTCGCGTTCATCAAAATGTTCAACCACCAATTTGGCAAATTGCTGATACGTTTGTGAAGGTCCCGGTAGCGTCCCAAGAGATGTTTGTATCTCTCTAGCGCTCAAATGCCAGAACACTAAAAATATTAAGATTCCTATTAGCGGCAAAAGCATTAATTTGCTTTTGTTTGCCACCATCTGTTTACTTGGGATCAATGAGATCACATTGCTCGACATAACCATTCCTATCCTTCTGTGTTTTCCCATGTAAAGGGCATTCCCCTGTGATAACGCTAAACTTTGTCTTTTCCTTTAAGTCCAATGGAAAATTTGTTTAGGTAGGCGTTTGGTGTTTTTCCGTCATAAACAATGTTGTCAATGAAGTGGGTTTGAGGAGCTCTGAAGCCGTCTTCTTCTTCGAAATCTGGAAATTGTTCGGATTTAAGCACGCCATCTTTAATTAATGCATTTGCCGCTTGTTGGTAGATGTCTGGGCGATAAACTTTTCTAGCGACATCCATATACCAGTCGTCTGATTTTTCTTGAGAGATTTGTCCCCAGCGGCGCATTTGCGTTAAGTACCAAATCGCATCGCTGTAATAAGGATAAGTGGCGTTGTGGCGGAAAAACACGTTGAAATCGGGTACCTCACGTACATCACCTTTCTCGTATTCAAACGTGCCTGTCATAGAGTTTGCAATGACGTCAAAATCTGCACCCACATATTCACTTTTGGCGAGTAATTTAACCGCTTCAACTCGGTTAGCATTGTCATTGGCATCAAGCCAGTGGGCAGCGCGAATGAGTGCTTTAACGACTCGAATGTGAGTATTGGGATATTTTTCGGCCCAAGATTTAGACACACCGAAGACCTTCTCCGGATTGTTTTTCCAAATCTCGTAATCCGTTACAACAGGTGTTCCTATACCTTTGAATACCGCTTGTTGATTCCAAGGTTCTCCAACACAGTAACCTTCTATTGTCCCTGCTTCCATGGTTGCTGGCATTTGAGGAGGAGGTGTTACGCTAAGCAACACATCGGCATTGAGTTGACCACTGTTGTCGCCAGTTTCCGGCGCGTAATAGCCAGGGTGAATTCCCCCAGCAGCCAACCAATAGCGCAGCTCATAGTTGTGGGTAGAAACAGGAAAGACCATACCCATGTTGAAAGGTTTTCCTTGGTCGAGATAGCTTTCAACCACTGGTTTTAACGCGTCCGCTTTAATTGGATGCACCAACTTACCGTCAGCTTGTTTAGGTATATTGGGTTTCATCTGTTGCCAAGTTTTATTCGATACCGTGATCGCATTGCCATTTAGATCCATGCTAAATGCAGTGATAACTTCTGCTTTAGTCCCAATCCCTATCGTCGCACCCAAAGGCTGACCTGACAGCATATGCGCCCCGTCCAGTTCGCCATCTATAACTCGATCTAACAATACCTTCCAGTTAGCTTGTGCTTCTAACGTGACGTACAACCCCTCATCTTCAAAAAAGCCTTTCTCATAGGCAACTGCCAAAGGTGCCATGTCTGTTAACTTAATAAAGCCGAACTTAATATCCTCTATTTCAGGTTCACCAACCTGAGCTGATGCATTACTTGCCAATATTGCGCTCGCAAAAGCGACGGTAGTGCATCTTTTCTTTAACAATGACGTCCATTTCATAAATTATCTCCAATAAAAAGGCGCTACGACTCTTATGAGCCGCAGCGCAATTGCATCCTATTTGATTACCGCCGTTGATAACCTAAGGCCACGATTGAACAAACTAAATTGTGTATTTCTACTATTTAAGTTCCAAGTTATATGCCAACTTATTTAATTCTTACAATTCAATAACTTATTATGAGTAGACAATCTTTGCTAATATGATTTGCATGCTATTAGTGCATACCGCACCAATGATGATTTTTTGTTATAACCCTAAAGTGGTAACCAAACTTACTCCAACGCTTCTAATGTTTGCAGCAAATTTCTCGCCACCTGGCCTAAAGAGAGGCTCGATTTCATTGCTGACTGACGCATCGCCCGATAAGCTGAGTCTTCATCCACGTTATTCATTTTCATTAACAGACCTTTGGCTTTTTCGACTAACTTTCGCTCCTCTAAACGGTTTGAAAGATCTTGAATTTTTAACTCATAATTATGGACAGATTGGTGTAAATGGAAGGCATGCTCCAACCAAGGAATTAAACAAAAATCGGAATCTGAAGGCATAAGAACATAATCCCACCTTTCAGGTAACCGGTTAATATCATTGGTGTTTAATTGTTTAATTACAACGAGCAGTGGATAACATCGTGCGCGGCAAGCTTCAATCATTAATCGTAACTCGGCATTGGGTTGCAACCAACCGATAATGACATACGCATCGGGCTCACGCTCTAGCACTTTTTCAAAATCGTTTAGTTTACACTCGAAAATATTATCGAATTTTTTCGCTATTAATGCCTTTAAACGTACCTGTTCTTCGTTTCGATCGCAGCAAATAATAATAGGTGTTTTGGAGAGTTTTTTTTGCATGAACATTCCTTGTTTTCTCTCATATCTACAAGAGACATAACAAGGAATGTGCCAATTAGGATAGTTTCTATGTGGTCTCGTGCTTAAGCACAGTAGTTAGACCAAAGCTGATACGCATTTTCAAACGCTTTATCAGGGTCATTGAGTTCAGCAAACAGTGTCGCTGCTATGGTTGCGACTACCGTATTCGCCATCATATTGAGATTGCTGTCATCTGTACCAAACACGCACGAGGCAGGAGTTGGAATATCTGTTAGCATTCGCTCTGTCCAATAATGGGATTCGACGCCTGTTGGTGTGCTCAACCAGATTGTTTGGCTTACTTTCGGGTTATATTCCGATTCACCTGACTGGCCTTTGAACGACACTACAGCATGGCTAGTTAAGCCAATTTCACTTTCCACTTCTGCATGTAATTGCTGAAATCCAGGGTGGAAGCTACCTCTAATCCCTATCTTAGCGCCACCAGGGTTTAGCGCTCTAACAACAGTATTGATTGGTGTTCTTAGCCCATAGCGATTCTTCCAACCGATCATAGTTTCCGCTTGAGGGGCGAACTGGCTAAGTGGTAGATAAGCGATCCCTTTTGTTTCCAACAACAATTTGGCGTGATCCGGAGAATCCGCCAAATCAATGCCCAAAGACGTCAGATAGTCTTCAGCATGAAACCGGCCAGCTGGTCTATCATGGTATCCATGTAGCAATACTTTATAACCGGCATCAGCAAGGATTTTTGCTGCTAATAAGTGCCAAGGCTCTCCAGCGTTTTTTCGCTTCCCTGCATAACAAGGCCAATCGATATCTGCACCCAAATTAGGAACACGAGATTGAAACGCTTTAACGAAGCCAGCAATTTCTTGTTTCGTTTCATTTTGAACCCGGATTAGCATCAACAGCATTGCCATCTGATCATCGTCTGCGTGTCCATCAAGGTACTCATCCATGACTCGATAAGCTTGGTCGAACGTTAGCGGTTTACGCCCACGTTCACCGCGACCTACCGTGCGAATACATTCCAATATTGTGCTCATATAACCTCTTGAGAAACCGCTGATTCTACGGTCAATTTTAATTCTTCTCGCAGTTTGACTACATCCCCTAAGATAATCAATGCTGGACTTATACCTTTTAATTCATGTGCTTTTGAAGTGAGCATATTTAAGTTCAAAACGTGTACTTGCTGCTGAGCACTACAACCATGAGTAACAATTGCAACAGGGAAATCATCACTAAGACCATGCTCTAACAACCCTTGCTGAATTTCCTGTGCTTTCTCTAACCCCATATAAAACACTAAGGTTTGACCTGCACCTACCAATTGTGACCATGCTGGTAACGCTCCCGTGACAACTTGGCCAGTAACAAAGGTCACACTTCGAGCAACTTGTCGATGAGTTAAAGGAATACAAGAGGACGCTGCGCATCCAATTGCTGCTGTAATTCCAGGTATCACTTCAAATTCGATACCCTGCCTTGCGAGCGCTAGCCCTTCTTCACCACCGCGACCAAAAACAAAAGGGTCACCACCTTTCAGTCGTACTACCTGTTTGCCAAGTTTCGCACACTCGACCAAAATTAAATTGATTTCATGTTGGGTTAAGCTTGGCTGTCCACAACGTTTACCTACATAGATCTTTTGGCAATTCGTCGGGGCTAGTTCGATGATCGCTTCATTCACCAAACGATCGAATACAACCACTTCAGCTAACTGAATCAGCCTTTGCGCTTTTACTGTCAATAGTTCCGGGTCATTTGGGCCTGCGCCAACTAAAAATACTTTCCCGCTGCTTTTCTCTGTTTTTTCTTTATCAGTATCTGGAAGCACGACTTCTGGCAGCATGTGACTACTAAACCCTGCACTTCTTAACGACTTGTCAGCCCCTTCGAGATATAGTTTTTCTCTACTCATATTCTCCCCCTTATTTACTCAACTCCGCGATATGTCCGTGCTCTAATATCAGTTGTTCAATTTCGGGGATACACGATCCGCAGTTGGTGCCGCACTTAAGTTTTTGCTGTAGCTGACGGAGATTTTGGCAGTCTCCACTCTCAAGCTCAGTAACAATCTGATTACGCTTAACTCTCAAGCAGCTACAGACCATCTCTACCGGTTGCTCCTGAGCCGTAATTGATAACAAAGTATTGAACGTGAGTGGCTGACCAACCATTTTCGCCAACTCGCCAGAATCTGAAGTAATAGGCTGCGTCGAAGTAATGAAGATAGAGCGAATACGTCTCAAACCTTCTTGCTCATCATAGTTCACTGCTAGCCATCCATTGACCAATTCTAAGGTGAGTTTCCTTAGCTGATTTGACGTGTTCGTTGAATTGGTGAACGGTTTGGTTTGAGATGAGAAGCTTGCTACACGCCAAACCCCGATAGAATCATCAACTTGGTAAGAGCAATAAGGCCAAACTTCCTTATCGAATTTTTCTCCTAAGTACAGTCCATACGTTTTCGCTCCCGCGACCATCACGTCTACTTCCTGCGACTTAAAAGCGGGTTGCCCTGAGTATGGATCTGCAGCGCGGCTTATAATTGCGCTAACCTTATTACCTTGTCCATAATGACCCGCCCAATGCATCGACATAAAGAGCTGCTTACCGAGCAAACCCTCATCAAAACTCATCTTTGCCATAATTGCGCAGTGATCGTTTTTACTGTTAATTGAGACCAACTCACCAGCTTTAACGCCAAGATAAGCTGCAGATTCACTCGACATATACAGCGTTGGTTCAGGCTCCATGACAGCTAGATGAGGAATATGTCCAGTGCGTGTCATCGTGTGCCATTGATCGCGTTGTCTACCAGTGTTTAACCACCATCCTGCAGTAGCTGAATAACTCCCATTTTGAGGGACGATAAATCTTGCTTTGCCATCAGGAAAGCTAAAACGCCCATCAGAAAACGGCCTCTCGCTTCCCCATCTTGTAGGCTGCCAACTTTGGTATTCCTCATCGCTTACCTCGGCATACTGAGACAAATCGAGCAATAAATGGCTTTCCTTGTTCAGCCCAGTCATTGCTGCATACTCTCGAAACACATCGGCTTCACTAGCAAATTGAAAGCCATCTGCTTGATCAACCAGCTTACATAATTTGCTTCCAACTTCACTGATTGCGCGCCAGTCAGGTTTTATCTCACCTCTTGGTTCAATAAATCGTCTTTGCCTGCTCAACATGCGTTCAGAGTTGGTTACCATGCCCTGCTTTTCACCCCACCCAGCAGCAGGTAACAAGAGATTGGCGTGCTGGGCAATATCAGCGTCTGGTGTGACATCAGATACGATAACAAGCGGACATTTCTCCAATGCTCGTTTAATGTACTGATTGTCTGGCATTGAAACGACAGGGTTAGTCGCCATAATCCAGATCACCTTTATGTCGCCACGCTCTACCGCTTCAAACATCTCTATGGCTTTAAGCCCCGGCCCAGTCGCTAACCTTGACGTTTGCCAAAAATCACTAACTAAACTTAATGATTCCGCATCAAAGCCACGATGAATGGCAAGTTGATTGGCTAAACCTCCCACTTCCCTACCTCCCATCGCGTTGGGTTGCCCAGTAATCGAGAATGGGCCAGCCCCTTTGTAGCCTATTTTTTCCGTCGCTAAATGGGCATTGATAATGGCATTACCCTTGTCAGAACCCACTTCCGATTGATTCACCCCTTGGCAAAATAAAGTAATGACCTTCTTGTGAGATGAAAACCAATCAAAGAAGATCTGTAGTTGTTCAACTGGGATTTTTAATACCTGACTCAATGGAATCGCTGAATGCTTCTGCGCTGCTAGATGTTTAAGCAGAGCTTCCGCCCCAACGGTATGCTCCGCCATATACCGTTCATTGACGTTTCCTGTGTCGATACAGTGTCTTAGTAAACCTTCAAATAATGGGATGTCCCCGTCATTGGGAATCGCTAGATGCAAATCTGCCTGCTGAGCTGTCACTGTTTCACGAGGATCAATAACAACAATTTTGAGTTTTGGATTCCTCTCGCGCGCGTTCTGAATTCGGCGAAATAATACAGGATGAGTCCACGCGGTATTGGCACCGCAAATTATGATGAGCTCAGCTTCGTCAATATCCTCATAGTTAACTGGAACAACGTCTTCACCAAAGGCTCGGTTATGTGCAACAACTGCAGAAGACATACATAGCCGTGAATTTGTGTCTATGTTGGCGCTGCCGACAAAACCCTTCATAAACTTGTTCGCCACGTAGTAGTCTTCGGTGAGAATCTGCCCTGAGACATACATGGCAGTTGAATCTGGTCCGTCAGTCTCAATAGCTTGATGATAAGCTTGCGCGATTATTTCTGTTGCTTCATCCCAACTGATTTCTTCACCATTGAACTTTGGGTAAAGTAACCTTGAAGGCATTTCTAAGCTTTGTGCTAACGCAGAACCTTTGACACACAAGGCCCCAATGTTCGCTGGATGCTGGCTATCACCTAAAATACCGAGTTGACTGACCTCGACACCGCAACCGACACCACAATAAGGGCACGTTGTTTTGATACATTTCTTTGTCATCTTATCGTCCTACTCTATTGCCAAATAAAAAAGCCTCTTCCCACGATAGGAAGAGGCTTCATCGCCATTGACGCTGTTATAGTTTTATCTTGGTTCTCAGTGTTAACGACACCCAGACCGTACTATCCAATAGAGCAAAACCAATGCCAGCTGTTAATATCCCATTATATCAACTAGTTAAACTGCGCTGAATTTTCGCGCTGCACCAAAAACGTGCAATAAGTTTATGTCTACGTGCAAGAGCGAGTATTAAAAGTCTCCAGATACAGAGAAAAAGAACTGATCTTTACCCAACTTGTCATCCAAACCATTCGCGTAGCCAATCGTCACCGGAACCGTAAGGTTGTACCCCATCTTCATCTCAAATGTCGTCGATAAGCCAACACCTGTGAGTGCCTGATAGTTACTCTTGTCACTCCAAGCACTTCCTGAATCGGCAAATACAGTCGCTGAAACATCTCCTATCCCAACTGGCCAGAGCCACAAGTTTCGTTCTACACGCGCTAGCCATGAAGTAAACTCCAAACGTTGAGTGAAGTAGTGATTGCCGAACTGAACAGTTTCGTCATACCCTCTCAACGCTTGAGTTTCTCGTCCAAATAACGCATTTTCATCACTCTTACTACTGCCACCTAAACGGAAACGCTTAGCGCCAGGGTCGCTATAACCACCAGCTAATCTCAGGCTTAAAGTAGAACGACCAGGAAGATCAAACGTGCCACGCCATTGAGCTTGGTATTTGTTTCCTTCATAGTCACTACTCAATAGATCATTCGTCTCCACAGTGAAATCGATATAATGACCCCAGCCAACGCCCATTACATTTAGATAGCTTTCACGGTTATCGTAACTTGCAGCTAAACCGACCAAGGTTTCTTCACGCTCTATGTAAGGGCTCACCGCGGCGTCTGGCGCTTGAACTTCACTTTCTTTTTCCCAGAACAAGCCTGCAGATAACGAAAATTGGTCTTCAAACGCATTAAAGATGTGACTCCGCTGTAATAAAGCGTTGTCACTTTGTTCTATGCGCTTTGACTCTCTTCCATTTTGTTCAAATGTTGAAAAGTCATGACTTCGACTTATAGCTGCTAGCCATCGATTATCATACGAATAGCTGAAGTTATACTGGCCTATATCATTCTCTGTGTCCCAAGCTAAATGGAGCATGTAATTGTGGCGACCTAAAGCATCCGATCCGTTAGTGACAAAGCCTGCTAATGATTGATTTTCATCTAAGCTAAACAAGGGAACCCAGGTTCGAGGTCGTAAACTCGCCCACGGAGAGT
This sequence comes from Vibrio atypicus, assembly GCF_009811315.1. GTDB lineage: Bacteria > Pseudomonadota > Gammaproteobacteria > Enterobacterales > Vibrionaceae > Vibrio > Vibrio atypicus. Next base: position 353,489 of record NZ_BLID01000003.1, read on the forward strand.
ATTCCGTTGCTTCACTCTTAGGGACAGAAGAAGACGCCGGATTTGGATAGTCATACTCAGCGATCAATTGTGACAGTTCAATTCGACTCAGTGGCACTGGCTCCTTGAGAGTGCGTAAGGTGTATCCTTGACTATCATAGCTCTGATAAACCAGACCATGCTCTTTAGACCATTCTGGTGCGAAGGCGCCGCCAACTTCACGCGTAAGTTGCTCGGTACTTCCCGATGAGAGCGTATGTTTATAGATGTTAAACACGCCGTCGTAATCTGCACTGAATAGAATGGTATTTTCGTCTACGTAGGTTGGAGCATTTTCTAGCGACCGAGTTTGCGTAAGCTTCTGCCATTGCCTAGTTAATAGTTCGAGACGCTCTAGATTCCAACCTTGTTGCGCTCGTTTAACACTTACGACCAAGCTCTTTCCATTAGGCGAGACGTCGTAGCCCCCAATGACGACATTCTCTTTACCACGCCAAATTAGCTGCATTGCTTTGGGCGACTCAATATCGACAAGCCAAAGTTCGCTAAAGCCATCCAACTTTCGACTCGCAACCAATTGTTTTCCGTTTGGTAACCAACGTGCATCTCTAAAACGTTCGCGCTCTGTCAGTCGTTTCCAACTACCGTCGTTAAGCAGAAATAGATCGGTGATTCCTCGCCCATCAGCGTAGTGAACAAGACGCGATGCGACTATCCCTGATTGAGAGTGTGCGTCCATAGACACAATGCCTTTACTCGCCTTAATCTTTTTGCTCTTTGAGTCAGTGCGATAAGCGACAATTTCATTCCTGTCTTCGCCGTTTCGCTGATTCACCAAAATTCCGCCGCTTGGATCCGATGTCGAAACTTGAAGAAATGGAACCGTTTCATTCAAAGCAATACCAGATATACGCGTCGCTTCCAGTGATGCGATCTGTTTAGAAAATCGTTCAGTCAGGTACTCTTGAAATTTAGGCCAAAGGTCTTCAAGCGACTCGCCGAAAGTATTTGTAGCGGTGCGGTTAAGCAGGAAAAATGGGACTAAACGGTGACTATAATCTGCGAGGAATTTTTGTACTTTTTCTTCCCCATATTGAGCCACAAGATAGTCAACAAAATACGCACCATATAAATATTGATAACCTAAAGGAAAATGCTTACTTGCTACTACCGCTTGGTTAAGGTCTTTTATTTCACCAGACGCGACTTCCATGCGCATCTCCATCGGATAGCTGGAACCTTGTAAACGCCCGTAGCCTAGCTCTTTATTCGTTTCTAAATAAACCGCTAATCCTTCAACCATCATGGAAGGCGTTAATGCGTGTGGATACAGTAAAACGTTGCGTCCAAAAATATTTCGCAAGAACTCAGGAGCACCACTTCCCATCTCTAAGTGCAAAATATGTACGTATTCATGGCGAATCAGTAGGTGCAACCATTCGTCGTTAGTTTCTAAGCTGTTAACTTCATCGGGCGGGCTCATATAGAGTCGAATTTGCGGATAAGGGATAACAGTTGCCCACCCGTTTGAATAGTCGAATTCATCAACTAAAACGATTTCAGTTTTTTCTTTAGGTTGGTAGCCAAAAAACGGTGTCAGTTCTTTATGAACTTGTTCGGCAAGGTCCAAAGAGCGATTGGCTTGCTCTTGATGTTCTGAACGGAAATGAATTAAAAAATGTTCAGTCTCTTGGGTTAGCCATTCTTGATCTTGTTGATCCCAAGCTACAGAATTAGCTTGAACGTCGTGAGTAAGAAAGGGAAACGCCATTGACGCGGCAATCGATACAGCCAGTAAGTGTTTTTTCATTATGTCTAGATTCCATTCATTGGAACAATTATTTTACTTTTCAGCTAAATGTACACTGTTTAACCAGAAAACATCACGTAATTAACAGCTTAGATAAGTGTAAAAAGGTTCATTATGATGAAGGCGCCTTTTGGTTGCAAACTCTCGGCATCTGGCACAACAACACCTCCATAGAAATACAAATTATCTTCGAATATAAACAATGAGTTAAGCTAGACATAAAACTCTAAATGCAACCCAGCCACCACCATATGCGAGACATATCGCATAGTAATAAAACATTCACCTACAATATGCCAAGTAAGTCGAGATTAATTTGTTAAAACACCCAATAAATCCAGCCAAATTATAGACTTGTGCCGAATTAACAAATATGGAGTGTTTAGCTTGGACTGGCTTAATGGTTCGACGTCTAGTCGACGAGGTTCAACCTCAAATAATTTACTGCGCAATGGCTTGATGCTTGTGTGCGCGTTAACTCTATCCGCTTGTGGTGGCGGCGGAGGCAGCAGTGACAATACCAAACCTCAACCTATCGCCCCTAATTCGCCAAACAGCTTGCTACCAACTTCCAGTGAAATGAGGTGGTATTACAGTGATAGTTCCGAAGGCACATACGCAACTACCACTCAAATAGGCGGTCAAACTGCGCAAGTCTTAAACTACCCTACAGGTGGCAAAGAGTACTTTATCGCTACTGAAGATAGCATTTCGTTTGCGGGCTTTTACTCACCTTCTACTTCGGTTTCAGGCGTTGGTAATTTTAGAATCGACTTTCGCTTTAACGACTCAATGCAATTGGTTGGCAATAGTAGTCGAACTCTCCAAAGTCTATCAACATCTGGGACTGCCAACATTCAACCGACTTATGGCAGTAACCCGATTAGTGTGTATGGAACTAGTATTGTTAATGGAACAGAGAACATCACGGTTCCCTACGGTACGTTCAACGCAACCCATGTCACCCTTGATCTAACGATAAGTTCAACAATTGACGGCTACTATTTTGAGATACCATGGAATGTTGAACTTTGGTTTGCGGAAAACGTTGGCGTCGTTCGCCGTGTCCAAAATGGAGAAGTGATTGAGTTAACTAACCTCACATCTCCAGTTATCGAACCCGATAATGGTGACGGCACAAACAATGGTAATGATAACGACGGCAATGAAGAAGGAAGTGGCGACAACGGAACAACACCAACCGAACCTACTGAGCCTACTGAGCCTACTGAGCCTATATTAGACACAGATGGTGATGGCATTGGCAACAATCAAGATACTGATGACGACAATGACGGTGTACTCGATATCAATGATCATTACCCGTTAGACCCAACTCGTCATGACAAACTCAAAGCCAACTTATCAAGTGTGAGCTTAAATCATACGATTGGTTCATCAGTAAATGATATTAAGCAACTCGTTATAACTGGCACAAATATCGACTGGTTACTATTAAATGAAGGCAGCTGGCTTGCGGTTAATCAACGCTCTGGAAACGGTGATACCACTGTCGAACTGTCAATCAATGACTTTAATCTCCCACAAGGCGTTCATTCGATACCTCTAAAGCTCGTTGATCGTTCTGATGGTAGCGAAACCATTATTAATATTACTTCGGATTTCTCCTTGCCTGAATTTACTCTGTCTAAGGAGAGCCTAACGTTTGATATCTCAGATGGTGTAGAGCGCTCATCAAACAATATCGACATTAGCTTAAATACAGGCATTCGCTCGTACCCAGTCACGGTTTCAGCACCTGCGATTTTTGATACCTCTACTGTTTACGCCACGTCAGCAATGAAAACGTTAGATATCGATTTAACGTCAGTTGATAATATTTCTGAAGGACAGAATACATTTACGGTTAACCTATCTACGCAGGTTGGTGTTCATACTGTTGAGAGTAGCTTCGATGTCAACGTACTCGCTTCACGTCACGCACTATTAATTCCCGATAGAGGCGTTTCATTCACTAAATTCCCAACTCAAAGTCGACTGTCTGCTGAACTCGATATTCTCGATAGTTACAATCTTAAAGAGACACAGTGGACTGCAACCACCTCTGCAAGTTGGTTAACCATTACATCTTCAGGATCCACCTCTGATAAGCTGAGAATTGAAGCAAATGTCGACGGGTTAGATTTACGTACGTTGCATCAAGCCGAGGTATTCGTTGCTGCAGACGACAATACGATTGCTAATAGCGAAAGCATTAAAGTCACGTTATGGGTCGATGAAAACGATCCTATGAGCAAAAGTACGATCACCGGTGAGTATCACAATATCGTTGCAGATCCGGTGAAGCCTTATGTCTACATCAGTGATGGGTTGAACGACTCAGCAGAGATTAGCATCTATCACACTCATTCTCTTGACTATGTTGCAGGGCTTGAAATTGGTGGTACTCATAGGTTCGGAGACATCAAAGTCAGCGAAGATGGTCGCTGGTTATATAGTGGTATTGACGGCAATAGCATCGCTATTTTCAATCTAGAAACACACTCTCTTCATAGTGTCTGGGTTGGTCACGATGGCCTTGCGGACATGTTTGAACTCGCAGAACCTTCTGGTAAAGTAACCATCCTTGCCCCTGGAGGGAATGTTTATGATGCTCAAACAGGCAAGCGCTACACAATGCGAGGAGACGGTCATTGGAACTCTTATGAGGCTTGGTATCAAAGTGACGATCACATCGCTGTTAGCTTATTTGCCAACCGTTTTTGTGCGTCAGAGTCTGGCCTTTCTCCTTACACACTCCATTGTTATGAATTTAACTACAACAGCTATTTGGATGACGTAAAAGTTGAGCTAGTAGGAACGGCTCCTCATGGTACTGGTTCGTTTATTTCAAGTTTAGCGGTTAATAATGACGGCAGTATTGTCTACCCTGTGGGTGGCTCGTTAGTTGGACTTGAAGTTAACAGCATGTCGGTAGTGAGTAGGTTCGTTTCTGACGGGTATACAGCAGGTGTTGCCTTAAGTGAAAACAACCGCATCCATTTATCTACAGCTAACTATTATGGTCCGAAAGATCTCTATATTTATAACGTAGATGGTTCGGAACACTTTAGTGGTGATGCTTCAGGTGACTACAACACTATCTATAGTGAGATCGATGTATCCGGAGACGGTTATCAAACCTTTGTCACAGATGGGAAAGAGCTTATCATAATGAACACTAACTAACGACAGAAAGCCCAGTTTTTAGCTGGGCTTTCTATTTTCAGTATTCCGAGTAAAACGAAAAAGCCCCGACATTTCTGTCGGGGCTTTTCGATAATGGAGGCGCCTCCCGGAGTCGAACCGAGGTCCACGGATTTGCAATCCGCTGCATAGCCACTCTGCCAAGGCGCCTAAATTAATATGCTATATCTGAGCGAATAGATGGTGCCCCGGGCCGGACTTGAACCGGCACAACGCGAACGTCGAGGGATTTTAAATCCCTTGTGTCTACCAATTCCACCACCAGGGCACACAAATTACTTTGTGATGCCGTTTAATGAGATAAACACCATCTAAAATTTGGATAAAGAAAATGGAGGCGCCTCCCGGAATCGAACCGAGGTCCACGGATTTGCAATCCGCTGCATAGCCACTCTGCCAAGGCGCCCTTTTCTTTCAACGCTTTAGGCTCTTGCCCTTGCGTTCGCTGCATACTTTACGGATTGAGCGTAGAGAGTCAAACAAAAATCTCAGTTTTTTGTTTGTTTGCCGACAATTACATCAAATAGCTGTTTGTTTGATCTAATGCGATAATTTTTAAGCACTCTTACCTGAGCCACCCGCCAACAACTCACGCTGAGCTTTCGGTAATTTACTTACCACGAGCTCATATGAACGCTCACAGAGATCATGAATTAATCCCTCTTCCACATCACCAGGATAATACACCGTGACCCAATGTCGCTTATTAGTGTGGTATCCCGGCGTAATATCGGCAAATTGAGACGTCAGAACCTCTCCATCTTCAGGTTTTACTTTAACCGTTACGTACTCTCGCCCTTCTCTTTGAGCCAAAATGGCGAACATCTTACCTTTTACTTTAAACACCAGTGCGTCTGGTCCAAACGGATAGCCTGATTCCGCACACATAAATTTATCCAAGTACTTTTCAAGTTCGACGTTCGTCATTCCCATTTCTCCTAAAGAAACTGCGTTAGCTTGCCTATTTAATAGTTAAAGCGGGTGAATCAAACTTTACTCCACCCCAACCAGACTCCATGAAATTACGAATATTGGCGTGATCGTTACCTTCAGGATTACCAAGAACATCCTCACGGTAAAAGCGACCAAAACATGCAAGCGTCGCATCAACATCAAGCTCATTGAGTAAACCGAATGCGAAAATCTTACAAGAACCGCTGTTTTGACCCGCTTCATTGTGCGTTTTCCCGTTAGTAAACGATGTTGGGGAAAACTCATAGTTTGCGTCAATCACTGCCATCGTTTGTTCAAAATCGACTGATTTAGGCTGAGTATTTAATTTTTCGATAAATGATTTCAATTCCATTTGCTTATTCACTACTAACTACTTGAAAAAAACAGTCTATGATATTGAATCGGAGATAAAAAGTGTTAATTAGAAGGAATTTGGACGATAAACCATCCTATTATTAACTATGAATAACCACATACTTTTAGGTGATATCTATGCTTGATAGTCAACTGTGTCTAAAAAAGTACCGCACGGAGCTTGTCGATCTATCTAAATGGCAAGAAATTGTGGATTTGCTTTCCGAACTTTATCAGTCATCAACCGGAGCGATTGTCCAGTTTCGACAACAAGAATTTAATGTCGTTGTTTCTAGCTCTAATCAAGAAAACTTCCTGCCACCGGACACAAAATGGCCTTGGGAGATGAAGAGTTTTTGTCGGCACATAATGGAAACTAATCAGGAGCTCTATGTCCCATACCCGATTAGTGACGACTTTTGGCGAAACGCGCCAGCAGTATGTGAAGGGCCAGTCCGTTCATATTGTGGTATTCCGATTCATTGGCCTAACGGCGATATGTTTGGCACCATCTGTGTCATCGACACCAAACCAACTGAGTATCCTAAAACACTCACAACACTATTGAACCAAATGGCTCGCTTGGTTGAATCGGATATAGAGAAAAGCTGTCAGTTACAAGAAATGAAAGAATTGGCGACAAAAGATGAGCTAACAGGTTTATTGAACCGTAGAGGCTTTGGTCTCGCGGCAGCGCAAAAGCTTAAAGATGCTAATTTCAACAATCAAACTATCGCCATTCTATATATCGACATTGACAACCTTAAACTCGTCAACGACCAGCATGGCCATGATGCGGGAGATTATTGTATTTCAGCACTAGCACAGGCGATTAAACTTTCTGCTCATGAGAATGACGTGATTGCAAGACTGGGTGGCGATGAGTTTGTTATTGCCAGTGTTTTACGCAACGAATCTGATGTCGAACAGATAGTCAGTCAGATCTCAAATTCCTATCAGTCCATTGCAGACAGCAATATAGAACTCAGCAACACAAGTTTAAGCATTGGTTATTGCTTGAAAACGACTCATCATAGTCACAGCTTAGATGAGCTTATTGCTTTGTCTGACAAAGATATGTACCAAGCCAAACAAAGCAAAAAAGGTTGTGTTAGTCGCGCTAATACTTAAATTGCGCGACTTCTTGGTTGAGGTCTTGAGCCTGAACAGCGAGCCCCTGAAGTACATCATCCACATCATTGACTTGGCCCGATACCGAAGACGATGCATCAGATATGGATGTAATACTGCCGCTAATCTCATCCGTCACTGCGCGCTGCTCCTCGGTTGCCGCTGCAATCTGAACGTTCATTTCGTTTAACTCTGTTAGCATTGCAACAATTTGTTCCAACATTCCGGTATTCTCATTACAGGTATCCACCCCTTTCGAAACCGTAGAGTTCGCGTGCTCAATGCTTTTTGAAACTTCGTTGGTCTCTTTTTGCAGTGATTCAATCTTGTTTCGGATCTCTTCTGTGGATGATTGAGTTCGGCCTGCTAATGATCTCACTTCATCTGCCACTACAGCAAACCCTCGCCCTTGCTCTCCTGCTCGAGCCGCTTCAATCGCTGCGTTTAGCGCCAATAGATTTGTCTGTTCAGCAATGCCTTGGATTACATCGAGAACCTCAGCAATCGAATTGGTTTCATTGTTTAATCGACCTATGGCTTCAACGGCAGTTTGCATCTCTTCATTTAGCTTGGATATCTCAAGCCCCAAGTTACGTCCGATATCAACACCTTCGCTACCTGTATCATTTGCGTTTTTTACAAATTCAGCAGCGCGAGTCGCAAACTGCGCAACTTCTGCGATTGATGCGCTCATTTGGTTCACCGCGGTAGCAACAGAATCTGTGCGTTGGTTTTGATCATCGACAGAAGCACGCGTACTGTTCATGTTACCTGTCATTGTGTTGGTATTTGCATTAAGGTTTTCCGTAGCAAGAGCAAACTTACCAATAATTCCTTGTAAGTGTGCAAACAGCCCGTTTAATGAGATTGCCAAATCGGTCATTTCATCTTTACCACTTTCAACTAAGCGTTCCGTCAGATCATTATCTCTGCTGATTTGTTGGATTTTCTCGCTTGCCATTCGAATTGGCCACGCGATGCTTTTACCCAAGAAATATGAAATAACCATCGCGATGAAAACGATGACAACAATACTCGTCAATACGGTCATGATCATGGTGTTAACTAAAGTCCCAACGTCTTTTAGGGCTTCATCTTTGTCTATCTCTGTGACAATCCCCCACGCTAGACCCGCCGCATTAACCGGAGAATACGCTGATAAAACTTCAACACCGCGATAATCAAATACAATTTCGGAGCCGCTTCGCCCTTTTAGAGCTTGCTGCGACGTAGTGGTAGAGACCGATTGGCGGCCAATTGCAGACGACTTACCTTTAATCTGCTCCAAAATCGCAGAGCTCATTCCAGAGTCTTGCATCGCTTTATAGTAGTTCCCTGGATCTTCAATCAAAAATCGCGATTCACTTCGCAATAGACTATCTGGGCCAATCAAGTAACTTTCACCACTTGCGCCTAAACCTGCGTTGCTCCAATTGCCATTAAACGTCATGATCATGTTGATCTTGTCGACTGGCATTTGAAAAATCAAAACACCAAGTGTTTCGTTGCCTTTTTTCACCGGCGTTGCGATGAAAGAAGCGGCCGCCTGATAAGATGGGTAGTAGGGCGCGAAGTCTTCAAGATGAAATTGGTTCGCTCCTAGATTAAGTGCATTCGCAAACGCTTTAGCGATTCCACTATTTGCGTAGGGCCCACTTTTTAGATTCGTCGCATAATCAAGTTCTTTGAATACGGAATAGATAACGTTACCTTCGGTATCAACCATAAAGATATCGTAGTAGCCAAACTCTTCCAAAAAGCCTTTAACGCTTGGGTGGAACTTAGCATGTACCTTGTCATAAGGGGTATTTAAGCTATCAGCCATCAATTGGTGTTTATCCCCTAATTGATTAGGGTTCACACCAATATAGCGTGCTTGCAAGGCTTTTGCTTTTGGAGAGAGCATATTGAGTTTTTGTAACTCGTTGGCAGATTGGCCGCCATTCGCTGAACGATAAGTAGAACCAAATTGAGATTGATAATACTGTTTCAGCACGCCGACATCACTTGAAGAGACTTGCTCTACTGGGTAGCTTTTAAACGTCTCGCTAAACGCAAGCATCGCGTCTTGAACCCCAACAGAATTTGACGTTGTTATTAGCTGGCCTCGAATTTGATCGAAGTAAAGCTCTATTTCGTTTTTCTTTATTTCTCGAACGGAGATCAATTGTTCTGATGCTCTCTGGTAAAGAGCACTCTCAGACAAAGTAGATGCACGCCACCCAACAATGACACCCGTAGCAATAACTGCCAAGGTACACAGCAACGTAGACGCCGCTACGATTTTTGTAGCAATTTTCATAACGATAACCTCTTACAGGTAATCCTTCCCTGTATTTAGAATTAGAGGAAAATCGCCAACCAACGTTATTTTATTATGCAAAGAGTGCTATAAGTGTAAGCACGCTTGTGCAACTTTTCGATTAATTCATTGAAAATAGTTATACGAAAAGTGAACCTTTAGATACAAACTTAGTAATTACATAGAGATACCACCATCAACCTCAAACACCCGAGCGTTGACGTATTCATTTTCAAAGATGAACTTTACGGTTTCTGCGATTTCTTGCGCTTGCCCCATCCTTCCTACTGGTACCATCTTTTCTAGTCGCTCTCTTGCGACAGGCTTCATCTGCCTTGTCATGTCGGTTTCTATAACGCCCGGAGCAATAGCTGCAGCGCGAATTCCATAGCGCGCTAACTCCTTTCCCCAAGTCATCGCTAATGTCGCAACAGCAGCTTTTGAAGCAGCGTAATTGGACTGACCTATGTTACCGGCTCGTGCAACACTTGATATGTTGATGATCACGCCTTTATGTCCACCATTAATCATTTGTAGTGCAGTTTCTCGACCACATAAAAATGTACCCGTTAAATTTACATTGATGACGGAATTAAACTGTTCTAAAGAGAGTTTTGATACCTCCCCCTCTTTCACTTTAACCAATAAGCCATCCCTCAATATGCCTGCATTATTGACTAGCCCATTCAATTGGCCAAAATCAGTGACAATGTCACTAAAGGTGCGTTCGACGTCATTCTCTTTCGTGATATCGACTCCATATGACAACGCTTTAACGCCTAACATATTGCACTGCTTTTTTGTGTCGACTAGCGCGTCTTCATCTACATCTATTAGCGCAAGCTCCGCACCAGCATGAGCTAAAGTAATAGCCATCATTTGGCCTAAACCTCTCCCTGCCCCTGTGATAGCAATTACACTCTGTTTCAGCTCCATCATTAGCCTCCACTATTTTTTTGGTAGAACTCGAATAAGCTCGAAAAATCCAGTTCTTCATTGCCAGCAGCATTGTGGAATGCATATAAGTTTCTAGCTAATGCGCCCATCGGGACAGAAGATTGACTTTTAGACGCAGAATCTAAACCTAAGCCCAAATCTTTGAGCATCAATTTACTCATGAAGCCTGGCTGATAATGATTGCTCGCTGGCGCGTTTTCCATCACACCAGGGCAAGGGTTATACAACTCTAGAGCCCAGTTTCTACCGGAACTTTGCAGCATGATGCTTGAGAGCACTTTAGGATCAAGCCCGTTATCAATCCCTAGATTGAGTGCTTCACACGTTCCCGACATCAAGATCCCAAGCATAAGGTTGTTACAGATTTTACCCATCTGTCCATCACCCGCTTTGCCCGCGTGGAAAATGTTTTTCCCCATATGCTTTAAAACTTGCTCTGCACGGTCAAAAGCTCTGTCATTACCACCCACGATAAACGTTAATGTTCCCGCTGCGGCTCCAGCTACACCACCTGACACCGGAGCATCCACAAATTCAAAACCTTTGTCGTCAGCATGTTTGGCAACAATTCTCGCGGATTCTGGATCAATGGTTGATGAATCAATAAGAAGTGTTCCAGGCTCGACTAGCTCTAATAAACCCGGACCTCCAGAGTGATCGCCCAAATAAACCGCCCGTACATGTTCACCAGCAGGTAACATAGTAACGACCGCATTCGCTTGTTTGACTGCATCATTGACCGATTTAGTCACGATCGCACCGTATGATTCCAACTCCAGCATGGCCTCTTCAACAAGATCAAACACCTGAACTTTGCACCCTGCTTTCAGCAAGTTTTTTGCCATAGGTGCACCCATATTTCCCAATCCAATAAACGCTATTGTTGTCATGTTGCTTTCCTTTTACTCTCAATCAGTAATGCCCGAGTTGTGCTAATGGGTGTTCGCTCTCACTCCAAAGTGAGGTGTACATATGTTCAATAAAGTCATCGTCAACCAACGCGATACTTGTGTACTTCCAATCGGGTTCACCGTCTTTGTCAATAAGACGAGCGCGAACACCTTCACGGAACTCACCTTCCAAACTGCAACGCACTGAAAGTGAAAGCTCGAGTCGAAAACAATCAGCCAGCGACAAATGACCGTGCTTGGTGATTTGCTGATAGCAAAGGTGAGCACTAATTGGACTACCTAGCTTTAAATTACTTTGCGCGGTTCTTAGCCACTGGCTATCGCCTTTGATGGCCATAATTCCGTCAACGACTTGGAGCAGGCTATCCGCCTGACATGCCTCTTCAATTTGGGGATAGAATGGTTTTAACTGCGATTCGGGCTGCCTTTCGTTAAGCTCTTCAGCAAAATTCTCCAACAGTTCCGTGACCACCTCGTAGGTATCATCCACACACGTCCAGTCAGCAATCTGCAACTGTTCGATTAATGTCGATTTGTGCTCGGGTAACACCAAATGATCAGCCAAGTGGATACCTAATGCATCAGTGGCATTAACCATAACGCCAGTCAGTCCTAGAAACAGCCCAATGCCGTCTTCTAACCGATTAAGAAACCATGTCCCACCAACATCAGGGTACAATCCAATCGTGATTTCGGGCATCGCAAGACGAGAAGTCGGTGTCACCACTTTATGACTAGACCCCATGTAAAGCCCCATTCCACCGCCCATAACAATGCCCTCACCCCATGCGATTATTGGCTTGCAATAGGTATGAATAAGGTAATCACATTGGTATTCGACGGTAAAATAGGTGCTGCAAAATGTTTGAATTTGCTGAGGCGATTGATCGCGCATAACATCATGCATTGTGCGTACATCTCCACCTGCACAAAATGCCTTTTGTCCTTCACCTTCCAACAGCACACAAATCAGATCATCATCTTCTTGCCAGACTTCAAGCTGTTGTTTTAGTTCTATTAACATGTCAAATGTAAGTGCGTTTAGCGAAGCCGCATTATCGAGTCTTGCGACGCCGATTTTATGCTGGCTATCACTACAAGGCAGCTCTGTGAAATGAACTATGCCGTCCATAGTGCCTCCTAACTGTTTTTCCATTGTGGCGGACGCTTTTCCAAAAATGCGGTGACGCCCTCTTGCTGATCTTGCGTATCGAACAATTGAATGAATAGCTCTCGCTCTTTAACTAAACCGTGGGCAATTGGATGTGTACGCATATTCTGAATCAAAGATTTGCAGGCAGTGACTGAAGTGGGAGATTGATTCGCGACTTGCTCTGCTAACTCAATGCTGCGGGTTATAGAAGCACCTTTGTCAACAACCTCTTCTATTAACCGGATTTGCATAGCTTGCGCTGCAGAGACTTGCTCTCCACATAAAATAATTCGTTTAGCCCAACCTTCACCGACTAATGCGGTTAAGTTTTGAGTCCCGCCCGCACAAGGCAATAGACCTACTTTAGCTTCAGGTAAGGCCATAACAACTTGGTTTTCTGCAATCCGAATATCGCAAGCTAATGCGACCTCGAGCCCTCCTCCCATCGCATAACCATTTATAGCTGCGATAGACACACCACGAAAATCAGAAAGCGCTTCAAACGCGTCACCAAAACAACGTGACATATCAACAGCTACGGCCTTATCTCCAGATGCAAATAGATTAAGATCAGCACCCGCTGAGAAGAACTTCTCCCCCTGCCCCGTGATCACCAAGGCATAAACATCACGATTATCATTGAGAGTGCCAATCAATTCTTTCAGCTCTTGTAAGCTTTGTTTCGTCCATGTATTCGCTGGTGGGTTATTCATAGTAATAACTGCAACATGGTTTTTGATGTAGTGCTCAATGGCACCTTGTTGAGATGACATAGTGAAATCCTCTAGAGAATTTGCGAACCTTCCGCTAACAAGCGACGAGCAATGATTAAACGCATAATTTCATTGGTGCCTTCAAGAATCTGATGAACTCGAACGTCTCTGAAATAGCGCTCCATCGGATACTCTTTGATGTAACCATAACCACCATAGAGCTGAAGTGCTTGATCACAGATTTTGAAGCCTATATCGGTCGCAAAACGTTTTGCCATCGCGCAATAGGCCGTTGCTTCAGGATCGTTACGATCGAGTTTACTCGCCGCCAATCGAACCAGTTGTCGTGCTGCGACAAGTTCGGTTGCCATATCGGCGAGTCGAAACTGCAACCCTTGAAATTGAGACAAGTTTTGGCCAAATTGTTTACGTTCTTGGATGTATTGTGTCGCTTGATTCAGTGCTTGCTGCGCGGTTCCGACTGAGCAGGTCGCAATATTAATACGACCTCCATCAAGCCCTTTCATTGCGAAGGTAAACCCCTCACCTTCATGTCCCAATAGGTTCTCGACTGGAATGGAAACATTTTCAAAAATAATCGAACGCGTTGGCTGACTATTCCAACCCATTTTAGGCTCTTTACGGCCATAACTGATTCCTTGAATATCAGTAGGTACAACGAAAGCAGAAATACCTTTAGCGCCGTTATCACTTGTTCTTGCCATGACAACGAGGACATCCGTTTCTCCCGCACCTGAGATAAACGCTTTAGAACCGTTGATAATATAGTGATCACCGTTTTTGACTGCCGTTGTCGTCAGCGAAGCGGCATCTGAACCCGCATTAGGCTCTGTAAGGCAGTATGATCCCAGCCATTCACCAGTAACCAACTTATCGCAATAAGCCTGCTTAACGGATTCGGTCGCAAAAGAGGCCACCATCCATGTCACCATATTATGAATCGTCATATAGGCGGTCGTAGAGGTGCAACCCATAGAAAGTTGCTCAAATATAATGGATGAATCCAAGCGACTTAGCCCCAATCCACCATGATCTTCTGGCGCATATAAACTCATAAAACCAAGCTCGCCCGCCTCCCTCAACACATCTTTGGGAAAGATCTGCTCCTCGTCCCAAGTCGCTGCCATCGGCGCTAGCTTCTCTAAGGAAAATTGCTCAGCAGTCTCAGCAAACGCGCGCTGATCTTCATTCAACTCAAAATCCATATTCCACTCCTTTACTTGAGCTGTATGGTCAAATTTGGTCCGGTCGGAATATCATCGTCAAACCAACGCGAGGTAACGGTTTTGGTTTCTGTATAAAAACGTACTGCCTGTTTTCCATACGCGTGAAGATCGCCATAAAAGCTACCTCTCCAACCGGTAAACGAAAAGAACGGTAAAGGCACTGGAATAGGCACATTGATTCCCACTTGCCCGACTTGAATTTCATGTTGGTATTTTCGCGCTGCCGCACCGTTTGCAGTAAAGATCGAAGTGCCGTTTCCGTAAGGATTATTATTGATAAGCGCAATTGCTTCATCCAATGAATCCACCTCTAAACAGATAAGCACAGGTCCGAAAATTTCTTGTTGGTAAATGGACATATCGGTCGTTACACCGCTAAACAATGTCGGGCCAACCCAATTCCCACTTGGGAGCCCCTCAACTTGGCAATCCGAACCATCGAGCTCACACACCGCACCTTGTGCTTTCCCTTCATTGATAAGATTCAATACACGTTCTTTTGCCGCTTGACTGATCAAAGGGCCATAGGCAGCGTTGTCGTCATTCCATGCGCCCGGTTTCATGTTGGCTATTGCAGTTTTAAGTTCACCTATCCACTGCTTTGAATCACCGACAAACACCGCGACCGATATCGCCATGCACCTTTGACCCGCAGCCCCGACCGATGACCCAACGAGATTATTGATAACTTGGTCTTTGTTCGCATCAGGCATCACGACCATATGGTTTTTTGCGCCTGCAAAGGCTTGAACTCGCTTATTATGACGCGTCCCCGTGTGATAAATGTACTCAGCCACAGGAACAGAGCCTACAAAAGATACGGTTCGAACGTCTTTATGTTCCAAAAGAAAATCCACTTGAGCTTTACCGCCATGAATGATCTGGAGCACACCTTTTGGCGCTCCTGCTTGTTCAAATAACTGAGCTAAACGCATTGCGGTAAGGGGGACCTGCTCAGAGGGTTTCAATATGAAAGTGTTACCTGCGGCTATTGCAAGGGGGAACATCCACAAGGGAATCATGGCCGGAAAGTTAAAAGGCGTAATGCCGCAACAGACACCTAACGGTTGGATCATGGAGTAGCTATCAATGTTGGTCGCGACATTTTCGACCGTTTCTCCCATCATGTTGCTCGCAATGTTCGCAGCTTGTTCAACCACTTCTATGCCGCGCCACACGTCGCCTTTCGCATCAACAATGATCTTTCCGGTCTCTTTAGAGAGAAGCTCTGCCAGCTCGTCATGATGTTCTTTAAGTAAGTGTTGGTACTTCAACATCACACGAGCACGATCCGATACTGCGACTTCTTTCCAGCTTTGAAAAACCTCTGACGCATTTTCTATCGCTTTCTGCATCTCATACTCTGTAGCACAGGGGACTTTAGCGATTACCTCATTGGTCGCGGGATTGGTGACATCAATCCATTGTTTGGTTTGAGACTGACAAAACTCACCTGCAACAAATAAAGGGACAGACTCCGTCATAATGATTTCCTTCTCTCTATAGCGGGATTTCAATTCCAATTGCCGTTGCCTCACCACCGCCAATACACAGTGAAGCAATACCTCGCATTACCTTTTTTTGGTTTGAGTCGCCATTGACTCCAAGTTTTTGTAGCTGACGTAAGCTGTGGATCAAAGTCACTAAAATTCTTGCTCCACTGGCACCAATAGGATGCCCTAATGCACAAGCACCGCCCTTAATGTTGACCTTGCTTGCATCTAACCCAAGCTGCGTCACCGCTATCTGCGTAACGACAGCAAAAGCTTCGTTTATTTCCCACAAATCCACTTCACTTACTGACCAGTCGAGTTGAGAGAGGAGCTGCTCAATTGCAAATACAGGCGCAAGTGTAAACTCTTCAGGAGCGCGAGCATGAGTCGTATGCCCTTTGATCACAGCCAAAGGTTTTAACTCTTGTTGAATAGCGATATGAGGGTGAACTAGCACCAGAGCCGCAGCACCATCAGATATAGCGCTTGAATTCGCAGCTGTGACCGTACCATCGCTTGAAAATGCGGGTTTTAACTTAGGGATCTTTGCAGGATCAACACTCGATGGTTGTTCGTCATAATCCATCAATGCTCCGGAGTTTAGAACCAATGGAGAGAGCTCATCTGCAAACATCCTCTCCTTTTGAGCACTCAGAGCTTTGTCGATCGAACCGACTGCCCACTCATCCATCTCTTCCCGAGTAAACTTGAGTTTATCTGCGATACGTTGTCCATATACGCCCATCAAGTCACCACCATAAGCATCTTGTAAGCCATCTAAAAACATATGGTCATAAGTTGTCTTATGGCCCATTCGCATACCACTTCTTGACTCTTTCAGTAGATATGGCGCATTCGTCATGCTTTCCATACCACCAGCGACTGCGCATTGAATTGAACCAGAGCGAATCGCGTCATTCGCCAACATGACCGACTTCATTCCTGAACCGCAGACCTTATTGATTGTGGTACACGGAGTGAAGTGGCTTAGATTTGCACCGAGTGCAGCCTGTCGAGCTGGCGCTTGCCCACAACCAGCCGGTAGCACACAGCCCATGTAGACTTCGTCGATCAATTGCTGATCGATTTCAGACTGCTCAAGTGCAGCTTGAATAGCCATAGCGCCAAGTTGGGGAGAAGAATAAGGAGACAGAAGCCCTTGAAAGCGACCAATTGGTGTTCTTTTCGCTGCAACAATCCAGATATCGTTATCTTGCATTGTGTCCCCCATAAAATGGAATTTCTTGACGTTTACGTAAGCATAGCACTAACATTTACGTAAACGTAAAGAAACAAATTAATTACATTGCATTTATTCAAGGCCCTAGTAAGCAGTTGGAGAATTGAAACCGGTGGACACTTTTAAAATCAGTGATCTCGCAAAAGAATTTGATATCACGACCAGAAGTATTCGTTTCTATGAGGATGTTGGCCTTATTCAGCCAGAGCGCAAAGGAACAATGCGTCTTTATCACCGTAGAGATAAGATCCGCCTAAAACTCATTTTAAGGGGAAAGCGGTTAGGCTTTTCACTTGCTGAAATCAAAGAACTATTCGCGCTCTATGATACTCAGCAGGGAGAAACCCAACTGGTGCAAATGCTGAAGATCATCGATGATAAAGAAGCCGTATTGAAACGTCAGCTTGAAGACATCACCATTGTCTTAGATGACTTAACTGCTGCTCGTCAACGATGTGAAGACGCACTCAATCGAATTGAGATGAGTGAACAGTAAACGACACGTCTGCCGGCCTGAGTACTTCCTTTCGCGATGCAATACGGATACGACTCGGGAGGCGCTATGTTATCGCCATACAATCCGCTCAATTTCGGTTTAGATGAAACCATCAACATGTTACGTGATCATGTCAGTGCTTTTGCTCATGAACACATTGCTCCCATTGCCCAAGAAATCGACCAAAACAACCAATTTCCCAACCATTTATGGCCACTATTAGGAGAGATGGGCTTACTTGGTATCACCGTCAGTGAGCAATATTGTGGGGCTGGAATGGGTTACCTCGCACATGTGGTTGCAATGGAAGAAATAAGTAGAGCTTCAGCGTCTGTTGGGCTTAGCTATGGTGCGCATTCTAACCTTTGTGTTAACCAAATTTTTCGTAACGGCACCGAAGAACAAAAACAAAAATACCTCCCTAAATTAATTGATGGTTCCTATATTGGTGCTCTGGCAATGAGTGAACCTAACGCGGGTTCTGATGTAGTAAGTATGCAGCTTAAAGCCCAATTAAACGGAGACCATTACTTACTCAATGGTTCAAAAATGTGGATCACGAATGGCCCAGATGCTGATGTCATTGTGGTTTATGCCAAAACCGATAGCGCCAAAACATCACACGGTATTAGTGCCTTTTTAGTTGAAAAAACATCACCTGGTTTTAGTCATGCTCAGAAACTCGACAAGCTTGGAATGAGAGGATCAAACACATGTGAGTTGGTGTTTGAAAACTGCCAAGTCCCTTGCGAGAACCTTATCGGTGAAGTCAACAAAGGCGTGAAAGTACTGATGAGTGGGTTGGATTATGAACGTGTTGTACTTGCTGGTGGCCCTTTAGGAATTATGCAAGCGTGCTTAGATTTAGTCCTTCCCTATATTCACGATAGAAAACAGTTCGGGCAATCCATAGGGGAATTTCAATTAGTACAAGCCAAAGTCGCAGACATGTACACACGAGCTAATGCAGCAAGGTGCTATGTTTATACCGTGGCGGCTGCGTGTGATCGTGGAGAAGCAACCCGAAAAGATGCCGCAGGGGTAATTTTGTACAGCGCTGAACTTGCAACACAGATGGCGCTTGATGCTATTCAGCTGCTAGGAGGAAATGGTTACATCAACGAATTCCCGGCGGGCCGGTTACTCAGAGATGCCAAGTTATATGAGATTGGTGCTGGTACTTCTGAAATTCGCCGAATGTTGATAGGCCGTGAGCTGTTTAATGAATCGCTATAGGAGTGAGTCATGGCAATAATTAAAAGCAAAATCAAAACCGATTCGCCCCTTTACATCAAAAACCAAAAGGTCATGAGTGAGTTGGTCGAGAATCTTCACTCCAATATTGCGGCGATTAAATCGGGTGGTGGCAAAAAAGCGATAGAAAGACAAAAAGCCAAAGGAAAGCTTCCTGTTCGAGAGCGCGTTCAAACTCTGCTTGATCCTGATAGTCCATTTCTAGAAATTGCTCAGTTTGCGGCATGGCAAGTCTATGACGAAGTCATTCCGTGCGCAGGTGTGGTTGCAGGCATAGGAAAAGTAAACGGAATTGACTGTATGGTGATCGCTAACGACCCTGCGGTCAAAGGGGGCACCTATTACCCTCTGACGGTCAAGAAACACCTTAGAGCCCAAGATATTGCCCAGCGCTGCCATTTACCCTGTATCTATCTTGTCGACTCAGGCGGTGCCAACCTCCCTCATCAAGCTGAAGTCTTCGCGGATAAAGATCATTTTGGCCGAATTTTCTTCAATCAAGCGCGCATGTCAGCGCAAGGAATTCCACAAGTCGCCATCGTATTGGGTTTGTGTACTGCAGGTGGTGCTTACATTCCAGCAATGGCGGACGTCTCTATTATCGTCAAACAACAAGGTACTATTTTCCTAGCGGGTCCACCGCTTGTAAAGGCGGCAACAGGTGAAGTGGTTACCGATGAAGAGTTGGGTGGCGCAGATGTTCATTGCCGTAAATCAGGTGTCGCTGACTATTACGCCGAAAATGAACAACATGCATTGATACTCGCACGGCAGTCAATTGCAAATACACGAACCGATTTTGAATACGCAAAACACACAAGTGAACCAGAAGCGAACATATTGCCCCCTCGCTACGATGCCTCTGAACTTTATGGTGTGGTTAATGCTGATCTCAGACTTTCATTTGATGTTCGTGAGGTTATTGCGAGGCTAGTAGACGACTCAGAATTTGATGAGTTTAAAGCCCTGTTTGGGCCCACTTTGGTTTGTGGGTTTGCACGAGTCGAAGGCCAACTCATCGGAATTGTCGCTAACAATGGCATTTTGTTCTCTGAATCTGCCCAGAAAGGCGCTCACTTCATCGAGTTATGTGCGAAAAGGAAAATACCGCTATTGTTCTTGCAAAACATCACCGGATTTATGGTCGGCAAGAAAGTCGAAGAAGGCGGTATCGCGAAACATGGGGCTAAACTCGTAATGGCTGTGGCGTGTGCGGACGTTCCTAAATTTACCGTGATAATAGGTGGTTCTTATGGTGCAGGTAACTATGGCATGTGTGGCCGGGCCTATGATCCTACGCTAATGTGGATTTGGCCAAATGCTCGGATTTCTGTCATGGGGGGTGAACAGGCTGCTGGCGTGTTAAGTCAAGTGAAGCGTGATGTCATTAAAAGAGAAGGTAAAGCATGGCCTGAAGAAGAGGAAAGCGCCTTTAAAAGAACTATCATTGATAAATATGAAGCCGAAGGACATCCATTTTATGCCAGTGCGAGGCTGTGGGACGATGGCATCATTGACCCCAAAGAGACACGAACTATTTTAAGCCAAGCACTCAAGGCCGCAAAAAATGCGCCAATCAAAGAAAGTCAGTTCGGTATATTTAGAATGTAAGGGAACAGAACCATGAAAGTCATTTTGAGCAATGAATTACTATACGACATTGACCCGAGAGGCGTGGCTACCGTAACCCTTAATCGAGTTGAAAAGCATAATGCATTTGGTAGTCACTTGATTCATGAACTCTCTATAGCGCTTGATTACCTAGCTAATCACTCCAAAGTTCGCTGCGTGGTGTTACGGGGTAACGGAAAACACTTCTCATCCGGTGCCGATCTTAATTGGATGAAAGCGATGGCTGCTCAACATCACGATGCCAATATTAATGATGCTGAATTGCTAGCTAAACTGCTCAATTTACTAGATCACTTCCCTCACCCAACTCTTTGTTACGTCCACGGTAGCGCCTATGGTGGCGCTCTTGGTCTAATCTGCTGTTGCGATATTGCGATTGCCGATGACAGTGCCCAATTTTGCTTGAGTGAAGTTAAACTCGGGCTAGTCCCAGCCACTATTGGCCCATACGTCTGTAGAGCCATGGGCGCACGCCAAGCAAGGCGTTACATGTTGACCGCAGAATTAATCGACGCCCCTACAGCATTAGATCTACAACTTATCCATAAATTAACGCCTGCCGAAAAAGCTGAAGAAGCCATAGAAGCGGTGATAGAAAAACTGCTACACAATAGCCCTGCTGCTCTCAATCATTGCAAAGAACTCATCCATCACTGCAACAACAAAATCATCGACCGAGAAGTCATCAACTATACATCAGAGATGATCGCCAATGTTCGAGTCTCTCGTCAGGGGCAAGAAGGATTAAGTGCGTTTCTCGAAAAGCGAACACCTGACTGGGACAACGGTGGAAACCTTGATGACTAAAGCTTTGTTTCCAAGTTCGGTCAACATTGTTGAGGTTGGGCCAAGAGACGGTTTGCAAAATGAAGCGCTGGTTACGACTCAAGCGAAAATCGATTTGATCAATCAGTTATCTTTAAGCGGATTAACGCATATTGAAGCTGGCTCTTTTGTTTCGCCCAAGTGGGTACCGCAAATGGCAGACTCACAGCAAGTCTTGACACAAATCACTCGTCACGTTGATGTGTGTTACTCAGCCCTAACGCCCAACGTCCAAGGGTTAGAGTTAGCTCTACAATCTAATGTGGATCAAGTCGCCATTTTCACTTCTGTCTCCGAGTCCTTCTGCCAACACAATATTAACTGCTCAATCGAAGAGAGCTTAGAGCGATTCTCCCCCGTCATTAAACTCGCCAAGCAAAAAGGACGCCCTATTCGCGGTTACCTATCTTGCGTATTAGATTGCCCATATGAGGGGGAGACTTCTCCGCTGCGAGTCAAAGAAGTAACAAAAAGACTCCTCGACCTCGGTTGTTATCAAGTCTCTCTAGGAGATACGGTTGGGACCGGAACGCCGCTACGAGTGGAATCCATGCTCAAACAAGTCCTTTCCATTGCACAACCTGAACAGATAGCAGTACATTTCCATAATACATGGGGACAAGCACTTGCAAACGTCTACCAAGCGCTTCGTATGGGTATCCATACAGTTGACTCAAGTGTGGCTGGTTTAGGAGGCTGCCCCTATGCAGATGGCGCATCAGGCAATGTTGCAACTGAAGAAATTTTGTACTTGTGTCAAGGTTTAGGCATCGAGACAGGAGTAGATTTGGAGCGAGTTGCCAAAGCGGGTTGGCAGATCTGCAAGCACTTAAAGAAGCCTGCTAAATCTAATGTTTCAGTGGCTTTACAAGCTCGTCTAAAACTTTAACAGTGAGATTTTCGTCTCAATCTACTGAATGGTAGTGACAAAAAGTTGACGTCGCGTGAAACAAAAGTGTTAACTTGGTCTTACTATTTGGTATTAATATCACATTACTGTTGCCTATAAGTAAGCAAAGTATAAGAATTGCGTCCTGTTTGAGTTATTGATAATTTTCATGAATATACTAGTTTGCGATGATTCTAAAATCGCTCGTAAAGCCATCATTAGCAAAATAGGACTTTCACCCGACATCTACATCGCACAAGCAGAAAATGGACAGATAGCGCTCGACCTATTAAAGCAATCCAATTTCGATATCCTTTTTCTAGACCTTACCATGCCAGTGATGGATGGTTTTGAAGTGCTTGCCGCTTTACCTGTCAGTCGATACCCAACAAACGTTATTGTTGTCTCAGGGGATATTCAAACTGCTGCGAAAGAGCGTTGCTTGAGATTAGGCGCAAGAGACTTTATCGAAAAGCCATTTAATACCTCTGATCTCGCCAAGCTATTCGCTCGATTCAAAATACCACTTCAAGCATTCAATGTACCGACGATACCTTGTGCCACTCAGTCAGTTGATGTATTGGCAAGCATTCGAGAAATGAGCAATATTGCGCTAGGAACCAGTGCCTCGTTAATTGCTGAACAAGTTGGCCAGTTCATTGAAATGCCTCTGCCTAATGTATCTACCCTGCATCAATCTGAGCTTAAAATGACGGTGCAGGATATTATTAATAATTCTGAGTATCGTGCCGTGTCGCAACGCTTTGTTGGTAACGGTATCAATGGCGAAGCACTCGTTTGTCTTCACGGTAGTGGTTTATCCAATATTACCTTAGACACCTTTTCTGAAGAAAATACGACCACTAAGGAGATGATTTTAGATATCTCCAATTTGCTCGTGTCTTCTTTTCTAGTCTCGTTTAGTAAGCAGCTCGATATCTCTATCTCACTGCGTCAGCCTATCGTACTGGAAAAAGAGCTACTTCAAGTTTCGCTTAATAGTGATCAATTTCTCACGGCTTATGATCAAGAAATTTTCACGATTGAATTCATCTATAAAGCGGAAAATCTCGACATTACCTGTGACGTCATCTTCTTAATGGACAAAGAGTCTATTCAAGCCATTGAACAAATTTTGCAGAGTGTTTTATGAAAACAACCGATATCAGCGACTTTCACTGGGCAATGCAGATCATTGGCGATCTTGATGCTGGCCTAATTGTGTTAGATAGAGAGTATAAGGTCTGTGCTTGGAACTCTTTCATGCAATCATACAGTGGTATCAGTGCCGAGCGCATTTTGGGTAAGTACCTGTTTGATGTTGTTCCTGGTTTACCTGAATCGTGGATCAGAAAAAAAGTAGATGCATCGTTTAAACTTAATAGCCGAGGATTCTCTTGTTGGGAAGATAGGCCTTACCTATTTAAGTTTAAAAACTTCAGCCCCATCGCTGACGGGCTCAATGAAATGCGTCAAAACATTACGTTTTCTCCCCTCACCTCCGTTAATGGTGCTGTTTCTCACGTTAGCCTAATCATCAATGACGTTACAGACATAGCCAAAAATAAAATCCACCTAATGAATTCCAATCAGAAGCTCTCTGATTTAAGCCGCACGGACGGGTTAACTAAGCTGTTTAACCGTCGTTACTGGGAAAGCTGTTTACTGGAAGAGTTCGAAAGCTGTAAGGTTTCAGGTAGTGTCTCTTCTTTGGTTATCTTTGACATAGACCACTTCAAAAAAGTAAACGATACCTATGGTCATACTGTTGGCGATGACGTCATTCGCCATGCTGCCGATGAACTACGAAAAGCAACCCGAGGCGGTGACATATGTGGCCGATACGGCGGTGAAGAGTTCACGGTTATTTTACCTGGAACATGCGCTGACCAAGCTCTTTACTTTACTGAAAGGCTACGCAAGCGCATCGAACAATCACAGGTAGAATGCGAAGGGCACACAGTGAGCTATAAAATCAGTTTGGGTATTTGTGAACTCACGGAGCAACAAACGAGCCATTTAACTTGGTTAGAACATGCAGATAAGGCACTTTACTTCTCAAAGGAGTCAGGACGAAATCGTTCAACCGTCTTTGATTTAGCATTCATCAAATAAACTGCTTTTATTCACCAAAATAGAGAAAGCGCTGAACAGTCAGCGCTTTTTTTGTTTGAGTTATGACGGCTAATTGCTCGTCACTTTTACCGAATTACATTGGTAGTCGTTAGCATTACTCTTGTTACGCGGCGGCTTAACAATAAGCCCAATTCCCACTAAGAATAACGCACATGCAATCACTTGAAGTACCGACAGCATTTCACCATACATAAAATAACCACTAATGAGTGCGAACACTGGGACTAGCAACGTCAAAGGCGCTGTCGTACTTAAAGGATAACGAATCAACAGGCGATTCCAAACCCAGTAACCAAATAGCGTTGTCGGATAAGCTTGAAACAAGACAGCGATTGTTGTGCTCGTGTTCCATGCTTCAATCGCGTGTTCAACGATTTCGGTTCCATGTAGTGCAACTGAGAAAGCCACTAAAGGCACTGGCGCAAATGCCATTCCCCATACGTTGAAGGCAAAAGCTTGCTTAGTTTTAGACGACTTAACGATCACCCCCATGACCACCCAGCTCACCGCTGCAGTCATAATCAGCAATAACCCTTTACCCGTGATATTGCCGTTGGTTGCTGTAACGAGTACAAGCAAAGCCACCAAAGCAATCAATGCCCCCATTAGTTTGCGTGTGGTCGATTTTTCCTTGTGAATAAAAATACCCACCGCCATACCAATCAACGCATTTGAGGATAACAAGACCGAAGATACACCAGACGATAATCCCGCAGTGATTGACCAAGAAGCCATCCCCCAAATGCCAACACCAAATATCAATCCATAGCTAATCAAGTAGCGCCATTGGACATTCGGCTTCGCGATAAAGAATATGGCTGGAATCACCGCCAATGAAAAGCGAGCAGCGGTGGCCAATAAAGGATGTACGTCCGTAATACCCATTTTTATCATTGAAAAATTGAAGCCCCAAATAGCCATAACAGTGATAGCCAATATCAAATCATTCCTACTCATTATTTCTCCTCCCTTTGTTTAACAGGAGTATCACTTGAGATTAAAAATGGATACAGATACAATTTTTCACACAAAAACCAGTACAGTTGAAATAATATGAGTATTTATAAGGATATAGCTGCGCAGTTTATTGATGAAATTTTAACTGGGAAGTTAAGTGATGGCTGCCGTATGCCTTCACTTAGGCAACTGGCTAAACAGCGGACCGTTAGTATGTCGACGGCGGTCAGTTGTTATCAAGAACTCGAATCTCAAGGGTGGATTTGCTCCCGACCTCAAGCGGGTTACTTTGTATCGGCTCCAAAGCCCGAACGAGCTAAACCAGAAATGACTCAGTTTGTGAGTAGAATATCGACCGTAAATCGTAACTACGCGCTCCACTCCTCCATTAATGGTCCACTCGGTATATCGAGTACCGACAACGATCCAGTCGCCATTACAGAACTGGAAAGAAGCTTTCGACGTGCAATTAAACGAATTGGAAATCGCCTAAACCGCTATCCAGACACACAAGGAGAACCCCTACTGAGAGATGCCTTGAGTCGTCATTTTTCTAAATTATCTCTAAATTTCTCTGCTGATGAGCTCATCATCACAGGTGGCTGTATGCCAGCGATTAAATCAGCCATCGAAGCAACCACTCAACCTGGGGATGCAATAGCGATAAGCTCTCCATGCTTTAGTGGAATCATTGAGTTGTTGGGCCAAATGTCACGCAAGATCATTGAGATCCCGTCTATTGAAGATGGCGTTGATTTAAGCCAGTTAGAAAATCACTTAAAAAAAGGCCAAGTAAAAGCTGGGATATTCTGTACCTCTCATATGAATCCACAAGGCATAACTATGACCGCGCAGCAAAAACAGCACCTGGCGGAGTTAGCCAATTTCTATCAAACACCAATGATTGAAGATGACGTTTATCTTGAGCTATCTTACAGTGAACATACCCCGCTGCCCGCCAAATACTATGATCAAGGCGGCTATGTACTTTGGTGCGGATCCATCTCGAAAACACTCTCACCAGGCTATCGGCTAGGTTGGTGTTTACCCGGCCGTTATATAGCGAAATATCAACAACAATCTACCGCTGCGAGTTATGGTGTTTCTGTTCCGATACAGATTGCTGTCGCTGACTTTATAGAGTCTGGACAATACGCGAAACAACTACGTCGTCGCCGTAACAAGTTGGCCACTTTAAAACATGACTATTTAAAATATCTGGTTCAACATCTACCATCGTACGTCAAGGTCAGCGATCCACTTGGAGGGATGGTACTTTGGTTACAAATACCTGGCCTCGATAGTAATCTATTGAGCGAGCATTTAGACAAAGAAAGCGTCGATATTCGCCTCGGTCATTTGTTCAGCACACTCGATTTATACAATGACTGTTTGCGAATCAATATTGGTTATGACATTGACGATGAGGTTAAGTCCGAGCTCAGTAGGCTAATCAGCGCAATTGAACTGAGCAAGACGAAGTAAAAAGAGCCGCCTGAAACGGCTCTTTTTAAATCCTACATTAAACTCGTCTTACTATAATCGCCGTACCCATACCACCACCAATGCAGAGTGAAGCGAGTCCTAGTTCAGTTTGAGAGCGGCGCATTTCATAAATCAAAGATGTGATAACTCTTCCACCTGACGCTCCAATAGGATGACCCAAAGCAATCGCTCCACCATTCACATTGGTTCGCTCATCAAACCATTCATATGGCACCTGATGTTGTTGCGATAAGCCTTTCATTACACCAATGGCTTGAGCAGCAAATGCCTCATTGAGCTCCAAACGGCCAATATCTGACAGGTTAAGTTGTGCGCGCTTTAATGCTTGCTTAATTGCAGGGATTGGCCCAAGTCCCATAACGTTTGGCTCAACACCGCCTTGCCCGGTAGAGACAACCTCAACAAGTGGTGTTAAGCCATGATCTTCGAGTGCTTGTTCACTCGCTAGAACAAGTGCAACGGCACCATCGTTAATCCCAGAAGCATTTCCTGCGGTGACGCTCCCTTGTTTATCAAAAGCAGGCTTTAAAGCTTTCAACGATTCCAATGTCGCGTTAAACCTTGGATGTTCATCGGTATTCACTTCAACGTTGCCACGTCTACTCTTGACAATGACAGGCTCAATTTCTTCCTCAAACAGACCTGATTCAATCGCTTGCTGTGCACGTTTTTGACTGCGAGTGGAAAACTCATCTTGTGCTTGGCGGTCAATATCATATTGCTTGGCAATGTTTTCGGCTGTCACACCCATATGAAAATCTTCAAAGGCATCGGTTAGACCATCTTTAAGCACAGAGTCCACCAGCGACAGATCTCCCATCTTATGGCCTGAACGCGATTGACCATTCATGATAAACGGAGCATTACTCATGCTTTCCATACCCGCAGAAACGACAATATCAGCGTCGCCTGCTTTGATAGCATTGATCCCATTGAGCACTGTTTTCATGCCACTGCCACAAATCATGTTCAACGTGTAAGCTGGGACGTGAGCTGGTATTCCTGCATGAATCGCAGCTTGTCGCCCTACGCCTTGACCAAGGCCCGCGCTCAGCACATTACCAACAACAACTTCATCTACCCATTCCGGTTTTACGTTAGCTTGTTTTAAAGCAGACTTAATCACAGTAGTACCGAGCTCTACTGCAGACACTGAACTTAACCCACCGAGAAAAGACCCGATTGCCGTGCGTTTAGCCGCCACAATGTAAACTTTATGACTCATATTACAGTACCAACCCGCCATCAATTTTCAGCACTTGGCCTGTAATAAAACTAGACTTGTCGCTGGCTAAGAACTCAACACCATTGGTAATATCTTCTGGTGTGCCCATTCTTGCTAATGGCGTTTTGGCTTTCATCATCTCCAGCACTTTTTCTGGCAAGCTCTCTGTCATTGGAGTCGCGACAAAGCCAGGGGCTACGCAGTTGGCTCTTACTTGTGCGCCTTTACGAGCAAATTCTTTGGCCCAGCTTTTGGTCATGGCGATCACGCCGCCTTTGCTTGCCGCATAGTTAGTTTGGCCGATATTGCCGTCAGTTCCGACCACAGAAGACATGGTGACAATAGAACCTGAATTGTTTTCAATCATTATCGGAGCAACAGCTTGAGTCAGGTTAAACACGCCTTTCAAGTTAACGTTAATAACCGCATCCCACTCATCTTCTGTCATTTTATCTATCAATGCGTCTCGGGTGATTCCAGCATTATTGACGAGCACATCGACTTTTCCATTGTCACGCTTCACATGTTCGATAAAAGAGGCAATGGCGTCTCGGTCACAGATGTTCATCGTGATAGGTTTAACGTTCTCGACACTCTCGTATGCACTGTTTAACGCGTTGCTATTCATATCTATCGCATAAACTAATTCTACACCACTGCTAGCGAATCGCTCGACGATAGCTTTCCCTATTCCTTGAGCTGCACCTGTCACAATGCAGATTTTTCTCTCAAACATTTTCTTTGTCCTTTTGTGTAACGCTATTGGCTTAGCTGATTGTGTTTTTACTTATTTGAATGGACGTCTAACTTGCGTCTCTTTTTATATTAGGTCGAAATTGAGCTTGGTATATGGCGCTTTCCATCACCTTCAATGAATCACTGATTACAGGTTCAAACATCATTTGCGCTAAGATGTCTTTTTCTAAATCAATGCCCGGGGCTATCTCTATTAGCTCCAAACCATCGCTCGTTAATCGAAATACCGCACGCTCGGTTATGTAGAGTACGGATTTATTGTTTTGTATCGCTTGTTGAGCGCTAAAGGTGATTTGCTCAACCTCGTCTAAGAATTTGCGCTGTTTCCCTTCTTGAACAATCTGTATTGCATTGTGTTCAATACAAATCTTTAATCCCTGTGCGGTGAATGTGCCGCAGAAAACAACTTGCTTTGCGTTTTGAGTGATATTGATGAAACCACCACACCCTGCAATTTTGGTCCCAAAGCGAGAGACGTTAATATTGCCGCTTCGATCACATTGCGCTAACCCAAGAAACGCTTGGTCGACGCCACCACCGTCATAGAAATCGAACATCTGATCTTGGCCTATAATCGCCTGCGGAAGCTTTGATGCACCGAAGTCCAAGCCGCTCTGTGGTGTACCGCCTACTGCACCCGGCTCAACTGTGAGAGTGAATTCATCGAGAATCTCAGCGCGCCTTGCGACCTCAGCAATATACTCTGGTGCACCAATACCCAAATTTAGGATAGAGCCCGGAACCAACTCCATCGCAGCTCGACGAGCAATGACGACTTTGGCATCGAGCGCCTGTTCATTTTCACCTAGCCCAGAAATAGTGACACCGTCACCTTTAGACGAGCTAATTCCGACAAACTCTGGATTCATCACGGTTGCAAAAGTCTGCATATGTTCGCTTTCTTGGTCGCAAACTACGACCGCATCGACAAAAATGCCAGGAATCTTAACTGCGTGTGGATCGAGCTTTCCGGCTTTAACGACACTCTTAACTTGCACTATCACTTTGCCGCCATTGTTTTTAGCCGCCTGTGCCGCAGCAAGACTTTCCACAATTAAGCATTCGTCTTCCATTGTGATGTTGCCTTTTTCGTCAGCCGTAGTACCCCTTAAAATCGCCGTCGTAATTGGTAATTTATGATAAAAAAGATGCTCCTCCCCCATCAACTCAATCACTTCTACCCACTCTTTTTGAGTGATAGTGTTGATCTTTCCACCTTCAATTCTAGGATCGACGAAAGTCCCTAACCCAACTTTACTGACAGTGCCGAGCTTACCTGCGGCGGTATCTCGCAATAGATGTGAAATGATCCCTTGAGGTAAGTTGTACGCTTCAATCAAGTTATCAACGGCAAGCTGCTGTAACTTAGGGACCAAACCCCAATGCCCACCGATAGCACGTTTAACTAACCCTTGCTTAGCCAAATGATTGATTGCTCTGCCTTGACCATCTCCTTGGCCAGCTGCAAACAATAATGTTAGGTCTTTAGGCGTGTGCGTTCGTGTAAAACGCTCGCCTATGGCTCTTTCAATCGCTTCGGGTACAACACTGCCGATGAACCCTCCTAGCAATACGGCTTCACCATCTTCAATCCAATCAGCTGCTTGCTCTGGCGTAAGCTTTTTGACCACGTAGCACCTTCCCTTGTCACTGCGTTATTCTTTCAATAACAAACAGCTTAGCTGCCACAAACCGGTTTGTTAATTGCACATATAGAGATTGTTAATTTCATAAATGGAATTATTCATTGAGTGTTTGAACACGTTCAATCAGGTACTGTTTAAATCCATTACATCGTTCAGGCATTGGGGTTCTTGGCCTAAAGAACATATCTATGTCAAAGCTGGCACATTGGTAATCTTGGAGGATGTGCTGGAGTTCCCCGTTTCCTAGCTGTTCGAAAACCAGCGAATGAGGAAGATAAGCAACCCCTGCGTGTTCAAGGGTAAGGTCGAGCAACATTTCACTGTTATCACACTCTAATGTATCTCGGATAGTTACGATTTCGAGTTCGCCATTCAGCTCAAAACACCAACGATTGCCTCCCAACAGAGTACGAGCGTACAAGCAACGATGTAAGTTGAGCTGATTGGGGTTTGCTGGCGTACCATGCTCTCTGAGGTATTGAGGAGAAGCACACAGATAGAGAGGCTCTGTTAGTAGCTGCCGCCGTACCAGTAACATGTCTTGCTCTGGTTCCCCTTCGTAACTTGCACTGGCACGAAATGCGAAATCAATGTTTAGCGGATCAAACTCTCCCGCCTCTATAAAGATACGGAAGTTAACATTAGGATGCATTTGCATGTATTCAGCGACAATTTTAGTCAAATACTGGCGAGCAAAAAGTGGCGTTGACGATAACCGAATTTCACCCTGTTGCTCTTCGGCTAGGCTCTGTACTTCTTCACATAGACTGTTGATATCAGGAAGCAGAGGTGAAAACCGGTCGAAGAGTAACTGCCCAGCTTGGGTTGCCACAAGCTGTCTCGTACTTCTCTTAACTAGCTCGACCGACATTGCCTCTTCTAGTTCTTTTACCCAACGACTGCCAGCGGCAGGGGAAATGCCTTGCTGAATCGACGCCTCACGAAAAGAGCCGCATTGAATCACTGCGCAAAAGAAAACAATTTTATCCAGTATGGGTTGGCGACTGGAAAGCAAACGTCCACTCATTAAGTCACTAATCCTTTTTGCAGTGCTAATTTAACTAAAGCTGCGGTTGACGTAGCGCCGAGCTTTTTCTTAATTCGTAATCTGTGTGTTTCAACAGTTCTGACACTGATGTGGAGTGAATCGGCGATTTCCTTGTTGCAGGCGCCATTCGCGATTGCCTTGAGCACGTCAGATTCGCGCTTTGAGAGCGTATCGTCTTTGGTTTCTGGCTTCTCATTAATCTGTTCAAGTAAACGGTCAGAAGCTTGAGGACATAAGTAGGAGCGCCCTTGCGCTACCTGATTAATTGCCATCACCAACTCTTCCGAACCGACATCTTTAAGAACGTAGCCTTTTGCACCGGCTTTCACTGAGCGCATGACATAGTCACGACTGTCATGCATTGAAAGCATAATGACTGCGGTTTCTGAACGACTTTGGGCGAGCTTTTCCAGTACTTCTATACCATTAAGGCTAGGCATATTGATATCAAGTAGTAGTACGTCAGGTTTTAATTTCAGTGTGCTATCTAGCGCATCTATGCCTGTACCGACACATGCGAGAATATTCAGGTTATCTTCCATTTCAAGGCGTGATTTAAGCCCATCCTGCATCAGCCTATGATCATCAGCCAGAACCAAATTAATCATACAAACTCCATGTTTAAACTCACGCGCACTTCTGTGCCCTCTCCTTGTTCACTACTCACCGCGAATGTGCCCCCTATCGCTTGAATCCGTTCTTTCATATTCTGCAATCCCATATGTTCAAAGAGTGGTTGCTTACGCTTGTTCGATTTGAGCGATTTTGCTGGCATACCGATACCATCGTCACTGATGGTTAGTATTAGAGTCCGTCCCTCTCGCTGCATGATGACGTCGACACCTTGCGCATTCGCATGTTTTTCCACGTTGTGTAGTGACTCCTGCACCACACGGTAAAGCGTGGTTTCAACCTCTGGTAGAAACTCTTCCCCCTCAATGTCATGTTCGAAAACCAACTCTAGCTGTGTACGCTCACGAAGTTGGTTGATGTAAGCTTCAATACCAGCGACCAAACCTAAGTCATCCAACTGCGGCGGTCTCAGATCTTTAGAAATACGCCTTAGTTCGACAATCGCTTGTTCCATCGCATCCTTACTTGCGTCAAGTTCCAGTGCTTTCTTTGTATCGTCTTTTTCTTTGTCTACGTTGTCTAACCGATACTTTGCCGCTACCAAGAGTTGATTCACGCCATCATGCAACTCTCTTGAAACTCGTTGTCGCTCGTTTTCTTGCGAATCAATAATCTGTTGATTCAATATACTCAATTGCTGGTTAGCCAACCGCCTTACGTTCAAGTTTAGTGACGCCCCCAGAGCCGCAATCACGGTAACAGCGACGAACATCACACCAAACAGTGCGGTACTTGTTTTGCCTATGTTTTGGTCAAAGCCGTTTTGCATGTGAGCAACTTGGGTTTCAATATCGTCCAGATAGACCCCTGTTCCGACCATCCATTGCCATTTATCTAAAGAGACGGCATAACTGAGTTTTGGCAGGGGTTCTTTTTTTGAGGGTTTATGCCAAAGATAGTCAACGAATCCACCTCCCTCTCGGCCCACTTTAATCAGTTCCTGAAGTAACTTTTTGCCTTGAACATCTTCAACTTCCCACCAGTTCTTTCCTATCCGCTCTTTTTGATATGGCAACACAAGCGCATCACCTTCCCAAGTATAAGCAAAGAAGTATCCGTCACTGCCATACGTGAGCTGGCTCAATTTTTCGATAACAATTTGCTTCGCAAGCTCTGGGGTTAAGGACTCATCAAGGTAGTAAGGCTCTATACTTTTCACTGCCATTTCTACGTACTGCTTTAGTTCTTGCTTTTTAACTGACAGCACGTTGCCTCGAGTTAAAGCGACTTGCTCTTCAACTAACTGTTTTGCTTGACTAAATAGAATACTAGCGACAATCGCCACCACGACAATTAAGGGGACAATTGAAAGCAGTATAATGTTAATCGATAGTCTTCTGTTGCTAACAAACCCCATATTCCCTTCCGGCTTTGTACGTAGTTTTACTGACATTTTGTATCGAAAATTGCGTTTTCTACGGACATAATTTGCGCAATTTCACCAATAGAGAGCAAGAAATCTCCCCTCTAAACTTAGTGTCAAATGTAACATCGCATTAACACAAATTACTACGCGTCGTTCACATTTATCGATATCTATAAGGAACCCAGCCTCACAAGGAGAGAACCATGAACCTTAAGAAAGTCGCCATCGCTTCAGCACTCGCAATCGCTGCTACCGGCCTTTCTGTTACAGCGCACGCTGCTGACAAGAAGATCCTGCTCAAAACACCCATTGCATTTGGTAGCCACCTACCCGCGCTAGGTACACCAATTCAATGGTATGCCGACCACATTACCAAGACCTCTGGTGGTACGATCAAAATGAAGATCTACGAGCCAGGTAAGCTAGTTAGCCCCGCTGAGATTTTGGACGCAGTTTCTACGGGTAAAGTGAACTCTGGTTACTCAACCGCCGGTTATTGGCAAGGTAAGCTGCCTGCATCTGCCCTTTTCTCTGCAGTGCCGTTTGGCCCAGAGGCTGGCGAGTACATGGCATGGTTGTTCTTTGGGAATGGTTTAAAGCTGTACCAACAAATGTATGACGATGGCGGTTACAACGTAAAAGTGGTGCCTTGTGCGATCATTTCTCCGGAAACATCAGGCTGGTTCCGTAAACCGATTGAAAAGCCGGAAGATCTTAAAGGACTCAATATGCGCTTCTTTGGTCTTGGGGCATCGGTAATGGAAAAACTCGGTGTTGGTACGGTTCAGCTTCCGGGTGGTGAAATCTTCGGCGCTCTTGAAAAAGGGGCAATTGACGCATCTGAATTCTCTCAACCCGCCATCGACCAACGTTTAGGTTTCCATAAAGTCGCGAAGTACAACTACTTCCCAGGCTGGCACCAACAATCGACCGTATTTGAACTCCTTATCAACAAAGATACTTGGGGCAAAATGAGTGATGCACAGCAAGCCGCCGTCGAAACCACGTGTATGGCGACCATGACTTACTCCATTGCTGAAGGTGAAGCGCTACAGTTCAACGCAATGAAGAAAGCGGAAGAAAATGGCGTTGAAATTCGCTACTGGAACAATGAAATGTTAAGCCTGTTTGAAAACACTTGGCTTGAAGTTGTGGAAGAGAAGAAAACCGCTGACCCATTCTTCGACAAAGTATGGAAAGACCTTAGCACCTTCCGTGAGGGCTATGCTTTATGGTCTGCAAATGGATTCCTACCACGTGAAACTCAAAACCAATAACCCTCTGTGAATTGGACCTGTTGGCCGGCTACATGTCGGCCATTGGTTGTAAGGAGTTGCCAATGAGCAAGGTACTATATTCTACCCCAAGCACCCCATTTTATGCCCATATAGAAAGCTTTATTACCACAACGAGTCGAGTTCTTGCATGGACAAACCTCGCGCTTGTGGCCGTTATTATTATCCAAGTTGTGCTGAGAAAAGTGTTCTCGAATGGTCAAATCGCTCTCGAAGAGCTGCAATGGCATCTTTATGCGACTGCCGTAATGTTCGGCACCGCTTACGCCCAGATCAGCAACCTGCACGTGCGCGTCGATCTTTTCTATCATAAGTTTTCTGAACGTAAAAAAGCCGTGGTTGACCTACTTGGCCTGAGCCTACTCGCGATCCCATTTGTGGTCGTCGTTATCCTTCACTCATACGATTTCGCCTACGAATCTTGGCGAGTAAATGAAAGCTCAGCATCCCCCTCTGGCCTTCCATTTCGCTGGTTAATTAAGAGCGTTATCCCTATCAGTTTCTGCCTGTTGTTACTCTCTATGTTGGCAAGAATTCTACGTAATATCGAAACTCTATTTAAAGGTGAACACGATGGAAGCAAATGAATGGATTGTAATTGCCATGTTTGGCTCGTTCATCTTATTACTTTTTACCGGAATTCCCGTCGCCTATGTTCTGGGCGGGATTGGCGTTGTATTTGCCGCGGTTGGTTACTATGCCGATATTTATTTAGATACCTTTACTGGGCTCGACTACACCAGTTTAGGTTTAGTGGTTAACCGTATCTTTAAGATCATGGATAACTGGATTCTGGTCGCGCTACCAATGTTTATATTCATGGGTAACATGCTGGATAAATCAGGTATCGCAGAAAAGCTGATGTCTTCGATGCAAGCACTGTTTGGTAAAGTTCACGGTGGTTTAGCCATCACGGTTATGGCAATCGGGATTATATTAGCCGCTTCGACCGGAATCATTGGGGCATCGGTCGTGTTGTTAACTGTAATGTCACTTCCTAGCATGATGAGACAAGGCTACCACTTGCCCTTGGCACTTGGTACTGTCGCGTCAGCAGGTACATTAGGCATCTTACTTCCCCCGTCAATCATGCTAGTAATAATGGCAGATCAACTTGGTTTGTCCGTGGGTGACCTATTTATGGGCGCTATAATGCCAGGCTTATTACTAGGCAGTTTATACATAGGTTACATCTTAATTGTCGGCAAAATGAATCCGCACAAAGCGCCGATTCCTGATGATGTTCAGCCTGTCGAATGGACTTTGATACTGCAAGTATTTAAAGACATCACACCGACTGTGTTGCTCATATTCTGTGTACTTGGGTCTATTTTTGCTGGGGTCGCGACACCAACTGAAGCCTCAGGTATTGGTGCGTTAGGTGCTACTTTACTTGCCGCATACAACCGGAAACTCAACGTAAAAGTGATGAAAGAGGTCTTGCTCTCGTCATACGGCACAACAGCGTACATCTTTATGATCTTTTTGGGCGCTTCCTGTTTCGCTCTAGTTCTGCGTGAATTAGGGGGCGATGAGTTAATCGAGTCGTTTTTAACCAGCTTGCCGTTTGGTCCGTATGGCATTATTGCTTTCATCTTACTGATTGTATTTATGCTCGGATTTTTCCTCGACTGGATTGAAATCACTTTGATTGCGTTGCCACTGCTTGCTCCCGTGATTTCGAGCTTAGGAATTGAACTGGATGGACACGGCGTCGTCGATAATCCAAGTTTGGTTTGGTTTGTTATGTTAGTCGCTATGGCCTTGCAAACCAGCTTTTTAACCCCGCCAGTAGGCTTCGCTTTGTTCTACCTTAAAGGTGTTTGTCCTGACGGTGTCGCTCTTAAAGACATCTATCGAGGCGTTATACCTTTCATATTGATTCAGTTAGTTGCCTTGGTGTGTTTGGTTGTGTGGCCGCAACTGGTGCTTTGGTTCCCGAGCGTTGCTTACGGTTAAATAAAAATAAAGCCAGCTAATCGCTGGCTTTATTTTCAAGAGAATTTCAAGGCTTAAGCTAACGTTAAGCCTCCATCTACCACTAAGGTGTGCCCCACTACATAACTCGATTTAGGAGAGAGTAAAAATTCAATCGCGTCAACAATTTCACTTGGGTTAGCAAAACGTTTACATGGAACGACGTCAGATACGGTTTGTCGAATTTGAGGGTCTTCTTGCTGCCTTTCTTCCCATCTTGGCGTCCATGTCACGCCAGGTGCAACCGCATTGATACGAATACCACGCTCAATATTCTCAAGTGCAACGGAACGAGTTAACCCTTCCAAAGCGTGTTTTGCGGCGCTATACATGGCAGCATTGGGTGTTGGTCTTAGTCCATTGATGGAACTGACATTCACAATCACGCCACCTGTTTTCATCAATCGAATTTCACGTTTTAAGCAGAGCGCTTGTGACCAAAAATCCACATCAAGGGTCGCTTTGAGATCTTCTATCGCGACCTGATCAAACGAGCCCCTAGATGCTATAGCGGGAGAGGCATTATTTACTGCTAGATCTAGCGATTTATAGTGAGATTCAATGTGATCAAATAGACGATTAAGATTGGATTGCTTTGATATATCGATGGTTAGATAGTCGACATCGTTCAATTCAGGGTATGTTAGACAAGCGCTTTGCCATAGTGCTATGTTTCGCGAACAAGTCACTACTTTATAGCCGTTATTAATTAATCTAAGTACCGTTTCCAACCCGATACCTTTAGAACCACCTGTAACTAACGCCGTTTTCATAACGATTTCCTTGTTATTTTCACAGAGTAAGAGAATCAATGCACCTTATCTAAAGCCATACCGGCAACCGCCCCAAGTGACGCTAGATCCGTCTCTGCTTGAATCGCGGCATATGTCCACCCATTGAACTCCATTTCCATATACTTAGCCGTCATTGAGAAAGGTTCAATGAAACAATCGGGTAGCTCTATATTATAGCCCGTCGATAATACCGAGATTGATTTACCTTTTAGTTCTCGGCCAAGATCTTTTTCTATGGTTAATAGATCAGATAGACGATCGAAAAAGACTTTCAACTGAGCAGACATTGAGTACCAATACACAGGGGATGCAAAAACTATATGGTCAAATTCACTGAGTTCAGCAATCAGAGGGAGAAAATCATCGAACCGATTATGATGCTCATAATCATAAAAAGAGATATCTCTCTCCGATAAGTCGAACAAGACAGCCTCTGAACAGCGAACGAACTCATTAACGAGTTTTCTTGTATTCCCATCTGATTTCGATGTACCTAATACAACGGCAACTTTCATATCGCCCCCCTTACTACTGCGTACCTAAACAAGAATGATGTTTGTCTCAATGATTAAGAAACGAGTTCAAACTCATCGCAAGGGGTTCCTTGGTGATACTTCAATTGCCAATTCCGCCCAGTGAAGACCCAAATAGAAGAGCGTTTCGCAAAGTGACTTTTGGCACCTAGTTCGCTCACCCAAGCGGTTTTATACAAGAGTAAATGAGTTGACGGTTCTAGTTGAATGCTTTCAAATTCTTGCGAGTGGATACGACCTTTTGATGGTTTCTCGCCATCCATCATTTTAATGATCGACGCAAAGTCATAGCTAATACCAGACTTTCCGACTTCTTTAAAAGTTGGATGTACAAGGCGAGACACCTCTTCTTTACTTTGGCGTGTTGCAAACTGATGTAAGGCGATTTCTTGTTCGATCAAAACATCCATCTCGAACCTCTTTTGATTATGCAATTTTAGAAATAATGCCTTGTTTTATGAGCATGTGCAAATCACCGAAATCCCATAATATCAACAACTAACTAATTAGTGATCCAGTCGATATTATTTCTCTATCAGCACTGGTTTATCAAATAAATAGCCTTGCGCTAAGTCAATACCCAGTGCCTTAGCGATCATTAACTGTTCAACTTCTTCGACGCCTTCTGCCAACACTAATCCACCATAATAGTGCACTGTTTTGACAACAGTTTTTATCTTCTCAAACAGTGAATCATCATGAGGTAACCGACTTACAATCGAGATACAGAGTTTCACCACTTCGGGATTGACCTCTTCAATCATGGCTAGGTCAAAATAACCGCAACCCACATCATCAAGCCAAAACTCATAACCTTTAACTCGAAGTTGAGTCATTTGTTGCAAAATTGGTAACCAGTCTTCTATTGGAAGGTGCTCTGTTAGTTCAATCTTAACGATATTAGCGAATTCGAAGTGCAGTAAAATCTCAATAACCTCTTCGTCCAGTAACATTGCTGGAGAAAGGTTAATGGTATAAAAATCCGTTGAAGCAAAGCGCTTAATGTTCGTAAGGTGGACCTTTAACGCCAGAATCTCCAGTTCTTTATCTAACTCGTGTCGCTGCGCAGTAGCAAAAAGTTGATCCGGTCTATGCAGCTGAGAGTCGCTCGGCCCCCGAATCAACAACTCTACGCCACATTGTTTGCCGCACTTAATGTTTTGTATTGTCTGTTGATATGAATAGAGTCTTCGTTTTTCAATGATCTCCTCTAGCGCCAACTTGTTAGCACTTTTCTCTGTATACTTTTCCGGTTTAATCGAGGCTGACAATACATCTTCATTTTGTCGCATAGCATATCCTTATCTGCTACTGATTGGCGTACTTGCCTCAGTGTCTAAACTGATTCGAACGTGTGTTTTGCATCCAACTCTAAATAATCAAGTGAATGTACAATTTGCTCAGCAAGTTCATGGTTATTGCCAGATAAACTGATCGATAATTTGGTATCTTCTACCAAAGCCTCCATATTCTGTTTCACTAAATTTGAGCTTGCTAACTGAGTTTCTATCGCATCCGTAATGGTTTTCGAGGCAGTTTTACTTTCGAGTGAAATCGTCATTAAATTCTGCATATTGCCCATGGTTTCCTGCGTAACTTCTGAGCTTAAGATGATGACATCTTCAACTTCTTTCTGTTTATTGAAAATGCTCTCTGAGATCTTCGAGATCGATGCCATTTCTAAGTCGATACTTTCAGCAGATTGATTCGCGGTGTTCGCAAGTTGTCTAACCTCGTCGGCAACCACTGCAAACCCACGTCCATGCTCACCGGCTCTTGCTGCTTCAATCGCCGCATTTAGCGCTAAAAGATTAGTTTGGGCTGCAATACCTTTTATAGAATCAACCAGTTGGGTAACGTTCTTATTTATCTCATCCAGTGACTCTAGTAATTCACTAAACTGACAAATCTTCTCTTTTGAAAACAGTACTTGCTGCTGCAATAACGTCAGCTTTTCGATTGTTTCATCCGCTGTTTGCGCCGTTTGACTTGAGTACTTATGACTTTCGCAAGATAGCTTGTTAATACTCTCCGACTGTTCAATGAAATCGTTTATCAGTGCCGAGCTTTGAGTAATCGACTCAGCACGACTTTTCGATGCTTTCTGAACATTCGCCGCATTGACGTAAATCTTCTTAGCATAAAGCGTTGGATCATTTTGTTTGAACTCGCGATATAACTTTGAAATCTGCTCTAATTCAGCAAGGTGGTTAGCATGGATTGGAACTAAGTCTTTAGGCTGCTTCTTAAATAGGCTTTTCATTATGAGGCTACCTTCTTTCGAGCTTGAAGAGTCGCAGAAACGCTTGCCTGCGTAGAGACACAAAATGGTACGCAGTAAGTCATTAGAATCTTGATGATCACGGTACTATCCAAACCACTGCCTAGTAGTTTATCGCCGTGATTAATAAACATCAGTATGGTTCCAACTATCATAGAAACTTTAATGGAACGCTTAAGAATTGCAGGCTCTGCTGCCGTTTTGAAAAACTGAGCTAGGTACATCTATTACCTCATCCAGAAAATTTATTGGTCCGGTGAATAATAGATCGAATTGAACGATCGTTCAATTGGTGTTTTATCAAAAATGAGTCAAACAATGCGCTTGCTCACACTATGTTTAGGTAGGATAACGTACTGCTGTTTGAGAGCTCTTGTTCAAATAAAAAGCCTCCCAAAAATGATAATATCGTCTTAAAGTAAGAGTGTGCGTAAAGTTCGAAAATACACGCTATGAGTCCGTGATGAGTATTATAGATATTTGGCAATCCAGCCCGAAAGAGTTAAGAGAATCTTACGTGATACCAGATGGCTGTCAGGATGTGATTATTGTCCGAAAGCCCGGTATTGCTCCTTACATTTACCTATCCCCTCTATATTGCAATACCATCAAAGTTAGTCTTACTGCTGATACGTCCATGATGGGATTTCGCCTCCAACCGGGAAACAATTTTTCGCGACTATCTATGACATGCTTAGAGCAATCTATCGATTCTAAAGAGATCATCACCGACATTATCGAAAGTTCTACATTCACCGATATTCATGTGGCTGAAGCCCTAGCCTGTATTCGCGAATATGGGCAAAGCATCCAATACTGCGCAGAACAGCTCGGCGTGAGTAGCCGAACCTTACAACGATTGCTTTACCAACATACTACTCGCTCCCCAGCTTTTTGGTTGCAACTTGCTCGCGTAAGGCATTGTGCGCTTGAGCTGAGTAAAAATGGCGTCCACCCGGATATTGCCTACCAATGTCACTATTCCGACCAAGCTCACATGTGTCGAGAAATAAAACAGTGGTTTGGTGTTACGCCATCGCAGCTCGTAACAAGAACTGATTTGACCGAGCAATTGTATGCGCAGGCCTACTAACTTGAGACTGGCGTACATATCTCGACTAATGCACCATTTATATCAGACACGTAAGCGGTCGTTTGCCCCCACGGCATATGTTCGACACTTTGAACAAGTCGGGCTCCGGATTCAATCGCACGCTCCAACGCCTTCGCTACATCATCTGTTTCAAATGCAATCTCAAAACTCGATGAACTGGCATCCGCTTTTGAAGGATTTTTGCCTAATTGTTCCATAAGCTTTATCGAAGAAAACGAAAGCTTTGTGTCTCCTGTATCCAACTCTCCGTAGTCTTCGCTTTCATGTAGAAACGAGACGTTTAACCCAAACGCTTGTACGTAAAAATCCAACGTTTTCTTTACATCTTCAACGTATAAAATCGTGTATTTAAATTTCATTGTCTTATCCTCCGCAACTGATGTAGCAAAGCATAACGACTGTGCCGAGCGAATATTGAAGATATGCGACAAAACAGCGATCGAAATTCAAGAAAGCAAAAAAGCGAGCACTAGGCTCGCTTTCAATAGATTTAATCTGACTTAGATTACAGCAACTCTACCGACTGCTGAGCAATCACGAATTCTTCGTTGGTTGGAATTAC
The DNA here is from genome assembly GCF_009811315.1 of Vibrio atypicus. Lineage (GTDB taxonomy): Bacteria > Pseudomonadota > Gammaproteobacteria > Enterobacterales > Vibrionaceae > Vibrio > Vibrio atypicus. The sequence goes on from NZ_BLID01000003.1 coordinate 395,865, forward strand.
CATTGCCACAGCATCTAGTACGTTTGATTTTGCGATAATGCCAGCATTGCCGAAGCGTGCATCTTCATTACCTTTCTCATCTTCAACGAAACCTAATAGTTTAAGGTTCTTCAGAATCTCGCGACGGATAGGAAGAGAGTTTTCACCAATACCACCAGTAAAGATGATACCGTCAAATGAATCTAGCGCTGCAAGGTAAGAAGCGATGTACTTAGATACGCGGTATGTAAATACTTGGAACGCTAGAGCAGCACCTTCGTGGCCTTCTTCCATCGCTTCCAAAATACCACGTGCATCACTTGTAAGACCAGAAACACCCAAGAAACCAGAAGCTTTGTTCAATGAGTTGAATACTTTCTCTTGAGACCAGCCTTTCTTCAATAGGTACTCGATGATGCCTGGGTCAAGGTCACCACAACGTGTGCCCATCATTAAGCCAGACAGTGGTGTGAAGCCCATTGACGTATCAATTGATTCGCCGTTGTTGATAGCACAAACAGAAGCACCGTTACCTAGGTGAACAGAGATGAAGCTCGACTCTTCAACAGGCTTGTTTAGCATCTTCGCAGCTTCGCGGCTTACGAAGTAGTGGCTAGTACCATGGAAACCATAGCGACGGATACCGAAATCTGTGTATAACTCTTTAGCAATTGCACCAGTAAATGCACGTTGAGGCATAGTTTGGTGAAATGCTGTATCGAATACTGCGAACTGAGGGAGACTTGGGAAAGCTTGCATTGCAGCTTGAATGCCCTTCGCACCTGCAGGGTTGTGAAGCGGAGCCAGATCAGACAGGCTTTCAATTTCTGCTAGCACTTCGTCATCAATACGAACAGTTGACGTAAACTTCTCACCACCATGAACAATACGGTGACCTACAGCGACTAAGTCTTGAGTAAAACCTAACGTTTCCATAAGCGCAACGATACGATTGATCGCATGTTGGTGGTGGTTGTCAGGTGCTGTAATTGCTTCTTCTGTTTTTTCGCCGTTGTATTTCCAGCTGATTACCGCTTCTGGTAGGCCAAAGCATTCGCCAAGACCAGAAACAATTGCGTCACCTGACTTAGAGTCGATAACGGCAAACTTCAGTGATGAGCTACCAGAGTTAATAACCAGCACAAACGAATTAGACATAAAGTATGTTTCCTGTTTCAGACCGAGTTGTAGAAAGCACTATGCGTGTATTGTTATGGATTACATTATTCAATATTTTTTGAATCTTTCAACTTTTCTTAGATAGATTAAACAAAACAAGTAACTTTTGTTGATCTAAAGCAACTGTTTAATTATTTCGCCCCCTAAATTTAATGTTAGTTTTATAAATAATCGTTTTGTACCTACACTTTAAGTACTGCAAGCAATTTCATTTGATTGATAATTTGATACACTACAATAACAATACGTTATACTATAAATGGTGTGAGAGTTGTTTACATTAGCGATTATCTTTATCTTATCGGGCATTTTGCTACTGATTTTTGGGTTGCTCCCAGCGAGAAAAATCTGTGCAAAAACCAAACACAAAGGCTGGAGAATGTTAAGCATTCTGATCGGTTGTTTCATCGTTGGTTACACCGGTGTGCTCGCATCTTTGCTATTATCAAACACCATAGATTCTATTTTGTTTGGCCTCTCGCTGATCCTTTTCTCCGGAGCGATCTTTGTGTACATGGTCACTTCGTTTAGCTTAAATACAATCAATAAGTTACATACACTAGCTGAAGAAGAGAAGTATAACGCGCTGCACGATCCCCTCACCTCTTTACCGAATCGGAAACACTGCATTGAGACAATTAACTTACTGATCGAAATGGAAACACCCTTTCAGTTAATGTTGATGGACGTGGTTAACTTTAAACAAGTGAATGATGGTATGGGACATTTCTGTGGGGACCAGCTCTTAATCCAAATCGGTCAACGTATCGCATCGCACCTTGATAAAGGCGACTTCATTGCACGAATCGGAGGAGATGAGTTCGTTATTATTTGTCCAAACAAAAACGATATAGAGACACAAGCGATAGCTAACATAATCAACTTTGAGCTTAAAAAGCCATTTTCTATTGATGGTTTTGAATTAACTAGCAGCTCAATAATCGGTATCAGCACATTCCCTGATAACGGTACTGATGCTGAACAGATGATAAACTCTGCTGACGTAGCCATGTATTGGGCTAAAAAAAGTGGTCGAGAACACGCTCGTTTTCGTTCATCCATGAGCCAAGGCGCTCGTAAAAAACTACAAATCTCACGACAAATAGATCAAGCGTTAGAAAAAGAACAGTTCAGAATTTTCTACCAGCCAATCATCTGTAGCAAACTCGATATTGTCTGTGGATATGAAGCCTTGATGCGTTGGGTTAAAGAGGATGGGACGACAATAAGCCCTATCGATTTCATTCCCATTGCGGAACAAAGCAATAAAATCAACTCAATCACTGAATGGCTGTTAGATAAAGTCGCAATGGATATTGATGCTTTTGATGACGCCGGCATTCACTGTCCGATTCATGTCAATCTCTCAGCCAAAGACCTAATGGGACGCAACCTTGAAAACCAGTTAACCCGGCTTGCCAACTCAGATCCAAGATTTGTTGCGACTGTAGTATTGGAGATCACTGAAAGTACTGCTATAAATCGTCTACGTAGCCCTGAAAAGTTGCTTGAAAAACTAAAAGCGATTGGTTTCAAAATCAGCCTAGATGACTTCGGAACAGGCTACTCTTCTTTGTCATTATTGAGAGATCTGCCCGTTGACCAAATAAAGATCGATCGATCATTTCTTTATCAATTGGAAGACAATGATAGAAATCGCTCGATTGTATCTAACGCAATTTCATTGGCTCATGGTCTTGGGTATACGGTTGTTGCAGAAGGAGTCGAACAGTTAGAAATACTTAAAATTTTAAGAATGTATGGTTGCGATTACATCCAAGGCTTTTACTATAGTCCTGCCATTCCACTGCAGGAGGTAATCGCTTGGACTCATCATCACAATCCTCCGCAGATTAATGAGCTTGCCCATTATACGACCTAAGGCGCCATCACTCCTTTTATAAGAAAACCTCTTGGCGTTCTGTCCATAAAAGTAGTAAAACCTATCAATAAACTTAAAATGTTGCATTGAAGTCGTCTGACTGCGAAGTTGAGGTAAACATGAATATTGGCGTCGTTTCTAAACTCACTAGCCTATCTAGCAAGTCTATCCGCCTGTATGAAGAGAAAGGGCTTATAACACCACCCGCTCGTAGTGAATCCGGTTATCGTGAGTATTCAGACCAACACGTTCAAGAATTGAACCTGATCTCACGCGCTAAAAATGCTGGGTTTTCTCTCATAGAGTGCAAAGAGTTCGTTGAACTCGCCCATAACCCCAACCGAAAAAGCAGCGAAGTAAAAGCCAAAGCACAAGAAAAACTGCATGAAGTTGAGTTGAAGATCCGAGAGCTTAAAGAGATTGAAAAACAGTTGAAGCAGTGGGTTTTAACATGCCCGGGGGACGCTGGCAGTAAGTGCCCTATTATCGAAGAGCTCACTAAATAGGCCGCTGTAACGAATACAATAATTGAATAAGAGGAAACACAATAGGTTGCGTTTCCTCAATAGCAAGTCTAATTGAGATATTCCTATCTACATGCAGTGACTTCTATTTCTACTTGAGCATCCATTGGTAAGCGCGCTACTTCCACACAAGAACGTGCAGGAAATGGTGCGTTACTCTGTTCAAAAAATTCCTTATACGCCTCATTGATGACTGGAAAATCATTAAGGTCTTTGACAAATACCGTCGTTTTAACGATATCCCAAACATTAAGACCAGACTCTTCAATAATGGATAAAGCGTTCGACAACGATTGAGTGGTTTGGTTAGCGACGCCTTCAACCATCAGTTTTGTCGTTGGATCAATAGGCAATTGTCCAGACGTTATCACTATATCGCCAAATCGAATGCCTTGGACATAGGGACCAATGGCGAGCGGCGCTTTATCAGTACTAATAATTTGTTTCATGCTTTCTCCTTATCGAAGAGTAATTAACTAAATTCCGGCAATAGATTCATCATTGCCATAAAGTGGAAAAGTGCTGTAACAACCCCAAACGTCATCACTAACGCAATCATTGGCGTTCCTCCAGGAGCCATAAATCCATCTTGCCCGCCTTCTAGTTTGCGAGATCTGTAGACCAACATTGCAGGAATAAAACAAGTCCATACCGTTGCAGCAGCGCCGGCATATCCGATAGCGATTACAAACCCAAAAGGAAACAGAAGAGAAAAAACGAGAGGAGGGATAAAAGTAATCACTGCCGTTTTTGCTCGGCCGCGTTTAGAGTCATTGATTTTGAAACAGTCCGCTAAGAAATCAAATAAACCGAGGCCAACACCAATAAATGAAGAGAGAATCGCAGCCATCGAAAACGCATTAATAGCACCTTCCACCTTTTCAGAATCAATCACGGAACTTAGGGCGACTAATAGCGCTTCTACATTACCCCCTTGCTCTAAAACAGGACCAAAATTGTCACGAGGCAAATTCCCGTAGATACTTACAACCCAAAGAATATAGAGAATTAACGCAATGAAGGTTCCGCCAAGAATGGCGTATTTCGCGCGCTGCTCGTTCCCATAATATGAACGCATACTGGCAACAGAATGGTGATAACCAAAAGAAGTCAGTGCCACAGGCAGCATCGCCATCGCGTAGGGAGCGTAACTCATACCTTTGTTTTCATAGTCAAACAAAACACTGACATCAATATTCATTGCTAAGCCAGAAACGCCAAATGTGAAGCTTAAAACCATAAAGGCAATCAATACGACCGAAATCTTATCGACCGCTCGAGTCGAATGCCAAACAAAAAGAGAGAAAATAGCTACAAAAGCAATGGACGCAAATTTGTTATTAAAACCCAACATACCTTCAAGAATTAATCCTGAAGTCGTAATATAGGCATATAACAAAATGCTACCAACGAAATAAACCGCAATATTATTAATATAGTTTACGTTTACACCATAGATATCCTTAGTTACTGTATTAAAAGAAACTTTTAAATCGTATCGTTTAAACGCTTCTAATAGCATCCAGCCAGACATCGTCATTACAATCATTGTAATAAATATTGCAATAATTGACCACGTTGTCCAAGCTCCGGCTCCAGAACTTGGTAGACCCAACATTCCAGCACCAACACAGACCCCAGCAATAATACAAGAGCCACCTATAATAGATGGTTGTTTTTCCATAATTTATATCCTTTAAATTGTTTTATTCAAGCAGCATCAGGGTGCAGCGCATTATTAGATAATGCGCTGAAATAATAGAGAGCTTGATATTTGGAGCCTTAATTCACTTCTTTAAGTCGAGCTGTAAAATGACGAAGTACTTTAGGTTCATAAGTAAACTCAAGACCTTTAATGTTTTCGGCATTATTTTTCACTCGTTCAAAGGCTTCTATAACGAAGTCCATGTGAGTCTGCGTGTAGGTCGCGCGTGGTATCGTCAGTCGAAGCAATTCAGCAGGACACGGGTGCTGTTTACCCGTTGCAGGGTCTCGTCCGAGCAACATTGAGCCAATTTCAACCGCGCGAATACCTGCGACTTTATATAGCTCACAAGCAAGAGCATGTGCAGGAAACTGATCAGATGGGATATGTGGTAACAGTTTGCCCGCATCAACAAAAGCCGCGTGACCACCAGCTTGCTGACATACAACACCAATGCTTTCTAATCCACTAACCAAGTACTCAATTTGACCGATTCTGTATTCAAGCCATTCTTGACGCATTGCCTCATACAGACCTACAGCCAAACGTTCCATCGCACCGCCTTCTAGGCCGCCATACGTAGGGAATCCTTCTTGTACCACGCACAAGGTGCGACATTCGGTGTAGACTTCAAACATGCTTTCATTTTTAAAGCACATCAAACCACCCATCTGTACCATAGCGTCTTTCTTTGCAGACATAGCAAGAGCATCGGCATACTTATAGGTTTCTAGCGTAATATCTTCAATTGACCAGTCTTGGTAGCCAGGTTCACGTTGCTGAATAAAGTAGGCATTTTCGGCGTAACGTGCGGAGTCCATAATGACTGGGATATCGTATCTTTGTGCAATTTCATACACAGCTTTTAAGTTGGCAATCGACACAGGCTGGCCACCTGCAGAGTTACATGTAATCGTACTTATAATATATGGAACGTTTTTTGGCCCTACTTCTAGAATCCCTTGCTCAAGTTTATCTAAGTCAAAATTGCCTTTGAAGTCTGCGTGCGTTGATGTATCAAACGCTTCTTCAACATATACATTTTTGGCAACGCAGCAGTTTACTTGAGTATGGCCTTGTGTCGTGTCAAAGAAGTAATTTGAAAACGCGACCATTTTATCTCTATCAAGGCCTTTTTCTTTTTCTCGTTTTGCAATGAGAACTGGAATATATAACTGCTCAGCACCACGTCCTTGGTGCGTTGGAATCGTTAAATCATAATCGAATATTTTTTTAACGGCATTTGCCAAAGCATAGTAACTGCGGCTACCACTGTATGCTTCGTCACCCATTAACATGGCAGCTTGCATACTTTGAGTGATCGCACCAGTTCCACTATCTGTGAGAAGATCAATAAACACATCTTCACTATCCAAAAGAAATGGATTCATTCCTGCTTTTTCAATTTTTTCTTTACGGTACTCTTCAGTGGTTGTTTTTACTGGCTCAACAACACGAACGCGAAATGGTTCTGGCAGATGTTTGTAATTATCCATAGTTATTCCTCAAACATTAATTTGATTATATTTTTATATCTAGTTTTTTTAGAGCAAACCTTACCCTGCCAATTACATAGCATTTGATAAATAAAGTGCGCTCAGGAATTCATCGAAAAATTATCCGATAAATTAATTTTTATGAAGTTTGATTACGCGCTATAGACCTAGCGCTTACAATCAATATTTATTGAGGAATAAATGAAGGTAAGATAGATAATTTAAAGTCGTGCGTGAACCAAGCCAAAGAGCTCGACCATAACTTATGTTGTATTCTTAGATATTTCATATCTAATATCCCTTTATCTACAGTGATTAAATATCACATAAAGTATGATTCTATAAATTGTACAATTAATAAACCATAAATAACGATAAATGTGATCAAAACCATAATTGTTATCTGGTTTTTATTGACATATATAGTTTATTATAATTTCGATATGCATCTAGCCTCTATCGCATAATTTAATTATTTAAAATATTTGAATACATTTAGTGTTGAAGCACTAAAATACAACTAAAGTTTATATGTCATTTACAAAAAAAGCCCAGACTAGGGCTTTTTAAGAATATGAGCACAATTAACATCATGCGTACTTAATAATAAGTACACATCCGCTTACCCTCTACTTCGATTATATTGAAAGGAGTTTCATAAATATCTTCCAAAATATCTGACTGAATCACCTGCTCAACGCTTCCTTGTGCAACTACTTTTCCTTTTTTCAATGCGATGATCTTGTCTGAATAACATGCAGCGAAATTAATATCATGGATAACAACAACAACGGCTTTGTTCATCTCGTGTGCTAATCGACCAATGTTACGCATAATCTGTAGGGAATGACGGATATCGAGATTATTCAGTGGTTCATCTAAAAACACGTAATCCGTATCTTGCGCCATCACCATCGCAATAAATGACAACTGACGTTGACCGCCACTCAGCTCATCAAGGTATTTATGTTGGATTGACGACAAATCCAGATACTCGATCGCTCTGTCGATCACTTGTGTATCTTCCTCTGTCAACTTGCCTTGCGAGTATGGGAAACGCCCAAAAGACACCATTTCACGAACAGTAAAGCGCATCGTGATATTGTTCGCCTGACGTAACACAGCCAATCGCTTAGCCAGTGCATTATTGTCCCATTCGGACAGTTCTTTACAATCTATATATACTTCACCCGAGTCTTTTCCTACTAGGCGACTCGCCATCGAAAGCAACGTGCTCTTACCCGCTCCATTAGGACCAATGATCGACGTTACCTTACCTTTTTCAAAATCAGCGCTCGCATTATCGACAACCGCAGACTGACCAAATACTTTTTTTAGCCCTTTTAACGAAATCATATTTACCCTAAACAATTTTATTGCGAAGCAGCATAGTTAAAAAGTACACACCGCCGATAAAATTAATCACCACACTTAACGTTGTTGAAAAACCAAATAGATTCTCTACAACCCATTGCCCACTTAGCAAAGATGCCACTGAGACCAAAGACACAGCCGTGAGAAGCACTTGATGCTGATAGCTTTTAAATATTTCACGGGTTAGATTCGTCACCAATAACCCAAAGAAAAGCAAAGGCCCGATCAAAGCCGTCGAGATAGAGATAAGAACAGCAGAGAGCATCAAGATCTGTAGTGTTACCTTTTTAACGTCAACCCCTAAGCTAACTGCATTGTCTTTATCTAGCCAAAACACATCCAATAGACGATTAAGGCGATACAAGCGCCATGAGGCCAATAATAGTAACGGTGTACTCAAGTAAACTAGGTCAACATTAATATTGTTAAAGCTAGCAAACATGCTGGCTTGTACTGAAGCGAATTCATTAGGATCCATTAGCATAATCAAAAATGATGAAGAGCTATCAAATACTTGACCTAAGATCACGCCGAGCAATAGCAATACCATCAGGTTTTGCCTTTCACCTCGAAAATAAAACCCAAACAGTAGAGCCGAGAATCCAAGCATCGCGACCACAGAAACGGCAAAGTTTAAGTAGCTATTCATTGCAATGCTGCTCAAACCACCAAATGCCACGACGACTAGTACTTTCGTAAAGAGGTACAATGAATCAAATCCCATGATACTGGGAGTTAAAATTCGATTATGGGTAATAGTCTGAAAAGCAAGAGACGACTGCCCTATCGCAATGCCTGCAATTATCATGGCTAACACTTTCGGTATCCGCCTGGATAAAAAGTATTGATAGTTATCAGCCGTCAACCCAATGCCCAAAAATAGAGCTGAAAAAACTACCGCTGTGATGGCGAGCACCATGAGTTTAGCGTTATCGTGCATTTTTCTCTCCTTGCAGAATGAAGAAGACAAAAACCGCACCACCAATCAAACTAATGATATTCGTAATCGGCAATTCATAAGGGAATATAATCACTCGGCCAAGTAAATCACATCCAAGGACGATCAGCGCTCCCAGTAAAGCGGTCAGCGGAATATTTCGTCTAAGGTTGTCGCCATAAAATCGGCTCACTAAATTAGGAACTATTAATCCAAGAAAAGGCAACTTACCCACGATCATCACTACAGAAGCAGACATCACGGAAACCAGTAACACACCGATGATTAACACCTGTTGATAGTTCAAACCCAAGTTAACCGCGAAATCTTTACCTAACCCCACAGCAGAAATGCGGGTCGCATAAAGATAGCTAAACAGGGCAAATGGAATCGCTACGTAAAGTAGTTCATAGTCCCCTTGTAGCAAGTTCGCGAAATTCGCTACTGTCCAACTCGATAGGTTTTGGACGGCATCGTGCTTATAAGCGAAGAATGTAGCGATTGACGACACGACATTACCAAAAATAATCCCAACCAAAGGGACAAATACTGCGTTTTTAAATTGAATTCGGTTAATGAATTGAACAAAAAGAAGCGTACCTAACATCGAGGTTGCAAAGATCAGCCAGAGTTGGCTTCCATCACCAAAGATCACCAAACTCAATACATAGCCTAGCATCGCGCATTCAATGGTTCCGGAAGTTGATGGGGAAGCAAACCGGTTTTGACTGATTTGCTGCATAATTAGTCCCGCAATACTCAACCCCGCGCCGGCTAGCAACACAGCCGCTAACCTAGGCAAACGGCTAGTGATCAATAACTGCCAACTTTTCGAATCACCATGCACGAGATCAACGACACTAAGTTGTCCAATGCCGACAAATAAAGACAAAACACTGAGGACAATGAGCGTCCACGACAACGTTTTCAAAGAAATAACCTCTTAATACAAAAAACCTCAAGCATGTCACTTGAGGTTTTCATTGAAGACATCACTGACTAGTTAAGACCGGAGGCCGACTTCACATCATTAAGCATCTGCTCAGTCGCACGCATACCTGAAATGGATAAGTACCAAGCATTGATATCGAGATAAGCCATTTTCTTATTTTTGTATGCGTTAGTGCCCTTCACTAGATCATTTTCAAAATCTCGTTTAACACTGCTCTCTTTTCCTTTATTGATTAGGATATCTTTATCCACGATCAACAATGTAGAAGGGTTGTTTTCGCGGATGAACTCATAAGAGATCAGATCACCGTGGCGGCTTTCCTTAATCCCAGGTACGGTTTCTACAAATCCAAAATCTTTGTAAATTGAACCGAAGCGCGATTTTTCGCCAAAGGTCGTAATGTTGCCACCAGCACTCATTACCGTTAAGGCATCCACTTTGTTCGTTTGGTTATAATCTTGAAGCTGTTTAAACTCTTTATCCAATTTAGCAATTTGCTGTTCGACCAGAGCTTCTTTCTCAAACACTTCGCCAAGCTTACGCCACTCTTGTTGCGTACCTTCCCAATAACCTTTCGATTTATCAACGGCGTAAACAATTGTTGGAGCAATCTCAGATAGCTCTTTGTACTTTCCTGCACCACGAGGACCGACAACAATTAGATCGGGTTTCTGCGTATAAATAGTTTCAAAATCTGGCTCAAACAAACTACCCGCCGACACAAACTCTCCATCGCGATATTGGGCCAAATAGTCTGGGAACATGCTAACTGTTGAAACAGCGACAGGCTCTACGCCCAAAGCTTTTACGGTATCCAATGGGCCTAAACCTATTACCACAACACGTTCTGGCTTAGTTTCAACCTTTGTCGTGCCTTTTATATGCTCAACTTCTACCGTTTTTGCACTCGAACCAAATGCAGTTAGGGCAAGAGCAAGCGCCAATGTTTTCATCTTCATCGATTTATCCCCATCAAAATCTAATGCAACGCATTATCATTTAGATTTTTATTACTGTCGATAGAGAAAATGAAATTTTGTGCTATTCGAATAGGAATCACTCAGATAGGTGACCAAAAAGACAAAAGATAGGATGTTATAAAAGAAAAGAGAGCCGTTAGGCTCTCTGTTAAAACTAAAAGAAGTCGATCGATGTACGACCATTCTTATTCCGCGGTGCCGAGCTCTTCGGTTTAGCGTCGGATGATTGCTTGCACTGTTTCTTATTAGATGTTTTCTTAGCTTTGCTCGAACTCGATTTTTGTTTCGAGTTAGCCGGCCCTTTCGCTTTGGATTGCAGCGCTTTGGGTTCTACTTTTGGTTCTGGCTCAGTAATAGGCGCATCACATACCACTACGTAGTATTCTTGATTAAACTCGAAAAAGTCCCCGTCATACATTTTACGGCGTTTACGCGTTTCAAGTTCACCGTTTACGGCAACATACCCTTCTGCGATAAGGTGCTTCGCTTCACCTCCTCCACCAACCAAGTTAGCAATTTTAAACACTTTATATAACTCGATAGGATGCGATGAAACTTCAATACCGATCGCTTCGATTTCTATTTCTTCGCCTTGTTCGTACTCTTCACTCATAACGTACTCTAAGGTAGATATTGTCAATTTCTTGAGTCTAATCTCTATATCCCAATAAATAAACTAAAGTTATTACTAGTAGCATCAATTAAATGGGTATTCTCGTGCGCTGGTGGTTAAAGGGACTTATTGCATTTTTTACAACATCGACATTTGCTTATGAGCCGCCAACACAAGTGGTGATCTATGGCGATGATTCTTATCCACCCTATAGCTACCATGTTAATGGTGAAGCTAGAGGTATTTATACTGAAATTCTGAAAGTCGTCTTTTCACAAATGGATGGCTACTCGATTAAAATCAAACCTATCCCGTGGAAGCGTGGCCTGAAACTGCTCGAACTTGGTAGAGGTTTTGCGCTCTATCCTCCCTACTATTATGCTGATCAGCGATTTTTCATTTCTCCATATTCAGAACCTATTCTTGATGAACAAGTCGTCGTATTTTGTCGACAAGAAAGTATCCAAGGTAGAAAAACAGCCAAATGGCCAGAGGATTACTTCGGACTCACAATTGGGATAAATGAAGCTTTTTCTTTGGGTGGAGAAGCATTTTGGGACGCCGTAGCTCAAAACAAAATACTCACCCTTTCAGCCAAAGGGAATGAGCTAAGCCTTATAGCTCTGTATGAAAAACAGAGCGATTGCTACATCAACGATAAACTCTCTGTTCTATGGGCGCTTGAAGATCTAAAAAGAAGTCGCAAAGTTCCACCGAATTGGGAACTTGTCGAAACTGCAATGGTAAGTAACGAGCAAGGTTACCTCGGTTTCACTAACGTAGACCCACTTACCTACCCCTATAAATCCGATTTTGTCGCCCAATTTAACTCGCACTTAAAGCGGCTTAAACAGGATGGAACCATTGATAAACTGATCAGCGATTATCTTTCTAATAGACATTAGCTGACATCCTTCTGACAGACTTTCCTTATTGGAAAGTGCGCCTTTCCACCTTTTCCGTCAGTTTTGTCTTACATTACCCCCATCGGAACAAGCAGTGCACGGACGACACTTACAATAAACTAAAAAGAGAAAGAATAATGATGTCAGCAACTAAAACACTCGTAATCGATAGCCAACCAATTATGCGTACTGCGGTAGAGCAACTTGTTTACGAATTACTCCCAAGAGCACAAGTTTTACAAGCAAGTTCAGCGACATTCGGAGTTCAAGTCGTCAAAAACCACGCAATTGATTTGGTGATTCTAGATGTTGATCTGGAAAACTCAGATGGTTTTGAATTTGTTCGCCGCGCAAGAGCACATGGGTATAAAGGTAAAATCTTGTTCCTTTCAGGTAACAAGCACCCGATGTACTCTGACACCGCACGCAAACTTGGAGCAAATGGATACGTTGCAAAATTTGAATCTACTCCAGTATTGAAAGAAGCCATTATTAGTGTCATTCGTGGCTACAAAGTATTTAAGCAAGAGCGTACAACCACTCGCAGAAACACGACCTTATCTAACAGAGAGACTGTCGTGTTCAATTACTTAGTAAAAGGTTACACCAACAAAAAGATTTCTGAGTTACTGTCGTTAAGCTCAAAGACTATCAGTACTTACAAATCACGAATTCTCGACAAATATAATGTCGATTCAATTGTTGAACTTATGAATCTACAAGAACATTTATATGTATCAGTCTCTGAGACTAGAACAAATATTGCCTAAGTTTATTAGCCAATAAGACATGCAGAGGATTACTGTGATGCACCATCTTATAGTTAGCGACTACAGACGGTGTATGCTCGAGTTGTAAATGCTCAGGTAATACACTCACACAGTAATCTTCGCGCTCTAACAAATGCTTAGTCGCTGGTAGCAATGTTGCCGATTCGGTCGCTTCCAGCATTTCAAACAAGCAAGTAATGTTGTCAACGACACCAATCTTATGGATATCGATTCCTTGCTCTTCCAATGCAAGTTTTGTTACTGCTTGTTTATCTTGCCAACCTTTCATTTCCATCATGATGTACGGCATGGCAAGTTTCTCTTCCAGAGTTTTCGAACAATATTTTTTCGAACAAACAATGCCACCAAGGTAACGACCTAAATGCTTCTGATAAATTGTTTTGGTCATATCCGGGTTGAAATACTGTACACCTACATCGATCTTGTCATCGAGTAAGCCTTCAATAGAATCGTCAGACCAAGTTGTAATGCTGATAAAAGAATTAGGGAAAGTTTCAAATAAATCCACCATCAAGGATTTTCCAAAAAGATATTGAGCTAGACTCGGTAACGCAATAGTGATGGGTTTATCATACGTCGCTGGATCGAAATCTTCTTTTTGTACCGCGCCATTGATCAGGTCTAACCCTTGTTCCACTTGCGGCAGAAGTTGCAAAGTGAACTCCGTAGGTTCGTATTCATTTGCTCCCCTAACAAACAATTGGTCTCCCAACTGTTCTCTCAGCTTTGCTAAATGCTTACTTACTGCACTTTCTGTCTTACCCAGAACTTTCGCTACTGGCTTTAACTGACGGTGCTTATCCAACAATGTAAGCACTTTGAGCAAGTTGAGATCTAATTGAGACTTCATATCCTTCCTATTTTTAGTTGCGTAAACGCATACAATGCTCAACCAATATGGCCGAAATCAAAAACACTCTACCCTAGTACAAAGTCTCAGGTATCGACAAACCCTATATACATATTTTTGCACAACGTTGAAATGTCAGATCATTGTTTATACAACTATTAACCCTACTTTAACGACAAACTTCACATTAAGGGTTAAATGCGTTTGATAAATTATCGATAATTTCGTTTATTAAATTGCAACGAATCGCAATCTACGCTTAATACCGTATCATAATTGATGCCTAGCATATCGCTTATGTATCTTAGGACTCTATGTCGCAAACTATTAACAGCATTGTCCCTCGTCCGAAAATTACTTTGGTTTCGGAGTGTGAGGTAACAATGGAACAAAAGACCGACGAACTTTCTCATTCTCTAACTGGAGCAGAGTTAGATGAATTGATGGACCATCATTTTAAACACATGGTCGATGTGCTTAATGATGGCATCTTTTATATGTCTGATACCGAGCATGTCTGTTTTTATAACCCAAGCTTTTATCAACGCTTTGGGGTGCAGTCTGGGCACACTTGTTTGAAATATTGGCTTGATCTCGTCCACCCTATGGATCGAGCAATGCTACAGAGTCGTGTCGATGAGCATATCTCAGAAGACGAAGCTAAACTCGCCACACAATACCGTGTTCGTTGCACGAATGGGCAATATGTCTGGTTAGAAGGAACAGCGATAACTAAGACGGTCAAAGGCAAACGCTTCATGATTGGTTGTCATAAGGATATCTCTGACCGAAAACTGATGGAGGCTTTTGTTCATCAAACATCGTATAAAGATGGCGCTTCGGGCCTGTCTAACGATTACAAGCTAGCGATGGATATCGACAATATCGGCTCTCTTCGCGAAACTCATAGCCTAATATACATACAAATTGCCAATATTCGCTCGTACCTTTCACTATATGGTGCGCAAATTATGCGCGATGTATTGAGCCATTTAGTCGAAGCTCTGAATAGCTTCCCAGACCATTTCGTCGATCTTTATCGTGTACGTTCAGACGATTTTGTTATTTTACTTCGCGGCGAATACTCACCAGAAGAATTCTTTGATCTTGGTGAACGTATTTCCAATGAATATCATGACGCAGTCAAAGCGAACGGTTTTTTGTACGGCACCGAGATAAATTTAGGTATTTACCCTAATATCCCAGCCGAGCAAGAAGCAGAAGAAGCGATTAAAATAGCATGCCGTACTAGCCAATTTGCTCGAGAACTGCAGCAAACACATATTAGTGTTTATAATGGTGAAACAAAAACTAAGGTTGATCGCCATTTCTACATTGAGCGCGAACTCGGCAATGCTATAAACAAAGATATTTTATCGGTTAAGTTTCAACCTATCATCTGTACCAAACGTCATGCTATCGCAAGTTTTGAAGCACTGGTTCGTTGGAAGTGCCCTGAAGCCGGTGAAATCTTCCCTGATGAATTCATTTCTGTTGCTGAAAAGAAAGGGCTAATCGTCGATCTCGGTTACATGGTCTATACAAAAGCCTGCGAGTTTCTCCAACAGTATCAAGCAACGCATAATACCTCTGTGCGAGTAAATGTGAACGTTTCTGTTCTCCAACTGCTTAACCACGAGTTTCCTCAAACGGTCAAACGTATTGCAGAAGAGTATTCAATCAACCCTAAAAACATCGTGCTCGAGCTGACTGAGACCATGATTTTAGATGGGAATAAGAATGCTATTGACCAATTAAATAAGCTCAGCGAGATTGGTTTTCAGCTTTCACTTGATGATTTCGGCGCAGGTTACAGTTCATTAAACAGTTTTTTTGATCTTCCTTTGCAACAAATCAAAGTCGATAAATCAATTACTTGGCGCTCTTTTACTAACCCAGCAACGTTTGAATACCTCACTTTTGTTATTAAGCTGTGCCAAGCTTACGATGTCGATATCGTGATTGAAGGAATAGAGAATGGTCAAATGGCCAAGGCCTTCACTGACATGGGCGCCTCTTATCTCCAAGGTTATTGGTTTTCAAAACCTCTTTCATTAGCCAGCGCAAGCCACTACACCTTAGTTTAACCATCTCAAACGTGAGACACATTAAGTTTGTCAATTATTGCCTATTGACTAATTAACTTAAGTTGTAGAAAATTTGCGCGACTCAATAACTAACTTTCCTTTTCGAAAGAGATCTCTCATTAGTTGTTGAGTTGATGGATCAAGGAGCCGGTTCATCGATTTAGCCAGGTAACGAAAGAATTACCAGCCATCGCCTCAAACAAGGAATGTCCACCCTTACTTGTTTTAGGAGAACACCTTGCTTACACCAATACGTACTTTTTTCGCTGCTTCACTAACTGCTAGCCTACTTATCACATCGTCCCTCTATTCTATGCCTATTAACGCGGCTCAAGACACTGCGGCCTGGTTTACTCATAGCGATATTGCTCTTCCGAAAGGGACTAAAGTTGCTCAGCTTCAAAATCAATTACGTTATGTACTATTGCCTACAAGCCGCAGCGCAACGGCTGTGTCAATTCGTATTCGATTTCCGATCGCATCCCCTTCCGCCAATCAAGCGGTAAACCGTATTATCGAGAACTCGAATTGGGCATTCCACAGCGACGCCGATCAAACGGTACTTAAGCTCGATCTCCCAAACCAAGAAAACGTAACGCTTCAAGACGCTTTACAAGACATTTCAGTACGCATTCAAGCGCACAACTCTAACGATTTACTCACTCCTATCGATGCGTCAGTCGTTGTAGCAGGTCACCTCAACACACGCGTCGCAGCGAAAACACTTGAAGATGCATTCTCAACGTGGGTACCTCAAGCAGCGCTTGTTTCTGCATCTACCGACTCGCTTCAATCTATTTCTCAAGAAAAAGCTGAAGACACAAAACCAACCGTTTCTTACACTGCACACACTATTTTAAATAGCCGTGAAGACAATAAGTTAACGAGAAAGCAGCTTCTAACTGCAACTATCGCGAACAAGATCCTAGAACAGCGTTTAAAGAAGGCGCTAGAACAAGAGCCTGTAGAAATCTCAGTTTCAAATAAAGTTTTAGGGCAAACAAACCTTGTTTCTCAGGTTGCTGTCGTGAGTGACGACAACCAACGAATTCAACAGGCACAAAAAGTAGTACAACAAGAAATCGATCGCGCTAAAGCAAGTGGATTTAGCCAAGCAGAATATGAAATGGTGGTATCCGAACTTCGCAATGAGCTTGAGAAAAAGACGCGACGTTATGATGAAGCTTATACAGCGCACCAGGCAGATACGCTTGTAACTGCGATTAACGAGGGGAAAGTCTATACCTCTCCTTCATACGATCTTGAGTTGATGAACTTTCATGTAGCTCACCTAAATGAGTTCGACATTAGCAATGAATTCGAGCACATTTGGCAAAAGCCAATGGAAATGGTAATCCTACCGAATAGCTAATATTTGACTTACAAAACAACATAAAGCCGCTTCTAAAAGCGGCTTTATTTTTATTAGAAACTGGATAACGAAACCAATTCTTGCGTATAAGGATGGGTGGGTTGACTAAACAGGCGCACAGTTCTTCCTTGTTCAACAATCTCCCCTTGCTTCATTACAATCGTATAATGGCAGAGAGATTTGACAACATTCAAATCGTGGCTGATAAACAAATAGCTTAACCCATATTTACGTTGCAACGATTTCAGCAAATCCAAAACTTGAGCCTGAACAGTTCGATCTAATGAAGAGGTAGGCTCATCTAAAAGAATAAACTCTGGCTTTAAAATGAGTGCCCTAGCGATTGCGATACGTTGTCTTTGTCCTCCGGAGAACTCATTGGGATAACGATGGCGAGATTCAGGGTCGAGATCGACCTCTTTCATCACTTCAACGATCATCGATTCCATCTCTTGTTCAGATAACTCTTGATGTACTCTTAAGCCCTCACCAATGACTTGAGCGACTGACATTCGAGGGTTCAACGCAGAGAAAGGATCTTGAAAGACGACTTGCATTTTACTGCGAAAAGGCAACATGGCCTGCCTGTCTAGCCCTTGGAGTTCTTGTTCTTCATACCGAATTGATCCTTCAGAGTGAACAAGTTTTAATATAGCCATACCCGTTGTTGACTTACCTGAGCCACTCTCGCCCACTAGGCCAATGGATTCACCACGATTCAATGTAAATCCCATATCCGTAACGGCTTTAATATGTGAGACCACTCGTTTGAAAATCCCCCCTGTAATAGGGAACCAAACTCGCAATTGCTCGGCACTTAATATCGGGTGGGGATTCGCTTCACAAGCAACAGGTTCACCCCGTGGATCCGAGTTGATAAGCAATTGAGTATAAGGGTGCGTTGGATTAGCAAACAAAGAATGACACTCTCCAACCTCAACCAAACGACCATCCTGCATAACGGCAACTCGATCGGCTATTCGGCGAACAATACTTAAGTCATGTGTGATAAAGAGCATGGCCATACCAAACTCTCGCTGTAGATCTTTAAGTAAGTCCAATATCTGAGCTTGTACTGATACGTCTAATGCCGTTGTCGGTTCATCGGCAATCAATAGTTCTGGCTCATTGATAAGCGCCATGGCGATCATCACTCGCTGACGTTCGCCACCAGACAACTCATGAGGATAAGCATTAATTTTGACTTCTGGGTAGCGAATGCCGACTTTTTCTAGCCAGCTAATAGCAAGTTGCTCCGCTTTTTTCTGTCTCATCCCGCGATGAATCGCTAGCGTTTCAACCAACTGCTTTCCTATCTTATGCAAAGGATTCAAAGAGACCATGGGCTCTTGAAAAATCATCCCAATGCGACCGCCTCGGATACCCCTTAACTGCCGTTCAGAGCAGCTCAAGATATCGATTCCGTCAAAGGTAATTTTCCCTTCTAAATAGTGTGAAGAGCCTTTAGGAAGCAGCTTCAACACAGAATTTGCAGTAACAGACTTACCAGAACCGCTCTCTCCTACCAATGCAAGGGTTTCCCCTTTATTGATGGAAAGTGAGACCTGGTGAGTCACTTGTTCTATGTCATTGTTTCGCCCAAATCCAACAGAGAGCGCTTCAATATTTAATACTTGCTCTGTCATAATTTAACGCCCTTGATGATGTGGGTCGAAAGCATCGCGTACGGCCTCACCTATAAAAACTAACAATGTCAGCATCAACGACAAAACAATAAATGCCGAAAATCCAAGCCATGGTGCTTGTAAATTTGCTTTACCTTGAGCCAATAATTCACCCAATGAAGGTGAACCTGTTGGTAATCCAAAACCTAGGAAATCGAGTGACGTTAATGTCGTCACGGAGCCAGAAAGAATAAATGGCATCATCGTAAGCGAAGCCACCATAGCATTAGGTAACATGTGGCGAAGCATAATACGATTATCACTGACCCCCATAGCTAACGCAGCTCTAACGTAATCAAAATTACGGCAACGTAAGAACTCTGCGCGAACTACACCGACCAGACTCATCCAGCTAAATGCCACCATAATTCCAAGCAACCACCAGAAATTCGGTTCGACAAAACTAGATAGGATAATCAACAAAAACAAAGTCGGCATGCCTGACCACACTTCAATAAACCGCTGCCCTATTAGATCTAGCCATCCACCGTAATAACCTTGAGTCGCACCAACTGCGACACCAATCGCACTCGATATGATGGTTAAGATAAAGCCAAATAAAACAGAGATGCGAAATCCATAAATAACGCGCGCAAGTACATCTCGCCCTTTATCGTCTGTCCCTAGTAAATTTACGCTATCTGGCGCTGAGGGCACTGAACCTTGAATATCAAAGTTGATGGTATCGTAGCTAAACGGAATCAAAGGCCAGATGATGTAACCTTGCTCTTCAATAAGTTCAATGACATAAGGATCTTTGTAATCTGCTTCGGTTTCAAACTCTCCGCCAAATTCAGTCTCAGCATACTGCTCGACAATCGGGTAATACCATTGGTTATCGAATTCAATCAGCAACGGTTTGTCGTTGGCTATTAACTCAGCGAATAAACTAACGAAAAACAAGCAAGCAAAAATCCACAGAGACCAAAAACCTCGTCGGTTGGCTTTAAATCGCAACCATCGAGCTTCATTTAACGGGTTGGTTCGCTTTTTCTTTAGCATTAGCGAGCCTCAAAATCTATTCGTGGGTCAACCCATGTGTATGTTAGATCTGAAATAATACTCAGTATTAATCCGAGCAAAGTCATAATGTACAACGAACTAAACACAACCGGATAATCCCTCTGTATCGTCGATTCAAACCCTAGTAATCCAATGCCTTCGAGTGAGAACATCACCTCGATTAACATCGAACCCGTAAAAAAGATACTAATAAATGCCGCAGGAAAGCCCGCAATAATGATTAGCATGGCATTGCGAAATACATGCTTATAGAGAATGCTTCGATCATCGAGGCCTTTTGCGCGCGCTGTAACGACGTATTGCTTATTGATTTCATCCAAAAAGGAGTTCTTGGTAAGCATGCTCAATGTAGCGAAACCACCAATCACCATGGCGAAAATAGGTAGCGCCAGATGCCAAAAGTAGTCAATCACCTGCTGATACCAATTAAGTTGTTCGAAGTTACTGGAAACAAGGCCACGTAGCGGAAACCAACTGAAATAGTTGCCACTGGCAAAGAGAATAATGAGGATAATTGCAAACAAGAAGCCAGGAATAGCATAACCGACGATAACCACAGCACTCGACCAGATATCAAATCGAGAGCCATGATGTATCGCTTTTAGCACACCCAATGGAATAGAGATCAAATAAATGATGAGCGTGCTCCATAACCCAAGAGAAATTGAGACGGGCAACCTTTCAACAATCAAATCAATGACATTACCACCTTTAAATAGGCTTTCACCAAAATTGAAGGTGGCGTAGTTTTTTAGCATTTCAAAATAGCGCTCATGGAGAGGTTTATCAAAGCCAAACTGCTGTTTGATCGCTTCCACCACCTCAGTGTCTAACCCTCGAGATCCCTTATAACCAGAAGCAGATTGTTCAGCTTCTGCGCTAACGTCTACCTCAGTGCCTCCACCAGTGAAACGCTCCATGATCCCTGACGTATGACCTTCCATCTGCGCAATAGCTTGCTCAACAGGGCCACCAGGCGCAATCTGAATGATAAAAAAATTGATTGTGATGATCGCCCACAACGTAGGGATCACCAAAAGTAATCGACGAAATATATAGGCCGCCATAGGTCCCTCTAGTCTATCCGTTTACCTCCCCAACTGGAGATAAACGGATTTATGCAATATTGGCTGTTATTGACGTTTCTCAGGTAACTTGGCTGATTTCTCCTTTGAGATCCACCACGTATCCTGGCCCAAGTCGTACTTTGGCATAATCGATGGACGCTCAAATTTATCCCACATCGCGACACGATACTTACTCAAATGCCACTGAGGAATAATGTAATAGTTCCATTGAAGAACACGATCAAGCGCTTTACCTAAAGTAAGTAGCGCCTCAGGATCTTGCTGGCTTGTTGAGATTTTCTGAGTTAATTCATCGACAACAGGATCCATCACCCCAGCGGTGTTATAGCTCGAATCGATATAGTTGGAGTTCCATACAATCATCAAATTTGGACCAGGATATGGGTTTGCACTGTATGACGAAGAGACCATGTCAAAATCACGATCTCGTAAACGCTTGATGTACTGGGTTGTATCAACAGTGCGAATTTTCATATCAATACCCATACGTTTAAGATTTTTTTGTACAGGAATTGCTATCCGCTCTGTCGTCGGGCTGTAAATCAACAATTCAAACGCCATTGGCGCACCAGTTTGCTTATTGATCATTACCTTGTCTTTAAGCTCCCAACCGGCTTCTTTCAATAACTTAAACGCCGTTCTCATTTGGCTTCTGATGCGACCAGAGCCATCTGTGACATTAGGTTTATATTCACTGCTAAATACACGAGGAGGTAACTGCTCTTTATAAGGTGTGAGTAGTTTAATCTCATCTTCACTTGGCAGACCTTTCGCCTCATATTCCGTATTTTGGAAGTAGCTTCGAGTACGCGTATATTGACCGTAAAACATGTTCTTATTCATCCACTCAAAGTCCATCGCGTAGTTCAGCGCTTCGCGAACTTTTGGATCTTTAAACATGTCTCGCTGAGTGTTGAATACAAATGCTTGGGCGGTGGCGGGTTTCTCATGCTCGATTTCTTCCGTCACAATGTAACCTTTGTCGAAGTTCACACCTGTGTACGAGTTGGCCCAGAACTTCGCAACATTCTCTAATCTAAAATCGAACTCTCCGGCCTTAAAAGCTTCAAGCATTACCGTGTCATCGCGATAATAGTCATATGTAACGCTCTTGAAATTCTTACGCCCAACGTTAACCGGAAGGTCTTTTGCCCAGTAATCTTCGACCAACGAATAAGTGACACTTTGACCTGATTTATAATCACTGACTTTGTACGCCGCACTCCCAACCGGTGGTGTTGAAAGGGGCTCAGATAAGTTTTTATCTTGCCAAAAGTGCTTTGGTAAAACTCGCGTTGATTGTGCAAACAAGAAGAGTTTTTCTCGATTGGGTTTTACCATCTCGATTCTAACCGTCAGGTCATCTTTTGCCGCTACTGATTTTATATCTTGATAGTAAACTCGGTATTGCGGAACGCCCTCTTTCATAAATTTATCAAAAGTGAACGCAACGTCATGGGCTGTAATTGGTTTGCCATCATGAAAGCGAGCCTTAGGATTAATATCTAGCTCTAGCCAAGTATAATCATCCGAATAATGAACTCGCTCCGCAATCAAAGGATAGTACGCGTCAATTTCGTCGCTTGGGGAAAACATCAGTGAGTCATATATTTCGCCAATAGCCGCCGCGGAAACGCCGCGAGACCCAAAACGGTTGAAACTATCGAAAGTACCCACCTGACCAAATGTCACTGAACCGTATTTAGGCGCGTTGGGATTTACATAATCGAAATGTGTGAAGCCTTCCTGATACTTTGCTTCACCAAAGCCGACCAACACTGTGGACTCTATAACATCGGCAAAACTCAACGATGTTGTGAAAGCGAGCGAACACCCTAATACTATCCTTTGTAACTTCCCCATAGACTCATCCCTTAATTGCTTGTCTCAACCACATTGCAATAATTACTATCAACAATTCAATCACTTGGATAAGTATAGAAGCCGACCCACTTTTATGTAAATGAATTATTGTCTTATTGAGAGGTGATGTCATTTACGATCACATAACGGACTGCTATGCTGTTTGTGGGATTAGTTAGATATTTGGTGGTTAAATGATCCAATCACATGGTTTACTCGAGTTTGGTCAGGTCGAATTAGAAGAGCGATTGGCGATGCTATGCCTCTCATTGAACTCATGCCATAGTTGGAAAGTTCATCTGACTGACGAAGTACGCAATAACTTTATTGATACAGTCTACCCTTCACTTCTTGACCACTTCGAACACAGTGACAGTATTTATTCTGTATTAAGTCACTATGCCAGTTATCAAGCCCTAAACGACTATTTTGATCTATTGTTCTATTCGGAGCTCGATCAATTTTATATAGACGGCCTATCTAACCTTGCAGTAAATCTTTCAAATTTGGGCTGGTCTTTAAATATTTACAACATTGTTAGCGCTGAACTAAAGCGTCTGATTCTAAAACGTTTTGATGGCGTTAGTAATGATATTTTCGTGCATGACTGCCTATCGCGCCGCTTACAGTTAGATATGATGCTCTTAACCGATTTCCTTCACTATAAAGCACTAGAAGATGTCAAACGTTATGCATCATTGATGGAAGTTAAAGATAGTCTTACAGACTTATATACTTACTCAACATTTGTTGATGAGCTAGATAGAATTGTCGCTCACTGTCAACGAACCCAATCTAGAGTGTTAGTGCTTAAAGCGAACATAAAAAGTCTTGCAACAATTAACCAACGTTACGGCTATAAAATAGGAAACCAAACGCTTCAAACGTTCGCATTTTTGACCCAAGAACTGATTCGCAAATCAGATGTACTTGCCCGAGGCGAAGCTGATAACTTTTACTTAGCGATGACCAATGCAGGTAAAGAAGAGGCCAAACAAATCTGTCAGCGTATTTGTGAAACGCTCGAGCAGCAATTAGAGATACCAGTTACGCTAAGATTTGGTGGAGCATGCTATGAACCCGATAAGCCAATATCAACAGAGCAATTACTCACACTGACGGAACAGCACCTCGTATATGCTTGTGAACGAAGCCAAATCAGTGACCAACACGAGTCAAGTATCTATTTCAGCAACCGAAGCAATGTCATTCGACTAATAAAATAATAAAAGCCTGTGAAATTCACAGGCTTTTATTGATTCTAAAGCATCTCTTTTGCGATTAAATGCAACAGGAGAGTTTCCCGTTCTATACTCATGCCTTTTTTAGGGCTTTCAGCGATAGTTTGTTCGTTATGAGCAATGGCTTCGTGAATGTTCATCCACACAGCTTTCATCCCGTTTTTTATCTCGTAATCTTCGTAGGCGGTTTCACCTAATTCGCGATCAATTTTACAGGTGTAGCAATATGAAATCATATTTACTACATCAGCATTATCCTTGTGCCAAGGACGAAACTCTTCATAAATACCATAAGGTTTGATGCTATGAATATTGAGCGCACCGGTTTCTTCTTCCAACTCGCGCACCATGCCTGCAATAACATCTTCACCTTCATCTAAACCACCACCAGGAATGGTATAGTCATGGTAGCGTTCAGTGTACAGAAGCAAGATATCTTCACCATCTAACACAATCGCTCGCGCAGCATTACGTTTGAAAATAATCTTATCATCTAGGTGTTCAATATCAGGGTGAACGGTCGTCTTCAGGTGTCTCATTTACTACTCGAACAGAAAATTTGCCGCGATTCTAACACATCACCCTGACACCTCAAGCTATGCGAGTTTGAAGCGATTGATCATCTTCATTAAGTCATCGGAGACATGCCTTAGTTCTTTACTCGAACAGGCCATCTGAGCCGATTCTTCCGACACCGTTGACGCCATATCACTTAGACTCGTGACGTTACGATTAATATCATTAACGGTAACCGTCTGCTCTTCTGCTGCGGTCGCAATATGTTGGTTCATTTCTTCAATGGTATGCACTTCTTGGTTAATGCGATTCAGAGCATTACCAGCCTGTGTCGACAAATTTGACGCATTTGAAGCTTGCTCTGAACCTTGATCCATCACTGAAACTATATTTTCTGCTCCAGCCTGTAATTTCTCTACAATACTTTGTATCTCAAGCGTAGATTCATGCGTTCTAAGCGATAAGCTTCTTACTTCATCTGCCACAACAGCAAATCCACGGCCTTGTTCACCAGCCCTTGCGGCCTCGATTGCTGCGTTAAGCGCGAGCAAATTCGTTTGTTCAGCCACCCCTCGAATCACTTCAAGTACCGTGTCTACGTTGCGAGCATCAGCGGCTAATTGGCTAACAACATCGCTTGCGGATTGTATTTGATCCGCCAAGCGATTCGCCTCTTCTACGTTTTGACCAATAATCACATGGCTCTTATTGGTCTCTTCTGCGGCTAAGCGACTTGCATCATTCGCTTCAACAGTTCGCCCAGCGACCTCCTCAACCGTTGCAAGCATTTCTGTCATAGCCGTGGCCAGCATATCAACATCCATTTGCTGCTGGTTCAAACTATCGTCAATATGATGAACAGAAGTAGAAAGCTGACTTGCCGCACTCGAAACTTGGCTACCAGCATCGGTAATATTCAGCATAATCCCTTGTACGGAAGCAACAAACTGATTGAAGTGACGAGCTAATAAGATCAGCTCAATACTTCCCTCTTCTGGGAGTCGCTGCGTTAAGTCCCCTTCCCCTTTTGACAAATTTTCCATCGCTTTAACGCTACGTTTCAGTGGTGATGTAATCGTCTTTATGAAGAAAGCAATAACGAGAGATAGTAATGCGAGAATACCAGCAGCGTAGCCCATTGAAGCCACTTCAGATCGCTCAGTGACCGCTTGCAACGCGACCATGTTCATACCTGAACCTATCATCCACTCCCAAGGTTGAAACTGCATTGCATAGCTGGTTTTAGGATCGGTAATGCCTTTATCTGGGTTACGCCAATTGTAATCAACAAAAGCACCACCGGATGAAGCTGCTCGATAGAGTTTCTGAACAAAGTAAGAACCCGTACTATCTTGAAGGTTCATGATATTTTTGCCCAATAGTGACGACACCCCAGTCGCCAATTGAACACCTTGTTTATCACCGATAAATATATAGTTATCTCCATCAAATCTCATTGCAGAAACGGCTTGTAATGCCTGAGTTTGGGCCTCCTTCTCTGTCAGTTGACCTGATGCGTAAAGTTGGTAGTAGTGAGCAACAACCCCTTTCGCGGATTCCACTATAGTCACTACTCCTCGTTCATAATTTTCGCGCATGTGTTGCCGAGATTGTTCAATATTGAGGTAGGTATTTGCGATGAGACCTAACGCAAATAAACCTAGGATCGTCCACGCACGAACGGCGATGGAGACTTCTGCTATCCATTTATTCATATCCATATTCCTAGCCAATTATCATTCTTTACGAGCTATAGATTTTTCATCTCTTAACTCTGAAATTTATAAGCATTATAAATACCAATGTAGCAGCTATTTACCACCAAGGAGGTAGGTACGACTCCAGACTAGGAAATTAAAAATGTTATTAATATTTAACTTATTTTAACCAACTGAGCAGACATCCATTTTGAGTTGATTAGAATATCAGTATTCGGCAAATTATTTTTTTATGACAAAAAAAAGGGAGAACAAACTGTCCTCCCTTAAAATCTATACCGCGTTAATGTTTAGTCTTGGTACTTCTCTGTACGCATACCCATTAGTAGGCTTACGCACATCAATAGTAAGACGAAAGTAAACGGTAGTGCCGTTGAGATAGCGCCCGCTTGAAGCGCTTGAATCGCTTCTGTGCCGCCAATCCAAAGAAGAGCAACCGCAATTGCACCTTCCATAAACGCCCAGAATACACGTTGAAGTACTGGTGCATCGACTTTACCACCAGCAGTGATGCTATCAATAACGAGTGAGCCTGAATCTGAAGAGGTAATAAAGAATACCAATACCAACACGACGGCAATCACTGACAGCGTCGTACCCATTGGTAGTACGTCAAACATTTGGAACATCGCAAGTGACACATCTGTTAGGCCATCGGCACCTAACTGACCAACATTATTCACAACCTGATCAATCGCAATACCACCAAATACAGACATCCAAAGTAGCGTAACTGCAGTTGGAACAAGCAGTACTGCTGTGATGAACTCACGAACTGTACGGCCACGTGAAACACGAGCGATAAACATACCGACGAATGGTGACCATGAAATCCACCAAGCCCAATAGAATACAGTCCAACCTTGGAACCAAGCTTCGTCTTCACGACCGTGAGGGTTACTAAGTGGAATGATGTTTTCAACATATGACATTAATGTCGTGCCGATATTTCCAAAAGCAACGGCATAGCCAATTAATGCAACAAGAATCAACAGAACAAACGCGACAATCATGTTGATATTACTGACAACTTTAACGCCGCCATCAATACCACGTATTACAGAAACTACTGCTAGCAAGGTAACGACAGTGATGACAATAATTTGCAGCCCAAGACCAGCTTCAATGCCAAAGACATGATGAATACCACTTGCCGCTTGCTGTGCGCCCAAACCAAGTGAGGTCGCCAAACCAAACAGGGTTGCCAATACTGCTAAAATATCAACAACGTGACCAGCCCAGCCCCAAGCGCGATCACCTAGTAATGGGTAAAAAATCGAGCGAATAGAAAGTGGTAATCCTTTGTTGTACGCAAAGAAAGCAAGTGAAAGTGCCACGACGCCGTAGATAGCCCAAGGGTGTAAACCCCAGTGGAACATGGTTGCACCCATCGCGAGTTTAGCGGCTTCAGCACTGTTTGCTTCAACACCTAGTGGCGTTTCGTACCAACCAGTGAAGTATGCAACTGGCTCAGCAACACTCCAGAACATCAAACCGATGCCCATACCCGCAGCGAACAACATTGAAAGCCATGAGATGAAAGAGTAGTCAGCTGTCGCATCTTGGCCGCCTAAACGGATCTTACCCATAGGTGACACAATAAGTGCTAAACAGAAAATCACGAAGATGTTGCCCGACCAAATAAATAGCCAGTCGAAACTACCAATGATTTGCCACTTCAAGCCATCAAGTGCCGATTTTGCGGTTTCAGCATCCATAACCAATGCTGCAACTAAGAATAGCGCGATGAAGCCGGCACTCACACCAAAGACGGGGTTATGAACATCGAACCCCCATTTCTGTACATTATCTTGTCCAATTGTGTAATCGGTACTATCGATACTGTACTTATCAATACCTTTTGTCATCTTTCCTCTCTTGATGAAAATCGTCCCTAATCAGGGCTTCAGATAGAAAAATCATTAGTGATGAAAATAGTTTTCTCTATATAAAGCCGTGATCGAATCCGCATTATTGTACGCTTTCCACCACTTCATGCCAGTAAAACAGGCCTAAATGTCGGTTTTATGAGCTTATTATCATTTAATAGCAGACTTTTCGTACAGCAGTTATAGTTAACTATGATAGATTTCACTTTGAAGACTAAACATTTTTATAGCTAGGCAGCGACTAATTCTCATGGGGTGAAAAAACTCTCCATGTCTCTAAACTGAATTTGGATTAACTTTTGCTCTTCAATTACAGAAGTTTTTCATGTATTTTCTCGCCTCCTAACGCTTGTTGACTAAGGAAGAACATTGGAAAAGCACGAAGAAGTCCTCATCTCTATTCGCCAAATCATTCGCGCTATCGACCTACACTCTAAACGCTTGAGCAAAGAATCTGGCTTAACTGGCCCTCAGCTAATACTAATGCGTTCTATTAAAGAGTTGGGTGAAGTGACAATTCGTGAATTGTCTAATCACACCAATATGAGTCAGGCAACAGCAACAACTATTCTTGATCGCCTAGAGCGTAATGAATTAGTTAAGCGGGTTCGTAGTAGTCAAGATAAGCGCAAAGTTCATGCTCATCTAACGGAGAAAGGGCTTGAAGTACTTAGCCAGGCTCCGATGCCACTACAACAGAACTTTATTAATAAATTTCAACGACTAGAAGAGTGGGAGCAATCTCTTCTACTTTCTTCTGTACAACGCATCTCTTCAATGATGAACGCGGAAGATATTGAAGTAGCGCCTGTACTTGAACTTGGCAGTATTACAAAGCCTGAATAAGCCCCCCTTATTCATTTGATTTATGAACGGATTGGTCTAAAGTTCTAATTAGGCCAGCCCTTTATACCTATCACTCTTTCGAATTCTGGCCGCCTGTCTAGCGCGCTTTAATTCAGGGGTAGTAAATGGCGAAAAAACTCACGCTAAGTCATGATGCCATTTTAGACAGCGCACAACAAAAACAAGTGCTAAAGTTTATTGCTGCAATCACGCTTCTCATCTTTGTTCCGCTCGGAATTAAAAACATCCTAATTGGCGAAATTATGCTTGGTGCCGTGCTGCTCGCCTTTGAGATCTCACTCCTATTAGAGGTCACTGCTATTATTTACAATGACTCAAGAGTATTTGGCTATTTGGTGCCTCTCTCTTTGCTCATTATTTCCATCATTTTGGCCATCCATGTGTTTGGTACCTTAGCCAGCTATTGGGTTTTCCCAATCGTTATCGCCATTGTGTTTCTCATCAACCAACAAGCGGCAACAATATCCAACGCTATTATTATCTCTGGCGTTTCAATCGCGCTCTATCCCTACCAAGAGCCTGAAATCATAGCTCGTTATAGCTTTTCTCTTATTGTTACTGTCGTGATTGTTCATGTTGTGGTAAGAGAAGTCAGGAAGCTCCAAGCTGAACTTCGACACCTATCTGAACGTGATGCATTGACTGGTGCACTCAACCGTCATCAACTACATCCCTCGTTGGAAGACGCTATTAAGCATTACTCTTATTCAACCATAGTTATGATCGATATTGACCATTTCAAATCTATCAACGATCAATACGGACATGATGTGGGGGATCTTGTGATTAACCAAGCGGTCCGTCTGATTGACAATAACACTCGCGGAAACGACCTTTTGTTCCGCCTTGGTGGCGATGAGTTTTTGATTCTCTTTAACGGGCTCGATCAGTATGCCGTCGAATCGATTATGAATCTGATCAACAAGAACATTCGAGAGCAAGAGTATCCATTCAACGCCAAAGTGACGTTGAGCTGTGGAATTGCCGAATCTAAGCCTTTTGAATCGAGTCATGAATGGATAAAACGAGCGGATCTTGCGCTTTATCAATCGAAAATGTTAGGGCGAAATCGTGTGTCCCTTTATTCCGAGGCATCGTTCAGTCAGTTAGAAGATATCAAGCGAGAATTAACTAGCGGTTCAAATATCAGCTAAATATTGGAACTTCCCGTGACTCTTTGACCTGACGAATAGCCAAGTGGGTATGAATATCTTTGACGTTATCTAAACGTTGCAGTTTTCTTGTGAATGACTCATAGCCACTTAAATCATGGCTGACCACTTCGAGTAAATAATCATAAGCACCTGATACGACATGACAATTAGTGACTTCTTCCATATCAAGTACGGCTTGCTCAAATGCTTCAATCGAATTGGCTTGGTGATTATTTAGACTCACTTCGACAAATACCGTCATCCCAATGCCCACTTCTTGCTTGTTCAAGGTTGCTCGGTATCCAGAAATAATCCCATCGTCTTCAAGCTTTTTAATACGCCTAGCGCAGGGGGAAGCAGACAAGCCTACTTTATCCGCAATATCAGCCGTTGATTGCCTCGCGTCTTTTTGCAGAAGTGAAAGGATATGACGGTCTATTCTGTCCATGTTCTAACCTTTGATGAAAAACAGCGCATACTCGCTCGTTGTTAGTTATATCTCGCGCAATTAGCGCTTTCATTAATGAAGTTTGCCATATTTCACCTATAGATACGATTCATAATTACGCAAACAATTAACATTCAGGCAACACCGTAATGATTTCTGGTTATTTGGCAATGATTGCCACCCTACTGCTATGGTCTGGCTTTTTCCTATCGCTTAGAAGTGGCGCGCATTCTGATCTAACAACTGCTGATATTGCTTTAACGCGCTTTCTCATACCTTGCTTGATTTTGCTGCCGCTCGTAATTAAAAAGGCAACGAGTATACGCAGCGTACCAAAGCGATATTTATTAGGTATGTTCATTGGTTGTGGCTTACCTTATTTGTTCATTGCAGGCTCAGGAATGAAACTGGCGCCGGTTTCCGATGGTAGCGCCCTTATCCCTGGTACACTGCCTCTGTTTGTTTCTGGCATTGCGGTGTTCCTATTTAAGCAACCTCTTAGCCAACATAGGATTATCGGCCTCGCTATGGTCGTCGTCGGTATCCTTGCGTTCCTTTCGCAAAGTCTTGGTCATCTAAACACCGAGCTTCTGCAAGGACATCTATTATTCCTTCTTGGCAGCCTAATGTGGGCCACGTTCACGATATGCGCTCGAGTATCAAACTTAAATCCGCTCGTCGCTGCAGGCTTCATCTCATTAATCTCAAGTTTCATCTTGATCGGATTGATCGCTATTGATGTATTGCCAAGCCACTTGGCTACGACAGAAAGTAAGGATTGGCCTTGGAAAGAGTTGCTAGGTCACATTACCCTACAAGGAGTTGGAGCTGGGGTTATCGCTGCATTTACCTATTTGCACGCAATATCGGTATTAGGCGCGGAACGCACGGCTGCGTTTGGAGCAGCGACACCTGCCATAGCGACGATCCTCGCTATCCCAGTATTTGGAGAGCAACCTGCAATGATTGGTTGGTTAGCACTAGGTCTTGTTTGCATTGGTAGCCTTATCGCCAGCAATATATTTATGAAGCAAGATAGCTCACTACTCTATGAACCACCTAAGTTCAAATAGAGTAAAACAACGAATGAAGCGCACATCGTCAAACGAAACAAGATATGCGCACGATTGACCGGTTTAATATGTACAACCACTGGCGCAGTTAAAAACATCAGCAATAATAGTTTCAAAGCACTGTTCGAAACAAATACAGCGAATAAAATAATCAACAGAACGTAGAGGGCAATTTCCATGCGCTCTAGATGAATTCTCATGCCAAGTGCGATGACAAAAATGACACTGACGAGTGGTATGAACATAAGAGGGAATCTCGCTTTCTGACAACAAAAGCAATATAAATGATAATCATTATCATATTCAAGCAATTTATGACACCCTATTCTTAACTTTAGATAAACACTTTGCAGCAGCGTGGCAAAGCATATTATAGTCACCACCTCTCATAGTAAATGAAGGTATTGGCTTGAAAACTCCTTGTGTTGCAGCCTGTAAAAATAACGGCGGTATCTGTAATGGTTGTCATCGTACAGTGGACGAGATTACCCAGTGGCGTCATTTCTCCGAACATGAACGCGAGGAAATCATGGGAGCATTACAAGGCTCACCTTCATCTCACCTTTGTCCTAGCTGTAACGAAAGCGCTGTTTGCGATATTAGCCAAGGTAAAGAGACCTGTTGGTGCTTTTCCTTGGAGCAAAGAGATACAAGTAGTGTCCAACAAGCTGATCTTTGCCTGTGTAGAAAGTGCTTAACTCAATTACCAATTGCTTAATTATTCTCAGATAATTGGCTTAAATTTCAGATAAGATTTTCTAATCCACTCTATAGATTTTTATCTTGCTTGAGATCACACTTTTTGATTGCCAGAGTTGGTAACACCAACTAATATCTCGCGCCTGAAAGTTCCCTTTCTAATTAAATTTATTAGCTTTGCTACGGCAAGGCTTTTGTTTTTTGCGCTTTGAATTTAGGTGTAGTTGGAAATGTCCGCTTCTTCTCAAGTCATTAAATTAACATTCTTGATTGCTATTTTGACCGCTGTTGGTCAAATGACTCAGACCATGTACGTGCCTTCAATTGGTCATATGGCAAATGAGTTTTTAGTTTCGCCCGCTGCACTGCAAGCTGTTATGGCGTGCTATCTGATCCCTTATGGATTGTCGCAATTTGTCTACGGCCCCCTTTCCGATCGTTTAGGACGCAAGCCTATTATCATTGTCGGTCTGGTGATTTACATCGTTGGTACCATCATGGCTCTGTTTGCACATGAATATGAATGGTTCCTAGCAGGTAGCTTCGTGCAAGGCCTAGGCATCGGCTGTGGCGGCGCGATGTCCCGTACATTAACACGTGACGTTTTTTCTGGAGCAGAACTGCATAAAGTTAACAGCCTTATCAGCATGTGCGTGATTTTTTCACCATTAATGGCGCCTGTACTTGGTGGTTATCTAACGGAAGTGTTCGGTTGGCGTTCAAGCTACATGTTCCTTGCTCTGTTCGGTATTGCCGTTGTCATCACTATGATGACCAGCTTCATGGAAACTCTTCCTAAAGAAAAACGCCGCTATGAAAAAGTTACCGATAGCTACCGTTATGTGCTATCTGATCGTCGCTTCCAAGGCTACCTAATTTGTTTGATGGCAACGTTTTCAGGCATCGCAATATTTGAAGCGGCAGCAGGTGTATTGCTTGGTGGTGTACTACAACTTCCGGCAACGACTGTTAGTGTTTTATTTGTTTTGCCGATTCCGGGTTACTTAGTTGGCGCTGCGCTTTCAAGTATTATTGCCGCTAAGAAAAATGAAAAAAGTGCGTTGATGTTTGGGCTATTTTCAATCATGGCGGGTTCTTTAATTGTTTTAGTTCCAGGGCTTATGGGACAAACAACAGCGTTGACCTTAGTGGGTGGTGCAACCGTTTATTTCTTAGGTGCGGGTATCTTATTTCCAGCGGCAACGACTGGCGCGCTTTCTCCTCTTCCTTACCATGCAGGAACAGGTGGTGCAGTATTAGGTGGCATGCAGAACTTAGGCGCTGGATTAGCAACGCTTGGCGCTTCTATGATTCCAACGACGAACCAAATGCCATTAGGCGCGCTTATGCTATTAATGTCTTTGCTGGCTCTTATCGGATTGATTCGAGTTTACCGTAAACAAGACCCATCAAACGACGAAATGCCACTTGCTATTTAACATGTCACAATGAAATAAGGCGCTCAATGAGCGCCTTATTTTTTACCTGATTGATACCATCACCATTTCTTCATCATACGACCGACTAAGTTCGGGTGGTATGCCCAGCAATGATCAAACATCGACATCAGTTCTGGGTTGCCGTATTTCGAGACGCTAATAGCATGAAAACGGTTCTTACACGCTTTTAACTCATTGACTTTCTCTTGCATCTCTTTCGACTGTTTTGGTGCAATAAAGTCAGAGATGACCACCATATCGGCATTCTTGTATTTATCACCTGTCATGAGGTCAATCGACTTCATCAATACTGGTTCTAAATCAGTACCACCATGGAAGCTATAGGTTAGGAAATCACTTGCCTCACGCAAACCATCTTGCTTAGTAAGCTCGTAGGTGATTTGTTCAGATGAAAACAGTATGACGTAACAATCTCGGTCTTCTGCTAATGCAATTTGCATCAAAGCATAAGCCATGGCTTTGGCACACTGCTCTGGGAAACCACTCATTGAACCGGATGCATCAACACAAACGATAAAAGGACCTTTTTCAACATCCATTTGTTTATGATCAGGTTTATGCGCCTTCACTTTACGAAGGGTTCGAGATTTGCCCTGCATTTTGTAGTTCATCAAGCGTTTATCAATTAAATGCTTATAGAACACCACTTCAAGCTCTGGATAGGCAAGGAACATGGTTTCATTTGGAAGAAGCTTATTCAGATCATCACTTTCGTGAATTCCAACAATATCGTCTGTTGCTTTATCTGACTTTTCTTCTACCATCTGAAGCTCTTCAGCTGGCGCTTTATTCAAGTCAGGATCATTGACTTCACCTGCCATACGACCAAGCTTCTCAGCTATTTCTTGTAAGCCTTTGTTCTTTTTCAAGAACTCAGCATGTCGCTTCATCACGGTGAGATCAGTACGGCTCAATTTCGCTGAAGCCATATCCCATAAACGACCCACACTGCTTTCGTCACCTTCTTCTGTCACTTTATCCATGCTTTTCATGGTTTCCATGCGCTGGTAGAGATCTTTCAGTACTTTCTCTTTGTTTGCTTCGAGCTCTGTCAGCTGTGCTTGACGAATAGCTTCCGACAAACTCTGATACCACTGATCACAGAAGTAGTGTGGGAACATTGGGTTGTTAAGCCCTTTGTTTTTTTCCATTAAACGGCGAGCCTGCAGATAGAAAGCAGAATGCCACTCAAGCTTTTTGATCACTTCCGGAACTTGCTCGAAAAAAGTCTGCTCATCCCAGTAAATAACCTCCTGGTATAGCGCTAACTCTTGTTGAAAGCGTTCAGTTTCGCAGACTCGTGTAATGCGTTTTTTAACACTACCTCGCCATTTCAGAAGATGATTTTTAACTGACGTTTTTACACCTCGGTTTTCTGTAACAACCATCATTTGAGAGCGCGCCATAAGATCATTGACTGCAGAATCAATCATGCCTGAATCTGCAATCATTAGCGCGAGGTTTAGTCCGTCAGCTCCTAACATTCAGCCCCCATTACTACGAGAAATACTGGTTAAGGTTTTTAAAGCGGAAAACAGCACGTTCACTTTCTGTCTTTGTCGACTCTAAAACGTGATGAATGTTTTGTAGGCTCGCTTCCATTGCACGTGGAAGCTCAGGATCAATAAATCCATGAGGAAGTGCACCATGGAAATTTGAGCGAACCTTACGAAGATGGTGTTCTGCGTTATTTAATTGCGCCATTGCCTGCTCAGCCTTTGTCAGCCACTCTTGATAAACACCTTCATCAAGCCCATCGTTAGTCACAATAGAAACAAGAATGCCACGATTCGCGATATCTTTGATGACGAGATTATTGCCCGCGTCTAAATCAAAGCGTAGGCGGCACATATTAGTGTTTTGGTTAACATAACCATACACATCCCCGTGCCCCTCTTTGATAGCACGTTCTAGTTCATTTTTCTGTACGTAAACCCAACGACTGTCGCCTTTTTCGGACTCAGAGACTGACATGTTGCTGTGGAGTATCACCAATTTCACCAAGTCCGGTGTACTACCTACTTTGTAAGTTTTAGCGTTAGAGATGTCGTAACTGTGGATTTGCTTTTTAAGCAGACCTGTTGTTGATTCCATTGACAACATCATGCCGAATTCCGATTCAAGTTCTTCTTGAATCTCTGCTAGCTCTTCACGGCATAAGTTAATTTGCTGTTCAACTTCTTGCTGATCAAAAGCGTGTTTAAGTGCAAATTCTTTAATGACATTTCGAACCACATCACGTGATTCCGGGCTGTTCCACAAGCAATCTTGTAGCAAGAGAAGATCAAGCGGGTTGATCGCATCACGACCATTAAAAAAGGCACTCGCCTTGAGTAATTTAACTGCTTTTTTCCAACGACGGTCAGACACATACATATCTGTATCGGAAATATCGACGCCTGTGCTGTTTTTAGCCGCCTTCTCTAACATATCTTTTAAGTCATACAGCTTTTCAAACACATCGTCAGTGAGAGATAAGCTTTCTAACTCAGATTGCCATTGATGATACTCTTCATCAGTGATTGCGAGACCTGGAGGAATTTTCGCTTCTTGTGGCGTACCTACCGTCAGCATCGATTTGAAATTCTGTTTATTCTGAATTCGATTTACGAACACGCGCACTAACATACGGTCATATAGCGCTTCAAGTCCGCTGTCTTCATCTGGCAATTCATTTGAAGCAGAGACTAATAGTCGCATTGGCACGCGCTCAATCTCACTGCCATTCTTGAACGTTTTTTCGTTCACAACAGTCAACAATGTATTAAGGATCGCAGGGCCCGCTTTCCAAATTTCATCTAAGAAAACGACTTGAGCTGTCGGCAAGTAACCGTCAGTTAAACGAACATAACGACCATTATCTTTTAGCTCTTGAATACTTAACGGACCAAACACCTCTTCCGGGGTAGAAAAACGCGTCATTAAATATTCAAAATAAGAAGAGTTATCAAAAGCCTGAATCAAGCGCTTCGCAATCAAACTTTTTGCAATACCTGGGGGACCAAGTAAAAACACACTTTCTCCCGCTAGCGCCGCCAGCAAACACAACTTAATCGTGTCTTCGCGTTCATAAACGCCATCGGATAAAGCATGAGCAAGCTTTTTAATTCTTTCAGAGAGCAACGCTTTTTGAGAGTGGGATACCTGAGTAGGTTTAATCATTTGGCGTTCCTCTGAGGTTTACCAGGGTAATTATATGTATAATTTTATACATTTGTTATCACTTTGTTACAAGTAGATTTTCTAGATTGGACAAATCTTTATAGCAAAACCACCCGCGTTGTAATTCAGTGCAATCAATGTTTGCAGTTTTGGGGCGCAAATCACTTAATGTGTCGAGCCTAATTAGTCCATTTTCTTGAATATTCTTTCTTTCAAAGAGGGAAGCGGATAAGGTATTGGCAGCGTTAGTTGTAAAGAATTATAAGTATGACATCACCTTCTAAGGGAAATACCCTCCATACATGGAAACGCATCTCACTCATTGAGGAGCCGATCACGCTACCAAATGGTAAAGAGATATTACACACAACCATTGCTCACCCAGGGGCAACCGTTATTCTCCCGATCAGCGAAAATGGGGATATCATTCTCATCAATCAATTCAGACCATCACTCAAGAAATGGTTATTGGAACTTCCAGCAGGAACAATTGAAAATGACGAGGAGATTGAAGAGTGCGCCAAACGTGAGCTTGAAGAAGAAACAGGCTACAGTGCAAGTGAGCTTATTTCATTAGGACAGGTGACTCCACTCGCAGGATTTTGCGACGAGATCCAGTATTTGTATGTCGCAAAAGGCCTAAATAAGACCAATCGCTTTGAATGTGATGACGACGAAGTCATTGAAGTCATCACTCTTCCAATACAACAACTCGAAAAAATGATCGTTTCCGGCGAAATCACCGATGCAAAAACCATCGCGTGCTTAAGCAAAGCAAAACTATGTGGATACATTTAGGAGAATAAGAATGGATTTTCGTTCAGATACCGTTACCCAGCCAACACCACAAATGCGTGAAGCAATGGCAAAAGCACCTGTAGGTGATGATGTATACGGTGATGACCCAAGCGTTAATGATCTTGAACAATGGGCCGCTGAGCGACACGGGTTCGAAGCCGCACTGTTTACAACATCTGGAACCCAAGCCAACTTACTTGGGCTAATGGCTCACTGTCAGCGTGGCGACGAGTATTTATGTGGCCAGCAAGCCCACAACTATAAATACGAAGCTGGTGGCGCTGCAGTGTTAGGCTCAATTCAGCCACAACCTATTGAAAATGAGCCAGATGGTAGTCTCGATTTCGCCAAGCTTAAAGCCGCTATCAAACCCAACGATTCTCATTTTGCTCGCACTAAACTTCTAAGTTTAGAAAACACCATCAACGGCAAAGTACTGCCAATGGAATACCTTGCCCAGGCTCGTCAATTTGTTAACGAACACGGTCTTCAACTTCACCTTGATGGAGCACGAGTTTACAACGCGGTTGCAGCACTCGATGTTGATGTAAAAGAGATCGCCCAATACTTTGATTCGATGACTGTGTGTTTATCTAAAGGTTTAGGTGCACCTATCGGTTCACTGCTACTTGGCGATGCAGAGTTTATCTCCCGTGCTCGACGTATAAGAAAGATGGTCGGCGGAGGTATGCGTCAGGCAGGTATTTTAGCCGTAGCTGGTAAAATGGCACTGACCGATCCGGTGCCACAACTCAAAGTTGACCATGCAAACGCCAAATTATTAGCTGAGTTACTCAATACTCTTCCTGGCTTTAAAGTAAATGCAGAGTTTGTTCAGACGAACATTGTTTTCGCTAAGCTGGATGAGAGTATCGATATCAACACAATCGCAGAGAAACTTAAGCAAGAGACCATTATTATCTCGCCAGGAAACCCTATTCGCTTCGTGACGCACCAAGATGTTTCTGAACAAGATATTTTGACGCTTGTCGAAAAGATTAAATCTTACCTGTAAGCAAGTTTTGATTTATCAATTCATCTATTGAGCTTCCCCTTAGGGGAAGCTTTATGCTTTTTAGAGTTGAATAAGTTGAGAAGCCTAAATGAAGCAACGTTTATCTCTGTTAGCATTATTTCTTTTTCTACCGCTAAGCAGTGCTAACGCCAATGGAAACCCAGAGCTCGGTAAAATAAAGTCACCGAGTTGCGTTTTTTGTCACGGTAGCAATGGGCAAGCAGTTAATGATACCTACCCTAACCTAAACGGGCAAAATGCAGAATATCTAGTCCAATCCATGCTTAGTTATCAAAATGGATTACGCAAAGGAGACTTGGCCGCAATGATGCAAGCCCAACTCTCTCGACTGAACGAGCAAGACTTACGAGATATCGCCGCTTTTTACGCATCTCAGCCGTAAACCTCAATATAAAAAGCCCCCGTAGGATACGAGGGCTTACTATTCTAAACTTACTAGTTTGATGCTTATGTTCGGTATAGCACTTTCACTACATGCCAACCGAACTTGGTTTTAACTAAGTGCGGTACTAAGGTTTCACCAGAAAAGCACACCTTGTCAAACTGAGGAACCATCTGACCACGCTTAAACTCACCAAGATCGCCTCCACGTTTACCAGAAGGACATGTGGAATACTTCTTAGCTAAAGTTTGAAACTTTGCACCTTTTTTAAGCTGTTTGATGATGTCTTCAGCTTGCTCTTTGTGCTTAACCAAAATGTGTAACGCGGCTGCTGTGTTCGCCATGGTATTGCCTCTAAAACCTATATTAACGGCGCGATTGTAGCGGATTCATGTGAGATCTTCACCTCAACTTCTACACAAATAAGTAAGACGTGGTGATTATGTAAGCTAACAGCGACACATTTTGCACATCCTAATTGAACAACCCGCCAATTTGGTTACTATTTAAATGTCCCTTATAAATTTGTGTCATTGAGAGTCTTATGCCAAAAGTCGCAAGCAAAGCAAACCAATCTCAAGGTATGCTGATGTTTACCTTAACTAGCAGCAAACAACTGTTTGCTATTGGCACCCTTAAAGTACGTGAAATCGTACCATTTCAACCAACGACTCAAATTCCTTATTCGCATCATCATGTCGTCGGCACTGTCACCATTAGAGATATGACCATTCCGGTCATTAATATGCCTGCAGCGATTGGTTTTAGGCCAATCCAAGCCGAAGAGTATAAATCCTGCTACCTGATCGTAACGGATTGTTTGCGTACCGTGGTTGCCTTTATGGTACGTTCGATTGAGAAAATCATTGAGTGTGACTGGAAGAATATCGAGTCAACGCCGCCATCAGCAGGCAACAATGTATTTGTAACAGGGATCACGCGCTACAACGATCAAATTGTTCAGATGCTTGATGTAGAATTACTGCTCGCTAAAATCTATCCGCAGTATGAGTCTACGAATATTCCTATGTTGACCGACATCGAGCGCGAACGATTAAAAGCACTCAATATTTTGCTGGTAGATGACTCCTCGATAGCAAGAAAGCAGCTTTCTGATGCTCTCGATAGTATAAATATTCCCTACCAGATCTGTAATAACGGCCTTGATGCTCTTGAAATCATGCGTGAAGAAGCCAACCGACAGCATCCAATTGATCTATTGGTTAGCGATATCGAAATGCCTGGGCTAGATGGCTATGAATTAGCATTTGAGACTCAAAGCGACAGCAGTTTGAGTAATGCCTACATTATCCTCCATACCTCTCTTTCCAGTGAAATCTGTGTTGACCGCGCTCAGCAAGTTGGTGCTCATGAAGCGTTAGAGAAATTTAATGCAGGTGACCTTATCAAAGCCATGTTGCGAGGTGCCGCTATGCTAGAATCAGGGAAAAGTGTTACCGAGCGGATAGAAGTTAACGTCTAATAATTAATGCTAAAGCTGTGGGGTTGTATAAATAACAAACAACGCCAAAACTAAACTTTTAGTTTAGAGAAATTATCTCTTTTTAAACCATTTAATTTTCCGCTTAACCTCATAATTATTATTAATAATTTGCATTTAATTGATATTAACTCAAGCATCTCAGTGACAAATCCGCTAATCTTAAGTTAATTGGTAAGTTTGATAAGATTGTAATAACGAATGACCGACGACGATTACAAAAGATCGACGGCAAATTTAAAAAAAGCCGTCCCTCTTATGATGAAAAATCATGTAGCGGCCACACCTGCTAACTACGCACTTTGGTACACGTATGTGGACAATGCGATTCCGCAGATGAACCGTGAACTTGATAGCGTGCTAGAAAACTATGGCATTTGTCCCCCTGCAACTGGAGAACAATTGTACAAAAACTATGTTGCTAGCCGTGCGGAAACAGACATAAAAGATCTTCGAGCAAATATTGAATTGCTAGTAGGCCAAGTCGCCTCTTCAATGACTGATACTCTCGCAGATACTTCAAACTTTTCAGCGATGATAGACAAGAGCTTTCAAAACCTTGAAAAGGTAGAGAATGAAAGCATGTCGCTTGAAGAAGTCATGTCTGTGGTTCGTCAACTGGTTGAAGAGTCCAAAGAAATAAGACATTCCACCCGTTTCCTAAACAATCAACTCGAGTCCGCCAGCGAAGAAATTCAACGCCTTAAGAGTGAGCTCGCAGAAGTTCAACAAGATGCCCTGTTCGATAGCTTAACCAGCCTTTACAACAGACGCTCTTTTGATAATGACATTAGAACCCTTTGTCAATCTGGTCAAAGCCTTTGTTTAGTCCTAGCCGATATTGACCACTTCAAGGGTTACAACGATAACTATGGCCATTTATTTGGTGACAGCGTTATCAAAGGAATTGCGAAACGCCTACACATTAATGCACGTGACGGTGTCCATGCATATCGATTCGGTGGCGAAGAGTTCGCACTGATTGTTCCAAACAAGCAGCTACGAATTGCCCGCCAATACGCTGATGGTTTGCGACGTTCAATTGAAAAGCTATCAATCAAAGATAAGCGTTCTGGTAAACAGGTTGGCAATATTACTGCCTCATTTGGTGTGGCCGAGTTCCAGCTAAATGAAAGCCCGGAATCACTGATTGAACGAGCAGATAAACTTCTTTACGAAGCGAAGCAATTAGGACGAAATCGAGTAATGCCTTTGTAAGCAGTATTCTAGTTATAAAAAGAGCCCCGATAGTTTTATCGGGGCTCTTTTTGCTTAAGGTGCTTAGCCTTGATTAGCCATCAGCTGTAATTGTTGCTATCAACTCTTGCTGTACTTCTGGCGCTTTGTCATTGTCAATTTGGCACGTACCCGCCGCCTTATGACCGCCACCACCATACTTGAGCATCAATTCACCTACATTAGTTTTAGAGCTTCGGTCAAAGATTGATTTACCTGTCGCGAACACGGTATTCTGTTTTTGGAAGCCCCACATCTTGTGAATGGATATATTACATTGAGGGAATAGCGCGTAAATGATAAATCGGTTACCCGCGTAAATGGTTTCTTCGTCAGTCAAGTCCAACACAACGAGGTTATCGTGCACTGTTGCACAACGTTGAATCTGGTCTTTGAACAGCACTTCATGTTCACGATATAGATCAATGCGCTCTTTGACATCAGGCAGTTCTAGAATTTCTTTAATTGAGTGGTTCTTACAATACTCTATAAGATCCATCATTAAGTTGTAGTTTGAAATACGAAACGTTCTAAAACGCCCTAACCCAGTTCGAGCATCCATCAAGAAGTTGAGTAAGTTCCAACCGTCAGAATCTAGTACTTCGTCTCGATTAAACTGAGCTGAATCGCCTTTATCAACCGCTTCCATCATATCTAACCAATCACTTGGAAAAGTCTCTTCTCCTCCATAGTGCTCCCATACAACGCGCGCAGCGGATGGCGCTTCAGGATCAATAATATGGTTAGCTTTTTCACCTTGAGTTCGAATTGTCTCTGAAAGGTGGTGGTCAAAAACTAAATGGGCATCTGCAACATAAGGCAAATTTGTTACGATATCGCGAGAAGTAATTTCAATCACTCCATCTTGCATATCTTTTGGGTGAACAAACTTGATATCATCAATAAGATTTAATTGTTTTAATAGTACGGCACACACTAGGCCGTCAAAATCACTACGAGTAACCAGTCGGAATTTCTGCTCTGACATCTTGCACATCCTATGCTCATGCAAAATTAATAGTATAAGATACCTTATTATAACTAGCCCTAATGTTTCATCAACAAAACGGTTAGTTAGTATGATCTGTATCTTATAATTCTAGTCCTACTCCATCTTTTAACAAACTTAAGACAATGTTTTTTCACGCTTATCCTATACTCACTCGCGAGTTATTGATCCCATTGGAGAAATAGAATGAAAAAAGCCCCTCTTTTTTTGTCATTTATAGGCACCTTAGTTTTGGCTGGATGTGCTAGCCAATCTGACGATGAATACCAAGTAAAAGAGTACACATCCATGGCTAACCCGGCTGCTGTATATTGTGTTAAGCAAGGTGGAGAGTTAGAGACTGTAGACGAAAATGCCAAACGCGTTACTTACTGCGTCTTACCCGATGGTAATCGTGCAGAACAATGGGAGTACTATCGAAACAGCCAACAACAAGACCAAAAATCTTAAGCACGTTTAGCGATAACCGCTTTCAGGATCCAAACGACGATTCAAAGCGGTTAACTCTACGTTAAACTGATTGAGCTTCCTCTGTATTAACTCAATAGATGCATTCTCATCTGTTTGTTCAATAATGCTCGCAAGCAGATCAATTTTCTCTTTCGTACTTTGTTCTAACCCTATATCCAATAGTCGCTCAATGGCAGTGCGCGCGATAATAGCGGGTTGGCAACGTACAAGCTTATTCGGCTGACTAAATGCATGTTTAACAACGCCCTCCAAATAAACGCGATACACCGTTAACTCGTCCAGCGCCAAGAAAGCTAAACCTTGCTTTGTTCGATGCGGATAAGTGACGTAACAGTGCGCATTTCTTCCTGTTGGAATTCGTATTGGCAGTCCAGCTTTCTCACAACGTTGCTTCAATACCCTCAATAACCCTTGTTCATCCATTAATGATTGAATCTGAAAAATCCGCTCTAAATGGTAGTCATTGCTTACAAAGCTCACCGTCACCTGCTGATCAGATAAACTAATTTCACTAGAGTTCAACTTGATTGCTGCGTTTTCAATATTCTCAACCGTGTTGGTTGATTCTTCTTCAAGGATAATTATTTGGGGTTCTTTGCAACCGCGCGACTTTATCTGCTGATAGTAACGAAACATTGCTCCCGCTTCAGAGCAAGTCTGTCCTTGCGTAATTCCGCCGCAAAAAACTAATGCCGTCTGTTTAAGGTTATAGCGGCTAAGAAACTCTGATAACGCTTCAACCCTAGAACGGCCCTCTAACGTTAGTTCATCACACACCAATCGTTTACCAAGGACGATGATCACATCGCGAATACTCTCAGTTTGAC
Organism: Vibrio atypicus; assembly: GCF_009811315.1. Lineage (GTDB taxonomy): Bacteria > Pseudomonadota > Gammaproteobacteria > Enterobacterales > Vibrionaceae > Vibrio > Vibrio atypicus. The sequence goes on from NZ_BLID01000003.1 coordinate 440,637, forward strand.
CAGTTCTCACTTATATCCCTCTGTTTTAATGATATCTGTACAAAATGAAATTTTGTCGGTAGCTTTAAGCCCAGTTAACATTATGTTAACTATTATTAAGAGAGCTTGAGCACAAGCCTTGTCAGCACATATATACAGGAAACAGACTTATGCTGTCGATATTCGATATTTTCAAAATAGGCGTGGGGCCATCAAGCTCCCACACCAATGGCCCTATGCTCGCAGGGTATCATTTTACTCGATTGCTCGCCCCGTCAATTAGTAAAACGCATCGAGTACAAGTTGATTTATTTGGTTCTCTTTCTTTGACGGGTAAAGGCCACCATACTGATCGTGCAGTCATACTAGGCTTGATCGGTAACAAACCCGATACCATAAAAATGACCAGTGCAAAAATGGCCCTACAACAAGCCATTGATGGCTGTTCACTCAGCCTAGCATCAGCACACACAGTCAACTTCAGCTATGAGAGTGACATTTTATTCCATACTGACAACCTACCGCTTCATGAAAACGGAATGTCGATTACAGCTTATGACGCGCTCGGAACGCAACTCGTGACGGAAACTTACTATTCTATTGGGGGTGGTTTCATTGCGACAGCTGACGAGATGACAAATGGCTCCTCACAAAAAGAGGTTGAGGTTCCATTCCCATTCTCTAGCGCTGACGAAATGTTGAATGTTGCTGAACAAAATGGCTTTAGTTTAGGTCATATGATTTTGCAAAACGAGACTAGCTTTTGGAGCAGTGAAGAGATCGATGCCAAATCAGAGCAGATTTGGAAAGTCATGTCTCTTTGTATGCAACGCGGCTTTGAAACTGAGGGGATCCTTGAGGGCGGCTTAAACGTCACTCGACGAGCGCCAAACCTGCTGAAAAAACTTGAAGCGAACGCAGCAATTGAAAATGATCCGATGGAGATAATGGATTGGATTAATCTATTTGCCTTTGCAGTCAGTGAAGAAAACGCCGCTGGCGGTCAGGTCATAACCTCCCCTACCAATGGCGCTGCTGGTGTCATCCCTGCCGTGCTTATGTATTACCACAGATTCATCAAAGAACTCGATCTTAAGCAGATCAAAGATTTTATCGCTGTTGCCGGCGCGATTGGTATTCTCTATAAGACCAATGCATCCATCTCTGGTGCCGAAGTCGGCTGTCAAGGTGAAGTCGGTGTCTCTTCATCTATGGCTGCTGCAGGGTTAACCGCTTTAAGAGGTGGCAGCAATGAACAGATATGTATTGCAGCCGAAATTGCGATGGAACATTCGCTTGGTATGACGTGTGACCCAATTGGCGGGCTTGTTCAAGTACCGTGTATTGAACGAAACGCTATGGGCGCTATGAAAGCGATAAATGCGTCCAGAATGGCATTAAAACGTACCAGTAAATGTCTTATTTCTTTGGATAAAGTTATCGCAACCATGTATCAAACTGGTAAAGACATGAACCGAAAATATCGTGAAACGTCTTTAGGTGGATTAGCCGTCATTCATGTCGCTCCTCCGTGTGAATAACGCTTTTTCATAAGCGCTAAAAAGAGCCCCGAATAACAATGTTGTTCGGGGCTCTTTTCTATCAATCAAACGTTAGATCTGGTCGGTAACCGCCAAAACAGCACTGACCATGTCGTGACCAAATTTAACACTACGCTCAGGTGACCAAGCGTAAAGTGGATCGGGATAGTCATTATTGTCTTTAAATGGCATCTCTACGGTATAGGACAAGCACTTAAACTGTTCAGCAACCCAGTTAGAGCCAACGGTTAAATTCGCTTTGCCAGGTTCATCTTTGTCATAACCATGCTCATCTTGGAACTCTGGTGTAATAGTATGAAGAGCCTGCTTAAAGGCATTTTCTAAGTTTGCATGACGTTCATCGTAAGAAGGAATCCCTTCAGAGCCGGCTACAAAGTTATATGGAATCGCTTCATCGCCATGAATATCGAGGAACATATCAACGCCAATCTTTAGCATACGCTCACGAACTAAGAAAACCTCAGGGCTACGGTCCATAGAAGGATCTTGCCATTCACGGTTAAGATTAACCCCGATCGCATTGCAACGTAGATGACCACGAATACCGCCATCCGGATTCATATTTGGGACGACATAAAGAACCGCTTTTTCTAACAAGGCACGGGCGCTCGTATCATCCATATCAAGTAACCGCTGAATATAACCTTCAGCAAACCACTCGGCCATGGTTTCACCTGGATGCTGACGTGCGATCAACCAGATTTTTTTCTTACCGTCTTCAGGTTCGCCAAAAGTAAGTAAACTCATGTCATTCCCATCCAGAGTCTGACCTAAAGTTTCTAGCTCACAGTGATGAGAATTTTGCGCCATGTGCAGTAAATCAAGATGGCGGTCATAAGTATAAGGGGCAAAATATGAGAAATAGATGGAGCTATGTTCAGGAATAACCGTAAAACTCAATGTATCCCCATCGTAATCAGCAGGAACTCGGAACCATTCCTCTCTATCGTATGAAGCAACAACATCATAGCCACTCCAACCTTCAGGATAAGCAGAGCCTTTCAAATCAAGTAACTTGATCGTATGTGGCTGGTCAGCTTCCGTTTCTAAGCGAAAATGAAACCACTGATAGAATTCTGACTGATTATCATTAGGGATTCTAAGTTGAATGTTGTCCTTATCGTCAGTATTGACGACTTCGATACTTCCACTATCAAAGTTACTGAAGATTTTCATAGAGTTACGTTCCTTTTACAATTGAACTCGTTTGACGCAGGCTATCACAAAGAATGTCGAAGAAAAATAGAAGAGGACACAGATTAAAATTCGATATTGCTCAACAAATATCCAGCGCAAACGATTTGGATCAAATTCATTACAATAATTTATGCGAATTGACGAAAATTTCGTGCATCAATTATGTTTTCTGCGATAATTGTTTCAATTTATAACATACCACAGAATAAGATTAATCTAGTTGTTAATCCTGTGTTATATCAAGATAATGAGACTATTATGTGGAATAAACTCAACAAATCAATGATGTTCTGCCAAGCGATGTTTGGCTTATCATTCTACGGTGTGATGGTTATCTTAACCCGCTTCTTCTTAGAAGATCTTGGGTATAGTGAAGCAGATACCATGATGGTAGTGGGCGCGTTCTCTTCTATTGGTCCGCTTTTCGCAATTGCGGGCGGCTTTATAGCAGATAAATTCCTCGGTGCCTACCGTTCTTTAACTATTGCCTACGGTACTTTTGCTACTGGTTACACTCTGCTCGTTCTTGGCGCATCAACGACCAATGTACCTATGAGCTTGGTCGGTATTGCACTTGCAAGTTATGCTCGTGGTTTGATGTCTCCTTCATACCCTAGTCTTTACAAACGTACTTTTGCCTCTGAAGAAGACTTCGAAAATGGCTACCCTGTTAACTACTCTGTAAACAACGTGGGTGCCCTTTTAGGTCAATACCTATTTCCAATGTTCGTGCTGGTTATTGGCTTCCACGGTAGCTTTACGCTTTCTGCTGTTATGGCTGGATTCGCATTTGTTACTCTTGTCATCTTCAACAAACAACTTGTTGGTGTTGCTGCGGAAATCGATAAAAAGCCAGTTAGTGCTAAAAACTGGGTTGCTTTTTTAACGCTTTCAGCAGCAATGGTTGGCCTTGTTTTCTTCATGTTCTCAAACATGGATATTGGTCAGAACATCGTATACGCAATTGGCGCAGCCGCAATTTTGTACTTCATTTCTTTGATGGTGAAATCAGGCAAATCAGACGCGCTCAAAATGGGCACTATTCTTATCATGACTGTGCTAACCACCTGCTTCTTTGTTTACTATGGTCAAATGATGACTTCCATGACTATGGTGACAATCAATACTATGCGCGGTGATCTGTTTAACATCATCCCGATTGCGCCAGAAGCTTCGATGGCGATGAACCCACTGTGGTGTATTATCGCAGGCCCTGTAATCTCTATGACGTTCTCATCGTTAGAGAAAAAAGGCATCAACTTCTCTACAGCGACAAAAATTGGTTTCGCGTTTATCTTTACAGCGATTGCCTTTGGTATTCTTACCATGGCGGTAATGAACATCGGTGAAGACGTAGTTATTCGCCCTGAGGTTTTCCTCGTTATCCACTTCTTCCAAGCATTTGCTGAAGTTATCGTGGGTAGCTTAGTGGTTGCGTTTATCCTTTCTGTAGCGCCAAAACACATTGAAGGTTTCTCGGTATCACTATTCTCTGTCGCAATGGCATTAAGTGGAATTGTTGGTGCGGTATTCTCTACTTCGATTGCGCTTGAAAAAGGACAAGAGATCACTCAAGAAATCGTACAAACCGTTTATGGCGAATACTTCCAGCTACTAACGATTCTTGCGGTTGTTATGGTCGCTATCGCTCTAGTTTGTTCTGTGATTATCCGTAAGATGCTCGCAACTGCTCGCGCTGAAGAAGCACCTCAAATGGTTGAAGCAGAAAGCTAATATCTCAACGATGAAATAAGAAAGCCCCGGCTCAGAAGTCCGGGGCTTTTTAAATAAAGAAGTTAAATCAGCAAAAAATAATGCAATACCTAGCCTTCAACGACAACATGCACTACGACTAGGATGATGACATTAATAGCTCTACCGTCGATTCTATATTTATCGAATCATGCCTCCACTGCTCGATAGTACAACCAATCACTCCCCCATTTCGATCATAATTCACACGTTCAATCACCATCGCTGGTGTTCCAGTGGTTGCTCTTAGAGCCCCAGCCGTCAAACCTAACAACGATCGAGTAGAAACACGATAATGTACCTTGTGAAATTGGACACCAAAATGCTCGGTAATGATGGAGGTAAGAGATTGCGATAAATCAAAACTCAATAGCGTTGAGAATCGCTCAGGAAGGAGGTAACTCGTCACGTAAACAACTGGGCGACCGTCTAAGTACCGTACACGATCGATTCGGTACACATCGGAAAAAGGCTGTAGCTTCAGTAAAGTTGCGGCTTGTTTATCTGCAAGGATTGTTTTAGCTGAGATAATCTCAGTTCGAGCTTCTCGCCCATGCGTTCTCGCCAAATCAGAAAAGCCAAGAGATTGTGCTGGGTCGTATTTTACAGGCGCTGTAGAGATAAACCAGCCACGTCTATCCTCCCTATATATGCGCCCTTCAGCTTCAAGTAATGAAAGGGCCTCACGTAATGTAACGCGTGTCGTGTCAAATGATTCTGCTAACTTGCGTTCAGATGGCAGTTTTTGATTAGGTGACAACATGCCAGATTCAATCTGTTCGACGATAACATCTTTAATTTTTACGTACTGCACAGTCACCCTTATTTTCCAAGCACTTATCAATTAGTTGCAGGCGTTGAGAATATATAAACTTACCCGCAACCTTGACAAATAGTACCCTAAAAGTGCAGAGCGATGCTAACTAAAAGCTGGCTATAATTAGCTGAAACTGGCTAATGTAATGCGCTAATACAAGACTACCTTGGTAAGTCAATGTCCAACAATAAAACGCAATATTCGCTGCCATTGAGAGCCAAAAAAGCAGCTTAAATCCGATATTATTGTATTTATGGTGTAAAACCGATTGAGCAAGCATTGCTCCTGGCCAGCCCCCAAGTAGATTCAAAACATGAAAGCAAACATCAGGAATCTGCATGCCCCCTGTATGTTGGGCTTGTTTATCAACGGCATAAACAAGGTAGGTCACCGTTGATATCGCCAACGCGATGATAAGAACAATGGGTGGAAAATTTAATAGAAAGACACTCGCAACCATGGTCGATAGGAACCAAATCGCGACCGCTAGAGGAAAATTAAAAACAAATTTCCTTTCAACATGAACAGCTTTGATTTCCCCTTGCGCATCTTTTGCTAGACGAAATTGAACTCGGTCTCTTAGCCTTGGCGGATGACCAAATGCCTCGAAGTCAAACAAGTGAAATCGTACTTGCGCTTCTTGATCATCAACTGCAATATATCCATAGCCTTTGTGGTGGTCCCACTCACTGATCGTTCCTTGTATCGCCATCTTCCTAGCCCTGTTGCTTCAACTCTGTCGTTTGAAGTATCTGTCTTATAAAATTATAGGTTCACAACTGTACAGTTCAAATATAGACACCATAAGAAACAACCGACATAATCAAGATCACAATTACGCAACTAGTAGGCTATAAAGCAATCAATAATCACTCCTGACATGTTCTGACAACTCCCCCGTTTATGATGTTTCTGAATTAACCAAGTACAGAAAGGAACCTACTATGGATAACGTTGTTGAAATCGTCACCTTCAAGCTTCTAGAAAACACTGATCACGAACAGTTGATCGAGGCATCAAAGCAAAGCCAAAAATTTATCGCTAACTTGCCAGGCTTTCAATATCGATCCACCAGCTATAACTCTGAGACCGACACTTGGACTGATATTGTTTATTGGGATTCTCTTGAAAGTGCGAAGGCAGCAGGTGAGAAGTTTGATTCATCTCCAGATTGCCAACCATTAATGGCGCTCATCGATCCGCAAAGCGTAGACATGCAACACCAGTCGATTAAGATGGATGATCTCGCGGTTAAGTATCAAAAAGCGATGTAATCCGTATCGAGGGCAATCACTGCCCTCACTCTCAACACAAAGGGATACCATGAGTAAATCTGAGCGCCTATTTGAGTTATTGACAGTGCTCCGTTCAAAGCGTTACGCGGTAACCGCATCTGAACTGGCTAGAGCGATGTGTGTGAGTGAACGAACCATTTATCGGGATATTCAATCTCTCGTTACTTCAGGTGTCCCTATTCAAGGAGAAGCAGGCATTGGCTATGTTTTACAAGCTGGTTCCCACTTACCGCCTCTTATGTTTACTGAAAAAGAGATGATGGCACTAGAGCTCGGTATGAGAATGGTACGAGCATGGTCAGATACAGAGTTGGCCGATGCATCTCGTTCTGCTTCAACAAAAATTCTTTCTGTCTTACCTGACAAACTAAAACAGCAAGTAGAAGAATTCTCAATCATAGTTCCTGATATCCACACTCAAACAGAGACCGCCTGTTACGGTCAGATTTTACGCCATGCAACAGACAACAAGTGCAAAGTTGAAATTCACTATACTGCACAAAGTGGAGAAACGACAATTCGCAAGTTGCAGCCACTTGGTCAGATATTTTGGGGGAAGATTTGGACGCTAGTCGCTTGGTGTGAGCTACGAGATGATTATCGTCATTTCCGCGTGGATAGAATTAATAAAATATCTGTATTGGACGAAACGTTTTCTATCCACGAGAAAAAATGTCTACAAGACTACGTGTCAAAACACGCAAAACAAAAGTAATCAAATAATGGGTAATATATGAATGGCAATACCACACCCATTCAGGTCGCGTTCCATATCAAATACAACTCGCTCGGAAATAAAAGGAGGCAGTGCTTCCACATCCATATCTCGAACATGAAAAAACACTCTTTCAGGAATGCCGGATGACTCTATCAATCCAAAGCCATGTTTTTCATCCCAATTGACAATTCTACCTACCATCGCCATGAAACGTACTCCTCTATAACGTCTGCTAGCTTATACTCGACACAGTTAGGTAAAGATCAGCATTTATTACGCGATGAGTATTTCTTTTAACTCATATAGGGAAGAAACGTTGTAACTTGGTGTAATGCCTTCGATATCACTTAACTGACCGCTGTTCAGCCAGCAAGTTTCAATACCAAAGTTGATACCGCCTAGAACGTCGGAGTGAGGGTTGTCACCCACCATCAGAACTTTGGTCTTGCAAGGTAATCCCATTTTTTGAAAAGCGTAATCAAAAATTCCCGCATCAGGTTTTGCTACGCCGACCTCTTCAGAAATAATGATATGATCAAAAAACTCGCTCATACCAGTTCGCTCAAGTCGAATCGCTTGCAGTTCAGTAAAACCATTGGTGATGATACCTAACCTAGCTTTACCGTGTAACGCTTCCATCAGTTCTTTTGCTCCTGGCAACAAAGTACAAATGTCAGCCATGGCTTCTAAAAACGCGCTGTTTAACTCAGACGTCGTTGTCCCTAGCTTTTCAGCCCACTCAATGAATCGAGTATGCTTTAGATCCGAAGCCGTAATTTTTCCATCCTGATAATCAACCCAAAGTGGTTTATTAACTCGTTGATAATGTTCAAAATCATCTTCAGTAAATTCAACACCCTTACGAGAAAACATCAGCTGCATCCCTTTAAAAGCATCAAAATGAAACAGGGTTTCGTCAGCATCAAATAAGATCCAATCGTACTTCATTTCTTCCTCCTAAGATTGATGCCGCTAGTGTAAATCGTTTTACTGAAAATGGTAGTAAAAACTCATCCTCTCCACATTCAACAAGGCCTTAAACCACCAACGTGATCAGTCGCCCAATCTCAATAGACTCCTGAAATTCCCAAGAAATCTATGACCTATAGCAATATATGAACCCACTATAACAAGGAGAATTAACTCATACCTTTGCTTCGTGGAGTCTCCTATGAAACGTTTTTTCCCTTCCTCAGTGATGCTCACTCCTTTTGTCGTTAAGTATTATTCCGAGCAAGATGACGAAGAGCTTGATACCACAAATGAACAAGAACAAGACAACGAGCTAGACGAGTAAAAAACCAACCATAGAAAGCCGATTAAGAACGCTCTTAATCGGCTTTTTCGTAACTGAACAAAAGTAGAGCAAATAATCTAATTGAATAATATTTCACTATCTGTTGAAAAAGCGATTGCGCTAACCCACTAATATTTAACAATATTATTCTCAACAACTATGCAACAAGAGTTACATCACACTTCTGAAGCAATAATACCTTTTTTGGATTAGATAATTGCTCAGGATCAATTCTGACTTACGGATTTTTATGCGAGTCTAAATGCAACTTCTAAATCCTATAAGAATGGAGCAATCCAATGACAAGTGCATTTTTTATCCCTACAGTAAACTTAATGGGCGCAGGTTGCCTTAAAGACGCAACAGACAGCATTCAATCTCAAGGCTTCAAAAAAGGCCTAATCGTAACAGATAAAATCCTTAGCCAGATCGGTATGGTCAAGCAAGTGCAAGACCTTCTAACAGAGCGCGACGTAGAAACGGTTGTTTTCGACGGCACTCAACCAAACCCAACAATTAGCAACGTTAAAGATGGTTTAACTCTATTAAAAGAACATGATTGTGACTTTGTTATTTCACTAGGTGGCGGCTCTCCTCACGATTGTGCTAAAGGCATCGCATTGGTTGCTTCTAACGGTGGCGAGATCGGTGACTACGAAGGCGTAGATCAATCTGCTAAGCCTATGCTTCCACTTATTGCAATCAACACGACAGCAGGTACTGCTTCTGAGATGACACGTTTCTGCATCATCACTGATGAAGAACGTCACATTAAAATGGCTATCGTAGATAAGCATACGACACCTTTAATTTCCGTTAACGATCCGGAGCTAATGCTTGCAAAACCGGCTTCTTTAACCGCAGCTACGGGTATGGACGCTCTAACTCACGCAGTTGAAGCCTATGTATCGATTGCGGCAACACCAATTACGGACGCTGTAGCTATCAAAGCAATCGAGTTAATTCAAGCTCATTTGCGTACAGCAGTAGAAAACGGTGAAGACATCGAAGCTCGTGAGCAAATGGCTTACGCGCAATTCATGGCAGGCATGGCATTCAACAACGCATCACTAGGTTACGTGCACGCAATGGCGCACCAGTTAGGTGGCTTCTACGACCTACCTCACGGCGTTTGTAACGCAATTTTGCTACCACACGTACAGCGCTACAACGCACAAGTGTGCCCTGATCGTCTACGTGATGTAGCAAAAGCTATGGGCGTGAATGTTGAAGGTATGAGCGCAGAGCAAGGTGCTGACGCGGCAATTGACGCAATTGTAGCACTAGCAAAAGATGTAGGTATTCCTGCAGGCATCCGCGAGCTTGGCGCTAAACCAGAAGATATCGCTACTCTAGCTGACAATGCGCTAAAAGATGCTTGTGGATTTACCAACCCTAAACAAGCAACACATGAAGAAATTTCTGCAATCTTCGAAGCAGCAATGTAATCTTCCCTGATTCTTTTCCTTGTAAATTCAAGCCTCCTTCATGGAGGCTTTTTTTGTTATTGAGCATTAGCCTGTACTATTTGCTATCAAACATTACAAATCCCATGCACTGGCTACAAAGCCCGATAATACGAGCATTTACAATGTAAATAAAAAGGGCTAGAGATCGCTCTCTAGCCCTTAATATGCAATTTACCCTAACAAAGATGTTCGCTTAAGGCGCTGAATCTACCTCAACAGGCAAGTAATGTTTAGGCTCGAGTTTTAGCCATTCAGGCAATACAGTACCAATCGAGATTGACGACCATGTGCCAGACAAAATACCGATAAACATTGCCGTCGCAAAACCTTCCAACGCGTTACCACCCATTAACCAAAGAGCAGAAACCGTAAGTAACGTCGTACCCGATGTCACCATAGTCCGTGAGAAAGTAGCAATCACCGATTGATCGTTAATCTCTTCGATTGGTGTAGATTGCTTAGCAACCAATAGCTCACGAATACGGTCAGCGATAATAATCGAGTCATTCAGCGAATAACCCAATATTGCTAAGATCGCCGCGAAGACTGTTAGGTTGAATTCCATTTGAGTCGCGGCAAAAAAGCCAAGGACTAATACGACATCATGAACTAAAGCGAGAAGTGAACCACTAGCTAGACGCCATTCAAATCGGAAACAGAGGTAACCCAGGATACACATCATCGAAATCAATAGCGCTAAACCGCCTTGATCAACTAGGTCTTCACCTACCTGAGATCCCACCATGCTATTACTAACAACCGTAACGTGATGAGAAACTTTGGACAACACTTTTGTCATATCCGGAGCTTCACTACCCTGCTCAGGAATTGGGTATCGAATAACCCAACGACCAGCATCATCAGAGTGAGTCGCAGAGGTAAATTCACCCAATGCAGGTTTTAGAGCACCGAGTAGATCATTACTGGTAAGAGTGTTATCCACTTGAACTTCTGTCACCATACCACCGGTAAAATCTAGACCCATGTTTAGACCACGCGCACCTAACGCGACCAGTGAAATCACCATCAGCGCAACAGAAACGAAACTCGTGATATAGCGAATACGACGGATATTGTGTTTTAGATACTCAACCATGATTAAACCCTTACATCACGACGGCTGTCGCGTCCCCAAACCAAGTTAATAATAGCGCGAGAGGCAAAGACGCCACTGAACATACTGGTCATAAGACCAAGACCTAGAGTCAATGCAAAACCCTGAATAGGACCATTACCAATTGAATAAAGCACGACAGCCGTAATCATAGTTGTAATGTTTGCATCAAGAATGGTGCTTAGCGCGCTACCAAAACCCAAGTCAATTGACTGAGCAAAGGTACGCCCCTCTGCCAACTTGTCCTTAATACGCTCAAAAATCAGAACGTTAGTATCCACCGCCATACCGACAGTCAATACCAAACCTGCGATACCAGGAAGCGTGAGAACAGCGCCCGGTAGTAAAGCAATTAGACCCAAAAGACTGATCATGTTGACGATAAGGGCAACGTTAGCTACCCAACCTAAACGGCGGTACCACAATGCCATGAAGGTTAGTGTCATCGCCAAACCTAGAGCTAAAGCGGCGAAACCATTTTGAATGTTTTCAGCACCTAGTGACGCACCAATAGTACGCTCTTCAACAATCGTTACTGGCGCAGTTAATGAACCCGCGCGAAGTAACAAGGCAAGGTTTTGTGCGTCTTCCATTGAACCAGCGCCAGTAATTCGGAATTGGCTGCCTAGTTGTGATTGGATAGTCGCTACACTAATTACACGTTCGCTACGTTCAGTTTCACCTTTCGCATTGGTTGTGTATTCGCTGTATACCGTCGCCATTGGCTTGCCGATGTGCTTACCAGAGAAATCGCTCATGATCTTACCACCTGCATGATCAAGAGAGATATTCACCTCAGAGAAGCCCATATTATCGATACCTGCACGAGCGTTAACGATATGTTCACCCGTTAGTACCGCGCGTTTAGCAAGAACAACATCACGACCGTCATTGTCTTTAAGAACAATATCTCCGTAGCCAACCCCTTCAGAAGGAGACTTTGCTTCGTGGAATGCTAGGGTCGCCGTCGCACCAATCACGTTTTTCGCTTGAGATGGATCTTGAACACCAGGCAATTCGATTCGAATACTGTGCTCACCTTGACGTTGAACCAAGGCTTCCGTGATACCTAACTCTTCGATTCGGTCACGCATGATCTTCAAGTTTTGAGAAATGGTTACCGTCTGGAACTCAGTCTTGTTCTGCTGTGTTGGCTTAACTGCAAGGTAATCTGAGTGATGTTTCACTTCCCAACCTGGGTAGTTCTGGCTGATGTAAGACGCAGCTTTATTCAATGCATCTTCAGATTGACTCTTCACATCAAAGCCATCAACACCGACTTGAGAGAACTTCACACCACGAATGCGCTCTTGGCGAAGCATGTCACGCATTTCATCTACAAGCGTATTACGTTGTTCTTCAAACGCTTTATCGATATCAACGTTTAGTAGGAATTGCACCCCGCCACGTAAATCCAAACCTAATTTAATTGGGCTGAAACCCATTTCACCAAGCCATTTAGGTGCGACCGAAACGTAAGAAAAGGTAATCGTATCTTCTTTTCCTACCAACTTGTTGAGCACTTCACGCGCATGTGTTTGTTGACTTTCATCTTCGAACACCAATGTCGTTGCATTACCTTGCTGAGTAATCTCGCTTGCTTGGATGTTGTTTTGATCGAGGTAACGGTTTAGCTCAACTGGATTATTAAGTACTGAACCAAATTGTGACGTTGTCACCTGAATAGACGGTTGTTCGCCATACCATGTTGGGATTGCACTGAGTGCTAGCATCACAACTGTGACGATAAGCACGACATATTTCCAAGCAGAATAATGGTTCATTAATCTTGCTTTATTTGCCTTAGTGGCTAGATTTCGCTTCATATAATTTTCTTAGAATGCACTTGTCTCCTCAACATCAGCATTGAGTCGACGAAATAGATGTAATGAAAGCCAATAGCTCATATACCAACGTGGTGAAACACCAACATCAGCGAATAAGTCATTAGTTTGTAGCGGTAGTTATCGCCCGAAATTCAATGATGAATACCAGCGATAGTGATGGGATTATGCGAATTGGCTATTCAACGCGACATAAAGTGCGTTGCTTTCTTTCCAGCCAGAGATTCTATGATTTGAGGTAAATGATCGATCAGCCCAGTAAGCTTGAGCTAATAAAGGGTGGCAATATAATTTGTAAGGTGGAACCTGGCTGGAACTAACAGTATCACTTCCAAGCTCATTTAGATCCCCATCTTCAATATGACGACCTGCCATACCCCAGCGACTTAAGTTAATAATCGCTATAACATCTGAATCGCTTTCAGTTTGGGATACTGGCTGTGAGGTTGATTGTTGTTCGTTCCGGACTTCGTCAAATATTGCTTGAGAATCAGCTTTTGATAACGAAGCGACTTGTGGACCTGAACGCTCTAGACGCGAGCTGATATCACCTTCAATTTGGGCAAAATACGCCACCGCCTGCGCTGGTAAAACCATCGCAAGTAGAGCAAGCCAAAGAAGTTTTATCACGCGCTGAATCATTCACGTAACCAATTATAAAAGACAGGCTGATAGTAGGCCTTCCTTCGCCTACGCACAACTAAAATATTCTAAAAATTAAGCTTTCAGTTTTGGTTGTTCATAAAGTGCTAGCGATAGAAAATTTCGCCTGTTTCTACATCCAAATAAATCTTGTTGGCTTGTTTGATTCCACCACAATAGACGAAATAGACATAGCGCGGTTTAAAAGTGATAGAGCGCATCCAACCGCTAGTTTCTTCGAAATCTTCGGGTACGCAGGTTTTATCTTTAAGTAACTGATCAGTCTTTTTAACAAACATTTCGAAATGCTGTTTAAAGTCATCAGACTTCTCAATATAGCTACTTACGGTTTCTGTTCGCTCATCTTTTGTAATAGTCGGTGCAACTTCCAATAGTGCTTCCATTGGCACCCACTCTGCGACTTCCTGCCCACCATCTTCATAAACATAATATGGCGATATTCTCCCCCACCCATCTTTCTTTTCTAGTACGTGCAGCTTGTCGCCTCGGTAAACAACACTCTCAACAAATGCATCGTAATCAGGAGATTCACGAACGCCTAGCTTATCGGGGCTTACGTAATAATCCGTAACGGGTGGCTTAGGCGGCGCTTGTTCTTCCTCTTCTTCTACCATAGCGATAGGCTCGACTTTTTCTTGCTCAGCCATCAGTTTGGCGAGCTCAGCATCTTGTTGAGGCTTATAGTAAAAGATGTAATACCCACCACCAGCACAGGCAACACCAAGTAACAATAAGACAGCCATGATTATCTTTTTCATATTGGAATTGAATCTTTCCTATACTTATGTGGTTTGGGACGATGACATTCAGACCAGTAAAAGAACCAGTATGAAATGGCATAGGGTTATTAATACTATAGCGGCAGCTTGCCTTTGCACTTTACCTTTTCCTAGTAATGGTGCTCACTGTGATGCTCAAACTTGGAATGACACCCTCAAATTACAGCAGCAAGCTGACCAAATATATAACTATCACGCCCAGCGCTTTAACCAACTCCTGCAACATCACTCCCTCCAACCACTGTTGCATCAAGAGTTTTCACGTTCCGAGCTTGCCACCCTATGGAAAAATGGCCAACACGCCTCCAAACAGAGAATGGAAATGCAGATTGAGGCGTCTCAGCATATCGTCCAATCTATTAATGAAGAACTCAAATCTATTCATCAATTAAATGCCGAAGTGATAGACCTTAGTGAGATTTGGCAGCATATTAGCCAACACTGTCAAGCGGATAAACTGACTACAAACGTCGTCGCCAGTTATCGTTACTATCAAAGTAACTTAGAGCTCACGAGAAATATTTATGAGTTACTGAACAAACTCAAGCTTGTCCAACAGAGCTATCAAACTGAAATCAATACCTTGCTAAAAGCACAGTAGTACAAATTTTCACTACTCGCGGCTGCAATCTATTGTTCAACGCCCAATTTTTCTTTTTTAAAACCTTGTATTAACAATGAGATATCTTCAAATACAAATAATGCTATTAATTATCATTTACACAAGTATTAATAATCATTACCATTTATGAAAGGTTACTAACTTATACGATGTTTTGAAGCTTTCTCTTTCACTTAAACACGTTGGGCTTATCTGGCTCACTGGGCTTACACTTGCCGCAGCAAGTGTCTTCACCGTATTCTCTTATGAATCTAAGCAAATGGATGATTTGCTTGAACGACAGCTCGACACTAAGCTCCAATCACTAAATCAAACTTTGAGTAGTATCCAGAGTTTGATGCACGCGACACGCGCTTTTTTAGAATTTGGTAACGCACCTTCACAAAAGCAGTTCGAGCAGTTTCTTCATAATCGTACTGGCTTACAAAGCGGTATTCGTTCCATTGTCTGGGCTCCCCTTACGCCTAACAACCAAGTTGCCCGACTTGAACAATTAGCCGAAGAAAACGGATTTTTGGGATATACGGTTTCTCCCGAAAGCATTGAACTGCAAGGCCTACCCGACTACTTGCAAAATGCGACATTACCAGTCTTTTATATCTCTTCTACTTTCGAAATGAGTGATGAGCTTGGATTTAGAATTGAAAGCCAACCTGAAAATATATTTGCCCTTCAAACAGCCTTAAGTTCGGGGGGATTTGGCATCGCACATTTTGAGCAAGAACAACAATTAGGCGTAAAACTCTTTTTACCGACCTATGGAACGGGTGACAATCCCAATGGATTCTTGATTGCACATATTGTTCTACATGAACTACTTGGTGTCGCTTGGCAGGCCGAGATAAACTCAACTGAGCGAGGAATCAGTGTTTATTCCATTCCAGCCGATCGCATTCTTTTCCAATCTCACATCAACACACATTTAAGTAATGAAAAGCTATCCGAGACGATTAACACCTTGGAACGGCAAGTCGATATTCCTTTGTTTAATCAAAACTGGATTTTTACAATATCTACGGTTGATCGCACTGGCAGTATCACTCTCTACGGTGCGGTATTGGTCTTCTTAATCTTATTATTAACAAGCAGCGCAACACTGACAGCCAATTTCTATAGCGGTCGATTAGAGGTTTCAGACCAAGTCATCAAAGAAAAAACCAAAACCTTAGCGATTCAAGCAATCCAAGACAGCTTAACTGGTCTTTATAATCGCACCGCTTTGAGTCAAGAAGTAGAAACTCGACTATCGTTGCTGTCGAGGGGAGAAAGCCAAGGGTTTGCGATTCTATTTATCGATCTCGACCGGTTTAAGATGATCAACGATTCCATGGGACACCTCGTCGGAGATCGGTTATTACAACTTGTTGCGGTCCGTTTAAAGTCCAACTGTCGAAACAATGACATTAGCTTTCGATTTGGTGGTGATGAATTCGTGATCTGCCTGCCTGAATTAGTCACCCAATCTTCATTGAGTATTATCTGTAAACGTTACGCTCAGCTTCTTAGCCAGCCCTATATCTTAAATGGCCAATCTTGCCATATTGGCGCCAGTATCGGTATTTCAGTGGTCACCGACCGCAACCGCTCGTTAACTGAAATTTTACGAGAGGCCGACACTGCTATGTACCAAGCGAAAAATTCGAGTTGCGACAAGGTAGTATTTTTTCACGAGGCAATGTTTAAGCAGGCCAAGCAGAGATTCACCTTAGAGCAGGAATTGACGAGCGCCCTTGCACTCAAGCAACTCTCTTTGGTTTATCAACCAATCTACGAAACTCAAACCGATCAAGTGAGTGGATTCGAGTCGTTACTGCGCTGGAACCACCCTAAATTTGGTGTTATCTCCCCCCAAGACTTTATCCCTATCGCAGAGGAGACTGGACAAATCATTACGATTGGCGATTGGATTGCCGCTGAATGTTGTAAGACTCTTCAACGTTTGTGGCATGACCCAAACATTAAAAACATGCCAAGAATCAACATCAACGTATCGGCCAAACAGTTCGAATCAGAGCATATCTACCATACCTTAAGTCGGTTGTTGCAGCAGTGCGACTTCCCCCCACACTTCATTGGCGTCGAGATCACTGAATCCATGCTATTGAGCGATGAATGCAGCGCCCAGCAATTATCGCGAATTAAAGATTTAGGCGTTGTTATCTACTTGGATGACTTTGGAACCGGCTATTCTTCACTCTCCGTCCTCAATGACTACCCGGTAGATATAATCAAAGTAGATAGAAGCTTTGTTAGCCGTATTGCACTTGGGCAAAGCAACGCAGACAGCTTATGCCAAGCGATTATTAACATGGCTCATACCATAGAGTTAAAAGTCGTCGCAGAAGGCGTCGAAACACCGCAGCAACTTGCTATTCTGACTCAATATAACTGCCATTATGTTCAAGGTTTTTTAAAATCTAAACCCCTACCAATTTGCCAGATTGAATCTGTACTTAATCAACAACAAATCGAATCGGCATAAAAAAGCCTGGCAATGAGTGCCAGGCTATAGTTCTTGTGCTTTAACGCTATGTTAAGCGGTCACATTTTGACGCGCAGATAAAGTCATTTTGGTGTAATCCCTTGATAGAGTGACTCCACCAAGTCACGGTGACTTTCCCCCACTCGAGTAAAATCGATGGGTGATGAAACTCCTCTTCTGCGAGCTCTGAGATTTTATTTGCAAATGCCCACGCTAGTTTATAGTTTTTGAACGTGTAAACCTTCTCAAGTTGCGGAATTCCATCGCGGTCTAACATTTGCCAACCGTCTAGCTCAGTTAACAGTAATCGTCTCTCTTCAGCACCTAACGCTACCGCACTACTCGTGCACGATTCACAACGTAATTCATCAAGCATGTGTCACTTCCTTTGGTTCAAATAATGGGGGTAATAATCCGGCTTTCATTGCCTGTTGCACATGGAACATTAAGTCCATTTTACTTAGCTTGTATAACTGTTCGATGCCACCAAGGACAAAATACTCAGGCTGCATAATATCGATTCGGTAAGGCGTTCTTAGAACAGTGTGGATGTCAAAATCGGCTCGAAGTGGTCGCTCGTCTTCTAAAGCGTAAATTGTTTCGCCAGGGGAAGAAAGAATGCCACCACCATATATTTTCAACTGATCATTTTCTTTTACTAAGCCGAACTCAACCGTAAACCAGTAAAGGCGAGCCAAGTAAACGCGCTCCTTACTCGTTGCATTCACTCCCAACTGACCATAAATATGCGTAAACTCAGCAAACTTAGGATCAGTGAGCATTGCGCAATGACCAAAAATTTCATGGAAGAAATCAGGCTCCTGCAGATAATCAAACTCATCTCGACTGCGCAAAAAAGTCGCAACAGGGAATTTCTTGTTCGCTAGTAAATTGAAAAAGCGATCGAAGTTAATCAACGCCGGTACTGGCTCCACTTGCCACCCAGTTTCCCTAAGCAGTACAGCGTTAATTTCGGGCAGTTGTGGGACACGATCGACAGGCAAATCTAGCAGCGCCAAACCCTTGAGATATTCCTTGCAAGCGCACTTATCAATGAGTCCCAATTGGCGAGATACAAGCTCGTGCCAGATACTATCTTCCTCAGAGCTCCAGTCTACAAATCCTTTGTCATTCACAGGGTTAGATACATACTGACTCATTGCTATTTCCTTTAACAATTTAGTTACATTAAGCCTATCGCGAGGAAAGTTTGCTGACAATTTAACCCGCCATATCGGACACTTACCGCGCGTAACAAAAATTTTACATTTGACATTTTTTTGCTTATTTTTCAGAGAGCTGATTATGGCCAGATGTTTGACTTTGACTATTTTTCCATCAAAACTTAACTTACAAACAAGGAAACAAAATCGACGAGGATGTCATGTCGCAGTGTGAACGTACCCCAAATGAGCCAATATGGGTTCCCAGCCTTGAGCGAATTGAAGCGTCTAACCTTCAACAATTTATTGCTCATATTAATATCCAAAACAATCACTTAACCACCTATGAAGACGTTCATAAGTGGTCATTGCAAAACAAGAAGGACTTTTGGCTAGAGATATGGCAATTCTGTGATGTGATAGGCTTTAAAGGTGATTGCATACATGGTGAAGGCCTAGCGAGATGGCAACAATTCCAACCAAGCCGTGATACGATCTGGTTTCCTCAAGCACAACTCAACTACGCGGAGAACCTGCTTGCCTATGCTTTTCAGGCACCTGATGACATCGCAATCTGGTTTAAAAATGAGCGTGGCGAGAGCAATAAACTCACCTGGCAAACACTCTGCGATCAAGTCTCTATTTTACAGCAGTGGCTAATTCACAATGGCGTAGGAAAAGGTGATGTCGTCGCTGGCTACCTACCCCATATGCCAGAGACCGTCGTTGCCATGCTCGCGACGACCAGTATTGGCGCAATATGGACCTCGACTTCTCCTGACTTCGGTGTCGAAAGTGTGGTTGAACGATTTGGCCAAGTACAACCAAAAGTGTTGTTCTGCTGCAATGGTTATCAGTTCAATGGTAAACAATTCAATATGGAAGAAAAAAATCGCGAGATCGTCCATTCCTTATCGAGCATTAATAATACCTGCCAAATTGATTATCTTCGTCAGGGCTTTACCGAAGATATGACAAACGAAACCTTCTCTGATTGGGAAGCGATCTTAGCCAGTTATCTACCACGTGGAATTCGATACACGAGAATTGGGTTTAATGATCCGCTATTTGTTCTCTACTCTTCAGGCACGACAGGCAAACCTAAGTGCATCGTACACTCTGTCGGAGGAACAACACTCAATCATCTTAAAGAGCATCAACTTCACTGTGACATTCAACCTAAGGATCGCGTTTTTTACTACACCACATGTGGTTGGATGATGTGGAACTGGCACGTCTCTGCCCTTGCTAGCGGCGCAACACTGGTCATTTTTGATGGAAGTCCAATGTTCCCGAATCCAGATGTCTTATGGCAGCTAGCCGACGAAGCAGAAGTCAATCTATTTGGTACCTCAGCGAAATACCTCGAAGCACTACAAAAAAGCAATTTCCGCCCCGGAGAAAGCTACGAGCTAAGCCAGCTTAAAACGCTCTGTTCAACAGGTTCTGTTCTTTATCCTCAGCAGTTTGATTATGTCTACGCCAACATTAAAGTTGATCTTCATTTGGCTTCAATTTCAGGTGGGACCGATATCTGTGGCTGCTTTGTACTTGGTAACCCGCTCTCACCCGTTTTTCGAGGTGAGTGCCAAGGGCCTGGATTAGGAATGGACGTCGCAGTGTTTGATGACAACGGATCAGCAATCACCTCTCAACGCGGTGAATTGGTCTGTAAAAATAGCTTCCCAAATCAACCTCTCGGTTTTTGGCATGATAACGGCGAGCGTTACCACAATGCATACTGGAATAAATTTGAAAACACTTGGCATCAGGGTGACGATGTGGAACTTACGACTAACGGTGGCATGCTGTTTTACGGACGTAGCGATACCACATTAAACCCAGGAGGAGTGAGAATCGGTACGGCTGAAATCTACCAACAAGTTAACCGAATCGATACCATCAAAGACTCAATTGCCGTGTCACGTCATGTCGATGGAGATGAGAAGATCATTTTATTCGTCCAGTTAGAACCGAAGGCCAAACTAGATGATGCCTTAGCGGACCTAATTCGTTCGACGCTCAAACGTCAGTGCTCGCCAAGGCATGTCCCGAGCGAGATTTACCCCATCAGTGAGATACCAAAAACAAAATCCGGCAAATTGGTTGAGTTAGCGGTCAAGCAAGTTTTACACGGACAAGAAGTGAAAAATAAAGGGGCAATAGCCAATCCGGCCGTACTCGAAGAAATCGTTCAGTATAGTCACCTTTAATACGGCGCCTTCCTAAAACAACAAAGCCCGGCAGATGCCGGGCTTTTAGTATCTGTTCCCCAAATAGGGTTTATTTTTTAGCGACTGCCATCAACACAGTTTGCTTGCCATTTGGGGTATCGATGGCGAATGGAGTTGTCACAACCACATCTTCAAAGCCAACACTGGTTAAGACTTGCTGAACATGACGCCTAGTCATACCACCCATTTCATCCTTTTCTGACAACCAATCCCAATGAACAAAATAGCTGCCTTCATCAATTAGGCTATAAACAATGTCTGCTACATCCGAGTAGTTTGGAAGAAAACTACACACCGATGAAGCCACAACAACGTCAAACTGGTCACGAAACGCAGGGTGCATTGCCACTAAACCACGAGTTAAAAAATCAACCACAGGCTCGACGTTTACCAGCTCTTTCTTGTCCAGTTGTTCAATCATCGCCTCTGAGCTATCTAGGGCAACAATCTCTTTTACCAACGGCGATAAACGCTCACTCAGTAATCCAGTACCACAGCCAAAATCTAAAACTCGGGCACCTTGAACATCAATGATATTTTGCAGTGACTCAAACGCTTTGGAAGCATAAACCCCCGTCGATTTTTCATTGTCCCAATCTGCCGCAACATCATCCCAACTAGTAGCCATCATGATCTCCCTATTACTTCATTCACTTGGCGTCCCCCAAGAGTATCAAAACTGCATGAAATTCATAGCGTTTCGAACAGTTAAAGGGACAATCTGCGATTATTATTATACTATCGAACAAAAGATCTCTGATTGCGACTTAACAATGAACTTATCTCAAATCGAAGCTTTCTGTAGCGTAGCGGACACGGGTTCCGTTTCTGAAGCCGCACGTCAACTTGAGTGTAATCGCACAAAATTAAGTATGGCAATCAAAGCGCTAGAAAAAGATCTTGGCATAGAGTTGTTCATGCGAAGTGGCAATCAGTTGACACTTTCTGAAGCGGGAAAAGCCATCTACAAAGATAGCCAAAACTTATTGGTTACTGCCTCACGCATTCGCCAGACTTGTGCCCAAGTCTCCGGAGATTTCAATGCGGAAGTCTGGATTGCGCGTGACGACTCACTCCCTGATGAAATGTGGCATGAGCTCTCCCACAAGCTTAATAACCGCTTCCCAGCAACCTCTTTTAATATCGTTTTAGCATCCAGTGGCGACTTAACCAATTTAGTTGCAACGCAGCAAGTCGACTTCGCGTTTGGTGTTGATTATGAACGTATTGATGACCCTCATATTACTTTTCAGCCGCTAGGCAAAATTCGTATGATGTCAGTGTGTAAGGCAGCCCACCCGCTGAGTAAATTACGCCGAGTCTCAGACGATGAACTGCGAAATGCGATGCAAGCGGTGATGGTCTATCTAAACGAAAAAGACAACCCTGAGCTTCAACCCTTCTCGCTCCGCCACATTGGTTTTTCGAGCTTCGACTACATGTTGAATACCATATTGGAAGAAGAAGCATGGGGGGTATTACCAGAGCCTCTTATTCGCCATTTACTCCGAAAACAAAAGCTCGCGGTCATTAAACATACTTACGGTTTGACCCAAGAAGATTACTGTATGTTCACTGCAGCAGGTATGGCAGAACATCCTGGAATGTCTTGGCTTGCTGATAAATTGAACGAGTTTTTATTCGATTTTTAAGCTTAGCGGCACCCTTTCTCATAAAAATCGAACAGTGGATATCACTGAGCGTCAAATATAATGACAGCAAGAATGGTCATTAAGTCATTGTTTTAAATAGCCATTAAATTAATCCAACATTATACCGTTAGTTTTTGTACAGAAGTTGTTTGTAAAATCAGCCTATTTTGAGAAAACTAGTAGTGTGTTTTCCAAAGAGATTATTTTATGTGTGCTAGGACAAGCTTAAACGAAAAACGAATACTAACTTTCTCAGCCCTTTTAGCTTCTGGCTTTGCAGGTGGCGGATTGGTACTCGGTTTGCTTGTTGGCTCACTAGTCATCGTGTTTGATGGCGTATATTCTCTTGTCAGCCTACTGTTAACTTTATTGTCACTGGCTGTATCTCGCTACATCGAACGTCCATCTAAACGTGAGTTTCCTTTTGGTAAAGCCGTATTAGAGCCAGTCGTTATCGCTATCAAAGGTAGTGTGATTTTGCTAGTGGTTGGTTATTCACTCTACTCAGCCGTTACAGCAATGTTTTCTGGCGGTCGCGAAGTGGATGCATCTATTGCAACCCTATTTGGTATCGTAAACGTGATTGGTTGTGGTTACGCTTGGTGGCATATTGCTAAAAAATCGAAGCAGTTCTCTTCAGGTTTAATCGAAGCTGAAGCGACACAATGGCAAATGGACACCTTACTAAGTGTTGCCGTAACACTAGGCTTCATCGCTGCTTGGTTTGTTTCCATCTCTCCGTTTGCAGAATATGCAGTTTACGCTGACCCGATGATGATGATTCTGATGTCTTTCTACTTTATCAAAGTACCATTTGAAATGCTGAAAGACGCGGTACGTGAATTACTGATGATGAAACCAAGTGATGAAATCATCACAGCGGTAGATAAAGAAGTCTTGGCACTGGATAAACAAGTAACACAGCATATAGAAGTCGCTGGCGTGACAAAAGTAGGCCGCGAATTACGTGTTAACCTCGATGTACACTCGAAAGGTCAACAAGTCCAAGTCGCAGAGTTAGAGAAAACGCGTCGAGTACTGAAAGACAAACTCTCTAAGCTATCACTCGACCTTAACCTCACAATGCATATTGCCAGTTAATATTTGAAGAGCCACATCATGTGGCTCTTTTGCTATCTTCACTTAAGTAACAAAGTTAATGAGTGAAAATGCTCATCACTTTCAGTAATTTGATAGCCAATGCTTTGATAAAAAGCTATAGCTCGCGAGTTACAGATAAAGCTAGATAAGGTTAACTTCTCCAGTTCTTTGTGGCGCGCTTGTTTTTCTAGCTGTGTCATTAATGTCTTACCCAACCCTTGGTTCTGATACTGCTCTTCCAGAATCAAAAAATGGACATGCAGAGCGTTGTCATACTCTTTGAAGCAAACCATCCCGACTCTGTCATCATCTCGATAGACCCAGTGAAACCAAGCTAAGTCGTAGTTGTTCATTATTCTTTCACGCTGGAAGATGTCGTCCCATCCAAAAACCGCTTCAACATAAGGATAAATACCTTGCTTCAAACAAGAAAACATCGCTTCAAATTCTTGTTGTTTTACTTGTTCTAACTTTAATGTCACACGCTGCTCCTTTGCTTCCACCAAGTAAGATTAAGAAAGCTTAATGTTTCATAAATACTGGCTGAATAACAGAGCAAGTAGACTGAAACCCTATAATAAATAAAGATTTTATCGGTTTACCCCCTAAACCGTTATGGCTCGCATTAGTCACGCGAGCCTTCTTTTTTTTGCCCTAAGGTTGCACTTATCAGATAAGATATGGAAGTTCTAAAAAGGAGCCATTGTGAAAATACTGATCATTGAAGACGACACAACCACAAGAGAATTTATCGCCAAAGGGCTACAAGAGCACGGCTATGTCGTAGACCAAGCAGAGGATGGTAAAAAAGGGCTTATGATGGCACTCAGCAGCGAGTACCAATTAGTCATTCTTGATCGTATGCTTCCCTACCTTGACGGAATGAAAGTACTCTCTGCTATCAAGGCAACAGAAGAACAGCTTCCTGTTTTAATCTTAAGTGCCATGGATAGCGTCGAAGACAGAGTGAATGGCCTGCAAGCTGGCAGTGATGACTACCTAATCAAACCTTTTGCATTAGCGGAACTGATCGCGCGAGTAGATATTATTATTAATCGGACTCAGCGTAACGCGACACCACAAACGTCACTCAGTTACGACTGCCTCCACATTGACTTACGCGCACATAAAGTGGTCTGCAACAACATAGAATTGCAGCTTCAACCTAAAGAGTTTCAACTAATTCAACACTTCATTGAGCACAGCGAGCAAGTTGTCTCCAGAATGCGTCTTTTTGAAAGTATTTGGAGTTATCACTTCGACCCTAAGACCAATGTCATTGATGTTCACGTCGCCAATTTGCGGCGAAAGCTTGAAGATGCAGGTTGCAACGACCTTCTCCATACCGTAAGAGGCGCTGGTTATGTCCTTCGTCGATGACTACACCCTAACTCGCTCTTCCGTATTCAAAACACTGGTTGGATTATTTGTTGTTATCGCAATTATCAACATTATGATCATAAGACAGCTTTATATCGATTCAGATACCTTCCATCGCCAGCAACTCACTAAGCAGCTCAATGAAGAAATTCTCGAATTGAGTTACTTAGCCAAACAGAGCCGCGATGAGGTTGAAAAGCTATTACTAGCCAAGCAAGGAACAAACACACCCTTTTACTATCGGCTAGTTGAACATGTCGAACCTGTCTACACCCAATACTACCCAATCAGCAGCTTACCCAGTGATAAAACAAATATAATGATTGGTGACAACGTTAGGCTAGAGATTGGCGTAAACCCTATCAGCGTCGAAGCTTATCGAAAGTCTCTTATTCCAATGGTTCTGTCTGGCATTGTTCTCCCCATCGCGGTAATGCTAATCGCAGCACTGTTTTTTACGATAGTGATACTTCGTCGTCTTGAAAGCGTTAACCGAGCGATGAACCGTGTTCTTTGTGGCGAGCGAGATGTAAAACTGGCGGTTTCACGTCATGATGATGAGTTTGACATTCTTGCGATTCATCTCAATTACATGATTGAACAGATGGCTAAAAAGGAACAAACACTTAAGTCACTTACCGTTGGCATGGCTCATGATATGCGGACACCAATGGCAAGACTAAAACTTAGGCTCGAAGATGTGTTGTCCCATAATGACCTTACGCCCAATCAACAAGAGCAGTTCTCTGCCTGCCACGATGAACTGGAATTAATACTCTCGTTATTTAATAGCATGTTGGAGATCGCCAAAATAAACAGCGGCCAAGTCAACGTTGAACGCCAACGTGTCGATATTGGGACTATTGGCCGAGATGCACTGGAGTTTATTTCTCCAATCGCTGAACAAAAGAACCTCCACCTATCTATTCGAGAAGATCAAACCTGTCATGTGCTCGGTGACCGCTCTCTATTATTTCGTGCGGTTTTCAATCTAGTAGAGAATGCGGTTAAGTACACGCCTGATAATGGGCGTATCGAGATAGTTATTGATCACTTTGGCATCGTCGTCGCCGACAGTGGCATCGGGATTTCAGACCACGATAAGTTAAATGTTTGCAGACCAATGTACAGAGCCGATCAGAGTAGAAGCGAACATGGTAACGGCCTCGGGCTCTCTCTCGTTGATGCCGTGGTTAATCAACATAATGCTCGACTGATTCTACGAGACAACAACCCAGGTTTAAGAGCGAGAATCTATTTCAGTTAACGGCGCAACCTCCCCCTTATCTGTAAATAATTTAAGGTAATTAATACTCAAAGTGGAAATTTTCTCGCCTAGGGTTAAGACTTGAATTAACTGGGGGGTGAATATGCAAAAATTCAACAACATTCTTTATTTAAGCCAAGGGATTACCGACACCAGAGACTCTCTAGGTCAGGCCATTCGCCTATCATGGAGCAACAAGGCATTAGTTCGAGGCCTCATTGTTTGTCCTGCATTGCCATCTAACATGCAGGCGTACGAAGAGACCTATAAGCACTCATTACTTGAAACTCTCAACACCAGTGTTCAAGACAGTCTATCAGAGCACGATATCTCAGGCCTCGATATCCAGTTTCCAATAGAACTAGCCACTAGTGATAAACCCGATTTAACCGCAATCAGCTATCTGCAACAGCATAAGATTGATTTGTTGATTAAAGACGCTGAGCCAAGCAAGTCGGAGTCTATTGGTCTTAGAGCGATTGATATGAACTTGCTCAGAAAGTGCCCTTGCCCAGTATGGCTAAATCGTCCCTGTGAAAGACCACGAAACCACCGCCGAGTCGCGGTTGCCGTTAACCCGAACTCAAGCAGTGATGAAGAGAAAGATCTTTCCGTTCGTCTTCTCAAGTTTGCCCGATCTATTGCTGACAGCTGTGATAGTAAGCTTCACATTGTCTCTTGCTGGGAGTATCCCCTTGAACGCTATTTAGACGACCACATTTGGATAAAAGTCTCAGACGAAGAGATGCAAACTCAGGTTGATCATAGCTATGAACTACACCAAGCCCAACTGGATACTCTCATTGCTACCGCCGAATTGGATGGCGAAACGGTTATTCACCATCTGCACGGTACTGCTGATGAAGAGATCCCACACTGTGTTAACAGTAACGAAGTTGATGTGTTAGTGATGGGGACAGTTGCTAGAACGGGGATTCCCGGTGTGGTTATTGGTAATACAGCTGAAAACATCTTACAAAATGTAAACTGCTCTCTTGTTGCCCTAAAACCAAAGGGATTTAAAGCAGAGTAATTAACAATGTCATAGCCGATATACTAAAGGCCAAGCGCAATGCTTGGCCTTTTTTCGAGTAAAGAACTGTTTGCGGTTAATCTCTATTACGAAGCGGTCACCGCCGCAGAGTTAACAGGCTCAGAACTAGGAAGCTGCTTCATTGCATGAGCAATTTCTTCCGCTTCTGTTCCGACAATAACTTGCAGGTTATTTTCACCCATTCGAACGACACCCAAAGCGCCAAGACTCTTCAAGGTTGCGTCGCTAACGACAGAGGTATCTTTTAAAGTCAGACGTAAACGCGTGATACAAGAATCAATCGTCGTCAAGTTTGCATGGCCACCCAATGCTGTAAGATATTTTGCCGCCTTCTCATGAGTCCCAATCAGTTCCACTTGTTCTGCCTCTGCATCTTCACGACCCGGAGTCTTCAAATCAAATTTTAGAATGGCGAAACGGAATACAAAATAATAGACCGCACTAAAGCAAAGCCCTTGGACTATCAGCATATAAGGTTTGTTTGCCAACGGAAGATTGAATGACAACACAAAGTCAATCAAACCACCACTGAAGGTAAAGCCCGCTATCCACTGCATACTTGCGGCAATATATAGAGACAATGCAGCCAACAATGCATGAATCACATAGAGCACAGGAGCAACAAACATAAACGCGAATTCTATCGGTTCAGTCACACCCGTTAAGATGGCCGTTAACGCAGACGCACCTAAGATACCGCCCACTTTCTTTTTGTTTTCTGGTTTCGCGCAGTGGTACATTGCCAAACACGCCGCTGGCAAACCGTAACCCATTACAGGGAAGAATCCACCCTGATAAATACCCGTCACACCAAGCTCGCCCGTTCCTGACCAGAATTTAGAAATGTCGTTGATGCCCACTAAGTCGAATATGAACACTTGGTTAAGTGCATGATGAAGACCAATCGGAATTAACAATCGATTAAAGAAGCCGTATATGCCCGCTCCTGTTGCGCCCAACTCAGAAATTGCCACGCCAAAGTCCACCAGCGAACCATAGACGACAGGCCAAACATAAACCATGACCAAACTAATGGAGATCGCCGCAAGAGAGGTAATAATAGGAACAAAACGGCGACCACCAAAGAAGCCTAACGCTGCCGGAAGTTTAATGGTGTGGAAACGATTATAGAGCGTTGCCGCGACAATCCCCATAACAATACCAGTAAACGCACTCACCGCGGCCTTAGAGGCAACCACTTCTGAGCTCGACATTTGATCGACAGGAACACCGGTAATTTGAGAGATTACAGCCACGTTGCCCACGATCATTTCAATGATCAATAGACCAAGTAAGCCTGAAAGAGCCGCGGCCCCGTTGTTATCTTTCGCTAAACCATACGCCACGCCCACCGCAAATAACCAAGCTTGGTTATCCATGATGCCTTTGCCGCCATACACCAATATGGTTGCTAATGCGCTGTTTGCGCCCCATCCCGCCGGGTCAATTGCGTAACCCAAACCGAGCATCAAACCACCCGCAGGCAGCACGGCAATTGGCACCATGAGTGCTTTACCGATTTTTTGTAAGTAGCCTAAAATATTCACCTTTTGTCCTCTTAGGTTCGTTGTTATAGCCTAAGAGTAATCAAGGTCGGATTAAGCACTCGTTGAGACAAGATTAAGCTTTATTAATGTTGTTTGAGCCAAGCAAATTCAACTTACGTAAGTCTCGCTCTGCTAAACAACACCAGGTTAAAAACAGCTCATCACCCCAGTGCTCATAGTACACTGTTATGTCGTGATTAAATGTCTGCTTCAGCTCGAAACAAAACTCAAAAACCAACTCTCCTTTTTCGGCATTAACCTTAACAAGCTCGACGCTTTCAAATCCCAAAATCCGGTTTACAGTAGGAAAAATTGCCTTGTAGATCGACTCTTTTGCAGAAAAAACAACAGTAACCAATTGTTGATAATTAAATACTGTTTGAGCGATGTTCTGCTCTGGTTTAGACAATAAATGATCGCCAATTTGTTGAGCGAGATCAGCAGAAACGACCCGCTCAATATCGATACCAACACCAAGCAAATCAACAGACTCGCGCCCAACAACAGCCACGGCATGACCCACACAATGAGAAATCGATCCAACAATACCTTCAGGCCATAAAGGTTGATTATGCTCCCCTACCTTTAGCTCCAAAGCAGGTAAATGATTTAACGCCAAAAGCCCTCGTTTTGAGCACGCCCTACCAGCGAGAAATTCACATCTACGTTTCAATACCGCACGATGCAAAAACTCGGGAAATGGAATCCCTTCACTGAGCCTCTGCTCGACAAACTGGGGACAATATTCGACGTTCAAATGATGAAATTTGAGAGTATCTGGCAACTTTTGTATGAGCATAGATAATGTTTAACCACAATAGTCCTAACGTTACTCACTGCTGACTAAATCAATAGAAAGCAAATAAGGCATTGGCATATAAGGATATTTAATACTGTTCTGAATAAAAAACACGATGTCGCAATGCTTTTATTGACAAGTTTCAAAATGTTTCACACTATAGCCACGCTATTGATGATAATGATTATCATTTAAAAGATAAAGTCATAAAGATAACCTGAAATTTTGTTTTATATGGATAAGCCCATGCCACATTTAAGTAAAGTCATCAACGCAACATCAGTAAAAGCTTTGCCTGACCTACGCGCTGCTCAAGAAATATCGCAAGTAGAAGAATCCGTTTACCGATTCATTAATGAGCAACGTAATGAGATCAAACAAATTCTCTCAGGAGAAGATTCTCGTTTACTTGTGATTATCGGCCCGTGTTCGATTCATGACCTTGAAGCGGCAATGGAATACGCCTCTCGATTGGCGAAAGTTCAAAACCAATATCAGAACAGTCTAAAAATCGTGATGAGAACTTACTTCGAGAAACCAAGAACTCGTAACGGCTGGAAAGGATATATTGTCGACCCGGACCTGAATGGCGAGTTCGATTTTGAACAAGGATTATCACGTAGTCGCGCGCTACTTAAATCCGTACTCCAACTTGGCATCCCGACCGCTACCGAGTTTTTAGACACGAATATTGCGCCCTACATTGCCGACTTAGTCTGTTGGGGAGCGATTGGCGCGAGAACCACAGAATCTCAACCTCATCGCCAACTCGCTTCCGCGTTGGATTGCCCGGTCGGTTTTAAAAATGGTACCGACGGGAACACCGCTATTGCGATCGACGCGATACATGCCGCGCGCGACTCTCACCTCTTCATCGTTCCTGGAACTCATGGTTCACCAACCGCCGTACAAACACGCGGAAACCAACACTGCCATATCATTCTTCGCGGTGGTCTTGCACCTAACTACTCTAGCCCACACGTAAGAAGCTCCGCCTACCACTTAGAACATGCGAAGCTAAGCCCTCGTTTGGTGGTGGATTGTAGCCATGGCAACAGCGGTAAGATTGCCAAAAATCAACTCAATGTCGTCAAGAGCATTTCTGATCAGCTTATTGCTGGTGAAGAGAATATCGCAGGGGTGATGTGTGAAAGCTTTCTTGAAGGTGGCAGTCAAAAGTTAGGGCGACAACCTTTAACTTATGGACGCTCTATCACAGACGAATGTTTAAACTGGCAGGATACAATCCAGTTCTTAGATACGCTTGCAGAGGCCGTTGAGTATTGCCATCAAGCTCGCTATCCAAAAACAGAAATCGCATAATAAAACAGGCTCTTCGGAGCCTGTTTTATTTAACTAATTATCTAACGTTGCGCCGCCATCAACGCGCAAGTCATGCATGGTAATCTGTCGCGCGGAATCCGACATCAAGAAAAGAACCGCATCTGCAATGTCGTTCGGCTCAGCCATTCTTCCTAGTGGAATACCTAACCTATATTGCTCTAAGTTACCTTGAACCACCTCTTTCTCACCGTAACTCTCGTTCCAAAGCTGAGTCTGCATATCCGTTCTCGTCGAGCCTGGACTGATCAAATTACATCGAATACCAAATTCAGCCAATTCCATTGCCGTACATTTAACCAGCATATGCAGTGCCGATTTAGATGCCGCATAAGCACCAATATTCAATCTTGGTGTATTCGCAGAGTTGGAACCAATCACAACGATGCTACCAGAGCGACGCTCAATCATGCCTTTCGCTACACCTTGAATAACCGCCAAGGCGCCAAATGTATTCACATCGAACATGTTTTTGATCTCATCTAATGGCATCTGACTGACACGACCGAGATTCAAAACACCGGCACAACTGACCAAATGATCAAAGCAATAGGCATTACATAAATGTGCTATCGACTTTTCAACACTCGAATGGTCTAAAAGATCCACTTGATAGAAACTGAGTTGTTGATCATAGCGTTCAAGCAATGGGTGAAGTTTAAGGCTTAACTGCTCAGCACATCGATCTGTCGCTACAACTCGGTACCCTTGTTCCAACAAACGCTCAAGTACTGCGTATCCAATCCCTTGATTGGCTCCGGTCATTAACACGGTTTGTTCTGTTTGATTCAATCTTTGGTTCCCCATTCATTCCAAGAAAACATCCCGTCATCCATACCAAATATAATCAAATTTATCGTTTGATATCGATAATCATTCTCATTTATACTCTATTCGCTTTCGAAACAATTGGCAAATATACGTAACAAGGTTTGTATGAGGTATTTATGAAACGTGAAGTTGTCGGATTCTCCAAAATGGCGGACGAAATCCTAAAGAAGCAGCTCGCAGAAGCCCCGTTCTTTTTCGCTTCTCCTAACACTTCTATGCTAGGCGTCGGTATCGAACAAGCGTTTAACCAAGCGATTCCATTTTCTGAATTGGCCAGCCATGCAACTCAAATGCTGGAAAAAGCCAAAACAGAAGACAATGATAATCCGGTATTATTTGCTGCGGTTCCTTTTGATGAAAACACACCAACCAAATTTTTCATTCCAGAAAAGCTCTATGTTTCTAGTAGTACAAGAGAGCGCAAGAAAGAGTCTCAGAGCCAAAATAAGGCGACGGTTATCTCTCCTCCCACAGGAAATGATTACAAACAAGGCGTATCAACCCTATTGAATCTTTTTGATACCACTGAGCTTTCTAAAGTCGTGTTATCGCGTTCAGTAAGAATCGCAACCGACGAAAGCATTGATCAAAATGCCCTGTTAAAAAATCTTCTCTCAATCAACTCTAGTGGCTACACCTTCTGCGCTAATATTGGCGACAATGCCAAACTGATGGGAGCGAGCCCGGAGTTGCTATTAGCGAAAAAAGGCGCACATGTGATTTCCAATCCGCTTGCGGGTTCACGTCCAAAATCACAAGACGCTACGGATAACCAACAATCTTGTACTTCATTACTCGATACGCAAAAAGATCTGAATGAGCACAGTTTTGTTGTCGAAGAAGTAGAGAAAGTCCTAAGCCGATACTGCCACAACCTGTTTACCCCTATGGTTCCTTCCGTCATTGAGACAGAAACCATGCTCCACCTCTCCACGGTTTTGGAAGGACAAGCTGACGACCCAAACACCAACTCACTACAGATAGCCGCCGATCTCCACCCAACACCTGCTGTATGCGGCTTCCCTAGACAATCGGCTTATCAAGCTATCCGAGAAATCGAAACCTTTGAACGAGGCTACTTCACCGGAATGATCGGTTGGTGTGATGCGCGTGGCAACGGGGAATGGGTTGTAACGATTCGCTGCGCCGAAGTAAACCAGCATGAAATGTGTATCTATGCTGGCGCTGGTATTGTTAACGAATCCTCACCTCAGAGTGAATTAGACGAAACTGGGGCGAAAATGGGTACAATTCTGAAAGCCGCTGGGATTAAAATTGACGATTTACTTACGGCATAAGGTAACAAGTAATGACTTCCAAACAACACGATTTCACTCCTTGGCCCAAAGATTTTGAACAAAAATACAAAGCCAAAGGCTACTGGCAAGATCGAACTTTGATCGATTGTTTAATGGAAACCACCGATCACACT
Source organism: Vibrio atypicus (assembly GCF_009811315.1). Taxonomy (GTDB): domain Bacteria; phylum Pseudomonadota; class Gammaproteobacteria; order Enterobacterales; family Vibrionaceae; genus Vibrio; species Vibrio atypicus. The sequence continues at coordinate 474,028 of NZ_BLID01000003.1, forward strand.
CCGAACGCCATCGCATTGGTGTGCCAAGAGCGTCAATACAGTTATCGCCAGTTCCAAGACAAAATCCTTAGACTAAGCAGCGGGTTTCATTCTTTAGGTTTAACTGCCGGAGACAATGTAGTGCTACAAATGGTGAATGAGGCGGAGTTTTACTTCTGCTTCTTTGCACTAACAATGAATGGCATAAAACCTATTCTTGCACTGCCTGCTCACCGCCATCTCGAACTGAGTTATTTCTGTAACCACTCACAAGCAAAGGCCTACATAACATCTGGCCAAACTTCAGGGGTGGATACACAAACGACGGCGATTCAGTTGATGGAGCAATGTCCGTCATTAACTATTGCAGTTACCACTGGCGAGTCTGACCACGAGCAGATCCATACGCTGGATTCCCTTTATCTAGATCCTTGCTACCAACCTTTAAGTCAGGCAAGCGACGTTGCATTTTATCAGCTTTCAGGCGGTACAACGGGAACACCTAAGCTCATCCCAAGAACTCACAATGACTACGTCTACAGCGTGCTTGGCAGTATTGATATCTGTCAGTTTAACCCCAGCACCAACTACTTATGTGTTCTACCCGTCGCGCACAACTTTCCACTGAGCTCACCTGGTGCACTTGGTATCTTTTTCTCAGGTGGCTGTGTAATCCTAAGTCAAGACACATCACCTAGTGCGGCTTTCAAGCTTGTTGAACGACACAAGGTGACCGTTTCAGCATTAGTTCCCCCACTCGCTCTGTTATGGATGCAATACGCAGATACAGCGCCAGAAGATATTTCTAGCTTGGAACTGGTTCAAGTCGGCGGCGCTAAATTTAGTGAAAGTGCAGCAAGAGAACTACCAGCAATACTTGGTTGCCAGCTACAGCAGGTATTCGGCATGGCAGAAGGGTTGGTGAATTACACTAGACTAGATGATCCTCTGGATGTCATCGTCAAAACTCAAGGGCGCCCTATTTCAGCAGATGATGAAGTACTGGTCGTTGACGAAGATGGGAATAGCGTCGAGGTTGGTCAAGAGGGTCAACTTTTAACACGTGGGCCCTATACGATTCGAGGCTACTATCGTGCGGAAGAACATAATCGACGTTCTTTCAATCACGAAGGTTTCTATTCCACAGGGGATCTGGTTCGAGTTAGGCCAGACGGTAACATCATCGTTACTGGTAGAGATAAGGACCAAATCAATAGAGGCGGCGAAAAAATTGCTGCCGAAGAGGTCGAAAACATCCTGTTGCAACACCAAGATATTCACGACGCCGCGCTGATTGCTATTCCTGACGCATTTCTTGGCGAAAGAAGCTGCGCTATTGTCGTTCTTGACCAAGAAAAGAATGTAAAACCTATCGCGTTAAAACGCTTTTTACACGGTAAAGGGCTCGCGGAGTACAAAATACCGGATCAAATGTACTTTGTTGATGTTCTTCCTAAAACTCCGGTTGGCAAGATAAATAAAAAGCAACTGAAGGAGCAATTTTCAGCTTGCTAAACGTTTAATACCATAAATCAAGAAAGCCGATTTCAATAGAAGTCGGTTTTTTACCAACACTCTTATTAAAAGCTTATCCGTCATGACTAGTGGAACACTTTAAAACAGCCAACAAGGTCGTTGTTTGAATTCATGATGCGTCCACTCTCTGAGCTTTCACAATACGAAAACATCACTCCCATATCGTCAAGATTTCCTTTTACTAATACATGTCGCATCAGTACGTCATCATTGAGTTGATGAATGCTTGAAACCCAAGACAGGTCATCTTTTAATAAATTAAATTTTACTTTCATAGTACCTCTACTTCTTGTTTTTGTTATTTCGGTTTTGTTGAAACCAAAAGCGTTTACGGCCAACGGAACGTGACATAATTTTTCCTTAATAAGTTTTCAAAGGGTGCAAAAATCCATTTGGTAATCGAATAAATACCAATGGGGTTAAATATGTTTTATTTATAATGGAACGAAGAAAACCAGGAACGTAACGACAAATACAGAGGAGGTATTAGGAATGTGTTGGATATTTTCGAGAGTGTTATAAATAGATTAAGTTTGTTTTTAAAAGCGATGACTAACGCAAGCAGCACAGATGCTGCCTGCGTTAATAAAATCTTATTCTGCTACAACGTTAGCAGCTTGAAGACCTTTTTGGCCTTGCTCTACTTCAAAAGACACTTTTTGGCCTTCTGCTAGAGTTTTGAAACCTTCAGAAGCGATAGCACGGAAGTGAACGAATACGTCAGCGCCGCCGTTATCTTGAGTAAGGAAACCAAAACCTTTAGTTTCGTTAAACCACTTTACTGAACCTGTTACTTTGTTAGACATAATGTGTCCCTTATATAAAAATTAAAAATGATTCGCTAAATGCGATGCGCTAGAAGCTTGAATTATTTAATGTATCTATGAAGCTAAGGGAAACACTGAGGATAACAATGAAGGAATTCTGAGGGCTTTACTTTTACAACTGGATGTTTCATTTAATAACTCTGACTAACAGAGCGCCGCTATTGTTAGCTTTTATCGCCGAGAAGTAAAGCAATATTTTCATATTATCAGTGTTAACCTAATTAGATGAGTGGTGTTCACGCCAATCTATAGCCTCACAACACCACTACTTTTTTAAGCCACCACTTGAGTCTGGCTATTATCAATCGTTTCCCACCATTCTCGTAATGTGACTTTCTTAATCACTTCGGTAAAGGAGACAGATACCCCGCCTTTTCGCCAAGATTCAAACAAACTCATTGCGCGAATCGAATCTAAACCTAGCAACATTAGGTTTTCATCTACATCCACCTCTTCTAAATCCAGATCTAGAATATCTGCCACATCCTGCTGCATTGTGGCTAAGTCGAGAGCGACTGCGTTCGATTGACCAGCATTTATCTCATTAATTACGCTTTTAACCGCTTTAACACTTCCAGTACGGCCAGTAATGAATTTAAGCGCTTGTTGGTGCTCTTCCAATGAGAAGTCAGCCACAGCATCACCAACAACAAATGGTTTGATATCAAGCATAAATGCATCTAGAGCCGTGGAAAGAATACCGATGTGAGCATAAACACCAACGATAATCAGTTGGTCACGTCCTGTCTCTCTCATCCATTCCAATAACGGTGTTTTCTTGAATGCGCTGTAACGCCACTTAGTGTAAGTGATGTCGCTCTCTTGCGGCGCAACGTCGGTAATGATACCTGTATCTTGGGTTAACCCTGTGCCCCAAAAATCTGTAAGCAATGCGCGCTCTTCTGGATCTTGGTTGGCAGGCTGAGCGGTGTAGACAACAGGGATCCCCGCCTCTTTCGCGGCAGATTTAATTGATTGAATATTTCTAAGTAGCTCTGGGATCGGCGCTTCTTTTTTATCAAAGAAATTAATGAAGTAATCCTGCATATCGTGAACAAGCAATACAGCTTTGCTGGCATCAACAGTCCAATCCACTTTGTTTTCTGGGAATGCATCACTGTGAGGGATGGCGTAAGCGGCTATCTTGGGAATTGCCATTATTTCTGTCCTTTCCGAGGTATTTCCAACGATTAGATATTCGCAACATAAACTTTGTCGAAATATCAGGAAACGTCACCACCAACAAATGGTAACAATTATCATTTGCAAATAATAAACAGCTACCACCACAAAATCAATTGATAATGGGATTCATTATCAATAAAGTATTTCCCAATAATGACGTTTATTGGAGACCCTTATGCCTCGGCTACCCATCGTAACTCTTACACTTGAGATACTACTCACCACCCTACTCACTGGATGTAACGAAACCGTCCAAGAGACCAAGCCGCTCACCATTTCCGAAGGGTGGCCAAAATCCATTTCAGACAGCTATGGAACCATTACTCTTGATAGTCCACCAAAACGGATCGTATCCACCAGCGTTTCAATTACTGGCACGCTTCTTACCATAGACGCTCCTCTCATCGCATCAGGAGGCACACGCCCCAATACCAAAGTCGCGAATGAAGATGGCTTCTTTAAACAGTGGAGTGAGGTCGCGAATGAACGAAAGGTGACACCCTTGTACCAAGGTGTGGCGAATGCTGAATCCGTAGCAAAGCAAAAGCCAGATTTGATCCTTGTTTCCGCCACCGGAGGTGATTCAGCAGTCAAATTGTACAAACAGTTTTCAACTATCGCGCCTACTATTGTGGTGAACTATGATGACAAGAGCTGGCAAGATCTAGCCCGACTCTTAGCAGACATCACCGATAAAAAAGCAGAAGCAGAACGCGCTATTTCGAAATTCGAGACCAAATTGGCCGATGTCAAAAAGCGGATAGTACTGCCACACCAGCCAATATCTGCACTGGTGTATTATGGTGATGATCGTGGAGGAAATTTTTGGACCAAGGAGTCTGCGCAAGGACAAGTGCTTTCTTCATTGGGCTTTAGTCTGAGCGAGTTACCGAAAGGGTTAAAAGATAATCATCAAATGGGCAAGCGAAAGGATATTGTTCCCGTCAATGGTGAGAAGTTCGCTGATGCAATTACAGGGCAATCTGTTCTACTCTTCGCTGCAAACGACTCCACTGTTAGCCAGATGACAAGCAATAAGTTTATTTCGCATCTGACTCCCATTACTCAAAGCCGTGTCTACGCTATGGGGGACGACTCTTTTCGACTCGACTACTACAGCTCAATGAACTTGCTTTCGACTATAGAATCAACCTTTCATCAATAAGAAGCGCCATTAAAAAATACCGCCTTACTAAAGGCGGTATTTTCAATCAACTGGTCGCGGCTGCCGGAGTCGGCGTTTGCTCCTCTTCTTCAGGGTTTGGAGCTAAGGCAGGATCAAATAACGTCACTTGTCGCAATGAGCGAAATGCCATCACCATCAACATACCAATGCCCGTCGCACCAAGCCCGAAGCTAAACACCGACATTGTTGGTGCCATCACTTTACCCAAGGCCCCAAGCCCTACAGCACCAATGGAGTCGCCCGTAACATCCTGCGCGGTCCATAGGCTACTAACTCGTCCTAATAGATGATCAGGCGTGTGGCCTTGTACAATCGAGTATTGAACCAGAGAAGCCACTGAACCTAAGTAGCCATAAACAACTAAGATAGCAAGAAACAGCCAGAAGTTGCCCGCCAGTCCCATCAGCATAATGCTCACAAATGCGCCCATGGTCGAATAAATCATTACCATACCTGGCTTCTTCGATTCTTTGACCCATCCAGATGTTAAAGCACCTATAATCGCCCCTAAAGGAATCGCCGAATACATTAGACCTGCATTAGTCGCGTCACCAGTAAAAGTCTCTAATGCCAACGCAGGGAACATCACTCGTACCGCTGTTGCTAAGGTCTCTAACGTACCAAATACAACGACACAACCAACCACCTTGTTAGAGAATAAGAACTTTACGCCCTCGTATAATGACAGAAGTGGGTTCTCAGGCGTTTTGTGAGTCGGCTTCATAGAAGGCAAACGGAATAAAGGAATCAAGGTGCAAAGTGTTCCCACCGATGCCGCAAGGTAGTTCCAACTTACGTCGCCAAATGAAATGATCAATCCGCCAATCGCAGGTGATAGCACCATACCCATACGCACCGTTAACATACTCAACGCTGCGGCCGAAGGAAGATTCTCTCGCCCAACAATGACTGGCAGTGAAGCCATTAAGGCTGTCATTCCCATAGCACCGAAGAAACCATCCCACACGGACAGAATATACAGCGCCGCAAGTGAGGCTTCTGCCAACATGCTGTTAAGCGCTAAAGCACCAAAACCAATACCACAGGTCGCTCGGGCAAATAAGATCAGTTTGCGTCGGTCGTATTTATCCGCTAGCACGCCACCAAGTAACAGCCCGACAAACATCCCGATTCCATCCAACGCCATAATCAAACCAACTTGCAATGTCGACCCGGTCATTTGGTGAATTTGTATCGGTACCGCAACTGTCATCATCCCAAGCGCTAGTACAGACATCATCCTAGCAATGAATACCATTCTGAAATGGGGGTTTTCTTTCAGCAAACTAAAATCTAAGAGTAATTTAGGTGTTTTCATGAGCTTAATACGCAAAAATTGAGGAAATAAAAAGAGTTAGCCGTAAGTACGAATGCTTAAAGCTTGAACATTCTAGTCTGCAAACTATAATAATAGCAATGATAATTATTTTCATTTAAATTGTGGCTAACTTGAATCTACCCTCCTCAGCTATCAAGACTAAGCTGAAACCGGCTAATACATCGTCTTGCTCTCCCAACACAAAAAGCGCCCATACGATCAAGCTAATAACTCTTTTCGTTCTTTTGCTTGTCGTTTGCTTTGCTAGCCTTTTTATTGGCGCTAAAAGTATCTCGATGACAACAGTTATGCAGGCGGTTATCGGTAATGTTCAGTCAACAGAGGCTCAAATCGTTCTTGAAAGCCGTTTACCGAGAGCCCTTGTCGGTCTGATTGTGGGCGCAGCATTGGCTGTTGCAGGCTGCCTAATTCAATCGATAACACGTAATCCCCTCGCCGACCCGGGAATTCTCGGCGTGAATTCCGGAGCAAGCTTTTGTGTATTGGCAGGTATTATTTGGGTTGGAAATCAAAGCATTGCAGAGCATCTATGGTTTGCATTTTTTGGTGCCATGATCACAAGCATTTTTGTTTACTTTATCGGAACATACAAAGAAGCGAGAGTGAATCCCCTTAAGATTACCCTCGCCGGTGTCGCAATCGGCGCCTTGCTAGCAGGTATTTCCTCTACTATTACCCTGATGAGCCCAATGGCCTTCGACCAAATGAGGTTTTGGGACGCAGGTTCTTTAGACGTTAGAAATATAGAGCTTATTTCTTTTGTCACTCCTCCAATAGTTTTAGGTCTGCTCGCCGCGTTGATTATCTCACCATCGCTCGACAACCTGGCACTCGGTGAAGACGTCGCACAAGGCTTGGGCACAAATGTCCGTATCATCCAACTGACCGCTCTTGTTTCTATCGCTTTACTTTGTGGCAGTGCCACCGCTATCGCAGGGCCGATTGGATTTATTGGGTTAATGATTCCACACATCGCAAGACGGCTATCAGGGCCAAACCAACTGTGGCTAAGCTTATATTCAATTTGCCTTGGCCCTTTATTGTTAATCAGCGCCGATATCATAGGGCGAATCATCGCAACCAATGAAATACGAGTCTCTATTGTGACCGCGTTTGTTGGAGCTCCTGTGCTTATCTACTTGGCACGAAAAGTTACTTCATTTGGCAAACTCTAATGCAACCTTCGAAAACGATACTGTTCGGCAGCCAATCAGGCTCTCACAACATACTCATCCCAGTCAAAAGCTTACATTGGTGCCTAGCGCTTAGCCTAATGACTTTGATTGTCGCGGCTATCGCTCTCTCAACGGGGCAACTTAAAACGTCTTTCACAGAATTAACCCAAGTTTTCTTTGGCGATGGTGATAGCTTTTTATCAACGGTCGTTTTGGAATGGCGCCTACCCCGCCTTATTTCAAGCCTTTTGTTTGGTGCCGCTTTAGGGATCAGCGGTGCACTATTTCAATCGCTTATTCGTAATCCTTTAGGTAGCCCAGATATTATCGGTTTCAATACAGGCGCTTACACCGGTGCGCTAATCGTCATCATTTTACTTGGCGGTAACTACTTCCAAATCGCTTTAGGAGCCATAGCAGGGGGGATTGCCTGCGCGGCGATCGTCTATCTTTTAGCATTTAAGCAAGGCGTTGAGGGATTCAGGCTGATCATTATTGGCATTGGTATCAGTGCAATGTTAAGTGCTTTTAATACTTGGCTTATGGTCTCTAGCAGCTTAGAAACAGCCATGAGCGCAGCCTTGTGGGGAGCAGGCTCTCTGAACGGCCTAAGCTGGGATATGGTGCTTCCTTCTTTTCTGTTTATTGGCGTTGCAATATTGGCCGCGCTAGTACTCGCTCGGAAAATGAATATTCTCGAAATGGGTGATGACAGCGCCAATATGTTAGGGGTAGACAGTGAAAGAACGCGTCAACTGGCGATGCTATTTGGCGTTATTTTAACCGCAGCGGTCACTGCCACCGCAGGGCCTATCTCATTTGTTTCTTTAGTTGCCCCTCAACTTGCTAAAAAACTGACTAAGCAAGGCGGAGTCGGTGTCATACCTTCTGCACTTATGGGCGCGATGCTCTTAACCTTATCGGACTTCGCTGCGTCGAATCTTTTTGCTCCTAACCAATTACCGGTCGGAATGGTTACCATCAGTATTGGCGGTTTCTACCTGATCTACCTTTTAATTCAACAATCAGGAAACTGATGCTTTGACTGACGTATTACAATCAACACCGCCAAATAGAAATCGTCTGACGGCCAACGATATCACGCTAGGTTATCAAGAATCACTGATCGCACGAGATTTATCTCTGGAAATCCCAGACAAGAAGTTTTCAGTGATTCTTGGACCTAACGGCTGCGGAAAGTCGACTTTGCTAAGAGGTTTAAGCAAGCTTCTGAACCCGAGCAAGGGAAGTATCCATTTCGATGGCAAAGACCTTCAACACTATCCGCGAAAAACCCTAGCGAAAATGTTGGGGCTGTTACCACAATCAGCTATCGCCCCTAGCGGTATAACCGTTCACGATTTGGTTGCACGCGGCCGGTTTCCTCATCAATCTTTTTTGCGCCGTTGGACGACAGAAGATGAAAAAGCAGTCAATGAAGCGATTAAGGCAACACACATAGACGAGCTACTTGACCAAACGGTTGAGTCTTTATCAGGAGGGCAACGCCAGCGTGTTTGGGTTGCCATGGTGCTCGCTCAGAATACACCTTATGTCCTGCTTGATGAACCAACCACCTACTTAGATATCGCGCATCAAATCGAGTTACTTGAGCTTTTCAAAGCGTTAAACAGAAATGAAAAGCGTACCATTGTTGCTGTGTTGCATGACCTAAACCATGCCTGTCGCTATGCCGATCATCTGATTGTGATGAAATCAGGTGAGATAGTCGCTCAAGGCGAACCTAAACAGATCATCACAGAATCCTTGATTCAAGAGGTTTACGGACTCAATAGCATGATTATTGACGACCCTTTAACCCACACCCCACTCGTTCTGCCTAAGCCTTATTAGCCCCCTATTCTTGTCAATCAAAATTAAAAAAGCCGGCTGTTACGCCGGCTTGATCTTTATGACTTTAAAGTCTCTGTTTGGTTAAGTCGCTTATTCAGCTGCTGACCAATTTCCGCAACATTATCCGGAGCGATAATGTCTTCATGAGAACAGTCAAAATAGAGTTTTTCTACCCCACCAATAAACGATTGCCAATGTTGATCAATATCGTACCCGTCTGGAACCGTTTTCTGAGCTACGAACAGATCAGCTTGACCGCTATATCTTGGAGAATTCGCTCCCGATAGTAGGCGAATCGCTCCTTCGTAGTTAGAAACAATGGTTTGAAACATTTCCAACCTCTGCTGATCCAGAGCATCATCCGTCACATCGTTTGAGGCAAGGAACTGTGCTTTTTCTCGCTCTAGTTCGTTCTCTTCTTCCTCACTCATTGGTCCTTCCCAATCCTGGCCTTCAGGCGGATAAGTATCCAATAAACCAAGGTAACCAACTGCGTCGCCATTTTGTTCTAATTTCGCCGCAAGATGTTGAGCAACATTACCACCAAAAGAGTAGCCCAACAGATGATAAGGACCTTCTGGCTGTATCTCTTTGAGTAGCTTAAAGTAGATTTCACACGCCTCTTTCATATCTTGAGCTGTGGTTATCGCGCCCGACAGATCAGGAGATTGCAAGCCAACAATTGGGTAACGGCCATCTAAAAACTTAGGTAGCCCCGTGTATTGCCAAGCAAACCCTGAACCAGAGTTAATGCAAAACAGTGCCGGACCATCACCAGCTCGAATAGGTAACATGGTCCCAAACCCAGCTTGAGTCGGGTCTTTAAGCGCATCTTCATCCAATAGCAGTAGCGTTAACTTCTCAACCGTCGGGTTAACCATGATTTGTCCCACAGTGACAGGCATATTAAGCACACGTCGTATATCTGCCGCGAGCTTCATTGCCATCAAGGAATGACCACCTAAGGCAAAGAAGTCATCCTCTGCAGACAGCGTCTCTAGTTCCAAGACCTCGGCGAAAATAGCCGCTAACTGCGCTTCAAGCCCAGGGCTAGCTTTTCTACCTTCACCTGCTGCAATGTCACTTGGTAATGGCAAGGCCTTGCGATCTAATTTGCCATTGGCACTCAAAGGGAAGTCATCAAGAATAATGACCGCAATCGGTACCATATGGGCTGGGAGATGCTCCGCGAGCATAGCTTTAAGTTCTGCCCCATCCATTTGCGCCCCATCATTTAGAATGACATAACCGACGAGTTGACGATCATCCGCACCAGCCATTTTCTTCTCTGACCCTAACGCTTTTGCGCACACTAACGCTTGCTTCACATCTGGCAATGCCTGCAACGCGGTTTCTATCTCACCAAGTTCAATCCTTTGGCCACGAATTTTGAGTTGATCGTCACTGCGACCTAAATACTCTATCTTTCCTGAAGGCAACCATCGAACAACGTCTCCTGTACGATACATTCGCTCACCCGTTCCAAATGGGCTCGCAATGAAACGATCAGCCGTTAATGAGCTTCTATTCAAATAACCAATTGCAAGCTGATCACCAGCAAGATAGAGCTCACCCGGAACACCAATCGGCGTTTCTCTTAGGAAGCTATCTAACACGTAAACTTGTGTATTCCACACTGGTAAACCAATCGGAACGCTAGTCCCAAGGCTCTCTTCCAATGGTTCACCAAACGCAGGGCAATAAGTCACATCCACCGCCGCTTCTGTTGGTCCATACAAGTTGTGCAAAGGTGCGTCTATCCATTTCGCGTACTCATTTGAAAGCTCTTTGGATAGAGCTTCACCTGAACAGAACACACGCTTAAGGCTAGTCGCTACTTTGCTTCCTGCTTCAGTATTTGAGTCAATCGACGCCATAAAGGCGGCCAACATTGAAGGCACAAAGTGCATAGTTGTGACATGGTAATCGTCTATCACCTGCATCAGCCATTCAGGATCTTTGTGGGATTCAGCCGGTGCCATCGCCAGTGTGGATCCTTGAATCAATGGCCAGAAGAATTCCCATACAGAAACATCGAAGCTACATGGTGTTTTTTGTAAAACCACGTCATGCTCTGCAAGTTGATATTCAAATTGCATCCACTGTAGGCGGTTTACAATAGCCTTGTGAGAAACAAGTACACCCTTTGGATTGCCCGTCGAGCCCGAGGTGTAGATGATATAAGCACCATGCTCAGCCGTTAACGACTCTTGATTTGAAACTTCACTAAACGGGCTCGGCTTAGGTAGCTGATCCAATATCAAAAGTTCGCCTAAGTGACTAAAGCGCTCTTGATATTCAGAGGTAGTAATAATCAACTTCGGCTTGGCATCATTGATCATGTAAGCCAATCGCTCATCTGGGTAGCTGACATCAAGTGGTAAATAAGCACCGCCACATTCGATGATACTGTTGAATGCCAAGCTTAGTTTCACACTTCGTGGGAGCGCAACGGCAACAATATCTCCTACCCCGACATGATGTTGAGTCAACAAGTTAGCGAAACCGTTGACTTGATGACGCATCTCTTGATAGCTGAATGCTTTTTCGCCATCGACCAAAGCAAGGTTATTTGGTGTTTTCAGCGCTTGCTCAGCCATTAAGTGACGTAGCGTCGTATTACAAACCAAAGCTGACGTATGGTTAATACAGCGTTGTAGCTCAATCTCTTCATTCAAACGTAAATCCAACTGAGTCAGCGGTAAGTCAGGGAAGTCGATGACGGTTTGCAATACTTTTTCAAACCTTCTCATCACTTTCTCTGCAACACCCGATGTATCGCGATATTCAAACAAGATATGAATCTGCTCACCAGGGAGAACCAAGATGGTTAACGGATAATGGGTATAGCCACGGTTATGGATGTCAATTAGCTGAGCGCCTTGATAATCCTGCTGATACCAATCTGAATGATCAGGGTAGTTCTCGACCACTAGCAAGGTATCAAACAGAGTTTCGCCCCCCGCTAATTGCTGAATTTCGCCTAGACCAAGCTCATCATGCTCTAGCAGTTGAATCTGCGTTTCTTGATGCACTTTTAACTGCTCAAGAAGGCTCAGCTTCGCGTTCAGTTTCATGCGAACTGGAATTGTATTACTGAACAAACCAATGTGTTCATCAATGCCTTTTACATGACCAAATCGTCCAGAGATTGGCGTGCCAAACACCACGTCTTCTCGCCCCGTCATACTGCCCAAGATTGAAGACCAGATACCTTGCATGAGGCTATTCATTGTCAGGCCTGAGCGACGAAGTAATTGACTTAAGCGCTGTGTCGTCTCTTTATCAATCGTCAGCTCAAGCTCTTTAACCTCATCATTAAGCGGTACATCTTCAAACGCAATATTAGGATTAACGTCTTGGAGTACTTCGCGCCACAACTGTTGTGCGGGAGTTTTATCGCGCTGTTTAAGCTGACTGACAACGTCCGAATATTTTGCAGAAACCGATGAAAGCTCTGAATTAACGCTAGAGTAAGCCGTTAAGAAATCACGCAGTAGGATTGGTGTGGACCAGCCATCAACAACCAAGTGGTGTGCAGAAATCAATAGCGTGCTGATATCTTGACCGTGATAAATTAACGTCGCATTGAGCAATGACTCTTCAGGGTTGTTGAGATCGAATTGTCGAACCAATTCCTCCTTTTGGACTTGTGCAAGATTACTTTGTTGCTGCTCAATACTTTGATTACGTAGATCAAAGCATTTCATCGGCCAGTCAGATAATTGAGCTGGAATAAGCTGTATCGTGTGACCAAGTACCAAGCTATCAAATTTTGCCAACAATTGAGGATGACGAGCAATGACAGCATTCAATGCCTGTTGTACACATTGCTGCTTAACCTCACCTTGGAAAGTAAGTCGTGTCATGGAGTTATAGTTGCTGTTTTCATCACCTAATTGAGATTGGAACAACAAACCTTCCTGCAATGGTAGAGCTGGCAATACATCAGAAACTGTACCGTAGTGCGCCGCTAATAGAGCCGCATCGCTTAGTGTAATACTCTCTTGCGTGTATTCTGCCGGCACTTTGAGAGCCATTTCCGCATCACAACTACTCGATAGCCAACTTAAAGCCTGCTCCAGTTTTTGCTCAATACCTTGGCAAATAGAGGCGATCTCTTGGTGATCAAATTGAGCATTATCCCACGCCCAATTAAGAGCGAGTTGCGGTTTTTGCTTTGACTCATCAACAAAGATATTTAGCTCTAAATCATGCAGCAACGTTTGGTCGCCATCTAAAGCCACTGCAAATGTATCAGCGAATTTCCCTTCACGTGTGATTGGAGCCCAAGTGCCCTCCGCTTTTTCAAAGCGACCAAGGTAGTTGAACAACAACGAAGCTTTGCTGCGCTTTGCCAATAAGCTAAATTCATCGCGATATGGATTATCTAGATACTTGAGAGACATGTAGCCCAAGCCGTTATCCTTAATACTCCTTTTCGCTTGCTTAACTTCTTTCAGCAAATCCGAAATCCCGTTGCTCGCAACATCAATTACCAATGGGTATTCCGTCGTAAACCAACCTAGTGTTTGCGTTAAGTTAAGTGTCGAGTCAAATTCTTCCCGGCCATGAGATTCCAAATTCAGCTTAATCGAATCTTTTTGGTAGATGTCACCAAGCACAGAAGCTACAGAGGCAATCAACAACTCATCGATATCAATCGCCGCAGTACTTTGGCTCTGGCTGAGTAGCTTTTCAGTGATATCCGCCGTTAACAACACCCGCTCATGAACAATCGCGCCTTGTTTATTAACGACTTTTAATGGTTCAACCGTTCGCGTTTCGCGCTCACGCCACATCTCAACTTGATGGTTAATTTCAGTCACATGCTGATGTAGTGCTTTTGACCAAGTGTTGAGACCCGTCACTTCTGCAGCAATCTCGATGCTATCTCCAGTAACTTGAGCACGGGTTAAGGCTCTCAATTGCGGTAACAGGATACGCCATGAAACGCCATCAATGATTAAGTGGTGAGCAAGAATCATCAACCCCTTGTTACCCACTTCATCATTGACCAGCACAAGTTGTATTAATTGACCCGTCGACAATGATAATTTTTGGCTCGAACGTTCAAACAAATCATCAAGGTTCGCATCTGCTAAATCATTGACCGCTACAGAATCAACCCATGAAGGTGGATCCAGCTTGTCGATAGATGCAATGAGATATTTAGCACCCTCTTTAACTAATCGACATGCCGAATTTTTGGTGACTAGTTGCTTGAGTGCTGCCTGTAGATGCAATAGGGTCGTTTCAGGTTCAACTTCGACAAAGACTCCCTGAACATAACTCGTATCTACAGAGAAAGTCTCTTCAAACCATTGCCACATTGGTAGTGGTTCAATTTCACCGTCTTGACTGACCGTAACCTGAGACTGCAGTGGTTTCATCAATGCCGCCATCGCATCAATTTTGCGCGCTGCAAATATTTCTCTCGGGCGTAGTTCATAACCAGCTTTTCTCAGCAGCGTGCCCAATCCCATGGCAGAAATGCTATCGCCGCCCAAATTAAAGAAATCATCATTGGAGCCTACTTGTTCTGCTCCAAGCAGTTCACTAATAGCACCGCATAGTACTTCTTCTTGTTCATTGGCTGGCGCAACCCACTCTACACCAGAGCTCAAGACTGGCTTAGGCAACGCTTTTCTATCTATTTTGCCATTAAGATTGAGTGAAAAAGCATCTAAAACAATTAAAGCGGCTGGCACCATGTACTCTGGTAACAAACTCGAAATCAGTGCCAACAGCGCCGCTTCATCAAACTTGGTTTTCGCATCATTGGTTAAGGTGCAGTATGCCAGCAGTCGGTGAGAATCCGCATGGCGCTCCGCGATCACTACCGTCGTGTCGACTCCCTCAATGGCGTTGATTGCGCTTTCGACATCTCCTAACTCAATACGGAAGCCGCGAATTTTTACCTGATCGTCACTTCGGCCAATGAAATCCAGTTGGCCATTGTCCCTCCACTTAACCAAATCGCCGCTACGATACATGATTTGACCATGTTCAAATGGATTAGCCACAAACCGTTCTGCGGTCATCCCAGCTTGATTCAAGTAGCCTTTCGCCAAGCCAGCGCCCGCTAGATAAAGCTCACCCGCAACACCCACGGCAGTTCTATTTAACTCTTGATCAAGAACATACGCCTTGGCATTTAAGATGGGCGTGCCAATCACTGGTGTATCATCAGAGATCAACGGCGCACTTACGGCATCAACGGTGAACTCTGTTGGCCCATAGAAGTTTTCAACATGTAGATCTGGGAACGCCTTTACTCTCGACCACAACTGCTCTGGCACAGCCTCACTGCCGATCAACACTAAGGAGGGAACGTGTTCTGCCTCCATTAGGCTGTTATCTAACATTTGGCTAAACAGTGATGGGGGGAGATCTAGCGCATTGATCTTATCCTGCACGACTCTTTCACACAGCTCGTACGCATCTTTACGCTGCTCATCATCGTAGAGATAGAGTGTGTGACCGCAAAGCATCCAAATGACTTGTTCCCATGAAGCATCGAAAGAGAATGAAGTTGTATGCGCAGCACGAATTTGCACTTCTTTAGCTGAAACTTGCTGCTTCAACGAAACTGCGCTGATCGCTTTGGCAAATATCGACCCTTGATGAGAATGGAGCAGATTGAGTAGTGCGCCATGGGTATTCATAACGCCTTTCGGTTTACCCGTCGAACCGGATGTAAACACAATATAGGCCACATCCGATTGATAAATCTCTGCAGTTGGACGCTTATCAGGTTGGCAGCGGTTTAGCTCATTAAGCGTGATAAAGCGAGTTACGCGTTGCCAAGATAACGATTCGCCATCAGTTACAATCACCCCCCAAGGCTGCGCCTGTTCTATGATGGTTTCAATACGCTCTTGCGGATAACCAAGATCAATCGGTAGATAAGTTGCCCCACTACGCAGTATCGCCAACATAGTAATGATCGTATCTGGAGAGCGTGGTAATGCGACACCAACAATATCTCCCTTACCCGCACCCAATGCTTGGATCTTATGAGCGCGATCTTTGACCGCTTTACCAAGCTCAGCAAAGCTCCAACTCTGCCCTCCAAAGTGAAGTGCCATCGCGTTAGGTTTCTGCTCTAATTGACGCTCAAAGAGATCGATAACTGTATTTTCACCCGCAATAGAAGGCTGCGAACGACCGTGCGACCAATCAGATATTAAATCTTGTTCACTTGGCGGTATCGTCATCAATTCTTGCAGCGCGATATTGGGGTTACAAGCAACTTGCTCCACCATAAATGCAAATCGCTGCAAGTGAAGATCGAGCGCATGTTGAGAGTACTTTGTCGCACTTGCCGTAAGCGTTAAGCTCAACTGGTTGTTGTTTAACTGAGGTGAAAACTCAATATCATCAATCGGGCCAGCGGAAAGAATATGCGTTGTTGCTCGCGCTCCAGCCAGTTCAAGATCATCTTCAAACGGCTTGAAATTGAGCATTGGCCCATAGAGAGGCTGGCCTACTTTACCAATGTCACGCTGTATTTGCTCCGCATCGTACATTTGATGACGACGAGCTTGGCGAATCGCCTTATTCATTGCTTTTGCAATATCAACAATGGTCATGCTTGAGTCAATGTCGACTGCGACGGGCAGTACATTCACGACTGCGCCGGATGAGCTTATCGCAGAGCTGCCCATTCGTCGCATAAACGGAAAGCCAACACACACGCATTTTTGATTGGATTGCTGATGGAGGTATGCGAAAACCAGTGCCATTGCCAACTCTGACGGCAAGATTTTGTTCCCTTCCCGATTTAGCCAACCTCCACCAGCAAGCTCGATGGTGAGCTTTTCAATGCCTTGAGCTTCTAAATTACGACCGCCGGTTGTTAGTGAGATTGGCTCTGGTAACAGCTTTGCCTGCCCCAACCAGTAATCCTTCGCCTTGGAATGCTGCTCACTTTGTAGATAAGCTTGATGCTCCAATGCCACCTCTTTGAATGAGCTTAACGACTCTGGTAGCGGCGTGCCTTTAGTAAGGTGGTTATAGGTGCTGACAATATAGTGAGTGATGCTATTGAAGCTAAATCCATCAACATCAATATGGTGATATCTTTGATACCAAAGCCATTTTGGCGCTTCTGACTCACCAACATAGATGAGTGCGTGTCGATAACGAGGACTTTCACTTTCAAGATCAATGACGCTGGCGAGATCTTGTTCCATCCAATTAAGCGCAGACTGCTCAGCGTCAGCTGCTTCAGAAAAGTCCAACACTTCAAGTGCATCTGTCTCAAATCGTTGTTCAGAGAACAGCTGCTGTACTTCTCCATCCATTTCAACATAGCGGCAATGTAAAGAATCCGCCGCCTCAATACCAAGTTTGACCGCATTGGCAAATTTATCGAGATCGATATCTCCCTCGATTTCTACATAATGCGCGACATTAAATTCCTCGGGGTTTGGCATAACTTGCTGCGCAAACCATATCCCCTGTTGCGTACCAATTAGAGGACATCTCTCTTCTCTCGCATCTTGGGCATGCATTCGTCCATTCCTTAAAACTAATAATCAAATTTTTCTAGTTATAGTGATGTGTCGCTAATTAGACTCTTATGTCTTGCCAGTTCGACTCAACGTATTGGATACATTCAGCTTTATCAGCAGGACCAAAGGTATTTCTCCAACCTGATGGCGTCTGTTTAAACTCCGGCCACAAGCTGTACTGCCCATTGTGATTGATTAGCACAATGAACTGATTTTTTGGCTCGTCGAATGGGTTCACATATTGTTCGGACATATCTAACTCCGTAAGGGTTTAGTTGGATTTACACTGAAAAACGTAAGCAAGGCCATCGATGATCCCGCCACGCCAACACAAGCGTTCATGGCCACCATCGAAGACTCGATATTTAATTTGATGTTGCTGGGTAGAGAGTTGTTGGAACAGGTCTTGGCTAAGATCGACCATGATGTCCTCCCCACTCCCAACTTCCATATAGATTTTTAACTGACTGGTTGAACCCAGACCACTATGCACGCGCTGGCTCATGTCACTTAACAGAGATGTTGTTTCTGGCGCGATATATTCACTAGGCGGCTTGATGATCGAAAAATCTGGCCACCAAAACGAACCAGATTGAGAAACAGCAAGACCAAATCGCTCTGGCCAGTTAAGTACGGCATACATTGCAGACAAACCGCCTAGGCTTTGCCCCACAACCGCCGTTTGCTGCGGATCTTGTGTGATAGAAAAATAGTTAGAAACCAGAGGGATCAATTCATCTGATAGTGCTTGCCAAAACTTCGGGTTACACCCCAGCTCATCATTGCGCTGCTGGCCGTTGACTTCATCAATCAAAACGTACAGCGCTTCAGGTAACCTCTGGCCATTCGTCGCGTTAGAAAGCGCGTCATAGATAGGCATAGACTGAGACCAAAAGCGGCCATCAAGCACAAAGACAACCGGCAGCGAGCATTGACTCACAGATGAAGCGGTACAAAATAGCCAAATATCTCGTGTCGTATTGAGCAAATCACTCGACCACTTCAACGTTAAGTCAGGCTGAGAGATACTCTCCCCGGTTTGTTGATCGAAAGTTTGCCACTCATCTTGAGGCTGAGCATCTTGCATACACAGTGGGGATTTCGTTTCGCCCCAATCGCAACCACTGAGGTTATTCTGATTAAGCTCATCTCGGCAGCTAAGAGGGAAAACCTGCCTTAACCATTGACGGTGTTGCGCCTTTTTCTCTTCGTGACTTCCAGAATACTCTGGCTGAACAAGCTCGGCTGTCACTGGCATAAATGAGTACCCAGCGCGCCATGTTCGCTTGATGTTTGTCCGATAAAACCAAACATCTGTCTGTTCGATATTTGTGAGCTTAGCCCTATCAAAGCGGTGATGATCTGTCACACCATTAATATCGATGTAAACCTCTTTGATGCTTTCTCCCGCGAGCGGCCAAGCCGAGCGCCACAGAAATATCACCTCAGCATAATCACCTTGGCTGTGAACAATTAGTGGCGTTCCCTCAGATTCGACCGTTTGCCACCATTTATCGTCACCTATTGAACAATTTTCTCGCTCTAACCAACTTAAGCAATTGGAAGACAATGGCTTTTCTTCCGTTTGAATGTTTTCAACAATCATCACGTTCCCAACTATTAGACCGCTGTTCTATTCAAGAGAAATAGTGATCCAGTGGCACAAATTAACCTTAATTATTGTTGTAAACAATAATAATTATCATTACTATTATCGACAGCAACAGACTTTTACATAATTGTTGCGTTAACTTCAAACACTTTTTCGTCATTTTTAATTAAGGATTTCTTAGGTCATGAAGCCCATGGATTTAAAAAGCGGTATTTCTATCAGTCATGCCAACAAGACCAAACTCGCCACGTTGATCGGTGTAATTTGTTTAGGTACGAGTGTTAGCAGCTACGCTCAGGAAGAAGAGGAAAATGATAACGTCCACAGCCTAGAAACAGTGGTTGTAATAGGTGAAAGACTGGGTGGCACACTGGCTGAAAACACGAGCTCAGTAACCGTGTTCACCGACGAAGCGGACAACGGTGAAGATCGCACTTACTACGACTTACTTGATCGCGTACCTAACGTTCTTAACGCACCTTCAGGTGTCGCTCACATTCGTGGTGTCGATGGACGAGGTTCTAGTGAAGGTTTCCTTTCCTTCATGACTGGTGCGACACCGCGAGTAAATACCACCGTTGATGGTGTATCTGAATCTTGGACCGGTGAGTCATTTGGTAAAGCTGGGCTTTGGGATACAGAGCAGGTCGAAGTATACAAAGGCCCTCAATCAACCAACCAAGGTCGTAACAGTATTGGTGGTGCGGTCGTCATTAAAACCAAAGATCCAAGCTTCTATACTGAAGGTAAGGTTCGCGGTGGCTATGAAAATGAAGATGGCAAATACCACTTAGCGGGCGTTGTCTCTGCACCGATTGTTGAAGATAAACTGGCTTTCCGTATCGCTGCGGAAGGAACGCGTGGTAATACACCAATTGATTACACATTGGAGAACGATAAATATCCGTGGGATCCGTCTGAAGTTGAATCCAACAATGTGCGTGCCAAACTACTCTTTAAGCCAATGGGTGACGACAAGCTAACGGCGAAACTGACCGTTGCAAGTCGTAAAGAGGAAGGTCAATACACAAACTTTGTTACCGAAAAAGGTAAATACGTGTATGACGACCCTAAGGGCACGCGTCGCCAAGAAACAGAAAGCTGGAATGCCAACCTTGACGTTGCTTACTTAATCAACGACGAGTTTGCTCTTGATTTCTTATTGGCTCGCCGTGATTACACAACCAAATTCAAAGCGTATCCTAGACCTGGCCAATGGTGGGGAGATGTTGATGAAACTAACTACACCGTTGAAGCGAAACTCTCTTACGATTCACTTGATGAAAAGTACAGCGTCGTTGCTGGTGTTAGCAGTTTCTTTAGAGATCAAGATACGGCGACTGATTCATTCCGCCGTGAAGACAAATTGAACACTAACGCGATTTACTTCGATTCTAAAGTCAACTTAACCGAACGTTGGGGTCTTTTACTTGGTGCACGCTATGAAAAAGATACCTTAGACCGAGAGTTTGACCACAACAAGTACCCTCTTGATTTTGAAGAAGATCATAACAACGGTATCTTCTTGCCTAAAGTTGGTGTGACTTACAAAGTCTCTTCAGATTCCACTTTGGGTCTAACTGCTCGTAAAGGCTATAACGCCGGTAGTATGGGATACAATGAGTACAAGCAAGAAGTGTTTGTCTTTGACCAGGAAGAGGTATGGACGTACGAGTTAAGCTCTCGCTCAAGCTTCATGGACAACCGATTAGGGCTAACAGCAAACGTCTTCTATAACGATTACGATAATTACCAGACCTCTGTGAAAGGTGATTCTGGTGATCGTTACGATAGCTACATCGCTAACATCCCTAAAGGCAAAACATACGGTGCCGAAGTTGAAGCAAACTTTGGCTTCGATAGTGGCTTAGAAATCTACGCTTTCACTGGTTTACTTAAAACTAAGATCACGAAAGGCCCTGACGGTACACTTGAAGATCTTGAAGGCAATGAGTTTAGCTACGCGCCTAAATTCTCTGCTGGCCTCGGGTTTAACCAGACACTTGAATCTGGCCTGTTCTTTGGTGCTCGCATGAATCATGTTTCTGATTACTACACAGACATGAAAAACAACAAAGATACTGCAGCTGGTGACTACACAATTCTTAACCTAAATGCAGGTTATGCTGTGAACGACCTTACAATACGTGCTTACGTTAAGAACGCTACTGACGTTGACTACGTATTACGTTACAAGCATGACTTACTTGAAATGGGAGGTCCACGTACCTTTGGTCTTGTTGCAGATTACCAATTCTAAAACACTATCAATCTAGATATGAAAAAGAGCCGCATTTGCGGCTCTTTTGATATTGGTTTTTAGCCAATCTTTTTAAATTACGCCAACCACCCTACTCGAAACGAAACACCGACGACAACAAAAAGAACAGAAAACAGTGTTACCGGGATAATATGCAACGCCATATCCTTTAAGTTTGAAGCCGATAGTTTAGGGATAACTCGGAACCTTGCGTCTAGGGCGAAGGCGAAAGTTAAAAGCAATAAAATCAACTTCGCGGCGATTCCGTGGGCTATTGGGATCGACATATCAAACCAAAGACTCACATCTGGTAGCATTCGATAAGCAAGCATAATGCCCGTAATGATTTGAATTATCAGAGCTGGCATACCGATTTTTTCGTAAACACTTTCAAAATCTAGTAACCGCTGTGCAGAACGTTCTCTAAGAACCCGTGGCAAAACCACTACCGCCAATACAATATGACCTCCCGTCCAAATTGTGGCAGCTAAAATATGTAACGTAAGCAATATCCCATACATTTCGATCATCCTTCATGGTTGCCACTCGGGAATGGTTATCATTACCGAGCTTGCTCACGACTTTACCATGACATAGTTACGCAGTACTGCTCCTCGTACCTCAATCTCTTGTTCTTTTATCATTTCAAAGCCCATTTTCTCGTAAAAAGGACGGGCCGTGATACTAACGTTCGAATATAAACGGGTGATGCTTCTTTCGTCGGCTACGCGAAAAATATGCGACATTAAACTGCGACCAATACCCTGACCTTGGTATCGATGGTGACAAAAGAAGTGATCTATCAACCCATCTGATTGAAGATCACTGTAAGCGACGATCTCACCTCTTTTTTCGGCAACAAACGGTGAAATTTCATTCATTTTCTTTTGCCAAACCGCTGGATCAAAGTTATCAGGAGCCCAAGCCTCAACTTGAGTTTGCGTGTAATCTTGAGTGTTCACATTTCGAATCGTATCAAAGAAGATCGTCCATAACTTGGGGGCATCCGATGGTTTGTAATCTCGTATTCTAATCACGTCTCTTTTCCTTGTTCGATTCAATTTCCCAATAAAAGACAAATTAATTAAGTGCAAAGCTGACTTAAATGGTTTATCTCGGTAGCCTTTGTTTTCTCACTTCGCTGATCACCATGGTTAAACCAAATGGCCTCAATTCCAGCTTTAATTGCCGGATCGATATCCTTGTCTAAAGAATCGCCAACCATAACAACAGAGTCATAGTCGACACCAAGTTCTCGCACAATTTTATGAAAGAACTCCGCAGTTCCTTTGCCAATTCCTAAATTCGATTTGCAAAAGTAACCTGAAATATAGGCATCAAGCCCCACTCGCTCAAACGCCTGTTTAATGTCATTTTCGCTTGAATCCGCGGCATTGGTCGCCACATAGACCGAATGATTTTGCGATAAAACGCGCAGCACATCCTTAGCTCCATCCACGGCTTGTACCTCATTCCAATGGCACATTTTCCCTGATTGATTTGGGAAGTCGACCATCAAGGTATCCCCCCAATCAAACAAATACACCTTACTCATTTTGCCTCCTTGCTTATTCAATCCTTCAACTGTCTATCTACAGCAGAGCTTTATAGTGTAACTCGATATAATGAGTTAAAGGGTCTTTCAACAAAGTACGACCACACATGTTTATACACCGCATGCTGATTAGGAAATGGCGCCAATGCTATCGCCTCTTCTAACGAGCACCATTTATATTCTGTGTGCTCATCGTTCAACTGCACAATTTGATTCGGCGGGCACATAACAACAAATACTGGAATCAACTGAATGACGTTGACGTTGGCCTCATAGAACTGCTCTAAAAACTGAGCATTGTACAGATGTGTTACCTTGATCTGAGTCTCTTCATCAAATTCTCTCACTATCGCCTCAACGCCCGTTTCCCCCTCTTCAATAGAACCAGCAACATGGCACCAGAAGCCACCTTTCACTCGCTTCATTAGCAAGAGTTTTATCTCTCCATCGATTTCTGAGAGCGCTACTCCCGACACAACAGACGTATTCACTGGAACCATGGCCAATCCTTAGTTTTATTATTTATGTATAAATGTTTTCGAAATTTTTTATTTCGCCATGCGGTCATATGAACGAACTTAATTTAACTTGGAGTATTCAATATGCACGTTCAAGCAACGGATCTTAAACAAACGAATTTTGGCTATTACATTGGTGTCTTTGGTGTTGCTTTGGTTTTAGCGTGGATTGGTATATATAAATTCACACCAACAGAAGCAAAACTCATCGAGCCTTTGGTTGCCAATCACTTCGCAATGAGTTGGCTCTACGATGTCTTGTCTGTCCAAGCTGTTTCCAACATCATAGGCGCAACTGAAATCATCGTTGCAATTGCCCTTATTGCTGGCTTCAAAAACCCAAAAATCGCCTACTATTCTGGCATTGCAGCTGCAGGTATATTCATTGCAACACTAAGTTTCTTACTAACGACACCCAACACTTGGAAAGTGTCAGATGGTATTTTGATTACAAACTTCTTCTTAGTGAAAGATATCTTGTTCTTAGCGATCGCAATTACCGTAATTGAGCGCAACAAACCAACAAAATAAGCTGGAAAAATAAGTGATTCAACAGGAGCGTAGCCTATCAAAAATGGTAGTAAGCTCCTGTTTATTTAACCGCGCTTCCTGCGTATCATACTTTGAACAAACGTCGACCTTACCACTTTGAGCACATTACTATGCCATTCGACAATGATATCGAACAAATGATGAACTATTTAGAACGTTTCTGTAAAGCACCTCATATTGATGCGCTAGATAATGTATCTGATGAACAAGTGAACTTACTGCTCGATTTTCTGACACTTGCCCACAAACTAAGCTGCGATATTTATGCGACAAGCAATCTAAGCTGTTCGCACTTTCTTGGGATTGGTGTTTTCGCAACTTCGCAAGATAGAGCGCCGCAAGGCAACCTGTTCGTTAAAGTAGAGGCCGATAACCTTTACTTATCATTTGAACTTGAAGAATGCGGTGAAGAGAGCTTATTAACACCGATTCGAGTTATCGATGCGTTAATCTATCTCGCAGAACGAACGGGCCATGCTCATCTACCTGAAGACTACATCAAGCAATAGTGGCAAGCACGTGCCTTTTCTTTTACTGAGTCAACTGCTGAGTAATTTCCATAATCACAGGGATAACCGATACTACAAGCAACCCAGACATAGTAAAATTAAACACTGCACGACTCTTAGCACTATTCAGAGCATTCTTGAGTAACGCACCAAATACCAACCAAACACCGACACATGGAAACGAAACAACAAAGAAGGTCAAAGCGATCATGACGTTTTGACTTAAGAAGTCTGTGCCAACAGTGGTGAAAGCAGCAATCGCACCTGTAGCGACCACCCAAGCTTTGGCGTTGACCCACTGAAACAGCGCGCCTTTCATGAATGAAAAAGGTTTGTTTTGCGCATTAGATTCAACCGCACCCGCTGACTTAGCAATAAGATAGGCAAGATAGAGTAAATAAAGCACCCCGACACATTTGATAATAAAGTGTAGGCTTGGAAATAGCTCAAACAGTTGCGAAAAACCTAATCCCACCAGCAACAACATAACGGTAAAACCAACACAGATCCCAGTCAAAAGTGGTAGGCTCTTCTTAACTCCAAAATTCAACCCTGATGTCATCACCATGATGTTATTTGGCCCGGGCGTCACTGACGATGACACGGCAAATAAAACAACAACAAATAGATAATCCATATTGTTATCCCTAACTCACGCTTTCCTTATCAAACTGAGATGGGGATTGGTTAAAGGTTAATCAACCACTCATTTTGGCGTATCGAATTTCCGATGGCGGATAACAGCCTATTCCGAAGATTCATAAAAGAATAAGACGCTAGAGTGTCAACTGACGAAAACCACCACATTCAACCCCATCTTCTTGGTAACCCGCTAGGCTTTCAAACACGTTAAAGTGTGAAACAACAATCACCTTAGAAAAGTGAGAGTAACGAGAAAGGACTCGCTCCACCCTGCCCTTTAGCTCAGCTCTGTTTTCATAAGGCACGTTATCGAGTTCAATTCCATTCTTTAATGCGCTTCGATACTCCGCCCATCTCCTATCTCGCTCTGTCAGATCAACATAACCACCAACCAAATCCGCTCGCCATTCTCGCAAATCATGCTCAACAAAGAGTTCTAGACCAAGCTTACGGTTAATGATCTCAGCAGTTTGAAGCGCTCGAGTATAAGGAGAAGAGATGATGATCTCAGCTTGTTTAGGTTCTATCTTTTCAGCCACTGCATGAATAATATCAATACCCGTGCGAGCCAAAGGTGCGTAGTCTTTTTCTAGTTGGGTCATCTGTCGTTCATCAGACAGGGAATAGTCCGGAATCCCATGTCGTACAAATACAATTTCCATTCAGTATGAAGCCTCCATTCAATTAATCTTATTCTCTAAACAACGCCTTCATAAGCTCTGTTTAGGCATCTGTGCCATATGTTTCTAATCTATAAGTATTCCACTGCCGCGCCGTTATATGTTGCTACTAGGCGAAGAGTTAAAAGAATACATACGCACTTCATCACGAGGAAACCAACCTAGCTTCTCGTAAAAGGATTGTGCATTTAGATTTTCGTTGGCGACAAACAAATGCGTCTTTGCGATACCAATATCTTCTAGAGCGGTGACGGCTTGTGAGATTAGCTTCGCGCCAATGCCTTTTCCTCGACAACGGGAGTCGACAGCGAGGTGCTGAACATAGCCCCGACGTCCGTCGGTCCCCACTAATATCGCGCCGACAACCACCTCCCCATCTAACGCGACAAAGCTCAAGCCTGGGTTACGAGTTAAGTAACGACCTATATTCTCTCTAGAGTCCGCTTCCCTCAATAACATCGCTTCAGTTTCAGACCACAGTGCTATCACTTGTGAATAGTCAGAGATGTCCATTTCCCTAATCATTGTGTACTTCCTTTTACACTTACCAATTG
Source organism: Vibrio atypicus (assembly GCF_009811315.1). Classification (GTDB taxonomy): domain Bacteria; phylum Pseudomonadota; class Gammaproteobacteria; order Enterobacterales; family Vibrionaceae; genus Vibrio; species Vibrio atypicus. Next base: position 500,510 of record NZ_BLID01000003.1, read on the forward strand.
TTGCTAATTAAATACAGCTTCGATTTTGTTGCCATCCAAATCCCGAACGAAGGCAGCGTAATAGGTCTCACCATATTCAGGCCTTAGCCCTGGTTTACCTTCACAAGTTGCACCCAGTTCAATGGCTACAGAATAAAACAGGTCGACAGACTCTTTGGATGGGGCGTTAAAAGCAACGTGGGCGCCATTGCTAGCTGAAGCTTTTCCTTCACATGGGCTTCCTACCCAAAACTCATATTGCTCACCGTAAGCAGCGGCAACATTTTCTATATAATGGCTTTGTGTAATAGATAGAGTAGAGAGAACCGAGTCGTAAAATGCCACAGCCTTTACCACATCTTGTGTGCCAATAGAGATATGATTCAAAATCATCAACAAGTCCTTATAATCGCGAGATTCCAAACGTCTAAAATAGTGGTATCCCCCTAGATTGTGGAACTAATTTTGAGGCTACTTTCGGCCCGGTTCGTGTTTTTCGTAATGTGGAAGATCAGCGTCGAATTCTTCCCAGTTCGCTTTCGAAGTGACAAAGTTGTGAGAAATCGGTCTTTCTAAGATATCACTATCCAAAACGCCTAAACGAAGACGATATCTTGTTGGTGATTGAGCATTAGAGCTGTAAATCGGCGTTCCGCATTTACTACAAAAGTACTTACGTTTTCCTTCACTACTTTCATAAAAAGTCAGCGTTCCTTCCGCATCATCTAGCTTTAAATCGACTGCGTTTATAAAACCATTTGTCGCATACGCACTACCACTCGCTTTTCGACACAACGAACAGTGACAATGAATAATATCGGTTACCGCGCCATCCAATGAAAACTGGATAGAACCACACAAACAACTTCCTTTGTACATCTGCTTTCCTTAGCGTAATCGGATTAAATATCGAACGTAAGCCATTGTGCCGTAGTTACTTAAGTGAATTCAAATCGGATTTCGGGCAAAAAAAAGAGCCGCTAAATGCGGCTGTTGATACAACCATAAATTGACATTTATAACTCTCATAATTTCAACTAGTTACAAAAAATACAACCATATATTGATATCACCAAATACAACCATAAGTTGATATTTTTGTGATAAACCGAATTAATGCTGAGTTTTTATGTAAGAAAGTTTCTTACATAAAAACTGTCGCTGTACCAAGTTTGGTTAATACAAAGCGCTCATACATTGAACTGAACTTTAATGTGTGATTGATAACCCAACAGTAATATCTATAGACAATACTGGCTTTGTTGCGTAATTCAGACGAGAAACCAAACCTCCTAAAGTTGAGCGACTTTTATACAATATACTGAGTTTCAGGCATACCAAGCCCTGTAAGTTTGTTCAGTGCTTTGATCATGGCGTAAG
>NZ_BLID01000004.1 GCF_009811315.1 Vibrio atypicus
ATCTTTCTTTCTCAGTGAGGTGTGTATATTTCATAGCTTTACTTCTTGGCGGGAGCAAAATCATGATTATCGCATCTCACTGTTTTATTTTTCAGTGGTGTCGCACTTCGTACTTGAATCCAAGATGTTTAACAAACCAATCTTGATGATTCTTAAATATCTCAGATTCAGGCTGAGCAATAAAAGGCGCGAGCCAAATTGCTGGCTTCTTCCCTTTTGCTTTGATGTTTTCAATAACACTCTTAATACCTGACGGGAACTTCTCTGACGGTGTTAACCAGTCGCCCATGAAGGCCTGATAACCATCATCCAACAGCACGTAATCCAGTGCTTTCAGCTCTGAATGCATAGTCTCTACGTTGTCAGAAATATTCTGTTCGTTGACTTCGGCATAGTAGGCATACCAAGAACACCAACCAACAGGGGCCGCTTGCGCTACGCCTTTTCGTGGCGGGTGCTGCTCGCCAAGCAAATCGGCAAACTCTCGATATAACTCAGAGAGGGACGTACCTTGAAGGAAGACGACACCTTCCAGTTGGTTTGTTGCCCAGTCCTGAGGGTAAGTATCCTCGCCATCTATATAGGCACTCACTGTCAAGCGGCCTTCTAGTTCCTGAACTTCAAAATATCCAGCGAATCGATGACAAGAGGTAAAACCAAACAAGGTATAGCCCACCGAATCCTCAACTACCAAATAGTTGTAGTAACGCTTTGCATGGTTACTTGGGTAAATTCGGTAGCTGGTATTGTTATCAGGACAACGACCAATATCGATAGGCTGATCGACGGTACCTGAAGTTTGAGCAAGCATTTGAAAGCCATCGCCCAACACAGTCGCACTGCGTTCAAAGCTATATTCTGTATGACAAAGACAGAAGCGATCACTGAATCTGTAATTACTGAGCCCTTGATAAGAAAAGCGCAAGTGATTGTCTTGTTGAATCACCTGAATATCATAATTTGGAACCATAACGACGCGGCCGTTACTGAGCTCTATTTGTTGCGTCATATCCATGCTCTATAAGTAGAATAACTGCGAATATTAGAGCACCGGACTTTTTTATTGTCTATTTAATCAACAGAGCAATTACCTACTTTCATCACGTTTTTGATTTTATCTTATGACGAAAAAAGGCATTTCTAAAACGCGAATCATTTTGAACACCTCCCAACGAGCAAAACTTAACCAATTGAATTTTATGAACTAATAATTTGGCCCGTGGATTGCCTTGTCTACCCTAGCGACAACGATATTGGAGGCAATATGACGCAGATTAAAAAGCCCGTAGTTTTCATTGGACCAGGCCGCTCCGGTTCGACCATCATTTCGGAAATGGTATTGGCCCACAAAGCCCTTGGCGGCCCAACCAATTACACCGAGTGGTTTCCTAATTACCCGTCTCTTGCTTTATTGTCCCGATTAACCAACAACGCGCATTGGTACCTTTCCGGAGTCAAAGGTCAGCTCAATCAAACATTGCCACTGAACAACGTGATACCGAGGCCCGCTGAAGCTTGGAGCTTTTGGCAAAAGATAACTCGACCTGACATCGACTTTAGCCGCGATTTCCTCCTAAACAAGAGAGCGTCAGAAGAAGAAAAGCAGCGAACTCACTCAGCACTTTCAAAACTATTGGCCATGCAAGGTAAGCCTCAGCTTGGGTTGAAGCTCACCGGACCCGGTCGCATAGAGTATCTTCAAAGCCTGTTTCCCGATGCACGGTTTATCAACGTTGTTCGAGATCCTTGCGCAACAGTTAACTCCCTATTGAAAATTCCTTTTTGGCAACAGCAAGGGGCGAAACAATTGTGGTGGAAAGGCGCGTATTCGAAAGAGGAACTAAATATCTATCGCTCGATACAACACGATTGCATTGCTGGTACCGCTTTTCAATTAAATAAGGTGTTAGAAACGACCAGAGAGGAAATTGAACGCACTGGCGTTAACGCACTTACAGTCAAATACGAAGAGTTTATAGCCAACCCCGTTTACTGCACGCGTAAGATTCTTAACTTTTGCCATCTTAATAACGATTCGAGAGTCGATAAAAAGCTAAGTGAGTGCAAGGTCGTTAATCGCAATTCACGAACTAAGGTTAACACTGAGTTGCTCGATAAGGTGCAACAATGGTGTCCAAGCTAGGCGTGAAATTTAAGGGGAAGGTTAGACAACGGATAAAAAGTGGTAGAAAAGAAAACGCCCTTCAACTCCGAAGGGCAAAAAAGGCAGTGGATTATTGCGCTAAAGCATCCCGCTTTATAAGAAACGGCCCGCATGGCAGGCCGTAATTATACAATTTAGGACTTGATTAGAAGTCGTAAGCAACCTTGAAGAATGCTGCTAGGTCTTCACTGCTATCTTTGTCTTCAGATAGGTCAACACGGAAGTCAACTAGAGCAGATAGCTTGTTAGTGAATTGGTAAGTTGCACCGATGTTAGTCCACTTAGTGTCTTCGTCAGCAGAAGTAAAAGCTTCAGCCTGAGCGTAACCAGCAGCTAGGTATAGTTTGTCAATGGTGTAACCTGCAGATACGCTGTAAAGCATTGAATCATCACCAGAGAATTGCTCGTGTTTAGCAACGTTTGCACCAAGAGCGATGTCGCCTAGTGTAACAACACCGTTAACTAGCATGATTTGCTCTAGGCTATCAGCAGAGTTGTCTTCGTCGTTCTTTTCGTAACCAGCGTTCACTTGGAACTGCTCGTTTTCAAAACCAACATAGCCGTTGAAGCCTTTTTGGCCTGAAGCGTCTGCTTCACGGTCGCCGTAGTAAGATACGCCGTACTTGAAGCCTTCTTTCATGCCTTCAAACTTAACTACTTGATTAACGTCTGAAGCGTCAGATGCAGAAGCACCGTACTCCACAGTTAGGTCAGCTGCGCCGTCAACTGCATCTAGAGCAGAGTCGTTTGCGTAACCGATAGAAGCAACACCGAAGCCAGTTTTGTAACCAACCCAAGTATCGATAACTGTGAATGAAGCATCCATTGAAGAGTAGTTGCTATCTAGATCGAATTCACCAGCAAACTGACCTAGTACATTACCTTTTTGGTAGTTTACAAATAGATCGAAACCAGTTACGCCGTAGTTGTGGAATTCGCGGTCTTCACCGTTTTCGTTTACGCGACCTTCTAGGTACTCGCCACCAACAGCCACTTGACCACCTACTGAGAACTCTTCACCAGAAAGGATAAGGTCGATCATAGATTCACGAGCACGCTCAGAAGCATTTTGGTTTACGTCAGCTGCGATTGCTGAACCAGCAACAAGAGAAAGTGCTACTGCTAATACTGTCTTTTTCATTTTTATTTGTTCCTATAAATTTTTATTTATGAGCGCCAATTACCACCTGCTCGCTCTGGGGACAGAAACTATTCGCCTAACCGATAATTCACAAATAAAACAATCAAAAGATTTCTAATCCAAAGGAACGTTTTTCGAGCCAATTCATAAAAAAAGATAAAAGATGAGCATCAAACAGGCGAAAACAAGACAAAAAAGAGAGCTAAATCACAAGGCTCATCAAAAAAAACTAAAACACTGCTTGCCGTAAAGCTTTTGGAAAAATCAATTTAATTTCATTGATTGTCTCAGATTATGAGAAAAAACAGTCAAAACTAACTGACCGAGCTGACATCAACTAAGCTTTTTATAGGTTATGGATGGGAGCATAGGGTTGAAGAGCGTTTCTTTAATAGCAGTGACCATCACTGTGCTATCTCTATTTAGTGGCATTGCAAATGCTCTACCGCTTCGTATTGCGCAAAGTGAATGGGCGCCTTATGTCATGGACTCCCCGATTGGTAGAGGTATAGCTCATGATATTGTTATGCAAGGCCTTTCTAACTCAGGCTATCAATTTATCTATGAGCAAAAACCTTGGCCACGAGTCCTAAAAGAGACCTTCTATGGAAAAAATGATGTCATCATTGCAATCTGGAAAAGCGATGATCGAGAGAGGCACTACTACTTCACCGAACCATACCTGAACAACACATTAACCGTCATTTCACGTATGTCAGACACGCCCTTTGAATATGAAGATTTAACCAGCCTAAACGACAAACGTGTCGCTTTAATAGAAGACTATGCTTATCCTTCTGAGCTTCTCGCTCATAGTAAAATGCTGCCTATTCCTTCAGATAGCCTATCGACTAGCCTACGTATGGTACTTTCTAACAGAGCTGATGTTTTGATTACCGACGAGTTTGTTGCTCGTTGGATGATTAAGGAGATGAACCTACCGATCAATAAGTTTCAATTCAGTGCTGAACCTTTCTCTTTCACTCCGCTTCACGTTGCGGTACGAAAAGACCATCCATATGCACAACAAATCGTCTATAACCTCAACTACTATTTTCGAAACCTTAGTCGACTCCATATCGAGCTACTCAAAATCAAATATGGCTTATCCCTCTCCGGGCAATAGAGAGCTTTGTTTTATATATGCAAATAACTACAGGCACAAAAAAACCAGTCCGAAGACTGGTTTTTAGTTATCGCATTTTCACTTACATCATTAAGCGACTTCGATTGGACCGCCGAATGAAGTAACAGGTGGTACTTTGCCCGTGAACTTCTCGAAATCAACGATACAAGTATTCGCCGATGTCGCCTGAGCAAGTTCAGAAGAACCGATGTCCATTGTTAGCGTGTTTGGATCGCCGTAAGTACAGATTGCGCCTTCTTTTTCATTAAGAGGACCGTACCATGCACCTTCTTCGATACGAATAACACCGCGTGGGTAGCTGTCAGTCAGTACTGCACCCGCAAGAAGTTGACCACGATCGTTGTATACACGAACCAGATCACCGTCTTTAATGCCTTTTGCTTTCGCATCAGCAGGGTTGATGTACACAGGCTCACGACCTTGAACAGCGTATGTTGCACGGAACTCTTCTGATTCACACATTTGTGAGTGCAAACGCTTGTCTGGGTGACAAGATTGCAGCCAGTATGGGTGTTTATCAGAACCAGGTCCACCATGTGAACGTTCTGTCTTTTCAAACCACATTGGGTGCTCTTGACAGTGTTCGTAACCGTAACGACCAATCTTACGAGAAGTAATCTCTAAGAAACCAGAAGGTGTACCCAGTGGGTTGATTTCTGGATCTTTACGGAAGTCAGCGTGGCGAACCCAAGGCTTACCTTCACCGAAGTCTAGTACGCTCTTCTCCCAGAACTCATTGAATTCTGGCATTTCAAACTTACCTTTGTTCGAAGCACGACAATCGTTGTATAGGCTTTCGATCCATTCCATTTCGCTCATGCCACGAGTGTACTCGTCACGACGACCAAAGCGCTGAGTCAGTTCACTCATGATCTGGAAGTCTGGCTTAGATTGGAATAGTGGATCCACTAAGCGGTGCATTGCGATCAGACCTTTGCTTGAGTAAGAACCGTATACGTCGATATCGTTACGTTCCCACTGAGTACATGCTGGAAGCACGATGTCAGAGAAACGACACGTTGCCGTCCACGCAAACTCAACCGTAACAACCGTTTGAAGCTTCTTAAATGCTTTCTTCATGCGGTTGCGGTCTTGGTGGTGGTGCCATGGGTTGTTACCCGAAATCACCATCATCTTGAAGTCAGGTAGTTTAACTTTGCCGCCGTTGTAACGGATCTCTTTACCTGGTTCTAGTAGACAGTCGATCCAACGCGCAACAGGGATCGTGCGGCTGTAACCGTTGAAGTCGTTGTTGTCCCATTTAGGCTTCATACCTTGGTCAAGGTTACGAGGGAAACCACCAGGGCCTGCAAAACCAGTTGAAGGAACACCGATACTTGAGTAGTGGTGACCGTAAGAGATACCGCCGCCAGGTAGACCTATTTGACCGACCATCGCTGCAACCACTGCTGCTGCCCAGTATGGCTGTTCGCCGTGCTCTTGACGTTGAATACACCAACCCATCAGGATTTGTGTACGGCCGTTTACAAGCATGCGTGCAAATTCGCGGATCTTGTCAGCTTTAACGCCACAGATCTCTTCTGCCCACTCTGGAGTCTTAACAATCTTGTCTTTTGTTTCACCCTGTACGTATTGGATGAACTCGTTGAAGCCAAGACAGTAAGTATCAATGAACTTCTTGTCGTATAGATCTTCGTTGTACAGCACGTGCGCTACTGCCAGCATAAATGCCACATCTGTCATCGGGTTGATGTACATGTGATCATTCTCTAGGTAACGCTGAGTCTTGTTCTTAACAGGGTCAACAGACAGTACGTTGATTTCACCCTTCGCCACTTTCTCTTTTAGTTGAGCCAGGTACTTGAATGATTCGTGTGTCTCACAGTTCCAACCTACTTGTAGGTTTTTCACTGGATCGTTAGCCCATAAAACGATGTTGTCTGAGTTTTCTAAGATCTCAGACCAAGAAGTACCTTGTGCATATACTTCTGTAGAACCCAACACGTAAGGAAGAATGGTTTGACCTGCACCAGTAGAGTAGTCACCTACTTTAGTGATGAAGTTACCATGCATACCTACTGCACGTTGCATGTGCGCTGTACAGTTGTTGAACGCGCCTGTTTGGTTCCAACCTGTTTGACCAGCGTGTAGCGCCCATGGACCGTAGTCTTTCTGTACGCGCTCTAGCTCGCGGTAGAACAAGTCTAGTGCTTCATCCCAAGTCACACGGATGAAACGGTTGTTACCACGTGTTTCTGCGCTGTATTTGTGCTTCTTCAACCAATCTAGGCGCACCATTGGGTAACGTACGCGTGATGGGCTGTAAATAATACCTTTGATACCGTTAAGCATCTCAGTTGGGTTTTTATCAAGTTCTAGAGCTTTGATCTCTTGAACTTTACCCGCGTAGATATGGGCGCGGAATGCGCCCCAGTGTGAACCAGAAACCTTCCAAGTACCTGTAGACTCTGCTGCGCTTGCAGATGCAGAAGCCAATAAGCTCGGACCGATTACCGACGCTGCACTTGTCGTTGCTACGCCTTTAAGAAAACTTCTTCGTGTAATAGCCATTTAAAATACTCCAATCCGACGCTTATTAGTGGTGGCCTTCAGCATAATCTGAAGAGTGCTTCTGTAGGTACTTCAAGATCAGTGCTTCACTGTCTGTATCTAGGTTAACGAATGCAAGCATACCGTCAAACATACCTGGCCAAGTGTTCGCATCGAAGTGCGCTTCAGCTGGTTGAGTGTGACAAACAGAACAGTTTGTTTTGTACGCTTCAGACGATTTTTCCCATACAGGTGTGATGTCATTTAGCATAGATTCTTTCTTGATCCATACTTTCGCAGCCACTTTCTCCCATGGAAGACCAGTTAGCTCATCCACTTTTTTCTCGCCCGTTGTAACAACGTTGCTGTCAGTTGATGCTTCTTTCAGAAGAGAGGCAACAGCGATATTTTTACCGAAGTCTTCTTGAATTACACGACCAAAGCCTTTCGCTTTGCGCCAGCCGTCAATTTCAATTTCAGCGAAGTCGCCTTTGTCAGCAATAACAGTCACTGTAGACGCTGGGTTTAGTAGACCAGCTTCTTTCGTGCCTTCTGCATCAAAGTAGATAGGTAGGTGACGAACACTTACAAGAGATTGGCCCACATCATATTTAGTATTTGATGCTAGAGCTTCTAGGTCACCAACAATACCACCGATGCTGTCCATACCAGCTGGTAGTTTGTGTGCGATACCTTTGTGACAGTCAACACAGCTTTGATCTTTCTCTGCTGCTTGCTTCATTTGAATACGAGCAGTTGGAGACATTTGCTCGAAATCCATAGATTCGTAGTTGTGACAGTTTTTACACTCTAGGGATTTGTTCGCAGAGAAACGATCCCATTCGTGTTTAGCAAGCTCGATACGACGCTCTTCAAACGCACCTGGTTCATCGTAGTTACCAAATACTTGAGCGAATACTTCTTTAGATGCCTGCATCTTACGTGCGATTTTGTCAGTCCAATTGTGAGGAACGTGACAGTCAGGACATGTAGCACGTACACCAGAGTGGTTTTTCCAGTGAACGGTCTCTTGTAGTTCAACGTATACGTTGTCGCGCATCGTGTGGCAGCTGATACAGAATTCTTCTGTGTTTGTTGCTTCAAGCGCAGTGTTAAAGCCACCCCAGAAGATAACACCTGCAATGAAACCGCCCATAGTCAGCACACCCAGGCTGATATGAACTGCAGGGCGCGTCATGGTGCGCCACAGTTTAATAATAAATGATTTCATGGTTTGCTCTCTTAAAATCTTTGCAAAAATGTGGAAATGAGCTCACGGCTTACATGCCGTGCGCACCTGGAGGCCCGAAGAAGAACACTTGCATTGCCCATACAAGGAACCCGTAACCACCAACAAATGCCACACTCAACACAGGGAAGAGAACGACTGCGATGAAGAGGAAAGACTTCCACTCCAGAGAGCGTTTTTCAACACTTTCAATTTTATTAACATCACTCATACATTTGCCTATTTTGTATCTAGTGTTATTGAATAGCTTCTTAAAACAAGCTTAATTTTTTTAGTATCTCTAGTATGAAATGTTAGACCATACTTCTAGTGTGGTTCAATGCATTCCTTGTCATCTTTCCTTGATATTCAATACTTTTTTGAGCTCATCCAGAGATGTGTTTGATTAAACATCTATGTTTCAAGTTGCATTTAAATATTACAGAATGTTAACAGTAAACAGAGAGTTAAATCCACTACAATTCCTTAACAAATAATAGAATTATTTAATAAAACACCCCACTAGAAGCACGTATTTTTCGTACTTTCTGTTTATTTTTAATTCTGTTTCTCAGTTTTGATTGTAAAAGATCATACAGAATGAAAAGCCTATAACATGACACTCTCTATTTATTCAATAAAGCCTAAGTAGCTGAGCTGATGAAACAAAGATAGAATGGTTTTGCTGCTTGGGAGTGACGAAAATGAATAGCGTAATTGATATCTCTTGGCCATTACTTGGCCTCTTTTCCATAACATTAGTTATCCCTTTAATGATCAACCATCATTATCAACTTGGTATGGCAAAAGAAAGCATCATTAGCGTGCTAAGAATGGTCGTGCAATTGGCTCTTGTTGGCCTCTACTTAGAGTATCTTTTTCAGCTCGACAGCATGGGGATCAACCTTATTTGGCTACTTGTTATGATTGCTATCGGGACGAGCTCGATCATAGGCAAAGCGAAACTTCCACTAAAAGCACTTTTTGTCCCTGTTTCTTTAGGGTTACTGGTTGGACTTACTCCCCTACTCACTATTATTTGTCTTTTTATTGTTCAGCCTACGCCTTTTTACAACGCTCAATATCTAATCCCGATGGCAGGTATGTTGCTAGGAAATTCACTAGGGGGGAATATCGTCGCCTTACAGATCTTTTTTGGTGCTCTAGAACAAAGAAGATCTGAGTACGAGGCAGCAATCTCTCTTGGCGCTTCTGTAAAATACGCAACTCTTCCCTTTTTACGACATGCCATCCAAAAATCATTAGCGCCGACTCTAGCTTCTATGGCGACAATGGGCCTAGTGACTCTGCCTGGAATGATGACGGGGCAAATATTAGGCGGAGCAAATCCACTTATCGCCATTAAGTATCAGTTAATGATCATGATTGCGATCTTTGTGATGATGTCGATTTCAATTTCGATCAACCTTAATCTCACTATTCGTAATGCGATTCATCCACACGGTCGCATATTGATCAAATCAACACTAGACAAATAGGATCGTCGATATTCTTGGTCTAAATGATCTTATCCACAGATTCTGTGGATAACAATGGTGATACATTTTTAGTGAAATGCGGCTATAAACAGAAATTCTCAAAAAATAAGAAATTCCTTTGCAAACACACACATATAATTAATTTCGATCAATGTAATAACTCCGTCATCTCTTAACTCTAAATTGATGGTACTCAGCAAAGACCAGGGAGTATAAGCATGTACCAAACATTGAAAGATCAAAGACAATGTGCCGCGGTTGAAGATGAAGAGATGCGAAATTGGCTACTAGATGAACCAGAAGTGATCGTTAGTGCAGAAGAGTTGGAGCGAATGGAGTTCTAATGAAATGGTTTAGTCAATGGGAGCCTAACCATAAGCTAGGCTCCATTTATTATGATTAATCGCGTAGGTAGATAAGCCAATACCACATACCGACAAATAATCCACCGCCAATAATATTACCTAGAGTTACAGGTATTAAGTTATTGAGCACGAAGTCAATCATATTCAAATCCGCGTAATCAGCGATATTTGCGCCAGTCATCTGCCAAAATTCCGCAGGAGCAAAAGTTTTAATCCCAATGGCCATTGGCACTTGGAACATGTTTGCAATACAGTGCTCAAAACCAGCAGAGACAAACATAGCAACAGGCAGGATCATCACCGCAATCTTGTCGGTTAGTGTCACACCACTGAACGTCATCCATACCGCAATACACACCAACACGTTACACATAATACCCAGAGCAACGGCTGACAAAAATGTGTGGTGCATTTTATGCTGAGAAATCGCCATTGCATTCAAGCCTACTTGGCCATGGTCGAACATGTATTGTTTAGTCAACAGCATACAAACAACAAGAAGTAGAGCGCCTACTAAGTTACCACCGTAAACCACCGCCCAGTTTTTAAATAAACACTTCCAAGTGATTTTACCACTAGCACGAGCAACCAAGGTCAACACAGAACTGGTAAACAGCTCACCACCAGTCACAACCACTAAGATCAAGCCTAAACTAAAAGCCAATCCACCCAATAAACGCGAGACTCCCCAAGGCATGTCTACAGCGCCGGTCGTTACGATCGTATAAAAAACAAAGGCAATACCAATATGAATGCCAGCAGAAATAGCTAGGAGAAAAGATTTAACAGGGTCTTTAGTCGCCTTGCCTACACCTATTTCAGCGGCGCGTTCAGCCACTTGAGGCGGAAGTAGAGAATCAAATTGGTTAAGGTTCATCAGAGTAACACTTTGAAACATGTGGATTAGAGGGCGCGGATAATTACTCGAAATGTGATCAATTTCAAGCCTTTAATCTAACGGCTTCTCAAATAGTTTCTACTGTCACGAAAACTTGTCGTATTAAATGGCGTTTACAACATATAAACAGATAAAATCCGCCTCAAAAATAAAACTAAAATCCTTAATAAATCAAACAGTTAAACAAGATCAAATTCAATCAATCTTGTTCTCACCTCGCTTTAGTATAATTTCTCATATTAAAGATTTGTTTTATGCAGTTTTGCTATTATAAAACTGGGCAATCAAGTTAGAGTAAATGGATAAATACTAGGAATGAACTCATATTAAGTGTTCGATCGCTCAATAGATATTCAATTCAGAGCAATTAACTTCTGTTTTTATGCCGTAGGTAACACTTCTCTGCAAATTGCATTGCCGCTGATTATCGCTAGATCTATGGTGATTGTATTAGTTTCATTAAGGGCTTAACTATGAAATACACTCAAGAACACCTATCAGAACTTAACCTTCTACTTCAATTTGACCTAAGCAGTTCTGCAACCGGTATTAAAGTTCACAATGATGCTTCAGAAGAGATGCAAGCAGCCGTTCAGCGCTTGTACAGCAAAGGGCTTTGTACACTTCCTGATGGTGGCTATCTGACAGATGAAGGTATTGAGGTTGCAGAACACGCAGATCGAATCTTACGAGTACTTTCAAGCTAATTTCACTCTAAATTCAAAGCTTCAGTGGTATGAGGTTTTCCCTCGCTTTCTTGAGTCGAGTTAATCATAGCCTCATCACGCTGGATCAGCTTTAATCCTTGATTAAATATATCACGCCAGTTTTTTCCTTCTGGCGTGTTTTTAAACGCCAAATAGAGTTGTTTCTCTTCTAACAATCGACTATTCATTTCCAGCCGTTCTTTCAACACTTGGCTACGAGAGTCCGCATCAATCAAATACTTCAGAACATTCACGTCAATGACAGCGGCATCTAATCGACTTTTCGCCACTTTATTAACATTTCGACTGTCACTTACTGACGCTTCCACGGTTAACGTTCCGTTCAAAACCAGAGCATCAAACTGTTCAGTATTCACATATCCCTGTACGACGCCGATTCGGTACTTTTTCAAGTCATCAAGATTTGTCCATTCAATTGGTTTTTTTTGATTTTGCACTAAACCGAGTGGACCGCTACCAATTGAATCTGAGAAGACAAACTGTTCTGAATCGAACCAATACTCCGGGAAATAGCCAATATATTTATCTTGTTTTGATGCACTAGCCACCGTTCTCACCCAAGGTTTGAAATCGACAACCAATTCATACCCCATTGCGGCAAATGCTGCTTTCGCGATAGAAACGGACGTACCATACTCCGGCAAATCCTTCCCCGAGTATGGCGGCCAATCAAGAGAAGTCATATAAATGCGCTGACTCGCATTTGCAGAGCCCAACATCATAAAAAGCAGTAACAACCACTTCATAACACCTCTCTTGTGCATTTTGTCGGTTTAAAACATTCCGCCTAAAACAACTATGCCCCTGCTTTTTTGCTCCATTGCTTAAAAGGCTGGAATCTATCATAGAGCCAATTGAAGCCTGTGGCATAAAAGAAGAAAAACACCAAAAAACCGGCTTCCAACAAAACAGCTTCCATCAAGCTAATACTCAAAAACCAAGCGATGGTAGGCACGGTAATAATAATCAGCCCACCCTCAAAGCCCGCTGTATGACAAATTCGTTGCTTTAATGTTCTCTTTTTACGATCTGCGCCGAACACACGATCAAATCCTATATTGTAATAATAGTTCCAAACCACAGTGAATAAACTTAAACCGACACCCACGATGGCAAGATCGCTGGTTCCTTTGCCTGTAATCAATGCTGACGCCGGAATCAAAATCGCTAATGCCAAAGCTTCAAACAGTACAGCATGAAATACTCGTTCTTTAGATTGCATGATAATTCTCTTACTCATTTTGTTTTGCTTGTGAACATTTTCATCTAAAATTAAGATGGATAATAATTAGGTACCATCATAAAAAGTGATATGTTTAGTCTTGAGCAACTTGAAGCCTTTGTCGCAACCGTTGAAACCGGATCTTTTTCGTCAGCAGCACGTTCACTGAGCAAAGTGCAATCCGCGATCAGTCAGCACATCATGAATTTGGAGATTGATGCCGGATTCACACTATTTGATCGTTCAGGTCGCTACCCAACACTCACCCCTCAGGGCAAGCAGTTACTCCCTTATGCCGAAGCTACACTGCAGCAGCATCGAAGACTCAAGCAGGGCATAACGCAGATCTTTGAAGATGAACACACCGACCTTTCCATCGCGATTGATGAGGGCGTACCACTTCATCATCTCTCCAAAGCGATTGACGCCGTTATCGAGCAATACCCAGGCGTTAATTTTGAATTCCTCGCAGCATCTAGCGTCGACATCATCGAGTTAGTTGAGTCCAAGCGCGCTTCAACAGGGATTATTTTCTCAGAGGTCGACCTACCGAAAGGGATTGATTTTGAATCAATTGGTCAAGTGGAATTTGATGTCTATGTGGCCTCTCAACATGCCTTAGCGCAATCTACTGCGGAAAACCTTGAAACCTTAACCCTGCATCGCCAACTGATCGTGAGATCAAAAAACAGTAAGACCAGTAGCTTTCAGAAAGCCTACAGCCCCAATGTTTGGTATGCTGACAATTACTATATCCTTATGGATCTGATCGCGAATGGATTTGGCTGGGGTGTATTACCCAAGCACCTCGTTCAACCTTTACTCGATTCCGGCGCAATCATTCGCCTCCCTGTAAAGTTTGAACAACTGACTTGGCATGCAAACGTGGACGTGATTCAACATCCTGCTTTCAGTGCCCTACCGATCCATACCCGACTCAGAGCAGAGATTCGAACACTATTAAGAGGGAGTTAGCCGTGAAAACAGTTTCAATTATCGGTGGTGGATGGCTAGGGAAGCCCCTTGCGCATTATCTCGAAACTACAGGCCACAAGGTATTTGTGAGTAAAACGTCAGACGAAGGCGTCGCACTGCTGCAACAAGAGCAGCTCAATGGCTTCAAGTGTAATCTTGAGCTCAAAAGCGGAACAGCTGATTTGATCACAGCTCTGAAAGAACAAGCCCCAAATATTGTCATTGGCTGTTTCCCGCCAGGATTTCGTTCCGGCAATGGCGAGAGATACGCAGCGCAGTGGAAACAAGTGATTGAAGCTTGTGTTGAAGCAAAAGTTACAAAAGTCGTTATGGTCAGCTCTACAACTGTCTACCCAGATGTTAGCCAAGAAATGTCTGAAGAGCATGCTTCGCTCGCATTGAGTGAGACACATGAACAGTTCAGCGACAAAGCACAAATCATGCTATTAGCAGAGCAGTATGTGAAGAACTCGGGCCTTCATTTCGGCATTGTCCGTTGCAGTGGTTTAATCGGACCAGAGCGACATCCTTCTCGCTTTGCTACGCGTCTAAAACAAGTCAGTGACCTCGCTCCAGCCAACATGCTTCATCTTACCGATGCAATTGGCGCGGTCAGTTTTATTGCCCAGCTAGATAAAAGTGTTGTGGTCAACGCAACCACACCAAATACCGTCAGCAAAGCCGAATTTTATCAAGCTGCTCTCGATAGTGTTGGCTCTAGTGATCCATTACCACCAGTTGTTCATGTCGCCGATAAGAAAATCTTACCTGATACCTTGTTGGAGCTTGGTTATCGCTTCCACCACCAGCATACTCTCGAGTTGCTGTAACACTAGATAGGCATACTATGAAGCTGTACCAACACATCGAACACCTTTGGTCATACATGCAGTTAAACCACGACTTACAAAAGTCAGACTGCATTTTTGTCTTAGGTAGCAATGATGTCCGTGTTGCTGAGTACGCAGCAAGCCTCTACCTTCAAGGCTGGGCTGAAAAACTCGTCTTCTCTGGCGGAATGGGACGCCTTACCGAGGGTGTATTTGAACGAAGTGAAGCGGAAACATTTGCTCAAATCGCTAGAGATCTCGGGGTACCTACAGCTAATATCATCACCGAAAATCAAGCTACCAATACTGGAGAGAATGTCCAATTTACAGCGAAATTAGTCCAGCAACTCAAATTCGATTTTGATTCGTTTATTTTGGTACAAAAGCCTTACATGGAACGCCGAACCATCGCGACATTTACTAAACAGTGGCCCTATACTTTTAGCCATGTCTGCGTCACCTCACCGAAAATGGCGTTCTGTGACTACTTCAATGATGAAATCGATCTCGACACCACAATTAGAGCGATGTTGGGTGATTTTGAACGCATCAAATCCTATCCAGCCAAAGGCTTTCAAACCGTGCAAGAGGTGCCGAATTCGGTTGAGAGCGCTTATCAAGCTGTGTCGGCCGTGTTTCGCTAAGCAAATTGGAAATACATTGAAAGCAAAAAAGCCAGAGCAGTGCTCTGGCTTTTATTACAGTGCTTTTCGATTAATGAATAGCGGCTTCTTTCTCACTAAGATACTCGAACTTTAGCTCATCATCTTTCAGCTCAACTTTCACCGTACCACCGTCAACCAATGAACCGAACAGTAGCTCATTAGCCAATGGTTTCTTCAGTTGCTCTTGGATAACGCGGCTCATAGGACGAGCACCCATTGCCTTGTCGTAGCCTTTAACCGCTAACCAGTGGCGAGCATCATCAGATACTTCAAGCGATACGCCTCGAGCATCCAACTGAGCTTGCAATTCAACAATGAATTTATCCACGACTTGATGAATCACATGCTCATCTAGGCTGTTGAACCAAATAATATTATCTAAACGGTTACGGAACTCTGGCGTAAAGACTTTCTTGATAACCGACATCGCATCGTGACTGTGATCTTGTTGGATCAAACCGATCGATTTCTTCACTGTCTCTTGAACGCCAGCATTGGTTGTCATCACCAAGATAACATTACGGAAATCTGCTTTGCGGCCATTATTATCCGTAAGAGTACCGTTATCCATCACTTGCAGTAACAAGTTAAAGATATCTGGATGCGCTTTCTCGATTTCGTCCAGAAGAACCACGGCATGCGGGTTTTTAATCACTGCATCCGTTAGTAGACCACCTTGATCGTAACCAACGTAACCAGGAGGAGCGCCAATCAAACGGCTGACAGAGTGACGTTCGCCGTACTCAGACATATCAAAGCGCAGCAGTTCAATTCCTAACAATTTAGAAAGCTGAACCGTGACTTCCGTTTTACCAACACCTGTTGGGCCCGCGAATAGGAATGAACCTACCGGCTTGTTATCTGCTCCTAATCCAGCGCGAGTCAGCTTAATTGCTTCACTCAGTACATCAATTGCATCATCTTGACCAAATACCAGCATTTTCATCTTCTGATCAAGATTTTGTAGAATTTCTTTGTCTGATGAAGAAACTGATTTCTCTGGAATGCGAGCCATCTTAGCTACCATTGCTTCAATATCTGCGACACCAACGGTTTTCTTACGACGACTTGCAGGAGCCAAACGACTACGAGCACCCGCTTCGTCAATCACGTCAATGGCCTTATCAGGTAAATGACGTTCATTAATGTACTTCGCCGACAACTCAACCGCAGCACGTAGCGCTTTATTGGTATAGCGAACCTCATGGTGCGCTTCGTACTTCGGTTTAAGCCCCATCAGGATCTTAGTTGTGTCATCAACCGAAGGCTCAACGACATCGATTTTTTGGAAGCGACGTGACAGTGCACGCTCTTTCTCAAAAATGTTGCTGTACTCTTGGTAAGTTGTCGAACCAATACAGCGTAACTTACCACTACTTAGCAATGGCTTAATTAGGTTCGCAGCATCAACTTGACCACCCGACGCTGCACCAGCACCAATGATGGTATGGATTTCATCGATGAACAGAATTGCGTCTTCTTCTTTCTCAAGTTGTTTCAAAATCGCTTTGAAGCGTTTTTCGAAATCGCCACGATATTTAGTACCCGCAAGCAGTGAACCGATATCCAAAGAGTAGATCACGCTGTCTTTAATGATTTCAGGGACTTGCCCTTCAACAATGCGCCACGCAAGGCCTTCAGCAATTGCCGTTTTACCCACGCCAGCTTCACCGACTAACAATGGGTTGTTCTTGCGACGACGACACAGAACTTGAATGGTACGCTCAAGCTCTTTGTCACGACCAATCAATGGATCGATTTGACCTTTTTTGGCCACCTGATTTAGGTTGGTTGCAAAGCTTTCTAAACGCTCTTCTGGGTTAGTTTCTTCAACGCTATCGCTACTGAATGAATCTGACGAAGAAGCATCATCAGAGCTTGAAGCTTTAGTAATGCCATGTGAGATGAAGTTAACGATGTCCAGACGGCTGATATCGTTTTTCTTCAAAAGATAAGCGGCGTGAGATTCTTGTTCGCTAAATATCGCTACCAGCACATTGGCACCAGTCACTTCGCTGCGACCTGAAGATTGAACGTGAAAAACAGCACGTTGAAGTACGCGTTGGAAGCTCAATGTAGGTTGAGTCTCACGCGTTTCGTCGTTTTCTGGGATAAGTGGGGTTGTTTGGTCAATAAAAATATCAAGCTCATTGCGTAGAGCTTCAATATCAGCCTGACAGGCCTGCAAAGCCTCTCTAGCCGCATCATTTTCCAGCAATGCTAGCAGGAGGTGCTCGACAGTCATGAATTCATGTCGTTTATCGCGAGCTCGAGAAAACGCACTGTTTAGACTCGACTCTAGTTCTTTATTAAGCATAAGTACCTCCTTCAACAACAACTAAGTTGTACGAACAAACGTTAGGCTTGTTCCATCGTACAAAGCAAAGGATGCTCATTTTCCTTGGAATACATGGTGACCTGGGCCACTTTGGTTTCAGCAACTTCAGCAGTAAATGTGCCACAAATTGCCTTCCCCTCATAATGCACTTTAAGCATTACCTGTGCTGCTTTGTCCGCATCCATTGAAAAAAAACGTTCCAAAATTTCAATTACAAAGTCCATCGGGGTGTAATCATCGTTATTTAACACAACGTTATACATAGATGGCGGTTTAATTTTTGTTTTTTCTAACTCCAGAAGATCTGAATCCGGAGTCACCCATTCAAAATGCTTGCTCATGATTTATCGCGTTGACGTATGACTTAACCTTAATTTTACCACTTCATCGAGCAGAAGTTTTGAATTTAGCTCTTACATTTGAGGACAAATTGGTTAAGAAATCATTTGCCCATACTTAGAGACTAATGCAGCAATTGGGTCGCTGCAAATAAAAGATTCTACTGTTTCAGTTTTATCTATCTAATTGATTAAAAAGAAACCAAAAAGCATTGATAGCCTTAATATGTCAAATTAAGAGATAGTCCCACTAGTTATAAAAATGTAAATCTCAAAAGTGATTTGTTTGCAAATATGTAGACTCTAAGACCTTTTTCTTATTGACTGTGCTCCCTCATTGGCTAAATTGGTCAAATAGTGACTAAAAGTTTGGCAGCGGCTGAATGGAAATTCACTTTTTGTTCACATTGGAAACTGTGAGCGTTTAAACAACATCAGTAACAAAATGCATGAGGGATGTATAGCATGGCTACAGGTACAGTAAAATGGTTTAACAACGCCAAGGGATTTGGTTTTATCTGTCCAGAGGGTGACGATGGCGATGTGTTCGCGCACTACTCCACTATTCAAATGGATGGTTATCGTACTCTGAAAGCAGGCCAACAAGTTAACTTTGAAGTGGAACAAGGTCCAAAAGGTAATCACGCAAGCGTCGTGACACCAGTGGAAGCTCAATTAGCTAAATAAACCGCTGCCATAGTTTAATGAAATAGATAACAAAGATTACAAGATCAAAAAACCCGCCTTTCGGCGGGTTTATTTTTATATCGACTCATTAACCGTTGATGATAGCGTTAAGCGTTGCACTTGGACGCATCAGCGGAGCTGCCTTCTCAAATACTGGCGCATAGTAGCCGCCTAGCTCGCCCACAACACCTTGTGCGTCGTTCAGCTCTGCAACAATCTTATCTTCGTTAGAAGCAAGCGCCTCTGCGATTGGTGCAAACTCAGCAGCCAGATCCGCATCTGCAGTTTGAGCTGCCAATGCCTGTGCCCAGTAAGTTGCTAGGTAGTAATGGCTACCACGGTTGTCTAGCTCACCAACACGACGCGATGGCGACTTGTTGTTGTCTAGGAAATCACCCGTTGCTTTATCTAGTGCATCAGCAAGTACTTGCGCTTTAGCATTACCTGCCACTGTGCTTAGGTGTTCTAATGATGCAGCAAGAGCTAAGAATTCACCAAGAGAATCCCAACGTAGGTGGTTTTCTTTCTCTACTTGCTGAACGTGCTTAGGAGCAGAACCACCAGCACCTGTTTCAAATAGACCACCACCGTTCATTAGAGGAACAATTGATAGCATTTTCGCTGATGTACCAAGCTCTAGAATTGGGAACAAGTCTGTTAGGTAGTCACGCAGTACGTTACCCGTTACTGAAATCGTATCTAGACCGTCTTTGATACGAACAAGTGAGAACTGACACGCTTCAAGCGGTGCAAGGATCTTAATCTCTAGGCCGTCTGTATCGAAGTTTGGTAGGTAAGCGTTTACTTTCTTAATTAACTGAGCATCGTGAGCACGGTTTTCATCTAACCAGAAGACCGCTGGAACACCTGTTGCGCGAGCGCGAGTAACCGCTAACTTCACCCAATCTTGAATCGGCGCGTCTTTCACCTGACACATACGGAAGATGTCACCCTCTTCAACGGCTTGCTCTAGCAGCGTTGCACCAGATGCATCAACAACACGTACTGTACCCGCGGCATCAAGGATAAATGTCTTATCGTGTGAACCGTACTCTTCCGCTTTTTGAGCCATTAGACCTACGTTTGGCACGCTGCCCATTGTGGTTGGATCAAAGGCACCGTTTTCTTTACAGAAGTCGATAACAGCTTGGTAGATACCGGCGTAACTACGATCTGGGATCATTGCTTTGGTATCTTTTTGTTTACCATCTGGACCCCACATTTGGCCAGAAGAACGAAGCATTGCAGGCATAGATGCATCAACAATGATGTCGCTTGGTACGTGTAGGTTTGTGATACCACGGTCAGAATCAACCATAGCTAAAGGTGGTTGAGTTTCGTAAACCGCTTGAAGTGCTGCTTCGATCTCTGCTTTTTGAGCAGCAGGAAGCGCTTCAATCTTAGCGTAAACATCGCCGATGCCGTTGTTTACATCAACGCCAAGCTTGTCAAATAGCTCGCCGTATTTTGCGAATACGTCTTTGTAGTAAACCTTAACCGCGTGACCAAAGATCACAGGATCAGACACTTTCATCATGGTTGCTTTCATGTGAAGTGACAATAGAACGTCTTGCTCTTTCGCTTCAGCAATCTGTGCATCAAAGAATTCAACCAGAGCTTTCTTGTTCATCACTGAACAGTCGATGATCTCTTTATCTTGAATCGCGAAAGGCGCTTTAAGTTGCTTCACCGCACCGTCTGCAGCAACAAATTCGATTTGAACTTTTGTTGCGCCATCAACAGTGTGCGATTTTTCGCTACCGAAGAAGTCACTACCAGACATGCTTGATACGTGAGACTTAGAATCTTTAGACCACGCACCCATTGAATGAGGGTTTTTCTTTGCGTAGTTCTTAACAGACAATGGAGCACGACGGTCAGAGTTACCTTCACGTAGTACCGGGTTTACCGCACTGCCTTTGATTTTATCGTAAGTCGCTTTGATTGCTTCTTCTTCGTAAGTGCTTGGCTCAGCTGGGTAGTTAGGTAGGTTGTAGCCTTTATCTTGCAGCTCTTTGATTGCTGCTTTTAGCTGAGGGATAGACGCAGAAATGTTTGGTAGCTTGATAATGTTCGCTTCTGGCGTTTTTGCCATCTCGCCTAGCTCTGCTAGTGCGTCACCGATGCGTTGCTCTTCTGTTAGATGCTCTGGGAAGTTAGCAATAATACGCCCAGCAAGAGAGATATCACGAGTATCAACGTCGATGCCTGAAGAAGCAGTAAATGATTGAATAATTGGCAGTAATGAATATGTCGCTAGCGCAGGTGCTTCATCAGTAATAGTGTAAATAATTGTAGGTTTTTCTGTAGGCATGAAATTTCCCTATTGTTCTAACCGGACCAGTGAAAAGGTCCTATGTGTGTGTCCGCTAACAAGTTATGAATTATCCCCTCACCTGTTGCGATTTGTCCGTCTCTTTTTAATTTTAGTCACCGTTAAGCGACATCCTTGAGAACGATTAGTTATAATTAAACAAAATTCGGATAATAGTCTATTATCTTGTGCATTAATCCTGTTTTTGGGCGCGCAAATGATAGCTCATTCACGAGTTAGTTAAAACTTTTACCCACACTTCATTTACATTTTTGCAAGGTAGTTAACATGTCACCACGCTCACGCAGTGAGTCTACTCACTCGTCTCCGCGTAATAGCCGGTCGGGTTTTAAACGTCCCTCTTCATCTCAAGGGTTTAAAAAACATTCATCGAAAAACCGTAAAAAAGTCGCTAGCGATAAACCTAAAATTGCGCCTGAAGACCGCAAAGTGATTGTATTTAACAAGCCTTTCGATGCATTGAGCCAGTTCACAGATGGTGAGGGCAGAAAAACGCTGGCTGACTTCATCCCTGTTAAAGATGTTTATGCAGCAGGAAGACTGGATCGTGACAGCGAAGGCTTAATGATTTTGACCAATGATGGCATCTTACAAGCTAAGCTAACTCAACCTAAATCGAAATCACCAAAGACTTATTGGGTTCAGGTTGATGGCACGCCAACGGATTCAGATTTAGACAAGCTACGCAAAGGCGTCGAGCTTAAAGATGGCATGACGCTCCCTGCTAAAGTCGAAGTAATGGAAACGCCAGAAGTTTGGGAACGTAACCCGCCTGTTCGTTTTAGGGCCAACATCCCAACCACATGGCTTGCGATTACGATTATTGAAGGGCGTAACCGTCAAGTACGTCGTATGACAGCCAATATCGGCTTCCCTACGCTGCGCTTAATTCGATACTCGATGGGTGATGTGACGTTAGGTGATTTGCAGCCAGGTGAATGGAAAGAGATTAAGCTGTAGCGGGTCGAAAAGCTATAGAGATTCCCTACTCATTCCTTATTATTCTATCGAATGACGAATCTGAACTCACTCCCATCCCTCCTTTTATCAAAGACTCCAAATACAAAAAAGCCGCTTCACTTGAAGCGGCTTTTGCTATTCAGTCGGAAAGATAAGATTACTCTTCTTCTTTCTTCTCTGCTGCCTTAACTGCAATCGCTAACTCTTCAAGTGATGCTGGGTTAGCAAGGCTTGGAGCGTCTGTTAGTAGACAAGAAGCGTTTGTCGTTTTAGGGAATGCGATTACGTCACGGATGTTCTCTGTACCACAAAGTAACATTACTAGACGGTCAAGACCGAATGCAAGACCTGCGTGCGGCGGTGTACCGAACTTAAGCGCGTCTAGTAGGAAACCAAACTTCGCTTGCTGCTCGTCAGCTTCAATACCTAGGATATCGAATACTGCAGACTGCATTTCCGCATTGTGGATACGCACAGAACCGCCGCCCACTTCGTAACCATTTAGAACCATGTCGTATGCATTTGAATTAGCCGCTGCTGGGTTCGCTTTTAGCTCTTCCGCGTTCACACCTAGTGGTGATGTGAATGGGTGGTGCATTGCGTGTAGGTTACCTTCGTCGTCTTCTTCAAACATTGGGAAGTCAACAACCCATAGTGGCGCCCATGCACTTTCGTTAGTTAGCTCAAGGTCAGTACCTAGCTTCAGACGTAGTGCGCCTAGGGCTTCAGAAACTGTGTTCGCTTTGTCTGCGCCAAATAGGATGATGTCACCAGACTCAGCTTGAGTACGATCTAGAATGCCATTGATTACGTCTTCGTTTAGGAACTTAGCGACTGGAGACTGGATACCTTCCATGCCTGCAGCACGATCGTTAACCTTCATCCAAGCTAGGCCTTTCGCACCGTAGATACCAACGAACTCACCGTAGCTGTCGATTTGCTTACGAGTTAGCTTAGCGCCACCTGGTACACGGATAACTGCAACGCGACCTTTCTCGTCGTTAGCTGGGCCAGAGAATACTTTGAACTCAACGTCTTTTACTAAATCAGCAACGTCTACTAGCTCTAGTGGGTTACGTAGATCAGGCTTGTCACTACCGAAACGACGCATCGCTTCAGAGAATGGCATCACTGGGAATTCACCTAGGTCAACGCTTAGTAGCTCCTGCCACATATCGCGAACCATTTTTTCAGTCGTTGCACGAACTTGATCAGCCGTCATGAATGACGTTTCGATATCGATCTGAGTGAATTCAGGTTGACGGTCAGCACGCAAGTCTTCATCACGGAAACACTTAACGATTTGGTAGTAACGGTCAAAACCAGACATCATTAACAGCTGTTTAAATAGCTGTGGAGATTGAGGAAGTGCGTAGAAGCTACCTTTGTGAACACGGCTTGGTACTAGGTAATCACGAGCGCCTTCTGGCGTTGCTTTTGTTAGTACTGGCGTTTCGATATCTAGGAAGCCATTGTCATCAAGGAAACGACGAACGAAGCTAGACGCTTTAGCACGTAGCTTAATACGATCACTCATTTCAGGGCGACGTAGATCTAGGTAACGGTATTTTAAACGCTGCTCTTCTGAGTTCTTTTGGTTGAAGTCAAGCGGAAGAACGTCTGAGCGGTTGATGATCTCAAGGCCTTTCGCGATGATTTCAACTTCACCCGTTGCCATGTCTTTGTTTACTTGGCTATCTGGACGAACGCGTACTTCACCTGTCAGTTTGATACAAAACTCATTACGAAGCGTGTTAGCGATTTCATAC
This sequence comes from Vibrio atypicus, assembly GCF_009811315.1. Taxonomy (GTDB): domain Bacteria; phylum Pseudomonadota; class Gammaproteobacteria; order Enterobacterales; family Vibrionaceae; genus Vibrio; species Vibrio atypicus. The sequence continues at coordinate 23,801 of NZ_BLID01000004.1, forward strand.
GCGTCTGCCATATCTGGATCGACAACTACCTGAACAACGCCTTCACGATCTCGCATATCGATGAAAATAAGACCGCCTAAATCACGGCGACGGTTAACCCAGCCGCAAAGTTCTACAGTTTGTCCTGCAAGGGACTTGTTCAGGTGACCACAGTAATGGGTACGCATAATGAATTTCCCAATCTCTTAAAATTTGTTGATTACTATCTATCGGTGATAACGTTACCGATAGAGCAAAGTTCCATTTATACGCTGAAAGTCGCTTTAGATCGACTACCCAACGTACAATTTATTGCGATTTACAATCTATTGATGCTTTTTACACCAACTAAGGCGTAAAACAGCAGCAATATGAAAAAATTGGCGCTGATTATAGCCCTATTTGGGGGGATTCGGCAAAACTCTCATCAACGAAAAATTACAGACAAATTGTTATTTGAGATTATGGACGATTTACCACTAAGACTCGGCCTGACCATGTGGTCACATAACAACTGGCAACAGACATTTTATGGAAGCGGAACCAAGCCTGCTGAAAGGTTAGAGAAGTACGCTCAGGTATTTCACACCGTTGAAGGCAATACCACGTTTTACGCCACACCTAACCAGAGCACAGTGAATAACTGGAAAGCAGCGACTGACGACAATTTTCGCTTTACATTTAAACTGCCGAAAGCCATCACCCACCAGCAGATGTTGCGAGCTAGTCAAGCCCAATTAAAAGAGTTCATGCAGATCATGGAGCCTTTACATGAACGAATAGGTCAGTGGACCATTCAACTGCCTGCTGCATTTGGCCCGGAGCATTTAGAGCAACTGAAACAGTTTTGTACCCTTTTCCCACCAAGCTTCCCTATTGGTGTCGAGGTTCGCCATCCGGCCTTTTTTGCTAAAGGTGAAGCAGAAAAACAGCTCAATCAGTGGTTAGTGGAAAAAGGTTATGACCGCATCATTATGGATAGCCGGCCCGTGTTTGCTGCAGCCCCAGATAATGAAGCCATTATTGATGCGCAGCAGAAGAAACCTCGCGTTCCAGTGCACGCAATTGCGACAGCGAAAACGCCTATGATCAGATTCATTGGCCACCCCACCGAATCAGAAAACTACGACTGGTTCACGCCTTGGCTGACAAAATTGCCGCAGTGGATAAACGAAGGCAAGCAACCTTATGTCATGATTCATACGGCCGATAATATCGTTGCCCCTGAGCTTGCAGCGAATCTATATAAGCAGTTGCAAGAAAAGATAAAATTACCAAATCTAAATTCATTCCCAGCAAACAACGGTAATGCGCAAATACAGATGTTTTAAGTGAAGAAAACGAACAGTTAGGTTTAACACATGACACAGACTCGAATTTCTCATAAAATACGCGCCTTTTTAATGTCTGTAGACTTCGCAAAGCCTAACCGCTTGTGCACTGTGAGAACGAGTTATGAACCCTAAGAGCAATCCAGATACTATTTTTTCGGCTCCAATCGATAAAATTGGGGATTTCACCTTTGATGAGCGTGTTGCGGAAGTCTTTCCAGACATGATTCAGCGCTCAGTTCCTGGCTACAGCAACATTATTTCAGCGATTGGCATGCTAGCCGAGCGCTTTGTAAAACCACACTCTAATATCTACGATCTTGGTTGTTCTTTAGGTGCTGCGACTCTCTCGATGCGTCGTCATATAAAGCAAGAAGGCTGTCAGATCATTGCCGTTGATAACTCATCCGCTATGGTTGAGCGCTGCAAATTACATGTAAATGCATACCGCAGTGACACACCAGTAGAAGTGGTCGAAGCCGACATTCGTGAGATCAAAATTGAAAATGCATCCGTCGTTGTTCTTAACTTCACATTGCAATTCCTTTCTCCTGAAGATCGCTATTTACTGCTAGAAAAAATCTACGCTGGCCTTCGCCCAGGCGGCATTCTTATCTTATCGGAAAAATACGTATTCGAAGATCAAATATCCAATGAACTACTTATCGATCTTCACCACGATTTTAAACGTGCAAACGGCTACAGCGAACTTGAAATCAGCCAAAAGCGCAGCGCTATCGAAAATGTGATGCGCCCTGACTCTAAGAAAGAGCATAAAGAGCGCTTCGAGAAAATCGGCTTTACAAGCTATGACGTCTGGTTCCAGTGCTTTAACTTTGGCTCGATGTTTGCGATTAAATAGGGTTCGCGATACTGCTCGCTCTCATTGAGAAGTCATTCTCCTAGGGAAAGACTATTTTAACTTTTACACCATCAAATCAGTGAAAAACTATGTTTAACTTTGCTAATTTTTATCAGTTGATTGCCCAAGACACCAGACTTCAGCCTTGGCTAAATGTATTACCTCAACAGCTAACCGATTGGCAAAACGCTGAACATGGCGATTTCGGCCGTTGGTTAAAAGCACTTAACAAAATCCCTCAAGGTTCACCAGACCAGGTTGATCTAAAAAACTCAGTTACTTTGAGTAATGACACCCCTTTCCACCAAGGCGAGCTGAAAAAGCTAGAGAGTCTACTTCGAACTTTCCACCCTTGGCGTAAAGGTCCATACACAGTACATGGCATTCATATCGACACAGAATGGCGCAGTGACTGGAAATGGGATCGCGTATTACCCCACATTTCACCATTAAAAAACCGCAGTGTATTAGATGTGGGTTGTGGCAACGGTTACCACATGTGGCGCATGCTTGGAGAAGGTGCTCGTTTGTGTGTGGGTATTGATCCTTCCCACTTGTTCCTTATTCAATTTGAAGCAATTCGTAAACTGATGGGCGATGACCAACGCGCCCACTTGCTGCCACTGGGTATTGAGCAACTACCAAAATTAGAAGCTTATGACACCGTATTCAGCATGGGTGTGCTTTACCATCGCCGCTCTCCACTGGATCATTTGATTCAATTAAAAGACCAACTTGTGTCTGGCGGTGAACTGGTACTCGAAACCCTTGTGATTGAAGGCGACGAAACATCGGTATTAGTGCCTGTTGACCGCTATGCGCAAATGCGCAATGTCTACTTCTTCCCTTCAGCTAAAGCGCTCAAGGTATGGCTAGAGCAAGTCGGCTTCACAGACGTGCGAATTGTCGATGAGAACGTGACAAGCATCGGCGAACAGCGCACAACTGAGTGGATGACACATAACTCGTTACCAGATTACCTAGATCCGAACGATCCAACAAAAACCGTTGAAGGACACCCTGCTCCACGCCGTGCTGTGCTGGTTGCAACAAAACCTTAAACGTGACTTGTTATATCGGCAGATGATTTGACAAAGAGCTAACCTTTCGCCAAACGATAGCAGGTAACCTCTTCACGAATCTTTATTGTTAAGTAAGGGTGCTCAGCGCCCTTATTTTTTATGCGCTCTGTCACCAATCCTTACTCTATGAGAACAATGTCTCGCGTGTAAGCTGTGAGTGATCTAAATTATGCGCTAAACTCCTTATTTATAACTATTTTAAACACTCTCAGGTTTATTCATGCTAACCAGATTGACTCCCGTTGTTGCTATAGTCTTGCTTTCAGGCTGCACGCTGACAAAAGGCGAGCAGTACCACAATGAAACTCTCGCAGCGATTCAAGCTTCAGAATCAAACTTCTCAACTCAGATTGAGAATTTAAATCTTCAACTCAGTAACCAAACCGATTATATCGAGAGCCTAGAATCTCAGTTAGAAACGCTCGATAAGGAACTGAACACATTCAAAAAAGAGATAATGGCTGAGGTTAAGATTAAAAACGAACCTGTTGTTATCCCTGCGCCAGCCCCTATCCAACCTACACCAAGCCACCAAATTGTGCTTGGTGAAGTAGAAAAAGTAACGATTGATGCCATCAAACAGACCTTTGATGCTCGTGTCGATACCGGTGCTGCTACTTCTTCACTCAACGCGGTTGATATCGAAGAATTCGAGCGCAACGGTAAAAACTGGGTGAGATTCCACCTATCTGATGGTGATAGACCACTTACCGATCAAAACTGGATTGAATCGCCAATTATTCGTTACGTAAAAATTCGCCAATCGACTAATGAAGAAGTCGAGCGACGTGCAGTCGTCGAGCTTTGGGTGAAATTAGGTAGTATCCACGAGAAAGCGCAATTCACCTTGGCTGACCGTTCTCAGATGAGCCACCCTGTTCTTCTTGGTCGTGAGTTCATTCGTGATATTGCAATGGTCGATGTAAGCAAGAAATACATCCATACGGAAGCCAACAAAAAATAATAGGTAGCTTATGACATCTAAAGTCCCATTTTACATATCAGTCGCGCTACTCATCCTAGCTGGTATCGTATTAAGTATTTTCCGTCACCAAACTTATGGCGTTCCTTGGACTCCAGGAGAAACACGCCAAGTTTGGGATATTGAGGCCCGCGTTGAGTTTAACGCTCAAAACAAACCGGTAAAAGCATCACTCGCTGCACCTCACACTCAAAATGGTTTCACTCTTATTGATGAATCTTCTTCATCTCCAGGTTACGGCGTTTCTTATGTTAATACCGAATCTGGTCGCCGCGCAGAATGGTCTATTCGTAGTGCAACCGGCGCACAAACCATTTACTACAAGGCTCAATTCCTTGTTGATCCTCAAGCCAAAGTGGAAGCTATCCCTCCTACCGGTGAAATCACTAAACCAACTTTTGATGGTCCAACCGAAGCGGCTGCTATCGCCCTAATTGAGCGAGCGAATCAGCGTTCTGCAGATGATGTCACTTTCACTCGCGAGCTTATTAAAACCATCAACGATAGTGAAAGCCAAAATGCCTCTCTGATTCTCAACAAGATGACTAAGGTTGAAGCCGTCAACAAAATGCTGGCTTACGCTCAAGTTCCTGGCAAAGTCGTTGGCGTGATTGAACTTGAAGATGGCCGCCGTCGCCAAACTATTCAACACATGAACCAAGTTTGGGATGGTAAACAGTGGGTACTCTTCAATCCAACTAACCCAGAACAAGTTATTGCAGAAAACATTCTGGTTTGGGATGAATCAAACGTTTCTTTGCTGGATCTGATGGGTGGCCAAAACAGCCAAGTACACTTCTCGATGATTGCGCAAGAGGTTTCGCCTCAGCAAGCGACCAACGATAAAGTGACTGCCGATAATCTTATCAACTTCTCGATTCATAGCTTGCCTCTAGAAGAGCAAGCGATGTTTAAAACCATCATGCTTATCCCAATCGGTGCTCTAATCGTGGTATTCCTGCGTGTGATCATTGGTTTAAAAACATCAGGTACTTTCATGCCAGTACTGATTGCTGTTGCCTTTGTACAAACGCAGCTAGTGACAGGTATTGTCGGTTTCCTACTGATTGTGGGTACGGGCTTGGTGATTCGAAGCTATCTATCGAGGCTTAACTTACTGCTCGTCGCACGAATTTCAGCAGTGATCATTACCGTTATTATGATCATCTCTGTCTTTACTGTAGTGGCATTTAAGATTGGATTAACGGAAGGTTTATCGATCACTTTCTTCCCGATGATCATCTTGTCATGGACTATCGAACGTATGTCGATTCTATGGGAAGAGGAAGGAGCGAAAGAGGTAGTACTGCAAGGTGGTGGCTCACTACTGACGGCGGTTCTGGTTTACCTAGCCATGACAAACCCATTTATTCAGCACCTAACGTTTAACTTTATTGGTCTGCAACTTATCGTATTAGGCGGCATTCTACTACTTGGTACCTACACAGGTTACCGTTTAACAGAGCTGCGCCGCTTTAAGCCACTTGCGGAGGACTAAACATGTTTTCACGTTTTACCTCTCAATTTACATCGCCGGGTAAGCTGCGCCATAAGGGTATTATGGGCATGAACCAACGTAACCACAGTTACATTGGCCGCTATAATGATCGCTCTAAATATCCGTTGGTGGATGATAAGTTAAAAACCAAAATCATTGCCGAAGCTGCAGGGGCAACTGTCCCTGCCCTTATTGGGGTGATCCATAACCAAGCCGAAGTTAAAACCATTCACAACATGGTAAAAGATTGGCCTGGTTTCGTGATCAAGCCAGCACAAGGTAGTGGCGGTAAAGGTATTTTGGTCATTACCTCTCACAAAGATGGGGTCTATACCAAACCTTCAGGCTCGACCATCAACCAAGAAGATGTGGAACGCCATATCAGTAATGCACTGGCAGGTTTGTTTTCACTTGGTGGTAAGAATGACGTGGCCGTGGTTGAAAACTTAATTAAGTTCGACGACTGTTTTGATGGCTTCAGTTATGAAGGCGTGCCAGATGTGCGGATTATCGTATTTAAGGGCTACCCTGTGATGGCGATGATGCGTTGCTCAACCTCAGCCTCTGATGGTAAAGCTAACTTGCACCAAGGTGCGGTCGGTGTTGGCCTTGATATCGCGACGGGCAAAGCAATACGTGCGGTTCAATATGACCAACCGATTACTCATCACCCAGATACCGACAAAGATCTGTCAACTCTTCAAGTTCCACATTGGGAGCGCTTACTGGTGTTGGCCTCTAGCGCTTGGGAAATGACAGGTTTGGGCTATATGGGTACCGATATGGTATTGGATAAAGAAGAAGGCCCAATGGTACTAGAACTAAATGCTCGTCCTGGTTTAGCAATTCAGATCGCTAACGGCGCAGGTTTACTACCAAGACTTCACCATATTGAAGGCTTAGGTATGCCAGCCAACTACCCGACGCCTGAAGAGCGTGTCGCTTACGCAGCTAAGCAGTTTGGTAGCCAAGCTCAGTTTTAAACTTGCATTCAACAGACAAAGCCCCGCATGCTGATGTGGGGCTTTTTTATATTCTCTGTCTTGTTCCGGGTAACGATGCCCGTCACTTCTGACATGTCAGGTTTGAGTCAGTGAGCAGATACAAAAAAGCCTGGTAATTAACCAGGCTTTTCCAATATGAAGCTATGTTAGAACTCTTCTATCAGCTCTTGTGCTTCTGTTTTCGGCTTCTCGGTTTGACCAAAGCCGCGTAGACCAACTACGTGTACGTGCTCATGGTCTTTAAACACCTTACGTACCAGCTTGTAGGTTGTGCCTTTCTCTGGGCTGATGTTCTCTGGCGCAGCGATAAGAAGCTGCATATCCAGACGGTCACACAGTTCGAACAGCGTCGAGATAGACTTCGCATCCAGACGCGCTGCCTCATCAAGGAACAATAGACGACATGGAACAATGTCTTTACTACGTAGACGACGAGATTCTTCTTCCCAGCTCTGAACAACCATCAACAGGATTGACTGACCGGTACCGATCGCTTCACCCGTAGATAGAGCACCAGATTCCGCTTGTAACCAACCATCAGAACCACGGTTAACTTCAACACTTAGCTCTAAGTAGTTACGGTAATCTAGCAACTCTTCACCCAGAACTTGCGGCGAACGCTGGCCCATGTCGATATGTGGATTCACACGTTGGAACAGTTTCGCCATTGCTTCAGAGAAGGTAAAGCGATTCGATTCAAACAGATCTCTATGCTGATCTTGCTGAGTAGCAAGACCATTTAGCAGAACTTCATGACTCTCACGGATCTTCACGTTTAGACGCACACCTTTCACCTGACCAAACGAGATGTTTGATAGGCCTTGGTTAAGCATTCGAATACGGTTTTGCTCACGCTGAATCGTCTTCTTAATGATGCTCGCCACAGACTCAGAGCTGATTGCTAGACGGTTTTCACGTTGAGTCAGCTCTTCAGTTAGACGAGCAAGCTCCACTTCCATCTCTTCGATGGCTTCTACTGGGTCATCAGTACGAATGATATCCTGACGAATACGCTCACGCAGATGTTGGTATACAGCGATGTAGAATAGAACTTTACGCTCTGGGCGTGAGTTATCTTCAGACAGGCGCAGTGAATCGCGCAGATCATCATTGTCTGCTACCGCTAAACGCAGCGCACCTAATGATTTATCTGACATCGAACGCAGCTCATCTGCCGACATGTACGCTAACTCGCGCTTGTGTAGGCGGCGCTCTACGTCATTTTCACGCGCTAAACGCAATACGCTACACCAGCCTGCTTTCGCTGCAACCACAAAGGTACGAATTTCGACGTACTCTTTCTGAACTTTCTTCAAGCGTTTTGCTAACGCCTTCATTTCCAGCTCAGTCGAGGTGATAGTACGCTCATATTCGCTCTTACGGCTACGAGAGGTGTGCAGACGCTCTTGCAGTTCATCACGACGACGAGCTGCTCGTTCTTGCGCACCTTCATCAGCCGTTACACCAAACTCTTGTAGCTCTTGTTTAAACTCTTGAACGGTTTCCAATTTTGCTTGGTGTGAACTCTTCAATGATGCCAATACTTGGTTGTACTGGTTCATTTGGCCTTGTGCCTGTTTCAACTCTTCACGAGTACGCGTGCGGCTGCTTTCAGCTTGGACTAGCTTAGATTTCAGCTGCTCGCTTAACTCGCTGCTCTTATTTAGTAGGTCGACTGAATCTGAGTAAGCGAAATAGTGACGACGCTCAACCAGATCAGACAGTGCAAAAATCTGCTTTTTCAGATCTTGTAGATCTTGGTCTGCCGCTTTGTATTCAGCTTCAAGCGCATCAAATTGCTCTGGGTCTGCTTCAAGCGCAGTAGCAATCTTTTCAAGCTCAGCGATAGATTTCGCGTGGTTATTTAGGAACGCTTTCGCTTCTGAAAGCTGGCCGATTTTCTCTTCCAGTTCGTCAAAACGAGCTTGAAGCGTATCGTCTTCAATCAATGCGATATGCGGTGCCAATTTATCAAGTGAAGACAAAGCTTGTTTGCTGTTAGTAAGCTGAGAGCGTTGTTGTTGCTCTTTCGCATCTAAATCAGCTAATAAACGCACCGCTTGGTTGCGTTGTTCACGCATACCCAACAGCGCTTGCTCCGGATCTGACTCAAACGCCACTTGAATGTGCTGCGCAACAAAGTTATTGAATGCTTGGTATAGACGCTGAAGTTTCTGTGAATCAAACGCCGCTTTTGCGTGTTGTTCAACCACTTCATCACGTTCATTGCGAAGTAGCTCCAAACGCTGTTCACGAGCCGCACGGCCAAACAGTGGAATCTCAGGAAGACGAGAATAACGCATTTGACGATCGTTCATACGAACGCATACCGCTCCTTCTAGCTCTTCTGCATCGAATGAGCTGTCATCAAATGCATCGACATCACCTTCAATGATGTAAAGATCTTCTGGACAATCATCTAGCTCCACCAACTTCTCTTCGATGCCTGAGAGATCAGACACCACGATCGCGTGGCGCGCTGGACCATACATTGCGCTAAAATATGGCGCATCACCAATAGTGATATCGTCATAAATCTCAGACAGCAATACACCACCTAAAGTATCTGCTAACCCTTTTAGACGCGGATCATTTGAGCCACCTGGTGATGCTAGACGCTCGATCTCAGTTTCTAACTGGTTACGGCGCTCCGCCAATTTATCTTTCGCTAGCGATTGTTCTTTCTCTTGCTCTAGAACTATCTGCATTTGAGACATGACTGCTTGGCTATCTTCTAGCTCAGCGTCGCTCTGCTCTTTTAGTTTCTCTAGTGCGTCATTCGCTGCAATCCAGGTTGGCGCAATCGCTTCTAACTTACGAATTTCAGCTTGCGTATCTTGCTCAACTCGGCGCTGTTCACTGCGAAGTTCGCGCACTTCTTCTTGAGCCACTTCTAGCGATTCGATCAACATGCCGTGACGTTCACGCTCTTGCTCAAACGCGATTTCATCCGTAAGCGTAACGTTGTGCTGCTTTTGGTAACTCTCAACAAGCTCACTCGCTTGACGCTGCTGATTTAAGCTGCGCTCTAGGTCGCGATGTTGTGCACGCCATTGCTGCTCATTTTGCGCCGTTTGCTGAGCATCACGCGATTTTTGAATCGCTTGTTTTGCCTGTGCAGATGCGTCTTTACGCTCAACATTACCCACAATAGCTTTAACTAGCTTCAGCGCGCTTTCAAACTGCTGAGCCGCTGCCGAAGACATATCTAGCTTATGTTTAACAGACAGAAGCGCTGTAGTGCTTGCTGCTTCTTTGCCTTTTAGCTCTGAAACCAGTGCTTGAGCCGATTCTGCTGATAGCGTTTCGTCATCAAGAAGCTGCTGTGCTTTCTCAAGTGCTTGAACCGCCTGCTGGTATTGCAGCGCACGAGTTTGCTGCACATCAAGCGCTTGTTGGTAATCTGCAAGTTGAGTCTTCAAGCTGTCGACTTCTTCTTCCGAAACCGTTGCTTGCTCTTCCGCCATCAATACGCGTTCTTGCGCTTCTTCAACCACCATCATTTGCTCTTCAAGGCGCTCATTCAGCTCTTCAAGATCTTCTTGATAACGGGCGATCTTTTCTTGTTGGCGTAAGGCATTTTGTACCAACTGCAAATGATCCGATGCGGCTTGGTAATCTTGCTCTAAGGCAGATTCTGACTCGATCAGTAGTTCAAGCTCTTCTTGCACTCGGTTCAACAAGTTGTTCTGTTCAACCAAGGTTTCACGCGAGCCAAATAGCTCACTACGCAATGACAAGGTTTGATCTAACTTATTGCGACGATCGTTAGCATGGCGCATGTAGTCAGCAGCCACGTAGTTGGTTGATTCGGTGATCAAATGTTTAAAAAGATCACGATCCGCTTGAGTCGTTTTGATCGCTTCTAACGTCATGCGGTTTTCGCGCAGTGCCGATTCCATATCTTGGAAAGCCTTCTTAACACCACCATTTTGTGGCAGAAGGTAATCGCGCAGCGAGCGCGTAATGGCACTCGAAATACCACCGTATAGTGATGCTTCGATTAGGCGGTAGAACTTAGAACGGTCACTTGAGTTACGCAGCTTCTTCGGAATAACGCCAAACTCAAACATTTGTGCGTGGTAATCAACAATAGAAGAAAACGCTTTGAATTGAACGCCTTCAAACTCAGCGATCGCTTCTTTCACTTCGTTAACTTGGCGAACGCGAGCTTGCGTTGCCGAAACGCTTTCGATCAAGATGTCTGTTGGCTTCACATGGCTTGGTAGACCTTGAATAACGAAAGGTTTAATATCCACTTTCTTATCACGGCCCGCGACCTGCTGTAGCTTCACTGCGAACAATAAACGTTGATTACGTGAGTTGATCACATCAAGTGCTGCGTAACAAGCACCTGGTTGCAGCTTACCGTAAAGGCCTTTATCACGAGACGATTGGCTGCTGCCCGCCTCGGTTGTGTTGCGGAAATGCAGTAACGTTTGGTCCGGGATCAAAGCGGTGATGAATGCCGCCATTGTGGTCGACTTACCTGCACCATTACCGCCAGATAAGGTTGTAACTAATCCATCAATATCAAAGGTACGGGCAAAAAAGCCGTTCCAGTTAACCATGGTCAGCGATTGATATTTACCACGTTCAATCATGCTTCACCTACTTCGATTGTTTCTTCTTGAGCTTGCTCGTTATTGTCATTTTCTTCAGAAAGTAGACTGCCTTGACTCGGTTCTTTCACGTGAACCACGGCTTCACCGTCACGGATCAGACGTAGCTGAGCTTCACGCATATCATCACCTACGCGAACGTCCGCACCGAAGCGAAATACCGATTCACTGATACTGAATTTACCGGTTTCACCAATATTGATGATCATTCCTAAACGGCGAAGACGACGCAAAGAAGTGCGCACTTTTTCAAACAGCTTTTCTTTATCTAAATCAGAACCTGTTGCACGATTGGTCACAAGCTTCATCAGCTTAGCTTCATCAGCCAACGCAATCAGCTCTTCATAAAGTTCTTGGTTGGTAAAAATGCCTTCATGAGCCAAACGCTCAGGGCTAAGGTAAAGAAAACACAACACTTTACCCACCAACATATCCAATTCAGAAAGGACACTACGGCTTATAAGAGAAGTTGAACGAGGACGTAGGTAAAAGAAACCTTCAGGCGCTTTTACCAGTTCCGTATTGTAACGTTGATAAAAAGCCGAAAGCTCGACTTCAAAATCACACAGTAATGCGTGATTATCTAAGTCTTCACTCGAAATATGACGCCCTGCGCGCAGCATGCTATCTAATGCTGGGAACAGAGGGTTAGAAATTGCTTTAACCAGATTATCTGGCATGTATTCATTAGTATCTGTCGATGACATTTGCTTGTACCTTTGCCCCAAAATCGTTAATCGCTTGCCAGTCTGGTTGAATCGCCTGATAGTCAGATTCTGAATAACCAAGACGCACGGCCTGATCGATAACGATACGGGCTAAATCAAAGTGATGAGTACGAGGGTGCTGGGCGAGATAGTCGCGCAGGACTATACCAAGATCGATTGGTGCGCCCTGCTGCTTGTGAGCTTTGAGCATGTCACCAATGCGCTCTGATAGCTCATCATTGACTTGTTGAAATTCTTCGTATTCTACTTCCATCGGAACTTGGCCAGTCACCTCGTCATCACGAAGTACCAAAGCTTCGTCACGAAGATCGACTAGCCTCTCAGCATCTGCATAAGTCAGATACCAAGGCATATCAAAATAATCTTTAACCGATTGACGTAGGCGGGAGCTAAACGCGCGGTTTTTATCCATATCAATCGCGGTACGGATAAATTTGTGCACGTGGCGATCGTAGCCGATCCACAAATCGATCGCCTGTTGTCCCCAACTGGTGATGCGATCGAGTTTCATTTGTAAGCTAAACAGCGCTTCTTCAATAAAATCTAATTCTGGATCACCGTATACGATCTCCTGAATGTCGAGGATTTGGGTTTGAAGTTCATCGCTAGCCGCTTGCAAAGTATCTTGCAGCTCTTTAAGCGTGGTCGATGTTTCAGACAGCAAGGCTTCACAGTTATTGATCGCTTCACGCCAATCTTTATTAAGAAGATCAGCGATCTGCTGTTTGACTGATTGCTGCTGCTCATCCATTACTCGTTGGTTAAGGTCGATTTGATCGAAGATCTCTCCAACAGAGTATTTCAACACGCCATAAACGTTTTTCTTCCAATGGCCGGCTGTACCGCCTTTTTGCGCCGCTTCAATCGCTTTTGCCATCTCATCAGCCACCATCGAGAGCTGAATAGAGAGACGTAAACGTGAAAACTCACGGTGGCGTACATAGTAGTCAGTAATACCAATAGCCAACGGTGACAAACGATAAATACTGGCACCATCGGTAATTTCACTGGTGAAGCGGCTGATTAGTCGCTGTTTCACCATCTCATTAATTGCGTTGTTAGCACGAAACGCGGATGCGTCACCCGTTTCTTCAAATAGTCGAGTGACGATAGTAAACGCATCATGCAGTTCACCTTCACCCAATTCTTCATCAAACCTTTCGTTGCTCAATACAGCAATCGCGATCAAAAAAGCTAATCGTTCTGTCGTCAGGTTCAATGAGAAATCGTGCTGCTTTACCCAGCCTACCAATTCATCGATTGGTTGCTCTGCAGCATTGAGAGTCATCTCACTCATTGTTATTCCTGTTTCTCTTTTTTCTTGGCCCAAACATGAATGTAACGGCCTAATGAGAGGTATGGCTCTTGTCGACACAGTTGTTTTTCGAGTGCCAATACATCTTCATACTGGTAATCCCCTGTGTATTCCATATTCCCTATGTAATCACTAAAACAGCGGATGCCAGATTTACCACAGATTTCAAAGCCCGCCTCTTCAATCCATTGATAGACATCTTCTGGCTTTAAGCCTTTCTGTGGCTGTAATTTAAATCTCTTGCGGTGCGGCATTCCATCTAATACGTGAGGAATATTGCCACAAACCACATTCTTATAAACCAGACCATGATGGTTATAAAACATAATCGATGCTGCGCCACCCAGTTTCACCTGCTCCAAAACGGTTTCCAAGGCAGGTTTAGGATCAGCTAACCACTCCATGACAGCATGAAACATAACCACATCCACTTGACCATCAAGGTGCTGTGCAATCTCTTGGACCGGCGAATGAATCAAGCGATACTGCGCAAGCAGACCATTTTTTTCAATATCCAGTTTAGCCAGTTGAAGCATTTCCGAAGATAGATCACATAACTCGACTTGGTGTCCGAGTTTGGCAAGCTTTTGCGACATTTGTGCTAAGCCACCACCTGCATCTAGAACTTTCAGTAGGCGTTTATCACCATCGACAGCGTTTAATAAATGTTCGAGGTCTTCCCAAACAATGACTTGGCGGATCTCGCCCTTGTCAGAGCCGTAAATATTTTTTGCAAATTTGTGGGCGATATCGTCGAAATTACGGTCTTCAGTCACAGCAGCTTAAGGTATCATGTCCAATCGTGCTGCTATTCTGTCACAAGAAAGGCAGGAATAAAGAGGGTTTCTCTTAAATAATAATCAACTGATGTTTTTTCGGACTATTTAGTATGTTTGAGCTGAAAAAAGTGGTCTCTTCTCTCCTGATGCCCTTACCGGCAATGTTAATCATTGGGTTACTAGGCCTAATGTTAATCATGTTCACCAGGAATCAAAAGACTGGCTGTGTTATTGTTCTTTTCTCTTTTATTGGTATTTTCCTCGTTGCTTTTCAGCCTTTATCCTCAAGACTCCTTATGCCACTTGAGCGCCAATACTCTGCATTTTTCCCCGTTGATGAGTCTATAGACTACGTGATGGTATTGGGCAGCGGCCATGTAGTTGATGATGATATTCCCCCGACTTCCGAATTGAGCCGCACCGGTTTAATGCGTTTGGCAGAAGGGATTCGTGTTATGCGTATTTATCCTGGTTCAAAACTGATTTTGTCGGGCTATTCGGGGGGCTCAGAAATCAGTAATGCTCGTATGATGGCAAAAGTCGCCCTAGCTCTTGGCGTGTCTAAATCAGATATTATTCTGCTTGAAACAGCCAAAGATACCTGGGAAGAAGCAAGGCAAGCAGCAGCATTTGTGAAACATAAAAAAATGGTTGTCGTGACTTCGGCGAGCCACATGCAACGAGCTCTAAATGAATTCCACTCTGCGGGATTGAAGCCCTACCCAGCGCCAACTAACTATCTGGCGCATGATAATGTGACCCAACCTTGGGCTAAATACACGCCGAAAGCGGTCTACTTAGAGCAAACTGAGCGTTACTGGCATGAGACACTTGGCCGTTTGTGGCAGAAGTTACGTGACTGGGCCTCAGACTACGAAGAGAAATCGCTAGAGCCCGCGGAAAGTAAGCTCTAATTTCACGTAACCAATATAAAAATACCGAGGCATTCACCTCGGTATTTTTATATCTTTTGGCATATCAGCCAGGCTTAATCACCAGCAAACATGTAGCCTTCACCATGCACGGTAACGAAAATTTGTGGGTTCTTTGGATCGAACTCCATTTTCGCGCGCATACGACGGATCAAGACGTCGATGGTACGATCGTTTGGCGCATCGACACGATGACTGATCATGTTCAAAATGCGTTCGCGGCTTAATACCTGATTAGGATAAGATGACAACGCGACCAACAATTCGTATTCGGCTTTAGTGAGCTTTACAGGCTCTCCTGCACGGCTTAGCGCTCGACGCTGAACATCAAATGTCCATTCGCCAAAACGTACTGTGTTACCGTCTTGCTTGTCGCTTTCAATTGCTCCCGTCGCATTACGCGCGGCTGAAATACGCCAAAGCAAGTTTTTAACACGAACCAAGAGTTCTCTAAGCTCAAATGGTTTGGTTACGTAATCATCTGCACCCATTTCAAGGCCGACAATTTTATCAATGCTATCCGTGCGTCCTGTTACCAGGATAATTCCAATGTCTGATTGACTGCGAAGTTCGCGTGTTAGCATCAAACCATCTTCACCAGGAAGATTAATATCTAACATCACCAAATCTATCGCATTGTTTTGTAGTGATTCACGCATCTGCTCGCCGCTTTCTGCTTCACTAACGTGGTAACCTTCATTTTGAAAGTACCCTACTAGCTTGCTGCGAGTTACTGCGTCATCTTCTACAACTAATACGTGATAGCTCATTTACACCACTTATTTACATTGGTCATCGTTTTAATCTGTATTCTATTCATAATCAGTAACATTTCTAGTATTTGTTACTTTAAAATCAAGAAAGATGATTTTTTATTGATTCAAGACAAACCTAGGCTACCTGTTCACTTTTTTCCACATTTAGCCTTAATTTGCCATAACCAGTGTTACCGCTGTTCATTTTTATTCGGTAAACTGGTGCCAGTTATTTTTGGAGTTGTTCACAATGCAAGAAATCAAAGCATTTAACGAAAAGCGCGCCGAAATCTATTGGTGGCTATCTAGTCTACTGGCAAAAGAGTTAACTCAAGAGAACATTGACCAGTACCACTCTGCAGAGATTCGTTCTTTTTTGACAGGCTTAGGTGAAAACGAATCACTAAAACCTGCGGTTGAGAAACTGACTGACGCGCTTAACCGCCTGATGGATCGCGAAGATGCTCAATTGGAACTTGCGGCCGATTTTTGCGATCTGTTTTTGAAATCAGACAAAGATTCAGCCCTACCTTATGCTTCGATGTATATCGGTAAGAGCGGCTTACTCAACGATACGCCAGCGAAAGAGATGTTGGAGCTGATGACAGAGCACGGTTTTGCTATCGATGAAAACCTCAACGAACCAGCTGACCACATCGCCATTGAGCTCGATTTCTTAGGCAACCTCATTATTCGTTCAAATGAACTTGCTCAAGAAGCTGATCTTGAAAATGCCTTAGAACAGCAAGAAAGCATCATTCGTCAATACTTATTGAGTTGGACACCGAAGTTCTCAGCGAAATGCCAATCATTTGATGAATTTGGCTTTTACGCTGCAGTCGTAATGCTGATGGTCGCATTCCTAGAGCTAGATTGTAGCTACCTAAAAGGCGAATAAAACCGCACTTTTTGTGACCCTTCCCAGGTAACAAAAACGTTTTTATTTGCTCTATATCTGTTTGCGGTCTAAAATCGTGACCGCAAACGATAAAAACGAATGAAATAAATGCAAACCGCTAATTAAAGCGGTTTTTGTGTTTCTGATACTTTCTGCCAACTTATCCTAAACTAGGAATATTGTTCCGTGGCAGACATCGACAGGACAGAACCTTATGGCCACTATTAAAGACGTAGCACGCTTAGCCGGCGTATCAACGACTACTGTATCCCACGTAATTAACAAGACTCGATTTGTTGCTGAAGCGACCCAAGAAAAGGTTATGGAAGCGGTAAATGAGCTGAACTATGCACCTAGCGCGGTAGCTCGTAGCCTAAAATGTAATACCACTCGCACCATCGGTATGCTAGTAACTCAATCTACTAACCTTTTCTTCTCTGAAGTGATCGATGGCGTAGAGAGCTACTGTTACCGTCAAGGTTATACTCTAATTCTGTGTAACACTGGCGGTATCTACGAGAAGCAACGTGACTACATCCGCATGCTGGCTGAAAAGCGCGTTGATGGCATTTTAGTGATGTGTTCTGATCTAACAGAAGAGCTGAGCGAAATGCTAGACCGCCATAAGGACATCCCTAAAGTAGTAATGGACTGGGGCCCAGAGAGCTCTCAAGCCGATAAAATCATTGATAAC
This sequence comes from Vibrio atypicus, assembly GCF_009811315.1. Taxonomy (GTDB): domain Bacteria; phylum Pseudomonadota; class Gammaproteobacteria; order Enterobacterales; family Vibrionaceae; genus Vibrio; species Vibrio atypicus. The sequence goes on from NZ_BLID01000004.1 coordinate 41,262, forward strand.
TCGGAAGAAGGTGGCTACCTAGCGACTAAGTACCTCATCGAACGTGGTCACTCTCAAGTTGCATGTTTAAGCGGCCATTTCGAAAAAGCAGCGTGTCAGGAGCGTATTGCTGGTTATCGCCGTGCAATGTCTGAAGCAAACCTGGAAGTGAACGAAGACTGGATCCTTGAAGGCAACTTCGAATGTGATACGGCAGTCCTTGCTGCTGACAAAATTGTTGCAATGGACACGCGTCCTACAGCTGTATTCTGTTTTAACGATACGATGGCGCTTGGCTTAATGAGCCGCCTACAGCAAAAAGGTATCCGTATTCCAGAAGATATTTCAGTAATTGGTTATGACAACATTGAACTTGCTGAATACTTCTCACCACCACTGACAACGGTTCACCAACCAAAACGTCGTGTCGGTAAAAACGCATTCGAGATCCTGCTAGAACGCATTAAAGACAAAGAACATGACAAACGCGTGTTCGAAATGCACCCAGAAATCGTTGAGCGTTGTACGGTTCGCAACCTAAACAAATAATAAAATTGTGCGTTTGGTTGACGCTTTATTAATTAACCAAACGCATACCTCATATCAATTTACTGAACCAAGATCACATTTAGATCATCTAAGTGTGATACTTACCTCAAAATTTATTTATTCTTAATGTTGTTCGACAATGCCACGAACAGGGCAAACCATTCTGAAAAGATGGGACGCAAAGCCACCGGCCTTAAGTATCCTAATTAGATGCAAGGCAGCGGGGTTGCCGATGGTAAAAATGCAAAACTAGTACACTTGAATTGTTCGTAATTTAGACATGCCTCAGGCTTCTGAACAACTGAGACATAAATTTTCTTTAATTTTTACGACCAGTTTTCCTGTATGACACCTTACTGACATAAATTCTGCATTATTTTGCTACTCTCTCGGACCTGAATTGGTGGCGTATACATATACACCGAGAATATACAGCATGGATAAACCAATACTAAAAGACTCAATGAGACTGTTTGAGCAACTTGGTCAAATCAAGTCTCGTTCAATGTTTGGCGGCTTCGGCATTTTCGCAGATGAAACCATGTTTGCCTTAGTGGTAAACGATAAGCTTCATGTACGAGCTGATAGCAAACTCACGCGACAATTCAAAGCATTAGGTTTAGAGCCTTACGTGTATAAAAAGCGTGGATTTCCTGTCGTCACAAAATATTTTGCTCTCACTGATGATTGGTCAGCGGACTCTAATCGCACATTAACCGTTGCAAAAGAAGCACTTAATGCCGCGAAAGAAGAGAAGAAGATTCAATCAAAAGCGAAACCGAATCGATTAAAAGATCTACCGAACTTACGTTTGGCCACTGAAAGAATGCTAAAAAAAGCCGGCATTGATGATGTGGAATCTTTAGAAGAGGTTGGAGCGGTTAAAGCTTATCAAGCAATTCAATCCTCGCATTCTGCTGAAGTGAGCGTCGAATTACTTTGGGCGCTTGAAGGCGCGATTAAGGGAACACATTGGTCCGTGATTCCTCAAACTCGCCGACAAGAATTGCTCAACAAGCTGAGTAGCTAAAAAGAATACGTAAAAAGTCAGCCCATCGGCTGACTTTTTTGTATGTGAGGAAATTTTTCCTCGATAGCATCGTTCTTATTCATTATACCAATTGATACCTATACTTATTTAGTTAAGATTTGATAGGAAGATAGCTCACATGAGCGATGGCTGTATTAAGGGCGCTGTTATGAATAAAAAATTGATTCTGGGTTTAGTTCTCGTCGGACTGATTGTTTTCCTAGCCATGAACTTTGGCCAGTATCTAACTCTTGAAAATGCGAAAGCTCAACAGCTTGCTCTCGCAGATTACATTAGTGAGAACTTTGCACTCGCCGCAATCACCTACTTCCTCGCGTATGTTGCCATTACCGCCTTTTCCATACCTGGTGCAGCTGTCGTCACATTGTTAGGTGCCGCACTGTTTGGTTTTTGGACAAGCCTAATTTTGGTTTCTTTTGCCAGTACGATAGGTGCAACCCTTGCTTTCCTAAGCAGTCGATTCCTACTAAGAGACTGGGTACAAAACAAATTCGGTGACAAGCTCAGTGCGATTAACCAAGGTGTGGAGCGCGACGGTGCGTTTTATCTGTTTTCACTACGCCTCATTCCCGTTTTCCCATTTTTCCTAATTAACTTGCTCATGGGGTTAACGCCTCTCTCCGTTGCTCGCTTTTACCTTGTTAGCCAATTAGGTATGTTACCTGGGACCGCAGTTTACTTAAATGCAGGTACTCAACTTGCGCAAATTGAAAGCTTATCCGGTATTGTTTCTCCATCTGTTTTAGCATCATTTGCTCTACTTGGATTATTCCCGGTGATTGCTAAGTGGGTAATGGCAAAAATTAAATCTTCTCCCGAAGCACATAATGGCAGCCCTTCATGAAGATCTACAGCGCTAGCAATCCACCAGAAGCTCACATCGTATGTGAGCTTTTGAAGTCTCAAAGTATTGATTGTGAAGTACGCGGGGAGGGGATTTTTGGCCTACAAGGTGAAATTCCTTTCGGCGAGAATAGCGAGCCCTATGTCTGGCTATTGCAGGAACAACAACAAGAAAAAGCGTTGAACATTATCCGCCAATTTCAATCAAATAACATCGGTGAAGAATGGCGTTGCAACCACTGTGGGGAAAGCAATGAACCGCAATTTGGTGCTTGCTGGCAATGTGGAGAATTTGCCTCTTAGGCAGTTTGTATTTGCTGTCGAATAAAAGCAATGGAATGTTGATTGAACTCGTCAGGTCTTTCTACGTTGCAAACGTGACCGCAGTCAGGAATTTCCAACAGCTGGCTTTGGTGATGAACCGCCACCATTTCTTTCACGGGTTTGATAAACATATAGTCTCTCTCTCCCATTAAATAGAGCGTCGGGATCGGTAGCTCTCTATCTTTAAAGTACTTCATCAAAGGGTTCACTTCTGCGGTTAAGATAAACCAGCGTTTGAACTCTTTTTGACAGAGCTTTTTAGCCTCTCTAATAAAAAGGTGACGCGACTCTTTTTGAGTCCGCTGTGGCATGACGATATAGGCAAACAAGCTGTACAGCCACATGTAAGGGACAATGTGCTTACAAAGGTTACCTAGCCTAACAAGAACTTGAGAGCGCGTATTTAAGCGCGTGACGGCCCCGCCTAGCACCATCGACTTTACTCTATCTGCAGCTAATTCCGCCACATTTCGAACAATAATGGTTCCTAGAGACATTCCTACAAAATGAGCTGAAGAGATTTTTAGATGATCGAGGACTTTTAAAATATCCTGAGTTACTGCTTTAAAAGTATATCGATTTGCCATCAATTCTTTAAGTAACTGGTTAGATTTTCCGTGCCCACGAAGATCAATTAGCAACAAGTTGAAATGCTGTTTATACGCTTTGATCTGCTTAAACCAGATCGAAGAACTGCCACCCGCACCATGCACAAATACCACCCACTCATCACTAGTTGGGTGTTCAAAGGTTTTGTGGAATAGCATTGCAGAACTCATATCAAGTCATATACCAAGTTATTAGACAAATCGAAGTTTAGAAGACTAGCACAAAGTCAGCACTTTTTAATTCAGCTTATGTCAATTCATGTCATTAATCATATTCAATCATGAAAAAAAGCAATAAAAAAAGGCGCCAAATGACGCCTTCTATTGCTTCATATTCAATCATGCACTGAGCGCGCTATGGTAAAGCGTTAGATATTCATCCGCAGCTTTACTCCAACAAAAGTTCTGCTCCATGGCATACAGCTGAACTCGCTTCACTTCGTTCGGTTGCTGCGCATAAAGCAGCAATGAGCGTTGTAGCGTCAATAATAAAGCGGTTGGTTCCGGCTCATCAAATACAAAACCAGTCGCAATATCTGGATCTGCATCGTAATCATTAACACTGTCTTTCAAACCACCCACACCCCGCACGATTGGCAAAGTGCCGTAAGCCATACTGTAGATTTGATTCAATCCACAAGGCTCAAATTCTGATGGCATCAAGAAGAAATCAGAACCCGCTTCAACCAAGTGCGCTAAGCCATTGTCGTAAGCCTCAATGAACTTAAATTTGTCACTATGCTGTGCTTCGACTTCTTTCAGTTTTGACGCCAGTACAGGGTCACCCGTACCAACAATTACCAATTGAACATCATGTTTCAAAAACTGAGATAATATCGGCAAAAGGTAATGAACCCCTTTTTGGTTTGTCAGTCGACAGACCATGCCGTACATCGCTACATCTCGAACCTCAAGGCCAGCTCTATCTTGTAAGCTTCGTTTACAGGCTTTTTTACCGCGAACCATACTTTGGCGATTAGCCCGATAATTCGCAGGTAAGTATTCATCAGTCTCAGGGTTCCAAGATGAATAATCACACCCATTGAGAATACCGACTAAATCAGCCGCTCTACGCTGAAATTCTGCCGCCATACCATGGCTGCCTAATTCAGTTTTCAATTCTTGCGCATAGCTTGGACTCACAGCATTGATTTTATCTGCATTAAGTACCCCCGCTTTTAACATCGTGATGTGCGAAGGACTTACTGCTGCATCAGGTGCGAAACGCGCATGAAACTCTGGTAAACACTGCAATTCATCATAGCTAAAAACGCCTTTAAACACTGCGTTATGAATGGACAAAATGCTCTTTGTGCTAGCAAAAAACTCTGATGACTGATAACGGTGCTTAAGCAAAAATGGAACTAATCCTGTATGCCAATCATTTGCATGAATAATGTCAGGCTGGAAATCAAGCTTAGGCAGCATGTCTAAACAAGCCGCACTGAAAAATGCAAATCGCTCGCCATTGTCAGCATAGGCTTGATTATTCTCAGCATACATTTCAGGCCGGTCATAATATTGAGAACAATCAATAGCGTAAACAGTGACTCCAGCCACTGAAAGTTCTCTAACTTTATAAGCCGTATGAGGCCAGTGTTCTAATTGCGTTTCAAGTAATACTGGCGCTGACTCTATACCCGCAACCTTTTGATAAGCAGGTAACGTCAAACGAACATCTTGTTGAAGCTGCTTCATTGCTTCCGGCAGTGCCTTGGCTACATCAGCCAAGCCACCACTTTTAATAAGCCCTTCAGCTTCTGATGCTACAAACAGAATAGATAAATTCTTAGTAGCCAATGCGTGCTCCTTTTGGAATGACTACAATGCCATCGTCAGATACGTGGAAGTGCTTTTTATCTTCCGTAAGGTTCACACCAATTTGTGTTCCTGGTGCGATATCTGCGTCTTTATCGACAATCACACGACGTAAAACACAGCCTTCGCCAACTTTGACATCTCCGAGTAGGATACTTTCGCTGATATCACATGCTGAGGCAATATTACTGCGGAAGCCTAAAACACATTTCTCGATTCGAGAACCACGAACGTAACTACCGTTACATACTAAACTATCGATGATCTGCACGCGCCCATTATCCGAGTCAGTAAATGTCGCTGGCGGTAGTGGCGGATAAAAAGTATGCAATGGCCATTTTCGGTTATAAAGTGAGAATGGTGCGTCTTTCTCTAGTAGATCCATATGAGCTTGCCAGTACGCATCGATCGTACCAACATCGCGCCAGTAAACTTCTTCTTTCTCGCCAGTAATACGGTTTGTGCTGAAGTCATATACGAATACATCACCACGAGGGAACATCTTTGGAATGATGTCTTTACCAAAGTCATGCGAGGAATCTGGGTCATCTGCATCTTCAATCAACTCAGAAAACAGGTTTTGAGCTTCAAAAACGTAGTTACCCATAGAAACAAGTGCGAACTCAGGATCACCTGGAATCGATTTAGGATTGGCTGGTTTCTCTTCAAAACCAATCATACGACCTTCCGCATCGACTTCGATTACACCAAATTCAGAAGCTTCAGACAGAGGCATGCGCAATGCAGAAACTGTCAAAGCCGCTTCTTTTTCCTTATGGAAATCTAGCATCTGCTTGATGTCCATTTTATAGATGTGGTCCGAACCAAAAATACATACTTGATCAGGTTCAGAAAGCTCCATAAAACGTAGATTTTGATAAATAGCATCGGCAGTACCTTCATACCAACGCTTACCTGTGCGCATTTGCGCTGGAATAGGGTCAATAAAACGGTCTGTAATACCATTGATGTTCCAACCTTTCTTTAGGTGGTGGAACAAAGACTGCGACTTAAATTGCGTAAGTACATAAATACGCATTAAATCTGCATTAACAAAATTGTTCAGCGCGAAATCAATAAGACGGTAACTACCGCCAAACGGTACCGAGGGTTTACTGCGGGACTCAGTTAAGGGGCGCAGACGCGAACCTTCTCCACCAGCAAGGATCATTCCTAAAACACCAGCCATTTAATTCTCTCCATATTATAATTTTTTTAGATAAGCTTATTTATATTTGGGGCGCTTACCTCATATCCGTTGAGTAATTCCGCTCCTAATCAGAACTACTCACACAACTTGACGTTGCTAGTTTCCCTTACACACCGTGTGTGCAAAAGGTTTATTATAAGTTATCGTATTTCAAGAAGATTACAATTTAAAATATGCTGTACTAACAAGCTCACATTAATTACTTTTCATCAGCTTGGGGTAGCTCACACTATCCTTGAGCAGCAAAACAACTCTATAACACAAACACTACAAGTTCGTGATACTCCTCGCAGTTAAGCGATAATTGTCTCTGTTTCGAACAATTCACAATAGCAATATAAACAGCTTCAATCGCAACCACACGGCGATAGTTATGCAATTTGATTTATAGCTTTTTGGCTATGATAGATATAGATACTATTCTCAGTTTTATGCTTGGCGGCATACAACGCTCTATCAGCAAGCGCGAGTGCTTCCAATTTGCTGGTTCCAGGTTCAATGATGACACCACCAATGGCCAATGATGTGAAAGGAGAGTTGAATGCTTGTGCGGCGTTCTTTTGTTGCTCACCAATACAAGCAATGATTCTTTTCGCTAGTTGTTCTAGATTGCAAGGATGGCTGGCTCGAACTAACACTAAAAACTCATCATCTTCCCAACGAGCCGCTCGATCATAAACACGAACTGCCTTTTCTATCCCCTTGCCTGCGGTAAACAGCAATTGATCAAAAGTGTCGTTACAACTATCAAAACCTAATTGATCCATCACACCTAAATCAATCCACAAAAGACCAAACCGAATTTGCTCTCTTTCAGCACGAGCAAGTTCCAAGTCTAGCTCTTGGTCAAGCCCTTTCTTGTTCCACAGTTGAGTAACGACATCAACCGTCGTTAACTCATCTAATATCGCGGTTCTAGAAGCTACCATTTTTCGAACTGAGAGGCGGCTTTCCGATAACTCTGTTTCCAATACATCTACGCACTGCCCGATATGATTGCCTTTCTCTTTACTATGGAAATAACTCTCATGTGCCAATTTTTTTATTCTTGATACCCACGATTCAATCGGGTTTACCCATACCTTCAGACAATATATATACCCTACAGCACCGAAAAGAATACTCAGTGCAATAAAGAAATAACTTAAGCTGCTATACGCCCACGGAGGAAGCATGCTGTCGACATCAACAAATGTCAGTTCATACCAACCAAGCTCGTCAATATAGTGAATTGACACAACGGCTCTCCCTTCCGCTTGCTCGATCATCAGAAGTTCAGCTTCTTCACCATTTTTTTGTTGCTCCATCAATTGAGACAGTACATTAAATTCATGTCGATTAGGTATAAGTGTCGATAGGTTCTGCTTTTCAAACTTAGCCGTTCGAAGAGGGTATTTAAACTGCCCTTTATCGAGAATGAGCTGTACGCGCTCTTTAGCATCGACAAAAAACGTTTGCATTGATGAGACATGTTTATGTGAGAGCTGACTGGTGAAAAGGGTTATATCAAGACCAGTACCGACCACACCTAGAAATTCCCCCTTGTCTATGATGGCTTGATTAATCCATACTTTGGTTCTATCAATGTGAACATCTTTAGCGATATTAACCGATAATATTTGGTTCTTAGCCTTTTGATCAAAATACCAAGCATCTGTGACTGATTCAGGTTCTAAATAGTAACGAAGAAAAGTAGACTGACGTATGCTAGGTACGTCATTGTAGTGGTAGGAAAGGTCTTCATCCAAAACGATGAAAAAGTTATTAGAGCGAAATAGCCAGCGATAGTGCTCTAACGTTTCCTCCGCGGCACTACGATACACTGAGTCGTCATATTTATGCGCCCAAGAAAGAATATGTGGATGTTGTGCCAACTGCTCTACTAATGAAACTTCTTCCAAAATTGGAGCCAATGTTCTTTCGACGTCATATTGAGCAGCCACCTGACTGTACTTCCAGGTGAGATCCTCAACTACATTTTCAATAATCTGTTTAGAAACAAAATAAGCCGTAAGTCCAAATGCGCAACTAACCGAAATCAAGAACAGCAGTAGTGTTTGTCTGTATTTCATATCCCTACTTCTCTATTTAACTGTTAATCAATAGAAGCTATCTATGAAGTTGTCAAAAGTGGACATGAGAATATTATGTAATACTGATGTATAGGCTTGAAAGTTGAACTTAATCCCCAAAAATATGCAAAATTATCGAGTTTTCACACAATAAAAAAGCAGCCTGACGGCTGCTTTTCATACTTACGGTTAGAAACTATTTCTTCGCTTTAGCGGGTTTCTTACGTTTATCTGTAATTTCCCATTTACCATCAACATACAGCGCTGTGTAGCCAGATGGTTTTCCATCAACTTCTGAGCGAACGTAGTTCTCTTTAGATTTACGACTAAAACGAACCACCATTGGTAAACCATCTGGATCATTTTGCGGTGCATCAGCTAAGTAATGGAACTTAGGTGAGATACGATCTTTAAATCGAACCAGCTCTTCAACTAAAGGAGCACGAGTTTCACGCGATTTAGGGAAAGTACTTGCTGCAAGGAAAAGGCCTGATGCACCATCACGAAGAACAAAGTACGCATCTGAGTTTTCACATGGAAGCTCAGGAAGATGTACAGGATCTTCTTTCGGTGGCGCAACTTCGCCATTTTTCAGAATCTTACGAGTGTTCTTACAATCTTCACTCGTACAATCCATGTATTTGCCAAAACGACCATTTTTAAGAACCATGTCAGTGCCACATTTGTCACACTCTACAACTGGCCCGTCATAGCCTTTCACTTTGTATTCACCGTGCTCAACAACGTAGCCTTCACAGTTCGGGTTGTTACCACAAACGTGTAGCTTACGCTTATCATCAATAAGATAAGCATCCATCGCAGTTTCACAGATCGGACAACGTTTCTTCGCACGTAGCGCTGCGGTTTCAACGTCTTCTTCAAGGACGTTAATTACGCCATCTTCATCACCTAAGTTAATTGTTGTCTTACAACGTTCTTTCGGTGGTAAAGCGTAGCCTGAACAGCCAAGGAATACACCAGTTGAAGCAGTTCGAATACCCATTTCACGTGAACATGTCGGACATTCAATATCGGTATAGACGATGTGATTTGGCTTCATGCCACCTTCAGTTTCGTCTAAGTCTGCTTTCTCAAGATCACCAGTAAAGTCTGTGAAGAAGTTATCGAGCACTTTCTTCCAATTCGCTTCACCTTCCGCGATTTGGTCAAGCTTCTCTTCCATGCGAGAAGTGAACTCGTAGTTCATCAACTCGTCAAAGCTACCATTGAGACGATCGGTCACAATTTCGCCCATCTTTTCTGCATAGAAGCGACGTTGTTCCACTTTTACATAACCACGATCTTGGATCGTTGAAATGATCGAAGCGTAAGTTGACGGACGACCAATACCACGTTTCTCTAATTCTTTAACCAATGCTGCTTCTGTAAAGCGTGCTGGCGGCTTAGTGAAATGCTGTTTAGGGTCAAGAGCCACAAGATCGATTTTGTCACCCACTTGTACAGCAGGAAGGATCTGGTCTTCGTTTTTACCCATTGGACGTTGAACACGTGTCCAACCATCAAACTTAAGGATGCGACCTTTCGCTTTTAGCGTGTATTCTGCCGCTTTTACGCTCACCGTGGTTGAGTCATATTTCGCTGGCGTCATTTGACACGCAACGAACTGATTCCAGATCAACGAGTACAGCTTGTGCGCGTCTGCTTCCATGCCATTTAAGTCGTCAGCTTTCACGGACACATCCGAAGGGCGAATCGCTTCGTGCGCCTCTTGAGCACCTTCTTTGCTGCCATAAACAATCGGCTTCGCTGGTAAGTAAGCATCACCAAACTCATCGCCAATAAAACCGCGAACTGTCTCTACTGCTTCTGAACTCAAGTTAGTTGAGTCAGTACGCATATAGGTAATGTAACCTGCTTCATACAAACGCTGTGCAAGCATCATCGTCTTCTTAACACCGTAACCAAGACGAGTACTTGCCGCTTGTTGAAGTGTTGACGTGATGTACGGAGCGGATGGCTTGCTAGATGTTGGACGGTCTTCACGCTTACACACTTCGTAAGCAGATTTCTCTAACACAGCAACTGCAGCTTGTGTTTGAGCTTCATTTACTGGTTTGAAAGCAACGCCATCTTTCTGCGCAACTTGCAAGCGGAAGTCTGTTTTGTCTGCCGTCTTGGTGTCCGCGTGAATATCCCAGAACTCTTCAGGAATAAACGCTTTAATTTCGCGTTCACGTTCAACCAACAGCTTAACCGCTACCGACTGTACACGACCAGCAGACAAGCCACGTGCCACTTTTTTCCAGAGCAGTGGAGAGACCATAAAGCCTACCACTCGGTCCATGAAACGTCGTGCTTGCTGTGCATTAACGCCATCCATACTTAACTCGCCCGGTTTTTCAAAGGCTTGTTGGATTGCGTTTTTAGTAATTTCGTTGAATACAACGCGCTTGTATCGCTCTTCATCGCCACCGATGATCTCACGAAGGTGCCAAGCGATGGCTTCTCCTTCGCGGTCCAAATCGGTTGCGAGGTAAACGCTGTCAGCGTCTTTGGCGAGTTTTTGCAGTTCAGCAACCACTTTTTCTTTGCCTGGAAGAACTTGATAGTTCGCTTCCCAGCCGTGGTATGGATCGATGCCCATTTTTTTGATCAACGACTTGCGATCTTTTTCTTTTTTGATGCGCGCTTTTTCTTCAGCACTCAAGCCTTTGGTTGATACCGCTGCTGCTTTTTGACCAGTGCTCTGGCCAGCAGTTGGTAGGTCACGTACGTGACCTACACTGGACTTTACGATGAAGTCCTTACCTAAATACTTATTGATGGTCTTCGCTTTGGCTGGCGACTCCACAATAACCAGTGACTTACCCATAATTGACTCAAGTGTCCTATTACTGACGGCGATGTTTATTATCGCATGACATACTTAATGCTTCGGTTCTTTTTTTACTATTGAGCGAGATTACAAGAAGATCAATATCTTTTTCAAAAATAAACTTTAACTGCTCGACAATTCGACGAAAGTCGACGGCTTCGAAAGTGCCACATACTAAACGTCACTTTATCCGCTACGCCAGTCGCTCACTGGTTTTTATGTCACCTGTCACAAAACCATTCTTCGGCTTTCCTTCTTCGCTCCCTAGAGTTTCGTTGATCTAGACCATTTGAATTTATTGGTTATCTTCTTACAATCGCTACATTACTTCTTCTATATAGAAGATAACTAACGAATGAGTAACAAAACATGAGTGAAAAGAAAGTCATTTCAAAGTTTGAGCTATTGTTAATTGCCAACCAAATCATCCAAGACCACGAAAATTACCTAGAAGGCATGCGCGCAGATAGCGTCGAAGAAAAAGATGACGTATTGGTTTTTAAAGGAAACTACTTTTTAGATGACAACGGCTTACCAACAGCTAACACGACTGCAGTATTCAACATGTTTAAATACCTTGCGCTCCACCTATCTAAAGAGTTTACCTTAGAGAGCTAAGCGCTGAAGATATAGAAAAACGCGCTCAGTTTCAAAAAATAAAAAGCCAGAGTATCGATACTCTGGCTTTTTTGTCCATTTCGAAAATTTAGCAACTCAGTGATTCTAGCTTGTCAAAGTAGTCTGGGAACGTCTTCGATGTACACTTTGGATCGTTGATCGTCACGGGTGTATCACTTAGCGCGACTAGCGAAAAGCACATCGCCATACGATGATCGTCATAAGTATCGATCGCCGCATGATTAAGTTGCTCCGGCGGCGTAATGACAATGTAATCTTGCCCTTCTTCCACTTCAGCTCCCACTTTGCGCAGTTCAGTCGCCATAGCCGCTAAGCGGTCTGTCTCTTTCACACGCCAGTTGTACACGTTGCGAATGGCTGTTGTTCCTTTAGCAAAAAGCGCCGTTGTTGCAATAGTCATCGCTGCATCAGGAATATGGTTGTAATCCATATCGACGGCATTTAATTCGCCTACGCGTGAGATAACGTAGTCGTCACCCCATTCAATTTCCGCACCCATTTTTTCTAGCGCATCAGCAAATTGGATGTCACCTTGAATACTATTTTTACCAATACCGGTAACTTTGATTTCGCCGCCTTTGATCGCTGCTGCTGCCAAAAAGTATGAAGCCGATGAAGCATCACCTTCGACTAGGAAATCACCAGGGGCAACATAAGTTTGGCCGCTGCGAATCACAAATTCTTGGTAGTCTCGGTTTTCAACGTCCACACCAAACTGAGCCATAATGTGCAGTGTAATATCAATGTATGGCTTAGAAACAAGTTCGCCGACTATCTTGATGGTTACGTCATCTTGAGCCAAAGGTGCTGACATCAAAAATGCGGTTAAAAACTGACTAGAGATAGAACCATCAATCTCAACCGTTCCGCCTTTAAGGCCCGTACCTTTGATTTTTAGCGGTGGGTAATCTTGGTTTTCAAGATACTCGACATCGGCACCAGCCTGGCGCAGCGCATCAACCAAGTGACCAATCGGACGCTCTTTCATACGTGGTTCGCCAGTAAGCACATATTCACCACCACCTAGACAAAGTGCAGCAGCTAATGGGCGCATTGCTGTACCTGCGTTGCCTAAGAAGAGCTCAAGCGCCTCTGGTGCATCAAACGCTTTCCCCAAACCTTCTACTTCACAAACTGTTTTGTCTGCCGACAGTTGGTAGCTCACACCCAATTGAGTCAGAGCATTCAACATATGACGAATATCATCACTATCGAGTAGGTTAGTCAGTCGAGTGGTCCCTTTTGCTAGAGCGGCTAGCAATAAGGCACGATTTGAAACACTTTTCGATCCTGGTAGATTCACTTCACCAGAAACTTTATTGATAGGTTGTAACGTAAGGCTTTCCATTAAAACTGTTATTCCTTGCTCGCCCAGCCTTACTCACCGGACGATGAAAAATTCTTCGTATCTGCAGACTATCTAAAAACTTTGCGTAAAACCAGACCAAAACGGCGAATAAACTTGAATAATTATGTCACTCGCCCCGTTAAGCACGCCAAAGCGAATTAATACGCTTTATCCACTCTGACACCATCATCAAAATAGAGAATCCGAACGTCGTCACCGCGTTCAAACAACATACGGCTATCCACATCTTGAATAACATCAATGTACTTGCCTTTATCGGTTTTGATTAAGATCTCAACCAGTCTGTACTCTACTCGATATTCTTGATTAGCGTGGTTTCTCACGACACCCGCACCAGCAATCGCCCCCACCGCCGTTGCAACCTCTTTTCCTCGGCCACCACCAAATTGGTTACCAACAACGCCGCCGACTACCGCTCCAAGTAGCGTTTCCCATCCAGAGCCTTGTGATTTGACGATTTCTTGTTGAGTGATGTACCGAACCGTATCCACCTTACCAAACAGCACTTCGTTTACTGGTCTTGCGGTATTTCTTTGGTAAGCTGCATTGGCAATCAGCGGAAAAACCAATATGATCCACAGTAACTTCTTCATTTATAACTCCTCACTTCATGACGATCTACTTAACCGAACTCGACCTTGATGAAATCTGGTTTCCTTCACCTGAAGATGCATTGTCTGACCCAAACGGGTTACTTGCTATTGGCGGAGATCTTCACCCTGAGCGTATTTTGCTCGCCTACCAAAATGGCATTTTCCCTTGGTATGGTCCAGGAGAGCCGATTTTATGGTGGTCTCCCACTCCGCGAGCTGTATTTAACCCTAAGACCTTTAAACCGGCTAAAAGTCTCAAAAAATTTCAGCGCAAGCACAACTATACCGTCAGTATAAATAAAGCAACAGACTTGGTCATTGACCAGTGTGCGGCGATGCGCAGTGCGGAAGAAACTTGGTTAAATGAAGAAATGCGCTACGCTTACAAACAGTTAGCGAAACTTGGCCATTGCCATTCCGTTGAAGTTTGGCACCAAGATGAGCTGATTGGTGGTCTATATGGTTTGTCTGTCGGCCAACTTTTTTGTGGTGAGTCGATGTTTAGCGTTATGACCAACGCATCCAAAATCGCTCTGTGGTATTTTTGCCACCATTTCAAACGAAACGATGGCCACTTGATTGACTGCCAAGTGATGAATCCGCACCTTAAATCATTGGGTGCAATAGAATTGAACCGCGAAGAGTTCACTCAAACACTGCTATCATTTAAACATAAGCCGATTAAACAAAGTTGCTTCAATGAGCAGTGGTTACCGTCACCAACCGAGGATATGAATGAGCTCTGATCTACAACAGATTCGAATTGGATTGACCGACAGTCACCCGTGTAGCTATCTCACAGAGCGTGAAGAGCGCGTCGCAGTTGCACTTGATCCAGCCATGCATTGCGGCTCAAGCTACGAAGTGTTGTTGGCGAACGGATTTCGTCGTAGTGGTGACACTATATATAAACCTCATTGTGACAACTGCAGTGCATGCCATGCATTAAGGGTTTCTGTCCCTGACTTTTCTGCATCTAAAAGTCAAAAAAGACTATTGAATAAAGCGAAAAGTTTTCGCTGGGAATTGAAATCTGAAATGGATGCAGATTGGTTTGAGTTATACGCTCGCTATATTGAAGCTCGTCACCAATCTGGCTCTATGTACCCTCCTAAAAAAAATGAATTTGCTCAGTTTTCAGTATGTAATTGGCTTAATACTCAATACTTGCATGTCTTTGATGGCGATAAACTAGTAGCAATTGCGGTGACCGATATTCTCTCGAACAGTGCCAGCGCTTTCTATACCTTTTTTGACCCAGATTACGAGATATCCTTGGGAACACTTGGGGTTTTGTATCAACTAGAATACTGTCAAGAACAGGGTAAACAGTGGCTCTATTTGGGTTATCAAATAGATGAATGTCCAGCAATGAATTACAAAGTCCGCTTTCAACGTCATCAAAGGCTAGTAAATCAGCGTTGGCAAGGGTAGAATACGCCCCAACTTCACTTAATTCATTTTTATCGGCATAATCAGTCCGGTTGAAATTGTCCATTTTTAAAAGAGGATTAAATGGCTAAAGAAGACGTAATTGAGATGCAAGGCACTGTCCTTGATACTCTTCCAAACACAATGTTCCGTGTTGAGCTAGAGAACGGCCACGTAGTTACAGCTCACATCTCTGGTAAAATGCGTAAGAACTACATCCGTATTCTTACTGGTGACAAAGTAACTGTAGAGATGACTCCATACGATCTATCTAAAGGTCGCATCGTCTTCCGTGCTCGTTAATCTCAGACTGCCTCGCGCAATCAGAATTAGTCGAATACAACAAAAAAGCGAAGCATAATGCTTCGCTTTTTTGTACCTGCTCATGTCTTCAATCGAAGAAGAAACTACTTACCCAGCGCTTCTTTATAATGCTGACGACAAACAGAAACGTAGCGGTCATTACCACCAATCGCAACTTGATCGCCTTCTGCAATGGCTACGCCGTGCTCATCAGTACGGATCACCATGTTTGCCTTACGGCCACAGTGACAAATCGTTTTAAGCTCAACGAGTTTATCCGCCCATGAGAGAAGGTATTTACTACCCTCAAATAACTCACCTAAGAAGTCAGTACGAAGGCCATAACACAGCACGGGAATGTGTAACTTATCGACAACTTCCGTCAGTTGGTAAACTTGCTCTTTCGATAGGAATTGGCATTCATCAACCAAAATACAGTGGCGCTTCTCAACTTCATTTAAGGCAGCAATTTCTTGGTACAAGTTACTTTCCGCATTAAATAGTTGTGCGTCTGATTGTAAGCCAATACGTGAGCTCACTTTACCTACGCCGTAACGATCATCAAGTGCCGCAGTGAAGATCACTGGCGTCATTCCACGTTCTTGGTAGTTAAATGATGATTGAAGAAGAGTGGTGGATTTACCTGCATTCATCGCAGAGTAATAGAAATACATCTGAGCCA
This sequence comes from Vibrio atypicus, assembly GCF_009811315.1. Classification (GTDB taxonomy): domain Bacteria; phylum Pseudomonadota; class Gammaproteobacteria; order Enterobacterales; family Vibrionaceae; genus Vibrio; species Vibrio atypicus. The sequence goes on from NZ_BLID01000004.1 coordinate 57,569, forward strand.
CTGATTGTTACCTGTATAAATTTATAAAAATGAAACAAAAAGGGCTGAATCAACAGCCCTTAAAAGATCTTATTACTTACGACGCCACGTTGTTCCTTCAGGGCCGTCTTCAAGCACGATGCCCATCTCGGTTAACTTGTCACGCGCCATATCTGCATTTGCCCAGTCTTTAGATGCTCGGCTGTCGTTACGCAGTTTAATTAACGCTTCAATCTCAGCAACTTCATCATCATTACCACTAGCATCCCCTTTTAGGAACGCCTCCGGATCTTGGTGAAGAATACCGATCACATCAGCCAATTCACGCATCAAGGCACCTAACGCACTTGCTGCTGTGATGTTTTCCGTTTTAAGACGGTTAATTTCACGCGCCATATCAAACAGCACTGAGTATGCTTCTGGTGTATTGAAGTCATCGTTCATTGCATCAGCAAAACGCTGAACATAGTCTTCACCACCTGCTGGAGCAACTGTGACATCTAGACCACGTAACGACGTGTATAGACGCTCTAATGATGCGCGAGCTTGGTTTAGGTTATCTTCACTGTAGTTTAGCTGACTACGGTAGTGACCAGACATCAAGAAGTAACGTACCGTCTCTGCATCGTAGTGCTGTAAAACGTCACGAATCGTGAAGAAGTTACCCAGTGACTTCGACATTTTCTCTTTGTCGACCATCACCATGCCGCTGTGCATCCAAGTATTCACATACTGAGTACCGTGCGCGCAGCATGATTGAGCAATTTCGTTTTCGTGGTGTGGGAATTGAAGATCAGAACCACCGCCGTGAATATCGAAATGATTACCCAAAATTGAAGAGTTCATTGCAGAACATTCAATGTGCCAACCCGGACGACCAGGACCCCAAGGCGATTCCCATGTTGGTTCGCCTGGTTTTGACATTTTCCACAGTACGAAATCAAGTGGGCTGCGTTTCGCACTTTCAACATCAACACGAGCACCCGCTTGCAGCTGATCAAGATCTTGCTTAGAAAGCTTGCCGTACTCGTCGAATTTGCCCACTTCAAACATAACGTCGCCGTTGCTAGCAACATAAGCGAAACCACGTTCAATTAGCTTCTCTACTAATTCGACGATTTCAGCGATAAATTCTGTCGCACGTGGTTCAACATCAGGGCGTTTCATGTTTAGCGCGTCAAAGTCAGCATGCATTTCGCCAATCAAACGTTCAGTCAATGATTCACAGCTTTCACCGTTTTCATTCGCACGTTTGATGATCTTATCGTCAATATCAGTGATGTTACGTACGAAATTCAGATCGTAACCTAAGTAACGTAGGTAACGTGAAACAACATCAAAAGAAACAAAGGTACGACCGTGACCGATGTGACAGAGATCGTAGATGGTTACCCCACAGACATACATGCCAACTTTACCGGCAGTGATTGGTTTGAATTCCTCTTTCTGTCTTGTGAGTGTGTTGTATATCTTTAGCATGATCTCTATCTAATTATTAGGTGAAACAAAATAGTGGGTCAGTATATCAAGGAGTCCGCAGTTACGTAATCCCTCTAACGCGTAAAAAGCCATCAATAGCACCTATACTCAAGTCTCAACCCTTACTTTTCACGTATTAATGTGTGAAAAGTTAAGATAGAATCTTGTTCTCAAATCGAAAACCTATGTAAAGGACATAATCATGATCACCCTTCACACTAATTTTGGTGACATCAAAATTCAGCTAAACGAAGAGAAAGCACCAGAAACAAGCGCGAACTTCCTACAGTACTGTCGTGATGGTTTCTACGACAACACGCTTTTCCACCGTGTTATCGATGGTTTCATGATTCAAGGTGGTGGTATGGAGTCTGGCCTACGTGAAAAGCCAACTCGTGCACCAATCAAGAATGAAGCAAACAACGGCCTAAGCAACAAAGTGGGTACACTTGCAATGGCTCGTACTATGGAACCACATTCTGCTAGCTCACAGTTCTTTATCAACGTGAACAACAACACTTTCCTAGATTTCCGTAGCGAAAGCCTAGACGGTTGGGGTTACTGTGTATTTGGTGAAGTGATTGAAGGCATGGACATCGTTGAGAAAATCAAAGGTGTTAGCACAGGCTCTTACGGCATGCACCAAGACGTACCTCTAGAAGACGTGCTAATTACAAGCACAACTATCGAAGAGTAATGATAGTCAGGAAGAGCGCCCGCCGCTCTTCCTATTATTTGTGCAGGTAAATCACGTATTATGACCACCCTATTCATCTCTGATCTCCACCTTTCCGCTTCGACCAAAAAAATAAACGATAGCTTCATTACCTTTATGCGCGAAGAAGCGATTCATGCCGATGCGCTTTACGTATTGGGCGATCTGTTTGAGTTCTGGATTGGCGATGATGACAAGTCTGACTTTGCATCCTTGATTCGCCAAGAGTTCAAACGACTCACTCAATCAGGTGTGCCTTGCTATTTTACGCAGGGTAACCGTGACTTCTTAGTTGGTAAACGATTCGCAAAAGAAACCGGAATCACACTACTTGGCGATGAAACCGTCATTGATCTTTATGGCCAGCAAGCGGTCATTCTACATGGTGATACTTTATGTACCCGCGATGTCAGCTATTTAAAATTCCGGGAAAAAGTCCATCAACCGTGGCTGCAATGGATATTTAATCGTATCCCTATGTTTATCAAGAAAAAGATTGTCTCTAAGGTACAATCCGATATAAAAGATGATAAACAAACCAAATCTCTCGACATTATGGATGTGACTCAGAGCGAAGTAGAACGCGTTATGGGACATTACAACGTGCCTGTCATGATTCATGGTCATACGCATCGGCCCAAAGTTCACACATTTGATGTAGAAGGCCAGATAAAGACTAGAATTGTTTTAGGGGATTGGTACACTCAGGGTTCTGTACTGGCATACGATAAAAACAATTTTGACCTCCAGCACAGGCCTTTTGTCACTAAATAGACTCGCTAAAACCCTGATTTGGTGACAATTTGACTATTTAATGCAGCAGAATTCTGCTGTGGGTTGTAAACATATCATTGAGCGCGGCGTACACTTTGAAAAATTCGTATATTGCACGGCAACCTATACTAGACAGAACTAAAAAAACGGTTGGATACGAACTGCTATTTAGGGATGGGCCTAAAAACACCTTTCCCGCGGTCGACCCTGAACATGCGACGAGCCGTCTTCTCTCTGACCATTTTTTGTCTACTCATTACGCGACTTTGGGCGACAAGCTCGGTTTTGTAAATTTCCCTTACCAGAGCTTGATCAACAAAGTGCCGACTTTGTTCCCATCTGAAAGCCTAGTAATTGAAATACTCGAAGACTGCACTCCGACACCGGAACTACTCTCCGCAGTGAAAGATATGCACGAACTCGGCTACAAATTGGCGCTTGACGACTTCATTCCATCAAAAGAATGGCGGGCATTTTTACCCTATATTTCATTAATTAAATTTGATATTCGAGCAATTTCTTTTGAAAAAGCGCAGCTGTTTATCGATAGACTGTCCGGTAGCGGTATTCAATTTTTGGCTGAAAAAGTAGAGACTCACGAAGAATTTGATCAAGCCAAAAAAGTCGGCTTTGACTACTTCCAAGGGTACTTCTTTAGTAAGCCGGAAATGATTCAACGAAAATCGCTTGAGCCGTCTTTCATGACTGTTGTACAACTACTAACAGCGATTTCACAGCAAGAGATAGATTACGCGAAGGTAGAGTCCCTTATCAGTAAAGACGTCACACTTTCCTATAAGTTGCTGACATACGTGAACTCCTCGTCCATCGTCAACAATAAGATCCAGTCATTTAAGCAAGCTCTGGTCTATTTGGGTGAAGATAAGCTGCGTAAATTTATCTCTTTGGTCGCGTTGGCCTCTTCTCAAGATGATAAGCCAGACTATCTCTACGGCCTGTCGATCCAGCGAGCGCGGCACTGCGAGTTACTCGCAAACCAACAATCTGAGATTGAACCAGGACAAGCCTTCCTAATGGGCATGTTCTCTCTGCTCGATAGCTTATTAGATCGACCTATCGAACAAATCATCAACGAAATACCCGTCGATGAGGCAGTCAAGCAAGCATTGATATTGGGTTCAGGTGAGCTAGGTGAACTACTCGCTCTCGTCCGTGCTTACGAACGAGCTCAATGGAATGAAGTCAACCAACACTGTCAAGAGCTGGAACTATCGCAAGCAACCTTAAGTGAATCTTACGATAAATCAGTCAAATGGACGGCAGAGCTCCTGACCGTTCAGCGTTAAAACTATTCGGAGTAACCATGCCTTCATGTCCATGTGGTAGCCAGCAAGAATACAACGCTTGCTGCCAACCTATTCACCAGAATCCCAAGTTAGCTCTAACTCCAGAGCAACTCATGCGTTCACGTTATTCTGCGCATGTAAAACAACTTGTAGACTACGTTATCGATACCTATCACCCAAGCTGCGAAGCAGAAAATGAACGGGAGGCTATTGCTGAGTCCGTTTTAAGTAACTGGTGCGGATTAGAAGTCACCTCAACGGAGAGTGGTAGCCACACCGATGAAGGATTCGTCACATTCAAAGCATTCTTCAATCAAGATGGCCAGGAATACTGTTTAGAAGAGCGATCTCGTTTCATTCGAGAAAATGATCAATGGTACTACATCGATGGTACTTTCCCTGAACCTGAGCAAGATGAAAGGCTCACTCAATCTATCAAAGACTTAAAAGTCGGCCGAAATGACCCATGTATTTGTGGGAGTGGGAAAAAATTCAAGAAATGTTGCGGCTAGCCGCTAAATTAAAAAGGCAGAGAGTTCTCTGCCTTTTTTACAACTACTGTTTGTTTGGGTTCACTCGCATAATATCTTGCTGATCGGCTTGGAACTGTTTTTTTAATTCAGCTTTTGATTTAAAGCTGATTTCTCCGCCCTGCGCAACGGTCATGTGCTGAGCTTCGCTGTTATGCTTAGATTGATACATCATCACAGCTTGCATACATGAATCTCGCTGCTCTTGTGTGAGTGTTGTACCCTCAGGCCACTTTCCTGTTTCGACAGCAAAAAGTAGACGCTCATAAGCCTCAGGTGTGATGGCATCAATTAACTGCTTTGCGTCCATGGTGTATCCTTTATGTAGTATTGAACAGCAACGAAAATAACCAGCTGCCTCCATGAGTCAAGGATCGAAGCGGAAATAAGTGTAACGGATCACAAGCGACATCAATATGAAGAAAATACAAGCTCTAACCCTCAGTTTGATCAGCATCGCGCTTGTCGGCTGTTTCGAATCAAGAAAAAACACTGAACAGCTGTGTAATGACAATCCAGCGCTGCGATGTGAACGATTAAACATGAATGACGGTCAATGTCGCGTCCCAAGAACCGACCTCATATGGCATCGTTTCGAAGTGCTGAAAAACCCAACCCCAAGTAACCATATTAAAGAGTATGAATTACTTGCGGAGTACAAAAAGTGTTTGGAGCTCGCATCACAAATCCAAGCGATTGACCAAAATAATGTGAAAGAGAGACGTTTTCATGCACTGGTTAATTCCGGCGATGATCTTGAAGCCTTGGTGAAGACAATAGAAAAATCTAACTCCCCTGACGCGCTCTATTTTTTATGGAGCCGAGTTGGAAGTGAAGAGGCTAGACGGTCATTTCTTCAGTTAGAAGGCACCAAACAGCTTGATACGGCGGAAATGCAGTATGCTTTGGCGACTTTCTATACCAGTCGAGATCAACAGAAAACTCGCCAATTACTCCTTAGAGCATTGGAACTGACCAATCGAAACAATATCAATACCGAAGTCTTTAAATCTCTGGCCAGTACAACCTATCGCCTTGACCGAAAAGAAGAAGCTTATATTTGGGCGATGGTCGCGAGTGAATTTGGTGTGCCAATTGCCACCAAGCACGAACTCGTCTTGCTGTATGGATTTGAAGAAGAGAAATACCAGCAGCTCCAACTTCAAGCAGACACTATCAAAGAATCGATAGAGAATGGCACCTTTAAGAAAAGTCAGATGCCAAGATTTGAATAGAGCAATTGAAAGGATAAAACAAACAGCGGTGATTAAATCACCGCTTTTTTATGAATTGTTGAAAATTAACGACACAGAGTTAACGCAAAAACGATCCCCTGTTGTCTTTGGCCCATCTGGAAAAACGTGACCTAAGTGGCTATCGCATGCCGCACATCTGATCTCTGTACGCACCATTCCGTGACTTATGTCTTCTAAATAGCGAATAGCCTGATCATTTATAGGGGCATCAAAACTCGGCCAACCACAACCAGAGTCGTACTTATTGTCAGATATGAACAGAGGCGCATTACAGCAAGTACAAGAGTAAACACCAGTCTGCTTATTATGCAGCAGCTTTCCAGAGAAAGGCGCTTCCGTTCCTTGCTCTCTACACACTTTGTACTGTTGTTCAGATAGCACCTCACGCCAGTATTCATCTGGCTTTGTGACCTTTTCTACCTTATGTTTCACTCAGTTAAATCTCCATGTTCTCATTTTTAGTTATGACTTTTTTCGCGAAAAACTTGCGAACAATCACCTTTGTAGCACATACTTTGACACCATAACAGGATGGCTAAACTTTCAGCATAGCAGTAAACATCTGAACTATTTTACGTCAACTGGTTAAGGAAAAAAGCAGTAATCCGTTCAAAACATAACCATTTGCGACTAATTGTGAAAAAAAGCGACGCTTTTTTTTGACTTTAAACAAGTTAAGTCCGATTATCAGTTGCAGATTTAGACTGGATTCTGTAATTTTACTACCAGTTATCTTTAATCAGAAATTAAGTTGTGGAGCAACTATAATGACTATCAAAGTAGGTATTAACGGTTTTGGCCGTATCGGCCGTTTCGTATTCCGCGCGGCACAAGAGCGTAATGACATCGAAGTTGTAGGTATTAACGACCTTATCGACGTAGATTACATGGCATACATGCTTAAGTACGACTCAACTCACGGCCGTTTCAACGGTACTGTTGAAGTTGAAGGCGGTAACCTAATCGTTAACGGCAAAACTGTACGTGTAACTGCAGAGCGCAACCCAGAAGACCTAAAATGGGATGCTATCGAAGTAGACGTAGTAGCAGAAGCAACTGGTCTTTTCCTAACTGACGAGACTGCACGTAAGCACATCACTGCTGGTGCTAAGAAAGTTGTTCTTACTGGTCCTTCTAAAGACGCAACTCCAATGATCGTTATGGGTGTTAACCAAGACACTTACGCTGGTCAAGACATCGTTTCTAACGCTTCTTGTACTACTAACTGTCTAGCACCTGTTGCTAAAGTTCTTAACGACAAGTTCGGTATCGTTTCTGGTCTTATGACTACAGTTCACGCTACTACAGCTACTCAAAAAACTGTTGACGGTCCTTCTGCTAAAGACTGGCGCGGTGGTCGTGGTGCTTCTCAGAACATCATCCCATCTTCAACTGGTGCTGCTAAAGCTGTAGGCGTTGTTCTTCCAGAACTAAACGGCAAACTAACTGGTATGGCTTTCCGCGTACCAACAGCTAACGTTTCTGTAGTTGACCTAACAGTTAACCTAGAGAAAGGCGCATCTTACGAAGCTATCTGTGCAGCAATGAAAGAAGCTTCTGAAGGCGAACTAAAAGGCGTTCTAGGCTACACTGAAGACCAAGTTGTTTCTCAAGACTTCATCGGTGAAGTTCAAACTTCAGTATTCGATGCTAAAGCTGGTATCGCTCTAACTGATAACTTCGTTAAAGTTGTATCTTGGTACGACAACGAAATCGGTTACTCAAACAAAGTTCTAGACCTAATCGCTCACATCTCTAAGTAATTACTTAGGATGCGCAATTAGCGTATGAATTTTGAAAAGGCGGCTCTCGAGTCGCCTTTTTTGTATCTAAATTTTGAGTAAACCTCTAGTGTCTAGGACATGAACTATGGATTTGAAAACTCTCCCAACCCTAACGGCATTATCTGACAGCGTCACGATTGTCGAAATTGACCAAACTAAAGTTGTTCGCGTTATTCACGACAAAGCGACAGCTGGTATTTGCCTTCATGGCGGCCACGTTATTTCATTCAAACCTGAAGGCCAAGAAGACCTGATTTGGATGAGTGAAGAGGCGATTTTTGACGGTAAAGCTGCGCTTCGTGGTGGCATTCCAATTTGCTGGCCTTGGTTTGGTCGTATTGCGGCACCTGCGCACGGCTTTGCTCGCAACAGTGAATGGACTTTACTTGAACACCGTGAAAATGAAAACGGCGTGATTGTGGAGCTTGGCTTACTTCCGTCTGAATCAACACTTGCCGTTTGGCCTCATCAATTCCAAGCTCACTTATTGGTTGAGATCGGTGATGAGCTTAAAGTCACGCTAGACGTTACCAATACAGATTCTCAAGCTTGGACGTTCTCTGGCGCACTGCATACTTACCTAACTGTCGGTGACATCGCTCAAGCTAGCACAACAGGCATGGGCCCTGAATACATAGACAGCCTAAAAGGTGGGGAGATTTGTCAGGGTGGCGAAACACTTCAGCTCACTGACACCATCGACCGTGTTTACACTCAACCAACTGAGCAAATCACAGTTCAAGATCCCGTCCTTAAGCGCTCGCTAGTAGTAGAGAATCAAGGCCACAACTCTGCCGTGCTATGGAACCCTTGGGCAGAAGGTGCACAGAGTATGGGTGATATGCAAGACGACGGTTACAAAACCTTCCTGTGTGTTGAATCTACGTTACACGCGCCATCGATTGAGCAAGGTAAAACGCTACAACCTGGTGAAAGCCACCAGCTCATTACCACTGTGTCCTCTAAATAAGCAGCGCACACATCTATAGCCCTAGTTTCGACTGGGGCTAGCCAAAACAATTCCTTTTTCCTCATAGCAGTTCCTGCTAGACTCTGCGCTCTCAAATATCGAATCTGAGCATTTCTATGTCCTACACCTGCCCTCTTTGCCACCAATCGCTCTCATTAACCGCGCGTACTTATCGCTGTGAAAACAATCATTCTTTTGACTTAGCTAAAGAAGGCTATATCAATTTAATGCCAGTTCAGCACAAACGCTCAAAAGATCCGGGTGATAACAAAGAGATGATGCAGGCGCGCCGTCGATTCCTAGAGCAAGAACACTATCAACCAATGAAGCGTAAAATCGCCGACTTGTGTGCTAAATATGTACAAGGTACAAACCACCAGCTGCTCGATATTGGTTGTGGTGAGGGCTATTACACAACAGAAGTGGCAAGTGCACTTCTTAGTCAATCATCAAGTGCGCAGACCTATGGCTTAGACATATCTAAAGTGGCGATAAGATACGCCGCTAAACGCTACCCAAATTGTACTTTTAGTGTTGCCTCGAGCCATCGTCTACCTTTTGAAGAGCGTAGCTTAAACGCAGTTTTACGCATCTACGCACCATGTAAGGCTGAAGAGCTTGCACGCGTTGTAACAGATAATGGCGTAGTCATTACTGTGTCACCGGCAGGTCGTCACCTCTACCAATTGCGTGAGGCCATCTACACCGATGTGAGACTACACAGCGAAGAGATAGAGACCATTGAAGGCTTTGAATTAGAACACGAGGAAAAGCTCTCATACACGATGGAGCTTGATAATGGTGCTGGCTACGATCTCTTGCAAATGACACCTTTTGCTTGGAAAGCATCCGACGAACTTCGCGCTCAGCTCAAGTCAGCTACACTGTTTGAGTGCGAGGCGGACTTTTTAATTCGAATCTATCGAAAGAAGCAATAGAGAATAGTTCTCATTATTATTGAAACCTTTTTAAGCCTCCAGTAGTATGCACCCACTATTTTACGGAGGCTTTTTAATGCGTACTCTTATCGCAACTTCTCTTATTACTCTATTTCTAACGGCTTGCTCAACAACATCGGGCCAAACTTCGCCTACCTTTTTCGATTACCAGCTGTATTCTCCGTCTGCACAGTCGATCCAGCTAAACAATCTGTCACAAGAACTCAAAAATGCAGACGTTATCTTGGTCGGTGAATGGCATACACATACTGGTATTCATCGCTTCCAAACCGATCTACTTCGCGAGCTTATTAATTCAAACCCGAAGGTCGCTCTCTCGATGGAGCAATTCTCCCGCGATAAACAGTCGGTGGTAAACGAATACTTAGCCGGAACCATTGGTGAACAAATGCTGATGAAAAACGGTAACGCATGGCCAAACTACGAGAGTGATTACCGCCCGCTTGTAGAACTAGCGAAATCACAAAACCTAGACATCATCGCTTCTAATGCCCCAAAACCCATTGTTCGCTGCATTGGTCGACAAGGCGTCGATTACCTAGACAAACTAACGCCTAAAGAGCGCACTTTCCTGGCTTCATCGATCGATACTTCAAAGAGCCCATATAAAGAGAAATTTATGGCCTCCATGCACCATGGCAAACCAGAGCAGACTGAAAAGCAATTCGCCGCTCAAGTCACTTGGGATGAGACCATGGCAGAAAGTATCGTCAACTATTTAAGTGATCATCAAGGTGCTCAGGTCATGCATATTGCTGGAAAATTTCATATCGAGCAGGGGCTAGGAACTAAAGCGGCCATAATGAAGCGGAACCCAGCGCTAAAAGTAGTAGTGATTACTCCTGTCAGTGATCTAGAAACAGACATAGGTGATGATTATCGCTTAGAAGTCCTTGAGCCACCGGTTCGTTATGTTCAGATGGAAAACCGAATGGCAGCATATAAGAATCTGAAAGGCCGAAACGACAACCTCACCTGCCGCTAATTTCCACCTTTACTCTCCAGCTCAATCGGTGGCTGGAGAGTTACCTGCCTCGCAATACCACTCCTAAACGACAAAATCAGGCACAGTTTATGCTTGAGTGAATTTCATACAAATTACGCATATTTTGCGCAAGTTTTTCACATTACGGTCGATATAGTGTCTGAGGACAGTATAAGGAGTTCAGTATGACACCAGTAGGAATGGAGCCAGCTAAGCTGACACCAGCCCAGCAGGTCAAGCCTCAAGCGAGCCCAGCCGAGACCTCACAGGCCTCTACTCCACTGAAAGTAGAGCAAAACAAAGTCACCCTTTCTGCTGAAGGTAAAGCCTTGCTGGCCGCTCTTCAGGAAATAGAGAAAGATGCGAAAGCAGATGCTGGGGACAAAACTGTCGGAGACAAAGTCGAATCTTTTGCCCATGGTGCATTAGGTATTGATCATCCTGATAAGATAAAAGAAGAGCAAGACGGATCATACTCTGCGGGGCAATACCTTTCCGCAGCGGCAACGATCGGTGGTATTCTCCTCGCGATTCTTTAATCGACTGACAGACAAACCATTTTAATCATGTCGACAAACAACGTCGTTTGTCGCTATAACCTCGCACACTCCATAATCAAGTTAGTTTTTATTTATGGAAAAATAACTTGTGAGAGACTCATTTTCGCTTATTGATAAGCCAACCTTCTTTGGCGCCATCGCCCTTCTGCTGAGCATCATTTTCCCTCTAATTTTATTCCCTCAGCAGGGTGCGGATTGGATTGCCGTCGCTAAAAGCTTCATGACAGACAAACTGGGCTTTTTATACCTAGCTCTGGGTATTAGTGCATTCTTCTTTATGATTTATGTCGTATTCAGTGACATGGGTCAAATCAAGCTAGGCGACCCAGACGAAAAGCCAGAATTTGCCACTGCGTCATGGGCAGCGATGCTGTTTTGTGGCGGTATCGGCGCAAGTATTTTGTACTGGGGTTGTATTGAGTGGGCTTACTACTATCAATCTCCACCTTTCCAACTTGAACCAGGCAGTGAAGAAGCGGTTCGTTGGGCGGCAACCTACGGCCTATTCCACTGGGGCCCGATCGCTTGGTCTATCTACCTAATTCCAGCGCTTCCTATTGCCTACTTCTTCTATGTTCGTAAGCAACCTGTACTAAAAGTATCGAGTGCACTAATGCCAGTTATTGGCGAAGAACGCACGAAAGGTATGCCAGGTAAAATCGTTGATATCCTATTTATCTTCGGTCTACTTGGTGGCGCAGCGACAACACTAGGCCTTGCTGCGCCTCTTATCGGTGAAGGTCTTTACTTCCTATTTGGTATAGAGCAAAGCACACTTAGTCAGATCGCTATTCTAATGGTGTGTACGGCTATTTTTGCTTACTCTTCGTATGCTGGTATGGAAAAAGGCATCAAGATCCTAAGTAACATTAACTTCTGGGGTGCGATGGGTCTGCTAGCGTTTGTTCTTGCAGTCGGTCCTACCATCTTCATGCTAGAAACGGGTCTAGACTCCATCGGTCGCATGCTATCTAACTTCTTTGTGATGGCAACATGGGCGGAACCATTTGGTGGCTACGGCACATTCGACGATACTCACTTCCCACAAGACTGGACGATTTTCTACTGGGCTTGGTGGTTGGTATTCGCGCCAAGTATGGGTCTATTCGTTGCGCGTATCTCTCGTGGTCGCACAATTAAACAAATGGTCTCTGGCTCTATCTTCTTCGGTTCACTGGGCTGTTTCCTATTCTTCATGATCTTAGGTAACTACGGCCTATCATTGCAATTGTCTGGTGAGCTAGACGTTGTCGGCATCCTGAATGCAGAAGGTGCGACTAAAGCAATCTTCTCTATGCTTGACGCCCTACCAATGAGCACGCTTGTTATTGCAGTATTTACCCTACTCTGCGTGATTTTTACAGCGACGACATTTGACTCAATCTCTTACATCCTAGCTTCTGTAGTACAAAACAATGTGACCGAAGAGCCAATGCGTTGGAACCGTATGTTCTGGGCATTTACGCTGTCGTTCTTACCAACGGTTCTAATGTTCCTTGGAGGTCTAAGCACACTACAAACAGCTGCGATTGTCGGTGGTTTACCACTACTTGGCATTTCTGTCATGCTGATGATTTCAGCAGTACGTGCTACCTCACTAGACCTGCGCCATCAAGAAGATTACGTTGAGCCAACCATCAACATTGAAGAACTACCAGATATGGATCCTTGGTCTTCTGAAGGTATGGCTTTAGCACGCTTTGAAAGTAGCCGTGATGCAGCGCAAGAGGCCGCTGAACTTGAACGTGAAGCTATGGCCAACGTCATGAAAGTGAAAAAACGCATCCGCGCTTTCGCTCTTGAACACAATGGCGAAGAAGAATTCTCTGATCACCACTTACCGCAAGAGCTGCAAGATGATTTGCAAGCAGCTCTAGAAGCTGTATCTAAAGCGCAAGATGCTAAGATTGCGGCATCTGAGCAAGCTCAACAGGCAAGAAGCGAGTTTAATCAAGCGGTTGTAGCCGCAGCAAGCTAAACCTATTTGACCTCATTTTCTTCTCCTTCCTAACTCAAAGCCCACTTCTCGGTGGGCTTTTTTTATCGAAGTAATAAAAACTGAATGATTACTCAATTTCATCTAGTTGAAACATAGACGAAGCAATTTTGAAATAAAGCAGTGCTTTAATCATCCCGCTTATATAAAAAGGGATAAACAATGAAGCAGTTAATCAAACCCATTATTGCCGCAGTGGCAACCTCTACGCTCTCTTTCAATGCGCTTTCCGCAGAGATCAAAAACGTTATTTTGATGATTGGTGACGGTATGGGTCCGCAGCAAGTGGGCTTATTGGAGACTTATGCTAATCAAGCTCCAAACTCAATTTATAAGGGAAAGAAAACCGCTCTGTATCAACTTGCTCAAGATGGTGTCATTGGCTCTTCTCTGACTCATCCAGAAGATGCGATTGTCGTGGATTCCGCATGTTCAGCAACTATGCTTGCTACCGGTATTTACACCGCTTCAGAAGTGATTGGTATCGACTCTCAAGGAAACCATGTTGAAACCGTACTTGAGAAAGCAAAGAAAGCAGGTAAAGCGACAGGCTTAGTCTCTGATACGCGCTTAACTCACGCGACACCAGCCGCATTTGCTGCACATCAACCTCACCGCTCGTTAGAAAATGACATTGCATCAGACATGCTTGAAACCGGTGTCGACGTTATGTTGTCTGGAGGCTTACGCCATTGGATTCCAAAATCAACCAATGATAAGGGCGAAACTTACAAAGAGCTTGAACAGCTGACTCATGGTGACGTCTACCTCAAATCAAAACGTAAAGATGAACGTAACTTACTGAGCGAAGCGCAAAGTGATGGTTACCAACTCGCCTTCAACCGTAACATGTTGGACCAAGCTAAGGGTGACAAACTGCTCGGATTGTTTGCCTATTCTGGTATGGATGACGGCATCACTTACAGCAACAACAAATCCAACCCAGAAAGAACTCAGCCAAGCTTGAAAGAGATGACCGATAAAGCATTGAATGTACTTTCAAAGGATAAAGATGGCTTTTTCCTAATGGTTGAAGGCGGTCAAATTGATTGGGCGGGTCACAGCAATGACGCTGGTACAATGTTACACGAGATGATCAAGTTTGATGAAGCAGTACAATCAGTTTATCAGTGGGCGAAAGATCGTGATGACACGATTGTTATCGTAACCGCGGACCACGAGACCGGCTCTTTCGGCTTTAGCTACTCTTCACAAGATTTACCTCAACCGCAAAAGCGTTCCGGCGAAGCGTTCTCGAATCGTGACTATGCGCCTAACTTCAACTTTGGCGCATTTAAGATTCTTGATGGCTTGTACAATCAAAAACAGAGCTACTACAGTATGATCAGCCAGTTCCAAAAACTGGATAAGAGTGAACAAACGCCTGAGAAATTAGCGGAAATCGTTAACCAGAACAGCGCATTCCCTATTACGGCAGAACAAGCGAAAAACGTTATGGCTAGTAAGCCAAATCCTTATCGCTTAGCACAGCACAAATACTTGTCGAAAGAAGAAGTCCCAGCGATAAATGACTTCGATGCTTTCTTCCCATACAACGATCGCGGCAACCTACTGGCTCGCGAACAAGCCACTGGACAAAACATTGTTTGGGGAACAGGAACCCACACCCACACACCGGTGAATGTGTTTGCTTGGGGACCTGCAGAAAAAATTCTTCCCGTATCAAAGATCATGCACCATTCTGAACTGGGTGAATACATAAAAGCACAAGTGAACTAGCCTGAATAAGTGTCACTTGTTTGGTTCAACGCCCTTCGGGGCGTTTTTTATTTATAGTGCTATTGATTGACTCATCACTCTCGAAAAGATAAAAATAGATCCACACTCGCAAACTAGCCCGATAATTATGTGTGATATCTTCTCCAAACAACCTCAAGAAAACTATCAAACGGTTGCTCGTTCAATTCGAATCGATGGTCATGCAACCAGCATTAAACTAGAAGCCAGCTTCTGGCAAATTTTGGAAGAGATTGCAGCCAAGCAAGATATGACCTTGCCTCGCTTTATCAGTTACATCTACAAAGAGGCTTTAGAACATAATGGAGAGATCAGTAATTTTACCTCTCTACTACGCTGCGCATGCCTAATCTATTTACGTCAGCCAGACGATGTCATGAGTATTGTCAAACAACAGCTCATCCCAAATCACTAAAGTTCTTGCTGTCGTACTCTAGTACTACCTACTCACATTTCTCTGCCCTTATTCTAACGTCCATCAGAATAAGAGGTAGATATGACAAAACTCATCCACTCAATGGTCAGGGTCAGCAACCTTGCCGAGTCCATTAACTTTTACCGCAACGCTCTTGAGCTTGAAATCAAAGATCAGTATATCTTCGACAGCTTTAGCCTAACCTATTTAGCCAATGCGGAAACAGGATTCGAACTTGAACTGACCCACAACCACGATCAATCAGAGCCTTATACCCATGGCTCTGGTTACGGTCACCTTGCGGTTAGCGTTGAAGATATCGAACAAGCACACCAACGAATCCGTGATCTCGGGATTGAAGCTTCAGACGTTAAGGCGTTTGACCACAACGAAACTCATCTCGCGACCTTCTTTTTTATTACCGATCCAGATGGATACAAAATCGAATTCCTGCAAAGACAGGGCCGATACTTATAACAAACCCAAAAAGAGTAAACACAATGATCAATTTGACAGCAACATTTCACGCTAAAGCCGGACAAGAACAACAGCTTGAATCACTATTAGTTGCAATGCTAGCACCCACTCGCCAAGAACCAGGTAATACGCGCTACTGCCTCTTTAAAGATAAAGAGAATGCTGCAATCTTTACCTTCCAAGAGCAATTTTCTGATCAAGCGGCATTTGACGAGCACTGTAAACAACCGCACTTTACTCAGCTACTCGCGAGCTTAGACGGCCTTTTAGAACAGGAACCAAAGATTACTTTCTTAGAAGAGTTATCCGCATAAAAAAAGAGCGCCTTTCGGCGCTCTTTTTACTGCTCTGTGGTCTCGTTTTCTTTCACCATGTGCAAGTGAACGTCCTGTTGAGGGAACGGAATAGAGATGCCCTCTTTATCAAAGCGCAATTTCACTTCTTTGGTTACATCCCAATAAACATCCCAGTAATCATCAGTTTTTACCCAAGGACGTACAATGAAATCAACAGATGATGTATTCAAAGTATGCACTTTGATATTTGGCTCTGGTGTACGTAGAACTGATGGGTGGTTCATGACAATTTCAGTCAGTACTGATTCTGCTTTTAGTAAGTCGTCACCATAACCAATACCAAACACCATGTCCACGCGACGTACTCGCTCATGGGTTACGTTTTTAATCACATCGCCCCAGATCTTACTGTTTGGAATAATAATGATCTGGTTATCGAAGGTTTTAATCGTGGTATTCACCAAGCTCATGTGGCTAACTTTTCCGTCTACCCCACCAGCGAACACAAAATCACCTACATCAAATGGACGATAAATTAGCAGCATCATACCGGCAGCGAAGTTCGATAGCGTATCTTGCAGTGCAAAACCGATAATCACACCCGCAATACCAAAACCTGTCAGCACTGGCGCCAGATTCAATCCAATCTGTGATAGCGCAACAAGAATACCAATCACCCAGACGATATTGCCTGACATACCAATGAAGAAGTCCTGCATCAGCTGAGACAGCTTCAGATTTTTCGATACCACGGTTTTACTGATCACTTTACGCGTTAACTTCGCCATCAGGCTAGTAGCAAACAGTAACAGTCCAAACACAAATAATTGGAACAAATGCTGCGGCGCATTGTTGGCAATCCAATCCCAAATATTTGTCGACCAATGGGAAACAATCGATAACAACACCTGACCATCAAGCAGATCTTGAGTGATACTGCCTGTCACCTCAAACATGAGCCTTTTATATTCAGAAGTATCGATATCTAACTGATCACCGATAGAGATCAGTGAGCTTAAGCTATCTACCGCAATTGTCATACGCTGCTTAATCACAAGCTGAGATAGCTGCAATGAAGACTTTTCAGATTCTGGGCTTGCAGTAAGCTGCTTACCAACAAGATCAATTTGCTGACTAAAATACTCAACCGAAGCCGCCATTAAGCGCAATCGCTTCGCGACGAGGTCGCGGAAACTGGCTTCAGCTGCAGATTCATCAACCCCGAGTTTTTTCAGCCACTCAATGTTTTGCCAGTTCGCTTCAATAACCGTGTCTTGATAATGCTGAAGTTCTTGATAATCATTGAGCAGAGTTAAGCGCTCATCATCTTTCGCACTATTGATTTTCTCATTGAGTGCTTTGATTTTATCTTCAAGATAGACCGTCGCACCGTGCGAGTAGTTTTGCTGCATCTCAACTTGTGCAATCAACTTCTCTTTCGGAATACTCTCGCGGCTAATAGCACTGGCGAGCGCCGTTCTAAGATCTTCATTTTTTTGGAACAGTTTGAGCTGCAACGCATCTTTTTCTTCGCCACTGGCACTCGCCAAAGCGTCAGACAGATCTTTCAAATCAAGGTTGATTCGCTCTAACGTTTGCTCTGCTTTTGTCAGTTGAGGCGATTCCGTCTCTTGCGTAGCATGCACATTGAAACTAAAAGCAACGAAAAACGCTGCCCACAAACATAATAGAGAGAAACCTCTATTCCCACGAGATAACCGTCTCATGAACACCTCAAACAATAAGTCGTTGTTTCTGTTGTAGATAGCAGTAAGTGTACACCACAATATTGAAAACCCTTGTCTATTATTCGTCAAAGGTCAGCAAATAGAAAAACAGCCGCGATAAGCGGCTGTTTGAAAAGAGTTAGTCTCGGGCTGGGTGGTTCAAAATGTGGTCTTCCCAGTTTACGACTTCTATCTCATAGACCACTTTATTCCGCACACTTTCACCTGCGGCATGCATGGCAGATTTTGAACCTGTGATCAGCGGGTGCCACTCAGGAAGCGGCTGATCTTCCGCTAACAAACGGTAAGCACAAGTGTGTGGTAGCCAAGTAAAATCTTCGATATCGTCACGAGTGAGCTTGGTGCACTCTTCATCGTAGTTGAAACGATTTGGGTAATCTTTACACGAACATGTTTTGCTATTGAGTAGACTACATGCCACGTTGGTGTAGTAGATTTCATCCGTGTCTTCATCCATGAGCTTATGTAGGCAGCATTTACCACAACCATCACAAAGAGACTCCCACTCTTGCTCAGTCATCTGCTCTAGTCTTTTACTTTGCCAAAAAGGTGCGCTCATCGGTGTTACTTCATTATCGGACAGGGGTGCGATTTATACCGTTTAGGCTTTAAAATTTCAAGGGCAAAGTTTGAGCTGATCAGGCAATGCTTTTTTGCTACTATCGCGCCCTTAAAATTTTTCGAGGTTATCGTGATGGATTGTCGCCTAGGCTGTGGTGCCTGTTGTATTGCGCCAAGTATCTCTTCTTCTATTCCTGGCATGCCAAATGGCAAACCTGCTGGCGTTCGCTGTATTCAGCTAAATGAAGATAATCTTTGTAAACTGTTCGGCAAACCAGAAAGACCTAAAGTGTGTCATGACTTCAAAGCATGCCCTGTGATCTGCGGTAAAACCAATCAGCAAGCTTTGGACAACATTACCGAGTTGGAAATTCTGACATAAACCTTGTTTCATAACTAAGACAATATGAGTCTAGTGACTCTATTGTTAGAAATTACTACTTTCACTCACACCCTGCTGACATTTCTCAACTATCTTCCTTGGGTCTTCCACGTATAAAAAATCAGGAAACCCATGAATAAATATATTGCAGAATCTTTTGGTACGTTTTGGCTAGTACTTGGTGGCTGTGGTAGTGCGGTATTGGCGGCCGGCTTCCCAGATGTTGGTATTGGCTTGCTAGGAGTATCTCTTGCCTTTGGTCTAACCGTACTGACTATGGCTTATGCAATTGGTCATATCTCAGGCTGTCACCTGAATCCAGCGGTAACGATTGGCCTTTGGGCTGGTGGCCGTTTTGAAGCGAAACACGTCCTTCCATATATCCTTGCTCAAGTTTTCGGTGGCTTAATTGCAGGCGGCGTGCTTTATCTTATTGCTTCTGGCCAAGCGGGCTTTGATGTTGCAGCATCAGGCTTCGCAGCAAATGGCTTTGGCGAGCACTCTCCTGGCCAATACTCAATGACTGCAGCTTTGATTTCAGAAGTTGTCATGACGATGATGTTCCTTATCATTATCATGGGTGCAACCGATGAGCGCGCTCCGCAAGGGTTTGCCCCAATTGCTATTGGTTTGGGCCTAACACTAATCCACCTTATCAGCATTCCAGTGACCAATACATCAGTTAACCCTGCTCGTAGTACCGCAGTCGCGATGTATGTCGGTGAGTGGGCAGCCTCTCAACTTTGGCTATTCTGGGTAGCGCCGATTGTTGGTGGTATCTTAGGTGCCGTTATTTATCGTGCAATCTCTGCATCAAAATAAGCATCCATTAGATCTAAAAAGCCGCAGCGTTTGCTGCGGCTTTTTCGTATTTGTCATAGCAGTTAAAGCTTGTGTCGACCAAGAAGTGAATGGGACAAAGTGGTACCGTCCACCAGCTCAAGCTCACCACCAACGGGCACGCCATGAGCAATGCGGCTGGCGGAGACTTCACTCGCTTTACAAAGCTCTGCGATATAATGCGCGGTCGCTTCCCCTTCGACGGTAGGGTTGGTTGCCAGAATCACTTCTGAAATGTCCCCACGTCGTAAGCGGTAGTCCAATACATCCAAGCCAATATCACTAGGCCCGATACCGTCTAGTGGAGATAAGTGCCCCATCAAAACAAAGTAACGTCCAGAATATTGCCCTGTTGCTTCTACAGCAGCAATGTCTGCAGGGCTTTCTACCACACACAGTTGACCATTTTCCTGACGTTTAGGATTGGTACAAATATGACAAACTTCTTCCTCAGTAAAAGTTCGGCACTCTGTGCAGTGGCCAATTTCGGTCATTGACTGACTTAAAGCGTCTGCGAGTTGCAGGCCGCCTTTTCTATCTCGCTGTAACAAATGAAAGGCCATACGCTGCGCCGACTTGGGACCAACCCCAGGTAGACAACGTAAGGCCTCCATCAATTGCTCCAGCATATGACTGGTGCGCATTTAACTAACCTTGTCGATTAGAATGGCATTTTCATACCTGGTGGTAATTGCATACCGCCAGTTACGCCAGCCATTTTCTCTTTTTGTGTTTCTTCAACACGACGAGCCGCATCATTGAATGCCGCTGCGATCAGATCTTCAAGCATCTCTTTGTCGTCTTCCATCAGACTTTCGTCGATTTCTACACGGCGCACGCTATGACTACCAGTAATCGTTACTTTTACAAGGCCAGCACCAGATTCACCGGTTACTTCCATATTTGCGATTTCTTCTTGAAGCTTTTGCATGCGATCTTGCATTTGCTGGGCTTGCTTCATTAGGTTGCCCATACCGCCTTTACCAAACATGTTTATCTCTCTGGTTAGTTAGCTTGTTTCGTTATTAGATGGGGCTGAAAACGTAAACTTTCAACCCCGAAAATCAAATCGGTCTCACGCTTTCTTTATCAAGCTCCGCAGCAAAGCGCATCTCAATAAACTTAACATGATCATCATTCTCTAGGCTGGTAAACGCTTGGCTTAACTTACCTTGATAGAGCTTATCTCTTAATTCTAGCGGGGTTTCACCACTATCGCCGACTTCAACACTGAGATGACACTCTTCGCCTAATGCGGTATTGAGTGCTTGCAGAAGTTCGCTCTGAGCGCGATCTGTGTTTAAGTGCGCTTGTTGCGGTCTTAGCGTTAGTGAAATGGACGAACCATTTTTCTCGTAGTACGAGTTAAGCGCTAACTGCTCTGTCAATTTGGCTGTTTCAAGCTTACTGATTAGCTGAGCCCAATCACTCTGCTCTAGGCTCTCTGCAAACAACTTCTTCGACATCTCTGGCGTTTTTTCGTGTTCTAGCGCTTTCTTCAATAACGTTGGAGTCAGCTCTGTTTTTTCTTTTTGCTGCGTCTGCGGCAAAATTGGCTTCCAACGATATGGTTCATTTTTATCAGATTCAGGTGTTGCGACTGATGGATTAGACAATGGCGACACCTGCGCAGTTCCCGCGTGTTTTTGTGCTACACGATCGAGGACTGATTCTGATTTAGCAGATGTCGCTTTAGCCTTTTTTGGCCCATTTCCCGAATTGTCTTGGCTGGGCGCTAACCCTTTACGCTGTGAACGCAATTGATGACGTAGCCCGCTGATTGGCGAAGAACTTCGACTCGCTGGCTGCTCAGCTTGCTGCACAGGTTGAGACGGAGTAGGTGCAGGACTTGGCTGCATTTGCGGCGGCTGAGCCTCACCATACATTGGTGGCTCATCATACATTGGCGGCGCATCGTATTGTGGTGGCTCAGACATGTATCCCGCAGGCGGCATGTCATAGTTTTGCTCCGGTGCAACCTGAGGCTGTCTCTGCACCGGCGGCGTTGATGGTGCAGCTTGCGCACTTGGAGCGGGTGCAACTGGCTGAGATTGCGCCGCTTGCTGAGACTGAGCTTTAGGTGCTACTGCCACTTGCTCGGTTGGTTCAGACTGAGTTGAAATGACATTAGCTTGCGGCTTGGACGCTGGTCTGAACGCCATCATACGCAGTACAACCATCTCGAGACCAATACACTCAGAAGGCGCAAGTGGTAAGTCTTGACGACCTTTCAATGCAATCTGGTAGTAGAGTTGAACGTCTTGCGGACTTAACGCGCGGCTCAGTAATTCAATCTTTTCGGCATCTGGCTGCGCTTTATCTAACGTCGAAGGTAAAGCTTGGAACATCGCCATGCGGTGCAGCTGAGTAGCAAGTTGCTGCAGTAGCCCATCCCACTCTACACCGTTTTGCGCAAGCTGAGACAATGTTTCCATTGCTTGTTGTGGCTGCTTAGAGCTAATCGCTTCAAGCAAATGCAGAGCCTGATCAGTATCAAGAGTACCAAGCATGTGGGCGACGCTGTCAGTTAAAACAGTACCATTACCCAGAGCAATCGCTTGATCCGTTAAACTTAAGGCATCACGCATACTGCCGTCAGCGGCGTGCGAGATCATGCCTAACGCGCGAGGCTCAGCAGTCACTTGCTCTTGAGCTAAAATATGGTCCAGCTGCTCATGGATGGTATCCACATTGATAGGCTTCAAGTGGAACTGAAGACAGCGAGACAAAATCGTCACTGGCAGCTTTTGCGGATCTGTGGTCGCCAGTAAGAACTTCACATACTCAGGCGGCTCTTCTAAGGTTTTAAGTAAGGCATTAAAACTGTGGCGCGAGAGCATGTGAACTTCATCGATCAGGTAAACCTTGAATCGACCACGAGCTGGTTTGTATTGAACATTGTCTAGCAGTTCACGAGTATCTTCGACCTTAGTTCGGGACGCTGCATCTATCTCAAGAAGATCAACAAAACGACCTTCATCGATCTCTTTACAAGTATCACAAACGCCACACGGGTTCGCAGTAATACCTGTCTCACAGTTCAGTCCTTTAGCAAACAAACGACCAATTGAGGTTTTACCCACACCACGCGTACCACTAAACAGATAAGCATGGTGGAGGCGATTCTGTGCTAACGCATTTTCCAGTGCGGTTAATACGTGGCTTTGTCCTATCACTTCATTGAATTTACTAGGACGCCATTTTCTCGCTAAGGCAAGATAACTCATGAAACTATACCCATTAATAACCTACCCGATTAGTGACCTTCAAACTCACAGATGCTGTAAACGTTCAGGCCTAGGCCTTCAAGACGCTTGTCACCACCAATTTCAGGAAGGTTAATCACGAATGCTGCATGTTCGACAACACCACCAAGCTGACGAATCAGTTTAGTTGTTGCTTCGATTGTTCCGCCCGTTGCTAGTAGGTCGTCAACAACAAGAACCTTGTCACCTTCTACGATAGCATCTGTGTGGATTTCTAGCGTGTCAGTACCGTACTCAAGCTCGTAAGACTGAGCGACAGTTTCACGTGGCAGTTTGCCTGGTTTACGAACCGGTACGAAACCTACGCCAAGCTCTAGAGCAAGCGGCGCACCAAACAGGAAGCCGCGCGCTTCAGTACCGACAATCTTGGTAAAACCCATAGATTGATACTTTTCTACTAATAGTTTAATCGTTGCTCGGTACGCGGCAGAATCTTCCATCAGACTCGTCACATCACGAAACAGAATGCCTGGCTTTGGATAGTCTTGAATGCTTTTAATACTAGATTTGATCAGTGAGAGTGTTTCAGTTGTCATAATTCTTTACTTAGATTGGCTAGGCTTGGCTATTTATATAATTAGTATTTTCAAGCTATAGCGTGGGTTCTCTGCACAAGTAGACGATTCGAGCCTGCTCAAACTGCTGACTAAATTTGACTGTGCCTAAAAAACAAACGCCCACATAGAAGGTGGGCACGCTTCCTTGCAATCTTAGTGATTTTCTTGCTTGTCAGCAAGGTGCTCCATCACAGGCAACCGAATAAACCAAGTGAGTAATGCCACCAGCATAAAAACAAGTGCAATTTTTAACCAAAAGTGCGGCACAAACCAAATTGAAAAAGAGAAACTAAGAAGAATGTACACCGCCCCTCGCCTTTTCACTTTTGCAGTGACGGCTCTGTGCTGATGCCAGTTATCTAGAATAGGACCAAACGTTTTGTGTTCGTGCAACCAACGATGAAAGCGTGGGCTACTGCGCATAAAGCATGCACTTGCTAGCAGCACAAAAGGCGTTGTTGGAAGAAGAGGAAGGAATATGCCCAGAAAACCCAGGCACAAACTTGTAATACCAACAATATTTAAACTCAATCTTCGAATACTGATGGTACGCTCCAAATGATTTAGAAGCCCGCGTATCCGTTTAAAACACGAATCCAAGTCAAAGTCGCTGGAAGTGTTGGGATAAGAAGGACTGCAATAAAACCTAAAAAGTAAAAGATATTATAAGGTTCTTTAAAATCTTTGTCTGCCATGGGATTACTTCTCTAAGTGTCGATTGTTATTTTTTAAACCTACGTTAAGTGAGCGTTAACGCTTTGGTTTATTTTTGTTTCGGCGGACTATACCCCAAACTCAAGACAACAAACACCGAGTAATAAAAGGGTTATTAAGATTTTATGACACGTAAGGTAGCGCTTAAGCACTACCTCCACTATAGATATCAAGAGTGAAGCTACTAGAACCTAGGCAGCTTAATGCAATCTGACAAGCTGACTGAATCGGTAAGTCAGTAGTAATGAAGTTTTTAATGCAGTTGTCACCAAGATTCACACCTGGTTGAATATGCTGAGATACATACCCATTTGACCACTGACAATCTAGGCCTGCTGGCAATAAAGATAAGGTACTCTCAGAAAGGTCCGCCACACCAAACAGAGCTTTGACGGGAGTGGCACATTCCGAGCATTGAATACCCTTTTCTAGTAAATAGGCAATATCTTTCAAATCAGCATTAAAGCATTTCAAATTGCGAAGATAGTCGTGGAATAAAGCTCGAACGAGCAACGTCGTCGCAGCGCCATGCTCACCTTCACTGGCAGAATCCACAATGTAAAAGGCAAACTGACCATTCATCAGCCATGCGTAATCAAACACGATAGGCATGACATCTGTCGATTGCAATAAGCGATAGCTGCACTTCCAACTGCCCTGCGATGTGTCTCGCTCTGGGAGCAAAGCGTGCAGTAAATCTTTCGCTGCACTGCGATTATCTTGTAAAAACTCAAGGTGCCAGTGCAACTCCTGCTCTTCAGGAATATCACCGCTATCAACGCGGAACCATTGGCTAGAAAAGTCTCGTTGATCACTCAGATGATTGTCTGAATCATCTAGAGTGTTTTCAATAGCACATACAAGGTGTTCGTAATTGCCAATCGGTTTTGGTAAAAAGTCTTTAATGCCGTAGCGAAGCGCTTTGGCGACATCGGACATATCATCCGTTGCTGACACTACGATAAGTGGCAGAGATGGATACTCTAAACTCACTTCTTCAACAAACTCGATGCCATCTAATACTGGCATTGCTAAGTCACACATGACGATGTCTGGTTCCGCATCACGAAGCTTCCTTAGACCCTCCAGTCCATTTTCAGCTTCAACAACTTTGTAGCCTTGGGTAACTAGGAAAGCGGACGTAATTCGGCGGAATATAGGGTCATCATCAACCAACATGACAAGTTTTTCACCTACAGCGATAGCCGGTACGTCGCTGGGTGCAACTTCTATCGTTTTATACATAAACCTTTGCCTCACACAACTAAAGTACAACTGATTTATTATTGTTATTTGTAAATTCAAACGCTCTATAAAAAATAGTCATGAAAGGCCTTTTATACAAATCTTCCACTTTGGCTCTAGGTTGCATACTATATGTATGGAATCTTAAATATCGATAAAGTTGTTGATGTGACTCAACCTTTGACATTTGATATAGAGATAAATTAACCGAATTCGTAAAAAAATGTGTCTGGTGAAATGAAATTAGATGATCTCAACTTGTTCAGGCTTGTCGTAGAAAATGGGAGTTATACAGCAACTTCCCGTAAAACGATGATTCCTGTTGCAACCATTACGCGACGTATTCAAGCTTTAGAAGACTCTCTAAACTTGCGTCTGCTAAATAGACACGCACGTAAACTTTCGCTTACGGAAGCGGGAGAACGCTTTTACAGCGAATGCTCACCTCTGTTGGATAGATTAACGCTAACCGCAGAAGAGTTGTCTGATGAATGCCGCGGAGCTGCGGGGAAAATTCGTATTACTTCGCCATCCAATTTGACCAAACGCATGATGATGCCGATGTTCAATGCATTCATGAGCCAGTATCCAGACATTAACCTTGAGCTAACAACCAGCAACCACTCAGATCAACTTGATCCAACAGAGTGGGATGTGATCTTCCGCGTTGGCCCGCAGCGAGACTCCAGCTTAATCGCTCGTAAAATCAACTCAGTGGAAGATATCTTAGTTGCTAGCCCAGAGTATTTGAAAGCGCACCCGGCGCCTAAACACGCTGAAGAGCTGCATAACCACAGCCTACTCAAGGGTGCTCCACTGCTAAAGTGGCAGTTGTCGAATCAAAATGGTGAAACAGTCATCAACAATGATAAGGGCCGATTCCAATCAAATACTCTTAACGTTGTTCGTAGTGCTTGTTCTGATGGCTTAGGGATTACCTTGATGCCTGATGTGATGCTTAAAGAGTACATTGATGATGGCAGCTTAATTCGTGTGCTTTCTGATTGGAGTGCCAACCCGCGCGATATTTATATGTTGTACAACCATAAAGACCACTTACCAGAGAAAGTGCGTTTA
The DNA here is from genome assembly GCF_009811315.1 of Vibrio atypicus. Classification (GTDB taxonomy): domain Bacteria; phylum Pseudomonadota; class Gammaproteobacteria; order Enterobacterales; family Vibrionaceae; genus Vibrio; species Vibrio atypicus. The sequence goes on from NZ_BLID01000004.1 coordinate 84,199, forward strand.
TTTATTGATTTTGTCATCGCTTACAACATCCACTAAACAAAAAAGAGCTTGGTTATCCACCAAGCTCTTTTCTATTGCATGCTATAAAAATTCAACAAATTTACTTAGGTCTCGCTCCGGCACCTTCATCGGTGTACAACCCGGTGTTCCTAAGTAAAGGAAACCAACGATCTCATCGTCCCCTTCTAAACCGAATGCTTGATGAACCTCTGAATGGAACATCCACTTTCCTGAGCGCCAAAAACCTTGGAAGCCTTGAGCAACCGCAGCCATCTGCATAGCTTGAGCAGCGCAACCTGCAGATAAATACTGTTCTAAAGCCGGCACCTTGTCGTGTTCCGTCACTTTAGCAATCACAGTAATCACCATAGGTGCTCTAAAAGGCGCATTTTTCACCTTCTCTACCACGGCTTCGTCGCTGTTGTCCGCTTCTGCCGCTTTAACCAAAATATCAGAGAGCTTGTTCAACCCTTCACCCTGAGCAATCACAAAGCGCCAAGGCGTCAGTGCTGCGTGGTCAGGCGCACGTAAACCTGCGCGGATGATGTTTTCTAATACTTGACCTTCCGGCGCCGGGGCCGAAAGTTTGGCAATAGAGCGACGGTTGAGCAATAGATCTAAAGCGTCCATTTGAATTCCTTAACGTTTACTCGTTGTTTTTCTTGATAATAACTCTCAAATAAAAAAAAGGCGAACCTAATGGCTCGCCTATCTATCATTATTGCGGCTATTCGTAGAACGGCTTATCAAGCCCTGCTCGAGTTAACAACCCATCACACGGAGCAAAACGATCACCGTATTTCTCTGCGTGCTCATTCATGATCTCGACCAGTTTCTTGATGCCGATTTGATCCATATAACGGAACGGACCGCCTAAGAATGGCGGGAAGCCAATACCAAAGATTGCACCAATATCACCATCTCGTGGACTGCGGATAATACCCTCATCCAAACAACGAACCGCTTCATTCAACATTGGTAACACGCAACGCATCGCCATGTCGTTTTGAGCCATTTTAGATTCAGGGCTCAGGCCAAGCAGCTTGTAGACAGATTTATCGACTTCTTTCTTCTTACCTTTGTAGGTATAGAAACCTTTACCACTCTTACGTCCTTTACGGCCGTCATTGAGCAGCTTGTCAAATACATCTGGGCCTTTGAAGCGATCACCTAGCTCGTTAACCAAAATAGGCATGATTTTCGCGCCGATATCGACACCAACTTCATCCAATAAGGTAATTGGGCCGACAGGGAAACCAAAGTTAAGCAACGCTTTATCTAGATGACCTATTGGCTCACCAGACATCAGCACCTGCGCCGCTTCATTCATGTAAGGCGCCAGAATTCGGTTGACGTAAAAACCGGCACAGTCTTTAACAACGATTGGCGTTTTACCTTGCTTACGAGCAAATTCAACCACAGTTGAAATAGCTTCGTCCGACGTCCCTGCGTGTGGAATCACTTCAACCAAAGGCATTTTTTCTACCGGGCTAAAGTAATGCAGACCGACGACATTTTCAGGACGTTTTGCTTTTTCAGCAATCTGAGAAATAGGTAGCGAAGAAGTATTTGTCGCGAAAACCGTGCTATCTTTCGCGTTATCTTCAATATCTGCAACTATACTCTGCTTAAGTTCAAGATCTTCAAATACTGCTTCAATAACAATATCCGCATGATTGAAGCTGGTAAAATCAATGCCACCTGACAGTTGCAGCATCTTTTCTTGCACTTGCGCTTTTGACAAGATACGGCGTTTTCGCTGCGTTTCGAATAATTTATGGTTGTACTTGAGGGCATTCAGTACGCCATCATTAGACACATCTTTAATACGAACCGGCACTTTAGCTTTAGCCACACTAACATGGCTAATGCCTGCGCCCATCAAACCACCGCCCAGTACAGCAGCGCGTTTTACGGTTAGCGGCTCGGCATCACTGCCATTTTCTTTCTTCATTTCTGTCGTTGCAAAGAAGATAGAACGTAGCGCTTTGGATTCAGGAGTCATAACTAGCTCAGCAAAACGCTGCGCCTCTTTCTGTTGCCCTTTTTCGAACCCTTTCTCTAAACCAGTGCGAATGACTTCGAGAATTGCGTCTGCTGCTGGGTAGTTACCGCGAGTTTTCTCGTGAGTTTTCTTCGCAGCTTGTTCAAAAATAACTTTGCGACCAAGGCCAGTATTTGAAATGAGCTTCTCTTTGGTTGAAACTTTACGCTTCGCTTTTTTGCCTCCGCCATTCTTTTCGACAAAGCTCTTGGCAACGTCTAGTAAAATGGTATCTGGCACAACCGCGTCAACCACACCCAATTTCTTGGCTTTTTTCGCTCGTAATTGCTTACCTGTAAGAATCAAATCCAATGATGGTAGTAAACCAATTAGACGAGGTAAACGCTGAGTACCGCCTGACCCCGGCAATAAACCAAGTTGAACTTCAGGAAGACCTAAGCGTGTTTTGTCTGAGTCGGTACAAACGCGATAATCACATGCTAGTGCCAACTCAAGACCACCACCCAAACATGGACCGTGAATCGCAGCAACAACTGGGTAAGGCAGATCAGACAGGTGTTGGAACATCTGCTGGCCTTTTTCTGCTAACGCTTGAGCTTCATCAACAGTAGTACAGGCATCTAACATGCGAACATCTGCACCCGCGACAAAATTATCTGGTTTAAGGGAGTGTAGAATCAGCCCTTTGATTGAAGATTTCTTCTTTTCAAGTTGCGTGAACACCTCTTCCATCTCTTGCGCGAATGCAGCCTGAAGCGTATTCATTTTTTCGCCAGGTACATCAATCGCTAGCCAAGCAATGTCATTTTCATCAATATTTAGCTTAAACGCTTTCTGTTCGCTCATTACTCAACCTCCAAAATCATCGCTGCGCCAAGACCACCCGCTGCACACGCGGTATTTAGAGCCAAACCACCACCACGGCGTTGAAGCTCTCGTAGCGTTTGAGTAATCATTCGAGCGCCAGTCGCTGCAAATGGGTGACCATAAGCAATCGAACCGCCAAGAACATTAAACTTATCCATATCAATCTCGCCAATCGCCTTTGAACGACCAAGGTGCTGCTGGGCAAACTGATCGCTAGCAAACATTTTTACATTGGATAACGCTTGTGCGGCAAAAGCTTCATGCATATCAATTAAGGTCAAATCTGACAATTCGATACCCGCACGCTCTAGTGCCATTGGTGTTGCGAAAGAAGGCCCCATCAACATGTCTTTTTCGACGCCGATGGCTGAAAATGCATAAGAACGGATGTAACCCATAATATCGAGACCAAGCTCTTTTGCTCGACCTTCACGCATCAACATGATTGCAGCAGCGCCGTCTGTTAATGGCGTGCTGTTTGCCGCAGTCACACTACCGTATTGACGGTCAAACGCAGGGCGCAGTTTTTCATAGCCTTCCAGCGTCGAGTCATAACGAATATTGTTGTCTTGAGAGATCCACTTTTTATAAGGTTCAGGGAAAGCGGTCATGACCTCCCCTTCAATTTTTCCATCTTGCCAAGCTTGGGCCGCAAGCGTATGAGAACGGTGCGCGAGTGCGTCTTGTTCTTGACGAGTAATACCATGTGACTTCGCCATTTGTTCGGCTGTTTGCCCCATAGAAAGGCCTGTCGAATACTCTGCAACCGCAGGTGGAACAGGCACCAAATCTTTTAGCGATAAGCTTTTTAGTATTTTTAGTTTTTGACCTACTGTTTTGGTTTTACTCAATGCCAACAAATTCGCTGCAAGCTTTTTAGAAACACCGATAGGTAAAACAGAAGAAGAGTCAGCGCCACCCGCAATACCCACATCAATGGTGCCAGACATAATGCTCTCTGCCACGTTGACCGCAGATTGGAAACTCGTCGCACAAGCACGAGTTACGCTATACGCATCAGTATTGATATCCATGCCAGTGCCTAACACAATTTCACGTGCGATGTTTGGCGCTTCCGGCATTTGTACTACTTGGCCAAATACCAATTGATCAACCATCTTCGGGTCAATCTCCGTACGCGCCATCATCTCGCTCACCACCATTTTGCCTAGGTCAACAGCAGGAACTTGGCTAAATTCCGTGCTCTGACGAGCAAAAGGGGTTCGCAAACCAGCGACAATTGCAACGCGCTCACCTGAGCGGGTTTTCATTTCCTGCTTGCCCATTGTTTCTCCTTGGATATTAAGAGGTCTGACCACGTCATTGTAACGAGATTGTTAACGCAATCAAACGATCGTTTGAATAAACGTGATTTAGAATTGAAAAGTGCTTCTTGAGATATAATGATTTAGTATGAATCGCACTGTTTTAATTTGATGTTTATCAATATGTTGACAGAGCTGAATTGCCACTGCGTCAAATCAGTGCAACTTTAGCGTTTGATTTGTTTCAGGCAAAAAAAAACCACACAAAACTGTGTGGTCGGAATGTATAAAGCAATTAACTTACGCCAATTGAAATAATCAGTTTCCTGATTAGGAGAAAGTAAAGTCAGCCTTCAAAAGGAAGTGTCATCTTGCTCAACATGTCAGTGAAACACTGACTAGATGACAGGTGCTACTATAACCTTTGAGATGCGCTAGATTTTGAAATAGATCAATTTTAAGTGAGTTTCTATCACCGTATGGCATTTATATATCGTTCAAATAACAGTGATGCGTGTGAATAGATATTTATTGAACAAATAATACTCACTATTACTTATTCGTTTGCTAGAAAATAGGTTCAGTAGAAATCGAGTTTTGTCAGACCTTTAGTTTGATTAAGCAGTATGAATCACAGAGCAGTTAGGGAGGCTCTTGTGTCGATAATCAATTTTTTTGGAAAGAAAAAGTCTGCCACCCCGGTCAACTCGGATATGGACAGACAAAGAAAATACGAAGCGCTCGTTCGCGCCTATCATCGAGATCTTTATCGCTATGCCTACTGGCTTTGCAAAGATCCCACGGTATCAGAAGACTTAGTGCAAGAAACCTGTTTACGCGCCTGGAAGTCTCTTGATAGCTTGCAAGATGAAAAGGCCGCTAAATCATGGCTTATCACTATCTTAAGACGTGAGAATGCACGACGCTTTGAGCGTAAACAATTTGATCTGGTTGATATCGACGATCATGGTAACGATGCTAAAGTCAGCGATGATCCTCACCATCAAACCGAGTGGATTCAGGCACAGATTATGAAACTCGACGTGGATTATCGAGAACCTCTTTTCCTCCAAGTCGTTGGTGGGTTTAGTGGTGAAGAGATTAGTCACATTCTGGATCTAAATAAAAATACGGTAATGACCCGTCTCTTTCGAGCTCGAAACCAACTTAAAGAGATGATCGATCCGGATAACAATCAAAGAGGACAGCATAATGGATGATTTAGAATTTCGTCGCAGCATCATGTCCGATCCAAAGTACAGAGACAACGAGCTCAATGAAGCCATCAAAAGTAGTGAAGCCAATTGCAAGTTTGCCGATGAAATTTTAGATTTGGATGCTCAAATAGCAAAAGCTATGAATGTGGATGTACCAGAAGATCTCGCCGACCGAATACTGTTTAACCAAACATCGAGTTCACAAGAAGACAATGTGATCAGGCCTAACTTTGCTCGACGTGCAATGGCAATGGCTGCATCAGTAGCGTTTGTTGCTGGCTTACTCGTTGGACAAGTGAATTGGGGTAATATTGTCGTTTCTTCAGCGCAGGCAAGCTTGGCTTCAACGGCAATAAAGCACGTCATTGCGGAAAAACCGTTCGTTAAAGATCTTGATGAGCAAGTTCAATCGTCGCAGATCAATGCCAAGATGGCGCCATTTGCTCATCATTTAGCAGAGAATTTCCCTTATCATGTCTACTACCTCAACCATTGTGGTTTTGGTGATTCAAATGCACTGCACATGGTGTTTGAAGGTCAAAAAGGCAAAGTTACTCTATTTTTGACAGGTATTGCTTCAGACAAAACCACAGACTTTGTCAAAGAAGGTATGGTTGGTGTAGTAGAACCAATCGGTCACACTAGTATGATCATCGTGGGCGATGAAGGTGAAGATGTAGCGAAGATCGCCGAAAACATCGCAGAAATCATCAAACCTATGAGTTAACAAAAAAATAACATTTTGTGACTTAGCTCAAGGCCTGAACAATCTGTTCAGGCCTTATTTTCGCCCAAAACTTAGAGTTAACACTCTAAAAAGGCGAGTTTTACAGCATTTTCCTGCTAGATAACCATCATTTCAGCAATTTTACCCCCCAAATAGGCAATGGTCGGATTTCTATATTCTATACTTGGGTCTAGTATCAGCCACCACTGAGCTTTTGCTCAAATATATCGCCCAGCTAGAGGCGAACTAAAAAGGAAAAAGCACCAATGAACAAGACGCGTCTGTTTAAAAAATCACTTTTAGCAGTGACAATTACCACAGCAACACTCGCTTCGCAGCACACTCTAGCTGCTGGCTTCCAACTTAACGCCCAATCTGCAACCGGTATCGGCCGTGCATTCGCCGGTGACGCAGTAATCGCAGATAACGCATCTGTTATGGCTCGTAACCCAGCGGCAATGGCACTGTTTGATGACGTAGAGCTTTCTCTAGGTTTTGAAAGCATTACTTCGATGATTGAAGTGAAAGATGCTACTTACACTCGACTTCTTGTTGATGGAAGTGGTAACCCGCTAGCAGCACCAACTCAATCAGACGCTAGTTACGATGATGCGGGTGGTACTTCTATTGCACCGAACATTCACCTAATCGTTCCAGTCAACGAGACTTTTGCTTGGGGTATCAACGCTTACACTAACTTCGGTACTAAAACAGAGTTCAGCGACGATTATGTTGCTGGCGAATACGGCGGCCTAACCGATGTTAAAAGCATGAATATCGGCCTTGCGGGCTCATTCCGTATGAATGAGCAATGGAGTTTCGGTGCTGGTCTAGATATTATTTATGGTCAAGGCAAGCTAGAGCGTTCTTTGACAGGCGGCCCAGAATTACTTGACGTAGACGCTGATGGTTGGGCACTTGGTTTTAACGTAGGTACAGTTTACGAACTCAACGAAAACAACCGTTTTGGCTTAGCTTACCACTACTCACCTAAGCTGCAGGCAACAGGCGATATCAACTTTGCTGGCTACACAGGCTCGAATAGTGCAATCAGCGACACATTATACATGCCTCTACCAGACCTACTGGAATTTTCTGGTTACCACCGCATCGAAGACACTAAGTTTGCCGTTCACTACAGCATTCAGTACATTGGTTGGAGTTCGTTCGATAAGTTAGAAGCGGATAAGAGTGGCACTCTAAACGATTACGAATGGCAAAATGGCATGCACTACGCACTTGGTGGTACTTACTACCTGAACCAAGACTGGACACTACGTGCCGGCTACATGTATGACACCAGCGCACAAGATGAGCTAACGTCAATCTCTGTACCAGATTCAGACCGTCAATGGTTCTCAACTGGCTTTACATACCACCTAGACAGTAAGTCAAACATCGACTTCGGCTTTACCTACCTAATGGGTAAGGATGTTGATGTTAAAGAAAGTAAAGCACTACCAACATCGACATCTGGTGTATACCTAGCAACACAGGTAGAAGGTACAACCCATGCTGACGCTATCTTGCTAGGCCTACAATACAGCCGTAGCTTCTAAGACTAGCTAACAAATACAATCCAAAAGGCCAGTGTTCACTGGCCTTTTTTGTACTCCCAATCTTTGTAATCCCCTGAAACTCATCATTTCTTCTATTGCTCGTTGCTGATTTTGGCTTACACCTGTTGCGCTAAACGCCATTCCAAACCTACAAGTGTACGCTGAAATGAATAAACAACTGCGTAACAATCAAAATTTATCACTACCAATCAAAGGTTATGACAAATTAAACTCCAAATAGACTTAGTACACTGTTTTTAATTTTTAAAGTAATAGCTCTAACCTTATCATCGCCCGACTGATTAAACTCAATCTCAGCGAACATTATAATGAAAACAAATAAGACTCTCCTTTCACTAGCAGTAGCGTGTAGCCTAGTGAGCACCTCAGCGGCAGTTAATGCAGCAGGCTTCCAATTAGCAGAATACTCAGCAACGGGTCTAGGTCGTGCGTACGCTGGTGAAGCAGCAATGGCAGACAACGCAAGCGCACAGTGGCGTAACCCAGCAATGCTGACTTACCTAGAAGGTACTCAGGTTTCTGTCGGTGCGATTTATGTGGATCCAAACATTGATATTGACGGGGAAATCACAACAGCTTCTATGACAGGTGATCGCCGCGGCGCAACTTCGGCTAAAGATATTGCTCACAGCGCTGTCGTTCCTAACTTTTACCTTTCACACAAGTACAGTGACAAGCTCGCCGTTGGTTTCGCTCTAGGCACCAACTACGGAATGGAAACAGAACTGGAAAGCTCTTTCAATGCTATCCACTTCGGCGACGAAGCAAAAGTAATGACAGTTGAAGCAGTCACAAGCATTGCATACCAAGTTAACGAAGAAGTTAGTATTGGTGGCGGTATTCGCTATGTAACTGGTGAAGGCCACTTTGGCGCAAGCAACCAAGTTCTTAAAACCCTCAAATATATGGAAGGCGACGATAGTTCTTGGGGCTATCAAGTCGGTACAGCATGGCAGATTAATGACAATAACCGCATTGGTTTTGCATACAAATCTGAAGTTACCATGGACTTTGAAGGCTACGCGACAGGCTTCGGCTTTAACGCTACAAATCCAACAGCAAAAAAAGATGGCAGCTTAGCGATTATCTTACCAGCGACAGCGGAAATTGCGTCATACAGCCAAATCAATGAGAAAGTTGGTGTTCACGCAAGTATTAACTGGACTGACTGGAGCACGTTTAAAGAGCTGAAGGCAGATTTCGACGATGGTACATCAGACGTTATTAAAACCGAAAACTGGAAAGACAACTACCGCTTTGCAGTCGGCGCAACGTACCAAGTAGACCCTAAACTAGCCCTTCGTTCAGGTATCGCTTACGACACTGCAGCTGTAGATGACAAATATCGTACAACAACGATTCCTGAAACAGACCGTACTTGGCTAAGCTTTGGTGCTTCTTACGAATTCACCAAAAACTTAACTCTTGATGGCGGTTTTACCTACATTATTGCTAAAGACGCTCCAATCAAAGAACCACGTGACGCATCTGATAATTTATCAGCAGCAATTGGCGGTGAATTCGAAGGTGAAATCTCTGGTGACATCTGGCTAATCGGCGTACAAGCAAACTACAAATTCTAATCGTTGCTAAAGCACATATTAAAAAGGCTTGGTCCGTGACCAAGCCTTTTTAATATGTGCAGTTTTGATAACTAGAAATCGTCTAGATACTCATCTAAATACGCTTCTTCATCAACATTGTATTCATCTGACTCAATTTCCGCTTTAAAGTCTTGTCGCTGCAAGTATGCATCACGCGTCAAAGAGTATGGATCAGGCGAGTTATGGAGCATTGCTTCTTGCGGAACTAAGGCAGCTCGACTTTCCATTCCCTCTAAAGCCCACTTCCCGAGCCCTGCCCAGAAGTTAAGGTAGGTCAATGGTACATACATACCATCCACAACATCGGATGCTTCACGTACTGTCCAAGGGCCGTAACCTGGCACCATTACATATGGACCATTCCCAACACCATAATGGCCTACGGCATCACTGAACGCCTTATCATTGTGATCCGAAATACCTGCTGCGCTAGCAATATCGATCAAACCTAGCAAACCAAATGTGCTGTTAATCCAAAAACGGTTAAAGTGATCAACGGCCTTTTCACCATTTCCCATAATGATGTTATTGACCATACTGGATGGCTCATCAAGATTGCTCAAGAAGTTCGCAACACCTTTACGTACTGGTACTGGTACATAATCTACATAAGCGAGTGAAACTGGACGTACTAAATAGGGATCAAGGTAGTCATAGTTGATATCCCACATCGCACGGTTGAACCCTTCTATAGGGTCATTAACCTCTGATTCAAAAGGTGTTGACTCAGATTCAGAGGTTGCTTCTGGAGATCCCGCGCAACCCGCTAAGAATAAAGTCGCGGAGAGCGCCAACCACATCTGAGACTTAAAACTATTCATTATTATAATTTCCATAAAAAAGGCCGGTGAATCACCGGCCTCTATTCATTGATAATTCACAGTTATTAATACTGCTTATCAATCACAACTTCAACTGGTTCGCCTATTTTAACGGCTTCACTCTCGCCAAACCAGTCCCCATCTCGAGTCGCAACATTGCCATCGCTATCAATACGTGCGCGAACCATTAACGATTCAAGTGAAGAAAGCTTACGCTCAGCCATCATGCTGTTGCCATCATCCAAAACAACTGTACGAGGCAGACTGCCCACAGGATAACGCGCTGCTGCGATAGGCATTGGAGAACCATCAGCAGAATGAACAGAAACGATAAGTGCAGCATTCGGGTCAGCGACAACATTCTCAGCGACTGAGATTGTGACTGCGACAGATTTGCCCGTCCCTACTTGTTGACCCATCTGTTTCTGCGCGTTCTCAATACTGCGACCAAGCATCTCATAACGGCTGTCTTCTGGACCGATCATTTGCTGCATAATACTCCAGTAACGAACCGCCGCTGGGAAGTCTTTACGCTCAAATGCATCAAATGCCAACAATGAGAACACACGTAGGTCGACGTAATCATTCTGAACAAGACGACCTAAGATACGGCGTGCGTTGTCCTGATCAACATCATCTTGAGATAACATCAAAGCTTGCGCGTAACCTAACATGATATCGTTGCTATCTGGCTCAAGTTTATACGCTTTTTTCATTGCACCAATCGCCGTATCCACACTGCGATTTGCCAGCGCAATACGGCCAAGCAACAACCAACCTGTTGAATCTTCAGGTTGATAATGTAGGCGAGTGCGTAGTGCTAAAGACAGGTCTTGCATTTCATCTTCACTAAGCTCAGCACCTTGTGGAGACATCAGCTTCTTCGACAATGCAGGTAAGTTAGACGTTACTTCTTGCCACTGCTTCACGTCATCCTGAGCACCAAACTTAAAGTACATTGCATAAGAAAGACCAACCACCAAAATCATCGATGGAATCAACACAGCCATCGGAGATACTGCGTTTTCTTTCTCTCGCTTTTCATCTGCGGGAATATCGTCTAGCAGTGATTGTTTCAAGTCATCAATCAGATCTTGCTGGTTTTCAACAAGCCCTTCTTCCGCCTCTTCTTCAAGTTCACTCAGACGATCTTTATAAAACGCTTTGTTCAATTCATCGCGCAGCGCTTCATCATTATTTGCTTTCTGTTTCAATATCGGCAGTGCAACAAGTACACAGCTCAATACGACAAGAATGACTGAAGCTATCCAAAATAGTGTCATTACTGCTTATCTCCATCATTCTTTTCATCAAGCAGAGCTTTTAAACGTGCTTCTTTACCTTGATCCCAATCATCTTGCTGCTCAGTCGTAACTTTCTTTGCTCGACTACGCAAAACGATAAAACCAAAGCCAAACAAGACAACGCTAATTGGACCTAACCATAAGATCGCAGTCGCCGCTGTAAATGGAGGGTTATACGTCACAAAGTTACCGTAACGTGCGATCATGTAATCAATGATCTCTTGCTTTGATTTACCCGCTTTCGTCATCTCATAGACTTTTTCACGTAAATCAACCGCAAGTTCGGCATTGGAATCTGCAATCGTGTTGTTCTGACACTTAGGACAACGAAGCGTATTACCCAGCTCTTTAAACTGTTGTTCTTGCTCTAATGTATCAAATTCATGAACTTCGATAGCAGCATGCGCTGCCATCGAAAATGCGACTGCGGCAAACAAAGAAAGCATTAACTTCTTCATTGTTTAGCCTCCGCTAGCAGTTCTTCATACATTGGTTTAAGTTTTTCGTTCCAGTTACGAACGTTAACATCACCAACATGACGGTAGCGGATCACGCCATTAGCATCGATTAAGAAGGTTTCCGGCGCGCCGTATACACCAAGGTCAAGGCCTAACATGCCGTTGCCATCGAACAGGCTAATCAAGTAGGGATTGCCTAAGTCATTTAGCCAACCTATCGCCTTATTGCGATCATCTTTGTAGTTCATACCGATGATCTTGACACCTTCACTTGCCAATTCATTAAGATACTGGTGCTCTGCATAACAAGTCGGGCACCAAGTCGCCCAAACGTTAAGCAGTAAGGGCTCACCTTTGAAAATAGCTTGGTCGTACAACTTACCTGGCTCAGCCAAGTCTTCAAGACGGAACTCAGGCACTGCCTTACCAACCAGCACAGATTCAAGCTTTGTTGGATCGTCACCTTGCGAGTTTTTAACAAGCTGAGTGGCAAACACAGCCACCAAGCCCATAAACGCCAACAGTGGGATAAAGAGAAGTTTCTTATTCATTATGCCTCCTGCTTCTTCGCGCTTTTTCTAAAGCGGTAACGTTTGTCACTAATTGAGATAAGACCACCAAGTGCCATCAACAATGAACCAGCCCAGATCCAACGCACAAATGGTTTGTGATAGATACGAACTGCCCATGACTTGTTGTCATCCAATCTTTCACCCATCGCGATGTATAGGTCGCGAGTAATACCGCGATCAATCGCCGCTTCGGTCATCATTGAGCGTGCTGTGCGATAGAAACGTTTCTCCGCATGAAGCGTATTTACGTACTTACCATCAAGGGTAATTTCAAAATCAGCAATGTAGCCGTCATAGTTCGGGCCATCTTTATCACGCAAACCTTTGAAATAGAAATCATAGCCTTGGATCTGATAATGCTCACCCGGCGCCAAACGTACATCACGTTCAATACTGTAGTTTTGCACCATTGCAATACCGATGATTGAAACTGCAAGACCAATATGACCAAGCATCATTGCCCAATGACTACGTTGCAGTTTCTTCACGCCTTCCATAAATGAATGACGGTGAGTTGCACGTTGATGTAATTCAAAGCCATGCATGAAGATAATCCACAGCGCCATTACCCAACCGATGTAAGCCATAGTTAGGAAAAAGTCTGAGAACAACACAGTAAACACATAAGCCAACGCGAATGATGCAACACCTGAAATTAGCATTGGCTTTTTCAAGCTTGATAGATCATCACGCTTCCAGCGAATCATTGGGCCAATACCCAACAAGAACGAGAATGGAATCATTAACCACGCGAAAAGCATGTCAAAGAATGGCGCGCCGATAGAAACCGAACCAAGACCAATCTGCTTGTGAACCAATGGTAGTAGTGTACCTACAAGTACAACGACTAAAGCTGCGATAAGTAGAACGTTATTTGCTAACAGTGCATTCTCGCGAGAGACCAAATCAAAGTTACCACGAACTCGAACTGAAGCCCCTTTCAGAGCAAACAGGAGTAGCGAACCACCAATAACAAAGACTAGGAAGCCTAAAATAAACATACCGCGAGATGGATCCGACGCAAATGCGTGAACCGAAACCAAAATGCCTGAACGGACTAGGAAAGTACCCAGTAAGCTAAGTGAGAATGCAGAGATAGCTAGCAATACCGTCCATGCTTTGAACGTACCGCGTTTTTCTGTCACTGCTAATGAGTGCATCAATGCCGTACCCGCAAGCCAAGGCATAAACGAAGCATTTTCTACTGGATCCCAGAACCACCAGCCACCCCAGCCAAGTTCGTAGTAAGCCCACCATGAGCCTAATGCGATACCCAGAGTTAGGAATAACCATGCTGCTGTTGTCCAAGGACGAGACCAACGAGCCCAAGCAGTATCAAGGCGACCAGTCATCAGTGACGCAATCGCAAAAGAGAAAGCAACGGAGAAACCTACGTAACCCATGTACAGCATCGGCGGGTGGATAATCAAGCCCGGATCTTGAAGTAATGGGTTAAGATCTCGACCGTCAACTGGGAAGAAAGGTAAAGTTCGTAAGAACGGGTTTGAGGTTACGATGATAAACAGTAGGAAACCAACGGTAATCATACCCATTACAGCTAGCACTCGTGCTACCGACTCTTGAGGCATACCACGACTAAATGAGGCAACCGCCACAGTCCAAGCAGCTTGAATCAATACCCAAAGTAGTAATGAGCCTTCGTGAGCGCCCCATACTGCCGTTAAACGGTAATACCAAGGTAACAAACTGTTCGAGTTTGTTGCCACATAGTTCAGCGTAAAGTCGTTGGTATAGAAAGCCCAAAGCAGTACACCAAACGAAAGGGAAAGAAGTAAGAACATACCCCAAGACAAAGGTCTTGCGGTGTTCATAAGCATGGTGTTGTTACGCGATGCCCCAACCAACGGCAAAATACTTAAAAGTACTGCCATTGCCAAAGAGACAATTAGGGCAAAATGACCAATTTCAGCAATCATTGACCGCTTCCTTGTTTTTGTTGTTCACTGTATTGAAGCGGCTCGTGAGTCTTCTTCATTGCTTCTGCCACTTCTGGCGGCATGTATTCTTCATCGTGTTTTGCCAACACTTCGAAAGCTTCAATCGTGGTTGCATCTTTTAATACGCCCTGCGCAACGATCCCCTGCCCCTCACGGAATAGATCCGGCAAAATACCATCATATAAGATAGTGACTTTTGGGCCGACATCATGCAGATCAAACGAAACACGGAGTGATTCAACATCACGCTTCACAGACCCTTCTACCACCATGCCACCAATACGTAGTCGCTGACCTACCTCTGGTTTTGAACCATCAGGTTTGCCATTCACTAGCTCAGTTGGGGTATAGAAAAGGTCCATATTTTGATTTAAGGCATACAGCATTAGGCCGATTGTGGCACTAACACCAATGAAAATGGCAAGAACAATGCCGAGCCTCTTTTTACGTCTTGGGTTCATAGTGTGTTCTCCAAATTCTTAGCGGCGTCAATACGAGCTTGTCTGTCGACTTTTGATTGCACTTCATTTAGCAAAGCTTTTCCACGGCGAACACTCACAATAAGCAAAATCAACATGGAAAGAAAAGTAATACCAAATGCGCTCCAGACATAGCCTGCGTAACCACCCATAGCGAAAAAATCGCTCAAAGATTCAAAATGCATAATTTAGTTACCTCTCTGAGACTTAGCAGCAGCTAACTTCATCACCCATGGGCGGTGACTTTCGTTATTAATGATTTCATTGCGGAAGCGAACCATAGTCACCGCCCCAAAGAAGAAAGCAAAACCAAAAATATTTAGCAGCAACGGCCACAACATATCACTAGAGATCGATGGCTTTTCGAACTTAGTGATCGTGGCACCTTGGTGAAGGGTGTTCCACCATTCAACAGAGAAATGAATAATTGGCAAGTTAGCAACACCAACAATCGCCAGAATACCTGCGGCTTTGGATGCGGTCTTTTGATCATCAAAAGCGTGGTAAAGCGCAATTACACCCAAATAAAGGAATAGAAGAATGAGCTCTGCAGTCAGGCGAGCATCCCATACCCACCAAGCGCCCCACATAGGTTTACCCCATACGGCACCAGTAAGTAGAGCAATAAATGTGTAAACAGCACCGATTGGAGCCATCGCTGAAGCAGCAAGATCGGATAATCTAATTTGCCAAACTAAGCCAATAAAAGCGGCAATGGCCATCGACATATACACACCCATTGACCAAATCGCAGAAGGTACATGGATGTAAATAATTCTAAAGCTATCGCCTTGCTGATAGTCCGACGGGGCAAACGCTAATCCCCATACCGTACCTACTGATAAACACAGCAGTGCCAATATGGAAAACCAAGGTAGAAGCTTACCGCTGAGCTGATAAGCTGATTCGGGCTTGGCGTAAGGATGGAGCCATTTCCACATGTTTAATTCTCGCTCTTACTTCAGTGTTGTCTTATGTTCTAACGTCACAGAGACAATTATTGGTTTTGTAATTTATATAATGGGAAAATTTCGTGCTTGATCGAGAACAACTAATTGACGCTTACTCGCAATGCGGCACTAATTGCAAACGGTGTAAGGGTTAATGCTCCCATGAACATTGCACCCAAAATTGCCAATTGCCCGTTATACGCGATACCTAAAGATGCAGCATCAATCGCAGACGTGGCAAAAATTAAAATTGGTATGTAGAGCGGCAGTACAAGAAGGCTCAACAAAACGCCTCCTTTTTGTAACCCTACCGTCAGAGCTACACCAATTGCACCAATAAAACTCAATGTTGGCGTTCCGACAAGAAGAGTCAGCACAACAGCAAGCCAGGTGTTAAAGTCTAGCGACAGTAAAATCGCTAGCAATGGACTGATCAAAATGAGTGGCAAACCCGTCAATATCCAATGCGCAATCACCTTTGAGATCACGACAATCGGTAATGGGACAGGCATTAACATCATTTGTTCCAATGAACCATCTTGAAAGTCGTCACGGAACAACCTTTCCAGCGATAACAATGCAGAAAGGAGAGCTGCAACCCAAACTATCCCCGCCGCAATACGGGCTAGTAGGTTTGGCTCAGGGCCAATACTCAATGGAAATAAAGTGATGACAATGATGAAAAACCACAATGGGTTAAACACATCCGCTTGACGACGAAATGCAATCAACAGTTCACGACGAACGATACTATTCATAATGCCTATCATGATTAATCACCCAGTTTAATTTTTCTAAGTTTCGGGTTATCCGTGAACATATCTTGGTGGGTGGTTAATACCACAATGCCACCTTGCTCCGCATGATTAAGAAAAAGTGATTCCAAAACCTTAACCCCTTGCTTATCAATCGCAGTTAGAGGTTCATCCAGAATCCACAATTTGTGCTCGCTTAACCATAATCGAGCTAAAGCAACGCGGCGTTGTTGACCTGCGGACAGCTGCGCGACAGGAACATCTTCACGTCCGGCAAGACCTACTTTTAATAGTGCGTTGTAGATAGTTTCTTTATCGACGGGAGTCTTGGAGTGCACGTTCAGATAAAAACGTAGATTCTCATATGCAGTGAGCTCACGCTTTACGCCTGTAGAGTGACCAAGAAACAACAAATCTTCATGGTAAGCATCTCGGTTAGATTCGATGTTTTCACCGTTCCAGAAAATCTCACCATTATCTCGGTCGCCCAAGCCAGTCACAATACGCAGCAATGTTGTTTTACCGGTACCATTGCGGCCTTCTATCTGGACTAACTCACCGGAATCTATAGTAAAAGACAGGGATTCAAAGAGAATTCTTTCATCTCGGATGGCAGTAAGCTGAGATACTTCTAACATGGGCGGTCACTACTAAAATTTTGAGAATGTATATTACCACAGCCAGTTAAACACAAAACAGCATTAGACCTATACGAATCACGAAACTACGTAAGAATCTGTTAACAATTATACATATAGTGACTTATATACCACTAAATGGTTACATGCAATCATAAAAAAAGGTGCTAATCAGCACCTTGTTTATTTTTATCTTCTAACTGGACGTTTTTGTCGAACAGCTTTGTGTCTATCAGGACTGCTTTCCAAAGGAGGAACTTTTTCTTTGCCTGCTATTTTTTTCTGCAATGACATCATAAGTTCCGCTTCTGCTTTCGGCAATTCACACTCTTCAATCAGCTCATTAAGATCAGCACCTAGTTGTACCATCTTGCTTGCTCTTGAGTACATGCGCCCATCACTATCTTCTTGTTCTAGTTCTGTAATGCGCTCGTTTAAGTGCTGAATAATATCATGTTGCTCACTTACCCTTTGCCCTAAGCCAACAACGACTGATCGAACCTCAAGCAGTTGCTTGCTTGATTTTTGTAGCTCTTTATCTAAATGTCGATTCTGCTGACGAAGTTGATCCGCGACTTTTCTTTGGCTAGCTTTTACTCGCAATAACAGCAATAGCAAAAGCAGTACAACTAGAGCAACAGCCCCAGCGATTGCTGGAGCACTAGATAGAAAACCAACGTCCATTATAGGTGAGCCATCTCATCCCATTCTTCGTCTGTCAGTAGTTTGTTCAAGTCGACAAGGATAAGCAGTTTACCATCACGGTTGCTCACACCTTGGATGAACTTAGCACTTTCATCTGTACCAACGCTTGGCGTTGTATCGATTTCTGAAGAGCGCAAGTAAACGACTTCAGCAACACTATCCACCAAAATACCGATCACTTGGTGCTCTGACTCGATCACGATAATACGTGTGTTGTCGGTGATTTCACCTTCAATCAAACCAAAACGAGAGCGAGTATCGATTACCGTAACCACATTACCACGTAGGTTGATAATACCTAGTACGTAGTCTGGTGCACCCGGTACAGGAGCAATTTCCGTATAACGAAGAACTTCACGGACTTGCATTACGTTAATGCCGTAAGTCTCTTCCTCAAGCTGGAACGTCACCCACTGAAGCACTTCGTCATTAGACTGGTCCTTTCTTACTTCTACTTCATTAGTTTGAGACATACCTAATCCTCTCTATGCCTAAATTGGCACTCATGTTCTAATTATCTAATGCTTTGACATCAAGTCCTGCATTAAGCATAGCTATCAATGCTTCAACATGAATCAATGCACACATTTTTTCTTTTACCATTCCGGCAAGCCACGGGCGTTTTCCCGCAGTTTCTCGCCATCTAACCATACCTGGGTCAAGAGATTCAGTCCCCATTAACTGAGTGGAAGCTAAGCCCCACATACTCTCGCCAAGCATAACAATGTATTGATAAGCCTCTCTATGAGAGTCATCTTTCAATTTCTCAGGCATTACCCACTTTGCCGTATCCACAACGTCAAGTTGTGCCTCTCGACTGGTTTGTAAACCTAGATACCAAGCTGGTCGACCAATTAAATGATTGAGTTCAGCGATACGATGAATACCACCTAGCTCATCCAAAGGGACTGCAAAAGTCACGCTATTCACATCAAAGTATAAGACTTGAAACGAGACTTCTCGAACTCGCGTCTCCCATGTGCCTAACCCACTTGAACCTGATTGGGTTTGCAACTCAGTTTCCGTATCAACATGAGTCTCCACCTCCACGACTGGCTCTTCGACAATCACCTCTTCAATAATCGGTGTATCGAGCACTATTTCGATATCAGGTGTTTCTTCTGCTACGGGTTCCAAGTCCCATTCTTGAATCTCTTCAACTTCCACAACGGTTTCCGTCTTGACTTGAGTTTGAGCGATCTCAATCGTGTTCTGCTCGAGTATCTCTTCTAGATCAAGTTCAGCGACAGGATTCGTCGACTCAAGTTGTTTAAGCAGCCGCTCAACATCCTCAAGATTAGGAACTTCAACTTCTTCCGTTGGTAACTGGTAATAACTTTTTTCTTCGACGGACTGAAGCATTGGCTCCAATTCGTAATCAATAGCTGTTATTCGTGGCTCTGGCTCTGGCTCTGGCTCTGGCTCTGGCTCTGGCTCTGGCTCTGGCTCTGGCTCTGGCTCTGGCTCTGGCTCTGGCTCTGGCTCTGGCTCTGGCTCTGGCTCTGGCTCCGCAAGAATGGTCTCACCTTGCATAGAGTCGTCAAGCCATTGTTCATCTACACTTTCTTCAAGCAGTGCAGTAAAGTAATCATCTAACGCTTGTTCACTTGAGAGTAACGACTGGTTAGTCATTGATAGCCAGCCTCTCTAAGTAAATCAACAGCTGCTTATAAGCAAAGACCCCTCGGCTTCCAGATGCAAAGTGAGACACGGGAAGGTGTTTCAAACTCGCATCACGAAACTTTGTATCAATCGGAACAGCAGATGACCAAACCTGATCTGGATAATCTTTCTTCAGCTCTTGCAATGTTTGTAATGACGCTCGGGTGCGTTTGTCGTACATCGTCGGAACAATGGTCACTTTAAACGCTTGCCCACGTGATTTCTGCATAATCGCCAGCGTACGAACCATACGTTCCAACCCTTTCATCGCCAAAAACTCGGTTTGTACAGGAATTAGAATGCGATCGCTTGCTGCTAATGCATTGACCATCATGACACCCAAAATAGGCGGGCAATCAATCAGCACATAATCATAGTGCTGTTTTAGCGTATTGAGAGCTCTTTTTAGAATAAGCCCCATTCCGCTTCGGTTACCCATCACTCGATCAAGTGTCGCAAGAGACATATGTGCAGGAATAATATCGATTCCTTCAATGTCCGACTTCATGATCAACGGCTTAACACTATGCTCGTTAAACTCTTTCAATTGAAAAAGATCAAACAAGCTAACTGGAACGTTATCAGAATCGTAACCAAGGTAGGTTGTTAAAGATGCGTGAGGGTCCGTATCTACTAATAAGACGCGCTTCCCTTGCTTACTCAACAATCCTGCTAAGGTAATGGTAGTGGTCGTTTTACCGACCCCGCCTTTCTGATTTGCAATGCTCCATACAATCATGAGTGACCTCTATGCTAGACCTACTTCGACTAACATACGCTCTGCGATGCGATCTAAGGGTAAGTCTTCCGATGAAATCCCTGCTTTCGCTACCGCTTGTGGCATACCATAAACAACGCAGCTCTCTTCATCTTGAGCCCATATCGTTGCGCCCGTACCTTTTAACATGCGAGCGCCTTCACGGCCATCAGCTCCCATACCTGTGAGTACCATTGACAAAACTTGATCGGAGTAAATTTTCGCAGCGCTACCAAATGTCACATCAACGCAAGGCTTATAGTTCATACGCTCACCACCATCAATAATGCGTAGTTTTGCAGAACCTGGTCGACCATCGATCATCATCTGTTTACCACCCGGTGCAAGATAAGCAACCCCAGGCTTTAAAGCATCGCCATCTTCCGCTTCTTTCACCTGTATCTTGCAAAGTGAGTTCAAACGACTCGCAAAGGCCGCTGTAAACGTCGCTGGCATGTGCTGAATCAACACAATTGGGTGAGGATAGTTAACAGGTAACTTAGTTAAAATTTTCTGTAGCGCGACTGGACCACCAGTAGATGTACCAATCGCTGTTAATTGATACTTCTTACCTGATGCTTTAAAGCGAGTCGCGACTGTAGCTTTGACCGGTGCTGTGGCTCGTGGTTGTAGTGATGTTCTAGTCGTAGTTGCTGGCGCTGCGGTTGCCCTTGTTGGCGAACTTGGTGCCGCCACAGAACGACGCATCATCGCTCGACGAGAAGCAATCTGAATCACACGCTGCTGTAGCAAGGTTACGGCTTCATCACGATTGCGAGCGATATCTTCGAACTTCTTAGGCAAGAAGTCCAACGCACCCGCTTCTAACGCATCCAATGTTGCTTTCGCGCCATCATGAGTCAAAGAAGAAAACATCAAAATTGGAATTGGACATTTCGCCATGATTTCACGGACGGCTGTGATACCGTCCATCACTGGCATTTCAATATCCATTGTAATCACATCCGGCTTAATTTTTAGCGCTTTTTCAACCGCTTCTTTGCCGTTTGTCGCGACATCAATCACTTCTAGTTTTGCTTCAGAGTTAATGATTTCACTTACTCGTCGGCGGAAGAAACTCGAATCGTCTACAACTAATACTTTAATCGCCATATCTTTCCTTTTATATTCCGCGACTTAGATTCGAGAAGCAGCTGCGTACTGCTTAAGTAAATCTGGCACATCTAGGATAAGCGCTATATGACCATCACTAGTGATCGTCGCGCCTGCCATACCTGGAGTGCCTTGCAATAGATTATCAAGCGGCTTAATTACCACTTCTTCTTGTCCGATTAGAGTATCAACCACAAAACCAACACGTTGACTACCAATCTGAACAATCACAACATGCCCATGACCTTTGCGTAGTTCAACTTGGCCGGCTTGCGGTGCTAGCCAATTTTGTAGATAGAATAGAGGAATGGATTTTTCACGAACGATTATCGTTAGCTGACCATCAACCACGTTAGTGCGGCTTAGATCTAAGTGGAAAATCTCGTTCACGCTAGCCAAAGGCAGTGCAAATGGGTGGCCTGCAACCCCAACCATCAAGGTTGGTAGAATCGCTAGGGTCAATGGCACCTTGATGGTGATCTTTGTCCCTTTGCCCATTTCAGAATCGATATCAATAGAACCATTTAGAGTGTTGATCGCTGTCTTAACAACGTCCATACCTACACCACGGCCAGAGATATCCGAGATCTGCTCTTTACTTGAGAAGCCCGGCATAAAGATAAGGTTAAAACACTCTTTATTTGATAAACGAGAGGCAGCATCTTCGTCCATGATCCCACGTTTTACCGCAATTCCACGAAGTTTATCCGGGTCCATACCACCACCGTCATCAACGATAGCCAATTCGATATGGTCGCCCTCTTGAGCAGCAGATAGAATCACTTTACCTGTTCTAGGCTTGCCTGCTGCTGCACGAGCGTCAGGCATTTCTACACCATGGTCAACCGAGTTACGAACCAAGTGAATCAATGGATCCGCTAGGGCTTCTACCAGGTTTTTATCAAGATCAGTATCTTCACCGCGCATTTCAAGCGTGATGTCTTTGTTTAGGCTACGCGCCAAATCACGAACCACTCGAGGGAAGCGACCGAAAACTTTCTTGATCGGTTGCATTCGAGTCTTCATCACAGCGCCTTGTAGGTCTGCAGTAACAACATCAAGGTTAGAGACAGCTTTTGACATCTCTTCATCGTTGCTATTTAGACCTAAGCTCAATAGACGATTACGCACGAGTACAAGCTCACCCACCATATTCATAATGGTGTCTAGCGTTGAAGTATCAACGCGAACTGTTGCTTCAGCTTGTGGTTTCTTCGATTGAGTCGCAACTTCTTTCTTCGCCGCAGGTTTTGCTTCCGCTTTCACTGCTGGCTTAGGTGCAGGAGCGGGTGCCGCTGCTGGCTTAGGCGTAGGAGCTGGCGCAGGTGCTGGAGTCGGCTCACTTTTCACTTCAACTGGTTTAGTTGCAGCTTCTAGCTCTTCAGGCGATGGACCTTTGCCTGAACCATGCAACTCATCCAGTAGCTTTTCAAATTCCGCGTCGGTCATTAAATCGCTATCGCCCGCTGCGGATGAAGCTGCAGGAGCGACTGGCTTAGATGGTGGCGGCGGAGGTGGAACCGATGCTGTCGCTGGCGCGTTACCGACACCATGCAGTTCATCTAACAGTTTTTCAAACTCATCATCAGTGATGTCACCGCTCATATCGACTGCAGGTTGAGGCGCAGCTGCTGGCGCTGGCGCAGGTGATGAATCACTTGGTGCACCACCTTTTCCGTGCAGTTCATCGAGTAGCTTTTCAAATTCATCTTGAGTAATTTCATCAATAGAATTCGCAGAGACTTCTGTTTCAGGCTCAGGCGCTGCGACAGGCTCTTCTACAACAGGTTCTGGGATCGGAGCAGGCTCTTCAACTGTAGCTACTGCTTCATCTTCTGATTCTGGTCGGCTTAGACGATGAAGTTCATCTAGCAAAGATTGTTCTGCAGGAGGCAGAGACTCTTCTCTATCTTGAACTGCTTGAAACTGTTCGTTAACCGTATCTAGCGCTTTCAGCATGGTGTCCATCAAACTGGCACTTACTGAACGCTGACCATTACGCAAAATATCGAACACGTTTTCTGCACCGTGACATGTGTCAACGAGTTCTCCTAACGAGAGGAAACCCGCGCCACCTTTTACAGTGTGGAATCCACGGAAAATAGCATTTAAGAGATCTTTGTCGTCAGGATTGTTTTCTAGTTCTACCAACTGCTCGGAGAGAAGTTCCAGTATCTCCCCTGCTTCCACTAAAAAGTCCTGAAGAATATCTTCGTCTAAATCGTAGCTCATATGTTACCTCTAAAACCCAAGACTCGAGAGCAAATCATCAACTTCGTCTTGTGATGAAACGGCATCATCCCTTTCATGAGGGTTAAGTATCGGACCTTCCGGGTCCGTAGATGCATCTTTTTTGTTATCAGCGCTTTCATCCAACTGGCTAGTACTAAATGCCGTAAGGATTTCGACTAACCTACCTTCAACTTCATTAACCAAGGTAATAACACGCGAAATGATTTGGCCGGTTAAATCTTGGAAGTCCTGAGCCATCAGAATCTCAGTCAACTGGCCTCGAAGTTCCGAACTGTCCCCTTCGACTTGACTCAATAAATCGTCAATGTGGTGACACAATGCTTTGAACTCAGCAAGGTCTATTCGACCGTGCATCAACTCATTCCACTGAGGGCGAACCTTCAGCAGCCCTTCATGTAAGTTGTCAGCAATGGGCATACAGCGATCGACAGCATCCATCGTTTTGTTTGCTGCGACTTCTGTTTTATCAATGACGTATTGAAGGCGATCCCTGGCGTCTGGGATTTCGTCATTGGCAATTTCGCTCATACGCTGGTCAATCGTAAACTGCTTAAGCGATTCGTGTAGATCACGAGTCAGCTCACCTATCTCTTGAAGCATAGGATTCGAAGCACTGTCATAGATCTCTTTAAAAAGAGTATTTGCTTCTTGCTGTTGCTCGCTTTCAAGCAGCTCGACGAGTTGCTTTGCCTGTTCTAATGAAATCATTCTCAATGGCCTTTAACACCCAAAGTCTTACCTTGACTATAGACGCTCAAAAATCTTATCTAATTTTTCTTTTAGTGTTGCAGCAGTAAACGGTTTAACGATGTAACCATTCACACCTGCTTGTGCTGCTTCGATGATTTGCTCACGTTTTGCTTCTGCTGTGATCATCAATACTGGTAGGTGCTTGAGCTCGTCGTCTGCACGAATGTGCTTAAGAAGATCGATCCCCTGCATTCCTGGCATGTTCCAGTCAGTAACTACAAACTCGAACTCACCTTTTTTGAGCATTGGTAAGGCTGTTAGACCATCATCTGCTTCTTGAGTGTTATTAAAACCCAAGTCGCGAAGTAGGTTCTTAACGATACGGCGCATTGTTGAGAAGTCGTCAACAATAAGGATTTTCATGTTTTTATTCAAAATTGCCTCCACTGAGTTCGATATCAGTGTTTTACTCATTATTTGTCCATGCACTTAACTTTGTGCGTAGACGCTGCATTGATTGACTTAATATTTGGCTGACACGTGATTCGCTTACACCAATCACATCGCCTATTTCTTTCAAGTTTAACTCTTCATCGTAATAAAGCGAAAGTACTAGAGCCTCTCGCTCTGGCAAAGTTTTGATCGAATCGATCAATGCTTTGCGAAAATACTCATCTGCCACCCCTTTAAACGGGGTATTTGAGTCATCGTCGTCTTCTGGAGAAATTACATCTTCCGAGACACCCAAATCTTCAATCCCAACCAGGCGAGAGCAGTTTATATCCGTTAGTGCCGAATGATACTGCGATAAACTTAACCCTAAATGCTGAGCAATCTCGGCATCAGTAGGATCTCGATTCAACGTACCTTCAAGTTCTGCAATCGCTTGATTTATCTCACGACTATGTTTGTGTACAGAGCGAGGTACCCAATCACCACGTCTAATATCATCAAGCATAGCACCACGAATGCGAATACCAGCATATGTTTCGAAACTCGCGCCCTTACTACCATCGTAATTCTTTTGAGCTTCGAGCAAACCGATCATGCCTGCCTGAATAAGATCTTCAACCTGAACACTCGGAGGTAACCGCCCCAATAAGTGATGAGCAATACGCTTCACAAGCACCGAATATTTTTCTAAAAATGCTCGCTGACTATTTTGATTTGCGTACTGGTCATAGGTCAGGGCCTTATTCACCAAATGGTTCCTCTAGCATTTCGTTCCTATTCAATAAGCGTTCTACAAAAAACTCTAAGTGTCCACTCGGCGTTTTAGGAATTGGCCAAGTCAGTGCTTTATTTGCCAACGAACCAATTGCTAATGCAGCTGGAGAGCGCGGAAAAGCATCAACAACAATCTTTTGTTTCTTAACAGCTTGTCGAACTTTATCATCTAATGGAATACATGCTACGAGCTCAAGGCTAACATTCAAGAATCGCTCTGTGACCAAGGTCAACTTTGCGAACAATTCTCTGCCTTCACGGTAGCTTCTGACCATATTTGCAACGATTTTGAAGCGCTGGACGTGATGCTCTTTGCTCAACAACTTAATTAAAGCATATGCATCAGTGATTGACGTAGGTTCGTCACAAACCACAATTACAACGTCTTGTGCGGCACGTGAAAAACTAACGACCATATCAGATATACCGGCGGCCGTATCAATTAATAATACGTCCATTTCATCTTCAAGGCTACCAAAAGCTCTTATCAGGCCAATGTGCTGTGCATGACTGAGTTCAGTCATCGACTGAGTACCCGATGTCGCAGGAATGATGTTGATACCATGCGGACCTTGTACAATCGCATCCTTCAACTCACATTCACCAGCAAGAACATGGCCCAAGTTACGCTTAGGTCTAATACCCAACATAACGTCGACATTAGCAAGGCCGAGGTCAGCATCAAGTACCATGACTTTCTTACCTTGGCGCGCCATACAAATTGCCATACCTAACGTAACATTAGACTTACCGACGCCACCTTTACCACCTGTGACAGATATGACCTTTGTTAAAGAAGGTTGTGTTAAGCGGCGTAATCCGCTTGCTTGGTCTTGTATCATATTATTTGTCATAATCGTCCGCCGCCTAGAACCTTTCCGCTTCACTATTCCAGTAGTGAGGCTCATCATCTGTCGACTTCTCTAGTAATTCGTTTGCCTTGGCTACCATGTATTTTGGTTGAGCTATCACAATGTCTTCTGGTACACGCTGACCATTTGCGATATACGCAACGGGTAATGCGTTTTGTACTATCACACTGACAAACTCGCCGAGACTTAATGATTCATCAAGCTTAGTCAGAATACATCCCGACAATGGGATGCGTTTGAAGTGATCAATCGTTTCTTGTAACACCTTGCGCTGCGCAGTGGCAGGTAACACTAAGTAGCTATGAATGATTTCTCCACTCTCGTGCATCAATGTATCTAGCTGCTCAGATAACCTCACATCGCGCTGCCCCATACCTGCAGTATCAACAAGAATAAGGCGACGATTCCTTAACTGATATATTACATCGGCTAACTCTTTGGAATCTTTAGCGACTTTTACTGCACATCCCATAATTCGGCCATAAATCGCCAATTGTTCATGTGCACCAATTCGATAAGTATCGGTCGTGACGAGCGCTACGTTGTCTGCGCCCCACTCCATCGCTGCTCTTGCAGCAAGTTTCGCAACCGTGGTGGTCTTGCCAACGCCAGTAGGCCCTAACAAAGCAACAACACCGCCGCGTTTTAAAATGTCTTGTTTAGAAATTGGAATTTGGTCCGCGACTAGACCTAATAAGGCTTTCCACGCTTTAGTCGGAGGCGTATCTTCTGGGATATAACAAGCTAACTGATCGGCTAAATCGGAAGAAACACCCATACGCTCTAAGCGTTTGATCAACATAGCTCTAAGTGGCTCACGTCGCTCTACTTCCTGCCACATCAAACCTGAAACTTGGTGTTCTAAAAGACGACGAATAGACATCATCTCTTCTTTCATATCTTCCAAGTTCTCATTTGAAACGGAAGTTTCATTCGGCTTACCGCGCTCGTATCGACTAGGATCAAGGCGCGCTTCTGGACGTTCCACTCGGCGATCTTCTGCGATTAAGCGAGCCAATGGTGAATCTTCTTTCACCTGAACACGGTCGCCACCCGAACGTGCACTAGACTGACGTTGCAACAGTGCCGATAAGGAATCTGCACCTTGCTCATCTGTTTGCTCTTCTTCTGGACGACCAGAGCTGTACTGTTTCAGCATGTTCGCAAAACGCTGAGTCATAGAGCGCCCTGAATCTGCTTGAGTTTGCAAAGTCACTCGATCATCTTCAAGCTGTCGCTTTGACGGTGTTGGCAAAGAAGCAGGAGCTTGACGTGGAGTGTGTCTTGGGCTGGAACCATAGTTGTTATTTGTTGGACGACTGGAAGCACCATCGTTATCCACAGCAGCAACAATCTCTACACCGCCTGCGACTTTTTTATTCGACATGATCACCGCATCGTCACCTAACTCCCCTTTAACTTGGAGTAGTGCCGTACGCATATCTTTGGCAAAAAATCGTTTAATCTTCAATTTGGGTACCGTTTATTCCCGCATTAGAGCTAGTTACCAACCGCTTGGACAATGCGAATTTGTTTCTCATCTGGTATTTCTTGGTAGGAGAGTACTCTCAAGGAAGGAATCGTGTTCTTCACGAATTTCGCTAACGTTGATCGCAACACACCCGAGGTCAATAAAACAGCTGGTTCACCTTTAAGCTCTTGCTCTTGAGTTGCTTGGCTTAATGATGATTGTAGTCGCTCAGCCAAACCAGGCTCTATTCCCGCAGATTCACCACCAGAAGCCTGCATTGTCTGATGCAATATTTGTTCCAACTCAGGAATGAGAGTTATCACTGGTAATTCAGGCTCTATGCCATTGATTTCCTGAACAATTAGTCGTTTAAGGGCAATACGAACTGCGGCTGTTAAGATGTCAGGTTCTTGACTCTTACTTGAGTACTCGGACAAGGTTTGTACAATCGTGCGAATATCTCGGATAGGTACCGCTTCGTTAAGCAAGTTCTGCAGCACTTTCACGACCACACCCAGTTGCAATTGATCAGGAACGAAGCCTTCAATCAGTTTCGGTGTACTGCGACCAAGAACTTCAAGTAGGTTTTGCACTTCTTCGTGGCCGATTAGCTGAGAAGCATTGTTAGTTAGCAACTGGCTTAGATGTGTTGCAAGTACGGTAGATGAGTCCACCACGGTGTAACCTAATGCCTGTGCATGCTCGCGTTGCTCTTCACGGATCCAAACCGCCTCTAGCCCAAATGCTGGGTCGATAGTCGGCTCACCATCAATCATGCCATAGACCTGGCCAGGGTTAATAGCGAGCTCCATATCTGGGCGAATCTCAGCTTCACCAACCGCAACGCCCATCAAGGTAATTCGGTAGCTATTTGGGGTAAGTTCTAAGTTGTCACGAATATGAACCGCTGGGATCAAGAAGCCAAAGTCTTGAGACAGTTTTTTGCGTACGCCTTTCACACGCTCTAGCAGCTCTCCGCCTTGATCTTTATCCACCAGCGGAATTAAGCGATAACCGACTTCAAGACCCACAATATCGACAGGCTGTACATCGTCCCAAGAAAGCTCTTTAGGTGTTGGTGCATCGGCTTCTGTAGTTGCTGGTAGGTTTGGTTTTTCCGCTTCTTTCTTCTGTTTGCGTTGAATCCAGTATGCGCCACCGCCCGCGAGCGCAGCCAGCAACAAGAATGCAAAATGTGGCATCCCAGGTACGATACCCATCACGCCTAAGATCGCAGCTGTGATCATCAAGGCTTTCGGGTTGTCGAACATTTGGAATCTAAGCTGCTGGCCCATATCTTCGTCAGTGTTCTGACGAGTTACCATGATCGCTGCACCAATCGAAAGTAGTAGTGACGGAATCTGAGCAACCAGACCATCACCAATGGTTAACAGCGTATAAATCTGTAACGCTTCGGTAAAGCCAAGATCATACTGAGCCATACCAATCGAAAGACCACCGATGATGTTGATAAATAGAATCAAGATACCGGCAATCGCGTCACCTTTTACAAACTTAGACGCACCATCCATCGAACCGTAAAAGTCCGCTTCTTTGGTCACTTCCTGTCGGCGTGTACGAGCTTGGTCTTGATCAATCAAACCGGCATTCAAATCCGCATCGATCGCCATCTGCTTACCTGGTAACGCATCCAACGTGAATCGCGCGCTTACTTCCGAAATTCGCCCTGCACCCTTGGTAACAACCATGAAGTTAATGATCATCAAAATCAGGAAGACCACTAGACCTACCGCGTAGTTACCACCAATTACCACGTTACCAAACGCTTCAATTACGTTACCTGCAGCGCCTGGACCTTCATGGCCATAAAGCAATACAACACGCGTCGAAGCAACGTTTAACGCAAGGCGCAGCAACGTAGCGATCAAGAGCACAGTTGGAAAGGCAGCAAAATCGAGAGGTCTGCGTGTATAAACCGTCACCAACAACACGACCATTGAAAGCGCAATGTTAAACGTGAAGAAAAGGTCGAGTAAAAATGCCGGGATCGGCAGTACCACCATCGCCAAGGTAGCCAGAACCATGACTGGTGCGCCAATCGCAGGCATCGCTCTCTTAGGTAGCGGTGGTAACTTATTCGCAAAAGGTAAAGAAAACTTCATAGATAGGCGTTTATAATTGTCTATGGAAAGAAAAACTTAACTAGTTATGCAAGTTCCAGTCCATATAACATGTCAAATAAATGACTGATATTAGTGCTGATTACATCATTCATCAGACTATTTATGTCATTTCATTGTAGGTTTGCGTAATTTTAATTCAATGCACACAAATCGAATAGAAAAGGACAGCTTGCACGTAAAAAACATACAAGCTACGTCATAAATCCAGCGGTTAAGTTACTGTGGTTGAATATTAAATGCGACTTGGCCATTTCGACTCTCTGGCGAATAATCGATACAAATAAGGCCTGATGTAGGAAACATGGGCGGAGCCATATCCGTAACAAACTCAGCGGTTAAATAGCCAACTAAAGGAAGGTGGGAGACAAGCAGCACAGAATCCAGTTTGTCTACATCAATCAGCGCGTTAATGTATTCAAACACATCTTCTGAGTCTCCGTAAGGAGTGATGTCATCACTGGTTAACACTTGCTTAGCGTCGAAATGCTTAGAAATCTCAAACCACGTTTGTTGCGCTCGTAAATAAGGGCTGACAATCACTTTATCAAACTGTTGAAATCCTTGTTCGACGCAGGATTTGGCAACAGAAACCGACGCGCTACATCCTCTTTGCGTTAACGCTCGCTCTGCATCACTTGGTGCATAGTGCTCTGCTTCTCCGTGACGCATAATAAAAATCTTCATGGCTAAATCCTACACTGTTCTTCTGAAATGGCTTCTTGGTGATCATTACTAATCGTTGTTATTTGAACACCGCAATCTGAACTGTGCTCAGTTATTGCGCTCAAATTGATCACTCTCTCCGACAATTATATCAAGTAGCTTGATAAAGACTCTGACTTCCTTAACACTCTTTGGCTCCAAACGAATAACATCAATAAAACAATTTTGCTCAGATTTCTCAAACAGATAGTTTGCAGAGATCTATATCCGAGTCATAATTATTAAGTTAAATTGATCTCAAATTACCCAGTTCCAGCTCAACCGTCTTAATTCATTGGAGAGAGTCACGTGCATATTAGCCCTAATGACACCAATCAATATCGTTATCTTACCCTCAGTAATGGTATTAGGGTTTTACTCACTCACGATGAGAGCGCCCAAAAATCTGCGGCGGCATTGGCTGTAAATGTTGGCCACTTCGATGATCCTAATGACAGAGAAGGGTTGGCACACTACCTAGAACATATGCTGTTTTTGGGGACGGAAAAGTACCCTAAAGTTGGAGAATTTCAAAGTTATATTAGTCAACATGGTGGCAGCAACAACGCTTGGACGGGTACAGAACACACATGTTTCTTTTTTGATATTGCACCGAATGCCTTTCAAAGCGCATTGGATCGCTTTAGTCAGTTTTTTACTGCCCCTCTTTTTAATACCGAAGCTCTGGAAAAAGAACGTCAGG
The DNA here is from genome assembly GCF_009811315.1 of Vibrio atypicus. GTDB lineage: Bacteria > Pseudomonadota > Gammaproteobacteria > Enterobacterales > Vibrionaceae > Vibrio > Vibrio atypicus. Next base: position 115,698 of record NZ_BLID01000004.1, read on the forward strand.
CAGTTGAGTCAGAGTACAAGCTCAAACTAAACGATGATTCACGCCGTTTATACCAAGTGCAAAAAGAACTCGTTAATCCCGAGCACCCATTCAGTAAATTTTCGGTTGGTAATTTAGAAACACTGGCAGACCGAGATGGTCAATCAATTCGAGATGAGATCATCGATTTTCATTACCAAGAATACTCCGCTGATTTAATGACACTTTCGGTTACTGGGCCGCAGAGCTTAGAAGAGCTGCAAATTTGGTGTGAAGAGAAATTCTCAGCGGTCCCAAATCACAATCGTTTTGGTAAATCGATAAACGTTCCGTACAGTGCAAAAACGTCGACCGGAATCCAAGTTAATGTAGAACCCGTTAAAGAGTTTCGTAAATTAATTATGACCTTTCCAATGCCGGGAATGGATCAATACTATCAATCAAAGCCACTCTCTTACTTTGCCCATCTACTCGGGGATGAAGGCGCTGGTAGCCTAATGCTGGCCTTAAAAGAAAAAGGTTGGATAACATCACTTTCAGCAGGAGGCGGAACCAGTGGCAGCAACTACCGTGAGTTTGCGGTAAGTTGCTCTTTGACCCCACTAGGGCTTGAGCATGCCGATCAGATAATCCAAGCCGTATTTAGCTACATTGAGTTAATCAAATCTCAAGGTATGGATGAATGGCGATATTTAGAGAAAAAAGCAGTTCTTGAATCCGCTTTTCGTTTTCAAGAACCAACTCGACCACTTGATCTTGTTAGTCATTTGGTTATCAACATGCAACATTATCAAGCTGAAGATATCGCCTATGGTGACTACATGATGCTTGGATATGACGAAGCCTTGCTATGCTCACTCGCTGAACACTTCACCATTGATAATCTGCGTGTCACTCTGATCGCCAAAGATCTTGAATATGACAAGACAGCGAAGTGGTATTTTACGCCTTACTCAGTACAACCTTTTACGGATGAGCAACGCGATTTCTACTCGAGCCCTACCGAATTAACATTTACGTTGCCGGAAAAAAACCCATTCATCTGTTATGAGTTAGACCCTCAATCCGTTGTTGAAACTCAAGCCACACCGCAAGTTATCGAGGAATTGCCGGGCTTTAAGCTTTGGCACTTACAAGACGACGAATTTCGAGTGCCAAAAGGGGTGTTGTATATAGCGATAGACAGCCCTCAAGCCGTATCGACTTCGCGTAACATTGTAAAAACGCGCCTTTGTGTTGAAATGTTTTTGGACAGCTTAGCCGAAGAGACGTATCAAGCAGAAATCGCAGGAATGGGCTACAACATGTACGCTCATCAAGGCGGGGTGACATTAACTGTTTCTGGATTTAGCAAAAAACAACCGGAATTGATGAAATTGATTTTGGAGCGATTTGCTAAGCGAGACTTTAGCCAACAACGCTTTGACACCATCAAAAACCAGATGTTACGTAATTGGCGAAATTCGACTCAAGATCGCCCAATTTCCCAACTTTTTAATGCATTGACCGGTATTTTACAACCTAACAACCCTCCATACTCTGCACTAATTGAAGCCCTTGAGTCGATAGAAGTTGATGAGCTTTCTAGTTTTGTTCAAGCCATCTTAGCGGAACTCCACGTAGAAATGTTTGTATATGGAGACTGGAACAAAGAAGACGCGATAAGCTTAGGCAATACTCTCAAAGATGCCCTTCGTGTACAGAACCAACAATATGAAGAGTCACTTCGCCCACTCGTTATGCTCGGCGAAAATGGCTCATTCCAACGTGAAGTCTTTTGCGATCAAGAAGATTCTGCAGTCGTTCTTTACTATCAATGTGACGATACAAGCCCAAGAAGCATTGCGCTTTATTCACTGGCGAATCACTTAATGTCGGCGACTTTCTTCCATGAAATACGCACCAAGCAACAATTAGGTTATATGGTAGGCACAGGCAACCTGCCACTAAATAAACACCCGGGGATTGTACTCTATGTGCAATCACCAAATGCTGCCCCAGTGGATCTGATCAGCTCGATTGATGAATTCCTCAATGCTTTCTACATGGTCTTGCTTGAGCTTAATGAGTATCAATGGCACAGCAGTAAACGAGGTTTATGGAATCAAATTGCAACTCCAGACACAACACTGCGCTCTCGGGCACAACGTTTGTGGGTCGCGATTGGCAATAAGGATGAGAATTTCAATCAAAAAGAAGTGGTATTGGAAGAGCTGAAAAAGTTAACTCGCACCGATATGATTCGTTTCGTTGTCAACGAGTTAAAACCAAGAACCGCCAACCGGCTCATCATGCACACGCAAGGCAATGCACACCATGAGTCGGAGCCATTAGATTTAGGGCTTGAGATTGGCTCTATTGAAGAGTTCCAGCTAAGACCAAAAGACGTTGAGCTAGGCTGACTGCTCTGATTCGACAATCTTTTTAAGCGAATGAGGGTGTAGCTTAATGCACACCCCATTGTGTTTAAACGCAACCGTTGGGTTATTCAAACGTTCGCCCTCACCTTTTGGACTAGATAGTTTGATCTTCACTCCTAACTCTTCGAGTCGACCATACTGGGAAGAGAATTCGGGAAACTGCTGTTTGATATCTTCTAGATAAGCCTCTGCACTCTCAGCTTGTGAAGGGACGACAAACTCCACATGCTCCCAACTCTGTTCAGGATAGATTTTCCCCGCAGCCGGATATGGCAACTCTAAGCATTCTATTGACCAATCATTTGCGTCAAGTGGTTGATTAAATTCGATAACAATAATCGGACGACCATTGATCATCGCATTTGAAATCTCTTTACCTGATTTTAGCCACTCTTGATGAGCTAATTGTGCCAGTTCTGCTTGATTAATGCGCAACGCAATATGATCAGCCTGAAAATCAGACAAATTAATATGCAAGATTTGACCTAACTCTTGGATTTTATGCATAAAATCGGTCAATTTCTCTTGCATCTGAACAGGCATTAATTCAGTATCAATCAGTCTCTGAGACATTTTCTTCCACCTAAAACATTAAATTTTCTCCAATAGTAACAAGATCATCAGGAAAAGTAGAAAATTTCCCAGTTCACTCCCTATAAGCGCGCCAATAAAGTTGCTATTATGTGCTCCAAATTATGAACTAGATCGAGATATGCATTCATTTCACCTTAGTGAATATTATTCAGGTTAAGCCCGCTGCTGCCTGATATGAGCAATGCATACCTAACCAATTCCCTAGAATTGAAGGAAGCGCGTGTGAATATCCAAGCACTTATTAATGACAAAGTTTCTCAGGCTCTTGAAGCCGCTGGCGCACCTGCAGGCAGCCCTGCAGCAGTTCGCCAATCTGCAAAACCACAGTTTGGTGATTACCAAGCGAATGGCGTAATGGGCGTAGCGAAAAAGCTAGGCACTAACCCACGCGAATTTGCACAGAAAGTATTGGATGTTCTGGACCTTGACGGTATCGCAAGCAAAACTGAAATTGCTGGCCCTGGCTTCATCAACATCTTCCTAAGTGAAGAATTCCTAGCAAAACAAGCAGAAGCAGCATTGGCTGATTCGCGTCTAGGTGTTGCCGCTGAAGAACAGCAGACTATCGTTGCAGACTACTCTGCACCAAACGTTGCCAAAGAAATGCACGTAGGTCACCTGCGTTCGACAATCATTGGTGACGCAGTTGTTCGTACGCTTGAATTCCTTGGTCACAAAGTGATTCGCGCAAACCACATCGGTGACTGGGGTACTCAGTTCGGTATGCTTATCGCTAACCTTGAGCGAGTACAAAAAGAATCTGGCGAAGTTTCTATGGAACTGTCAGATCTTGAAGCTTTCTACCGTGAATCGAAAAAGCTTTACGATGAAGACGAAGAATTCGCAGCGAAGGCTCGTAACTACGTAGTTAAACTGCAAGGTGGCGATGAGTACTGCGCAGAAATGTGGAAGAAACTCGTTGACGTTACTATGGTTCAAAACCAACGTAACTACGATCGTCTAAACGTTTCACTAACTCGTGATGACGTTATGGGCGAAAGTATGTACAACGACATGCTTCCTGGCATTGTTGCTGACCTTAAAGAACAAGGTCTAGCTCAAGAAGATGATGGCGCGCAAGTTGTCTTCCTTGAAGAGTACAAAAACAAAGACGGTGAAGCGATGGGTGTTATCATCCAAAAACGCGACGGCGGCTTCCTGTACACAACAACGGATATCGCATGTGCGAAATACCGTTACGAAACATTAGGCGCAAACCGCGTACTTTACTTCATCGACTCTCGTCAGCACCAACACCTAATGCAAGCTTGGACAATCGTTCGCAAAGCAGGCTACGTACCAGAAGAAGTCTCTCTAGAGCACCACGCATTCGGCATGATGCTAGGTAAAGATGGTCGTCCATTCAAGACTCGCGCAGGTGGTACTGTTCGCCTAGCGGATCTTCTAGACGAAGCGGAAGAGCGCGCTATCAAACTGATCGAATCTAAGAACCCAGGTCTTGATGCTGAAGAGAAGACAAACATTGCGAACACAGTAGCAATGGCGGCAGTTAAGTACGCAGACCTTTCTAAGCACCGTACTACTGACTACGTGTTCGATTGGGACAACATGCTAGCGTTTGAAGGTAACACTGCACCATACATGCAGTACGCTTACACTCGTGTTGCTTCTATCTTTGCAAAAGCAGGTATCTCTATGGAGAACCTAGCTGGCGAAATCAAAGTAACAGAAGAGAAAGAAAAAGCACTGATCGCGAAGCTGATGCAGTTCGAAGAAGCCGTTCAGTCTGTTGCTCGTGAAGGTCAGCCTCACATCATGTGTAGCTACCTATTCGAACTAGCAGGTCAGTTCTCTGGTTTCTATGAAGCATGCCCAATCCTTAACACTGAAGACGAGTCAGTGAAACAGAGCCGATTGAAACTTGCTGCGTTGACAGCTAAGACCATCAAGCAAGGCCTATCTCTACTGGGTATCGAAACTCTAGATCGCATGTAAGTGCCTCTAAAGCAGAGATAACAACAAAGGTTGACGTGAGAGCGTCAACCTTTGTTTTATTTGCAGTATACTCAGCCTAACACCATTGTTATGGATCTAAACTATGAGCTTTGAACTCCACCCTCAACTTGCTAAAGACACCACAATTATTGGCCACTTCCCACTGTGTATCACTTTATTACACAGAGACAATGCGGTGCCTTGGGTGATTCTTGTACCTAAACGAGACAACTTGAAAGAGCTACATCACCTACCAATGCAAGAGCAACAGCAGTTCCTACTTGAATCTCAAGCTGTCAGCCAAGCGCTAGAAGCAACCTTTCAACCAGACAAACTCAACTTGGGTGCTTTAGGCAATATGGTACCTCAACTGCACATCCATCATATCGCTCGCTTTAAAGATGATGTCGCGTGGCCAGGACCGGTTTGGGGAAATACTCAAGGCGCATTTCGTACCGAAGAAGAACAAGCAGCGCTGCAAACTCGAATCGGAAATGTTCTTTCCTTAAGCAGCCTGTTCAACTTAATCTAGACAATAAAAATGCCGCTCAAAAATGAGCGGCATTTTTAGATTCATCACTTGGTTACATCGTGACAGTCAGAGCCAACGCATTACTATCGACTTTGGCATAGCGGACTCGCGTCACATGCTGCGCGGCATTAGTATCAACAAGGCGAGAGATCACGCCCTTACGAATCCACACTGATAACATCGCATCCACGCCATCTTCGCTCAAACAAAACTGCTTGGCTAAATCACGCTGAGATACACTACCATTTTGGTCAATATACTGCTTTAGCTCTGTCAAAATCATGCTGTTTGTACCTCTAATGGCATTAGTTGTTTCTTGCCCGCCGCTTTAAGAAGTCGATAGGTGACAAAACTCACCAGTAAAATCACTGAAATCCACGCAGAACTTGTAGTTGGATGATCCGCAAAGTGAGCAGCTTGGTAATACAATGTCGCACCGCCGTATGCTAAACCCATCGTCCACACCGCAATAAAGCGCGCATACTTTTGTCCGAACTCACGTACATAAGCACCCATTGCAGCAACACAAGGCGTGTACAGTAAAATGAAGATTAAGTACGCAAATGCTGCGTGGCTTGAAGCAAAATGACCTTTAAGGTTACCGAAAATAGAAGCGTCCACTTCTTGGTCTTCAGCAACCGCTTGGCTATCAGTCAAATCACCGACTTCAATACCAAGAGGATCTGAATAGCTAAGACCTGATAGATTATCCGGAATAGACATAACCGCTTCTTCTAGGCTAGCCATTAGATCGTATTCAGCACCCTCTTCGTCGCTTGGAGCGTAGAGACTGTTTAACGTACCTACAACCGCTTCTTTAGCAAAAATACCAGTAATGATGCCAACTGTTGCTGGCCAGTTGTCGCTCTCGATACCAATTGGGGCAAAGACAGGCGTCACGACTTGTGAAACTTTAGATAGCACAGAGTTTTCGCTATCTTCATTACCAAATGAGCCATCCGTACCGACTGAGTTTAGGAAGCTCAAAATAGTCACAACCATGACAATCGTTTTACCCGCACCCAATACAAAGCGTTTTAGCTTCTGCCAAGTTTTAATCACAACATTGCGCATGGTTGGCAATTCGTAATCTGGCATTTCCATTACTAGGCTGTCACTTGAACCTGGGTACAGCGTATGCTTTAGCACTAGGCCAGTAAACACGGCCGCAACGATACCTAATAGGTACAAGGCAAATACGATATTTTGGCCACTTTCAGGAAAGAATGCCGCCGCAAACAATGCGTATACTGGTAGACGAGCACCACATGACATAAATGGTGCCATCGATGCTGCGAGCTTACGCTCACGTTCTTGATCTAACGTACGAGTCGCCATGATAGATGGCACATTACAACCAAAACCAAGAACGAGTGGCACAAATGCTTTACCTGGTAAGCCAATCTTTTGCATCACTTTATCAAGTACAAATGCTGCACGAGACATATAGCCCGAACTTTCGAGGACTGCCAAGAACAAGTACAAACAAGCGATAACAGGGATAAAGGTCGCTACCGTTTGTACACCACCGCCAACGCCGTCAGCGATCAGTGTGACTAACCACACCGGCAAATGATCATCTAGAAGATAATGACCTCCATCAACCAATAATGCACCGACGCCGATATCGAAGAAATCAATGAACGCGCTACCAATGTTAATGGAGAACATGAACATCAAGTACATAACAACGAAGAAAAACGGTACCCCTACCCACTTATTCAGGATTACGTTGTCAACTTTTTCGGTGAAACTATGGCTGAGTTTACCTTCTGCGCGACGAACTTTTTTACACTGATCGTGCAGAAAAGAGTACTTCACATCTGCCACTAGAAGATCAATATCGATATTTACTTGCTTTTGCTCAGCTAGGATTTCTTCACGCTCATGCTGTGGCAATACGTTCAGAACCAATAGATCGTTTTCTAACGCACGAATAGCCAAGGCACGTGCCGCAGCTTCTGTTTGATTCTGAAATATTGGTTCTATTCGAGTAATTGCCTCTTCAAAGTCAGAGCCGTAATCCAAACGAAGTTCGTCTAGTGCAACGCCTTGAACCAAAGCTTTATGTAAACGCTCTTTAAATGCCTGAACTTGAGAGCGGTTGTTTGCTGAAATAGCAAACACAGGGCAACCTAGCATTTTCTCCAATGCTTTAAGGTCGATAGTTTGACGTTCACGCTTTAGGGCATCCATTTTGTTTAGGACGACAATCATAGGGCGACCTAATTCACGCAACTGTAGCGTCATGTACAAGCTACGCTCAAGACATGTCGCATCCACTACATTAATAATCAAGTCGGCTGGATGGGTTAAAACCGCACGAGAAGCGATCGATTCATCAATACTGTTGCCATCATTACCACTATCTAATGCATAAATGCCCGGTAAATCGGTAAGCAAAAATTGGTCACTAGAATGTGAGTACTTACCTGTTTTCTTTTCTACCGTTACACCTGCCCAGTTACCTACTTGCTGTTTCGCACCCGTTAGGCCATTGAACAATGTCGTCTTACCGCTATTTGGGTTACCGACCGTTAGAATTTGATATTCCATTAGTTCACCTCCACAGAAATAGAATCAGCAATATTGACGCGAACCGCCAACGAAACACCGCGGACTTCCACTTGTAAAGGATCCCCCATTGGTGCTCTTCGGATGAGCGTGACAGGAGTTTGAGGAAGTAGCCCCATCACCATTAATTTTTTTCGTACGTCATTAGAGAGCTCGGTAAAACCAGTGATAGTAGCTTTTTGCCCTTGTTGTAATTCTGAGAGTTTCATAAACAGGCCAGTCATATACAAATGAGAAATATTTTTATTAACGATTGCAATACTATCTCCGATGCCTATAGCAGATCTTGTCTGAAATCAATTTTTCCATTTTTGGTGTCGTCGCTTTCGTTAAAAAAAATCACGTCAAAAACGTCAATAACGTAAGACAAAGTTCACACCTCTTCTTTCTAGTAAAGGTAATAACATTCAAACTAAACAAAAAAGAAGATAATTAACAATGAGTTATGAATTCTGTCGTTTTTCTTATGTAATACTGGCGTTAATTTTATAAGTAAAATAAGCTCACTCAATTATAGTTATTCACGTCGACAGGGAACTCCCTAAGACATTGAATTCCAGAGGTGGCGCATCAGCGTCACTCCGGCAGCAAGCGAAGGTGTCATTGGCACCCGTGGTATAGTCCCCCCGGCTATACCACGATATTTTTTTTCTTATCTCCCTTAAATCGTTCCTAACTCCTTTTGAATACCACTCTCAGTTCAACTTAGCCAAGCACTCTATTTATCTCTATCACTTCACTTCTACTCATAGCTAAAGCTGCTTATGATTGAAGCTAGTCTCACGCTTTCTGACAAACAAAAAATGCGCCAACTAGTGACGCATCTTAAATAGAATCCATTTTTCAGCGAGCTACGATTTAACCCGACTCGTTAGCTTTCATGCTCTTCCACAAACTGGCTAGGAGGTACCCCAAAACGATGCTTAAATCGTTGGCTAAAGTAAGAGGGATCATTGAAACCACACTCAAATGCCACATCCGACACTTTCTCTCCGGCCAATAATCGGCGACATGCATTATCTAATCGCACCTCTGTTAAGTACTCCGTAAAGGTTTTCTCGATTGAACTCTTTACTCTTCTCTGTAAGCTACGCTCCGATACAAATAGCTTCTTAGCCGCAGTCGATGTACCAAATTCTGGATCGGAGTAGTTTTCTTCAACCAACCCTTTTACTTTATCTAACCAAGGATCTTCAACGACATCAGCTAAGCACTCATCAGCAGGAGAAACATCTATGATCGACTCTTCATCAAATGAGTCACTACCCTGCCACAGCATTTCAAAGAGATTTCGCTCTTCAGATGTATGTATCTTCGTTGTCCCGCCACTTAGCTCTACCAGAGTCGAAATAGTCTGAAGCACCGAAGAGTGGTTATAGCCATCTAGCCCATCCCCTTGATCCATGACCGACAAGATCACTTGATCATCGTCATTTCGAATAGAGAAAACCACCGTTTGATTTCGATAACAACGCTTAGTAATACTATCAAGAAGTAAATTGAGTAATTCATCCAGATTAAAAGTTGTTAAGCTGACATAGCTTTCTTGCTCACTTTCTTGGACAAAATCGACATGAATACCTGCTTTATGTAACTCCTCTTCCCAGCCATTTAATACTGACTGTAAAATCAGGTTAAGATTATAAACAGGTCGTGCTTCTCCATCTGTGGTACGCACATGTAGCAATAGATCTAACTCTTCAGACAGATAGCGACGCATCTTCTGACTAGATGCATTCTGCTCACACAATTGCGAGACAGCTAAACCATTTAATCGTTCTTTCATCGCTTCAATGGATTGATTAACAATCAAACGTCGAATATGTAGCTGCTTTCTGAGTTGCTGATTATTGCTAAGCAGGATTCGACTTTGGTGACGCAATTGGTTCGTTTTTAATGCGACTTGAGCCTTCAATTGTCGGTTAACCTTAGTCATTATTCTTGAGCGCCAATAGACTACAGACGCGATAACCAGTACGAGTAACACCAGGTAGGTCAACAATGCATAAGTTGTCATAAACCATGGTTTAGCTACACGAAAAACGAACTGACTGCTTTGACCTCGTTCACTCTCGTTTAGTACAGCACGCACTTCAAAATGATATTCCCCTGGCATCAAGTGCTCAATATTTAGGGTATAACCATCAAGAAGTTGCCACTCGTCGTTGTTCAATCGGTATTCTAGATTGACCTTATTCACCTGTGGCAACACACCAAATTGAAATGAGATCGACTCGCCATAATCCAGTTCTACGCCCTCATCTGTAAGATCCCCCAAAGAGCGCAAGTCTTGATTTACTTTCACCTGTCCGATAATCACCTTAATGTCAGGTAAACGGCTAACCACTAACTCGTGAGTATTGACTTTAATTAAGCTTGAATTAGCCCCAAGCAAAAGTGTTCGCTCACTATCGGTACTATAACTACATAACCCAGGGGAAAACTCATTGCTTATAAGACCAAAAGGTTCGCCGTAGTGCTTAAGGAGTTGGCCTTTAGTCGAGTAACGAGAAAGGCCCGATGAAGACGTCAGCCAAATACCATCTTGGTTTTTAATCAGACACTTAGGTGTGATATGGCCATCAAGTAAGGGGATCGGTTTTACGTGGCCACTAAAAAGATCAAATTGATACAAGCCGTAACGACTAGCAACCCAGATTTCACTTTCGGTTGCTTGAACAATGTTAATCACGAGACCAAAAGGCACGCTTTCTCCAATAAAATGTACCTGGCCATCTCGCATTACATAGACACCGTGTTCGGTCCCCAATACCAAATGCCCTTGAGAGGTGACGATCATTTGTGTCAGTTGCGCTGGTAGATATTTTTCTATCATCCATTCAGCGCCATATTGCGTGAGTTTTTTAGACGTTAAATGGTAGCTCCAGAGTCGAGAATCACTCGCCCCCCAAATCACGCCATGCTGGTCTAGCTCGATAAAACGAATAGGATCTGATTTTAAGAACAACGGTAGCTTATCATCAGCAATGATCTCACCTGTCACCGCATTGATACACTTAATGCCTTCATCAGTAGCAAGCCAAACGACACCATCTCGCTCAACCAAATCATAGACTGTGCCTCGATAAACTAAATTTCGGGTACTGACTTTAGTTAAGCTGATACTGTAAAGCCCGGAGTCGCCAATAACCCAATACCCTTCACTATGTTGCATGCGCGTAAAGAATCCGGATTTGTTAACATTGGTATCCGATGCGAGCAGCCGCTCTGAGAATCGTTGAAACTTATGCGAAAATAGAGAGAAATACCTAACCCCTCTATCGGTTGCAATCCAAATGCCGCCGGAATGGTCATTTAAAAGAGAATATATTTTACTTTGGCTGATCACGTTATCGTTCAAACCGGAAGAGGTAAGACGCTTCGTTTCTCCGGTTAAAAATGAGTACACAATCAACCCTTTCTCGGTACCAATCCAGTACTCTTGGCTCGTTTCAGTAATACTTAAAACATGAGAGCCCCGAATTTTCTTCAGAGGTTTTTGAGGATTTTGGATATCAAAAATCAATGCGCCTCGCAGAGAACCGATGATGAGTTCGCGGCGCTTATCCGAAAAGTAGAGTTTCTCTACATAGTTCTTTCCTGAGCTAGTCACATGCTCAAAGTTTTTCTTATTAGATAAATAAACCCCAGCGTTCGTCGCTAAAACCCACTTAGAAAAAATATATTTGGCGTCATTTATCTGTATCGAAGAAGATTGGCTGAATTGATAGAGTGAAAGCAGAGAAAAAGTATTGAAATCTCCACTATCAATATCATATGTATAAAAACTGGTGTCATCTGCTAGCCAAATAAAACGCTTAGATGCACCAATTCGTTTAATTTCCGTACCTGGTTTAAGACTGAATATCAGTTCCCGTTCTTCATTGGGTACAGTTCGGTAAATCTCATTCTGAAAAAAAGACCAAAATGCATTATCAAGAAACGCAACCTGATCAACATCATGCTCGAGTGCAGATCCTGTTGTCGGCATGATGTCTTGTCCGTCAAAAAAGAGTATTTGATTGCGAACATCTTGAAGCCAAACGCCACCACCATCAGCCAGAAACAATTGTTTGGCAGCAAAAACTTTACCCTGAGCTTGGGTAGGCAATGGATAAAAAACTGTAGATGTTGGCTCTGCAGCCTTCGCTACACTCGCAATACATAAAGAAATGACTATCCAAAAGGCTCTTATCACCAAATATGTCCCTAACAGCAAACTAATTAATTATTACAATGCCTTAGCTTCCTGAGCGTTCAAGTGCCAAGTATCTATTATTTTGTAAAGATAATTATCTTAGAATATGGAGATTTAGCAAGCCAGTCTGAGACATTACGCTGACTTTTGTAGCGAATTCGCCAGTCGTTACGTGAATGTTGTGTAAAGGTGTTGAAAAAGGGAGCATTCGCTCCCTTTTATACGTTAGCTATTAATCTTTTAAGCAAGATTCATAACTATCCGCAAGTTGCTGACGAAACAGAAAATAGGAACCAGGCTCAACCGTTATTTCAGTTCCCAATGGATCGAGCACACCAACTTTCGCGCTACTACCACGTACAACCGATTCAACAACGGCAGGTGTAAACTGAGGCTCAGAAAAAACGCATTTAGCCTTCTTGCTAGCAAGCGCCTTACGAATCTTAATCAAAGTTTTAGCACCAGGCTTACGATCTGGACTTACCGTAAAGTGACCTAAATGATTGAGATCGAAATCACTTTCAAAATAGCCATAAGCATCGTGAAAGACGTAGTAGCCCTTATCTTTAATTGGTTCTAATTGCTGACTTAGAGACTCTTGCTGCTCTGCGAATTTAAGAAGAAATGCCGCTAAATTCTTTTGATAATCTTGAGTATGCTCTGGATCGATTTTGACCAACTTATTAGTGATCGCTTCGGCGACTTGCTGAGTCGTTTTGTAGCCCAACCAAAAATGCGGATCGTGACTACCATGATCGTGACCATGATGATCTTCGTGACTGCCCGAATACTCTCGTAGTTCCAATCCTTCAATATGACTCAACGTAAGTACGTTTGATTGATCTCGTAAGATTTTACTTAAAAATGGCTCAAGATCAGGACCGAACCAGACAACCAGATTTGCATTGCGAATTCTCTTCACATCCGACGGTTTTAACGCGTAATCATGAGGAGATGCATTTGACGCTAACAGTACATCGGGTTCTGATACACCTTGAGTTAATTCAGTGGTGATCAGCTGAATTGGTTTAATACTGGTCAATACGCTACTGGCGTGAACAGACATCGTAGCAGCCGCTGCCACAATAAGAGTGATAATTCGTTTCATAAAGGAATAGCTATCTAGTCTAACAAGTGGTTAAATGTTACATTATAACATTAAGCAATTGCAAATGAGTGCTATTCATGTCGACATTGGTCGAGCTCACTGATATCTGCGTTCAATTTGACGAACGTAAAGTATTAGACAGAGTCTCCTTACAACTTAAACGTGGTGAGATCACCACCCTTATTGGCCCAAATGGGGCGGGTAAGTCAACTTTAGTTAAGGTTTTGCTTGGCTTACAAAAAAGTTTCTCGGGAAAAGTAAGCCGAACTAAAAACCTGAAAATAGGTTATGTTCCGCAAAGACTAAAACTTAATGATTCTTTGCCATTGAATGTCGATCGTTTTTTACGTCTATCAGACAGCTATAGCCAACAAGAAATTGCTGAAGCATTAAAACTTGTCGGTGCAGAACACTTGCAACTCGCCAATATGCATTCACTCTCCGGTGGAGAAAACCAGCGGGTACTATTAGCAAGAGCACTACTGAAACGCCCTGATCTATTGGTTCTGGATGAGCCAGCTCAAGGTGTTGATGTGCAAGGGCAAATCGATCTCTATGACTTAATTGATACGATTCGTCACCGCTTCAACTGTGCGGTATTTATGGTGTCTCACGACCTACACCTGGTCATGGCAAAAACCGACGATGTGATTTGCTTGCACCACCATATTTGTTGTTCAGGTTCGCCAGCAAGCATTAGCCAACATCCGAGCTATATTGCTTTGTTTGGTCACGGTCATCAGGAAGCGCTGGCTCTGTATAATCACCAACATACTCATCACCATCATGATTTATCAGGTCAACCTGTCTCTGGTGATGCATCTAGCTGCTCTCATCATTCTCATGGGCATCATCATGATTGAGTTTCTGTTACCTTCAATTTTAGCGGGCTTAGGCATTGCCCTCATTTCTGGTCCACTCGGCTCATTTGTTGTTTGGCGCAAGATGGCCTATTTTGGCGATACACTAGCCCATGCATCCTTGATGGGTATCGCTCTAGGCTTTTTGCTTGATGTAAATCTTTATCTAGCGCTAGTCGTTTGCTGCATGGCATTGGCAATTATCCTTGTGACACTTCAAAAACAGCAGCAAGTAGCTACAGATACCCTTTTAGGTATTCTGGCGCATAGTGCTTTATCTCTGGGTCTCGTTGCTGTCAGCTTCCTTGATGATGTGCGAATTGATTTAATGAGCTACTTGTTCGGGGATCTGCTCGCAGTTTCTCCCACAGATCTGGTTTATATCTACGCCGGTGCCGCCGTGGTTTCGGTTATTTTGGCCTTCTTTTGGCGTTCTCTACTTGCGACCACAGTCAGCGAAGATCTCGCAGCCGTCGATGGTCACAATGTCGACTTAATGCGCTTGCTACTGATGTTAATGGTCGGCTTAGTGATTGCGATCGGCATGAAGTTTGTTGGGGCACTGATCATGACATCCTTGCTTATTATTCCGGCCGCAACCGCCCGTCGCTTCGCCAATACGCCGGAAAAAATGGCAGGAATCGCCTCCCTAATCGGTGCATTAGCTGTATTGCTCGGACTTAGCTTATCTTGGCACTTTGATACACCTGCAGGTCCATCTGTGGTTATCAGTGCGGCCGCAATGTTTATGCTCTCACAAGCCGTCAGTCGCCAAAACTAAACAACAATAATCAAACATGAAAAAGGGTTGATACCTTATGGCATCAACCCTTTTTATATACTATTCCATCGGGATTGCTAAAGTTTAAGCACCTTCGTTATGCAATTCTAGATTCGCTAGCTCTTGCTGAATTTCACGTTGTACCTTAGCGTCATCACTACGAAGTGACTCCAAAAACTCTAGATATTTTTGATCGATATCGCCGGTTACGTACTCACCATTGAATACAGCAGTTTCAAACTTCGCAATATCGCGGTTACCTAAACCAACTGCATCAACAAGATCGTCCAATGTTTGGAAAATCAGTTCGTCAGCACCGATTTGCTTACAGATTGCTTCGTTATCACGACCATGAGCGATCAACTCATTCGCACTTGGCATATCAATACCATATACGTTAGGGAAACGAATTTCTGGCGCTGCAGAAACCATAAAGACTTTCTTCGCTCCTGAGTCACGAGCCATCTCTATGATTTGCTCTGAGGTCGTACCGCGAACGATAGAGTCATCCACAAGCAGGACGTTCTTGTCTTTAAACTCTGAGCGGATCGCATTTAGCTTACGACGCACTGATTTCTTACGCTGTTGTTGACCTGGCATGATGAAGGTACGACCAACATAGCGGTTCTTAACAAAACCTTGACGGTAAGGCTTATCAATGGCTTGAGCAATTTGCAGCGCGATATCACATGATGTTTCTGGAATTGGAATGACCACATCGATATCAAGGTGTGCATACTCATCACGGATACGGTCACCAAGCTTTTTACCCATTTCAACACGAGCACTGTAAACCGAAATTTTATCGATGAACGAGTCAGGACGAGCAAAGTAAACAAACTCAAAAATACACGGATTGAGTACTGGGTTATCGGCACACTGTTTCGTGTGTAGTTCACCATCAAATGTCGCATAAATCGCTTCACCTGGTGCAACGTCACGAATGAAATCAAAACCAACGGCATCGAGTGCAACAGATTCTGACGCAACCATGTACTCTGTACGACCTTCTACTTCGCGTTTACCTAGGCATAGAGGGCGAATGCCATGTGGGTCGCGGAAAGCAATCATGCCGTGACCAATGATCATTGCGGTCACAGCGTAAGCACCACGAATTGCACGATGCACGTTTGTTACTGCTCGGAATACATCTTCAGCAGTCACATTGCCTTTCACCGTATCGATCTCATGTGCCAATACATTAAGCAGCACTTCTGAGTCAGAGGTTGTATTTAGGTGGCGGCGATCTTTTTCAAACAACTTCTGACGGATGTCTGCCGCGTTTGTTAAGTTACCGTTGTGAGCGAGTGTAATACCGAATGGAGAGTTTACGTAGAAAGGTTGAGCTTCTGAAGCACTTGAGCTACCTGCTGTAGGGTAACGAACATGGCCAATTCCAACGTCACCTTGCAGTCTTTGCATGTGCTTTGCTTCAAACACATCCTTCACTAAACCGTTCGCCTTACGCAGACGAAAACGATTGCTTTCTATGGTACAAATACCCGCGGCATCTTGGCCACGATGCTGCAAGACCGTCAATGCATCATAGATAGACTGGTTTACAGGCGTTGTGCCCACGATTCCAACAATACCACACATGTCCTAACCCTCGATTTTCGACAATGGCTGACGCGCTAGAGCGCGTCAGATAAGAAACTTGATGTTGCTTGTAAGTGTTCAAAAAACGGTGCAATGATGCGACTGAACTCTGGCACCAATTGCGACCCTTTCCACCACTCTGAGTCTGGAAACGACGTAAACGCATCCATAAAAAATAGTGCAGCAGAAACAATCAACACACCACGTAAACCGCCGAAGACGATCCCTAGTACTCTGTCCGTTCCCGATAAACCTGTTTTCTGCACTAATTGCCCAATGACGTAGTTAACCACGGCACCCACAACTAAAGTAGCAATAAACAGGGCTGCTATCGCGGCGCCATTGCGAATCATTTCATCTTCGATATTGGTAAAGTACACCGCAAGTTTCGCGTAGTACTGACTGGCGATGAAAAAAGCGCCAAACCAAATCACTAATGACAATGCTTCTTTAGCAAAACCACGAACTAAACTGATCAATGCCGATAGGCCGATCACACTCAAAATGACAATATCTAATGGATTCATTCTTTACTTACATCTTAAGTTGGCGCGCATTTTAACAGAAAAAACGCTGACGCAAACGTTTTCTTATGGATTTAGTGGTTTAAATTTGAGCAATTGACCTTTGGAACCGGTAATTTTTTCCAGTTCTATAACTTGTCGCTCAAGTTTACTCTTGGAAACATCAGGACCAATAATTACCCGAGTAAAACTCTTCTCTGGTTTTGTATGTGCTTGATAGCCACGCTTTTGCAAATCCTTAACCAGATTGTTGGCATTGTCGGCATTTTTCAACGCCATCAACTGAATAATCCATGCGCTGTCTTGATATTCGTTACGTTCTGGAATTTCTTTAACCACAACGGGTAGAGAATCCTGCTCTGCGGCTTCTACTTGAGCAGTCGTAGCATCATCGATAACAACCTCAACTGGCGCTTCCGGCAAGCTGGCGCTGTCATCAACAGGGTCTAATACATCAAAGGTTTCCAAATCATCATCCAACTCTGGCTTAATTGGGATACTGGCAATCTCTTCTTTGTAATGTGTTTTCTTCCCGTCGAGGACATCTGGTAAGACAATGACCCCAATAGCGACCAAAATGATGGTCCCTACTAATCGACTTTGAAATTTACTTGCCATTTATGCTCCTTTATTTTGCCAATGCTCTAACACTTCACCTACGGTATGGAAAGAGCCAACAACAAGAATGACATCTTGTGGCGTTGCGTTTGTCATTGCTGCTTCAAAAGCTTCAATTGGCGTTGAATAGCATGCATTAGCTGCTGGTAAATATTGACACAATTCATCTGCGCTCGCCGCTCTAGGGCCAGACAGAGACGCTGGATACCAGTGCGATGCAATCGGAGCCAACGCTTCCAACGTCGCTTTAATGTCTTTGTCATGCAACATAGCAACTACTGTATGAATAGTTTTAGCAGCATATTGCTGCTGCACTCGTCCTACGAGATACTCTGCGGAATGAGGGTTATGGGCGACATCCAATAACACGGTTGGTGATTCACTGATCACTTGCATTCTGCCTGGAAGTTGAGCATTGCGTAAACCATTGACAATATTCACATCGCTAATATCCAGACTCGCAGTCGCCAGCGCCATTAATGCCGTTGCCGCGTTTTGCAGTGGTAAGCCTGGGACTGGCAGGTCCTCAAGATCGTAAGAGCCATGTGTCCACTTCCACATAGAATCAGAAGTTCGCTCATATGAATACTGAATATCGACCTGGAATAGCTCTGCACCAATATCATCAGCGTGAGCGGCGACGGTAGATGGCGCCTTAGGTTGACCACAGATTGCTGGCTTACCACTGCGATAAATGCCAGCTTTTTCAAATCCAATCACGTTGATGTCATCACCCAACCAATCAACATGATCAATTGCAAGACTGGTAATGATTGAAACATCATGATCTACCACGTTGGTCGCATCCAAACGACCACCAAGGCCAACTTCGAGTAACACGATATCGACCTTCTCCGTCTGAAAAAGGCGCAATGCTGCAAGCGTTCCATACTCAAAAAAGCTTAGGCTAATATCACCACGCTGCTTTTCAATGAAATCGAATGCTTCTGAGTGCTTGCTATCATCGAGATCTTGACCATTAATACGGACACGCTCGTTATAGCGAATTAAATGTGGAGAGCTGTAAACGCCTACAGAGTAACCGGCATCGAGCAGGATTGCTTCCATCAAAGCACAAGTGGAACCTTTGCCATTGGTGCCCGCAACAGTAATTACGGTTGACGCTGGTTTAGTGAGGTTGGCGGATTTCGCCACGGCTTGAACACGTTCTAAGCCAAGATCGATGGCAGAAGTGTGGATATTTGTTAAATAATCAAGCCACATCGCTAGTGGAGATGTGGCTTGAGGAATTTGGGTATGACTCATCTAACTGAAACCAAAATAATTGTGGTGGTTTGTTAGTGTCTTACTTTACCCTTTTTCGTCTACTTCTGGTACTTCATAGTTAGCTTCATTTGGAGAATCATTCACAGAAACTACCAAAGGAGACGCTTGATTAGTCATTTTTGCTAATAGGCTACCAATACGTTGACGCATTTCGCGACGATCCACGATCATGTCAATCGCACCGTGATCCAATAAGAACTCACTACGCTGGAAACCTTCAGGAAGATCTTCACGTACCGTTTGCTCAATAACACGACGACCAGCGAAGCCGATCAGTGCTTTTGGTTCACCGATATTAATATCACCTAGCATAGCTAGACTCGCAGAAACACCACCCATTGTTGGGTCTGTCATGACAGAAACAAATGGAAGACCTTTTGCAGATAGACGCTCTAACGCTGCACTGGTTTTCGCCATTTGCATCAATGACATCAATGCTTCTTGCATGCGCGCACCGCCACTGGCAGAGAAACATACAAGACCACAGTTGTTTTCCATTGCCGCTTCAACCGCTCGAACAAAACGAGCTCCAACAACAGAGCCCATTGAACCGCCCATAAAAGAGAATTCAAAAGCACAAGCAACAACAGGTAGGCCAAGTAACTCGCCTTTCATTACAACCAGTGCATCTTTCTCACCGCTGCTTTTCTGTGCTGCAGAAATACGATCTTTGTATTTCTTAGAGTCTTTAAATTTCAGTTTATCTTTTGGTTCTAGCTCATCTGCTAGTTCAACGCGGTTACCTTCATCTAAGAAAGTTTCCAAACGACGACGAGCTTTCATGCGCATGTGATGATCACATTTTGGACATACTTCCAAGTTACGCTCTAGTTCAGCGTGATAAAGCACTTGTTCACATGAAGTACATTTAGTCCAAACACCTTCTGGGATAGAAGCTTTACGTGAACTACCGATATTGCTTTTTTCTAAAATCTTTTCAAGCCAACTCATGGAAGACCTTTTCTCTACTACTCCCACGCAAGGTTGCGAAGGATACAAATTCTGAATTTATGCGTGAGGATTAAAGCATATAAAATGCCAGCTGTGGACAAAAAACTGGTTGTACCTATTTTCTGTACCTAGATCTCACGCGCTAAAGAACTGATAATTTGGACAATTTATCACGATTTAGTTCAAATTGTCTGGCAAAAATAGTGGCCCAATCGGCACTCTTGGCAATTCGAACTCAGTTGGGTAATCGACATCTACCAAGTAAAGCCCTTCTGCTTTAGCGGTTGCTCCCGCTAATTTGCGATCTTTCTCAGCTAAAAGCCATTCTATCCATTGCGGTTCTTTCTCACCGCGACCGACACAAATCAAGCTACCGGTAATATTGCGCACCATGTGATGCACAAATGCATTTGCTTTGATGTCGATCACCACATATTGACCATGTCGCGTCACGTTGAGGTGCATCATGTTGCGCCAAGGGCTGCGAGACTGACAATGCACTGCTCTGAAAGAAGTGAAGTCATTTTCTCCGAGAAGATACTGGCCTGCCTGATGCATTTTCTCGACATCAAGATCACCGTGATAGTGACTGACACCAGAAGATAGAATACCCGGACGTAAAGCACTATTAAAAATGATATAGCGGTAACGACGCGCCGTGGCCGAAAAACGCGCATGAAACTCTTCAGGCACTTCTTTAGCCCAACGGACTGCAATATCACTTGGTAGATTTGCGTTGGCACCCATTGTCCAAGCCACCATTTTTCGATCAGCATTAGTATCAAAATGGACCACTTGACCTGTACCATGAACCCCTGCATCAGTTCGACCTGCACATTGAACTTCTATTGGGTGATTCGCGACAACGCTTAACGCTTTCTCTAGCTTTTCTTGAACGCTCTTTACATCTCTTTGGCGCTGCCAACCATAGTATTGAGTACCATTATATTCGATACCTAACGCTATTCTCATCAGGGTGTTCTCTTAGGGTCTGCTGAAATGGGGCGGGAAGTATAAACATTTTCCACGCAAAAAATAAGGGGGACACCTTGTCCCCCTTAGTTTGTTTACTTAACCGCGGTTAATATCATCGATTAGTCGCTTAGCTTCGCGGCGTATCTCATCACTTCCATCAACAATCGCTTCTTCGAGCAGTTTTTTTGCTCCTTGCGCATCATTCATTTCCATGTAGATTTTTGCCAGATCCAGTTTGCCTGCCGCTTCTGCGTTCGCATCAACGTCTTCTTGGCCACCAATATCGCCAATTACATCTGGAAAATCGTTAAGACCTACGTCAAGTTTGAGTGAATCATCAATCTCTTGCGCTTCTTCAGCATCGACTTCAGCCATCAACTCATCGATGGTACGATACTGGTTCTCTTTCGGGTTAAACTCATCAAGAGATTGCTGATCTTCCCAATTCTCATCCAGTACTTGTGCTTGCTCAGGTAGATTCTCTTGCGACCAAATGTCCTGCTCTTCTTCAGGAATATCATCGCTGATCTGAGCTTGCTGGTCCGGAGACAATGTAAAGCCATTCCAATCTTCCCCACCCATCTCTAGCATGGCATCAATGTCCATGCCTGCACTATCTGATGTCGTAGCATCGATTGGATTGTCAAATGAGAAGCTAGCTGGGGCTTCATCATCCGATTCCATTAGCAATTCATCAAAGGCTTTTTCATCAAAACTATGAGTCGGCTCTTCTACTCGCGATAACTCTGGTTCGACCTGTTCTGGAGTATCACTTGCAATTGCCCCCTCTTCCATTGCCTCAACAGATGACTCGCTCGGAGAGGCCTCTTCAAACGGCGCAGATTGCTCTTCTAACTCTGGTAGCTCAATATCATCAAGATTAAAGCTCGTTTCATCATCCTGCTCAGATAACTCTTCACTTCCAGATTCAGCGAACATATCCGCCAAGGCATCTTGCTCGTTGTATTCTGGTAGCTCTAGATCATCTAAATCAAATGACTCTGCGCTCTCTTCAGCTGCAGGATCTTCAACAGCTTCTGGCTCAATTGCAGGCTCTGCTGCCATGTCTGCCAGTGCGTCTTCTTCGTTGTACTCTGGTAGCTCTAGCTCATCTAAATCAAATGACTCTGCGCTCTCTTCAGCTGCAGGAGCTTCAACAGCTTCTGGCTCAATTGCAGGCTCTGCTGCCATGTCTGCCAGTGCGTCTTCTTCGTTGTACTCAGGGAGCTCTAGTTCATCTAAGTCATACGACTCTGCACTCTCTTCGGCTACAGGTGCTTCAGCAGCTTCTGGCTCAATTGCAGGCTCTGCTGCCATATCTGCCAGTGCATCTTCTTCGTTGTACTCAGGGAGCTCTAGCTCATCTAAGTCAAACGAGTCCGGCTCTTCCGCTACAGGTGCTTCAACAGCTTCTGGCTGAATGGCAGGCTCAGCGGCCATGTCTGCCAGTGCGTCTTCTTCGTTGTACTCCGGAAGCTCTAGCTCATCTAAGTCAAACGACTCTGCGCTCTCTTCGGCTACAGGTGCTTCAGCAACTTCTGGTTCAATTGCAGGCTCCGCTGCCATGTCTACCAGTGCGCCTTCTTCATTGTACTCAGGGAGCTCTAGCTCGTCTAAGTCATACGACTCCGGGCTCTCTTCGGCTACAGGAGTTTCCGCAGCTTCTGGCTCAATGGCAGGCTCGGCTGCCATGTCTGCAAGTGCGTCTTCTTCGTTGTACTCAGGGAGCTCTAGCTTGTCTAAGTCAAACGACTCTGCGCTCTCTTCGGCTACAGGTGCTTCAACTGCTTCTGGCTCAATGGCAGGCTCAGCGGCCATATCTGCCAATGCGTCTTCTTCGTTGTACTCAGGGAGCTCTAGCTCATCTAAATCAAACGATTCTGCGCTCTCTTCGGCTACAGGTTCTTCAGCAGCTTCTGGCTCAAGCGCAGGCTCAGCGGCCATGTCTGCCAGTGCATCTTCTTCATCGCTCTGTGGCTGCTCTAACTCAGTGCCTTGGTCAGCTTCTAGTGATGCAAGTGAATCTTCTTGAGAAACAGACTGTTCAGGTTCATCAATCAGCCAATCATCGTCTTCAGGAATACCAAATTCGTTTGGAATCGCTTCCGGCATGCTTGGGCGATCTTCAGCAACAGGTGGAGTCTCTGGAGTCTCTGGAGTCTCTGGAGTCTCTGGAGTCTCTGGAGTCTCTGGAGTCTCTGGAGTCTCTGGAGTCTCTGGAGTCTCTGGAGTCTCTGGAGTCTCTGGAGTCTCTGGAGTCTCTTTAGATGGTGATTCAGCTTGCTCTTGTTGTGCAAGAACATCTTCTTGCTCAATCGCAACTTCTTCTTCCACTTGAGCCGGAGCATCACCTTGCAATGAGCTTTTTGTTTCTACTTCTGAAACAACCGTCTCTTCGACTTGTGGAGATTCAACATCATCAATTGCTGCAGTTAGCCAATCATCATCTGCTTCTGGCTGTTCTGATTCGAGGTCTGCTTCAGCGACGACTTCACTTTCATCTGCTTCAGCGACGACTTCACTTTCATCTGCTGCAGGCTCGTCATCAGCCAGATCTTGCGGCTCAGTATCCACATCAGGTTCATTAAACTGTGGATTCTCAACTTCATCGATCGCTGAAGTTAACCAATCGTCTTCATCTTCTTCAGCATCAACGTCTGGCTCTGGCTCTGGCTCTGGCTCTGGCTCTGGCTCTGGCTCTGGCTCTGGCAAGGACAATTCCTCAGCATCTAGGTCCAGGTCTAGTTCTTCAGCAGTTTCTGAGATGTCATCCAACTCAAGTTCATCAAGCAAAGGATCGCCATCAGGTGCAACATTGAGCATGTCATCAATGAAATCTTCGCTGGAGAAATCGGTGCTAATCTCTGGTTCTGGTTCTGGTTCTGGTTCTGGTTCTGGTTCTGGTTCTGGTATAGCTTCAACGGCTTCACTATCCGCAAGCAAGTCTTGAATGTTTTCATCTAACTCAGTGCTTTCAGCTAAATCTAAATCGGCTGGTTCCAGTGGTTCTTCATCTGTCACTGATGATACTTGTTCAGGTTCGCTCTCTGGCAAAGCATCAAAGTCAGGTTGTTCTTGCCCTTCTAGATTTTGCTTTTCTATTTCTAACAGTTCTTCGAACAGATCTGTCCCTTCATCACCCAGCTCAGTCTCAGAATCGTCATCAACGCTATCAAACAGTTCATCAAGCAGGTCGGTACTGTCATCCAATGAAATAGACTCAGGTACCTCAGTATCGCCAATCAACTCATCCAATTCGGAATCAAGATCGATTGAATCATCATCCGAGTCATCTAAAAGCTCATCTAACAGATCAGTACTTTCTACATCTAAGTCGGCACCCTCATCATCCAAACCAATCAACTCATCAAAGAGTTCTTCACCTTCAAGTTCAGATGGTTTACTCGGTTCCGTCAGCGCCGCATTGTTTGCGTCGAGCAATTCATCGAGTAAATCCGTACTATCTTCATCTACCGTTGTGGAATCTTCTTCAAGCAGCTCATCTAATAGTGCTGTTTCGTCAATAGAGTTCGCATCAAGAGTATCAAGGTCAGCTTGCGCTTCCATCTGAGCGAAGATGTCATCTATCTCACTGTCAGAGGCAAGGCTCGGCTCATCTAGTTTCATTTCTGGCTCATCACTGAGATCAAACTCATCGCCGTCATCCAACAAGTTATCAAAATCTAAGCTTTCATTTGGATCGTCATCAATCTCACTAAACAGATCATCTAGCATAGACTGATCTAGCGACTCACCTTCTAGATCTTCGGTATCCGCCGTATCGGCTAGCAATGAATCCAATACGTCTTGCGACATTTCGTTGTCGTCAGACAAATCAAAACCGTCGTCGTCATCGTCAGCATCGATAACCACTTCATCAAGAGCACGCTCCATCTCTTCAAGACCAAGAGCTTTGTCATCGCTGTTGACACTGATACCGCTTGACCCAAGATCACCATCAGTGAGTGATTCATCAAGATCACCATCATCGCCAATGCCCGCAAATGGGTCATCGCCATCTTCACCTTCTAAATTGAAGTCCAGATCACTGTCATCTAAATCAGCAAAGACGTCATTTTCATCTTTGCTCTCGCCATCTAATTCACCGTCATCTGAGAATAGGGCTTCGCTATCATCAGAATCACCAAATAAGTCATCATCCAACAATAAGTCATCATCCAGATCTTCATTCAAAGCTTCTGGGGCGACAGGGGTAACTGGTGGTGGGGTTTGTGCTTCTTGCTGAGTTTCAGCAGCGCTATCATCTTGCTTGCGGCGACCCAACAACACAACAACAAGTAGGCCAATCAGCAAACCTGGAATAATCGCTAATGCCGCGACAAGCCATGTATTAGAGAAAAAGTTATCCAATGCTGATGGCGACATTTTTTGCTCTTCGGCAAGGCGTAAGCGCTCTGCTTCCAGCTGTTTCTCGACTTCATCACGAATTCGAGCTTCATCACCTAGCTCATCTTTCAGTACATCGACTTCAGATTGAACCTCAGCCAGCATTAGACGCAACTTGTGATTCTTCTCCTCTAGCGCCATCAAGTCGCCTTCTGAAGTCTCAAGCTGTTTTTCGAGAGTTTTAACTTGCTTAGTCTGCTCTCGCTTAGCAATTTTTACCAAATCACTCTTACCTGCATCGACCATGTCAGGTTTTGTAGTTGGTACAACAGGCTTCTCATTGCTTTGAGGTGAAGTTTTAGCAGTCTGAGTCGTGACCGGTTGAGGCTTACTTTGAGGTTTTGCTGCAGTAGTACCGTCCAATCGCGCTTTATGCGCCTTCATAACGTTAACGGCTTCTTGAGTAGAAACCACGTTTATCTGATTGAGTGACGGTACGCGAATCGTACTACCAGGCTTTAGCTCATGGATGTTTTGGTTATCAAACGCTTGAGGGTTTAATTGAAAAATGGCGTAGAGCGTTTGTTGGATAGATACTGAAGTCGCGGGGCGTAACTGAGTCGCGATACCCCATAACGTTTCTTGCTCCGTGGTTGGGCCATAGAAACGAGAAGGCTCTGCACTGCGCAGTCCATTAGAAACAGTCTCAGAGTATTGTGGCGATGTTTGGATTTCACCATTTGGCCCTTTAAGGCGGATACTCTCAGCACTTACGATTGATGTTTGAGTCACGGCAACCATTGCAAGTGGCAATAGTAGACGCTGTAGAAGTCGACGCATATAAGGCTCAGCTATGTGCTCAATTAATTTAAATATACAGTGATCTGTTAAATATATCGGATAAAGCGGGCAAAACTATAGGTATTGAACTAAAAAATGTGTGTCTAACGCCATATTCGTATTAATCTCACACAATTTTTCTTTATTCGATTAAAAAAGCCTCACACATTGGTGAGGCTTTGATAAACATATCAGTTAATCGATTAGTAGTAATCGCGAATTAACACTTCAGCGATTTGCACTGCGTTCGTCGCTGCGCCTTTACGAACGTTGTCCGCAACCACCCATAAGTTAACCCCACTATGGTGGCTGATATCATTACGAATACGACCAACCATTACGTGGTCTTTACCACCAGCATCGCGAACTTGAGTCGGGAAATCTTCACCTTGGAACACTTCAATACCATCCGTATTCTCTAGCAGATTGATCACCTCTTGAGCATCAATAGGCGCACATGTTTCTAAGTGAATCGCTTCTGCGTGACCATAAAATACAGGTACGCGCACACAAGTTGGGTTTACTGTAATGCCTGGATCATTAAAGATCTTCTGTGTTTCCCAAACCATCTTCATCTCTTCACGTGTATAGCCGTTTTCCATGAACTGGTCGATCTGTGGAATACAGTTGAAGGCAATCTGCTGTGCAAACTCGTTGCTTTCTGCAGGCATACCGTTCAATAGTTTTGCTGTTTGACCCGCTAACTCATCAATACCTGCTTTACCGGCACCTGAAACAGATTGGTAAGTCGATACGTTAATGCGCTCAATACCAACTGCATCATGAATTGGTTTAAGTGCCACCAGCATTTGAATCGTTGAACAGTTTGGGTTCGCGATGATATTGCGGTTACGAAATTCTGCAATCGCTTCCGGGTTCACTTCAGGAACCACTAGAGGAATATCATACTCGTAGCGGAATTGTGATGTGTTATCGATAACAATCACGCCTTCTTCTGCTGCAACTGGTGCCCATTTGGCAGAGAGTTCTCCACCTGCTGAGAAAAGAGCGATATGCGCTTGAGACCAATCAAACTCCTCTACGTTTTGTACACGTACGGTTTTACCGTTAAAACGGTAAGTCTTACCTTCACTACGCTCACTCGCTAGTAAGAAGATCTCACCAACAGGAAATTTGCGCTCTTGAAGCACTTCCAAAATAGTTTCACCGACCGCACCGGTCGCACCTAAAACGGCAACATTATATTGTTGGCTCATTGACTTACCTCAACCTGAAAACCTAGTTTTTCTAGTGGTGCTAAGTTACATGACTCATCACCTACCAGTGTGACAGCACTGTACTCTCGTCGATCCCAGTAGTTTTTACGCATCAGGTCAAACGAACCTGGCTTACTGATTTCGCGACGGAATAAGGCGTCATCTTTGCGCACATCATAAATCAGCTGAGTAAGATTATGTAGTGTTGCTTCATCCCACTCTCTATCCAATACCATGGTTGGTACAGGTGCTGTTGGCAATAGCTCGCTGGCATGCGCAGATAATTCGTTATTTAAGAACTCGCAGTAGCTATTGAAGATCATTGTCGTACCACGCGCTTTCCCTTCCAGACCATAGCCTGCAACGTGAGGGGTTGCGAATGCTAGCAGAGGCAGAAGCTCCATATCAACCTCTGGCTCAAATTCAAACACATCTAGTGCCGCGATAAAGCCATCTTTTTTCATTAAGCGAGCTTTCAACGCACTATTATCAACCACTGGACCGCGAGCTGCGTTAATCAATATTTGATCAGCACGCATCGCATCAAGTCGAGTTTGGTCGATAAGGTGATGGGTTGGGTATTCACCATCGCGAGTAATCGGCGTATGCAGAGTGATAATGTCTGACTGCTCAAGCAAGGTTTCTAATTCTGTAAACTCTCGCTCGTCTCCCGCTTTTTCCTTTGGCGGATCATTGATAAGGACTTTAATCCCTACACCTTGTAAGCACTGCTGCAAATAGCTACCAACTTGGCCCGCACCAATAATGCCAACCGTCTTATCAAATACAGAAAAACCATGCTGTTGAGCCAATACCATCATTACGCTAAACGCATATTCGGCAACACCTACTTTGTTACAGCCAGGTGCTGCGGTAAAGAAAATGCCCTTATCTTTTAGTAGAGTCTGATCGACATGGTCCATGCCTGCAGTAGCGGTTCCAACAAACTTGAGTTTATTTGCCTTAGCAATTAGCTCTGCATTCACTTTAGTTACCGAACGGATCATTAATGCATCAACGTCAACTAAGTCATCAGCAGTTAGAGTACGACCCGATTTTAGGATCACTTCACCGAGCTGGCTAAACAGTTCCTCAGCATACGGCATGTTTTCATCAATAAGGATTTTCATGGTTTTAATCGTGTGATTTGGCATTGGAAGAGAATGAATTAATGAGATTGTGCAGAAAAGCTCAGCTGGTGTCGAGGTGATTGTTATCCAGAAAGAAAAATGCCCGGCATATAGCCGGGCAAAGTTCCAGAACAAAAGGATCTTGACCCGCTCTCCATGGGTCAAAGTCTGCGTCTGTTCGATTGCTTCAGTAGTAGAAACAATCAGCTCTGGAAACTGGTTTGCTGAGTAATTTGCTCAACAAATACAGTTAGCCTTGGTACTTCTTGATTACTAGAGTTGCGTTAGTACCACCAAAACCAAAACTGTTTGACATAACTGCGTTCAATTCTACATCGCGTTTTTCTGTCACGATATCAAGACCTTGTGCAGCTTCGTCTAGATTCTCAACGTTAATACTTGGCGCAACAAAGTTGTTCTCTAGCATCAGGGTTGAATAAATAGCTTCGTGAACACCTGCAGCACCTAGAGCGTGACCTGTCATCGCTTTAGTTGCTGAGATTGCTGGGCTGTTACCGCCAAAGACTTCTTGGATAGCACCAAGTTCTTTCACGTCACCCACAGGTGTTGAAGTACCGTGAGTGTTTACGTAGTCAATGCTATCAACTTCTTGCATTGCCATCTTCATACAGCGAACTGCGCCTTCACCTGATGGAGCTACCATGTCGTAGCCATCTGATGTTGCACCGTAGCCTACGATCTCGCCGTAGATTTTCGCGCCGCGAGCAAGAGCGTGTTCAAGCTCTTCGATAACCAGCATGCCGCCGCCACCAGAGATAACAAAACCATCACGGTTTGCATCATAAGTACGTGATGCTTTTTCTGGCGTTTCATTGTATTTCGTTGATAGTGCGCCCATCGCATCAAACATCATCGTTTGAGACCAATCTAGCTCTTCACCACCACCCGCAAAAACAATGTCTTGTTTGCCAAGTTGAATCAGTTCCATTGCGTGACCAATACAGTGTGCAGATGTTGCACATGCTGAACTCATTGAGTAGTTCACGCCACGAATCTTAAATGGAGTCGCAAGACAAGCAGATACTGTTGAAGACATAGTACGTGGAACCATGTAAGGACCCACACGCTTAACGCCTTTCGCACGCATAGTATCAACAGCGACAGCTTGGTTTAGTGCAGAAGCACCACCAGAACCAGCTACAATACCAGTGCGCTCATTAGAAACCTGGTCTTCGGTAAGACCTGAGTCTTCGATTGCCTGCTGCATTGATAGGTATGCATAAGCTGCCGCATCGCCCATAAAACGCATCTGTTTGCGATCAATGTGCTCTGCTGGGTTGATTTTAAGATCACCCCAAACTTGAGAACGAAGACCCTGCTCTTTAAACTGCTCTGAAGCAGTAATACCAGACTTACCTTCTTTTAGAGACGCTAAAACTTCTTCGACGTTGTTACCGATACTTGAAACAATACCCATACCGGTGATTACGACACGTTTCATTATGACATTCCTATAATTCTAAATTCCGCTAGATGATAACTAAGTTACCCCTGAAAAGTGGTCAGCTTTCCCATAAATCCGTACAATCGCCTCAACTTTACTGCCTTTATCACATAAATTCAGACGCTATGACCTCGATTACCAATGCACAACTTGGCTGGAACGAAGCTGGAACCCCTGTTTCTGACCAGTTTGACGATGTTTACTTTTCAAACGTAAACGGTCTTGAAGAAACTCGTTATGTCTTCTTGAAGCAAAATCATCTCCCACAAAGATGGCAAGAGTTTGATCAACGCCGCTTTGTTGTCGGCGAAACAGGATTTGGTACTGGACTAAACTTCTTAGCCGTTTGGCAGTGGTTTAATCACTTTAGGCAACAAAACCCTGACGCTCCATTAAAAGAGCTTCATTTCGTCAGTTTCGAAAAGTATCCTCTTAGCCGTGAAGATCTCGTTAAGGCTCATGAATCTTGGCCTGAATTGGCCGAGCTCGCAGAAAAATTGCAAAAGCATTACCCAATTGCGGTACCTGAATGCCATCGCATCGTATTAGAAAATGGTGCGATCACACTCGACTTATGGTTTGGCGACATCAAGGATTGTATGCCAAAAGTACCTGTAAATGAAAACGGTATCATTGATGCTTGGTTCTTAGATGGCTTTGCACCGAGTAAAAACCCAGAAATGTGGAATCAAGACCTATTCAATGGCATGGCGAAGCTGGCCAAGGTCGACTGTACTTGCGCGACATTCACAGCAGCTGGTTTTGTTCGAAGAGGTTTAATCGAAGCAGGCTTTGATATGAAGAAAGTCAAAGGCTTTGGTACTAAGCGAGATATGATCGCTGGCAGCCTTAAAGAGCGCCCACTCGTTACCAACTTCAAACCATGGTTCCATCGCGCCAACAGCGCTTGTGCGACATCTATCGCTATTATTGGTGGTGGCATTGCCAGTGCAACTCTAGCAAAAACGTTGGTCCGACGTGGCAAGCAGGTGACCTTATACTGTCAAGATGATGCTCCAGCGCAAGGCGCGTCAGGCAACCGTCAAGGAGCGGTTTACCCATTGCTCAATGGACCTCATGTCGGTGTGTCTCGTGTATTTGCGCCCGCCTTTTTGTTCGCAAGACAATTTGTTGAACAGATGGCTGAAACCATCTCATTTGATCATAGCTGGTGTGGTGTCACGCAACTTATGTGGGATGAAAACGCTAAAAATAAACTGGAAAAGATGGTGCAAGGCCAATTCCCAGAGCAACTCATTCATGCTCTAGATTCAAGTCAAACCACTGAAATCATCGGTTTGCCAATTGATATGGCAAGTGTCCACTACCCTCTAGGTGGTTGGCTTTCTCCTGCGCAGCTGACCACGGGATTATTAGATGAGCTAGAGAAAAGCGCTCAATTTGATGCTCGCTTTAACCACAAGGTTGAGCGTTTAAGTTGGAACGAAACAAGCCAGCAATGGACATTGACTAGTAACGAGTTCAACAATGATCATGACGTTGTTATTATTGCCAACGGTCACCAGTTCTCTGAGTTGGAGCAGACAGCCGACGTTCCACTAGGCCAAGTAAAAGGACAAGTGAGTCACATTCCAACCACTGACGACCTAAGCCAGTTAAAAACTGTACTCTGCTACGATGGATATATGACGCCATTAAATCCAAACAATGCTCACCACTGCATTGGGGCAAGCTATGATCGCAGCCATCTAGATTATGAATTCGATCCCGCTGCTCAACAAGATAATGGCGACAAGCTGCGCAAATGTGTACCCAATCAGAATTGGCCGCATCAAGTTGACACGAGCAGCAACCAATCTCGCCAAGGAATTCGCTGCGTAAGCCGAGATCACCTGCCATTCATCGGCAATGTCGGTATGCTCGACCAAACTCAACAGGTTTATCAGCAGCTGCAAACCATGACGCTAGAAGAAGCGCCAGTCGTTCCGCAACAGCCAAACCTTTACTGCATGCTGGGGTTAGGCTCTCGCGGATTAAGCTCTGCTCCACTACTAGCGGAAACCTTAGCCTCTCAGATTTGTGGCGATCCGCTCCCTCTACCAATCGATGTATTAGAAGAACTTCATCCAAGTCGAATGTGGGTTCGCAAATTGAAAAAAGGCAAAGCCATTACAGCGCTGTAATATGCCGTCCATAAAAAAACGCAGTGATCACTCATCACTGCGTTCTTTTGTGCTTCACTAGAGGTTAGGCTAACTGAGCCACCGCTTCTTTCACTTGTTGAGCAATCTCTTCATTGCTAATCGAGCCCGTTTCGAAATCAAAATTATCATAGAAGCTAGGGACTGATACCGATGCTTTTACATCTGCACCAAAGTATGGCGCTGAACCAGTTGCAGCAGCAAGTACCGTTTGTGCGCCACCAGGGCCTGGCGATGTCGCAAGGTGTACTACAGGCTTGTTTTGGAAGATACTGCGATCAATTCGGCTAGCCCAATCAAACAGGTTTTTGTACGCTGCAGCATAAGACCCATTGTGCTCCGCAAACGAAATAACAATCGCATCCGCTTCAGCTAAATCGGCCAAGAATGCTCTTGCTCCTTCTGCCTGACCAATCTCTTTTTCAGTATCTTCACTGAACATAGGAACAGAGTAGTCATTGATATCTAGCACCTGTACTTGCGCCCCTTCCACTTGGTTCGCTGCGTAAGTTGCAAGAGCTTTGTTGATTGATGTTGAACTGGTTGATGCGCCAAATGCTACGATTCTCATAATGATTACCTTTTTCTGTCTCTCGGTTTGTAGGATTAGAATATCCCTCGTCCCCTTTCCCAACAACAGCAAAAATAAAAAGAGGTTGTTCGAAAAATTCGAACAACCTCTATCGATACAGTTTCAGCATCCCTCAACAAAATTAAGCGAGATTTGCTAGTTCCTGCCATAAATCGTTAACAATCGTACGATCTGCAGGCGTCAACTCTGAACGCGCCGCTTCTAAGCTTGCTTCAATGCGTTGTTTTAGGACATCAACATCATTGATGCCTTCTTCTTCACACGCGGCAGCAGAAAGTGAAATATGACCACGTAGATAACCACCAGCGAACAACTCATCATCTGACGCTGAGGAAATACGTACATCAATCAGCTCAATGAGCTTTTCTTCAAATTCAATAATCATGGTGGTTATTCGCCTAAATCAGTTTGCTTCTCAAAAAGAATGCAGAAGCTTCTCACATTGAGAATACGAACGCAAACCCTAAGTATCACAAGGCTTCAGAGTGTGGCATGGCGTATGCAGTCAGTCATTTAATCGCATTCAAATGAGGGGCAATACAATGAAATCGAATCATCTTCTCAAGGGACTGTTCCTGTCAATTAGTGTTAGTGGCTTATCATCCTATGTAGCAGCAGAAACCCCATTTACCGATTGTCCGACGGAAGCTTTCCTTATTCAAAATCCGTCGGGTCTGCCCGTTGCTTATGGCGTCAATATTGATCTGGGTAGCTACATCACCATGAGTTCTTCACTCGGTAGCGATAAAATAAATGCCGTGGGCTATAGCCAACACGATAACTTTATTTATGGCTGGGATTATGGTGCCCAATCCCTAGCGAAAATAGACGCGACCTTCACCAAATACCCCCTATCCATTTCAAAGCCGCAAGGTGCACCTACCGCTATTTACGTTGGTGACGTATCGTTAGATGAAAATGCTTGGTATGGCTATCGTCCTAGCTATGGACTCTATCGCATTGATCTTGTTAGCGAAACCATGGAGCGAGTTGCCGACTCCAGTCAGTTTGGCAACCCTTCCATCTATGACCTTGCTTTCCATCCTGATAACGGTTTGGCCTATTCCATCGACGCCAATGGCTACCTTTGGGAAATTGATGTTTCAAATGGGAGCAGTACTCAGTTAAACCAAATGTTGGACAAAGCAGCGCTAGGGTATAAGCTCACTTTCGGCGCGATTTATTTTGATGTTAATGGCAACTTGTACGGTAGCAATAATAGTAATGGCTACATTTTCCGAGTAACCATTAATGGCAACAACTCCAGTGCCAACTTTTTCGCTTACGGTCCTTCAAGTAGTTCGAACGATGGAGCTCGTTGTGCATTAGCGCCTGTTGAGCCCAGCATCTATACCGATTTTGGCGATGCACCTGACAGCTATCAAACCTCTTACGATCAACTGGGGGCTCGCCATGGCCTGTCTGATTTGAAACTCGGCACACTTGTAGATGGTGAAGCTGAAGGCAGCCCCTACCCGTTAAGTGATGACAGCTCGGACGGCTCAGACGACGAAGATGGCATTCAGTTCCCAGTACCGATTCAAGTCGGCCAAGTCAGCAAAGTGATTGCGACAGTCAATGGCGCAAGTGATGATTCTGTTCTCAATGCTTGGATTGACTTTGACCGCGATGGCACCTTCGAATCTGACGAATTAATCATTGATGATTTAAGCGTTGACGAAAATACCGGAGATGTCTTTTTCACGGTGCCAACGTGGGCAGATGTTGGCGACACATGGGCGCGATTTAGACTCTCTAACACCTCAGGAATTGGACCTTCAGGTGGTGTTCCGTCCGGTGAAGTCGAAGACTACCAAGTCGATATTACCGAAAGTGGTGTTGTCACAGAGAACTATCCAAGCAGCGGCGCTTACGTGACCTTTGCTTATGAAGATCAATACCCGCTGGTGGGTGACTACGACATGAACGACGTATTGATGAACGTCAAGTTCACTGAATATCAACTCGACAACCAAGTGATTCGCCTAAAAATCGAAGGGCAAATAGCCGCTTTGGGGGGCGACAATCGCTCAGGTTTTGCCATTCGCCTACCAAACGTTGCGCGTAGCGACATCAAAGAGGACTCGATTGAACTGACCATTAACGGCACGCTCTCAAATGCTGAGGTTCTTGAAGCAGATACCATCGATGCTGTCTTCATCATTCATGAGGATTTGTGGGATATTACCGAAGCTGGCGAAGCTGAAAACTGCACCATGTTTAGGACTCAAGATAACTGTGGCACCGCTTATCGTCCTAGCTGGCAACTCACATTATCACTTAAAAATGCAGTCGCGATGAGCGCAATGCCAGAATTTCCATACGACCCATTCATCTTTGCTGCACCAGGCCATTACTACGGTGAAGTGGGATTAGAAGTCTCTGGGGGATACCCTGGCCGAGGACTTGAGATCCACCTTAAAAACAACGCTCCAACATCCAAATTTGTTTCGACTTATAAAACCAAAGGCGTTGATGCATCAAGTGGCGATACTCACTTCCATGACGCCAACGGACTGCCTTGGGCAATAGAGATTCCAAACACATGGAAACACCCATTGGAACAGGTCAATATTCTCGAAGCTTATACTCAATTCGCAGGATTTGCGCAGGACAGCTCAGGCAATACTGATCCAACTTGGTACACCCAATCCACAGCTAGCAAAATCTACGCAGATTAAGGAGCACAATATGAACAATCAACTTAAACTTAGTGTCATCCTCAGCTGTTCTCTTGGTCTTATTGCCTGTGGAGGTGGTGGCGGTGGTAGCTCTTCTTCTTCAGGAGGTAGTGGTTCAACAAAAGCACCAGTAGAGCTAAAAGACTTGAAGATCGACAATGACAATGCACTGGAATCTGTCTATCACGTTGATATCGATGTCTCTTTGCCTGGACTAGATTCCAAGCAAGCTTACATTTCTATTTGTGACAATAGTAACGGAGTCGATAACATCAACTATGATCAGTGCTTGATTAAAGCCGCACTGAAAGATGGAGCGGGCCAATACGAACTCAGAGTGGCCAATCACTGTGACTCTTTAGTGGCAGTCGTTTCGGTCATGGAGCCCGGCACCCCAGCAATGATTTACACGCTAGAACATGATAATCAAGCTCATACAGATTGGTTAATTCAATAACGAGCCATATCAATAAGCCATGATCATACAATAAAAAAGCCACGCAATGTGGCTTCTTTTCAATTCTATTTCACTTCAAACTGCTCAGCAGCAAGTTCAGGTGTTTGGTAAAACAGACGAAGCGCATCAGACAACATTTTAACTCGAGGCGGCAGGCCTTGACCCAAAATACCCATTACTTCGGAGTGAACCTTTGCCATAAATGCTAAACGGTCTGGTTCAAAGTCACCATTTAAATTATCGCAACTTACGGTAAACGGAAAACCCGCGCTGTTAGCGAGTATCCATTCATAAGCTTGAGGTCTTATTTCTACTTTTTCGAACTCAGCTTGCACTTGAGCTGTTCGACCATCAGGCTCATACCAATAGCCAAAATCTTCCAATAAACGACGCTCTGGTCCAGCGACACACCAGTGCGCTATTTCATGTAAAGCCGAAGCGTAAAAACCACGAGCAAAAATAATGCGATGGTGCGGTGAATTTTCATCAGCTGGTAGGTAGATAGGCTCATCCCCTCCTAGCTCTAATTTGGTATTAAATTCGTCTAAGAAAGTGTCATTAAAAATGGTGATTAAGTCTTGATACTCGTGCTGCATAACTCAATTAATGGATCGTATTTTACTTCGTGCCGCATTCTCGCATTTTTGATCTCATTTGCAAATCCCTACCGAGAGTAGTGACATTAGAAAAAGTTATCGGAAAAACGTTTTCGTCTTCACAAAATCTCATTCGTCAGAGATCACATTTGCCACTACACTCACGCCTTAATTTATAAGATGGCAGATTGATTATTCTGCGTTTTCTAAGGCTAAACACAATGTTACTCAGCGTTTTATACATTATTGGTATCACAGCAGAAGCGATGACAGGAGCGCTCAGCGCCGGCCGCCGAAAAATGGATTGGTTTGGGGTCATGCTGGTAGCCAGTGCCACAGCGATTGGTGGTGGTACAGTTCGAGATATTTTACTCGGCCACTACCCTCTCGGCTGGGTAAAGAACCCTGAGTTCTTAGCCATTACCTGTATCGCGGGTGTATTAACTACGGGATTAGCTAAGTGGGTAATCAAACTTAAGGGCCTGTTCATTCGCTTAGATGCTCTAGGGCTTATCGTTTTTAGCATTATCGGTACAAAAGTAGCACTAGGCATGGGCTTACACCCAATGATTTGTATGGTGTCTGCGCTAGTGACTGGTGTATTTGGTGGTTTACTACGTGATTTAATCTGCCGCCAAACACCGCTCGTCTTACATGAAGAGCTCTATGCCTCTGTCGCTTTGGTTGCGTCCGGTTTATATCTTGCGCTTCTAGAGTTTGGCATTAACGACGTAACGGCAACAATCTCTACGTTAGTGGTGGGTTACCTACTTCGAATGGCAGCGGTACGCTTCAAGTGGCGTTTACCTTCATTCCATCTTGAAACGGAAGGTTCTCTTCACTGATAGAAAAGGCTTGGATTAATCCAAGCCTTTTTTGTTTTAGTTCAAAGCATTTATAAGTGCAATTTCTCGCTTCAATACACGCTTATCACTCTCTGACGCTTGAGCCAATTTATCTTGGCGAGCCTTAAGCGCCTTTTGTTTTTCTTCTGGAGACGACAAAATCAACTCTTTGACATTAATGGAAGCGATATTAGTGTAGCGACCGTCTTCGCTACTCGGTACTTCGATCTCGCCACTGCTTAGCATTGATTTTACAATCTCACGCTGCAGTGCATATGTATCATCAAGTCCAACAAGCTGCCAGCGCTGCTGTGGCTTACCCTCATAGGTACCTTGTTTTTGCTCCGTCAAATAGCGAATGGTTAAGTTGCGAATGGTGCCTTGCTCTTCACCGTATTCAACTTCGGTATCAAATAAAACAGGGAAAGTTCGTCCTTCAAGCACTCCACCGCTTTTCGTTAGGTGCCCCATTCGATAGCTGTTCATACCGATCCGAATGTCACTGTCATCAGTCACAGCAGTCCCATCTGCAAACTTCAAATCAGTAATACGCTGACCTTTAGGTTTGGTTAGGTCAATCTGGTATGTGACACCCGCAAAGAAATCATTTGTCGAATATTTAGATGCACGTCGTTTAGGGTCAAAGCTATATGTCACATCACCGACTTTTACTGAATTAAAGTAACCAGCTGACCACTCCATGTAAGTTTTTAGCTCTTTGCCTGTCATTTGATATACCGTAATTTCACCTCCGGCATATTGGTAGTTGTAAGCGATGTCCTTAGCTTTGATTGGGCCTACATCTAGTTCCGCATTATCATTGTCAATCTGAAGCGCAATCACATTTGCTTTAGGTGCATAGAAAAAGCTCGCTTCTTGGAACAAAGCACTAATACCCGTATCTTGAACATGAACCTGCGGAATGCCGCGAATTTCATTTTCAGGTACGAGATCAACACCTGTTAATTGAGCTACTTCACGGTTGGCCATCTCTCTTAAACGCTTGTGGTATGGCTGGTAAAGTGCTTCCATCGCCTTATCAGATTCTGTTCCTTTGATTTTATAAGTGAAGCTATCTTTATTGATTAAAGTAAACTGGCCGCCTCGTTCCTCAAACTGTAAGTCCACTCGTGATAGCGCGCGACCATACTTATCTGGTTCAGTAATAATTACGCCATTTACCACTGCTTTATCTATTCGAGTATGCATATGTCCAGCGACAATCGCATCCAGCTCAGGGTTAGCATTGGCAATATCTGTTACACCAGTATTTGCAATATCATTTTCATTGTCTAACCCCATATGAGCCACCAAAACAATGGCATCAACTTGGTCATCAATTTTATCAATGACCTTTTTCACTTCTAAAGTTGGGTTAGTAAAGGTCACTCCTTGAAGGCGATTGGTGCCTTCTGCGAATACTTGAGTCATTGGAGTATCCATTCCGATCACCCCAATTTTGATTCCATTACGCTCTAAAACTTTATAACCAGGTAAGAAAGGGTTGCCATCAGCGCGTTTAATATTGCCACCAAGTGAATGGCCTTTGAACTGAGTCAATGAGCGATTTAATACATCTAGGCCAAAGTCAAATTCATGATTACCTAACACCCAAACATCATATTGCATTTCGTTGAAGCCAAGCATCATTGGATCAATCGGTTCATCTTTAAATGTCTCGACGAAATTCCCTTGAATCGTATCGCCAGCATCGACCAAAATAGTATTAGGCTGTTCATTGCGGATTTGTTTTACTTTGGTCGCTATTTGACTAAGACTTCCCCGCATATTGAGTTTATCTGCCGCGTAGTCCCACGGCATAAAGTGACCGTGTAGATCAGAGGTTCCTAAGATTGTCACTTGATGAATATCACCATCATTGGCCAAACTAGGAAATGCTAGTGATAGTAGGATCGCGCTAGATAAGAGTCTCTTCTTCATTGTCTTTATTCACTTTATTGTTGATAAACTAAGTGAATAGTATTGAGTTATCCTCTCAATAAAGTGATAAAGCTCAACTAAGAACAAACCCATAACAATCAGTTACATACAATTTAGAGATAGCGCTCACATTCAACAGATTCACACACGTATATTGATGAACAGCACTTTTCCAACTTAGTATTGTTCTAACTTTTGGCTCTCCATTGGTCTCGCAACCCAATACCCTTGAAAGTAATCGACACCACATTCTCGGCAAAGCCAATACTCTTGCTCGGTCTCGATTCCTTCCGCGATAGTTTTTGCTCCTATCTGTTGCGCAAGTTCGACAGCGTGACGAACAAACTGTTGATCACCAACAAAACTACGATCAATCTTTAGATAGGGAGAGCGAATTTGTAACGCCCTCGCCCGAGTAGAGTAATGCGTTCCGTAATCATCTAAAGCTGTTGCAATACCGTGTTCAGCCAATCTTTGCTTGCCTTTCACGATCCCACTGAGATCTGAGTCTTCAAACTCGGTAATTTCATACACGATTTGGGAGCAACTCATTCTTAAACATTTTAGTCTCAAGAGTAGATATTCTATCGCTTGGAGGTGATTGGCTAGTAGAGAGAAAACGGATGGGGAAACATTGATAAATAGCTTTCTATCTCTATGCCGCGTATGCGCTAGGTTGATGGAATGCAACTTAGCACACAATAAAGTGGTAACAACATTCGCTTTGTCTCCGGGCTTCAAAGAAGAAAAATAGTCCCCTGTATGAATCATATTATTCAGGCTATCTTTAATACGAACCAACCCTTCAAATGCGAATAACTCACCTGTCCGGTCTACAATAGGCTGAAACACGCTATTAAAGAGATGTCCTTGATATAAGCCATACACAAAACCACCGTGCTGATATCTCACCAAGCTCTGAATATAATCCGCCTGATTCGAATAAATTGAATCCAGTTCCACTGAGCGCCTCGATTATTTTTTCATCAATGTAACAAATCCATACTAAAAAAAGAGTAAGGCTATGTAAGCAACCTATTACACGACCTTACAACAAAACTTTTGTTTATCAGCCCACTGAATGATTCAATTGATAAAAACATCATTGACAGTTTTGAGTTCAAGTATGACTACTTCACTTCCGCGCTACGCTTTTGTCTGCGCTAAACACAACCAAACCATCGTTGTTAAACACGGTAATACCAATAAAAGCCTAGAGACAGATCTAGATGAAGAGATCGTTTTTCTGGCGCCACTCGCGATAGATGCTGCACTAAAAGAAGATATTCATGTGCTACTTATTGATAGAAAAAGTGGTAAATATGTCGATTTCGCGGGGATTATAAGAGGAAAATAGGCCCCACAATAATGTGAGGCCTAGTAAAAGTTAAATCTTCGGAGTCTCTGTTGTAACACCATGGTTTTGACCACGATGACGTAGTAGGTGGTCAAGGACGACAATCGCCAGCATCGCTTCGGCAATAGGCACTGCGCGAATACCAACACATGGGTCATGACGACCTTTCGTAATCAACTCAGTTGGTTCACCTTGGCGCGTAATGGTCTCACCAGGAACAGTAATACTCGACGTTGGTTTCAACGCAATATTCGCGACAATATCTTGACCCGTAGAGATACCACCCAAAATGCCGCCTGCGTGGTTACTACCAAAACCATCTGGCGTTAGCGTATCACGGTGCTCACTGCCCTTTTGAGAAACCACATCGAAACCATCACCAATTTCGACACCTTTCACCGCATTGATACTCATCAGAGCATGAGCAATATCTGCATCAAGTCGGTCAAAAACAGGTTCACCTAAACCAACAGGCACATTGGTTGCGACGACCTGCAGCTTGGCACCAATGGAATCACCCTGCTTTTTCAAGTCGCGGATCAGTTGGTCAAAAGCTTCAACCTTGTCTGCATCTGGACAGAAGAAAGCATTGTTTTCAATCTCATCCCAATCAACTTTCTCAATCGCAACGTCACCCATCTGAGATAGATAAGCACGGATTTCAACACCGAACTCTTGCTTCAGGTACTTTTTAGCGATCGAACCAGCTGCAACACGCATTGCCGTTTCACGAGCAGAAGAGCGACCACCGCCACGGTAGTCACGCACACCATATTTTTGGTGGTAAGTATAATCCGCGTGGCCTGGGCGGAACTTATCTTTAATTTCTGAATAATCTTTTGAGCGTTGGTCTGTATTTTCAATAAGCAGACCGATCGAAGTACCCGTGGTTTTACCTTCAAATACACCAGATAAGATTTTTACCTCATCCGGTTCACGACGCTGAGTGGTATAGCGAGAAGTGCCTGGTCGACGACGATCTAGGTCGATTTGAATATCTGATTCTGAAATCTCTAGCCCCGGTGGGCATCCGTCAACGATACATCCTAGTGCGATACCGTGACTTTCTCCGAATGTGGTCACTCGGAAATGTTGTCCGATACTGTTTCCTGCCATTACTTCCTCAAACTTATTGGCCCTGTATACAGAGCTTTACACTTCAATTGTTCGTAAATTCATAGTGGCTTTAATATGTTTTGATGTAAACCCCTAATCACGAACTATTTTGCTTTTTAGCCCGCATAAAAAACGCCAAGCTAGAGGCCCCCTCTAGCTTGGCGTTTAAAATAAATGGCTTGGGAAAGATTAGTCTTTGTAGATAGAAAACTCTGCCGCATGCTCAAGCATTTGTTCACGCGTTAGCATGAATACACCGTGGCCGCCGTTTTCAAATTCAATCCAAGTGAACGGAATATGCGGGTATTGTTCCATCATGTGGATCATTGAATTACCCACTTCACAAATAAGAATACCATTCTCAGTTAGATAATCTGGTGCGTTAGCCAGAATACGACGTACCAGTTTTAGACCGTCGGTACCCGCTGCAAGACCAAGCTCAGGCTCATGAGTAAACTCATCAGGCAGGCTGTTCATATCTTCTTCGTCTACATACGGTGGGTTCGATACGATCAGGTTGTACTGCTCTTTTGGTAGATCACGAAATAGATCAGAACGGATAGGGAAAACTTGTTGCTCCATACCGTGGTCTTGCACGTTTTGCTCAGCAACCTGTAGTGCATCGGTAGAAATATCAATCGCGTCCACTTCAGCATCAGGGAAAGCATGCGCACAAGCAATTGCGATACAACCGCTACCTGTACATAGGTCCATAATGCGTGTTGGTTCTTCAACTAGCCAAGGTTGGAATTCCGCTTGAATCAATTCACCAATTGGAGAACGAGGCACAAGTACGCGCTCATCAACAAAGAATTCAAGACCGCAGAACCATGCACGATTAGTTAAGTAAGCCGTTGGAGTACGCTCATTGATACGCTTCACTACTCGCTCAACAATGCGAAGGCGCTCGCTGCTGGTTAGGCGAGAGTTCAATACATGCGGAGGCACATCAATTGGCAGGTACAGAGTAGGAAGAACAAGCTGAACAGCTTCATCCCATGCGTTATCAGTGCCGTGACCATAAAAAAGGTTAGCGGCGTTGAAACGGCTCACTGTCCAACGAATCATATCTTGAAGCGTGTGAAGTTCTGAAACCGCTTCTTCTACAAAAATCTTATCCAAAATTGCCTCCGAAAAGCGCTACAATACTGCCAATAGCATTTTTATTTACGTATTGATTACCCATGAGCAAAAAAGACACC
The DNA here is from genome assembly GCF_009811315.1 of Vibrio atypicus. Lineage (GTDB taxonomy): Bacteria > Pseudomonadota > Gammaproteobacteria > Enterobacterales > Vibrionaceae > Vibrio > Vibrio atypicus. The sequence continues at coordinate 158,602 of NZ_BLID01000004.1, forward strand.
GACATTGACGATGATTTCGCCCTTTTTAGGGATGCAGTACAAGGCGTAAAAAAGTTGTCACAGGATACCATAGTCCAGCAACCAAAAAGAAATACTAAGCAAAAAGAAATCAAGCGTACCAGTCGTGAAGCAACGGATTCTGAATTTTATTTTTCTGATGAGTTCGTACCATTACTCAATGAGGAAGGTCCAACCCGTTACGCGCGTGATGATGTCTCACAATACGAAGTGAAGCGTCTACGTCGCGGCGTATACGTACCCGATGTCTTTCTGGATATGCATGGGATGACGCAAGTTGAGGCAAAACGCGAGCTTGGTGCGATGATCGCATACTGCGTAAAGAATGAGATTTCTTGCGCGTGTGTACAACACGGCATCGGGAAGCATATTCTCAAACAGAAAGCACCTCTTTGGCTAGCTCAACACCCGGATGTTATGGCGTTCCATCAAGCGCCACTTGAGTTTGGCGGTGATGGCGCGCTATTGGTACTGCTTTCAATTCCAGAGAAGTAACGTAGAAGCCACTCTATGGAGTGACAGATATCAAAAACCTCGTCATCCTTAAGAGTGAACCTCTATTTTCTCAAGTCTGGTGGAATTGGCAGCTCTGAGGTTTTAAGGTTTGGTCGTTGGCCGCCACGCTTACGGTACTGCTTAAGCTGGAATACATAAGCAAGTATCTGAGCTACGGCGGTAAACAGCCCGTCTGGGATCTCTTGTTCTAGCTCAGTGGAGTGGTAAAGTGCACGGGCCAAAGGTGGGGCCGGAATGACGTAAATATCATGTTCACGCGCTATTTCTCGAATTTTCAGCGCCATGTGGTCAGTACCTTTAGCAACCACAATCGGAGCTCTATCACTATTTTGCTTATAACGCAAAGCAACAGAAAAGTGCTCTGGGTTGGTCACGATAACATCGGCTTGCGGCACTTCTGCCATCATTCTTCGCTGCGCCGCTTCACGTTGGAGCATACGAATACGACCTTTAACTTCCGGCTTACCTTCTGTCTCTTTGTATTCGTCTTTCACTTCCTGCTTAGTCATCTTCAATTGATTTGCGTGCTGCCAGATCTGAAAAGGGATATCGATAGCAACCACAATCAACAATGAACAACTGATCAACAAAACAAAATTAAGCAGGATATCTAAGGCGTGGAAAATGTTTTGCGGGAAGACATCCATACTCAATTGGAAGAGATCTTCTTTCGCGGCATTGATGAGATAAAACGCCATGCCAGATACCAAAGCCACTTTCAGAATCGATTTAATCAACTCAACCCAGCTTTGCATACCAACCATGCGCTTCAAACCACTTAACGGGTTCATTTTTGAAAGCTTTGGCATGGCTGCTTCAACAGAAAAACTGATACCGCCAACACCTGCGGCCCCAGCCACTGCCGCAACAAATAGCGTCACTAGGATAAGGATCAGCGGTAGAATCAAGCTGGTAAGTGAGCCTAAGGCAATATCAAACAGTTTTACGTGATCGAAGATTTCTTCGCGGGAGAGTGAGAAAAGACGCTCCATTACCGTGAATAAAGCGCGAGCAAGCCCCTCGCCAAACCACATGAGCGATATTGCACCAACCACCAGCACTGATACAGACGCCAACTCTTTTGACCTTGCAACCTGCCCTTTTTCTCGGGCCTGTTGCAAGCGCTTGGGCGTGGCGTCTTCGGTACGTTCTTGACCGTCAGACTCTGCCAATCCAATCTCCTAATAATGCGAAAATTAGCAATCTAAACGAATGAAACTACAAATTTGCTGCTCGCCTTGTACCCAGAATAGCTCATAGTGACTGTATAACCCGCCTAGGATGTACCAACACAGTAGCAAACCCACCATCAAAGCAAACGCAAAACCTAATGAGAAAATGTTTAACTGAGGTGCTGCACGAGTCATCACGCCAAATGAAAGGTTGATGGTCAGCAAAGCGATAATGCCGGATAGAGACATACTTAGCGCCACTTTAAACATGGTTCCAAGCCAAAGTGCCAGCTCACGAAAATCCACTGTCGTTAACGAACCACTGCCGATGGGCAACGATTGGAAACTCATCACCACCAGCATGATCATTTTTAAATGACCATCAGTTGCCAAGAAAAACATGGTCGCTAAGAACATAAAAAGCTGACCAAGCAAGGGCGTATTTTGTCCGTTAGCCGGATCGACCATAGAAGCAAAACCTAAGCTCGACTGCATACCAAGGATTTGACCCAAAATAACAAACGTTTGAATCATGAATTGGGTGACAGTCCCCATCGCGACACCAATAATGATCTGCTCTAGCAATGTCATAAAGCCAGCGAAAGAAAGCAATTCAATATTTTCAGGTACAGCGGGGATGATAGGCATCACCGCAAATGTGATTGCTAAACCTAAGTACAATCGCACCCGAGTTGATACAAAACGAGCGCCAGTCACTGACATCACCATTAACATGGCCGCTATCCGAGAATAAGGCCAAAAGTAATTCGCTATCCAATCAAGAATAAGGCCAGTCGGAAATTCCATAGGCTAGTACAGCACCTGCGGCAGGCGCTCTATAATATTGAAGAAGAACTCCATCATCATTTGAGTCATCCAGTGGGCAAACAGCATCAACGCTAACAATGTCACGATCAAACGTGGCAAAAAGCTTAACGTTTGTTCGTTAATCGAGGTTGCCGCCTGAAAAATCGCTACCACAAGACCAATCAATAGGCTGGGAATAATGATCGCACACACCATGATGAGAACCATCCATAGTGCATCTCTGAATAACTCGACGAATATCTCAGGAGTCATAATGTTCTCCCGCTACAAGGCAAAACTGCCGGCCAAAGTTGAGAGTATCAAGTTCCAACCATCCACCAGTACGAACAACATAAGCTTAAATGGCAAGGATACGATCATCGGAGAAAGCATCATCATACCCATGGCCATCAATACCGAGGCCACAACCAAGTCAATTATCAAGAATGGCAAGAACAGCATAAAACCAATCTGGAATGCGGTCTTCAGCTCTGACGTAATGAATGCCGGAATCAATACCGCCATAGACACGTCTTCTGGAGCGGTCGCGGTAGAGCCAGAAATATTAACGAACGTTTCCAGGTCTTTGACACGAGTCTGTTTGAGCATGAAATCTTTCATCGGCGCTTGAGCCAAATCAAATGCATCACGAGCACTGATTTGCTCATTAATGTAGGGCTGAATCGCCGTATCGTTAATTTTGTTCAGCACTGGCGACATTATAAAGAAAGTCAAAAAGATAGCGATGCCGATGATCACTTGGTTCGACGGCGTTTGTTGTAGACCCATAGCCTGACGCAATATCGACATCACCACCACAATACGAGTAAATGACGTCATCAAAATCACCATCGCAGGCAAGAAGCCCAGCATGGTCATTAGAGCCAGAATCTGCAAATTGACTGAGTAGTCTTCGCTGCCATCAGGATTGGTGGTCATGGTAAATGCTGGTACACCACCACCGCCACCTGTAAAGCTGCCGGTAGTAATTGTTCGGTTAGCGCCTTGCTCTTGCGTCATCGCACTCACTGTCACTGATTGCGACGGGACCGCATTATTTGGGAGCGGCGTGTCTATCTCTTCTTGAGCCAAAGAGAGCGTAGAAAACAAGGAGAGAATTGACGCCAATAAAAGGGCTGACAGTTGGCTAGCTTTTATCATTCTTTTTCAATAGCTGACTTAGTTGGTTGGCAAACGGACTGGTTGCTAACCCTGCTTTATTCAGCTCCTCCTGAGATAAAGGTTTATCCAATTTAGAAATCAATTGAATCGACTGCGCAGTAACGCCCACTAAAAACTGTTCTTCGCCTGCTTGAACAATCATGATTCGCTCGCGACTGCCTACGGCAATTTGACGAACCACGCTCAATCCTTGTTGATTACCTAACGAAGGAATTCGCATTCTTTTTAAAAGCCAGGCTAAAAAAAGAATGAACGCAATAACGAACAAAAGCGACCCAAAAGTGGTCGCTAAATCTAGTTGTCTGCCTGGTGTGGCGGCCAACGAAGAGGATGAGAACAGAGCAAGCGTAAAGAGTAAGTGCCCCTTAACCTTATAAGCCATACTCTACCTTAGTTTCTTAATACGCTCAGTTTGACTAATAACATCGGTAAGACGAATACCGAACTTATCGTTGACCACAACAACTTCACCGTGTGCGATCAATGTGCCATTAACCAATACATCTAAAGATTCACCAGCGAGACGCTCAAGCTCTACGACAGAGCCTTGGTTCAATTGAAGTAAGTTACGAATACTGATTTGTGAGCGACCTACTTCCATCGAAATAGTCACTGGGATATCCAAAATAGTATCGAGCTTACGGCGTTCATCGTCAGAAATTGGCGAAGATGTATCTTGCAGCTCATCTAACTGGGCAGACATAACCTCATCGACATCGATCTCGGGTGCGGCTGGATCTTCTCCTAAAGCAGCAGCCCATTCGTCAGCCAATTTTTGGTCGTCACTTGGTTCCATACCTAATACCTACAATTCTCTATTAATCTTCGATTTCCCCTTCATCATCTTCCAGTTCGGAAATGACGTCTTTACCAAGGAAAGCAATATCGGTTTTAACCACATCTGGTCGTTTAATTTTTTCAGAAACTTGAACCGCAAGATTTTCACCTGAGCGACCCATTTTCACACGATAAGTTGGGAGTTCTTCCACAAACATCGTCGCATGCTCTGGCATAGTGATCGGGATAATATCGCCCGGTTGTAACTCCATTAAGTCACGCAGAGAGATATCTTGCTCTAACAAGTTCACGCGGAAGTTAACTGGCACATCCATGATTTCTTCACGTAGTGCAGTGCTCCAACGGACATCGGTTTCCATCTTATCGGATTGGACACCGGCATCGAGCAATTCTCGAATCGGCTCTACCATCGAGTAAGGCATAACAACGTGGAAATCACCGCCGCCGCCATCCACCTCAATATGGAATGAACTAACAACGATCACTTCCGTAGGGCTCACAATATTCGCCATACTTGGGTTTACTTCGGAATCCAAATACTCAAACTCAACCCCCATAACTGGCGACCAAGCTTCTTTGTAATCTTCAAAAACAATTTTCAGTAGTAACTGAACGATTCGACGTTCAGTCGGGGTAAACTCACGACCTTCGATACGTGCATGGAATCGACCATCACCACCAAAAAAGTTTTCTACCAAAATAAACACTAAGCGCGCTTCCATGGTAATGAGCGCGGTACCTTTTAGCGGGCGAAAACGCACCATGTTCAAACTGGTCGGAACATAAAGCGTGTTTTGATATTCGCCGAACTTCATCATTTGAACGCCGTTTATCGACACCTCTGCTGTTTTTCGCAGCATGTTGAATAGGCTGATACGCATATGACGAGCAAAGCGCTCATTGATGAGCTCCAGCGTCGGCATTCGACCACGTACAATGCGGTCCTGAGAAGAGAAGTCAAAGTCTACGGCACTCGCATCACTGGCAACCGACTCTTCTTCAACCTCATCAACATCATCTACCCCGTGAAGTAGCGCATCGATTTCATCTTGGCTTAATAGATCTGTCACGATTCACCTATTGGATGACAAAGTCGGTAAATAGAACACGTTCGATAACTGGTTGTCCTACTGCACGCGTTAAACTGGCTTTAATGTCTTCTGTTGCTTTATCACGAAGCTCAACTCGGCCATTGGCACTTCTTAGCTGCTCTACCGTCGCAGAAGCAAACGTACTCAACAAAGAACTTTCAACCAATGGAGAGTGATAACGAGCTAAATTTTCATTTTCGCTACCACGAACCATCAGCTGAACTTTAATTTGGACTAAGCGATCGCGTTTATCACCCGTAACATTAAAGATAAAAGGTTGGGCAATATTTACGTAAGCCACAGGCTCAGTTGGCGCAACCACTTCTTGTTGCGTAGCAGCTTCTTCTGTTGCTTCTTCATCTGAACCCATCAAGAAAAAAGCAGCGCCACCACCGCCAAGCAGAAGAACCACAACCGCTACGATGATAATTATGAGTTTGCCTTTCCCTTTGGGAGCTTCGGTTTCGACTTCATCGACTGCCATAACTTAACATTCTCTTTATGTTGGTGTTTTTATAGTTTAAGCGTAATAACTGATTCCATCACGCTTTGCAGCGACATTCAAATCAAGATTGATGTCTGGTTCAAGGTTTTCTTCACCCATACCGGCTTGATTGCTGCTACCTTGACCAGATTGCCCCTGTCCATTCGCTGCATAACGATTTTGTTGCTGCCCACTCGCTTGCTGTTGTACAGAAGTATCACCTAACTGAACACCTTGTTGAGCGAGCATTTCTCGTAATCTTGGCATTGATTGTTCAAGCGCATCACGAGCTTGTTGGTTAGCGACGGTAAAGTGAACCGTTGCGCCATCACCGTTCATATTCATACGAATTTGCATTCGGCCCAATTCCGGCGGATCCAATCGAATATCGATGTTCTTTAAGTTCTTTGAAAGCATCATCTGAACACGTTCAGCGACTTGATCACTGGCCATTTCTCGATTCATTTGCAATGGCACTTGAGCCGCTTGCTCTGCTCGAACCTGACCTGAGCTACTCTGCTGAAGACCTGCGGCTTGAGCCAGTTGCTGAGCGAATGCTGGCTCACCGCCTTGCCCTAAGCCGGATTCATTCTTGGCTGCAGAACCGTTAGTTAAACCGCCAACAGTTTTGGCACTCATCGCGGCTTTAAGCATGGCTTGCTCGGCAACCGCTGGGTTAACTGGTGTGTTCACAGGCGCATTCACGAGCGTTTGCATTTGGCTTGCCATCACTTCAGGGCTCGCGACTTGTGTTGGAGCAAGGGCTGCTGCGTTTTGTTGCGCTGCAACTTGCGCCGTTTGAGACTGAGCAAGCGCTTGATGAACAGACTGGGCCACCGCAGCTTGTTGCGCTTTAGGCTCTAACTGCGATGAGGACTTAAGTACGACCTCGTCACTCGTCACTTCGTCACTACTGTTTACCGCCCAAGGGATAGCCGCCGCTGCCATCACGCCCGCAGCTACCGGAGCTTCAATACTCGCACTAGAAACATCTGACGCACTGCTTGCAGTCGTTTGTAGCACCGTTTGAGATTTTGGTGTCGAAGCGGCTTTAACATCTACTTTTGCTTCCGTCGCTACTTTTGTTCCAACAGCGGCAACAGCAGCCACTTCTGGACTCACAACATTGGATTCTTCAACCGCTTCAACCGCCGCCTTGGTGGTAAGCGCGGCTTCAGTGATTTGGTCTTCCGCTAGGTTGCTCTCTGCCATTTTTAGCAGCTCAGCGTCATCTTCGGTAACCACTTGCTGTTGAATCATTTCTTTTTGGCCAACAGCCTTTGCAGCCTCTGATTCCAATATCACTTCATCATTGACACTTGTTTGTGTAGCGGCGGCAGTGAGTGCTACGCCGGAAGCCACGGCGGCTTCTTTGCTATCTGAAATAGACGTTGTTTTTTGCCCTACAAGTTGTTCAGGCTGAGGGGCAGATTCAGTTTGTACAAATCTCTGCGCTGCAGCAGGGATCACAACCGCTTCACCTTTATTCGAACCTTGCTGTTCAACAGACGCTTCGCCCTCTAGATGACGTGAAGTCTGCTTAGGCAAGGTCTCCTGAGCTACTACGCGACTATTTTGAACCTCAGGAGCATCAAGCTCTTCTGTCACAGCACGGCTTACTACATCTTGTTGAGGAATACTTTGCTCAGGCACTTTTTGCGAACTTACAGGCGCCAAGCCCTCGGCGTCTGATACCGTGTCCGTTTTTAGATTAGCGGTTTGATTCGTTTGAGCTTCAGGTTGTTGCGGCAAAGGCTTGCCATCTTTTGCTTGCAATGCGCTGTTGGATTGATCAAGGCGTTTTAACACTTCATCATTGTCAGCGATGATTTTCTCAGCTTCACTTGAGGTCGTCTTTTCCGATTTCACTAAAGGTGCAGGTTCGACCTTTTCATCTTTCTCAAGCTTTGCACTCTTTTGTTGAGGCTCGTCGCTTTCAGCGTCACTAATTTCAGCTTTTACCGCTTTACTATTTTCCTGTATGAGCAACTCATCAGCACTCGCGCTTTCAGTTGACTCTGCTTTACCTTTCAACGGCTTATCTGCTGACTCTTCAACTGCCTCACCATCTTCTGCTTTCGCTGATTTGCCCTCAGAAGTGCTGTCGCCTTTGATGAAAGAAGAGAGTTTGGAGAAAAAACCTTCAGATTGCGTTTCTTCACTGGCCTCACTGATTTCAGTCGTGGCAGCGGTCTTAGTCACTTTTGGACTGTCGGTCACGGTCGATAGGTTAATATTCATAGTCAAACACCTGCACAGCTAATAACAAAGCTAAAGAGAGGCAACACTGCAATTGGAAGCCCATTTTTTGAATAAAATGCAAGAAATGAGCCACTAAATAAGAACAATAGATTAATTGGAGGGTCTGCGAGCAAACTGAAGAGTAACGAACTCATCCATCTGCTTTTGTTCACGAATATTTTCTAGTTTGGCTTTTTCTGTACGCTTCTTTTCAATCAACCATTCATAAGAACGGCGCTGCTTACGATTCTCTAGCCAATTCTGCTCACAACCTTCGACCTGTCCTTTAAAGTGCGATTCAGCCTGCTTTTGCTTGGCTAACGTTTCGTCTAAAGTCGTTAAAAATCGATTCAAGTGACTATACTGGCTGGCAGTCAAACCTTGCTGGCCACGATCGACCAACTGCTGGCAGTAGTCAAGGCGGTACTTTTCAATTTGGCTAAGCTGTTGGTAGTAACCTTCAAGCTCTGTACGCGCTTGGTTTAAGGCCAGAACCGCTTGGTTTTCTCGCTCTTTTGCTTGTTCAAGAAGAAATTCGAGTGCGTTATCCATCGTCTACTACTCCCCTTGCAATAAGCCGCGTAGCATGTTGACACACATGTCATAAGGTACGCTTTCTTTCATCGCCTGCTGCAAGTAACCATCCAGTTTAGGCTTGATAGTAAACGCACCATCAATCGCTGGATCGGTACCCGGTTTATAGGCGCCAATTGAAACCAAATCTTGGTTCTTACGACAAATAGAAAGCACTTGGCGTACCGCTTTTGACATCAGTACATGCTCTTCAGAAGTGATCTGAGGCATAACACGACTGACCGACTTTTCTACGTCAATCGCAGGGTAATGTCCGGCATCGGCCATTTCACGAGATAACACTACGTGACCATCCAAAATCGCTCGTGACGCGTCCGCAATAGGATCTTGTAGATCATCACCTTCCGTCAATACGGTGAAGAAAGCCGTGATGGAGCCTTGCTCTGGGCTGCCGTTACCCGCACGTTCAACAAGTGCAGGCAGTTTGGCAAATACCGAAGGTGGATAGCCTTTGGTTGCAGGCGGCTCACCGACTGAGAGGGCTATTTCACGTTGCGCCTGAGCAAAACGAGTTAATGAATCCATTAACAGCAGCACGTCTAAGCCTTGATCGCGGAAGTACTCAGCAATCGTCAGCGCTGTTTGGCAACCTTTTAAACGCATCAAAGGAGAAGAGTCAGCGGGTGCCGCAACCACTACTGAGCGCTGACGGCCATCCACACCTAAAATCTCTTCAATAAATTCTTTTACTTCTCGACCACGTTCACCGATTAAACCAACTACGACGACTTGCGCGGTTGTACCTCGAGTCATCATGCCTAGCGTCACCGACTTACCAACACCGGAACCAGCGAATAGACCGATACGTTGGCCTTTACCCACAGTTAACAGGCCATTGATCGCCTTGATGCCGACATCAAGGGGCTCTGAGATAGGTTTGCGTGCAAGCGGGTTAATGGGATCAGCGTTAAAGGATGCGCGCTTTTCCGTATAGATAGGGCCTAAACCATCAAGTGGATTTCCCACACCGTCAATCACTCGACCTAATAGCTCCATACCAACCGGCAGGCCAGTATCTGTAGTCAAAGGGGTGACTTTAGCACCAGGTAATACACCTGTGATTTGCTCACTTGGCATTAGGTAAAGGTTGTCGCCTGAGAAGCCAACCACTTCAGCTTCCATCTCACCGTGCATGGTTTCTACGCGGCACAAACTGCCAATGGGAGCTCGGCAGCCTGTTGCTTCTAGGGTCAAGCCCACCACTCGCACCAGCTTGCCAGACGCAACAGGTCGGCAAGTGAGTCCTTGGGTTTTATACTGAGATAAGCGCTCCGCGAGGGCTAACACTACTCACCACCTTGGTGGCGATTCACCCCACAAAAGCTTTGAATAACATTGCGGATTCGCTCTTCCATTCGATAATTGACACTCGACTCACCCGCTTCAATCTGAACGTCACCACGATTTAGCGCTGGCTCTGGCATCAAAGTCCAGTTACGGAAGTTGAGTTCTTCTTCACCGTAAGAAGAACGAATGATCTCTACATCATCTGGATGAAGTTTTAAGGTGATCGCATGACCAGAGATAGGTAAGGATTCGACCGATTGTTTAATCGTATCGAGGATAACTTGCGGATTGGTCTGAACTTCAACATGAACCACCTCTTTGACTAAGGTAAGCACCATATCGACAAGCTGTTTCTCAACTTGCGCATTCATCAACTCAAGCGGCTGAGCAAATTGGTTTGCAAGACCAACGAACGTCTGAACTTGCTGTTGGATAAACTCCTGACCCGCAGCGACGCCCTCCAACTTGCCCGCTTCCAGCCCTTCGCTATGACCTTCTTCTAAACCTTGTTCTTTGCCTTTTTCGTAACCTTGCTTAAAGCCCGCTTCTTGACCTTGATGGAGACCTTCCTGATAAGCTTGCTGCTTAATCAGTTCAACTTCTTCATCGGTCAATTCAACAGGGGCTTCTTCCGCAGTTTCAGGCAGACTCGGCATCCAGCTAGGGTCATAGTTCATCGCCGTTTCTTTTGCTTTACCGTGCGTATCTGACGTGTAGTCAGGCATACCCCAGCGTTCCGCTTTTTGAACGACTTGATCATCTTCTAAACGCAAGAAACCGCGCTTTCTATCCCCAGACATAGATACCTAACTTATTTTCTAAAATTACAAGAACTCGTCAGCACCGCCGCCAAGCATTAGCTCACCGGAATCTGCCATACGACGAGCAATTGCCAAGATCTCTTTCTGAGCAGCCTCAACGTCAGATACTTTGATTGGTGGCATTGCCTCCAGATCATCACGCATCATCTCAGCTGCACGCTTAGACATATTCTTGAAGATCTTATCACGCAAGCCATCGTCAGCACCTTTAAGCGCACGTTGTAGCGCATCTTGAGGAACATCACGCAGCAACTTCTGAATACCTTGGTCGTCGACTTCGATAAGATTTTCGAAGACAAACATGAGATCTTGGATCTGCGTTGCCATGTCTTCGTCCTGATCTCGGATTTGATCCATCAGGATGCCTTCGACGTTGTTATCCATATAGTTCATGATTTCGGCAGCCGCTTTCAGGCCACCAATTTTCGCGGCTTGAGCACCAGCTTGACCAGCAAACTGCTTCTCCATGATTTCGTTTAGCTCAGCAAGTGCTGATGGCTGAACTTCTTCAAGGTTCGCAATACGCATCATCAAGTCGAGACGGTCACGCTCTGCAAACTGAGATAAGATCTCCGCAGATTGATCCGGCTCTAGGTACGAAAGTACGATAGTTTGGATTTGCGGGTGCTCGTTGATAATGATGCTGGCAACCTGACGAGGGTCCATCCATTTCAATGAATCAAGACCTTTCGAACCGGTACCCAATAGAATTTGGTCAACAAGGTTATTTGCTTTATCTTCACCAAGTGCAGCGACAAGAGCGTTACGCATAAAGTCTTCGCTGCCCATACCGATGTTGGTGTATTTCTGAATATCTTCCAAGAAGGCGCGGTGCACTGCACCTACTTTCTCTTGGCTTAAGTCAGCAGCACGAGCCATCGCACTACCCACTCGTTGAACTTGTTTCGGCTCCAGGTGACGAATAATGCCCGCCGCATCTTCTTCATTAAGACTAAGAAGAAGAATCGCAGCGCGTTCCTCACCCGGTATTGATGTTATATCCACGGCGTTCTCTGCTACCTCACCGCCTTCCTCTTGCTGAGGTACTATTTCGTTAGGCATCTTCCATCCAATTCTTCACAACTTGCGCCGCAAGCTCAGGTTCATTTGCTACCAGAGCACGCACCGCTTTCAGCACATCCTCATCTTTATGCAGATTTGGCAGATCAATGCTTGAGCCAAACTCAAACAGCTCTCCACCTTCCAAGTCTCCACCAATCAAGCTGGTTTCACCATCTGCACCGATAGGCAGGCCATCTGGTCCATATAGTTGATCATCATCGTCCGATGCAGGGTTGAGCAATTTCTTCATCGCCGGACGTACTAGGACAATTACGACCACAATAATAACTAAGGCACTTGCAAACCAGCGAACCCAGTCGTTGAAATTAGGATGTTCCCAGATTGGCACATCGGCCATCACTTCAACTTCCGGCTCAGCAAATTGCATGCTAAGTACGTTTAGTAGGTCTCCACGACCTTCGCTAAAGCCAACCGCACCAATCAACACTTGGCGGATAGATGCTAAGTCCGCATCCGCGAGTGGTTGATAAGTCGTTTGGCCAGTTTCTGGATTCACAATCGCACGATTCTTAATCGCCACCGCAACAGTTTGACGATTGACGACACCAGTTTGACGGCGCTCATGGCTGATTGTGGTATCCAATTCAAAGTTACGCGTTGCTTCTTTGTGTACAGAGCCTTGACCAATACCTGTACCATCTTTCATCTGCGCAACATCTTGCGGAATCGAAGCATCGGCAGGAGGCTGATTACTTAGCGCACCTGGAACACCTGCGACAACGCTACCGTTATTATAGTCTTCTAACGTGTACTCGCTTCGCGTTGATGGCGTGTTTGGATCAAAGCTCTTACGAGTTTGCTCAACAGCACTGAAATCCAATTCAATATCCACTTGTGCGGTGTAGTTACCAAAACCAAGAATGGGGATAAGAACAGAATCAATCTTGTCACGCAGCGCCTGTTCTTGCTTACGTTCTAACTCATGCTCTTTGCGGCGAGCCGCTGAAGCTGGGTCTTGCGAACCAGAGCTAAGCAAGCGACCATGCTGATCGGTCACCGTAATACGAGTTGGCTTCATACCAGGTACAGCACTTGAAACCATATCCACTATCGAATCGACTTCTTCTTGCTTGAGGTTTGCGCCAGTTTTTAGGGTCAAAAATACTGAAGCGGACGCTTCTTGATTGTGACGAACAAAGACACTCTGCTTAGGCAACGCCAATAAAACACGTGCTTTTCGCACTTGTTTCATTTCTTCAATCGCTTTCGATAGTTGACGCTCTCGGCTCAGTTTAAGTCGTTCAAGCTCTAAGCGCTGGGAAACACCAAAGCCCATATCTTGCAGCAATATGTCGTCACCAGCATGTTTTTCCTGATTCAGACCAGCACGCACCATATCGAGCTTAAGCGTATTGTATTCACTGGTTGGAACTAAGATGGTATTGCCATCTAATTTATAATCGAGCTTTTGCTGATCAAGGTAGTCAAGAACTGGAATCAGCTCTTCGGTTTCGTATGCCCCTAATGGACGCATTTCTGGCTCTTTTACCCAGAAGAAAAGCATCACAATTAGAGCAACACAGATAGAGATAGAAAGGACAAGGACGACTTGACGTAGAAGATCAAGATCCCCTACGGCCATATCAAATTTTGAACTGCTTTTTTCATCCAGATCTGGATTTTGCACACCGGCATCCATGTCGGATGTTGTCAGCATGGTGCTATCACCGCCTTCAGATACGGCTAGGTCTGTTGATTGATTTTGCTCTGACACAGATGATACCTACTGATTACACTGGCATGTTCATCAATTCTTTGTACGCCTCAACAAGTTTGTTGCGCACCTGAATTGTTGCATCGAACGCGACGCTCGACTTATTTCTGGCGATCATAACGTCTGACAACGAGACGTTTTCATCGCCTCGGTCAAAACGCATTTGTAGATCACCGGATGTTTTAGATAAGCTGTTGACGTTGTTGATGGCGTTATTAAGTAGCTGACCAAAATCGGCACCTACGGTTTGACCCGTTGCAGCAGGTCGAGTATTGCCTGCCTCAAACATCATCGCTTGCATTTCGCTTTGGAAACCATCAATTTTCATCGATACCTCGGTCGTCAACTCTTTGACTAAAACTTTTGTTGTATTTATGACGCTGCAAAGTATGTGCCATATCCCTTTACGGCGTCGAAAATAGCATGTTAGTTTGGAATATCAATCCCTGCATCACGCATTTTTGCTAACTTGTAGCGTAGTGTACGTGGGCTAATACCTAACTTTTCTGCCATTTCTTTACGTCGACCATTACATTCCACTAACGTTTCAAGAATAATGGCAAACTCTTGATCTCTAAGTTCACCGCCAAGACTCGCATTTGAGGTCGATGCTTTGTTCAAATCTGGCTGTGCGACAGGCTGAACGGTTGGCGCACAAACATCTGAATTTTCAACCATTTGTTGTAAGCCCGATGCATCTTGCCAATCTAATCCTTCTAGCAAGATATGTTCAGAACCTATCTGGTGATCTTCACTTAGAATGAGAGCGCGTTGGACAACGTTATCAAGCTCACGAACGTTACCAGGCCAAGTGTAAGTCAAAAGTTTATCGATCGCTTGGGTTGTTAAAGTTGGAACCGGCATCCCTAATTTTTTGCAGTTACGCTCAATCAAGTGCAGTGCCAAAGGCTCGATATCACCTTTGCGTTCACACAATGCAGGCCAAGCAATTGGGAATACATTCAGTCGGTAGTACAAATCTTCGCGGAAGTTACCTTCTTGTACATACTGCTTCAAATCACGGTTACTGGTTGCGAGTACGCGAACATCAAGTTTAATACTTTTGCGACTACCTAAACGCTCAACTTCACGCTCTTGTAAGACACGTAATAGTTTGGCTTGTAGATTCATGTCCATTTCACTGATTTCATCCAGCAAAATGGTGCCGCCTTGAGCTTGTTCAAACTTACCTGGACACGCTTGAACGGCGCCAGTAAATGCTCCTTTTTCATAACCGAACAGGGTTGCTTCGAGCATATTATCTGGAATAGCCGCACAGTTAATCGCGACGAAAGGACCGTCTTTACGATTCGATGCATTGTGAATGTAACGAGACATCACTTCCTTACCTGAACCACTTGGTCCCAGAACCATCACGCTCGCATCCGTTTTGGCTACTTTGTCTGCTAATGTAAGTAACTTAATGCTCTTTTCATCCGCAACAACGGCATCACCGTTGTCATCCGATTTCACCGGCGCGTAACGGCTGACCATATTAAGCAGTACTTCTGGCGCAAATGGCTTAGCCATGTAATCGATCGCACCGTCTTTCATTGCTGAAACGGCGTCTTCAATATTGGCATACGCGGTCATCAATAGTACCGGAAGGTTTGGCCAGTGCTGTTTGATATTGCGCAGCAGAGCAAGACCGCCCATGCCCGCCATTTGGACATCAGATACAACGATATCAACACTGTTTGACTTGAGTTTCACTAACGCATCTTCTGCGCTATCCGCTTCTAGCCATTCGTAGCCAGCCAGCGCCAGCGTATCAACTAAGGCTTCGCGTAGACCTTCATCATCTTCAACAATCAGTACCTTGCTTTGAGCCATTATTACTCTCCAGTCTCAATTACTTGTTCAGCCGTAGGGCGACGATCCAATGGAATGCACATCGTGAAACAAGCACCATCACCTTCCTCTGAAATTAGCTCTATTCTTCCTTCATGTGCTCGACACACCATTTGTACAACAGCAAGACCGAGGCCTGTGCCTTGAGAACGTGTTGTAAAGAAAGGTTCCATTATTTTGCTTTGAAGCTCTTTCGGTACACCAGGGCCACTGTCCTGTACCGAAATCTTTAATTCATTGTTTACCGGGCGGAAAAACACATCAATTTGAGATTCTTTGCCTGCGATTTGAATCGCGTTCATCACCAAATTACTTAGAGCAGAGGCAATCGCATTCGAATTACCAAGCAGTGTCGTTTCTTCTTGCTCTACTTCTATAAAATAGTCGATTTGATTGTTTTTCAGCGCAGTTTCAACCATAGGCGAGTACTCAGCGACTAAATCAGCAATCGAAAATGATTTCACAACCTTGTTGTCCCCACCCTTAGCAAACAACAGCATATCGTTCACTTGCTTTTCTAGATCGTGTAAACGGTCCATTAGCTTAGTCTGAAAACGATCTTTAGTTGTGGATGGCAAGTTAGGTGCAGCTAAGTTAGATGCATACAACATCGCACTTGAAAGTGGTGTACGTACTTGGTGCGCTAGCGAAGCAACCATTCGACCAATTGAAGAGAGGCGCTGTAAGTCGCTGATTCTTGACTGAAGTAAACGAGTTTCCGTTAAATCGGTGATCAAAATCAGCTGGCCCGTTGCAGAAGCAGAAATTGCTAAACGAACTTTACGCCCATTGCGTAGAGATATCTCATGGCCATCATCTTCACGTGGTGCAAAAGCTTGTTGAATCACTTCAAACCACTTTTCACCAACCAATGGGATTTCTAGTAGCCGCTGTGCTTCAGGGTTGGCTTCACAGACCGTCCCTTGTGTATCAAGCAAGATCACGCCTGCTGGCATCACATCTAATACCTGCTTATAGCGTTCAACTTGTTCTTCCACTGTGCCTAGCGGGGTTTGACTCTCAGATAAAGAAGTGGGCTGCATGACGTATTTCTGCCTTAAAAACTACAATAGCCTAACATACAAAAAGTATGCCAGGCTATTTTATATGTTTTTCAACACCTTACAGTAAGGTCGAAATTTTGACAGTCTGAGTATAAGAATACTTAACGTTGTAAGTTATATTTACGCATTTTCTCAACTAAGGTCGTTCGACGCATACCCAACATATCGGCAGCACGAGCAACCACGCCGCTCTGAGCTTCTAGCGCTTGACTGATCATATTCACTTCAAGCTCTGCCAACATCTCTTTAAGATTGACACCCTCTGGCGGTAAGTCTTGTGGCGCGCCTTCCGCTTCTTGGAAGATGTCACTCGACTCTAGGCTGAAATCTTCAGAGAAAATATCGTAAAACGCATCACGCTCTTGCTCTTCAACCGATTGAGAGGTGTTGTAACCTGGTTGGAACTCAGGAATGTCACTGTATCGATATTTCGTTGGTAGATGGTTCACATCCACCAAGCTATTTGGATACAAAATGATCATTCGCTCAACAAGGTTGGCTAGCTCACGCACATTACCCGGCCAATCATGTTCCATCAGAGAGTTAATTGAGCGTGGTGTAAAGCAGATAGGTTGCGCCCCTTCAGCCTCCATGCGAGTCATTAGCTCTTGCAGTAATAGCGGTATGTCTTCTTTACGATCGCGCAATGCAGGCATTTCGATTGGGAACACATTCAAGCGATAATAAAGATCTTCACGGAAAGACTCTTCTTCGATCATGGTTTCAAGATTACGGTGCGTTGCTGCGATAACGCGTACATCGACCTTAATCGTTGTATTCCCGCCAACACGTTCAAAACAGCGCTCTTGCAACACACGAAGCAGCTTAACCTGCATCGGCATCGGCATATCGCCAATTTCATCTAGAAACAGCGTTCCGCCTTGTGCCAGTTCAAAACGACCTTTACGTGATGTAATTGCACCAGTAAAAGCCCCTTTCTCATGACCAAATAATTCGCTTTCCAAAAGATCTGGTGGAATCGCACCACAGTTAATTGGAACGAACGGTCCATTGCGGCGAGCAGAATGATAATGAACGTTGCGCGCAACCACTTCTTTACCCGTACCAGATTCGCCAAGGATCAATACGTTTGCTTCCGTACCGGAAACCTGCTCAATAAGATGTCTGACCTCTTTGATGCCATGACTTTGACCAACAAGGCTGCGGAACAGGGTATTTTTGCGAGCAGAAGAGACGACGTTCATGCCTTTACGGCCTAAAAAGTCTTTACAGTGTCGAAGTGCTTCACTTAATTGCGGGTAATTTAATGGGTAGTCCAGTTCACCCACATAATGAGTGAGTTCTTCAACTGGATAAGAATGCTTGCCGGCAATAAGTAAAGGAATATGGTTAGCGTGAGACAGCTTCTCGCTCAACTCTGGGGAAAGCGTGTCGTTGGCTAAAGAACCAACAATGCATCCAGCCCAAATCGCAGACCAATCGAGATCACCAATCTGATCAGAACTGATCGCTTCGCACTGCTCTCCGACAAATTCTAAAATAGTACTGAGGTTCGTACGCGCGTTTGCGTCGTCCTCAATAACGAGTAGTTTCGCTAAACCTTGCATAGGTGAGAATAATTGCCTTTATCTTTGATAACGTTGTGGCTGTTTTATGTTTCGAACGTCACTTCTAACTATAGATCAGAAATAATGATAAACAATGATTAATTTCAGCAACAAAATAAGCCACTAGGCTAGTTAGTGGCTTCTATTCTATTTGATAAAAAAAATAAGGCAACCAAGCAATTAGTCGGTGTGATGTTAACCCAAAACCAATTGGTGGAAATTTGGTTAGATAAGCAACTAATTTGTCATTAAATTGCTCTAAATGCCCACATCTGAAGCAGTGAGATTATGGAATTCTCCTGGAATTTGATCCCAAGCAGATTTGATTTCTCGGATGATATCGATCACATCATCGATCAATTTCGGATTATTCTGATGATTTGCTTCAGTGATCTGAGTGATCATGAACTCATACAGTTGATCTAGGTTTTGAGCAATATCACCACCGTCATCCATAGACAGACAGCTGCGTAGACTAATAATGATGTCCAATGCTTTACCAAGGCGCTCGCCTTTCACAGGGATGTTACCCTGCTCCATTGCAGCTTTACCTTGAATAAGACGCTCAATCGCACCTGCCATCAGCATTTGAACGATTTTATGCGGGGAGGCCGCACTCAGTTGGCTATCAACTGATACCTTCTTGTAAGCCTGTAGTGAACCACGCATAAACAACCCTCTTTATAAAAATTTTTTGTATTGCTGGATAGAACGCTTGCCGTGTTGAAATTTTTGTAACGACATTCCGACTTCCGCCGTTTTCTTTTGCATCTGTAAGACAATGGCTTGTGTCTCTTCTACCGCAATTTGCCATTGGGGTAGTTTAGCAAGTTCACTATCTTGTTCTATCAAGCTTAACAACTTCTGCAATATCTGTTCCCTTGTATCGACCAAAAGGACAATTTCTTCAGTTTCTAACGACTCTTGGGACAGTAATAGGGATAATTTGTGATTTACATCACACAAACCATCAAGTTCTAGCGTAAATTTATCAACCGAACGCATTCATCATTCCAGCCAGTTGAGATTGCATTTTACTGGTGGCATCTTGCATTGCCGTAAATTTGGCGTGCGTCCGCTTCTCTAAACTGTCCATACGTCGATCCAGTGTCGCCTGATCATCTTGAAGCTTATAAGTTTGCTCCATCATGCTCTTTTCACGCGTTCGAATCGCACCTGAAAAACCAGTTAAACCTTGAATAGCATCTTCAACTTTCTTCGCAAAGCCTTGGTTGCCACCAAAAAAATCCTCTAACTTATTGAAGTTATTATTTAGCTGGCGGTCAAGCATGTCATAGTTGATTTCTAAATTACCCTGACGTGTAGTTGTAATACCAAATTCTGTCAGAGTTTTAAGATCTTCTGGAGCAGGCTCCACAGCTGAAGAAAATACCGCTTTTAAACGGGCATCAGCGCTTCGTACTACGCTATCACCGGATAATGGACCTGCTTGACCTGTACGCGGGTCGACACCACCTAACTCTTTAGACAGTTGGTAGAATTGATTGTATGCGGCAACAAATTTCTCGATATCGTCTCGAACACCTTGTCGATCGTACTCGATATCAATTTCTGAGACTGGCTTGCCTTTCTCAGTACGGCCTTTTAGCGTCAAATCAACGCCTTCGATCGCATCTTGAATAATGTTGTTATCACTGGCAAGTTGTGCCACGCCATCAAGCATCACTTTAGCATCTTGAGCACCTTGAACTTCAGTCATACCACTATAGGTATCAAAAGAAGATTGGGCTGCTTTTAGATCCGCCTGGGCTTGATCAACGCGCTCTAGGTATTCACGCTCTTCTTGAGTCAACTTCGCGCGTTCAAGTTGTTTAGCTTGCTCAGGTGTTAACTCACCGCTTTCCACTTTGCGTTCAAGCTCAACTTTTTCATCCGCCAGTTGCTGTTCAAATTTAGCTTGTTCAGCCTCTAGCTTGGCTTGCGCTTCTTTCGGAGTAACATACGAGTCGGTCAATGTACCTGATGCCGTATTGCTCCAACCTGGAACATCACCCGATTTTTCTATGGCTTTTTCGTCTAGCTCAGGTTCTGGCTCCCAGTATGAATCCAACAAAGTACCCGACGCGGTTTCAGTCCAACCTGGAATGCGTTCTTCTGGTTTTAGGTATTTATTCGCTTCAACACCCGCTTTTGCGGCCGCGGTAGCTGCTTGCTTAGACAGTTCATTATCGGCACTTGCGTCTTTAGCGGCATTTGGATCCGCTTTGATTGCCGCTTGCTTAGAGTTATCGGCAATTTCTTGATCGACAACTTTTGCCGCTTCGATGTTTTTTTGCGCGATACTGTCTGCCACTTCTTGCTCTTTAGGCGAAAGTGGGACGAGCAATTCCTGTGCAGCGAAACGCGCTTTTTCAAGATCTTTAACCCGTTGCTCGAGAGTTTTGTACTCAAGCTGCTTAAGCATGTTGCCAGGTTTAGCATCGGTAGTAATGGATAGGTTGTTCACTTCACCCGATTTGGTAGAAGCAACAATTAGGCGTGGGCCTTCTGCGTCATTGATAACGGACGCACGAACCCCAGGATTAGATTTGCTGTTGTTGATGCCGCGAACAACATCAACCAGCTTTGAATTTTCAGACACTTCAACGGTGAATTTTTTGTCACCGAGAGAAACCTGCAGCTTGCCAGGGCCAAACTTTGCATCTTCAGGAAGTACATCCGAGGCAATTTTGTGACTCTGTGCAAGCTGCAACACATCGATAGCATAGCGACCAGCGATGGCATCAGTGGTTGCTGTCGCCGATACGACGGTTTCGTTTGTCGTTTCAACTTTTCTTGCGGCGAACGCTTTCTCCTGACGGAAGTTCGCCATCAAGTTTTTCATCGTATCCAGCGACTCTCTGAGCCGCCCATAGGCACTGATCCCGGTATCAATTTTGGCTCGCTCATTGTCGATACGTTGCTGTTTAGGCACACGCTCCGCATCAACAATTTTGCTGACCATGGAATTGATATCCATGCCAGAATTCATCCCTATAGGGCCAAAACTCATTCAAATCACCTCAAAATACGATCACACCGTCTGGTTAACCAGTCCCGACGAGTATCGGGCTGTTTGCTCCCTTAGGCGTCGTAGAATATCTAACACTTCCTCATCTGGGATCTGGCGAATAATATCACCAGTATCCGCTTCGTAAATTGTCACGACTTCCCTACCGGATTCTTCGTCGACTCGAAATGATAAGCCTTTGTTGATTGACGAAATGAAGTTGTTCATTTCATCTACCATCCTTTCGCGTTCTTCTCTGTTTAGCTTCTCACGTTCTTTTGTCGCTTCGATAACTCTATCAACAGATTCGGCGGCTTTTTCACTTATCTTTTCATTTACTTGCGGTCCCTTAATTAAGGAATCGAGCTGTACCCCATCGTTTTTTGAAGCAATTTTAGTGCCACTTTCTGAGCCGTAAGGCTGGATGTTTGATGTGTAGGATGAAATTTCCATAACAATCTCCCTTCCACCTCTAGGTCACAGCACAAAGCTGCTACCAATAAGCTCCGTCGAACCTATCGGTTAACCTAACAAGCTAAGCGCAGATGATGGTGACTGCTTAGCTTGAGCTAGGATTGAAGTACTCGCTTGCTGTAGAATCTGAGACTTAGTCATTGCTGTTGTTTCTTTAGCAAAGTCCGTATCTAAGATTCGGCTACGAGACGCGTTAACGTTCTCGTTAATGTTATCTAGGTTAGTAATCGCATGACCAAAACGGTTTTGGAAAGCACCTAGACCAGCACGCTCACTGTCTACATTTTTCAATGCGCCATCGATAATGGATACGGCCATTTGCGAACCAGCCACTGAAGTTACATCAACGTCAGCAACAGTTTTGTTCTGTGCATCACCAAAACCGATTTCACCACCAAGACCACCACCGATGTCTAGATCAGTTGCAACCTTGTTGTTCGCAGCAAATATTTGAAGTTTACCATCTTCGCCCACAGATGCTTTTACATCTTCGGTTTGACCGTTGATGTAAGTCGCGACCTGTTCGATGTCATCACCCACTTTCGCGTTGATAGTTACTTCTTTCTCTTCACCATGTACATCAGTATAGCCAAGAGTCAAATCAGTAGAGCCTGAGACTCTCCAGCTTGCATCTTTACCATCTTCAGCAACATAAGCTTTACCGCCCATCTCAGCCGTATCAGAGCGCATGTTACCCATAGAAAGCTGAACTGCTTCACCTGAGCTTGCACCGATTTGGAAAGATTGGCTACCGTAAGTACCGTTTAGAAGTTTATTACCACCAAAAGAAGTTGTTTCCGCAATACGGTTAAGCTCATCGTTTAGAGCCGTTACTTCTTCTTGGATAGCAATACGTTCTGATTTGGAGTTTGAACCGTTCGAAGATTGCAGCGCAAGGTCACGCATACGTTGCAGAATGTTAGTACTCTCATTCATTGCACCTTCAGCAGTTTGTGCAATAGAGATACCATCATTCGCGTTTTTCACCGCCATGTCTAAGCCACGGCTTTGTGAAGTCAAACGGTTTGAGATTTGTAGGCCAGCAGCATCATCACGAGCACTGTTGATTTTGTAACCCGAAGACAGACGCTCCATCGATTTCTGCATACCTTCAGCCGCACCATTAAGGTGGCGCTGAGCAGTCATCGCAGACACGTTAGTGTTTACGTTAATTGCCATATTTGATCTCCTTAGGCATTAGGGCGATGTGCTTCCGAGTCTCTCACCTCACGTCGGCACATCTCATTTCTCTCAATCCTTTAACGGCGGACTTAGATTAACCTTTAGGAGAAAATTAACTTTTTTACGATTTATTTTGCTTTAGGGACTAAAGTGTGACTTGGGTTCAAATCGAACAAACCGTAAGACATAAGAAATCAATGGGTTACAGAAAACAAAAAATCCAGCCGAAGCTGGATTTTTTTCTATCGGATATCTTAGCCTAGAAGGCTTAGTGCCGAGTTTGGTGCTTGCTTCGCTTGAGCAAGGATTGAGCTTGATGCTTGAGATAGAATCTGCGACTTGGTCATCGCCGTCGTCTCTTTCGCGAAATCCGTATCTTTGATTCGGCTCTTAGACGCATTCACGTTTTCGTTGATGTTGTCTAAGTTGTTAATCGCGTGGTTGAAACGGTTCTGGAAAGCACCCAGTTCAGCACGGTGGCTATCTACATAGTTAAGTGCAGAGTCGATGATAGCAACAGATTCTTGTGCGCCACCCACTGAAGTTACGTTGATTGTATCTACTGTTACAGCTTGACCATCTTGCATGCCTAGCTCACCAGCAAGACCACCACCAAAGCTTACTTCACCTTCAACTTTGTTAGTACCAGCGAATACTTGTAGCTTGCCATCTTCATCTACAGACGCTTTAACCATGTCTGTTTGACCGTTGATGTATGTTGCTAGTTCTTCAATATCGTCGCCAGCTTTAGCAGAGATGTTGATAGTCTGCTCTTCGCCACCTTTTTCAGTTAGCGTAATAGATAGGTCATTCGAACCTGCTTGTACAGACCAATCTTTACCTTTACCGTTTTCAGCCTGGTAGCTTGTACCACCCATACCAACGTTGTCAGAGCGCATATCGTTCAGTGTTAGCATTACTGCTTCACCGTTATCCGCACCAATCTGCATTGATTTAGTTGTGAACGTACCGTTTAGTAGCTTGTTACCACCGAAAGATGTTGTTTCAGCAATACGGTTTAGCTCGTCGTTTAGAGCCGTTACTTCTTCCTGAATTGCTACACGCTCTGATTTAGAGTTTGAACCGTTCGCAGATTGTAGCGAAAGGTCACGCATACGTTGCAGGATGTTCGTTGTCTCATTCATCGCACCTTCAGCAGTTTGCGCGATAGAGATACCGTCATTCGCGTTACGTACCGCTACGTCTAGACCGCGGCTTTGTACGTTTAAGCGGTTAGAGATTTGTAGACCCGCTGCATCGTCTTTTGCACTGTTGATCTTAGAACCTGATGACAAACGCTCCATAGAAGTTTGTTGAGCATTGTTCGCGCTGTTTAGGTAACGCTGAGCTGTCATCGCTGATACGTTTGTATTTACATTCACTGCCATGGTGATTTCTCCAATTGATTTTCCGATGTTTCCGGTTTCCGACGTCTCGGAAAACCAAGTAGTTCTCTCAAAGTTACTTTTATTAACGGCGTAATCAGGAAAACCTTGAGGATTTTTTTAAGTTTTTTTTGAAAAAAATGCATTTGGAAGGAAAAGCGTGACCAAAAGGAAAAAATCGCAAAAAAAGTCATTTTTTCGCTAAAGCTTTCGATCTGCCTGTCGATACCATTCTCTTTTGTGAGAAAAAGAACAGTCTCAAAAGTGATTAACCCAATAACGTAATCGCTAGGTTCGGTTGTTGTTTGGCTTGAGCCAATATAGATGTGCTGACTTGTTGCAGAATCTGCTGCTTAACCAGTTGAGTCGTTTCTTTTGCGTAGTCCGTATCTTTAATACGACTATTTGAAGCCGCTAAGTTTTCGTGCACGTTATCTAGATTAGTAATCGCATGACTAAAGCGGTTCTGAAGTGCTCCGAGTTCCGCTCGGTGTCCATCAACATACTTCAACGCGGTATCCAAAACAGACACAGCCCTTTGAGCGCCGCCTACATCCGATATGTTCAGATTATCAACCGCTTCATAACCTTTAAGGTTCATCTGCAATTGATCAGCGAGGCTGCCAGAGAATGAGATCGTCCCGGCCGTCTCTTCCCCTGCCATAAAGATTTGCAGCTGCCCCTCTTCATTAACAGAAGCAGACACTTTATCTGTTTGACCATTAATATAAGTGGCTAACTCTTCGATATCGTCGCCAACTTTCGCCTTGATCTGAACTGTCTCTTGTTCACCACGCGCGTTGGTGTATTGCATATTCAGAGTATGATTACCTTGGGAAACTTGCCAACTGTCATCCGCTTTACCCGCTGCAACATAGCTAAAGCCCCCCATTGCCATGCTGTCTGAACGCATATTTTTCAGCGAAACTTGTACCGCTTCACCAGAACTGGCGCCAATTTGAAATGAAGAAGCTCCAAACGAACCATTGAGCAATTTTCGACCACCAAAAGAGGTGGTTTCGGCAATTCTATTCAATTCATCATTTAAAGCGGTCATTTCTTCCTGTAGCGCATCTCGCTCAGCGGAACTGTTGGAACCGTTTGATGATTGTAAGGAGAGATCGCGCATACGCTGAAGAATATTGGTGGTTTCATTCATCGCACCTTCGGCGGTCTGCATAATCGAGATACCATCATTAGCATTTCGGACCGCCATATCCAAACCACTCATCTGCGCTTCAAGACGATTAGATATTTGCAAGCCTGCCGCATCATCTTTTGCACTGTTAATACGATTTCCGGAAGCTAGGCGCTCCAGAGATTGATTCAGCAAATCCGTCGCACTCGCCAAGTGGCGCTGCGCGGTCATTGCGGAGACATTCGTATTAACGGTAATGGCCATTTCTGATGGTTTCCTTTTATGAGCTACCTTATGTATCGGCCTTAGCTGTAATTCTTTAGCCTATTTATACAAAAAAGCCGAGCAACGAGGCTCGGCAGTTTATCTGTTATATAAAACAGTTGATGCTACGAAGGAAGTTACTTCAGTTTTAGTGACTGCAACATCTCAGCAGAAGGCGCGAAGAAGTACGCACCAGTCACGGCTTTGGTAAAGCGAAGTAATTGGTCTGTTTTACCATCCGTTTCACCGTACATGCTTTCCAACATCGCTTTAAAGTTGTGTAGCGTATTGCAGTAAGCAATAAACAGTAGACCATGCTCACCTGAGACACTGCCATAAGGTAGGCTGTGACGAACAATCTTTAAGCCTTTGCCTTCTTCTTTAATATCCACACGGCCGACGTGTGACGCTGCAGGAACATCATCAAGTTCAATCGAATCCGGTTTAGTACGACCAATCACTTTCTCTTGCGCGGATACATTTAGACGATTCCACGATGGTAAGTTATGAATAAAGCGCTGCACCATAACGTAACTACCACCAGCAAACTCGCCTTCAGGGATAATCGCCACTTCTTCACGCTGAGCATCTTTCGGGTTTTCAGTGCCGTCAACAAAGTCCGTCATATCACGAGAATCTAAATAGCGATAACCATAAGTTTCATCGACAACATCTACGTTTTCTGATGCTTCTGCAAAGAACTTACGCAGTAGGTAAAAATGAAGATCATGACGATTTGAGTGACAGTGCAGCAAAACATCAACATCTGAGCTCGGTGCAACTACGTCCCCTTCACCTAGTACAGGAAAATCAATCAACTCAGCTGGCATCTCTGCGTCTAGCTGATTCCAGAAAGATTTAGTAAAAGCAACTGAAAGAGTAAGCTCTGCACCAGGCTGCTGCTCATTCAATTCTGAAACTAAAGATGGAAGAGACTGAAGTTGTTCTAAAACTGCCTGCGGGTTTTGCTTTACTTTCAGTAACGTGTATTGAGCAAATGGACCCGGCTCAGGAAGAATCGCACTTTGAGGGTATGACATGGATGAATCCTCACATTGTTATTTTTGCACAGTGTATTTCGATTTTAATTCGGATTATTGATGGTGATCATCGGTTTAACTAATTACTCAGCTGGAGGTGCCTGAAAACAATCCCTGACACTTCGGCTTTTCGCCACATAGATGATATACCATAGCAGCAGTAGCATTACAGCGCCGTTAGCCCAGCTAAACGCGCCACGAGCAAGGTAGACATGGTAAAGTGCTTGAGAGAACTGACCGCTAGCCGTCACTAGTGTGATTATTCTTCCCCAAGAAACGAGACCATTGATCCAGCGTCTATCTGGGTTACGAAGGCTGACTAACCACATTAAGCAAATACTTGGCACCCCCATAACCAACCCTAAATAGAGCATGGTGTGGTCTGGGTAAACAATGGACAGAATTTTACTGCCGCTCTCTCTACTTGCTCCCGCAACGACAAACACGACCCAAGCCTTGGCCAGAAATAGCCACCCTAGCCAAAGCAGCTTTGGTGCTTTCAAAAAGCCATGTTTATCATACTGTTCTATCGCGTAACGCACTGATACTAAACTGCTGTTATTAATTCTAACGTCACTCTATTACCAATTAAGGTATTTTTCTATCAGTTAGTGCATATTAAAGTGGTAGGAATAAACGTAAAAGGGCCGGTAAGTCATACTGAGCCTGTTCACTCAGTCACTTTCCGGCCAAACGGACTCTTTTAGTCCTCTATTTCATTACTTGAAAGTCAGTACTGCCTGATTCACTACACCGACATCACGGCTATAGTTGTCAACAACTCGAAGACGCCATTGCCCTGTAACATTTTGGCTGTCGACATCTCGCAACGTAAACTTCACCTTATAGCGCGTACCACGATCGTTAGTATTGGCGCGCTTTAGAGTCCAGTAACTGTTGTCTGGCATAAATAGCTGGACAGACACATCACCGATGTATTCATGCGCAATATCGAGTTCAATCGTTGGAGCACTCACTTCACCGTGATAATCCACGTCAAAAGGGATATCAATGCCGGATGCATCTGGTATAGCAACTGGGGAAGCGATCTCGTAGACATTATTTTCTTCTGTTGGAGTCGGTTCTGGTTGTGTCTCGCCTCCATTGGAAGGGTCCACTTTACTATCGTAAATAGCGGCGATCTTAGGTGCTGTCAAACCGATCGCTCGCACCGCATTAGCATAGTCTTCGCGCCCACATGCCACACCCTCACATTGCTTATTTGGATTAGAGAATGTATACGAACGACCACGTACCCCAAATAAAAACCCGTACGCCATCGTGGTGGCAAACTTTCTTTGCTCTCCATAACCGTACGCGTCTTTCTCTGTGCCGTTTGATAAGTGAGGCGGCGTGTTATACTGCTCGTGAGCGTGATTGAGACCAAAGTTATGTCCCAACTCATGAATGAAAGTATCGTCGCCACATTCATTCATATAAGAATGGCTGTACATACGACTCTTTGCATAATTGGCAGAGCGATTCCAACGATACGCAGGCATAACCCAAGCTAAACCGCAGCTGATAAGCCTTTCAGTTGCGTCATAATCAGGCGTGTTGTCCAGATCTAAGTTGCGGAACATGGCAACCATATCGGCACCTTTCTCACGACGTACTCGTTCAATATCACTAAAGACCGCTGATTGCGTATTTCCCGGAGTTATCGCATCCAGAGCTTGACCCTGTGATTTTTTCATTCCTTTTTCTGAGTCATAGTTGTATTCCTTTGTCCCAACCAAATTCACTTTAATATCTAAACCGCTGTTTCTGAGTATCTGGTTTCCGACATTAAATCTATGTTGAATTTGTACATCTTGCTCTTGTTTGAACCAATCAGCTGTCGCTTTTGTATATACACCTAGAACATCAATATTAGTGGTTGCATTTGCAGCAGGCACAATAAAACTTGACGCTACAACTAACGTTAATAACGTTTTATTCATTTTAATTTCCTATATTATTATAATTGACTTAAATTTAATTCGTACGATTGTACTAATTATCAAAACCATGATTCGGTGGTACTTCATAAACCCATGCCGAGTTTCCTGTACCTTCAATTTTAATTTGTCCATCAGGGTGTCCGATAAAACCTAAAATTGAGTCTTTACCGAATGTGAATGTAACGGGATAATTTTGTTTATCTATCGTAAATCCACCTGACCAAGTTCGTATCCCTTCATTCTGGAATTCATTGGATTCCACTTGAATTTCGATATTGGAATTATCAGGAAGAGTAATGTTAATCTGGTCTCCTTGATTTAATGCTCTGAATTGCAGCACGTCCTGAAACTCGATAGCTTTAATGCTCTCAACATACGGGCTCTTTGGTTTTATTGCCCCTAATGATTCCGACGGATTAATATCTTTCCAAACTTCATCAATTATTCTAGGCTCCTTTGATTTATCCTCCTTTACTAGCACTTGTTTATCTACAACCCTAGTTACCGCTTCCTCTTGAGAAAAAGGTATAGCGTCTATGTTATTAATAATATGACGTTCAATTTTTTCTAATGGCCTGCTCTCCTCATTAATTACCAAATCCCGTTCTGATTTATTATCTGAAACATCACTTTTATTTATGATGCAAAAAACACCAACAAATAAAATAGACAACGTACCGATTAATAGAACTTTCAACTTCACCTATACCTACCTACTAATTAAAAACAGGAAGGCACTATATCAATGTGAAAATTAAATAAATAAAATCAGCGTGACTCTGATTCCAAATTACAATTGGTGATAAATTTGTAATTATTACTTTGTGAATCAATCGCACATTAATAATCTTTCTGACAAATAATTTACTCCGTCAATACAATTAAAAAAGCGCTTCGCTGTTGTTATCTATAAGAGAAGAATGGAAATAATAGGGATATATGTTCGATAAAATTAAGGATTGGAGAGTCATACTAAAGATGACGTAAACAGGAGGATGTCACTGAAATGTCGCAAACGGTGATAAGAAACCATCAAAGGAGTTACTATCACTCTTGATTTGAGCTTGATCTAACGCTCTTAAGTGAAAATAGAATAAAGCCGATAAGCAATAAAATAGGAGAAAGCCATAGCAAGGCATTAGTTAAACGGAATGAGGGCTTATACAGCACAAACTCACCATATCGGGCTGTCATAAAATCAATCACCTGCTGTTCATCTTGACCCGCATTTATTTTTTCAAACACAATTAAGCGTAAGTCTTTCGCTATAGGGGAATTTGACTCAACAAGGTTTTGATTTTGACATTGAGGGCATCGCAACGATTTGGCAAGTTCAATGGCTCTCTTTTGATGTTCAGGGCTAGCAAACTCAAACAGTTCAACTTGAGCTTCAACCTCGCTATCAGCGGCAGCAAATAAGCCCGCTTCATCAGCAAATGTGAATGAGGAGAAAAATATCACGATGACGAGAATCAAGCTTGGCATACGGTTCTACACTTTATCTTCAACATATTTCGCTAAATGCTTATCCCATGCGGCTTGGTTAAGCATTCCAAAGTGTTTATAGACAATTTCACCCGCTTTTGTAACCACATAAGTTTCAGGCGTACCAACCACACCCAGCTCTATCCCCAGCTTCCCTTTAGGGTCTATGATCACTTGCTGGTAAGGGTTACCTCCGTGCCCAAGATAATTATGAGCCGATGAAGTTTGGTCTCTGTAGTTGATACCAATAATAGGCACACCTTGCTTCGCCAATTGGTTCAAAAATGGGTGCTCTGCTTTGCACACTCCGCACCACGAAGCCCACACATTAACCAGTTGATAATCCTCGCTGAATAACGAGTGAGCATTAGATAGCGAAGAACCATCTAACAACTGTATTTGAACCATTGGAAACTGGCGAACGACAGGCTGACTCTTAGGGCCAAAACTCTCTGACTGAAGCCCTGCCACCAAAAAACCAATAAAAGCAGTGAGCAGCAGAACAAAAATAAATACTTTACGGTTGTTGAATAACGCCATAACTCGCTCTTACTCGAGAAAAAGAGATTGAATGGAGTAAAGGAATTAACGCGCCTAGCATTGCGAGTAGCGCACCAAACCAAATCCAGCCAATATATGCTCTGTATTGTATTTTCACTGCATAGGCCTTGCTATCAATCTTAGCGCCTAATGTGACGTAGTAGTCACCATGCCAAGTAGAACGTATCGCTGGCTCGCTCATGTTCATTACTCGCACCTGATAATGGCGTCGTTCTGGCAACAACATAAATGAACGCCCATCATTTGAGGTAAACTCAATATGGCCTTGCTCTGCAGTATAATTCGGCCCAACGTACCACTCCGTACTTAGGTAATTCACCTGCCAATCAGACAACTGAGTTGATACCCCCGGAGACATTTTTCGATTCAGCTCATAAGAATGATGACTGTTCATACTCGCTCCGATACAAACT
This sequence comes from Vibrio atypicus, assembly GCF_009811315.1. Classification (GTDB taxonomy): domain Bacteria; phylum Pseudomonadota; class Gammaproteobacteria; order Enterobacterales; family Vibrionaceae; genus Vibrio; species Vibrio atypicus. The sequence goes on from NZ_BLID01000004.1 coordinate 189,788, forward strand.
ATCGCCAAACCGACATGAGCAAGAACCATAAAGCTCAATGACTTATGGCTTACCAGTAAGAATAAATGACTGAACACAACCCAAGCGCCTAACCCCCATATCAAGCTCACCGAGAGCTGCATTTTCGATACTTGAAGCCAATATAAACCAAGACCAATAAGGTAAGCGCCAATAAAAAAACAGAATATACGAGGCCATGATTCCGAGCTGCCCTTATACCACTTCAAAAATGGAGCGAAACCCATCGCAATCAGAGCAATCAAAGACAAAGGATGAATCAGAGTATTAAAGTAAGGTGCGCCTACTGAAATGGAGCCGAGACCCAACAGCTCATACACCATGGGGTAAAAAGTACCGAGAAAAACAGTAAAGGTAGCGACCACCAATAAACCAGCAGATAGGAGCACGAGATAGCTCCGGCTAAACACCGAGGTCAAACGGCTACTTTTAATACTATCGACTTGACGTAACAGCAAAACAAAAGAACAAAGCAAAGTCACCGCTAAGATCAATAGCAAGGCAACCCCTTTACTCGGATCAACCGCAAAGGCGTGAACAGAAGTCAAAACGCCTGAACGAACAATAAATGTCCCTAAAATGCTTAAGCAAAAAGTCACTAACGCCAAAGAAAGTGACCAAACTTTAAGTTGTTGATGCTTAGCTGATGCGATCAATGTATGCAATAAAGCAGTACCGGTTAACCAAGGTAAAAGAGAGGCATTTTCTACCGGATCCCAGAACCACCAGCCTCCCCAACCTAATTCATTGTATGCCCACCACGAACCAACCAAGATACCTAATGTTAGTAGCATCCATGATGAGACCGCCCAAGGTCGGCACTCTCGAACCCACTGATTATCATATTTAGGTTCAAGCAGGGCCGCCAAAGCGAAAGCCAAAACGGTAGAGAATCCAATATAGCCTAAATAAAGTAGAGGAGGATGAAAAATCAGCCCGACATCTTGCAACATCGGATTTAAATCTCTTCCTTCAGCCACAAAAGTCGCAGCGTAGGCAAAAGGGTTAGAAGCCAGCAAAGTAAACCAAGCAAAAGCAGCGGTAAAGCCGTGCATCACCCAAAGTACACTTTGAATATAGTGAGAAGCGCGACGAGAATGAAACGAGATCAATCCGCTCCAAAGACAGAGGGTAAAAACCCAAAATAGCATCGAGCCTTGATGCCCACCCCATACGGCAGCTAACTTAAAAAAATCTGGTAATGCAGAATTGGAATGAGAAGCAACATAATCAAATTGAAATTGATCGGTTAAAAATAATGTCGCAAGAACCACTAAACTGTAGCTTGCTAAAAACGCATTGAAACGTGAAGCGAGGGTAAGATGAAAGCCAGACCTTTTTGCGTGCCAACGACACCAAGCAAGTTGAGCGAAACTCAATGTACTCAGTACCGCAATCAAAACTAACGCAAAAAGCCCTGACTCTCCTATCATCGTTATACTAATCCTTATTGCTACACAACTGTCATTTGACCAGCGTAAAGGATAAAGGTACGCAGCATTAATACGCCTACCAAACTAAGCAGTGTCACCACAAAAATGAAGCCACCATTGTGACGCACCTCTTTCGGCGATACAGCATTTAAAGTTAATGGCAGTAACATGCCTATCAATACAACGCCAAACCAGAACCAGTTAGACCAAAAACCGCCGCCGATCGCGTTCCAAGCTGCAGCTTCATTCTGTCCGCCACTGAAAATCAGCCCTGTAAAGAAAGTAACCAATACAAACAGTTCAAACAAGACAACTGGGCGCTCGAAGCCATGTACCCACGAAACGCTTGGACTATTCACTGGCTCTTTGAATACCAAAATACCAAACAATAAGCTCGCTGCAGCTCCTGAGGACAAACTAGAGAACAGGAACAAAATTGGCAACACTGGGTTGTTGAGCATTGGGTATGTTTTTAGCGCCGAAAGTAAGAAACCTGTGTACGCAGCCAACACCAAAGCCAAGAAGCCCAAAAACAATTCGAGCGGGTTATTGATTTCTTTTGCCTTAATCAAAATACCATCAACAAAATCAAGCAAACCACTTGGCAATTTGCCTTCGCAGAAGTTGATGATTTGATGACGGAACAACACCCCAATCCAGACAAATAGCACAGCCATGTATACTTGGAATAAAATAACACCCATCGACATAACAGAGTTCATATTGAAGTAAATCATGATCTTCCAGAACTCTAACGGTTTTGTTAGGTGGAACACCAAAATCAATAGACCGACAATGATGCCAAATGGCGCTATCCAGGCCATCGCCTTCAATATACCGTTATTAGCCGGATCACCTTCAATCACTTTACGACGAAGATAAATGGCTATCATTACCGCACCGGCTGACATACCTGCTAAGAACAAGTAGACCGCGATGATCCAGTCCCATACCAAAGAGTCAAAGTGGAAAGCACTTTCAAATCCATTCATTATGATATCTCCCCTTTCTGATGAGGAACTTTATACAATTTCGGTTTTGTTCCTAGGTGGGACTTATCGCGGTACACCACTTCCGTATTTAGCACATGATTGATCTCACTATTTGGATCATTCAGATCGCCAAACACCAAAGCTTTAGTAGGGCAAGATTCAACACAAGCTGGTAGTTTTCCTTGTGCTAAGTTGGTATCACGACAGAAGTTGCATTTGTCTGCTGAGTGATCTTCAGGATTAAAGAAACGCACTTGATAAGGACACGCAGCCAAACAGTAACCACAACCAACACACTTATCTTTATGAACGTCAACAATGCCTGTTTTGTCATCTTTGTACGCCGCCCCTGTCGGACAAACGTAGACACAAGGAGGATTCTCACAATGCTGACAAGACTTTCGAGTAAAACGGTAATCAACATTTGGAAACTCGCCTTGAGGTTCACTGCGGATAATCTCCAGTCGTGATACCCCTTCAGGTACTTTATTCACTTCTCGGCAAGCATCAGTACAAGCAGTACAGCCAATACAAGCTGTCTCATCATGAACCATTCCGTAGAGTTTATTACCATCTTGCTCTACATTCGCCAATGTCTTCTTACTAGAAAGCACCGCTGTACCAGCAACACCTGTAGTGAAGATAACAGCTCCTGTTCCAGCTAAGAAATTTCGTCTAGAACAACTCATATCACTCCTCCTTCTTCAGTTGATTAAAGTCAGAGTGGCAATCCACACAAAGCTTAATTTTCTCTTTGCGCTCTAAGCCCAGAACTTTGGTTTTACTTGCATGGACATCATGACAATTTGAACATGTTAGATTTTTTGCATGCACATCATGAGTCCAACTGTCATCGCGTAAATATTGAGGTTGGTGACAATCAGTACACTGACTATTGGCTTTCAGAATTGCTTCGGGATCGAGGAAGACCTTCTCAGTACCCGGTTGTGACTGAGCACTAGAATATTTAGTCACCACGGGGGCACCTTCACGGTGATCTGGGCCAATGTTGTTGTGACATTCGGTACAAGTGACTTCACGGCCTAAGATCTTATGCGCGTCTTCACCATGAGAGCCTTGCAATGACTGTTTGGAATCCTTATGACACTGGACACACTTGTAATCCTTGTCACGGATAAGCGTAACTTCATGACGAGTACTTTGATCTTCAGTCTGTAAACTTGAAGTTTCGGCAACGGCATGAAGAGAATAACCATAGAGGCAAAATGCTAGAAGAGACTTAAGCATTATGACTATGGCCAACTTTATATTGCCCATATTATCCTTTCCTTATTCCAGATTTAAATTCCACTCACGCAAAATCTATTTCTGGTCAAAATTAATACCCTCCGATATTGAACAAAGTCCAATACCAAGTGAGATCAATTCTTATTTTGGATAAGCCACAACGCTATATGAACTAAGTCTACTCCCCTGACTCTTTAGGGGTAGGTGAAACTGTCTAAAAATCGATCTGTATCACCATAATTTTCCTATGGTTACAAACGCTAAGTTATTGATGATAATGATATTCAATCTTAAAGAGGAAGTACAACACTACCCCAAAAGAGGTATATAAAATTAAGTTTGAACTAGGTCACTTCAACAAATTGATCTAGAACAATGAAGGGTTGTTACTAAGCTTTCATATTTATTTCTTTTTATTACAATTTATTTCAGTTCTCCAATTCTTAATTTGGTCATAGCCAGTTCACAACGCTGTTTATAACAAACGGAATTATGGAGATAGCACTGTGAGAAAATTGCACTGGATACCAAAATCCGCAGCGGCAATACTATTGATGGCGGGCTCAGTATTGAGCACCTCTAGCTTCGCTGCGTCTGAAAACAAAGACCTAATCGATCCACGAAACGATGCCTACGAGCAACAACACCCGGATCAATACCAAACGTGGAAAGCCACCTCAGAAAGCGAACACATTGAAGATGCTCTAGCAGAAGACCCAAACATGGTCATCATGTGGGCTGGTTATGGTTTCGCTAAAGACTACAATAAAGCTCGTGGACATTTTTACGCGCTCGATGATGTACGCCAAACACTGCGTACAGGCGGCCCTACTGACGAAAAATCAGGCCCGATGCCAATGGCGTGTTGGAGCTGTAAGAGTCCTGACGTTGGTCGTGTGATTGATGAGCGCGGCGAAGATGGCTATTTCGAAGGCAAATGGGCGCGTTTAGGTAATGAAATCGCCAACCCAATTGGCTGTGCAGACTGTCACGACACCCGTAGCCAAGAGTTCAAAAACGGCGAGCCTGCACTGGCTATTGCGAAACCATACGTAGAGCGTGCGTTTAAAGCGATAGATAAACCTTTTGAAGAACAATCTCGCTTAGATCAGCAAGCTTCTGTCTGTGCTCAGTGCCACGTAGAATACTATTTCACCGGCCCAACCAAAGCAGTTAAATTCCCTTGGGATATGGGCACTTCTGTTGAAGAGATGGAAGAGTACTATGACGCATTGAATTTTAAAGACTGGACACACAAGGTATCTAAAGCACCAATGCTGAAAGCACAACACCCAGGTTATGAAACGTGGCGTGATGGCATACACGGGAAAAACAAAGTCGTTTGTGTAGATTGTCATATGCCTAAAGTAACGAAAGAAGACGGTACGGTTTACACTGATCACAAAGTCGGTAACCCATTCGATCGTTTCGAAGATACCTGTGCAAACTGCCACACTCAAAGCAAAGATCAGATGCGTGAAATCGTATCTAGCCGTAAAGCTCAAGTCCTTAACATGAAGCTGACCGCTGAGAAACAAATTGTGGCGGCACACTTTGAAGCTGGCGCGGCATGGGATGCTGGCGCAACCGAAGCGGAAATGAAAGATATTCTACAAGATATCCGTCATGCTCAATGGCGTTGGGATTACGCTATCGCATCACACGGCGTTCACATGCATGCCCCTGAAGTCGCATTGGAAGTATTAGGTACCGCGGTTGATAGAGCAGCAGATGCACGTACCAAACTGGTTCGTTTATTAGCGAAAAAAGGTATAACAGAGCCAGTAGAAATTCCTGACATTTCGACCAAAGAAGCCGCTCAAAAGGCGCTCGGTATGGATATGGATAAGATGAATGCTGATAAACAGCACTTCTTGAAAACAGTGGTTCCTGAGTGGGAAAAACAAGCAGAAGCTCGAGAATCTAAATATTAAACGCAACACTCAACATCAAACCGGCGCTTAAGCGCCGGTTTTTTTATCCTTGATTTGCCATCTGTTTGGCGAGATTAAGAGAGTGGATGACAGAAATCCGGTCTAGCTCTTGATCTTGTGAGTCCAACATCAAAGTCCATGTATCGATAGCTTGTTGATAGCGAAAACTTATAAAATGATCGCTCGCAATCAAAGAAAGAGCCGTAAGGTTGCGACTCTCAATAGCTAACGCCTGATCCAATAATGTTTGCACCTCTTCATTCATCCGCTGCTTATTTGAATAATACAAGGCCGTTGCTTTAGCTGCATACTGGCTCGCCGTAGGCTCTTCAGTCAGCCGAATGGCATAGTCAAAACAGGTTTGAGCTGATTGAAAATCTTGTTCATTGAGATAACCATGCCCTAACTGGAACCACAAATCAGCTTGGTTAGGATCTTGTTTAAGCTTGGCTTGGATTTGTGCGACCTGCTCACTATGAGTTGGTGCAGAGAGCATCTCTTGCGGTGCCGATGGTGACGAACCTTTTAGCCACATAAAGAGTGGAACGGCAATAACAACACTCGCAATAAACACTTTTTTCATGATGTGAGTCCCTTACCGTATTTCCCAATTAAGCTTTAATTATATCGTGGTAGGATAACGCTATCTTTGATCCAACAGTATTATCACATGAACAAAAAAGTCGTTCCTTCACAGGAAACTCAACAAGAAGCGATGAAGATCGCGAAAGCGACACAAAAACCGGGTCAAACCAAAGAGCAAACTAAGTTAATTGCTCAAGGGATTGAAAAAGGCGTCGCCCAATACAAAAAACAGCAAAAAGAAAAAGCGCGTCAGGCAGACAAAGCCAAAAAGAAAGCGCAAAAAGCCAAACGCACTGTCAACGATAATACGGAGATAGCCGAAGACTTAGAACAAGTGACGGCGCCTTCATCGACAAGCAATTTACTCCCATGGGGATTGCTTGTAATTAGCTGGATTGGATTCATTGTATATGTCACTCAAGCATAAACCTACATGGCGTAGTGCCGTCATCGTGGCTATTTCAGCAGTAATTTTAGCAGGCTGTACAACACCAATGAATCGCTTAACGCCTGAAAGTAAAAAAGTGCATTTGCGTATGGACAGTGGGTTTAACGCAGACAATTGTATTTGGGTAGGAGAAGTAGCAGGTAACGAAGGGCATTGGTACAGCTACCTGTTTTTCCCTAATGATGTGCTGATTGAAGGGGCAATGTACGACATAAAAAATCACGCCAATGAAATTGGCGCGAATACCGTTTTTGTTGTAGCTCCGCAAGACTTCACGACTTCTTTTTCAATAATGGGAAGTGCGTATATCTGCGAGCAATTAGAGCCTTAAGCTTTAAAACCTAAGCTCGCCGCAATATCTGGCTCTCTGTCTATAACCCATTGACTGTCAAATGGGCCCCAATCAGAGAGCTGGTAATACCCATCATTATGACGTCGCCCATCTTGGACAAACATCAACTCAATACCTATGCCAGGAAGAGCCTTAATAACATCTTGAATGGTTCGGCGTGGCCAACCTGTTTGCTCAATTAACTTAGGTACATTCGGTCGCTCTAAGTTCTCAACAAGTAATGCTAAATACAGACGCCTTGCAAAAACAGGACTCAATTCCATTGATACCTCCTATAAAATTCTAAGGCCATTATTTCCGTTTTGCCGCGCCATGTGTTGAGTTTGATCAATAACTCTATGATCCTAACTTCTTGCAACACATTTTTTTTGTCTAATGAAATATATCGATCACACTTTTTGTCTCGACTCTGAGTTCCTGATAGGATGCTGATATAACAAAAAAGTCACTTTAGAAGGTTCAATATGACAATCACCATGTATGGCATTCCTAATTGCGACACCATAAAGAAAGCTAAAAAATGGCTTGAAGCGGAAGGCGTGGAATTCCAATTTCATGATTACCGTAAGCAAGGTGTTGATAAAGCAATGGTGGAGACTTTTTGTCAGCAACTGGGTTGGGAGAACGTGCTAAATAAGCGCGGTACAACTTACCGTCAGCTCACGCAAGAACAAAAAGAGAGCCTCAACGAAGCCAATGCCATCGAGCTACTTGTTGAGCAACCAGCCATGATTAAGCGCCCAATTTTAGTGTCAAACGATAGCTACCACCTTGGTTTTAAAGCTGATCAATACGCCGCTATTTTTTCATAAAGTAAGTAAAGGATTTCAAGGATGACAGACAGCCCTACTCTGGCTCTCGCAAAATATTTAATTAGCCGTCAATCAGTAACCCCTGAAGATGCTGGCTGCCAAGAAGCCATGATCGAGCGTTTAAAAGCGCTGGGTTTTGAAATTGAAGAAATGGTATTTGAAGATACCACTAACTTCTGGGCTCGTCGTGGTACAGAGGCGCCTCTATTCGCTTTTGCTGGCCATACTGACGTTGTTCCTGCCGGTAAACTTGAGCTTTGGGATACCCCGCCTTTTGAACCGACCGTCATTGACGGTTATCTTCATGGCCGCGGTGCTGCAGATATGAAAGGCTCTTTAGCCAGTATGATTGTTGCCGTAGAGCAGTTCATTGCAGAACACCCAGATCACAAAGGTTCAATTGGCTTTTTGATCACGTCAGATGAAGAAGGCCCATTCATTAACGGCACGGTTCGCGTAGTTGAAACATTAATGGCACGCGGCGAAAACATTGATATGTGTATTGTTGGGGAACCATCGAGTACTGAAGTCGTCGGTGATGTTGTCAAAAATGGTCGTCGTGGGTCGATCACGGGTGATTTAACCGTTAAAGGAATTCAAGGACACGTGGCCTACCCTCACCTTGCTCGCAACCCTGTTCATCAATCACTTCTAGCGATTAATGAACTGGCGACAACGGAGTGGGACAAAGGTAACGACTACTTCCCACCAACCAGTTTCCAAATCCCCAATGTTCATGCCGGAACAGGCGCGTCTAACGTGATTCCTGGTGAGTTTAATGTTCAGTTCAATCTACGCTTCAGCACTGAATTGAACAATGATGCGATTGTAAGTCGTGTCGTCGAAACGTTAAATAAACACGATCTAGACTATGATCTAAAATGGACATTCAACGGCGACCCGTTCTTAACTGACACAGGTGCTCTACTTGACGCGGTTGTTGATGCCGTTGATGCGGTAAACCAAACCAAACCAGCGCTTCTCACTACAGGTGGCACATCCGACGGTCGCTTTATTGCGCGTATGGGCGGTCAAGTGGTTGAGCTTGGTCCAGTCAATGCGACCATCCATAAGGTTAATGAGTGCGTGAAGATCGATGATCTTGAAAAGCTCACCGACATGTACCAAAAAACGTTAGAGAACCTGCTCGCGTGAACATGACAGCTAAACAGCTGACAGGAAAAGTATCCACCCACTTGGTGGATACTTTGTTTGGCCAAAAATCCTTCCTTATTCATCAACACGTTGCAAACGATCTATTAGCCCTAAAAAGAGCAGCTGATCTCGCTGGGTTCAATCTCAATATTGCGAGTGGGTTTAGAGACTTTGAGCGTCAAACGTTGATTTGGAATCGTAAAATGTCTGGCCAAGCTGCTATTTTAGACAATCGCAGCCAACCTCTCGTTTTCAGTACGCTCACGGAAGAAGAGAAGGTGTTCGCTATTCTCCGTTGGTCTGCCCTGCCAGGGGCAAGTCGCCATCATTGGGGAACAGACTTTGATGTGTTTGATAGAAACAGTCTTCCTAAAGACACCAGTTTACAACTTGAACCTTGGGAATATTTGGATGGCCACCAGCATAAGTTCTACCTATGGTTAAAAGACAATCTGCATTTATTTGGTTTCTTTTTCCCTTATCAAGAAGATAAAGGGGGAGTCGCTGCGGAGCCTTGGCATATTAGCCATCGTCAAGCGGCACAAGATTGCATGAGCTTACTTGATATTGATACGTTACGCCGAGAGATCCAATCTAGCTCGCTGATTGGTCAAGAAGTGGTGTTGGCAAACCTTGAAACCATCTACAATCGATATATCACTAATATTTCGCTATAGGCCAGACTATGGAACTTCTCACCAACCCTTGGGTTATTATTGTTATCGTATTAAGCGTCATCATCGGTAATATAGCGGCCTTAAAGTACACCGCCAAAATGAAATTTGGCCCTATGACCAAAAAGCCAGAAGATGAGCAAGAGAAAAACAAAGAAACCGAGAGTGATAAACACCCTCAGTAACTCTCGCGACTGACACACCTTATCTTAAGCGGTATAGAAGCGGTTTTTTCCCATACGTTTAGCAACATACATAGAGCTATCCGCTTCGTTAATTTTGTCATCTAAAAAGGTGTTGTCATCTTCATGCCAATAGCTAACCCCGATACTGACCGTCACTTGGCAAATTTTATTGTCGAACACAATTGGCTTTGCCAACGTCTCAATAATTCGTTGAGCAATAGGTTCACATTGACCGGAACTTCGAATGCCAATCAAAAACTCGTCGCCTGCGATCCGTGCAACAAGGTCCTGACCTGAAATACACCCTTTCAAACGTTTAGCGACAACCTTTAATAGATCATCACCGACACCGTGACCAAATTGATCATTAACGGCTTTAAAACCGTCTAAATCTAAGAACAAAATAAACTGAGCTTCACCATTTTCATGGCGTTCTTGCAACGTTCTCAAAGCTTTAGAACGATTTGCGAGCCCGGTTAATGGATCATGATTTGCCTCAAAACTCAGTCGTTTTAGCTCAAGCCCTAGTGTTAAATCGGTCAGCGTCACGACAAACGCTTCAATTTTACCCTCCACATTTTTTAATGCTCGGGCTTTCAGCTCATAAGGTAGCCAACTTTTTCCCTGATGTTTGGCCTCTACCTTGCTGAAGATAAAACCATTTTTAAACAATTTTCGCTTCAGCTTCTGACTAAACAATAGTGGCTTTTTCAATGGCAGTTCTTCTGCTAACTGCAAAGCACCAAACCACTGCTTCGCGGCTGAGTTTTGAGTTTCAACATTCAGATTTCGATCCAAAACCAATATTGCATCTTGGTTTTGTTCAAACATTAGATCCAATAGCATACGACGTTTAGCTGCTAACTTTTGATCAGTAACATCTTGAAATTGTAGTAAAGATTGGCTGGTCTCCTGCATTGGATGACAACTAACTCGATAGCGCTTGTCGCCTTGCTGCGTTTTTAGCTCGACCGCAAGTAGGGGCTGATGTTGTTCAATCGCATCGATAACTGATTCAATCGCTGATTTTGGTTCAAAGCAATACTCCAACATTTCTCGAGTTGTGGATTGACAATCATGTGAAAAAATATCGTTGATCGCGAGCGGATTACGATAATTGACATGGTTTCCTGGTGACGCAACCATAATGCCACGCTTCATCACATCAAGTGCACCATGAATGTAACGACTTTTCTGTTCCACTCGGTTTAGTGCATTCTGAAGTTGATTCTCTCGCTCGACTAAGTTTGCCATCATCTCATTAAAGCAGGCGGTTAATTTGCCGACTTCATCATCATGTAAAATTGCCAACTTACTCTTAGCAATACCATTGGCAATCATCTGCTCCATTGAACCATGCAAAGTACTCAACGGCTTCACGATCACACTGTGCAGTACACGAGCAAAGCCCCAAGAGAGCAAAGAGATCACAAAGGTCAACACACCTAGCGAAAGAAATAATTGGCGTTCTTTACGTTCCAAAGCCTCCATTGACTCCCAAACAACCAACTTACCTAAAACATCGCCATCCAAAGCAATTTCAGTTTCTTCTTTGTGATACCCGATATCCGAGCACGTCACTCGCTCATCAACCCAATAACAACTTGTCGGCAATTGATGAATATTCGCCACCGTATCACCGTTAGTGTTGACTACTTTGGCAGCGATAATTTCCGGATCAAAGGTCAAGTTGATCAGCTGCTCTTTCGCCGTGATTGGATCATCGAACATCAATGCGGCTTGTAATGTGGTTGCCACACCTTGAGAAAGAATTTTCACTCGCTCATCTTGTGCTTCTCTTTGCGAAAGCACCAACAAGTGAATAGCTGGTGTACCAATAATCACCACAATCAGCATCACCATAAACCAAGTTGGCAACATCATTTTGTAACGTAGTGGAAGCTGAGCGAATCGGCTTACTATCATGCCGTACCACCTTGATACAACTCTGAAACTTCCAACAACTGGGAACGAAGCAACACATTTGTGTGCCTAACATGCTCGCGGGCAATCAGAGGGCGAATACGATTTCTTACTTTAATGAAAGCGATCATGCCACCGTTAACGACAAAATCGATCCCATTCCCAACCAATAATGCGTGAGGATATTGTTCGCGAAGTTGCGCTACCGCTTCTTTATCATTTAACTCAGTAAACAATATATGGCATACGCTGGCATCAGAGCTCACTGGTAAACGATGAAAGCGAGCCCTATCAGGCTTACTTTCAACAATCGCTTGTAAACGCTCACTCACATCAGAACTCGACGTGACGCAGTATTCAATATACTCATAGTTCACCCCTGTCTTGCTCCAATCCGCTAACAACGCAAAACGAAACAGGTAAACGGCTTTAAGATCATCATCATCCACTTTTGCCCATACAATCTGAGGTAAAAAGTAGAGACTTAGTACGATCACTATGTGTTTAAAATGGACTGAATTTCCGAGGTTCATTTCGACCAATCAACCTCATCGTAATCCCACTCTAGTGTTAACCAATACTGGGTACCATTCTCAAATGAACGCAACGAGTCTGGGTACTCTTTAGATCCATCAGCACCCAAGTTTTCGACACTGGCAGTAATACGAGGTAAACAATCTGCTGCCTGCCAACTGATCGCGGCGTCAAAGCTCAACACCTTAGGCCAAATGTAGCTAGGGTCATCAATAAAATCTCGATGAAGCTGTGATTCAGACACATATTGCATGGTGCTGCTCACCCACCACTCTGGGCTGATGTCCCACATTACTTGCGCATTCACGAAATGATTTGGCTGATTCTCTATTTGACGCTTTACCGCATCATTGCTATCACAAATTGAACCTTTGCAGTGACCGACAATTCGTTTGTAACTATAGTTTGCATTCACTTGCAGTTGTTCGATTGGTTGCCATTTAACCGAAGCTTCACCACCCATTGTTTCCGACCAAAGTGGGTCGATATATTGCGATACATAACGCTCGATGTATGTACCCGCAGTGCCAGGAGAAGATCCGCCTGCAATAATCCAACCTTCAGCACTGACACCTTTAAGTGCTCGGATATTGTCATGCACACTGTAGAAACTGCTTAAGCTCAACTGAAGCTTATTGCTGTCCCAAAAGCGATAGCCGAGTTCGTAAGTTTCCACGGACTCAATACCAAGGTCTTCATTTCCTTGATACAAGTAATTGGCAATATAATCGTACTTATTCCCAGCTAAGTCGTGTGCGCCTGATTCAACGTAGTAGTTCTCTTGGAAAGTTGTCGATAACTCTAACCTTGAAGGGGTAACCACAGCACGACCCCAACCTGCCCATAAGCGCTGTGAATCTGATAACTCATAACTCATACGAATCTGTGGTTGAGCCTCGATCCCATAAGTCAAGTTATTGTATTGCCAGCGATTACCTAACGTCAGTTTGGTTTTATCACTTAAATCTATATCCCAGTTAGCATAGATACCGTAGCTTTGATTCAAAAAAGCAGCGTCATCCGTAATACGTAAATAAGGCATTGAATACTGCTCATAAGCCGTATATAGACCCAATTCCTCGTCAATAATACGAACATTTCCGCCAAATCCTAACTTGGTACCCCACAAATCATCAATGGTATAGTGTGAGTCAAGATCGAATCGCCAAAAGCTCGCATTTCGATCTGTGCCATCATTTGAGCTATACGTTAACCAAACTTTGTTCTCCCAGCTGTCCCCATTCTCTAAGTCATAGATATGCTGAAGCCCAGTAAAGTACTCTTGCATCGTCATTTCCGTATCGAACTCTACAAAGCTTGACTGGCCCGGAAACAAGAAATGTGGTTGGTTTTTAGCCCAGAGATAATCTTCACGAGAGCGAATGCCACCAGCTTGAACGCTTAAAGTATGAGCAAGCTTTTGGTAGTCAAACCTCGCACCAAAACGTTCTGTATAAACATTGTAATGTTGAAGAGGGTCAACACGCTGCTCATCACTGGTCCATGGCTTATGATCAACAAACTCAAAATAACCACTTAGGTAACCATATTCACCCACCGAGGTAGATTCATGGATTTGATACTCTGAGTAATCATAGTTGCCCTCTTTGACGGCCAACTTACCACTTGGCGCACTTTCAGCATCTAGAGTAATAATATTAATTACACCATTCACGGCGTTACCACCCCAAATGGTACCAACAGGCCCAAGCACGACTTCAATCTGCGCGATGTTATCCATGCTGACCGGAATTAAATCCCAATCAACCCCAGAAAACATTGGGTTAAACACACTACGGCCATCAACCATAACCAGCAGATTATTGCTGAGTGCTTGGTTCTGCCCACGAGCAGTGACGCCCCAATCGTAATTAGAGTACTTTGCGACATGTAAACCGGGTGCAAGTGCCAAAGCATCAGCAACAGAACGTGCGCCTGAGCGGTTAATCTCTTTAGCAGTAATAACGTGGACAGATGCGGCAACATCTACAAGGCTTTGCGCAGAGCGTGTAGCGGAAACGACTTTAGTATCAGCCAAGGAGCAAAGAGGGAGTTCCAATAAGGACTCGAGATCATAATCAGCTGTTGCAATAGGGGAAACAGTTAGAGTGAGCGCAGCTGCAATCGACAATGTAAAACGCATGAAATAGTCTCGTCAGACGCTGCAAGTAATTGACGAAACTCCTTTTAGTCCCCCCTACAGCGAATGTATAAAAAATCAACGAAAACAGTATACCATTTGCATAATAATCAATCATTTAGATAACAGCTCAGTTCGATTCAGGTTTGTTGTTGTGACGATAATAATCACAAATCAAACTCCTCTATTTACTGCCTCTCCTTCACGATACTTCACTCAAACTCGCAACAAAAAGCCCCTCGTTGCAAACCACAACGAAGGGCTATCAATAGAATTTGGCAATAAGTAGAAGGCTACTTAATATGATCCCAAGACATATTCGACACAATACGGCAGTCATCGCACTTAAAGTAGAAAATATCGTGCAGAGGTTCATCTAACAGCCAGTCACCACCACACTTCGGGCATTTACGTGCCTTTTCATCTGCTAAGCTTTTGCCACCCACTCGGTATTGGTAGTAGTAAGTTGGGACTTTAGTGATGTATTCGATTCGACCTCGTAAATCCCAGCCACGTTTAAACAGCACACTATCAGCATCACAAATTTCATGCAGTGCCGCATGCTCTGCTCGACAGCCACCTGCCATTTGGATTTCATCACACGCTTGCCATTCAGTTTGCCACTTCACAACGGCTTTGTGGTCGCCATTTAACGTTGGGCCATTGCGATAAAGTGGAATTGGAAGTAGCGAGTCACCACTTCGCAAAGGAGAGCAAGTGTGAACATAGGTGGTGTAAAGCACTTGCCAGCTTGGCTCTACGTCTTCTGCCGCTTCTTCCGAGTTAATATCTCGGCCTAACAAACGTACTTTCGGAGCTAACAGAGAGGCATCGGCCAAACGGCGAATGCAGACATTAACAAAATCTGAGTGGTTATTAGGATGTAAGCTTTGCTGCTCAGGGCAAACGGCTCGAACAAAGAATTCACCGTCTCCCATCACGATAGGGAATTCACGTCCAAGCACTTGGCCATTGTAACGCAAGGCGTCCATTAATCCGTTGATCGCTTTATCAACAGCAGAAATGGTGGTGTTATCAAAGCATTCGAATTGCAGTTCAACTACGTACATGATTACACCACGGGCTCAAGTTTGGTTAAAAACTCAGTCAAAGTCTCTGCAAGCACATCTCGTTTGTCCGTGCCCAAACGCTCTAAAATGACGTTACCAGATAAGTTACAAATCGAAATCACATCCAATTCAGCATCCGTCGCCGCTATAAATACGGTTGGCTTTAGTTTGAGCCTACGCTGAGTAACTAAATGACCAAGGATGTTCTCTTGTAAACGAACAAAATCGTCATCACTCCAGACTTGAAGCAAACTAAGCTCATTGTCGTTCCACGTTGCTTCCATATCAGCACTGTACTGAGAGCCATAGAATGTTTTGATATCTTCATGCAACGAGAGCTCAATGCCATTTTCAACATTGGTGAAATCCGCTGGCGTCTCGCGTGTCACAGATTGCCATTCGACTGCGTCATCATTTTTGCTTTCTACACAAGGTGAGACAAGCTCCACTAGCTCCTCACTTTTTGGTAAATGACCATGTGCGTCAAGGTGAGCCTGACGGTATTTATCACTGAATGAGAGCAACGCTTGCAGAGCATTTTCAGCCATTAGATTCTCCAACATGAATATTCGCTTTTAACCGCGGGATTGCGTAAAATTCTCGACATTCTAATAGAAAACGAACAAAAGTATGAGCAAATATTCTGACGCGAAAGAGCTGAGCGGTTTAACTCTGGGCCAAAAAACGGATTATGCCAATCAATACGATCCTTCCCTACTACAACCCGTGCCACGTAGCTTGAATCGTGATGATCTCAAACTGGGTGATGAACTGCCATTTCAAGGGTGTGATATCTGGACTCTGTATGAACTCTCTTGGCTCAATGAGAAAGGTCTGCCTCAAGTCGCTGTCGGAGAAGTTTCGATTCCGGCGACCAGTGCCAATCTGATCGAATCAAAATCGTTCAAACTCTACCTAAACAGTTTCAACCAAACTCGATTCTCCAATTGGGATCAAGTTGAGAAAACCCTAATTCAAGATTTGTCCGCTTGTGCTGGTGAAGAAGTGACTGTCACTGTGCGTTCTGTCGTCGATTATACGGATTCAGTTATCGTCACAATGGCTGGTGAATGTATCGATGAGCAAGATATTGAAATCACTAGTTACGATTTTGATGATGCATTACTAGCCAATGCAATTGAAGATAAACTTGTAGAAGAAAGCCTACACAGCCACCTTTTGAAATCAAACTGCCTAATCACCAATCAGCCAGACTGGGGCAGTGTGGAAATTCGTTACCGTGGTCAAAAGATAAATCGTGAAGCATTACTTCGCTATATTGTCTCTTTCCGTGAACACAACGAGTTCCATGAACAATGTGTAGAGCGTATCTTCACCGACATCATGAAGTATTGTCAGCCAGAATCTTTAACGGTTTACGCGCGTTATACGCGTCGCGGTGGTTTAGACATTAACCCTTACCGTTCAAATGTGAACGCGCAGCCAAACCACAACCAACGAATGGCTCGCCAATAAGGAATCGATAAAGAATGGTAACACTACGCTGGGTGCGCTGGTTAAGCGCCTTGATTTTACTGCTGACAACGCCGACGGTAATGGCTACCGTCTACTCTTCCGCCATGCTAAGTGAAGCGAATGGATTAGTAGACATAGTGCCGAAACAAGCCAAGCAGCTCGCTTCAGATTTTCTTGCCCAGCGTACTTTATCGGACAAAACAGAAAAAAGTCCCTCTTCGATATCCAGAGATGAAGTCGACAGCCGCATTCGAACACCTGGGGGAACGATAGATGCGTTGCGTATTCTTGCCAGAGCAGAGTTCAATTTAGGTAGCCAACGCTCCGCACTAAAACGGTTAGAAGAAGCGAAACGGATCGCAACCCATTACAATCTTCCTTACCTGCTACTTGATATCAACCTTCTGGAAACTCGCCTACGTTGGATCATTACAGGCGATGCGATTACCGCTAGAGAAGAGCTTAATCGCTGGGAAGAATCGTACAATAAAATCCCTAACCCTCAACAACTTGCACGTGGTCTTCAATACAAAATGACGATGTTACGCGCCGATATTGCCTCGTCAGAAGGTGATAAAACGGTTGCTGAGAAGCTCTATCTTGAAGCAAAGCCTTACGCTGAAAGTACAAAATCCAGTCATACTTTGATCAAGTATCACACAACGTTAGGTACTCACTATCTCAATGAAAAAAATTACAATCTAGCGTTATCAGAATTTCTATTTAGTTATTGGAAAGCGATTGAAAGTGACTCTGGTGTCCAGTTAGCTAAAGTGAATCGCCTACTTGGGCAACTGTTTTATGAACGCAAAGTTTTAGACAAAGCCAACGACCATTTATCCCAGGCTGCCGATTTCTACGACAATTACGAGAACTCGCCAACGCTGGCCCCTATTCTCAAGCGTATGGGCGATATTTACTACCATCAAGGTAAGTACAACCTAGCGCTCGTGCACTACTTCAACGCTATGGATCATGAACGTATCCAGAATAATATTGAAAGTGTTATTGATGTAAGGATCTCGCTTGCCGCAACCTATTTGCATTTGGTTAATTTCCCTCTGGCAGAGCAGTACCTAGAGAGAGCAAAAAAACTACTTGAGTATGCGGATATTCCTCGCTTGAAAGCCTACGCTCTATTACTAGAATCTGGTCTGGCACGCCATCAACATGACGCTGAGAAAGTGATCAGCGATGCAACCAAAGCCTTGGAAATCGCTCAAGAAACCAATGATATCAGCACTCAAAAATCAGCCTATCAACTGCTCTATTTAGGGTACGAGCTCAGCGGCGATTACAAACAGTCATTACAATACTTAAAGCAGTACAACTCTTTGGTTACGATTGAACAGCAAGAGTTAGATCTGATCAGTGAAGATGCCTTCCGCCAGCAAAAAGAATTCGTCGAACAAACACTGCACTTAAGTGGTCAAAAAGAAGAGCTAGAGCAAACTCACGAGGAGTATCGTAAGTTTCAGAAAATCACTTTCACACTGTTCATTCTTTGTGCCTTGCTGTTCATCTTTATTCTTCGTCGTGGTCATATCATTAACCTCCAACGCGATGAGTTAGATGTATTGAATGAAGACCTATTCACTCACTCGCGTTCAGGCCTACGAAACTTGCGCATGCTGAATGCAAAATTGCCGGCCTCGCTCGAAGAGAGCATTAATAAATTCGAACAATGGCACGTTGGAGAGTTAATCCATGAGCCTCTAAACGATCGACTACGTTTTGTCATGGTAGACGTACCGTTTTTACGCAATATGTATTTGCAACATGGCTATGAAGAAGGCTTGAAACTTGAACGCGCTTTTGGCGAATATCTACAACAACGGGTCGAACACCCTGCGCGTATTTATCATTTCTCAGATGCAAACTTGCTATATATCGAGCCAAATGGACAGCAAGTCTCAGATCCTGAAGAACTTTTCAATAAAATTCAGCAATGGATGTTAGAGTTTGAACCAGAGCGTAAACTAAATCGCATCATTCGTATGGGGATGGCGGACTACCCTTTCCTTCCTAGGGCCTATACTGCTGTTAATGATAAGGAACTAGTTGATGTGCTACTAATGTCAACAAGTACCGCCCGAACGCTCAGTATGAAAGAACACTGTAGCCAGTGGGTTTATTTGAAAGCGATAGAAAATGCGCCAGCGGCTAGTTTAGCGACAGGTAATATTCGTAAGGCATGCAAGCATTCAATAAATCAGGGGTTAATAAAAGTCCACTCATCGTATAAGAATGAGGACAGCATCAAAAAACTATTAAAAGATGAGTAAAACCTCATCAATCAAACGTTGTAAGTCGTGACGGATGGATTTTATTTGATATTATCAATAAATTCATAAATAAGGGTGGATATATGCACCTGCTTGTAAGTTAAGTTTTAATGGGCCTCTTAGAGCAAGATATTCAGTCACAGCTGCACAATCTAAAAGCTCAATTGGAACAAGTCCGATTGACACAAAGAGATACCTCGTTCAAATTTAAAAGAGAACAAAAGGTACTCAAGCGTATTATCTCCTCTATGACTGATGCCCATAGGAGTGAAGACCCGCGGCTGCGAGAAGGCTTGGTCGAGCTAAAACAGGCACTAGAACAACAACAAGATGTCAGCTCATTAATCCCAAAGCTAGCAGTCCTTGAGCGAATGCTCAAACAACAAGGCTTGGCTATGGAAAAACGAACCGAACATCTAGATTCGCAAATTAAGCACAGCGGAGAGACACTGCTGCGCCTTACAGGCTTACCACCTAAGATCAAGCGCGAACTGCGTGATCTTCTGAGCTACTCGAATGGTATTAAACGACCGAAAGCGGAACAAGCTATCCGACTTATCGGCCTGTACGAGCGCTCCGTAAAAATCATTACCGCAAATCCAGATACTCCACTTTGTCAGATTTCAAATAGCTCAGATAGAGAGCTACTAATTCGTTTATCTGACGAACTTCAACACCTAATCACTGAGCTCGATTTTGAAGGTGAATCGGGTGATATGTTGATCGATATTCGCGCCAAACTCTTGGTTGGTGTAAATACCCATTCGTTACTTGAACTAACACTACAAACGTTGAAATTGGTCATTGATGGCACTCAATATGAGCGAAAGACCTCCGAACAATTTCTCGACCAAGTGAATAGCTCACTCTCTTCGAGCATGAAAAGTACCGCACAAAACGCGCATCAATCCCAGAGCTATTTCGAGCAACGACACGAAATGAATGGCGAGCTATCTGAGCTCATTACCCAAGCCGAATCTAAGGTGTCAAGCGCGACAGAATTGAGTCAATTAAAAGGTCAGCTTTCCCCTGTAATTGAGCAACTGAATTCTGTTTCCGATCGATTACGTCATGCTGAGCAACGTGAACAAGCTCTCATTGAGCGAATGAACTACAGCAAAGACCAACTTGATGCTCTGTTTGAACTCACACAGGATTATCGCCGTCGCTTAGAAGATCAAGCGCAGCGCATGTTGCTTGATCCGTTGACCAAGGTGTACAACCGCACCGCCTTTTGTGACCGTATGGAGTTAGAGTATCGTCGTTGGATTCGTGCACAACACAACTTGCGCGTTATCTTGTTTGATATTGACGGCTTTAAAACAATTAACGATAGCTTTGGCTACACTGCAGGTGATAAAGCGCTGAAGATCATTGCTCGTACGATCAAAAAAGAGCTTATCGATACCGATACCGTTGCTCGCTTTGGTGGTGAAGAGTTCATTATTCTACTGCCTGAGAGACAGGACTCTGACTGCTTCAACCTAATTAAAGCCATTCAAGAACAAGTCTCTAAATTGCCGTTTAAGTTCCGCGATCAAAATCTGACGATAACCTTATCTGCAGCCAGTACCGCTTTCAAAGAATCGGACACACCAGAAGAATTGCTTGAACGCCTAAACTTATTTCTTAAGGAAGGCAAAACTATCGGAACTAACCAGCTTGTCTGGAAATAACACTTCCCAACCTGCCACTATTGTCATATAAATATCAATTAGTTAGCTTCAAGCACCTGAAAGCGTGCTAAGCTAACTAATAGCCTAAAGGTTTGTTTACCCCCTACACTTAGAACTTGGGCAATAATAATTAGCGACTCATGAAGAGTACGACTCTAGCCAAGGAGGTTCCTATGATCACGCATATCAGTCCCGCTGGTAGTATGGATCTACTTTCTCAACTTGAAGTTGAGCGCCTTAAAAAAACTGCCGCTAGTGATCTTTACCAGCTTTACCGCAACTGTACCCTAGCGGTACTCAACTCTGGTAGTCACACCGACAACTCAAAAGAATTATTGGATAAATACAAATCGTTCGACGTCAATGTCGTACGCCGTGAACGAGGTATTAAGCTTGAGCTAAGCAATGCCCCTGAGCACGCTTTTGTTGATGGAGAAATCATCAAAGGCATTCAAGAACACCTCTTCTCTGTGCTTCGGGATATTGTTTACGTCAACATGCACCTTGCAGATAACCAACGCCTCAACTTAACCAACGCTAGCCACATCACGAATCTGGTATTCGGCATACTACGTAACGCTGGTGCATTGACGCCTGGAATCGAGCCCAACCTTGTGGTTTGTTGGGGCGGTCACTCCATTAACGCAACCGAATACCAATATACTCGCGAGGTCGGTCATGAACTCGGCTTACGTGAAATTAATATATGTACCGGTTGTGGCCCGGGAGCGATGGAAGGACCAATGAAAGGCGCGGCGATTGGCCATGCTAAGCAACGTTATTATGAACAACGTTATCTTGGTCTGACAGAGCCTTCGATCATTGCGGCTGAGCCACCTAACCCAATCGTCAATGAACTGGTGATTATGCCGGACATTGAAAAACGCCTCGAAGCCTTTGTGCGTATGGCTCATGGCATTGTTATCTTCCCAGGCGGCGCGGGGACTGCTGAAGAACTGCTCTACATTTTGGGTATTATGATGCACCCAGACAACAAAGAGCAGCCTTTACCTATTGTTCTTACTGGCCCGAAAGAGAGTGAAGAATACTTCCGTTCTATCGACCACTTTATTGGCGATACACTGGGTGAAGAAGCACAGAAACACTATCAAATTGTTGTCGATGATCCTGCGACCGTTGCTCAAATCATGAAACAAGGTATGGGCGATGTACGTCAACACCGTAAAGATACAGGTGATGCATACAGCTTTAACTGGTCACTGAAAATCGAACCTGAGTTCCAATTGCCGTTTGACCCAACACACGACAATATGGCCAGTTTGGACTTGCACTTGAACCAGCGCCCTGAAAACTTGGCAGCGGCACTTCGTCAAGCTTTCTCAGGTATTGTTGCAGGTAACGTAAAAGCAGAAGGCATCCGAGAGATCGAACGCCACGGGCCATTTACACTTGATGGCGACAGCAGCTTGATGAAGAAAATGGACAAACTATTACGAGACTTCGTCGAACAAGACCGGATGAAACTGCCTGGGGGCACTGCCTACGAGCCTTGTTATGAAATCAAGACAACCAGTTAGTCACTGGTAATCTGTCACTCTTCCGATACAATAAGGGCTTCATTGCCCTTATTTTTTTGATTTCTATGTCTATTCATCTTGTTATTATCGATGCTCTCAACTTAATCCGACGCGTACATTCTGCGCAGCCTGATCCTACCGATATAGCAAGAACCATCACCACAACAACAAGAACGCTCAATCGAATACTGAATGAGTCTCAGCCAAGCCACATTATCGCTGTGTTTGATCACCACCTCCAAGAGCGTGGTTGGCGTGCTGAAATCCTGCCGGAATATAAGCAGAACCGTAAACCGATGCCAGAACCACTTATGAACGGCTTAGAAGCAATTCAAGACGCTTGGTGGAAGTTAGGAATTGATTCGCTACTTTCAGATGGTGACGAAGCCGATGATTTAGTCGCAACACTGGCAATGAAAGTAGCTAACCATGGTGAGAAAGTCACTATCATCTCTACCGACAAGGGTTACTGCCAACTGCTTTCTCCAACACTGCAAATTCGCGATTATTTCCAACACCGTTGGCTCGATGAACCTTTTATTGAAAAAGAATTTGGCGTTAAACCAAGTCAGCTTTCTGACTATTGGGGATTAACGGGCGTCAGCTCTAGCCAAGTTCCAGGCGTTCCAGGCGTAGGCCCAAAAGCGGCTAAAGAAATCCTCACTCAGTTCAACGATATTGAGCAGGCTTTTGCCAGTGAAGAGCTAGCACCTAAATACCGTAAGAAACTTGATGAACACATCGATTCAGCACGTCGCTGCAAACAAATTGCAGCTTTAAAAACCGACATCGAGCTAGGTTTCAATCTGCAAGATTTGCGCTTTAATAGGCCAAACGAACAGCAATAAGTTTCAAGTAATACGCCAAATCTCAACTTCATTAGTAATCAATTAATTAGTAAGCGTTTGATTAGCGAGCAATTGTTAAACTTTTATGTTGTGTAAACCGTTGCTCTCTCAACTCTTTCAATAGCTCTATTAATACCCTACTCAATACTGCCTAAAGGCCTACTAGAGTCACAGACCTTCATACTTACTGATTTATTTTAAGTGCTCCAATAACAAGGAGTACAATAATGAAAAAAGGTCTACTACTCTCCCTTACTTGTCTATTCTCGCTGCCCACTTTTGCCAGCTCATGTGGGTTACACCTTGCCATGGGCGCACCTTCTGAGAACTCTGATCAAGTGCTATGTCGAGACGGTTATGCAGTTGGATACAACTACCAAACCAAGAATGCAGACTGGGTGGCTTATCACTTAACTGCGGAAAGCGTGAATGCCAGCTACAAGCGCAGCAATAACTTCAAAATAGATTCTGAACTGCCAACCGAAGCTCAATCAACACTTGCCGACTATCGAAAGTCAGGCTATGACCGGGGACACCTCGCCCCTTCGGCTGCAATGGATTTTACCCAAGCCTCGATGAAACAAAGCTTTCTTATGAGCAACATGTCTCCTCAACTCCCAGGCTTTAATCGCGTTGGATGGCGACTACTGGAAGAGCATGTGCGCGATGTGGCGAATGAGTACAATGAAGTCTATGTGGTGACTGGACCAATCTATTCTGGCAATGAAGACTCTATCGGTAATGGCGTGGTCATTCCAAGTGCATTTTACAAAGTGATTTTGGATCCAAGCTTTAATGATGCCATCGCCTTTGTTGTTCCGCATCGTGACGTGTCTGGTAGCGAGTTAATCAACTTTGTGACCACGGTCGATGACGTGGAACAACAAACTGGGCTCGACTTCTTTTCGCTCATTGCTGACAGTACGGAAGAGTCTATGGAAGCGCAGCTTTGGGAAATGTGGCCAACCCCGAACTAAATGTCTTTTGATCAAAAAAACGCTCCGTCGGGAGCGTTTTTTAATTTGAACGGATTAATGAGGAGAAATGTTCGATAAGCACTGAACGTGCACGGTAATCTCTTCACGGTCGTGGTAAAGATGCTTCGCTTGTAGTTTAAACTTCACATCATTGTCTTTTAGGAAGATCTTCAAGTTTTCGATATCTTGAAGCACTTCATCGTAACGACCTTTCATTGGCAATTTTAAGTTAAAAATCGCTTCTTTTGCCCAGCCACTGATGATCCACTCACCCATTAACTGCGCTACGCGCGATGGTTTTTCAATCATGTCACACACAAGCCAAGTCACGTTCTTACGTGCTGGTTCAAACTTAAAGCCATCTTCTTGGTGGTGTTTAACTTGACCGGTTTCCATTAGGCTATCTGCCATCATGCCGTTGTCTACTGAGTGAACGAACATAGAACGTTTCACTAGTTGATACGTCCAGCCACCAGGACAAGCACCTAAATCCACCCCCCACATGCCAGAAGCCAAACGCTCATCCCATTCATCGCGAGGAATGAATACGTGAAATGCTTCTTCAAGCTTCAATGTTGAACGGCTTGGTGCGTCCGCAGGGAATTTTAAGCGAGGGATACCCATGAAGAACTGCGAGTTGTTGCTTGGTAGCGAGTAACCCACATAACAGTGTCCCGGCTCAATAAAACAAATATGCAGTACAGGCTTTTTCGGGCTATCTTTCGGGAAAAGAATGCCTTTACCACGCAATGCTTGACGCATAGGCACAGTAAATTTACGACAGAACTTAAGAAGCTCTTTTGCTTCGTTCGTATCTGGCGTTTCAATGCGGATGTCGCCACAACGAGGCATAGCATCGACATCATTTAGCATGTCAAGAATCGGAGAGATACGATCTTCACGAGGCAAATCTTCAATTTCTACCGCCACAGCAAACATCTGACGTGCGAAAATCAGCGATTTAAAGTCTAGCTCTTTAACTAGCTTTTGTGCATCACCCTCTTGGTAACACTCAAACAAAACGTAGCCGCTGTTTTTCTTTACACGAGGAAAACCAAATACTTCTAACTGAGTGGCGCGATCTTGAATTTCACCTGCACACTCTTTCTCAAAGCCGCTGCGGCAATAGAGCATTAACTGTTTCACTGATTTACCTCTTTAATCTGTAGTGCTGCGTAAACGAACAATCCCCACCCCACCATAAACATCATGCCACCAAAAGGCGTCACTGGACCAAACCATTTGATCCCTGTTAATGCGAGTGCGTAGAGACTACCGCTAAAACAAAAGATGCCGATGATAAAGCAAATTGCAGCGAGGGCGAAATATTTTTGTGACTTAGCTGGCAATTTTAGCTGCATCAACACCGCACAGAGTAAAATCGCTATCGCGTGTATAAATTGATATTGGACGCCAGTATTGAATACATCCAGTAAATAAGGTGAAAGCATCGTCTTTAAGCCATGAGCAGCAAAAGCGCCTAAACCCACACCTAAACCAGATAATACGCCACCAATAGCAAGTAACTGCTTACTTCTCACTGTAGACCTCTAAAATGAACTGCGCGAGTTGCTTCACAGCCAGCTGAATATTGGCTTGCTCTGTATGGCCAGAGCTTTTACGAGGCTTAAAGCTATGGTCACCGTCGGGAATAAATTCAACTTTTACTGAGGAAGAAAGCGCAAACTCGGCGAACTCTTCTTTCTTACCAAAGGTATCGCGTTCACCTTGCAGTATAAGCGTCGGCTTATCGATATCGGCGAGATGATCACCTTTGAAGTTCTCTGGTTTACCGGGAGGATGAAAAGGGAAACCTAAACAGGCAATACCGGCTACATTCGATTCCCCTGCCAACAAGCTAGACATACGGCCACCCATGGACTTACCACCAATCACAACAGGTTTCCCTTCTGATAGCTCTTCAATGACGACTTGATACGCTTCTAATAGCTTCGGCGCGCGATCAGGCGGGCGACGTTTGCCATCTTCCGCGCGCTTCACCATATAAGGAAAATTAAAGCGAACGACTCGAATGCCACGCTTAGCTAATCCAGAAGCAACAGATGACATAAACTCATGGTCCATCCCTGCCCCAGCGCCATGAGCAAAAATAAACAATGGCAGGCCTGGTTCACCATCAATTAGGTAATCAGTCATCCAGCAAGTCCTCTTGCTCACTTTGTGCTTTCGCTAGCATCCAATCACGGAAAGTGGCGATACGGCCCATGTCAGCTTGCTTTTCATGGCAAACAACATAGAAAGCATTCTTAGTCACAAGCACTTCGTCAAATGGCGCGATCAGGCGTCCAGCTTCCATTTCAGGCTGAGCCAACACGTTATTACCTAACGCAACACCTTGACCGTGAGCAGCTGCTTGAAGAACCATGGTCGAGTGACTGAAGATCGGGCCATGATTAACGTTAACCCCTTCAATACCGTTTTGCTTAGCAAATTGTTTCCAATCTTTACGAGATGTATCGTGCAATAACGTATGTTGTTTCAAGTCACTTAGTGTTTCTAATGGTTTTACACCTAATAGTAGTGATGGAGAACAGAGAGGAATCAAGAATTCTTGGTACAACTTATCGGCACGAAGACCTGGCCAGTTTCCTCGACCATAGTAGATGGCAACATCCACATCATCCGTCAGAGAACCTTCATCCATATCCACTGCTTTAATGCGAACGTCGATATCCGGCTCTTGTTGGTTAAAATCCGCCAATCGCGGCACTAACCATTGAATAGCGAAACTTGGCGGTAAACTGATAGTCAACGCACCTTTTTCACTACGTTCAAGAACTTTATCAGTCGCTTCTGCTAGTGATGTAAAGATATCTTTAATATCGAGGAAATAGCTCTGCCCCTCTTCAGTAAGAAGTAGCGAGCGATTGCGCCTGCGAAATAGTTTTAAGCCAAGGAATTCTTCTAACGCTTTGATTTGATGACTCACTGCCGCTTGAGTAACAAATAGTTCCTCAGCAGCACGGGTAAAACTCAAGTGGCGCGCTGCAGCTTCAAACACTTTTAATGAGTTTAATGGAGGCAATCTTCTGGACATGTTGGCCTTCTATAAATTGGATTAGTTTTTTTAATCTGAAACATTATAAAATGTCCATTGCCTGAGGGCCAGAGAAATTCTATATTTCACCCCGCAGCAAAGAGCCAGAACGGCTTGATTCTTTTTTGAATCAATTGGCATATTGTTGCGATGTTGTGTTTGCAAACTCGTATTTCGAGTTAGGTAGGTTTCTACCACGTTTTGTCCCTTTTAAGTGAGACGAAACATATACTTCCTGTATTTATTTTGACCTGTCTGTCAAATTTTTTAGCACCGCCTTTATGGCGGTGTTTTTTTATGTCTGCAATATGCTCGCAGAAAACAAAAAAGCGCAAATCGAATCAACGATTTGCGCTTTCAATATTCTAATAGTCTATTTCAACTACGGGCGGTAAACTTTTACGTTGTGGAAGCCCTGCTCTTGCAGATAAAGTGCTTGTAAGCGGCTCATCACACCACGGTCACAGTACAATAAATACGTTTTAGATTGGTCTAAATCGCCAAATTGTGTACCCAGCTTAAAGAACGGAATGTGTTTAACTTCCACGCCATCAATCTCTAGAGGGTTGTCGTCTTCCTCTTCAGGGCTACGGATATCAAGCACAATCGCATGGTCTTCAACCGCTTGAACTTGCTCAACTTCTGGCGCAGCTTGCTCTGTCTCTTTCGCGATATCACGAATATCCATAACGCGAGCATCACGAACTACTTGCTCTAGAATATCAAAGTCAAACTTCTCTTCTTCGACGTCTAGCTTAGCTTTTACTGCTTTTACTGTCGGCTTCTTAGAGATAACACCACAGTATTCAGGCATTGTTTTCGCAAAGTCTTCAGTACCGATATCACGAGCAAGATTGATAATGTCTTCTTTGTCCCAGTTGATTAGCGGACGCAGAATCAAGGTATCTGTCACGTTATCGATATGACGCAAGTTAGTCAGTGTTTGGCTCGATACCTGACCTAATGCTTCACCCGTAACCAAAGCTTCAATCTTGAACTTCTCAGCCACCATACCCGCTGCACGCATAAACATACGCTTAAGGATTACGCCCATTTGGCCGTCATCCACTTTCTCTAAGATTTCAGCAACTACAGGCTCAAAATCAACTGAGATAAAACGAACTTTTGCAGATGAACCGTATTTGTTCCAAAGGTAGTGAGAAACCTGTTTAACACCAATCTCGTGCGCTGGACCACCAAGATTGAAGAAACAGTAATGCACTTTAGAACCACGTTTAATGTGTAGGTAACTTGAAACGCCAGAATCGAAACCACCAGAGATCAAGCTCAATACGTCTTCTTGCGTGCCTAGAGGGAAACCGCCTAGACCTTTGTGACGGGCGATCACTTGGTTCAACTTGTCGTTGGCTACTTCTACTTTAATAGAAACATCTGGATTCTTTAGCTTCACGCGTGCGCTTTCAATAGCTTGGTTTAGACCACCACCTACATAACGCTCTAGTTCGATAGACGTGAAGTCATGCTTACCGCGACGCTTTGCACGAACAACAAACGTTTTACCTTCAAGGCTTTCACGGTTTAGCTCTAGCACTTGTTCGTAAATATCATGCAGATCAGTGAAGTCTGATTGCTGAACTTCAAGTACGTGGTGAATACCAGGCGTATGCGTCAGAACTTCGATCGTCTCTTGTTTGTACTGATCCGATTCAGAAGTCACTTCGATGTGGTCACGACGGTTAAATACCGCGACAGACTCAGTACGACTTTTAATGACGTTGCGAATGTTACATTCAAGAATCTTTGTGAAGCGCTTACGCACCGACTCACTTTTTACGAAGATTTCTGGATGGGGCTTAACGATAAATTTCATAATTCACTTCACAAGTTAACAGTTTCGCAGAATAGATTCGCTTTCTAGCACGTCATTTAACACTTAAGTCTCAACGCCGCTAGCTAAGGGCGCAAGATTATACATTAAGCGACCAATATAAAAAAGACGAGCGTGATGCTCGTCTCATTGTTTACGTTATGCGTTTAAGGGACTAATTTCCTAACACAGGTACTTCGTCACTTTGCAACGCTTCACCCTGCATAATACTAATTTCGACGCGGCGATTACGAGAGCGCTGCGCTTCGGTATCATTTGGCCCTAGTGGCTCAGTACCCGCCATGCCTCGAACACGGAGTCGTTCTGGTGTAAAGCCACGAACTTTCTCCATTTCTTGCGCGACAGATACGGCTCGTTGCGCAGACAAATCCCAGTTTGAACGGTACAGCTCAGACTCGATACGTTGATTGTCTGTATGGCCAGAAACCCGAACAATGCCTGGAATGTCTTTCACCAAATCTGCAATTTGGCGAACCAAAGGCCTGAACTTAGGTTGCAAGAACGCAGAACCTTCAGGGAAGGCGCCTTTTTCTCGAATACGAATATCAATCTGTTGACCGAGATTCTCTACCTCAATCGCACCTTGTTCTATCTCTCGCTCTAGCGCTTTCTTAATGCTCTCCATTAATGTTTCAAGCTCTTGAGACATCTCTGCAGATTGCTGTTGCTGGCTATCTGATTCTGAGTTTTGGTTATTTTGAGTAGAAGTTTCAGGTGATTGACCGCCCGTTAACTTACCTTGATCTCGTTGTGTACCACCCGCACGATCAGATTCCCCTTCATGAAACTCAAGTGTTTGCTGGGTAATATCGATCGTTTGCTGCATGATGACATCAATAGGTGTTGGCTCCGGACGCCCAGGCCTAAATTCTTGCGCGATGATACTGGTCCCTTTCGGGATATCTTTCACTTCAAGACGGTTTTGCACACCAAATGCAAATTTCATCGAACCCGCGATCTGTTTAAACTTAAGTACATCCATCTCAGAGAACGAAAGCAGCAGTACGAAGAAACACATCAGCAGTGACATCAAGTCAGCGAATGTCCCCATCCAGAGCGGGAGGCCAGGCGGCGGACATTTGCAGTCGTTATCATCATCCATAGCGTTCCCTTACTCGTTTTCTAAATCGAGTGCGCGTTTACCTTCGTTGAGGTAGTTCTTCAAGTAACTATCAATGACTCGTGGGTTTTGGCCATCTTGGATTGCAAGTACACCATCCATCACCAATCGACGGTTTAGTTTCTCTTGCTCACGGCGCAGTGACAGCTTGTCGGCAATTGGGAAAAACACCATGTTAGATAAGATTGCACCGTATAACGTCGTTAAAAGTGCTACCGCCATCGCTGGACCAATTGATTTTGGATCGTCCATGTTCGATAGCATCGCAACCAGACCAACCAGCGTACCAATCATTCCCATCGCGGGAGCAACGTCACCGAAAGCACGGAAAACGCTGGCACCAAAATCGTGACGCTCATCGGTTAGAGCGATATCTTTCTGCAGCGCAGCACGCACTACGTCTGCATCGTGGCCATCCACCAGCAGGTCAATGCCCTTTTGCATGAAGCTATTGGTAATTTCCATCTCTTCTAATGCTAAGAAACCACCTTTACGCGCTGCATCCGCCATTTCAACGACTTTAGCAATCAGGTCTTCAGGCTCGTCCGATTTAAACATAAAGGCTTTACCGGCAATTTTCGCCGCGCCAAAGAACTGGCCCATAGTAAATTTCATCAACACAACGAAGGTTGAACCACCTACTACGATAAGAATCGACGTCACGTCGACGAACATCATGATGCTTCCGCCAAGTATCATCGCCATGATAACGAAAGCAAAACCGCCAATCAGTCCTAACAGCGTTGCTAAATCCACAAAGCACTCCTCATGCTATCTCTAAGCTTCTACCAAATTATATCGGCAACATCTTCAGATCTTTAGTGTTTTCTCTCTCTCTAATATAGATACTTATCCCAACTAGTAAACTAACCGATTACTAACTATTGACCTGACCCCTTGTTATGACCGAGCCAGTTCGATTTTTCTGACAATTTTACTCGGTTAAATTTGACCATCATTAAAGGCTAAGGTAACTTTCGTGCATCTTTATCTACTTAGACATATTATGGCGAGCAAAAAACCTGAAAATATGACCTTTGAGGCCACCATTGAAGAATTGGATTCAATCGTTGAAAACCTAGAGAATGGTGATTTGGCACTAGACGACGCTCTGAAGAAATTTGAGCGCGGTATCGCCCTAGCACGTTCAGGTCAAGGTAAGCTTCAAGATGCGGAACAACGCGTTAGCATCCTGCTAAGCAACGACGACCAATCTCCACTTAGTGACTTTGACGCTCAGCCAGAATAATTGATTTAGAAGATATACCCTATGCAAGAGGCTCTAACCTCACTTCAGCAGCGCAATAACGCTCAGCTTGAAGCGTGGCTTAATACATTCCCTCATCAGCAACAATCGCTGATCGAAGCCATGCGCTATGGCTTACTGCTTGGCGGCAAAAGAGCACGCCCTTTCCTTGTTTACATTACTGGCCAAATGCTTGGATGTACGCTTGAAGAACTCGACACACCTGCAGCCGCAGTTGAGTGTATCCACGCTTACTCGTTGATCCATGATGATTTACCAGCAATGGATGACGATGAACTGCGCCGAGGCCAACCGACTTGTCACATCAAATTTGATGAAGCAACGGCAATCTTAACTGGTGATGCACTTCAAACACTGGCATTTACAATTTTAGCCGATGGTCATTTGAGCTCTGATGCTGAAAGCCAACGTATTAAAATGGTAAAAGTACTGGCTGAAGCTTCTGGCGCAGCGGGTATGTGTATGGGTCAGTCGCTCGACCTCGCAGCCGAAAACCGAAGTGTATCTCTACAAGAGTTGGAAGAGATTCATCGCAATAAAACTGGTGCACTAATGAAATGTGCAATCCGCCTTGGCGCATTGGCCGCTGGAGAAAAAGGTGTCGAAGTATTGCCTCTGCTTGATAAATACGCAGATGCCATCGGCCTGGCTTTCCAAGTTCAAGACGACATCTTAGATATTATTAGTGATACAGAAACGTTAGGGAAACCTCAAGGTTCTGATCAAGAAGCGAACAAAAGCACTTATCCAGCGCTACTTGGATTAGAAGGCGCTATTAACAAAGCTCACACTCTGTTAACTGAAGCACTTCAAGCATTGGACGCAATCCCATACAATACAGAGTTACTCGAAGAGTTCGCCCGATATGTCATCGAGCGCAAGAACTAACACAATAAGCGCGCAATTATATGACTCTTGATATTTCAAAGTACCCAACACTGGCACTGGCTGATACGCCAGATGAGCTGCGTAGTCTTCCAAAAGAAGTACTACCAAAGTTATGTGATGAACTACGTACTTACTTATTGAATTCCGTTAGCCAATCTAGTGGTCACCTTGCTTCTGGCTTAGGCACGGTGGAACTGACTGTTGCATTACATT
Organism: Vibrio atypicus; assembly: GCF_009811315.1. Taxonomy (GTDB): domain Bacteria; phylum Pseudomonadota; class Gammaproteobacteria; order Enterobacterales; family Vibrionaceae; genus Vibrio; species Vibrio atypicus. The sequence continues at coordinate 222,486 of NZ_BLID01000004.1, forward strand.
ACGTCTACAACACACCTTTTGATCAACTTGTATGGGATGTAGGTCACCAAGCCTACCCCCACAAGATTCTTACAGGTCGTCGCGATCAAATGCCGACTATTCGCCAGAAAGACGGCTTACACCCTTTTCCATGGCGTGAAGAGAGTGAATACGACACTCTGTCGGTAGGTCATTCTTCGACTTCAATCAGTGCGGCACTTGGTATGGCGATCAGTGCCGGCAAAGAAGACCAGAATCGCAAAGTCGTTAGCGTCATTGGTGATGGTGCGATTACAGCCGGTATGGCATTTGAGGCAATGAACCACGCAGGTGATGTTCACCCTGACATGCTGGTTATTCTGAATGACAACGAAATGTCGATTTCAGAGAACGTTGGCGCTCTTAACAATCACCTTGCTCAAGTGCTTTCTGGTAGCCTTTATACCTCTATCCGTGAAGGCGGCAAAAAAGTACTTTCTGGTGTTCCACCGATCAAAGAGTTAGTTCGCCGCACGGAAGAGCATCTTAAAGGCATGGTAGTACCTGGCACGCTGTTTGAAGAGCTAGGTTTCAACTACATTGGCCCAGTCGATGGCCATGATGTGAATGAACTGGTTAAAACGCTTAAGAATATGCGAGAGCTTAAAGGCCCGCAGTTCTTGCACATTATGACTAAAAAAGGCAAAGGCTATGAGCCAGCGGAAAAAGATCCGATTGGTTACCACGGCGTGCCAAAATTTGACCCAAGCCACCATTCTCTACCAAAGAGCAGCGGCGGAAAGCCAAGTTTCTCTAAGATTTTTGGCGACTTCCTATGTGACATGGCTGCACAAGATCCAAAACTCATGGCAATTACGCCAGCAATGCGTGAAGGTTCTGGCATGGTACGTTTCTCGAAAGAGTTCCCAGACCAGTACTTTGATGTGGCGATTGCTGAACAACATGCTGTGACGTTGGCAACAGGTATGGCGATTGCGGGTGACCATCCAATCGTAGCGATTTACTCCACCTTCCTTCAGCGTGGTTACGATCAGTTGATTCATGATGTCGCAATCATGGATCTACCTGTCATGTTTGCCATTGACCGCGCGGGTTTGGTTGGCGCTGATGGTCAAACTCACCAAGGTGCATTTGATCTTAGCTTCATGCGTTGTATTCCAAACATGGTAATCATGGCACCAAGTGACGAGAACGAATGTCGTCAAATGCTTTACACCGGCCATAAACATACAGGCCCATCGGCTGTTCGCTACCCTCGTGGTACAGGCTTAGGCACCGAGATCGAGAAAGCATTCACTGCAATGGAAATCGGTAAAGGCCGCATAGTTCGTCAAGGCGAAAAAGTGGCGATTCTGAGCTTTGGTACCTTCTTAGGTAATGCTCTTGAAGCTGCTGAATCCCTCAATGCAACCGTGGCCGATATGCGCTTTGTGAAGCCACTTGATGAAGCGTTGATCAAGCAACTTGCCGCAGACCACGATGTGCTCGTCACACTGGAAGAAAACGCGATTGCTGGTGGCGCTGGGGCAGGCGTTATTGAATTCATGATGAAAGAAAAGTTACTAAAGCCTGTCTTGAACTTAGGTCTTCCTGATGAGTTTGTTCATCAAGGCACTCAAGATGAGCTGCACGCAGAACTCGGCTTAGATGCGAAAGGCATCGAAAAAGCCATTGTTGAGTATCTAGCAAAGTAATCAGCTCTCTTCACTGAAACATTAAAAAGCCCTCATTCGAGGGCTTTTGTTTATCTAAACGAATTTACTGCGGCATAGACCAGTTAAACTCCTCAAAGAGTTTTTGCCAGGTTTCATCCACACTCGCTTCTATCGTCAATGTTTGTTCGGTAAAAGGATGAACAAACGTCAATGATGATGCATGCAGTAATAACCGGTGCGAGTCGTACACGTCTCTGAACAGCTTATTATGCTTACCATCACCATGAGTCGTATCACCAACAATAGGATGGCGTAGGTGCGCCATATGGCGTCTCAACTGGTGTTTACGCCCTGTTAACGGCTTCATTTCCATTAAACAGTAGCGAGTCGTTGGAAACCGCCCCGTAGAGTGCGGCACTTCAACTTGCGCTAACGGTTTATAATCGGTAACCGCTTCTTGTGGCTCTTTCTCTTTGCTAGCGTGTTTATCGGCAATCTTGTCGAGCTCGACTTTCAACGCATAATCCAAACGACCTTCTTCTAAAATCCAACCACGAACAATCGCATGGTAGGTTTTTTCCATTTCATGATTGGCGAACATCGGCATCACTTGCGATGCAACTTCGCTCGACAAAGCAAATATAAGCACGCCCGAAGTCGGTCTATCTAAACGGTGCAGTGGAAACACGTGCTGACCAATCTGATCACGCAGAGTTTGCATTACAAATTGTGTTTCGTGTTTGTCTAACCAACTGCGGTGAACCAACATACCTGCAGGCTTGTTGACGGCAACAAAATACTCATCCTGATAAATGATTTCTAGCATCAGGCGCAAACCTCATCAATCGAAGCTAATAGTGTTAATAGTGGTTTATATTCAGGGTGCTCTTTCCAGCACTCTTCAAAATAGGGCGTGATCGAAAAGCCGCGTGGTAAAGACATCTCTTGTTTGATCAAAATGTGCATCTTCTCTAAGAAAATCCACTGTAGCCATTCTTCCGGCTGGAGCGTATCCACAGCGAACGGCTCTTGGCTTAACATTGCTTGCGGTTCTGGTATTTGCTCTTGCCATAAGCCAACCGCCTGCATTTGCTGAGGAATTTGCTCTAAAAGGTGTAACAATTGTTGTGCTTTTGTCATAAACCCATCACGTTGACCTTGAAAATAGGCGTAAGAGTACCATTTATATAGGAAATAAAGTTAGGACTATTCTCTAATGGAAACCATTCATACTCTTACCCAGCTACTGACTGAAAGCCATTGCCAATACCAAGTGTACGACCTTGGCCGCCGCATTCGTCATATCGACAGCAAAACCTTTGCCGATGTTGAACAAGGCCTAATGCCTTACCCGTTTCCAATGCAACGTAAAGCCCATTTAGCCATCGCTTATTGGAACGAACATAAGCAACCTTGGATTTGGTTCTTAAAGTTTGAGCTAGACGAACGAGGTCTATTCAAACAAGCGGATATTGGCAACTTCCTCAAGTATGTCATCGAAGCGATGGGAACACGCATTAATCAAGATATGAGTGAAGACCAACAACAGAAGCTGGCCAATAACCCATACACATTCAAGCCCGCTGAAGACAAAATGGCGGTTTTCCACTCCCAAATTCGTGCCAAGCTGGACTTACCTTGCAGCCAATATTACGAACATGCTCAACACTATTTTGCTGGAGGGCTTGGTTGGGACAAATGGCAAACTGTCGGCTTGCAAGGAGTAACGGATATCTGTGCGCGATTAGGCCAAGAGCAAAATGGCGTCAACCTGCGTAAAGCACTGCAACACTTACCCAATGAACCACTCTATGCTCTCCTTGGCGCTTTAGAGCATACAGGGATCCAAACCAAGCTTGCGCAGCGTATTGCGCAATTAGCTACAGAGCAAATTGATAGACAAAATCCAGATATCTTCTTGCTTGGAGCGCTGGCGAGAGCACTTTCAGGCGCCGAGAAAGAGATTGCAGAACCGGTACTGAAACAGATACTAAGTTCACCACGGTTAAGCCACCAAGAGGTACTTATCGGTATCGCAGGTCGCAGTTGGCACTTACTTGCTGATCCAGAGATCGCAGAATTGTTCTTGCTACGTCTAGCTCAAACAGGAAACCAAGCTCTGTTCAATCAGCTGTTTGCCGATCTTGTTATGCTACCTGAGCTACGTATGGTGTTATTACCACTGCTTCACTCTAGTCCTTCACAAGAATTAGCAGCAGCGCTGGTTTCTCTGCAGCAAGCAACTAAGGGATAATTATGATTAGTGACCTACTCGCGATCCTTGGCCTTACCGTGATTTGCTTTCTGTTCTGGCAACAGCGCCGACAAGCTGAACTTGCAAAAAGTATTGCCAACAGAAAATGTGAGCAGATGGATCTGCAATTGATAAGCGTTGCACTAAAAGGTCACAAACTAAAAACGCCAGACGGTGTCTGGCGTTGGCATTCTATCTATCAATTTGAATTTTCATCTTTGGGCGATGACTGCTATCAAGGTTCTTTGACTATGCAGGGATTCCACTTAACCAAGATTGACCTACCGCCGCATCGGATGTAAATAGAAATTCGTCATATGGGCCGAACGTATCGCGTTTGTGAGCCGAGAATTCAAAACCTAATTTATTCAAAATTTTAATTGATGGCTGATGATCGATATTCGATGTCGCCATCACATGAGTCAGGTTGAGGTCTCGGACTGCTTTAGGAAAAAAAGCGACAAGCGCTTCGCTACCAATCCCCTTACCCCAAAAGGCTTTATCAAATAAATAGCCCAACTCAGGCTTAGTATCTAAATCTGAAATAAATACGTGCCCCATGTATTCACGAGTATGGCTATCAAGTACTGCTCTTGCATAGATATTACGGTCATGCAGCACTCGCTCAAACAGCTGTTTCGCTGAAGAGACCGTATGAGGCCCATTCATTTGAGCACGGTTCTTTGCACAGCAGTTAAGCAGTAAGAAGTCTGATTGTAACGACTCGTTATAAGGGACTAATAACGATCGGCGAGTCACTATTGTCATAAGACATCCTTGTATACAGCAAGCTGTAAATTGTTTTTCTGGTTACCGTGTGCACCAAACAAATTCGAATCACGAGCTTATTTGGGTGGGTGTAAAACAAAGCCGAAAAGTTATACCAACTGAAGATTTTTATTATTGATCTAGATTGTTTTTTGTTCGATGTCGTGTGAAAAAATCACAGATTAAGAAAAGCCCCGACACTTGCGTATCGGGGCTATAGTCTTACTCGCAGCAATCCGGCTACAAAAAATGCTCCATGCATCTTCCTTAATAGCTACTGAATCCTTCAGTAATATCCTAACGTCGCCTTCCTAGCGGTGTCCAAATCATCCTGAATGCTAACATTCCTCGTCAGCACACATCACTTGTTCCTTGAGCGGTGTCCTTGGTATCTTCCTGATACTGTCCTTCCTCATCCTAGAGGTGTCCATGTCAGTCCTTTGTCGCTGATATCCTATCAACGATTGTGTCCTTACAATGTCCTTCACTCCATGCTGGTCAGTATTCCGCACTAACCAAATCTTCATCCTGAAGATAACCAAATCCTTGGCTTTTTCCTGTTCCGTGTCAGCATCCTTCCGACAGCTTCTAATTTACCCTAATAAGCTTTTTAGGCAATCCACTACAACAAACACTTTGCTGAAACAAGAAAGTAATAAATTAAATTAAATAATAAAAACAAACAGTTAACGTCAAGTATTTCCATTTTTTCGCGACATAAACTCTAGTTGTCTTACATTCAATGTAAGAGATCTCGCACACAGCAGTACCAAATTTTCTATTCGCCAAAAAGCCTGCTCGACAGTAATATTACCCTAACGACCAAATATGGAGGTTTTATGCTTACCCAAGATGTTAGCCAAGAGCTAAAAGAAATCCTTGAGCAACTACACTCGGAAGGAAAAGAAGCAACTGTTGCTATGGTAAAAGCGCGCCTGAGTACCCCAGTACCCATGCCAGCACTCATCACAACGATTAAAAGCTGGAAGCAGTCAAATCGCGTACCAAAGGTAGAAGTTGCCTCTCAGCAAGAAACTCAATTAGATCGAGTTGCAGAATTAGAAAAGCAAGTCGCCGAACTCACCCAAAGACTCGTTGCTTTAGAAAAAATTCTCAATGTTTGATCGAAATCCCCTCTTGACACTCCAACCTTTATAAACAGGTGTCAAACTGATAAAAATCAGCCAGTTACATGGCTGATTTTAAGTATACAAGGCAACAAAATGCGAGCTATATCATAGTTTACAGATACCACTAATTATACACTTACACATAATCAATCAATTGCACTACCACATTAATAAAGTGCTTCAGTCAATGGTCATTCTATGTCAGTAACAGATCTCGGCCAGAAGCGATTCAGGTTTACAACGCCGTTCTTTCAATTCTCCCCATCAGCCCTTATCACTATTCTTTTTTGGGCTTTTACAACCAGTATCGCATTGGCTACCAATGTTCCATTTAAGCCAGTAGTGCTTTTTCAAGGAGAGGTTCAACCAGGCTCCTATCTACACCTTATTGACTCAGGCATTCACCGTTTCGAACAATCAACTGGTATCTCGGTAAAGCGCATTCAGCTCAAGCCTAGCAATACTGGCTACTTGGCAGAGTTAGAACGTGCGGCTCAAGAAGGGTACAGCCCGGTTATCGTTCAAGACTCAAATGCTATTAGCTCTTTTCCTGAAGTCGCTAAACAGTATCCTTCTGTTCGCTTTATTTCGCTTGATGTGGCCTACCATGTACCCAATATCCTCGGTATCACCTTCAATCACGCAGAAGGGGCTTATATTATCGGCTACTTGAGTGGACTGAAAACCAAAACAAACAAAGTTGGTTTCATTGGTGGTATCGATGTACCTGTCATCAACCATTTTAGATGCGGCTATCAACTTGGTGTTAAGGATGCGAATCCAAAAGCTTCCGTAACCAGCCGATTCATCAACAACGGCGCTTACTCTTGGGATGATATCGATACAGCGACAAAACTCGCTAAGCAGCTACTAAACCAAGATATCGACGTTATTTTCCCTGTTGCTGGATACGCGAGCCTTGGTGTTGTCGATACCATCAAGAAACAAGGTCATGGTTACAGTTTTGGTATTGACTTTGACTACTCGCACGACTATCCCAATACGACGCTCGCGTCACTAGAAAAGAAAGTCGACGTCGCCATTTACGCCGCATTAATGCAGCTAAACAAGGGAATTTGGACCGGAAACCATAAACAATTTGGTGTAAAGCAGAATGTTATTTCAGTTTCGATTAACCAAAACAACCCTGATTTAACGCCGAGTGACAAAGAGAAAGTTAATCAACTATTAGTCGAGCTAAAAGGAAAGAGCAGCATCATCTCGCAAAAGATTGATCAGCACTGTGCATCACTGCTATGAAAACACTCCACACTTATGTGATTTCCGTTTATCTGTTGCTTACAACAATCCCAGTTCTTGTCTTTGGTGGACTAGGGATCGCGCGCGAGATTTATTTAACTCATAACAGTGAAACTGAGCGCTACGAACAAGTACTTAGCCAACAGCAAGTCGAATCTAGAAACGCGTTGCTTGATTTTGATTTAACCGAAGCTGAGCTGGTCGCAACCCGAGTTGCTCAACTAGATTACATCATCTCAGTTAAACTGGAATCGTTTCAATACGCGATGACCATGGCTGAAATCGTCAATAGTGGCTCCAAACTCGGAGAAACACTTTCCTACCCAATATATGATGACCATCAACTGATTGGCCAGTTGACGGTAATAAAGGATAGAAACGCTTTCATCACCAACATTATCTATAACTCAGCTCCCCAAGCTCTGGTGCTTCTCTCGATCTTGAGCATTACCGCGCTTTTATTTAGCCGTACAATCGTTTCGGCACTAAAGCGTCCATTCATGGGTTTACAAAAGTTTGCTTTTCAAATCACCAATGGTGACTATCAAACGCCCTCTAGAACAGATTCTGATTTCGTCGAAATCGCTGGTATATTTAAAGCGCTTGAAACAATGAGAGCGAAACTTAAAACCACCATTACTCAGCTGAAAGATAGTGAAGAAAGATATTCGAAAACCTATAATTTGACGCAAGTTTGTCTATTTGTAATCGACATACAGCAAAGGAAATTAATTCGCTCCAATTCAATGTTCAATCAGATATTGAGTCAAATCCCAATAGAGGAACGACGAGGAAAGCTCGATGGTTTTTTAACACAACTGCTCGACCATGATCACACCGAGAGCTTTCATTACTCACTCGAATTCAACGGCCTTCTAAACCACTACCAAGTCAATCACAGCCCAGAAATTCAAGGAGAAATTGAATGCTCAGCATTGGATATTACTCAACTAATCGAGGCGAATAGACTTGCTGAAAGACAACTTGTCACTGATGTCCTTACACAAGTCTCCAACCGATTTAGCTTTAATCGATTTATTGATCGCGTCGGCAAAGGCCAGGTCAATGACGTAACGATAATGATGATTGACCTCAATGGGTTCAAAACGATCAATGATACTTATGGGCATAACGCTGGTGACAAAGTTCTCGTCGATATTGCTCACCGATTAAATCAAACCCTTGAACATACATGTCAAAATATTTATCGATTAGGGGGGGATGAGTTTGTCATTACCATTGAAGCGCCATTCAACATGAATAAGGTTCAGCAGCTCGCGGCAAAGATTCAAACAACAGCTTATATCCCTGTTCAGCACCAGAATCATCAATTGTCTGTTAGCCTAAGCGTTGGCGTTGAACACTATAGTCATAACAATTATACGTCTATTGAGAAAAGCTTAAATAATGCCGATATATTAATGTATCAAGCGAAGTCAGATGGCCTTGGAGTTAAGTTCTCTCCGGCTTTAGATAACGCCCCGACACTACAGGCAGAATAAAAAAAGGCTTGGCACAATGCCAAGCCTTTATCATTTCAGTGGAAGGGATTACCAACCTGTCACTTCACGTAGACCTTTACCGATCTCAGCAAGAGATTTAACCGTCTTCACACCTGCCGCTTCTAGAGCTGCAAATTTGTCTTCTGCAGTACCTTTACCACCAGAGATAATCGCACCAGCGTGGCCCATACGTTTCCCAGGAGGCGCAGTAACACCAGCAATGTAAGAAACAACTGGCTTAGTCACGTTCTCTTTGATGTAAGCTGCTGCTTCTTCTTCCGCAGTACCGCCGATTTCACCAATCATTACGATTGCTTCAGTTTCTGGGTCTTCTTGGAACAGTTTTAGGATATCAATGAAGTTTGAACCTGGGATTGGGTCACCACCGATGCCAACACACGTAGATTGGCCGAAACCTTCGTCAGTTGTTTGCTTAACAGCTTCGTACGTTAGTGTACCTGAGCGTGAAACGATACCCACTTTACCTTTCTTGTGGATATGGCCTGGCATGATACCAATCTTACACTCATCAGGAGTGATAACACCGGGACAGTTAGGACCGATCATGCGAACACCAGTTTCTTCTAGCTTCACTTTAACGTCGATCATATCTGTTGTTGGGATACCTTCCGTGATAGTCACGATAAGCTCGATACCTGCGTCAATCGCTTCAAGGATTGCATCTTTACAGAATGGTGCTGGTACGTAGATAACTGTCGCAGTTGCGCCCGTAGCTTCTACTGCTTCACGTACTGTGTTGAATACAGGTTGACCTAGGTGAGTTTGACCACCTTTACCAGGAGAAACACCACCAACCATCTGCGTGCCGTACGCGATAGCTTGCTCTGAGTGGAAAGTACCTTGACCACCAGTGAAGCCCTGACAGATTACTTTAGTGTCTTTGTTAATTAGTACAGACATTATTTCGCCTCCGCAGCAGCAACAACTTTCTGAGCAGCATCTGTTAGCGACTCAGCAGCAATGATATCAACATCAGAATTAGCAAGAACTTCACGACCTAGATCTGCGTTAGTACCTTCTAAACGAACAACTACAGGCACTGTTACGCCTACTTCTTTAACCGCACCGATAATACCTTCTGCGATCATGTCACAACGAACGATACCGCCGAAGATGTTTACAAGTACTGCTTTAACATTGTCATCAGAAAGGATGATCTTAAATGCTTCTGCAACACGCTCTTTTGTCGCGCCGCCGCCTACATCTAAGAAGTTTGCTGGTTTGCCGCCGTGTAGGTTTACGATATCCATCGTACCCATCGCAAGGCCTGCACCGTTAACCATACAGCCAACGTTACCATCTAGTGCTACGTAGTTCAGTTCCCACTGAGCTGCGTGTGCTTCACGCTCGTCTTCTTGCGAAGGATCGTGCATTTCACGTAGCTTAGGCTGACGGTAAAGTGCGTTTGAATCGATGTTGATTTTACCGTCTAGACAAAGCAAGTTGCCTTCGCCAGTAATAACAAGAGGGTTGATCTCAAGTAGAGCTAAGTCGTACTGAGCAAACATCTCACCAAGACCCATGAAGATCTTAACGAACTGTTTGATTTGGTCGCCAGCTAAGCCAAGCTTAAATGCTAGCTCACGACCTTGATATGCTTGAGGGCCAACTAATGGATCGATTGCCGCTTTGTGAATCAACTCAGGGGTCTCTTCTGCGATTTTTTCGATATCCACACCGCCTTCAGTAGAAGCCATGAATACAATTTTACGACTAGCGCGGTCTACAACAGCACCTAGGTAAAGTTCATTGGCGATATTAGACGCTTCTTCAACTAGGATTTTTGTTACTGGCTGACCGTTTGCATCTGTTTGGTATGTCACTAGGTTTTTACCTAGCCACTTTTGAGCAAACTCTTTAACGCCATCTTTTGTGTCGTGCAGCTCAACGCCACCCGCTTTACCACGTCCACCCGCGTGAACCTGACACTTTACAACTTTCTTTTCTGTTGCAATGCGACCCGCAGCTTCAAAAGCTTCTTGTGGTGTATCACAAGCGAAGCCTTCCGGTACAGGCAAACCGAATTCTGCAAACAGCTGTTTGGCTTGGTATTCATGCAAATTCATTTTGATATTCCGTTTATTTTCCCTTCAAGGGATTATTATTTCCATAACGCCACATGGTGTTGTGGTACGTCTGTAGGGTCTTCTCAATCAAATCGTTATCCATTTTTTAATGGCTTCACGACTCAAATGAAGGCCAGACGTGAGCAAGTCTAGCCTTTAAAAGTTATCACCGTCTAGCCAACCAAGTCAGCTAGACGTTTTAGCGATATTAAACGTCTAATAGTAGACGTGCTGGATCTTCTAGTAGTTCTTTAATCGTCACTAGGAAGCCCACTGACTCACGGCCATCGATTAAACGGTGGTCGTAAGATAACGCTAGGTACATCATTGGCAAGATTTCTACTTTGCCATCAACCGCCATTGGACGCTCTTGGATTTTATGCATACCAAGAATCGCTGACTGAGGTGGGTTGATGATTGGTGTAGACATCAATGAACCAAATACGCCGCCGTTAGTGATAGTAAAGTTACCGCCCATCAGCTCATCAACAGTCAACTTGCCGTCACGGCCTTTAATTGCTAGCTCTTTGATGCCTTTTTCTACGTCAGCAAAGCCTAATGTGTCACAGTCTTTCAGCACTGGAGTTACTAGACCGCGTGGCGTTGATACCGCCATGCTGATGTCGAAGTAGTTGTGATAAACGATGTCATCACCGTCAATAGACGCGTTAACTTCAGGGAAGCGTTTTAGTGCTTCTGTCACTGCTTTCACGTAGAAAGACATAAAGCCTAGACGAATACCATGACGCTCTTCGAACTGATCTTTGTACTGCTTACGAAGATCCATGATTGGTTTCATGTTCACTTCGTTGAACGTTGTCAGCATTGCCGTATTGTTCTTCGCTTCCAGTAGACGGTTTGCGACTGTCTTACGTAGGCGAGTCATAGGTACACGTTTCTGGCTACGGGCTGCAGCTGGCGCTTCAACTACTGGCTCTTCTGCTTTCGGTGTTGATTTCGCTGCTGCTAAATGCGCATCGACATCTTCACGAGTGATACGACCACCAACACCTGTACCTTTCACTTGGCTCGCTTCTAGGTTGTGTTCTGCTAGTAGACGGCGAACTGCAGGGCTTAGCGCATCATTGCTTTCTTCTGTTAGTGCCGCTTTGTGACGCTTATCAGGAGAAGCTTCTGTTGCTTCTGTCGTATCAGTCGTTGGTTCACCCGCGACGGCGCCAGGCTTAAGCTTAGCGATCAGCTGCTTAGAAAGTACTGTTGCACCTTCTTCTTCAATGATTGCCTCTAGTACACCCGCTTCCGGAGCTGGTACTTCAAGAACCACTTTGTCTGTTTCGATATCAACCAGAACTTCATCACGCTCTACTACGTCGCCTGGTTTTTTGTGCCATGTTGCCACTGTTGCATCAGCGACCGATTCAGGTAAATCTGGAACCAGAATTTCAATTGTCATATCCGTTTCTTCCTTTTACTTCTAGTTCTTAGTTCGAAGCTTTTGTATTCACGTTAAGTGCGTCTTCAACCAACGCTTTCTGTTGTTTCAAGTGTACTGACATGTAACCAACTGCAGGAGATGCAGATGCTGGACGACCAGCGTATTTTAGGTCAGCACCGGCTGGGATAGCAGCGCGGAAGTTATGTTGGCTACAGTACCAAGCGCCCTGGTTTTGAGGCTCTTCCTGACACCATACAAAGTCTTCAGCATTGGTGTATTGTTCAATAGCTGCTTTTACTTCATCCAGAGGGAATGGGTATAGCTGCTCAATACGAACAATTGCTACATCATCTTGCTCGTTATTTCGACGTTGCTCTAACAAATCGAAATAAACCTTACCTGAACAGAAGACAACGCGTTTCACCTTCGCTGCATCCAAGTTGTCGATTTCTGGAATTGCCGGTTGGAATGTTCCTTCCGATAATTCTTCTAACGTCGACGTACATAACGGATGACGAAGCAATGACTTCGGAGACATCACGATAAGTGGACGACGCATAGGTCGAACAACCTGGCGACGAATCATGTGATAAACCTGTGCCGGAGTTGATGGCACAACAACCTGCATATTTTGCTCCGCACAAAGCTGTAAGTAACGCTCTAGGCGTGCAGATGAGTGCTCTGGACCTTGGCCTTCATAACCATGAGGTAGCAGCATAGTTAGGCCACATAGACGTGCCCACTTTTGCTCACCCGATGAAATGAATTGGTCAATAACCACTTGTGCACCGTTAGCAAAGTCACCAAACTGAGCTTCCCAAAGGGTAAGGCCACTTGGTTCTGCCGTTGCGTAGCCGTATTCAAATGCCAATACAGCTTCTTCAGACAACACTGAGTCGAATACTTGGAAAGGACCTTGTTTGTCGTGAATATTTGCAAGAGGAACAAACGTACTTGCATCGTTTTGGTTATGCAATACTGAGTGACGGTGGAAGAAAGTACCACGGCCAGAATCCTGACCAGAAATACGAATACGCTTACCATCGTCAACCAAGGTTGCATAAGCCAATGTTTCTGCCATACCCCAATCAACGGCTTTCTCTCCGCTGATCATCGCTTTACGATCGTTGTATAGCTTGTTAACTCGGCTTTGTAGCTTATGACTTTCTGGATACGTACATAGACGATTACCAAGTTCAATCAAACGTTCAGTATCGAACTTATTATCCCACTCAACATCCCAGTCATGACCAAGGTAAGGAGACCAGTCAACTGAATGGAGAGCCATAGGGCGCCACTCTTTCACCACAACTTCACCGTGATCAAGTGCATCACGATATTCATTAACCAGTTGTGTTGCTGTATCAATACCAAGTACGCCACGTTCCATCAGCACGTCAGCATAAAGCTTACGTGGTGTTGGGTGCTTCTTGATTTTTTGATACATCAAAGGCTGAGTTGCATTTGGCTCGTCCGCTTCATTGTGACCATGACGGCGGTAACATACCAAGTCAATCACAACGTCGCGTTTGAATTCATTACGGTAATCCAAAGCAATACGAGTGACGAAAGCCACCGCTTCAGGATCGTCCGCATTTACGTGGAAAATAGGTGCCTGTACCATCTTAGCGATATCAGTACAGTACATTGTTGAGCGAGTATCGTTCGGGTTAGATGTTGTGAAACCAACTTGGTTGTTCACAACGATACGCACGGTACCACCCACACAGAAACCACGCGCTTGAGACATGTTAAATGTCTCTTGAACAACGCCCTGTCCAGCAATTGCTGAATCACCGTGAATCGTGATTGGTAGAACTTGGCTGCCTTCTTTATCACCTAAACGGTCTTGTCGAGCACGCACGGAACCAATAACCACTGGGTTTACGATTTCAAGGTGTGAAGGGTTAAATGCTAGCGCCAGGTGTACATCACCACCTGGCGTTGCAAAGTCAGCTGAGAAACCTTGGTGATATTTAACGTCACCGGTACCCCAAGTGTCATCATGTTTACCAGCAAACTCATCAAACAGATCTTGCGGTTTTTTGCCTAGTACGTTGACTAGCATATTTAGACGACCACGGTGAGCCATACCAACTACAACTTCACGCATGCCGCTCTTACCTGCATGACGAATCAGTTCTTTCGTCATCGGGATAAGGGCATCACCACCTTCCAAAGAGAAACGCTTCGCACCTGGGAATTTTGCACCCAAGTAACGTTCTAGACCTTCAGCAGCAGTTAGCTCGTCTAGGAACATGTGTTTTTCATCTTCAGTGAATGATGGCTGACCAACTACAGATTCAAGACGCTGCTGGATCCAACGTTTTTGCTCTGTATCTGTCATGTGCATGTATTCTGCACCGATAGAACCACAATAGGTTTTTTTCAAAGATGAGTAGATATCTTTCAACTGCATCGTCTCTTGGCCAATGGCGAAAGAGCCGACGTTGAACGTCTCTTCTAGATCTTCTTCGGTAAGATTATGAAATGCAGGGTCTAGCTCCGCCACAGGTGGGCGCTGCCATAAACCAAGAGGGTCAAGCTCCGCCGCTTCATGTCCACGGAAACGGTAAGCATTGATTAATTGAAGTACTTTAACTTGTTTAGCGTCGACATCTGGATCACTAACTTGGACACTGTAATGCTTTGTTTCTTGAGCGAGTCGTCGGAAGTAGTCACGGACACGCGAATGTGGTTGTTCTACCACTTCTTCTGTCGGCTTAGGCAAGCCTTCAAAAACGCGTTTCCACTCCTCACTTACCAGATCGGGATCACTTAGATACAGTTCGTAGAGGTCCTCTACATACGTTGCATTGGCGCCAGCCAAGTGTGAAGACTCGAGCCACGCCTTCATCACGCCGTTGTGCATATTTTCCCTTAACCAGTAGTTTTCACGTTTGCTTCGGTCTTACGCCGAGCTATTAAGAGCCGACCCATTAGTAGGTCGGCAATTTTTGTTATTAAATTAGACGGAACGATTTACCAACATCGTCTTGATGTGGCCAATCGCTTTCGTCGGATTTAGTCCCTTAGGACAAACACTTACACAATTCATGATGCCATGGCAACGGAAAACGCTAAATGCATCATCAAGATTTGATAAACGTTCATCTGTTGCTGTATCTCGGCTATCAATTAACCAGCGGTAAGCCGCAAGTAGACCAGCTGGACCGATAAACTTATCTGGGTTCCACCAGAAAGATGGGCACGAGGTTGTACAACATGCACACATGATACATTCATACAAACCGTCCAAGTGCGCACGCTCATCTGGCGTTTGCAGGTTCTCTCTTGATGGTGGAAGTGCACCGTCATCAATCAAGAAAGGCTTAACTTTCGCATAGTTATCGTAGAACTGTGTCATGTCAACGATAAGATCACGCACAACAGGTAAACCTGGCAGCGGTCGAATCACAATCTTGTCACCTTCTAGTGCAGAAAGTGGTGTGATACACGCCAATCCATTTTTTCCGTTCATGTTAAGACCATCAGAACCACAAACACCTTCACGACAAGAACGACGAAATGAAATGGTAGGATCTTGCTCTTTCAGCAGAATCAAAGCATCCAGAAGCATCATATCTGATCCTTCTTCCACTTCTAGCGTGTAGTCCTTCATGTACGGTTTTTGGTCGACATCAGGATTGTAGCGGTACAAAGAGAAATTCAGTTTCATAATATTACCCTCCTTTCCTTAGTACGTACGTGCTTTTGGTGGAAATGCTTCACGATGGATTGGCTCCATGTTTACACCACGTTTCGTCATTGCTTCCGTTTCCGGGTTGTAGATAGAGTGACATAGCCACTGTTCATCGTTACGGTCTGGGAAGTCAAAACGAGCGTGCGCACCACGGCTCTCTGTACGGTAATTAGCCGCAACTGCCGTCGCATAAGCAGTTTCCATCAAGTTTTCAAGCTCAAGACACTCGATACGCTGGGTGTTGAACTCAGTCGACTTATCAGAAAGGTGCGCGTTTTTCAGACGTTCACGAATTACTTTCAGCTCTTCTAGACCTTTTGCCATTGCATCGCCTTCACGGAATACCGAGAAGTTGTTTTGCATACATTGTTGCAGATCTTTACGGATTTGCGCTGGGTCTTCACCGTCAGTGCTATTTTCCCAACGGTTGTAACGCTCTAATGAACGCTCGATATCTGCTTCTGTTGCAGGTTTCGCGTCAGCTTGCTTAAGCAGCGTTTCACCTAGGTGTAGACCTGTTGCACGACCGAATACCACCAAGTCTAGTAGTGAGTTACCACCCAGACGGTTAGCACCGTGAACCGATACAGATGCGATTTCACCACAAGCAAATAGACCTTGAACTTCAACGTCACCGCCATTCTCATCTTGACGAATAGCTTGACCCGATACTTGAGTTGGAATGCCACCCATCATGTAGTGACAAGTAGGGATTACTGGAATTGGTTCTTTAACTGGATCAACGTGTGCAAAGGTACGAGACAGTTCACAAACACCTGGTAGGCGAGACTCTAGTGTCTCTTTACCCAAGTGATCCAGTTTCAATTTAATGTGTGGACCCCATGGGCCATCGCAGCCACGACCTTCACGAATCTCAATCATCATTGAGCGAGCAACAACATCACGACCAGCTAAATCTTTAGCATTAGGTGCGTAACGCTCCATGAATCGCTCGCCGTCTTTGTTTAGAAGGTAACCACCTTCACCACGACAACCTTCAGTAACAAGAACACCTGCGCCAGCAATACCCGTAGGGTGGAACTGCCACATTTCCATATCTTGCATTGGTACGCCTGCACGCAGTGCCATACCAACGCCATCACCCGTGTTAATGTGTGCGTTAGTTGTCGATGCGTAAATTCGACCAGCGCCACCTGTTGCCAGAATAGTCGCTTTAGATTTGAAGTAACATACTTCACCCGTTTCCATACAAAGTGCTGTACAGCCAAGAACCACACCATCTTCATTTTTTACGATATCAAGTGCATACCACTCGGAGAATACCGTTGTTTTGTGCTTGATGTTTTGTTGATAAAGCGTGTGCAGAAGTGCGTGACCAGTACGGTCAGCTGCCGCCGCTGTACGTGCTGCTTGCTCGCCGCCAAAGTTCTTTGACTGACCACCAAACGGGCGTTGATAAATACTGCCGTTATCAAAACGAGAGAAAGGAAGACCCATTTTCTCTAGCTCAATAACAGACTCAGGACCGTTCTTACACATATATTCGATTGCGTCTTGGTCACCGATGTAATCAGAACCTTTAACTGTATCGTACATGTGCTGTTCCCAATGGTCTTCGTGCGCGTTACCTAACGCAACCGTGATACCACCTTGAGCAGAAACAGTGTGTGAACGTGTTGGAAATACTTTAGAAAGCAAAGCACAAGAAAGACCTTGCTCTGAGATTTGTAGTGCAGCGCGCATGCCTGCACCACCAGCGCCGATTACAACGGCATCAAATTCGCGAACTGGAATAGACACTTACGCACCCCACAGAATAAATAGACCAGAGAAGAAGTAACCAAACAATACGGCAATAACGCCTAATTGCAGGCCGCCACGAAGCTTAGCGCACTTGATATAATCAGTAAGTACTTGCCATAGGCCAATCCACGCGTGGATAAGTACCGACATAAGTGCCAGCATCGTGAACACCTTGGTGAAAGTGCCACCAAAGAACTGAGTCCAAGATACGTAAGAAATATCTGAGAAAGCGCAAAAGCTCACCAGATAGATTGTATAAAGTGTCATGATGATCGCCGTAGCACGAATCAATAGGAAATCGTGTACACCGTTACGACCAAAAGATGAAATATGTTTTACCACACCATGATCCCCGCTAGTAGTGACAGAACGGCTGTCGCTGCGAAAGCAACCTTAGCGCTCATTGCGCCAGATTCCAGCTCTTCAAAATGACCTAGGTCCATTAACAGGTGACGAATACCACCCGCAATATGATAGGCCAGCGCCGTTAGGATTCCCCACAAGATAAACTTCACGAAGAAGCCATCGACGATGTCGACTGCTTGTGCGTAACCCACTGGAGAGGATAAGGATATGGATAGTAACCAAAGTAGGATCCCGACCGCGACAAACGTAATTACACCGGATACACGGTGTAAGATAGATGCGATTGCTGTGATCGGAAAGCGAATGGTCTGTAAATCTAAATTAACAGGTCTTGATTTTCTTTCTTTCACGGGCTTGCTCACTCAGCTCCATTGAGCATTTATAGTTATAAACGAATTTTGGTTGCAAACCTGCAAAAGTTAACATTTGATTAACAAATACCACCATCATTCGACTGAGTATTTTGTAAAAAATTTGTTAACAACAAGATTTGAAACTTCACCTCACTATTGTTTCAAGCCTTGAATTTATTAGGTTTCCACCAAAATTTACTGCGCCACTATACGGCTGGCAACATTCTAATACAATTGATGTAACAATTTTTGCTACACAGCACAGATTTTTAACCTTACGTGTTCAAAAAATCATAACAAGTGCACACATCAGAGGAGAGAAATTGACTTTGATAACGAATACACGTACAAAAATGTCACACAAAACATCCTGGACGGATTAATAATAAAACAAAGGAGATTGTTATGGCGGATAAGAAAGCTACCCTTCATGTTGAAGGTCAAGCGCCTATCGAGCTACCAATTATGGAAGGTGCCCTTGGTACACCTGTAATTGACGTTCGTAAACTGGGAGCAAATGGATTCTTTACTTTTGACCCAGGTTTTCTTGCCACTGCATCTTGTGAGTCTCAAATCACCTACATCGACGGCGGCAAAGGGATTCTTTTGCACCGCGGTTACCCAATTGATCAGCTAGCAAATAACGCTGATTACTTAGAAGTATGTTACATCCTTCTTTATGGTGAAGCCCCAACCCGTGAACAATACGAGCAATTCAAAACAACTGTAACTCGCCATACTATGGTGCATGAGCAAATCGCTAGCTTCTTCCACGGCTTCCGTCGTGATGCTCACCCAATGGCAGTTATGTGTGGTGTCGTCGGTGCACTGGCCGCGTTCTACCACGATTCTCTCGACATCAACAACGATGAACACCGTGAGATTGCTGCGTATCGTCTACTATCTAAGATGCCAACCTTGGCAGCCATGTGTTACAAATACTCTATTGGCCAGCCATTCATATACCCTCGCAACGACCTAAGCTACGCAGAAAACTTCCTACACATGATGTTTGCTAACCCATGTGAAGAGTACGAAGTGAACCCAGTAGTTGCTCAAGCGATGGATAAAATCTTTACCCTACACGCAGACCACGAGCAAAATGCCTCGACGTCTACTGTTCGTCTATCTGGTTCATCAGGTGCAAACCCATTTGCATGTATCGCAGCAGGTATCGCTTCTCTATGGGGCCCTGCGCACGGTGGTGCAAACGAAGCATGTCTGAAGATGCTAGAGGAGATCGGCAGTGTTGATAACATTGCAGAGTATGTTGAACGCGCGAAAGATAAAGATGACCCATTCCGCCTAATGGGCTTCGGTCATCGCGTTTACAAAAACTACGACCCTCGTGCGACAGTAATGCGCGAAACATGTCACGAAGTACTGAAAGAGCTAAATATTAAAGATCCACTACTAGACGTAGCAATGGAACTTGAGCGTATCGCACTTTCTGATGAGTACTTTGTATCGAAAAAACTATACCCTAACGTAGATTTCTACTCAGGTATCATCCTTAAAGCGATTGGTATTCCTGTCTCTATGTTTACGGTTATCTTCGCGATTTCTCGTACTATCGGTTGGATTGCTCACTGGAACGAAATGCACAGTGATCCACTCAACCGTATCGGTCGCCCACGTCAGCTGTATACAGGTGAAGTTC
Source organism: Vibrio atypicus (assembly GCF_009811315.1). Lineage (GTDB taxonomy): Bacteria > Pseudomonadota > Gammaproteobacteria > Enterobacterales > Vibrionaceae > Vibrio > Vibrio atypicus. The sequence continues at coordinate 242,363 of NZ_BLID01000004.1, forward strand.
AACGTGAATTTTCTCCGATTCACGAACGTGAATAATCGCTAGATAGTGATAAACAAAGGGCTGACGTACAACGTCAGCCCTTTTTTATTGTTCGCTTTTATTCTATTGTCATCCACAGTAATGAGGGAGCAAGAAGTGAGGACATCAGGAAGTGTTTAGAGATTCCCTACTCCCCTATTCTTTGGTCTATAGAATGACACCTCTCTTTATAGCTAATAGCTTTGCCTTCCCCAACTCTTAGCTACACTGGATTGTCGATATCAATAAACTCAACATCTAGACCATGCTCTGCCGCTATCCACTCACCTAGCGCCTTCACACCGTAACGCTCCGTTGCATGATGACCTGCCGCGAAATAGTGAATACCCATTTCACGAGCAGTGTAAGTCGTACGCTCTGAGATCTCACCCGAAATATAAGCATCCAATCCAAGCTGGACTGCAAGCTCTATATAATCTTGACCACCGCCAGTACACCAACCAATGGTTTCTATTATCTTACCCGCTTGATCCGGAGCGATATGCAAAGGCTGGCGATTCAGGACTTGATTAATCTTACTCGCAAACTCCGCACCAGACATTGGCTGTTTTAGTCGACCTCGCATTGCAACAGATTGAGGATGTCCTTCCATTCCACCCTCTACGTCGATATCAAGTAAACGAGCCAACTCTGCGTTGTTGCCCAGCTCAGGATGAATATCTAGAGGCAAGTGGTAACCTAACAAATTGATATCATTTTTAATCAAGGTTCGGATTCGATTACCTTTCATACCACGAATTGGCTCAGGCTCACCTTTCCAAAAATAACCATGGTGGACCAACAACGCATCCGCGTTTAACTCAACCGCTTTATCCACCAATGCTTGAGAAGCCGTCACACCAGTCACGATACGAGTTACTTCTTGTTTTCCTTCAACTTGGAGTCCATTGGGCGCGTAATCTTTAATCAACTGAGGAGACAGTTTTTCGTTGAGTATTTTTTCTAGTTGCAAGATGTTCATTCTAACTTCCAATCACTTGTGAACGCGGGTTCGTTGATTCTATGTCGCAAAGTGTATTCCAACCATAGCAACGATGCTAGGGGCTGGTTACAATAGTGCTAACTGGTTTTACTAAGGTAAAAGGATGACCCCGTACCAACGCTTCTACCAATGGATAGCAAAGACCCCCTCTCTGTTTGAAAGCAAACCGCCTTTTGAGTCATTGCAAAATCTCATATCACTACCTATTCGCAATAGTCACTATGACGGAAACCCAAGACTAGGCTTTCTCTATCAACATTTATGTACTGATCTTCTTACGAGCACCTCAAAATATTCTGTTGAGCTCGAAGAAGTTCAGATAAATAGAGAAAATGGACAAACACTCGGTGCCATCGATTTGATCCTGAATAACCATCAAACTCAAGCGCAAGAGCACTGGGAAGTCGCAATCAAATTTTATCTACTACATCATGGCACGTGGTTTGGACCTAATGCGCATGATCAACTTGATAAGAAGCTTGATCGCATGTTGACCCATCAACTTAAAATGAGTGACACCGCCGAGTTTTTAACGCAATACCCTCATCTCACAGAACTATCAGAGCACCTATTGCTACAAGGTCGCCTCTACATTAACCCCTTTTCTCCAGAGCCTATTCCGGATGAGTGTTTAGGGCTAAAAATCAACAAAAGTCAGATAGCCGGACATTGGTGCTATCAAAGTCAGTGGGAGCAAATTGGTGAATTGCTTTACGAGCTAGAAAAGCCACTTTGGGCCATTGGTTTAAAAGAGTTCAATGAGCCTATTGAAAAACCAAACGGGCGATTTGTCCATGCTCAAACGAAAGAAGGACAATTTTGGTTTGTAGTACCAGATAGCTGGCCCAATGAATAAAAAGGGCCGACAATCTGTCGACCCTTGAAACAACACTCAATCGCCTAAATTACAAACCTGCGTCTGCAAAGACTTGGTTTACGATTTCTTGCGCTTCTGCCTCGATTTGCTTTAGATGCTCAGCACCCTTAAAGCTCTCACAGTAGATTTTGTAGATATCTTCAGTACCTGAAGGACGAGCAGCAAACCAGCCGTTTTCTGTTGTCACTTTCAAGCCACCGATAGCTGCGCCATTACCAGGAGCATGAGTCAAACGAGCTGTAATAGCATCACCAGCTAGAGTCTCTGCTGTTACCATCTCAGCTGATAGCTTAGATAAAACTGCTTTTTGTGGACCATTTGCCACAGCCTGAATTCGATTGTACTCAGATGCCCCATGCTTCGCCGCGAGCTCTTCGTAGTACTCTTGAGGGTTCTTACCTGTTACTGCAGTGATCTCAGCAGCTAATAAACAAAGGATGATGCCATCTTTGTCCGTCGACCATGGCGTACCATCTTTACGTAAGAACGAAGCGCCTGCAGACTCTTCACCACCAAAGCCAAACTTACCTTCATAAAGGCCATCAACAAACCATTTAAAGCCTACTGGTACTTCACACAGTTCACGACCAAGATCTGCTACTACGCGATCAATCAATGCACTTGATACCAGCGTTTTGCCGACAGCAACATCTTTACCCCAACCTTCACGGTGGCGGTATAGGTAATCAATACAAACAGCTAAGAAGTGGTTAGGATTCATTAGACCTTTTGGAGTCACAATACCGTGACGATCGTAATCTGGATCGTTGCCAAACGCTAAGTCGTATTCATCTTTAAGTGCCAATAGGCCCGCCATCGCATAAGGTGATGAACAGTCCATACGCACAACGCCATCTTTATCTAATGACATAAACTGGAATGATGGGTCAATCGCTTCACTCACGAGAGTTAGGTCTAGGTTGTACGCTTTACCAATCTGACGCCAGTAATCAATACCACTACCACCGAGCGGATCAACACCAAGTTTTAGATTCGCTTTTTGAATCGCTTCCATGTCGATAACATTAACAAGGTCATCGATGTATGGCTTAACTAAATCCAGCTCTGAGAACAACTCTGACGCTTTAGCTTCCGCTAACGGCATGCGCTTAACGCCTTGTAGACGTTCAGCAATCAACACATTGGCGCGATCTTGAATAGCTTGAGTCAGTTCACCCTCTGCCGGGCCACCGTGCGTCGGGTTATATTTAATGCCGCCGTCTTGTGGTGGATTATGTGATGGTGTAATTACAATACCATCAGCCTTAGCGTCATTTTTAAGGTTATAAGTCAAAATAGCGTGTGATACACCAGGTGTTGGCGTGTAGCCGTTGTCCTGTTGCACAATCACTTTTACACCGTTCGCGATAAGTACTTCCACAACACTTGAAAACGCAGGTTCGGACAAAGCGTGAGTATCTTTACCAACAAATAACGGACCTGTTGTGCCCTTTTCAGCACGCACTTCTGCAATCGCTTGAGCAATCGCCAAAATATGGTTTTCGTTAAAGGTTGATTTATCTGAGCTACCGCGATGCCCTGATGTACCAAATTCTACTTTGTGATCTGGGTTTGCTGGGTCTGGTTGTAGGAGGAAGTAGTTAGAGACCAACGCAGGAATATTATGAAGGTCCTGTTGTTGAGCTTTTTGTCCCGCTCGTGGGTGCATAGCCATTTTGACATCCTTTCTTAAAATAATAGAAAACAAAAAACCCCATAATACATGATGTTAAGCGTATATTATGAGGTTTAAATCAGACTTCTTTAAATTGAGTTAGCTACTTTGTCAGTCAAGTCAGCCGGGAAGTTCATTCTTGCCATCAACTGATCTACCATCTGCCTTTTACGGCTAGTGTTACTGTTGGTAATCACCCAGAATGGTGAGCCAGGAATCGCTTTCGGTTTCGTCGTATTCCCACTTTCTAGCAAGGTCTGTTCGTTGTTAGCGAAGTAAACTCGCTTGCGACCTTTAACTTGAGTCGCCTCAGAAAAGCCATTCGGGTCAATGCGGTGAAGAGTCGATAGCACTAGCATGAATCGATCAATCGCTTTCTTAAGCCCCGCAAACTCATCCGAAATCAGTAGTGAACGCATCTCTTTCACGTAGTCTACCGTTTCTTCTTTCGCTGCGTCACGGCTAACAACAATACCTTTTGGCTGAGCCGCAGTCACTGGTGCCGGTTGCGCGTTTTGTTCATCCATTAAAAGACGACGCAAAATATCTGACGCACTCTCACCAATGTGTTGGGTTTGACTTGCGATGTAACGGTATAGATCCTCATCAACCTCAATTGTTTTCATTCGCTTTTCACAATCTCTATGTTTAAACTCTGGGGGATTATAGCGAGATCTTTAAAGAGACTCTACGGTTAACCTGCCACGAATAAAAGAAAATGTCACAACAGCTCAACTACAAAGTCGAAGGTGAAGGCCACACCATCATTTTGATCCATGGCCTATTCGGCAACCTGGACAATTTAGGTTTGCTTGCACGAGATTTACGTCAAGATCATCAAGTTATTAGCATTGATCTACGTAATCATGGTCAATCTTTTCAAAGCGATCAGCACAACTATCAATTATTAGCGCAAGATGTGTACGAATTACTCAATTCGTTAGCCCTTACGTCTTACACCTTAATAGGCCACTCTATGGGCGGTAAAGTTGCAATGAAAGTTGCAGAGTTAGCCAAGCAAAAGGTTGAAAAGCTGATTGTGCTCGACATGGCGCCCGTTGCTTATACTCAAAGCAAACATGACAATGTCTTCAATGGACTAAAAGCAGTAATGACGCAAAAGCCTACCAGCCGAAAGCAAGCTTTGGATATATTAGCCGAACACATTGAGCTTGAAGGTGTGAGGCAATTCCTTGGAAAGTCACTTTATAATTCAGGCTCTCATCTTGAATGGCGCTTTAACGTCACGAGCTTATGGAATAACTATTGGCAAATCCTTGGTTGGGAACCAATCGAAAAGATAATGACGCCAACCTTGTTCATTAAAGGTGGTGACTCTGATTATCTCATCGCAGATCATCAAGCTGATGTTCAAAAGCAGTTTGCCAATGTCAAAGCGCACGTGATTGCTAATACTGGCCACTGGTTACATGCTGAAAAACCAGCAGAAGTACTGCGCGCGATCCGTAAATATATTGCATAAAACAGAATGAGAGATCTGTTACGCTTCGCCCGTTAACTTTATCTACTAACAGTGGTATAGTTCGGCGCAAGTAATTTGGCATAAAGGGATCCCATGCTTTACGACTACATGAACATGCTCGAGTCTATTGGTCTCGATCTACTTTTTGCGTCTATATTCTTTCTTATTGGTATGGCAATAAAAGATGTCTTAAAAGCGGGTAATGTTCCCCCTTTCGGTCGTCGCATCGTATGGTTAGTCCTTTTCCTTGGCTGTGCTGGCTTTATTGCTAAAGGCATTATTCAGCTTAGCTGGGAAGGTGGTGGTATAGGTTGATTTCCACCTAACCCACAACAGAAATTAGTAAAGGTAACGAATCTATGGCAAGTGTAGGCATCTTCTTTGGTAGCGATACAGGTAACACTGAAGCTGTTGCAAAGATGATTCAAAAGCAACTAGGTAAACAACTGGTTCACGTTCAAGATATCGCAAAAAGCAGCAAAGAAGACATCGATAACTTCGATCTTTTGCTACTAGGTATCCCAACTTGGTACTACGGTGAAGCACAATGTGATTGGGATGATTTCTTCCCAGAATTAGAGCAAATCGACTTCTCAACTAAGCTGGTTGCAATCTTTGGTTGTGGTGACCAAGAAGATTACGCAGAGTACTTCTGTGACGCTATGGGCACTGTACGCGATATCGTGGAAGCGAAAGGCGGCACTATCCTTGGCTACACATCAACAGATGGCTACGAATTTGAAGCGTCTAAAGGTCTTGTTGAAGGCGATGACTCTCAATTCGTTGGTCTATGTATCGATGAAGATCGTCAACCAGAACTCACCGAAGAGCGTGTTAACAGCTGGTGTAAACAGATTCACGAAGAGATGTGTCTAGCTGAGCTAGAAGACTAAGCATCACTTTGAACAAAAAAACCTCCGCTTTCGGAGGTTTTTTTATGCCGTTTGTTCTTCTACGTCTTCTCGGTATTTCGGTTTTTTACGCACGTACAACTTACGTTGCACCTCTGAGACGACATTGCCCTGCTTGTCTTTGACATGGATAACAAACTCAGGAAAGCACTTCTCACCATTGGCCGTTTGGCGAATAATCTCTTCGACTTGCTCTAATGGCACAATAAAGTCCGCATACAAATCACTTTGACCGGGTTTGATAAAGTTAATACTCGCCTCTTTGTCCCAAACGAAATACTGCTCACCTAAAATCCCCATTAGCATTAGCGAATAAACAGGATCTGTGAGAGAGAAAATGCTGCCGCCATATTGAGTCCGGTTGGCATTTTTGTTCCACCATCGTAGCTTCAGCTTCATTTTTACTTCACGGAAATCATCGCTAATTGAGAGGATTTTTATTCCCGCCCCCCAAAATGGAGGCCAACTATTCAAGGCAAACTTCACTATATTTGGCTTGTAGATTTTGGACATCCAACTTCCCATTCAAATATCCCTGTATAAATATGAACAATGTTACACAATTGTAACTGGTTAGACCTCTAATATCAGTGACCTAACACGAGTTTACAAAAAATCCCTAGTAACCCTTTGAAGTTCGTGGTTTATTGTTGTCTTGTAGTGCCCTATAATGTTAGGAATATTGAATTCTGTTAATTACTGCAGATCATCAACAGGAAAGTATATGTCAGATAATAACCAAGCGCTTAAGGATGCTGGTCTAAAGGTAACCCTTCCTAGACTCAAAATTTTAGAAGTACTACAGCAGCCTGAATGCCAACATATTAGCGCTGAAGATCTATATAAGAAGCTGATTGATCTAGGGGAAGAGATCGGTCTTGCTACTGTGTATCGCGTATTGAACCAATTTGATGATGCAGGTATTGTGACTCGCCATCACTTTGAGGGCGGTAAATCAGTATTTGAACTATCAACTCAACATCACCACGACCACCTAGTGTGCCTTGACTGTGGTGAAGTGATTGAGTTCTCTGATGACTTGATTGAAGAGCGTCAGAAAGAGATCGCGGCTAAATACAATGTAACCCTAACCAACCACAGCTTGTACCTTTACGGTAAATGCGGTGATGGGACATGTAAAGAAAACCCAGACGCACACAAAGCTAAGAAATAAAGAAAAAGCCGCTCATGCGGCTTTTTTAATAACGTCATATCTGCGAGTTCAACGCAAAAAAATGCCAGTCAAGTGACTGGCATTTTTATAACGATTAATCGCAATTATTTTGCTTCAATCTTTGCCCATGTATCACGTAGGCCTACAGTACGGTTAAATACCAAAGCGTCAGCTTTAGAGTCTTTTACGTCTGCACAGAAGTAACCCATACGCTCAAACTGGAAGCCCTTTTCTGCTTCCGCATTTGCTAGGCTCGGCTCAACAAAACCGTTTAACTTAACCAATGAATCAGGGTTAATTGTTTCAGCAAAGTTATCCGCTGCAGCAGGGTTAGCCACAGTGAATAGACGATCGTATAGACGAATTTCAGCAGGTAAACCTTTATCAGCCGATACCCAGTGGATAACGCCTTTAACTTTGCGGCCATCTTCTGGGTTCTTGCCTAATGTATCAGCATCGTAAGTACAGAAGATCGTTGTGATATTGCCTTCTGCATCTTTCTCGATACGCTCAGCTTTAATCACATACGCACCACGAAGGCGAACTTCTTTACCTAAAACAAGACGCTTGTACTTCTTGTTTGCTTCTTCACGAAAGTCTTCACGCTCAATCCAAACTTCACGAGTAAACGGTACTTCACGCTCGCCCATCTCAGGTTTGTTCGGGTGATTTGCTACTGTCAGCGTTTCAACCTTATCCGCATCAAAGTTTTCAATCACAATCTTAACAGGATCAAGAACGGCCATTGCACGTGGTGCATTTTCGTTTAGGTCATCACGAATACAAGATTCTAGAGAGCCCATCTCAATCATATTGTCTTGCTTAGTTACACCAATACGCTTACAGAATTCACGGATAGACGCAGGAGTAAAACCACGACGACGCAAGCCAGAAACTGTCGGCATTCGTGGGTCATCCCAACCGTCAACCAAGTTTTCTGTCACAAGTTGGTTTAGCTTACGCTTAGACATCACTGTGTATTCAAGATTTAGGCGACTAAACTCGTACTGACGAGGTTGGCAGTCAATCGTGATGTTATCCAGCACCCAATCGTAAAGACGACGGTTGTCTTGGAACTCTAGCGTACAGATAGAGTGCGTAATGCCCTCCAACGCATCAGAGATACAGTGTGTGAAATCGTACATTGGGTAAATGCACCACTTATCACCTGTCTGATGATGCTCCGCAAAACGAACACGATATAGAACAGGATCGCGCAGTACGATGAAAGACGACGCTAGGTCAATCTTAGCTCGTAGACATGCTTTACCTTCTTCGAAACCACCGTCACGCATTTTTTCAAACAGCGCTAGGTTTTCTTCAGGCGTACGATCACGGTACGGGCTTGGCTTACCTGGCTGGGTAAGTGTGCCACGGTACTCACGGATCTGCTCAGGACTTAGCTCTTCAACGTACGCTAAGCCTTTGTTAATTAATTCCACTGCGTAGCCGTATAGCTTGTCGAAGTAGTTTGATGAGTAACATACTTCACCATCCCACTCGAAGCCTAACCAGCTCACATCATTCTTAATTGACTCAACGTATTCAACGTCTTCTTTTTCTGGGTTAGTGTCATCAAAACGAAGGTTACACTTACCCTGGTAGTCCTGAGCAATACCAAAGTTCAAGCAAATTGACTTAGCGTGACCGATATGCAGATAACCATTTGGCTCTGGCGGGAAACGAGTATGCACGCTTGTGTGTGTACCATCCGCTAAATCTTTATCGATGATTTGGCGAATGAAATTCGATGGACGAGCCTCAGCTTCACTCATCTATAGCACCTCAATTGTTGTAGTATTGTTCAGATAATTCTTAACTGTGACGGTATCATTAGCCGCCAAGTACATAACGTCTAATGATCCACAATTCTCTACCAATACACAACTACAACCGAAGCTTAATTCGCAAATAATCGTCGAATTATCTTCCCATCATTCAAAAGATGGTTAGCTTTTCAGCGATTCCGCTTTGTTTTTCTCTAAACACAAAAAAGCCTCCCGAAGGAGGCTTTTATTACTTACCTGTTTAACCAGAGGTTACTAAGGAAGTTTTACATCAGATAGGTCTTCGTTAACACCGATTGCTTTCATTTCGCCAGCAACGATTTCAGCTAGAGGACCAAGGATAACTTGAAGGTTGTTCTCACCTAGTTTAACAACACCTTTAGCACCAAGCTTCTTAAGAACAGCTTCGTCAGCTACAGAGCGGTCTTTCAGTGTAAGACGTAGACGAGTGATACAAGCATCGATAGAAGTTAGGTTGCTGTGACCACCTAGAGCTTTTAGGTATTGACGCGCTAGGTCACCTTTTGGAGCGTCACCAGCTGGAGCTGCTGCACCTTCTTCATCGTCTTCACGACCTGGCGATTTCAGGTTGAAAGCGCGGATTGCGAAGCTAAATGTGAAGAAGTATAGAGCACCAAATGCTAGACCGATTAGTAGTAGCGTGAATGGTTTAGTTGCTAGACCCCAGTTCAATACGAAGTCGATAAGACCTGCAGAGAAACCAAAGCCGTGTAGCGTACCAAACATGTTAGCAACAACTAGAGACAGACCAGTAAACACAGCGTGCATTGCGTATAGTGCAGGCGCTAGGAATACGAACATGAATTCTAGTGGCTCTGTGATACCTGTTAGGAATGAACAGAAACCTACTGAGAATAGAGCACCACCAACTTGGCTACGTTTTTCAGCTGGAGCTGCTAGGTACATTGCTAGAGCTGCACCTGGTAGACCAAACATCATAACTGGGAAGAAGCCGTTCATGAATACGCCAGCGCCTTTGTCGCCACCGAAGTAACGGTGTAGGTCACCAGATTTAACTGTTTCAGTTACTTCTTTAACAGTTGCAGTGATTTCTGGAGTTACAGAGTTAGCGAATTCGAATGTGTGAGCTTGACCAACAACAAGAGTCTTAGCTAGAGCTGGGTCTACACAAAGCTGTTGGATAGCAGGAAGAGCTTGACCTGCAGCTTGAGCACCAGTAACTAGAACTTCTTGACACGTACCCATACCAAACCAGAAGTATGAGTTAAGAACGTGGTGAAGACCTACAGGGATAAGTGCACGGTTAAGAGTACCGTATACGAATTGACCGATAGCGCCAGAAGTAGAAACTGCGTGTGCTAGTGCGTCAAGACCACTTTGGATGCCTGGCCATACAACACCTGCAACAGCACCTGCAACTAGCGAGAATAGGCCGGCCATGATCGGTACTAAACGTTTGCCAGAGAAGAATGCCAACCACTCAGGAAGACGTGTTGCATGGAAAGCGTTGTAAGAGTGACCAGCAATGATACCAGCGATGATACCACCGAAGAATGACATGTTAATGTCAGCGTTAATTGTTGTAGCCGTTGCTGTTAGTACGAAGTACGCAACTGCACCAGCTAGGCCTGCAGCACCTTGGCCATCTTTAGATAGACCGATAGCGATACCAAGACCGAAAAGAAGTGGTAGTTGACCGAAGATTGCTCCACCAGCTTGCGCCATAAATGGAATATCTAACAGGTCGCCTTGACCTAAACGTAGTAAAAGCGCCGCAACTGGAAGCGTTGCGATAGGAAGCATAAGAGCTTTACCTAACTTTTGCGCATATCCAAGAATATTCACCTTAAGTTCCCCCTATAGGATTTTTAGTATTTTGGTCGAGCCACTTTTTTTAGTCGCTCAATTTAGTCGAGTTCAGTTTATGACATTAATTTTGCTCCGCAAATTAAAACCTCATCATTTGTGATCCTAATCACCAGAAACAGTCAATATGGGAGGTTTTTGCTAGCGAGATCATAAAACTTATTTTACAATACAAAAAAATAGCACTCATCGGATAAAATTCGCAGTATCCTCTGGGCATTATTAGAGGCTTCAAGTGTTGCCGAGCAACGTCTTAGATAACGAAAATGCTCTGGCTCGTGTTACCATCAGTACACGCTTCATCAGCTTGAATACTCAGCGTAGAGAGAATTATTTTTCCGCTTGCTAAAGATATTTTGCGATCTAATTGAAGTTTAAAAATAAAGTCTTAATAAAGACGCAATTGCTTCGGATTAGAGGTCTAAAAAGTATTAAGAATCTAAAGATAAGGATTAGCTAACCATGTATGCGCTAACTAACTGTAAAATCTACACAGGTAACGACGTTCTAGTTGACCATGCTGTGATCATTAAGAACGAACTGATCGAAACAGTTTGTCCTCTTACTGAGCTTCCAGAAGGCATTGAGATTCGTGACCTAAACGGTGCCAATCTGAGCCCAGGCTTCATTGACCTACAATTGAATGGTTGTGGTGGTGTGATGCTTAACGATGAGATTACAGCTGAAACGATGCAGATCATGCACGAAGCTAACCTTAAATCAGGCTGTACAAGTTTCCTGCCAACGCTAATCACCTCTTCAGATGAAGATATGCGTCAAGCTGTTGCAGCAGCTCGTGACTACCACGCGAAATACCAAAACCAGTCACTAGGCCTACACCTTGAAGGTCCTTACTTGAATGTGGCGAAAAAAGGCATTCACAGTGTTGATTACATTCGCCCATCTGATGACAGCATGATCGACTTCATGTGTGACAACGCAGATCTTATCGCCAAGGTAACACTCGCACCTGAGCACAACGAACCGTCTCACATTGAACGTTTAAAAAACGCTGGCATTGTTGTTTCTATCGGTCACACTAACGCAACTTACGCTGAAGCGCGTCGAGGCTTCGATGCTGGTATTACTTTCGCAACTCACCTATTCAACGCGATGACCCCTATGGTCGGTCGTGAACCTGGTGTTGTTGGCGCAATCTATGATACTCCGGACGTATACGCTGGCATCATCGCGGATGGTTTCCACGTTGACTATGCAAACATCCGTATCGCTCACAAAATTAAGGGTGAAAAATTAGTATTAGTGACCGATGCCACAGCTCCTGCAGGCGCTGACATGGATTACTTTATTTTTGTAGGTAAGAAAGTATATTACCGTGATGGTAAGTGTGTTGATGAAAATGGCACACTTGGCGGCTCAGCACTCACTATGATTGAAGCAGTTCAAAATACAGTTGAGCACGTCGGTATCGCTCTGGACGAAGCACTGCGCATGGCTACTCTGTATCCTGCGAAAGCAATCGGTATGGATCAAAAACTAGGCCGTATTAAGAAAGGCATGGTGGCGAACCTTACTGTATTTGATCGTGACTTCAACGTCCAAGCGACTGTTGTTAACGGACAATACGAGCAAAATTAAGAATGAATGGCGGACAAATAGGTAACGTAGATTTAGTAAAACAACTAAATAGTGCAGCAGTTTACAGACTGATCGACCAGCAAGGTCCTATCTCCAGGATTCAAGTTGCCGATGTCAGTCAACTGGCGCCTGCAAGTGTTACAAAAATTACCCGCCAATTACTAGAGCGCGGCCTAATCAAAGAGGTCGCGCAACAAGCTTCTACAGGTGGACGACGCGCAATATCTCTTACAACAGAGGTTGAGCCATTCCATTCTGTAGCAGTTCGTATCGGGCGAGATTACATCCAATTCAGCTTGTATAACTTGGGTGGCAAAGAGCTCGCTTCTGATTACACTGAGTTTTTCTACACGACTCAAGAAGAGTTGGTCGATGGCCTACTCTCTCATCTAAAGCAGTTTATTGCAGCGAATCACAACACTATCAATCAGATGATTGCGATTGGTATTTCACTACCTGGCTTGGTCAACCCTGAAACAGGTGTCGTTGAGTACATGCCAAATATCACCATCGATAACTTGGGCTTAGCGGAATTAGTGCGTAACACGTTCCACGTACAATGTTTCGTAGGTAACGATGTTCGCGGTATGGCATTAGCTGAACACTATTTTGGCGCGAGTAAAGATTGCCAAGATTCTATCTTAGTCAGCGTTCACCGCGGTACGGGTGCAGGTATTATCGTCAACGGCCAAGTCTTTTTAGGTTTTAACCGCAACGTAGGTGAAATTGGTCACATTCAAATCGACCCTCTCGGCGAGCAGTGCCAATGTGGTAACTTCGGTTGTTTGGAAACAGTTGCCGCAAACCCTGCCATTGTTGAGCGCGTAAACAAACTGATTGCTCAAGGGTACGAGTCTAGCTTAACAACTCTGGACTCTATTACGATTGGTGATGTCTGTGAACATGCTAATCTGGGTGATGAATTAGCAAAACAAAGTTTAGTGCGAGTTGGTAACCAATTAGGTAAAGCCATCGCTATTACCATCAACTTGTTCAACCCACAGAAAGTGATCATTGCAGGTAATATTACTCAATGTGAAGAGATCGTATTTCCAGCGATTCGACGCAACGTTGAAAACCAATCTCTCACAACTTTCCATAGTGACTTACCGATTGTCGCATCACAAATTGATAAGCAGCCTACGCTAGGTGCGTTTGCGATGATCAAACGTGCTATGTTAAACGGCGTTTTGTTACAAAAATTACTCGAAGACTGATCGCCTAAGCAATTAGTTGAGTTAGAATAGTGGGCTATGTCGTCAGACATGGCCCTCTTTTTTAGGATAGAACACAAATAAATATGGAACTCATTTTAATCTCAACCGCTTTCTTAGCTGGTTTTCTTTCGCTGAAATGCAACCTTCCTCCGCTGGTGGGCTTTTTGCTCGCGGGGTTTGGACTGCACGCCTTTGGTTTTCAAACCAACGACACCATCATCACGCTCGCTGATCTAGGTGTTACACTGTTGCTGTTTACCATCGGCCTTAAACTCGATATCAAAACGCTGTTATCCAAAGAGATATGGGCAGGCGCGACAATACACAATCTTTTGTCGACCCTTTTGTTTAGTGCCGCTTTATTCTGCTTCAAATATCTGGGCATCAGCTCACTGGCTGCTATGTCAACTGAACAGATTGTTCTGTTAGGCTTTGCGCTATCCTTCTCTAGCACCGTATTTGCGGTCAAATCTTTACAAGAGAAAGGTGAACTTAATGCTACCTATGGCACCATCGCAATCGGTATTTTGGTCATGCAGGATATTTTTGCCGTGGTGTTCTTAACAGCATCAACAGGCAAACTCCCAGAGTGGTACGCCATCGCCCTCTTTGCTCTACCTCTGCTGCGTCCTCTATTCTTCCGCTTGCTTGAATGGGTGGGACACGGCGAGATGTTGGTCCTATTTGGCATCTTCTTCGCATTAGTTGTCGGCGCCGGTCTATTCGAGTTAGTCGGCATGAAGCCAGATTTAGGCGCACTGATTCTAGGTATGATGCTTGCGGGTCATAAAAAAGCGTCTGAGCTATCCAAATCCCTATTTAATTTGAAAGAGCTGTTCTTAGTCTGTTTCTTCTTGAATATAGGTCTGTCTGAACAACCAACTCTGTCGGGTTTTGCATTAGCGATTCTGTTTATGCTGCTGCTACCACTTAAGGGGATTTTGTACTTTGTTGTTTTGAACACCTTTAAGTTCCGAGTACGCACCTCACTACTCGCCTCTTTGTGCCTATTTAATTTCAGTGAGTTTGGCCTCATTGTGGGTGGTTTAGCATTTAAGATGGGGTGGATGAGTGGTGATATCCTAGTGGCACTTGCGATGGCAGTATCGATCTCATTCGTATTATCGGCGCCAATTAACCGCTATGGTCATAAGATTTACCAGCGTTCTAGTCGTTGGCTAAAAGAAACCGCCGCAGAAAACCTTAATCTTCGCGATCAATTGATCAATCCAGGTCACGCTCAAATCTTAATTTTGGGTATGGGCCGTATTGGCACAGGTGCTTATGATGAGTTGCGTACTCGCTACGGCAAGATCAGTTTAGGTATAGAAGTACGAGAAGAAGCAGCAAAAGAGCATAAAGCACAAGGCCGTAATGTCATTTCAGGCGATGCGACCGACCCGGATTTTTGGGAACGTATTCTCGATACGGCCAATGTAAAACTGGTTCTACTCGCAATGCCACACCACCAAGGTAACCAAATCGCATTGGAGCAACTGCAACGCCGTAACTTCCAAGGCCAAATCGCAGCAATCGCTGAATACCCAGATCAACTTGAAACTCTCATTGAAGATGGCGTTGATGCCGCATTCAACATCTACAATGAGGCAGGAAGCGGGTTTGCTCGCCACGTATGTGAGCAGTTAAAACCAGAGTTCAACGCTCCAAAATAACCTCTCTAAGGGCTATCAAATTCGATAGCCCTTTCATTCTTCGCTCACAAAACAAACAAAACACAGATTCCATTCACCAAAAGTCAATTTTTATTAGATATTATTTACCGACAAGTACTTTTTAGTATTTTTTTAATCAATCACGGTTGATTTTTTTAATCAAAATGGCAAATTGAACTTAACAGGTTAAATTATTATTAAAGGGAAGTTGTATGTGTTCGATTTTCGGTATTTTGGACATCAAGAGTGACGCAGAGGCGCTACGCCCAATCGCACTAGAAATGTCTAAAAAACTTCGCCACCGAGGTCCAGACTGGTCAGGTATTTATTCATCAGATAAAGCAATTCTTGCTCACGAGCGTCTTGCAATTGTCGGTCTGAACAGTGGTGCTCAGCCTATTTATAGCCCAGATAAAAAACACATCCTTGCTGTTAACGGTGAGATCTACAACCACAAAGAGATTCGCGCACGTTACGAAGGTAAGTACGACTTCCAAACAGACTCTGACTGTGAAGTTATCTTAGCGCTATATCAAGATATGGGCGCAGATTTGCTTGAAGAACTAAATGGTATCTTCGCTTTCGTACTCTATGACGAAGAGAAAGATCAATATCTAGTTGGTCGCGACCACATCGGTATTATTCCACTGTACCAAGGCCAAGATGAACACGGTAACTACTACGTTGCCTCGGAGATGAAAGCGCTTGTCCCTGTATGTAAGACAGTAAGTGAATTTCCTCCAGGTTGTCACTACAGCTCATCAGATGCAGAGCCACAACGTTACTACACGCGTGACTGGAATGAGTACGCAGCAGTGCAAGGCAACAGCACAAGCAAAGAAGAGCTGACAGAAGCACTAGAAGCAGCGGTAAAACGCCAGCTAATGACAGATGTGCCTTATGGTGTGCTTCTTTCTGGTGGTCTTGATTCATCAATCACATCAGCTGTTGCAAAACGCTTTGCTGCAATGCGAATTGAAGATGACGAGCAATCGGAAGCTTGGTGGCCACAATTACACTCATTCGCTGTCGGCCTTGAAGGTGCTCCGGACCTTAAAGCTGCTCGTGAAGTCGCAGACCAAATCGGTACGGTTCACCATGAGATGACTTACACGATCCAAGAAGGTCTTGATGCGATTCGTGATGTGATTTACCACATCGAGACTTATGATGTTACGACTATCCGTGCTTCAACCCCTATGTTCCTAATGGGCCGTAAGATCAAAGCTATGGGTATCAAGATGGTTTTATCTGGCGAAGGTGCAGACGAAATTTTTGGTGGTTACTTATATTTCCACAAAGCGCCAAACGCGAAAGAATTCCATGAGGAAACCGTTCGTAAACTGTTGGCTCTTAACATGTTTGACTGTGCGCGTGCGAACAAATCGCTTGCAGCTTGGGGTGTAGAAGGTCGCGTACCTTTCTTAGATAAAGAGTTCATTGATGTTGCGATGCGTCTAAACCCAGAAGATAAAATGTGTGGCAACGGTAAGATGGAAAAACACATCCTACGTGAGTGTTTCGAACATTACCTACCAGAATCAATTGCATGGCGCCAGAAAGAGCAGTTCTCTGACGGTGTTGGCTACAACTGGATTGATACACTCAAAGAAGTGGCTGAAGCGAAAGTAACAGACCAACAGATGGAAACAGCACAATTCCGCTTCCCATATAACACGCCAACAACGAAAGAAGGTTACGCTTACCGTGAAATCTTTGAAGAGTTGTTCCCGCTGCCATCAGCAGCAGAATGTGTACCTGGTGGCCCTTCTGTCGCATGTTCATCAGCTAAAGCGATCGAATGGGATGAATCATTCCAGAACTGTGTAGATCCATCAGGTCGTGCAGTTCAAGCAGTCCACAACGACGCTTATTAATCGAATACCAATAACGCAAAAGAGGCTCCTAACTAGGAGCCTCTATTTTATATTAAATCTAAGCCATAATGAGCAGTTACTTAAGCTCTAAATCTTTATTTTCAACCGTTACCTCAACTTGCTTGCTGAGCATCTTAACCAACAAGATGGAACGGGTTTCTCCATCAGCTTCTTGGTAGATAGCTTCAATACCTGCAAACTGACCACTCATCACGCTTACACAATCGCCTTTCTCTGGTAGCGACTCTTGCTGCGGTTCAACGTGTAACTTCTCAATTTCTTTGAGTGTGACGATCAAATCACCTTGAAGTATTTGTGGTACTGCACCTTGCCTTACAAAATCCACCACCCCTCTTGTTGAGCGTACGGTGGTAAAAGTCGGCCCCTGCTCAACATCGAATCGAGCAAAAATATAAGATGGAAAAAGAGGTTCTAACTTCACCTGTCTTTTGCCTCGAATCATCTTTTCCACTTGGGTTTCCGGGTAGTAACATTCCACCCCCTGATTTTCTAAATGCAATTTCGCACGCTGTTGCTCACTGCGTTTGCAATAAATTAAGTACCACTGTTTCATTGTTATTTAGCCAACTGTTATTTTGCCTAACATCCTAGCAATTTTGCCTAATGTTAGTAAGTAAGAAATTGAAAGCATACTTAACCAAAATCAATGACAGCTTAGCGTCAATTACAACCTTCGATTTTGCAACATTAGTTTGTAGCACAGATATAACCCTTAAATTACCCTGACTTTTTCTTTATTAACATAAACTTACCGAACAGATGGTAGTTATTATCATCTCGCCACTCATTGCAGTTTATTTATCCAAGATGTATATGTAATCAAAAATAAAATTCTTTAATAGATAGCATTAGTAAAATTTATGACAAACCAACATCAACAATTCTTTGGTCATCCTCGTGGCCTGTTCCTTTTGTTCGGAACCGAACTATGGGAGCGATTCTCTTACTACGCGATGCGTGCCATCCTAGTTCTATATTTAACAGACACAACTATAAATGGCGGCCTGGGCTGGTCGACTAAAGATGCTCTAGATCTCTACGGCATCTATACTGGACTCGTTTACATTACGCCTATGGTTGGTGGCTGGCTAGCGGATAACTACTTAGGTCAGCGACGTTCTATTTTGATTGGTGGCGCACTAATGGCCATCGGTCAATTCACACTGGCTCTACCTGCAGATGTGATCGGCATGAGCGTCGTTCACAGCTTCTATCTAGGTCTAGCACTACTTATCACGGGTAATGGTCTTTTCAAGCCCAATATCTCTACTATGGTGGGTGACTTGTACGAAGAAGGCGATAACCGTCGTGATGGCGCATTCACTATCTTCTATATGGGTATCAACCTAGGTGCTCTTATTGCGGGTGTTGTTTCTGGCTCTGTTACTAACGAATTTGGTTGGAAAGCAGGCTTTGCCGTGGCAGGTGCAGGTATGATCATAAGCTTGATTATGCAAATGACTCTAGCCAAATCTTGGTTGGGTGATATCGGCACTGTACCGGCAGCTGCTCGTGATTTAGAAAAGAAAAAGTCAAAACAAAAGCAACCACTCACCAAACAAGAAGTTGACCGTCTTAAAGTTATCTTGGTTATGGGATTGTTTGTGATCGTGTTTTGGGCAGGCTTCGAACAAGCTGGCGGCCTAATGAACATCTACACTCAACAATACACAGACCGAATGATCGGTGGATTTGAAGTGCCGGCGGCTTGGTTCCAGTCTCTGAATCCATTCTTTATCATCACTCTTGCACCAATCCTTGCTGCACTATGGGTGAAAATGGGTCCAAAAGAACCAAACTCACCAGTTAAGTTTGCCATGGCCCTATTCTTCCTCGCCCTTGGCTTTCTATGTATGGTCGGTGCGGTAATGGAACAAGGCGGAGACACAGCAGTAAAAACATCAATGCTATGGTTAGTTGGCGCGTTCTTCTTCCATACGCTCGGTGAACTGTGCCTATCACCAATTGGCCTATCTCTTGTAACTAAGCTTGCACCGCTACGTTTAGCGTCATTGATGATGGGCGCGTGGTTTGGCTTTAATGCAATCGCGAACTATGTCGCGGGCTTGATTGGTTCCCATGTGGGTGAACTCGGTGCCCTACCTATTTTTGGTGGTATCGCAATTGCTGCAACGATTTCAGGTGTGGTATTGCTTATGTTCTCTAACACACTCGTTCGTTGGATGCATGGCGCTGAAACGCCGATTAGTAATGCAGAACAAGTTGAAGAGCAGCAAACTCAAATTGCTTGAGCTCTGGCTCTTCAAGTAACCAACTTAAAAAACGCCCGACCAAATTATTGGCCGGGCGTTTTATTTTCACTTCACATAGATAAGAAAAGGTTATTTGACGCTAGTTACACGGCTTACTTTTTCCCCTGTCGCCGAAACTGAACGAATAAAGACTTCACCTTCTACTGCCGGACGTGCGCTGTCAGCGTAAGTCAGCCAGTTTTCACCATCCAGAGAGTATTGCAGCTCAACACCTGGGAACTGAATGTTCATTGCAAGCGTTCCTTGTTCTACTTTTGCACCAGGAACAGGTAGGCGGTAATCAATGCCTGACTTTTCTAGTTTCACCAACTCTCGCTGGCCAAGGATATTGGCAAAACGGTTAAAGTCTTTATTGCGTGCTTCTTTGTCAACTAAGTTAGTCTCTTGAGAATACTCAACACCAACCTTGTAATCGTTTTCCCACTCTGCGCGGTGCCAAGCACGTTCCGCAGCCGCTAGTACACGAGGGAATACCATGTACTCATACTGTTCATCAGTGCGCACCGTTTCTGACCAAAGCTGAGCAGATAAGCCATAGAAAGGTTTCGCTTCAATTTCACCTTTTCCAGTAAAGCCGTTACCGTCACGATCTACCGACGTTTCTGCGTTTTGAGGCATGTTCTCTGGTGCAAAACCAAACATCTTACGTGTATCTGTCGCACGCGTTGCCCAGTAGTAGCCACGCTCTTTAGCATCGATTTCGTATGGCATATCCATGTAGACATAGTCTGGGTTAGAAACAATCACGTCGTATCCTTTCTTAGACCAATCATAGACTGATGAAGTACCGCCCCAGTAAAGTACATCCCAGAAGTTTACGCGCTTGTCCGCAGTCGCGAACGCATCTGAACCTTCACTGTACTTCAAGCCATCTTGCCATGCTTGGAATGCAGGAATACCTTTCTCAGCAACAATCTTAGACACTTCTTCTGCAAAATAACTCGGTAAGTGACCAAAATCGCTAACCGTACCGTTGGCAATCAGCTTTTGGCATTGAGGCGATTGTGCAAACGGCTTGTCTTGAGCTGAAAGATCAATCGTCCCTTTCCAGCTTACTTTCTCTTCTGCGTTCACATCTTGGAAACCAGCGCCTAGCTTGATGTTCTTCGCTTCGTCACCGCCAAAATGCCACGTTGTTAACGGTGTGCCGGCTTCTTGGTGCATCGCTGCTACTTCCGAAATCACCTTGTCGACAAAGCGAGTTGAAGATTCAAGACATGGGTTGATAAAGCTGTGCTTGTCGTAGAACTGAACCGTTGTAACATTTGAAGCATCTTGAGGGTCCATTAAACGGAACTCATTCGCTTCAACTTCTTTACCTTGTTCCATCAAACGCTCATAACGTGCTTCCATTGATACCACCGCTGAACGAGCGTGCGCTGGCATATCAATTTCAGGAATCACCTCAATACCACGAGCTTTAGCGTGCTTAAGGATCTCTACGTAGTCTGCTTTGCTGAAGTAACCAGAACCAAAGTTGTCTGTCGTTGGGCCAGAGCCTAGCTGAGGTAACAGACAGCTCTTCTCTTCAAGATCAAAACAACGATTTGAACCCACATCCGTTAATTCTGGAAGACCTGGAATCTCTAAACGCCAGCCTTCATCATCTGTTAAATGAAGGTGAAGCTTATTCATCTTGTACGCTGACATCTGGTCTAACGTTGCCAAAATAGCGTCTTTTGAGTGGAAGTTACGCGCCACATCCACCATCACACCACGGTAATCAAAACGAGGTGCATCTTTAATAGACAGCTGTGGAAGCGACTGAGCATTCTGGCTATCTACCAGGCCAAAGATAGATTGAACTGCGTAAAAAGCACCTGTTTGATCAAAGGCTTTAATCGCGATACCTGAATCTGTAATGCTTAACTCATAAGCACCTGATTTTGCTAAGTCACCTGTGAAGTCAGCAGGAACAACAGCAACACTCACTGGGAGCGAGCCGCTCACATCCACATTAACCACAGCTGCGCGATCTTCAATTGCTGCAAACTGAGCCGCATCAAATTGATCTTTTGGTAGAGAGATACCTTTAGCGATGCTAACAGAGCCCTTACCTGCTTCGACAAACATTGGAGTAGGCAGTAAGGTTGTTGTCACATCTTGTGCGGTGATATCAGAGTTTTTCTCAAAGCGAGATACCGCTGTCGCCATTACATTATTGTCATCAGGCGTACGTTTCAGGTTGTCACCCTCTAAACCCGTTACAAAAGAGGCAACATCTTCGGTATTAAGAGAGGCAATCAGCTTAGGTTCTGCATTTGGTGCCGTTACAAATGCACCTGGCATAAAGTCAGTTTCAAATAGCTGCCAGTATTCGCCAATTAGGGGTAACACAACCTCTTCACCAGCGGCAAAGCCATCAAATTTTTCAGTCGGTTCAAGTTTATGTAGGTCACCCGTTACGCGTGAAATTTTGAATTGTTCGTTATCAACATCAAGAATTAATCGGATGCTATGGAAGTAGATAGCCCAATCTTTAGAGTCAACCGCTTCACCTTGGTTCACTAAAGTCATGTTCACTTTATTACAAGAAGCCCACTCAGCGCCTAAGTCTTGACACGCAAGACCGTCATTCGCGCCATGGTTGGTTAATACTTGGTATTGAACATCCAGGTTATCTGCAAGTGAGTTGACCACTTGTTGCTCAGACGATTGAAAAGAAGCACATCCTGCTAACGTCGCTAATACAGACGCTGCAACTAGACTTTGTTTAAACATCTTACTTACCCCAAAATATGAAATAGAACCCAAAAGGAGGTTCGAAAACTTAAGATGTAAACAACATAACTCGAGTTATTTTTTAGCGTAAAATTAATGATTAATGATAGTGATCTGATTCAAATTTTATATTTTCCAATTTACAAAAATAACTTTAAAACAGACACTTAAGGAAAACGTTAATTTCGACATACTTGTTTTAACGAGATTACTGGGAGATGAATCACAGGTTAATGGCCTAAAACCCTCTTTTAGTTGAATCAAGATCACAGCATGCTATTTGTTATCTTAGGCTCTAATTTCAGCCACTGTTGCAGACTGTGATTTCAAGCACGAAAAAAGCTCGTCAAAACACGTTGAAATCAAACAAAACAACAATTTTTCAGTAACGCACCAAGGACAACAACATGCATAAACACCTCTGTGCTCTCGTACTCATATTCAGCACACACGCTTTGTCAGAACCACTCTATTGGAGCGCGGAAAGAGGAAAACTGAAGTATCTGATTGTTGGCTCTGTACACGTGGGGGATGACAGCATGTATCCCTTACCAGAAAAAATTAGTAAGACCCTAGCAAAAAGTAACGGATTAATACTTGAAGCCGATATTAGGAAAACTGAGGGACTTCAATACCCAGCAGCGACGCTCGCTAGTCACAATATTCTGAATAAACAGCAACAGAAAGACCTCGCGGGGATTGCGAACTTGTTAGAACTAAATCCCAATGAAATGTTAAATGCCCCACCTTGGGCGGTTGCACTTACAATTCAAATGCGACAAATCCAGTATTTAGGCTATCAAGCAGACAATGGCGTTGATGTACACCTGATGAACAAAGCAACACTGAGAAATATTCCTGTACTAGGCCTAGAGCCACTCCAGTTCCAAGTCGATCTACTCACTGGACAAAAGGAAGGCGGAAAAGAACTGTTAACCAGTACCATTGAACAATTTGATCATAATGAAAACGCTATCCACTGTTTGATCGATAGCTGGAAAGCAGGTGATTTAAAAAAGTTAAATCAATTTGCCAAATTGACAGAAATGTCACCAGAATTTGAACAAGCTTTCTTAACAGATCGTAATCTCAATTGGGTTGAGAAACTTGCTGATCCAAGTTGGCTACCAAATAAACAAGGTCAATACGTAATGGTAGTAGGCACATTACACCTTATTGGCGAAGGTAATGTAGTTAGCCTACTAAAAGAAAAGGGCTTTCGAGTTAAACAAGTCTCCACCAGCGAACAAGCGAAGTGCGAGTTTAAGTATTAAGTAAAGACAGCTTCGTCAACATAGGTATAGATAGGCTAAAAGCGTGAGTTAAGATTCATCAATTGTTCTACGATTCTATCAAGAGATTCCCTACTCCTTCACTCGCCAGTCTATGGAATGACAAATACAAAAGCCTATTTGAATGAAAAAAGGCTCTACATTTCTACAGAGCCTTTCTTTAAATACAGTCGCTGAAGAGCCAGATTCTAATTTCAGACGAACCCCACGCAGGTTCTAATCCTATTTCCTATACTCTAAAACGACGAAAGCCTGCTATAAAAGCAGGCTTTCTTAATTTGGTCTTTGAAGAGACATTCTTTAAACATCAGGCGAACCCGCATCTGTTCGAATCTCTACATTGTAGAATGCAAAAAAGGCTCTGCATTTCTGCAGAGCCTTCTTTTAAATGTGGTCGGTGAAGAGGGATTCGAACCCCCGACCCTCTGGTCCCAAACCAGATGCGCTACCAAGCTGCGCTATTCACCGATAATGTTGACTTCGGAATTCACATGACTGAGGGTCGCCCTCTGGTCTGCTATTCCTAAACCCCGAGATGCGTTACCAAGCACGCTATTCACCGAGATGTTTAACTGAGAACTTATCCCCGTCAACGGATGCGTATATTACGGATTCTCAGAATGAACGCAACCCCTTTTAATTAACTTTTTCAAATTATTAGCTCAGTTGCCTAAAACGTCATCAACGGGCGACAAAGTGTGAGCAAAAACACACCAAGAGGAACAAATGTGCAACCAAATAACAACAATTGATCTAGATCAGTGTTGCATATTTAACCAAGGTTTACCGTGGAACTGTCATCTCACTTTGTACTCGATGGAGGAACTATGGACTTTTGGCTTGATCTCCTATTTGGTAATGCGGTAGGTCTATCTTCAATGATTGTCATCTTTGGAGCCTTGGGTCTGATGCTATTCTATGGCGGTTTTATCATCTACAAAGTGATGAACGACAAATCTCCTCACTAGAATCGCTTAGCCCTATTCTCAGAATAGACATTCGCTATGCACCGAAGTAGATACATTGTCTGCTTCGGTTTTTTATTTCTCGCCTATGAATTAGTGATCATTTCCTTTTTAGATTGGTATAATAGCAGTATTGATTTACTACTCTGAGATGTAGCCATGTCTCACGATGATGATTTTGCCCTTTTTCAAGAAATGATGGGCGACGTAAAACCACTTCAACAAGATACAACCGAGCATAAAAAACAGCATCAAGTCACTGACGCACACCTCGCTAAGCGTGAAGCAGCGATATGGTTGACTGAAGACGATCCTGAATACTTATCAATTGATCACGCAACCATGCTCAAACCTGATGACATGATTGAGTTTAAACGTGATGGCGTTCAAGAAGGTGTTTACCGAAAACTAAGGCTCGGGAAATACCCAATTCAAGCGCGATTGGATTTACATCGTCGAACTCTCAAAGAAGCCCGCGACGAAGTTGTGAAGTTTCTTAAGCAATGTATTCAGTGGGATATTCGCACTGTCGTTATTGTTCACGGTAAAGGCGAAAAATCGAACCCACCTGCAATGATGAAAAGCTTCGTCTATCAGTGGCTACAACAGATACGCGATGTACAGTGTATCCATAGTGCTCAGCGCTTCCATGGCGGTACTGGTGCTGTCTACGTTATGCTAAGGAAAAGCGCCGAAAAGAAACTCGAAACTCGCGAGCGCCACCAAAAGCGTATGGGATAATTACACCATCAATGCTAAACTCTCTATGGCAGCCTAATGAGGCTGCTTTTTATTTTTTAACGCCGTTGTGAAACGTAACTAAGGTTCAAACAACATGTCTCAAGATTCTGCAAAACGTTTAAATAAATACATCAGTGAAACAGGCTTTTGTTCGCGCCGTGAAGCCGACAAGCTCATTGATCAAGGTCGAGTAACGATTAATGGCAAGATCCCTGAAATGGGTACCAAGGTCCTACCTGGTGATGATGTCTGCATTGATGGTAAGCCTGTCAGTGCCAAAGAGAAGCCTGTCTATATTGCTCTGAATAAACCAACAGGTATCACTTGTACAACTGAACGTGATATCCCAGGAAACATCGTTGATTTTGTCGGCCTTAAGAAACGTATCTTCCCTATTGGTCGATTAGATAAACCTTCCGACGGCCTGATTTTCTTAACCAACGACGGCGATATCGTTAATAAAATCCTACGCGCGGGGAATAATCACGAAAAAGAATACGTGGTTCGTGTTGATAAGCCGATTACGGATGACTTCATTAAGAAAATGGGGGCTGGCGTCAGCATTCTCGATACCGTGACTCTGCCTTGTAAAGTGACGAAGGAGACTAAATTCTCTTTTCGCATCGTATTAACTCAAGGTCTTAACCGCCAAATTCGCCGCATGTGTGAAGCGCTAGGATATGAAGTGTTTAAGCTTCGTCGTGTTCGCATCATGAACATCTCTCTTGATGGCATTCCAAATGGTCAGTGGCGTTACATGACTGATGCAGAGGTCGCAGAGATTCTGGCGATGTGTGAAGGGTCAGTAAATACCGAAGACGCATCAAAGGTCGACGCAAAAGGCCACCGCATTCGCCGCGCGACAGATGCGAAACTGTTTGATAGCCGTGAAGAAAACCAAGAGTCGACTGCACGTCGCAATCAAAAGCAGCGCACTTTTAAAGGTCGTAACGCCGATGAGTTTCGTCATGCTCCCAACTCAAAGAAAGGCCGTGCCGATAGATCTGATGACAAGCGTGGCCGCTCAAGTAATCAAGGCCAAGGTAAGCCAGCTTATAAGGGCAAGTCAGATAAATCAGCACACCGCCCAGCGAAACCACGCGTTGGCGGTACGTTGAGTCTGAAGAAATAGTAAAAGAAAAGGGAGCCAATCGGCTCCCTTTTTTAATCATTTCGCACTCTCTAATTATAGAGTACCGAAGATCTTATCACCTGCATCACCAAGACCAGGAACGATGTAGCCCTTGTCATTTAGCTTCTCATCGATAGCAGCTGTAAATAGCTCGACATCTGGGTGCGCTTTTTCTAGTGCTTCAAGACCTTCTGGAGCAGCAACAAGAACAAGAACTTTAATCGCTTTACAACCTTTCTCTTTTAAAAGATCGATAGTTGCGATCATTGACCCCCCCGTTGCAAGCATTGGGTCAACCACTAGAGCGATACGCTCATCCATGTTTGATGCTAGTTTGTTGAAGTATGGTACTGGCTCTAGCGTCTCTTCGTCGCGGTAGATACCAACAACACTGATACGTGCACTAGGCATATGCTCTAGAACACCATCCATCATGCCAAGACCAGCACGTAGAATTGGCACAACTGTTACTTTTTTACCTTTAATTTGATCTACTTCAACAGGACCGTTCCAACCTTCAATGGTTACTTTTTCCGTTTCAAAGTCCGCAGTCGCTTCGTAAGTTAATAGGCTACCAACTTCAGTTGCTAGCTCACGAAAGCGCTTAGTGCTGATGTCACCTTCTCTCATTAGACCAAGTTTGTGCTTAACAAGAGGGTGTTTTACTTCAACAACTTTCATTTCCATCTCCGGATATCAGGTAATTTTTAAACAAACCTCCAGATTATAAACGATTTCGTTCTCAATTTCTTGCTATCAATCAAAAGAAAAAACTTGCGCAAACGTTTGCTATCTATGTTTATCCACTGTTAGAATAGCGCCGTTTTCATATCCAACTTAAAAACCGAGGACTTCCCTGTGAGTGCTGATAACACATCTCTTAGCTATAAAGACGCTGGCGTTGATATTGATGCAGGCAACGCGCTTGTTGACCGTATTAAAGGTGCTGTAAAACGTACACGTCGCCCAGAAGTAATGGGTGGTATTGGTGGTTTTGGCGCATTATGTGAACTACCAACGAAATATAAGCAACCTGTACTAGTTTCTGGCACTGACGGTGTAGGTACAAAACTTCGCCTTGCTTTGGATATGAAAAAGCACGACACCATTGGTGTTGACCTAGTTGCAATGTGTGTGAACGATCTTATCGTTCAAGGTGCTGAGCCACTATTCTTCCTAGATTACTACGCAACGGGCAAGCTAGATGTAGATACCGCTGCTGATGTGGTTTCTGGCATTGCAGATGGCTGTGTACAAGCTGGCTGTGCACTTATCGGTGGTGAAACTGCTGAAATGCCGGGCATGTACGAAGGTGAAGATTACGACGTTGCTGGCTTCTGTGTTGGCGTTGTAGAAAAAGAAGACGTGATCGATGGTACTAAGGTTGCCGCTGGTGATGCTCTAATCGCCGTCGGTTCAAGTGGCCCTCACTCAAACGGTTACTCTCTAATTCGCAAGATTCTAGAAGTATCTGGCGCAGACAAAAATGAAGAACTCGCTGGCCGTACTATCGGTGAACACCTACTAGAGCCAACAAAAATTTACATCAAATCAGCGCTTAAGATGATTGCAGAGCACGATATCCACGCGATCTCACACATCACTGGCGGTGGTTTCTGGGAAAACATCCCTCGCGTACTTCCACAAGGTACTAAAGCCGTTGTCGACGGTAACAGCTGGGAATGGCCAATTATCTTCAAATGGCTACAAGAAAAGGGCAACGTAACGACTCACGAGATGTACCGTACATTCAACTGTGGTGTTGGCCTTGTGATTGCTCTACCTAAAGATCAAGCAGATGCAGCTGTTTCACTACTAAACGCTGAAGGCGAAAATGCTTGGGTTATCGGTGAAATTGCGAACGCAGAAGCTGGCGAAGAACAAGTAGAGATCAAATAAGCATGAAGAGTATCGTTGTTTTAGTTTCAGGAAATGGCTCGAACCTGCAAGCGATCATTGACGCATGTAAGACCCAAATTACAGGTGGTCGTGTCACCGCTGTGTTTTCTAACAAAGCCGATGTGTATGCGTTAGAACGAGCAAAGAAAGCCGATGCAGGCGCTCACTTCCTTGATCCAAAAGCATTCGATACTCGTGATGCCTTTGACCAAGAGCTCATGAAGCAAATCGATGAGTATCGTCCAGACGTGATCGTCCTTGCTGGTTACATGCGCATTCTAAGTGGCGAGTTTGTTCGTCACTATATGGGCCGTATGATTAACATCCACCCTTCTCTATTGCCTAAGTACCCTGGGCTCAATACCTACCAACGCGCAATTCATGCCGGTGATGAAGAGCATGGTACTAGTGTCCATTTCGTCACTGAGCAACTAGATGGTGGCCCAGTAATTCTGCAGGCTAAAGTGCCAATTTTCGACGAGGATAACGTTGAGACGTTGACAGAGCGTGTTCAAACTCAAGAGCACAAAATCTATCCAATGGTGGTTAAGTGGTTAGTTGAAGAACGCTTGGTCATGAAAGATGAAAAAGAAGCTTACCTTGATGGTGAACTTCTCGGTATCCACGGCCACGCTGAGCACTAATTATAGATTTTCAATCCATTTGGCGAGCTTAATGCTCGCCTTTTTTTCATCTTCTGTTCATCTTGGATAAGCTAATCTGTCAGCAACAGAGGAGAACAAAGATGGATTTAAAAAGCTTACTTAACCAGGCCCTCAACTCTGATCTTGTCAAACAAGGTCAACAGCAGATCAAACAACAATCAAGTTCAGGTTCCCTAAAATCATTAGGTGCGGGCGCTGTTGGTGGCGGATTGGTTAGTCTTTTAATGGGCTCAAAAAAGAGCAAAAAGCTCGGTAAAAAGGTGGGTAAAAACGCCCTAAAAGTGGGTGGAGTCGCCTTACTAGGTGGACTAGCTTATAAAGTCTATAACGACTATCAATCCAAGCAAGCGACATCAGCCTCACAAGATACATTTAACCCTAATGACGACATTCATAGCCAACTTATTATTAAAGCCATGATTGCAGCAGCCAAAGCTGATGGTCATGTCGATTCACAAGAAATGGAACGTATTGAGCTCACTCTCAAACAGGCCGGTGCGGATTCGCAATTACAGCATTTACTACATGAAGAACTCAACAAGCCTCTCGAGCCAACAGAGGTGGCAGGCTTAGCGCAATCACCACAACAAGCTTCAGAGATCTATCTTGCATCGCTCATTGTTGTCGATGAACAGAACTTCATGGAAAAAGCCTACTTACAAGAGTTAGCCAAGCAGCTAAACCTATCGCCCGAAGTGACCTATCAGCTTGAGCAACAACTCGTTAGCGAGTGACATTGTGCATATATCACACAGCCAGTTCTATCTCTTGCGCTAGGACAAACCTAGCTTTTGAGTTTCTAATGACGAGTGTGTATATTTGAGAGCAGTTATCATTTATCGGAGTTAAGCCCATGCAAGTATATGGCTGTTGTGAACTGATTCGTGAGCTTTACGCGCAAATCGGTAGTGGCGATCAAGCTTATGTCCCACAAGCAATTTCATGCGCTGTAAGAGCATTGAACGATATTGCTGCTGATGAGTCGCTACCAAAAGAAGCTCGTGAAAAAGCAGCTTTTGCAGCTGCAAACCTACTTATCTCGGATTTTGAGGATAAGTAATGAATCTTGCCAACTTTGAGTCAATGGACCCAATCATGCTGATGAGCATCATCAATATGAAGCTTCGTGATGATTTCGGTGGTGATTTAGACAAGCTGGTTGCTTACTTCGATATCGATAAAGCAGCGCTAGAAGCAAAACTGGCAACCGCTGGGTTTGACTTCTTACCTGACGCTGGCCAATTCCGTTAATTGAGTCTCTCCACGTCAGACACACAAATTAGATACAAAAAAACCGCCTTACATTGGGCGGTTTTTTATCAAATGACGACAGAAGAATTACTCTTCGTCGAAGAAATCGTCTTCTTCACGTGCCGCTTTTTCTGCTAGGTAACGTGCTTTTTTCTCAGCAGCTTCTTGAGCTAGACGCTCTTCACGTTCTTCACGTACTTTGCGCGCTTCACCTTTGCGCTCGTTGCGTTCCGCTTGGTTCTTGATGAAACCTGCAAGTTCTTTCTCAGCCCAAGCTTGAGCTTCTGCTTCAGTTTCAAAACCAGTTTCGCGCTTTGATACTGTTGTTTTACGTGAAGTTACTTGACGAGTGATCTCTGCACACCAGCCGTTACGTTTTTCTGTAGTACGGATAGCGAATTTTGGATTTTTAGACATTTAATTCATTCCTAAGGGATTAATCAGGGATTCGGTCAACTTGATAACTCCATCTAAGCTGAGCTATTTAACACCATCCCTTGGTAAGCGCGGTATTAGAGCATAAAAGTGAGTTCTATGCTGCAAGTTTTTTAACTGACCACTCAAAAAGAAAACGCTGGTCTCTCAACCAGCGTTCTATTATTTTTATTGAGTGAAAACTATTGTTCTCTCAATTAATTAACCCACGTTCTTACGTGCGTTTTGGAACATACGCATCCAAGCACCGTTTTCACCCCAACCTTCAGGAGCCCAAGAGTTAGCAACCGTGCGGAATACACGCTCTGGGTGAGGCATCATAATAGTCACTCGGCCATCAGTAGTTGTAAGACCTGTGATTGCGTTTGGTGAACCATTCGGGTTGTTCGGGTATTGCTGCGTTGGATTGCCGTGATTATCAACGTAACGAACTGCAACTGTGCCTGACGCTTCAATCGCTGCTAGGTGGTCAGCATCACGCACTTCTACACGACCTTCACCGTGAGATACGGCGATTGGCATACGAGAACCTTCCATACCGTTGAAGAATACAGAATCAGACTTCTGAACTTCGACTAGGCTGAAACGCGCTTCAAAACGCTCTGATTCGTTACGCACGAAACGTGGCCAGTACTCCGCACCTGGGATTAGGTCACGTAAGTTAGACAACATTTGACAACCGTTACATACACCTAGAGAGAAAGTATCTTCGCGCTTGAAGAAGCTTTCAAACTGGTTACGCGCATCTTCGTTGAACAAGATAGACTTCGCCCAACCTTCACCTGCGCCTAGCACGTCACCGTAAGAGAAGCCGCCACATGCTACTAAGCCGTTGTACTCTTCCAGTACCGCTTGACCCGTTAGGATGTCACTCATGTGAATATCAGTTGCTTCAAAGCCTGCGCGGTCGAATGCTGCTGCCATTTCAACGTGAGAGTTAACGCCCTGCTCACGCAAAATTGCCATCTTCGGCTTAGCACCTTTAGCAATAAACGGAGCTGCAATATCTTCGTTTACATCGAAGCTTAGTTTCACGTTTAGACCAGGGTCAGAGTTGTCTTTCTTCGCTTCGTGTTCTTGGTTTGCACATGCTGGGTTATCACGTAAAGATTGCATCTTGTGTGTGGTTTCAGCCCAGATAGTACGTAGTTCAGTACGGTTGCGCTCTAGAACCACTGTGTCACCAGAAGTGATCACTAGCTCGTCAGATGCTTCTACTGAGCCAATTACATGTGAACATGCTTCTAGGCCATTCGCAGCAAGCGTTGAAAAAACTGCATCTAAATCATCGTTCTTAACTTGTAGTACTGCACCTAGCTCTTCGTTGAATAGTGCTGCTAGTGCATCCTCGCCAAGGTCAGCGATATCTGCTTTCACACCACAGTGACCCGCAAACGCCATCTCAGCAAGAGTCACAAACAGACCACCATCACCTTTATCGTGGTAAGCCACAATTTGGTCGTTTGCCACTAGAGCCTGAACACCTTCATAGAAACCTTTTAGCTGTACTGCATTGTCTACGTCTGCTGGCTTATCACCAAGCTGCTTGTATACCTGCGCTAATGCTGTTGCGCCTAGACGGTTTTGACCATTACCTAGGTCGATAAGAACCAGTGACGTGTCACCTAGTCCTTCCAAGGTCTCAGGAGTACGAAGCTGAGGCGTGATTGTCTTGCGCACATCTTCAACACGAGCAAATGCAGTGATAACGAGAGATAGCGGAGACGTTACTTCTTTCTGCTCACCATTCTCTTCCCACTTGGTCTTCATCGACATTGAGTCTTTACCCACAGGGATAGTTAGACCAAGTGCTGGACATAGCTCTTCACCCACAGCTTTAACTGCTTCGTAAAGGCCTGCATCTTCACCTGGGTGACCTGCTGGAGACATCCAGTTTGCCGACAGTTTGATGTGTTTGATATCACCGATGTTAGTCGCGGCGATGTTAGTGATTGCTTCACCCACCGCTAGACGAGCTGATGCACCGAAGTCTAGCAGAGCCACTGGTGTACGCTCACCCATTGACATCGCTTCACCGTGGTACGTGTCGTAGCTTGCTGCGGTTACTGCACAGTTTGCTACTGGAACCTGCCATGGGCCAACCATTTGGTCACGCGCAACAAGGCCAGTCACGGTGCGGTCACCGATAGTGATAAGGAATGTCTTCTCTGCAACTGTTGGCAAGCGTAGAACACGCTCTGCCGCATCGTTTAGCTCAATACCGTCACGGTTAATTG
Source organism: Vibrio atypicus (assembly GCF_009811315.1). Lineage (GTDB taxonomy): Bacteria > Pseudomonadota > Gammaproteobacteria > Enterobacterales > Vibrionaceae > Vibrio > Vibrio atypicus. The sequence goes on from NZ_BLID01000004.1 coordinate 275,137, forward strand.
CTGGGTTATTTGCTTTTAGCGTCTTCGCATCACGGTGCATCTTAGGTGTTTTGCCTAGTAGCACATCCATTGGCATATCGATTGGCGTATTGTCGAAGTGTGAATCTTCAAGTTTCAGTTCACGCTCTTCCGTTGCAACACCTACTACAGCGTATGGTGCGCGCTCACGCTTACAGATCGCATCAAACGCTGCCATGTTCTCTGGCGCAACGGCCATTACGTAACGCTCTTGAGATTCATTACACCAGATTTCTAGTGGGCTCATGCCCGGCTCGTCGTTTGGTACATCGCGAAGCTGGAAAATACCGCCACGCTCGCCATCGTCAACAAGCTCTGGAAGTGCGTTAGAGATACCGCCCGCTCCCACATCGTGAATGAATGCGATTGGGTTTGCATCGCCAAGCTGCCAACAACGGTCAATCACTTCCTGACAACGACGTTCCATCTCTGGGTTTTCACGCTGTACAGAAGCAAAGTCTAAATCTTCTGCTGATTGACCAGATGCCATAGAAGATGCCGCGCCGCCACCAAGGCCGATGTTCATTGCAGGGCCACCCAATACGATTAGGCTTGCACCGACTGGGATCTCTTTCTTCTGTACGTGCTCGTCACGGATGTTACCCATACCACCAGCAATCATGATTGGTTTGTGGTAACCACGTACTTCTTCACCAGCGTGAGAGTTTACTTTCTCTTCGTAAGTACGGAAGTAACCTAATAGGTTTGGACGACCAAATTCATTGTTGAACGCTGCGCCTCCAAGAGGGCCTTCTAGCATAATGTCTAGTGCTGTTACGATACGGCCTGGCTTACCGAAGTCTGTTTCCCATGGCTGTTCAAAGCCAGGAATACGTAAGTTTGAAGTAGTGAAACCAACTAGACCCGCTTTTGGCTTACCACCAATACCTGTCGCGCCTTCATCACGGATTTCACCACCAGAACCAGTCGAAGCGCCCGGCCAAGGAGAGATAGCCGTTGGGTGGTTGTGCGTTTCCACCTTCATCAGGATGTGCGCTTTCTCGTGACTGTAACCGTATTGACGAGTTTCAGGGTTAGGGAAGAAGCGCCCTACTTCAGAACCCACCATTACGGCTGCGTTATCTTTGTAAGCAGACAGAACGTTTTCTGGCGTCGTTTCGAAAGTGTTCTTGATCATCTTGAACAGAGACTTCTCTTGCTTCACGCCATCGATAGTCCAATCCGCATTAAAGATCTTGTGACGACAGTGCTCAGAGTTCGCTTGTGCAAACATCATTAGCTCAATGTCAGTTGGGTTACGACCTAGCTTATTTACGAATGCATCGTAAAGGTATTCGATTTCATCGTCTGCAAGTGCAAGACCTAGGGTAACGTTTGCGTTTTCAAGCGCAGCACGACCACCGTTTAGTAGGTCAACATCCGCTACTGGTGCTGGCTCTGCTACTTGGAAAAGTGCGGTTGCTGATTCGAAGTCAGAGAAAACCACTTCCATCATACGATCATGCAAGATTGCTTTTAGCTCAACCAACTGAAGTTCAGAAAGCTCTGCAGAAGTTTCAATGTAATAAGCAGTACCACGCTCTAGACGAACGACTTTGTCTAGACCACAGTTGTGTGCGATATCAGTTGATTTAGAAGACCACGGAGAAATGGTACCCGGACGAGGTGTCGCTAGAAGAAGTAAACCCGCAGGCTCATGCTCTTCAATCGTTGGACCGTAAGTCAAAAGTTTTTCTAGCTTCTCAACTTCAGACGCATCTAGGTCTGCCGTAAGATCAGCAAAGTGGGCAAATTCAGCGTAAATACCTGTTACAGGTAAGCTTAATTCACGGCAAAGCTCTAATAGCTTGTTAACACGAAACTCAGATAGAGCTGGGGAGCCACGCAAAATTCTCATGTGCTTAGGTCTCTTATGCAATTGATTAAGGTGATATTGGAATAAATTCAGTGGGTTACTGTATTTTCTTCGAAGCTATTCCCGAAGGTTTTTCAAACCTATGCCGATTCCACCTCTTTGTTGCGAGCGCATTATAAAGCAATTACTTTTGTGATGTAACACCAAAAGCAACCGTTTGCGTCATTTTTTTTGTCAATTTTGAAATACAGCAAAATGTTGAAGTCCACTCGATTGCTATCTCATTGTCTTGCCTTGTGATGCCACTTTGATATAAATGCCTTACTGGATGTATGAGATTATCATTGAATGAAAAAGTATTACCTCTCCCAACTGCGATCTTTGGGCACTCTGTTTATTGCCACACTCCTTTTAACTGGGTGCCAGATCGAATCTGAACCCAAGAGTGAACTAGAGCAGATCAAAGAGCGCGGCGTATTGCGTGTCGGGACACTAAATAATCAACTTTCTTACTATATCGGTCCTGATGGTCCAACTGGTCTCGACTACGAATTGGCGCGCGAGTTTGCTAACGAACTTGGCGTACAACTTGAGATGAAGCCAGCCTATCGGATTTCTAGCCTCTATCCTGCTCTTCGCAACGGTGAAATTGATATTATTGCTGCTGGGTTGAGCCAATCTCCCGAACGCCTTAAAACATTCCGCCCAGGTCCAGCTTACTACTACGTCAGCCAACAAGTAGTCTACAAAAAAGGGCAATGGCGTCCACGCAATCTTGAACAACTGCTAGAGCGGCAGCCTGAGTTGGTTGAGGAAAACAATAATGAAGCGGTACTGCAAATCGTTGGCGATTCACATTTCAATCAAACCTTAGCCAAAATTCAAAATGAGTATCCGCAATTCCTATATAAAATCGACCCAAATGCCGACGTAAATGATTTACTCAAAAAAGTATCGAAAGGTGAATTGCAATTTACAGTGGCTGATTCTGTCGAAGTGTCGCTTTCTCAACGTATATACCCAGACATTGCACTTGCGTTTGAATTAACGGAAGATCAACCTATCTCATGGTTTCTACGTCGCTCACAAGATGAGAGCCTATATGCACTGCTGATCGAATTCTTTGGTCATATTAAGCAGTCTGGTCATCTCTCGTCACTGGAAGAGAAATACATCGGCCATATCGATAGCTTCGACTACGTTGATACAAGAGCCTTTATTCGCGCGCTAGATTCGAAGTTACCGAAGTGGTCTCCACTGTTTAAGAAGTACTCTGATGAGTTTGACTGGCGCTTAGTGGCAGCGCTGGGTTATCAAGAATCTCACTGGAATCCAATAGCCAAATCACCAACTGGAGTGCGAGGCATGATGATGCTCACCTTGCCGACCGCAAAAAGTGTTGGGGTGACAGACAGACTGGATCCAGAACAATCAGTTAAAGGTGGTGTCGAATATCTGCGTCGTATGGTGGCACGTATTCCGGACTCGATTGAAGAGCATGAAAAGATCTGGTTTGCACTGGCTTCCTATAACGTGGGCTATGGTCATGTCATGGACGCAAGACGATTAACCAAACGTCAAGGTGGTAACCCAGATGCATGGGCTGATGTCAAAGACCGTTTACCGCTACTTCGCCAAAAGAAATATTACAGTCAAACACGCTACGGCTATGCTCGTGGTGATGAGGCTCGAAACTATGTTGAAAACATCCGACGTTACTATCAAAGCATCATCGGTCATGTGGAGCAGCAAACTCTAGAGGCCGACAATAACAATATTGACGATATCACCGTCATTCAAGTTCCTGAAGTTGCGATATCTGGTGCCCAGACAGTATCTTCCTCAATTGCAGCTAAAGAGTTGAATGCTGAAGAGGTTAAAGTACCACAAGCTGACTAAATGATACCTAGGGCGCATTTTTGAACAAAGAGTGCGCCTTTACTGTCTAACCTTTTAGGTATCAATATCATCGAAACCAAACATAACAAGCCACTGTCTTAAATTGGTAACAATTGCTCGGTATAACAGCCGCTGAATACAATGACTTACAGACGCTTTCATTTAGTAAGTCGAGTTAAAAATAACCCATAGAGGAGATTGCCCATGATGAAACGTAGAGTGCAATCAAAAAACTTGAATAGAACCGTCGCGGCTAACCGTCGTAAACGTATGCTAGCTAATAACAAGAAAAAAGTGATCGCCCGTCATCGTGCATTCATGCAACTGATTTGCGACGTATAAGTTCGATGAGCAAATGCCTTTACTTGGGCATTTGCTATCTATTCTTAATTACTGCTTCCCTGATTTTTCTTGTTCCGACTCTAAGGCCGCTTGCTGAGCTTTTCTAAGTTCTTTCTTTTCTTTACGACGACGTTTGAAAAACGCCTGCAATTGGCTACGACACTCTTCTTCCAATAAACCTTGCTCGACATCGGCATAGTGATAAGCCGCTTGGTGTTCAAACAGGTTCAATACTGTACCAGCCGCGCCCGCTTTCAGATCTGCGGCACCAAAAACAATGCGCTTAACTCTACTATGTAACAACGCACCGGCACACATAGGACAAGGCTCCAATGTGACGTATAAGGTAGTATCAAGTAGGCGGTAGTTTTCTAAGATTTGACCTGCCTTACGTAAGGTTTGCATCTCTGCGTGTGCAGTTGCATCGTAGTGGCCAATCGACTGGTTCCAGCCCTCTGCGATAATCTCGCCCTCTTTACTGACTAACACAGCACCGACAGGCACTTCTCCTTCAGTTTCTGCTTGTGCTGCGAGATCCATTGCTCGGCGCATGAAGTGTTCATCTTGTGGGGAGAATTGAGAGTCAGACAAAAGGTGCTCCAAGATTTAGGAAAGGTCGTTGTAGAAAGTGGATTTTAACCTGCTTATGAGGGAAGTGAAAGCGAGATACAGGTCCTTAAAAGTTAAGGAATGAACGAATTGGGGATCTATTGAATGCGTAACTAAAAAGAGAATGGGGTTTACTTTCTCACTTACAAAAAAGCGCCGGTCCTTAAACCAGCGCTTTTTAAAATTACCAATGTAACGATAATTACATTGTGTACGTGTATGGCGCTTGGATACCTAGAGGAATACCTAGAGCCCAGTAAGCGATTAGGAAGATAGACCAACCGATCAGCATTGCAATCGAGAATGGCATCATCAATGACGCTAGAGTACCGATACCTGTCGACTTCACGTAACGTTGACAGTAAACCACCACAAGCGGGAAGAATACCATTAGAGGTGAAATGATGTTCGATACAGAATCACCTACACGGTAAGCAGCTTGAGATAGCTCAGGAGAAATACCAACCGCCATTAGCATTGGAACTAGGATTGGACCAATCAGTGCCCATTTTGCTGACGCGGAACCGATCAGTAGGTTTACAGACGCTGTCAGTAGAATCATACCAACAATCGTTGCTTCACCAGGTAGGTTCATCGCTTTCAGACCTTCTGCACCGTATAGCGCAAGCATTGTACCAATGTTTGATTGAGCAAATGCTGATAGGAACTGTGCACAGAAGAACGACATTACAATGTATGCGCCCATTGTCGACATGGTATCTGCCATCGCTTTGATGATGTCATTACTTGTCTTAAATGTGCCTGACACTTTACCGTAAACGTAACCTGGAATGATGAACAGAATGAAGATCAATGGAACGATTGATTTCATTAGCGGTGCAGAGAACGCTGTGATTTCACCTTCAGGAGAACGCAATGCTGAGTTTTCAGGAATAATTGCTGCGATAAGAACCGCGATACCTGCCATCATTGCCCAACCCGCGTAACGGAACGCTTTAGATTCCAGTTCAGTGAAAGAACCTAGATCTGGCGCTTTTTCAGCATCTTCGTCAATCGGAGTATTTGCAAGGCGTGGCTCGATGATCTTTTCAGTCACATACCAACCAATTGCAACGATAATTACTGACGAAACACCCGTAAAGAAGATGTTTGCTAGAGGGTTAACCACATACTCTGGATCAAGAACTTGTGCTGCTGTTTGTGTGAAACCAGCCAGTAGAGGGTCAATACCTGATGGGATAAAGTTTGCAGAGAAACCGCCTGATACACCTGCGAATGCAGCTGCAATACCCGCTAGAGGGTGACGACCTGCCGCGTGGAAAATGATACCACCAAGAGGAATAACCAGTACGTAACCCGCATCTGCTGCTGTGTGAGACACGATAGCAACAAGAATAAGCATTGGAGTAAGAAGCTTAGCTGGCGTGAAGTTAAGCATCTTTTTAAGGCCTGTTGTAATAAAGCCAGAAGAGTCAGCAACACCGACACCTAGCATTGCAACAAGAACGATACCTAAAGGTGCAAAGCCCGTAAAGGTAGTGACCATATTTGCTAAGAAGCTTGCTAGAGATTCGCCAGTTAAAAGGTTGTTGATTGCAAGAGCTTCGCCAGAACGAGGGTTAATAAGATCAAACGATACGTTTGAAAGAAGTGCAGATGCACCCCAAGTAATCATTAACGCCCAAAAGAACAAGATAGCAGGATCTGGAATTTTATTACCTGCGCGTTCGATAAAGTTTAGAAAGCGATCCATACCACTCGGCTTGTTCGATGGCGCTTTATTTACTGCTTGGTTACTCATGGTAACTCCATAGTGTGATGTTGTTGTCTAGGGCTTCTGATTGTTGTTTTGTCAGCCTATGATTCACCTTACATTCTATTAAATAGGCTTACTAAAAGCACAAGATTCTGAAGGTTTTTCCATATTTGGAGACATATTTTGCAAAAACAACATCTACGTGCAACAAATCAAAAACACAACCACACCAGAGAATGAAACATATTTAAAACTAATTTGAAAAATATAGCGCACGGTTGTTAGTAAAGTTGATTCAACATCAACAGATATGAAACTAATTACTATCTAACTCACTATATTTGGAAATGGCACTGCTCAATTTGACCGACTGCTTGTCGCCAAATCGATCCCACCAACATACCTCAACGGTTATCACACTTACTGCATCACTCAATCCAGAAAACGGCGTCACCTGACATTCGGTTTTAAACCCAGTAGACTTAACAGAACAAATCATTGCACTATTACAACTGTCGCCACTGATGTCCGCATAGCTATAACTCCCTGTGGCAGAAGACATGCCTCGCTGAGTAAAATGCTCCAACTTTTCCTCGGCTTTATACAAAGCTTCAATGCTCAAAGCGGCATAATCTGCTTTCGATTCAGATACGCTTTGCAGCTTGACCAAACCCAGAGCGGCAATACCGATCATCACAAAAGCGATCAGGACTTCAATAAGGCTCATACCCTTCTGCTTACAAATCATGCCACGAGCCTCGATACCAAGTTGTTACTTTAAATTTCTTACTAGGATCCTCAATCACATCGCGGTTGTAGGTAAAAGTAAGAGCCGCATTAAATAGAGCGAAGGTTCCGGGCGCATCCATTACATACCCCCCAGTTGGATTAAAGGCGCCATTTTGGAAATAACCAATTTTTCCTTTGGTCATGCTCACCGTTGACGACAAAGCATTAATCACACCTTCCAATACACTGTCCGCCCCACCGACACTATGATCATTTTCTGTATGCTCCCACCCTGTAAACGGGGGGAGATTGTCATCGCTGTCTTTCATCTCATCAGAGATAAAGTGGTAAAGCATACCTTTGAAACTCTGGCTGCCAGTGACCGACAAGATACCGTTATGGATTACGAGAATAATTCCTCCCGATAAATGGTTGTCAATGGCATCACTGATATTGTCAAAATCAGCATTATTTATTTCGCAGCCACCGTATACCCAAATCACGTCTTTGCCATTTTCAATATTGCGCTTAACCTCTTCGGCACACTCAGTATTAAATATCGGCGCACCTAAGTCAGAAGCACTCGAAAAATTCTCACCATTAAGTCCATATGGTACATAACCGAATTTGGTTTTATCGGACATAACACTAAACCAATCATCTCGTGGAACATTAAAGACATCTAAGAAAGGATCCATTGTCGTATCTTGCTTATAGTCTTCGGCAGTATCAGCTAAGTTAGACACTCCAAAAGAGTAATTGGTGTCTCTACAATACTGTTCATTAGGTGGTGTGCTATCTGGAAAAGAACGGTATGGTTTTATCGTTTGATAAGGGTGGTAGGTGTTATAGCTGGTAGCATGGAAATAGTTAAAATATCTCACCGAAGTGCACTGCCACTCATTGCTTCCCAAACTCTTACCTGGATCGGCTGACGATGTGTAACCGCCATTTATCACAAGGTCTGACTTAGAACGGATCGCACCAGTAGAAGAAACCACTGGGGCGGTAAACGCTTTTTTCAAAGTGACGTAACCACTCTTAGAGTGGATAACATTGGGCGTTCCTACAACAATGTATAGTTCATCAAGGCCGAGCAGCGCCTTACAGGAAGAGACACTTGCAGGTACCGCGTTCAACTGCTTAGCCTGGGTATAAACACATTCCAATCCGCCCTCAGCCGCCCAGTGATCTTTTCGAGCTTCAACTTCATTTTGTGCCCGCTTGATTTGATAAAAGAGCCCTTTATAGCTACCCAAAGAAACCAGTAAACTCAAAATAAGCAAGATACTGGTGATCAATAAGGTCGCGAACCCATGCGATGTTTTCATATCACCAGTTCCTCTGTTTAACTTGGAAAGATAACGACTGAGTCATTGAGGGGGTATTTTTCAGCGAAGTATCGAGCTCAACGGTCACTAACGCTGAAGAGACTTTTGCGCCAGGTAGTGCCACTAAGGAGACATCGAACTTATCCACCAAGATACGCTCTTTGTGAAATAGAGTGTTGCAGTTATGACCAATCATTCCAGGAAAATTTTGCGCCTCAAGCACTGACATGACGGTTGATTGCTTTTTCTCACATATTCTCAGAACATTGTTTGCGGAAGACGTTTGCTCGTACACAACATTGGTATAGGTATAAGATCCGCCAGAGACAGCAGAGACATACGCATAAGCGAGTAGTCCCGTTGTTGCGCTATTTTCGACATAATAAAGGTGCTCCGCACCAGACAACTTTACCTGATGAGATGAAATGCCATTATAACCAGCCCTATGCATGTCAAGTTTCATCATCTGTAATACGCTATTGCTACTTTGCAGTAATGTCAGCTCCTTTGTTCGCTCTGTTGCAACCCTCTGCCCTAGCACTAACACCGTTCCTATAATGCCAATCGCAATGATGCCAACCGTAGAAGCAACCATGAACTCAATTAAACTCGCCCCTAACTGGCGTGAAGAAACCACGGCTCTCATATCAACAACGCTCATAGTTTAAATAGAGGGCTGAATTAGGCGAGCAAACACGTACAATGGCAGAGCGATGATAAGTCCTCATTTCCAGCAGATCGGTAGACGCATTAATAGGGTGAAACGAGATGCGTCCGCTTTTAGGTCGACCGTGAGTTTCATCAAAACTGATTTGATCTGAGGTATACGTATTTGAAAGTGTAATGCCATCAAAAGGTTTGCCAGATAGATGCAAAAGACGATTACCGACACCTTGCGTATCTCTGTCTGTCAGCTCTAAAGACCAATCGCCGCTACTATTCGTTGCTCCAGACATCACAATATGAATCCACAATCGCTCGCGCCTCATGACAGCTTCGGACTTTGCCATCAATACAAAGCCACTTAACTCCTTGGCTAACCTTTCCATCTTTATCTTCTCTGAGACAGAGCTATAGCTTGGCACGGCCCACACCATCAATGCGCCAATAACCAATATCGTTATCAGTAACTCAAGTAAGGTAAAGCCGCGAGACATTTCCCAAAATCCTATGTAAAACAGTAAGTAACCATATTCAACCTTGCACAGAGGGTATCATCAAAGAAAAATGGTCAAGTCGGTAAAAAGGAACTACGCGAAATGATTCGAAGAAATGAATGCAAGAGAAGAAAAAATCGTTTAGGAGGGATGACATTGATCGAATTACTGATCGTTGTCTCTGTTGTCGCTATTTTGGCAACCATTGCTTATCCAAATTATCAAAGCTATGTGCTCAAATCCTATCGAACTCAAGCCCTCGCCGATCTCTCAAGAATTCAGCTTCAGCTAGAGTCTTCATATAACAGTGGCTATAGCTGGAGCAGCCTTGTTTCAGGCGGGGTCTGCTCGATTTGCGAATCGCCCACTGATCGATTCAGCTTTTCTGTAGTCAGCCAAGCCAACAAAGCTTATATCATTAAGGCAACCGCACAATCGGGGACAGGGCAAACCAAGGACCAATGCCTAACCGACCAAAACGCCAACTATATTAGCCTCGACTCGACCAATACGGTTTACCCTGAAGATTGCTGGATTTAAAAAACAAAAAAGCCCGCATTGCTGCAGGCTTTTTAATCAAATTAACGCACAAATTAGCTTGTTAGATCATCAAAGAACTTTTTAACGCCGTTGAAGAAGCCTTCAGATTTTGGCTTGTGTTTAGTTGCAGCTTCACCGCCACACGACTCTTCAAACTCTTTAAGCAGTTCTTTCTGACGAGAGCTTAGGTTTACTGGTGTTTCAACCGCTAGTTTAACGATTAGGTCACCCACGCCACCGCCACGAACACCTTTCACACCCTTACCACGCATACGGAACATACGGCCAGTTTGAGTTTCTGAAGGAACTTTCAGGCTTACACGGCCGTCTAGTGTTGGGACTTCTACTTCACCGCCCAATGCCGCCATTGCGAAGCTTACTGGCACTTCACAGTAAAGATTGTTGCCATCACGCTCAAAAATGTGGTGCTCTTTTACGTGGACTTGTACGTACAAATCGCCTGCTGGTGCACCCATTTCTCCCGCTTCACCTTCGCCAGATAGACGAATACGATCGCCAGTATCCACGCCAGCTGGGATCTTAACGTTAAGTGTTTTGGTTTTTTGCTTACGACCTTGACCATGACAAACATTACATGGGTCTTTAATGATCTTGCCTTGACCGTGACAGGTAGGACAGGTTTGCTGAACAGCGAAGAAACCTTGACGCATCTGAACTTGGCCATGACCATGACAAGTACCACAAGTTTCAGCAGAAGAGCCTTTCTTCGCACCAGAACCTTCACAGCTATCACAGTGAACCAAAGTAGGTACTTCGATCTCTTTTGATACACCGCGAACCGCTTCTTCAAGCGTCAATTCCATGTTGTAACGTAAATCGGCGCCACGTTGCGCGCGCTGTTGACCACCGCCACGACGGCCGCCACCAAAAATATCACCGAACACATCGCCAAAGATATCACCGAAATCTGCACTGCCGCCGCCACCGAAGCCGCCGCCGCCCATGCCACCTTGTTCAAAGGCTGCATGACCATATTGGTCGTAAGCCGCTTTCTTTTGCGGATCTAGCAAGATCTCGTACGCTTCTTTTACTTCTTTAAACTTGTCTGATGCAGTTTCATCACCCTGGTTACGGTCCGGGTGGAATTTCATTGCTAAGCGCTTGTAAGCTTTCTTAATATCGCGCTCTGATGCATCGCGGCTAACGCCTAATACTTCGTAAAAATCACGTTTTGACATGTTCTTCGTCACCAAATTTATTACTGCAAACGACCAAATGTCGCTTGGTGTTTATATCGATCTAACTAATGGCTCTGAATTTTAGCGACTTCACACTAAAAAGACACTTTTAGTTAGATGGACATAACTTTTACAAACATACGGGCGTATGAGTTTCCTCAAACGCCCGCATCATATTCAAGTTAAGTCAGGTTCAAGAATTACTTCTTGTCTTCTTTCACTTCTTCGAACTCAGCGTCTACCACGTCGTCGTCTTGCTTAGGCTGTTCGCCAGCTTCACCTGCTTGTTGAGCTTGTGCTTGCTGTTGAGCAATTTCCATTAGCTTTTGAGCTGCAGTCATTAGAGCTTGAACTTTTGCATCAATCTCTTCTTTGTCTTCGCCCTTACGCGCTACTTCAAGTTCAGAGATAGCTGCTTCAATCTTCTCTTTCTCTTCTGCAGGTAGAGCTTCACCAGCTTCTTCTACTTGCTTACGAGTACCGTGAATCATTTGGTCAGCTTGGTTACGTGCAGTTGCTAGCTCTTCGAACTTCTTGTCCGCTTCTTTGTTCGCTTCTGCTTCTTGAACCATTTTCTCGATGTCTTCATCGCTTAGGCCACCAGAAGCTTGGATTGTGATCTTCTGCTCTTTACCTGTCTGCTTATCTTTAGCAGATACGTGAAGGATACCGTCAGCATCTAGGTCGAATGTTACTTCGATTTGTGGCATGCCACGTGGTGCTGGCTGAATGCCTTCTAGGTTAAATTGACCTAGAGACTTGTTGTAAGTCGCTTGCTTACGCTCACCTTGAAGAACATGGATAGTTACCGCGTTCTGGTTGTCTTCTGCTGTAGAGAAAACTTGGTTCGCTTTAGTTGGGATAGTTGTGTTCTTCTCAACTAGCTTAGTCATTACGCCGCCCATAGTCTCGATACCTAGAGACAGAGGAGTAACGTCTAGTAGAAGTACGTCTTTAACATCACCAGCTAGTACACCACCTTGAACTGCAGCACCCATTGCTACTGCTTCATCAGGGTTTACGTCACGGCGAGCATCTTTACCAAAGAACTCAGCCACTTTAGCTTGAACCATTGGCATACGGGTCTGACCACCAACTAGGATAACATCAGTGATGTCGCCTACAGATAGGTCTGCATCCGCTAGAGCAACTTTTAGTGGCTCAAGAGAACGTTGTACTAGGTCTTCAACTAGAGATTCTAGTTTCGCACGCGTTACTTTAACGTTCATGTGCTTAGGACCAGTCGCATCAGCAGTAACGTAAGGTAGGTTTACGTCTGTTTGAGTAGTAGAAGAAAGCTCGATCTTCGCTTTTTCTGCTGCTTCTTTAACACGCTGCATTGCTAGAGGGTCGTTCTTAAGGTTGATACCTTGCTCTTTGTTGAACTCGTCTACTAGGTAGTTGATTAGACGTGTATCGAAGTCTTCACCACCAAGGTGTGTGTCACCGTTAGTTGCTAGTACTTCAAACGTTTTTTCGCCTTCAACTTCATCGATTTCGATGATAGAGATATCGAATGTACCACCACCAAGGTCGTATACCGCGATAGTGCGGTCGCCGCCAGACTTGTCTAGGCCGTAAGCTAGAGCCGCTGCAGTTGGTTCGTTGATGATACGTTTAACTTCTAGACCTGCGATACGGCCAGCATCTTTAGTTGCTTGACGCTGTGCATCGTTAAAGTACGCAGGAACAGTGATAACAGCGCCAGTTACTTCTTCACCTAGGAAGTCTTCTGCCGTTTTCTTCATTTTCTTCAAGATTTCAGCTGAAACTTGAGGAGCAGCCATTTTTTGGCCTTGCGCTTCTACCCAAGCGTCACCGTTGTCAGCCTTAACGATTTTGTAAGGCATGATTTCGATATCGCGCTGAACTTCTTCGTCTTCAAAACGACGACCAATAAGACGCTTGATTGCAAATAGCGTGTTTGTTGGGTTTGTAACTGCTTGACGTTTAGCTGGTTGGCCTACTAGCGTTTCACCATCTGTGTATGCAACAACAGATGCCGTTGTACGCTCACCTTCTGCGTTTTCGATTACGCGTGGTTTGTCGCCGTCTAGTACAGCAACACATGAGTTAGTAGTACCTAAGTCAATACCAATGATTTTACCCATCAGGCTATCTCCGAATAATTTTCTATTTTCGTTTTGCTCTATCCCCTATGTGGGGGACGTAGGATCGGGTTTCAACCCTTGCTCACAAACAAAAATAATGTTGTTTGCTTCATCTATGCCACATAGATAAGGGCGGCAAATGGGTTTTCAAGGGAAGAAGTGAAAAAAAATCAAAAAAAAGCGAGGCACATGGCCTCGCCTCTTAGTTCAATATGAAGATTATGCGTTCGCTTGAGCTGGTTTTACTTCAACCTCTGCTTCAGCGCCGATTTCACCTTCAGATTTTGCAACAATCGTGTTCACTGCTGTATCACCAACAACGTTTGATGATGTACAGAACATATCGTTAATGCGGTCAACAGCGGCAACAATCGCTAGACCTTCTGGCGGTAGACCTAGTTGGTGCAAGATAACGCCAACCATAACAACACCACCACCAGGAACACCACCAGCACCGATAGACAGTAGTAGAACCGTGAAACCAAGTGTCACTAAATCAGAAACTGCGATTGGCTGACCAAATGCGTTTGCACAGAAAACAGCGGCAATAGCGATGTAGATAGATGCACCAGCCATATTCATGGTTGCACCTAGTGGAACACCAAAACCAGCCACTGACTTAGATACACCGATCTTATCTGTCAAAGTACGCATTGTGACAGGAATCGTTGCGTTTGAGCTTGCTGTAGATAGCGAGAATAGAACCTGTTCGCGAGTCTTACGTGAAAACTCTACTGCAGAGATACCCGTGAACATCTGTACTGCGATTGGGTAAACCACGAAGATCCAAAGTACTAACATTGATACAACAAGTGCTACGTAACCCGCTACAGACGCTAGTGTATCCGCATCTAGAGTTGCACCAAGCTGAATCATTAACGCAAATACACCGTATGGCGCTAGGCTCATCACAAGGCCGATTAGCTTCATCATGATGTCGTTAGCCACTTTAAATGTACGAATCGCCGGACCACCTTTCGCATCAAGCGCCTGAATAGCAAGACCTGTCAAAATTGCCATAAAGATGATTTGAAGCATGTCGCCATTAGCAAACGCCTGAACAGGGTTGCTTGGTACAATATTTACAACCATAGAGAAGATATCTGGCGTCTCAGTACTCTTAAGAGTAATTGAATCCGAGATCGTCCCTGCAAGGTTTGCACCCGCACCTGGCTGAACAATCATAGCCACTGTTAGGGCTGCAATAATCGCGACGATGGTATTAATAATGTATAGAGCAAAGGTTTTACCACCTAAACGACCAAAAGAGCGAATATCTTTAAGTTCTACGATACCGCAAACGATAGACACATAAACCAAAGGAACGACTAACAGTTTGATTAGTGAAACAAACATGCCACCAGCACCTTCCGCTGCGCCTAAAAGATACGTATCAAAAATCGCAATACCGCTAAATAAGTACTGAATCGCTGTACCGATCAATAGACCAGCAAACAGACCTATGAAAATCTTACTTGAGAGCGACTTATCCATGTATAAATCTCCGAAATGTTGTGTTTAATATTTATAGTTTTATAGGTATTTCCACCAATATATTCGGTGGATATCGCGAATATTACACGTCAGAGTCACAAAATAAAGGATTAATTTACATAACTATCACATATAGCAAACAAGTTGATTATTTTGAAACAGGCTATAAACACAGACAAACAAACCTAATAGCTGAGATTACATAGAGTTATAACAAGAGCAAATCAGCTCTATTAGAAAGTGCTAATTTTAATCCTTAGAGACAAAAAAAGAGAGGCAATGCCTCTCTTTCATAATTTCCAAATTTATGTGATGTGTAACTAGTTACTTAGCAACCATTACCATCGCAGGGCGAACAACACGACCATTTAACTCGTAGCCTTTTTGCATAACGAACATCACTGTATTGGCTTCGTGGTCCGGGCTCTCTTGAATTGACATAGCCTGGTGCAGTTCAGGGTTGAACGCTTCGCCTTCTGGGTTAATTTCTTTCAAACCAAACTTAGCGACAGTATCAACGAATGTCTTGTGCGTTAATTCAACACCTTCCAGCAGAGGTTTCACCGCTTCTGCTTCTGTGTCTGCTGCTTGAATTGCACGCTCTAGGTTATCGATAACTGGCAGAAGCTCTTCAGCAAATTTGTTCAGCGCATACTTACGTGCTTTGTCGATCTCAGTTTCAGTACGACGACGCATGTTTTCAACTTCCGCTTTTGCACGAAGTACACTGTCTTTTTGCTCTTGAATTTTTGCTTCACTTGAAAGCAATGCCGCTTCTAGTTGAGCAATCTTAGCGTCTTTCTCATCACCAATATCTTCAAGTTCAGCTTCCGCCTCTTGAGCAGCTGCTTCGACTTTCTCAGCCTCTTCGATGATTTGATCTAGCTCTTCTTCAGTAACTTTGTTTTCTTCGTTGCTCATGATATCTCCAGAATTCATTTCCTTCGGCACCTAACGCTTCACGTTTATCGCGTTTAGATACACAAAAATTCGCATAATTAGCTAACTTGCCATTATTATGGGGATGAAGATTATTGATTCAAGCCTATTTAGTGCGGAAACCCTATGAAAAAATCTTTTCAAGTGATCGCCATCATTGGTAAACCACGAGATCAACAAGCTATTCAGACCCACCGAGAGCTGTATCTTTGGTTAAAATCTGAAGGTTATCAAGTTTTTATCGACGATCGCCTAGTCGAGATCCTCGATGACGTACCAAAAGAAGACTTTGCGAGCTTGATTCAACTCGGAAAAGCGGCAGATTTGGCCATTGTTGTTGGTGGTGATGGCAATATGCTTGGCGCCGCACGCGTCTTGTCCCGCTTCGACATCTCAGTTATTGGCGTTAACCGTGGCAATTTAGGCTTTTTGACCGACCTCAACCCTGAAGATTTTCAGTCAGCATTGAAAGCAGTGCTAGAGGGAGAGTTCATAGAAGAAGAGCGTTTCTTATTGGAAGCGGAAGTTCATCGCCACGGCCATGTAAAAAGCCACAATGCAGCATTAAATGAAGCGGTGCTGCACCCAGGTCAAGTCGCTCACATGATCGAGTTTGAAGTCTATATCGATGAGACATTTGCTTTCTCGCTTCGCGCAGACGGATTAATCGTATCTACACCAACAGGTTCTACAGCTTACTCTTTGTCCGGTGGTGGCCCGATATTGTCACCAAGCTTAAATGCTATTTCACTGGTACCGATGTTTCCTCATACCTTATCAAGCCGTCCTTTGGTTGTTGATGGCAACCGCCGCATTAAGCTACTCGTTTCGCCAGACAATCGAGGAACACAGGAAGTCAGCTGCGACGGTCAGGTCTCTTTACCTGTGTCACCTGGCGACGAAGTCCACATTTACCAGAGCCCAAATGTACTTAAGCTGATCCATCCAAAAGATTACAGCTACTACCACGTTTTACGAAACAAACTCGGTTGGTCGAGCAAATTGTTTTAGTGTAGGTTGAAGACACACCAAGGCTGGCGCATAAACGTCAGCCTTTTTGTTTTAATAGTTGAAATGTTTTTACTGGTTACTCCTAAACCTCTCAAAATCTTCCTCACAAAAATTTTCACCTGTAACTTTACTGTATAAAGAAACAGTATATACTGTATTCATACACAGTATTGTTCATTTAAACAGGTACATAAAAATGCTGGCTCATCTAAGTGTTAATAATTTTGCGATTGTTAAGTCTCTCCAGCTAGAGCTATTCAAGGGAATGACCACCATCACAGGTGAAACGGGCGCGGGTAAATCCATTGCAATTGATGCATTAGGGTTATGCCTTGGCGGCCGAGCAGAAGCCAGCATGGTACGACAAGGAGAAGAAAAGACCGAAGTAAGCGCGGCCTTTTCACTAGAGAACAATATTCACGCCACCCGCTGGCTTGAAGATAACGATCTGCTAGACGGTAGCGACTGCATTTTGCGCCGAATTGTCAGCAAAGAAGGTCGTTCACGTGCATTTATTAACGGCAGCCCTGTTCCCCTTTCTCAGTTAAAAAGTTTAGGCCAGCTACTGATCAACATTCACGGTCAACACGCTCACCATCAATTGATGAAGAGCGATTACCAAATGGCGATGCTAGACCAATACGCGGGCCATACGAACCTACTTAAAAGTACTCGAAATGCATACCAGACTTGGCGGCAAGCGGACAACAACTTAAAACAGTTGAAAGAAAACAGCGCCGCTAATCTGGCTCAAAAACAATTGCTCGAATATCAGATCAAAGAACTCAACGAGCTATCACTTGGTGAGGAAGAATATGAAGAGCTTGAACAAGAACACAAACGATTGTCCAATAGTGGAGAGCTTGCCTCTACTTGCCAACAAGCCATCGAGCTTATTTACGAAGGTGAAGAAGTTAATGCGCTTGGTATTTTGCAATCAGCCAATAACTCCCTAATTCAACTCGCCGAACTGGATGAGAAACTTGCCGAGCTTCCAAACATGCTGACTGAAGCAATCATTCAAATTGAAGAAGCAAACAGTGAACTACGAAACTACCTAGATTGTATTGACGTAGATCCAGCGCGTATGGCATTTGTTGAGGAGCGATTCTCTAAAGTGATGTCGATGGCAAGAAAACACCATGTCTTGCCAGATGAGCTCTATCCACATCATCAAGACTTGCTCAGCCAAATTGAAGCGCTAGATTGCTCAGATGAACGCCTAGAAGAACTAGAGCAAGAAGTGGAAACGAAGTATCAACTCTTCCTCACGACCGCAGAAAAGCTGCATAAGTCGCGCAGCCGCTATGCAAAAGAGCTAAATAAACTCATTACGGCAAGTATGCATGAATTGAGCATGGAAAAAGCCCAGTTTAGTATCGAGATTAATAACGAAAGCACACACCCATCACCGCTCGGCATGGACACTGTGTGTTTTGTTGTATCGACCAACCCAGGCCAACCAATGCAGCCTATTGCGAAAGTAGCCTCAGGTGGTGAGTTATCTCGAATATCTTTGGCGATTCAAGTCATTACCGCGCAGAAAGTTGACACACCAAGTCTAATCTTCGATGAAGTCGATGTGGGCATCAGTGGCCCTACAGCAGCTGTGGTTGGTAAAATGCTGCGTAAGCTTGGCGAATCAACCCAAGTAATGTGTGTGACTCACTTACCTCAGGTTGCAGGCTGTGGCCACCAGCAGCTCTTCGTTGCTAAGCAAACCAAAGCAGGAAAAACCGAAACACAGATGAATTCACTCAATGAAGATCAACGAGTGTCTGAACTTGCGCGCTTACTTGGCGGTAGCCAGATCACCGAATCAACCATGGCAAATGCCCGTGAACTGCTTATTGCCGCTTAACTCCGGTACTTTCTTCCTTTTGTCGAGCCAAAGTTCCCTAAATAAAACTTTTTGGCTCGACTTTGCAACAAATCTCAAAAATCACGGTCTGAAACAATTCAAAACCGCATGAGTTTTTTACATTAACGCTCAGCTTGTTTATTATCGGAAAAGTTTAAGAAATATCAGTAGCAAGAATTAAAGTATGCAACTAACTAAGTGGCTTATCGCTGTACCGCTCGCTATGTCTACCCTGACAGGCTGCTCTTTATTGGAAAAATTGGTTTATCGTATCGATATCAACCAAGGTAACTACATTGAACAAGATTCAGTTGAAAAACTGAAATTTGGCATGACCAAAGAGCAAGTACGTTATGTAATGGGATCACCAATGCTCATTGAGAATGGATACCCTGACACTTGGTACTACATCTACCACCATACAGATGGCCACAATGACTCCATTCAAAAGGATCTGATCGTTAATTTTAATGGTCAAGGACAGTTGGTTGAAGTGAAAGGTGACTACCCAGCAAGCACCGATTTTTTTGAAAGCATTAACTAAGGTTTCCTCACTTTAATGCTAAAAATTAGAAAGGGTTGACGTGAAAGCGCCAACCCTTTTTTGTATCCTATCTTTGTAAGCAGTTCGCTTAACTCTCTTTACGCAGTGGATTCTTTTTACCACCGGTCACCGGATCTGCAGCCCCAGCAGCTTTTGCTTGCTCAGCTCGCTTACGGCGAATCTCTTTTGGATCTGCAAGTAACGGACGGTAAATTTCGATTCTATCTTTGTCGCGCACCGTCGCATCAAGTTTAACATTGCGGCTAAATACACCGACTTTGTTCTGCTTAAGGTCGATCTCAGGGTATTGTTCAATCACACCTGACTGCTCAATAATCTCTTCAACCGTCATTGCCTTGTTAACCACAAGTGTGAATACACGTTGCTCGTTGGGCAGTGCATAAACCACCTCGACATGAATCATGTCCGATTCAATACTCATATGCTGGATACACCTGTTTTGCGCGTTGAGTGAAAGCATTCACCATATTGCTCGTCAATTCATTGAAAACTTTACCAAAAGCCATTTCAATCATTTTGCTTGAAAACTCAAATTCAAGCTTCAATTCCACTTTACATGCCTGCTCATCGAGTGGCGTAAAGAACCAGCCACCTTTTAGAGTTTTAAACGGGCCATCTACTAAGCTCATGACAATAGCTTCACCTGCCACAAGCGCATTTGAAGTAGTAAACGTTTTACTGATCCCAGCCTTAGAAACATCAACAGAAGCCACCATTGCATCTGAGCTTGATTCAATCACGCGAGAGCCTGAACACCCTGGCAAAAACTCAGGATAGCTGGCTACATCATTAACCAGATTGAACATCTGTTCTGCACTAAACGACACCAAAGCAGAACGGCTGACTTGCTTCATATTGACTCCTCGTAACGGTTGCTTGAACCTCAAGCTTGTTGCAATTTTACTTTTATTTGCACTCAGCGCAAATAAAGGGATTTCCTAACTTAGCTCCTAACCGTATAATGCAGCCATTATGGCAAAGAAAAAATCAAAACAAAAAGCGGGTAGCAATACCATCGCTCTCAATAAGAAAGCTCGCCACGAATACTTCATTGATGATGAAATTGAAGCTGGGCTTGAGCTACAAGGCTGGGAAGTTAAGTCACTTCGTCAAGGCAAAGCAAATATCGCTGAAAGCTATGTTTTCATGCGTGACGGTGAAGCTTTTGTCAGTGGTATGACGATTACTCCTCTTAATCAAGCATCTACCCACGTCGTTGCTAACCCAACGCGCGTGCGCAAACTTCTTATGAGCCGTCGTGAACTCGACAACCTACTCGGTCGCATCAACCGTGAAGGTATGACATTAGCAGCACTATCATTGTACTGGTCGCGCTCATGGGTAAAAATGAAAATTGGTGTAGCTAAAGGTAAAAAGCTGCACGACAAACGTACTGATCTTAAAGAAAAAGATTGGGCTCGTGAAAAAGCACGAGTTATGAAGAGCTCATTGCGTTAATCTTGAGCACTTAAACGCACAAGTATAGACAGGCTACGCTTTTCTGGTACTATGCGAAGAACACTTGGGGCTGATTTAGGATTCGACAGGAATTTTGAAGTCTGAGGTGCATGCCGTGGGGCGGTTGGCCACGTAAAAAGCCGCAAAAAAATAGTCGCAAACGACGAAAACTACGCACTAGCAGCTTAATAACCTGCTCAGAGCTCTCTCGCCCTAGCTTCCGCACGTAAGACGGGGAACAACGAGAGATCAAACCCAAACGCGCTAGCTCGGATTCTCCCGCCTGAGAGATGAACAGCGAATTATAATTCAGGATAGCTTTTGGCTAGCGTGTCGGTTCGCAGGTCACTGGTGAAATTAAAGATCGACTAAGCATGTAGTACCAATGATGAATGGTTTTTGGACGCGGGTTCAACTCCCGCCAGCTCCACCAAACGTTTGGAAAAGGCCACCTTCGGGTGGCCTTTTTTGTATCTAAAAAACATACATTTCAATTAGTTACCTTTATTTTCTGTCTTATTCTGTCTCATCGCGTCTCATACCTGCTCACGTTTTTAGTACCCAATGAATTACCCTATACTCGTATCCAAGATATTTTTGGGTACTAAATCGAGTATAAAGAAATGGCAAGACGCGTAGTTCCGCTAACAGATAAAAAAGTAAAAAGCCTTAAACCCGCTGGCAAAGAGACAATCGCCAGTGATGGGAAAGGACTTCAGCTTAGAATAATGCCAAATGGAACTAAGTCTTGGCGTTTTGTATACAAGAGTCCTGCTACGGGAAAACGTAGTAATATGACCTTAGGCAAATACCCAGAACTATCGATAGCTAATGCACGGAAAATAGTAGAAGGCTACCGTGAGCTCGTTGCACTAGAAATCGATCCAAAACACCACAGAAAAGAAGAGAAGGAAAAAAGCGAGGCTATACATCAGCACACACTATTCAATGTTTCACAGAAGTGGATGGAGCTGAAGAGAACAGAAGTCACCGAAGACTACGCGAAGGATATCTGGCGCTCATTTGAGCTTCATGTTTTCCCTACTTTAAGCTCAAAACCTATATCTATGATTACAGCACAGTCCGTAATCGAAACTCTAAAGGTAGTAGAAGCTAAAGGTTCACTGGAAACTGTTAGACGCCTAACACAACGCTTAAATGAAGTTATGGTCTATGCGATGAACTGCGGACTACTGCAAGCAAATCCGATTAGCAACATCCTAGCTGCTTTTAAAAAGCCCACTAAGCAAAATATGAAAAAGCTGGAGTCAAATGAGCTACCAGCCCTAATGAATGCACTAGCAAACGCGAGCATTAAACGCTCTACACGCTGCCTTATTGAGTTTCAACTTCATACTATGACAAGACCAAATGAGGCGGCTAGCGCGAAGTGGGAAGAGTTTGACTTGCTAAAGCGCGTATGGACGATTCCGAAAGAAAGAATGAAAAAACGAAAAATGCATCGTATTCCTCTGACTGAAGAAGTCGTTAATCTGCTAAAAACAATGAGAGTAATGAGCGCAACTAGCGAGTATGTCTTCCCTTCAATTAAAGATCCAAAAAAACCGATGCATAGTCAGACGGCAAATATGGCACTCAAAAGAATGGGATTCAAAGATCGTTTGGTCTCTCATGGTATGAGAGCCATGGCGAGCACAATACTTAATGAAAATGGTCATGATTTCGTTCTAATTGAAGCAGCCCTTGCTCACGTAGTTGGAACTAGCACCCAACGTTCGTATAACCGAACTGACTACTTAGAACGCCGTAAAGAGCTAATGAAATGGTGGAGTCATCACATTCTAGAAGCATCTAAAGTTAATGTGTCACTAGCATCGGTAGCTTAAGAAAACAAAGATGTCGTCTAACTATGAGAATACAGAACTCCTTTCAATGACGTAGCAGTAAGAGTATCACGAAGGTATATAACCATAAGTGATAATGATACGCTGGTGTAACTACAATGCCTGTACTTAGTAACCTAAGTAGTTGGCATTGTTAGTTAATTGAGCCTATTTGTTCATTGTTATTTGTGAATAAGCCCTACCTTAAATACCGTAACAAATGATACTATGAGCATATAAGTGTATATTTTTTGGAAAGCATGATGAAACGCTCCATCAACTCGGCAATCTCCACTGTATTCTCAATCAAAACGAAAAATGAAATTGAAACGGATTACTATAGATCAGCATTGATAATTCAAGAAGTAACTCAATTTAGAGGGATCGAGTTAGATAATTTTTGTCACCGTGTATTCAGTCATCCCAAACTTCCGAATGGAATTAAGTTCATTTACAAAGATCTAAGTAAATTCTGTGCTTTGCCGAACATACGCTTTTATGATTCAAATTCAGAGTTAACATGGCTTTCTCATCTATTCAAGTATAATAGTGAGCTTCTTACATACTTTTCTTCTGCAAAAACACGTATTGAATCACGAATATTGACCTCTAATTATGAGGAAGCATTAAGAGAACTTGATAAGTTGCATGATAACTGTGGCTATTCATTTTGGGAAATAGAAATGAGAAGCTGCTTAGAAAAACATGTTAAAAATACATCTAATCAAAAATATATATCAAGCGTTAGAAATACAGTTAAACGTAAGGTAGAAGATTTCTTTCTACAGCAGATATTGTTTAAACACCAAAGCAAGAGATTTGAAACCTTTTCAAAAAATTTAGTTGGAATATTAGATGAAATGCGTGATTCTCAAGGAGATGCAATTGCGACACACTACGCAGATGTATATTCTAGCTATTTTTTACCAATTGAATTTGATAAAAGAATATCTGTAGATGAAAGAAGGTTATACCCATCCACTCATATATCTTGTATTGACCAGTACTTGCTTTTCAAAAAATACTTTAACGACAAAATTGCACATGGTAGCGGCTTAAACAAAAGAGAGTTTACCATATTGAAAAGTGTTACCGATGCAACTAATGACACAGAACTTGAAAATCTAATTAAAGTTCACAACAAAGTGGAAAGAAATGTTAATGACACCATATCACTCTGCATTAAAAAATATACAGAAGGGAACTATTCACCTGTAAAGGAAACCATATCAAAACTTATTTGTGAGGATGTTAGATATACATCACTAATAGAAATACTATCACGAAGTGAAATATATCTTAACTCTCAAAGAGATCCTGATTCTTCATTACTAGATAATATAGTAAATTCATTTAAATCCGTATTATTATCAAAACCGGATTCAGTTACGCAAAGATTATACCTAGAAAGTGTTGCGACAACATTCAATCACTCTAGTATATGCTCTTCTGTACTATTTCATTTATATAACACTATAAAGAACAACGAATATAAGCGAGATATTGCACGCCGTAACTGTTTAATTCAATCTGATTTTTGCACCCCATATGTTAGTGGTATAGACAAGAAAAACCTTGAATCATATGAAAACGTTCCTAATTATAGGAAAATAAAACACAGAGACTTGTCATCACTTAGTGAAAAAGAAATAGAGGAACACTTTAAATCCTATCAACAAGAGTGCTTAATTGAGTCTGACTACATTAGAGACTACTCAAATTATCTGATAGAAACCAACAACCTCTTACAGTGTGCTGAATTTACAGTAAATACATTTATAAGCAATAATCTCACTCATCCATTTCTTCCAATAAATGAATTAGTAGAACTCATAGTAGAAAATGGAATAGAAGAGCAAAGTATTGATATACCAATACTTTATAGCATTTACAGTAAAACCATATCTAAAGATAAGGACGAAGATAAGGTAGAGGCTTATGAAGACTATATCTGCGAATCTGGCACTCACTTACCTTCGATTCTATTTCCAGACCCAGTTAATTTTGATGCCAAGGTGGCATATTTCTTAAAGCATGTATGTATAATCTCAAATATGGATTCATCAGAAGAATTCGAAAGTACGGAAGATATAAAGAAAGAAAGAGTGGTCATACTGGATTTATTACGGAATAGTAAATTTAATGACGAGATAATACTGTCTGAAAGGAACAGTATTTTAGACGAGTTATCCTTTGATGGATTAAAAACAAAATTTGATACTAGTAAAATATTTGTAGATGTGGATGCAATTAAAAACGAGAAATTTGAAAGATACAAATTTTTATATGAACTCTATCAAGACGCCATTACAACCGAACCATCTATAAGTTTAGAAGATGAATATACGGTAATTGATGATTATAATAATGAAAAAACTGTAGTACCTTCAAGCAATAAAACCGATGTGCTATCACAAATATATCGAGAGATTGTAAATGATTTCGTTTGTAACGAAAACTATGGCTTAGATAAATATCTGAGCGCTGATATTAGACATGGAATTTTTGTAAGTCAAATACGCTCAGGCATCGAAAAGCACGGTATTATAACTGATGTCGACGAACATGATAATTATGAAAAAAACACGATAATGGATGAAAAATACCCACTATTGATATCTAATATTAAGAATAAAATAGTCGAAGACATGTGTGAATTTTCCAAGAATTTTGACACTGTGCTAAATTCCGCGAATTCAATATTCAATGTAGTCATAGAAATAAACGATAACAGCAGTGGTAAATTTAATTTCCGACCTACCATAGATAACGTTCACGGTTTAAGAGATGCTATTGAAAATAAAAATAATTTTGAAGATTTTTTTGATTCAATCATTAATTACATGTGGAAACTCACAATTGACGCACTAAATGAAGTCAAAAAATATATCAATGAAAATTTGAAAGTTGAACTTACTGAAACCGTAAACAACCTTGAGTCAAGCTTTATCAACCACAAGAAAACAGTACCTTTGAAAGAACTTTCTGAATGTATTACTCACATGAAAGCATCTGTTGTCGAGGAACTAGATCGAGTGACCTCATGGTTAAATGTGGCAGAAATGAATGAAAGTAATATTTATGATGTTAGATCTGTAGTTTACGCATGTAAAACAACTTTTGAGTCTATATTTTCACAATATCAAATTAACTTAAACTTGGATAATTACACTAAGAATATAGCGTTTACATATAAAGATGCCAAACCACTTATGACATCGATAATTACAGCATTAGATAACGCAAACAGTCACGGCAATGGTGAAGTTTCTTTATCAAT
Source organism: Vibrio atypicus (assembly GCF_009811315.1). Taxonomy (GTDB): domain Bacteria; phylum Pseudomonadota; class Gammaproteobacteria; order Enterobacterales; family Vibrionaceae; genus Vibrio; species Vibrio atypicus. Next base: position 301,057 of record NZ_BLID01000004.1, read on the forward strand.
AGATGAAAATCAAGAAACCACTAGTATAACTATTACGAACCCTTTCAAATTCGATTCTTATCAAGACATCATTAATTTAAGGACATTAATTAAGCAAAAAATGTCTGACACAGACCCCACTTTAGCTAAAATAGAGGGCGGAACCGGAGTATACAAAATATACAATCTATTGAAAAACTGTTCTAACCGATTTAATTTAGATTGCAATATTACCGATGATGGATATTTTAGTTTAACGATAGGAGTAAAGGATGAAAATATTAATCATTGAAGATAACGAGCACAAAAGAGAAAAAGTATGTACTTTTATTCAGTCGCTAAACAATGGTATTGAGCTATATGAGTCTGCATCTTTCAATTCAGGGATTAAAGCCATATCTAAGTTCGATCTTGATCTAATCATTCTAGATATGAGTCTACCAACTCATGACAAGTCTGCAAATGAATCAGGTGGTAGATTTAGAGTTTATGGTGGAAAAGATATTGTACGTAAAATGAGAAGAAAATCTATTACAACACCTTTTGTAATCCTCACTCAGTATTCGAATTTTGGTGAAGGAGAAAATAAAAAAGATCTAGCTGACATCGAAAAAGAATTCGAAAACACGCATCCAGACCAATATATTTCAACAATTCATTACGAAACTTCAAGCCATTTATGGAAGGAAAAACTTCAACAGGTAATAAATAAAATAAATGATTAAAGTACTAATTGTCGATGACAACAAAAAACGCTTAAAAAAATTAATTACTAAGTTGGAACAACTGGACAATCAGCAATATCTTAAAATAGATGAAGCAAAGAGTTCTTCCAAAGCAAAACAGCTCATGCGAGTGACTAAGTATGATCTTTTAGTTTTAGATGTAGTCCTTCCTAAAAGAGACCGTGAAACACCAAGTGCAAATGAAGGAATCAAAACGCTGAGAGATATTCACGTAAAACCAGACTTTTATACCCCTACTAAAATAATCGGAATCACTGCATTCATTAAAGATATGGGTAAGTTTTCGAACGAATTTTACGAACGAACATCTGTGATTTTGCAAGCAGAATCTCATTCATCCTCTTGGATCAGTCAGATTACAAGTAACGTAGATAGTTTAATTAAGACATTGGTCTCAGAAGCGCAATCTCAATCAAATGTGACACTTATTTCTATTCACGGAATCAGAACTATTGGTCACTGGCAAAATACTCTAAATGATTTAGTAAAAGAAAACTCCCGAAAAATCGAACCAAAACCAGTAAAGTACGGTTTTTTTAGCCTATTATCTTTTCTATTTCCACATCTTAGAGATTACGTAGCAAAAAAAGTAGTAAAGAAGATCCACTCTGCATTAGATAGTTCAAATCAAGATAGAGTTATTTTGGTAGCTCATAGTTTTGGTACATATATCGCTGCAAAAGCGATAGAAACATATACAGGTAAAACTCAAATAGACCTTACAATTTTCGCTGGTTCTGTCTTAAAAACAGATCATGATTTAGATAGTATTTTCAAAAGAACAAACATGTTTATAAATGAGTGTGGAGCAAGAGATAAAATCTTAATGATATGCAATATGCTCGTTCTTGGTTTGGGTGATGCTGGTAGGAGTGGTTTCTCATCTCATCAACACAACTCTTTTATTAATAGGTATTACAATGGAGGCCATGATGTTTATCTAGCTAAAGAAAAAATGCTAGAAAATTGGGTTCCCTCTATTATTTCTGGTCAGAAGCCACGTGATATTGATGAACGACCGAATCTTCGGTATCAAGACATAAGCGAATTTATAATACAACTATTCTCAGCAACAAAACCATTACTTTACTTGCTGATTGGATATGCCATATATACTGGATTAAGATAGCGAAGTAACTTCATTAGGAACCGTATCTCGGTTCCTGATTTGACTGATCGCGATAAGTAGTGTTGTACAAGTAATTTAATCTAAACATTAGTTTCATTGTTATATCCAGTTTCAAACTAAGTCAAAGTTACCATTTGTATTCTATACTTTGGACTGTTTAAGCCATTCTCTAGCGTGCCATTGAAAAGGCAATAATCTTCGGTCTTTGCTATCCAGCCAACAAAGAGACTCACAAAACAATAACTTATTTAGACGATGCTTATGAGTAATTCTCTTACCAGAATGAGTCTTGTAGTCTCTAACTTCAAAGCTTGCTAATTTATAGATATAGCTGAGTTGCTTATGTGGGTCGTTTAACTTTTGTTCCATAAATGGTCTAGCGCACCTGTTTTTCTTTATATTCTTAGGATGCAGCTTATGCATACAGCTTTTTAGCTTTCTGATAGCATCTTCATTGCCTGTTTTACGAATTAGAAGATGGTAATGTGGCAACCACCTTTGAGGTTGTTCATGAAAATCGAGCTCAAAAGATCCAACTACAGGACCGGAAATTCCACACCTTGACAAAACTTGTCGAACGCGGTCTTTATCTTTCGGTACATCATAGTTAACGAACTCATACGCGCTCACACAATGAGAATACTGCAATATGGTGTAGATACCATATTCAAATTCAAATCCATGTTCCTGTTCTAGCTTCATCGCAGAGACGATATCGTTCACTCTTTCGATCTTGAATTTGCGATTGCACTTCTTACATGCCAAGCTTTTGCACTCAATGATGTCCTCGTTACACGCTTCTAGTTTGTCCGCCAACTCATGTAAATCTCCGGTCGAATAACGTCTTCCTCTGTTTAGATACACTTCATCAGCCAACTCGCGTAACAATGCGATCCGATAATCATTCTCTTCATACGCGTCATTTTCACTGGATAGCCAGCTACATTCATCAAGACTGTAGCTAGGAAGATCAATCACACTTACCATTATCCCCAAACCTCTTTCAATAGTCTCTGAGAGCGGTCTAACTCAACCATTAGAGTTGTGCTCTTTCTGTTTTCTGACCAATTGCGTATTTCTGTTTCTTTCCATGCAACTCGATTCTTCGATAATCTATACGAACTCGGAAACTCTCCTGATTTCATTAGTCGATATATCTGAGCACGACTATAAGAAGTTACTTTCACAACTTCCTCTATTTTTAAATACCTTTCACTCAGCATCTTCTACCTCTTTCACTCATTACCTTTGGGACGTGTATAAGCTTAACACTCATTTTTTCACTAAGTGAGGCTCACAAAAAACCGTGAGCCTCACATTGTATAAAATGAAATTTAATACAATAAATTCATGAACTTGAATTGATTTTTTAGTGAGCCTCACATATTTATAATTGACGTTTATCTATAATTTTCTGACAAGGAAACTGAGCTAACAGAGTAGGAAATAATGAGTGATTCAGATGATGCAGTTAGACAGCGTTATGTAACCAATAGGAGGAAAGAGTCTGGATTGGTTACAAAGAAGTACCACCTTAATCAAGAATCTATAAATAAGCTCCGTACTATAGGACTTAGAATGGGATTCAATGAAAATGAACTCGGGAAAAACGAGAATTTATCCGCCATCATCGATGACTGTATAGAACGTTACTTTGAAAATTCACTTGAAAAGCGTAGGGCAACCAAACACGCACTCTATCTCAAACAAGTACATAGAATAGTTAAATACCGTGAGAATGAAGGATATTCCGACAAATCGACAATGAGATTCCTAGAATATTGGGGATATGAGCCACCAATGTCAGCCGAGCTTTATGAGCAGAACGGTGTTAAGCGTGTAAGAAAATTCACTCTAAAAGGCTGGTCAGTAGCTTCAGTGGCTAAACTGAGAGATGAGGAGTATGTAGAGAAGCAATTTCAACTTCTTTGCCGAAAAATGAAAAGAGTTATCAAAAGAAAGAATAAAGGAACGCCTGTGAAGAGAACTAAGCGAAAAAGCTACGAAGACTGGGGATACTTACCCATGTGAAGTGATGCTCTTTAAAATCGTCATCAAATCAGATTGGCGTCACACTTTTCGATAATAAATTTTAGTACCCAATCAGTTACCCAAAACTATTTTTCATCACACCTTTATCTTTAAAAATCAAAGCATTAGAATCAAACTTCAGATGACGCCAGCCCACCAAACGTTTGGAAAGGCGCTAACTCTTTGAGTTAGCGCCTTTTTTGTATTTGCTTCTCAGTAATTTGGCTATTGATACTAAGCCACAGTACTGAACAGTAGCTTTTGTTGATGATAAGCAATCTTTTATTACCCGAATTGGAATGACAATTATTCAGTAAGTTGAGAACAGCAAATTCGCATACCAAGCTATTCAACCGCAAGAGCCTCACTTAGACTCGTTAGAATGGCTACTTTCAGTTGCATTTTTTTGCTGTAGCCAATTTAAAATAGCTCGATTGGTTTCTTGCGGCTTTTCTTGCTGGATCCAATGGCCGCAATCTAGATTTACAACATCCGCATTTGGCACAAAATCTGTAAGTTTTTCAAACTTAGGTATCACGTCTCGATCACCGTAAATCATAAGCGTAGGGTGTTGAATAATTGGATCTACATCTACCAGTAAATGCCAGTTGCGATCCAAGTTTCTGTACCAATTAATACTCCCAGTGAACCCTGTTGATTCAAAGGCAGATACAAAAACCCCCAATTCACTGTCACTCATTAAAGGCTCTCCGGTGGGCACTTCCGCTCTAGCAAGATTAATCATCGCCATGCCCGGTTCAGGTTCGTTAGGCAGCTCGTTTTTTCGATAGAGATTACGAAGAAAACGGTATGTATTGTCGTTCATCACAGCATCTGCAACGCCAGGCTGTCGATTAAAGTGAACAAAATAATTGTCACTTCCTAGCACCTGCTCCATGAACTCAATCCATGGTGTTTCTCCTCGTTCTTGATAAGGTAGGCTCAGATTAATCAGTTTACTAACGCGATCTGGATGCAACAAAGCTAGCCCCCAAACGACCATTGCTCCCCAATCGTGCCCCACAAACGTCGCATTTCTGTATCCATAGTGATCAAGAAGCGCAATGAGATCACCCGTCAAATGTGCGATGTCGTAGGCCGTAATATCAATCGGACAAGACGAGTTACCGTAACCTCGTTGATTTGGAACGATAACATGATACCCCGCAGCGACCAGAGCTGGGATTTGGTAGCGCCAAGAGAAAGCGAGCTCTGGCCAGCCATGACAAAGTACTATTGGATTTCCAATATTTTGCGGCCCCGCTTCGAATACTTCTAGCTCGACGCCATTAATAGCAATAAGGGTTGGATATGGAAAACAGGTTGATTCAAACATACGCTTCTCTATTTACTTAAATTAATCAGACAATGCCTCAGGATTTTCGGAAGTGGATTGCAACTTCGACATAACCTTGATGACGTGTTCAATTAATTTATATAGCGTAATGGTGACAAATATTGGCACCATAAATTGATAAACTGAAGAAATGAATATTCGCCTAAGACAAGATGCCATCGTACGCTGCCTTCGCCGTAATGGTACTTCGACTGTCGCTTATTTAGCGCAAGAGATTGGTGTATCTAAACGTACCGTATTACGCGATATAAGTACGCTGCGCGATGAGGGCTATATTATTAACTCTGAACCAGGACGTGGTGGCGGGCTTCAACTTGACCCGCGATCTATTCAGACGACTGTCAGACTCTCGGTAGAAGAAATCTTTGCTCTTGTGATCAGTGTGACTTCGATGCACGCCAGCGGAGGAATGCCGTTTTCGAACCTTGCAGATGTGGGTCTTGCCAAAATAGAGCAATCACTCCCCCCAGACAAGATTTGCGACCTTCGCAGGTTTCTCGATTGTTTGTATGTCGGACAGCTTGCGCCGCAGGTGGACACATCCAGTATTGGAGTGATGGCTCCCTTGTTACTCCCCTCTTTCGAGGCCGCTTTTCTTCAAAGGCAGCACCTGCGTTTTCAGTATATAGATGCCAAAGGGTCCTCAACTCAACGAGAAGTGGAACCTCAAGCAATGCTGATTTTACCTCCGCTCTGGTACTTAGTCGCGTGGGACCCCACCCGAAAAGATTTCCGCCATTTTAGAATGGACAGAATCCAATCACCAAAGTTGGTTGAAGGGACTACATTTCGTCGGCGACATGTGCCGTTCGATGCTCATGTCTCTCCGGTACGTAACTTGGCGCGCTAACTCCAAGTGCATTTATGACCTCGCGTAATTTATCAACCCCATATCACAAAGAATCACACCTCAATAGTTAGAACTCCATCAACCTCCGTAGTCATTGGTCGGCGTATAGTGGGCAAGTTTTCACCATTACAACGACTTATGGACCTGACATGCTAACCAAAACGCAACTGACTCAGCTTCGAAAAGAGCTCCACCAGCACCCAGAGCTTTCTAATAAAGAGCAACGAACTGCTGCTCGAATTGAGCAAACTTTTGCTGCGTTCTCACCGGATGAAGTGCACACACAATTAGGTGGGTATGGGTTGGCGTTTGTATTTAATAGTCAGTCACCAGGGCCGACAACTTTGATTCGCAGTGAACTTGATGCCTTGCCAATCCATGAACTCAATCAGTTCGAACATCGCTCTGTGGTAGATGGCGTATCGCACAAATGTGGCCATGATGGTCATATGGCAATCATCTCAGCGCTCGGCGTGGAGCTTGCAGATCATCGTCCACTTAAAGGTCGAGTCATTCTCTGCTTTCAACCTGCAGAAGAAACAGGAACCGGCGCGATAGATATGGTCAACGATCCTAAATTCTCTTCGTTAAAGCCTGACTACGCTTTCGCACTCCACAATTACCCGGGATTAGCTCTGGGCCATGTTGCAGTCAGATCTGGCACGTTCAATTGTGCCTCTCGCGGTTTGATCATTGAGCTTACGGGTAAGACTTCTCATGCCGCTCATCCTGAAGATGGCCTTAGCCCTGCCCTTGCAATGTGCCAAATCATCGAGCAGCTTAACCAATTACCACAACAGATAGAGCAGCAAAACCTTGATGGAAAAAATTGGGTCACGGTGATTCACGCTAAGCTTGGGGAAGTGGCGTTTGGTACTTCTCCCGGTCATGCTGTGGTGATGGCAACACTGCGGAGTGAAACCAACCAAGGCATGCAAACCTTAGTTGACTTGGCCAAAGCGTGCGCGCAAAAACAAGCCAAACAAGCGGGGCTAGAGGTAAGTATTCGTTATGAAGATGTATTCCAAGCCAGTGTGAATAGCCAAGAAGGGTGCGATCGTGTGGTTCAAGCGTGTGAGAATACTCATACAAGTTACACCATCATGAATGAGCCAATGCGTTGGTCAGAAGATTTTGGCCAGTTTACAGCCATAGCAAAACAAGGAGCGATGTTTGCGCTTGGTGCAGGAGAGGATACACCGCAGCTACACAATCCAGACTATGATTTTAATGACCATTTGATTCCGGTTGGTAAAGCGCTGTTTTTAGATTTGATAGAGCAAATCAACGGGCTGAGCTGAATCAAATATAGAGCCTAGTTTTCAAGCTAGGCCCTATATTTAGAGACCAATTAACGGACGACAAACACCGAGCATGGCGCATGGCGCACCACTTTAGCCGCATTTGAGCCTAGTAGGTAAGAGCGCAATTTAGGCTTAGCCGATGCCATCACTATCGCATCAACACCAGATTGCTTGGCTTGTAAGACAACTTCATCAAACACCACGCCATTACGGACAATGCTCTTTCCACGATGTGCTTTAGGAACAAGTTGTTCAAGCATTGTCTGCACACCATCAAAAGCGCTCTGATGCTGAGCACAAAACACCTTACCTGCCGCGGTCGGCACCATACTACGATGAACTCTCGCCTCATCGACATAGAGCATATCAATCACGCCCTTTTCCGCGATGAGTTTAAGTGCCATCTCTACTTCTCTTTTCACCACTTCAGGGTAAGCGAGATCCACTGGCATCAAAATACGTTGCAAGCTCATATTAATCGACTCCCATGATCTTATTCGGCAACCACATCACCACTTCCGGGAATAACATACAGGTCACCAATACACATAGCTTAAGTAAGATGAACGGCAAAATGGAGCGATAAATATCCATCATACTCACACCTGGCGGAGCAATGCCTTTTAGATAAAATAGGGCAAATCCATACGGCGGTGTCTGCACGGCAATCTCAATATTTAAGATCATTAAAATACCAAACCAAATCGGATCATAACCCAGTGAGACCACAATCGGCGTGAACAGTGGCGCGCACATTAAAACGATGATCAGCTCATCGATGATGAATCCGAGCAACAGCATGATCACTTGCAATAAGATGATGACACCCAATGGCGGTAAGCCAAGATCTTGAGTAATTTGCGCCACCATGTTTTGCACGCCACTGAGCATATGGAAATTGCTAAACAGTGATGCGCCAAGAATGATCCACATGGAAACGCTGACTAGCATCGCCGTTTCAAAGCCTGATGACTTAAACATCTCAAAACGAAAACGTTTAAAGACTACTGCCAGTAAAATCGCTCCAACCACACCAATCGCACCAGACTCAGTCGGAGTCGCAATCCCTGTAATAATACTGCCCAACACGGCAACAATCAGCAGCAGTGAAAACATACCATCACGCGCAGTTCTCACTTTTTCTTTGCCCGTCATGCTGCTTTCGACACCCGTGCCTAGTGGCGCTTTTTTCGGATTCAACTTACAACTGATGATGACGTAAGTAATAAGCAGGGTAATGGAGATCAGTGCAGGAATAATTGCGGCCAAGAACATGCGACCGACAGAGTTCTGCGTTGTTGCCGCGTACATAATCATTGGAATACTTGGTGGAATCAGAATCCCCAAGCCGCCACCCGCCATGATCACACCTAGCGCTAAGCGTTTGTCATACCCACGCTCCAGCATAGGCTTAAGAGCGATGCTGCCAGATGTCATGATCCCTGCGCCAATAATGCCAACCATTGCGCCAATCATTGAACAAACACCGATCACACTGATCGCCAGCGATCCTCGAATTCGGCCTATCACCATTTGGCTAGCATTAAACATCGCATCGCCGATACCAGAACGTGTGAGAAGCTGTCCCATGTAGATGTAGAGCGGAATCGCAAGCAAGATAAAACTGAAAAAGTTACTTTCTATTGTTGTTGGGATCAGATTGAAAATACCATCGCCCCAAGTCATATAGCCCATGCCCATTGCGATGCCACCCAAAGCTAATCCAACCGGTGCGCCCAAGGCAAAGCTAAATAGGATACAGCCAATCAGCAGCAGCGTTAAAACTTCAATACTCATGCATCACCTGCCTGTTCGACGAGTTCTTCTTGTTGTTCACTGAATTCGGCTTCTTGTTTCAGTAACGTTTTACCTGTGAACACAAAATAAAGGTCCTGTAATATGTCACTGGTGAATTGGATGATAAACGCGCCACATGCCACCATCATCATGACCCAAAAATGTGCCATGGAAGGTGCCCATTCAGATTGGCGTCGATAGTTAAATTCCACCGCTTCTTCAAACTTGCCAAACGCCATCATCAGTACAACGGAGAGGAAAAAAATCGCTAGCGAGTAAGAGAACAGATTGAAAACCGACCGCACCCGCATTGAGACCGATAGATACAAAACGTCGACGTTGATGTGCGCTTTATTTTGTTGAGCCAATGCGCCCCCGAGCGCAGCAATATAACCAAATAAGAACAGCGAAACGTCGTAGGCCCAGATGGTTGGCTCTCCTAATACGTAACGTGAAAAGACTTCAAAGGCGACCGTCGCTGCAAGGATAGGCATCAAAACAGATGCAGACACTCCTACCCAATAAACGATCCGATTCACCCCCAAGCAATAAGCGGCTAAAACCTTACTTAACATAGTTATCATCCCTGCCAGCAAATAGGAAAAGGGGGCAAGCCCCCTAAATTGGCAGTTTCACTGGTAATTCGACATCTACCCCATGATTTGAACGCAGTGAAACCGCCAAATTTTTATTTAGTTGTTTTGTACAATCTTGATTAAGCGTTTACTGTATTTATCCGATTCAGCGTATTCACCCCATAGTGAACCTGCAGCGTCATTCCATTGAGCAACATCTTCTGCACTTGGCTCAGGGCTCCACTTCATGCCTTTTGATTCCATATCTGCAATCGCTTGAGATTCCCACAATCTAGACTTTGTCATTTGCTCACGGGCGTGCACGGCACTGGCAGCGCGGACGATCGCTTGAAGATCTTCAGGCAGTTTGTTCCAAGCACTTTTATTCACTACGATAGGCAAAGCCTGTGCACCTGCAATCGGCAGGCGGTACATGTATTTCGCCACCTCAACGTGGTTACCATCACGGTGGTCAATCAAGTTACTGCCAATCGAACCATCGATAACGCCGGTAGCAAGACTGGTGTAGATCTCACTCCAAGACAAAGAAGCTGGAGACGCGCCAAGATTGCGTAGGAATTTTCCGTAAGCGCCAGGAGCTCGAATTTTTAGCCCTTTAAACTCTTCAATGGAGTTAATTGGCTTTTTGGTTAACACGTACACAGGCAACTGAATGTAAGGTTCTAACCAAACAAGATTCTGCTTGTCGTATGCTTCTTCCAGAACCTCTCCCCAGCCTTTTTCATGGAACAAAGCACTCAGTTCGCCGACATCATCAGTCATACCCGGGAGACCAACTTCAACAACTCCTGCTGGGAACTCACCTGCATGCATTGGTTGAAATGGTGCCCCCATGGTCATTAAGCCTGATTTCACAGAGCCTAAAACCCCAGTTTGACCAACACCTTCACCGGCATACATCACCTGAACAGAAATACGACCGTTCGACATTGCCTCAATGTTTTCTGCAAAGCTTTTATACACTTCACCATAGGCTGTACCACGCGAATAAAGGTTTACAAAGCGCCAGTTATGTTCGGCAGCAAACGCCTGAGACGCAGTAAAAAAAGTGCTAGAAATCGCCAACGCGTATCCAGCCACAAGTTTGGTTACACTTCTTTTGCGCAGCTTGCTTAAGGTTTTAAACATGAATAATCTCCTTGATGTAATCCTGTTTGCTCTGGCCTTGCCAGGAACAGCTATGGGTAACGTTTCACTTCCTCGTTGTCACCTTGTGATAAATAATTACAATTCATTTACATTTAATAAATTCATATTTATCCACCTAAAGTTTTACCGCGCTCAAACCTTTGCAAAGGTTCCGCGTAATTATTCACATTCCCCATTTTCAAAAGACAAAAAAAGCAGCACATTATGTGCTGCTAAAAGCATGAACCCCGAAGGGCCTGAACAATTTAGGGAAAAAAGATCACGTTTAAAACGCAGTCGGAATTAAAAGGGTTCAGGTCAAATACCGTGACATAAGTATTTGATCTCTAGATAGTCATCAATGCCATATTTGGATCCTTCACGACCACTTCCCGACTCTTTTACACCACCAAATGGAGCAACTTCCGTCGAAATAATGCCTTCATTGATGCCAACAATTCCGTACTCAAGCGCCTCACCAACACGCCAGACTCGGCTATGATTTTGGGTGTAGAAATAAGCAGCCAAACCAAATGGCGTATCATTGGCACGTCGAATCACGTCGTCCTCATCACTGAAACGGAAAATGGTCGATACCGGACCAAATAACTCTTGGTGAGCAATATCCATCTCTTCGGTAACATCAGTTAAGATGGTTGGCAGATAGAACTGAGCACCGACATCAGACACTTTACCGCCAAGCGCCAGTTTCGCCCCTTGCTCCACCGCTTTTGCAACCAAATCATCGACTTTATCGACGGCTTTTTGATTGATAAGCGGGCCTATATCGGCACTTTCACTAAGCCCATCCCCAATAACGAGATCATTAACCACTTGGGCATAGCGCTCGATGAATTGATCGTAAATCGCATCATGAATGTAAAGTCGATTGGTACAGACACAAGTTTGACCAGCATTACGATATTTAGAGATTAACGCCCCCTGCACTGCTTTCTCTATATCTGCATCATCAAACACAATAAACGGCGCATTGCCGCCAAGCTCCAGAGATACTTTTTTAACCGTATCTGCGGCTTGACGAAGAATCAACTTCCCCACTGGAGTTGAGCCTGTGAACGACACTTTGCGCACAAGTGGATGCTGACAAAGCACATCGCCGATCTCTGCTGGGCGAGATGTTGTCACAACATTGATGACGCCTTTAGGAATGCCCGCTTGCTCCGCTAACGCCGCCATTGCTAAAGCACATAATGGTGTGTCTTCTCCCGGTTTAACAACCACGGTACAACCCGCAGCAAGTGCAGGCCCCACTTTGCGCGTGATCATCGCCACAGGGAAATTCCAAGGAGTAATCGCAGTAACAACACCAATAGGTTGCTTGATGGTCATATAACGATTGTTGGGATTGGCAGAAGGAATAATATCGCCATAAACACGCTTAGCTTCTTCAGCGAACCACTCTATAAATGAAGCACCATACATCACTTCGCCGTAGGCTTCTTTATACGGTTTACCTTGCTCCGTTGTCAGGAGTTTCGCCAATGCATCCGCATTTTCAACAATCAGATCAAACCATTTTTTCAGTAAACTAGAACGATGTTTTGCGGTGGTTTTACGCCAGTCTAAAAAAGCATTATGCGCAGCAACAACCGCCGCTTCAGCTTCTTGTTTGCCCATATCGGGTACTGTGGTAATGACTTCCCCGTTGGCAGGGTTTACAACCGCGACTTGTTCGCCACTGTTTGCTTCGACCCATTCGCCATTAATAAAGCCTCGGGATAAAACCAAGTCTATATCTCTCATCACTCAAGTTCCTACTGTTATAAATATTAGCAACGTCAAAGATTAATGAATTTAAATCACGCATAATCATCAATGTACATAACAAAATAATAACAAACAGAAAGGGGCAATAAATATGTCCCTCTAAACATAAAGTTTTATGAGCCTAAAACAATGACTAAAAACCCTTCGCCTGTCGGTCAAATTGGTGACTACGAAATAAAACAACTCAAAATCTTCAAAGTCGTCGCAGATTGCGGTGGCTTTTCTGCAGCTGAAACTGAACTCAATATCAGCCGCTCTACCATCAGTATTCATATTTCCAACTTAGAATCTCGACTCAACCTGATTCTTTGTCGTCGAGGACGGGCAGGATTCGCCCTAACCGAAGAAGGCGTTGTGGTTTATGAAGCCACAGTAAAACTCTTGGGAGAACTCGAAGATTTTCGCAATACGATTAACCACCTCGATATTCAGCTTTCAGGGAGCTTAACCGTTCTCTTTAGTGACACCATCAGCTTGGATCAGCGCGCTAGTATGCCCGCTGTGATTCGTAAGTTTTCTAAGTTGGCCCAAGAAGTATACCTCACCGCAGAGGTGGCCCGCATGACAGAAATAGAAAGAATGGTGATGCAAGAAGAGGCCGATATCGGTTTCATCCCTTATCACCGTGAATTGGATGGTTTGGAGTATGAGCACATCTACACCGATATTTGTTATCTCTATGCCAGCAAAGACAATCCTTTAGCTCAATTAAGTGACGATGAATTGACCGATGAGATCATCGATGGTTTTCCCGTTGTTTATGCTGGAATGAAAACTCAAGAGCGAATCAATGGCCACCTCGCCAACATGAACTTAAAAGCAACCGCCTACAATTACGAATCTCGTATGGCGTTGCTGCTTTCTTCTCGCTTTATTGGCTATTTACCAGAGCACTATGCCAAACCCTATGTCGACACTGGCGAGCTAATCGCAATAGCCCCAGACCGCCGCTACTATCATTTAGAAATCATGGCGATTACCAAAAAAACCACAGCCCTAAATAAAGTACGCTCGCTATTTACTAAAACCATGCGTGATTACTACCGCAAGCAGCGCAGCTAGGCTATGTTTCGCTAAGCGACAATCCAAAAAAATGCCTGAGGCGTAAACCTCAGGCATTTGATTATCTATCTCGCAAAGTCTTAACGTTTGCTTTAATAGAACTTAAGCCACTTCTGACACTGTTATGTGCTCTTTTTGATTTTGCTTTAGAGGCGTCTCATCTTGTTGCTGCTTCTGCATAATTTTGTCGCAGATGTAGCCACCAATGGGAATCGCAGAGGTTGCCGCTGGCGACGGCGCATTGCAAACATGCAAGCTTCGTTTACTTTCCGCAAAGAGAAAATCATGCACTAAAGTGCCATCTTTTAGTACGGCTTGAGCGCGGATTCCTGCGGGGTACGGCTCCAAATCTTCCACTTGAATTTGCGGACAGTATTTATTGACCAATTTAAGATAGCCCGCTTTCCACCATGAATTTTTGGTTTCAATTAAGCCTGTTTTTAGATGCTTTGCCGACACTTTCCAAAAACCTGGAAAGCTAAGCATATCGAGCACATCCCGTAGATTGAAATTGATCTTGCCATACCCTTCACGCTTCCAACCTTGAACGGCGTTTGGTCCCACAGTCACCGAGCCATCAATCATTCGCGTCAAATGAACACCTAGAAACGGTAGATCTGGATCTGGGATCGGATAAATCAAGTGGTTAACGATATCGTTGTACTTTTCCGGCAGTCGGTAATATTCACCACGATAAGGCACAATTTGAAAATCCGTCTCAATGCCCATCATACGGGTTAAGCGATCAGCCATAAGGCCTGAGCAAACCACTAAGAATTGACTAGCATAAGTAACAGCTCTCTCAGCTGAATTTGCCGAGACCAGAACACGCTCTGGCGACTCAATCAGCCCAGTCACTTCAGTACTCAGCTTTACTTCTCCACCAGCATCAACAAACTCTTCGGCCATTTTCTCTGTCACTTGGCGATAGTTAACGATACTGGTGGTCGAAACCGCAATCGCCCCTAAACCGACAATATTTGGCTCACGGCGTTTTAGCTCTTGTTGGTCAATCAACTCAACGTCTAGACCGTTCTCGTGGCAGCGCGCGTACAGGGCTTGCATACGCTCAACCTCTTGTGCAGAAGTCGCAACCAACAACTTGCCACAGTTCTCGACTGGGATATCATGCTTAGCGCAAAACTCGGTGGTCGCCGCAACGCCCGCTTTGCAAAATTCCGCTTTTAAACTGCCTGGCGCGTAGTAAACACCGGCATGAATCACACCACTGTTGTGACCAGTTTGATGACAAGAAAAGCCGGATTCTTTCTCAATCAGTAAAATCGACTTATCGGGAAAACGGCTTTGTAATTGCCAAGCGGTAGAGACACCGACAATGCCCCCACCCACCACGATGTAGTCATAGATTTTTTCCACGTTCACGTGCTCCTTCACTTTCATAGGTCTAATTATAGCGAAGCGACTTCATCGCAAAATGTCGATCAAGTCGCTTAACGGTAGATTAAATAGGTTTAGGCACTGAAAATTAACGCGTAAAGTGACCACGTTGACGAAGAAGTTCACGCTTTAGACCTGGATCGGCAACAAACTTGTCACGGCCGTGAAGCCAGCAGTGATTTTGAACCACCAGCATACTGCCAACGTTCACACGTACATTAAAACAGCTCTCATCACTTTCCAGTGACTCGCTCATCTGATGTAAATACAACCCTTGCTGCATATTTTGTGGCTGAGCAAACTGGTCAATAAACAGCATGTGAGGTTTGCCATTTTTATCTTCTTCGAAGAAAACTGGATGCTCGATGGTATATCCGACGTTCTTACTTGGTGGCGCACCCCAAACGATATCTTGCTTCGCCATTGGATGATGATAAAAACGCTCCAGATCGCCCCAATCATCCACATGCAATAGCAATGAGTCGCCCATTTGCATGTTCTTTTCATCCATCTTCATCATCAATACAAAATCAGTACGCTCGTTCACATAAGTGCCGTCATTATGCAGTTCCATTCGGCGATGAGCTTGGCGCAGGTAACTGTCACTGTTGTCATCATTTTTAACGGTAAAACGAGCATAGTACTTACCATACATCGCATCAAAGTTAGGAATACCGATCAGGTGAGAGATCGCGGTAGAGAGAATCACAAAGAAATCGCGCTGTTCGTCGCTGTCTTCAAAAGCCGCTTTTGCGTCCGCATCTGGCTCTAGCAGAAAGGCACCGGTTTCTCTGTCTTCCATTGTTTCCACTAAGAATTTACCTAGTTGATAATCACATACTTTATCGAGAGCATCCGCCACCGCGTAACGGAGAAACGGTTTATATTCGAGCGATTGCAAACTGTAATCTTGGATAAGATCAACGAACGCATCCAGAGTCGACTTTGCCAATGTCACCACTTGTAGGCGCGGGCTTTCTGGGTGGAGCGAGATAGTAAAGCCACTGCGTTCTTGTACGTTTTGATTAAATACCGTCGCGATATTCATTGTTTCACATCCTTTTGGCTGAGCCGCTAAGCGACTTATTCACGTTATGTTTTATTGTTTTGATGGGTACAGAAGTTCAACCTTGAGCATTAATTGTCTCCCACACCTCGAGTTAACAAAACTATAACGACAGCGAGATTATATTAACAATATATGGTAGATATAGTTTCCATATACAAAATAGATGGCGAGAGAAATGGATTTAAAACGTCTCTACTATTTCAACCAATTGGCAAAAACCGGCAATTTCACCAAAGCTGCCGACCAACTTGGTATTGCTCAATCCGCGTTAAGCACCAGTATTAAAAAGCTGGAACAGCAACTAGAGCTGAAATTGATCAACCGAACAGAAAGACAAATGAGCCTGACAGCTGAAGGCCAAGTTTTGCTGCGCCATACAAAAATCATTTTGGAAGACGTCGAACAAGCTGAAAAAGAGTTACAAGAACTTAAAGGGCTTACCAGTGGCGTGATTAACTTCGGCGCACCCGCTATGCTCGCCTCTTATTATCTACCTGATGCGCTTGAGCAATTTAAAAAAGCCTACCCTGGCATTCAGATCAATATTCATGAAGCAGGAACAGCCACACTCGGCCAAATGTTGGTAAACGGTGAGCTCGATTTAGCATTGATTCGCGGTGATCGCGAGCATGAACAAATCCGCCATACCCTGTTAGCAGAAGATCAAATCGCTGCCTGCGTTCCTATCAATCATCCGTTTGCCAAACGAGAGAGCATTAGCCTAGAAGAGTTGTGCCAACAACCGCTCGTCTTGTTCAAAAATGGTTATTTCCTGCGAGAAACCGTCAACAGCTACTGTCAGCAGTATAAAGTTCAGCCTAATATTCACTTTGAAACCAACCTTCCCGAGTTGCTCAAATCGATGGTTCGCCGGCAGATTGGTATTGGCACCTGCTTACCAATTTTGGTTGCCGATGAACCAGAGCTCAAAGCGATCCCATTTAATCCTCCGATTCCTCTCCAGTTAGGTATTGGTTGGAAATCAAGCCACTACCTTTCTACCGCCGCTAAAGCGTTCGTCAGCTTTTTGCAAGGCACGCTGCGCGATCAGCATTAAAGAAGCTCAAGATGGATAGTTTAGAAATCGCTACCCAATGAAAGTTTGATAGCGATAAACCTTTATATTTATTCGGGATGATTTTACGCAGCCAACTCCATGGATAACATTCTCGCAACATTAACAACCGCAGAGCTTGTCGATCATGGAAAGAAAAGTCAGTTACGATGCCTTTTGGATGCCTTTTACCGCAAACCGCGATTTCAAGGCTAACCCTCGTATTATTAATCGCGCCGAAGGCATGTATTGCTACTCCGATAAAAATGTCCAATTGCTGGATGCGACCGCCGGTCTTTGGTGCGTTAACGCTGGCCACGGCCGTAAAGAAATCGGCGAAGCAATGGCGAAACAAGTCGCTGAGCTCGATTACAGCTCTCCATTTAATTTTGGTCACGACATCGGTTTTGAGTTCGCTGAGCGACTGGTTAAATACACGCCACCCGGGCTTAACAAAGTCTTTTTTACGAACTCGGGCTCTGAAGCGGTAGAAAGCGCACTTAAAATCGCCTTGGCTTATCAACAAGCAAAAGGCAATACCGGTAAGTTCAAATTGATTGGCCGCGAGCTTGGCTACCACGGCGTGAACTTCGGCGGAATTTCTGTTGGTGGCCTAACACCAAATCGCAAAGGATTTGGACCACTACTGCAAACCGATCACCTTGACCATACACTCGATATTGAGCGCAATGCCTTTAGCCAAGGATTACCCGAGCAAGGTGTTGAAAAAGCTGAGCAACTGGAACGTTTGATTCAATTCCATGGCGCAGATTCCGTCGCTGCGGTAATTGTTGAACCTATCTCAGGAGCGGGCGGTGTTATCCTCCCGCCGAAGGGATACTTGCGTCGCCTGCGTGAGATTTGTACTCGCCACGATGTGGTGTTGATCTTTGATGAAGTAATCACAGGCTGGGGCCGTTTAGGAGCGGCATTTGCAGCGGAAGAGTTTGATGTAGTTCCCGATCTTATCACTTCCGCAAAAGGGATCAGCAGCGGCGTAGTCCCTCTAGGCGCCGTATTTGCCAGTGAACACATCTACGATACAGTGGTTAATAGTGCGCCAGAAGGTGCAGTCGAATTCTTCCACGGTTACACCTATTCAGGCCACCCAGTTGCGTGCGCCGCGGGTTTAGCAACACTCGATATCTATGAACGAGAAGGTCTACTTAATCGTGCCAGTGGCGAGATTGGCCAATATTTTGAGCAAGGTCTTCATTCACTGAGAGGCACGGGTTCTATCGTTGATATTCGCAATTATGGCTTAATTGGTGCCGTTCAATTTGCCCAAGCATCTCATGGTAAACCGATCGGTTTTGATATTCTTAAACGCTGCTACGACAAAGGCGTTATGGTTCGCAGTATGGGTAACACCATTGCTTTGTCGCCACCACTTATTATTGAAAAAGAACATATTGATGTGATTGTTGATACCTTGGGGGAGGTGGCTAAAGAGCTCTAAAGATAAAAGCCGACGCTAACCTATAACAATCAAAAAAATAAACGCCCAGTTCCAACAAGAACTGGGCGTTTTTCAGATTATGATTCACTAAACTTTTTAATTTGTTACTGAGACAACAATCGGCGTGCGGGCTCTGGCTCGACATAATCGATAAGCTCACTTTGAGTAAGCTTCTCAACTTGTTCTTTGAGCCCAGAAACGATAAACACCTGCTGGCCCTCTAGCGAATCGACCACTTCTAGCTGGTGCGAACGAAGAAGCGATAAAGCTTGTTGCTCTTTACCTGGAAAATATTTAACGAAAAACCGTGGCATTTGATCAGCAGCGGCTTGCTCTCTTTCATCAATAGGAGGGAAAGCAGAATTGTCCGCATGACTACTCATTACAGCCGCGCCAAGTGCGCCCACTATGGCTAAGCAAATATAGGTTTGCTTCTTCATATTCACTCCTTATTGAAATGATAAAGTCCAGCTGTTGACCGTACCTGTATCTTGGCGAGCGTTATCTACCGCTTTAAGTTCCCAGTTACCTTTTGACTCAAAACCGGAAAAATCCGCCTCATACACTTTGTTGATATTGTTCGCCGAACCGCCGCTATTATTGTGCAGTACCACTTGGCCACCGGTTGGGGAGGTCAACGTCACCTCTAGATCACCGATGTAACTGTGACTAATATCCACTTCTATCGTCACCGTACCTGCATCGCCAGAACGTAACACATTGATCTCGCTTGTTGCGCCAACAGCACTGTTATCTGGAATCGCGACCGCATTGTTGTTGCTGTAGCTCAGTGGCTGTTGACTGCCAGAGCCGCTACCGTCGTGCGTTGCAGTTAATGTTGCGCCAGAGAATGCAGAGTAACCCTCAATCAATACTTGATACGTTCCTGCTGACGTCACATCCAATGTACAACTTTCATTGTTGCCACTTTCCCATGAACGACAGTCATAAAGGCGAGAGGTTGGTTCACCTTCAAAACGCACATACATATCAGCATCACCGCTACCACCCGCTAGCGTAAAACTTGCTTGAGTGGCACTGGCAGGTACATCAAAAGTGAAAATCGCGGTGGATTTACTTGCACCGGATAACGGCCCTTTCGTGACACCATTTTCTAGAACATTGTCGGTTTGACCACCGTCTGGCCCGTTACAACCCGCATCCAAATAGGTTTTAGCCGCGTCAGCATTTACTAAACCATAACCGGTACGATTGTCACGCCCAGCGACATCAATATCTGTTGCGCTTGCTGTCAATGCATTACGAACTTGCTGCGCGCTACAGGTTGGGTGGTAACTCCACACCAAGCTAGCAACACCTGCGACATGAGGCGTCGCCATTGATGTACCGTTATAATATTCGTAGTCTTCACCTGTTGTTGTCGATACCGTTACAGGTGTTCCCGCTTGCGCAGAAAGCTCTAGGCCGAACTCGCGATCGACAGTCACAGAGATCAAACGATAGCGATCATTATCATCCAGTACGAATGGGTTCTGTAAACCTGGCAGGGCACCATTACTGTAAACGATGGCAGCTTTAGCACCGGCATCATAACAAGCTTGTACAGGGTTTATCTCAGGTCGAACACCAGAACGCTGGTTTTCAATTCGCTCTGTCAGACAGACCTTGTCACTCATATCGCCACAAGCATAATCGCCCGACGAAATATCACACTCAGCAAGTGCTCCTGTAAAGCTACCTGCAATAGGATCAGAGACATAGCTACCTGATGTTTTGTTCTTACGGTTATGCGGTACGACACCACGAGCAAAACTGCTGACACCATTAATAGTAATGTCCGACAATACCCCCTCTCCAACCGTCACAGTAGAAAGAACGGCCACGCCCGGCGCTGCAATATCCACTTGGTCTGTCGCCTGAGAGAACGCAGCATGATCGCTATTGGTATCGACCGCTGCCACTGACATCACTGCATCGTAAGAGGCAGGGTAACTATGAGCGGTATTCCCATCATTGCCCGCCGCGGCAATCAATAACACACCTTGGTCATACAAAGATTGCAGAGCATTTCTTTCTGTTCGGCTCGATTGGCTACCACCTAAACTCATGTTCACCACATCGGCGCCATTGTCAGCACAAGTCTGAATCGCTTTGACCAAGCTAGAAGAATATCCCCAACCTGACTCGTTAAAAACTTTAACAATGTGAAGATTCACATTCTGATTGGGCATGACGCCTTTAACCCCTTCAGTATTGGCAATCGCCGCAATCGTACCTGCAACATGCGTACCGTGGGCATTGTTATTGCCCGGCGCACTCCAAGAGCCAGTACCGCTATCGTTGGTGCCCGACACTCGGTTACCGCTAAGATCGTTGTGACTCAAATCGTAGCCGGAATCTATGATACATACGGTTCGATTACCCGCATTAGCATCACTAAGTAGCTGAGCGTTGACCGCATTGAAACCCCAAGGTGTGGTTTCACTGAGTAAAAAACGAGGTGGATCGACTTCTACGTATTCCACCTGTGCATTGCTGCGCAAGCTGGATAACTCACCATCGTCCATCTCGACACTGTAGATTGGAGCCGCGCCTAACTTTTCGACTTGGCGCGCTTTGACCTGCTGAAGTACGTTTTCACGCACTTCACTTGGCGCCATTGCCGGCTCACCCGAGCGGGTAAACGGAACGGGTGCATCCTCTTTAAACTTAACAATGTACTTCGTTGGCAAATCTGCCTCACTAAAGCCCATTGATGGCGAAGCATTCACCATTGGCAAATTTGCCATAGCCACTACTATTGCTGAAAGGGCGAATAACCCCTTGGTTTTATTATTGATATTGTGCATCTGCTCGATTCCTTATTGAGCTATTTTTATTCATTTATGTGCTTCGTTTAGTCATTAGTTCGACCAATCACAAGCGTATTAGCTATAAGACAGAACTATAAAACCAACAATAATTTATAGAGTAAAAACACCATATGCAGACTAAGTATCACCAAATAAACGTAAACAGTGAACGGTCAATAAGAATTAATCTCATTAAAAGTGGGGGTTAAGAATTAGGATGATTATGCAAATTACGAAGAAATTCGAATCAACCGCATAGGAATAAAGCCACATCGAGTTCATCTCATCCTAATGCGCTTCAAAAGTGATTCTTACCGACAGCTAACAGAAAAATTGTTGCAATTTAGTTAAATAGAATTAAAACTCTAATAATCTTAAACAGTTCGATCTCTGCATGATGCAGTGAATAAGGAGAGAGTTGTGCTTGCTGTTCTTCGTCTTTTCATGGCAGCGCTGTTTGTCATCATTACTACCCTATTTGCGTTTATTTACTGTCTGTTTAGCCCTAAAAACCCTAAACATGTCTATTTCTTCTGTCGTTGGTTTAACCAATTGCAAAAAATCGTAGGTGTCACGCTAGTTCAACGCGGCTTAGAAAATGCACCAACACCAAACAAGAGTGTTTATATCTCGAACCACCAAAGTGTGTTCGATTTCGTGACCGACCCGGGTATGTTAAGGCCGCGCACTGTATCGCTAGGTAAGCGAGATTTACTCTGGGTACCTTTCTTTGGTTTGCTCTATTGGATCACCGGTAATATTTTGATTAACCGAGAAGACAAGTCCAAAGCGCGCGACACCATCAAGCAAGTCGCTGAGGCTATCCACCAGCGAGATTTGTCAGTTTGGGTCTACCCAGAAGGCACACGCAGTAAAGGCCGTGGCTTATTACCTTTTAAGACAGGGGCGTTTCGAATGGCAATTGAAGCTGGCGTGCCCATCACTCCCATGTGTACCAGTACAACTCACAACAAGATTGACCTAAATCGCGCTAACAACGGCATCGTCATTACTGAAATGCTTGAGCCCATTGATGTCTCTGGTTACAAGTTAAGTGATGCAAGAGCCCTTGCCGATCATTGCCACAGCTTAATGGCAGAGAAAATCGCTCAGTTAGATCGAGAAGTCGCCCAGCTAGAGTCTCAAGCAAATTCCAAGTTCGACTCACACAATCCATCGACGCATTAATTCCGGACCTGTCGTATTTGATTCATAGCGAGCCAGACACTCAAACACACTTTGCCAAAGTGTCGAAAAAGCAGGGCTACTGCGTCAAATAATACCCATAAAAAAGCCCGACTGAATGGGCACTCAATCGGGCTTAGCGGAAACAAATTCGCTTAAAATGGGGAGGAAACGATAGGCGCTTTTACCAGCTCGCTTCTTTCATGTGAACTTGCGCACCTAGCTCTAAGCTAAAATCGGAACCGAGTTCTGGATAATGCTTTACCATGGTCTCGATCAGCTCCGCACTGTTATTGCTCTCTTTTTTCGCCTCTTCAAAGCGCTCTATCCAAGTATGGGTAAAGTTAATAGTGCTCACATCCAATTTGCCATCTGCCATCATATGGCCAGGTACCACTAATTTAGGTTTTAGCGCTTGCATCTCTTCTAGTTGAGTCAGCCAAGCTTGTACTTCTTTGTCTGACTGAGTATCCGCCATCCAAACATGCATTCCTTGAACAATACCGACGTTACCAAGAATGGCCTTTTCACTTGGCACCCATAGATATGGTCGGTGAGCCAATACACCATCAGCATCTCGGATCTGAATAATTTCGTTATCAACCTTAATTTCATTGCTGTGAACCGCCTTTGGTAGCTTTGGCTTCTGTGGTGCATTCAAGCCCATTTTTGGCCCCCAAAAACTCACTTTTTTCTCTAGTTTTTTCGCAATCGCATCGCGCACCGCTGGCGTGGTGATGACATTCGCTTCAGGGAAAATCTTGAGAAGTTCAGAAGCACCAAAATAATAATCAGGATCCGCTTGGCTGATAAAAATGGTGTTGAGCGGCTTACCTGCATCAAGTACTTTCGCCGCAATACGCAGTGCATCAGCGCGGGTAAAACCCGTATCAATCAATAACGTTTCCGTCTCACCAATTACTAATGTCGATGTGACGTTGAAGCTGTTCTCATCCGCGTTGTAAACCTCAAAGTTAAGGTCTGTTTTTGCCATGACACTGCTTGATGTAGCAAGCAGTAGAGCAAGTGTTGTTAAGGCTTTCATAATCTTTCCTATTTCCGGTGGCTTTTATTGTCGAGACTTATGTTAGCCACTGGTTTTATTTCGAAATAGAGCCTATTCTTTGCATCATTATTTCTTAAATCGAGCAAGTAATGGATAAACTGACCGCTGCAAAAGTACTGCTGGATGTTGCACAAACTGAGAGTTTTACCGCCACCGCAGATAGATTAGAAATGTCACGACCTATGGTGACTCGCTACGTCGATGCCGCCGAAAGTTGGCTTGGTGCAAGACTACTGCAGCGCACAACACGTAAAGTTTCTCTCACCAGTATGGGTGAGCAGTTACTGCCCGATTTACAGCGCTGGGTAACGCAGGCCCAGCAAATAGAAGAGAGCACGATGCCCTCTCAAACAATCAGCGGGTTTGTTCGGTTGTCTGTCAGTATGTCTTTTGGCTTCTCTCAACTCATGCCTGCCTTACAAGATTTTCGCCAACAATACCCCGGCATAAAAGTCGATATCGACGCCCAAGATCGCGCAGTCGATATGGTGGCGGAACGCATTGATTTGGCGATTAGGACCACCAATGACCCAAACCCAGCTTTGATTGGCCGCCCGTTCGCGGTTTGCTATTCAAAGTTGGTCGCCTCCCCTGACTATTTAAATCAAAACAACGAAATCCTCTCTCCACTCGATCTGCGTGAACATGCTTGTTTGGGGTACAAAAACTTTGGTCGCCATATCTGGCAGCTGACCAACGAAACAGAGCGTCATGAAGTCGAAGTAAACTGTGATATCACCGCCAATGAAGCCACAGTTTTGCTGCATGGTTCATTAGCTAGCCTGGGGATTTCGATGCAACCCACCTATTTAGCTGATGAGTGGATTGCACAAGGGAAGCTTCATCAGGTGCTGCCAGAGTGGCAATTGATGTCACTACAGATGTATTTGCTCTATCCGTCGAGGAAGCACTTATCTCCTCCCGTTCGCGCTTTGATCGACTTTTTACTGGCCTATTTTGAGAAGACAAAACAGGAATAACCGCACGCTTTACATGCAAATAGAATAAACAAATCTCGTTTGCTTAAATTCCCAGTTTTAGCACACATGAGTGAGTTCATACTCTTCCACACTGAGTCGACATACAACCAACAACTAAGGTGTGGCTATGAACAACTCTCACAGTAATTTCGTCATTTGTGTTCGCAATGTAAAAGGACAGGGAGAAGGCGCAGAATTTGGTAGTGAGCCCGGCTCAACCCGTTATCTTGATGTCCCTGATAGTGAGTATCCACACCCTGAACGTCATAAGCTAACCCGTACAGAATGGGTAAAGAGGTTGTTGGATCGTGCGACGATTGGCATGCATGTAGAGCAAGCTAAATCGCCTGTCTCAGGCTACACCATTGGTGACATTCTGATCTTTGTCCATGGCTACAACAACTCGATAGACGACATCATGCGCCGCCACAATTTATTGCAAAAGCGATTGAAGCAAGTTGGCTATCAAGGGGTTATTGTTAGTTTTGACTGGCCAAGTGCTAACGCCACTCTCAATTACCTTGAAGACCGAAGTGACGCCAAAACCACAGCCATTAAATTGGTTAAAGATGGCATCGCGATTTTAGCCAAAGCGCAGCTAGAACAAGATAAAAACAAATGTGATATTGATGTTCACTTGCTTGGTCATTCAACTGGCGCGTACGTGATTCGAGAAGCCTTTTATGAAGCGAACCACTCCCGTAGCTTGCAGCGAATTAAATGGAACGTCAGTCAAGTAGCCTTCATTGGTGGCGACATCGCCCGTAAATCCACTAGCCAAAGTGATTGCAAGTCACAGGCACTATTTGAGCACTCTGTACGTATCACCAATTACCAAAATCCACACGATAGTGCGCTTAAAGTGTCGAATATCAAACGTCTCGGGACGGCCCCAAGAGTCGGGCGAGTAGGTTTAGCCGACGACGCGCCAGACAATTTAGTCAACGTGCGTGTTGACAGACATTGGAAGCAGCTGGACGAAGATAACAGCGTTGCTGGTGGTAATTGGTCCCATTCTTGGCACTTTGACGATGTCCAGTTTGCTCAAGATTTACTCTACACATTGCAAGGTGATGTAGACAGAAATGCTATTGAAACACGCGAACATTTTAATGGCGAGTTACACCTTAAAATCGCGCCTTAATCGGCACCCCACAGCACTGATAAAACAAATTAATCGTGACCAAAGAAACATCTGATCGTTAACTGCGATTTTCCCGTTTCAGGTCACGTTTATTCACCAAAGAGATCACTATTCTATGGGAGTGTTTATCTCCGGAAATCTATATGGACGTCTTATTGCTGTTTGGTCTTATCTGTTTAAATGGTCTATTTGCCATGTCAGAAATTGCCCTTGTAACAGCGAAGTCAAACCGACTAAAAAAACTAGCTGAAACTCAATCCTCTGCGGCTATCGCACTCGATCTCAAAAACAATCCCACTCAATTTCTTTCTACGATACAAATCGGCATTACGGCCATTGGTATTCTTAGCGGTATCTTTGGTGAAGCTGCGCTTTCCGCGCCTTTCTCACAATGGCTCATTGCTCAAGGCTTATCGGCAGACATTGCCAATGTATTTGCAACTATGAGTGTTGTTGTCACCATTACTTACTTCGCCATTGTGGTGGGCGAACTGGTACCAAAACGGTTTGCTCAAAGCAACGCCGAGCGTATTGCCGTCATTGTTGCCTATCCAATTTACGGTTTGGCTAAAGTAGCCTCGCCATTCGTATGGTTGCTGAGTAGCTCAACCGATGCTTTGCTTAAACTATTTCGCCAGAAGCAAGATGACGGTGATCAAGTCACTGAAGATGACATATTCGCCATCATGACCGAAGGTTCTGAGTCGGGTGCCATAGAACCACAAGAGCAGCAGATGATCCGAAACCTACTCCACCTGAACGATCGCTTGGCTACCTCTTTAATGACGCCGCGTTGCGATATTGAGTTCTTAGATGTCACTCAGCCAATCGAGCTGATTTTAAAACGCGCTCGTCAAACTCAACACTCGGTTTGGCCTGTATGTCACGGCAGTTTAGATAAGATCATTGGCACTATTTCTTCCAAGGTGCTGCTTGATCAATATACAGACCTATCTGTCGCGGCTATCGCAAAACAAGTTCGCCGCCCACGTTATGTACCAGAATCCATCAAAGGGTTGCCGCTGCTGAACGACATGCAGCAAACAAACGGTGAGATGGCGTTTATCGTCGATGAGTATGGCGATGTGCAAGGTCTAGTCACGCACTATGATCTACTGGAAGCGATTGCAGGCGAGCTTGGCATGGCGCCACAGCATCTATGGGCAAAAAAACAAGCCGATGATAGCTGGGTTATGGACGCAATGATTCCACTCAATGAGTTAAAGCATCGATTGGAGCTTGGTTTATTAGATGGTGAAGAAAGCGAAGGTTTCCAAACGCTCAATGGTTTCTTAACTTGGAAAGTTGGCCGAGTGCCTGAAAGCGGTGAAATGCTCAACTATCATGGTTGGCAATTTGAAGTGCTAGCCGTGAGCCATAACCGAGTTTTGCAAGTCAAAGCACGTAAATTAGCCGCCGAGTAACAAGCAAACATCTCATTAAAAAAATACTCCCGATATTCTGCTTTGAATATCGGGAGTGTTGCTTTTCTATCTCACGTAATTAGGCACTTAGCGCTTGTTCAAGATCCGCTAAAATATCATCAATATGTTCAATGCCGACCGACAAGCGAATCATCTCTGGTGCAACACCTGCTTGTTTTTGCTCTGCTTCACTAAGCTGACGGTGCGTGGTCGAGGCCGGGTGACAAGCGAGTGATTTTGCATCACCAATGTTGACCAAACGCTTGAAGATCTGCAATGCATCGTAAAAACGCACTCCGGCCTCATAGCCATATTTCAAACCAAACGACAAGATCGCCGACGGCTTACCTTGCATGTACTTTTCCGCCAATGGGTAGTGATCTGAACTTGGCAGACCGGCGTAGCTCACCCAACTGACTTTATCGTGTTGGTTAAGATACTCTGCTACCTTCAGCGCGTTTTCCGTGTGCCTTTCCATGCGTAGCGACAATGTCTCTAACCCTTGCAGCAACATGAATGAGTTCATTGGTGAAAGTGCAGCACCGGTATTACGCAGTGGCACTGTTCTCGCTCTGCCAATAAAGGCCGCTTCACCAAATGCTTCGGTGTAGACCACACCATGGTATGAAGGTTCTGGTTGATTGAAAACCGGGAAGCGATCTTTATGCTGCGCCCATGGGAATTTGCCCGAATCAATGATGATGCCACCGAGGGTTGTGCCGTGTCCGCCAACGTATTTAGTTAATGAGTGAACCACGATATCCGCGCCAAATTCGATGGGTTTACACAAAGCAGGAGTCGCGACTGTGTTATCAACGATGACAGGCACACCTTGAGCATGAGCCAAGTCTGCGACACGCTCTAGGTCTATGATGTTACCTGCCGGATTGCCGATACTCTCGCAGTAAACCGCTTTAGTGTTTTCATCGATAAGCTCAGCCAGGCTTTCTGACTTATCATCTTTCGCAAACCGAACTTCAATACCTTGGTTTGGCAACATATGGGCAAATAACGTATAAGTGCCACCATAAAGCTGCGGCGTAGAAACAATATTATCGCCCGATTGAGCCAACGTTAAGATGGCGTAGTTGATGGCTGCACTACCGGCACTTACAACCAAACCTGCGATTCCCCCTTCCAGTGCCGCCATGCGTTTTTCCAATACATCATTGGTCGGGTTCATGATGCGCGTGTAAATATTTCCTGGCACTTCCAAATTAAACAGATCGGCACCATGTTGCGCGTTATCAAATTCATAAGCGACAGTTTGGTAGATTGGTGTCGCAACAGATTTGGTCGTTGGGTCAGTTTCGTAGCCAAAATGAATCGAGAGTGTTTCGTCTTTCATGTGCTTTCCTTGCTAAAAACAGATTGAACAATATTCACCCAATAAACCGCATTCCAATCAAGCCTGCTGATTATTTATGCAAATATGTGGATGGACTCACATTCATTTTTACCGAATATATGGCTGCGAATTCATCAATCTATTAGTAGTGCGCATAGTAGTGCACACTTTGCTCCATCACTATTAGCCAAGCTCAATGGCGCTCTTTATACTGCGGCAATAATTAGATAATTCAGTCGCTCATCAAACATGCAAAACACACTCTCTTGTTCTCTTTTAGAGTTCTGTCGCCCAACAAATACGACCAACCTCGAGACCTTTTTGGCTCAATGCCCAGCAACAGAGCAATCATTCGTAAGCCAGAATTGCCAATTGCTCCAAGCTAGCCTCAATCAACTGCCTCACCTCGCAGGTCATATCTTTGTGAGCTTTGCTGTTCCAAATAGCGACCAATTTGTTAGCAGTGTGATTTTGTATCGCGGGCTAATTTTTGTGGTCTCTATTGATCACCAAAGCAGTGAACATAGCCCGGCATTGATAGAACAAACGCACCACTTCGCTCGCCAGTTCAAACAACATCACAAATCAAGCAAAGATAAATTTATTATTCCGGTCGCCCTGACACCAAACGCTCAGCCTCAAGGCGGCGCTATTCATGTTTCAGAAGATCTGGTTGCCAATACCATGTGTGATACCGGCGAGCATTTAGCCGCACTCATTGAACACTTCTCGAATCAATATAAAGACGACGAAATTATTGCTGATGAGTGGGTATAAGGTGGTGCGACTTGCCCAAAAAGTCGCACCATTTAAATAAGGGTTTAGAATGGGTATCGATTAATTCGTCTTCTCCATAGCAATATTAAACCCAGTAGACTTATTGAGCCCATGCCACCACCGCTTCCTCCTCCACTTGAAGAGCAGCCCAGCTCGGTCGTGCCTCCGCCAACACTCACTGGTGTGCCAGAGCAGCTTGAAGGCTGACTTGGTGCCTCCTCCTCTTCACTCTCATCACCAACACCGACATCGGGCGTTTCTGCTGCGGTGATAAAGTTAGGCTTAGTGATCACTTCAGATGGTGGGCTCGTGGCAGTGGTATAAGATTCGATCCACGTTAAGTAACTATTTACATTGGTGTACCAAGCGGGAATCGTCGGAGAGCTACAAATCGTATTGCTGACAGGGCTGGCACTAATAATACCAACTTGATAGGTATTGCTATCAGCGGCTTCAAACGTCAGTGGGCCACCAGGGTCCCCCTCACAGGCACCATTTCCGTACGATTCATCTTGATCATTGAGAACGACCAACGTCGACATGGTACAAAGCTTACTGGCATCTGTGGTAGAAGCAATATAAAGCGGTGTGTCACGCCCACTTTCAACGCGAGCATAACAATCTGCAATAGGGTTAAAAGAAACGTCCACTTCATCGAGAGTTGAATCACTGCCCCCAAAAGCAGGATCGGGCTCAGTTGCATCGCCATCTCCCCAACCCACCACTTTTACATTTAGTTGAGGGTTTGCAGGATCCCACAAAGGTTCTAGAGTGAGTAACTCCGTATAGCGAGTGGCATCTACCAATGTAATTGGTGTTCCAGAAAATGCCCTCTCGACATATAACAAAGCAATATCATTTTGGTAAGCGGTCGAACTGGCCGTCGCGGTTGGGAAGTAATCCGGATGAATCACCACATGAGTAACACGGTAAAGGTTACTGATAGCAGCATCTTCAAGATCAGCAACGCCGGCAGTGATAGATAGTTCAATCGGTTTGGCGACGTCATATTGGGTAATATTATCAGGGTTATCTTCAGAGTCTTCTTGAGTCGCTCCAGAAGAGACCAAACAGTGCGCAGCAGTCAGTACCCATTGGCTTGCGATAATTGTCCCACCACAAAAGTGATCTTCTGCAAACACACTCGCACCGACTGACACCATATAGCTGTACTCATTATTGTATTCAGTTTGGTCGATTTGATTACCCGCTACAATTGCTTGCCCCGACAGCGGCCACATTAAGCCCACTGCCAAAATCCAATGATTCTGTTGCATCTCGCCTCCCTGCACCGATGAACAATAAGAAGTTCTATACTCGTTCAGTTTCTTACTTTAGTATTAGCCAGGTGAGCAAAATTCGCACAATTTTATTATTTTTAAATATCTAACGACCAAAGCATCTGGATAGACCATTTAACCATGAACCTTCATGTATACTTCGCTCCAGTTATAGCCACATGAATAAAAGTATGTTTCTGACACCGTATTTCTCGCAAGATAGCGACCAGTTTCAATTCACTCGCCAGCAAGCAAGTTACTTTGCTAAAAAGGTTGCGGGTGACTTCAACCCAATCCATGACGAAGACAATAAACGCTTCTGTGTGCCTGGTGATTTGCTGTTTGCCGTACTACTGAGCAAAGAGGGCATCAGCCAAAAGATGCGCTTTGATTTTTCAGGAATGGTGAACAACGGTGTTGCGCTGTCTGTCGACAACAAATGTGAGAAAGAAAGCTCTGTTGTTGATGCCAACGGTAAAGAGTACTTACACATGTCGCGTGAAGGTGAAAAAAGCGTTAATGCGGATTTTATCGAACACGTTGTGACTAGCTATGTGCAATTCTCCGGAATGAACTTCCCGCACATTATGGTGCCGTTAATGGAAGAGCAGCAGATGATGATCAACTGTCAGCGTCCATTAGTGATCTACGAGAGCATGGAAGTCGAGTTTGACCACTTAGATCTCACGCACCCTGAAGTGGAGTTTTCAGGCGCGACGTTCGATGTAGAAGGCAAACGCGGCCTAGTAACACTGAACTTCATCTTTAAAGAAAACGGCCAAGTGGTTGGTCGTGGTCTGAAGCGTATGGTTGCAAGCGGTCTTAAACCATATGATCAAGCTTCTGTTGATGACTTAGTAGAGCGCTTCAATGCTCGCAAAGAAGCCTTTCTAGAGCAGTTTGCTAGCGCTGCTTAATTGACTTTAAGCTCTATAGAATTAAAAAACACCAGCCTAATTTAAAGGCTGGTGTTTTTGTTTATTCACTCTTAAATCATTTCAGCGCGTCATTTTTTTTACAAACACCACCACAAATAACGCCATGGTAAAACTGCCTAAGAAGGCTTCAAACGCGGCTATAAACCGCGCGACCCCGACGGGAGAGATATCCCCATAACCCAAAGTGGTAAAGGTGACCACACTAAAGTAGAGGGAATTGAAAAACTCTAACAAATAGAACTGCCAACCCGTAACCCCTTCGTAAATAGGATGAGCCCCTGTCGTATCCAAGAAGAAATACGCAAGTGCGCATATCAAAATGAGAAAAATAGAAAAGCCCACAACTCGAGCTGGATCTTCACCATAACCGCAGAAGAGATCCACCAGCTTAGAAATGATTCGCTTCACACTGAGCCTAGGCATTTGATAACGCCGAAAACGCATTTCTCGTTTAAAGAAATCACCCGCCATCTCAAACAAGCCTTGCTTTTCACACTGCTTACGTATGTTTCGACACACTTCTTCTGCCTCTTGGCATAAAATGATCGCTTGCTTACGTCCTTTTTTCCTTAATGCATACCGAGCCTCTTTTTCTTGCTTTAGACAATCCCCCCACTCGATGTTCTCTAACTTCGCACGAGAGAGTTCGGCCCCCAACAAATTACAGTCATCCAGCTTGGCACAGTGTAAATTCGCACCAACCAGCTTTGATTTCATCATTGAAGTACCACGTAAATCTAAACCGAAGAAATGCGCATCGGTTAAATCGGCACGGTAAAAATCCGCGTCACGACATGAAAAGCCTTCTTTACATCCTCGATTAACCAAATCAATGTCAACCAGGTTTGTTCTTGCCAACTGAAATCCGTCGAGAGGTTTACCCGCTGCGGCCCATTGCTCAACCTTCTTTTTTACGTCATCTTTGCTTTTATCGATTTTAGGATCATGCCAGTAACAAAGCCCGGACTCTCCACACGGTTGATCGCAGCACCAGCCATCAGGATTTTGATAGCTGCATTGGCCATGTTCAGATTTCATATGCGCTGCCCCAAATGCCAGTGTATTGTCATTCACTAACCACTTATAAGTGTAGTGGGTGCATATGGTGCTGCCAGACTATTTTATATTTTTATCACTAACTACCTGTTGTCGAAGCCACTGTTTAAATAATCGAGTGTGAGGGTTATCGACATGGGTAATCACAAAATAACCGGCATTTGCCTTAATCGGTTCGAGCGGTGCGACTAAGCGACCTTTAGCAATCTCATCCCCGAGTAGAGCCATGCGTGCTAATGCAACCCCAACACCTGCTTCCGCAGCCGACATAGCCATATCTGTTCGATTAAAAAAGTGACCTTGATTGGTTTCAAATTCGAGCTGGTTCTGCGACGCCCAATATAGCCATTCATAATCTTTGGGCGCACCTTGCCACGGCATTGCATCGTGCAATAACGTAATCCGTTGCCAAGTGTCTAGATGACTTAATAGCTGACTGTGCCGTTGATAATAACTCGCGCTCATCACTGGCAATAACGACTCTTCCATCAGCAACTCAGCGTCTTTTAACTTATAAGGCATTGGCCCATAATCAATTGCTATATCGAAATTTCGATTGTCACTATCAACTAACGCCCCCTCAGCAAACGTGTGAATTTGAACATCAGGATATTGCTTTTGAAAATCTTCAAGTCGAGGAACCAACCACTTAAAC
The DNA here is from genome assembly GCF_009811315.1 of Vibrio atypicus. GTDB lineage: Bacteria > Pseudomonadota > Gammaproteobacteria > Enterobacterales > Vibrionaceae > Vibrio > Vibrio atypicus. The sequence goes on from NZ_BLID01000004.1 coordinate 334,470, forward strand.
GCCAATGACGGAGTCAGTTTTAGGCGAATCTGCTTGCTCTCAGACACACGCGTGATCTGATAAATGTTCTCTTCAATCGCGCTTAAATGATGAGCAACAGATTCAACAAGCTGACTCCCCTGCTCTGTTAATCGAATACCGCGCGCATGGCGTTCAAATACAGTAAAACCTAACCGTTCCTCGATGGCATGCAACTGCTGACTCACAGCACCAGTCGTTAAACTTAACTCACGCGCAGCACTGGTAAGACTGCTGTGACGAGAAACAATACAGATCAAGTTAATTCCATGCAGGAGTGCTGACTTCATAAGCGTTTATTTTTTCTAAAGGGTGATATTAATTCTTATCGATTGTTAAGCAGATGTAAATCCAACATGCTTGGCGAAAATTCTAATTTGTGGAGTGAAGTGTGAAAGTTGTCGTATTAGGCAGTGGCGTGGTCGGGTTAACCAGCGCGTGGTATTTGTCTCAAGCAGGCTGTGACGTTACTGTCGTTGATCGCCAGCCTCGTGCCGGTGAAGAGACTAGCTTTGCTAATGCAGGACAAATCTCCTATGGCTATTCCTCTCCATGGGCGGCGCCTGGTATTCCGGCGAAAGCCATTAAATGGTTGTTTGAAGAGCACGCTCCATTAAAGATCAAGCCATCTCTAAGCCCTGAACTCGCCAATTGGGCGAGTAAAATGCTGATGAACTGTCAGTTAGAAAAGTACCGAATCAACAAAGCTCGTATGCTGACCATCGCTAACCGTAGCCGCGAGTGTTTAGCTCAGTTAAATAAAGAGCATAATCTGCAATATCAAGGGCGTACTCAAGGTACCTTACAAATATTCCGTAAAGAGCAGCAATTGCAAGCGGTTGAAAAAGATATGGTACTACTCGAAGAGAGTGGTACTAAGTACCAACTCTTGACTCCAGAACAGTGCTTAACACAGGAGCCAGGATTGGCGAATATGCGCGGCGATTTAGTCGGTGGCCTCTATCTACCGGATGATGAAACTGGCGACTGCTACCTATTCTGTCAGCAACTACACAAGATGGCCGAAAAAGCCGGTGTTAAGTTCCTCTTCAATACTCAAGTGTTAGGCTTTGAGCTAGAAAGAAACCAAATCACTGCGGTACAAACGGATCAAGGTAGCATCGAAGCAGACAGTTTTGTGGTCGCACTTGGCAGTTATTCAAAGCACCTTCTAGCCTCGGTAGATATTGACCTCCCTATTTACCCGGTAAAAGGTTATTCACTCACTCTTCCAGTACTAGACGATGCAAACGCTCCGCAATCCACGATTATGGATGAGACTTATAAAGTTGCCGTAACACGATTTGATCAACGAATTCGCGTTGCAGGCACAGCAGAGCTAGCAGGGTTTGATCCCGCGCTACCAGACAAACGCCTAGCAACGCTCAATCATGTCGTTAGTCAACTTTTCCCTCAAGGCTGTGATTTATCAAAAGCGGAATATTGGACTGGCTTTAGACCTATGACACCCGATGGAACACCAGTGATCGGCGAAACCCCCATAAACAATCTGTTTACCAACACGGGACATGGCACATTGGGTTGGACAATGGCTTGTGGATCAGCCGATATCCTCACTCAAATTATTACTGAAAAAAACACCTTATATAGAGAACTTAGTACGGCGAGATATTATTCATAGTAACTATCACTAAAATACCCACCCTATACCGAACATATCAATAGCCCAAAAACTCCGTCGATATACAAAATATCGCCGGAGTTGCCCACCTGTTCGCAAACAAATCCTACCAATTACCTACAAAACCATTAATTAGTTTAGCTTTTAACATTTATTTAGCATTTTGTGCCAAAGCTCACGCAAATTAACTTTAAAGAATAAATCTATTAACAAACGCATTACAGAAAGGGTAATATCCTGCTCATAAAACAACCATTACAAACAATAAACAGGGAAATACATATGCAGTCATTTGTTGATTTTCTGAATGGAATCATTTGGAGTCCGGTACTGATTTATCTGTGCCTCGGCGCTGGTTTGTTCTATTCGATCATGACTCGTTTCGTTCAAGTTCGTCACTTCAGTGAAATGTGGCGTTTGCTTCTTTCGGGGAAAAGCTCATCAAAAGGTATCTCATCATTCCAGGCGTTGGCAGTTTCGCTGTCTGGTCGTGTAGGTACTGGTAACATTGCGGGCGTTGCTGCGGCGATCGGTTTCGGTGGACCGGGTGCTGTTTTCTGGATGTGGGTTGTGGCGTTTTTTGGCGCAGCGACTGCATACGCAGAATCGACATTGGCTCAGATCTACAAAGAAGAAGACAACGGCGAATTCCGTGGTGGTCCGGCATACTACATTGAAAAAGCGATGGGCCAAAAATGGTACGCATGGATCTTTGCTATCGCGACAATCTTCGCATGTGGTTTCCTACTACCTGGTGTTCAATCAAACAGTATCGGTAACGCAGTTGAAGCGGCATTTGGTTCTGGCGCAATGATTGAAACCGGATTAGGCACATTCAGTTTTGCTAAGATTTTTACTGGTACGGTTATCTCTGTCATTTTGGCTTTCATCATCTTCGGTGGTGTTAAGCGTATTGCGAACTTCACCCAGATCGTCGTTCCATTCATGGCTCTGGCGTACATCATTACGGCATTCGTTATTATTCTTCTGAACATCAGCGAAGTTCCTCGCGTGTTTTCGATGATCATCAGTGATGCCTTCTCGCCAATGGCAGGCATGGGCGCCGCTATCGGTTGGGGTGTTAAGCGCGGTGTTTACTCAAACGAAGCGGGTCAAGGTACTGGTCCTCACGCAGCGGCAGCAGCAAGTGTTGACCACCCAGCGCAACAAGGTCTGGTTCAATCTTTCTCTATCTACATTGATACTTTGCTAGTTTGTTCAGCGACAGCGTTCATGATCATCATCACTGGTGCATACAACGTTCATGGCGCAGAAGGTTTCTTGATTCAAAACCTATCTGCTGACATCGCTGCAAACGGCCCTGTATTTACACAGATGGCAATTGAAAGCGCACTTCCAGGTATCGGCAAACCATTTATCGCAATTGCACTGTTCTTCTTCGCTTTCACAACGATTCTGGCCTACTACTACATTGCAGAGACCAACATCGCTTACATCCGCCGTACCTTCAAGGTTAACGGCTTAATGTTCGCACTTAAAGTCGCTCTGATTGCCGTTGTATTTTATGGCACAGTGAAGACGGCCAACCTAGCATGGGCGATGGGTGATGTGGGTGTTGGTCTTATGGCTTGGCTGAACATTGTCGGCATTCTGATCATCTTCTTCATGTCAAAACCAGCTTTGAAAGCATTAAACGATTATGAAGAGCAACAGAAGCAAGGCGTTGAAGAGTACACCTTTAACCCTGTAAAACTTGGTATCAAAGGCGCTGACTACTGGGAAGACAAATACCGTCGTAAGACAGGTAAAGAACCTTCATCAGAAGTAACGTCTGAGCCTGTAGATCAACCATCAACATAAGCACGACATAATAAAAAGCAGTGGTAAAAAAAGGGGTTAGCCGATGGCTAACCCCTTTGTTATTACTGTTCCCATATATCTCTGTACTGGCGCTATCAGGCTAGCTAAACCAATACTCAATATTCTTTATTAAGCTGCAACTTGCTCAAGCTCAACTTGTACGACTGGCTTCTTGTCACCAATAGGCAAAATCGTACGACCGTATTCGTTGTTCAGAACTTGTGCCATCGCAAAGTAAATAGCGCTCGCGCCACAGAAGATGCCTTCAAAGCCCGCAATGGTACCGATAAGCTCACTACCAGTGAAATCACGAGCAGCTAGCAAGAAGAAAAGAATGGTCAACGAACCGAATACAACTTGCTTAGCAACTGGGTAGCAAAGTGAACCAATAAACATGAAGCCAGTGAACACGCCCCATAATAGTAGGTACCAACCCATAAAGCTTGCTGGACTTGCTGGTAAGCCCATGTATGGCATTACGATAAGACCAACTAATGTTAGCCAGAAAAGACCGTAAGAAGTGAATGCTGTAGTGCCAAAAGTGTCGCCGCGTTTAAAACACATCATGCCAACGATAACTTGGCTAAGACCACCATAAAAAATACCCATTGCCAGGATCATTGAATCAATTGGGAAAAAACCTGCATTATGGATGTTAAGCAGGATGGTCGTCATACCGAAACCCATAAGGCCCAGTGGAGCCGGGTTTGCCAGTTTTGTTGACATTTTGCGCACCTTTCAAAAAAGTTAATAAATTTTACGCGCGAAGTTTAATCTTGTTCAACAAAAAAGCTAGATCATGGAATTGCAATCTAAGATTACAAAAATCATTCAAATCATATAGAAATAGAGGCAATCTATCAGACTGCCTCTATTGTGGGTTAATTATGGAACAAAGTTCTTACTGACAAGCAATTTCATCCCAGAACCAGTTGGATTGTGTTGGAGACTCCCACACACCCGGGCCATTCTTAGCTATGAAGCATTTGCCTAAATACGTCACTTTGTCACCATTAGCCACTTGAGAAACACCAGGCTGCCATTGAATAAAGGTATCAGGAACCGGGGTTGGATCTGGTGTAGGTGTTGGTTCAGGATCTGGGGTTGGAGTCGGCTCTGGATCCGGCGTCGGTGTTGGAACTGGATCTGGAGTTGGCTCAGTTGGTGTACCTGCAATGAGCTCCCATGGACCACCTAAGCTTGGATCGTCGCCTTGAGTCCACCATTTCGCTTTGTACGTTGCACCTTTGTAAGTGACTTCTTCGCCGCCAGTGTAAACTTTGTTTGCATCCCAATCTGTACCCGTTCCTGGGCCAGTACCGGGATCAACAGGATCCAGTTTCTCCACCACTCGAACTTCTGGCCAGCTAGAGTGTGAACCATATAAGTTTGTCACACACTTCTCGTAATCTCCCGGAACCAAAGCAGAATAAGCGGTTTGGAATCCAACCAATTCACACTCAAACGAGTAACCACCTGGGCGATCGGCGTAGTACTTCCAGTTGCCGTCCCAGTTGGTATACAACACATCTGTTGCGCCATTTAGATTCAAGCTACCGTAAGGCGTTTGCTGCCAACAGGTGTTCTTTTCATCGGTACCAATCGGAATCTGGTAATGTGAAGATAGCCCTTCCCAATAACGGATACGATTAACTGGCTGACCTTTGTCTTTGTTTTGCTCACCACACTCGATACCACCATTAATAATGTTGATTGTGGTACCAAAGCCGTAACCAATACCCGCATCAATCTCTCGCTGTGAAGGTGTCCACGTTTTATCAATCACATGCAGCATGGCTGGCTTCGGAGCCTGCGGCGTCAGGAAGAACCAAATCGCAGATGCTAAGTTAAGCCATGAGTCAGCGACTAAGCCCGGATTATTTAGCAATACTGTAGCATCGCCATCAAACATCACTTCAGAGAAAGCACCATAGTTAAAGTGATAAGAAAGCTGCTTTGCTCCGCGGCCAAAATAGCCTTGCCCTGCCGCACATGGCCACTTCTTGTTTTGCCAATCGTTCTGACCACAACCTGTTGTGTAACCTTCTTGACCTTCTGACCAGCCCATTTCGCGAACATGTACTAAGGCTTGTTGCCACTCTTCTAGTCCAAGTGGATTATCCGAAACATTATCAATCGCAATGTGGCCGCCAGTTTCTTGAGCAAAGTGAGCGAATGCCGTCACGATTGAACGCTTACAGATAGCATCTGAATCACGACCGTCAGTGTATTCAGCACAGAACGCAGGGAACTTACCGATGGCACGCAAAAAACGTGTATAGGTATATTCTGGGGCTGCCATGCCCGTTAGAAAGTCCCACTCAGCTCTAGGAAAAACACGCTCAGCACGTTTGACGTTTTCAGGGTTAGATGCAAGGCCTGCGTCTATTGCTTCTACTAATGTATTTGGTGCAGTACGTAATGCTTGAGACCAAACTTGATACATAGGGTCTGATGTTTTTGAAGCTTCTGCCGCTTGAATATCACCGCGTGAGACAACATAGCCAGTTGGGTTAAGAGGATCGGGTTGGATGTTCATCGTTGCAGATGCACCAGAGGCGATAACTGCGCAGATCGCTGACGCTAAATAGATGGTACTTTTCATAGCACTTTTTTCCTTGTCATTATTGCTGGAAAAAGGGTATGAGATAGATGAACAATCCGCACGAGCATTAATTGAAACAATGATTAACTTGCGAGGCAATTTGAGTTTGCAACACAACTCGAAACAAAACCGCCGAGTAAAACATAGAGCGGCTTCCAAAAAGTAAGCTCTGAGACGCTACTATCATCACCTCAGCTCAACAAATAACCGAAGCCAATTAAGAGCGGTGGCTGTGTAATTTTGACCGCAGCGTCCTTCATAGGTACTACCTGTAACAACTGTCATTTTTGCAATGATAGCTGTTGAAATGAAACAAACTGGTCTACGTTAACAATGTGAAGTGAGAAAAGTTAACTTTAGTATTACTTCTCCGTATTCGATGAATTTTCTTGTCGAACCGTAACAGTCATTACCTATAAAGAATATAAGAATATGACCCCAGCTTTGTCTTCAAAGATTCAACCCGCATCCCGAATTTTGATTGTTGATGATAGGGAAGAGAACCTATTTGTTCTAGAAGAGCTACTAAGCGGCATGAATGTCGATGTTGTCAAAGCCCTTTCCGGCACTGAAGCCTTGCATATTCTTATCAAAGACTCCGATTTCTGCTTAATCCTAATGGATGTCCAGATGCCGGTGCTTGATGGGTTCAAAACCACTCAGTTGATACATAAACACCCCAAGACCCGCCACACGCCTGTAATTTTTATCACAGCAATCCATAAAGACCTCAATTATATACATAGGGGGTTTGACTCAGGTGCTGCCGATTACATCTGTAAGCCGATAGATGCAAAAATCCTGCTGGCCAAAATACAGGTCTTTGTTGACCTGGAACAAAATAAGCGCGCTCTAGAAAGACTGTTCCAAAAAACAAAGGCTCTGGAAGAAAGCAAAAATCTGCTGTTGAACTATTCGCAAGACGGCATCATTGCGGTAGATGATAACGGCCTTATCAATTTTTGTAATCCAGCGGCACAAGAGATTCTTAAGGTAGACTCAAACCAGCTCATCAATAAAAGCATCCTGATGCTGCTCGATCATCCAGCATTACGTGACAAGCTTGATTGGGAAAACAGTATTTTTCGTCGCGCGATTCTTCAAGGTGACACTATCCGTGAAAATGATGCCAAGATAGCCAATGAAAAAGGGCAATGTACTCCCTGCAGTTATTCCTTCGGGACTTTTCGCTCCGGTGATAAGGGCGGTGGCGTGTTAATGTTTCATGACATTTCTCAACGCAAGCAGAATGAAGAAAAACTCCTGTACATGGCAACTCATGATCCGTTAACCAAACTGCCAAACAGAATTCTGTTCAAAGAGGCTCTAAATAACGCGATTAACCGCTGCAAAAGAAACGGTCATCGACTGATAGTCATGTTTGTTGACCTAGACCATTTTAAGAAAGTTAACGATGAATTCGGCCATTCTGTTGGTGATGAATTATTAGTCAATCTCGCACAACGACTTCTATCCTATAGCAGAAAAGTCAGCCTATTTGCTCGGTTGGGAGGAGATGAATTCGGGGTGCTGTTTGAAGACGAAGACGGCAATTTCGATTCTACTGTCATGGCTGGAAAAATGCTCGAGGTATTATCTAAACCGATTGAGCTAAAGAATCACTCTATTCTTACTAGTGGCAGTATAGGGATAGTCGAGCATCCAGAGTATGGGGAAGATGCGGAATTTCTTATTAAGGCGGCCGATCTTTCCATGTACCAAGCTAAGAATATGGGTCGAAACTGTTTTGCCATGTTTGACCCCACATTTGAGGATTTGGCTGTTCAACATTCTCATCTGGAGCGAGATTTTAAAAATGCAGTATTGGAAAACAAGCTATGCTGCCATTTTCAACCCATCATAGATTCCCATAACGAAAAGTTAGTCGCTGTGGAAGTATTAGCCCGGTGGATTCACGACACTCGTGGTTTCGTATCTCCGGACAATTTTATTCCTATCGCTGAAACCTCTGGGCTCATTATTCCGTTGAGTACTCAAATCTACACCCAAGCATTTAAGGCTCTCCAAGCATGGATAGATCAGGGGATTTGGCCGCAAGGAGCACGTATAGCCCTAAATACTTCCTCGGTTCAATTTAGAAACAAGCTGGTGATTGATCAACTGATGGAGATAAAGGACAAATTCAGGCTGGAGATGGATCATTTTGAGATAGAAATTACTGAATCACTGCTGTTGAACGACCAAGAGGAAGTAATAGAGACTCTCCGCATGATGCAAACCATGGGACTGAGTATTTCTATCGATGATTTTGGTACTGGTTACAGTTCACTCAGTTACTTGCGACGTCTACCCATCAATACACTTAAGATCGATCGTAGCTTTATCAAAGATATAGGAAAGGACAAGGATGACGAGTGTATTATCACCGCCACCATTGATCTTGCTCACAACCTCAATCTAAAAGTGATCTCAGAAGGTGTAGAGACCGAGGAGCAAGCCGAATTTCTCCGTCACGCAAACTCGGACTATTTTCAGGGATATCTGTACTCGCGTCCTCTTCCCGAAAAGGAAATGGAAGACTGGCTGAAGGCTTATGCTGAGAATTCAAAGAGGCCTGATTAATGTTATTTATCGGCAAAGAAAGAAAACTCAAAACAGTACTGCTAAGTGGTTTTGGTCTGGTCATTATTCTGCTGGTACTTACTTGCGGATTGGCTTGGTATTTCTTAAGCGGTGCCAAAACCATTGCTACTGGTGTTGAAGAGGATGACGTGCCGAGTGCATTTCTCTACCTGGATATGGGTAAAAACGTCAGCATTATGCAGACCAATGTGCTCGAATACCTGTCAGGAGAGACGGAGGGTATTCAGGAAGACTTCCGTGAGGCCTATAAAAACTTCGGTATCGCTCTAGACAGGGTCACTCGGTTGGAAGTAGGCAGCATAGAAAGTCTGGAGCGCCTTTCTACCATTCGTGCACTGGTCGACGAATACTTCAGTGAGGTCAATCGATCTGTCTTCCAGAGTTACGACCCATTGGCAGAGATATGGGCTTTGAAAGCCGTCGATGACCTGGAAGATAATCAAGGCGCGGAGCTTGAAGTCCTGCTCGATCAATTGACAGAAAATGATTACCGGGAGGCATTGGAGTCCACTACGCTGGAACAGGCTATCGGTGATGATATTCCGGGCCTGCGCTACTACCTAGAACTGCTTGACCAGTCTGGTGATATGCTCTCCTCATTAGCTGAATATGTTGGTGGCGAAATCGACGAAAAAGATGCGTACGACGACTATGCGGATGAGTTTCTCATTTATTTTAATTTGCTAACCACACTGGAAATAGAAGAAGGCGATAAAGAGAATCTAGACAAAATTAGGAAGCTGTTTGATGACCTTGAAGATACGTCTGACGTAATTTTCAAACGTTATGATCCCCAGACCAAAAAAGATGCGATTGCCACTACCGATCAGTTGGAGCGGACGATTTATGCAGAGGTGGACCATTTGCTGACAACCGCAGCCAATGAGGAACAAACTGATGCCAAAACTGCGCTGGCTAAACTGGTGAACAGTATGGACAGTACAGTCGCAGTGCTGATCGGAGTGACCTTATTTTCACTTGTTTTGGGCTTTTTGATTGCCTTCGGTGTTAGTAATATGATTGGCTCCGCCCTAATACAGGTTCTCAGAATCACAGAATCACTGTCTCATAATGATATTACTGAGGCACGAAATTTACTCAAAGTAGATATCGATCCAACACTTAAAAAGCTGTCTGATCCTGATTCTAAAATAGCGGGTGGACTCAGTTATTTTTCTGAATTTGAAGAAGTACGCAACAGCCTGACGAAAGCGGTGGACGATCTTGAAAGAGCAAACATAAGCAACGCCCAGCAAGACTGGCTCAAATCTGGAATATCGGAGTTGAGTAAGAAACTCAGTGGCGAATTACCGCTTGCCCAGATGGCTAAAAACACTGTCGATTTCATTTGTGAATATCTAGGCGCCTCAGTTGGCTTTGTTTACCGCACTCACACTGCCGAAGGGACAGAAGCAAGTCAGGAGTTGCACCTGATGTCTCACTATGGCGCACTTGTAGAACACGGAGAAAATGGACGTGGAATGGTGTTCTACCCTGGCGAGGGATTGGTAGGCCAAGCGATGAGCCAGAAGAAAATAATTGAACGGAATCTAGAACTTAATGAGCGATTACCCATTGCCCAATCGGCGGCTTCGCATACTACCCCCGCCTACATAGTCGTTGCTCCCTTGCTTTATGAAGGCAATGTGGAAGGGGTGATAGAGATTGGACATAACCAGCCGATGACGCGAGGACAACTTGAGTTTATTGAACAAGTAATTCCCAGTATTGGTATTGCTATGAGAGTTTCTACCTCGCGTGACACTATGACCAACTTGTTACGCCAGAGTCAGTTGCAAGCTTCTCAGCTAGAACAGCAACAAGGAATGTTAGGCGAGTCAAATGAGCAGCTCAAGCAAAAAGCAGCCGAGCTAGAAGATAAGCAAGCCACGTTACGTAACCAAAATCTCAGTTTGCAAAAGGTACGTCAGGACCTTGAACGCCAGGCCAGGGAGCTGGAGCAGTCCAGCAAATACAAATCAGAATTCTTAGCCAATATGTCGCATGAGCTACGCAGTCCTCTTAACAGCCTATTGATTCTTGCCAACCTGCTAAAAGAGAACAAAGAGCAAAACCTGACTGATAAACAAATTGAGTACGCGACAGTAATCCACCGCTCCGGAAGCGATCTTCTTTCGATAATCAATGACGTCCTTGACCTGTCAAAAATTGAGGCGGGTAAGTTTGATGTCATCATCGAAAATATGAACTTGGACAGCTTCCTGACCAATCTTTACCAACGCTATATCGAAGTAGCCAACATGCAGGGCTTGGCCTTCACTACACGTAATGACAGCGGCCTGACAACGATTAAGACCGATCCGAAGCGATTCCAGCAAGTGATCATTAACCTACTGTCAAATGCCTTTAAATTTACCGAAAAAGGCGAAGTGCAACTGGTCATAGAACGCATTAACAAAGGCATAAAAGACTCTGATGGTAAGGAAGTCCACCAGGACATGCTGTGCGTCAAAGTTGCTGATAGCGGAATTGGCATAGATAGTGACAAGCTGAATGCGGTGTTCAATGCCTTTGCCCAAGGGGACGGAAATACCAACCGTAAATACGGAGGCACCGGGCTGGGATTGTCCATTTCTAGGCAGTTGATTGAATTGCTCGGTGGGTATATTACTGTGACCAGTAAGGTTGGCGTTGGTACAACCATGTACACCTACTTGCCGCTAGAACTCATCGGCCCCGAATTAGGCCACGACTCATCTTCAGATATCTTTACGGCGCAAAGGGATGTTCCCGCTGCCGCCAATACTAATGAAGCTTCCAATTCCTTAGGCTTGACTGAGCTGCAAAAAGCCCATATCCCAGCAGAATTTGCTCTGCTTGATGAGGAAGTATCTGCGGCCGCCTCTGAGTTTGAGAATTCTAGTGTAGACATTAGTGACACAGATCAGCTTGCGGAACGCCGTCTTTTGATTATCGAGAGTAATCCTGAGCTTCATGCTCAATTGAAAAAACAGGGGGAGCAAACCGGCTTCAATGTTGTTACCGCTTTCGATGGTGGTAAAGGCCTTCAGTTTGCTGAGGAACTGCTCCCAACTGCGATTATCATGTCGGAAGATGCTGAGTGTGTAGACGGGACTCTGGTCTTGGAGAAGCTCAAGGCAAATATTAAAACACGACATATTCCTGTATATGTACTGACCGAAGACTACAACAAGCTGCGCAACCCAGAACTGGTAAAAATGGGGGCTATCGGTTCTTCCTTCAAACCTATTGATGATGAAACCGCAAAACAGATAATGGAAGCATTTTCCTCACGCATCAAAAAGGCTGAGGCGCAAGTGTTGATCATTGCAGAAAAAACAGCGATGACGGCCTCTCTGTCGGAGTTCCTCACCGCGCCGGGATTAAAAATAGATACCTGCGAAAACACCGATTCGATGATAAAGATGGCTCAAGACACAACCTATGACTGCATAGTATTAAACATCAGCCAGGCAACCGATATTTCGTTTATTCAGCAGGTTATCGACGGGTTGAGTGACAGTTTAACGACACCTTTGATCATTCACAGTAATGAGCCTCTGACCAAACCACTACAGGCAATGGTTGACCAGGTGGCGGAGCAGCACCCAGTTTCGCCAGTTATGAGCCGCAGTGCCCTTCTTATTGAAACCAGCCTTTTCCTGCATCAGATCAGTAGGCAATTGCCAGAAGAACAGCTCCGTATTCTGTTTGATCAACTTAATTCCAATGATGTACTGAACAATAAAAATCTGCTGGTAGTTGACGACCAGATCAGCAATATTTTTGCCCTGACATCCGTTCTTGAGGAGCACGGTATCCACTGTACGATAGCTAATAACGGTAAAGAAGGGCTGTCACTTCTGGAAGGCGGAGACAAGGTCGATTTGGTGCTGATGGATATTATGATGCCGGAAATGGATGGCTATGAAACCATGCAGCATATTCGCAACATGAGCGGATTTGAGCATTTGCCTATTATTGCTCTGACGGCCAAGTCAATGCCAGAGGATCGTGAAAAATGTATCCGGGCCGGAGCCAATGATTACCTGACTAAACCCTTAGATCCAGATAAATTACTTAAACTGCTTAATATCTGGCTGGTCCATTCACCAAATGGAGTATATGGCGCAGATACAACAAAGCCTTGACGCTCTCCACAACGTGGAACCCATCAAGGCTTTTATTTATTTTACAATGAGTTAGATGTAGGAGTTAACCTAATCTTATTCCCACTCGATTGTCGCTGGTGGCTTACCAGAAATGTCGTAAACCACGCGAGAAATACCGTCTACTTCGTTGATAATACGGTTAGAAACCTTACCTAGGAAGTCGTATGGTAGGTGTGCCCAATGCGCTGTCATAAAGTCGATTGTTTCGACTGCACGTAGTGATACAACCCAATCGTACTTACGACCATCGCCCATAACACCAACAGAACGAACTGGTAGGAATACCGTGAACGCCTGCGATACTTTGTTGTAAAGGTCTGCTGCGTGAAGCTCTTCAATGAAGATAGCGTCTGCGCGGCGTAGTAAGTCACAGTACTCTTTCTTGATTTCGCCAAGAACGCGAACACCTAGACCAGGACCTGGGAATGGGTGGCGGTAAAGCATGTTGTAAGGTAGACCAAGCTCTAGGCCGATCTTACGTACTTCATCTTTAAATAGCTCACGTAGTGGCTCAACCAAGCCCATTTCCATATCGTCTGGCAGACCGCCAACGTTATGGTGAGATTTGATTACGTGCGCTTTACCTGTCTTAGATGCCGCTGATTCGATAACGTCTGGGTAGATTGTACCTTGAGCTAGCCATTTCGCATTTTCCAGCTTCTTAGACTCTTCATCGAATACATCAACGAATACGTGACCGATAGTCTTACGCTTCTCTTCTGGATCAGACTTGCCTTCAAGTGCTGCTAGGAAGCGCTCTTCTGCGTCAACTTTGATGATGTTTAGGCCGAACTTGTCGCCAAACATATCCATTACTTGCTGACCTTCGTTCAAGCGAAGCAGGCCGTTATCAACGAATACACACGTTAGCTTGTCGCCGATTGCGCGGTGAACCAGCATCGCAACAACAGATGAGTCAACACCACCAGATAGACCTAGAATTACTTCGTCGTCACCGACTTGCTCTTTAATACGAGCAACGGCGTCTTCGATGATTGACTCAGATGTCCAAAGACGCTCACAGCCACATACGCCAAGAACAAAGTTCTCTAACATTTGTAAGCCATTTTTAGTGTGCGTTACTTCTGGGTGGAACTGAACACCGTAGTATTTCTTCTCTTCGTTTGCCATCGCAGCGTAAGGACATGTGTCTGTCTCGCCCGCTTTAACGAAGCCTTCTGGAATCTCGACAACTTTGTCGCCGTGGCTCATCCAAACGTCTTGAGAAGCTTCAAGATCTTTGAAGATTGATGAATCGCCTGAAACTTGTACCGCAGCGTAACCAAACTCACGCTCATCAGAAGTTGAAACTTTACCACCTAGCTGCTCAGCCATAGTCTGCATGCCGTAACATACACCTAATAGAGGAACACCTGAGTCAAATACATATTGAGGCGCACGTGGAGAGTTTTCTTCCGTTACGCTTTCTGGGCCACCAGATAGGATAATACCGTCTGGATTGAATTCACGAATATCCGCTTCTTCAACATCCCAGCTCCAAAGTTCACAGTAAACGCCGATTTCACGTACGCGGCGTGCTACTAGTTGAGTGTACTGAGAACCGAAGTCCAAGATCAGAATACGTTGGTCATGAATATTTTTAGTCATTTTGAGCAGTCTTATAAGCTAAGTGATTAAAACGGAGGCGAGTGTACTCGCCTCTTCTTAATGCTTCAAGGAAAAAAGCAAACGTTTACGTCAGGTGTATAAATCTCTAGCGAAATTAACCTAGACGGTAGTTTGGTGCTTCCTTGGTGATTTGAACGTCGTGTACGTGAGACTCTTTCATGCCTGCACCTGAGATACGTACAAATTCAGCTTTAGTACGCATATCTTCAATAGTTGCAGAGCCTGTTAGACCCATGCTTGAACGTAGACCACCCATTTGTTGGTGAACGATCTCTTTTAGGCGACCTTTGTACGCGATACGACCTTCGATACCTTCTGGTACTAGCTTGTCTGCTGCGTTGTCAGACTGGAAGTAACGGTCAGAAGAACCTTGAGACATAGCGCCAAGTGAGCCCATACCACGGTAAGCTTTGTAAGAACGACCGTTGTATAGGATTACTTCACCAGGTGCTTCTTCAGTACCCGCGAACATAGAGCCAACCATGACACATGATGCGCCCGCTACGATAGCTTTACAGATATCACCTGAGAAACGGATGCCGCCATCCGCGATAACTGGAATACCGTGCTGGTTTGCGACTTCTGCTGCATCAGCAATAGCTGTAACTTGAGGAACACCCACACCAGTTACGATACGAGTTGTACAGATAGAACCAGGGCCGATACCCACTTTAACTGCACTTACGCCAGCGTCGATAAGTGCTTTAGCGCCAGCACCTGTCGCTACGTTACCACCGATGATGTCTAGATCTGGGTATGCTGCGCGAGTTTCGCGGATACGGTTTAGAACACCTTCAGAGTGACCGTGTGAAGAGTCGATAAGTAGAACGTCAACGCCCGCTTCAACAAGAGCAGCAACACGCTCTTCGTTACCAGCGCCAGCGCCAACTGCAGCACCTACGCGTAAACGACCTTGTGCATCTTTACATGCATTAGGCTTACGCTCTGCTTTGTGGAAATCTTTTGCGGTAATCATACCGGTTAGTTGGAACTCATCGTTCACTACCAGTACTTTCTCTACGCGCGCTTTGTGCATTTTCTCTTGAACTTCTTCACGAGTTGCACCTTCTTTCACTGCTGCTAGACGCTCTTTAGGTGTCATCACAACATCTACTTTCTTAGAAAGGTCAGTTACAAAGCGAACGTCACGGCCAGTGATAATACCAACAAGTTCGTTAGTATCCGTTACCACTGGGAAACCTGCAAAACCATGCTTTTCTGTTAGGGCAACAACATCAGCAATCGTTGCATCAGGGCTTACTGTAACAGGGTGAGAAACCACGCCCGCTTCGTAAATCTTCACCTGGTGAACCATCTGCGCTTGCTGCTCAATAGACATGTTCTTGTGGATAAAGCCAATGCCACCCTCTTGCGCTAGCGCAATCGCTAGACGAGCTTCAGTAACGGTGTCCATAGACGCCGAAATCATTGGGATGTTTAGGGTGATGTTCTTGGTCAACTGAGTGCGAAGATCAGCTGTGTTTGGGAGAACGGTGGAGTGTGCTGGCACAAGTAGTACGTCATCGAATGTCAGCGCTTCTTTGGCAATTCTTAGCATTTGCAATATCTCACAATTAGAGGAGTAAAAAGAACAATCCGGTCTCATCGTTTCGCATAATGAGGGCAGTAAGTTTTGCTAACTTAACTACATTTGGATTAGATATTGCGGACGGATTATACGGCCTACGTAATCGCTTGACCACAAATTTTTTAATTTTTTTCTTGCATTTACCCCCTTGATATGTATTATATTGCCGCTAATTTCCATATTCACGTCCGCGAGATTAGCTGTGTCATCTCTGACCAATCAAAACATCTTCACTGTTTCTCGTCTCAATGCTGAAGTACGTCTGTTACTAGAAAATGAAATGGGTATTGTTTGGTTAGTCGGTGAGATCTCAAACTTCTCTGCTCCTGTTTCCGGCCACTGGTATTTAACGCTTAAAGACTCTCGCGCCCAGGTCAAATGTGCCATGTTCCGTGGCAATAATCGCCGTGTTACCTTCAAGCCGCAAAACGGCAATCAAGTTCTCGTTAAAGCTCGTTTATCACTGTATGAACCGCGTGGTGACTACCAGTTAATCATCGAGAGTATGCAGCCAGAAGGCGACGGTAGGTTGCAGCAGAAGTTTGATGAGTTAAAAATGAAGTTGGCAGGCGAAGGCTTATTTGCTCAAACCAATAAGCAACCATTGCCTGAATATCCGAAACGAGTTGGCGTGATCACCTCGAAAACTGGCGCAGCACTTTTCGATATTCTCGATGTACTGAAACGACGTGACCCTTCTCTACCCGTCGTGGTTTACCCGACTATGGTGCAGGGTGAAGAGGCTGCTATGCAAATTGCTCAAGCGATTGGCTGTGCTAACAGCCGCAATGAGTGTGATGTATTGATCGTCGGACGCGGTGGTGGTTCTTTAGAAGACCTTTGGTGTTTCAATAATGAAATCCTAGCGCGAACGATTGCAGCGAGCCAAATACCTATTATTAGTGCCGTTGGCCATGAAGTGGATGTGACAATTGCCGACTTTGTCGCGGATATGCGTGCCCCAACACCATCAGCGGCTGCTGAACTGGTTAGTCGAGATAACAGCCACAAAGGCCAAGCACTAGTGACTCGCCAACAAAAACTCGCGAGCGCTCTACGCTACTATCTTAGCCAACAGCGTCAACGTACTACTGCACTACTCCACCGTCTTGAGAAACAGCACCCTAATCATCAGTTGCAGCGTCAAAGTCAACAACTTGATGATTTAGAAATGCGCCTTCAACGTTCAATGGAGCGCTACCTATCATTGCGCCAGCAAAAGGTTGAACGCCAGCAGCACAGACTTGAACTGAATTCGCCTGTAAAACGTTTGAGTATTCAGCAATCAAACTTGCAGCGCCTAGAGCAAAAACTGTTAGATGCGATGGATAGAAAACTACTCAATACACGTCATCAGCTTGCCTTAGCCGCAGAAAAACTAGATACAGTCAGTCCACTAGCTACATTGAAGCGTGGTTACTCCATTACCCAGAGCGATTCTGGCAAAGTGATCACCAAAGCATCTGAAATGAAAACGGGCGACACCTTGGTCACCCGCTTATCTGATGGCGAAATTCGCTCTACTGTTAATTAATTTTTTGAAACTCAAATCTAACTCGTGATTTAGATTTGAGTTCATTGCAGCTGTTACAAAAGTAGCTAGCAGCGCCACACGCTTGTAGCTTTTCAAGTTCCGCATCACAATCAGGGCAAAATCCAACTTTCTTATAGCCTTCATCACACTGAGAGCAATGATAATGGCCTTGCCATTCAAGCTCTTGTTGGCATTCTGGGCAATGATTTTCGTTCATAATAATCCTCACAATTTGCTCTATTGTGTCCAAACAGTCAGTGACTAACTATGATCAAAATCAGGAGTAGATCGCTTGGTTAGACCTCTATGCTCGCGTTTCACCTGATACATACTAACATCGGCTTCTCTGATCAACTGTTTTAAGCTGTCATGATCAATATCTATACCACAGGCAGCGCCAAGACTGATAGAAACTTGAAACTCTTCAAGTAAACAAAAAATCTGCAATTTCTGTTTTACTTGATGATAAAACTCGATGAATTCTGATTCGGTTTCAAAACAACTAAACACAACAAACTCGTCGCCACCGTATCGACCAATAGCAGAGCAGGAGTAAAATTGACGTTTTAGCCATTCGGCAACGTCTATCAAAACTTGATCACCAATCTCATGACCAAAACGATCGTTAATATATTTAAAGGCATCGATATCAGCAAAAAATGCCGCTACATAGCGCTTCTTACCACAATCCGTTCGGAAGCTATTCTCAACCTTTTGAATGAGAACACGACGGTTATAGCAAAGCGTTAACGGATCACGGCTCGCGTGAAAGTGTAGCCGCTCCTCTAACAAGTATTTTTCGATAGCAATGGAGTATAGCGATGCCAACATTTGCAAGATTTCCATCTCATCAGGCTGTGGCTCCGAAGGAACACTACTGTATATAGCAAAAGTTCCTAATACTTTATTATCACGAGAAAGGATCGGTACAGACCAACAAGCATGGAGATTAGCTTGTTGAGTTAGGGCTGTAAACGGTGCCCAATTTACGTGCTGGTTGATATTCCCGACAACAACTGGGACTTTGTGATAGGCGGCGGCACCACAAGATCCTATGGTACTTCCTACCCCTACCCCTTCAATCGCATCATTATAAAAATCAGGGAGATTCGGGGCATATTCAAGATGTAATGTTTGCATTTCAGAATCCAAGCGTAATATTGACGCTAGGCGCTGACCAAACAGGTGCTCTGAAAGCGTAACAATTTCGTGATTTAGCTTATCGCGCTCAAGTCCTAATGCTAACTTGCCTAATAAACCATTCACGGAACGATGCGCTTCTAATAGCCTCTCGTTATCCATATGGCGCTCTACTTTGACTTTACTCATTATTATAATTTGCTGAGAACTGGTGCCCAAAAAAGCAACTTGGCGACAGTTCAGCCGCCTTTAGGATAGCATATACAACCTTTGTATTACTTTTAGCTTACGCACACTTACAAAGATCATAGTATGATCGTGGGCGAATAACGATTTGATCAGCGATCTGCCTTCAAAAGAATATTTATATAACCACATACCGAAAGCATAAGTTACATATGCTGCATTTCAATTTAAAACAGCATACTAAACCAATAAAACACAAATAACGCAAGATATTAGAATTTAATAAAAAGATCGTATTTCTACTATTTCCCTTTTACATCGGTGTGCATTTCAATATTCTGAGCATCTATTTGAGCTAAAGTGACTAATATTTCATCAAATTCAGTCAAAGAAGAGGCATGCGTACCACCACAAGGGATTTCTGCGATACTTTTTTCGTTGAAATCACATTGCCAGTAACGTGAATCCGTTAAGCACTCACCATGGCACTCAACCTTAATCACAGAATCCAAATTCAACCACTGGTTTATTTGTCTATTTACTTGCTCTTCAATAGTTTTTAAATCTGTTAGAACATCAGCGCTATTCAAACCGCGTTTGCGCAGTGTTTTGCCTAAACGATAGGTATCAAGACATTTATCTTCACTTACAAAGCTTGTCTCTTGTGCGTAACTATTAAAGTCATAGTAGCCATGTGGATCTTTTCGGTCGGCATCTTTACGCCAATATGCACCTTCAACTAGCACTTTGTTCAATGCTAAGTAAGCGATATGACCAGCACTGTGACCTCGGCTCAGGCTATCTTGGTATTCCTTATCCACTTGAAGGGTTACAACTTGTCCTTCTTCAATGGCTAAATCCGCTTTTGCTAAAACATGTACCACAACAAAAGCCCAACCTGGTTCGTCTCGCTTCACTGGGATTGCTTTGCCAACATATAGAGTGTTAGATTCGAGCTCAACCGCCCCAACTAAGCAATCTTCAACTTCAACACCATTTAAAGTGCCTCTATCTGCTGGGTGATCGGGCCATATATGGCTTACTGGGTGAAATGGGGTTTTCTCAGTAACTACATAGATTTGATTATCGGATTCTTGAACAAGAAGAGCTGTAGACTCAAGTTGCCACGTCTGATGACAAAACTGAGTGATTGTTGGAGTAATAGACATTTTCTAACCTATAAATACAAAAAAGCGCCAATAGAATTCTACGGCGCTTTATTTCAATTCAGAACTTATCTCAAATAGATAAGCTTATTTTTTGCGATCTTTCATCATGCTCATCAAGCGCTTACGTTTACGCTCTTGAGACAGAGTCATCTTATTCGACTTACCTTCAAACGGGTTATCGCTGCTCTGGAAGCGAATACGAATTGGCGTACCCATGATTTCCAAAGACTTACGGTAGTAGTTCATCAAGTAACGTTTGTATGAATCTGGAAGTTCATTAACCTGGTTACCGTGTACTACAACGATTGGTGGGTTGTAACCACCTGCGTGAGCGTATTTCAGCTTCACACGGCGACCACGAACCATAGGTGGTTGGTGATCATCCGTTGCCATTTTCATGATGCGAGTCAGAACTGAAGTACCAACACGAGTCGTTGCAGACTTATAGGCTTCTTGAACCGATTCAAATAAGTGACCAACGCCTGTACCGTGCAGTGCTGAGATAAAGTGAATACGTGCAAAGTCAACGAAACCTAAACGGCGATCGAGTTCTTTCTTTACGTGTTCTTTAACATCAGTATCTAGACCATCCCACTTATTCACGGCAATCACAATTGAACGACCCGCGTTCAAAGCAAAGCCAAGTAAGCTAAGATCTTGATCAGAGATGTTTTCGCGTGCATCAATAACAAGAAGAACAACGTTCGCATCTTCTACCGCTTTTAGTGTTTTAACTACCGAGAATTTCTCTACGGTTTCGTTAATACGACGACGACGACGAACACCAGCTGTATCGATCAATACGTACTCACGACCATCACGCTCCATAGGAATGTAGATAGAGTCACGAGTTGTACCCGGCATATCGTAAACAACTACACGCTCTTCGCCGAGAATACGGTTAGTTAGCGTTGATTTACCTACGTTCGGGCGACCGATAATCGCCAGCTTGATCGGTTGATCTTGAAGACGCTGGAATTCTGCTTCCGCTTCTTCTTCAGTGAAATCAAGTTTCTCTTCTTCTTCATCATCGATGAAATCAGTTAAGTCTTCGATTTCGCCTTTAGATTCTTCAAGCAATTTCTCAGCAAATGGGTTAAGTGCAAGATCAATCAGAGCAGTTACACCACGACCGTGAGCCGCAGCAATCTGGTACATGTTTTCAACACCAAGCTGCCAAAATTCAGCGCTTGCTGCATCTGCGTCAATACCATCAACCTTGTTCACAACAAGCATCGAAGGCTTTTCAATTTTGCGTAGGTGCTGAGCAATGGCTTCATCTGAAGCAGTTAAACCAGCACGGCCGTCTACCATAAATAGCACAACATCAGCTTCATCAATCGCTGCAAGCGACTGCTCTGCCATTTTGGTTTCTACGCCTTCTTCAGTGCCATCAATACCGCCGGTATCAATCACAATAAATTCGTGTTCACCAAGCTTAGCTTGGCCATACTTACGGTCACGAGTTAAGCCAGGGAAGTCCGCAACCAAAGCGTCACGCGTGCGAGTCAGTCGGTTAAATAACGTTGATTTACCAACGTTTGGACGCCCTACCAGAGCAACAACAGGAACCATAACAACCTCTACAATATACTTTTCTTTATGTAGTTATAGGTAACAACTCGCCATATTTCACTCTATTGGCGACTTACCTATAACCACACATAACTTCTTGTTTTCAAAACAAACAAACGGCTCCCAACTGTTACCAGCTAGGAGCCGAATGTGAATTATATCACACGATTACTCGTTGATCGTCAGTTTCTTTACATTGCCATCGCGCGTCGTTAAGACGTAACCACCAGGAACAACCATAGGTGGTACAGCAAAACCGCTACTATCGACTTCTTGCTTTGAAACAAACTCACCGCTATTGCGATCAACCCAGTAGAGATAACCTTCGCTATCGCCAACAACAACATAGCCATTGATGACTGTTGGTGCCGTTAGAAGTCTGTGCTCTAAGCGTTCGTTCTTCCATAGCTCAGTACCACTGCGCGCATCAAAAGCAGCTAAGTGATCTTTATCGGTAACAACGAACAAACGACTACCATCACTAGCGATATCTGTTGCCGATGAGTAATTACGTTTCCACGCAGGCTTGCCTGTACGCAGGTCAATCGCTGTCAACTGGCCGTTATAGCCAATAATGTAAAGCGTACTGCCTAAAACAAGTGGCGTTGCATCAACATCAACCAGACGATCAATTTCCGTTGCACCTTGAGGAAGACCAATTGGTTGTTGCCAGATCAATTGACCACGCTCAGCGATAGCAGCAGCAAGGCGACCATTTGCCGTTCCCCAGAACACACCGCCTGAAACTGTCACTGGTGCACTGTTGCCACGCAATGTTAAGTTTGGCACTTCCGTACTGATCGCCCACTTTTCTGAGCCATCTTCTTGGCTAAGCGCTAAGACAGTACCTTTATTGGTATGAACAATAACAAGGTTGCTATCCGTTGCCGGAGCCGCAAGAACTTCGCCGTCAACTTCTACACGCCAGTTTAGCTCACCCGTCTCTTCATCAAGAGCAATCACTTCGCCGTTTTCGCTACCGATAAACAACTGGCTATAACCTGCAGTAATACCGCCTGATAAACGTGGAGAAACATCAGCTTCTACGGTTTGTTCCCACAATGTTTTACCATTTTCAGGATCCAGCGCTTTCACTTTACCGTCACGACTTGCGACAAAAACTTTGCCATAAGCGTACTCTGGTGACAGTTTTGAGTAGTAGAAATCAACGCCATTGCCGATAGAGTTACTCCACACACTTTGGGGAGTAAATTCACTGCTCACCTGTGGTACAGGTGCCATGACAATTGTATCTTCTTCACTAGCACAGCCCGCAAGCACACCAGTAAAGATGGCAACTGCGAGTGCTTTCTTTAGCATTTCCTTCATGCATGTCGCCCTTACTTGGCTAGATCATCCAACTTCATTTGCAGAGTCTGACTCGCATCACCTGCTTGTTGAGCTTCTGTGTAAGCGGCATACGCTGCTTGAGTATCGCCTTTACGTAGTAGAATATCGCCACGCTGTTCAGCAACACGACCAGCCCAGCTTTCATCTGTGATAGCGTTAAGCTCAGCGATTGCGGCGTCAAACTCACCTTGCTCAGCTTTTAAACGAGCCAAACGGTAGTTGATCACAGCAGAAACAGCTTCATCTTTAGTTGCCGTTTTCGCCCATTCTAGTTGCGCTAAAGCTTCGTCAATGTTGCCTGCTTCTACTTGAACTTTTGCAAGTTGAAGTGCTGCAAGAACGGCATATTGAGTCTCTTTGTTTGCGTCAATAAAACCTTGGATCGTACCTTCAGCGGCAGCGCCTTGTGTCGCTAGCTGTTGAACGGCTTTTGTATAGCTCTCTGACGCTGCTTCTTGAGCCGCTGTCACTGAATCTTGGTAATAGCGCCAACCAAATAGGCCGCCTAAACCGATAACTGCGCCAAAAATGACCGCTTTACCGTTTTCTTTCCACCAATCTTTGATTGCTTCTACTTGTTGTTCTTCAGAATCGTAGAGTTCCACTTCCTGTCCTCTTATAAAAAGTGGCGAATGCCTCGCCACTCTAAAATATGTTGTTAAACCAGTTCAGCTAGCTTAGCAATAACGTCTGCTTGGCTGTAAGTCTCTTGCGTACCACCGATAAGGTCTTTCAGTACAACTGTATTGTCTGCAACTTCGTTCTCACCAAGAACCAATGCTACTGCTGCACCCACTTTATCTGCACGCTTAAACTGCTTCTTAAAGTTACCGCCACCGAAGTGGTTCATTACGCGTAGACCAGGCACTTTCTCACGTAGCTGTTCTGCCAGCTTCATACCCGCGATAGTCGTACCTTCACCTGCTGTTACCATGTACACGTCAACACTGCGACGTACTTCGTTCAGCTCGAGTGTTTCTAGCATCAGCACAAGACGCTCTAGACCCATAGCGAAGCCTACAGCTGGTGTCGCTTTACCGCCTAGCTGTTCAACTAGACCATCGTAGCGGCCACCACCACACACTGTGCCTTGAGAACCTAAGCTCTCAGTGATCCACTCAAATACCGTGCGGTTGTAGTAATCTAAACCACGAACCAAACGTTCATTTACTGTGTATTCGATACCTGCAGCGTCAAGAAGTTCACACAAACCAGCAAAATGTTCTTTCGACTCTTCGCCTAAGTAATCAGATAGACGTGGCGCGTCACCCAGAATCGCTTGTACATCCGGATTCTTAGTATCCAGTACACGTAATGGGTTAGTGTGCATACGACGCTTACAGTCATCATCTAAAACATCGATGTGCTGTTCTAAGAATGCAATCAATGCCGTACGGTAGTTCGCGCGATCTTCTAGAGAACCAATAGAGTTCAATTCAAGGCGAACATGCTTGTCGATACCCAACTCACGCCATAGACGTGCGGTCATCATGATAAGCTCTGCATCTACATCTGGACCATTTAGACCAAACACTTCCACGCCACATTGGTGGAACTGACGGTAACGGCCTTTTTGTGGACGCTCGTGACGGAACATTGGACCCATGTACCATAGGCGCTGTTCTTGGTTGTACAACAAGCCGTTTTCGATACCAGAACGTACACAACCCGCAGTCCCTTCAGGACGTAGCGTTAGGCTGTCACCGTTGCGGTCTTCAAACGTGTACATTTCTTTTTCAACAACGTCTGTTACTTCACCAATTGCACGGCTAAATAGATGCGTCATCTCAACGATTGGCATGCGCACTTCGTTATAACCGTATGCGCTGACTACGTTTTTCACTGTGCTTTCTAGCTTCTGCCACAGTGGTGATTGAGTTGGGAGACAATCGTTCATGCCTCGAATTGCTTGAATAGTTTTTGCCACAATATCTACCGTAATTTGTCTTACTTACCGTAATCTTGGTTGAGATTAATCTTGTACTTTAATGTCGATGCGTTGTTGCTCATCCAGAATAGAAGCTTTCGCTCGAATCTTCGCTTCCAGTTGATTCACAAGGTCAGTGTTATCGAAGCGCTCTTTTTGACGTTTTCCGTCTTCATAAAAAGCACTCTTCTTGTTACTGCCTGCAAGACCTAAATGAGAAACTTCCGCTTCACCTGGGCCATTCACAACACAACCAATGATGGAAACATCCATCGGAGTAATAATATCTTCTAGACGCTGTTCTAGAGCATTCACCGTACCGATTACATCGAACTCCTGACGAGAACAACTTGGGCACGCAATAAAATTGATGCCACGAGAGCGAATACGTAATGATTTTAGAATATCAAAGCCAACTTTGATTTCTTCTACAGGATCTGCTGCTAGCGAAATACGTAATGTATCACCAATACCCTCGGCCAAAAGCATACCAAGGCCCACAGAGGACTTAACCGCACCTGCGCGAGCACCACCAGCCTCTGTAATGCCAAGGTGAAGTGGTTGGTCAATCTTCTTAGCCAGCAAACGGTAAGAATCAACCGCTAGGAAAACATCAGATGCTTTCACACTCACTTTAAACTGATCGAAGTTAAGGCGATCCAGAATATCCACATGACGCATTGCTGATTCAACCAGCGCTTCCGGTGTTGGTTCGCCGTATTTCATCTGGATATCTTTTTCCAGAGAGCCACCGTTCACACCGATGCGAATTGGAATATTCTTGTCACGAGCACAGTCAACAACAGAGCGAATACGTTCTTCATTACCGATGTTACCTGGGTTGATACGCAAACAATCAACACCATACTCCGCGACTTTAAGCGCAATGCGGTAATCAAAATGAATATCTGCAACAAGAGGAATGTTTACTTGCTGTTTGATGAGCTTAAATGCTTCTGCAGCATCCATCGTTGGCACAGAGACACGAACAATGTCTGCACCTACGTTTTCTAACGCTCGGATTTGAGCAACAGTCGCGTCTACGTCTGTTGTTCTTGTGTTGGTCATCGACTGCACTGCGATAGGTGCGCCATCACCAATAGGTACATCGCCCACGTAGATACGAGTCGATGGGCGACGTTTAATAGGAGATTCGTATTGCATAGTAATATCTAAGGTAAGGTGAATCTTGCAACTTTGCCTGAAGTATACCCAGAAAGGTCGACAGGTTCACTTGCTAATGTCATTGAAACGTTTCTTGGCGCGCCTAAAACCACTTTATATGGCATTTCTCCGGTCAATTCTAAAGTTTGACCCGATTTTTTCACACCGCTAGAAATCGTTTTACCTGATTTGTCTTTAATCTGAATCCAGCAATCACCGTTAAATGTCATGCTGAGTAGATTCGCGGCTACGGTAGGTACAGGCTCTTCTACAGGCGCTTGAGGCTCTGCAACTGGCTCAATTTTCGCCACTTCTTCTACTGGCTGTGTTGGTTCACTTTCAGGTGTGACAAGTTCTTCACTGACTTCAGGCTCTACAACTTCTGGTAGGGTTGTTGGTTCAGCGTCTTGCTCTGTTGCTGGCTCAACGACCAACACAGGTTCAGCCGGATTAAGCTCTGCTTGTTGAGCATTTTCAAGTTGCTGCTCCAGCTCTAATTCCTGATCTGTTGCTTGAGTCAAATCGACGATGCTAGTTTGTTGATTTTGCCACCACCAAACTGACGAGATACCGATAATGACCACCAAGATTCCCCAAGTGATCGTCATAATGCGGCTGTCATGTCTTTCACGCTTTGTTTGGCGAGAAAAGCTCTGCATTGTTTGTTCTTCTGGCTCAGGATTATCGAGCGTAGTGTAAGCGCTCAATACTTCCGCTTCACTGATACCTACCGCTTTCGCGTAAGAACGAAGATAACCTTTAGTAAAGGTTGCTACGAGATCAGAAGAGAACTCGTTGTTATCAATACTTTCGATAATCGAAACACGTAAACGCAGGCGATCAGCAATCTGTTTTTGACTTAATCCTAGTTGTTCACGCTTTTGTTTTAATAGCGTCCCCGCTTCGACTACATTTGAATGCGTCTGCTCTGTTGCTGTCATTTCTTTTTCAGCTGTCATGGTCGTAATTTATCTCTTAACTTTATGAGCACGATTGCATTTACTTTTGTTTTTCTTTATTGGTAGTCTTGTATCAATCATGTTTAATGAATTTTTGCTTGGAGATGCCAGCTCCGAACCAAGCCACACTCCACGAAATTTCAAAGATGCCTCTTTAGAGTGTTAACTTTCAATTCTAATAGATATCAAGGATGAAACAACACAAGAGATGTGCATAATTTACAGTCAGCTCAAGGTTTTTCCTTAATTTGACAGAATATCTGTGTATTGATGTAACAAAAAAGCCAGAGCAAGGCTCTGGCTTAGTAATTTTCGACTTAAGTATTACACCGCTTTTACGGCGATAGTGTCACCTTTTGCCGCTTTATTCATCGCTGTACGTTTAGTGCGATCGATAACGTCTCCCACTAACTGACCACATGCAGCATCAATATCATCACCACGAGTTTTACGAATCGTCACCGTGTGATCGTATTGCATTAACGTTTTCTGGAAACGGTCAATACGTGAGTTACTTGGCTTCTTATAAGGCGAACCTGGATAAGGGTTAAATGGAATCAAGTTGATTTTACATGGCGTGTCTTTCATCAACTCTGCCAATTCACGTGCATGGTCCATATCATCGTTAACATGGTCAAGTAGCACATACTCTACAGTTACTTTACCGCGGTTAGCATTTGAAGATTCAATGTAGCGACGCACTGACGCTAGGAAATCTTGAATATCCCAACGGTCATTGATTGGCATAATTTCACTGCGCAGCTTGTCGTTTGGCGCGTGAAGAGAAATTGCCAAGGCTACATCGATTTTACCTGTCATTTGGTCAAGGCCAGAAACAACGCCCGATGTCGATACGGTTACACGACGTTTTGAAAGGCCAAAGCCGAGGTCATCAAGCATGATTTCTAGTGCTGGGATCAGGTTCTTCATGTTTAGAAGCGGCTCACCCATACCCATCATTACGACGTTAGTAATTGGACGACGCCCTGTCTCTTTTTGTAGACCAACTTCGCGCGCAGCACGCCAAACCTGACCAATGATTTCAGACACTTTCAAGTTGCGGTTGAAACCTTGCTGAGCAGTTGAACAGAATTTACATTCCAGTGCACAACCTACTTGCGAAGAAACACACAGCGTAGCGCGGTCATCTTCTGGGATGTATACCGTCTCTACGTCTTGATCGCCAACTTTCATCGCCCATTTAATAGTGCCGTCTGAAGAGTGTTGAGCTTCTGCTACCACAGGGGCTTTGATCTCACAGCGATGCTGAAGTTTCTCACGTAGCTTCTTGTTAATGTTGGTCATGTTATCGAAGTTATCGACACCGAAATGGTAGATCCACTTCATGACTTGATCTGCACGGAACGCTTTCTCAC
Source organism: Vibrio atypicus (assembly GCF_009811315.1). GTDB lineage: Bacteria > Pseudomonadota > Gammaproteobacteria > Enterobacterales > Vibrionaceae > Vibrio > Vibrio atypicus. Next base: position 362,911 of record NZ_BLID01000004.1, read on the forward strand.
CGAGTTCATCGGCAAAAAACTTACGCATACCTTGGCGATCAAAGTCGAGTAGATTAATTTTTTCAGTGGTCATGTGGCCTCTCAAGCGACGGAACATTAATTAAGGGCGCGAATTGTACAGCCTTTACGCGGTGACAACAAGCACAGTAAAGCCATGAAATTACTAAGGCGTTAATATAGAAGTGGTTATTTATTGAACAATGTTATTTTAAGTGGCAGTTTGCTTGATCTGATCAACAATTGCTTTCAAGCCATTACCACGAGATGGACTTAAGTGAGCAATTAAGCCGAGTTTTTCAAAGTAACCATCAATATCAAATGATTGTATCTCTTCGGCGCCTTTACCATCATAAGCCGCCATCACCAAAGCGATTAAACCGCGCACGATACGCGCATCCGAATCGGCGCAAAAATACCATTGTCCATCAAGCTTCTCACTCACTAGCCAAACGACACTCTCACACCCAGAGACGGTTACCTGTTCAGATTTTAGTTCATCTGGCATTGATGGGAGCTTTTTGCCCCATTGAATTACTTGGCGATAACGGTCTTCCCAGCCTTTGAAGTTTTGCATTGTTTGTGCAATATCTTCAGCACTGATTTCGTGACCAAACGGGGATTGAGGAAACGAGGACATACTACTCTCCAGATCGAACCAAACTATTTACTGTGCTTTTGAATCAGTTTTTCTACGATGCGCGCAACCGCAACAAAACCAAACGTCGCCGTAACAACCGTCGCCGCACCAAACCCACTAGCACAATCCATACGTTTTGGTCCTTCCGCTGTCGATTTGACTCCACAAACACTGCCGTCAGCTTGTGGGTACTTCAACTGCTCAGTAGAAAACACGCACTCGATATTGAACTTACGCTGTGGATTCTTCGGAAAGTTATGATGACGGCGCAAGGTATCTTTAATCTTTTTCGCCAGCGGATCTTGAATAGTTTTGGTTAAGTCCGCCACCTTGATTTGAGTTGGATCTGTTTGACCACCAGCGCCACCAGTCGTAATCACTTTAATTTTATTGCTGCGACAATATGCAAGCAGTGATGCTTTCGCTTTTACGCTGTCAATCGCGTCCAGTACGTAATCAAACTCTTTACTCAAGTACTCATGCTGATTGTCTGGTGTAATAAAATCATCAATCAGATTGATTTTACACTCAGGGTTAATCAATTTAATGCGCTCTGCCATCACTTCAATTTTGCTCTGGCCTACCGTCCCTGACATTGCATGAATCTGACGGTTGATGTTGGTAACGCAAACATCATCCATATCAATCAAGGTTAATTCACCCACACCCGTTCGAGCTAACGCTTCCGCTGCCCACGATCCTACACCACCAATACCAATCACACAGACATGCGCTGCGCGTAGGATTTCTACTTCGCTATTACCGTATAAACGACGAGTGCCGCCAAAACGTTGGTTGTAGTTATCAGAAGCTGGAGTATCGAGTTCGCGCATGGTGCTATTCTTCCGCTAAGTCAGGGTACAAAAATAAAGAGTGCGATTTATACGCACTCTTTATTAAAAAGTCTAGATGTGAAGTTCTATTGTAACTTCTCTGGTGGTATTGCCCAAGGCGCTTGCGTTACCCCACCTTTTAAACCAAGTTTCCAGACTCGGCCAAAGTGTTTGTAATGTCCCGCTTCAGTGCCAGCTCTTGGCCCCATTCCGTGGTATAGGTCTAGGTGGTTTCTTTTCACTGCACCTCCAGTATCAAGGACAATCAACAGACGCAATTGGTGAGCACCACTCCAAGTACCATCGGCATTCAATAAAGGTACTTCGGCTAAGATTGGCGTACCCATTGGAAAGATTGAGCGATCACCCGCAACTGATGCCATTGGCAATAGAGGGATACCTGCCGATCCTGTCACAGGCGCATCGGCTTGTGGCAAAAAGAACACATATGAAGGGTTCTGCTCTAACAGTTCACGCACGGTTGCTTCATCGTTAGCTAGCACCCAGTCTTTGATCGCTTTCATCGACATGTTTTCACGCGCGACCTCATCACGCTCAATCAGGACGCGACCAATGCTGACATAAGCTTTATTATTTTTGCCGCCGTAAGCGAAATACTCAAGCGTGTCATCATCCTCAAAATGAACAAATCCACTGCCCTGCACTTCCATTAAAAACGGATCAATCATGTTCGCCGCATAGCCTAACTCTAACCCTTGACCAGCTAGTGCACCCGAGTATATTTCAGCGCGAGTTGGGCAATTGCTATCACAATTTGGTTTGCCATAAACAGGGTATTTGAAGGTTTCATTCGGCTCATGGCGTAACTCCATCACTGGAGAGAAATAGCCAGTAAATAACACGTTACCCTTGCTATCACCGCCACCTAGTTGCGCTGTTTGAATATCAAAATTTGCTAGTTCACTTGGGTCACCACTTTGTAGTACCCATTCATTCAGCTTTTCATACAGAGGTTGATAAACCGAAGCCATAGAAGGCGACTTATTGACCACTTGTTCAGCCTGCTTATGAAACTCGGTAAAATCACGCGGTTTGTCAGATTCAACAACTGCAGTTTTATTCAAAATCGTGTTGAATTCGTCGCCCGTATATTGTTGAGCACGTTCGGTCGGTTGAGCACAGCCAAAAAGTAACGTGGCTGCAGCGATAGGAAGATATTTTTTGAACACGGATTAGATTCCTCTCTAGCAATCTAATCAGCATGACAAACTCAAGGAATTTGCGCAATCAAAGAGAGGTTAGCGAATGTTATTTTTAACGTTTTCTGACAAATGGAACACAGGTTGATAATGTGGCTGAGAGATAAGTTTCATCTTAGTAAAGCTTTCATTGAGCATTAAATAACGACGCTCCTTATCACCGACCTGGTATTCCACATAAGTCCCATCAAAACTGTACTGAGTGTCCACCACGCCACCATCGATCGACACACCAGCAGGGCCCAAAGTAAATATTTCCGCAGAATAACGTGCAACATCTTGCTCTACCCAAGTGCCATAAACGTTCGACTTAGGGTAAGTTATCGATAAATAGTGCTGATAAAGCGGGACAGATAAGGCGATCAACGCCGCTGCAGCACACAGCGCCAGTAGCAATACTGTTCGTTCTACAACTTTCTTTTTACGCGCGCTCAAATTATCCACTTGATTTCTAGTTATGGTAGTAATAATTACCTCACCTATGCAGTTAGTGTAAGACTAAACTCATACAAACGCAGCATCTATCGAGCTTCATTCACTCATTTTCGCCTTCTATAACACCTAAAATTAAATCGAACAATAACCGCTATATAATTATCAGAAAGCAGTTCCAAAAATTCGCTTGCTCAAAATGGAATAAAATTGCAATATTATTAAATATAAATTCACCACTAGGTTGTACCGTGAAAATAAGAAACACAGCACTCGTAAAAGGATTCAGACAGTCTGTCCCTTATGTTAATGCTCACCGAGGCAAAACCATGGTGATCATGCTTGGCGGTGAAGCAGTTGCTGACAACAACTTCTCCAACATCATTAGCGATTTAGCTTTATTACACAGCCTTGGAGTAAAAATCGTATTGGTGCATGGGGCAAGGCCACAGATCACGAGTATTTTAGAAAAAAATGACCACCTTTCGCCCTATCACAAAGGGATCCGTGTAACGGATGAAACTACCCTCAATTATGTCATGCAAGCCTCTGGTCAGTTGCAACTTGCCATCACCGCTCAACTTTCTATGAGTCTAAGCAATACACCGATGGCAGGTACTCAGCTCAATGTCGTGAGTGGTAATTTTGTGATTTCTCAACCTCTTGGTGTCGATGACGGTGTCGACTATTGTCACAGCGGCAAGATTCGCCGGATTGATGTTGAAGGCATTAACCGCATGCTGGATCAGGGCTCTATTGTTTTGCTTGGCCCAATTGCAAGCTCAGTAACAGGTGAGTCCTTTAACTTGCTTTCAGAAGAGGTGGCGACTCAAGTCGCTATCCGATTAAAAGCCGATAAGTTAATCGGCTTCTGTTCCGAGCAAGGCATTATCGATGAAGATGGTAATGCACTTGCTGAGCTCTTCCCACGTGAAGCTGAACAGTTCCTGCAGAGACTTGAGCAAGATGTAGATGTAGGAGGCGATAACTCTTCCGGTACTTTACGTTTTTTACGCGCAGCGATATCCGCTTGTCATGCTGGCGTACCAAGAAGTCACTTAGTGAGTTATAAAGTTGATGGTGCACTGGTTCAAGAGTTGTTCTCACTAGATGGTATCGGCACGCAAGTCGTACAAGCAAGTGCTGAACAAGTCAGGCTGGCAGATATTGATGATATCGGTGGTATTCTCGATTTGATTCGCCCACTGGAAGAACAAGGTGTATTGGTTCGCCGCTCCCGTGAGCAGTTGGAGCAGGAAATCCATCAATTCACCATTATTGAAAAAGATGGCCTCATAATAGGTTGCGCCGCTCTATACCCTTATCCAGAAGAGAAGATGGCCGAGATGGCCTGCGTCGCAATTCACCCAGAGTACCGGGATGGAAATCGTGGGTTATTACTCTTTAATCACATGCGACTACAGTCAAAAGCTCAAGGTATTAAGCATATCTTCGTATTAACGACCCACAGCTTACATTGGTTTAGAGAACAAGGTTTCCACGAGATGAATGTCAACTTCCTGCCTTCTCATAAACAGAACCTCTATAACTACCAGCGAAAGTCAAAAGTACTCGCTATCGAACTTTAACCCCTAATTTTCTCAAAGTAGAGACACAATTGCGTAAAGTTGACATAAATTCCGACTTTATACCCTTTATTTCATATCCTCTATTGGTTAAAATTTCGGCTCCTTATTTAAGGAGCCGATAGGACTCATCTCTGCTTCACCTTTTCAGGTCAAGTTGCACGGATTGCTTAGGTTGATAACAACGTCACTAAGAGCACGATTCGATGAAAACTATTATTTGCAACTCAATTCAGAGCTTTTGGGATATGGCGGATAACGAGCTATTAGAGGGCTTGGATGTACACTGTGTTTTCCCTGTCACAGAAGGCCTAAAAGCCTTCATATTGAACTATCAGGAAAAGTACCACATCCGCAGCATCTCTTTTACTACCGCTCTTGTATAAATTGCTGCTGGCTTAATTTTGCTAACCAGGGATGGTTACGCAACACTTCATTCTAAGATTCAAACCGACCACTCAAGCGACTCACCAACCCACTCGCCCTTTCCGTTCTAATCTTGATACCACGCTTCATCACTCGCTCATCGATATACAGACTTAAACGTTTTTTGGCACGTGTGATCCCTGTGTAAATCAGCTCACGAGTCAAGATAGGCGTAAATTCCGGCGGCAAGATCATTAAAGTATGCTCAAACTCACTGCCTTGAGATTTGTGAATCGTCATCGCGTAGGCCGTTTCATGTTCAGGCACTCGACTTGGCAATACTGCTTTCACCGTACCATCAGGCAATTCAAAAAATACTTTCAGTTTGCCTTCTTGCTCATCTCGAATGCAAAGCCCAATATCACCATTATACAAACCGAGCCCGTGATCATTTCGAGTCACCATGACAGGTCTACCGTGATACCAAAGCTCATCCTGTACTTGAATTAACTTGCGAGTGACTAAAGCTCGTTCAACACGCTGATTAAGGCCCGTCACACCGAAGTCACCTTCGCGAATCGCACAAAGCAATCGACAGCGACTAAACGCATCTAAGGCCGATTTAGCTCGTTGCTTAAGTGTCTCTTCTTCACCTGTATCTGGGTTCATTTCGACACGTTCAATACGTTTCAAGTAATGACTATACTCAGCCACTAACGTTTGAATCATATGCGTATAGTGCTGGCTATCTATCGGATACTTAGCAATATCTTCAAACGATTTCTGCCATACCCAATCCACCTGCTGCGCTGAGCCCGCATTGATCGCTTTTGCTAACTGGCCAATCCCCGAACGAGCATCGAAGCGGTAACTCTTTTGCAGCATGCACAAGCTATCGGCAATAGAGATGTTGCTCTGATTACAATGAGATAGCGTTTTATAGCCTGTCAGTTGAGCTACCAAATTGCCTTGCGCAGCACTGTAACCAAATTGATTGAATGAGCAGATATCTCCCAGTACCGCCCCCGCTTCTACTGAGGCGAGCTGATCTTTATCCCCCAATAAAATCAAGCGAGCGTGTTTAGGTAGTGCATCAACCAATTTATACATCATTGGCAAATCAACCATTGAGGCTTCATCCACCACCAAAATGTCTAAATGCAGCAAGTTGTTTTGGTTATGTCTAAACTCTGCACTGTTAGGCAATGCGCCAAGTAAACGATGGATGGTGCTCGCATCTGTTGGAATGGCTTGTTTAAGCGCCTCTTCTACAGGTAATTGTGCAACAGCTTTACCAATAGACTCAGTCAGACGAGCCGCAGCTTTACCCGTTGGTGCCACCAGCTTAATTGTCGGTAGATCGTTGCTCTGCTTCGCTTGTTCAATAAGCGCGGCAAGCAGTTTGGTCACTGTGGTCGTTTTACCGGTACCAGGTCCACCAGAAATAACAGCGAATCGCCTTGTCAGTGCCACCGCGGCCGCAACCTTCTGCCAATTGACACAAGCAGACAACGGAACGAGCTCATCAAGCACCGAGTATTGTTCAATTTTTTTGGCTGTAGAGAGCTTTTGGCCTATGGTAGGCCAATCCAACGTTTCTTCTGCCACTATGTCCAAATGGTCACAGACTAAGCGTTGAATTTTAACCGCCGAAAGATCAGGTTCATTATTAATACTTTCAAAAAGATAGCGGTAGTTTCGCGCAAATAAATGATTCAATAATTCCGTCAGTTTCTGGCCTTCTTCAGGCTTTAGGATCATAGGAGTCCCAAAGCTATTTAATCTATCTGCGAGTGTGACTTCGTAATGCCAGTAGCGATGAAGATAAAGTCGTTCGCCATCGAAGATAAGAGGAAGTGATTCACCCTGTTTACCAACTAGGGATGAGTCATTTAATCGCTGATGCCAATCGATAGAGACCAATTCACTATTCAGCTCAAGCGCATTATCACCAAACAGACCTAACTTGGCTGCCAAGTCTGTACTTTGACCCTGCGGATCAGTCAGAGGCAAACAAATATGTCCTTTGCCTAATTCACTGCTTACCACACCAGCAATAAATGCCAGACAATCATCATTCGATTGTGTTTGAATAAAGCGCGCGAATTGATAATCCAATTGGCGGATAGAGCCTTTCGCCGCAAGCTGTTTTAGTTTAGAGATAAGATTCAACATGGTTAAATTAACTCTCCTTGACCTGCGCTGTTGTACTTAGTGTCAATCGGTAACCCATCAATTAACCTGTCCATATCATCTAAAAACTCTAAGCTAGGTTTTGCAGAGAAAATACCATGTTCACTTTCGCCATCCATACCACGTAAAAATAGGTAATAGACGCCACCAAAGTGGTGTTGGTAATCGTAGTTAGGTAAGCGACTACGTAGAAAACGGTGTAACGCCAAAGCATATATTTGATATTGAAGATCGTAGCGGTGATCCGCCATTGCAGCTTTTAACGCGTCACCATGATAGTGACTGACATCGTCGCCAAGATAATTCGACTTCCAGTCCAATACATAGTATTTGCCACTGTCTTCAAAGACTAAATCGATAAAGCCCTTGAGCATACCTTGCACAGTTTGAAAGCCGAGGTCACCCGCTTTAGCCGACAAAGGATCATGACGCTGTATAACTCGATTTAGTGCCGGAGAAGAGAGCACTTCGATCGGTAGTAAGAACTCCATCTCGACCAAACGTTGCGCTGGCTGTTTTTGGTTAAGTAGCATCTTTCTGCCGTCCAATGGCGTGGCGAGTACGGTATCAATCAAAGTCTGTAATACGGGTAGCCAACTTTCTTCAAGCTGTTCGCTTTCCATCAAACGTAAAATGGTTTGCGTATTCTCATCGCTACTAGCAGGCTCAGTAAACTCAACCTCCTCAAACAGGGAATGCAAAAACGTACCAGGGCGCGCACCACGAGGAAAGGTGAAAATCGTCTGCTCAGGTTCCAGCATTTCTTCGTCATCTTGCTCGCCAGAAGAATCGACATCCAGTTTCATCAAGTCAGTTAACGCATCATCGCTGTGATGGGAATGGCCTTGCTTAACCAACCCAGAGTAACTGGTAATGCGCCAGTGACGATCAATTTGCTGTGCTAACTCTCGAGCATTCAATTCAGTCTGTTCTGCCTCGACCAAAACGAATGGCCCATCATGTTCCTCAGGCAAAGATGAACACGCCACAGCGCTTAACCCTGTGACCTGCTTTTGGATTGCGTTAGACAAATCACTAATGCCACCTTGCTCACCATCTTGCAGTAAATACCCCATCGCACTATGGTGAACCCCTGTCGGTTCTTTGGTAGAGCGACCGTTACGCAGTGGCGCAGCGCCAATAAAGCAACCATAAACGGCGCGAGTTAATGCTACATAAATTAATCGCAAATCCTCGGCTAAGCGTTCTTTATCTGCTTGCGCTAAAGCGGCATCTTGTTTGGTAATGTCGAGTACCGTTCTGTCTTGCTCAGCATCATAGTATTTTGCTTCACTGGCTTCACGATAACTCAAGACAAAAGGCAAGAAGACCAAGTCATATTCCAAACCTTTGGACTTATGGATAGTAACGATCTGAACTAAGTTCCGTTCTGATTCCAAACGCTGTATTTGGTCATCACTGCCACCCAGTCCATTTTCTGCATCGCTGATCGCTTGAGCTAACCAGCGCAGCAAACCATGGTCACTATCGAGCTCTATACTTGCTTGCTGCAATAGTTCACCGATGTGCATTAAGTCAGTCAAGGCTCGCTCACCGTTATCTTCTTCCAACAATCTTTCAGCAATATGACGTTTGCTCATTACACTGCGCAGCATAGGTAGTACGCCACGTTGAACCCAAAGTTTTCGATACTCTTTGAATTCATTGATCGCACTTTCCCACTCATTCTCATCATTGTTGAGTTTATCGAGCGTGCCTGCATCTAGCGCAAACAACTCAGAAGCCAAACTGGCACGCAGCGCTCTATCATGCTCTGGAGTCAATACCGCTTGCAGTAGTCGCTGTAGATCACTCGCCACAACCGAGGTAAACACGCTGTCTCGGTTCGACAGGTAAACACTGGCTATGCCCTGCTTGGCCAATGCCTCTTTAACCATTCGACCTTCATTACCGGTACGAACCAACACCGCAATATCACCAGCCTTTATTGGATGTTCTAATTTACCATCTGAAAAATGCGCCTCACCATTTTGTGCACAAGACAAGATGGTTTGGATTTGATCCGCCGTGGCGGTCGACATTGCTTTTAAATACTCACCTTTAGGTAACGGTTTTTCTTCAGCATCTTGCAGCCAGTAGGTCAGCGCTGGTTGCTTTTGGCCTGCCATGGTCCAAACGCGCTTATCCGCATTCGGACTCGCTTTAACTGGCAAAAATGGGATGTCTTGATCATAAATAAACGGGCTGGATGGCAACTCAAACACTTGGTTCACCGCGGCAACCATATCCGCACTTGAACGCCAGTTAGTGCCCAAGGTAAAGTGCGAAGACACCTGATTACGAGCTTTGATGTAGGTAAAGATGTCCGCACCACGGAAACCGTAAATCGCCTGTTTTGGATCGCCAATCATAAACAGGCCACATTCAGGATTGTCTAAATAGATGCGACTAAAAATACTGTATTGCAGCGGATCAGTATCTTGGAATTCATCAATCATCGCCACGGGATAAAGGGTTCGAATGCGCTCGGCGAGTAGATGAGATTCGTCATTATCAATAGATGCAGATAAGTTGGTCAGTAGATCGTCGAACGATAACCACTGCTTCTGTTGCTTCGCTTTGGCGAGCATCTCGCGGCAATGCTCAATTGCGTGGGCCAAAATAGGCGCCTTTAAACTGATAGGTTTGGCAAGGAAGTCCTCTACCGCGCTGAACACCTCATGGACTGGAGCTTCACCTTTTGGCGTCTTCTCGAGCAGCACATTTTGAGCAAACTTCTCTAACTTGTCAGGAAACTCATAACCTGTCGTTTCTGCGCTCGCCCACTCATTAACCACTTCAAGCCAAGTGGGTAATGATTTTTTTGTGTAGCTGCGTCTATTGATGTCCGAATTACTGATCAGGGCTAAGAAGTCATCTTGGCTTGCTCGCCACTGCTGTTTAAGCGCCTCTATCCCCGCTAAGTTCTCTTTATGCAAATCGGCCAAGCTACCTTGCATTGCTTCAACAGACAGCTTTAATGGAGCACCCGTCAAGTAGTGCGTCACCTCAGATAGTAGTGCAGATGGAGAGCCCCAAATTCGGCGCACTTCGCCCGCCAGATTAAACGGCAGTGGGTAGAAATTACGTCGCCAATAATCAGCAACAATCTGAGCTTTAAGGTGGCTTTCATCAGTCACAAATTCATTGTCAAACCGACTGCCCGATTCAAACGCATTTTGGGTCAGCATTCGTTGACAGAAGCCATGGATGGTATAGACCGCCGCCTCATCCATCTGCCTTTCGGCTTGCAATAAAATCTCAGCCGCTTGTTTATGATCAGAGACCTCTTCAAGCAAAGGTTCAATCACAGGATCGCTACTTTGACCGCGTGAAAATGCCAGTCTCGCATCATGGATTCGAGCGCGAATACGGTCACGCAGCTCTGCCGTGGCCGCTTCGGTAAACGTCACGACCAGAATCTGATCAACCGTCAGTGGAACTTGATGTTTCGTTTCGCTGTCACCATGGCCTAAAAGCAGTCTTAAATAGAGGCCAGCAATGGTAAAGGTTTTCCCCGTACCCGCGGATGCTTCGATCAACCGAGCACCATGCAAAGGAAAAGTCATGGTATTTAGCGGAGTAACCACGGACGATGCTGTCATAAAAATATTGCCCTTCGAATGTAAAGCCACGATTCAAATGTGATCCTGGCTTAAAAATGCTAACTATTAATAAAAATCCGTTAAAAGTGAGGGCTTTATGCGATCCCTCTCACAGCAGAAGATCCTTCTAGCCGTTAGTATGCGCCTCACGTGTTGAGCAGCATCCATTGCTGCAACAGACCACCGAATAATGGTCCCTCTGACCTGTGGCCGTACAGCGAACGCCCTACACAATAATGATTTACTGGCGGCCACCTACTTTCCTACTCGAGATCACTACCCTCTTTCGCAGCCAATCGAGCAGCTTGAATAACTCTTACCGCAATCGTGCGTGTTTGCTGTGCTAACTCTTCATTCCAATTTGGCCAAATTCGCGAAATGTAGGCATTGTTACCTTCTCCCGGAGCCATGTAGCTGTCGTTAAACGCGTCTGCCATTTTCTTTAATGACTTCTCTTCATCATCGACCCAGTTTCCGCGGCTGAACCCCGCTTCAATACAGGCTAACGAGGTTTTTGGGAAGTAGCTCAAAGGCTCTGTCATGCCTTGATAGAAGAGTGCCACCAACTCACCGAGCAAAGACTTCGCTTGAGCCGCATCCTGCATTGGCGGATAGATAAGATGAACGACACCCTCTTTGCGATCATAACCAATCATATGCGTGCGCTTGGCTTGTCCCATCGCACACATTGCAAGATGGTCAATCCAAGCAGATAAATAATCTTGTGAGCGAATCTTGCCACTACGGAAACGAATCAATCCCGATTGATAGTGCTGAGTGAGCCAGCCTGTGAGGTTAACGTTGTTGCCTTCTCCAAGCACATCAAAGGTCAGTTTAATCTCTAGATCATCGCCTAACGATTGGCAGAGAAAACTGAGCTTCTCGACTAATTCTTCAGTTTGTGCTCGGTTGGTTTCAAATTCGATATCACCAAACGCACCAACGGGCAATTTACCTTGCGCTCGCTGCTCTGCGACAAACTCGGCAATCACCCTCTGAGTATCACTTTGGCCCGCTAACTGATGCGACAAAAGATCATCAAGCAACTGGTCGCGCATCTGATAACTTTCAAGGCCACCTAAAACAAACGGTTCATCATCTTCCATTACCGGAAGCGGCGGTTCGAACATCACCTTGAGACGGCGATTAAAGAAATACTGCACGGGTAAGCGCCAGAAACGTTGCAGTTCAACCAGATCCAGCTCAAGCGGATAAGTAACATCGAGTAAAAAGTCAGCGAGTTGTCGGTTGAATACACCACTCCCCTTACCTTGACGATTGGCAGCAGGTAACCACTCTTTGGCGTAACTGGCCTGCTGGCCGACAAATGCGGATGGGCTAAAAGGTACCATAGAGTGATGCGTGACGAGCATATCAAGCAATCTATCTCCGGACGTATCGCAAGCCAGATCAGATTCACCTTCCAAACAGTAATTCTGGTGACAATATTCCATCAACTCAGACACGAGCACTGACGGAACTCGCTCAGTGTTGTCTTGAATAGAGCGCCCAACATAGCTGATGTAGAGATTGTGCTGCGCAGACAATATGGCTTCTAAGAAAAGATAGCGGTCATCATCACGACGAGATCGATCGCCTGGTTTCGCGCGGCCATTCATTAAATCAAACCCTTCAGGCGGCATAGAGCGAGGGTAGACACCATCGTTCATACCCAGCAAGCAGACCGTTCTAAATGGAATTGAGCGCATTGGCATCAAGGTACAGAAGTTCACCTGCCCCGCTAAGAAACGCTGACTTACACGCGTACCCGATAATTTGTTATGCAGATATTGTGCGACGATAGAAGGTGTTAACGGTTGATCAAAAGCAGCATCCATTAACTGCTCTTTTAACGCAGACAAAGTATCACGAATCGATTTCAGTGCTGCCTCACCTTCGAGATCAACACTAAAGAAATCATCCAGTAATAGAGTCAGCACTTCACGCCAATCATCAATCGATTGAGTACGAGTCAATTGATGACGGTATTGCTCAACACATTCAATAAAGTGCGCCAACTTACCCGCCAGCTCTGCGCCCATACCTTGTACTTCATTGTATGGGGCCAGTGCTCCGCTGTCTGTTAAAAATAGCCCTGCCGATTCTGGCATCGCGTAACCCAGCAGCATTCGTTGAATACCAAACTGCCAAGTGTTTTGCGCGGTTTCCGGCAAATCAAATTCACCGCCAGTCGTTTCGTTCAATCCCCAACGAATACCAGACTCTTCAACCCACTGCTTCGCTTGAATAAAGTCATCTTCGCTCAAACCAAATCGAGCAAGAATCGCTGGCGTTTCTAACAATTCAAGGAGTTCTGATGCCAAACAACGCGTGTTGGGTAAATTCACCAACTGCATAAAGGCATTTAAAATTGGGCTTTCTTGATCAGCACTGCGATCTGAAATCGAATATGGAATAAAGCGCTCGCCCGGTGCGTTACCAAACACAGCCTGAATCGCCGGGCTATAAGCATTGATGTCTGCCACCATGACAATAATATCGCGCGGCTTGAGGTTTGGATCCGCATCAAACATCGCCAACAATTGGTCATGCAGTACTTCAACTTCTCGCATTGGGCTATGACAAGCGTGCAGAGAAAGCGAGAGGTCGTCTAATTGAATAGGCTGTTTGTGCTGGCTCGTTTCGAGCTTTTGATCATCTTGGTGTTCTTCAAGATTAAAGATATCCGCCTGTAATTGATGAAGCAGACTATCGCGCTCTACCTCTACAAAGGCTTCAATTTCATGCGATTCTAACTGGGACAACAAAAACATATTGTCACGCCCCAATTTACCCATAGAGGCAAGTAAGCTGTTACCAACCACATCTGTATGCAATTCACCTTCGAGGTTATCTTCGATTTCACCTTTCAGCTGCGAAGATTCTCCCTCGATTTCAGAATGGTCTTCTTTCCAGACTAGGTGTTTACGATGCTTAGCCGCTAAGCGGGCGAGATATTTTCTGTCACGCACTTCACCCCAGTAGTAACGACACGGGTTGGTAAACATCAAATGGACATCAATGTGCTCACCAATCGCTTTTAGTGCATCCATATAACGTGGAGGCAAAGAAGTAATACCAAACACAAACAAACGCTTAGGAAGATGATCAAAGCTGCCGTTATAACTCTCAAGCGTATCGATAAAATGCTCATACAAGTTGGCACGATGATAAGGCGATTGGTCTAATGCGACGGTGTGATCGTACAGTGCCTGCCACAAGATTGGCTGCCATGGGTGCTCATCTTCCAGTTCAAGTACTGGCTTCCCCGCTTCCCAACTGGCGATCCACTCCGGTCGATACACCAAATAGCCATCAAAGATATCGGCGATTTTTTCCGAGAGTTGATAGAGTTTACTGCTGTCTTGATCATTCTCTAGATAACGTTGCAGTGGCTCAAACTCAGCTTGATTCAGCATAGTAGGCAAGATGTGCATCAGCTTCCACGTCATCGCCTCTTTATTGAAGGCACTGCGCTTCGGTACATCTGGCAGCACCTCTGTAAACATGTTCCAGATAAAAGTTGCTGGCAGTGGGAAATCAAGATTCGCTGCCACCCCAAACTCTTTCGCCAGTTCCATCTTCAGCCACTGCGACATACCAGGGCTTTGTACCAAGATTTGTTCGGCTTCAAATGGATTCTCTAACGGGTTCAACCTGACGAGTTCTACAAGTAGAGACTTTAATACATCGACTTGATTGGAATGGTAGACAGTAAACAAAATGCACTCACACTATTCTTGCTGCAATTAGGGTTGAGACTAGCACAAGCAGCGCGGTTAGCGGAGTAATATAAGCGTATGATTTGGCTCGAATCAAAATACCCGCTCAAGCCTTAATCAGACGAGAGCGGGTAGAAGGGATAGATCATCGTTTAGAGCGTGAGTCTCTGATTATTGTCCGATGAGATCTTTATAAGCGATGGTTTTACCCTGTGGCTTTTCGTTAGCCAGTTTCGCTTTTGGTGCACCCGGTTGTGACAGCCAGTAATCACGATCTTTCTTCGGATTAAGTTGAGGACCACACTCACCCTGAGCACCACTACGTTCTAGACGTTGAAGTACACGATCTTGTGCTTTAGCTAAACCATCCAATGCTTCTTGCGGCGTTTTTTCACCACTTGCTGCTTCAGAAACGTATTGCCACCACAGCTGAGCCAGTTTTGGATAATCTGGTACGTTGGTGCCTGTTGGCGTCCACTGCTTACGTGCATCACTACGGTAGAATTCAACAAGACCACCTAACTTAGGTGCCATGTCTGTCATTGCTTGCGAGTTGATGTCTGATTCGCGAATTGGTGTTAGACCAACCAAGGTTTTCTTCAAGCTGACGGATTTAGAAACCACAAACTGAGCATAAAGCCATGCAGCTTGGCGACGATCAAGCGGTGTACTGTTGAGGAACGTCCACGAGCCTGCATCTTGATAACCTAGCTTCATGCCATCTTCCCAGTATGGACCACGTGGCGAAGGTGCCATGCGCCATTTTGGTGTACCGTCTTCATTCACAACCGGTAATCCAGGTTTCGTCATGTCAGCGGTAAAAGCGGTATACCAGAAGATTTGCTGAGCAATTGAACCTTGCGCAGGGACAGGGCCTGCCTCACCAAATGTCATACCTTGAGCTTCTGGTGGCGCGTACTGTTTTAACCAATCTACGTATTTGGTTGTTGCGTACACGGCTGCTGGGCCATTGGTTGCACCGCCACGAGCGACATCAGAACCAACCGGTTTACAACCTTCAATACGAATGCCCCACTCATCAACTGGCAAACCATTAGGGATACCTTTGTCACCCGCACCGGCCATAGAGAACCAAGAGTCAGTGAATCGCCAACCTAGCGATGGATCTTTCTTACCGTAATCCATGTGACCATATACTGGCTCGCCGTCGATGGTTTTCACTTTGTCAGTAAAGAATTCCGCAATGTCTTCATACGCAGACCAGTTCAATGGTACACCGAGTTCATAGCCGTACTCTTTCTTAAATTTTGCTTTAAGATCATCACGCTCAAACCAGTCAGCTCGGAACCAATATAAGTTAGCAAACTGCTGATCAGGTAACTGGTAGATTTTACCATCAGGGCCCGTCGTAAAGTCTAAGCCGATGAAATCGGGTAAATCTAAATATGGGTTAGTGACGCTTTTGCCTTCACCAGCAATGAAGTCTGAAATAGGGACAACTTTACCGTAACGAAAGTGAGTACCTATCAAGTCAGAGTCATTGATGTAGCCGTCATAAATGTTACGTCCCGTCTGCATTTGTGTTTGCAGCTTTTCAACGACGTCACCTTCTTGAATAAGGTCATGGTTCACCTTAATACCGGTAATTTCGTAGAACGCTTTCGCCAACACTTTCGCTTCGTATTCATGCGTTGTGATGGTTTCGGACGCAACATTGATTTCCATGCCTTTAAAAGGTTTAGCAGCATCTATAAACCACTGCATCTCTTGCGTCTGTTCTGCTGCTGACAACGTGGACGGAGTGAATTCATCACTCAACCACTTTTTCGCCGCCGCCATATCCGCGAACGCATTTGGTGACATAGCAGCAAGCGTAAACGACAGTGCGAGACTGCGTGCTAAGAAAGACTTTTTGATATCCTTTTTCATTATTGTGTAACTCCAGTTGTGAGTATTCTCGTTTCTTACGTTATTGATTACGCCGACGTCCGATACTTGCAAATTGCAGAAACTGCTACCTGTAAACGGCCGGCGACACATGCTCATTCAGTTATCTTCATCCCCATTTCAAAACTGTACTTAGCCAAATCACGGAAACCGTAAATGGCACCCAAATTGAAAGTTCTGTCAGCCCCACAAACCCTAAATGGATAAATGCAGAGCTCAACAAACCAACAAACAGACGATCGCCGCGTGTTGTGGTGATCGGTAAAAATCCTTTGCGTTCAATACACGGTGTGCGAATTTCCAAAATTGTCATCGTGATCAAAATCAGCGCTATACCCAAAAAGAACAGTGCTGAAGGGGTGGTCCATGCCATCCAAGCCATGATATTTCTCCTTATACTCGACCGAGCGCGAAGCCTTTCGCGACGTGGTTACGAACGAACCAAATAACTAAAATACCCGGCAGAATAGTGAGTACACCTGCCGCTGCTAATACCCCCCAATCAATACCCGAAGCACTCACTGTACGAGTCATTACGGCAGAGATCGGCTTGGCATCCACCGACGTCAGCGTGCGCGCAAGCAGTAGCTCAACCCAGCTGAACATAAAGCAGAAAAAGGCCGAGACCCCAATCCCCGAACGGATCATCGGCAAAAAGATTTTCACGAAGAATTTAGGAAAGCTGTAACCATCGATATAAGCGGTTTCATCAATTTCACGTGGGACACTCGACATAAAACCTTCGAGGATCCAAACAGCCAATGGCACGTTGAATAGACAGTGCGCCAATGCCACCGCGATATGAGTGTCAAACAATCCGACCGATGAATAGAGCTGGAAAAATGGCAGCAAAAATACCGCTGGTGGTGCCATTCGGTTGGTTAACAACCAGAAGAACAGGTGCTTGTCTCCAACAAACTTAAAGCGTGAAAACGCATAAGCTGCGGGTAAGGCTACGGTTAAGGTGATCACCATGTTCATCACCACATAGATGATCGAGTTGACGTAGCCCATGTACCAACTGGAGTCAGAGAAAATGGTCGCGTAGTTCTTAAACGTCCAGCTTTCTGGAAAGAAACTGAGCCCACCTAGAATCTCTTGGTTTTCTTTAAACGACATGTTTAATAGCCAATAGATTGGCAGCATCAAACAGAAGATGTAGAACGCTAACCCGACGATTTGTGTGTATCGAGTGTAGGTAGATTTTGTCATCGCCATTGTTGTTTCCTTACTTACTTTCACCGTGCGTCATTGCGGTATAGAACACCCAGCTCACCAATAGGATGATTAGGAAGTAGATGATTGAGAATGCAGCTGCAGGGCCAATATCAAACTGACCGATCGCCATTTTGGTCAAGGTTTGGCTGAGGAAAGTAGTCGAGTTACCCGGCCCGCCGCCTGTCAAAACAAAAGGTTCGGTATAGATCATGAAGCTATCCATGAACCGGATCAGGATGCCGATCAGCAGAACACTCTTCAGCTTCGGCAGCTGGATGTAGCGGATGATTGACCAAGTCGAAGCACGATCGATGTTCGCCGCTTGATAGTAGGCATCTGGAATCGCTCGCAAGCCTGAGTAGCAAAGCAGAGCAATCAGTGATGTCCAATGCCAAACGTCCATTAAGATCACCGTGAGCCAAGCATCAATCGGATTACCCGCATAGTTGTAATCAACGCCCAAGCTATTGAGAGCCCAGCCAAACAAGCCAATATCTGCACGGCCAAAGATCTGCCAAATCGTGCCCACTACGTTTAGTGGAATCAGCAATGGGATCGCCAGAACAATCAAGCAGAAAGCAGACCAACGCCCTTTGGTCGGCATGGTCAAGGCGACGATAATGCCGAGCGGAACTTCGATCAGTAAGATGGTAAATGTAAATCCAAATTGACGAAGCAAGGCGCCATGCAATCGCTCGTCATTCAAAGTTTCTCGATACCATTCCGTACCAACAAAATAAGCCGTATTCGCATCGAAAATATCTTGTAGCGAGTAGTTCACTACTGTCATCAACGGAACGATGGCACTGAATGCCACCAGCGCAAACACAGGTAGGACAAGAAACCACGCTTTGTTGTTTGAAACCTTATCCATTACGCTTCCCCTACATTGACTAGAAATTCATCGACATACAGCATGGTCCATTGCTCCGGAAAACTGATATACGCCTCTTGCTTTGGTACTGGCTGATCTTCTTGCAAACGAGCCTTAATCTGCTTGTTGCCCAGTTGTAGGGTGACGATCTTGTAAGTCCCGAGATCTTCCACATGCAGCACATCACAGCGCAGTGCTGACTCGTTTCCTTTCTCCCATACATGAACAAACTCAGGGCGAATACCAATCTTGATGTTTTGGCTACCAGCTTGAGAAACGGCATGACGGTAAGATTCAGAAAGCGGCACTTCGACACCATCAAAGCTCACACCATTTTCAGTGGGTGTGACTTCCATTAAGTTCATGCCTGGGCTACCAATGAAATACCCCACAAAGGTGTGGTTTGGTCGCTCAAATAACTCGCGGGGTGTACCAAATTGCACAATTTGGCCGTTGTACATCACGGCAATTTCATCAGCGAAGGTGGAGGCTTCGAGCTGATCGTGTGTCACGTAGACCATAGTGATATTGAATTGCTGATGGATTTGCTTAAGCTTACGGCGCAATTTCCATTTCAATTGTGGGTCGATGACGGTTAGCGGCTCATCAAACAAGATCGCCGACACATCATCGCGGACCAAGCCTCGCCCCATCGATACTTTCTGTTTTTCATCCGCGGTTAGATGCTGCGCTTTTTTTGATAACACATTGGTTAGCTCTAAGATCTCAGCAATTTCAGTGACTTTGGAGTGAATTTTGGCCTTATGCACTTTCATGTTGCGTAGTGGAAACGCAAGGTTGTCGTACACCGTCATGGTGTCGTAAATCACCGGGAACTGGAAAACCTGCGCAATGTTGCGATCTTGCGGTCTTAGTTCATTGACGCGCATGTCATCAAACATCACATCGCCTTGAGAAGGGCTCATTAATCCGGAAATGATGTTCAATAGAGTCGATTTACCACAACCAGATGGGCCTAGTAGCGCGTATGCCCCGCCCTGCTTCCAAACATGATTCATCTCTTTAATGGCGTAAATCGAGTCACTCGTTGGCTTCTTATCGTAGGTATGAGCGAGTGAATTGAGTGTAATTTGAACCATGACCGTTACCCCCTAACATCACGAGTTGGGGCATGGATAAGGTTCTGATCCATACCAAAAACATAAAACTTATGGATTGGGATGTAGATTTTAATTGTCTCATCCACGTCGTAGCTGTGTACGCCCGGTAAGTGAAGCACCATATCCAGATGACTGTTGCGCACATGCAGGAAGGTTTCGGAGCCACTGATCTCTGCCACCTCAACTTGAACAGTCAACTCAACATCATCATCGTTCTTCGGTAGCAAACTCAGGTGGCTTGGGCGAATACCAAATTGATACTCACCTTTGTCTAACTTGCTGAGAGATTGATTGAGAGGGAAATGCGCGCTTTGATCAAACGTCACTTCATTACTATTGATTTGACCAGAGATTAAATTAATTGGCGGTTCACTAAATAGCGTTGCCGAATCAACATTATCAGGGTTGTGATAGACAGAGGCGGTAGGGCCAGTTTGAATCACGCGACCTTCATGTAAAATGGTGGTTGTACCGCCAAGTGCCAGCGCTTCGTTGGGCTCTGTGGTTGCGTAGATAGCAATCGTATGACGGCTTTCAAATAGCTCACGCATCTCTTGGCGCAGCTCTTCGCGTAACTTGTAATCCAAGTTAACGAGAGGCTCATCAAACAAAATAATCTCAGCATCTTTGACCAAAGCTCGAGCCATGGCCGTGCGCTGCTGTTGACCACCAGAAAGCTCTAAAGGATGTTTCGGTAAATGTTCCGTAATGCGCAGCATTTCAGCGGTCGCATGAACACGTTCGTTTATTTCTTTTTCAGCCATTCCAGCCAAGCGCAATGGTGACGCTACATTTTCAAATACGGTAAGGTTGGGATAATTGATGAACTGTTGATAAACCATCGAGATATTGCGGTCACGAACAGACACACCAGTAACATCAATACCATTGACCCATATCTTTCCAGAAGTCGGGCGATCCAGCCCCGCTATGAGTCTCATCAATGAGGTTTTGCCTGCCAAAGTTCGCCCTAGCAGAACATTGAACGACCCCGGCTCAAAGGTGAGGTTGACGTCAGAGATGTGCATCTCTCCATCAACATATTTGCTTACCTGCTCAAGTGTTAACGACACTAAGAACTCCTTTCTATTCGAACAATAATTTTTCGTTATTGCTCACTAGAGCGAGAGTCGTGCCAAGTTACAAAAATGTAACCAAAATATTTCACCCATCTTTCTCCAGCCCTTTAAAACTGGAGATTTAGAACCAAACTCAACCAAGTTCACCTATTTTGTTGGCATTTTCACTAATGAGACTGCGGTAACATTTGTTAATTAAATGTGTTCAAACAATGTTCAAACTGTTCACTTGAGTGATATGTTAATTGCTCGAATATGAACATTAACGTTCACATTCGAACAATTAGAATAATTACTTAACTCTACTTTTTGCTTGTAATTGGCCGATATTATGGACAAGAAACACCTATCAATGATTGAGAAATCTTGGCAACGATGCCGAGAAGCGGGCTTAGTGCACAATAGCAACCCCATTATAGAAATGGAGACAGGGGCTTCGTTTGGTCATACGCTCGAGGAGCACTCTGGACTGATTACCACCACACAGCAAAAAGTTCTGCCCTTTTACGACAGTTTATTAGCCAACAGTAACTGTCTTATCACGTTAGCCAACCCCAATGGGCAAGTGTTAAACAGTTGGGGGGAGCAACGCTTCTTTTCTCAGCGGCAGCCACAAGTGTTTCAAAATGGGGTGCATTGGCAGGAAAGCTTAATTGGTACGAATGCCATCGGAACAGCTCTAGAAACAGGCTCTATCGTTCAAGTTTTTCACGATGAACACTTTCTAACATCCAATCGATTTATGACGGGATCTGCTGCTCCGTTGTTTGATGCGGATAGAAAAGTTGCAGGCGTACTCTCCATTTCAAGTGACGCCTATATGCCAACCTCCCATACATTGGGCATGGTGAAATTGATGTCTCAAGCGATAGAAAATCAATTGATCGCCTCGCAATTTCATCGTGATCATCACTTGATGTGGTTTAACACCTCGGCTGAAAATATCGATAGCCAATGGTCTTCGCTAATCGTATTCAATGAACATGGCATGATTATCTCTGCCAACCGACGAGCCGAAGTCGTACTTGGTCAAGATCTAGCTCTGCAAAGGGTTGATCAAATCTTTGATATCAAACTTGAGCAGTTGCTTTCTCACCCACCTTATATACCGGTCTCAATTAGTACCCACTCTCAATTTAGCTTTTTTGGCATCATCACTCCGCCAAAGGTCGCACAAGGACGCCAAATTGATTACCGGCAATCTACGCCAAAAACCAATACAGAAGATGCGAAAGCTCCGCTGACATTAGAACGATTAAACATGGGCGATGCACGACTTGCAAAAGCCATTAACCAAGCGAGCCGCATACTAAACACCGATATCCCGATCTTAATTCACGGAGAAACTGGTGTGGGTAAAGAGGTGTTCGTCAACGCTCTTCACCTATCCAGTGAAAGAAAACACGCGCCGATGATTGCAGTGAACTGTGCAGCAATTCCTGCCGATTTAGTTGAGTCTGAACTGTTTGGTTATGAAAAAGGGGCATTCACTGGAGCGAATCAAAAAGGTTACATCGGCCTTATTCGCAAAGCCGACAAGGGAACGCTGTTTTTAGATGAGTTGGGCGATATGCCAATGAATGTGCAGGCTCGACTGCTGCGCGTATTACAGGAGCGAAAAGTCACACCGCTTGGCTCCACCACCTCTTATCCAGTAGATTTTAAATTGGTCTCTGCGACCAACTGCAATCTTAAACAAGATGTAGAACGAGGTACCTTTCGTCAAGATCTCTACTATCGAGTCACTGGATTGAACCTTTCTCTGCCCGCTCTTCGAGAACGAACCGATAAAGAAGCGTTAGTGAAGTTTTTACTAGCTCGATACGCGTTAGAAAATGAAACACCGTCGATCAGCCTCGAAGTTCTTGCCATGTTTAAGAACCACCCATGGCCAGGGAATATTCGTCAAATGGTCAGCGTATTACAAATTGCAGTGGCCATGGCCGACAACCAAACCATCACCATTGAACACCTGCCCGATGATTTCCTGCAAGACCTAGAACCCGAGGATTCTGTTCAGCCGCTGCATCAAGGGGACAATATTACCCTATTATCCGAGGTGACTTCGCTCAGCCCACCCGATGACAATTGGTTGGAAGTATATGAACAAAGCGGTCGCAATGTTTCTGCGACCGCAAAGAATTTGAATATTAGCCGCAATACCTTGTACAAGCGGCTAAGAGAGCAAGGTTTACGTTAGTGCGAAGCTAGACCGAAGGTTTGACTGACTGGGCGATAAAACGCTAGGTAACGCATTGCGACATAACCTACCACCACAGTCGCGATAATCAGTTCAAAGCCTGCTAACCAATGTACTTGCTGAACATACTCAGCAGCAATTCCGACACTGTCCATCCAACTCGCCAACTTAAAGAGTGCAGTTGAACCGATCACCATAGGGAAGGTAAACGCTGCATAGCCTGGGCTAAATGGCAATCTAAGCAGTTTAAAGAAAGCAAGGTAGATAATAGCTGTCATTAACACAGCAATACCAAACAAAACCCCAATGATGACAGGCGATGGATTCGCCGCAACAGTCAGGTAGCCTGCTAAAGATAGACTTGCTGGTGCTGCTAAGATCGCAAGTGTTGGTTTTGCTGCATCAGGGACTTCATGAGTAAACATAAAACGATAGATCATCATCGGCAGCATGACGGCATACGCGACCATACCAAAAATAAGCGCGCCGTTAGCAACCATACTTAACGCTGGATTCCCCGAAAAAGAGACATCCGCTACGATAATACCCACTGGTGGTACAAACCAACTCGGTACCATATGGTGCAATTCAAACTCTTTTGCTCGGTGATACAAAAAGCTCACTAAGAAGATGATGTGCAACGCCACGGCAAACAGCCACAATACATCCCCTGCTATAGGAAAAAAATTACCTAACGAGTTCGAGACCACCATAGTCCCCATCGCAAACGTAGGTACAACACTCCCCACCACTGGGTGAGCCAGATCTTGTTGTAGCAAATGGCGATGAAAAAGAAATTTAACCGCCAGAATACTCAAAAGAACACTCGCGATGACTGCGCCACTCCATTGGCCAACCCCGTTTAAGGTTGCAAAGTTCTCCCAACACCAGCCAAGGCTTGCGATACCTAACGCTAAGCCCGCCATAGGAGTCGGAGCACCCATCACTTTTGCTTTTGCTGTTTTAATCATCTCTGCCTCACAATCTTGTTTCTATGCTTGCAGTCTACGCTTGCTATTTGTTCGAAACTATCTAATTATTTAAAACAGTCGTTCAACTAAACTTAACGAATAATATGGCAGCCAATATCTCGCTGAAACAACTAAAAGTTTTCATCACTATCACTCAACACGAGACGCTTACATCGGCCTCTGAGGCGCTGTTTTTATCTAAAGCGGCAGTCAGTATGGCGCTGTCAGAACTTGAGAAGCAGATTGGCCACTCTCTATTTGACCGGGTTAATAACCGGCTTATTCTCAATCAAGAGGGCCAGAAGTTACTCCCTTTAGCCGATGAGCTTATTGAGCGAGCACAAAACATTGAGCAGTTATTTGATAACGACCAGACCCTATCGGGCGATCTGAAAATTGGGGCCAGTGATACAATCGGCAATCAAGTCGCACCTTATCTGCTCAGTGACTTTCGTCATCAAACTCAGCATAAATCGCAGAGCTTGTTTATCTCAAACTCCGCGTTGATCTGCGAAAAGCTGATCGACTACGAACTCGACCTGGCCTTAATTGAGGGTAAAACTCTGCACCCACAACTGATTTCTACTCAGTTCAGCGAAGATGAGATGTGTGTAATTTGTGCGCCTAACTCCCCACTAGCAACTCAACAGCAGTGGGCGGTAGGCGATCTTGAAAACAGTGAATGGATATTGCGCGAGGCGGGATCGGGCTCCAAAGAGTTCTTTCTAAGAGTCATCGCGCCACGCCTTGAGCATTGGCATGAATCCTTCCAACTCAACACCACAGAAGCTCTGATCAATAGCGTTTCTGCGGGTCTAGGTTTAGGTTGTCTGTCAAAACTCTCCGCTGAACCAGCTATAAAAGATGGTCGAGTTGTCGAGATACAGCTACCGCTCGACATGAAAAGACGCTATTGGTTACTGGTACACAAAGAGAAATACCAAAGCCCACTGTTAAAAGCCTTTATTGAGTTTTGCTACCAATGGCAAAAGTAGCTGAGACTTAATCCACAAAGGAACAAAGAGTAGCCACTTAGATCCCATAATAAGCCGCTCGCCTAGACTTAATTGGTTAAAAACTGTATAAACAGCCAGTAATTATTTTGGCAAATTTTGACTAGAGGACTAACACCATGGCTGTTATCGTCAAGTACGTGGTAGAACGCAATGGAGAAGAGAAAATGACTTTTACCTCTAAAGCGGAAGCTGACGCATATGACAAAATGCTTGATATGGCTGATGAGCTATTCGAGCTACTCGATAAAAGTGACCTGCTAGAAGACGAAGGCAAGAAAGAAGACTTAGCCATGTTCCTAGCACAAAACAAAGAAGAAGTGCTCTATGCGCTGGGTGCTAAGCGGAAGCCAGCACCAAAGAAAGCCAAAAAAGTTGAAGCTGTTGAAGATTCAGCAGACGATCAGCAAGAAGACGCAGCCTAATTTCGCTCTGTTCACCAGTGACTTTTTTAAACCTCGGCCATGTTGCCGAGGTTTTTGTTTTTAGGGAAACTGAATTGATAAGTTTTACCCTAATAACATCGTTAACCAAAGGCTAAGATAAACTCAATTACGACCACATTGAGTATCGTCATGAACTACCACATCGAAGTCTGTATCGACAATTTAGAGTCTCTTCACCTAGCGATTAAAGGTGGAGCAACGCGTATTGAACTCTGCTCTTCACTGGCACTCGGTGGACTTACACCAAGTTGCGGTTTCATGAGAAAATCCGCTGAAATATCGACCATTCCTGTCTACGCCATGATTCGCCCTCGTCAAGGTGACTTTCTTTATGACCAAGATGATATTGATGCCATGCTTTTAGATATTGAAGCGGTCGCCGAAGCAGGCTTACAAGGCATTGTGTTTGGTGTGTTAACCGCTGATGGCGATATTGACATGCCACTCGCAACTCAAATTGTCGAAAAAGCGCAGCTCTATAATTTAGGTGTGACGTTCCACCGTGCGATAGACCAGTGCGCAAACTACGAACAAGCAATTGAAGATGCGGCTAACTTAGGCTGTGAGCGAATTCTTACCTCCGGCTTAGCGCCCAATGTTGAGCAAGGCGTTGAGACTCTTGCACACATGGTTCGATTGGCTGATGGGCGTATTTCCATCATGGCTGGTGCAGGTTTAACGCATGAAAATGTGGCTGATATCGTCCACCAAACAGGTGTAAAAGAAGTCCACCTTTCAGGAAAAACAACACGCTCTAGCCAGATGAGGCTGGTCGCTAATCAAGCAAAAATGGGAACGAAGCAGCTCGACGATTTTGTTGTTCCTGTGACAAATCCAGATGCAATTAAAAAAGTGCTTAACGCTATCTGTAAATCATAAAGCAATGTATATTTGTTCTTCTCTGGAAGAACAAATAGTTACCACTTTGAAGTATTAGGACAATTCATGGCAAAGGATCTGTTTTACAGTTTAGATCTTAATCTACTGCGCACTTTTCTGGTGTTATCGCAAGAACTCAACATGCGCAAAGCATCCCAGCGCCTTTTTGTCTCACAACCTGCAATCAGTCAGGCACTGCAAAAACTACGGAATCACTTTGGTGATGAGCTGTTTGTAAAGGTACCTAAAGGCCTTACAGCCACCCCCTTTGCAGAACAATTGGCAACATCAATTACACCTTTACTAGACGGGCTCGCCTCAGAACTAAACAAATCCGATCTATTTGATCCTAAAGAAATTAACTACCCTATAAAAATTGCCGTTTCTCCTATCGTTTTAACCTGCCTTTCTGGTTCACTATTCCATCGAATCAAAGAGCAAGCACCTAATTGCACATTAGAACTCATTGGCTGGAATCACGCGACAATGGAAGATATTCAGCGAGATCAGGTGCTTATAGGTATTGGTTATGAGCAAGATGCCATGCTTAACGTCTACGAGCAGAAAGTTGCAGTACTAACAGGGAAGATAATCGTTCGTAAAGATCACCCAATCAAAACTAACCCTGTGTCACCACAAGATATGGTCGGCTATGAAATTGCTTCTATTATCACCCCTGGCTGGAACGACAACTTTTCCGTCGCCGCAGAAATAATGAAACGTGCAGGATTTGAAGCAAAAATAGGTTTCCGCTCGGAATTTGCGTTGGCTGCTGTAAGTGTTGCTCAGCATACCGACATGTATATTCCCCACTCTAATTTATTCCCAATAGAACAATTTCCTGCCCTTAAAATGCTTGATGTCATTGTAAATGATAGCTATATGGACACTCCGCTCTTTTGTTACTATCACAGCAAGTATCGTCGTAACCCTCTTGTCACTTGGATCGCAGAGCAAATAGCCGCGGTACTTAATGAACAAACATCTCGATAAGCTAGGCTTATTAAGTAAATAACAATAGGCAATTAGAGGCTTCGCTACAAATCATTCATTATACCCACATCAGTTAGCCATAAACGTTAGGACGATAACGTAGAAGAGTAAACATCGTTTCTTCTCGGCTGCCTAAGGAACTGGGCAAACCAATTACTAATTAGCTTCTATGGGTATAATTATGATGAAGAAATCTCTTATCGCTTTGGTTGTTGCAGGCTCATTTGTCCTAGCAGGTTGTAGCTCTTCTGGCAGTGCTGGTTCAAGCGACGGCGATTACGTGGTAGATCGCCCTCAACCTCAGGTTCCTGTAATCCCAGATATCGATAACTCACCAGAATGGGGCCTAGATACAGGTAATAACCCAGACCGCCCTGAACCAGTTGACCCAGATTTTGGGTTACCTACACCTTCTATCCCGGATATCGATAACACTCCTGATTGGGGCCTAGACACAGGCAACACACCTGACCGAAACCCACCGACGTGGAGTGGCCCGGACAACAGCGGCAACACACCAGACCGTTTACCACCAGTATGGGGGGGACCAGAATTACCTTCAATTGATACAGGCCCTCTCACTAGCTATGTTATCAATGGTGACAAAATTACTGACGTTGATGGCAACGAATTTACCATAATTAAGCATATCGGAGCGGACAACGAGTTCACGGTAGAAGACAGCAACGGAAATACGTTCACAGTTCGACTGATTACGACTGGCGAACATGCTGGTAACTATTTCGTCTTCCACAATGGTGGCGGATTCTACATTGGTGGCGATACTGTCAATGGAGGAATATCTCCTTCAATCGAAAAACCAGGTCAAGATATTGACCGAAACTCTGTTCGCGATGCTATACGCGCTCGACTAAACAAATAATTCCTCTTCAGCTCCCGAGTAAATCGGGAGCTCATCCTTTAGGTAAAAAAATGAAAAATATTTCGGTTGCTTGCAGCGCAATGATGCTCTGCACTTCAGCAATAGCTGGGATCGATCTATCTATTGAAAAGGATGTCTTAGAACTCGGAGTAACAGCCTCAGTCACAGACAACACCTACCTTTTTATTGGTGGCGACACTGATGAATGGGTCGGTATAGGACTTGGCTATCACACATTCCTTACTCCTCAATGGAAAGTGAATGCGTACTACGAGTATGGATTGGAAAATGACTGGTTGGTTGACGAAATGCTTGGTATTGATGGTGTAAAAACACATACCCATTTTGTTGAACTGTCAGCGACTCGCTACTTTGAAAAATATGCCGCTAAATTTGGTATCACCAATGAATATGTGCGCAATGGTTTCACCTGGATCACAGTCGACAACGCTAATAAATATTCAGGCTATATCTCTCTAGCAAGATATTTTGAGCACCTGTATGTGTCTGGTAAATATGAATATCACTACGCACAAGATAAATC
Organism: Vibrio atypicus; assembly: GCF_009811315.1. GTDB lineage: Bacteria > Pseudomonadota > Gammaproteobacteria > Enterobacterales > Vibrionaceae > Vibrio > Vibrio atypicus. The sequence goes on from NZ_BLID01000004.1 coordinate 391,634, forward strand.
AGACATGGTCGACTTCAACCAAGGTCAGGCGAATGAATTGGAGCTTTCCATCGGGCCTATGCGACCAATTTGGAAAGTTTACCCATACGCTCAAATTTCTGCTTTCTCTCCAAATGGTACTTATTACGGAATGAAAGAAACCGATATTAACTGGACCATTGGTGGAAGAATCTCGTTCTAGTGCACATCCTAAAAGCACTAATAACCAGTGATTATAACCCAGATAACTGATACTAATTTCTGCTTATCAAACAAACTATTTACTATAAAAGCCTAAGGAAAACAGACACCAGGAAGGGTTAACAACTAGTGAGAAATAATATGAAAAAGCTTGCCCTTATTGCTCTAACACTTTCTAGCTTCGCAGCTAACGCTGCAAATATCCACGTTTCACCAGAAATCAAAATGGGCCCATATGTTGGCTCTGGTATCTCTGGCCTAGGTTTACAACTTGGCGTCGCTGATGTACTTGGTTTGGACGCACTCTATGTTAGCTACTCTCATACTGAAGCAGAAATCTTACTCGACGAAGATAAACTTACGACTTATCGCATTGGTGGGCAATATCAGCTCGTTGACAACCCAATGAAAATGGCGCTGCAACTTGAAGCGGGCGTCGTTCACTACGAAGGTCATCGTGACTACATTTGGCCAGATAAATCTCGAAGTGCGGAAGGAAAAGGAGCGAGTGTTTCAGGCTCTTGGGTCGTGTTTGTCAATGATAATGTTGGTTTTCGCTTAGGTGCAGACATCAATTATATCGACCAGGACAAAACCTTATTCGGCACTAACTGGTCGGCAATGTTGTCAAGCGGTGTTGTACTCCATTTTTAACGCAAAGCGTCATCAATACTTTGCTCACCTAAGTGGCGTACATCTTTCCCTTTAACGAAATAGATGATGTATTCGCAAATGTTTTGACAACGATCGCCAACTCGTTCAATTGCTCTCGCTGACCACATGACCTGAAGAATATTTGGAATGTTCTTTGGGTCTTCCATCATATATGTCATCAACTGGCGAATAACCGCTTCGTATTCTGCATCAATTTTATCATCAAGCTTGTATACTTCTGCGGCCGCATCTACATCCATACGAGCAAACGCATCAAGTACTTGGTGAAGCATAGCAATGGCTTGGCGACAAAGCGGTTCTAGTGAGACTTGAAATTGACGCTCTTTTGAGGATGGACTTTCAATGGCTACTTTGGCTATTTTAGTTGCAACATCACCGATACGTTCAAGATCTGTAATCGTTTTAATGATTGCCATAATCAAACGCAGATCTTTGGCGGTAGGCTGACGTTTAGCAATAATACGAGTGCAAGCTTCATCAATAGAAACTTCCATTGAATTCACTTTATGATCATCTCGAACTACCTTTCTCGCCAACTCAATATCTTCTTTGTGCAGCGCTTGCATCGCAAAAGATAACTGCTGCTCAACCAAGCCGCCCATGGTTAAGACATGAGTACGGATCGACTCTAATTCGACATTAAACTGGCCTGAAATATGGCGTCCAAAATTCATAAATAAAGTTATTCTCTTTTTGGGGATATATAGAAAAAATCACATACTGAATAAGTACAAAACTGCCCTTGTTCTGAATAGTTGGAGCTTTAGCAAGCCAACAAGAGGTTTCAGCCCTATGAGCATAGCTCGTCTATGTAATTAGGATGAAATATCGCACTTAACGCCGCTACAGTTTCAAATATGACGAACAAACCTAACCATATCTACCTGTAATATAGTCTTCCGTCTGCTTTTTCAATGGCGAGGTAAAAATTGAATCCGTATCTGAGTACTCGATCAACTTACCCATGTGTATAAAGGCTGTGTGGTCACTGACCCTCGCTGCCTGTTGCATGTTGTGAGTAACAATGGCAACCGTATATTTGGTTTTAAGATCGTTGATCAGCTCTTCAATCGTTAACGTTGAAATTGGGTCAAGTGCGGATGTGGGCTCATCGAGAAGCAAAACCTCTGGCTCGATTGCAATGGCTCGAGCAATGACCAATCTTTGCTGTTGCCCCCCAGATAGACCAAACGCATTCTCGTGTAAACGATCTTTAACCTCATCCCACAAAGCCGCGGCTCGCAAAGAACGTTCAACGGAATCATCTAAAACTCGACTGTTTTTAATACCTTGCAAACGCAGGCCATAAACGACGTTCTCATAAATCGATTTTGGGAACGGGTTTGGCCTTTGAAACACCATCCCCACTCTGCGACGTAAAGTCGCAACATCGACATCAGGATCGTAAACGTTTTTGTTATGCAGCTTTACTTTGCCAGAGACAGAACACCCTTCAACTAAGTCGTTCATACGGTTAATACAGCGCAATAGTGTTGACTTACCACACCCTGATGGACCGATGAATGCCGTCACCTGCCCTTTAGGAATACGCATCGAAATATCACTCAAGGCCTGACTGTTTTGATAAAACAGATTGAGCCCCTCGATAGCAATCGCCGTTTGATCATCAGTCAAATTGCTGACATCTAGCGGAGGTGGATAACCCAAAGTTTGATCAACGGAAAACATCTTTAATCTTGCCCCAAAGTTCGGTATTTCTCTCGTAAGTTATTACGAATGCTGATGGCGGTTAAGTTTAAGCCAATAATTACAGTCACCAGTAAAAATGAAGTGGCATAAACCAATGGTCTGGCACTTTCAATATTAGTTGTTTGAAAGCCAACATCATAGATATGAAAGCCTAAATGCATAAACTTACGTTCTAAATGCAAAAACGGAAACTGGCTATCAACTGGAAGCGTCGAAGCAAGCTTAACAACGCCGACTAGCATTAATGGCGCCACTTCTCCCGCCGCTCTCGCAACCGCCAAAATAAGCCCCGTAATAATCGCCGGGCTGGCCATTGGCAGAACAATTCGCCACATGGTTTCAAACTGAGTGGCTCCTAATGCGAGTGAGCCATGACGCACTGAGCTAGGAATTCGGGTAAGACCTTCTTCAGTCGCAACGATAACCACTGGCAATGTTAATACCGCTAACGTTAATGCTGACCATAACAGACCTGGAGTGCCAAATGTTGGCGCAGGTAATCGCTCTGCATAAAACAGCGAGTCAATAGAGCCACCTAAGGTGTAAACGAAAAAGCCTAAGCCAAACACACCATAAACAATCGAAGGCACCCCCGCGAGGTTAATCACCGCAACACGGATAATTCGCGTAAAGGCGTTATTTTTAGCGTATTCATGTAAGTAAATGGCAGCGATCACCCCAAGTGGCATCACGATAATCGACATGATAAGCACCATAAGAACGGTGCCAAACATGGCTGGAAAAACACCGCCTTCTGAGTTTGATTCTCGCGGGTCGTCAGACAAAAACTTCCACGCCTGCTTACCCCATTGAACAAACTTATCCAGTATCGACATCTGGTTTGGATACCAAATATCAAGAATATGGCTCAACGGTACTTTATGCACAGCCCCTGACACATCAGCAATTAACAAACCTTGCTCTGTCAGTTGCGCTCTTAGCGTATCCAACTGTGCTTCCATATCAATCAACTGCTGGCTAATGATATTGGTTTGAGTGTCATAACGTGTGATAAAGGCTTGATCTAAATTTCCATTAAGTTCACGTCTGCGTTTTTCTAATCTAAGTTGCTCTGCTTGAGAACTCAGAACACGAATCTGTTTACTCACCAACCTATCAATTTCATCACGCAACGTATTTGCGAAGGCCAAGGCACGTGTCATCTCAGAATGAAAGTCACTCGTCACGTCACCAGAATCTTGATAATAGCCCTGAGGTACGCCATAAAAATCACCACCTCGAGTACGCTCAACCACAGCCCAACCTTGAGGTTTACTTCGACTCAACACATCAACCTCTAGAATCGAAATAAAATCTGCAGGATAGATATCTCGGTTAGCCACTTTGATACTGAGACGCTTAACCAACCCTTTATCTATGACTTCTGGCGGCAGTGTAATGTCCATCTCTTTCAAGTGGCTGATTGGTACGTACTCTTCTGCATACAGCTGACCAACCAAGGTAGAACCTTCCTCAGTTTGCCATTGATATAAAGGCGCAGGCCAAAAGTAAGAGAGCCCTTTCCAGCCAATCAACAGCAATAGCCCAAGTACAGAAAGCAGGCTGATGCTCACAGCACCGCCTGTTAACCATATCCATGGTGCCCCTGATTTGAGCCACTTAAACACAATAATTTCCTATTAACGTCTTCAATTTATAGTGCACGGTACTTCTCTCTCAGCCTTTGTCGCACCCATTCCGCGACTGAGTTCACTGCAAACGTAAAGACAAGCAATATCAACGCAGCCAGGAACAAAATTCGGTAATGAGAGCTGCCCACTTCAGACTCTGGCATCTCAACAGCAATGGTCGCAGACAAAGTGCGCATCCCTTCCAAGATATTCCAGTCCATGATCGGTGTATTGCCTGTCGCCATCAAGACGATCATGGTTTCTCCCACTGCCCGGCCCAATCCCATCATAATGGCTGAAAAAATACCTGGGCTCGCGGTTAGTAGTACGACATGAATCAATGTTTGCCAAGGGGTTGCTCCCAAAGCCAGTGAACCGTCAGACAAATGTTTAGGCACAGAGAAAATCGCATCTTCTGCGATAGTAAAAATGGTAGGAATCACCGCAAAGCCCATAGCGAAACCGACCACCAGCGCATTTCGCTGATCGAAATCGATTCCCTGCTCAGCGAGAAAAACTCGAACATCACCCGCGAAGAACCACTGCTCGATATTGCCACTTTGGGATAAAATTCCGACAGCAAGTAATGCAATCACGGGCATTAAAATCACAGCGTGCCAACCATTTGGAAAGCGTCCTACCCAAGCTTTCGGCAATTTATGCCAGATGGCCCCCACAACAATGGTCGAAATAGGTAAGAACAGCATCAATGCAATCACTGATGCTAAATGACGCTCCACAATCGGTGCAAACCAGAGACCTGCTAAAAAGCCAATGATCACTGTAGGGAGTGCTTCCATTAACTCAATGGAAGGCTTAACCACACGGCGCATGCTCGCTGTCATAAAGTACGCGGTATAAATCGCGCCAAACACCGCAATAGGAACAGCAAACAACATTGCAAATGCGGCGGCTTTTAAAGTACCAAAGGCGATTGGCACCAGACTGAACTTAGCTTCAAACTGATCATTACCAGAAGTGGTTTGCCATACATATTCCGGCTCTGGATAGCTTTCATACCATACTTTTTGCCAAAGCGAAGAGAGTGAAACCTCAGGAAATGGATTATCAATTTTAGCAAGCGTTAGCTTATCTCCAGCCAACGCAATAAGATACTTTTCATTGTTTGACATGGCCGCCAAAGAAGGCGCTTTATCGTAAGCTCGATTAAACATCACCAGTTTTTCACTCGTGGTGTAATGGCTTTGAACCGTGCCGTTAATGTAAAAGCTATAAAAGCCTTTTCGATAAGTCTCTGGAAGTAAGAACTGCAATTCAGAAGCGAGCTTAAATTCTCGAATATGGGTGAAGCTTCTCACTCCATCATTCAATACATCAAACCATTGCGAAACCAGACCATCTTTATGACTCACTAGTAGCGAATACGCTCCGCTCAACAGCTTGATGTCTGTGACTGCGTGCTTTTCTTGGCCCAAACTCAGATCCACGATTTCACGCACTGTAAAGGAATCAGCGGTTTTCTTAGCAATCACTAACTCAGAACCACTGCGTAAATACAGAGTTTTACCATCCGGTGTCAGCAAAAGCTGATCAAGATGCTGAAAAGGCTGATTAAACTGATAACTGCGCTTTAAGCCAATGTCATCTTTCCAAGTGATCTGAACAGAATTATCAGAAAAAGCACCAGCGATAGTCCAGCCCTGATTTAACGCAAAACTAAACTGTGTTAAAGAAGCGTTGCTATCAAAAGATAAGGTTTCTGGGTATTTCTCGACTCGCGGAGAAAAAACACGTTGTTGGCCCTGTAAAGTGCTATTCATTTGCGGGCGAAATAGAGTCACATCGCCCGACTCAGTGGCAAAACCAAACCAACCACTAGACGCAACGCTACGTGCAAATAGCTGAAAATCACTCCCCAAGACAACACGCTTCTCGGGCGCGCTCGACTCTGAGTTAAGCTGCCAAAACGCAATCTGACCGCGTTGAGAGATCACATACGCGTGCTCACCATAATCATCGATGCCCAGAGCGACAGCTTGAGAGCTATTAATATTTTTTTCAGCAACATCTGGGGTTAAATGTGCATCAGCAAACAACGGAAGCACCATCATCGCCAAGTAAACAAAGATCAACACTAAAGCCGCCAATACGCCGACTCCGCCGGTTGATACCGCAAGCCGAACGAGGCGATCTTTAATCAATCGCTTTCTATCACGCTCTCGTAATGAAAATTCGGCTTTGCCCATTTGTCCCACTTAGTTAAATTTCCCCAGACGTATAATATGTCCATTAGGTGACAATTATATTACAGTTCGCACTAAACCGCTGAAAACAATGCAATAAAAAAGTGCAATAAAAGTGTCATACTAAGATCTTACTTTGCTTATGCTTAATTGGATGGAATATGTCCTAAAACGATGGTTAGTTAGGTCAATAAGGTGGAATTATGAGCTCAGAAAAGTTGTATATCGAGAAGGAACTTAGCTGGTTATCCTTTAATGAGCGAGTACTACAAGAAGCCGCAGACAAAAGCGTCCCTCTGATTGAGAGAATTCGTTTTTTAGGTATATTTTCCAATAACTTGGATGAGTTCTACAAAGTAAGATTTGCCGGAGTTAAACGCCAAATTTTAATCAACCAGAAACACGGAAAGAACGACAATTCCAAACACCTGCTGACAAAAATGCAGACAAAAGCACTCAAGCTTAACGAACGTTTCGATGAACTCTATCCTGAGTTAATTCGTCATATGGCGCGCCATCGCATCTTTTTAGTGAATGAAACTCAATTGAGTGACGCCCAACAAAAGTGGGTAAGAAAGTATTTTCGTAAAGAAGTTCTACCACACATCACTCCACTCCTAATGCGTGATGACATCGACGTATTGCAGTTCTTAAAGGATGAATATGCTTACATCGCTGTTGAACTCAAAAAAGAACTCACCAACCAATACGCATTAATTGAAATTCCGACCGATCACTTACCACGATTTGTCATGGTGCCCGAACAAAAAGGCAAACGTCGTAAAACCATCATCCTACTTGATAACATCATTCGCTATTGCCTTGATGAACTCTTTCGCGGCTTCTTTGACTATGACGAACTGAACGGTTACGCGATGAAGATGACCCGAGATGCGGAATATGACCTCAACTTCGAAGTTGACCATAGCCTACTTGAACAGATGTCTGAAGGGGTCAATCAGCGCTTAACGGCAATGCCAGTACGCTTTGTTTATGAACGTGACATGCCAAAAGAGATGCTCGATTTCTTATGTAATAAGCTAGGTGTCTCTCACTATGACAGTTTGATCCCAGGTGGACGTTATCATAATTTTAAAGACTTCATTGGCTTCCCAAACGTAGGTCGAGACTACCTAGAGAACAAACCGCTTCCTCCGATGAAGTGTGCCGATTTTGAAGGCTACGCAAATAAGTTTGATGCAATTAAAGCACAAGACATTTTGCTCTATTGCCCTTATCACACCTTTGAACATATTAGTGAGCTGGTCCGCCAAGCATCATTCGACCCTAAAGTAATCAACATCAAGATTAATATTTATCGTGTTGCTAGCGACTCTCGATTGATGAACTCACTGATTGATGCTGTACACAATGGTAAGAGCGTGACTGTCGTCGTCGAGCTTCAAGCACGATTTGATGAGGAAGCCAATATTGAGTGGTCTCGAGTTCTTACTGAAGCAGGTGTCCACGTCATTTTTGGTGCACCGGGTCTAAAGATCCACTCTAAGCTTTTACTCATTAGCCGACGAGAAGGTGAAGAAATCGTTCGCTATGCGCATATTGGCACCGGTAATTTCCACGAGAAGAACGCTCGTATATATACCGATTTCTCACTGCTTACCGCGGATCCGGAAGTAACAAATGAAGTACGTAATGTCTTTGGGTATATCGAAAACCCTTATAGACCGGTAAGCTTTGATTTACTGATCGTTTCACCGAGTAACTCTCGCCAACAGCTCTCTCAGCTGATTGAAAATGAAATTGCTAACGCTAAGCTAGGTAAAAAAGCCAGTTTAACCCTAAAAGCCAACAATCTCGTCGACAAAGAGTTGATCAATAAACTCTATGAAGCGAGCAGCGCTGGGGTAAAAGTTCGTATGATCATTCGCGGCATGTGTTCACTCGTTCCGGGGATTGAAAACATCAGCGACAACATCTCCATCATCAGTATCGTGGATCGATTCCTTGAGCACCCGCGCGTTATTATCACCCACAATGATGGCGATCCTCTGGTCTACCTCTCTTCAGCTGATTGGATGAAGCGCAATATTGACCACCGAATTGAAGTTGGTGTCCCAGTCCGTGACTCACGTCTTAAACAGCGCATTATTGATATCATTAATATTCATTTTACCGATACAGTAAAAGCACGCAGGATAGACAAAGAGATGAGCAACACCTACGTACCTCGCGGTAATCGCAAAAAAGTACGTTCACAACTCGCCATTTATGACTATCTTAAAAATGTAGAAAAACAAACAAAGCATCGTAATCATCAAAAACGTAAAGAGCAGTCAGAGAGCTATGACTCAAACGTCGGAAATACGTGATGTCGCCGCCATAGACCTTGGATCGAACAGCTTCCATATGGTCGTCGCACGCGTCGTTGACCAAGATTTACAACTTGTCAGTCGTCACAAGCAAAGAGTCCGTCTTGCCTCAGGTTTAGACGGACAAAAGAATCTCGACAACGCCGCGATTGAACGCGGCTTAGAATGCCTTGCTATGTTTGCCGAACGTATTCAAGGCTTCGAAGAGCACAATGTTCGAATTGCAGCGACTCATACGTTACGCCAAGCGAACAATGCCCATATCTTCTTGCAGCGCGCCCGCGAAATATTACCGTTTCCCATAGAGATCATTCCCGGAGTTGAAGAAGCTCGCTTAATCTACCTTGGCGTAGCTCACACTCAACCAGAATCAGACTCTAAGCTCGTGGTCGATATTGGTGGCGGCAGTACAGAAATGATCATCGGTCATGGTTTCGAACCTAGCCTGATTAATAGTAAGCAGATGGGCTGCGTCAGTTATACCAAACGCTTTTTCGCCAATGGGAAGTTGTCCCAAACGAATTTTACTAAGGCCATTCTAGCCGCAGAACAAAAACTTGAATCCATCGCATCACGTTATAAGAAAAAAGGCTGGGACATTGCCTTTGGCTCTTCAGGGACGATTAAAGCAATCCGCGAAGTATTAATTGGGCTTGGTTACGCTGATGGTATTGTTACTGCCAAGCGACTGGAAAAGCTGGTCAATAAGCTCTGTGAATGGCCAACAATTGAAGAGATTGATTTGCCCGGATTGGCACCAGAGCGCCAGCCGGTTTTTGCTGCTGGTGTTGCCATTCTTTGCGCTATATTCAAAGACCTTAAATTAACCGAAATGCACTTTTCCGAAGGAGCTTTACGTGAGGGCTTGCTGTTTGAAATGGAAGACGGGTTCAAGCGCGCAGACATTCGCATGCGAACAACTGAAAACCTAGCCAGCAAACACCTGGTCGATCTCGAACATGCCGCTCGAGTAAAAGGGCAAGCTAAAGCATTTCTAGAACAAGTTCATGCGCAATTAGGAATTAAACCCAAATCAGAGCTGTTTGATTTGTTGGAATGGAGTGCGCTGCTGCATGAAGTCGGGCTCAGCATCAGCTTACAAGCCTTCCACCGCCACTCAGCTTATATTTTAAAACACACCTACATGCCGGGCTTCAACCGTGAGCAGCAAGGTGTTTTGGCTATGTTGGTTCGATTCCAACGAAAAGCGCTCAAACTACATGAGATGGAAGAGCTAACACTATTCAAGAGAAAGCAGATAGTAGGATTAATTCGGCTATTGCGCTTAGCGATTCTATTGCATGGTCAACGCAGCGATGAGCCGCTACCTGAACTCACCCTCTCTATTGATGGTGATAAGTGGGCACTCACTTGTGATGAAGAAAATTGGTTAGATAACAATAAACTGCTCCATGCGGACTTAACAACAGAGCAAGAGTATTGGCGCTCGGCAGAATGGGAACTGCACTTCTAACTAGAACAGTACCCGCTTCTATTTTATGGCAATACCGACTTTTTCCAGTTCATGCTGAGCAAGTGCCGGAGAGATTGGAATATAGCCATCTTTTTCTACGAGCTCTTGACCTTGAGCCGAAAAAATAAAGCGAATGAACTCACGCTCTATCGGTGATAGCGGCTTTGATGGATGCTTATTTACGTATACATAGAGGTAACGCGATAGTGGGTACTTACCAGAAAGGATGTTCTTTTGGCTCGCTTGCACATAGTCATCACCCTGTTTAGCAATAGGCAGTAGCTTAACACCAGAAACTTGATAACCCACTCCAGAATAACCAATGGTATTGACGGCAGAAGCAACTGACTGCACGACCGATGCCGACCCCGGCTGCTCATTGACGCTATTTTTAAAATCGCCGCCACAAAGCGCATTATTTTTAAAATAACCGTAAGTCCCTGATACAGAGTTGCGGCCAAACAGTTGGATGCTGCGTTTGGCCCATTGATAATCCAAGCCTAATTCAGCCCAAGTCAGTATCGGCGTCGTGGCTCCACAGCGCATTGTCGACGAAAAAATACTGTCTAACTGCGCAAAATTTAAACCTTTGATTGGATTATCGCGATGAACAAAAATACCAATAGCATCAATCGCAACCCTTAACTCAGTCGGTTTATAACCATGCTGACGTTCAAATGCTTCAATCTCGCGATTACGCATTGGTCGACTCATAGGGCCAAACTGCGCGGTTCGTTCCGTCAAAGCCGGAGGCGCTGTCGAAGAACCCGAAGCTTGTACCTGACCATTCACACTCGGATAAAGCTGCTTAAACTCTTCTACCCATAGTGTTGTCATTCCCGCTAACGTATCTGAGCCAACGCTGGTTAATGTGCCGGTAATCCCGGGGACTTTACGATAATCAGCCAAATCATTCGCGTTAACTGAAAAGTTAATTACTAGAGAGGAAAAAAGCGTAGTGAGCATTAACTTCATTAGCTGACCACTAATCGAGGTGGCAATACAAATGAGAACTTACTACCAACGCCAACTTCGCTGTATATATCCAAATGAGAGTCATGGTGAGTCAATGCGTGCTTCACAATGGCCAAACCAAGGCCGCTACCGCCGGTATCTCGCGAGCGCGCTTTATCTACACGATAGAAACGCTCCGTCAATCGATGAAGATGCTGAGGCTCAATGCCATCACCTTTGTCTTCGACCTCTAAACATGCACCTTGGTTATCTTGATACCAACGAACATATATTTCGGCTCCTGCTGGGGTATATTTCACCGCGTTGTACACCAAGTTAGAAATCGCACTACGCAGTTGGTCTTCATCAGCGAATACACGCAAGCGAGAATCAACATCAAAATGAAGTTTATGGTTTTGCTCTCCACTCAAGCTAGCCGCCTCTTTTTCTAGAACTTCTAGCATCGCAGGCACGTTCACCACTTCTTCCAGTTCATGCATCGGCGCAGCTTCAATCTTAGATAAAGTCAGAAGTTGATTTACCAAGCTGTTCATACGGTTGAGCTGCTCTGTCATCACGCCATGCGCTTTTGGCCACATAGGCCCAACAACCATATCTGGGTCTTCTGTCATCTCTAGATAACCTTGTAGAACCGTCATTGGTGTACGAAGTTCATGAGAAACGTTGGCGAAAAAGTTACGTCGCATGCCCTCAAGCTGCTTAAGCTGAGTCACATCACGCACCACCATCAGGTGCTCCCCCTCCGTATAAGGTACGATACGCAACTCAAGCATGCGCTCTACGTTCAATGGTGAACGCATTTCTAGCGGCTCTGAGAAATCTTGCTTGTTGAGATATTTGATAAAATCTGGTGTACGAATCAGATTAGAGATTGGTTGACCGGAATCATCTGGCCAACGGAAACCCAACAAATGTTGAGCCAATTTATTGCACCAAACAATATTACCTTCGCTACGAAATACGACGACAGCATCGGGCAGCGATTCTGCACCATTGCGAAAACGGCGGATAAGGTTGGTGAGCTCTTTACGCTTTTTACGCTGACGCTGCTGCAGTCGGTAAATACCGTTGAACAGAGACTCCCAGTTACCACTGCCGGACGGCGGTGTGAGGCGTTTTTCATCCCATAACCACGTAGATAAACGCATTTGATTATGTAAATGCCAAACAAGCTGCAAAACCGTGGCTGCCAAAAGCAACCACGGCATATAACCAAAGATCCACCCAACAATAACCCATGGGGTGTAAAAAAAAGCCAGCTCCCAGGCTAGCTTTTTCCAAGTTAACCGCTCTACCACCTAGAACTCCGTTTTAGTCTCTCAACGTTCGCTTAGGCTTTAGTTGAGAAACGATAGCCTGCACCACGCACAGTTTGAATCAACTTGTCGTGACCTGCCGCTTCTAACGCTTTGCGTAAGCGACGAATATGAACATCAACGGTACGATCTTCAACGTAAACGTTAGTGCCCCATACATTGTTTAACAGCTGCTCACGACTGTATACACGCTCTTGGTGTGTCATGAAAAAGTGCAGCATCTTAAATTCAGTCGGTCCCATATCTAGTGGACCATCATTTGCTGTCACACGGTGTGATACCGGATCCAATTTTAAGCCTTGTACATCAATCACATCTTCCAGTGCCGTTGGAGTCACACGACGGATTACCGCTTTGAGACGAGCGACCAACTCTTTCGGTGAAAATGGTTTAGTAATGTAATCGTCCGCACCCACTTCTAAGCCGCGCACTTTATCTTCTTCTTCACCACGAGCAGTCAACATCACCACAGGAATATTTCGCGTCAGTTCTTCGCGCTTCATATGTTTAATGAAGTTGATACCACTACCACCGGGTAACATCCAATCTAGCAACACTAGATCTGGGAAGGGTTCAGCAAGTTTCGTCACTGCAGAATCGTAGTCTTCAGCTTCTACCGCTTGGTAACCTTTTTGTTCAAGAACAAAGCACAGCATTTCACGAATTGGTGCTTCATCTTCAACAACCAGAATCCTTCTCGACATAATTGAATAACCTTTGAGTTAATTGAATTATTTAGGGTCAATCCCCTAGCGCAACGCTAAGCATTATCACTAGCAATTATGACACTTTTGTGACCTTTGAAAACAAATTTTCATATAACTTTCATTCCACTATTGTGTGTATGCAATAAGACAAGACGATCAAAAGTCTTTATTATTGGCAACCAAACTTCAGGTATAGAGAAAGAGTATGTGGTTTAAAAACTGTCTGGTTTATCGCTTCAACCGTGAAATTGAATTCAACGCTGACCAACTAGAAAAACAACTGGCTGAGTTTCGTTTTACGCCATGTGGTAGCCAAGATAAGCAAAAATTCGGCTGGGTGACAGCAATGGGTAAGCATGGTGACATGATGACTCACGTGTCTGAAAACCGCATTCTAGTTTGTGCTAAGAAAGAAGAAAAAATGCTACCAGCATCAGTGATTAAAGACTCATTGAATGCCAAAATCGAAACGATGGAAGCGCAAGAAGGCCGTCCTCTGAAAAAGAAAGAGAAAGACAACCTAAAAGATGACATCGTGATGGATCTCTTACCACGTGCATTTAGCCGCAGCAGCCACACTTACGTGCTAATTTTGCCAAAAGAAGGCTTCATTTTAGTCGATGCCAGCAGCTCGAAAAAAGCTGAAGATGTACTAGCGCTACTACGTAAAACCATGGGTAGCCTACCGGTTGTGCCAGCGATTCCTGAAAAGCCAATTGAAACCACATTGACTGAGTGGGTTAAAACCGGTGAAACGCCAGTAGGTATTCAGATGCTTGATGAAGCTGAGCTAAAGTCAGTACTTGAAGAAGGCGGCGTGATCCGTTGTAAGAAGCAAGAGCTGACAGCCGATGAAATTCGCAGTCACATCGAAGCAGACAAGATGGTGACGAAGCTGGCAATTTGGTGGCAAGAACGCATCGAATGTATTCTGGCAGAAGATGGCAGCATCAAACGCCTGAAGTTTTCTGATGAGCTTAAAGATCAAAACGATGACATCCCACGTGAAGACCAAGCTGCTCGCTTTGACGCAGACTTCTCTTTAATGTGTGGTGAATTCAGCGCATTCTTACCTAATATTTATGAATGCCTAGGTGGTTTACCGCACCCTAACGCTTAATCAATTCTAACGCCCTCACTTGAGGGCGTTGTTTTTTGTCTCTTTCCTATCATCACTCCTCACTCGAAATTCAGCTTTTCCTAGTCATAGCTCACGTTTTGACGTAAAATTTGCGCCCCTTTACTTCCACTAGGTGGGAGTAACCTGACTTGAGATCAGACTAGAGAAAAAACAATGACTACTGAGAAAGCATTCGTACCAGAGCTACTGTCACCTGCAGGTAGCCTTAAAAACATGCGTTACGCATTTGCCTACGGCGCAGACGCGGTATACGCTGGCCAACCTCGTTACAGCCTTCGCGTACGTAACAACGAGTTCAACCACGAAAACCTACAAATTGGTATCAACGAAGCTCACGCCCTAGGCAAAAAGCTTTACGTGGTATGTAACATCCAACCGCACAACTCTAAGCTAAAAACCTTCATCCGCGACCTTAAGCCGGTTGTAGAGATGGGCCCTGACGCACTAATCATGTCTGACCCAGGTCTAATCATGATGGTTCGTGAAGCCTTCCCTGATATGGCGATTCACCTGTCAGTTCAAGCGAACGCAGTAAACTGGGCAACGGTTAAGTTCTGGGCAGCAAACGGCGTTGAGCGTGTGATTGTATCTCGTGAGCTTTCTCTAGAAGAAATCGAAGAAATTCGTGAGCACTGCCCTGAAACTGAACTCGAAGTGTTCGTTCACGGCGCTCTATGTATGGCTTACTCTGGCCGCTGCCTACTTTCTGGCTACATCAACAAGCGAGACCCTAACCAAGGTACATGTACTAACGCATGTCGCTGGGAATACAAAGTTGAAGAAGGCAAAGAGAACGACACTGGCGACATCGTAGAGAAGTTTGACCCTGCAGAAGCGCAAGCGGTTGAAGTTCAGGATGAGCGCCCTGAAACAACTATCGGTCGTGGCAAACCAACAGATGAAGTAGTTCTGCTTTCTGAAGCGCACCGTCCAGAAGAGAAGATGGCGGCTTACGAAGATGAGCACGGCACTTACATCATGAACTCGAAAGACCTACGCGCTATCCAGCACGTTGAGCGTCTGACTAAGATGGGTGTTCACTCACTTAAGATTGAAGGTCGTACTAAGTCTTTCTACTACTGTGCTCGTACTGCTCAAGTTTACCGTAAAGCGATTGATGACGCTGTTGCAGGCAAACCATTTGATGAGAGCCTAATGGGTACACTAGAGAGCCTAGCGCACCGCGGTTACACAGAAGGCTTCCTACGTCGTCACACGCACGATGCTTACCAAAACTACGACTACGGCTACTCTGTATCTGACGCTCAGCAATTTGTTGGTGAATTCACTGGCAAACGCCGTGGTGACCTAGCGGAAGTTGAAGTGAAGAACAAATTCGTTGTGGGTGATAGCCTTGAGCTAATGACGCCAAAAGGCAACGTAATCTTCACGCTTGAAGCAATGGAAAACCGTAAGTCAGAAGTTATTGATGACGCAAAAGGAAACGGCCACTTCGTATTCATCCCAGTTCCACAAGATATGGACCTAGACTACGGCCTGTTAATGCGTAACCTAAATGACGGTCAGGATACCCGTAACCCTACAGGCAAATAAGCATGGCGTTACTGATTACCGATAAGTGCATCAACTGTGATATGTGTGACCCTGAATGTCCAAATGGGGCTATCACTATGGGTGACTCTATCTTCGAAATTGATCCAGCGCTTTGTACTGAGTGTAAAGGTCACTATGAAAAGCCAACGTGTCAGTCAGTATGTCCGATCACGAAGTGCATTATCACCGACCCAGACCATGTCGAGACTGAAGAAGAACTGCTAGAAAAGTTTGTCATCATTCAAGGCCTTGCTTAGTATCAGTCAATAAAAATGCCGCTCTCAATGAGCGGCATTTTTTATCAGAATCAAAAGCTTTTTAGCTGTTATCCAGTAATTGCTGGCACTGCACAGGCATCACTTTTACTTTTTTCTTTTTCGGTTTTACTGCAGCCACTTTCGGCGCGGCAGGCTTAGGTTGCGGCTTCCAACTCGCAAGTTCAGCTCCACATCCATCACCAATAGGCGGCGCGGCTTGTGGTTTACAATTTGTGCTCCCCTCTGGGCATTTCAAACGCACATGCATATGATAGTGATGCCCCCACCAAGGTCGAACCTTACGTAGCCACTCTCTATCTTGCTTTCCCTCGGTTGCACACAATTTCTCTTTAATCACTGGGTGCACAAAAATACGCGCAACTTGTTGATCATTAGCCGCCATCTTCACCAACTTAAAATGGCGAGCATCCCAGTTACGCTTTAGTAATTGATACTGTTTGAGGTCAACAACACTTAGCGGCGAAGGCTCAGCTAATTGCTGCTCTGACAATTCACTATCCGCAAGTTTTAACCAAATATCGATGTCTAAACCAGTTTGATGGCTAGAATGCCCTGAAGAGAATCGCCCACCTTGAGGCAAGGACATATCACCAATTAAAATACGAGTGTGAAGCTGTTTAGAAGAGAGTGAAGCAAGACGTTCAATAAAGCTTACCGCGTTTGGGTGCCCGTAATAACGCGCTCTTTGGCTACGCAGTACTTGATAGCCCTCCCCTTCTAATGGCAGAGACGCAGCACCCGTCAGGCAACCATTAGCATAACTACCAATGGCTTGAGGCATTTGATTGGACGGCTTTGTGACTTGTTCCCACGGGCTAGCAGAGACAGGCAAAACCATCACAGCAAGCGAGAAAACAACGCTAAAACCTAGCCATCCTTTGCAGTAGTTCATTCGTGTCTCCTCGTTTAGAAGCCTGTTTAGTAGTGCTCACCGTTATCATAGTAACCGGATGCACTTAAAGCGGTAAAAATCACCGCGACATCCACATCTTCACCAATGACACCACGCACCTGCTGAGTGATCACTTTAGCCACAGCATCTTGTTTCTCTTGGCCACGATCAAACCATAGCACTTCAACAAATGGGTAAGCCTGACTCACTTCACCCTCATGGAAAAAAGTCGTGTAGATATACTCAAACGTAAAGTCTTCTCGCGGACATTCCATGTACTGTTGAAGTTCATCAATCAATGGTTTAGACAGAGTTTGTACCGTTTGCGGTTCAACTGCACGAAAACGAAAATGTGGCATGCTTTGCTTCCTTTAATTATTTTATTTGCCCATCATACCAAGTTCCTAACACTTGTCTGTATCAGATTAAACATGGGTAGAAGAAGTGCAAATCAATGAGCAACCTCAGATTCAACGAACTCAATAGAAATCATCTCACCATCACTGATCAGTGTCGCTTTCCAACGCTCGCTAAACCACTCCATCACCCTTGGCGCGTGTTGTTGATAACGGTTGAGGAATAGCACTAATTGCTTATCAAGATCGTTTATCTCTGCCTGTGTTTCAGCTTCAGCCAACGCTTGTGCTACCTGAAAAGTATGTGTGTCTATCGTGACACACTCCAGTTGAAAGCCATCTCGGCGCAAGTTCAATTGAAACTCTGACAGAGCGTATTGCGAATAAGGTTCATACAACGTCAATGACATTCCATTAGAGTCATTGGTCAATTCGGCATAATAGCTCTGTTGATAATAGCTAAAGCCATCTCGACACCATTTAGGGTCATCATTTTCAGAGCAAGGATACCACTCTCCACCTTGTGCTTGAGCAAGTAATTGCGTGGAAGAAAGTTGAGAAAAAGAGTGAAGAGATGCGCTCGCAAAAAACGCATTGCTGAATAAAAAAACGCCTAAAAGTAAAATAAGCAGACGAAACATAATTTCCCTTTAAACAAAACAAAGCCGCTGACGAATCAGCGGCTTTCTATTTGACTTCAAATCAATGCACTATGGCATCTCATCGAACTCTGCACCTTCTTTCTCTACTTGAGGTGGCATTAGGTGTTCTTTAGTAATACCCAGTTTCAATGCTAGTGCTGATGCTACGTAGATTGAAGAGTAAGTACCCACCGTAATACCCAATAGAAGTGCGGTCGCGAAACCATGGATCATAGCACCCCCCTGTGTAAACAGTGCAATAACTACGAACAAGGTCGTACCAGATGTAATCAATGTACGGCTCAATGTTTGCGTAATTGAGCTGTTCATGATGTCTGCTGGTTCACCTTTACGCATCTTACGGAAGTTTTCACGAATCCGGTCAAATACAACAATGGTATCGTTGAGCGAGTAACCGACAACGGTTAGAAGTGCTGCAACAATCGTTAGATCCACTTCTATTTGCATCATAGAGAATACGCCGAGCGTGATGATAACGTCGTGGGCAAGTGCCATTACAGCACCAGCAGCAAGACGCCATTCAAATCGCACTGATACGTAAATCAAGATACAGATAAGAGACACAAGGATTGCAAGACCACCCGCTTCAGTTAACTCGTCACCTACGTTAGGGCCAACGAACTCAATACGGCGCATCTCAACGCTTTCGCCAGTACCGTCTTTGATTGCATTTAAGATCTGGTTACCCAAAGTCTCACCAGCAACGTCATCACGTGGACGTAAACGAACCATTACATCACGAGCACTACCGAAGTTCTGCACCGTTGCATCGCCAAAGCCTTCCGCTTCTAGCGCGCTACGGATGTCTTGTAGATTCGCTGGTTGCTCGAAACCCACTTCGATTAGCGTACCGCCTGTAAAATCTAGACCCCAGTTCAACCACTTGGTTGATAGAGTAAAGATTGAAGCACCAATCATCAGGATTGAGAAAACAAAGGCGAATTTTGACCAACGCATAAAGTCGATCATTTTGTCTGCTTTTAGAATCTGAAACATAATAATTCCTAGCCTTAGATCGACAATTTATTAATGCGTTTAC
The DNA here is from genome assembly GCF_009811315.1 of Vibrio atypicus. Lineage (GTDB taxonomy): Bacteria > Pseudomonadota > Gammaproteobacteria > Enterobacterales > Vibrionaceae > Vibrio > Vibrio atypicus. The sequence goes on from NZ_BLID01000004.1 coordinate 410,758, forward strand.
CACCGTATGCGAGGTTCACGATACAACGTGTACCTACAATAGCAGTGAACATTGAAGTCAGAATACCGATAGACAGCGTTACCGCGAAGCCCTTAATCGCACCTGTACCGACAGCAAATAGAATAATTGCTGTGATAAGTGTGGTGATGTTCGCATCGGCGATAGTGCTGAATGCGTTTGCGTAACCTTGGTGAATCGCTTGCTGAGGACTGCGTCCATCACGTAGCTCTTCACGGATACGCTCGAAGATAAGCACGTTCGCATCGACTGCCATACCGACCGTCAAGACGATACCGGCAATACCAGGTAGCGTCATCGTCGCTCCTGGAATCATCGACATCACACCAATGATCAGTACGAGGTTCGCCATCAGTGCCATATTGGCAATCAGACCAAACTTACGGTAGTAAACAAGGGTAAATAGCATTACCGCAACCATACCCCAGATCATCGCTTGGATACCCATATCGATGTTCTGCTGCCCCATAGATGGACCAATAGTACGCTCTTCTACAATCGAGATAGGCGCAATAAGCGCACCCGCACGAAGTAGTAGCGCTAGGTTATGAGCTTCAGCCGCAGAATCGATACCCGTAATTCGGAAATTACGACCAAGAGCCGATTGAATCGTTGCTTGGTTGATCACTTCTTCATGCTTGTTCAAAATCACACGGCCTTCAGGAGTACGACGACCACTGTCTTTGTACTCAGCAAAAACCGTTGCCATCAACTTACCAATGTTCTGACGAGAGAATGCAGACATCTTGTTACCACCTTCACTATCTAGTGAGATGTTAACTTGAGGACGACCATATTCATCTACGCTTGAACTCGCATCAGTAATGCTTGAACCACCGAGAATAACGCGCTTCTTAAGAACAACAGGACGACCATCACGGTCTTGCTTGATTTCGCTACCTGGAGGCACTCTGCCCGCAGCCGCAGCTGCAAGATCAGCGCTCGCATCCACTTCACGGAATTCTAGCGTTGCTGTCGCACCTAAGATTTCTTTCGCACGAGCTGTGTCTTGAACACCTGGTAGCTCAACAACAATACGGCTTGCGCCTTGACGTTGAACAAGAGGCTCAGCAACACCCAGTTCGTTTACACGGTTACGCAGAATCGTGATGTTCTGTTCAACAGCGTAGTTACGAATTTCAGTCAGTCGTTGCTCAGTAAAGGAAGCGGTAAGCACGAAACGGCCATCAGAGTCCGAATCAACGAAGATCATGTCTGGGTGGTTTCTTTCAAGAATGCGCTGAGCATCAGCTAGCTGCTCTTCGTTACGCAGTAGAACTTCTACCGCATCCTTACCGGAAGGACGAATAGCACGATAACGGATTTTTTCTTCACGGAGTTCACTTCGGAAAGCTTCTTCCTGTTGGCCGACTAGTTTTTCCATCGCAGCGTCCATATCCACTTCCATCAAGAAGTGAACACCGCCACGAAGGTCAAGACCTAGCTTCATTGGCGCAGCGCCAATAGACTCTAGCCAATCGGGTGTTGCAGGAGCAAGGTTCAGAGCAACAATCTTGTCTTTGCCAAGCGATTCAGAAATAACATCACGTGCACTGATTTGAGTATCAGTATCATTGAAACGTACGAGAATAGACCCATTTTCTAGAGCAATGGATTTATGAGATAAGCCCTGTTTATCAAGAGCTTTAGTGACAGAATCCAGCGTTGACATATCTACAGAGGCGCCACGCGCCCCTGTAACTTGAATAGCCGGATCTTCACCGTAGATATTTGGAAGTGCGTACAAAGCTGCGATAGCGATGGTAAACACCACCATCAGATACTTCCATAATGGATAGCGGTTTAGCACAGCGAGGATCCTTTAGCTGTTTTATAGAGACTTCAGCGTACCTTTTGGTAGCACTGCAGTAATGAAGTCTTTCTTGATAACAACTTCATTATTCGTGTTTAGCTCGATAGAAATGTAGTCATTCTCTTCAGAGATTTTAGTGATTTTACCCACTAGACCACCACTCGTTAGAACTTCATCACCTTTGCCCATAGAAGCCATAAGGTTTTTGTGCTCTTTTACACGCTTAGCTTGTGGGCGGTAGATCATGAAGTAGAAGATCACCGCGAACATGCCTAGCATGATTAGCATTTCAAAACCGCCACCTGCTGGTGCGCCTTCTGCTGCTGCATGAGCTTGAGAAATAAACATTAAAACATCCTCTATTATTTTTTATTAATATCCAAGTTGGGCTTTCGCAATTTAGTTTCAAGTCTGAGAGTGACTAATAGAGATCACTCTCTCAAAAATAACGTGCGTTTGCCTACTTTATTAGCAAAAGCCTCTGGCAACATGCCAAAGGCTTCAATTCTTTATGCTTTGCTTAGTGGTGGCACTTCGCGGTCACGACGAGCGTAAAACTCTTGAACAAACTCATCGAAACGGTCTTCATCAATCGCCGTACGAATGCTTTCCATCAGACGCTGGTAGTAGCGTAAGTTGTGAATGGTATTCAGACGTGCGCCTAGAATTTCGTTACAACGCTCTAGGTGGTGAAGGTACGACTTCGAATAATTCTGACAAGTGTAACAGTCACAGTGTGGATCTAGTGGTGTTGTATCCGTTTTGTGTTTCGCATTACGGATCTTGATCACACCGCCAGTCACAAATAGGTGGCCATTACGTGCGTTACGCGTTGGCATCACACAGTCAAACATGTCGATACCACGACGAACACCTTCAACGAGATCTTCAGGTTTACCCACACCCATTAGGTAACGTGGCTTATCTTCAGGTAGCTGAGGACAAGTGTGCTCTAGGATGCGGTGCATGTCTTCTTTTGGCTCACCAACTGCTAGTCCACCAACAGCGTAGCCGTCAAAACCGATTTCCGTTAGGCCTTTAACCGACACATCACGCAAATCTTCGTACACACCACCTTGAACGATACCGAATAGGTTGTTCGGGTTTTCAAGTTTATCGAAGTGATCACGTGAACGCTGCGCCCAACGCAATGACATTTCCATCGATTTCTTCGCTTCATCGTGCGTCGCTGGGTATGGCGTACACTCATCAAAGATCATAACGATGTCTGAACCTAGGTCTTTTTGGATTTCCATCGACTTTTCAGCGTCCATGAAAATCTTGTCACCGTTTACTGGGTTACGGAAATGCACGCCCTGTTCAGTGATAGTACGCATCTTACCTAGGCTAAATACTTGGAAACCGCCTGAATCAGTAAGAATAGGACCGTGCCAGTTCATGAAATCGTGCAGGTCGCCGTGCATTTTCATGATTTCTTGGCCAGGACGCAGCCATAGGTGGAATGTATTACCAAGAAGAATTTCAGCACCTGTACCTTTTACTTCTTCAGGCGTCATACCTTTCACGGTACCGTAAGTACCTACAGGCATGAATGCTGGTGTTTGAACTGTGCCGCGTTCGAAGGTCAGTTGACCACGACGAGCAACACCGTCTTTCTTCTTAAGATCGAATTTTAACTTCACGAAGCCTCCGGTTGTCAGAGAAACAGTCTGACATTAAGTTCAGAGCTTTAAGCTCTATGAGGAGCGGTCGCCTTCCATGCGAGAGATAAGGTAGCCTTCTACCCTACTTCCTAGCTTACTGCTAGCACTCGTAAACCATAAATTGTAAAAAAGCTAACTAGCAAAAGGCTAGTCAGTTTTTTTCTTGATGAACATGGAATCACCATATGAGAAGAAACGGTACTTATTCTCGACAGCGTGTTTGTAAGCGTTCATCGTATTTTCATAACCTGCGAATGCACTCACCAACATGATCAGTGTCGATTCTGGCAGGTGGAAGTTAGTGATTAAGCAATCGACTAACTGGTATTCGTAACCAGGGAAAATAAAGATTTCCGTATCCCCAAAGAAAGGAACTAACTCTGTTCCCTTCTTAAGGGCATCTTGTGCTGCACTCTCTAGTGAACGAACAGACGTTGTACCGACTGCGATAATGCGACCACCACGCGCTTTAGTCGCGTTGATCGCATCGACCACCTCTTGAGGCACTTCAACATACTCAGCATGCATGTGGTGCTCATCGATATTGTCGACTTTCACTGGTTGGAAAGTGCCGGCACCAACGTGCAAAGTAACGTACGCAAACTCAGCGCCTTTCGCTTTGATCTTCTCAAGTAAAGGTTCATCAAAGTGCAGACCCGCTGTTGGCGCAGCAACGGCGCCCGGTTTCGCATTATAAACCGTTTGGTAGCGCTCTTTATCTGAGTCTTCATCAGGGCGGTCAATATAAGGAGGAAGCGGCATGTGGCCGATCTCTTCCAATACAGCTAAAACGTTTTTCTCAGCGTTAAACTTCAACTCAAACAGAGCATCATGACGCGCGACCATTTCAGCCGAATACTCGTCATTTTCACCGATAAAGATAGTAGAACCTGGTTTTGGCGATTTAGAGCAACGGACATGAGCCAAAATGCTCTTCTCATCCAATACGCGCTCGACCAACACTTCTAATTTGCCACCCGACTCTTTACGACCAAACATACGAGCAGGAATAACGCGAGTGTTATTAAACACAACCAAATCACCTGGTTGTACGTGCTCCAGTACATCGGTAAAAGTGCCATCTGCTAGCTCCCCACTGTTGCCATCTAGCTGCAATAAACGGCTAGCGGTACGCGCAGGCTGAGGATAACGAGCAATCAGCTCATCCGGTAAGTCAAAGTGGAAATCAGATACTTGCATGCTACTTGTCTTTTCTATGGTGAAAGTCGCCTTACTTAGTCGTAAGTCACGACGAGTTTTTCGCAGCCGACTAGTATATTGCGCGTGGTAGCAATAGCAAGAAAAGAGATGTGAATTATTGTAATCATTTGAGTAAAAGCGACGACCTATACGCGCTTTCAATTGGTTAAAATGACGACAGTTGATTTACCTCAAATAAATTGCGGTTATAGCCATAAAAACGCGTTTAGCTCTCAAACTCAGACAAAGAAAATCACTATATTTAAAGGGCAAAGAATAATAAATCAGGAGGCAGCCATGATTAAGGTCGAAGATATGATGACGCGTAGTCCGCATACGCTTCTTCGTTCTCACAACCTCGCCGATGCCAAAAGCATGATGGAAGCGCTCGACATCCGCCATGTACCCATCATAGATGCAGATAAAAAACTGCTCGGTGTCGTATCTCAGCGTGACGTTTTAGCCGCACAAGAATCCAGTTTACAAAAATTACCCGAAAGCGAATCTTACACTCTCAATACACCACTCTACGAAGTGATGAAAACCAGCATTATGTCCGTTTCACCACAAGCAGGTCTTAAAGAGAGTGCGATGTACATGCAAAAGCACAAAGTAGGTTGTTTACCAGTCGTTGCAAAAGGCGAACTGGTGGGCATCATCACTGACAGTGATTTTGTCTCGATAGCTATTACATTACTTGAGCTACAAGAGGAAGCTGAGCCGGAAGAAATGGATTAGCCACTCCCATACATATCAACGCTAAGGACTGGGTTCCTTAGCGTTATTTGGAGCTATTGCGAAGAATCTCAGGACTACGAGAGATGAACTGAGTCTTAGGCGCATGCCGGATAACCAGTGTCGGTTCCAATAACCTAGCTTGAGGTAAGAACGCCCCTATCTGTATCGATTCCATCATCATATCGAATCCTAGCAGGGCGATTTGACGCATTGGCTGTTTCACACTGGAAAAGCCTAAAGACTGAGCAATGAAAGTATCGTCAAACCCGACAATATCCACCTTTTCAACCCATTGACTATCTACCGACTTTAACCCATTAAATAAATGACTCGCTGAAATATCATCAGAGCAAAACACCGCTTCTAGAGGTGACGACGTGTGTACAATTTGCTGCTTAATATACTCCGCAAGCGACTCGGTGGTATAAGGTGCTAACACATGTTTTTTATCCAGAGTGACCCCGCGAGACTCTAGCTCAGCTTGGAATCCGATAAAGCGATCAGATTGATTGTCACTGGCACCAATAAAACCAATACGTCGATATCCTTGCGTAGCAAAATGACGCGCAACTTGCTCTCCACCATGTTGATGGTGAGTACCTATGCTCATCACGGTTGGTGCGGTTGCCGTCAACAAAACCACCGGAAATGGCAAGTCGTTCAATGGCTCTAAATGCTCTTGTTTTAAAGAGCGAGGTATCAGAAAAACACCATCGACTTTATGGTTAATACATTCAGAAAGGAACGTCTTCTCTAACTGTAGATTATTCCGACTATTAAACAGCAGTATGCTTCGCCCATGCTTATATGCCTCTTCCTCAAGAACATCCACCAGCTGAGTAAAGAATGGATTCGACATATTTCGAACAATGACAGCAAACAACTTGGTTGGCTTTTTACGCTTCGCAGGTGGTTTCTGATAGTTCAATGCCTCCATAGCACGAATCACAGACTGCTTCGCTTGCGCTGAAACACGTTCATTGCCATTCAGTACTCTTGATACCGTTGCAATTGAAACACCCGCGCGTTTAGCAACATCTCTTATAGTCATGCCCACTCATACCCTGTAAACACCCAATAACCCAATATATTAATAAAACCCATGTAACAAGACTTAGTGTTACATCACAAACGACTGCAGATCTAAGCTCCATTCACTCAGAACATGGCGAGAAATCGCCATCGCTATTTTATCAAATCGACACCCTACTTATGATTTCAATCAAGCAAGATGATTAGGTAAGCCAAAGTGCAAGAACAAAAATATAAAACAATCAATTTAGCAACGGCTAGTGAGAAAATTAAATTTAATGAAATAGAAAACTCATCAGAGTTAAGGCCATTATTTCATATTACACCGCCTCACGGGTTATTAAATGATCCAAATGGTTTTTGCTTTTTTAATAATCAATACCACTTATTTTATCAATGGTTTCCATTTGGTACCTACCATGGAATGAAACATTGGATGCATTTAACGTCTAGTGATCTTTTAAATTGGCACCAGCATGGTTCAAAAATAACACCAACAGAAAACTATGAGTCTCATGGTGCATATTCTGGCGGAGCATTGGTAGAAAATAATAATGCCTATTTATTCTATACTGGAAATATTAAAAATGAATCTGGTCGAGATGCAAATCAATGTTTGGCACTACTCGATGAGACAAATACCGTCACCAAATACAGTGCAAACCCCATCGTTAAATCGGTACCTCAAGGTTATACCGGTCACGTTCGCGATCCAAAAATAGTTAAGCACAATGACAACTATTACATGCTACTTGGTGCGCAGCGTGAAGCGGACCTCTCTGGCGTAATCATCATCTATCAATCGAAAGACATACTCAATTGGGAATTTAAAGGTGAACTAAACCTTCAATACGATGATGCATTTTTAACGGGTTACATGTTCGAATGCCCTGATTTGTTAAGAGTTGATGGCCATGATGTTTTGATTTTCTCACCGCAAGGAACTGAAGCAGACGGCAGTCGATTCCACAATCGATTTAACGTTATTTATTGTTTAGGCACCATCAACTTCGAGCAACTGACCTTTAAAATTGAACACTGGGATGAATTAGATCGCGGGTTTGACTTTTACGCCCCACAAACCATGGCGAATACACCCAATGAGCAAACACTAATTGCCTGGGCGGGTACAGATGAAGATTTACCAAGCCGCCAATTTGGCTGGGTGAACTGTTTAACATTGCCGAGAACACTATCAGTTATTAACAATCGTTTATATCAGCAACCAAAAATCATAGAGTCTGATTCTTTTAATAAAATTGGCTTCAAGAATAACAACAATAACTTTCCTATTAATTTAGAACAACTCTCCTTTTCACTAGAAATAGAAAATACAGATAAAAATATAAACATTTACTTATCCACAAAAAACAAACATTTAACTTTTTCAATTCTAGATAGGGAAATTTATTTAGATCGAAGCCAATACAATCACCACCCTGATGATTGGCAATATGGAAATATCCGCCACCACAAAACAGATTACGACATTGATAATATTAAACTTGTATGTGACCAAAGCATCCTTGAAATATACCTCAACCATGGGCGAGATGTATTTACTTGTTTGTTCTTCCCAGAAAATGAAGAGCACAAGTTAAATATATCACGAGAAGAAGATACCGAAATGGATATCAAACTTAACTACCTTACAATATAATAAAATGGTGAACAGAATGAATTATGACGCTACCGTAAACGAGATACTCGAGAGTATCGGGGGATTAGAGAACATACGTAACGCAGAGCACTGCGCTACTCGTCTACGCCTAATTCTCAAAGATAATGACAAAGTCAATTCAGACAGAGCTAAAGAGATCAAACAGATCAGTGGCTATTTTTACCAATCTGGCCAGCACCAATTTATCATCGGGACGGGCAAAGTCTCTCATGTTTATGAATCACTAAAACGCGCATTGGGTGGCGAGCTTGATAATTCAGATTTTAAACAAGATGCCTTTGCTGATATGACCGTAAGTCAAAAGGTAGTCCGCACTCTCGCCGATATCTTGATCCCGCTGATCCCTGCTTTGGTTACCACCGGTTTGCTGATGGGTTTACGCGGTATGATGCTGCACTCTGGCGTTGAGTTTTCTCCTGAAACTCTTGCCCTATTTAGCATGCTAACCGACACCGCTTTTGCCTTCTTACCTGTTTTGATCGCCTACTCTGCGGCAAAGAAATTCGGTGGTAATGCCATTATTGCTATCGTAGTTGGCTTGATGATGGTCGCACCGCAATTGCCGAATGCTTGGGTAGTAGCCAATGGTGGTTCAGATCCAATGATGGTCAACCTTCTGGGGATTAACTTCCCATTAGTAGGCTACCAAGGCACAGTACTCCCTGCTATTTTCGCTGGTTGGTTCGTCTCATATTTAGAGCGCAACCTGCGCCGCTTTATCCCAGCAAGCATGGACCTAGTCTTCACGCCATTTTTAACCATTACGATTGCCGTATTTGTCATCTTATTTGGCTTTGGTCCTATTCTACAAAGCATTGAACACGGCTGTACTTCTCTAGTACGTATGGCGCTCGACTTGCCACTTGGTATTGGTTATATCCTTTACGGCGCTGCACAACAGATGATCGTTATTACCGGCTTACATCATGCGCTTGGTGTTATTGAGATTGGCTTGTTAAACGAAACTGGCGTAAACCCACTGCAACCTCTAGGTACAGCATCAATGGCAGGACAATTTGGCGCAGCCATCGCCGTTGCGACGCTACTGAAAGACAAACTAAAAAAAGGTAACGCTTATAGCGCTTCAATGTCGACACTATTTGGCATCACAGAGCCGCTTCTGTTTGGTGTCAACTTGCAATACGGCAAAGTCTTTCTCTTTGGTATGGTCGGCGGCGCCGTCGGTGGCCTTGTCACTTACGTACTCGGCATCAGTGCAACCGGTATGGGCATTACCTTTATTCCAGGTATTCTCCTTTACTCACAATCACTCACAGCAGTCATTGGCTACCTAACTGTTATTGCTAGTGCTTTTACAACAGCGTTTATTCTCACTCGAATCTATAACCCAGTGAAAAACGCCTAATCGATTTCTGGGTGATTTGCTTCCCCCTAGGCAAACCACCCACTCCCCACCGGTTATGCTCCGGTGGTTTTTTATAAGGAAACAACGATGAATAAAGTGTGGCTAACCGGCGATGCTGTCGTCGATCTAATCCCTGAAACGGATTCAACTTATTTAAAATGTCCTGGTGGTGCACCCGCTAATGTCGCAGTTGGGATTGCCCGTTTATCTGGCCAATGTCGCTTCATTGGTCGAGTCGGTAACGATCCACTTGGGCGATTTATCTCTGAAGTACTGAGAGTTGAGGGCGTTGATACCTCTCAACTTAGACTTGATGACAATCAGCGTACATCCACTGTAATCGTCGATCTTGACCATGAAGGAGAGCGGACCTTTACCTTCATGGTAAAACCGAGTGCAGACCAATTCATGACAGAAGATGACATACCCACCTTCAATAAAGGCGAATGGCTCCACTGCTGTTCTATCGCATTGGCAAATGAGCCAAGTAGAAGCGCGACACTAAAAGCGCTTAAATCAATCAAGTCAGTAGGCGGATATGTAAGCTTTGACCCCAACCTAAGAGAAGAGGTTTGGCAAGATCCGGAACAGATTCGTACCGTTGTCATGCAAGCGATAAGGCTCGCCGACGTCATAAAGTTTTCTGAAGAAGAGCTGCTCTTTTTAACAGAATGCGACACGTTAGAATCTGGACTCTTGGCACTAGAGCCATTACGAATTCCACTCATTTTAGTCACTCTAGGAGCAAATGGCTCAATAATGATTGTCGAGGGACAACGCGAGCACATTCCTAGTCAAAAAGTTCAGGCCATTGATACAACTGGCGCGGGAGATGCGTTTGTATCAGGTTTACTCGCATATCTATCTCAATACGAAGAGTGGTTTCAGCGAGAAATTATTCGACATGCGGTTCGTTGGGGCAATGGATGTGGAGCCCTTGCAACAACCCAAAAAGGCGCAATGACAGCCCTACCCGATAAAAAGTCCTTATTGGAGTTTTTAAATTAACTCTCAACAAAAACGAAATTAGCCTAATGGTGTCAATGTGTTAGGCTAATTTCTGTTTCCTTAATTCAAAAATAACATCCTCTTTTATTTTGAGCCTATTAATATTCACTGCTTTCCTGCAAATCAAAAAATAGCGGTTATAATTTAGTTACAATTATATAAACAGACTCCGTCAGTTCGCCTTTACTCGCCGAAAAATTCTAAATCAGGACTTGGATATGAGCTTAAAAAAATTATTAACACTAGGGTTTGGCGTTATTTTGGCGCTTATTTTGGTCATTTCTGTTGTTGCTTCATTTCGCTTCTATCAATCAAGTGGTGGATTTAACACTTATCGAGGTCTAGCACTTACCAGTGTGTCAACGGGTCGTATTCAGGCCAATATTTTAGAAGCACGTTTAGCCGCATTGAAATACATAAAAACCAATAGTGAAGCCAATATTGCTACCCTAAACAAACGAATCACAACATCCATCAGTTTAATAGAACAAGTATTGGATTCTCATATCGATGATAGTCACAAATCTGATTTCATCACGATTGAAAATCAGTTACAGCAATATCAACAAGGTTTTAACCAGGTTATTCAGCTCGTCAACCAGAGACATCTCTTAGTTAAAGAGCAGTTGGATCCTGCGGGTTTACAAATGCGAAAATCCGTTACCAATATCATGAACCAATCAGCTGCCGAAGATGATCTAGATGTCGCCGTCAGCGCCGGTACTCTCCAGCAGCACCTGCTACTCGCTCGTTTATATGCATCAAAATTTCTCACCAGTAATGCAGCTAGCGATGCTCAACGCGCAGAACAAGAGTTTGATCTAGTGGCTCAACTCGCAGATAAAGTCGATAGCCAACTTATGTCTGCTCAGCAGAAGAAATACCTCAATACCTTTGACAAAGCGTTTACGCAATACCGCACAACTTTTGCTAGCGTGGTTCAAACCATTAACAAGAGAAACGGTATCATCTCAGGCACCCTTGACGTAATGGGGGCTTCCGCAGCAAAAACCATCGAAGAAATTAAACTCTCCACCAAAGCCAAGCAAGATACCGTGGGACCAGAGATGGTCGATCGCTTTAGTAGTGCTCAAGTTGTTCTAAGTCTTCTTTCTGCCGTGGTGATTGTTATTGCTCTCGTCATTGCAGTGATGATCTATCGTAGCGTCTTGAAAGTTGTGGGCGGTGAACCAAGCTTGATTCAAGAGATTGTGGCCGATGTCGCTTCCGGTAATCTGACTTCTCAAGTCTCAGAAACAGGTAAAGAAACAGGTATCTACGCCAATATCCTACAAATGCGTACCGAGCTGCGACGTATCATTGATGGATTTCATCAAATCTCAGACAATGTTTCCTCTTCATCGGTTCAACTAAATGGTGTAATGAGCAATACGGAGAGCAATGCACAGCAAGAGTTGAGTCAGGTTGAGCAAATTGCTACGGCCATCAACGAACTTTCCAGCACCGCCTCTGAAGTAAGCCAAAACGCCGCCAATGCTGAGAGTGCTGCTAGTGACGCAACCAATAATGTTGTAGAAGGCGGACGTATACTCGACTCCTCAGATGAAATCTCACGTAAAGTGGATAGCTCCATTGAAGAGACCTCCAAAATCGTTAATCAACTGCAAGAATACTCGGTTGAAATCGGCACTGTGGTTGAAGTGATCAATTCAATTTCAGAGCAAACGAATCTACTTGCTTTGAACGCCGCAATTGAGGCAGCCCGTGCAGGTGAGCAAGGTCGTGGATTTGCGGTGGTTGCTGATGAGGTTCGTTCTTTAGCGGCGAAGACGCAACAATCAACCGTCGATATTCAAGAGATCATTTCGCGCTTGCAAGCTCAAGCCAAAGATGCAAATCATTATATGCAGTCTAATTTGACGCTAGCGGAAGACTCTCGCAAGTACAGTGAGCAGTTACGTTCATCTTTCTCTTCAATCACCGAGTCTGTTTCATTGATTTCAGATATGAACACACAAGTAGCTACCGCTTCTGAAGAGCAATCTGGCGTAACCCATGACATCTCTGAAAACGTATCGCAAGCCTTTGACTTAGTGAATAAAAACGTTGCGGGCATTCAGGAGAGCAAGCTAGCGAGTGATGAGTTATCTAATTTGGCAACAAAACAAAAAGAACTTCTGAGCTTCTTTAAGCTTTAATCAACCTTTCTCATCAAATGCGTTACTAATAGAGTCACCGCTCACTGCGGTGGCTTTTTTATTGAATAAAGTGGATCAGTACCAAACAAAAAAGAGCGGCCTGCGCCGCTCAAAAACATGTCAAAGTTTATGCCTAAAACAGAATATCTACACCGAAAGGCGAGTGAGTTAATGCCTGACTCTTAACTCACTCACAGGGTGCGAATGGCTAAGGGATTAAAATTGGTCTTCTTCCGTTGACCCCGTCAACGCCGTCACTGAAGAGTTACCACCTTGAATCGTGTTGGTCATCTTATCAAAGTAACCTGTACCCACTTCTTGTTGGTGAGCAACGAAGGTGTAACCTTTTTCAGCCGCTTGGAACTCAGGGCGTTGTACTTTCTCAACATAGTGACGCATGCCTTCACCTTGTGCGTAATCGTGCGCAAGTTCGAACATGTTGAACCACATATTGTGAATACCTGCTAGCGTGATGAACTGGTACTTGTAACCCATGTCAGACAGTGCTTGCTGGAACTTAGCAATCGTCTCTGCATCTAGGTTTTTCTCCCAGTTAAATGACGGTGAACAGTTATATGCTAGCAGTTGACCTGGGTATTCCGCATGGATAGCTTCAGCAAACTTACGCGCTTCTTCTAAACATGGCGTTGCCGTTTCACACCAGATAAGGTCAGCGTATGGTGCATATGCTAGACCACGAGAGATAGCTTGGTCGATACCAGCGCGAACACGGTAGAAACCTTCTTGCGTACGCTCACCTTCGATAAAATCTGCATCATATGAATCACAATCTGATGTAATTAGGTCTGCCGCGTTTGCATCTGTACGTGCAATAACCAGTGTCGTCGTGCCTGAAACATCTGCTGCTAAACGAGCGGCTACTAGCTTTTGAACGGCTTCTTGAGTTGGAACCAGTACTTTACCGCCCATGTGGCCACACTTCTTCACTGACGCAAGTTGGTCTTCAAAGTGAACACCAGCCGCGCCAGCATCAATCATCGACTTCATCAATTCGTATGCATTCAATACACCGCCAAAGCCTGCTTCAGCATCTGCTACGATTGGTAGGAAGTAATCGATACCACCTTCAGACTCTGGCGACTTACCATTTGACCACTGAATTTGGTCAGCGCGGCGGAACGAGTTATTGATGCGTTTCACCACAGAAGGAACCGAATCGACTGGGTATAGTGATTGGTCAGGGTACATGGTTGAGGCAGTATTGTTATCTGCCGCTACCTGCCAACCTGAAAGGTAAATCGCTTCAATGCCCGCTTTAGCTTGTTGAACCGCTTGACCACCCGTTAGAGCACCCAAACAGTTTACGTAACCTTTTTTCGCATCACCGTTGACCAGTGACCATAGCTTGTCTGCACCACGCTGCGCGATAGTATTCGCTGGCACCATAGAGCCTCGTAGTTCTACTACTTCTTCTGCTGTGTAAGGACGCTTTACGTTCTTCCAGCGTGGGTTCGTTGCCCAATCTTTTTCCAGAGCTTCGATTTGTTGGCGGCGAGTTAAGTTAGTCATCGGTCTATCCCTCTTTTGATGAGCACTTCTATTCAATAATTTGAGTGCTATGTTTTTTTTTCATCTTTGGCAGTACATCCATCTCCGCCGCAGAAAATTCACGTTATTGTTTGTTTTTGTCGTCATTCTCTAAAGTGAGGATGACAGAGTTCTTTAATCCAAGTAGTCGTAACCTGGAATGGTTAAGAAATTGGTTAATTCATCACTGGTAGTCAGCTTCGCCATTAATTTAGCGGCTTCTTCAAATCGACCGTCGTTATAACGCTCCTGACCCACTTCCTGTTTTACGACCTCTATCTCTTCAGACAGATAGAGCTCAAACAGTTCGTTGGTAACGGTTTGACCGTTATCGAGCGCTTTACCGTGTTGAATCCATTGCCAGATAGAAGCGCGAGAAATCTCTGCCGTTGCGGCATCTTCCATCAAGCCGTAAATCGGTACACAACCATTGCCAGAGATCCACGCTTCTATGTATTGCAGCGCAACGCGAATGTTATGACGCATGCCTTGTTCAGTGATGGCTCCATCGCATGGTGCAAGTAAGTCTTCTGCTGTCACTGGCGCATCTTGACTTCGCGACACATTAAGCTGATTGCTACGCTCACCTAACGCTTGGTCAAACACTGCCAATGCCGTGTCTGCAAGGCCTGGGTGTGCAACCCAAGTACCATCATGACCGTTGCTTGATTCCAGTGACTTATCGTTATAAACCTTATCAAGCACTTGCTGGTTGGTTTGTGGGTCTTTCGCTGGGATAAAGGCGGCCATACCTCCCATAGCAAAAGCCCCACGCTTGTGACAAGTTCGGACAAGTAAACGCGAGTACGCATTTAGGAACGGCTTATCCATTGTCACCACCTGACGATCCGGCAGCACGCGATCGGGGTGTTTTTTCAACGTTTTAATGTAGCTAAAGATATAGTCCCAACGGCCACAATTGAGGCCAACGATGTGCTCTTTAAGTGAGAACAGAATCTCGTCCATTTCAAACACGGCTGGCAAGGTTTCAATCAGAACCGTCGCTTTAATCGTGCCCGTATCTAAGCCAAAGTAGTCTTCGGTAAAGTGGAATACTCTGCTCCACCACTGAGCTTCTGTATGGGACTGCAACTTAGGAATATAAAAATAGGGACCACTGCCTTTTTTCAATAACGCTCTGTAGTTGTTGTAGAAATACAAAGCAAAATCAAACAGGGCCCCTGGGATAATCTGACCGTTAAATGTCACGTGTTTTTCTTTTAGATGTAGGCCACGAACTCGGCAGATTAAAACCGCTGGATCATCTTCCAGCGCATAGTGCTTGCCATTCACCGGGTTGGTATATGAGATGGTTTCTTCAACGGCATCACGCAAGTTGATTTGACCATCCAGCACTTTATTCCAAGCGGGTGCCATTGAATCTTCAAAATCAGCCATGAACACTTTAACGTTCGCATTCAGAGCGTTAATCACCATTTTTCGGTCTGTTGGACCTGTGATTTCTACACGGCGATCTTGTAGATCTTGAGGTATCCCTTGGATCTTCCAGCTTCCTTCTCGGATATCTTGCGTATCCTCTAAAAAGTCCGGCAGCTCACCAGCATCTATAGACGCTTGCTTCTCTTCTCGAGCAGCAAGCAAACCATCAATGTCACTAGCAAACTGTTCACACAGAAGAGATAAAAAGGTTTGGGCTTTAACAGGGAAAATCGCTTGATGTTCTGGCGAAAGGGTACCAGTGACTTCAAGCTTACCTTCGTTAAGAAGGCTTTCTTGGGCTTCTGTTGTTGTTTTTTCTCTATCTGGTGTGTTGGCAAGCATATTCAATTCCTTTCAAGCATATTTTTATTCCGGATTACATTTGTAAGTATCAAACAACAATCAAACATCCAAATTAATTGCCATTAATTCCGGTTTTATCTGTGTCTTGGCTCTACTTTCGCCAACCTTGAATTGGTTTGCAATCTAGACATAAGTCTTATGAGGCCTGCATTTAAGCTATACCAATAAACGTTAGAGTAAAAGGCCTAAAGTAAACAAAACGTTAAATTCAAAGTTTTGTTCCGTGGCTCACAAGTTGTTGATTTTGATCACCATTACGTAATCACTTACGTAATTAAATTACAGTGAAATTAAGTATGTAAAACCGTTTCAAACGCACGTTTGATTTTAAAGAAGGGAGTTAAGCCCCTTTGGAAATAAGGCTTAAAAGAGATATGCAACTACAAGGTTAAACGGTGGGTATTTTTTTTACTGTAAAATTCACATTGTGAAATTTCACAATTTAATGAAAGCTTCATCAAAATTTCTTTGTAAAATTTTACAAGTTAAAGTTCACCAGCAGAATAAAATGCTAAAAAGCACACTAAAACTAGTGTGCTTTTTAAAGAGGTTCTATCAATCTAGGCTAATACTTATCGCTAAAGTAGCTCTGACACCACTTCTGCTAATTGATTAAAAGTGTTTACACGAGATGAACTTGGTCGCCAAACCAAGCCAATATGACGGTGCGCTTGTTGTCCAGGGGCATCGACAATGACCAAATTTTGGTTTTCAATCAAACCATGATCAATCGCCATCTGAGGAATAAATGTTGTTCCCATACCATTCGCTACCATTTGAACTAGCGTATGTAGGCTTGTTGCGGAAAACGGATTAATCTTCTCTTTTTCAGTTAACTGACAAGCTGATACGGCGTGCTCCGTCAAACAGTGCTCTTTCTCTAATAGAAAGACAAACTCATTAGGTAGGTCAGAATAATTGATCGGCGTTCGAATCGCATCCGCTTGATTTTGACTAATGATCATTCGAAATGGATCATTACCAACAATACGACTGTCCATACCATCAATATCTACGGGTAACGCTAGAATAAGGACATCAAGATCACCGTTGCGTAGTGCCGCTAACAAATTTGTGGTGGTGTCTTCTCTCAATAAGAGGTTAAGCAGGGGAAAACGCTGGTTTACTTCCTGAACTAAATCGCACAAAAGAAAAGGAGCAATAGTAGGAATACAACCGACTCTTAACTGCCCTTCCATCTCTTCGCCTTGGCAAAGTCGACCTAATTCAACTAAGTCTTGCCCTTTGGCTAATAATTCGCGCCCTTGCTGAACAACAAGCTCACCAGCTTGAGTAAAAACCAGCGGGCTTTTCTTATCCTTCTTTTCATATAGAGGGCAACCAATCAGCTCTTCCAGATTCTGGATACCTTTACTTAAGGTCGATTGGCTTACAAAGCACTTTTCAGCCGCTTCACTAAAATGACGCGTTTCGTGTAAGGTAATGAGGTAATGTAACTGTTTAAGACTAGGCCACTTATTCATAGAACTATTTATATCTACCAATCAGAAGTTGACCAAGTTAATGAAATCAGACTTATCGCTTTTTTCGATTAACTTAATCTATTTAATTCGCTTTTTTCCATACTACAATCTGTACTATAGTTTGTCCCGTACAAACAAGGACCAAACCAAAATAACTGTTTCAGGTTTGGAACTAACCATAATTTTTAGGAGCAAAAAAATGGTACTAGTAGGTCGTCAAGCCCCAGATTTTACTGCTGCAGCTGTTCTAGGTAACGGTGAGATCGTTGATAACTTCAACTTCGCAGAATTCACTAAAGGTAAGAAAGCGGTTGTTTTCTTCTACCCACTAGATTTCACGTTTGTTTGCCCATCTGAGCTAATCGCTTTCGACAACCGTCTAGCTGACTTCCAAGCTAAAGGTGTTGAAGTAATCGGTGTTTCTATCGATTCTCAGTTCTCTCACAACGCATGGCGTAACACTGCTATCGAAGATGGCGGTATCGGTCAAGTTAAGTACCCACTAGTTGCTGACGTTAAGCACGAAATCTGCAAAGCGTACGACGTTGAGCACCCAGAAGCAGGCGTTGCTTTCCGTGGTTCTTTCCTAATCGACGAAGATGGCCTAGTACGTCACCAAGTTGTTAACGACCTACCACTAGGCCGTAACATCGACGAAATGCTACGCATGGTTGACGCTCTTAACTTCCACCAGAAGCACGGCGAAGTATGTCCTGCACAGTGGGAAGAAGGTAAAGCAGGTATGGACGCATCTCCAAAAGGTGTTGCAGCGTTCCTATCTGAGCACGCAGAAGACCTAAGCAAGTAATTACCTTGCTTAACACGCACCTCAGCTCAAAGGGTGTGGATGGTTGGACGATATAAAGCTAAAAGCATAAGCGCGAAAAGCGCAACGCCAATCAGTTATAAGTAAAGTCTTAATAAAAAGCCCGAAGCACTGCTTCGGGCTTTTTTATACCCGGACAAATTAGACGCTATATACATAAAAAGACAACATATCGCTAAAGAGACAAAAAATATCGGCTTACGGACTTTCTCTAATTCTGCTCTTTAAAGTCGAACACGCTCTCTTTATGATGACTTTAACTTAATATTTGGAAGCGCAAGCAGCGCTTTCTATACGAACACAACATGGAGATTCAACATGGCTTACTTTTCTCTTGCCTTTGGTAGTGCAACGAAAAACCGCGACGGCAAAATCATTGAAGCGTTTTTTCCAAACCCAGTGCTTAACCCAGCAGACGCTCTAGTAGAAGCAGTAGCAAAAGTTGCTGGCTACGAGCAAGGTAACCAAGCTATCGAAATCTCTGCTGCGCAAAGTGCAGAATTAGCAGTAGCATTCGAAGCAAACGGCGATGCAGCAAACGCGTCATTTGCAGCTAAAGCAGCAGAATCTGCGCAGCCACTTGTTCTTGTTGTTCTTGCGACTGATGAGAAACCAGCATCGGTTGCTGAAGGCTTCCTTAAGCTACAACTGATCTCTAACCGCCTAGTTCAACCACATGGCACTGTACTAGACGGCATCTTCGGCCTATTACACAACATTGCTTGGACAAACGAAGGCCCTATCGATCTTCCTGAACTGGCTGATCGCCAAATTGAAGCTCGCCTTGCAGGTCGTGCGCTAAGCGTAGATTGCGTAGACAAATTCCCTAAAATGGTGGACTACGTGGTACCAACAGGTGTTCGTATCGCTGATACTTCACGCGTTCGCCTTGGTGCACACGTGGGTGAAGGCACTACGGTTATGCACGAAGGCTTCATCAACTTCAACGCGGGTACCACTGGCGTAAGCATGGTTGAAGGCCGTATCTCTGCTGGTGTAGTTGTGGGTAACGGCTCAGACATCGGCGGTGGCGCTTCTATCATGGGTACGCTATCAGGTGGTGGTACTGTTGTTGTTTCTATCGGTGAAAACTCACTACTAGGTGCTAACGCAGGTCTTGGTTTCCCACTAGGTGATCGCTGTACTGTTGAGTCTGGTCTGTATGTAACGGCTGGCTCTAAAGTGCGCATGATTGCTGAAGGCCAAGAAGTTGAAGTCGTTAAAGCACGCGACCTAGCTGGCGTTTCTGACCTTCTATTCCGTCGCAACTCAGTGACTGGTCAGATTGAATGTCTTGCGAACAAGACTGCAGTTGAGCTAAACAGCGAACTGCACAGCAACAACTAATCTCGATTAATTTGAGAATCAAGCCGAGCCATATGGTTCGGCTTTTTTGTATCAATACTTTTTACTCGCAATCGACCATCATTTACCGGCTTGCCTTGACTCGATTCAACATGGATCGCACGCTACCAAGCGCAATCAGTTTATGAAATGGAATAATAACAAGCAGATAGAGGTATCCTATCCAACTGTATGTATTGACCAAAGTCGAAAGCGTAAACTGGCCTGGTGCATGTTTAACGACGGAAAGTGACACCTGCATATGCTTGTCTTGGGTGGTACAAATGATCTCATCGTCAGTCATCATTTCAACCTTATGAAGCCCTACCCCCTGCCCGTGTTGTAAATCTTCAACACTCAGTTCAGTTTTACTTGCAGAAATAGCAAAGCCCAACGGCGCTACCAACCGATTCCTTAATGCCATGAGCTTTTGAACAATTAGTGGCAAGTGACCAAATACATCAATGTAAACTTGACTCGGTGAACGTTGTTGATCAGAGATTTCAAAACTTAAAGCATCACTAAATCCTCGTCTCCGTTGACGTCCTTTTAATCCACTTGTGTCCGGTATTCCGCCAGTCTGAATTCTACTCATAGCATCTCCTTGAACAGCTTTTTCAATTCACCCCTTACTTCAGCTCCACCTATAACAGCTAAAAACAGCAGAGCACCAGGTACTAAAACGATCATCAATATAGGCCTCAATACGTAGCTAAAGCAGAGCAAAGCTGGGACAAATATCAACCACCGACATAAAAACAGTACAACTTCACGAACCAAATATTCCATCACTAACCTTCCATCTCTAGTTTTTAAAATAATGAGCACGCTCAATTTTATAAATGAGCGCGCTCAATTTGTCAATAAACCAGTGGAAGAGTATTATTCAGATAGAAATATTTTTGATGAGAACGGCATGAGCAAAAGAGAACAAACTCGTGAGCGAATTTTAGTTGCAGCTTGGCAACTGTTTGAAACACAAGGCTACCAAGAAACGTCGACTCGCCAAATCGCCCGCCAAGCTGGCGTAGCTGATGGAACTGTATTTAGCCACTTTGAAACAAAGTTAACCATTCTGCGTGAAGGGATGCTAAATCAACTTGCTACGCTTTCTCTGCAATCAAAACAACAGGTGGGTTCATCGGCAGACGATGCCTTGAAATTGGGTATGCAGTTTGCCAACACCTATTACGGCTATTACTTTTCCAACATTAATTTAAGCCGTGCTCTACTTAAAGAAGTCATCTGGGATATGGACTATTATCAATCCTTTAATCAGGCTCTATTTGATACGTCGAACTTACCATCAAACATAGTTGAAAAGATGCCATTAATCTTAGACTGCTACTTTATGACTTTAATTACCCACCTAAGTCGTTCTGAACCAAGCCTTGAGCTGGCCTTACAAGAACTTGAACAGAAGTATAAATGCTTAATTTCATAAAATGGGTTCGAACGCGCATTCACTATAGAGAATTCATTACTTTCGATTAACAACTAATTTAACGTTTTATTGACATTTTTATGCTCGAACGCTCATTTTGAGCGTTTTTTTGTTTTCGGATTAAATTTTGTATGGAGAATGAAATCTGAGATGGAAAAACTCTCGCACCAAAAATGCCCTTATTGATTCAATTAACTAAAATAGAAATAAGCGACCACAAGGATTCTTACCATGACTGAGCAAAAGTACATCGTTGCCTTAGACCAAGGCACCACCAGCTCTCGCGCAGTGATCTTAGACCATGACGCGAACATCGTAAGTATATCGCAGCGTGAGTTTACTCAAATTTACCCTCAATCTGGCTGGGTTGAACATGACCCACTAGAGATTTGGGCAACACAAAGCTCAACCTTCATAGAAACCCTTGCTAAGTCAGGGATCAGCAGTGACCAACTAGCAGCTATCGGCATCACCAATCAGCGTGAAACAACCATTGTTTGGAACAAAGAAACGGGGAAACCTGTCTACAATGCAATTGTTTGGCAATGTCGTCGCACAGCAGAAATATGTGAAGAGTTAAAAGCGAGGGGGTTAGAAGAGTATGTTCGTGAAAACACAGGCTTGGTACTCGATCCTTACTTTTCAGGCACTAAGGTTAAATGGATCCTAGACAATGTAGACGGGGCTCGCGAGGATGCGGATGCGGGTAAATTGCTATTTGGTACTGTCGATACCTGGCTAGTCTGGAAGATGACACAAGGCCGTGTTCATGTAACGGACTACACCAATGCATCCCGCACCATGCTGTTTAATATCAACACTCTATCTTGGGATCAAAAACTGCTCGACGAAATGGGCATACCCGCTTCGATGATGCCTGAAGTGAAACGCTCATCAGAGGTTTATGGCCAAACCAATATTGGTGGTAAAGGCGGAACCCGTATTCCGATTGCAGGTATTGCAGGTGATCAACAAGCAGCGCTGTATGGTCAAATGTGTGTTGAAGCAGGTCAAGCTAAAAACACCTATGGCACCGGTTGCTTCCTACTCATGAACACTGGCCAAGAAAAAGTCACCTCTACGCACGGCTTGCTAACCACACTAGCCTGTGGACCAACTGGAGAACCAGCATACGCGCTTGAGGGGGCAGTCTTCATGGGCGGCGCTTCCATCCAGTGGTTGCGAGACGAAATGAAGCTTCTCGCTGATGCGAAAGACTCTGAGTATTTCGCCACTAAAGTCGAGTCATCCAATGGCGTTTATGTCGTTCCGGCCTTCACAGGTTTGGGGGCTCCATACTGGGACGCCTACGCGCGTGGAACGATTGTTGGCTTAACCCGCGGTGTCAGCTCAAATCATATCATTCGCGCCACCTTAGAAGGCATCGCTTATCAAACCCGCGATGTACTGGATGCAATGCAGGCGGACTCTGGGATCAAACTGGCTAATTTACGTGTCGATGGCGGAGCAGTAGCCAATAACTTCTTAATGCAGTTTCAGTCTGATGTACTTGATACCGAAGTACATCGACCTCAAGTCACTGAAGTGACCGCACTCGGCGCAGCCTATCTAGCAGGGCTTGCGGTAGGTTACTGGGATAGTGTTGATGAGTTAAAAAACAAAGCAGTCCTCGATCGCACTTTTGCTCCTCACCATGATGAAGACAAACGTCAGCGTCGTTATAAGGGCTGGAAGAGAGCGGTCAAATGTGCCCAAGTTTGGGCTGAGATGCACACTGAAGACGATTAAACCTCCACAGTTAAAATCATAAAGAGCGCGTCTATTCGCGCTCTTTTTGCGTTTCAACACAGATTCCTTCGACACTCTTCTTCTCACATCGAACAAATTCGCGCACAATAACCCGATATTATTTTCGAATTGGAAGCATTGCATTAGTTCAATGCCCTACCGCACGGGAGCACGAAGTGAAGCAAGTACCTCGACATCAGCAAATCGTTGAGTTGGTTCAAAAACAGGGTTACGTCAGTACGGACGAATTAGTCGAGCAGTTTAACGTTAGTCCGCAAACCATCCGGCGCGATCTAAACGAACTTGCAGATGCGAATAAGATACGTCGCTACCACGGCGGTGCAACCATCCCATTAAGTTCAGAAAACACCTCTTACAACACACGTAAGAGCATGAACTTTAATGAAAAAGACGTCATTGCAGAAGAGGTGGTTAAACACATTCCTGATGGCGCTACACTCTTTATTGATATCGGCACTACGCCAGAGGCCATTGCTAAAGCTCTGAATAAAAACCATAAACAGCTTCGCATCGTCACTAACAACATAAATGTCGCCACCATCTTACTGCCCAACCCAGAGTTCAAAGTGATTCTTGCTGGCGGCGAAGTACGTAACCGCGATGGCGGCATTGTTGGTGAAGCAACCCTAGACTTCATTAAACAGTTTCGTTTAGATTTCGGTATCTTAGGCATCAGTGGTATCGATTTTGATGGATCTCTGCTTGATTTTGATTACCACGAAGTACGTGTAAAACAGGCGATCATTGAAAACAGTCGTAGCGTTTTCTTGGCTGTTGACCATTCCAAATTTGGTCGAAATGCCATGGTTAAGCTAGGCAATATCTCTCAACTGCATATGCTATTTACCGATAAGCAGCCTCCTAAAGAGATTCTTTCTATTCTAAAAGAGCATTCCATTCCTCTTGAAGTCATCAATCAAGAGTAAATTAACCCCAACAACACATAGTTAACCTTTTAGAAACCTCTATTGTTTAATAGAGGTTTTTTTGTGTACAAATCACACAAAACGCTCATAAACGAAAATAATTAATGATCTTAAACGAAAGTACAGTTACGATTCATTTATGTTCAATAATGCTCGTTCGCTCAAAGAGGTCACATTTTATGAGTATCAAACACAATGCAACCACAGCCCCTTTAGATCTAATCATTATCGGTGGTGGCATTAATGGTGCAGGTATTGCGGCAGACGCAACAGGACGTGGCTTATCTGTAGGTTTATACGAAGCTAACGATTTTGCTTCTGCGACCTCTTCAGCCAGTTCAAAACTGATCCATGGCGGCTTACGATATCTAGAACATTATGAGTTTCGCTTAGTGTCTGAAGCCCTAGCGGAACGGGAAGTCTTACTCAGTAAAGCGCCACATATCGCACAACCAATGCGTTTTCGCCTGCCTCATAGGCCATTCCTACGCCCCGCATGGATGATTCGCTGCGGGCTATTTCTGTATGATCACCTAGGTAAGCGCACCACATTACCGGCTAGTCGATCCATTGATTTAGCCAAATCAGGTCTGCTTAAAGCTGAAATGAAAAAAGGATTTGAGTACTCAGATTGCTGGGTCGATGATGCTCGCTTAGTTCTACTTAATGTCATGGCTGCACAAGAAAATGGCGCAGAGATCCGTAACTATTGCCGTGTAGAAAAAGCTATTCGCGAAGGTGACCTATGGCGTGTAACTATATTTGACACCACGACAGGAGAACGTTTTGAGCGCCAAGCTAAAGCCCTAGTTAATGCTGCAGGCCCTTGGGTTAAGCAATTCTATGATGATGGTTTAGAGCAACCTTCTCCACGAAACATCCGTTTGATCAAAGGCTCGCATATTGTTGTGCCGCGTATCCATGAAGAGCCGCAAGCCTACATTCTCCAAAATAAAGATAATCGTATTGTCTTTATGATCCCTTACTTGGATAAGTTCTCGATCATTGGCACAACGGATGTCGAATACAAAGGTGACCCACGTGAGGTGGCAATATCAGAAGAAGAGACTGATTATTTGATCGATATTGTGAACCAACATTTTGTTCAGCAACTCAGCCGAGAGGATGTCGTATGGACTTACAGTGGCGTAAGACCTTTATGTGACGATGAATCCGACTCGCCACAAGCCATCACTCGTGACTATACCCTTGAGTTAGAAGCAGAGTTCGATCAAGCGCCCATCTTGTCTATCTTTGGCGGCAAGCTCACGACGTACCGAAAACTAGCGGAATCCGCGATGAGAAAGCTCGCTCCTTACTTTCCGACGATGGGGAAACCTTGGACAGCAAACCAAGCACTACCTGGTGGTAACTTTAGCTGCAGCCGTGAAGAACTTGCACAAACGATTCAAACACAGTTCCCTTGGATGGCACTTCCACTCATCGAACGATACGTAACTCAATTTGGTAGCTATACATGGAAGTTGTTAGAAGGTATCAATGAAGAAGCTGATCTTGGCATTCAGTTCAGTCAGGGAGCACATGGTGTGTATCAAGCTGAGATTGATTACCTTATTCAACATGAATTTGCTCAGACAAACGAAGACATTTTATGGCGCAGAACGAAACTAGGCTTGTATATGAATGAGGAAGAACAAGCCGAACTGGAGCGCTATATTCAGAATCAACATGCTCAAACCGTCGTGCCCTATTCTCAAGCCGGTTAACTTGCATTCCCCAAGGCAAATAGCGAATATCTTTGCCTTGGGGATTAAACACTCATTCAGCAACCAAGTTTATCGAGACAACAAAAAGGTTTTATTTCAGGCCGTTAACACTCTTCCTTATCATTTTCTTCATACGGCGTGAGCCTTCGATTCTCAACTCCAACTTTGGAACCCAATGAAGAAATTTCTCTTACTCAGCTTACTACTCAGTGGCTGTTCGCTAGCGCCAGAGCAAACTACGCCGCCATGCGATTGTAGTAGCAATGTCCCTAGCTACCCCCAGCCGCCCTCAACGACAGACAAACACAATATAAACCAATTGCTTGCCTATATTAGTAACAAAGCAAAAGAGCGTTGGGGTAAAGATGAATTCGTTGAGGCTGGCAAGCATCGTTATGTAAAGTATCTTGATGGCTATAATACCCGCGCGCATATCGATTTTGCGGCTGGCAAAATTTATGTATCGACCATTGCCCAGCATCAACCCATTGAAAAGCTGCAAAAAGCGATCACTCAAACTTTATTGATGCCCGCCGATCCTCAGCATGCTGAGCTGTTTAGTGATAAAGAAGCGATACTCCGAGGTAAGCCTTTTTTACTTGGGCAAGTGGTGGATCATGAAGGAAAACCCATTGAGTGGCAGTGGCGAGCGAATCGCTATTCAAACTATTTGATCGACACGCAATTGCAGAAAAAGTCGATTCAACGTGGACACGCCTACTACGTAGAAATCAACATGGTGAACGATCACCTTGAGCAACGTGAGTATCAATACGCCGGAATTATCCGTGATGCCGCTAAGCGTTACGACATTCCTGAAGACCTGATTTTCTCTATTATCAAAACTGAGAGCAGCTTTAACCCTTATGCGGTTTCACATGCTGGTGCATATGGATTGATGCAAGTGATCCCTAAGACCGCCGGTGCTGACGTGTTTAATCTTGTCAAAAACAAACCAGGCATTCCAACCAAAGAGTATCTCTTTGATCCTGCTAACAACATAGATACTGGTGCAGCTTACTTTTACATCTTAAAGAACCGTTATTTAAAAGAGGTCAAACACCCAACCTCAAAACACTTCAGCATGATTTCTGCTTATAACGGTGGTACTGGCGGTGTGCTTGCTACCTTTGACTCAGACCGTAAACGCGCGATGGTCAAACTCAATAGCTTAGCGCCAACTCAAGTCTATGATGCATTAACGACAAAACACCCCAAAGATGAAGCGCGCCGATACCTGCAAAAAGTGCTCTATTTCCAGAAAGGATTTAATGAGGGCAAGGTTTAAAAATAATAAAGGCTTGGCACTAACGCCAAGCCTTTTCGTTTAGGCTCTAATAGCTTAATAAGCAACTAGCCTGGGTGACCATCCGCTCTCGGCTTCATAAGCATGGCACCGAAATACCAAATGAAAAGACCAAATGCCACAATCCATAAACCCGCGCTGACATTGACCCACAGCATCATATTGGCGGGATCGAAAGCCACACCTAAACTCCGTACCAATGCCGCCAGTACAATAGCAGCGAATGCAATCGTCATATTGGGTCCTTGGTATATCGCTCGACCTGTATGACCCATGGTGACACGAGAAATCATTGCCAAAATAACCCCACCAATCGCACCTATTGCGAACAAGTGCAGCATGTTGTGACTGGCAAATGGATTGTCTAGTAGACCACGAAGCAGCAAGCTAACAGGAATACACAAATACGTAGCATGCAGTGACCAAACCAAAGGCTCACTCAATGTTCGCCATGGTTGCCACCTCATGACACGAACAAAATGCGCGGCACCAGAGACAATCATCAATGGCTGGCCTAACTCTGCAAAGGTCATTGGGAAAAAGCTGAGAATAAACAGCCCAGCCAATGGCAAGTTTGCTAACCAATCTAGCCAAACGATCGGCTGAGGTTTTTCAAAGTTAAATCGACGCGCGGTAAAGAACGGAATGACTCGGCTGCCCATGACCGACAGTAACAAAGTAAACCACCACAGCATAGCTTGCCACACCGCTGAAGCTGGAAATGGCGGCATGCCTTTTACCGCCGCATAGCTTGCAAAATTAGCAAAGATAGCGAGCACAAACAGCGGAACAAAGAACAGATTTCGCCAACCTTTTGCCTTAACGACTCGGGTCCCCACTTCGAAAGCGGCAAATGCGATAAACAGGGCTTCAATGCTCGATGTTATCCAGAGAGGCGTTGGTGTCCAAAGCAAGAATCTAGGTAGAAGCCAAAGACCCACTAACAGCGCTAATCGATGATGTTTAGTACCATTTATGCCCGTCCAGTTTTGCACAGCAGTAAGGACGAAGCCGACGACAATTGCCATCGCAAAACCAAACAGCATCTCATGGACATGCCACCATAGAGCAGGGACTTGTAAAGCGGCAGGTTGACCAGATTGAAACATCCATACCCAGAGCGCAATCGCGATCACAGCGTAGAGAGATCCTAATAAGAAGAATGGTCGAAAACCTAAACGTAACAGAGGCACAATTGCCTCCTCCACTTTTTTATCTGTAATATTGAGCACTCAGTGACTCCTAAGCCAATAATAATCTTTAAATATACTACTCATGTATCGCAAGAAGCGTTCCATCTTGTATAAGTCTTGATTAATAAGGGCTACGTCTATTTAACCTGCAATGAAACAGTCAAAATGACACACTTAAAACAAGTCTTTTTGACTTCATTATGTATTAATTGCTGACTTTATTTTTGCCCAGTTAATCGGTAGGTTAAAGGTTAGACATAAAACTCATTTATTGGAGACAGGAATGACCCATTACATTTTCGGTTACGGCAGTTTAATGAACTCTGCGTCACGTCAATTGACAGGGCAAACATCGCTGGCGATTCCTGCTACCGCACACGGGTTTAAACGTTACTGGGGAAAGGTTGATGACAGTTACATACTTTCTCCACTCGTAGTCGATAAGGGAGAAGGCCTTGTTAATGGCGTTTTATTGGAGGTCAATGACCAAGGACTGCAAGAGTTTGATCAGCGCGAACGCGGCTACCATCGAGTTAATATTGAATTAACTAAGTTAGATTGCCAGCACGCTCTGTCGGAGCAAGATCATATTTGGGTTTACATTAAAGATTGCCCAGAGCCGCCCTGCTCACTTAGCCCAATCATGCAGACTTATGTCGATACAGTGTTGGCCGGTTGTTTGGAAATCTCAGAGCAATTTGCCAAACAGTTTGTTGAGCACACCATTGGTTGGCACTTCCCATTAGAAAATGATCGCCACCAACCTAAGTATGGAAATCTAGCAGGAGTAAAACCAGAGCATCACAATCAAATCGATGCCCTGGTGGCCGAAGCGAGAGCCTGAACGTCAGCCAAATAAATCGCTAGGGGTTTCTGTTAGTCCTAGTTAAACAATACGAACCCCAGCAGGCATTGAGCGTTCTGGGGTCAGTAAAACACTTTCTGATTCATCATCCGTTTCTGCGCAAAGCAACATACACTCCGAGGTTTCGCCTCGCATCTTTGCTTTCGCCAAGTTACACAACACGACCACTTCTTTGCCCATGAGCTGCTCTTCAGTGTAATAAGGTACTAGGCTAGTGACCGTTTGTAGCGTTTTCTCGCCTACATCAATCTGAACGATATAAAGCTTGTCTGCATTTTCATGACGAGCCACTTCAATGATTTTTCCGGTACGGATTTCTAATTTAGCAAAGTCGGTATAAGCGATAGTTTCCATGATAAACCTTAGTATCTACTGAGTTGGTAAAATTTTACTAAAAGATAACGTTTACACTATCATTAAAGCCTTTTATTACAAGTGGTAAAGATCTCATTTTTATAATGCCACTTGCATACTATTTGCGTTATTTACAACAGCAGGGTTAAATACTGTCAGTACAGTTTTCGAGGTCTAATATGGCAACCATTAAAGATGTTGCGAGAGAAGCTGGCGTATCCATCGCCACCGTATCGCGCGTGATCAACAAATCTCCTAAGGCGAGCAAAGCTTCGGTGCACTCGGTCACTCAAGCGATGGAAAAACTTGGCTATCGCCCGAACGCAGCAGCCAAAGCCCTAGTTAGTCAAAACAGTAATACTGTTGGAGTACTGGTTGGGGATGTCTCGGATCCTTTCTTTGGTAGCATGGTAAAAGCCGTTGATACCGTTGCACACGAATATAGTAAACATATCCTTATCGGCAATGGTTATCACAACCCAGAAGATGAACGTAAAGCAATCGAGCTATTGATCAATAATCGCTGCGATGCATTAGTCATACATTCCAAAGGTTTATCTGACGAGGAGTTAATTGGCTACGCCAAAGAGGTGAAAGGTCTTGTCTTGATCAATCGCCATATTCCAGAGCTGTCAGAGCGTTGTATTTCATTGGATAACCGCAGAGGGGCATATCTAGCAACGGAATATTTGATTCGCCACGGCCATAAGCAGATCGCCTGTATCGCCTCAAACCATGATATTGAAGATGCTCAAGATCGTATCTCCGGTTACCTAGCTGCACTGCAAGAACACAGTATTGAGTTGCCTAAAAGCTATATTGAATATGGAGAGCCCAATAGTGATGGCGGTGAAGTCGCTATGACCAACCTGCTCACTAAATCACTGACGGTCACTGGTGTAGTCGCTTATAACGATTACATGGCGGCTGGGGCGCTCTCAGTACTCGATGAGAATGGAGTTAAAGTCCCAGAGCAGGTATCGATGCTCGGATTTGATGATGGCTTGATTGCACGCTATGTACACCCTCGCCTAACAACGGTTCGTTACCCTATTGAGATGATGGCAGAACGCGCGGCGCGATTAGCGCTTAATCTCGCAAACTCAGAGCCAGTGGAAGAGGAAGCCATTATTTTTACGCCAACTTTAGTGCGCCGAAACTCAGTAGACAAAATTTCCGCTTAAAGTGAGGCAATTAAAAAAGGCATGATTTCTCATGCCTTTTGTTTTATATCATCGTAATTTACGCAACACCGTGGCCTTTTGAAGCAACCCAAATTCGGTACCACTGCTCTTTGGTCATTGATAGCTCTAACGCTTTCACCGATGCGGCCACTCGCTCAATCTTGCTACTACCTATAATTGGCAATGGGTTCGATGGCAATTGCAGCACCCAAGCAAACACCACTTGATCAATAGAACTTGCTCCAATCTCTTCCCCCACTTCAGCCAATGTTTGACGTAAACGCGTTAGTTGCTCGCTCTCACCGCTAAACAATTCACCTTTCGCTAGGCAAGACCAAGCCATTGGACGGATACGCGCTTGCTGCAGTTGCTCCAAAGTCCCATCTTCCGTGACTTGAAGGTTCACAGGGTTTATCTCAACTTGGTTAGTAATCAAAGGCTCTTCAACGCGAGATTGCAACAGCGAAAACTGCGCAGGCGTAAAGTTCGATACACCAAAGTGCTTCACTTTACCCGCCGCTTTTAACTCGGAAAATGCCTGCGCCGCTTCATCTGCATCCATCAAAAGATCTGGGCGATGCAATAACAGCACATCAAGATGATCGGTTTTAAGGCGTTCAAGCGACTCATCTACAGATTTCAGAATAGTCGCTTTACTGCTGTCATAGTGGTTCACTTGATTACCATGACCACGGTAGATACCGCATTTAGAGACAACCTGAATTTGCTCGCGCAAGCTGCTATCTAGCGCTAATACATCACCAAATAGACGCTCACACGCAGATTCCGGACCATAAACAGGTGCGTGATCGACAGTTGTGATACCAAGTTCGATATGTTGCTTCAGAAATGCATGGTGCTGTTGAGTGGTCATACCCCACTCTGCCATGCGCCAATAACCTTGAATCATGGCTGAAAACACTGGGTGATCATTGTTCATTGTTTTATCCCTATATTTACTGGCGCATAAGGCTCAGCTGCAATTTAATTATCCTCACTATACGCCTCGACGTGTGGAAGATTAAACCAAGTATCGTGAAAAGATAATTCGCTATAGAGAACAATAATCAAATTTTAATATCTTATATTGAATTATAATGACGATTCACTCACCGAGTTTGAGAAGAAAAATATGCATAAAATGCACAAACGATTTGAGCGCTACGCACTGTTTAGTGAAGTCGCTAAGCAGTTAAGTTTTTCCAAAGCAGCCGATAACTTAGGGATCTCTCGCAGCTATCTTTCTTCTCAAATACATCAGTTGGAGCAAGAGCTAGAGGCCAGTCTTTTAATTCGCTCTACCCGTAGTGTTAGGCTGACTTCCGCAGGTCAAAAGATCCTCGATAAGATGCAGGGAATCAACGCGTCTATTCTGCAACTCGAAAAAGAACTTGAGCACACTAAAAGCGAAGTTAGCGGCGTGCTAAAAATCACAGCGCCAACTATTTTCAGCCATCGCTTTTTAATTACTATTTGCCAAGAGTTTCAGCGCCAGCATCCTAATATCGAGTTCGATCTCGACATCGGATATACCCGCGAGGACTTAACCAAAAGTCACTTTGATCTTGCCTTTCGAGCGACCACTACGCCGCCAGAAAACATGATTGCGAAAAAGCTGATGTCGTATCAGCATATTTGCTGCGCTTCCCCTGACTACCTTATTCGCTATGGTCATCCAACGCATCCAGAGCAGCTTAGTGCTCACAACTGTTTATCGGATCCACACCTGACTCAGTGGTCTTTTTTTGATGGCGACAGATCCATCCAAATCGAGACTGACGGTGACATGTTCATCAACGATAATTTGTTGCTGCTTGAAGCCGCACGAAAGGGGAAAGGCGTAATAAAAATGCCGTGTTATTTAGTGCAGCCCGCATTGGATAAAGGAGAGCTAGTACAAATATTAGAAAACTACTTTATTACCCAAAGCGCCATTTATATGATTTACCCACCACAGTTACGCCAAAGTACCAAATTGTCTGCATTTACTGAATTTGTGCAGCATTGGTTTGCCAATAGATAACCCTAGGCCAAGAACTTAATCGATGCTTTCTATTACTCTTAACAGCTTTGTTCATCGAGTCCCTGACAAATCAGTGGTACTGGCGCTCGCTGCCCAACATGGTTGTCAACTCAAGCGAATTCGACGCTCTCGGCATTGGTCACTCAGCGGAGAGGAAGAGCAATTGCGCTCCCTGATGGCTCACTTTGACGATGAAGCTCACCAATGGATCATAAAGGCCATCACATTGGTCTTACCCAAACCGACGGTTTCTCTTGCAGAGCTCCTTGAAAAGGATCCCTCGATGACGGTAAATGAATTAGTCGTAACAGCAGATTGCTCACTTGCAGAAGCCAGACAAGCCATTGATGAACATGAAGGGTTTTAGGAGATATTTATAGAAAAAGCCAGTCTTGATAACTGGCTTTTTTGGTTCTGTTATCTAGAAATTAAATCGATAACTTGTGCTGTAACGATACTCATCGCCTGGCTTAAGGAAACAGCTTGGCTGCGGCCATTCTGGGTGATTCGGCGAGTCAGGCAAAAACTGCGTTTCCAGTGCCACGCCTGCATAGTCAGAATACTCACCCTTTCGACTAGGAGTCCCTGCCAACCAGTTTCCAGTATAAAGCTGCATTGCCGGTTTATCGGTTAGCACTTCCATCATCACCTTCTTGTCTCGGCTGATTAACTGCGCAATGGGTTGTGATCTATCACGCTCAGAATTAAACAAGAAGCTATGGTCGTACCCTTTGGCTTGGTGCTGCTGTTGATCACCGAGAAAGTCTTGCATTAAAGACTTTTGAGTACGGAAGTCAAAACCATTGCCATCCACACTGGCTAACTCGCCCAATGGAATCCCCACAGAGTCACAGGGTAAGTAGTCGTCAGCATTAATCCATAACTGATGATGACGAACATCGACCTTTGACTCCGCACCATCTAAATTAAAGTAACCGTGATTGGTGAGATTGACCGGAGTGGCTTTGTCTGTCGACGCTGAATAGCTGATGTTTACTTCGCCGTTATCCGTTAAACGATATTCCACCTTTAGAGATAAATTCCCCGGAAAGCCCTGATCGCCATCTGATGAACGATGACTAAAAAGCACATGGCAGGCCGATTGCTCCTCAATCTGCCAACGGGCTTTGTTAAAACCGCTCTTACCTCCGTGCAAACAGTTACCCGCTTGGTTGGTATCCACGTGATAATGATGACCAGAAATTGAAAAATTACCTTTAGCGATACGGTTTGCATAGCGACCAACCGTTACCCCCATGTAACTCGCCTGTCGCTCAAAGTCTGCCATGGTCCCTACCCCTAGCAAAACCTCTCGCCGCTCACCGCACGCCAAAGGCAAACGACAACTGAGCCAAGTGGCTCCGATGTCCATTAACACAACGCTAACCCCCGTTGCGTTGGTTAATTCGATTAACTGCGCAGGTTTACCATCAAGTGCTGGCTGCGCAGTCATAGTACGAAAAAGTGAATGCATAAAATGACCTTATAAAACCTCAACTAAGCCTGCGCCTTCTTTTGCTTGGCACACATAGATGGATTCTTTAAGCCCTGTAGCAGCTTGGTATTTCTCTTCGACCGTTGCCTTCACTTCGTCAACCAATGCAGGTGGCATAAGCGCTACAATGCAGCCACCAAAGCCACCACCAGTCATACGAACACCACCTTGCTCGCCGATCACTGCTTTTACGATATCAACCAAGGTATCGATTTCTTTTACTGTAATTTCAAAATCATCACGCATTGACGCATGCGACTGCGCCATTAACTGCCCCATGCGCTTCATATCATGAGCACGCAAAGCCTGAGCAGCTTCAACCGTTCGATCGTTCTCTGTGATCACATGACGAGCACGTTTCGCGACCAACTCATCAAGTTCAGAGACTTTCTCATTGAATTGTTCGACACTCACATCGCGGAGGGCTTTCACACCAAAGATACGTGCCGCTTCTTCACATTGCTCGCGACGAGTGTTGTATTCACTATCCACCAAGCCACGCTTTTTATTCGAGTTGATGATCACAACCGCCATCTCTTCTGGCATTGAGACAGCTTCAGTTTCTAGACTGCGACAGTCCAAAAGCATCGCATGGTTTTCACGACCTTCCGCTGAGATCATTTGATCCATGATGCCGCAATTACAACCGACGAATTGGTTCTCTGCTTGCTGGCCATTTAATGCGATTTCCGCCTGGCTGATTTCAAGGTTATAGAGCACTTTAAAAGTTTGACCAATCACCACTTCTAATGCCGCCGATGAACTAAGACCAGCGCCTTGAGGAACATCACCACTCACTGAAATATCCGCGCCATTAAACTTATAACCGCGCTCAAGCAGGCATTTCACAACGCCACGAATGTAGTTCGCCCACATCTTATCTTGCTGGAAACTAATCTCTTCGGTGATATCGAACTCATCCACTGCATTGTCATAATCAACCGACACAACACGCACGATATTGTCATCGCGCTTTGCAGCAGCCACAACGGTTTGATAATTAATTGCACACGGTAGAACAAAACCATCATTGTAGTCAGTATGCTCACCAATTAGGTTTACGCGCCCAGGCGCTTGAATGATATGACTTGGTACATAGCCCAGTACTTGTTCGAAAGCGTTTTTTACGTTTTGGATTAGGTCAGACATAAGTAATTCTCAGCATAAAAATTTGATAGACTCCGTACAACGTTGATTGTTCGTGCTACGGATAGATTTCGTTATTGTTCTTCGTTCTCTTTGTAGTGAATATCACTTAGATCACGTAGACGCTGTGCGGCTTGCTCGGCGGTTAAATCACGTTGGCTTTCCGCTAGCATTTCGTATCCCACCATAAACTTGCGAATCGATGCGCTACGCAAAAGTGGCGGATAAAACAGAGCGTGAAGCTGCCAGTGATCAATATCTGTACCTTCTTCAAAGAATGGCGCGTAATGCCAACCCATTGAGTAAGGGAAAGAGCACTGGAACAGGTTGTCGTAACGACTCGTCAGTTTTTTGATTGCGATAGCCAGGTCGTCACGTTGCTCATCCGTTAACTCACTCATTCGGCGAATGTGCGTTTTTGGCAATAGCATGGTTTCGAATGGCCACGCCGCCCAATAAGGAACAAGTGCTACCCAATGATCAGTTTCCACCACGATACGTGAACCGTCTTTGAGCTCGGCTTGCACGTAATCCACCAGCAAGTTGCTGCCATGCTCTTGGTAGTAAGTTTTTAGGTTCTGCTCTTTACGCTCAATTTCATTCGGTAAAAAGCTGTTTGCCCAAATTTGACCGTGTGGATGAGGCTGAGAACAGCCCATGGTTTCACCCTTATTCTCAAACGCTTGAACCCAAATGTACTCTTTACCAAGCTCTTCGATTTGATCATTCCAGGTATCGATCACGCCACGGATTTTCTCGACTGGCAGTTCAGGCAAGGTTTTGCTGTGGTCAGGTGAGAAACAAATCACTCGACTCAAACCACGTACACCTTGCGTTTTAAATAGTGGGCTCTCCGACTCTGGTGCATCTGGCGAATCCACCATGAGTGCCGCAAAATCATTTTGGAAGACGTACGTGCCTTGGTAGTCAGGATTCACATCCCCAGAGATACGTTCGTTGGTTGGGCAAAGGAAGCACTTACCGTCGTAGCTTGGTAGCTCATCCGTTGCTGGCTTCTCATCTGCGCCACTCCAAGGGCGTTTTGCTCGGTGGGGTGACACCAAAATCCACTGACCCGTTAGAGGGTTATAACGACGATGTGGATGGTCCACTGGGTTAAACTCAATATTCGACATCTGTAAACTCTCGATAAATTTAAAATTAGTAACCGTTTGGATTTAGTGATTGCCACTTCCACGTGTCTGCCGTCATCTCGTCGACAGTTCGCGTTGCTTTCCAACCCAGATCATTTTCAGCTTTAGTGGTACTTGCCCAGCATTCAGCAATATCACCAGGACGACGAGGGCACACCTCATACGCGACTGGTTTACCGCAAGCCGCACCGAAGGCTTCAACCATTTCTAAAACACTTGAACCTTTCCCCGTACCTAGGTTGTAGATGTGCAAACCGGCCTTCGAACCAACGGACTTCAGTGCCGCAATATGGCCATCTGCTAAGTCCATTACATGGATGTAATCGCGCACGCCTGTACCGTCTGGTGTTGGGTAGTCATTACCGAAAACTGAAAGCTTTTCACGGCGGCCAACCGCAACTTGAGCAATAAACGGCATCAAGTTATTCGGAATACCTTGTGGATCTTCACCTAAAGTGCCCGATGGGTGTGCACCGACTGGATTGAAGTAACGCAACAAAGTAATGCTCCAGTCACGTTCAGCGTTGAACAGATCGCTCAAACACTCTTCCACCATGTATTTACTGCGACCATAAGGGTTGGTCGTTGCACCTGTTGGCGAATCTTCAGTAATTGGCACAACCTCAGGATCACCGTAAACCGTTGCCGATGAGCTAAAAACAATGCTCTTTACACCCGCTTTTCGCATGCTGCGTGCAAGAACTAACGAACCGTTGACGTTGTTATCGTAATATTCGAGAGGCTTAGCGACGGATTCTCCTACTGCTTTTAGACCAGCAAAGTGAATCACCGCTTGGATATCATGTTTGGCAAAGACGGAATCTAAAAAAGCTTCATCACGAATATCACCTAAGTAAAAAGTCGGCTTTTGGCCCGTTAACGCTTTGATACGGTGAAGAACTTCTTCTTTTGCATTGCATAAGTTATCGACAATGATTGGCTCAATACCCGCCTCGAGCATCTGCACACATGTATGGCTGCCGATGTAGCCTATACCGCCAGTAACAAGAACTTTCACCATTATCTCTCCACTTTTTGTGAACTTGAATTGCCCAAAAATCTAATCTGGCAAAAAGTTTAGCAACCAAATCAGCGTAACGTCCGTGATCAAATTCTCATTGTGTAAACGTTTCCACAAATTTACATTCATGAAATTCAAATCAAATATTCAAGATAAGGTTTAGTTAAAGGCAAAGGGTGACTATTTATCAATCAGTTAGCATAAATAAGTGAGCATACTTTCTGCCCTCTTATTCACCACTCATTAAAGACATTTATTTTTACTAAAAATTAGCACTTAGTTGGGGGGATTGTTTACAATGGTAGCCAATAGTTAGATTGCCCGATAAAAGGCAACGTAAAGGGATGTAAAAACATGGCAACACTAAAAGATATTGCAACGGAAGCTGGCGTATCTCTGGCGACCGTATCTCGCGTTCTCAACGATGATCCGACATTGAGCGTAAAAGAAGAAACCAAGCGCCGTATCTTCGAAATAGCAGAAAAACTGGAATACAAAACCAGTAGTTCGAAAAAAAGCCCACTGGCTAAAAAGCAAAACCATCACTTCATTGCCGTCTACAACTACAAGCAAGAAGCCGAAGTCAACGACCCTTACTACCTCTCAATTCGTCACGGTATAGAAACTCAGTGCGAAAAATTAGGCATAGAACTAACCAATTGTTATAACAGTGAAATATCTACAGTAAGCAATAAGGTCACCGGTGTTCTTTTGGTCGGCCGTAGTCAAACTGCAACGCTCGACAAGATTGAAAAAATGACGGACAACATCTGTTACGTCGACTTCAGTGAGGCCAACTCAGAGTTTGATTCAGTCGATATTGATCTGGCCCGAATCAGCAAAGAGATCACTGATTTCTTTATCGGGCAAGAGTATCAACGCATCGGTTTTATCGGTGGACAAGATGAACCTAACACCGCAGATATTCGTGAAGTTGCTTTTGCCGAATATGGCCAGTTGAAAGGTGTGGTATCACTCGATGATGTCTATCGCGGTGAGTTTACTAGCTCGTCTGGTTACAAATTAGCGAAAGAGATGCTAGCTAAGCCTGATTACCCGAAGGCCCTATTTATTGCCTCAGATTCTATTGCCATCGGCGTATTGCGTGCCATCCATGAACACGGTTTGAATATCCCTGACGATATTGCGCTGATCAGTGTTAATGACATTCCTACTGCAAAGTTTACCTTCCCTTCACTTTCAACAGTCAGAATTCATTCTGAAATGATGGGAATTCAAGGAGTTAACTTACTCGTCGAAAAAGTAAGAGACGGTCGTGCGCTGCCTTTGCAAGTCTATGTACCAAGTAAACTCAAGTTGCGGGACACGACAAAATGACGCCAGAGCAACTGCTACAAGAGCTGAAAGATAACGAGTGTTTAGACTTAGTAAAACTTTACTACGCAAACCAAGACCGCCAGTTTTACGGCTTAATAGAAGAGCTCTATCAACTGCGAAAAACTCACGGTTTATCAAACCGAATCTCGCCCTTGGTGACAGAAATTCAGTCACTTACCAAGGCGTTATCAAGTGATCACATCACGCAAGAAGAGTTTAGCCACATTCGTCAAACTCTGGATTTGAACCAGCGAGCACATAAAATGAGCCGTTTTATTTTGACCCAAGATAACCACTCTGCGTTTAACAAACCGGTTGATCTGGTTATGTTTGGTGACTCCATAACAGAATGGGGACCTTGGCACGATGCGCTACCGAGCATCTCTCTAGCCAATCGTGGACTCGCCGGAGACACCACGTCTGGTATGGTAAAAAGGCTAACAACAACCACGGTTTGTCACCCAAAACTGGTTTGTATCATGGCTGGTATCAACGATCTTGCCCAAGGCTATAGTGTCGATGAAATCTTTGAAAACTATCAACAAATGCTTAGCTACTGGGCTGAACATAATGTCGAAGTTTGGGTTCAATCAACTTTATATGTTGGTCAGCGAATGGCTTCTTTGAATCCTTTAGTCACAGAACTCAACCAGAAGCTGCGCCTACTTTGCCAACAGCATGAACAGTGCTTTATCGATGTAAACCAAGCTTTGTGCCCTGAGCATTATTTACCTCTAGACTGCAGTTGCGACGATTTACACCTTAATTCAAACGCTTACAGGCAGTGGTTGGCCATCCTCACTCCTATGCTAGAACAACGATTTAACTAAAAACACATTGCTCGCACAATTTATAAAGCACTGATTTTCAGTGCTTTATTTGTTTTTACCGCAAGGTAAAACGCCTCTTTCCTTTCGACTCATCCTTTCATCACTCTGGCTAAACATTATTCTTTTAATCCGATCACAGCTTTCAGATAAACCACTCATTAAATCGTGATCGAGTTAAAGTAAAACGTTTTCACAAATTTATTTTAGTAAAACTTTTACTAATATCTTTCCCATAAGCTCACTGAGCATTTTTCAACAGAACGTCGGCAGTCATCAGACGCATTAAGCCGAGGGAGAATCATCGTGAACAACTGGGAAAACTTCCTACAACTACATGAGAACCGTTTAGCACCATGTGCTTACTTCTTCTCATACGACTCAGTTAAAGCCGCACAAACGTTTCAACGCGAGCTCAGCAGCCATTTCATGCTGCTAAGCGGTCAGTGGAACTTTAACTTTTTCACTAACCCAATGTTGGTACCTGAAGAGTTTTACTCACAAAAAATGGACCAATGGGGCCAGATTACGGTTCCGAACATGTGGCAAATGGAAGGCCACGGTGACCTTCAGTACACAGATGAAGGCTTCCCTTTCCCAATCGATGTTCCTTTCGTACCAAGTGATAACCCAACGGGCGCTTATCAACGTACTTTCACTCTTGGTGAAAATTGGAATAACAAACAGACCATCATCAAATTTGACGGCGTTGAGACTTACTTTGAAGTGTACGTAAACGGCGAGTACGTTGGCTTTAGCAAAGGCAGCCGCCTAACTGCTGAATTCGATATTTCTCCGTTTGTTCAACAAGGCGACAACCTGCTTTCAGTTCGTGTCATGCAGTGGGCAGATTCCACTTACATTGAAGACCAAGATATGTGGTGGACCGCAGGTATCTTCCGCGATGTTTACCTAGTGGGTAAAGAGCAAGTTCACGTTCAAGACTTTACGGTTCGTACTGATTTCGCTGATGATTACGTTGCAGCAACACTTTCTTGCCAAGTTGAACTTGAAAACTTAACTAATCTGCAGGCATCTGGATACGCTCTAGAATATGCACTACTAGATAAAGGTCAGGTTGTTGCAAAAGGCTCATGTGACAACCTGACTATCGATGACAAAGCGCAAGCTCGCTTCGATATTGAAATGGCAAATCCAACACACTGGACGGCTGAAAATCCATACTTGTACCAGCTCGTTATCACTCTAAAAGATAACCTAGGTAAAACACTGGAAGTGATCCCTCAACGTGTCGGCTTCCGTGATATCAAAGTACGTGACGGCCTGTTCTACATCAACAACCAATATGTGATGCTACACGGCGTAAACCGCCACGATAACGACCACCTAAAAGGTCGCGCAGTGGGCATGGATCGAGTTGAAAAAGACATCGTGTTGATGAAGCAGCACAACATCAACTCGGTACGCACTGCACATTATCCGAACGATCCTCGCTTCTACGAACTGTGTGACATCTACGGTCTATTTGTTATGGCTGAGACCGATGTTGAAACTCACGGTTTCGCAAACATAGGTGACTTAAGCCGCATCACCAATGATGCAGCTTGGGAAGGCGTATTTGTTGATCGCGCCGAGCGCCATGTTCACGCTCAGAAAAACCATCCATCAATCATCATGTGGTCTCTAGGCAACGAGTCTGGCTACGGCTGCAATATCCGCTCTATGTACAATGCGACTAAAGCGATTGATGACACTCGCCTTGTTCACTACGAAGAAGATCGTGATGCTG
This sequence comes from Vibrio atypicus, assembly GCF_009811315.1. GTDB lineage: Bacteria > Pseudomonadota > Gammaproteobacteria > Enterobacterales > Vibrionaceae > Vibrio > Vibrio atypicus. The sequence goes on from NZ_BLID01000004.1 coordinate 451,965, forward strand.
AAGTCGTTGATGTTATCTCAACCATGTACTCACGTGCGCAGCTAATGAATCACTTCGGCGAATTCCCACATGAAAAACCACGCATCATCTGTGAATACGCTCACGCGATGGGTAACGGCCCTGGTGGTCTAACTGAATACCAAAACGTGTTCTACAAACACGACCATATTCAAGGCCATTACGTTTGGGAATGGTGTGACCACGGTATTCTCGCTCGTGATGAGAAAGGCGAATCTTTCTACAAGTACGGCGGTGACTACGGTGACTACCCGAACAACTACAACTTCTGTATGGATGGCCTGATCTACCCAGATCAAACGCCGGGCCCAGGTCTAAAAGAGTACAAGCAGGTGATTGCTCCTGTGAAGATCCGCTCAATAGACGACCAAGCAGGTAAGTTTATTGTTGAGAACAAGCTTTGGTTCACTGACCTAAACGACTACACCATTACTGCTGATGTTCGCGCTGAAGGCGAAACGCTACGTACAGTTCAATTCAAAGTTGAAGGCTTAGCGGCAAACTCTGAGCGTGAAATCGAGATTGCAATTCCTGAACTGGACGAGCGTGAAGCGTTCATCAACTTCACAGTCCGTAAAGACTCTCGCACACTTTACAGTGAAGCGAACCACGATATTGCGATTTACCAGTATCAGATAAAAGCAAACACGGCTGTAGAAGCTGAGTTTGTAAACAACAACGCAACCACACTAAGCATTGAAGAGAGCCGCCTTGCTTACCTAATTCAAGGTAACAACTTTGCGCTTAACTTCTCTAAAGTGAACGGTAAATTGACCTCTTGGGTTGTGAACGGCGAAGAACTGATTAAGTCAGAGCCTAAGCTTAACTTCTTCAAGCCAATGATCGACAACCACAAGCAAGAGCATGAAGGTCTATGGGAACCTGCGCACCTGCAAATCATGCAAGAGCATTTCCGCAGCCTAAATGTGGAAGAGATTAACGGCAAAGTTGAGATCACCACCACCAGCATTATCGCTCCACCAGTTTTCGATTTTGGTATGCGCTGTGAGTACCGCTATCAAGTGAATGCTGAAGGTCAACTGAATATTGAGCTAAGCGGCGAGCGTTACGGTGACTACCCTCATGTCATCCCAGTTATTGGCTTAGACCTTGGCATTAATGGCGACTTCGACCAAGTGAAATACTACGGCCGTGGCCCAGAAGAGAACTACCAAGACAGCAAACAAGCCAACATGATCGATGTTTACCAAAGCACAGTAGCTGATATGTTCGAGAACTACCCGTTCCCACAAAACAACGGCAACCGTCAACATGTTCGCTGGGCTGCTCTGACTAACCGTAACGGCACGGGGTTACTGGTGAAACCTCAACAAGAGATCAACTTTAGCGCTTGGTTCTACACCAACCAAAATCTGCATGAAGCACAGCACACGATTGAATTAGAGAAGAGTGGTTACATCACGCTAAACCTTGACCACCAAGTGATGGGGCTTGGCTCTAACTCTTGGGGTAGCGAAGTGCTCGATTCATACCGCGTTTACATGGATAAGTTCCGCTACGGCCTAACACTTATGCCACTGACAGCGGGAGATTGCACTGCGCAAACCTTAGCAGCGCACAACTTTGGTGATTCTTTCTTTACTACTTCAACTTCAGCAAACGAGGCATAACCTATGATCGTGTTAGAAAGCTTAGAGCAATTCAAAGTGGTTTACCGCGATGGTCGTAAATGGAACCGCTGCGTGGAAGCGATTGAAAACATCGCCAACATCAAAGATGGCGTCATGCACTCAATCGGTGACTCACTGGTGTACATGGTTGAAGACGGTATCGCCCGTAATACAAAAACGTTCGAAGGTAACCGCCGCTACTTTGATGTGCATTACTACCTAGAAGGACGTGAAACCGTTGAGTTCGTAGATAAATCTCAGTTAGAGCAAGTAGAACAGTACAGTAACGAAACTGACCGCGAATACTTAACGGGTCAAGGGGAAGTACGCGAATTATGCGAAGGCCAAGTCGCTGTTTTCGACAACAGCAAAGCTTATCGCTTCCATGGCGACAATCGAGTACGCAAAGTCGTACTGAAAGTCACCATTGAAGATGGCTACTTCCTCAATAAGTAACAAGACATTAGAAAAATAATAACTGGAGGGCTGCGACTAACCGTAAGCCCTCTATAAAACCCTACAAAACGTGACTCTTCGGAGATATAAAAATGTCTGACTCCAAACGTAATACCATAGGCAAGTTTGGCTTACTCTCTCTAACCTTTGCAGCGGTATTCAGCTTCAATAATGTCATCAACAACAACATAGAGATCGGTCTTGCTTCCGCTCCAATGTTCTTTTTGGCGACCATTTTTTACTTCATCCCCTTCTGCTTAATCATTGCTGAATTCGTATCCCTCAACAAAGACTCAGAAGCCGGTGTATATGCTTGGGTAAAAAGCTCACTAGGTGGACGCTGGGCATTCATCTCAGCTTACACTTACTGGTTCGTAAACTTATTCTTCTTTACCTCATTGCTGCCACGCGTTATTGCTTACGCTTCTTACGCATTCCTTGGCTATGAGTACATTCTGACGCCTTTCGCAACCACCGCCCTTAGTATGATTCTGTTTGCGTTTGCAACCTATGTATCAACCAATGGCGCAAAAATGTTGGGCCCAATTACCTCAGTGACTTCCTCTCTGATGTTACTACTGACAATCTCCTACATTCTGTTGTCAGGAGCTGCGTTAGTTGGCGGCGTTCAACCTGCAGACCCAATCACCGTTGATGCAATGATCCCTGATTTCAGCTGGGCGTTCCTCGGCATTACCACTTGGATCTTTATGGCAGCAGGCGGCGCGGAATCAGTCGCGGTATACGTAAATGACGTTAAAGGGGGTTCTAAATCTTTCGTTAAGGTCATCATCATTGCTGGTATCTTTATCGGTGCCCTTTACTCCGTCGCTTCAGTACTTATCAACGTATTCGTTTCAAGCGCAGACCTAAAATACACAGGTGGTTCAGTCCAAGTATTTGAAGGCTTAGCAAGCTTCTTCGGACTGCCTGAAATCCTGATGAACCGCTTTGTAGGTTTGGTTTCTTTCACCGCCATGTTCGGCTCTCTACTGATGTGGACAGCAACACCTGTGAAAATCTTCTTCTCTGAGATCCCTGAAGGCATCTTTGGTAAGAAGACAATTGAACTGAATGAAAATGGCGTGCCAGCTCGCGCAGCTTGGGTTCAATACGCGATTGTTTTCCCTCTAATGATCATCCCAACGCTAGGTTCGAACACAGCGCAAGATTTAATGAATACAGTGATCAACATGACAGCAGCCGCTTCCATGCTACCACCACTGTTCATCATGCTGGCTTACCTAAATCTTCGCCTAAAACTGGATCACCTAGAGCGCGATTTCAAAATGGGTTCACGCATGACGGGTATTACGGTGGTTTCAATCCTAATCGGTATTTTCACTGTCGGCTTCTTAGCTTCCATGTTCCCAACGGGCGCAGACATCATGACCATCGTCTTCTACAACGTCGGCGGTATTGTCATCTTCCTAGGCTTTGCTTGGTGGAAATACAGCAAATACGAAAACTCACTGAATAAAGAAGAGCGCATGAAGGAGGCTTCTCCAACGCTAATGATGAAGTAACTTTAAAAACTTAAAGCTTGGCAGAGAGTATTTCTCCTCTCTGCCTTTACGCATAACCCGAGTGCTACTGATAATTTTGTAGACGCTAAAATCGCAAGCTGCTATATCCAAGTAACCTTCCTCCAGCTCTAGGCTACTGGGATATAGCTACTTAAAAATAACAACACAACATCTAGTCCTAATAGACAATAAACGGAGGACACCATGTCTGAATCTATGCGCGGTAAGTTAGGCAAATTTGCCCTACTTTCCATGACCTTCGCTGCGGTTTTTAACGTTCGCAACATCGTAAACAACAACATCGAACTGGGTTTGAGCTCGGCTCCTATCTTTTTACTTGCCACTCTTGTCTACTTCATCCCATTCGTATTCATCATTGCTGAATTTGTTTCTGCCAACAAAAACTCTGAGTCAGGTATGTATGACTGGCTGAAAAAACCACTCGGCACGAAAGCAGCTTACCTAGGCTCGTTCCTCTACTGGTTTGTGAACTTGTTCTGGTTCGTCTCTCTGCTACCAAACGTGATTGCATACGCTTCATACGCGATGCTTGGCTACGAGTACGCATTCTCACCAATGGTGACGTCAGCGATTTCTATTATTCTCTTCGCGGCGGCAACACATATCTCGACCAAAGGCGCAACCTGGCTAGGTAAGATCTCTGAAATTGTGGCCTACGGCGTCTTTGCTCTATTCGCTATCTACGTGATTGGTGCAGTGATGGCGTTAGGTGGCAACCATGAACCTGTCCAGCCAATTACACTTGAAGCTATGTCACCAACCATCAACTGGGCGACGCTAGGCATTATGTGTTGGATCTTCCAAGCAGCAGGTGGTGCAGAAACCGCAGCCGCTTACCTAAACGATGTTAAAGGTGGCCATAAGTCATTCATTAAAGTGATCATCGGCGCTGGTATCGCGATCGGTACTATGTACGCTGTAGGCTCACTGCTAGTTAACGTATTTGTCGCGCGTGAAGATCTGACTTACGCAGGTGGTATGGTCGAAATCTTTACTGGTATGGCGCAGTACTTCAACATATCAGAAGCTCTGGTCGGCCGCTTCGTGGGTATCGTCCTGTTTGTTGCTATGTTCGGTTCTATGATGATGTGGACAGCAGCACCTGTAAAAATTCACTTCTCTGAAATTCCAAAAGGTGTATACGGCGAGAAAACAACAGAGCTTAACGAACACGGCGTGCCTGTACGTGCAGCTTGGTGGCAATTCGCTTTTGTATTCGTGATGCTGATTGTGAACGGCTTCGGCTCTGAATCGGTACAAGAGATGATGAACACAGCAATCAACCTAACGGCTGGTACAGCGATGTTGCCACCAATCTTCATCATGGTTGCTTACTTCGTCTTCCGTTTGAAGCACGATGATACACCACGTGATTTCCGCATGGGCACACGTAAACAAGGCATGGGTGTTGTCTCTGTCCTTATCACTATCTTCGTGGTCAGCATGACAGCATCAGCGTTCCCAACGGGTGTTAATCTAGTGAAAGCCTTCTTCATCAACGTATTTATGACCGCTGTCTTCTCAGGTCTGGCTTGGTGGTGGATCTCTCGCTTTGAGAAAAAGCAGACTCTCAAAACAACTCCAGAGACAAGCAATAAACCGGCAACTCAAGCTTAAAAACAATAGTTCTTAACTTTCCCTTTTGGGCACTCTCGTGGTGCCCTTTTTTGTTTCAATACCAATAAAAACGAACTAGTAAAAATTTACTGAAAATAGATCACAAAAATTTACTTAGTTGATTTACTCACCAATCATTGAGATTAATATCAGAAAGCTGTTCGGTATCCCCCTATTACCGCAACAGCTTTCAAATTAAAAGAGAATAACGATGAAACGAAATCCTTTGCTTGCGGCTATTGCAACTGCACTTCTTGCTACAGGTTGCGCCTCTGTCGACTCACAAAACCCTTTGCATGCGTTTGAGTTTAAAAACGTCATTGATCGCACAGGTTCACCAGAATACATGCGCGATTATGACTTTGATGACCACCAGCGTTTCAACCCATTTTTTGACAACGGTGCTTGGCACGGCCACCTATTGCCAGACAATCAAGAGGGCATGGGCGGCTTCCCGGGGACTGCACTGCTGACTGAAGAGTACATCAACTTCATGGCCAACAACTTTGACCGCCTCACCGTGTTCAAAGATGGCAAAAAAGTTAACTTCACAATGCAAGCGTACAGCTTACCGGGCGCCTTAGTACAAACCTTGACGTCTGACGATGTCACGGTTGAAATGACGCTGCGCTTTGCAACTAATCGCACCTCTCTACTCGAAACTAGGATCACATCCGATTCACCTTTAGAGTTAGTTTGGGACGGTGAACTATTGGAGAAATACCACGCCAAAGAGGGTGAAGCGCAGTCAGAGAAAACCATTGATGAAGCTTACCCTGAATACGACCGTCAGATCTTAGCAACACAAGATGGTCTAAAGGTGACATTTGGTAAGGTAAGAGCAACTTGGTCATTACTCACTTCTGGTGAATCTGAGTACCAAATCCATAAATCGATTGAGTCTCAAACTAAAGTCGACGGCCTAACCTTTACCTCAAAAGCAAATATTTCGGGTTCCACAACCATTTATACAACCTACTCTCACCTATTAACGGCTGAAGAGAGTCAAGCTGAACAGGCAAAGATTTCAGATGTATTGGCTCACCCTAAACAATATCTAGAAGCTTCAGAGCAGCGCTGGGAAAACTACCTAGAGCAAGGACTCACCAACCCCAATGCGACTGCGGAGCAAGAACGTGTCGCAGTCAAAGCTATGGAAACTTTGAACGGTAACTGGCGTGGTGTGGCTGGTGCGATGAAGTTTGATTCTGTTACGCCTTCGGTCACAGCGCGTTGGTTCTCAGGTAACCAAACTTGGCCATGGGATACATGGAAGCAAGCCTACGCGATGGCACACTTTAACCCAGATGTCGCCAAAGATAACATTCGCGCTATGTTCGCTTATCAGATTCAAGCCGATGATGCTGTGCGACCTTGGGATGAAGGTTACGTGCCAGATCTTCTTGCGTACAACCTAAGCCCAGAGCGCGGTGGTGACGGAGGTAACTGGAATGAGCGTAATACCAAACCTAGTCTCGCGGCTTGGGCGGTTATGGAAGTGTACAAAACCACTAGCGACAAAGCATGGTTAGAAGAGATGTATCCAAAATTGGTTGCCTACCACAACTGGTGGCTACGTAACCGCGATCACAATGGAAATGGCGTACCTGAGTACGGTGCTGCTCGCGACAAAGCACACAACACACCAAGTGGACAAATGCTGTTTACCGTTAAACGCGGCGATCAAGAGCAGACGTTCTCAGGCTTAGAGCAATACAATGAGATCATCAAAAATGGCCAATATGACCATATTGAGATCCCAGCTCAAACCGCTGCTTCTTGGGAATCCGGTCGTGATGATGCCGCCGTCTTTGGCTTTATCGATAACAATCAACTAGAAGAGTATGTGGCTAAAGGTGGTGACCGCGCTGACTGGGACGTAGCATTTGCTCAGAACCGTAGCCAAGATGGCACCTTGTTAGGTTACTCATTAATGCAGGAGTCGGTAGACCAAGCCAGCTACATGTTCAGTGACAACCAGTACCTAGCACAAATGGCCGATATTCTTGGCAAACAATCAGAAGCAAATGAGTTCCGTGATAAAGCCGATAAGCTCGCCAGCTACATCAACACCTGTATGTTTGATGAAAGCACAGGCTTCTTCTACGATATCCGTATCGAAGAGCAGCCACTTGCCAATGGATGTGCGGGTAAACCGATTGTTGAGCGTGGCAAAGGCCCTGAAGGTTGGTCACCACTATTTAATGGCGCAGCAACACAAGCAAACGCTGATGCCGTTGTGAAAGTGATGAAAGACAGCAAAGAGTTTAACTCGTATGTTCCCCTCGGAACGGCGGCTCTTTCTAGCCCAGCCTTTGGCCCGGATATTTACTGGCGTGGCCGAGTTTGGGTAGACCAGTTCTACTTTGGCCTAAAAGGGATGGAAAAATATGGCTACCGCGATGACGCTGTTGAGATGGCGACGGCTTTCTTCAACCATGCCGACGGTCTAGTGCAAGATGGTCCGATTCGTGAAAACTACAACCCACTAACTGGCGCTCAGCAAGGTGCACCAAACTTCTCTTGGAGCGCAGCTCATCTTTACATGCTGTACAACGATTTCTTTACTGAAAATAAATAGAGTCCGAAAAGATTCATGAAGGGGTACCAAGTGAGAGCTTAGTACCCTTTTTCTTATTTAGTGAGAATACCTTTATCCTTGCTATTGGTGTGGCGATATAATCACCGGTCCTTTCACTTTTTAGATATCCTCAATGTCGAACCCTGCTAACTCCATTGACAAGCGAATGAGCATTGTCGCGCTAACTTGGCCACTGTTTGTGGAGATCCTACTGCGCACAGCCCTGAACACCAGTGATGTGTTCATGCTTAGTGGATATTCAGACAAAGCAGTATCAGCGGTTGGGGTGATCTCTCAACTCTCATTCTTTTTGATCATTGTTTCTTCGATGGTGAGCAGTGGTACTGGCATTCTAATCGCTCAATACAACGGTTCTGAGCGACATCAGGAATCAGCTTGGGTTGGCGTTGCCAGTATCGCGTTATCAGCTTTGGTCGGTGTTTTCCTCAGCCTTCTCGCCGTCATTGGGGCTTATCATTTTTTGCCTTTATATGGGCTGGAAGCGCAAGTTGAACAATACGCCCAAGAGTACCTACTGATCAGCGGCGCAATGACATTTAACATCACACTCGGCATTGTGCTCACGACCATTTTACGCAGCCATGGTTATTCGCGCTCACCGATGTACGTTAACTTGATCAGTGGCGTGATTAATATTGTGGGTAACTATATCGCTCTCTATCAACCTTTTGGCCTACCGGTATACGGCGTTCAAGGTGTTGCGATTGCGACGGTCATTAGCCAAGTGATTGGTACACTCATTTTATGCTTGGTCGTCAAGCGTAGCGGTATTACGCTGCCTTTCGAACAGCTTAAGCAGATCCCAAAAGTGATCTTTACTCGCATCATTAAAATTGGGGTGATGAATGCGGGTGAAGTGCTCTCTTACAACATGGCACAAATCTGTATTACCTTCTTTATCGTTCAGATGGGTACGGCTTCACTCGCTGCTTTTACCTATGCACAGAACATTGCGCGTCTCTCTTTCGCCTTTGCTTTAGCACTCGGTCAAGGGAGTCAAATTCAAGCGGGCTACTATATTGGCCGAGGCTGGGTAGACGCCATCTTGAAACTAGTACAAAAATATTTTGTCATCGGTTTCTGCGTATCGACCATTTTGACAGTAGTGATCTATTTGCTACGCGACAGTATTATTCCACTCTTTACCACTGAGCCTGAGATTGCTGCACTTACCGCAACACTGATCGCAGGTTCGATCATTCTTGAAGCTGGTCGAGTGTTTAACTTGATCTTTATCTCTGCCCTTAAGGCTGCAGGTGACATCAAGTTCCCAGTAAAAATGGGCATTCTCAGCATGTGGGGTTGGGGCGTCGCAATGAGTTATCTATTCGGTGTGCATTGGGGATATGGTGTCATCGGTGCATGGATGGCGATTGCATTTGATGAATGGTTCCGCGGCTTAATTATGGCAAGGCGTTGGCGCTCAAAGGTATGGACGAAGTACACCTTACAATAACAACTTAGGCGATGAGTAATCTTCTCTAATCAGAAGTAAAAGTCGATGGGTGTTCTACACTTAACAAAAAGTAAGGATGCCCAGCAACTGTATGGACACAACACGTTTTACCCCTTCCGCATGGAAAAATATTCGGCAAGACATCATCAATGATCGTTTACTTTATGGCTATGTCATCGTAACGAGTTTATTGCTCTTCATTGCATCGATATGGGTAGACGATCAATCTAATTTGGAATACAGCGCTTCAACCTACCTTCGTGCCCTCATTAGCATCTGTTATATTACTTTTCTTGCTTGGAGTGCAGGCTACTATATTTATCTGGCGATACACCGCACGCCTCATCCCATTCTGGTCTATCTAAATACGATACGTAGCTTCTTTAACCCATTGTCAAAAGCAATCAGCTTCATCCTATTGGTGCTTGCTCTCAACTTAACCTTTTCATGCTATACCTACCTCAAATCCATTATTCCGGATCTGAATCCTTTCCAATATGATCTGCTGTTTTATCAACTTGATTATTGGCTGCATTTCAACCACGAGCCTTGGAAGCTTACCCATGCGCTTTTCTCATCGATTTACGCTTCTTTTGTCATCAATTTTTTCTACAACTTATGGTTTTTGTTGATGTGGGGCAGCGTGCTGTTTTTTATCATTCGACGAGATTTAACGGCACTACGTAATCAGTACCTCATTACTTTTCTTTCGAGTTGGTTATTAATAGGCGGTATCACTGCGACTTTGCTCTCTTCAGCAGGCCCGTGCTACGCCCACTTGGTTGATCCTGAGCAAACGCACTACCTGCCCTTAATGGATCGATTAGCGCATCAAAGTCTCGCCTTGGAAAAAATAGGGTTACCCGCTTTATGGGCTTTGGATGTGCAAGATATGCTTTGGCTGAAATATTTAGGTCGCGAGAGCGGTGTAGGAACGGGCATTTCAGCCATGCCAAGCATGCATGTCTCTATTGCCGTGTTGATGGCATTAGGCGCTTATCAACTCAACAAAAAACTGGGTTACGTTATGTGGGCCTATATGCTCATCATTCAACTGGGATCCGTCCATTTAGCTTGGCATTACGCCATAGACGGTTACCTCAGTACAGTTTTGACCCTACTGCTATGGAAGCTTTGTGGCGTTATTGTAAATAGATTCAATTCACCACCTTAGCGACCACTTCCCGAAGGCAGACATTTTTTTCTTCATATTGATTGGCTTTTAAATAAAGTAGACGAATATCAAAATCAGGTACTTCAACAGGCGTCGATACAGCCATTAAACCGTGGCTATGGGTTTCCATTTCAGCAAACCGTTTTGGTACGATACAAATCAGCTTTCGCCCAATCAGCAGACGTCTCACCGTTAAAAAGTTACGAGAAGCGACGCCAACTCTGCGCTCATACCCTAACTTAGCCAATCGCTTATCCACTTGAGTTTGTAAACTGCCATCTGGGCTCACAAGCGCATGCTCAATACTGACAAACGCTTCTAAAGTAAGTGGCGTAGGCAAATCAACGCTTAGTGGATCGAACAAACAGAGGTGCTGCTCAGTGTAGAGATGTTGGGAAAGAAAACGTCGATTGAGATTTTCAATACTGCCAATAACCACATCGAGCTTTTCACTTTCTGCAATTTCTAAGTAGTTGCTGCGATTTACGTTATAAAAGCTGACTTGCGAAAGTGGTGATGCTTGCTTTAAAGCATCGTAAAGCTGAGGAGCAAACAACTGCTCCGCATAGTCGGTTAGGCCGATTCGCCAAGCCCCTTGGTACTCTTGCGAAGTGAAGTGCTTCTTAATCAACAGATCGTTTTTGATGCTACCTAATAGTTTATCAATCAAAGGTGCAATCTCATGTGAACGTAACGTCGGCTCCATTTTGCTTCCGACACGTTCAAACAAAGGATCATCAAATAAACTTCGCATTCGCTGTAAGGTGTGGCTCATTGCTGACTGGCTAACAAAGCATTGCTCCGCCGCTAAGCTGACACTCTTGGTTTGATACAAAGCTTGAAATGCCACCAGCAAATTGAGATCGACGCCTTTCCAATTAAACTCTTTCATATCGCCTATCCCATTTGATTCATAATGTGTATTAAAACTATCAATTTGAATCATTTTAGTCGATTAAGTACATTATCGGCACTATTTATTAGATGAGTAATGCAATCATGCTGTCGATTTTTAAGACCTTTTTCTGGCTTGGCTGGATAAGCTTTGGAGGCCCTGCTGCCCACATCGGCTACTTCCGAAATACCTTTGTTGAGAAACTGAACTGGCTAGATGACAAAGAATACGGCCAAATCGTCGCACTGAGCCAGTTTTTACCCGGCCCAGGCTCTAGCCAAGTTGGCTTTGCCTTAGGTTATAAACGTGGTGGTATTGGCGGAGCATGCATGGCCTTTCTTGGCTTTACTTTGCCATCCGTACTCATCATGTTGGCTCTCGCGGTTCTCAGTAGCCAATTAACCGAAACAAGTGCGTTTCAAAATATCGTTCATGGTTTAAAGCTATTGGCTGTTGTGGTGGTCGCTGATGCGACTTGGGGCATGTATAAAAACTTCTGCAAAGAGAAGCTTTCCGTTTCATTGTGCTTGGCGACTGCAATTGGGTTATTGCTGTTTCCTGGCATTGCCACACAAATGATTATCTTAGTTGCCGCAGGCCTGATTGGCATGAAGTTTTTAGGTAGCGATGAGCAAAGCCAACCAACTCAATTCCAACCTTCTGTCTTTCCGCTGTTACTCTTTGTCGCACTATTAGTTGGCCTTCCTTTCGCGGCTCAAATACTCCCTGCTCTGGGATTATTTAGTGATTTTTTCCAAGCTGGTAGCCTAGTCTTTGGTGGTGGTCATGTCGTACTGCCATTGCTGCAAAACATTGTCGGCGATCAGATCACTCAAGATGCTTTCCTTACTGGTTACGCTGCTGCGCAAGCTGTTCCGGGCCCAATGTTCACTTTTGCTACTTACATTGGCTATGAACTGATGCCTCAAGCTCCCATCACTGGTGCATTGATTGCAACCTTAGGTGTATTTATTCCAGGCTTCCTGCTGCTTCTCGGTGTACTTAAGAACTGGCAGTCGTTAGCACAGAACCATAAAGTCTCTGGTGCTGTAAGTGGTGTCAACGCTTCGGTCGTTGGTTTGCTCATCGCGGCTTTATATCAACCTGTATTTACCAGTGCCGTTGTGTCTCCGTTAGATATCTCACTCCTATTGGTCGGTTTTTATCTACTTAAACAGTGGAAATTGCCAATTATTTGGATGGTGGCTTTCTTCATCATCTCTGGATTGGCGCAGGGTTTCATTGCCTAATAGCATCCAAACATGAATATAAAAAGGAGAGCCGATGCTCTCCTTTTTGCTTTATTCTTTTACAACGACTTTCTCTTCCCGAACCATCGCTAAGGCTCGCTCTAAGTTCTCATTGGCGACTTTATAATAGGTGGGTTTACTGTCTATCGCTTGCTGCAAGTAAGGAATAGCCTGATTAGGTTTACCTTGAAGAATTAAAAAATACCCAACGTTATTCAATGCTTCTGGTTTGTCCATATGACGAGTAAAGACGTTAAGCGCTCGAGGGATTTCGCCTTTTGCCAGATAAATTAACGCCAGATTATTTAGCGCTTTTTCATCATTCGGAGATTCTTCTAAAGCCTGTAAACTCAATCGCTGCGCTTGTCTGTAATCCCCTGACATGTAGTAAGAATAACCACTATTCGTAAGCGCTTTAACAGAGTCCGGTTTGATCCTTAACGCATGCTGATAATAGGCCTGAGCGTGGTCATGTTTCGCATCCAGATCCGCTAGTACTCCCAGCCCCATATACGCATATTCAGGAGAAGAGGTATCCGTTTTAAGCTTTAGAATGGCATCTGCGCTCTCTAGATCTTCATCCGATAGTGTTTTCTTACTGCCAAAGCGCAGCTGATCCGCATTGATCGCTTTAAAGAAGTAGCTTTCGCCTAAACGGGTATCACCGCTACGACTATAAAAAATACCGAGTTGTTCTAATGACTGGATATTATTGGGGTTTGCTTCCACTGAAAGTAGAAAAGCTCTTTCCGCTAAATTTCGATTCCCTCTCTCCTGGTGAATACGACCGATATTGTAGAGTGAGCGATCTCGAAACTGGCCATTCTCAAACGCCAATGAGCGTATGTACTCGTATAAGGCTAAATCAACATTGCCACTACTTAACGCAAAATCACCGCGAGAGATCGCCTCTTTCTCTGTTTTAGGTGGTTCATCTAGCGATAAAGTATCGATAGGAACCCCGTCGTAAAGTGATGTATCGAGAGGCTCTTCACTGCTGGCACACCCAAAGATGAGCGACATGGCGAAAAGGAGAGTAAAACTTCGGATCATATTCATAGCTATTTCCCCAATGTCGAGGTGATAGAAAGCATGGACGGCCCAATCGCGACAATGAAGAAACAAGGCCAGATAAAGAGTAATAACGGGAAGATCATTTTGGTTGGGATTTTCGCCGCAATTTCCTCTATCTCTTGATTACGTTTATCACGGAAATCTTCGGTGTATTCACGCAGTGTTTGCGACAAGCTACCACCAATCCGAGACGCATGAGATAGCATGGTCACTAACCCCGATAACTCATTAATCCCGGTTCGCTCAACCAAATCATTAAAGGCATCTGACATCTCAACCCCCGCTTTTATTTTGACACACACGGTATCTAACTCGTCGGCAAAATCTGGGTGAGAGATCATCAGCTCATCAGCCACTCGGCGTAATGCAGCACTAAAACCTAAACCTGATTCGGTACAAACCACCAGCAGATCCAGCGCATCAGGCACACCACCTCGAATTCGAGATTGGCGTTTATTCACGAAATAGTTGAGACCAATATTTGGCATATAGATCCCGACAGCCACACTGATCACCATCGCGACTTTTAGATTCGGCATATCAGGGACAAAGAAATAGAGCATTGCCGCTATTGAGACACCAATCAGTAGTGCTATCCCTTTGACCGCATAAAAAATGGTAAGAGCGTTTGCGTCATGATAGCCCGCATGCATCAATTGCTCGCGCAGACTTTGGCTCTCTTTAGAGTTCGAGGGGGTCATATTTGGCGCGATGGATTCTAAGGTATTTCCCAATCGTCGCCCTTTCTTTAACTTCTCACCAGGTGCGGTTTTTTTCAGTTCCTCAAGCCTGACCTTCATTGGTGCCCGTGTACCAAGAATTACAAGAAAAAGAGAAAAAATAACCAGTACCGTCGCGATCAAAATAACGCTAAGAAAAAAGGTTTGCTCATCAATCTGAAAACTACCAAGTAAATCGGAGAGGTATTCCATATCACACCTCAAAATTAATAATATTTCGAATCCACATCGATCCGATAAATAAGCTAATAATGCCACCACTGACTAACGTCATACCGCGAGGATCGGTATACAGTGGTTCCACATAATCTGGGTTGATAAAAGTCAGGAACAAAAATAGTAGGAATGGTGACAGCACCAAAATCCATGCCGACAGCCGACTTTCTGCTGAGAGTGTTTTGATTTTACGTTGTAGCTTGAAACGTGAGCGTAAAACTCGACTCACTTTCTCCAAGTTTTCTGATAAGTTACCGCCCGTTTCTTTCTGCAATAACACCGCACTGGCGAAAGCAAGCATAGAAACTGTCGGTGTGCGCTCGGCCATCTGCATGATCGCCATTCGCATATCGTAACCAAAATTGAGTAAATTGAAGGTGTTTTTGAATTCGGTTCCGATCGGATCCGGCATCTCATTCCCCACTTCATTAAAAGCTTGTGTGACAGGTTGGCCTGCTTGAAGCATACGGCGCATGATGTCCAATGCTTCTGGCAACTGTTCTTCAAAACTGGCTAGACGATCGGAAATGCGCTTATTGAGCCAAAAATAAAGAATAAACCAAATACCCACCGATGCCGCTAAACCAATATAAAACGGTTGTCCAAGCAGCAACACAATCAAGAATGCGCAAACCGATAAGATTGATGTGACCGCTAAGGTTTGGCTTAAACTCCAATCATAACCAGACAGCTCGATGGTTTTTTTCAACGAAGAGAAAACCGAGATCTGAACCAATCTTCTATCCATTGGTGTTAAGCTTTTGATGTAGTGCTCTTGCAACAGCGAGCGCGCTTCTTCATCTAATTTCGCTTGTGATTCCTTCAGTCGCTGAGATAACTGTTTATGCTTCGCCTTGCTACCCGCAGCAGGCAAAATCAGCGCTTGTGAGATAAACACCACAGCAAAGAAAAGTAAAATATAGAAAAGTGTCGCATCCTGTTGCATGACATTCCCCTTCTATGAAAATGATTCATTAAATATTTCAAAAGGTAGGTGAAGACCTTTTTTAGATAAGTGGTCGTGGCATTGAGGCACGACACCCGTCGCAGTGTAGTAGCCGAGAACATTCCCTTCTTCATCCATCCCTTTGCGGTGGAACTTAAAGATCTCAGACATGGTAATGATTTCACCTTCCATACCATTGATTTCACAGATACTGACCATACGACGTTTACCGTCCTCTTGGCGTTCCATCTGAACCACAAGATGAATGGCTGAAGCAATTTGCGAGCGCAAGTTTTTTGCACTCATATTCCACCCTGCCATTGCGAACATGTTTTCAACTCGAGACAGTGCATCCCTTGGGGTATTGGCGTGAATGGTTGCGAGTGAACCATCGTGACCAGTATTCATCGCCGCTAACATGTCTACTGCCTCTGCACCACGCACCTCCCCCAGCACAATTCGGTCTGGACGCATACGTAGCGAGTTTTTCACTAAGTCTCGCTGAGTAATTTCCCCTTTGCCTTCCAAATTAGCCGGTCTTGTTTCTAGGCGGACCACATGAGTTTGCTGTAATTGAAGCTCTGCGGAATCTTCAATCGTGACAATACGATCGTCATGAGGAATAAAGTTGGAAAAGATATTTAACGTGGTCGTTTTACCAGAACCAGTACCGCCGGAGATCAACACATTGAGCGCCCCTTGCACTGCCGCTTCAACAAACTCAGCCATTGGCTCCGAAAGGGAGTTAAACGCCAACAAATTGTCCATGTTGAGCTTTTCAACCGCGAATCGACGAATGGACACCGAGGAGCCATCCAAAGCCAATGGGGGAATGATGGCATTCACACGCGAGCCATCAATCAGACGAGCATCGACCATAGGGGAAGCTTCATCAATACGTCGACCTACTTGGCTAACGATACGGTCAATGATGTTTCTAAGGTGACGTTCATCAAGAAAGGTGTAGGGCGTTTGCTGAAGTTTACCCCGCCTTTCAACAAATACGTGTTTGGGGCCATTGACCAGAATATCCGATACCGTCGCATCATTGAGCAAGGGTTCAAGTGGACCTAAACCAAAGACTTCGTCTTCAATTTGCTGGATAACTCGCTTCCGACCTTCGGCGCTCAACGCATGCGTTTGGTCATCCGCCATCAATTGGACAATGGCATCATGAAGATCATTTTTAGCACGTTCTTGCTCTAAACTCGCCAAGAGTCCCAAGTCTAAGGTTTCAAGTAATCTTTGGTGATAGTAGTGCTTCACTTCCAATTCTTGTTCGAGTTGTTTACGAGCATCATCGACTGCTTTATCTGATACTTCTTGTTCTTTCTTTTTCTTTTCTTTCAGTGAGATAGCAGAATCAGCAGGCGTTTGCACAGCCCCACTCTCTACATCAGGCATATGCTCTTGCTGCTTATCCGCTTCCATTACTTTTTTTTGCAGCTCAGGATTGATATTTTTGCGCTTAAAAAACATAAGACACGATCCCTCAAGTTTACCTAGCTAGGAAAAAAGCTTACTCAGCCAGCTCTGTTTTTTATTTTTTTGTGGAAGAAGTGAAGAGACAAACTTAGCGACCGATTTAGACAAGGCGCTCCCTTTTCTGGCTTCAACAAATGGACGCCCTAAATTGGCACTCTCTAACGCCACTTTAAAGTCGTTTGGAAAAGTATGAACGCTAACATCACCCACCGCTTCTTTTAGGTCTTTCAATTTGATGGATTGACGTTTCTCATATCGATTTACAAGGATCTCAACATTGTCTCGTTGGATACCGAACTCAAACGACAAAGTTTTTATTATTTGATTGCAGCTTTTGATGGCGACTAAATTTTGTTGTGTCACCATGAACAATTTGGAAGCAGGTGAAATTACTGGGGCAAATAAGCGATCTAACCCGCGAGATAAATCCACCACAATATAAGGGTATTGCTCTCGTAAGAATGGCAGTAACTTGTTCAGTTGATTTGCTTTATCGTAGTTCTCATGGCTGTTTTCACGCTTAAACGCCAAAATATGTAACCCTGAGTCATGCTTAGTAACGAGACTTCCAAGCGACACTTCATCCATATCCGCCACGTTAGCTAGTGCGTCGGTAAGGCTATAAGTAGGCTGGATATTCAGGTAGTCATTGACGACACCAAACTGTAGATCCAAATCAAGTAACAGCACTTTATCTGGATTCGTAAAAGCCATTTTTATTGCGGTGTTTAGAGCAAGCATTGACGCACCGCAGCCCCCTTTAGAGTTCATAAACACCAGTAAGTCACCTAAGTTTCGACTGGCGACCTTTTCTTCTGCAATATTGTTTAAAAGTGGGGTCAATTCTTGAATTTCAGCTTGGGCAGAAACAAAGTCGGCCGCTCCGATGCGTAAGGCAATTTTTAGCGCCCCACTATCATGCTCATTACCAAAAACAATCAATGAAGCTTCATGAGCGCTTTCCGTTTCAACTGGCGCTTCAAATTGCTGGAGCTCAACAATTTT
Source organism: Vibrio atypicus (assembly GCF_009811315.1). Taxonomy (GTDB): domain Bacteria; phylum Pseudomonadota; class Gammaproteobacteria; order Enterobacterales; family Vibrionaceae; genus Vibrio; species Vibrio atypicus. The sequence goes on from NZ_BLID01000004.1 coordinate 470,077, forward strand.
TTGTGCCCAATTTGGCCCGGTTTCCACAAAGATCAAATCTGGAGGAGAAAATTGAGCCAGATTTGCCACAACTAGTCCGTGAAATGAAATCATTTCAAAACTGATGCTCTGACACTTAGACAGTTCATCACTAATGTGTAGATGAAAGGCATCAGACGAATAGAACACCCAAATGGTTAGATTCGTTTTTAACCTTATGGGGGCACTGCCTCCCCCTGGTGCAATTTGCACAGCTTCTCCCATTCCCTTCTCCTAACAGTCGGTGCTATTTTCACCGCTAGTATCCGTCCATCGGTGATGCCCTAAGTTTTCCCTTGGTCTTATCGTTTCAAACTCAGGAACCTCTAATAGCCCAGTAAGGTTTGCAAAGCTTAATAAGCCTGTGAATTGATAACTAAAGTTAACAACTCTAGCTCTCACATATCTAATTGTAGAAAACACATCGTCATCTGTCAGAGTTCCTGTTACGACATTTCCTGATGCATCCAAATAATCGATCACCAGATGGCCGGTTGTCATTCCACCTGGGGCGTAATCGGGCATGGCTAGCGCTGGGATATCATTTTTATCTTCTACCCTGCAAACGACCGCTAAACGGGCTGCCACTCGGGTAATGTCGTTGATCACTTGCAATGAATAAACATATCGCCCTACTTCAATAACCGCGAAAATGACCAACAATAACGCCGTCGAAATAATGGTAAATTCAATGACAGAAACCCCTTTTTGTTTTCTCATGGCGCGGTCCTCATCATCGCAGAAGCATTCAAAGGCACAGCAAAGTTCACATCAGACTTAAAGTTCCCCATCATGGGTGCGTAACTGTGATTAATTGTGACGGTCACATAACCTCCGGCGTGAGTCACCGTCACATCTGAGGGTGTCACTCCATCTATCATTGCTGCGCTACCATCCCCGACACTGGTTGTCCCATAAACCACAATATTTTTTATTGCATTGATATCTGCAATTTGGTCATAGCTTGAGGTGCCGCTAATTTCAGTCGTCGCGTAACGAATACCATTCTGAGCCATTTTATTGAGCGTGTTATAGCGAATAAATGCATTACCAAACTCAGTGATCGCCATAAGAATCAGCAATAGCGTTGGAATTGTGACGATAAACTCGACCGCAGCTAACCCTTTCTGTTTTTTGAGAATTGAACCTTGAAGCATCATGATTCCTCCCCGTTTGGATCTCGATAAAGCACAATTCGATAAGGCCCATCGCTATTTGAGTTTTGACCCGGAGTTCCGCTCAAAGCTGAACAATCTTCGATAAATTCACCATACACGGGGTCTTTACTACCATTATTCGTTGGAGCTTGTTGGAGCAAGAAAAAGCAGCCTAACGCAGTCACCGTAAAAGACGAGGTCCCTCCAGATGCTGTCGAACAATCGACGATCGGAACAATGAGTACTCTGCGATTTGGCTGCCCTCCTGAGTCTATTCGACAATCACTATCTCCAGTACAATCTGGTAAAGCAGCCAAATAGTCAGAATAACTCCAAGGTTGCCCACCTGAGCCAGTGGTATCTGCATACGTAATATTACCGCTATTATCTATACTAGGTGATTTCTTCGGCTCCTTTACATAAACATCAGGAGCATAGTCACTCGATGACAACCCACCACCTTTATATACACCAAAACGAGTATTGAGTCCTTGGCCTACTGGACCAATCGTGTTGCCGGGCTTTGTAGTCACAGTATCTCCAATACTTACAGAAGTGACGAAATCCCCAGCTAACGCAGTTCTAACCGTACTGGCACCAGAGCCAAAATCGAGCAACTGATAGTTACCTGAGCCCATACTCCCTTGTTTGTGACTAGCAATTTTAAGTGCGTAGAGATCGCCAGCAACATAGCCAGCACTCCCGGAATTATCTCCCTCACAAACAGCCATTGGAACAATGTTATTGCTATCAATAACAGCCGGGCTGGGTCCTGCTACTGCACTTGAAGCAAGATTTTTTGTCACATTCAATATATGGGCGAAGAAGTTATCAAGCTGATATCCGGACACAACGACACGAACATAGCCATCATCATCGGAGTCAAAGCCCGCAAAAGGAAAAGTAGCCGGGTCGTTTGAAAACTGAACGACAATCTGTGCGGAAGTGAAGTCCATCTCGTTATTGCCTGTCGCTCCTCCCATATTGGTTAACGTCGCATTTGCGGCTGCAGTTGCTTCTGTCGTTGAGCCTCCATTGTCCAACACAATTGCGGCAGCAAGCGCGGCAGCATCAACACTATTTTGCAGTCGGGTTTTATTTAGCATGGCGTGATTAACATCAATAGAAAGCGCTGCAACGCCAACTAAAGCAAGCATTGCCGCAGTGACTAAAACTAACGTTAGTCCCCTTTGTTTCTTTGGGCTAATGCGCCATTTTCCGCTGTCCATAGTGCTGTCCTTAAGGCTAGTTCGAGAACCCTTCTAAGAATTGACTGTCAGTGCCTTTCAAATCGGTATCTTGTTTACCTGTATAGACTTGATAAGCACCTTCCATTCGTTCACCACTACCTACCGGAAGTAAGCCCAAATTCTCGTCGGTTGCATTTGGGTTATATACCTGTGCATTGCGAACTTTAGCCATGTGCTGCCCTAGCTTATCCGCATTATTGACGCACCCAGTCAGCAAAGCCTGAAAGCAAAACAGTACGACTATTACCAATCTAATCTTCATATTGCCTCCTAAAGACTGTGACCAAATGTGCCTTCAGTGCCACCTTTTGAGTGATCAATGAAGTTACTTTCCTGCACATCTTTTGTTTTTGTTCGGCTTGATGGAGCGATGTAAGCACCTCGCCCTAACAAGTAATATTCAAAATCATTGGGTTCAACAAACGAATCCGTTGGTAACGAAATACGGCGTCGATCGAGAGGTTTCGCCAGCCTTGGCGTGACCAAAATGACGAGTTCAGTCTCACCTGAAATGTATTCCTGACTGTTAAACATTTGGCCCAACACAGGAATATCACTGAACCCAGGCATACCGCTAACAACATCGCGGACATTTTCACTAAGCAGCCCAGCAATACCGATCGTCTGCCCATCAGCGAGCTCTAAAGTAGATGAAGCGCTGCGGCGTGTGATAGGCGGAATAACATACGTTCCGTTTGTTCCCCCTGGGGAAAGAGTAAGAGAAGAACTATTTGCGATTTCACTGACATCTATCGCCAGATTTAAGTTGATGTTTTTATCGCTAAGCACGGTAGGAATAAACTTCAGCCCTACCCCGTATTCTTTATACTCAATCGTAATACCATCATCATCTGGTACCGGGATAGGGAACTCCCCACCAGCAAGGAATTCCGCTTTCGCACCGCTCAGTGCCGTTAAGTTTGGTTCCGCTAATACTTTTGCTGTTCCGTTCTGTTTCGCGATATCCAAAGCGAAGGTGAATAAGGTATCACCATCAATAAAGGTACTTAGGAAGCCAGTACTATCGATTCCAGGTGCATTGAATATTGGACCGATCCCATTTCCGATATCATCAATCACACCACCAGCAGAGGTTCCCCCCCAAGAGAAACCACCATTACTTTCGAAAAAGTGAAAATTGGAATCAAACTTTCTCACTAAACTGCGCTGAACTTCTGCCACCGTTACTTCCAACATAACCTGCTGAGCACCGCCAATGGTCATAAGGTTAATAACGCCTGTCTTTTGAACCTGCTCGCTCAACGACTTGTTTTCTTTATCGGCTTCTTGACCAGCAGAGTAGGTTTCCGCCACTCGCAAAGCGATGTTCATTGCCGCTTGGTTACTAATTTGCCCACTGAGAATCAAACGGTTCTGCGCACTGTGCACTTCAATTTCTTCATTCGGCAAAAACTCAAACAGCTTCGCCTTTAAGCTATTGAGATCATGGGTCACTTCAATATTAATCGACTCAATGAGGCGTCCTCGGCTATCCCAAGCCATTAGATTCGTTGAGCCTAACTTTTTACCAATTAAAAATACTTCATCCGACTTGAGCATCACAATATCGAGGACCTCAGGATCCCCTAAAGAGACACGTTTCGCTTTGCCCGCTAAAGTGACATGGGTGGATTTATGGTGAGGAACTTTGACCACTTTCCCTGACTGCGTCGCTGAAGACGCAACACCAATAAAACTTAAGCTAAGAATAATTATAAAAATCCATTTCAACATAATTCACCTCAATCCCTGACTCGAATATTGCTTGATTCAGTGCCTTTGATAATGGTGACACTTGGCGCAATGTATTTTTTAACGACTTTTTCTTCTTCGTGAGGGTTTCTTAGTGTTAATTGAATCTCCCCTTTACTCCTTGCTGTGAGAAGCTTCTCGGCATCTCTTGGGGTGACTTCTAGTGTGACTGCCCGAACAATAATCGGCTTGTTTTCTTTACTTCTTGCAGTCTGATCGACAGCCAGTACTTTAATGTCTTTAAGTACTGTGACGGTGTTTGCGGATGTAGCACTGTATTTAATAGTATTGAGAACATCGACACGATTACCCGGTAGTAAGAAACCTGCGACACCAATGACATCATTTACTCGAATGGTTACCGCACGTTTATTTTCAGGAATAAGTGAAGCTAAAGTAGACCCTTCTCCCGCCACCGCTAATCGCGATTGGTGAACCAACTCTCCAGGATAAATACTGGTTGCCACCACTTGGCCTACAAGCTCTTCGGCTGTTGTAAACTGCCCTTCATTTCGCCACTCCACCTCAAGTAATTTACTTGTGATGTGCTGCTCTTCAATCACGGTGCCTGCAGGAATTTCTTGACTCGCTATGATGACAGGCTCGCGCTCAATCACCTCCATTTCTGTCTGTGGTTGTAATTGTCTATCCATCCACTGCTTAGCAAAGAATACCGCCCCTAAACCAAAAACTATGGATAGCAAAAATAGCAAAATGACCTGATTTCGGCTCATCGTTCTCCTCCTCCTTTACCGTCAGCGGTAAAATAAACTTCCCAGGCGCGGGTTACTATTTCAGGGGAGATAACGGGGTCTACTTCTTCAAAAACGATGATATCTCGGCTGATGCCAACAATATCCTTTGGAATACAAGGATAGAAACCGACGCAATGCTGACGATGTAAATCAAATAATTTTTCATAACTAGCCTCACTCACCGTCAAATTTTTAGACTGGGCAAACATTGACCAAAGCGAGTGGTACTCTTCTTGTAGCAATGGCCCAAACTGAATTTTGTAACCAAGTCGTCGCAGAAAGGCCGGGTCACTGATCTTTTCCGGATCGAGGTTCGTAGAAAAGGCCAAAGTAAGTATGAAAGGAATGGTGATTTGCTGACCGTTGGGAAGATTTAAATAATCGTAAAAATACTCCATCGGCACGATCCAACGATTGAGCAGTGTATCCACAGGCATAGGCTGACGACCCAAATCGTCAATAATAAAGATGCCGTTATTTGCCATCATTTGGAGGGGAGCCATCCAGACCCGATTGTGCTCTGAGTGATTAACCTCCAGCATATCCATCGTCAATTCACCACCAACTTGAATGCTAGGTCTCTCGCACAAAGCCCAGCGACGATCAAACTGCTCTTTAAACGCGATAGACTTGATCTCTCCACCGACAACCCGTTTATGGTGTTGAGGAGAAAAAACCTTAATGATGTTTCCTGCTGCATAGACAGAATAAGGGATGTAGACAGAAGTATTGAGTGAATTGAGTAACCGAGTCGCAACGAATGTTTTACCTGTACCCGCATCACCATAAAGTAGCAATGCACGGCCCGAATTGATCGCAGGCCCCAAGACAGAAATCATTCGCTCTGCACCGAGCACCTCTGACAGAGCAAAGCTCACATCTTGCCGGTTTACCATTTGAGCGCGGACATCCTGAGCTTTCACCATTGCCTCATAATCAACAAGTGAAACTGGCGCTGGGCCTAGGTAAGCGTCTTTTGCAAAGGCATCATCCGCTTCTTGCATACCAAGTTCAGATAAGCCGTAACGAACATTTACTGTTGATTGAGCAGAAAAACCAGAAGAGGTGCCTTGGAATACTTCTACTTGAGATTTGGCTCTGAGATCAGAGAGCATATCCTCAATCATGTGGCTGTTAATGCACATGAGTTCGGTCAATTTAAGAATGTCTGATTTGGGAAAGGCCGCCAGATGCTTAATCAATAAGTTCTCAAGTACCGCTTTCGGAATATTCAATGCTTCGAAAGTCGTTGGTACTGGCGGAGCTTCAGCTTGAGGAGTCAACTCAACCCTATGCTTAACTTCCGTGTTAGATTGGACCATAGAGACTCCTTTCTCACAAATTGTCGGCTAAAAGTAGCTATGCAATGCAACTCCAATAACAACAACAGGCGCAAAAGGCATTCTCAATTTCGCGGAGTTGCTCTCGACATCCATTAATGCTTTTGTACCGGTTCTCCCATAGGCAAATAGTAGCTTATACTTGGAAACTTGCTCTTTTACTTTGTATTCATTCCCTGCAATTCTTATTGCCGAATAAAAGCTAGCCATCAAGATACTTGTCGCAGCAATCCATAGCGACACCTCAAATAGCTGCCCCCACCCTAACCAAAAGCCAATAACGCCGAGCAACTTCACATCCCCTGGAGCCATTACCTTCATGATATGTAAAACGAGTGCACTACCAAACAGAGCAGAAGCACCAAATAGAGCATGAGAAATAGTTGGGGATACTTGAGGGTCTATCACCATCTTAACGATACAAAGTACGAGGGTAATAAGGAGATAGAGGTTAGGAATGCGATGTTCCTTGGCATCGGATACAGCGATGACAAGTAGTACAAACCAAATGATGTATTCCACTGCGCACCTACCTTGAATCCAAAGTACTAGCTGAACAATGAATCAAATTCTTCAGATAAAACATCTCGAAATGCTGCAAAAAGGCCAGATAACCCAATCAGCATGACGCTGGCACCAACTACATATTCCACCACTGTTAAACCCGACTCATCTTGAAAAAAAAGTTTCGCTTTATTTATTAGCAACATAGCCAACTCCTACTGTTCATATAGATTAAGCCTTAATGATTAAACTTAACCTATACAAACATCTTAGTAGGGATTAGCAGATTTTCCTGCTGCTAATTGATGGACGTTGAAAATTCGGTTAGCTAAAGACACCTTCCAATTCAGCTTCCAATACTGAGCTAAATGCGCCAAAAATACCCGATAGTCCTAATACAAGTAGACCGGCACCTACAACGTATTCAACAACCGTCAAACCTTCTTCATCCTTTAAAAAAGCGGTAATATTATTTAGTACTTTAGTCATAATGTGTCTCCTTTCGTTAAAGCACTTAAGCGTCTCGCTTACTAATAAACTAGGAGTTTTATGCGCTAATGAGTTAGGATTTTTTTAGCTAGTTTTGGTACTTTCTTGCCACTCAAATTCATCAATTTGTCGCCATAATGTCCGTCCACCCTCCCTATAATTGATAAAACTATTAGAAATCTCTCCAACGCAATAGACCAAGCAACTACTTAGCATTTGATTTATATAAATTTAAAATAAAGAGCAAGGTAAGCATTACAATGAGAAATGCATTTATCAAAACATCTCACTATTGATACTTGACAAAATTAATATAAATAAAAATATTGATCTTCATCCCAAAAGAAAATTCAAACAGCAACACTTCTATCAATTACATATAGATAAGCCTTTAGTTTATCCACGAATGAAACTTGGCGTTCATGAATCACTAGCCTAACCTTATGTGTATAATTCAGTGCTAATTTAGGTAAGACTTAAATGAATGTACTACACAGTGGTTATTGGCTAGGTCAATCTACCTCCTTTATTTATAAGGATTTAATTAGAGATCTAGAGCATTTTTTTGATCTTAAAGATTATGGTTATGATGTGTCTGTGCTTAGTGAATCAGACATCCATTTCTGCTTCTTTTTTTACCAAGAGTCCTATCAATCACTATTCTTGACCGCAGCAAAGCTATGCCAAAACCTAAACAAAGGTTTAGTCATCTTTCATTCTGGAAACCTGTCTAAAGAGATTATGGAATTAGAGGTAGTATTTAAGACTTATGATATTTCTAAAACTTTTGATCAGGGATGGGCGAAACAACTCAGTGAGCAGATTCACTATCAGTACACTAAGCATCAAGAAATCTTAGAGATACACCAGTTAACATCGATGATCCAAAAACAGAATGTCAGCAAAGATCTGATCGAGATTCTACGGTATATCGACAAAAACCTTTCTCGTACTATTCGAGAAGAAGACATCGCCGAATACTGTCATTACTCAGTCACCTATTTTTCGAAATTTTTCCATAAAACCATTGGAGTAAGCTTCCGAGACTATTTGGTTTTAAAGCGAATCAATTTAGCGAAGCAACTTCTCACCGCCGAGCGAAAAGAAAAGATATCTTTTATTGCATTCCAATGCGGCTACCACGACGTATCCTACTTTTCTCGGATTTTTAAGAAGAAAACAGGGCTAACTCCAGCATTATATCGACAACTTCACTAATACAGTTGTCACACCTTAGTTCTCAAAATCACACCAAAGCTTTCCTCCCTTTCCTCTTCCATGCTAAAGTTAACAAGCTGTTAACAATAAAAATAAATTAGAATTTTGCCAATAACATGGAGTTAGAGAATGATTCAGCCTAACGAGTTAAGCAAACCAACTTGTGCTCTCCCACCACCAAACGAAATGATCTTAAAATGGGCCGAGGAACGCCCTAATGATGTGTATCTAAAGCAGATAATAAATCGCCAATTTGTCGAATTTACTTATGCTGAAGTCGCGGACAAAGCTTTACGCTTGGTGAGTGCTCTCAAAGAACTAGGACTCAAGCCGCGAGATAAAGTCGCCTTGGTATCCAAAAACTGTGCGGAATGGTTCATCTGCGATCTTGCGATGATGCTAGGTGATTTCGTCAGTGTACCAATTTTCCCTACAGCGGGTGCTGACACTATCGAATACTGTATTAATCACAGTGAGTCGAAAGTTCTTATCGGCGGGAAACTGGATGACCCGACCGCAACGCAGCAAGTTATCGATAGCTTGCCAGAATTAACAACCATCTCACTCCCTTATGATACCGCGCCTAAAACACAGCACAGCTTTGTCGACTTGATTGAAAAAGCTGAACCAAGTAGCGATCGACCAGAGCATTATGATGACAAGCTTATGTCGCTTGTTTATACCTCAGGAACATCAGGCTTACCTAAAGGAGCCATGCTGACATACGGAGCCTTTAGTTGGTCAGTACAACAGTTGATCAACCATATCGGCATCAAAGACGGTGATCGCCTGTTCTCATACTTGCCACTTGCGCACATTACCGAACGCGTATATATCTTCGGCTCTTCTATTCAAGGTGGCGTACAAACCGCATTCCCAGAATCACTGGATACCTTTATCGAAGATGTAAAAATGCATCGCCCTACGTTGTTTATCTCTGTACCAAGATTATGGACACTCTTCCAACAACGTATTCAAGATAAATTACCTCAGAAAAAGCTCAACATCCTACTTAAGATTCCTTTTGTTAACTCGCTAATTAAGAAAAAGCTTGCCGATGGGCTTGGTTTGGATCAAGCGCGAGTTTTAGGTTGTGGCTCAGCGCCAGTCTCGCCAGCACTTCTCGAGTGGTACCATAGCGTTGGTCTGAATATTACTGAAGCTTGGGGGATGACAGAATCCTTTGCTTATAGCACTCTCAATTACCCTTTCCGCTCCGATAAAATCGGCAGTGTTGGTAACGCAGGACCAGGTATAGAGCTTAAGATCGCTGAAGACGATGAAATTATGGTACGCGGTAAAGGTCTGTTCTCTGGCTACTACAAAAATGACATCGCGACCCAAGAGTCATTCGATACCGAAGGATGGTTGCACACCGGTGATATCGGCTTTATTGATAGTGAAGGCTATTTGACCATTCAAGGTCGTAAAAAAGACACCTTTAAAACAGCTAAGGGTAAATTTGTTGCCCCTGTTCCCATCGAAAACAAGCTCTTCGAATACAGTCGAGTAGAGATGATGTGCTTGATTGGCCTTGGTTTACCTGCACCGATTCTGCTTGTCGTGCCCCATGATTTTCCAAACTTTGATCGAGCGAGATATGCCCGTACGACAGAAAAAGTCATCGCACGTATGAATGCCAGCTTAGAATCTCATGAACAGATCAAAGGGGTATTAATGATCAAAGACCCTTGGAGTATCGAAAACGGTATTTTAACGCCAACGCTTAAGATAAAACGTCACGTCCTGGAGCAAAAGTATCACGATGTCGGACACAATTGGCCTAAAGGTCAATTAATTGTTTGGGAAGAGTAAAGACCCAAATGACCAAACTTAAGGAGAGCATTAGCTCTCCTTTTGTTTTAGATAATAAATCAATTATTATCCTAAACAGCAATGGAACAAAAATCAGGGAGCAAATATGGATGCAAGGCTACACCATCTAGCAGGGTTACGTTACTTTGAGGTTGCTGCAAGGCTAGGTAGCTATAGTCGAGCAGCTGAAGAGCTCTTTATTAGTCAAGCCGCGGTCAGCCAGAAAATACGCCAATTGGAAGATGGTTTAGGTTGTAAACTTTTCGTTCGAGATGGCCGTGAGATGCGTTTGACAGAGCAAGGAAAAACGCTATTCAAACATGTTTCTCAAGGGTTAGAACAAATAGTCACAGGATTAAACCAAATTCAAAGTGAGCCTGTCGATGGGCTGCTTTGTGTCAGTTCGACACCTTCTTTTGCCTCACGATGGTTGCTCCCGAGATTGTGGAAGTTTTCCGTTCAATACCCCAATATTCCTATTCGTATTATCACCAGTTGCGATGCCCCTAATCTTAAACAAGGCGATGCTGACCTAGCGATTTGGCAAGGTGAAGAGCTGATGCCAGATAGCAACCAAAGCATGCATAAAGAATTTCTATTCGAAGAAGCTGTGTACCCATTCTGCTCGCCTCATTTGGCTGACTCACTTGCCCTAAGCTCTCCCAAGCAACTTCTGTCTTGCTGGCTAATCCATTACGAGTCTGGGGGGTATCCATGGCAATCATGGTTTAAAGAGGCGGGTTTAGAAATGAACAAAGAGTCTGTCGATTGGATGGAAGTCAGCACATTTGATCATGCAATGAATGCGGTGATGGCTGGTCATGGTGCATGCTTAGCGTCTGATTCACTCGCAAATGATTATGTTGAGCGAGGATTACTCATTAAGCCTTTTGATATAGGCATGACACCAGGTATACAGTTCAATCTCTTTTACGATGAAGAATCACCACGAAGACATAGGATTCAAACATTTGCTCATTGGCTCCATGGGGAATTGGAAACATAAAAAACCTCCCAAAAAACAAAAGCCCCTGAAGCTTTCACTTCAGGGGCTTTTTAAGCTATCTAGCTAACAGAAAGAATTACTTCTTCTCGTTACGCTCTTTAACTTCTGCGATTACTTGCTCAGCAACGTTCTGTGGACATGGTGCATATTGACCAAATTCCATAGAGAACTGACCACGGCCAGAAGTGATAGTACGTAGGTGACCGATGTAGCCAAACATTTCTGATAGAGGAACGTCAGCTTTAATACGAACGCCTGTAGTACCAGCTTGTTGGTCTTTGATCATACCACGACGACGGTTAAGGTCACCGATTACGTCACCAACGTTGTCTTCTGGAGTAAATACGTCAACGTTCATGATTGGCTCAAGAAGTTGCGCACCAGCTTTAGGCATAGACTGACGGAATGCGCCTTTAGCAGCGATTTCGTAAGCGATTGCTGAAGAGTCAACTGCGTGGAAACCACCGTCGAACAGTTCAACTTCTACGTCTAGAGTTGGGAAGCCAGCTAGAACACCAGTTTGCATCATAGATGCGAAACCTTTCTCAACTGCAGGCCAGAATTCTTTAGGTACGTTACCACCAACAACTGTTGATTTGAACGTGAAGCCTGAGTTTGCTTCACCTGGCTTGATACGGTAGTCGATCTTACCGAACTGACCAGAACCACCAGACTGCTTCTTGTGCGTGTAGCTATCTTCAACTGCTTGAGTGATAGTTTCACGGTAAGCTACCTGTGGAGCACCTACTTCTAGCTCAACGCCGTAAGTACGCTTAAGGATATCTACCTTGATGTCTAGGTGAAGTTCACCCATACCTTTCAGGATAGTTTCACCAGACTCTTCGTCAGTTTCAACCTGGAATGATGGATCTTCTGCAACCATCTTACCGATCGCGATACCCATCTTCTCAGAACCGCCTTTATCTTTAGGAGATACAGCGATTGAGATTACTGGTTCTGGGAAGATCATAGCTTCAAGAGTACATTCGTGCTTAGGATCACATAGAGTGTGACCAGTTTGAACGTTCTTCATACCTACGATAGCGATGATGTCACCAGCTTGTGCTTCAGTAAGTTCGTTACGCTCGTCCGCTTGCATTTCACACATACGGCCGATACGTTCAGTCTTACCAGTCGCTGAGTTAAGGATAGTGTCACCCTTCTTCAGACGGCCTGAGTAAATACGAACGAATGTTAGTGCACCAAAACGGTCATCCATGATCTTGAATGCTAGCGCTTTTAGTGGCTCATCTGCAGATACAGTCGCAACTTCACCTGTTGGTTCGCCAGTTTCTGGATCTGTTAGAGGCTGAGGATCAACTTCGTTTGGAGCTGGTAGGTAATCTACAACAGCGTCAAGGATAAGTTGCATGCCTTTGTTCTTAAACGCAGAACCACAGAATGTTGGGAAGAACGCTAGGTCACGAGTACCTTTACGGATACACTCTTTTAGCTGCTCAATAGATGGCTCTTCGCCTTCCATGTAAGCTTCCATTAGCTCGTCGTCTTGCTCTACAGCAGTTTCAACTAGCTCTTCACGGTACTGTTCTAGATCATCAAGCATGTCCGCAGGAACATCTGTGATTTCGTAGTTTTCTGGTAGACCTGTGTCATCCCAAACGTAAGCTTGACGGTTTAGTACGTCAACAACACCAACGAAATCGTCTTCACGACCGATTGGCAGAGTCATTACTAGTGGGTTAGCACCTAGTACGTTGCGTACTTGATCAACTACGTTGAAGAAGTCTGCACCCATACGGTCTAGTTTGTTTACGAAGATCAGACGAGCAACTTCTGAGTCGTTCGCGTAACGCCAGTTTGTTTCTGACTGAGGCTCAACACCACCAGAACCACAGAATACACCGATACCGCCATCAAGAACTTTCAGTGAACGGTATACTTCAACTGTAAAGTCAACGTGTCCCGGAGTATCGATAACGTTTAGGCGGTGGCCATTCCACTCACAAGTTACCGCTGCTGACTGGATTGTAATACCACGCTCAGCTTCCTGCTCCATGAAGTCAGTTGTAGACTCACCGTCGTGTACTTCACCAGTTTTGTGGATTTTACCAGTAAGCTTAAGAATACGCTCAGTGGTGGTAGTTTTACCCGCATCAACGTGCGCGAAAATACCAATGTTTCTGTACTTTGATAAATCTGCCATTGTCTTACTCTGTTTATAAGGTATAAATTGCGCGCAGAGTATATCACAATCTGTCAAGACTGATACCCTTGCGTGCGCTGTATGTCAAAAAAACTTTTCTCACCAATACTAGCAGTTAATTCATGCCTTATAGGGAAAATTTGTGCTTAATGATTAAGTTTTCTCAGAAGAAAAATGCTGCTTATTTAAACATAAGCAGCACTCTTTGTATTGCTTTTGTCCTTAAATTATCGAGGACAAATCTCTGACTCTGGGAAGAAGAACTCGATTTCACGAGCTGCAGATTCCGGACTGTCTGAACCATGAACTGAATTATAGCGCATGCTGATTGCGTAATCAGCACGAATTGTTCCACACGCTGCTTCTTCAGGGTTAGTTTTACCCATTAGTTCACGATATTGAGCAATTGCATTCTCGCCTTCAAGTACCTGAACCATGATAGGACCAGAAGTCATAAACTCTTTTAAAGCAGGGAAGAACTCTTTGCCTTCATGCTCTGCGTAAAATCCACTTGCTTGTTCTTCCGTTAAACGAACCATTTTTGCTGCAATAATTTGTAAGCCGGCTTGCTCAATACGGTGGTAAATTTCACCGATTAGATTACGTTCTACTGCGTCGGGCTTAACGATAGAAAAAGTTCTTTCAAGAGCCATAGGGTATCCTTTCGTTTTCTTAGTGTTTACAGAAGAGGCTCTATGCGGCCTCTTATTTAATGAGTTTTGTTTCAATAAGTTACTTGTTTGCTTGCTGAATAAGTAGGCCAGCTAAGCTTCGCACACCAACACCAGTTGCACCTGCAGCCCACTTATCAGTCGCCGATTTGCGGTAAGTTGCCGCACAATCAAAGTGAAGCCAGCCTTTCTTATAATCTTCAACGAAGTAAGAGAGGAAAGCTGCCGCTGTACTTGCACCAGGAGAGTAATCACCGCTACTGATATTAGATAAATCAGCAAAGTTTGATGGTAGCATTCCACGGTGGAATTCAGCTAAAGGAAGTGGCCATAAGCCTTCTTTCTCTTCACGTGCTACGCTCAATGCTTGATGAGAAAGTTCATCATCAAAGCTCATCAAAGCGTGGTAATCATTACCAAGCGCGTTTTTCGCAGCACCTGTTAGTGTCGCGCAATCAATGATTAGCTCAGGATTTTGCTCACTCGCGTACATTAGGCCGTCAGCAAGAACTAGACGTCCTTCCGCATCAGTATTCATGATTTCAACTGTTTTACCATTTTTATAGGTAATGATGTCGCCTAACTTTAAGGCGCGACCTGAAATCATATTCTCAGCACAACATAGGATTAGCTTCACACGCTTGTTTAATCCACGCATGATCGCTAGACCTAGACCACCGGTAATCGTACCTGAGCCCCCCATATCCGCTTTCATAGCAGTCATGAAGCCCGATGGTTTAATGCTGTAACCACCTGAATCAAAGGTAATACCTTTACCAACTAAACATGCGAATACTGGCGCATTTTCATCACCAGTAGGGTTAAAATCAAGTTGCAGCATTGCTGATGTGCGATCTGAACCACGACCTACGGCATAGATACCTTGCCAGCCTTCTGCAAGTAAATCTTTGTCTTTTACAATGCGCGCTTTAACCGTGCCTTCAGGGGCAACTGATTTAATAAACTCTGCCGCCATAGTCGCAAGTTGGCGCGGAGCTACTTCTTCTGCGGTTTTATTAATAATATCGCGAGTAAAATCTGTTGCTTTGATTCGAGCGTTTAGCTCAGCTTGCGCATTTTCCGGAAGTTCTTTCCATGCGAGGGAATTGTTTTTCTTTGGCCCTCGGTAACCTTGATGGAAAGCCCAAACACTTTCTAAATCCCAGTTAGCACCTTCTAATGCAATAGAAGCAACACCTTGACCATCAAGCTTGCGAGCGGCTTGTTGAATAATACCAAGATCGAACTCTTCTCCTAGGTGAATCGTAGCGCCACCTTCGGAAAACGATAGGATTGCTTTTTCGCCCCATTGTGGTGCCGCTGCATCTTGGCTTAGAAATACTGACATCTGTGTAGACATGGTTTCTCCTTGTCTGTATTGGCGCTGTCTACGCCTCTTCTATTTACTCTGAGATGTTAACACTTTAATGTTAAATTGATAAAAAACGGACCCAAAGGCCCGTTTTTTTTAGTAAATTTTGTTAACTGTGTGGGTTTTATCTATACCCTTAATCCATTTCATCCATCCAGCATAGAATCACAGCCTCTAAGATTTTTTCATTTGAGCGATTTGGCTCATCATCAAACTCTTCAAGCTCTGTAATCCACTGGTGTAAATCGGTGAAGCGAACCGTTTTAGGATCAGTTTCCGGAAACTTTTCACATAGTTCAATAGCAATATCGCGTGAATCAGTCCATTTCATTGCGTACTATCCTCTAGTATTAGTGATCTTCAGATGCATGGTTAAGTGTATATTTTGGAATTTCCACCACTAAATCTTCGTCGGTCACCTTTGCCTGACAACCTAAGCGAGATTCAGGCTCAAGCCCCCAAGCTTTATCAAGCATGTCGTCTTCAAGCTCATCGCTCTCTTCTAGTGAATCGAAACCTTCACGAACAACAATATGACAAGTAGTACATGCGCACGATTTTTCACAAGCGTGCTCAATCCCAATACCATTTTTAAGCGCTACATCCAGAACGGTTTCTCCTGAATTCGCTTCAAGTACCGCGCCTTCTGGGCATAAATCTTCATGCGGTAATACAATAATCTTAGGCATAATACGTTCTCTTAAAATAACGGCTCTTAAATATCATTCACTGACTGACCTGACAAAGCAGCTCGAATCGATTTATCCATACGGCGAGAAGCAAAATCTTGGCTCGCCTTATCTGTATCTTTAATGCCTTGTTCAATAGCATCGGCACTATCGCCATTGCGCAGCTCAATAAGCGCCTCAATAGCTTTCAGCAGTTGTTGTTTTTCACTTTCCGACAATAGCTCGTCGCCATCAGCTTGCATTGCCGCAATGAGACCTTCGATAACACGGTCTGCTTCAACACGCTGCTCAGCCAATGCTCGCGCATTCATGTCTTCTTTCGCGTAAGTCATCGAGTCACGTAGCATGTTAGCCACTTCATCGTCGCTCAACCCATATGAAGGTTTCACTTGAATTTCAGACTGAACACCCGTGCTCTTTTCCATCGCAGTGACAGACAAAAGCCCATCCGCATCCACTTGATAAGTCACTCGAATATGAGCAGCACCTGCCGCCATGGCGGGAATACCTTTAAGTGAAAAGCGAGCCAGAGAACGACAGTCATCTACCATCTCACGTTCACCTTGAACAATATGAACGCTCATTGCTGTTTGACCATCTTTAAAAGTGGTAAATTCTTGCGCTCGAGCTACTGGAATCGTTGTATTTCGTGGGACAATTTTTTCAACCAAACCACCCATGGTTTCGATGCCTAATGACAGAGGAATCACGTCTAGCAGCAGCATTTCTGAATCAGGTTTATTGCCTGCTAATATGTCAGCTTGAATACCTGCACCAATGGCGACAACTTCATCAGGGTTAATACTTGTCAAAGGCTGGCGATCGAAGAACTCCCCTACCATTTCACGAACAAGAAGTGTACGAGTCGAACCACCGACCATTACTACATCTTGTACTTCTTCGAGTTCTACGTCCGCATCTTTTAATGCTCGACGACAAGAAAGCAATGTCTTTTTCACGAGTGGGCGTATCAGAGTTTCAAACTCATCACGAGTGACACTCCCTTGCCAACCTAAAGCGTCTACATCAACACAGTCTTGCTCAGAGAACGCAATCTTAGTTCTGGTAGCAACATTGAGGAGTACTCGATTTTGTTCAGCCGTTAGTGGCATCTCAAAACCGGCTTTCTCAATCAAATGATCTGCGAGAATATGGTCAAAGTCATCACCGCCTAATGCAGAATCACCGCCAGTTGCGAGAACCTCAAATACACCTTTAGATAGACGTAAAACAGAGATATCAAACGTACCGCCACCAAGATCATAAACAGCAATCACTCCTTCTTGACCAGAGTCCAGACCATAAGCAATCGCAGCCGCAGTAGGTTCATTTAACAGGCGAAGTACGTGCATACCCGCCAGTTTCGCAGCATCTTTTGTGCCCGCACGCTGAGCATCATCAAAATATGCCGGTACAGTAATCACAACACCTGCCAGCTCGCCGCCTAACGTTTGTTCTGCACGTTGGCCCAACGCTTTTAAGATGTCAGCCGAAACTTCAATTGGGTTTTTATCACCGGCTGCGGTTTTCAGTACTGGCAAGCCATTGTCGCTCGCCTTAAATTGATAAGGCAAAGTAGGATAACGAGTCTGAATATCATCAAGTGAACGGCCGATAAGACGTTTTACCGAAATAATGGTATTAACAGGATCAACTTCCGCTTGGTCTTTCGCTTGGTAACCGACTTCTGGAGTTTCACCTGAATAGTTAACAATTGACGGTAAGATACTTTTCCCTTGTGAATCCTTAAGAGTCGCGACATCGCCACTTCGCACGGAAGCAACCAAGGAGTTCGTAGTACCCAAGTCGATACCAGCAGCCAGCTTATGCTCATGAGGTGCCGAGCTTTGACCTGGCTCAGCGATTTGAAGTAATGCCATGATGGGTCCTTGTTCTAACTAGCCGAGGAGTTTTTCTTCCACTAGTTCAATTTCTTTTTTTAGCTTCGAGATAAACTTCAGCTTGCGAACACGCTCCGCAGCTTGGTGCCAAAGCGCATCATTTAACTCTTGCTCTACTGCGAGTAGCTGTTGTTTGAACATTTTAGTGACTTTACTATCAAAGTCGAATAACACGTCTTCAGGTTCTGGACTCTCAGCAATCTCTTCAAGCTCTTCTCGCAGCTCCATTTGCTCCATAAGAAACATCGGATCTTGCATAGTTTGTTGCTCGCCACGAATTTCGTGGCCATTTTCAGCTAACAAATACTCCGCACGAGAAATTGGGCTCTTTAATACTTGGTAGGCGTCATTTATCTCTGCCGCCTTTTGTACGGCCATCAAACGATCTCGCTCGGATGCTGTCGCAAAATTATCAGGATGAAATTGTTTTTGAAGTTCGCGGAACTGTGAAGCAAGAAGGCTACCATCCAGAGTAAACTGACTTGGTAGCCCAAATAATTCGAAGTAATTCATGAAGAATTTAATCCTTGGTAATCAACCCGCGAGCACGTAACCCGCAGGTGCTATCAATTAAACGTTGAAGCTTTCACCACAACCACATTCGCTTTTCGCATTGGGGTTGTTGAATTCAAACCCTTCATTTAAGCCTTCTTTAACGTAATCCAATTCAGTGCCATCTAAATAAACAAGGCTTTTTTGATCAATAATGATTTTCACACCTTCATGTTCAAACACAGAATCTTCTTCGTTAAGCTCATCAACAAACTCAAGGACATAAGCCATACCAGAGCAACCTGTCGTTTTCACACCTAGACGTAAACCAACACCTTTGCCTCGGTTTTCTAGGAATGTTCTAACGCGACTTGCCGCGGTTTCTGTCATTGTGATGGCCATACTGCACCTTAGTTTGTCTATATTACGAATGGATGGGAGGACAATAGCCTCCCATTATATACGGATTGCTTATTCTTGGTGTTTTTTCTTGTAGTCAGCTACAGCAGCTTTAATTGCATCTTCAGCAAGGATTGAACAGTGAACTTTTACTGGTGGAAGCTCTAGTTCTTCTGCGATTTCTGCATTTTTAATCGCAGCCGCTTCATCGATGCTCTTACCTTTAACCCATTCAGTTACAAGAGAGCTAGATGCAATTGCACTACCACAACCATATGTTTTGAACTTCGCATCTTCAATAATGCCTTCTGGTGTTACTTTGATTTGAAGCTTCATTACGTCACCACAAGCTGGTGCACCAACCATGCCGCTACCTACCGCAGGGTCTTCTTTATCAAATGAACCTACGTTACGTGGGTTTTCGTAGTGATCGATTACTTTTTCGCTATATGCCATGATTATTTACCTCGAATCCTCTATTAAATCTCTGGGAGTAACCTAGTGTTTAGTGGTGAGCCCACTCAACGGTATCTAGATCAATTCCTTCCTTGTACATATCCCATAGAGGAGACATGTCACGCAGTTTAGTTACTGCAGTACGAATTTGTTCAATTGCGTAATCAATCTCTTCTTCTGTCGTAAAGCGACCGAAAGAGAAACGAACTGAGCTATGCGCTAACTCATCGTTAAGCCCTAGAGCTCTTAGGACATAAGATGGCTCTAAGCTAGCTGAAGTACATGCACTTCCTGATGATACTGCTAAGTCTTTCAGAGACATCAGTAAAGACTCGCCTTCAACGAAAGCAAAACTCACGTTGAGATTGTGAGGAACGCGTTGTTCTAAATCACCATTAACCGTTACCGCTTCAAGATCTTGAACACCGTTCAGTAGACGGTTACGCAGTGTTAGCGCATGTTCGAAGTCTTTCTGCATATCTTCTTTAGCAATACGGAATGCTTCACCCATACCAACAATTTGGTGAGTTGGAAGTGTACCTGAACGGAATCCGCGCTCATGACCACCACCATGCATTTGAGCTTCTAAACGAATGCGAGGCTTACGACGAACGTAAAGTGCGCCAATACCTTTAGGACCGTAAATTTTATGTGCCGACATAGAGATAAGATCAACTTTCATCTCTTGAACATCAATCGGTAGCTTACCCGCCGATTGTGCCGCATCAACGTGAAAAACAATCTTGCGCTCACGACATAGCTCACCAATAGAAGAGATATCTTGGATAACGCCGATTTCGTTATTTACGTGCATAATTGACACTAAAACAGTGTCTTCACGCATTGCTGCTTCGAGTTTCTTAAGATCGATCAAGCCGTTTGATTCTGGCTCTAGGTAAGTCACCTCAAAACCTTCTCGCTCTAGCTGGCGACAAGGATCAAGCACCGCTTTGTGCTCTGTTTTACAAGTAATAACGTGCTTGCCTTTCTTCGAATAGAAATGAGCTGCACCTTTAATTGCGAGGTTATCTGATTCTGTCGCGCCAGACGTAAATACGATTTCACGAGGGTCTGCATTTAGAAGATCTGCGATCTGTTCACGCGCTGTATCAACAGCTTCTTCTGCCTGCCAGCCGTAACGGTGTGAACGTGACGCAGGGTTACCAAACGTGCCGTCCATAGTCATGTACTGAACCATTTTTTCAGCTACACGAGGATCAACAGGACAGGTCGCTGAATAATCTAAATAAATAGGCAGTTTCATTTTCTACTCCAATGTAACAGGCAGACCGCTTAAGAGCGGACATTTACACCGATGGGTGCGGTGCTTGTAGTTTTATTAGCAAACCCATGATTAACGGCAAGATGAATATCTTGTCTATCTGAAATTTCTAATACTTCGTTGTCTTTCATCAACTCACCAAGGGTGATGTTGTTTAAGAAGTCACTAATACGTGAACTTAAGTCACGCCACAAGGTATGTGTTAGGCAGCGCGTGCCACCCTGGCAATCACCTTTACCATTGCATTTCGTCGCGTCAACAGACTCATCTACCGCAGCGATAACTGTACCAATCGCAATAGAGTCTGCTTCTTCGCCTAGTCGGTAACCACCGCCAGGTCCACGGACACTGGCAACTAAACCAGCTTTGCGTAACTTAGAAAAAAGCTGCTCTAGGTAAGACAAAGAGATGCCTTGTCGCTCTGAAATATCAGCCAGAGGTACAGGGTTTTGTTGCGAATGCAGAGCCACATCTAACATGGCTGTTACTGCGTATCTTCCTTTAGATGTAAGTCTCATATAACACCATATCCACACCGTTTATGTGGTATGAATCTTTTCATACCCGACCATTTTAGTCAAGTATTTAATTGACCATTTTAGTCAGGTATTTACCCATACTCTATATGGGGTCTAAATTACCGAGAAATACTCTTTTCAATAGAAGTTAGAATGCCACGAAGGATATTCAATTCTTGCGCTTCTGGTCTAGCACGACTGAACATACGACGTAATTTATTCATCACTTTACCTGGCTGTTCTTCACTAATAAATTGGGTATCTTTCGCCACTTTTTCAAGGTGTGTGAAGAACAATTCTAACTCTTTGTGTCTTGGGTACTCTACAGACTCAGGGTCAGCATATTGACTCTGTTCCTGCTCTAGATAAGCCATGCGAATTTCATAACTTAGTGTTTGAACAGCCATAGCTAAATTTAAAGAGCTGTACTCTGGATTTGCAGGGATACACACATGGTAGTGGCAAGTCTGAAGTTCTTCATTTGTAAGCCCAGTACGTTCTCGGCCAAACACTAAAGCAACGGGAGAATTTTGCCCCTCTGCTACAAACTTCTGACCACACTCACGAGGTTCTAACATTGGCCATTCAAGAGTACGAGAGCGAGCGCTTGAACCCACAACTAAAGCACAATCTGCGACGGCTTCATTCAATGTGCTTACGACTGTCGCGTTTTCTGCAATATCTGCAGCACCTGCCGCTAACGCTAGAGTCTGCTCATCAACACTACACTGGGGATCAACAAGAACTAAATTGGACAGACCCATAACTTTCATAGCACGAGCTGCAGAACCGATATTTCCTGAGTGAGAAGTCCCGACAAGGACCACTTTTACATTGTTGAGCATTGATGATTTCCAAGACTGATTTAAAGCAGCAAGATAGTAACATATACCTGACTAAAATGGTCAGACCCTTTCTAGTAATAAAATTGAAAGTGTAAAAATTAACCACTTCCATTTGGTGATATATCTGATATACTTCGCCCCGTTTTTCTGTTCTTTAACATCCGTTGGGAAATTAGTATGCATCCAATGCTTAATATTGCTATTCGTGCTGCACGAAAAGCTGGCAACCATATTGCCAAATCTTTAGAAAATGTTGAGAAGATCGAATCTACTCAAAAAGGCACGAATGACTTTGTTACTAACGTAGACAAAGAAGCGGAAACTATCATTATTGATACAATCCTAGCTTCATACCCTGAGCACTGTATTGTTGCTGAGGAAAATGGCGTTATCGAAGGTAAAGACAAAGAAGTTCAATGGATCATTGACCCACTGGATGGCACTTCAAACTTTGTAAAAGGTTTGCCTCACTTCTCTGTTTCTATCGCTGTACGCTTCAAAGGCAAGACAGAAGTAGCCTGTGTATACGACCCAATGCTAAATGAGCTATTCACCGCTCAACGTGGTGCTGGCGCTCAACTAAACAACGCTCGTATTCGTGTTAAACAGCTTAAAGATCTTCAAGGTACTGTTCTAGCAACAGGTTTCCCGTTCAAGCAAAAGCAACACTCTGAGTCTTACTTCAAAATCATGTCTTCTCTATTTGTAGATTGTGCAGATTTCCGTCGCACAGGCTCTGCAGCTCTTGACCTATGTTATCTAGCGGCTGGCCGTGTTGATGGTTACTTTGAGTTAGGTTTGAAGCCATGGGATATCGCAGCTGGTGAGCTTATTGCTCGTGAAGCTGGTGCTATCGTTACTGACTTTGCAGGTGGCACTGATCATATGAAATCAGGTAACATCGTAGCGTCAAGCGCTCGCGGTGTGAAAGGCATGCTGAAACATATCCGTGAAAACGGTAACGAAGCAATGCTTAAATAATCAGCCTCCGTCACAGCTGAATTGAAGCCCGCTCGTAAGAGCGGGCTTTTTTTATTTGCAAGAAGCGGAGAAATGTTGAGAGTTTAAAAAGAGGACGAATAGCTCGGAGATCGATTTAAGCGAATCCCCCTAAAGATTCTCTACTCTTTCCTTCCTCAGTCTAGGGAATGAAAGAAAATTGAAAAATGACGTTTTCTAAAAAACAAGTACTGTCAAAGCTTCAAGCTAAAACGTCTATCACCTCGCATCTACCTCTCTCGAAAACAAGTTCGCTCTAGCTTTATTAAATACCCCAATATCTACTGAGACTTTTGGCATGTAGCAGGGGTGAAACGGGCTTGTGTTCCAGTGAAACGGCTGTTTGATTTGTAGGGGAAACTGTTACTTCTTATTGCATACTCAAACGCCAAAAAGCAAAAGAATTCTAGTCTTCGACCGGGACTCGCAGTTTAGAACCTTTAATATAGAAGGCTGGAGAGATTTGACCGGGCTGGCGAGCCAGCTCCCAACATTGCTTCGTAGAAGCAACAGACGTAAAAAGGCCCCAGCATTTCTGCTGAGGCTTAGTATATAGCAGGGGTGGAGAGATTCGAAAGCTTCGCCCCAACACGCGCTGTTTTTGGTAAATCGGGGAATCCGCTGCTCTACCAATTAAATACTTCAATATGAAAAAGCAAAAAGGCTCCAGTCTTTTGACTAGAGCCTTAAATATGGCAGGGGTGGAGAGATTCGAAAGCTTCGCCCCAACACGCGCTGTTTTGGTAAATTGGGGAATCCGCTGCTCTGCCAATTAAATACTTTAATATGAAAAAGCAAAAAGGCTCTAGTCTTTCGACTAGAGCCTTAAATATGGCAGGGGTGGAGAGATTCGAACTCCCAACACGCGGATTTGGAATCCGCTGCTCTGCCAATTGGAGCTACACCCCTATCTTCGTGTTTATTGAGACGACTCTCAAATAAATGGCGGAATGGCCGGGCTTGCGCTCAAGCGGGACTCATTCGACCGAAGGTCGAAACCTTCAAATAAGTGGCGGAGTGGACGGGACTCGAACCCGCGACCCCCGGCGTGACAGGCCGGTATTCTAACCAACTGAACTACCACTCCGCAGTGGCTTACTCGCTTTGAAGCAAGTGTCCATTAATTAAAGCCTGGCGATGTCCTACTCTCACATGGGGAAGCCCCACACTACCATCGGCGCTAATTCGTTTCACTTCTGAGTTCGGCATGGAAATCAGGTGGGTCCAAATCGCTATGGTCGCCAAGCAAATTCTTTAATTCGGAAAGCTGTTTGCGTTCTCTAAAACACAATCAAGTTAATTCTTGTATCGAGTCCATCAAAACCCTTTGGGTGTTGTATGGTTAAGCCTCACGGGCAATTAGTACAGGTTAGCTCAATGCCTCGCAGCACTTACACACCCTGCCTATCAACGTTCTAGTCTCGAACAACCCTTT
>NZ_BLID01000005.1 GCF_009811315.1 Vibrio atypicus
CTGTAACCAAATAGCTGGAAAGCTAAACTCGCGCCCAAGGAAAAGACTTGGGTTCTTTACACCTCAGGAGTATATTCATGCGCATCTGTAAAAAGTGTCGCACTTCAAACTTGATACTAAGCATGAAGACGGACGCTTACTTAAAGCGGAAGATGTCACGTATGCTGGTTGGCGCTGTACACCTTGGTATGTTCTAGACACGTCTAATCCTGAAGTTCAAGAGCACTTAACTCGCGTTATTAAAGTAATGCGTGACGAGTGGGGTGTTGAACTATTCAAACTGGACGCCAATTACTGGGGTACATTAAAGGGCCGACGTAGCCAAACAGGTATAACCGGTGTAGAGGCTTATCGCCTTGGTATGGAAGCGATCGCCAAAGGGGCGGGTGATGGGCTTATTTTAGGCTGTAATGCGCCTATGTGGCCTTCAGTAGGTTTGGTCGATGCAATGCGAGTGTCTGATGATGTGGAACGAAACGAAACTCGATTTGAACAGATCGCTAAAGAGACATTTTATCGCAGTTGGCAGCATCGTAAATTGTGGCAAATTGACCCTGATTGCGCGACGTTTGTTTCCCTGCCGAATCAAGCCACTGAAAGACAAAATTACGAGTTTCATCGTAATGTGCTACTTGCTAGCGGTGGTCTATTGTTATCGGGTGACCCGTTACCAGAGCTTACGCCATTTGCAAAACAAACCTTATCCAAGCTGGTGCTGAGACATAAGCACTGCCAAGATGCGGCTCGTTTTACAGCACTTAATTTACACCACGCGTTTTTGCCGTTAACTGCGCATAACGATTTACACTGTTTGTTTAATTATCAGCAGCCAGCGCGAGGTATTACCCTAACCGCTGAGCAGCCTGTCTATTGGTATGATTACTGGACCGGAGAAAAACTCGCAGAAGAAGCGACGCCTGTCATTGAGGTTAGTTTGGAGTCGGGTTTGTCTAGTCGAGCAATAATTACCTCGATATAGTCGGCTGTGTGCTTTACCATATCAGATTGAAGAAAATCATATCGATATCAGGTATCAATGTCAGTAATACTAGGTATAGACCCCGGCTCACGAATCACGGGTTATGGGGTCATACGACAGAACGGGCGTCACCTCCAATATCTTGGTAGTGGATGCATACGCACCTCAGAGAAAGAGCTTCCGGGACGCCTAAAGCAGATTTATGCTGGTGTTTCGGAGATCATCACCCAGTTCCAGCCTGACGTATTTGCGATAGAGCAGGTGTTCATGGCGCGCAATGCGGATTCGGCGCTGAAACTCGGTCAAGCGCGCGGTAGTGCCATTGTTGCGGCAGTGAATGCCGATCTTGAAGTTTTCGAATACGCCGCTCGATTAATTAAACAAGCGGTAACAGGTACGGGCGGCGCAGATAAAGAGCAAGTCCAGCACATGGTGCAGCAAATGCTTAAGTTACCCGGAAAACCGCAAGCGGATGCCGCAGACGCCCTAGGTGTGGCTATCTGTCATGCCAACACCAATAAAACTCTTATCGCGATGGCAGGGAAAGCGACCAGCGCACGTCGAGGACGTTATCGCTAGATACGTATCGTTGTCGTGGATTTCTTGTAAATTGGCTCTATCTTGTCGTCTCAAAAATCTAAGATCAAACAATAAAGAACTGGATGTCTATCCAGTTCTTTATTATCCTGTCGAAAATTCATTTCCAAAGAGTAAACACCGTGATTGGACGTCTGCGCGGCATTCTAATTGAAAAACAACCCCCTGAATTGTTAATTGAAGTCAATGGTATCGGCTATGAAGTTCAAATGCCGATGAGCTGTTTTTATGAACTGCCAAACGTAGGTGAAGAAGCAATCATCTATACTCATTTTGTCGTGCGTGAAGATGCTCAGTTACTGTATGGCTTCAATACGGTTAAAGAGCGTGCTTTGTTCCGTGAAGTAATTAAGGCAAATGGTGTTGGGCCGAAATTGGGCTTAGGTATTTTGTCTGGTATGACGGCAAGCCAGTTTGTTTCTTGCGTGGAACGCGAAGATGTTTCAACACTGGTTAAGCTGCCGGGCGTTGGTAAGAAAACAGCAGAACGCTTAGTGGTCGAAATGAAAGATCGACTAAAAGGCTGGGGCGCAGGGGATCTGTTTACCCCGTTTACTGATGCAGCGCCGGTTGATTCTGCGCCACAAGCTTCACAAAGCAGTGCGGAAGAAGAAGCAGTGAGTGCACTGCTTGCTTTAGGTTATAAGCCGACTCAAGCTTCTAAAGTTGTTTCTCAGGTTCTAAAACCGGGTATGAGTAGCGAAGAGCTGATTCGCGAATCCCTTAAGTCTATGGTTTAACGGTTAAGGTCAAAAATAATGATTGAAGCGGATCGCCTGATCGCCCCAGAAAGCCCAATCTATCGTGAAGAAGATGTGATAGATCGCGCCATTCGACCTAAAAAGCTTGAAGACTACAAAGGCCAAGATCATGTTCGTGGCCAAATGGAGATCTTCATTAAAGCGGCTCAATTGCGTGAAGAAGCGCTCGACCACCTTTTGATTTTTGGTCCTCCAGGCTTGGGTAAAACCACATTGGCAAACATTGTTGCTAACGAGATGGGGGTAAATATTCGTACCACTTCTGGCCCTGTGCTTGAAAAAGCAGGTGATCTTGCGGCGTTGTTGACCAATCTTGAAGAAAACGATGTCTTATTTATCGATGAGATCCACCGCTTAAGCCCTATGGTTGAAGAGGTACTCTATCCAGCAATGGAAGATTACCAACTCGATATTATGATAGGCGAGGGGCCTGCGGCTCGCTCCATCAAAATCGATCTTCCTCCTTTTACCTTGATTGGGGCAACAACCCGAGCGGGTTCATTAACTTCACCACTACGCGACCGATTTGGTATTACTCAGCGTTTGGAGTATTACAATATTCCCGACCTGCAAAACATCGTTCAACGTAGTGCCGATTGTTTAGGTCTCTCTATGGAGGCTGACGGTGCATTAGAAGTGGCTCGACGAGCTCGTGGAACGCCTCGTATCGCAAACCGACTATTACGCCGAGTTCGTGATTACGCGGAAGTAAAAGGTAACGGCCATATTTGCGCAGAGATTGCCGATAAAGCTCTGAACATGCTGGACGTAGATGCTCAAGGTTTTGACTATATGGATCGTAAGTTGCTGCTTGCGATCATGGAAAAATTCGGTGGTGGACCTGTGGGCCTAGATAATATGGCAGCAGCCATTGGTGAAGAAAAAGACACCATAGAAGATGTACTTGAACCTTACCTTATTCAACAAGGTTATTTGCAAAGAACGCCAAGAGGGCGAATTGCAACGGATCGAGCCTATCTTCATTTCGGAATTGAAAAATAAGTTTTCAGGTCAGCCACTCTTGGCTGACTTTTTATTTCGAGTGATCCAGATCACGTTTGAAAAATTCCTTCTACCACTAATTAGGTAATAACTTTACTGCAGATGTTAAGTTATTGTTCTGCATAAATACTTGTATCCCTCCATCGATTACCTGTACTTAACAAATGACCTCTCAAATGCTTGATTTGGATCAAGTTGTCGCTTTTTTAATCAAAAATGCAAAACAAAAGTTGATACAAATCAAAGCGGAACTCTCCTATAAACCTTTTGAAACAATCTGTTTTTAGCAGTAATATTAGCGCCAGCTATATTAGCTCATGCTTAACAATTAACTAACCGTTACGGTACATTCCTGCAACAATACGCCGTTCTTCGGTAACAATATTTAAGTCTTCACAACGCTTACTTATGCAGGGACCAATGTAAAGAGTGTCTTCAGCCGACACATAGGAGCAAACATGATTGACGTAGTTGATCTATCGCGGTTGCAATTTGCACTAACAGCGATGTATCACTTCCTCTTCGTACCACTGACTCTAGGTATGGCTTTCCTTCTAGCCATCATGGAATCTCTGTACGTAATGACGGACAAGCAAATCTATAAGGACATGACAAAGTTCTGGGGTAAGCTTTTCGGTATTAACTTCGCACTTGGTGTGGCAACTGGCCTTACCATGGAATTCCAGTTTGGTACTAACTGGTCTTATTACTCCCATTACGTAGGTGATATATTCGGTGCGCCGCTCGCGATCGAAGCCCTCGTAGCCTTTTTCTTAGAATCCACTTTTGTTGGTCTATTCTTCTTTGGTTGGGATCGCTTATCTAAACGTCAACACCTTGCTGTAACTTGGCTTGTTGCTCTTGGCTCTAACTTCTCTGCACTTTGGATCTTGGTAGCTAACGGCTGGATGCAAAACCCAGTTGGTGCTGAATTTAACTTCGAAACCATGCGTATGGAAATGGTGAGCTTCGCTGAGGTTGTATTAAACCCAGTAGCTCAAGTTAAGTTCGTACACACGGTTGCATCAGGTTACACCACAGGTGCAATGTTCATTCTTGGTATCAGCTCTTACTACCTACTAAAAGGTCGTGATATCGCGTTTGCACGTCGTTCATTTGCTATTGCTGCGTCTTTCGGTATGGCAGCTATCCTTTCTGTAATCGTACTAGGTGATGAATCTGGTTACGAGCTAGGTGAAGTTCAGAAAGTGAAGCTAGCGGCTGTAGAAGCTGAATGGCATACAGAACCGGCACCTGCAGCATTCACAGTATTTGGTCTTCCAAATCAAGAAGAAATGCACACAGATTTCGCAATTAAGATTCCATACGTAATGGGTATCATCGCGACACGTTCATTTGACGAGCAAGTAACGGGTCTTCGTGACCTTCGTGATGAGCACGTAGATCGTATCCGTACGGGTATGTATGCGTACGAATTACTTGAGAAGCTTCGTGCGGGGGATCGCTCTGAAGAAAACCAAGCTGCATTTGACGAAGTGAAAGGTGATCTAGGTTACGGTTTACTTCTTAAGCGTTACACAGAGAACGTTGTTGATGCGACAGAAGATCAAATCCAAGCTGCTGCGGATGACTCAATCCCAACAGTATGGCCTCTATTCTTCTCATTCCGTATCATGGTTGTGTGTGGCTTCATCATGCTATTCGTCTTTGGTGCTGCGTTTGTTCAAACATGTCGCCAGAAGATCGAACAGAAACCTTGGATCCTAAAAGCAGCGCTATTCAGTATTCCACTACCATGGATCGCTATCGAAGCGGGTTGGTTTGTTGCTGAATACGGTCGTCAACCTTGGGCTGTTGGTGAAATTCTACCAACGCACGTAGCGGCTTCTGCATTGACAGTAGGTGAGCTATGGACATCACTATTTGCAATTATCGCACTTTACACAGTGTTCCTAATTGCAGAAGTGTACCTAATGCTTAAGTTTGCACGTAAAGGTCCAAGCAGCCTGAAAACAGGTCGCTACCACTTTGAACAAAATGGTCAGTCTGTAGAAGACAAAGTTGGCCGTTCAGTCGAAGTTTAAGTGAGGGAATATTAAATGTTTGATTACGAAATCTTACGACTCATCTGGTGGATTCTAATTGGCGTATTGCTAGTTGGTTTCGCAGTAACGGATGGCTTTGATATGGGTGTTGCGTCGCTATCACCTGTGATCGGCAAAACTGATACTGAACGTCGTATTATGCTAAACACGATTGCCCCTCACTGGGACGGCAACCAAGTTTGGCTAATCACAGCTGGTGGTGCACTATTTGCTGCATGGCCGCTTGTTTACGCTACGTCGTTTTCCGGCTTCTACCTAGCAATGTACGTCACTCTAGCCGCGCTTTGGTTACGTCCACTTGCTCTTGATTACCGCTCTAAGATTGAAGACCCTAAATGGCGTCAAGCTTGGGACTACGCACTTTGCTTTAGTGGCACTGTTCCACCAATCATCTTTGGTGTGGCATTTGGTAACTTACTACAAGGTGTACCGTTCGAGCTAAACTCACTGCTTATGTCTGAGTACAAAGGTTCGTTCTTTGCGCTGCTTAACCCATTTGCACTTCTATGTGGTGTATTGAGCCTGATGCTATTTGTACTTCAAGGCGCAACTTGGCTACAAATGAAGACCACTGAAGCGCTGCATACTCGTGCTCGTAACGTGGCGCAAATCGCGGGTCTAGTTGCAGTTGCATTGTTTGTTATTGGTGGTTTCTGGGTTCAGTCTATTGATGGCTACGTAATTACAAGTACGCTTGATACAATGGCAGATTCAAACCCACTAAACAAAGAAGTGGCAGTACAAGCGGGTGCTTGGATGGCAAACTTCGAAACTTACCCAGCAATGTGGGCTGCGCCAATCCTTGGTGTGTTTATGCCGCTGTTGGCTGTGATTGCGTCTCGCTTTGAGCGTGGTGGTTTTGCATTCTTGTTTTCAAGCTTGTCTAACGCAGGTGTTATCTTGACTGCTGGCTTTGCAATGTTCCCATTCGTAATGCCTTCAAGCCTAGTACCTAGTCACAGCTTAACTATGTGGGACTCAACGGCGAGTGAATTGACGCTTGGCCTAATGACTGCTGTAGCTGCAGTTATGGTTCCTGTGATTCTTGCTTACACGACTTGGACATACTACAAAATGTTTGGTCGTCTTGATAAGAAACACATCGAAGACAACGACGTTTCAGCTTACTAAGGAGCAATTACTATGTGGTATTTCGCATGGATTCTAGGTGTACTACTTGCTTGTGCATTCGGTATCATCAACGCTCTTTGGTTAGAGCACTCAGAAATGATGGACAAAGACAGTGAGTAATCTCGCTGCGCAGGTAGCTAAGCTGCATGCACCATTGGATAAGACCCTGCTTAGGGTCTTATCACTTGTTTTAGGTTTTTATCACGTTGCTATGGTGATGTGGGATCCTGAAGCTTACTCCGCCTCTATCGGTGGGTTTAATGCTTTAATTTCACCACTTTTGATTTGGGCTATTTGCTCAAGCATGGTATTTGGATTGAGCTTTAAACCACGCAATTGGTATTGGCAGGTCCTATTCAGCCCGTATTTTTCACTTTCGATTTTGAGTTACTTAACCCTGATTCGACTGCTCTAATTTGGGCTGATTAAAAATCATTCGTATATTTATTAAAATAGCGCCAACAAATGATAGTTGGCGCTATTTTTTTGTTTCAATCTTTGAAAACCTCAATTAACCCTTGCATAAACAGCGCCGAGTTGCGTTATAGTAAAGCTCTTCAATCAGTTAATAGGCTATAGATGTGCAACAAGCCCAAGCAATTTTTGACTGGCCAGTAACGGTTTATTATGAAGATACCGACGCTGGTGGAGTGGTATACCACTCAAACTATCTCAAGTTTTTCGAACGAGCTCGTACGGAGCTACTTCGCACAATTGGCGTATCACAACACTCTCTTTTGGAACAAAAGATTGGTTTTGTAGTCCGACACATGGACATCGATTTTCTGCAAGGTGCACGCCTAGACGACCAATTGCTGGTCAAGACTCATATTGCAGAACTGAAAAAAGCATCTTTAACCTTCTGTCAGGAGATCGTAAATCCTGACGGCAAAACATTGTGTAAGGCAATGGTTAAGGTAGCATGTATCGATAATGAGAAAATGAGGCCGCAAGCGATCCCTCAATCAATAGTTATGGAGTTAACTCATAGTGACCGCTGAAATTTCAATGCTTGACCTGTTTTTACAAGCAAGTCTGTTAGTAAAAATGGTGATGTTGACCTTGTTAGGTATGTCGATTGCTTCATGGGCAATGATCATTAAACGCAGCAAGGTTTTGTCGAAAGCGGCAAAAGATGCCGAAACATTTGAAGACAAGTTCTGGTCGGGCACCGATCTTTCTATCCTTTATCAAAACGCTAAGAAGCGTAAAGATGAACTGGCGGGAACGGAAGAGATCTTTTATTCAGGCTTTACTGAGTTTGCTCGTCTACGCAAATCAAACGCAGATTCACCAGACTTTATTATGGAAGGTACTGGTCGCTCTATGCGTGTTGCCGTTGCCCGTGAAGTCGATGAATTGGAAACTAATCTGCCTTTCCTAGCAACCGTTGGTTCGATCAGCCCTTATATTGGCCTTTTTGGTACGGTATGGGGGATCATGCACGCCTTTATCGCACTGGGTGAAGTGAAACAAGCAACGTTAGCTATGGTTGCTCCGGGTATTGCTGAGGCTCTTGTTGCGACTGCTATGGGTCTATTCGCTGCAATTCCAGCGGTAATGGCTTATAACCGTTTGAGCAATAAAGTTGGCAAACTAGAGCATAACTACGCGACGTTTTCCGAAGAATTCCACAGCATTTTGCACCGTCAAGCAATGGCTGGCCGTGATAGCGCGCACAAGGAATAACTGAGATGGCGGGCTATCAACGCAAAAAGAGAAAGATGACAGCGGAGATTAACGTCGTGCCTTATATCGACGTTATGTTAGTTCTGTTGATCATCTTTATGGTGACATCGCCGTTTGTAACGCAAGGGGTGGATGTTGAGTTGCCAAAAACAGCCACGGCAAAGCCAGCCTCTGAGTTAGCCGGCGAAAGTGATGCAAGCTTTATCATCGTTGAAATTGATCGTGACGGAAATTTAGGCCTGAGTGTGAACGATGAAGAGATGATGCACGGTCTTTCCTTACAGGACATCATCGTGCGCGTTAAAGCTGAGTTATCTCTAAAACCTGATTCACCAGTTGCGGTGGGCGGGGATGCAGCTACGCCTTATGCAGAAGTGGTACTGGTATTAGACGAATTGGGTCGAGCAGGGATTCCTAAAGTTGGATTGCTGACGGACATCAAGGAATAAGTCCCTGAGTTTATGAAACAGAATAGTAAGCCTAAGAAAAAAAGTGATTACACTAAGCCGATAGCAATATCGGCTTCACTGCATGCGATCTTGTTCATTGCGCTTATCTGGGGAGCGGACTTCACGATGTCGAAACCCGAGCCAACAGGGCAATTGGTTCAAGCCGTGGTGATCGATCCTGCACTTGTTAAACAACAAGCTCAGCAGATCCGTAGCCAACGTCAAGAAGCCGCAAAGAAAGAGCAAGATAGATTAGACAAGTTGCGTCGTGAGAGTGAACAGCTTGAGAAAAACCGTAAAGCCGAAGAAGAACGCATCCGCAAGCTAAAAGAACAGCAAGCGAAAGAAGCGAAAGCGACTCGTGAAGCAGAGCGTATGCGCATTGAAAAAGAGAAAGAACGCAAAGCCGAAGAAGAACGAGTACGCAAAGAGAAACAACGTGCTGAAAAGCTTGAAGCTGAGCGGAAAAAGAAAGAAGCCGAGGTTAAGAAGGCGGAAGAACAACGATTAGCGAAAGAGGCTGCGGTTGCCAAAGCTGAAAAAGAGCGTTTAGAACGTGAAAAAGCAGCGAAAGAAGCGCAAGAAAAAGCTAAACGTGAACGTGAAGCCGCTGAAAAAGCCGAGAAAGAGCGTATTGCTAAAGAGAAGGCTGCAAAAGAAGCGGCAGAAAAAGCCCGTAAAGAGAAAGAGCGCTTAGAGCAACTTGAACGCGAGCGCAAAGAGCAAGAAGCAGCTCTAAACGATATCTTTGCTGGCCTAGAAACAGAATCTGAGCAAAACAGTGATGCGCGCGGCCAGTTTGCGACGAGTGAAGCCAACCGCTACGGCGCTATTTACACCCAGCTTATCCAACAAAACTTATTGTTGGAGGACAGCTTTAGGGGAAAGTCGTGTAAGGTTAATTTGCGTTTGATCCCAACAGGATCGGGCGCCATTGTGGGTGATCTTAGCGTTCTAGATGGTGATAGCCGTCTATGTGCAGCAACAAAGCGTGCAGTAGCGCAGGTGGGGACGTTTCCTTTGCCAAAAGACCAAGATGTGGTCAGCAAGTTGAAGAATATCAATTTAACCGTAGTACCTGAGTAATAAGGAAAAGCTTGTGTTAAAGCGACTAATTTTAGGATGTATGCTCACTGTGTTGGGCGCGTTTCAGGTAGCCAATGCGGCACTTGAACTTGTCATTACCGATGGTATCGATTCGGCACGACCAATCGCCATTGTTCCATTCAAATGGGAAGGAGCAACTAAGCTACCGCAAGATGTGTCAGCTGTGATTGCCTCGGATTTACAACGTAGTGGTAAATTCAGCCCAGTTGCGACTAGCAAAATGCCTCAAACACCTTACAGTGAAGCTGAAGTGGATTTTGATGCATGGACAGGTCTTGGTGTTGATGCGTTATTAACCGGTAGCATTACGCAAAATGCAGAAGGCAATTATGTTATCAATTACCAACTGGTTGATGTAGTACGCGGTCAGTTGACGCAAGGTCAAGGAAAGGCGCTAAGTGCTGATGGCCAACTTGTACTATCTAAGTACCATGTATTGTTCAACAAACGCGCAACCGTACCTAGCGAGCGACTACGTGAATACGCGCACCGTATCTCTGATCTTGTGTACCAAGAGCTTACTGGTGAACGCGGTGCTTTCTTAACGCGTATTGCTTATGTTGTTGTTAACGACAAAGACAAAAAATACCCATATCAACTACGTGTTGCTGACTACGATGGTTACAACGAGCGTCTAGTGCTTCGTTCTAAACAGCCGCTAATGTCTCCAGCATGGTCGCCTGATGGACAAAAGCTGGCGTATGTGAGCTTCCAAAATGGTCAGGCAGAAATTTTCATCATGAATATCTATACCGGTGAGCGTGAGAAAGTAACCTCATACCCTCGTCATAATGGCGCACCAAGATTCTCGCCAGATGGCAATACGCTAGCCCTAGTTCTATCTAAAACCGGTAGCTTGCAAGTTTACACGTTGGACTTAAAAACTCGTAAGCTAACGCAAATAACTCGTGGTCGCTCAAATAACACTGAACCGTATTGGCATCCAGATGGTAAATCCCTTATCTTTACTTCGGATCGCGGCGGTCGTCCTCAGATCTATCAGGTTGATTTAGCAAATGGTTCTCCTAGCCGATTAACATGGCAGGGTAGCCAAAACCTAGGTGGTCAAATTACACCAGACGGCCGTTTCTTAGTAATGGTTAACCGTAGTAACTCTGGTTTTAATCTGGCGAAACAAGATTTGGAAACTGGCGCAGTACAGATTCTAACGAAGACTCTACTTGATGAGTCTCCAAGCATTGCACCAAATGGTGGAATGGTTATTTACAGCTCTATCTACAATAAAACCAACGTTCTTTCGATGGTTTCAATAGATGGTCGCTTTAAAGCTCGATTACCGGCAACAAATGGACGAGTTCGTGCGCCTGCATGGTCACCGTTTTTGTAGCAAGTAAGTATCAATAAGTAAGGAAAAAACAACAATGCAACTAAACAAAGTTCTTAAAGGGCTACTGATTGCGCTACCAGTACTGGCTGTTACAGCTTGTAGTTCAAGCGATGACGCAGCAAACGCTTCTGGTTCTACAGAAACTAACCAATCTCAAACGACTGACGGTACAGTAGTATCTCCAATCGATGAGAACAGCCTACTGACAGAGCAAGAGCTAAAAGAACAAGCTCTACGCGAAACTCAGACTATCTACTTCGCGTTTGACAACGCAACTATCGCAGGCGACTACGAAGAAATGCTAGCAGCACACGCAGCATTCCTAAGCAAAAACCCTGCTCTACAAGTTACTGTAGAAGGTCACGCAGATGAGCGCGGTACTCCTGAGTACAACATCGCACTAGGTGAGCGTCGTGCAACTGCAGTTGCTAAGTACCTTCAAGCACTAGGTGTTCAAGCGGACCAAATCTCGATTGTTAGCTACGGCGAAGAGAAGCCTCTTCTTCTAGGTCAATCTGAAGATGTATACGCTAAGAACCGTCGTGCTGTTCTAGTATACTAATTAAGGAATATCCTTATGTTCAGTAACCTAAAGCGCGTTGTTACGCTTACGTTACTGGCAAGTGCAGCGGGCCCTGTGTTCGCTGCACCAGCTCCAGTATCCGATTTAAGTGGCAGTAATTCAGCAACGACATCATCTGTTCGTTCAAATGAAACGGACGTGCAGCGCCTTGAGCGTTTGCTTGAAAACCGCAACCGCGTTCAATTGCAGATGCAGCAGCAACTGGATGAGATGGCTCTTGAGATCAGTGAGCTACGTGGTCAATTGGAAAAGAACAACTATGACATGCAGCAAATGTTGCAGCGTCAAAGAGAGTTGTTTATTGAATTAGACAAAGTGCGTGGTCAAGTGAGTGCTGCTCCGGTAGCGGCTGTTAAAGCTGACGACGCGACTAAGAAGTCGACAGGTGGCACATTCAGCTCGAATGCGGATGAGCAAACCGCTTATCAAGACGCTGTCGATCTTATCTTGAAAAAACGTGACTATACGGGCGCAATTGCTGCGTTCCAACAGTTCCAAAAAGATTACCCAGACTCTTCTTTTACCTCTAACTCTCACTATTGGTTAGGTCAGCTCTATTTTGCTAAAAAGCAAGATAAAGAAGCGGTAAAGAGCTTTGCAGCCGTGATCTCTTATAAAGATTCAAACAAGCGGGCAGATGCCTTGGTGAAATTAGGTGATATTGCTAGCCGCAATAATAATGCAGAGCAAGCGAACAAGTATTATCAACAAGTATTAAGCGAATATCCTGACAGTGCGTCAGCAAAACTCGCGAAAGAGCGTATTAAATAAATTAAGAGGAGTGCCAACGCACTCCTTTTTGTTGGCTGATTAACAAGCTTCTAAGTAATTCCCCTATACACTGGCATCTTGATTCCGCTTGAGGTTACAATACTCGGATTACCGGAAGTTGCGTAGAGCAAGAGCAATGAGCCACATTTTAGACAAAATTGACACTGTATACCCATTCCCACCAAAACCGATCCCTCTTACAGACGACGAAAAACAAGCGTATATCGCCAATATTAAAAAGCTTCTGAAAGAGAAAGATGCGGTTTTAATCGCACACTACTATACCGATCCAGAGATCCAAGCTCTCGCTGAAGAAACGGGCGGTTTCGTTGGTGATTCGCTTGAAATGGCTAAGTTTGGTAACCGTCATCCAGCGAGCACGCTGATCATTGGCGGTGTTCGTTTTATGGGGGAGTCTGCCAAGATTCTTACTCCAG
This sequence comes from Vibrio atypicus, assembly GCF_009811315.1. Classification (GTDB taxonomy): domain Bacteria; phylum Pseudomonadota; class Gammaproteobacteria; order Enterobacterales; family Vibrionaceae; genus Vibrio; species Vibrio atypicus. The sequence goes on from NZ_BLID01000005.1 coordinate 12,921, forward strand.
AAAAACGTATTTTAATGCCAACATTGGAAGCTGAATGTTCTTTGGACTTAGGCTGTCCTGCGGATAAGTTCTCTGAGTTCTGTGATGCTCACCCTGACCATACGGTTGTTGTGTATGCCAACACATCTGCTGCGGTAAAAGCGCGCGCAGATTGGGTGGTAACATCAAGTATTGCTCTAGAAATCGTTGAGCACCTAGATGCGGAAGATAAACCAATCATCTGGGGCCCAGATCGCCACTTAGGCTCTTACATTTCAAACAAGACTGGCGCAGATATGCTGCTATGGCAAGGCGAGTGTATCGTTCACGACGAATTCTCTGCTGATGCGCTACGCAAGATGAAAGGGCTCTATCCTGAAGCGGCCATTCTTGTTCACCCAGAATCACCAGCAAGTGTTGTTGAACTGGCGGATGCCGTTGGTTCAACTAGCCAGCTTATTAAGGCGGCGAAAGAGCTACCACAGAAGAAGATGATCGTTGCAACGGACAAAGGTATCTTCTTTAAGATGCAACAATTAGTACCAGAAAAGGAACTGATTGAAGCGCCAACAGCAGGCGCAGGTGCAACTTGTCGTAGCTGTGCGCATTGTCCTTGGATGGCAATGAACGGTCTTAAAGCGATTGAAAGTGCCTTGCGAGATGGCGGTGAAGAGCATGAGATTTTCGTAGACGAAGAGCTTCGCGTTAAGTCGCTCGTTCCTCTTAATCGCATGCTTGATTTCGCTGAGCAGTTAAATCTGCAAGTGAAGGGTAACGCCTAATCTAGAGTGACCCACATCACATATATAAAGCCAGCTCAATGAGCTGGTTTTTTTATGTCTGCTTTTTCCTTTATATTCACAAGCTTGATGAATAGGGGTGTGAATATGGCCGTTTGGTTGTTTATGAAGAAGTGGTTCAGGTCGCATGTGTTTCGGTTAAGTAACCGTAACTTACTGATCTTGAGTCTACTCTATGTCGTCATTTCTTGGCTGCTTTTGAAAGCCTCCGGAGAACAATCGCTCACGAATGAATTCTCTACATTCATTTACTACTTAATGGTCACAGCATCAACGGTTGGCTATGGCGATTATTCACCGTCTTCGGATGCAGGCAAGTGGGTCGTGGTGCTGTTTGTGATTCCTGGAGGCTTGAGCTTGTTTGCTGCCTTGTTGGGGCGAATCGCAAGTGGGGCGATAGAGTATTGGCGTGCTGGAATTTTGGGTAAACGGAGAGTTCGTGTGGAAAATCATATTTTGTTGTTAGGTTGGAACGGTCAGCGCACGACGCATTTGATTCGTATGCTGCAACATGAAGAAGAAGGCAAAAGACCGATCGTTCTTTGTAGCCGATCAGACATCGAAAACCCGCTGCCGGGTGAAATCAATTTTGTCAAAGTGACTAGCTACACTGACAGCCAACAAATGAAGTTGGCGAAGGTATCGCAAGCGAGCTGTATTATTGTCGATAATCTAGAAGATGACATTACTCTGTCTGCATCACTTTACTGCGCCAACATCAACCCAGACGCTCATTTACTGGCATATTTTAAAGATGATGCGCTTGGGCATTTACTCAGTCAGCATTGCCCGAAAGCGGAGTGTATTCCTGCGGTTGGAGCGGAAATGCTAGCGAAAGCGGCAGTCGATCCTGGCTCTAGTGCTTTACACCAAGAATTACTCGCTTCAACCCGAGGCATGACGCAGTACTCAACTTGTTACCCTGCAAACGAAAGTGAAACCTCGGTGGAATCCATTTTCACTTTTATTAAGAAAAAATACCAAGCGACATTAATTGCAATGGATATTGGCAATGGCATTGAGCTCAATCCTGATTTGGAACGAAAAGTGCCTGCCGGCAGCAAGCTATTTTATATTGCAGATGAACGAATTGACTCGTTTGACTGGACGTCAATGAACAAGGAAAAATAATGGAAATGTTATCTGGCCTACTCGCAGGCTTCCCAAACTTCGCGCTTTATTTTGGCTTATCCATCTTATTTGTGCTGGCGTTTAAGTTTATCTATGTTCGCTTAACGCCTTATGACGAGTGGCAATTAATTAAAGACAAACAAAACACCACAGCAGCCATTGCATTAAGTGGTGCATTTTTAGGTTACTGTTTGGCTATCGCGGGGGCGGCGAAAAACTCCGTTAACCTGCTGGACTTTGCGGTTTGGGGGCTGGTGGCTATGGTCGCTCAAATGATGGCGTTTGCTATTGTTCGTTTTGTTCTTGTTCCTAAAATTGCAGAGCGTGTCGAAAACGACGAGTTACCTGCGGGGATTGTTTTAGCAACGGTGTCTATTTCTATCGGCGTACTTAACGCTGCGTGTATGTCGTACTAGGGGGCAGGATGAAACGCAGTTCTAATGTCCAACGCCCTTCAATGGAAAAGGCGCTTGGTAAAGCCTTTCCGTTTGTTATGTTTGGCGGCTTTATGATCTTCTCTCAGTACGAGTCGAAGACAGAGGGCGCGATCTATTATGATGCTAACGAGTGCCAAGATAACAACCCGGAAGAAGCACAGCAGTGTGAATTGGCTTACCAAGATGCGATGGATGAAGCCGAGCGAAGCGCACCAAGATACAAAACAGAACGTGAGTGCGAATATGACTTTCGTGAAGATGATTGCTACTACAGCTCACGTTACTTTTCTTATATTCCTCGAATGAGCGGTTTTTTCTATTCTACCGATTTAGATGATTTCGACGGTTATAAGAAGCGTTATTACTCACAGCCAATGTATCGATTTAAGAAAGGCTATTACTCTGGTACTGGTAGCTTTTACGGCTCTCACCGAGTTCAAACGGTGAAAATGTCGAGCGGTAGCTTACGCAAAGGTGGCACCATTGGAAAGGCTATGTCTCGTGGTGGTTTTGGTAAAGCGGTCTCGTCTAGTCGTGGCGGGTAACAATGCTAAGGCGTGATATCAAAGAGAGAGCGAATTGGAAAGCGCTGGCACAAAGGTATGGGTTTGGTTTTCATTCAATGTACGATCAACCCTACTGGGACGAATCGGCTTTCTACCAATTTAACCTCCAGCAAATAGAACAAGATCTCGAAGCTCCGACGGAAGAACTGCACCAGATGTGTTTGTCGATTGTCGATAAAGTGGTGCATGACGAGCAGTTACTGACTCGCTTTGCTATTCCTAGCTCTATGTGGGGAGAGGTGCGCTCATCATGGATGCGTAAAGAGCCTTCACTCTACTCTCGACTCGATTTCGCTTACAACGGCACTGGGCCGGCGAAGCTCTATGAAAACAACGCTGACACGCCCACCTCGTTATTTGAGACTGCCTTTTGGCAATGGCTCTGGTTAGAAGACATTGTTAATCAAGGGAATATGCCTCGCTCGGCCGATCAGTTTAATATCTTACAAGACTTTCTCATTGAGCGTTTTAGAGAAATCGCCACGCTTCAACCTGGGCAAATGTTGCATTTCTCTTGCTGCAAATATACCGAAGAAGACAAAGGCACCGTTCAGTATCTTGAAGATTGCGCCAAAGAAGCAGGATTACAAACGGCCTTTGTTTATGTCGAAGATATTGGTGTAGATGCCAATGGCCAATTTGTGGATAGTAATAACCGCCTCATTCGTTGGATGTTTAAGCTCTACCCTTGGGAGTTTATGTTTGAGGATCAATACTCTGCGCATTTAGCGTCAGCCAAAGTGAACTGGCTTGAACCTATGTGGAAGTCGGTGCTATCTAATAAAGCTTTACTGCCATTATTGTGGAAAGAGTTTGAAGGCCACCCCAATCTTTTACCTGCTTACTTTGGCAAAGATCGTAAAGCGAATGCTTTGACGGATTACGTTATTAAGCCATTGTTTTCACGAGAAGGGGCGAATATTGAAATTGTCCGAGGAGGGCAGTCTGTGATCAAAACAGCAGGGCCTTATACTTCTGATGATGTGATCATTCAACAATATTGTCCTTTGCCTAAGTTTGGTGAGAACCACACCTTAGTCGGTAGCTGGCTGGTGAATGATCGAGCGGCAGGCATTTCGATTCGTGAAGACGCCTCGCTCGTCACGCAAGATATGGCGAGATATATCCCACATGTCATCATCTAAAAAAGGGGCGAAATTCGCCCCTTTTTGCATATTTTATAGCAAGCTAAACTTTATTTTGTTTCAACCAATGCCGCGCCGCGCATCGTTAAACCACAAAGCATCATAGGTACAGAGTTAAAGATTTCAGTAAACTGATCTAAACCTTCCATACCTTGCTCGCTCAATGTCGCGATAGAGGTTTCAGGATCATACAACATGCTAAGTGACAGCAGTACGCCACCAAGTAGTGCGCTATCTTCGCTGTCTTCTGGCATGATGGTTTCCCAATCATCACGCGCAAGCTGCCAACCTTGAAGGAAGCCTTCACAAAAATCACGGCTCGCTTCATTGACGATCTCTTCTTCATCTAGCGCGCAAGACTCAGGCCATTGCCACTCGTTATCTAACAAGGCTGGACGGTACTCATTCCAAAGAGCAACGATCAGCTCGACATACGTTTCAAACTGTTCGCCACAAGAAAAAGGTGCAGCATCTTCACCGCCCCATAAGAAGGGCAGCCACTCTTCAGGTGGTAAAACGTTCGGTGCAGTTGCCATAGCGGTTACAAAACCACGCGTTTTTGCTTCGTTGATCAGCTTGTCTTGTAGCTCAGGTAGAGCAAGAAGGTCTGTAAGGCTCAATGTAAATACCATAAATGTGATTGAGTTGTGATTGCGCAATGTTAACAGGCGATGTGGGCGATAAAAAGGTTGAAGGTACCAAATATTCACTATAATTTTTGGTAAACAACAAAAATTCAATTGGTTATGGATATACGCTCCTCGCTCAAACGAAAAAGTATTTACGCGCTCGCATTTTACCTTGCGGTGGTGATTGCTCTTATTGGTACGGTCAGCTATCAAGTGGTAGAACCGCCGACTCGTGATCAATTGAAAAAGAATCTTGATTTGCGTACCGAGCTCATAGCAGTTCAAATTCAAGAGCCGATAAACAGTTCACTCGGTATTTTACAAAGTGTGGCCAGTATTGGCAGCAACCACGAAACCCAAGAACATCAGGCAGAACTTCTTCATAGCCTATTTTCCTTAGTGAAAGGCGTCACCATTAGTGGTGGGCTTTGGCCGATTCCCTATTCCATATATGACGATATGGCTTATTCAAGCTTATTCTTCAATCGCTCAGAAGATGGTGTAGTCGACCGAGTGTATTCTTGGGATAACCCTCAATCTGGTGGCTACGATAACGAATCTTGGTATACCTCTGTTGTAAATACTCCGATTGGTACCGTGTCTTGGTCTCAGGTGTATATTGACCCTTTTACGCAGGTTCAAATGATCACTGCCTCAACGCCTTATTATATTGATGGCGTGTTTTCTGGGGTTGCGACGGTAGACATCTCACTCGAAAGCTTAGTGAACTTTGTACGCCGCCACGCTGAAGAATATGACTTGGGAGTGATATTACGAGATTCCTATGGAGAGATGATTACTGAACATAACTTTCAAATCGTAGAAGGGATATACATCAGCCAATTTAGCTTTGGCGACTTTAATTGGAGTGTGGATGTCGTCAATGCAAAGCGCATCGTAGCAGAACAAGTTTATGATGTGGTTTCTAAAGTAGAGACGGGCATCATCCCGATCATGTTGTTGTGCGTAATGCTTGGTTACTTTCTGATTAACCGTTTCTTGATCTCGCCAGTTATCGCTATTGCAAAAAACGTCGATGATTCGAAAGAGGGCGGTATCATCGATATTCGTTACAATAGCCGGGATGAAATTAGACACCTCATTGATACCTTTAATCAAAAAACCGTTTACATAGAAGCCGAAAAGGTCAAAGCGCAGGCATCGACTAAAGCGAAGAGTGCGTTTTTGGCGACCCTTTCTCACGAGATCAGAACGCCAATGAATGGTGTGCTAGGTACCGCTCAGATCTTATTGAAAACCCAGATGGATAAAGAGCAGCGTAAACACCTTCGTACCTTGTATGACTCTGGCGATCACATGATGACGCTACTCAATGAGATTCTCGACTTTTCTAAGATAGAGCAGGGACATCTGGAGTTAGAGTGCAATCCATTTCCACTTGAATCAATTTTGGGCAGTATCAACAGTGTTTATCACACGCTGTGCTCAGAAAAGGGTTTGCAATTTAAAATAGTTTCCGACGTGCCGATAGACAGGTGGTTTCGCTCCGATAAGGCGCGCTTGCGTCAGATTTTATTTAACTTACTCAATAATGCCGTCAAGTTTACTTCTCATGGATATGTAGAAGTACACTTCAGTGAAATTACGGTGAATGGCTATAACTATCTGCAAATAAAAGTACGAGACACCGGAATTGGAATTGCCAAAGAGGCTCAAGCCAAGATCTTTAACCCATTCGAACAAGCTGAATCCTCTACGACTCGACGTTTTGGCGGGACAGGTCTAGGCCTTGCTATCGTGAAGCAACTGTGTGAGTTAATGGATGGAGATATTCAGTTAACTAGCGAAACGGGCATTGGTTCTTGTTTTGAAGTTAAATTACAAATGGAAGTCTGTGATGCCATCTCTATTGAAGCGAAAGAGCATAAAAAATTAGATTACAAAGGCCTAAAAGTGCTGATCGTCGAAGACAATCGAACGAATGCGATCATCATGACAACCTTTATGACCAACAAAGGCTTTATTTGCGAATGTGTAGAGAATGGCGAGCTGGCCGTGCATGCAGTTGTTACAGGGCAATATGATTTGATTTTGATGGATAACCATATGCCAGTCATGGATGGGGTAGAAGCAACAACGACGATTCGAGCGCTGAATGATAGTAAGTCCCAATTGCTGATATTTGGTTGTACTGCGGATGTGTTTAAAGATACCCGTGAACGCATGCACAAAGCAGGGGTGGATTACATTATCTCGAAGCCCATCGATGAAAATGATCTTGATGACGCCCTATTTACTTACGTTGAGAAGCTGTACCAATATCAGCCGAAGCTACTTAAAACACAATCTAGCTCGGTAGAAGAAAGTGTGGAAGAGTTGTTAGTGGCATGCTTTATGGCGATTGAAAACTGTGAATATAGAGCAGCATTAGGTTCATTCCAGAGAATTTGTGGGCAGATTGATGTCGAAGCGAACCCTTTATTAACCTCATGCATTGAGCGTATCGACGCTAATCTAAATAATAATGAGGCTCCGAATCAGGGAGACATAGATTTATTTGCCGTTCAAGTAACTGAGTTCTGTAGTTAAATTACATGATTTGACTGTTTTTTGACCTTGTGGCGGAAAAGTAGTGATTTAGACCAAGTTTACTTACAAATTTGGTTGTTTATTTACCGCTTGTTTTTAAATTTGAAATCTAAAACTAGATAATTGGTGTTTTAATAGCGATATAAACTACTAGTGTGATTTTTAGTTAGTTTTTCGTGTTGTATATTTGATGTTTTGCTAGTTATTTGTTTTGGAGTAAGTAATGAAGTCTCGCGGGCCTTTTTGTATTCGCAATGCCGCAGCGGATACGTTCGCCATGGTGGTGTTCTGTTTTATCTCAGGAATGATCATTGAGATTTTTATTTCAGGCATGACCTTTGAACAATCTTTGGCTTCGCGAACTCTGTCTATTCCAGTAAATATCGCGATTGCATTCCCTTACGGCCTATTCCGAGATTTTGTGCTACGCCAAGGCGCGAGAATCTCTGACACTGGCGTAATGAAGAACCTGTCTGATTTGGTGGCGTATGTTTTGTTTCAATCACCAGTTTATGCCGCGATTCTGTTTACTGTCGGTGCTTCTACCGATCAAATCATCACAGCGGTAACCTCTAACGCTGTCGTTTCTTGCGGTATGGGCGTACTTTACGGTTACTTCTTAGATATGTGTCGTAAGTGGTTTCGCGTACCTGGCTACTATCAAGAGGCCTAATTTGCTTGATTCACAATCGAATTAGCCAGTTAATAACCAAACAAACGCAATAGGGCGCTTTTTTTAGGGATTGGACTTGACCTAACCTAATAGAATCATTAAATTAGCGCCTCGTTGGTTAACGAAACCAACCACAATTTGATTCGGTGAGTTGTCCGAGTGGCTGAAGGAGCACGCCTGGAAAGTGTGTATACGGCAACGTATCGAGAGTTCGAATCTCTCACTCACCGCCACATTCTAAAAGGTCTGATTTATCAGGCCTTTTTTTCATATCTGAAGGTTCTACAAGATAGCAGTAGCCCACACTGGAGCTAACACATGCTATTAAACCATCGTTTACCCTCACGTAAAGCATTGTACCTTTTCACCAGTCGAACGGGTGTTTATACCTTTCGGTGGAGCATTAGGAATAATGGCAAGCACCACCAGCTAACACTTAGTCTAAAAACAAGAGATTCCCTCACTGCTGTTAGGTTGGCTTCTGATTTGGCTATTCGACTCTCGATAAGACTTTACATTCACGCATACAGGAACTTGCAGATCAGGGAGTGAATAAGCACGCGATCAGTAAAGAGCTTGGGTGTAGTCGGACGACGGTGTATAAGGTGTTGGGGTAAGGAAAAGTCCTTGCGCTTTCTCTTCTTAGACGATTACTTAAAGTTGTTAATATTAATTTGTCGCATAAATGATAAATATATCTTTAATTATTTCCATTTATTACCTAGGTGCTTAATTGTGATTTTGATTCAAAAAATAATTTCTGTTTGAAAGGTAAACTTCACACATCATTTGAACAAGAGATTAAACTAGTTTTGAAAAATCCGATTTTATTGACTTTTTTGCTTGCTGCTACTCCAGTCGTAACGGCTGGGGTTAGAATCCCTCCGCCTGAACCTATTTATATGGAAAAATCAATAACAGCAGATGGTAGTGATATAGAATGGGCTAACATTGAGCCCGATTTTAATATTAATTATAACGATATTGGTGTTGAACTTAGCATTCAAGAGTTTGTTAACAAGTTCTACTATAACTATGTACCTTCCCAAATCATCGACCAAAAGGTGACAGGCTATTTGTTTAAGATTGACGGCACAGAGACCTTCAAACTGGGTGAAAAGCTGTCGCTTGTTGTTAAGTTTAAAGATCTAGCTAGTGGTGAGTTGCTAACTAGGACAAGCTGTAGTACTAAACAGTATAGTAACGGAAGAAGAGTTAAAAAGTGTACGACTGTTGATTTAAAGAATCAGCTTGATTTATACAGAGATAAAAAAACAGGAAAGCTACGTTATAAATATGATTCTGACGGATTCCATGTAGAGTATGGCTCTAAGCTCATTAATGGTACGGAATTTTTTGAAATATATACCAGTGATGGGAATTTTTTCACTCATGAAAACCTAAAACTAGGGACTTATAAACCAGTTGTTATCGTGACTGCTCAAAACGAATTGAGTGACAAGGCTGGTGTAGGGCGAATGCAGAGGTCGTTTAATAACAGCCCTTGGTCTTCATACTCTAGTCGACATATTTATGATATACAGCCCGGAGCTGAAGCCTATCTTAGAGATATACCTGATGTGAGACCAGTTGTTCAGGTTGGGGTAAGTGCTCAGCTCCATCGTACTGATTTTAATCTTGCTGTATCTTCTGATTTCAGAAACTTAACACTTTCTTATGATGCCGGAGCGACTCTCATTAACACTGACCGCGAAATTGAAATATTTGTCAACGCTTTTGCTACTGATGACTTAAATAAAGTTACAACAGGTAGAACAACAACGGTTGCTGGTGATATTGGACTTCCGGGACCTCTGATCAACAAAATAAACGTTGGGGCGCAAGTTATTTACGATGATGAGGATCTAGCGTTTGGCGCAGGCCTTTCATTTGGAGTGGGTCTTCCTGATTCTGACGTATCGGTTAACTACGGGAATATCTTGTTTACGACAGAAGAAGAATTATCTCCTGCCAAAGTTGTAGCTGCTGTACTTAAAAGACAAAAGAAAGAATCAGGCAGTGACAAGAAAGAACGTATTCATAGAGAGAACCGACGAGAAGGTAGAACTTCAAGAGTAAGAGGTGAAGGGGGAAGATCAATTGAGAATTAGAACATATGTGCTCTATTGAAATAGTTTCAAATAGTGATTGGCTGAGGTTGTTGTCGGCTATTGTTGGTTTGGGTGTTTTCTTTAAGGTATTTATATTAAAGAGGCTGTCGAACCATCCATATGAAGGAAAAAAAACGGAGTATTTTGCCCGTGGACTAGGCTTTATTGGGACTGTTTTTATGACGTGGGCGTTAATTGTTCATGTGATAGCTATCTACGAAAAAGCCTGTTTGAGTTAAGTAAAAAAATGTGGCCTTGCTGATCACTCCAGCTTAGTCTGGCCACTTCCTACCTTTTCCCACCAAACAGCATGCAATGGGCTAAACACGTGAAACTTCGTTACACAGCCCATCACATAAAGGTCGAAAAAGATAGGGCGGCACAACTTATCGTCAGCTCTGACTTGTATACTCTCGGTACGTTTTCTTTTGGCTGTACCGACCAATCCATAAAAGACGCAAGTTGTTTAAAGCCCCAGCAGAAATGCTAGGGCTCTTTCGTTCATATCTTTTAGGTTACAGCTGAGCAGAGTTCGTATGCTTAAAAGTGGTTTGCGAGCCACAGTTACAGCTTACGGTGTAAAGTTGTTTTCGCTTAGAAACTCGAGTTTTTTTGCTACCACAACTCAGACATGCTTGAACCATCGAAGTATTTGTTTCGCATTCGGAACAGGTTACATAGTAGCCAAATTTTCCATACTTTGGCTCCGTGTTGCTGTTTTCGCATTTTTTACATTGAAACCATGATGAGCGGTTAGTTAGATCTGTACATTTAGCGCCTTCATTTTTAGTTGCTTTTGAATCGCTAGCGTTAGCCTTTAAGTGTTCGGTAGATTGTTTTTGGGGTGGTAAATTTGGTGTGTGAGCGGCCAGTAGAAAGTACTTAATATTAGTGAGTTCGGATGAGCTGAAAGAAGGGTTAGGTCTTAAAATATTGCTGTTGCGAGAAATAATTTCTTTTACACGACTGCCAATTGCTTCCGCTTTAACGACTTTCGGTGAAAGTTTAGAAGGTATATGTGAGCGGTCAATGATTGCGTCGTTTGAAGCAGCACATAATATGTCCCAGCAGCGCCCACCAAAGTATCCTTGAAGTGCAACTACAAGTACTTTTGCAAGCATAGAATCCGCATTATCATTTAGTAGTTTTTTAAGAAGTCTAGCTTGTATCTCAGCTTGAGTAATTGGGGACGGCATTCCAGCCCAACGCCCACGAACCGTTCTTTGCCATTCCAATTGGTCATTGATTTTCACCGTACCTTTTATTGATTTTGACTCTATGAGAATGAATCCTTTTTTATAGACAACCAAATGGTCGATTTGGGCGAATTCGTGATTGAGTTCGATTCTTAGATCATTGAAAACAAGAACATCCTCCTGCTCTGAAAATTGACGTTTTAAATAAAAAGCTACATCACTTTCAACCTGGTCACCGAGCTGTTTTTTATAGTCGGTCGATACCGAAACGTCTTTGTCCTTAATTATCATTATTCCTAGCCTATGATTTTCTTTTTATGCTATCACGCTCGTATCATTCTTTGGTCAAGCAAACGAGCATAAATATGTTTAGTTTGTGATGCATCGTAAAAACAATGGTCAGCTAAATACGAGATTAACTCACAATAAGTCATTCTTTTCTCGTACTTTATCGCCATATGCAATCAAGATGGTTATTATGCCTTTAGGGAAACTTTTGGGTATTTGCCATGGATGTAAACCTCTCTTTTTACGACGAAAATGCTGTTCAATTGGCTGAGCAGTATGACTCTGTTGATTTTGAATCTGTACATAGTAGTTGGCGATCATATTGGCCCCTATCTGGTAGCCGAGTGCTGGATATCGGGGCAGGGTCAGGGAGAGACGCCCAGTGGTTTGATTCACAAGGCTGTAAGGTAGTCGCTATTGAGCCTTCGGCAGGTTTCCGCCAGTTAGGCCAAGAGCGTACCTCAGCTGCAGTTCATTGGGTTGATGCGCAGCTTCCAGACCTTAGTTCTATAGACTCTTTGCCTTATAGATTCGATCTTATTCTTGTTTCAGCTGTTTGGATGCATATTCCGGTACCTAAGCGCTATCAGTCACTTCTCTCGATGGTAGAACGGTTAGCTGAAAAGGGAAGAGTAGTCATTACCCTACGTCATGGTGCGTTCGGTGATGGGCGTACAAGCTATGGTGTTTCTCTTGCTGAATTAGAACAGATAGCTCAACGATTAGAGTTAGTGATTTGCCATGTTGAAGATACCGAGGATGGCCTATCTCGGACAGGATTGACTTGGCAAACTGTGGTATTAGAAAAAGCATCATCAATGCAGAGAAAGAGGAAATAAGCAGTGTCTCTTGAGTTCTATGTTGAAAAGTTTCAGAACCTGAATATGAACAGTGCTGGCGGTAAGAAAAGCCCGCATAAGGTGTGTATGCTGCTGACTGTAATGGACTTGATTCAAGCTGGTCATCTAGTAAAGAACAGAATTGAGTTCAACCAAGCGGTGAAAGATCGCTTTAGCCATTACTTTGATAGTTTTGCCCAAGGCAAGGATCGTAATACTCCAGAGAATCCGTTTTACCATCTTAAAAGTGAAGGCTTTTGGCACCTGAGTTATCACGCTGGTTATGATGAGACAAACACCAAAAGGTATTCAACCAAAGCGATAAAGTTTGCCTATTTAGACCAAGAGCTGTTTGATTATATGAATAGCTCTATTGTTTCAAATGAGTTGAAAGATGCACTTGTGGCGAATTTTGCCGATCTTCCATCTTTGTTTCGCCAATGGCTGCTCGATATTGGTAAGTCAGAGAAAACTGCGAAGAACTACGTAGGGGCGATTCGAGGTTCTATCTCTAATTGGCTCGCAGATGTAGGTGAACTCGAACAACCACTCACAGAGGTTAAATCTTATAAGCAGTTTATTCGTTATGAAGAGCGAGTAAGGCAGTTGGATGAGTTTAAGATTCGGGACTCGCGCGGTAAAGGGATGTATAGCGCGGCGCTCAATCACTACCATCAGTTTCTAGCCGATCTGTCACAGGTTGATGTTAATGCCGATGTTCGTGGTGTTTTGAACGATAACAAGCTGACAGAAACTGAAAAAACGATCTTGGTTAACACTCGAATGGGGCAGGGCCAGTTTCGCTCGAAGCTGGTGGATATGTGGGGTGGTTGCGCGGTAACAGGCTATCGAAATACGCAACTTCTGGTTGCTTCGCATATTAAGCCTTGGCGCAATTCAAACAACGAAGAAAGGCTTGATAAGTTTAACGGATTGCTACTTGTTGCGAACTTAGATAAGGCGTTCGATCTCGGGTTTATATCCTTTGATGATGGCGGCAAAGTGATGATTTCAAAGTACCTAGAAGCACCCGATGTTCTAGGCCTTAGGGAAGGGATGTCGTTTAATATAAGACGAGAGAATAAGCCCTATCTTGGCTACCATCGTGGAGTGTTGTTTAAAGGTTTCTAACTTTGTTCTGCACTCAATAAAGAAAGAGCCAGACATCGCCGCCTTCGCTTGAGGCTTCAAGAGCGACTCAACCGTCAAACCATTGGTTCTTTCACTTTAGGTTAATTGAGAAAGGTAAACTGAATATCAGATGGTCAGCAGTTTTTGATTTGACCTCTAATACTGAAGTTTAAACTTAGTATTGATCTGATTTATGATCGGGTACATCGAAGGGGGGACAAATGTCCTCCTTTTTGTTTGCTGCGACACCATAAGATGAGCGGATTCCAAGCACAATAATAAAGGACATCTTCATGGACCTATTTGCCCTGTTAGACATCAACAACACCCTTGTTAACATTCCTATTGGTGGTGGCTATGCAATGAGCTGGATCGAAGCCTTTGGTACGGTTTTCGGTCTGCTTTGTATTTGGTTTGCGAGCCAAGAAAAAACCATTAACTACTTGTTCGGTCTGCTGAACGTAACACTTTTTGCCGTTATCTTTTTCCAGATTCAGCTTTACGGATTGCTTCTGCTTCAACTGTTCTTCTTTTGCGCCAACATCTATGGTTGGTATGCATGGACAAGACCAAATGCCCAAGGTGAAACTCTTGAGGTTCGCTGGTTAAATAAACGGAAGCTGATAGCGACAGGTTCAATTAGCGTTGTAGCAATTGCGATGCTAACGATTTATATCGACCCATTCTTCTTTGCGTTGGCTAACATTGCTGTTGATACACTGAATGTGTTCGGTGTTGGTTTGTCTGAGCCAGTCTTAGAGCCTGATGCGTTCCCATTCTGGGATGCAACCATGACAGTGCTATCTATCGTGGCGCAAATCTTGATGACACGTAAGTACGTTGAGAACTGGATTCTTTGGGTCGTTATCAACATCATCAGCGTTGGCATATACGCGACACAAGGCGTGTACGCAATGTCAGTTCAATACGCGATTCTAATGTTCATTGCAGCAAACGGAACAAGAGAGTGGGCACGTAGCGCGAAACGCAATGGTGAGAAGACTCTAACTCAAGCGACAGCACAAGGTTAAGTCGATGATGAAACAACCTCATATTGGCGTAGACAGCACTCAAATAGCGCCGCGAGTGATCGTCTGTGGTGAGCCAGATCGAGCAAACCGTATTGCCGCGTTGTTTGATGACGCAGAATTGGTCTCTGAAAACCGTGAGTATCGAGTGTTTACGGGCACATACAAAGGTCAACGTGTCTCAGTGTGCAGTACGGGTATTGGCGCGCCATCGATGATCATTGCAGTGGAAGAGCTAAAGCATTGTGGTGTGACAGATGTGATTCGAGTAGGGTCGGCTGGCGCGATGCAATCTGGTATTCAACTTGGAGAATTGATTTTGGTAGAAGGCGCAGTAAGAGATGAAGGTGGCTCAAAAGCTTACGTTCGTTCTTCTTACCCGGCGTATGCAAGCTTTTCGTTACTGAAAACACTAGACAGCTATTTAGCTGAAAAAGAAGCGCGCTATCATTTAGGTGTGGTTCGCTCTCATGACAGCTTCTATACCGATGACGAAGAGTCCATCTGCGAATATTGGAACAAAAAAGGTATTCTCGGCGCAGATATGGAAACTTCTGCTCTATTTACCGTAGGACGTCTTCGTGGCCTGAATGTCGCTTCAATCTTGAACAATGTGGTTTTGTATCAACAAGATGTGAAGGAAGGGGTCGGACAGTACGTAGACGAAGCGCAAGTGATGATGGATGGTGAGCGTTTGGCATCTTATGCCGCTCTTGAAGCCTTAATTGCGCAAAGTTAACTAGATCACAGCGTAGTTAGTTTTTAAAGCGGCACCTTGGTGTCGCTTTTTTATTGGCTGTCTTCAAACTATTCTAGCAAGTACAATCTATTTGAGATTGATGTCGCTAAAGAGAAACTCACGTGAAAATAAGCCCTTACCCAACCGGACGTTTCAAAAGCTTTCTAGAGCAAAAGAGCACTGAGTTTCGTGACCTGATCTTTCAATGCCAAATCGGTAGCCGATACTTTGATTCAGGTGAAGAGATCCTCCGCCAAGGTGAGCAGCTTCAATATTTGTATGTTGTGCCAGTTGGCCGAGTGTCAATGAGCATTATTGCAGCAAATGGGCGTCGCTTTCAGTTGGGGGAAGCCAATTGCGATTACCATCTCTATGGTGAAATGGAGTACTTTACTCAGACACCTTGCCAATGGAATGTGGTTGCCGATGAACACATGCAAGTGGATATAATCTGCATCCATAAATTGACTGAGGCGCTACATCAGCAACCTGACATGATGTTCTTCTTCGCTTCTGCGTTGGCGGAGGATTATCAAGATTCGATGGACATTTACACCAATCGTTTGTTACATCCAATCACTTACAACATCGCCTATGATTTGCTGGTGCAAAAACAAACCAACACCTTGTTGGGAGGATTCGATAAAGTTAATCAAGAAGCGGAACGTTTTGGTACATCGGGGCGTGTTTATCGTCGGGCAGTAAAGGATCTTATGGATAAGGGCTTAATCACGAAAGGTGAACAGGGGCTTGAAATAACCGATGAAACCGCACTGAAAGCGTATCTTGATACGTACGAATAAGCCGAAAGTATTTCCCTGCGATAGGTGCCTCAAAATGACTTTAACTCATAGTAGCGAAAGCTCCTTTTAAATAAGAAAATATGCCTATTAATATATTTTCTTATTCTCTCTCTTTTTAATATCTCCTTTTATAGTCAATTTACAAATTAATATAGTGACTTACTGTATTAATAGTATTGATGAGAATAATTCTTATACCACTTGTTCTTATCTTATTAATTAGTTGCCACTTTGAACTTTATTGTTTCCAAAACAGCTCCAATTAAACTGCTTGTCATCATTAGTGCTTCTATAACTTATTGAAATTTAATAATTGTAGATAGTTCAGACTTCAACCGACTAGTAGCACGTCACAGATTCCTTCTGATGTAAAAATTGGCTTATTTAAATATCAATAGCTAATTCAAATCCTCTCTCTAAAATAACCACAACAATTATAAGCTTTACCTTAAGCAACAAAAATCAAAATAAAAATAACGATTCCAATAACGAAAACATGGAGGCCCAATGGCCAACTTATTGATATCTATTGCCCCTATTATTTTACTCATATGGATGATGACCAAAAAAAAGGCCATTCCTTCAAATATTGCTTTGCCGCTAACGGCACTGTTAGTCGGTGTCATTCAACTGTTTTACTTTGACGCGCACATCACGCCAGTTGTGGCCAGTGCTATTGCTGGTGCGCTATCTGCCATTACACCAATTTCGATTATCGCCGGAGCCATACTTTTAAATAGAACCATCTCTTTATCCGGTGCGGAAGCGGTCATCAAACGTTGGCTCGAAGGGGTCAGCCGCAATCAAATTGCGCAGCTTATGATCATTGGTTGGGCGTTTGCCTTTATGATTGAAGGTGCTTCAGGGTTTGGTACACCGGCGGCAATTGCAGCGCCAATCTTAGTTGGGCTTGGTTTTCCGGCGCTTCGTGTGGCTATGTTGGCACTTATTATGAACTCTGTGCCTGTCTCTTTTGGTGCGGTGGGTACGCCGACTTGGTTTGGCTTTAGCGGCCTTGGGTTGAGTGAACACGATCTACTGGAAATTGGTCGCACTTCCGCATTGCTGCATACGGTTGCTGCGGTTTTTGTTCCGGTAATTGCGCTGAGCTTTGTCGTAAGCTGGAAGTCCATCCTACGTAATATTATCTTTATTCAGCTCAGTATTTTTTCTTGTACTCTGCCATACCTTGCTTTTGCGCAGTGGAACTATGAGTTTCCAGCGCTGATTGGCGGGGCGATTGGTCTCACTATCTCTATTGTATTGGCGCGGTTAAACATCGGGATGGAGCCAAAACAGCCAGAGGAAAATGAACAACAAGCGCAGATTCCAAGGGCCGAAATTCTCAAAGCGATGAGCCCAACATTACTGCTTATCGCCATTCTCATTATTACTCGTATCCAGCAACTCGGGATAAAGCAGCTCTTAACCGATTCGACTCAGCTGTTCACCATTCAACTTGGTCATTTTGCGGAGTTTAGTGTCTCGAATGCTTTAATCTTAAAACTGAGCCAGATTCTGGGAACAGAAACATCATGGGCGTACAAAACCTTGTATGTGCCTGCATTAATCCCTTTTTTATTAGTGGTGCTCGTCAGTGCGCTCGTCTTCAAAATGAGTAAACAGCAGCTATGCCAAGTGTTTACTGAAACAGGGCAGCGAATCAAAACACCTTTCATTGCTCTTGTTGGTGCGCTGATCATGGTGAAGTTTATGATGATGGGAGATGCAAACTCTCCAATCATGACCACCGGTAGAGCACTGTCTGATCTGTTGGGCACCAGTTGGCAGTTCTTCGCTTCATACCTTGGCGCGTTGGGTGCGTTCTTTTCTGGCTCGGCGACCGTTTCTAATCTCACATTCGGTGGCATTCAACAAACCATCGCGCAGACAGTCGGCTTGCCACAAAACCTTATTTTAGCGCTGCAATCTGTTGGCGGTTCGATGGGCAATATGGTTTGTATCAATAACATCATCGCTGTTTCAACCATTTTGGGTATCGCCAATAAAGAGGGTTACATCATCAAGCGAACGGTGATCCCTATGGTTCTGTATGGGGTGATTGTCGCCTTAGTGAGCAGCGCTATTTAAACCAATTATGCCTACCTGCGCTGTAGTAAGGGCTTTGGGAACAGAGTCATGCAGGTGGGCAAACTATAAAAAATCACTGGATTTAGGGCGTATGCCGAGTAATCAAAGTCAGTGAACACTGGAGCATAAAAATGAAGGTTAACTTTTTTGTCACTTGTTTATGTGACTCTGTGAAATCGGAAGTCGCCCAAAAGACGGTGTTACTTCTAGAGCAGTTAGGCTGCGAGGTTCTATTCCCAACTCAGCAAGGTTGTTGCGGTCAGCCGTCATTAAATAGCGGCTATATTGAGCAAAGCAAACCAGCCATGAAAAAGTTGATTGAGAGCTTTGAAGGCAATGATTTCCCAATTGTGACGCCTGCAGGATCTTGCGCAGCTTCTATCAAAAAATACCCAGAATACTTAGCCTCTGAACCTGAGTGGGCTAAAAGAGCGCAAAAGGTTGCGGATCGCTTATTCGAGCTGACTCAGTTCATCGTTAACAAGTTAGATAAAGTGGATGTGGGCGCTCGTCTTAACGGACGCGCGGTCTACCACCCATCTTGCAGTTTGATTCGTAAATTGGGTGTGCGTGAAGAGCCACTCAAGCTACTAGAAAATGTAGAAGGGTTGGAGATGCTGCCAATCAAAAACCAAGAAACGTGCTGCGGTTTTGGTGGGACGTTCTCGGTCAAAATGTCAGAAATCTCCGGTGAAATGGTGAAGGAAAAAGTCCGCCATATCAGTGATGTCAGCCCAGACTATTTGATCGGCGCTGATATTAGCTGTTTGATCAACATTGGCGGTCGTATTAGTCGTGAAGGCAAGCCCGTTAAAGTAATGCATATCGTTGATGTGTTGTTGAGTCGTTAAGGAGAAGAGTATGTCGATGAAAACCAGCGATGTGGCCTTCAAGCAGCGCATCAAAGTAAAAATGCAAGATGAGTTTATGCGTCATTCTGTGGCGAATGCTCAGGAGCGCATGTTCAACAATCGCCAAATTGCGGCGGACAAGCTCGGCCACTGGGAAGAGTGGCGTGATATGGGCATGGACATTCGTAATCATGTATTAGAAAACCTAGATTACTACCTGCATCAACTGAGTGAGAACGTGGTAAAAAACGGTGGCAGTGTTTTTTTTGCTTCGACTGCAGAAGAGGCAACGGATTACATCGAAACCATCATTCAGCAGAAAGGGGCCAAAAAAGTCGTCAAATCCAAATCTATGGTGACGGAAGAAATTGGTCTAAATAAAGTGATTGAGCGCAATGGCTGCGAAGTGGTTGAAACCGATTTGGGTGAATACATTTTGCAAGTGGATGATTGCGATGCGCCTTCGCATATCGTTGTGCCTGCTCTACACAAAAACCGTACGCAAATTAAAGCGATCTTTAAAGACAAGCTCAACTACCAAGGCTCGGAAGATCCAGAAGAGATGACGCGCTTTGTACGTGATTATATTCGCCATGATTTTCTAGAGGCGGATATTGGCATTACCGGTTGTAACTTTGCGGTCGCGGAGTCGGGCACGGTTACCTTAGTCACCAATGAAGGTAATGCGCGTTTGGCGACAAGTTTGCCAAAAACGCATATTGCGGTGATGGGTATGGAGCGCATTGTTCCAACCTTTGAAGAACTGGATATTGTGATCAGTTTGCTTTGTCGCAGTGCGGTCGGTTTACCGTTGACTGGGTATGTCACCGCTTTAACTGGCCCACGTGAAGCGGAGCATTGCGACGGCCCAGAAGAGTTCCACTTAGTGATTGTCGACAATGGCCGATCAGACATTTTGGGTTCTGAGTTTAAAGACATCTTGCGCTGTGTTCGCTGCGCAGCATGTGTGAATACGTGCCCAGCTTATCGTCATATCGGCGGGCAATCTTACGGCTCTATCTATTCGGGGCCAATTGGTGCGGTCCTTTCCCCACTACTTGGCGGGTACGACGATTTTAAAGATCTGCCATACGCTTGCAGTTTATGTAAATCTTGTCATGACGTGTGCCCAGTTAAGATCCCGCTTTCTGATCTACTCATGAACCATCGTGAAAAAATGGCCAGTGACAAGATCACGCCTTTTAGTGAGAGAGCTATCGTTTCTGGTTTCAACCTAATTAACGCTAAACCGCTTTTGTGGGATATGAGCATCAAAGTGGGCGCAACAGTCGCTAGCGGTTTGATCCGAGATGGAAAAATGCCACTCAGTGTCGGCGCAATTAAGCAGTGGAATGAATCGAGAGATCTTCCCACACCAGATGGCCAGTCGTTCCGTAGCTGGTTTGCCAATCGAAAACAGAAATAAGGATCTCATGATGTCTACGTTAAAAGATAACAGCCAGGCAGCGGTTCATAATCGCGATCAGTTTCTGCTTAATATCGCCAACAAACTTGGTAGAAGCGCTCCGTTAACACAGGTTACAAGGCCTTTGCTTCGTCATTCTTGCCACCAAGAGGTGATGAAAGGGCTGAGTACCGAACAGTTAAAGCAAGTATTGCAAGAGTACGCGCACACCTCGTTAGGGGCTGAAGTCATTGAGACGACAAAGAGCCAGCTTCAAGCCGTGTTGGGTGAAGTCTGTCAACGTGCCTGCGCCGCCGAACAAGATACAAAAAGAGTCGATACGATTTTTTCAGCGTCTCCTGCTTTATTGGAACTTGTCACACCATCGGAGCTCGCGAACGAACAGCATCAAGTGCATGTTTGGGATAACGCCTTAGGTTATGAAGCGAATATCACCATTGCGGAGCGCGCTAAGATTGGTGTCGTAATGGCGGAACAAGCACTCGCTGAGTCAGGAACAGTGGTGCTTTATAGCGACCCAAAACAAGGGCGCTCAATCAGTTTATTGCCTGAAAGCTCTGTCTTTGTAATTGCCAAAAGTACGTTGTTACCTCGCTTAACTCAGGCGACGATGGCACTGCACAACAAAGCTCAAAAGGGTGAACGCATTCCTTCATGCGTTAACTTTATCTCAGGGCCAAGCTCTACTGCTGATATTGAGCTGATCAAAGTGGTGGGGGTGCATGGCCCTGTGTCGGCGACTTACATCATCGTTGACGATATGTAATTAGAATTCAATTTGCTCTATGGGAACAGGGCATCAAGGCACATCTCATGTGGGTGTGCCTTTCTTCTATTAATGGCTCGTCTCTGAATAGGTGAACCGTTATAATCCTTTCATACTCTTGCTCTTTAGAGGATCTCCTATGCCGCAAGTTGATGATCTTATTCTGTTTACTCAAGTCGTTGAACACGGCTCTTTCAGTAAAGCTGCGGAGCATAATCACACCACCAAATCAATGATCAGCAAAAGAGTGAGCAAGCTTGAAAGTGATCTTGGGACGCAACTGCTTTATCGCACCACTCGTAAACTGACGTTAACAGAAGCGGGTGAGGTGCTTTATCATCGCTCTAAAGATATCTACTCCACAGCCAATGCCGCGTTTAAGTCGATAACGGGTTACAACGAATCGTTAGCGGGTCATATTCGAATGTCGGTGCCAACCATTTCTGGCGAGTTGCTATTGGCTGAGTCCATCTCCGAGTTTTGCAATAACAATCCTGGCCTAACCGTTGATATGTCGATGGATAACCACTTCGTTGACTTGATAGAAGATAACTATGATTTAGTGATTCGCACTGGCTATTTAGAGGATTCAAGTCTCATCGCGCGTTTCATATTTAACTCTCGCTGGATGATTTGCGCCTCTCCACAGTACCTTGAAAAACACGGTGAGCCGAAAACACCAAAAGCGCTTCAAAGGCATAATTGCTTGGGTTACACCCATGAAACCGGTGGTACTTTTAACTGGCAATTTAAATGCAACAGTGACAACTACACCTTGAAAGTGTCGGGTAACTTCTCTTCTGATAATGCTGCTGCACTGCGTAAAAGTGCGATTGCTGGCAATGGTCTCGCTTACTTACCGACATGTTTGATCTATCAAGATCTTCAACAAGGAAAACTGGTAGAGGTGCTTTCAGAGCACACTAGCAAAGTGGTCGGCATTTACGCGGTTTACCCATACACTCGTAATCCGGCGAAACGAATTCAAGCATTGATTGAGCACATCAGAGAAAGCTACTTGTCGATTCAAGAGTGTTTTTAAACAGGTGAGTAGTTGAGCTAGGTGGGTTTATTAGTCCAACTCGCTAAACTGCTCAATCAAATAATCCAAAAATAGTCGAATTCGTTTTGGCTGATATTGCCTACTTAGGTAGATCACATTCAGATCCGCGCCTGCCGCTGAGGTCGAGGCGTTAAAGTTCTTCATATAGCCATCGAGCACAGTCATTAATCGTTGCTGCTTGAGATCGTCTTGCACATCCAGAATCGATTTGAGCGCAATACCCGCACCATTGATGGCCCACTGCCGTATCACTTCGCCATCATCCGAGAGTCTTTTAGGGGTAATCGTGATCGCGTGGTGTTTTTTACCCTCTTGGAAATGCCAGGTCTTTAAAGCTTCACCGCCACGTATCATCGCTAAGCAATCATGGTCAGCGAGATCTTGTGGCGTCAGTGGTGTGCCTTTGTCTGCTAAATATCGAGGCGAGGCACACAGCACTCGTTGGCTTGGTGCGAGCTTGCGCGAGATAAGATTACTATCTGCCAACTCACCATAGCGGATCACGATATCGAATCCGGATTCTGCCAAGTTGGTTAAATTGTCATTTAAGTAAAGATAGGGCGTAACATCTGGGTATTGCTTGGCAAAGGCGGACAAGATAGGCGAGATGTATTGCTTACCGATGTCTCTTGGGGCCGAGATTTTTAGCGCGCCACGCACTTCACTATTGCCAGTTTGGAGCCGATTTTCTGTCTCTTTAACGCTTTCAAGGATCTCTAGGCAAGCTTGGTGGTACAGAGCGCCAGAGTCGGTTAACGAGATATGGCGCGTGCTTCGGTTGAGCAGTTTCACGCCATAACGACCTTCTAAAGCTTGTAAGCGAGCAGTGACAGATGCCGGTGAAAGGCCGAGCTCTCTTCCTGCTGCGGCAAGTCCTTGGTTTTTGATGATACTGACAAACAATGCCATGTCTGAAAACTTATCCATGAGCAGCTCTTACTTTCTATTCTTCAGTTAAAGTGAATAATAAATTCAAATATTACCTAATTATCAATCTGTGTCTAATCAATATACTGGTTTTATCAACGCGGCAGTGGAGAGGTTTTCTTCCTGTTCGCGACTTAATGACCAAATTCGATAGGCAGGGCAGATATGAGCAAACTCTTTGAACTCACGACTCTTAATCAATTAGTACTTCAAAACCGTATTGTTATGGCTCCGATGACGCGCGCGCGAACGTCGCAGCCCGGTAACATCCCAAATGACATGATGGCAACGTACTATCAACAGCGAGCTAGTGCGGGGCTGATTATTTCGGAAGCGACGCAAATTTCTGATGATTCTCAGGGGTACTCATTTACTCCCGGCGTGTATACCGATGCTCAAGTCACTGGGTGGCAAGGTGTGACTCAAGCGGTGAAAAAGCAGGGCGCAGTGATGTTCTGTCAGCTTTGGCATGTGGGCCGTGTATCGCACCCAGTGTTTCAACAAGGGGATAAGCCCATTGCACCTTCAGCGCTTGCTCCGGTAGAAACTAAAGTATGGATAGCGGATGAGCAAGGCAAGGGTGAAATGGTGGATTGCGTCGAACCGCGTGAGATGACTCAAGTGGATATTGATCGTGTGGTACAAGATTTTGCCTATGCGGCAAAGCGGGCAATTGATGCGGGGTTTGATGGCGTTGAGATTCATGGTGGGAATGGCTACTTAATTGATCAGTTCTTGCGTACTAATTCTAACCACCGTACAGATAATTATGGTGGCAGCCGAGCGAATCGAATTCGTTTTTTGCTAGAGGTGGTCGATGCCGTCAGCAAGGTAATCGGTGCTGATAAGGTTGGGGTTAGATTGGCGCCTTTTATCACCTTCAAAGATATGAATTGCCCAGATATTGTGCCGACGATTCTTGAAGCCTCTAAACAGCTGCAAAGCCGTAATATCGCTTATCTTCATTTGTCTGAAGCGGATTGGGATGATGCGCCTGAAATCCCAGAGAGTTTTCGTATTGCGCTGCGCGAGTGTTTCAGCAACACCATTATCGTCGCTGGTGGATACACACCAGAGCGTGCAGAGGAGGTACTAAATAAAGGCTATGCAGACTTGGTAGCGTTTGGCCGACCGTTTGTTTCGAATCCGGATTTAGTCTCTCGTTTACAAAGCCAACTGCCACTCGCAGAGCTCGACGGGGCGACGTTATTTGGTGGTGGTGAGCGAGGTTATATTGATTATCCGGCATTTTCTGAGACTGTCTCAGGGTAATACTGATCGCAAAATGGTATGTAACTCAGGATGCTTATTAATCCATTGACACCAATCAATAGCGGTTATGAGCTACCGGTATAGCTTGCTGGAAAATCATCGAATAAGGAAAGCGTATGAGCAAGCTAAAGATAGTGACCTATAAACAAGGAATTGAAGAAGGAACGATTAAGATACCGCTTACGCTAGCCCGGATGATATCGACACCATTTTTGAATAGGTTGAACAGCGAGCAGGCTCAAGTGATTCGCGAGGCATTTGATATAAAAGATTATCAAGGTGTTATTTTAGAGATAGAAGAGCATAAGACCGACGAGCGAATCATCTTTTTCATCGAATAAATGCTTACTCTTGTGCACTAATTAATGACAAACGAAAAGTCATTCCGGCATCAGCGTTAAGGTTGGCGCTGATACTGCCTCGCATATCTTTCATGTTGTTAGCTGAAATGGCCAGTCCCAAACCTAAACCTTCACCCATCTTTTTCGTTGTCTGGAAGGGTTCGAAGATCGAATCGAGTTGCTCTGGGGCAATCCCACAACCATTATCACTAACATCGACAATCACATACTCTTCTTTGCGATACGCGCTAACCGTGATTTTGGCGGTTGGCAGCGCTTTGGTTGCATCAATGGCGTTGCTGATCAAATTGCCCAATACTTGCCGCAGGCGAACTTCTTCTCCCATAACATCATGAATATCATTGGCAATTCGAACACGAATATCTACTTGGCTGAGTGCTTGCTGCTGGATGCGCAGCACCTCTTCGAGAGCGAGGGTTAAAGAGACAGGGTGGGGCTTTTCAAGTCGATTGAAAGCAAACGATTTTAACTGTGAGGTCATATTTGCCATTCGATCGATGAGCGTGTTGACCAAATTCATGTTGGCTTTTAATAGCTTAGTCTCGCCGCGTTCCATCAGCAGTTGGTTGCTCGAAAGTAGCGTTCGTAAGCCAGTGAGCGGTTGATTGAGTTCGTGGGTAACGGCGCTCGACATTCTGCCCAATGCGGCGAGTTTACTGGTTTCGATCAGCTCCTTTTGCGCCTCTTTCAGGGCATGAGTTCTCTCTTCCACTCGCTTTTGCAATTGTTGGTTGGCCGATTCTAGGGCGATTTCTGCTTTTTTACGCTTGCTGATGTCCATGATGGTACACAAATAGTAATTGTGAGAATGCCATGGGAACTGACTAATGGAGAACAGCACCGGGAAGTAGCTGCCATCACTGCGCCTCGCCATAGTTTCGACACTGCTAATGTCAGCAAGCTCTTGGTTTTTTGAGAGGTTTTGCAGCAGTTGAAGCGTGGTGGAGTTTGGGTTGCCCGCATCAAACAGTTGCCAAGCTTGTATCGATTGCACCATCGAATCGGACAAACTGAAATAGCGTTTGGCCATTGGGTTGATGTCGGTGATCTGGCCATTTTTATCTAACAGCAGTAATCCAACATGGGTTTTATTAATCATGCCGCTGAGGCGCTTTTCAGATTCTTCAATCAGTTTTTGAATCCGTACGTGACTGAGCTGTTTTTGATAACGTTGGTAACGAATCACAACCAACAAAAGAATTAGCACGCAGGCGGCTGCAATACTCCAACTGAGCCAATTAACGGTTTGTTCGATAGCACGCAGTGGGGTGAGGTAAGTTAATCGCCATTGCAAATCATCAAGCACAACAGATAAGGCTAAATAGCGCGTTTTATCTAACTGCCACAAAGTGATGCGAGTTTGATCATAAAGATCGCGTGATTGAGAAGATTGGCTCGGATCAAACGAATCATTAAACCAATCAGCATCAAAGACTTTGCTGCTTGAGAGAAAGAACTGTTGCTGCGCATTTTGGACCAAGATGATTTCATCGCTGGCGAGCCATTGCTCCGTAAGCAAACTCAGATCAATTTGCACTACGGCAATACCCGCAATGTCAAAACCAAGGTAGATAGGGGCGGCTAAAAAGTACTCTGGAATGGCATCTTTGCTTTTTGTCACAACAGAGACACCTTCTCGCTGTTGGTGTATCTGTTTCACAATGGCATCAGCATCAGATTCATCTAAGTGTTGACGTTTTAGGCTAGAGGCAAGGACATCGCCACTGGCTGAGAGTATGTACCAACCTTTGGTATTCGCGGCTTTATCAAGCTTGATGAGTTGCTGCTCGATGGAGGCTTGTCGCTCGGTTTCACCCTCTAGGTAACGTAGGCTCTCACTGTCATTAGTGACCAAATAAGGCAGGTGATAGAAGCGTCTTAACGAGTGTCGAGCCTCGCCAATATAGCTGAGTAAACGTTGCTCGGTTTGCTGTTGGGCCTGTTCAAGTTGCCATTGTGTGGCGATTCTTTCACTGACAAGTTGAACTACGATGATCATTAAGCAAGCTAGAAGCAAAAGCCAGTAGCGGTGAATTTTAATCATACGGAGAGTCCTAATCTAACAGCAAAAGCGATCGCAATGGAGAGCTCAATAGAAAGAAACGCTAGCAAACAAATGCTTTTATGTTAAGGAGTTGTTGGTGGAAAGTGGGAGCTAGCTCCTTTTCGTCGTGCTGTTTTTTCCTTAACGTTGCAGGCAGAAGATGTCCATCTTATGGAGTGAAATATGGAATCACGCATTGCCCTGATTGAAGATGATGAGATTGTTCGTCAAGCAACGAGCCAGTGGCTGCAGTTAGCGGGGTTTGAAGTCACCACATTTGATTGCGGGCAGCAGGCGTTGGATCAGCTTGCGACCCTTGAGTTTGATGCCATTGTGAGTGATGTTCGCTTGCCTGATATTGATGGCCTAGACGTGTTAGCTCATGTTAAGCACGCGTTCCCTACCATGCCAGTTATTCTCATTACAGGTCACGGCGATGTCGATATGGCAGTCAAAGCGTTACAAAAAGGGGCGTATGACTTTATCGAAAAGCCGTTTGATCCAGAGCGCCTTTCGCAAACCGTGATGGCAGCGGTGACTAAGTATCAGCACGGAAAGGAGCGAGAAGATCGTCTCTCTTACCTAGAAAACCTAGCTGGAATTGAACAAATCATCATAGGTAGAAGTAAAGTGATATGCGACTTACGCGAGCAGATCGCTAAAGTCGCAGCTATCGATACCAATGTGATCATTTATGGTGATACAGGTTGTGGCAAGGAGTTAGTCGCGACTTGTCTGCATCAGTTTAGCCTTAGAAAGCGTCATAAATTTGTGCCGATTAATTGTGGGGCGATTCCAGAGAACCTGTTTGAGAGCGAACTGTTTGGTCACGAAGCTGGAGCGTTTACGGGCGCGATGAAACGGCGCATTGGTAAGTTGGAGTACGCCGATAAAGGCACAGTCTTTTTCGACGAAATAGAAAGCATGCCACTTGCAATGCAAGTCAAAGTGTTGCGCAGCTTACAAGAAAATCGCGTGGAGCGTGTGGGCGGTAATCAGCCTGTGGTGGTAGATTTGCGCGTTGTGGCCGCGGCTAAACATGATTTGCTCAACCATGAAGAGTTTCGCCAAGATCTTTTCTATCGCCTTAATGTGGCTCAACTGTCGATTCCGCCTCTATGTGATCGAGAAGATGATGCGCTGCTGCTGTTTGACTACTTTACGCGAAACGCTAACCCCGATACGCGTCAAGCCAGTGAAGCAGATAGGCAAGCTCTACTTTCATATGCTTGGCCAGGGAATGTGCGTGAGCTAAGGAATGTCGCGATTCGATTCGCACTCGACGAGGCTCTAACGGTAGGTGAGATCCTATCTTGTCGCCCAAATACAATTTCAGAAGCCACTTCGGTCGGGATCCCGTTGGCGGTTCAAGTTCAGAGCTTTGAACGCAAAGTCATTCATGATGCATTGGTTCGTCATCAAGGAAAGATCAGTGAAGTGATGCAAGAGCTTGATTTACCTCGTCGAACCCTCAACCAGAAAATGGTTCGTTACGCTCTCAATCGAGCAGATTATACCGATTGATTTTAATTCGTTTGGCTATAAGCGAAATTTTGCCTACTTCAAAACTTAACAAATAACACGAAATGATCACATTTTTGTGAAATCTGAGGGGTGAGTCGGTCAAAAATGCCGTTTTAGGTTTGAGTCGATGAGCAAAATTTTGCTTATTCACACTGAGCCAAATGAGCAAGATTTTGCTTGTTTTGAGTGTGCTAGATAGTCTAGTTGTTTAAAATCAATAAGTTAAAATCTGGCACTGCTTTTGCTCTCTAGGAGTTGATGTTAACAAAAATATAACGTGAACAACTCTACATGGAGAGTAAAGATGAAATACAACAAGTTAGTCAAAACTTTAGTCGTGGCAATGGCTTCTTTAGGCCTCACTGCCAATGCTGCCGCAGAAGATAGAAGCTACATCCTAGCAACGGCATCTACTGGTGGTACTTATTACCCTGTAGGTGTGGCACTGGCGACACTAAGTAAAGTAAAACTGACGCCGAAACATCATTTCTCACTATCTGCAATCAGCTCTGCGGGATCGGGTGAAAACGTAAAACTGCTGAATGAAAATGAAGCGCAATTTGCCATTCTACAAGGTCTGTATGGTGCTTGGGCATGGTCTGGTCAAGGCCCATATGAGAAGAGTGGCCGCCAAGAGAACTTGCGTTCTGTCTCTATGCTATGGCAAAACGTTGAGCACTTTATTGTCCGCTCTGATGTGGTAGAAAGCGGCACTGTGAAAGATTTAAATAATCTCGATGGTAAAAAGTTCTCTATCGGTAAGAAAAACTCAGGTACAGAAAATTCAGGTCGCCAAATCATGAAAGGCTTGTCTGTTGACCCTGATAAGTTCAACTTGGCGTACATGGGTTACGGCGGTAGTGCGAGTGCGCTGCAAAATGGCACAATCGATGGGATGAACACGCCAGCTGGTGTGCCTGTGGGTGCGGTTACCCAAGCTTTTGCTGCACTTGGTGATGATATCCAGATCCTCTCGTTTACTGATCAACAAATTAAAATGGCGAATGGTAAATATAATCTGTGGACTAAGTACGAAATCCCAGCAAACACTTACCCAGGCGTCGACAAGCCAATCACTACGATCGCACAACCAAACTTCCTAGCGGTACGTGAAGATATCTCTGATGACGATGTCTACCAGCTAACGAAAACTATCTACGAAAACCTACCATTCCTACAAGGTATCCACAAAGCAACCAAAGCAATGGCGATTGAAAAAGCGATTGCTGGTTTACCTGTGCCACTTCACCCAGGGGCAGCTCGCTACTACAAAGAAGTGGGCGTAGAGATCCCATCCGATCTTATGGTGAACTAATTCACTTGCGCGCTCTAGGAAACTGGAGCGCGCACCGATTGACGACTGTTTTGGCTCTGATCGCAAGGTTGGAGTGCGTTGGAGTGGACTATGAGCGATTCAATACAACAAGAATTGCAAAAATTTGAGTTACCGACCCGAACGGACTTTCCGTGGGTGGGTAAAGTCATCACAGCTTTTGGTGTGGTGCTATCCCTATTACATATTTGGTTTAATACCTTATCGACGTTGCCTGAGCTCTGGATCTCGGCGACTCACTTTGCTGGCTTTGCAGTGATCTGCGCCTTGTGGTACCCGGCCCACATTTCTTTGAAGAAGAGTAAGATTGCTCTGGCGGTCGATATTGTTATCGCTATTGCTGCGTTGGCTTGCCTTATTTATATTCCGTTTGCTGAAGATGCCCTGTATGAACGCGGCGTTAAATTTATCGCCAGCGATTGGTTCTTTGCGATCCTCGCGATCGCTATCGTAATTGAGCTGATCAGACGAACCATGGGGTGGTTTATCCCTATGCTGATTCTGGTTTGTTTGAGCTATGTGGTGTTATGGGGCCAGTGGGCAAGCGGTATTTTTCACTTCCCGGGCTTGAGCCTTGAAACGCTACTGTATCGTAGCTTCTATTCATCGGAAGGTATGTTTGGTTCGATTTCTCGAATCAGTTGGACTTTCGTGTTCATGTTTATCTTGTTTGGCGCGTTTTTGGTTCGCTCTGGTGTTGGTGATTACATTATTGATGTGGCGAGAGCGGCAGCGGGTAAAATCATCGGTGGCCCTGGTTTTATCGCTGTTATTGGCTCTGGCTTAATGGGATCAGTATCAGGCTCTAGTGTGGCAAATACGGTATCAACAGGGGTGATTAGTATTCCTCTGATGCAAAAGGCCGGATTCCCACCTCGATTTGCCGCAGGCGTTGAGGCGGCGGCGTCAACGGGAGGGCAGTTGATGCCACCTGTGATGGGCGCTGGGGCATTTATTATGGCCTCGTACACTCAGATTCCTTATGTTGATATCATTGCGGTTTCTTTTATTCCGGCGCTGATCTATTTCTTGTCTGTCGCCTTTTTCGTGCGAATCGAAGCTAAACGTAGCGGCGTACAAAAAGTGACGACCAGTAGCGAATCTTTGCTTAAAGTTCTACTGTCTGGCTGGCACAATCTTATTCCACTTGCGGTTCTTGTCACTTTGCTCGTTCAAGGTTTCACCCCAACCTACGCAGCGGGTCTATCCATCATTTCGGTTGTGGTGGCGTCTTGGTTCTCAAAAAATCATAAAATGGGGCCGAAAGCGATCATTGAAGCACTCTCCCAAGGTGCTAAAAACATGGCAACAACAGCTGTGTTACTGGTGGGGATTGGTCTGGTCATCAACGTGATAAGCACGACTGGCATTGGCAATACGTTTTCGTTGATGATCGACGGCTGGGCGAATGGTGACCTGTTCATCATGATCGTTTTGATAGCCTTAGCATCGCTTGTTTTGGGTATGGGTTTACCGGTGACGGCGGCTTACATTGTTCTAGGCACTTTGTCGGCTCCTGCGCTATACAAACTGCTGGCGGAAAACCAACTTCTTGAGCTGTTGGTGGCAGGGCAACTACCTGAACAAGCGAAAGCGATCTTTATGCTTGCCGCGCCAGATAAGCTTGCTTTGCTAAATGCGCCAATGAGTCTTGAAACAGCCAAAGAGATGGTGGCTGTCGTTCCGGCTGATTTCATGGAAACGCTACTGGAACAGAGTTTGGGTCTAGAAGCTGTTGGCTTGGCACTATTGTCGGCTCACTTGATCATTTTCTGGCTTTCGCAAGACAGTAATGTCACCCCACCAGTTTGTTTAACTGCATTTGCGGCGGCGACGATTGCCAAAACACCACCAATGAGAACAGGTTTGATGGCGTGGAAAATAGCCAAAGGCTTGTACCTAGTCCCATTGCTGATCGCTTATACCGGCTTGGTGAGTTGGGATGTCAGTTCGGTGCTTGTGACAGGTGTGTTTGCCATTATTGGTACTTATGCATTTATCGGTGCGATAGAAGGGTATTTAGAAGGCGAGCTCAATGTGTTACTTCGCATCATGTTAGTCGCGATTGGCATTGCACTGGTGTGGCCTGATGTATCTATTTGGATTCGCCTGGCGTGCAGTGCAGCATTTGTTGCCATCTTTGTGTACAGCGGTCGCCAAAGCCAATTGGCGAATGTGAGCGCATCAACCAACAAGGTAGCCAGTTAAGATGACGATGGAGAAAGTGTACGATTACATCATTGTTGGCGGTGGTATTGTTGGTGTGTCTACGGCTTGGCAACTTAAACAAGCGCATCCGGATAAATCGATTTTGCTCATCGAGAAAGAATCGGGGTTTGCAAAACATCAAACGGGTCACAACAGCGGCGTAATTCACGCTGGTGTGTACTATCAGCCGGGCAGTCTGAAAGCGGAATTCTGTAAGCGTGGCGTAGAGCGAACGTTAAGCTTTTGCCAACAGCATCAAATCGCCGTCGAAAATTGCGGTAAGTTGCTGGTGGCGACGAACAACCAAGAGCTCGAACGAATGAACGCGCTGTATCAACGCTGTCATGATAACGGTATCGATGTTGATCTGCTCGATGAAGCTCAATTGAAACTCGCTGAGCCGAATATCACCGGGCTAGGTGCCATCTACGTCAAATCGACCAGTATTGTGGATTACACTTTAGTCACTGAAAAAATGGCCGAGCAGTTTGTTGAGCTTGGTGGTGAGGTTGCCTTAAATACTGAGGTGATCTCAGCTCAAGAAACCAGTGATGATGTTTATCTGACTTGCCTGAAGGAAGGCCAAAGTTCTGTTGTGGTTGGTCAGTTCCTGATTACTTGCTCGGGTTTGATGGCGGATCGGATGACCAAAATGCTCTCAATCGAAACGGATTTTCAAGTAGTTCCTTATCGAGGTGAGTACTACCAGCTCGACGCCAAACATAATCAAGTCGTTAACCATCTTATCTACCCGATACCGGATCCAGACTTACCATTTTTAGGGGTTCATTTAACTCGAATGATAGATGGTTCGGTTACTGTGGGGCCTAATGCTGTGCAAGGTTGGAAGCGAGAAGGTTATGCGGCGATCAATTTCAGCTTAAAAGACACTTGGCAGATGCTACGTTTCAGTGGTTTTTGGAAAGTGACAGCTAAGCATCTCAAAACAGGGTTAATTGAGTTTAAGAATTCTTGGTGGAAACCGGGATATTTGAAGCTGGTTAATAAATACTGTCCGAGCATTTCAGCACAAGATCTAAAACCTTATCCGGCAGGGATTCGAGCGCAAGCCGTGATGAGTGATGGAACCTTAGTGCATGACTTCTTGTTTGCTGAAAGTCCACGTAGCCTGCATGTCTGTAATGCGCCATCACCGGCGGCAACTTCAGCGATGCCCATTGGTGAGTATATTTGCCAAAAGGTCATCGCTAAAGTGGGGTAAATAATAATTGGGTTAAGGTGTCGGAATGGTATTAAAAGTCGCGTCAAATACGCTTCTATCGCCTTCTGACAACTTAGCCTGATAATCAAGCGCTTGTTGGTAGAACTCTGCGGCCTGTGTTTGTTGACCTGATATGGACAATGCGTGGCTTAATACCGCGTTAGTGAATGCTTGAATCCAATCCGCCCCTTCGCCATCAAAGTGTTCAAATGCACTTTGGGCAAACGAAATACTTAGCTCTGATCCGCTGATACAAAGTGCTCTAGCAACTGCGAGCTCAGCAAGATGAATGTTGTCTGCCGTGCCTACGCTTGACCAATGATAGAGCGACGAAAATGCAACCGTGAGTAATCGTTGCTGCTCTTGCGTTGTACTGGCTTTTTCAGACAAGCTCCAAAATTCATTGTTACTTTCGATAGCGAAGTAGCGGTTTAGGCGAGTGATTTCATCTTGTGTTGGTTTTGCCATGAGACGTCCTTTTATTATTTTGAATAGATACATATGGGCTGAACTCTAAATGGTATCTATCGTCCCCGAAAAGGCACTATTTCAGAACAAGCTCTTGGAAACACTCTAGGTTTTTGATGTAAGAAGGTTGCAAATAGTTGGAATAAAACAAAAAAGCCCGAGCGTCTATTTGCTCGGGCTTTTTTAGGGTTGGTTGATTTATGCTTGAATCAACTCACTCGCTTTCTTCATTGCTTCTTTGGTTGAGCATTCAATTACGTTCGCGTTAGCAAAGCGGTGTGCATCTTTCACTTGGATATCGTGAGCTAAGATAACCAGCTTAGCGTTTGCTACATCTAGGTCAGTGATACGGTTTTGGATACCGTTTTGACCTTGAGTTTCTACTTTGATTTTAAGACCTGCAGCCGCACCTGCTTTTTCCAGTGCTTTCGCTGCCATGAAGGTGTGTGCTACGCCAGATGGGCAACATGTTACTGCTACGATGTCGTACTCGCCTTCGCCTGCTGCTGGAGCTGCTTGAGCCTGAACTGGTGCTGCTTCTACCATCTCTTCTTCTGATTCTTCAGCAACTGGTTTCCAGAAGCCAACGATAACTGCTGTTGTCAGTGAGCCTAGTGCAATACCTACAACGTACATTGGGATGTTGCTTGATACAGGCGCTGTGATTAGGCCGCCCCACGGTGCGTGCAGTAATACATCAGTTAGGAAGCCGAACACACAGCCAACGATACCACCAGCAACGATTGATGGAAGTACGCGCATTGGGTCATTTGCCGCGAACGGAATTGCACCTTCAGAGATACCGATAGAGCCCATGATTGCGGCAGCTTTACCTGCTTCTTGCTCTTGCTTAGTGAACTTCTTCTTGAATAGGAAAGTTGCTAGCGCCATACCTAGAGGAGGCGTACAGATTGCGATGCCTACACCACCCATTAGCCATGGTTGAGTATCCACTTGAGTTTGAGCAAATAGGGTTGCAACTTTGTTGATAGGGCCGCCCATATCGAATGCCGTCATACCACCAAGAATCGCACCAAGAACCACTTTAGAAGCGCCAGCCATTGAAGCTAGGAATTCGTTCATTGAAGCCATGAACAGTTTAATCGGCTCACCGATACCCCATAGAACGATACCTGCTGAAATCAACGTACCAATAAGCGGGTAGATGAAGTAAGCACCAAGCGCGGTCATGTTGGCAGAAAGAGGGATTTTCTTAAGTTGGAATACCACACCACCCGCGATGAAACCTGCCACGATACAACCAAGGAAGCCGCCGCCCATGTCAGCCATGATGCCAGAAGAGATCATTGCAGGTGCAAGTGCTGGTTTATCAGCAATTGAGTAGCCAATGAAGCCACCAAGGATGATTGGGAACAGTACTAGACCTTTAATGCCGATATTAGAAATATCCGCCAGTAAACCATCTGCAGGAACTGCACCTTTACCCGATGCCATTACCGCCAGCGCCAGTAGTACACCACCCGCAACGATAAATGGAAGCATGTGAGAAGTACCGAATAAAAGGTGACCTTTCATGGTGCTTAAGAGTTTTTTAAAGTCGCTATTATTAGTAGCTTGAGCTGTTAGGGTACTCATAATTTGTTACGCCTTATGAATTAATTAAAATATTAAGGATTTGTTGTTCATCTTTTGCGTTATGGATATCTTGAATAAATTCATCGCTGAATTTTCCAAATAGTTCTTGTAGTACGTAAATATGATGATCAGCACCGTTATCTGGTGATGCGATCATAAAAAATAGCGTTGGTTTAATGCCATCTTCGTCGCCATACTCAATGCCTTCACGCTTTACACCTACAGCGATCGCAGGTTCAATTACCGCTTGGCTCTTAGAGTGAGGGTAAGCAATGCCATCCATTGATGTGATACTTTGAGACTCACGAATTTCGATGTCCGCTAAGAAGGCTTCTTTACTATTGATTCTGTTGTTTTCAAATAACATTGTCGCCAGTTCTTCAAACAGTTCTTTTTTATTATTTGCTTGAAGGTTGCCATTAATTAAATTGACGTTAGTTAGTTGTGTGATCATTTATTAACTCATTCACTATTGAAGTTCTGAGTTAAAATTAATAGATCGCAAAGGATTGCGAAATAGCAAAAAAAAGCCTTTCACTGTACATTTGTATCCAGCAAATTTAAGTGTGATTTGCATCATTAATGCTATGTGATTCCGGTCTCGGTTATGGCGGTGAGAGGTCTGTGTTTTAAGCAAAATGACGGCGCATAAAAACAAAAAGCCCCGCATAAGCAGGGCATTGGTAGTGAAGTGTAGTTAGCTTTTAGTTTGATTAGCTGTAAGCGCGAGCCACTCGGCCCTTGCAGTCAATGGTATAGCTGTTGGCATACGCAGGAATGAAGACTGATTGGCCTTTCCCGATGACGCACTGCTCGCCACAAATGTGGGTCAGGGTCATAGCTTCATCGAGTGGCAGCAGAATTTCAGCGCCTTGTGTGTCAATTTCTCGCTGTTCAGAGTGTTCAATAATAGCGAATTTAAAATCTTCGACTGGAATTGGGTATTCCAGCATGCCATTGTCATGAGTAGGCTCTAGCAGCAGGCTATCGATGCGCTTTTCATTAAAGCGGGTGCAAGAGACCAGCTCTTTCACATCCATGTATTTTGGCGTTAGTCCGGCGCGCAGGACGTTGTCAGAGTTCGCCATGATCTCAAGCCCTGTACCTTTGATGTAGGCATGTGGTGTTTCGGCATCTAAGTACATTGCTTGGCCGGGTTTTAAGGCAATCACATTGAGGATCAACGGAGCAAACAAGCCAACATCGCCAGGGTATTGCTCTTCCAGCTCCGCAATCAGGTTAAACAGTGGCGTCGGTGATAGCTTGGCTTTCATGATAAGCATCATCAGCGCGACTTCTTTCCGTTCACCTTGCAGTGATAACAATCCTGCGAAAAAGCTCGCTAGGCCATTTGGCGTTTGATCGCCCGATAAGTCGTTTACCAGTGAGTTAAGCTCAGGAATATCAAGGTAGTTGAAATGAGCAAGGATCTCGCTAATCGGCCTAAAGCCATTCATCGCGGTATAGTCGGTCAACGCGTAGACCAACTCTGGCTTATGGTTCGCATCTTTGTAGTTGCGATTGCTTGCAGACAGCGGAATACCTTGCTGCTCTTCGTGTTCAAAACCAAGCTCGGCTTGTTGTTTATTCGGGTGAACCTGGATAGAGAGTGCTTTTTCAGCAGCGAGCACTTTAAATAGGTATGGCAGCTCACCAAATCGGCTAGCAATCTTGTCACTTAAGAATAGGCTAAGGTTCTGGCTGATTAGGTTTGAGAGTTTAGCCTGCTCAGCGCCTGTATCGACCATTGAGCAACCATTTGGGTGAGCGCCCATCCAGATCTCGGCTTGAGGTTCACCTGCTGTATTCGCAGTACCAAACAGTTGAGTAAACGAAGATGGGCTGCCCCATGCGTAGTTTTGAATAATGTTGGTCATCGGGTAGAAAACGCGCTGTACAAATGAGCCGTTTGCTAAAGAAAAATCAGACATCGAAATCACCAAGAAAGAAACATGGCTTGAGCCCACTCGCGTTGTTCGAATCGAAAGTGCTCAAGCCATTGAAGTAGAAAAGACTTAAGCAGCAGCGGTGGTTAGCTTGGCTTTACGTAGATTTTTAAGTGCGATACAAGTAACAGCCGTCACACCTGCACCTGATGCCATACATACAAGCGCAAGCAGCGGATAGTTCATCGCACCCAGTAGAGCCACAACAGGGCCACCGTGAGCAACGCTATTGGTGATGCCGAATGAGAACGCCATTACCGCAGCAGTCATTGAGCCAAGAACGTTGGCTGGGATAACTGACATTGGATCTTGAGCTGCGAAAGGAATCGCACCTTCAGAGATACCCACCAAGCCCATTGCACCGGCCGCTTTACCCGCTTCAATTTCAGAAGATTCGAAGAGATCAAACTTGCGGCCAACCACAGTTGCGATCGCCATGCCCAGTGGAGCTACAGGAATTGCACAGGCCATTGCGCCCATAAATTGAGTTTGACCGCTTGCAATCATGCCGACAGAGAACAGGAACGCGACTTTGTTGAATGGCCCACCCATATCAAAGCCAGCCATGCCACCCAGAACAATGCCAAGCAGAATAACGTTGCCAGTGCTCATACTAGTCAGTAGGGCTGTTAAGCTATCCATCAATCCTGCGATAGGTGCGCCAATAACAAAGATAAACAGACCCGCAATGAATAGAGAACCCGTGATCGGAGCGATCATGATAGGCACAAGTGGCTGAACAAATTTGTGGTAGTTAAATGAGGTAATCCATTTAACGAAGTAACCCACTAGCAAGCCCGCGATGATAGCGCCGATAAAGCCGGTACCAGCGTCAGCGCCGTAGAAAGAGCCGTTATTGGCAATCCAGCCGCCGATTAAGCCAGGGGTTAGAGCAGGGCGGTCAGCAATCGCGTAGGCAATGTAACCAGCCAGAATTGGGATCATCAGGGTAAAGGCAACCACACCCACTTCAAGGATTTGGTTCCACATGCTGCCAGCAGGAATGGCCATGCCTGATTCACTTGGCTCACCACCAATCGCGAGGGCAAGGGCAATCAATAGACCACCGGTGACGACAAATGGGATCATGTGAGACACGCCATTCATCAGATAGCGATACAAGTCTGAGCGTGCTTGTGATGCTTTGTCTGCGACAGATTGATTGGCATTGGACTGCTCTGCTTGATAGCTCGGAGCATTCAGCGCCTGTTGAATCAAACCTTGCGCATCACGGATTGGCGCTTTTACGTTCGTTTTGATAACGCGCTTACCCGCAAAACGTGCCATGTCGACTTGTTTGTCACACGCTACAACGATAGTGTCCGCACGTTTGATCTCTTCTTGAGTTGGGCTATTTTTAACCCCAATTGAACCATTGGTTTCGACTTTGATGTCGTAGCCTAATGCTGCGGCACCTTTCTCCAGCGCTTCTGCCGCTAAATAGGTGTGAGCAACACCCGCAGGGCAACCTGTTACCCCAATGATGAAGCCTTGCTTTTCAATGCTGGTATCGCTTTCTACAGCTTTAGGTTTTTCAAGTAATAGATTGAGCGCCGCTTGTTCAGAATTCGTATTCATGAAGTTGTCGATAAAACCTTCTTCAATCAGTTTTGAAGAGAGCTCTGCAAGTACTTCGATGTGATGATTATCGCCACCATCTGGGGAGGCAATCATAAAAAAGAGTTTTGATGGTTGGCCGTCATCTGCGCCGTAGTCGATCCCGTGTTTGTGAATACCAATCACCACAGCAGGTTTGATTACGGCAGTACTTTTGGCGTGAGGAAGGGCAATGCCCTCTTCGAAGCCGGTATTTCCTTGCGCTTCACGCGCTTGAATGTCAGCAAGAAACTGAGCTTTATCTGAAATTCGACCTTGTGCGTAAAGCACATCAATAAGCTCTTCAAACACCTCTTGCTTAGAAGTGGCATTGAGCGATAGCTTGATTAAATCTTGATTGATCAATGTTGTGATCATAATGAACCCCTATCTACGTTTTTATTTTGATAGAGGTATTCTGAAATCTATCACTAAGCATCTGTAGTGCAGAAAAAACGCATTTACTGGACGATTGTTGCGTCATAAATAGAGTGTGATTTTGATCGGTGACTCATGCTGTTATGGGTTGGTCTTGACACGATGTTGTGTTTTATAAGGCCTTTTGTTATTGGGGTTTCAGCAGTTTTACTGCACTTAAATTGAGCGTTGGCAAGTGTTTTGATAACTGGATATTTATCTCTTTTACTGGATTTTTGTAACCTAGATCCCGAATTGTGATTTTGCTCAATAGCGCTATGTTTCACTAAGGAGTATATCTACACGCGTAGTTTTATTGCTGCCTGCTAAGAGTTCGAAAAATGATATTTCATGACTTAATCTCCTCAGTACTTAATGAGCGAGAACCGTTTCATAACATCTGGTTTGCCGGTGATTTTCATACGCCTCCTGCGTTTAGCTATCAGGTGAATTTTCCGCGTCTGGAATTGGTGCTGGATGGGGAGTATGCCAATGAAATGGAGAGTCATGATCGCAAAGTTACCCAAGTTGTAGCAAAAGCTGGGGATGCGATTTTCATTCCCCCAAACTGTTGGAATAAACCGGATTGGGATACGAGCTGCTCAGTGCTGAGTATGTTGTTTGGTCGGCGACAATTGGGTTTGAGTTTAGTGAGTAAGCGTAAAGGTGAAGCGAGCTTTTATGATATTCAAAAGCACAGTATTCAAACTCGCTCTGGTTTCGCAATAGACAATATTCTAGAGGCGCTAAGCTCGCTAGCGAGAGAAAGCAATAAACAGCCGATGGACGAATTGTTGTTGCAAGCCTTACTTCAATACAGCAAAACCATGCTGGATGCGCCTGTCGAGAAATCACACAGCCGTGTTCAAGATTTGTATCAGGGGATCTGTATTTATATCCAAGAGAACTTTCATCGCCAAATTACTCGGGACAGTATCGCGACGCGCTTTAGTATTTCCTCTAATCACCTGTCTCGTTTGTTCCGTCAGCAGGGGCACATGACGTTGGCGGATTACATTACTTGGGTTCGTGTTGACCGGGCCAAATTCATGCTCAAGAAATACAACTTTAAGCTCAATGAAGTCTCTATTCGCTGTGGCTTTAAAGATGTGAACTATTTTTGCCGAGTGTTTAAGAACAAGACAGGGCGAACCCCAACAGAATATCGCGGTTCGATTTAATACTGTTGGTGCGCCGACTAAGGAAGCAAGCGAGACATGGAGTACATTAGCAGCGCCTGTAAATCGACGCTGCTTCGAGTGAGCAACAGTCGCTCTGATATTTGGTCACACAACAAATTACGGGTTAGGTTCGTTGCCGCAATAATCTGCTCTCGGTTCGGTTTAGCCGGCATCACCAGTGCTATTGCAATATGAACATCACCCATTTTTGAAGCCCAATCTATCGGAGTTTCACTGGTGATAACCGCGATTGAAATATGATCGATGTTATCAAACATGACGTGAGGGAGCGCAATACCCGGAGTAACACAGGTAGAAGAGCGCTCTTCGCGTTTTATGAAGGCTAAGATGAGTTCATCAGGATGCTTGGGATGGATTAACTGAGCTAAGCCTTTCAAGCATTCGAATTTAGTCAGTTCGGTATGAGCTTTAGCGTAATGCCACTGTGTTTCACTGGGTGGGCATAATTGTGGGAGGCGCTGGGCAAGTTGGCTAGAGAATTCATAGTTAATCTGCGAGCCAATCAAGGTGTAGTGCTCGGCAATAACGTCTTTAAGAACAAAGCAGGCAAGCTCCGCATCAATACCTATTGCGGTTATTTGGCATAGGTCGCCCTCTATCAAACCTGCTTGTAGCATGGCGATGGATTTAGTGAGTTCCGCACTTCGGTTCTGAGTAACGTTAATGATACGCAGGGTACATTTGAATTTTTTGGCTAACTGGCGAAGTGGCTGGGCAACAACAGCGCTGGCTTGGGCATCGTCTACGAGAAAAGTAAGTTGGTATTCATTCATAACAGTGCGTGGTTATCGGCCGTGAACGAGAAACACTTTATCGACGTTGAGCAACACCTCTTCGATAGAAATTCGAATTGCGTTAACCCCCTCAAAACGGGCGGCTTGGTCGATGTCAATATCAGAGACGATCAACACTTTATCGGCTTGCGCGATATCGTGTGAGGAGAGTGGGTTTTCAATTCCCATTGCTCCCTGAGTTTCGACTTTGATTTGCACATTATATTTTGGCGCAGCTTTAACAAGTGCATCGGCTGCCATATAGGTATGTGCAATGCCAGTTGGACAGGCAGTGACAGCAACAATTTTCACGGTGATTCTCGTAGAGTTATTTTTGCGGATATTAGCACAGCGTAAGAGGGTTGCATTGATTTACTCCTCGTATTTGAAAGACGTACGTCACAGTTTGTACTGGGTGTTACAATAATCCAGTTAATGGTTTTTTCGTCCTATATCTAAGGATAGTGGGGCTGGTTAATCTATGTTCGAGCGTGAACATTGCAAGGTAGAAACAATGGACATAACTAATCTAATTGGGCCGGAAACGATCTGTTTAGATCTTAAGGCAAAAACCAAAGATGAAGCGCTCGAAGAGTTAGTTGATTTGTTGGATTCAGCTGGGAAGTTGGCCAACAAAGAGCAGTTTCTTGCCGATTTATGGAAGCGAGAAGAGATCGGCAATACTGGGTTTGAAGACGGTATTGCGATTCCGCATGCGAAAAGTGACGCGGTCGCTTTGCCAGGTGTCGCGGTTGGTATCAGTAGAAGCGGCATTGACTATGGTGCAGAAGATGGCGAATTGTCGGATGTCTTCTTTATGTTGGCCTCTCCTGATGGCGGTGACCATCACCATATCGAAGTATTGGCGCAGCTCTCTACCAAATTAATTGAAGATGGCTTCATCAATAAGCTAAAAGAAGCAGAGGATATCGAACAGGCTCGAGTACTGCTCACCGATATTCCAGAATCCAATACGTATTCGTTTCAGAGTGATGTTTCTACCCAGTATGCAGAGCCAATTAGCCCGTGGAAGTTGCGTCTCGCCCATATTAAAGAGCACTTGCTGTTTGGTACGTCTCACATGATCCCTTTTATTGTAGCTGGCGGTGTGCTGCTCTCTTTATCGGTCATGATGTCGGGCCATGGTGGGGTTCCTGACTCAGGCATTTTGGCGGATATCGCTCAAATGGGTATTGCAGGTTTGACGCTATTTACAGCCATTTTAGGTGGCTATATTGCTTATTCGATTGCGGATAAACCGGGCTTAGCACCGGGGATGATCGGATCTTGGGTTGCAGTGAACCAATATAGCACTGGCTTTCTTGGTGCCATTGTCGTTGGATTCTTTGCCGGTTTTGTTGTCCATTTATTAAAGAAGATTAAGCTGCCAGAAAGCATGAGCTCATTAAGCTCAATATTTATCTATCCGCTCGTTGGTACTTTCGTTACTTGCGGCGCAGTGATGTGGGTGATTGGCTCTCCTATTGCAACTGCAATGTCGACTATCAATGAGTGGTTAACGGGCATGGCAGGCTCAGGCAAAGTGGCGCTGGGCACAGTGCTCGGTGCGATGACAGCCTTTGATATGGGCGGGCCAATTAACAAAGTGGCGACACTATTTGCCCAAACTCAAGTCAACACTCAGCCTTGGTTGATGGGTGGCGTGGGTATTGCGATTTGTACGCCTCCGTTAGGCTTGGCTTTGGCGACATTTTTATCACCCAAGAAGTTTAAACGTGATGAACGCGAGGCCGGAAAAGCAGCGGGAATTATGGGTATGATT
Source organism: Vibrio atypicus (assembly GCF_009811315.1). GTDB lineage: Bacteria > Pseudomonadota > Gammaproteobacteria > Enterobacterales > Vibrionaceae > Vibrio > Vibrio atypicus. The sequence continues at coordinate 55,836 of NZ_BLID01000005.1, forward strand.
GGTATTAGCGAAGGGGCGATCCCTTTTGCAGCTGCCGATCCAGCGCGCGTACTACCTGCGATTGTAGCGGGTGGCATCGTTGGTAATGTGATTGGTTTTATGTTCCACGTTCTCAATCATGCTCCATGGGGCGGTTGGATTGTGCTGCCTGTGGTCGATGGCAAGCTTGGTTACATTGTCGGCACATTGGCAGGTGCATTGACGACCGCATTCATCGTTATAGCACTTAAAAAAACTGTCACTGATGATGGCAAAGATGATCTGCTTTCTCGTTCATATCGCTCTGTCGAAGGAGAGGGAGAAGCTGATGTGCTTGCGGTGACGTCTTGCCCATCAGGCGTGGCGCATACGTTCCTTGCGGCGAAGTCGTTAGAAAAAGCGGCTTATTCGATGGGGATAAAAATTAAAGTGGAAACCCAAGGTGCGAACGGAATCACCAACCGAATATCTGAAGCCGATGTCGAAAAAGCGAGGATGGTGATACTGGCGCATGATGTGGCAATAAAAGAGCCTGAACGATTTAAAAATATAAAAGTGCTCGATGTGTGTACTAAAGACGCGATATTGAATGCGATTGAGTTACTGCATACGCGGCGTTAACAGAGTCCTTAAGTCAATAGTCTCCCCCCGACTATTATGCTCCTGGCTCCATCGTAAGGTGGAGCCTTTTTTATTGATGACGGGCATTGAAATCAATTATCAGAAAACTCACTGGCAATTTTTACAAAGAGTTCTTCTTGCGCAAGAAAAGCCTCGATCACTTCTGGATCAAAATGATGCCCATTCCCTTCAAGAATGATTGCTTTGGCCTTTTCATGACTCATTGGTTCTTTATAAACACGTTTACAAACAAGAGCATCATACACATCAGCGACGGCCATTAATCGTGCGCTAATAGGAATAGCTTCACCGGAATAACCGTTCGGGTAGCCAGAACCATCCCATTTTTCATGGTGGCCGTAAGCAATGTCTTTTGCGACATCGATTAGATCATTGTGTGCACCAGAGAGCTGCTCTGCTTTTTGGAGCGCTAACCGACCTAACTCAGCGTGAGATTTCATGATCTCAAACTCTTCTGTTGTGAGCTTTCCTGGTTTGAGCAAAATGGAATCTTCGATACCGACTTTACCAATATCATGCAGGGGTGCCGCTTTGAAAAAAGTATCAATGACTTTTGGCGTTAATTGTTCACTGTATTTTTTTGTCGTGGCTAAATGTTCCGCAAGTAGTTTGACATAGTGCTGAGTGCGTAAAATATGATTTCCTGTTTCAGGATCCCGAGTTTCCGCCAAGCTCGCCAATGCAAAAACTACCGCGTCTTGCATTCGGTCGAGTTCGCTAGAGCGTTTTAGTACTTCTTTTTCTAGGTAACCATTTTGATCACGCAAAAAGTCTTTCGAGAGTTTGTTTTGTAGATGTGTTTTTACCCTAGAACGAAGAAGAGGAATACTGACTGGTTTGTGAATATAGTCCGCAGCGCCTAACTCGAAGCCAAGTTTTTCATCCTCCTGAGAGCTTTTTCCGGTTAAAAACATCACAGGTATATGCCGGGTTGCTGGATTATTGGTGACGTGTCGAATCACGTCATATCCGGACATTTCTGGCATAACGACATCAAGAATAATTAGGTCGATACTAAACTTACTGAGTATATGTAAAGCCATTTCCCCAGATTTAGCGGCCTTAATTTGGTGTAGACCAGCGAGCCCCTGAGCCATAAAAGCGAGGTTGTCGGCCGAATCATCGACCAGTAACACTGTGCAATTGTCGAGTTTTTCTATTGGCATTTTTATCCTATCTAAACTTTTCGGCAAACTGTCAGCTAATAACTAAACTATAGACAAGCAACCTAAAAATTCACCTTTATGATTAACTAGAAGGCGCAATCTATGCCCTCGATTAGGATTTTGTTTACTGTTTTGTTTGTCGCGATGGGGCTTTGTTCGCTCGCGATGTTTAGTGTGACGCAGAAACTAACAGAATTGAGGGAAGAGAATCGTCACTACCAAGAGCAACTTTATCTGTTTTATCAATTGTCCCAAGAGTTGAAGCAAAGTTCGGATCATCTGACCAAATTTGCTCGGGCTTACAGTGTAACGGGTGACGAAAAGTGGGAAATCCTATTTAATCGCGTTCTTCAAGTTCGCAACGGGAAAGCGCCCCTTCCTCAAGGAAATGAGTATCAGTACTGGGATGTTGTGGTCAATTCAGGGTTGGATTTTAATTCGGAAAGCAACCAAACAAGCGTGCCGTTGCTTGAACGAATCCAGAATTCAGGTATTGATTCAATAGAGTATTTGGAACTGAAGAGCGCACTTCAGCTTTCCAACACTTTAGTTCAGCTTGAACGACAGGCTTTTTTAGCAATAAAAGGCTATCAAATCGATGAGTACGGACATGAGGTTTATGTTGGGAAAGTGGATTTAGAAAAAGCACAAGCACTGCTCTATGGCTCTTCTTACTTTTCAGAGAAAGAGAGGATCATGAGTGCTATCGGCGCTGCGCATGCTGCCATTTTAGAGCGTATCGAAGGAAGAATTGATCAGGTTACCGAGAGCGAAGGGCATTACGAAACGTTTAACAAAGCGATACTTGTCGTTTTACTTTCTTCTATCGCTATCTCTTTCATCTTGCTATGGCAGCTCTATATTAGCCCATTAAGCCGTTTACTTAATACGGTGGTGACGCAGGTAAAAGATCAAGATTACGCATTCACGATCACGCAGAAAGCCTACGCTGAGCTGCAAAAGTTTATTGATAGCTTAAACGTGGTTTTCCATCATATTTCGGAGCAACTCAATCACAATACCTTGGTTAAAGATTTTAATATTGTTCTTCGCACTAGCCAATCCACCCAAGTGCTTTGCCGAGAGGTCACTCAGTTTTTACTTCGTCAGTTTCCCCTACAAATGATCGCTATCTATATCTATCAGGATGGGCAACTAAAGCGTATCTCCGGCGCTGGTTTTAGTGAGTCAACGAATGATGTGATACGCGATCCTTCTTCTACTGAGATGGGCGTTTTGCTTTCTTGTCAGCCATACAATATGAGCAACTTAAGTGGCAAATACAGTTTGCTTATCAACGGCGCCTCTCTTGAACTCAATGAGATTTACTATTTTCCGCTTTGTGTGAATGGTCAACCTGTGGCCTTACTTGAACTTGGCACGACAGAGACTTTATCGCCTCAACAATATAAATGGTTAACTCAGATGCTCGATGATCTTTCGGTCAGCATTCAGTTGAGTCAAAACGTTGAGCTACAAAGAAAAGCGGAACAAAAGGTGTTAGAGCAATCACTACTCAATCAAGAGATCTTGAATGCAACGCCAAACCCGATGTATTGCCTATCACCTGACGGTGTTTACCTCACTGTTAACGCGAAGTTTTGCGACATGGTTGGAATGACCATGGATGAAATTGTGGGCAGCTCACCAAGTAAGATGTTTAGTAACAGCACAGCTCAAGTATTTACCACTGTTCATAATGAGTTGAGTGAGCAGCAAGGCAATCGAGATTATGAGCTATCGCTTTACGATAAGGCTGGAAAACTGCGAGAAATGCTGGTTTACGAAGCGTCATTTAATAACGTGAATGGCGTGGTGTCTGGCATTGTCGGTATTTTGCTTGATTTAACTGAACGTAAGCAGATGGAAAATGAATTACGTGATGCAAAAGATACGGCAGATGCGATGAGCCAAGCAAAAGGTGACTTCCTTGCGAACATGAGCCATGAGATTCGCACGCCAATGAACGCGATATTAGGCATGGCACATTTGGCTCTCAATACTGAACTAGACCCCACCCAGAGAAAGTATCTATCAAGAATCAATGAGTCAGCAAAGAACCTGTTAGGCATTATCAACGACATACTCGATTTCTCTAAGATAGAAGCGGGTAAGCTCTCAGTTGAGAGTATTGATTTCAATCTTGACGAAGTCTTTGAAAACATGACTAACGTCATCTCATTTAAAGCGCACGAGAAGGGCGTTGAGTTTTTGTTAGACATCGATCCTAAGGTACCGATTGGGCTCATTGGCGATCCATTACGATTAGGACAAATTCTGGTTAATCTGTGTGGGAATGCCGTTAAATTTACCGAAAAAGGAGAAATCGTTGTATCGGCATCCGTTGATGAACTGACTGATAAATCAGTGATACTGCGTTTTTCTGTAAGAGATACAGGTGCTGGTATCGCACCAGATAAGATGCAGAATTTGTTCAGTGCTTTTTCTCAAGCGGATAACAGTATTACCCGAGAGTTTGGTGGGACAGGGCTTGGGTTAAGTATCAGTAAACAGCTGGTGGAATTGATGGATGGTGGGATTACGGTCTCGAGTGCTGAAGGTATAGGTTCTACATTCTCGTTCACCATTCGTTGTGGTCTCCAAGAAGCAAAAATGCGTGATATTGCCGAATCTATTCCTTCATTGGCAGGCAATACAGCACTCGTCGTGGATGATAATGATTCTGCACGTAGCATTCTGGTTACGCTACTAACCGCGATGCATTTTAAAGCGAAAGCTGTGAGTAATGCTTATGAAGCTTTGGATGAGCTCAGTACCCAACATTTCGACATGTTGTTTGTAGATTGGACCATGCCCGGTATGAACGGTTTAGAGCTGCTTCAAAGAGCCGAAAAAGAGAGTTTGGTCCAAGACAGTAAGAAGTTTCTTGTCACAGCGTATGGGCGAGAGCTCTCTCTTATTGAAGCGAGCAATAAAATGGTTGATGGCTTAATTGTGAAGCCTGTCAATCCATCCAATTTGCTTGACGCCATTATGGATGCCTTCGGGATTGAACACTTAAGTAATCATCAAACTAGCGTGATAACAGAGCGTCCTTGTTTCGATCACCAAACGGTGTTGTTGGTGGAAGATAACGTCGTTAATCAGGAAGTGGCGCAGGGAATTCTTGAAGGCACCAACCTTAACATTATTGTTGCTAACCATGGTGAAGAAGCCATTTCACTTCTCAATTCGAACTCGGTAGATCTGGTTTTAATGGATATGCAAATGCCTGTTATGGATGGCATAACTGCGACTAAGGAAATCAGAAAAAATCCGCAGTGGGACTCTTTACCTATCATCGCTATGACAGCGAATGCGATGCAAAGTGATGTTGAGCATTGTGTTGCGTCCGGTATGAATGGACACATCGCAAAACCTATTAACGTATCGAACTTCTATCAAACACTTTCCACTTACCTAGCTTTGGCTGATGGCAAAGAAATGGCAAGCAACAAGCCGGTCATGCCTACAAATGAGAATGCCGATTACCCTGTACTTGAGGGGATAGATGTCGAACAAGCGATTTTCAATACAGGTGGTAGTGCTAAGTCATATTTTTCCATTTTTGAACGTTTCCTAGAGAGCCAAAAGGTAGATGGCCAAAGCATGCTCCAACTAGCTCGTAGCAAAGAGTGGGAAACACTGGGTCGAATGGCTCATACATTAAAAGGTGCATCCGCAAACCTTGGAATAGATTCTGTAGCGCGTTTGGCTCGTAAGATAGAAACGCAAATAGAAGAGCAAAGTGAGGGAGTCGTGGAGACTTGTCAGCAAATTCGTGACGTTGTCTCCCATTTAAATGATCAATTCACACGCTGGCAAAAACATCATCAGCAGGAATCGAAGCCCATCTGCCATGAATTGAAAGAGCTATACGAGCAGTTAGTTGAAAACGTGAATAACTATGATGTCAATGCGTTAGATGTGATTAAGCAAGTAAAACAGAGTGAGCTCTGGGATTCTGAGCAGGTCGAAACATTGATTAATCTAATAGAGAATTTTGAGTTTGAACAGGCAAAAGAGTTACTCGCTCAGTTGCCTAGGCCCCATTGATTTTGGGCATAAACAATAAGCGATAAAAATCGTAACGAGTATGAAATACAACGTCAATAATAGGCTTTCTTTATGGACAGAGGAAAGACAACATGAATATTAACAACACTATGAAATTGGTGTTTGTTGTAATTGGGCTCGGCATTATTATTAGTGTCGTAACCGTGTTACAGCTCAATGGTTTATTACAGCAAGTCGACCAAATGGCGAAAGTTCGTTATCAGTCTTATCAAGCGGCAGATGAATTGCGTCAAAGCTCTGATGATCTCACCCGATTAGGCCGTACTTATGTACTTACAGGTGACGAGAATTACGAAAAAATGTATATGGATATCTTGGCGATACGAAATGGTGATAAACCTCGCCCTCAAGAATACCACACCATTTATTGGGACTTGGTTTTGAACTATGGACAGAAGCCCAAACCAGACGGCCAACGAGTTTCGCTCCAATCTATGATGGAGAGTTTAGGCTTTTCTGATCAAGAGTTTCGCTTGTTAAAAGAAGCGCAAGGTAATTCAGATGCGCTTGTTAACATGGAAGTAAAAGCCATGAATGCAGTGAAAGGTCTCTATCCAGATAGTTCGGGTAATTACACTAAGCGCGGAGAGCCTGATTTTAAGATGGCAGCGGAGCTATTGCATAGTAAGCAATACCATCAAGAGAAAGCAAAAATAATGGCGCCAATTGATGAGTTCTTTCAAGCACTAGAAGCCCGGACTTCTTCTCAGTTTGATAGTGCGGCGCAAGATGTTAGAACAACGGTTTTGATTGGCAACATCTCTTTGATTGCCGTTTTTATTATTGCCATTGTTGGCTATGTAATTGTTAATCGTAAAGTGATGAAGCCGATTGATGAGATGGCGAAGACTTTAAAGCAAGTTGACGTAGACTCCGATCTTAGCTTGAGAGTAGAAGAAAACAATCACAACGAATTAGGTACCATCGGGACGACGATCAATAAAGTGCTTGTGAGTTATGCGACAACCATCAATAAGATTAACCAAGTTAACTCGACCATTTCTCAAATCTCGGAAGCGATCCAAGATATCACCCAACGTAACATTGATATGTCATCTCAACAGAACCAAGAGATGGAAATGGCAGCAACCGCAATGGAAGAGATGACTGCGGCACTTTCTAATGTCTCACAGAGTACTACCATGGCGGAAGAGTATGCAGGCAGTGCAGAAAAAGAAGCATCAACCAGCAAACAGGTCTTTGATAAGACAACTAATGAGTTTGGTCAACTGGAAGGCGAGTTCTCTAATACGGCAGATATCATTCAGCAACTTGCCGAAGAATCAAATAACGTGGGCAATGTTCTTGATGTAATCAAAGCGATTGCGGAACAAACAAACCTACTTGCTTTGAACGCTGCGATAGAAGCGGCAAGGGCAGGGGAACAAGGTCGTGGTTTTGCCGTGGTTGCTGATGAAGTACGCTCACTTGCTCAGCGGACACAAGACTCAACGGGCGAGATCGAAGGTATAGTTCAAACACTGCAAGAGAAAGCAAAACAATCAACAGTGACGATTCAAAGTAGTGCTGAAAAAATGCAGTCAACTCGTGAAAACATGGGAGTGGCGAATGATGCTCTGGGTACAATTCAAGGTTCTGCGGTCGAGATTCACAAACTCAACACCTCAATAGCCGCAGCGACAGAGGAGCAGTTAACCGTGAGTGATGAGATATCTGGCAATATCTCAAATATCAAAAATCTCTCGTCCGATATGAATGACGCCATCAATCAGTTGGAGCCGATTGTGGTCGATTTAAAACGTAACGTTGACGACTTGAACGGCGCGATAGAGCATATCCGCACATAGATAATTGGGCACGCATCATTTGTCCGGATGCGTGCTTATTTTCTTTTGTTCTTCATTGTCTAATTCTGCCCATTTGAGCTGGCCATTGCTTTCAAAATCATTGGCCGCTTGGCAGATTAGATAATGCTCACCCACCTGTAAAATAGCGCCCATTGAATAGGCTTGATCTTGGTAATAGCAGACTCTTTTAGCGAGTTGAGCTGTGTCTACACCGATACCAACGACCGCTTTGTTAGGAAGAGCAATCACTTTTTCCGCCATCACTTGGTGTGAACTTAAAAGGATCATGCAGGCAAAGAGAAATATACGCATAGCTACCTCATCATTCGATTTCTGCGCTTAACACACCATATTTTCGCTCATACCTAGGCAACATACTCTCGTTACCGAGCAAACCGCCTTGGTGAATGTATATCAGCGTTTTATCTTGATTATCAGGATACCAATATTGTAGACATTGCCACATCATAGGGTCGTAGAGAAGGTCAAATTCAATGTGAGTTTGCTCTTCCAATGCTAACCAAGTGAGATAATCTGGTTTATATAGCTTACCAAAATGATGCTTAGTCGGAAGTTCAAGTACGGTTGGAAAGCTGGTTTCTCCTAGATCAGCAAACTGTTGCTTCAGATACTCAGCGCCACCGACGACAGGGCAGGTAATTACTTCAATGCCATGCGGTGATAAATGTTTGTGTAGATAGAGTGCGGTCGTTCCGGTACCGGATGGCAGCGCAACCGTGAATGTTTGCCCCGCTTCAAACCGAGTCCAAGAAAGTATTTCTCGCGCCAGTTGAGCAATACCGTGTTCTGCATGCTCAAATCGTCCACCTTCAGGAACAACTAAACAATGCTCATTGGGCTGGCGAATTTGTTCAATGTATTGACTCGGATGCAGCTTTGGCTCGTTCACCACATGGATCTTTGCGCCTAAATCCAAAGCGGCACGATAATTACCTTTCGGGTTAGCAATTAGCCAATCTGGCATGTGGTCGACATAGAATTCAAACTGCCAACTTTTGATAGCCGCGAGAGCCGAAAGAGAAAACATGGCATTGGATTGCGCGCTGCCATAACTGATTAATGTTGTTATCTCGTGTAAAGGCTGCTCAAGCAGGGCCATAAATTTACGGGCTTTGTTGCCTGTAAAATGGCTATGAAGTTGATCATCGCGTTTAAGAAAAAACTCAATACCTTCAAATTGATGTTGAGTGATTGGAGTGTCAGCAAGCTTCATGAACATCAGCAATTAATAGGATTAAGCTCCATTTTAACCAAGTTGAGGTAAGGAGCCATATGATCGGGGTCATTAAGATAAAAAAAGCCCAGAGCAAAGGTGCTCTGGGCGGATACAAACATAGGAGTTAATAAGAAAAAGCAGCGTAAATTAGTAGCTTCAGTAAGAAAACAAGTTCGACGGCCTGTCAACTTAATTGGAATGCTCTGCTAACTACACTTATTCAGACTAGTCATTTTCAAAACAGTTCAATAAAAAGTGAAAAAAATTTAATTTTTCTTTCAGAGGGTTATCTGCACAATCATTACTCTGGTCAGACCAATGGCTAATTTTGTGATGTTAACGACTTGTTGATTATTTGTGTCGGGTGTATATTTCAAACAGTTGTTTAATACGAGTGATTGAAATGTCAGGCAGAAACAGTACCAAAGAAAAAATTCTTGATGTCGCCGAAGCTCTGTTTGCGGAGCATGGGTTTAACGATACTTCTCTACGTACTATCACAAGTAAAGCGGGTGTGAACTTGGCCTCTGTGAACTATCACTTTGGCGATAAGAAAACCTTGGTTCGTGCAGTATTGAACCGTTACTTAGAAGCTTTTATGCCTGCAGTACAAGATGCTTTGATCAACTTGAACCTTGGTGAAGGTTACGAAATGTCAGACGTGTTTGAATCATTGCGTGGCCCGTTACGTAACTTAAATGATGTCAGACCTAATGGTACTAGTCGTTTTATGTTGCTGATTGGCCGCGGCTACACCGATGTACAAGGCCACTTACGCTGGTTTATTACGACGCGTTACCAAGACACCTTGTCACTTTTTACAGAGTCGGTAATGAAAGCGAACCCTAAACTCACTCAAGAAGAGTTGTTTTGGCGACTACATTTCACTCTAGGCACTTGTGTCTTCACTATGGCATCTAGCCAAGCATTACTCGAAATAGCAGAAAACGATTACGGAAAGGCGATGGATGCGAAATCTGTCGTTGATCAACTGATTCCATTTTTAGCAGCAGGCGTCGCTGCGGAATAAATCTAACATTAATAAAAAACAAGAATATTGGACCACCCTACAGTGAACAAAAGGATCTGATTATGAGCTCTCTAAGACAAAAATGGGTAAGCGACCCGGCTTTCAAAATGTTTAAGAAAGTGCTGCCACCACTCTCTAGCACTGAGAAAGAAGCAATGGAAGCAGGTAGCGTTTGGTGGGATGGAGAGCTGTTTTCAGGTCATCCGGACTTTACTAAGCTACACCAGTACCCAACACCAACGTTGACGGCTGAAGAACAAGCCTTTATGAACAATGAGCTAGAGACTTTATTAGCGATGCTCGATGATCATAAGATCGTGAAAGAAGATCGTGATCTTCCGCCTGAGGTATGGGAATTCCTGCGTAAAGAGCGTTTCTTCTCACTGATTATCTCTAAAGAATATGGTGGCCGAGAGTTTTCGTCTTTGGCGAACTCAACCATCGTATCTCGCATTGCAACGCGCAGCATCAGTACTGCTGTATCGGTTATGGTTCCTAACTCACTTGGACCGGGTGAGCTTCTTTCTCACTATGGTACACAAGAGCAGAAAGATTACTGGTTGCCGCGTTTGGCTGACGGTACGGACATTCCATGTTTTGCACTGACTGGTCCTGAAGCGGGTTCGGATGCAGGTGGTATCCCTGATGATGGCATCGTTTGTTATGGCGAGCATGAAGGTAAAGAAGTACTTGGTATTCGCTTAAATTGGAATAAGCGTTACATCACGCTTGCGCCGGTTGCTACGGTACTTGGTCTAGCATTTAAAATGTACGATCCTGACGGCCTTATGGGTGACAAGAAAGAGTTAGGCATTACTTGTGCACTTATCCCAGCCGATCACGAAGGCGTTGAGATTGGTGAGCGTCATGATCCGTTAGGCCTTGCGTTTATGAATGGCCCAACCCGTGGTAACGATGTTTTTATCCCAATGGAGTGGTTAATTGGCGGACAAGACTATGCAGGTAAAGGCTGGCGTATGCTGGTGGAATGTCTATCTGCAGGTCGTGGTATTTCTCTACCGGCGCTTGGTACTGCAATGGGTCATCTGACAGCACGTACTACAGGTGCATACGCCTACGTTCGTAAGCAGTTTGGTATGTCGATAGGCAAATTTGAAGGTGTCGCAGAAGCATTAGGTCGCATCGGTGGCTTAACTTACCTGCTTGAAGCGAGTCGTACATTAACCACAACTTCGCTCGATCTGAAAGAAAAGCCTGGCATCGTAACGGCAATCGCGAAGTACCATATGACTGAAATGGCACGTACTATTTTAGATGATTCAATGGATATCCACTCAGGCCGTGCAATTCAAGATGGCCCGATGAACTACTTAGCGGCCCCATATCTTGGTATTCCGGTAGCGATTACTGTAGAAGGTGCAAACATTCTGACTCGTAACCTGATGATCTTCGGTCAGGGTGCGACACGCTGTCACCCATATGTCTTGAAAGAGATGGAAGCGGCTGCAAACCCAGATGAGAAGCAAGGTGCGAAAGAGTTTGATGATCTGCTATTCAAACACATCGGCCACGCGACGAAGAACACTTTTGGCGCGTTCGGTGCGGCGCTGACGGGTTCGCGTTTTATCAAAGCCAACATGAGTGGCCCAACTCAGAAATACTATAAAGAGATGACGCGCCTAAGCCGTGCTTTAGCCGTTAGCGCTGATATCGCGATGGCGACATTGGGCGGTGATCTTAAACGTAAAGAGATGATCTCGGCGCGTTTGGGTGATGTGCTTGCTTACCTATACATGGCATCAGCAGCACTGAAAAAGTATGAAGATGAAGGTCGTCAGCAGCAAGACCTAGACTACGTTCACTATGCGGTTCAGCACTGTTTATACAATGCGGCGCAAGCGCTACAAGACGCGTTCACAAACTACCCACAGAAAGCGGTTGGTCGTTTATTAAAAGGATTGATCTTCCCACTAGGTAATCACTACGAGAAACCAAGTGACAACTTAACGGTGAAACTCGCGGAAAGCTTGATGACACCAGGAGCACACCGAGATCGCCTTACTCACCTTTGCTACATCGGTAAAGAGGAAGATGACAGTGTTGGCCTAATGGAAAATGCTTTCATTGCGATGTACAACGTGAAAGGGTTAGAGCGTAAATTGATGCGTGCAGCGAAAGAGGGCAAAGTGGCTCGTAAGGGCTTGCTAAAGGATCGTTTAGCGCAAGCGCTTGAGGCTAACGTACTAACTCAAGATGAAGTTGACCAAGTTGTTGCTGCTGACCAGTTACGTTACAAAGCAATTCAAGTTGACCACTTTAGCCATGATTTCAGCGAAGTTCGTACTCATGGTGAATCAAAAAAAGCCAAAGCAAAGCTGGATAGTGCGGCGTAACAGGCACACTCAATCCGAATTTGCTTTAATTTAGCATTAGAAGAAGGCACCTCTTGTAGGTGCCTTTATTTTGTGCGGAACTTAGCTGTTCAGGTTGAAAGTGCTCCAACCACTTGCATTTTAGCGACATTTTTACAGAAATTAGATGCGAAGTTGAGGTGAACCTTTTATCCTAGCGGGGTTTTGTTAAGGAAGTTGAATATGATCATCAAACCTAGAATTCGCGGATTTATCTGTACTACTACGCACCCAGTGGGCTGTGAAGCTAACGTAAAAGAACAAATTGCTTACACTAAAGCACAAGGCCCAATCAAAGACGCTCCTAAGCGCGTTCTTGTTGTGGGTGCATCAAGTGGCTACGGCCTATCTTCTCGTATCGCTGCGGCATTTGGTGGCGGCGCTTCAACAATCGGTGTTTTCTTCGAAAAAGAAGGCACAGAGAAAAAACCAGGCACAGCAGGTTTTTACAACTCAGTTGCATTTGAAAAGCTAGCGCGTGAAGAAGGTCTTTACGCAAAAAGCCTAAACGGTGACGCTTTCTCAAATGAAGCGAAACAGAAAACGATCGATTTGATCAAAGAAGACTTAGGTCAGATCGATATGGTGGTTTACTCACTTGCGTCGCCAGTGCGTAAAATGCCTGAAACAGGTGAAGTGATTCGTTCATCTCTAAAACCTATCGGTGAAACGTACACATCGACAGCGGTTGATACCAATAAAGATCTGATCATTGAAGCAAGTGTAGAGCCTGCAACAGAAGAAGAGATCAAAGACACTGTGACAGTAATGGGCGGTGAAGATTGGGAACTTTGGATCAATGCACTTTCTGAAGCTGGCGTGCTAGCTGACGGCTGTAAGACAGTCGCATACAGCTACATCGGCACTGAGCTTACTTGGCCAATCTACTGGGATGGCGCGCTAGGTAAAGCGAAGATGGATCTAGACCGCGCAGCTACTGCACTAAACGACAAGCTTTCAGCAACTGGCGGCACAGCTAATGTTGCAGTTCTTAAGTCAGTAGTGACGCAAGCAAGCTCAGCAATTCCTGTAATGCCTCTATATATTGCGATGGTATTTAAGAAGATGCGTGCGGAAGGTGTTCACGAAGGTTGTATGGAGCAGATCTACCGCATGTTTAGCCAGCGTCTTTACAAAGAAGACGGCAGCGCAGCGGAAGTTGATGACAAGAACCGTCTACGTCTTGATGACCTAGAATTGCGTGATGACATTCAGCAACACTGTCGTGACCTATGGCCACAAATCACATCTGAAAACTTAAAAGAGCTGACTGACTACGTTGAGTACAAAGAAGAGTTCTTGAAGCTATTCGGCTTTGGTGTTGAAGGTGTTGATTACGAAGTTGATGTGAACCCAGCTTACGAAGCAGACTTTGTTGCTATCTAATTGAAGCATGAGTTCTAAAATAAATCCGGCGCCTAGACGCCGGATTTTTTGTTTGAGCTATCTATTACTTAAACGTTGACCAAATCGGCGCGTGGTCAGATGGCTTTTCAATACCACGTAACTCGTAGTCCACATCTGATTCGATACACTTCGTTGCCAGTTTTGGTGTCGCCAATACCACATCAATGCGCAGACCGCGATTATCAGGGAAACCTTTTGAGCGGTAGTCAAACCACGAGAAACGGTCATTGACGTCAGGGTGGATCTGACGGAAAGTATCGACAAAGCCCCAATCTAACAAAGTTTGTAGCCACTGACGTTCTTCAGGTTGGAAAGAACACTTACCTGTTTTCAACCAACGCTTACGGTTTGGTTCACCAATACCGATATCGGCATCAATAGGGCTAATGTTGATGTCACCCATTACGATGATTTGCTCATCATTGTTATGGTGTTCGTTTAGATAGCCCATTAAATCAGCATAAAACTGACGCTTATATGGATACTTGGTTTCATGGTTAATATTGTCGCCTTGAGGGAAGTAACCATTGAGTACCGTCACTTTTTCACCATTGTCATCTTCTAACGTCACCATAATCATGCGTTTTTGGTGCTCTTCGTTATCCGTTGGAAAACCTTTTTGAACTGAGATAGGTTCTTTCTTACACAGCATTGCTACGCCGTAATGGGCTTTTTGGCCGTGGAAGTAAACCTTGTATCCCATGGCTTCGACATCTTCGAGTGGAAACGCTTCGTCGTGAACCTTGATTTCTTGAAGACCAATCACGTCTGGTTGATGTTTATCGATAACGGCTTGAAGTTGGTGTAGTCGAGCACGTAGACCGTTGATGTTGAAAGAGATGACTTTCATCCGAGATCCTTATTGTTTTTCTGTGACGAATTTAAGAGATGTTACCACTTTCTACTTATATAGACTAAAGCAAACCGATTGATTGATTCCTATTAACACATTTGTAAACTTTTCGTTGATATATGGGTTTAATGTGTTGTAATTAAATTGTTAATCAACTAGCTCGCTGATGTGTAAATGCACCATCATTTACTTATAAGGATGTACTATGCGATCTCTGTCCGTTCAATGGAAAATAACGCTATTAGCAGGGTGTTGTCTGCTACTTACTTCACTATCTCTTATCGGTTTTTCTATATATAACGCGGTATCAAATCAAAAATTGATTAAAGAGCAGAGCGCAAGTTCCGTTCTGAAAAAGTCAGAGCAGTTGATAGAGACCCAAGCCGTTCTCAATGCGACAGAGGTTGCAGAATATTTGAGTGAAGCCTTGTATCGAGCAGAAATGTTGGCTTCGAGCGCTATGTTTCAAAAAACGAACACTGAAGAGAACTTTGGTGATAGCGAGGAGCTACGTACCGCATTGGATGAGATGGTCCGTAAATCTGTCATCAATTTTGACTCTATTCAAGGTGCGTATTTGGTGTTCGAGCCAAACTTGTTAGACGGTGAAGATGCTAACTATGAAGATGCAGAGTATGTGGGCTCAAATGAGAAAGGCCGATTTGCGCCATATTGGATTACTGCTACCAATGGTGAAAACATAATTCCAAACGTACTCACAGAAAAAGACCTAGCAGACAACAGCAACAGTGAGCGCTTCTTCTGTCCAATCTCAAGTGGTAGCACTTGTATCTCTTCTCCTAGATTGATCTCTCACGACAGTGGTGAATTTCTTACTTCCTCTATCTCTGTTCCAATACTTATTGATGATATTCCGGTTGGCTTTTTTGGCATTGATTTAAGGCTAGATGCGTTAAAAGGTTTGGCAAACCAGTCAGACGCAAAGCTGTTTGGTGGCCAAGGTTCAATTTCAATTATTAGTTTAGACGGCACTTTGGTCGCAAGTGATGATAGTGCAAAACCAGTCGGACAATCCTACAGTAGTGACATAACATCGAGCGCTCAATTGACAGACCTTTTGTTTGCTCAATCAGTGCAAACAAAATGGAGTGAGGATGGTCAATGGTTGACGGTTTTTGCCCCGATTATGATCGCCAACCAATCTTGGGGTGTGCTGTTTGATATGCCTAAAGAGAGTGTGCTGCATGATGCGGTTCAGTTAGACATTATTATTAGCGAACAAGTGGCATCAAGTATCCAAACTGAAATGATGGCGGGTACTGTGCTGGTTATATTTGGACTTTTGGTCATCACCTTTATGGCATCTCGCTTAGTGAAGCCAATCCGAGAAGTTGTAGCTCGACTGGAAGATATTGCTTCTGGAGAAGGGGATTTAACTCAACGTATTGAAGTTAAATCTGGTGATGAAATTGGCCAATTAGCACAAGGATTTAATCAGTTCTTAGATAAACTTCAAGGCATCATTAAGGATATCGTTGATACAACATTGCAAGTTGCAGCAACCTCGGAACAGTCCAAAGTCGCAGCACAAGGCACTCGCAGTAGTAGTGATGCTCAGTTTAAAGAGGTTGATCTAGTGGCTACAGCTTCTGAAGAGATGACACAAACGGCTAGTCTGGTTGTCCAGAATGCAGAGATAGCGGTACGAGAAGCAGAAAAAGCAAATGAAGCGGCTTCTGTCGGTCAACAAGTGATTGAAGCGTCTCAATATGAGATGGAACGCTTGGTTGAACGTATGACTGCGGCGGTACCAGTCGTTGAAGAATTAGCTAAGAACAACACCAATATCACGGAAATATTAACTGTGATTGAAGGCATTTCAGAACAAACTAACTTGTTAGCATTAAACGCAGCTATCGAGGCCGCGCGAGCAGGTGATCAAGGACGAGGCTTTGCTGTGGTTGCAGAAGAAGTACGTAACCTCGCGAGTCGCACTCAATCTTCTGTTGGCGAAATCCGTGATGTGATTGCCAGTGTACAATCTGGTACTCAAGATGTGGTGGCAGCGATTCAGGAAGGAAACGATTTAGCGAATGACTCATCTCAGCAAGTGGCAAAAGCTGTCGGGGAGTTGAGTCATATCTTTGAAGCTATTGCCTCAATTAGCGATATGAACAGTCAAATTGTAAAAGCGGCAGAAGAGCAACAGTCCGTATCGGGTGAGGTGAATCAGAGTGTGAGTAATATTCGTGATCTCAGTGCGCAGATATTATCTCAGGCAGAAGAGTCAGAGTCCGTGAGTGGTCAGATTGGGACGTTATCTGAAGAACAAAAGCAGTTGGTAAATCAATTTAAAGTCTAATGCTCGGATTGTCATTATTCCCTATAGCGCGAAATTTGGCGCTATAGGGAGTCTAATAAGCGAAGTACTTGCCTAGTCTAAATGACCATTTAGTCTAAATACCAAAAGCCTAGATTAACTAACTCAGTTAGAAGTTCGAGCTCTTGTTCTGGTAAATGATCGATATCAGAGCTTGAGATGCTAGTTTGATTGCAGAGAAGGGTGGTTAACACTCCATCTGTGACTGGGTAAGCGTCACCATTAATGTAAATAACCTGTTTGTTGTTTTGGTTATAAAGTGCGCGTAAGCCAGAGACTTTTACAACCGACCCGCCGGCATCCAAATGAGAACGGATTTCCAAAGGCTGATATGCCTCATCAGGTTCAACGATATCAAGCTGGTGGCGAGACTGGCTTAATGTAGTCGCCATAAAGTCTGCGACGTCATTTTCCGACTCAAGTGTCGCTTTGAGCATTTTGGTCAGAAGAGCTAAATCAGAGTTTAGTATCTCTCCGTTGTGTTGTTGGGTGTTCATTGACGGGTTATGTAAATGGACATCGCCTTTTTCATTTGCCAATACATAGTCAGCAAAGTTGCTAAGCAGTTCCTGCTCTTTTGGAGAACGAAAGCCCATCGAGTAGCTCATGCTTGCTTCTATGGTATTGCCTTCGTGTGGGAAGCCTGGCGGAATATAGAGAATATCTCCAGGCTCTAAAATTTCATCAATAATCGGATCAAAGCCTTCTATCTGACGAAGAGCGCCCGCTTGAACAGATTCTTGATATTGGCCTTGGTCTAGAGCTCCTACACGCCATCGACGTTTACCACTGCCTTGAATAATAAAGACATCATATTGATCAATATGTGGGCCGACGCCGCCTTCCGGCGCTGAGTAACATACCATTAGATCGTCAAATAACCATTGAGGGATCCCTCGAAATGGCTCGACCAGCTCTGCCGCGCCTAAATGCCAATGATTACACGCTTGGACAATCAGTTGGTAATGGCTTTCGCCAAGTTCAGAAAACAGGGACTCTTCTAGGGGGCCATGTTTGGCTTTCCACTGACCATTTATGTTGGAGATAAAGCGTGAATCGACCTCTTCCTCCATCGATAAACCTGCCAATTCGTCGGGAGAGATAGGGTCAATAAAATCAACGAACCCTTGTTTGATTATCGTTGGCTTTTTGTGCCAAAACTCGGAGAGAAATTGGTTCAGGTTGACGTTTAGTTGGTACATGCTTGAGCTTGCTCCAACTTGCTTTCTAAATCCGACTTAACAATATTGATTGCTTGAAGTGCGACTTTTGGATCCACTTCGTTGCTCTCTAATAAGTAGATAAGGTCAACGGCGAGCTTTATTTCGTCCGACGCGTTTTCTAATCCTGTTGGTTGTGTTGACATTTATCTGTATCTCTCTCGGTACGTGATTTGATTTTCAATCTTACGCTTTGCCTCTTGGCAGCGTTTTAAACGTTGTTCCGTCGTTAATAAATCTTGTTCTGCTTCAACTCGTTGAAATGGTGGCAATGAATTGAGTTTACGCTGTTTATCTTTGACCATTTCAATGAGTCGTCTTTCCCATTCGCAATGTTGAGCTAAGTGTTGTTGAAGTTCGTTTAAGGGGCTCTGCATATAGCGATGATGCTTTGGCTCAGCGCGGCGGATACCAGTAGTGGCAATTTCTCGTTGTATCGCACTGATTTGAGCGACTAACTTGTCTGTTAAGTATTCTGCTCGTGATGAGTCCAGTTGCCCGGTTTTTTCTTCTCTTAGAATACTCTCTAATGTGATTTGTGTTTCTTCAACACAAGGTAATAGACGTTTGGATTTACAGGGAAATAACCGCTCATCAAAAAGAGGTTTGTAGTTGTCGCCGCGTTGCTTGTCTAGCTCATGTGCTTGTTGAGCGAGTTGTTCGAGTGTTGCAGTTAATTGCTGAAAGCGACTCATAAGGTGACAAACCAAGCTTCATAAGCGAGTTTTACTGCAAGAATACTGACAACAGTGACAAAGACTGGTCGAATGAATTTAGCCCCAAAACGAATTGCTGAGTGGGCACCTACAAATGCGCCAGCCATCAAACAAACCCCCATAGTTAAACCTAGTACCCAATCAATATGGCCCAAAATGGCGAAGGTCACTAAAGAGGTGAAGTTGCTGGTAAAGTTCATTGCTTTTGCTAAACCAGAGGCGAGCAAAATATTTAGCCGATAGAGCGCCATAGAACTAACCGTCCAAAAAGCGCCAGTCCCTGGTCCAGCAACGCCATCATAAAAACCAAGCAGCATGCCTTGAGCGTACTGTTTTTTGTTTAAGACAGGGCAAGGTTGGGGCATCTCGTTGCGATTAGCGTCTGGTGTTTTATGCCAAATAGTATAGACGGCTGCGGCTAAAATAATCAGCGGTAAGATTTTTTCTAGCCACTCTGTGGTAATGAGATCGACAAATAGAGTCCCAAGCGTCGCGCCAATTAAGGTTGATACAAAAGCGCGTTTCCAGCAGCGTGGCTTGAATAAACGTTTCTTATAGTAAGTGAAAGCTGCTGTAGAGGAAGCAAAGGTAGCGGCTAGTTTATTGGTGCCAAGTGCAATATGCGGTGGTAGGCCTAAAGATAGCAAGGCAGGGACGGTTAACATCCCACCACCACCAGCGACAGCATCGATAAATCCAGCAGAGAAAGCAACTAAGGCCAACACCAACAGCATTGTTGGCTCAAGTAATTCCATATTTCGTTGTTCTTTTATTTATGAGGTCAATAGACTTTAGTGTTCAATGACACGCTTAAAAGGCGGCAAAGAATCCAGCAGCGATTTTCCGTAACGCTTAGTCACAATACGGCGATCTAGGATGGTGACTTTACCAGAATCCCTCTCTTTACGCAGCAGGCGTCCGACAGATTGAATCAGCTTTTTACTCGCTTCTGGGACGGTAATTTGCATAAATGGGTTACCACCTCGATTTTCTATGTACTCAGCATGAGCCTGTTCTACTGGAGAAGTCGGTACACCAAAGGGAATTTTGGTAATGATTAAATTCTCTAGTAGCTCACCCGGTAGATCCAAACCTTCAGAAAAACTCCCCGTTCCAAATAAGACACTGGTTTTTTGGCATTGGATCAGCGTTTTATGTTTATTGAGAATTTCTGTTCGCGATTCCTGGCCCTGAACTTGTAAAGCCCAGCCCCTTTTAACGAAATCTGTGGAAAGAGCCTCTGCAACTTTATTCATTTGCCAATATGAAGAGAATAGAACCAAGTTAGCTTGTTTGTCCTCAATTAAGTTAGGCAAAATTTCGATAAGATATTCCGTAAATTGAGGTGCTTGAGGTTCGTACTTCATTTTAGGAACATAAAGTTCCGCTTGATTTTGGTAATCAAACGGTGAAGCGAGAGCCAAAAATCTTACCCCATCTTCTGGTTTTTCACTGATCCCAGCCTGTCGACAGAAAAAGTTAAATGAGTTCAAAGCTCGCATTGTCGCTGAGGTGAGTACCGCACCGACGCATCGACTCCAAAGCTGTTGGTCAAGTTGCCAACCAACCTCTAGAGGAGAAACATTGACGATGAAATCACCATCTCGCTCAGGGCTCACTTCTAACCAACGAGCTAAAGGTGCTCCTTTTTCTCGTTGAGGTTCAGCCATTAGGTTCCAAACCGCGGCTAAATTGTCCATCCGCTGGATGAAGAAACCTAATTCTGCCAATGCAGGTTCAGCTAACCGACTAGAGAGCTCACCATCTTTAACACGCTCCGCTATTAGATCCGCCACTTTACCTACCGCTTGAGCACCTTTTTGCGACAATTTTTTTAGCTCTTTAGATTCTTCTTCTAGCCAGCTTGGTAGTTTGCCGTTTTCAAAGCGGTAAATACTCTCATTAAAATGGGCAGGATCGAAACGAGTTGCCAGTTGAGATAAAGAGGGGATTAACTGTTGTACAGAATCTTGCAGCTCATTTCTAAATCGACTGACACGCTTTTCATCAGCCATCCCCGCAAATTTTGCAACTGACTGATTGAGTCGCTCTAGCCAAGTCGCTGCACCTTTTAGACTAGCCGCTGCAGAGGAGTGGTCTCTGGCGACATGAGGTAGGTGGTGTGCCTCATCAAATACATAAATTGTATTTTCAGGTTCAGGTAAGATTACGCCGCCGCCTAGGTCAGCATCAGCCATAACTAAACTATGATTGGCAATAATGACATCTGCTTTGTCCATTTCTGAGCGAGCTTTTTGGAAAGGACATCCTCGGTGTGCAGGCATGCTGCCGTTACAGCTATGTTTGTCACTGACAATCATTTGCCAGATTTCATCACTGATCGGTTTTGGCCAGGAATCTCGGTCACCATCCCATTTGTTCTCAGCAAGCTTTTTGTACATCAGTTCTAGCTGGTCAATGTCTTTCTTTTTAGGTTTTGTTTCAAACATAGCGAGCTGGCCGCCATCAACTCCGGAAGCGGATGCGAGTTTCTCTGCGCAGCAGTAACGCTGTCTTCCTTTTGCCAAAATGAAAGAAAACTCACGATCTGTCAGTCTTCTATATAGAGGCAGGTCTTTGTTGACCAGTTGTTCTTGAAGCGCAACGGTAGCGGTGGAGATGACAACTTTACGGTTATTGAACAGCGCAACGGGAATCGTCGCCATTAAATAAGAGAGAGACTTACCAATTCCCGTTCCAGCTTCAGCCACAATAATACGTGTTGATTTGTGATAGTCGCCACAAAGAGTCTTAGCTATTTCTGCAACGAGATAGTTCTGCGCGCGGCGAGGTACAAAGTTATCAAGCTGAGACTGTAGATTTTGATAGCTGTGGCGAATGGATTGTTGGATTTTACTGGTTGTCATACTGCGATCTCTATAACGGGAGAGGGATGATAGCACAGTTATCTAAGTACTACTCAGCTCACGAAATAGAATCCTTATTAACCAAATGTGGATCTTGTTCACAAAAAAAAACTGAACCATCAGGAACTTAGAATAATTTCTAAATGTAAAAAATATATAACCCCACAACCGCTTCTCGATTAGTGTAAAAATCTACGTATAGGCTATTTTATGTTAATTTTTAGTTGATGTGACTATTGCGACTGTTTTATTTGTTTTTTGCTTTGCGCAGTGGAAGCTTATGAAGTTGGTCGTAAAATGTGCGCAAAATTATGCAAGTTATTGTTTTGCATTGAATTTATGTTTTTTTATCTGGTTTTTTTAGAAGATTTGACACGCAGGATAATCTTTTGCAATCTAGACCTCGCAATTTAGTGACGATGACATTTGACCAATAAGAGTTCAAAGTCATCATCAACAAACATAAAGGGAACCGGATAAGGATTTCCCAAATTAAGAAAAGGCAGTGGATTATTATGAAAAAGACTCTAGTAGCTCTAGCTATTCTAGCAGCAGGTTCAGCAAACGCATTTGAACTATACAACCAAGACGGCACTTCAGTAGCTGTTAAGGGTGAAGTTGATCTTTACGTTCAAACTAGTGAAGCTCAAAAAGATGGCGAAGCTAAGTCAAAAGAAAACGCACACGTATACACTTGGGCTTACGCTCAAATTGACTTTGAGCACGCTCTAAACGATGACGTTGCAGTTTTCGGTTCTTTTGAAATCGAAGGCGACGGTAACAGCGCTGCTAAATTCGATGATGTTGTTGGTGGTTTCAAAGGTGATTTCGGTAAGTTATCTATCGGTGAAACTGGTTCATCTTACGGTGCTCTAGAGAAGGCTGAAGTTTCTAACGAGCAGGCTGAATTTGACGTAGTTTACAACTCTTCTGAGTCTGCTGGTAAAGGCATCCGTTTCGAAACAACAGTTGCTGAAAACCTAGCGCTTTCTGCTGACATCCAAACTCGTGCAGATGAAGATGACGATGCTAACTACGCAGTTTCTGCTGATTACGCAACAGACGCATTCTCTGTAGCAGTTGCTTACCTTGCTTCTGGTGACCAAGGTAAGAAAACTGACCCTGACTACGTAGAAGGCGGTTCAGCTTACGGTATTTCTGCGTCTCTAGATGTTATCGAAAACCTATACTTAGCGGCTACATTCACTAAGTACGATGGCCAAGGTGAAGTTGGTGTATCTGGTGGTAACAACGACGGTGTTAAACTTGAGTTTGCAAACCATGAAGGTACATCTATGGGCCTAGCAGCAGCGTACACAATCGATAAAGCTCGCATTTATGCTGCATACCACCAAGTACAAGCTGATAAGCTAGCTGACGGTACTAAGCTAGATGATACCGCGACTGGTTATTATGTTGGTGCTGATTACGCTGTACTTTCAAATGTTACTGCTTACCTAGAATACGGTGCCGCTGATGTTGAAAATGTAGGTGACTACTCTAACGTAATTGCTGGTATGTACATCGCGTTCTAATTAGCTTTTATATAAGTTAATATCTAAGCCAGTGCATTGCACTGGCTTTTTTCATATAAGGAGTATTTATGAAGCGTACTGTTCTGGTTTTTGCCTTGTCTTTATTTTCACTCGTGAGTTATGCAGGAACGGTGGAGCTCGCACAAGGTGTTGATATTCATTCTGTCAATGGCGAGAAAATCAAAAATGCCGAAGACATTCAGTTAGTGAATGGCCAAAACCAATTGGTGCTGAGTTTTGGTGGTAAATTAATTGAAAGTGGCAAGAAAGAGCACTATTCAGCGCCGCCATATGTTGTTGTTGCAATGCTTGACTCGTCGACAAAGACTAAAATAAAACTAAACTCGAAACGTCTGTCAACGATCACCAAAAATGTTAAATCTGGTTCGGACATCTTTGAAATAACCCAAAAAGGGGAAGACGTTAGTACGACTCAAGAGATATTGCCGCCTGCAGATACATTTCTACCGTATTCAAATATCGAAAAATTAGTCAAAGAATATAATCAGCAACGTGGCTTGATATTTGAATCTGGCACCATTCGTGAACTTCAAAAAGAGCTAGACCAGGTGCAGAAAACTCAAGTGACTGAAGTTAAGACAAAAGCAGAAAGTGAGGCGTCGCTGCAGTTGAAAATATGGTATAGCAGAGCTACCGAAGAAGAGCGTAAAGAATTCCAACGTTGGATGATTGAGCAGAAATAACAATCGTTTGATGATAATAGAGAGCGCAGTGACGTGATGAGTCATGCGCTCTTTTACTTTCTGCGGGAAGGGGATTATTGAAAACAGTCAGGGTTGTTTAGTGCAGATTCAATTGCTGCGACCAACTGTTCAATGTTTGCCATACTGCTAATATAGGGCGGCATCATATAGATGAGCTTGCCAAATGGGCGAATCCACACGCCTTGCTCAACAAAGTGGGCTTGAATCACTTCCATGTTGACGGACTTCGTTGCTTCAACCACACCAATAGCGCCCAACCAGCGCACATCAGAAACTAATGCGTGTTGCTTAAGCTTGGGTAACAACTCGGCAAAGGCTGTCTCAATTTGATGAGTTTGCTCTTTCCACTCCCCATTTTCTAACAGTGTCATGCTTGCTTCTGCTACCGCACATGCGAGTGGATTACCCATGAACGTTGGCCCGTGCATAAAACAGCCTGCTTCACCGCCACAAACAGTGTCAGCGACGTTTTTAGTGGCCAGCGTAGCGGATAAGGTCATGTACCCACCAGTTAATGCTTTCCCTACACATAAAATGTCTGGCTGAATACCAGCATGTTCACACGCGAACATTTTCCCGGTTCGGCCAAATCCTGTTGCTATTTCGTCTAAGATCAACAAAACACCATAACTATCGCAAAGTTCACGAACACCTTTTAGGAAATTAGGGTGGTAAATTCGCATCCCTCCAGCACCTTGGATAATAGGCTCCAAAATAACTGCTGCTATCTCTTTGTGGTGTCGTGAAAGTTTATCTTTGACGCTCTCTAGATCACTTTCATCCCAATCTTGCCAGAAGCCTGTTTTAGGGGAATCGGCGAAGATATGCTCTGGCAAAAAACCTTTATAAAGTGAGTGCATAGAGTTATTGGGGTCAGTAACGGACATCGCTGCAAACGTATCACCATGATAGCCATCTCGCAGTGTTAAGAACTTTGATCGTTGTTCACCTTTTGCGTGCCAATATTGCAGTGCCATCTTCAGACTCACTTCCACAGCAACAGAACCAGAGTCCGCCAAAAATACGTGTTCTAAGTTGCTTGGCGCGAAGTTAAGTAGCTTTTTACATAGTTCAATCGCTGGTTCATGAGTAATGCCACCAAACATCACATGAGACATTTTATCAATTTGACCATGTGCAGCGGCGTTAAGGGCAGGGTGGTTGTAGCCGTGAATGGCCGACCACCACGATGACATCCCATCAACAAGTTGCTTGCCATTTTCAAGTTGTATTTGAACACCATTAGCTGAGACGACCGGGTAGCAGGTTAGAGGTGTTAGCGTCGAAGTGTAAGGGTGCCAGATATGACGGCGATCGAAGGTGAGATCCATGTACCAAACTCCAAATAGGATTGGTTAAATTTTAACCATTTGTAAACTTTTAATTTTCTTAATTGTTGACAGTCTACAGGGTGTGGTTAGACTAGCCAAGTAACAAATCTAATAACTAAAGGAATGCACGTGGAAGTACGTCACAACTGGACTGTTGCACAAGTTCGTGAGCTCATGGAAAAACCATTTATGGACCTTCTTTTCGAAGCGCAAATGGTTCATCGCCAATTTCAACAACACAATCACGTTCAAGTGAGCACGTTGCTGTCGATTAAGACCGGAGCCTGTCCTGAAGATTGTAAATATTGCCCTCAGAGTGCCCGCTATACGACTGATATAGAGAAAGAGCGTCTAATGGAAGTCGATCGAGTATTGGATGCTGCTGAAAAAGCGAAGAATGCTGGTTCAACACGTTTTTGTATGGGTGCTGCGTGGAAAAATCCGAAACAGCGTGATATGCCGCATCTTCGTAAAATGATTGAAGGTGTGAAAGGCATGGGGCTTGAAACCTGTATGACGCTAGGCATGTTAACTCCGGAACAAGCGAGTGAACTGGCAGAAGCGGGTTTGGATTACTACAACCACAACTTAGATACCTCGCCAGAGTTCTACGGCAATATTATTACGACGCGTACCTATCAAGATCGTCTAGATACGCTTTCTCATGTTCGTGATGCTGGGATGAAGATTTGTTCAGGTGGCATCATTGGTATGGGCGAAAATGCAAACGACCGTGCTGGCTTGTTTGTCGAGTTAGCTAACTTACCAACTCATCCAGAGAGTGTGCCAATTAATATGTTGGTGAAAGTCAAAGGGACGCCTCTAGAAGAAGTGGATGATGTTGACCCGTTTGATTTTATTCGCTTGATAGCAGTCGCTCGAATCATGATGCCTAAGTCGGCGGTACGTCTGTCTGCTGGCCGCGAAGATATGAATGAACAAATGCAAGCGCTTTGCTTTATGGCTGGAGCAAACTCAGTGTTCTACGGTTGTAAGCTGTTAACGACACCTAACCCGTCAGAAGATAAAGATATGATGCTTTTTGAGAAACTTGGAATTAATAGCCAAGAAGTTTCGCAGAAACCAGATGAAATTGAAGAAAATGATTTATTAGATCGTGTGGTGGAGCGAGTTGCTTCTCGACCTGCGAAAGATGATCTGTTTTACGATGCCAGCGTTTAGCGACCGTATTCGTCATGCTCTTGCAAGTCGGGAGCAATCGGGCCTTACTCGCAGGTTAATGCCGCTTTCTGCTGGAAACCGTCCTGAACTTGAGTGCAATGGCGATAAATTCGTCAATTTCTCGAGTAATGATTATCTTGGTTTAGCCTGTGCTCCCGAACTGTCCAAGGCGTGGCAGGAAGGCATTGCTTTGTATGGCAATGGTAGCGGTGCTTCTCCGTTGGTGACGGGCTTTAGTTCAGCGCATAAAAACTTAGAAGCGGCATTGTGTGAGTGGTTAGGTTTTGAACGAGCTATTTTGTTTAGTTCTGGGTTTTCTGCCAATCAAGCTTTGTTATTTGGATTGCTTGAAAAAGGTGATTTGCTTATTCAAGACAAGCTCAACCACGCTTCTTTGATGGAAGCGGGGATGTTATCACCAGCGACGATGACACGCTTTAAACACAATGACGTCGAATCTTTGAAAAAACGTCTGACTTCCGATGCTTTAGTTGTCACCGAAGGTGTATTTAGCATGGATGGTGATTGTGCTCCGTTAAAACAAATTCGAGATGTGACCAACGGTAAAGCTTGGCTGGCTGTAGATGATGCACATGGTGTCGGTGTGTTGGGCGAAGATGGTCGCGGAAGTTGTAGCGAATTCGGCATTAAACCAGAACTCTTGGTGGTTACTTTTGGCAAAGCGTTCGGGTTGTCGGGAGCCGCAGTTTTATGTAGCCATGAGGTTGGGGATTACCTCACTCAGTTTTCTCGTCATCATGTTTATTCGACGGCAATGCCACCTGCACAGGCGTATGCACTGACATATGCGCTCAATATGATTCAAACCGAACAATGGCGAAGAGACAAACTCCTAGAGCTTCAGCACTATTATGCAGAATGTTTTTCTTCGTTTCCTGGTTATGTTGAAACTCGAACACCAATAAAGCCATTGGTGCTTGGGGATGCAGAGCGCTCAATGGCTGTGGCGGCAGAGTTAAACCGCAGCGGTGCTTGGTTGACGGCGATAAGGCCACCGACTGTACCGAAAGGTAGCGCTAGGCTTCGTATTACGTTGACAGCGAACCACGATAAATCGCAAGTGGAATGGCTTGCGAAGCATTTATATAAAGCATTGGAAAAGGTGGGTTAATGAACCAAGCTATTGCAATTAACTCTGAAATAATGGTCGATAAGCAAGCCATTGCTGAAGCATTTGGTAAAGCGGCTAAAAGCTATGATCTTCATGCGGCTTTCCAGCGAGATGTAGGTGAACAGTTATTAACGCTCCTCCCGGTAAGTTTAGAGGGCAAAAGGGTTCTAGACCTTGGGTGTGGTACCGGCTATTTTTCCAAACGTCTGCTTGAGCGTGGTGCTCAAGTAGTCTGCTTTGACCTCTCTTCTGAAATGCTCAATAGAGCTAAGCAGCGCTGCGGAGATCAATCTGTTAGCTATCAACAAGGTGACGCTGAACAGCTTCCTTTTGGTGATGAGAGTTTTGATTTTGTGTTTTCTAGCCTTGCATTGCAGTGGTGTGAAGACTTGTCTCGACCACTAAGAGAAATTCGTCGAGTATTGAAACCTTGTGGTCAAGCTGCTTTCTCTACCCTGCTTGATGGTTCTCTTTGTGAGTTAAAGGCATCTTGGGCGAAAATTGACTCATATCAACACGTCAATGATTTTATAAGTACCAATCAGGTAAAAATTGCGTTAGCGCAATCCGAATGCCAAAACCATCGACTAAACTTGCCCACGATCACAGTTTGGTACGATTCTGCTTTTTCTTTAATGCGTGATTTAAAAGGCATTGGTGCAAATCATGTAAGTGGTCGCTCACAAGGCTTGACCAGTCGCAAAGCACTGATGCAAGTTGAGCGAGCGTATCAAACATTCAAAAACCATCAGGGTCTTCTACCTGCAACATATCAGGTTTGTTTAGGGGTTATTAATCGATGATTGATGCATTTTTTATTGCTGGTACGGATACCGATGTTGGAAAAACAGTTGCTTCTAAAGCAATTTTAAACGCGTTAGCGAATAAAGGTCTTAAAACCATTGGCTACAAACCGGTTGCCGCTGGTAGTGACAAAACAGAATTGGGTTTTCGTAACTCAGATGCGCTTTTTTTACAAAACGCATCTACGGTTGATGTCGCTTATGATGACGTTAACCCATACGCTCTTGAGCTGCCTGCATCACCGCACATTGCAGCAAAAGCAGAAGGTATCGAGATAGAGTATTCAGTATTAAGCGACAAATTAGCGCAGCACAAACAACAGTCTGATATCGTTCTTGTCGAAGGTGCAGGAGGTTGGCGAGTTCCTGTCTCTGATGCAGACTGCCTATCGACTTGGGTACAACAAGAAAAGCTTCCTGTTGTGCTTGTCGTTGGTATTAAACTTGGGTGCTTAAGCCATGCAATGTTAACACTTGATGCGATTAAAGCTGATGGTCTTAATGTTGTGGGATGGGTAGCTAACCGTGTTAACCCAGGTACAGAGCACTATGCTGAAATTATTGAAATGCTTGAGCAGAAAATTGACGCACCAAAAATCGGTGAGATTCCTTATGTACCAAGCGTTAAGCGTAAAGAGTTAGGCAAATACATTAATGTAGAGCCTCTTTTTGCGTAATCCAAAAGTGAGTAAATAAAAATATAAAGGGCAGCCAATGAGGCTGCCCTTTGTCATTTGTTGAGACTCGCTTATTTTTCGTTTGTCAGCCCCAACATAGCTTGCTGCATTTCTGCAACATGCGCTTGTGATGCATGCTCGGAAGTGATGCCGAGTTGCTGTTTCGCTTCTTCCTCTGAAATACCAAGGTGACAGCAAAGTAAATCAATAGCCATTTGATAGTTGCTAGTTTCAACCATGATGTTATCCCTTTATTCGTGGATTTTATATCTAAGCAAAATTTAGCATGCCTAGGTTTAAGTACAATAAGACCAAAGTCTAATGCTTTTTACAGCTGTTTATTGGTGCTTGGCGAGGTATCACGCATGTCGATGAATTGGTCATATTTTTTACGATCTTAGCGTTTAAGAAAACAAATGTTTCAATTTGAGACTTAACCTTGTTTTTAAAACAGATAGACTATATCTATAAAACAAGTATTTTATTGCAGCTGCCAAACGTAAAAACCTTCTTCATGCTCGAAGATAGGAGCGCCTTGGCGGTACATATAATAATAAGCTTCCAGTTTCGGAGAAAAGTAATGAAGCGTGTCATGTTGTTCTTAGCAACCAACCTAGCAGTCGTGCTGGTGTTAAGTGTTGTACTCAATATTGTTTATGCTGTAACGGGGATGCAGCCTGGTAGCCTGTCAGGGTTACTGTTAATGGCGGCTGTATTTGGTTTTGGTGGTTCGTTTATTTCATTGATGATGTCAAAAAGCATGGCGTTACGCTCTGTTGGCGGCATGGTGATTGAGAGCCCACGTAACGAGACAGAACATTGGCTTCTGGAAACGGTTCGCCGTCAATCAGAGCAAGTAGGCATTGGTATGCCAACCGTAGCGATCTATGATTCTGCGGACATTAATGCATTTGCAACCGGTGCGAAGCGTGATGATTCGCTTGTCGCTGTTTCAACGGGCCTACTTCATAATATGACTCGTGATGAGGCAGAAGCTGTACTTGCCCATGAAGTGAGTCACATTGCTAACGGTGACATGGTCACTATGACCTTGATGCAAGGTGTTGTGAATACATTTGTTATCTTCTTATCACGCTTTATCGCGAACATTGTTTCGTCAAATAGCGATGAAGAGGAAGGCGGAAGCAATATGATGGTTTACTTCGGTGTCTCTATGGTATTGGAGTTGATTTTCGGCTTCTTGGCGAGCTTTATTACTATGTGGTACAGCCGCCATCGCGAATTCCATGCGGATGCGGGTGCAGCGCAATTGGTCGGAAAACAGAAAATGATAGCAGCGCTTGAGCGTCTAAAGGTTAGCCATGAGTCACAGCTTGAAGGTTCTATGATGGCTTTTGGTATCAATGGCAAACGTTCGATGACAGAGCTACTAATGAGCCATCCACCGTTAGATAAACGCATAAACGTGTTACGTAATTCATAACGCTTAAATTAGCACTTGATTGAATTAATAAAAAAGGCTTGGTTTTGTACCAAGCCTTTTTTGATCCAAGCGAATCAAATCAACGTATAAACCGGAAATTAGTAAGTTTTCCATGTTTGTACAGCTCAAAAAAGTATCCTACTTTTAACATGTTGTACGCATTGTACCTTGTATAGCAAAGGTGAAAGGATGAATGTTGAGTCAGTTGGTTCGGTCTACCAGCACTTAAGTAAACGTAATTTATATTTGCTAGACGATATCTACCATGAAGATGTTGTGTTTGAAGATGCAGCCCATCGTTTAGAAGGGTGGAGTGCATTGCAGCAATATTTTTCTTCCTTGTACTCGAATGTTCATCGTTGCGAATTTGATATAAAAGAGCAGCAGCAAGTTGGAGACAGCGGTTTTCTCACTTGGACGATGACGTTAGAGCATCCAAAGCTTAAGAGTGGTTCTCAGGTTCAAGTTAATGGAGTCAGTCATCTTAAGTTTTACCAAGGTAAGGTCATCTACCACCGCGATTACTTCGATTTGGGGGAGATGCTTTACGAGAATTTACCTCTACTTGGAAAAGTGATTAAGACGATTAAACAGAGGCTAGGGCAATGAATTGCGTCTTAATTACAGGCGCTACTTCTGGCATTGGGATGCAACTAGCGAAAGATTATGCTGACAGTGGCTGGCACGTTGTCGCTTGTGGCAGAAATAGCCTTGCTTTGCAGCTTTTACAGCACTACTCAAGTTTAATTACCCCTTTAGAATTTGATCTGACTGATTTAAATGAGACGACTCGGGCAATTGGCAAACTCGATTTAGAACCCGAACTTTGGATCCTTAACGCAGGAAACTGTGAGTACATAGATAACGGGGTTATCGAAGCTGCCTTGTTTCGTCGTGTGTTCGATATTAATGTCATTGGATTGGTTAATGCTATCGAAGCTTGCCAAAGTCGGTTTCGCGCGGGTCATCGCATTGCTATCGTTGGGTCGATAGCTAGCGAACTAGCTTTACCACGTGCTGAAGCTTACGGTGCATCAAAAGCTGCGGTGAGCTATCTCGCAAGGACCTTGCAGCTAGCACTTAAAAAACAATCGATTGATGTGTCGACTGTTTATCCAGGCTTTGTTGAAACGCCACTTACCGATAAAAACACTTTTCCCATGCCAATGATGGTCAGTGTGGAGTACGCATCAAAGGCGATTCGAGATGGTTTAGCGAAAGGCTTATCTCACATTTATTTTCCTCGTAGATTTACTCTCTTAATGCGTTTGCTTGGGGCTCTTCCTTATCGCTGGCAAAACGTACTCACCTCAAAACTCATCTCTGGGTAAAGGAGTTCATTATGAAAATTGCGATTATAGGAACGGGTATATCAGGGCTTACTTGCGCATACAGGCTGAATGCACAACATGATATTACAGTGTACGAAGCGAATGACTATATTGGCGGTCACACTGCGACAGTGGATGTGGAGCTAGCTGGTGAAACATACGCCGTTGATACGGGGTTTATTGTATATAACGATCGTACTTACCCAAACTTTATTCAAATGATGAATGAGATTGGAGTAAAGGGAAATCCGACTCAAATGAGTTTCAGCGTACGAAACGATGCAACGGGTTTGGAGTATAACGGGCATACCATTACCACACTGTTTGCTCAGAAGCGTAATTGGCTCAATCCTAAATTCTACTCTTTTATTTTTGAGATTTTGCGTTTTAACAAGAGCGTTAAGGAAGTCGTTGAGTTGGGCGCCGGAAAGGGACAAACGTTAGGTCATTTCCTCACTGAGAATCAATTCAGTGATTACTTCAGTAAAAACTACATATTACCGATGGGCGCCGCAATTTGGTCATCAACCTTAGCGGATATGCGAGCATTCCCTTTAGATTTCTTTGCTCGATTCTTTTTAAACCACGGCTTACTTGATGTTACTAACCGCCCACAGTGGTACGTGATTGAGGGCGGTTCAAGAGCGTATATCGAGCCTTTGACACGAAGCTTTTCCGACAAAATCCGTTTAGCGACTCCAGTGGAGAAAGTTTCGAGAGACTCTGCGGGCGTAAAGGTATGGGCTAAAGGCGAGATTGAGCGTTTCGACCATGTCATTTTTGCATGTCATAGCGATCAGGCGTTGGCCATGCTGGATGATGCGACGCAGCTTGAGCAAGATATCCTTAGCGATTTAGAGTATCAGCAAAACGAAGTGATACTTCATACGGATGCTTCTTTATTGCCAAAACGTAAAGCTGCGTGGGCGGCTTGGAATTATTGGTTAGACGGAGGTCGAGATGAGCAACAGAGACCGCCGACTCTCACTTATAATATGAACATACTGCAACATATCGAAGCACCTGAGACGTTTTGTGTGTCGCTGAATAGTGCAGAGCAGATCGATTCGAAAAAAATCTTACGCACTTTCTATTACGACCATCCAGTATTTAGCCGCCAATCTATGCGAGCGCAAGGTCGCCGTAGCGAAATCAACGGGCATAACCAAACTTGGTTTTGCGGTGCATACTGGTACAACGGCTTCCATGAAGATGGTGTGAGAAGCGGTTTAGATGTTGTTACTGGTCTAGAAGCGTTAACTGGGCAAGTCGGTCAAAAAGGGGCAGCCTAATGGACGCTGACCACAACTGCTCATTGTTGACTGGTGACGTTCGGCATAGACGCTTTACACCGGTTAAGCATCAGCTCAAATATCCTCTGTTTATGCCATGTATCGACTTGGACAATCTTGAGCAATTATCCAAGAGCGTCTGGTGTTTTGGCACTAAATGGTGGCACTGGGCTCGTTTCAAGCGCGAGGACTACTTAGGGGCTGGGTGTCTAAAACAGTCGGTTATAGACAAGGTGAGTGAATTGACTGGTGAGCGGGTTAATGGCCGGGTTGAAGCCGTTGTTCATTTGAGGTATTTGGGGATTTATTTCAGCCCAGTTAACTTTTATTACCTTTATGATGAAGACGGTGTGTGGCGCTATTTATTAGCAGAGGTGAGCAACACACCTTGGAACGAGCGACACTATTATGCGATTCCAGCCGACACTAACTCCCCGTATAAACACGAAAAAGCCTTTCATGTATCTCCATTTAATCCAGTCGAACAGCAATACGTTTGGCGTTTAAAGCCACTCGATAAAAGGTTGTTCGTCCACTTGGAATGTCATCGTTCGAATAAAGAGTTCGATGCCACCTTGAGTATGATAAAGCAGCCGATGACATCAAAAAATCTACTTAAACATCTGATCTTAACGCCGGTTATGGCAGTAAAAGTAGTTGCCGGTATCTACTGGCATGCATTCAAGCTTTGGTGCAAGGGAGCGCCTTTTTATTCTCATCCTAAATACCAAGCAAAAGATAGTGCTCAACCAAAAGAGAAACAAGTCGAGGAGCATAGAACATGATGAATATTCAAGCGTTACCATTTCCGGGGCAACTGACGACAGGGCAAAAAACAGCGAGAAGCATTGCACTTACTTGCTTGTATAAAATCAACAAAGGCAGTCTAACGGTTGTTGAATCCTTTTCAGAGCATGAGCGCACTGAAAGACATATGTTTGGACGACCAAAGGATGGAGAGCCTAAAGCGCTTATCGAAGTGAAGAACCCGGCTTTTTATGCTCGTTTACTGACTGGCGGGAGTATCGCTGCAGGCGAAGCTTACATGGATGGTTGGTGGGATAGTCCTGATCTCACAACTTTAATGGAATTGATGGCGCTTAACCTAACGGCTCTCGACTCTATTGAGAATCGCACCAGCTTTCTATCAAAGTTAACTTACAAGCTAGGGCATTGGATGAATAGAAACACGGTGGCTAACTCAGAGAAGAATATCCAAGCGCACTATGACCTAAGCAATGAGCTCTATCAAACATTCCTAGATACCAATATGCTTTACTCCTCTGCGATATTTTCTTCCTCCAATGATTCGTTAGAGCAAGCTCAAATCAATAAGATGGAGCGCCTGTGTCAACAGCTTAAATTAACAGAGCATGACTCAGTGATAGAAATTGGAACTGGCTGGGGAGCAATGGCGATTTATATGGCTGAGAAATACGGTTGCCAAGTGACCACCACGACCATATCAGAGCAGCAATACCAATATGCGAAAGAGCAGATTGAATTGAAAGGCTTACAAACCAAAATTACGCTTTTAAAACAAGATTATAGAAATTTGACAGGTCAGTTCGACAAGTTGGTTTCTATTGAAATGATAGAGGCCGTTGGTAAAGAGTTTTTAAATTCTTATATTCAAAAATGTCAGTCGCTGTTGAAACCTCAAGGTCTAATGGCGATTCAAGCTATTACGATTGCTGATCAACGTTATGACTATTACAGCGACAACGTTGATTTCATCCAGAAGTATATTTTTCCGGGGGGCTTCCTTCCATCGATTACGGCATTAACACATGCTGCAACTAACCAAAGTGACCTCGTATTGAGAGATTTACATGATATTGGTCTCGACTACGCTCAGACCTTGAATGCGTGGTATCAAAAAT
Organism: Vibrio atypicus; assembly: GCF_009811315.1. GTDB lineage: Bacteria > Pseudomonadota > Gammaproteobacteria > Enterobacterales > Vibrionaceae > Vibrio > Vibrio atypicus. Next base: position 90,886 of record NZ_BLID01000005.1, read on the forward strand.
TCAATGCTGCTGAGAATAGGGTGAGGGAGCTGGGGTTTGACGACACCTTTATTCGGATGTGGAATTATTATTTTTGCTACTGCGAAGGTGGCTTCAAAGCTAAGAGTATCAGCACTGTTCATATGACTTTCCAGAGAGCTTAATATGAAAACGTCGCAGCTGATTCTAATTTCGACCTGGTTTCAAATCTTGTGGTTTATGGCGATTCTAGGAACGGAAAAATGGCAGTGGGTGACGTTAAGCTTAGTGGTCTTCACCATTGTTGTCAGTGCTAAATATGGTGCTTTGCGTCTCGACCGTCTATTGCTGTTATTTATCATTGGTTTAACGATTGACCACACAAATACATTCTTTGGACTATTTGAGTTTTTAACTGCCGGATTCCCTATATGGCTTGCTGCTTTATGGGGTATTTTTTTGTGGTATGCCAACTATCTTGTTCCTATTTTGAACCGTTACCCTTTCTGGGCCGTATCTATAGTGACAGGATTGAGTGGAGCGCTTAGCTATTTCGCAGGAATGAAATTAGGCGCTGTGCAATTTCCTTTTGATTTTACACTGACTTTTATGATTCTTTTTGCTGAGTGGGCACTGATGATTATCGTTATCAAAAGGGTGTATAGATATGAATATCACGCAACAAATATTCGCAGCGGTGCTCGCCACTAGTTTGTTTTATAATTCTTATTGCTACGCATCTGCCGCGAACGATAAATTGGCTTGGTCTAGCTGGCCTTCTGTGGGGCAAGCGCAATTGACTGTTTTTATCTTTGATGTTTATCAGTCTCAATTAAAGACGCCATCTGGATTCTACTCCTTAGCCAAAGATATCACGCCTCACCCTCTGGCTTTATCAATCGATTATCAACGGAATATCTCTCAAAACCAGTTGTTAGAGGCAACAGAAGAGCAATGGGAAAAGCTGGGCTATCACCCTGAAGAGAGGAGTCAGTGGGTTGATAAGCTCGATCAAATATTCCCTGATATCCAAGAGGGGGAAAATCTTACTTATGTCACTGACGGTCAGTCCGGCTATTTTTACTACCGAAAAGCTTCTGATCAAGATCCTGCATTGATCGGAACCATAGATGATGAACATCTAAATGATGCCTTCCTAGCCATCTGGCTTTCGCCAAATACAACTTATCCTGATTTACGTGCCCAATTAATAGGACGAACTCAATGATTAAATACCTTCGTGCTCTTGCCTTCTTTTTAATCGTTTTTTTAACAGCGTGCTCAAACGATATTGGCGATTATAAAACATCGAAGCCTCAGTTTGATTTGTTTGAGTATTTCGACGGGCGAACACAAGCATGGGGAATGGTTCAAGATTATACAGATAAACAAACACGTCGATTCAGCGTTTCTATCGATGGTGTGGTTGAAGGGGATACGTTAACGCTTGTTGAGGATTTTGTCTTTGCTGATGGCGAAATTGACCAACGTATCTGGACGATTAAGCGGGTAGGTAAAGACCAGTATGTAGGGGAAGCGGATGATATTATTGGTCAAGCTAGCGGCGTGGAAGCGGGGAATGCACTTCAGTGGCAGTATGATTTTGAGCTTAAAATGGATGATTCTACTGTCGTTGTCGCTTTTGATGACTGGCTATATCGTCAAGACGAAAAGCATGTATTCAATTTAACTAAAATTAAGAAGTTTGGTATTGAAGTTGGCCAGATAACACTGTTTTTCCAAAAGAATTAAAAAGAAAGGGCTGACGCATTCACGTCAGCCCTCTTAATTTTTAATGCGTTAGCGTGATTACAGCTTGTCAGTCAGCTCGATTGCTTGACCGATGTAGTTTGCTGGCGTCATTTCTTTAAGACGTACTTTCTCGTGCTCAGGTAGCTCAAGGCCGTCGATGAAGTTACGCATTGCTTCGCCATCTACACGCTTACCACGAGTTAGCTCTTTTAGCTTCTCGTACGGTTTTTCAATATTGTAACGACGCATTACGGTTTGTACTGGCTCTGCTAGTACTTCCCAGTTCTTGTCTAGTTCAGCAAGAAGCGCTTCACGGTTTACTTCTAGCTTGCTAATGCCTTTAAGCGTAGAAGTGTAAGCAATGATCGCGTAGCCAACACCAACACCAAGGTTACGTAGAACCGTTGAGTCGGTTAGGTCACGTTGCCAGCGAGAAACAGGAAGCTTCTGTGCTAGGTGACCGAATACAGCGTTTGCAAGACCTAGGTTACCTTCAGAGTTTTCAAAGTCGATTGGGTTAACTTTGTGAGGCATTGTTGAAGAACCAATCTCGCCAGCAATGGTTTTCTGCTTGAAGTGGCCTAGTGCAATGTAACCCCAAACGTCACGGTCGAAGTCAATCAGGATAGTGTTGAAACGAGCGATAGCGTCGAACAGCTCAGCGATGTAATCGTGTGGCTCGATCTGAGTTGTGTAAGGGTTCCAAGTAACGCCTAGAGACTCAGTGATGAACTCTTCAGAGAATTTATGCCAATCTAGCTCTGGGTAAGCAGAAAGGTGAGCATTGTAGTTACCTACTGCGCCGTTGATTTTCGCAAGGATCTCAACGTTTTCGATCTGCTTGAATTGACGCTCCATACGGTACGCCACGTTTGCCATTTCTTTACCCATTGTAGATGGAGAAGCAGGCTGACCGTGTGTACGAGATAGAAGAGGAATGTCACGGTATTCCACTGCTAGTGCTTTGATCGCGTCGATTAGGTTACGGATTTCTGGAAGAATCACGTTCTCACGCGCTTCTTTAAGCATTAGAGCGTGTGATGTGTTGTTGATGTCTTCAGAAGTACATGCAAAGTGGAAGAACTCGTTTACTGCGTGCAGTTCAGGAACGTCAGCGACTTTTTCTTTTAGGAAGTACTCAACTGCTTTAACGTCGTGGTTAGTTGTACGCTCGATCTCTTTGATACGGCGAGCATCTTCTTCAGAGAAGTTTGCAGCAAGGTTGTCTAGGAATTGATTCGCTTCTGCGCTGAATGCTGGTACTTCTGCAATCTCAGTCGTCGCAGCAAGTTTTTGTAGCCAGCGGATTTCAACAATAGTACGGTACTTCAATAGACCGTATTCGCTGAAAATTTCGCGCAATGCAATTGTCTTGCTTCCGTAACGGCCGTCTACTGGTGAAACAGCAGTCAGTGCTGACAGTTCCATGATGTTCTCCTGAATTGAGTTTCTAAATTTCGTGAGCTTTATACCAATATCGCGCACGTTTGTCACGAACATTACGCAAACGTTTGCGTTGCTCGTATTTTGAGACAAAGTACTTTGATATAAAACAATGAGCTCGCGACGATGCGCGAGCTGGTAATTGGGTATTATATTCTAGCTAAGAGGATTTGAGCTTGCTCGACCATCTTCTTGCGTCCGAAGATGAGATGGCGGCGTCGACCACCCACTTGTCGCCACAAAACAGCGCTACGAATACCAGACAATAATAGAGCACGAACTTTATGTTGATTACTTGTCTGCTGCAGAACTGAAGGGGTGCCTGTCACTTGAATTCGAGGACCGATCGGGCTAACGACGTCAAGGTAAACGCTCGCTAGATTACTGATCATTTGCTCGCTCAATAATTCAAAGTGTTCTAATTGGCGATCAAGCATTTGAATTCGGTCGCCTAGTTGAGACATGGCATCGTTACGACCACTAAGTTTACGCTCTAAAGCCATTAAACTGATGATGTAGCGAGTGATTTCACTACCTGTTGGTGTGCTGTCGATACCTTTAACTAAGCATTCTAACCCAAGCTTTAAATCCGCTTCACGTCCATAAACACTGACAGTATTGCTTGGGTTTATATTCAAAATCGCTTTTAGTGAAGCTTCAAACGCGTCGTTGTCGCAATGACCATTCTTAGCAACCTGTTGAACTAAAGCAACAGCTTGGCATATTCCTGCAAATGCAATGGTACGGTCATAAAGTGCGTTAGCCACGTAGTAATACTCCTAATATATTGCGTTAGTTAGATGCGTTTTTCGATGATACCACCACCAAGGCAAACTTCACCTTGATAGAATACTGCTGATTGACCTGGTGTCACTGCAATTTGTGGTTCGTCAAAAATAACCTTAATGTTTTCATCATCAATTGGGATGATTGTACAAGGAATATCAGTTTGACGGTAACGCGTTTTTACTGTGCACTTCAAAACATCAGTAATTGGTGTGCGATCTACCCAATGAAGTTGAGAAGCGACTAAACCTTCAGATTTAAGCAGTGGGTGATCTTTACCTTGTACCGCAATAAGAACGTTACGCTTAAGATCTTTTTCACCAACAAACCAAGGGTCTTCATTGCCGCCGCCGCCTTTGCGACCGCCAATATGAAGTCCTTTACGCTGACCTAGCGTGTGGTACATCAAACCTTGGTGCTTGCCAATAACTTCACCTTCTGGCGTCTCAATATTGCCAGGTTGTGCTGGAAGGTATTTACCAAGAAATTCTGTAAACTTACGTTCACCGATGAAACAAATACCCGTTGAGTCTTTTTTCTTCGCAGTGATCAAATCTTGCTCTTCTGCAATTCGACGTACTTCTGGTTTTTCTAATCCGCCAACTGGGAATAAGCTACGTGCAACTTGCTCACTGCTTAGTGTGTAAAGGAAGTAACTTTGGTCTTTGTTACCATCTAAACCGCGTAACATTTGAGGCTGTTGACCATTATTGATCTCTTCTTGAGTCGGGAATGTACGGCGTACGTAGTGACCCATTGCGATGTAGTCAGCATCTAAAACTTCATCTGCAAATTCAAGGAATGCTTTAAATTTGATTTCTTTGTTGCAAAGAATATCTGGGTTTGGTGTACGTCCTGCTTTGTATTCCGCTAAGAAATATTCAAAGACGTTATCCCAATATTCAGCCGCAAAGTTGATGGTGTGTAGGTGAATGCCTAACTTGTCACATACTGCTTGAGCATCGGCGAGATCTTCCGCCGCTGTGCAATATTCTTCGTTGTCATCTTCTTCCCAGTTCTTCATGAACAAGCCTTCTACTTGGTAGCCTTGTTGTTTTAGAAGATAGGCAGAAACAGATGAATCAACGCCGCCGGACATACCGACGATGACTTTCTTTTGGCTGTTATCAGACATTACTAAGCACCACTTAAATTAACTGGAGGCAGATTCTAACAGAAAGCATCTCGAGGTGACAGATCCGAGATCGAACTCACACTTCGAAAATCGCTGAACTTTTGTTCGCTTAATCACTATATCTGCGCTTTTATCACTATAGGGTGTCTATATGTGGCATAGTTGGCAAAATTCAAGTCCCTATGGAAACGAAACAATGAGTGAAGAGAACCAAGTTTTTGAAGAAGCACAACTAATTGAAGTGATCGAGAATCAATTGGAAGATGGCAGCCCTTTGAAAGTGAAAGAAACCTTAATGCGTTTGATGATGACAGGGACACCAAGAGAAGAAGCGGTTGCGATGATGGCGTGCGCGGTTTCTATTGAGATCTTCGATGTAATGAAAAATGAAGTTGAGTTCAACCTGAAACGCTACGCTGAAAACTTAGATCGACTACCAGATTTGAGCTTTATGGAAGGTGAATAAAGCCTCTTATTTATTACGCTCTTGTCGACAATAAATTAATTAGCCTAGCAAACGTTTGCTATAATTCCGATTGTTGCCGCGCTAGATAGTGCGCGGTAGAATCCGGCATCTTTTCATCCCTTAATCAGAATTCTTGTTATGAAATTTCCTGGTCAACGTAAATCAAAACACTACTTTCCAGTACATGCGCGTGATCCGCTTGTCAGCCAGTCGCAACAAAGCAAAAAAATGTCGCGCACACATATTATTGGTATCGATCAGACTCTAGTTGATATCGAAGCGAAAGTGAGTTCTGAATTAATCGAGAAATATGAACTGAGTAAGGGACACTCTTTAGTTATCGATGATGCAACTGCTGAAGCACTATACAATGAACTAAAAGAAAATGAATTGATCACCAATGAGTACGCTGGCGGTACTATTGGTAATACACTGCATAACTACTCTGTTTTAGCTGATGACCGCTCAACCCTGCTTGGTGTAATGAGTCAAGATATTAAGATCGGTAGTTATGGATACCGCTATTTATGTAATACATCAAGCCGAATGGATCTTAATTACCTTCAAGGTGTTAATGGTGCGATTGGCCGTTGTTTTGCTCTAATTACTGAAGATGGGGAACGTACCTTTGCGATCAGTGAAGGCCAAATGAACCAACTTCACCCAAATAGCATTCCGGAGAAAATCTTTAAAAATGCTTCTGCTTTAGTATTAACCGCTTATTTAGTTCGTTGCAAAGAGGGTGACCCAATGCCTGAAGCAACAATGAAAGCGATTGAGTACGCTAAAAAATATGATGTTCCTGTCGTTCTAACATTGGGTACGAAATTCGTTATCCAAGACGATCCTAAATTCTGGCAAGAATTTTTACGTGATCATGTTTCTGTTGTTGCAATGAATGAAGATGAAGCCGAAGCATTAACTGGTGAATCTGAACCACTTGCAGCCTCGGATAAAGCTCTTGATTGGGTTGATTTAGTTCTTTGTACTGCAGGCCCAGTTGGTCTATTTATGGCAGGTTATACAGAGGAAGCGGCAAAACGTGAGACTTCTTTGCCACTATTACCTGGCAGTATCGCGGAATTTAACCGTTTCGAATTTAGTCGTCCGGCCGTTAAAGAACACTGTGAAAATCCAACTAAGGTATATTCGCATATTGCGCCTTATATGGGTGGTCCAGAGAAAATTAAGAATACGAATGGAGCAGGTGATGCGGCATTATCTGCATTGTTGCATGATATGGCAGCGAATAAATACCATAAAGAAAATGTGCCTAATTCCAGTAAGCATGCTCATGCATATTTGACCTATTCTTCTTTCTCACAAGTTTGTAAGTATTCAAATCGTGCGAGCTATGAAGTTTTAGTTCAACACTCTCCACGTCTATCTCGCGGTCTACCGGAGCGAGAAGATAGCTTAGAAGAAGCGTACTGGGAACGTTAATCTTAGCGGAATTAAAAAAGCCTCGCATTAGCGAGGCTTTTTATTAGTAGCAATAAAAAACGCCTAATGAGGCGTTTTTTAATAATCAGTGCTTACTTGATTAGGAAATCTTCTAGAGATTTGCCTGCATCCAACTGCTCTTGAATTGCAGAAGGTGTACGACCTTGACCAGTCCAAGTTTTTGTTTCGCCGTTTGCGTCAGCGTATTCATATTTAGCTGGGCGAGGCGCACGCTTAGATTTAACTTTTGCTTTGCCTTTAGATTCACCTGCTAGAGCAGAAATAAGAGCTTCAACATCAATACCGTCTTTTGCAATTTGTTCAGCAATTGCAGATAGTTTCGCTTCTTGCTCAGCTGCCGCCGCGCGCTCTTCTTCTTCCGCTTCTTTACGTTCAGCAACGACAATAGTTAATTTGTCTAACGCTTCTTCAAGTTGTTCCAGAGTCAACTCACGGCCAAAAGCGCGTAGGCTACGAATGTTTAATAGTGTTTTTGTTAGTTCCGACATATTTAAATCTCACTTAATAAGGAGTGCCTAATGAGTTGATAATAATCCTGAAGCGGAATTATTACAATATGGCAAATATAAAATTAATAGAAATCTGACAAATAATAATACCACTTTAGTCGAAAGCGTATTACGGGTGACGAATAATGTGATGAAGGGGAACATTATGTAAGAATTAATGAGTTTTTATAACCGAATCATCCATTTTAAGGAAGTGGTTTCATATATTTTAATTGCAGGGGGAGGGGGCTGATTTTAATAGTAAAGTTAACTTTGATGATTTATTTGAATATCGATTAATTACAGCACTAAACTTTTCTTTTGGTCTATGTAAGTAATGATGATATTTCGTGCGGAAAGAATAGTAAATTTGTATGACATTCTTGAGTTGGATGAGTATGCAGTGATGATGAAATCTTACCCTTAGCTGGTTACCAATATTTTTAACAATAAATCTAGAATGATGTATTGAAATGATGGTCTAGATAAGTACAATGAACGTCACCTAATGCGTTGTGCAAGTTAAATTGTTGTTAAAATGACTTTTCAATGGTTTAAAGTTTTTGTACTCGCGGTAGAGGAGCGGAATAAATAAGTAATACTTGTTGGGGTGATGCCAATGAACAAGTACGAAAGGTTAACCCGCCGAAGTGAGCTATCACATCAAAGATGCTTGCTGGGGTTGTACTCGAAAGGGACAACACTGCCATAGTCTATAATTTTGTAAAACTATGGAGCGCTACTGTAGGGCTGGGAGAAGCATTCGCTTCCTCGTCGCTATTTTATACTCAATTGTTTGGAAATGAATTCCTTCAGTTAGTCTGCAGTAGATCTCTAACCATTTATTACTGGTTTTTGAAGATCATGAATTTAATTGATTTTGCGTCATCTCCTATATCTCTTTTGCCTCCGTTAGTGGCATTGAGTCTTGCTATCGTAACTCGCCGTGTACTTGTATCTTTGGGTATGGGTATTGTTCTTGGTGCTATCTTGCTGAACGATTATTCAGCGGGCGGCACATTAAGCTATGTTGGCTCTACAGTATCTAGTGTGTTCGTCGAAGATGGCGGAATAAACACTTGGAATATGAGTATTGTTGGCTTCCTACTTCTACTCGGTATGATGACAGCTTTACTGACCTTGTCGGGCGGTACTCGAGCATTCGCTGAGTGGGCGCAAGTGCGTGTAAAAAGTAAACGCGGTTCTAAGCTACTTGCTGCCTTCTTAGGTGTTTTCATTTTTGTCGATGATTACTTTAACAGCTTGGCGGTAGGTGCAATCTCTCGCCCTGTAACAGATCGTTTTTATGTATCTCGCGCTAAACTTGCCTACATTCTGGATTCTACCGCTGCACCAATGTGTGTGGTAATGCCAGCTTCAAGCTGGGGTGCTTACATTATGACAATCATTGGCGGCATCCTAGTTTCTCACGGTATTACTGAGTACTCTGCTCTTGGCGCCTACATGCGCTTAGTGCCAATGAACTTCTACGCAATCTTTGCTCTACTGATGGTGTTTGCAGTAGCTTGGTTTGGCTTGGATATTGGTAAGATGCGTGAGCATGAAATTGCCGCTTCTCAAGGCCGCGGTTTCGAAAAAGAGAGCGAAAATGATACTCAGGAAGCACATGAGCTTAACGAAGAGCTAGATATTCGTGAAAGTGAAGGTGGTAAGGTTTCTGATCTGATTCTGCCAATCGTCTTTCTTATTGCGGCAACAGTTGCTTCAATGCTTTACACCGGTGGGCAATCACTAGCTTCAGATGGTATTGAATTTAACCTTCTTGGCGCTTTTGAAAATACCGATGTTGGTACGTCTCTTATTTACGGTGGCCTTGTTGGTCTTGCTGTTGCGCTATTCACTGTCTTTAAGCAAGGTATTGCGTTTTCAGAAATCTCTCGCACGCTATGGATTGGTGCTAAATCAATGTTTGGCGCGATTCTAATCCTAGTATTCGCTTGGACGATTGGTTCTGTAATCGGTGATATGAACACTGGTAAATACCTTTCAACGTTAGCGCAGGGCAACATTAACCCTCATTGGTTACCAGTTATCTTGTTCCTATTGTCTGGTTTAATGGCATTCTCGACAGGTACATCATGGGGTACGTTCGGCATTATGCTTCCAATCGCGGGTGATATGGCTGGTGCAACGGACTTAGCATTAATGCTACCTATGTTGAGTGCTGTGCTAGCAGGTTCAGTATTTGGTGATCACTGTTCACCGATCTCTGATACTACGATCCTTTCATCAACAGGTGCGCGTTGTTGTCATATTGACCACGTCTCGACACAGTTGCCTTATGCATTATCAGTTGCCCTTGTCTCATGTATCGGCTTTGTAACGCTAGGTATGACGGCTTCTGTTGGTTTGTCATTAGCGGCATCAAGTGTGGCTTTCGTGGCAATCTGTGTACTACTTTCTGTGTTGTCTAAGTCTAAAATGGCAAGTTGTCAAAATGTCTAAATAGACGAAAGCAAATTCAGACATAAAGGGAGCTTAGGCTCCCTTTTTATTTGTCTTATACAAATTGAAAAAAGTTTAAATAAATAGTTGAAAAATGTTTACACCTTGGTTAGTGTGGATATCAACAAAGCGAACAAGAAGAGCTTATTAAGTATGCGTAAATTAGTCATGAACATTCATCACCATCATCACCCAGTCTAGTCTTTCGGGAGATGCACGCATACCCGGGAGACAGGACACTCCCGGAGGCTAAAATCGCAAACTACAAGATTTAGAACCCTCGGGAGACACACTCTTCCGAGGGTTTTTTAGTTTTAGCAATCTTAAAAGTTTATAAATATCAAAAATTTGCACAGGGATAAAGCAATGCAGACACAACGCCTAAGAATCGCAATTCAAAAGAAAGGTCGCCTAAGTAAAGAGTGCCAAGAGCTTCTTAAAAAGTGCGGCGTTAAATTCAACATTATGGGTGAGCGCCTAGTCGTTCACTCACTAAATATGCCAATTGATTTACTCCTTGTTCGTGATGATGACATCCCAGGCCTAATTATGGACGGTGTGGTTGACCTTGGCTTTATCGGTGAGAACGAACTAGAAGAAGTTCGCCTTGATCGTAAAGCATTGGGTGAGCCAAATGAGTTTGTCCCTCTACGCCGTTTAGATTTTGGTGGTTGCCGCTTATCTATCGCAATTGATAAAGACGAGCAATACAACGGCCCTCTAGACCTTGCTGGCAAGCGTATTGCGACGACATACCCTCAACTTCTCAAAGCTTACATGGATGAGCAAGGCGTGCCTTTCTCTACGTGTATGCTGACAGGTTCAGTTGAAGTTGCACCACGCGCAGGTCTAGCAGATGCAATCGCTGACTTGGTCTCTACCGGTGCAACGCTTGAAGCAAATGGTCTGAAAGAAGCGGAAATTATCTTTAAGTCTAAAGCAACTCTAATCCAGCGTACGGGTGAATTTGATGCTGATAAGCAAGCATTAATCGAAAAACTCCTGACTCGTATGCAAGGCGTTCAACAAGCAAAAGAGTCTAAGTACATCATGCTACACGCGCCAGTGGCACAGCTTGAGCAAATCAAATCATTGCTTCCAGGTGCTGAAGATCCAACGGTTCTACCACTATCGACTGATAAAGAGAAAGTTGCAGTACATCTTGTTAGTACAGAAAACTTGTTCTGGGAAACTATGGAGCAACTTAAAGAGTTGGGCGCGAGTTCAATCCTAGTACTACCGATTGAAAAGATGATGGGGTAACCGTTATGAGAACAGTTGTTTGGCAATCATTAAGTGAATCTCAGCAAGACTCCATTTTAGAGCGCCCAGCGATTGCTGAGGGTGCAAACATTACCGCTGCCGTTGCTGACGTTATTGCCAAGGTTCGCAGTGAGGGTGATGCGGCACTTCTAGAGTTGACTGAAAAGTTTGATCGAGTGAAGCCTGAATCGATTCGTGTCTCGGAACAAGAAGTAACTGACGCCTGTGGTCGTTTGTCAGACAACATGAAACAGGCTCTAGACCAAGCTTATTCAAATATTGCTAAATTTCACAAGGCGCAGAAACCTCAGCCTATTAAGGTAGAAACGCAACCTGGCGTGCTATGTGAGCAAGTGACACGTCCAATCCAAAAAGTGGGTTTGTATATCCCAGGTGGTAGCGCACCGTTGCCTTCAACAGTGTTGATGCTGGGTGTTCCTGCTAAAATTGCAGGTTGTCGTAAAGTTGTTCTTTGCTCTCCACCGCCGATTGCAGATGAGATCCTTTATGTTGCTCGACTGTGTGGTATTGATGAAGTCTATAACGTTGGTGGTGGTCAAGCGGTTGCTGCCATGGCTTACGGTACAGAGACTGTATCAAAAGTGGATAAGATTTTTGGTCCTGGTAACGCGTACGTCACTGAAGCAAAACGCCAAGTGAGTAACGACTTCCGTGGCGCTGCGATTGATATGCCAGCTGGTCCTTCAGAGGTTTTGGTTCTGGCTGATGATACAGCAGACGCGGACTTTATTGCCGCAGATTTACTGAGCCAAGCAGAACACGGGCCGGATTCTCAAGTTGTGCTAGTCACGCCATCTCCTTTCATTGCTGATCAAGTGACAGATGCCGTGCTGCGCCAATTGAAAGTGCTATCGCGTGCAGATATTGCAGAAAAAGCCTTAGCGTCAAGCTTAGTGATCATTGCTGAGTCTATGACTCAAGCTGTTTCGATCTCTAACTATTACGGCCCTGAGCACTTGATTGTTCAGACTAAAAATCCGCGCGAATTATTACCTTTACTCGACAATGCAGGTTCTATTTTTCTTGGCGATTGGTCGCCTGAATCGGCGGGTGACTATGCATCGGGGACTAACCATGTATTACCGACTTACGGTTACACCCGTACCTATTCAAGCTTGGGCTTAGCGGATTTCTCTAAGCGTATGACAGTTCAAGAGTTGTCGGCTGAAGGTTTAAAAACATTGGCACCTACCGTTGTCACAATGGCAGAAGCTGAAGGGTTAGATGCTCACAAACGAGCGGTGACCATTCGAGTAGAAAAACTGGCGGCAAAAGCGTAAAGGTGGTTGAGATGGAAAAGCTAGCGCGTAAACAAGTACAGAAGTTAACCCCCTATCTATCGGCTCGTCGTATTGGCGGCACGGGTGATGTTTGGCTAAATGCCAATGAATCGCCATTTGATAATGAATACAAAACCGATTTTGCTCGTTTGAATCGTTACAGCGAATGTCAGCCAAAAGATCTTATTGAGGCTTATGCCGCATACGCTGGCGTTAAACCAGAACAGACGCTGACATCCCGCGGTGCGGATGAAGGTATCGAGCTGCTTATTCGCGCTTTCTGTGAGCCAAATGAAGACGCGATTCTTTATTGTCCGCCAACTTACGGTATGTACTCAATCAGTGCTGAAACGATTGGCGTAGAACGTAAAACAGTACCACTCACATCCGACTGGCAACTTGACCTAGCGGGTATTGAAGAAAACCTTGATAACGTAAAGCTAGTGTTTGTCTGCAGCCCAAATAATCCAACGGGTAACTTGGTGAAACGTGAAGACATCGTTTCCCTACTTGAGATGACCAAAGATCGCGCGATTGTGGTGATGGATGAAGCGTATATCGATTTCTGTCCTGAAGCCTCAACGGTTGATTTGCTTGCTCAATACCCGAACCTAGCAATTTTAAGAACGCTTTCTAAAGCGTTTGCTTTGGCGGGACTTCGTTGTGGATTTACTCTGGCTAATGAAGAGTTGATCAACGTACTTCTTAAAGTGATCGCTCCTTACCCTGTACCTATCCCAGTAGCGGAGATTGCGACTCAAGCACTGTCAGAAGCTGGGCTTGCAAGAGCGAAGTTCCAAGTGTTGGATTTAAATGCAAACCGCGCGTATTTACAGGTTGGCTTATCCATGATTGCAGGACTTGAAGTGTTTGAAGGGTGGGGTAACTACCTATTGGTTAAGTTTCCTGATGGCGACACTCTATTCAAAGCTGCGTGGGACAGTGGGATTATTCTCCGCAATTCTCCGATCGAAAATTGCGTGCGAATCAGTGTAGGTAACCGAGACGAGTGTGAAAAAACACTCGGATTTATAAGAAATTACTACAGCTAAAAGATTATTTGTTTCCATAGTTGTGGGAACGAAAAAATTGAAATAAGGAAGTTCAAGTGAGCAAACAACAAAAAATTCTATTTATTGACCGTGATGGCACCTTAATTGTTGAGCCTCCTGTTGATTTTCAAGTGGACCGTTTAGATAAGCTTAAGCTGGAGCCTTTTGTTATCCCTAGTTTGTTATCATTGCAAGACGCGGGCTACCGCCTTGTCATGGTGACTAACCAAGATGGTTTAGGCACAGATAGCTACCCGCAAGATGAATTCGATGCTCCACATAACATGATGATGGAAATCTTCGAATCGCAAGGGGTGAAGTTTGATGATGTACTGATTTGCCCGCACTTTGAAGAGGACAACTGTTCTTGTCGTAAACCTAAGCTAGGTATGGTGAAAGAGTACCTACAAGGCGGTAAAGTTGACTTCCAAAACTCAGTGGTGATTGGCGATCGTCAAACGGATCTGCAACTGGCCGAGAATATGGCGATTCAAGGGATTCAGTACAACCCAGAAACGATGGGTTGGAAACAAATCTTAAAAGACCTGACGGTAAAAGCGCGCATTGCTGAAGTGATACGTACTACCAAAGAGACAGACATCAAAGTTACGGTTAACTTAGACGAGCAGGGTGGCAACAAGATTTCTACTGGCTTGGGCTTTTTCGACCACATGCTGGACCAAATCGCGACACACGGCGGCTTCCAAATGGTTTGCCAAGTCGAAGGTGACTTGCACATTGATGATCACCACACCATTGAAGATACAGCTCTGGCTCTTGGTCAGGCATTGAAAGACGCGTTGGGTGATAAACGTGGCATTGGCCGATTCGGTTTTAGTCTACCAATGGACGAATGTTTAGCTCAATGTGCGTTGGATTTATCTGGTCGCCCATACCTAAAGTTCGATGCTGAGTTTAGCCGCGAGCAAGTTGGCGACCTTTCTACAGAAATGGTTGTGCACTTCTTCCGCTCTTTGACGGATACGCTAGCATGCACCTTACACCTATCTTCCGCCGGTGATAACGATCACCATATCATTGAGAGTCTATTTAAAGCCTTTGGCCGTACACTTCGTCAAGCGATCAAAGTTGAAGGCAATGAACTACCAAGCAGCAAAGGCGTACTTTAAGGATTAAGTTATGACAGAACAAAAAGTCATCATCATTGATACCGGTTGTGCCAATGTTTCTTCGGTTAAGTTCGCAATTGAGCGCCTTGGCTATCAAGTGGTAATTTCGAAAGATCCTCAAGTGGTACTTGCTGCAGATAAACTGTTTTTGCCTGGCGTCGGTACCGCAAGCGAAGCAATGAAAAACTTACAAGAGCGTGATCTGATTGAGTTAGTGAAGAAAGTCGAAAAGCCATTACTGGGTATCTGTTTGGGTATGCAGCTTCTTGGCAAACTATCTCAAGAGAAAGGACAAAAAGCGGATGAGATGGTGGAGTGCCTTGGGTTGTGTGATGGTGAAGTGCGTTTACTCGAGACTGGCGATTTGCCTTTGCCGCACATGGGCTGGAATACAGTCACTGCACAACCTAATCACCCACTATTCAAAGGCATTGAAGAGGGTGAATACTTCTACTTTGTTCATAGCTTTGCCATGCCGGTTGGTGATTATACGATTGCCTATTGTGACTACGGTAAGCCATTTACGGCAGCGGTTCAGAGTGGCAACTACTACGGGGTTCAATTTCACCCGGAGCGCTCATCTAAAGCGGGCTCGAAACTCATTCAGAACTTTTTAGAGCTGTAATTTTTAAGAATCAAAGGGAAATAGTTCAGTGATTATTCCAGCATTAGATTTAATCGAAGGTCAGGTAGTTCGCTTATATCAGGGTGACTACGGACAAGTGACAGAATACAAAGTTGATCCTGCCGAGCAATTTAATCTCTACCACCAAGCTGGGGCTAACTGGCTTCACTTGGTAGATTTGACCGGGGCGAAAGATACTACTGCCCGTCAACTCGACCTAATCGCAAAATTACTCGCCAGTACACCGGCAAACATTCAGATTGGCGGTGGCGTTCGCAGTGAACAAGACGTCGTTGATCTGCTTGAAGCAGGCGCGCAACGTGTGGTTGTGGGTTCAACCGCAGTTAAACAGCCTGAATTGGTAAAAGGTTGGATGGAAAAGTATGGTCCGGAGAAGATCGTTCTGGCGTTAGATATCAATATCGATTCCGAAGGTGTTCGCAAAGTGGCGATTTCAGGTTGGCAGGAAGATTCCGGCGTGACAATCGAAGCGCTTATCAATGATTATCTCACCGTTGGCTTGAAGCATGTATTGTGTACGGATATCTCAAGAGATGGCACATTGGAAGGTTCTAACGTAGAGCTCTACGTTGACTTATGTAAGCAATACCCTCAAGTGCAATTCCAATCTTCAGGTGGCATTGGCTCTTTAGCGGATATTGAAGCGCTAAAAGGCAGTGGTGTTGCAGGCGTGATTGTAGGCCGAGCATTACTGGACGGTAAATTTACCGCAGAGGAGGCATTTGCATGTTGGCAAAGCGAATAATTCCATGTTTGGATGTGCGTGACGGGCAAGTCGTTAAAGGTGTTCAATTCCGCAACCACGAAATTATCGGTGACATTGTTCCTTTAGCACAGCGATATGCTGAAGAAGGGGCAGACGAGCTCGTGTTTTATGACATCACGGCCTCGAGTGACGGACGTGTTGTTGATAAAAGCTGGGTAAAGCGCGTTGCAGAAGTGATTGATATTCCCTTTTGTGTCGCGGGTGGAATTAAGTCAGCTGAAGACGCTGCTCGAATTCTAGAGTTCGGGGCGGATAAAGTATCGATTAACTCTCCGGCTTTGGCGAACCCAGAACTGATCACAGAACTTGCCGATAAGTTTGGCGTTCAGTGTATTGTAGTTGGCATTGACTCGTACTTCGATAAAGAAACAGGCAAATATCAGGTCTATCAGTTTACTGGAGATGAGGCTCGCACTAAGGCAACTAAGTGGGAGACAAAGGATTGGGTTCAAGAAGTGCAAAAGCGCGGCGCTGGTGAAATCGTGTTGAATATGATGAACCAAGATGGTGTACGCAACGGCTATGATATCGAACAACTCAATATGGTGAGAGAAGTGTGTAACGTCCCTCTGATTGCCTCTGGTGGTGCGGGGGCAATGGAGCATTTCGCTGAAGCCTATAACAAAACCAATGTGGATGGTGCACTAGCGGCGTCTGTTTTCCACAAGCAAGTCATCAATATTGGTGAACTGAAACAGTATTTAAAACAACAGGGTGTAGAGGTGCGAGTATGAGTTTTGCTACCGCGGAAGTAAGTACACTGTCAGAAAGAATTAATTGGGATAAGGTAGATGGCCTAATTCCAGCTATTGTGCAAGATTTTCAGTCTAGCCAAGTGTTAATGATGGGTTACATGAATCAAGATGCGTTGGCTAAAACCGGCCAAACAGGTCAGGTAACGTTTTTCTCACGTACGAAAGAGCGCTTGTGGACTAAAGGTGAAACGTCGGGCAATGTTCTTCAGCTCAAGAATATCTCTCTTGATTGTGATAACGATACGCTGCTCGTAAAAGTGAACCCAATTGGGCCGACTTGCCATACGGGTACAACGACATGTTGGGATGGTGATTCACAAGAAGAATCACAAATGGTGTGGCTTCATCAACTTGAGCAGCTATTGGCTGCCCGCAAGAGTGCCGATCCAGACTCTTCCTACACCGCGAGTCTTTATGCTCGTGGCACCAAACGCATTTCGCAGAAAGTGGGTGAAGAAGGCGTTGAAGTCGCGCTTGCGGCGACGTCGGGCGATAAGGCGGAGCTAGTGTGTGAGTCAGCCGACCTGATTTATCACTTGATGGTTCTGTTGCAAGATCAAGGTTTGTCGATGAATGATGTCATTAATAAGCTGAAAGAGCGCCATAAATAACAATTAATACAAACGCCCTCGAATGAGGGCGTTTTTGTTTCTCATATTCTTCATTAGATTTCGAACAGAAAGTAATAACTGTAACCAACAATGAAAGCCGGGATCGCTGAGTAAATGGTCGCAACTAATGCCGCTTTAGGAGCAAGAGCAATGGCAGGGAATAGTGCATCACCATCGTTTGAAATTGAGTTAGCAAGCTGAGCAGACAGCGGAGCCGCACCCGAAATATACAAACTTGTAACCAGTATCTGCGGGCCACAGCCTGGTAGCAAGCCAACCACCAATCCCATAAGTGGCATCCACATTCCCCAACCAGAAAACGTTTCGGCTAAATTAATGTGGCCAAAGAAAGTAATGAGCTCAAATGCCATGAAAGCCAAAATAACCCAAGCGGTGACAAAGTTGGTGTCTTGTGCTGCTTTTTGCAAAGGGTGTGAAGAAACCTGCTTGATGTCTTCAGATACCGTCGACTCGTAATCTTTGATCTCTTTAGTCACAGACCAAAGTAACATGCTAACAATAATTAGCACGGCGCCTATCCACTCAATTCCCATTTCAGGCAAGCCCAGCAATTGATTGATGTCGACTTGAAACGACCCTAAGGCTGCAATAATCGTCGCGGGTAATAATAGCCATTTCCAAAACGCACCTTGTAAGTTGATGGCTTTTTTCTCAACTGGATTGTGTTGCCCTTTAGCGCAACTAAATCGATGGGATATTGCTTTGGCTTCTGGTCGTTGGAAGTCGTCATTGTGAATCGCATTTACTGACCAGCCTGAAATGCAGCCGACTACCACCCCCATTGCCACGACAGCTAAGCCAATGTCGGGTTTACTGGCAAGAAGCAAGAATGCAGCGTCACCCATTGTCGAAGTCAATACCGCAACAATAGCGCCAAAGCCAACTCGACCACTGACAAACTGTGTTGTAACAATGATCGCCCCACCACAACCCGGTAATGCACCAAGTAATGCGGCGAACATGACTTGATAATGGCGTGAGCTTTGATAGAGATTAACGATTTTGCTCTCTTTATTCACGAACAAAGAGAGGTAATGATAAATAGCTAAAGTGAAAGCGACATAAGATGATACAGCCCAAAATGCATCAGACAATGTATTGATCGTGACATCACGAGTCGTATTGCTCATAACGAGTGCGAGCAGTGTAATAGGCAGCAGTAAGCGTTTATATGCAGGCTTAAACTGCGTAAATGAGAGCCAAGAGGGCAGAATACTAGAGAGTTGAAGTGCGTTCATAATGCTGTAAATACAAATGAGAATGATTATCAATATAGTATAGTTGCGACAATTTGCAACAAAAAGTTGATAGAGGTATTTTTCTTTTTGCTAAACCATGACAAATCTCAAAAATCAGGTAAAGTAACGCCTTCGTGAGTAATTTGCCCTGAAAGGGCCTATTTTAGTCGATAGGAAATAAGATGATTCTAGTAGTAGGTCACAAGAACCCTGATAGTGATAGTATCTGTAGTGCATTAGTAGCGACTGAGCTTTTGAAAGCTCGTGGTGAACAAGCTATGCCAATTCGCCAAGGCGAAATCAACCGTGAAACTCAACACATTCTTGAAGTTGCAGGCGCTGAAGTGCCAGAACTTCGTACCTCTGTTGCAGGTGAGAAGATTTGGTTGGTAGACTACTCAGATCTAGCGCAAGCACCAGATGATGTGGCTGAATCTGAAATCTTAGGCATTGTTGATCACCACCGTTTAGGTGATGTGATGACAGTGAACCCAATGGAAGCGTGGATCTGGCCTGTTGGCTGTACTAACACAGTACTTTTCAACATGTTCAAAATCGAAGGTCACGAGATCTCTCCTCAGATCGCTAAGCTAATGATGTCAGCGATTCTTTCTGACACCGTAGGTTTTGCTTCTCCGACTTGCACTCAAAAAGATAAAGATGCAGTTGAAGAACTAGCAAAAATTGCAGACGTATGTGACGTTGATGCATTCATCAAAGATCTTTTGATTGCTAAAACAAACATCGAAGGCCTATCTGCGGCTGAACTGGTTGAAAAAGACCTTAAAGGCTACCCATTCAATGGTCGCGATGTTGTTGTTGGCCAAGTTGAACTAGCAACTCTAGAGCAAGTTGACGGCATGATTGATGCGCTAGAAGCCGATCTAGAGCGTCGCTGTGCAGAAGAAGGTCTAGCATTCGCAGCTGTGATGCTAACGGACATCACTACTGCTCAAACTCGTCTACTATACAAAGGTGAGTGGGCTGAGAAACTTGTTAAGCATGAAGAAAACGGCATGCTTATGATGGAAAATACACTAAGCCGTAAGAAGCAAGGCTGGCCTTGGCTACAAGCTGAGCTAGTGTAAGACTATCCAATTTGTCTATTTTCAACGCCCATGGTTTTTGCCATGGGCGTTTCTTTTATTGTTACTAAAAAGATGTGGAGAAGCCGATGTCTGAGTCACTATCTAAAGAACAGCTAGAAACAGTAAACAAAATGCGCTCAGAAGAGCGTCTGAACTACTGTATCAAAGAGATCGCTAAGCAGCGCAAAGTTTGGATTCTTACCGATGAGCATGGCTGCGTGATGTTAAACACTGAAGATGAAGATTGTGTGCCAGTTTGGCCGCATGAAGAGTTTGCGAATCAGTGGGCGACAGGCGAATGGGAACACTGTAAAGCGGAGTCGATCTCTACCGCGAAATGGTTTAGTCGTTGGACTCACGGTCTTGAAGATGATGAGCTGGCCGTTGTGGTATTCCCTAACAACGATGAAGAGGGAGTCGTGCTTTACCCTGATGAATTTGAATTCGAACTTAAGAAGCGCGGATAACCTATTTGAAAGCCAGTTAATCATTAACTGGCTTTTGTTTTTTATGGGGTCACTCTTTTATATAGCACCCAATCACTGTCAACAGACGGGACAATCTCGATTTGTTGATAGGGTTCAAAAGCTTTAGTAAATGATGGGTTTTGCTCAAAGTGTTCAATAAAATCAAAACCGTTTGGGTATCTTAATAGCGTTTCACTCTTTTCTACTAAAATCACCTCAGGTTTTCCATTGGTAATGTCTTCTGCGACAGTTTGGGCAATCCACTCAATCCTTTGTTTGTTTTCTTGTTTATCAGCTTCTTTGAGCGTTTCTGGTAGCGCCCAAAGAACAGGAAATCGACCAATCCATTTTTGATCAAGGTGAATCGCGATCGAATGAGCGGGGAAGAGCCGAGCGCCAAAAACGTAAATATTCGAATGGGGCGAAGTTTGTTGTCGTACGGCATCGTAAATATTTTTGTATGACTCGAATTCGATAGGAGCAGTGGGTAGCTCGTTGTTTTGTGCCATTAGTTGATTGACAGCTCGCGGATAATTCACCGGGTCGACATCAATAAAGTGAAAATGGCGAATAAAGAGTAATACGGCGATAAAAAAGCCGCATGGTATGGCTTGCTTCCAGTAAGGACGCGTAACGAATTCATATAAAGCAAAAAATAGACTCGCTAAGACTAATGTAGAAAGTACAGTGAAAGAGAGTACTAAGTGATAACTAAAGCCCGCTCTACCCGCAAGAAAAGCCCCGAGCGCTGCAAACACAACTAGATAAAACCCGTTGATCATCCTTGGATTTTGAACTCGAGCTTTTAGATAACGAAAAGGCAGTAGGAGAAGTAAGAGCAATAGCAGCGTCCGAAGCAGTAGATTGGTGGTTTGCTCGAAATAGGCGATATAGGTTTTTGAGGCTAATGGCGCGACTGCCTGAAAATAGTATGGATGAGCGAAATACACATAGCTTACGTAACTAGCGCCAATCAATGTGATAAGGATGTTTTCCCAGCGAAATAGCAACGCTAAGCGCCTCTCTTTGGCTAGGTAATACAATTCAAGCAGGATGAGTACTAAACCGTACTGAGGCTTCAGACAAACGGCTAGGGCGGCTAGTGTTGCGGTTGTGGCCCTAATGAAGATAGACGTCTGACGCCGTTCTAGACGACACAACATCATACACAGATACAGCATCATAGCGGCTGCGATGATGTGCTCACGTTGTAAAAAGGCTGCGGGTAAAACAAATAGCAAGCTTAAAGCAATTGCGAGTAACCAAAGTTCGGTTTTCTCGGTGTTAAGTTTGGCTAAATAATAATGACAGCCTACAAAAACAAGTAGCAAATAGATGACCATGCTAACGCGAAGTGATGCCACTCCTGCCAACCAACCTAACTCAAAAGGTATAAGAAAAAGACGGTAGATAAATACAATGAGTGGTGGATTTATCTCATAGTGTTGCGTATATAAGTCACCATTTTGGCCGAACAGCGCCATTTGGGTGAGAAACGCGACATCGGCATTGAGGAAGTAATGTGTTTGTGTGAGCAAGCAATGCGCAGCTGCAATAAAAATGAACAACCATGTAAGGAGAGGTCTAATCGTCCGTTTTTGCAATGACATTGTGGCCTTCCTAATATCCAATTAATTGATATAGCTCACCTGATTTAGCATCAGATACCGCGCGGTTGAGAATGCCTTGTTGTTGATAGCGTTTAATAATAGCTTGTAGGCGAGGTCGCACGTCGGCTTCCTTCATTCCTGGTTTTAAGCTTGGTTCATATAAGATTTTAAGCAAAATAATGTCGAGCGGTGATAGTAAGTCTTCAGGTGTTTCATCATTAAATATGGAGGGGAAAGCTGTTTCTGCATCATTAGGTAGCCCCATGACTTGAGCAATTTCCTCGACAATACAAGCCAATAATTTGCCGTGTTCTCGAGCTTGATCGACTGGAATAATGATAGCGGCAGACGCAATGGAGTTGTTTTTTGCGTTGAGCCGATAGCCAGCTTTGCATATTGCTCCATGCATATTTTTGAGCGCGGAAGACCCGATTTCTCTTTTAACATCATCTCGCCACTCAGACTCTTGAGTGTATAGCCAAATGACATTAGCTCTATCCCTTGATTTTACCCGCTGAATCGGGTGACCTGTAATGCGGCTTAAGTGTTCAATATGAGCGTTAGTGAGTTCGTCGTGCATGTCGATGTCACTCACTCGGTGATCGACCCATATTTTTACGGGTTGTTGCCATTTTATTAGCGCCCAATCACCTGGTGAATACTCACGCTTCAACGCGACATCAATAAAGGCGCGTTCGACAAACTTAGGGTCTAGCCATGTTTGTTGTATTTCATAGGCTAGACCAAAAGGAGAGATAAAAAGAGTGAGCGCTAGCAGAGCCTTCCTTAGCATCTGTTCACCTATTTGAAGCAGGTCGATTTGTTGAAGTGACTCTCGACCAAACGCTGAGTAATAATATGTTCAGGGCAGGAGAGGATTTGTTGAGTGTCGCCGCTTTCAACCACTTCCCCTTCATGCATCACCATCACTTTGTCTGTAATGTGCTTCACAACGCCAATATGCTGAGATACATAAATAAAGGAAACCCCCATCTCTTCTTGTAGTTCTAAAAAGAGGTTGATGATCTGTGAGCGCATCGCCATATCCAAACCGTTAAGCGCTTCGTCTGCCACAATGATTGAAGGCTGAAGAATTAACGCTCGGGCTAGACAAACACGCTGCTTTTGCCCTGTTGCTAGCATTTGAGGATAGAAATACGCATGTTCTGGCAGTAAACCAACACGTAGAAGCGTATCTTTAACACGCTTCATACGAGCTTCTGGTGGCATACTGGTATTTCGCTTTAGCGGTCCTTCAAGGATTCGGCCAATTTGAATTCTTGGATTGAGTGACGTATTTGGATCTTGGAATATCATCCGGATCAGTTTACAACGCGTCTCGTAATCCTTGTGCGACAGCAGTTCACCGTTGACTCGTATCTCGCCTTGTGTAGGTTCCACAACCCCCGCAAGCATACGTGCCAGCGTTGACTTTCCTGAACCATTTTGGCCAATAAAACCAATGGTTTGGCCCGCTTCCAAAGTAAAGCTAACTGGCTTAACGGCTTGATGCACCTTTTTGCGAAATAGACCAGAGCGCGTTATAAAATTCTTGGATAAGTCGTTAACTTCTAATAGAGCACTCATGCTTTTTTCTTCTCCATGTTAAGTGGGAAGTGGCAAGCAAACTTATGGTTCTTAATTCGTTTTGTCATCGGTATTTCAACACACTGACGCTGCGCATACGGGCAACGTGGGCCTAAGCGGCAACCAATAGGAAGGTGCTGCAAAGGAGGAATAGAGCCAGGCAGTGACTGAAGCTTCTCTTTGTGAGGGATCCAATCGTTAAAATCTGGCATCGCTTTCAGAAGAGCAACGGTATATGGATGCTTTGGTTTAGTCAGTAGCTTTTTGGTATCCGCCGACTCAACGGATTGTCCGCAATACATCACAGTGATGCGATTAGCCCATTGAGTAATTGTTGTGAGATCGTGGCCTATCAGCATGATCGAAGTATTGTGAACTTGGTTCATTCGGCTCAATAGACGCAAAATTTGCGATTGAGTGATGGGGTCAAGGTCATTGGTTGGTTCATCAGCAATCAATAGCTTAGGCTTAGCCGCAATGGCCATCGCAATCATGATCTTCTGGCACTCACCGTCAGTCAGCTCGTAAGGATAACTGCTCATGATTTGCTGGTGGTTTTTGATACCCACTTTATGCAATAGCGCAATGGCTTGTTTTTTACGCCATTTAAATCGCTCCCACCATTTGCCGTCAAACGACTTGGATGGAATCGCTTCGATAAGCTGCCTGCCTACTTCTTCTGAAGGATCCAAACAAGTAGAAGGCTCTTGGAAAATCATTGCAATATCGCGAGCAATGACTCGTCTACGCTCCCGAGGTGTCAACTGAAGTAGATCGATATTGCCCAAACGCATACGGTCAGCGGTCACTTTCCAATTGTCTTTACAAACGCCAACAATCGCTTTCGCAACTAAGCTTTTTCCAGATCCGGATTCACCTACCAGTCCACGAATTTCACCTTCATTTAAAGTCAAACTCATTCGATCTACCGCTTTCATCATTCCTTGCGGTGTTTCGATTTCGATCGTGAGGTGTCGAATATCAAGTAACGGCATTATTCGATCCCCGCATTTAAGGCTTGGCGAACGCCTTCGCCAACTAAGTTAATGACAATAACGGTAAACATGATCGCAAGGCCAGGTAAAGTCACAGTCCAAGGGGCTAAGTAAATAAGCTCAACTGAATCACCAAGAATCGCTCCCCATTCAGTGCTAGGCGCTTGTGCCCCTAGTCCAAGGAAACCCAGTGCAGTGATATCAAGAATAGCGATAGATAAAGCCAAGGTGATCTCGGAAGCAATGACGACCAAAATATTGGGTAAGATCGAGTTCCAAAGTAAGTAAAAATCGTTAGCACCATCAAGACGAGCGGCCATGATGTAGTCTTTTTCAACTTCGGTATGGACCGCAATGTAGACTGAACGAATAAAACGCGGAATCAAGGCCAAACAGATCGCAAGTAGAATATTGAACTCACCAAAGCCTAAGAAAGCGACAAAAATAATCGCCAATAACAGCGATGGGATAGACATCACTGTATCTAGTAGGTGATTCAAAGTACTTGATACGAGCCCTTTCGTCATCCCGGCAAGAATACCAATAGCACAGCCGATTGCACCAGCGACTGCAGTAATAATCAATGCAGCACCAAACGTGTATTGAGATCCTGAGATTAAGCGAGAAAGAATATCTCGGCCTAAGTCATCCGTCCCTAAAAAGTACTCTACGGTTCCTGCTGGGTTCCATGACGGAGGAATCAATAGCTCACCGGTTTGCGCTTGAGGATCATGCGGGGTGACCCATGGTGAGACTAGGGTTATTAAGACGATTAAGCCTAAACACCATAAGCCGAACATAGCCAAATTATTTGAACGGAAGCTACGCCAGAATCGCTCAAACTGGGTTGGTACTTGCTCTTCCTGATAAATGTTATCGGTTAGCATACCATTCCTTCCTTACTAGTGGGTTAACCATAGCACCGATCAGATCGGATAAGATATTTGCGGTTAATACCAGTGTTGCAACAACAATGACTCCAGCTTGAATAGCGATATAGTCTTGGTTTGACAGTGCATCGAGTAGCCATCGACCAATACCAGGCCAGTTGAAGATGGACTCAGTGATAATCGCTAGTGTCAGCATACTGGATAGTTGGACGCCAATTTTTGGAATAATCGGAGGAATGGCATTTCTTAACACATGTTGTGTAACGATTTCTCTGGTCGATAAACCTTTGATTCGTGCTGCACGAATATAGTTTTGCCCCATGACTTCAGCGACAGAGGTTCGCATTAGGCCAATGACCTGAGTTGTTGGTGCAAGGGCAAGAACCAAGCATGGTAAAATCAAATGTTCAATGACGCTTTGTAGTGCATGGGCGCGATAAGGCCCGTCAGCAAAGAATGCGTCTATTAAGGCAAATCCGGTGACATGATCAATTTGGTAGAGCAGATCGTAGCGCCCTGCGACAGGAAACATTTCGAAGTGCAGAGAAAACACCATGATCATCAATAACGCGACCCAAAATAGCGGCGCAGAATAACCAGACATAGAGGTAAAAGAGATGAAGGTATCGACCCACTTGCCTTGCTTCATACCTGCTAATGTACCAATCGGAATGCCGATCAGCAGCGACAAAATAAAAGCGATGAAACAAAGCTCTAATGTGGCAGGGAAGACAATCAGCAACTCATCGATGATAGGAACACCAAAGCGATTGACTCCAAAGTTAAGTTGCATTAACTCGCCTAAGTAAGTTAACCAGCCCGTCCAGAAATCTTGTATCGCCCATGCTGAATTAGGCGCTAAGCGTAAAATGCTAAAACCCACCATGGTTAAAATTAGCATGGTGATAATGAATAGATTAAGGCGCCTAACAGTATAGAGGAACATTAATGAACCCTCTCTACGTGGTCAAAAGGTTGCGCGTTAAATGGGCTCACTTTAAATCCTTTCAGCGACGAATGTTGCGCTTGTAGTTGCATGCCGTGATTAAGTGGTATTACAGGAAATTCTTCATTCAGAATATTTTGCGCTTGTTTATAGAGGTTAAGACGATAACGTTTTTTATCGACCTCTAACGCTAGATCTAACAAGAAATCAAAGTCAGGATTACACCAACTTGATACGTTAAGTCCGACTCGTTTTGAATCACAAGAGAGTAGTGGACGGAAGAAACTATCTGGATCGCCGGTATTTGCAATCCAACCCGTTAAATACAGGTCGATGTTTTGATTCGCATCGAGGCGGGAATAGCGTTCATCTGTCATTAAGTTCAAGGTAATACCGACATCGGCTAAATTGGCTTGAATGAGTTCTGCCGTTTTTCTCGGGCTTGGATTATATGCGCGGGGTTCTACTGGAACGGACATCGTGAGTTCTAACCCTTTGCTAAACCCTGCTTCACGCAATAGAGCGATCGCGTAGTTTCGATCATAACGAAGCTGAGTGGCATCTTTTTGATAAGCCCAAGATGACGGAGGCAAGACTGAGTATGCTTGACTTCCAGTGCCGTAATAAACCGAGTCCAAGATGTTTTGTCGGTTAATGGCGTAATTGAGTGCCTTTCTCACCCGAGAATCATTAAGTGCAGGGTGAGAGGTATTGACTGCGATGAATGAAATGTTCATAGCAGGCTTTGCGGTCAACTCAATATTGTCACGCTGCTCAATAATCGGCAGTTGGCTTGAAAGCGGTGCATTGAGAATGTCGCACTCTTCACGAAGTAATTTCGCAAGGGTACCTGTGCCTCGGTTTGAAATATCAAACACCACTTGACCCATTTTGGCTTTACCCCTCCAGTAGTTAGGATGCTGCTTTAAGCGAATGAAATCATTGATTTGATATTCAGCTAGAAAAAATGGTCCGGTACCAACAGGAAGACTATCTAGCTGGTTTTTCTCGTCTATCAGGATGAGATGATCGGCATACTCTTTAGAGTGGATCACCGCATGACTAGTGGCGATATTCGATAAGAACGAATTATCCGGGCGGCTCAAGGTGAACTTGACGCGGTTGTTTGATAACGGAACGATATCGATGACGAGGTTTTGAAAATCTATCCCGTTAAACCAAGGATAGAGACCACCACCCACGTAATGGAATGGGTTAGAAGAGTCGATTAAGCGACGAAAGCTAAATACGACATCATCTGCTGTTAAGGTGCGAGTGGGTGTAAACCAAGCTGTTGTCTGAAAGGCAACGTCATCGCGTAGCTTGAAGATGTACTCTGTTCCTGCTTTATTTGCTTTCCAACTTGTCGCCAGGTTCGGCGCAGGCTCAAAGCTTTGCGGATCGATAGTTAGCAAGGTATCAAACAGCTGAGGGCTAAGAGTTTCTGGAGTTATGCCATTATCGGTTAATTGCGGGTTGAACGTGTTAGGACCACCTTGGCCGCAATAAACAAAACCTTGTTGGCGAACTTTGTCATGATCAATAGCTTCGCCACAGCCTACCAATAGACTGAAACTGAAGAAACTGAGTGTAAATTTAATGAATGCTTTCATAGAAAGAACGACTGCCGACGATAAGCACAATGGAACCTGCCATTGTGCCTTATTATCTTATTAATTTACCATCAATTATTGTTCATAACCAAAGTAAACCTTAACTTTTGTCCTGTTACTCGGGATTGGTCAGATTATATTTACGAACCATGCCCCTGAGTTGGTGATAACTTAAGTCTAGCAACTGAGCAGCTTTTCTTTGATTGAATTTACTTTCTTCTAAAACTGCGTTGAGGATCTGTAGGTCTTGCTCTTCTTGCCACTGCTTATAATTGAGTGGAAAAGTGAAGTTGATTGATGCATTTTCTACGCTTGTTGCTTCGGTTTCTGGCTCTTGATGCCACTCAGCAGCGAAGGGGTCAAAAACCATGTTTTCAATCGGTGCGTCTTGTTGGCCATGTTGATAGACAGCACGCTCGATAACGTTTTTTAACTCACGGACGTTACCTGGCCAAGGGTAATCTACTAAGCTTTGTTGTGCGTCTAGGCTAAAGCCAACAAAGTACTCAAAGCCTAGCTCACGGCACATCTTGATCGCGTAGTATTCTGCAAGCAGCAAGATATCTTCTTTACGCTCTCTTAGCGGAGGTAATTGAATAACATCAAACGCTAATCTATCCAGTAAGTCAGCGCGGAAATCACCGTTTTTAGCCATTTCAGGTAAGTTAGCGTTTGTAGCGCAGACTAAGCGAACGTTGGCGTTAAGCAGTTCATGACCACCTACACGCTCATATTGACCATACTCAATAACGCGTAACAGCTTTTCTTGAACCAAGAGGGGAGCGGTTGCCAGTTCATCAAGAAAAAGTGTGCCGTTTTCCGCTCGCTCAAATCGACCTTTATGTCGACCTTTCGAGCCGGTGAATGCGCCTTGCTCGTGTCCAAATAGCTCAGAATCAATCAACCCCTCACTAAGAGTCGAGCAGTTGAGAGAGATTAAAGATTGATCCCAACGCTTAGATAAGTAATGTAATCGTTGAGCAATAAGCTCCTTACCGGTACCACGCTCGCCGATGATTAATATAGGGCGCTCGATCGCCGCGAGCTTTGACACTTTATCAAGAACCGCTAAAAAGGCGGGAGACTCGCCAATCAGGTTTTGTTGCATGGTGACCTTCCGTTGGTTAATTTTACCTACTGTTGGTTAAATTCATCACACTTGACGCTGCTATGCAAGAGGTGTTTTCGTAAGTTATTGATATGAAATGATTTAAAAGTTGGCATGCATCTTGGAATACTATAAACCAAGATGAGAACACCAAACAACACTAGCGGCATTAATGCCAATTAAATGAAGGAGCTGTGCTATGGGTATTTTTTCTCGATTCGCGGACATTGTAAATTCAAACATCAGCGCACTACTTGATAAAGCTGAAGACCCTGAAAAAATGATTCGCCTTATCATTCAAGAAATGGAAGATACGTTAGTTGAAGTACGTACCAACTCAGCGAAAGCAATCGCTGATAAAAAAGAATTGGCACGTAAAGTCGAAGCGTTAGAAGACCAAATTGTTGAATGGCAAAACAAAGCAACATTGGCTCTTACCAAACAAAGAGAAGATCTTGCTCGTTCCGCTTTGATTGAAAAGCAAAAACTGCAAGACGTATTGAAAGGTCTTCATACTGAACAAACGTTAGTTGAAGAAACAATCGAAAAACTGACTGGCGAAATTGGTAAGTTAGAAAGCAAAATCACAGAAACACGTGCTAAGCAGCAAGCATTAGCAATTCGCTCTCAAGCGGCATCTAACCGTCGTGATGTTCAAAAGCATCTACATACGGCTCGTACCTCTGAAGCTATGGCGAAGTTTGAGCAGTTTTCGCGTAAGATTGATGAGCTAGAAGCGGAAGCGGATGTGTATTCAAAAACAGGCAATGCTAAGAGCCTAGATCAAGAGTTTGCAGAACTACAGGCTCAAGATGAAATTGAACAAGAGCTAGCAAAACTTAAGCAGCAAATGGAAGAGAAGAAATAACTCTCTCGATAATAAACACTGCCTACCTAGGGCCAAAGCTGGAATGCCTTGGTTCTAGGTACCCTTATTCATCTATTGACTCTCGATGCCTTAAAAGTAGGAGTTACTTATGTCGTCATTTCTTATCGCAGGACCTCTAATTGTATTTTTGATCTTTGTTGCTCCATTGTGGCTTGTGCTTCATTACCGTAGTAAGAAAAGAGCTGCTGGTGGTTTGTCTGAAGAAGATTTTCAGCGCTTGCAGTCATTGTCGGAGCGAGCAGAGCAAATGCAAAAGCGCGTAAATACACTGGAACGCATTTTAGATTCTGAATCACCGGAATGGAGACGTCGTTATGAGTAAGCGAGAGTTATACCGTGATACCGCGAATGGAAAAATTTCTGGGGTCTGCGCCGGATTAGCGAATTACTTTGGTATTGAAGTATGGTTAGTTCGTATCCTAGTGATATCAGCAGCCTTACTCGGTGGTAGCTTCCTCGTTTTGCTTGCTTACGCTGCGATGACTCTAATGCTAGAGAAGCAACCTGCTAACTATGTTGAGTCTATTAAGAGTAAGCAAGAGCACAAACTTAAAAGCAAGCCTTGGGAGCAAGGACAAACACCAGAAGCACTATTGAGTACGCTAGAGAGAGATTTTGACTATCTAGAAACCAATGTCCGTTCAATGGAAGCATATGTGACTTCAGATGCATTCAAAGTCAATCGTGAGTTTAAGAACTTATAACTCTAGATTGAGACATGGGCTGTTATTATTGTAGCAAATTATTAATTTTAATAACTTTTTAGCCCAACTACTGTGGAAGTCATGTTACCAATCATCTATCTTTGTTACTAATCGTGATAATTGGATGATTGAATATGCACAAATCAGTTTGGCTTCTCGCCACAGCCACTCTTATCGGTGGATGTGGTAAGGAGCTTCCTCCTGTACCAGAGCCCGATTCTCGGCCTGCAAAGCTCTTCACTGTTTCTGTTGGTAATGCCACTTTTGAACGACATTTTCCTGCCACTTCAGAAGCTGGAGATAAAGCAGTCTTGGCATTTAGAGTGCCAGGTCAGCTTCAATCTATTGATGTCGTTGCTGGCCAAAAAGTAGCAAAAGGGGATGTCCTGGCTTCACTTAACCCTGATGAGTACACCCTCTTAGCGAAACAAGCTGAAGCACAGTTCAAATTGGCAGATGTTCAGTATCAACGCTACAAAAAGCTAAGAAAAGACAAAGTGGTTTCAGAGCAAGATTTTGATCAAGCGAAAGCAAACCATAATTCCGCTCGAGCAACCCTAGAGCAAGCACAAGCAAACCTTCGCTATACCAAACTGGTTGCTCCGTATGAGGGCACCGTTTCTCTTGTCCCAGCTGAGAATCATGAGTATATCGCAGCGAAATCAGGTGTATTAAACATTCAAACCGATCAACTGATGAAGGTTATTTTCCAATTACCGGATTATCTCCTAAGTCGTTTTTCTAGCGGTATAAATTTAAATGCCATGATGACGTTTGATGCCTTCCCAAGTAATCAGTATGAGTTAACGTTCCAAGAAATTGATACTGAAGCCGATCCTAAAACGGGCTCATACAAAGTCACCATGATTATGGAGCGCCCTGAAGACAATGGAATTTTGCCTGGTATGGCGGGTTCGGTACACGTCGCGGTTGAATCAACAGGTGCAACAAGAATTCCTGAGTCTGCTTTGTTTGAAGAACAAGGACAAACTTACGTTTGGCGTGTTGATGACCAAGGTATTGTAGCGAAAGCCGCTGTGACTTTGAATGATAAACGCCAAGTGCAAAATGGCTTAGGAAATGGCGATCAAATCATTATGTCTGGTGTGAGTGGCATCGAACCAGGAATCAAGGTCCGTGAATGGATTAAAGAGAGAGGGCTGTAGGATGAAGCATTGGTTAGGAATGTGCGCACTCTCTTCTGCTGCGCTTCTTAGCGGCTGTGGTGGTGAGCCACAGTATGTCGATTTTGGTGACGCAAAAGTAAAAGTGTTAGCGCTTTCTAGTAGTAAAGTGAGTGAAGATAAGCTTTATTTTCCTGCGGTAGCCAATGCTGCCGAACGCTCCCATCTTAGTTTTAGGGTCGCTGGGGAAATCAGTAAAATATACGTAAAAGAAGGTGACCAGGTTAAAAAAGGTGACTTGATTGCGGAGATTGAACCAACGGACTACAAATTGGCGGTCGACAATGCGACCGCGCGTTATACCGTGGTAGATAGCCAGTACAAAAGATCTAAGCCGCTTGTTGATAAAGGCTTATTGGCAAAGTCTCAGTTTGATGAAATCGCAGCAAACAGACAGATTGCTTATGCAGAGTTGCAATTGGCGAAGTTGAGACTTTCATTTACTCATCTTAAAGCCCCTGTGGATGGCATTATTTCTCGTGTTAGCGCTGATCAGTTTGAAAATATTCAAGTTGGTCAGCAAGTGGTGAATATTCATAGTGTCGATAACGTTGAAGTTCTAATTCAATTGCCTGACCGTTTGTATATTAATCAGCCTAGTCAAAATGTGCTGTCAAAAGTCAACGCAGTGGTGAAGGTGCCTAGTGGCAATGAATACAGTGCGCAAATCAAAGAGTTCACGACTGAGCCCGATCCTGCAACAGGTACTTTTACCGTGACACTTTCGCTACCAATGCCCGAGGAGGAGTACATCCTTGATGGTATGGCTGTTGAGGTAACATCAAAAGGTGAAGATATCGGCTTAGAACTAAATGCCGGTGTACAAGTCCCGATTGAATCAGTATTTAATGCGGATGGTGACCCTTTAGAGCGAGACAACAAATTTGTGTGGGTATTGAACTCAGACAATACAGTGAGCAAAAAGAAAGTTGTGGTCGGTAAAGCAAGTAAAGATACGGTTCAGGTTTTAGATGGTTTAACTAACGACCAAGTGGTTGTGATTGCAGGTGTATCTAGATTGAGAGAAGGGATGCAAGTAGACGTGATTGAGCAGGAGGCAGGCAATGAGTGAGCAAACCAAGAACTCGCCTCAAAGCGATGATGATATTACAGGTATCGCAGCATATTTCGTTCGAAATCGTGTTATCAGTTGGATGATTTCACTGATATTTTTAATCGGTGGTACGGCAGCGTTTTTTGGTCTTGGCCGATTAGAAGATCCGGCATTTACGATTAAAGATGCCATGGTTGTTACTTCTTACCCAGGAGCGACACCGCAGCAAGTTGAAGAAGAGGTCACTTATCCTTTAGAAAAAGCGATTCAGCAGCTGACCTACGTGGATGAGGTTAACTCGATTTCTACTCGAGGTTTGTCGCAAATATCAGTGACCATGAAGAATAACTATGGCCCTGATGATCTGCCACAGATTTGGGATGAGTTGCGCCGTAAGGTTAATGATTTAAAAGGTCAATTACCTCCGGGAGTGAATGATCCTCAAGTCATCGATGATTTTGGTGATGTATACGGGATCTTACTGGCCGTGACAGGCGAGGGCTACAGCTATAAAGAGTTACTTGATTACGTCGATTATCTCAGACGTGAACTTGAACTGATTGACGGCGTGAGTAAAGTCTCGGCGTCTGGGCAGCAGCAAGAACAAGTCTTTATTGAAGTTTCGATGAAGCGCATGAGTAGCTTGGGGCTTTCACCAAATACGGTGTTTAACCTTCTATCTACTCAAAACGTAGTGTCTGATGCCGGTGCGATTCGAATTGGTGATGAGTACATTAGAATTCAACCTACCGGTGAGTTCCAAAACGTCGATCAACTGGGTGATTTGATTCTTACCGAAAGTGGCGCTCAAGGCTTGATTTACTTGCGTGATGTGGCCGAAATTACCCGTGGCTACGTCGAAGTTCCAAGCAACATCATTACCTTTAACGGTGACATGGCACTTAACCTCGGTGTTTCGTTTGCTCAAGGTGTTAACGTTGTTGAAGTGGGCAAGCGATTCGATCGCCGTCTCGCTGAACTCAAGTATCAACAGCCGGTCGGCGTAGACATTTCAGAGATCTACAGCCAACCGAAAGAAGTTGATAAATCGGTTAGTGGGTTTGTTGTCAGTCTAGGCCAAGCGGTCGCGATTGTTATTATCGTACTTCTATTCTTTATGGGGCTACGCTCTGGACTACTGATTGGCCTGATTCTGCTCTTAACCGTTCTTGGTACTTTCATCTTCATGAAGTACTTCGCGATTGATTTACAGCGTATATCATTAGGCGCACTTGTTATCGCACTTGGTATGCTAGTAGACAACGCCATTGTGGTAGTAGAAGGAATATTGATAGGTACGCAAAAAGGGAGGACAAGGCTACAAGCGGCAACCGATATTGTCACCCAGACTAAGTGGCCGTTGTTGGGCGCAACGGTGATCGCAGTAACAGCATTCGCGCCTATCGGTCTTTCTGAAGATGCAACAGGTGAGTACTGTGGCACCTTGTTTACTGTGTTACTGATCTCGTTGATGCTCAGCTGGTTTACCGCGATCTCTTTGACGCCTTTCTTTGCCGATATTTTCTTCAAAGGTCAGAAAATCGAAGCAGGTTCAGAAGATAGTGACCCTTATAACGGTATGATCTTCGTGATGTACAAAAACTTCCTTGAGTTTTGTATGAAACGAGCATGGTTGACCGTTATTGTGTTAATTCTAGGCCTTGCTGCGAGTATCGTTGGCTTTGGTCAGGTGAAGCAGTCATTTTTCCCGTCATCGACGACGCCAATGTTCCAAGCTGACATTTGGATGCCTGAGGGGGCAGATATTCGAGCGACCAATACGAAGCTTAAAGTGTTGGAATCTTGGATCTCTGAACAAGAGGGCGTTGAGCACGTGACGACAACTGCGGGTAAAGGTTTGCAGCGATTCATGCTGACTTACGCGCCTGAAAAAAGCTACGCAGGTTACGGTGAAATCACGACTCGAGTTAAAGACTATGAGCAACTTGCGAGTCTTATGTCTAACTTCAGGCAGTATGTGGAAGAGCGATTCCCTGAGATTAACTACAAGCTCAAGCAGATCGAGTTAGGTCCTGGTGGCGGTGCGAAAATTGAAGCGCGTGTGATAGGTTCAGATCCAACCATCTTGCGTGGTATCGCTAAGCAAGTTGAAGACATTATGCATGCCGATCCGGGCGCGACGAATATTCGTCATGACTGGCGTGAGCGCACTAAGGTTCTTGAGCCTCAGTTTAATGAGAGCCAAGCACGTCGTTATGGTATTACCAAGTCCGATGTGGATGAGTTCTTAGCGATGTCTTTCTCAGGTAAAGCGGTGGGTGTTTATCGTGATGGTACGACACTCATGCCTATTGTTGCTCGCCTACCAGAAGATGAGCGCGTTGATATTCGCAATATTGAAGGTATGAAGATCTGGAGTCCAGCTTTAAGTGAGTATATTCCGTTACAACAAGTGACAATGGGCTATGACCTTCGTTGGGAAGACCCAATTATTGTGCGTAAAAACCGTAAACGTGTACTAACGGTGATGGCAGACCCAGATATTCTTGGTGAAGAGACTGCAGCAACTTTACAAAAACGCCTCATGCCACAGATTGATGCGATTGAACTGCCGCCAGGTTATTCATTGGAGTGGGGCGGTGAGTATGAGTCATCAGGTGATGCCCAAGCTTCGCTGTTTACGACCATGCCAATGGGTTACCTGTTCATGTTTTTAGTGACGGTGTTCTTGTTTAATTCTGTTAAAGAACCTTTGATTGTATGGTTAACTGTCCCTCTAGCTATCATGGGGGTAACGACCGGTCTCTTGGCTCTCAATACACCATTTGGCTTTATGGCGTTGCTGGGCTTCTTAAGTTTGTCAGGTATGTTGCTGAAAAATGGTATCGTACTGTTAGATCAAATTGAGATTGAGATGCAGTCTGGTAAAGACCCATATCTTGCAGTGGTGGACGCGGCACTTAGTCGTGTACGCCCTGTATGTATGGCGGCGATAACGACAATTTTGGGTATGATTCCACTGCTACCAGATATTTTCTTCAAGCCGATGGCGGTAACGATCATGTTTGGTTTAGGTTTTGCGACGGTGCTGACACTTATTGTCGTGCCAGTGTTGTATCGTTTGTTCCACAAAGTGAAAGTACCTAACTAAGTATTGTTATTGATTAAACGCCCCTGACTTTGTCGGGGGCGTTTGTTTTTAAAGGAGAGAGTTTCGAATGAGCACAGATACCACATGCGCTTGGGCAATGAACCATGAATTGGAAAGGATCTATCACGATACGGAGTGGGGAGTACCCGTATACGATGATAAGGTGCTGTTTGAATTTATTACGTTAGAAGGGGCTCAAGCTGGGCTTAGTTGGATCACCATCTTAAAAAAACGAGAAGGTTATCGTGCTGCGTTTGAAGAGTATGATCTTGAAATACTAGCGAAATATGATGAAACCGAAGTTGAGCGAATTATTGCTAATTTTGATGTGGTTAAGCATCGCGGTAAGATCAATTCAGTATTTAGTAATGCGCGAGCGACACTTGCTTTACAAGAAGAGTACGGAAGCCTTTCAAACGCATTGTGGCAGTTTGTGGAAGGGAAGCCGGTTATCAACACTTGGACTGAAATGAGTGAAGTTCCAGCTTCAACAGAGCAATCAAAAGCAATGAGTAAGTTCTTAAAGAAAAAAGGCTTTAAGTTTGTTGGTAAGACGATTTGCTATGCTTTTATGCAGGCCGTTGGAATGGTTGATGATCACTTGACGGACTGTCCAAAAAAGCCGATTGCATAAGACATTATTTTCCTGAATCATGAATTCGCTCCAAAGCTTCGACACGTTTTAATTGTGATGTGTCGAAGTATTCTGTTCTTAATTGAGCAATCTGCTTACTCTTATCTATATTTGAAATTTCATTCGATGCCAGTATTGACTCTCTTTGTTGGAAAAACTCGGATAATTGTTGGCTGAATCGCTGACGGTTTTCGTCAAGAGCTT
Source organism: Vibrio atypicus (assembly GCF_009811315.1). GTDB lineage: Bacteria > Pseudomonadota > Gammaproteobacteria > Enterobacterales > Vibrionaceae > Vibrio > Vibrio atypicus. The sequence goes on from NZ_BLID01000005.1 coordinate 127,712, forward strand.
CTAAACGTTTTGCTCCTTCCTCTCCCACAATGCTCACTCGCTCTAGATACTGCTGCTGAGAATCTTTGAGTTCAGTGCTATGAATCAGCTGTGTCACTAGTTGATTGTTACGTTCTGCCTTTTGAATAAATTCAGGTTGCTGTGAGAGGACCATTTCGAGTTGTTCATTGCTTGAATTACCGTCAAGGGAGTATTCGTTGATGCGTTTTTTCTCAATCGCAAATTCTCTCAAAGCATTTTCATCACCAAACAGTTCATTAATTTGTTGGTCAGTAAAAAACTGTTCTTGCAGCTCAATGATGGCCAAATGAAATTGCTCAAAATCATCCGCTGTCATTGCATGAATGGAAAGCGGCGTTAGCTCCGTAAGAGCTCGTTTGTACTCTTTGTAGGTGTCAAACAATGAGGAGCTGATTGCTAATTCGGATTCGTTGGTTGCTTGCTGTTGAACCCGTTGGTCTATTTGTTCAAAGTTTTGTTCTCCTAAGCTACTTAATGTGTAGTCGTAAAACGCTTTCTGAGACGATAAATCTGGCTGGGTGTCTTGTTGGGAGATTGCTTGCTCAATTGGGTGACGTTTACTTGAAGTGAAGGAGTTATAAAAGGTCACCCCAACGGCGGAAAGTGTAGTTAATAAGATTGTGACAAGAGTGACCTTTTTCATTACTACTCTCCTATAAACCTTGCAATTTTAAGCGGTTCGCATGTTGACGATAAAGTGTTACAGGATCCGTTTCGAAGAGGTGATGAATACCGAGAAGGCCGTTGATCTCATCAAGATGATTCATTTTATAGTTATCTCGAATGACTTTTCCTAAGTGAGTGCTACAAGTTCCGACAAGGCCATCGTTAGGCCCGTCGAATGCCCAACCTAAGACCATCATGGCTCCATCTGTTGGATCAAGGAAGTTAGTGAAGTTAGCCGCGCCAGTCCATGAGTAGTAATAAACACCATTGCTTTCGAGTTTTTGGCCCTGACCGCATTCTGTGCTTGGAATTCCTTCTGGATAATATTGATTGAAAGCGAGGGAGCCTTCGGTTGTCAGCGCGTCAAGAGAGGCGAGAGGGTCTTGATTTAAATCGCTGCCACCAGATAAAAGGTTAATCAGTGAAGTCAGTCCCTCTGCCATTTTTACCGCGAGATATTCGAGCCCAGAGCCTTCTGCGACATTACCTCTTACCAGGTCTGCGACTTCAGATCCTTTATGCACGCCACCAATGCTAGTGATAGAAGCTACCAGGTCAGGGCGAACTGATGCGACATAGCGAATGGTGGGTCCTCCGTGGCTGTGACCGATTAGGTTTACTTTTTGCGCACCAGTCGCTGCGAGTATTGTCTCGACCTGATGGAGTAGTTGTTCTCCCCTAACTTCACTGCTGTTGGTTGCGGATACCTGTGCAACGTATACGGTCGCACCATCTTTGGTCAAAGAATGAGGAATCCCATAAAAATAGTCGACTCCGGCCAAGGTATCAAAGCCAAATAAGCCGTGTACAAGTACGATAGGGTGCCGAGTTTCTGTGTACCCAGAAGCATTGGCTAAGTTGCTGGTGGCTGGCTGAATGATGGAGAACGTGAGTAGAAGAGTAAATGTTAAGATTGCTTTCAAAATAAAATTCCTCTGGTTAGACCTCTGATGAGAATTTAACCCTAGGAAAATTTGACGTGTTTGCGTAATTCTAAATGTTATTTAGATGTTAAAATGTGCTGGCGAGTTAAAAATCAACATCAATCTTAAACTAGACCTAAAGTTCAAAAATTTGATTAAGTTTTTATATTTCAAAGATTTAATAGAGCTCTGGGTTAGAGCTCTATTTTGAACTATTTAACCTGTAATTTCGCGCTCTAGAATTAAGGCGTTGTAGCGCTCAAGTCCGGTCTCTAAATCGGCAATAAGATCATCTACATCCTCTAGGCCAATATGGACTCGAATTAGAGTTCCGTCGAAATTGGGGTTAGCCACTGTGCGCAAGCTGTTAAAACTCTTTGGCTCATTGGCTAAGATCAAGCTTTCGAACCCACCCCAAGAATATCCCATACTAAAATGCTTCATTCCGTCGAGTAGAGCCGTTGTAGCGTGAGGATAACTACTCTTAAGTACAAATGAGAATAAGCCATTTCCACCCGTGAAATCACGTTCAAAAAACTCATGACCTGGGCAGGTTTCTAGTGCCGGATGACGGACATGGTCTACTTCTGGTCTTGTTTGTAGCCATTGTGCTACTTTTAAGCTGCTTTCTGCATGTTGACGAAGGCGAACATCGAGAGTGCGGATGCCACGAAGCCCAAGATACGCATCATCTGGCGAGACACATTGGCCCATCAAATAGCTTTGCTCTCGAAGCTGATCCCAACATTTTTCGTTGGCCACAGCAGTTCCAAGCATGACATCAGAGTGGCCGACGATGTATTTAGTTGCGGCTTGAATTGAAATATCGACACCAAACTCAAATGGTGAGAAATTCACACCTGCAGCCCAAGTATTATCGAGCATTACAATGATATCTTGCTCGTGAGCAATGCGCGCTAAGGTGGGGACATCTTGTACTTCCATTGTGATAGAGCCAGGAGATTCTAAGAACAGTACCTTAGTGTTAGGCTGTATGAGTTCACGAATATTCTCGCCGATGGTTGGACTGTAGTATGTGGTTTCGACCCCCATCTTTTTCATGATTTGATCACAAAAATCACGTGTTGGTTCGTAACAAGTGTCAACCATCAGAATATGATCGCCAGATTCGACAAAAGAGAGGATAGCGTTAGAGATGGCAGCGGTTCCGCAAGGGTATAGAGCACAGCCCGCTCCGCCTTCAATCTCTACCATTGCATCTTGAAAGGCAAAATGGGTGTTAGTGCCACGTCGGCCATAAAAGAGCGTTTTATTCGCTCGGTTGATGGTTGCTTGGTGCTTTTCAGCAACAGTATTAAATACAACCGTAGATGCACGCTGTACAGGAGGGTTTACGACACCATTCGTCCACTTATCATTTCGACCAGCGGTAACGAAAGTTGTTTGCTTTTTTTCTGACATTTGAAGTCCTTGTCCATATCTGTTGCCATATTTAAAACATGGCAACAGATATTTAGCAAGGCTTAGAGTAGCGGATTGAACAAGTAAAAGACGCGTTCAAGAAATCGAGAGTAAAGTGTACGTTTTTGCCACTCGTTTAGGTTTACGGAATGAGAGTCATCCATGTAACTCTGCTGTAACCAGTACATCTCTTTGGTAAACGCTTCATCATCGATAGCGAGCGTCAGCTCAAAGTTTAGCCACAGGCTGCGCATGTCCATGTTAACGGTTCCGACAAGGCAAAACTGTTCATCAATTACGACCGATTTAGTGTGAAGCAGACCGCCATAAAATTCATAGATTTCTACGCCTGCTAGCATCAGTTCCGTGTAGAAAGCCCGTGAAGCCCATTGAACCATCAAAGAGTCGTTTTTATGGGGGATGATCAGCTCAACTTTGATTCCTCGTTGCGCCGTCATTTTTAGGGTTTCCAGTAGGTCGGAACTTGGTACAAAATAAGGCGTTGTTATCCGTACCGATTTATTAGCCTGGTTAATTGCTAGAGTGAGTACCTGAGAAATGAGGTGTTCGGGCATACCCGGACCGGAAGGTACGACTTGCACTGGATGCTGAGGTTGCTCAGGATCAATTCGGCATTCCGGTAACTGAGGAAGGGTTCGCGATCCTGTTTCAACTTCCCAGTCCCAACCATGAATTGCTGACAATACATTAACCGTTGGGCCAGTGACTCGAACCATGATGTCAATCCATTGGCCGACACCTGAGTCTTGTTTGAAGAATGCAGGGTCCACCATGTTCATAGAGCCGGTGTAGCCGATGTTGTCATCAATCACGATAATTTTTCGATGCTGCCTTAAATCTAAGCGACGCAAGAAAATACGCCACGGACTTACTTCGAGTGCTTGAACAACCTCGATCCCGGCATTTTTCATCATCTTATACCATTCGCTTCTAAAAAATCGCGGGCTACCAGCTGAATCAAGTAACAGCTTAACTTTAACTCCTCGCTTGGAAGCTTTTATTAGTGCTGCAGCAACAGAATCGGCTAAGCCACCAGGATGCCAGATATAGAAGACCATTCGAATACTGGTTTCTGCGTTTTCAATATCTTTGATAACCGATTGAAGAATTTTTTGTGGAGAGCTTTGCAAGGAAAGTGTGTTACCACTTAATGCAGGTAAACCTAAACGGTTGTTACAAAGCTCATCAATTCTATAGATATGACGACCAAAACTTTCTGGTGCGTGTGCATGACATTCATTTAATCCTGAAAACCACTGTTCAAATGGGGTGAACATTTCTTTGGCACGCTCGGCGCGTTTCCTACCGAGGTTGAGTTCGCCAAATAGAAAGTAGCAACCCACACCAACAATTGGGATGATATATATGATCATCAACCAAGCGAGTGACACGCTAACAGCGCGGCGTTTTAGTACGACGCGTATTGTTACACCTGCGACCAGGATCCAGTAAAACACGATCCCAGCAAGGGTTAAGAAGTGATAAAACTTGTCCATTCAGCTACCTAGAGTCGAAATCCGGCAACTAAATAGTAATCTGCTATACAAACACCGACAAGGAATAACTATGTCAATTAATAGATTGTTGCTGGATTTTGGAAAAAGTGGAATTCTGTTAGAGGAGTGTTAAATCCAGTGAGAAGAGTGTGTAATAGTGTAAAAAAGCAGCATTTAAACATAATAATTACATTTGTGTTGAAAAAATGTACTTTTCGGGGTTCCAATTTTAATCTTAAACTGGTTTACTTGCCATAACGTTAGCGTCACTCAAAATTCTAATAAGTGTAAAAATATATATACACTCAACTTTTATAGGCGCCTAACAGAAGCAAACACAACTTATAAAAACTGATTTAATGGAGTAAACCGTGGCTACGAGTTCAAGTGCACAGCCCCGTGATACGTGGGGGTCTAAATTAGGCTTCGTTATGGCCGCAGCAGGTTCTGCTGTAGGTCTAGGTAACATTTGGAAGTTTCCGTACACAGCAGGTGAGAGTGGTGGTGGCGCATTCGTTGCTATCTATCTTATGTTCGTAATTTTTATCGGCTTCAGTGTAATGCTTACAGAGTTCGCTGTTGGTCGTAAGACAGGTCTTTCAGCAGTAGGTGCATTTAAATCGACGGATCGCCGTTGGGCATTTACTGGTGTAATCGGTGTTTTAAGTGGTCTACTAATTATGGGTTTCTACCCTGTAGTTGGCGGCTGGGCATTGGCTTATATCTTCAAAGTGGGTGGTGGTCTATTAAGCACACCAGAAGCAATTGGTGATAGCTTTGGTGGTTTCATCTCTAACCCAGTTCAACCACTAATGTGGATGGGCGTTTACCTATTCCTGAACATCGTTATCGTTATGAAAGGTATTTCCGGCGGTATTGAGAAAGCAGGTAAGGTATTAATGCCGCTACTATTCATCATCCTTATTACCGTTGCTGTATATGGTATGACTCTACCTGGCGCAATGGCGGGTGTTGAATTCTTGTTTAAGCCAGATTTCTCTAAGGTTGATAGCAATGTTGTGCTAGCGGCTCTAGGTCAAGCATTCTTCTCACTATCTCTTGGTATGGGTTGTATGATGACTTACGGTTCGTACCTTAAGAAGAAAGAGAATCTAGTTCAAACAACAGGTATGGTTACTGCAATGGACACCGGTGTTGCAATCCTAGCAGGTGTTGCAATGTTCCCAGCAATGTTCGCGTTTGGTATGGCTCCTTCAGCTGGCCCTGGTCTAGTATTCGTGGTTGTTCCACAGCTATTTGCTGAAATGGGTGGCTTGATTGGTCTATTGCTAGCACTACTATTCTTCATTGGTCTAACTGTAGCGGCACTGACATCTTCAGTATCTCTATTAGAAGTAGTGGTTTCGTACCTAATCGATGAAAAAGGTATGAAGCGTTCAACAGCGGTTATCTCGGCAAGTGTAGTTATGGCAACACTTTGTGTGATTGCGTCACTATCTCTTGGAGGTGTTGGTCCAACTCTATTTGGTACAGGCGCATTTGATATCTTCGACCTACTAACAGACAAGATCTTCCTAGCTGTTGGCGGTATGTTGGTATGTATCTTTGCAGGTTGGCGTCTAACTCGCTCTGAGCTTGAGAAAGAGATTACTAACGACGGTGAAGTATCATTCCCACTGTTTGGTCTATGGTACAACCTAGTTAAGTACATTATCCCTGTAGCAATCGCAATCGTTGCATTCATGGGCATCAAGTCTGGCTTTGACAGCGGTAAAGGTGAAATCATGCTACTAGGTATTGGTATTATCGCCCTAGCAGGTATTTTCTCTAAGAAACTGTAAAGTAGACTAATTTGATACTATAAAAGGAGGAGTCAGTCGGCTCCTCCTTTTTTTGTTTATGCTCTCTATGGTGTTGATGCTCAATCTAGGTATACTCTTGCCTCCAAAGTGGAGCTTGCTCAATGTTTGATATTTTACATACCCACCCTGACTTTCTCGTCATAAACAAACATCCTAATATCTCTGTACATAAAGACGATGGCGATACCATGCTGCTTCAAGAGATTGCTAAAGCAACGGGAGACGAAAAGTTATTTTTAGTTCACCGTTTAGATAAAATGACGTCTGGTATTTTGTTGCTAGGGCGTAATTCTGATGCCGCGAGCCTACTATCTAGAATGTTCGCAGAGCGAAGTGTGGACAAATTTTATCTGGCCATTGGCAGTAAAAAGCCGAAAAAGAAACAAGGCTTAGTGAGCGGTGATATGGAGCGTTCACGTCGCTCGGCATGGAAGTTACTCAATAGCCAGAATAATCCGGCGGTGACCCAATTTCTCTCGCTAGCAGCAGAACCCGGTGAAAGGTTATTTATTTGTAAGCCTTATACGGGTAAAACACATCAAATTCGAGTGGCACTTAAATCTGTGGGCTCTGCTATTGTCGGCGATCCTATTTACAATGCCAATTCGCAAGCCGATCGTGGCTACTTACATGCCTTTGCTTTGCGCTTTTTCTATAAAGAAAAGAATTATCAGTTCATTTGTGACCCAAGAGAGTACCCTTCACTAGGGTTAAAATGGAATCAAGAAATCGTCAGCCAAGGTATTGAATCATGGCTTAAACCATCGGAGTTATTATGGCCGAAGATCAAAAAGTAGATTACCAGTCCATGCAGATCGAACAGTTGCCAATCTTTTTTGAGCAGCTTCATTTGGGGCTAAACAGTGTCCCAAATGAAGTTCGTCGACTATTTCATGGTAGAGGTCGGTGCTTTGAAGGTTTAGAACAGTTGACGTGTGATTGGGTAGAAGGCCAACTGATTGTCAGCGTGTTTAAACCAGTAGATGAACTGTTTATGCAGGCGTTAAAAAATGGGCTTGTTGCGCTATCTGAGACGGAGATATGGCTAGAAAAAAACGGACAATCTATAGTTATTCAACACCGATATGCTGAAGGTGCGCCATTAGAAATCATTCTAGGTGAACTTGATAGTCGTCCTGTTGTTACTGAGTCTGGTTTGAAATTTCAATTAGACATAGGTAGAAATCAAAATTTCGGTTTGTTTTTAGATATGCGCTATGGTCGAGATTGGGTTGCTAAAAATGCGAAAGACAAAAATGTACTCAACTTATTTGCTTATACATGTGGTTTTTCTGTCTCGGCTATTGAAGCCGGTGCAGACCAAGTTGTTAATGTAGATATGTCTCGTGGCTCGTTAGCTAAAGGAAGAGACAATCACAGATTGAATGGCCATAACCTAAATAAAGTGAAGTTTCTTGCTCATGACATATTTAAGTCTTGGGGAAAGATAAAGAGAACTGGACCTTACGATCTAATCATCATCGATCCACCTTCATTTCAAAAAGGTAGTTTTGCGTTAACTAAAGATTATAAAAAGATTTTACGTCGGTTGCCGGAGCTACTAACATCAAAGGGCAAGGTGTTAGCTTGTGTTAACTCACCTCAAGTGAGTTGTGACTTTCTAATCGATAGTATGAAAGAGGAAGCGCCAAAGCTAACTTTCGTCCAGCGACTCAGCAACCCACCAGAGTTCCTTGATCTAGATGAACAGGCAAGTCTAAAGGTATTGGAATTCAGTTATTTATCAGATGAAACTTAAGCAATGTGATGATCATATTTTACATGTAAAAAAAAGTAATAGGATTTTTCTGAATGTGAACGTATCAACTTTGAGAATTGATACATTGGTCTATAGTTTATATTGTGTATAAAAAAAGCTAAGAGCGTTTGTTTTTTGAACTCGCGTTGTGAAACATTGCTTAGCTAGCTTCTTTTTGGTTGTTTATCATTCAATGAGAAGTGCTAGATCACAAAAAAGTAATTTAACCATTAAGAAAGTGTTACTTTGATTTATTTTTCTTAATAAAATAAGTTGTATTATTAATTTGTCACAATGTAATCAGTTATATAGAATACAAACTATCTTTGATGCATATATTTTTATAGTTATATGCAATTTTATTAGTAAAGGGAAAACACATGTTAACTAAAGCTTTTGTTGCCGCTCAAAGCGCATTTTACTCTTTCAAAAACGACGAGCGCGGTGTTACTGCGATCGAATACGCAATCATTGGTGTAGCGGTTTCCGCAATTGTTCTAGCAATGTTTAACAGCAGCCTAAGTGATGCTCTAACTGGTGCAATGAGTAAGATTACCTCAAAAATTAACGCAGCCGGCTAATTTGTATAGATTACCTTAAGATGTTAATACTGTTATGGTGGTTATTTATAACCACCATTTGTGTTTATATTTGCTGGATTGATGTTCTAGAGAGAAAAATATCGAACAATAGTGTTTTCTGGTTATGTTCACTACTGTTCATTTCCGTTCTTATTTATAACTCTGAAGTGTACTTCTGCCAACCTGCAATCGTGCTATTTTGTGGAATCTTGCTTTGGAAACTCGGCATTTTTGGTGCTGGTGATGTCAAACTAGCAAGTGTCTTTAGCATTCTAATTAGCCCTGATTACTACTTATTGGTAGTCGTAATGATGTTAGTCTTAGGGGGCATTGAAGCGCTTATGTACATTATCGTTAAAAAACTTAAACCTACTTTATATACTCAAAATGGAATTCCATTTGCTCCACCTATTGTGGTTAGTGGATTGTTTGGAATCGCAGCTTCAATTTAGGGAACTAACGTGCGTACGAAACTTATTCTTGGTGTTGCTGTTATTGCAATAATTTTTGGTTTATATGGCCTCGCAGGTAAGCTTACCCCTCAACAAAGTTCTGTCGAATCTTCAAAGAAAGAGACTAGACCAGTCAAAATGTATTCCGTATGGCAGCTTAAGAATGATACTCAGAGAGCAGGCTCGGTTGATAAAACACATTTAAGACGCTTGAAATTGTCAGAAGAAGATGCGCAAGCATTAAATATTTATGACGATATGCTTTTTGAATATCCCGTAGGTAGTTTATATCGCTCGTCTATGAACGTTGGGGATATCTTATTCAAGACAGATATAGTTACACCAAACTCCCCCGATTTTTTGGATTATTCTTTGACTGACGGTCATGTACCATATCCTCTAAAAGTCTCGCCGGAAGCCGTCGTTGGTGGTGTTATTCGAGCAAATTCATATATTGATATTCTCGCCTTGACTGGCCCCGTAACTGAAGCTTCGATTGAGGTGGGGTCTTCTGTGTCTGCTCGTGGTAAAGCTATTTCAATTTCGCCGGTGTTAATGGGTGTCAAAGTGTTGCGTGTTGACCAAACTCTTATTGAAGATGCAAGTACTAAAAAGCAAGAAGTTAACCCTGATACGCATTTGATACTGGAGCTAAATCGTAAGCAAGTATCAGTATTGAGTGTTGCTAAACAAATTGCGACGTTAGAGGTTCACAAGTCTGTTGGGAATTATAAGCCTGCTGAGCTTAGTGCAGATGCCGGTGATGTACTGCCAGGTTTCAAATCAGTGATCGAATATAGAGCTGATGCTATTACTATTAAGTAGGGAAAACGAGAATAATGTATTTGATCAAGGCAACATTTACCTTTCTTATTTTACTTTGGAGTGCTTTAGTCTCTGCTGAGAGTCTTTTGAATTTAGGGGAGGGGGAAGCTAAGGCTATAACGACCAAAACAGAGATTGCATCTGTATTTATTTCAAATCCAGAAATAGCGGATTATCAGGTCGTAGATAAAAACAAATTGGTCATTTACGGCAAGAAAGTTGGTTCTGTTTCGCTACTTGCTTTCGATGACAACTCTCAAACTATTATTAGTCGAAAGCTTGTTGTAAATACTAGTTTGATTCATGTTCAGCAACAGGTGCAGCTTCGCTATCCAAATGTTGATATTTCCATCTACAATTTAGGTGAGCAAGTTGTTTTAGCAGGTAAAGTGTCTAGCGATAAGGTTCGTGATGAAATAAACATTCTTGTTGGTGAATTGTTGGCAAAAGATTATGTTGATCACAAGATTGAATGGGATTTAGGCGATGATACTTATGAAATGGAGTTTATGACTCGGCGTCATTATAAGGGCATTGTCAATAACATCGAAGTTGCGACAACTAAACAAGTTAACGTCAAGCTATCTATAGCAGAGGTTTCCCAATCATTTTTAGAAGAGTTTGGCGTTCAATATGCTAGTAGTGGTTATTCTGTTGGTACGTTTGTTGATCAGTTAGTGAACTTTAGTGCTTCTGATATTGTTTCTGTAATAACAGCTCTCGGTGATGATAGTGTCGGACAAGTTCTTGCTGAGCCAAACCTTTCGGTTATCTCCGGGGAAACTGCAAGCTTTCTTGTCGGTGGTGAATTGCCTGTCGTAACAGTTATCGATGGGGGCACTAATGTGTTGTATAAAGAGTTTGGTATTCGACTGGAGTTAATGGCTAAAGTTTTAGAGGATGACAAGATCAAGTTGTCTTTGATGCCAGAAGTAAGCTCACTAGATACTCAATATGAAAATGAACGCTATAACTTGCCAGCTTTAAAGACGCGCCGCGCACGGACTACAGTTCAGCTTGGCGATGGGCAAAGCTTTGTATTAGGTGGGTTACTTAGCACTGAAGATAGAGAGTCTTTGAGACGCGTTCCTTTTATTGGTGATGTACCTATTCTTGGCGCTTTATTTAGACATTCAGAAACCGTTAGAAATAGGACGGAGTTGGTGATTGTAGCGACGGTAAATTTGGTTAACCCAGTTAATCCTTCACAAATTCAACTACCTACAATGAAGCGTACAACGACTATGCAGCGATTCTTCAATGTGGATTATAGTTATACACCAGCAAGTAAAACATGGGCTGAAGAAGTTCTTCAAACTGGGGGCTTCAAAAAATGAGATATCTTTTAATAATCAGCGTTTTCTTGTTTGTTTCTGGGTGCGCAGAACGAATTGATGAAAGAACTGGAATTCAGGTTGAGTTAGTTCCAATTGCTTATACTTTCAAAGCCTCTGTCAATAGTGAGAATCTAAAGCAGGTAGAAAACAAGATTTCAGAATATGTTTCTATTCATAGAGATAAAGTGCTTTCTGAACAGATTATTTTCACATGGAGCTCTGAATTTGCTAAAAAAATCGCCAATAAAACAAAGAACAAGTTGCTGAAACAAGGTGTTGACCCTAAAAATATTCATATCTACGAGTCTAACGGTAGGAATAGCAAGTTTGATTTAGTGATCGCTCTTGAACAATACCAGGTCTTAGTTCCTTTTTGCGAATACTCAAAGGTTAATCGTTATGGTTTTAGGGAGAGCGATTGCTTTGTAGAGAGTGCAAGATGGCAATCAATACAACACCCAGAAAAAATGGTGCCTAAAAATATTAGTAACAATGAAACTGAAGTGGAAAAGTAGAATATGCTAGATCTTGTCGAACTTCTTAAACCTTCAGATTCGCTAGAGCCTGAATCACAAAGCCTTTCTTCTGTTTTATTTTATCAAACAGAAGTGTGTCGTAGTCTCGTCGAAGAAGCATTTACGTTTGAAGGATTAGCTGTCCCTAAGTTACTTGAAAACCAAGATGAGGTTATTAAGAAGCACGCTCGTAGTAGTGCATTGGAAATCGTTATCGTTGAACTAAACGAAAGTAAAAATGTTACCGATGATATGCGTCGTATTAGTCACTTATTACCGAATTCAGCTTCAGTAATCGTTATTGGTAGTGAAGATGCCATTTCAACGATTCGCAACCTTAAGGAAATGGGTTTTTATTACCTGTTTTGGCCTGTTAGTAAGCAAGAGCTCATCGATTTTGTAAAAAACGTTTCAGATAATCGCTCAAGAAACTCTGGCCTCGGTAAAGCTCGTGATGCAAAAAAAGTGGCCTTTTGGGGATCAAGTGGGGGTGTAGGTACTTCGTTACTTGTTGCAGAGATAGCATGCGAACTTTCGAGTAAAAAAAATAGCTCTTGCGTGATTGTTGATCACGACTTTGTTGGGGGCAATTTAGATATTCTTTTAGGGCTTAAGAAGTTCGAGAAGAAAGACATTCCTCCTGGTGCATTAACAGCGAGTTTAGACACGTCCTATGCGCTTAATATGACTCAGAAGATTACTTCGATGTTGTCAATTTTATCGGTTAAATCTAAAGAGCTTGATGAAACTCAGATGAAAGAGTACGTGCGAACTTTGTCTGATGAGCTTTCTGAACAAACCAATTTTTTGATAGAAGATCTTTCTCGTTCAGTAAATAGTAAAGTTGATTTAGCCTATAGTGCGAATGAGTGTGATGCTATTGTTTTAGTTCTAAAACCTACGGTTTCGAGCCTAAGAGACGCAAGTCGTATTTGTTCTCTACTAAAAGAGCTTGAAACCAAAGCGCGTGTCATTGTTGTTATAAACCATACCGCACCTGAAAAGCATGCGACTGTAACGGAAGAAGAAGTAGAGAAGTATCTAAGACGGCCAATTGATGTTATTTGCCCTTACGATGGTCAAATGAGTAAAGCGTTACTCGAGGGCAAACACTTACATGACCTCAAACTTCCAATTAGTAAAAGTATCAAGCAAATTACAGCTGCTCTTCTGGGTGAAAAGCAAGAAGGAAGCAAAGTGGGTTTATTGTCAAAGCTTATTAGCCGAGGGCGTAAATAATGGATCATTCTAAGTCTATCTTTGTTGCAGTTCGTCGTCAGATATTTGAAGCTCTCGATAGCGAAGCTGTTACGGTTTTATCGAAAGAGCAACTGAGCAAACAGTTAGCTGATGCTGTTGATTTGCTGATTGATAGGCAAGGCTGGTCGGTCCCTTCCATAGTAAAAGCGGATTATGTTCAAAGCTTAGTGAACGAGATTCACGGTTTAGGTCCAATGCAATCATTGATGGAAGATGAAAGCATTAGCGATATCATGATTAACGGCTGCGATAATGTATTCGTTGAACGTAATGGCCTAGTAGAAAAATCTGAAGTTACCTTTATCGATGAAGAGCAATTGATTCAAATTGCAAAGCGAATTGCTGCACGCGTAGGTCGTCGTGTTGATGACTCGTCTCCAACTTGTGATGCCCGTTTACCTGATGGTAGCCGGGTCAATATCGTGATTCCTCCAATTGCTATAGATGGTACATCCATCTCAATTCGTAAGTTCAAGAAGAACAGTTTAAGTTTCGACTCGTTGGTAGAGTTTGGGGCGATGAGTCCTGAAATGGCTAAGCTCCTGATGATTGCAGCTCGTTGTCGTCTAAATATTTTGATTTCAGGTGGTACGGGTTCAGGTAAAACCACTATGTTGAATGCTCTCTCTCAGTTTATTTCAGAAAAAGAGCGCATTGTTAGTATAGAAGATGCTGCAGAGCTGAAATTACAACAACCCCATGTCGTGCGTTTGGAAACTCGAACTTCAGGTATTGAAGGTACAGGGGCTATTGACCAGCGTGACCTGGTTATTAACTCTCTGCGTATGCGCCCAGATCGCATTATTGTTGGTGAGTGTCGTGGTGGTGAAGCGTTTGAAATGCTTCAGGCAATGAACACAGGTCATGATGGCTCAATGTCTACCTTGCACGCCAATACGCCGCGTGACGCATTATCGCGTGTAGAAGCTATGGTGATGATGGCGACCAATAACCTACCTCTTGAGGCCATTCGTCGTAATATCGTGAGTGCCGTTGATCTTGTCATCCAAATAAGCCGTTTGCATGACGGTTCTCGTAAGGTTATGAGTGTTTCAGAAGTGGTGGGACTTGAAGGGCAAAGCGTTGTTTTAGAAGAAATCTTCCGTTTTGTCCCTAACCAGATGCAAGGAGAGGATGGGAAGGTTCGAGGTAACTTCGTCACTGCTGGTCTGATGCAGCGCTCTATTTTAGTTGAAAAAGCTCGTTTCTTTGGATTGGATGCCCAGCTTAGTCAATTGTTCGCTGCGCGAGAAATAGTATGATTTTCTGGTTGTCATTGATACTCGGAGGTTTGCTACTTGCTATAGCATTTTGGCCAACCCAACGTAAAGACAGTGAATACTTAGAACAGCTTAATCAAACATTGTATGTTAACTCCATGGATGAAGACCATAAAGCAGTTAACTTTAACAGTCTGACTGGGGAAACTTTTGTTCAAAAGGTTAAGCGACGTATTACCAATGTTAAGCTTCAACTTGGACGTTTTGCTGCTTTAAAAATCGCTATCTATTTTTGTCTGGTTGCTTTTGTCTCTTACTATGCGAATCAAACATTTCTGCCATTTTCACCTATATACGTTCTGATTATTGGCCAGATTGTTGGGGTATTTGTTGGACTGTCTCTCCTAGAAGCAAGGCAAAAGAAAGAGTTTGAAATGGCATTTCCAGATGCCCTTAATATGTTGGCGAGTGCTGTAAGCTCTGGTGAGAGTTTGATGCATTCCATTATTTTCGTAGGCAAAACATTAGAAGGTAGTGTTGGCGAAGAGTTTAAGCGAATGGGGGAAAGACTTCAGTTAGGAGAATCTCCAGATACTGTTTTTCGTAAGTCCTGTAACCGTTTTCCTTATCAGTCATTTCAATTTTTTGTAATTACGTTGCGCGCTAATATGCAGCGCGGAGGACAGCTAAAAGATGTAATCACGCGCCTCAATAGACTCATGTTTGATGCGCGAGCAATTGAGAAAAAGAAATATGCTTTGACCTCTGAAGCTCGAACTTCTGCAAAGATAGTAGCTGCGATTCCTTTTTTCTTTTTGTTTATGTTGCAATACCTTAGCCCTGAAAACTATGACTTTGTAATGAATCATCCTAAAGGTCAGCCTATTCTTTACTACGTTCTTATTAGTGAGGCGATAGGTATTTCGATAGTATGGGGATTGATGCGAGGAGTAAGGTAATGAATTTGACTCCCCAGCTATACATTTTTTTGCAGTTATGTTCTGTATTACTAGGTGTAATTTTGATCATCCTAGTGCTGTTTAGGTTAGTTAAGCGGAAAATGTTTCTCACGCAGTTTTCATTGAAAACGGATTCAAACCGAATGGGCGGTTTTGTTGAGTTTGTATCGGAAAAAGTAGCAAAGCCGGCGGTAGAGGGTAGCAATCAAGAGATCAATGATAAGTTTAAGCGTGCAGGTATTTCGAATAAGAGCCGTTGGTTAAGCTTATATATGCCACTAAAATATGGAGCGCTTTTTAGTGGATGCTTTGCTATTTATATCTACTCGCTTCAAAATACGCTGGATATGCCGACTCTTGTCGCTTTGATGGCTACTTGGTTGATTATATGTATTGTTTTGCCTGACGCGATATTAGATAGCAAAGGTAAAGCGAGAATAGCTAGAATTTCATCACAATTGCCTTATTTACTAGATCTATTGGCTGTTTGTGTGCAAACGGGTATGACGATCGAGTCTGCAATGAATTATTTATCGAAAGAAATGTCAGGATTTGATAAAGAACTGGCTGGGTTGCTAAAGAAAACCAATGATCGTTCGCGCTTAGTGGGGATGCAAAAAGCACTAGACGAACTTTATGACGATATTCCGTCTAGTGAGATGCGGAGTTTTGTTATGACACTGAAGCAGAGTTTACAATATGGTTCTTCTATTTATGGTGTTTTGACGACATTAGCCGGGGATATCCGAGATGTACAGATGCTATCGTTGGAGGAAAAAATCGGTAAGTTGGCTGCAAAAATGTCAGTGCCTTTGATCTTGTTTATTATGATTCCGATTGTAATTTTAATCGCAGCCCCAGGTATTATAAGGATGATGTCAAATGTATAAGTTTATGTCTGTTCTTTGCTGTTTTCTTATTGTCGGTTGCATGTCCACAAACGATCCTAAAGCATCTTTGGATAAAGAGGCACTACTACTACAAGCTCAGAATTACAGCGAGCTCGTAGGATTATATAAGGCCGAACTAATTAAAAAAGACACGCCAGAAACGAGAATAAAGTTAGCGCGTAGCTATCTGATGATTAAAGATGCAGACTCAGCCCTATTTACTTTACAGCCTCTAATGGCGCAAAAAAAAGTTCAGCCTGACGTGCTTTTAGTAAATGCGAGTGCTCATTATGAGTTAGGCAACTTTAAACTTGGGTTAGCTGAGATTAAACGAGCGTTAGACTCGGATGCAGGGAATGCTGAAATTCAAAATTTAGCTGGTTTGCTATATGCAGCAAATGGCGATTACAACCATGCCCGCACACAGTTTAATCATGCTCGTACCAATTTTTATAATGATATTACCATCAAAAATAATCTAGCAGTCTTAGATATCATTGAAGGTCATTACCTTGATGCTGTACAACGCTTGATGCCGATTTATACCAATGATCAAGCTGACGCTCAGGTAGAGGCGAACTTGATGTTGGCTCTTGCGAAGCTAGGTAATTTTGATTATGTGCGCTCTATGCTAGGCCCAGAAATTACTGAAGAAGAGGCATTTAACCATTTTGCAGCTCTGCGTAACTCAGAAGCTATTGTTCAACATGTAGCAGAACCTATCTTGTCATCAAAGAAACAGGAACTCCAATGAAGAATATGCTGAAGGTTAAGTACCAAAAGGGTATTGCCAGCATAGAATTTGCTCTTGGCTTTATGGCTTTTTGGCTGATGTGTATGGCATGGGTTGAAATGAGTTATCTTTCCTACATTAGTGCCATATCAGACCTTGCAATATCAGAGGCGGCTCGAAGTGCCAAGGTTTCAGAAGGTGGATACAGAGCTGTGTTTGAAGGGGTAATTAATGATAGCAACGCTCTATGGTCAGGTGTTGTTGATGAATCTAATTTTAGAATGTCAGTTCAATACATAGGAGCAATCGCTGACTTAGCGAATGTTAATCCATGTGAAGTACCAGATGGCGAAAGTTTTGCTGAGTGTGGTACTGCAACAGATAGTGCAATGGCAATATACCGTATTGATTATGATTTTACATCTATCTTTACTTATTTTATGGATACATCGAGTATTGTTAGTCGAGAAGTAATCGTTGTTCAGGAGTATGAGCGTGATGCTTTCGAAATTAGTGGCTTTTAAACAGCGTGGAACATTTAGTGTTGAGTTTGCAATCGTTGGTTTGATTTTTAGCTTACTGCTTGTCTTTAGTGGCGATGTGATTATTAAACTATCTATGAAAGGCAAGTTAGATCGTCTTTCATACTCTATGGTGAATATTTTAAAAGAGAGAACACAACTTTACTCTGAAGATTATACGATCACTCAGGCTGAAGCGCGTGAAATGTATACTATATCTCAAGGCTCTTTAGCTCGTATGGGAGGAAGCTCTTTCGACAGTACGAAGTATAAAACGATAGTTGAGGAGCTGACATTTGCAAGTAATGGCAGCCCGAATCCAGTTCGCACCTATAGTTTTGGGGCTGATGTCTGCTCGCTAAGCACAACGTTAAGGGAGCTGAGGCATTTGTCCGTGATTACTTCTTGGGATCGTCAAGCTACGCTTTACCGAGTTACCTTATGTTACGAAACCGAGAATTGGGTTGGAGAACTACTTGGTGGTGATTTTAGAATCGTTTCATCAGACGCTGTGATTATTGGTAGATAGTATGAAAAGAATTAATAAACAATCTGGCCATGCAGCATTACTATTTGCTCTAATTATTCCTGGTTTGTTCGGGTTGTTTACGTTAGCGAGTGATGGTGCTCGTGCAATACAAACTAAAGCTCGTATTGAAGATGCAGCTGAGATAGCGGTACTTGCTGTGGCAGCGCATAATGATGACAACGAGGACTCTGCAGGTTCGGGAAGTGGTAGTCAAGTTAACCGAAAGATTGCATCCGACTATCTTGAAGCCTATTTGCATGATATGACGCTTGTCAGTGAGTTAAAAATACACAAGTATAATTGTGACCAAATACCGGAATGTGTTCGAGGTTTAGCTAATGGTCAACCGCGTTTTTTTCAATATGAAGTAGAAGCGACCAGCAGGCACGTTTCTTGGTTTTCTGGAAATGATTCAATTCAAGGGTTTGGTGATACGTTTGATGCCAAGGGAGCGGCAACGGCTCGAAAGTACCAAAGCGAGGCGGTTGATATAATATTTGTTGCCGACTATTCGGGTTCTATGGCAGATGGTTGGAACGGAGGTCGATATGCGAAATATGTTGATTTACGTAATATTATTAAACTTGTGACAGATGAATTACAAAAGTTTAATGACCTAAATAACAGTGATGATAACACTGTTGGATTGACGGGATTCAACTATTATACACGCACCAAGCCGACAAATCGTTCAAATTATTGTTTCATGAGCCAGCTTGAGTACAAAAATAATGGCAATATTAATTACTCGAAAACGGTAAATCGAATTTTTACTGAAAAGAATAATAGGTATTGTGTGAATCATTATGATAGTTCGCGTTTTTTTGATTTACCTTTAACTGATAATTACTCAGCTTTTAATGGTCAGATAAATAGTTTTTACCCTAATCATGGTACTGCATCCTATCAAGGTATTATGCGTGGAGCTCAAATGCTCAGTGAAGGTACGAACCCTCGTCGGCTGCTAATTGTTCTGTCAGATGGTGATGATACTGGTTCAACTCAGAAGAATATCCATAGGAAGTTAGTAGATGCAGGTATGTGCAACAAGATAAGAGAAGAGCTTTCTTCTGGAACTTCAGCAAGTGGCCAAACTATAAAAGCTCGTCTCGCTGTTGTTGGTTTTGACTATGACGTGAACGATAATACAGCTTTGAGAGATTGTGCTGGAGAAGACAACGTGTTCAAAGCTCAAAATACAGATGATATTTTAAACAAAATACTTGAACTTATTACTGAAGAAATCGGACACCTCAATTAAATTTAAGCGGATATGATAATGATATTTAAATCTACACTTTTAGCTTCATCGCTACTTTTCTTATCTGCACATGCTAGTGCAACTGAGCAGAATGACCCGTTAGCACTTTACTGTAATCAAGATGGTGTTGAGTTTGAGCATTCTGTGACGGTAAAGCCTGGCGTTATAGTTGCTAATCATCAGGGTTCGTTTTACCAAGTTGTTACCCCGAGTGAAACGACACCGGCAATGGATTGGTTAAGTGACGAACTTAAGCAAATTGGTCTGTCACTAAACTGTTCGGAATATTTACTTACTAATAGCAGTATTGAGTTTGCGGGTGATTCTGAAGTAATTGCGCGTGTCTATTTTAATTTTGATGATTCAACGCTCACAAGCCAGTCAGAATACGTGTTAACAAGAGTTATGCGGCTTATTGAGAAGCGTTCTCCAAATTTAGAATTATCCGGTCACACGGATAATGTGGGAGATGCCGGGTACAATTTTAGTTTAGGGTTAAAGCGTTCTAAATCGGTAGAAAAATACCTTGTGGATCGAGGGGTCCAACCAAACCTAATTACGACGACTAGTTATGGTGAAACCAAGCCATTCGTTGATAATATGAGTGACGAAAATCGTCAACTCAATCGCCGTGTAGAAGTTTCTACCCTTTGACGTAGACATAGAGTAGAGATTAGAAAAATGAAACCAAGCTAAATTAGAGCTTGGTTTTTTTATTTATAACCCAGCCACTGCGTGTTTCTTTCGCCTCATACATAGCCAAATCTGCTTCGTGGATAACAGCCTCGATGTTTTGATTACCGCTCTCTCTACGTGCAATACCAATACTGGCTGAGACTAGTAGTGATGCTGCTTTGTAGTTAATTGACGTATTTATGTCGTCAATAATCTTCTGTGCTAAAGATTCTATCAACGCTCTTTCAGTATTCTCTTGAACGATGATAACAAACTCGTCACCGCCCAAACGATAAACCTTGCGTGTTTCTGTTGAATGTTGATTTAAGCGTTGTGCTATTGTTTTCAGTAAAAAATCGCCAGCACTATGACCATGTGTATCATTGATCGGTTTGAATCCGTTGAGGTCGATCATAATAAAATACGCTTCTGTGTCCGGTGTTTTTGACAATCGATCGATATGGTGATTGAAGCCGACTCGGTTGCCAATCTGAGTTAGTGAATCTGTGACTAGGCGCATTTCTAACTCTTTTTTCGCCGTAATCAATGATGTGACATCTAGAGCTGAACATTCAATAATGAAGTCGTCGCTATCGGTGGTATTGAACTGAAATGAACGTTCACCTTGAAGAGTCTCGACTTGATAATACTGTCCATCTTTGATCTTGTTGTTGGCAATTCGCATTATGAGCTGAGATTGAAGCTCTCTCGAGTACTTTTCTGCGAGTTGACTGGTGTCACCGAAGTGATGTTGAAACTCATTGTTGGCGCGAACAATTGTTTTATTTTTTGTGTCGACAACAAACTGGCAAACCTGAGTTAAGTTATAACTGGTATTTAGTCGTTGTTCACTTTTCTTAAGTTCATTAATGTTATCAAGTAACCGCTCTCTTAAATTATCTATAGAAGAAAACAGCGATGTAAATTCTACGTATTGATGTTCAGGTGGTGTTATGCCTATTTCACCTTTGGACATTAAATATCCATATCGTTGGGCGTCATAAAAAGGCTTGCTAAGCAACGCAAGTATTTGTCGACTAAACAAAAAACCAAGCAAGAAAAAAGCGCCAACAAGGATCAATGCAATTGGGATAATTGACATCAGCTCACTCTTCCCAATTGCTTCTTCGTTTTTTTCAATGTCTAATGAGCCAACCATATTGGCATCCATATCGTATATTGGAAAAGACAAATGTGTGACTTGCAGGTTTTTAGTTGTTGTGACTACTTCAGCCAATGTCATATCAAACACATTTGAGTTTAATGAAACTTTCACAACATGATCGATATGGGCGATATGATTGACGACCTGTTGCGCAGCGTCAGTATCTAATTCTGTAACAGCGTGACGAGCATTGAGAGATTGAGATTCAATGATTTCAGCAAACTGGTGGTTGAGTGACTGTAGGTTTGACTGGTAATAAAAAACAAACCCAAGCCCTCCCAATATCGAAAGAGGAACTAGCGTGAATATGACGTAGTAAAAAATGATTCTATGGGTTAATCGTTTCATTATAAATGTCTATTACAGTGTTTATTTAGCCTTTGTAGAGGTTTACTAGCAGGCATTTTCATCTCATCGCTTAGCTTTCTAATCAATTCCATATCGCTGTCGGTGATTAAAGTATGCTTAGGGTTTAATACAACATCAACCATGTTTTGTGATACCCCAAAGTGTTTGTGATTGCTGTTCCAAATACCCAAATGCAATTGCTTTAGTACTGCATACGTAGCCTTATCAACGTGTTTTATCATCGATGCTAGTATTACATTTGAGTATTGAGCGCTTTTATCAGTATCAACACCAAATGCCATTCCACCGCGTGCTTTGATTACATCGTAAACACCAATGCTTGCTTCTCCTGCTACGGGGAAAATAATATCAGCACCTTCATAGAGCATTTTAGAAGCTATTTCTGATGCCGCATGTTTATCTGTCCAAGCGCTATGTGATTTTCCAATGTAAGCAATATCGACTTCAACTTTTTTATTAACACTTTCTATACCGAGTTCGAATCCGCATAAAAAGTTATTGATTGGTGCGCTGTCTACACCACCAATAAAACCAACTTTGCCAGTTTGCGTTTTTATTGCCGCGAGATAACCCATTATGTAAGCACTGTGTCTATTATCAAAAAGAATACCAATGCTATTAGATGCATCATAGCTTATGTCGTAGGCAATAAAACGAGTGCCAGGATGGCTTTTTACAAAGTTTTCGAGGTTAGGAGTGCTAGAGGCATACACGGTTAAAATTGGATCATATTTGTTTTCTACCGCGTCCCTTACTGTATCCATGTAATCAGAGTGATTTACAACTGTCTGAGATACGTTTATACCAAGCTCATGTTGAGCTTTTTCGATACCTTGCTCTATTAATCCCAAAAAGCTGTTAGAGCTAGGAGGGGTGATGTAGACAACCATAGGGTTGAGTGGAGATGAGTGATCTCTTGCGCTAACATTTGTCGAGAGAGAAATGACAGCGATACATACTAGCAAGAGTAAATTGAGCATTATTGTCTGGACTTATAATTCTTATATTGGTTATGTGCTTGTTTGATATGCATATAACGCTAATTAATCTGTAGAGTGCGGATTCTATTGTATGTTTAATCGTCATTCAATTGTCGCCGACAAAATTTGAACTATTTAGGCATATATCTCGTACACTAGTAGAATTCAGTTACTTTAGCTA
Source organism: Vibrio atypicus (assembly GCF_009811315.1). Lineage (GTDB taxonomy): Bacteria > Pseudomonadota > Gammaproteobacteria > Enterobacterales > Vibrionaceae > Vibrio > Vibrio atypicus. The sequence goes on from NZ_BLID01000005.1 coordinate 150,296, forward strand.
CTTAAGGGTATGGTAGCCTGAATAAATTCGAGTGAATGTCGTTATCCAACACAACCCCCCAAACGTATAAGCGATAAGGCTATAATGTTGAGGGAGTAGGCAAAAGAGTATGAAGCAGGCGATGGTTTCTGTTCCTTCAGTTATGCCACTCATGTAGTAGAGAGACTTGTTCTTATATACTGGATTTTCTATACCTCGTTTACTAGCCATAACAGCGAAGGCTAGAAAACTACTTCCTGTTCCAATAAATGAGAAGATCAAAAAGGCACTCGCCAAAGCGTTTTGTTCTGGAAGAGCAACTGCAAATCCAAACGGAATCAAAGAGTAAAAAAGAAAGTCGAGGCTAATGTCCAAAAATCCTCCTGCATCGGTAATCCCTTGAATCCTTGCCAACGCGCCATCAAGACCATCTGCAATTCTGTTCAAACAGATGAATAGTAGGGCGAGATCATATCGTTGGTAGATTAATGCTGGGAAGGCAAAACAACCTAGTACAAAGCCAGCGAGTGTTATCTGATTGGCGGAAATACCAAGAGTGTTTAGACCTTTCGCTGCCTGTTTTAGAGGTTGTTTGATTATTTGGATACTATATCTATCTAACATTCGTGATATTCCAGTCTAGCTGAACAAGTTGGCTGTGAATTGGGACGTCCCCTTCATCGTGGGTAACCAGTAAGGTAGGTACATTCGCTTTGCTTAACTGCTCGAACACCCATTGGCGAAATTGAATACGAAGATCTTTATCAAGCTTACTGAAAGGTTCGTCAAGTAAAACAACCAAAGGCTCTGCAAGTAACATGCGAACGAGACTAACTCGCGCTCTTTGGCCTCCTGATATCTGTTCTGGGTACGAATATGCGAGCTGTTCTAATGAAACCTTTCTAAGTGCCTCGATGGCTCGATTTTCTCGCTGTATTCCTTTAACACTATTTGGCAGGGCAAAAGCTAGGTTTTGCCAAATATTAAGATGGGGAAAGAGGAGATCATCTTGAAACAAGATACCGACATGGCGTAAATGGGGTGGTTGGTACGAAAGGTCATTGTCTTGCAGCAACACTCTCCCCTCAAAGTTAAACTCGTCGCTGAGATGACCAGCAATTAAGTTTAGTAACGTTGATTTTCCGCAGCCGCTAGGCCCCATCACCACTGCAACTTCACCGGAATCTATAGTGATATTGATAGGAGAGAATAGGGGAGTGCTAGACTGTTTACGGATGACGAGGTTTTCGAGACGTAGCGTCATTGGGTACAGACTCCTGATAAATAGTTGGTTTAACGCGGGCTCTATGTTGCAAACGTGAAGCTAAAATTGCGGTTGTAAAAAAGACAAAAGGCAGCAGCGCTTGCCATAGAGCATAAATGGCCGTCACTCTTCGGTCGAAGCCACTTGAAAGAGCAACTGCCTCTGTCGTTACCGTCGCAATACGTCCGCCACCTAAGATTAAAGTAGGCAGATACTGAGCAAGACTTACGCTTGCCCCAATTGCCCAGGCATACAAAATGGAAGGTAACAGTAGCCGACTTTTCACCATGAAGAAGGTCTGTAATGGACTTTTCCCAAGGCTTAGTGCAGCGCGCGTATAGTTTTGGTTATAGCTCTTCCATGGTCCATCTAAAGATAGATAGACGAAAGGAAAAGCGAAAAAGATATGTGACCAGATAACCCACAGGTAGTAGCTTTCACTCGAAACATAAAGGGTTGCGATCTGCAAACCAAACAAAATAGACAGTTGCGGAATAAGCATTGGGATAGCGACGACATATCCAGGAATATGGAGCTTATTCTTTATTCGATATTCATGCGCTAAGACTGCTAAGCACAAGGTGATCATTGCCGTGATAAGGGCGATGGCAATGCTCTGGCTGATGATTGGTAAAAAGCTAGGCCATTCGCTCTCCCAAAAACGATCACTGAATCGGGAGGGCATGATATCAGGGAAGCGCCATCTCTGTGCATACGACCAAATTAGCATGAGTGGGAATATGGCGATACTTAATAGAGTGATGATGCCGAAAAATGAAGTTCCAGGAAGCGATATTCCTGCACGTCCGGAGTATTGCCAACGCTTAAAATAGTGAGTGGCAAACTTTTCAATCAATAGGACTAGCAATAATAAAAAGCTGGTAAGAATGAATAATAAAATTGCACCTGATGCAGCTCTAGGAAGTAACTGCAGATCAGGATCGTTAAACCATTGCCATACTAGCATTGCTAATGTTGGCGGTGTGTTTGGCCCTAAAATCAAAGCAAAATCGACGACGGACGAAGCATAGGCAACCACGGCAAAAAGTGGAAAGCGCATTTTTGCCAACCATTGTGGTAATACTACCTTGATCCAGAGTTGACTAGGGGAGTAACCTAAAGAACTGCCTACTTTGCTGAGCTTTTCAATTTCAAGTTGTTGCAGAATAGGAATACTCATTAGGAGTAAAAAAGGTACTTCTTTCAAAGCTAATGCTAATGTTAATCCTATGGCAAAAGGATCATGGACCAACCAACTGGTTGATATGTCATTAAACTCGACACCGAATAACGTAGAGATGATCCGTGTCGTTAATCCTGTTGGTGCAAATAAAAAAGCAAATCCAATTGCAAATGCAACATGTGGTACTGCAAGCAACGGAGAAAGCACTAATTCGACTCGCTTCCAGTGTTTATTGCGCCATAGGCTTTGAAGAATAGCGAAACAAATAGTGAGAGCCAGATAAGTACTGGTTAATGCTGTAAAAAGGGTGAGTAGGCTAGACGTGCTAATTCCTGGCCAGTTTAATACGTCTGCGTAGCCTTGGAGTGATAGCGAATCAAGTCCTACAGGAGGTATGTAGCTAAACGACGAAAGCATCACACCTATGATCCCTGGCAGGGTAGGTATGATAACTATGCATATAAGTAATAAGTACGTAGCTCTAAACATCTGGCTCTCGTCGTGTAGCTTAATTAGTTTCCGTAGCGCTTCTGCCATTCAGTTTCTAGCGCGACTTGCCAGCTAGGATGTGGTTCTGCGATCGATTTAAATAATTGAGTGTTTTTAGCTGTTCCAGTTAGGTATTGGTTTTGCAACACGGAAGGGTCTCCCCATATTTTGAGATCTCCCTTGCGAGATTGTGCTTCCGGACTAAGCAAAAAATTAATCGCGACTTGCGCACCTTCGGAAGCCGTCGCGTTCCACGGTATTGCTAAAAAGTGAATGTTTGAAAGTGCGCCCATATCCATTGCATATGCAGCAGTCGAGTCAGCTAAGGTGCCATTTTCTTGAGCAGAAAACACAGCGTTTGGATTAAAAGTAATGGCAAGATCAAGTTGACCATCATCAAGTAACTGAAGCGTTTCTGCACTACCTGAAGGGAATTGCGTACCTTTACGCCATGCAACTGTGTGAAGCTCATCTAGGTATTTCCAAAGAGGAGCCGTGATGAGTTGGAAATCTACTTTTTCCGTTGGCTGAGATAGTGTCTCGTCATTGTTAGTGAGTTCAATCAGTAGCGCTTTTAGAAAACTCGTACCGTGAAAAGCGGGTGGCTTCGGGTACGTAATTCGATTAGGGTATGCTTTTGCATAGCTGAGTAATTCGCTAAAGGAAGCCGGTGGGTTATTGAGCTTTTGTGTATCATGGATGAATACCAATTGCCCAACTCCCCAAGGCGCTTCTAAACCATCCGTTGGTACAGAGAAATCGCTATCGACAGGAAGTGATTGGTCAACATATTGCCAGCTAGGCAGCTGATCTACAAATGGACCAAATAGAAGCTTATTCGATTTCATTGATTTGAAGTTTTCGCCGTTGATCCAAACCATATCAACACTACCACCGTTATTCTTTCCCGCTGCTTTTTCAGCGATTAGGCGAGCAGTTGTCTCGGCGATATCTGTAACTTTAACGTGTTTGAGTGTCACACCATGTTGCTGTTGGAGTTGGCTGTTTGCCCAGCGTAGATAGTTGTTGATCTCCTGGCTTCCCCCCCAAGCATGAAAGTATACCGTCTGCCCATCAGCCTTATTGGTTATCTCTTCCCAAGAGTTATTGGCATGTAAATGAGTCACCGTAAGCAGCGAAAATATTAATGTGATCAGCCTTGTCATAATGGTCCCTAAATTAAGTGTCACTTGTTCGGTTTGGTGTATAGACCGGGTTAGTGGCCATACCTATTCATTATGACGGAAAAAATTCAAATTTTTTATATATTTGAAGGTTTAGTGATGGTTTGTTAATTGAGGAAGGGATGTTTTAGGTAAAAAAAAGCAGCCTTTAGAAGGCTGCTTTGATGTTGAATAACCTAGCAATTAGTTTTTCCAATCGTTAAGTTTAAATGTAAGAGTGTGCACATCGTTCTTTAGAACAAGTCCATCTTTAGTTAGTGACATATCACTCCAGTCAGACAGAGTTTGAGAAAACGCTTGTTCTACATCCATTATGTCGCCAACACACATTTTCATGGTCATTCCCATTTTTTCAACACGGAATTGATTGTCTTTTAGCTCGCCTTGACCAAAGAAATTGTTACAACCAGCGTTACCATTTGCGGTCATGTTTTCACCAATTTCTAGGCGAGGTCCTTGCTGACGGCCTTCCGTCACTACTTTATTACCGTCGACGCTTACAAGCTCCCAGTTATGGTGTTGTAGGTCTTGAGCTGTAATTTGTTTCACATCGTCACCATTGCTTGCACAAGCTGTCATTAGGATAGGCAGAGAAATTGCTGCAAGTAATGTTTTTGGACTAAGCTTCATAATAAATCAACTCCAATATGTGGATACACTAGTCGACATTGCTCGACTATTAATGACGGCTAGTATAGTTAATAAAACGGTGTTTTTGTCAGCTTTGCGTCATAGTTTGGTATGAATCACATAATGGAACTTATTGATAAACATCCAATTATAGTTTGAAGTAAAGTTTGAGCTCAGTTTCTATCCGTCGAGGCGCATTATGGAGCAGTTAGAGTTCTTTGTTGTCCCAAATCCTTGCGTCGGAATATGTACTGTCGATGAAAAGGGATATTGTCGCGGTTGCATGCGTAAGAGAGAAGAGCGTTTCAAATGGCTAGAAATGACGCCTGCGCAGCAGTTGCATGTGATCAAGTTGTGTCGTCAACGATATTTGAGAAAAGTGCGAGGATCTCAGGCTGTACCTTCAAATATCGATATAGATTCTAATCCTCAGCAAGATCTTTTTTAAGTTAAAACACTAATGAGAGTATATGTTTTGATGTCGTACTTATAGACGATTTTATGAAGAATAAAGAGAGATTCGGAGTAAACTTTATTAGAACCTCTCTCAATACACATCATGCAAGTATTAGCGTTATTTCATTCCCCAACGGTCACTGACCCACCCACCTGCATTATCATCGTAATGGCTACCTGAAAATCTATGATTAGCTTCTACGTGGTTTTCGTTTCCGCTTTTTGAATCCATTAAGTTTTGAATGTAGCTTGCCATAGGATCACCACCGCTCAGTCGCTCTCGCCGTGTTGCTACCTCTTTAATCAGTTGAAGACGGTATGAATTGCTAGCACGTTTCATTTGGTGATCCTCCTTGTTTATGACACTAGTATGAAAAGTTAGAAGCTAAACAATCACCCGTCAATGGTGTATTGGTTGTTTTTTAGTCAATTCTTTCCTGTAAAACAAAGTGAATAAGAGGCAAGGTTAGTTTACATATACTAACTCCTTGTGATCTTGCGGAATTTACGATTCGCCTCATTCAATAGTTGCAATAAAAAATTCATAAATGTTTATTGCTGATATAGACGGTGCTTCTTTGTGGTGTGGCGTGCTGTGTTTTGTCTACCACTTAAATAAGAAGGCACATATTTGATTAGTATAGATATAGAAAAACCTCGCGGCAGCGAGGCTTTTTATCAATTCAACTATGAAGGAAGTTTGTTAGTTGGCTTCGCACGTATCAAGCGTAATTAGCTGATCAGCCATCAGTTGACCTCGTGAATTTCGCATTTTTATTCTATAACTTAGCCCAGCATCTAAATTCTTCTTGATTGCTGGGTTAGTGCAGTATGTATTAATGCTGCGCTTCAGGACTTCAGTCGTTGGCTTTGCACCTTGCGCATCTTGGTTATACACCATCATCATTTCGATAACAGAACCTTTCGCTGACGCTCGCATTATAGAGAGGGCACCGACTTCTAGTGGCAACTCAGCAGAAAGAAGCTGTGCGCGATTATCTGCGAGTAGCTCTAGGTGTTTTTGCTTTTGAGCGGATGAAGAACACCCTGCTGTTACGGCGATAAGTAGGGCTATCGCCGCAGGTTTGGCAAAATTAAACATATTAGAATACTTTTTTGAAAGGTTTTACAACAACGTGTTGATATACACCAGCCGCAACATAAGGATCAGTGTCTGCCCAAGCTTGAGCCTGTTCAAGAGAGTCAAATTCGGCAATAACGGTTGACCCAGTAAAACCAGCTTCTCCAGGGTTGTCTGAATCAATCGAAGGCATAGGTCCGGCGGTTAGAAGACGTCCTTCATCTTGCAGCTGTTGAAGGCGCTCTAAGTGAGCTGGACGTACGCTCATACGTTTTTCAAGAGAGTTCTCAACATCTTGGGAAAAAATAACATACCACATGATTCGATATCCTTATTGGGTATTTAAAACTATCAGGCCTTCACTCTACCGTAACACGTTCATATTAAAAGTATTCGAGCAGATAATTTGTGAATTCTATCTTAAACCGACTGGATTGGGCGTGGTTTTCCTTCACTATCGATTGCGACATAATTAAAGGTTGCTTCACACACTTGGTAACGAGACTGAATGCCATCTTCTGTGACGGGTTTTACCCAGACCTCCAAATTGATAGACATAGAAGTGCGGCCGATTTTAGTACATTCGCCATAGCAACAAACAACATCTCCGACTCGAACTGGCTTTTTAAAAGTAATACTTGAAACTGATACAGTCACGATTCGTCCAGATGAAATTTCTTTCGCTAATATACCTCCAGCTAGATCGAGCTGAGACATTATCCAACCACCAAAAATGTCGCCGTTTGCGTTAGTATCTGCGGGCATCGCTAGAGTTCGAAGGAGAAGCTGACCTCTTGGGGCCGTTATATCATGATTCATTTTGACATCCGTAACAAACAAAACAGCGACTCAATTAGTCGCTGTAAACTCGCCTAAACGAGGAAAATAAACCAGATTGTAACAAATGATAGGGGCTAGTCGCTAGAGTCTGAGTGGGGCAGATTTTTAGGAAGTTGCTTATAGATATAAACGCCTGTAAGCAACGTAAAGCCAAAGGTCGCAATGAGCAAACCAAATACTTTAAAATTGACCCATACATCCAATGGCAGTCGAAATGCAACATAGATGTTCAGCACGGCACACAATGCAAAAAATATCACCCAAGCGAAAGTGACTTTCTTCCAAACCGCATCAGGTAATGTGATTTCTTTTCCAAGCATTGATTTTATCGCTGATTTCCCCATGAAGTGGCTAGTTGCAAGCCCGATTGAGAATATCGCGTAGATGATGGTTACTTTCCACTTAATAAAATTGTCGTTGTGTAGAAAAATCGTCATCCCACCAAAAATTGCGACCATTAGAAACGTAACAAGCTGCATTTTCTCTATTTTTTTATAGAAAAAATAGGTGAGAACAAGTTGAACGGCTGTTGCTGCAATGAGTGCCCCTGTTGCAACATAGATATCCTGCATTTTGTATAAAGCGAAGAAAATTATGAGGGGGATAAAGTCGAGCAGTTGTTTCATTGAACTAATCTTAATGTTGCCACTGAACTCTCAGTCTAACTAATTTAGCTAATAAGACAAAGAGTGAAGTGGCAACCTCTCAACATCATTTCTAGACTTGCAATTGGCGTTTATAGTCTTCTAAATACCCTTCATTTCGTAAGTTATCGACGGTGATTTGAAGTTCTTCATCACTCATTGCGAAACAACTCGACTTTCCAGTCATTACGTTAAGATATTGATGGTATTCGATTTCAGTAAAGTGACCCAAACGATCAACCAATAAGGATTTTATCCCATGGTGAATGAGTCGATAATATGTGTGGCGTTGGACCTGCATAGGCGGCTCCTTACTATAAGCAAAGCCGAAACTTTGCCGCTAAAAACCTATAGCGTTAGAGCTGCATATTTGATGCCAGATATATGAAGAAAATTGGTCTAAATATTGACGCAATTTGAGAGAAAGACGCAATTTGAGAATGCCTTTTACCAGATTGCAACGAGGTAAATGCACTCTGTTAAGCTGTTTCTTTTGCACTTAACGAGGATTGTAGAACTCGTTGAAGGGCAGTTTTCGTTGTCGGTTTAGAAAGTCGCCCATCCATTAACTCGCTCATACGTATGATATCTTGCTCTCCAGACTCTCCGGAAAGTGCGATGATTGGGATGGTGGGATATGATTGCTTAATGATGCTGGCCGCTTCAAATCCATCCATAACGGGCATCTGTATATCCATAAAGACTAAGTCGATAGGGTTATTTTGAATAATTTCAATCGCTACTTTTCCGTTATTTGCCAGAACCACGTCGTAGCCGAGTTGTTGTAGGTAGAGTTTGACTAATGCTCGCTGGACCTCTTTGTCATCGACGACCAGAATGAGATTTGGGGAATCTAGTGCTTTTTTAGGTTGCGTTAGCGCGTATAGCTCATCTTTTTTTTCTGCGGCTTTGTGCTTTGCGGGCTCTGAAGGCTGTGGTTGCGCTGTGATATTGCTCACCGGGAACACCAGAGTAAACTCTGTATAGCTATCAAGCTGTGATTGGCAACGAATAGAGCCACCAAATGACTTCATAACGCGCTGACAGTAACCTAAACCTAAGCCACTCCCGCCACTTTTATTATGGCTAAAGAAATCATCGAAAATGCGGTTAATGAGATCGTCGGGGATACCTGGTCCTGTATCTCGAATTACAATTTGATTTTCATAATCATTGTATTCAGTACGAATATCAATCTTGCTATTTGGGAAGGAATCAAAATAGTAAACGGCATTACGCAATATATTAAATATTACAAAGTTAAACAGAGTCTCGTTGATTTTTGCGACAAAATCATGGTTGAGTTGCAAGTTTACTTTGTTAGCCTCTGCTGTGTTTTCAAAACCGTACTGAGCGACGGCATTTTCAATGGCAGACTTAATCGATACCGGTTCGACAGGTTCTTGGTCCAAAGAAGAAGAATTCACTTCGCGCAGAATAATATCAATCAACTGCCTTCCTCGGTTGATGGCTAATTGTCCTTGTTCGACATGAGGCATCAGTGAGTTAGGGGTTGCGGGCTCTTCTAATTTCTGTTTTAAACATTCAAATTCATATTGAACTTGCGCTAAAGGATTGCGCATTTCATGTGCGATAGAGTTCGCTAAAGCTTGTGCTTGGCGAAGTTTTTGTTCGTGATTGATATGAACTTGCGCTTTTTTCAGAACGCGTGAAATTGCTTTGAGTTCTTCATAAGAGAAGTTGACGTTAGCAACCTTATGGCTCGAAACAAGCACATGAGAGAGTTTATTTTTCGATTCATATAGCGGTAATACGAGTGCTGAGTCTGAATTGTTCATATTGCGAAGCAATTCATAGAGACCAGCTTCACTTGATTGTTCGACTGTATCTTCGAGTTCATCAATGACTAATGGCGAAGAGTGCATCTCAAAATATGAGCGATATTGATTTGCACCTTGATAGTCGTCTAGCAGTCTTAATTTATCGCTTGGAACACCTAAGTAGCTTGCAAGCCTAGCTATCGCTTTTTTAGGTGATTCTTGGAAAAGTGTTTCTAAGCGAACAATTTTATCAATTGGCGACAGGAACGAGCCATAGAACAATCTGTTCGTCATTAGCTTAATTTTACAGTATGAGATTGACCAGGTTGAACCGATGAAAATGGTAAATAATAGAATGGTACTGAAACTCATAGCGACATACTGATTGAGAGTATAGAGGCATAAGGTATAAACACCTGCCGTTATTGCTGCAGTCAGGGAAAGAGACAACATATAACGGAAGCTGTAAAAACGAGAAGCGAGAATCGCATAACCCATAAATAGCATCTCACTTACCGAGAGGGCTGGTGGAAGCCAAGTAAGTGAGAAATCTTGAAAGAAATAAGTAAACCCAAGCTGAATTACAGCTGTTGAACACATGAATATCGTCATTCCCATGATCATATAATTGATACGGGTGCGTCGAATCCTGCTTGCGCTACTTCTTATCGAAAATAAGTTAATAAAAGTGAAGAAAACCAGCGTTGTTAAACCAAGGAAAAATGGTTGAGTGTATTCGCCAAAATCCAAAATGAATTGGCTAGGTCCACTAATAATCGCACCTCTAACGGTATACCCAGGAATTAAGTTCCAAATCAAGCATAATGCGATGGTGATCAAGACAATTGAGTTTTGAATCAGGTGCGGTTTGGCGTGAGCGTAATGTGATTTTATCGTGACGGTAAATTGATAGGCTGAGGCGAAAGCGACGAGAGCGGACAAATTTGCCACGATAGCCATGGTAACAGCGGCTTGTTCACCAAATTCAACTAAGAAACCTGTATGGAAATAAGCGTTACTCATTATCCAAACTGATAACCCTAAGGTGTAGGTGATGTAAAATACGTACGGTTTGACACTTTTTGAACCATAACGCTTCGTCAAAGAAGTACAGAAAAAACCTGCCCAACCGAATACAAGCAGTGCGGTGAGAAGCAAGACGATTGCTTTAGGGTAAAGTAGTTGGGAGGCAATAGTACTAAGCATGGTTTAGCTCTTTACGGCGAACTCGTTTCATTTGGTAAACAGTTTGTTGTTTGTAGCTACGAAAGTTACTGGCTGAAAATTCTGCACTAAGGCGAGCAATATTCCAAACACCTTTGTATGTCGGATGATCAGAGCCGCTTAATTGGCAACTACTCAGTGGAAGGTACACATCAGACGGCAGGGAAGCATAATATTGGATCATTAAGGGTTGCTCAATGATGACAAATGCGATGTTGAATTCCGCGTCATGCAGTTGTTGCATTAAGCGTTTCTGCGCGAGGTACAAGAAAAAGAGTCTTTGCGCTGTTGTCCCACTTACCGTCAAGCGAATAATCTCGCAGCTTTGCTCTGGCATGGAAAGATTTGACCAAAGCATAGAATCAAATTGCTTGGTACTTTGTTGGCGCAATGGGCTAATAGAGTCGGTCAAATAATCTTGTTCAAGTTGGGTTAATTGGTCTGGATCGCCAATATTCTTCCATTTTTTGGTCTGGAAAAATGGTGAGAAATAGAGCCAATCGTTGGCTTGACCACTTTCCTGAACCTTTGCACTGGATACGAGCGTTGGATAGTCGCAGCCAAGAGTTTGAGTGGTTAATAGAAAATGTGTTCCAGATTGCGATTGATCCAAAGAATAGAGTATTTCATACCACTTTTGCTCAAGCACTAACGTAGACAGATTGACCATGACTATTGCATCTACGAGTGTCATCGGGTAGTCGCAATGCAAGGTATGATAAAAAGCATTGGTAGAAGATATATCTTTTATAAGTTCGTCTTGATAAGCATGTTCTGCGTTAGTTAGGTTTGCGGCTTTTCCTTGAGATAATAGGCCTGAGGTTGACAGGTACTTGTTGTGTAGTTTCCATAATTGGTAGTAAGCCCAAGCTTCAGGCCAGCAACTGAATACAGTTAAAGCTTCGTGTTCAATATTTCTCCATTGAGTAGGCCAATGGGCAGGAGGAGTACTAATAAGACTGACAAAAGTGGAAGAACTGATTTGAGTTGAGAGGTTTTCCGATCTCAGCTCGGGGTGGACTTGATACGCCTGGTTTAAGCGATCAGTAAATCGCTCTTTGAAAAACGAAAAACTTCGTTCATCGAACAAGAGTTCAATTTTACTGAAAAACCGTTCAGCCCTATCGAAATCTATCGTTTCGATTAACGCTGATTTGTAGTGCCAAGCCATAGCTAACATGTACGTTGTTTACTCTTTGGTCTTATTATTAAACTGCTGCCACTAATACGCAAACGATTTTATAGTAAATGTTAAGTGTCTTCATAAATCGAAATTAAAAACCTTTGTACAAAAGAAGGTAAGTTATCAGAGAATATTTTGGTATGACGTACCATTAAATTATCGCTGCGCTAACTTTTACTTAGATATGAACACTTTTACTCAATACTCAGATGCAAATAACAAGGCTCTTGAGCTCTTAACCGGTTTACAGGGGGATAGAAACATTGCCGACGTAGAGCAGGCCATTCAAGCACTTGATGGTATCTCTGAAACCTATAGAGAGCAGCTAAGTCCGTTGTTTTATGAGTTTCTTGAATCGACGTTAAGCTACCGTCAAGGCCATCTATCTCAAGCTTTGGAATGCTACGAACACTTGCTTTCTCAGTTTCGCCGCCCTGAGGAATACACGTTGTTTCCCTATGTATGTGTCTATATTGGTACAATCTATATGCAGCGCGGTCAGTATCAACTTTCACAACATTATTATTGTCTTGCGGAAAAGAACTTGGAGCGGCCAGATAACAAGCTGCTTGCGTTTTTAAATGTGAATTTGAGCGGTACTTACTTGCAGCAGAAAGAGTGGAAGCAAGCGTTAATTTGCAGCTTAAGAGCACTAGAATACAATGAGGACGTTTGCCACGAAGGTGCACATTCAATGGGCCTTCTTAATTCTGCGTTGGCTTATACGAAGCTCGGGCAGTTTGAAAAAGCAAAAGAGCAACTTGATCTTTGCGTCGATTTTAGCGAACAAAAGAATTTGCTCCACGCTAGTGCCTATACTCAACTCTACCTTGCGGTTTGGTTTGATGCTCGACACGATGAACAAAGTGCGCAGCAAGCTTTCCACCAAGCTTTTCGTTTGACAAAAAAACATGGAGACTCATTGCTCCAAATTGAATTCTTTGAAGCCTATGTGACGTTCTTGTTCAATGTTGGCAACTACACGCAAATATTGGTTTTTATCGAGAAAATATTGCCTAGCCCAGCGCTCAAACAGTCCCTCCCTGCAAAGTTAGCTCTGTGTCGAATGGCGTTAAAGAGTGTAGAGACGTTAGGAGACGCTAAGCTATTTGAGGAGGATTGATAAGTTGCAACAGCAGGAGAGAGAGTTTCGTAGCAAGCTATGCTCAAAGAGTATTTCGGCATATTCTTTCTGAAGAATAACGAATATCAGCGATAAGACACTGATTTTATGTGTAAATGAGCATAAGCTTACTTCTAGGGTGGGTATTTTGGAGTTATATATCAATAATTCTATCAATTTAGTCTAATCTTTTGAATGTTAAGGTTAATCTTCGACCTTTTTACTACGAAATAGTGATTTAACTAGATGGATTTGTTGTCTGTTTTTGCCTTATACCTGAACAATTGAGAAAAAAGTTGGCGAAAATCATAAGCTTGGCATACACTTTCAAAAGTAAGGCTGATATGTTGTTGATTGGCCTAGCGAAAGTTTAGGTGTCACCTATAGGTGGCAATGTTTAACACAGCTTTGAGGAAAGTTTTATGGCGCTCACAAAGGCCGATTTGGCTGAGAACCTGTTTGAGAAGCATGGATTCAGTAAACGGGATGCCAAGGAAACGGTTGAGGCGTTTTTCGAAGAAGTTCGTAAGGCACTAGAAGATGGCGAACAAGTAAAATTGTCTGGCTTCGGTAACTTTGATCTTCGAGATAAAAATGAACGTCCAGGTCGAAACCCAAAAACGGGTGAAGACATTCCTATCAGTGCTCGACGCGTAGTTACCTTCCGTCCAGGTCAAAAACTGAAAGCACGTGTAGAAAATATTACTATTGAAGATTAATGCTTCGCACGATGTGTAGCTTTAATCTAGCTGCCTAACGTTTTAGACCAGCAAAAAAACACCCAAGTCATGCTTGGGTGTTTTTATATCTGGCTTTGTTAGTCACGCTTCCACAAAATGTGGCAGAACTTATGTTCCGGATCACGACTTACCAGTAAACGAGCAAATACATCATCTAAGACATCATTTTCTTCGTTTACTAAACCTACACGAACTTCTGCATAGACCTCTTTATCTACATCGAAACCCACGTGACCCGACCAATCATCGCCTGTTTCCACAAGTTCAGCGGCACCACGTTCTTCAAATTGAGCTGTGAAGATAATCACGTCAGCTGCTTCTAGGTTATCAGGAGCCATCTCAAGGAAGATGTCGTAAGCGGTATCTATGGTGTCATCGTAAGAGATCAAGTCAGTCATAATTATGCACGGCTCATGTATTTGCGTTCAGTTGTGTTGATGATGATGCGATCACCAGTAGCGATATACTCAGGTACTTGTACTGTTAGGCCTGTTGGTAGGCGAGCTGGTTTAGTACGAGCAGAAGCAGAAGCGCCTTTAATTGACGGATCCGTTTCTTCAATCACCATTTCAACAGAAGCAGGTAGTTCAATACCTACAGCGCTACCGTTTACTAGGATTACCTGCAAACCTTGAATATCTTCAGTGATGAATAGTAGTTCGTCTTCGATTTCATCTTTTTTGAAGGTGAACTGAGTGTAATCTTCATTATCCATGAAAATGTACTCGTCACCATCAACGTAAGAGAAAGAAGAGTTACGTTTGAACATATCAACCGTATCGACTACGTCGTCAGATTTGTAACGCTCATCAACGCGAGCGCCAGTGTTTAGGTCAGTACAACGCAGCTTGTAGATTTTAGCGCCGCCACGGCCACCTGGAGTCGTAACTTCAATATCTTTGATTAGTAGTGTTTTGCCGTTAGATTCGATAGCAAAACCTTTTTTAAGCTCACTTGCCTTAGGCATGAACGTTTTCCTTTGTATGGTGTTGAATCCGACTATTATATACCTAGCCTTATGCAGAAGGAATATCTTGATTCATTACCCGTGGTAGGCGAACATTAGAAGACTGAAGAATTTTAATTAAATCACCCAAATGTACCTCTCTAGCATTGACCCAAAACAGCCTTTTCAAGCGCCTTATCAACCTGCGATCAATGACGTTGTCAGTTTTTTGACCAGTGGGTTAGGGGAAAACTTACACAGTATTTATGTTTACGGAAGTGTTGCTCGAAAAATGGCGATTGCAGGTCAATCAAATCTAGATGTGATCATATTGACTCACCAATCTTTCGCAGAGAACAAAACGGCGTTACTTAACTCTATTAAGTGGCGCTTCCAAAAGAGTTATCCGTTTATCACCGAAATTAACTTTAAGTGCGCGTTTGTCAGCGATGTTGTCAGCCTAGAGAGTATTTTTTCTTGGGGCTTTCAATTGCGCCACTGTGCGGTGTGTATTCATGGTGAAGATCTTGCGGAATGCTTTGGTGACTATGAACCGAGTTGGGAGATTGCCAAACACTGGAATATGGATGTTGAAGATTGGGTAGCGGTGTATCGTAATCGCATTGCGAGAGCAGATAAAGAAGCAGACCTTATTAAAGCGCAAAAGATCATCGCAAAGAAGTTATTAAGAGCAAGCTATTCATTGGTAATGTATAGAGACAAAAACTGGTTTGATGATCCTACCGTTTGTGGCCAGCAGTTTTTACGTTACCACCCCGAGAAACAAGTTGAAATTGAACGTTTAGGGATACTTCTTTCAGGTAGATTGATCGCCAAACGCTCTGTAATTGGGATCTTGGACGGCTTTGGAAATTGGTTAGTGAAACAATACAAAAAAACGGAGTTTCGGATTGGCTAAGTATCAGAAATATTTAATTTTCTGATATATTTATTAGTAACTGTGCTAGCTTTATAGAAGGATGTTTATTGAGGTTAGTATGCAGCAGGAAAGCAGCAACAGTAGTCAGCCGACTCACCGTATTACGATAGCTAGTATAGGAAAAGCTATCATGCCTTCTTTACAAGCTATCAGAGAAGGAATGGTGTGGCTTATTCCTTGTTTAATGATCTCTTCCTTTGCACTGTTTTTTGCCAGTATTGGAGAGTTTATCGCTGGCTATCGTTACCCTTGGATTGAGCATTTTTACTCACTACATAATGCTATCGCAGAGTTCTTTCCTTACCTCATGACGTCCACTATCTCATATGTATTGGCAATGCGGTGGCGTTTACCACGTCCTCCTATCGCATTGTTGATGGTGACCTTTCTGGTGGTAGTGAGCTATGTGATCCCAGAAGAGCAAACCGTTCTTATTTTTCATATCATTTTGGCTATCATCACGCCTCTCTACGCAATTCCAGTACTCGCGTACTTGCTAAGGTTTGACGCTTTAAAACTAACGCGAACTGAATCGGCGGGGCGAATCGTAAAAGAGTCACTCAACTTAGTTATTCCAGCTATTTTGACCTCTTTTGTTGTTCTTGCCGCGAATTTCGTTGTTGTTAGTACATTATCTGATATTGAATTTCTTTCACTTCTCTCCGTTGATTACGCGAATTCGCCTACGCTATTTGGGGTGACCTTTGCCGCGCTTAACTCGACGCTCTGGTTTCTAGGTGTACATGGCTATTATGCTTTACTACCCATGGTCGAGTTACTTCAAGAAGCGAGCAATTTAAACTATTCAACTATTCTGGCTGGAGGCTCTGCTCAATATCACATGAACCTATCGTTTATGGGCTCTTTTGTGTTTATTGGTGGTAGTGGCGCAACGTTTTCTTTGGTTGTCGCGTTACTGGTTTTTGCGAAGCAGCGAAGCTTGAAACTCATTGCGTTAGCAAGTATTCCCATTGGTTTGCTAAACATTAATGAAATTTTGCTGTTTGGTTTGCCTATTATTTTTAATCCGCGTCTGTTTTTGCCTTTTTTACTCGTCCCAATTAGTAATGTGATGATCAGTATGGTTGCGGTTTCTTTTGGTATCGTGAGTTCGCCATCGGTTTCTGTCCCTTTCAATAGTCCTATATTGCTGAATGCATGGATGGCTACTGACGGTGATATTTCTGCGGTATTCCTGCAGTTGTTTAATATTGCTGTTGGTGTGGTTATTTATTATCCAGCAGTGAATGCGATGAACATTGCTAAGCAACGTGCCGACATCCACCTTTCTGCCTTTGACACTTCATACACGCGCAGAGAGGAAGAAGCGCGAATGTTGATGGACGATCCAATCGCACAAGCCAATCTGCGAGAGAAACAGGCGTTGCGAGTTGAGCAAGAGCTTGAGCAAATTGGTCAGCGCGATTTTTGTTTAGAGTATCAACCTCAGGTATCGAGTGTGACGGGGAAAACAGTGGGTTGTGAAGCGTTGATTCGCTCAGTGAATGCCCAAGGGAAGTTGCAATACCCTAATACGTTTTTGCCTTGGTTAGAAGAGGCGGGCTTAATGAAAGATGTCGATCTATGGGTATTTAAACAAGTCATCAATGATCTCCAGGAGATGCAAAGTCATGGTATCTACCTACCCGTAAGTGTCAATGTCACCGCAGATATATTAGTTGACCAAGATTATATGAATCAGCTTGTTAAAGTGATTTCACCATATGCTCGTTTTATTCATATTGAAATCACAGAAGAAACACTGTTGTCAGACGAAACGTTAGTTGCTGCTGCCTTTAACCGTTTGCATCAAATGGGCGTGAAGGTACATATAGACGATTTTGGCACAGGTTTCTCGTCGTTGAGTTACTTAAATAAGTTTGATGTGGATGTGTTAAAGGTTGATCGATCGTTTGTTTTAGCACTCGTCACGGGTAAGGGAAGAAAGGTATTTGGCAGTATCTTGTCGATTGCAAAAGAGTTAGGTCTAGAGGTCGTGGTTGAAGGAGTAGAGAGCCAAGAACAGCTTGATCTTATTCCAAAGGAGCAAAGCATCGCTGTTCAAGGGTGGTACTACGCCAAATCATTACCGATCAACAGACTGATTGAGTACGTAGTTAAGTAACGCTAAAAGAGCCCTAGTTGCGGCTCACTAAGTGAACTGAAATCCAAACCGATAAATGGCAAGATAGCTTCAGCGACAGGCTTTAGCTGTTTATCAATGTAATGCTGATAATCAATGGCACTTTTTAGATACTCTTTCGGCTCTGGCCCTGAGATAGTGATCAAGTACTCAATGCGACCGCGGTTTTGGTATTGGAGAGGGCGACCAAGCTGGCCGTTGATCTCATCCGCCATTCGAGCTGCGCGAACTTGAGGAGGAATGTTCTTTTGATATTCATGCAGTTTTCGACGTAAACGTTTTTGATACACAAGTTCATCGTCAAATTCGCCTGCTAAAGTGCTTTCGACAAAGCTGCGAACATAATCGCTTGGGTTTTCGCCATGGAATACCATTGAATAAAGTTTGGACTGAAAGCGTTGGGCAAGGGGCGTCCAGTCGGTTCGAGCACTTTCTAAGCCCTTAAACACGATACGCTCTTGCTCTCCTTCACCAATGAGTCCGGCATAGCGCTTTTTAGATCCCGTTTCTTGGCCTCGGATGGTTGGCATAAGAAAGCGGCGATAGTGTGTCTCATATTCAAGTTCTAGAATCGAGGTCAGGTTGTACTCTTCTCGTAAGTGTTTTGTCCACCACGCATTGATGTGTTCAACCAAAGACTGACCAATTGCGTCAGCTTGTTGCTGCGAGAACTGGCCGTTTAAAGAAACAAAAGTAGAATCGGTATCGCCATAAATAACTTGGTAGCCTTGCTCTTCGATCAACCTTTTAGTGGTCTTCATGATCTCATGCCCACGCATCGTGATGCTTGATGCTAAACGAGTATCAAAGAATCGACACCCTGAGGATCCTAAAACGCCATAAAATGAATTCATGATGATTTTAATTGCCTGAGAGAACGCTTTTTCATTGTTCTTCTTGGCGATATCTCGCGCTGCCCATAAATCTTCGATCATCTTAGGCAGAAAATGTTTATCGCGGGCAAATTGGCCGCCTCTAAAGCCAGGTACCGCTTGGTCTTCATCTAAACCTATTTCTAACTGTAAACCTTCGATGAGTCCCATAGGGTCAATCAAGAAAGAACGAATGATGGACGGGTAGAGGCTTTTGAAGTCAAGCACCAGCACTGAGTCATAGAGATTGGGGATTGAGTCCATAACATAACCGCCGGGGCTGGCTATCCAGTTCTCAGGGTGCAGGTTAGGTGCAACATACCCGGCCCGATGAATTTGCGGTAAGTAGAGATTAGTGAACGCCGCAACGGAGCCTCCAACACGGTCAAGCTCTACGCCTGTTAAACGTGAGCGCTCTATTGCAAATTCAAGCAAATGTGTGTGAGCGAAGATTTTATTGACTAGCACGCAGTCTTGAAGATTGTATTTGGCGAGAGAAGGTTTGTCCTTTCTGAACATATGATTGATTTCATCCATACGATCATGAACATTGTGGATTTGCTTTCCTTCACCCAGAAGCTCCTGAGATACGGCCTCAAGCGACCAGCTTCGAAAATGATAAGTTGCTGTTTTTAGCGTGTCGATACCATCCATAACGACGCGGCCAGGAATAGAGATAAACCCTTGTTGGGTAGTATTCGAACTGCGGAAAAAACTAGCTTGATTCCCTCGGCCGATATTGAGCTTCAGCTTATTCCATTCAGCTCGTTTGTGGAGCAATCGGAAATCAAAGTCGATAACATTCCAACCGATGATTACATCAGGGTCAAATTGGTTAAACCAACGAATCATTGCAACTAGTAGCTCGTGTTCATCTGAGACCCATTTAATCGGTGTTTCAGCCGGTTGAGGTTGACCTATCATGATGACGCGACTGTCCATTGGGCTGTCTAGCCCTATAGAGTATAAAATCCCTTTTTCAGAGCATTCAATATCTAGTGAGACGACTTTGAGTGATGGCGTATAGTCACCTTGTCGACATTTTACCTGGGTAACACGTTGGAATCCGTTTCGTGATTGCGCAATGCCAGTAAACTCAACGCTGCCTTTAATAAAACGTTCCATCAGATAGCGGTCGGCTAAGCGAATGTCATCCTCTAAGACTAATAGATCATGATTCTTTAGCTGGTGGCTTAACGTTTGTGAGTCCTTGGTCGTGTTGGTGTAGCAGGCAACCATAGGCGTCGCTTTAAAATCTTTGAGCGGTAACGGTTTAAACGTAGAGTTAATTCGTTGTTCTTGAGCGAGGTTTTCAGCGGCAGACAAATGCTCTTGAGAAATGAAGAACACAGGCTTTTCATTTTCAATAATTAGTTGAGTAGGGCCTTGCTCCGTTGCAAGCCATAAGTCGATTTGAGTCGTGCCAGAAAAATCGCGGGCTTGCCGAGTTAGTAAAAAACCGTGGTTAATCGTCATTGTTTCACTGCTAAATATTAAGGCGAAGCGTCAGAAGTAAGCTTCGCCCCATAGATTAACATAACCATGTGCAGGAACAGAAAATCATCTTTTTGGGCAGTGTTTTTTTCAAGAGGGCGGACTGTGTTGGAGTATCCCAAGGCTGCTCACTGAAGAGAATACGAATGAGCCAAACTCTCTCTAATTTGAGACGGTTGACAGTTTTTGATATGTAAGTGACTGATTTGAAAGTTACAATGAAAATAATCGGTAGTTCTGAAAATAAGTACTTGCTAAACTTTGCGTTTGCGCACATATTCAGAATAAGCAAATTCTCAAATTTGCGTTAAAATAAGCGACCATGCTGTTACTTTCTTGATGAGAGTTAACAGAGCTGAACAAATAGTGTGGAGATACAAGTTTGATAAGTGTTTTCCTTGTAGATGATCACGAGCTGGTTCGCACAGGGATACGACGTATTATTGAAGACGTCCGTGGAATGAACGTAGCAGGGGAAGCTGAGAGCGGTGAAGATGCAGTGAAATGGTGTCGCAGTAATCATGCTGACGTCATTTTGATGGATATGAATATGCCGGGTATTGGTGGTTTAGAAGCAACCAAAAAAATCTTGCGATTCAATCCTGATGTTAAGATCATCGTTTTAACTGTTCATACGGAAAATCCGTTTCCAACTAAAGTGATGCAGGCCGGTGCAGCCGGATACCTGACTAAAGGCGCAGGACCAGATGAAATGGTCAATGCAATTCGAGTGGTGAACAGTGGCCAACGCTACATTTCGCCTGAAATCGCGCAACAGATGGCTCTGAGCCAATTCTCTCCAGCATCGGAAAACCCTTTTGCCGATCTATCTGAGCGTGAATTGCAGATAATGATGATGATCACCAAAGGACAAAAAGTGACTGATATTTCAGAACAACTGAATTTGAGTCCAAAAACGGTGAACAGTTATCGCTATCGACTATTTAATAAACTCGATATCAGTGGTGATGTAGAGTTAACTCATCTCGCGATACGTCATGGAATGTTAGATACCGAGACGTTGTAGTGACCACTTCATTTGACTCGGTTTCGTTCCTTAAAACAGTAACGAATCAGCCCGGTGTTTATCGTATGTATAACACCGAGGCTGTCGTTATTTATGTCGGCAAAGCAAAAGATCTTAAAAAACGCCTAACGAGCTACTTCCGGAAAAAGGTAGACAGTGAAAAAACACGGGCGTTAGTCAGCCATATTGCTAAAATTGATGTCACAGTAACGCACACTGAGACAGAAGCACTGATCCTTGAGCACAACTACATTAAGCAGTACTTACCTAAGTACAATGTGTTGCTGCGAGACGACAAATCTTATCCATATATTTTCATCAGTGGTCATAAACATCCTCGACTTTCGATGCATCGTGGTGCTAAAAAGCGCAAAGGGGAATACTTTGGCCCTTATCCAGATTCCGGTGCGGTACGTGAAACGCTGCATCTGATTCAAAAAATTTTCCCTGTCCGTCAGTGCGAAGATACGGTTTATAGCAACCGCACTCGCCCCTGCTTGATGTATCAAATTGGCCGCTGTGCCGCTCCTTGTGTAAGTTCTGTTATTAGCGATCGAGATTATGCTGAGATCGTTGAGTTAGTACGCCTGTTTCTACAGGGTAAAGATCAAAAAATTCTAGAGTCGCTTGTTCAGAAAATGGAAGAGGCGAGTAAGACACTCAATTTTGAAGATGCCGCTCGGTTCAGAGACCAAATTCAAGCGATTCGTCGCGTGCAAGAACAGCAGTTCGTTTCTGAAGATTCGATGGATGATATGGATGTATTGGGTTTTGCTCAAGAAAATGGCATTGCATGTATTCATATCTTAATGATTCGCCAAGGAAAGATTCTGGGGAGTCGTAGTCACTTTCCTAAAATCCCAAATAATACAACGCAAGAGGAAGTCTTCTATAGCTTCCTTAGTCAGTATTATCTAGCACATAACGAAGCGCGCACGATTCCTACTAGAATCATTCTTAATTCTGGTCTATTGGATGAAGGGCAAGAACCGCTTCAACAAGCGTTGACCTCACTAGCAGGCCGTAAGGTGCATTTTCATGTTAACCCAACAGGGACTCGTGGCAGGTATCTAAAACTTTCCAATACGAATGCTTTGACGGCTATCACGACTAAGATCAACCACAAAATGACGATCTCTCAGCGATTCAAAGAGCTTCGAGAAGTTCTCGGAATGGAAAACATTGCGCGAATGGAGTGTTTTGATATTTCGCACACGATGGGTGAAAGTACGATTGCATCCTGTGTGGTATTTAACCATGAAGGCCCCGTTAAGCAAGAGTATCGTCGATATAACATCACCGGAATTACAGGTGGTGATGACTATGCGGCAATGGGGCAAGCATTAGAACGTCGTTATTCTAAGCAGCTAGATGTCGAGAAGATTCCTGATATTGTCTTTATTGATGGTGGTAAAGGTCAACTTAATCGAGCTCACGAAATTATCTCTCAATGTTGGAGTGAGTGGCCAAAACGACCGCGACTGATTGGCATTGCTAAAGGGGTGACACGTAAACCAGGTTTGGAAACTTTGATTACCACTGATGGTGAAGAGTTTCATTTACCGAGTGATGCTCCTGCTTTGCACTTAATGCAGCATATTCGTGATGAGAGCCATAATCATGCGATTGCTGGTCACCGAGCTAAACGTGGAAAAACACGAAAAACCAGTGCTTTAGAAGGAATTGAAGGGGTAGGGCCAAAACGTCGCCAAGCATTACTCAAATATATGGGCGGCTTGCAAGAACTAAAACGCTCTAGCGTAGAAGAAATCGCCAAAGTGCCGGGGATAAGCCATTCTTTGGCAGAAAACATTTATCAAGCATTGAAACAATAACAAAAATCCCGCACCATAAGGGACTGTTTTCAAGCAGTAAACAGCGCGACACGATAAGAGCCACTAATAAATATGCGTTTAAATATCCCTAACATTCTATCTTTGATGCGACTTTTCCTTATTCCGGTATTCGTCGTTGTATTTTATCTCCCGTACAGTTGGGCTCCATTTGCAGCCGCTATGGTGTTTTGGGTCGCCGGATTTACCGATTGGCTTGATGGCATGCTGGCTAGAAAACTAGGCCAAACATCTCGTTTTGGGGCTTTTATTGACCCAGTGGCGGATAAAGTCCTTGTTGCCACGGCACTGATTCTGATTACAGAGCACTATCACTCGATTTGGGTGACGATTCCAGCAGTGACAATGATTGCCCGCGAGATCATCATCTCTGCACTGAGAGAGTGGATGGCAGAAATTGGTAAACGTGCAAGTGTTGCTGTTTCTTGGGTAGGAAAAGTAAAAACAGTCAGCCAGATGTTTGCTTTGTGGGTTCTGATTTGGCGATATGATGACTGGATGGCATGGCTTGGCTTCGGCGCTTTATATGTCGCGACATTCCTCACCTACTGGTCGATGGCTCAATATTTGATGGCAGCAAAAGATGATCTGCTTGATGAAGAACATCACTAAAAGATTTTAAAACGGGCACATGCCCGTTTTTTTGTATCTGAAGAAAGGTATAAATCAATAAACTCTCCCGGATTCAACAGATTAGCGCTATGAAATTGAACAATATGAAGCTTTTTGAACGTTAATTAGACAAACGGTTCAAAAAATTAAAAATAGTGTTGACTCATTAGTTCGAATCCGTAGAATGCATCCCGTACCCAAGAGGAACGCAGAGAAATCAGCGCTAACCTCAAGGGAGATGAAGGCGCCTTGGCAGAGTGGCTATGCAGCGGATTGCAAATCCGTGGACCTCGGTTCGACTCCGGGAGGCGCCTCCACTTGCGACACTAGCTCAGTTGGTAGAGCGCAACCTTGCCAAGGTTGAGGTCACGAGTTCGAACCTCGTGTGTCGCTCCAAATTTTAGATAGCGATATAATCGATATCAGATGGTGTTTTACTTACTTCAGTAAAGGCATCACAAATTTAGATTTGTGTGCCCTGGTGGTGGAATTGGTAGACACAAGGGATTTAAAATCCCTCGACGTTCGCGTTGTGCCGGTTCAAGTCCGGCCCGGGGCACCATCTAACCAAGCTTATGCGACACTAGCTCAGTTGGTAGAGCGCAACCTTGCCAAGGTTGAGGTCACGAGTTCGAACCTCGTGTGTCGCTCCAAATTGAAAGCCCAGCATCATGCTGGGCTTTGTCGTTTCTAGCATTCCACTCCCACGACCTGATGATAAAATACTCAAAAAAGTATTAATTCATTCTCAAATCAAATAAAATGCGCCAAAGTTTATAAATTGCTTATGAGATTATCACTGAGAAGTGAGAGGCGTGTATCAAAAAAGTACTACTTTCGTGTGTAACAGCGTTTATTGCGCTTTGGTCTTACACTGCAAATTCTGAATCTGTGGCAAGTTACCCTCACGGGTGGCAGGATTGGCCTGTGGTTAAAGAATCCATGAACTTACCTGCTGATACCGTTTTACCTGAAGATGCTTCCCTCTTTATTCAGGAATCAGTGAGCGCATATAGCTGGATCAATAATGGCGAGGGCTCTCCACTGACGATTCGGGTCAACCCTAAGAAACTAACTCAATACGAAAATCATGGCCCTTATTCGGATGGGCCAACCGCAGTTGCGATCTCTGAAGTCCAGGGGATAGTGTGGGTGACTGAGCATGTTGATGGGGAAGCAATTTATGGTAGTTACAATAGGCAAGGACAAGACATTAGCTCAACTCACCCAACATTGCAGCCAAGCTTTTGTCAAAGATGCCACACGACCTACAAAGATATCTGCGTCAATGGAACCTGCGCCGAACCTGTATTGAATATGTTTGAGTAGGAGGGAAATTGGTTGAGTATGTCTAGAAAGTTTTATTTTCCTGTACAAAAGCTGACTATCAACCAAATGCTGTTCATTTCTCACATGATTTTAGTTATTACTATCATTTGTGGGTTAAGTTACTCCCGCTATAACAGTGAATGGGAACGCCAAGTTCATTACTCAGCTCTTTTGGCAAAACAATCTATCAACGCGCATATTAACTTCTTCTCTGGGTCTGTCGCGGGCGTCAATTACGCGAATCTTACGATGCCGACGACCAAACAGACTATCTCTTCTTTTGAAGATATTTTGTATTTTGAGATCAACGGTATTTCTGATTACTCGAAAAGAGCCGTTAATATACGTTACCTAGCAGAAACTAAAGAGCTATGGCGTGGTGACGTTACCCTCCAAGAAATTGAGATTATTGAAGATAGAATAGGCGCGCTTGAGTCAAAATTGGCGTCACCTTCTATGGTCAATCCAGTGACTATCAAAAAGTTAAACTATTTACTGAATCGAAAGAAAACTGAGTATTCGTTATTGAGCAAAAGTTTTAGTTTGACGCAGACAACCCAAGTAGCCTGGGGAAAGCCCCATGTTTCGGCACTTCAGTATCAACTTGATACGGAGGATTGTGTACTTCACATTCAAATTCCTCTTACCAATGACAATGGCGGTTATATATGGGCAGTCATTGATGCGAGCAAGCTTTCAGAAATCCAGAATTCACTCATTGAAGAGCTATTGGTTGAAGCTTTATTAGCTTTGTTAGTGTCATTAATTCTTATCTGGTGGGTGACTCATTGGCTTGTTTCTCCCTTGAAAAATTTAGCGAAGAGTATGAACTCGGAAGAAGCTTATAAAAACATTAATAAACTGCCTGAGTTGCAACGAGTAGATGAAATAGGTCAACTTGCTCGAGCTTACAAAGGGCTTCTGACGAAAATTGAAAGCCAATTAAACATATTACGAACTAAGTCAGACACAGACCCTTTGACTGGTCTCGGTTCGCGTTACAAATACACACACACAGTTAGTCCTTTTCTGAAACGACATCTGAATAAAGAGCAATACATAGGAATGATTGTTTGTGATGTAGACAATTTTAAAGCGTTCAACGATCTTTATGGCCACACTGAGGGAGACAATGCGTTAGCGAAAGTTGGTGGGAAAATTGCGGAGCTTGCGAGGGAGAGCGATTTAGCTTACCGCTATGGTGGAGAAGAGTTTGTTATCTTGTGTGCGAGGCCGACGGAATCGCAGCTGTATTACTTTACTGAGCGTTTGAAACTAGAGATTGAAGGGCTTGGAATTGTGCATACCGGAAATTTACCTTATCGCGTAGTGACTTTATCAATTGGTAGCGCGATCGTAAGCGCCAAAGATCTTCCCTCTGTAGTGATTGACTATCGAGAACTCCAGGAGAGGATGTTTAACATTGCAGATAAAGCTCTGTACTCATGTAAAGAGCTTGGTCGAAACCGTGTTCAATGGCGAGAAGCAAAAGAAGATGAGTCGGATTAACTTGGCGGGATAAGCTTGTAGATGTTTCCCTGATCCGTACTAAATATGATGCTCCCATTCGACGTCGTTTCAATATCGCGAATCCTTTCTCCCAAATCTTCTAAAATACGTTCTTCTTTCACTGCATTGTTTTGTGCATCAAGGGTGATGATATTGATATGAGCGCCTTTTAACGCCCCAGCAACCAACTTACCGTTAAGTTGAGGATATGTGCTACCTCGATAAAGAAGGAGCGAGCTTGGTGCAATAGAAGGAATATAGACATGCTTTGGAGAACGGATCCCATCCTTTTCTTGCGCTTCTCCCACTGAAATAGGCCCCCAGTATTCTTTACCATGAGAGGTGATAGGCCAACCATAGTTTTCGCCTTTAATGATTAGGTTGATTTCATCACCACCGCGCGGCCCATGTTCAATAGACCATAGGTTGCTAGTTAAGCGGTCGTAAAAAAGCCCTTGAGGGTTGCGATGCCCATAACTCCAAATCTCTGCCAAGGCGCCTTTTTTGTCTATAAAGGGATTGTCACTAAGAGCAGTGCCATCAAGGTTGATGCGTAATATTGCACCTGCATGCGTTGAGAGATCTTGCCCATTGCTCCGTTCACCTCTATCGCCGACGCTAAAAAAGATGGATGTATCATCAAAAGTCACACGGCTGCCAAAATGTCGGCCACCATCAGAACCAGATCGTGTAACAACTAGGTCTTGCCATTGGGAAAGCTTATTGTCATCGAGTTTCGCACGACTTAACGTGGTTTCGATAGCGTCTCTAACTTGTTTGGCGTAGGTGAAGTAAATCGTTTGAGAGTCGAAAGGTGAACGCGCAATATCCAATAAACCACCTTGACCAGAGATGGTGACATTGGGATGTGAGGCAATCGGAGTATAGTGCTTGTTTGCTAAGTTAAGTATTCCGATTCGGCCATTTTTCTCGCTGATGATGACTCGGTCCTCGCCAATATCGCTTACCCCCCACGGAACATGAAGCCCTGAAGTAATGAGCTCGGCTTTCCATGCGTGTGCCAGAGTAGGGAGTTGAAGTAGAGCTAAGGCAAGTATCCAACGAATCGCGAGTTTCATTTTAGTCATCCTTTCTAAGCGTCTCTCTATCTTAGCATTGCGACATATAATAGCTGTAACAAATCTTTTTTATAAAAAGCCTTGATGTGATCAATAAATGCGCTATTATGACGAAGTGTCAAAAATGACGAGTCGTCATAAAAAGTGATTTATCACGTTATGACTATTCGTGTTACAATTAAGACGTTCAAGGAGTAACGGATAGAGACGGATTGATTCATCATGTTTGGCTTTGGCTGTAAAAAAAGTGATAAGAGTGAGCGAGCGGGTTGTAGTTTTGGTCGAACCAAAAAACAGCAAGCGATCGCAGATAGAGAAGTAGAGCTTACCCTGTTAGCTAAATCCTTAGTGCAAGAGCAGGGATGGAGCAACTTGTCTATGGATAAGCTGACATCTGCAAGTGCCTACTCTAAAGGAACTATCTACAATCACTTTAGTAGCAAAGAAGATGTGATACTCGCACTGTGTATTCATTCGTTGAAAAGCGAAGCGATATTGTTCGCAAGAGCCGCTGAATTTGAAGGCAGCACTCGTGAAAAGATTGTCGCGATGCATGTAGGTTATCGAATCTACGCACGAATGGAGCCGGTATTGTCTACCTGTGCGATCATGGCGAAGAGCCCTTGGGTTCTTGAGAAAGCATCGCCTGAGCGAGTCAAAGAGCTGAATCAATTGGAAGAAAGTGTGATAGGTAGCGCCGATCAATTAGTAAACTTTGCTGTTGAGCAAGGCGATCTCAAGTTTTCGCCTGGGATTGGCTCTGATGCGATTGTTTTTGCTAACTGGTCAATTGCCTTTGGTTCTAACGCATTAACGCAAAATGCGTCGAATAGTCACTGTATTAATCGTCTTCAAGATCCATTTTCAGTCTTACATAACGCGAATATGCTACTCGATGGTCTGAACTGGAAACCGCTTTCAACAGAATGGGATTACAGAAAGACATGGCAGAGAGTTGAAAAAGAGCTCTTTTCTCAAGAAGTAGAGTATCTCACGTCTGTCGGAAGATAAGTCACATGACAGAAAGCCCATAAAGGGCTTTTTAAATCAACGTTAGTGACGATTCGTCAAAAATGACATGCGAACATAAGTTCGATCGATTCATTTGAGTTTTGTTATTTAAATACCAGCATTTGCTGGTTTTTAAATAACAACTTTTGACGAAACGTCACAAACGGAGAGTGTGATGAATACAGAACAGACCAACCCCAATCAACCTTCCAAGTGGTTAACCATGCCAACTCGTGCTAGTTGGTGGGTATTGCTATTGACGATGCTATTGGTTGTTGCGGCAACCATTGGTGGAAAGAACCTCTATTTTAGAGGTGACTATAATATTTTCTTTGATGGCCAAAATGCTCAGCTTCGAGCTTACGATGAGATTCAGACAACGTTTGCCAAGTCAGACAATCTAGCCATCGTAATTGCGCCAAAAAGCGGCAATGTGTTCGAGCCAGAGACACTGACGCTTATCCAACAGCTCACTCAAGATGCATGGCAAATCCCTTTTTCGAGCCGCGTAGATTCCCTTGCTAATTATCAGCATACAGAAGCGTTTGAAGATGATTTGATCGTAGAAGATCTTCTGCTCGATGAATATGCATTTTCAGAGCAACGTATCGCGAAAATTAGGCAGATTGCGTTGTCAGAACCTGTCGTGAAACACTCGCTTATTTCTGAAAAAGGCGATGTCACGGTCATAAATATCACGGTTCAACTGCCTCAGTTAGATGAAACAGCCGAAGCGATGCAAGTAGTCGAGAGTGCGAATCAACTTATTGAGAAATACCAAGCTTTGTATCCAACGATGGAATTCCATAAGGCGGGCATCATTGCGATGAATTACGCGTTTATGGTTGCAGCGCAAGATGATAGCTCAACATTAGTTCCTACTATGTTGCTAGTTATCTTAGTCTTTTTAACCGTTATGCTGCGCTCTTTCCTAAGTGTTATTGCGACGCTGGTGGTGATCATTGGTTCAGTTGCAGCAACGATGGGGCTTTCTGGCTGGGCTGGGATGTTTTTAAGTACCGCGACGGTGAATATTCCAACATTGGTGATGACATTGGCAGTTGCAGACTGCGTCCATGTTATTGCAACGATGCGCCAGAATATGAAAAAGGGACATACAAAACAGTACTCAATTGATCAAAGCGTGACGATTAATTTCATGCCGATTTTGATTACTTCGGTGACGACGGCGATTGGTTTTTTGATGATGAACATGTCTGATTCACCAGTGCTAAGAGACTTTGGTAACTTGGCCGCTTTAGGCGTGATGATTGCGTGTTTCCTATCTGTCTCTTTGTTGCCAGCGCTGCTTAGGTTGTTACCAATTAAGGTCTATGTTGCGAGTGCCGAAGAGGAGAATTCATCAGATATTATGGATAAGCTGGGTGATTGGGTCGTGAGAAACCGTAAAGCTCTGCTACCTATCTCAGCTCTAGTGATCGCCGTTTCTGCTTCGTTATTACCTTTAAATAAAATTAACGATGAATCGGTTAAGTACTTTGATTCGCGTAGTGAATTTCGTCGCGCCGCTGATTTTATGGAAGAACGCATCAGCGGTATGACAAATATCAGCATTGCGATTAAAACCAATGAATCTCAAGGCATTGCCGATCCAACGTTTCTTCAAGCCGTGAGCGATTTTTCACAGTGGCTAAGAGACCAGCCAGAAGCGGATCACGTTGCAACATTGTCTGACGTATACAAACGTTTAAACAAAAACATGCATGGAGATGACCAGAATTACTACAAGCTGCCACTTGATCGTGAGCTTGCGGCTCAATATTTGCTGCTGTATGAGATGTCATTACCTTATGGCTTAGATCTAAACAATCAAATCAACGTTGATAAATCCTCCATCAAAATGGTTGTCACGATTGATAATTTAGGCAGTGTCGAGCTGGTTGATTTTGAAAATCGTGTGTATGAATGGTTTGCGACTCACGCACCACAATATCAAGTCGTGGCATCAAGCCCTTCTCTGATGTTTGCGCATATCGGTGAAACCAATATGGCGAGCATGTTATCGACACTCCCAATCACGCTGATCCTCATCTCTGCATTGATGATATTTGCGCTGCGTTCGATGCGCTTAGGCCTTATCAGCGTCGTGCCGAATATGGCGCCTGCCATCATTGGTTTTGGCTTATGGGCGGTGTTCTCAGGTGAAATCAATCTTGGCTTATCAGTCGTAGTGACCTTAACACTCGGCATTGTTGTCGATGATTCTGTTCATTTCTTATCGAAATACCAGCGTGCACGTCTACAAGGTCAATCTGCGGAAGAAGCAGTTCGCTACGCCTTCCATACCGTAGGTCGAGCATTATGGATCACAACCGTTGTGTTAGTTGCAGGGTTCTCAGTACTTGCTATGTCGAGTTTCAGACTCAATGCGGATATGGGCCAATTGAGTGCTCTAGTGATCTTTATTGCGCTGGTCGTCGATTTCGTCTTCTTGCCAGCACTGCTAATGCGTTTCGATACGGCTAGCTATGAACAAGCCGACTCCTCTCATGCAACGCATTCAGACGAACCAGCTACACAAACTCAAAGTTAATAAGGACATATCTATGAACACAGTTACTAAGACAGCAGTTAAAACCATCGCACTTTCAGTTCTATTAGCTTTGAGTTCTCAGGCTTTTGCTACGCCAGAAAGAGGATTAGAAATAGCTAAGGAACGTAAGAGCCGTGACCAAGGCTGGAAAGATTCCGTCGCAACGATGGAAATGGTATTGAAAAACGCGCAAGGAGAAAGCAGTACTCGCGCCATGCGTTTGAAGTCGTTTGAGGTGGCAGATGATGGCGACAAAGGTTTGACTATTTTTGATCAACCTAGAGATGTGAAAGGGACAGCGTTTCTCAACCATTCTCACACGGTTGATGCTGATGATCAGTGGCTTTATTTGCCAGCGCTTAAGCGAGTAAAGCGCATTTCATCACGCAACAAGTCTGGCCCATTTATGGGTAGCGAATTTGCTTACGAGGATTTGAGTTCGTTTGAGCTAGAAAAATACACTTTTAACTATCTGAATGATGAAGATATTGGTGGGTTATCGGCGTATTTGCTTGAACAAGTCCCAACAGACAAAAACTCAGGTTACACCAAGCAGTTGGTTTGGCTTGACAAGGAACACTATCGACCAATTAAAGTCGAGTTTTATGATCGCAAAGGGGCATTGCTTAAAACACTGCAGTTTAATGATTATAAGCAGTACCTAAATCAATACTGGCGCGCTCACACCATGGCAATGGTTAATCACCAAACGGGTAAAAGTACTCTTCTTACAACCAGTGACTTAGCATTCCAAACGGGTTTAAAAGAGAAAGACTTTGAGAAGAATGTCTTAAAGCGGGTTAAGTAGGGGCGATATGAAAGCAATATTAATCAACGCTGGTCGTCTATCGGCCAGCACAATACTGACAGTTGTTGCGTTACAATGTAACGCGGTTGAGTTGTCTGGCCAAATAAACTTAGAGCACCGGCAGTTTTTCTCAAAAGGCTTGCAAGGACAAGATCGATCGCAAAGTTCGCTGGTGGTAGAGCCAGAAGTCTATTGGGAGTCAGGTGATAGCGCGAGTTTTACATTTGTACCGTTTTATCGAATCGATAGTATGGATAAAGAACGGACCCATGGAGACATACGAGAAGCTCTCTATTTAAACTACTGGGATGACTATGAGTTGCGAGCGGGTATTGGCAAAGTCTTTTGGGGTGTGACTGAGTCAGCACATCTTGTCGATGTTGTGAACCAAGTGGATGCAATTGAGTCATTGGACGGTGAAGATAAATTGGGACAGCCTATGCTTCACCTCACCGCTATCAAGGATTGGGGGACGCTCGCCGCTATGGTTCTCCCTTATTTTCGCGAGCGAACTTTTGCTGGTGAAGATGGGCGCTTAAGGCCTACCGTACCGGTGTCTTCGGATGCAATTTACGAGTCTAGCCGCGAAGAGAAGCATATTGATTTTGCCTTTCGCTACTCACAAATGATAGGAGATTGGGATCTTGGCTTAAGCTATTTTCAAGGGACAAATCGGGATCCTTATTACCAGCTTCATGGAACAGAATTGAAGCCATTCTATGCTCAATCTAAGCAAGTGGGCCTTGATGTACAGGGGATTGTAGGTGATTGGTTATGGAAGTGGGAAAGCATCTACCGTGATAGTCTTGATCATCATACTGGTATCGTCACTGGTTTCGAATACACCTTTGTGGGTCCATTTGAAACGTCTTGGGATATTGGTCTCATTGCCGAGTATTTGTATGATAGCCGCGGAAACAATGCGCAAACTATAGGACAAAATGATGTTTTCTTAGGTACTCGATTTGCATTCAATAACGCGGACAGTACTGAGGTGTTATTTGGTGTGACACAAGACCTCGACAACAGTGATGTTTATAACGCGAAATTAGAAGCTTCTAGTCGTATAACGAACCATCTTTCATGGAAAGTAAATGGCTGGTTATTCGAAAATGATACACCTGACGACTTATTATACTTTGGTCGTAGAGACGATTTTATTGAGGCTTCTCTAGAGTACTATTTCTAAATTGATCGAGATCACCAATTTAAATAGTGATCTCGATTCCAAACGTTTGGGAGCTGATCAAGCTCCCTTTTTTGTTTTTTTATTCGCATTCTATTGAGGAAGATATGTAAAATCCCACATGTTAAGAATGGATATTATAAAGCCTTTGTATATAAGAGGTCTTATAGTCGAACAAGAAGGCTAATGTAGATGAAGTCATTTCAATGGGATACATGCTACGAAACAGGAATTGGTGATGTGGATGAGCAGCATCAATATCTAGTTGAAATTATCAACCGATACGGTGAGTTGATAGCTGAAAACAATATATCGCTAGCGGATATTCGCATGGCGTTATTTGAGCTTTCGCGTTATGCCGAGTTCCACTTCAAGGAAGAAGAGAACCTGATGCGAGAAGCGGGTTTATATGAGAAACATGTTGAGGCGCATATCAAAGTCCATCGCGCATTTATGTCAGACATAGTGAGCATGCAGGCGTTTATAAGCGAAGAGAACATAAAGGCATCTGAACACCTACTAAACTTCCTGATTCATTGGCTGGCGTATCATATTTTGGGCATTGATCAAAATATGTCGCGTCAAATGAAACAGATTGAGTTAGGCGTTGATCCTAAGGTGGCTTATGAGCGAGAGGAAAAAAAACAGGACAGTTCAACTGAACCCTTACTAAAAGCACTGAATGGCCTTTTTGAACAGGTTTCAGAGAGAAATAAAGAGCTACTAGAACTTAATCAATGCTTAGAAGATAAGGTTGAGGAACGAACGAAACAGCTCTCTCAAGCGAATAAACAACTAGAGCAGCTATCGCTGACAGACTCCCTGACCAAATTACCCAATCGACGTAGCGCAATTCGCCAGTTGAAAGCTTATTGGGCTGAGTCTACTCAAAATGACGAGCCTTTAGTTTGTATCATGATTGATGTCGATTATTTTAAGCAAGTTAACGATACAGCGGGTCATGATGCGGGTGATAGACTTTTGGTCGAGATCGCGCAAACATTCTCGGATTCATTCCGTAGTGACGACTTTGTGTGCCGCCTTGGTGGGGACGAGTTTTTTGTGATTTGTCCGAACACCGACAAAGAGGGAGGTGTCCATGTCGCCGAGTTGACACGCCATATAGTCAATCAAATGCTTATTCCGGTCGGTGAAAGTGTATGGACAGGGAGCATCAGTGTTGGTGTTGCTGAGCGTACTCCCGACATGGATGACTACAACGATTTGATAAAAGCGGCAGATAATGCCGTATACATGGCTAAATCAAAGGGTCGAAATCAAGTGGCTAGCATTGAGCTCACTGAGAAAGAGTTAAAAGCGCTTTAACATCCAAACATCACAGGCACTATGCTCTGTACCGTTAAGGGGCTGGTTCAGATGTTCAAAGCCTAATTTTTCGTAGAGTTGAATCGCGGATGTCATTGAGGTGAGTGTGTCTAAGTAGCACTCACCGAATCCTTTTTTCTTAGCGAATGATAAGCACTGTTTGGCCATTCTTTTGCCGAGCCCCAAGCCACGACTTTCTGAAAGCAAGAATAGCTTTTTAAGTTCGCAGACTTTAGCTGAATCATTAAAAGGTGCGATGCCACAGCCTCCTACAATTTTACCATTTAGCGTCGCCACTAGATAAAGGCTCTGCTTGTCATCAGTGTAGTAATGACTCATGGCTAGCACTTCAGGATCTGATGGCCCGAACCCTTCTCCAATAGCCCCAAATTCTGCACCAACAGCTTTGATAATCTGGCAAATTGCTTCATTTTGCTCTGGTTTGATTGGATCGATTTGAACAGACACTTTAGGCTCCTTACGCCGTTTTCCAATTAAATATCTGGGTCTAAAATTCACTTTTATCAAGTGTTAAGCTGAATTTTTACCCAAAGGCGGTAAATAGCGTGATTTCAATTTGGATTTGACCTTGTCATTCGTTACTATGTACAGCTATTTATAGACCCAAGATCCCTGTCGGGTAATCGCAGTTTGCGCTTAACCCAGAATGGACACTACCACTTATGCCTATTGCATGTAGGTGTAGGTAGATGAGGAAACGATGCAACATCTAGAAGAGATCATTGCTAACGCGAACGCCGCTATTGAAGCAGCAGATTCGTTAGTTGCACTTGATGAAGTGCGTGTTCAGTATCTAGGTAAGAAAGGTGAGCTAACGGCTCAACTTCAAAGCCTAGGTAAACTACCACCAGAAGAGCGCCGTGAAGCTGGTCAAGAGATCAACAAAGCGAAAGGCGTTGTTCAACAAGCGATCGCAGCTCGTAAAGATGCACTACAACGTGCAGAGCTTGAAGCGAAGCTAGCAGCAGAAACAATCGACGTGACTCTACCAGGTCGTCGTATCGAGAACGGTGGTCTACACCCTGTTACTCGTACTGTTGAGCGTATTGAACAGTTCTTTGGTGAGCTAGGCTTTAACACTGAGTCTGGTCCTGAGATTGAAGATGCATTCCACAACTTTGATGCACTAAATATCGCAGAAGATCACCCAGCGCGTACTGACCACGACACGTTCTTCTTCAACCCAGATCTCATGCTACGTACTCACACGTCTGGCGTTCAGATCCGTACGATGGAAAATGGCAAACCACCATTCCGCTTCATCGCACCGGGCCGTGTTTACCGTAACGACTACGACCAAACGCACACGCCAATGTTCCACCAAGTGGAAGGCATGCTAGTAGACGAGAACGTAAACTTCGCACAGCTTAAAGGCATCCTGCACGACTTCCTATGTAACTTCTTTGAAGAAGAAGTTGAAGTTCGTTTCCGTCCTTCTTACTTCCCATTCACAGAGCCTTCAGCTGAAGTAGACGTGAAAGGTAAGAACGGCAAATGGCTTGAAGTTCTAGGTTGTGGCATGGTTCACCCGAACGTACTGCGCAGCGTAGGCATCGACCCTGAGAAGTACTCTGGTTTTGCATTTGGTATGGGCGTTGAGCGTCTAACTATGCTTCGTTACGGCGTAAACGATCTTCGTGCGTTCTTCGAGAACGACCTTCGTTTCCTAAAACAGTTCAAGTAATCCAGGGGATACATCACTATGAAATTTAGCGAATCTTGGCTTCGTGAGTGGGTAAACCCTGCGGTATCGACTGACGAACTTACACACCAAATCACAATGGCGGGTCTAGAAGTAGACGACGTACTACCTGTTGCTGGTTCTTTCACTGGCGTTAAAGTAGGTAAAGTGGTTGAGTGTGGTCAACACCCAGACGCTGACAAACTACGTGTAACTAAAGTAGATGTTGGCGCTGAAGAACTTCTAGACATCGTTTGTGGCGCATCTAACTGCCGCCTAGGTATCAAAGTTGCTGTAGCGACTGTTGGTGCTGTTCTACCAGGCGATTTCAAAATCAAAAAAGCAAAACTACGTGGTCAACCATCACACGGCATGCTGTGTTCATTCTCTGAGCTAGGTATTGACGTTGAATCTGATGGCATCATGGAACTAGCAGAAGACGCAGCAATCGGTACTGATTTCCGCGAATTCCTAGGTCTTGATGACGTAACAGTAGACGTAGACCTAACGGCTAACCGCGCTGACTGTTTCAGCATCCGTGGTATGGCGCGTGAAGTTGGCGTTCTAAACCGTGCTGACGTGACTGAGCCTGCGGTAAACCCAGTAGCACCAGCGATTGACGACACAGTTTCTATCGAAGTGAAAGCGTCAGCAGCATGTCCACGTTACCTTGGCCGTGTGGTTAAGAACGTAAACGTTCAAGCTGAAACACCACTTTGGATGCAAGAGAAACTGCGCCGTTGTGGTATCCGCTCTATCGATCCAGTAGTAGACATCACTAACTTTGTTCTTCTAGAGCAAGGCCAGCCAATGCATGCATTCGATCTAGCGAAGATTGAAGGTGGCATCGTAGTTCGTATGGCAGAGCAGGGCGAAAAGCTTACTCTTCTAGACGGCAACGAAGCTGAGCTAAACGCTGATACTCTAGTAGTAGCAGACCACAACAAAGCACTTGCTATCGCAGGTATCTTTGGTGGTGAAGAGTCTGGTGTAACGACTGAGACTAAAGACGTACTACTTGAGTGTGCATTCTTCGCACCAGACCACATCCGTGGCCGCGCTCGTAGCTACGGTCTACACACTGATTCTTCGATGCGTTTTGAGCGTGGTGTGGATTTTGCACTACAAACAAGCGCAATGGAGCGTGCAACAGAGCTTCTAGTTGAGATCTGTGGCGGTGAAGTAGCACCTGTTGTTGCGGTAGAGTCAGAAGCTGACCTACCAAAAGCAAACACAGTAGCTCTACGTCGCGCTAAGCTAGACAGCCTACTAGGTCACCACATTGCAGACAGCGATGTTGTTGAAATCCTAGAGCGTCTTGGCCTAACGGTAGAGACAACAGACGCAGGTTGGACAGCGACAGCACCGACATGGCGTTTTGATATCGCAATCGAGCAAGACCTAATTGAAGAAGTAGGTCGTATCTACGGTTACGATAACATCCCTAACCAAAACCCAGCGGCAGCACTTAAGATGCACGACCACGTTGAAGCGAACATTCCGCTAAAACGCGTTCGTAACCTACTTGTTGACCGTGGTTACCAAGAAGCAATCACTTACAGCTTCGTTGAGCCAGAGCAGCAAAAGCTTGTTGTTCCAGGTGCTGAGCCGCTAATCCTGCCATTCCCAATCTCTGCGGATATGTCAGCTATGCGTCTAGGCCTAATCCAAGGTCTACTAAACACTGTGGTTCACAACCAGAAACGTCAACAGCCACGTGTTCGTCTATTCGAATACGGTCTACGTTTCATCCCTTGTGAGTCTGCTGAAAACGGTATGCGCCAAGAGCCTATGCTTGCAGGTGTTATCGCAGGTACTCGCAGCGAAGAGCACTGGGACATCGAAACCAACACAGTTGATTTCTTTGACCTTAAAGGCGATCTAGAAGCGGTTCTTGAGCTAACAGCTAACGAAGCAGCTTACTCTTTCGCAGCGCTTTCTGCTGAAGACAAAGCAGCGAACCCAGCGCTTCACCCAGGTCAATCTGCAGCTATCATCGTTGATGGCAAGCAAGTTGGTGTGATTGGTACGGTTCACCCAGAGCTAGAGCGTAAGTTTGGTTTAAACGGCCGTACTATCGTATTCGAAGTGGAATGGTCTGCAATCAACACTAAAGTGATCCCTGAAGCAGTGCAGCTTTCTAAGTTCCCATCAAACCGTCGTGACATCGCGGTCGTTGTTGACGAAGCAGTCGCTTCTGGCGACATCGTTGCAGCATGTCTAGAGCAAGGTGGTGAGTTCCTGAAAGACGCGAAACTGTTCGACGTTTACGTTGGTAAAGGCGTTGAAGAAGGTAAGAAGAGCCTAGCAATCGCGCTAACACTACAATCTGTAGAGCGTACGCTTGAAGATGCAGACATCGCTGGCGCGGTTGACGCTATCGTTGCTCACGTATCTGAGAAGTTTGGTGCGTCACTGCGTGACTAATCACTTCTGGTTAGTAGAAAATCAAAGGCCTCGCATTGCGAGGCCTTTTTGTTTGGGGCGATTCAGGAGTCGGGTGTTAACTCATTATTCGACATTTCTGAGTTACGTTCCACAGCCGACTCCAACTTTTTTGATTACTTCTCGTATTGCTATCATGTGGCCAGCCTATGTAGCTAACCAAATTACCTTAGCGACTAAAATCATGCATAGTTCAGTACAGTTTCTTAAAGTTGAAGAGTTAACTTTCCTACCGTATTACCACTTTCTAAATCTTGATGAGCATTTACGCCTTCTTCGAGTGAATAGATCTTGTGAGCTGGCATTTTAATCTTACGCTCTAAAAGCAAGCTCTCGATTGATTTTATCGCCGAGACATTGCCTTGTTTACAGTGGGTTCCTCCATTAAATAATTCAAGCTTAATCGACTTCATAAAGGCATTTTGTAGTGCTGTTTCTATATTGGGGGCTTGATTACTTTCAGCGAAGCCATACCAAATTAAATGTCCATTACTTGCAAGAAGGTCGATATCTCTTGCAATAGAATTACCACCAGTAGCATTGAAAATAGCGTCTATTCCATCTGGATATTCGCTTCTTATAATATTTTGGACACTTTCCTGTTTATAATTTAAAACACGATCTGCTCCCAATGAATGTACATATTCTTTCTTTTTATCAGAGCCGACTAAAGCAATAACTTCATGGTTTTGAGCTTTAAGAAGTTGAACTAGAACGCTTCCCACGCTTCCTGCTCCAGCATGAACGAGAACTTTTTGCGCAGAGCTGCTCAAACGTTGGGTCAAGAGAATTGCAGTTCTTGCCGACATACTGATACTACTTGCTACTAGAGGTGAAAGTGATACAGGGACAGCTAGTTCCCACTCTAATGAGCTGGTAGTGTCGACAACAACGTACTCAGCGTAGGATTGACTGGCTGAAAATGCGACAAGTTGTCCTTCCTTATAACCACTGACTTTAGCCCCCATCTCTTCAATAATGCCTGATCCTTCCATCCCTAAAGTAAAAGGAGGGGTGGGTACGCCTGGGAAGGCACCTTTACGAAGGTACGTATCTGCTAAGTTAATGCCACTATAAGCGACTTTAATTAGTAGTTGGCTTTCGCTTATTTGCGGTTTTTCAACTTGGTTTACGGTTAGCACTTCTGGGCTGCCAAATTCAGTTACTTGTAGAGCTCTCATTTTTTAGTACTCCTAAATAATTTTTAGCATGTTGACGGGGTAGCTAATGTTTAGAAGCCATTGGGGTTATCGATGATATAAAGCCAACCGCCATCAGAATATTTCATTACTTCTAGAGCCATTCCTGTTTGTACATTCGGGATTTCCCAGTCGGAACGAATAAGTGCAGTGTCGCCATTGATATGAATAGACACGCCATGTGTGACCAATTTCACGTCACCTTGCATATAGCCTTTCAAGGTTTGTACGATAGCGTCTTTGCCTCTAGCAAGGTTACCTTCAGCATCTAAGACGAATACTGCATCTTCATGGAATAATGTCGCGAGCCCAGTTGTATCTTTATTTGAAAAATACTTTGCAAATAATTGGTGTAATTCGCTAGGTGTTTGCGGTTTTGTGTAATCTGTCGAGCCATAAGATAAAAAAGAAAAAGCGCTTAAAGCAATCAACCATACAGCTTTCATAATGTTTCCTTCATTTAGTGTTCTGTAAAGATAGTGTGATAGTATTAGAGTTGATTACTAAATAAAATTAGGTACCTAAAAGTAACTAGGTACCTACAGGTAACTTAATAAGGTGCGCCAATTTTAGAAAATGCAATATGAACATATAAAAGGAGTAGACTATGAGCCAGCAAGGTAAACACCCCGAGGGCTATTGTAGTGCGGATCGATACTTAATGTTGATCTCTACGAAGTGGACTGCGCATATTGTTTGGTTAGTCGGTCAGCATAAAGAAATGCGGTTTGGGCAAATACAGAAGCAGTTAGCCTTGGTGTCTAGCAAAGTCCTCAGTGAGCGTTTAAAGCTGTTAACAGGAGAAGGTTTTGTTTGGAGAAGACAAGAACAGACGGTTCCTGTGACAGTTTATTACGGGTTGACGCCAAAAGGAAAAGAACTTGCAGAAATTATCGATATTATTGTAAACAAATCTGACGACTGGGATAGGTGATCGCACTAGATAACGCAGGACAATGATTATAACAAGTAAGTCAAATGAGGCTTAGATTAAATGTGTGTTGCTTGGTCTAAACAAACAATGGGGTAGAAATGAGCTAGTTAAGCCACCACCATTGAAAAGTTATTCATTCAAATCACCATTGACCCGTCTACAACTTCACACTTTATAGTGGCTATATTGATTGAGAGGGGCGCATTCTGTGTTCTCTCTAAAGTAAGTAGAGAGGCACTATAAAATGTTTAATTCTAAACAACACACTTGGTACTCATGGCGCTTGGTAGCATGAGTGCCATGGCTCATTTTACTCAGTTCACCGCTACGTTATACAACCGACTAAGCCTAAGTTGTCTGACAGTTTAGTGAGCGGGGGGTTATTAAATACTGTGGTTCACAATCAGAAACGTCAACAGCCACCTGTCCGTCTATTCGAATACGGCCTACGTTTCATTCCATGTGAGGTTGCACCGTTATCTGAGAAGTTCGGTGCGTCACTGTGTGATTAATCACTTCTAACTAGAAAGTAAAAACCCTGCTCAATCGGCAGGTTTTTTTATGCCAAAATATGCGAATTCAGCGTCATGCAATCTGGGTGAAGGGGCGTAAACCTTTTTCTCATTTTAGTTTAAGTATTGTGACTATGAGCAAAAATCGCACTCCTTTCAAAAAATTGTATTATTCAAGTAACTTATTAATAAATAAGGTTATTAATATTCGGTGTTTATGAGTTCTTCTTTTTGACATTCAGGCGATTGATTAGTTATCGCTTTGAAAAATATTGCTTTTTTTAGAATCAATAATGCAAACTAACTAATTTTTTATTATGACTCGCAAATTGGCGAATGTAATATTTTAGAACTAGCTTATATGTGTTGGTTAGTAAACTAATGGATATAGGTATGAAACTAAACAAAATTTCGCTGGCTCTTGGGCTGGCCAGTGCTGTTGCTCTTGCTGGTTGTGGTGGTGGCAGCTCTTCTTCCGACTCAGACTCTTCTGG
Source organism: Vibrio atypicus (assembly GCF_009811315.1). GTDB lineage: Bacteria > Pseudomonadota > Gammaproteobacteria > Enterobacterales > Vibrionaceae > Vibrio > Vibrio atypicus. The sequence continues at coordinate 192,072 of NZ_BLID01000005.1, forward strand.
TAGTAGTACTTACAGCGTAACTGCTATTGATGGCTACCTTAAAGGGGCATTGGTTTGGCTCGATCTCGATGGTGACTTTGTTCAAGATGACAATGAACCTTCTGCAACTTCCGGCGCTGGTGGCGTTGCTAATCTAGATGTATCAAATGTCGATACCCCTGAGAACTATTCAGTGGTTGTTAAAGCAATACCTGGTCAAACAGAAGATGAAGACAATGGTCCTGTCACTACGGCCTATGTCATGTCGGCGCCTGCGGGTGAAACCGATGTCACTCCTCTTTCTACACTTGTTCATGTCATCCTTGAACAAACCACTGATGACGATGCTACCGATGAAGAAATCGAAGCGGCGAAAGAAGCTGCGGTTGCAGAAGTTGCTGCCGATTTAGGCATTGATGAAGAAGACGTTCTGGGTGATTTCATAGAGGAAGGGCTCGATGATGCAGCTTTTGCGGCAGAAACCATCGTTGAGCAAAATGTATTGCCTGATGACGAAGAAGATCTTGGTGATGCAGCCGAAGGTACAGACGACACATTGCTAGAGTCTGCTGACAGTCTTTCAACGGCGATCAAAGAAGTTAACGACAGTAACCCTGAAGATTATGATGCCATCGATGTTGATACGGATACCGATGGCGATGGTGTTCCAGATCTACTCGACGCGTTTCCTAATGATGAAAACGAACAGTATGACTTAGATAATGACGGAACCGGTGATAACTCTGATGATGATATCGATGGCGATACTGTACTAAATGGCAGTGACGCGTTCCCTACTGATGCAACGGAAAGTGCTGATGCGGACAATGATAACATTGGTGATAACGCAGACCTAGATGATGACAATGATGGTGTTAATGACACCGAAGATGATTATCCGAACGACGACACTCGTGCTGGTGACTCAGATGGTGATGGCACCGATGATCTCTATGATGAATTCCCAGATGATCCTGAGCGTGTAGGCGATTCAGATGGTGATGGCGTAGATAGTGCAACTGATGAATACCCTGGAGATCCGACTCGTGCCGGTGATAGTGATGGTGATGGCGTCGATGATTTAGATGATGAATTCCCTGATGACAACACTCAAGCGGGAGATTCAGATGGTGATGGCGTTGATGGTTTGCAAGATGCCTTCCCAGCTGATCCTAATGAATCTTTAGATACTGATAGTGATGGTATCGGTAACAATGCTGATGACGATGATGATGGTGATGGTGTTCTCGATGAATTTGACTCGGCTCCACTAGATAATGAAACCGCGGAAAGTGACAACGCAAGAGCTGCGAGTTTCTTCTCTAAGATCAGTTACGCATACATTTTCGATGGTGATATTGAAGATGGAATTATCGACATTGAAACCTTAGAAGTTGCCAACGGTATGGCAAACCTAACCGGTGGTGTTACCGTTAACAGCTTTGGCGAATTCAGTTTTGATTTCGATGAAGACGATAATATTGTCTTAACCGCCAATGGTTGGGAAGAAATGGATGGCCTATATACCATTGACTTCTCTGATGGTGACGAAATTATTGCTTACGCGACGAATTATCAAGAGACAGTTAGCTATACAGTGGCAGCTGTTTATGATGATTTAGCCGGTGACAATGTATCAGCCTATGCTGCAGAAGACGAAATCTGGGATGAATTTACTGATACGGCTAAGGTCTTTAGCGAAGGTGCCGAAGAGGTAGAAGCAACAATAACTCCAGAAGAGGATATTTATAACCTCTGGGAAGGTAGTGATGCTTGGGTATTCCGCGGTGATGATGGAGCCTCTGACGGTGAAGCAACATCTTTGGATGATCTCATTGCAGAAACTTCCGTTGGTGAGTCAGCAAGTACTGGTGACTTTGTCGGGGTTTACTTGTCTGGTGATGGTGGAGATATGGCGGCGGCTGTCGAGTTGCTTGATGATTTCACCGCAAACTATTACACCATGGACTGGATAAACCGAGATGAAATCACCAATGATACCTACGCAACTAAAGTAGCAAGCGGAACTTGGTCTGATGGTGGCGTGACTGCTGTCGACTTAATCGAGCTTACTGTTCCTCAAGCCGCACTGACTGAATGGGGCGAATTGTGGGATGAAGAAAGCACCACAATGATTTTCTCTGTTTATGACGGTGTTGTTCTGAAGGGTAGTGTTGAAAAAGCTGGCGTTGCATTGGAAGACGACGAAATTCTCTTTGTTAGTGAAACGGTTAAAGAAGAGATCATCAGCGTACTCGATTTACCATTAGGTGAGTGTTACGCCAATAACGTCGAGTCGGGAGCAACGGACAGTGATTTCTTATTGGCCATCGCTGGTTGTGGCGGTTTGGAAAGTGCAATTACCTCCGAGATGTTGGTAGGTAACACTTTTGAGCGCTATAGAGATGACGAAAGCTCTCGCCAATACACTTTTGCTGAAGAGGGGGCTGTATACGTTGGTAAAAACGGCAAGTACTCATTTGATGCATCATGGGCAATTGAAGGAGACTACCTCGTTATCACATTTGAAGATGGTGGTATTTGGAAATGGGCTCTCGTTGGTAAAGAAACGGAATCTGCCTCTACTGCAGGTACTGTATCGACCTTTGCTGCAGTTGAAGAAGTGGATGCTGTTTGGTCAGTCAAACACTTTGAAACCTATACCAATGATGCTGGTGTCTTAGTTAACGCGATTTGGTCTGAAACATTTGAGTTGATTGATAAGGCTATTTGTCCATTTACAGAGATGGATGCAGATGCGACTCAAGATGACTTTAATACTGCCATTTCTGACTATGAAGCGTGTACAGGGACAACACTAACTGCATCGTCGTTTGATGTTGAAGGTAAAACCTTACTACGTACAAATAGTCGCGGTGAAATGAGAGCCAAAGTCTACAATGGCGATGGTTCAGGAATGTCATATCGCAACGGTGTTTACACTGGAGATTTTGCGTGGTCAATTGTAGATGGTAAGAAAGTTCAAACCACGGATCCAAATAATGCCAGCATGGTTTATGAACAATATGTCATTCTTCAACGTGACGATGGTGAATACCAAATGGTGGTGTTTGAGCTAGAAGATGGTGCGATTTGGTCTGATAGCTATGTAGACAGTTCAATGGAGAATGTACAAGAATGTCAGACTGGCAATACTGAGTGGGATGATGTCAATGATGTGCCACTAACCACTGCCTCGTTTGCTGAGTACTTAGATGCGATTGACGAATGTAAGTCAGATTTAGCAGAAGAAGTATGGTTTAGTAATGAGTTCTTTGATAAGAGTGACCGCCAGATAGTCATTTCTCAGATCGGATTAGAAGCAGACGAAGAGTATACGTTTAATAGCGATGGCTCTGGTTTCTACACTGATTTAGGTGAAGAGCCTGCAGAAAACTACGACTTTACTTGGTCTATTGATGACACCAATAACATACTCGTGGTGACCATCACGGCTGGTGAACTGACGTTTATTGACTATCTCGCCATCGTTGGAACCGACGGTACTAAAGTATCGCTAAAAGCGTTGTCTAAAGGTAATGATACAGGATGGCCTGGTGTAGGCGAAAACGACGAAGGTGATATGTGGGGCGATGTCTACACACTCACTCAGGAGTTTCCTGAACAATAATTCCTTGCAACTTAAATCGTAAGTAAGGATCTTTTTCCTCACTTTGATACCAAGAAGCTGGCATTGCACTCTGCAAGCCAGCTTTTTTTAATGCCTGTTTTTGTACTTTACTGATGGTTTTATAGTGAAGTAAACAATCAAGCACTCGTTTGAGTGTCGTCGGTGTTAACTCACCATCGCGTACATAGCGTTTAATTTCACCCACAACTACTTCGAGTGGAACAACAGGCTCTAAATCAGATTGGCTAAGTGATTCAACTTGCAAAGAACGAGGTGACGATGCGCGAGCCTTTTCCCAATCAGGGTTACCTTTACTAGATAGATAGCCTTCTCGATAACAGAAATAACTGAATAGAAAACGTTCAATTTGATGCCAACGCTCTGCTTTGGCTTCCAAATAGATGTGTTCAAATTCTAGGTCTAGATCTGTCATTAGCGCGTCTCTTAACGTTGAAGCGAGATAATAGCGGCTAACTCGCAGCGACGGCAAGAGGATCTATCGTGCGATGCTTTTGAATCGCAAATATTAGTTGGATCAAGAGTAAGACGCCAGTCACACCAAGGCCAACACCAATGCCTCCCCAAATTCCTGCCAATTCAAATTCAGGCATAAGCAGCCAAGCAGCGGGTAAACCAAACATCCAATAACCAATCGCAGTCATGAGGGTTGGGCCAACGACTATTTTCATACCACGGAGTAGGTTGATCGCTAGCAATTGCCATGCATCGACAATGAAAGAGAGAGCAACCACCCATAGGACTAATGTCAGCAACTGAGTGAGTTCAGCATCAAGATTGAACATACCAGCAATCAGTTCTGGCCAAAGCATAAACCCGCCAGCGAGTACAATACTCAATAGGGTTGTAATGCCAAAACTACGCAGTGCAGTACGTTTGATTCCATCGTAATTTTCGGCGCCATAATCTTGGCCAACTAATATGGCTGCCGCTTGTGAGAAACCAAAGTTAATGTTCCAAGTGAAGCTTAAGCACTGCAGCAATATTTGATGCAAGGCTAATGCAGCGATACTAATGGTGCCGGCCATTAAGGTCCCACCGTAGATCAAGCCGTGCTCAAGTAGTGCTGCCAAAGCGATAGGAAAGCCCATAGCAAGCAAAGGTGTGAGTAAGGATAGCGAGTACTCGTCTCTATTTAACCACGGAGCAAAAGGTGCATACTGAGGGCGTTTAAATACCCACATGCCATAACCTAACATGACAATGAAGGCAGCAAGCGCAGTACCTGCTCCCAATCCAGCAAGGCCAAAATCGAAAGTAAATGCCAGCACATAGCTAATTGGTACGTTTAAAGTGACGGTCAACAATGACATCACCATAATAGAGCGTACATTGCCAAAAGCACTGGTTAGCCCACGAAGTAGTAACAACAATAAAGATGGCAGCATCGCCCATTTTAACGTGTCAACATACTGCATTGCAGGCGCTGCCAATTCGCTAGGTTGATTCGCCAACGCAAGCAGTTGAGGTACAAAAGCAAAGCTAACACTCAGTACAATGGTAAGAATCACCGACAGCAAAACCGCGCCTTTAACCGCTAAGCGGATTTGCTGGTTGCCATATTCAGGGCGAGCAATACGCTGTCCATACGCAATGGCGATCAAGTTGGCTACGCATCCCACCGTGCTACCAGCAATGATGAATACGAAAGAGTACACCGACGCCCCCAATCCTCCTGCTGCAATCGCAGATACGCTGAGTCGCGACATCATCCATACATCGGTAAGTACCAATGCCATAGAGATCATCTGCGAAATAATCAGTGGTATAGCGAGAGAGAGAATTTTGTTCATTAGGAGCCTCGTGATCTTTATCACATTAAAGTACGAGTTATCGGGCTGGCATTCAAATGACATTTATGCCAATCTCACATGAGTTCAGATCATGGGAAGACCTAATGACGCCATATTCGAATTTGCCGTACTCGCACAACAGCTTCAAAGTGTTTGAATCCGTAGCACGCTTGATGAGTTTCACTAAAGCGGCGGATGAGCTAAACGTTACTCAGAGTGCGGTCAGTCGTCAGATCAAACAGCTCGAAACGGAGTTAGGCGCGTCTCTTCTTATTCGCAAACATCGCGCGATAGAACTCACGCATCAAGGAAAAGATCTGTATGAAGTTTTAAGGCAAAACTATCATAACCTGGACTCATTAATTGCTCAGTGGAAAGCGCCAACTAAGAAACGAATCGTGATAAAAAGTGCACTGAGTTACGCGACTCGAGTTTTACTGCCTAACGTTGCGATGCTGAATGAAAAATACCCTGAGCATGAGATCGTGATTATTCCTTCCATTGAGGAAGACCCAATACTGGAACATGAAGATTGCGACTTATTAATTCTGAATACTCGCAAGAGTGAAAGGTATAAGGACAAAGCGGGTGTGACCTTCTTGAGGGCGGAATATATGGCGCCTGTTTACGCTGAGTTACTGTCTAAAAACCATATTCAACTTGAAGATCTACTTACGCTTCCTCATCTACATGCCACATTGGATCATCAAGATTGGAAATTGTGGCTTTCGAACGCAGAGTTGAAGGGGAAAAAACAGGGCAGAGACACCGTGTTTTTTAGTCTTGATTTGGCGTTGAGTGCTTGTTTATCCGGGCAGGGAGTAACGGTCACCGACCTGCTATTAGTATTACCTGAGCTCAAGCGTCAATTCTTAAAATGTCCAGATAGCATTACATTGCAACACAGTGACTGGCAGTATTATTGTTATCAAAAAAACCGAACTCCAATTGCCAACGAAATCTTGCAGTGGTTAGTTGATCAAACTCAGCTAGAGCTGTCGCAACTCAACCAGTTATGCGAAAACTTTTCTTGGGATACTTCAGGTGTTGAGCTTTAACCTCTAGCCGAATTATGCAAAAACTGCATATTTTTCAAATAATTATTCTCAATTATTATTCTGGGTTATGTGATCGATTGGTCAAAAATAACTCACAGACCTCGTTAGACTCCCCTCAACAGCTTTATAAATAATAATAACTGCAAACACATAGTCGAAAGAGCTGAATTCACCCCACATAGATTCCAATACGGAGATAGAAGAGATGAAAACATGGTCTGTGACATTATTGACGAGTGCGATAGCAGTAGCATTGAGTGGTAATGCGATTGCATGTACTGGTTTGATTGTTGGCAAAGGGGCTTCGTCTGATGGCAGTATTATGATTGCTCGAAACGAAGACTTTGGCATCAATAACTGGAACAAATACTTAGAATATCGACCAGCACAAAATAACGAAGCAGGAGAGTGGACGTTGGGCAACGGTCTTGTTGTTCCTATGCCTAAACACTTCTTCGCTTATTCATCAATTCCGGATTGGGATGCGATTACTGTTGATAGTGACGGTAAGTTCTATGAAGAGCGTGGCATCAATGAGCATAACGTCGCGATCTCTGCGACAACGAGTGCAGAGGTAAATGACAAAGCTGAGAAAGCGGATCCGTTAGTTAAAAATGGAGTGATAGAAGCGATCATTCCGACTTTGATTTTGCCGCAAGTTCAAAGTGCAAAACAAGGTGTTGAACTACTCGGAGAATATATTGAAACTTACGGAGCCGGAGAAGGAAATAGCCTCTATATTGCTGACGTGAACGAGGCGTGGCTGTTTGAAATTGGTTCTGGCCATCATTGGATCGCCGTTAAAGTACCAGATGATAGCTATGCCATGATTGCCAACGGTTTACGCGTTCATGGTGTTGATCTTAATAGCCCGGAAGTTTTGCACTCTAAAGGTATGGTTGAATTTGTTCAGCAACATAAGCTGTTAGATAAAGTTGATAAGACGTCATTAAACTTTGCTAAAGCGTTCGGTGTGATAGGCGATGAATACAATATTGATCGCGAGTGGCTAGGGCAGAAAATGTTGACGCCATCTAAACATCAACAAAGTCGACGCGCTCAATATCCGCTCTTTATGAAGCCAGACGACAAAATATCAGTTGAAGATGTCGCTGAAGTATTGAGTGCTACCTTTGATGGTACCGCGCTTGCGGGCAAAGGTAAGCGACCAATCCGGGTTGAGCGTCAATTGGAATCACATATTATTCAGCTACGCGAAGAGATGCCAAAAGAGTTGCAAGGCGTGATCTGGCAAAGCTTTGGCGTGTTGCCAGAATCTGTTTTGGTGCCTTTGTATTCGACTCTACAAGATTACCCGAAAGCCTATCAAGTGGGTGATGATACCTACAGTGATGATTCGGCTTATTGGCAATTTAGAAGCTTGACGGCACTCGCTTCAGCAAACCCAGAGAAGTATCTACCACTACTGAAAGAAACCTGGGATAAAGAAGAGACTCGACTCTACAAACAAGTGAGTCATCTGGATCAAACTCTGAGTGAAATGTATAAAGTGGATAAACAAGCCGCTCTGGATATGGCTTCCGATTACTCTTATGGGCAGCTTAAGCGCACGTTAAGCATGGCGACAGAAATACGCTATAAGATGATGACTGATTTAACGAAGAGTACAGAGAAGAAGTATTCTGAAGAAGAGTTTAAGAAGATCATGAGCTTGTAACGAAAAAGATAAAACGGAGCGTAACGCTCCGTTTTTTGATCGCTTGAGGGTTAACTCGCCTTATCTAGTTGGCTGACTAAACCAAAACTTTGCTTCAAGTGATGAAGAAACTCTGCATCTTCACACATCGCTTTTTCTGGTTCATCACTGATTTTTGCTACCGCAGAACCGTTACATTCGGCCATTTTAACAACCATGGAGAGTGGTTGATAAGCGAGTCCGCCATTAGACCAATTGCCCATGTCATTTGCTAAGAAAGTGCCAATACCAAAGCTGACATTTGCGCGTCCTGCAAAATATTCACAGATTTCCAAAGCTCGGTCGAAGTTGAGACCATCGGTAAAAATCAGCACTTTTGATCTTGGGTCGATGCCGAGAGAGTCATAGTGCGAAATGATTTTATCACCCCAATCAAACGGGCTACCTGAGTCGTGACGAACCCCGGCATAAGCTGCGGCTCTCTCTGCGGTAAAGTCCTGCAGAAATGCATCAATGCCGATGGTATCAGTAAGGGCAATACCTAAACGGCCATCAAAGGTTTGATGCCATCGGTCTAAGGCAATTTGTTGAGATTGTGCCGTGTTGACTAGTTGCTGGTGGGCCATAAACCATTCGTGGGCCACAGTACCAATTGGCGTTAGGCCAAACTGTTTTGCAAGATGGTAATTGCTGGTGCCTGACATTAACTCTGGGGCATTGTGGCGCAGGTAATCCACGACATCATGCTGTACTTGAGAGCTAAAACGGCGTCGGCTGCCCATTTCAGAGAACTGGAAGTTGTGAATATTACGGCGCGTTAACTCTTGTTTAAGCCATGTGATCTTACTTTCTAGCGTTGAGCGAAACTGGGAGTAAGGAATGTCATTCCATCGGCGTCGGTTGCGAACTTCTGAAATGATGCTCATCACTAAGGTTTCGTACAAAATCGTCTCGTGCCATAACCCTCGGATAGAGACACTCAACTGACCATCTGTTACATCGACAGTCACTTGTTGTTTAGGGGAGAACTGGAAGGTCGCTAAATAACTCAGAAACGCGTGGTCGAGATAGCTAGCTTTATGACGTAAATAATCGATTTCATCATGCGTAAACTGACAAGTAGCAAGCTTGGATAATTCGATTTCGACGTCAGCTTTTAAATCGGATAAATCTTCGCTCGAACGTACGATCAACTCATACCGCACCTGAGTATCAGGATAGAGCGTATATGCCGCGCACATCATGTTGATCTTATAGACATCAAGATCAAGTGCACTTTGTATTATGTGATCATTGAAAAGTTTGGCAGTCATTCAGCCATCCTATCTCTTCTTAGGGCTTTGTTACTGCACCGAACTTTAATTAAGCATTGTTGGTTTGTCAAATTGTGTTATTAACCAAAAGTCGTATTGCCAGTTATAGATACATATGCCTTATATTTCCCAAGTGGAACCCTAATTATTTGGGGCTTTATAAGCAATTGATGTTGGTAAGGTTAGTCACAATTGGTTACTTTCATGTTGAACTATTAAGTTTAAATGGTAATGTAACCAGCAATTAAGGATTTAGGATTGATGAGATGATTGTCACGATAGACATGATATGTCTTCGCTTAGGAGAAGAGGGATTAGAGGTGCTTCTTATTAAGCGCAATAATCCAGAGCGACCAGAGCATGGGTTGTGGTCGATTCCCGGTGGGTTTGTATTTGAGCAAGATTTGTCTCATCAAGGTGGACAGGTAGCGGATGAAGATTTTGATGCTGCTCGCCGTCGTATCTGTCGCCAAAAGATCCATACCTATCCTAATTATATCAGTCAGCCTATGGTTGAAGGTAACCCCAAGCGAGATCCTGAAGGGTGGAGTGTCACCATTGCCCACTACGCACTATTGAACGGGGCGAACGTAGAGCAGATTGAAAACAGCGGTCTATGTAAAGATCAGTTGAGATGGTTTGCGTTAAATAGCGTTCTCGATGATGACATTGAGTTGGCATTTGATCATGCCGATTTAATCAAACTGGCGTGGAAAAAGTTAAGAGCGGCAATTGAGTACACCTCTGTAGCACTATTTGCTCTGGAAGCTGAATTCCTTGTGTCAGATATTATCGCTGCCTACGCTAAGTTTGGCGTAGAGATAAATCGTATGACGGTCAAACGCCGCTTAATCGAAACCGGTGTGATAGTGAGTGCGAATAAAATGGCCTCCACCAATAAAGGTAAAGGAGGTAAACCTGCGCAAGTATACAGCCTTGGGCACAAGCGCGTGACCTATTTTCAAACTTGCCTGCGTTAATCGTGAAAGGAATACATCATGTCATTAGAAACAATCAAAATTGATAGAAAAACCACGGCTTCGATTGATGTGGATCCGCAGCAAGGTTTTAGTGAATTGTGCCCAAAAGAATTACCTGTTGTGGGTGCGTTAGAAATTGTCGAACAATTGTTGCTTAACCACACTAAAGCGAGTGTGACATTGGTGTCACGAGATATGCATCCTCCGGGCGCGGCTTGGGAAGCGGAAACTCCTGCTAACATGCTAGAACCTGTCGGTTTGCCAGAAGTGGATATCAAGTGGAATCCGCATTGCGTGGTTGGAACGCAAGGTGTTGAGCTATTGCCAGGTTTACCTGCTATTCGTGAGTACGACTTTCAGATAAATAAAGGCATAGATCCCGATGCACATCCTTACGGAGCTTTCTATCATGACCAAGCAGATACGTTATCGACTGGTGGTATTGAGTTTTTGCAAGCAAAAGGGATAGAAACGGTAATTGTTGGCGGCCTTGCGCTTGATTTTTGTGTGAAGAAATCTATTGAGCAATTGGTTGCATCAAAGTTCAAAGTCATTTTGAATTTAGCCTCAACACGCGCGGTTTTTTCTGAAAATGCGGATGCTATCGCCCATGAATTGGCGAAGAAAGGCGTGATCTTGGTTGAAGACGCCGCGGCAATCTCGCCTTGTGGCGAAGACGAATAAGTTAAGTATCCCCTTCATACTTGAAGCTGCAGCTCCAATTATCTTGGGCATAAGAAAGCAATAAAAAAGCGAGGTATCAAAACCTCGCTTTTTAATCAATGATTTAGGCTTTTATCTATTGAATTAGCCTTGAGTACGTTGGAAAACCGTTTCCCCATCTTTAATCGTTTCCAGTACCTGGATCTGATTAATGTCCGAAGGGGCTACCTCTAGTGGGTTTGAGTCCAATACAACGAAGTCAGCACGTTTACCTACTTCGATCGTTCCTTTGCTTGCTTCTTCAAAGTTTTGATAGGCCGCATTAATCGTAACTGCTTCCAGTGCTTGGTATGGCGTAATCTTATGGTGCTCACCCAGTGTTTGACCACTACGAGTAACACGGTTTACTGCACTCCACATATTGGTCATCATATCTGGGAATAGAACTGGCGCATCCATGTGAATCGTGAACATGAGATCATTCGAGTTTGCCCATCCCATTGGTGAGATGTTCGACGCTCGCCAAGGTCCCAATACTGATTTCTGGTGCCAATCACCCCAGAAGAAAGTGTGCGCCGGGAAGAATGAAGGGATCATTTCATTCTCTTTCATACGCTTAACTTGATCTAAACGTGTTGTTTGCGCATGAATAACCACGGTGCGACGGTCTTCTTTCCCCAGCTTTTCGTCGGCTCGCTCAACTGCATTGAGTAAAATGTCCGCCGAAGCATCGCCATTACTGTGGCTAAGAATCTGCGCATTCATTTTGTAGGCTGTTTCTACCCAGTGATTCATTTCTTCTTGATTCAGTACAGGGTAGCCGTGGTAATCGTAGGCATGGCTATGAGGTGGCTCGTAGTACGGTGTTGATAGGTAAGCGGTTTTACCTTGTGGGGAGCCATCACCGACCATTTTAACACCCGCAAGCGTAAAGCCATTAATAGTCGACTTCATTGGCATTAGCTTTACAGCTTCGTCAAGATCGAGCCATTTCGCATAGGCCAAAAGGTCAATTTTCATTAAGTTGTTTTCAGCCATGCTCTTCATCGCTTTTAGCGCTGGCATGGTTGCTAAACCTTCTTGTGTCGTTGTAACGCCATAGCTTGCAAACATGTCCTGAACTTTGCCAAATTTGCGGATGGCATCTTCTTGATTCATTTGCGGTAGATTACCCAAAATGGCATATACCGCTGACTCTTCAAGGACACCGGTAAGATCGCCATTTGCATCGCGTCGAATCACGCCACCATCGGGATTTGGAGTTTGATTGTTGAAACCAATAAACTCTAAGCCTTTGGTGTTACAGGTCGCTAAGTGCCCTGAAATATGTACGGCGCAGAAGTTGTAATCATCACTAAATTTATTGAGATCTTCTTTGGTCGGGTGGCGATTCTCTTTGAGTTCAGCATCATCGTAGCCAAACGCTACATGAAGAATATCTTTATCGAGATCTGGGCGAGCAAAATATACGGACATCTGTTTGTTGATGTCATCCAATGAATTTACATTGCCCATTGGCGCTGGGTAGAGAAATTCACTTTCAATCAAAGGTAGGTATTGAGCAAAGTGGCCATGGCTATCAATGAAACCCGGTGCGAGCGTTTTGCCTTGAAGATCGCGTACATGAGTCTCTTTGCCTTTTTGCTTGAGGATATCTTGATTTGAGCCAACAGCGACGATATTGCCATCTTTGATTGCGACGGCTTGAGCGCGCTCTGTCTCGCCAGTCACAGTGACAACATCACCGTTGGTTAGAATAAGATCTGGAGCTGCAATCACCATAGGTGAAGCAATGAGAGTAGCCAGTAGAGTAAGGGGAAATTTTTTCATCATGTTCTCTTTTTTGTGCCGAATTAGTGAACTGGCTACAATTCTTTCATGAATCACCCAAACAAAAAAAACGATTATGATAGGATATTCCTAACAAGTGATATGGAAGAGAGTATTAAATGCACACTTTGGAGCAAATTAGTGCTTTTGTGGCGGTTTATGAGCAAGGTTCTTATAGTAATGCCGCAAAACTGTTGGGTAAGTCACGTACTACAGTTCGTGAGCATGTGGTCGCCTATGAAGATTTACTCGGTTATTCGCTATTTGTGATCAATGGCAGAAAAGCCGTTCCTAGCGATAAAGCTAACCAGCTTTATCACCGAGCAAAATTGGTTGAAAAGCAGAATCGGTCGCTCTTTGTTCAAAGTCAGACACTCTACGAAACAGATGTACACACGATCAACATTTGTTACGACGTAATTACGCCACTCAGCCTCATCGCTTATGTAGAGGATAAACTACTTCACTATAATCCGGACATTATCGTTAATTGGCAGCATCGTACTCGCCAGAGGGCGATGGATCTTTTGCTAAGTGAAGATTGTGACATCGCGGTCATGCCTTATCGTGGCCAAGTGATCGCTGAAAAAGACGTGACTTGGCGCTCGATAGGTGCGATAGAAGTCGGCTGTTTCTCCCGTCCCGACTCCCCGCTAGCCCAAACCAGCACTCTCAGAATTGAAGAGTTGATGTTGGATACCCAATATATTACGGAGAACTTTGCTACTTTAAGTCCTAATTTCGCCACAGTTAAAGTGTCACCAAAAGCTCACATGGTCAGTAATAATGATCTTCTGTGTGAACTAGTGACGAAAAATGGTTGGGCTGTGATGCCAAAACACTATATGAAGCCGTGGATAGATAGGGGGGAGTTAGTGGAGTTAAGTCTAGAAGAAGTGGGTAAAGATGTAACGTTCGGCCTAAATGCATTTTTCTGTTTTGGAAAATCGGATATTGAAGTATTTGCTCGTATCCTTGACTGGATGACCGAATGGTATCTTCAGCAAAGATAAAAAGCGGCGGTTAAGCCGCTTTTTATCGAATCAATCCGCTTTATTAGAAACGAATATTAGTGCGCAAACCCAATAACCAAGTGTCTTCTTGCGTACTGACTGCCGGTGTTAAGTATTGAACATCTGCGGTAAAGGTTAACCAAGGCATGGCTTGATAGCTGTAATAGGCTTCGAATCCATGCTCATTTTGGAATTTGTCTGCGATAGGTAGGCTATTTACACTGTCTTGCAGATCGTTAGAAAGATCATAGTAGTAGTAGCCTAAACCCCAGCTGTCCATTGGTCTATTAAAGAAGAGGGCACTTCCGCCTATACCACCGACCAAAGTTGCATCAATAATATTTGGATTTCCATCGGCAATCGCGGCTCTAATATGAACTCCCCAAGCATCTCTAGAGTTTTGTTCTGATTCAACTAAGTTGTGAGATAACTGCGCTCTCGCGTTGTACTTGTATTTAGAATTGGTTGTGAAACCGACTTCTGGATCAAGATAACGGTAATCTATTCCCTCCTCAGTGCTGTATGTATAAGCGAGTGAGAGTGATGTACCTCGATCAAACCATTGCGTATTGTGAGTCGCAGAGACACTAACATTTACCCCATCTTCAAAAAGACCACTGAAATCTAGGTCATTCGTGTAGCGATCTCTAGGGTCATACACCATTGCTGAAAGTCGAGTACTACCAATAGTGCGGTTAGCGATAGCGCCAACAAATGAAGGTGGAGTAACACCGCTTGGTGGGGCAGCAAAGGCAATGTTTAAGAATCCATGACGAGTGGCACCGCCATAAAATGGAGCGTGTCTTAGCAATTCAAACGCATCAATTTTACCTGCCAATAAACTGGTATTCGAAGAAAACTGATGTGAGTAATAGAATGACGAGAAGAATAGCGAATTATCTTCACCGTACTGACCTGAGTTTGCAAGGGACAGGTAATGGATACCAAAGTCATTCGCTTCGCCTCCACGAGCGACGACTTGAGTATGCAGTTTGCCACCACTCCAGCCTCCTAGCTTTTCGATATCAAGGCTAGCAAGTAGGTCAAATCGGTGAGACACATTGGTCCCATCGCCACCACTCACTGCTGATTGAACGACATTTGTGTATTCGCCTTGCAAACTGAGTCCATAATCATCGAGAGCCGTTCGATTGCCAGCCCAATCACCAGTCAGTGTATTGGGAGCTGCAACTGCCGCACTGCTCAAAATAAGGGTCGTAAGAAGCGTCACTTTTGGATAAAAGTTCATAGTTATATCTCTGGTTATTGTTGTTATGCAGCAATGGATCTCGATGTGGTCGTGCGAGATGCATCCACTTGAATAAGTTGAAGTTTCTTTTTGCATGCGACGAGAGCTTCAACGGCTTCCACTGCTTCGCTAAAGTTAAGCATTCCTGCTAAATAGGCTTTGGTGATTGGAACGCTATTACCGGTTTGAATGGTGGACGGGCAGTCAATAATGCGTTGATAAAGTAAGTACTCAGTGAGTCTTTCAATGCTTGCATCATTCTGCATTTTTGGTGCTTCAAGCACCGTTTGTAAGGTGTTGATGATTTGGCTCGCTCGTTCAATATCGCGACCAAAATGGCTAAAGCGTTCTAAGTTAACGACTAGAGCAAGTCGTTCTATGATAGCCAGAGCTTCTGAGAGCGCGATTTGATCAACTTTCTTCGTCATAGACACATGTTGAAAAAGGTCATCCGCTCGATCGAGTAGCGTAAGCTTTTCTTTTGGAAGAATGGTTACTCGTTCTTCTCGGACACTTGATAGAATCTGTCTCATCAAAGAAGTGAGATCGTCAATATTGGCAAGTTGGATACTGAACATAGACATCGCCTTATCGTGTTGATGCTCAGTAGTGTAGGGAATCCAAGTTGAGAAAAACTAAATTAGCTATTTTTAGAAATCTTATAAGTGTTTGAATTTTAGTTTAATTCATCTGATTTCAGGCGCGATTGTGTACGTTTCATGATTAATAATAGGAATAGAAAATATGCAACAGCAACAAATGTCTATGAGGGAGGCTACTTATTATCAGTAGCCAATTGGGTTGAGTTAGTTTTGGATGAGGTGGGCTGTTGAGGTCGGAGTTAGTCGGATAATACCAAGATAAGGAACATCGACAATCAGCATAGTATTGCTTGCAGAGATGACCTCTCTCGGAACTTGATACATGTTGTGGACCATGTCGTAAAGGTAGGTATGTAGCGCGTCTAAATCGAAGCCGTTAGATGCAGACGTAATTTCGATTGTAGAATCAATGACAGAAATATCGAGCTTTTGCCCCTCGGATTGCCAGTTTAAATCGAACTGCAAAATGAATTCACCCAATAGTCCATGATCATCAAACATTTTAAATTCGATGGCTTGCGTTGCGAAATGTTCGTCGGTTTGAAATTGCGAGTGAATTTCAATAATACGCAGCCCCCATTGATGACTTAGATAACCAAATTGACTTGGGTATCCTCGGTGCTTAAATTCCCATATTGGATTGGAAAGGGCGATTTTATCTGGTGCAAAGTTGTCGTAATAAACGTAACTTACGCTGGCACTGAGTATGGCAACAATAGCAAGGGCTATAGTGATGGCTTTGTGGAAGGCATGTGACATATCAACATCTCTTTCGATTCGTTAGCCCAAGTTAAGTTTGGGGAGTTCGGGCGCGGGTTTTCTTGTGTGATGGGCAAAAACAGCAGTTTTGAAACTTGTTGAGCATCAATCGCCAAAGCGTTGCAAATATTGTAAATAGATTGGTGTGAAAGCTCATTTTGCTCCGTTTGTATGACCATCGGAACAATGGCATGAGACTCCGATGTTGCCGAAATAAACTCAAAAGCGCCGCTCATATAAAGCAGCCGAATCGAGAAAATGATGGTTGCTAAACTAATCACATTGATTATGCACAAGGTGCAAACTTTGCGGTGCTTCTTCAGATTGCGTTTAAGAGTTGAGGTGATTGTGTCATTGGCTCGTATTGCTTGATCAAATTCAGATTTAGTGAGCGGTTTTACCGATGCAATGAACACATAGCCCGTCATGACTTGGGTTTGAATATAGCGAGGTTGATGAGCGCCATCTTCGAGCTGGGCTCGGAGGTTTTTGATCGATGTTGTTACACTCGATCTTGCTCGTTTGTTCTGCCATATGCTTTGAAGGATCTCATCACGCGTGATGTCTTGCCCTTCGCGTGAGACAAATAGTTGTAGTAGTTTCCATTCGTTAGAACGTAACTGCTTTGATTTCTTATTCCCTGTAAAAACGATTTTCCCTGTCAAACTGTCAAAAAGGACGGTTCGATTCAGAAGATAGTAGCTCATTAGTTTAAGTAACGGACTCCTGTAAACAGATAAACGCTATGGTTGATAGGCGTAAACACAGGTCATTTGTTGTTGTGCGAATGATAATGTGCTGAGTTATGCCGTGGCGACTTAACGGGAGCGATAAATGGCCAAATCATAGATATGAGAAACAGAGGCAGCGTCTGCTTCGTATGAAAGCGTATTAGATTCGGCAAAAAGTGCGATGATTTGCGCGAACAAACTGGGGGTAAAAATCAGCAGCGTAATTAGAATGAAAAACTGAGCAATAGAGTGTTTCATAAGCGCCTCCTATGGATTGAGAGGCACTTTAGCAAGTAATTTTCGTTAATAAAAAACAGTTATGTTTGGTTTTTACGTTCAAACTAAGAGTTGGGATGAGACAGCTTTACTAAGTGCGCCTCCAATTTCGAAATCTTCTCAACGAGCTTACGTATCTTTTGCGCCTTTGTTTCTGGTCTTCTGCCTCTTTTAACTCGACCAGTGGCTGCTAGAGGTGTTTGATGTTCATTCATACAGCGGAGCTTATCTAGTTTCTGTTGATTGCTCGCCAACAACCGAGCGGTTTTTTCTTTCTCGCTTAGACTAGGCCGCCCAACGTCACTCTTCTCAAGCACAGTTTTATGCTTATTCCATAGTTGCTCTGGTGTCAGTTGGATTAACTGTCTCTGACGGTAAAGCTCACGTAAATCTATATAATGTTCGATTAGATTCTGTTCTTCTCGGTTAAGCAAAATGGGTATTGGTAATGTTGGTCGCCCGGCTTTGGTTTGACTTGCGTTTTGGTATAGCAAGCCGAGTCGATAATGGCGAATCAGTTGCAATGCTGCGCGTATTAATCGGCGGATGATTAGCGTCGTGTTTTTATCAAATGTGTTTAGTAGCGAAGATTGTATTTCTTGAATCAAGGCATATAGGTAAATGGATTGGGTCGCGGAAGACTGTAAGTTAAGGGCGTTGATCTCTTCTATCGTCGCTTCAACCTGTTTCAAATCGATCACAATCTTGTGTTGATGCGCATCTCGGGCTGAGAGAACCCAATGATAGCGAATGGCCATATCATTGATGGTGTTAGAAATACTTTCACGCTTGAGTTTGAGCTGCTCGTTGAATCTAGGGCTCCGCTGTAGCCCAAGCAGTAAGCCATCAACTTTTGACCAATAATTATACTCTTCTGCAATAGAAAAGATGGGTTGGCTCAGCTCATGGTATTGGTTTTCTGATAGTTGCGGATACTGCATCTCCAGAACTTTTCGAAATTCGGCGCGCCACGTAATGACGCTGGCATAACTGCGCGCAACTGCTTGCTCAAGGTTTAGCAAAGGATCACGTTTTGGCCTGCCAGGTTTAGCCGGGGTCAATGGGTTTTTCATTGCGTTATCTTGTGTCATTACGTGTTACAAAGGCACGACGCTGATGGCTTGATACGCGCCATCTTGGTCTTGTTCAACTTCCAAATAGACTCGTTGATTCGTGCTGAGTGAGATGGACTGATTCTCAAGTTGTGAAGTATCGATCAATACGTCAATTGCAATGATATCCGGAACCGCAAAGCCAAATCCTTTCTCACTGTTAAACCAACTTATCTGCGCTTTTAAACCAATCATATTGAGCTCAATGTGGAATTAATAAGTAATAAATTAATTATCAAAATTGACTGATGGAGTCCACGGAAAAGCGGGCGTTTAGCAACAAAAACTGATCTGGAACAATAACTGCGCCTAACTGAATTACGTTGATCCATGCTCGTCGGGTACAAAGCGGCAAACACTGTTGGCTTTCAACAGTAATGACCAATGAGATGGGCCGTATATGAAAAACAAATCACTGATAGCCATAGGACTTGGAGCTGCATTGACCACGCACTTCGCGTCAGCACAGTCTGTGAACCTGTCACAACTCTATTCTGATTCTTTGGACAATAATCCCGCTTTAACTCGCGCTGCGCTTGAGATTGATAGTGTGAGCAAGCAACTGGAACAAGTAAAAGGGTTATACCGACCGCAAGTTGATGTAAGCGTTAGCTATGGCGCACTGCGTAATGACTGGACCACCTTGACTCAGACGGATGGACAAGGTGCGGAGGTGGGACTCTCTGTTGGGCAAAATCTATATAACTCTGAGTTGAACGCGACGAAAGGATTGGTTAATCAGAAGCAAGCATTAACGCACGCTCATTATCAAGTGGCATTAGAAGGGTTACAGCTGAGTGTAGCAAAAGGCTACTTTGATGCACTGAAAGCGCAAGAAAACTTAACTCAAGTAGAAGCCACGAAGAAGGCAATTGGTGAGCACTTAAGCCAAATGCAACATCGCTTCGCCAATGGTTTAGTTCCTGAAAACGATGTAAAGGAAACTCAAGCACAATATGACTTAGCGACAACTTCGGCGATATTTGCCCAAAACCAAGTCGAAAAAGCACTGGACTATTTGTATGAGCTGACAGGTCACTCTTACACGAAAGTAACGCCACTTGCTGCTCAATTGCCAGAGCTTTCTATTCCCAAACCTTATGGGGTCTCTCAATGGGAAGAGCAAGCGCAGAAAACTAACCCGCAGATGCAAATTCAACAACACCTAGTGACCTTATCACGAGAGCAAATCGCCTTGGCTGAAGCCGGTCATATGCCATCACTAGGTTTGGTTGCTGAGTATCGATACGCGTTTGCCGCTCAATCTCGACTCAAGCCTATGGGAACCAGTGGAGGGAGCTTTGACAACCTTGATAACAACGCCACGGTGTTTGCCGGCGTAGCCATGACCCTACCGGTATACAAAGGTGGGAGTACAACCAGCAAGGTAGAGCAGGCGAGTATTCAATATGAACAAGCGCGCCAACTGCAAGAGCAAACATGGCGAGAAGTCACGCGGGATATTCGTAGTACTGAGAAAGACTTGCTTGCCTTGAAGAGTGCGCATTCGGCTTATCAGCAAGCCGTTATTTCAGCAGAGGCAGCCCTACAGGCGACTGAGCAAGGTTTAGAGCTCGGTTCTCGAACCATTGTTGATGTTCTAAATGCGACGAAACAACTCTATGGAGCGCGACAAGCGTTGACGGAGTCACACATTGATTTTCTATTTGCGCTGCTGCATCTGCGGTTCTTAGTCGGAGAGTTAAGTGCAGAAGATTTAGTCGCAATGAATACCTTGTTAGCCGTGTAACCCTTTAAAATAAAAAGAGAAATATCATGAAAAAATCACCTTTATACATAGCAACAGCATTAGTCCTTGCTGGATGTGGTGGTTCAGCGGAAACCAATTCAGCAAACTCACAAAATGTTGCGGCTCCCCAAGCGACACCTGTTTCTATTGTTGAAGCGGCATCATTCCAACATAGCCCAACAACTTATTATGTTGGTCGCATGCAGGCGATTGAGTCTGCGCAGCTCACCCCTAGAACCAGCGGTTACTTGCTTGTTAAGCATTTTGAAGACGGCGCAACGGTAGAAAAAGGCGACATCTTATTTGAAGTTGACCCTACGTCATATCAAGCGGCGCTAGACTCAGCAATGGCAACTCTGAATGAGGCTCAGGCTGCATTAGAGCTCACTAAGCTTAATCATAGCCGTACAGAAAATATGCTATCCACAGGTGGCGTTTCTCAAGCTCAACTCGATTTAAGCTCTGCGGAACTCACCATGGCGAAATCTCGATTGCAATCTGCGAAAGCGAACGTTGTCGTACAACGAGATAACTTAGACCAAACGAAAGTGCGTGCACCTTATGGAGGAAAGCTAGGAAAAAGTCGTTTCTCTATTGGTGATATGGTTGGGCCAAACTTTGGTCCATTAACTGACATCGTTCAGGTTAGCCCAATGGAAGCGAGCTTCTCTTTAAAAGAGTCAGAGCTATCGCATCATCAATTGACGGGATCAAACCAAGCGCAAGTTGCGTTAGAAGTTGAAGGCGAAATGTTTGAAAACCCTGGTCGTATTTCATTTGTCGATAACAAAATCAACCCGACTAGCGGCACGGTAAATATCGCTGCCGAGTTTGATAACCCCCACGGTGACTTAACACCAAACCAATACATTCGAGTTGCGCTCAGTCCTTCTGAGCCGATTGATGGCGTTAAAGTACCTCATGCCGCGATTCACCAAGACCACAGCGCCCAATACGTATTTACGATAGAAGAGGGGCAAGCAGTTCGACGCAATGTTGATGTGGGTGATCGTATTGGTCAAAAAGTATTTGTTATAGCTGGCCTGGATGCCAATGAACCTGTGATTGTTGGTGGCCTACAGCGGATTCGTGAAGGTGCACCTGTCGTAGTAGCGGAGTAACGTCTATGTTGAGTCAGTTTTTTATCAACCGACCGAAATTTGCCTTTGTCATTTCGATATTCCTGACATTGATTGGTCTCATCGCAATCAAAACGATGCCGATTGCTGAATATCCGAGCGTGACACCTCCGCAAGTCCGTGTGGTGGCATTTATGCCCGGAGCCAGTGCTGAAACAGTTAAAGAGGTGATTGGCAACCCAATTGAAGAAGAGGTCAACGGTGTAGATGGCATGGTTTACATGCAGTCGCGTTCGACCAATGATGGCCGTTACTTTCTGAATATTACCTTTGAAAACGGTATCGATTCAGATATGGCGATGGTGAACGTGTCTAACCGCGTAGCTGTTGCTGAGAACATGCTGCCGTTTGAAGTTCGAGCGCGAGGCATTCGAATTCGTAAGGCTGCTCCGGATGACTTGTTAGCGGTGGCATTTTATTCACAAAACGGATCCATGTCTGAACTCGAGTTAAACAGTTGGGTTGAAGCGAACTTTATGGAGCGTATTGCTCGAATCTCTGGCCTTGCAACCAGTGATTTGATCGGTGCGACTTACGGCATGCGTGTGTGGCTCGATATGGACCGTATGGCGTCACTTGGTGTTAGCACCATTGAGGTGAAAAACTCGATTCGTGAGCAAAATGCAGTGGTACCCGCTGGCCGTATCGGTCAAGGCCCAAGTCGTGAAAATAGTGCGTTGCAGTTTAACTTAATTACTCAAGGACGCTTAAGCAGTGCACAAGAGTTTGAGCAGATCATCGTTAAGACACTTCCTGATGGTAACCATGTTTATCTTGGTGATGTCGCTGAGTTAGAAATTGGCAGTCAATTTTACGATGCGTATGCGACCTATAATGGTGGAGAAGCAGCATTAGTTGCGATGCAAGCAAATCCAGATGCGAATGCTCTAGATACGGGTAGTGAAGTCAAAGCCGTGTTGGAAGAGATCCAATCCATCATGCCAGAGGGAATGACTTACACCATTCCTTACGACACAACGTTATCGGTAGAAGCGTCCATTCGAAGCATTGTCGAAACCCTATTCTTAGCCGTGCTATTAGTGGTAGCCGTAACTTATCTATTTTTAGGTAATGTCCGAGCGACTTTGGCTCCAGTGGTTGCGATTCCAGTTTCGCTGATTGGTACTTTTGCTTTCATGCAGATGGGTGGTTTTAGTATCAATACCGTCACGCTATTTGGCTTGATTCTGGCGATTGGTATTGTGGTCGATAACGCGATTTTGGTCGTCGAAAACGTCGAACGAATCCTCAATGAGAATCCAACATGGAGTGCGAAAGAGGCAACGATCCAAGCAATGAAAGAGGTGACGGGTCCGATTGTCGCGTCGACCTTGGTCATGCTAGCGGTATTCATTCCTGTGGCATTGCTTCCGGGGATCACTGGGCTGATGTTCGCTCAGTTCTCAATCACTATCTGTATCGCTTTAGTTCTGTCTGCGATCAACGCATTAACGCTATCACCAGCACTTTGTGCATTGGTGATGAAGAGAAATCCGACACCGGCTAAATGGTTCGTTCTTTTTAATCGTGCATTTGACAAGCTAACAGTGGGTTATGGCAAAGCCGTGTCACTGATGGTTAGAAAAGCCGCTGTTCTCATGACGACTTTTGTATTGGCGATTGGTGCGGTCGTTTGGATGAACGATAAGCTACCAACTGCGTTCGTGCCAGCCGAAGATAAGGGCGTACTTGCTCTCGCGATGTTCTTACCTGATAACGCATCAAAAGAACGTACAAACGCACTCATTAAGCAAGCAGAAGCGATCTTAGAGCAAGATCCTGCGATTGAGGATTTTGCAGGTGCTATCGGTTTTAATGCTCTAACGGGCGGTGTTGCCTCTAACTCGGCGACCATGTTCATCAATCTAAAAGATTGGGATGAGCGTTTAGCAATGGAAGGCGATCATTCTCAACCCGCAGTGGCACAACGCCTGAATCGTCAGCTCTACTCAATTGATAAGGCAATGACGATTGCGATGGGTCTTCCGCCAATTCCGGGTATCGGTATCGGTGATGCACTGGAGTTTATGGTGCAAGACACGGGTGGTCGCAGCGCACAAGAGCTTGCTCAAATGACGTATGCCTTGATGGCTGCGGCAAATCAAGCGCCTGAAATCACCAATGCGATGACCACTTATCGCGCGAATGTACCGCACTATCATGTCGAAATTGATCGTGAGAAAGCGCGTCAAATGGGGGTAACTCTTGGTGCGGTTAATGATGCGATGGCAACACACTTAGCCTCATCATACGTGAATGACTTTGCACTCAATGGGCGTAGCTACCGAGTCTTTGTTCAAGCGAAAGGTGAACAACGTAATGATCTGAATGATGTACTTCGCATCCACGTTCCTTCAATGGCAGGCGAGCAAGTACCTCTATCGACGATTGCATCCATTACGCCAACTTTGGAGCCGGATCTTGTCACTAGCTATAACATGTTACCAGCCGCGAGACTGCAGCTAAATCCTGCGCCGGGCTATTCATCGGGTGAGGCGATTGCCGCAATGGAGCGAGTGGCTGCGCAAGTATTGGCTGCGGGTTACACCTATGAGTGGACCAATATGGCTTATCAAGAGAAACAAGCGGGTGGTACAGCGCAAATCGCATTGGTATTAGCGTTAGTCTTTATCTACTTGTTCTTGGTGGCGCAGTACGAATCTTGGACGCTACCTGCTGCGATTATCATCGTTGCACCGACAGCGGCTGTAGGGACATACGCGGCGTTGCTACTCGGCGGTCAAGCGCTTTCTATCTATGGTCAAATTGGATTAATTCTTCTCATCTCGTTAGCGGCTAAGAATGCAATCCTGATGGTTGAGTTCTCTAAGATTAAGCGCGAACAAGAAGGACTGCCTATTGAAGAGGCGGCGATTCAGGGCGGTAAGATGCGCTTTAGAGCCGTGAACATGACGTCTTGGTCATTCATTCTGGGCATCTTGCCACTGGTCTTTGCTTCAGGGGCTGGAGCCGTTTCTCAGAACACGACCGGTCTTGCTCTATTGGGTGGAATGCTAGTGGTATTGGCTGTGGGTTCAATCATGACTCCTGGTTTCTATGCCATATTCCAGAAACTGCGCGAGCGATTCAGCGCTTCTAAATAACGGATTTCTCTGGCCACTCATATTCAAAAAGAGGCGTTTGAATAGACCTGGGTGGTCAGAGAACCTTTCTAATACCGCTAGGAAGTAATGTTAGGTTTTCCCCATCAAAATGAACTTTTTAGTGTGTAACTTTCAATATAAATTGGTGTTCAACCGATTCATCCACTGCGGGAAAGGAAGCTTGCTAGTAGGATTCTTACTAAGGAACCTTTATGAAAAAAACATTGTTAGCAACAGCTTTATTATCGTTGGCTTCTACGCCTGTTTTCGCTGATGAGCCAGAGGTGATTGATCCATCTGATCTGACTCGCGTGTATACTCAAGCTGCTGTTTTTGTTACTTCTGACGCAGATGTTCGTGTGTCATCTATGTTTACCGGAGCATGGAGCGAAAACATTCAGTTTGCAGGCTTTGTAGAGGGTAGCTTCGGCAACGACAAAGCTAAGCAGCAAGGCAAAGATAAATTTGGTGTTGATTATCAAAAGAGTCGCGCGCAGTACTTCCAAGTACACGCGATGGATAACCCGTTGATGCCACGAGTGGGTTTATCGACCGATCTGATTCATCAAAATGGTAGCGCTGGTCTACTGAAAGATCTGGGTTACAAAGATACGACTCTGCTTTCTGTCGGTGCGGTCGGCCTTATCAACCCGCAATACACCGCAGGGGCGATGGTCTTTCCTAACGTCGCATACACGACTGGTAAAGTATTTGGAGAATCGGCTGACGGCTATATGCTGAACTTGTTTGTTACTCAGCAAATTGGTGATAGCGGCGCATTTGTTCAAGCCTGGCCTGAGTATTTTAAGGTTGAAGGTGACACCGTTGAGATGGAGTCTAGCTCTTTTAATGTCATGTTTAATGCACCCATCAAATCCGACCGTACTCAATGGTTGATGACAAAACTTGAGTATGGCAGCACAGATATCGTTACTCCGGATGGTTTCGAAATAGACGGTGACGTAGAACTGAAAGCCGAAATTGGTGTGAAGTGGTTCTTTTAAAAACATCACTGCTTCATTTTACGGATAAGTTCGCCCAAGGATGGGCATTTCCCTTCCTCAAAATTAATGCTGTTTAGTCTAGCGTTAAGTTAAATTTTCTCTCGCGTAACTCTTCAATGTCTTCACTATCCCATCTAGCTCTTTTGAATTTTTTAAGGTGAGAGGGTAGTAAAAAGACAAACCAATTTTAAGCGTGTTTGTCATCTCTTTTATCGGCAGTACCGTCAGTTTTTCAGCTTGGATAAATGGCTGAGCCAAACTATTACTTAGAATGGCCCAACCGTCATGTTGTAGTAGTTTTAGCAGTACATCGTTGTTGCTGATTAAGCATCGGTTAGCCGATACATGGAACACTTCAGGCATGGTGTAATAGTGGTTTTCACTGATGTACTGTTTTGCTAGCTCTAGATCACCGATGGTGACTTGTGTCAGCTCAGTTAATGGATGTGTAGGGCGGCAATATACAGAGAGTTCATCCGTACCCAAGTTAATATAGTCGTAAGCTTTTTCGGGGCTATTTACGAGTCTATTTTGCATAATGGCGAGCGCACTTTTTTCTGTACATATTCGCTCGATGATTTCATCTCGGTTTCGATGCAGCCAGTTAATTTGGATGTGAGGGAATGCTTGAGATATGTATTGCTCTAAATGCAGAATGAGTTGGTTCGGAACCAAAATATCGTGGTAAATATCGAAGTGGGTATGTTCCGTTTTGTAACTATCCATCATCCTAGTATGCAGTTGTTCACTATTACGAACGAGCAGTTTTGCTTGACGATAAACGGCTTCACCTTCCTCTGTCGCAACCGCTTTCTTACCTTGAATTTCAAACAGATCAACGGCATAGCTGTCTTCTAAAGCTTTGATCTGCTCGCGGATGGTTGTGCGATCTTTGTTAAGCTTCTTTGCTGCTTGGCTATAGCTTCCTTCTTCTACAGTTGCGCAGAACGAAGCAAGGTGTTCGTAAGAAAACATAAGGCTCCAAATGATGGATTTCACCCATCAATATGTATTATTTAGAACGAATATAGCTTGTTAAAGTAACGCCATCGAGGATAAGGAAGCCACCTTTAGAGTCAAATCACGCTCTAAATAAAGATAGGGACAATAAATCCAATATTGAAAGGTGAACAAGATGAAACAGGTACTTCGATATAGCGCATTAGCGGCAAGCATCGCTTTGGTAGTAGGGTGTAGCCAAACTGAATCTAACAAAGCGGAAACAGCACAGGCTGGTTTATTGTCAGATGCGCCTGTAACGGTCTTTGTTGCAAAAGATCTTCTCACGATGGCGGATAATACTCCGGAAAGCGCGAACGCTGTGGCAGTGCAAAATGGTGTTATTTTGGAGGTGGGTGAAAAAACAACCTTAAGTCATAAATATCAGCACCTTGATGGTTACACTTTAGATAAAACTTTCTCCGATAAGGTGATGACTCCAGGTTTTGTTGAACCTCATATTCACCTTTGGATGAGTGCTATCTTCCTCAGTACAGATTTTATCACTCCCGCAGATTGGAACTTCCCTTGGGGTGATGTGAAAGGTGTGCAAGGTAACGAAAGCTATTTCGCTCGCTTAAATGAACTGAATGACACTTTGCCTGAAGGTGAACCCTTGTTTACTTGGGGATATCACAACTATTTTCATGGTAATGAAATGAGCCGCGATTTACTTAATCAAGTATCTAAAGAGCGTCCAATCATCGTTTGGCATCGCAGTGCTCATGAGTTCTTCATGAATGATGCCGCGATATCAATGCTAGGCTGGCAAGAATCCGATTGGCAGGGTAGTGGTGCAGGCTATGATCAGCTTGATTGGGAACGTGGTCATGCTTACGAAAATGGTATGAAGGTGTTACTGCCGAGTGTTCTGAAGTTTGTGATGGAAAGTGGTCGTTTTGCAACAGGGTTGGAACGAACCAAAGATTATGTTCATTCAGGTGGGATTACAACGGCAGTCGATCCAGGTGTTGTTATAACCCCAGAACTGTACGAGCAAATGGTGTCTATCTTGTTAGATGACAGCCTCCCTATGGACTATTGGCTAATTCCCGCGGGAAATGTTGCTTACATGATGAGCGAATTTGATGCTGATAAAGGTAAAGCGATGGCCGAAGCACAAACGCAAATGATGGCTGGGCAAGAGCAAATTCAATGGTTACCCAAATTCGTAAAACTGTTTTCCGATGGCGCAATGTACAGTCAGTTGATGCAGCTAAAAGATGGCTATACCGATGGGCATGAAGGGGAGTGGCTTCAAACACCTGAGCAACTTGAAGACAGCATGCGCCCATACTGGAATGATGACTACACGATTGCGATTCACGCTAACGGAGACTTAGGCTTCTCAGCCGCACTTGATATTGTTGAGATGCTCAATGAGGAGAAAGCGAGAGAAGACCACCGCACGAGTTTTCATCACCTTGGGATCACGGATAAAGACGATATTCCGCGAGCAGTAGAGTCGGGAGCTAATTTTAGTGTAAACCCATATTACACTCATGTGTTGGCAGAATTGTATAGCCAAGAAGGGGTCGGCGAAGAGCGTGCTGCGGTGATGTCTCGTGGACGATCTTTTATTGATGCAGGCGGTATACTCTCTCTTCATTCTGACGCGCCAATGGCACCGGCTCAACCATTGAGTTTAGTGTGGGCTGCTGTAAATAGGATTGGTTTATCAGGAGAAACCGTGATGGGAGCAGAAGAGCGGATTACGGTTGATGAAGCAATGAAAGCTATCACAATTAACGCGGCTTATACCGCTAGGTTGGAGGACAAAGTAGGAACAATAGAAGCTGGAAAGTACGCAGACTTCACAGTGCTGGATGCCAACCCTTATGTTGTTTCACCAGAAACAATCAACCAGATTGGAGTGGAAGCGACTGTTTATCGTGGCGTGGTCGCACCTATCAATTCTGGTCAGACTGGGATGTTATTGAATGAAAACAATCGATACGTCCTGAATAAGTTGAATAGCCACAGTCATCATCAGGGTCATAACCATCACCACGATCATGATGTGTGTGAAACGAGCTTGTATATTCAACAGGTATTATCAGAGCAATATAAGTAAGTAATCATAGAAAGAGCGAGGATTTCCTCGCTCTTTTTAAATGAGATGCCAAAGCGTCAGCAATAGAAGCCCAAAAGTACAAGTCAATGTGGAAAGTATCGTGGTCAGCGCAATAATGTTCGCCGCCAGTACCGCATTGCCATTCATCGCTCTTGCCATAATGTAGCTGGCGGATGCGACAGGCGCGGCGTTCATAAAGAAGATGATTCCAAGCTCCATACCCTCAAACCCTAACCAATACGCGCACCCAGTAATGAGTACCGGCGCTGCCACCAACTTAAAACCACTTGCGGCCCAGGAGGGCGCTTGCTCTTTCTTAAGAGAATTTAAGTTCAGTGATCCTCCGATACATAAAAGTGCAAGAGGTAGTGTCATTTTGGCAAGGTAATTACCCGCATCAATCGCAATGGTTGGTACAGGAATGCTCAGAACATAAAACGCGATGCCGAGCAAAATAGAGATAATAAGAGGATTTTTAGTCAATGTAGCCGCCATCATTTTACCTACTTTCTCTCCAGACTCTTGATGCTTGGGAGTCAGGCAGAGTACAGCCAATACGTTGTAAACCAATGTGGTTGCGGCGACGAAAATCGCTCCTAACGCAATGCCTTGTTCCCCATAAGCATTCGCGACGTAAGCAATACCTATGATGCCGGTATTAGAGCGAAACCCTCCTTGGATAATGACCCCTTGATCGGGTGAAGAGGGAAACAGCGCTTTGACCGCAAATGAAGTAAACAGAAAAAAAGCAATGCTGGATAAGACACCGTATAAGATGAAATGACTGGCGGCAGCAATATCATGTTCAGACACTACAATACTTAAGAAAAGCATGGTTGGAAGCGTTACCTGAAACACCAGCTTAGATGCGACTTCGATGAAATTTTCGTTAATAAGGCCAATGCGTTTAAACAAAATACCCAGAACTAGCATTAAACAGATTGGGCCTGTAATTGAAATCGAAAATTGCAATTGGCTGAGTATATCCATTCGAGTCATCCCGCAAAAAATCATCCTTTCCCAACACTTTATCAGAGAGTTACATCAAATGAAGCAGTGACTAGCATTTAGTTGAGAATGTCTTGTAACGGAGGTTTTAGTTTTTTAGAAGGTGGTATGTTCAATCTTTATTGAGAGTAATTATCATATTGATTGAACTAATTGTTATGTTATAACATACCTTTAATTTCATTCTCTAAGGACATCACTTGATGAAAAACAGGATTGTTGGCGTGGCAGTAGTCGCTGCTATTGCCGTATTGGCGTTTAATCAACTCAAGCCATCTTCAGAAACTCCGCCGCTTAGAATTTCAGGGCCATTCGAGTTTAGTAGCCAAGATCTTTCTAAAGATGGCTATATGTTTACTCGTATGCAGGTAGTAGAAGCGCTGGTGGCGATCAATAAGAAAGGTCAGGTAGAACCCCAATTAGCAACGCAGTGGACAGTCAGCCCTGATGACTTGACTTGGACTTTTACGCTGCGCGATGGGGTGACATTCCATGATGGTGCTCAACTGGATGCCGCTGCTGTTAAAAATGCGCTAGTTAATGCGATGAATAAACCAGGAGTTATCAAGCGTGTGCCGATCGAGTCGATAGCGGCAGAGGGAAATGAGCTTACGATTCAGCTGTCAAAGCCCTATAACCCAATGCTGACTGTGTTGGCTCATTATACCGTTGCGATTGCGTCACCAGGGAGCTATGACGAAAGTGGCGTGGCGACATCACTTGCAGGTACAGGGCCATATAAAATTGAGCAGTTGGTTCCGCCACACAAGATTCATGTCACTCGAAATGAACAATATTGGGGAGAGCCTGCCAAGATTGAAAAAGCGCATTATCTTGCTGGGCACCGTGCGGAGAGCCGTGCACTGCTCGCTCAAAGTGGGCAAGCTGATATTGTTTACACGCTTGATCCGGCAAGTATCGCGCCGTTACAACAAACCGAATCGGTAGAGATAGTACGTGAGTCCATTCCGCGCACTATCTTACTCAAGCTCAACAATGAGCACCCATATCTCAATTCTTTCCAGACGCGACAAGCCTTGAGTCTAGCGCTGGATCGCTCGGGCATTTCGCAGCAAATTATTCGTATGCCGGGCTCTGAAGCATACCAACTCTTTGCCCCCTCACTTGGTGCATGGCATATAGAAAAGCTTGCTGAAACATCGCGTGATCTGGAAAAAGCAAAACAGTTGTTAGCATCACAAGGTTGGGATGAGAACGCGCAAGGTATGTTAGAGCGTGGTGATGAAGCCTTTGTTATTAATCTAACCACTTATTCGGATAGACCTGAATTACCCGTTGTTGCCACGGCGATTCAAGCTCAGCTAAAGGAAGTTGGTATTCAGGTGGATATCTCGATTGATAACTCCAGTGCAATCCCAGCTAAACACCAAGATGGAACCATCGAGCTTGCTCTTGTTGCCAGGAATTTTGGAGCAACGGTTGATCCGCTTGCGTTACTACTCAAAGATTTTGCTGAACATAAAGGCAGTGATTGGGGCCCAACGAATTGGTCATCTACTGAGTTTAACGCTTTATTAAACAGCTTGAGTGCGACCAAAGATTCAAATAGCTACCAACAACAAGCACAAAAAGCATCTCACATCTTGGCGAAAGAGATGCCGCTGATTCCGATTACGTTCTACACCCAACTTGTCGCGGTGAATGAGAAAGTGGGTAACTTTAGTTTCGATCCGTTCGAAATTAACTACCGCATCTCAGAGATGACGTTAAATGATTAACATATTGATGAGGCGTTTACTCCAAGCGGTTTTGGTCGCTTGGAGTATCGGCACGCTGACATTTATTCTAATGAGATTGTTGCCTGGTGACTTTGCTTTTCGGATTGCAGCTGGTCGATATGGCTATGACTATGTGGATGCTGAGGCTGCAAGAGCGGTCAGTGCTGAATTAGGCTTAGACAGGGCAGGGTACGAGCTTTACTTCCAATGGCTTTGGGATCTAATGCATTTTGATTTGGGCAATTCCCTTATTAGCGGAATGCCCGTCATGACGGAGATCCAACATCAACTCGGTCACTCGTTGTTATTGGCTTTAGTTGCTTTGGTTTTGTCGGCGCTCATTGCGGTTCCTGTTGGTGTTTATTGTGGTAAGCGAGCAAATTCTACGTCGGATAAATGGGGGTTAATGACATCGGTATTTGTTCGCGCTCAACCAGTGTTCGTGATTGGCTTAGTGCTGACTATCGTATTCGCGCTGCACTTAGGCATGTTTCCCGTTGCTGGCTTTGGTACGCCTGCGCATCTGTTTTTGCCTGCATTAACCTTGGCGTTATCGTTGGCTGCTATGTCAAATCGATTGATTCGCAATGTAACTCAACAAACATTATCGACGCCTTACTTTAAATTTGCTCGCCTTAAAGGGCTGAGTTTTGATCAAGCTTTTGAGCATCACGCACATCGCCATATTGCGATACCGATCGTTACCTTTTTAGCCATTCAAACCATTGGCTTGATGGAAGGAATCATCATGATTGAGTCCCTTTTCTCATGGCCTGGTATTGGCCACGCACTCGCACACGCGATATTTGCAAGAGACATTCCGATGATCCAGGGAACGGCCTTGGTGATGGGGCTGCTGTTCGTTGCGATTAACACCTTTATCGACTTGGTGACTTATCAGCTTGATCCTCGACAACAAACGGAGGCGATGGCGTGATGGCACTAAATAAGCAAACTATTGGCGCGCTGCTTGTCGGCTTAGCGCTTTTACTCGTTGCGTTGGAAAAGCTGTTTTTCCATTCGGATTCCGCAGAGCAGAACTTGTCATTGGCATTCGCATCACCAGACTGGATTGAGCCGCTTGGCCGAGATCACTTTGGACGTAGCAACATCGCTAGATTGAGTGATGCTATTGTGACTTCACTGGTGCTTGCTTGGGTCAGTGTTGCTACTTCTGCTTCATTGGGTGTCGCAGCTGGTGTTTTAGCTGGATGGAAGCGTGGCTGGTGGGATCGCATGTGTTCATTTTTGATGAACATCATTCTTGCAATGCCAGGGCTGATCTTAGTACTGCTTTTTGCGGCTTTAGTACCCGGGTCATTCTTGATTTTATATGTCGCGATCGCTTTGATTCTATGGGTGGAGTTTTTCCGCGTTGTGCGTAATCGAACTTTGTCGCTAATTCAGTCTCCGGAAGTTGAAGCTTCCATTTTGTATGGTTTTGGTGATTGGTATGTGTTTAAACGACATATTTGGCCGCATTGCAGACAAGATGTCTTCACTTTGTGCTGCTTTGGTGCTGGAAATACCATTTTAGCGCTCGCTTCATTGGGCTTTCTTCATGTCGGGCTTAAGCCTCCGGAAGCGGAGTTGGGCTTGATGATGGTAGAGCTGTTTCGTTACTACCAAATGGCCCCTTGGGTGTTAGCACAACCGTTAGTTACTTTATTTATTCTAGTACTCGGTTTTCATTTACTGGCGAGCGGAGAAAAATCATGACGGATTTGGTTAAAGTCGAGTCGCTGACTGTTAAAAGCCGCGAGCAAGTACTGGTTGAGCCGATCAGTTTCTCAATTCAAACTCGCCGTCCGCTGACTATTTTAGGTGAAACAGGCGCTGGTAAGAGTTTGATTGCTGCTGCGCTAACGGGAACCTTACCCAAAGAGCTAATGAGCCAAGGCTCGATCTATTTAAAAGGGCAGAGGGTAAATAAAAAAGCGCTACAGCAGACGTGGGGGCGGGAGATAGCCTTACTTCCTCAAGAACCTTGGTTATCCCTAGACCCGATTATGCGTATTGAACGCCAAATTTCGGAGGTTCATACCTTAGTAAACGGCGTCACCAGCTCTGAGGCTACTTCTCAAACGGTTAGTGAACTGAGCAAGATGAACTTAGCACATGCTAAGCAAAAGTATCCGTTTCAGTTGTCGGGTGGTATGGCCCAACGAGTCGCTTATCTGTGTGCTACACAGGCGGGTGGGGAATTGTTGCTAGCGGATGAGCCAACAAAAGGACTCGATCGTAAACACTGCCAAATTGTTGCTGACTTACTCGCTTCGCACAGCAAACAAGGGGGCTTGCTTACTATCACTCATGATATTGAACTTGCTGAAAGGTTAGCGGGCGATATTATCGTAATGAAAGAAGGTATTGTTGTAGAGCGTGGTGAAGCCAAGGCTGTACTGGCAAACCCTGAATCTGACTACACACGGTCTTTGATTAATTCGAATCCTAAGTACTGGCAAAAAAGGCGATCGACGCATAGTGGATCTTCGTTACTCTCTGTAGAAAATCTGGCAATTCAGCGCAATGCTCACACCTTGTTTGAAAAGCTCTCTTTTCAGTTAAATCAAGGAGAGGTTCTTGGGTGGTGTGGTCAAAGTGGTTGCGGGAAAACAACGTTGGCTGACGCCGTTTTAGGTTTATTGAAGCCGTCTCAGGGATCAATAGAATTCCAACAGCCCATTTCGATAGGCCAAAAGCTTAAGCTCTATCAAGATCCTCCGAGTGCATTTCCATCTCACGTTACTTTGAAGAAGCTGTTAGAGGACCTACGCCAAATTCATGTTTTTGATTTGGAGCGTGTTCCACAACTTATGCGTCGTTTAAAGCTAGATTCGGGGTTACTTGAGCGAACATCTCAGCAAATTTCAGGTGGGGAGTTACAACGATTCGCTATTCTACGAGCACTACTTATTAACCCTAAGTTATTGATTGCCGATGAACCCACTTCACGGCTTGACCCAATTACATCTGCTGAAACACTCAAACTTTTGACTTCATTAGCAGCTGAAGAA
The DNA here is from genome assembly GCF_009811315.1 of Vibrio atypicus. Lineage (GTDB taxonomy): Bacteria > Pseudomonadota > Gammaproteobacteria > Enterobacterales > Vibrionaceae > Vibrio > Vibrio atypicus. The sequence goes on from NZ_BLID01000005.1 coordinate 226,570, forward strand.
GCGTGCAGTTTGATCATTATCGGCCATGACGAAATCGCATTGGAAAAACTGTGCGATCAGGTGATCAACCTTAATAATTACTCGTTAGAAAATGAGCAGAAACAAGTCGAAGAGAGGAGTTACGTCTCCGCTGTTTAGGTTTAATTGCCAACATGTTTGATAAGCAAACGTTTTCTTATTTTTGGGGTTTAAAATGTTTGAAATTCGTCACGCAATTGCTCTGGAGATATTGGCTGTATGTATGGTTATATAGCGGCAGATGGAGTTTATAAATAAAAAAGATTTTTCGACTTTTCAACAAGATAACTATGATATTTGAATCATGAGCTACGACTTGTACTCGATTTGTTTTGCCGTTTTAACTAGTACAAGGTGAAAGTATGTATAAAGAGTCAGATATCCGTGTTGAAAATCGTCAACTCTGTTTTAAACAAGACGCTTACCCTTTAGCGAAAATAAACAACATCAGAGTAAAAAAGCTGACTATGTTAGACAACCTCGGTCAGATTGCCTTTTGGGTATTTCTGTTTTCTGGAGCAGTTTGGGTAACTCTACCTGAGTTTAAACAAGAGCTCAGTTGGTTACCGATATTAGCAGTCTGCTTGACGGCAGTTGGTCTTCTGTTTGCGCTTTTTCGTTGCGCGCGTTATGCGTTGCAAGTGGAGTTTAGACACATTGATGAAACCGGCTTGCAGTGGGTTAATGTTGCTAAGTCCTACTCGCATCAGGACGGCGAATTGTTTGAACAACAAGTCGTAAGAGTAAAGAAGCTTCTGTAGTCAGAACATAAAATAGCCTCAGTTGAGGCTATTTTTTATCTTCAAATTCATTTGGTTTGGTAATTATTAAAACCGGAACCAAACCCGTTCAGATTTTCTCTTTTTAATTTTCTTTTTAGGCGTACATTATCTTTATCAATTAAATCGGGAGACTATCTATGACTGAGTTCGAGAAAATGATGTCCGGTCAGGTGTTTGATGGTGCTGATCAAGAGATTGATTCAATAAGAAATGCAGCAACCGAAACGTTACAGCAGTTGAATACATGCCTCGATGATGAGCAGAAACGGGCATTGAAAAAGCAATTGTTTGGTCATATTGGAGAGAGTTTTGTTCAGCCGCCATTCCATTGCGAATTTGGTAAAACGATCTCTATTGGTGATGAAACCTTTATCAATATGAATGTCGTGATGTTAGATGGCGCAGCGATAACTATTGGTAACCATGTCCTGATTGGCCCCAGTGTCCAGTTTTACACGGCCTCGCATTCCCTAGACTATTTAAGCCGCCGAAATTGGGAGACATATTGCTTGCCGATCACCGTCGAAGATGACGTTTGGATAGGTGGGAATAGCGTTATCAATCAAGGCGTGACGATTGGAGCGCGTTCAGTGATTGCTGCAAACTCAGTAGTGAATAGTGATGTACCGCCTGATTGCTTGTTTGGTGGCACTCCAGCGAAGCTGATTCGAAGGCTAAATAGTGATGAGTAACCAAGTCATTAACTGCTGTTACTGTCAGTTTATCGATCGGCAATCAACAATGAGTTTAGTTCGCACCAGCCGAACCCGTTAACAGTGCAGCCTTTTAAGCGGTCAGATATTTCTAACTGAAAAGGCTCGGTTTTAAGTTCTTTAATGATGCCTTTTTCTATCAACCAGGAGCGAAGTTGAGATAGCAAACTCTGCGCATTAGCGAGCACATTTTCTTTTCTAATGTTATTTAGTTCGGCGGTAATGTACGAAGTTACCTCCTCATTTAAGCCTAATTGTTCAAATGAAAAGGTAGAGAAGAATGACATCCAGCTGGAAAAAGAATCATTTTCTTCGATAACACTGCACAAGGTGTCACCGTGGATCATCGAGTAATTGCCATATTCTAGGTACAAAGCTTGACGATCATCACCGATAAGTTGTTCGAATAGCCTTCTTGATTCAGAGGTATCTTCGACATAAATCGGTCGAGTCTGTGATTCTGCGGTTGGGTTTTGCACTAACAAGAACGTTGAGTGGTGATCACTGTGCAGTGTTTTTGTGTTTTCTGGCATCTGTAAACGGACTTGGTTGTGGGCGCAAACCTTACTAGAAGCCCAATCTGGGTAAAACCAAACTTCAACCTTGTCTAAAATTGGGTTTTGGTCGCTGTATCGGGCGTAGCGACTTAAGCGCATCATATGGGTTGAAAACACGTCTAAGGAAAAGGCACCAGAGCCGACTAACTGTGTCGAAGAACTTTTAAAAATTGAAGATTCAACATTTGCTAACAAGCGGGGCAAGTGCCAGTCAGCATGATGCAAGCTGATTTCGATGGAATCTTCTGATGGGGCGTTGATGTTTTTGATATGGCGATAGCCTCCTGCCCAACGCGCATTCTGTATTACACTTGTTAAACATCGAACGGCATCTTGAGCGACTAACTTGTGACCGTGGTGAAAGTACACGTCATTGCGGATCTGAAAATACCACTCAGTTCCGCTGTTATTACTTTGCCAGTGATAAGCGAGATCGCCGACTACTTCATTATTGATAATCTTGGTCAAACGTTGGTAAATCTGGGTAATTAGGAAGCGCTCGGTTCTTCTTAGTACACGCTGAGGGTGGAGTGGCTCTAGCTCACGATGAAAGGGAATGTAGACTTCACGTTTACCACTACGATTGGTATCGCTGAGGAAAGACTGCAGTTCTTGACCTGCATCTCTTCCGCCAAAAGCCAAAAGTTTTATAAGCTCATCAACTTGACCAGATTCTGCTAAGTTGTGACAAAGTGCATAACACGCATCAATGGGTTCAACGCAGCAGGTTAGGCGTGCCTTTTTGTTTCGACCTGATTGCCCTTGCCACTGTACCCAGCCTATATCTTCCATTGTTTTAAGTAAGGTGAAGACGTAGCGCTCACTGACACACCACAGAGATGCCAACTGACTAACCTGACAACGGGATTCTTTAGGGCCGAATGTACGAAAGAGTTGTTCGTATAATTCCAGTTTGCGTTTAGCGTTTTTCATATTTTGTTTTTAATTGTTTGTGCGAGTTAAGTGGCCAAAGCCGGAAATGACCAAAGAACTCTCAATGGTGGATAAAACTTGTTCCGTGACTTGATGTAAAAGAATGTTTGATTCAGTTTTTCCATCTTTGACCAGTTCAGAGAAGTGATCAATTTCAAACTCAAATCCATTTCCACTTATTGGGGCGTGGATTCGAATACGCTGACTATTGTGCTCAATATCGATGACTTGCGGGTTCCACCATTTTTCTTGGATTGTGATGGTGATGTTTTTGCCTTTCAGTACCGCATGACGTGGCAAGTTACGATTGATTGAAGCTGATATTTCTCCTTTGACACTGCCCTCGAAGAAAAAGCGGGCATAGGTGTCGACATTGCATTGCTCAAGTTCACCAACAATCTTGCTTGCTGGCGTGGTAACAGGGACTTCCATGAACTGACACAAGTCATAGTAAAACCATAAGCTGTAAACCCCAACATCAAGTGTTGCGCCGCCAGAAAGGTCTGGGTTAAAGATGAAAATATTAGGGTCATATTCGTTTTGATTGCCAAATCCAGCCTCGATGGAGGTCAGCTGGATATGATGCTCTTTAAGGTATGACTTTAACTCAATGTAAGCGGGGAACGTGACCGTTTTCATCGCTTCCAATAATAAGACACCTTGGCGCTTTGCTAACGCTTTCATTTCTAACCAATCGTTAAGGTTCGTAAAAGCTGGCTTTTCAACCAAAACATGCTTTTGGTGAGTTAAAAATAACTTGGCCAAAGGTTTGTGATACGGGTGAACCGTTGCAATATAGACCGCTTCAACGTTGGGATCTTGTGCCATCTCCAGATAGGTATCGTAGCTGACGTGAGCACCGTATTGCTCAGTAAATTCTTGAGATCTTGCTTGGGATCTCGATGCAACGCCATACAGTTCCCCATGTTCACAATGTTGAGTCAATGCTGTCGCAAAGCGCTGTGCGATATTACCTAACCCAGCGATTCCCCAACGTATTTTTCTTGTTGTTAAGCTCATTTCTTACCCCTGAAATAACTGTTGGCAAGGATACAAAGAATAGAAGAGAGTAAATAGAGTACAAATATTCAAATCTGTTCATGGTTTTTCTTTCGCGTAGTTGATGATTTGTTTCGAGCTAAACGGAGAGCAATTGCGCAAGATAAGAATGCGCTTTGGGGTATAGAGTGGAAGGTCATGCGACGAAAAGACACCAATAAAAAAGAGCAGCCATTGAGCTGCTCTGATTATTTTGCTTGTTCTTATAAGTATCGACCTTTTAAGTGGTCTTTAAAGAACTGCGCATTGAGGGTTTCCCCTGTTGCTTGCTTGACCAGTTCATCGGTTGTTAGCAAGCTGCCTTTGCTCCAAATGTTTTCAGAGAGCCAAGTGAAGATAGGGGTTAGATCACTAGATTGAATAGCGCCATCAACATCGACAGTCAGCTTCATCGCTGCCATAAACTGCGCTGCGTACATAGCACCGAGAGTATAGGAAGGGAAGTAGCCAAATGCGCCGTCTGTCCAATGGATATCCTGCATACAACCATTTTTAAAGTTGCCTTCGGTTGATAAACCTAAGTACTGTTGCATCTTCTGATTCCACAGCTCAGGTACATCCGTATGCTTTATCTTGCCATTAATGAGGTCGCGTTCGATCTCATAACGCAAAATAACGTGGGCAGGGTAGGTCAGTTCGTCTGCATCAACACGGATGAAATCTTTCTTCACTCGAGTGTACAGCTTTTGGAAGTTTTCTTTTGAAAACAGGCCGGTGTCATTCCCAGTGAAATGAGTACCTGCTAAGCGAGAAAGGTGTGCAATGAATGCATCACTGCGGCCTACTTGCATCTCAAAAAAGAGCGATTGAGACTCGTGAATTCCCATAGAGCGCGCTTCGCCTGATGGTAATCCGGCTAATGCTTTTGGTAAGCCTTGCTCGTAACGCGCGTGGCCGGTTTCGTGAACAATCCCCATTAGTGATTGAACAAATTCATTCTCATCGTAACGTGTGGTGATGCGGACATCAGTTGGTACACCGCCGCAGAATGGGTGAACGCTTTCATCGAGTCGGCCGTGGTTGAAATCAAATTGAAGCAAATTCATCACATCCAGACCAAGCGCTTTTTGTTTCTCGGTCGAAAACTTGCCTTGTGGTTCAATGAATTGTTCGGATGACTGCTTTTCGATCACTTGATCAATGAGCTCAGGTAGCCAAGTTTTCACATCACTAAATAAAGTGTCTAGTGAAGCTGATTGCGTACCCGGCTCATAGATATCAAGCATGGCATCGTATGGAGACAGACCCGTCGCATCGGCGCGAATTTGAGCTTCTTCTTGAGATAACTTGACTACTTCTGCCCAATTTTTCTTGAAGCCGGTCCAGTCGTTTTCGCCACGTTGAGTTCGCCAAGCATGCTCACATTTCGAACCCGCAAGAGATTTAGCCTCAACCAAGGCTTCTGGGAGTACGTTAGCTTGTTGCCAGTTACGTTTTAATTCACGAAGTGTCGCGTTATCTTGCGTGGATAAAGACTCTTGCTCTGCCTCAGCAAACCATTCGGCGAGTTGAGGTTGTGTTTGTAGATTATGCATGTGAACAGAGAGTTCTGCCATGGCTTCACTGCGAGCTTGGTTTCCGCCGCTTGGCATTACTGCAGCTTGATCCCATCCGCAGATAGCACCTAAATGTGCAAAGCGAGAGATTTTTAGAGAATGTTCGGTAAGTTTTTTGAATGCGCTCATTGTTCGCCTTCCGTGACTAGGAAAAGCGAAAGTCTACCAACCATTAGCTAGTAGACCAAGCGTCGCTGTTTAATTAGCCGTTTACGATATGTAAATCAGTATGTTCCGTTTCATGAGCGAGCAGTTTTACCGGCCAGCCATAGCTTTTGTACTCTTTGACAAGTGCTTTTGCCACGTCTCCGCTGACATGAACTTCCGTCCAATTACCAATCCCCATGACTTGATAGCTAAGCTTTACAATATCCATAGACTTCCCCGAAATAGCGTGTTTAATGTACGATTATTATTATGAGTTGAATATTAATAAATCATTTACGGTTTGTCATTCTCTAAATTTGCGCAATGAAATAAATGTGATCTTCCTTGTTGAGGCAGGCAATTCACGGCTCTATGGCTAGTTTTAATTGAATGAGGTTGTAAAGTGTGATTAAACGTTAACTATATTTTGCGATTTTCAATGGAACTGATTTTGATCGATAACTTTGAAGCATTTTTAATTGCTATCACTATTTTGACGCTGACCCCAGGGCTTGATACCGCGCTTGTGATTCGTAACTCCTCGAGAGGTGGCTTTTCTGATGGTGCAACGACGAGCCTCGGAATTTGTTTAGGTTTGTTTGTGCATGCCACGTTTTCTGCGATTGGTATTTCTGCCATTCTGGCTCAATCTGCAGAACTCTTTAATGCCGTTAAGATGATTGGCGCTGCCTATCTTATCTATTTAGGCTTGAGCAGCTTAAAGGGATTGATGAGCTCTCATGCTCAATCTTTGGGGAACGAATCGGCGAGTCAAGCGGTGGGTAGGCGTAAAACACAATCGTTACGAGAAGGTTTTTTGTCTAATGTTCTAAACCCTAAAACGGCGGTATTTTACTTGGCATTCTTGCCTCAGTTTATTAATCCTGAAAGCTCCGCTTTTTTACAATCACTTTTGATGGCGTCCGTTCATTTCTTGATTGCTATGGTTTGGCAATGTGGCTTGGCTGGTGCGCTAACCAAAGCTAAGAGTTTGCTTCAAAGCCCACGTTTTATGCATTGGATGGAAGCGACAACTGGCGTGGTACTCGTTGGTCTTGGTGTTAAGTTGATGCTAGAAGATCGATAGCAAAAATCTATAAATAAAAACAGCGACCTATATGGTCGCTGTTTTTATTTACGAGGAATAGAACACGAATTAGTTTTGAGGTTGTGCTGTTTTCATCGAATTGAATTGAGTAGCAAAGTAAAGTTTGGTCTCTTCAAGAACCACGTGGCGCAGCATGATCAAGCCGATCAGGTTTGGAATTGCCATTAAGCCATTAACGATATCAGCGATAATCCAAATCATATCTAAGTGTAAGAAAGCGCCTGAAGCAACCAGTGCAACGAAGATAAATTTGTATGGCAGCACCGCTTTTGTACCAAACAGAAATACGACACAGCGCTCACCGTAGTAGTTCCAACCTAATATTGTCGTAAAGGCAAAGAAGATCAAACCGATAGAGACAAGCATTGGGCCGAACGTATCTGCATTTAGGCCTACTGCAAAGGCGTGCGTGGTCATTGCAGCACCTGCAAAGTCACTTTGCCATGCACCAGTAAGGATCAGCGCAAGACCGGTCATAGTACAAATGATAATGGTGTCGAAGAAGGTACCCGTCATTGAAATCAAACCTTGCTTAACACAAGAGTCTGTTTTCGCTGCCGCCGCCGCCATCGGTGCACTACCTAGACCAGATTCATTTGAGAACACACCGCGAGCGATACCAGATTGGATTGCTAACATAATGCTCGCACCTAAGAAACCACCAGTGGCTGCGCTTGATGTAAAGGCTGAAACAATCACAAGTTCAATCGCATCGAGTAGTTTATCTGCGTTCATAATGATGACGCTTAAACATGCCAATACGTAAAACAGTGCCATAGTTGGAACGACTTTACCTGCTACTTTAGCGATGGATTGAATACCGCCAAGCGTGACAAAAGCAACCAGAAGGGTAAGTACGCTTGCAGAGATTTCACGAGAAACACCAAATGAGATTTCAGTTGCATCGAGAATGGCATTAACTTGAGGGAAAGTACCAATACCAAAACAAGCCACACCCAGAGCAAACACTGCAAACATGATCGCCAGCGCTTTTGAACCGACACCATATTGCAGGTAGTACATCGGGCCACCAACCATTTGGCCTTTGTCATCAACCTTACGGTATTTCACCGCTAGAAGACATTCAGCATACTTGGTCGCCATACCAAATAACGCTGCCAGCCACATCCAGAATAGCGCGCCTGGGCCACCTAACTTAATTGCGGTTGCAACACCAACGATATTACCCGTACCAATGGTTGCCGATAGGGCAGTACATAAAGCGGCGAAGCTTGAAACATCGCCTTGTTTTTTAGAGTCATCTTTACTAAACACCATTTTAAGTGCAGTCGGAAGGTGTCGAAACTGGATTAAGCCAAGGCTAAAAGTGAAGTAAACACCTGTACCCACGAGCAAAATTAAAAGTGGTGGACCCCAGACAAAATTGTCGATGGTCTTAAGTAAAGATTGTAGGTTATCCATGATTTCCCCTTAAGTGATAATGCTTATTTAAGGAGAAGAGAGAAAAGCAGAGATCAAAGATCTCAAATAGCAATCAAGACAGGAAGTCTATCGCTGGTTAGTACTTTCCACTCCTCTGTCCTTTTGCCTGAGAGTTTCACTTAACCTAAAAACTCGGGTTAAGCTTGCTCCTTCGGCGACCGATTTAACGGTTCTCTCCAGAGGTTCCTCCAACTACAGTCCCTGCTACCTAGGTAGCACCTGAAATAGTTAATTCTTCGGCGGGTTACACTAACCAAATGTTAAATTTTGGTTATTAACCTCTCTCCTGCAGTCTTCATCGGAACAATTACTCAATCGAATGAGTAAAAGATGGTCAATAGTTCTGTTTTATTGACGAGTGAACTTTATCATAAAATTTAGGTAATTCAATCGCGATTTTGATGAAATATAACAACAATAAAATAAGAGTCTATATGACTCGGCAGTGTGATTTTTGATTGATATTGTTCGTGTCATTATGACATGGTATGGCGAGGTGTTTCTTTTTATTGTGTTGATTTTATAGGGTTTATTAGGTTGGTATGAAAGGTGCTATATAAACAAAAAAGACAACAATAACTAAGTGAGGTCCTTATGCCAGCTCAACAAAACGACAATATTTTTCTTCGATTACTGAAATTTTCTAACGTGGCATTAGTGGTAACGTTCTGCGCAATGGTCGTTAGCGTTTTGATTTCTTATCCTTATGCAGACCTATTTAGTCTACCAACCCAGATCTTTGCACACATCAGCACTATTGTAATAGCCGCATTTTTGAAAGTCAGTTACGTGACTCGTTGCTTGGCACAATATAATCTTGGGCTAGAAGTCCGCTAGAAAGTCGTTTGGCATGTTTACCATTGTTTAATCAAAAAAATAGCGCCAATCGGCGCTATTTTTCGAAACAACTTACTGGGTTAGAAGTAGTTTGCATCTAGCAGTTCGCTAGTTTCTACAGATGTGATATCTGCGCGAGCTTCTAACCATGCAATTACTTGAGCTTTTTGCTCTTCTGTTGCATTTACATAGCGTTTTTGTGCGCATAGGAAGCCTTCAAATACTTCAAGACCACCACCGCCAAAACATAGGCCTAGGCTGTCGATGTAGTCGATGAATTCGTCTACAAATGCATCGTAGTTATCAAAGTCTTTGATGGTTGTTTCGCAGCTAAGCTCAAAGCCAAGCATTGCGAATTCACCCAAGTAGAGCTTTTTCATGATACGACGTTTTTTGTTATCCAATTTAAATGGTTTCATTGTATAGCCTCGGTTAGTTTTACTGGCCCTTTATACCTTGTTTCTATGTATCTACCAAACATTATTCGGCGAAATTTATAAGGCTCTGTGCTTTGCTGATTACAGAGTAGCCATTCGATTTTCATTCAATCAAATATTAGACTTATTAATGAAGAAAACTACCTCACTCTGACCATTTAGAGCAATTTAATGGTATAAATGAAAGAGTTAACGTTTAGAAATTTTGAAGTGTAGTTTCGCTAAGGAGAGCGTATGACTCGATTGCTTGCAATTGCGTTTTTGATAGCATTAGCATTTGTCCTAATTCGTTATCGCACCAGTGAAAAGCTACAGAAGTACGTTGTCGTCACTTTATTGTCCAGCTTTTTCATTTATACCGCCATTTTGATGGTAACAGAGTTGATCCGCTAATCGGTTAGGAGCGAGCAAGTGAATAAGCAAACTGAGATTGAAGAGAATGAAGACGTTGTCGTGATTGAAGAGCGCGATAGACGAAGCTATCTCTATATTGCTATTGCAGGTGTACTTGGCTTAGCTGTGGGTGGTTTGATTGGTTCGTCGTTGACGGCAAGTAAGTGGGAATCGGCGTACCAAGACATGGAGCAGAACTATCAATCTCTGGTTGAGGACAAGCAACAGCTGGTTCAGCAGGTTGAAGTTCGAGTGGCCAATGTAGACTCTGAAGTCGAAGATAAATTACGCAAGGCGTTAGAGGTTCAAACCGAAGAAAATCAGCAAGCGCTGGAAGCTCTTCAGTCTCAAGTTGCGGAGCTTGAGAAGGTCAACCTCTCTTTAGAAGAGCAAGTGAACAAACAGAAGCAAACCTTGGCAGAGGCAAATAAAGCCAACTCTCAACTCAATAGACAAGCGGACATGCAAGCTACAATGTTTGAGCGCTCTCGTGAATTGTTCCAACAAGAATTGAAAGTCAAAATGGAATTAGAATCGTTGGAAAAAGAGCGCGAGTCTTTACTACCAAAGATTGATGCACTGAAAGTCGATTGTGATGCTTATCTGGAAGGTACGTCATGGGATGCCAAGTCTGATTCTTGTGATAAGCAAGACGAAGCCAATTCCCGTTTAAGTCAGGTGAATCAGATGATTAAAGTTCACCAAATGGACTTGAAACAAATGAAAGAGCTATCTGAACAGCTCGGACTTTAGATATGTGAGTGAATCACATTTGATTTATGCGATTCACTTCTGACTTATATGAACTAGTCTTAATAATTGTGTCATTTTTATCGGCAAGGCTTATTAAAAGCTTCTATAGTTAATCGATGTTAATTCATTCTTTAATTTGAACTTTTTGCTGATATTCCGTTCGCAGAGTTGAGACGAGTTCTAAGGTTGGATGTGCTAGACGAAACCGTACCTAAATCAGTGAAGCGAGTCGTGCAGCTACTATACGTACTTGCAGTGATATTGATTACCCATACATTGCTAACAGAGCATGAAGTGTGGAAAGAAGTCTATATTCTTTTTCCAATATGTATGGCGGCTGCTCTATTCATCCCTTCATATAAATTGAAATGGGCCAGCGCAGCTCTTTCTATCGCAGTTATCTTTATAGGTGGATTAGTTGAGCCATTAGAGCTTGACGCCATCGAAGAGAGTTTCATTCTTCTACCTCTATGCTACATCATCATTTTTCCTGGAACCATCTTTCCCATTGTTGTCGCTGTCCTTTTAATTCTCAGCTATCTCTATAACTTACCAGCAGAGGAGTTTGAGGAGTTTGTAGAAGATGCGATTGAAGTCTTTGCTATTACAGTTTTAGCGACCATCATGACCTACTACTACGCGAAAGCGAAACAGCAGGCGCTTGCCTATAGAACTAATAGCTTCACCGACTTTTTAACTAAATTGCCAAACCTTGATGCTTTTTATGCTGACATTAGTGACGTCACTGTTGAGAATGCTTCGGAGTATGGCGTGGTCCAGATTGGACTGATTAACTTTAAAAGTGTTAACGATAGGCTCGGTTATCGAAATGGTGATGAGTTACTACAGGTTTTTTCTAAGCATATTCAAACCAAGGTTCCTGAATTTGCGAAATTTTATCGCTTAGGTGGTGATGAATTTGTTTTCCTTGTTGTTTCTGACGACCTTAAGGCTAAACTTGATGAGTTAGTAAGTGTTTTAAAAAGGCATCATGCTGATCTGTATGTGGTAGGAGACACATCACATCGTCTTTCCTACAGTCTTGGTGTCGCAATAGCAAGTGATGCGGGTGCCAACATTGCGCTATGGGGCAAAAATGCGGATCTTGCACTCTTCACTGCTCGTCAGAGTGAGGCAGGAACCGCTTGTTGGTACGATGATAGTTTAATTGATGAAACTGTTCGGCTTCACCAAATAGAGGCTGAGCTGCAAAATGCATTAGACACCGATTGTTTTATATTGCACTTTCAGCCTAAAGTCTCCATTGATCAGCGCCAGATCGTTGGAGCTGAGGCACTTGTGAGGTGGATTCATCCTCAGTTAGGTATGGTTTCGCCAGCGGAGTTCATCCCTGTTGCTGAACGAACAGGTAAGATTGTTCCATTAGGACGGTGGGTCGCTCAAGAGGCGTGTCGTCAGGCCAAAGTGTGGCATGAGCAGGGTATATCTATTGTGATGTCTATAAACGTATCTAATGTACAGTTTGCTCATGATGACGTGCATGCATTTGTATCTGAAGCGCTAGACGAAAACCAACTCCCGCCGCATTTGCTGCAAATTGAAATTACTGAATCCACTTTAATGCAGCAGCCTGAATATGTTGTTTCAGCTTGTGAGCAGCTTCAAGCCCTTGGTGTCTCAATCGCAATCGATGATTTCGGCGTGGAGTATTCTTCACTCAACTATCTAAAACAACTGCCTATTGATGTGCTCAAAATTGATAAATCATTTGTTGATGATTGTGTGACGGTACATACCGATCACATGTTGGTAAGAACGATTATTCAGATGGGGCACAACCTCAATAAACGAGTCATTGCGGAAGGGGTTGAGGACGAATCTCAATTGGCGTTACTCGAAAGTGAAGGATGCCATGAGATTCAAGGTTACCTGTTTTCGAGACCGCTACCCGCGGATGAATTTAAGGCTCTAATCGATTCAAATTAGCAGAGAGTTTATCTCGATGTAGTACTTTTTTAGTAGACTTCGCGCATCTATATCATTATGGACTAAGGTTTATATAGAACTTGCTTCAAAGTATGTCCGATCAATAATGAGTTAGGGATGGTTATGCGCCTAAACCAACTATCAGATGGTCTGCAGGTTATGGGTTACCTAGCGTACTTGTGCTCGGTTGGTTGGGTGACTTACACATTAACCACGGTGCCACATACCTGGAATCACTTTTTTTACCTGTTTCCGATCATGATGTTTGTTGCTCTCTACGCTAGAGAGATATCAATTAAGCATTTCTTCGCATTTTCTTCATTGGCGCTATTTGTTATTGGAGGGCTTATCCAGCCTTTTGAATTGAAGAATATTGAAAGCTGTCTCTTATTGCTGCCCCTTTGTTATATCGTGCTATTTCCTGGAACACTATGGCCAGTTGCTGTCGGTGCAGCGTTGATCAATAGCTATTTGTACCAGTTAAATGTGGAGGATTTTGAGGCATTTGTTGACGTATCGATTGAAATTACTGCCATGACGCTCTTTGTCACCTTAATGGTCTATTTCTACGTAAAAACCAGTCAACAGGCGGCCAAATTTCATAAAGAAAGCCTCATGGATTACCTTACGAAGCTGCCCAATGCCAATGCCTACCACGAAGAAACTAAGAAGGTGAACAAATCCAATATGGTGAACTTTGGTTTAATTCATGTTGGTCTAGAGGGATTTAAAAATGTTAACGATAGACTAGGGTATCGACACGGTGATGAGCTGCTGATTGCTTTTTCTCGCCATTTGAGAGACCTGATTGGGGATAGCGGCGAAGTCTTTCGTTTTGGTGGTGATGAATTCGTTGTCTTAGTTGAGAGTAAAACGTTAGAAAACACACTTGAAAATCTAGTTAATGAGTTGGCTAAGCATCAAAAAATGATGTTCAGCATTGATAATACCTCTCACCGATTAGAGTACTGCGTCGGGGTGGCAATGGCACTGGATGCCAAAGGGAATCGCGAACTTTGGGCCAAAAATGCTGACTTTGCTCTCTACAAAGCTCGAACAAATGGGGCTGGCAGTGTGTGTTGGTTTAACGATGAGTTGCTAGAGGAGACGATTCGTCAACATCAGATTGAAACAGAAATCCGCGATGCATTAAGTAGTAATCAGTTTGTGCTTCAATATCAGCCCAAAGTGTCTATTGATGGGGCTCATATTCTGGGTGCGGAAGCTCTTGTACGTTGGTTGCATCCTCATTTAGGAGCCGTGTCTCCAGCAGAATTCATCCCTGTGGCAGAGAAAACAACACAAATAGTGCCCTTAGGTAAATGGATCATCTATCAAGCTTGTCGTCAGGCTAAAGAGTTGCACGAGCAAGGCTTGGAGGTGTGTATTGCTGTTAATGTTTCTACTGTTCAATTCGCTCACGCGGACCTTTTTGATGTGGTTTGTAAGGCATTAAAACAAACGGAGTTACCTTCCCACTTATTGCAAATAGAGATTACGGAATCCACGCTGATGAGTGACCCAGAGCATATCACTGATATTTGCCGGCAGTTACGAGCCATTGGTGTCACGATAGCCATTGATGATTTTGGTGTTGAATATTCGTGTTTGAAGTATCTAAAACAGCTACCAATTGATGTGTTAAAGATTGATAAATGTTTCGTTGATGAGTGTTCGTTTAGTCATTCGGATCGGGTGTTAGTCAATACTATGGTGCAAATGGGGCACAGCTTGGGCATCAAAGTGGTTGCTGAGGGGGTTGAGTCAGAAGACCAACTTGGTGTTTTACAAGAGTTAGGTTGTGATCAATACCAAGGGTATCTGTTTTCTCAGCCTCTTTCCTATGAAGAGTTTTCTTCCATGCTACTGCAAGAGAGCATAGAGGCGAGTTCTGCTTAAAACTAAGCCGCGCAAAAATAGTTGAGCGGCTTAGGTATTCGATTATAACAGTGGGGATGATTGACGAGTTTAAGCGTTGGTTAAGTAGTGCTTAACAAACTCGGTAATTTTAACCATGTCATCAATGGCGATGAACTCTTCCGTTGTATGTACTTTTGCCATACCAGTTGAGACATTAACCGTAGTAAGGCCTTTCGCATTGAAGTTATTTGCGTCACTACCGCCACCAGTCCCTTTTGTAAAAGGTTCAGCGCCTATCGCTTCGAATGAGGCTTTAACAGCATTAATGTGTGGGTGATCATCTGCGACAACGAATGCGTTGTAAGCACGAGTTGACTCGATCTCTACTTCAGCACCGTGCTTTTTCGCTACCGTTTCAAAAGTTGAGATCATATGTTCAACTTGATTATCTAGTTTAGCCGCATTCAATGAACGTGCTTCGGCAACGATCTTTAGTTCAGGCATGACAATGTTGGTCGCATTACCACCTTCTACAATACCGATGTTCGCCGTTGTTTCGTCATCAATACGTAGTAGCTTCATCTGGTTGATTGCATCCGCCGCGACTTGAATTGCACTGATGCCTTGTTCTGGCGCTAGGCCTGCGTGTGCTGGTCGGCCTTTGATATCGACAACAATTTTTTGCTGGCCAGGTGCTGCATTTACGATCGTACCAATAGGACCGCCAGTATCAAGGACGATAGCTTTGTCCGAAGTGATGTTGCTCATGTCGAAGTATTCAGAGCCGAATAAGCCACCTTCTTCATGCACAGTGAACGCGATCTCGATGGTCTTGTGTTCTAGGTTTTCAGCTTGGATACAGCGTACTGCTTCCATAATTGCAGCAATACCCGATTTGTCATCACCACCAAGGATGGTATTGCCTTTCGAGCGAATAATACCGTCTTCGATGATTGGCTCAATGCCGATACCCGGTGTTACGGTATCCATATGGCAGCTTAAAACGATGCTGTCTTCTAACTTACCCTCTAAGCGAGCGTAAACGTTGAAACCGTTAGAAACCTCTTCTGGAACGGGCAGTTTTTTTACGCTAAAGCCTAGCTCACCAAGTTGTTCTGATAGAGCTTCAGCAATCTGTTTTTCATTGCGAGATTCGCTATCAATTTTGACCAGTTGAATAAAGTGCTCAACAAGACGGTCACGGTTAATTAGAGTCATTGTAAAACCTCAATTGGGAACAGAGGCGGTTACCTTATCGCTGTTTCTCTTTCTTAAGACTGCGTTAAATCAATCTATCAGCAACTCTATATGCAATTTTGTCACTATTCATGAATGAACAAATAAACAAAGTTCACCTCGTATGGGGATAGCCAACCCCGAGATGAACTTTACTCTATAGCTAACTGACTTTGATGTTGGGTGTATGCTTCAGTCTAGTTAGCCGATTACAACGCCAATACTTAGCAGAATCATCACCATGGTACAAAGCACGACAAGCAGTGGACCGATGAATTTTAGCCAAGATGAGTAAGCGACTCGTCCGATGGCTAGGCCGCCCATCACCACGCCAGAAGTCGGGGTAACAAGATTTGGTAAACCTGAAGCTGATTGATAGGCAGTCACCACTAATTCGCGACCCACGCCAGCAAAATCAGCGAGTGGGGCAAGCACGGGCATTGAAAGTACTGCTAGACCTGAAGACGAAGGAACCACCAAACACATCACGGCTTCAACCCAGTAAATGGCGTTAATAAAGGCGATTTCGTTTAGCCCACCTAGTAAGCCTTCCGCGTAGTGCAAGATGGTGTGAGTAATGTTGCCATTGTCCATCACAACCACAAGACCGCGAGCAATAGCGATGATCAATGCCACACCAAGTAGATCGCGAGCGCCGTTTACGAAACTGTCGGTAATTTCAACTTCTGACATTCGAGCCACAAAACCAACAAGAATGCTTGAGCCAAGGAATAAAGCAGAGAGTTCAGCCATCCACCAACCTGCAATAGAGACTCCCCACATCATCACAGCAAAGGTTAAACCGAAGATAGCTAACACAGCTTTACGGGTATTGTTCAGTTCTGGTGTTTCTTGCTTTTTGCTATGAAGGAAATACTCTAAATTCGATTCTTTCTGATGAGCAACGATTGAAAGCTCTGGGTTGTTTTTGACTTTTTCAGCGTAACGCATGACGTAGACGACACAAACGATCCAACCAAGAACGAGGATGACGGCGCGAAGGGCGAAACCTTCCATAAAATTGATTTCAGCGGCGTTAGATGCAATAACCGTCGCAAAAGGGTTAATGGTAGAGCCCAAACAGCCTATCCCTGCGCCAACCATAATGATGGCAACACCAACGATACTGTCATAGCCTGCAGCGATCATGACGGGAATCAATAGGGCATAAAATGGGATGGTTTCTTCTGCCATACCATAAACCGTACCGCCCAATGCGAATAAACCCATTAGAATCGGGATCATCCATTTTTCTCGGCCTGCTAGGCGCTTCATGGTACCTGCTATGCCGGCATCAATTGCGCCAGTCTGGGTTACTACAGCCAAAAAGCCACCAATGACTAATACAAACAGGGCGACGTCAACAGCGCGTGCCACGTAGCTACCTGGGTCATAAAAGCCTTGAATCGGTGCCATCAAAATATCAACGATACCTTGAGGGTTTGAATCAACGGTTTGATATGTGCCCACCATCGGCACCATGCGTCCCAATGTTTCGTTGGTTTCCATCTGATACTGACCGGCTGGGATAACCCAAGTTAAAATAGCCATGAGTACGGTCAGGATCATCAAAATTGTGTAGGCAGAAGGGAATTTAAACTTTGTCATTGCGATGTCCTTTTGTTCCTTATGGGGCCGAAGCCCCATTGATTCGGATTTAGCCTAAAGGCCGTTCCTTCACGTTAATTAACGAATTCCATGATTTGTTGGGCTGACATATCGCCAAGTCCCATTTGTTTTAATGTTCTTCCGGATTCGAAATAGTTAGTCTCGTTGTAGGCGTTGTCGATGTGCAGGCATGACGTCACCATAGGCGTATCAATACCGACCAACTTACCAAGTTCGTAACAAGGGACGAGTAGGTAAGCAGCATCTTCGGTGATATATCTATTGCTGGCTGAGTTAGGTGCACTGTTGAGTTTGCCGTGGGTTTCTGACGTGCGGTTAACCTCATATACGCTTTCACACTTCATATCGTAAAGGGCGTTCATCGCTTGCAGTTCAGGTAATAAGTCTAACCCTAGTGCTTTACCTATTGATTGGCGTTCCGACTCCATAACAGCCGCGGCTTTTGCTGTGGAAACAGAGCAGCAATCCTTGTAGTAATTGAACTGACCATCAAAGTTTTCAAGTAAACCGATATTGAGTGTCGTCAGTAGTGGGTGTCCGCCAAAGTTGATGTTTTCCAATCCGGCTTCAATAACATTATTCAATGGAGTTAAAGGTAAAGGCATCACGGCTTGTAAGGCTGCAATAGCCTTTTCAGTGCGGTGCGCAGGATAAGCCGCGACAGGAAGGTATTTTTTCATCCCTAAAATCGCGATCTCCGCTGGCCCAACAATTCGGGTAGCCCAAGGAATGGAAATTGCGTCTACAAAAGTAATATCTAAATGGGCAAACCCTTGTTCATTTTTAATTCGGTTTAGCACGAGTGAGCCATAGTTACCCGGCATCAGCATGATAATTTGACCATCGCGCAAATGAGGCAGCATTTGCGTGAAAAGGGGTTCTTGTGCAAATGACGGCACCGGTAAGACGAGTAAGTCAGCATATGCGACTGTCTCTGCTAGATCGCGACTGATCTTGTCACACGCTTGGAAGCCACTGTAAGTCAATTCAACATCGTTAAATCTATCAAGTGCACAGATCCCACCTCGTTGTTCGATGTCTGCCAGAGGATGATCAAAACCAGGCGAGCCATACAGACAGACATCCGCACCTTGCAAAGTAAAATGATAGGCCGCTGTTAATCCAGCATTACCGGAGCCAATCACAGAGACGCGCGTATTCATAATTTCTTCCTTATAGATTTTTGTTTTTCTGATTGAGATGTTAAGGAAGAAGACATCTTTCTCGCCAATGACGAAGCTGGAGACTAGTATGCAAAAAAGGAATGCTTACTGGTTGTTATCTTTTTAATCTACTGATTTTTAAGGTTTAAAATTCAATTTCCACATTCGACCAATCTCACTTTAACTGTGAGCTTACTCCGAATCATATTCACCAAGGTCGCGCATCGGCCCGATTTTTAATTGGATATCCATTGAATCGGCTTGTAGAAGAAATTGCTCTATGAACTGTTCTGCATTTCGGTGGATGGGTTTTAATGCCGGATAGAGAATATCGAACTCGAAAGGGAGGCCGAACACCAGCGGTTTCATGACAACCTTAGGGTGCTCACTTTCCATGTAAGCTGTAAATGGGTCAGTGATTGCGATACCAACCCCTTCTCGAACTAAGGTCGCGGCAGTGCTTGCTAGTGAAACTTCGATTTGCTCAATCGTCGAGAGATCATAACGGCGCAGTAGGGCGTCAATTCTTCTCTGAGTGATATCCTTTTCGTGGCGGATAAGGACCTGGCCTGCGATATCGTAGATGTCTATGACTGAACGTTTGGCTAGTGGAGAATCCGATGGGATAAGGCAGACGCACTCGCACTCTACTTTTTGCGCTTTTACTCCCGCGAGATGTTCATCGATAAACGCGAAGCCAATGTCTGTCGTCTGACTTTGCACCCGTTGAATCACTTCTTCAGAGCGATATGTTTTAAACCCGACTTTGACTTTAGGTGCTTGTTTTAGAAACACCGCTAAAATTCTAGGCAAAAAGGCATTAGATAAGAGGGGCATAGCCGCGATATTCAACGTGCCAAAGTGTCGAGAGCGGATCGAGTGTGCAGCGTGGTCAAGGCTAGAAACTGCATCAAAAACTTTGGCGACTTCAATATAAAAGGCTTCACCTTCGTTGCTGAGTTCTAAGCGATTTCGTTTACGAATAAAAAGCTGAAAGCCAATTCGTTGCTCTAAACTGGCTAGCAATCGACTGACTGCAGATTGACTTAGTGATAAACGTTCGGCTGCCGCGGTGACGGTCTGACATTCGACGATAGCTTTGAATGCATTGAGTTGGGTTAACTTCATAACATGCGGTTCTAGTGGTAAGTGCTGGAGACGTTACCAGAAGGCGAATTGGAATACCTTGAACTG
Organism: Vibrio atypicus; assembly: GCF_009811315.1. Lineage (GTDB taxonomy): Bacteria > Pseudomonadota > Gammaproteobacteria > Enterobacterales > Vibrionaceae > Vibrio > Vibrio atypicus. Next base: position 246,335 of record NZ_BLID01000005.1, read on the forward strand.
CTATTGATAATCATCAGTTAAATCAGAATTCAATATGAGGCTTATGTTGATGATTATAATCTGTTTAAAACGGCTCTAAACCCAGTTGTGTACTCAGATGATAACTTATGTAAATAAAATGTTACTCATTTTTCTTTTGTTAACTTGTTGTTTTTAAGTGCTAATTTATAAGTGTAAACACATGCTTTACACTATTTGTTATTAAGATGTTCTTTTTTGAACTTGTGTGTCGAGGTTCCTTTTCTCGCGTGAATCAGCAAATCTAAGGATAGACACGCTGAAACAGAAGAGGGAACCAGAATGAACGAAGCGTTTAACCCATTGGGCACTGATGGATTTGAATTTGTTGAGTATACAGCAGCAGATGAAAAAGGAATTCAAGCTCTGAAAGAGCTTTTCAATTCGTTAGGATTTGCAGAAGTTGCAAAACACCGTTCAAAGGATGCATGGTTGTATCGTCAAGGTGACATCAGCTTTATTGTTAATGCACAGCCACACAGCCAAGCAGAAGAGTTTGCAAGAGTGCATGGCCCATCGGTGTGTGGCATGGCTTTTCGCGTAAAAGATGCGTCGGTAGCGCTGTCTCATGCGCTTGAGAACGGTGCGGAAGAGTATGTGACACAAATTGGCCCAATGGAGCTGAGCATTCCTGCCATTTTGGGTATTGGTGAGAGCCTGCTGTACTTTGTCGATCGCTACGGTAAGCAAAGTATCTACGATGTAGATTTCAAGTTCTACTCAGACGCAGAAGAGCGCTTGGCGAAAATGGATGTGGGCATGTACGAAATTGACCACCTTACGCACAACGTTAAACAAGGCAATATGGATGTTTGGTCTGGTTTTTATGAGCGTATTGGTAATTTCCGAGAGATCCGCTATTTCGATATTGAAGGTAAATTGACCGGCCTTGTGAGCCGAGCAATGACGGCACCTTGTGGCAAGATCCGAATTCCAATCAATGAATCTTCTGATGATAAATCTCAAATCGAAGAGTTTATCCGCGAGTACAACGGTGAAGGCATTCAACACATCGCATTGACGACCGATGATATCTACCAAACCGTACAAACGCTGCGCGACCGTGGCATGGACTTTATGCCAACGCCAGAGACTTACTATGAAAAAGTAGATAGCCGAGTCGAAGGGCACTCTGAGGATGTGAGTCAACTGCGCGATCTTCAGATCTTGATTGATGGTGCGCCGATGAAAGATGGCATTTTGCTGCAGATCTTCACTCAAACGGTTATCGGGCCCGTGTTCTTTGAAATTATCCAACGTAAAGGTAATGAGGGCTTTGGTGAGGGTAATTTTAAAGCTCTGTTTGAATCGATTGAAGAAGACCAAATTCGCCGTGGAGTACTAAACGATGCATAAATGGATCACATTCCCTCACCGGGAGGGAGTGTGCTCCAAGCAAGCACATGCAGACTTTCCGGAAGAGGCTATCTATGAACGTGAAGCAGGCCGAAGTGGCTTCTTTGGTCCTGCTGCACATTTCCACCATCAGCACGCTCCGACAGGCTGGAGCGAATGGGAAGGAGAGTTACGCCCACGTGCTTTTAATTTCAACTTAGTCGACAAAGCGAGTCAGATTTCCCCTTGGGCAGTACCGCATCTGTTGCACAATGCGCAGTGTAAAATTCGTATCTGGCGCATGGATGAAAAAATGGAGTTTCTGGTTCGCAATGCGGATGGAGACGAGCTGCTGTTTATCCACCAAGGTAAAGCTGATCTATACAGTGATTATGGTCATCTAGAAGTGAGTGAAGGGGATTATGTCGTGATCCCACGCTCGACGAACTGGCGCCTAGAGCCTTCTGAGCCAATGTTCATTTTGATGGTAGAAAACACCGACGCTGCGTACACCCTGCCAGACAAAGGTATGGTCGGGAATCACGCAGTATTTGATCCTGCAGTTATGGAAGTTCCATCCATCAATGACAAATTTAAGGCTCAGTACTCAGAGCAACAAACGCAAGTTCAAATTAAGCGCCATGAGCAAGTTAGTGTGGTGACTTATCCATTTAACCCACTTGATGCGATTGGGTGGCATGGTGATTTGGCAGTGGTTAAGGTCAATTGGCGCGATATTCGCCCGCTGATGTCTCATCGTTATCACCTACCGCCATCTGCTCACACAACCTTTGTTGGTGGTGGGTTCGTCATATGTACTTTTGTTCCTCGCCCAATAGAGAGTGATCCTGGCGCGTTGAAAGTCCCGTTTTATCACAACAATGATGATTACGATGAGGTGCTTTTCTACCACGCAGGGGATTTCTTCAGTCGTGACAACATAGAAGCGGGCATGGTGACTTTCCATCCGGCTGGCTTTACTCATGGACCGCACCCTAAAGCATTCCAAGTTGGTCAAGAGTATAAGAAGAAATTCACGGATGAAGTCGCGGTGATGATAGATACCCGCCATGCACTTAACTTTGGTGATGAAGCACTCGCAGTTGAGAACAAAGAATACGTATATAGCTGGAAAGTAGACAAATAATAAAAGGGACAGATTATGAAGTTAGCAACCCTAAAGAATGGTCGTCGAGATGGTTTACTGGTGGTGGTCAACAAAGCACTCACCAAATGTGTTGCTGTACCAGAAATCGCGGAGACTTTGCAATACGCATTGGATAATTGGGAAAAGTTAGAGCCTCAATTGAACGAAGTGTACATCGCTCTTAACGAAGGCGAGTTAACGCAAGAGATGACATTTAGCCAATTGCAATGTGAATCGCCATTGCCGCGAGCTTATCAGTGGGCGGATGGTAGTGCCTACGTTAATCACGTTGAGCTTGTTAGAAAAGCGCGTGGTGCTGAAATGCCACCAAGTTTTTGGACCGACCCTCTAATGTATCAAGGTGGATCAGACGCGTTTATTGGTCCTAGAGATGATATTCCTTTAGGTAGCGAAGAGTGGGGCATTGATTTCGAAGGTGAAGTTGCCGTCGTGACAGGTGATGTGCCGATGGGCGCGTCATTAGAAGAAGCGGCTTCGGCGATTAAATTGGTCATGTTGGTGAATGATGTATCGTTGCGTGGATTAATTCCTAATGAGCTCGGAAAAGGTTTTGGCTTTTTCCAATCAAAACCATCTTCTGTTTTCTCGCCTGTTGCTGTGACGCCAGATGAGTTAGGTAACGATTGGGATGGGGGAAAACTGAATCTTCCGCTGTTTTCACACTATAACAATGAGCCGTTTGGCAAGCCCAACGCAGGCGTCGATATGACGTTCGAGTTTCCGCAGTTGGTCGCACATGCTGCGCAAACGCGTCCACTATCGGCTGGTGCGATTATAGGGTCGGGCACCGTGTCGAATAAGCAAGGTACGGATCACGGCACCGCGATTTCTGAAGGTGGTGTTGGTTATTCTTGTATTGCTGAAGTGCGAATGATTGAAACTATCCGAGATGGGAAGCCATCGACTAGTTTCATGAAGTTTGGCGATCGTATTAAGATGGAAATGTTGGACAGCCAAGGTGAGTCTATTTTTGGCTCGATTGATCAGCAAGTGGTGAAGTACTAATGTCTAAACTGACTCTCTATGGATATTGGCGCTCATCTGCCGCATACAGAGTTCGAATCGCACTGAATCTTAAGCAGCTCGCTTATCAACAAAAATCAGTGCATTTGGTTAAAGGAGGCGGAGAGCAACACTCCGCTGACTTTCAAGCATTAAACCCTAGCGAACTCGTCCCTGTATTAGCCGATGGAGATGTGCGGCTTAATCAATCGTTAACGATCATTGACTACCTTGATGAGCAATACCCTAATGTGTTGCTAACGCCAGTAGATAAAGAAAGACGTTACTTGGTTAAAGCGCTCGCTCAAGATATTGCGGTTGATATCCACCCACTGAATAACCTACGAGTATTACAGTTTTTGACTCAACATCTTGATGCGCCAGATGCTGTGAAGAAAGAATGGTATCGCCATTGGATTGAAGTTGGTTTCGCAAGCCTAGAAAAAAAACTGGCAACGGCACATGGCCTTTATTGTGTCGGGGATGAAATAAGCTTGGTCGATGTTTGTTTAGTCCCCCAAGTTTATAACGCTGAGCGCTTTGAAGTGTCAATGAAGCCATATCCTATCATTCAAAAAGTGACGCGGTCACTCGTTCAGCACCCTGCATTTGAGCAGGCAGCGCCTGAAAACCAACCTGACGCGATCGTATCTACATAACCCTCACAACGCAAAAGGCCACCTTAGTGGTGGCCCAGTTTCCTGATAGCAGATGCAGTTTTTAGCGCATCGCTTGCTGACGTTCTCTCTGTGCGAGTTCAGCGATATTAAATTGACGAACATCCAGTGTCGCTAGGTCATTGCACTCTTTACAAGAGTGGTGACGCAAGCCGTCAACATAATCGTGCGAAGTTAGTAGGCTTGGTTTCTTACACCAATCGCAAATGCCTTCGATAGTAAACATAGTGTTCTCCCCACCTTTATACTTAGGTGTCATTATCGCGGCGTATTATGACATGAGGAGTCTTGTTAAGTTAACTATTTGTTATGGTTAATGGGAGGGTGATCGATTGCGCAGCCCTGTAATTTCGAGTGTGTCGGAAAAAGCAACAACAACCAATGACTGTTTGTAACTATTTATTAACAGTGTTGAGTATCACTTTAAGCGCACCATTTAGCCGTTTCATATCTTCTTCACTCCCTTTAAGGTCTGGGTGGTAAATTTTGCACAGCTGTTTGTAACGCACTTTAATTTGTTTGCTATCTGGAATTGAATCAGGCTTATAACCAAACAATGCGCACGCCAACGCCAATTTTTGATTTTGTGGGGAGACTGGCGCTTTTTGCACTGGCTGTGAGGAGATCGCTTGTTGCTTTTTAAACTGTCGGTAAAGTGTTTCCAATTGGCGTTTTTGCTGCTTAAGCGTGGATTCGTACTGCCTAATCTTGTCCTCAAGCTGTTTTTTCTGCTTCAGTTCGTCTGACTGAGACGAGAGTGAGTTCTGAGCCATTTTTCGAATGCTCTTCAAGTGCCAGAAAAGTAAGCCGATGAAGGCAAAGCCAAGTGTAATAGCAATATAAATGATTGAGTTACCGCTGCCACTACTGGCATTCTTTGATTGGGCAATAGGGCTTAACTCTATCGAACTATCATCAAATGCGACTTCCAACTGGTCAATTGAAGAAACCTGTTTTGCTCTTTGAGCGTTGAACTGTTTTTCGAGAATTCGAGCATACCCTTCTTCCGCTTCGCTACTATTTGGGGCAGATAATTGGTACCAGATCTCCGCGAGATCGAGATTGGATGGTGTACTTTGAGTCGTCTCATAAAACTTTGCTAAGGCGACTTGAGCTTGAACATTATCGTTAATGGCGAGCTGAGTAAGCCAATAGATTGCTTTTTCAGGCTGGCTCTTATTTGAGGAGCTGTCCAAGTAAAGATTCGCGAGATCAATAGCGGCGATTTGGCTACCGGATTGCGCTGCTTGCTCTAGCCAATAGATAGCATCAGCACGAGAAGCCGCAACACCGTCACCATTGGCCAGCTTGTTGCCAAGAATGATTTGTGCTTCGACATTTTGGTTTTGTGCTTGCGTTGTTAGCGCCTCGATAGATTCAGCGAAACTGAATTGAGAAATGCAAAGTAAAAAGAGGGCAACAAATTTCAAGGTATTCCCTTACAGCGGATAAGCGTTTAATTCTATAGTTTAAATCATTTGGCGCACAAATAAAAAAAGCGGCTTCCAAAGAAGCCGCTTAATTGATTGAAACTTGTTATACCGCGATTACTTGAGAGGTAAAATCTGAATTTCAACTCGACGGTTACAGGCACGACCTTCAGTCGTCTTATTTGTGCATAATGGGTAGCGTTCGCCGTTACCACGAGCAATGGCACGTCCAGCGGCAACACCTTGACCGACTAGGTATGAACGTACTGATTCAGCGCGGCGCTCAGACAGGATTTGGTTAGTTGTATCGCTACCTGTGCTGTCGGTGTGACCTTCGATCACTAGACTAGTATCTGGGTATTCAACAAGAATACGAGCCACACCGCGCAGTGTTTTGTGAATACTTGGATCTAGGTCGTAAGAGCTTGAGTTAAAGCCAATACCGTTCTCTAAACGTAGCAGTAGTTGGTTTTCGCCAACACGTTGAACTTGCACGCCAGAATTCATTAGCTCTTCACGGAGAGCAGCTTCTTGTTGGTCAAAGTAATAACCAACGCCGCCGCCAACAGCTGCACCACCAGCGGCACCGATTAGTGCGCGCTTACGACGATCTTTCGCGTCATCACCTGTTGCAACACCGATTGCTGCACCGGCAATAGCACCAATGATCGCACCAGAAGTTGCTGAATTAGTTTCAGACTCACCAGTTGTAGCGTTTTGACGTTGAGTTGCCTGACAACCAGAAAGTGCGATAGCAACAGCAAGGGCTAGTGTAATTTTTTTCACAAAAACATCTCCATGTATCCTGCTTCTAATAAAACAGCATTTTTAATTCGAGGGGGAATAAACCCTATAGAGCTCTGTATGTCAATAGTGGAGAGTTTATTTGACTAAACCTTAACGCAAGCTGAACGAAGCCTTAACGAAGCATTTTCGGGGCTTGAGCGCCGTCAATTGGGCGGTTAACAGAAACCGTTCGACCTTTTTTTAGACCTACTTCGTAGTCTTCAGTCAGGTTTTTCATCGCTTCACGAAGCTGTTGCTTAAAGGTTTCTCTGTCGATGTTTTGGAATTCTTTGTCGATATAATCATCTATTTTTTTCGCAGATTCTTCATCTGGACTAATGATTGGTAGCTTTTCTAGTGCACCTTCAACCCAACCTGAAAGGAAAGAATTGACGCGACGTGTCACTTCAGCCGAAGAGGTACCTGTACCTGCAAAACTGTTACGGAATCGACCAGTTTGCTCGTTCATCTCTCGGTAGATAATGTCAAAGGCAAAAGCAGCAAAGATCGCGCGATCAGCTTCGCCGATGAATTCAGCACGTTTAAGGCCTTTGTGGTTAAGCAATACCGCTTCCACGCCAAATTTCGTGTTGATACCACGGATAATGCGCAAAAGGTTTGAACCGATGTTGGCAGGCAATAGGTGTGTCGATTGAGTTTTGCCCATTTTGATAAACTCAATATCGTCTTTATCAAGACCATATTTAAGCATCAGACTATGCGCCATTTTTATTGCATTGGCAGCTTCATTAACGTTAGCTGAGTTTCCAAGCTCTAAACATTTGGCAATTTTTTTAAGGGCTTTTTGCTTATTCATCGACAACTGCGAAGTACCTATATTTTTCGAAGTCGACCATTTTAACGTGTTCTGAGGAAAAACGGAAACAAGATGAAGAGATATTGGAAATGAGAGTCTGAATTGAAGGAAGGAAAATACCACCGAAAAGCGGTGGTATTGGATATTTGTTTTTGTTGGTTAACGTTAGATACCTAGTTCATCCAACAAGTCACTGGCGTTGTCGTTGGTTTCTTTTTTTGGTTGCTCTTTTGGAGTCATGCTTTCGCGAGCTTTCTCTAAAATCGTATCCGGACACTCATCTTCAACAGTTTCGAACTCTTCTAGTTGAATAAACTCTGTTTTATCCATAGCAAGCTCAAGATAGAAAATATTTCCTTTCTCGGTAGAGAAGGTCACGCGGCGCGCTTGTGGGCGGTCAAGATTCGTATCGACAGACAAGATCACTTGTTTGTTCAGGGTTAACATTTTTGGTTGGTTCTGAGTGATGTGAGTTTGCAGATCTTTACGTACTTGGTTAGTAAAATCACCCACCAGTTGGTTCATTAGTTCACCCAAAACATCCGCCACTTCATCTGAAGTATGCAACACAGCTAGCTCTTCTTCTGGCATGCCCATGTTGCGCATGTAGTTTGTGTAGACTTCCAAGGCAGCTTTGGCAGTAAAGTTGATGACAACCAAACCAGAGAATCCGCCATCAAACAGCACGAAACAACCAAAGTCTGGTTTTAGGCTTGTCTTTGTTATTTTCTGCACCATTGCAGAATAGTTTATTTGCGAACTAGTTGCTGAAGTCAGTACGCCTGATACCGATTGGCAAAGCTTTAATAAGATGTCTTCAGTTGTGATAATTTTATTTTTCTTCATTGATGATTCGCTCATAAAAGCACTCTAAATCAAGTCCATGATTTCTAAGTGTGGAAAAGAATTGCAATAAGTTCCAATTTGACACTGCATTTCTGTTTTGATCACCCTTTTAAATGTTGTAAAGTGACCTAATTCAAAAATTATAACTTAATGTATAGAACCCAATGCTGATTGGATCAGCGTAGTAGGGGCAGGAAGCAAATGTTACCAAGATTACACTCTCAAGCAGATGTCGATCCCATCGTTCTCAAATTTCTGGATAAATTACGCCAATCTGGCTTTACCGGAGATATTGAAAATCAATACTCGAGCCGTTTAGCTGTCGCGACCGATAACAGCGTTTATCAACAATTGCCGCAAGCGGTCGTTCACCCCAAATCAACACAAGATGTTGCCCTTATTGGTAAGCTTAGTTGCGATCCAGACTATGAGCGCATTACCTTCTCACCTCGTGGTGGTGGCACCGGAACGAATGGACAGTCACTGACGAAGGGTATTGTTGTTGATCTTTCTCGTCATATGAATCAAGTGCTTGAAATCAATGAGCAAGAAGGTTGGGTTCGTGTTCAAACAGGCGTGGTGAAAGATCAGCTCAATGATGCTGTTCGTCCATACGGTTATTTCTTTTCTCCGGATCTCTCGACCAGTAATCGCGCAACGTTAGGCGGCATGATCAATACGGATGCTTCTGGCCAAGGTTCTTTGAAATATGGCAAGACTTCTGATCACGTGTTATCTCTGCAAGCGGTTTTTGCCGATGGTTCGATTCTAGAATCAGATCTGTCACATGGGCAGCCGGAAGAAGGCGAGTACGCTTATGAAGCACTTCAAGTCACAGAGCGTGTTTGTCGTGAGAAAAGACCGCAGATCAATGCTAAGTTTCCTCCCCTCAATCGATTCTTAACCGGTTATGATTTAAAAAATGCACTGGATGAAGAGTCTGATCAGTTTGATTTAACTCGTGTCTTGTGTGGTGCCGAAGGTTCACTTGCTTTTATCACTGAAGCAAAGCTCAATTTGACACCGATCCCTAAAGCGCGAACTTTGGTCAACGTTAAATACAACACCTTTGACTCAGCATTAAGAAATGCTCCGTTTATGGTCGATGCAAAAGCTCTTTCGGTGGAGACAGTCGACTCAAGGGTTTTGAATCTAGCTAAGCAAGATATTGTTTGGCATACAGTGAGTGACCTACTAACCGATGTACCTGGCAAAGATATGCAGGGCATTAATATGGTGGAATTTGCGGGTCAAGATACCGAAGAGGTTTCTGAACAGGTCTCTGCACTAACAGCACGCCTCGATGAAATGCTTGAACAAGGTGAAGCGGGCATTATTGGCTATCAAGTGTGTGATGATTTGCCAAGCATTGGCCGTATCTACAACATGCGTAAAAAAGCTGTGGGTTTGTTAGGGGCGGCCAAAGGTCGTGCTAAACCAGTCGCATTTGCTGAAGATACCTGTGTACCGCCAGAAAACCTTGCTGATTTTATCGCTGAATTCCGTGTACTGCTTGATGAAAAGCAACTTAACTATGGCATGTTTGGCCACGTTGATGCTGGTGTTCTCCATGTGCGCCCAGCTTTGGACCTATGTGATCCTCAACAAGAAGCTTTAATGCACGAGATTTCTGATGAAGTGGTTAAGCTGGTGACCAAATACGGTGGCTTAATGTGGGGGGAACACGGTAAAGGTTTCCGTTCAGAATATGGGCCAGAGTTTTTTGGTGAGGAGCTGTTTACTGAGCTGAGAAGAGTGAAAGCGGCTTTCGACCCTCATAACAAGATGAACCCGGGTAAGATATGTACGCCGCTTGATAGCGATGCTGAGCTGGTTAAAGTGACCGACACCAAGCGTGGTTACTATGATCGTCAAATTGATGTGAAAGTTCGCGACAGCTTTAAGCAAGCGATGGAGTGTAATGGTAACGGCTTGTGCTTTAACTACGATACGTCTTCACCTATGTGCCCATCAATGAAGGTAACTGCTGATCGCAGGCATTCGCCGAAAGGCCGTGCTGGTCTAGTTCGAGAGTGGTTGCGTCAACTGACAGAACAAGGCATTGATATTCTCGATCTCGAAAAACAAGCGCTTGAAGATTCTTCTTCCATTAAATCCATGCTAGATCGAGTACGCAATACGTTTAATAAGCGCCACGAGTATGACTTCTCGCATGAAGTTCATGAGGCAATGAATGGATGTTTAGCGTGTAAGGCGTGTGCGAGTCAGTGTCCGATTAAGGTTGATGTACCAAGTTTCCGTTCGCGTTTTTTGAATATCTATTACTCACGCTATCAGCGTCCTGCGAAGGATTATCTCGTTGCGAACATTGAGACAATGTTACCGCTGATGGCGAAAGCGCCAAAAGTGGTTAATGGCGTCCTTAAGCAGAAGTGGGTTCAAGATTTAACAGCATCAACAGTTGGATACGTTGATGCCCCTCTGATGTCAGTGCCAACATTAACTCACCGCCTGCAAGGTCTTAAAGCGTTTGATTTACAAGCGCTAGCTGCTTTATCAAGTGATGATAAACGTAACCATGTGGTGATTGTTCAGGATCCATTTACCAGTTACTACGATGCTGAGGTGGTGGAAGATTTTGCTAATTTGGTGATTAAACTTGGTAAAACCCCAGTGTTGTTACCGTTTAAACCAAACGGCAAAGCGCAACATGTAAAAGGCTTCCTCAAGCAGTTTGCCAATAATGCTGCAAACACGGCAATGTTCTTACAACAGGTAGCGGATCTCGATATTCCTCTGGTTGGCGTGGATCCTGCGCTGGTGCTCTGTTATCGAGATGAGTACACAGAATCGCTTGGTGATAAACGCGGGGACTTTGAAGTGCTGACTGCACATGAATGGCTGGAGCCACGTTTAAGCGAGTTCGACTTATCTTCCGAGAATGATAGTGAGCCGTGGTATCTATTTGCGCACTGTACTGAAAAAACCAAAATGCCAAACGCGGAAAAAGAGTGGGGCGCAATATTTGCTCACTTTGGCGCGCGTTTAAATACAGTGCCTGTTGGCTGCTGTGGTATGGCGGGGACGTTTGGTCACGAAGTCGATAAACTAGAGATGTCGAAGGATATCTACGGATTGAGTTGGAAGCCAAACCTTGAGCAGTTACCACAAGATCGCTGCTTGATCACGGGATACTCTTGCCGAAGTCAAGTGAAGCGTTTTGAAGGAGTGAAAGCTAAGCATCCTGTTCAAGCTTTGCTGACTTTAATTTAAATCGACATAGCCCAGTGAGAAACGCTGGGCTATTTTGTATGGAAACAAGGAGTCGATGAAACCTATGGATAAGTTAGAACGTAAAATCCCACCTGTGGGGGTCTTTGTTATTTTGCTTGTCGTTATCAATAAGGTAGCGCATGAGTTTATTCAACTTAACGTCGCTCTGCCCCTACCTTCTATTGTATTTGGCCTATGCTTCGTTGTAGCCGGTATTATTGGGCTCGCAGGCGTGTATGAATTTCGCCGTGCAAAAACCACAGTTAATCCGGTAAAAGTTGAAGACGCATCATCCGTTGTTGATACCGGAATCTTCGCCTATACCCGAAACCCTATGTATTTAGGTCTATTTCTACTGTTGCTTGGTTATGCCTATTGGCAGCAAAATCTACTCGCTGTTGCCTGCTCGTTTTTATTTGTGCTGTATATGAATCGATTTCAGATTCGCCCAGAAGAGCAAGCACTTGAAAAATTATTTGGCGCTCAGTATCTAGATTACATGCAACGAGTCAGACGTTGGATATAAGTACGTCGCAAAATTACTTTTTGAAATAATTCACCATGCCTTGGCGTATTTAGTGAACAAGATTTAGTCCGTATCATCGAACCAATGTATATGATGTAAAAGGATAATTGTTCATGATACGTATATTAGCAACTCCGATGATTGGGGCAGCGGCGCTCCTCTCTCTTCCAGCTCAAGCTCAAGATATTACGCCAAGAATTATAGATGGTGTGGAGGCATCTCAATCTGATTGGCCTTATATGACAGCGCTTGTATCTAAAGGTCAATCTGCGACCGATGGTCAGTTTTGTGGTGGCAGTTATATTGGTGACCGATATGTATTAACTGCAGCACACTGTGTTGAACAAATAACCGCAGGTGATATAGATGTCATCGTAGGTATTAATGATTTAAAGAAGGAAGGAGCGGAAGGATCCCGCCTTAGTGTTAGTAAGATTTATCTTCATCACGAATACACTGCCAATTCATTAGAAAATGACGTAGCAATCCTAGAACTGCCTCGAAAGCTTAGTGCCAATGAGGCAATCCCTGTTGAACTGGCGAATGTGAATACGCGTGGTGAAACATACGTAGGCGCTCCGCTTACGGTAGCTGGATGGGGCTCAACGACCCCAGAATATGGAAATCACACTGCGACAGATCAGTTACTTGAGGTGACAGTACCAATGGTGAGCCAAAGTGAGTGTGCTACGGCTTTCCCTTGGGTTTTGAATGATGAGAACTCAGCCAAATTCTGTGCAGGCACAAACACGGAGGGGTATGACTCTTGCCGTGGTGATAGTGGTGGGCCACTTGTCGTCGAAAGTACTGGTATCCAATTAGGTATTGTTAGCTATGGCTCTTTGAGGTGTGGAGAGCAAGGTAGCTATGGGGTTTACAGTAACATTAGTTACTTAAATAATTGGATTGAACAGCATAGTTCTGGCTTTAGTTATGTTCGTGAGGAGTTTGCAGGTTACCGCACTCCGGGATCTTTGGAACATGATTTTGTCTTTCAAAACTTCTCCAATGACGCTGTTGTATACAAAGGTGTAGCGCGCAATTGGTTATCTTCAGATTTCACCATTGTAGCCAACTCATGCCGCGAGGATACGCCGCTTTCTTCAGGCTCGCAGTGTGTCGTGAGAGTATCAAAAAACAATCCTCACGATTATGGAGAAACAACACTTTCTGTTGATTTTTCATATGAACAGAATGGTAAGAGATATACGGTAGATTCAATTGCACATTTTGAGGTGGCTGATGAGTTGCACGAATCATTGGCAGATGCATTGTCACTCTCTAATGGTGAAACGCTCTATTCGAACGAGCACCCTTGGCAGGTTACTTCTAATGGTTTGCGCTCAGCGCCAATTAATGACAATGAACGTTCGACGTTAATCATTGACGGGTTGGCACCTGGTATTTATTCGTTTGACGCAAGAATATCTACAGAGTTTGTAGACTACGTTTATCTTTATATCAATGGTCAGATAATCGATGGAATTGGAGGGGAACACAATTTCAATCAGCAAATTCAGTTATTCAATGAGTCAAATCGCATTAAGTTTGATTACGTTAAAGACGGCTCTATTAGCGAAGGAGATGATGCTGTTTATATCACTAACTTCCGAAAAGGTGTTAAGACTTCGTCAGGAAGCACGAATACGAGCGGTGGAGGCGGTGGTGGTAGTCTCGGTTGGCTGTCACTCCTTGCTCTTCTGCCTTTACTTCGCAGACGCCAGTAAAACTAAGCCCCTCAATTGAGGGGCTTATTCGTTGTTACGTCAGGAACTTTTCTTTGGTTAAATGCTTGGCAGAATTGATTCTGGCATCAGGTGATTATGTACCGCTAACTTTAAGAGTGCGTTAGCTTTCTCGATATCTGGCGCGAAGTAGCGATCTTTATCGTAGAAGGTCACTTTCTCACGTAGGATTTGCTTCGCCTCTTCAACGCGAGGTGAAGATTTTAGCGGTGCTCGGAAATCGATTCCTTGCGCGGCAGAAAGGTACTCTACCGCTAAAATACCGCGAGTGTTTTCTGCCATGTCTCTGAGTCGGCGACCCGCAAATGTGGCCATTGAAACGTGATCTTCTTGGTTCGCAGATGTTGGCAGGCTGTCTACTGATGCAGGGTGGGCGAGTGTTTTGTTTTCACTCGCTAACGCTGCAGAGGTGACTTGAGCAATCATGAAACCTGAGTTAACTCCACCATTATCAACCAAGAATGGTGGCAGCTTACTTAATGCACTGTCAATCAACAGAGCCATGCGGCGCTCAGATAAGCTGCCTACTTCTGCAATGGCGAGAGCAAGGTTATCGGCGGCCATTGCAACAGGCTCTGCGTGGAAGTTACCACCCGAGATAATATCGCCATCTTCAGCAAACACCAGAGGGTTATCAGATACAGAGTTTGCTTCAATCTCTAGGATGTCTGCCGCATTACGAATTTGTTGTAGGCAGGCGCCCATCACTTGCGGTTGGCAACGAAGTGAGTATGGGTCTTGAACCTTTTCACATCCTGTGTGCGATTCACCAATTTCACTCTTAGCGTCGAGCATGTGACGATACGCAAGCGCGGCGTCCATTTGACCTCGATGACCACGAACGCGATGAATGCGAGGATCAAACGGTCGGCGACTACCTAAAGCAGCCTCAACCGACATAGCCCCACATACCGTTGCAGAAGCAAATAAATCTTCAGCCGCGAACAAGCCTTCTAAAGCAAACGCGGTAGATGCTTGAGTACCATTGAGTAGAGCCAAGCCTTCTTTAGGGGCCAGTGTAATAGGTTCAAGGCCAGCAATTTGAAGCGCTTCTAAGCCAGAGATGATCTTACCATTGTGGCGTGCTTCCCCTTCACCAAGTAGAACTGTGCTCATGTGGGCTAGCGGGGCTAAGTCACCTGAAGCGCCGACAGAGCCTTTCTGTGGTACACATGGATAAACTTGTGAGTTGACCAAGTCTATCAAGGCTTGAATGACTTTCAGACGAATACCTGAGTAGCCACGAGATAGGCTATTGATCTTAAGGACCATCATCATGCGCACCGTTTCATCTGACATCAGTTTGCCGATGCCTGCCGCATGAGAGAGAACAATACTTTTTTGCAGCGTCTCTAAATCTTCTGGCGCAATGCGAGTATTGGCGAGTAGCCCAAAACCTGTGTTGATGCCATAAACTGTTCGATCTTCGGCAATCACCTGTTCAACAACTTTGGTACTCTCGTCAATCGCTGGAATCGCCTTTGGGTCGAGTGATAGATTGACAGGGGAGCGGCTAACCTGACGCAGTTCTTTTAAGCTAATCTGTCCTGGCTTTAGCTGTAACGTTAACATCTTCATATTCCTTACTTCAGGTTGCTTACTTAAGCTTTTTGAGTTCTTCGTTGAGCATCGGCAAATCTAAACCTTGCTCAGCTGCGCAATTTTTCGCGATGTCGTAACCCGCATCGGCATGGCGCATAACGCCAGTTGCAGGGTCATTATGTAGGACGCGAGCGATACGTTCGGACGCATCGTCACTGCCATCACAACAGATCACCATGCCAGAGTGTTGAGAGAAGCCCATGCCAACGCCGCCGCCGTGGTGCAGGGATACCCAAGTTGCACCGCCTGCCGTGTTGAGAAGCGCATTCAATAGCGGCCAATCAGAAACAGCATCGGAACCGTCCATCATGCCTTCTGTTTCACGGTTAGGGCTTGCAACTGATCCCGAATCTAGGTGGTCACGACCAATAACGATTGGCGCTTTAAGCTCACCATTTTTAACCATCTCGTTGAAAGCTTGACCAAGACGCTCACGATCTTTCAGACCAACCCAGCAAATACGCGCCGGTAAGCCTTGGAATTGGATACGCTCACGAGCCATATCTAACCAGTTATGCAGGTGAGGATTGTCAGGGATCAGCTCTTTTACTTTCTGGTCTGTTTTGTAGATGTCTTCTGGATCGCCAGATAGGGCTGCCCAACGGAACGGTCCAACACCTTCGCAAAATAAAGGTCGAATATAGGCAGGAACGAAGCCTGGGAAATCGAATGCATTTTCAACTCCTTCCTCTAAAGCCATCTGACGGATGTTGTTGCCGTAATCAAGGGTCGCTGCGCCACGTTCTTGAAGCTCTAACATTGCTTTCACTTGCACTGCCATCGATTCTTTTGCCGCCTTCACTACCACTGCTTCATCTTTTAGACGCATCTCAGCGGCGTGTTCCATTGACCAGCCAAGAGGTAAGTAGCCGTTAAGGGGATCGTGTGCAGAGGTTTGGTCTGTCACCACATCTGGCGTAATGTTGCGCTCAACCAGTTCAGGGAAGATGTCTGCTGCGTTTGCTAATAGACCCACAGATACTGGAGTCTCTGATTCGTAGATGATTGCCAAAGCTTCATCTAGGCTTGTCGCTTTTTTATCGACATAACCAGTGCGGATGCGGTAGTCGATACGTGATTCGTCACATTCAACCGCGATCATTGAGAAGCCTGCCATGGTTCCTGCGAGAGGCTGAGCACCACCCATGCCGCCAAGACCACCCGTTAGGATCCAACGCCCTTTTGGCTCGCCGTTAAAGTGCTTTTTAGCGACAGAGACAAAAGTCTCATAAGTGCCTTGAACAATGCCTTGAGAGCCGATGTATATCCAACTACCAGCCGTCATCTGGCCATACATCATCAGGCCTTGTTTATCGAGCTCGTTAAAGTGCTCCCAATTAGCCCAATGTGGCACCAAATTTGAGTTGGCGATCAGAACGCGCGGCGCATTTTTATGGGTTGGAAAGACACCGACAGGTTTACCAGATTGCACTAATAAAGTCTGATCATCTTCAAGACGCTCAAGTACTTCTACGATCTTGTCATAACATTCCCAGTTGCGCGCTGCGCGACCAATGCCGCCATAAACAACCAAGGCGTGCGGGTGCTCCGCTACATCTGGATCTAGGTTATTCATCAACATACGAAGTGGGGCTTCCGTTAGCCAAGATTTCGCTCTTAGAGTGGTACCGTGCGGAGCACGAATAGTGCGGCTGGTATCAAGGCGCTTATCTTCAACTTGGCGCTGTGTCATGGTCAGACTCCTTGTGATTCACGTTATTTAAGTAGCAAGAGCTCTTCCAACCCAAGCGAACTCGGGTTAGGCCCACTACTTATTAATGGTTATTTTTCTGAAAAAGCGTTGGCAATATCCCAGCAAAGTCGAGCAGCTAACCTCGCGGTTTGGCTATCTACGTCATAGGTAGGGTTGTACTCGGCAATATCGGCGATAACCAACTTTTGTTTGTAATGCAAAATTCTGTCTAAGAATGGGGCAATGGTGTCAATGCTTACCCCTCGGGCCGCTGGCGCACTCACTCCAGGCGCGGTTGCAGCAGGAAACACATCCAGATCAATGGTGAGGTAGATGTAGTCGCACTTGTCGATGAAGTGCTGCAATTGAGTTAGGTGATAAATGTGGTTTAAGTGGGCAAGATCTTTATCTTCCACAAACCAAACATTGAGTTCTTCGGCGCGCTGAAATAGCGCCTGTGTATTGCTGGCGCGGCTAACGCCTAAGCATGCGTAATGAAATGGCCAATCGTGTTTTACGCAATAATCATGGATTTGATTAAACGGGGTACCAGAGCTGGGTTTAACATCGGCATGGCTGCTTTCAAATGCTCGTAAATCGAAATGAGCGTCAAAGTTGATGATACCTATCTTCGGTGGTGTAGCTGGGTTCAAATAATCAAAGTAGCGGGCAAGTCCTTGAAATGACGCCCATGCTACTTCGTGGCCGCCACCTAAGGTAATGACGGGTGTTGAACGCAGCGCCATTGCAATTACATCGGCACATTCAGATTGGTATTGCTCAAGCAAGTCATCTTCACAGACAACATTACCCAAATCGATGAGTGCACTTTGTTTGTGCCAAGCCATGTTAGCCAAAGCGCGACGGATCAAGTCAGGAGATTTACGTGCGCCAACTCGGCCCTTGTTTCGAGCGACCCCAGCATCACAGGCAAAACCTAATAGGCTAACTGCATTTCGATACGGTTCTAGTTCACTCACGGGGATCTGTTTTATAACATGATGAACTCGCTTTCCCATTGCGCCATCTTCCGCATCATGGCGGCCTTGCCAATGAAACTCTTGGATAGTCGATGGACATTTAGATTGGTTGAGTTCAGACATGATCGATTTCCCCTTTAATTATGCGAGCGGAAAGTCTTGATACGCCTTGTTGATAGCTGAAATCGGCTGGTTGAGTCACATCCCAAATGGCGATATCTGCATCATATCCAAGTTGTAGCTGACCTCGGCTCTCGCCATAACCTAATGCTTTTGCTGCATGACAGGTCACTCCGCGAAGGGTTTCTTCAGGTGTGAGGCCAAATAACGTGCAGCCCATATTCATCATCATAGTCAAATCTGCGAAAGGTGAGGTGCCTGGGTTTAAGTCTGTCGCAAGTGCCATTGGGATATTGTGTTGGCGTAGGAGCTCAATCGGTGGTCTTTGTGTCTCTTTTAAAAAGTAAAAAGCGCCGGGTAGAAGGGTGGCAACGGTGCCTGATTGCGCCAGTGCTTCGACTCCGTGTTGATCGAGATATTCAATATGATCCGCGGATAAGCCGGAGTATTGAGCCGTGAGAGTGGTTCCTCCTAGGTTGGAAAGCTGCTCAGTGTGGCCTTTAACTTGGAGTCCATATTGATGGGCAGCAGCAAATACGCGTTCAGTTTGTTCAAGATTGAAGCCAATGGACTCACAGAATACATCGACGCTGGTGGCCAAGTGTTCTTCGGCAACTAAAGGAATGATCTCTTGGCAGACTAGGTCGATGTAGCTATCGGGTTTGCCAGCAAACTCTGGTGGAACTGCGTGAGCCGCCAGCAAGGTTGTAGATATGCGGATTTTACGATGATCGGCAAGTGCTTTGGCAGCCCTAAGCATTTTGATTTCGTCTTTAAGCGTTAAGCCGTAACCAGACTTTACTTCAACGGAGGTCGCGCCCGTTCTTATCAAACCGTCTAAACGAGGTAAAGCAAGTTCAATGAGTTGCTCTTCGCTTGCTGCTCGGGTGGCTCTAACGGTCGATAAAATACCGCCACCTTGTTTGGCGATCTCTTGATAGGGCACACCATTGAGTCTCATTTCGAACTCATTTGCGCGATTACCGGCAAAGATGAGATGAGTATGAGCATCGATAAACCCTGGAGTGATCAACTGGTTTCGGCAGTCAAAGCTATGGTAATCTGAAGCGTCAATATCGCCAATTGCTGCGATTTTACCCGCTTGAATAGCAAGAGAGGTTGGTTCACTGACTTGATAGCCTTGCTCGCCACGCACCATAGAAACGATTCTGGCATTGATAAGCACTAAATCGTAAGGAGTAGAGGCTTGCAGATGTGAATGTGTGTTTCCAACCATGTATCAAAATCCATTGATTTAAATGTATATACAAATATTGATTCAGGATGATCAATTGATCAAGTTGGATGTTGCAAAAATGTGATCGATGAAAAAGTATGAAATGCTCTAAGAAAGTAAAACTTTAGAACTTAATTTGTAACGAGTACCGGGGTGGTAGAGTAATGCTGAGCTCACTAGCTTATCATGGCTCCAAGTTCTTCGGTTGAGGAGCAAACAAGGTTCGTTGGCCCCAAGTCTAAGCGCTGAACGCACGTGGTCGTCTGCAACGATAGCTTCTACAGTATGCTCGATGGCGCTCAAAGGGCAGTTCTCTGATAGATATTGGTTTGGCGTCATTTGAGTGAAATCTTGCTCAAGATAGTCTGGCGCGTAGTGTGCATTGACCCAACGAAGCTCAAGTTGGATCGGAGATTTATCTTCAAAGTGGATGATTTCACTATAAAAAATGTCTGTGTTGAGCATCACGCCCAATTTGGTTGCGATAGCCTCATCTGCTTTTTTAGCAATTTGATGAATAACCTTACTTGAGTAATCTTTCCCTCTTTGCTTGACCTCTTCAGCGATATTGCGAATATCAAGCAGCGGAGATTCCGCTTTTTCATCTGCTGAGCATACAAAAGTCCCGAGCCTTGGTTTGCGTTGTAGCTTTCCCTCTGCCACTAAATCGCGGATTGCCTTGTTGACTGTCATACGACTCACATTGAATTGTTTGGTCAGTTCAATTTCAGTGGTAATTCGATGACCTATCGGCCATTGCCCCGATGTGATTTTTTCATCGATATACTGTTTGATTTGCAGATACAGAGGAGAATTGCTCATAAGGTTCGATCATTTCTATTTATTGACTATACAAATGGTTATACATTTGAGCTGCGATTGCAAGGACGTGGTGAGTAAAGTAAGAAAAAGTAAGTCTTAGGAAAAGTGAGAAACAGCTACTAATTCGTCACTATTCAGTAAGAAAGCACTTGCCATCTGCGTTAGTGACACGTTAAATCAATGCAAACAATGATAATCATAAGGGAAAGAGATGTTCGGTAAATTGAAAGCTTCTTTAGGTATTGGCGCAGCAAAAGTCGACACTGTGCTAGAGAGCATGTCTGTATTTCAGGGCGAAATGCTTAAAGGTGTTGTTCATATTCAAGGTGGAGACGTTGAGCAACATATTGATGCGATCAACTTAAAGCTGTGTACGGAAGTTAAAGTAGAAAGTGACGACAGTGTAAGTTATCAAGATTTCATTCTGGGTAAACTTGAAGCTGTGCAGCCTTTTACTATTCAACCGGGTGAAAATAAACAGGTGCCTTTTGAGCTAAAGTTGGATGATGAAGCGCCAATCACTGCCCTTAACGCGAAGAAAAACCAATGCCACGTTTGGGTTGAAACAACCTTAGACATTGATTTTGCTATCGATCCAAAAGACCGTGACTTTGTTGAAGTGAAACCGCTGCCAGTAGCCGCTAAGGTTATCTCTGCGATTGAGCAGGCTGGTTTTGGTATGGTGAAAGCAGATGTAGAGAAAGGCCATTTGCGTGGTGGTAACTTCACGTCAAAGTCAGGCTGTTACCAAGAGATTGAATTTCGCAACAACGGTTTTATTAACAAGAAAGAGATTGAGTTATCTTTCATCCTTGATGGCCGTGTAATGCACTGTTTAGCGGAAGTGGATCGCTCACTAAGCATGCGTGGTGATCAATATGTGTCGTTTACGCTTTCTTTAGATGCCAGTGACGCAGAGATTATGTCTGCGGCAAACAGAGTGCTTTCTGTATAGAAGCATGCAGCGTTCATAAAAAAGAGCCCTCATTTCGATGAGGGCTCTTTTCGTTTAGGTTAAGCTGCGCTTAGGTGAGTCGTTAAGTAGGGCTGCCAAGCTTGTTGATATAGCTCTTTTGACTGGCTGCGCATGTTTTTGATTTGCGCGACTTCGAATTCGTTGAAGCTTCTACGCTCTGCAGCCGCTTTGCGCTCAATTTTTTGAATTTGTTCGTAAAGATCGTGCTCTGGGCCACTTTTCACATCCGCAATGGCTTTCAAGTGAACTTGCACTTCAGCCACTAGGTTTGTTTTTGGTAGTTGAACCAAAAGATTCAGGTCACGGTAGCCTGACGCGCCTGGATTTTTAAAGCGGTTTTTCACTTTAACTATCGTGGTCTCACGATTTAGAACTTCGTAGGCAGACATTAGGCTTTCAATATCATCCGCTACGATGGTCGCTCTCGCTAGGTCAGTAATACGCTCGGTTTGACCGTCTAGCTCGTATGCGATCTTCTCTTTTGCTCTCTCTGCTGATTTTACGCCAGCAAAGTAAGCTTCTGTTGAGGTTAGAAGGGCAGTACTTTTACAGATGGTTTCGAGTTCGGCTTGAGCTTGATGCGCTTTGCTGTAAAGAATATCAAAATCAGAATATGGCTGAAGTGGCGTTGATGAAATTGGTTTAATGCCGTAAAGGCCACTTAGGTTATGTTTGAATGCTTGAGAACAGACTTCGTTCTGGTTCGCGGGACGATTTTCTTCACTGCCTGGTGCAGGTGGAACAGCGGCAAACGCGGGTGCTCGGCTGAGCATCAAAAGCATTAGGGCCGTTGTACGCAAGAATAGACTCATTCACTCTCCTTAGATTCGTAGTAGCTTAGGAAAAAGGTGTCAAAAAAGGTTTTGTCACTAAGTTCTACTTATCTCTAATCATTATCTTGGGGCTAATTCCGCTATTCCAATAAGGTTTTTCTGTTCCATTTAGAATATTTGAACTGGCTCCCATTTCATTGGAGTTCCTAGTTTCGCTTTAGTTCATCCTTAAGTTGTAAGTAAGTATAAAGTAGTTATATGAACCTAATCTGAATCGCTTCTTCAGTAACTCGTGAGAGAGGATTTTCTTATGAGTTACTTTCAGATAGGCTATGTGACCTACAAGTCAGAAACAGAGAATAGTTATGAAGGATCGTGAGTTTTGGCACTCTAAGTGGGCGGCAAACCAGATCGGGTTTCACCTAGAAGATGTGAATCCATTACTAATTGAATACTGGTCGCATACCTTACCAACACCTGAAGACACAGTGTTTGTTCCTTTGTGTGGTAAGTCAGAGGATTTAGTTTGGTTAGCAAGTAAACACCAAGATGTGCAAGGTGTTGAGCTGAGCAATATCGCAGTTCGTGCCTTTTTTGCTGAACATTTCTATACGCCAATGGTGATGCCTGTTAACGGCCAACATGAATTGTTCCAGTTCGATGAGCTGTCTATTTACACTGGTGATTTCTTTACCGCGCCCATCAAGCCTGTCGATATCGTTTACGATCGAGCATCTTTAATAGCATTGCCAAAAGAGATGCGAGAGGAATATGTAGAGAGAGTGAAATCCTTGCTCAAGCCAAGAGGCCGTATCCTATTGGTCACGTTGGATTACGATCAGGATCTCATGCCGGGTCCACCATTTGCGGTCCCTGAGTCAGAGGTGCGAGCGCTATATTCTGGTTTTAAGATCACCAAACTAAACAGTGATGAGGAGGCTGAGAAGCATCCGAAGATCGCGAAGCATGAATCAGCACGTTTTGCTGAAGAAGTGTACCTAATCGAATCATAATAAAAACAGCGTTGGGTTCTTGAATTAGAAAGAATGCCAACGCTGCTTTTTTCAAGATCTAGTTGCCAATCGGCTAGTAAACAATGTTCACTTTTGCTGCACTTGCAACTGCATCTTCTATCGCTTGCTCGATCGAATCACGTCGCGTGATAGCAACACCTAGTCGACGGCGTCCATCAATATCTGGTTTACCAAATAGACGAACCTGTGTTTGTGGTGCCTCTAGAGCTTGTTCTAAGCCTTCAAAGCGAATGTTCTCTGATGTTCCTTGACCTAGAATGACTGCCGAAGCCGCTGGACCATACTGAGTGATGCTTGAAATTGGCATACCAGTAAATGCACGTACATGTAGTGCGAATTCAGAACTGTCTTGGGACATTAAGGTGACTAGGCCAGTATCGTGTGGGCGAGGGGAAACCTCGTTAAAGATAACTGTGTCGCCTTTGATAAAGAGTTCTACGCCAAAAATACCGAAGCCTCCTAATGCGTTGACGACCTTACCAGCAGCTTCTTGAGCGGCTTTCAATGCATTGTCTGACATAACTTGAGGCTGCCAAGACTCTCGGTAATCTCCATCTTCTTGACGATGACCGATTGGTGCGCAGAAATGAACGCCATCAACTGCACGTACTGTTAATAACGTGATCTCGTAGTCGAAGTCGATGAAGCCCTCAACAATAACGCGACCAGCTCCAGTTCTGCCACCTTCTTGCGCATAGTCCCAAGCTTTTTGTACATCATCAGCGGTTTTGATTACGCTCTGACCTTTGCCTGAAGAGCTCATTACCGGTTTACAAACGCAAGGAATGCCCACAGCTTCAACAGCGGCAGAAAACTCTTGGTAACTATCGGCGAAACGGTACGGGGAAGTGGTTAAGTTTAGTTCTTCTGCAGCTAGACGACGAATACCTTCACGGTTCATTGTCAATTTGGTTGCGTTGGCAGTTGGAACAACCTTGAGTCCTTTTGCTTCTAGTTCGACTAGCTTATCTGTCGCAATTGCTTCGATTTCTGGTACGACGAAATCTGGCTTTTCTTTGTCAATGATGGCTTGGAGAGCATCGCCATCTAACATATCCAGTGTATAGCTGCGATGGGCGACTTGCATTGCAGGTGCATTTTCATAACGATCGCAAGCGATGACTTCTAAACCAAGACGCTGACATTCAATCGCCACCTCTTTGCCAAGTTCACCAGAACCAAGAAGAAGAACGCGAGTGGCATTAAGAGCAGTAGCCGTACCAAACATAGGAAACCTTTCTAATTAAGTGGATATGAGTCTGGTGGGGATAATACGGATTAAAATAGAAAAAGCAAACGTTTGCGCAAGTTTGAAGGAGCAATTACTCGCTACAATGAATTATTAATGGCGTCAAATAACTTAAAACTTTGTTATGTGACGAAAAAATCTTCCCCAATAATGATAATTTTGACAAAAGCTGCAAAACAAAAAAGGAAATAGCAGAAATAGCTATTATAATCTTAAACATATAGATATCGTGTATTTTATAAATAATAACAGCCGCAACCATTTGAAATGTATGGAAAGCTTCGTCTCAGCATTGAGACTAAAGCCTTTGTATTGATCGTTTGGACGAGTGGCCAGATACCAGAAGTTGAACAGATGCAGTATGACCCAAAACAGTCGATCAAAATTCCTATTGATACGCTTACAGTAGGGATGTTTGTTACGGCGATAGAAGATAGTAAACGTGTCAATCTTGCGAATGCCGGTCGAGTACCAACCAAACAGGCTATTGGTCAGTTGATTAAAAACGGGGTTAAATTTGCCTGGGTAGATCAGAGTTTGTCCGTTAAAGGCAGTGTTTTTAAACCGGTTTCCATCGAGGTGGTTGCTGAAGAGGAAAGCAGCAGCTTAAAACCGATCAAACGCAAAAAAATGAGCCGATTTTCCCAGCAAAAGAAAGCATCGAAAATCATCCGTGATGCGAAAGGCTTAGCGCAGAAAATCTTAAATCAAACCTTTGAAGGTAAGGCCATTCATGTCGACGAGCTGGATGGTTGGGCTGATGACTTGATTGAATCCGTGCTTATTGATTCCGATGCACTTCATTGTGTTTCTGCGTTACGCAGTAAGGACGAGTATTTACTAGAGCATTCTGTTAACGTCGCGACGTTATTAGTTTCATTTGGTAAGCACTTAGATCTTCCTAAAGATACGTTAAAACAGATGGCGATCGGCGGAATCATTCATGATGTTGGCAAGATCAAAGTGGATGATAAAGTGCTACATAAGCCTGCGCGTTTGACACCCGACGAATTCGAACACATGAAAATGCATCAAGTTTACGCTGGTGAAATCATCACGACGGTGACAGGCCTAAGTGATATTAGTCGCGATGTATGCTTAATGCACCATGAAAAGCTGGATGGAACAGGTTACCCCAATGGACTAACCGCTGAGCAAATTCCTATTCATGGGCGAATGAGCTGTATTGTAGATATCTACGATGCGCTTACAGCGGATCGCTGTTATAAAAAAGGCATGAGCTCTGCCGAGGCGTTTAAAATTCTCTTGAGCCTGACACCTTTTCACCTTGACCGCGAATTGGTTTATAAATTCATCAATTGCATTGGCGTCTACCCCGTTGGGGCATTGGTTGAGCTGAGCGATGGTCGAGTCGGGATTGTTTGGACTTCGAATACCGCTGAACCTCTTAAACCTGAGGTGAAGTGTTTCTATTCTAGAAAATATAAGCGCTTTATTGATGTGGCTTTTGTTGATACCAAATCAAGCAACGCTAAGATTGAAAAGGCGATCGCACCGACGAGCTTAGAGGTGGATCCAAAACCTTTCTTCGATATTTAGGTATCTAAGGTTTTCAATTCAAACGAACTAAAAAGGCGCTGTAAATAAGTGCCTTTTTAGTTTTCACAAGTTCTTGCTATACAGCCAAATAGCTAACGGGAATGTCTGGGTTAATCGCTTCTAATGTGGCTTGGGTATCTGCTAAATGACTAATTGTACCATCCGCCATTTCAGTTAATGCAGCAGCTTCAATATCAAACAAAGACTTACCATCCAGAAGTAGCTGGATCATAGCAACTTGAAGTGGCGGTAAGCTTGGATTAAACGCTGCATTTTCAGCGTAGGCACCTAAGTAGACTTTGCCGCCTTTGAGTTTAATAGCAACACCACTTAAATTCTTAGTATAAGGCGCATGGCTGCGATTAAGTGCGCTCATGGCATCGACGACCAAAGCATCACTTTCTTCACATTGCTTACCATGATCGACTTTCGCCATCAGACCAGATTCAATACCAAGGTCAGAAGGACCAAACGACTCAGGCAGGTATTGCTGGAGTGTCATTTCGTCACGCTGAGGAAGCTGAATGACTAACTCTTTTGCCGACGTTAATTCATTCATAAACTGGCGACAGTGACCACAAGGGCTGAAGTTGATGGTGATGTCTGAGATACCTTCTTCGCCTTTCATCCAAGCGTGGCTAATAGCGGACTGCTCTGCGTGAACGGTTTGGCCTAGCTGAGCGCCTAAGATCTCTACGTTTGCACCGAAGTATAGGCGACCCGATAAGCCACGGACGATCGCGCCGACGTAGAAGTTTGAGATTGGAGCATAAGAGTATGCGGCCGCAAAAGGAAGTAGAGCGACACGAAGCTCGTCATCTTTTAAACCAGTAAGAGAGAGCATTTCGGAAAACTGCTGCGCTGAAAGAGTCGCGTCAAAGTTGTCGGCTAGCAGAATAGGGGAAAGGTACTCAGCTAGTTGGCTTGGCGCATCTGTTAGCGCTTGTTCAATGCGGCTTCTCATGTTGAATCCTTGTATAAACTTTAAATGATATCGTTGCGACAGCCTCTTTGAATAGTACAGCTGCGCTTTGATACTGGTATTTCATTTTAGGCGAAGTGAAGAACATTACCGTGCATTTGATCACACTAAATAATGTAATGGAATTGTTGGTTACATATTTTGAGTGAGCTCACACATGAAAACGATTGCAAGGAGTAATTTAGTGAAGTGAGTCGGGCTGATGTTGAAATCAGCCCTTAGAAGCATTGCTATTTCTATTTACGCAGATAACCACAAGGCAAACGCGAAGAACGAGGGCGCTAAGATAGAGGTAATCACGCCGCAAACGACCAAAGCCAATGAGCTAAACGCTGCATCTTGAGGATCTTTCTCTGCACATGTTGCTGTCCCGAGAGCATGGGAGACAGTGCCCATGGTAAGTCCTTTCGCAATAGGGTGAGTGATATTAAGTAGGTTGTAGATCGGATAAGCTAAAATGGCGCCAAACAAACCGACAATCAAAACTAGGATCGCTGCAATCGCAGGCTCTCCGCCTAAGTGGCTCGAAACTTCCATAGCAATAGGTGTTGTCACCGATTTACCCAGTAAGCTTGCTATTAAGGTGATATCTGCTTGCATGTAAACGGCAATTAAACTGGAAGTCAGCATCGACATGACACTGCCGACACCACAAGCGAGCATGATGATTCGCCAATTCGCTCTGATTTGTGGAAGCTGTTCATAGAGTGGATAAGCAAGGGCAACGACAGCGGGTTGCAATAGATAGTTGATCCACTGATTGTCTGCGTAATAGATTTCAAATGGCACCTTGAGATAGGTGAGCATTGGAATTAACACGGCTAAACTGACTAACAATGGGTTCATGAATGGGCTATTGAACTTTTGACACAGCCAGCGTGCTGAAAAGAAGACGATGATAGTTGCGAGAATCCACATTACTTGTGTCCTCCTTTCAGCATTCTATCCAGCATAAGCCCGAGAAGAACCAACACGATAAAGGTGCCTCCGACTGCACTGGCAAGAATAGGCAATGCATTAGCAATTAACATATCAAAATGCTCCATTAAGCCAACGCTAATCGGAACAAATAATAAAACCATGTAACGGATAAATAAGCTGGCACCTGGTCGTACCCATTCAACAGGAACGAGCCCACTTGCTAACAAGGAGAATAAAATCAGCATGCCAATGATGCTGCCCGGTATCGAAATATCGAGAAGAGTTTGTAGGTTAATGCCAGCCATGAGACATAAGAAAATCAGTCCCATAGAGACGGCGTATTTCAGTAGTGTTTTCGCCATGTGTCGTTGTCGTCCGAAATGTAAAAGCCCGTTGCAAGCATGCAACGTCCAATACCAGGTGTAAGACCGGTATGATTCCAATCGTCTTGATGTCAGCGCCTCATCACTGATTATCTATTTATATGTTCATGAGGCGACTGTAGGGTGCAGGCGTTAGGGTATTAAGATACTAGCTTTTGAACGTATTGATAAATGGATTTTAAAATAGCCAGTTTCTTTTCATCACTTTCATGTTCGTGAACTAAGTTTTCCAAATTTAGGGTGTACTCTTCAATACGACTTTCGAAGTACTCGTGACAATGTACAGCCCAGCGCTGTTGTTCACTTTCATCTAAAGTCCATGGGAAGTTTCTCGCACGGTATCGGAATAGGAGTGGGACAATGCGATCATCATTAAATGAGATATCCAAAGCCGCTAGATTATTCGGATCGGTACCGCGGATAATATCCATCGATGCTTTATCCGCCGGAGAGAAAAAACCGTCATAAAGCATACTATCGACGTCATTGTCTTTGGCGTACTCTTTTTCAATACTGTATAGCCCAATCAGTTTCTCACGCACTTCTGGATTTTGACGTAGAAGAGCAAGATTTTTCAGGCACTGCTCGCGGTCAATACCAATATTCTCCGCATTTTCTGCGGTTAGTGTTTTCGCTGGCGCTAAAATCGGGCACTTATTAAGGTGGACTAGTTTTACTGGAACCGGTAATTCACCTTCTTGTAGATCGACCCGTTTGGTATAAAGGCGCTCGTTCAGTTGTTCCACATCGAGCTCAAGTAATGGCTGAGGATCTTTTGCCAGATCAACCATGATGACGGCATTTTTATTGGTCGGGTGCCAAGCTAGCGGTACCATCCAGCTAGTGTAGTTGCACTCTTTGCCCAGCATTCCTGAAACGTGCATCAGTGGCGTCATATTAACGATATCGATCAAATCATTCAGTTTACGCTTATGACGCATATTCATGAAGTAATCGAACAACTTAGGTTGCGCCGCTTTGACTTTTTTGGCCATCTCAATCGTTGCGATAACATCTGCCATTGCATCATGGGCGTTAGCGTGCTCAATCCCGTTGGCGACAGAAAGGTGCTCCAGTTTAAAGCTAATAAAGCCTTCGTCGTTTTCTGGCCACTCAATACCTTCAGGTCTCAGCGCGTAACAGGCGCGCATCACATCTAAAAGATCCCAACGTGAGTTACCGTTTTGCCAGCTCCACGCGTATGGATCGATAAAATTGCGGTAACAAGTGTAGCGTGTCACTTCATCATCGAAGCGAATACTATTGTAACCAAGGCTAGTGGTATTGGGCGTTGCCATTTGTTCATGGATTTTGGCAATAAACTCAGGCTCTGGTAACCCTTTTGATACAGCCGTTTGTGGTGTTATGCCAGTAATAAGCGCGGCTTCCGGAGAAGGGAGGTAATCAGAAGGTGGCTGACAGTAGATGACAAGAGGTTCACCAATGATATTGAAATCCATATCGGTGCGAACACCTGCGAACTGACACGGGCGATCTTTAGCAGGGCTAGTTCCCCACGTTTCGTAGTCGAAAAAGAAAAACGTAGGTTGATGCTCTTGTTGCATTATCTGTTTACCAAGGGTTTGAAAATCACTTAGGTATTAGACCATTGCAAGCTCGGCAAGGCAATCAACAAGGGAATATATGGTTTTGAATGGTATAAAAATGGCCGACTATTTGCCGGCCAAGTAAAATGTGTATTCGTTTGCAATGCTTAAGCTTGCTGTGTCTCTAATTCTTCATCAGAAGCTTTTTGTCCAAGCAAGCGGCTTGTGATGGTACCAGCAGTCATCGCACCAGATACATTGAGCGCGGTTCTTGCCATATCAATCAATGGCTCAATTGAAATCAGTAAAGCCGCGATGGTAACAGGTAAGCCCATTGCCGGTAATACGATTAACGCCGCAAACGTTGCGCCGCCGCCAACACCCGCAATGCCAAATGAACTAATTACAATCATGGCAACTAACGACAAAATGAAGTTGATTTCCATTGGGTCGATGCCAACAGTCGGCGCTACCATAACCGCTAACATGGCAGGGTAGATACCCGCACAGCCGTTCTGGCCAATGGTTGCACCAAAAGAGGCGGATAAGTTAGCTATTGCTGGCGGAACTTTAAGTTTGTTGATTTGCGCTTCTACGTTTAGTGGAATGGTTGCAGCAGAACTGCGAGACGTGAATGCGAATGTCAATACAGGCCAAATTTTCTGGAAGTACTCTTTCGGGCTTACGCCAACAAAAGAAACCAGTAGACCGTGAACAACAAACATTAAAGCGATGGCAACATAAGAAGCGACAATGAAACCTAATAGACTAAGGATGTCACCGGCACTTGATGTCGCAACCACTTTAGTCATTAACGCTGCAATACCATAAGGCGTTAGCGCCATGACCATCTTTACTAGTCGCATAACGATAGATTGCATCGCTTCAACAAAAGTGCGAATTGGCGCTTCTAGTTCTTGCTTCTCAGCCATTACTTTACGCGCAGCAATTCCCGTTAAAACGCCGAAAATGACGACTGCAATGATAGAGGTAGAACGAGAACCAGTCAGATCTGCAAACGGGTTGGTTGGAATGAAGCTGACGAGCATTTGGGGAATTGTTAGGTCGCTGACACGATCAGCTCGGCTTTCTAACACGGCAATTCGAGCGGTTTCTCGTGCGCCTTCTGTTAGACCTTCCGCTGAAAGTCCAAATGCCTGAGTCACCATAATGCCGATGATCGCGGAAATCGCCGTTGTCGCAAGTAACACAGAGACAGTAAGCCCTGAAATTTTTCCGAGCGAGCCACCTTTTTCTAGTTTGACAACTGCTGCGATCATAGAGACCAACACTAACGGCATAATGATCATTTTAAGTAAGCCAACGTAGCCTTTACCTACAATATTGACCCATTCAAGCGTTTGCGCTATGACAGGGTTGCCTTCACCAAAAACAAGTTGGAGAGCAAGACCGAATGCACTGCCTGAAACTAAACCGAATAATACGAGACGAGAGAGGGTATTTTCTTTGCGTTGCTGTCCGTAAAGCAAAAAGAGAATACCGACAAATATTGCTAAAGAAGCCATTGCCGCCGCTGACATAATAGATATTCCTTATTAATTACATGTATCTCATTAACCACTTAAATGGATACGGAATTTAATTCTGTAAGGGAGGGTAGTGATTTGTTTGAAGTGGGAGAAATGAAAAATCAGAATGGCTTATAGCAAAAAGTTATTTCGCTGTAAAAGCAAGCAGATACAGCTCATTTTGAGGGTGGTTTGCTCAATTATTGGTATCGCTTCAGTAACTTACGCATTGCAACACTGTCGAGAATTTCCACCTTCTTCGAGGTGTGAGCGAATAGACTATAGAGCATAGCTTTGGAAACGTGTTCCGCCTTGATAGGAATCAGCTTAGCCAAGGGGCCAAGCATTAGCGGTCTGAGTAGTTTAAAAGTTGCCTGAATGATACGTTCATTTGTCCTTGGTTGCTCGCGAAGCCCGACTAATGGGCCGGGTCTAACAAACACGACTTGCTCAAATCCCATCCTTTCAATGGCCATCTCCATTTTACCTTTACATCGTAGGTAGTGTGAAAGGGAGTGAACAGAAGCCCCCATACTTGAGACGATACAAAGACGTTTTACGCCAACCACTTGCATCTGTTGCGCCACTTTGCATACTAACTCGTAATCTATTTGTTCTAACGCTTGCTTACTACCCGCTTGTTTTTTTGTCGTACCTAAGCAGATAAAGCCATAATCAGGTGTTGGGTTGGATTCTTCCCATTGAGTGATTTCTAGTTGGCTATTTTTGATGACTTGAAGCTTAGGGTGATAAAACGCGAGATCTTTTCGGCTGAGCGCATAAATATGAGTGATTGGCTGTTGCTCGAGCATTTGCTTAATGAGTTCAGTACCGACAAGCCCTGAGCTGCCCGCTGTCATAACAGTAAGATTGGTTAGATTATACAATATAATGCACCATTAGTTTCAAGAGTTGTGTTCGTTGGTATTTTGTACAACAAGCATACGCGGTGAGGATCTCTCAATTGATTATGAAAGTCTATGATCAACGCATTACTTGTTGATTAAGGTCATGCCGCGAAGGCAACTACACCTCTTTCAACTAGTTTTATCAGGTTTCAATAAACCAAAGTCCAAGGTCTATCTGGTGAGGAAATTAAACAGAAATCATGGTTTGGGATAGTGTCGAACGCGCAATTGTTCGCAGCGTTCGTTTATTATGCGGTTTTTAAAGACCTCGCGACATGCGAGGTCTTTTTTATTGCCGTTAGGCAGACGTGGAGGTTAGGTCATCGACAAAGGAACTCGTCTTTGAGTTTTGTTCTGATTTTTTGTCGGCTTCTGTTTTCTAGATTTTTGATTGGCAAACATAGCAATCTCCTCTGCTATCCAATTAAGCGCTTTCACGCTGTAACAAATTAGGGTATGCATGCTTTATGCCCGCTATTTCTCTCTTTAACTTTCAATTAATTACCCAAAAGAAAACTTGTTACCTCTATAAAGATAGCGCGAAATCGAAAATTCTTTCATTTTGAGAGGACATTTGCGTCGCTGTGATAGGGGAAAGTGGGTGTTAAGCTGAAGAATTCGAGATACACTCTTGTTCCCAAAGGAATTTAGTCAATTCAAAGGATTTGCGATGAACATTGATCTGAGTACGCTTGCCCCCACTCAAATTTATCACCTAATGACTCAAACTATTGTTCCAAGGCCGATCGCTTGGGTTTTGACTGAGTCTGGTGAGCAAAACTATAACCTAGCGCCATTTTCCTATTTTACCCCTGTCTCAAGTAATCCGCCTTTAATGATGTTCTCAGTAGGTAAAAAGCCCACAGGTGAGATCAAAGACACCACTCGTAATACGTTAGAAACCGGAAAAATGGTTGTTCATATCGCAAGCGTTGATTTAGCTGAGCTTGTTACTCAGACTGCCGCAACGCTTGACCACGGAGAGTCTGAGGTTTCTGCCAATGATATCGAGTTGACTGAGTTTGAAGGTTTCGAATTACCAAGAATCAAAGCCTGTCCGATAGCCTTTGGTTGCAGCTTATTTGAAGTTAAAGAGCTTGGGGAAACGCCTCAAAGCTTGATCTTTGCGCAAATAGAGGCGATCTACATTGATGATTCTGTGCTCGGTGATCGAACAGATAGAGTGGTGGTCGATGCGATGAGTGTGAATCCACTGTCGCGATTAGGCGGTAGTGAATATGCGGTATTGGAAAAAACTTTCTCTGTTGCGAGACCAAAATAATGACCCATCTAGATAATTGCTATTCAGACGCTATTTGGCATCGTATTAATCAAAAAACCAAACCATTAGGTGCACTTGGGCAGTTAGAACAAGTGGCGCACCAACTCGCGCTGATTCAAAGCAATGTGAATGGGGCGCTAGTAGAAAAAATCAATATCAACCAGCCGACCGTGATTGTTTTCGCCGGTGATCACGGCATTGCAGATGAAGGTGTCAGTATCGCGCCAAGTGCGGTAACTCAACAAATGGTGTTGAACTTTTTGGCAGGTGGCGCGGCGATTAACTGCTTTTGCCGTGCCAACCAAGTCGATTTAAAAGTAGTGGATTGCGGGATATTGCTTCCTATAGCGAACCAAGACAAAGCCCTTGTCGTACAGCGCCTTGGCGAGCGTACTGAGAATTTATCAAAGCAAGCGGCAATGACTAATGCGCAGGTCACACAAGGCTTGGCGTTTGGGCGCTCTATTGCCTTAGAGGTTATAGAATCCGGTTCAACGCTGTTGATGTTCGGTGAAATGGGGATTGGTAATACCTCTAGTGCCTCTGCGATTTTAGCTGCGGTATCACAACGAGAGGTTGCCTCTTGCGTGGGTTTAGGGACTGGTATCACAACCGAGCAATTAACCAAGAAAACTCGCTTAATTGAACAAGGTGTTTCTCGTTGTAAAGGCGCTGACGTACACACTATTCTCGCCGAAGTGGGTGGATTTGAAATTGTTCAAATGGTTGGTGCTTACCTTGCCGCACCCGAAAAACAGATCCCAGTACTAGTAGATGGATTTATTGCCACAGCGGCAGCGTATGCGGCTTGTCAGATAGAACCTGCGTGCCGAGACTTTTTGATTTTCGCTCACCAATCTCATGAGTCTGGCCATAAATATCTGCTTGAAGAAATGAATGCAGAGGCTCTGCTTGACCTTTCGCTCCGACTCGGAGAGGGAACTGGCGCTGTGCTTGCCGTGCCACTTGTTCGCGCTGCAGCAGAGTTTTATAACAACATGGCGAGTTTTGAGCAGGCTGGAGTGGTTGTGTAATGTTGCGCTCGCTTCAATATCAAGTGGAACTGTTTTGGTTGGCGTTAGGCTTTTTCTCTCGCTTACCGATACCGAGTAATACGCCATACTCTGAGCTGCGAATGAATCAAGCTGGCCGCTATTTCGCGCTTGTGGGCTTATTGCTAGGGAGTTTATGTGCCGCACTAGTGTGGGCAATGAGCTTGGTGTTAAGCAATGACGTTTCTATCTTCTTGATGATGGTGTTTAGCTTATTGCTCACCGGTGCATTTCATGAAGATGGCCTGACAGATATGGCCGATGGAATCGGTGGTGGTATGACGCTAGAAAAGCGTCTCACCATAATGAAAGACAGTCGAATCGGCACGTATGGGGCTAGCGCGTTGGTTATGGCTTTGCTGGGTAAATTTGTCTTACTCAGTGAACTCGCTCAATTAGATCAACTTGTGCCAGCGGTGATAGCAGCTTATGTGGTGAGCCGCGCACTGGCCGCCTCACTTATTTACGATATGCCTTATGTCTCTGATAGCGATACCAGTAAGAGCAAGCCATTAGCAAGTCGTCAAACAAAGCTTGAACTTGCGGTGTTGATTGCAAGCAGCTTAATTCCTGCTTTGTGGCTAGATTTGGGACTGATGGTGACAATATTTGCGGTAACTTTACTGTTTCGAATGGGCTTTAAAGTTTGGTTAATTAAGCGTATTGGCGGATTTACTGGCGATTGCTTAGGGGCGGCGCAGCAATTGATGGAGCTACTGAGCTATCTTGTTATGATCATCTGGTTTGGAGTGTATTAAATGTCGGTGCATTTGATTTTAGGCGGCGCTCGTTCTGGCAAATCAAGCTTTGCCGAAACACTTGTTCTTAAGGCCGAGGCTAAGCTTACGAGACACTATATCGCAACGGCTCAGCCATTTGACGAGGAGATGGAGCGTCGTATTGCTCATCATCAAGAACGCCGCGGAGAAAGTTGGACCGAACACGAATGCCCAATTGCGTTGGCTGAGCTAATTAGTCAGTTTCAAGCTACGGATATTGTACTGGTGGATTGCCTGACTTTGTGGATGAACAACGTCATTTATAACCAAGGTAATCCAGTAACAGAAGATCAAATTCGCTCGCAAGTTTTGCACTTGGTTGAGGCGCTAAATGCGTCTGACGCGAAGATTGTGTTAGTGTCCAATGAAGTTGGATTAGGTGTTGTTCCCATGGGAGAAGTGACGCGTCTTTTTGTTGATCATGCTGGTTGGATGAACCAAGCAGTGGCTAAAGTGGCTAAACGGGTTACGTTTATCGCGGCCGGCTTACCCTTGGAGTTAAAAGGCTAGCATGTCGAAAACGATTAATATCTATCTATTGCGTCATGGTAAAACCGTTGGTGAGCCTGCATTGTATGGCCATACCGATGTGGAAGTTGATGAAGCGTTGCAACAACAAATCTGTGATAAATTACTGTCGCAACAATGGGCGATAGAGCAGATCGTCACGTCACCACTTAAACGCTGCAAAGATCTTGCGCTGAAAGTGTCTGACGCGCTACCTCAGGCTTCGCTCAGTGTTAATCAAGATTTTAAAGAGATTCATTTTGGCGATCTCGATGGAAAACCTTTTGAGAGCGCCAAGCAATACTGGCCAGAACTGGAGTTGTTTTGGCAAAACCCTGCTCAGCATACACTGCCTAATGCAGAGAGCTTGCAGGCGTTTAATCAAAGAATCACCAAGAGCTGGGAACAGCTCGTATTAGATGTCGAAAAAGACACGTTAGTTATATGTCACGGCGGGACCATTCGTATGATTTTAGCTTCATTGCTGCCTATAGATTGGCAAAGCAGTGCGCTTTATTCAGTGATGCAAATTGGTCATCAGTCGTTTAGTCACATTCAGATCATTAAAGCCGATGCGATTTATAAGCGGGTATGCTCAATTGCGAGTCCGCTTGTTTAAATCGTTGGAGCAAGGAATATAACAATGACCACACCAAATTGGGAT
Source organism: Vibrio atypicus (assembly GCF_009811315.1). Lineage (GTDB taxonomy): Bacteria > Pseudomonadota > Gammaproteobacteria > Enterobacterales > Vibrionaceae > Vibrio > Vibrio atypicus. The sequence continues at coordinate 282,519 of NZ_BLID01000005.1, forward strand.
TTATCTATCGCGTATCAAGGATTAAGTGATAGCAAAATTACTCAAGATATTGAACTAATCCAACAATGTATTCAGACTCTTGTCATTCACGCTGACTCACGTTCTTCTGTGTTGGTGGTGCAAAATGCAATTCAAACCAGTGAAGCGGCAGGAAAACTACTTTCGACCATTAACACCTTTGCTCAGTGTCATGCGTCCACTGACGCGACAAACAGTGAAGCGAAAACGTTAGTAGGTCGCGTAGCAAAATTAAGCTCGGAACTGAGCCAAGCTTTTACACCTTATCAAGATGTGCTGCTGACAGCGCCAGAAAGCTTTATTGACGATGTTCTAAACCATGCCAGTGAAGACGTATCAGGGCAGAGCTTTTCCATTCAAGCAATGAGAAAGTTGGCAGACACAAAGCTGAGTATTGCTGAAGAGCAATTGTTATCTGCTATGCAAGTGGATGGCAAAGATGCATGGGGCCGTTTGTATGACAATATTACTGGCTCTTTGCAGGTGACGTTAGAAGATGGCATGCAAACTAAAGTTGGCTTTTCTCAAGCGGCAAGTTTGCTTTACGGCACTGAATTTGAAGCACAAGAACCCGCGTGGCGTGGCGTTCAAAATGCGATGCGTGACAATCAAGAATCCTTTGCTGCGATTTTAAACGCTCTGTCAGGTTGGCGTTTAACCGAATATCAAAAGCGTTCAAAAATCCAAGATGTTCATTTCTTAGATCCGAGTTTACATGAGAGCCGAATTCAAGCTGAGACACTGGACGCCATGATGGAAACGGCGAAGGCGAATCGTCATGTTGGTCAGAAAGCCGGAAAGCTCATGGCTCGCGTACACGGCTTGAATAAAATGACACCTTGGAATCACCTTGCTGGGATGCCAAGTCTCACCGATGGAGAACCTAAGAATTACCCATTTGACGAAGCGATTGAAATCATACGTTCTGCGTTCGCGTGCGTTGATAGTGAGATGGCTGAATTTGTGACCTTGATGGTCAAAAATGGCTGGATTGACGCAGCACCAAGTGAAAACCGTCGTTTGGGTGCGTACTGTACAAAATTTGCCGCGACTCGCACGCCATTGGTCTTCATGACATGGGGAGGCAGCCGTTCGGATCTGCTGACGCTAGCTCACGAGATCGGCCATGCATTCCATAACTGGGTCATGCGCGATATGCCACTTTGTCAGACTCGCTACCCGATGACATTGGCAGAAACGGCATCGATTTTTGCGGAGAATATCGTTCGCGATTACTTGCTAGAGCAGGTTGAGACACGCGAAGAGAAGCTAGAGATGCTGTGGGAAGAGTTATCAAGTTGCTATGCGTTGATGGTGAATATCCCAGTGCGCTACGAGTTTGAAAAAGGTTTCTATGAGAAGCGTTCGGAAGATGAACTCGATGCTAATCAACTGTGTGAATTGATGAGCTCAACATGGCAAGAGTGGTACGGGGACTCGATGTCTGAGCCGGATCCATACTTCTGGGCGAGTAAATTACACTTCTCTATTTCTCAGGTGAGTTTTTACAACTACCCATATCTGTTTGGTTACTTGTTCAGTATCGGTGTGTATGCGCAGCGTGAGAGCAAAGGTGAACAGTTCTATCAAGATTATGTGAACCTGCTAAGAGATACAGGGTCAATGATGGCTGAAGATGTGGTTAATAAACATCTTGGCATGGACTTAACTGCAAGAGAATTTTGGCAGCAAAGCATTGATAGAGTAGAAAATAAGATAGATGAGTTTGAATCGTTGCTAGATCAAAAATAGACGATTCCCATTTATGATATTATCCCAATGCCGAGTGAGAGCTCGGCTCATTTGTATCGCGAGTGCTTTCAGTTAACACCACGGTGTGACAATTTGATAAATTACGATGCGGCACATGTTTTGTGTCAATAAGTGGGATCGCTTCTACATAATTTGTCAGAACAATTCATTAACATACTCGCTGTGCAATAAAGGAGTAGCGCATGACGAAAAACCTCTTTCGCCAATCTTTTCTTTTTGACAGCTTAGACTTAGAACAAGAAATGCCCGCTGGAGAAACGACAGTGGCTGGTGGAACTGTCTTCAAATTACATCAACGCGGTGTACTTGAAGTGATCCCTGCGAACATTTCGCCGGAGACAAAACATATCATTTTTTCTTGTGGCATTCATGGTGACGAAACCGCGCCGATGGAGCTCGTCGACAAGATTGTTGCAGACATTCAGTCTGGCTTTCAGGCTGTAACGGAACGACTTTTATTTATCATTGCTCACCCAGCAGCAACGAATGCTCACACACGTTTTCTTGATGTTAACCTCAATCGTCTGTTTGATGATAAAGAGTATGAGCCTTCGGTTGAACTTGATATTGCGCAAGATCTAAAGCGTATCGTAACCGAGTTCTATCAAGACACAACAGAAGCTCAGCGTTGGCACTTAGATCTGCACTGTGCAATTCGCCTTTCTAAGCATTACTCGTTTGTGGTTAGCCCTAAGACACGTCATCCCGTCCGCAGCAAAGCGTTGATGGATTTCGTTGCAAGTGGCCATGTTGAAGCGGTGATGTTTTCTAATGCGCCATCGAGTACGTTTAGTTGGTTTAGCGCTGAAAACTTTGGTGCGCAAGCATTGACTGTTGAGTTGGGCCGAGTGGCTCGTATTGGTGAAAACGAACTAGATAAGCTGGTCGCTTTTGATTTGGCGATGCGTGATTTGTTAAGTTCATCAGAAGCTGAGCACTTACCTCGTAAGCCGGTGATGTATCGCGTAAGCCGTACCATTGTTCGATTACATGATGACTTCGATTTTATGTTTGATGACGATGTCGAGAACTTTACTGCGTTTAAGCATGGCGAAGTGTTCGGCCATGACGGTGATAAACCGCTTATGGCGAAGAACGAGGGCGAAGCGATTGTCTTCCCTAATCGTCGTGTTGTGATTGGCCAGCGCGCTGCTTTGATGGTATGCCCGGTCAAAACTCGTTATGAAGAAGGCCAAGTTGTCTACGACTAGAGCTTTAATTGGTTAATCGAGTTCAACAGACTTCCTATTTCAATGGCTTAACGGTATCGTTAAGCCATTATTTTTTCCAACAGGAACCGGCTTTGCCAACGTTTTCGTTACATGGAATTTAGTCAGTTACTTTCTCGCAAGCAGCGACGCTGGAACTTGTTCACAATCATCATCAGTTCCGCATTACTGATCCTTAGTCTGTTCTACTTAATGGTGGGTGAGTTATTTATCTCACCGTTTTCTGAAATCACGCCATTGATGGAACAGCTTGTCACTCAACTTCGATTACCTCGCTTAATTACCGCTATTGCCATTGGTGCTTCATTAGCTGTCTCTGGCGCAGTACTACAAGTTTTATTGAGCAATGTTCTTGCCGAACCGGGCGTGCTTGGCATTTCGGGTGGTGCAAGTGTGATGATGGTTTTAGTGCTGTTTTTCTTACCCGCCTTTGCTACGCCGATTGGTTTTATGTTGGCGGCCGTTGTAGGCGCTTTGTTGTTTACCTTGCTTCTGGTCTCTTTTGCTAAGGCTGCGAGGCTGACCACGACCAGATTGCTGCTTGTTGGCGTTGCTCTAGGTATATTGAGTGGTGCAGTTGTCACCTGGGCTTTTTATTTCAGTGATGATCTAAGTCTAAGACAGTTGATGTATTGGTTGATGGGAAGTGTGGGTGGAGCAAGTTGGCATCATCATATTTTAACGCTCTGCATGATTCCGGTATTAGTTTGGCTCTGCTTAAAAGGGCAGGTGCTGGATAAGTTGATGATGGGCGAACTGCATGCGAAACAGCTCGGCATAGATGTAGATGCAGTACGCTGGAAGTTAATACTCGCCGTATCGATTCTTGTGGGCGGGGCAGTCGCGTTAGGTGGCGTGATTGGCTTTGTTGGTTTAATTGTCCCTCATTTGCTCAGGCTTTCATTAGGTAGTGAGAATCGCTATTTGCTTCCATTATCTGCTTTGAGTGGCGCAGCGCTGTTAGTGTTTGCAGACATCATCGCCAGAACGGCTCTAGACTCAGCGGAACTGCCGCTAGGGGTTGTGACCACAAGCATTGGCGCTCCTATTTTTATTTGGATGTTGGTGAAGAATCATGATTCGCGTTAATAGCTTGTCGGTTGGCTCTCGATTACTTCCTCTTTCTTTGGATGTCGATAAAGGGCAGACTTTGCACGTAATTGGCCCTAACGGCAGTGGCAAAAGTACTTTCCTATCTGCTATCGCGGGTTTATTAGATTGTACCGGAGAGGTTTATTATGGTGATTTGTCGGTAAAAGAGTCATCAGTTGCTCTTCTGGCAAGTTATCGCGCGTTTTTAAGTCAAAGCGATCGGCCTGCATTTAACTTGATGGTCGCGCAATACTTGGCTTTATCGGTTCCCAATTCAGCTCAACATGATTCCCGAACTGTCGATGAAGTCGTTGTAGAACTTGCGACCTTGTTAGAGCTGCAAGATAAACTGCACCGCCCAATTCACCATTTGTCAGGGGGGGAGTGGCAAAGAGTGCGACTTTGCGCGATATGTTTGCAAGTGTGGCCATCGCTTAATCCTCATGCTCAGTTATTGATATTAGACGAGCCCGCTGCACCGCTAGATATTGGCCAAGAAAGCTTACTTTATCGGCTCATTAAAAAAGTATCGGATATGGGGATTACTGTTGTTATGTCCAACCATGATCTCAATAGAACATTGAGTTACGCCGACAAGGTGCTGTTATTGAATAAAGGTGTTGTGCAGCAATATGGACCGGCAGATGAAGTCTTATCAGAAAAGCAGCTCTCTAGTGTGTTTAACACAGAGGTAATCAAAGCCACTGTAAATGATAAACCTGTGCTGATTTTCAATTAACGACGTGGCAGTTTGGTGCAGGGCGCACTCTTTGAAAGCACTGTAGGCTAGTTAATCCAATTTTTAGTTCTATGACTCTATATAAATCAGTGGGTTAGAGTTAATTATGAAGTTGGCATATCAATCGCAAGAACATAAGGGATACATTCTCGTTCTTGTTAGGCTTGACGATAAGGATAGCCTCTTTTTTGATAAAGCAGCTTCCGTCACTTAGGGGATTCCTTAAGTGGCGGCTTTTTACTTGTCGTCGTTTTTAGCTCGTACTTTAACAGCTGCTCCTCCTGTCTCTGTTCATGTGTTAGATACTAAAGCTAAAATAAGCAACAGTTAAATCGCTATCTATTTCCTTCGTCCAACCATCAGTTAATAAATATACTTGAGCTGAAACAAGCCGATAGATACAAAAATGCCAGCGATGATCGCTGGCATTTTACGTTTCGTATATCTATATCGAAATAGTTAGCGGCGGCTCTGGCACTTCAAGGAAACACGCAATTACTCGATAAAGTTCACCTTCTGCGACTGTGATTTTCCCATCGGATTCAATTGCTAAACGGCACGCTTTTACAAACTGGCGTCGTTGCTCCGGTTTAAGCTGAAGTAGCAACTCCAAGGCTGTGCGACTTAATCGCCAGTTATTGTTGGCACTTTCTAGCGTGGTCTCAGCAAACCCCAAAGAGGAGAGGGCGGTATTAAATGCACGTTGGGCGTCTTGGCACTCAGAGTGTGTCACCCACGCCAACTCACGCAGCAGCCAATGTGCGCTTTCCTCTAGCTGTTTTAATGTCTTGTTTTGACGAGTGGAGCCGAATGGAGCGATTAGTTGCTTTTCTAGCAAGTTAATGACGCACCACTCACCTAATGAGTAGTGATTGTCAGTTTGAGATAACTCACGTAGCACTTCACAAAGGCGACCCTTTTGTCCCTCGCTTAGTGCTTTAAGCGCTGGTATGGCCAACTCTAGCAGTGGAAGGCGCAAGTGAAGGGGCAGTTCATAATCCAACCACGGCAGTAGCTTCGAGTGTGAGACCATTGGAATATGCCCTTTGATCATCTCTCGCTGAATATCGCTGCCGTCAAAGATTAACAGTAAGGCAATAAAGCGGGAGCTATAAGGCTCACGAGCAATATCAATCAACTCTTGCGGTAATTGACTGATAAGTTGCTTACCAGTTTCACTAAGCTCTTCAGATGTCTGTCTATTGTCTAGAGGAGCAAAGTCAGCATCTGAAGCGAAGCCACTCACTTGTTCATTGGTAAAAGCTGAACCTTGATTCTGGCTTGGGCGAAAGAAGTTGCCATCCCAGTTAGGCTCAATACGACGTATTCGCTCTTCGAGAGGTGGGTGGGTAGCAAAGAACCCAGATAGCTTGCTTTGGCCAAACATCATGTGACTCATTTGATTGCTAGCTTGAGCGTTCAGGCTAGAACCAGACGAGTGACCGCCTATCTTTTTCAGGGCACCTGCAATGCCTTGGTCATTACGCGTAAACTGAACCGCACTCGCATCGGCCAAAAACTCACGTTGACGAGAGATAGCAGCTTTGATCATAGAGCCAAACAAGGTGCCGACCCAACCGAGTACTAGGCAGACGACAGCGATGAGCATGAGGATCATAAAGCCTTTGTCGGAGTCTGAAGAGCTTCTCGATGCGCGGCTGGTGTGGTGCGTATTGTCTAAAACCAAGTGACCAAAATGCGCGATACAAGTAATGCCAAACAGCACACCAATTAAACGTGTGTTCAACCGCATGTCACCGTTCAAGACATGACTGAATTCATGAGCAATGACGCCTTGCAGTTCATCACGGGTAAAGCTATCGAGTGCGCCTTGGGTTACGCCGATGACAGCATCATCAATACTCATGCCTGCTGCAAAAGCATTGATGCCCCGTTCTTGCGGCATCACATAAACAGGAGGCACAGGAACGCCTGATGCAATGGCCATCTCTTCAACCACATTTAGCAACTGTCTATGTTTTGTGTCTAAGGTATTCGAAGAAATAAGCTTGCCACCTATGCTTTCTGCAACACCACGGCCGCCATTCGATGAAAGCTCAGATAATCGAATCATCGAACTAATGGCCACCACTAATAAAACGCCTGCAAAACAGAGTAGAGCATAGAGAATAGCGGTTTGCTGGTCAAAAGGTTCACCAGTCACTCCGTAATAGATACCAATCGACAGGACGCTGACTAAGCCCGTGATGACTAACACTGCTAATGAAAACAGAAACACCAAAAGCCCAGTACGCTGACGCGCGGTATCTTGATGATCGAAGAACTTCATTAAAACTCAACCTTCGGCGCTTCTTGAATTGCTTCGGTATCTGCAAACTCCAACAACTTGCCATCTTGGAAACCAAACATATTGGCAAACAAAACTGGCGGGAAGGTTTGCTTATAAGTGTTGTAACTGGTGACTGAATCGTTAAATGCTTGGCGAGCAAAGGCGACTTTGTTTTCAGTGCTGGTCAATTCTTCTTGTAGTTGGCTCATGGTTTCATTGGCTTTTAGCTCTGGATAGGCTTCAACAACCACATTCAATTTTCCTAAGGCATTTTGCAACATACCTTCAGCTTGAGCCAGTTGGCTAATCGCTGCGTCACTGTCTGGCGCATCGCTTGCTGCTTTCAAACCAGAAATTGCTTGGTTACGGGCTTGAATCACACGCTCAAAGGTTTCTTTTTCATGTTCCATGTAACCTTTTGCTGTACTTACAAGATTTGGGATTAGGTCATAACGACGTTTTAGCTGAACCTCAATCTGAGCAAAGCTGTTTTTAAAGCGATTACGTAGCGTCACTAGTTTGTTGTAAATGCTGACAGCGAACACCGCAATAAGCAAAATGATGACAATAAAGACAATCAGTGAAGTCATAGTAAGTTCCAATTTGTAAATGTATTGGTATTTTATATAAGTATTTGAGATATTTAGCAAATTAGTCTTGAGAGTGGTGGCTATTTATCTTGCTAAGAGTCGCAATGATCACAATCTGTATATGGACAAAACTGAGATAGCATCTATTCAAACTTAGCTATTCCTGACTAGCTTATTCTATCCCAAGTATTCAAACCTCTTAGGTATTTACGAGGGCACTCCGAGCGATGGGAAGCAAATACTTGGGATATTGAAACGATAAAGTATTAATCGGATGGTGACTGGGCACCGTTTCGAGTTGACACCCTATCACTGGGTGCCGACTGTGAAGGTTCTGGACAATTCTGAGTTAGCAGTTTTGTTAATGTAGCTCTTCTCGGGGGACTTTAGGTATGTAACATGCGATCTAACACCGCTCTAAGTCAACCACGGAAAAACCGACAGTTCAAACATAAAACCAAAGGCAGCTAGCAATCAAAGTACCTGATAGAAGTAACCAACTCAGGGTTTCGTTTGTTTGCCTTCGCTTAGATTTTCACCAACATCGATCATACCGACGAGAAAGAGCTGCATTCATGCCAGTCAAGGCACTGAATAACCGCTCAAAGTAGTAATTCGGTGGATCCTAATTTTTCATAATTGGTTATTGGCATATGCCAATAACCAATTATATAGTGTTCTCCTTACACAGACAAAGGAGAACACTATGTTGTTTGCCATTCCCTGCCGCGAATCTTCTCTTTCCAATCATTTTGCCAAAGCCCCTCAGATTATGTTGTGGGATAACCAAACCAATGCCAAACGAATCCTTGAGTTGCCTAAATCATCATCGTGTTGTGGTCACAAGCACTTTTGGCGCGAGGTATTGCAAGACAATCAGGTGAATGCTGTTGTCGTTCGTTCAATTGGTTCGAATATGCTGAGTACACTGTTTAAGCTCAATGTTCGTGTTCTAAGTGCACCGCGTGGATTCTCTCTGGAGAATTTTGATGAAAACCAATTAACTCCAGTTACTCAAATTGAATTTGCTCGGCCCTCAGCGAATAAAAATAAAGCAAACTGTTCTGCTGCGATTGGTATGCGAAAAGCATATAGTGAAGTAAGAGTAACAGGATCTCGAAAACTCACTAATAAGCTTTCGCCACAAGCGATGAATCACTTGGCAAAAGCGTTTAAGCTAATCGACCAACAAGAGAAAAAATAATGATTTACCTAATCAGCTTTGCGATTTTTCTGGTTATTGTGGTCTTAATGGCGATAGGCGTAATGCTAAAAGGTCAAACGATACAAGGCAGTTGTGGTGGGCTAGCTAGTATTGAAATAGAAAGAGAGTGCAACTGCGTCGAAGCGTGCGATGAACATGTGCATGTACTTCACCAAATACAGGAACCGCAGGCATCAGGCTATTAGGCTATGGCTCGCGACTAAACATGAGTGCCTGTCCATGAACTAAGCTCTGAGCTACTTTGGAACGAGCACGCTTTATGATATTGCCAAATGTCTGCCTAGAGACTCCCATACTAGCAGCTGCTTCTGCTTGGCTGAGATCTTCGAGATCGGCCAAGCGCAGAGCTTCAAGTTCCTCGGCCAACAGCTCAACTTTATCGAGTTGGGAAAGAGGCACGCCATTAGGTTTAAAACTCTCGTATGGTGCGCTTCGGCAAATGTTGCGCTCTTTTTTTGGTCTTGCCACTTTGTTTACACCTCTAGTTTTATCGTCTTTTCTAACTGAGTAGTATTGTATGTCTATTTATATCCCCAAAAATCACCAACAATGTGCTGTTTGCTGCCAGCCTTTTTTCAACGATCATAGTGCCATCCACTTTGAGTTGACGGCTGACGGAGGTGTTGTGGGGCAAATTGTACCAACTAAAAAAGTGCAAGGCTATCAAGGTGTCATGCAGGGCGGTGTGATTGCTACATTGCACGATGCAGCAATGACTCATTGCCTATTCGCTCGTGATGTTTGCGCTATGACAGCTCGACTTGATGTTCGCTATATCAAGCCAATCCCTCTCAACTCAGTAATTCAGCTTCAGGCTCATTGCTTGATGGAAAAGAGAGGTATGTATTTAATGCAGAGTCGCATTTTTATCGGGGAGGACTGTTACTCAGCTGCTGAAGCCAAATTTATGTAATACCCTAGACATATTTGAGATGCTTACAATCGCGTTGTGAGACAACACTGTACTAAACTTCAATGTGACTACTCAAATGGCATTCTGTGGAGAGTGATTTAGCTTAGAAATATATACCAACTACCAGACCCAGAAATATTATATTTACTAATCTAAATTATTTTGGGGCAATAATGAGTTGCTTTAGCCACCACCATCGAAAGCTCTTTTTACTGGCTTGGTTAGAAATCGAATAGCATGTCGAAAAAGAGTTGTCTTGCTTCTGAACTATTGTCACGATGTGTCACGTATTCGACATGGGTGTTCGTGCTCGCTGATGGTGACAGTTTGACGCTCCAAAGCGCGTTGAATTGATTCGGTACCATTGAATATCGTACATCGATGATATGTCGTTCGTCGTCGGGGGATCTCGCGAGAAATCTGTTTGAAAACTCACTGAAACGAGCAATGTCTTTGGCTTGTTGCGAATGCGGGTCAAGCCACGGCAAATCCCGGTTTAGGTCTAGCTTTAGGATGGACTCGCCTGGGTATTTTTTTATTGAACGAGCAACTCGAATGGCATCAACATGGTAGCTCTCCTCCGTTTCATAAATCACTTTCCAAACCAAAATATTCGCGAAAGTGGGCTTGGCTTCTAATCGAATCGGTACGTGTTGTCGTTCATTCGCTAGTTGCCATCCAGCCGCTTCAGCTCTGTCTCTTTGAATCATGCCGAGCGTGGGATAAGTTAAAGCCCAAACTACGGCGATACGTGCAAGCCACGCGTTTCGTTTTAGCAGGGTAAATACGAGTAAAATTAATATGGGAAGGGTAAACGCTGGATCAATCACGGACACAAGATTCCAAGCATAGCGTTCATTCGTTAAAGGCCAAAACAGCTGAGTACCGTAAGAAGTACAAGCATCTAACAACGCGTGAGTGCTATAACCTAGTGCGCTATAAAGCCAGCTTTGCTGAAATGATAGTTGGTGCTTTTTGCCTAACAGTCGGTGTAAGACCAGAGCGCATAGGAAACTGCCAAAAGGTATAAAAAAGAGTGAATGAGTAAACTGTCGATGGAACTCTAAAAAGAGCAAAGGATCGCTTTCAGACCGGATCAAAACATCAAGATCCGGCGCCATTCCAGCGACTAGCCCAAAGAACCCAGCGACGAGTACGTGTTGTTTTTTGCTCACCGATAGAGAGAGGGACGCGCCGAATACACCTTGCGTTAGTGGGTCCATCATTAACTCATTGATTATGTATTAATTAATAGTAGATGATTGTCTGAGCTTCACCACTAAAATGCCAGTAATACGAGTGAATGTCCGCATATTGCCATCCACTCAGAAGCTCAATTTCTACCACGTTTTTCCTCTGATAGTGATAGAATCTCCGCATCAGAATTATCGAGAATCTTTATGTTTATCCATCATGTTAACGACATCGACTGGCTGGTGATTACAGCTTTTGAAGAACTGAAACCGATGTTTATCGAAGATGCCGGTCCAATCCCTTCTTATTTTTCTACCAGCAGTGAATTGAGCCTGATTGATCAAGCCAAACGTAGCTATGGATTCTTACCGACACTCCGAGGTGTGATCACTGATACCGGCACGTATCAAAGCAAAGATCTCGAAGAAGATTTGAACCCGCAGCTTGCATGCCTAGTTGAAGGGCGTGGTCGGGTGTTCATCTATCACGGCGGCTACGTTGCTTTTGTAGACGATGAGCAAACCTTTATCACCCGTATGGACTGAAACTTACCCAAAAAACTCATGACTTAAAGGATTCATTCGATGGCAAAAACGATCTCTCTTGTACTTGGCAGTGGTGGAGCAAGAGGCTTGGTTCACGTTGGAATCATTCGCTGGTTAGTTGAGCATGGCTATCAAATACAATCTATTTCTGGCTGTTCAATTGGCGCACTTATTGGTGGTGTCTACGCTGCGGGTAAGTTGGATGAATTTGAAGGATGGGTCACCAGTATCGACCAAACGGATATGGCGATGATGCTGGATTTTTCATGGCAATCGAGCGGTATGTTCAAAGGGGACAAGATCATCGACACCCTGCGCGAACTGATCGGCGAGATTTCCATTGAAGAGCTGCCTATCCCTTATACCGCAGTAGCCGCCAACGTCGCTGATGAAAAAGAGGTTTGGCTGCAATCCGGCTCTCTGTTTGATGCCATTCGCGCCTCTATATCTTTGCCATTGTTCTTCACGCCTCATGTCATCCGTGGTGAAGAACTCATTGATGGTGGAGTGCTCAACCCTGTACCGATTGCGCCTACCTTCGGAGACAAGACAGACTGTACACTGGCTGTAAACCTAGGTGGTGAACCTGAAACCGTTAAACCGGAAACGACACCGGCTGCCCTACCAATAAAAGAGAGTAACCTGCATGAGAAGGTTGTTCACTTTATCGATAATTTAGGTAGCAGTGTAAAAAGTAAAATGACCTTCAATTTTGCTGCCTACGACATTGCAAACCAAGCGTTTGATGCGATGCAATCGACCATTGCTCGCCAAAAGTTGGCAGCTTACCCCGCCGATATTACGCTGGAGATCCCGCGTAATGCCTGTGGCACCTTAGAGTTTGATCGCTCACAAGAGATGATAGACAGAGGCTACCATTTGGCGCAGGCTAAACTGGGCAACCGGCTTTAATAGTTAGCTTGCTGACGTGACGAGAGAGTATTTATGCAAATTGAACTCAAAGAGCTTATGGCAACAAAAGATGTCATCGTTTTGACTAGCTTAGAAGTGCCTGCCGTATCATGGCTAATAGATTGCTATCAAGAGAGTGTGGATATCCAGATTATCGAGAATGCACATCAATTAGATACTGAGGCGGTTTTGGCGCAATGTCGAAGCGGCCTTAGTGAAAGCAAAAAGGTCATACTTACCGCGCAGTTTCGCAGCCAGCTGCCTATCATCCAGATCGCTTCATTGTGTAATGAGAAGCGTAAATCATTGATCAATATTGAGCTATCAGGCTGGGATGAAGAAGAAGTTCGTCCTCACTCTTACAGCAGTTTCTAGGTAACAGACAGAGTCGTTCAAGGCAACGCTGTGAAATTGATTAGTCAGTGAGTAGGGCGGTTGTAGTTGTTAAAGATAGCGGTATGAGTTCGATAGAAAAACCAAGGCCTCGCGATTGCGAGGCCTTTTTGTGTTCTGACCCAAACTTAGCAACAGAAAGGGTTAAACATTGGAAAGCTATTTTTTAGAGGTTAACGAAAGCTTGGGATAATCGCTGGCAACCCTGGTAGAAGACCAACTAACGCCATCACACTCGTTAGTACCACAAACATAATGCCAGGTAACACCCAACGGCTCATTTTACTCAGTTCACCGCTACGTTCTTTACAACCGATTAGGCCTAAGTTATCTAACAGCATGGTGAGAGACCAACCAAACGCTGGGTTAACGAGCGCGGAAGAAAACACAACAATCGCTGCCGACTGGGTTGTTTTCCCTTCCCGTGTCATTTCCATTCCAGCTTCGAGCAATGGAACAAATACCCCAACAATTAGCGCTACACACAGTACAGGTTGCCAGATAGCTAAATCCATTGGGTAACCCCAAACAGCGGCGATGATACAGAACAGAGCTGTGAGCAAAGCGCCAGCAGGAATAGGGCGTTTGGCTATCGCTGCCGGAACAATATAAGTACCCCATGAAGACGTAAAGTTAGTACCACCAAGCAGAGAACCGAACGTTTGACGAATTGATGCTGTAGTCATGGTATCGTCAATGTTCATATGTACTTTTTCTGTACGTTCGGGATAGCTGATTTTTTGAAATACTTGATGCCCTAGGAAATCTGGCGACCACATAGCCACGGCTAAAATAGCAAAGGGCAATACCACCATGAAATGTTCAAGCGTAGGTAGACCTAGCATCCAGCCTGTATTTTCTCCCCACCAATACATAGGGTTCATATTGGGTAAACCAGGCTCGGTTTGAAAAGAAAACGGGGCGCCCATGGCAAAAGCTAAAGTACCACCCAATAAGCAACTAAGAGGTACGGCTAACCAACGCTTACGAAAATGTTCCAATAACGCGTACAAAATAATGGTGCAAAAGATCACGATAAAAGCGATGTGGCTCATACCGATTCCCTCAGCCCATGCGAACAGCTTTTTTACCTGAGAAACGGTTCCAACAAAGCCGAGGTAGAGCAGTAAACCGCCGCACACTCCCTTACTGGTGAGGTTTGCCAACATGCTGCCACCTTTGCTGATGGCTAACATTAAACCAAAAGCGCCTATCAGCAAGCCAAAGGCCATAGGGTGGCCACCTGCTGCTACGACAATCGGAATTAACGGGATGAGTGGGCCGTGCGTACCTGCGAGGTTAGCAGTCGGCAATAGAAAGCCTGAGAAAAGAATAATGAAAACAGAGGCGATGAGTAATTCATAACGCACATTTTCTAAAATAAAGCCTTCATTTAACCCTAGCGCCCCGGCAAAAGTGGCTGCAATGGCTCCCACCATAACAATCTTACCAATAGTCGCCGCCATCGCTGGGATGGTATCTTCTATTTCGAACCGATAATCTTTAAGCGGCAAATTAGGACGCCAGCGTTTAGGCACCATGATTTGTAACTCATGCTCTAAATATTGTTCTCGGGAATCAAATTCCGATCTGGGTTTATGTTGTTGCTCATAAGTGAGTTCATCCTCATTGGCTTGAGGCTTATCTGATCGTATATGTACGGACTCTAAAGTACTGCTCATGTTGATTCCTTTCGTTCACACTCTAAGGTGTGTTATTCCAACAAACGTTATTGCTTCAGGGCACGAAGGTGTAGCTATATATTTTCTGCCACAAAGAATTCGATGACTCTGTATTTTTGTAAATGAATTTATTAATTAATAAGTGAAAACAACTCACGGTTTAATATAAGTAATAAATAAACTGCGAATTAAGAAGGTCACTGAGATTTGATTGTTAGTACCTTATAACAAACCAAAAAAAACAAACAGCCTCAGACAGTTAGACATTAGTCGTAGAGTATGGTGAACCGTATATGGTATGAGTCAGTTTATTTATCGGCTATGAATTTCTGGGGCTAAACAGCAGCGTTCAACACTAAGTTATTATGGTTAATATTTAATTCAGTGATTGTTTTAAACAAATTCGATGTACTGTTGCCCAAATACTTAAATGTTTTTGGCCAGTCACTAGGGGAAGAGGGATGTGTATATGGAAAGGGTGGAATTATATACCGCCACTCAGTCTGTGCTGAATGGCGGTTTTAGATTATTTGGTTAGCGGAGCTAGATCCGCCGGGCGATAGTAAACAGATTTTAGAACCTTACCTTGGCGAATCGTTTTGCCTTCAGAGACAAAATCTTCTGCACATTTTGCGATAATGTAATCGCCTTTTTGAACAGCCATTAGTTTGATGCCTTGTTCTGCGTAATGCGCTTCGGTTTCCGCGTACTCTTTCTCGCTACGGCACACTTTACTCATGTTGCTTGAGTGAACTTCATCCCAACACGGTACAAAATCAATCCCGCGGTTTACTGCGACATTCAGTAGTAGGTCGATAAGGTAGCTAATCGCTAAGTTGTCTTCGATTTTATCGTGGCCTAAGTGAACAAGGCGCCCCATCAAAACATAAACGCTATCAACAATCGCATCTGCTTGCTCTGTCTTGCTATCAGCTTCAGCAAGTTCAGTCAGTTCTTCAATAGCTAGAGACGTGTGCAGTGTGTCTGCTTTGTCATCTAAGCTCTCAGGCGAGGAAACAGGTAGGTCAAAAGTGCTACGAAATTCAGTGATGTCGCGGTAAATGTGTTCAAAGATTTCGGTAGTGAGTTTAGAAAGGTGCATATCCTTAACCTGGATTGAAATAACAGTGGGCTAATACTACCAAAGCAGAAGCATGCTCGCCATTTTTAACGAGTTGAGTGGGGAGATTATAGACGTAGTTGCTGGTAAAGGGATTTACAGGCAAGGACCCGAAGCAGGCTCTTGCCTAGTTAAATTGCGATAGGGGGCTCGATTAGCTGAATAAGTAAGGAAACAGCTTACGGCGTTCTTCTGCGGTGAGTGATTCAACTCTTGCAATGTTGGTATCAGGAATCGCTTCTGGATTCGGGTAGTGTTTCAATACTTTTTCCATACTCTCTTCACGGATCAAGTGGAACACTGGGTACGGTGAACGGTTGGTGAGGTTTTCGTCATCCTCAGGGTCTGTGCCACCAAAGCAATAATCTGGGTGGAAGGTGGCTAACTGAAAAGTCCCTTCCCAATCCTGCTGTTTGATCAGGGCTTCGACCCAATCAATGAATAAGTTGTAGTCGAAGAAATCTTCAAGCATATTCGGCACAACAACCAAAGTGGTTTCCAACTCTTCTGGTGTTGAAGACTCTAGCTCCAAAAACTGGCATAAAATATCTTCCAGTAAGCTTTCTTCTTGGGTGGCTTCGCTGACGAAAATTTTGATCTGTTTGTTACGCTGTGGTTTTGCAGCAAATGGACAGAGATTCAGGCCGATGACCACGTCATTGAGCCATTGATTAACTTGTTGAGCAATCTCTTCTGTTGAGCGTGTGGTTGTCATTTTGCTTCCAAATTAGAATTTGGGCCAAGAATAGCAGAGTTCTCAGCAAGAGGCTCGCAGTCTGTGGGTTTGGCGTCTTGTTTTGATAGCAAATAACAGAGTGAAAATAGGGCGAGATAGAGCACACTTCCGCCTTGCATGACGCTTAGCCAACCTCCATGCTGCCAGCAATAAATCAAGAAGAAGCCACCAATACTTCCACCAATATAATAGTGAACAAGATAGAGCGCTGTCGCGGTCGCTTTGGCATGTGTCGCTTTTCGGCTGACCCAAGAGTAAGCCAGAGTATGAGTGAAGAAAGCGCCGAAACTGATCAGCATTAAGCCTAAAACCATGCTGGCGATTGAATCAAAATACGCAACCATCATTCCAACAAAGCTGATCGCTGAGCCCGTAACAATACCCGCGATAGGAGAGAAATGAGCGCACCATCTTCCTGTAAGTTTTGAGCTAATTGTTCCTGCTAAGTAACAAAGAAAGATCAAAGACGCCAAACTCACGGGTAAGCTAAGTGGCGGGGCAACTAATCGAAAACCCATCACTGAGTAGAGATTAACGAATAGCGCAAAATTGATCCCCCCGACAAGCATTGCCAGCCAGAGCGTTTTGTTTCTCATATGTTTAATGAGTGCTTTATTGTGGTAACGCAACATGCCTCGTTGGGGCGTAAAGTTTTTTTGTATCGGCAACAGTCGAATTACCACTAGACCACCCAGAAAGGTTAGGCCAGCAATAACCAGCACCGCGTATTGCCAACCAAATGCGTCTGTAAGCGTACCACCTGCAATACGGCCGAATATTCCACCTAAAGAGTTGGCAGCGATATAAGTTCCAATTGCTTTGCTAAAGGCTTTTTCTGAGAGCTCTTCCACCATGTAAGCGACCGCAACCGACGCAAAGGCAGCAAGGGCTATTCCCAGTAATGCACGCAATAAGATAAGGCTAAGTAAAGAGTCATTCATTAGCATGGCGAGGTTTATGAATGGGAGTGACAGTAAGCCCGTTAACATGACTTTTCTTCGGCCATAAGACTCCGACGCGACTGCCCAAGGAACTAAGAAGACTGATAAGGCCAATGTCGAAGCGGCAAAAATCCAGTTTATTTGCGTTTCAGTAACGACGAAGTGCTGTGCCATATACGGTAGCATCGGCTGAAATAAGTAGAGGTTACAAAAAATGAGGAATGAGCCCAGAGCTAAACCCCAAGTGATGTTCTGATATTGTTTGCTGCCAATTTGAATCATGTGATAAGTCACAATAGAGCGATTAATGTGATCAAGTTATCAGTGAAAATTGGATTGATAAAATATATTAAAAATATGAACATAATATATTTTTGATATCACGATATGGACTCTAAACACCTACGCCACTTTCTCGCCGTTGCTGAACATCAACATTTTACTATGGCAGCTAAAGCGCTTCATATTGCTCAACCAGCATTGAGTATTTCAATTAAGAAGTTCGAGCAACAACTTGGGGTAGAGCTGTTTCGCCGTGAAGACCGAAAGGTTATGTTGACGGATGAGGGCGAAGTATTACTTGAGCATGCAAAGCGTGTACTTCAACAATTGGATGATGCCCAACTAGCCATTGATGAACTCAAGGGGCTTGAGAAAGGTGAGGTTCGTTTGGGAGCGCCAAGTATGATGGGTTCTTACTTTTTCCCTCAGGTGTTAATGGCTTTTAAGATGCGCTACCCCAATTTAAAACTGACGCTGGTGGACGCGGGCACTGAGTCCATCAGGCAGATGTTGCTCGACGGTGAACTAGATATTGGCGTTATCAATAATGATCATGTCCCTGATGACCTCGAAGTTGATCACCTTTTTGATACTGAGATGGTTGCTGTGGTCGGTAAAGAACATCCACTTGCTAACCAAATCAGCATCAGCTTTGAGGAGTTCTTTAAACATGAGCTCGTCATGTTCAAATCTGGTTACTTTCACCGCGAGTACATTGAAAAACGGGCGCAGCAACATGGTATTGAAATGCGGTTTTCATTTGAGACCAACTTGTTGCCGATGATTCTGAGTATTGTCCAACATGAGTTCGCGATTACGGCCTTACTGAATTTAGTTACAGAGCATGAACCTTCAGTGGTGGGTATCCCATTTGATGAGCCTGTGAAATTGAGTTTAGCGTTGGCCTGGCGCAAAGAGGGGTATTTATCGGTCGCCGATCGGACCTTCATTGATTTCGTGAAGCAGTACACCTGATTTACGTTTCCGTCTGCCAATATCACATTTCTATCTTTCTCTATCGCACGAAATAACGTCTTGAAGTAACGTGTTTTTCAATTCGATTTTTAGGTAAGGATGCCGAATCAATGCAAATTCATTTCTCAGATGTCTCGGTCGAGTCAGGCACAAGCAGATTAACGATCTCAAACTGGGCGATCAGCCGAGGTCAATCATGGGGTGTATTCAGCACTGAAGGTGATATTGGATCTGCTCTTGGCTGTTTATTGTGTGGAGAACTGACCATTGAATCCGGAAAACTAGAGTTAAGCGACGGGCGCATTGCTCAAGTCTCTTTAGTGGAACAGCAGCGTCTGTTAGAGGAAGAAATAGCCAAGGATGACACCAACTTTCTCGATAAGATTGATAAAGGAACGACGGTGTATTTTCTCATCAACGAGCAAAGTAGCGATACGCAACTGACCGAGCAACTACTGCGTGATTTGGATTTAGAACATCTCAGAGAGAGCGGTTTTCGCGTTTTATCAACGGGGGAGACTCGCCGAGTCATGCTTGCCAGGGCTTTAGCAACAGAGCCTGATTTGATTGTCCTTGATAACCCGTTTACTGGTCTTGATGTGGCACACCGCCGAGCTTTAGCGCGTTATTTAGCTCTCCGTCAGCAAACAACACAGATGCTCATCACCTTTAATCGTGAAGAAGACATTCCTGAATGGATAGAGCGTATTGCGCTTTTTAATCATGGTGCGCTTGAAAACACCATGAATAAAGATGAATGGGAAAGTCATCCGGTTGTTAGCCAGATTAAAGCGCAGTCTCAGCAACAAAGTGAGGAGATGATTGCCCTAATTCAACGTCATCAACACTCGACTCACTTTGCTAATCCGGTATTTGAGATTAAGGATGGTCGAGTCGAATACACCGAAAAAACCATCTTTACCGGGTTAAATTGGCGCATTAATAATGGCCAACACTGGCAGGTGAAAGGCCCCAATGGTTGTGGAAAAAGTACTTTGCTAGGTCTGATTTTTGGCGATCATCCTCAGTGTTACTCTAATGATATCCAAATATTTGGTAATCAACGTGGTAGTGGAGAGTCGATATGGGAGATCAAAAAACACATCGGTATGGTTTCCTCAGCTTTGCATTTGCAGTATCGAGTCAGCTGTAGCGCGCTCGAAGTGATTTTATCTGGTTTCTACGACTCGATAGGTTTGTACCAACAACCAACCAAGAAAGAGATACAACTCGCGCAGGAATGGTTGGCCATTTTACACATGAGTGAATACGCCAAAACATCATTTAGAGAGTTGGAGTACGGTCAGCAAAGGCTACTATTAATCGCACGAGCAATAGTCAAACAGCCTGCATTGCTTATTTTAGATGAGCCGTACCAAGGTTTAGACTATCTTGGTCGACGCCTGGTTAAAAACACGTTGGAGCTGATCGCACGTGAGAACTTAAGCCAATTGCTCTATGTTTCTCACTATCAACAAGATAAGCTAGCGAGTATTGGCAATGAGTTGGAGTTTGTGTTTGATGAAAGCTTAGGCTGCTATCAAGCAAAACTGACAACGACAAATTAAGCAAAGAAATAGACAAATGGAATTAAGAAGTACCATCAAATTTGCGCTTATCGGTAACGTAGTTGCGCTTGCAATTATTTATGCGATTGAAGCTACCACTGCATTTTTCGGCCTGAAATACGCTTCAGACTACGCTTTCATGGTGCTGATGTCTTTGTGGGGATGTGCAACACTGCTTTATATGTACCCACCAGGCAGTGGATTTGGCAGTAATTTACCGGAGAGTCGTGAGACAGAGGTTGTTGAAGAGCCAGAGGAAGCGGAAGATATTGATGAAAAACGCCTTTCTGCCAATAGCATCGTATGTTTGAAGTTTTTAATGGCAGGAGTACCCGCGTTAATTTACTGCGGGTTTAATCAAGCTTTCAACTAGAGTGCTGATGGAACACTCTAGTTAATTGCACTCAAGAGTTAGCTCTTATACATCTTCTCGAAGTTACCTGGGTTCCAACCGATCATGTAGCGGTCACCAATCTTCAATACAGGGAGAGAGCGGGCACCAATGGCGTCTAGCTCTTTTCTTCCTCTTTGCATTTTTGCATTCGTTAACCTGTACTTATAGCCTTTAGAATCGAGATAGCGCTGGGCATCTTTACAGTGTGGGCATTTGTCTTTTACGTACAGTACAAGTCGTTTCATTAGTTTGTTCCTACATCTTTGATAGGGGAAGTGTAATGAAAAGACCGTGAATGGCAAGTGTGATTCGGGTAGACTGACGCCTCTTCAAAACTACTGACCAAATATTGATTAATGAACTCTGTACTGAGATACATTCAAGGCTACCCTGAACATATCGTAACGCCAGTAACGCAACTGGTTGAGTCTGGGCGATTGAAAGCTTGGTTCGAGCAGCGATATCCTCAAAATCACAACATCAAAAGTGAAAAAGCGCTGTTTGAGTATACGATGGCTTTGAAAAATCGTTATATGAAGAAAACATCTCCGCTGAGCAAAGTCATTTACGATAATAAGATCCACCTGATCAATAATGCGCTTGGATTGCATACTTACGTGTCCAAAGTGCATGGCGGTAAAATCAAATCAAAGAACGAAATTCGTATCGCGAGTGTGTTTAAGAACGCGCCGGAACCGTTGTTAAAAATGATAGTGGTTCATGAACTTGCTCACTTGAAAGAGAAAGATCACAACAAGGCGTTTTATCAACTGTGTTGTCATATGGAGCCTGACTACCACCAGTTGGAACTCGATGCTCGCCTCTTCATGATGTACTTAGAAACAACGAACTAGAATAAAACAATGAATCAAGCGAAAAAGCCTAACTCACCACGACGTAAAAGCCTTGATGATAAGTCGAGCTCTAAGAAAGCGAAAGCCACCTCAAATAATCACGGTGACAAATCCGTAATGAAGGTGACGACGTTAAGCGGTAAAAGTGGCCTGCACAATAAGAACCCTCATAACGGTCGGTATGATTTCGATGCGTTAACCGAGGCGCTACCACAGTTAAAAAAGCATGTGATTAAAAACCCGCGCGGTGAGCAGAGCATTAACTTTTCAGACCCGAAAGGGGTGAAGTTACTCAATCGCGCATTGTTGGCGCATCATTACAACGTCACACAGTGGGATATTCCAGAAGGTTATTTGTGCCCGCCTATCCCGGGGCGAGCTGATTACATACATCGCTTAGCTGAGTTGTTAAACAAAGAGAGCCGTACCTTAAAGCACTCTATGGTTAGAGCGCTAGATGTTGGAGTCGGCGCAAACTGTATCTATCCTATTGTTGGGGCAACTCAATATGGGTGGGAGTATATCGGCTCTGATGTTGATCCCGTATCTGTGGACAATGCTAACAATATCGTACTGGTTAATGAGGCGTTAAAAGGCAAAGTTGAATGCCGTTTGCAGGCTGAGAGTAAGCATTTCTTTAAAGGTGTCATACAGCCTGGTGAATTTTATGATGTCACGACTTGTAATCCGCCTTTTCACAAATCCTTGCAAGAGGCGCAACAAGGCACTGAGCGTAAAATAAAAAACCTTGCTGCAAATAAAGCCAAGCGAGGTCAGCAGAGCCAATCCGCTAAAGCTAAGCCATCGCCTATACTTAACTTTGGTGGCCAAAAAGCGGAACTTTGGTGTCTTGGTGGTGAAGCGGAATTTATTAAGAATATGGCCTTTGAAAGTAAACAGTTTGCTGATCAGGTCTTATGGTTTACGACCTTGATATCAAAAAAAGAAAATGTCCGTTGGATGCGTAAGAATCTCGAAAAGGCAGGGGCTTTGGAGGCGAAAATCGTCGAAATGAGTCAAGGTCAAAAGGTCAGCCGTTTTATTGCATGGACGTTCAAAACCCCAGAGCAACGTCAAGCATGGCTTAAGTTGAAAAGCTAACCAGTTGAGTATAGGTAAGGAGGGTGTATGGAGTTTGAAATTTATATGCCCTGTGAACCCGCGTGGATTTGCACCAGCTTTTTATGGCTGTTTTCCATGCTGGCTTTATTAGGCTTACTTGGGTTTATCAACATCCTTTATAAAGAATACAAAAAGATTCAACGCGCCTCTCGTGTTAAAAAGCGGCGCCAAACTCATCATAGAAAAAGGCGCTAGCTATCTGGTGTGATTTCAGCCAGCTTCGCTCGATAATTCGCTTCTAAACTTGGGTTGCCAGCCTGATTTTCTAGTTCGATTAGCAACCGTAAAGAAGCGACTTGCAAGCCATATTGTTGATGGAATTTCATCAAGCGAATACGTGCTTGTGTGTATTCCATATCTTTGATTTCTAACTTGGCCAAGTTCAGAATAGACGGTACGCGTTGTGGATCATGTTCGATGGTTCGAATGAAGTAACGCTTAGCTTGAACGTTATCACCAGATTTTAGAGCACATAGGGCTGCATTTTCATAACTAGAAGAGACTTGATAGTAAGAGGGTTGCTCAATCGCTTTACGGAAATACTGGTCAGCTTCTTGGTAGTCGCCGCGTTTACATAGAAACGTCCCATAATTATTAAGTACATTGCCATTGTTGGGGTGCTGCTTTAATGCTTTGTTATATAGAGATTCGGCAGATGCTGACTCACCAACATTTTCAAAGTAATGCGCTAAAGAGAGTTGTGCTCGATAATAATTAGGGGCGTGTTGGAGCGCTTTTTCGAGGTTTTCGCGCGCTTTTGGCATATTCCCTTGTTCCATATACCCAAGGCCTAATGCGATGCGAGCTTCTGAACGCTGCTCGGGGTGTGAAACTAGCGGTTGTTGGTTATTTGATTCAACGGTGACACAACCGCTGAGGGCAATTGTAAGCCATAGTCCTATTCGTCGCATATTCCATTCTTTATTTTGCACATCTAGTTGCATGTATAACGTAAACGAAATGGGATATAGAGATAGTTACAAGAACAATGCGACTGACTCAGCAATTATTCGTATTCAAACCACATAGGAAAAGGTAAGGCATTGAAATATAACAAAGGGCTCGATGTGAGCCCTTTGTTATTATTGATATTGGATTAATCGTCCTTAGTGAAATTAGCTTCACTAAAGTGATCCAAATCGTAAGGTGTTTGCTGGTAGACGCAGTAGTTCAGCCAATTCGCGAACAGCAAATGTCCGTGACTGCGCCAGCTTGCGTTTGGTTTATTGTCTGGGTTGTTGTTCGGGTAGTAGTTTACCGGAATCACAGGCTCCATCCCTTCACCAAGGTCGCGGATATATTCGTTATGTAATGTGAACGAATCGTACTCTGGGTGCCCAGTTACAAAGACATTTCGTTTGTCTTTCGTCGCTGCGAGGTAAACACCTGCAACGTCAGAGGTCGCGAGAATATCTAAGTCGGTATGCTCTTCAAGAAACTCGGCGGAAAAGTCTGCGTAGCGAGAATGAGGGGCTAAAAAGTTATC
This sequence comes from Vibrio atypicus, assembly GCF_009811315.1. Lineage (GTDB taxonomy): Bacteria > Pseudomonadota > Gammaproteobacteria > Enterobacterales > Vibrionaceae > Vibrio > Vibrio atypicus. Next base: position 306,592 of record NZ_BLID01000005.1, read on the forward strand.
GTCGAAGCCACGCAGAATAGGGTGATAAGGTTGCAATGTTTGGTGGTGGTAAACACCAGATAGCTTCTCTTTGCGAGTGCGCTTTGGCAGATCGTAAAGCAGTTTAAGCCCAGCTTGCGCCGCCCAGCAGACATAGAGTGTTGAAGTCACATGCTCTTTTGCCCAGTTCATGATGGTTTGCAAGTGATCCCAGTAAATCACATCTTCAAACTGAACTAAACCAAGTGGCGCACCAGTAATGATTAGACCATCAAAATTGCGTTCTTTGACCATCTCAAACTGGCGGTAGAAGTTATCCAAGTGTTCGGTTGGCGTGTTCTTGCTCGGTCTGTCATCAATACGAAGAAGTTCAATGTCTACTTGAAGTGGGCTGTTAGACAGTAGACGTAAGAATTGAGTTTCCGTCTCAATTTTTTTCGGCATAAGATTGAGGATCAGCACCTTAAGCGGACGGATCTCCTGAGTCGAAGCGCGAGACTCCGGCATAATGAAGATATTTTCCTCACGTAATACGTCAGATGCAGGTAATTGATCGGGGATCTTAATTGGCACAGCTTACTCCCTAAGCGATGTTTGGACGTCTATACATCTAAACTTAACCTAATGCGAATGAGATGTCGATAGCAATTTTGAGCGATTTTGTATTAATATCCAACTTATCAATACTTACAGAATATCAGTATGAGTATCAAACTAACCTTGATTCGTGGCTTGCCAGGCTCGGGGAAAAGTACGTTGGCGAAGACATATAGCTGCAATCATTACGAGGCAGATATGTACTTCATCCAGTCTGATGGTACGTACCTCTATCAAGCCGAAAAAATTGGTGACGCGCATCAATGGTGTAAGGCTATGACAGAAAGATCACTGGCGGCAAAGCAAAGTGTCGTGGTATCCAACACTTTCGTCCGGCGCTGGGAGATTGCACCTTACCAAAAGTTAGCCCGTCAATATGGGGCGACTTTTGAAGTGATTGAGTGTACTAACCAATACGGCAACATTCACGGGGTTGACCCAAAAACAATAGCAACAATGAAAAAACGGTGGCAGCAATGGCAAAACGCTCAGCGATAGTCGAAATGACATCGTATGGAATTTATAGCGAGTGGGACTCGAAAGCCAAACAGTTACCTAAAATTCAAGAGTTTACAACTAAAGTTCCGGCTGATGAAGATATCGAGTTCGGCTTTATCATTAACGTAAAAAAAGCCAAAGGCGAGGTTGTGGAGTTTTGCATTGATCATCCTGGAGTATTAGGGAAAAAGGGTCAGGTGCTTGAGCCTTTTACTGGTGATCTGCATGTAGGCAGTAATGATTGGGACTTTTACCTAGGCGACACAATCCAACTTCTTGACCCTATGAATGGTTTTGAATCCAATATCGGCAAATGGCGTATGACTATTTCAATGAAAGGTAGAGTCGTTGCAGATAAAACTTTTGATGTCTACTCAAGGGATGAAGGGGAGTTTTGGAAGAGACGTGGTTTTTAGAAGTAAAGTGATTCAATAGTAAGAATAAACGAATGTTTATAGTCGTACCAAATACAATAACTTAGAGCCATATCAAATCAGATGCTGAGTACTTTATATAAACTCTGTTTATAGAACTAAAAATATAAATAAGTTTGTATGAACCGAATCCGCTTGCTCAATCTAAACTTGCAGACCAAAACAGCCCTTTATTTCATTTTTGGCCTGCTTGGGGTGACCTTGAGTTGCCTTTTCATTACCCGTTATTTCTTCTTAGTCAGTCTTGATAGTCTCGAACGTATGGAGTCTGAAAGAGCAAGCGCTCAAGCGAACAGTCTCATTAATATGGTCGTTGAAGAGCTTGAGTCGCGTTCTTATGATTGGGCATATTGGGATGAAACCCATGAGCTTCTAATAGAGAAAAACGCAGACGAATATCGTGAACGAAACTTATCAATCGATGTTCTGGACTCATTGGGTTTAGATTCAATGATTTTTAGCACTCTACAAGGAGAAAATATTGTCTCCATTGTAAGAGAAGAGAATGCAGCGTTCGGTGGGGGTGACTTGTTCGAACACCCAGGAATTCAAGAGCATATAAGGTCTATGCAAGGCTTACTCGATAGTTATCGAGAAAGTTTCAGCGGTCTCATCGTCTCAGGAGAAAGTGTTTGGAATATTAGCATCACACCAGTAAGAGGCAGTGAAGGTACTTCGGCTTCCTCCGGTTGGCTTATTTGGGGCGAAAATCTTACTTTTCGATTCCCTGGCAATTTTGAATCCGTTCTTATTGCGGACAATAAGATAGAGCTCGTTGATCCTGAATTCGTTGGTCAAGCCTCTGAATTGGTGCAACCGTATGAGAAAACAGAACAAACCATTACCCAGCGTATTTCTTTATACGATATTTCTGGCTTACCTATCGCCAAACTTTCTACCACAATCGGTCGTAATCATTTCATCAAAGGAAGCGTAATATTCAGCTACTTATTCATCGCCGTTGCTGTTGTTGCCACCTTCATCTCATTCACTACGTTTTTGTTGTTTAGGCGTCGAGTCGCTGTTCGTTTTTCTGATTTAGAGAAAGATATAGATGAGCTCTTCGCGGCATATCAATTGGATGGATTAAATCAACCCAATAAGGATGAGCTTGATCGATTGATGAAGTTGGTTCAAGCATTAGCGAATAACAATTCAGTTACCCAAGAACAGTTACAAGATGCGCAGCAAAAATTTGATGCGTTATATCAAAGTCGCACTATTTCAATGCTACTGGTCAGAGGTAGAGAAATTGTTGATATTAACCAGACGGCACTAGAGTTATTGGGGTATCAGCGGGATGAAGTTATTAATCAACCTTTAGACTATTTGTGCCCAGATAATGCTCAGCCAGAATGCCAAATAGATGAAATGCATCGTCAGTATCAACAAGGCGAAACTCAATTTGAAGCTCAAATGCTTCCTAGAAATGGAGACTGTATCGATTGCCACTTGGAAGTCAGTACGATTCAATATCAAGGTGAGGATGCATTGATGTTGTCAATTCGCGATGTAAGAGAAAGCAAACAACAAGCAAAATTAATCGAAGACCTAGTCGAACGAGACCACCTTTCTGGTCTTTGGAATCGCAAGGCGATAATGGAAAAAGCTCGCCATCTCGTATATACGGCTCCCAACCGATTTTCATTTCTCTACGTCACCATCCCAAACTTGAAACAGGTGTCTGAACGATATGGGCATCAAGTGTTTGACGAAGCGATGGTCTTTATTGCTTCGCGGTTTGGTGTCAATCTCGCGAGTTATTTAGTCGGACGTATCAGTGAACATGAATTTATTGTTTTGATTCCGAGTAAATCTGAATGTGAAGAGGCCGTTTTGGGTGCGACTCGGTTAATGGAAGAGTTGAAAGAGAAACAGAAAATTGAAGGCATTGAGCTTGATCTGAATTGTGCGATTGGTCTGATTGATCCTGATATAAGCCACGAAGCTTTAGACGCACTAATTCATTCGGCAATTTTTGCAATTGAGAAGAACAAAATGAACAAACTGCCGATAGGGATTGTTCGAATTGATCAAGAGCAGTTTGAGCAAGCGCAAACGTCTTATGCGATTAACAATGATCTAGCGGCCGCTATTCAAAATGGTGATATCTGTGCTCACTACCAAGCCATTGTTGATACTAAAACAGGTAATATTAATGGCTTTGAAGCTTTAGCTCGTTGGAATCATCCTAAGTTTGGTCAGATATCACCGGTCGTCTTTATACCTTTGGCAGAGCACAACGATCTAATAGTCGAACTTGGTGAAAGCATCTTAAAGCAAGCGTGTCAGTTTATAGAGCGACTTAATCGAATGCAGAAAGAGCGTGGTAACTCGCCATTCTCTATTCATGTTAACTTGAGTGCACCACATTTTTATCATCCAGATTTAATCGCCTATCTAAAGCAACTGGTCATTCAATACCATATTCAGCCGGGTCAACTTGTCATTGAAATCACGGAAAGTATGTTACTTGGGGTAGAGCAAGAAATTAGTAACCGAATGGATGAGATCAAACAGCTTGGCGTACTCTTTGCCTTGGATGATTTTGGTACTGGATATTCATCTTTCAGCACCTTATGTAGCTTTCCATTAGATATCGTGAAGTTAGATAAGTCTTATATTGACCAACTTGAAACCAATGATAGAGCAAAAAGTTTGGTGAGAAATATCGCGAATATGGCTCTTGAGTTAGGATTAACCACGGTAGCAGAAGGGGTAGAAACTGCATCACAAGTACGTAAACTGGCGAAATGGCGTATTGAAGAAATTCAAGGTTACTATTTCTACAAGCCTCAATCCGCTGAGGAAATAGAAGCTAGGTTCGAACGCGAGTAGTCACTAAATAAAAGTTTTTAGAGCCTAGAGAGTTCAAATTTTCTGTATTCTTAGTCATAAACTAAGACTTTGGTTTGATTTCTAGATTTGTCTTCTGAATGAGTCTATACCTTACATTAGCGAACGCAAATGTAATATCCCGAAGAAGGATTAAGGATAGATTCATGCCTTTTAGAAATGTTCCCCTACGTTTTAAAGTTGCACTTGGAGCAGCTGTACCGCTAATTCTACTCGTTATCTTAACTATTATTGCGATTAACAGTTCACGTTCTCAAGTTGAAACGAGTGCGATGGTAGATCATACCCATAAGGTGATAGAGCAGGCGATGAAAATCGAAGCTGCGGCTGTTGATATGGAAACCGGTATGCGTGGCTATTTGTTGGCGGGTAAAGAGGGTTTTTTGGCTCCTTACAAAAGCGGCCAGCAGGAATTTACGCGCTTAGTCAGCAAGTTAAAACAGACAGTTAGTGATAACCCTGCCCAAGTTAAACGTTTAGGTGATATAGAAAATACCATCAATGGGTGGCTCAACAATGTTACTGAGCCTGCCATTCAACTTCGCGGTGAAATTGGCCATGCGAAAACGATGGATAATATCTCTGATTTGGTGGCTGAAGCTCGCGGAAAAGTTTACTTTGACAAGTTTCGGGGGCAAATCAATCTGTTTATTGAGCGTGAAGCTAAGTTGCTTGTAGATAGACAAGAGCAGAATACTAAAACGTTTGAAGGCAGCATTAAGGATCTCAATCGAATTAATAGCCAAGGGTATATGTCCCTTCAAGATTACAATACGTTTTCATCGACGCTTAACGCTATGGATGAAGCTACAGGCTGGGTAAATCATACTCATAAAGTGATTGAAGCCGCACAACAAGTACTTGCGGCAGCAGTTGATATGGAAACGGGTATGCGAGGGTTTTTACTCGCCGGTCGTAGTGAGTTCTTAGACCCATACAGACAAGGTAGCCAATCATTCGAGTCTCAAGTAACCGATTTAAAAAAAACAGTCAGCGATAATGCTGCTCAAGTGAAGTTGCTTGGAGAAATGAAGACGACCATCAATGAATGGCAGACAGATGTTGTAGAACCGATGATTCAACTTCGAACAGACATTGGCGATGCGAAGTCGATGAATGATATTGCCAAGTTAGTCGGTGAAGAACGAGGAAAAGTCTACTTCGATAAGTTTCGTGGGCAAATTGCCGATTTCATTGCGATGGAAGACAACTTGATGGCGAAACGTCAAGCTGCGGCAACTGGAGCGGCGGAGTCGACAGAAAATACTCTGATTATTGTTTCAATTACTGCCATCATTCTTGGTTCAATCATTTCATTAGTTGTGTTGAAAGCGATTAATGAACCCGTTAGAGAAGTCGCAAGAGGCTTGGAGCTTTTAGCCAAAGGTGATCTGACAGCGTCAGTAAAAGTAGATTCGAAAGATGAACTTGGTTTAATGGCGGCTAGTTTTAATCAGGCTGTAGAAAAAACCAACTATGCGATGTCTCAAGTCTTATCGACTACCGATGAAGTTGTTGAAGGATCGAATTCAATTAGCCAGGCCAATAGCGGCATGACTCAAGAGTTACAATTGCAATCAGACAAAGTCGCGCAAATCTCGGCTTCTATCGAAGAGATGGCTGTCAGTATTCAAGAAGTTGCAACGAAATCGGCAGATGCAACAGCTAGTGCACAAAGTGCTGGTGTGACAGCAAACGAAGGTGGAGAGATAGTAAATAGCACGATAACGGGTATGAACTCAATCAACGAAGCGGTGGCGGCTTCTTCAAGTAGTGTTGCGGAGCTTGGTAAACGTGGGGCAGAAATTGGTGAAATCATTAACGTGATAAACGATATCGCAGAACAGACAAACCTGTTAGCGCTTAATGCTGCGATTGAAGCTGCGCGTGCGGGGGAAGCAGGTCGAGGCTTCGCTGTCGTGGCGGATGAAGTAAGAGCACTAGCCGATCGCACCACAACGGCAACACAGGAGATAGGCCAATCCATTGAAGCGATTCAAAGTGAGACTCAGCATGCTGTAGATCGTATGGAAGTAGGGACGAATCATGTTCACGAAGGGTTAGGGTTAGCCAAAGAAGCGGGGAATAGCCTCGGGGAGATCGTTAGTGGAGCACAAGAAGTTGCAGGGATGATTGACAGTATTGCTGCGGCAGCAGAGCAGCAATCATTAGCGAGTAGCGAGGTCGCGAAGAATGTTGAGAGTGTCTCCGAAGCGTCTCTGAGTGCGACTGATCAAGCAAATAATGCGGCTGCTTCTGCGCGTGTATTGGCAGATAAAGCCGAGTCACTGAAACAGCTAGTCAATCAGTTTAGAGTCTAGGTAAATATTCAATAAAAACGCCTCCAGTATGGAGGCGTTTTTTGTTTAATGGCATAAATGTGTGACTGACGTACTCTGAAGCCTATGCTGGTTGGAAGAGCATGTATGCATCATGCACACCTTGAATAAACATCTGCATACCAATGACAGTTAAAATCAACCCCATTAATCGGGTGACGATACTAATACCGCTTTCACCTAGCTTATCAACGAGTTTGGGGCCAAATAAAAAACAGATGAAAGTAATGATACATAAAGAAGCAAATGCCCCAATTGTCACAAAAATATTGAGCATGTCGCCAGAAGCTGAATAGTTCATTGCGGTTGCTATTGTGCCTGGGCCCGCAAGTATTGGCAGTGCTAGTGGAGAGATTGCTACATCTTTTGGCTCTTCTTGTTCTTCGGGCTGAGAATGAAGCTTAGAAGAGCTCCCTTGTAGCATATGATAGCCAACCAGAAAGACTAAGATGCCGCCAGAAAGCCTCAAGGCTGGTAATGTAATACCAAAGACTTCGAAGATCCCTTTACCCAATAAACAAAATGCTGCAACAATAAAGAAAGCGGTAATCAATGCTTTGGTGGCAGTGGCTTTTCTTTGCTGTGGTGTTTGATCACCTGTCATTCCTACAAAAACTGCGGTGTTAGCGACTGGGTTCATCATAGCAAAGAAGCCCATAAAAACGGTGACAGCCGTGGTGGTTACATCGTGCATAGTTTGACCATATATTTGAGTGTGAAACCATAATAATCATGACATTAACATGATTTATAAATCTGCTCTATAACCAAGAATTCTCAATTTCTTTGAGGCTACATGGTTTAGCGAAGTAGTAACCTTGAAGTTTATGTACACCCATCTGAGCGAGATACTGAGCTTGATGTAGCTCCTCAACACCTTCTGCAACCATTTGTACGTCTAGTCGATGACCCAGTTCAATAATGGTATTAAGCACTGCGGAGTTGACTGTTTCCACACCGATGGTATCAACAAAGCATTTATCAATTTTCAGGTAGTCAAATTCGGTTTGTTGGATAACCGAAAGTGCCGTGTGTCCTGTGCCAAAATCATCGATAGAAATTTTGATGCCATGTTGACGTAGAAAAGCGAGCGCGTTTCGACCTAGTTCATCAAGTATTTGGCGCTCGGTAATTTCGACAGTTAACGTTACCCCGAGCAGCTTAAACTTCTCAGCGTAGTTGACCAGTGTTTGTAGATGTTTTTGTTCGTGTAGGTAAGATGGTGGCACATTAATACCAAGCGATGTACTAAATGTGTTTTTAGATTGATTTATCTCACTATAAGCAAACTCGAGCACGTAATCCGTAATGTCATTGATAAGCTGCTGTCTCTCGGCAAGTGATATAAAAATATCTGGCCTGACGAGACCTAATGAAGGGTGCTGCCAGCGAATCAAAGCTTCCATCCCCAGAAGTTTATGAGTTTGGCTATTTACTATAGGTTGGTAAGCAAGAAAGAACTCTTTACGATTGAGGCCATTTTTCAGATCTGCACCAAGATCTTCTCGTTGTTTGAGCTTGCGCATCACGAGAAAGAGAATACCAGAGATCAGCAAAGATAAAGGAAAGCTAGTCGAAAAAGCAAAAAGAATGGTTCGATTAACATAAGTTGGGCTTACTTCGATGAGTAATGAAAAACCGTATTGTCTAGATGTTAGTATTTTATATACGTAGTTTGAGTCGAAGCTACGAGTACTTGGGTAAATCTTCCCATTGAACTTCGCGGTAATATGATTGATTTTGTCATCTTCAATATGAAGAATTCTGTCAACTAAATAGCTCTTATCGATAACGGCAAAGACGCCGTTCTTTCCGCCATCTTGAATAGAGTTTGCGACAACGATAGTACGCTTCTCAGGATCGCCTTCAAGATCGTAAAGGAACACACCATTAGTTATAGGTTGTCCGTTTAGGATCGGGGTGATATCTGCATTCAATTTACCGCGCTTTGATGAACACACGGCGATGTTGTCGCGCACTACAATTAGCTCTCGGAGGTTACTTGCAAAGAGTAATTTCTCACCAATAGCTTCACAACTGCTGAGTTGATTCATGGCTAGAGAGGTATCAATCTGAATTTCAGTAATGACATCTTCTATGCGATCAACATAGTTTGCACCTGCCGTTTTAAGCGTATTTTCTATTCCCTTTTTAGCAAGATATAGAGAGACAGGTGTGACTATCAAAAGTGGGATTAGTAAATAAGCTAACAGCGATTTGGTCGCGAACGTGAGTTCTTTGCTGGTAGATACCTTCATACAGTCCTAATTCATAGTTATTCGTTGTACTAAGCGTAGCTTATAATGATAAAACTATTGTTATCTCATTGATATTCTTTGACTAGTTTTTGGCAAAAACTCTCAATTTATTAGTCAATAAAGTAGGGGACGTATCATCAATGATGACTGTTTAATCTGCCTTGGCGTTTTAGTGCCCACCAAGCTAACAGGATCCAAGCGAGGCTTTGGAGCCATAGTTGGCTGTATGGCAAACTGATATCACTCCAATCGCCGCCCATTTGGTTGATCGTCAAGAAGCCTTTGATAGCTGGGGTGCTAGGAAACAGTTGAGATAGCCAAACCATAGCGCTTGGGATAGCTTCTACTGGCCAAATAAAGCCGGCACTGAATACCAAAGGCATTGAGCTGATGAGTATCACTAATGTGACTAACTCGCGTCTTGGGGTAACTGCTCCCACCCAAAGTCCTATTGCGCAAGATGAAACAAGGAATGGCAGTAATAGTGATAGAAGGTTCCCCATGCTGGCTAATTGGTTAACACCATGCATGGAGAAACTGGCACCAAAGTAATACATGCTTAATAAGTAATAGATGACAGTAAGAACAACCACGCGCGCCAACATCAACTTGCTGGTGGAAACGCGACTCCAATATCCTCGACCCTGTTTTTGTGTACCGACCATCAAGCCAGACGCCATCGCCATGGTTTGTTGTAAAATGAGGATAAAGACAGCAGGTACAACATAGTCGACATACCCCATACGAGGATTGAAGGTCGGTTTTAAATTAAGTTTTGTTGCGGCGTATTGGTTTTGTGCTTGAGATAACGGCTCTCCATCAAGGACCAATTTAGCGACTTTGGTTTCTGCTGCTAGGGTGCCACCAGCTTGAGCTAGACCTTCCACAATAGTGCCGTAAACCAGAAAGTACGAGGCATCCCCAGCGTAAGAGAGTGTCGGACTTTTACCGAGTAAGAGATCTTTGTAAAAATGTTCAGGGATCACCAGAATGCCACTCACTTCACCTTGTAAGAAGGCTTGATGTGCAGCTTCTAAAGAGTAGTCACGGCGCACGACATCGACTTGCGGCGTCGCATCAACCATACGCTCCAATTTAAAGCTGGTTTGGCTCATATCCAAGTTTACGACACTGATTTTTTGCTCTCGCGGTGTTTGATGACTGTATGGCAGTGGATAAAGAAATGAGTAAAACACCACGCCGCCAAACACAGTAAGTATCACGACAGGGTTAGTCAGCAGTGCTTTCAGTTCCGCTTTCAATAATGCTAAAAAGCTCATGCTGGTTCCTTAGTCGTGTTTGGTTGAGACGAAAGCGTATCCAATTCTTGTTGATGGCGAAGGTGCTTTCTTATCAGCAATAGACTTAACAGTGCAGGGAGCAAATAACCCAACATCGGCAGTAAATGCTCTAAAGATTTTAACCATTCTTGCCCATAACTGACTTGGCTTACCTGAACTTCAATGTAATGACTAATCGGCAGCAGACTACGCCAAAACTGCGCAAGACCACTCATGTCACTGACTGGGAAGGTAATCCCCATGAACGCAAAGCTTGGCGCGGTGAATGCACCAGCAAAGCTCATTGCTCTTGCCGGATCTAACGTTAAGAAAAAGAATAAGCACCCCATGATCATACAAGCGATTAAGGTGACCCACTGAGCTAACACTAGCACGGCAAAGCTACCATTCATCGGCCATTCAAATCCTAGATAGAACCAACAAAGATACGCAAATCCATGTAAGGCAAAGATGAACGTGTAGGGAAATAGAGTCGAGCACAATGCACGGACGGGGCGTTTCGCCAACCAAGCATTAAGACCTCTATCTCTTAAGTTAGCGGCTAGAATTAGGATGGTCGAAACCACCACGGCAATTTGCCATAGCGCAGGAATGATGGCTGAAACCAAAAACTGCGCGTAGTTGGAGTTTTTATTAAATAATGGCGTTATTTGCGTTCTTACAGGCACGGCTTTACCCATGGCAGAGAGTAGCGTCGTGTCGCCTTTCGCTAAATCAATGCCAGTGCTTATCTGGGCGTTAAATGTACCTTGAGCTTGAAGAAACGCAGAATTTAGCAGTTTGCCGACCAGAATCATTTGGCTGTTGTAAAACACACTGACTTGAGGCGCGAGTTGCTTATAGATATCCGTTTCAAATTTGTTCGGAATAACGGCATAAGCGTATATCTCGCCACGAACCAGTGCGGTTTTAGCTTCGGCGACACTGTTGTAGTTTTGGGTGACCTGCATAGCTGAAGTTGCGTCATAGTAGCGAATCAGCTTTTGTGACATTTGACCAGGGGCGAAGTTGACCACACCAACAGGGAGATCTCGGGCAATACCCTGCGAGAATACAGCCCAAATCATCACAGCAAGCATGATTGGAATCCAGGTCAGGCTTGATAGTAGCCACTTGTCGCGTCTAACTATCGAAACTTGAGAAACAGGTTCAGTGCTCATACGTAGCTCAGTCGAGGTTCACAACAAGGCTCATACCCATACGCAGATCAACATCTGGCTGGGTAGGGCGCGCTTCAACTTCAAAGGTACGAAGATCAAACCCTTGTGACGCATCTGTCGAGCGCCAAGTAGCAAAATCGCCCATCACAGCGACATGCGTGACCTTAAACTCTACGTTTTTATCTAGAGCAGGAAGGTAGGCCTCAAAGGTAGTGCCTTTATCAAAGTGTTTTAACCAATCTTCGCGAACGTTCAGTACTGCCCATGAATCTTTGGTATCGATGACAGTCACCACAGGGAAGCCTTGCGGGGCTAGTTCGCCGCTTTGCAAGAGCACTTGAGACACTTCGCCATCAAACCAGCTTTCAATCGCAGTATCTTTTGCGTAGGCTTCTACTTCCGCAACCGCGCCTGCAGCCATGCGTGCTTTTTCTGCCGCAGCGACTTTGGTTTCACTTCGAGCGCCTTCTTTCGCCATTTGATACATCTGGAATGCGGCACTTTCAGTGTATTTTGCAGCATCCCATTGAGTTTTCGCTTCGTCGCGTTTTTGCTCTGCAACCACACCGTCGCTGTATAGGTTATTGACTCTTAGGTAGGTCTTTTCCATGAGGGATGCGGCAGCTTTGGCTTTTAACCATTGATCTTTCGCAGCTTGGATCTGTTGGCTACGAGCGCCTTTTTCTGCTTCTTTTGCTAGTGCTCCTGCGGCTTTTTCACCTGCTTTAGCTTGTTCAAGTTTTGCGGCAATTTCTGGGCTGTGCAGCGTGAAGATCAACTCACCTTTTTCGACAGAATCGCCTTTGCGTACCAACACTTGGTCTATACGACCCGGTACTTTAGAAGAGATACTGTATTGCTGAGATTCAATTTGACCTTGTAAACGAATCGGTTTTGGTTGGTACGCTTGGTAAAAGCTGAATCCCACCCAAGATGCGAGAGCCAGTGCCGCGGCAGTCATGACTAGTGGTTTTGCATTTTTCATCTTGAGTCCTTAAAACGTAGAAACGGCAATCGCGTTGTCTTGATACTGGTTGAACGCATCCATTTCATTGGATAGCGCTAATAATTTTGATAGTGAGATTAAGTAGTTAAAGCTTGCCGCTGCTTTTTGCGTTTGTACGCTGGCCACATAAAGCTGTGCGTCGACAACATCTGTAGACGTTGAAAGGCCTTGAGAAAACGCTTTTTCTCTAAGCTTCAAGTTTTCTTGAGCTAATTGAATGCTGGAGGCTAAACCTTGGACTTCTTCTTGAGCTTGTTGGGCTTCTAGGTAGGTTTTTTGCACCAACACAGATAAGTCTTGTTTAGCTTGCGCTTTAAGAAACTTCACTTGAGACAGCGCGCTTTTGGCTGCCTGTACGTGGTCGCTACGGCCGTGAGTGTCGATAAGTGGAATATTAACGCCAACACCGACCAACCAATCAGGTTTCATTTGGCTTGCGAGAGAATCATCTTCGTACAGACTGTAGTTACCATAGAGGTAAACCTCTGGGTAATATTTGCCTTTCTCAGCTTTGATTAGGCTATCTGCTTGCTTTTGCTTTGCATCTAATAGGTCTAAACCTGGGTAGGTGTCTAAAGTTCGATCGACAAACGCATTCAGTGGGGGTAGAGACGAGTTAATAAACAATGAATCTGACGGCTCAACAGTCGCATTTTGATTAAGGATTTGGGTTAATGCAGCTTGAACAATATCGAGTGATTTTTGCGCTTTTTTACGTTCAATGACCGCTTTGTCTAGCGCTGATTCCGCTTGTAAACGTTCTACTCGCGCAATCTGACCTTGCTGCTCTAGTTTTAGAGCATTGTCTCTGTGTTTGGTCAGCCCTTGTTCAACCAGTTTGCGTGTTTCTAAGACATCTTGTGCAAGTAGAACGGAGAAATAGTACTTGCTGAGGTCTTCAAAGCGAGCTTGAGTTTCCATCGCCAGTTCACTTTGCGCCTGCTCTTTTTTCCCTTCTGCCGCGGATTGTGCTGCGTTAATTCGGCCACCGGTAAAAATAGGCCAAACCGCTCGGATAGAAGAACTAAAAATGTCTCGCTCTGTGATGGTTGAGGTGATACCACCAATTCCGGCAAGTAGAGGGTTCAGTGGGCCCAAGTTTGGTAGAGCTTGACCTGTGCTTTCAAAAAGTTGTTCGCCAGAGACGGTCACATCAGTATCGAGTCGAGTGTAGTTTGCGCCAATAGAAACTGACGGGAGGTTTAAACTGTCGGTAGCGTTTTGTAGGTGCTCATAACGTTCGACATTCGAACGTTGAGCCGCGAGTGAATTGTTCTCTTGTTGTAAAACTTGCCAAGCTTGGTCGAAGCTAATTGCAGCCGCATGACTTATTGGAGAGAAGGCACCAAGACAACCAATTAAAATCGCTAAGGGACGCATCGACATAGGAAATGTACTCTAGCTGTTAAAAAATAGAGTTTATACTCTAGAGTTTGATGGGGCAACAAAAAAGGGACACCGAAGTGTCCCTAAAGAAGATAGTTGGCCAATTGTTATAATTCAACTTTTTTAGGAGTTGCTCTAAGCTTTTGGAACAGCTTTACAAACACTGGACTGCACAATACAAGGACCGCCAATACAGTGAAAGTCATGGTGATTGGTCGTTCCCACAAGAAGCTTAACTCACCATCGCTGATCATTAATGCGCGACGTAGGTTTTCTTCCATAAGGCCACCAAGAATAAATCCTAGTAGTAGTGGTGCTAATGGGAAGTTTGCCAATCTCAATGCTATGGCTGCCATTGCGATGAGCAGCATGATGAACACATCCATAGTATTGAAAGAAACTAAGTACACACCCGTGATAGAGAAGAACAATATCATCGGAAGCAGAACCGTTCTTGGTACCGCAAGAAGCTTCGAGATGTAAGGGATTAAAGGCAAGTTCAAGATAACCAGTACGATGTTGCCAAAGTACATAGAAATGATCACTGACCAAAATACATCTGGGTGCTCAACAAATAGGCGCGGACCAGGCTGAATGCCGTAAGCGATTAGAGCTCCTAGCATGATAGCCGTAGTACCAGAGCCTGGGATACCTAACGTAAGTAGTGGTACAAATGAGCCACTTGATGCGGCGTTGTTTGCAGATTCTGGTGCAACTAGACCACGGATGCTGCCTTTACCAAATTCTGCTTTTTTCTCTTTTGGCGCCAAGTTACGTTCAAGACCATAGCTTAAGAAGGCGGCGATGGTTGCGCCGGCGCCAGGCAATACGCCAGTAAAGAAACCAAGAATAGACGAACGAATTGATACAGGCGCCACGTCTTTAATCTCTTCTTTGGTGACTTTCATGCTGCCGATATCGCTAAGTTTGCGTTGCTCGTCACCACGGGTATCTTGTTCCGGTTTTAAAATGCCCATTAAGGTTTCGCCGAGCGCGAAAGTTGCCATAGCTAATAGCAAGAAGCTAAAACCATCCATAAGATCGGTCAGACCAAAAGTAAAGCGTTCAACACCAACACCTTTATCGATACCAACCGTTGAAAGCATCAAACCAAGTACTGTCATCATCCATGCTTTGATCACTTGACCTGGGCCGGCAAATGCTGCGACCGCAGATAAACCGAGTAGCATCAGTGCAAAGTAATCTGAAGACTGGAAGCTCAGTGAAACACTTGCTAGCGCTGGTGCAGCAACTAACAGCATAATGGCAGATAGCGTGCCGCCAGTGAACGATGAGTATGCTGCGAGCGCAAGAGCTTTACCTGCTTGGCCTTTTTGCGCCATTGGGTAACCATCAAACGCAGTAACAACGGTTGATGAACAGCCTGGAGCATTGATTAGAATTGATGATGTAGAGCCGCCGAAGACCGCACCATAATATACACCAGCCATAAGGATCAGACCTGAAGATGGGTCTAAACCATAAGTAATTGGGATCATCAGCGCAATGGCTGAGATTGGACCTAGTCCCGGAAGCATACCTATAAAGGTACCCACGAAACACCCAACGACCACCATCATGATGTTCATTGGCATTATTGCGGTCGAAAGACCTTGTAAGATTCCATCTAACATTTTGTTTTCCCTATCTTATTAAGACCACATAGTGAAAATAACGCCAGGCTCAAGATAGATATCTAAGCCTTGGGTGAGAAGCAAATAAAACGCAATCACGAACGGGAATGAAGCACCGAAAAGGATTGATTTGCGTCTTTCACCAAGTAGGTAGAATCCTGCAAGCAAGAAGAACCCCGTTGCTAGAACAAAACCAAGGTACGTTAGGCCTACGCCATAAAGTGCCATTAGAACGAGGAAGCTAATCAGTAGTTTCCAATTGAACTCAATAACAGCACCGCTTTGTTTATCTGGTTGACCTGTGACGAGTAAAAGTAATGACAAACCGATACCTGCGAAAGTCAGAAGAGTAGGTAAAGTACGCGCGGTAAAGGGTTCATATTCGTCACCAGGGAACAATGGGATCTGCGTGGTTTGGTAGCCATAGCATAGGCATACGAGCAGAAATATCATCGCACCAACACGATCACGGCATAGGAGGTATTCTTTAGAAAAGAAGTTTCCTTTATTGAAAGAATTCGTTGGTAAATCAGACATATCCAACTCCATTTGCTTTGAGGGGAAGAAAAAGGCCGTACAAGAGGGCTAATGAGCATGTATTCATTAACTAAGTAAACCTTTTCGCTGCTAGTCGATTCGGTTTAGCTGTTTACAAACTATAAACAAGGAGATTGATGTTATCTCGTGTACGGCGAAGAGGGTGAGGGCAGTGGTTAAGCTGCCCTCTACAGGGTTACTTCAAGAAACCAAGTTCACGCATTAGGTCGCCCATCTGCTTCTCTTGATCTTCTAGGAAAGCGTAGAAGTCTTTGTCCGCTTTGTAGTTGTCAATCCAACCGTTGCGATCACGAACCACTTGCCACTCGTCCGTTTTGTACATCTTGGTCAGAGCAGCGTTCCATTCATCGATTTTCGCTTGGCTTGCACCTGGTGCTGCGAAGAAACCACGCCAGTTAGCAAATACAGTTTCATTGCCATATTCAGTTAGTGTTGGGATGTCTGGAGCTGCATCAAGGCGTTTTGGTGCGGTTACTGCGATCACTTTTACTTGACCAGATTTAGACATCTCTAGCACTTCACCAAGGCCAGTAGAAAGTAGTTGAGTTTCGCCTGAAAGAAGCGCTGCCATCGCTTTGCCACCTGCATCGTAAGCGATGTAACGTACTTTCTTCGCGTCAAATCCTTCGCCTTTAAATGCTGCTGCAACAACAAGGTGGTCCATACTACCGCGAGCAGAGCCGCCAGCGATTTTTACTTTACGCGGGTTAGATTCGAAATCTTTTACGACATCTTCCCAAGTGTTGTATTTAGAGTCAGCAGAAGCCACGATTGCGCCGTAATCCGCAATAGTCGCAGCGACGGGTGTTAAATCACGGAATGATTGAGGGAAAATACCTGTCAATGAGCGAACAACGATAGGAGTCGAGTTCACCATTAGCGTGTCTTCTTGACGTTCTGCTGTTTCGATAAGGTGCGCAATAGCTTTACCACCGCCGCCACCTGATAAGTTTTGGAAAGAGACATTGTCTACGATGTCTGATTTCACTAGCACATCACCTGTACCACGTGCAGTCATATCCCAGCCACCGCCAGCACCACCAGGGATTAGAAAATGGATTTTCTCAACATCAGCACCAATTGCGCTGAAAGAAAATGATGCGGCAATGATTGAAGCTGCCAGTGTTGGTTTTAGTACCTTAAACATGATTCACGTTCCTTATGTAGGTTTGTGTCTCTCTAAGAAAGCACACTTATCGTTATGAATTATCTATCTACAAGGGAGGGATGCTTGTTAATAGATGTGCTTAAAGTTAATGGAGTGTTAAGGGTTTGTCTGTAATGCGTTGATAAAAACAATATTGAGCATTAAGTCGGTTTTGTTCATTAAGTTCACGGTTGGATTTATAAAATTACCGTTGGTTGTATTGTATGTGGTTATGCGTTATAGATTAGTGACCTAGCACGAATTGTTGAGGTTTATAGTGTGTAATTACGAGTAAGTGGTTATGCAACGACTACACTATTTTAGTGAGTTTGCTAGGTTATCTCTTACGACAGTATTCTATAGCCACGGAGGGCTTGCAGTTGGTCGGCTTAACACAAAAAAAACAGAAGTTTTCAATTCGCTTCACGGTTGGCACTATGTTCATCATGGCGACGGTGATGACGTCACTTTTAGCCATTAGTCTTCAATATGTATTTACCAAACAGATGTCACAGGAACATGTGCTAAACAAACTGGTGATGGCAACGACGGATGTAAGTGACTATATCCAAGAGGTCGATTTAAATGCCAAAAGCAGCGCCCGGATACTAAGCCGCCTTTCGAATACAATTGATCATCAATGGAGTGAGGAGGAGATTAAAACTCTGCTCGTTCAGGTATTAGAAGATAACCCTCTGTTTTATAGCATTTATATTGGTAGTGATAACGAATATTTCTATCAGATAATTAATTTAGATTCTTCTCCAATCGTTAGGCAACGTATCGAAGCATCACCTAAAGATCGCTGGGTCGTTATTCGAATTTCGGGATCTAAGCAGAACCGAGTTAGGGAGACTCTCTATTATACCCCAGAGTTCACCTTAACCAACGCGCGCACTGAATCGAGCAATTACTTTCCAACTCGCCGGCCTTGGTATGCATCTGCAAGCGTTGACTCTGTATACAAAACAGAACCTTATCTCTTTAAACATTTAAAAATCACCGGTCAAACGTATTCGGTACGCGGTAAAAGTGCCGTACTTGGTGTCGATATCGTCCTCTCGTCTATAAGCGAAAAACTCACACCGAGCTCTTTAGGATTACCGGATGACGCTGGCGTTGAAGCGTACGTGTTTCACCATTCAGGTGAAGTGATTGCGTCCAATACGTCATCAAAGGAATCAACAGAAGATATGGTGGTAGAGCCAATCTCATTGAATACGGAAGAAAAGCAACTCGTAGAGATGACGCCATCTTTACTTGTTTCTAACCAAGTGGACTGGCGTCCTTATGACTATACAAGAGCAGGTGAGCCGCAAGGTTATTCTATCGATTTGCTTAAATTGTTGGCGATTAAAATTGGTTTAGAGCTGGAGTTCATTAATGGTTTTAAACAGACCTCTTTATTAGAAAAGTTACAAAGCAATGAGATCGATGTTGCTCACTCCTTGGTTGGCTTAGGTTCTGAACTCAATCGGCTGCTTTTATTTGAAGAGCCACTCGCGATGGCGAGTAATAGCCCGGTTCTGCCAGCAGTTCAAGAAATGCATTTTGGTGTGTTTGCAGGTCATGATTTTAGCCAACAAGTAAGGCTGTTTAATCCTAGCGCAAAAGTAACAATATTTAATGACAGCCAAGAAGCGATAGATGCACTGAATCGCGGGCAGATTAATGTGCTAGTCGATACAAAACGAGCACTGGAACATCGCAATCAGATTAACCAGTCAATGCTTGCTATCCACCCTTTTTGGATAGATGCAACGGTGCCATTTTACCTTTCCATTAATCAAAAACAGCATCATCTCCTGCCTTTATTCTCAAAGGCATTAGCAAGTGTGACGGCTGAGGAGTTTGCCCAATTAGATGAGTTATGGTACCGAGAAGCTAAAGATAATCGAGTTCCTTATGCTGAATTGTATTCAATGAGCCAGTCTCCAACCTCTCAAGATTCCATTCACCGAGGAAATGTCAGTGGGCAAGCTGCTTTTCTCTATGTAAGTGCCTTGAGCGGTGCTGCTGGTGACGGAGAATATTTGGCGGTTGTTGTCCCTGAATCGATTGTGATGGCACAAGTATATCAACGGGTCTATACGACATTAGGTATTACCATGCTTATCATGGGGCTTCTTTTGCCACTTGCATGGGTGTTTGGTTCGCCAATCGTAAAGCCGATTCGAAAACTGATTCACCAAACGCATAAGATTAAGCGTCGTGAGTTTGATGCTGTTGAGCCCGTCGACTCGAACATTAAAGAAGTTTGGGAGCTGTCAAATTCTATTCAGGAGATGGCGCAAGAGATAAAACAGCGCGAGAAACAACAGCAAGATTTTGTTGATGCGTTTATTCAGCTAATTGCGCAAGCCATCGATGATAAGTCCCCTTATACGGCTGGGCATTGTAACCGAGTGCCAGAACTGGGCATGATGTTAGCGAGAGCTGCTGAAAAGTCACAATCTGGCCAATTCGAAGCGTTCAAGTTTGAGAATGACAATGAACGTAGGGAGTTCAGAATTGCAGCTTGGCTACATGATTGCGGCAAGATCACGACACCAGAGCATATCGTAGATAAAGGCACTAAGCTTGAAGCAAACTACAATCGAATTCATGAAGTCAGAATGCGCTTTGAAGTGCTATGGCGAGATGCTGAAATCGAATTTCTTCAATCACAACTTTCTTCAACTCTGAGTAAAGAAGAGGCGTTGACTCAATTACACTCCAAGAAACAGCAACTCCAAGAGGATTTTGGTTTTATCGCGACGGCGAATGTTGGCGGGGAGTTCATGAGTGATGATAAAGTTGAACGAATCAAACAAATTGCGGCTCAAACGTGGCAGCGCCATTTCGATGATAGGTTGGGTTTATCACCGTTTGAAGAACTGAATAAGTCAGAGTCGGAAGTGAGGCTACCCGTAACAGAACCATTATTGTCTGATCGCCCTGAACACATTGTTAAGCGAATTAGACCATTGGTATTTGATCCGAGTTTTGGCATCAATGTCGATGTGCCAGAGCATCAATATAATTTGGGTGAAGTGTACAATCTGTCCATTAGTCGTGGAACCTTAACAGCAGAAGACCGATTTAAAATCAACGAGCATATGATCAGTGGAATCAAGATGCTTGAAGCACTACCATTCCCTGCAGAACTAAGCAATGTTCCTCGTTATGCCTCTACCCACCATGAAACGCTAAAAGGAACAGGTTACCCACGTAAGCTTAGCGCCAAAGATCTATCAATACCTGAACGAATTTTGGTCATTGCCGATATTTTTGAAGCGCTCACCGCAGCAGATAGACCGTATAAGAAAGCTAAGCCAGTCAGTGTGGCCATCGATATTTTATATAAGATGGCACTTGATGAGCATGTCGATATTGAGCTGTTTAGATTGTTTTTATCGAGTGGTGTGTATAAAGAGTACGCAGAGCAATTCTTACCTGCAGAGCAAATTGATGAAGTCGATATTAGTCAGTACTTTTCGGAGCAGAAAGTCGCTTAATTAATGGATACGCTAATCAACTTGAGGTCAGGTTGATTAGCGACTATCCACCAATAGTAGCTTTGCACTTCGATAAGCAAAGTTCATACTTTCGATTTCGTTCGGTCGATTAACTAGCTGATCAACGGTTGGCAATACAACAAAGAAAACAAGCGGATCCGGATTCATTTGACGCCAAGTTGCGTTTTCTGAGGGCTTTTTATAGGCCTGCAAGTTAATAGTGAGTACCAAATTGGTTTCATCTAACTGACTGTCTTTGAATGCTCCCAGCTCATGGACAGCCCCCCACAAACTTTCAAGAGAGCGTTCATTACTACTCTTTAAGAAAAACTCTAGTTCGAGCGTCTCTTGCGCATTACGTACGACAGAGACGAGTCGTTCGGTTCTACGTACTCCATCTTCGAAGGGCAGGTAACCTAAGTTATTGTCGACAATCTTCTGTGATTGGGGGCAAACCTGAATGGTGTCTGCACTTTGCTGGCTGGCATACAGTTCGCAAGTAAACTGCTTAATCAGAGTTTCTAAACCTAGATGAAACTCATCTTGATAGAGATCGGTAATAGACAAACTATTGCTAGCGATCACCTCTGAAAAAATCGTCGCGGCATTATTGTTTACTTCGGCTGTGTCATTGACGGGTACATATCGATTTTGCTTGATCGCACTTTTTAACACGTTATTCGATTCAATCACTGAGATCTTTTCATCAGAGTATGTTGAGTCTCTGATCGACGGGTAATAGGGGGTTCGTTCAGGCTGTGAAAACATCGAACAACCTAGTAACGAAGTGCTTAAAGCAAATAGAACTGTAGAGTTAACGATATGACTGCGCATTGCTCTTCATGAGTATCTCAAAAATGACTATGTATCGATTCTATGCCCTTTGACTTAACTCGTCATTAACTCCATATCAATTTTGCAAACGTACTAGCGTTTTGTTCAAGCGACATCTGCGAATTAAGAGTTATACCTTAGTCTAAATTGTCGACAATTCCCTTGATTGTCGACAATGTTGTAGTCTATTTTATAAACAAGTTAAGAAATTGTTGACACTCTTTGAATGGATGTCTTCTACGGATGGGCTATGAACGTTGAACTAAAACCAAGCTATAAGTCAGCAGGTGGTGAGAAAGAGAACACCAAATCTGAAACGCTGACGGAGTCTCTAGTAGAAGCTATTGTAGGTGGTGAAATTGAGCCTGGCAGCAAAATCTCAGAGCCAGAGTTGGCAAAAAAATATTCTGTAAGCCGAGGGCCACTACGAGAAGCCATTATGCGTTTAGAAGGATTGGGGCTGATTGAACGTATTCCACATGTTGGTGCTCGTGTTATTACTCTCTCTCCTGACAAGTTGATCGAGCTTTACGCAGTGCGGGAAGCGCTAGAGGGGATGGCAGCCCGCTTAGCCGCCCGTTATATCACCCAAGAAGAGTTACTGGGCCTAGAAACCTTATTGTCGACACATACCCGACATATTGAGCAGGTAGAAGGCGCATCTTATTTTCATCAGCATGGCGATTTTGATTTCCATTACCGCATCATCAAAGCAAGTCGAAATAGCAAATTGATAGGATTACTTTGCAACGAGCTATATCACTTGCTGAGGATGTATCGCTACCAATCTCCGCGCTCGCAATCGAGGCCTGTCGAAGCACTTAATGAACACAAACTTATTCTTCAGGCGATTCGTAATCGTGATGAAGAACTATCTGAAATGCTAATGCGACGCCATATATCGGGCAGTCGAAAACTTATTGAACAACAAATACTAACGGACTAGAGGATTTCATCATGAGCTTATCTCCGGGGGCGAAGTTTAGACTCGCTGTAGAGCAAAATGATCCACTACAGATTGTGGGCACCATTAATCCATATTGCGCCATGATGGCCAAAAATCTGGGCCACCAAGCCATTTATTTATCAGGAGGTGGTATCGCTAACGCCTCTTATGGTTTGCCTGATTTGGGCATTACTACATTGAATGATGTGCTGGTGGATGTGGATAGAATTACTAATGCTTGTGATTTACCACTTCTGGTTGATATCGACACCGGATTTGGCGGCGCATTCAACATCGGCCGAACTATTAAAGCGATGGAAAAAGCCGGTGCTGGTGCGGTTCATATGGAAGACCAAGTAGCGCAAAAACGTTGTGGTCATCGCCCGAATAAAGCCATTGTGAGCCAACAGGAAATGGTCGACCGAGTGAAAGCGGCTGTAGATGCACGTAATGATGAAAGCTTTGTCATTATGGCGCGAACAGATGCTTTGGCAGTCGAGGGTATGGATAGCGCCATTGAGAGAGCAATCGCTTGCGTAGAAGCCGGGGCGGACATGATTTTCCCTGAAGCGATGAACCAGCTTGATCAATATGTTCAATTCTCAACTGCACTATCAGATGCAACAGGTAAGCACGTGCCTATTCTAGCCAATATTACAGAATTTGGCCAAACACCGCTGTACGGTCGGGAAGAACTCGCAAAATCTAAGGTTGATATGGTGCTTTACCCATTGAGTGCTTTCCGTGCCATGAATAAAGCCGCTGAAATGGTTTATAAACACCTGCTTGAAGTGGGTAACCAAGAAGCATTGCTTGATTCGATGCAAACACGCAAAGAGTTGTATCAACACCTTAATTATCATGATTACGAAGACAAACTCGACCAACTGTTTTCTGAAGGAAAGTAATCGCAAAAATAAGTGGAAGTCCAAGAAGACTCATTAACCTAATCCAATAACGTAAAACGTCTGGCCTCCAATCGCTCCGACTAAGAGAGCAAAGTCAGACAGAAAAGGAGTTCTATCATGCCTAATGAACTAGGTGGCGCAGGCCTACGCGGTCAAAGCGCAGGAAGCACAGCTTTATGTACTGTCGGTAAAACGGGGACAGGTCTTACTTATCGAGGCTACGATATTACGGATCTGGCCAATAATGCCCAATTTGAAGAAGTAGCCCACTTACTGTTACGCGGTCACTTACCCAATCAGCAAGAACTGGACGATTATAAAACGCGCCTTGTCGGTTTACGTGGTTTACCGAAAGAGCTTAAGCAGGCGTTAGAGCTTATTCCAGCTGACGCTCACCCGATGGATGTGATGCGAACGGGTAGCTCTGTATTGGGTAATCTAGAACAAGAGATGGATTTCTCTGAGCAGCTTGATGCCACTGAACGAATGCTTGCGCTGTTCCCTGCAATTATTTGTTACTGGTATCGATTTAGTCACGACGGTGTTCGTATTGACACGGAAGATAGCTCAGAAGATTGTATCGGCGGGTACTTCTTGAAGATGCTAACCGATAAAGCGCCGAGCGCACTCCACAAGCAAGTAATGCACTGTTCGTTGATCTTATATGCAGAGCATGAATTCAATGCATCGACTTTCTCTGCCCGTGTTTGTGCTTCTACTCTGTCAGACATTCATTCATGTATTACTGGGGCAATTGGTACGCTACGTGGTCCTCTTCATGGTGGTGCTAATGAAGCCGCGATGGAGATGATTGAAAACTGGATGACACCAGATGAAGCAGAAAGCAACATCCTGAATATGCTGGCGAACAAAGACAAAATTATGGGCTTTGGCCACGCTATTTATCGCGAAAGTGATCCGAGAAACGCATTGATCAAACGTTGGTCTAAAGAATTGTCAATTGCAGTCGGCGATACCCACCTATACGCGGTTTCAGAACGTGTGGAATCGGTAATGAAGCGTGAGAAAGGGCTCTTCTGTAATGCGGACTTTTTCCATGCATCGGCCTATCACTTCATGGCTATTCCAACCAAGCTATTTACACCTATCTTCGTGATGAGCCGTTTGACGGGCTGGGCGGCGCACGTGTTTGAGCAGCGAGAGAACAATCGCATCATTCGCCCGAGTGCCGATTATACCGGTCCAGATCATCAAGATTGGGTTCCTATCGATCAGCGTTAAGCGCGAACTCGATGCTGCCTCTTCTTACTCAATGGATGGGGCAGTTGGAACTGGAACAAGCATTGGAAGCATCTTATGAATATAAACACACAATATAGAAAACCGCTTCCGGGAACTCATCTTGACTATTTTGATGCCCGTGAAGCCGTTAATGATATTTCTGCCGGTGCGTATGACGGATTGCCATACACGTCACGTGTACTTGCTGAACAGTTGGTACGACGTTGTGATCCAAATACGCTCACCGACAGTCTAAAACAGTTGATTGAACGTAAGCAGGAACTTGATTTCCCTTGGTATCCGGCTCGGGTCGTCTGCCACGATATTTTAGGCCAAACTGCGTTAGTCGATTTAGCTGGGCTGCGTGATGCCATTGCAGATGAAGGTGGGGATCCTGCCAAAGTAAACCCAGTGGTAGAGACGCAATTGATTGTCGATCACTCGCTAGCGGTTGAACATGGTGGTTTTGATCCAGACGCATTTGACAAAAATCGAGTGATTGAAGAGCGCCGTAATGAAGACCGCTTTCATTTTATCGAGTGGTGTAAAACCGCGTTTGAAAATGTCAGCGTGATCCCTGCTGGTAACGGCATCATGCACCAGATCAATCTGGAGAAGATGTCGCCAGTCGTCCAATCGAAAAATGGCATCGCCTATCCAGATACTTGTGTCGGGACAGACAGTCATACGCCACACGTAGATGCGCTCGGTGTCATTGCGATTGGTGTAGGCGGCTTAGAGGCGGAAACGGTTATGCTAGGTCGTCCTTCAATGATGCGCTTGCCTGACATCGTCGGTGTTAAATTGGTCGGGACACGTCAAGCGGGTATTACTGCGACGGATATCGTATTAGCCATTACTGAGTTTTTACGCGAGCAGCGTGTTGTTTCTTGTTACTTAGAATTCTTTGGTGAAGGGGCAAGTAGTTTAACTATTGGTGACCGTGCCACCATTTCAAATATGACTCCGGAATATGGCGCGACTGCAGGTATGTTCTATATCGACCAGCAAACCATTAACTACTTGAAGTTAACAGGGCGTGATGATCAGCAAGTGGAACTGGTCGAACAATACGCGAAACAAACCGGACTGTGGGCAGATGACCTTGAAAGCGCACAATATGAGCGAGTTTTAGAGTTCGATCTCTCTTCAGTGACGCGTAATATGGCTGGGCCGTCGAACCCACATCGCCGATTGCCGACATCAGAGTTGGCCGAGCGTGGGATCTCTGGTGAGTGGCAAGAAAAAGAAGGGGAGTTGCCTGATGGTGCTGTCATTATTGCGGCGATCACTTCATGTACCAATACCAGTAATCCACGTAATGTGGTGGCAGCGGGCCTAGTCGCGAAAAAAGCCAATCAACTAGGGCTGATTCGTAAACCTTGGGTCAAATCTTCTTTTGCTCCGGGTTCCAAGGTGGCCAAGCTTTATCTTGAAGAAGCAGGGTTGTTACCAGAATTAGAGAAGCTAGGTTTTGGTATTGTCGCGTATGCTTGTACTACCTGTAACGGCATGAGTGGAGCGCTAGACCCTCAAATTGAAAAAGAGATTATTGACAGGGATCTCTATTCAACCGCTGTGCTGTCAGGTAATCGAAATTTTGATGGTCGTATCCACCCTCACGCTAAACAAGCTTTTTTAGCCTCACCTCCGCTTGTTGTCGCTTATGCTTTGGCCGGTACGATTCGCTTTGATATCGAGCGCGATGCGCTAGGTCATGATACGAATGGCAACCCCATTTACTTAACGGATCTATGGCCCACGGATGAAGAGATCGATGAAGTCGTCGGTCAACATGTTAAACCTGAGCAATTCAATCAGATCTACATTCAAATGTTTAAGCTTGATGATGAAGAGCGCAGCAGTAGTCCACTGTATGACTGGCGCCCTCAAAGCACCTATATTCGCCGTCCTCCCTATTGGCAAAAAGAGGGTGAGGGTGCATTAGCAGGTGAGCGAACTTTGTCAGGTATGCATCCATTGGCCATTCTTGGTGACAACATAACTACTGATCACCTTTCTCCTTCGAATGCGATTATGGCCAGCAGTGCTGCTGGTGAATATCTAGCGAAAATGGGCGTGCCAGAAGAAGACTTTAACTCTTACGCCACGCATCGAGGCGATCACCTAACAGCCCAACGCGCAACATTCGCGAATCCCAAACTCTTTAATGAGATGGTGCAAGAGAATGGTCAAGTGAAGCAAGGTTCATTGGCGCGGATTGAACCGGAAGGTCAAGTTGTTCGGATGTGGGAAGCGATTGAAACCTACATGCAGCGTAAGCAACCTCTCATTATTGTCGCAGGTGCGGATTACGGGCAAGGCTCTTCTCGAGATTGGGCGGCAAAAGGAGTTCGATTAGCTGGTGTGGAAGCGATAGTCGCAGAAGGGTTTGAGCGTATTCACCGGACTAATTTAGTTGGAATGGGAGTTCTGCCTTTGCAATTTAAAGAGGGGATCACTCGCCATATACTCGAACTTGATGGCACAGAAGTCTATGACGTGTTGGGGCATATTGAACCCGGCGCTGATCTTGCGCTGGTCATCACTCGCTCGAATGGTAAGAAAGTCGATGTCGCTGTGACTTGTCGTCTGGATACGGCAGACGAAGTCCATGTCTACAATGCAGGCGGTGTACTACAGCGCTTCGCACAAGATTTTTTAACTCAATAACGGCTTTGTAGGAGTAACGCTATGGATAAAGTACAAAGCCAAATCAAAGTTGCTGCAACCTACATGCGAGGCGGTACCAGTAAAGGGGTTTTCTTTAACTTGAAGGACTTGCCAACTAAGGCACAGCAGCCAGGTGAAGCAAGAGACAAACTGCTAATGCGAGTTATCGGAAGCCCAGATATGTATGGCAAACAAATCGATGGCATGGGGGGCGCGACATCAAGTACCAGTAAAACGGTGATTGTTAGCCAAAGCGAACGAGAAGATCATGATGTGGACTATCTATTTGGCCAAGTCTCTATCGATAAACCTTTCGTTGATTGGAGTGGTAATTGTGGCAACCTTTCTGCAGCAGTTGGGCCGTTTGCAATTCATGCTGGGCTAATACCAGCGCAGAGAATACCAAAAAATGGGATTGTCGAAGTACGTGTTTGGCAAGTCAATATCGCTAAAACAATTGTTGTGCATGTGCCGATAGTTAATGGACAAGTGCAGGAGACAGGAGCGTTTGAACTTGATGGTGTGACCTTTCCTGCGGCAGAGATACAAGTTGAGTTTATGGATCCAGCTGATGGTGAAGGGAGCATGTTTCCAACTGGTAATCTAATTGATGATTTTGATGTGCCGGGTATGGGAACACTTAACGCAACCTTTGTGAATGCAGGGATCCCAACCATCTTTATTGACGCTGAATCTATCGGCTATCAAGGTGTAGAGCTGCAAGGTGATATCAACAACGATGTCGCTGCATTAGAGGCGTTCGAGACGATTCGGGCATATGGTGCGTTGAAAATGGGCTTGATTGAAACTCTTGAGCAAGCGCAGAGCCGTCAACACACACCAAAAGTTGCGTTTGTTTCAAAGCCTAAGACATACCTATCTTCAAGCCAAAAGAGGATTGAGCCATCTGATATTGACCTATTAGTTCGAGCTTTGTCTATGGGTAAATTGCACCATGCAATGATGGGAACTGCCGCCGTGGCTATCGCTTCAGCAGCTTGCGTTCCAGGAACCTTGGTGAATTTGGCTGCTGGTGGTGGTGAGAAAAGTAGCGTGACGTTTGGCCACCCTTCAGGAACCTTAAAAGTCGGGGCGAAAGCCACGCAAACCAAACATGGCTGGGTAGTAGATAAGGCCGTTATGAGTCGTAGTGCGAGAATTATAATGGAAGGTTTCGTAAGGGTGCCCTCCAACGTTTTTGAATAACTCACTTGCTGCAAAAATACAGTGTCAGGACATACTGGAGGAAGCAATATGTCTGCATATCAAAAAGAATACTTATGGGCGCAAACCGAGCCGGAGCAGTTTTGGCAAGCGCAAGCAAAAAACATTGATTGGTTTGAAGCACCAAAAACGATTATCCAATCCGATGAAAATGGTATCGAGCGATGGTTTCCAGACGGTTTGCTAAATACCTGTTGGTTGGCGTTGGACTATCATTGCGAGCAAGGTCGAGGTGATAACACTGCCTTGATCTACGACTCTCCAGTCACCAATAAGAAACAAAAATTCAGTTATACGCAGCTTCGCGATCAGGTTGCAAAAATTGCAGGTATGTTAGCAAATCAAGGAGTGACGAAGGGCGATCGAGTGGTTATCTATATGCCGATGATTCCTGAAGCTGCAATGGCGATGTTAGCCTGTGCTCGGTTAGGGGCAATTCACTCTGTGGTCTTCGGTGGCTTCGCGCCAAATGAGTTGGCAGTACGTATCGAAGATGCAGAACCCAAAGTGATAATGACAGCCTCTTGTGGCGTTGAAGTCAGCAAGGTTATTCCTTACAAGCCACTCGTTGATAAAGCCATAATGGACAGCAGATGGAAGCCCGAAAGCGTATTTGTATTGCAGCGCCCTGAATGTGAAGCTGACTTGAATTCTGCCCGTGATATTGACTGGAAGAGTGCTTATCAACAAGCACTACCTCATGCATGTGTGCCGGTACTTGCAACGGATCCTCTCTATATTTTGTATACATCAGGAACAACCGGAAAACCAAAAGGTGTGGTCCGTGATAACGGTGGCCATGCAGTTGCGATGAAGTATTCGATGAGTGCAATCTACAACATGCCGCAAGATGGCGTGTTCTGGGCAGCATCGGATGTCGGTTGGGTTGTTGGCCATTCTTATATTGTTTATGCGCCGTTGATTCATGGCTGCACCACGATTTTATTCGAAGGTAAACCAGTAAGAACGCCGGATCCTGGTGCATTCTGGCGAGTGTGTGAGGAATACAAAGTTGACGTGCTCTTCTCTGCGCCTACGGCATTTCGCGCGATTAAGAAAGAAGATCCAGACGGCAAGTTTCTTGACCAATATGACTTATCTAAGCTGCAAACCATCTTTATGGCCGGTGAACGTTTAGATCCACCAACGTTAGAGTGGGTTGAGTCTAAATCGAGTAAGCCTGTGGTTGATCACTGGTGGCAAACGGAGACTGGGTGGGCAATCGCTGGCAACCCAACGGGTATCGAGTCTATGCCAGTTAAAGCAGGATCAGCAACTAAGCCGATTCCAGGCTATCAGGTTGAAATACTTAATGAGTTAGGCGAAGTGGCACAGGCTAACCAACAAGGTTTTGTTGCCCTTAAACGCCCGTTGCCACCAAGTTGTCTACCAACGGTATGGCGTAACCATGACCGCTTTGAATCAGGGTATTTAAGCCAGTTCCCAGGTTATTACGTTTCTGGAGATGGCGGCTACTTAGATGAAGACGGCTATTTGTTCATTATGGGACGTATTGATGATGTCATTAACGTTGCCGGTCATCGACTTTCAACCGGTGAGATGGAAGAGATTGTCGGCGGCCACCCTGCTATTGCTGAATGCGCGGTAGTCGGGGTTCATGATGATCTTAAAGGTCAGCTTCCGCTAGGGTTTGTCGTTTTAAAAGACGGCGTCAAAGTAAATGACCTCGAGTTAGAGGGTGAGTTAGTGGGCAAGGTCCGTGACGAAATTGGTGCAGTGGCTTGCTTTAAACATGCGCTAGTTGTGGAGAGGTTACCGAAGACGCGTTCAGGTAAAATACTGAGACGCACGATTCGTCAAATCGCAGATGGTGAGCAATACACGGTACCGTCAACCATTGACGACCCAACCAGCTTAGACGAAATCGAGAAAGTTCTGAGCTCTTGAGTAAGAATTCTTACATTTGAGTCACAAGGCCTCCTTATCTAAGGAGGCTTTTTTGTTGATAATTGAATCGGAAACAATCACACTATTACTTTATTCGCATTACGAAAATATCTATGCAATCCCTAACGTTACGAGCGGCTAATCAGAGCGATCTAGAGCAACTTAATGAGCTTATGTATCAGCTTCATGATGAGCACCATAGGCAGTCTCCAGATTTTTTTAAGACAGCAGAAGACATTGAACAAGAGAAGAGTATTGCGCGTTATCTTGATAACCCTGAATGCTTGGTGTTTGTCGCTTGTGATGACAAGAAAGTGATTGGCTTTATTTCTGGGCATTTTTGCGAGCTCATATCGACTGTGAGCAAACCCGTTCAAATGGGCAGCATTGATGAGTTGTATGTGATGCCAAGTCACCGAAAACAAGGTGTAGCGGGTATGCTTTGTCAACGAATCGAACAGACGTTCGAAGAGTATGGTGTAAAAGAGATGTTTGTTGAGGTCTGGGATTTTAATCAGCCAGCCAACCAGTTGTATCATCAATTAGGTTTCGTCAGTCACATTAATTGGTTGCGTAAACCACTAGGAAAATAAATAGAATTAATGAATATATATATGAGAATGCTTAGCTCTTGGTTTGTCTTACTGCTAGGCGTTGTGTCATTGGGTAGTGCCGCCAAAACATTTGCTTCAGAAGACTCTAATTCCGAGATTAAAGGCGCTGCATGTATCATTCGAGCAGACAACAAAGTTGTGCTTGTTCATGAAATTATCACTAAAAAGCTTTCTTTACCCGCAGGTCGCGTAGAAAAAGGTGAAGACCCAGCCATCGCAGCGCAGCGTGAGACTTGGGAGGAGACCGGCTTAGTTGTGCAAACAAAAGGGGTCTTAGGGCGTTCAAAAGACGCAATATTTTATGACTGTGTGTCTGAATCGGATATTGTTTCTTTTCAATTTAATAACGTCCATGATGGTTTTGAGTTGCCTATTTGGTTCGCCCCCCATTATGGAATTGAGATTTCGTCAGCTATGTTAGTGGATCCAAGTCTGATCCCAGTTGATGAGTATCGATTCCCAGAGCAACGTGACTGGGTAAAGGAAATCGCAAAAAAAGCGACCGACCAGTCTGTTGTTTACGTTGGAAACTTGGTCGAAGCTGCCCCAAGTTTCAATCAAGTTGAATTGAATTGGATGCTGCATTTTCAACATGCCATTATTTCTTTACCCGATAGTATTCGTGATACTGTTCGTAGCTTTTTGATGAGTGGGAATATTCTTGCTCAACCTTTCTTACTTATTGTTTTGTTGCCTTTGGTGTACCTGAAATACGGTAAGCACTTTACTTACAAGATTTTCTTCGCGATTACGATTACCTCTTTGATGAGCTTGATTGCGCAGCAAGGTTTTTCGTTTCCTAGACCGCATGTTTATTTGCCAGCCGTGGAGTTGGTTCAAACCTATGGATACAGTTTTCCAAGCACACCTGCTGCGATTTGGTTATGTGTTGGAGTGTTGATTTTACATGCGGAGAATAAACTAAATTTCAATCAGCAATCTGTTGGCTTCGCTTTGTTCATTGTATGGCTAGGTGTCGCTAAGTTTTATACGGGCTCTGCCTTTTTCATCGATATTTTAAGTGGAGCGCTGCTTGGTTTCTTATGCTCTTGGCATATCATCCGTCTGGAAAGTAAACCCGGTATTAATGCGATTGAATTGCTCTCCTCAAAGGTTGTGTGGCTAATGTTGATGGGGATGTGTTTGGTGATGGGAGTGTTTTGGCCGAGCCCAGTTGTTGGGTATTGGTTGGCAATTATCATTACCGTGCTGTTCTTAATCTTTACCTTGAAAGAGAGTCAGGGTGTTGTTACGAAACAAGCTGTTTTACTGGTGATGCTTTCTTTGCTGGGGCTTAATTTTGTGATTTCGCTATTTTCTAACTATGTTTCCCATAGCACGAGTATCACTTTAGCGGTTGAAGCGATGCGTTATCCTTTACTCATCGTATTGTTTGTATTAGCAATTCGGAAAAATTTAAAGGCTGCCTGAGCAGCCTTATTTTTTAAGCTATTAGCACTTAAATTGTGAAACTAACTTATCTAAACGCTCACATTGATCAGCGAGAGACTGTAGAGATTGCTCGGCTGAGCATACGGTCTCTACCATCTGATTGCTGTTTTCTGCAATTTTCTGAATGTTGAAGTTCACTTCTTCACTTACTGAGCTTTGTTGTGTTGCGGCTGTTGCGATCTGAGTGTTCATTTCATTCATCTTCGAAATCGCAGCTAAGATTTGATGTAACGATTCGGTGGCGGTGCTAGCTGACATTATAGTGCCTTCACTGCTTTCTTTACTTGCTTGCATTACTTTAACCGCTTGTTCAGCGCCAGCTTGTAGACGTTCAATCATCTCTTGAATTTGGCCTGTGCTCTTTTGAGTACGGCTTGCTAGAGAGCGAACTTCGTCAGCAACGACTGCAAAACCTCGGCCTTGTTCACCCGCTCGAGCAGCTTCAATTGCAGCGTTCAAGGCAAGCAAGTTAGTTTGCTCTGCAATACCACAAATAACATCCAAAATTGAAGCGATGTTAGAGACATCTTCATCAAGAGTATGGATCACGCCACTTGCGTTTTCGACGTCATTGGCAAGATCACGGATGGATAGTGTGGTTGACTCAAGAACTTTATTCGTATTTTGAACTTCTTGGTTTGCGCTGAAACTTGCACTGGCAGCATCGCCGGCATTTTCACTTACAGATTGGCTAGTCGCTTGCATTTCATGAACAGCGGCGGCAACGAGTTCGCTCTCTTTTTGTTGCTGATCTGTAGAGTGAGAAATGGATTCAGTCACATTTTTTAAGTGGGACATTTCTCCACGAATGGACGTGGTGGTTTCGACGACCTGTTGAATCGTGTGTTGAATCTTACTGGCGAATAAGTTGAATGCGTCTGCAAGTTGGCCGATTTCATCTTGTGATTGAGCGTCAATACGTTGATTTAAGTCACCGTCGCCAGATGAGATTTCTTTCATCGCAGACGTAATCTTTTCGATCGGTTTTACAATTGCCTTAATTAGGAACCAACATGTCATTAGACCCATAAGAATGACAATAAGAGTACCTAGTTCTAACGCCCATTCAGCATGTTTAGCCGCTTTTGCGTTCTCTATTTGAGCTTGCTGGCGAGCTTCTTCAATCTGATCTTTTACGATGTTCAGTTGTTTGCGTACTGCAATGAATTGGCTGTCGTATGTGCGCTTGTTATCTTCGTAGATTGCATTCCATTCACTTTGCGGTGCATTGATGAAGGATTCGTAGCTAGACAGCCACTGCTGTCCTAGGTTGACTAGAACGTCGATGTCGCGAGCAGAAGATTGAGGGATTAGCTTTAAAGAGACTAATTCTGAAGGGCTTTCCATACGAGGAAGTGCTTTGTATGCATTGTCCTTATATTCAAATAAGTGGTGTTCAACTTCGCTTTTCGAGGTTGAGAGCACAAGAGCTTGTACTGCAGAGGTCGCTTGGTAAAGATCGCGATAGGCATCTTCGAGGGTAAACAAAGCAGGTAAGTAGTGCTGCTGAATAGTATCAGATATCTTGACTTGCTTTAGTGACGTGACGATATTGATGATCGAACTTGCTGAAAAAAGAAGAATAATGAGTGAAACGGGTAAAATGATTTTCTTTTTAACGCTTAAATTACTAAACATTAGATATGCCTTTAACTAAAAACTAGTTAAATGATATCAACTGTTTCATTTGATGTCGTATAAGTTAATGTTTTTGTTAATTAAAACTTTTAATCGTCACCATGAATCTGTGTAATGGGAGGCCGTTAAGCCTCCCATGTTTTACATTATGCATTGAGTACGTATTGCTCAATCACTTTGGCTACGCCGTCGTCATTGTTACTGTCCGCGATAATATCTGCGATGGCTTTTGTCTGAGGCATAGCATTCTCCATTGCCACTCCAAGGCCAGCGTAATGAAGCATGTGGTGGTCGTTTTCCGCGTCACCCATACAAATGACTTCATCTGCGGTGATACCAAGGTGATCGGCAATCGCTTTAACGCCAACACCTTTGTTACTTTGTAAATCGAGAAACTCTAGGAAGAAAGGAGCGCTTTGCACTATGGTGAATTCATCGTGTAACTGCGCTGGAATCGCGGTAATAGCTTGAGTTAATTTCTCTGGTTCACCTACAATCATTGCTTTGATGATAGGGTGGTCATCTGATAATGCGTCGAAGCTCATTTCGGTTACGGGAATTTGGTTTATTTTTGATTCGATTCCGGTGAACTCATTATTCTGGGGAGTAATTAAGCCGTGCTCGCCGCTAAATGCGTGACAAAATAACCCCAACTCGTCTGCCAGAGCAGCAACTTGTTTAGCTTTCTTTCCATCGATCATCGCATTGTGAATGATTTTGTCAGTGCCAATTTCTTTCACCATTGAGCCATTAAAATAAACAACGAATTCGTTGTCACCGAACATCTCTAGCTCGTTCAATGCTTGCTGCATGCCTGCCAACGGTCGACCTGACGCCAACACTACCTTTACACCTTTGTGGCGCGCTTGTGATATAGCTAGCTTAGTGCGGTCACTGATTTTTTTGTCGCTGGTTAGCAGTGTGCCATCCATATCCAAAGCGATTAATTTGTACATAACTTACCTAAAAACTGATAATAAAAAGAGGCGAGACTTGGCAGCATAATGCTTCATGAAGTAATGTTCAATTTATGTAGAGGTTGACCTTAAGTATCAGGTCATTTAAGGTCTCGTCCTTGCAGATTTTTGCTAACAAAATAGGCTGAGAGTAAGTTGTATAAAGTTAACGAGATGTTTGAAACAATTCAGGGAGAAGGGGTGTTTACTGGTGTTCCTTCAGTATTTGTGCGGTTACAAGAGTGTCCGGTAGGGTGTGCTTGGTGTGATACGAAACAGACATGGGACGCGACGCCGCAAGATGAAACGGATTTTGCTCAAATTCTCCTAAAATCTGAAGATTCTCCAACTTGGTGTAGTGCCACGGCTGAAGACATTGTTAGTGAATATGTAAAACAAGCATATACTGCGAATCATATTGTTATTACCGGTGGTGAACCGTGCATTTATGATTTACGTCCTTTAACTATGGCGTTTGAAGCTCATGGTTGTCAGTGTCAAATCGAAACGAGTGGCACGTCGGAGGTAGTAACATCAGACAAGACTTGGGTGACGGTGTCACCAAAAGTGGCAATGAAAGGACAACTTCCAGTATTAGACTCAGCTCTGTTACGCGCGAATGAAATTAAACATCCTGTTGGTACCACGAAAGATATAGACCAACTAGACATTTTATTAGAACGCGCTAACGTCTCGAAAGAAACGGTCATTGCACTTCAACCGATTAGCCAGAAGCCGAGAGCTACACAATTATGCATTGATGTCTGTGTTGCTAGAAACTGGCGTCTATCGATTCAAACTCATAAGTATTTAAGTATCGCTTAAGGAATTCCTCATGAAAATAGCTGTTGTCGTTTTTAGTGGTGGGCAGGACTCGACCACCTGTTTGGTAAAAGCGTTAAAAGAGTACGATGAAGTCCACGCGATTACGTTCGATTATGGTCAGCGACACAAGCTTGAGATAGAAGTAGCGCAGAATCTAGCGAAAGAATTGGGCGTTAAAGCGCACAAAGTGATGGATGTGGGTTTACTTAATGAACTGGCTATTAGCTCATTGACTCGTGATGATATCCCCGTTTCACATGATCTTCAGGAAAACGGATTACCAAATTCATTTGTGCCAGGACGCAATATTTTGTTTTTGACGCTTGCAGGTATTTACGCTTATCAGATTGGTGCAGAGTCGGTGATAACCGGTGTGTGTGAAACTGACTTTTCTGGTTATCCAGATTGTAGAGATGAGTTTGTAAAATCAATGAATAAGGCGCTAGTACAGGGAATGGATCGCTCATTTGATATTGAGACTCCACTAATGTGGCTGAACAAGGCTGAGACATGGGCTCTTGCCGACCAATATGATGCATTGCAGCTTGTTAGAGAAAAAACTCTAACATGCTACAACGGTGTCATTGGTGATGGTTGTGGAGATTGTCCTTCCTGCGAGCTGCGTAAAGTGGGTCTAAACGATTACCTTGATGATCGAGAAGCGGTTATGGCGGCGTTGGTACATAAGCAGACTTATCAAGGTAGATAGGTTCATTAAATGCGTCAATCACGCTATTTTTTCCTTTTTGTTTAACCTGATATAACGCTTGATCCAAAATAGAATATAGCTCGTTGAAGTCGGCCAAAGACTTAGAGGTCGCCAAATAAGAGAAGCTTGCGGTAACGTTAAGCTTCTTATTACACTCAGACAGAAAGGATGTATTCGCAATCGCTTTGTGAAGACTCATTACCTTGTCTTGAATATCTAATTCATCAAGATTTTTCATCACAATGACAAATTCTTCTCCCCCCAAACGACCGAAAATATCGTCTGTATTGCAGTGCTGAAGAATAAGCTCGGACACATGCGATAGTGCAGCATCGCCAGTAGGGTGCCCATATTGATCGTTAATTAATTTAAAGTCATCTAAATCAAGAAGTATCACTAGGTATTTGTAGTGGTCATCCTTAATCTTTGGTAGCTTTTTAATATCTCGTATAGCGGCAGCACGGTTCCATGCACCAGTTAATAGATCTTTTTCTGCCTGCTTTAGAGCTTTTCGTTTAAAAAATGAAGTACTAAACAGCAATACTATGAGTATTGCAGAAAAGAAGGCAAACACTTGACTTAATGAGGTTAAGCGCTGTATTTCAGCGGATTGACGCTTGTTGGTATCCAGCAGTTTAGAGTGCTGCAATTGTTGAATATATTCTTTTCTCGCGGTATCTAAAGCAATATAAGCTGACTGATGTTGTTTGTCTCGTTTATCCAACTCAGTATCAATGTATCTTTGATAATAAGTAAGAGATTGTTGGTATTTTCCTTGAGCTTCAGCCAAATTGGCGAGAGTCTTAAGAGCTTGACCTTTAAGTGGGGCACTCTTGATTGCGAGCGATAAGTTCATTGCATTGTTAGCGAAATCTTCTGCTCGGATAAAGTTGTTCTGTTGTTGATGAGCACTGGCGAGAGTAAGGTATATTTCACCTCTAAGCTGTCCATTGCCTTGAACCGATGCGTTTTCGAGTGCCTCTAATAAATATCTATTACCTAACGCATAATCACCTAATGCAGTATATGTCTTACCTAAGCCTAGAAGCGCATACGTCAAACCATAGATATGGTTAAACTGCTGGAGTATTTTTTTAGACTGCGTGAAGTGATGAAGTGCTGATTGATAGTCGCCATCGGTTAACAATATATCACCCATGCTGTGGTGAGATTGAGCGAGAAATAGTTTTGTTGGATTGCTACCGCGTAACTTGAGGGCGATTCCTACATATTCTTTAGCTAACTGCATATTTCCAAGGTTTTTGAGTAGTAAGCCTGCGTCGTTATACACGCCAGATGGATCGATGTAATTTGGAATTATGGCTAGATACTCTTGATAAAATTTTAACGCATTCTGATAGTCACCAAGGTATTCGAAATTGTTTGCTATAACTCTTAGCGCCTTATAGCGAGGGAGTATTGACTGTTTTGTATCGTCTAGATGGGTGTTTAAAGATGAGCAATATAATGCTGCTTTATGAAATTGCCCTTGTCGATTGAGGGATCGGCATAGGTGATATTCGAATAGGATCTTACCATCTATTTGGTTGGACTCCGTGACATGCTTTAACAGCGATAAGTAGTTTTGCTTTGAAACATCGAACTCTAATGCTTCTTCACTATTTAAGGCAGCGATAAAAGTTTGCTCTAATTGAGAGTATTCTGAGTCATAAGAAATCTTGTTGCCATGAAAGGGCTGCCCTCTAAGAATCATAAATCCATGAATTTTAGAACTTATGTAAAGTTTCTCTATGCCGGGAGGAAGTGCGTTGTATCTATCTTGAAGCATAGACAGCGCTCGCTGCTCATCTTGAGGTAGCACTTCGCTATAAGCTTGTTCCCAACTGGACAAGTCGTCTTGTGCATTAACAGCAAAAGAAATAGCTAACACGGGAGTTAGCAGTAACCTAGAAATTAGACGTTTCATAATATGAATATTGTTATGTTTGTTCCATTCTAGATGAAAGCAACCATAGCGCACAATGTGTTGTTTTTAGAGAATAAGAAAATTGCGATGTAAGTAGGGTTGTATTTGGAAATAAAAAAGCGCTCTGAGTGAGCGCTTAAAGAAGTGTTTTGTAATTATAAGCTTAGCCTATGTATAGCTTTGCTAGGTCACTTGGTTCCATTTCACGGCCTTCAAGTGTTGCGTTCCAGTTTGTACCAACCAAAACACCATCTTCTGCTAACGTTAGTAGCCAATCTTCAACGAAAATATCAAGTGGGATTTCTAACACTTCGAAATCAGCCCACTCTTCAACGTTATGTGCTTCTGCGTCTTCTTTCGCTGACCAGAAAGGCATCACTTCGCTGTTTTCAAATTCAGTAGAGTCACACGACAACCAACCTTCTTCATTGCGTAAGCCCCAAACCATTTTGGTTTGTTGTGTTTCAGCAACGAAAAGCTCAAGGTTTGCCTGAATATCTGAAGTTAGTTTACTCATGAGTTTTATCTCTTAATTAGAATCGTCGCTAGATTAGCATTGTTAGCAGCAAAGCTAAAATAAAAAGGGAGCTTATCGCTCCCTTAGTTGTTATTTTTCAATTTTGGTGAAGATTGACCACTCTTCTTTTACATGACCTTTATAACCGACTACGCTCGCAACCACTTTTCGGTTTTGGGCGTGACTTTGCTCATCGTCACCAAATACAGATAGGTTAGTATCACCAAAGCCTACAATCTGGATTCGACTTGCATCAACGCCATAGTCTAGAAGCAGTTGCTCTACTGCAAACGCACGTTGCTTTGACAACTCAAGGTTGTACTCCGGTTTGCCGACTTTACTGGCAAACCCTTGAAGTTCAATTGAAGTCGATGGAAACTCTTCTAAGAAAGCAGCCATCTCACGAACTTGAGTCATAAATACAGGCTGTACTTCACTAGAATCATTTGCAAATAGAATGTGCAAATCGATACTTTCTTCAGTATTAATAAAAGTACCGCAGCCATCGTTGTCTAATTCAGAGCGAGCTGGTGTTTGTGGACAAAGGTCCCTAGCGTTAATCACGCCATCTTTGTCATCATCCTGTAGATCATCAATTTGGTTTGGAACTGGTGTTTCAATATAGTCGTATTTATCTTCTGCTGAAACAAAGCCACTCGCGAACACACTTGTGATCAGTATTGAAAGTGCTGTAATTTTCATATTAATACTCTACGGCCTCATTCCATTCGTCAGGTGTATCTACTCGCAGCGCAGAAAGTAGGCCGCCCGTTGCATTCATTACTCGGTACTTAGCGTATTGCTCATCGTACTTGGCATCCAAATAACCTTTGCGAGCTTCGAATAATTCGTTCTCTGTGTTCAATAGATCAAGTAAGGTACGTTTGCCGAGCTTATATTGTTTTTCGTACGCGATAACGGTATCAGAAGCAGAATCAACGTGGTCAGCTAAGAACTCTTTTTGTTGGACGGTTAAGTCTAGTGCGCTCCAAGATAAGCGTAAGCCTTCTTCAACTGTTCGGAACGTATAGTTTCGCAAGTCTTTTGCTTTGTTCATTTGGTATGCCGCGCTATCAGAGCGGTCTGCATCGGAACCACCATTGTATAGGTTGTATCTCATACGAAGCATCGCAGAAAATTCTTCACTTTGCCCTTCGATACCGCCTGCATCATCGCGCCACGTTTGATTCGCTTCAAATGAAATGGTTGGTAAGTTCGCACCTTTCGTTTGCTGGAACTGAAAGCGTGCCGAATCAACATCTGCTTGTGCAATTTTAATTACAGGGTGGTTGTTGAATGCTTCGTCTAATGCATCATCAATAGTAAATGGAATTGCGTTTTGGTCCGCGCGAGGGAAGGTTAATCCTTGAGGAGCTTGACCTACAATACGTTTGAATTGAGTATGCACGTCGAACAAATTGTTTTGGGCGGCAAGTAGGTTGCCATGCGCTTTAGCTAGACGAGCTTCTACTTGCGACATATCAGCAGTAGAACCAATACCTGAGTCTACGCGTCTTTTGATGTCTCGGTAGATATCTTTATGCACCGCTAGATTGCTTTCAGATAAAGCGAGTACTTCATAAGCTTTAGTCGCATCTAGGTAGATTTTAGTTACCTCAAGAGCAATATCTTGCGCATCGGAAAGTAGCTGGTAACGAACAGATTCAGCGTCTGCAGCAGTACGATCCATATCGTTTAATGTAGAAGAGCCATCCCAGATAAGTTGAGTAAGGGAAAGCGTCGCTTCTTTACGAATAAGTTCGTCATTTGTACCCGAAGCAAGATCGACATCTTCATAACCAATTCCAGCGTCTAAATCTAGTTTTGGTAGATATGCTCCAGTCGAAGCTTCTGAGTCGTATACCTTGCTCTGAAATTCATTATATGAGGCTTTAACTTTAGGGTTGTGCGTAATGGTATACGCCACTGCCTGTTCTAATGTTTGACTGTATGCAGGAAAGCTAAGTGCGACCGTGCAACTTAGTACTTTCAACTTATTCCAATTCACTTTAACTCTCCTCGTACCGCATTTATGCGATGGATACTACTTAAATTTCAGTCTCATTTTTAAGATAAAACCATCGTTAGCGTCAATAAAATACCACCTATTTCTTCAAATGACTAATTAATATTATGAAATAAATGTTAATAAACAGTACTCTTGCTCGCTTTTGAGAGGCACATTGATGAAGTGGTACGTCGAGATAGTATGTTGTTTATTTAATAGTACAATTGAGATCTTGATTCATACTTTATGTGTTGAATTCTGCAACATGTTTTTTAAGTCATACGGTGTGATGACAAAAAAGTAGTTTAGATAACTTATCATAAATGTTAATTTATATAGATCGTGAATAAGTGTTTTTGCCAATTTATTGTCGTTTCTGACTGAGGCGGCCAGGTAGTAAAGGATTAGGGGCTCTAATATGGGTTTTGGTACGTACGTAGCATTGGGTAACTTGGCTAGTGGTCAAGTAGTCGTAGTAGATACTAACGGTAAGGTTAGAGTGCTACAAGAAGGCGAGCTGCCTAAGCCAGGTGAAGTGGTATTGAATAACGAGCAGTCTGCTCCTGGTGAAGAGCCGTCCATCAATGTTGAATTGATTGGTGATAATGGCCAAGCTCAGGATATTTCGAGTGAACTTGAAGATATCTTTGCTGCGTTAGAAGAAGGGCAAGACCCTACGCAGTTGGGTGAAGAGTTTGCAACCGCTGCTGGTGGGCAGAGTGGTTCAAGCCTAACCGATTCCGGAACTATCAGTCGTGATGGCTTAGAGACAATTGCATCTACTGAATTTGTCACTCAAGGTTTTGAGTCGCTTGGCCTTTCAGAAACGCAAAGCTTATCACTATTAGAGCAATTTCAAATCCTCCAACAACCGCCTGTATTTGTTGACTCGAATGCAAATCCTTTAGGGGAAGATATTCAGGTTACAACTGATGAAGATACGCCTGTAAGTGGCACATTGGTCGCTACCGATCCAAATGATGATGAATTGACATTTACCGCTGGAGAGCTACCTGGCAATGGTACTCTTGAATTAAGTGAAGACGGTAATTGGACCTACACACCGAATGACGATTATAACGGCTCAGACAGCTTTACGGTAGTGGTCTCGGACGGCCAAGGTGGCACGGATACCATCACAGTGAACATTGGTGTGACGCCAGTGAACGACGATCCTGAAATCGTTGATGGCAATGGTGCGCCGCTAGGCGATGATATCTCTGTTACTACAGAAGAAGACACACCAGTGAGTGGTACGCTCAATGCCACTGACGTTGACGGTGATGATCTGACTTTTGTCAAAGGCAACG
This sequence comes from Vibrio atypicus, assembly GCF_009811315.1. Classification (GTDB taxonomy): domain Bacteria; phylum Pseudomonadota; class Gammaproteobacteria; order Enterobacterales; family Vibrionaceae; genus Vibrio; species Vibrio atypicus. The sequence continues at coordinate 348,933 of NZ_BLID01000005.1, forward strand.
ATCCACAAAACGGCTCAGTGACGGTCGATACCGACGGCAACTGGACGTACACACCAAACGACGATTACAACGGCTCAGACAGCTTCACCGTTGTAGTTTCTGACGGCCAAGGCGGCACAGACACCATCACGGTCAACATTGGCGTAACGCCAGTGAACGATGTTCCTGAAATCGTCGATGGCAATGGTGCGCCGCTGGGCGACGACATCTCGGTTGAGACGCCAGAAGACACGCCAGTGAGCGGTAAACTCGATGCGACCGATGTGGATGGCGATGATCTCACCTTCAGCAAAGCAACCGATCCGCAAAACGGCTCAATGACCGTCGATGCCGACGGCAACTGGACCTACACACCAAACGACGATTACAACGGCTCAGACAGCTTCACTGTGGTGGTTTCTGACGGCCAAGGCGGCACAGACACCATTACAGTGAACATTGGCGTAACGCCAGTGAACGACGATCCAGAAATCGTCGATGGTAATGGGGCGCCGCTGGGTGATGACATTTCAGTCGAGACGCCAGAAGACACGCCTGTGAGCGGTAAGTTGGATGCGACTGACGTGGATGGCGATGATCTGACCTTCAGCAAAGCGACCGATCCGCAAAACGGCTCAGTGACGGTTGATGCCGACGGCAACTGGACCTACACACCAAACGACGATTACAACGGCTCAGACAGCTTTACGGTGGTGGTCTCTGACGGTCAAGGCGGTACCGATACGATTACAGTGAACATTGGCGTGACGCCAGTGAACGACGATCCAGAAATCGTTGATGGTAATGGCGCGCCGCTCGGTGATGACATTTCAGTCGAGACGCCAGAAGACAC
>NZ_BLID01000006.1:0-281989 GCF_009811315.1 Vibrio atypicus
TTTTAGAGAACGCAAACAGCTTTCCGAATTAAAGAATTTGCTTGGCGACCATAGCGATTTGGACCCACCTGATTTCCATGCCGAACTCAGAAGTGAAACGAATTAGCGCCGATGGTAGTGTGGGGTTTCCCCATGTGAGAGTAGGACATCGCCAGGCTTCCAATTTATTTTCACTTTTTAAAAGTGAAGACAAAAAGGTAAGAAAGAGCCCGTTTGAAAGAACGGGCTTTTTTAGTCCTCTAGGACGCGATAAAAATGCTGATATGGCTCAGTCGGTAGAGCGCATCCTTGGTAAGGATGAGGTCCCCAGTTCGATTCTGGGTATCAGCACCATTTATTGTTTGTTTTATGCTTTTGTTTAAAGCTTAAATCAAAACGTAAAGAATTTTACTTGGCGACCATAGCGATTTGGACCCACCTGATTTCCATGCCGAACTCAGAAGTGAAACGAATTAGCGCCGATGGTAGTGTGGGGTTTCCCCATGTGAGAGTAGGACATCGCCAGGTTCTCATTTAGACTTAAGGTCTAACCAGTGCGGAGCGGTAGTTCAGTTGGTTAGAATACCGGCCTGTCACGCCGGGGGTCGCGGGTTCGAGTCCCGTCCGCTCCGCCACTTATTTAGAAAGCCTAGTCTTACGACTAGGCTTTCGTCGTTTTAGAGCGAGGCAATCTTCCCTTTCAGGGAATGAGCTCCTGTTGCCCGCAACCCAATCGATAGAGTGATGAAGGTGAGTCGGGGTTCCCATTTACTATTCGACTCACTCGTATCTTGTTACTTCTTATCATTTAAATCCCAATTGTACTCATAACTAATCTTACCGTTTAGCTTTGCTAACTCAGGTCGATATTTAGATAAGTGCTCAATAAGCTGTTGCTTGTTACCAAAGTCATCTGCAAACCACTCATAGATAGAAGATAGCTGAGCCTTACCTTTTAGTTGAAGAACACCTTTATCGCTATTAATAAACTCTTTGGCTGCTTTTTCTAAAAGCTGCTCCGTATTATCAGCAGTATATGCTTGGCTCTGTAAATTTGGACAACCTAAGCTCGCACAGTTCACTGCGTAGTGGGTACGAGGATCATTCCAAATAGGTCGTAAGATACGATGCTCTATGTCGTTCAATGTGAGTGCTTTGCCGTTAATAGTTACAACATCATCACCCCAAGGACCAAAGCTAAATAACCCACCTAACTTAGTTATTGATTTAATTGGGTAAGCGTCAACGATTAGGTCAACGGTGACAGCGTTGTAGAGGTTAACCCAATACGCGTATTGCTGTGCTTTGGTTAACTGACGAGGGTCTTGCTGGCTGAGTCTATCTATATACTCTTTCAGGTTAGCTTTATCTTGTGAGCTAACCAAGCCGTATTTGAATAGGGTGTACTCACCATCAGTGACTAGATAATTATCGAGCAAATCTTGCCAAGTCTGATGGGATATAGCTACCGTATTAGCTTCATTGCTGCTATTCCAGTAAGGCCAAAGCTCTGATTTAGGAGCCGAAAATGCGCTAAATGAAATAAGCGTAAGTAATAGGGTAAAAAGTGTCTTCATAATGGTCTCAATTCGAAAGGCAATATGAGGGTAGACCGTATTTGCGAGGATTAACTTTCAATAAAAAAGGTTGGCAATTGCCAACCTTTGTCTATTCGGTTTCTTACTTTAAGAATGCGGGAATCTTATCTTCGTAAGCGGAGATTTTATCTTCGTGTTGCAGTGTTAAGCCGATATTATCCAAACCATTTAGTAAGCAGTGGCGACGAAACTCATCAATTTCAAATGAATATTCTTTGCCATTAGCGCGAACGACATTGGCTTCTAAATCGACTTCAACCTCTGCCCCTTCGTTTGCTTCAACGAATTGGAAAATCTCATCCACTTCTTGTTCAGTAAGACGAACTGGAACCATCTGGTTGTTGATGGAGTTACCGTAGAAGATATCAGCAAAGCTCGGTGCAATCATCGCTTTAATACCGTAGTCAGCAAGTGCCCATGGTGCGTGCTCTCGAGAAGAACCGCAGCCAAAGTTTTCACGAGCGAGAAGAATCGAAGCGCCTTGGTAGCGAGCAGCGTTCATAATGAATTCTGGGTTTGGTTGTTCACCCGCGTCATCTAAGAAGCGCCAATCATGGAAAAGGTGCTTACCAAAACCTAATCGAGAAACCTTCTGCAGGAACTGCTTAGGGATAATGGCATCAGTATCTACGTTCGCTGCATCTAGAGGAACGACTAAACCTGTATGTTGTTTAAAACCTGACATAGTATTGTGGCTCCTTAGTCCAACTCACGAATATCAACAAAGTGACCAGCAATTGCTGCTGCGGCTGCCATAGCAGGGCTCACTAAGTGGGTACGACCATCACGGCCTTGGCGACCCTCAAAGTTACGGTTTGAGGTAGAAGCGCAGCGCTCATGTGGACCTAAACGGTCGTTATTCATCGCTAGACACATGGAACAACCTGGTAGGCGCCATTCGAAGCCAGCCTCTTTAAATATGGTGTCTAAACCTTCCGCTTCTGCCTGTGCTTTCACTTGTTCAGAGCCAGGTACGATAAGCGCTTGAACGTTATCGGCTACCTTACGACCTTTCGCAACTTCAGCGGCTGCGCGCATGTCTTCGATACGAGAGTTCGTACAAGAACCCACAAACACTTTATCTACTTTGTAGTCAGAGAGTGCTTTACCTGCTTCTAGACCCATGTAAGCCAACGCCTTTTCAGCCGATGCTTTTTCCACTGGGTCAGCAAAGCTTTCAGGTGCAGGGATAGCTTCATCAACAGCGATAACTTGACCCGGGTTAGTGCCCCAAGTAACTTGCGGTTTAATATCAGCAGCGTTTAGTGTCACGACTGCATCAAATTCAGCGTCATCATCTGTTTTTAGTGATGACCAGTACTCGATAGCTGCTTCTAGATCTTCACCAACCGGTGCAAACTTGCGGCCCTTAATGTATTCGAATGTGGTTGCATCTGGTGCGATTAGACCTGCTTTCGCGCCTAGTTCGATCGCCATGTTACATACCGTCATACGACCTTCCATCGTAAGATCCGTAATAGCTTCACCGCAGAATTCTACAACATAACCTGTACCGCCTGCTGCCGTGGTTTCACCAATGATTGCTAGTACGATATCTTTAGCTGTGATGCCTGGCGCTACCTTGCCTTTCACTTCGATCTTCATCGTTTTTGCGCGCGCTTGCTTTAGCGTTTGAGTCGCTAGTACGTGCTCAACTTCAGAAGTACCGATACCAAACGCTAACGAGCCAAATGCACCGTGCGTTGCTGTGTGTGAGTCACCACAAACGATTGTCATGCCTGGTAGGGTAATGCCTAACTCAGGGCCCATGACATGCACAATGCCTTGGTATTTGTGGTTGATATCGTAGAGGGTAACGCCAAACTCTTCACAGTTTTTCGATAGCGTCTCCATTTGGATACGTGCCATCTCACCTGAGGCGTTGATATCTTTGGTTTGGGTTGAAACATTGTGGTCCATCGTCGCAAAAGTCTTGCTAACTTGACGAACCTTACGACCTTTTTCACGTAGACCATCAAAAGCCTGAGGTGAAGTCACTTCGTGAACCAAGTGACGGTCGATGTAAAGAATAGGGTTTTCACCCTCTGCGGCTACGGCGACGTGTGCGTCATAGACCTTCTCATAAAGCGTTTTTGCCATGCTCGTAAACTTCCGTGTAATTATTATGAATTTAGAATGTATTCAGCGATGTTATCGCCCATTTCTGATGTCGATAGTGCTGGCTTATCACCCGAAAGATCACCAGTCAGCTCACCAGCCGACAATGCTTTAGATACTGCAGTTTCAATATCTTGTGCGGCGTCTTCTTCACCTAGGCTGTAACGGAGCATGAGTGCAGCTGATAGGATTTGCGCGACAGGGTTAGCAATGTTCTTACCTGCGATATCAGGCGCGCTGCCACCTGCTGGTTCATATAAGCCGAACTTGCTTTCATTTAGAGATGCTGAAGGAAGCATACCCATTGAGCCAGTGATCATTGCACACTCGTCAGAGATGATGTCACCGAAGATGTTTGAACATAGCATGACATCAAATTGAGAAGGATCTTTGATTAGCTGCATGGTCGCGTTGTCGATGTACATGTGTGACAACTCAACATCTGGGTAATCTTTCGCGATCTCTTCAACCACTTCACGCCATAGAATGGAGCTTTGTAGTACGTTTGCTTTGTCGATTGAGCAGACTTTCTTATCACGCAGACGTGCAGATTCAAAAGCAATCTTTGCGATGCGCTCGATTTCGAAGCGGTGGTAAACTTCGGTATCAAAAGCTTTCTCGTTTGGCCCTTCACCTTCGCGACCTTTTGGCTGGCCAAAGTAAATGCCACCAGTTAGCTCACGAACAACCACAATATCAAAGCCGCGCTCAGAGATATCAGCACGTAATGGTGAGAAGCCTTCTAGCCCTTTATGGATCTGTGCTGGACGTAAGTTACAGAACAATTGGAAATGCTTACGAAGTGGCAGAAGAGCGCCACGTTCAGGTTGATCATTTGGTGGAAGGTGTTCCCATTTTGGGCCGCCCACAGAACCGAATAGTACCGCATCTGACTCTTCACATGCTTTTACTGTGCTGTCTGGAAGTGGGCAACCATGGTTATCGATGGCAATACCGCCGACATCATGCTCATCGCGAGCAAACTCAATACCATGTTTCTTTTCAATTGCGTCTAGCACTTTGTGTGCTTGAGCCATTACTTCTGGGCCAATACCATCGCCAGGAAGAATGGCGATTTTGTAAGATTTGTCTGTCATGTTATTCCTTTAATTTTTTATTTGTCTCCAGGGACGACTCTCGTCCCTAGAGTCTCTTTTATACTTATACTGTTGCGATTTTTTTCTGTTTGATCTCTGCGATCTTATCGGCGCGATGAATGCTATTAATAACATGCAATAGCGCTTGACCAGAGGCTTCAACGATATCGGTTGAAACGCCAGTACCATGGTATTTACGGCCTTTGTAGTTGGCGATGATGTCAGCTTGACCTAAGCCATCTTCACCTTCGCCTTTTGCGGTCAAATCAAATTTATCTAGAACAATATCATAACCCGTTACTCGATAGATACACTGGTACAATGCATCAACCGGGCCATTGCCGACAGCTGCTTCAGATTGCTCTTCATCACCACATTGAAGCTTGATACTTGTCGTAGCCATCACGCTGCCAGACTGCACACTTAGGTAGTTCAATTTGTAGAAGTCATCTTCTTCACGTAAGTTTGAGAAGTGCATAAGTGCTTCTAGGTCATAGTCAAAAACTTGGCCTTTACGGTCAGCTAGTTTCAAGAAGTCTTCATACAATGCATTTAGGTTGTACTCTTCTTCTTTATAACCCATCGCATCCATGTGGCTCTTCACAGCAGCTCGACCTGAGCGACTGGTTAGATTTAGCGCTTGGTTCTTAAGACCAATCGACTCAGGTGTCATGATCTCATAAGTATTTTTGTTCTTAAGCATGCCATCTTGGTGAATACCTGAAGAGTGGCTGAATGCGTTAGCGCCTACAATCGCCTTGTTGTCTTGAATTGGCATATTACAAAGTTGGCTAACTAGCTTACTGGTACGGTGGATTTCATCATGTTTCAAGCCTGTTTGAACACCAAGTAACTCTTGGCGAGTCTTGATGATCATGGCGATCTCTTCCAACGAACAGTTGCCTGCACGCTCACCAATACCATTAATAGTTCCTTCAATTTGACGAGCACCCGCTTGGACTGCAGCGATAGAGTTTGCAACAGACATACCTAAATCATCGTGACAGTGCACTGAGATGATCGCTTTGTCGATGTTTGGTACACGGTTGAAAAGCGTTTGGATAATCCCACCAAACTCATTAGGTACGGTGTAGCCTACAGTATCAGGAATATTGATTGTGCTTGCGCCAGCATTGATAGCCGCTTCAACCATACGACATAGGTTATCAATAGGTGTGCGGCCTGCATCTTCACAAGAAAACTCGACGTCATCTGTGTATTGACGGGCATGTTTAACGGCTTTAACTCCCATCTCAACTACGTCATCGTAGCTGCGGCGTAGCTTATCTTGTACATGGACGGTCGAAGTGGAAATGAAAGTATGAATACGGAACTGCTCTGCAACTTTCAGCGCTTCTGCTGCTGCATCGATGTCTTTCGCAACGGCACGCGAAAGACCACAAATGCGGCTATTTTTGATGTGTTTAGCGATAGTCTGTACAGATTCAAAATCACCAGGTGAAGAAACCGGGAAGCCCGCTTCAATTACATCAACGCCCAGCCTTTCAAGCGCATAGGCAATTTGCAGTTTCTCTTTAACTGTCAAGCTTGCTGACAACGCTTGTTCGCCATCACGTAGCGTGGTGTCGAAGATTATGACTTGATCGTTCATGTTTGCTTCCTTAGTGATTCGATGCTTATTGCACCTGTTAATCGTTTACTTCCATTACTTAGCCACAAAAGCTAGGTATAAAAAAACCCGCATCTGAGTGCGGGCTTCTTGTTATTCTGTGTGGTTATTTTTCTTCCACAGCCAACCCGCGCGATTAAGTCACGATAAGGAGGAGGCTCAGCAGGATAGAAAAACGGTTCATCATTGTTAACGGTTCCTTTAAACGGGCGTTAAATAATCCACATATTTAAGTTAATAAATTAGTACCGCACTCAAGGTTCGACGTCAACCGTTAAACTGAAAAATGGTTAAATTATTTCCACTCATCGGGTCAGTGGGAGATTTGCTTGGAGGATTTAAGTAAAAATTGCCTATTGCGATTGTCATGATATCGCCCAGAAACGTTCACTGATTTGTCACTGTTCTCTTTTAGTTTGAAGTCGTACGACAAATGAAAAGGAATCAGGTCATGCGTTCAATAGACTCCATTGCCAAACTCGATTTGGCGTTTTCACTACTTTGTCTTCAACATCGATTTAGCAATCCGCTCTCACGTATAAGTAAAGCTATTTCACATACTGGTGATGGCCACCTTTATGCTGCAATCGGCTTATTGGCCTGGTGGCAAGGTGGGGATCTAGGCCGTTTATTTTTCGTCGCAGGGCTGCTGGCATTTATTGTTGAACTGCCGATCTACTGGCTTGCTAAGAATCTGTTTAAACGTCGCAGGCCTGAAGAGTTTTCGGAGTTGGTTGTTTCTTATATTACTCCCTCTGACCGCTACAGTTTGCCTTCAGGTCATACGACTGCGGCTTTTGTCATGGCGACGCTGCTGAGTTACTTCTATCCAGAACTCGGGACTTTTGCGTTTACTTGGGCGAGTTTGATTGGTGCTTCTCGAATTATGCTTGGTGTTCATTTTCTTACCGATGTTGCCTTAGGGGCTTTACTCGGACTTGGCTGCGCTCAGCTAGCATTAACTTTGGTTCTGTAGGTGTAATATGAAAATCTTATATGGCGTGCAGGGCACGGGTAATGGTCATATCGCTCGTGCGAGAGCGATGAGTCATACGTTAAAAAAGCGCGGCGTGGAAGTCGATTTCTTGTTTTCTGGTCGAGAGCAGAACAAGTACTTTTCAATGGAAGATTTTGGTCATTATCAAACACGTAGAGGGTTAACCTTCGTGACTCACAATGGTGAGGTCAGCTACCTAAGAACAGGCTTAAAAAACAATCTTCTCTCATTTATGAAAGAAGTCATAGAACTCGATCTTTCTGGTTATGATCTCGTATTGAATGATTTTGAACCCGTATCGGCTTGGGCGGCGAAAAGACAGGGCAAAACCTCAATTAGCATCAGTCACCAAAATGCCTTTCGTTATTCGGTTCCTTTAAAAGGTGCAAGTTGGATGGATAAACAAATTGTGCGTCACTTTGCTCCAGCTCAGCATCATATCGGTTTGCATTGGTACCATTTTGGGCAGCCGATACTTCCGCCTATTGTCCATACTCCACGGCATTTTGCAGAGGAGCATGATTTCGTTCTCGTTTATTTACCTTTTGAAGCGCTAGATGATATCTCAGACTTGTTATTGCGCTTTTCCAGTCAGCATTTCGTTTGCTATCACCCGGACATTATTGAACAGCAGACGATCGAAAACATTCAGCTACAACCACTTAGCTTTGAAGGTTTCCAGTGTCATCTACATCGCTGTGCTGGAGTGATCGCTAATGGGGGCTTCGAGCTACCATCAGAAGCACTGACTTTAGGGAAAAAACTGTTGCTCAAGCCACTAGCAGGGCAGTTTGAACAACTCAGTAATGTCGCTACATTAGAAGATCTTGGTATGGCGACGTGTATGGAAGGGCTTGAAGCGTCAGTTGTAAGAGAGTGGCTAGATGAAGAACAAGCAGAGTGTGTGAGTTACCCAGATGTCGCAGAAGCGATAGTTGATTGGGTACTAAAAGGTGATTGGGAAAATCAAGCGGAGTTAACTACGGGCCTATGGGATAAAGTCGATTTTCCTAGCTATGTCACTAACATCTAGTAGGAGGGAAATGAAACATTGTTCAATTCATGTTTAAACGTGTCGTTAGTTTGAATTGAATAGCATTTACATATTGATACAGTTTTTGGGTTGGCTGTGCGATCTATTTGTTTGGTCTATGAGATGCTACTCGGCTTTAACATAGTGTCAAAAGTTATTTTTAATTGCTAAAAATATCCCAATCGGAATTTGATGTTTTTTTATAAACGAATCATCTATTTGATTAATAAGATGAAAATATAGGGGTAAGTAAAAAATACTGATTAATTGTCAATCTTGTTGTCACTCTTGAATTGATTCGTTGATAGTAGTGATTCGTTAGAACCTATCTAACAAATAAATATAACAAACGCAGGTTATCTATTCCTAACCGCTACTAACTTTCAGAACCATTTACACTGACGATTATTTAAGAGGCTTGACCCATGATTGATAAGAAAGAGTCTATGAGTGCCATTGCTAGCTACCGTATGGAAAGCACTCTACGTGGAGTAGATTTAAACCTTCTCACCGTTTTTGATGCTGTAATGCAGGAACAAAATATTACTCGTGCTGCTCACAATTTGGGCATGTCTCAACCGGCAGTAAGTAATGCCGTTGCACGTTTAAAAGTGATGTTTAATGACGAACTATTTATGCGCCAAGGTCGTGGTATTCAACCAACGCAACGTGCTCGTCAATTGTTTGGCCCAGTTCGTCAAGCTCTACAGTTAATTCGCAATGAACTACCTAGCTCTATCTTTTCACCAGAGAGTTCAACTCGTTTGTTTAAATTGGCTATTTGCAGTCCGTGCGATATGCGTTTCGCACCGAAAATCATGTCAACAATCCATGAGCAGGCGCCAAGTGTTCAACTTCACTTAGATGCTGAATTTGATCGTCAGTTAGCTGAACGTATGCGTTACCAAGAAATCGATTTTGTGATTGATTACGCTCGTTTTGATGACCAAGGCTTCTCTAGCACAGAGATCTTCCAAGATGAGTTGGTGGTTGTCGCGTCGAAATCTCACCCACGTATTCAAGGCAACATGAACCCTGAGCTCTTGCGTTCAGAGCGTCATGCTAAGCTATCGCGTGTACATGGTCAGCGCAGTTTCTCTGAGCAAGCGTACCGTGAAATGGACGTACCAGCTTATTACGAAGGTACGAGCCTTAGCAACGTGTTGTACGTCGTTGGCCAATCTGAGCTTGTGACGATTGCACCGCGTTGGATGGTAGAAAATGCCGCTAATAAAGAGCAACTACAGATTCTAGATTTCCCATTTGAGAATGCGAAAATCAGTGGCTACTTGAGCTGGCATGAATCAAGCGAAAAAGATAAAGGTCACATCTGGTTACGTGATCAACTAATGATGATTTGTGGAGAAGTGGTTGCGTTAGCGTAACTGAGCTCCTTAAATCTGTAAGGAAAACCTTGGGTGGCCGTATGTCATTCAAGGTTTTTTACTATTTAATTGATAACTTTGATACGCGTCAGTTGCCTTTTATTCGCCGAAATGTACACTTGTGCGCTCAAAAAGCTTACAGGTGTAAGCTAAAGGTAAAGAAGATGGCCAACTTAGATTTTCATATCGTAAAACGAATTCGTGAACAGATTGCTAAAGGCGGTGATCGTATTGCTCTAAAACACAAAGTGAGCGATATGTGGAACGGCATCAGCTGGAAGCAGTTTGGTCAGCAAGTCGACGCTTTGTCACTTGCTTTGCTGGCTCAAGGATTAAGAGTCCAAGATAAGATAGGGATCTTTTCCAACAACATGCCTCAGTGGACTGTTGCTGATTTTGCTGCGCTACAACTGCGCGCGGTGACAGTGCCAATCTACCCAACTAGCACACCTGCTCAATCTTCTTACATTCTACAAAACGCGGATGTGAGAGTACTGTTTGTTGGTGAGCAGGCTCAGTTTGATGCTGCGGTCACTATCTTTGAAGAGTGTGAACAATTAGAGCTCATTGTCGCGATGTCTGATGATATTGAACTCGGCGAACATGCTTTTGCAATGAGCTGGAATCAATTCATTGCTCAGGGTTCTGTTGAGAAACAAGCGGAGCTAGAAGAGCGTATTGAGCAAGCTAATTTTGATGACCTACTAACTCTTATCTATACATCGGGTACCACAGGCCAACCTAAAGGCGTGATGCTTGATTACGCTAACATTGCAGCTCAGCTTGAAGGCCATGACCAACGCCTAAGCCTGACTGAAGAGGATGTTTCTCTCTGTTTCTTACCACTCTCACACGTGTTTGAAAGAGCTTGGACGTTTTACGTACTTTATAAAGGTGCAACAAACTGCTACCTGCAAGATACAATGCAAGTACGTGATGCCTTGAGTGAAGTTCGTCCAACGGTGATGAGTGCGGTACCACGTTTCTACGAGAAGATCTTCTCAGCCATTCATGAAAAAGTGGCTAAGGCACCTTTCATTCGCAAAGTGATGTTCACTTGGGCGGTGAATATGGGCGCGAAGATGGCAGTGTGTCATCAAGAAGGACGTAAACCTTCAATTGCTTTGAAAAAGGCTTATGCACTTGCCGATAAATTGGTGTTGTCAAAACTAAGAGCACTGCTTGGTGGTCGTATCAACTTTATGCCATGTGGTGGCGCAAAGCTTGATGAAACCATTGGCCGCTTCTTCCATGCGATTGGGATCAACGTCAAGTTGGGCTACGGCATGACAGAAACAACGGCGACGATTTCTTGCTGGGATGATAAATGTTTCAACCCTGACTCTATTGGTATGGCAATGCCTGGAGCTCAAGTGAAGATTGGCGAGAACAACGAGATTCTGGTTCGCGGCCCTATGGTAATGCGCGGCTACTACAAAATGCCAGAAGAGACGGCAAAAACGTTTGATGAGCATGGCTTCCTTAAGACAGGTGATGCCGGGCATATAGATGAGAACGGTAACTTATTTATTACTGATCGCATCAAAGAGTTGATGAAAACCTCAAATGGTAAGTACATTGCGCCACAAATGGTGGAAGGTACGATTGGTAAAGATCACTTCATTGAACAGATTGCGGTTATCGCAGATACACGAAAATTTGTATCTGCATTGATTGTTCCTTGCTATGACTCACTAGAAGAGTACGCGAAAGAGTTGAACATCAAATACCACGATCGTGTTGAGTTGATTAAGCACCACCAGATCGTTGAAATGCTAGAGCAACGTGTTAACGATTTACAAAAAGAGTTGGCAAAGTTTGAGCAAGTGAAAAAATTCAAACTGCTGCCTAAAGCTTTTTCTATGGATGAAGGTGAGTTGACGCCAACACAGAAATTGCGTCGTAAAGTGATTAACGATAAATATCAGGACGAAATCGAAGAAATGTACACCGATAAATCGGATAAAAAGTAGATTTCGTAAAGTTAATTTTTCAATTGATTAAAAATCCCCCGAAGGTAATCCTAATGCTTTCGGGGGATTTTTTTATGTCCCAAGTTCTTAGTGGAGAGTAACAGAATTGGAATTAATGAGAGCTTTGTTGATATTTTGTCCTTTATTTTTATTGATTGCATAACTAAAGTTCTGCCTTATTCGGTTTGTTTGGTTTTGTTTCCTTTGATAACTCTAATAATTAGTATCTTGTTTAAATTGAGAGCAAAATCGCATTAGACCCATTGATAATAAAACGTTACATTTGTTGCGTTACCTTGCTCTTTGTTACTGAGGGCGGGACATAGCCGAAAAAGTGGAAGTATTTCGAATTAGGCTACGAATAAGACCTAGACTATGTAAAACCAGATCAATTCGTTGACCTTACAAATTGAATCACTGGTAAGGAGAAAAATATGACAGCAATGTTGTCCGGTGCAGAGATGGTTGTGCAATCTCTGATCGAAGAAGGCGTAGAACAAATTTTTGGATACCCTGGTGGTTCCGTTCTTGATATCTACGATGCGCTTCACGCAAAAGATGATCAGATTAAACACGTACTGGTTCGTCATGAGCAAGCCGCAACCCACATGGCGGATGGTTATGCGCGAGCAACCGGTAATCCAGGCGTTGTTCTTGTATGTTCAGGTCCTGGTGCGACCAATACCATCACAGGTATTGCGACAGCGTACATGGACTCAATTCCTATGATCGTGATTTCTGGTAACGTACCGAATAACATGATCGGCAATGACGCATTTCAAGAATGCGACATTGTTGGTGTTTCTCGTCCTGTAGTAAAACACAGCTTTTTAGTGAAGAAAGCAGAAGACATCCCTGAAACCGTTAAAAAAGCATTCTATATCGCAACCACAGGTCGTCCTGGTCCGGTTGTGATCGATCTGCCAAAAGATGTGATGAACCCGCAGATCAAATTTGACTACCAATACCCAGAAAGCATCTCTATGCGTTCTTATAAGCCAACCACAACAGGCCACAAAGGCCAAATTAAGAAAGGTTTAAAAGCGCTACTTGAAGCCAAAAAGCCAGTTCTTTATGTGGGGGGCGGTGCCGTTATCTCTGAAGCTGACGAGCATTTATTGAAGCTAGCAGAAGCATTAAACCTTCCAGTAGTCAGCACCTTGATGGGTCTAGGTGCATTCCCTGGGACGCACAATAACTCTTTAGGTATGCTTGGCATGCACGGCTCATACGAAGCCAACATGGCGATGCATAACGCTGATCTTATTTTTGGTGTCGGTGTACGTTTCGACGATCGTACCACCAACAACCTAGAAAAATACTGTCCTAACGCTAAAGTGATGCACATTGACATCGATCCTTCTTCGATTTCTAAAAACGTTAAAGCGGATCTACCGATTGTGGGCTCTGCAGAAAAAGTATTAGCGAGCATGCTTAAACTTTTAGAAGAACAGGGCGCAGTCAATGATGCTGAAGCAGTCAATCGCTGGTGGGATGAAATTCAAGTATGGCGCGATCGTAAGAGCTTAGCTTACGAAACCTCTCCAGAGCGCATTAAGCCGCAACAAGTGATTGAAACGCTCCACAAACTAACCAATGGTGATGCTTACGTTGCATCGGATGTAGGTCAGCACCAGATGTTTGCTGCGCTTTATTACCCATTCAATAAACCTCGTCGTTGGATCAACTCTGGTGGCCTAGGCACTATGGGCTTTGGTCTTCCGGCAGGTATGGGCGTGAAATTCGCTAAACCAGACGAAGAGGTCGTCGTGGTGACTGGCGATGGCAGTATTCAGATGAATATTCAGGAACTGTCTACAGCAATGCAATACGATATTCCTGTTAAAATCATCAACTTGAACAACCGTTTCCTTGGTATGGTAAAACAATGGCAAGACATCATTTACCAAGGCCGCCACTCTAACTCTTACATGAGTTCTGTACCTGATTTTGCCGCCATTGCAGAAGCCTATGGTCACGTGGGTATTCGTATCGAGTCGCCAGATGAGCTGGAAGCTGGTCTGAAAAAAGCACTTGATATGAAAGATCGCTTGGTATTTGTTGATATCAATGTGGACGAGACAGAACACGTATACCCAATGCAGATAAAAGGTGAGGGTATGGATAAGATGTGGCTAAGCAAAACGGAGAGAACATAATATGAGACACATTATTTCGCTATTAATGGAAAACCAACCTGGTGCTTTGTCTCGTGTGGTTGGATTGTTCTCCCAGCGTGGCTACAACATTGAGTCACTGACGGTTTCTCCGACAGACGATGAAACGCTATCACGCTTGAACATTACCACTATCTCAGATGAGATGAAGCTAGAGCAAATCCAAAAACAGCTTAATAAATTGATCGATGTGTTAAAGGTTCAAGAGGTCTCTGAGCTTGAGCACATTGAGCGTGAGCTGATGATGGTAAAAGTTAAGGCGAGTGGTTTTGCTCGTGCAGAAGTCAAACGCACCGCAGATATATTCCGTGGTCAGATTGTGGATGTGACATCTTCGCAATATACGGTTCAGTTGGCTGGCACCAGTGAAAAGCTAGATGCATTTATTCAAGCTATCTCTGAAGTGACGGAAGTTATTGAAGTTGCCCGAAGTGGTGTGGTTGGTATTGCTCGCGGTGAACGAGCCCTCAAACCTTAAATTGAGATTGTCTTTAGAACTAAAAAAACCACCGCATTTGCGGTGGTTTTTATTATTCGGCTTAGTAATTAGTGAAGAATACGCGCTCGAATTGTACCTTCGATTTTCTTCAGTTTTGCTAGTGCTTCTTCAGAACGACCTGATTCTACATCAATCACAACATAACCAATATCTGATGCTGTCTGTAGGTACTGACCTGCAATGTTGATGCCTTCTTCTGCGAAGATGGTGTTGATTTGAGTCAGGATGCCTGGGCGGTTTTTGTGAATGTGCAGTAGACGAGAACAATCACGATGCTCAGGTAGAGATACTTCTGGGAAGTTAACGCTTGATAACGTTGAACCGTTATCAGAATATTTCGCCAGTTTACCTGCGACTTCAACACCAATGTTTTCCTGTGCCTCTTGGGTTGAACCACCCACGTGTGGGGTCAGGATGACATTGTCAAACTTCTGCAATGGTGACTCAAATGGGTCAGCGTTGGTTTTTGGTTCAACAGGGAATACGTCAATAGCCGCTCCTGATAGGTGACCAGCTTCGAGTGAGTGGCATAGTGCTTCAATATCAACCACAGTGCCGCGCGCCGCATTGATAAAGATAGAACCCGGCTTCATGCGTGCAAACTCTTCTGCACCCATCATATCCTTGGTTTCAGGCGTTTCTGGTACGTGTAGAGAGATAACGTCACACTTATTCAGTAGCTCACTCATAGTATGAACTTGAGTCGCGTTGCCTAGTGAAAGTTTGTTTTCGATATCGTAGAAGTAAACACGCATACCTAGGTTTTCAGCAATAATACCGAGCTGAGTACCAATGTGGCCATAACCAATAATACCAAGGCGCTTACCACGGGCTTCATTTGAGCTATCTGCGCTTTTCTTCCAAATACCGCGGTGAGCAAGAGCATTCTTTTCAGGAATACCGCGAAGTAGCAGAAGAACTTGACCAAGTACCAATTCTGCTACACTTCGAGTGTTAGAAAATGGTGCGTTAAACACTGGAATACCGCGAACCGCTGCTGCATTCAAGTCAACTTGGTTTGTACCAATACAGAAACAACCGATAGCAACCAGCTTTTCCGCAGCATCGATAACCTGTTGGGATAGATTGGTACGAGAACGAATACCAATGAAGTGTGCATCTTTTACTGCTTCTAAAAGCTCTTCTTCAGGCAGCGAGCCTTTGTGGTATTCAATATTTGAGTAACCAGCAGCTTGCAGTACTTCTACTGAAGACGGGTGTAGGCCTTCTAAGAGTAGAATTTTTATTTTTTCTTTTTCCAGTGAAACTTTGGCCATTATCTTCATCCTTAAAATGGGAAATTGGGGCTTAACTGGCGCACATTGTCATTGATAACGTTTTATAGGCACTTTAATGTGACGCAAACGTTTTCCTTGTGCGTCTTCTGCTCATTAAGTTAACAAAAAAAATACAGTTTGGGTAAGAAAATTACGGAATAAGCCATAATTTTTATAGAGTAAAATGAAAAAACGGCACCGAAAGGTGCCGTTTGTAAGGAAATAACGAACAGAGTGGAAGTTTACTCTTCGATTTTTGCACCTTCTGGTGTACCTGTGATAACTACATCAGCACCACGGTGAGCAAATAGACCAACCGTTACTACACCAGCAATCGCATTGATCTTATCTTCAAGCTCTTTTGGATTTGTAATCTGCATGCCGTACACATCAAGAATGACGTTGCCGTTGTCTGTGATTACGCCTTCACGGTAAGTTGGGTCACCACCTAGTTTTACTAATTCACGCGCTACATAAGAGCGAGCCATAGGGATCACCTCAACTGGAAGCGGGAATTTACCAAGAACATCAACGGCTTTCGTGCCATCAACGATACAGATGAATTTTTCTGAAATAGCCGCTACGATTTTTTCACGTGTCAGTGCTGCGCCACCACCTTTGATCATATCGCGTGTTGCATTGATTTCATCTGCACCATCTACGTATACGTCTAGGCCTGCAACGTCATTACAGTCGAAAACCTCAATGCCTAAAGCGATCAGTTTTTCTGTTGATGCTTCAGAGCTTGAAACTGCGCCTTTGATCTCTTCTTTGATTGTCCCTAGAGCATCGATGAAGTGATTGACTGTGGAGCCAGTACCTACACCAACAATGCTGCCTTTCTCGACATATTTTAGTGCTGCCCAGCCAGCTTCTTTCTTCATTTCATCTTGAGTCATGCCCTTCTCCTAAGTGAGGTCTGTTTCGGTGGATTGCGGCGCGATTATATATCCTATTAATCCTTATTCCCAATCCCAGATCTGGCTTGGTGTCACTATTTTAGGTAGTGGTACGTCCCAAGAGGCAATCGGTAACCTGTCGACTTGCTGGCAATCATGCGCTAGGCCTATTGGCTTTGGACCTTGTTTGGTTTGAAACCAAGGCTCTAATGTACGGTCGTAGTAACCTCCGCCCATTCCTAAACGATGGCCTGTAGTGTCAAAGGCCACTAAGGGAGTGCAGATAAGATCGAGCTTAGATATTGGAATAATTTGGGTTTGATTGAGCTTAGGCTCCGCAATGGAATAGCGATTCATGACCATAGGTGTGTTTTCATCGTAGTGAAGAAACAGTAGGTGCCCTTTGGAGAAAGGATGAATGACAGGTAAATAGATCTGTTTACCTTGTTGCCACATCCATTCGATGAGAGGGTGGGTTTCTATTTCGCCATCGGCTGAGAGGTAGAGAGCGATATGCTGTGCTTGTTTGACTTCGGGAAGTGATGAAAACTGCCTAATCAAATCGAGACCAGCAAGGTGTTGGGCATCACTGTGGAGTTGGTTACGTTTAAAACGGATTTGTTTGCGAAATTCTTGACGAGAAAGTGTCATTTGAAATACCCCTTTGAAGGGTATCGAGGAGGATACCCCAGAGTGCCGTTGGAGAATGTTGACCCTTGAACCAGCTGATTCAAGGCGGATCAGCAGAGATAACCGTAGGCTTCTCGGTACAAGCCGAGCCTGCTCAATAGCTATCAAGTACTAACCCTTGGGTATTGCTTATCGGCTCAGGGACGTAATCCCCTCACGCACACTCCAGGGTAAATTCTTGTCTTTGCTGTAAAGGCTATTGCTGTCCTGGCTTCACTTTACTTAATGCATCGGTTAAGGATGCGCTGAGGAGTTCCATTCGCTCAGTTAACACGTTTTGCTGTTCTTCTTTAACACTATCACGGCTTTCTAATTCATGACAGAAATTCAGAGCAACAAAGGTCAATAATTGCACTTCATTGGTGATTTTAGTTTTCGCAGCTAGCTCTTTAATTTGATCATCAAGACGCTGTGCGGCCCTTAACAGTGACTCTTCTTGTCCTGCTGGGCAATTTACTCGACTTACTCGACCTAAAATTTCAACTTCAACCGCTTGATTACTCATATCGACTCTGTACGCGTGACTAAGGGTGACTCTGCAGTTCGTCACCGAGGGGGAAACTATAGGAAAAGCATTGTTAATATTCAAGCTTTTCGCAAATAACTCTGCGGTAATAACACAGTAATTGGACAAATTGTGTAAAAGCTACTCACAATTGGTTAATCGTTCGTTTTCGCTCGCATTGGTAAGTGGTACGATTAACTTTATTTGCAAATTTTTAGGTCATCTTAATGAGTGATACCCATCTTCCAGATTACTTGACGCTAGCGACTGAGCTGCAATCTTCAGGTTTAGCGGTTAACCCAGCAGAGCTGCATGGTTTATTAACCGGCATGTTAAGTGGTGGCTTAAGTTTAACCGATAACAGCTGGCAGCCGCTGATCTTTGACTATACCAATGATGGTATGGGCTGGCCAATGCAAGCGCTAAAAATGGCAGAATCAACACTAACAGCGACCACAAAAGAGTTGACGGGGTCGGCAATGGAAATCTCCATGCTGTTACCTGATGAGGAAGCAAGTGCCAGTCTTTTTGATATGGCAGATGGTTTGGCTGACTGGGTTAACCACTTTATCTCAGGCCTTGGTCTGGTGGGGGCTGATGTGAAAAAGGCCTCTGCAGATATCAAAGAAGCTCTGGCTGACTTAGAAGAGATTTCTAAGTTAGGTATTGATGAAGATGACGATATGGAAGAGCAAGCCCAATTATTGGAACAGGTGATTGAGCATGTTAAAGCTTGCGTCTTAACGATTCACGCCGAATTTGGTCAGAAGCCAAGTGAAGAAAAGGCTCCAACGATTCATTAATCAGGATTTTGCATGAAGCAGTTTGATGTAGTGATTGCTGGTGGCGCCATGGCGGGAATGACGCTTGCGCTTGCGATTAATAAGTTGTCAGAGCGCCCACTCTCTGTTGCGGTGGTAGAGCCGTTTAAAGCTGAACACCAGTCTCACCCCGGGTTCGATTCTCGTTCTATTGCGCTTTCATTTGGAACGGTGGAAATTCTAAAGCAGCTAGATCTGTGGCAGGAGATAGCTCCCGTCGCGACAGCCATTGAACACATTCATGTTTCGGACCGCTCTCACGCGGGAATGGCGGAAATCTGTGCCAAAGAAGTTGGGGTTGAGACGTTAGGATATGTGGTTGAATTAGCGGATGTTGGTCGGATTTACCACAAGCAAGTTGAGAGCTGTGAATCTATTGAGCTGCTCTGCCCTGAATCGGTAAAAACTATTGAGCGTAAGCAAGGGGAAGCCCTCATTACGTTAGAAAGTGGTGAGCGTATTGCGGCAAAATTGGTTGTGGCAGCTGATGGTGCAATGTCAAACTGTTGCCAGCAGATTGGCCTCACTCTCAATGAGCATAACTTTGATCAAGTTGCTGTCATTGCCAATGTCACCACTCAAGAAGCGCATTGTGGTCGTGCCTTTGAGCGTTTTACTAACAGTGGGCCTGTGGCTTTACTACCGATGAGTGAAGGTCGTATGTCATTGGTTTGGTGTCTACGCCCTGAGGATGCTGAAGCAGTGATGGCACTCGATGATGAAGCGTTTTTGACTCAACTTCAGGCGGCTTTTGGCTGGCGTTTAGGAAAGTTGGAAAAAGTCGGGCAGCGGGCAAGTTACCCATTGTTGCTACGTTATCGAGAGCAGAATATCTCCCATCGCTTTGCGGTTGTGGGGAATGCTGCTCAAACTCTTCACCCTATCGCAGGGCAAGGTTTTAACCTTGGCATAAGAGATGTAGTGAGTTTGGCGGAAGAAATCGCTCGTTCTTCGCAAGACCCTGGTGACTATTCAGTATTAAGTGGTTTTAAGCAACGTAGAGAATCTGACCGTGAAGCGACAATTGGTTTAACCTCGTCGTTAGTTCATCTATTCTCAAATGACTACCTGAGTTTACGCGTTGGTCGAAATTTAGGGTTGGTAGCGATGGACAACTGTTCAGTCCTCAAAGCGCCTCTTTTAGCAAGAACATTAGGTTTAGTCGCGAGATAGAAACTCGCATAAGGATAATAATCACATGATGCAAAGCGTAGATATTGCCATTGTTGGTGGTGGCATGGTTGGACTCGCGTTGGCTGCGGCATTCAAGGATACTGAGCTACGAATAGCGGTCATTGAAAGTCGTGAGCCTGATGCTCAATTGGCAGATTTACCTGATGTTCGTGTATCTGCCCTAAGTCGCTCTAGTGAAAATATTTTGCGTAACTTAGGTGCGTGGCCAGGTATTGTGTCGCGTCGTTGTGCCCCTTATTCTGCGATGGAAGTATGGGAGCAAGATAGCTTTGCTCGCATCGAGTTTGATGCATCTAAAATGGCGCAACCGGACTTGGGGCATATTGTCGAAAACAGGGTTATTCAATTAGCGCTTTTGGATCAAGTGAAACAACAGTCTAACGTAACTCTATTTATGCCAACGAAATGCAGTTCAATGGCAATGGGTGAGAGTGAAGCTTGGTTAACTCTAGACAATGGACAGTCACTAACTGCTAAGTTGGTTGTTGGCGCAGATGGTGCGAACTCTTGGGTTCGTAAACAGCAAGATATTCCACTGACGCATTGGGATTACGGTCATAGCGCGATTGTTGCCAATGTATGGACTGCGGAACCACATCAGCGTGTTGCTCGTCAAACGTTTACTCCTCAGGGGCCATTGGCTTTCTTACCTATGGGAGAAAGCAACATGAGTTCGATTGTGTGGTCAACAGAACCGAACCGGGCTGATAAATTGGTCGCGCTGTCTGACGCTGAATTCAACAAGGCTTTGACGGCGGAGTTTGATACTCGACTTGGATTGTGTGAAGTCGTGGGAGATCGATTCGCTTTTCCACTTAAGATGCGTTATGCACGAGATTTTGTGACTGAACGTGTTGCTTTAGTCGGGGATGCTGCTCATACGATTCATCCGCTAGCAGGGCAGGGGGTTAACCTTGGGTTGTTGGATGCGGCTAGTCTTGCTCAAGAAGTTATTGTACTTTGGCAGCAAGGTGAAGATATCGGTAGTAAACGCAATTTACGCGGTTATGAGCGTTGGCGTAAGGCTGAAGCGGCGAAGATGATTGCGGCGATGCAAGGATTTAAAGATCTATTCTCTGGCGGCAATCCGGCGAAGAAGTTAGTTCGTGGGATCGGTATGACTTTAGTGAGTCAGCTTCCTGGTGCGAAAGATGAGATCATGAAACGTGCTCTTGGCCTAAAAGGTGATTTACCATCGTTGGCTAAGCGACGCCAAAGTTCAATGAGCTAAAATGGCAAAGGGTTGGCAAAAGCCAACCCTTTTTAATTTGATCTGCGAGATTCTTAGGCGTATGCACAGCGGAGTTTCATTATCTCCTGATTCACTTCTTTTACTGTCTTAAAGTGCCTTTGTTCTGCTTTTTCTGGTGGAATAAGTTTGCCATTATCAAACTCAAATTTTCCTACCCCGTAGATGTAGATTCTTCCCTTAAATAGCCGACTTACGTGTTTAGCAATCATACCTGGCGTATAGCGCTTAAACAGTCTCATAAATAAATCCTTATGTTTAGCAAGCACTGCAAATTATACAAATATCCCCCTTATAAATATGTGATAGTGGTGGAGGATTATGCAGTTGTTATTAGTTAATTGGATATCTGTGCTGGTGTGAACAATTTTTTAGTTAAATATCCAATTTAGTGTGATAGTTACCTCATTAATCTTCTGTAGTAGGAACTTAGCTCCAACTTGTTTCAGCGCATATTAAGCCAGAACTATGTGACATTTTTAAGAATAGTTGAAGTTTTTAAGGATGTGCTAATTTAATGTAAATTTTAAGATAAAAAAAAGCCCGCTAATGGCGGGCGAATAGTCACAGATGCATTACACAAAAAGTGGATGTCCTGAAACAATCAGTGGATTCACTTTTCTGTTGGAGAAGGGTTACTACTAAAGTTAGCGACAGCTTAACCAAGTAGCATCAAGGCAAGATGACTTTCTTGCTTGAACTTTAACCAACGAATTGAGCATAATGCAAAATAACCCCTGTGACTATATATGCTTTTATTTTGAATAAAAATTTATTAAATTGGGATGGGAAATGCGAATGCTGTCACTGTTATGTGCAACAAAATGATCTTTTTAGATCGCTTAAAGCACGTTATCGACAAATATCAGCAAACATGGGGCAGCATAAACGAATGAGATCATCACGCTGCAACGCAATGCCAGCCATATTGGATCCACTACTAATCGTGACTTCTTCTTCAAGCAAGATCTTATGATCAAAAATGATCGTCATTGGTGTCGTCAGTAGCAGGGGAGTAACAGTTCCGATCTGGTAGCCAGTTAAATCAGCAACAGATTCAAGGTCAACACAAGTCATTCTTCGGCATTCAAGTAGAGCTCGAACCTTTTTAGGATCGACGGATTGATCACCTGGCGCACACGCGAGAGCGTATAAATTACCCATATCACGCAATACGATCGATTTGACCATTTGGCTTGCTCTAACCCCTCGTTGAGCGGCGGCATCTTCGATGGTCACTGCAGGAGTTTGGTGAGGCAGCAAGCGAAAATTCACTTGCTGCTCAGTTAAGAATTGAGTGACTTTGGTTTCAATATAATTATTCATCATCAAGCGAGTATGGCAGTGGCTGAATATACCAAAGCTGCTCAGGCTGTTCTTTTAAGCGAAGTGTAGTTTCCGTTTCTAAATTATTAGGTAAAACAATCAGACCAATCGCTTGCCCATCATTAAATGTGTAGCTAGATAACAAATTTCCTGCACTACGCCAGTTATCACCGACCGCTCGTTCTAGCTCTGCCCCTACGCTTACCGAGCCCACTGTGCTGCCGCGAACGATATAGGTCGCACGTTTATTCATGCCACGATATTTTGCGCGCGCTACAGTTTCTTGCCCTGTGTAGCAGCCTTTAGTAAAACTGATTCCGCCAACTGCTTGAAGGTTAAGTGCTTGAGGAATGTGTTGATTTTGCTGATCTGCATTGACACTTGGTTGCGCATTTTCAATTTCTAGGCGTGTCCAAAGATCTTCACTAACGAGTGGAGCATCAATCGTTTCTGTCATTGCTTGAGCGGCATCAGGCGAGAGCATCAACAGCCAGCGCTGATTGTCGATTTTGACTGCTGTTCCGCCTTCGATAGTGCGGACATCTCCTGTCTGTTCAGACAGAGAGTCGACAACTTGAGCGGCACGTGGGCCGATCAAGCCTAACAGGCTATCACCACTTTCTGTGATCTCAACTTTAGAGAAAATGGCGTATTTTTTTAGTTCGGTGAGTTCAACGTCAATGGCGGATTTAGCCTGCACCATGGTATAGCCCTGATTATGATGGAAAAGTCGGAACACACTCCAAACTTTACCTTTTGCATCACAATGAGCACCAAAGGTGGATTGGTCATTGGCAAGCGTCACGACATCACAAGTAACCTGACCTTGTAGATACGATTTTTTGTCATCACCGATCATGGTGATTGCGCCCCATGAAGCCAGATGTGTCAGGGCGAGTTCTGGTATTGCATCAGTGGATGAAAGAGATAGAGGTGCAAACTTATTTTGCCATTCCATGTTGGTTACCTGCTGTACTTACAATACCACTATGTTAATTCCTAATAGGCCAATGAAACAACCTTTGCTGTTATGGGTTTTTAGGTAGTGAAATTTTGTTAGCTTGCTCGGGAGTGTGACTGAGTTAGTAGTTGTCATGGGGTTTGCTTGTTACACTCGGCGCAAACAACCGGAAAGGTGAGGAAGTAGAATGTACACCGCGGAAGAAAAAGCGCGTATTAAATGGGGATGTCGTCGAGGTATGCTAGAGCTCGACGTAGTGATCATGCCATTTTTTGAGGAATGTTTTGAAACGCTCAAAGAAAACGAACAACGTGATTTTGTCTCGTTACTAGAGTGTGACGACCCAGATCTGTTTACTTGGATTATGGGCCACGGTCGTAGTGAAAATCTAGGACACGCTTCAATGGTAGATAAGATTGTCGCCCACAACCTTAGCAAAGTCCGTTAAGTTTGAAGCGAGAGACTCTTATTTAGCAAAACAGGTCGATATTACGCTGCTAATGTTGACCTGTTTTCTTGTTATCTTTTCTGATTTGCCTCTGGCGCCTTCTCTTTTCTTTTTATCGATACTCTTTCAATACTCTCGTCGTCACTCTCTTATCGTACCAGCCTTGTATGGGCGTGCTTGCTTTAGGCCAGATGGACAGCTTGAGATTCAAAATGCCTGCGTTGTGGTTCGGCGTGCCATATTGATTCTGGATCGGTTTGCCATTTTATTGATTTTCCAAGATGGGACACGGCGCTTGCTGTGGCGAGACAGTATCAATGAAGCCTGCTATCGACATTTGTTAGTGGTATTAAAAAAGGAGCATTGAGCTCCTTTTTATTGAATGGTGTTGCTGTTCAAGCTACTTGAGCTTTTCTGGCACCAGAATTGTTGGACCACTGTCTTCCGCGAGTTCTGGGTAGTCTAGGGTATAGTGTAAGCCACGACTCTCTTTTCGTTCCATCGCACAACGCACCATTAGCTCTGCGACTTGTAGCAAGTTACGCAGCTCTAGCAGGTTATTAGATACTTTAAAGTTGCTGTAATACTCATGAGTTTCTTGTTGAAGAAGTTGAATACGACGCAGAGCTCGTTCTAGTCGCTTATCAGTACGTACAATACCCATGTAATCCCACATAAATAGGCGTAGTTCATGCCAGTTGTGTTGAATCACAACCTCTTCATCTGAACAGCTTACTTGGCTTTCATCCCATGCGGGTAGGCTAGGCGGAAGCTCAGCTTGATCGAGCTTTTTAATAATATCTTTCGCAGCAGACCATGCGTACACCACACATTCAAGTAGTGAGTTAGAAGCCATGCGATTGGCGCCATGCAGACCGGTATAGCTTACTTCACCAATCGCATAGAGCTGGGCTAAATCGGTTTCGCCTTGGAAGTTCACCATAACGCCGCCGCAGGTATAATGTGCAGCAGGAACGACTGGGATGGGCTCTTTGGTCATATCAATACCAAGGTCGAGCAAGCGCATGTTGATCGTTGGGAAGTGTTTTTCAATAAATTCAGCCGGTTTGTGGCTGATATCTAGGTACATGCAGTCTGCACCCAAGCGCTTCATTTCAAAGTCGATAGCGCGTGCCACCACATCGCGAGGAGCAAGCTCTTCACGTGGGTCAAAATCCGGCATAAAACGCGTACCATCTGGACGACGTAAGTAAGCACCTTCGCCACGTAGGGCTTCAGTTAGAAGAAAGTTTCGAGCTTCTGGGTGGTATAAACAAGTTGGATGGAATTGGTTAAATTCTAGATTTGCAACACGACAGCCTGCACGCCAAGCCATAGCAATACCATCACCAGAAGAAACATCTGGATTGGAGGTGTATTGATACACTTTGGATGCACCACCAGTTGCCAGTACGACGAACTTTGCTCGTACGGTTTCAACGTGCTCTTGGTTGCGGTTCCAGATATAAGCACCGATGATCTTTTTGCTATCACCACCGACTTTATCTTCAGTAATTAAATCCAGTGCGTTATGACGCTCTAATACCGTGATGTTTGGATGATTGTGGACGTTATCTTGCAGAGAGGTTTGCATTGCCATACCCGTTGCATCAGCGGCATGCAGAATACGTCGGTGGCTATGACCGCCTTCACGAGTGAGGTGATAACGAGGCGCTTCATCACTGTCGTTTTCTTCACGGTCGAAAGGTACACCGCCATCAATTAGCCATTGAACACATTTCTTTGCGTTTTTGGCGATAAACTCAACGGATTCCTGCTCGCAGATACCACCACCAGCGATTAGAGTGTCTTGGACATGCGATTCGATGCTGTCGGATTCATCAAACACAGCTGCGATGCCGCCTTGAGCATAGTAGGTTGCGCCTTCACTACGAGGTCCTTTACTCAATACGATGACTTTGCCATGTTTTGCAACACGTAACGCCAAAGATAGACCAGCTGCCCCACTACCTACCACTAATACATCACACTGATGTTCACGGTTTGCGTTCATAAAACTTTTAAATTCCCGAGTTAAATTATCTCAATAGGGCGTTGTGCTTTTATGCAGAAACACTATTGAGCAAGAGCGATCCCACTCTATTTCAATCTTAAAAATGCAAGAACGGCTCCGAAAATTCAGAGTCAGCTCACTATATTACCATTTGCTCACACTCAAGTAACCTCTATGTAAGGGATTCGAAAGTCGATGCAATACTTGTGTAAATGGCATTGCTTTTGATCGACTTCATCCTCACAATCCTTGGTATAAGGTGTTGAGTCCACACTCGTCTAAATAAGTTTGAAGAAAGTTTGAACTTTATATTTTTTGTTAGGTCACAATAGTGCTCTAGTAAGCAGTGGTGTCAATACTACATTTTGCATAATTAATGTTCATACCTGGCAAGGTAAGAGCAAAAAACAATAGGAGTACCCGCTCGAATGAACGAGCAGCTGACCGATCAAGTCTTAATTGAGCGAGTTCAGAATGGGGATAAGCAAGCATTTAACCTGCTAGTGATGAGATATCAAAACAAGGTATGTAATCTTATTTCCCGCTACGTCAACAACCCTGGAGATATCCCAGACGTAGCACAAGAAGCATTTATTAAAGCGTACAGAGCGATTCCTAGTTTTCGAGGCGAGAGCGCCTTCTATACTTGGTTGTACCGTATCGCAGTTAATACTGCTAAAAACTACATTGTTGCTCAGGGGCGTAGGCCACCCGCACAAGATGTAGACACTGAAGACGCCGAATATTACGAAACTGGAAGTGCATTAAAAGAAATTTCGAACCCTGAGAACTTAACGTTGTCCAAAGAATTGAAACAAGTTGTTTTCAGTGCAATCGAAGCACTACCTGATGATTTAAAGACCGCAATGACGCTACGAGAGCTCGATGGCTTAAGTTATGAGGAAATTGCGGCAGTTATGGATTGCCCCGTCGGAACGGTACGTTCGCGTATCTTCCGAGCTCGTGAAGCGGTTGAAAAGAAGATTCAACCTCTTTTGCAACGCTAATACCAGTAACATTAATGGTGAAAATAATGGCTGACAAAGAGAAGCTTTCAGCACTCATGGATGGAGAGTTGGTCGATAAAGCTCTGATTACAGATATGGAGCACGACCAAGATTGCCTGCAGACCTGGAGTAATTACCATCTGATAGGTGATGTAATGCGCGGTGACGCACCGGAAAAACCGGAGTGGAATATCGCTGAAAGTGTGGCTTTAGCGCTAGAAAATGAACCAGCGCACTCAAAGTTTGGCTCGCAAAGTGCCGTCGTAGAATTGGATGAGCATCGTGTGGCTGAACCTCAGCCAACACCTCAACAAGCTCGTCGTCAATTACCTGCATGGTTAAGTCAGTTTGGTCAAGTGGCTGTCGCGGCTTGTGTCTCTCTGGCGGTAATTTTAGGTGTTCAACAATATGGTGGTAGCGATCCTGCTTCACCGGCTGCAGATCAGCTTCCTGTCTTGCAAACTATTCCTTTTGCAGGAAGTGCAGAGCCAGTAAGTCTTACGCGCCAATCTGTAGAACATCAAAGTGCGACCAATGAAGCGAATGTTCAAGAGCAACGTCGTCGTATCAACGCGATGCTACAAGATTACGAATTGCAACTACGCTTAAACAGTGAAGAAAACGTAGATAGTGATCACCCAGAAACGGTAATTGAATGAGAAAATTTCTGATCAGTGCGCTGACACTGTTCAGTTTGAATACAACCCCAGCCTTTGCAGAGCAAACCTCTGCAGAGGCTTTGTTGCATCAAATGAACGAAGCAAGTCAGCATCTCAATTACGAGCTGTCTTATATTCTTATTAAGAAAAACAGTATTGAACCTTTGCTGTATCGACACGCAAGGCTCGATGATAAACAGCTAGCGCACTTAGTCTATTTAAGCGGCCCTGTGCGAGAAGTGATTCGTCGCGATGGTGAGGTGAGCTATATCGAACCTGGTGTTGAGCCATTTACCATTGACTCAGCAAGTATGGTCGCGCCGACGATCCCGTTATTGAATACTAATATTGATAACTTGAGTGAGTTCTATGATTTCATTCAGGTTGGTCGCGCAAGAGAAGCGGGTGCTGCATGCCAAGTATTACGTGTTGTACCTAAAGACGGCCTACGTTATTCCTATGTATTATGGGTAGATGAGAAAAGTAAGCTACCTCTGCGTGCCGACCTCATTGATCGTGATGGTGAAGTATTAGAGCAATATCGTACTATTGCTTATAGCGTAAATGATCAAATCAGCACGATTCTAAGCCGATTAAATGATGTGAAATTGCCAGAAGTGCTCTCTTTGCCTAAAGGTCAAGTTAAGCAATCTTTTTGGAGTGTAAACTGGATCCCTACTGGTTTTGAACCTAAAGAGCTCAATCGCTATCGAATGGTCAATACTGATCGTATGGTTGAAAGCCAAATGTACAGTGATGGACTATTTAATTTCTCTGTCTATGTGGCTGACAGTGACAATTTGTCTCTAAAAGGGCAGTTAGTTCGTCAAGGTCGCCGGACGTTGCATAGTTTGGTCAAAGGGAATCTAGAGATTTCTGTTATAGGTGATGTACCTCCTGCGACAGCAAAACGTATTGCTCAATCTGTGGTAGTTAGTCAACCTGAGAGTGTAAGCCAATGATGACGGCACTTGCGACGGTTTCTAATGTTAAAGCTATTTCTGAAGGCTTTGATGTTGAACTTAGTTGTGAACAGCAAACAAGTTGTAGCAGTTGTTCGTCTCAAAAAAGCTGTGGAACTGGCATTGTCTCCAAAGCGGTGGGGAATAAATCGCTGAACTGGCATCTTGTGACGCAAAAAGTCGTCAAAATCGGGCAGGTAGTTGAAATTGGCTTGCCTGAAAAGAGCCTACTGCAATCTGCTGCGGTGGTTTATTTGATTCCTTTGTTTGCGCTAATTCTCGGAGCAATGTTTGGCCAATGGCTGTTAGCTCCTTGGCTATCAGGTGGAGAAGGGGTTGTCATTGCCTCCTCTGTGCTGTTTACCGTTGCCGGTATTTATCTCGCCAAACGTATCGCCGCAAAATTGGAAGCCAACTCTTCGCAGCAAGTGAAACTGCTGCGGGTGTTGGGAGAACCAATTAGCTAGTGCGTAGAGCCCAGAAATTGGGTAGAATCTGCCAACTTGATTGAAATGCCGTCAAACGACGGCGTTTCTGTACTCAGCGCTATAGCGTTAAAGAGTATTTATTGTCCCTAATTTTTAAGAGTTTAGTCACCCCAAATCATGAAGCACATTCGTAACTTTTCGATTATCGCCCACATCGACCATGGTAAGTCGACCCTATCTGACCGTTTGATCCAAGTTTGTGGTGGCTTAAGCGACCGTGAAATGGCAGCTCAGGTTCTTGACTCAATGGACCTAGAGCGTGAACGCGGTATCACCATCAAATCTCAGAGTGTGACACTAAACTACACTGCAAAAGATGGTGAAACTTATCAACTTAACTTCATCGATACTCCTGGACACGTTGACTTCGCGTACGAAGTATCTCGTTCTCTAGCGGCGTGTGAAGGTGCGTTGCTTGTTGTCGATGCAGGTCAGGGTGTAGAAGCGCAAACTCTTGCAAACTGTTATACCGCGATTGAGATGGAGCTAGAGGTAGTGCCGATCCTAAACAAGATCGACTTACCAGCAGCGGATCCAGAGCGTGTAGCAGAAGAAATTGAAGAAATCGTTGGTATCGACGCGATGGAAGCGACTCGATGCTCTGCGAAAACAGGTATTGGTGTTGACGATGTACTAGAAAACATCGTGTCTGCGATTCCTGCGCCTGAAGGTGATCCTGATGGCCCGCTACAAGCACTAATTATTGATTCTTGGTTTGATAACTACCTTGGTGTTGTTTCTCTTGTGCGCATTAAAAACGGCTCACTGAAGAAAAACGACAAGATCAAAGTAATGAGCACAGGCCAAGTTTGGGGCGTTGACCGTCTTGGTATCTTCACACCGAAGCAAGTGGATACTGAAGCACTGCGTACTGGCGAAGTTGGTTGGGTTGTATGTGGTATCAAAGATATCCTGGGTGCACCAGTAGGTGATACGCTGACTCTAGCGAAACATGGCTGTGAAACACCACTACCAGGCTTTAAAAAAGTAAAACCTCAGGTATACGCGGGTCTGTTCCCAGTATCTTCTGATGATTACGAAAACTTCCGTGACGCGCTAGGTAAGCTTAGCTTGAACGATGCTTCTCTATTCTATGAACCAGAGAACTCTGCAGCGCTTGGCTTTGGTTTCCGCTGTGGCTTCCTTGGTATGCTGCACATGGAGATCATTCAGGAGCGTCTAGAGCGTGAGTACGACTTAGACCTGATCACAACTGCGCCAACGGTAGTTTACGAAGTTGAAGAAACCAACGGTAACTTACTGTATGTGGATAGCCCTGCAAAACTACCTGCAGTGAATGATATCGAAGAAATTCGTGAGCCAATCGCTCGCTGTAATATTCTTGTGCCGTCAGAGTACCTAGGTAACGTTATTACACTATGTGTTGAGAAGCGTGGTATTCAGGTTGATATGGTGTATCACGGCAACCAAGTAGCAGTGACTTACGATATCCCAATGGCAGAAGTGGTACTGGATTTCTTTGACCGTCTGAAATCAACATCTCGTGGTTATGCTTCACTGGACTACAACTTCCAGCGTTTTGAAGCATCGAATATGGTTCGTGTTGACGTACTTCTAAACGGTGACACGGTTGATGCACTAGCAATGATCACTCACAAAGATCAGTCTCAAACACGTGGTCGTCAGCTTGTTGAGAAGATGAAAGAGTTCATCCCTCGTCAGATGTTCGATATTGCGATTCAGGCTGCAATCGGTAACCACATCATCGCACGTTCGACAGTGAAACAGCTGCGTAAAAACGTAATCGCGAAATGTTACGGTGGTGACGTGAGCCGTAAGAAGAAACTTCTGAAGAAGCAGAAAGAAGGTAAGAAGCGTATGAAGCAGATCGGTAACGTTGAGCTGCCTCAAGAAGCGTTCCTTGCAATTCTGCACGTGGGCAAAGACTAGAGTTGAACTACTCTCACTCTGGTCTGTCATAAGACGTTAGATAGTAAAAATAAGTGAAAGGGTTTCGGCTCTTTCACTTTCGTATTTTTGAGATAAGGGAAGTCAATGGCGAATACATTTTCACTCATCCTAGTGATTGTTACCTTGGTAACCGGTGTTGTCTGGGTTCTAGAGAAGCTGGTTTTTGCAAAGAAACGCCAAGAAAAAGTGGCAGAAGTTGAAGCTCAAACTAACGGTTTAGATGCTGCTGTTGTTGAAAAAGTGAAGATGCAGCCGTGGTGGATTGAAAATAGCGTTTCAATTTTCCCTGTGATTGCAGCTGTACTCGTATTGCGTTCTTTTATCTACGAACCGTTTCAGATTCCATCAGGCTCAATGATGCCAACCCTGCTGGTGGGTGATTTCATCCTAGTAGAGAAGTATGCATATGGCTTGAAAGATCCAGTGTGGCGTACTCAGTTGGTTGAAACGGGCAAACCAGAGCGTGGCGATACGGTTGTCTTCAAATACCCTCCACAACCAAGTATTGATTACATTAAGCGTGTGGTTGGTTTACCGGGTGATACAGTACGCTATAGCAGCAAAAAAGAAATCTGCATTCAGTCTCCAGGTGAGACGAGTTGTAAACAAGTAAAACTATCGAATGTAGAAGAGAGTCAATTCATCCAAAATGGTATCCCGTTGATCCAACTGGACGAAAAGTTGGGTGAAGTTGGCCATCAAATTTTGGTTAATCCACTTCGTCGCGATCGTGTAGAGGCTTACGAACCTCGCAATGGTGTCAATGAGTGGGTGGTACCTGAAGGTCAGTATTTTGTGATGGGTGATAACCGTGACAACAGTGCTGACAGTCGTTACTGGGGCTTTGTCCCAGAAGCAAACCTGGTGGGTAAAGCGGTAGGCATTTGGATCAGCTTTGAGTTTGAACGTGATGCAGACAGTATTTTACCTTCTTGGATTCCAACTGGTGTGCGTTTCAACCGCATCGGTGGTATTAACTAACTTCTCTTCTCATATGGAGTTGCCGAGTGGCGGCTCCAACTGTTCAGAGAATTAAAATAAATTAATGAGAGAGCATGAATTCTCCTATTGCAAAACTAGAGAAGAAGATCGGCTATCAGTTTAATGATGCGGATCTTATCAGCTTAGCGTTGACACACCGTAGCGCTAATGGAAAACACAATGAGCGTCTTGAGTTTCTGGGCGATTCAATTTTAAGTTTTGTCGTTGCTGATGATCTTTATCACCGCTTCCCTAAAGTGAATGAAGGGGACATGAGCCGTATGCGTGCTACGTTAGTTCGTGGTCATACATTGGCAGAACTAGGTCGAGAATTCGAACTAGGAGATCACTTAAAATTAGGTCCAGGTGAATTGAAAAGTGGCGGCTTCCGTCGTGACTCTATTCTTGCCGATGCTGTAGAAGCCATTATTGGTGCGGTTTACTTAGATAGTGATATCGAAGTGGTACGTGGCATCATTTTGAGTTGGTACAAGACTCGACTTGACGCAATTAAGCCAGGCGTTTCGCAAAAAGATCCGAAAACTCGTCTTCAAGAGTTCCTTCAGGGTCGAAGAAATCCGCTGCCTGCGTACACAGTGACTAATATTAAAGGTGAAGCACACAACCAAGAATTTACGGTTTCGTGTGAAGTGGCAGGTATTGGACAGCCTGTTATTGGTAAAGGCACCAGCCGCCGCAAGGCAGAACAAGCGGCTGCGGAATTAGCACTAGAGCAATTAACCAATGACTGATTCAACAGACAACAACGAATTTGATATCGATGCGTTTTTCTCATCGAGCAGCGAGCCAGTAAGTACGCCAGAAAACCAGCATTGTGGTTTTGTTGCGATAGTTGGCCGACCAAACGTAGGTAAATCGACACTACTGAACCGTATTCTAGGTCAGAAGATCTCGATCACATCACGCAAGCCTCAAACAACTCGTCACCGCATTATGGGTGTTGATACAGAAGGGGATTACCAGGCTATCTACGTAGATACTCCAGGTCTCCATATTGAAGAGAAGCGTGCGATTAACCGTTTGATGAACCGTGCAGCAAACTCATCTCTAAGTGATGTAAACCTGGTTTTCTTCTTAGTCGATGGTACCCACTGGACCAATGATGATGAGATGGTGCTGACTAAACTACAAAAAGCGAACTTCCCTGTTGTCCTATGTGTAAACAAAGTAGACAACGTTCAAGATCGCAACGATGTTATGTTGCACATGATGGATATGTCGAAGAAGATGGACTTCGTGGATGTTGTGCCAATCTCAGCGAAACACGGCAAAAACATTGATGTACTTCGTAAGCATGTACGTGAACATCTTCCAAAAGCGACGCACCACTTCCCAGAAGAGTATGTGACTGATCGTTCTCAGCGTTTCATGGCATCAGAGATTGTACGTGAGAAACTGATGCGTTTTACCGGTGAGGAGTTACCATACTCAGTGACGGTTGAGATTGAACGTTTCGATTACAACCCTGAAACTGATGGCTTCCACATTAATGCCTTAATTCTTGTTGAACGTAACGGTCAGAAGAAAATGGTTATCGGCAAAGGCGGTGAGAAGATCAAGACAATTGGTCGTGAAGCACGTCTAGATATGGAAGAACTGTTTGGCCGTAAGGTTTACCTAGAAACTTGGGTTAAAGTGAAATCTGGCTGGGCTGATGATGAGCGAGCACTACGCTCACTAGGCTACATCGACGATTTATAAGGTGCGAGAAGCGACACTGCTTCGCTCCGAGTCATCATGAATAAAAGGGGCCGTTGGCTCCTTTTTTGTATTAGAAGGTCATATGTCATCAGAAGGCTTACAACGCTGCTTTGTACTGAACCGTCGCCCTTACAGTGAATCAAGTTTGATTCTAGACGTGTTTAGTGAAGAGTATGGGCGCATTACCCTGATGTCGAAAGGGGCGCGCAGTAAGCGATCCAACCTAAAGGGGGCGCTGCAACCTTTTACCCCTCTATTGCTGAAATGGTCTGGTAATGGTTCGATGAAGACCTTAAGACAAGCCGAGCCGATCAGCTTAGGTCTGCCACTGTCAGGAATTAACCTTTATTCAGCAATGTATGTGAATGAGCTAATAGGACGGGTGTTGATGGCGGAAGTGGCCATGCCTGCACTTTTCCACGATTATTTGCATGCGCTTACCGAGTTGGCGCAAAGTGATAACCCTGAACCTGCCTTAAGGCGCTTTGAACTCGCATTGTTATCCGCAATGGGGTATGGCGTGGATTTCTTAAACTGTGCCGGGAGTGGGGAGCCTATAGACCCTAAAATGACGTACAGATATCGAGAGCAGAAAGGGTTTATTGCGTCAGTTCGTCATGACAATTTAACCTTTTTAGGTGATGAGTTGATCGCGATTAGCGAACGACGCTTTACCACAAAAGAACAACTTAAAGCGGCAAAACGCTTTACACGTATAGCCTTAAAGCCGTATCTTGGCGGCAAACCATTAAAAAGCAGGGAACTCTTTATTACCATGGTTCCCAAACGGAGTATTGGAAAATGAGCTCAATCTATTTAGGTGTCAATATCGACCACATTGCAACTTTACGTAACGCGCGTGGCACTAAATACCCAGATCCTGTTCATGCTGCAGAAGTCGCTGAACGTGCCGGAGCTGATGGTATTACGATTCACTTACGTGAAGATCGTCGCCATATTAACGATCGTGATGTGCGCATTCTCCGTGAAACACTTCAAACTCGTATGAACCTTGAAATGGCGGTGACTGATGAAATGGTCGAGATCGCTCTGCAGACTCAACCTGAGTACGTGTGCCTAGTGCCAGAAAAGCGTGAAGAGCTCACTACAGAAGGTGGTCTAGATGTGGTTGGCCAGCTTGAAAAAGTAAAAGCAGCAACGCAAAAACTGGGTGCCGCAGGTATTAAAGTTTCTTTATTTATCGATGCTGACCGCGAACAGATCTCTGCCGCTAAAGAGTGTGGTGCGCCATTTATTGAACTTCACACTGGTCACTATGCTGATGCAGAAACAGAAGAAGATCAGCAAGATGAGCTGAAAAAGATCGCTGCGGGAGCAAGTTACGCTGATGATCTAGGTATTACTGTTAATGCTGGTCATGGCTTGACTTACCACAACGTTGCGGCCATTGCAGCTATCCCTGAAATCTATGAGCTAAACATTGGTCACTCTATTATTGGCCGTGCTGCATTTGACGGCTTGCACAAAGCGGTTGCTGATATGAAAGCCGTTATGGTTGCCGCTCGTAAATAGTCTTTATGCCAATTGTAGGACTAGGAACTGATATTGCGGAAATCGAGCGTGTTGAGAAAGCTCTCGCACGCTCAGGGGAACCCTTTGCGAAACGAATTCTGACAGAGAATGAATATCAACGCTTCCAAACTTTGAAGCAACAAGGGCGTTTTTTAGCCAAACGGTTTGCTGCAAAGGAAGCCGCTTCGAAAGCACTTGGGACAGGAATCGCTCTAGGAGTCACGTTTCATGACTTTAATATCAGCAATGATGAGCATGGTGCACCATTGCTTGAGCTAGGCAATAAAGCCTTAGAAATAGCGACAGCTAAAGGGGTGAAACACATTCATTTATCGATTTCTGATGAGCGGCACTATGCTGTCGCAACAGTGATTTTGGAACAATAAGCGACTTATCGTCGCTTTTTTTATGTTTTGCGTAATATTTTAGCATTTGCTTTATAACACTTTCGTTTGTTATTGGTATACTTGTAAGTATTCAAAATAATTATAAATCGAACACTATTGTCTAGACACAAGGACAGCAGTATATGACCAATAGAACGATTGAATTAACGATTCGCAGTGTGCTCTTTGTTGGAGCGTTGAGCGGGAGCTTTGCTTCTCAAGCTTTTGACTATTCAGTATCAGGCTTTGGTACTTTAGGCTATACCTATAATAGCGAAAGTGACCTTGCTTACCGTCGAGATATTACCCATCCAGTAGAAAAAGATAGCCAAGGAAGCTTCGGTATCGACTCCAACCTTGGTTTACAGTTTGATGGCAACTTTAATAGGCAGTGGTCAGCAACCGTACAACTCCTTCTTGATAAGAGTGTTGAGTATAACCTGGACACATTAACTGAGTTCGCCTTTGTTCGATATTCTCCCAATGCCAGTTGGGACTTTCGTGCAGGACGTGTCGGGGTGAGTGCATATGCAGCCGCGAATAGTCGTCATATTGATTATGCCCATCTCTGGGTTCGCCCTCCTCAAGAACTCTATGGTGGTGTTGTGTTCAATTCCTTGGATGGAATTGGCGCAACCTACTACTCCAATAACCCCAACTTTAATTGGCAGGCGACGATTGAATATGGTCGAAACCAGCAAATGGGTGAGATCCCTATTTCCAGTGAAGAGTATTCAACAGATATTGAAAATGTCTTCAGCTTATCATTAGAAGCAGATAAAGGGCCTTGGAAATGGCAAGTTTCCTACGCTCACATTGGTTCTTTGACGGTCGATCATGGCGAGGGTGTGACAGCGCTTCAGCAGGGAATTGAAGGGCTAGCAAACAATACTCTTTTAGCCTCATTTTTTCCGAATATTGTCGCCGATGCTAACCTTGCCTCCGAATTGGTTACCGTTAAGGATGACCAAGTTAGTTACTTTCAAGGGGCGGTCAATTATTTTGATGGCAGTTGGACTCTGCAATCTGAACTGTTTCAAATTAACGCTAAGAAAGACTCTGTACCACAAGGTTATGGGGGGTACGCGCTACTTGGGCGAACATTCTCAAACTTTACTCCTTATGTGATGTACGGCCGATTCAAACCAACAACAGACTACTACCAATCGGATCAAGACTGGAGCTCTATTGGTGCCTTGGCAGGAGCGCAAGCCGGAGAGCAAGCGAGACAACTTCAGCATGGTGCTGGAGCCGCAATCAATTCTGTTCGTATCGACCAAGCGAGCTATTCGATAGGTGTTCGCTGGGATGTTTCCTCTCAAATTGCAATCAAAGCACAAATTGATCATGTGACAATCAACCCTTATGGCTATGGGTTGTGGGCATCTTCCGTAGAAGATATTAGTCAAAGTATGGATGTACAAGTGTACACCCTGAACATGAACTTTATTTTTTAGGAGGATGATATGAGAATTTTATGCCTCCTAATTTTGCTAGTTTCTAGCTCTGTTTACGCAGATTTATATATTGTTGTGAATGAGAAAAGTGCGATCGAAGAATTTGAGATTGATGACATTGCGGATGTTTATCTAGGTAGAAAGAAAACCTTGGGTTCGACCTATATTAACCAAGTACTAGACCGTACAGGTGAAGACCGTCGTCGCTTTTTTAGAACGGTTACGAACATGAGAGAAAGTCAGGTGAACGCTTATTGGGCTAAACTTAAGTTTTCAGGAAGTATGCGAGCACCTGAAGAGGTTGATTCTAATCAATTACTATTAGAGAAAATTATTGATAACCCTATGGCGATTGGCTATATGACCGAATTGCCCCCCCAAAACTCTGGAGTTAAGGTCGCTTTACAAATAGATGAATAGGTCAAAGCTAAACTCACTATCGAATAAGTTACTGAAAGCGATTACGCTTTTAGCCCTTTTTTATCTAGTGATTATATTGCTACTCATGATCCCAGTTGGTTTCGCCCAGGCTGATAAAAACCACAAAGAGTTGGAGCATAAACTGGTGCTTTCTCTGTCGGGATCTGCAGCAATTGCCCTATATGTGAACAATGATGAGATTGCTGAAGAGGTGATCTCTGCATTACTACTGCATGAAGAAATTGATGCAGTAAAGCTTGAAAGTGATGAAGGTATTGCTTTCGCTTCGAATCACTTGGTCGTTGAAGAGGAGAATTTATGGGAGCATGCCAATAAGTATCGCCTTTATTCCCCTACTGATGGAGAACCATTGGGTGCTATCTATATTCATAATAAGCATGCGGCCTTACAACAAAAAGCACTGGATAGAGTCTTTAATCAAGTATTGTTCATTCTCGTACAGTTTTTAGTTACCGTGATTGCATTGATCTTGGTATTCAATCGCACAATCGGGCGACCTCTCACGGCATTAGCGGATACCCTATACTCCACAACACCGGAAGACCCGAAAAATATCCCTATAGATAACGACAACCGTAATAATGAACTTGGTGTTGTTGTGCATAGTGTAAATACGTTTATCGAAAACTCGCGTCAAGCGATAAAGCGTGAGCGTGAGTTACGATCACAAATAGAACACTGGGAACATTACTATCGCAACTTGGCTGAACAAGATATTTTGACCGGTCTAAAAAATCGACTTGGCTGTGAAAAATATGTCAATCAAGCATCGAAGAGCTGCGAGTACATAGCACTACTCTTGGTTGACTTAGATGGCTTTAAAGCTGTTAATGACACCTATGGTCATGCAGCCGGTGATTTGATTCTAACGGAACTCGCCAGTCGTTTATCTTCTCTGCAGGCAAAGAGTAATGTACCTGGCGTTGTTGGTCGTATTGGAGGGGATGAATTTGTTGTTTACTTGGTGCTGCAACAGAATGATCATGAATTATTGACTCAGGTCGCTACTCATATAATTGAGTTGGCTAATCGTCCTGCTACCTATAATGGGCATACGATTAAAGTAGGCTGCAGCGTGGGTATAGCTGTGCAGCCAAGTACTGGAATTGAAATCGAAAGATTGCTTCATCGAGCCGATAGAGCCATGTATCGAGTAAAAGAAGAAGGTAAGAACAACTATCAGTTCTTCCACGGCGAGCGACAGGCCCGCGTGGAAAAAATGGATTAGTCATTCAATGGGTTTAATTTGTGGTGAGGTAAGGTTTAGCACTCGCCACGACTTTCTCCATCTCATCTTGTAATTCAAACAACTCTGGCTCTATATCTTCAATGCTTGTTCCTGAGCGAAGTTCTTTTTCTATCGTAGCGCAAATTCCTTTTAATCTTGGAACGCCACAGTAAGAGCTACTGCCATGTAATTTGTGTACATGGTGGATAAGCTGATCGGTGTCAAAATGATCGTCTTCCAATGCACCTTCCACTATGGCCGTAACTTCAGGAATATAGTCCACGAGCATGCGTAACATATCGCGTGCAAGGTCTTCTTTATTTGCCGATTGTTTCAGCGCAGCTTGCCAATCAATGATCATATTTGAGTGCTCACTGACCACCGATGCCTCTGATTCTTCTTCAAGCGGAGCTTGGTTGGATAAATCGAGTTTTTCGAGCTGCTCTGTGGTGGTTTTGGGACTCCAATGCATCAGCACTTGTTGTAAAACATGCTCTTCAATTGGCTTGGTGAGGTAGTCGTCCATACCTGCTGTGAGAAGTCGGTCGCGCTCTCCACTCATAGCGTGCGCTGTCACTGCTATTACAGGTGTAGAGGCATTGAGTTCAGTTTGCTTAATTTTCTCACACGCGGTGACACCATCCATATGCGGCATTTGGATATCCATCAAAATGATATCGAACGCTTGGACATGAGCTTGGTTGACGGCATCTAAGCCATTGGTACAAGTAATCACCTGATCAACACGCTCTTTCAATAGTGCGCTGATGAGTTTTAAGTTTGCTGGATTATCATCTACCGCCATGACGGTTAGTGGCAGTGTCTCTTCCAAAGTGTCGTGTACCTGCTCTGTGAGGATAGGTAAGTTCTCTTGATTTGCAGACAGTGTTTGCAACAGACGCTTACGCGAAAGTGGCTTGGTGATGCAGTGTACAGGGTAAGACTGAATGAGATGATCAGAGAGCGCTAACGTGGTACTTGGTACCCCAACCACCACATGAGGGGCACAGCGCAACGCATGTTCTACTTGCAGCTCAACAGCTTTCTCTTCGAGCTTTTTATTTGGAGCAAGGTTAAGTAACACGTAATCAAAGCTTTCGATCTCTTCAGGTAGAGATGATCGGTACGTGACCATGAGTCCTGCTTGAACAAGCTGCTGCTGGGTAACGGATGCGGCTTGCATGTTTGGCTCAATCAGTAGTAATGAGCGTTGAACTAAGCTTTCAGTATCCACCATTTCAGTGACTGGCATGTCTGTTGAGTTGAGTCTCAAAGTAAACCAGAAAGTAGAACCTTGGTGTAGTCGGCTGGTTAAACTGATTTCCCCGCCCATCTGGCTGACGAGCTTCTGGGTAATGACGAGACCAAGCCCGGTACCGCCATAGCGACGAGAAATACTAGCATCCGCTTGGCTAAATGCTTGGAATAACTGCGCCTGCTGACGTTCAGAAATACCAATGCCAGTATCACGAACCATAAACTGCAGCTCGACCACATCTTCTTTTTGCGAGCGCATTTCGACGCTAATGTCGATATTGCCGTGTTCAGTAAATTTGATAGAGTTGCCAACAAGGTTAGTGAGAACTTGCTGAATACGTAGCGAGTCCCCCACGAGTCCCGCTGGAATTTTAGGATCGATTCTCAGCGTCAATTCCAAGCCTTTTTCATGGGCGCTAGTCGCTTGTAGGCTGACGACTTCTTCTAAGGACTCTTGGAAGTCGAACGGAATGTTTTCAAGGGCAAGCTTACCCGCTTCCAGCTTAGAGAAGTCGAGGATGTCATTGATAATGTTAAGCAGGTTTGTTGCTGATTTCTCAATGGTTTGTAGATAGTCGGTTTGACTGTTAGTCAGTTTGGTCTTTAGCATCTGACGAGTAAAACCAATTACCCCGTTGAGCGGCGTTCTTAACTCATGAGACATATTCGCTAAGAACTCGGATTTCACTCGGGCCGCTTCTTGCGCGCGTTTCTTTGCAATGTCCAATTCAACGTTCTGGATCTCTAGCTGCTCAAGGGTTTCTCGCAAGTCCGATGTAGCTTGGTCGATACTGTGTTGCATCTCAACATGGTATTCAGAAAGTGAGACCGCCATGGCGTTGATACCATTTTTGAGCGAGTCGAGCTCACCGTGCATTTTGCCTTCGATACGAACATCTAAGTGACCACGACGAATACGGTCGACCATGTTTTTCATGTGCGAGATCGGGCGGGTCACGTCATACATTAAGCGATAAGCAAAGACTGCTGAAAGCCCAAGGCCGATAAGTAATACCAATACGGCAGAAAAGACTTCTTGGTATTGTTGTAACCGAAGAGAAGAAAGGTCGAGTTCGACGGCGACATAACCGAGTGCCGGGTTGTTTTCTTGGCTTCGAGCGGTCGCAATTAGACCGGATTCTGCGATCACAGGCGCTCTGAGTATCAGAGTGTTTTCTTGCAAATAAGAACTAACAAGAAGAGGAATGGGCTCATTTCGGGGAAAAGTCAGTGATTCAAAGTTTGGATGGAAGTTTGAAGTCACAAACAGTTCGTGATTGTAGTCGAATACAGCAATACTACGGACAAATTTAGAGTTCTTTCTATGGGCGTAGCTGATGATTCTGCGCACGGACTCTCGACTGTTATTCTTTAAGCCTTCTTCACTGGCAATCGCCAAAGGTTCAATAATACTTAAACCGGAGTTTATTACCTGCTTTTCCAGATCGTGATAGCGGTTAAAGGAGAAAAACGCACTCAATAGAAGCCCGATAATTAGCGTCGGCGCTAGAGTGAGGGTAATAACGCGGGCGCGTAAGCCATATCTTGTCATTATTGTCTAAACATCGTGGTGTGGATATGGGAAAATAACTTCTAAATAACAGAAGCCGTCGAATTACTAAGCATAATAAACTCAGTCGGCTCAGACAATGATTCCAGCGTAAAAGCTTGGAATAGAAGCAGCAATTCGAGCAATAGGTCAAAAGACCAGATAAATAGGCACAAAGCATGGCGCGTTTTTTCCAACCAAAGAAGAAAACTCAACTGAACACTAAGCATCAGTCTGTACAGATTGAAAAGCTTGATCACCTTGGCGCTGGCATTGCCTATCAGAATAAAAAACCAATCTTTATTGAAGGTGCGTTGCCGGGTGAGCAGGTTTTGGTACAGATCACCGAAAGTAAGAGTAAATTCTCGCGCGCTAACCTTATCAAGATTCAGAAAAGCAGTGATTTGCGTGTTGAACCATTTTGCCCACATTACCAAGAGTGTGGTGGGTGTAATATGCAGCACACAGATGTGTCAACTCAACAGCAGCACAAGCAGCAAACCTTGGCACAATTGATGAAAAAATTTGCTGGTCAAACCGCTGAACTAGAAGCGCCGATTACCGGTGACTCAAAAGGTTACCGTCGTCGTGCTCGTGTGAGTTTGATGGTGGATAAAAAAACGCGTCAGCTTAAGTTTGGCTTTCGTAAAAAGCAGAGTAAAGACATCGTTAATGTTACTCACTGTCCTGTACTTGCCCCTGAACTTAATCAGCTAATACCACCATTGCAAAAAATGTTGCAAGGGTTTAGCAATCAAGATGCCCTTGGCCATATTGAGCTAGTCAAAGGGGACAATACTCGTGTGATTGTATTGCGTCACATGAAGCC
The DNA here is from genome assembly GCF_009811315.1 of Vibrio atypicus. Lineage (GTDB taxonomy): Bacteria > Pseudomonadota > Gammaproteobacteria > Enterobacterales > Vibrionaceae > Vibrio > Vibrio atypicus. The sequence continues at coordinate 42,302 of NZ_BLID01000006.1, forward strand.
GCTGAAAGAGCAAGACCAAGCACAATTGGAAGCGTTTGCTGCAGAGCAACAAGCTACACTATACCTAATGCCGCAAACAGACCAATTGGATCGCATTGTGGGTGAGCAGGCCCACTATTTAGAAGCGGGTGTCACCATTCCTTTTGAACCGAATAACTTTATTCAAGTCAACCAACAGGTGAATGCTCAAATGGTTGAACAAGCTCTCAACTGGCTAGAGTTTGCAGAGCAAGACCGTGTGCTGGATTTGTTCTGTGGCTTGGGTAACTTCAGTTTACCGATGGCGAAAACTGCACAGCACGTCATTGGTGTTGAAGGGGTCGATTCAATGGTTGAAAAAGCCACCTTCAATGCAAAATTGAACCAGCTAGACAATGCCGTTTTTTATCAAGCAAATTTGGAACAAGACATGACTGGTCAGCCATGGGCAAGTGAAAAGTTTGATAAACTACTGCTTGATCCAGCACGAGCTGGCGCGAGTGGAATTGTAGATCAAATTTCTGAACTTGGAGCAACAAGAGTCGTTTATGTTTCTTGTAATCCTGCTACCCTAGCTCGTGACTCACAAAGCTTGCTAAATCAAGGCTTTCAGCTGGATAAATTAGGTATGTTAGATATGTTTCCACATACCAGCCATTTAGAATCAATGGCACTTTTTGTTAAGGATTAAACTTATTCCAATAAGGTGAGTCTTACACTGGGATAAGTCGAAGATAAAAATAAAGAACTAGGACGAAAACGATGGTTGCGGTAAGAAGCGCACATTTGAACCAAGACGAACAGTTTGAGCTAGATAAGTGGATTTCTAGCTTGGGGCAAGACGCCGCAATAGCAAAACGCCTTAAAGAGGTGTATCGCCATTGCGAGACCACACTACAAAATCATGATGATGGCGCACTTCTGTTGTGGCGCGGTCGAGAGATGATTGAAATCCTAATTACTCTTTCTATGGATAAAGCGACGCTGGTAGCAGCGTTGCTTTTCCCTCTTGTTTCGAGTGGGGCTTACGCTCGTGAACAGTTTGAAGAAGATTTTGGCAAAGAAACGGTCAAACTCATTGATGGCGTGGAAGAAATGGCAGCATTGGGACAACTCAATGTCACCATGGAAGGCAGCGCCGCATCGACTCAGGTAGATAATGTACGTCGCATGTTGTTGGCGATGGTGGATGATTTTCGCTGCGTGATTATCAAGCTGGCAGAGCGCATCGCAAACCTAGTCGAAGTAAAAAAAGCACCAGACGAAGTCCGTCAAGCGGCGGCGAAAGAGTGTGCCAATATTTACGCACCTTTAGCGAACCGCCTTGGTATTGGTCAGCTTAAGTGGGAAATCGAAGATTACGCATTCCGCTACCAGCAACCAGATACGTACAAACAGATCGCAAAACAACTTTCTGAGCGACGCATTGTTCGCGAGCAGTACATTACAGATTTTGTCGATGACCTTTCTCAAGAGATGTCTGCTTCCGGTATCAACGCAGAAGTGAGCGGTCGTCCAAAACACATCTACAGCATTTGGCGCAAAATGCAGAAGAAGAGCTTAGCTTTTGACGAGCTTTTCGATGTTCGAGCGGTACGTATCATCGCTGACAAGCTACAAGACTGTTATGCAGCACTCGGTATGGTGCACACCAAATATAAGCACCTGCCAAGTGAGTTTGATGACTATGTCGCAAACCCGAAGCCTAATGGTTATCAATCGATTCACACTGTGATTCTAGGCCCTGAAGGCAAAACGATAGAAATCCAGATTCGTACTAAAGACATGCACGAAGACTCGGAGCTTGGTGTCGCTGCACACTGGAAGTACAAAGAAGGTGGCAGCGGTCGTAGCGGTTATGACGAAAAAATTACCTGGTTGCGTAAGCTTCTAGACTGGCAAGAAGAGATGTCGGATTCTGGCGAAATGCTAGATGAAGTTCGTAGCCAAGTTTTTGATGATCGTGTCTATGCCTTTACACCGCGTGGTGATGTGGTTGACTTACCAATGGGAGCGACTCCGCTCGATTTTGCTTACCATATCCACTCTATGGTCGGTCACCGCTGTATTGGCGCTAAAGTAGCAGGGCGTATCGTTCCATTTACCCACAAGCTACAAATGGGCGATCAAGTCGAGATCATCACTCAGAAAGAGCCAAACCCATCACGTGATTGGTTAAACCCATCGACGGGCTTTGTCACATCAGGCCGTGCTCGCGCGAAAATTAACGCTTGGTTCCGCAAGCAGAGCCGTGAGAAAAACCTTGAAGCAGGACGTGAAATCTTAGAGCAAGAGCTGTCTAAGATTGGCGCTACGCTGAAGGATGCCGAGCAGTATGGTCTTAAGCGTTTCAACATGAACACGCCAGATGAACTGTATGTTGGTGTGGGTAGCGGTGATTTGCGTATTAACCAGATCATCAACCACATCAACGCGTTAGTAAATAAACCAACAGCGGAAGAGGAAGACAAGCAAGCGCTTGAAAAGCTGCAAGAAGCGGAGAATAAAGCGCCAGCACTAAGTCGTCCTAAGAAAGATGCCGTAGTGGTTGAAGGTGTTGATAATCTCATGACTCACCTAGCACGCTGTTGTCAGCCTATCCCAGGTGACGAAATCGCTGGTTATATAACGCAAGGTCGTGGCATTTCTGTGCACAGAGCGGATTGTGAGCAGTTAGAAGAGCTTCGCCATCATGCTGCAGAGCGTATCATTGATACGGTTTGGGGCAGTGGTTTTGTTGGCTCATATATTCTGACGGTGCGTGTTGAAGCAATGGAACGCAGTGGTTTGCTTAAAGATATCACCACGCTGTTTGCCAACGAAAAAATCAAAGTGACCAGCATGAAGAGCCGTGTTGATTATCGTAAACAGCTCTCGATCATGGACTTTGATTTGGAAGTCACCAACCTAGAAGTGTTCTCTCGCGTTTCGAAACGTGTTGAGCAGATCAAGGATGTGATGTCGGTGAAACGCTTAGGCTAATTTTTACGTCGTATTTGGCTTTCTAGCGGCGTTAGCTGCACTTATATCGCCCAATCTCATAGACAAGCTATGCTCATGGGGCTCATAAGTTTGCTGCCTTGCCAGAAGAACCAACTACTTAGTAAAAACAGTTAGAAAACAAATTAAAGGTGAGTGGTTTTGGCTGCTCACCTTTTTCTTTAGATAGAAAGGGTTAAGGAACAGAAAATGAGCCATCCAATTGAACAGTTAGAACAAATCATGGCGAAGCTGCGCGATCCAGAAAGTGGCTGCCCTTGGGATCTAAAGCAGAGCTTTGACACCATCGTTCCACATACGATTGAAGAAACTTATGAAGTTGTAGATGCCATCCAAAATCGTGATTGGCCAAATCTAAAGGAAGAGCTTGGTGATTTATTATTCCAAGTGATCTTCTATAGTCAGTTGGCGGAAGAGCAGCAATTATTCGACTTTTCTGAGGTGGTTGAAACGGTGAATGAAAAGCTCACCCGACGTCATCCTCATGTGTTTTCTGATGTCGAATTTGAGAACGATGAGCAAATAAATGCCAATTGGGAAGCGGAAAAAGCCAAAGAAAAAGCAGAAGTAGGTAAAAAAGAACAAAGTATTCTAGACTCAATACCAGTTTCTCTACCTGCGCTTTCTCGTGCTACAAAAATGCAGAAAAAGTGTGCTAAATTTGGTTTTGATTGGGACACTATTGGTCCGGTTATTGGTAAGGTTCAAGAAGAAATTGAAGAGGTGATGGAAGAAGTTCTTCAAGTGGAAGTCGATGAAGATAAAGTCGAATTAGAGTTAGGGGACCTGTTGTTTGCTACCGTAAATTTTGCTCGCCACTTGGGTAAAGATCCAGAAGTCGCACTCAGTAAAGCGAACCTCAAGTTTGCGCGCCGATTTAAAGGGGTTGAGGCGCTGGTGGCAGAGCAAGGTAAACAATTGATGGATTTTGATCTAGAGCAGCTAGATGCGCTTTGGGATCAAGTCAAAGCGAACGAAGCTCACAATTCTTCTGTGAAGTAATGCTCGCTTCGAATTTGATTTGAAGCAAAAAATAAAAAATTGCAGTGTGATAGATTTCACGTTGTAGCGGAAAAGGGGTTCTGGTATATTTATATCCCGTCCAGAAGAAATCCATTTTCCCTCATTCAACCAATTTCAGGTTAAACATGACGACAAATTACATTTTTGTTACTGGCGGGGTTGTATCCTCTCTAGGTAAAGGTATTGCAGCAGCATCTCTTGCGGCTATTTTAGAAGCTCGTGGTCTTAAAGTGACTATGATGAAGCTTGACCCTTACATCAACGTTGACCCAGGCACAATGAGCCCAACTCAACATGGTGAAGTGTTTGTCACGGAAGATGGCGCTGAAACTGACCTTGACCTTGGTCACTATGAGCGTTTCATTCGCACCAAGATGACTAAGCGCAACAACTTCACTGCAGGTCGTGTTTACGCTGACGTTCTACGTAAAGAGCGTCGTGGTGACTACCTAGGTGCAACCATTCAGGTAATCCCTCACATCACTAACGCTATCAAAGATCGCGTAATCGCTGGTTCTGAAGGCCACGATGTTGCTATCGTTGAAGTTGGCGGTACAGTCGGTGATATCGAATCTCTACCATTTATGGAAGCTATCCGTCAGCTAGCTGTAGAACTTGGCCGCGAGCGCGCTATGTTCATGCACCTGACTCTAGTTCCTTACCTAGCAGCTGCGGGCGAAGTAAAAACTAAGCCAACGCAACACTCAGTAAAAGAGCTGCTATCTATCGGTATCCAGCCTGACATTCTAGTTTGTCGCAGCGATCGTATGATCCCTGCGAATGAGCGTAAGAAGATTGCTCTTTTCTGTAACGTTCAAGAAAAAGCAGTTATCTCAATGAAGGACGTAGATTCAATCTACAAGATCCCTCAACTTATCAAAGCTCAAGGTCTTGATGATCTTGTATGTGCTCGTTTCGGCATTGATGCTCCAGAAGCTAACCTTTCTGAATGGGAACAGGTTATCTATGAAGAAGCAAATCCAACAGCTGAAGTGACTATCGGTATGGTCGGTAAGTACATCGAACTTCCAGATGCTTACAAATCAGTAAACGAAGCACTAAAACACGCAGGTCTTAAGAACCGTCTAAGCGTGAAAATTAAGTACGTTGACTCACAAGATGTAGAAACAAAAGGTGAAGAAGCACTAGAAGGTCTAGACGCTATTCTTGTTCCTGGTGGTTTCGGTGATCGTGGTGTTGAAGGCAAGATTCTTGCTGCAAAATACGCTCGCGAAAACAACGTACCTTACCTAGGTATTTGTCTAGGTATGCAAGTAGCACTGATTGAATACGCGCGTAACGTTGCGGGTATGGAAGGTGCTCACTCTACAGAATTTAATAAAGATACTAAGTACCCAGTAGTTGGTCTAATTACTGAATGGGTTGATGGCGAAGGTAAAGTTGAAGAACGTACTGAAAAGTCTGACCTAGGTGGTACTATGCGTCTTGGTTCACAGCTGTGTCACCTTGAAAAAGGCACGAAAGCACGTGAACTATACGGTAGCGCGACGATCCACGAACGTCACCGTCACCGTTACGAAGTGAACAACAATCTTCGTCCGCAGATCGAAAAAGCTGGCCTAAAAGTTTCAGGTCTATCTGCTGACAAGAAATTGGTTGAAGTAATTGAGAACCCAGCTCACCCATGGTTTGTAGCGGCTCAGTTCCACCCAGAGTTCACTTCGACACCTCGCGATGGTCACCCACTATTTGCAGGTTTCGTAAAAGCGGCTGGTGAATACCAACGCGGCGAATTCGAGAAGTAAGGTAAGGATACAGGTAGTAGCTTAAGTTGTGCTGCTACCTTTAATTTTGACATTATATATTCAACGAGAAGGAAACATTCAATGTCTAAGATCGTTAAAGTTCTAGGTCGTGAAATCATCGATTCACGTGGTAACCCAACTGTAGAAGCTGAAGTACACCTAGAAGGCGGTTTCGTAGGTATGGCTGCTGCTCCATCTGGCGCATCAACTGGTTCACGTGAAGCTCTTGAGCTACGTGACGGCGACAAAGCTCGTTTCCTAGGTAAAGGTGTTCTTAAAGCTGTTGAAGCTGTAAACGGCGAAATCGCTGAAGCTCTAGTTGGTAAAGACGCTAAAGACCAAGCTGCAATCGACGCAGTAATGATCGACCTAGACGGTACTGAAAACAAGTCTAAGTTCGGTGCTAACGCAATCCTAGCTGTATCTCTAGCAAACGCTAAAGCCGCTGCAGCGGCTAAAGGCATGCCTCTATACGAGCACATTGCTGAACTAAACGGTACTGCTGGTCAGTTCTCTATGCCTCTACCAATGATGAACATCATCAACGGTGGTGAGCACGCAGACAACAACGTTGACATCCAAGAGTTCATGATCCAACCAGTTGGTGCTAAGACTCTTAAAGAAGGTCTACGTATTGGTGCTGAAGTATTCCACAACCTAGCTAAAGTTCTTAAGTCTAAAGGCTACAGCACTGCAGTTGGTGACGAAGGTGGTTTCGCTCCTAACCTTAAGTCTAACGCTGAAGCTCTAGAAGTTATCGCAGAAGCTGTTGCAGCTGCTGGTTACGAACTAGGTAAAGACGTTACTCTAGCTATGGACTGTGCTGCATCTGAGTTCTTCGACAAAGAAGCTGGCATCTACAACATGAAAGGCGAAGGTAAAACTTTCACTTCTGAAGAGTTTAACCACTACCTAGCTGAGCTAGCTAACCAATTCCCAATCGTTTCTATCGAAGATGGTCTAGACGAGTCTGATTGGGCTGGCTTCAAGCACCAAACTGAACTACTAGGTGACAAGCTTCAACTAGTAGGTGACGATCTATTCGTTACTAACACTAAGATTCTTGCTGAAGGTATCGAGAAAAGCGTAGCTAACTCTATCCTTATCAAGTTCAACCAAATCGGTTCTCTAACTGAGACTCTAGCTGCAATCAAGATGGCTAAAGACGCAGGTTACACAGCTGTAATCTCTCACCGTTCTGGCGAAACTGAAGATGCAACTATCGCTGATCTAGCGGTAGGTACTGCTGCAGGTCAAATCAAGACTGGTTCTATGAGCCGTTCTGACCGTGTAGCTAAGTACAACCAACTTATCCGTATCGAGGAAGCTCTAGGTGAGCGCGCTCCTTTCAACGGTCTTAAAGAAGTTAAAGGTCAATAATTCCAAGCGAATTATTAGCTTAAAGCTTTAAAAAACGCCTCCGATTTCGGGGGCGTTTTTGTATCTGTCATACCGTAGAGCTGTGAAGGAGAGAGTAGGGAGTCCCTTTAAGCTCCCCGAATAGCCTCAACACGACGCTTTTCCATCTCTACACGAATATCTGCCCCTTTAAAGCCATCTTTGATTATGTCTTGAACATTCACTGCCAGCGCGGCTTGATAGGCATTTTGGAAGAGTTCCATCTGAGGGTAATCAATATCTTCAAAGCCAGTTCGGCCTCGGCTATCTGCCATACAGCACAGCAGGATCTCTTCTAAGCGTTCAGGTTTACGCCATACATCGAACTTGTTTAATACCTTAAGTTTGGTTTCTGGGCGTAGCTCCGCTGCTCTGTGGATATTTGAGTGCTGCTCACAAACCATTAGCGCCAAATCTCGAAACTCATTCGGAACACGAATACGCTCACACAGAGACTTAATCAGTTTAAGACCAGTATGGCAGTGCAACTTATGACTTGGCCATTCAGACTCTGGAGTAATACCTTTGCCTAAGTCATGCACTTGCGACGCAAAGCGAACGGGAAGAGATGGGCTAAGCATTGCAGCTTGCTGTGCGACCATTAAAGTGTGGATTCCCGTGTCAACCTCAGGGTGCCACTGCTCTGGCTGAGGTACACCAAACAACGCATCAATCTCGGGCAAAACAACTTTTAAGGCATCACACTTTTTTAGTACTGAGAGAAAGACTTCTGGATTCGGTGTTAACAAGGATTTGTGCCACTCTTGCCAAACACGCTCAGCAGTTAGGTGATTCAATTCACCCGAGTGGGCAATCGTACGCATCAACTCGATGGTTTCAGGCGCAATACTAAATCCTAAATGGTGCAGTTTTGCTGCGAATCTTGCCACTCTTAGAACACGCAGCGGATCTTCGGTGAAAGCGTCAGATACATGACGTAACACTCGATCATTAAGATCGCTTTGACCATGGTAAGGGTCAATAATCTTACCACTAGAATCTTGTGCCATAGCGTTGATGGTTAAATCACGTCTTTGCAGATCCTCTTCTAAAGTAACATCGGGAGCAAAGTAGCACTCAAAGCCTGTGTAACCAGAGCCTGTTTTTCTTTCAGTACGAGCCAGTGCGTGTTCTTCTTTACTTTTAGGGTGAAGAAAAACCGGAAAGTCTTTACCGACAGCCGTATATCCTTGCTGAATGAGTTCTTCTGGCGTCGCGCCGACCACTACCCAGTCTCTGTCATAGACATCAATACTTAGCAGTTGATCGCGAACTGCGCCGCCAACAAGGTATCTTTGCACTTGATTCTCTCTCATTTCTTCACATTGCCATTGGCTATTAATGCCTGCAATGGTACTTTTCTTATCACTAAATTCCCAGAGACGAGAAGTATGTATAAGCAATATTTTGGATTTACGGAGCTGCCATTTTCCATCGTTCCGAATTCTCGTTTTCTTTTTCAAAGTCAGCGCCATAAAGAGGCGATGGTACGATTAAAAGCTGGCCTTGGCGAAGGTGGCGGATTTGCGATGCTTACTGGAGAAGTAGGTACTGGCAAAACGACTGTGGCAAGAGCCATGCTACGCTCACTAGACGATAACATTCAAGCTGGATTAATCCTCAATCCGACCTTCTCTAATTGTGAACTGCTTGAAGCCATTTGTGATGAGTTCGCACTCGACTACCCGCAAGATGCTTCGCTTAAGCAGCTAAATCAGACTATTTATCAGTTCTTACTTGATAGTTATGCCAATGGGATTCAAACCTTGTTGGTGATTGATGAAGCTCAGCATCTTTCAGCTGAAGTGTTGGAGCAGCTTCGGTTACTGACTAATCTAGAAACAGAAAGTCAAAAGCTGCTCAAAGTACTTCTTATCGGTCAGCCTGAACTGCAACAGAAGCTCCAAATGCCCCAGCTTCGTCAGCTGGCTCAGCGCATAACTGGCCGATATCATTTACTTCCACTCAATGACCAAGAAGTGGCACAGTACATCCGTTATCGACTAGATTTTGCTGGTGGCGAAAGTAACATGCTTTCCAATAAGTCACTTAAGTATATTGCGACACAGACATTAGGCATTCCTCGCCTTATAAACTTAGTCTGTGATGCCGCCTTTAAGCAAGCTTACAGTGTTGGTGAAAAACCAGTGAGCCATGCTTCAATTCAAGTGGCATGTCAGGAGGTGATGAGCTTTCAAACCTCATTCCAGCCCCCTCAAGTTCAAGTATCACCTAAGCCAGCCTATTTGGTGTATGCGCTTGCCTCTGTAATCGGAGTTACTGTTGCGGCTTTGAGTTATGTGTTTACACCGACTTTGATTAGTGAACACATTGATGCTCAGTTAGCGCAGCAGTTCCCACCAAAAATCGAGACTATAGTAGAGCAGCAGGTCATGCCTGAGTCTTTGAAGAGTCAGCTTTCATTGTCGACAGACCTTGAGCAAGGTATCGGTGAGCTATACAAGGTATGGGGGTTTCAACCTTCGGTATTGGACAAGCTTTGTTTAAAAGAGAGTGAAAGTGCAGTCAGTTGTGAGAAGCTCAATGGAAGTTTGCAGGATATACGTCTAGGCAATGCTCCCGTGTTATTGACGCTAAAAAGTGATGGTATTGAGAGCTATGCCGTCTTACATCATTTGAATGAACAGAGCGCTCAATTATTGGTAGGGAATGAAAATATTGAGCTACCTCTTGAGTTTCTGACGCCACTCTGGAAAGGCGAGTATCATCAGATTTGGCGTCACTATTGGAACATCTCCTTAAAGCCAGGTATGCAAGGGGAAGCGGTGAGCTTACTGGATCGTCATCTATCTCATGTACTTGGTGAGCCTTTGGCGCAAAGCGATGTATATGACCAAGTGCTGAAAGAAAAAGTGAAACTGTTCCAACGCTGGCAAGGATTGTCAGTTGATGGTATCGCGGGCAAGAATACGCTGCGTCGATTGGAAAAAGTCGCTCGTGAAGATGCGCCTTCACTTCACTTAGCTAAGGAGCAAGCATAATGTCTAAGGTATTGAATGCTCTGGATGTGTCAGAACAAAACCATCAGGCATCTATCCATACTCCTTTTTATTCACCTCAAACGATGGCATCTGCTCCGGCCAAGGCGAGTAAAATGGCGATTGCGGTCCTGATTGCGGTACCTGCTGTATTAACTGCAGCTTGGAGTGGTTACCAAAGCTATCAAGACAAGCGTTTACAATGGCTGTCAACGAACCAAGCGCAAGTGGTGACTCAAGAGGTGCCTTTTGAGTATAGAGAGCTGCCGTACCCTGAGTTTGACCATCTTACTTCGACCTCTGACTTGGATATGCCGTATGCTGAGACGTCACAAGCGCCGGTAGTGGCTCAGGTTACCAAGTCTGCAGTGGAGGAACCAGCGATAGAACCTATGCCTGAGAGTTCTTCAGAACCGTTTCTTGACCAATTGGATCTCTCTGGTTTATCACCTGAACTGGCTTTGCGTGTAGAAAGCGCGCTAGGCAATGAGCAGTCGCGCCTTAATACAGAATCTAATAGTGCACTGTCTGATTTAGCTCAGCAGAGTGAGAAGTGGTATGGCAAGCTACCTGCTTTGAACTTCCAGACTCACGTTTATTCTAGTAACCCGACGAAACGTTGGGTGAAAGTTAATGGGGTTGAATACGAAGAAGGCGATTGGATCAGTGACCGTATAAAGCTAGAAGCGATAGAGCAGCAAAGCTGTCAGATTCGCTTTGATGGCGAGTTGATTGAAGTCCCTGCTCTTTACGATTGGAAAGGGTAACCCAGGTACAAAAAAGGTCGCAGCAGCGACCTTTTTTATTATTCATTTGTGCTTACGCCCAACCTGACGGTGAACGTTTTTTACGTGGCACAATGTGAGGCAGAATCAAACCAAATAGTAGGCCTAGACCCGCGACACCGCCACCATACATAAAGTACTTAAGCAGTAGATCATCTTTTTGTGTATCCAGCTTAGCGCGTAAGCTACGTACTTCTTCTTGAGCTGAAGACAGCTGCTGGCTCATATCGCTGTAGCCTTGTTCTAGCTCAGAGATTTGGCGGTTACGAGTAGCAAGAGATTCAACTAGACCTGCTTTCTCTTGATCAGAGGTTGAGCGAGCATTAGCTAACTTCTCTTTGGTTTCCGCTAGCTCTTTTTCGAGCTTTGGTAGGCGCAGCGCCATGCTTTCTTGGCTAGTGACAAATTTGCTTTCGACCCAACCTTTGCGGCCACGAGCATCTTGAATTTGGCTGTAACCTGATTCTTTATTCGTAGAAAGAAGTCTGACTTTATCACCTGCATCAATGCTTCCGATAATACGGTATTGGTTGTTTGGGCCAGAGTGCATGTAAGTAAATAACTTATCAGCAATGTAGCGGTCTTGAGCCAGTGCCGTTGGAGCGGCGACTAAGGTAGCCAAAACCAAGAAAACCAGTTTTTTCACGGTAAATCCTTTAACAGTCTTATTGTCTATTTCTTGCTAATCCGAAATAGTAAGTAGTTTCTTTGTCTACTGCAACAAAGAAGGGAGGCTTAGCCTCCCTTTCTGTGTATTTGAGTCAATAATGACAGTGTGTTAACACATCACTGACGGATGACTTAAGCGAACATCGCCTGAATGCCGTAGAAGAACACTACTGCAAGCAGTGCGCCTGCTGGTAGAGTAACAATCCAAGAAGCAACGATGTTACGTACTACGCCTAGGTTAAGTGCTGCAATACCACGAGCAAAACCAACACCTAATACCGCACCAACAAGAGTCTGAGTTGTTGAGATAGGTAGACCAGTGCCAGATGCTAGAACAACAGTACATGCTGTTGCAAGCTGTGCGGCAAAGCCACGGCTTGGTGTTAGCTCAGTAATACCTGTACCAACCGTTGCCATTACTTTATGACCTAGAGTTGCTAGACCAACAACAATACCAAAACCACCTAGAGGAAGAATCCACCAAGCAATTGTGCTCTTACCGGTAATTTCACCCATGTGCTCAACCGTTGAAACAACAGCAGATAGTGGACCAATCGCGTTAGCAACGTCGTTTGAACCGTGGGCAAATGCCATCGCACACGCAGTGATAACCATTAGGACACTGAAGATACCCTCAACGCCGGCAAAACCGTGGTCATCTTCGCGACTTGCAAATTTCTTCTGAATATAGAAGTAACCGCCAGCCATAACTAATGCTGAAACCGCTGCTGCCCACATCCATGCTTCACCGTTAGAAAGGTGTAGACCAACGTGCTTAAGACCTTTCTTGATAGTAACAAGTGCAATCACCATAGTCGTGATGAACATGTACACAGGTACGAAGCGTTTTGCGTTGAACAGTGGCTTTTCAGTATCAAAGATCAGGCGTTGTGCGCTGACAAAGATAACGTAAGCAAAGAAACCAGAGATAACAGGAGTAATAATCCAGCTACCGACAATGCCTTGAACTGAGCCCCAGTCCACTGCTTCAGTACCGACAGACACACACGCAAAACCGATGATCGCACCGATAATAGAGTGAGTGGTTGATACTGGCCAGCCCATGTAAGATGCAAGTAGTAGCCATGTACCAGCAGCAAGAAGCGCTGACATCATGCCGTAGACAAGAACATCTGGTTGAGAAGCAAAGAGTGACGTTTCGATTACGCCTTTACGGATAGTGTCGGTTACTTCACCGCCTGCAAGGTATGCACCCGCAAATTCAAAGATCATTGCGATAATGATCGCTTGTTTCACGGTTAATGCTTTAGAACCTACTGATGTACCCATCGCATTGGCTACATCGTTCGCGCCAATACCGATCGCCATCAGAAAACCGAAAGCTGCTGCAATAAGAATCAGGACAGTGCCGTAGTTCGCAAGGATATCCATCGTAATACCTAGTTGTTGATAACAAGCGGAGCAAATTAGGCACGACAAAGCCCCTTCGGCGCGTCAATATTTATCGCCTAGCAGGGGAGTGCAATTAAGATGCTCTTCGTTATTTGGTTAACTTATGATTTATGAGCGAGACAGCATTAGCTCTAGACGCGCGCCTACACGTTGCGCTTGGTCAGCTATGCCACCTACCCATTCTAAAATTTTGTAAAGGAACATCACATCGATAGGATTCATATCCTGCTCGAGCTCCATCAATTGTTGACGAAGTTCAATTTGCATTGCATCGGTGTCATCTTCGATTACGTCTAGTTGGTGGATCATTTCAGCCACAAGTGTTACTTCACGGCCTTTAAATCCAGTTTCCAATAACTCGTCGAGCTCATTGATTACTTTTTGCGCTTGATTCGCAGCGTCAAGACAACGCTTCACATACGCAATAAAGTTTTCTTGAAGAGGCTCAGGAATCATCAATTGACGGCCGTAAACACGACCAGCAATATCTTTTGCTAGGTTTGCCAGTTTGTCTTGCTGTGTCAGTAGCTCCAGCATATCGCTACGGTCAACAGGCATAAACAAACCGCGAGGAAGTTTAAGACGAATTTCGCGCTTTAAAACGTCGGCTTCTTTCTCTAGGTGAGAAATTTGTGCACGAATTTCAGATGCTTTCTCCCAATCACCCTTTGAACTTACTTCAAAGAAGTTGATTAGGTGAGAACAACATTCGTTCACACACACGACGTGGCGTTGCAAAGGTTTAATAGGGGACTTTGCAAATAACCCCATAATTGTATTTACTGGCATGGTCGTTCAACCTAATTAATATAACCTAAAAATAACATACACCAGTTAAGGCGAAATGTTGAGCGATGGCTATAAAGGCGCGCATGTTAACGCATTAAATCACTCATTAAAACTGTTTTAGATCATCATTCCGGCGATATTTCTTTCTTGCCGAGTAAGAAAATAGGCAATATCCTGTCCCTATCTGCTTTGAAAGGTACAACTATGGAAACCGAGATAGAACTGAAGTTTTTTGTTTCTCCTGATTTTTCAGAGACTTTACGTCAAAAAATATCTGAAACCAAAGTCCTTCAGCACAGCTGTCGTGAGTTAGGCAATACCTATTTTGATACGCCGGATAACTGGTTGCGTCAACATGACATAGGCATGCGTATTCGTCGTTTTGATGACGTATTCGTCCAAACTGTGAAAACGTCTGGACGAGTGGTTGCTGGATTGCACCAACGACCAGAATTTAACGCTGAACACACAAGCAATGACCCTGACTTAAGTTTGCACCCTGCTGACATTTGGCCGACAGGCAAACAGCCTTCACAGCTTCAATCTGAGCTTGTGCCGCTATTTTCTACCAATTTTACTCGTGAGCAGTGGTTGGTGTGTATGGCAGATGGCAGCCAAGTCGAAGTCGCTTTCGATCAAGGTAAAGTAGAAGCTAATGGCAAAGAAGACCCAATCTGTGAAGTTGAGTTGGAGCTAAAATCTGGCCAAACTGATGCGCTGTTTACGCTTGCTCGTAGCTTCTGTGAATTTGGCGGCATGCGATTGGGTAACTTAAGTAAAGCGGCAAAAGGTTATCGCTTAGCCGCTGGCTATCAAGGTGATTCCGTGAAGCCTTTGGCTCTTATGAATACTGATAAGCGTGATACGGTTGAGTCTTGCTTTATTAACTCGCTAGAGCATGCACTATCTCATTGGCACTACCATGAGCAAATATATTCAGAGCGTGAGTCAATTGAAGCACTGCACGAAATCAAAAACTCTATCAGCTTTATTCGTCAGGTCTTAACCGTATATGGCGGTGTTGTACCTCGCCGAGCAAGTGCGATTCAGCGCCAAGAACTAAAGTGGTTAGAGCAAACACTAGAGTGGTTAAATGATTACGACTATCTAGAAGACCTACTTGATGATAAAGGCCACGCGCTGCGTAAGCTGGATGCTCGTAAGTTTTTGGTTGCAGAGCTGAAGCAAGTCCAAGAGCAACTGCCAAGTCGAGAAGAGCTACTTGAACTGCTAAATAGTGCTCGCTATACCGGGTTATTATTAGATTTGAGTCGCTGGATTTTGACCCGAGGCTGGCAGCCATTCCTTGATGACAAGTCTCGTGAAAAAATGGCACTGAATATTGAGTACTTTTCTGTTAAGCAGCTTGATCGTACTTGGGCCGAGTTAATGGAAGCTTTTCCGCCAGAACGCAACTTAACAAGCCAAGATTATATCGACCAACAATATCGCTTGATGCGTAACCTCTACACTGGGGTGAGCTTTGCAAGCTTGTTCGATACCGAAGAGCGTAATAGTTTCCGATTACCATGGAGTGATTTGCTCCACGGCATTGATGACTTATTAAAGCTACGTACTTTGCAAAAGTTAGTGGAAAAACTTGAAGGCGAAGAGCGCGAGCAGCTAGAGCGTTGGTTATCTCGCCAAGAAAGTTCCATTCTACATGCGATGGAACAGACGAGAGTGATCTGCATTGAAGCCGAACCTTATTGGCAAGATTAATAAGCGATGTAAAACGGGAGCCTTAAGGTTCCCGTTTTTGTTGCTGCTCTATTTTATCCAAACGTCTAAGTATCTCATCTTGCTTTTCGACCAACTCAAGCAGCAAGCGTTCTTTGTTGACTGAGCGAGAGGTTTGCGATTTGGATGGCGAGGTGATCATTGAAGTGACTAAGCCTGAGATCATACCGAATAAGCCAACACCACAGACAATCAAACCTGCTGCAAGAATTCTTCCGCCATCGGTCACTGGGTAATGATCACCGTAACCTACGGTTGAGATTGTTACTAACGCCCACCACATGGCGTCTCCGCCGTCTTTGATATTAGCGTTCGGTGAGTGGCCTTCAATAAATAGCATCATACTGGAACCAATGGTTATGAGGATCACCATTAACAGCAATATCGAAGCCAGCGTCGTTTCGTGTTTGTTCTTCAATAACTGTTTGAAAACGCTACGACTGGAACGGATCACTAAGATGACTCTGAGAATTGAAAACAGTCGCGCATAACGCAGAGGTTCGATCATTGGCAAGCTAGCGAGAAAATCGATCCAGTGCCGTTTCATAAATTGCACTCTATTTGTCGACCGGATCAAATCTACACTCAGTTGCAGGATAAAAATGCTACAGATTAGAAAGTCTAAGCCGATAAGAACCTGTCGAGTTTCTGGCTTCAAGGGAAAAAACAGCAGGCCCGAGATCACAAATAACGCCATGAATGACAAGATTAGTGATAACAAGCTCATCGGTTTAGTATCGTCTTTGGTATTATCTCTATTCATACGAGGCTCGAAATAAATATCAGTGCAATCAGGGAGGGTGAGCGATCAATTTCAATCACTCTATTATAAAGCACTGAAAATACAAAATTAGACTTAGTGGAGAACCAATGATGACCAAAATGGCATTTAAACCTTGGGAACGTGTGATCACCGATGTTCGCCTTGTTCCTAAGATGGTCATGCTAATGGTGTTCAGTACCTTACTGATTATCAGCAAGCAGCTTTGGGATGCGAGTACTTTTTACGACTCTCTTCTCGCCGCGACTCAAAGCGTTGAAATTGCCCAAGAACATTATGAAAGCTACCTCGTCCAGGTGGTATGGCAAACCGGTATATTAATCGTTGTGTTTGTTGCACTGCTGATGTTCGCTGCACGCGTGATGTTACGCCAAACACAATACTTAAGTGACTCTATTAAGCTAATGGCGGACAAGAACCTGTCGATGCCAATTGAAATGCAGTGTAAAGATGAATATGGCGATGTGGCGCGTGAACTAGAGAAAACGCGAAAGCAGCTACAAGATATGATCAAGCTGCAAATCAGTGCATCTCAAGAACTGGCGGGCTTAACGGAAGTGATGACCATCAGCATGTCAGAGACGAAAGAGTCCGCGCAAGAAGAGTTCAATGAGATCGATCAGCTTGCGACAGCGATGAGTGAGATGACCTCGACGGTTCAAACTGTTGCTGGCCACGCACAAAGCGCCTCTTCACTGACAGAAAACGCTTCAAACCAAGCCGAAACTGGCCAACGTTTCGTACAAGATACCGTGCTTAAGATCAGTGAGCTTTCTAAAGACATCGCTGCTTCTGCGCAAGCGGTGAATGATGTGGAAGACAGTGTTGGGTCTATTGGTAGTGTGGTTGGAACGATTCAAGGTATCTCTGAACAGACTAACTTACTAGCTCTGAATGCGGCGATTGAAGCGGCGCGTGCCGGAGAGGCAGGCCGAGGTTTTGCGGTGGTTGCCGATGAAGTTCGTAACCTTGCTCAACGCACCCAACAAGCAACAGTCGAGATTCAAGAAATGATCTCTCAGCTACAATCGAGTGCGAACTCTGCAGTTGAGCTTATGGAAAAGAGTGTTGTGGAGGCCGCAGAAGGGGTTGATTTGGTAACTAATGCCGGCAGTGAACTGGATGGTATTGTGGGTCAAGTGAATCAAATCAATGATATGAACTTCCAAATCGCAACGGCGGCAGGCCAACAAAGCAGCGTGGCGGAAGAGATGAACCAGAACCTGACTAATGTTCGAGAGCTCGTCGAAGCCTCAGTAACCGTGGTGTCTGAACTTCTCGAAACCTCTGAGATGATGCAGCAAAACGCAGAGGAGCTCGATCAAAAGATCACTTCTTTTAAGGTCTAGCTTCTCAACTTACTGTTAATAAACGCCCACTCGCTACTAGTGGGCGTTTTTTATTGGTATAAATAGAGCATTACCGTTTCTAGACTGGTATTTCTATACAAGGAAGAATCATGCAACTGCCAGAAAGTCTTGCCCCAATTTCCCAATCTGCCCTCGACTCCCTTTCGCAAACTGATGCTTTAGAACATTGGCCGCAGCCTCTACGTGAACAGCTTAACTATGTGGCTGGCTTAAGTAAGTTTATCAGCGAGACGATCAATACTGACGAAAAACTGCAAGAAGTATTGCCGGAAATGTTGCTTGAAAACTCTCGTCATGAACAGTATCGAGAGCGTTTAGCGGGCCTATTGGAAGAATGCAGCGATGAAATGCAAGGCCACCGAGTGCTCAGACAGTTCCGCAATCGTGAGATGGTGTATATCGCTTGGCGAGACTTCACTGCTTCATGGGATTTGAAACAGAGTTTAGAGCATGTTTCTCAGCTCGCTGAGGCGATGATTGTAGAGGCGTACCAGTGGCAATATAAAGCCTGCTGTGCATTATGGGGAACGCCAACTAATGCGCAGGGTGAAGCGCAGCCGATGCTAATTATTGGTATGGGTAAGTTAGGTGGCGGTGAGCTGAATTTTTCATCGGATATTGATCTGATTTTTACCTATCCAGAAAATGGTGAAACACAAGGTGCACGTCGTAGTATCGCCAATGCTCAGTTCTTTACCCGTCTTGGCCAACGAATTATCAAAGCACTTGATCAGCAAACCTTTGATGGTTTTTGTTACCGCGTAGATATGCGTTTACGCCCTTTCGGAGATAGTGGCCCACTGGTTATGAGCTACGCAGCTCTAGAAGATTATTATCAGGAGCAAGGCCGAGATTGGGAACGTTACGCCATGATCAAAGCTCGTGTGATGGGGCGCGAGATGTACCCTGAGTATCAAGAATTGCGTCAAATGCTGCGTCCGTTTGTCTTCCGCCGCTATATCGACTTCAGTGCGATTCAATCTTTGCGCCGAATGAAGTCTATGATCAGCAGTGAAGTACGCCGTCGTGGTTTGAGTAATAACATCAAGCTAGGCGCTGGTGGTATTCGAGAAATTGAGTTTATCGCTCAAGTTTTTCAATTGATTCGTGGTGGTCGAGAGCCAAGTTTGCGTCAACGTGGTTTATTAGTAACGTTGGATGCGATTGAAGAGTTAGAACAGCTCAGCCAATCAGAAACAGGTCAATTGAGAGAGGCTTACCGCTATCTACGCCGATTGGAAAACTTACTCCAAGCGATGGCAGATAAGCAAACTCAGACACTGCCTGAAAATGATATAGAACAGTTACAGCTTGCTGTGGCGATGGGCTATTCCAATTGGGGTGAGCTACTGACCGATGTTCAGGGTCATATGGCCAACGTTCACAGTGTCTTTGCGAACCTGATCGGTGATGATGAGGAAGAGCAACAAGACATTGTCAAGCATTTTGTTGAACTGTGGGATATGGCAGCGAAGAAGGATGTGATTGAACATATTCTTGAGCATGATATTCAAGTGGAAGAGCCACAACAGATGGCGAATACCATTATTCAATTTAAGCAGGATCTCGCCAAAAAGACGCTTGGACCACGTGGTCGTGAAGTTTTAAACCATCTGATGCCGAAGATTTTTTCTGCCATTTATTCACATAAAGATGCGCAATTTGGCTTGCCTCGTGTTCTTCATCTTTTGCATCGAATCGTTACCCGGACGACCTATTTGGAATTGCTTGATGAGCACTCTGCCGCGTTAACGCAATTAGTCCGTTTATGTACTGCTAGTCCGATGATCTCAGAGCAGTTAGGTCGTTATCCGATCTTATTGGATGAGCTCATCGACCCCCAGCAGCTCTATAATCCGATTCCTCTAGAGAGCTACCGTACTGAATTACGCGATTTCTTAGCTCGCATTCCTGAGGATGATATGGAGCAGCAAATGGAAGCGCTGCGCCAGTTTAAGCAGATTTGTATTTTACGTATTGCCGCTGCTGACATTGCTGGTGTTTTACCTGTAATGAAAGTGAGTGATCACTTAACCTATTTAGCCGAAGCGATTGTAGAGTCGGTGGTTGGTCAAGCTTGGCTGCAAATCTCAGAAAAATATGGAGAGCCTACCCACTTAAAAGACCGTGATGGTAAAGGCTTTGCGGTAATTGGCTATGGCAAAGTAGGTGGTTGGGAGCTAGGCTACAATTCTGATCTGGATATTGTCTTTATGCACGATTGCCCAGTGACGGCTTACACCGATGGCAAAAAAGAGATAGATGGTCGTCAGTTCTATTTACGCTTGGCGCAGCGAATCATTCATATTTTCTCGACTCGCACGGCATCAGGCATTCTATACGAAGTGGATACTCGCTTACGCCCATCAGGGGCATCAGGTTTACTAGTGAGCCCAGCAGAGGCGTTTGACGAATATCAACATCAAGAAGCGTGGACATGGGAGCACCAAGCGTTAGTGCGAGCTCGGATGATTTATGGTGATGATCCTTTGCAGCACGCGTTTGCTAAGACGCGTCATGAAGTCCTTGGCCTAGAGCGGGATGAAGTGAAGCTTAAAAAAGACGTCGCAGAAATGCGCGTTAAAATGCGTGATCATTTAGGCGGCAAAAAAGCGGGGCGCTTTATGCTCAAACAAGACCCTGGTGGTATTACGGATGTAGAGTTTCTGGCGCAATATTTGGTACTTCGCTTTAGTCACGACAAACCTAAACTGACTCGCTGGTGCGACAATGTGCGAGTGTTTGAATCTATGATTGCTCAAGGTGTGATGGATGAAGATAAAGCGCTGGCATTGACGCATGCTTATACCGAAATGCGTAACCAGATCCACCACCGAAACCTACTTAATTTAGATGCTGATGTGGCAGAAGATAAGTTTATTGCTGAGCGAGAATTCGTGAGCAGTATATGGAACGAGTGGCTAACAGTTGAAGATTAAGCATAGATAACAAGATATGCGTTAAGGCAAGGGTTTAGGGCTGAAAAACGCTGTGCTAAACTCTGGCCAGAATTAAATTTTGGAGATCGACAATGAAACCAATCCTACCTAACTATAAGGATTCGGGTGTACTCGTCATTGGTGATGTAATGCTAGATCGCTATTGGTATGGGCCAACAGGGCGAATTTCACCAGAGGCACCAGTACCTGTAGTAAAAGTAGAAAACAATGAAGAGCGTCCAGGCGGTGCTGCTAACGTAGCCATGAACATTGCTTCTCTGGGTGGACACGCTCACATTGTTGGTTTAACAGGGATTGATGAACCTGCAAAAGTACTCAGCGAAACACTGACCGCACTTAAAGTGAAATGTGATTTTGTTGGTCTACCGAATTATCCAACAATTACAAAATTGCGTGTAATGAGTCGTGGTCAACAGCTGATTCGTTTGGACTTTGAAGATAAGTTTGAAAATGTAGATGCTGAGCTGATTTTAGACCGAATGGAGCAAGCACTGCCAAAAGTAAAATCAGTCGTATTGTCAGATTATGCAAAAGGCGCACTTGAGCACGTACAGCAGTTTATCCAAAAAGCACGTGCAGCGAACGTTCCGGTTTTTATTGATCCTAAAGGGGCTGATTTTGAACGCTACCGTGGTGCAACTTTACTCACGCCTAATATGGTTGAATTTGAACACGTTGTAGGCAAAGTAAAATCGGATCAAGAGCTGGTGGAGAAAGGTCTTCAACTGATTGAAGAGTTTGATTTTGAAGCTTTGCTGGTGACTCGTAGTGAGCACGGCATGACGCTATTGCGCCGCGGCCAAGAACCTTTCCACCTCCCGACTCAAGCGCAAGAAGTGTATGACGTTACAGGTGCGGGTGATACCGTAATTTCTGTATTAGCAGCGTCAGTTGCTGCTGGCAAGCCGCTTGATGAAGCTTGCGCGCTTGCGAACGCTGCCGCAGGGGTCGTCGTTGGCAAACTCGGTACATCAACGGTGTCTACGATTGAATTAGCGGAAGCAGTACACGGAAGCCAAGATACGGATTTCGGTGTCATTGGTGAATCAGCACTGATTGAAGCAGTTAAGAAGGCACAATCGAAAGGTGAGACCGTGGTGATGACCAATGGTTGCTTTGATATTCTGCATGCTGGTCACGTATCTTACTTAAACCATGCTGCCGAGTTAGGTGATCGCCTGATTGTCGCTGTAAACACTGATGAGTCGGTTAAGCGTCTTAAAGGTCCTGGTCGTCCGGTTAACCCTACAGATCGTCGTATGGCTGTTCTAGCGGGCTTAGGGGCGGTTGATTGGGTGGTGCCTTTTGGTGAAGATACGCCACAGCGCTTGATCTCTGAAGTACTACCGGATCTATTAGTAAAAGGTGGTGATTACAAACCTGAAGACATTGCAGGCGGTAAAGAAGTGATTGCTAATGGTGGAGCGGTAAAAGTACTTAACTTTGAAGATGGTTGCTCAACCACAGAAATTATTGATGCGATTAAAGGCGGTAAAGGTTAAACACTCATTTACCAGTCTAATTGAAAAAGCGCTCGTCATTGACGGGCGTTTTTTGTTTCCACCAACAAAAATGGAGCCTTATGGCTCCATTTTTAAATGACGTTAGCTGAATGCTTAGTCTTCTAGGTCACCACAGAAGCGGTAGCCTTCACCGTGGATCGTTGCGATGATCTCAGGTGTACCAGATACTGATTCGAAGTGCTTACGGATACGACGGATTGTTACATCAACCGTACGGTCATGTGGCTTCAGCTCACGACCAGTCATCTTCTTCAGAAGATCGGCACGAGTTTGAATCTTGCCTGGGTTTTCACAGAAGTGAAGCAGAGCACGGAACTCAGAACGTGGAAGCTTGTAACCATCGCCACTTGGACTAACCAGTGAACGGCTGTTGATATCTAAAACCCAACCGTTGAATACATACTTCTCAACGCTACGCTTTTCTTCTGTTACTGCACTTGCGTTCATTGAACGGTTCAGTAAGTTGCGTGCGCGGATAGTTAGCTCACGAGGGTTGAAAGGTTTAGTGATGTAATCATCTGCACCGATTTCAAGACCAAGGATCTTGTCAACTTCATTGTCACGGCCAGTTAGGAACATAAGCGCTACGTTCGCTTGCTCGCGTAATTCGCGTGCTAGCAGTAGGCCGTTCTTACCTGGAAGGTTGATGTCCATAATAACCAAGTTTACTTGGTTGTCAGACAGCACCTGGTGCATCTCTTCACCGTCACTGGCCTCAAAAACAGCGTATCCCTCTGCTTCAAAAATACTCTTAAGAGTGTTACGAGTTACTTGCTCATCTTCGACAATAAGAATGTGCGGGGTTTGCATTGGCGGTACCTAAACTTGTGAAAAAAATGTGCTAATGGAATAAATTTTAGGCAAAAACATAACATACAGGTAATGTGATGTTGATAATAAACCAAAGATTGTAAAAATACACTTTCTTTGATTGCCCGCCGTCCTTGGATTTTGCTTTATTACCTTGTGAGGCTCCAATTCCCCACTATTCCACTAGTCGTTGAGGCGGATTTTATAATGTTAACAGCATGCTAACAACGTAGAAGTGTTAATTCCAATCACTTTGTTGATTTATATCAAGAGTTAGGATGTAACAAATATTAATAGTATCAGGTAAATGTAAAACTGTTGGTCATATGATGATAGATGCGCAATTGTGGGCTAGTTATTTAGACCCTTACTTCCGCTTTGGGGCACCGATTCGGTGTGATTCTTTCGCCATTATTACGGCTTGGAACCCTGCGAGCAAATGGCAGTCTAACCAACAAAATGGAAGAAATAATCAGCAGTTACGCTTAGAAATAGACCATACTTACTTCATCGAAGTGTTGGTAGGTAATCAAGAATTCTCATGGGCAGAGGAAAGCTTTGCCACTGCAATGACACGCCACCAAGCGGTAGAGCTAGGGGCTAAATACGGACAAAACGCCATCTATTTTGTAGAAAAAGATCAGCTTTTTTTACTCTCATGTTTGGAAGATAAATCGGTAGTGCTGATTGGAGATTGGCGCTGCCGATGCAAGTGAAAGGATTTTTAAAAGACTCACGGAGGAAAAATGAAAGATATTACGCCGGATATTTGTGATCAGCACGAAGACAAAGTGACCCTGGTTGAACTGCCTTTGCATAATTTTGGTGCGAAAAGTGCGTTCTTTGGCGAAATTGTTACGGCTAGGTGTTACCACGATAACTCGAAAGTGCGAGAAATGCTCAGCCAAGATGGTACTGGAAAGGTGCTCATCGTCGACGGTCATGGTTCTTGCCAGCGTGCTTTACTTGGTGATCAACTCGCAATGTTGGCCATTGATAATCATTGGGAAGGGGTGATTGTTAATGGAGCCATTCGAGACGCTGGGGCGATTGCAGAAATGGAATTGGGTGTGAAGGCACTTGGCACTTGTCCATTTAAAACCGAAAAACGTGGTGCTGGTGATGTGAATGTAACCTTAACGATTCATAACCAGATGATTCAGCCGGGAGACTACGTTTACGCGGATTGGAATGGCATCTTGATGTCAAATGAAGCACTGAAATGGGACTAGGTTTCGCTTAGAAACGGAAACCTAAACCAAATTCAACCTCTTGCTGCCACTCTTGATAATCAAGGGTGGCATGCAAATCTAGATTTTCAGTCAGTCGTACTCGGCTAGATACCTCAGCAGAAACACCATTGTCACGCTTCTCTTCATTTGGAACTTCATTGCTGTATGAGTGCAGGGTACTTGATAAGGAGACTCGAGGAGTGACTTGGTAGCTAACGCCACTTAAAAAGCCTGTCTCATTAATTTTGTCACCATTGTTCAAACGAGCACCAACGTATAGGTCGATTTTATCGAATACGTTGTAAGAGTAGCCACCATCGACCTTCCAAGTATCAAAATCTTGTTGATCGCTGCCACTAGAAAGAAAAAGTTTATGCGGAGAGTTATCTTGTTGAGAGGGCAGTGGAGGTAACTCGGTTGCACCAATAGAGCCAGCAATAAATGCTGATAGGCATAGAATTATTTTCATGTGCCGCTCCTTATTCTTGGATTTTCTTCCACTGCAGAACTAATTAAAGCATAAAACTATTGGACTAGGTGCATTTTTTATATAGCCATTAGTTATTAGCTTATGTGCTTATAGTTTCATTGTTAATGTGAATGTTTAGGTTAACAATGTTGCAGAAGGTACTGTGAATCAAGCTCGGTCAAAACAAAAAATTAAAACTTTTCATTGACTCGAACTGAATAAATAGGTTAAACGTATGGGTAAGCAAACACACAAATGCAACAGTATTTAATTATGCAAAACCACAGCCTAGTAACAATGACCACAACCATTATTATTACCGACATCGCAATTGTTGGGGCAGGCTGCTAAGCGAAAGAAATTCAAAAAAAGGCCTGTATCCAACAAGATACAGGCCTTTTTTTATGCCGATTTAAAAAATTTGGAGGAAGGGATGCGAGTTTTAAAGTTTGGAGGTTCATCATTAGCGGATGCTGATCGTTTTTTAAGAGCGGCAGACATCATTGCTAATAATGCACAACAGGAAGAAGTGGCGGTTGTTTTATCGGCACCAGGAAAAACCACGAATAAATTGGTAGCTGTGATTGAAGCAGCGCTAAAAAATGGTGAAGCAGAATTACAGATCGCTGAGTTGGAAGATTCATTCCGCGATCTTTTTCAAGACATCAAACAGGTGCTGCCTAACGTAGATGGTGCCGGTTATGACAATCAAGTTAAAACATCACTCTCTCAACTGCGTCAGTTTGTGCATGGCATCAACCTTCTCGGCATGTGTCCTGATAACGTAAATGCACGCATCATCAGTAAAGGTGAGCGCGTTTCTATTCAGCTGATGAAAGCAGTTTTAGAAGCGAAAGGCCAAGCTGCGAGCTTAATTGATCCAGTGCATTACCTATTTGCGCGTGGTGAGCATTTAGAAGCGATGGTGGATGTTGATATCTCAACACAGAACTTCCGCCAAAACCCACTTCCAACAGGCCACGTAAATATCATGCCAGGCTTTACTGCCGGTAATGAAAAAGGTGAGATTGTTACTCTTGGCCGTAACGGCTCTGACTATTCGGCAGCGGTACTAGCTGCGTGTCTACGTGCTGATTGCTGCGAGATTTGGACTGACGTTGATGGGGTTTATAACTGTGACCCTCGCTTAGTTGATGATGCTCGACTGCTGAAGTCGTTGAGCTATCAAGAAGCGATGGAGCTTTCTTATTTTGGGGCATCGGTTCTTCATCCGAAAACAATCGCACCTATTGCTCAATTCCATATTCCTTGCCTAATCAAAAACAGCTTTAATCCACAGGGTGCTGGAACTTTGATCGGCCAAGATACTGGTGAAGATAACCTTGCCATCAAAGGCATCACAACGCTAAGTGATCTTACTATGGTGAACGTGTCAGGTCCTGGCATGAAAGGCATGGTAGGTATGGCAAGCCGAGTATTTGGCGCAATGTCAGCGGCAGGTGCTTCTATCGTACTTATTACCCAGTCTTCTTCTGAGTACAGCATCAGTTTCTGTATTGAAGCACAAGATAAAGCCATTGCAGAGCAAGCACTTGCGGATACGTTCGAACTTGAGCTTAAAGATGGTCTTTTAGAGCCAGTAGAGTTTATTGATGATGTTGCGATTGTGACGCTAGTCGGCGATGGTATGCGTACATTACGAGGCGTTGCTTCTCAATTCTTCTCATCATTAGCGGAAGTGAACGTTAACATCGTTGCAATTGCTCAAGGCTCATCAGAGCGCGCTATCTCTGCGGTTATCCCTGAAGATAAGATCTCTGAAGCGATCAAAGCGTGTCACGAGAATCTATTTAACTCCAAGCACTTCCTTGATGTTTTTGTCGTCGGCGTAGGCGGTGTTGGTGGTGAACTGGTGGATCAGATCAAACGTCAGCAAGCTAAGCTAGCGGAAAAAGGTATTGTGCTACGAGTTTGTGGTTTAGCAAACAGTAAAGGCTTATTACTTGATAGCGAAGGTCTACCGTTGGATCATTGGCGCGATCGCATGAAAGATGCCAGCGAAGAATTCAGCCTAGCGCGTTTGATCTCTTTGGTTCAGCGTAACCATATCATCAACCCAGTATTGGTTGACTGTACCTCGAGTGAAGCGATTGCGACTCAATATGCAGATTTCTTAGCAGCGGGTTTCCACGTTGTTACACCAAACAAGAAAGCTAACACAGCAAGCATGGCGTACTACCATCAGCTTCGCGATGTCGCTCGTAGCTCTCGTCGTAAGCTAATGTATGAAACAACGGTTGGCGCTGGTCTACCGGTAATCGAGAACCTACAAAACCTAATCTCTGCGGGTGATGAGCTAGAGCGTTTCACTGGTATTTTATCGGGTTCACTTTCTTACATCTTCGGTAAGTTAGATGAAGGTATGACGCTTAGCCAAGCAACAAATATTGCGAAAGATAACGGCTTCACTGAACCAGATCCTCGTGATGACCTATCGGGTATGGATGTGGCGCGTAAGCTTCTCATTCTTGCTCGTGAAGCAGGTATGAATTTAGAGCTTGAAGATGTGATTGTTGATCAAGCACTGCCACCAGGCTTTGATGACTCAGGTAGCGTAGATGAGTTTATGGCTCGTCTTCCTGAAGCGGATGCTTATTTTAAAGAGCAGTCAGCTAAAGCGGCCGAAGAGGGCAAAGTTCTACGCTATGTTGGTGAAATTGAAGATGGTAAGTGCCGTGTAAGTATTGCCGCTGTTGATGAAAATGATCCAATGTACAAAATCAAAGATGGTGAAAACGCATTAGCTTTCTACAGCCGCTACTACCAACCAATTCCATTGGTTCTGCGTGGTTACGGTGCTGGTACTGAAGTGACGGCAGCAGGTGTGTTCTCAGATGTAATGCGTACTTTAGGCTGGAAGCTAGGGGTTTAATCAATGAGTAGTGGTATGGATGTGGTGGTTTACGCCCCAGCGTCAATTGGTAATGTCAGTGTAGGTTTTGACGTATTAGGAGCGGCAGTTTCTCCTGTCGATGGTACCTTGTTGGGGGACCGAGTCCTCGTCAAATCAGGCAGTGAAGCTTTTAGTTTAAATACTGCAGGTGACTTCGTATCGAAGTTACCTGAAAACCCTAAAGAAAATATTGTCTATGATTGCTGGCGAGTGTTTGCTCGTGAGTTAGATAAAAAAGGCGTTGAGCTGCTACCGCTAGAAATGACGCTTGAGAAAAACATGCCGATTGGCTCAGGTTTAGGTTCAAGTGCGTGTTCGATTGTTGCAGCATTGGATGCGTTGAATCGATTCCACGGTCAACCACTGAATGAGACGGAACTTCTGGCTCTGATGGGCGAAATGGAAGGGCAAATCTCTGGCGGTATACATTATGATAACGTAGCACCATGTTACCTTGGTGGTGTGCAGTTAATGCTGGAAGAGCTCGGTATTATCAGCCAAGAAGTCCCTTGTTTTGATGATTGGTATTGGGTAATGGCATATCCAGGCATTAAAGTTTCTACCGCAGAAGCGCGCGAAATTTTACCTTCTCAATATCGTCGCCAAGATATCATTGCTCATGGTCGTCACTTAGCAGGTTTTATCCATGCTTGCCATTCTAATCAGCCGGAACTGGCGGCTAAGATGATCAAAGACGTGATCGCAGAACCATATCGTGAGAAACTGCTACCTGGCTTTGCTGACGCACGTAAATACGCGGCGACAGCAGGCGCATTAGCAACGGGGATTTCAGGAAGTGGCCCGACGCTCTTTAGCATTTGCAAAGAAAAAGATGTCGCTGAGCGAGTTGCTCGCTGGCTAGAACAAAATTACGTACAAAACGAAGAAGGATTCGTCCATGTTTGTCGTTTAGATAAGCAGGGTTCGATAGTGACAGGAAGTGAGCTATGAAGCTTTACAATATAAAAGAAAATGATGAACAAGTATCCTTTGGCCAAGCCGTTCGCCAAGGGTTAGGTCGTAACCAAGGCCTTTTCTTCCCATCTGAACTGCCTAAGTTTGATGATGTGGATGCGTTGCTAGCGGAAGACTTTGTTTCTCGCAGCACTAAAATTCTTTCAGCGTTAATCGGTGATGAGCTTGCAGAAGATCAAGTGAACTCAATGGTTGATGCTGCTTTTCAGTTCCCAGCTCCAATCAATCAAGTTAAAGAGGGCGTTTACGCTCTAGAGCTTTTCCATGGCCCAACTTTGGCGTTTAAAGATTTTGGTGGCCGCTTTATGGCTCAATCTTTGGCGGCAGTCTCTGATGGTGGAAAAATCACTATCCTAACGGCAACGTCTGGTGACACGGGTGCAGCAGTGGCTCACGCTTTCTACGGTATGGAAGACATCAATGTTGTGATTCTTTACCCGAAAGGCAAAATCAGCCCGCTACAAGAAAAGCTGTTCTGTACGTTAGGTAAGAACATCCATACTGTGGCCATCGATGGTGACTTTGACGCTTGTCAGTCACTTGTTAAGCAAGCATTTGACGATGCGGCTCTCCGTGAAGAGATTGGTCTAAACTCGGCTAACTCAATTAACATTAGCCGTTTGATGGCTCAGATCTGTTATTACTTTGAAGCTGCTTCTCAGCTGACTAAAGAGCAGCGCGAAAACCTAGTTATTTCTGTTCCAAGTGGCAACTTTGGTAATTTGACAGCCGGCTTACTTGCTAAAGCTCTGGGTTTACCAGTGAAGCGTTTCATTGCCGCAACTAACGAAAATGACACGGTTCCTCGCTACCTAGAAACGGGCAAGTGGGATCCAAAACCAACGGTTGCAACCACATCAAACGCAATGGACGTGAGTCAGCCAAACAACTGGCCGCGTATCGAAGAGCTTTGTCAGCTTAAAGGCTGGGGCTTGGATACGTTAGGCAAAGGCAAAGTGTCTGACGAACAAAGTGCAGAGTCTGTACGTGAGCTGAAAGCACAAGGTTATCTATGTGAGCCACATGGTGCGATTGCGTATCGCTTGCTTGATGAGCAGCTACAAGAGGGTGAAACAGGCTTATTCTTATGTACAGCACACCCTGCGAAGTTCAAGGAAGTGGTCGATGAGATTCTAGGTTCCGATATTGATCTTCCTGGTCCACTGGCGAAACACGCTGCAATGGAGCTTCTTTCTGAAGATCTAGCGAATGATTTTGATTTACTGAAAGATGTGCTTCGTCGAGCACAGAAGTAATCGATAAAGATTGAAGATTAAAAAGGTCACCTCGGTGACCTTTTTTGTTTCTGAGGGAAATTATCGAATTGTCATTCCATAGTGTGAGGATGGCAATAAAAATAAGGGGGTGACATTGTGCCAACCCTTCGTAATTTATCGCTCAACGATTCAATGCAAATGTCGGCAGAGATAAGTGCCAACGGATAGCACCAAGACGAATCAATAAGGTAGAGAAGACGCCTGCGAGGAAAGCGGTATCGCTATCATGCCCCATTGCCAATGCCGTTGTGTGGAAAACACCGCCAATGATACAGGCCGTCGCATACACTTCACTTCTCAGGACCATAGGCACCTCACGTGCTAATACATCTCGAATGATGCCACCACCACAGCCAGTGATCACGCCCATTATGACAGCGACCAAGGCAGAATCTTGATAAGCCATGGTTTTTTCTACTCCGATCCCAACAAAGACCGCTAAACCAATGGCATCACAGACAGGTAAGATCCACCAAGCAAGACGTTTAGGGCGCCGTACGATTAACATGGTCAGTAGACAGGTGATGAGAATCGTCCATAGATAGTTGGTGTCGGTAATCCAAAACACTGGCGTCGCGCCTAAGGCCATGTCACGGATGGTACCACCACCAATCGCGGTAACGCTGCCTAATACAGCAACACCAAACGGGTCCATTTTGAGTCTACCCGCGAGTAAAACACCGGAAATAGCGAAAACAGCGGTACCGAAAAGGTCGATACTATAAAGCAACATAGAGTCCATGTTACGAACATCTCTTACTTAAAAGTGGGAACAGAAAACGACCACGGATTGTACGAGATATCATGCGCAACCGTTAGCGTTTTTGGCGAACAGTTTCGAAATACTCACAAACTTGCTCAATCGCACCTAGCGTTCTTGGTGTTGGACGATTGAGCCAATCAGAATTTAAAGTCCAAACGTAATGGTTTTGGACAGCATCGAGCTGCTCTTGCCATTTTTGCCACATGTTGCCATTCTCGATCGCGTGCTCTGAAGTGAAGATGACCTCTGGGTTGTTGACTAATACTTGTTCGGCACTTACTTGAGGGTAGGGAGCTGAGCTGTTGGCAAAGATGTTTTCGCCACCACAGAACTCGAATACTTCGCTAGGCCATTTTCCTTGCGCGACGCTGATGATGGGATGCTGACTCAACTGATAAAAATAACGTACCGGCTTATCGGTTTGATAACGCTTTTTCATTGCTTGCAATGAAGCTTTGAACTCTTTGGCTACTTGTAGGCCTTGCTGCGGTTTATCCGCGTATTGGCTTAACTGCTCAATATTTTTCGCGATATCATCCAAAGAGGTGGTTTGTGAGTAGTAGATGTTAAATCCAAACTGCTTGAGTTTTTCGAGTTCTCGAGAAGGGTTACCAGCAGGCCAAGCTAAAATAAGGTCGGGCTGCAAAGCGATAATCCGCTCTATCTTTATCCCTTGGTAATTGGCTACTTTTTCAAGATGTTTCGCTTGTTCTGGGTAGTCGCTACGATCACTGACAGCAATTAACTTATCGCCCAAGCCAGCGGCATAGGCTATCTCTGTCGCATGAGGCGCTAAGCTGATCACTCTCTCAACTGAAGCTGCATAAGGGGTTGTTGTCAGTAATATTGAGAAAAGAAAGAGCAAGGTTCTCATTTAAATACCTTGATAGATAAGTGCCATGAGTAGGCTTTGAATTAGGATCCACGCGAGCATTCGCCATGCGAGAAGCTTCTGTAATTGCGCGATATGGAGTGCTGACGGAGCAATTCGTCCACCTAACTTTGCTCGCACCGCTTTCTTTCCGTCGTAAATAGCGGGTCCAGCCAGTGAAAGTTCCAATTTGGCGCCAACTGATACAATAAGCCAAGAGGGGCCAGGTAGTGGCCATGAGCCGGCTTGTTGCTTGAGCGAGCTGAAAACATATTGTGTACGTTGGCCTGCTGCAACCATCAAAGCGAATAGACGCAAAGGAACAAAATCCATCACGGCGACTGCTCTAATTGCAGGAATACCAAACGGGCTAAAGCGTTGGCGAGAAGGGGACCATGCTCGGGCTAGCTCAACCATCATTCGATAAATAAATGCGCCGATACCGCCACCGACCGCATACCAAAACATAACACCGACAACATTACGACCATAAGACATGATCAATGTTTCAGCGCCCGCTTTTCCTAGCCCTAGTAAAGAGAGCGGTTGGGTGTTTCGGTTAATGATGGGTTTAAGTAACATCCGAGCTTGTTCTTTATCTTCTCGAGCTAATGCCGCAACAAACTGAGCCGTGAACTTATCAGTATTGCGCCAATCGATCGCTAGCAGCAAAAACGCCAGTTCGAATAACTGTGGTTGCCACACCAAAGGTTTAAGGGCAATTAGCACAACCAGCATAGGGACAATCATCAGTAACCAAGCAAGCGTGCCTGAAATTAAGCTCTGATTATAGTTAGCGTTGGTGTTAACTTTGTCAGCCAGTTGCTCTGCAAACTTATGCCAAAGAATCGCGGGGTGTGCTTCGCGAGGGAAAGGAAGGATCAAATGACAAAATAGAGCGCCCCACAGTACGAGGAGCGCTCCATTTGAATAGAGTTGGTGAAACAAATCTTCCATGATTTCTCTTTATTGCTTTTGAGTCGCTTACTTAAGCAGTTCAACCATTTGGATGACCATTTCTGATGAGCTTTTTGCCGCTAAAGGTAGGAACTCATCAAAGCTCATGCCTGCTTCTTTGTCTGCAACGTCAGAAATGGCACGAACAACAACGAACGGTACTTTGAATTGGTGACAGGTTTGGGCTATAGCCGCGGCTTCCATTTCTACTGCAACAACCGATGGGAAGTGCTTACGAATGAAATCTTGGCGCTCAGCGCTGCATACGAATGCGTCACCAGTACAAATTAGGCCACGAACAGCATGCTTGTCTTCCATTTGAGATAAGGCTTTTTCTGCAACATCCATTAGTTTTTCATCAGCAATGAAAGCGGCTGGTTGCTGCGCCATTTGGCCCATTTCGTAACCAAATGCAGTCACATCTGCATCGTGGTGGCGTACTTCAGTAGAGATAACTACATCACCTACGTTTAAGCTTGAGTCGAAGCCACCTGCAGAACCAGTATTGATGATGACATCTGGCTGGTATTCATCAAGTAGGATAGTCGTGCCTACAGCAGCGGATACTTTACCAATACCTGACTGAAGCAAAACTACATCAACACCATTGATTTGACCTGAGAAGTAGGTACAGCCTGCTTTGTTTACTTCTTGGCGGTTTTCAATTGCTTGTTTAAGAATAGAAACTTCTTGTTCCATTGCACCGATGATGCCGATTTTCATATTGAATCCTGTTTATTCAATTAGCTATGTTTTGATGGTCTAAGTGTAACAGAAAAGATTTCGATGCGGGAACGCAGAAAAAGCAACCCTATTTCGAGTTTGAAGGTAACGGATAACAGCATTTTAAATGACTCAAAGAACCTATTGCTTAACTTCTAGACATCCCATATAATTCGCGCTTCGCGTAGCGGCTGAATCAGAGATTGGCTGCTACAAATTTAAACTTACTCTTATTTAGGAGAGAATTATGTCTCTGAATGCAGAAACTAAAGCAGCAATCGTTGCTGAATACGCTCAAACTGAAGGCGATACAGGTTCACCAGAAGTTCAAGTAGCTCTACTTACAGCTTCTATCAACCACCTACAAGGTCACTTCAAAGCGCACAAAGGCGATCACCACAGCCGTCGTGGTCTTCTACGTATGGTTTCTCGCCGTCGTAAGCTTCTTGATTACCTGAAAGGCAAAAACCTTTCTCGTTACCAAGATCTAATCAAGCGTCTAGGCCTACGTCGCTAATCAGCGGCTGCATAGAACAGTTTGTCGAAAAAGGGGCTTTTAGCCCCTTTTTTGTTGCCTGAAACTTAATTTAATTGCTATAGCTTAGCCAAATCCTTTTTAAGCCGTTATACTACGCACGGTAAAATTCCGCTATCGGAGTTTTGTATCCAAAAAAGCTCATTGCATTACAGTCACAACGTCGACCAAAAGGTCGCGACTATTAAAAGTGAATTCACTTATAGAGAGTATTAAGCAGTTCATTTTCACTAGTCGCGATTCGTAATGCCTTGAGTATCAATCAATATTCGCTGAGTTTCTTTATTTGTAAGGAAGCCCAGACACAAGGAATAACAATGTTCGAAAAACCAGTTGTTAAAACGTTCCAGTACGGTAACCACACAGTTACTCTAGAAACTGGCGTTATCGCACGTCAAGCTACGGCTGCAGTTATGGTTACTATGGACGATACAGCAGTATTCGTATCTGTAGTAGGTAAAAAAGAAGCAGTAGAAGGTCAAGACTTCTTCCCACTAACAGTGAACTACCAAGAGCGTACTTACGCTGCAGGTAAAATCCCTGGTGGCTTCTTCAAGCGTGAAGGTCGTCCATCTGAAGGTGAAACGCTGACTGCTCGTCTAATCGACCGTCCAATTCGCCCACTATTCCCAGATGCATTCAAAAACGAAGTTCAGGTTATTGCGACAGTAATGTCTGTAAACCCTGACGTTCAACCAGACATGGTAACAATGATCGGTACTTCTGCTGCTCTTGCTATCTCTGGTATCCCGTTCAACGGTCCTATCGGTGCAGCACGTGTTGGTCACATTGATGGTCAATTAGTACTGAACCCAAGCAACACTGAGCTAGAAACGTCTAAGCTTGACCTAGTTGTTGCAGGTACTGAAGGCGCTGTTCTTATGGTTGAGTCAGAAGCTGACAACCTAACAGAAGAAGAGATGCTTTCTGCAGTTGTATTTGGTCACGACCAACAGCAAGTTGTTATCAACGCAATCAACGAATTCGCAGCTGAAGTAGCAACTCCAGCTTGGGATTGGGTTGCTCCTGCTGAGAACACAGCGCTTGTAACTAAGATTGCTGAACTAGCAGAAACTAAGCTTGTTGAAGCTTACCAAATCACTGAGAAGATGGCTCGTTACGACCGTATTCACGCGATTGCTGCTGAAGTAAACGAAGTTCTTCTTGCTGAAGACCCAGAAGCAAACACGAAAGAAATTCACACTATCTTCCACGATCTAGAGAAGACAGTTGTACGTCGTAGCATCATCGCGGGTAACCCACGTATCGACGGTCGTGAAAAAGACATGGTTCGTGCGCTTGACGTACGTACTGGCGTTCTTCCACGTACTCACGGTTCTTCACTATTCACTCGTGGTGAAACTCAGGCAATCGTAACTGCGACTCTAGGTACGCAGCGCGATGCTCAAATCATCGACGAGCTAACTGGTGAGCGTAAAGACCACTTCCTACTACACTACAACTTCCCTCCATACTGTGTTGGTGAAACGGGTTTTGTAGGTTCTCCTAAGCGTCGTGAAATCGGCCACGGTAAACTGGCTAAGCGTGGTATTGCTGCAGTAATGCCATCAGTAGACGAGTTCCCATACACAGTACGTGTAGTATCAGAAATCACAGAATCTAACGGTTCTTCTTCAATGGCTTCTGTATGTGGTACTTCTCTAGCACTTATGGATGCTGGTGTTCCAATTAAAGCTTCTGTTGCGGGTATCGCAATGGGTCTAGTTAAAGAAGGCGACGACTTTGTTGTTCTTTCTGACATCCTTGGTGATGAAGACCACCTAGGTGACATGGACTTTAAAGTAGCAGGTACTAACGAAGGTATTACTGCACTTCAAATGGACATCAAGATCGAAGGTATCACTAAAGAGATCATGCAAATTGCTCTTAACCAAGCGCAAGGTGCACGTAAGCACATCCTTTCTGTAATGGATGAAGCGATTTCTGGTGCTCGTGAAGATATCTCTGAGTTCGCTCCGCGCATTCACACAATGAAGATCAGCGCTGAGAAGATCAAAGACGTTATCGGTAAAGGTGGTGCAGTTATCCGTGCTCTAACTGAAGAGACAGGTACAACTATCGAAATCGAAGACGACGGTACAATCAAGATTGCTGCAACTGAAGGTACAGCTGCGAAAGAAGCAATCCGTCGTATCGAAGAGATCACTGCAGAAGTTGAAGTGGGCCGTATCTACACAGGTAAAGTTGCTCGTCTAGCTGACTTTGGTGCATTCGTAACGATTCTTCCTGGTAAAGATGGTCTAGTTCACATCTCTCAAATTGCTGACAAGCGTGTTGAGAAAGTGTCTGACTACCTAGCTGAAGGTCAAGAAGTTCAAGTTAAAGTTCTTGAGATCGACCGTCAAGGTCGCGTTCGTCTAAGCATGAAAGAAGCTGTTGAGAAGACAGAAGAAGACAAGCCTGCTGCAGACGCATAATACCTTTTAGATAAGGGTATTCTGTTAATTAGCTTATTTAGCTAAAAGCATGTTATAAAGGGAGCATTACGCTCCCTTTTTTATTGCGGATTATACTAAGCACAATGCTTAGCTACAGGAGTACTTATTTGTGAAATGGTTTCAAACCGCGACACTTAGTCTTGCCTTATTAGTCACGGCTGGTTGTGCCTCTAATTCAAGTAACAATGCTGAATGGTTATACCCGCCAATGGCTGTGCCGTTGCAAGCCAGCGTACAGCAGGAAGTACAGATTGCGCGTTTAAGCCAGTTGCTGCAACGCCCCGATTTAACCAAAGAGGTTCGGGCAAAAATGTTGTATGAGCGTGGTAATTACTATGACAGCGTGGGTCTGCGAGATTTAGCTCGACTAGACTACAATCAATCCTTGTCACTAAACCCAGCTCAACCTGATCTGTTTAATTTGCTTGGGGTTTACTTTACTCAAGTGGGTGAGTTTGACGCTGCTTATGATGCTTTTGACTCAACGTTAGAGTTGGATCCGGAAAACTCTTACGCCGAACGTAATCGTGCTATTGCCTTGTATTACGGTGACCGAATAGAGTTAGCGCTTGAAGATATGGAAAGGCACTATAATCAAGAGCCTAGTGACCCATTTCGTGCGCTTTGGCTCTATTTGATTCAAGCGGAACTTGATCCTGCATTAGCGCGTCAAGACTTGGTGCTACGTTACCAGCAACGTGATGAGCAATGGGGTTGGGTTTTGGTTGCTATTACACTTGGTGATGTTTCAGAAGAGCAAGCGTTCAAAGCCATCCTAGCCGGAACGCGAGACAATACTTTACTTGCGCAGCGTTTGACGGAAGCTTATTTCTATTTAGGTAAGCGTTACCAGAGTGAAGGTGATTACGCGAATGCGATTTCACTATATAAACTGGCGATTTCATTCAATGTGTATGAATACGTTGAGCACCGTTACTCATTTATCGAGCTTACGCGAATCTACAATGATGTGAAGCAACAGCAGCTCGCGAAAGCGAAGCTAGAGCAGCAACAAGCATCGAACTAACTAGTTGAAATAGAAAAAGCCACTGCAAGCAGTGGCTTTTTTTGTTGCTAAATAAAATACTCGAACTAAAATAGTTAGCCTTGCTAACTAAGTGGTGTGTTATGACTCTTGAAAACAGCTTAACTGAGCTAGAACGATTCTGTGCTAAAGCGTGGCGTGTCCATGCGAAAGAAGATTCACTCTCTGGTCTTAGCTTTAATGAATATGATTATTTGCGAGTGATAGAAGAGCACCAAGAAGGGATACGTATTACGGATCTCGCCCAAGAGATGAAGGTAACTAAGCCCTCTGCATCCAATATGGTTGCACGGTTAGAAGGCAAAGGATTAGTCGCGCGTATAGCGTGCAATGAAGATGGACGTTCCAAACGAGTGATATTGACGGAACAAGTTATCCAAGATTTATCATTTGAACAGGTAGTGTATCAGAGCATGGCAAAATCGATGAACCAAAAGTTGACCAACGCTGAAGCGAATCAACTGGTACATCTATTAGAAAAAGCACTACAAAACTAATTTATCTATTTAGTTAGCCTAGCTAACTTATGGTGAGAGAATGCAAACTTCCATCTACAAACAATTTTGGCGTTATACCATTCCAACGGTAGCGGCAATGTTGGTCAATGGCCTGTATCAAGTTGTTGACGGGATCTTTATTGGTCGTTACGTCGGCGCAGATGGTCTAGCGGG
Organism: Vibrio atypicus; assembly: GCF_009811315.1. Taxonomy (GTDB): domain Bacteria; phylum Pseudomonadota; class Gammaproteobacteria; order Enterobacterales; family Vibrionaceae; genus Vibrio; species Vibrio atypicus. The sequence goes on from NZ_BLID01000006.1 coordinate 80,198, forward strand.
GATCAACGTCGCTTGGCCTGTGATTGGCTCTATTCTTGGTATCGGTATGCTGGTGGGTGTGGGTACCGGGGCCTTAGTTTCGATTCGACAAGGGGAGCAAGATACACAAGGCGCGAAGCAAGTATTAGCGACAGGCTTAGTCTTGTTGTTTGCATTGACGCCAATTGTCTCTGGGATCTTATTCTTCTTTGCAGAAAACTTCCTGTATTGGCAAGGGGCTGAAGGGCGTGTATTTGATCTCGGAATTCAATATCTTCATATCTTGATTGGTGCGTGTGCGTTCACATTAGGCTCTATTGCCATGCCATTTTTGCTTCGCAATGATGATAGCCCAAACTTTGCTACTATTTTGATGGTGGTAGGTGCACTGATTAATATCGTGCTCGATTATCTGTTTATCGCTTGGCTTGATTGGGAGCTAACGGGAGCGGCGTTAGCGACAGCCATTGCTCAAATGGTGGTGACTGGATTAGGCTTATTCTACTTCTTTTCAGCAAAAGCAAAATTGCGTCTAAGCTGGAGCGAACTGAGACTGAAACTTGCCGCGATTCCACAGATTTTTGCTATTGGTACATCAAGCTTCTTTATGTACGCGTATGGTTCGATGATGGTTGCACTACACAATGCTTTGTTCTCTCAGTACGGTGACCAGTTGATGATTGGTGCTTACGCGATTTTGGGTTATATCGTAACGGTTTACTACCTAACGGCAGAGGGGATTGCCAATGGTATGCAGCCATTGGTGAGCTACAACCATGGAGCTCGGAACCAAGACAACATCCGTAAGTTATTGAAAGTGGCCATGTACAGTGCTGTATCTGTTGGTTTGGTGTTTGTGGTATTACTTAACCTGTTCCCAACGCAATTTATCTCAGTATTTAACAAAGGTAATGCTCTGTTGGTTGAATACACCGTATTAGGCATTCGTTTACACATGTTTGCTTTGGCGCTCGATGGCTTCTTAGTGGTAGCTGGTGCCTATTATCAGGCGATAAACAAGGGAAGCAAGGCGATGTTCGTGACGGTCGGCAACATGCTTATTCAGCTACCATTCTTGTATATTATGCCTAAGCTATTTGGTGTGCCAGGTATTTGGATAGCATACCCGCTATCAAATATTGCTCTTAGTGCAGTGGTTATCTATATGCTATGGAAAGATATACGACGCTTTGAAAACAAACCTGTGGAACAAGTTATCGCGTAAAAATAAAGGGCTCATTTGAGCCCTTTATTGTCTTTGAATATCTGCTAGATGTTTTTCACTTCTAGGCCAGCTAATTGGTGCCAATAGCCATTACATTGCCTTTGCGCAATTAGCATTGGCTTCTGTCCCGATTCGTTGGCGCGGAAATTGTCTAGCTCTGAGAAAGTATCAAGGCCAAGAGGACTTAATCGAACTACATCTACTAAACCTTTCATGTTTGGCAAATCGTTAATTAGGTTGTAGCAATAGCCAGATTGAGTTTGGATACCGTTTAGATTGAAAACCTCTTGCCCTTCTTGGCTACTGACTTGAATCCCTGTTGGATACTTAATGCAGCAAGTCTCACAATCATCTTTGGCTTTATTTTCAGCGCGAGCAGTAAAACAGCGAGCTGAATAGGCCAGTGGTAGATAACCGTGGCTGAACACTTCGACTTCAAACTTGTTCTTAATACCAAGCTCATCACACTGGGTTAATACCTTGCTTAACCATTCTCGAGACAGTTCAACTGGCATACACCAACGTGTCATGCCTTGCTTAAGAAACAAGTTCAGCGTATGAGCATTATAGGTATTCACCGCAGGGCCAACGACAAAAGGTACCTTGCTTTCAGACGCGAGTTGAATGGCTGATACGTCGTTAGCTTCAATCGCAAAGTCACCATTGTCGATGTACTTTTTCATGATGTTCACTTCACTTGGTGCTTCAAGCAGTGCCATGGTGGAGAGAACCACTTGTTTCCCCGATGTACTTAGCTCTTTAGCGATATCAAGCCAATGTTTTGGCTTCATCTCACGGCGCTTGGAGCAGACACTTTCACCGAGGTAGATGATATCAGCACTGCTTGATTGAGCTTGGTGGTAGAAATCTTCGACATTCTGTTTCGGCCAAAAGTAGAGCAGTGGGCCTAGTGCGTATTTCATGTTGTTTTCCATTGGATCCTCGACTGCTATCTGATCTACTGCCATTTACGGTGGTAAGCACCTAGGGTCGTTTGAGTGCCTTCCGATACGTTCGCTAATGTGGCATCCCAAGCCGCTTCTACTTGGTAAGCTTCAGGGTTGGCCAAGTAGCGATCAATAGCAGCGCGCCATGTGAGAGTGACTTGCTCAACGTAAGCAGGGCTGCGTTGACGGCCTTCAATTTTCACTGACGCGACGTTAGCGGCAAATAATTCAGGCAACATAGAGAGAGTATTTAGGCTCGTTGGCTCTTCTAAAGCATGGTAAGCCTTTGTTTGGCCTTCTAAATCTGCAGTAAAACGCCCTTTACACAATGTCGGGTAGCCTGCATTTTCGCCTTCGCTATAACGATCAATCAAAATATCATTTAGGCGAGACTCTAAGCCTTGTTCAGTTTCTTGCCAGCGAACGTATTTGGCTGGTGAGCAAGCGCCAACTGTATTTGGTGACTCACCTGTCATGTACGAAGATAAGTAACAGCGACCTTCAGACATGATGCACAAGCTTCCAAAAGCGAACACTTCAAGTTCTACATCACTGGTGATATTGCGTGATAACTGTTTAACCTGATGAATGGATAAAACACGCGGTAAAACAACACGTTTGACGTTGAAGTTGTTCTTGTAGAAATCGACTGCTGCCACATTGGTTGCTGAGGCTTGAACTGAAAGGTGAAGCTCTAAATCCGGGTGCTTACGAGCGGCATAATCGAGCACGGCAATGTCGGCTACGATCAGTGCATCGACACCATTGTCGGCTGCGCGATCGACTGCGTCAGTCCAACGTTCAAACCCATCAGGGTGGGCAAACGTATTTAGAGCAACGTGAATCTTCTTGTTGTGGTCATGAACATATTGAACGGCTTTTTCTAATTTTTTGCCGGTAAAGTTCAAGCCTGCAAAGTGGCGTGCATTGGTGTCATCTTTAAAACCGATGTACACCGCGTCTGCACCACAATCTATTGCAGTTTTTAGGGCAGGTAAGTTACCTGCTGGGCATAGGAGTTCCATTGCTCTTACCAAGACTGTCTCTTCAAAATTTGCTGAGCATTTTATGAAGAATTATGAATGGCAAATTTGATGTAAGGCAGGTTTGAGTGAGTTTCTTGGTCAAATACTCACTTGTGGTTAGTTTTTGTGGCGACGGTTTTGTGCAAACAGTTCTTCAACTTCGTGCTTTGGTTGCGGGCGATGAAAATGGAAGCCTTGGATCGAGTTACAGTTAAGGTTAGAAAGCAAGGTCGCTTGCTGTTGAGTTTCAACACCTTCGGCTACCACGGTAAGGTTAAGAGATTTGCCGAGATTAATGATGTTCTCAATAACGGTAACTTGTTTTGGCAGTGTATCAATGTCGGTGATAAACGCACGGTCTATCTTAAGCTCGTCAATAGGGAAGCGAGCGAGATAAGAGAGTGAAGAATACCCAGTGCCAAAATCATCGATTGAAAGTGAAAAGCCGAGCTTCTTGATTGCATTGAGCATCTGCAACGTGTGGTCACTGTCACTCATTACAGCACTTTCGGTTAGCTCGAAAGTAATACAGCTAGGGTCAAGCTCTGAGGTGCGTGTGAGCTTTTCCATGTAATCGATTAACTTAGGGTTACCAAATTGTTCTGGTGAGAGGTTGATCGCTACCCGCCCTGGCAGAATACCTTGCAGCTTCCAGCGTTTGACCGTGCTGAATACTTCACGCATTACTACTCGACCAAGATGTTCAATCAACCCCGCGCGTTCCGCGACAGGAATGAAAGCAGCTGGGCTAATGTAGCCTTCTACTGGGTGTTTCCAACGGATCAGAGCTTCAGCGCCATTGATACTAAAATCCCGTGCATTAACCTTAGGTTGATACCAAACTTCTAGCCCATTTTGTTGTAGAGCTTTTTGCAGTTCAATCTCAAGCCAAAGACGCATTCGCGCTTCTTTGTTCATTTGATCGTTGAACTTAATCAGTCGGTTACGCCCACGATCTTTCGCTTCATACATCGCGGTGTCGGCATTTTGCAATAAAATTCGTGCGTCATTACCATCACCTGGATAGGCCACGCTACCAATTGAACAGGCCAAGCGCTTACTGAAGTGATGAAGGTCAAAGGGTTGGTTGATCAGAGAGATAATGCGCTCGGAAAGCATTTCTGCCATGCGGTTATTCTCTGGCTCCGGCAGAATCAGACCAAACTCATCACCTCCTAAATGCCCTAATACCGCTTGCTGTGGTAGAAGACGCTTAAGACGAGATGAGACCTCTTTAATCACCTTGTCGCCAATGTGATGCCCTAATGAGTCATTGATATTTTTAAAGTTATCAATGTCCAGATAAAGCATGATTAGCGGAGTTTCATTATGGATAAGCTGCTCGAGTCGCTTGGTAAAACCGAAACGGTTGTATAGGCCTGTAAGGGAGTCGATATGAGCATCTTCACGGTTGGTCGCTGAGAGGAGTTTCGGCGCAGCTTCGGCATCTTGAATTAAGATTAGCTGCGAGTTGCTACCCAACACCATCGTGCTATCTGCGTTAAGTTGGACTCTTCGCTCGAAACCGCAGCGAGGACCAGTTAAGCACATCAAGGGCGCTTCACCCAACGTCGAGCTCAGCGATTCAGAAAAAACCGTTTTGGTTTTCTCATCGACAAATAGCCGAGAAAGACTATCTCCAAGGATATCTTGCGCCGATTCAAAGCCCAATAAGCGAATTGCAGCTGGATTAGCAGAGATAATGCAGTCATCTTCGACTAAGAGTAAGCCATCAGGCAATAGCGATGTTAAGGTCGAAAATCGTCCTTCAGACTCTTCTAAAGAGCGGATTAGAATGTGTTTTTCTGAGGTATCTATTGCGTGGAAGCTGACATGTTCGATGCCGTTGTCACCATTAATTGGCGATAGGCTGAAGTGAAGACTGGTTTCGAGGTCGTTGGCCCCTAGCGTAATTTCTGCCTCTAGAGATTCACCACCAAAAGCGCGTCGGTAATAGGGTTTAAGGAGGTTATAAAACTGCTCGCCTAATATTTGGCTGTCATTCATACCCACCAATTCAGATGCGGTTAAACCTGCGATATCACAATAGCGCCCATTAACCAAAGCATAGTTATGTTGGTTATCTAAAATGGCGAAAAAAAACGGACTTTTATCCGTTAGTTTTGTAAACCAGTGCTGAAGTTGTTGCGATAGCATCAAAGTGTTACCGATTTTCCCTAAATGCAGTGAAATCCATTGGGCTGTTGGATAGTTCTATTCGACTAATATAACTGGCATTGACCTGATATTAAAGAGTTACACGATATCGCGATTCTTTGATAAATGACAGGTATCGAGTTATTAACATCTACTATGATATCCAATTCTAGCTAACTAAAGTAACGGATAACTCGCGTGATTAACAAGATTCGCACCCAACTAGTTCAAAATGCCGCATCAATTTTGCGATCTCCAGTCCACTTATTACCTCAATCTGTACAAAAAAAAGCCTTATTAGAAGGGCTTAAAACCGTATTTAAAGAGGCGCTAGAAGATGGAGACTTTGAGTTTCTTGAAGATAAGTGGTTAAAGGTAGAAGTAAAGGATATGCAGCTGAGTTGGTACATCAGCTACGAAGATGAGCGCCTAGTAGTTGCGGATAAGCCAATGCAAGAAGATGTGGCGTTTCGTGGCAACTTAAATGATTTGGTTTTAATCTCTGGTCGTAAAGAAGATCCTGATACGCTGTTTTTCCAACGTCGTCTTTCTATTGAAGGGGACACTGAGCTGGGCTTAGAAGTGAAAAACCTAATGGATAGCGTTGATTTACAATCATTGCCGAAGCCGTTACAAACTTTGTTAAATCAACTAGCCGATTTTGTGCAGAAAGGCTTACAATCGCCAGCTACACAAAGTGAGGTAATTAATGCTTATTCGAACTGAAGCACCGGTTGATATTCTTGCCGTTGATCGACTATTAAAAACAGCTTTTGAAACAGAAGCTGAAGCGAACTTGGTTATGAGACTAAGAGAAAATGGCAATCGTACATTTTCGTTAGTGGCATGTACCGATGAAGGCGAAGTGATCGGCCACCTTTTCTTTAGTCCGGTAACATTAGACGGTGAAGACTTAAATTGGCAAGGTCTAGCACCTTTGGCTGTAAAAGAAGAATATCGAGGGCAAGGTATTGCTCAACAATTAGTTGAGGAAGCATTCTCTTCACTTTATGAGCTTGGTTATCCTGCTTGTGTTGTATTGGGCGACCCAGCTTATTATAGCCGTTTTGGTTTTGTTCCAGCTGAAACACATCAAATGCGTTGTGTTTGGGATGTGCCAGCAGGTGCGTTCCAAGTTAAAGAGCTAAAGCCTGAAGAGTTTACTGGACGTACTGGACTAATTGAGTATTGTCCTGAGTTTTCAGATTTATAGTCTGAGTTTTTGATACTTAAATATCAGGTAGAAGCCTTATATCTTAGGTATTTATGATAAAAACGTGCCGTGTCCTTTATTGATGCTCGGGTTTTGAAAAGGTTTTTGACCTTTTTTTGAGCGGTTGACACGTTTGCATGGTTTTTTTGCAAATTATCTCTTGTCAGCGTCAGAGCGTTTCGCTAGTATTGCTCGGCCTTCGGTAAGGAGGTCGCTAGCCTTGTTCTGAAAATTAATTTTCTGAGCGGCGCTGGCTCAACAATTTGGAACATAGGTGGAAAAATGTTTACAGTTCTACTTGTGATTTACCTGTTGGCAGCGGTTGGTGTAATCGGCCTAGTGTTGATTCAACAAGGTAAAGGCGCAGATATGGGAGCCTCATTCGGTGCAGGCGCATCAAACACAGTGTTTGGCGCAAGCGGCTCAGGTAATTTCTTAACCCGAATGACTGCAATTTTTGCAACAGCATTTTTCGTTCTTAGCTTAGTGCTTGGTAATATGTCTACACATAAAACTGAGTCACAATGGATTGACCCAACTCAAGGTCAAGTTATCCAGCAAGCTGAAGACGCAGTGAGTGAAGTTCCAGCACCTCAGGGTGATGAAATTCCTCAATAAGCTATTTTCTAGCTTTTAGATAGATTTAGCTGCCGAGATGGTGAAATTGGTAGACACGCCAGCATGAGGTGCTGGTGCCTTATGGTGTGAGGGTTCGAGTCCCTCTCTCGGCACCATTGATTTACAAACTTGTAAAACACCTTGGAGAGCGTATAATGCTCGACAAGTCGGACGCGGGGTGGAGCAGCTTGGTAGCTCGTCGGGCTCATAACCCGAAGGTCGTCGGTTCAAATCCGGCCCCCGCAACCAAATTCTTTCAGAGTTTGGGCAAGTTTGCGCGGTAGTAATACTGCGAGTTAGATGGCATAGATTTCATCTAACGTATCAGGGTCCAGCAACAAAAAACCCCGACTTTTCGGGGTTTTTTGTTATCTGAATTTTCCTAACTGGAAAATTTGGAGTGTTGCTTGGAATTTAAATTGGGCTTTGAGCCCTTTTTTTGTTTCTGGAGTGGTTTAAATGACTGGTTTAGAAAGACAACTTACTGAAATGCTTGAAGCTCCTGTAGCTGCATCAGGTTATGAGTTAGTTGGATTAGAATTTATTCGCGCAGGCGAGCATTCAACGTTACGTATCTTTATTGATAGTGAAAACGGCATAAACGTCGAAGATTGTGCTGAAGTTAGCCGTCAAGTTAGCGCAGTTATGGACGTTGAAGATCCAATCACGGTGGCTTACAACCTTGAAGTGTCTTCTCCTGGTTTAGAACGACCACTTTTCAAAGCAGCACACTATGAACAATTTATTGGTCACGAGGTAAGCATCGTTTTGAAAATGGCTGTAGGTAACCGCCGTAAATGGAAAGGCGTTATCCAAGCAGTTGATGGCGAGACAATCTCGGTTACTGTTGAAGGTAACAATGAAGAGTTTGCTCTTAGCAACATCTCAAAAGCCAACCTCATCCCTAAATTTTAATTAAAGTCTTAGAGGCTATTTAAAATGAGTAAAGAAATTTTAGCGGTAGTAGAAGCGGTATCGAACGAAAAAGCCGTACCTCGTGAACGTATCTTTGAAGCCCTTGAAATTGCTCTAGCAACATCAACTAAGAAAAAACACGAAATGGAAATTGACGTTCGTGTTGAAATCGACCGTAAGACAGGTGAATTCGAAACTTTCCGTCGTTGGGAAGTGGTTGAAGTTGTAGAAAGCCCAACTAAAGAGATCTCTTTAGAAGCGGCTCAATACGAAGATCCTGAACTAAATGTTGGTGACTTTGTTGAAGATGACATTGAGTCAGTAACGTTTGACCGTATTACGACTCAAACTGCTAAGCAAGTTATCGTACAAAAAGTACGTGAAGCTGAACGCGCACAAATTGTTGAACAGTTCATCGATAACGAAGGTGAGCTAGTTACAGGTGTGGTTAAGAAAGTTAACCGTGACACAGTTGTACTAGACCTAGGTAACAACGCAGAAGCGGTAATCCTACGTGATGACCAACTTCCTCGCGAAAACTTCCGTCCAGGTGACCGTGTTCGTGGCCTTCTTTACAAGGTTGCACCAGAAGCTCGTGGCTTCCAGCTATTCATTACTCGCTCTAAGCCTGAAATGCTAGTTGAACTATTCCGCGTAGAAGTGCCAGAGATCGCTGAAGAAATCATCGAACTGAAAGGTGCTGCACGTGATCCAGGCTCTCGCGCTAAGATTGCAGTTAAAACGAACGACAAACGTATTGACCCAGTGGGTGCGTGTGTTGGTATGCGTGGCGCACGTGTACAAGCTGTATCGGGCGAAATCGGCGGCGAGCGTATTGATATCGTGCTTTGGGACGATAACCCAGCGCAATTCGTTATCAACGCAATGGCTCCAGCAGACGTAGCGTCAATCATCGTTGATGAAGATGCTCACGCAATGGACATCGCTGTTGAAGCAGACAACCTAGCGCAAGCGATCGGCCGTAACGGTCAGAACGTACGCCTAGCATCTCAACTAACTGGTTGGGAACTGAACGTAATGACAGTTGAAGATCTTCACAAGAAACACGCTGAAGAATCTCAAGCTGCTATCGAAAGCTTCATGAAACACCTAGATATTGAAGAAGACTTCGCTCAACTGCTTGTTGAAGAAGGTTTCTCTACTCTAGAAGAAGTAGCTTACGTTCCAGTAAATGAATTACTAGAAGTAGACGGCCTAGATGAAGATCTAGTCGAAGAACTACGTAATCGCGCTAAAAATGCACTAACCACTCTAGCTCTTGCACAAGAAGAGTCTTTCGAAGGTGTTGAACCTGCAGAAGATCTACTTGCTCTTGAAGGTCTAGAGCGTGAGATGGCATTTAAACTGGCAGCTAAAGGTGTTGCAACACTAGAAGATCTAGCTGACCAGGGTATTGATGATATCGAAGGTATCGAAGGTCTAACCGAAGAACGTGCGGGTGAGCTAATCATGGCAGCTCGTAATATTTGTTGGTTCGGCGAAGACGCATAATTTTCAGCAAGGAGGAAGCGGCATGACACAAATTACTGTTAAGGCACTGAGTGAAGAAATTGGAACTCCAGTGGACCGCTTGATTGAACAACTTGCTGATGCTGGTATGAAGAAAGCGAGTAGTGATCAGGTTTCTGACGATGAAAAGCAGAAGCTACTGACTCACCTTAAGAAAGAGCACGGTGACACTTCAGGTGAAACTGAGCCTACTCGTTTAACGCTACAGCGTAAAACTCGCAGCACACTTAGCGTCAATGCTGGTGGCGGCAAGAGTAAGGATGTTCAAGTAGAAGTACGCAAGAAGCGAACTTATGTTAAGCGCAGCATTATCGAAGACGACGCAAAACGCGAGGCTGAGGAAGCAGCAAAGCGTGAAGCTGAAGAGCTTGCGAAGCGTGAGGCTGAAGAGCTAGCAAAACGTGAAGCTGCAGAGAAAGCACAACGCGAAGCCGAAGAGAAAGCGAAACGAGAAGCGGATGCAAAACGTGAAGCTGAAGAAAAGGCAAAACGCGTACAAGCTGATAAGGCTAAGAAAGACATGAATGCAAAAAATGCGGATGTTAATACGCAAGCTAAGAAAGAAGCTGACGAACTAAAACGTCGTCAGGAAGAAGAAGCGAAACGTAAAGCGGAACAGGAAGCAGCTAAGCTTGTTGAAGAAGCGCGTAAACTTGCTGAAGAAAACGAAGCTCGTTGGACTGAAGAAGAGAAGAAGAAGAAAGAGTTAGAAAACTCTGACTACCACGTAACTACTTCTACTTATGCTCGTGAAGCTGAAGACGCTGCTGACCGTAAAGAAGAAGGCGGTCGTCGTAAGAAGAAGAAAAAAGCTTCTGCTAACGATGACCAAGGTCGTGGCGGTCGTAATCAACGTGGCGGCAAAGGTCGCAACAACCGTGGCAAACTTGCGAAACCAAGCTCAATGCAGCACGGCTTCGATAAGACAGCGACAGTTGCTAAGCAAGACGTAGCTATCGGTGAAACGATTGTAGTATCTGAACTGGCAAGCAAAATGTCAGTGAAAGGTACTGAAGTCATCAAAGTGATGATGAAGATGGGCGCAATGGCGACTATCAACCAGGTTATCGACCAAGAAACAGCGGCTCTTGTTGCTGAAGAAATGGGTCACAAGGTAATCCTACGTAAAGAGAACGAGCTTGAAGAAGCAGTACTAGCAGATCGCGACAGCGACGCAATTGCTGAAGGCCGTGCTCCAGTTGTAACTATCATGGGTCACGTTGACCATGGTAAGACATCGACTCTTGACTACATCCGTAAAGCACACGTTGCTTCAGGTGAAGCGGGCGGTATTACACAGCACATCGGTGCATACCACGTTGAAACTGAAAACGGTATGATCACTTTCCTTGATACTCCTGGACACGCAGCGTTTACTGCAATGCGTGCACGTGGTGCTCAAGCGACAGATATCGTAGTTCTAGTAGTAGCGGCAGACGATGGCGTAATGCCACAAACAATCGAAGCAATCCAGCACGCGAAAGCGGCAGGCGTGCCTCTAATTGTTGCTGTGAACAAGATCGATAAAGAAGATGCAAACCCAGATAACGTTAAGAACGAGCTAGCTCAGTACGACGTTATTCCTGAGGAGTGGGGCGGTGAGAACATGTTCGTTCACATCTCTGCAAAACAGGGTACAAACATCGATGGTCTACTAGAAACGATTCTTCTTCAGTCTGAAGTTCTTGAACTTACAGCTGTTAAAGAAGGCATGGCTTCTGGTGTTGTTGTTGAATCTCGCCTAGATAAGGGTCGTGGTCCAGTAGCAACAGTACTTGTTCAATCAGGTACACTAAACAAAGGTGATATCTTACTTTGTGGTCAAGAGTACGGCCGCGTTCGTGCAATGCGCGACGAGAATGGTAAAGAAATCACTTCAGCAGGTCCTTCTATCCCTGTGGAAATCATCGGTCTATCTGGTGTGCCATCTTCAGGTGACGAAGCGACTGTAGTTCGTGACGAGCGTAAAGCGCGTGAAGTTGCAAACTACCGTCAAGGCAAGTTCCGTGATGTGAAACTTGCTCGTCAGCAGAAATCTAAGCTAGAGAACATGTTCTCTAACATGACAGCGGGTGAAGTTGCTGAACTTAACGTAGTACTGAAAGCTGACGTTCAAGGTTCTGTTGAAGCTATCGCAGACTCTCTACTGAAACTTTCTACTGAAGAAGTGAAAGTGAACATCGTAGGTTCTGGTGTTGGTGGTATTACTGAAACTGACGCAGTTCTTGCTGAAGCTTCAAACGCTATCATCCTTGGCTTCAACGTTCGTGCAGATGCTTCAGCGCGTCGTGCAATCGAATCAGCTAACGTTGACCTACGTTACTACTCAATCATTTACCAATTGATTGACGAAGTTAAACAAGCAATGGGCGGTATGCTAGCTCCTGAATTTAAGCAAGAGATCATTGGTCTTGCTGAAGTTCGTGACGTGTTTAAGTCACCTAAGCTTGGCGCAATCGCTGGTTGTATGGTTACTGAAGGTCTAATTAAGCGTAACAACCCTATCCGTGTACTACGTGATAACGTTGTTATCTACGAAGGTGAACTAGAGTCACTTCGTCGCTTTAAAGATGACGTTCAAGAAGTTAAGAACGGCTACGAATGTGGTATCGGCGTTAAGAACTACAACGATGTTCGCGTAGGCGACCAAATCGAAGTATTCGAAATCGTTGAAGTAAAACGTACTCTTGACTAATAGACTAAAATTATCTGCGTTATCTATTAGATAGGCAGTAATTGGTTGTTGAATACACCATGGGGGGCTGGCTTTGACCATCCCCCCATTCTTTCTAATAAGAGAAAAGATATGTCAAAAGAATTTAGCCGCACGCAGCGTGTATCGCAGCAGTTGCAAAAAGAATTAGCAATGATCCTTCAACGTGAAGTCCGCGACTCACGTTTAGGCATGGTGACGATTTCTGATGTAGAAGTGTCACGTGATCTTGCTTACGCAAAAGTATTCGTTACTTTTCTATGTGTGGGCGAGCAAACTCCAGAATCTTGTCTAGAAGCACTGCGTGAGCACGAAGTTCACATCCGCATGATGCTAGGTAAGCGTATTCGTCTTCGTCTAACACCTGAAGTACGTTTCTACTACGACAACACTTTGGTAGAAGGTATGCGTATGTCTAACCTTGTATCTGAAGTTGTGAGTGAAGATAAGCGCAAGCAACAAGACTCTGGTCGTGAAGACGAACAAGCTGGAGAAGACAGCTAATGGCTCGTCGTCGTAAAGGTCGTCCAATTAACGGCGTCATCCTTTTGGATAAGCCGACAGGCATTTCATCAAATGATGCTCTGCAGAAAGTAAAACGTATTTACTTTGCAGAGAAAGCGGGTCACACCGGTGCTCTGGATCCTCTCGCGACAGGCATGCTGCCAATCTGTCTTGGTGAAGCAACGAAGTTCTCTCAATTTTTGTTGGATTCAGACAAGCGCTACCGTGTGATTGCAAAGCTTGGTGAGCGTACGAATACCTCTGATTCTGATGGTGAAGTAGTAGAGACTCGTCCAATCGATGTTGATCTTGCTAAGTTAGAAGCGTGCATTGAAAAGTTTCGCGGTGAATCTGATCAAGTACCATCGATGTTTTCGGCATTGAAGTACCAAGGCAAGCCTTTGTATGAATACGCTCGTCAAGGCATCGAGGTTCCGCGTGAATCACGTAAGATCACTGTTTATGAAATCGTCCTTCATCGTTTTGAAGGTGATGAAGTAGAGATGGAAGTCCACTGTTCAAAAGGTACTTACATCCGCACGATAGTTGATGATCTTGGTGAAATGCTAGGGTGTGGCGCGCATGTAACTATGTTGCGACGCACGGCAGTTGCTAACTATCCGTATGAGAATATGGTGACGTTAGAGCAATTAAACGAACTGCTTGAGCAAGCTCATCGTGAAGAAAAAGCACCACGTGAATTGCTTGACCCACTGCTTATGCCAATGGATACCGCAGTTGAAGACTTACCTGAAGTCAATCTGAATGCTGAGTTAACTAACTTGGTTCAGCATGGTATGCCAGTGCAAGTGCTTGGTGCTCCAGAAGGTACACCACTGCGTATGACATCGGGTGATGAGCGTCTATTTATCGGTGTGGCAGAAGTCAACGCCGATGGCAAAGTCGCTCCGAAACGCTTGGTTGTGTTCCGTGAGGAAGCTGAGTAATCCCTGACCGTGATACAAAAAACCGAAGCGATTGCTTCGGTTTTTTTATACCTATTTAATTAGGTTATTAGCTTTAAGAAGCTCACGTAGCTGATCGGCTCTCTTACGATTGACTCCAAAATCGGAATAGCCGACACGTGATTCAGAACGGACTAACAATTGCCCTTCTTTTATGCGCAGTTCAAGATCGTCAACAAAACGCATGATTTTAGAGGTGCACTCAATTCTCAGATAGCCGTCATCTTTCACCGCGGTTTTTGCTCCTGAAAGTTGCAGAGCGACCGCTTCGATGGCATCGATATTAGCGTCGGCTGTTATTTCGAATGGGGCAATTTGATACTTCTCACGTGTGTCTTGAGTTGAAACACAGTTAGGTTTATCACCACAGGGTGACGAGGTTCGATCTGTCATTGTATCGACTCCTTGGCTACATGCTGTTAAACCCAACAAAGTGATGGAAAGGAGAGCGGCTTTCTTCATGTTGAATTCCTAGTATCTTGTTGTTCTAATATAAGAATCAATTATATGGTTCAAATAAAAAAAGGATCCAATCTTTGAATCCTTTTGTGAGATGCGTGCTTTTTAGATGTCGAGGTAATCTAAGATACCTTCAGCAGCTTTACGTCCTTCGTCAATGGCCGTTACGACAAGATCAGAGCCTCGCACTGCATCACCACCAGCAAAGATCTTTTCATTAGTGGTTTGATACATAAACTCTTGCTTTTGTGGTGCTTTGATTCGCCCCCATTGATCCAGTTCTACGCCATAAGGTTCTAACCAAGACATTTGATGCGGTTGGAAACCAAAGGCCATGATGACTACATCTGCTTCTAGTACATGTTCGCTGCCTTCAACTGGTTCTGGTCTGCGACGTCCAGCGTCATCGGGTTCTCCGAGCGCTGTTTTAACCACTTTCACGCCACTCACGTTACCTGATGCATCGACTTCAACACCTAAAGGCTGCAAGTTAAACTTAAAGTTCACACCTTCCTCTTTGGCATTTTTCACTTCACGACGAGAGCCTGGCATGTTGGCTTCATCACGGCGGTACGCACAGATAACATTGCTAGCGCCTTGACGAATAGAGGTTCGTACACAGTCCATTGCGGTGTCACCACCACCAAGTACCACGACTTTTTTGCCTGCCATATCGATGAAGGGTTTATTATCTTTTAGATCCATCACTTTGTAAGTGTTAGAAATAAGAAATGGCAACGCATCATACACGCCTGGGGCATCTTCATTGGCAAGACCGGCACGCATCGATTTATAAGTGCCGACACCTAAAAATACAGAGTCGTATTCATCGACTAACTCTTGCATCTGAACATCTTTGCCAACTTCAACGTTGAGGCGAAACTCAACACCCATATCACTAAAGACGCGGCGACGATTTTCCATTACGCCTTTCTCTAATTTGAAGGAAGGGATACCGAAGGTGAGTAGGCCGCCAATTTCAGGATAGCGGTCAAACACAACGGGTTTAACACCGTTGCGAACTAAAATATCGGCTGCGGCGAGGCCTGCAGGACCTGCACCAATAATCGCGACTTTTTTATCTGTCCACTCAACGTTTGACATGTCTGGCTTCCAACCCATTTCAAACGCTTTGTCGGTAATGTACTTTTCGATATTACCGATAGTGACGGCACCAAAATCCTCATTGAGGGTACAAGAACCTTCACATAGACGGTCCTGTGGACAGACTCGGCCACATACTTCAGGCAAGCTATTGGTTTGGTGAGAAAGCTCAACTGCTTCTATTATGCGCCCTTCGTTGGCTAACTTTAACCATTGAGGGATGTAGTTGTGTACAGGGCACTTCCATTCACAATATGGGTTACCACAATCTAGGCAGCGATCTGCTTGAGCGGTTGCTTGCTGCTTAGTAAAAGGCTCATAGATTTCAACGAATTCAATCTTACGAATTTTAACTGGTTTCTTCGCAGGATCTACACGTTGTACGTCGATAAATTGGTATACGTTCTGGCTCATGATTCAAACATCCTCCATGATTTACTGGGCTTGAACGCGTAGTTCTGCTGCGCTACGACTTTGGTGGCCAAGCAGAGTATTCAAATCTGCCGCTTGAGGTTTCACCAGATAGAACTTCGGAATCCATTCGTCAAAGTTCGCTAAGATATTCTCGGCGTGAACTGAACCGGTCTCTTCTAAGTGCTCAGCAATCAAACCACGCAAGTGTTCCTGGTGAATGTAGAGATCAGACAGAGCAACAGCTTCAACCGACTCTTGATTGACGCGACCTTGGAAGTCTTCATTTTGATCTAAGACGTAAGCAAAGCCTCCGGTCATACCCGCACCAAAGTTAACGCCTGTCGCACCGAGAATCGCGACAATACCGCCTGTCATGTATTCACAAGCGTTGTCGCCTGCGCCTTCAATAACAGCAATGGTGCCGGAGTTACGAACGCCAAATCGCTCGCCTGCGGTTCCGGCTGCAAATAATTTACCGCCAGTTGCTCCGTAGAGACAGGTGTTGCCGATGATGGTCGCATCGTTACAAGTGAAGGCCGTACCTTGGTGAGGTTTGATGCTGATCTTGCCGCCTGCCATGCCTTTGCCGACGTAGTCGTTCGCATCACCCGTGAGGTAAAGCTCTACGCCACCGGCATTCCAAACACCGAAGGATTGGCCTGCAGTACCGTCTAAGTGCAATTTGATTGGTGAGGCTGCCATGCCTTGGTTCCCATAGCGTTTAGCTATTTCACCTGATATGCGCGCACCAATAGAGCGGTCGGTATTGATTACGTTGTAGAAGAAATCTGCAGATTGCTTCGCTTCGATGGCGCTGAGGGCATCATCAAAAATCTTTTGGTTCAGCTCTGCTTTATCGAATGGAGCGTTTGGCTCAGTCCAATAAACAGGGTGACCTTGTGGAGAAACGGGCGCTTCAAGAATACCTGAAAGATCAAGTTTGCTCTGTTTGGCTGTCATGCCTTCGACGGTTTCGAGTAAATCAGTGCGACCAATCAAATCAGTCAGCTTTTCAACACCCAGTTCAGCAAGCAATTCACGTACTTCATCGGCCAGGCCAACAAAGTAGTTCATCACCATTTCTGGCAGGCCTTTAAAGTACTCTTTGCGTAACGTGTCATCTTGAGTGGCAACACCAGTCGCACAGTTATTTAAGTGACAGATACGTAAGAACTTACAACCCATAGCAACCATAGGCGCTGTACCAAAACCAAAGCTTTCAGCACCGAGAATTGCCGCTTTGACAACGTCTAGTCCAGTCTTTAAGCCACCATCGACTTGCAGACGAATCTTATGACGGAGTCCATTAGCAACCAATGCTTGTTGCGTTTCCGCTAGGCCAAGTTCCCATGGGCTACCAGCGTATTTCACTGATGTTAGTGGGCTCGCAGCGGTGCCGCCATCATAACCAGAGATGGTAATTAAATCGGCATATGCTTTAGCAACACCCGTTGCAATCGTGCCAACTCCTGGCTCGGAAACAAGTTTCACCGATACTAATGCTTTCGGGTTGACCTGTTTTAAATCGAAAATGAGCTGAGCTAGATCTTCAATTGAATAAATATCGTGATGTGGTGGAGGGGAAATTAACGTCACTCCTTGCACTGAGTAACGAAGTTTAGCGATTTCTGCCGTTACTTTGTGCCCTGGAAGCTGTCCGCCTTCACCCGGCTTAGCACCTTGCGCGACTTTGATCTGAAGAACATCCGCATTGGTGAGGTAGTGTGGTGTGACACCAAAACGACCTGATGCAATTTGTTTGATGCGTGAGTTACGCTCGGTTCCAAATCTACGTGGATCTTCGCCACCTTCGCCAGAATTAGAGTGGCCTCCTAAACGGTTCATCGCGGTTGCTAGTGCTTCGTGTGCTTCTGGACTCAGAGCACCAATCGACATTGCTGCAGAATCAAATCGTTTGTAGAGTTCGGTATTCGGTTCGATGGCTTCAAGCGGCAGTGGTTTCTCTGACTTTTTGAGCTTTAACAGATCGCGCAGCATTGCCACTGGGCGTTCATTCACTTGCTTAGCGAAGCTTTTATAGTCAGACGCATCACCAGATTTGACCGCTTGTTGCAAGGTGCCGACCACATCTGGGTTATAAGCGTGATATTCACCACCGTGGACATATTTAAGCAGGCCGCCATGCTCAATCGATTTACGTTTTGCCCATGCTTTGCGAGACAAATTAAATAGATCTTGTTGGAAGTCTTCGAAGTTCGCACCTTGGATGCGAGTTGTTACCCCCTTGAAGCAGAGCTCAACGACCTCTTGGTTTAGGCCGACTGCTTCGAACAGCTGTGAACATCGGTATGATGCAACGGTTGAGATACCCATTTTCGACATGATCTTGTACAGACCCTTATTGATGCCGTATTGGTAGTTTTGCATCACTTCGCGGTAGCTTTTCTCTAAGCCACCATCGTCGATCATCTTACCTAGCGCTTCGTAAGCCAAGTATGGGTAAACCGCAGTCGCACCAAAGCCGAGTAAAACGGCAAACTGGTGTGGGTCACGGACAGTTGCCGTTTCAGCAATGATGTTGGCATCACAGCGAAGGTTAGCTTTAATCAATCGAGATTGAACGGCACCAACGGCCATGGCTGCTGGAATAGGCAGTTTGCCTTTGACCAATGGGCGATCAGACAGAATGACAAGTACCGTACCTTCGCGCACGACTTGCTCAGCTTGATCACAAAGATCGCTCAGTGCTTGTTTCAGATCTTTCTCAGCAGGATCGTAGTTGATGTCTAAAATGGTGTTACGGTAGTGATCATCGTTAAGCTCAAGCAACTGCTGCATGTCAGAGTAGAGCAGTACAGGCGAGTCGAAGGTGACTCGATGAGCGTGACCATCGGTTTCACAAAAGACGTTCATCTCTTGACCAACACTGGTCGCGAGTGACATTACATGCTTTTCACGCAGTGGGTCAATCGGAGGGTTGGTGACCTGAGCAAACTTCTGGCGGAAGTAGTCTGTGACTAGGCGTTCTTTCGATGAGAGGACCGCCATTGGAGTATCATCCCCCATGGAACCGACAGCTTCTTGGCCCATATCGCCCAGAACTCTTAGCACTTGGTCGACTTCTTCATTACTCATTGCATACTGCTTTTGATAGGTCTTAAGCAGATTGTCATCGAAATTACGCTCACCAACTTGATCATCAGATAAGTCTGAGAATGGCGTCAGTTTGTGGACGTTGTTTTCCATCCACTCACGATATGGGTGACGTCCTTTAAGATCATTATCGATCTCGCTTGATTGCCATAATTTACCGCGGCGTGTATCGACAACGAGCAGTTCACCAGGCCCAACACGACCTTTTTCTGCGACTTCATCTGGCGCGTAATCCCAAATTCCGACTTCAGAAGCAAGGGTGATTAGCTTGTCTTTGGTAATAACATAACGTGCAGGGCGAAGACCATTTCGATCTAAGTTACAAGCGGCATATCGACCATCGGACAAGACGATCCCCGCAGGACCATCCCACGGTTCCATGTGTTTGGAGTTGAAGTCATAAAATGCGCGTAGATCAGCATCCATGTCTGGGTGGTTTTGCCATGCAGGTGGAACAAGCATGCGCATCGCACGGAAGATATCCATGCCACCCGCTAAGAACAGATCCAACATATTGTCTAAACTTGAAGAGTCTGAGCCAGTTTCATTAACGAATGGCGCTGCACTGTGTAGGTCGGGTAATAAAGGTGATGAGAACTTATAAGCGCGCGCTCTTGCCCACTGACGGTTGCCCTCAATGGTATTGATTTCACCATTATGCGCTAAGTAACGGAACGGTTGTGCCAGTGGCCATCTTGGTTGAGTGTTTGTAGAAAAACGCTGGTGGAACAAGCAGATAGCAGACTCCATGCGCAGGTCCGCTAAGTCCAAATAAAACCTTGGTAAGTCGGCAGGCATACAAAGGCCTTTGTAGACCATAACCTGTGTCGAGAGGCTACAAATGTAGAACTCTTTGTCTTCGGTGATCTGTTTCTCAATGCGTCGGCGAGCGATATAGAGGCGGCGTTCGATGTCACGTTCGCGCCATCCAGCCGGTGCAGAAATGAAGACTTGTTGAATATTCGGTAATGAATCTGCTGCAATCGGACCA
This sequence comes from Vibrio atypicus, assembly GCF_009811315.1. Taxonomy (GTDB): domain Bacteria; phylum Pseudomonadota; class Gammaproteobacteria; order Enterobacterales; family Vibrionaceae; genus Vibrio; species Vibrio atypicus. Next base: position 100,071 of record NZ_BLID01000006.1, read on the forward strand.
AGCACTGCAGGGTTGACCGGTACATCTCGCCAGCCTGCAACGGTTAATGTTTCTTGAGCCAGTTCTTTGTTAATGATCTCTTTTGCTATTTGAGCATTAACTGGATTTTGGCTGAAAAACACCATGCCTACAGCATATTGTTTGCCAAGTTTAAAGCCATTTTCTTCGGCGATTAAACGCAGATATGAGTCCGGTTTTTGCAGTAAAAGGCCACAACCATCACCGGTTTTTCCGTCGGCAGCGATACCGCCACGGTGAGTCATTCTATCCAGTGCCGAAATGGCAGTACGGACTAATTTGTGGCTTGTTTCACCTTCCATGTGTGCAATCAAGCCAAATCCACAGTTATCTTTTTCAAGACTTGGATCATAAAGAGCCATTGCAATTCTCCCTTTGCTTCTCTGTCATTTTAGACAGAACTACCAACATCAAAAGGGTTGGTATGTATGACTAACTATGCGTTCTAATTGTTATAATTCGTATAAATATTCACTAAAGTTACTTAGAACAGTTAACAAATTTAGATAAATTCATTTTCATCGACTTCACAACGTATAGCTTATTATAAAAAAGGTCAAGTTCTTGGTAGAAAATCACGCCAAGATGCGATTTACCACTGAATACGCTGCAATACTCTTTATTATTCAGATGCTTATATTTTTAATTGTTACAATTTTGCAACAAAAGGGTGCTAGGGAAATAAAAAAGACCAGCACAAAGTGCTGGTCAACTAGGAAAGTTTGGAAGGAATGATTGTTTATCTACAATCCTCTAGGATCTATGCAATCAAGCTAGATCCTAGAGTTAAAGGGCTAAGCTGATAACATTAGAGAGTCAGCTTTGGCTTCTAGGTTGGAGCCACCCATTAGGTATTGGTCAATAGAGATTGCGCACTCGCGGCCTTCGTTGATACAGCGTACCACCAAAGATTGACCTGTACGCATATCACCTGCAGCGAAAACGCCTTTTTGGTTAGTTGCAAAACCTTCAGTCGCGACGTTACCGCGATCATCCAGTTTGATGTCCAGTTGAGCAAGTACACCTGTTGGTTCTGGGTGTAGGAAGCCCATCGCTAGGAATGCCATGTCACATGGAATAACACGCTCCGAGTTTGCTACTTCTTCAAATCCAGGACGCTCACCTGGTTTTGCATCTTGCCAAACGATATCAGCAATACGTAAACCCGTTACTTCACCCTTGTCGTTACCGATAAACTCTTTGGTCAAAATATTCCAATGGCGATCACAGCCCTCCTCGTGTGAAGTGGTTGTTTTCATGATCATTGGGTATTGAGGCCAAGGCATATTAGCAGGACGTTTCTCTGGCGGAATCGGCATGATCTCTACTTGAGTTACGCTTGCTGCTTTATGGCGGTTGGACGTACCCACACAGTCAGAACCTGTATCACCACCACCGATAACCACAACATGTTTACCTTTCGCGTGAATTTCTTCACCTTTCAGATCCATGCCATTGGCACGGCGGTTGTTTTGACCAAGGAATTCCATTGCGAAGTGAACACCTTTCAGTTTGCGACCAGGAACTGGTAAGTCGCGAGGAACTGTTGAGCCTCCTGTCAGCAGCACAACATCAAACTCTTGGCGAAGTTGCTGAGCATTTACGTCTACACCAATGTGTTGATTCACTTTAAACTCAACACCGGCTTCTGCCATTAGGTTGACCTTACGATCAATCACATCCATACCCAGTTTGAAATCTGGGATACCAAAACGTAGTAGGCCACCGACTTTCTCATCGCGCTCAAAGACAGTGACTGAGTGTCCAGCACTGTTTAGCTGCTCAGCTGCGGCTAAGCCAGCTGGTCCCGAGCCGATGATAGCTACAGTTTTTCCAGTACGAGAACGTGGTGTTTTTGGTTTTGCGTACCCTTCTCGGTACGCAGTTTCGACGATAGTCTTCTCAATGTTACAGATAGTGATTGGATCTTGGTTGATCCCAAGAACACATGCGCTTTCACAAGGAGAAGGGCAGACACGACCAGTAAACTCTGGGAAGTTGTTGGTAGAGCTTAGAATGTTCCAAGCCTCTTCCCAGCTATCACGATATACGGCATCGTTAAACTCAGGGATGATGTTACCAATCGGACAACCGCTGTGACAGAAAGGAACACCACAGTCCATACAACGAGAAGCCTGAGTATTAATCTTGTCACCAAACTCTTCGTTAAGGACGAACTCTTTGTTGTCTTCGATACGAACCGAAGGGTCGAGCTTCTTAGGAAGCTCACGACCATGTTCTAAAAATCCAGTAGGCTTACCCATTATACTGCCTCCACTTCTTCCGTTTGTGCTTGCTCAGCTTCTGCTTTACGTTTTTGAAGAACCGCTTTGTAATCACGCGGCATAACCTTAACCAATGAGGTTAGGCTTGCTTCAAAGTTGTCTAAGAAAGATTGGGCAACTTCACTTCCTGTGAATTGAACATGCTTGGTTAGCATATCTAGTAGAAGATCTTTATCTTCTTGCTCGATTGGGTCTAGGTCGACCAGTTCTGGGTTAAGCTTAGTTTCGAAATCACCGGCTTTATCCCAAACGTAAGCAACACCACCACTCATACCTGCGGCAAAGTTACGACCTGTAGAGCCAAGGATGATAGCTGCGCCGCCCGTCATGTACTCACAACCGTGGTCACCAACACCTTCAACAACGACTTTTGCCCCAGAGTTACGAACACAGAAACGTTCACCAGCCATACCGCGGATGAAAGATTCACCAGAGGTTGCACCGTAGAAACAAACGTTACCTACAACAATGTTGTCTTCAGCAACGATAGAGGATTTAGCATCAGGGTAGAGCACTAGCGTACCGCCAGATAAACCTTTACCCCAGTAGTCGTTCGCATCACCTTCCACTTCGAACTTCACGCCCTTAGCAAGGAAAGCACCGAATGACTGACCTGCACTACCGTTGAACTTAACGTTCATTGGTTGCGGCAGACCTTGGTCTTTGTAAACCTTAGAGATTTCGTTCGACAGCATGGTACCTGCAGAGCGGTCTGTGTTGATAATAGGGAATTCAGCGTTTACTGCTTCACCTTTCTCAAGCGCTGGAATAGCCGCTTGAATCAACTTACGATCCAGAACCTCTTCTAGGTTGTGGTTTTGCTCTGTTTGGTTGTAAACACCATCTTCTTCACGAGCTTGTTCAATGTGAAGAACAGGAGTTAGGTCTAGGTTCTTGTATTTCCAGTGGCCGATATCTTCACGAACTTTTAGTTTGTGAGATTGACCTACCATCTCATCGATAGTACGGAAACCTAGCTCAGCCATCACTTCACGTAGACCTTCTGCCATGTATTGGAAGAATGTCACAACGTCTTCTACGCGGCCATCAAAGCGCTCACGTAGCGTTTTGTTTTGCGTTGCGATACCAACTGGACAGGTATTTTTATGACACTTACGCATCATGATACAACCTTCAACAACAAGTGCTGCAGTTGCTACGCCCCATTCTTCAGCGCCAAGCAGTGTTGCTACTGCTAGGTCACGCGGAGTTTTCATCTGACCATCAGACTGAACCACGATACGGTTACGTAGGCCATTCTTTAGTAGAGTTTGGTGTGTTTCAGCTAGACCAAGCTCCCAAGGCAGACCCGTGTGACGGATTGAAGACATTGGTGATGCACCTGTACCGCCATCAAAACCAGCAATCAGTACAACGTCAGCTTTCGCTTTCGCAACACCTGAAGCGATGGTACCAACACCCGCTTCCGATACTAGCTTCACGTTAACGCGGCCAGCACGGTTTGCGTTCTTCAAATCGTAGATTAGCTGAGCCAAATCTTCGATTGAGTAGATATCGTGGTGTGGTGGTGGAGAGATGAGACCAACGCCCGGAGTCGAGTGACGCGTTGCACCGATCCAGTCATCCACTTTATCACCTGGTAGTTGACCACCTTCACCTGGCTTCGCGCCTTGAGCCATTTTGATCTGAATTTCATCAGAGTTAGTTAGGTAGTAAGACGTTACACCAAAGCGGCCAGAAGCAACCTGCTTGATTGCAGAGCGTTCCCAGTCTCCGTTTTCTTTGCGTTCGAAACGAGCTGGATCTTCACCACCTTCACCCGAGTTCGATTTCGCGCCAATGCGGTTCATAGCAACTGCTAGCGTTGAGTGCGCCTCGTAAGAGATCGAACCAAACGACATTGCACCTGTTGCGAAACGCTTAAGAATGCTTTCGATTGGCTCGACTTCTTCAAGTGGGATTGAACCTGCTGGATTCTTAACAAAGTCTAACTGGCTACGTAGTGTTGCCGCGTTATCGCCTTGGTCATCAACGGCTTTCGCGTACTTCTTAAACTGAGCGTAATCTTTATTGCGCGTCGACTCTTGAAGAAGAGAAATGGTTTCAGGGTTGAATAGGTGTTTTTCACCACGCTGTTTCCATTGGTAAACACCGCCCACATCAAGAACTTGAACTGGAATTTCACGTGTCGGGTAACCTACGCGGTGACGGACAAGCACTTCTTTAGCGATGTCGTCAATGGTAAGGCCTTCAATGCGGGAAACGGTACCTGTGAAGTATTTATCAACCACAGATTTACTGATACCTAGAGCTTCGAAGATCTGTGCGCCGTGGTAAGACTGTAGCGTTGAGATGCCCATTTTAGAGAAGATCTTCAATAGGCCGCCGTTAACACCTTTACGGTAGTTATCGAAGTACTCTTTGGTCGATACGTTTGGATCTAGTTTCTTCGTGCGTTGTAGCTCAACAATTGTCTCAATCACTAAGTATGGGTTAACTGCATTAGCGCCGTAACCGACTAGAGTCGCAAAGTGGTGCGTCTCACGTGCATCACCTGTTTCAACCACAATGTCACACTTCGCACGTAGACCCTTGCGGATCAAGTGGTGGTGAACCGCGCCAACCGCAAGCATTGCAGGAATCGCAGCGTGGTTAGAGTTAACCGCTCGGTCTGTAAGAAGAATGATTGAGTAACCATCAACAACAGCGTCTTCTGCGTATTGGCAGATGCGCTTAAGGGCACGTTCAAGCTTGCCTTCGTCTTCATTCGCTTGGAATACGATATCTAGCGTTTTCGCTTGAAGGTGTTCGTTATCAATTGCGCGCAGTTTTTCTAGTTCAGAGTTAGAAAGAACTGGCGATTCAAGTTCCACTTTTTGACAGTGCTCTGGTGTTTCAGCCAGTAGGTTCTGGTCCTTACCTAGGTAAGTATTCAGAGACATCACCATACGCTCACGGATCGGGTCGATCGGCGGGTTGGTTACCTGAGCAAATAACTGCTTGAAGTAGTTTGAAAGGTGCTGAGATTGGTGCGATAGAATCGCTAGCGGCCAGTCGGCACCCATAGCTGAAAGTGGCTCATAGCCAGTTTTCGCTAGAGGTAGAATGATTTCGTTCACTTCTTCTGAGCTCACACCAAAAGATTGCTGCTTGTGCAGAAGTTTCTCAGGTGATGGTTGGCTGAATTCATTGCTCGCATCTGGCAGTTTATTCAGGCTCAGAAGGTTATCTTTAACCCACTGTTCGTATGGCTGTGCATTAGCAATACCATCTTTCACTTCTTCATCTGAAATGATGCGGCCTTGCTCTAGGTCAGCAACGAAAATACGACCTGGTTGAAGACGACCGCGGAACTCAACGTTCTCAGGTTCAATTTCAACCACGCCAGACTCAGAAGCCATCACTAGGAAGTCATCTTTAGTCACTGTGTAGCGAGAAGGGCGTAGACCATTACGGTCAAGTGTTGCACCTACTTGAACACCATCAGTAAAACATACTGATGCAGGGCCATCCCAAGGTTCCATCACATTCGCGTGGTACTGATAGAACGCGCGACGAGTTGGGTCCATGTTTTTGTTTTCTTGCCATGCTTCAGGGATCATCATCATCAGAGCATGTGGCAGGCTACGACCAGAAAGAACTAGGAGCTCAAGTGCCATATCGAAGTTAGATGAATCCGAGCTGCCTTCCTGACAAATTGGAAGAAGCATGTCGATCTCTGCTTGAGTAAACAAGTCAGATTCAATGATCGCTTCACGTGCTTTCATCCAGTTCAAGTTACCACGAACCGTGTTGATCTCGCCGTTGTGCGCGATGTAACGGAATGGTTGAGCTAGACGCCAGCGTGGGAATGTATTGGTAGAGAAACGAGAGTGAACCAGCGCAAGCGCGGTAACCATCGTTGGGTTTTGTAGATCTAGGAAGTATTGAGGTACTTGCTCAGTTGTTAGCTGGCCTTTGTACACCAAGGTTTTGTACGACATTGAGTTGATGTAAAAGTCATCACCAATGTTCGACACGCTTTCTAGACATACGCGAACTGTGTAGTTACGCAGAACGTACAGTTTGCGCTCTAGCTCTTCTGGTGTGGTACCAGGGCCGCCAGTAACAAACACATGCTCAAATTGAGGCTCTGTACTAAGTGGGTCAGCACCGATCATTGAGTTATCGGTTGGCAGTACGCGGTAGCCAATCACTTCTAGATCAAGGCGTTTCGCATTGCGTTCTAAAATATCACGACACTGTGCGCGTTTGTGTTCATCTTTAGGGAACAACACAACACCCACGCCGTATTTTTCAAAAGAAGGTAGCTTAAGGCCAAGCTTTACCGATTCTTCCAAAAGAAATTCATGAGGTTTTTGCAGCAAGATACCAGCACCGTCACCAGAACATGGGTCACAGCCTTGACCACCACGGTGTTCCATGCGGGCAAGCATATCAAGTGCTTGAGTTACTACGTCGTGCGATTTGCGGTTTTTTAGGTGAGCAACAAAACCGATACCACAAGCGTCGTGCTCCAGTTCTGGAGTATATAGACCTTGTGATCTTTGCTCTCTATCTACCATGGATACATCCTTCCAGTTCAAATAGGCGCAATTGGGCTAGTCGAAACTAGTTTCTACGTCCTGTCCTTTATTTTTATGATTCGAAGCCGACCTAGGTTGGTGGCTTTGATTCCATTCCGTATCTCGCAGGAAAAATATTGCGAGAAAAACAATCCTTGGTGAAATCCGTTTTTTTTATTTCACTATCTAGTGAATTATATAGGTGGGGGTAGGAAAACACCGACGTTTAAACGATTTTAGCTGTAATAAAAAATACAAAAATACGCAAAAACTGTAAGTATCCTACAATTTACTTAGGTCGAAATGCAATCAAAACTCGAGCTTGTTGCGCAATTTTTTCGTCGTTTAAATGGAGTTTATGTTTAACTTTTGCTTAACATTTTGCTTGAGGCACGTTCTTTTTGCATGTTTATTGACTTTGCTTAATCAATCGCACGTTTAAAACGGATACATTTCTCCCTCGATTTTTTTCATTTCTGTAATTTAATTACATTAATCTTAATGATATCCATTTGCATTTGAGGGCAGCATGCAGCTACACGAATTGGTCAATACCATTGGGCAAGATTTACAACGACGCTATGGCGAAAAAGTGCATAAGTTGACTTTGCATGGTGGATTTAGTTGCCCAAACAGAGATGGCACGATTGGTCGCGGTGGCTGTACCTTTTGTAATGTTGCGTCATTTGCTGATGAAGAAGCGCAGGTCAAAAGTATCCATGATCAATTGATTGATCGCGCTGGTGAAATCAATCGCGCAAAACGTTATTTAGCTTACTTTCAGGCATACACCAGTACTTACGCAGAAGTGCAAGTATTGAAAAATATGTACGAAGAAGCGTTGAAAGCGGCGGATATTGTCGGTTTATGTGTGGGAACAAGACCTGATTGTGTGCCTGACGCGGTTTTGGATTTGTTGGCCGACTACGTAAAGCAAGGTTATGAGATCTGGCTAGAGTTAGGTTTACAAACAGCCAATAATCAAACTCTTAAGCGAATTAACCGTGGTCATGATTTTGAATGTTATGCGGAGATCACTCAACGAGCGCGAGCTCTGGGTATCAAAGTTTGCACCCACTTGATTGTTGGTTTGCCAAAAGAGACGCGCGACGACAATATTCTCACGATGCAAAAAGTGATTGATGTTGGTACTGATGGCATCAAATTGCATGGTTTGCATATCGTTGAAGGTAGCACAATGGCGAAAGCGTGGAAGGCCGGTAAACTTGAAGCGCCTGAGCTAGAAGAGTATGTCGAGACTGCGAGTCATTTGATTCGAATGACGCCTCCTGAAGTGGTTTATCACCGCGTGTCTTCTGCGGCGCGACGTCCTACCTTATTGTCGCCTTTGTGGTGTGAAAACCGTTGGTTAGCCATGACGGAAATCGGTCGAGCATTAAATCGTGAAGGCGCTCAAGGCTCACTATTAAATCAACCGTTTATATATTCAAAACCATTAATAAAGGCAGAATAACTGTCTATAAGCTGATATCTTAGTATTCTTATAACTGATAATAATATTTGAGATTGAGTGAATAGATGGAGCAGCTACTCGTATGGTTGTGGGATACCTCACATGGACATGGTTTTGATCTGGTAGTCATCCTATTGTTTGTGTTGGCTGCTTTCCGCATTTATTCACGTTTTCAGCGCCACCTAGAACAGTTGCTACAAGATACTCCGATTGCGTCATTGATGATTGATATAAAGAACAACGAGCTACTGCTGGCTAACTCAATGGCGAAGCAGTGGCTCGGAGTGCGCAAAGTCGGTAAGGCCTATCTTCTTCCTCAAGCATTTAGTCATTCACTACGCGAAACCTTAATCAATCAACTGGAATCGGAGTCCCCTCAATCTTTTACATTTGAATGGCGCGTTTCGCAAAATTGCTCTATTCAATTGGATGTTACCGGACGTAAAAGCCTTTATCGTGGTCGAATCGTTTGGTTGGTCTACCTTAATCCCCACCAGAGTACTCCGGCAGAATTTCAGCAAGAGATGCAGTCTCTTAGAATCTATAAAAGCGCATTTGATAACCTGTCAGAGTTAGTCTTCATTAAAGACAATCACGGAGAGATCGTGTCAGCCAACCGTGCTTTTCAACGCTTTTGGCAAGATAGATTTGAAGAAGGCGCTGCGGATATTGAAGGGACAATTCAGGGGCGAGCGAGCAAACGGCGCTGGACTATTACCCCTGATGGTCGCAGCTGCCTGTTGGAAACCCACCAAACTGTTTTGCTTTCAGCAGAGGGAAGTAAGATTGGATCGCTTGGGATCAGTCATGACGTGACCGACTGGCATAACATGCAGCGCAACTTACGTGATGAAATGGACAGACGTAAAGATACCGAAGTTGCCTTAGCACAAAGGGATACTATCTTGCAGAACATTTTGGTTTCAAGCCCTGACTCCATCGGAATCTTCAATGAAAATATGGTCTACCAAGCGTGTAACAAGCCATTTGTGAAAGCTTTGGGAATCTCTGAAGTAGATGAATTGATCGGTAAAAGGCTGCAAGATGTGATCCCTATGGATTCTTATTCACGTCTATCTGAAACCGATAAAAAGGTCTTATATGAAGGTAAATCATTACGTTACATTGATCGTGTGATCAGTAGTAATGGTGATTTTACATGGTATGACGTAGTGAAGTCGCCATTCAGGGATCCTGCATCTGGAACCAATGGTGTGCTGATCATGGCTCGTGATGTATCCGAACGTTATTTGGCTGAGCAGAAGTTGGAAGAAGCCAACCAAGAACTCGAGCGTCTTAGCTTCATTGACAGCTTAACTCAGATCTCCAATCGCCGTCGCTTCGACGAGCAGTTAGAGACGTTATGGCACCTGCACTGTCGAGAGCAAAAGCCATTGACTGTTATGTTATGTGATATCGATTATTTTAAAGGCTTTAACGACTTTTATGGCCATCAGCGTGGCGACGATGCTTTGGTACAAGTTGCTAAGGTATTTAGAAGTGTACTGCCACGTTCAAGTGATTGTGTTGCGCGTTATGGTGGTGAAGAGTTTGGTTTTATTCTTCCCAACACAACAGTTGAGGGAGCGAAGAAAGTTGCTGAGCGTATTCATCAGGGTGTAGCCAAGCTTGCCTTAACTCATGAGAAATCGGGAGTCTCTGATGTCGTCACTGCCAGTATTGGTTTGGCTTCTTTAACGCCAAGACCGCTAGATCAAAGTGATACCATTGTGGCGTTAGCTGACAGCGCTTTGTATCAAGCAAAAGCGACTGGGCGCAATCAAACTTGTGTACATCACACATCAGAAAATTAACTCGATAACGTTTAGGATTCTTTTCGCTGTCATTAGGGAAAACAGGTAATATTGAAGGTGTTCATCCAAGCTATTGTTTAGGTTGATGTTACCTCTTATTTCCTTTCGGAGCTCTCAATGAAGCCGATAAAAAACCTCGCTCAATACTATGTCGATCTGCTTGTTAAGCTGGGCATTTTACGATTTTCCATCCTTCTTGCTTTAGCCCTTGTTGCGTTAGCAGTTGTCGTTCAAGTTGGTATCACTCTGGTACTAAGTGGCCATGTCGATGATATTGATATTGTTCGCTCCGTCTTCTTTGGCTTATTGATCACCCCTTGGGCCGTTTACTTTTTATCCGTCGTTGTTGATCAACTGGAAGAGTCACGCCAACGCTTATCTAAATTGGTCTCTAAACTGAAAGACATGCGTTCTCGTGACCAAGAGTTGAACAATAAACTCCAGCAAAATATTTCTAAGTTAAATCAAGAGATCGAAGAGCGGATTAAAGCTGAAGAGGCCCGTGAAGAAGCGATGAAAGACTTAGAGAATGAGGTTTATCAACGTGAGCGAACTCAGCTTGAGCTGGCTGAACGTACCGCGCTGCTTCGTTCATTTATCGATGCTTCTCCTGATTTGATTTACTACCGAAATGCCGACGGTGTTTTCTCTGGTTGTAACCGTGCGATGGAAGAGTTGACTGGTAAAAAAGAGAGCCAGTTAGTGGGCCTAACTCCTTGGGATGTTTACAGTAAAGAAGTCGCACAGCAAATTGTTGATACCGACGAACGCGTCTTTGCTGACAACCAAGCGCTGACCTATGAACAATGGTTAGAGTATCCAGATGGGCATAAGAACTACTTTGAACTGCGCAAAGTGCCTTTCTATAGTAAAGATGGCCGACATCTAGGTTTGGTTGGCTTTGGTCGTGATATTACTGAGCGAAAACGTCATGAAGAGTCACTTGAAAAAGCCAGTCGGGATAAAACCACTTTTATCTCAACGATTAGCCATGAGTTGAGAACACCGCTGAACGGTATTGTTGGCTTGAGTCGTATGCTACTCGATACGCAGATGACCGACGAACAGCGCAGCCACATGCAGACAATCAACGTCAGTGCGATCACCTTAGGTAATATCTTCAACGACATTATTGATATGGATAAATTTGATCGTCGTAAGCTTGAGCTTTATCCGTCCGCGCTAAATTTTGAAAACTTTGTCGCTGAGATGGAGAGTATCTCTGCATTGATGGCATCACAAAAAGGGCTTCGTTTTGACCTAGAGCGTTTGAGTTCACTACCATCATCTATTGAAGTTGATGCAACTCGTCTACGTCAGGTGCTTTGGAACTTGGTGAGTAATGCGATGAAGTTCACCAAAGAAGGCGGGGTAGTGATGACCGTCAGCGCCGAAGTTGAAGAGAGTTACGCCAATATCACTATGGAAGTGGAAGACAGTGGTATCGGTATCCCTGAAGGGGAGCTCGATAAGATTTTTGCCATGTACTATCAAGTTAAGTCAGGCAAAGACAATCTGCATGCCGTTGGTACCGGTATCGGTTTGGCGGTATCTAAGCAACTGATCAATATGATGGATGGCGATATTACCGTGAGCAGCGAAGAGGGCTTTGGCAGTACCTTTACTGTGACGATTCGAGTTCCACTAAGCGAAGAGCAACCACAGCTAGAAGTTGAGCCGACATCTCAGAAAGAACTGAATATCTTTATGGTTGAGGACATAGAGCTAAATATTACGGTCGCACGTTCGCTACTTGAAAGTATGGGGCACGAAGTGTCTGTTGCGATGACAGGTCAAGATGCGATTGAAATGTTTGATCCAGAGATTTATGACCTAGCTTTCTTAGATATTCAATTACCTGATATGACAGGTTTTGATGTGGCAGATTTTTATCGCCGGACTTACAAAGACTTACCTCCGCTGGTGGCTTTGACTGCAAATGTTTTGAATAACAAAGCTGAATACCTTGAGAAGGGCATGGATGATGCGATCAGCAAGCCGCTCTCAGTTACCGATGTACATAATGTTATTGCCAAGTTCACTTCGGACGAACCGTTGCAGCCATCAGCAGCGCCTATCAGCAAGCCGTCATCTGATACTCAAGAGGGGGGGGAGATTTATGCTCGGCTGCTTGATTTAGATATGTTGGAATCGTATGTAGGTATTGTTGGTACAGCACCGGTGTTGGATAGCATCACAATGTTTGAAGAGATGATGCCAGGTTACCTGCAGTTATTAGATTCTAATATGACGGCTAAGCATCAAGAAGGCATTGTTTCTGAAGCGCATAAAATCAAAGGTGCGGCAGGTTCTATAGGTTTGAAGCACATACAAAGTGTCGCGCAAAAAGCACAATCACCGGATCTTCCAGCTTGGTGGGAGAACATTGATGATTGGGTGGAAGAAATGAAAAATGAGTATCAGTATGATATACAGATACTAAAAGAGTGGTTAGAGCAGCAGCAAACGAAACAGCAAGGGTAAGATGATGAAAAAAGTGGCATTGTTATCGCTAGGTGCAGCATTACTGGTTGGGTGTGCAACTCAACCTGTTGTGTGGGAACAACCGAATCAAATTACGGTGGAGCAGGCAACCGTGGAGCTTAAGAGCAATCTTTGGATCAATAAGATGCCAACAATTGGTGAAGTGCAAGAGAGCAACTTACATGGCGCATTGTACCTTGAATCGGACAAAGCACTACCTGCAGAGCTTGATGTAGAAAGTATTTCAATTAAGCAGGGTGATGAAAGCTGGGTCATAGACGGTGATCTTTTAGAGCTGCGTACGCACAATCAAAATCAATGGGAAGTGGCGTTTGTTTGGCAGTTTGCTATCGACCCTGAGCAACCTGTTGATGTGGCTTTGCAACTAACTATTAATAATCAGCAAGATTGGTTGGTCGAAAAAAATGTTAAAATCGATACGGTTTACTAAAACAAACTAACCCTAAGTATGAACTCGAGACAAAAAAAATAGCTAACGGTGACGTTAGCTATTTTTTTAGGAACAATCTTACTTATTTCTTGGCTGTTTTAAGGCCTGCGTTGATGTCCATAATGTCTTGTTCGCTTAGTGTACCTACGGCTTGACGTAATTGTAGAACACTTAGGATATAGTCGTAACGCGCGTTAGATAGGTTCTTGTTTGCATCATATAGACGACGTGTTGAATCAAGAACATCAACGATGGTACGAGTACCTACATCAAAACCAGCTTCTGTGGCTTCAAGTGCTGATTCTGCTGACACTACCGTTTGCTCGTAAGCACGTAGTGCACCGATTGAAGCACTGATGTTGTTATTAAATGCGCGAACATCTTTCACAACGCTACGGTATTGAGCTTCAAGATCTTGGCTTGCAGCAACATAGCTGTATTCAGCCTGCTTAGTTTGCGAACTGATGTTACCACCTGTGTAAAGCGGTACTGCTAGGTTAACACCAACACTAAAGTCAGAAGCATCGCCTTCAGAGAAGTTGTTGCTGTTACGCTCGTCACCATAGTTATAGCCACCATCAAGAGTTAGCGATGGTAGGTGACCAGAACTTGCCAGTGAGATTTGGTCTTTCGCTACGTCTTGAGCAATACGAGCTGATAGTAGGCTTAAGTTTTGCTGCTGCGCTTCTTCAATTAATTGGTTAATTGGCGTTTGAGTACGAGTCGCTGAGAAACGTTTAGTATCTAACACGTCTAGAGAAGCGTGCTCTTGACCTGTAATCTCACGTAGACCTTCGTAGCTGTTGATTAGGCTGTTCTCTGCAAGAACTTCATCTGCCAGTACTGCATCATATTGTGCTTGCGCATCGTGTACGTCAGTGATTGCAGATAGACCTACTTCAAAACGCTGTTTTGTCTGTTCTAGTTGACGACCAACAGCCGCTTTTTCAGCTTGAACAAAGACTAGGTTATCTTGAGCGCGAAGCACATCAAAGTAAGCTTGTGATACTCGTAAGATTAAAGCCTGTTGAGCCGCTGCATAAGAAGCATCAGCTTGACGAGCGCTTTTCTCAGAGACATCAAGTGTTAACCAGCTCGAACGTTGGTAAAGCTCTTGCGAGAAGTTAATACCTGCCGTGAGCTTATCGCTATCACGAGAATCTACATCACTACGGTTAATGTTGTAGCCAGCATTTAAGGTGATTTGTGGCAATAGACTAGAGCGGCTAGAAGTTACGGCTTCGAAAGCGGCATCACGCTGCGCTGCGGCACTCAATAGTGTTGGATCATTTTCTTTCGCTTGATTGTAGATCTCAGCGAGTGTGTCAGCAAAAGCGTTGGTACTCATGCTGCCTAATGCTGCACTGATAAATAGTGGAAGCAGTTTCTTCATAGGTCCTATTCCTGCCAATATATGAAAAGGGTTACTGTTCAAGAGTTTACCCCATACTGATGTGAATTCGTGCAAAACTTTGCATTTTTTTACACTTAACTGTCCGACTGTGCAATATATTTAATTACTCAATTTAACTATTAATATAAAAATTATATAAAAAGTTGAGCCATATCCTTGGAAGTTAAGCTTTTGTCTGAGTAAACTATAAGATTCACTCAGCGAGGTGCCAAATGCAACCATCTGACAAACCACAAGGTGAGTTTACTCCCCAAGATGTGGAAATAATCTCAAAAGAGACACTTTTCAAAGGTTTCTTCAGCATGATTAAGTATCGCTTTCGACATAAGTTGTTTGAAGGCGGTTGGAGTCAGCCTATAGAAAGAGAAATGTTTGAACGTGGTCATGCTGCTGCGATGTTGCCGTATGATCCTGTGACCGATCAGGTGGTGATTATCGAGCAGATTCGAGTGGGTGCACTTGAACATGCTTCACCGTGGCAGATGGAAATCGTTGCTGGCATCATTGATAGTGGTGAAACCGCTGAAGACGTCGTTAGACGTGAAGCTGTTGAAGAGGCTGGTATCGAAGTCGCTAATTTAGAAAAAGTGACTTCTTATTATCCTTCTTCTGGTGGCTGCTCAGAAATGCTGGATGTGTATGTCGGAAAAGTCGATGCATCAACCGCACAGGGCGTTCATGGTTTAGACTATGAAGGTGAAGACATTAAAGTTCACGTCATTAGCCGGGTGGAGGCTTATGAATGGGTACTGAATGGAAAATTTGAAAATGGAGCTTCTATCATTGCTTTACAATGGTTACAGCTCAATTACCAACGTTTAAGAAGCGAATGGCACAAGTAGCAATGAAAAAGCCGTATCATGTTGATTTAGCTGAACTGATGCGCACATACGAAACAAATTATGCCAAGCTCAACGCTCTCATTCCTATCAATGCGAGTGTAGGAGAGGTTCGTTGCTATCAAGCTGCTAACATGACGTATCAAATTCAAGTGGGCGAAGTCACAAAGTACACAACTTTGGTCGATATTTGTCAAAGTGATGACGTTCCGGTATTTCCATTGCCAAAAATGTCTGTCAGGCTCTACCACGATGCTCGCGTAGCAGAAGTATCTCAATGTGAACATTTGAAACGCATAAATGCTCGCTATGACTACCCCAACGACAAAATGGTTCAACAGGATGAAAAAGCACAATTGAATCGTTTCTTGGGAGATTGGTTAACGTTTTGTCTACGGCATGGTATTAGCCGGACGCCGATCAATATTTAGGTTTGTAATTTTGAAAGTAACGTCAAGTTCATCAGATGGCAGCATAAGACTGCTCCAAATTACTGACACTCACCTGTTTGAAGCAACGGATGGTGGTTTGCTAAGTGTAAACACCGGAGAGAGTTTTAAAGCGGTTGTAGATGCAGTCATCGAGCAAGAGTGCGTTTATGATGCACTTTTAGCGACCGGTGATATCTCGCAAGATCATAGTGAAGCCTCTTACCAGCGTTTTGAGCAAGGCATTGCACCTTTGGAAAAGCCTTGTTACTGGTTACCTGGAAATCACGACTATAAACCCAATATGTCGACGGTCATTCCATCCGATCAAATTCAGCAAGTGGAACACGTTTTATTGGGTGAACATTGGCAAATGATCTTGCTTGATTCACAAGTCGTGAGTGTGCCTCATGGCCGTCTTAGTGATCAGCAGTTAGAGTTACTGGATGAGAAACTCGCGCAGCATTCAGATCGTCATACCCTTGTTTTACTTCATCATCACCCGATTTTAGTTGGTAGTGCTTGGCTTGATCAGCATACTTTGAAAGATGCACAAGATTTTTGGCAAGTGGTAGAAAAGCACAGTAATGTCAAAGCTGTGCTATGTGGGCATGTTCACCAAGATATGAATGTTCTGCACAAAGGCGTTCGCGTAATGGCAACACCTTCTACTTGTGTTCAGTTTAAGCCTAACTCCGATGATTTTGCTTTAGATACGCTTTCTCCTGGTTGGCGTGAGTTGACGCTTGAAGCCAGCGGAAACCTTGAGACGGTAGTTAAACGCCTTCCCATTGGCAGCTTCCAACCTGATTTTAACTCAGCAGGCTATTAAGGTCGGTTATGAAACCCTCACTACTTCTTTATATTCATGGCTTTAACAGCTCACCGCTTTCTCACAAGGCCAATGTCATGCGTGAGTATTGCGAGCAACACCGCTCGGATATCAAAGTTGTGGTACCGAAGTTGCCATGCTTTCCAGAGCAAGCGAGTGAGTTGTTGCTCGAGATTGTTGCTCAGTACCAATCTGATTATCGTATTGCCTTAGTCGGCAGCTCACTTGGCGGATATATGTCGATGTGGCTCAACCAGCAGTTTGGTTTTAGGGCTGTGGTGGTCAATCCGGCAATCAAACCATATGAATTGCTGGTGGATTACTTAGGTGAGCAAGTAAACCCGTATACCAATGAACGCTATATACTCGAAGATAAGCACATTGATGAATTAAAAGCACTCGATACGCCAACGATTCGTGAGCCAAGTGAATTTTGGTTATTGCAGCAAGAGGGCGACGAGGTGCTCGATTATCGTCAAGCGGTAAGTAAATTTAACGGCGCAAAACAGACGGTTGAGCCAGACGGCGATCATAGTTTTATCGACTTTGAGCGTTATCCTGAACAAATCATCAAATTTCTACAACTTTAACTTATGTGACCCTCATTGAGCGTAGAGTCATAAATTTACCTGTTACTTACTTATCTCGCTTGACATCATAACGTCTCTTCCAGACTATGTTTCTCCTGTGTTGAGCAGAATGCAAAGCGATTAGAGTTTGTTCGTTTTCGCGATTTTTTAATCGAATTATTAGAAAGCACATTCACCCGCCTGCTTAGCTACTCATTTATTCTTTATAAAGATATCCCGTATTATGACTGAACAATATAATGCGAAAGACCTCTCTGTCCTCGAAGGTCTTGACCCAGTACGACATCGCCCTGGTATGTATACCGAAACGGAGCGCCCGAACCACCTCGCCCAAGAGGTAATTGATAACTCGGTTGATGAAGCGCTCGCGGGCCATGCAAAGAAGATAAAAGTCATTCTCCATGCTGACCAATCACTTGAAGTGATCGATGATGGTCGAGGCATGCCGGTTGATATTCACCCTGAGAAAGGTATCTCGGGTGTTGAACTTATTATGACCAAGCTACACGCTGGTGGTAAGTTCTCTAACGACAACTACAAGTTTTCTGGTGGTTTACACGGTGTAGGTATTTCGGTTGTAAATGCCCTGTCCAAACGTGTTGAAGTTACGGTAAGACGTGGCGGCGAAATTCATGAAATTGCGTTTGAAAGCGGTAATGCTGTAACAGAATTGACGGTAACAGGCACATGTGGTCACCGTAATACAGGTACGTCAGTTCACTTCTGGCCAGATGCTAAATACTTCGATAGCTACAAATTCTCCGCATTGCGCTTGGTAAACAACTTACGTGCGAAAGCGGTACTTTGCCCAGGCTTAGAGATTACCTTTAGCGATAAGGTCAACAACGAAGAACACAAGTGGTTCTACGAAGACGGTCTTAAAGATTATCTGGCTGAAGGCGTTAAAGGCTATGAGGTCCTGCCGGAAGAACCTTATATCGGTGAATTCACCGCGGAAACAGAAATGGCGACTTGGGCTGTGATTTGGCAGCCAGAAGGCGGCGAGATGATCACCGAGAGCTACGTTAACTTGGTACCAACCAAACAAGGTGGTACACACGTTAATGGTCTGCGCCAAGGCCTATTGGATGCGATGCGTGAGTTCTGCGAATTCCGTAACTTGCTACCACGTGGTGTTAAGTTAACCGGTGACGATATCTTCGATCGCTGCTCTTACGTTTTGTCCGTTAAGATGCAAGACCCTCAGTTTGCAGGTCAAACTAAAGAGCGCCTATCTTCTCGTCAAACCGCAGCTTTTGTATCTGGCGTGGTAAAAGATGCCTTTAGTTTATGGCTGAACGAAAAACCTCAACTTGCTGAGCAGTTGGCAGAAGTCTGTATTGCTAACGCTCATCGTCGTATGCGCGCAAGTAAAAAAGTGGTGCGTAAGAAGGTTGCCTCAGGCCCTGCACTGCCAGGTAAACTAACCGACTGTTCTGTACAAGATCTTAATCGCACTGAAATCTTCTTTGTCGAGGGTGACTCGGCGGGCGGCTCTGCGAAACAAGCTCGTGATCGTGAATTCCAAGCGGTGATGCCACTGCGCGGTAAAATTCTTAATACGTGGGAAGTTTCGGCTGATCAGGTATTAGCGTCTCAAGAAGTACACGACATCTCGGTTGCGCTTGGTATTGATCCTGACAACGATGATCTCAATGGTCTACGCTACGGTAAAATCTGTATCCTTGCCGATGCGGACTCGGATGGTCTTCATATAGCAACGCTGCTGTGTGCTCTATTTACTCGCCATTTCCGAGCTCTTGTGGAAGCGGGTCATATCTATGTTGCAATGCCTCCTCTATATCGTATCGATTGTGGCAAAGAAGTTTTCTATGCCTTAGATGACGATGAGAAAGAGGGCATCTTAGAGCGCCTATCGAAGAAGAAAGCCAAAATCAACGTGCAGCGATTCAAAGGTCTGGGTGAGATGAACCCGCTACAGCTGCGTGAAACAACCATGGATCCAAATACTCGTCGTCTGGTTCAGTTAACCATTGATGACAATGAGCAGACCATGGAAATGATGGATATGTTGCTAGGCAAGAAGCGTGCGGATGACCGCCGAGCTTGGTTGCAATCTAACGGTGATATGGCAGAGGTTTAACGGATGTCTACAGAAATTACATACGATGGCGTAGAACAACTGCCAATGCGCAAGTTCACTGAAGACGCTTATCTGAACTATTCGATGTACGTAATTATGGACCGCGCATTGCCGTACATTGGTGATGGATTAAAACCGGTTCAGCGACGCATCATCTACGCAATGTCAGAGCTTGGTCTCTCGGCGGCGGCTAAATATAAAAAATCTGCACGTACGGTTGGTGACGTGTTAGGTAAATACCATCCACATGGCGACTCGGCGTGTTATGAAGCGATGGTATTGATGGCTCAGCCATTCTCTTACCGTTATCCACTGGTTGACGGTCAAGGTAACTGGGGGGCGCCAGACGATCCAAAATCGTTCGCGGCAATGCGTTATACCGAAGCGAAGCTGTCTAAGTTTGCTGAAGTGCTACTTGGGGAGCTAGGTCAAGGTACGGTTGAATGGCAACCAAACTTTGATGGCACCATGAAAGAGCCGCAGATGCTACCTGCGCGTCTGCCTCATATTCTTTTAAATGGTGTTACGGGTATTGCGGTTGGTATGGCAACGGATATCCCGCCACATAACGTGCGTGAAGTGGCCGATGCCGCTATCCACCTGATTGACCATCCGAAAGCAGAACTGTCGGATGTAATGAACTTTGTTCAAGGCCCAGATTACCCAACAGAAGCCGAAATTATCTCGCCTAAGGCAGATCTTGAGAAGATCTACCGTACTGGCCGTGGCAGCATTAAGATGCGCGCAGTTTGGCACAAAGAAGGCTCTGATATTGTTATCACTGCTTTGCCACACCAAGTGTCGGGCGCGAAGTTGCTTGAGCAGATTGCCAACCAGATGCGCGCGAAAAAGCTACCAATGGTGGACGATCTGCGTGACGAGTCGGATCACGAGAACCCAACACGTATTGTGGTGGTGCCTCGCTCAAACCGTATCGATTGCGATCAGTTAATGAATCATTTGTTTGCGTCAACGGATTTAGAAAAGAACTTCCGCGTAAACTTGAACATGATTGGCCTCGACAATCGCCCTCAAGTGAAAGGTTTGGTACAGATTCTTTCAGAGTGGATTGAGTTCCGTCGTACAACAGTTCGTCGTCGTCTTCAGTACCGTCTTGATAAAGTGATGGCGCGTTTGCACATCCTCGAAGGTTTGTTGATTGCGTATCTAAACCTAGATGAAGTGATCGAGATCATTCGTACCGAAGATGATCCTAAAGCTGTATTGATGGCTCGTTTTGGTATTACCGATATTCAAGCGGATGCGATTCTAGACACCAAACTTCGTCACCTAGCTAAGCTAGAAGAGATGAAAATCCGTGGCGAGCAAGATGAGCTTGAAAAAGAGCGTGAGAAGCTAGAGAAGCTACTAGGCTCTGAGCGCCGTATGAATACGCTGCTTAAGAAAGAGATCCAGGCGGACGCTGATAAGTATGGCGATGATCGCCGTTCTCCGCTAGTTGAACGTGCAGAAGCGAAGGCGCTAACTGAGCGTGACCTTGTTCCAAGTGAGCCAATAACAGTAGTTCTATCTGAAAAAGGTTGGATTCGTCATGCGAAAGGGCACGATGTTGATGCTGAAACCTTGAGCTATAAGTCAGGTGATAACTACTTGGCGCATGCTCGTGGTAAGAGTAATCAACAAGCCGTGTTCCTTGGTAGTGACGGTCGAAGCTATTCATTAGAATCGCACTCGTTACCTTCTGCACGTAGTCAAGGTGAACCGATTACAGGTCGCCTTAACATCACAGCAGGCAGTAATATTCGTCAAGTCATCATGGGTGAAGAAGAGCAACTATGGTTAGTTGGCTCTGATGCGGGTTATGGTTTTGTTTGTAAGGGCAGCGACCTGTTGTCTAAGAACCGCAGTGGTAAAGCGCTTGTCACTCTACCTGCGAATGCGGAAGTGATGACGCCGAAAGCGATATCAGATTTAGACTCAGATGAAATTGTCGTTATTACTAACCAAGGCCGTATGCTCTTGTTCCCAATAAAAGACTTGCCGCAATTGGCGAAGGGTAAAGGCAACAAGATCATTAATATTCCGGCAGCAAAAGCGAAGGATCGTGAAGAGATTCTTTCTCATCTTCTTGCTGTGCCAAAAGATGCAACCTTAACGCTTTATGCTGGCAAGCGTAAGCTAGGTTTGAAACCATCTGATTTGGAAAACTTCCGAGGTGAACGTGGCCGACGTGGTGGCTTGCTGCCAAGAGGCTTACAACGTGTGACTCGCATAGAGATTGAGTCAGCATCGGCAAGTTCAAGCGAAGAAAGCGAAGAGTCATAAATAAAAAATCCCATGCACTGCATGGGATTTTTTTGTTCTACTATTTGTCAGTGAGAAGCTAGGTATCGAGAACTAATTAACGGGTGTCTTCCGCTATGGTAACACTGAGCGTTTTCTCTTTACCTTTACGTAGTATCAACACATCCACCACTGTGCCTGGTCTTAACTCGGTAACAATATCTAGAACACTTTGGCGACCATTTATCTTTTGCCCATCAATTTTTAAGATGATGTCTTGTGCTTCAAAGCCTGCAGCTGCAGCTGGCCCATTAGGATCAACGCCCAATACGACAATACCACCCAGATGCTCATTGCCTAGTAGGCGAGAAGTTACTGAGTTGATGTCTTGCCCATCTACACCAATGTAGCCGCGTATAACTCGGCCATCAGCAATGATTTTCTGCATGATTTTATTGGCTAGTGAATATGGGATCGCAAAAGAAATACCGTAAGTTTCAAGCTCAGTGGCTTGTTGGAATGAAGCTGTGTTAATACCAACGAGTTCACCACGAGTATTGACCAATGCGCCTCCAGAGTTACCTTCATTGATTGCGGCATCAGTTTGAATAAAGGCTTGGCGGCCATCTGCGCTGATAGAAGAGCGACCCGTCGCTGAAATTATGCCGAAAGTCGTGGTTTGGCCTAAGTTGTATGGGTTACCAATGGCGAGGACGATATCACCAACCTTAGGCGAGTACTCTGGGTTTAAAGGAATGACAGGCAAGTTAGAGCCTTCAACGCGTAAAATGGCAATGTCAGTACGACGATCTTTACCTACGAGTTGAGCTGCAGCAACTCGGCCATCTTGCAGCGCGACAATGATTTGATCGGCTTGAGCAACAACATGGTAGTTAGTAATAATGTAGCCTTTTTCACTGACGATAACACCCGAGCCTAAGCCTTGAGTTAATAGTTTAGAGCGGTCCGCCTCAGTGTATTTGCGACTGTAGATATTAACCACGGCTGGAGCAGCACTTCTTACGGCATGATTGAAAGAGACTTGTTGCTGAGCGTCATCTTTAGAGGGTTCTAATGACACTTGGGGAAGAATATTGCTTCTAAGTGAAGGTAATGCGAGCAGCAAAAGAGCAGCGGTTGCTAACCCTAAACCTACCGAACGCACTATGAATTGCAGCATACTATTCTCTTCTCATGTCAATCAGTTATAAGTTGCGAAAGAATAGCACTAGATGGGGGATTAATAAAAGGACAGCTGAAGCTACAACTGTCCTTTCAGGGAGAGGTCGCGTTTTGACTTATCGAATCACAAGATAAATGGTTCGATCGCCTCGTTGAACATTAAGGGCTAATACCCCCGGGTGTTTTTCAACGACTTTGCGGAACTCAGCCAGATTCTTCACTCGCTGACGGTTAACGCCAATGATGATATCACCTTGTTCAAGTTGGTAGTTGTCTGCATTCGACCCTTGCTCAACAGAGGTCACTTTAATCCCTTGAATCGAATCACTTGAGTTGGTATTCGATAGTTCTGCGCCCGTTAAACCTTCATGAAGTTTATCAGCAGAGGCTTTGGCATTTTGCATTTCACCTAAGGTCACATCGAAGTCTTTAGCCTTTCCATCTCGAATGATGCCTAAAGTAATAGTTTTGCCTGCGCCTAGTGTCGCGACTTTCGCACGCAACTCACTGAAGGAGTTGATTGATTTACCATTGACTGAAACAATCACGTCGCCTGCTTCAAGACCACCTTTATCGGCTGCGCTATCTGGAACAACTTGGCTCACAAACGCGCCTTTACTTGACTCATAGCCGAGAGCTTCTGCCAGCTCAGAGGTGATCTCTCCACCTTGAACACCTAACATACCGCGTTTCACTTCACCAAACTCTAAGATTTGATTAGTTAGGTTGGTCATCATGTTGGACGGTATAGCAAAACCAATTCCGACATTGCCGCCATTTGGCCCTAAGATGGCTGTATTAATACCAATCAATTCACCATTGAGGTTCACCAGAGCGCCGCCCGAGTTACCACTATTAATTGCAGCATCGGTTTGAATGAAGTTCTCGAAGTTCTCCAAATTTAAGCCGCTTCGCCCCAAGGCTGAAACAATCCCTGATGTGACTGTTTGACCTAAGCCAAATGGGTTACCAATGGCTACCGTAAAGTCACCGACTCGTAGCGCATCTGAATCCGCCATCTTGATTTGCGTGAGGTTCTTGGCTTTCTCTAATTTGAGTAGGGCGACATCTGACATTTGATCACCACCTACTAATTCAGCGTTGTATTCACGACCATCATGTAATTTGACGCGGATTTTCTCTGCGCCATTGATGACGTGATAGTTGGTAACGATATAGCCTTTCTTAGCGTTGATGATAACGCCTGAGCCTAATCCCCTAAAAGGACGCTCTTGTAACTGCTCTGCTGGAAAGTCTGGTCCGAAGAAAAATCGGAACTGCTCTGGGATCTGTTGTTTAGATACTTGAGTTCCTTCAACGGAAATACTGACGACCGCAGGGGTGACTTTTTTTAGCATGGGAGCAAGACTAGGAAGCTGCTCACCATTAACGGAAAGTGGCAATGCTGCAGTGGCAGGCATTGGCGCGATGATTGAACTTAAGCTTAGTGATAGGACGGTTAAAGCAAGCAAAGGTTTTTTCATCTGATAACTCCTATGTGATTAGTCCCTTAGATTTAATATTTTGCTTGGAAACAAAAAATCAATGGGAACATATGAGAGTTATGACTCAAAAACCTTTGCAAAGTTCACCAATTAAATTGGTGTTATGACGCTTTTGCTGTGACGACTTGTTCTGAATCGAGAATTTCTTTTCTCTCTTCTTTTAGTAGGCCCGTTGCACCTGAGGCATAATCTTTTGGTGCCTCATCTGATGAAGGTGAAACTTCCTCAGTCACTGTTTCATCAGGTTGGCTTTGCGCTGCCACTTTCTTATTGAACGGGTTATCTTGCACTGGAATATTTGGCAGTAGCTCAGAAGAGGTTTTAGCCATATGTTGGTACAGTTTTGTGTACTCTTTACCCAGTGAGTCGAGCATTTCTGCTGTTTGAGCAAAGTGGTCAGCAAGGTCTTGCTTCTGCTGCTCTAATTCAAACTTTGCTGTTTCTAATTCTTTCTGCGTGCTTTTCTGCTTTTTGTATCCAGGAGTCGTTAGACGAGAAATGATGACACCTAACAAAATCCCAACAAGCAAACCAACTAGGGCGTAAATCCAAGGCATATTAGCTCCTTATTGTTGTTATTTAACATGTTTATTACTACTTAGTTACACATGTTCAGATGACATGGTACTATGAGAGACTCAACCAATAAAGAAAAATGCATGTGCTCTACATAGCAGTTTCAACTCTTCTTCTGTAGGTCAATGAAGACATGACGCCCTTAGATAACTATCAAAAAGACATTAAAGATCATGGTTTTCAGCAAGATGCAGCCCAGCTTAAAGCGGTGACTGCGTTAGATACGCTTTACCATGAATTTATCCAATATGTGAATATGCCCGTTGAAAAAATGACGGGATGGAAAAGCTGGTTTGGTAAAAAGCCAGAGCAACCTATCGCGCCCAAAGGTCTCTATTTTTGGGGTGGTGTAGGGCGGGGTAAAACCTACTTAATGGATACCTTCTTTGATGCACTTCCGACAGAGAAAAAGATGCGAGTGCATTTTCACCGCTTTATGTATCGGGTCCATGATGAGTTAAATGCACTGGGGGATGTGAATGATCCATTGGAGCTGGTGGCGGATACCTTTAAAGCGGAAGCAGAAATTATCTGTTTCGATGAATTCTTCGTTTCAGATATAACCGATGCCATGATCCTCGGCACTTTGTTTCAAGCGCTGTTTAAAAGAGGGGTGGTTTTGGTGGCAACATCAAATATCCCGCCAGAAGATCTGTACCGAAATGGTTTGCAACGTGCTCGCTTCTTACCTGCGATTAAACTGATTCAAGAAAATTGCATAGTGCTTAATGTCGATAGTGGTATTGATTATCGCCTACGAACCTTGGAACAGGCTGAGATTTACCATCATCCACTCGATGAACAAGCAAACAAGAATCTACATCGTTATTTTGAGCAACTTGTTGGTGAAGAGCGACATGGTGAGCAAAGTATTGATATAAACCATCGTCAGATTGAAGTGGTTGAAACATCGGAAGGGGTGTTACACGCAACATTCGCTCAGTTATGCCAAACGGCACGAAGCCAAAATGACTATATTGAACTCTCGCGTATTTATCATACCGTCTTGCTTGCAGATGTCGTCAAAATGGACCGCGCAATTGATGATGCGGCGCGCCGTTTTATTGCGTTAGTGGATGAATTTTACGAGCGAAATGTGAAATTAATCATCTCAGCAGAAGTGGCTTTAGAAGAGTTGTACAGTGATGGCTTGCTCGAATTTGAGTTCAAACGTTGCCAATCTCGATTGATTGAAATGCAAAGCCATGACTATCTAGCAAAAGAGCATTTAGCTTAAAAAATTGCTAATCAGCAATAGAATGAAAAAAAATACATTTTTTGCTGAAAAAGAGGTGATTTTTTCAACTGACTTCTCTATAATCCTGCGACCCACCGTTACTGCAGACCTTGATTATCGAAGGTATTTCGACATAACGGGTCGAGAGAACCAACCACTCGAAGGGGTGTTGACTGGACTCTTAGTCAGTGGGAGCATATTGCTCCTTAAGTGTAAATTTAAATATAAACGGGTTATTATTAGCATGAAAACTTTCGTTGCTAAACCAGAAACTGTAAAACGCGACTGGTACGTTGTAGACGCTGAAGGTAAAACTCTTGGTCGTCTAGCAAGTGAAATTGCATCTCGCCTACGTGGCAAACACAAAGCTGAATACACTCCTCACGTTGACACTGGTGATTACATCATCGTTATCAATGCTGAGAAAGTTGCTGTAACAGGTAACAAAGCTAAGAACAAAGTATACTACCGTCACTCTGAGTTCCCAGGCGGCCTAAAATCAATCACTTTTGAAAAGCTGATCGATCGTAAGCCTGAAATGGCTCTTGAGCTAGCAGTTAAAGGTATGCTACCACGTGGTCCTCTAGGCCGTGCTATGTACCGTAAGCTGAAAGTTTACGCTGGCGCTGAGCACAACCATGTTGCTCAACAACCTCAAGTACTAGACATCTAATCGGGGATTTCGAAAATGGCAGAGAATCAATACTACGGCACTGGCCGTCGCAAAAGCTCAGCTGCGCGTGTTTTCATTAAACCAGGCAGCGGCAACATCGTAATCAACAAGCGTAGCCTTGATGAGTACTTCGGTCGTCCAACTTCTCGCATGGTTGTTAAACAGCCTCTAGAGCTAGTTGAACTAACTGAGAAACTAGACCTATACATCACTGTTTCTGGTGGTGGTATTTCTGGTCAAGCTGGTGCTATCCGTCACGGTATCACTCGCGCTCTAATGGAATACGATGAGTCTTTCCGTCCTGCTCTACGTGCAGCTGGTTACGTTACTCGTGACGCTCGTTGCGTTGAACGTAAGAAAGTTGGTCTACGTAAAGCACGTCGTCGTCCACAGTTCTCTAAGCGTTAATTTCCTTTTCGGAAATTATACCGCTCCAGTTTTACTGGGATTGTGGTTCAAAGCTCGGCTATATGCCGAGCTTTTTGTTTTTCTATTCAAAAAAAATCCCTTCTAATCTCTCGTTTTTCCTAAGTTTTGTCTGACTTATGCCCCTTTTGTGACCTCACTGGCGATTCGCCTCACAAATGTTACAAAAAGGTAGCTTTATCTTGTCAAAAAGTAGGGTTTTATTTATCATTTGCCATCAAATAAATACAACTAAATTCGTATTTTGTTAGCCATGCTCTTTAAGCGGAATATCAATAGTCCACAGGGAGCAAATGGGAGAATGTTTGGATGAGCAATGCGCCTTTAAATAACGGTCGCAGACGTTTCCTAACTGCTACAACAGCTGTTGTTGGTGGTCTTGGAGCAGCTGCTGTCGCCGTTCCTTTTATTAAATCTTGGAACCCAAGTGAAAAAGCCAAAGCTGCGGGTGCCCCTGTCGAAGTCGACATTGGCAAACTCGAAGAAGGTCAGATGGTTCGTGTTGAATGGCGTGGTAAACCTGTATGGGTTGTCCGTCGTGCACAATCAGTGGTCGAGACCCTTAAAGGTCTTGATGGCCAGCTACGTGACCCAGCTTCAGGCGAAGAACAACAACCAACTTATGCTCAAAACGCTTACCGCTCAATTAAGCCAGAGTATTTCGTTGCTGTTGGTATCTGTACACACCTTGGTTGTTCACCGACTTATTTACCTGACAGTTTTAGCGAACAAGTTCAGGGTGTGAAATCTGGTTTCTTCTGTCCATGTCATGGTTCGAAGTTTGACATGGCAGGCCGTGTATTCCAGGGCGTTCCTGCGCCACTTAACCTAGTCGTACCTAAACACATGTACCTGAGTGATACTAAGATCATTATCGGTATCGATGAAGGAGGGGAGGCATAATGCAAGCTCTACTTGATTGGGTCGAAAAACGCATACCCGCAATGAATGCGTATAAAAAGCACCTTTCTGAGTACCCGATGCCAAAGAACTTTAACTTTTGGTATTTGTTCGGTTCACTCGCAATGCTTGTTTTGGTTAACCAGATCCTGACAGGTATCTGGCTAACAATGAACTACGTTCCATCTGGTGATGGTGCATTCGCGTCAATCGAATACATCATGCGTGATGTAGAGTACGGTTGGTTATTGCGTTACATGCACTCAACAGGCGCTTCTGCGTTCTTCGTTGTTGTTTATCTGCACATGTTCCGTGGTCTTATCTACGGTTCATACCAGAAACCTCGTGAACTGCTGTGGATCTTCGGTATGTTGATCTTCTTGGTATTGATGGCTGAAGCATTCATGGGTTACCTACTACCATGGGGTCAGATGTCTTACTGGGGTGCTCAGGTTATCATTTCTCTGTTTGGTGCTATTCCTGTTATTGGTGATGACCTAACATTGTGGATTCGTGGTGACTACGTAATTTCTGGTGCGACACTGAACCGTTTCTTCGCACTCCACGTTATTGCTCTACCAATTGTACTTCTGTTGCTTATCGTGCTTCACGTACTAGCATTACACGAAGTTGGTTCGAATAACCCAGACGGTATCGAAACTAAGCTTCCTAAAGGCTCAATGGGCGATGACTACAAAACTCAGTTCCCATTCCATAAGGATTACACCAAGAAATACGATATCATCGATTCTATTCCTTTCCACCCGTACGGGACTGTGAAAGATATGGTAGGTGTTGCTGGTTTCCTATTCTTGTTCTGTTACGTGCTGTTCTTTAACCCAGAAATGGGTGGATACTTCCTTGAGCCGCCTAACTTTGAAGCTGCAAACCCGCTGAAAACGCCAGAGCACATCGCTCCTGTATGGTACTTCACTCCGTTCTACGCGATCCTTCGTGCGGTTCCGGATAAGCTATTAGGCGTAGTAGCAATGGGCGCGTCTATTGTGGTTCTATTTGTTCTACCATGGTTGGATCGCTGTAAGGTTCGTTCTTACCGCTACCGTAGCAAATTCCATTTATTCAATATCATCCAGTTCACTATTAGCTTTATCGCGCTAGGTATTTTGGGTGCGCTTCCAGCGACACCAACCTACACGCTACTAGCTCAGATCTTTAGCTTAGCTTACTTCATGTTCTTTGTACTGCTGTACTTCTACAGTAAGAATGAAGCGACGAAGCCACTACCAGAAAGGGTGACATTCAAATGAAAAAATGGATTTTAGTTTTCTTTGCTATGCTGCCTTCTCTGGCGATGGCAGCGGGCGCAAATGTACCGCTAGACAAAGCGAACAATGACCTATCAGACCAAGCTTCGTTACAGAACGGTGCGAAGCTGTTCATGAACTACTGTTTTGCTTGTCACTCAACTCAATACCAGCGTTACGAGCGTGTTGCACGTGATATCGGTATCCCAGTTGAACTACTGAAAGATAACCTGATTTTTGATCCTGAAGCGAAAGTTGGTGATCTGATGGTTAACGCAATACCACAAGAATCAGCAGCGAAATGGTTTGGTGCTCCACCACCAGATCTAACACTGGTTGCTCGCGTTCGTGGTACAGATTGGCTCTACACTTACTTGCGTTCTTTCTATGAAGACCCAAGCCGCCCATTTGGTGTAAACAATATTGTTTTCCCAAGTGTTGGTATGCCACACGTGCTAGAAGAGCTTCAAGGTATTCCTACGCCTGTATACGAAACACATGTTGTTGATGGCGAAGAAGTTACTAAAGTGGTTGGCGTTGAGTCTGATGGTTCAGGTGAAATGAACACTGAAGAGTATGACAACGCGGTTCGCGACCTCGTTAATTTCTTAGAGTATTCAGGCGACCCAGTGAAGCTTGAACGTCATGCTCTTGGTTGGTGGGTAATGGCTTTCCTTGTTATCTTCGCAATCGTTGTAGTACTACTTAAGAAAGAGTATTGGCGTGATGTGCACTAATTGTGCTACGATACCGTGCTAATTCCCAATTTTTAATCTTAACAATGGAGGCATAGCCTCCATTGTTTTTATCGTTGTAAGTGTGCTGGAGGGCTCCATGGCTGTAGCTGCCAATAAACGTTCTGTGATGACTCTGTTTTCAAGTGCATCTGATATGTATAGCCATCAGGTACGTATTGTCCTGGCGGAAAAAGGCGTAAGTGTAGAAGTAGAACTTGTAGATGAAATGAATCTACCTGCTGAGCTTATTGAACTTAACCCGTACAAAACGGTACCGACTCTAGTTGATCGTGAGCTAGCGCTTTACGACTCTAAAATCATCATGGAATACTTGGACGAGCGTTTTCCTCATCCACCATTGATGCCTGTATACCCAGTAGCTCGTGGTAACAGTCGTCTGATGATTTACCGTATTGAGAGAAACTGGTACACACTAGCTGAGAAAGTAGTAAAAGGTTCAGCGGAAGAGTCTGAATCTGCACGTAATAAACTACGTAACGATCTACTGACTCTAGCGCCAGTGTTTGCAGAATACGAATACTTTATGAGCGAAGAGTTCAGCCTAATCGACTGCTACTTAGCACCGTTATTATGGCGTCTTCCTCAGCTTGGTATTGAGCTTGTAGGCCCAGGTTCGAAAGAACTTAAAGTGTACATGAACCGAGTATTCGAACGTGATTCATTCCTAGCTTCTCTTACTGAAGCTGAGCGTGAAATGCGCCTAACTCGCTAATTCGTCACTGATGGATATTGCGAATATGACACCACGCCGCCCGTATATGCTGCGCGCATTTTACGAGTGGTTGGTGGACAATGAACTAACGCCACACCTTGTTGTTGCGGCGACGTTACCTGGTGTACGTGTTCCTGACGAGTTTGTTCAAGATGGTCAAATCATTTTGAATATCGCGCCTAGAGCCGTAGGTAATCTTGAGCTTGGCAACGAAGCGATTACGTTTAATGCGCGTTTTAGTGGCCGTCCTCACTCGGTGAACGTTCCTCTATATGCGGTTCAAGCTATCTATGCTCGTGAAAACGGTGCAGGTACAATGTTCGAGCCAGAAGATGCATATATGGATGAGTTTGAAGAAGAAGAGTTGATTGTTGAAGAAGAGTTAAGCCCTCTTTCTGTCGCTTCTGAACAAACAGTCGAAAGCACTGAATCTGAGTCTGATGATGAGCCGCCAAGACCGAAAGGTCGTCCGAGCTTACGTGTTGTGAAATAAACACCAGTTAGTAAATAAAAAAGCAGCGATGATTCGCTGCTTTTTTGTATCTGCAAGATGGTAAACGGTTAGTCACCGAACTGAAAAGCTCGAATCACTTGCTTCACATCTGACACATTACGAGCAATATCCGTTGCTATATCTGCATGCTCATGGGAAACATAACCGAGTAGATAGACTTCTTTATCTTCAGTAATCACTTTGATTTTGACGCCATTTAGCTCTGAATTAGCCAGTAATGCAGATTTCACTTTTGTGGTGATCCAGCTATCGTGGCTGATTTGCCCAACAGATAATGGCTGTTTTATCTTCAGTTGGTTGTGAATGGTGTCTACACCTTTGACTTTACGAGCTTGCCCTTCGAACTGTTCACTAAGCTCCGCTGTGTTAGCTTGCCCTAGCAGGATAACCGTTCCATTGTAAGAGCTGGCTGTCACACGGGCGTTACCTCGGAAGGGGGCTTTGTTACCAAGACCTGTGATTTCAAACTCGATATTATTGTCACTCCAAATCTCTTGGGTTGAACGAGGATCAATCACTAGGCTTGCCGTTGTTGCTGCACCAGCGACAAACAAGCCAGCACAGCCAGTCATACTTAGCGCAGCAACGGTCAGAACAAGGGCTCGAAATAGCTTCATAAATTACTCTTCGTGAGCTGGGAACAATACTTGGTCGATAAGATCGCATAAGCAGTGCAGAGTCACCATATGAACTTCGTGAATTCTTGCTGTTCTGTGAGATGGAATACGAATCTCAACGTCATGTTCACCAAGCAATCCAGCCATTTCACCGCCGTCTTTGCCAGTCAGTGCAATGATGGTCATATCGCGCGTTACTGCCGCTTCCATCGCTTTGATGATGTTCTTGCTGTTACCACTGGTAGAAATGGCCAATAAAATATCACCGGTTTGACCGAATGCTCGTACCTGTTTAGAAAAAATCTCTTCATAGTGGTAGTCATTTGCAACGGCGGTGAGCGTGGTGTTGTCGGCTGTCAGTGCCATCGCGGGTAGGCTTGGGCGCTCAGTTTCAAAGCGGTTTAAAAGGCAAGAGACAAACTGTTGCGCATTTGAAGAGGAGCCACCATTACCACAGCAAAGAATTTTGTTGCCGTTTAATAGGCTAGTTACCATAGCTTGTGCTGCGTGGGTAATAGCATCTGGCAGAGCTTCTGCTGCTGCGATTTGAATTTGAATACTTTCTGTAAAGCTGTCTTTAATGCTGTCTAGCATTGTTTATCCTTGAGTTATTGCGTTTTTGATCCACTCGATTTGTTCACCATTTTGATGGATGGCGATTAAGTCAAAGCGAAAATCAGTTGAATAGACGGACAAGCCATTTTTCATCAGCCACACATTGGCTGTTCTAATTAGCTTTTGTATTTTTGAGCGAGTGACAGTCTCTGCAGCATGACCAAAAGCTTGACTCTTTCGGTAGCGCACTTCAACGAAAACAATGCTGTCTTTATCGCGCATGATGAGGTCGAGCTCACCACCTTTAGCAAGGAAGTTTCGCTCAATTAGTGTTAAGCCGCAACTGATAAGATACTTTTCAGCTGCGGCTTCGTATTGTTGACCGGTGGCGCGTTTAGTGCGCAGCACCGTGCTCTGCCCAACTGATTTCACGCTGCACAACGCAGTTCTCATCAATAGTGAGTTGCCCGGTATTACCATTAATCGCGTAACCTGGTACGACTTTCATCTGTGGCAATTGTTCCATTAGGCGGTAAGCATCCATACCTAGTGCTTGAAGGCGTTTCTCTGCGTTGGAGTCTTTCGGCCACAATTGCTCCATTTGATCCTTCAATTTGGCATCAGGTTGAATCAAAAGTGGGATGTCACTGTACATGACTCCTGTGAGATCTTCATATTGGTGGCGGCCACTGTTGCTTCGAGAGTTTGAAAACAGCTTCGGTGGCGTGGTGTCTGGGTTAATTGCAACTTCAATAAATGGCTTGATTAACGTCAGCTCAGCACTGCTTGCGACGATATAAACTGCGTCAACATCACGACGACTGCGTGGTTGGCTCTCTAGTGGGATGCGTAGTAGCGATTCCATTTGCGCAATGTGCTGTTGGCTATCTTGCAGGCCAAAAACTTTGTTGATGTTGCGCTGAAGCTGGCGTTTATCACCAAACAGGTTCACCGCAACTTTATTGCTACTGTGTTTATTCCACTCTTCTTGGAATGCTTCAATCACTCGATTACCAAGACGACCTTGTGGCGCTAAAACTAGTGGGAATTGATAACCTTGCTCGGCAAGGTGTTTAGCTGCCTGAGCGACTTCTTGCTCTGGTGAAAGCGCCAAATAACAGGTACTGGTGCTCGCTTCAATTTCCTCAGGGATGTTCAGCGCAAGCATTGGCATTGGCTTAGCAAAATTCTCTTCGGCACGTTGAAGCTTCTCAATATTGTCTTTGATGAGGGGGCCAACAACGAAGTCTATATTCTTTTCTACCAGCGTTGCTTCTAACTCTTCGATACTGGTTACGTTTGTGTCCACAACAGTAAGAGTTGCATTTTCATCTCGCTCTTTGTCATTCATCATTTCTAGAATGAAACCATCACGAATAAGCTGAGACTGCTTAGCAAATTTACCTGTTAAGGGTAGCAATAGTGCGGTATTGACTGGTTTCGTAATTTCAAGTGCAAGAATATCTCGGATTGCTTGCGGTGTGTATGCCGCCGCTGGGTGATTTGGATTCGCGGCTAACCATTGCTCGATAGATGTTTGAAGTTGTGCTAGTGAGCCCGCTAGGGTTTGGCTATAGGTAGCCAATTGCAACCAACCAGCGAAGGTCGCTTCATCCGGCTGCGCAGTATAGGCGGTTAACTCACCACCAGTATAGCGAGTTAGGTTGTTCCAAACACTATCAGCGATGAACTGCTGATCTTCGACTGGTGCATAAGTGGCTTCTTGGCTTAGTTCACGTGCAGCGGCAAAGTAGTCACCTTGTTTTACCAGCAAAGACGCTCGTAGCTGATGGTATTCTTGCCATTGAGGATCTGAAAGTTGCCATTCAGGGTGGAAGTTTAATAGTGACAGTGCTTCTTCATGCTGATTTTGTTTAATCAGGAGTTCTGCTCGAGCGAGTTGCCATTCGGCTTGTTGCATTTCTGTCATCTGTTGACGAGCAAGGCGCTTAATCAGTAATTCTGATTGAGTCACATCATTAGCCTCAACCGAAGCTTTTAGTGCCATGATCAGCCAATCATTCTGTTTGCTGCCAGAGGTGCTATCTGCACGCATCAGGTAAGTTTGCACAGTCTGATTTGGATCGAGCGTAATATCAACATACTGAGGTGTTGATGGCGTTGAGCTACAAGCTGTTAATATCACAGCAAGGGCTACAGGAGAGAGTAAGCGTGTTACACTGCGTCGCTTATGGTTTTTCATGGCCATGAGTTCTTAATTAATTCCGTATAAAATTGTGTCTATATTAATCGTTGAAGTGATGGTAAACAAATGACAGATAACAAAACCTTACCAACAGAGGTCCCAACTCTCTACATTGTGCCGACTCCCATTGGCAATTTAGGCGATATCACTCAACGTGCGATAGACGTTTTATCTAGTGTTGACCTGATTGCAGCAGAAGATACACGCCATACTGGTAAATTGTTGTCTCACTTTAGTATTCAGACAAAAACTTTTGCCTTGCATGATCATAATGAACAGCAAAAAGCGCAAGTCTTGGTTGAGAAACTTATGGCCGGACACTCAATTGCGTTAGTTTCTGATGCAGGTACACCGTTAATTAGTGATCCAGGATACCATCTGGTCACCAAATGTCGTCAGGCGGGCGTTAAAGTTGTGCCATTGCCGGGGGCATGTGCGGTGATTACAGCTTTGAGTGCGTCCGGTTTGCCTTCTGATCGATTCAGCTTCGAAGGCTTCTTGCCGGCAAAAAGCAAAGGTCGTAAAGACAAGTTCTTAGAGATTGCTAAAGTTGAGCGCACTTGTATCTTTTATGAATCGCCGCACCGCATCGTTGATTCGTTAGAAGATATGCTAGAGATCCTCGGCCCTGACCGTGAGGTTGTGTTAGCTCGTGAGCTCACTAAAACTTTTGAAACGATTCAAGGTATGCCTCTGGGTGAATTAGTTGAATGGGTGAAGTCCGATTCAAACCAACAGCGTGGTGAAATGGCGTTGCTTATCCATGGCGATCGCACGAGTAGTGATGATTCAATCCCAGATGAAGCCACTCGAACGCTAACTATTTTGACCAAAGAGCTACCTTTGAAGAAAGCGGCAGCAATGGCGGCAGAGATCTACAATCTTAAGAAAAATGCGCTCTATAAGTGGGGCTTGGAGAATTTAGATTAATCTGCTCGAGGAAATGACAATCGAGTTTGTTAACTATTTGTCACTTCACATCGTTACCCTCAAGAGTGAGATATGAACGAGTTGGGGATCTCTATTTTGGTGAGAGATTCCCTACTTACTCTTTCGTCGTTCTATGGAATGACCAATCATTGATAACTAACTGCACGCTTTTTGCCCACTTAACACCCTCATTTCATCATATTTGTGATCTTGCTAGACAGCCTGCTTCGAACTCTATACAATCCGCCCTCGGAGTTGACTGGGTAATCGCTGCTCTGTTGATGTCCTTCGGGAGACTGACGTTGAGGTCCTTTTTTGGATACTGACGTTGACGTCCTTCGGGAGACTGACAGAGGGGAGGAACGTCCGGGCTCCATAGAGCAGGGTGCCAGGTAACGCCTGGGGGGCGCGAGCCCACGACAAGTGCAGCAGAGAGAAAACCGCCGATGGCCCGAAAGGGATCAGGTAAGGGTGAAAGGGTGCGGTAAGAGCGCACCGTGCGTCTGGTAACAGTGCGTAGCAAGGTAAACTCCACCCGGAGCAAGACCAAATAGGCTTCCACATTGCGTTGCTCGCGTAAGGAAGCGGGTAGGTTGCTCGAGCCTGTGAGTGATTGCAGGCCTAGACGAATGGTTACCGCCGCGAAAGCGGAGACAGAACCCGGCGTATGTGTCAACTCCACCTATTCGAGACCCATCGTAACTTAATTGTTATGATGGGTTTTTTGCTTTTAATTGACCTAATTTATTTTCTAACTATTAAACTTAGCGCAAAATCACGTGTTCTCACTCGCTAGTGGTGGCGATAAGCCACTAAATCAGTACACTGGAGAATCTGAATTCGTCAATGCGACAGCCACATGAGATAACTATGACCGAAGCATTTAAACACATATCCGTACTTCTTAATGAATCAATTGATGGCTTAGCAATTAAGCCTGATGGTATCTACATTGACGGTACATTCGGTCGCGGTGGTCATAGCCGTACAATCCTATCAAAACTGGGCGAAAATGGTCGCCTCTACAGTATAGACCGCGATCCTCAAGCGATTGCTGAAGCAGGTAAAATCGATGATCCTCGCTTTACGATTATTCACGGTCCATTTTCTGGGATGGCGAATTACGCTGCTGAGTATGGGTTAGTTGGAAAGGTTGACGGCGTACTACTGGATCTTGGTGTCTCTTCTCCGCAACTTGATGATGCTGAGCGTGGCTTTAGCTTCATGAAAGATGGCCCGTTAGATATGCGTATGGATCCAACATCAGGTATTCCAGTATCACAATGGCTGATGGAAGCGGATCTTGACGATATCACTTGGGTGATTCGTGAGTTTGGGGAAGATAAACACGCTCGCCGTATTGCGAAAGCGATTGTGGCTTACCGTGAAAATGAAGAGAACGAACCGATGACTCGTACTGGTCAATTGGCGAAGTTGATTTCAGATGCTGCACCTAAGAGCTTTAAAGAGAAAAAACACCCAGCCACGCGTTCATTCCAAGCGTTTCGCATTTACATCAATAGTGAATTAGAAGAGATAGATACTGCATTGAAAGGTGCAGCAAGTATCTTGGCTCCTGAAGGCCGTCTTTCAGTGATCAGCTTCCACTCTCTTGAAGACCGTATGGTGAAGCGTTTTATCCGTAAAGAGAGCAAAGGCCCTGAAGTTCCACATGGTATTCCAATGACGGAAGATCAAATCAAAGCATTGGGCAGTGCGAACATGAAGCCTGTAGGCAAAGCTATTAAGCCTTCAAAGCAAGAAGTTGAAGTTAATGCTCGTTCTCGCAGTTCAGTATTACGTATTGCTGAAAAACTGTAGTTGCCATGAGTAAGCCAGCGCCTAATCTCGCTAAAATTATCGGACTCGATCTGCTTACGGTAGGTCGAGTACCGCTCGTGATACTACTGCTGATTTTCGCTAGTGCGATGGGCGTGGTATTTACGACTCACCATACCCGCCAAGCGATTACTGAAAAAGATCAGGCTTTGATGGAGCGGGAAAGATTAGATAACGAGTGGCGTAACTTGCTGCTCGAAGAGACAGCCTTGGCAGAGCATAGTCGCGTTCAATCTGTCGCAAAGCAAGATCTCGAAATGACCCGCCCTGATTCCGACAAAGAAGTCATTATTCAACTCCCATGAGCAAGAAAAAAGTTACGCCTGTAAAGACGCAGCCAGAAGAACCCCAAACGCTAATCCCATGGCGCTTTTACTTAGTGCTGTTTTTTGTTTTCTGTGCTTTTGCCGCACTGATCGCCCGTATTGCATATATTCAAATCATCGAACCAGATAATTTGATTAAACAAGGTGATATGCGTTCAATTCGCGCCAAAACCTTACATTCAGCGCGCGGTATTATTTCTGATCGCAATGGCGAACCTCTTGCGGTTAGTGTACCTGTGGAAGCTGTGTGGGCTGATCCAGTGACCATCTTTAAAGAAGGCGGACTCACTGATATTGACCGCTGGCATGCGCTCGCTGATGTTTTAGGGCTTAAGCGTGATGGCTTGATCAATAAAATTAATCAGAATAAGTCTCGCCGTTTCATTTACTTGCAGCGCCAAGTGAGTCCGGCGATGGCGCACTATATTCGCGAGCTTAAGTTGGCAGGAGTCGGGTTAAAAGCGGAATCTCGTCGTTATTACCCTGCAGGTGAGGTTAGTGCTCACTTAGTCGGAGTAACAGGGATTGATGGTCATGGTCTAGAAGGTGTCGAGCGAAGCTACGATAAGTGGTTAACAGGTGAAGCTGGTAAACGTATTATTCGTAAAGACCGTTATGGGCGAGTGGTCGAAAATATTTCTCTGGAAGAGCGAGAAGAAGGTAAACCGCTTGAGTTGACCATTGATCAACGTATTCAAGCTATCGCGTACCGAGCGATCAAACAGGCAGTTGCTGATTATCGAGCCACATCGGGTTCAGCTGTCATTTTGGATGTGAAGACGGGGGCCGTACTCGCGATGGTTAATGCGCCGTCATATAACCCAAATAATCGTTCTGATCTTCAATCGGCAAAAATGCGTAACCGAGTGATTACCGACGCATTTGAACCCGGTTCGACCGTCAAACCTTTCGTTGTTTTAGCTGCGTTGGAAAACGGCGCCGCAGATGATGACACCGTTATCGATACGGGTAACGGCATTATGCAGATTGGCGGTAGTCGCGTTCGTGATACTTCTAAAGTAGGCAAGGCTGATCTAACTACAATTCTAAAAAAATCGAGTAACATCGGCGTGGCCAAACTGGCACTCAGTATGCCACTTGAAGCTTTGCTTGGTATGTACAGCTCAGTTGGGTTTGGTGAAGTTTCAGGACTCAACCTTGTGGGTGAAACTCAGGGCATCTTCCCTAACCGTCGCCGTTGGTCAAAGTTTGAGATTGCCACACTATCGTTCGGCTATGGTTTAACCATAACGCCTCTTCAGCTTGCTCACGCGTACGCGACCTTAGGCAACTTTGGTAAATATCAGCCGATTCATATTATCGAGAACAATGAACAGGACTTCTCGAGACAAGTTATTGATAGCGATAATGCACATAAAGTGCTCGCTATGCTGGAAACAGTGACCCAACCTGGGGGGACCGCAACGAAAGCGGCCGTACCGGGATATCGGGTTGCTGCGAAAACTGGTACTTCACGTAAAGCGATTGCTGGTGGTTATGGTGATGAGTACTTTGCCTATACTGCAGGGGTTGCACCTGCAAGTGATCCAAGAGTGGCACTTGTGGTGGTAGTTAATGAACCTCAGGGTGACAACTATTACGGTGGTTCTGTAGCAGGCCCAGTGTTCGCCGAGATTTTAAAAGGCACGTTACAGATATTAAATGTCGCGCCGGACGAGAACAGATTTAAAGATAAATAATAGAGACACTCTATGTCTAAACAACTCACATTATCGACATTACTAACGCCTTGGGGCGAATTTTCTTCGCCTGAGCTGAGTGATGTGATTATTTCACATTTGGAACTGGATAGCCGAAAAGTGGTGGGTGGCACGACTTTTGTGGCCATTAAAGGGCACGCTGTTGATGGTCGTCGTTTTATTGAGTCAGCAGTTACAAGCGGAGCCAATGCTGTGATTGCACAAGCGTGTGAAGAGCATGCTCATGGTTCAATACAGTGGTTGAACACAGTACCAGTTGTCTATATTGAATCGTTGGATCAGCAGCTATCTGCACTTGCGGCGAGGCTATACCCGCTAGAAGATATGCAACTGATTGGCGTGACTGGGACTAATGGCAAAACAACCATTACTCAGATTATTGCTCAATGGTTAGATCTTGTTGGTCAAAGGGCTGCTGTGCTTGGAACGGCAGGCAATGGCTTTCTTGCAAACCTCAAACCTGCTGTCAACACAACGGGCAGTGCAATCGAAATTCAACATACCTTATCCTCTCTTGAAAAACAGGGTGCGAGCCACACGGCAATGGAAATTTCTTCACATGGACTTGTTCAAGGTCGAGTGAAGACATTGTCTTTTGCCGCTTCTGTTTTTACCAACTTAAGCCGAGACCACCTCGATTATCACGGTACGATGGAAGAGTATGAGCAGGCTAAATTATCACTTTTCACAAAGCATCAATCAGGCAAGGCGATCATCAATGTGGATGACAGTGTGGGTGCTCGTTGGGCAAATGAGCTTAAAGATGCTATTCAAGTCTCATTAGTACCGCTTGAAGTGGACAATGCTGTTTTTGCGTCTCATGTTGATTATTCGGAAGCTGGGATTGCCTTAACGTTTTCTGGCTGTTTTGGCGACGGGAAGTTTACAGTTCCGCTGATTGGTGAGTTTAACGCGAATAATGTATTAGTTGCTTTAGCTACTTTGCTTGCGCTAGGTGTTGAAAAGCGGCTCTTGCTTGATACTGCGGCTCAGCTTTCACCAGTGATAGGTCGAATGGAGCTATTCAAAGCGCCAGAGAAAGCCAAAGTGGTCGTAGACTACGCGCATACGCCGGATGCATTAGAAAAAGCACTGTTAGCATTACGCGTGCATTGTACAGGAAAGCTTTGGGCAATCTTCGGTTGTGGTGGCGATCGCGATACTGGTAAGCGCCCTATGATGGCGGAGATCGGCGAGCGACTGGCTGATCAGGTTATATTAACTGATGACAATCCGCGTAGTGAGTCACCTCGGGCTATCGTTGAAGATATGTTAGCGGGAATGCAGACTCCTTCTTTAGCGGTGGTAGAGCATGAACGTTTTAAGGCTTTGCAATATGCGTTAGCCAATAGCGAACCCCATGACATCATTTTGCTTGCGGGCAAAGGGCACGAAGATTATCAAGTGCTGGCGAATGAGACGGTTCACTATTCTGACCGCGAGTCGGCGCAGCAGTTACTGGAGATAGTTGAATGATTTCTTTGATGTTGTCTCAACTTGCGGATGTGCTTGACGCGCAAGTGATTGGTAATGATGTCGCGATCTGTCAGGTTTCAACGGATACGCGAACGATAGAGTCAGGTTCTCTGTTTGTTGCTCTAGTGGGTGAGCGCTTTGATGCCCATGACTTTATCGGAAATGCTGTTGAAGCGGGAGCAAGTGCGCTGTTGGTGAGCAAGGCTGTTGATAGCAATACTCCTCAGCTGTTGGTGAAAGATACTAAAGTTGCACTAGGGCAACTTGGGCAATTTGTTCATCAAGTTTGCCAAACACCTACAGTTGCCATTACGGGAAGCTGCGGTAAAACCACGGTGAAAGAGATGGTTGCAAGCATCATGCTTCACCAAGGACAAGTCTTGTTTACTGCGGGCAACTTTAATAATGATATTGGTGTACCACTCACCTTACTGCGCTCAACGCCTGAAGACGATTATGCAGTCATTGAGTTAGGAGCGAATCATATTGGCGAGATTGCTTACACGACTCAATTAGTGCAACCGGACGTCGCTTTGGTGAATAATGTTGCCGCTGCACACCTTGAGGGCTTTGGCTCTATCGATGGTGTTAAGCAAGCCAAAGGTGAAATTTATCAAGGCTTAAAAACAGGCTCTGTTGCAATTGTGAACTTAGAAAGTCACGGCGGAGAATACTGGCGTGATGTTCTCGCTGATAAACAAGTTAAAACTTTCTCTTTGCAAGACTCGAGTGCGGATTACTTTGCCGATATGATTTCGGTAAATGAACAAGGTGAGGCTTCTTTCAATATGCATTCTCCAGTTGGAACGGTGGATATTGAGCTAGGTATAATTGGCCAACACAACGTAGCCAATGTACTGGCGGCAAGTGCATTAGCGCTAGAACTGGGTGCATCATTAGAAATGATCAAACTTGGCCTAAAAAACCTAGCTAAGGTAAAAGGTCGAGTCGAAGCGATTGCACTGACAGACAAAATTAAACTGATTGACGACAGTTACAATGCGAGTGTACCTGCAATGAAAGCAGCTGCAGACCTGCTAAGTGGTTTTAAAGGTGTTCGTTGGTTAATTTTAGGTAATATGGCCGAGTTAGGCGACGAAAGTCTTGCACTTCACCGCCAAGTCGGGGAACATGCTGCCCCATTCAATTTTGAACACGTGCTGACTTATGGCGCTGATGCAAAAGTCATCAGTGAACAATGCCAAGGGACGCATTTTGATACTCATGAAAGTATGATTGAGTTTATCGAGCAGCAGCTCATCCAGCATGATGAACCTCAAACCTTATTGGTGAAAGGGGCGAATAGTGCGGGAATGAGCAAGATCGCGGCTGCTTTAAAGGAGATGTATTCATGATCATTTGGCTTGCAGAGCTTCTACAGCCATACTTTTCATTCTTCCGTTTATTCGAATACCTATCATTTCGTGCCATTGTCAGCGTACTGACTGCACTAGGTATGTCGCTATGGATGGGACCGATAATGATCCGTCGTTTGCAGATGCTGCAAATCGGTCAGGTTGTTCGTAACGAAGGTCCTGAATCGCACTTTAGTAAGCGTGGTACTCCAACGATGGGCGGTATTATGATCCTTACGGCGATTGTAACCACAGTTTTACTTTGGTCAGATCTTTCAAACCCTTATGTATGGGCAGTGTTAGCGGTTCTACTGGGTTATGGTGCTGTTGGCTTTGTCGATGACTATCGTAAAGTTGTGCGCAAGAATACCGATGGCCTTATTGCTCGTTGGAAATATTTCTGGCAGTCCGCCATTGCCCTTGTTGTGGCTTTTGCTCTATACGTACACGGTCAAGAGACGGCGGCAACTCAGTTAGTTGTACCATTCTTTAAAGACGTTATGCCACAATTGGGTTTAATGTATATCGTGCTAACTTATTTTGTGATTGTTGGAACTAGTAACGCAGTTAACTTAACCGATGGTCTCGATGGATTGGCAATTATGCCGACGGTTTTAGTTTCGGCTGGTTTTGCTGCGATTGCATGGGCAACGGGTAATGTTAACTTCGCTAACTACTTGCATATCCCTTATATCCCACAAGCGTCTGAACTTGTTGTTGTGTGTACAGCTATTGTTGGTGCCGGCTTGGGTTTTTTATGGTTCAACACTTATCCAGCGCAAGTTTTCATGGGCGATGTTGGCTCATTAGCTTTGGGTGGTGCGCTAGGTACGATTGCTGTTTTAGTTCGTCAGGAATTTGTGTTGGTGATCATGGGTGGTGTCTTTGTTATGGAGACATTGTCGGTTATTCTCCAGGTGGGTTCATACAAATTGCGTGGACAGCGTATCTTCCGCATGGCACCAATTCATCACCATTATGAGCTTAAAGGTTGGCCAGAGCCGCGTGTTATCGTTCGTTTTTGGATCATCTCAATTGTTCTAGTTCTTGTTGGTTTAGCGACGCTAAAAGTACGTTAAGGATAAATTCTCTTTATGACCATGGATCGTTGGCAAAATATTCATAGTGTCGTCGTAGTAGGGCTCGGTATTACCGGGCTCTCTGTCGTTAAATACCTAGCGAATTTACCGCAAGCATTAACGATTAAAGTGATTGATACTCGTGAAAACCCTCCAGGAAAAGATGAGCTTCCTGTCGATGTTCAATTGCACTCAGGTAGTTGGAACCAAGCTTGGTTATTAGAAGCTGACTTAGTGGTTGCGAACCCTGGGATTGCATTAACGACACCCGAAATTCAGCGTACT
Source organism: Vibrio atypicus (assembly GCF_009811315.1). Taxonomy (GTDB): domain Bacteria; phylum Pseudomonadota; class Gammaproteobacteria; order Enterobacterales; family Vibrionaceae; genus Vibrio; species Vibrio atypicus. The sequence continues at coordinate 143,711 of NZ_BLID01000006.1, forward strand.
TTGGACGCAGGGGTTAAGGTTGTCGGTGATATTGAACTTTTTGCGTGGCATGTAGATAAGCCTGTTATTGCCATTACTGGTTCGAATGGCAAAAGCACTGTGACTGATCTGACAGGCGTGGTGGCTCAAGCTTCAGGTCTTACCGTTGGGGTTGGCGGTAATATTGGTGTGCCGGCTTTAGATTTATTGGCACAAGATGCCGATCTCTATGTTTTAGAGCTATCTAGCTTCCAGCTTGAAACCACGTCATCCCTTCAATTATCTGCAGCGGCGTTTCTCAATTTATCTGAAGATCACATGGACCGTTATGACGGCATGGATGATTATCGCGATGCCAAGCTACGCATTTTCGATCATGCGGAAGCATGTATTGTTAATGCCGACGATAAACCGACATACCCTGAGCAGTACAGTGGTAAGCTGGTGGAGTTTAGTTTAGGCCAAGAAACCGCATTTACAGTCCAAGTTTTGGATGGTCGTGAATTTCTTTGTGCTTATGGTGAGCCTATCGTTGCAAGTGATGAGCTAACTTTAGTTGGACGACACAATGTGGCGAATGCTCTTGTAGTTCTTGCGTTACTTCACGAAGCGGGGATTGATGTTGCACAAGGGGTTGATGCTCTTAAATCTTACAACGGCCTGACACATCGATGCCAAGTTGTTGCTGATAATCATGACGTTAAGTGGGTTAACGACTCTAAAGCAACCAACGTGGCGAGTACGCTTGCTGCATTATCAGGCTTGTCGCTACAAGGAAGACTCTATCTTCTTGTAGGCGGAGTTGGTAAAGGTGCTGACTTTTCCGAGCTCGCGCCTGTTCTCGCAGATCTCAATGTTCAGCTTTGTTGTTTTGGTGAAGATGGCAGTGAGTTTATGCCATTACATACCAGCGCTAAACTTTTTGACACCATGGAAGAGATTATTTTGTGGGTGAAACCGCAGCTTAACCCAGGTGATATGGTGCTGCTGTCTCCTGCTTGTGCTAGTTTCGATCAGTTTAATAATTTCATGGCTCGTGGTGATGTTTTTACTGAGTTAGCCAAATACTACGCTTAGCTTGAACGCATCATTCGTTCGAATTGCAAATAATGTTATTGATATGCAGATAAAAAATCTCTTCTCCAGTGTTAAGCGCTGGGTGACTACCGCGTCACCAGAAGCACTCTATGATAGGCAGTTAGTTTGGATCTCTTTAGGTCTAATGCTGACAGGACTTGTTATGGTGACATCTGCATCGTTTCCAATCAGCTCTCGCTTAACCGATCAGCCGTTTCACTTCATGTTTCGTCATGCCATTTTTCTCTTTTTAGCAATATGTGTGGCAACCGTGGTGATTCAAATACCGCTGAAACGTTGGCTCCAATACAGTATGCCAATATTGTTGGTTGCTATTGGCCTGTTATTTGTTGTGTTGGTGGCGGGGAAATCTGTAAACGGGGCATCCCGCTGGATTCCTCTTGGTTTATTTAACTTACAGCCAGCCGAAGTAGCGAAGCTCTCATTGTTTATTTTCATGTCAGGGTATCTGGTACGGAAAAGCGAAGAGGTTCGTTCAAGCTTTTTTGGTGGCTTTATTAAACCGATTTTGGTGTTTGCGACACTTGCCGTGCTTCTGCTTTTACAGCCTGACTTAGGGACGGTTGTGGTAATGCTGGTCACGCTATTTGGCATGCTTTTTATTGCTGGTGCCAAAATGACGCAATTCTTAGCGTTAATGGTAGTCGGTTTAGCAGCCGTGGCCGCATTGATTTATTTCGAGCCTTACCGATGGCGACGTGTTACCTCCTTCGTCGATCCTTGGGAAGACCCGTTTGGGAGTGGTTATCAGCTAACTCAATCATTAATGGCATTTGGTCGTGGTGAATGGTTTGGTCAAGGGTTAGGTAACTCAATTCAAAAACTTGAATATCTACCCGAAGCGCATACCGACTTTGTATTTGCCGTATTGGCAGAAGAACTTGGTTTTGTCGGTGTCGTGTTGGCGCTTGTATTGATTTTTAGCTTGGTTATTAAAGCGATTATGATTGGCCGAAAAGCATTCGAAAATAACCAGCTATTTGGTGGATATTTGGCATTCGGTATTGGTATTTGGTTTGCATTTCAGACATTAGTCAACGTAGGTGCTGCTGCAGGTATGGTTCCCACTAAAGGATTAACTTTGCCTCTTATCAGTTATGGCGGTTCCAGTTTGATTGTTATGTCTGTGGCCGTTTCTATATTGCTCCGGATTGATCATGAATGCCGACTCGTCGACAGTAACGAAACAGAACAACAGTTAGATAACGATGAAAAAGAATAAACGTTTAATGGTGATGGCTGGTGGTACTGGTGGTCACGTATTCCCTGGTCTGGCTGTTGCTAAGCAGCTTCAATCTGAAGGATGGGAGATCCGCTGGTTAGGCACCGCTGACCGAATGGAAGCTGATCTAGTACCCAAACATGGTATTGAGATCGATTTTATCAAGGTAAAAGGTCTACGAGGTCAAGGTATTGGTCGCTTGATTAAAGCACCATTTCAAATCATAAACGCGATTATGCAAGCGAAAGCGCATATGAAACGCTGGCAGCCAGATGCTGTACTAGGTATGGGCGGCTATGTAAGCGGGCCTGGTGGTATTGCCGCTTGGTTGCTGGGTATCCCCGTTGTTCTGCATGAGCAAAATGCTGTCGCAGGACTGACGAACCAATGGCTGTCTAAGATTGCGAAAAAGGTATTCCAGGCGTTTCCAGGTGCCTTCCCGAACGCACCTGTCGTTGGTAACCCTGTACGTGAAGATGTGGTTGCGATTGAACCTCCCACAAAACGTATGGCTGAACGAAATGGCGACGTCCGCATCTTAGTTATGGGGGGGAGTCAAGGTGCTCAGATTTTAAATCGCACCTTACCAGAGACCATGGCTAAGCTAGGGACTGGATACCAAATTCGTCACCAAGCAGGCAAAAACAATCAGCAGGAAGTCGCATCAGCTTATCTTGAGCAGAAGGTGGCAAACGCTGAGGTTGTCGAGTTTATTGATGATGTCGCAGCGGCTTACGATTGGGCGGACGTTTTAGTTTGTCGCTCTGGAGCTCTGACAGTCTCGGAAGTCTCAGCGGCAGGTGTCGGCGCAATATTTATCCCGTTTATGCATAAAGATAGACAACAAGCACTTAATGCTGACCACCTTGTTGAGTGTGGTGCAGCGAAAATGATAGAGCAGCCAGAGCTGACTGTTGATAAGCTAGTCGCAGAGATTCAAAAGCTGGATCGAGACGCGCTAGTTACAATGGCGACGAAAGCTCGTGAGGCAGCTAAGTTAGATGCTGATAAAGTGGTGGCGGATGCCATTATCGCACTGACGAAATAACGGAAAGATTCATGACAGTTCAACATACTCAAGATTTAGCTCAGATCCGAGCAATGGTGCCAGAAATGCGCCGCGTAAAATGTATCCACTTTATTGGCATTGGTGGTGCAGGTATGAGTGGTATTGCCGAAGTATTGCTTAACGAAGGTTACCAAATCTCAGGCTCCGATATTGCAGAAAACCCAGTGACAGAGCGCTTGACTCAAAAAGGTGCCACTGTTTACATCGGTCACGCAGAAGAAAACGTTGCCCAAGCCAGTGTTGTCGTTGTCTCGACTGCAATCAATGAAGAAAACCCAGAGATTGTTGCGGCAAGAGCGGCACGTATCCCGGTTGTACGCCGTGCAGAAATGCTCGCTGAGTTGATGCGTTTTCGTCATGGTATTGCTGTTGCGGGAACGCATGGTAAAACCACCACGACAGCGCTAGTTACGCAAATCTATTCAGAAGCGGGTCTTGATCCAACCTTTGTTAATGGTGGTTTAGTTAAGAGTGCCGGAACAAATGCTCGTCTTGGTTCAAGCAGAATCTTGATTGCTGAAGCCGATGAAAGCGATGCTTCGTTCTTACACTTACAGCCTATGGTAAGTATTGTTACCAATATCGAAGCTGACCATATGGATACCTATGGTGGTGATTTTGAGACGTTAAAACAGACTTTCATCGATTTCTTACATAATTTGCCATTTTATGGTCAAGCGATCGTTTGTATTGACGATCCAGTTGTCCGAGAATTACTGCCAAAGATTAGTCGTCAGGTGATTACCTACGGTTTCTCGGAAGACGCGGATGTTCGTATCGATAATTATCGCCAAGAGGGGCAGCAAGGTAAATTTACCGTGATTCGTCAAGGCAAAGCGGATCTTGAGATCACCTTGAACATTCCTGGACGTCACAATGCACTGAATGCATCCGCGGCAATTGCGGTTGCGACTGAGGATGATATAGCTGATGAAGCGATCCTAAGTGCAATGGCAGGAACTCAAGGAACAGGCCGTCGATTTGACCACTTAGGTGAATTTGAAACGGGTAATGGTCAGGCGATGTTAGTCGATGATTATGGTCACCATCCAACTGAAGTGGATGTAACGATTCAAGCAGCGCGCAACGGTTGGGAAGAAAAGCGACTAGTTATGATTTTCCAGCCGCATCGTTATAGCAGAACTCGTGATCTTTATGATGACTTTGCGAATGTACTCGAGCAGGTCGATGTTTTGATCATGCTAGATGTTTACTCCGCGGGTGAAAAACCAATCGCGGGTGCAGATGGCCGAGCACTATGCCGAACTATCCGTAGTCGTGGCAAATTGGATCCAATTTTTGTCCCGGAAAGCAGTGCCTTACCTTCGGTTCTTGCTAACGTCTTACAAGATGGTGATCTTGTTCTTACACAGGGTGCTGGAGACGTTGGTAAAGTGGCGAAACAACTGGCTGCTTTTGAGTTAAATATCGATAAGATGCAGAATGCATAACAAAGAACACTGAATTTTGAGGATTTGACGCACTTATTGCATATTAAGTGCCGATTTCTCACTTTCAGTGTTTGATACTTTCGATCTCACCAGTATAATCCGAAGGTTAAAGTAAGTGCTTTTGCCTCTATTATACGAAATGGGATAGGGAATAGAACAGCGAGCTAATGGCAAGGACAATGGACTTTGATTAAAAGTGCTTTTAATGAAGGCCCTCGTTTGACTTCGAGTCCACTACTACGAGAGCATGCCCTAGGGGCGAGCTTTTTGTTGGTGGTATTACTGTTAATAGGCTCTCTCCTCTACTCAACCATCTCGTGGATGTGGGATGATCAACGTCTTCCACTATCCAAAATCGTACTTCAGGGTGAATTACGTTACGTATCTGCCAACGACGTTCAGGCAGCGTTTGCACAACTTGACCATGTCGGCACGTTTATGTCACAAGACGTCGATGTGCTTCAAGGTGTCGCAGAGTCGATTCCTTGGGTTTCGCACGCTTCAATAAGAAAGCAGTGGCCAGACGTCGTCAAAGTGTTCTTAACGGAGCATCAGGCTGAAGCGATATGGAATGGGAACACTTTGCTTAATAGCTCGGGAGAGCTATTTAATGGTGACTTAGGTCAACTTGAAGAAGGGCGAGTCAAACTGTATGGCCCCGAGGGTAGTAATCTCGAGGTATTGTCAGTTTGGCGAGATCTAGAACCCAAGTTTAAAGCGTTACATTTATCTATTACCTCTTTGGTGTTGAATGATAGACGAGCTTGGCAAGTTATTTTGGATAACGGAATACGCTTAGAGCTTGGTAAAGAATCACTTGAAGAGCGAATAGCGCGCTTTTTTGCTTTATATAAGAATTTAGGTAGCGCAACCGAAAGGGTGAGTTACATAGACCTCAGGTATGATACGGGAGCCTCTGTTGGATGGTTCCCTGAACAAGAGTTAGAACAAGAGAATACAGATGACTAAGACCGCTGATGACAACATTATTGTTGGTCTTGATATAGGCACTGCAACCGTATCGGCTCTGGTAGGCGAAGTATTGCCTGATGGTCAAATCAATATTATTGGTGCCGGTAGTAGTCCGTCCCGAGGGATGGATAAAGGTGGAGTAAACGATCTTGAGTCGGTGGTGAAATCGGTTCAACGAGCGGTGGATCAAGCGGAATTGATGGCAGAGTGCCAAATCAGTAACGTCTATATCTCCATTTCAGGTCGTCATATTGCGAGCCGTATAGAAAAAGGCATGGGAACTATCTCTGATGAAGAGGTCTCTCAAGAAGATATGGATCGCGCTATCCATACCGCAAAGTCGATCAAAATTGGTGACGAACAGCGCATTTTGCATGTTATTCCACAGGAATTTACCATTGATTACCAAGAGGGAATCAAAAATCCACTAGGTTTATCAGGTGTGCGCATGGAAGTGAGTGTGCACCTAATCTCTTGTCATAACGACATGGCGAGAAACATTATTAAAGCGGTTGAGCGTTGTGGTTTGAAGGTAGAACACCTTGTTTACTCTGGCTTAGCCTCAAGTAATGCAGTTATCACTGAAGACGAACGTGAACTGGGCGTATGTGTTGTTGATATTGGTGCTGGTACGATGGATGTTTCTATTTGGACCGGTGGAGCACTTCGACATACTGAAGTTTTCTCTTATGCAGGCAATGCAGTAACAAGCGATATTGCTTTTGCGTTTGGTACACCAGTAAGTGATGCTGAAGAAATAAAAGTAAAATATGGCTGTGCTCTTAGCGAGCTGGTTAGCAAGGACGATACGGTTAACGTTCCAAGTGTTGGTGGACGACCTTCAAGAAGCTTACAACGACAGACACTGTCGGAAGTGATTGAGCCTCGTTATACTGAACTTATGGGGTTGGTTAACCAAACTATCGATACGGTTCAAGAGAAGCTACGTGATGACGGTATTAAGCATCATTTAGCAGCTGGTGTTGTGCTTACTGGTGGCGCAGCACAGATTGAAGGATTGGTAGAGTGTGCGGAACGTGTTTTCCGCAACCAAGTTAGAGTTGGCAAGCCATTAGAGGTGAGTGGCCTAACTGATTACGTTAAAGAGCCGTATCATTCTACGGCGGTTGGTTTACTTCATTACGCACGTGATAGCCAAATTAATGAAGAGACTGAATACAACGAGCCTGCTCGTACTTCAGTCACTGGGTTGATTGGTCGCTTGCGTAATTGGATACAGAAAGAGTTTTAACCTGAGCAGCAGGAAAAACGGAGATAACACATGTTTGAACCGATGATGGAAATGTCTGACGACGCGGTAATCAAAGTCGTTGGGGTTGGTGGCGGTGGCGGTAATGCCGTTGAACACATGGTACGTGAGTCCATCGAAGGTGTTGAGTTCATTAGTATTAATACTGATGCTCAGGCGCTTCGTAAAACCAGTGTGAATAGCGTTATTCAGATTGGTGGCGATATGACCAAAGGACTTGGTGCAGGTGCAAACCCACAAGTTGGCCGTGACGCAGCTCTCGAAGATCGCGATAGAATTAAAGATGAGCTCGATGGTGCCGATATGGTATTTATCGCAGCTGGTATGGGTGGCGGTACCGGTACAGGTGCAGCTCCTGTGATTGCTGAAGTCGCAAAAGAGCTAGGTATTCTTACTGTAGCCGTTGTTACTAAGCCATTCAGCTTCGAAGGTAAGAAACGTCTTGCTTTCGCAGAGCAAGGTATTGAAGAGCTATCTAAGCATGTGGATTCGTTGATTACGATTCCAAATGAGAAGCTACTGAAAGTACTGGGTCGTGGTATTACTCTTCTTGAAGCTTTTGCTAGCGCGAACGATGTACTTAAGAACGCAGTTCAAGGTATTGCCGAGCTAATCACTCGCCCAGGTATGATCAACGTCGACTTTGCTGACGTGCGTACAGTGATGTCAGAAATGGGTCACGCGATGATGGGTAGTGGTGTTGCTAAAGGCGAAGATCGTGCAGAAGAAGCGGCAGAGATGGCAATTTCTAGCCCACTTCTAGAAGACATCGACCTTGCCGGCGCTCGTGGTGTACTTGTTAACATCACTGCTGGTTTAGATATGCGTCTAGATGAATTTGAAACGGTAGGTAATACTGTTAAAGCATTCGCATCTGACAATGCAACTGTTGTAATCGGTACATCACTAGACCCTGATATGGCGGATGAAATCCGTGTAACAGTGGTAGCGACAGGTATTGGTAACGAGAAGAAGCCAGATATCACGCTAGTTGCTGGCGGTAAGGCGAAAGTAGCTCCTGTAGCTCAGCCTCAAGTTCAACCACAAGCGGCACCTGCTCCTCAAGCAAGTGTCAATAAAGTGGAAGAAAAACCGGCACCAACTTTGCAAGAGAAACCACAGACGGCAGCACAGTCAACGACAACACCGACTAGTTCTGGTGCAGGTCAAAGCGCAGTGCCGAAGGCTGACAAAGAAAGTGGTTACTTGGATATTCCAGCATTCTTACGTCGCCAAGCTGATTAAGCAATCACTCTACAATTTGACAGTGTTCAAAATTGTGGTAGCATACGCGGTCAATATCACCTATTGACCGTGATTTGTAGCATTTTACTGAGGCAAAGTGGATGATCAGACAACGTACTCTGAAAGAAATAGTGAAAACAACTGGTGTGGGTCTCCATTCTGGTCGTAAAGTCACGCTTACTCTTCGCCCAGCAGCTGCAAATACAGGTGTTATCTATCGTCGTACTGATGTTAATCCACCAGTAGATTTTCCGGCTGATGCGATGTCTGTTCGTGACACTATGTTGTGTACAGCATTAGTCAATGACGAAGGTATCCGTATTTCAACAGTGGAACACCTTAACGCCGCTTTAGCTGGTATGGGTATTGATAACATTGTTGTCGAAGTTGATGCTCCTGAAATTCCAATTATGGATGGCAGCGCAAGTCCATTTGTATTTTTGCTTCAACAAGCTGGAATTGAAGAGCAAAACGCATTAAAACGATTCATTCGTATTAAGAAACCAGTTCGTTTTGAAGATGGCGATAAGTGGGCAGAATTTCTACCATTTAACGGTTTCCGTATGGATTTTGAGATCGAATTTAGCCACCCAGCAATTGATGCAGACGAACAGCGTTTAATGTTTGATTTCTCATCGCAAGGCTTTATCAAAGAGATCTCTCGTGCTCGTACTTTTGGTTTTATGCGTGATATTGAATATCTACAATCGCAGAACTTGGTACTTGGCGGTAGTTTTGATAACGCCATCGTTCTTGATGAGTACCGTATCCTTAACGAAGAAGGTCTACGTTTCGAGAATGAGTTTGTTACACACAAAGTATTGGATGCAATTGGCGATCTATACATGTGTGGTCACCCAATTATTGGTGAATTCCGTGCATTCAAATCAGGTCACGGTTTAAACAACCAATTGCTTCGTTCTGTTCTTGCTGATCAAGAAGCGTGGGAATGGGTAACATTCGAAGAAGATGCAACCTCACCAGTCGCATTTGCTGAGCCAAACATGGTTATTGCTTAAATAGAATTTTAAAAAGCCAGACGATAGTCTGGCTTTTTTATGTCTGCTCTTCCGCCTCATTTCATGATGGCATGAAACCGGCGAATAACGGGATTCTATTGGCGATGGCACCAAGGTTGTGACGTGATTCTGACGGGAGATAACTCTCTTTCACCTGGTGAGGCGGGCAAACTTCCATCATATAACGCAAAAAAATAAAGAGTGCTTCAAACAAATTACCTTGTTATTGGTTGTTCACCTCAAAATTTCATAAACTAACCGCCACTTATAGACACACAAGCCTTGAAATCTATAGTTCTCATCACAATATCTGAGTTAAGTGATTTATCTCAGTATTCTTAGTTCAAAACTGTTAGAGACTGAAGGCATTAAAGTAGATCGGGCCCGATCTGAATAAAGAGAGATTCATAGCAAATGATAACTAAGCTACTGACAAAGGTAATTGGCAGTCGCAATGACCGAACACTGCGACGCCTGAGAAAAATTGTAAAAGAGATTAATAACTACGAGCCGACGTTTGAAGCGTTATCTGATGAAGAACTAAAAGCAAAAACTGTAGAGTTCCGTCAGCGCCTAGAACAAGGTGAGACACTAGATAAACTATTGCCAGAAGCTTTTGCCACTGTACGTGAAGCATCAAAACGTGTTTACGGTATGCGCCATTTCGACGTGCAGCTTATCGGTGGTATGGTACTAAACGCTGGTCAAATCGCAGAAATGCGTACTGGTGAAGGTAAAACCTTAACAGCGACTCTTCCTGCTTATTTAAACGCACTACCAGGTAAAGGTGTTCACGTAGTAACAGTGAACGACTACCTAGCAAAGCGTGATGCAGAAACAAACCGCCCTCTATTTGAATTCTTGGGCATGACTGTTGGCGTAAACGTGCCAAACATGCCTCCTCAAGAAAAGAAACAAGCTTACCTAGCAGATATTCTTTACGGCACAAACAACGAATTTGGTTTTGATTACCTACGTGACAACATGGCTTTCCGTGCGGAAGACCGTGTACAAAGAGCTCGTTTCTTCGCTGTTGTCGATGAAGTGGACTCGATCTTAATCGATGAAGCGCGTACACCGCTTATTATTTCTGGTCCTGCAGAAGATAGCTCTGAGCTTTACACTCGCATCAACTTGCTGATCCCTAATCTACAAAGACAAGATCAGGAAGATTCAGAAGAGTACCGTGGTGATGGGCACTACACCGTTGATGAAAAGTCTAAGCAAGTTCACTTAACTGAAACGGGTCAAGAGTTCGTTGAAGAGTTAATGGTGAAGAACGGTTTGATGGAAGAGGGCGATACGCTTTACTCTCCAACTAACATTAGCTTACTACACCACGTTAACGCGGCGCTTCGTGCACACGTTCTATTTGAAAAAAACGTTGACTACATCGTGAACGAAGATGGCGAAGTTGTGATCGTAGATGAGCACACTGGTCGTACTATGCCGGGTCGTCGTTGGTCTGAAGGTCTACACCAAGCGGTTGAAGCAAAAGAAGGCGTTAAGATTCAGAACGAGAACCAGACTCTGGCTTCTATTACGTTCCAGAACTTCTTCCGTCTCTATGAAAAACTGTCTGGTATGACAGGTACTGCAGATACAGAAGCATTTGAATTCCAATCGATCTATGGTCTTGAAACTGTGGTTATTCCAACCAACAAGCCAATGATTCGTGATGATATGCCAGATGTTGTCTACCGTACTGAAACCGACAAATTCAACGCAATTATCGAAGACATCAAAGAGCGTGTAGCGAAAGGTCAGCCTAGCTTAGTTGGTACAGTTTCTATCGAGAAATCTGAATTGCTATCTAATGCGCTAAAACAGGCTAAGATCAAGCACAATGTACTTAACGCTAAGTTCCACGAACGTGAAGCTGAAATCGTTGCTGAAGCGGGCACGCCGGGTGCGGTGACTATCGCAACGAACATGGCAGGTCGTGGTACCGATATCGTGTTAGGTGGTAGCTGGCAAGCAAAGGTAGAGGCTCTTACAGATCCGACTCCTGAGCAAATTGCAGAAATTAAAGCTGAGTGGAAGAAAGTTCACGATGCTGTTCTTGATGCTGGTGGTCTACATATCATTGGTACAGAGCGTCACGAATCTCGTCGTATCGATAACCAGCTTCGCGGCCGTTCGGGTCGTCAAGGTGATGCGGGTTCTTCACGCTTCTACCTATCGATGGAAGACTCATTACTTCGAATCTTTACATCTGATCGAATGGCGAGCCTTATCCAAAGTGGTATGGAAGAGGGTGAAGCGATCGAGTCTAAGATGCTTTCGCGCTCAATCGAAAAAGCACAGCGTAAAGTGGAAGGTCGAAACTTCGATATCCGTAAACAGCTTCTAGAGTACGATGACGTAGCCAATGACCAACGTAAAGTGGTTTACGAACTACGTGACGAACTTATGGGTGCAGAAGACATCAGTGAGATGATCGAGCATAACCGTGAAGATGTTCTTACTTCTGTTGTTGATGAATATATCCCACCTCAATCTCTTGAAGATATGTGGGATGTTGAAGGTCTTCAGGAACGCTTGAAGAATGACTTTGATATCGATGCGCCAGTGAAACAGTGGCTAGAAGAAGACGATAAGCTTTACGAAGAAGCACTTCGTGAAAAGATCCTTGAGACTTCAATCGCTGTTTACAAACAGAAAGAAGAAGTTGTGGGTGAGCAGGTTTTACGTAACTTCGAAAAATCTGTCATGCTACAAACGCTCGACACGTTGTGGAAAGAACATTTGGCAGCAATGGATCACCTGCGTCAAGGTATTCACCTACGTGGCTACGCACAGAAGAACCCGAAACAAGAGTACAAGCGTGAATCGTTTGAACTGTTCGAAGGTCTTCTTGATGCACTTAAAACAGACGTTATTACCATTCTTTCGAAAGTTCGAGTTCAACAGCAAGAAGAAGTTGAGCGCATGGAAGAGCAGCGTCGTGCACAAGCGGAAGAAGCGCAGCGTCGTGCTCAGGCTCAACATGCAGCAGCAGAGAATCAGCTATCTGACGGTGATGACTCTTCTGAAGGCGCACATCAACCGGTTGTACGTGATGAGCGTAAAGTTGGTCGTAATGAACCATGTCCATGTGGCAGCGGTAAGAAATATAAACAATGCCACGGTCAAATTAACTAATTAGACTGTTATCATTGAACCATTAAGAGTCGCTTAGGCGGCTCTTTTTGTATGTATATTTAATGAGTTATCTCGTTGCGAAAGAACAGTCACATAGCTTAGAGCTGGCTATGTTGCATCAGACCCCAACTCAATGAAGGTGACGTATTAAGCGCTAGGTAAGCTAAGCGTTTTATTAAGGAACACTATGATATGAAAAGAACTCACATTGTTGCAGCAATCATTTTTAACCAAGATAAATCAAAAGTATTTATTACCAAGCGTCCTGATGACAAACATAAAGGCGGTTTTTGGGAGTTTCCTGGTGGTAAGGTAGAAGCAGAAGAAACGACTGAACAAGCGATGGTTCGTGAACTTGAAGAAGAAATCGGTATTATTACAACTGAGCAGCAACCTTTTGAGCACTTAGAGTTCGATTATCCAGACAAATCACTTAAGTTTGATTTTATTGCTGTGACTCAGTTTGAAGGTGAACCTTATGGTAAAGAAGGTCAGCAAGGTGAGTGGGTTACAATCGCAGATCTTACCCGCTATGCATTTCCTGAAGCGAATGTGCCGATTCTGGAGCGAGTGGTCAAAGAGTTTACTTAAGCATACGCAACCACTGCTAGCCACAGCCGTTTATTACTGTTAGTTTTATTGGATTGGCTACAAGAACGAAAATTCGAATAATGGAGAAAGTGCAATGGTACGAATTGCAATTGCAGGAGCAGCGGGTCGAATGGGCCGCAACTTAGTAAAAGCGACTTATCTAAATCAGCAAGCTGAAGTGGGAGCAGGTTCAGAGCGTCCAGAATCATCGTTGGTCGGTGTTGATATCGGTGAGCTATGCGGCGAAGGAAAGTTTGATGTTGTACTGACCGACGACCTTGCAAAAGATATTGAGAAGTTCGATGTCATTATTGACTTCACTGCCCCTGTGAGCACTCTTGCCAACCTAGAACTGTGTAAACAACACGGAAAAAGTATTGTGATTGGCACAACAGGCTTTACAGATGAAGAGCGTGAGCTTATTGACCAAGTCGCGAAAGATGTACCGGTTGTCATGGCTCCAAATTACTCAGTAGGCGTGAACCTTGTGTTTAAGCTACTAGAAAAAGCCGCGAAAGTGATGGGTGACTATTGTGATGTTGAGATTGTAGAAGCTCACCACCGTCATAAAGTTGATGCGCCATCGGGTACCGCAATTGGTATGGGAGAGGCGATCGCTGGTGCGATGGGTAATAAGCTTAGTGATGTTGCTGTCTATGCCCGAGAAGGGATTACTGGCGAGCGCACGAAAGATGAGATCGGCTTTGCCACCATTCGTGCTGGCGATATTATTGGAGAGCATACAGCAATGTTCGCAGACATTGGTGAACGTGTGGAAATTACCCATAAGGCCACAGATCGTATGACCTTTGCCAACGGTGCTGTGAAAGCGGCGGTATGGCTGAAAGAGAGACCCGCAGGCTTTTATACCATGACGGATGTACTTGGACTCAATAGTCTTTAAAATAAATAATTATGCGCTGGGCTTGCCCGGCGCTTTTTGTATCTGAATAGTATGGTGTCTATTTAAACCGATGGCTATCGCTTAAAAACTCTTGAGTTTTGTTGTTTTTATATTGGTTTAGGGTTGTTTTTTGCTTTAGTTGCTCAAAAGTTTGAGTTGTTTTTGGTGGGGCAACGTTTGCGTGATTTTTACGTTCAAAAGTGTGATCGCAACTTTCCCTCTTTTTAGGTATTTCATAAAATCCTCTCCCTTCTTGCTGTTATTAGGTAGTAAACTTTGTTTTTTGACCCCTTTTAATCGATTTTTGTATTAAGGGCTTTAAATGATAGATTTATTTACACCCTTCTGTTGACACGTATCACAACTCTCATTAGAATACCGCCAATTTGTCTAAAATGCCTAAAACCACAGTTAAGTGGTGATATGGAAGGCAGATTTGCAGTTAAATTTATTATTTTTGCATTTTTATTCTGGAGGTTGTCTTGAGCAAGTCAGCATTGCTAGTCCTAGAAGATGGGACAGTATTCCACGGTGAATCCATTGGCGCAGATGGTTCTGCGGTTGGTGAAGTCGTTTTTAACACCTCGATGACGGGGTACCAAGAAATCCTCACTGATCCTTCCTATTCTCAGCAAATCGTTACTCTTACTTACCCTCACATTGGCAATACCGGAACCAATTCCGAAGATGAAGAATCCTCTTCAATCCACGCTCAAGGCCTTGTGATTCGCGATCTCCCTCTTATCGCTTCTAACTTCCGTAATGAACAATCCCTTTCTGATTACCTAAAGTCGCAAAATGTTGTTGGTATCGCTGATATCGATACGCGCAAGTTGACGCGTATTCTTCGTGAAAAAGGTGCTCAGAACGGTTGTATCGTTGCGGGTAACAATATCGACGAGGCTCTAGCACTTGCTAAAGCGAAAGAATTTCCTGGCCTAAAAGGTATGGACCTTGCGAAAGAAGTTACAACAAAAGAAGCGTATCAATGGAAACAAGGTTCGTGGACGCTCGAGGGTGGTCTTCCAGAAGCAAAAGATGACAGCGAACTGCCATATCACGTTGTTGCCTATGACTTCGGTGCAAAACGAAACATCCTGCGCATGCTTGTTGACCGAGGCTGCCGCTTAACGGTTGTTCCTGCTGAAACATCAGCAGAAGAAGTACTGGCTTTAAATCCTGATGGCGTTTTCCTTTCAAATGGCCCGGGTGACCCAGAACCATGTACTTACGCTATTGAAGCGACCAAAGTGTTCCTTGAAAAAGGCCTACCAATCTTTGGTATCTGTCTAGGTCACCAAATCCTAGCACTTGCGTCTGGTGCGCAAACCGTGAAGATGAAGTTTGGTCATCACGGTGCAAACCACCCAGTAAAAGATTTAGAGCGTAATGTTGTTATGATCACGTCTCAAAACCACGGTTTTGCAGCAGATGAAGCAACGCTACCAGAAAATCTACGTGCTACTCACGTATCGCTATTTGATGGCTCTCTTCAAGGTATTCACCGCACAGATAAGCCAGCATTCAGCTTCCAAGGTCACCCAGAAGCAAGCCCAGGTCCAGAAGACGCGGCGCCGCTATTTGACCACTTTATCGAACTAATTAAACAACACAGCGCTTAATTCGGAGTAGTAGATAATGCCAAAACGTACTGACATTCAAAGTATTCTAATTCTTGGTGCTGGTCCGATTGTTATCGGTCAGGCATGTGAGTTTGACTACTCTGGCGCACAAGCATGTAAAGCACTGCGTGAAGAGGGTTACCGAGTTATTCTGGTGAACTCAAACCCTGCAACTATCATGACTGACCCAGAGATGGCGGATGCAACTTACATCGAGCCAATTCAATGGGAAGTCGTTCGTAAGATCATTGAGAAAGAACGTCCAGATGCTGTTCTACCAACTATGGGTGGCCAAACAGCGCTTAACTGTGCTCTAGATCTTGAAAAACACGGCGTTCTTGAAGAGTTCGGCGTAGAAATGATTGGTGCAACAGCAGACGCTATCGACAAAGCAGAAGACCGTTCTCGCTTTGATAAAGCGATGAAATCTATCGGCCTTGAGTGTCCGCGTGCTGATACTGCGAAAACAATGGAAGAAGCATACGGCGTACTTGATATGGTCGGCTTCCCTTGTATCATTCGTCCATCATTCACTATGGGTGGTACTGGCGGTGGTATCGCATATAACAAAGAAGAATTTGAAGAAATCTGTCGTCGCGGCCTAGACCTTTCTCCGACAAACGAGCTTCTTATCGATGAATCTCTGATCGGTTGGAAAGAGTACGAAATGGAAGTGGTTCGTGACAAAGCGGACAACTGTATCATCGTATGTGCGATTGAAAACTTCGACCCAATGGGTATCCACACGGGGGACTCAATCACAGTAGCACCAGCTCAAACGCTAACTGACAAAGAATACCAACTCATGCGTAACGCATCTCTAGCAGTACTGCGTGAGATCGGCGTTGAAACAGGTGGTTCTAACGTACAGTTTGGTATCAACCCGAAAGATGGCCGTATGGTTATCATCGAGATGAACCCACGTGTCTCTCGCTCTTCTGCTCTTGCATCGAAAGCAACAGGTTTCCCAATCGCTAAAATTGCAGCGAAACTGGCTGTTGGCTTCACGCTTGATGAGTTAATGAATGACATCACAGGCGGCGCAACCCCAGCATCGTTTGAACCAACTATCGACTACGTTGTGACTAAGATTCCTCGTTTCAACTTCGAGAAGTTTGCAGGTGCTAACGACCGTCTAACAACGCAGATGAAGTCAGTTGGTGAGGTTATGGCTATCGGTCGTAACCAGCAAGAATCGCTACAAAAAGCACTTCGCGGCCTAGAAGTCGGCGCGACTGGTTTTGACGAAATGGTTGACCTAGATGCGCCAGACGCACTAACAACAATCCGTCACGAATTGAAAGAAGCTGGCGCAGAGCGTATCTGGTACATCGCGGATGCATTCCGTGCAGGCATGTCGGTTGATGGTGTTTTCAACCTAACGAATATTGATCGTTGGTTCTTAGTTCAAATCGAAGACCTAGTTAAGCTAGAGAACGAAGTTAAAGCGAACGGTTTTGCTGGTCTAAACCAAGACGTACTTAAAAAGCTAAAGCGCAAAGGTTTCTCTGATGCCCGCCTATCTAAAATCTTAGGTGTTGCAGAAAGTGAAATCCGTCGTCTACGTGACCAATACGATATTCACCCGGTATACAAGCGTGTAGATACTTGTGCGGCTGAGTTCTCTTCAGACACAGCTTACATGTACTCATCTTACGATGAAGAGTGTGAAGCGAACCCAACAGAGAAAGAAAAAATCATGATTCTTGGTGGCGGTCCAAACCGTATTGGCCAAGGTATTGAATTTGACTACTGTTGTGTACACGCATCACTAGCACTTCGTGAAGATGGTTATGAGACAATCATGGTTAACTGTAACCCTGAGACAGTTTCAACAGACTACGATACATCTGACCGTCTTTACTTCGAACCTGTAACATTGGAAGACGTACTTGCTATTGCTCGTGTTGAGAAGCCGAAAGGCGTTATCGTTCAGTACGGTGGTCAAACGCCACTTAAACTGGCTCGTGCACTTGAAGCTGCTGGTGTTCCAATCATCGGTACTAGCCCAGATGCAATCGACCGTGCAGAAGACCGTGAGCGCTTCCAAGTTGCTGTTGACCGCCTAGGTCTACTTCAGCCAGAGAACGCGACGGTAACAACTATGGAGCAAGCGGTAGATAAATCGCGTGAAATCGGCTTCCCATTAGTTGTTCGCCCTTCTTACGTTCTTGGCGGCCGAGCGATGGAAATTGTATACGACGAGCAAGACTTACGTCGCTACTTCAATGAAGCAGTGAGCGTATCCAACGAATCGCCAGTACTGCTTGATAGCTTCCTAGATGATGCGGTTGAAGTAGACGTTGATGCGATTTGTGACGGTGAGCGCGTGGTTATCGGCGGTATCATGGAACACATTGAGCAAGCGGGTGTTCACTCTGGTGACTCAGCATGTTCGCTTCCTGCATACACGCTAAGCCAAGAAATCCAAGACGTAATGCGTGAGCAAGTTGAAAAGCTGGCATTTGAGCTAGGTGTTCGTGGTCTGATGAATACGCAGTTTGCGGTTAAGAACAACCAAGTATACCTAATCGAGGTTAACCCTCGTGCAGCGCGTACGGTACCGTTCGTATCGAAAGCAACAGGTGCACCAATCGCTAAGATTGCTGCTCGTGTAATGGCGGGTCAATCTCTTGAAGCTCAAGGCTTTACGAAAGAAATTATCCCACCTTACTACTCAGTGAAAGAAGTGGTACTTCCATTCAACAAGTTCCCTGGTGTTGACCCACTATTAGGCCCAGAAATGCGCTCAACAGGTGAGGTTATGGGTGTTGGCGCAACGTTCGCAGAAGCTTACGCAAAAGCAGAACTTGGTTGTGGCAAGGTTTATCCAGAAGGTGGTCGTGCGCTACTGTCTGTACGTGAAGGTGATAAAGAGCGTGTTGTAGACTTAGCGTCTAAGCTTTCTAAGCTTGGTTACCAACTAGATGCAACGCACGGTACTGCGGTTATTCTTGGCGAAGCGGGTATTAACCCACGCCTAGTAAACAAGGTACATGAAGGTCGCCCTCACATTCTTGACCGTATCAAGAACAACGAATACACCTACATCGTTAACACCGCTGCAGGTCGTCAAGCGATTGAAGACTCAAAAGTCCTTCGTCGTGGTGCACTTGCTGAGAAAGTAAACTACACAACAACGCTAAATGCAGCGTTTGCCGCGTCTATGGCTCACACCGCTGACGCATGTGCATCGGTTACTTCTGTTCAAGAGCTGCATGCAAAAGTTGCTGAGAACAAAGCGTAATAAATAAAAATCAGTAAGCTCCAATCGAGAGCTTATATGACAACCTCATTGCCCGCTCGTTTGAGCGGGCTTTTTTTCGTTTTAATAAACTAATGAAATTATGGAATAGGTCTGAATCGAATCTTTCGTTAACCGAATTGAACAATGGATGATAATTTATCGGTTAGGAACCTTATTAGTTGATATCTCATGGAAATCTCATTCGAAATTCTCACTATTCTGTTTTTTGTCGCTACGGCTGCAGGCTTTATTGATGCGATGGCGGGGGGAGGCGGACTACTGACCCTGCCGGCGCTTCTTGCGGCTGGTGTTCCACCGACTCAGGCATTAGCAACCAATAAACTGCAGAGCTCATTTGGTAGCTTTTCAGCCAGTTGGTACTTTGTCCGAAATGGAATCGTTAGCTTAAAAGAGATGCGCCTTGCTATCGCCTGCACTTTTGTCGGCTCAGCAATTGGTGCCGAAGCCGTGCAGTATATAGATGCAGGCGTATTAACCAGTTTGATTCCGCTGCTGCTGGTTGGAATCTCTCTCTATTTTCTTTTTATGCCTAAAACTAAAGAGCATGCAGGCAAAGCAAAGATCTCTGAAGCAATGTTTGCTTTTAGCGTCGGTGGTGGTGTGGGCTTTTATGATGGATTTTTTGGCCCTGGAACAGGCTCCATCTTTACAGTCTGCTTTGTGGCGTTAGGGCATTTCTCACTCGTCGATGCGACGGCACGCACTAAAGTCCTCAATTTTACTTCCAACATTGCAGCTCTGATTTTCTTTATTATCGCGGGCTTACCGATCTGGGAACTAGGATTGGTTATGGCTGTCGGCGGTTTTATGGGTGCACAACTAGGCGCCAAAGTGGTGGTTAGCAAAGGCCAGAAATGGATTCGTCCACTGGTGATCATTATGTCGATGTTAATGGCGACAAAACTACTTTGGCAGCAGCATCAACAATGGTTTCTATCACTGCTTTGATTCGTGTATTACGGTAAGAAGACGGTCGCAGACAGATGTGTACTGGCCGATGTAGAGGTTCAATCTCGTTAAAATGGTGACAATACTCAGGGCCGATCTTCAAGGTTTTTACTACGGATAAAGGAACGAGAGCTGGGGCAACACCAGCTAGCGCTAATTGAGCCGCTGCGGCATAAGAGTCCATCTCCATAATAGGTTTCATATCAAGCTGATTTAAAATGGCCAGCTGATAGGTATTAGCTGGATTTTTAAGATCGTTAGTGATGATAGTCGCTGGCAGCTGAGTCAAGGTGTCAGCGTAGACAATATAAAAGGGTTCGTCGAATAGGTGAAAGGTGGTCAGAGAATGGTGTGTAGGCAGGTAACCAGCACAGACACCGATCTGAGCAATACCAGACTGTACATGTTCTATGATTCTCGGTGTATGGTTGGTGGTAAGGGTGATGTAGTTATCACGCTGAACACACTCGCCAAGTGCTGTTGAAAGGTACCCAGCGATTAATGTTTCTGAACAATCTAAACGGATAATGCTGTGCTCGATGATCGACTGCTGCTCGTAGATTAAGCCTCTTAACTCATTGAATGTTGGACCAATACTCTCAATTAAGTTAATGCCATCTTGTGTGAGCTTTACGTGCCGGCCTTCTGGCTCAATGAGTTTCTTACTCAGTTTTTTTTCTAGATTGGCAATACGCTTACTTACCGCAGACTGGCTAATATAAAGCAGGCTGCCTGTCCGGCTCATTGTTTTTGCTTTGCTCAATACCAATAAGGTTTCAATGCCTTCGAGTAACATGGTCATTGGTGAAAGTAAGGAATAGGTAGCCCTAATGTAGCGGAAAGTTACGAAGGCTGCATTAAGTCATGGCTAAGAAACAAAAAACGGCGCTCACAATGAGCGCCGTTTACTAACTGGGTGACTGAGTTAAATTATAGAGACTCAGTGAAAGTACGTGCGATTACGTCACGTTGCTGTTCAGTTGTTAGAGAGTTGAAACGTACAGCGTAACCCGATACACGGATTGTTAGCTGTGGGTAGTTCTCTGGGTGAGCAACTGCGTCTTCTAGCGTTTCGCGCTTAAGAACGTTTACGTTTAGGTGTTGACCACCTTCAATGCGTGGTGCAGTTTCGATAGCAACTTCACGGCTCTCGTACTCACCTAGATCGTTAATAGCGATAACTTGATCAGCTTCGAAGCCAGAGTTTGCTGCAACACAACGTGCTTCGTTCTTTTCGCTATCTAGTAGCCAGATTGAGTTCAGTAGATCGTCGTTAGCTGCTTTAGTGATTTGAATACCTTGGATCATTACTATCTCCTAGTCCACTTCAGTGGTTTATTGGTGTTAACTTTCGAATTTTATTGAGCTACGTATTATATAGCGAATATCCCTTATGATAATATTGATTTAAGTCAAAAAACAACCAAAAACACCATTTCCCTAAAGGTTATTTTCTTGTTCTAAATCAATAAAACCTTTGAAAACAAGGTGGTTACAATTTATTTTAATATATAAAAAATATTTAACAGGTGTTTTTGTTGTAAGTTTACTACAAAATGAGTTTAAAACTTGACCTGAGTCTTATAAGTAACTGTAAATAGATACGCATTCTGAAAGTGCAAAGTGATTAAATGACAATGCTAAAAAAACAACTTGGAAATAAATTTATTGGTGCACATGTATCAGCTGCTGGCGGCGTTGATCAAGCGCCTTTGAGGGCTCGTGAAATTGGTGCGAATGCTTTTGCGCTGTTTACTAAAAACCAGCGCCAATGGGTTGCTAAGCCATTAGAGCCAAAGACGATCAGCGCGTTTAAGGCAAATTGTCAGATGCTCGGTTTTAGTAATGAGCAGATTTTGCCGCATGACTCCTACTTAATTAACCTAGGCGCCCCTGAAGAAGAGAAGTTAGAGAAATCTCGTGCAGCCTTCATAGATGAGATGGAACGATGTGCACAATTAGGGTTAACGTTACTCAATTTTCATCCTGGGAGTCATTTAAAGAAAATCTCGGAACAGGAATGCCTGACAAAGATTGCCGAGTCGATTAACTTAGCTCATCAAGCTGTACCTGACGTGGTTGCGGTAATTGAAAATACTGCAGGACAGGGGACTAACCTTGGTTGGAAGTTTGAACATCTCGCGCAAATCATTGAGCAGGTTGAAGATAAAACGCGAGTGGGTATTTGTATTGATACTTGCCATACATTTGCTGCAGGGTATGACCTAAGTAGTTTTGAAGCATGTGAAGCGACGTTTGCCGAGTTTGATCGCATTGTCGGTATGCAATATTTAAGAGCAATGCACATTAATGATTCAAAGATCCCATTAGGCGGCAAAGTGGATAGACACCATGCCTTGGGGAAAGGTGAGATTGGTTGGGACTGTTTTGAGTATATCGCCAAAGATACAAGGTTTGATGGTATTCCTCTGATTTTAGAGACAATAGAGCCAGATTTATGGCCTGAAGAGATCAATCAGTTACGTACATTTCATGCCGCATCATTGAACGAAAGTAAGCATTAGACAAAAAGTGGCATCAATTTTTCATACTACTAAGTGTGTTTAATTTTATGAGGATGCCACTATGCCATTTTCATCCGTTACTACGACTTATCGACCAGTTCGTTTACCAATGCCTAATCGACACATCACAGGCCAAGGTCATTATCGTACACCTCAGAAACAGTAACCACTTAAACTGAGCTTTGTTCCTTCTACTATTTTTGCGACAATCTTGTCGATAGTAATAGAAGGAACAGAGCATGACCTCATCACTCACTTGGCAAGATTATATCCAGGCAGAAAAACAGCAACCTTATTTCCAAGCGATATTGGATTATGTGTCGGCAGAACGTGCTGCAGGTAAAGGTGTGTTTCCAGCAGATGATGATGTATTTAATGCCTTTTCTGCAACGGCATTTGATGATGTAAAAGTGGTGATCTTGGGTCAAGACCCATATCACGGCCCTAATCAAGCGCATGGTCTTTGCTTTTCAGTCCTGCCTGGAGTGAAAACGCCCCCTTCACTGGTTAATATCTATAAAGAGCTGGCTCAAGATATCAATGGATTTCAAATTCCGATGCACGGCTATCTGCAGTCTTGGGCTGAGCAAGGGGTACTGTTATTGAATACGGTTTTGACGGTAGAGCAAGGGAAGGCTCACTCTCATTCGAAAATAGGGTGGGAAACGTTTACCAGCAATGTCATTGATACACTTAATCAGAAACGCAATGGGGTAGTGTTTTTATTGTGGGGGGCGCATGCTCAGAAGAAGGGGCAGTTTATTGATCGTGAAAAACATCATGTTCTAGAAGCGCCTCACCCTTCACCTCTGTCTGCTCGTCGTGGTTTCTTTGGTTGTGGTCATTTTTCGAAAACGAATCAGCTATTGCTACAGCAGGGAGATAAAAGCATTGATTGGAATTTGCCACTTGATGTTGCTCTTTAATAAGAGAGTAATTGAGTAAAATTCGAGCAGAATCAAAGCGTCATTTTGAGAACTCCTATACACTTATCAAAAGTAGGTGTTAGGGAGAATGCTATGATGATTGAAAGGATCAGAAGAGAACACGGCTATATGGTTCGCTTATTGGCGGTTTTAAAGCAAAAGATTGCCATGTTAGAGAGTGAACAAGCGATAAATTATTCGTTGCTGCATGAGATTGTTGCTTATCTTTCCGATCATTCGGAGCGAGTTCATCATCCCAAAGAAGATATCATCTATCAGTACTACTTAGATAAATTTGGTCATCTAGAAGCGATTGAAGATTTAGAGTCTGAACATAAACTCTTGTCAAAAAAAACGCATGAGTTCTTAGAAACGGTTGAAATGATTTTGCAAGATGCAGTTGTTCCTCAAGATATTTTTGTTGGTCAATTGAAAGAATTTGTCCAGTCTCAGCGCCAACATTTAGAGATGGAAGAGCACTCCGTCTTGCCGATGATCATACGCAATTTTACTGTGCAAGATTGGCAAGCTGTTGAGTTGCTGTGGAGTATTAATGAGGATGATCCGGTATTCGGTGACACGATAGCAGAACAGTATCAGCAACTTGCTGCAAGAGTCAGACAAAATGAGCAAGAGGCACTGTAAGCTCCTGCTCAATTTATTAAGGTCTGTTGTTTCTAAAGAACAGATAGCAAAAAAGAGGCATTTAGCCTCTTTTTTTAGAACTCGAGATCAGCAAGATCTTCAAACCCAATATCCATTTCTTTTAATTCACGCTTAAGTCGCTGTCTATCCTTAATCGCTTCTATTTCGCGCCATTTACGCTTTACCGGTTTAGAGCGAGCCGCTCTTGATCTCGGCATATTCATTTCCATGATTTCTTCAAAGTTTAAGCCTTCCATAAGCTACCTCTATTTAATTATTACTCTTTGAAGGGGCATTTATTAAATACCATTCTGACTGCAGCGTATCTTTGATTCGTTTCTCATTTGTTACGATTCGATGAACTTTTTCTGGAAATTTCTACAGCGCTTCACAGATTTTTAAGTCAAACTTGATGCTTTTTTGCGCAAACAATTTCACGAAAACGATTAAATTCTCAATATATGATTGTTAACCGAGTGTGTCGAGTGGGGGCAAAAAGGCGTGTTATGCAATCACGCCTTCATAGGGAATAAAACAGGCTTTCGAAAACACATTTGCCTGGAACTCAATCTCGGTTTCAGACCTTATTGAGTAAGGCGTGTCATATATTTATTGGTATGCTGTTTTTTATCTAGACTTATCTTTGTCAATGTTGTTAATAATTAATGTTAATGTACTGGTTTTGTGGTTTGTTTGTTCTTGTTTGTGTTAATCGACGGTGATTTTATAGTGAAAAATAACATTGTAGTGTGTTTTGATGCATATTGATTTTTGCCATACTTAGCTGCATTATCCGCCCGTCAAAAAATACGCTGATACGTAAAATGGAAGCATGATGCGAGTTTTACAGATCTAAACTGCATAAAAATAATATTAAACACTAAGCAATCTTGACACTTAGTTGAGCAGTTAGATGGATGGCTTGGAAGCAGAGGTCAGCGAAATCTCAATATGAGGATCTTATGACAGACTTAATTAATTTGATGAATGACCTGCTTTGGGGGTCTATTCTGGTTTATCTACTGGTCGGTGTAGGGATTTACTTTACAGTCCGTTTGGGCTTTATCCAATTCCGTCATTTTGGCCATATGTTCTCTGTATTGAAGAACAGCCGCAAAGCTGACACTGCTGGTATCTCATCTTTTCAAGCTCTTTGTACCAGTCTTGCTGCTCGTGTAGGTACAGGTAACATGGCCGGTGTGGCTGTTGCACTGACTGCTGGTGGTCCTGGCGCTATCTTCTGGATGTGGCTAATCGCAATGCTTGGTATGGCGACATCATTCGCGGAAAGCACACTGGCGCAGCTATACAAAACGAAAGATGATGACGGAAACTACCGTGGTGGTCCCGCGTACTACATGGAGAAAGGTCTCGGTATGCGCTGGATGGGTGTACTGTTCTCAATCTTCCTGATCATCGCCTTTGGTTTAGTTTTTAATGCAGTACAAGCAAACTCAATTGCTAACGCGATGCACAATGCATTCGGTTGGGAAGACACCTACGTTGGCGTGTTTGTTGTATTACTTTCTTCTGTGGTTATCTTCGGTGGTATCAAGCGTATCGCTCGCGTTGCTGAATTGGTTGTTCCAGTTATGGCATTGGCGTACTTACTACTGGCAATGTCTGTGATGATCATGAACATTGAAAAACTGCCAGCAGTACTTGAGCTTATCTTCAAGAGCGCATTTGGTTTGCAAGAAGCAGCGGCAGGTGGCCTTGGTTATGCAATCGCACAAGCGATGATCAACGGTATTAAGCGTGGTCTGTTCTCGAACGAAGCAGGTATGGGTTCTGCGCCAAACGCGGCAGCATCAGCAACGCCGTATCCACCACACCCAGCGTCACAAGGTTACGTGCAGATGTTAGGTGTATTTATGGATACTATCGTTATCTGTTCAGCGACAGTGGCTATCATCTTGATGTCTGGTGAATACGTTCCACATGGTGAAGTAACAGGTATTGAGTTGACACAAAGTGCACTAAGCTCGCAAGTGGGTGAGTGGGGCGGTATCTTTGTCGCGATCGCTATCTTCTTCTTTGCATTTACGTCAATCATTGCAAACTACTCTTACGCTGAGACGAACTTAATCTTCCTAGAGCACAACCACAAAGCGGGTCTAGGCTTATTCCGTATCATCGTTTTAGGTATGGTAATGTTTGGTGCAGTGGCTTCTCTACCTGTGGTATGGGCACTCGCTGACGTTTCTATGGGCTTAATGGCGATTGTTAACTTGGTGGCGATTATTCTGCTTTCAGGTATCGTTATTAAGTTAGCTAAGGACTACAACCGCCAATTAAGCGAAGGTAAAGTTCCGACCTTTGATTCAAATGATTTCCCTGAGCTTAAATCTCAGCTAGAGGATGGAATCTGGGATCAGAGCAAAAAAGACTAATAGTGAGCTCATCTATATAGATGAAGCCTATTAAAACGATTCAAAAAGCCATGCAGACAACGCATGGCTTTTTTTGTACCCTAAGTTTAATAAAACAGATAAATGGATAGAGTTAAGTCATGCTTATTGTCGTTTCCCCTGCGAAAACACTAGATTATGAATCACCGTTAGCCACCACCAAGTTTACTCAACCTGAGTTAGTGGAATATTCAAAACAGCTGATTGAGGTATGTCGTAAATTGACTCCTGCCGATGTTGCCAGCTTGATGAAGGTGAGTGATAAGATTGCTGATTTGAATGTGGGGCGTTTTCAAGAGTGGAGCGAAGAGTTCACAATGGACAATGCTCGCCAAGCTATCCTTGCGTTTAAAGGGGATGTTTACACTGGGCTAGATGCAGAATCCTTAACGGATGCAGATTTCGACTATGCTCAAAACCATTTACGTATGCTTTCTGGCCTGTACGGTTTACTAAAACCTCTTGATTTGATGCAACCATATCGTCTTGAGATGGGGACTAAGCTTGCAAACGATAAAGGAACTAATCTGTACCAGTTTTGGGGTAATGTCATTACAGAGAAGCTTAATGAAGCCATTGCTGATCAAGGTGATAACGTTTTGGTTAACTTGGCCTCGAATGAATACTTCAAAGCCGTTAAACCTAAAGCACTTGATGCGCAGATTATTACACCGGTATTTAAAGATTGTAAGAATGGCCAATTTAAAGTCATTAGTTTCTACGCTAAGAAAGCTCGTGGCATGATGGCGCGCTATATTATAGAAAACAAAATCACGAGTGTGGCTGAACTGACTAAGTTTGATACGGCAGGCTATTACTTTGTTGAAGCAGAGTCGACACCAACAGAGCTGGTCTTTAAACGTGAAGAGCAGTAATTAAGTAAGAAAGGGGAGTGAGGATGCTCAATTGGTTTAAAAAAGCACTATCGAAATATGATGCTTGGTGTAAGTCGATGGGGCTTACCCCTGAAAATAAACGCAGCTGCGTCCCCTACCGAAGTGATTCGCCCCATTCTTCCAAAGATAATAAAAAGGCGCAGCGTTAATGCGCCATTTTGATACCCACTGTCATTTCGATTTTGAGCCGTTTCGAACTGATTTCTCCACTCATTTATCTCTAGCGCGTCAAGCCGGTGTAGAGCGTCTAATCATTCCGACTATCAGTTCAGAAAACTGGCAAGTGGTATCCGACTTATCTCAGCAGTATGAAAATATCTTTTACGCGCTTGGAATGCACCCTTACTTTTTATCTGAGCAGAGTGAGCGAGAGTTAGATGATCTCAATACTCTTCTTAGTCAGCGTTCTGATAAATGTGTTGCGGTCGGAGAGTGTGGTCTTGATGCTATGGTTAAAGTTGATATGGCTCTTCAAGAGCGTATTTTCATCCACCAAATAAAGATGGCAGATCAACATCAGTTACCAATAATTTTGCATAGCCGTAAAACCGACAATCGCCTCCTTCAATTATTGAAACAAAATAGGTTTCAATATGGAGGTGTATTGCATGGCTTTTCGGGGAGCTACCAACAAGCTATGCAGTTTATTGAGTGCGGTTTTTATATCGGAGTTGGTGGCGTAATTACCTATCCAAGAGCGAAGAAAACTCGCCAAGCAGTCGCTCAGTTACCGCTCGAAAAATTAGTTTTAGAGACCGATTCTCCCGACATGCCATTGAACGGCCATCAAGGCAAGGCCAATCATCCGAAGATGATAGGTGAAATAGTGTCCTGTCTCGCAAGCTTAAAAGGAATGTCAAGGCAAACGATTGCTGAAAACGTTTGGAAAAATGGCAATTTGGCGTTCGGTATTTGTGAATAAAATCCAAAGAAATTGTTCTTTTAATGATTACCATACGACTGAATGGTGATCTTCTTCACGTAAATGAGTGAACGGATGATGAATCTTATTAGAAACTGTGAGGATGGCATTACTTTATCAATGGACGGATGAGTATAATCACCCCCGCTTTTGAGCTCCATTTTGTTACACGCCAATAAATAACATATAAGGAAGTCATAAACTATGAGCCTGTTTATGAGCCTAGTCGGTATGGCAGTATTGCTAGGAATTGCATTACTACTGTCTGATAACCGCAAAGCTATCAATCTAAGAACTGTGGGTGGCGCATTTGCTATCCAATTCATCATCGGTGGTTTCGTTTTATACGTACCATGGGGTCGTGACCTTCTAGCTGGTTTCTCAGCTGGTGTACAAAACGTTATCGACTACGGTAAAGACGGTACTGGTTTCCTATTCGGAAGCTTAGTTAACTTCTCAGTTGACGGTATCGGTTTCATCTTTGCTTTCCAAGTACTACCAACGCTAATCTTCTTCTCTGCGCTGATCTCTGTACTTTACTACATTGGTGCTATGCAATGGGTTATCAAGATTCTTGGTGGTGGCCTACAAAAAGCACTAGGTACTTCACGTGCCGAGTCTATGTCTGCAGCAGCTAACATCTTCGTTGGTCAAACTGAAGCACCACTAGTGGTTCGTCCGTTTGTTCCTAAAATGACTCAGTCTGAGCTGTTTGCGGTAATGTGTGGTGGTCTAGCGTCGGTTGCTGGTGGTGTACTAGCAGGTTACGCATCTATGGGTGTACCTCTAGAGTATCTTGTAGCAGCATCATTCATGGCAGCACCAGGTGGTCTACTATTCGCTAAAATCATCAAACCTGAAACTGACACGCCAGATGAGAATCTAGGTAGTGACATTGATGGCGGTGATGATAAACCTGCTAACGTTATCGACGCAGCAGCAGGCGGCGCATCAGTTGGTCTACAACTAGCTCTAAACGTTGGTGCTATGCTACTAGCATTCATCGGTCTAATCGCTCTTATCAACGGTATCCTAGGTGGCGTTGGCGGTTGGTTCGGTATGGAAAACCTAACACTAGAACTTCTTCTAGGTTGGTTGTTCGCTCCTCTAGCATTCCTTATCGGTGTTCCTTGGGCTGAAGCAACAGTTGCTGGTTCATTCATCGGTCAGAAACTGGTTGTTAACGAATTCGTAGCTTACCTAAACTTCGTACCTTACGTTGGCGAGAACGCTCAAGTTGTTGCAGCGACAGGTGCAGTAATGTCTGAGAAGACTCAAGCAATCATCGCATTCGCTCTATGTGGTTTCGCAAACCTTTCTTCTATCGCGATTCTACTAGGTGGTCTAGGTGGTCTAGCTCCAAACCGTCGTCACGACATCGCTCGTATGGGTGTTAAAGCGGTTTGTGCTGGTACTCTATCTAACCTGATGGCAGCGACAATTGCTGGCTTCTTCCTATCTTTCTAATCTAGTAAGAAAGATTATATAGACGCCGTTTTATAAAGCCCCGTAGCAAGTTTCTTGCTGCGGGGCTTTTGTTTTTTCTGGATAGTGAGTGCAATAACTACGTTGAATGCGGTTTCTCACCTCGTTCACCTAGTTAACTAAGCTCCTGAGGATTCGATTCCATAGGAACCTTGTTCTTACACTCACTATATTGAAAAACGTTATGGAGGGATTAATTACCTTCATAACCAACACTTGATGAGAGTGTTTAAGGGTGTTTGCAATTGAGCAAACGTTGAACACCCTCTTTTTTGAGATACAAACCGTTTGCGCTCTATGAGCCACTACAGTTTTGCGACAAATATCTATAATGTATATATCTATAGAAAGTAGGGCATAGCTCATGAATGAAGTTATCCTCGCAACCCTAGCTGGGTTTGTTGTCGGAATCCTGTTTTCAGTCATCAAGTTACCGGTACCCGCGCCACCCGTTTTATCAGGAGTGATGGGGATTGTCGGTGTTTACTTAGGTGGCGTAACTTATCAATGGATTATTGAAAAGTTTTTTAGCTAGCGCTGATTAATACAAGGAGTATGATACGCGCTAGTCGCAGCGTGAGCTGCATATACCGTTAGACACTCAATCGCAGATTGTTGTGCCATAGACCAAACTGGTACTGTGCGGTGACAAGGATAGCAATTAGGGGGCAATTCGCTGTTTCCCCCTGAGTCTTCAAGGAACCAAGTCCGTTCATTAATGACTACATCGCCAACTCGATAGTCGGGTTGAGCCGTAAAATTTTTGAATATTGATCGGAGATAGAAATGAGCGATTTAAAAGCAGCAGCACTACGTGCACTTAAACTAATGGACCTAACTACGCTGAATGATGATGATACAGATGCGAAAGTTATTTCACTTTGTCATGACGCAAAATCAGCAGTAGGTAACACAGCTGCCATTTGTATTTACCCTCGCTTTATTCCTATTGCTAAGAAGACACTTCGTGAGCAAGGTACACCAGAAGTTCGTATCGCAACTGTAACTAACTTCCCACACGGTAACGACGACATCGAGATCGCAGTTGCTGAGACAAAAGCGGCAGTTGCTTATGGTGCAGATGAAGTAGACGTAGTATTCCCATACCGTGCTCTAATGGCAGGTAACGAAGAAGTTGGCTTCGAGCTAGTGAAGCAATGTAAAGAAGCGTGTGGTGACATCCTTCTTAAAGTGATCATCGAAACTGGTGAACTAAAAGAAGAAGCGCTAATCAAAAAAGCTTCTGAAATCTGTATCAAAGCAGGTGCTGATTTCATTAAAACTTCAACGGGTAAAGTGCCAGTAAACGCGACACCAGAATACGCTCGCATGATGCTTGAAGTGATCCGCGATATGGGCGTTGCAGAAACTGTAGGCTTCAAGCCAGCGGGTGGCGTACGTACAGCAGAAGACGCGCAAGCGTACTTAGCAATGGCTGATGATATCCTAGGTGACAACTGGGTTGATGCTCGTCACTACCGTTTCGGTGCGTCAAGCCTGCTAACTAACCTACTTAATACATTAGAAGTGACAGACGAAACTGCTGATCCAGCAGCTTACTAATTTTCTCTTCCTATTTAGAGAATTAATAAAAATAAAGTCTGTTTGGTGGAGTAGTGATTCACTGCTCCACATTACCTCTATACCTTACAACCTTGCTTCTCAAAGCATGGGAGGATCTAATGTACTTACCTCAAGAAATTATTCGTAAAAAGCGTGACGGCGAAGTTCTAACAGCCGAAGAAATCAACTTTTTCATTCAAGGCGTTGCAAAAAATGAAGTGTCTGAAGGTCAGATCGCGGCATTTGCAATGGCAATCTTTTTCAACGAAATGACAATGCCTGAGCGTATCGCACTAACTTGTGCAATGCGTGATTCTGGTATGGTGATCGACTGGAGCCACAAAGAGTTTGGTGGTCCTATCGTTGATAAACACTCAACCGGTGGTGTGGGTGACGTTACTTCACTAATGCTTGGCCCTATGGTGGCAGCATGTGGTGGTTTCGTTCCAATGATTTCTGGTCGTGGTCTTGGCCACACTGGCGGCACGCTAGACAAGCTTGAGTCAATTCCTGGCTACAACATCACACCAACCAACGAAGTATTTGGTGATGTAACTAAAGATGCAGGCGTGGCGATTATTGGTCAAACTGGTGATTTAGCACCAGCTGACAAGCGTGTATACGCGACTCGCGATATTACCGCGACAGTAGACAATATTTCGCTTATCACTGCTTCAATTCTATCTAAAAAACTAGCAGCAGGCCTTGAATCTCTAGTTATGGATGTAAAAGTAGGTTCTGGTGCATTCATGCCAACTTACGAAGCATCTGAAGAGCTAGCTAAATCAATCGTAGCAGTAGCAAATGGTGCTGGTACCAAGACAACCGCAATCCTAACTGACATGAACCAAGTACTTGCGTCTTCAGCTGGTAACGCTGTGGAAGTACGTGAAGCGGTACAGTTTTTAACGGGTGAATACCGTAACCCTCGTCTACTTGAAGTGACTATGGCATCTTGTGCAGAAATGTTAGTACTGGCTAAGCTTGCTGATAGCACTGAAGATGCGCGCGAAAAGCTGATGGCTGTGCTAGATAACGGTAAAGCTGCAGAGTGCTTTGGTAAGATGGTTGCAGGCCTTGGTGGCCCAGTAGATTTCGTAGAAAACTACGACAATTACCTCGAAAAAGCAGAAATCATCAAGCCAGTATATGCTGATGAGTCTGGCGTTGTTTCAGCAATGGACACTCGTGCAATTGGTATGGCAGTGGTTGCTATGGGCGGCGGTCGCCGTGTGGCAACGGACGTAATCGACTATGCTGTTGGTTTTGATAGCTTTATCCGCTTGGGTGAACAAGCGTCAAGTGACAAGCCTCTTGCGGTAATCCATGCTCGCAGTGAAGAGCAGTGGCAAGAAGCAGCGAATGCACTGAAAGCCGCAATCACGATTGGTGGTGAATATACGCCAACGCCAGAGGTGTACCGTCAGATTCGCGCTGAAGATCTTTAAACTCTTCATATTTGAACTTGCAGCGGCGTTAACTACGCTCGCTCACCCCAGTCACATAGACGAGCTATGCTCAGGGGATTCACTTGCTTGTTGCCTTGCTGCAAGTCCAACTATTTAGAGTTGAATTACTATTATTATTAGATTGGTCGATTGAGCTTTTGCTCTCGGCCAGTTAAAGGAAGAGAGCAATGAAAAGAGCATTTATTTTAGTCTTAGACTCATTTGGTATCGGTGCAACGGCTGATGCGAAAGATTTTGGTGATGTGGGTTCTGATACCTTAGGTCACATCGCGGAGCAGTGTGATAAAGGTTTGGCTGACAACGCAGATCGTAGCGGTGCACTTAAGCTACCTAACCTATCGAAACTTGGTCTAGCGATGGCACATAAAGAGTCGACAGGTAACTTTGCTCCTGGTCTTGACGCTGACGCTGAAATCATCGGTGCTTACGGCCATGCAGCTGAGCTTTCTTCCGGTAAAGATACACCGTCAGGCCACTGGGAAATCGCAGGCGTGCCAGTTCTATTTGATTGGGGCTATTTCACTGATAAAGAGAATAGCTTCCCTAAAGAGCTAACAGACCGCATTTTAGAGCGTGCTGGCCTAGATGGTTTCTTAGGTAATTGCCACTCATCAGGTACTGAGATCCTAGATAACCTAGGTGAAGAGCACATGAAGTCTGGTCTACCAATCTTCTATACTTCAGCGGATTCGGTATTCCAGATTGCGTGTCACGAAGAGACATTCGGTCTGCAAAAACTTCTAGACCTATGCCAAATTGCACGTGAAGAGCTTGAAGACTACAACATTGGCCGTGTTATTGCTCGTCCATTCATTGGTGCTGGTAAAGGCCAATTTGAGCGGACTGGTAACCGTCGTGACCTATCGGTCGAGCCACCAGCAGCAACCGTATTGCAAAAATTGGTTGAAGAGAAACAAGGTGAAGTGGTTTCTATCGGTAAGATTGCCGATATCTACGCTAACTGCGGTATCACTCAAAAAGTGAAAGCGACAGGCATTCCTGCACTATTTGAAGCAACGCTAGAGCAGATCAAACAAGCGGAAGACAATACAATTGTTTTCACTAACTTCGTAGATTTCGACTCAGCGTACGGCCACCGCCGTGATGTTGCAGGCTACGCGGCTGCACTAGAATATTTTGATGGTCGCATCAACGAAGTCCTAGAGCTAATGGAAGAAGACGATGTGCTTATCCTAACGGCTGACCACGGTTGTGATCCGACATGGCCAGGTACTGACCACACTCGTGAGCACATCCCAGTGATCGTTTACGGTCCAAAGGTACCAGCGGGTTCGCTTGGCCTGCGTGATACTTTTGCAGATATTGGCCAAACGCTAGCAAGCCATTTTGGTACATCACCGATGGAATATGGGAAAAACTTCCTATAATCATTTAATTCTTAATCAATAGAGGAGCATGCTCCTCTATTATTTTGTCTGTGTTTACTGACTCTGTTCAAGAAAAGGAAATTGAATCATGGCAACTCCACATATCAATGCTGAAATGGGCGCATTTGCTGATGTTGTACTTATGCCGGGTGATCCGCTACGTGCAAAATACATCGCAGAAACCTTCCTAGAAGAAGTAGTTCAAGTGTGTGATGTACGCAATATGTACGGCTACACAGGCACTTACAAAGGCCGTAAAGTCTCTGTAATGGGCCACGGTATGGGTATTCCATCATGTTCAATCTACGCTACTGAGCTGATCAAAGATTTTGGCGTGAAGAAGATCATTCGCGTCGGTAGTTGTGGCGCTGTGAGCGAAGATATTAAAGTTCGTGATGTTGTGATCGGTATGGGTGCATGTACGGATTCTAAAGTGAACCGTATTCGCTTTAAAGGTCATGACTTTGCTGCAATTGCTGACTACAAAATGGTTCGCGCAGCAGAAGATGCAGCGAAAGCATTGGGTGTGGAAGTTAAGGTTGGTAACCTATTTTCAGCAGAACTTTTCTACACGCCAGATCCTGAAATGTTCGATGTGATGGACAAATATGGCATTGTGGGCGTAGAGATGGAAGCGGCAGGTATTTATGGGGTATGTGCAGAGTACGGCGCAAAAGCACTGACAATCTGTACTGTATCTGACCATATTAAGACAGGCGAGCAAACGACTTCTGATGAGCGCCAAACCACGTTCAACGACATGATGATCATCGCGCTTGATTCGGTTCTTCTTGGTGATCAAGAGTAGAAATCAGGCTGAGTCATTCCCTATTTTCTCCTTCTGAACAGGGATGATGCGTAAAACAAAGGGTCGGCACAATGTGTCGACCCTTTCAATTCTCTTGCTTCTCGTTACATATCTTTCAGCAACAAGTTCTCACCTTGGCGTTTCGGTCTACGTCGAATAACCACCGCAAGTAAAAAGCCAGCAACGAAACTCATACCTACCATGGTGTACATGTATCGATCACTTTTACGATAATAGTGATCAGAATAGGCCGTCAGGCGTCCATTCTCAAAAGTAACGCGCACGAAACCTAACACTACATTGTCGCGAATAATAGGTTCGACTAGTTGTTGCTTACCAATACGAGCTGTTTCTAGTGGGGTATCTAGACCTAAGATCTCACGCACGGATTTAGCGCTATCACTCGATGCTAAACGAATGCCTTCAGCATCATAAATGGTTGCGTCATACACTAGTGTATCTTGCGCTAGTTGATTCGTCAGTTTAAGTAAGCGCTCTTGATCTTGGCCTACGATCATATCTCCAGCCGACAATGAAGCTTGAGAGATCAAGGTTTGAGTTAGCGTCTCAAGTTGGTTTTTCTGGATCTGCTCATTACTCTTGGTAATTTTGACACTATTTACGCCAATTACAGCCACCATAGCGATCAAAGAGAGGATTGCGAGCGCTCTAAGCGCATTTCGAAATGAAAACAGAGATGAGTCCATTAGGCACCAAAATATCGTTAAATTTAGCTGAAGAACATATTGAGACTTGCGCTTTCAAATTGCAATAGGTTAACGTGTTGTCAGGTTTTCTAAGGATTTTAAACATGGACAGGTTTACAACACTTTCTATTCGTCGTCATATCCCACTTGTTAATCGTCTCCCTGAAACTCGTTCGAGCAATAGCTTTGATAAAGCCAAAGCAAATTGGATTGTTTATGGGACTTTCTTATCAGCAGGTCAGTTTGAAGACATTGATTTCTTTACCGGATACTACAACTCAGTGGTTGATGTATGGAAAGTGGGTCAATACGAAGTGGCACTCATGGCAGGGCAATTAACACCTGAGCACGAAGAGATTTTGCAAGCACTTGAGCTTGATTATGCCAAACTGCAAGACATTCCAGATTTAACCAGGCCGGGCGTTGTGGTATTTGATATGGATTCCACTGCCATTCAAATTGAGTGTATTGATGAAATTGCAAAGCTTGCCGGTGTTGGGGAAGAAGTTGCCGAAGTCACCGAGCGCGCGATGCAAGGTGAGTTGGATTTTGAACAAAGCTTACGCCAGCGTGTTGGCACGTTAGCGGGTGCAGACGAAGCGATTCTAGCTGAAGTAAGAAAAGACCTTCCTTTCATGCCGGACTTGGTTGAGCTGATCAATACTTTTAAGCAGTTTGGTTGGAAAACGGCCATTGCATCAGGCGGATTTACCTACTTCTCCGATTATCTTAAGCAAGAGCTGGGTCTTGATCATGCTCAATCCAATCAACTGGAAATCGTTGATGGAAAGTTAACTGGGCAAGTATTAGGTGGCGTCGTTTCTGCGCAAACAAAAGCGGATATTTTGGAAGAATTAGCAGAGCAGTATGATGTTGAGCCACATAACACGATTGCCGTGGGTGATGGTGCAAATGATTTGACCATGATGGGCGTTGCAGGGTTAGGTATCGCTTACCATGCAAAACCTAAGGTTGAGCAACAAGCGCAGGCTGCGATTCGTTACAGTGGTCTTGGTGGCGTGATTTGTATTCTTTCCGCTATGCTAGTGAAGCAAAAAAGAGTGAGCTTTTCTCCACTTTAAAGAATGACTAGGGATATTAAAAAGGTGAGCTGGAATGCTCACCTTTTTTATTGAGTGAGCTCCAAGCGTATGAGTACTTCTTCCGTGATATCGGTGATCTCTCCATAGCCGACGATGCTGTTGATCTCTTTTTCAAGAGCTCTCGCTTTGTGAAGGCTAACCTGGCTCAACTCACCTAAATCTTTTTGAACCAGCGCAGTCATTGGATCAAATACGGGGGCGCCACAAACACGAATTGCGTAAAACTCACCCATCAATTGTGCTTTCTTGATGAAATCGATACGTTCTTTAATCCCATTGAATTCGCTTACTAGCTTGGATTCAACGGATTGAATACGCTTACCAAATTTAAGTACCATCAAGTAAAGGTCATGATACTGAGGTTGTGCCCCTTCGATACGCTTCATCGGTTGGGCCAATAAAGTACTCGCACGACCTTTATAGATAGGTTCTAGTGAATAGTTTTCTCCGCTACCGAGTTTTGCTAGCAGCTTTAAATAGCCTGGAATAGGGTAGTTAATACCGATGACTTTAGGGCTTAAATTACTGCCTCTTTTTTCGACGAAAATAGGTGTGCTAACTACTTTATCGAGCAGGATGTCATGCAGCCCTTCAAGCAATTCATTGCTAGGGAGCAGTTCTTGCTTCGCGACCAATTTTTCTTGGTTGTGGCTAATCAAACGACCAAAAAAGGCGATAACACGTAGGTTTTGGCTCTCTTCGATAATGGCGAGTTGCAGGCGTTTACCACTTGGGCTAATGCGAACCACTTTGTAAGGAACACTATCAAGGGGGAGCTTTTTATCGTAGAGCTGCAATTCGTTAAAGTTGATATGACAAAGATCGTCCGCTTTTAGGCGAGTAGGTTGCGAAAGGGCGATGCTTGCCCCATGCTTCGATAAGTCTAATGTCACACCAGATAAAACTTCGTCATTCTCCGTCGTGAGCTCTAATGGAGATTTAAATTGATATCTTGCTTCTTTACGACGTGATTTAGCATCAAAATAGAGGCAAACAGGGTTGTAGCTTGGGTTTCGAGTATGGCGAAAGCGGTTTAGCTCGCTACTGGCTAGTTTAGGCTTATCGGTTAACAGATAATCTTTGCGACAGGTTTCGTCACTGATCTCTTGCAGCATACCGCAATGAGTCAATGAGTTTGGCTCAAGGCCTAATTCAGTTGAGTGTTGTGATAGCTCTGCACGCTCCTCATCGGAGAGTTCAAAGACCGAGAGTCGAAACGCTTTCCAAGTCTCTTTCTTTGCACCTATGTGCCAAAAGAGTTGTCTCACTTCGCGAGTGGCTTCAGGCATCATCATTGAAAAGAATAGCGTTTGCCCTTTGTGCTCATGAGTAAAAGCGTAAAGTACGTTGTTACTGCCTTTCATACCCGGTGTGGTGAGCTGCGCCATCCTTTGATCGTGAAATAAACTATTCAAGGTTTGTTGATTGCGCTCATCTTGCCAATATTGCCAAATGGACTGATTGTTTTCCGTCATCAACACCAGCTTGAGTTCATTACCACTAAAGAAGACCGGTAAATTGCAGGTATGCTTTAGGTAAGTATGTTCAAAGCCACGTGATCGGGCGCGGATGATTTTGTCTTGGTTGTCGTGACGAGCTTTCTGCGCATCGCTTTTTAGATATTTCTCTATAACGGCAGCAAGCGTGTTGCTGTCGTCGAGTTTGAGTAAGCGCAAAAACTTGACTGCATCATTTTCATAAGAGTCATCAACACCAACAATGCGGTATGAAATAGGCTGATCGATGCCTTCGATGTCACTGTTTTTTTCCAGTTCAACAAATCGAACTTGGATGATCTCTCCAAGTTTGTAATCAAACGCAGAAGGTACCTTGAATTTTGCACCAGATGGAGAAAGATCGACGGTTACTGCATGAACGAGTTGACGGCTGGCAAGATGAATTTCTATTTGAGAAGAGAGCCTCAAGCGGTTTTCTTGACGTTTTAAGTCATAACCTAGGTTAATTGCCTCAACTTCAAGTGCGTGGCTCTCAGGGGCGCTATCGCTGCGTGCTGATTGGCCTCTTTGTTTCATAACTCGGAAGTTATTGTGAGTATTGCAAAGAGCTTCCCATACTCCCTCGGTATAGGTGCCAAATTTACGCGTGTTTTTGTGATAGGCATTGAATGCAACGTCATCTAGCCAGTGTTTTAGACCGTCTAATTCATACTCACGGCACTCACCTTGGACTCGACCTCTGAGATCAATACTCTTGGTGCAAGGCGCCATGACACGATTCAGTTCCATTTTTACTAGGATTTTGACCGATGGCGGTTCACCCTCAGTCATCTGACCTAGAAGGAAATCAAAATCGTCAGCATGATAAGCAGGTATTAGTCTTTCTGCTATAGACAGTATTTCTGGCTGTTGCATATTTTCTGTTTAAAGTACTCCGTACTTAGTGTATCGACCTTGATATTAAGATCTTTAGTGATATGTTACCGCGAATCAAGCAAAATTAAGCTCGAATCAATCTCTCACTTCACAAATACTAATTTGAGGCGACATGGCTAAAGCAAAAAGAGCATATGTATGTAATGACTGTGGTGCAGACTTCCCTCGTTGGCAAGGGCAATGTAACGCATGTGGCGCATGGAACACGATCAGTGAAGTGCGTTTAGCGGCGTCACCTGCTGCTGCTCGAAGCGAACGTTTAATGGGTTATGCGGGTAATAGTGGCGAAACGCAAGTTCAGACGTTATCTGAGATCGATCTACAAGAAGTGCCCCGCTTTACGACAGGATATAAAGAATTCGACCGTGTTTTAGGGGGCGGCGTTGTACCTGGAGCTGCAATCTTAATTGGTGGTAACCCTGGTGCGGGTAAATCGACACTATTGTTGCAAACTATGTGTTATCTAGCATCTCAAATGCCAACGCTTTATGTCACTGGTGAAGAGTCATTGCAGCAGGTCGCAATGCGCGCGTCTCGTTTAGGTTTGCCAAAAGAAAACTTAAAGATGTTGTCTGAGACCAACGTGGATCGCATCTGCCAGATCGCTGAAAAAGAGCAGCCGAAGATCATGGTGATTGACTCCATTCAGGTGATGCATGTTGCTGATGTTCAATCTTCTCCGGGAAGTGTGGCGCAAGTGAGAGAATCTGCGACGGCGCTGACCCGCTATGCAAAGCAGAACAATGTTTCTGTATTTATTGTCGGACATGTAACGAAAGACGGTACGCTTGCTGGCCCGAAAGTGCTCGAACACATCATTGACTGCTCCGTGTTGCTCGATGGGGGGACAGACAACCGTTTTAGAACCATGCGCAGCCACAAGAACCGTTTTGGTGCTGTGAATGAACTTGGTGTATTTGCGATGACGGGACAGGGACTTAGAGAGGTAAGCAACCCTTCGGCAATTTTCCTTTCTCGCGGTGAAGAAGAGACCTCTGGTAGCTCTGTGATGGTGGTTTGGGAAGGGACTCGCCCATTATTGGTAGAGATCCAAGCGTTAGTAGATTACTCGCAACTGGCAAACCCACGCCGCGTTGCTGTCGGCCTTGAGCAAAACCGCTTGTCTCTTTTACTGGCGGTACTTCACAAGCATGGTGGTCTGCAAATGGCTGATCAGGATGTCTTTGTCAATGTTGTAGGCGGCGTTAAGGTGACTGAAACCAGTGCTGACTTGGCGCTAGTGATGGCTCTGCTTTCAAGTTTCAGAGATAGACCTTTGGCTAAAGATGTCGTGGTATTTGGTGAAGTGGGCCTAGCTGGTGAAATTCGCCCAGTTCCAAGCGGGCAAGAGCGATTGAATGAAGCCTTTAAACATGGCTTTAAAAAGGCAATTGTTCCAGCTGCCAACATGCCTAAAGGTGGCATTCCAGGTATGCAGATTCATGGCGTGAAGAAGCTGTCGGAAGCGATTGAAGCGTTTGATGAGTTGTAGACGAAAGCTTTTTTAGGATCTAGAACTGTCATTCTATAGACCGAAGACGGAGCCAAAAAACGAAGGGTTGGCATTTTGCCAACCCTAAACACTCTCCATCTTTACAGCATATCTACTGCTTTCTCGACGGCTTCGATCAGCCTATCTACATCTTCTTGTGTATTGTAGATAGCAAACGAAGCTCGAATAGTCCCTTTAACATTCAAAGCGTCCATTAACGGATGGGCACAGTGGTTGCCAGCGCGGACAGCAATACCTTGTTGATCGAGCAAGGTTGCGACATCTTGGTGGTGGACTCCATCGATAACAAAAGAGATCACTGAAGCACCAGTTTGATAGCCTAATAAAGTGACATCCTCAATTTTGCTGAGGCGCTGGCGAGCGTTTTCAACCAAGCTGTGAATATGCTGTTCAACTTCAATTGGGTTAAATGATTGGCTCCAATCTATGGCTGTTTTAAGAGCAATAGCGCCTGCAACATTCGGTGTACCTGCTTCAAATTTTCCAGGTAATGCGCTGTAGGTGGTGCCAGAAAACGAGACTTTCTCAACCATCTTTCCGCCACCATGCCAAGGTGGCATAGCTTCGAGTAAATCGAGTCTTCCCCATAAAACGCCGATACCCGCAGGAGCAAATAGTTTGTGTCCTGAGAAGACATAAAAGTCCGCGCCTAGATCTTGAACGTTTACCTTTTCATGTACGATGCCTTGCGCGCCATCGATGACTACAACAGCCCCCATTTGATGGGCTTGCTCTATAATGTGTTCGATGGGCTGGCGAGTACCGGTAACATTCGTAATATGTGCCACGGCAACCAGCTTAGTTTTCTCTGACAATCGCTTTTGAAACTGCGCTATATCGAGTTGGCAGTCATCTGTCATTGGTATTTTTACTACCGTTGCACCAGTCTGCTCCGCAACGATTTGCCAAGGAACAATATTGGCATGGTGCTCCATTTCACCCACTAGAATTTCATCACCGGGCTGCAGGATGCTACGTGCATAAGTTTGAGCGATTAAGTTCAGTGCTTCTGTCGCCCCGCGAGTCCAAATGATCTCTTTGCTGGTTGCTGCGCCAATAAATTGTGCAACTGACTCACGCGCGGCTTCAAATTGGCTGGTGGCATTGGCGGTTAAGCTGTGGCTACCGCGGTGAACATTGGCATTTTGTTGGCTGTAATAGTGGCTAATACTATCAATTACACACTGGGGTTTTTGCGTTGTTGCCGCGCTATCTAAATAGACCAATCGCTGTTGGTTTACTTGTTGTTTGAGTGCCGGAAACTGAGACTGAATTTGGCTTACATCCAGCATTACGCTTCACCGAATTTGGAGTAGTGAAGCGTCGGTAAAGTGATCATGGGTTCAGCGACTTCCCAAGCCAGCGCTTTACCTGATAGGTTAAGAATGATCTCGATAGCAAACTCTAGAGCTGTCCCCGGGCCTTGGCTAGTGAGCAGGTTATGGTTTACATCATAAGTGACGCGTTTTACTCGCCATAATTTATCCGCAATGTGCTGCTGAAAGCTTGGGTGGCAAGTCATTAGAGCTTCTGGGTAGAGATTATGGTGAGCTAGAACCAGAGCAGGGGCGGCGCAAATGGCAGCAACCAGTTTGCTTTCGTACATTTGTTGTCGAACAATCTCAACTAAAACGGTGCTATCTCGGAAAGTTTCAGCGCCACCTACGCCACCAGGAAGGATGACAGCATCAAACTCATCATCTGCAATATCGACCAACTTGCAGTCAGCAGTCAAAGTGATATTACGAGAGCCTTTCATGGTTAATTGACCATCGAAATCAGCACTGGCGACCACGACGTCATATCCGGCGCGAACCATAATATCGATAATGGTTACCGCTTCCATTTCTTCGGTGCCAGGGGCGATAGGGATTAGTACTTTTTTACTCATGATTCCAGCTCTGTTCAATTTGTTTAATCTGTTGGTATAAGGCTGTATTTTCAGTTGCCGCAATATTGTGATGCTTGGCTTTATGCAGCAAATAGCCAGTAATGAAATCTATCTCAGTAGCACGGCGATGAAAAACATCTTGCTGCATAGAGGAGTGATTTTTTGCTGTTAACTCAATGACTTTGAAAATGCTATCTTCAAGTTGTTTTTTCGACAACCTTATCTCTTCTGCCGTTAGGATTTGTGATACTTCATCGATAACTCTGCTTAACAGTAGGGAAAACTCTTCTTGAGCCAGAGTTCCGTTAGTCACTTGATGAATTGCAGTAAGAGGGTTGATAGCACAGTTGATGGCTAACTTATGCCACAACGCATGAAGGATATCGTGATTCCACTTTACCTCAGGCAGTGCATGTTGAAAGACCTCTTCGAGGAACGCGCACTGTTTACCTTTATCATTGTAGCCACCTAACTGGGTTGTACCTAATCCCGTATGTAAGACACGTTGAGATGATTCTCGGTAAGCGCCATGGGTGGTTGTCGCAAGTAATAATGGATTGTTAGGCAGGAACTCAATCACATCTTCTGCCGTACCCATGCCATTGTGCATTAACATGATCATACAATCCGGAGATATCTGAGGCAGCAGAGGCGTGAGAGCAGTTATCACGTGTGGTGCTTTGACCGTAACTAATAGTAAGTCGGCATCTTGAATGCTTTGCTTATCATTGTTAGCAAATAGCGCTGCATTATACTGATCGACTTGAATCGAAAGCTGTTTGGCCGATTGCCTTGAGCAGAGAGAAACGGAGTGCCCAGCATGGAGGAATGCATTCGCCCAAAGCGAACCAACCGCTCCGGGACCGAGTATCACGATGTTCATGAGTTCAAGCTAAAAATGGATTTGCAGAAAGGATAAGGGTATCAAGGTGGAATGCAAACAAAAATGGCACCCGAAGGTGCCATTTAACAAGTCATACTTCCAATTAGAAGTTGTACTGTACGCGGTAGATTAGAATGTCTTGGTAATCACGACGCGCTAGTTTGTTCACTGTGTAACGGTAAAGAATACCTGTTGACCAATCTTGAGTAACATTCCACATTGCGTTGATGCTACCGTTCAAGCCCCAGCTTTCAGAACCTTCGCCATTACCCATGTAA
The DNA here is from genome assembly GCF_009811315.1 of Vibrio atypicus. Classification (GTDB taxonomy): domain Bacteria; phylum Pseudomonadota; class Gammaproteobacteria; order Enterobacterales; family Vibrionaceae; genus Vibrio; species Vibrio atypicus. The sequence goes on from NZ_BLID01000006.1 coordinate 187,319, forward strand.
GTGCTTTGAAGATCTGCATATTCATCGTTGCGAGCGAATTCTAGTTCATTCCATGTTGAGAATGTAAAGTTTTGACCAGCGATGTCAGTGTTGTAGTAACCAACGTAACCAAACATACCGCCGTTGTTACCGCTGATACCACCTTCAGTGTTTACTTGGTGAAGACCTAGGAATGGAGTGAAGCCCCAACCGTCGCCTTTAAGACCAGTATAACCAAGACCTAGAACACGGTTTTGCTCATGTAGAACTGGGCCTTTGTCTTTATCAGTATTGTAAACTTGTGCGTATAGAGATACACCAGACTCAGTTAGATTGTAGTGAATCGTACCTTTGAGTGAAGCACCACGGTCATCACCTGCACGATCAACACCTTCGTAGTCGTAGAAGCCGTAGATTTGCCCCCAATCGAATACCGCACCACCTTCGATACCGACTACCGCTTGGTTACGTTCTGAGATTTCTTGATCAAAGTTTGAAGCGTCATTACCAATACCGTGGTCCCATGATTGGTAGTCTACATACATGCTACCGAAACCGAAAAGATATTCTGCTTGTGCTGGTACTGCTGATACTGCTGCCACAACACCAAGAGCTAGAAGTGATTTACGCATAGTGGAACTCTCTATGTTTGTTAATTCAATTATTCATTGGATATTTGTTTAATTGCACAATCTTTAGCCGTGCTTTATGGGGCTGCATAATATCGATAAAAATCTCAAAATCCATCTGCAAACTATGTAAAAAAACATAAAACAGGTGATCTAGATCTCGTTAATGATCTAAATTTGTTCATGTAACGGAACCAAAGTTGAATTGCACAAAAAATGATAGAGGTAACGATTACGCAAACGCTAAAGCGCAATTTGATGGTCATCACATGTTCAACATAAAAGATAACTGATCGCTAAGCCTGCTTGTTGCGTATCTGTAATTAAAATGTTTGTTGAGAAAAAATGAATGACAGAAATAATGCTTTTTCCACTTAGCTCAATTGTTTTGCCTGAAGGAAAAATGCGTCTGAGGATCTTTGAGGCGCGTTACAAACGACTAGTGGTTGAAGCAATGAAAAATGACGGTGAATTTGGGATTTGTCTATTCGAAAAGCCTCTTAATGTAGGTGATAGTGAACTTTCTAGCGTTGGAACATTAGTAAAAATTGTTGATTTTGAGCGATTAGAGGATGGACTACTGGGTATTACGGTGACAGGTATCAAGCGCTTTACCCTAAGTAGGGTTAGAGTTGAACATGATGGTTTGCGTGTTGCTAAAGTCGTCTGGCTTCCTAATTGGGAAATGAAAGTTTTTAATAAAGAGAGTGAAGTGCTTAGCCTTCAATTGCAGCGTGTATACCAACAATTTCCTCAACTAAATGAGTTGTACGGGCAGAAGTTTTTCGATGATGCGAGTTGGGTGAGCCAGCGGTGGTTAGAGATTCTTCCTTTATCTAATAAGCAGTTCGACAATTTGGCGCTAGAGTTAGATTGTAAGGTAGCGTTAGATTTTTTAAACGATGCATTAAATAGTTCAGGATCGAGTGATCCATTGGCAACTAACTAATGTATAAAACGATACAAAAGCTGTGCAAAGGACATTGAAATGGACAATCTGGATACGCAGAACTTTTCACGAGCAGACTGGGCGTCTTGCATGGAAAAGGTCAAGCTGCAAGATAAGCAGGCATTTGCTTTGGTCTTCTTGCACTTTTCTCCGCGTTTGAAGCAATTTATTTATCGCCATGTTGGGAATGAACATACCGCTGTTGAAGTCGTTCAAGAGACGCTTGCAACTGTTTGGCAAAAAAGCGCATTGTTCAATGGCGAAAAAAGCTCTCTGTCTACGTGGATTTATACAATCGCAAGAAACCTTTGTTTCGATATGCTTAGGAAACAGAAAGGTCGAGAACAACATCTGCATTCGGAAGACTTATGGCCAAATGATTATTGCCCACCAGACATGGTCGAACACTATTCACCTGAGACTGATTTATTGAAAGATCAGGTAGTTCGTTTTTTAGATACATTACCGGATGCCCAAAAACAAGTGGTAAAGGCTGTCTATTTGGAGGAGCTACCACACCAGCAAGTCGCAGAAATGTTCAATATTCCTTTGGGTACGGTGAAATCCCGCTTGAGACTTGCGGTGGAGAAACTACGACATTCAATAGAGGCGGATAAGTTATGAGTTACCATCCAGAAAAACAAATGCTACAAGCCTATGTTGAAGGTTCATTGGATGAAATTGCAGCATTTACAGTTGCAATCCATCTAGAATCTTGTCCTGAATGTAAACGTAGAGTCGCAATACTAGAGCAAGCATGTGGTGATCGTCTTGCAGCAGATCCTGTTTTGGAGTCTAGTGGTGAAGATTTATCTGCTATGCTTGAAGCTATTGTGTCAATGGAGCAAAACAGTGAGCCATTCCGCGTCCCTCCTCAGCCGCAGCAGATAATGGTCAATGGTAAAGCGTTTTTGTTACCGCGAGCATTATCCAGACACATGGGAAAAATTGGCCAATGGCGTAGCTATGGTGGGAAAGTGTTTAGCGCTTCAGTTGATATAGCTCAAGAGTGCCGGGTAAACCTAATGTATATCGCTGAAAATGTTCAAATTCCTCAGCACACCCATAAAGGCACAGAATCAACTTTAATTCTTCATGGTGGCTTTAGTGATGAAGATGGTCACTATGAGGCTGGGGATTTTTTAGTTAAAGACGCGTCAGTGAAACATAGCCCATCAACAGGTGTTGGAGAGGATTGCTTATGTTTAACAGTTCTGACAGAACCTATGGTGTTTACTCAAGGGGTAGCACGCTTGTTTAACCGATTTGGCAAAGGGATGTACCCTTAATTGTCTGTCTATTGGATAGAAAAAAGGCTTGGTGAGTACCAAGCCTTTTTGTTATTTAGCGCGTCATGCTCATGATTCCTGTGGTGAGCGCTGTTTGTTCTCTTCGCTATCTCGTTTACGTGCTTTGGTGAGCATATCATCAAAGTAATGACGTAGAGAGTAAAGCATCAACAGACTTGGGATTACCATTAAGGCCGTTAAGATAAAGAAGGTTGACCAGTCGTTGAGGTAATCGACTAACTCACCAGAGAAAGAAGCTAATGTTGTACGACCGAAGTTTCCTAATGAAGCTAATAGAGCATATTGAGTAGCTGAGAAGGCTTGCCCAGTGACAACAGTTAAGAAAGAAACAAAGGCAACGGTCGAGAACGCAGAAGTAAAGTTATCTACGACTAATGTTGCTAAGAACAACTGTTCGTTTGGTCCGACTTTCGCAATCCATGCAAACATCAGATTACTTGCTGCCATGGCAATACCACCGATCATCAAACCGCGGACAATACCAAATTTCACGTTGACCATACTGCCAATCAAGGTAAAGAGCATGGTTAACCCCCAGCCGATTAGCTTAGAGTAGTAGCCGATCTGTTCATTCGAAAAGCCGATTTCTTTGTAGAAGGTAATCGACATACGACCTAGGAATGCTTCACCTATCTTGAATAGGAAGACGAACAATAATAGTGTCAACGCAACACGGAAACCGTTACGTTTAAAGAAGTCTAAGAAGGGTTCAACCACTGTTACTGTCAACCAAGCAACAGCACGATTGCCAACAATTTTACTATGGCGTTGTTCGGCTTCAGCTTGTAACGTATCTCGTAGCGTTTTCGGCTCTTTGACTAATAGCGTGAACACCATTAACAGAGCGACAATACCCGCCATACCATAGTAAACGCCATTCCAACCAATGGCATCCGCATTAATAAACGCTAGATATCCCGGTACTGAATAACCTGTCCACCAGCCAATAACGGCCATCGCAGAAGCTTGTGGTAGCTTAGATGGTTCAGATTTAGGGAAGGTATCAATCCGGTAAGCATCGATCGCAATATCTTGCGTTGCCGATGAAAGGGCAATACCCAGAGCCAGCATTGAGGTTAAGGCAAGGTTTTTCGATGGGTCGACGCCAGCAATAAATAGTGTGCAGATCAGCACCAAAGATTGACACAAGAAGATCCAGCTGCGTCGTTGGCCTAGCATTGCATGCAGTAATGGCAGTCTCACTCGGTCTACTAAAGGGGCCCATAAAAAGTTGATGGCATAGACGGCGAAGACACTACCAAAATAACCAATGGCTGCGCGAGTAAGGCCAGCGTCTTTGAGCCACCCAGACATGTTTGAGCCAATTAATACCCATGGAAAACCACTCGAGCAGCCCAACATGAACACCCACAATAAGCGTTTATCCATGTAGCTACGGAATGTTTCTCGCCATGACATGGAAGGGGAGTCGAAAGACATACACTATTCCTTGTTATAGTTTCGGTCAGCAAAAAAGGCTCTAACATGAGGGTTAGAGCCGAAAAGTGTTTATGGTAGGAGTGTGGCTTTAGTAATAATAATTGGCTCTACAGGAACATCACGATAACGTCCAACAGTATGCGTTGGTTTTTGTCCCATCGCTTGGATAACACCAAAACCTTTGGTTACTTTACCAAACACAGCATAGCCAGGTGGGCGCTGGTCTGGATCTAAAAAGCCATTGTCAACTAGGTTTATGAAAAACTGACGTGTTGCTGAATGAGGATCATTGGTCCGTGCCATCGCAATCGTACCTGTTTTGTTTTTCAGGCCGTTAGACGCTTCATTTTTGACAGGTGCATAGGTTGGTTTCATAGACATGTTTTTATCAAAGCCACCACCCTGAGCCATAAAGCCAGGAATAATGCGGTGGAATTGAGTGCCTACGTAACTTCCATCTTCAACATAGCGTAGAAAGTTTTTAACCGTTAATGGTGCTCGTTGTTCATTGAGCTCAACTGTGAATGCCCCAACAGTTGTTTCAAATTCAACCTTTGGTCCAGCAAGCGCGATAGTGCTAAATAAGGCGAGAGAAGCTATTGCCAACTTACGCATTAGAATCTCTCCTGCATGTATGTTTGTAGCTCTTTGTCGTTTGCTACTTCCTGAAGAACAAGGTTAACCACATCATTTAAAACGCCTTCAATATCTTCGTTAGAAGCACTTAGAGCACCAGTGCGCTTAGCTGTACCAGTGTATGTCTTTACTAATTTACCTTGAGGAGTTTCTGCTGTGATCTCGATGATGACTTTTCCGTCCATCTCATTTTCCATCACAGTATGCTTGATAGAGACTAGTGCTTCTTGTACTTCAATTTTGATGTTGTTTTCGCTGTTAACTGTATTGCGGAAACCTTGTGATTGGAATTGCTCAAGTAAAGCGTTCTCAATTGAAATTCGAACATTCTGTTTTGAGTGGATTGGTTCAATATTTGAGCGGCCACTATCCACCAAAGCTACGTATTGTGCAGAGCGTACATCCTTGCTGGTCAGGTTAAATGTAGCATCTTGAACTAGGTCGCCACTGCTGAGTACCGCTTTAGGCATAAAATTAATCTGCTGTTGCTGCGGTGCAGAACAAGCAGTGAGAAGTGCCATTGACGCGGCTAAAACCAGTTTTCTCATTGTAATTTCCTTAATTCATAACTCTATAGGTTCTAGAGATAGGATAGTGAACTATTTAGTCGCTTGTAAAATAACAAATTTATTGTTGGAAGCGATTTGCTTGACGTTCGACTTGCCAAATAATCTTGATAACTTCACATCGTAGCCGAGGTGGCGGTTACCGATAACTAATAATTGCCCAGCATTGTCGAGAACATGCTTTGCATCACAGAACATTTGCCATGCAATATGATCAGTCACTGCTTGTTGTTGGTGGAATGGCGGATTGCATACCACCAGATCGGCGCTTTTAGCTTCAAAATTGTCCAAACAGTTGTTAGCGATACAGCGAATTTCTCGTTCACCTTCTAGATTGCGCTCTAGGTTACGCTTTGCTGACTCAACAGACATGAAACTCTCGTCAACACAGGTTAAAGATATGTCAGGATTCAATTGGCCTAGTTTTACTGAAAGGACACCGTTACCACAACCTAAGTCAATGACCTTTTTATCACCAAGATTAGAAGGTAGGTGTTGTAGCATGAAGCGTGCGCCTAAATCCAAGCTCTCACCCGAGTATACATTGGGTAAGTTATCGAGCCAGAAACCATGTTCTTCAACCTCCCAGCTTGTTACTGGGCTTACTTCTTTAAGTTGAATGCTGTCTGCTTGGGAAAAGACCAAACGATGCTTTTTCCATGCTAAAGACGTCGTGGTTGTACCTAAATGCTTTTCAAATAATTTAAGTGTTGATGTGTGGATCTCTTTCGCTTTATTGACACCAATAACCGGCACATGTTCAGGGAGGGCATTTCTTAATTGGTGTAATTGCCAGATCAGATGCCGATTACTCTTCGGTAACTGCATTAATACCAGATCGACCTTGCTAGGGATTGCTTCGAAAGTGGTGGAAAATTCAACAGGATTACACTGGTTAAGAGTTAGATTAGCTTTACAGCCTTGATGAGAGATAAAGGAATCACTCATAACGGTTACGTTGTGGTTTTGAGAGAACCAGCAGCTCAGTGCGCCAAAATTGTCATTTAAAATGAGAATATGGCGGTTGGGTTCTAAGGCTAATTCTTCGACATGATTAATGAGGTACTCATCTCCGGCATCCCATGCTTGGAGTGTTTCGTTGTTTCTTTTAGGGAAACGATGCAAAGAAAGGGTGCGCTCATGTAGAGCAAGCTCAGTTTTCATAATTGAGTGATTAGCTAATAAACATGAGCTAAATTGTCGCAGATGCTAAGCAAACTGGGAACTAAAACCTTTTGCTTTGTCGCGAAGGCGATTATTATCTATCTCTTAATGCTGTTCATATTGTTATGGTGAAACACAATGCTGCAAGAAGTGATCGAGACCAAACTACACGCTCAGTTCGAGCCGGATTACCTAAAGGTCATTAATGAAAGTTATATGCACAATGTTCCTCCCGGTTCTGAAAGTCATTTCAAAGTGATTGTGGTCAGTAGTGAGTTTGAAGGACTGAGGTTGATTGCTCGTCATCGTCTCGTGAATCAAGCATTGTCAGATGAACTGGCAAATCATATCCATGCTTTATCGATTCACACCTATACTGGTGAAGAATGGAAAGCGCAAAGTGAATCTGCCCCAGATAGCCCTATGTGTTTAGGTGGCTCTAAATAAGGTGTGACAAGGCGGCGTTTGCCGCTTTTTTTGTGGCGAAGAAAACCAGTAAATATTAACAACGTATAAACAAATAAAATATTTTACTAGTTTTAAAACGAAATGTTTCACGATGTGAATGATTGGCAAAGTCGTCTGTTTTCCTTAAATAGGTGTTTGTGCGATGCATCAAACTTATGACTATTCCTTAGCCTTTTAGACTCAATTCGTTCGAAATATCGCCCCTAATGCATGCATTGGTCATGGCATCAACTTCCCAAAAGATGCTAGACTATCGCACCTGATAAATCTCGATGATTTCTTGTTGCGAGATTTTTAATAGGATGTTGCGATTTTGGCGTTTAAAACAACGCCGAAACCGGACACTAGTGTCGTGTCTAAAAGTTACGCAATCAAAGAATCTTTTTCCCGATAAAAGTAGTGCAAGTGCGTATGATTACAATAAAGAAGGGTCTGGACCTGCCAATCGCAGGAACTCCTACCCAGGTGATTAATGATGGTAAGACCATCAAAAAAGTCGCCTTGCTTGGCGAAGAGTACGTCGGCATGCGTCCTACTATGCATGTCCGCGTAGGCGATGAAGTGAAGAAAGCTCAAGTTCTTTTTGAAGACAAGAAGAACCCAGGTGTGAAATTTACTTCTCCTGTAGCCGGTAAAGTGATCGAAGTGAACCGTGGTGCAAAACGTGTTCTTCAATCTGTAGTGATTGAAGCAGCAGGTGATGAACAGGTGACATTCGATAAGTTTGAAGCTGACCAATTAGCAAAACTTGACCGTGAAGCGGTTAAAACTCAGTTAGTTGATTCAGGTCTTTGGACCGCTTTACGTACTCGTCCGTTCAGCAAGGTTCCAGCAATCGAATCTTCTACACAGGCTATCTTTGTGACTGCAATGGATACTAATCCTCTTGCGGCAGAGCCTGAGTTGATCATTAACGAACAGCAAGAAGCGTTTGTTGCCGGTTTAGATGTGCTTTCAACTCTGACTGACGGCAAGGTTTACGTTTGTAAATCTGGCACCAGTCTTCCTCGTTCTTCTCAGTCAAACGTTGAAGAGCATGTATTTGATGGCCCTCACCCAGCAGGTTTGGCTGGTACCCACATGCATTTCCTGTACCCAGTGAATGCAAACAATGTGGCATGGAGCATCGGCTACCAAGACGTTATTGCGTTTGGTAAGTTGTTCCTGACTGGTGAACTTTACACTGACCGTGTTATTTCTCTGGCTGGTCCAGTGGTAAATAACCCTCGTCTAGTTCGTACAATACTAGGTGCTAGCCTAGATGACGTAACGGACAACGAGCTAATGCCAGGTGAAGTACGTGTGATTTCTGGTTCTGTACTAACAGGTACGCAAGCAACTGGTCCTCACGCTTACCTTGGTCGTTACCACATGCAAGTTTCTGTATTGCGTGAAGGCAATGAAAAAGAACTGTTTGGCTGGGCTATGCCTGGTAAGAACAAGTTCTCAGTAACTCGCTCATTCCTTGGTCATATCTTCAAAGGTCAGTTGTTCAACATGACAACGACAACGAATGGTAGTGATCGTTCAATGGTTCCAATCGGTAACTACGAACGCGTAATGCCATTAGATATGGAGCCTACTCTGCTACTTCGTGACTTATGTGCAGGTGATACTGACAGTGCAGCAGCACTGGGTGCACTTGAATTAGACGAAGAAGACTTAGCATTGTGTACCTTTGTGTGTCCTGGTAAATACGAATACGGTGAACTCCTTCGTGAATGCCTAGATACCATCGAAAAGGAAGGGTAATTTTTCATGGGCCTTAAAAAGTTTATTGAAGACATCGAGCATCATTTTGAGCCAGGTGGTAAACATGAGAAGTGGTTTGCGCTTTACGAAGCAGCAGCAACACTTTTCTACACGCCAGGTTTGGTAACGAAAAAAAGCTCGCACGTTCGTGATAGTGTTGACTTGAAACGTATCATGATCATGGTTTGGTTCGCGGTATTCCCAGCAATGTTCTGGGGTATGTACAACGCGGGTGGCCAAGCTATCTCTGCACTTAACCATATGTACGCTGGTGAACAACTAGCGGCTGTAGTGGCTGGTAACTGGCACTACTGGTTGACGGAAGTGCTAGGTGGCACGATTGCCGCAGATGCAGGCGTCGGCAGTAAAATGCTACTGGGTGCAACTTACTTCCTACCTATTTATGCAACGGTCTTTATCGTTGGTGGTTTCTGGGAAGTTCTTTTCTGTATGGTGCGTAAGCACGAAGTTAACGAAGGTTTCTTTGTTACTTCTATCCTGTTTGCACTTATCGTTCCGCCAACACTTCCTTTATGGCAAGCAGCGCTAGGTATTACCTTCGGTGTTGTTGTTGCCAAGGAAATCTTCGGTGGTACGGGTCGTAACTTCCTTAACCCAGCGCTAGCTGGTCGTGCTTTCCTATTCTTCGCTTACCCAGCGCAAATCTCGGGTGACGTAGTTTGGACTGCAGCTGACGGCTTCTCAGGTGCTACGGCGCTAAGCCAGTGGGCTCAAGGTGGTAACGGTGCGCTAGTGAACACTGTAACAGGTGCTCCTATCACGTGGATGGACGCATTCATCGGTAACATCCCAGGTTCTATTGGTGAAGTTTCGACTCTTGCTCTAATGATTGGCGCGGCGATGATCGTTTACATGCGAATTGCATCTTGGCGCATCATTGCAGGTGTGATGATCGGTATGATTGCAACAGCTACGCTGTTTAATGTTATCGGCTCTGATACTAACCCAATGTTCAACATGCCATGGCACTGGCACCTAGTTTTAGGTGGTTTTGCATTCGGTATGTTCTTCATGGCGACAGACCCTGTATCCGCTTCATTTACTAATAAAGGTAAGTGGTGGTACGGCGCTCTAATCGGCGTAATGTGTGTACTAATCCGTGTAGTTAACCCAGCATACCCAGAAGGTATGATGCTGGCGATTCTATTCGCTAACCTGTTCGCACCTCTATTCGACCATGTAGTAATCGAGAAGAACATCAAGCGGAGACTAGCACGCTATGGCAAGTAATAACGACAGCATTAAAAAGACGCTGGGTGTTGTTGTCGGGTTGAGCCTTGTTTGTTCAATCATCGTATCAACAGCAGCCGTTGGTCTTCGTGATAAGCAAAAAGCTAACGCTGTACTAGATAAGCAAACTAAGATCGTTGAAGTTGCAGGTATCGATACTGAAGGTAAAAAAATCACAGATTTATTTGCTGAGTACATCGAACCTCGTCTTGTTGATTTCAACACAGGTAACTTTGTAGATGGTGATGCAGCAACTTACGATCAGCGTAAAGCAGCAAAAGATCCATCAGAGTCTATCAAGCTAACTGCTGAACAAGACAAAGCGAAGATCCTACGCCGTGCAAACACAGGTGTTGTTTACCTAGTGAAAGACGGCGATGCAGTATCTAAGATCATCCTTCCTGTTCACGGTAACGGTCTTTGGTCAATGATGTATGCATTTGTTGCAGTAGAAACTGATGCAAACACAGTATCTGCGATCACTTACTATGAGCAAGGTGAAACTCCTGGACTTGGTGGCGAAGTTGAAAACCCATCTTGGCGCGCTCAGTTCGAAGGTAAGAAACTGTTTGATGAGAACCACAAACCAGCAATCAAGATTGTTAAAGGTGGCGCTCCAGCAGGTTCTGAACACGGTGTTGATGGCCTTTCAGGTGCGACACTAACAGGTAACGGTGTTCAAGGTACATTTGATTTCTGGTTAGGCGATATGGGCTTTGGTCCATTCCTAGCAAAAGTTCGTGACGGAGGTCTGAACTAATGTCTAGCGCACAAAACGTTAAGAAGAGTCTGTTAGCACCAGTATTGGATAACAACCCAATCGCACTTCAGGTTCTTGGTGTTTGTTCTGCTCTTGCAGTAACAACCAAACTAGAAACGGCTTTTGTAATGACACTAGCGGTTATCTTTGTAACTGCACTGTCTAACTTCTTCGTTTCGGTAATCCGTAACCACATTCCAAACAGCGTGCGTATCATCGTACAGATGGCTATCATCGCATCGCTAGTAATCGTGGTAGACCAAGTGTTAAAAGCATACCTATACGATATCTCTAAGCAGCTATCTGTATTCGTAGGCCTAATCATTACGAACTGTATTGTAATGGGCCGTGCTGAAGCATTTGCTATGAAGTCAGAGCCACTACCGTCACTTATCGATGGTATTGGTAACGGCCTTGGTTACGGTTTCGTTCTTATCACTGTTGGTTTCTTCCGTGAACTATTTGGCTCAGGCAAACTGTTCGGTATGGAAGTGCTTCCACTAGTGAGCAATGGTGGTTGGTATCAACCAAACGGTTTGATGCTTCTAGCACCATCTGCATTCTTCCTAATCGGCTTCCTAATCTGGGCAATCCGTATTCTGAAACCAGAACAAGTAGAAGCGAAGGAGTAAGGACGTCATGGAACATTACATTAGCTTGCTAGTTAAATCGATTTTCATCGAAAACTTAGCACTATCGTTCTTCTTAGGTATGTGTACATTCCTTGCTGTATCTAAGAAAGTTAAGACCTCTTTCGGTCTTGGTGTAGCGGTTGTTTTCGTACTGACTGTAGCGGTACCTGTGAACAACCTACTTTACACCTTCGTTCTAAAAGAGAATGCGTTAGTTGAAGGTGTGGATCTTAGTTTCCTTAACTTCATCACCTTTATCGGTGTAATCGCGGCTTTGGTACAGATTCTTGAGATGATCTTGGATCGCTTCTTCCCACCTTTGTATAACGCGCTAGGTATTTTCCTACCGTTGATCACAGTAAACTGTGCGATCTTCGGTGGTGTATCTTTCATGGTTACGCGTGATTACAACTTTGCAGAGTCAGTCGTTTACGGCTTTGGTTCTGGTATTGGTTGGATGCTAGCAATCGTTGCTCTAGCAGGTATCCGCGAGAAGATGAAGTACTCAGACGTGCCTCCAGGTCTACGTGGCCTTGGTATCACGTTTATTACAGTAGGTCTGATGGCGTTAGGCTTTATGTCTTTCTCTGGTGTTCAACTGTAAGTCGGGTAAACCGCAGCAATTAAAGGAATAGTCATGAATACTATTATTTTTGGTGTAGTGATGTTTACCCTGATTATCTTGGCGCTAGTTTTAGTGATTCTTTTCGCTAAATCGAAACTAGTTCCATCAGGTGACATTACAATTTCAGTTAACGGTGATCCTGAAAAGGCGATCGTTACTCAGCCAGGTAGCAAACTACTTGGTGCACTAGCAGGCGCAGGCGTATTCGTTTCTTCTGCTTGTGGTGGCGGTGGCTCTTGTGGTCAGTGTCGCGTAAAAGTTAAATCTGGTGGTGGTGACATTCTACCAACTGAGCTTGACCATATTACTAAAGGTGAAGCACGTGAAGGTGAGCGTCTAGCGTGTCAGGTTGCAATGAAAACTGACATGGACATCGAGCTTCCAGAAGAGATTTTCGGCGTGAAGAAGTGGGAATGTTCAGTTATCTCTAACGATAACAAAGCGACATTCATCAAAGAGCTTAAGCTACAAATCCCAGATGGCGAATCAGTACCTTTCCGTGCTGGTGGTTACATCCAGATTGAAGCGCCAGCTCACCACGTGAAGTACGCTGACTTCGATGTACCTGATGAGTACCGTGAAGATTGGGACAAGTTCAATCTTTTCCGCTACGAGTCAAAGGTAAACGAAGAGACAATTCGTGCTTACTCAATGGCTAACTACCCTGAAGAAGAAGGTATTATTATGCTAAACGTGCGTATCGCTACGCCGCCGCCTAATAATCCTGATGTACCACCTGGTATTATGTCTTCATTTATCTGGTCTCTTAAAGAGGGCGATAAGTGTACGATCTCTGGTCCATTTGGTGAGTTCTTCGCGAAAGACACTGACAACGAGATGGTTTTCGTTGGTGGTGGTGCAGGTATGGCGCCAATGCGTTCACATATCTTCGATCAGCTTAAGCGTCTAAACTCTACGCGTAAGATGTCATTCTGGTATGGTGCGCGTTCTAAGCGTGAAATGTTCTACGTAGAAGATTTCGACGGCCTAGCGGCAGAAAACGACAACTTCGTGTGGCACTGTGCACTGTCTGATCCTATGCCAGAAGATAACTGGGATGGTTACACAGGCTTCATCCACAACGTATTGTACGAAAACTACCTGAAGGATCACGAAGCTCCTGAAGATTGTGAATTCTACATGTGTGGTCCACCTATGATGAATGCAGCTGTTATCGGCATGCTAAAAGATCTAGGTGTAGAAGATGAAAACATCTTGCTAGATGACTTCGGCGGTTAACCTGTCTAAGTGATTGATATTATGGCTGGCTCTTAGGAGTCAGCCATTTCTTTTTGAAATTAAGTAATTGATATAGAAAATTGGTCTTCAAGGCTGAATCAATTTCCTATATCCATTTAACGACAATAGGAGTTAACAAGTGAAAAAGTGGCTTGTTGCATTTGCTTCTCTATTGGTTCTTGCTGGTTGTGAAAAACCGGTAGAGCAAATCCATCTTAGTGGCCCAACAATGGGCACCACCTATAACATTAAGTATATTCCATCTGAAACCACGCCATCTCCAGAGGTTCTGCAAGCAGAAGTTGATCGTTTACTGGAAGAGGTAAATGATCAGATGTCGACGTATCGCAAAGACTCTGAACTAAGCCGTTTCAATCAAAACCAAAGCTCGGAGGCGTTTGAAGTATCTCCTCAAACCGCAACTGTGGTGAAAGAAGCGATTCGTTTGAACGGTCTTACTTTAGGCGCGTTAGATGTGACGGTTGGCCCTTTGGTAAATTTATGGGGCTTTGGTCCTGAAGCTCGCCCTGAGGTCGTTCCAACCGATGCGGAGTTGGCGGAACGTAAAGCGAATACGGGCATTGTGCATTTATCTGTAGAAGGTAATACACTATCTAAAGATATTCCGAACTTGTATGTCGACCTATCAACCATTGCCAAAGGATGGGGTGTGGATGTGGTGGCGGATTACATTCAGTCAGAAGGCATTCAAAACTATATGGTTGAAGTAGGCGGTGAAATGCGTCTAAAAGGCGTCAACCGTGAAGGTGTCGCTTGGCGTATTGCAATTGAAAAACCATCAGTAGAAGAGCGTGCGATCCAAGAAATCATTGAACCAGGAGATATGGCTATCGCGACGTCTGGTGATTATCGCAATTATTTTGAGCGTGATGGTGTGCGCTACTCTCACATCATTAATCCAGAGACAGGAAAGCCAATTAATCATAAGGTAGTTTCAGTCACTGTTTTGGATAAGTCTTCGATGACGGCTGACGGCTTGGCAACGGGGCTGATGGTATTAGGCGAAGAGCAAGGCATGAAGATTGCGGAAGAAAACAATATTCCTGTGTTTATGATTGTAAAAACAGAAAACGGATTCAAAGAGCTTGCATCATCGGCATACAAGCCTTTTATGAACAAATAATTACCGAGTGAGCATGTCATTATGAGTACATATCTAATTACCTTTGGCGTATTTCTAGCTGTAATAGCAGCCATGTCTATTGGTTATATTATCCAGAAGAAAGTGGTGAAAGGCAGCTGTGGTGGCTTAGGCGCTGTAGGCATCGATAAAGTGTGTAATTGTCCTGAGCCTTGTGATGCGCGTAAAAAGCGCGAAGCTCGTGAAGCAGCTAGACAAGAAAAGCTTGCTGCGTGGGAGAAAGACCGTATTGCATAGGTCATTCCCTCTGCGAGACTAATTAAATAAAAACCCCAGCTCTAGGCTGGGGTTTTGTTATCCGTCACTGACTAATTGATTTCGCCCTGCTTCTTTAGCTATATAAAGCCTATCATCGGCGCGCTTAATCTGCTCTTCCAGTGATCCTTCCGATGTACAAACACCAATACTGATTGTCACGTCAATTTGCTGTTCATTATGCTTGATACTGGTTTTCTCAACCCGTTGACGCATTTTCTCTAGTCGCGTGAGGAATTCATCAGTTTCTGCACAGGATTGGATACAAAACTCTTCCCCCCCAAAACGAACGACCACATCATCAGGGAAATAAATTTTAAGAATGTTTGCGAGTGTGACTAGTGCAGAATCACCACCATCATGCCCGTAGGTGTCATTGACCTTTTTGAAGTGATCTATATCGAGCATTGCGATGCTACGTTTTTCACACCCACTACATGCTTGATTGAATAAAAATCTGCGATTCCATAGACCAGTCAATGCATCTTGATTGGCCATTCTATATAGGTTATCTGTCGCTTCTTTCATGTCTAGTAATTGATGTACTCGACAGTAAAACTCTTCCTGATTGAACGGCTTATGTAAGAAGTCATTCGCACCAGCTTTCAGAAATCGAGCGGTCATGGTGCTATCATCACTGCCAGATAAACCGAGTATTCCCATGGTGTTTTTATCAAAAATTTGTCGAATCTCTCGTGTCATCGTAATGCCATCTTTAATCGGCATATCGTGATCGGTAATGACGAAAGTTATGTCGTTAGACTCGTTCAATACTTTTAATGCTTCCTCACCGTTTTCAACTTGAGTCGTTTTTATATATTGGTGTTCAAGTAGCTGAGTGACATGACGTCTTACAGTTTGAGAGTCATCAACCACAAGTGCGTGATGATGGATATTGTTGATGAGGCGCTTGGCTAATGGGAGTAGGTACGACACTGATGCCATGCTGTCTTTGAGAATATAGTCAACAACACCTTTTGCAATGAAATGTTCCCGAGTTTGTTCGTTGAAGGTTCCCGTCAAAACAATCACTTTTTGCTCATGGTTTAAAACAAGATCAATGACCTCGCCGTCTTGCGCATCGGGCAAGCAGTAATCAAGCACTGCAAAATGAAAATTGCCATGCTTGTCGAGAGCTTGTTTCGTTTCTTGGTAGTTTTCACAGTCCACAACATCACAACCTAAAGAGGTCAATTGCTGACACAAGTAATTTCGGTAGGCGCGACTGTCTTCAACGACCAATATTTTATGGTTCAACCTTGTTACTCCATGTTTAAGGGACGTCGATCTAATAATAACGGCTTATTTTGATACTTCTATAATCTAGTGCAAAAATTTGACGCTGTGACACGCTATTGGATTAAATCAAGTTAACGATTATACTGTGTTTGTGTACAGTGTTTGGCGTAAGCAATGAGCAGCGAAAAAGTAAAAAAAATTATCCATGTTGATATGGATTGTTTTTATGCCGCGGTTGAAATGCGTGATAACCCTAGCTATCGCGGCAGGCCTTTGGCTGTTGGCGGCCATGAAAAGCAACGGGGTGTGCTTAGTACGTGCAATTATGAGGCGCGCAAGTTTGGCATTCGTAGCGCGATGCCTACCGCTAGAGCATTGCAGCTTTGCCCGAATCTTTTGGTGGTGCCAGGGCGAATGCAGGTTTACAAAGAAGTATCTGGGCAGATTAGAGCCATCTTTGAACGTTATACTCATTTGATTGAACCTCTCTCTTTGGATGAAGCTTTCTTAGATGTTACAGAGTCTAAGCAATGCCACGGTTCCGCGACGCTGATTGCAGAGTCCATCCGACGAGATATTTGGTCAGAACTCAATTTAACCGCCTCGGCAGGTATTGCTCCTGTCAAGTTTTTGGCGAAAGTAGCTTCGGATATGAACAAACCTAATGGTCAGTACGTCATTCCACCTGAAATGGTTCAAGATGAAGTGGATAAATTGCCATTAGAAAAGATTCCTGGTGTTGGCAAAGTGAGTTTAGAAAAACTGCATCAAGCGGGCTATTTTGTTGGGAAAGATATTAAAGAGAGTAATTACCGAGACTTACTGCTTCGCTTCGGTCGCTTAGGGGCGTCGTTATGGAACAAAAGCCACGGCATAGACAACCGAGATGTGGTTGTTGAACGTGAACGGAAGTCTGTTGGTGTTGAGCGAACATTTACCCAGAACATTTCGAGTTATGACGAATGTTGGCAGGTGATTGAAGAAAAACTGTTTCCTGAACTCGATAAACGACTTGAGCGCGCTTCACCTGACAAAGCGATTATAAAGCAGGGTATAAAACTGAAATTTGCTGATTTCCAGCAAACTACGATAGAACATATTCACCCTAAGCTCGAGCTTGATGACTTTAAACAGTTACTGCGAGATATTCTTAAGCGACAAAATGGTCGAGAAATTCGTTTATTGGGCTTAAGCGTGATGCTTAAGCCCGAAGAGCAAGTGAAGCAGCTGAGTTTCTTCTAACTTGTTATATTGATCACTTGTTGTTTGACGGTAGCAAAAGGCACCGCTTCCATGCGGCCAAACCCATTCAGTGATCGGGCTTTGAGCTTGGTTAACGTTGGAGTGGTGATACCACAAAGGAATTTGGTTTTGAGAGCACTTGAAAGCGTATCTTCAGCTTTTTTATCTAATTGCTCTAGCCAATGTTCTATATCGGATGGGTTGATGCTATCTGCTGTTATTTTGGGTAGTGCAGCAACCTTACCGCGACAAACGCTGCAATGACCGCAGTTTTCAGGCGCTTGGTGATCACCGAAGTAGCTTGCTAGTCGATGGCTTAGGCATTGGTTTGACTCAAAAAAATTAAGCAGTTCATGGATTCGTTTAACATCGCTTGTTTCTTTGTCACTAAAAAGCTGAGATAACTGATCAGTCAGTGATTGAAGCGTACTTGGTGCCTGATGAACTTGATATACTTCCGTCATTAACTTGCTTTCGAGTTCTATCCAGCCCTTTTGGTGGAAGTAGTCAAGTGCCGCAATGGCTCGGTTGCGTTCACCTTGAAACTGGTGCCAAAGCGTATCGAAGTCAACCTGGCACCATGTTTTTGCTTGAGGTGAGCAGTTAAACAGGGCTGTAATGAATTCACGACGCTCCGGGTTAAAGTGATTGATGATCGCTTGTTTGTCGGCTAAGTATTTAAATCGATAGTCTGCAAAGTAGCTGTATTTTGCGCTGATTAAGCCAGCCATCTCCATGTATACCATTAGTGTTTTTAGCGGTAACTGACGAACATTACTTTCCGTAGCCAGTCGGCTTAATACGACTTCCCACTGTGGCGTATTTTGGACAGCTTGTTGCAACACAAAGGCAATTTCTGATGATTCAGGAGTATCCCCATAAATAAAGTTCTCAAGTGTGCTGATACCATTTTGATTTGCTAATAGTATGCAGTGTGAAAGCTGCCCATCTCGCCCGGCTCGACCTATCTCTTGTGCGTAGTTTTCGATCGATTTTGGCAAATCATAGTGAATGACTCGACGAATATTGGCTTTGTCTACGCCCATACCAAAAGCAATAGTTGCGACGATGCAATCAATCTCTCCACGCATAAATTGGCTTTGAATGGATTCCCGAACTTCATTGGCTAAGCCTGCATGATAGGCACTGACGTTAGTGCCACCTTCGCGCAGCATATTGGCCACTTGTTCTGCTGCGCTCTGTAACGTGACATAAACGATGGTGGGGGCAGTAGGTGCGGCTTGAACAATGGATAATAAGGCTTCCGGTTTTGTTTCATCTTGGCAAGGTGAGACGGTTATGTCGAGATTAGAGCGATAGAAACCAGTAATAACAACATGTTGCTGTGCTATCTCAAACTTAGTCTGCATATCGTCGATAACGGCTTGAGTTGCCGTGGCCGTTAACAGTAATGCTTGCGGAATATTAAGGGTTTTAAGGTACTGGGGCAGTTTTAAGTAATCAGGGCGGAAGTTGTGTCCCCATTCGGATATACAGTGCGCTTCATCGACCACGAGGAGTGAAATTGGTACTTGTGAAATGAATTGACGAAATCGCTCATTCTTCAAACGCTCAACAGAGATCATCAGGATCTTAGTGTGGCTGAGACGAACCTGCTCCATGACATGCTGCGTTTCTTCTTTAGTCTGACTCGAATCTATTGATGCTGCTGCAATCCCTTTACTCTTAAGAAAAGCGAGCTGATCTTTCATCAACGCCAGTAAGGGAGAGACGACAAGAGTTAGATTCGGCAATAAAAGGGCGGGGAGTTGGTAACAAAGCGATTTCCCCGACCCTGTCGGAAAGATAGCCGCGCTTGAGTGCCCATTAAGCACGTGATTGATGACAGATTCTTGCCCACCTCTAAGAGAATCGAAGCCAAAGGTATTGCGAAGGGTGCTGTGAACATCAAAATCTTGATTTGGGCTACTCATTGCGCTTTATTCCAGTATCTTTCAAATGCATTGACCACTATTCTAAGGACATTCGCTTGAATGGAACATGATTTTAGTATGAATAAGTTAGAGCTAAAGCAAACAATCCTAGGTTTGCTGCAGCAAAAGTGGAGTATTGCCCAGAATTCGGTTCAAAGAGCGATAGAGTCTGCGACCGATGAAGAAACAGTACCTGAACATAAATACGATACCTTAGCATTAGAAGCGTCCTATTTAGCTCACGGGCAGGCTATGCGCGTTCAAGAGTGTGAACAAGAAATACGTACTATGAGTGATTTAGTTCTTCCTACCGCACCTGATAAAGTGACGTTAGGTACCTTGGTCACTGCTGTAGACCTAGAGGACAAGGAAAAAACCTTCTTTATCGCTCCTTGTGCTGGTGGGTTGAAAGTTAACTTTGGTGGTGAAGAAGTGGTTGTTGTAACGTTTGAATCACCACTTGGACGCTCATTGAAAGGAAAATCGGTTGGTGATGAGGTTAGCTATCAGGTGTCAGACACGACGTTTTGTTACGAAATAGAAACCATAAGCTGACATGATGATAGCAATGTTTTGTTATGGTAAAAGTGAATTAACCCAGTGAGTAGAGTATGAAAAAGGTATTACTAACACTTCCATTCCTCGTTTCAAGTCACGTGTATGCCGCGCAATGTAAGGTTGATTTGAAAAATGAAATTCACTTAAGCGGTGATAAACTTGAAATTCACCAAGTGAGTGGAGATACCGCAATTGTTGATGCGGACAATAACGTTACTATTCATGGTGAACGTATCGAGTTAAATTCAGAGCAAAAACAAGCGGTAAGTGAATACCGAGAAAGCTTGAATGAATATCTGCCAAGAGCAAAACAGATCGCTCAGGATGGATTGGCACTAGCCAATGAAATTGTCGATGATGTCGCAGAGAGTTTTGATGCACCAGAAGCTTTCGAAGGGGTTAAAACTTCTATGAAAGAGTTCTATGCAGACGTAGAAGCGCGTTATTACAAGAACGGTGATCTAATATTACCAGCCGATAGTTTTTCTTCATTAGCGGATACTTGGACAGAAGATTTAGAGAAAGCGACGGCGTTATTCAATGAAGAGTTTATTACTAGCGCTTTTGGTGCAATGTCTGAAAAGATGAAGCAAGAAGGTGGCCTAAACCTGACTGAGATGGCGAATTCGATGTCTGAGCTCAAAGAGCGTATTGAAAATCGCATCAAAGAACACCAGAGCGAAGTTGAGCAACAGAGCGAAGAATTTTGTGATTCTCTAGATGATATTGCAGAGCAAGAACAAGAATTACATAAGAAAATTCCTCAACTAAAAGACTATCAAGTTTTCACCATCTAGACTTAAAGAGCACCAACAGGTGCTCTTTTTGTAGACAAGGGTGAAGTGATTGTGTTTAATTCTCGCTCATTAATGAAATGGCGTACATTATCCCAGGTGCAAGTCTCTAATTTTTCCATTAAACAACTGACCATCTTAGCGTCTGTCATGATGGCCAGTGTTTTCGTGTTCTGTTATCTCACATTTCGCTACTTTTGGACCTATGATGCTGCTGTGGACTTAGCGGTAGCACAGCAGCAGGAAGAAGTTCGTCGTGTAAAAACGTTACTTGAAATTCAAAAGGCCGATCTGGCAAAAAGTCTTCTCGATTATGCAGCATGGGATGAAGTGGCTGAGTTTATCTCTGGAGACAATGATGATCTGCTTGAAAGCAGTATCAATGAACATTCATTTTCAGCTCAGCAAGTGAGTGGGATTTTTATCTTTGATCCCAATGTAGCTTTAGTGTGGGGTAAACTTTACGACTACATATATAAAACGGAACTCTCCTACGACGAAATCCGCTATAAGTTTGGCGCTTTGCTTGCCGATAGTTTGCGTTCCCGAACAGACCAAATTACCCCGTTCGTAAAATTTCTTGTTCTAAATGAACAGCCCCACCTAATGGCGACATCGAGAGTCTGTAACAGTGATGGTATGGATTGTGATAAAGGCTTCATGATGTTTATTAAACCTGTCGGCAGCGAGTTTAGTCGGACGCTAAAGCGAGCAACAGGGCTTGATGTTGACATCCTAACTAAGCCTGATCATAGCCCTCCATTGAAGCTATCGGGTAGCAACACATCTTTGATTGAAAAACTGGATTACCAAAATGAATCAACAGTTTCAGTTGTTATCCATCATTCAGTAAAAATTCCGCCATTTATTACTTGGGGAGAGCTCTCCGCTGTTTTTGCGTTTGCCGTGTTCATGTTTGTATTTAACTTGAGCGTCGTACATATCATGGTTCGCCCTATCAAAAGAGCACGTAGCGCACTCGATTCTCTTACTAAAGGAGAGGCATCTCAATTAACTGAGCAAGATACCTTTATTTCTTATGAAATGAGGGATTTCATTTACCGTATCAATGAGGTTTTTGGACAACTAGAGAGCAAGCAGCGTGAATTGGAGTGGGTTGCACTTCATGATGCACTGACCAAAGTTGGTAATCGCCGAAGCTTACAGCAGTATTGGAGTGCACTAACGGAGTCAACAGAGCTGCACTATACCAGCTTGGTTTTGATCGATATCGACTACTTCAAGCCTTTTAATGATCATTATGGGCATATTGAAGGGGATAGCGTCTTACAGCACGTTGCACAAACTTTAAAAAATGCTCCGACTGAATGCGAGAAGTTTGTATCTCGCTTTGGTGGAGAAGAGTTCTGTATTGTTTTAAGTAGTCACTTACCCATTGATAATCAACAGGAAGCTGAATGGTTAAGAGCGTCGATTGAACAACTGAATATTCTGCATCAGTATTCTTCGATTGCGTCACATATCACAATCTCAGCTGGGGTTGCGGATTGTGCGAGCAACAAGCTTGATAAACTTCAAGATATCTTCTTAGTTGCAGATAGGGCTTTATATCAAGCGAAGGATGCTGGACGAAACACAGTAATTATTCAGCCTTACTAAGTTTTGTGTATTCGATTGTTTACAGATCGAATTGACTGATTTTTAGCCTGGGGTTCAATCTATTATTCTGCATTTATTGCTATGGGTGACTCTTTGTAATAATGTACTACCCAACTAGTTCATTAGTGCGAATTGAGTAGTATGGCACAAGTAGACACTTCACAACCTCGCGAGCATTTTGGCTCACGTCTCGGCTTTATCCTTGCAGCGGCGGGAGCCGCTGTTGGCTTAGGTAATATTTGGGGATTTCCCACTCAAGCGGCTAGCAACGGCGGTGGCGCTTTCTTACTGGTTTATTTGGTTATGATCCTTGTGGTTGCCTTTCCTATGCTCGTAGTAGAAATGGCGATTGGCCGTCATGGTCAAGCTAACCCCGTTGATAGTATGCGATCATTGACACCTAATTCACTCGGAAAGCGTGTTGGTGGTGCGATTGGCTGGATAGGCTTGAGCGTACCGAGTGCAGTATTGGCTTTCTATAGCATTGTTGGTGGATGGTTGATCTGTTTTCTATTAGGGGCGGTGGCTGACGTAGTTGGATTTGAAACCGCAGCTGCATGGTTTAAAGGCTTTAGTGTTGAGCGTAATCTTTTTGGCACTATTACTTTCTATGTGCTTACTATCCTAATTGTTCAAGGAGGCGTAAAGCAGGGTATTGAGAAATGGTCTACCCGTTTGATGCCAGCACTGTTTGTGTTATTTGGTCTTCTGTTTGTTTACATCATGACTCAATCAGGTGCAATTGAAGGTCTAAAGCACTATTTAATCCCTGATTTTGAAAAAATAATGGATCGTAAACTGATCTTAGCTGCGATGGGGCAGGGATTTTTCTCACTGACCATTGGTGGTTGCTCGATGCTGATATATGGCTCATACCTAAGTAAGAAAGAAAATCTACCCAAGATGGCGATGAACGTAACGCTGGTAGATACAGCTGTTGCTTTTATCGCTGGTTTGGTGGTGATGCCTGCAATGTTTGTCGCCATGCAAAAGGGTGTGCAGATATACGCGGAAGATGGCTCGCTACTTAGCTCAGACACGTTAGTTTTTACGGTGTTGCCACTGATGTTTGACAGCTTAGGTTTTGTTGGTCAACTTTTCTCAATTGTGTTCTTTTTGCTACTCACTATTGCAGCGTTAACGTCTTCGATATCTATGCTTGAGTGTCCAGTTGCGTTGGTAAGTGAGCGCTTTAATACTAAACGCACATCAACAAGCTGGGCACTTGGCGGCCTGATCGCTCTGTTTAGTGTGGTGATTGTTTATCACTTTGCAGAGTTGTTTGGTTTAGTGGCAATGGTTGCGACTCAATATCTTCAGCCCGCAGCGGCACTGCTATTTTGTTTGTTTGGTGGTTGGGTATGGAATCGCCATTCAAAAATTAAAGAACTTGAGCAAGGCTATCCAGAATTTACCCAAGGTTGGTTTGGTAAGCTTTGGCCTGTCTATGTGAAGTTTGTTTGCCCTGTGTTAGTTGTGACGGTTATTTGGGCTTCGTTTGGGTAGTTGAGTGCGCAAACTCTAGATATAAAACAGCCCGCGAAGTGCGGGCTATTCTATATGGGGGTTTATTAAGATGGTGAGTTAATTTGCCCAGTTGTCAGTGTTTCTACACCGATATCTGTTACTTCTTCAATAAACTCTTCAACCACTTGTTCTACTTCGTCGTCATCTTGCGTGAAGTAGGCAAGGTGGAAGATAGCATCACCCTCGTTTACCAATGGCAGTGTTTGTTGACCGATGACAATTCCGCCTTTACGAGCAGTTAGTTCGATCTCACTGTGACCCAGTGGGGCGCTGATGTAAGCCAGGACTTGGCCTTTCTCAACTTTTTCACCCAATGTCACAACAGTTCGCAAAATACCGTCGCTTTCAGCACGAAGCCAACTAGTCGATTTTGCGATCACAGGTGTTGGTAGCTTTTTACGGCTTGAGCGCAGCATGCCAATTGCCTGCATCACTCGTTGCACACCAATGAAACCAGCACTGATACAAATAGGCTCGAATCGTAGTGCCTCGCCTGCTTCGTAAGTCAAAACCGGAATGCCCAGGCGTTCTGCTTCGCTACGTAGTGAACCATCACGTAGTGGAGCATCGACGATCACTGGCGTAGCAAACGCCTGAGCAATACGAAGTGTTTCTGGGTTACTTAAATCTGCGCGAATTTGCGGCAGGTTGGTACGATGAATCGCACCGGTATGTAAATCCAGAATATAGTCACAACGCTTAGCAACCTGGTCAAAGAAAGTATGCGCCATGCGTGAAGCAAGCGATCCTTTCTCACTACCCGGGAAGCAGCGGTTTAGGTCACGTCTATCCGGTAGGTAACGTGACTTATGAATAAAACCAAATACGTTGACGATAGGTACAGCAATCAAGGTACCTTTGAGTTTGTTTACATCAATGGTGTTGATCAGCTGTCGCACAATCTCAACGCCGTTAAGTTCATCGCCGTGGATAGCCGCATTGACCATAAGGATTGGTCCTGCTTGCTTACCATTGATGATCTCAACAGGGATCGATAAAGGTGAGTGTGTATAAAGCTTGGCTGCTTCTAACTCAATAACCTTACGTTCTCCCGGTGAGACAGACTCACCGAGAAATTCAAACGCGCTATTCTTTTTAGCCTTTGCCACGAGTTTTAGTCCTTTTACTTGCCGCATTCTTCTCAATAAATTCGACAATCATTCCAGCAATATCTTTACCAGTTGCGGCTTCAATACCTTCAAGACCTGGAGATGAGTTTACTTCCATGACCAATGGACCACGGTCCGATCTTAATAGATCAACCCCAGCCACATTTAGACCCATTATTTTTGCTGCAGCAACCGCTGTGCGGCGCTCTTCTGGTGTGATCTTAATTAAAGATGCACTACCACCACGGTGTAGGTTTGAGCGGAACTCACCCTCTGCGCCTTGACGTTTCATCGCAGCGATAACTTTGTCACCAATCACGAAGCAGCGAATATCCGCACCGCCAGCTTCTTTGATGTATTCTTGTACCATGATGTTCGCTTTTAAGCCCATGAATGCTTCAACAACGCTTTCCGCTGCTTTGCGGGTTTCAGCAAGAACAACACCGATACCTTGGGTACCTTCAAGTAGCTTGATCACAACAGGTGCGCCACCAACCATCTCTAGAAGGTCTTTTACATCATCAGGTTTGCTTGCGAAACCTGTGATTGGCATACCGATGCCTTTGCGTGATAGCAGCTGCATTGAGCGAAGCTTGTCACGAGAACGTGTAATCGCAACTGATTCGTTGACTGGGTATACACCCATCATTTCAAACTGACGTAGAACCGCAGTGCCGTAGAAAGTTACGGATGCGCCAATACGAGGAATGATTGCATCGAAACCAGATAGCTCTTCACCTTTAAAGTGAATCTCTGGCTTTTCTGAGTTGATATTCATGTAACAACGTAGTGCGTCGATCACTTTTACTTCGTGACCACGACCTTCCGCCGCTTCAATTAGGCGCTTAGTTGAGTACAGGTTCGCATTGCGAGACAGAATACCAATTTTCATTATTTGCTTTCCTCGAAAGGGACTAAAAACGATTCCACAGGGTCAACCACAATACGGTCATGCATTGCAGTGCGACCTAATAACATGCGAAAAGCCATGTTTTCGCGATTAGTTAAAGTAATTTCAATTGGCCAGCTTTTCCCGCCAATGCTGAGTAGTGACTCGATCACGTAACGTGATTCTTCGTGACCACCTGAGTCGCGTACAACACGCTCATCAACTACTTTAGCTTCACATACAGTTTCTACATCCGTGTTATGTTGTATTGGGTGAATCCAGAAGCGGACCCAAAGAGCTTCGTCCTTCTTAAAGCTCTCTACTTTGAACGCGTGTAAGCAAGACGTTTTGGCGCCGGTATCAATTTTTGCGTTAATTTCGTTAATACCTAAACCTGGCAGGCTAAGAGTTTCTCGCCAACCGACTAATAGTTTTTCTTTCATCGCAGTAACATAATTTTAGAGAGTATTTAAGATGCTCGAATGAGGTGAGCATCCCCAACATAACACGGTCGAATATTGCCGAGTATAGTGCTTGAAGAGGGTAGAGAATGTACCCAAAGGCGCTTCAAGGAGGGCGACTGTAGCAACCTGTGCAGGGTGTGACTAACGAAAAGAAATCACCGTGACGACAAATATTATTTATCGTGTGGGAAATTTAGAGAATAAAAAAGCCAGCTAATCTGAGCTGGCTTTTTGGATAAGTTTTTCTAATGAAAAATGAACTTTTGTCTGATTACGCTTTTTCAGGAATCGCTTCTAGTAAGGCAACCATTTGCTCCCAGAAAAGTGCAACTGTATCAATTTTCACTTTTTCATCCGGGGAGTGTGGGAATTTAATCGTTGGACCAAAGGAGACCATATCCATATTCGGGTAAGGTTCTTTAAATAGACCACACTCAAGACCTGCGTGAATCACCATGATGTTTGGTTTGTGGCCGTAGATGCCTTCGTACATGTCACGGAAAATCGCCATGATCTCTGAGTCAGCATCAGGTTTCCAACCAGGATAAGCGCCAGAGAACTCAATCTGAGCGCCGGCCAGTTCAGCAACAGAAGTAAGCATGCCTTCAACTTGTTGACGACCAGAGTCGATCAGTGAACGAACTAAGCAAAGAACCTGAATTTGATTTTCTTCTGTTGTTATAACGCCAACATTAAGAGAAGTCTCTACTACGCCTTCGATTTCATCGCTCATACGAATCACGCCATTTGGACAAGCGTTTAGAGCAGCAATGAAGCGTTGTTGATCAGCAACCGACAGAACCAATGAGTCAGTTTCAATTGCTTCGTTGAAAGAAACAATATCAGTTTCAACTTTACCCAGTTCTGTTTTAAGCAGATTCGTATAGAACTTAAATAGTTCAGCCAGTTTAGCTTCGTTTTCAGCAGGAACTGCAACGGTCACAAACGCCTCACGAGGGATCGCATTGCGAAGGCTGCCGCCTCGGAATTCAATAAGGCGTAGGTCTAACTCTTGTGCGTGGCCAGCTAAGAAGCGGGCAACAAGTTTGTTTGCGTTGCCACGACCTGTGTGGATATCACAACCAGAGTGACCACCTTTTAGACCTTTAAGGATCAATTGACGAGTAACAAAACCTGCAGGGATTGCCTCACGGCTAATATCAAATGACATTTCACCATCAATACCGCCAGCACAGCCCATGTAGACTTCGCCTTCTTGCTCTGAATCGGTATTAAGAAGGATTTCACCCTCTAGCCAGCCTGCTTCCAAACCAAACGCGCCAGTCATACCTGCTTCTTCGTCAATAGTTAGCAGAACTTCAAGTGGGCCATGTTTGATTTCGTTTGATGCAAGTACGGCTAAGCAAGACGCCATGCCCATGCCATTATCAGCACCTAGTGTAGTGCCTTTAGCGGTTACCCACTCACCATCGATGTATGGTTGAATTGGATCTTTAGTGAAGTCATGATCGGTATCTTCGTTCTTCTGCGGCACCATATCGATGTGTGCTTGTAGGACGACACCTTTTTTGTTTTCCATACCCGCTGTTGCTGGTTTTTTAATGAAAACGTTGCCGGTTGGATCGCGACGAACATCTAGGCCTTGCTCTTTTGCCCAACCAACAATGTATTGCGCCAATGCTTCTTCATGCTTTGAAGGGTGTGGAATAGAACAGATCTTATCAAAAAACTGCCAAAGTGGAGCAGGTGATAAGTTGCTGATTTCAGAATGGAATTCAGACACGGATGACTCCTTGTAAAGAATAATGCCAGATCTTGTTGGGTGATTAGGCTTAATCAACAGAACAAAAAACTATATCTGACCTATTAAGTAGAGGCACAGAATAGCACTACCTGACTTTACGGTGTAGTGAAAGGAGGAAGGAAATTTTTTGGTGCTATCACAAATTCTAGAATCTATTGTTTGTTGGTTAAGCATCTATATTCGTAGTTTAAGTACTATTCCTTCTGAATAAGTTGATGATTCTGTAATTTAATTACGAAATTAGGTTGATCTAAATCAATAAATGACTTTTTTGTGACTTTTGTCACCTTAAAGCTTGTAATTAAATTTCCTTGATGTATATTTATCTCAACTTCCGAAGCGAAGAGAAAATGCTCAAAGGATGAGTCCGAGTTTGTCGCCTCCAAGGAACCGAGAAAATCAATATTTGTAATTTTGTTTAATTGATTTAGAAGGTGATGTTTATGAAAGGTTTACCAAGTGCAGCGTTCTGGCTAAACAGCTCTGTTTACACAAGCAACTTTGCATACCCAGCAACTTTTGGTTACTAACTGAAACTTGCTAATCTCGAACAGTTTATGTTCACCCCTATATATTGGAATTTTTTTACAGCTCCTATATAGCTGACATGATTCAACCGCCACTCAAATTGAGTGGCGTTTTTTTATCTGTCATATACCACTCTCATGCTCCTAACTCCCATCATTTAACTGCCACGTCAAATTGGTATGAATTTTATTCGCATAAACTCATATTATTGATGCCATTTATCCCCAAGAACCGACTGAAAGTTTGCTACACGGTACAAAAAAACACCTTTTTAGTACAAAAAGTTAGGCTTTTATTAACTATTGATAAATAAGGTTTTTGTGTCATCTTTGAGAAAATGTAATCGATTGAATTTGTCTTTTACACTTAGAAATATTGATTAGAGTGTTAATTCTATCTGGAATTTGAGATTTGATAACTCTATAATTCTCGCCAATCGATTACGCAACCGTTTACTTTTTACCTTTTTAGGATTCGATCATGTTCGAAAAACTGTTCAAACTCAGTGAAAATGGCACGAACGTTAAAACTGAGATCATCGCAGGTATTACTACCTTTCTAACGATGGCTTACATCATCTTTGTTAACCCAGCTATGCTTGCAGATGCGGGTATGGACAAAGGCGCTGTATTTGTCGCGACATGTCTTGCTGCTGCGATTGGCTGTTTTATCATGGGCTTTGTGGCTAACTACCCAATTGCACTCGCTCCGGGTATGGGTCTAAACGCTTTCTTCACTTACGGCGTTGTACTTGGTATGGGGCATTCATGGCAAGTTGCACTGGGAGCAGTGTTCGTATCGGGCTTGATTTTCATGGCGTTGAGTATTTTCAAAGTACGTGAATGGATTATCAACTCAATTCCAATGTCGTTACGTACTGGTATTTCGGCAGGTATTGGTCTTTTCCTTGCGTTTATAGGATTACAAAACTCAGGCATCGTGGTTGACAACCCGGCAACCTTAGTTGGCCTAGGAAATATTACAGGTTTACAACAAGTTCTTGCTGCACTTGGCTTTTTCTTAACGATTGCACTGGTTTACCGTGGTGTTCGTGGTGCCGTGATGATCTCAATCTTGATCATTACAGCTATCGGTCTTCTATTTGGTGATGTTCAGTGGGGTGGCATTATGTCTACGCCTCCAAGCATTGCTCCGACATTTATGGAAATGAACATCGCTGATGTTTTCGAAATCGGTATGATCTCGGTTGTATTTGCATTCCTTTTTGTCGACCTATTTGACACAGCGGGCACACTGGTTGGTGTTGCAACAAAAGCGGATCTGATTAAAGAAGATGGCAAGCTTCCTCGCCTAAGCAAAGCGTTACTTGCAGATTCAACGGCAACGTCTGTCGGTGCAATGTTAGGTACTTCAAGCACGACGTCTTACGTTGAGTCTACTGCGGGTGTTGCCGCAGGTGGTCGCACGGGTCTAACAGCGGTTGTCGTTGGTGTATTATTCCTACTGGCATTATTCTTCTCGCCACTTGCAGGTATGATTCCAGCATACGCGACAGCAGGGGCGTTGTTCTATGTCGCGATTTTGATGATGTCTGGTCTAGTAAGCGTTGACTGGCGTGATCTAACAGAAGCTGCACCAGTGGTTGTGACTTGTCTTTTGATGCCTTTAACTTACTCAATCGCTGAAGGTATCGCTCTAGGCTTTATCTCTTACGCTGCTATCAAGTTGCTAAGTGGTCGCGGTCGTGAAGTATCAATCAGTGTTTGGGTGCTAGCTGCAATATTTATTGTTAAGTACTTGGTCGCTTAATCTCGCTGGCGATGTTTGTCATCGCAGAGGTAGGATTTTAACCGTATCGCTATAGTGGGTAACTCCGCTATAGCGATTGTTTTTTGTTTTGGGTTTACTCGCTAAATCACAAGCTATGTCATCGAAGTCAGCTGATTTGTGCTGAAGTTTTTACGCATGACATTGGTATTATGCTGCACTTTCGGTAAAATAAACGTTTGCGTAGCTTTTCCCCTAAACTTGCCTGTTGCAATCATTTCATCATAGATGCTTTGCGGGGATGCAGATTTTTTAAATTATTAGGTTATTACAATGGCTAAGAAATTCGTTATCACTTGGGACCAAATGCACACTCTTTGTCGTGAATTGGCAGAAAAACAGATGCCAGCAGAGCAGTGGAAAGGTATTTGGGCAGTAAGCCGCGGTGGTTTAGTACCAGGTGCAATTCTTGCGCGTGAATTGGGTATTCGTCACGTTGACACTATCTGTATCTCTAGCTACGACCACGACCACCAACGTGATATGACGGTTGTGAAAGCGCCTGAAGGTGATGGTGAAGGCTTCCTAATCGTTGAAGACCTAGTAGATAGTGGTGACACGGCACGTAAACTGCGTGAAATGTACCCGAAAGCAAAACTGATTGCGGTATGTGCTAAGCCAGCAGGTGTTGAGTTGCTAGACGATTATGTTCTAGATATAGCACAAGAAACTTGGATTGAGCAGCCGTGGGATATGTCTATCCAATACGTTGAGCCAATCAACCGTAAGCAAAAATAATCGTTTTAGTGCTTATAGCAACAGATTCTTGATAAATGACCCTTCATTGGGTCATTTTTTTTATTACTATATTGGGAATTGTATTTTATTAGGTTCCACCCATGTCCGAAGAAGTGAGCAAAAATCTTTCTGAAACGCTTTTTGTTAAGCATAAGCAGGCTAAAGAAACCTCGGCCCTTACACGGTATATGCCAAGCAGCGAAACTTTTTTAGAAGAGAAGCGCGAAACGGATGGCTACAAGTGGTATCGAAACCTGCGCCGCATGCAGTGGTCTTGGCAGGGAATTGATCCGATTGAGATTGAAGCGGTGCTGGCAAAAATTGCCGCATCGAAACATTCGCGCACGCATGACCAGTGGTTAGATACGGTTATGGGCTATCACAGTGGTAACTGGACCTATGAGTGGACCAAGTTGGGTATGTTGCATCAAAAGCGTTCAGGTGAGCTGAAAGGGGAAGATGCAGCGGATGAAATGTTTAATGCTTCACTCTGTTTTAGCATTGCTGGTTACCCGCACCTTAAAGGGGATAACTTAGCTATTCAGGCTCAGGTATTGGCGAGCAGTGCTTACGCCGAAGCCGCAAAGAAAACACAATATACCGTTAAGCGCTTAGAGATCCCTTATCAGAATAAACGTATTGTCGCGCACCTTCACCTAACAAGTACTGACAAGCCGCAACCTGTAGTGATTGTAAGTGCAGGATTAGATAGCTTACAGACTGATCTTTGGACACTGTTTCGCGATCACCTTGCCAAGAAAGGTATAGCGATGCTGACAGTAGACATGCCATCAATTGGTCACAATACACACTGGAACTTAACAGAAGATACTT
This sequence comes from Vibrio atypicus, assembly GCF_009811315.1. Lineage (GTDB taxonomy): Bacteria > Pseudomonadota > Gammaproteobacteria > Enterobacterales > Vibrionaceae > Vibrio > Vibrio atypicus. The sequence continues at coordinate 219,165 of NZ_BLID01000006.1, forward strand.
CGTGTTTGCACCAAGCGGTATTGAATGAGTTGTTCTCTATCCCTTGGGTTGATCATCACAAAGTGGGGCTGATTGGCTTCCGATTTGGTGGCAATGCAATGGTTCGCCTCTCTTTCATTGAACCAGACAAAATCAAAGCATGTGTCTCCATTGGTGCACCTATTCATGATGTGCTTTCGTCACCAGAAAAACTGAAACAGATGCCTAAGATGTACCTTGATGTATTGGCATCTAGGTTAGGTAAAAGTGCGGTTGATATTCATAGCCTATCGAGCCAGCTAATGGCGTGGTCGCTGAAGGTTCAAGGCATACTGACCAGTCGCAAGACTAAAGTGCCTATTTTGGCCATGAGTTTAGAGGGTGACCCAGTCTCACCGTTTAGTGACAATCAGTTGGTCGCTCTGTTTAGTGATTACGGTAAGGCTAAGAAAATTAGTGCTAAAACAATTACACAAGGATATGAGCAATCCCTCGATTTAGCTATTAAGTGGTTAGAAGATGAGCTAATTAGATGACATATCGAGTATTTTAGACGACACTGATATTAAGGCGTACCTAAAGTCACTAGTCCTTTGGTTACGCCTGTAATAATAAATTTCAGTGATGAATATGGAGATTCATAATGTCTGATACGACGAAAAGTCCTACTCACTACCGCTTGCTAACAATACTTAGAGCAATTGGACCCTACCTGCGCGAATCCCAATGTACCGAAGGTTCTTACCTTTTTGATTGTCTATCTGTCTGCGTTGATGACAAAAAATCACCCGAACAACGAGAGTTTTGGGGCTGGTGGTTAGAACTTGTTGATGAGGGGTGCGGTTATCAAGCTCGCTATCGCAGCGGCTTGTACGATATCTCTGGGGATTGGAAAGAGAAAAAGCTACCTAAGAAGGTGGTGGAAGATGTTAATCGAACTCAGGAAGCGTTCCATACCAAGTTGGTTGAAACGATGCAGAAAGAGTTTGCGCTGGCTATCGAAATGCACGAAGAATCGGTCGAATTTGTCTAATTTTCTCTGCTTATCTTCTTCTACCAACAAAAAGGCGCATTTTAGCGCCTTTTCTGCTTGTGAATTTTGTATTTGATTGCTAAAACATCAGGTCTAATCAATCTTCAGCGCAATAGAGTGCTTAGACAGGTTGTGACGATTTTTATTTATTTCATAGTAGAAAGGCAATGAATCAAGAAAGCGGAAAAACACTACAACCACAGACCGTCGTAGTGAAACTAGGTACCAGTGTTTTGACTGGTGGTACGCTGGCATTGGACCGAGCTCATATGGTTGAGCTTGTGCGTCAATGTGCCGAGCTAAAAAAACAAGGCCACTCAGTGGTTATGGTTTCGTCTGGCGCGATTGCTGCTGGCCGTGAGCACCTAGGTTACCCCGCACTGCCCAACTCTATGGCGAGCAAACAGCTTCTCGCCGCTGTTGGCCAAATCCAGCTTATCCAAACTTGGGAATCTTTGTTTGCGATTTATGGACTTAAAATTGGTCAGATGCTACTCACTCGTGCAGATCTAGAAGATCGCGAGCGTTTTCTGAATGCGCGCGACACCATTAATGCACTGGTTGAAAATGATATTATTCCCGTCGTAAACGAAAACGATGCGGTAGCAACAAGCGAAATTAAAGTCGGCGATAACGATAACTTGTCTGCCTTAGTTGGGATCCTATGTGGTGCTGATAAACTGCTCCTGTTAACCGATCAAAAAGGGCTCTTCACTGCAGATCCGCGTAAAGACCCAAATGCTGAGCTGATCAAAGAAGTGAAAACCATTGACGATACGCTGCGCAAAATTGCAGGCGGTAGTGGTACAACTTTGGGAACTGGTGGCATGGCCACTAAGCTTCAAGCGGCAGACATTGCACGCCGAGCGGGTATTGAAGTGATCATTGCTGCGGGTAGTGCGCCGAATGTTGTGTTCGACTCCTTGGGCGAAAACCCACAAGGGACTCGCTTCCTACCTTGCGAAGAGGCGCTAGAAAATCGCAAACGCTGGATCTTAGCGGGCCCAGCGGCATCTGGTGATATTGTGATTGATGATGGCGCGGTTAATGCGGTTATTGGTAAGGGCAGTAGCTTGTTAGCAAAAGGCGTCACGAGTGTCAGCGGCGAGTTTGCTCGTGGTGATGTGGTTCGCGTTAATAACGCCCAAGGTAAAATTGTGGCGCGCGGCATTGCGAGTTACTCAAGCCAAGATATGGCAAAAATTGTCGGCAAACACAGTAAAGATATCATTGGAATACTCGGTTATGACTACGGCAATGAAGTACTGCACCGTGATGATATGGTCGTAATCCAAGAATAAGGAAAGTAACGTGGAACTGATTTCTATGGGTAAAGCGGCTAAAAATGCGGCTTTCCAACTAGCGACTGCTTCGACAGCGCAAAAAAACCAAGCATTAGCGATCATTGCTGATGAATTAGAAGCGAATGCAGCAACCATTTTAGCTGCGAACGCAAAAGACATTGAAAAGGGCCGCGAAGCCGGTCTAACAGAGGCATTGCTAGACCGCCTCCTGCTTAATGAAGAGCGTCTGTCTGGTATTGCCAATGATGTTCGTAATGTGATCAGCCTAAATGATCCAGTAGGCAGTGAGCTAGATAGCAAGGTGCTAGAAAATGGCATGTCGCTCTCTCGTCGTCGCGTACCACTTGGTGTGGTTGGTGTGATTTATGAAGCGCGCCCGAATGTCACGATTGATATTGCAGCTCTGTGTTTGAAGACGGGGAACGCGAGTATTTTACGTGGCGGTAAAGAGACCTTCTTCTCTAACATGGAACTTGTTAAAGTTATTCAGTCTGCACTTGCAAAAGCGAACCTGCCTGCTGCATCTGTGCAATATATTGAAAAGCCTGACCGTGAGTTAGTGTCTCAACTGCTTAAATTAGATGATTATGTCGACATGATCATTCCTCGTGGTGGTGCTGGTTTGCATAAAATGTGTAAAGAGAACAGCACGATACCTGTCATCATTGGTGGATTTGGTATCAGCCATATCTTCGTTGATGAAAGTGCCGATCTGGTGAAGTCTCTTGATGTGGTAGAGAACTCAAAAGTTCAGCGACCATCTGCGTGTAACTCGCTTGACACTCTGCTTGTGCATGAAAGTGTTGCAGCAGAATTTCTGCCAATGCTTGCTGAACGCTTAGCAGACAAAGTTACTTTGGTTGCAACACCAAACGCCAAAGAGCTTGTGGCTCAAGCGAAAGAAGTACGTGACGCTGTTGAAGGCGATTTTGATACGGAATGGCTAGGCTACACCTTAGGCGTGAAAGTGGTGAAAGATGTTCATGAAGCGGTCGACCACATGCGTATTCATAACGCAAGCCACTCCGATGCCATCATGACCAACAGCCTAGAGAACTCTGAGATCTTCATAAACTCAGTGGGTTCAGCGGCAGTCTATGTCAATGCATCAACTCGTTTTACTGATGGCGCTCAGTTCGGTCTAGGTGCAGAAGTCGCGGTTTCAACTCAGAAGCTACACGCTCGCGGCCCTATGGGCTTAGAAGAGCTAACTAGCTACAAATGGGTGGGTAAAGCGAACTACTTGCCGCGCAGTTAACAAAAACTGAACGATATTGTTTGAAAAAGGGGCTATCTAGCCCCTTTTGCTTTTCTTGTGTTTAGCAAATCCGCTACACTGTCTGTCACTTATATGGAGGTGATATGCATTGTCCTTTTTGTTCTGAGAATGACACCAAAGTGATTGATTCTCGTCTGGTTGCTGATGGCCATCAAGTACGTCGCCGCCGTCAATGTCTAGCGTGTAGTGAGCGATTTACAACTTTTGAAACCGCAGAGCTGGTGATGCCACGCGTGATCAAGTCAAATGGTAACCGTGAACCTTTTAACGAAGATAAGATGGTTGGTGGATTACAACGTGCATTAGAAAAACGCCCAGTAAGCGCAGACTCTGTTGATGTCTCTATCAGTTTGATTAAATCGCAATTGCGAGCAACAGGTGAACGAGAAGTACCAAGCGAAATGATTGGTAACTTAGTCATGGATCAGCTTAAAGAGCTAGATAAAGTCGCTTATATTCGTTTTGCATCTGTTTATCGCAGCTTCGAGGATATCCGAGAGTTTGGCGAAGAGATTGCAAAACTCGAAGACTAACGGTGACCTCGAATGCCTCAATTTTCCCCTCAAGATTTTCAAATGATGTCGCGTGCTATTGAATTAGCGAAAGGCGGCATCTTCACTACTGCACCAAACCCAAATGTCGGCTGTGTTATTACTCATGATGGCGAGATTGTGGGTGAAGGTTTTCACTTTCAAGCCGGAGAGCCGCACGCTGAAGTTCATGCGCTACGTATGGCGGGTGAAAAGTCTATTGGTGCTACCGCTTATGTCACATTAGAGCCATGCTCCCACTACGGCAGAACACCGCCTTGCGCTGAAGGTTTAATTAAAGCCAAGGTTGCTAAAGTGATTTGTGCGATGCAAGACCCGAATCCTCAAGTTGCAGGGCGTGGCATTCAGATGCTTCGTGATGCGGGGATTGAGGTAGAAGTTGGCTTACTAGAACAAGATGCATTGGCACTAAACCCGTCGTTTATCAAACGTATGAAAACAGGGATGCCTTTTGTTCAGTTAAAAATGGCGGCCAGTTTAGATGGGCAAACCGCTCTTGCTAATGGACAAAGTCAATGGATTACTTCATCGGCAGCGCGCCAAGATGTTCAAGCCTTTCGAGCTCAAAGCAGTGCGATTCTCTCGACGAGTAAAACAGTCGTTGATGATAACGCGTCACTTAATGTGCGTTGGGATGACTTACCAACATCGATTCAAGCTAAGTATTGCAAAACAAATCTGCGCCAACCCACCCGAGTCATTTTAGACAGGCAGAGCCAACTGACACCTGAATTGAAGCTATTTCAAACCGAAGGGGAGCGTTTAATCGTTTCTGAGTCGGGAGATGTGCCTGTTCCGCTGAATTCAGAACAACAGGTCGATTTAGAAGCCTTGTTTGCACAGCTTTCCAGCGAGCACAATATTAATCACCTTTGGGTCGAGGCGGGAGCAACACTCGCAAGCAGTTTGATTAAAGCAAATCTAGTCGATGAGCTCATTTTGTATCTAGCGCCTAAAATTATGGGCAGCGATGGGCGCGGATTGCTCGGTGCACTTGGCTTAGAATCAATGGCAGATGTCATTGAACTTGATATCAAAGATGTTAGACAGGTGGGGCAGGATATTCGTATTCGGGCCACACTCAAAAATAAAGAATTGTAATTATGTTTACAGGTATTGTTGAAGCAGTTGGTACTCTGACTGCCATTACGCCAAAGGGCGAAGATATTAGCGTAACCGTCAGTGTCGGCAAGCTCGACATGGGCGATGTAAAGCTTGGTGATAGTATTGCGACCAATGGTGTCTGTTTGACGGTGGTGGACTACAGTGAAACCAGTTATACCGCTGATCTATCACTAGAGACACTACAAAAAACTGGGTTTGCTGACTACCAAGCTGGTGACAAAGTAAACCTAGAGAAAGCGATGTTACCAACCACACGTTTTGGTGGACATATCGTTTCTGGACACGTTGATGGCGTGGGTGAAATTGTTGAACGTAACATGGTTGGCCGTGCGATTGAGTTTTGGGTTTCTATGCCTGAAGAGATCACTAAATATGTTGCTGAAAAAGGTTCAATAACGGTTGATGGTATTAGCCTTACGGTCAATGCGCTGCGTAAGAATGCGTTTAAGTTGACCATAGTGCCACATACTGGTGAAGAGACGACAATTGCTGATTTTCACGTTGGTCGCAAAGTGAATTTGGAAGTCGATGTTTTGGCTCGTTATATGGAGCGACTGCTCACGAGTCAAAAAGAGCAGCAACCAGAATCAAACATCACACTCGAGTTTTTACAACAAAATGGATTTGCCTAGGTTAGCGACGTTGCTAACTGACTCAACTAGCCGCTAGAAGCCAAGATAGGAATGCAAAGATGCCGATTAGTACGCCACAGGAAATTATTGAAGATATTCGCTTAGGTAAAATGGTTATCCTTATGGATGACGAAGACCGAGAAAATGAAGGCGATTTAATTATGGCTGCGGAACACGTGACGCCAGAAGCGATCAACTTCATGGCAACTCACGGTCGTGGTTTGATTTGTTTGACCATGACTAAAGAGCGTTGTGAGCGTCTTGGTCTGCCTCCTATGGTGCAAGACAATAATGCGCAATACACCACGAACTTTACTGTTTCTATTGAAGCCGCTGAAGGTGTGACAACGGGTATTTCGGCTGCAGATCGTGCGCGAACGGTACAAGCTGCGGTAGCGAAAGAAGCAAAAGCCGCAGATTTGGTTCAACCTGGTCATATTTTCCCACTGGCCGCACAAGAAGGTGGCGTATTGACTCGCGCAGGGCATACGGAAGCTGGCTGTGATTTGGCTCGTCTAGCCGGTCTTGAGCCATCTGGCGTTATTGTCGAAATTCTAAATGACGATGGCACCATGGCGCGTCGTCCAGATTTAGAGATTTTTGCCGAAAAACATGACATTAAATTGGGCACAATTGCCGATTTGATCGAATATCGCAATAACACGGAAACAACCATTGAACGTGTGGCTGAATGTAAATTGCCCACTGAGTTTGGTGAATTTAAGTTGGTGACGTTCCGCGATACTATCGACAATCAGATCCACTACGCTTTGTGCAAAGGTGATCTCACAGCTGAAGCGCCGTTAGTACGCGTTCACTTACAAGATACATTTACCGATTTACTACACAGTGATCGTAACGCTGAGCGCAGCTGGACACTTGATGCGGCAATGAAACGCATTGGCCAAGATGGTGGCGTATTGGTGATTTTGGGCAATGAAGAGTCAACCGATTTACTTGTGCATCGCGTTAAGATGTTCGAGGCTCAAGATAAAGGTGAGGCACCAACATTAGCTAAGAAGCAAGGTACATCACGCCGCGTTGGTGTTGGCTCTCAAATTCTGGCTGATCTTGGTGTTCATGACATGCGTTTACTTTCATCAACCAATAAGAAATACCACGCGTTAGGTGGTTTCGGTCTTAATGTCGTTGAATACGTTTGTGAGTAATCGCTAACAATAGTTGATTGTTAAGAAGGCAAATGTTTCCAGCATTTGCCTTCTTTGTTTTCAATCTGTTGTGAACAGGAAGAGTAATGCTAAATTTCCATTAGATATTGCTCACAGATTTGTGCTAGAATCCGGCGATTCTCACTTGATGAACATAGTTAAAGGAAGGCTTATGAAAGTGATCGAGGGTGGCTTCCCAGCGCCAAACGCAAAAATTGCTATCGTTATTTCTCGTTTCAACAGTTTTATTAACGAAAGTCTATTGTCTGGTGCAATCGATACTTTAAAACGTCATGGCCAAGTTAGCGAAGACAACATCACTGTTGTTCGTTGTCCTGGTGCTGTAGAGCTTCCACTTGTTGCTCAACGCGTAGCAAAAACAGGCAAATACGATGCAATCGTATCTTTAGGTACTGTTATTCGTGGCGGAACTCCACACTTCGACTATGTTTGTAGTGAATGTAACAAAGGTCTTGCGCAAGTTTCTCTGGAATACAGCCTTCCAGTAGCATTCGGCGTACTGACGGTTGATACAATTGACCAAGCAATTGAGCGCGCAGGAACCAAGGCTGGTAATAAAGGTGCAGAGGCTGCACTAAGCGCACTTGAGATGATTAACGTTCTTTCTGAAATTGATTCCTAATGGGGGCCAGTGTGAAACCAGCCGCACGTCGTAATGCACGTCGATTTGCTCTACAAGCAATCTACTCTTGGCAAATTACTAAAGAAAATGTTGCTACGATTGAGGAGCAGTTTTTGTCAGGTGGTAAGTATGATGAAGAAGAGCATCATGCATCAGAGCCTGCACTTTCTACTCCAGACACAGACGTTACATACTTCCGTGACCTGCTAACAGGTGTTGTGCTAAGTCACACAGAGCTAGATAGCAAGATTCGTCCATACACAGCGCGTCCTATGCAGGATCTAGATATGATGGAGCTTGCACTGCTTCGTCTTGCTATGTATGAAATGACACGTCGTGAAGACGTACCTTACAAAGTGGTTATTAACGAAGCGATTGAACTTGCAAAAGTATTCGCAGCGGAAGACAGCCACAAGTTCGTGAATGGTGTACTTGATAAAGCCGCACCACACGTTCGTAAGAAGTAATCGAAAATAGATTTCAAAAAGGTCAGCACTTGCTGACCTTTTTTATAGCTTCAAATTGTTGAACCATATTTTTAGATAGCAAAGCTGATGTCTGGTGAATTTAATCTAATCGAAAAATACTTGGTCGGTCGTCAAAAGCAGCGTAGCGATGTACTCTTAGCTGCTGGAGACGATTGCGCGTTAGTTCAAGTCCCTACAGGCCTGTCTGTTGCGATCAGCACTGATACTTTAGTGGCTGGCACTCATTTTTTAGCTGAAGCTGATCCTGCGTTGGTTGCGCACAAGGCGCTCGCTTCCAATGTCAGCGATTTAGCGGCAATGGGGGCGACACCTGCGTGGGTTTCATTTGCGTTAACGATGCCGAGCCCTGATGAAGATTGGTTGGCTCCGTTTTGCGACTCGTTTTTTAAACTTGCCGACTATTATGGTATTCAACTTATTGGCGGTGATACCACCAAAGGTCCTTTGAGCTTAACACTAACGGTTCAAGGTCTAGTCGATCCTGATAAAGCCTTGCGCCGAGACGGTGCGAAAGTAGGGGATTGGGTTTACGTGACTGGTAACTTGGGTGACAGCAAAGCGGGTTTAGACGTAGTGCTTGAGCCGGGGTTAAAAGAGCGCCCATTTGCGGATGAATTGGAGCAACGCCACTACCTGTCTACACCACGTGTGTTGGTTGGTCAGGCACTTCTTGGCTTAGCCAGCTCCGCGATTGATATCTCGGACGGTTTAATATCTGATGTACAGCACATTTTAAAGCGATCTAAGGTTGGGGTGAGTATTGACGCCGCGACACTTCCTGTTTCTAATGAACTTGTTCAGTTCTTGGGAAATCCGGAAGCTGCTCAGAAGTATGCACTATCGAGTGGTGAAGAGTACGAGCTTTGTTTTACTGTGCCTGAAGAGAACCAGGGCGCAATAGAGAGTGCGTTGGCTCATTGCGGTACAAAGATCACTTGTATTGGACAAATTCGACCAGAGGGCACGTTTGACATTCATTCTCAGGGCAATGGGCTTGAGTGGTCACTCAGTGGCTATGATCATTTCAAATAATTAAGCAGTACTATGACCAATCCTCTCTCTTTAATTTCATTGAAAAACCCTTGGCACCTGCTTGCTACCGGATTTGGTAGTGGTTTATCGCCAATTATTCCAGGCACGATGGGCACATTGGCCGCGATCCCGTTTTACCTGCTTTTAGTCCAATTGCCATTGCCAATCTATATTTTGGTTGTCGTGGTTTCTTGTGTGATTGGGATTAAGATCTGCCAAGTAACATCCGACGATATGGGCGTGCACGATCATGGCTCAATTGTATGGGATGAGTTTGCGGGCTTTTGGATTACCATGCTGGTGGTTCCGCTCTTTAATTTGAATAGCATGGATTGGAAATGGATATTGACCGGGTTTGTATTGTTTCGCTTCTTTGATATGGTCAAACCGTGGCCGATTGGCTGGCTAGATAAGCGCGTTCATGGCGGCCTAGGTATTATGGTTGATGATATCGTAGCGGGGGCGATGGCTGGTGTTGCCCTGTATCTTGTCGGTAAATATGCCGGATGGTTGATTTAAGAGCATTCTTAGTCATTCCATATACCAAACAACAAAAAAGGGTTGGCACGAGTGCCAACCCTTAATTTTTCGTTTTTCGATTACTTCAGCTTTTCTAGATCCGATTCAATCTCTGCAATTTTGCTCGAGACGACTTTTTCTAGGTGTCTCAAGTCAGATAGAATTTTTTCTTTCACATCCAACTCAACCGATTTCTCTGGTTTCGTTATTTTGTTCAGTTCGTCAATCACTAGGGTTAAGTTGCGATTTATTTCTGTCACTTCTTTGTACTTGTGACTACCGCTATCAACCAGTACATTCTTTACTTGGCGTGGATATTTGAACTTAACGCTTTTCGCAAACAACTCACCTTTTTGCTTACGAAAATAAATTTTTAACACGTCCTTGTGCGCTTCTTGGCGGAGTGAATAGCGCTCAATCTGTTTAGGTTCATGAATACCTAAACCAGTGAGGTGTGGAAACATAGGCTACCTCTTTAACTGTGTTTGTATTTAGTGATCACTAGCTAATGTAGCAGCCTATTCACGTTGTAGATAGTTGATTTTTCGAGCAGTGTGATAACTTGTGGTCAAGATCGCTTAAGGTGCCAGTTCCGCCACATTTGCTATTAACTTCTCTCTCAATAGGATTTCCTCTTCATCAGTGAGTTTACCGCCATTCTCACTCGTAATAATGAATAAATCCTCTGCTCTCTCACCAATAGTTGTAATCTTTGCAGCATGTAGATGTACACCTAAATCCGCAAACGTCGCCCCCACGGTTGCAAGTAACCCTGGTGTGTCGAGAGCAACAAACTCCATTAAAGTCCGCTTTTTACTTTTGGTCGGTAGAAAGTCGACTTTGGTCTTCACCGTGAAGTGCTGTAAGTTTCGCGGAACTCGGCGGGTTTTAATTTTGGTTGGTCGGCCATCTTCTAGCACATGGGCCAGATGTTTGGTAACAGCTTTGTGGCGGCTCTCATCAATAACGTCACCATGTTGATCAAGGACCATGAAAGTATCTAGGACATAACCATCTTTGCTGGTCATGACTTGGGCATCGTGAACGTTGAAGTTACGTCGGTCGAGCTCTGCAACCACAGAGGCAAATAGAGCGTGCTGATCTCGGCTGTAAACAAAGACTTCGGTACCACCACGTGTTGCTTTCTTAGAAATCAATATAAGCGGTTTTGATGGTTCATCGTGGCGAAGCAAGTGCATGCAGTGCCACGCAATCTGCTTATGAGTGTGACGTAAGAAGTAGTCCGCTTTAAAACGTTGCCAAAGGACTTCAATTTCACGTGCGCTAAACCCTTCTTTACGCAGCAAAGCCGATGCAAGGTGCTGATTGTGACGAATACGCTCTCGCACGTCGACTGGGTTTTCTAATCCGCGGCGCAATGCGCGTTGTGTTGAATAGAACAACTCTGCAAGTAGAGTACGTTTCCAGCTGTTCCATAGTTCTGGGTTGGTTGCGCAGATATCGGCGACAGTTAAACAGACTAGATATTCTAGGTACTCTTCATCGCGAACTTGTTTGGCAAACTCGGTGATCACTTCAGGGTCGTAGATATCGCGACGCTGAGCTGTGACTGACATTAGAAGGTGATTGCGCACCAACCAAGCGACGAGTTTGGCTTCTGGTTTAGATAAGCCATGTTCGATACAGAAGTTATACGCTTCACCTTCACCAATCACAGAGTGATCACCACCGCGGCCTTTACCAATATCATGGAAAATAGCCGCTATGATCAACAGCTCTTTCTTTTGAATTCTCGGATAAACTTCGCAGCAGATTGGATGCTTATCGTGGTTTTTAGCGTAACTAAAGGTGTTGATATGTTTAAGTAAGCGAACGCTGTGCTCATCGACCGTGTAAACATGGAAAAGGTCAAATTGCATCTGGCCAACTATCTGGCTCCACTGCGGTAAATACGCTGCCAATACGCCAAGCTTATGCATTAGGCTAAACGCTTTGTGCAGTGCATTTGGGTGGCGACAGAGCTCTAAAAACTTCTCTCTAGCTTCAGGGATCGTGTGAAGGAATTTGTTCAATCGACGCCTTGCAGTACGAAGTTGACGCATGGTTGGCGGAGCTACGCCTTCGATACTGGAATCGTTGGCAATGTGCAGAAACATATCCAAAATGGTTTCTGGACGTGCTTGGAATAGGGCGGGTTTGCGCGCTTCAATGAGATGACCACGGCGCTGGAAATCTTCACTCAAGATCTCTGGCTCTGCTTCAACCCCATTTTCTAATATCGCTTGATCAAACAGTTTGAGTAGCATTTTGTTGAGTTCAGCGACACGGCGTAGGGTTCGGTAGAACTCTTTCATCATCATTTCTACGCCGCGGTTACCTTCACCAGAGAAGCCAAGGCTTTCTGCTACCTGCGCTTGATGAGCAAAGGTAAGGCGGTTGTCGTAGCGCTTTAATTCAATGTGGAGGGCAAAACGAACTCGCCACAAAAAGTCTTGGCATTCGACCAGTTCACGGTACTCTGCATCGGTAAGAAAACCGTAACGGCTCATTTCTAGCAGTGAAGTAGCGCCAAAATGGCGACGAGCAATCCAGCTTAGGGTGTGAATATCACGCAGGCCACCCGGTGTCGATTTGATATCCGGTTCTAAGTTGTAAGTCGTGTCGTGGTAGCGCGCATGGCGAGCACGTTGTTCTTGAATTTTTGCTTTGTAGAAGATTTCACTTGGCCAGAATGATTCTGAATGAATGACCATCTTTAACTGGTGGAAAGTATCTTCGCAGCCGCAAAGTAGGCGAGATTCTTGAAGATTTGTGGCAACCGTTAAATCTTCCCTTCCAATCGTCGCACACTCTTCAACGCTACGAACGGCATGACCAACCTCTAAACGCAAATCCCAGAGTAGGGTGATAAATTCACTTACTTTGCTAGCGAGTGACTCAGGCAATGTTTTGCGCGAGATTACCAAAATATCGATATCGGAAAGAGGGTGAAGCTCACCACGGCCATAACCGCCAACGGCGACCAGGCTAATGTTTGGTAGGTTAGAAAAGCCAAAATGTTGCCACAGTCGATTGAGCAGCAAATCAATATACTCCGCGCGACCGAGTACTAAGTCAGTCACTGGATGATGATTGAGAAATTCACTTTTCTGATACTGAGCGAACTTTTCTAACTGTTGTTTTAGTTCACTTATCGAGATTTGCTGATCTTCAAACGTCAGCGGGGATTGAAAGGGCATACAGCGAGTCCATGCAAAGTTGTCCTGAGGACCAATCTATCAGACTTAAGGGGATAAAAAAATATCCCCGAAAATCGGGGATATTTGAAGTGATTGTATTGATTATGCGTTGTTCATCATTCGAGGAATGGTGTCATCGCTGCGAAGAGTGAGAACCTCACAGCCTGTGCTGGTTACCAAAATCGTGTGCTCATATTGAGCCGATTTCTTCGCATCACCGGTGTACACCGTCCAATCGTCTTCTGCATCAACCGTTACACCGAATTTACCTGCGTTAATCATTGGTTCGATGGTAAAACACATGCCTTCTTTGAGTACGCGTCGGTCACTGTTTTTGTAGTGAACGATTTGTGGCTCTTCATGGAACTCGTTACCGATACCGTGACCACAGAAATCTTTTACAATTGAGAACTTGTTACGTGGGTTCTTTTTATTGTTTTCTTTGATGTATTTCTCGATAGCTGTACCGATATCACCAACTGTTGCACCTGGCTTCACTTTACGCATGCCAACATACAGAGCTTCTTGTGTCACCATGCATAGACGCTTATCCGCTGGTGATACATCGCCGACAAAGAACATTTTCGACGTGTCACCGTGGTAGCCGTCTGGGCGAACGCTTAGGTCGACCCCCTCTTCGTTTGGAATGATGACGGTAATATCTACGTTGATGATATCGCCATTTTTCAATACAGCAGGCTTCAGTTGGCCATTGCTGCCGACTTCATCTACGCTTGCCGGAATGCCGTGACAAACAATGTGATTAATCGAGGTACAAATTGATTTAGGGAAACCGTGGTAATCAAGTGGAGCTGAGTAAGCACCTTTCTCAATCCCATAATCGTGACAGATCTGGTTCAGTTGATCTGTGGTAACACCCTCTTTAATGTGGGGTTCGATCATCTCCAGGATTTCAGCGGCCAACGCGCCCGCTATGCGCATACGTTCGATTTCTTCAGCTGTTTTGATCTTGATTGACATCGGCTTTCTCTTACTTACTTCGGTAGCACCCTCTGGTGCGAATGGGCGCATTCTAACAGGAAGATGTCAGAATGTGTAATGGTGCCAAATCCCTATTACATATAGGGTTGTATGATTTAGACGCTGTTCGAGGATTTTTTCTCCTATTGCAAAACAGTTTTTTTACTAGCCATATAGGGCAAAAATATGGTATAAAGCGCGCCGGAAATGTGGTCAGTTCTCTTCGTTTCTCAATGATGAAGCGGCGAAGCTGGTCAGTTCCACATAAACTTTTATCTTTAAATCACACACATTCCGACACATATTCCGGGGTGCTGGGCAGAAGCCTAGTCGGAGTTATGGGGAATGTGGAGGCCTAACCCCATAGAGGATTATAAAATGGCAACTGTATCAATGCGCGATATGCTTAAAGCTGGTGTTCACTTCGGTCACCAAACTCGTTACTGGAACCCAAAAATGAAGCCATTCATCTTTGGTGCTCGTAACAAAGTACATATCATCAACCTAGAAAAAACTGTACCAATGTTCAACGAAGCTCTAGCTGAACTAGCTAAAGTTGGCGAGAAGAAAGGTAAAGTACTTTTCGTAGGTACTAAGCGCGCTGCATCTGAAGCTGTTAAAGAAGCTGCAATCGCAAGCAACCAGTACTACGTAAACAACCGCTGGTTAGGCGGCATGCTTACTAACTACAAAACTGTTCGTCAGTCAATCAAACGTCTAAAAGAGCTAGAAGCTCAATCTCAAGACGGTACTTTTGACAAACTAACTAAGAAAGAAGCTCTAATGCGTACTCGTGAAATGGAGAAGCTAGAGAAGTCTCTTGGTGGTATCAAGAACATGGGCGGCCTACCAGACGCTCTATTCGTAATCGATGCTGATCACGAACACATTGCGATTAAAGAAGCAAACAACCTAGGTATTCCAGTTTACGCTGTGGTAGATACTAACTCTAACCCAGACGGCGTTGACTACATCATCCCAGGTAACGACGATGCGATCCGTGCGGTACAGCTTTACCTAAACGCTGCTGCAACTTCAGTAACTGAAGGTCGTAACAAAGACGTAGCTGTTGCTGCTGAAAAAGATGGTTTCGTAGAAGCTGAATAATAGCGGCTCCGAGTCACACTTAGTCTATGTGCAACTTAGTTGTCGCATAAACTGAGTTATAGTTATCAGCAGGGGCCGAAAATGTAGGCCCCTGTTTTTTACCTTATTTCGAATCAACCGAGGAATAGAGAATGGCAACTGTAACTGCTGCTCTAGTTAAAGAACTTCGCGAGCGCACTGGCGCTGGCATGATGGAATGTAAGAAAGCGCTTGTAGAAGCAAACGCTGATATCGAACTAGCAATTGAAAACATGCGTAAATCTGGCGCAGCGAAAGCAGCTAAAAAAGCTGGTAACGTTGCTGCTGAAGGCGCGATCATCATCAAAGAAGAAAACGGCGTAGCTGTTCTTCTTGAAGTTAACTGCCAAACTGACTTCGTTGCTAAAGACGGTAACTTCACTGCATTCGCAGAAAAAGTAGCGCTTGACGCTCTAGCTTCTAAAGCTACTGCTGAAGAGCTAGTTGCTAAGTTCGAAGAAGAGCGTGTTGCTCTAGTTGCTAAGATCGGCGAAAACATCAACATCCGTCGCGTTGCTTACGTTGAAGGCGCAGCAATCGCTTCTTACCGTCACGGTGAGAAAATCGGTGTAGTTGTTGCTGGTGAAGGCGACGCAGAAACTCTTAAGCACGTTGCTATGCACGTTGCTGCTTCTAAGCCTGAGTTCGTTAACCCAGAAGACGTACCAGCTGACGTAGTTGCTAAAGAGAAAGAAGTTCAAGTTGAAATCGCTATGAACGAAGGCAAGCCTCAAGAAATCGCTGAGAAAATGGTTATCGGCCGCATGAAGAAATTCACGGGCGAAATCTCTCTAACAGGTCAAGCGTTCATCATGGAACCTAAGAAATCTGTTGGCGAAATTCTTAAAGAGCGTGGCGCTTCTGTTTCTACTTTCGTTCGCCTAGAAGTTGGTGAAGGTATCGAGAAAGCTCAAGAAATGAGCTTCGCTGAAGAAGTAGCAGCTGCTCAAAAAGGTTAATCCTTAGAGACGCGTACAAAGTTTAGACCGTAGCCAAGGCTGCGGTCTTTTTATGACTACCAGTTAAACGTTTAACCGTGATGAATGAAGATTGAATAGTCTTTATTCATGACTGTTAATCAATAACTCTCTTTTGGAAGGTAAACTCCATGACAACGAACCCTAAACCAGCGTATCAACGTATTCTGTTAAAACTGAGTGGTGAAGCACTTCAAGGCGAAGATGGTTTCGGCATTGACCCAGCGGTTCTTGACCGTATGGCGCAAGAAGTAAAAGAGCTGGTTGAACTTGGCGTTCAAGTTGGTGTGGTTATCGGTGGTGGTAACCTTTTCCGTGGTGCTGGCCTTGCAGAAGCAGGTATGAACCGCGTTGTTGGTGACCACATGGGTATGCTAGCAACAGTAATGAATGGCCTTGCAATGCGTGATGCACTTCACCGCGCTTACGTAAACGCTCGCGTAATGTCTGCAATTCCACTGAAAGGTGTGTGTGACGATTACAATTGGGCCGATGCAATCCGCGAACTTCGTCAAGGTCGCGTTGTTATCTTCTCAGCAGGTACAGGTAACCCATTCTTCACAACAGATTCTGCTGCATGTCTACGTGGTATCGAGATCGAAGCTGACGTAGTTCTAAAAGCAACAAAAGTAGACGGTGTATTTACGGCTGACCCAGTAGCAAACCCAGACGCAGAGCTGTATGATAAGCTTTCATTCAACTCAGTTCTTGAAAAAGAGCTGAAAGTGATGGATTTGGCAGCATTTACATTGGCTCGTGACCACAAAATGCCAATTCGCGTATTCAACATGAATAAGCCAGGAGCACTTCGTCGCGTGGTAATGGGTGAAGCAGAAGGCACGCTAATCAGCGACGCAGAGTAACTCCAATCACCGTAGTGTAATGGAAAATTATGCTACGGTATTGCCTTTTGAAGACTCCAACTTAGGCTTTCTTCGAGAAAGATTTACACATTAAGGTGATATTGTGATTAACGAAATCAAACAAGACGCTCAAGAGCGCATGGAAAAAAGCGTAGAAGCGCTAAAAAACAACCTTTCTAAAGTTCGTACAGGTCGTGCGCACCCAAGCCTACTATCTGGTATTTCTGTTGAGTACTACGGTGCACCAACACCTCTAAACCAGGTAGCGAACGTTGTGGCTGAAGATGCTCGTACACTAGCAATCACAGTATTTGATAAAGAGCTGACTCAGAAAGTTGAAAAAGCGATCATGATGTCTGACCTAGGCCTAAACCCTATGTCTGCAGGTACAATCATTCGCGTTCCACTTCCTCCGCTAACGGAAGAGCGTCGTAAAGACCTAGTGAAAATTGTACGTGGTGAAGCTGAAGGTGCTCGTGTTGCTGTACGTAACATCCGTCGTGACGCAAATGGCGATCTAAAAGGTTTGCTAAAAGACAAAGAAATTTCTGAAGATGAAGACCACAAAGGTCAAGATGAAATTCAAAAGCTAACTGACGCGGCTGTTAAACAGATCGACGAAGTGTTAGCAGCGAAAGAAAAAGAGTTGATGGAAGTCTAATTCTCCAGAATCTCTAATCTTAAAGAGCGCTGTGCTCGCAGCACAGCGTTTTTTTATGCTACTCTCTGTCCTTTGCTGTTTACCTATCAATTTCTTATATGCAAAACTCACATCTCTCTCCAGAAGTTCTTCCTCAACATATCGCAATTATCATGGATGGCAATGGCCGTTGGGCGAAAGCACAGGGTAAGCCTCGTGTATTTGGCCATAAAAATGGTGTTGCAGCGGTTCGTAAAACGATTTCTACTTCTGCGAAACTTGGTATTAAAGCGATTACCCTGTTTGCGTTTAGCAGTGAAAACTGGCGTCGACCTGAAGAAGAGGTGGGTGTGTTGATGGAGCTATTTATTACCGTTCTATCGACGGAAATTAAAAAGTTGCACAAAAATAACCTACGATTACGAGTTATTGGCGATACTTCGCGATTCAATAGTCGGTTACGTAAGAAGATTGCTCAAGCTGAAGAGTTAACAGCAGGTAATACCGGTACAGTGGTTAACATTGCGGCCAATTACGGTGGTAAGTGGGACATTACTGAGGCGACGAAAGCGATCGCTTCAAAAGTAGCAGCAGGTGAATTAAACGCTGAAGAGATTGACGAAGCGTTGATCACTCAGCATTTGACTATGTCAGATCTACCTGAAGTAGATCTTATGATTCGAACTAGTGGAGAGTGTCGAATCAGTAACTTCATGCTTTGGCAAATGGCGTACGCAGAGATGTACTTTACGCCAATTTTCTGGCCAGAGTTTGATGAAAATAGCTTAATTGAAGCAGTGACTTGGTTTGTTAACCGCGAAAGAAGGTTTGGTTGTACCGGTGAACAAATCAAGGCATTGATGGAAAGCGAATAAAGGATTCAAGTTTGAAACAAAGAATAATAACAGCGCTCATCCTTGCTCCATTGGTGATCTTGGGTATTTTTGAGCTATCTTTGCCATTATTCTCTCTTGCTATCGGCGCAGTGATGCTGATTGGCTTTTGGGAGTGGACTCAATTTGTTGAGGCTAAATCTCGCTATGTCGCTCTTATCCCAGCTTTGGTTGTCAGTGCGCTCAGTCTTATGGTTATCCCTTTTGATGCAGACAGCCTAAATCAAGTCACACAGCCGCATTACCTCATGTTAGCGGCAGGCTGTATTTGGTGGATAGTATCCAGCTTGTTGGCGATTACATACCCTAAATCGGCCAGCTTATGGCAAAACTCGGCTCTTCTACGCCACGCTTTTGGTATTTTAACTTTGTTACCTTTCTTCTGGAGTGTGTTACTTCTGCGTGCCGAAGGGATCGAAACAGACGCATACCATGGTTCAAAACTCGTGCTTTATGTGTGCTTTATTGTCTGGGCGGCAGACAGTGGTGCTTACTTTACAGGTAAAAGCATGGGTAAACGCAAAATGGCGCCTCATGTGAGCCCAAACAAGACCATCGAAGGTTTGATTGGTGGGATTGTTACAGCAATTCTTGTTGGATGGGGTACGGCGACTTGGTTCGATATTGAATTTACCAGCCCATTAGTGATGATTTCGATTACACTGATTACAGTTGTTATCTCAGTTTTGGGTGATCTGGTAGAAAGCATGTTTAAGCGTGTTTCGGGTATCAAAGACAGCAGTAATATTATCCCAGGTCACGGCGGTGTTCTTGATCGTATTGATAGTTTGACTGCTGCATTCCCTGTTTTTGCATTTCTTTACTTCATTTTCTAGGCAAGCTTCGGCTTGCCTAAGTCACAACTCGGTTTCTTGCTATGCGTAAGCTAACAATATTAGGTGCAACTGGCTCTATCGGTGCAAGCACGTTTAAAGTCATCGAACAAAACCCTGAACAGTTTTCTGTTGTTGCACTAGCAGCGGGCGGTAACGTAGAGAAAATGCGTGACCTGTGCGTGAAATGGCAACCTAAGTACGCAGTGATGGCGTCAGATTCAGCCGCAATACAGCTGAAGAAGCAACTTGCTGAACTTAAGGTGGCAACGGAAGTGCTCGCGGGTATTGATGCTATGTGTCAGGTTTCGTCAACAGATGAAGTCGATACCGTCATGGCTGCGATTGTTGGAGCGGCAGGCTTGCTGCCAACGATGGCTGCGGTGAAAGCCGGTAAGCGAGTGCTACTTGCGAATAAAGAAGCGTTAGTGATGTCTGGTCAGCTGTTTATCGATGCAGTCAAAGAGTCTGGCGCAGAGCTCATGCCTGTAGATAGCGAACACAACGCAATCTTCCAATGTTTGCCAAGCGATATTCAAACTAACCTTGGCCGTTGTGATTTAAATCAGCACGGAATTTCGAATATCCTGTTGACTGGGTCTGGCGGTCCATTCCGCTACAGCGACATCGATTCGCTAAGTTCAGTAACACCAGAGCAAGCGATCGCTCACCCAAACTGGTCGATGGGCCCTAAAATCTCCGTTGACTCTGCGACCATGATGAATAAAGGTCTGGAGTATATCGAGGCAAAATGGCTTTTCAATACTCAACGCGATCAGCTTAAAGTGTTGATTCATCCTCAATCGGTGATTCACTCTATGGTCCAATACAAAGATGGCTCTGTCTTGGCACAAATGGGTGAACCTGACATGGCTACTCCGATTGCACTAACACTTTCTTATCCTGAGCGAGTTTCTGCTGGTGTTGCTCCATTGGACTTCACTAAAGTGGGTGAGTTGACTTTCCTTAAGCCAGATTACAATCGCTACCCATGTCTTAAATTGGCCATTGATGCTTGTTATGAAGGCCAGCACGCCACAACGGCATTAAATGCGGCTAACGAGATTGCTGTGGCGGCTTTTCTGAATCGTCAGCTGTCATTCACCGATATTGCGGTGATTAATCAATCAGTTCTGACGAAAGTGTGTGCTGATACCTCTCAGTCGCACTGTAGCGACTTGGAAAGCCTTCTCGAGCTAGATAGAATGGCTAGAGATTTAGCAACGAAATGGGTTAGTGAGCGTAAGTTATGACGGGTATTTTGTGGAACTTTGCGTCTTTTATCATTGCGCTAGGCATTTTGGTTGCAGTTCATGAGTTTGGTCACTTCTGGGTTGCACGTCGTTGTGGCGTAAGAGTCGAGAAGTTTTCCATTGGCTTTGGTAAGTCAATTTGGAGCAAAGTAGGGAAAGATGGTACTGAGTACAGCATCTCAGTTATTCCTCTAGGTGGCTACGTTAAAATGCTCGATGGGCGAGTTGATGATGTGTCTGAAGCCGACCAAGAATTCGCGTTTGATAAAAAGCCGCTTTGGAAACGCAGTGCAATTGTCGCTGCAGGTCCTGTATTTAACTTTCTATTTGCGATAGTCGCGTATTGGCTTGTCTTCATGATCGGTGTTCCTGCTGTCAAACCTGTGGTTGGCCAAGTTACGCCTTACTCAATTGCTGCAGAAGCGGGTCTCGAATCGGGAATGGAACTTAAATCTGTTTCTGGCGTCAAAACCGCAGATTGGGAATCGGTGAATATGGGGCTCATTTCCCACATCGGTGATGAACGTCTTACAATGACGGTTGCTCCTGCTGATGGTGTAGGTATTGAGCAAACAATCACGTTTGACCTAACCAAATGGAACTTTGACCCTGAACAGCAGTCTGCTATGTCAGCGTTAGGTTTTGTTCCATTTACGCCAGAAATCTCAACGACATTAATCAATATTACAGAGGGCAGTGCAGGTGAGCGTGCTGGCCTAAAAGAGGGTGATACATTAGTTACTATCGACAACAAACCCATTGAGGTTTGGCAACAAGTAGTCGATGCAATTCAGAAGCACCCTAACGCACCGTTAGCTCTAGAAGTGCTACGAGATGGTGAAAAGATAACGTTGACGATTGTGCCAGATAGCCGAGAAATGAAAGGCAAAGGTGAAGTCGGATTTGCGGGAATCGCTCCAGAGGTCGCAGAATGGCCGCAAAGTTATCGCTTCGACTTACAATTTGGTGTAATTGATTCTGTCGGGAAGGCCGTCGAGAAGACTGGACAAGTGATTGACCTAACAATCAGCATGTTGAAAAAACTGATTGTTGGTGATGTAGGACTTAACAACCTAAGTGGCCCAATTTCGATTGCAAAAGGGGCAGGGACAACCGCTGATTACGGTCTAGTCTACTTTTTGGGCTTCTTAGCTCTAATTAGTGTCAACTTAGGGATAATTAACCTTGTGCCGTTACCTATGTTAGATGGCGGACATCTATTGTTTTTTGCTATTGAGGCTGTAATAAGACGCCCAGTCCCTGAGAAAATTCAGGAAATGGGATACCGCGTTGGCGGTGCAATTATCTTCTCTCTTATGGCAGTGGCAATTTTCAATGATTTTGCTCGTCTATAACTGGGCAAAGGTTGTAGTAAGGAATAACTAAAACAAATATGGCGATGAAAAAGATTCTGCTTGCCACGCTGCTTGCAACAAGCGTAAGTGCACATGGTGCTGAGAACTTTGTTGTTCAAGATATTCAAGTTGATGGCTTACAGCGTGTGACACTCGGTGCTGCGCTATTGAAAATGCCCGTTCGTATCGGCGATACCGTCGATAATCAGGATATCTCCCAAATCATTCGTGCTTTGTATGCGTCAGGCAACTTCGAAGACATTAAGGTGTTACGTCAAGACAATGTACTAGTAGTGCAAGTTAAAGAACGTCCAACTGTGTCGAGTATCTCCTTCTCTGGCAACAAAGCGATCAAGGAAGAGCAGTTACAGCAAAACCTTGAGGCGTCAGGTGTTCGTGTCGGTGAAGCGCTTGATCGCACTACATTGGCAAACATCGAGAAAGGCCTTGAAGATTTTTACTACAGCGTTGGTAAATACAATGCGAACGTAAAAGCTGTAGTAACTCCGCTACCACGAAACCGTGCAGACCTGAAGTTTGTCTTCTCGGAAGGTGTTTCGGCGAAAATTCAGCAAATTAACTTTATCGGTAACGAAGTTTTCACTGACGAAGATCTTTTAGGCCGCTTCGAGTTAAACGTGGATGTGGCATGGTGGAACTTCTTATCTGATGATAAGTACCAGAAGCAAGTTCTTGCCGGTGATATCGAAGCGTTAAAATCGTATTACTTAGACCGTGGTTACTTGAAATTTAAAGTAGATTCTACACAGGTCTCAATTTCTCCTGACAAAAAGGGCGTATACATTACCCTTGGTTTAGAAGAAGGTAAGCCATATAGCGTTAAGGATGTGAAATTCCGAGGCGACTTAGTGGTAGGTGAAGATGAGCTCGATGATCTCGTTTCATTCGAAATGGGTGAACTGTATAACGGTTCTGCTGTCACAAGCCTAGAAGAAAACGTAAAACGTCTATTGGGTGAAGCGGGTTACGCTTATCCACAGGTCCGTACGATTTCTGAGTTTGATGATGAGACTCAAGAAGTGTCATTGGTTGTGAATATCGAAGCAGGTAAACGAATCTATGTTCGTGACATTCGTTTCGTTGGTAACAACTCAACTAAAGATGAAGTTCTGCGTCGTGAAATGCGTCAGATGGAAGGCAGTTGGTTAAACTCGAAGTCTATTGATACCGGTAAAAACCGTTTGAACCGTCTTGGTTTCTTCGAAACCGTTGATGTACAGACTGTTCGTGTTCCTGGTAGCGAAGACCAAGTGGACTTGGTCTACAGCGTCAAAGAAGCAAACTCAGGCAGCGTTAACTTTGGTATCGGCTACGGTACAGAATCTGGCGTGAGCTTCCAAGTTGGTCTTCAGCAAGACAACTTCTTAGGTTCGGGTAACCGTGTTGGTATCAGCGCGATGATGAACGACTACCAGAAAAACGTAAGTCTGGATTATCGTGACCCATACTGGAACTTAGATGGTGTGAGCCTAGGCGGTAAGATCTTCTACAATCAGTTCGAAGCATCTGAAGCAGGTATTGTTGACTATACCAACGAAAGTTATGGCACAAGCTTAACGTGGGGTTTCCCATTTGATGAGTTGAACCGCTTTGAATTTGGTGTTGGTTATACCCACAACAAGATCGGTAATGTACCAACGTATGATCAAGCTCAGTTATTTGCTCAAAGTATCAACCAGGCTGATGGTGACATCATTACCAATGACTTTGACGTGAATGCTTCTTGGACACGCAATAACTTGAACCGTGGTTACTTCCCAACGGCAGGTAACTACCAGCGCGCATTTGCCAAAGCAACAGTGCCAAGCTCAGATGCTCAGTATTTTAAGCTTCAGTATGATGTGCGTCAGTACATTCCGTTAACGAAAAAGCATGAATTCACGCTATTGATGCGCGGTCGTCTTGGTTACGGTAACGGCTATGGTCAAACGGATGGTAACGATAACTTGTTCCCATTCTATGAAAACTACTATGCTGGTGGCTTTACAACGTTACGTGGCTTCCGTTCAAATACTGCGGGTCCAAAAGCGGTTTACACGGTGAACAGTAATCCATCAATTTGTAGCAGTTCATCATGTGTGAATGCGACAGACGACTCTGTAGGTGGTAACGCAGTGGCATTGGCAAGCTTAGAGCTGATTGTTCCAACTCCATTTGCTTCTGATGAAGCGCGTAGCCAAATTCGAACCAGTATGTTCTTAGATGCAGCAAGTGTTTGGGATACTGAATTCGTTTACAACGAAAGTGCGTCTTCAGATCGCTACTACATGGATTACTCAGATCCAACTAATTACCGTGCATCTTACGGTGTTGCATTGCAATGGATGTCGCCAATGGGACCTTTGGTCTTCTCGGTAGCGAAACCAATTGAAATTTACGAGGGTGATGACGAAGAATTCTTCACTTTCACTATCGGCAGAACCTTCTAATTCAAAGGAAATATAAAGTGAATAAAACGATTAAAGCGGCTGGTCTTGGCCTTCTAGTAATGACATCTTCTCTATTTGCACAGGCGGCTGAAGCGGCGCAAAAAGTGGGGTATGTAAATACTGCTCAAGTCTTCCAGTCTCTTCCTCAACGTGAAGTTGTGCTGCAAAAGATGCAAGAAGAGTTCAAAGACAAGGCGGATGAACTTAAGTCTATTCAGGCTCAAGCTAAGACAAAAATTGAAAAGCTTAAGCGTGACGGCGAGCTACTAGGTCAAGAAGAAATCGAAAAGCTTCGCATTGAAATTGGCCAGCTAGACAGCAAGTACAAAATCAAAGCACAAGCGCTAGAGCAAGCATCTGCACGACGTGAAGCTCAAGAGAAGCAAAAACTATTCAAAGTTATTCAAGACGCTGTGAAGAAAGTCGCTGAAAAAGAAGGCTACGATATCATTGTTGATATTCAAACAATGCAGTACGGCAAGCCTGAATTCAATATTTCAGAAAAAGTAATCAAACAACTAAAATAATCGTTTATGACAGCAATCTCTTTAGCCGAATTGGCAACTATTACTGGGGGGGAGCTACACGGTGACGCAAATGCAATGGTCACTATGGTAGCGCCAATGGATAAAGCTCAGGAAGGTCATGTGACGTTCCTGTCTAATCCTAAATACGCGAAACACCTGGCAAACTGTCAAGCGACAGTTGTCATGGTGAAAGAAGCGCAACGAGAAGCTTGTACTGGCAATGCCTTGGTTGTTGCTGACCCATACGTTGCGTTTGCGAAAGTTGCGCAAGCTTTAGATACCACACCAGCACCAGCAACGCTAATTGCACCGTCAGCGGTGGTTGCAGATGATGCCATGGTTGGTGAAAACGTTTCAATTGGCGCGAATGCGGTGATTGAGTCGGGAGTTGTGCTAGGAGATAACGCTGTCATTGGCGCAGGTTGTTTTATTGGCAAGAACGCAAAAATTGGTGCGTACACGAAACTATGGTCAAATGTCAGCATTTACCATGAAGTAGTCTTGGGCGAGCACTGTTTAGTTCAAGCCAATACGGTAATCGGTTCAGATGGTTTTGGCTACGCGAACGAAAAAGGTGAGTGGATTAAGATCCCTCAACTTGGCACCGTTGTCATCGGCAACCGAGTCGAAATCGGTTCATGTACTACGATTGACCGTGGCGCGCTGGAAGACACGATTATTGAAGATAACGTGATTCTAGACAACCAATTGCAGATCGCCCACAACGTACAGATCGGATATGGTACAGCCATGGCCGGTGGTACGATTGTTGCTGGCAGTACCAAAATTGGTAAATACTGTATTATCGGTGGTGGTACCGTAATCAATGGTCATATTGAGATCGTTGATGGCGTGACAATCACAGGTATGGGTATGGTTATGCGTGGTATTTCAGATAAGGGTATGTACTCATCTGGTATCCCATTACAGCCAAATAAAGAGTGGCGTAAAACAGCAACTCGAGTTCATCGAATTGATGACATGAACAAGCGCTTGAAAGCGGTTGAGAAGCTGTTAGAACAGAACGAAGAATCTTGATTCCAATTCTGATCAAAAAGGCTCGCGAATTGCGGGTCTTTTTCGTCTATAATGCCAGCCAGAAAACATATTTAGCATTCGATATAGGAATATGACTTTGACTACTGAAAAGAAAACGATGGACATCACTGAAATTCAGGAACTGTTACCACATCGCTACCCATTCTTACTGATTGATCGCGTGACAGACTACCAAGAAGAGAAGTACCTGACCGCGCTTAAAAACGTTTCAGTGAATGAACCTCAGTTTACAGGTCATTTCCCTCAACTACCTGTATTCCCAGGTGTACTGATTCTTGAAGCAATGGCTCAGGCAACTGGCTTACTTGCGTTTAAATCATTTGGTGCGCCTTCTGAAAATGAGTTGTACTACTTTGCAAGCGTAGATAAAGCAAAATTCCGCAAGCCAGTAGTACCGGGTGATCAGCTGATCATTGAAGTAGAATTTGTAAAAGAACGTCGTGGCATTGCTGCATTTAACGGTGTGGCGAAAGTAGACGGCGAAGTTGTGTGTTCAGCTGAACTGAAATGTGCTCGTCGAGAGTTTTAATATGATTCATGAAACGGCTCAAATACACCCTTCGGTAGTTATTGAAGGTGATGTGACAATTGCAGCGAACGTGACCGTTGGCCCGTTTACTTATATCTCAGGTAAGATTGAGATTGGTGAAGGTACAGAAGTCATGTCACACGTTGTTATCAAAGGTCATACAACTATTGGTAAGGACAACCGTATTTTCCCTCATGCTGTTATTGGTGAAGAAAACCAAGATAAGAAGTATGGCGGCGAAGAGACGACAGTGGTGATTGGTGACCGAAACGTGATTCGCGAAGCGGTACAAATCCACCGTGGTACGACACAAGATAAAGCAACAACAGTGATCGGCGACGATAACTTACTATGTGTAAATGCGCACATTGCACATGATGTTATTGTCGGTAACCACACTCATGTTGGTAACAATGCTATTCTTGGCGGTCACGTAACGGTAGAAGATTACGCTGGTGTGATGGCGTTATCAGCGATTCACCCGTTTTGTAAAGTGGGGGCTTACAGCTACATCGGCGGTTGTTCTGCTGTTGTTAAAGATGTGCCTCCTTACGT
Source organism: Vibrio atypicus (assembly GCF_009811315.1). GTDB lineage: Bacteria > Pseudomonadota > Gammaproteobacteria > Enterobacterales > Vibrionaceae > Vibrio > Vibrio atypicus. Next base: position 246,159 of record NZ_BLID01000006.1, read on the forward strand.
ACTTGCGCAGGGTAACCACGCAACACCATTTGGCTTAAACCTTGTGGGTTTGCAACGTAATGGCTTTGAAAAAGCTGAGCTACGTGCGTTGCGTAATGCTTATAAAGAGTTCTACCGTTCAGGTAAAACTCAAGTTGAAGCGAAAGAAGTACTGGTGGAGATGGCAAAAGACTGGCCGTCAATTAAGCATTTCTTAGACTTTGTGGAAACTTCTGAGCGTGGCGTTATTCGCTAAGCTTGTTGGGTAATGGATTAAAAAAGATCGCAGCCTTTGGTTGCGGTCTTTTTGTGTTTATATAGTGACTGATTATGGAAAGACCTTTAAGAGTCGGTATCGTTGTTGGTGAGTTGTCAGGTGATACGCTAGGCGAAGGCTTTATTAAAGCCATTCAACAACAATACCCGGATGCAGAGTTTGTCGGTATTGGTGGCCCGAAAATGATGGCGCTGGGTTGTCAGTCGCTATTTGATATGGAAGAGCTGGCCGTGATGGGGCTGGTCGAAGTATTAGGTCGATTACCGAGATTACTCAAAGTGAAAGCTGAGCTCGTAAAGTATTTCACTCAGAACCCGCCGGATGTGTTTGTTGGTATTGATGCGCCAGATTTCAATTTGAGGCTCGAGCTGGATCTGAAAAAATCGGGAATCAAAACGGTTCATTACGTGAGTCCATCAGTGTGGGCTTGGCGACCTAAGCGTATTTTTAAAATCGACAAAGCGACAGATCTTGTTCTTGCCTTCTTACCTTTTGAAAAAGCGTTTTATGACAAGTATCAGGTGGCGTGTGAGTTTGTTGGTCATACCTTGGCGGATGCAATTCCTCTTGTGCCTGATCAGCAAGCGGCAAGAGATCTACTCCAACTTGAACAAGATAAGCGATGGCTAGCGGTGCTGCCCGGTAGCCGTGGTGGTGAAGTGGGCTTAATTGCTCAGCCGTTTATTGAAACCTGCCGCCAAATAAAGCAGAAGTTTCCGGACATCGGTTTTGTTGTCGCTGCAGTAAACGATAAACGTAAACAGCAGTTTGAAGAAATTTGGCAGCAAACAGCTCCGGAGCTCGATTTTGTCATTGTACAAGACACCGCTCGTAACGTGATTACTGCGGCTGATGCTGTTTTGTTGGCTTCTGGCACAGTGGCACTGGAATGCATGCTGCTTAAAAGACCTATGGTGGTGGGCTATAAAGTGAATCGCTTCACTGGTTGGTTAGTACAGAAGCTAGCGATTACTGAGTATGTTTCTTTGCCTAATATCTTGGCTGGAGAAGAGTTAGTTAAAGAGTACATCTTGGATGAATGTGATCCGCAATTTCTTGTTCCGGCAGTTGAAGATATGTTAAGTCGTAATAACGATGAGCTGATAGCACGCTTTACCGATATGCATCACTTGATCCGCAAAGATGCAGATGTCCAGGCAGCTAAAGCCGTTCTCACTCTAATTGGTAAAGAATAATGGCAAAAGAGAAACAAGAATTTCCTCCGTTTGAGTATCCACAAGGCTATCAATTAGTTGCCGGCGTAGATGAAGTTGGGCGAGGGCCTTTAGTTGGCGATGTGGTTACAGCAGCAGTGATTTTGGATCCGAATAACCCAATAGAAGGGCTCAATGACTCTAAAAAACTCTCTGAGAATAAGCGTTTAGCCTTACTACCAGAGATCAAAGAGAAAGCACTGGCTTGGTCTGTTGGCCGCTGTTCTCCAGAAGAAATTGATCAGCTCAATATTCTTCAGGCGACTATGGTAGCAATGCAACGTGCCATTGAAGGTCTGCCTGTACAGCCAGATTTAGCTTTAATAGATGGTAATCGTTGCCCAGCGTTGCCGATGGACTCTCAGGCAGTGGTTAAGGGCGACTTACGTGTTGCTGAGATCAGTGCCGCTTCCATTATTGCAAAAGTGGTTCGCGACCAAGAGATGGAAGAGCTCGACAAACTTCACCCAGAATTTGGTTTTGCCAAACACAAAGGCTACCCAACCAAGGCGCATTTTGAAGCAATTGAACAACACGGTGTCATAGCGCAACACCGTAAAAGCTTTAAACCGGTAAAAAAAGCACTTGGTTTAGATTAGCAACTCGATATGGGGTGTATCTACGATCTAGTATCACGTAAAATACCCCCATTCCCTTTCCGATTAAGCACTATTTGCGGAACTATTCATGTCAGATCCTAAGTTTGTCCACCTTCGAGTACATAGCGACTTTTCCATGGTCGATGGCCTTTCTAAAGTGCCACCTTTGGTTAAGAAAGTGGCCGAAATGGGAATGCCAGCGGTAGCGCTTACGGATTTCACCAACTTATGCGGGTTGGTGAAGTTCTATGGTACGGCTCACGGTTGTGGTATTAAGCCGATCATCGGCGCCGATTTTGCTATGCAGTCGGACGTATTTGGTGATGAGCTTACTAAGCTGACCGTATTAGCAGCTGACAATGCTGGGTATAAAAACCTGACACTATTGATCTCTAAAGCGTACCTACGTGGCCATGTACAACATCAGCCTGTTATCGACCGAGAATGGTTAATTGAGCTTGCTGAAGGCTTGATTATATTGTCAGGTGGTAAAAGTGGTGAGATTGGTAAAGCACTGCTTAAAGGTAATCATAAGGTCGCAGAAGGATGCGCTGAGTTTTATCAAACTCACTTCCCGGATCGCTTCTATCTTGAGCTTACTCGTACAGGTCGAGCGGATGAAGAAAGTTATCTTCATTTTGCGCTTGAGTTTGCTGATAAGATGGAATTGCCTGTTGTTGCAACTAATGATGTGGTCTTTCTTGATGATAGCTTGTTTGATGCGCATGAAATCCGAGTTGCGATCCATGATGGTTATACATTAGAAGATCCTCGTCGTCCTAAAAACTACAGCCCTCAGCAATATCTGCGCAGTGAAGAAGAGATGTGTGAGCTTTTCGCCGACATCCCTGAAGCACTAGAAAACAGTGTTGAGATTGCTAAGCGTTGTAATGTGACGGTATTGCTAGGTGAGTACTTCCTACCAGCCTTCCCTACAGAAGGGATGGAAGAGACCGAGTTCTTAGTTAAAAAGTCAGAAGAAGGGCTTGAAGACCGACTCGAGTTCCTATTCCCAGACCCTAAGGTTCGTGAAGAACGACGCCCGGAATACGATGATCGCTTGAAAGTTGAACTTGAAGTAATCAATAACATGGGATTCCCTGGCTACTTTTTGATCGTTATGGAGTTTATCCAGTGGTCAAAAGATAACGATATTCCTGTTGGCCCAGGCCGAGGCTCTGGTGCCGGCTCCTTGGTGGCTTATGCCTTGAAGATCACCGATCTTGATCCACTGGAATATGATCTGCTGTTCGAACGTTTCTTGAACCCAGAACGTGTTTCCATGCCCGATTTCGACGTCGACTTCTGTATGGATAAACGTGACCAAGTGATCGACCACGTAGCAGAAATGTATGGTCGCGATGCGGTATCTCAGATCATCACTTTTGGTACCATGGCGGCGAAAGCGGTAATCCGAGATGTTGGTCGTGTATTGGGGCATCCGTTTGGTTTTGTTGATCGCATCTCAAAGCTGGTTCCACCTGACCCTGGTATGACGCTCGAAAAAGCATTTAAAGCAGAGCCAGCTCTACCGGAGCTGTATGCGGCAGATGAAGAGGTCAAAGAGCTGATCGACATGTGTCGTATTCTGGAAGGGTGTACACGAAATGCCGGTAAGCATGCGGGTGGTGTTGTTATCTCGCCAACGACGATTACTGACTTTGCGCCTATCTATGCCGATGCGGAAGGTCACTTCCCGGTAACCCAGTTTGATAAGAATGACGTAGAAACCGCTGGTCTGGTTAAGTTCGACTTCTTAGGCCTACGAACACTAACCATCATTGATTGGGCACTAGGATTGATTAACCCTCGACTTGAAAAAGAGGGTAAAGCTCCTGTTCGCATTGAGTCGATCTCACTCGAAGATGAGGCTTCATTCCGTTTACTGCAAAATTCAGAAACCACCGCTGTGTTCCAGCTCGAATCGCGTGGTATGAAGGATCTAATTAAACGTCTTCAGCCAGACTGTTTTGAAGATATCATTGCACTGGTAGCACTATTCCGTCCGGGTCCACTTCAATCGGGTATGGTAGATAACTTTATCGACCGTAAGCATGGTCGAGAAGCGGTTTCTTATCCGGATGAAACTTGGCAGCACGAGTCACTGAAAGAGACTCTGGATCCGACCTACGGCATCATCCTTTACCAAGAACAGGTAATGCAGATCGCTCAGATCCTAGCGGGTTATACGCTGGGTGGCGCAGACATGCTACGTCGTGCGATGGGTAAGAAAAAACCAGAAGAGATGGCCAAACAACGCGGTACCTTTAAAGAAGGTGCAGAAAATAACGGCGTTGACGGCGAACTGGCAATGAAGATCTTCGACTTGGTAGAGAAGTTCGCAGGTTATGGCTTCAACAAATCGCACTCAGCCGCTTATGCTTTGGTTTCGTATCAAACACTGTGGTTAAAAACGCATTATCCTGCGGAGTTTATGGCTGCGGTAATGACAGCGGATATGGATAACACTGAAAAGGTCGTTGGCCTAGTTGATGAGTGTATCCGTATGAAACTTAAAGTGTTACCGCCTGATATCAACGCAGGTTTATACCGATTCAACGTCGACGAAGATGGCGCAATTGTTTATGGTATCGGTGCGATTAAAGGTGTGGGTGAAGGCCCGATCGAAGCGATTTTAGAGTCGCGTAATCGAGATGGTCACTTTAAAGATCTATTTGATTTCTGCGCTCGTATTGATCTGAAAAAGGTCAACAAGCGAGTGATTGAAAAACTGATTTACGCTGGAGCTCTAGACCGTTTAGGTCCGCACCGTGCGGCAATGATGGCATCGTTAAATGATGCTGTGAAGGCAGCTAGCCAACATCACCAAGCGGAAGCTTTTGGACAGAGTGACTTATTCGGTGTATTAACTGAAGCACCGGAAGAAGTTGAACACAAATATACCAAAGTTCCGCCGTGGCCAGAGAAGGTTTGGTTAGAAGGTGAGCGTACAACGCTTGGACTTTATTTGACCGGGCACCCAATTAACGCCTATCTAAAGGAACTTGGTAAGTACACCAGTTGTCGATTAAAAGACGCAACACCAACAAGACGAGATCAAAGCTTAACGGTTTCTGGCCTTGTGATTGCCGCTAGAGTGATGACGACCAAGCGCGGTACGCGAATAGGTTTGATGACACTCGATGATCGCAGTGGTCGCATGGAAGTGATGTTGTTCTCAGATGCGCTTGATAAATACGCTGAAATGCTCGAACAAGACAAAATTTTAGTCGTTTCGGGACAGGTCAGCTTTGATGATTTCAATGGTGGTCTTAAAATGTCCGCGCGCGAGGTTATGGATCTCGGCGCAGCTCGCGAAAAATACGCGCGTGGATTATCCGTTTCGATTGAGGAATCTCAAATCGATGGACAGTTTTTTGAGCGCTTTAGTCAAATACTAGAGCCTCATCGGGCGGGAACCGTTCCTGTCCATGTATACTACCAACGCTGCGATGCCCGTGCGCGTCTAACGTTAGGTACCGAATGGCGAGTTACGCCAAGCGATGCATTAATAGATGATTTAAAACAACTGCTTGGCAACGGCCAGGTAGAACTCGAATTTAACTAAATTTGGCACGAAGCCGAATCAGAAAGGATCGATAGATGAGCCTGAACTTTTTAGAATTTGAAAAGCCTATCGCAGAACTAGAAGCTAAGATTGAAGCACTGCGCGATGTTTCTCGCCACGGTGGTGAATCTGGTGTGGATCTAGATAAAGAGATCGAACAGCTAGAGAAAAAAAGCCTAGAGCTTAAGAAAAAAACCTTTAGCGATCTTGGTGCATGGGAAACAGCTCAACTTGCTCGTCACCCTCAGCGTCCTTACACGCTTGATTACATTCAGCACGTATTTACAGAATTTGAAGAGCTAGCGGGCGACCGCGCTTTTGCTGACGATAAAGCGATCGTTGGCGGTATGGCTCGCCTTGATGGCCGCCCGGTGATGATCATCGGTCACCAAAAAGGCCGCGAGACAAAAGAAAAAGTAAAACGTAACTTTGGTATGCCTAAGCCAGAAGGTTACCGTAAAGCACTGCGTCTTATGGAAATGGCTGAGCGTTTCAACATGCCAATCATTACCTTCATTGACACGGCTGGTGCGTACCCTGGCGTTGGTGCAGAAGAACGTGGTCAATCTGAAGCTATTGCGAAAAACTTGAAAGTGATGGCGGGTCTAAAAGTGCCTGTTATCTGTAACGTTGTTGGTGAAGGCGGTTCAGGTGGTGCACTAGCAATTGGTGTCGGTGACTACGTAAACATGCTTCAGTACTCAACGTATTCTGTTATCTCTCCTGAAGGTTGTGCTTCAATCCTATGGCGCGATTCAGACAAAGCACCACAAGCGGCAGATGCTATGGGCCTAACAGCTCCTCGTCTAAAAGAGCTTGAGCTTATCGATGAAATCATTGAAGAGCCTCTAGGTGGCGCGCACCGTGACCACGTACAAATGGCTGAGAACATGAAAGCGAACCTGCTTAAGCAGCTAGATGAACTGGCACAATTTGATAACGATTCATTGCTTGAGCGTCGTTACCAACGTCTGATGAGCTACGGTTACTGTTAATCGTAAGATAATTTGATGAGAAAGGCTGAACTTAGGTTCGGCCTTTTTTATTGCTCAATGTTAGACTAATGCTAACGTAAAATTCCCTATTGTTTTCAGGTTATGAATTTATATCTCCAGTTTTCTTCTGTCATTCAACGCTATATAAAGCCGCACTCGCGATTGGTGCTGGCGTTTAGTGGTGGAGTTGACTCACGTGTGATGTTGGAGTTATTGGCTGAATATCAGAGGCAATACAATGTCTCGTGTCTTGCGGTACATGTTCATCATGGTCTTAGTGAGAATGCAGATACATGGGCTCAGCAATGTAAAGCGTGGGCCGAGCAGCTTAATGTCGACTTTCGACTAGAAAAGGTTTCTCTTGAGCTTGAGCGGCGAAGCCTAGAAGAGTGCGCTCGTGAGGCGAGATATCTAGCTCTTTCTGCTCACTTACAAGTCGATGATTTGCTGTTAACTGGGCAACATGGTGATGATCAACTGGAAACCTTTTTGCTGGCACTTAAGCGTGGTAGCGGCCCCAAAGGGTTGTCTGCCATGGCGGAAGCTAAAGCATTTGGCACAGGGAGATTGGTGAGACCGTTACTGGCGATTAAACGGAGCGAAATTGAAGAGTATGCTCAGCAGCATGGGCTAGATTGGCTGGAAGATGAAAGCAATCAGGATACTCGCTTCGATCGAAACTTCATTCGTCATCAAGTTTCTCCTGTTTTAGCCGAGCGTTGGCCTCACTTCTCACAGGCTGTTCAACGTAGCACGCAGTTATGCGCTGAGCAAGAAGCGCTGTTAGATGAACTGATGAGTGATAAATTTAAGAGTTTGTGCAATGGCGATGGAAGTTTATCAATTGACGGTATGATCGCCGTGAGCGTTTTAATGCGTTCTCGACTGATTCGTATGTGGTTGGCAACTCATCACGCGCGAATGCCAAGTCGTGAGCACGTAGAGAAAATTTGGCTGGAAGTGGCGATGGCGCGTCAAGATGCGAACCCACTTTTAAATTTAGCTGATGGGCAAATCCGCCGATATGAACAGAAATTATATTGGCTTGAGAGTTCGCTCGATATTACCGAGTGGCAGCAAGCGATTTGTGTGGATGGGGAGGTGAACTTACCTGACTCATTAGGCTCACTTAGCCTTAAGAGTAGTAGCCAAGGCCAACTCTCTTTATCTGCGCTACAAACGGGTCAGTTAAGAGTGATATTCAACCCAGAAGGGTTAACTGCTCATCCTGTTGAACGTGGGCACAGCCGGAAGTTAAAAAAACTGTTTCAAGAGTATAAGATCCCCAGTTGGCAGCGAAGACGAATGCCCATTTTGATGTGCGGCGATCAAGTGGTCGCTATTGCAAATTTATTTATTGATCATCGATTTATAGGTCAAGATTGTGAACTTATCTGGGACAAGTAAACTATCTTTGTGTCAGAATCGTATAGATAAAACACACAGAAGAAGTGGACTTATAAGGAAGAGCAATGAAAAAATTCGCTATTGGATTGGTAATCGGAATGGGCCTAATGAGTGGTCAAGTTATGGCGGCTGGTGATGTGGCTGCAGGACAAGCAAAAGCCGCAATTTGTGCTGCTTGTCATGGCGCTGATGGTATCGCGATGATTCCTGGTTACCCTAATCTTAAAGGCCAGAATGAGCAATACATTATTACTTCGATCAATGCATACAAAAACAAAGAACGTAATGGCGGTCTAGCGGCAGTAATGCAAGCTCAAGCGGCAATGCTGAGTGATGCTGATATCGCAAACCTTGCAGCATACTATGCAAGTTTGAAATAAGCACATTTTAAGTAGTATATTAGCCTGAGCTCAGATAGCTCGGGCTTTTTATTGCCCAGGGAACGTGGGATAATGGATTAATTCACTGAAGTTTAAGGGATGAACATGAAAAAAATTGAAGCCATCATCAAACCATTTAAGTTAGATGATGTTCGTGAAGCATTGGCTGAAGTCGGAATTACCGGTATGACGGTTTCTGAAGTTAAAGGTTTTGGCCGTCAAAAAGGGCACACTGAACTTTACCGTGGTGCTGAGTACATGGTGGATTTCTTGCCAAAAGTGAAGTTAGAAATCGTCGTGACGGATGATGTTGCTGAGCAATGCGTTGATACGATTGTTGAAACAGCACAAACCGGCAAGATCGGTGATGGCAAAATCTTCATTACAGATGTAGAGCGTGTTGTACGTATCCGTACTGGTGAAGAAGACGAAGACGCGATTTAAGCTCAATCGACGCATATTAAGATTCAAATCGTATCTGTTTATTATTCAAGGAAGAGCCGCTAGGCTCTTTTTTATTTTGTGAGAAGTGAATACATGAAAAAGAAGTGGTTGCTTGCGATACCTTTTGCTGTTGTGGCTGTTGCTATCACCAGCTATCAAACTGTGTTTACTCTACCGAGTGAGTCTCAGCTATCTTCTATTTCTGGCGATAAGGTTGAACTTTCTTTGCAATGTTATCGGAATCAGCAGGCGAAGATACTGGATGTTAACGGGCGCATTGACTTGTTGGTATGGAATATTTACAAGCAAAATCGCGACAATTGGCAAACCGTTTTAACGCAGCTCTCACAGAATAAACAGTTGGTCTTACTTCAAGAAGCGAGTATGACTTCTTCGCTTCAAAGCTGGATTAAGCAACAGCAGTGGTTTGGTAGCCAAGTGGATGCATTCAAAGCGTTTGATACAACTGCAGGTGTACTTAATCTGACGGTCGATACTCCCAATTTAGCGTGTGCATTCACAGAGCTGGAACCTTGGCTTAGGTTACCTAAGTCAGCGTTGTATGCGACTTATCCTTTGTCTAGTGGTGAATCTTTGGCTGTGGTCAACATCCATGCGGTGAACTTCACCTATGGAACACAGGAGTATCAGCGTCAGTTAGCGACTTTAGTTAAGGAACTAACTGAGCATAATGGGCCGATTATTGTCGCGGGAGATTTCAATAGTTGGAGCGACGCTCGCCTGCGCGTGATGAGAAGTGCATTGAATCGAGTCGGTTTACAAGAAGCGAGTTATCAACCAGATAATCGGACCCAGTTTATTACTGGTTTACCCCTCGACCATATTTTTTATCGAGGCCTAACGCTAGAAACAGCAAAGGCGCCAATTTCTGACGCCTCTGATCATAATCCTATTGTGGCGAGCTTTACCTTAAAAGATAAGGATGTAGAGCGCCCAAATTAGGTAGTAGCCGACCCAAGGTAGGGTAGCAATAGCAAGCGCTTGGCCGCGTTCAAATTCAGTCCAAGTACCAACCGCTGCATACCCTAGGGCAATATACCAAGGCAGTAGTAGCGGGAATGAACTCGCAAACTGAGACCATTCGTTGGTTAGCGGTAGTTTCAATAGGCCGTTAAGGCTGTTGAGATCTGCCGCATATACCATTACCTGGCCATGCTTTAATAACACGCTAACGTAACTTGCAAGATCACCGATAAGTGCCGGGAAAGTAATCACAGCACTTGCTGCAAACCACTTCCAAAACCCGTGTTGATGTTGGCTTGGTTTCGCCGCTAGGTTAAACCAGAAAGCAAGCATCAGAATGGTTAAGGTACGACCTACCACATCACTGATGATTTCACTCGCCATTAAGGTGTTCGGGTCGAGCATCTCGAGTTGTTTTGGGTTGGTTACAGCAAGTTGAGCTGCCAAACCTTCTCTTAGCCACTCGAAGTTAACTAAATCGAAGTAAGCACCCCAAAATAGAAACGGCGACAGAATCAAGAAAATATAAGGTTGCCAGCCCCATGCACCACGTTGATACAGGGCAAGAAAGCAAGCGCTTGGAGAGCGGAAAATGTCCACAAGCATGATAAGCGGGTTACTTGACGGGGTCATACACTCACCTTAGTTACATCAACATACAGTTTTAGCTTCTGACCTGGTTTTAGGTACTTCTGCTTATTCAAATCGTTCCATTTCACGATATCGCGTGATTTCACCTTAAACTTAGAGGCAATGCCACTGATGGTGTCACCTGAGCGTACATTATAGAAAACAGTGCGGATAACAGCGCCTTCTGAGCTCTCTTTCCAAATCACCAGTTTCTGGCCAACACGCAAGGTATCTTTAGGTCCCATGCCATTCCATTTCGCTAGCGATTGATGTGAAATCTTGTTCGCTCGAGCAATGCTCCACAAGCTATCACCTGAACGCACTGTGTGAGTCTGTTTATATTTACCACGGCTTTTCGCTTGAGTTTTTTCCAAGCGATTGGCTGCAGTTAGCTCATAGGCTGTTTCATCTTGCGCTGATGCCGGGATTAACAAATATTGACCGACACGAATGTTGTAATTGTTCATGCCATTCGCGCGTTGAATCACTTTGGTGGTTGTGTTGTAGCGGTTTGCTAGCACACTGATGGAGTCACCAGATTTCACTTTGTAGCGAACCAGTTTCATCCCTTTACCACGGTTTTTTTCCACCTGGTACTTGAAGCTATCTACCGATTGAGTAGGGATTAACAACTGGTGAGGGCCTTCAGGTGCGGTTGACCATTGATTGTAAGCTGGGTTTAGACCCTGAAGCTCTTTCACTGAGATACCCGCATACTTTGCTGCAATTGCAAGATCGAGCTGCTCGTTTGGATCGACAAGTGTCACGACTGGCTTATTAGCGATAGCTGGAATATCGATGCCATATTTATCTTGGTTGGCGATAATATCGGCAAGTGCAAGCAGTTTAGGTACGTAGCCACTGGTCTCTTTTGGCAAATCTAACGAGAAGAAGTCGATCGGCTTACCCAGTTTTTTGTTCTTACGAATAGCGCTTGATACTCGACCACCGCCACTATTGTATGCGGCGATTGCATGGGTCCACTCTCCATCGAAACGTTTGTTAAGGTAAGTAAGGTAGTCTAACGCGGCTTCTGTCGCGGCTGGCACATCACGGCGGCCGTCATACCAGAAGTTCTGCTCTAGGCCATACATTTTTCCTGTGGCTGGTACGAATTGCCATAGGCCAGCTGCGCTACCATGAGAGTAGGCAAAGGCATCAAATGAGCTCTCTACGACCGGCAGCAACGCGAGTTCAAGCGGTAATCCACGTTGCTCAATTCTTTCTGTAATCAGGTATAGGAAAGGCTCAGCGCGCTTTGATACAGTTCTTAGGTGACTTGGATGTTTGAGATACCAAGTGCGGTAGTAATCCACCGTTTGGTGATCGGGAATTGGCATCTCAAGTTGCATCGCAATACGTTGCCATACATCTTGTTGAGACTGTGGGGTGACAACCGGCAGCGGCTTAGTGACAGGTTTCGTCGGCTGAACGCTTGGCTCAGTTTTAACGACTGCTGGTGGATTATTGGTGTCTGGAGAAGAAGATTCACCAGTATCTGTTGGCTGGGTAAGCTGACATCCTGCAAGGAAGAGTGCTAATACCCAGCTGTGTGTTACTCGCATTGCACAGCCCTTTTATTTCTTGGCTGCTGATAATACTTGTCACTCAGTGATAGTGACAAGCATCAAATCGTTAAAATTCGTTCTTCCACTCACGTAAAGCGGTAAAAATGGCGAGTGGATCGGCTTGCTGAGTTCGGTTTGCAACTGAGCGAATAACCGTTTGTTGATCGGTTCGCAAGAATGGATTTATCCACTTTTCACGACGAATTGTGGTCGGAAGGGTTGGTTTATTTTGGGCGCGTAGTCGATTCACTTCATCACGATACTGCTGCAGTTTGTCGTTATCTGGTTCAACAGCCAGTGCAAAAGCTACATTACTCGCCGTATATTCGTGGGCGCTGTATACCTCGGTCTCTTCAGGTAATGCGACAAGCTTGCTAAGAGAGGTATGCATCTGTTCCATTGTGCCTTCAAACACGCGGCCGCAACCAGCAGAGAAAAGCACATCACCGCAAAAGAGCTTGCCGTCTCCAACGTAGCCAATGTGACCAAGAGTATGGCCTTCTAACCCAAGTACAAAAAAGACTTCGCCAAACAGTTCAATCTGATCGCCACCTTCAACTGGATGAGTCAAAGTCGGTACGGGTTCGTTGGCTGGGCCGACTACATCAATGCCCGGATATTGTCTGACTAATTCAGCGATTCCACCAATGTGGTCATTGTGGTGGTGGGTAATAAGGATTGCATCTAAGCTTAGTTCGTGTTGCTGTAAGTACTCCAGCACTGGTTTAGCATCACCGGGATCGACGACGGCACAACGCTGATCGCTATTTTGAATCAGCCAGATGTAATTATCATTAAATGCGGGTATGCTTTTGATATCTAACATAGTTATTTTCCCAGTTTCTAGGGTCTACCGGCCCTTGAGTGAAGCAGGTTATGTATGAAACCAGCACGTAGCAATAAGAAGCTAGCAAAGCCTCATTCATGGTCTCAGCTTAAAAATGGTCAATGGGTCAGTGAGTCTATTCAAACCCGAATGGATGAATGGTGCCCAAAACTATTTGGTTACCATATGCTTAAGCTCGGTGGCCTCAGCTGCGAGTTAACCAGTTTTGATTGCAATATTCAACACCAAGTCCATCTTGATATAAAAAACCCTTTGCATAACGTCATCGCTGACGGATATGACCTGCCTTTTTTTGAAAAGAGCTTTGATGCCGTGGTGATGGCGCACCAGCTTGATTACTGCAACGATCCTCATAGGATGCTGCGTGAGGTCGATAGAGTGATGATAGATGATGGCTATATCATCATTACCGGATTTAACCCGATTAGTTTTACTGGGCTTGCGAGTTTGTTGCCGTGGCGCAAAAACAATCTACCTTGGAGCGGGCGAATGTTTACTCCGAACCGGATTAAAGATTGGTTGAGTGTCTTAAACTATCAAGTGATTGAGTGCGACAGTTACGCGTTATTTCCGATGCAAAAGTATCGAACTATGTGGACTTGGCTTGAAAGCAGTATGGGAAGTTGGGCATCGCCATTGGGAAGTTTGTACTTTATTGTGGCAAGAAAGCGGACGTATCCACTCAAGCCAATCAAACCGCACTGGAAGTTAAAACGAAAATTGACGCCAGTTAGCGTCAATTACAAAGTGTCGAATAAGCAAAATAGCGCTAATTAGGGATATAGCCTGTATCTTCTTCGGTTGGGTTTTCTGCCGCTGTACGGGCTAATTCGTCACACATCTCATTTTCACGGTGACCTGCGTGGCCTTTAACCCAGCGCCAATCAATCGAGTGACGTTCACTTTCTAGATCGAGCGCCTTCCATAGATCGGCATTCTTAACTGGTTTTTTGTCTGCTGTTTTCCAGCCACGTTTCTTCCAGTTGTGAATCCACTGGGTAATACCTTGACGAACATATTGGCTATCAGTAGTCAGAATGACGTTACATGGCTCTTTCAAGGTTTGCAGCGCAACGATGGTTGCGAGCATTTCCATACGGTTGTTGGTGGTGAGCGTATAGCCTTTTGCCAGTGTTTTTTCGGTTTGTTTGTAACGCAGAACGATTCCGTAACCACCTGGTCCTGGGTTACCTAAACAAGAACCATCTGTGAAAATTTCCACCTGTTTCGTCATGATTTGATACTATTGGGTTAAGCACATTATTCGCATAGTCTGACACACATATTGTTATGAATACCAGCAACAATTCTAAACACAATCGTATCGTGGTACTCGATACTGAAACCACGGGTATGAACCTAGAGGGTGGCCCTCACTATATGGGGCACCGCATCATTGAAATTGGTGCCGTAGAGATCATTAACCGTAAGCTAACGGGACGACATTTCCACGTTTACATTAAGCCTGATCGTGAAATTCAGCCAGATGCGGTGATGGTTCACGGTATTACGGATGAGTTCTTGGTTGATAAGCCAGAGTATCAAGATGTTCACCGTGAGTTTCTTGAATTCATTAAAGATGCTGAGTTGGTTGCACACAACGCGCCCTTCGATACCGGCTTCATGGATTACGAGTTTGAAAAGCTGGATCCAAGTATTGGTAAGACGGATGACTATTGTAAGGTTACCGATACCTTGGCGATGGCGAAGAAAATCTTCCCAGGTAAGCGAAACAACCTCGATGTGCTATGTGAACGATACGGTATAGATAACTCACACCGTACTCTCCACGGCGCTTTGCTCGATGCGGAGATTCTCGCTGACGTTTACTTATTAATGACCGGTGGGCAAACCTCATTACAATTCAATGCTGGTAGTTCCGATGGCAGTGATGTGGGAGGTGAGTCAATAAAACGGGTAGCTGGTGGGCGAAAAGCGCTAAAGGTTATTCGTGCTACTGCCGATGAACTAGATGCACATCAAAATAGATTAGATATCGTCGAGAAGAACGGAAGTTGTCTCTGGCGCCAGTAGGAGAAGGGATGTTAAGGATTTGGTTGGTTGTGTTCAGCTTGCTGCTGAGCTCAGCGAGTTTTGCTGCACAAGAGTCTTCAATGACCTTACTCGATAACCGTTTTCGAGTCGATCCTACGATTAAGCAAATTACCTTCGTTATTTACAGAGCTGAAAATTCGCAACCTGTCGTGTTGGTGCGGCCAGATGGTAAAAAGTATTATGCTTGGCGCAGCCCAGATAATGTCCGTTGGTATCAAGAATCTTCAATGGACATCATTTCAATTGATAAACCCATGCCCGGTCCATGGCAGGCGGTTGGCAAGGTCACGCCTAAAAATAAGATTAAGCTCATTTCTCACTTAGAGCTATCAACTGATGTGTTACCGAATCGCCTTTATCAAGGTGAATCTCTCAAGTTTACGGCAAGACTAACCTCAGACAAGAAGCCTTTGATCCTCAGAGACTTTTTAGATCGAGTGAAGCTTAAGGTTACTTTTACCAAATTTGTTGAGAACGAAGAGAGCTTGATTAAAGAAGCTCGCCCAATTCCGGAAGTGATCGGCGAGTTCGCGGATGATGGGATGGAGCTGGATGAAATCTCTGGTGATGGTGTCTTTACGGTTTCATTACCAGTGACCAGTGCGCCAGGAAAGTATCGAGTCCGGATTACTTCGGGCAATGGCATCTTCTTACGTGCTCAAGAGCAAGAGGTATTGGTTTACCCATCACCAATTGAAGTAACCTTTATTCAGTCTCGAAGTGAAGCCGAATCGCACAAGGTGGTCTTTTCCGGTGAGCAGGGAATGATTGAGCCTGGTACTATAGCTGCAGCAATAGAGCATCATGATCCTGAAGGTCACCAAGTGGACGTTCAAGGCAGTGCTGCAAAAGAGAGTAACAAACTTGAGCTGACGATTCCTTACACTGAAGCAATTGGTAATTACTCTTGGAGTGGTGATTTGTTCGCAACTGAAATGGGCTCTGGGCGTAGCTTAGTTTTCCCTCTTAACGAATACACTTATAGCTTAGTGGAAGAAGTCGATATTGCTGAAACACGCCGCTTGCAGGAAGAAGAACGTCTCAAGCAACAAAAAATCATGGAAGAGTTGCGACTCTTAGAAATGCGTGAAGAGAAGAAAACGCAAGGTATGATCATGATTGCCATCGGTAATGTTGTCGTGATCTTGATTGCGCTTGTTGCTTGGTTTGTTATTGGTAAGTTAAGAGCGCGCAAACAAGCGGTTCCTGAAATGCAATTAGAGATGCCGAAGAAGTAACTCAAAGTTTAATCCGCGATCTAAAAAGGGCTGCATGCGCAGCCCTTTGTTGTTTTTGTAGAACTCAATTAAAGAAAGGTTAAGCCACTTCATCCATGGTTGGTAGTGGCTTATCTAGAGGCTTTGCGGCGAGTTCCTCTGGAGCAAAGTCGTCAACGTTGATGACGTATAGGCGGTGCTCTTCGGCATCGCGCAGCAAGTTCGCCTCTGTTACGTCAATTAAACCTTTCTCTAGACCGATTTCAGCCACTAGATCTAGGCGCAAGAATGGACGACGTTGACCAAGCGCTTTACAAACTTTGTCGAATACAGGCTCTGCAGCAAGAATGATTTCAAGTGCTTGCTCAATTTTACCAACAGGGTTGTTATCACTCGCTGTTAGGTATTGGTTACGACCAAGACGAGAGCGCGTTGCTGATGGTGTTTGTAAAATTCGTGCAACTTGGCTGTCTAGCTTATCGTTTGGTGCCTTACGGACGCGACCAAATGGTAAAATGACAACGCGAAGCGCTTTTCCTAACCACTTGTTTGGGAAGTTTGCTAGGAATTCATCAATTGCATGTTCAGTTTGTTTCAAGCTATCTTGTAAACCCCAGTGAACCAGCGGTAAATCATCAGCGATGCGGCCGTCACTCTCAAAACGCTTGAGTGTTGCTGAGCTTAAATATAGTTGGCTCAGAATATCGCCAAGACGAGCAGATAGGCGCTCTTTACGTTTTAAAGAACCACCCAATACCGCCATTGAGATATCAGATAAGAAAGCAATATTTGCACTGTAGCGGTTAAGCTGCTGGTAGTAGCGCGTTGTTGCATCTTTGACAGGCGCATTCGAAAAACGACCATCGGTTAAACCAAGCCAGAAGCTGCGAATCAAATTACTCATGCTAAAGCTAACGTGGCCGGCAAGCGCACTGTCGAATTTGCTCAGAGCATCTGAAGAATCAGAGTAAGCGGCATTCATCTCTTCAAGCACATAAGGGTGACAGCGAATCGCACCTTGACCATAGATGATCATTGAGCGCGTTAGAATGTTGGCACCTTCAACTGTGATAGCAATTGGAGAACCTTGATAACCACGTGCAAGGAAGTTCGATGGGCCGAGACAGATCCCTTTACCACCTACAATATCCATCGCATCGATGATGCTTCTTTGGCCTCGGTGCGTACAGTGGTATTTTACAATCGCAGAAATAACCGATGGCTTCTCACCTAAATCAATGCCAGCTACAGTTAAATTACTTGCTGCATCCATAACATAAGCATTACCACCAAGGCGTGCTAACGGCTCTTCTACGCCTTCCATATGACCAATAGGTTGCTTGAACTGACGACGAATACGAGAATAAGCACCGGTTGCCAATGCCGCAGATTTAATACCACCTGTCGAGTTAGACGGTAGGGTAATACCACGACCAACGGATAGACATTCGACCAACATACGCCACCCTTGACCAGCCATTTTAGGGCCACCAATGATGAAATCGAGTGGAACGAAAAGGTCATTCGCTTGAGTTGGACCATTTTGGAATGGCACGTTTAGAGGGAAGTGACGATTGCCTATCTCTACCCCTTTTAGTTCTGTTGGGATAAGCGCACAAGTAATACCTAAGTCTTCTTGTTCGCCGAGTAAACCCTCTGGATCGCGCAGTTTAAAGGCAAGACCAAGTACTGTCGCTACAGGCGCTAACGTGATGTAGCGTTTGTTCCATGTTAGGCGCATACCTAATACTTCTTTGCCTTCCCATTGGCCTTTACATACCACACCGAAGTCAGGGATAGAGCCTGCATCAGAGCCCGCTTCAGGGCTAGTTAATGCAAAACATGGGATCTCTTTACCTTCCGCTAGGCGAGGTAAGTAGTAGTCTTGTTGTTCTGTTGTTCCGTAATGCTGTAGCAGCTCGCCCGGGCCTAATGAGTTAGGGACACCGACGGTAGAAGACAGTACGCTAGAAACCCCCGTCAGTTTCTGTAGAACAAGAGATTGAGCATAGGCTGAAAACTCAAGACCGCCATATTTCTTTTTAATGATCATGGCGAAGAATTTATGATCTTTCAGATACTGCCAAACCTCTGGTGGTAGATCGGCGAGTTCGTGAGTGACTTGATAGTCATTGACCATAGTACAGACTTCATTCACTGGCCCATCTAGAAAAGCTTGCTCTTCTTGGCTCAGTGTTGGCGGCTTAATATCATGCAGTTTCTGCCAATCAGGTTTGCCTTTGAATAGCTCGGCTTCCCACCAGACCGTACCCGCATCCAGAGCTTCTTTCTCTGTTTGCGACATAGCGGGCAGAACTTTCTTAAATAAGCTCAGGGCTTTTTTACTGATGAGAGATTGCCTAATTGAAGGTATGCCAAAAACCACCACGGCAGCAATGTAGAGTAACCAACCTACAGAACCTGCTGTTCCTATGATGGAAAGGGTAACCATAGTCGCGGTCAAAGCTGCGATTGATGTGATCAGAGAGGTTCGATGGTAGAGGCAAGTCGCCATAACCAAAGAGAATCCAAGTATAGAGAGCAAGATGTCCATATGCGTTTTCCTTATGCGACGTTTTTTTAGCTGTTATACGTCGTGATTAAGTAAGAGGTCTTACCAGTTAAGTGTAATCAAAATATTAATAAAATGTAAAACCTGCGAGTGCTCAAAAAGTGATCTAAGTAGAGTGAAAGTTCTAAAAATGATTGGTGGTGCCGATTTTGTGAGCGTTGAATTGCAAGAAAGGTGCAATTGTTAACCGTGAGCTATCGACAGTGAGAATTGTTTGAGTAAACTCATCAAATAGAAGGGTGACGCGATTAGCGTCGCTATGAATGCACAATAATTAGAGATAGCCCTATGTACCAGGATTTGATTAAAAGCGAATTACTTGAAGCTGCTGATGTTCTGAATAAATTCTTAAGTGATGATAGCAACATCGCGCAGATTGAAGCGGCGGCAAAAATGATTGCAGATTCATTCAAACAAGGCGGTAAAGTGCTGTCTTGTGGTAACGGTGGTTCTCACTGTGACTCAATGCATTTTGCTGAAGAGCTAACAGGGCGCTACCGTGAAAATCGCCCTGGTTTACCTGGTATTGCTATCTCTGATCCAAGCCACCTATCTTGCGTGAGTAATGACTTCGGTTATGATCATGTTTTCTCTCGTTATGTTGAAGCCGTGGGTTCTAAAGGGGACGTACTGTTTGGTTTATCAACTTCTGGTAACTCAGGCAATATCCTGAAAGCGATTGAAGCGGCTCAGGCTAAAGGAATGAAAACCATCGCATTGACGGGTAAAGACGGCGGTAAAATGGCAGGGCTTGCGGATATTGAAATTCGTGTACCGCATTTTGGCTACGCAGACCGTATTCAAGAGATCCACATTAAGATCATTCACATTGTGATTCAGTTGATTGAAAAAGAGATGGAATCGCACGCGTAATCTTAGCAATCAGGTGAATTTAAGCACTGGTATACACTGGTGCTTTGTTTAACCTTATGTCATTCTATCTTTCACCTAGACAATGGCTTAAGCAGTATAAGGGAGTTTGTTAAAGCATGTGTGAATTGCTCGGAATGAGCGCTAACGTACCAACGGATATCTGTTTTAGTTTTACCGGTTTGATGCAACGTGGCGGAAATACAGGACCTCACCGAGATGGATGGGGTATTACCTTTTATGAAGGTAAAGGTTTTCGCAATTTCAAAGACCCAAATCCAAGCTGCAAATCCAAAATTGCAGAGCTAGTGCAAAACTACCCGATCAAAAGCCGTGCGGTTATTAGTCATATTAGGCAAGCCAATCGTGGTGGCGTCAACTTAGAAAATACCCACCCATTTACCCGCGAGCTGTGGGGACGTTATTGGACTTTTGCCCATAATGGTCAATTAACCGATTACCAAGATTTCACCACTGGGCGTCATCGACCTGTAGGCCAAACCGATAGTGAATTGTCTTTCTGTTGGCTACTAAAACAGATGGAAGACAGATACCCAGAGCCCCCCCAAGATATGGTGGGTGTATTCCGATTTATAGCTGAATGTTGTGACAAGCTCCGTGAGAAAGGTGTATTTAATATGCTTTTGTCTGATGGTGAGTACGTAGTGACATACTGTACTAACCATTTGTATTGGATTACCCGTCGAGCACCATTTGGCAAAGCGTCATTGATTGATGAAGATGTAGAGATCAACTTCCAAGAAGAAACCACACCGAATGATATTGTTTCAGTGATTGCGACTCAGCCATTAACGGATAATGAAACTTGGCATCGAATGAAGCCTGGGGAGTTTGGTATTTTCCATTTTGGTGATTTGATTGATGGTAATGCCGATGAACTTATTGATGTACCATTTGCACCGAAGAAAGTCGCGAGCCAAGCGCCTACAGAACCATTAGAGTAATAACCTTAATTTATTTGAGGTCATACGCAATCCTCTGATTACAAGTCGAAAGTTTATATTTAGCCCGTTGATATATTAATAGTATCAACGGGCTTTTTTAATTAATTTAGGTTGATAAGTTATGAGATGGATTGCGTTATTTTTCATAGTATTAAGCCCATTCGTTTTGGCCCAGCAGCCAGAAGCGTTGTCAAAGTTACTCGCCAGTTATAAATATGCTTCGGAAGAAGAACAACACTACATCATTGATGAGAGGATGAATTTTTGGCAAATACCGAGCGTCAGTGTTAGTACCTTTAAGCTGGGTAAGCCTGATTGGCAATTTGAACTTGGGGAGCGTAATGAAAGTGGAAGTAAAACAACTTCAGATACGCGCTATCAAGTTGCCTCGATAAGTAAACCGGTAACGACGTTAATCGTGTTGAGGGCAGTTGAGAAAGGCCTGGTAAAACTAGATGCAGATGTGCAGTCTCTGCTGGCACCAGAGTTTTCAACACTTGTGCGTTCTCCGGTAACTCTTAAGCAGCTTCTGTCTCATACCGCAGGTTTTAATCATGTTGGATATATAGGTGTTGAAAGTGACTTGCCTCTACCGACTTTATCTTCTTACACTCGAAAAGACTCCAAATATGGCGTATTAAAACAAGAGTTTCCGGTGGGCGAATTTCACTACTCAAATGGTGGATACATTATCGTTCAACATATTTTGGAGCATATTTACGGTATGCCTTTTGAGCAAATCGCGCAACAGGAAGTCTTCAAGCCACTAAACATGCTTCATTCTAGTTTTGTTCAACCTGACGCCAATAGTGTGGGGAATGAGTATTCTCATGCGCACCGTATGGGGAAATGGGAGCCTAAAAGTTGGCATAAGTATGCGGCGCAAAGTGCGGCTGGCCTGTGGACAACACCTAGTGACTTAACAAAACTATTGTTAGCCGTTCATGCCGCTTATATAGGAAAAGACGAGTCTTGGCTTACTCAAAACAGTGTCTACACCATTAACTACCCTGTGACTCTCTACTCTGGAGTCGGTTTCTTCCGCAGCTCCGGATTACAAACCGGATATGTCTTTCATGGTGGTGTGAACTATGGCTTTGAATCTCACTTTGTTCTCTACCCAACTCTAGGGACAGGTGCCGTTGTAGTCACGAATGGACAAAAAGGCGATCAACTTGCTTTAGAGATCCTTCGAGCGATTTCGGTTGAAGAGGAGTGGCCAGGTTACTTATTGAATCAAACGGAAGTTCTTAAGTCGGATTTGAAAGAACTGAAACCATTAGTAGGGCGCTATCAATATGATAAGCACTTTTATGCGGATATATTCCTTCGTGATGGGATGTTATATGTGCAAGGTTATCAGCAAGATGCGTATGTCCTACATAAAGTCGCCGACAATACATATCAACCACTTGAGTTTAAATCGACGTTTAAATTTGAGTTATCTAGCAAAGGGAAAGTGAAAGGGCTGACGCAGGATGCGCCGTTTTATAATGGCTTCGCTAAAAAAGTGAAATAAAAAAAGGGCTGACGAATTGTCAGCCCTTATCGATCTCAAGGCGGATTAGCTAAGCTGTGCTTTTACATGCTCAACAATATCGGCCATCGCGATTGCAGTCTTTTCGCCAGCACGACGGTTCTTATACTCGAAGTTACCTTCTTTCATTGAACGGTCACCGATAACGATGGTGTGCGGAATACCGATAAGCTCGATATCAGAGAACATCACACCTGGGCGCTCTTTACGGTCATCGAACAGAACTTCAATACCAGCAGCCGTTAATTCAGCGTATAGCTTCTCAGCGGCTTCCTTAACTTCTTCAGACTTGTGCATGTTCATTGGTACGATAGCCACTTGGAACGGTGCAATAGCGTCTGGCCAGATGATGCCGTATTTGTCGTGGTTCTGCTCGATGGCAGAAGCAACCACGCGAGAAACACCGATACCGTAACAACCCATCTCTAGGATAACGTTCTTACCATCAGGGCCAAGCACGCCACAGTTCATTGCTTCTGAGTATGCTTTACCCAGTTGGAAGATGTGACCCACTTCGATACCACGCTTAAGCATGAGTGTACCTTGACCACATGGGCTAGGATCACCCTCTACAACGTTACGTAGATCTTCAATTTGGCCTAGCTCAACGTCACGACCCCAGTTGATACCGAAGTAGTGCTTGTCATCCACGTTTGCACCTGCGCCAAAGTCGCTCATTACAGCGACTGTGCGGTCAACGATGAATGGTAGTTCAAGACCAACAGGGCCTAGTGAACCTGGACCTGCGCCCACAAGCGCACGAATTTCTTCTTCTGTCGCCATCTCTAGTGGAGAAGCAACTTGAGGAAGGTTTTCAGCTTTCACTTCGTTTAACTCGTGGTCACCACGGATGATAAGCGCAATGATGTCCGCATCGACTTCGTCAGATGCTTTAACGAAAAGAGTCTTAACTGTTTTCTCGATAGGCATGTCGAACTGTTCAACAAGCTCTGCGATCGTTTTCGCGTTTGGTGTATCAACCAGTGTCATCTCTTGAGTCGGCTCTGCACGCTCACCTGCAGGAGCAGCAGCTTCCGCTTTTTCGATGTTTGCCGCGTAGTCAGATTCAGTAGAGAATGCGATTAGGTCTTCACCGCTTTCAGCCAGTACGTGGAACTCTTGAGAGCCACTACCACCGATAGCGCCTGAGTCAGCCAGTACTGGACGGTACTCAAGACCCATACGATCAAATGCCTTACAGTACGCGTCGTGCATCGCTTGGTAAGATTTCTCTAGACCTTCTTTGTCGATGTCGAAGCTGTATGCATCCATCATGCAGAATTCACGTGCACGCATTACGCCGAAACGTGGGCGACGCTCATCACGGAATTTAGTTTGAATTTGGTACAGGTTTAGCGGCAGCTGTTTGTAAGAGCTCACTTCGTTGCGCACAAGGCTAGTGATTACTTCTTCAGCTGTTGGGCTAAGTACAAACGGACGTGTATGACGGTCAGTAAAGCGAAGTAGCTCAGGACCCATCTTCTCGCTGCGGCCTGTCTCTTCCCATAGTTCAAACGGCTGAACAACGGGCATCAAAGTTTCGACTGCACCTGCATTGTCGATCTCTTGACGAACGATGTTTTCGACTTTACGCAGAACACGTAGACCGGTAGGTAGCCAGGTATATAGACCTGAAGCCAGCTTACGGATCATACCTGCACGTAGCATGAGCTGGTGGCTCACTACTTCTGCGTCGTTTGGAGTCTCCTTCAGAGTAGAAAGAAGATAATTACTGGTACGCATTAAATTTATCCGTTTATCAAAGTTAGATACTCAAGCCGAGATAGGCTTGGCATTATGCTCCCACAATGGGAATTCAATTAAGCCGTTTATAATATCAGCCAAATGCGTTTGTCAAAAGCTCTCAATCGCAGTAACTGTTATTAAGTTGCCATTTGCGCTGAACTTGACGTTCAAATCGAACAAATTCACCGCGTATTCTTTCTCGTCGGGCTTATTCTTTTTATAAGCGGGGCGAGGATCTTGCGCCAGAACTTGGGATATCACGGTTTGAACTGTATCGAGATCTGGACGTTGCGCTATTGCTTTTAGTGCCGCTGGAGCGAATGACACTTCAGACTGTTCTGGCTCTGACTCTGCGTACCCACCAGTCGCGTTGGGAATTGAATCAGAGTAGGGAATGTATGGCTTAATATCGATGATGGGAGTGTTGTCCACTAAATCTACATTGCCCAGCTCTAGATAGATCTGCTCTCCCTGCTTGGTGATACCTTTTACTTCCACTGCAGACATACCAATGCCATTAGGGCGGAATGTTGAACGTGAAGCGAACACGCCGACTCGCTCATTACCGCCAAGCCTTGGTGGTCTGACTGTGGGTTTCCAACCGGCTTGCAAGTTTTGGTCGAACATAAATAGCAGCCATACATGGCTAAACGCGTCGAGATCTCGCACCGATTCTGGGCAGTTAGCTGCGCCGACTAAGCGTAGGCGAGAGGTCGCGGCGGGGACAAGCCTTGGTTGTCTTGGTACCGCAAACTTCTCTTTATAAGGGCTTTCTATATACCCAATAGGTTCGATGGTAAACATTCGTTTTCCATTCTTTATCAGAACAATGTCCTCAAATTACCACAAATTTTTTCAATAAAACCATTTGATAATAGTTATCATTTATGATGTTATAACATAACAATTTGTACATGAGATGATTATCAATGAGAAAAGATATCCACCCAGAATATAGAGACGTTGTTTTTCACGATACAAGTGTTGATGAATACTTCGTTATTGGCTCGACGTTAAAAACCGATCGGACTATTGAATGGAAAGATGGCAAGACCTATCCCTATTTCACCATCGAAGTGTCAGCGAAGTCACATCCGTTTTACACGGGTAAGCAACGCGTTATTCATAAAGAAGGCCGAGTGGCTAACTTTAAACGTCGTTTTGGCCAATTTTCTAAGGGAGAAGAGTAGATGAAAGTCGTTAAGTCACTAAAGAGTGCTAAAAGTCGCCATCCTGATTGTCAGATTGTTAAAAGAAGAGGACGGTTGTATGTGATTTGCAAAACAAACCCTCGTTTCAAAGCGGTACAGAAGTAGGTGTTGTGAGATAAACAGTATAAATGGTTTTATATGAATTATAAATCTAACTTTTGGTTTGTATTTAGTGTTATTTGCTAATTATTTGTTCATATTACGTTAAATAATTTGAATTGCCACACACTCTGTAACATTTTTGATTTTAAATCCCCTTTCTTGTCGAGTAACCTGCGCAGGCTTTGTTGACATATTTGTCACATTTGCGCAGGAATAACTACAAGGAGGGAACAGATGAGTTCATCTGCTTCAATAAGAAATAATGCACCAAAGAAACCTTTATTTACTCGTTTTCTCGATGGTGTTGAATATTTGGGGAACCTTTTACCCCATCCGATCACTCTTTTTGCAATCTTCTGTGTTGCGATCCTCGTTACTTCAGGCATAGCAGGTTACTTTGAAGTTTCTGTTATGGACCCTCGACCAGAGGGCGCTAAAGGTCGTGCTGCAGACGGCATGATCCATGTTGTGAGCTTACTAAACGCTGAAGGCTTACAGTTGATTGTCACTAACCTAGTGAAAAACTTTGTTGGTTTTGCTCCGTTAGGTACCGTGCTCGTTGCAATGCTAGGTGTTGCGATTGCTGAGCACTCTGGCCTTCTTTCGGCTGCAATGCGTGGTATGGTAATGGGCGCATCTAAGCGCATGGTTACTGTGACAGTTGTTTTTGCAGGTATTATCTCGAATACAGCATCAGAGTTAGGCTATGTGGTACTTATCCCACTAGCAGCGATGCTATTCCACTCATTAGGTCGTCACCCTCTTGCTGGTCTTGCAGCAGCCTTTGCTGGTGTATCTGGCGGCTACTCTGCAAACCTTCTAATCGGTACGGTTGATCCACTGCTTTCTGGTATTACAGAAACGGCAGCGCAAATGATTGACCCAACGTATTCAGTTGGTCCTGAATCAAACTGGTACTTCATGTTTGTTTCTACTTTCTTTATTGCGATTACTGGTGCATTCGTAACAGAGAAAATCGTTGAGCCAAAACTTGGCAAATACAACGATGAAGAAGCGTCTGAAGATCTATCAAATGATTCAATGGGTAAGCTTACTGACGTTGAGAAGAAAGGTCTAAAGTTAGCAGGCCTTGCCGTTCTTGTTGTATCAGCTTTGCTTGCATGGACAATTGTTCCTGAAGATGGTGTCCTACGCTCAGCGACGGGCACGGTTGCAGGTTCTCCGTTTTTGAAGAGTATTGTTGCGTTTATTTTCGTATTCTTCGCAGTCCCAGGTTTTGTTTACGGTAAAGTTACTGGCTCAATGAAAACAGACCGTGACGTGATTGACGCTATGGCGAAGTCAATGTCTTCAATGGGTATGTACATAGTACTTGTATTCTTTGCTGCTCAGTTCGTTGCTTTCTTTAAGTGGACTAACTTTGGCCAGGTATTCGCAGTAGCAGGCGCAAGCTTCCTACAGGATATTGGTCTTACGGGTCCAATGCTGTTCTTTGCATTCATTATCATGTGTGGTTTCATCAACCTAATGATCGGTTCTGCATCTGCTCAGTGGGCAGTAACTGCGCCTATCTTCGTTCCAATGCTAATGCTAGTAGGTTACGCGCCTGAGACGATTCAAGCTGCTTACCGTATCGGTGACTCAACAACGAACATTATTACACCAATGATGAGTTACTTCGGTCTTATCCTTGCGGTAGCGACGCGTTACATGAAGAACCTAGGTATCGGTACTCTGATTGCAACTATGCTTCCATACTCAATCGTATTCTTGGTTGGTTGGAGTGTGTTGTTCTACCTATGGGTGTTTGCATTCGGCCTACCAGTTGGCCCAGGTGCAGCAACCTTCTACACACCTTAAGTTGTAGCAGTTGATCTTACTAAAAAGCCGGAGTCTGACTCCGGCTTTTTTTGTTTTCATCTACGGTGTTTTTAGATAATAAAAAAGCCAGCATTGAGCTGGCTTCATTTTTTATTGGTGAGTGACTGGCTTAGTTGTTTGCCGTCTTCACGCGAATTTTGCTCTTAGCAACGGTGGCTAGGTTTAAACTAGCGATTGCCGCTTTGGCTTCATCTTCGTTTGCCATTTCTACAAACGCAAAGCCTTTAGACTTCCCAGTCTCTTGATCGAGAACTAGGGTACATTGACCAACAGTACCGTGAGCTGAGAATAGCACGCGAATCTCGTGCTCTGTCGTTGTACGTGCAAGGTTACGAACTAGTAGTTTCATAATATAGGTCTTATCGAGTGGTTAAGGGCGGATTGTCGCAGGTTCGTTGCGACAAACCAAGCAAAGAATAAAATAGCGAGGATCAAAAAAGGCTGACGCATTGCGCCAGCCTCAGAAGTTGTTTTTATTAAAGTGGAATTACCAGCCTCTAACAACGCCACCTTGGAAGATTTCTGATGCAGCTGCGTAAACTTCTTCAGTTTGGTACGCTTTTACGAAGTTAACTACGTTCTCAGCTTGCGCGTTGTCTTCACGTGATACGATTAGGTTTACGTATGGAGACTCTTTATCTTCAACAAATACGCCATCATTTTGTGGTGTTAGGTTGATAGAGCTTGCGTAAGTTGTGTTGATAACAGACAGTGCCACGTCATCTAGAGAACGAGGAAGCTGAGCAGCGTCTAGTTCAACGATGGTGATGTTTTTCGGGTTTTCAACGATGTCACGTACCGTTGCTAGTAGACCAGCGCCTTCACGTAGCTTAAGCAGGCCTTGTTGCTCTAGAAGTAGTAGAGAGCGACCTAGGTTAGTTGGATCGTTTGGTACCGCGATACGAGCACCGTCTTGAATCTCATCCACTGATTTTACTTGCTTAGAGTAACCTGCAATAGGGTAAACAAAAGTGTTACCCGCGATCGTTAGCTTGTAAGCGCGATCCGCAACTTGCTGATCTAGATATGGTTTGTGCTGGAATGCGTTGATGTCGATAGAGCCATCATCTAAGGCAGCGTTTGGTGTTACATAGTCAGTGAAAGTCACAAGCTCAACCTCTAGGCCAAACTTCTCTTTTGCTACTTTTGCTGCAACTTCAGCAACTTGTGCTTCTGCACCAGCCATTACGCCGACTTTTACTTTGCTTGTATCAACTTCTTTTTCACCACAACCTGATAGAACAAGTGCAGACGCTGCTGCTGCAATAGCCAAAAGACCTTTTAGACGGAATTTCATCACTCTCTCCTTATGAATATAATCTGTGAAATTTGTTGTTATCTCTAGCGGTGATCAACGCGACGAACAATCGCATCACCGATAGATTGAATAATTTGTACTAAGACAATCAGCATGACGACGGTTACTGCCATGATAGTCACGTCATAGCGGTGAAAGCCGTAACGAATAGCCACATCACCTAAGCCGCCACCGCCTACTGTCCCCGCCATTGCAGAGTAGCTAACAAGCGTTACTAGCGTGATGGTTACTGAGTTAACAATCGTAGGCATTGCTTCTGGTAGCAGTACTTTTGAGATGATTTGCATTGGTGTCGCGCCCATAGACTGAGCCGCTTCAACTAATCCAGTTGGAACTTCTAACAGCGCTCCTTCAATTAAACGCGCCACAAATGGAATCGCGCCAATGGTTAGCGGAACGATAGCTGCTGTTGTACCAATGAAGGTACCGACAAGTAGCTTAGTGACAGGAATGATAGCGACCATGAGAACCAAAAATGGAACCGAGCGACCGATGTTCACAATCGCACCTAAAATGCCATTGAGTTTGGTATTTTCGAGCAAGCCATCTTTTTTCGTTGTATGCAAAATAACGCCCAGAGGGATACCAACGGCAAAACCAACGATTCCGGCAACAGTAACCATGTAAAGGGTTTCCCATGTTGCACCGAGCAATAGATTGCTGTTTAGGCTTAGCCACTGTGAAATTTCATTAAAGGACATAACCTAGCACCTCTACTTTTACCTTGTGTTCGCGTAGAAACTCAATTGCCGCATTATCATCTTGTTCGTTACCAAAGAGTTCAGCGACCATCATGCCGAACTTCACGCCGCCAGCGTAATCAAGATCAGAACTTAAAATGCTGACATCGATATTAAATTTGCGCGCAATTTGCGTCATTAGTGGCGCATCGACTGTAGCGCCAGTGAACTCAAGACGAACAAGAGGGTAGCTGCCTTCGACGCGTGTTTCTTGTAGGCGTGCTTGATAGTCTTCTGGAATCGATAGATCCAGCGTAGAGCGGATAAATTGATGAGCTAGCTCTGTTTTAGGGTGAGCAAAAATATCGCCAACTGACCCTTTCTCAACTAACTCTCCGCCACCAATGATCGCTACTTCATGACAGATGCTTTTCACCACATCCATTTCATGGGTAATCAATAGCATGGTGATGTTAAGTGTGCGGTTGATCTCTTTTAGCAGCTCCAGAATCGACTGTGTAGTCGCAGGATCTAGGGCACTGGTTGCTTCATCACAAAGCAATACTTTGGGATCTGAGGCCAGCGCCCGAGCAATCGCCACACGTTGTTTTTGACCACCACTTAGGTTGGATGGGTAGCTCTCATGCTTATCATCTAGGCCAACCAGTCGAAGTAAATCAGTCACTTTCTGGTTGATCTTCGCTTTCTCTGTTCCTGCAAGTTCCAACGGCAGTGCAACATTATCAAACACAGTACGAGACGAAAGTAGGTTAAAGTGCTGGAAGATCATACCGATATTACGGCGTGTTTTGCTCAACTCAGATTTGGACAGCTGAGTTAGATCGACACCATCAACAATGATAGAGCCACTGGTTGGGGCTTCTAACATGTTAACGCAACGAATTAGCGTGCTTTTCCCTGCTCCAGAAGAGCCAATGACACCAAAAATCGTTCCTTGAGGAATATGAAGGTTAATATCCTTCAGGGCGTTAATTTCCTTTGTACCCTGGTAGAAAACCTTGTTGACTTGATTAATTTCAATCATCGAGAAACCCGCTAATCAGATTATCTTGGGAGCAGTAGATAATGTTGACCTACATCTCATTTGTTAGATGATGCTATGGTTTCGCGTGTTTACTGTCAATAGATATTTTTACGTCTAGACGTCTAAATGGTTATTTTGCTCAATCGATTGGTCATTAGATAGTGTAGAAAGAAATAAGGTGCCGGATTCTGAGGTGCATGGGTTGAAGATGGCATATTGAAACGACTCGGGTATAATCGTGGTTCTACATATAGCAGACAGAGAAGCAAATTTTGGCTAAACCAGCAGTCTTTTTGGATCGTGATGGCGTAATTAATGTTGACCACGGTTACGTGCACGATGAGCATGACTTTGAATTTATTGAGGGCGTGTTTGAAGCGACGAAGAAACTGAAAGAGATGGGTTACCAACTCGTTTTAGTAACGAATCAGTCTGGTATTGCACGTGGTAAATTCAGCGAAGACCGCTTCCTTGATTTAACCCAGTGGATGGACTGGAACTTTGTCGATAACGGTGTTGAGTTTGACGGCTTTTATTACTGCCCACATCACGCTGAGCACGGTATTGGTAAGTACAAAGAAGATTGTGATTGCCGAAAGCCTAAGCCAGGTATGTTCATCTCTGCACGTGACTTCCTTAAGATCGATATGGCTAATTCGGTAATGGTTGGTGACAAAGCAGAAGATATGATGGCAGCAGAAGCCGCTGGTGTCGGAACTAGAATTCTTGTTCGCACTGGTAAGCCTGTGACTGAAAAAGGTGAAGCTTTAGCATCAGTGGTGCTTGATAGCATTAAAGATGTACCTGAATATCTTGGCAAATAACCGCTAGATGAGGCTGCAATGCGGCCTCATGATTCCCAATTCTCAAATTGACCCCTTTATTCTATGAGCAAAAAGCTAACTATTCTTGATATTGCAAAACTGTCCGGTGTGGGTAAATCAACGGTTTCTCGTGTGTTAACTAATGATCCTAAGGTGAAGCCCGCGACTCGTGCGAAAGTAGAGCAAGTTATTCAAGAATCTGGTTACGTACCAAGCAAATCGGCTCAGAGTATGCGAGGGGGCAGCCAGAAGGTTGTGGGTGTCATTATCTCTCGTCTTGACTCCCCATCTGAAAACAAAGCGGTGGGCAGCATGCTTAATACCTTGTATAGCGCAGGGTATGATGTGGTAATCATGGAGAGTCAGTTTGATCGCATCAAAACCAACGAGCATCTCGACGTATTGAAAAAGCGCAATGTGGATGGGGTGATCGTGTTTGGCTTTAGTGATTTCGATATCAGTAAGCTAGAAAACTGGCACGATCGCAGTGTTG
Source organism: Vibrio atypicus (assembly GCF_009811315.1). Classification (GTDB taxonomy): domain Bacteria; phylum Pseudomonadota; class Gammaproteobacteria; order Enterobacterales; family Vibrionaceae; genus Vibrio; species Vibrio atypicus. The sequence goes on from NZ_BLID01000006.1 coordinate 277,528, forward strand.
TGATTGCCATGGATACTGACAAGGCTTCTTCGATTAACTATGACAATAGCCTAGTCATCATTAAAGCTCTTGAGTTTTTGCAGCAAAAATCGCTTAACCATATTGGTTTTATTGGTGTGGATCCTAGTGATAAAACCACGGGTAAGCTTCGTCTGAATGCTTACCTTGATTGGTGTCGTCAGCACCAAATTGAGCCTCAATACCAAACGGGTCAGCTTAATCATGAAAGTGCGTACCTGCTGGTGGATAGTGTTCTTAATGAGCAGACTCAGGCAATTGTCTGTGCCAGTGATACATTAGCATTAGGTGTTATTAAACGTCTTCAAGAGCTCAATCGTGAAGAGGTCATTGTTACCGGTGTTGGTGGCAATGAGCTGCTTTCTTTTCTTTTCCCTAAAGTCTTTAGTATTGACCCAGGCTACTCATTAGCGGGTGAGCGAGCTGCTAAGTTATTGATCTCACATATAAATGGTGAGATCGAGCAAGTACACATTACTCAAGAACCCCTTTCTCTCTAAGCGATTCTTTTTAAACTGAATTAAAATTATACTGTGATCTCATTCAATTAATGGGACTGTTCCCATTTTTATCTTAAATAAGATCTGACAATATAATAATTACAAATGGGAACATTCCCAAAATAACAACAATCGATTGAGTCAGTTTGACCGTCAGTAGTTTGATTTAAGATGAATGAGATCCAATTAGGGTGGACATGGATATGAGTAAGATTGCGAAACAAGAGGTTGAGCGTCTAATAGAGTTAGTCGGTGGACGCGAAAATATTGCGAGTGTAAGTCACTGCCTAACGCGCCTTCGTTTTGTACTAAATGACACAGAAAAAGCCAGTGAGAAAGAGCTTGAGTCTCTGCCAATGGTTAAAGGTTGTTTCACAAATGCAGGACAATTTCAGGTCGTTATCGGCACCGAAGTCGACGATGTCTACAAGGTTTTGATTGAGCTCACTGGGCAAACAGCGGCGTCGAAAGATGAAGCTAAGCTGGCTGCTCGTCAGAATATGAACATTTTAGAGCGCGGTATTTCCCATTTAGCTGAAATTTTTGTACCACTGCTTCCTGCGATTATCACGGGGGGGTTGATTCTTGGCTTCCGTAACGTGATCGGCGACATCAAGATGTTTGATGGCCAGTCCTTGACTGAAATTAGCCAATTCTGGGCAACAGTACATAGCTTCCTATGGTTGATCGGTGAAGCGATATTCTTCTTCCTGCCGGTAGGTGTTTGTTGGTCGACGGTGAAGAAACTGGGCGGCACACCAATTCTGGGTATTACCTTGGGTGTAACTCTGGTATCACCACAGTTAATGAATGCGTATCTCATTGGTAAACAGGTGCCTGAGGTTTGGGATTTTGGTTTGTTTGTCATTGAGAAAGTCGGTTATCAAGCCCAAGTTATTCCAGCCATGTTAGCAGGTGTAGCACTAGCGTTTATTGAAACCAACTTAAAACGTATTGTCCCTTCATACTTGTACCTTGTTGTGGTGCCATTTGTTTCAATCATTGTTTCAGTAGTACTTGCGCACTCGCTAATCGGCCCATTTGGTCGTGTGTTAGGTGACGGTGTGGCATTTGCAGCTAAAGCGGCGATGACGGGTGATTTTGCTGTGATTGGTTCAATGGTGTTTGGTTTCCTATATGCACCACTTGTGATTACTGGTATTCACCACACAACAAACGCGGTTGACTTACAGTTAATGCAAGACCTTGGTGGTACGCCAATCTGGCCACTAATTGCTTTATCTAACATAGCTCAAGCGTCTGCGGTTGTCGGAATCATCATTATTAGTAAAAAGCATGGTGAGCGTGACATTTCGGTACCTGCGGCAATCTCGGCATACCTAGGTGTTACTGAGCCTGCGATGTACGGCATCAACTTAAAATACAAATTCCCTATGCTAAGCGCCATGATCGGTAGTGCGATTGCTGCAGCTATCTGTGGTAGTGCAGGTGTGATGGCGAATGGCATCGGTGTTGGTGGTTTGCCAGGTATTCTTTCTATTCAACCACAGTTCTGGGGCATTTACGCCGTGGCAATGTTGGTGGCGATAGCGGTACCTGCTGCTTTAACTCTCTTCTTCTACAAACGAGCGCAACTCAAGGGTGAGCTAGAGCCTGTTAGCGCATAAGTTTGCAACACAATTTAGGAGCGGCCCTTTGCCGCTCCACTCCTAAGATTATTTTTTTGGTAAGTGAGTTTAGAAATGACAACAATCACTAACGATACGAACTGGTGGAAAACCGCCTCGATTTATCAAATTTATCCAAAGAGTTTCTGCGATAGTGGCAGTAAAGGAACGGGGGATATTCAAGGTATTATTTCTAAGCTCGATTATCTAAAACTGCTGGGTGTTGATGCTATCTGGCTGACTCCTGTTTATCAGTCACCGATGATCGACAATGGCTATGACATTGCGGATTACTACTCAATAAATCCAGATTTCGGCACAATGGCTGATTTTGATGAGTTGTTAGCTCAAGCTCATCAGCGTGGTATTCGTCTGATTATGGATATCGTGGTCAACCACACTTCAACTGAGCACCATTGGTTTCAATCAGCATTAGGCGATAAGCAGAGCCCTTACCGTGATTACTATATATGGAAAGATCCTGTCGAAGGTAGTGTTCCAAATAACTGGCAATCTAAGTTTGGCGGAAGCGCTTGGGAGCTAGATGAGAACACCGGTCAATACTTCCTTCATCTGTTTGCGAAAGAGCAAGCGGATCTAAACTGGGAGAACCCTAAAGTTCGCGCGGAAGTGAAAGAAGTGATCAGCTTTTGGGCAGAGAAGGGTGTGGATGGATTTCGTTTAGACGTGATCAATTTGATTTCTAAGCAGCAAGATTTCCCTAGTGATCAGATTGGAGATGGTCGACGTTTCTATACGGATGGCCCTCGCGTGCATGAATATCTGCAAGAGATCAGCGAATCGGTATTTCAGAAATATGGCAGCGTGACGGTCGGTGAAATGTCCTCGACGACGCTTGAGCATTGTCAGCAGTATTCGTCCTTGGATAATAAAGAATTATCGATGGTGTTTAACTTCCACCACTTAAAAGTCGATTACCCAAATGGTGAGAAGTGGACCAAAGCGCCATTCGATTTTAATCAACTAAAGCAGATCTTTAATCATTGGCAAACGGGTCTAAATGGTAAAGGGTGGGGAGCGCTGTTTTGGTGTAACCACGATCAGCCACGAGTCGTTAGTCGTTTAGGTAACGATCAAGAGTATCGAGTGGAAGCGGCGAAGATGCTTGGTGCCTCTGTTCACATGATGCAAGGTACGCCATATGTTTACCAAGGTGAAGAGATTGGTATGACCAACCCAGGTTACACCTCTATCGAACAGTATCGTGATGTAGAGAGTACCAATATGTATGACATTATGGTCAATCAACAAGGTGTTTCTCATGATGACATGATGGCGATTTTAGCTCAGAAGTCGCGTGATAACTCTCGTACTCCGATGCAGTGGAACGGTGATGAATATGCTGGGTTCTCAAAAGGGCAGCCTTGGCTTGAAGTGGCTGGTAACTATCAAGATATCAATGCTGACAACGCCGTGGAAGATAGCGACTCTGTGTTCTATTTCTACCAAAAATTGATTCAACTCCGTAAAGAAGTTGAGGTGATTACGTCTGGCAACTACTTAGATTTATATCCCGGGCATCACTCAGTGTTTGGTTATCAGCGTCAATCAAATCACCAAACGTTGATTTGTTTAAATAACTATTATGGTCATGAGAGTGAGTGCGTCTTGCCGAAAGAGTTTGAATGTGAAAAGGCGAAGTATCTACTTGGTAATTATTCAGATTTGGATTGCGATGTGAGCCAGCATCAGGTGTTAAGACCTTACGAGACGCGCATTATTTTGTTAGAGCATTCAATTTAGTTAACTGACGCCCCCCTTTAGTGTTAGTTGATGCCCCGGCTTAGTCGGGGCTTTTTTCTATTCAGTGACAAGGGAGAGAATCAGGCGGTAACGGAATCACTAGGCTTGAAAAATAAAGAGTAGAAACGAAAAAAAGCCAACTCAATGAGTTGGCTTTCTTGAATATGGTGGAGGGGGACGGATTCGAACCATCGAAGGCAGTGCCAGCAGATTTACAGTCTGATCCCTTTGGCCACTCGGGAACCCCTCCAGGGTATTTTTATCCTTAATCAATGATTTCCCAACTCATTAATCAAGCTGCTCTCTTTTCAGAGAAAATATGGTGGAGGGGGACGGATTCGAACCATCGAAGGCAGTGCCAGCAGATTTACAGTCTGATCCCTTTGGCCACTCGGGAACCCCTCCAGGGTATTTTTATCCTTAATTAATGATTTCCCAACTCATTAATCAAGCTGCTCTCTTTTCAGAGAAAATATGGTGGAGGGGGACGGATTCGAACCATCGAAGGCAGTGCCAGCAGATTTACAGTCTGATCCCTTTGGCCACTCGGGA
>NZ_BLID01000006.1:282086-321436 GCF_009811315.1 Vibrio atypicus
GGAACCCCTCCAGGGTGTTTTATCCTTAACTGATGTTTTCCCAACACAACAATCAAGCTTTTCTAATGTTTTAAAGGAATAAACACTAGATAAAATATGGTGGAGGGGGACGGATTCGAACCATCGAAGGCAGTGCCAGCAGATTTACAGTCTGATCCCTTTGGCCACTCGGGAACCCCTCCAGGGTATTTTTATACTTAATTGATGATTTCCCAACTCATCTCTCAAGTGCGGAGCGAATCATAGCAAACTCGCTAAAGCTGTAAAGTGTTTTCTTATAATTTTGAACTGAATGGTGCCTTTTTGGGCAAAGGTGGCAGGAATTGAGCATTAAGCTTAAACAATCAACGGCTTTGCTTACATATTATTTCGCCCTCTTTACATTACTTGACGTTCATAATACGTAATACGGGATACAATAAACGGAGTTTATCCATGCAGAATTCCATCATGAAAAATAAAATCGTTCTGAGTCTTTTATCCTTGTCTATTCTTGCCGTTTCTCCTGCTTCATTAGCGAAAAGGCAAGGTCCATCAAGTGTCACGGTTGTAACTGAACAAGTGCAAATTCATCAAGTTTCTCAATCCCTTTCACTTGTCGGTAAGTTAGATGCAGAGCAATCGGTGACAATTTCGCCAGAAGTGGCGGGTAAAGTTGATGTCATAGCTGTAGAAGCCAACCAAGAAGTGACGCAAGGGCAGCTTTTGGTGCAGTTAGATGATGATAAAGCGCGTGCATCTGTTGCCGAAGCGAGCGCTTACCTTAAAGATGAACAGCGTAAATTGAAAGAGTTTCAGCGTTTGGTGAAGCGTAATGCGATTACCCAGACGGAAATCGATGCGCAAAAAACCAGTGTCGATATTGCACAGGCGCGCCTTGATGCAGCCAATGCCAACCTAAAGGACCTTCACATTAGTGCACCTTTCTCTGGCACGGTTGGTTTTATTGATTTTAGTCGCGGAAAATTGGTGAGTGCAGGCGCAGAGTTACTTTCACTGGATGATTTATCTGTGATGCAATTGGATCTGCAAGTGCCTGAGCGTTATCTATCTCAACTTGCAAAAGGTATGAAGGTCACTGCCACTACTGCTGCATGGCAAGGTAAGGTGTTTACTGGTGAGGTGGTGGGTATTGACTCTCGAATCAATCAAGAGACGCTAAACTTGCGCGTTCGTATTCATTTCGACAATCCACAACAAGATTTGAAGCCAGGTATGTTGGTCTCTGCAGATATGGATTTCCCTGCGATGGAAGCGCCAATTATTCCAGTACAAGCTTTGGAGTACTCGGGTACCAAGCGTTACGTTTACGTTGTTGGAGCGGATAATAAAGCGGTGCGCACTGAAGTAATTTTAGGCGCGCGCGTAGACAATTTAGTTGTCATTGAAGAAGGGTTAACCATCGGCGATAAAATCGTTGTACAGGGTATTGTGAATATGCGTGATGGCATCACTGTCTCTGAACTTGGTAGCGATGGCCGTCCTAAGGGTAAACAAAAATCGCAAGAGGGCAGTAACTAATGCTGTTATCTGATGTTTCGGTTAAAAGGCCTGTTGCGGCTTTAGTCTTGAGCTTGTTGCTCTGTGTATTTGGTATTGTCTCTTTTAATAAATTGGCCGTTCGAGAGATGCCCGATATCGAAAGCCCAGTGGTCTCTATCAGTACGCGCTATGAAGGTGCGTCTGCAACCATTATTGAAAGCCAAATTACCTCCAATTTAGAAGATCAGCTTTCGGGTATCAGTGGTATTGATGAAATCTCTTCCACCACGCGAAATGGTATGTCACGTATCACGATTACGTTTGATTTAGGCTATGACCTGAATACTGGTGTGAGTGATGTGCGTGATGCTGTGGCGCGTGCTCAACGATCGCTGCCCGATGAAGCAGACGACCCTGTGGTGTTTAAAAATAACGGCTCAGGTGAAGCATCGTTATACATCAATTTAAGTTCTTCTGAAATGGACCGAACTCAGCTCACGGATTATGTAGAGCGAGTTCTAATGGATCGTTTCAGCTTAATTTCAGGTGTGAGTTCAGTTGATGTCTCAGGTGGTCTGTATAAAGTCATGTACGTCAAGCTGCAGCCAGAGCAGATGGCGGGGCGCGGTGTGACGACATCAGACATTACTTCCGCACTTCGTAGCGAGAATATGGAAAGCCCAGGGGGCGAAGTTCGTAACGATCAGATCGTAATGTCGGTTCGTACCGCGCGCAGTTACAGCCAAGTGCAAGATTTTGAATACTTAGTGGTAAAACGAGCCAGCGACAACACGCCAATCTATTTAAAAGATGTGGCAGATGTTTACATTGGCGCAGAAAACGAGAACTCGACCTTTAAGAGTGATGGCGTCGTTAACGTGAGTATGGGGATTGTTCCTCAATCGGATGCGAACCCACTTGAAGTTGCAGATCGTGTTCATAAAGAAGTTGAAGCGATTCAGCAATTCTTACCAGAAGGTACTCGTCTAGCGATTGACTATGATTCCACCGTATTTATTGAACGTTCTGTGGCCGAAGTGTATAGCACGCTCTTTATCACTGGTGGCTTGGTTGTTTTAGTACTTTATATCTTTATTGGTCAAGCGAGAGCGACACTGATTCCTGCGGTAACCGTGCCAGTCTCTTTGATTTCATCTTTTATCGCCGCGTATTACTTTGGCTTTTCTATCAACTTAATCACCTTAATGGCTCTGATTTTGTCGATTGGTCTGGTGGTCGATGATGCGATAGTGGTTGTGGAGAATATTTTCCATCACATTGAAAACGGTGAAAAGCCATTGCTGGCTGCTTATAAAGGCACTCGTGAAGTAGGATTTGCTGTTATTGCGACAACCTTAGTCTTGGTGATGGTCTTCCTACCGATCTCGTTCATGGATGGCATGGTTGGTCTGATATTCACTGAGTTTTCTGTTTTGCTGGCGATGTCGGTGATCTTCTCGTCTTTAATTGCGCTGACTCTGACGCCAGTACTTGGCAGCAAGCTTCTCAAAGCGAACGTCAAGCCTAACCGTTTTAACCTCTTTATCGACCGCATGTTTGGTCATTTGGAGTCTGGTTACCGAGCTTTATTGAAAGGCGCGTTGAAGTGGAAATGGGCCGCTCCTTTGGTTATTGCAGCTTGTGTAGGTGGTAGTTGGGGTTTGATGCAACAAGTACCGGCGCAACTGACGCCATCAGAAGACCGCGGGGTGATCTTTGCGTTTGTTCGTGGTGCTGATGCCACCAGTTATAACCGTATGTCTGCCAACATGGATATAGTAGAAGAGCGTTTGATGCCGTTGCTTGGGCAAGGCTTCTTAAAGTCATTCAGTATCCAATCACCAGCATTTGGTGGTAACGCTGGCGACCAAACAGGTTTTGTCATCATGATATTGGAGGATTGGCAAGATCGTGATGTGACGGCTCAAGAGGCGTTGGGTCAAGTGCGTAAATCTCTAGCTGGGATTCCGGATGTTCGAGTGTTCCCGTTTATGCCAGGCTTCCGAGGTGGTTCGAGCGAGCCTGTTCAATTTGTCTTGGGTGGTAGCGACTACCCGGAGCTAAAAACTTGGGCGGAAAAGCTTGAGCGTCTCGCGGAAGAATCTCCTTTCATGGAAGGGGCCGATATCAACTACTCAGAAAAAACGCCAGAGTTGGTGGTGACGGTAGACAAGCAGCGTGCTGCAGAGCTTGGGATCAGTGTGGCTGATATTTCAGATACCTTAGAAATCATGCTAGGTGGTAAGAGTGAAACGACCTTCGTCGAGCGTGGTGAGGAATATGATGTTTATCTGCGTGGTGACGAGAATAGCTTCAATAACGCTGCGGATTTAAGTCAAATCTATATGCGTACCGCGTCGGGCGAATTAGTGACTCTAGATGCAGTGACCAAGATAGAAGAAGTGGCGTCATCGATCCGTCTTTCTCACTACAATAAGCAGAAGGCGGTGACCATTACGGCTAACTTGTCGAATGGTTACACTTTAGGTGAAGCTCTTGATTTCCTAGACCAGCAAGCCATAGAAATCTTGCCGGCGGATATTTCGGTCAGTTACTCAGGTGAGTCGAAAGACTACAAAGAGAACCAATCGAGTATTCTGGTGGTATTCGCTTTAGCATTGCTGGTGGCTTACTTAGTGTTGGCAGCGCAGTTTGAAAGCTTCATCAATCCTCTAGTGGTGATGTTTACCGTGCCTATGGGTGTATTTGGTGGCTTCCTTGGTCTGTTTGTGATGGGGCAAGGGCTCAATATCTATAGTCAGATTGGCATGATCATGCTTATTGGTATGGTAACCAAAAATGGTATTTTGATTGTGGAGTTTGCTAACCAGTTGCGTGATCGTGGCATTGAGTTTGAAAAAGCGATTGTTGATGCGTCAGCGCGCCGCTTACGCCCGATTTTGATGACGGCTTTTACTACTCTAGCTGGAGCTATTCCTCTGATCCTATCAACCGGTGCGGGTTATGAGAGCCGCGTGGCTGTAGGTACTGTGATTTTCTTCGGTATGGGATTTGCGACTCTAGTGACGCTGTTTGTCATTCCAGCCATGTATCGCTTGATTTCGGCAAGTACGCAATCACCAGGTCATGTAGAAGCAGAGTTGAACAAAGAGCTAAGCCATGATGTGAAAGCACGAACGTCTCATGGTGAGTTGAACTAAGGTGTGGAAGTCGTCATTCCATAGACTGACGAAAGAGGGGGACGTTTTTACGTCCCCCTCTTTTTGTTCGTTAGTTCTCTAGCCGTAGTTTACACTATAACGAGTTGGTTTATGGTTCATTGCCAACACAAGATTAAGGGCGATAGCGCCAAGAATAGAGAGACCAATCACTTCAGGTGAAACGAAGAAGCAGGACGCAACTAAGATACAGAAATCGATCGCAAGTTGAGATTTACCTACCGAAATCCCGAACTTATCTTGAATGAATAAGCACAGCACGTTGAAGCCACCCAGACTTGAACGATGACGGAATAAAATCAACATGCCTAAGCCCATCAGTAGGCCTCCCGCCACAGCGCAGTAAACTTCGTTGATGGTATCTAAGCTAATGACCAAATAAAGGTGATCGGCAAAAATAGAAACCAAAGCACCAGAAATCGCACTATTGAATGCGAAACGTGAACCAAAGCGTTTCCAAGCGAGTAAATAGAAAGGGCTATTAGCGATAAAATAGAGCGTACCAAAAGAGACCGGAACAAACTGGCTTGCTAAAAGGGCAAGACCGGTTGTGCCTCCAGTTAGGAGCGACGCTGATTGTAAGAAGAAGACGCCTTGAGCCACTAGGAATGTCCCAGTCAGAATTGCGATCCAATCTTCTTTTTTTGAGTGTTTTTCCATCAATTTGAAATTTAACTAGACAATAATGGCGAGCATACTATTTAAAAAACGAGGATTTCGGTAGCTTGAGGGTTAAATTTAGGGTAAACCTATGTAATTATCGTTTTACGGGGTGTAAAGGGTAAAATTGACACTTCTCTTAAAAGCGAGAGTTAAAAAGTGCCAACATGACGATCCTTGTAAATCATCATGAAAAAACTGCATGAGAAAAAATGAATTTTTCTCTTTATGACCTAGATCAAATTATGTAGAATGCGCGTCATTAGCTTGATGCAAACGTTTGCGCGAATGATTTTGCGTAGATTAATGGGTCATAATCAGTTTTTTTGCAAATTTCAGTCTAAATCTGAGTCAGGAGATACAGATGCTTAAGCGTGATATGAACATCGCAGATTACGATGCGGAATTGTTCGCAGCAATCCAAGAAGAAACTCTTCGCCAGGAAGAACACATTGAACTAATCGCTTCTGAAAACTACACAAGCCCACGTGTAATGGAAGCGCAAGGTTCTCAGCTAACAAACAAGTACGCTGAAGGTTACCCAGGCAAGCGCTACTATGGTGGTTGTGAGTACGTTGATAAAGCTGAAGCTCTAGCAATCGATCGTGCGTGTCAGCTATTTGGCTGTGAGTACGCGAACGTTCAGCCTCACTCTGGTTCTCAAGCAAACAGCGCTGTTTACATGGCTCTTTTGAACCCAGGCGATACTGTTTTAGGTATGAGCCTAGCACACGGTGGTCACCTGACTCACGGTTCACCAGTAAACTTCTCTGGTAAGCATTACAACGTTATCCCTTACGGTATCGATGAAGCGGGTCAAATCAACTACGATGAAATGGAGCAACTTGCTCTAGAGCACAAGCCAAAGATGATTATCGGTGGTTTCTCAGCTTACTCTCAAATCGTAGATTGGGCTCGCATGCGTGAAATCGCAGACAAAGCAGGCGCTTGGTTGTTCGTAGATATGGCACACGTAGCTGGTCTTATCGCAGCAGGTGAATACCCAACACCAGTACCACACGCTCATGTTGTAACAACAACAACGCACAAAACACTAGCAGGTCCACGCGGCGGTCTAATCCTGTCTAACGCTGGTGAAGATATGTACAAGAAGCTGAACTCAGCTGTCTTCCCAGGTGGTCAAGGTGGTCCTCTAATGCACGTAATCGCGGGTAAAGCGGTCGCGTTTAAAGAAGCAATGGAACCAGAATTTAAAGCGTACCAATCTCGCGTAGTGAAAAACGCGAAAGCAATGGTTGCTCAGTTCCAAGAGCGTGGTTACAAAATCGTATCTAACGGTACTGAAAACCACCTGTTCCTAGTCGACTTAATCGATAAAGACATCACAGGTAAAGATGCTGATGCAGCTCTAGGTGCAGCAAACATCACTGTGAACAAGAACTCTGTACCAAACGACCCTCGTAGCCCATTTGTTACTTCAGGTATCCGTGTAGGTTCTCCAGCAATCACTCGTCGTGGTTTCACTGAAGAAGATGCAAAAGAGCTAGCAAACTGGATGTGTGACGTCCTAGATAACATCGGCAATGAAGAAGTTATCGAAGCGACAAAAGCAAAAGTATTGGAAATCTGTAAGCGTCTACCAGTTTACGCTTAATTTTTCTGCCTAATTTGGTCTATTTCTTCGTCAAAGGTGCTCATTTACTGGCGTAAACTCCACGCCTTTTCCTTGAACTAGAGCCAACTCAGTTTGAAAATTATTTGAAGCCTCATCATTTGATGGGGCTTTTTTGTATCTGTCAAAAATAGATTATCGAGCTAATGTTAGGAGAAAAACATTTTAGAAGGGAGAGGACAGCGATCATTCCATAGAGCAATGAAGGTGAGGAGTAGGGAAAGTCTTGAAGATGACAATAAAGCAAAAAGGGCTGATCTTTTCACATCAACCCTTTTACTGACTGGTTTCTTAGCTTATTTTGAAATGCTAAGTAACGTTCCTGACTTACATTTGAACGAGTAGTATTTGCGGCTCTCGTTAAATTTACCTAGACCTTCACCATCGCAGTAGTCGATGTTGATGTCACGCATGGTTTCTAGTGTATCTTCGCTTGTTAAAGCAAATTTAGAACCGTCGGAACAGATAATACGAACACGACCATCATCACTGACTGAGTAGATATCAACTTCGGTATTACAAAGCTCAAAAGATGCTTCTCTAAAATTGTCTTGCTTTGTATTTGAAGCGCAACCAACAGAAAGCGTTGCTAATGCGATGGCGATAAACCCTAATTTTTTCATGTTAGATCCTTGGATATATACCTTATCGATTAGGTATTTTGTAATGGTTATAGGGTAAGACTATAGAAGTGTGCTGTCTCATTCAAGAATCGATAACAAAAAGGGCTGGCTTATTCTGTCAACCCTTTCAACAAGATGAAGCTTAAGTTAGCTTACTTCTACACCTTGTGCTTGAAGATCTGCGTGGTACGAAGAGCGTACGAATGGACCACAAGCGGCGTGTGTAAAGCCAAGTTCTAGTGCAATTTCTTTCAGTTCATCAAATTCTGATGGTGGAACATAACGCTCTACAGGAAGGTGATGACGGCTTGGCGCTAAGTATTGGCCTAGTGTTAGCATGGTCACGCCGTGCTCACGTAAATCTTTCAGTACTTGAATGATCTCTTCTTTGGTTTCGCCTAAACCCATCATGACACCGGACTTAGTTGGGATATCAGGGTGCTGTTCTTTGAACTTTTTAAGTAGATCTAAAGACCACTTGTAGTTTGCACCTGGACGAGCCTTACGGTAAAGACGAGGTGCAGTTTCTAAGTTGTGGTTGAACACATCTGGCGGGTTGTCTTTAAGTAGCTCAAGCGCAACGTCCATACGACCACGGAAGTCAGGAACCAGTGTTTCAATCTTAATATGTGGGTTTAACTCACGGATCTCTCGGTTACAGTCAGCGAAGTGCTGAGCGCCGCCATCACGTAGATCATCACGGTCAACTGACGTGATTACCACATACTTTAGCTTCATATCTTGGATAGTTTTTGCCAGTTTCTTCGGCTCATCCGCTTCAGGTGTTAATGGGCGGCCGTGTGCAACGTCACAGAAAGGGCAGCGACGAGTACAGATCGCACCTAAGATCATAAAGGTCGCGGTACCGTGGTTGAAACATTCAGCAAGGTTAGGGCATGACGCTTCTTCACAAACGGAGTGCAGGTTATTTTTACGCATAGCCGATTTGATATCTTGGATACGTTGACTGTCTGAAGGTAGTTTAATCTTCATCCATTCAGGCTTGCGTAGAACTTCTTTTTGCTCAGTTGGCATATTTTTTACTGGAATAAGTGCCATCTTATCGGCGTCGCGGTACTTAACGCCTTTTTCCATTTGAATTGGTTTACTCATGCTTCTTTTGCTTCTCTTTACTTCTTATCGTACAGAAAGAGCTTCTGTGCTGAATTCAACTTGCCCGTAGCCAAGCAAAGTAACAAGTTCTTCGACTAAGGTCTTTTCGACTTGTTCGAGATCTTTTGGTCCGCCTAGTTGGCTCACCTGGACCATTTCCATTCCGGCATAACCACACGGATTGATTCGTAAAAATGGACTTAAATCCATATCTACGTTGAGCGCGAGGCCATGGAATGAACAGCCTTTACGGATTCTAAGCCCTAAAGAGCAGATCTTTTTGCCATCGACATATACACCGGGTGCATCCGGTCTTGCCGCCGCGTCAATATTGTAATGCTTTAAGGTGTTGATCACGAGGTTCTCAATATGAGTAACGAGATCTCTAACACCTAACTTCTTTCTACGCAGGTTTATCAAGAAATATGCGACCAATTGGCCTGGGCCATGATAGGTCACTTGACCGCCGCGGTCGCTTTGTACAACAGGAATATCACCGGTATTTAAAAGGTGCTCCGCTTTGCCCGCTTGACCTTGCGTAAATACTGGGTTGTGTTCAACAAGCCAGATTTCATCGACAGTTTCATCAGTTCGGTTGTCGGTAAAGTCATGCATTGCTTGCCAAATTGGCTGGTAATCTTGTCTTCCCAAATACTTCACAACAAGCTGGTTTTGCATTCCAGATCCCACGGTCGATGAATTAAGTTGCCAGATTATAAACTGGATCCGCTAATTCAACTATATACCAGTAACACATTTTTAACCCTAGAGAATATGTAGGATTATTATCTGTTTGATAACTAAAAAGAAAGCAGCTTTCGCTGCTTTCAAAAAAAATTGAAGGTATCAAATAAAATTATAGAACCATACGTACAATATCAATTTCACCGAGCTCTTTGTAAAGCGTTTCAACTTGCTCAATAGAAGTTGCAGTGATGTTGACTGATACTGAGTGGTAGTTGCCTTTTGCACTTGGCTTTACTACTGGGCTGTAATCGCCTGGAGCATGGCGTTGGATCACTTCAAGAACCTTTTCTGGTAGTTCTGGTTTTGCATAGCCCATTACTTTGTAAGTGAACGAGCAAGGGAACTCAAGTAGGTCTTTCAGCTTTGCATCTGAGTTAATATTCAGCATAGGAAACTCCAAGTTGGACAGTCATTTTCGCAGCGCGGAATATTACTGTCATTAACGTTAAATCTCAATACACCTGTTATGGCTCAGGTGTGATAAAAAAAGCCGCAATAAGCGGCTTTTTCGATGAATTCGTTAAGAATTACAATTATAAGAAGCTCTTAAATAGCATTACGATGTAATCCCATAGACGACTAAACAGACTACCTTCTTCTACATCTTCAAGAGCAAGAAGTGGGTACTCGGCAACATCTTCGCCTTCTAGTTGATAGTATAGCTTACCAACAACATCGCCTTTATTAATTGGGGCTTCTAACTCTTTTTCAAGTACGAAGCTTGCTTTTAGGTTCTTGGCTTGGCCACGAGGTAGAGTTACATAGGTGTCTTGGTCTAAACCCAACGCAACCATATCTTTGTCACCCATCCAAATTTTCTCTTCAACAAAGGTTTCACCTGCTTTATGTGGCGCCACTGTTTCAAAGAATCGGAAGCCGTAGCTCAGTAGTTTTTTACTTTCTGATTTACGAGCATTCGCATTTTTGGTGCCCATCACGACAGCAACAAGGCGCATTTTACCTTCAGTTGCAGAGCTCACAAGGCTGTAACCCGCATTGCTAGTGTGGCCAGTTTTGATACCGTCCACGTTCATGCTTTTATCCCAAAGTAGACCGTTACGGTTGTATTGAGTAATGCCGTTGTAAGTGAATTTCTTCTCTGAGTAGATACGATACTCATCTGGCACATCACGAATTAGTGCGCTACCTAATAGAGCCATGTCGTAAGGTGTTGAGTAAAGATCTGGGTTATCTAGACCATGCACGTTAGCAAAGTGCGTATCTTTCATGCCGATGGTGTCAGCCCAAGCATTCATCAGGTCAACAAAAGCATCTTCGGAGCCGGCAATGTGTTCTGCCATTGCCACACATGCATCGTTACCAGACTGAATGATGATACCGCGGTTAAGCTCTTCCACTTTTACCGTTGTACCAACTTCAATGAACATTTTTGATGAGTCAGGGAAGTTTTTCGCCCAAGCGTTTTTGCTGATCGTAACGTCATCTTCAAGAGAGATGTTACCGCGCTCAAGTTCTTGACCAATTACATAGCTGGTCATCATCTTCGTCAAGCTTGCAGGAGATAGACGAGTGTTCATCTCTTTTTCAGCGAGAACTTTGCCTGAATGGTAGTCCATCAATACGTAGCCTTTCGCTGCGATTTGTGGAGCATCAGGTACAACAATAGGAGTTGCGAAAGCAGAAGTTGCGAAAGTTGCAGAAAGCGCAATAGAAGACGCAAAAACGGATTTAATAAGCGTTGTTTTTTTCATATTGACTACAGGTTTATCTTTAACTGTCCATATCTTAACAGAATCACCCTTTCAAGCTAGTGTCGGTTCAATAGCTTGGAAGATTAACTCTACAAGGATTTAATAAACGCACTTGGAAAGCCAAGTGTTTTTACTTGTTCTAAAGTTTTTTGAGTTTGCATGTAGTCATCGAAAGGTCCAAGGAGAACTCGATGGATATCTTTCTCTGATCCTACATAACTCTCTACCGCAAGCTTTTGACCTAAATCTTGCGCTAAAGTTCGCACGCGCTCTGGATGTTGTGAAGAGGCAACCTGAACGACGAATTTTGGTAATGCTTGTTGTTTGTGCGCGGCCGTTGGTTTATCCACCGTGATGACTTTGATAGAGACGTTTGCGGTGCCGGTTTTGATTACATCAAGCTTGGTTGCCGCTGCGTAGCTGAGGTCAATCACACGGCCGGGATGGAAGGGGCCTCGGTCATTGACTCGTACAATCGCGGTCTTTCCGTTGTCTTTGTTAGTGACTTCTACGTAGCTAGGCAAAGGCAAAGTCTTATGTGCCGCGGACATAGAGTACATGTCGTAGATTTCACCATTTGACGTTAAGTGGCCATGGAATTTCTTGCCATACCAGGAAGCAATGCCTTCTTCGCTGAACCCTTGAGCATCTTTGACGATTTTATAGCTTTCGCCGCGTAGGGTGTAATCTTTGTTACCGCCTAAGCTATACGGTTCATATTGAGGATTAGCATCTTCAATGTGATCAACGGAAATCGGTTTTTCTGGAGCCACATCATTATCAATTGAATAGCGTTTTGATGGCGCTGAAGAACAGCCAGCTAGCAGAATGCTCATAAAGGCCAAAACTAGCATTGATTTATTATTCATATTAGGTCGCCTTAGAGAACGCTTTTCTGTGAGTGTGGATAGACATAAGAATGCCAAAACCGGCCATTAGTGTCACCATTGAGGTGCCGCCATAGCTGATGAGCGGAAGTGGAACACCTACTACAGGAAGAATGCCACTCACCATACCGATGTTTACGAATACATAAACAAAGAAGCTGAGTACGATACTGCCTGCCATCATTCGGCCAAAAGCGGTTTGAGCTTTACTGGCTAAATAGAGGCCGCGACCAATAATGTAGAGGTAGATACTTAACAGTACCAAAATGCCGATCAATCCCCATTCTTCGGCGATAACGGCAAAGATAAAGTCAGTATGACGCTCTGGCAGAAACTCGAGCTGAGACTGAGTACCCTGCAACCAGCCTTTACCTGAAATACCACCAGAACCAATCGCAATTTTACTCTGTATGATGTGGTAGCCAGCACCAAGTGGGTCAGATTCGGGATTAAATAGGGTTCGAACACGTACTTTCTGGTATTCGCGCATTAAGAAGAACCAGAGTATCGGTAAGAATGCGCCGAGGCCACATGCTGCTGCAAAGATAATCTTCCAGCTAATACCCGCCAAGAAAATAACAAAAATGCCGGATGCTGCAATTAGAATAGACGTTCCTAAATCCGGTTGTTTCGCGATCAAAATAGTCGGAACACAAACCATTACTAATGAAATGACTAAAGTCTGGAATGTTGGTGGAAGCGAACGTTTACCAATATAGCGCGCTACCATCAATGGAACGGCGAGCTTTAAGAGTTCTGAAGGCTGAAAGCGAACAAAGCCTAGGTTAAGCCAACGCTGTGCCCCTTTGGATGCTTCACCAAAAAAGAGTACGCCAAGTAATAAAGCGACGCCACCGATAAACATAAGCGGTGCCAGCGTTTCATAAGTTCTTGGAGGTACTTGAGCCAGAAATAACATGACACCGAGTGCCAAGCCCATACGCATCGCTTGGCGATCCATCATTGCAAGGCTTTGACCGCTTGCGCTGTACATAACGATCAAACCAAAGCCCATAAGAACAAGAATGCCCAATAGCAAAGGTAAGTCTAAGTGGAAGCGTTCAAATAGAGCGCGGTTTTGACCGGTCGCTGGATTCAAATCCATTATTCTTCTGCCTCTTTTTCTTCTTTATCTTTTTCGACCAAAAAATGATCAAAAATTTGTCTAACGACAGGGCCGCCTTGTGAAGAGCCACCGCCTGCATTTTCTAACACCATAGTGACAATCAGTTTAGGATCATCAATTGGGGCAAAGCCGGTAAATAAAGCGTGGTCACGTAAGTGCTCGGCTAGCTCATCGGCGTTGTATTCTTGGTCTTCACCTAGGCCAAACACCTGAGCAGTACCAGATTTACCGGCGCTGACATACTCAGTGTTGTAAAACGCGCGGCGAGCCGTGCCTTTCTTACCATGGTTAACTAGACGCATACCTTCGATAGCCATATCCCAGTAACGCTCTTGTACACCTGTTATCGGCGGGTAAGTTTCGATTTCAGAAAGCTGCTGAGTTTCAAACAAGTTGCCGTTATCAATGGTGGCGCGCAGTAAGTGAGGTGCCACAACTTCACCACGTTTCACCAATACAGAGGTCGCTTTTGCTATCTGCATCGGAGTTGCTGTCCAGTAGCCTTGGCCAATACCAACAGGGATCGTATCGCCTTGATACCAAGGTGTACGGTGCCTTGCCATCTTCCATTCACGCGTTGGCATATTTGCTTTGCTTTCTTCGTAGATATCGATGCCGGTATAGTCACCAAAACCAAACATCATCATCCAGTTTGAAATGCGATCGATACCCATGTCATAAGCGACTTGGTAGAAGAAGGTATCTACTGATTCTTCGATCGATTTAATGATATCGACTTTGCCGTGTCCCCAACGTAACCAATCTCTAAATGGTTTGGTTTTAGAGTTCGGGATTTTCCAATATCCAGGATCGTTACGTGTTGTATAAGGGGTAATAACACCTTCTTGCAGTGCTGCTACCGCCATGAATGGTTTGATGGTTGATGCTGGTGGGTAGATACCTAGCGTCGCACGGTTAACCAAAGGTCGATTCTTGTCTTCAAGTAATGCGCGGTAGTCTTTTCCGGAAATACCATGCACAAATGAATTCGGATCGTAGCTTGGGCTCGAAACCATAGCCAATACGCCATTATCTTCTGGATCGAGAATAACAATGCTGCCACGTCGGCTGTTCATTATCTCATGGGCGTAAAGCTGTAGGTTGATATCAAGGTTTAATACGATATCTCTTCCCGGAACTGGTGGAACGTATTTTAAGGTACGAATGATGCGCCCACGGCTGTTGACTTCCACCTCTTGGTAGCCCGCCGTTCCGTGGAGCATGTCTTCATAGTAACGTTCAATACCCAGTTTACCTATGTCTCGCGTAGCTTGGTAATTTGCGTCTTTCTCTTCTCGTATCAGCCTTTGCATATCGCGGTCATTGATGCGTGATACGTAACCAATGACATGCGTCAATACTGCGCCATAAGGGTAGTGACGCTTTAGAGCTGCGTTAACCGAGACCCCAGGGAATTTGTGTTGGTTGACCGAGAACTTTGCAACTTGGTCAGGGGTAAGCTGAGTGAGAATCGGTACAGATTTAAAGCGTCGTGAGTGACGGCGCTCTTTACGAAATCGCTCAACTTGCTCTGGTGTGATGATCAAGATCTCTTGTAGACGACTGATCGTGTCGTCCATATCTTTGATCTTCTCTGGCGTTAATTCCAAGCTAAATACTGGACGGTTTTCGGCCAATAAATTACCGTTTCGGTCGTAGATTAAGCCTCGGTTAGGCGCAATAGGAACGACTTTAATACGGTTGTCGTTAGAACGCGTTTGGTAATCTTGGAATTGATTGATCTGGATGTTGTATAGGTTGGTGACTAGCGCACCCATCATGACAACGATACCCATAAAAGCGACAACAGCACGACTTTTGAAAAGCCGTGCTTCTTCTTGATAGTCCCTTATTTGGGAGCGCTTCCGTAACATGAACGATTATTCTCGGTGGTAAGGGTGGTTAGCGGTAATGCTCCACGCTCGATACAAACTTTCCGCCATCACGATACGGACTAAAGGGTGTGGTAATGTTAGAGCAGACAGTGACCAACTTTGGTCTGCCGCCGCTTTACACGCTGGCGCAAGCCCTTCTGGGCCACCAATTAAAATAGACACATCACGTGCGTCTAGTTTCCAGTTTTCTAGTTGCTCTGCCAGTTGTGGGGTATCCCACTTTTTACCTGGAATATCAAGCGTAACAATTCGATTGCCTTTTGGCACGGCTGCAAGCATCGCTTCGCCTTCTTTTTGCAGAATTCTTGCAATGTCGGCGTTTTTTCCTCGTTTCCCTGCTGGAATTTCGATCAATTCTAAAGGCATGTCATGTGGAAAACGGCGTTTGTATTCTTGGAAGCCTTCTTCGACCCACTTTGGCATTTTGGTGCCAACGGCAATCAATTGTAATTTCATCGCTTAGCCCCAAAGCTTCTCTAGTTGGTATAGCTCGCGCTGTTCTTCTTGCATCACGTGAATCATGGTTGTACCCATATCCAGTACAACCCATTCACCTTCGTTTTCACCTTCCATACCTAGTGGCTCGATACCCGCAAGTTTAGATTCTCTTGCGACGTGGTCAGCGATAGATGAAACGTGACGCTTTGAAGTGCCGGTGCAGATGATCATGTAGTCAGTAATGCTAGATTTGCCTTGAACATCAATGGTTTTGATGTTTTCTGCTTTCATATCATCGACTTTGTCTACTAAGAATTCATTGAGCTCTTCAAGTTGCAAGGTATTGTCCTCATTGATTAATTTGGGTTCACAGTTGGACTGCGGCCTTAAAAGGCGGCGCAGTATATCACGCTTTTTATAGCTTCACCTGAGGTAGGCACATCTCAGCGCTTAACTGGTGTAATAGTGGCCAGCTAGACTGGTCGTACTGAGTTTTGGTCAGTATTTCAATTTTAGCGAGCAACTGTAGAAGTTGACTTACTCGCGCCACTGATAATCGTCCTAATGCCGCTGAATAGAGTGGTCGTTTCGATTGCCAAATGCGATAAGACTCAAATACTTGGCTCATCGAAGAACTCTTCATCATTTGCAACATAGCAAGTAGCTGGGAGAGTTCTTTCTGAATGGTGCGCGCTAATATGACGACTTCAACACCTTCTGCTTCCAGCTGGCGCATAATTCGTTGGGCGCGGTTGGCCTTTCCGGCAAGTAATGCGTCTATCCAGTGAAAGGCGGTAAAATGATTGTGTCGGCTTAGAGATTCTTCAAGGCGGATAAGGTTTAGTTGCCCATCAGGATACAATAGGGCCAGCTTTTCTAGACTTTGTGTCAGAGCAAATAGATTGCCTTCATGCCATTGAGCCAGCATTTGTACGGCTTCTGGATCTGGCTTAAGGTTTAATGCGCGGCATCGAGCTTGAACAAATTGAGGCAGGCGCTGAATATCCGGCGTTAAACAACTGACCCAGCATCCTTTGCTCGAAAGCGCTTTGAACCACTTAGCGTTTTCTTGCGCTTTGGTGAGCTTGGTGCCAATGACGACCAAGAGCACGTCTTGATGCAGCAAGTCAGCAATAGCCAATAGCTCTTTCGCAATTGCAGCGTTAACGCCAGCTTCTGGAAGTTCTAGTTCGATGATTTGACGAGCAGAAAATAGACTCATTGCTTGGCAGCAATCGTAAACAAGATTCCAATCAAATGAACTGTCGATGGCAAAGCGGTGACGCTCTTCGAAGCCCTGCGCAAATGCGGCTTTTTGAATCGCTTGACGAGACTCTTGTAACAAGAGAGGCTCGCCACCAAAAATAAGATAAGTAGGGTGAAGCTGCTTTGACAGTTGTTCCCCTAATCGATCAGCGAAAACTCGCATGTAAACCTCTTACTGACCTGAAGTGTCGCTGGAGTAGGTTCTAATTCGGTACTCTTCATCGTCATCTTTGAGTTGCTGTTCTTGCACATCATCATTGAACTCATTGTGTTCGATATCAGCTTTTAAGCGAGCCATCTGGCGTACGATTTGAGTTGCTGCCAGCTTACGCATTTCATCTTCAATCATGTCGCGTTCCACCGATTTTGCAAGTGCACTCAGCGGGTTGTCTAGGTAGCTACGTGTCACGCTGGTGGAATAAGTTTTTGATCCTACATCTGGCACGGTCACGCGGTAAGAGGCACGGAAGGTGATCTCTTTTTCTGCCGCTCGAGTGTTTTGGTAAAGTGAGAGAGTACGTTCACCAATGCCTTCACTCACGAGATGCAGGTTTGGTACGTCAGAAGCTGGTGGGACAATATTCACTTCGCTAAGACGCAATTGTCCTTTCATCATGCGTGTAAAGGTGCTGTATGAGTCGTAACTGGTAAGGGATAGGGTATTGAGCTCATCAGGGATAGAGTAATCACCACGTAGGTGAAAGCCACAACCAGTCAATAGGCTCGCCATAAGTACAGCAACAGTGAGCTTTACAGAAGAAAATGGAAATAGGCGCGATAGTCGGCGAAACATAGATTGATGGCTCTCAATTATTGGAATACTTATCTTAGGATTCTACGTTTAGTTGAAACGAAACCTAAAACCATAAGATAAATAAAGCAGGGTATGACTACCCTGCTTAAGACTGATGAAGTTGTGATTAGTTCGCAACGATGTTCAGAAGTTTGCCAGGAACGAAGATAACTTTACGAATTGTTAGGCCATCTAGGAATTTCTTAGCGTTTTCATCGTTTAGACCAAGCTCACGAACTTGCTCTTCTGTTGCATCTGCAGCAACCGTTAGTTTCGCACGTAGCTTACCGTTGATCATAACAACGATAGTCTTTTCGTCTTCGACTAGCGCTTTCTCATCGAATGTTGGCCATGATGCTGAATCAACATCAGACTCGCCCAGAGCAATCCACATTTCGTAAGAGATGTGAGGAGTCATTGGGTAAAGCATGCGAACAACTGCTTTTAGTGCTTCATCAAGAATTGCGCGATCTTGCGCAGACTCTTGAGGCGCTTTTGCCAGTTTGTTCATCAGTTCCATGATTGCAGCAATCGCGGTGTTGAACGTTTGACGACGACCAATATCGTCTGTCACTTTCGCGATGGTTTTGTGTACGTCGCGGCGAAGTGCTTTTTGGTCACCAGACAGTGCAGCTGCATCAACAGCTTCAGCTGCGCCTTTTGATGAGTGTGCGTGAACCAGTTTCCATACACGCTTCAGGAAGCGGTTTGCACCTTCAACGCCAGATTCTTGCCATTCAAGCGTCATGTCCGCTGGAGATGCGAACATCATGAATAGACGTACTGTATCTGCGCCGTACTTATCAACCATCTCTTGAGGGTCGATACCGTTGTTTTTTGACTTAGACATTTTGATCATGCCTGAGTGCTCAACGTTACGACCTTTATTGTCGACCGCTTTCTCGATGCGACCTTTGCCGTCACGCTCAACCGTTACGTCAGTCGGAGCGATCCATTCTTTAGTGCCTTTTTCGTTCTCGTGGTAGAACGCGTCAGCTAGTACCATGCCTTGACATAGAAGCTGTTTGAACGGCTCGTCAGACGTTACGTAACCTGCGTCACGTAGTAGTTTGTGGAAGAAGCGAGAGTACAATAGGTGCATACAAGCGTGCTCGATACCACCAACGTACTGGTCTACTGGCAACCAGTAGTTTGCTTTTTCTGGATCTAGGATATCGTCAGCTTGTGGTGAACAGTAACGTGCGTAGTACCAAGAAGATTCCATGAACGTATCGAAGGTGTCTGTTTCACGTAGAGCAGGCTCACCATTGAAGGTTGTCTTCGCCCATTCTTTGTCAGCTTTGATTGGGCTTGTTACGCCATCCATCACGACATCTTCTGGAAGAATGACAGGTAGCTGATCTGCTGGTACTGGGTGAACTTCACCATCTTCAGTCGTTACCATTGGGATCGGTGCGCCCCAGTAACGTTGACGAGAAACACCCCAATCACGTAGACGGAAGTTAACAGTTTTCTTACCTTTACCTTCAGCTTCTAGTTTCGCTGCGATTGCATCGAACGCTTCTTGGAAAGCAAGGCCATCGAATTCACCAGAATCAAATAGTACGCCTTTCTCAGTGTAAGCCGCTTCAGAAATATCTAGCTCGCTGCCATCTTCTGGCTTGATAACTGGAATGATGTCGATGCCGTACTTAGTCGCGAATTCGTAGTCACGCTGGTCGTGAGCTGGAACCGCCATTACCGCACCTGTGCCGTAATCCATAAGAACGAAGTTTGCTACGTAAACAGGAACAACACGACCGTTAAGAGGGTGAATAGCGGTTAGACCCGTATCCATGCCTTTCTTTTCCATCGTTGCCAGTTCAGCTTCAGCAACTTTGGTGTTGCGACACTCATCTACGAATGCAGCAAGTTCAGGGTTGTTCTGAGACGCTTTCTCTGCAAGCGGGTGACCTGCAGCGATGCCCACGTAAGAAACACCCATTAATGTGTCTGGACGCGTTGTGTAAACTTCTAGAGGTGCTTCTTCACCGTTTACAGCGAAAGATAGTTCGACACCTTCAGAACGACCAATCCAGTTGCGCTGCATGGTCTTAACCATTTCAGGCCAACCTTCTAGGTTGTCTAGATCGTCAAGTAGCTCTTGAGCGTATTCTGTGATTTTAATGAACCACTGAGGAATTTTCTTTTGCTCTACTGGAGTATCACAACGCCAGCAGCAGCCATCTTCAACCTGCTCGTTTGCAAGAACCGTTTGGTCATTAGGACACCAGTTAACTGAAGAGGTCTTTTTGTATACTAGGCCTTTGTTGTAAAGCTTAGTGAAGAACTCTTGTTCCCAGCGGTAGTATTCAGGTGTACAGGTCGCGAATTCACGGTTCCAGTCGTAACCAAAACCAAGCAGCTTAAGTTGGTTCTTCATGTACTCAATGTTTTCGTAAGTCCATGGCGCCGGTGCAGTGTTATTTTTTACTGCTGCGTTCTCTGCTGGTAGGCCGAATGCGTCCCAACCGATAGGTTGCATAACGTTTTTGCCTTGAAGACGTTGGAAACGAGATACCACATCACCGATGGTGTAGTTACGCACGTGACCCATGTGCAGTCGACCACTTGGGTAAGGAAACATAGAAAGACAGTAGAATTTTTCTTTGTTTGGGTCTTCACTTACAACGAAGGTCTCGCTGTTATCCCAGTGTTGTTGAACCTTTTGTTCAATCTCTTGCGGGTTATATTGTTCTTGCATCGATGGTATCCGGTTATCTTGGAATTTGTGAGTTCGGTTAGAACAGACTTTAATAGATCGTCATAGAATACCTAAAGGAGAGGGGCACAACAATAGCCAATACCCACTCAAATCACGTAAAGATGGTGATGTTTATTGACTTTAGATGGCTATATGAATTTGCATCAGTGAATCATAAAGGAGGTCAGCGATGCCAAAACGCAAAGCGGGTTACGAGGAGATGTTTGAAGATGTCGTTGAGGCATTGAAGCATAGCCCCGATGAAGTTAACCAGGTTTTCGAAACCTCTGGAAAGGTTGTGGATGCAGCCAATGACATGACGAAAGATGAACTGGCGCTTGTTTCAGCTTACGTTAAGTCTGATTTAAAAGAGTTTTCGCAAAACTACGAAGAGTCCAAAGGTGGTCCTTTTTACTTGATGATTGCCGATTCAATCTGGCAAGGTTTACTTGAAATTACCGATAGAACCAAAGTGGAATGGGTTGAGTTGTTTGCTGATCTTGAGCACCAAGGTTTGTATCAAGCCGGAGAGGTGATAGGTTTAGGTGTACTCATTTGTGATGATTGCGGCCATAAAACAGAGTACAACCACCCAACAGTGATCATTCCTTGTACCAAATGTGGCTGTAAGGGCTTTAGTCGACAGCCATTGAAACCTTAGTCAATGAGCAGCATCATTCCCTAGACCGAAGTATGAGGGAATTGGGCATCTTTTTAAAAGCTCCGCTCGCCTCAAGAGTTCTTCAACTCACTCGCTCTCGAGGATGACAAAAACAAAAAGGGTGACATTCTCATGTCACCCTTTAGCTATCTAATCTCTTAATCTGAAGCCTATTACTAAGCTCAATGCTACCCATATATACAATGGCCAAGTGCCTACTTGGCGGTAAGGGGTTTGGCCAATAGTCGAAACGATCTCAGTTCGAAGTACGCCGGTTTCAAATTGGGGTATTTGAGCCACGACATTACCTTGGTAGTCAGTGACCGCCGTTACTCCGTTATTGGTTGAGCGAATAACAGGCTTTCCAAGTTCAAGAGCACGCATACGAGCGATTTCCATATGCTGAAGTGGGCCAATTGAACTACCAAACCAAGCATCATTCGAGAGCGTTAAGATAAAATCGGTTTCATCGTTAACATTCTGACGGACTTGCTCGTTGAAGATGATTTCGTAACAGAGCGCTGGTGCCATCTGTTTGCCATTGGCGTCGATGTTTGGCTGAACAAAATCCCCACGACTGAATGAAGACATGGGCAAGTTAAAGAAGGGGGCAAGCGGCCTCAAAATGGTTTCAAACGGTACAAATTCCCCAAACGGTAGTAGGTGATGTTTGTGGTAACGCTGATTCATGTCATAGCTGTAATCGCCATATGCTGTGTCACCTACGGTTAAGATGCTGTTGTAAAACTTTCTATCTTCCCCTTGGTTGACGACACCAGTAATGACCGCGCTATGATTTAGCTTTGCTGCGGAATCTAGGTTTCGCAGAAAAGCTGAGATCTCAAACTCAAACGCAGGAATTGCAGCCTCTGGCCAGATGATGATATCCGCATCCCAGTTCTCACGAGTTAGATCGGTATATTTCATGATGGTTGGCCAGCGTTGACTCGGCAGCCATTTTAACTCTTGGGCAATATTGCCTTGAATCAGTGCGACCTTAGTGGTGCTTTCTGGATTAGGAGTAACCCAAGATGCAGCATTTAGCCCATACCCTGCAGAAAATATCACAACAGGAATTAGCAAGTGTAACCACTGGCGATGTAAAGCGGCATATGTGAAGGCGCCAGCACTCAAGATTAATAAGAAAGTAAGTAGCTCTACACCACCAAGAGGCGCAAAGTTAGCTAATGGGCTTTCAATCTGACTGTATCCGAGCCATAGCCAAGGGAAGCCTGTCATCACCCATCCACGTAACCAATCAGTGATTAACCACAGCACAGGTGCAATTAACAGAAAGCGGACTCGGTTTGATTGTGGAAAAAAACGATTGAGGCTCCAACAGAATAGAGCGGAATAGATCGCAAGGTAGCCGATTAGCATTGTCATTAAGAATACGCTGGCTATTTTTGGCATACCGCCGAAGTTATCAATGCTGATATGAACCCAGCTAATACCTGTGGCGAATTGACCTATTCCCCAAGCGTAACCAATCCATAGCGCGCGTTTTGCACTTTGGTTGTGAATCAATAGCAAGAGTAGGGCTGGGGTTGCAATGGCAAGTGGCCAAAGCTGATAAGGGGCAAAAGCAAGGGTAGTTATCGCGCCAACAAAAACGGCCGCGAGCGGCCGTTTTAGGCGATGAAAAAGAGTATTTATCATCGTTGTCTTTTCTGAATATCCCATTAATGGGAATTAGCGTTACTCTTCGGCAGGTTCCGGAAGAGACTCCACGTCGGGAATGGTTACTTGAAGTTGTAACACGCGACGGTTATCCGCAGAGGTAACTTTGAAGCTGTAATGTTCGATCTCAATCACTTCACCGCGTGAAGGTAGGTGACCAAACGCTGTCATTACCATGCCGCCCACTGTATCTACTTCATCATCACTGAATGAAGTGTTGAAGGTGTCGTTAAACTCTTCAATGGTGGTTAGCGCTTTTACTGCGAAGGTGTGCTTGCTGAGCTTGCGAATATCCAGTTCTTCTTCGTCGTCGAATTCATCTTCGATTTCACCAACGATTTCTTCAAGAATATCTTCGATAGTCACTAGGCCAGAAACGCCACCGAACTCATCTACGACAATCGCCATGTGATAACGTTCCTCACGGAACTCTTTAAGTAGACGATCGACGCGTTTACTTTCAGGAACAACGACCGCAGTACGGATCACTTGTTCGATATCAAATGGAGCACTTTGAGAGCCCAAATATTTAAGTAAGTCCTTCGCTAGCAGAATACCTTCTACATGGTCTTTGTCTTCACTGATAACAGGGTAGCGTGAGTGCTGAGCATCTGTAATCAAGTGGACTAAAGCGTCAAGATTGTCGCTTCGGTCAACAGTCACCATTTGCGAGCGCGGGATCATAATGTCACGTACACGCATTTCAGAGATTTCCATAACGCCTTCGAGCATGTCGCGGGTGTCATGGTCAATCAGGTCATTCTCTTCTGAGTCGCGGAATACTTCCACAAGCTCTTGGCGATCTTTAGGTTCACCTTGGAAGAGTTGGCCTAGGCGTCCGAAGAAGGACTTTC
This sequence comes from Vibrio atypicus, assembly GCF_009811315.1. Lineage (GTDB taxonomy): Bacteria > Pseudomonadota > Gammaproteobacteria > Enterobacterales > Vibrionaceae > Vibrio > Vibrio atypicus. Next base: position 305,540 of record NZ_BLID01000006.1, read on the forward strand.
TACTCGGACCTTCAGATTTTTCTTTCTTACCTTCTAGAGAGGAGGGCGAATTGTCTTCGTTCATTGTTTCTCAATTAAGTAACGCTATCAGATGTGTGATAGCACACGTAAGCTTAGTATCGAGTACTTAGCTTTGTTTTTCAGCTAAATAGGGGTCTTCAAAACCCATACCTTGCATGATTTCTGTTTCGAGGGATTCCATCTCTTCAGCTTCATCATCCTCAATATGATCATAACCTAGCAGATGCAAGCTGCCATGTACAACCATATGCGCCCAATGTGCCATTAGAGGCTTTTCTTGCTCGATAGCTTCACGTTCAACCACTTGGCGACAAATAATAAGGTCACCCAGTAAGTCAATCTCCATTCCAGGAGGCGCTTCAAATGGAAAAGATAGCACGTTAGTCGGCTTATCTTTACCACGGTAATCATGATTGAGTTGTTGACTTTCTTCTTCGTCAACCAATCGAATCGTCACTTCAGCTTGCGCTTGAAAGAGAGGGATTGTTTTATCTAGCCAAACTTGGAAATCTGACTCAGATGGCAACCCACTCTCTTCTTTGACCGCGAATTGTAAATCGAGTTCGATACTCATGATTCTTTGTTCTCTTTAACTACTTCTACTGATTGAGTTTCAAGTTGCTTCGCTTCGCGCTCTTCGCGGCGACGCTTTTCATACTCTTTACGCTCTTTTTGATCTTGTGCTTCCCACTTCTCATAAGCGTTAACAATTCGAGCAACCACAGGGTGGCGAACGACATCGTCAGACTGGAAGAAGTTAAAGCTAATCTCATCCACTTCGCTCAGTACTTCAATAGCATGACGTAGGCCAGACTTCGCACCGCGCGGTAAATCTATTTGAGTAACGTCACCGGTGATCACCGCGCGAGAATTAAAACCAATACGCGTCAGGAACATTTTCATCTGCTCGACTGTCGTGTTTTGGCTTTCATCTAGAATGATAAAGGCGTCATTTAGAGTGCGTCCGCGCATGTAAGCCAGTGGTGCAACTTCGATAACGTTACGCTCAATCAGCTTTTCAACTTTTTCAAAGCCTAACATCTCAAACAATGCATCGTATAGTGGACGAAGGTATGGGTCGACTTTCTGACTTAAATCACCAGGCAGGAAGCCAAGCTTTTCACCGGCCTCTACAGCTGGGCGTGTCAGTAGGATTCGGCGAATCTCTTGACGCTCTAATGCATCAACTGCAGCTGCAACCGCAAGGTAAGTTTTACCGGTACCCGCAGGGCCAATACCAAAAGAGATATCATGAGTGACCATATTAACCAAGTATTGAGCTTGGTTTGGTGTACGAGGCTTGATGACACCTTTTTTGGTCTTAATAAACACCTCTTTACCGTGCTCAATATTCGACTCAAGGTTTTGCTCAAGGACACCAGTTTCTTTGATCGCAAGATGAATTTCATCAGGCTCAACATCAGGAATGTTGCCCCGAATAGGCGCTGTGTTTACGTAAAGCGTTTTAATGATTTCAAGCGCAGCTGCTGATGTGTGCGGTTTACCTACGATGGTAAAGAAGTTGCCACGGTAGCTGATTTCAACGCCTAATCGACGCTCTAGGTGTTTAATATTGTCATCGAAAGGACCGCAAAGACTCGCTAGGCGGCGATTGTCCGAAGGTTCTAGATTGATTTCTAGAGTAACGATTTTATTGCTCAAAGTTGCCTCTCATTATTGACCACTTTAAAAGAAGCCCGATTTAGACCGGGCTTCTAATGGTTAACTATACCTATTTCTAAGATGGTCACTTAGTGAGGTATTTTCAAGCTTATAACGACTAAGAGTGCGAATTAAGGCGTAAAGGTTGCTACACCTAGCTCATCTTCACGTTTTGTTTTCGCCATCATTTGTGTTGGAGAAATCACAGTACGCAGGTCCATATCTTTTTCAGTACGGATAAGCTCACCACGTAATGAGTTCGCAAATACATCGGTAATTTTAACGTCAACGAATTGGCCGATGAGATCAGCGTTGCCTTCGAAGTTAACCACGCGATTGTTCTCAGTACGAGCACGAAGCTCCATTAGGTTCTTCTTAGAAGGACCTTCAACTAATACGCGTTGCTCGGTATCAAGCATCAAACGAGAGTAACGCATCGCTTGCGCGTTGACCGTTTGTTGAAGCTCGTACAGACGTTCTTTTTTCTCTTGCTCTGGTACATCACATGGGTAATCTGCAGCAGGCGTACCTGGGCGTGGAGAGAAGATAAAGCTAAAGCTCATATCAAAATCGACATCTTTGATCAGCTTCATCGTATCTTGGTGATCTTTCGCTGTTTCACCTGGGAAACCAACGATAAAATCAGAGCTGATTTGAATATCAGGGCGTGCTTTACGTAGCTTACGAATGATCGACTTGTACTCAATCGCAGTGTGAGGACGCTTCATCATAGTTAGAATGCGGTCACTACCACTTTGTACAGGCAGGTGCAGGAAGCTTACTAGCTCAGGCGTATCTTCGTAGACTGCAATGATGTCGTCAGTAAATTCTAGTGGATGGCTAGTCGTAAAGCGGATACGGTCGATACCATCAATTGACGCAACTAGGCGAAGTAACTCAGCAAATGAACAGATGTCGCCATCATGCATAGGACCGCGATAAGCGTTTACGTTTTGACCAAGTAGGTTAACTTCACGTACCCCTTGATCAGCTAGCTGAGCGATTTCGAATAGAACATCGTCCATTGGACGACTAACTTCTTCGCCACGAGTGTAAGGTACAACACAGTACGTACAGTACTTAGAGCAGCCTTCCATAATAGAAACGAATGCGGTTGCTCCTTCAGCGCGAGGCTCAGGTAGGCTGTCAAACTTTTCAATTTCAGGGAATGAAATGTCCATCACTGGCGCTTCATTTGATTGAGACTGTTTGATCATCTCTGGTAGGCGATGCAGTGTCTGAGGGCCAAAAATTACGTCTACAAACGGCGCGCGTTCGCGGATATGGTCACCTTCTTGAGTCGCTACACAGCCACCAACACCAATCACAACACCAGGTTTTTTATCTTTTAGCGTTTTCCAACGACCTAGCTGGTGGAATACCTTCTCTTGCGCTTTTTCACGGATAGAACAGGTATTCAGTAGTAGTACGTCTGCTTCTGCTGGTTCTTCTGTCAGTTCGTAGCCATTAGCCGCGTTCATAAGATCGGCCATTTTTGATGAATCGTATTCATTCATCTGACAGCCCCAGGTTTTAATTAGCAGTTTTTTACTCATGTTGTTCGCTCGATCGTTAGTTTAAATTAAGGGAGCAAATCGCCCAATATTTCCAGAGAGTCACATAATGTAGTGACCATATTTTAGCCGCCCTCTCGGCGGTAAGCGGCGTATTGTACTGCTTTCAAAACCACCTGACTAGTGCTGGTGAAAAAACAGTTAAACCCTATGTTGTACAAGGGGTTTGCTTAGATGAACTAAGAGGTTTTTAGTTACATTTTAGTAATGAAAACGTACAATGAAAAACAGTCAATTAATCAAACAATTGAAGTGCGAAATATGAGCAAATATGATGTTGCCGTGATCGGCGGTGGTATGGTGGGCGCAGCCGCAGCGGTAGGGTTTGCCAAGCAAGGTAGACGTGTCCTTTTAGTTGAAGGTAAAGCACCAGAGCCATTTTTCGCTGACCAAGCGATGGATATTCGAGTGTCTGCGATCTCAGAACACTCCGTCGAAATACTGAATTCGCTTGGCGCCTGGCAAGCAACATCAGACATGCGAGTATGCCCCTATCGCCGATTGGAAACTTGGGAGCACCCAGAATGTCGTACTCGATTCCATTCTGATGAATTAGGCATGGAACAGCTTGGTTACATTGTTGAAAACCGTTTGATTCAGCTTGGTCTTTGGGGGGAGTTTGAACAGTTCGGCAATTTAACATTACGCTGCCCAGATACGCTAGAAAGCCTTGAGTTTGGCGATGAAACGTTGGTTAAACTCTCGTCTGGTGAAAGCTTTGTTGTTGACCTCGTAGTGGGGGCCGATGGTGCTAATTCCAGAGTTCGTGACCTAGCTGGGATTGGTATCACTGCTTGGGATTATCGCCAGCACTGCATGTTAATTAATGTAACCACTGAACTGCCTCAGCAAGATATTACTTGGCAGCAATTCAACCCAACTGGGCCGCGCTCTTTCTTACCACTGAGTTCATTGACTGTTGATGGGCAAGAAGTAGGGCAAGGTTCATTGGTTTGGTATGACACACCAAAACGTATTAAGCAGCTTTGTGCGATGACACCAACTCAATTACGCGCAGAGGTTTTGACCCATTTCCCCGCAGAGTTGGGAGAGATTGAAGTGCTACAATATGGCTCTTTTCCACTGACTCGCCGACATGCTCAAAGCTATATAGCGCAAGGGTGCGTGTTGATTGGGGATTCAGCGCATACCATTAATCCACTGGCGGGGCAGGGCGTGAATCTTGGCTTTAAAGATGTGGAAGCATTATTGGAAGTCACGGAAGGGCAAGCCCATTTGTCGGCATCTGTACTGAAGCGCTATGAGCGAAAACGTCGCCCTGATAATTTATTGATGCAGTCTGGTATGGATTTCTTCTATAAAGGTTTTAGTAACGATTTTGCGCCGCTAAAGTTAGTAAGAAATGCGGCACTGAAAATAGCGGAAAACGCAGGCCCTTTAAAAACTCAAGTGCTTAAGTATGCCCTCGGCTTAAAGTAATCCAATTTTCTTCAGGTAATAAAAACGCAGCCAAGGGCTGCGTTTTTAGTGTTTGGCTAAGTAAAAATTACTTAGTTACACGTAGAACTGGAGTTTCACCAACAGTTACAGAACCAGAAAGCTTGTTCAGCTCTTTGATTTCGTCCATGTTAGAGATAACAACTGGAGTAAGAGTTGACTTCGCTTTCTCTTCAAGAAGAGCTAGATCGAATTCAATGATAGTGTCGCCAGCTTTAACAGTTTGACCTTCTTCAGCGATACGCTTGAAGCCTTCGCCTTTTAGTTCAACTGTGTCGATACCGAAGTGAACGAAAAGCTCAACACCGTCGTCAGACTCGATAGAGAACGCGTGGTTCGTTTCGAAGATCTTACCGATAGTACCGTTTACAGGAGCTACCATTTTGTTACCAGCAGGTTTGATAGCAATACCATCACCAACGATTTTCTCAGCGAAAACAACATCTGGCACGTCTTCAATGTTAACGATTTCACCAGATAGAGGTGCGATGATTTCGATTGCACCAGCGTCAGCGCTGTCGTCAGATACTAGCTTCTTAAGTTTGTCAAACAGACCCATTGTGTCATGCTCCTAACGTTTTTATTTAATTCTGTCGAATTATAGTATACCAATCTTCCGAGATAGACGACTTTTTTTACCGTCTATCTCATTGGAATTAGTTGATTATTGAGTTTTCTCAGCAATGAACTTTTCTACAACGGCTTCGATTTCTGCAGCTGTTGGTAGAGAAAGTGCTTCTTCAGCCATCGCTTTCACTTCAGCGAAGTTAGAGTTACGGATAACTTTCTTCACTTTAGGGATAGAGATGCCGCTCATTGAGAACTCGTCTAGACCCATACCTAGAAGTAGTAGCGTTGCGCGCTCATCGCCCGCTAGCTCACCACACATACCAGTCCATTTACCTTCAGCGTGAGAAGCGTCGATAACTTGCTTGATCACTGTTAGTACTGCTGGTGATAGTGGGTTGTATAGGTGAGAAATCATTTCGTTACCACGATCTACCGCAAGTGTGTACTGCGTTAGGTCGTTAGTACCGATAGAGAAGAATGATACTTCTTTCGCTAGGTGGTGTGCGATTGCTGCAGCAGCAGGAGTCTCAACCATTACGCCGATTTCGATTTCTTCGTCAAACGCAAGGCCTTCTGCACGAAGTTCTGCTTTGTACTCTTCGATCGCTTTCTTAAGTTCACGGATTTCTTCTACAGAGATGATCATCGGGAACATGATGCGTAGTTTACCGTGTGCAGATGCACGTAGGATACCACGTAGCTGATCACGTAGGATTTCACGACGGTCTAAGCTGATACGTACTGCACGCCAGCCTAGGAATGGGTTCATCTCTTGAGGAAGATCCATGTATGGAAGATCTTTATCGCCACCGATATCCATAGTACGGATGATCACTGACTCGCCATTCATTGCTTCAGCAACTTCTTTGTACGCTTTGTACTGCTCTTCTTCAGTTGGAAGCGCATCGCGGTCCATAAATAGGAACTCAGTACGGTACAGACCAACGCCTTCACCACCGTTACGGATGATACCGTCACAGTCTTTTACTGTACCGATGTTACCGCAAACTTCTACACGGTGACCGTCTAGAGTTTCAGCGTGAAGATCTTTTAGCTTAGCTAGCTCTTCTTTTTCAGCAACGAATGCTGCTTTAACCGCTTTTGCTTCTTCTAGTTCTGCTTCAGAAGGGTTGATAACAACTTTGTTGTTCATCGCATCAAGAATCAGCATATCGCCGTTCTTAACTTGCTTAGTGATGTCGTTAGTACCAACGATAGCTGGAAGTTCTAGTGAACGAGCCATGATTGAAGTGTGAGAAGTACGACCGCCGATGTCACAAGCGAAACCAAGAACGTAGTCTAGGTTGATCTGTGCAGTTTCAGATGGAGTTAAGTCGTAAGCTACTAGGATAACTTCTTCGTCGATATCGCTTAGAGAAACGATATTGATACCTAGTGCATTTTTAACAAAACGTGTACCGATATCACGGATATCCGTTGCACGTTCTTTTAAGTATTCGTCATCTAGAGATTCTAGAGCAGACGCTTGCTCTTCGATAACGGTGTAGATTGCGTTATCAGCATGCATCTTGTCGTTTTTGATCAGTGCTAGGATTTCTTCCTCTAGCTCTTCGTCTTCAAGAAGCATGATGTGACCTTCAAAGATCGCTTCTTTCTCTTCACCGAAGGTTTCAAGTGCTTTCTGTTTAACAGTTTCTAACTGAGCAGATGACTTGTTACGAGCGTCAAAGAAACGCTGAACTTCAGCTTCAACTTGGTCGTCAGAAATAGTGTGTGTGTTTAGGACAATTTCATCTTCTTGAAGTAGTAGTGCTTTACCAATCGCAATACCAGGAGATGCTAGGATGCCTGAAATCATAGCCTTACCTTAAGTTGGTCAACTTTAAAACGGGAGAATAATGGGTGCGCTAACGATAATTTGTAGCTCAAATTTTGCTCTATTTCCAACAAAGCCATTTTGTTTTCACAAAATGGCTTTGAAAATAGAAGACCGGATTAGTGTAGTTGGTCCATTAGAGCAACTAGGTGGTCAACAGCTTGTTGAGCTTGTGGGCCCTCAGCTGAGATAGAAACTACTGTACCTTTAACTAGGCCTAGAGTTTGTAGTTTGAATAGGCTCTTTGCGCTAGCGCTTTTACCGTTAGAAGTCACAGTGATGTCCGCGTCGAATGCTTTAGCTTCTTTAACGAACTGTGCAGCTGGACGAGTGTGAAGACCGTTTTCTGCTGTGATTTCTACTTGCTTCTCGTACATGTTATATACCCCAATTGATTTATATTTTGATAGTTTCTTAACCAGAACTAGCTTAACCGTAAATAATATATTCTGCTAGATGCACAACGTTCATTTCGTGTCAGAACTGATACTGGTTGTAAATTTCTCACTCATGATTCCAATCTGTGTCGAATCTCACAAGTGACATAAAATCTTTATTAGCTCTTTTATTTTGAAGCTAAAAATAAAACTGCCCTGATATTACCAAAGGTGTGGCGAGGATCAACAAAAAAGCCCCTAAATGGGGCTTTTTTGGACGAAAAATTGATTTGACAACATATTACTGTTGGTTTTCTTTCTCGGTAAAGATGCCTGCAAATAGAGCGGTACTTAGGTAACGCTCACCAGAACTTGGAAGTACGGTAACGATAGTTTTTCCTTCAAATTCAGGTAGTTCTGCAAGTCGGTTTGCTGCAACAACTGCTGCGCCAGATGAGATGCCAGCCAAAATACCTTCTTCTTCCATTAGGCGTTGAGCCATAGTAATCGCTTCTTCTGATGTTACAGATTCAACGCGGTCAACAAGCTCTAAATCTAGGTTGCCAGGGATAAAACCAGCACCAATACCTTGGATTTTGTGCGGAGCTGGTTGAATTTCGTCTCCTGCAAGCGCTTGTGCAATCACTGGCGACTCTGCTGGTTCAACGGCAACAGAAACAATGTTCTTACCTTTTTCGCCTTTAATGTAACGGCTTGTACCTGTAATCGTACCACCCGTACCAACACCTGCGACAAATACGTCTACTTCACCATCTGTTGCATCCCAGATTTCTGGACCTGTCGTTTTCTCGTGAATCTGTGGGTTTGCAGGGTTGTTGAACTGTTGTAGCAGCAAGTATTTTTCAGGGTTGCTTGCAACAATCTCTTCAGCTTTAGCAATTGCCCCTTTCATGCCTTTTGCCGCTTCTGTTAACTCAAGGTTTGCACCAAGTGCTTTTAGAAGCTTACGGCGTTCAAGGCTCATTGACTCTGGCATTGTCAGTGTAAGTTTGTAACCACGAGCTGCTGCTACGAATGCAAGTGCAACACCTGTATTACCACTTGTCGGTTCTACAAGTTCTACACCAGGCTTTAACGTGCCTGCTTTTTCCGCTTCCCAAATCATGTTTGCGCCGATACGACACTTAACACTGAAGCTTGGGTTACGCGCTTCAACTTTCGCTAGGACTTTACCTTTGCTGACTTTATTTAAGCGAACTAGAGGAGTGTTACCGATTGTTTGTGAATTATCTTCGTAGATTTTGCTCATTATGTGATCCTTCATCTCTATGTAAGCTCCGCCTGTTTTCGGTAAGCAAAGCTAAGTTGTTCTATTTTAATTGACTGGGTAGAGATTAGGACAGCTGAAAAAACTAGAAAAGGATTAAAAAGTTATATGATATGAACTTGCTCAGTAGAGGAGAGCATAAAAGCGGGCAAATCAAATGTATCTGCCCACTTAAAGTGGTGCTAAATAATGGTGCTATTTCTTAAATTCAGTTACCCACATTGCCGTCGCGCCACAGACCGCAATAGGCATAACAAATAGGTTCAGTATTGGAATGGTCGTAAACACACTGACGAGAGCGCCAAAGCTATAAGCTTTGCCTTGTTTTTGTTTCAAATTGTGTCTCATTTCATTAAAACTAATCTTGTGGTTATCAAATGGGTAATCACAATATTGAATTGCTAGAATCCAAGCGGTGAAGACAAACCATAGGATCGGGCCAATAGTTTGTCCTAAAGCAGGGATGAGTAATAAAAGGAATAAGCCAATTGCTTTAGGTAAAACATAAACCAGTTTGCGCCATTCACGAGCGAGAATTCTCGGCGTATCTTTTAATGTAGAGAGCAGGCCATCTTCATTCACTTTTTGATTGGTGAGGTGCTCTTCCACTTTCTCAGCCAGTAATCCATTGAAGGGCGCTGCTATAAAATTGGCCAGCGTACTGAAAAAATAAGAGAACGTCGCAAGAATAGTCAGAACAAGTAGTGGCCAAAGCAGGTAGCTTAACCAGGATAAGAAGTCAGGTAACTGCCCTAACATTTGCTCAATCCAAACATCTAAATTTGAAAACAAGTAAAACAGCGCGCCACCGACAAGTAGAATATTGGCTAATAGTGGTAGTAGAACAAATTGGCGGATACCAGGCTTTAGAGCGAGATCTAAGCCGTAAAAAAAGTAGCCAAACCCACTACGTTGGTTAATTGAAGAATTCATAATAAAGAGTCATCTACTGGTTTAAAAACGAACATTGGTTATCTTAACAAGAAAAAAGCGTGTTCAAAATCACAACATTCTTGGAACTTCTAACATTAAGTTGTTCTAAAACAGGGGAGAGTTTTGGTAGAGTTACTGAAGTTAGGTATAACCCAATTCAATAGGAAGACTCAAAGAGTCTATTTTATTGAGTAATTGAGAGCTAAAAATGCAGGAACTGCGATTCGTACTCATAATTGTCGGAGCCTTAGCGATTGCCGCTTTGCTGTTCCACGGTTTATGGACAAGTAAGAAAGAAGGGACGACAAAGTTTGGTAATAAGCCATTACGTAAGCTAGACGTCGACAATGATGAAGAGTCAGAGGCAATGCCTGACAGAGCATTTGCGCCTGAGGACGATTTTGAAATCATCCGTAAAGAGCGAAAAGAGCCAGAATTTGCCGTGGAACCTGTAGCTGCGGATCCTCTAATCGATGGATACACTGACGTGGCGGAAAAAACAGCTACGCCATTCAACGATGAAGCTGATATTGATGTCCCTTCATTTTCAAGTAAGTCATTAGATGATGTAGAAGAAAAGCTTGAACCTATCGTAGATCTGGAGCCGATCGTTGAATCTGAACCAGAAACCGTAGCGGTAGAGCCTGCCGTTGTGACTGAACCTGCACCAGAGCCGGAAATGGAAGTGATTGTATTGAACGTTCACTGTGCTGGAGAAGAACCGTTTGTGGGCACAAAGCTGTTTGATAGCATGCAACAAAATGGTTTGCTGTATGGTGAAATGGATATCTTCCATCGCCATTCGGATCTTTCTGGTACTGGAAAAGTTCTGTTCAGTGTAGCGAATATGATGCAACCTGGCACATTGAAGCACGGTGATCCTGCTGAATTTACAACTAAAGGTATTTCATTCTTTATGACCTTACCTTGTTATGGTGATGCGGACCAAAACTTCAAGCTAATGCTTAAGACCGCTCAGCAGATTGCAGATGACCTTGGTGCGAATGTATTAGACGACGGGCGTAACCTTATGACGCCAAATCGAATTGATGGATATAAAGCGCAGATTCAAAAATTCAAATTGGCGAGCGCGTAATCTCAATTCCGACTTCAAAAGGGCTCCGTGACGGGGCCTTTTTTCATTGTGCTGTTAAAGGGGATTGCTAACCTTTGACGGTATCGCCATACTTCTTGGCAATTATTATTACATCGCAGCGATTGGCGATGTGAGATTGAAACTATTTACTATTCAGAGTTAGCTATGTCGCAACCGATTCAAGAAAAACTCACTCAACTACGTGAAACCCTTCATTATCATGGTGTGAAGTATTACGTGGAAGACAGTCCAGAGATTCCCGATGCTGAATATGATCGCTTAATGCGTGAATTACTGTCATTGGAAGAAGAACATCCGGAGCTGGTTTCAGTTGATTCCCCAAGTCAGCGCGTCGGTGGTATGCCGCTTGATGGTTTTGGTTCTGTCGCGCACGAGATTCCTATGTTATCGCTAGACAACGCGTTTGATGATAGTGAGCTGGATGCCTTTCACAAACGTATGTCTGATCGTATACCGAGCGCAACGTTTGATGTTTTTTGTTGTGAGCCTAAGTTAGATGGTTTGGCCGTTAGTCTTTTGTATGAAAATGGAGTTCTGGTCCAAGCCGCGACTCGAGGCGATGGCGCGACAGGTGAGAACATCACTGAAAATGTAAGAACTATTAAAGCTATCCCCCTTAAATTACAGGGTGAAGGCTGGCCACAACGGATAGAAGTTCGCGGTGAAGTCTTTATGCCTAAAGCTGGTTTTGACAAACTTAACGAAATGGCGCTGAAAAAAGGCGATAAAGTTTTCGTTAACCCTCGTAACGCAGCGGCAGGAAGTCTTCGTCAACTTGATTCACGCATTACGGCAACACGTCCTTTAAGCTTTTATGCATACAGTGTCGGTGTTGTTGAAGGCGCGGAGCTATCTGAAAGTCACTACGAGCGCTTTTTACAGCTTAAAACCTGGGGGCTTCCAATGTGCCCAGAAACTCGACGCGTACAAAACCTGTCAGAAGTAAAAGCGTATTACCAAGATATCTTAACTCGCCGAGATGAGCTTGCGTATGAAATCGATGGGGTGGTGATTAAGGTCGATGCGATTGTATTGCAAGAACAACTCGGCTTTGTCGCAAGAGCGCCTCGCTGGGCAATTGCTTATAAGTTTCCTGCTCAAGAAGAGATGACAGTTCTCAATGATGTTGAGTTTCAAGTTGGTCGTACGGGGGCGATTACTCCTGTAGCCAAACTTGAGCCTGTTTTTGTCGGTGGTGTTACGGTAAGTAATGCAACGCTACACAATGCGGATGAGATTGAGCGCTTAGGTGTCATGGTGGGTGATCACGTGGTTGTTCGCCGTGCTGGTGACGTTATCCCGCAGATAGTCTCAGTAGTTCAAGATCGCCGACCTGAAACTGCGCGTGAGATTGTATTTCCTGCTCAATGTCCAGTATGTCTGTCCCAAGTGGAGCGCATAGAGGGGGAAGCGGTTGCTCGTTGTAGTGGTGGCTTAGTGTGTCAGGCGCAACGCAAAGAAGCGCTAAAGCATTTTGTTTCTAGAAAAGCACTAGATGTCGATGGGCTTGGTGTGAAAGTCATCGAGCAACTTGTCGACAAAGAAATGGTGGAAACGCCGGCGGACCTATTCAAGTTGTCTGCAGGCATTATTACCGTTTTAGACCGCATGGGGCCAAAATCTGCGCAAAATGTTGTTGATGCGTTAGTTAAAGCAAAAGAGACAACATTGCCGAGATTTTTATACTCTCTAGGTATTCGTGAAGTTGGGGAAGCGACAGCCGCTAATTTAGCTCAGCACTTTAAAACCTTAGACGCTGTTACTCGCGCAACTCATGAAGAGTTAATCGAAGTTTCGGATATCGGTGGTATCGTCGCGAGCCATATTACCGCGTTCTTTGCTCAAGAGAGAAATCAACGGGTAGTTGATGATTTGATTGCGCAAGGGGTTAATTGGCCTGATATTCAAGAGAAAGATGAGGCTACCCCGCAGCCACTAGCTGGTAAAACAGTGGTATTGACTGGTTCGTTATCGCAACTATCGCGTGGTGATGCTAAAGCAGCATTGCAAGACCTTGGTGCAAAAGTCACAGGCAGTGTGTCGAAAAAGACTGACATATTGTTTGCTGGAGAAAATGCAGGATCTAAATTAGCAAAAGCACAAGATTTAGGAATTGAAATTCGCACAGAACAAGATCTAATAGACCTTTTAAAATAAGCCCTTCAAGATGAAAGAAGCCACCAGTAGGTGGCTTTTTTTTATGCAAAAATAAGTGCCACTTTAAGGCTCAATATCTATGTGGACTCTTCAGTGATCATTATCAAATTAATGTAAATGACGTTTTTTTATTCAGATTTATGCGAGGCATATCAACCTGTTTTTATATTTTATTATATGTAACTAACTGATTTTATTTTATTTTACCTTTTTGTGGGCATGTGTTCTGTTTGTTCGAGATCTTGATCACTATGCTTAGAAAAATTTGTAGCGGGTCATATTTTTTTAGATGAAAAGAAAGTTCTGATTGATGTTTTGCTCCGCGAAGTTAGTCTAAAGGCATGGATACACACTGTGTATGCAGGAAATAGAAAATCAAAAGTTAAAGGTTAATTTGCGGTTTTCACATAGGAAATGAATTCTCCCTTCGGCGGCCAACTTAAGGCGAGAAACAAGAAAAAACAGCTATATCCATTTTTAGGAGTTTTTCCATGGACAAAATGTTTAAACGTACTCTGCTAGGTGCAGCAGTTGCTATCGCTTCCACAGGTGCTTTTGCAAACACTGAATCTTCTCAAGTAGGTATTATTTCAGACTTCAACGTACAAGCGTACGGTGTTGCAGCAATCAGTGTATTCACTGAGAAAGATAAAAAAGGTTACCAGTGGGACAATGAGTCACGCATCGGTTTCCGTGCAGACAAAGATTTTACTGACAATGTGAATATCTTTATGCAAATTGAATCTGGCTGGGTAGGTACAGACGGTACGGGTGCTACTTTAGGTAACCGTGATACATTCCTTGGTCTTCGTGGTGATTGGGGTACGGTTCGTGCGGGTCGTATGCTTACTCCAATGTACGAACTGGTTGACTGGCCATACTCAAACCCAGGTCTAGGTCGTGTATGGGATTCTGCTTGGGCCGCTGACGTAGCATATCACCGTGATCGTCACGGTAACCAACTACGTTACGATTCGGCGCAGCTAGGCAACCTAAACTTCAGCCTATCTACAGGCATGGGCGACACCTCAGTTGAAAGTAACTACTTCTACGGCGCTAAAGCAACACTTAAAGCGGGCGACATGTTCACTTTCCACGGTGCTGTTGAATCTGAAGTCAATCGTAAAAAATCAGACGCTGTTGAAGCTGCCTTCTCAGTTTGTGCAGCAGCCTCGCCTTGTGAAGATTTAGATGGTAACAATGTTGCAGTTGGCGATGTTTACCAATCTACAGCAGCAGCAGACGCTGAATTAGCTGATACTATGGGTTACCTAGTGGGCTTTGAAGCGGCACTTCCTGGTGGCTTTGGTCTAGCAGCAGCATACAAAGCGGGTTCTAGCGACGTTCAAGGTGGCGATAAATCTGAGCAAGGCTCTTACTCTATCATCGGACAATACTGGATGGGTGCTTGGGGCTTCAAGCTAGGCTACGCAGCTAACCTTGATTATGAAGTAAACGGCAAGACTCAAAAAGATACTGCGGATAGCGTAGTTTCAGGTCAGGTCATGTATGTTAAGAATGGTTTCGTCCCATACTTCCGTGTAGGTTCTTACACGAAGAACGATGGCGATGCGACACCATTTGCACGTCTAGGTCTAGAATACGGCTTCTAATTTCTTAGAAATCATTATTATATCTTTTAAAAGAGGAGCTTCGGCTCCTCTTTTTGCATTTTGTAATTTTGTTGAATCGTTGTTGCCTTAGAAAACAAAAAAGCCAACAGAACGTTGGCTTTTTACTTGCGACCACATTGAAGAGTTAATCTATATTTGAGACAGCCCAAGAGAGGAATTTTTGCTTTTCTTGTTTAGATAATTTGTTGAAATAATCTTGGGTGATTTCTAGATTATTTGAAATCGATGCTTTAGCTTGAATGTCTTTTGTTTCTGTTTGAGCTAGTGGTTCTACAGCAGCGCTCTTAGAGTTTGTACCTAGAACAATATTTTTATCTTTGTTATGTAGGCGGCTCGCATCAGCAAAGTCTTCTGTTAATGATAGCCAACCTTTAGATAGGTTATCTGCTTCTACATTGGTGATATTATTAACTGAACTTAAAGAGAATTTATCCTTGGCTTGACGTTTGTCATAAGCAAGGGATTGCTGTTCATTGTCTATTGATGGTGTGATTAATGTCGCACTACCATTAAGACCATCGAGTGTGATGATTACTGGCACTGACTGATAGAAGTAAGCTTGACTTGATCCTGGCTTAAAGGTTTTTCGAATATCAAAAACAAATTGGCTTTTTCCATCTGGTAAGGTGAGAGTTTCGTTATTTAAGTACTGAGCTACATTATTGGATTCATTTACCGCTAAAATATTAATGCTTTTTGGGAGTGTTATTTCTACAGAGGAAAACGCGTTGAATGCGATGAAAGGAAGTGTAGAAATTAATACTTTTTTTATCATGGTTTGGCCGTCCCTAACTAAATCAAGACTTCATTATACAGCACAATAACAATGTATCATTGGATTAGAGTTGATAACTTTGACCGATAGCAATATTAATTAGGGACGAAAATTAAGGCTAATATTTTCGAGTGCCTTTGTTCATGTCACAGTAGAATTGTGGCACGAAGACAGAGTTTCCGTCAGGCAGCAAACATTGAACATGGCTACCTACCACATTTCCTGCTTGTGTGTTGTTAGCACTGGAGCTGAGTGGGATAAACATAGTAAATACAATTGAAATTATCAATAGAACTTTACGCATGGGATTCTCCTAACAAAATTGCGAAGCAACTCTCAAATCGAGTTAACTTTAGTATGTTGAAGGAATCAGAAAGATCAAAAATAATTTAAATATTCAAATTTTGCTTTAATAAATAACTGAATCTTAATGCGTGATGATAATTAATAACTCAATGATATTTATAGTGTTGAGGTGATATTCTATTGATATC
>NZ_BLID01000007.1 GCF_009811315.1 Vibrio atypicus
AAAGGGTTGTTCGAGACTAGAACGTTGATAGGCAGGGTGTGTAAGTGCTGTGAGGCATTGAGCTAACCTGTACTAATTGCCCGTGAGGCTTAACCATACAACACCCAAAGGGTTTTGATGGACTCAATACAAGAATTAACTTGATTGTGTTATAGAGAACGCAAACAGCTTTCCGAATTAAAGAATTTGCTTGGCGACCATAGCGATTTGGACCCACCTGACTTCCATGCCGAACTCAGAAGTGAAACGAATTAGCGCCGATGGTAGTGTGGGGCTTCCCCATGTGAGAGTAGGACATCGCCAGGCTTTAAATTTAGACTTCAATGTCTGACCAGTGCGGAGCGGTAGTTCAGTTGGTTAGAATACCGGCCTGTCACGCCGGGGGTCGCGGGTTCGAGTCCCGTCCGCTCCGCCATTTATTCAGAAAAAGCCCTAGCAGAAATGCTAGGGCTTTTTCGTTTCTGAAATTCACTGAACTCGTCTTTCTAATATTGGTAATCTTCCATACTACCTTTCTTCTTTTT
Organism: Vibrio atypicus; assembly: GCF_009811315.1. Lineage (GTDB taxonomy): Bacteria > Pseudomonadota > Gammaproteobacteria > Enterobacterales > Vibrionaceae > Vibrio > Vibrio atypicus. The sequence goes on from NZ_BLID01000007.1 coordinate 525, forward strand.
CCATTTAACGACATTGTCTAGATTGCTCCTTTAAGCTTGAATGCTCGCCAAAAACAACTAACTTTAGTTTATAGGTATTGGAGGGTGATATGAAAACAGAACAAGTCGTCTGGGATGGTATGGAACGAGATAAAATCACTCACCTTGCCGAAATGGATGGACGTGACTCTTTGGTGATAATATTTGGTCGATTAACCGAACAAGCTGTTCCTTTACTTAAAGAATTCCTCCCTAAATCACATATCATTGGTTGTACAACTGCTGGAGAAATTTCTAATGAAGGAGTCTCTGATGGTTTACTTATTGTAACCGTAATTCAGTTTGAACAAACATCAATAAAGAAGAGCGCTCGCTATCTCTCTGATTATCAGGGCGCGTGTAAAGCGCTTGGTGTTGCATTAGCCACAGATCTACTATCACCCGAATTGAGGCACGTTTTTGTCTTGAGTGATGGCCTCCAGGTAGATGGCACATATTTAGTTGAAGGTTTCCGAAATGTGTTACCTGAGAATGTAAAAGTTACCGGCGGCTTAGCTGGTGATTGTGTTAACTTTCAAAAAACGGAAATCTATACAGATAATGTTCAGACCTCAGGGCTTGTTGTGGCTATTGGGTTATATGGTGATGCTTTACAAGTAAGTTATGGATCTCGAGGTGGGTGGTGTTCATTTGGTATTGAGCGCAAAGTAACTCACTCTGAAGGAAATGTATTGTATGAGCTAGATGATGAGAGCGCACTCGAAATCTATCGTAGTTATTTGGGAGAGTTAACGAAAGAGCTCCCCTCAAGTGGTTTGCGCTTTCCTTTAGAAATCTCTGATCCTAATAGAGGTACAAAGTTAGTAAGGACACTACTAGCTACAGATGATGAAAAAGGGTCAATTTCGTTCGCAGGGAATATTCCCGATGGAGTCACCGCAAAATTGATGAGAGCGAATGTTGATTCCCTTATCGATGGCGCTCAAGACGCAGCAAAGGTCTGTAGGGACTTTATCGACGATTCTCCGCAAATAGCTATTTTAATTAGCTGTGTTGGACGTAAGTTACTTTTAAAGCAACTTGCTGACGATGAGGTTGATGCTGTGAGAGAAGAGCTTGGCCCAGATACCTTACTCTGTGGATTTTATTCGTACGGAGAAATCGCTCCTTATGATAACCAGCATGATTCTGAATTACATAACCAAACGATGACTATAACCGCTTTCTCGGAAAAATAGTATGCATCGATTACTTCAACGACAAACGAAGCGTCTCTTTCCCGATGGCGTTCCTGATGTTGAAGGACTAAACGACTTCCTTGAACTTGTCGATTCTGGATACCAAAATTTCGAAGAGCAGTTGATGATTACCGAACGCTCTTTAGACATTAGCTGTAATGAATTAACGCAGCGTAATAATACCCTGAATTTAATCCTTGATGCTCTACCTGATATGAGCCTTTGGATTGATAGTAAAGAAGTTGTCAAAGACATCCGAAGTGGAAACTTTGAACCGCCTTTACTCACATCAGAGTCCAACTTCATCAAGATTTCAGATTTGGAGTTAGTAAAACAATCTCCGGAACTGAAGCAGTTTATTGAAGGGTATCAGCAAGGAAGTAATAAGACTGCTGATCTCAATATTAACTATGATGGCGTGCAATACATAATGCGCGTAAAACTTACAAATATAAGTAAAAATAGCTGGTTACTTGTTTTTAGAGATATCTATTTACGAAAAAAACTTGAAGAGTTACAAAAGCAGCAAGTTGAACACTCAAAGCGCGCAGCAATGCAGCTTCAAGAACTAGTTAATGCTGCTCCTATTGGGATTATTATTTGTAGTCCACAACTAGAAATCATTATGGTTAATGAGTTTAGCAGTCAACTTTTGAATCGCTCAAAGAAAGAAGTTGTTCATCGGAACCCAATTGAATTTATTGCGTCACAAAGCCACAGCGTCTTTAAATCACGTTTAAATCGCGCTTTGGATTGTGGTGAAGGTTTTACTGTTACCCCTTGTGATCTAATGCTACTACTACCTGATGGACGTTTTCGCCAGGTAGAGTTTTCTTTCAGTAAGCTTTATTTTGAACAGCAACAACTTATTATCATGTCGATCACCGATATTGAAGAGCGAAAAAGTTTAGAGAGTAAGCTTCGTACGCTTGCCGCGACAGATGCGTTAACTGGAGCATTTAATCGCCGTAGTTTTCAACAACAGACTGAACGTGCAATTAACACATGTAGAAGATGGAAAGCTCCGTTAACCGTCATCCTTTTTGATATCGACCATTTTAAGCAGGTAAATGATCAGTTCGGTCACGCCGCTGGAGACGAAGTTTTGATCGCTTTGGTTCGGCACATCCAGCAGTCAACTCGTGATATGGATATACTAGGGCGCTTGGGTGGGGAAGAGTTTGGCTTAATTCTTCCGAATACGACCAGTGAGATTGGTTACGATACGGCACAAAGGTTGCGAAGGGAGATCGAGAATATCGAAATCAGTTATGAAGACAACGAATTAAAAATTACAGTAAGTATTGGCATGACAACGTTAGCCTACACTGAGCTTTCAACTCCAATAGATGAAGTACTGAACCGTGTTGATGGGTATTTATATCTTGCTAAAGATAGCGGGAGAAACTGTGTAGTGCAGAAATGAAATGTACCTAACAACTATCAATCCTAACGATTACTTATCGTGTTTGTACTTGGGCTCTGACAGAGATACAACAGACAAAACTTACCACCATTATGGTTGAGTGTAGCCTGCAAGGATCTAGCATGTTGGACGCAATTTTTTCGGTACTGATGGCGTTATGGAATCAAGACTTTTCTGTACTGCAAAACCCTCAAAGTGCCGTATTAATCTACGCAGTCGTTGGAGCTCTAATCTTTCTTGAAAGTGGCTTTATCCCCGCGGCTCCTTTCCCCTGTGATAGTGTTGTTGTGTTATCAGGTACTTTGGCAGCCGTGGGAGTGTTGGACCCAATTATTGTACTACTGGTCATTATTATATGTGCAGCTTGTGGTACTTGGGCAGGATACCTGCAAGGAAAGTGGCTTAACAGATTACCGAAAGTGCAAGGGTGGGTGAACGCGGTTCCGAGTAATAGATTAGCGCAGGTCGATATTTTATTAGGTAAGCATGGGCTCGTAGCATTATTCAGTGCTCGCTTTATTCCAGTCGTTCGCTCGTTATTGCCGCTGATGATGGGGATGAGAGCAAATAAAATCAGCAAGTTCCATTATTTCTCTTGGCTAAGCGCGATTTTATGGACACTACTTTTATGTTCATTTGGTATGTTACTTCCTTTATTGCCGGAACAAGTAAGTAAGTATGTCACTATTGGTTTAATGGCAGCTCCTATGATCACCTTAGCTGTTGCGATTTCTAGTTTTATCTTTATTAAAGTGCGTAAATCATTGCACAAAACTAATCACAAAGTTGAAGCGCTAGATAAGTAGACATTACGAATATTGGTGGACAAAAAAAGCAGCGAGTTTGCTGCTTTTTTATTAACTGTTTATTTGTTCTTGTTCGCTGTTCTGCGTTTTTTCCATTTCTTTTTGGGCAAGCTTAGCTTTTTCTATCATGGGGGTGATTGTCGCCCCTTGAATCAGTATTGAAAAAACGACAACAGAGTAAGTCATGACGAGAATGATCTCTTTCACATCGATAAGCTTGTCTTGAATAACCCAAATACCGGAAGGAATAGAAAGCGCCATTGCCAATGCTAAGCCGCCGCGCAGTCCACCCCAGGTGAGTATTCTAACTGACCAAGGGTTGTATTTACGATACCGCTTAAAGCCAATGTAGGATAACAATACACTGAGGTAACGCGCTGATAGAACCAATGGAATAGAGAAAGCCATCAAAATCCAGTCTTCTTCATGGAATTCAAACAGTAGCATCGACATACCGATAAGTAGAAATAGCACGCCATTAAGGAATTCATCGACGAGTTCCCAGAAATGATCTAGGTGATCTTCACTCTCTTTAGAGAAGCCGATGAAGCGAGTCCAGTTACCGATCATGATACCTGATACCACCATCGCCAGTGGGCCTGATACGTGCAAAACCTCCGCGAATGCGTACCCAGCGGTCGGAATACCTATCGTAAGAAGTAATTCCATTGAGTGATCGTCAGTTGCACTGATTAGGTAATGGAAAACAAGACCTAATACAAAACCGTAAGCAATGCCTCCAATAGCTTCCTGAATAAACAGCTGCGTTACACTGCCTACGGTTGGAGCTTCGGTGCCAAATGCAATGGTATAAATAGTGACAAAGATGACAAGACCAAAGCCATCGTTGAATAGAGATTCCCCCTCAATTTGAGTAGAAATTCGCTTTGGTGCGTCGAGTTTTTTGACAATAGCTAAGACGGCAATAGGGTCGGTTGGTGAAATTAAAGCTCCGAATAACAAACAGTAAACTAGCTCAAAGTGGATACCAATCAGTTGGCAGAATCCATAGAGAGCGAAGCCGATGAAAAATGTTGAGAAGAGTGTCGCCCCTAGAGCCAGAACGGTAATCTCCCACTTCTGATCTTTCAGGTTAGGTAGTTTGATGCCCAAACCGCCTGCAAACAATAGAAAGCCTAAGATACCCTTTAGCAAAAAATCTTCGAAGTTAATGCTCGACATTGTCTTCGAAGCAATTTCTGTTAGTTGGAACCAATCATTTTGACCCGCGATCAGGATAAGCAGAGACAGGATCATTGAACCTGCTGTAATCGCTATGGTGGTTTGCATTTTACCTATCTTGCTGTTTATAAAAGCAATCATCATTGCTGCTGCAGATAAAAAGCAGAGGGTGTAGTAGACCGACATGAGAACCCCAGTATGTAACAAATTGTGAATGAGGATTTTGTTCCTAGCTTGCTTAAATAGCAAACACTTTTTTGTCATGGGAAGGTGATGAATTTTGTTGTTTTAGACGTCTAGACTCCTTTAATAACTGTGATAGGATGGAGAGATAATTAAAGGAATGAGGCTGTACTGTGGGAAGTAATGTAAGGCAACAGATTGAAGCTCAATTAAAGCAACGTATCTTATTGATTGATGGTGGCATGGGCACCATGATTCAAGATTACAAATTGGAAGAGCAAGACTATCGTGGTGAGCGATTTGCTGATTGGCACTGCGATCTGAAAGGCAATAATGACCTTTTAGTTCTTACACAGCCAGCATTAATAAAGGACATCCACTCTGCTTACCTAGAGGCGGGTGCTGATATTCTTGAAACCAATACCTTTAATGCTACTACCATAGCAATGGCTGACTATGACATGGAAAGCCTAAGCGAAGAAATTAACTTTGCTGCAGCTAAACTCGCACGTGAGGCGGCAGATGAGTGGACTGCGAAAACACCTGAAAAGCCAAGATACGTAGCAGGTGTTCTAGGCCCAACGAACCGCACTTGTTCTATTTCTCCTGATGTGAATGATCCGGGCTATCGAAATGTTAGCTTTGATGAGTTAGTGGAAGCTTATTCTGAGTCCACTCATGCTTTGATCAAAGGTGGTTCAGACTTAATTCTCATCGAAACAATTTTTGATACCCTAAATGCGAAAGCCTGTGCGTTTGCTGTCGATACTGTATTTGAAGAGCTCGGCTACTCGTTGCCCGTGATGATCTCAGGAACGATCACGGATGCTTCAGGGCGTACGCTTTCAGGTCAAACCACAGAAGCCTTCTATAATTCACTGCGTCACGTTAATCCAATCTCTTTCGGCCTAAACTGTGCTCTAGGCCCAGATGAGCTTCGTCCATATGTGGAAGAGTTATCGCGTATTTCTGAATCGTTTGTTTCTACCCACCCAAATGCTGGCCTACCAAATGCGTTTGGTGAATACGACCTCTCTCCTGAAGATATGGCTGAGCATGTTAAAGAGTGGGCTGAAAGTGGATTTTTAAACCTAATTGGTGGCTGTTGTGGTACGACGCCAGAGCATATTCGCCACATGGCTGAAGCCGTTGAAGGAGTTACCCCTCGTGCTTTACCTGAATTGACGGTTGCTTGTCGTTTGTCGGGTTTAGAGCCACTGACGATTGAAAAGGAAAGCCTATTCATTAACGTCGGTGAGCGTACCAATGTAACAGGCTCAGCGCGTTTTAAGCGTTTAATTAAGGAAGAGTTATACGATGAGGCGTTAGACGTCGCTCGTCAGCAAGTTGAAAACGGTGCTCAGATCATTGATATCAACATGGATGAAGGGATGCTAGATGCAGAAGCCTGCATGGTTCGCTTCCTGAATCTTTGTGCATCTGAACCTGAAATTTCGAAAGTACCAATTATGGTCGACTCTTCGAAGTGGGAGGTTATTGAAGCTGGCTTGAAGTGTATTCAAGGTAAAGGCATCGTGAACTCTATCTCGCTAAAAGAAGGCAAAGAGAAGTTCGTTGAGCAAGCCAAGCTGATTCGTCGCTATGGCGCCGCTGTAATTGTGATGGCCTTTGATGAAGTTGGGCAGGCAGAAACTCGTGAGCGTAAGCTACAAATTTGTACCAATGCCTACAATATCTTGGTTGACGAAGTGGGCTTCCCACCAGAAGACGTTATTTTTGACCCAAATATCTTTGCGGTAGCGACAGGTATTGAAGAGCACAACAACTACGCGGTAGATTTCATTGAAGCCGTTGCTGATATTAAACGCGATTTGCCTCATGCAATGATCTCTGGTGGTGTTTCCAACGTTTCTTTCTCTTTCCGTGGTAATAATTATGTTCGTGAAGCGATTCACGCCGTGTTCCTTTACCATTGTTTCAAGAATGGTATGGACATGGGGATCGTGAATGCAGGCCAACTGGAGATCTACGACAACGTACCAGAGAAACTCCGAGAGGCGGTGGAAGATGTTGTTCTGAACCGTCGTGATGATGGTACTGAGCGATTACTTGATATAGCTGCAGAATATGCCAACAAAGGTGTCGGTAAAGAGGAAGACGCTTCGGCGTTAGAGTGGCGTACATGGGCGGTTGAAAAGCGTCTTGAGCATGCGCTCGTTAAAGGCATCACAGAGTTTATTGTTGAGGACACAGAAGAGGCACGCGTTAATGCTTCAAAGCCTCTAGAGGTGATCGAAGGCCCTTTGATGGATGGCATGAACGTGGTTGGCGATTTGTTTGGGGAGGGCAAAATGTTCTTACCTCAGGTCGTAAAATCTGCGCGTGTAATGAAACAGGCGGTTGCTCACCTGGAACCTTATATCAATGCATCGAAGCAAGCTGGATCATCAAATGGCAAAATCTTACTTGCGACCGTAAAAGGCGATGTGCACGATATCGGTAAGAATATAGTGGGCGTGGTTCTACAATGTAATAACTACGAGATCATTGACCTTGGCGTTATGGTGCCTTGTGAGAAAATCTTAAAAGTTGCGAAAGAAGAAAATGTCGACATTATCGGTCTATCAGGGTTAATCACCCCATCATTGGATGAGATGGTGCATGTGGCTAAAGAGATGGAGCGTCTGGATTTTGACCTGCCATTGTTGATTGGTGGCGCGACGACATCCAAAGCACATACTGCAGTTAAAATTGAACAGAATTACAAGAATCCAGTGGTCTACGTGAATAATGCGTCACGTGCCGTTGGTGTTTGTACATCACTGTTATCAGATGAATTGCGCCCTGCATTTGTTGAAAAGCTTGATGCTGATTATGTCCGTGTTCGTGATCAACATAATCGCAAAAAGCCTCGAACCAAACCGGTGACTTTAGAGCAAGCTAGAACGAATAAAGTCGCAATTGATTGGGACAGCTACACTCCACCTGTGCCAGCTAAACCTGGTGTGCATGTGTTTGACGACTTTGATGTATCAGTTTTGCGTAACTATATCGATTGGACACCTTTCTTTATGACTTGGTCGTTAGTCGGTAAATACCCTAAGATTTTGGAGCATGAAGAAGTAGGGGAAGAGGCTCAACGACTATTTAAAGATGCAAATGAGCTTCTTGATCGTGTTGAGCAAGAAGGGTTACTCAAAGCGCGTGGCATGTGTGGATTATTCCCGGCCGCAAGCGTTGGTGATGATATTGAAGTGTATACCGATGAATCACGCACTGAAGTGGCTAAAGTTCTATGTAACCTTCGCCAACAAACAGAGAAACCAAAAGGCTTTAACTACTGTTTGTCAGATTATATTGCTCCTAAAGCATCAGGTAAAAAGGATTGGATTGGCGCTTTCGCTGTCACTGGTGGAATTGGTGAGCGTGAGTTAGCGGATGAATATAAAGCTGCAGGTGATGATTACAACGCTATCATGATTCAGGCAGTGGCTGATCGTCTGGCAGAAGCTTTTGCTGAATACCTTCATGAGAAAGTGCGTAAAGAAATTTGGGGATACTCAGCAGACGAGGATCTGTCAAACGATGATTTGATTCGTGAGAAGTATCAAGGCATTCGACCTGCGCCAGGTTATCCAGCATGTCCTGAGCATACTGAGAAAGGGCCGCTGTGGGAGTTGCTAAATGTGGAAGAGACGATTGAGATGTCACTGACCTCTAGCTACGCAATGTGGCCCGGTGCTTCGGTGTCTGGTTGGTATTTCTCCCACCCAGATTCTCGCTATTTTGCTATTGCTCAAATCCAACAGGACCAAGCAGAGAGTTACGCGGACCGAAAAGGTTGGGATATGCTTGAGGCTGAAAAATGGCTTGGACCAAACCTTAACTAGAAAGCAAAAAGCGCAGTTGATACTGCGCTTTTTATTGAACGATGATTTAAATCTGATGGGTTGGAAGCTTAAATCAGAATAGTGGCAAGGCCTAAGAAAACGGACAAACCAATAACGTCAGTGACAGTCGTGAGGGCCATACCTCCCGCCAATGCCGGATCGATGTTCATCTTTTTAAGTAAAATAGGAATGGTAACACCAGCAACGCCAGCGACTAATAAGTTGGTTAACATAGCTGCAGAGATAATTCCTCCTAGCATCCAGTTACCTTTCCAAGCTACAACAATACCGCCAATAATCAGAGCCCACATAATGCCGTTTAATAAGCCGATAGCAGCTTCTTTCAATAGCAGTTCACGTTTGTTTGAGTCACCGATGTGGCCAAGGGCTAAGCCACGAATGACTAAGGCAACAGTTTGGTTACCTGCAACTCCGCCCATGGATGGCACAATAGTCATGAGTACAGCAATGGCAGCCATTTGGTCGAGGGTGGCTTCAAACATATTGGAAACTGATGCCGCCGCGAGTGCAGCAAGGACATTTGCTCCTAGCCAGACACTACGTTTTCGTGCGGATTTGACAACGGGGGCGAAGGTATCTTCGTCATCATCCATACCCGCCATGCTCATCATTGAGTGTTCGGCGTCTTCACGAATGACGTCAACTACGTCATCAATGGTGATTCGACCGACTAGGTGCTGATTTTCATCAATGACAGGCGCTGAAACCCAGTTTCGACGCTCAAATAGGCTTGCGATATCAGAGTCACTCATAGTGACTTCAATCGCTTCATCGGCATCCTCCATCACATCACTGACTTTTACGTCAGGTTGAGTGGTGAGCAGGGTCGTAATAGGCAATTCACCGATTAAGCGATTTTCTTCATCAATGACATAAAGAGCGTCAGTCGCTTCTGGTAGCTCTCCTTTCATTCTCAGATAACGAAGTACTACATCCACATCGACATCACCACGAATCGTGATAACGTCAGTGTTCATCAAGCTACCAGCGGTATCTTCTGGGTAGGAGAGAGCGGTTTCAACCAATAGACGCTCGGTTGCGTCCATTTGTGCGAGAACTTCACGAGATACATCATCAGGTAAGCTTCGAAGTACGTAAGCGACGTCATCCGTCTCCATGCCTTCCGTCGCTTCTGCAAGCATTTCAGGTGCCATTCGTGACACAAGATCGTCTTTTACATCCTCGTTCAATTCATCGAGGATCTCACCGTAATCTTCGGGATCAGTTAACTGCCAAAGAACTTCACGACTCTTACGTGGAGAGGCTTCTAATAGATGGGCAATGTCTTCTGGTTCCATGTCCTGAAGCTGACGGCGGACATGGACAAAGCGACCATTTTCTAGAGCTTCTGTAACTTCCTGGAGGGCTTGGTGAGCTTGGTCAAATTCAATTTGCTCGGCCATCGGTTCCCCCTGACTCTATATGTTTATAATGGTACGAATAGTAACTTAATTTTAGAATGTATTTAATAAGTTAATGTGAAGGAAAGGCAATTAGTCAGTAAGAGGTTAGTCCTCTTCTTCAAACTTGTCTTCAATAAGGTGGCAGACAGCTTCTAAGGCAGGGTGTGCGTCATCTCCCTCAGCGCTAATAGTAACGTGTTCACCCTGGGCAGACTCCAGCATGAGCAGCCCCATGACACTATCCGCTGTGGCTTCTTTCCCTTCATGATTTTGAATAGTCAGAACTGAATCAAAAGATTGTGCAAGTTCGACGAGTTTGACTGCAGCACGAGCATGAAGACCTAAACGGTTTTGGATAAGTACAGTTCTACTCTGTTGCTGCATAGGGGTTATTCCTTGTGATTTTGCTCTAATGAGGCATGACGAATTTGGACCTGGTGGCCCATTTGCGCAAAGTACTCACCAATCTGTTGAGTGAGGTAGACTGAGCGATGTTTGCCACCCGTACAACCGATCGCCACGGTTAAGTAGCTACGGTTATTCTTTTCAAGTAGTGGTAGCCAATTCTCGATGAACTTCTGAATCTGTTGCTTTAATTCGAGCACTTCAGCATGACTTTCCAAAAATGACTTGATAGGAGCATCCAGCCCTGTCAACGGTCTTAGATCTGGTTCCCAGTGTGGATTGGGCAGGAATCGAACATCAAATACATAGTCCGCATCACTTGGCAAGCCATACTTAAACCCAAACGATTGGAACACCATAACGAGATCTTTGCGTTCTCTACCTTCGACACGCATCCGAACCGTTTCACTTAACTCGTGCAGGGATTGATTGCTGCTGTTAATGACTAAGTCGGAGTGCTCTTTAAGTGGAGAAAGAATAGAACGTTCTTTTTCTATTGCTTGTTCTAGTGATGTATTTTCTAGGCTTAACGTTAACGGGTGGATACGGCGTGTTTCGCTATAGCGTTTGAGTAATGTCTCTTTGTTGGCATCTAAGAACAAAACGCTTACGTCGGAGCTCTGTTTTAGCCGAGTTAATACGTCTTCAACAAGGTTGGGCTCTACTGGTAGGTTACGAATGTCGATACTGACCGCAACGTTCTGTTTACTGGATTGAACAGATTGGACAAAAGTATCGAGCATATCAACTGGAAGGTTGTCGACACAGTAATAGCCGAGATCTTCTAGTACACGGAGCGCGACGCTTTTGCCGGCTCCTGAATAACCACTAACAACGATAAGACGCATTATTGGCTAACCATGATTTCGTAAAGCTCTTGATCTGATTGTGCTTTACGGAGTTGTTTAAGGATCTGCTTATCGTTTAGACGCTCTGCCATACTGGAAAGGGTTTTAAGATGTTCTTTACATTGTGCATCAGGCACAAGTAGAGCAAAAAGTAGGTCAACAGGGCGATTGTCGATAGCATCAAATTCAACCGGTGATTCGCATTGCAGTAATACGGCAACGGCTTGCTCACTGGATTGCATACGAGCATGGGGAATGGCTATTCCATTTCCAATGCCAGTACTGCCCATTTTTTCACGGCTGAGCATGCATTCGAAGAGTTCAGTTGAGTTCTGACCTGTTTTTTCAGCAACGAGTTCACTGATCATTTCTAGGGCACGTTTTTTACTAGTGCACTGGACCGCACTTTTAGTGCAGTCCAGTGTAAGGATTTCGCTTAATTGCATGGTGGTTAGTGAGCGTTTAGCTTCTCTTTGTGCTTGTTTAGCTGTCGAACTAATTTGTCGACTAAGGAATCGATAGCGGCATACATGTTTTCATCATCCGAGGAAGCATGTATCTCGCCCTGATTTACGTGAAGGGTAGCTTCTGCGATTTGACGGACTTTTTCAACTTTTAATACAACATGAACGCTGTTGATGTGGTCAAAAAAGCGTTCTAGCTTTTGAAACTTTTCATTTACATAGTCTTGCATTGAATCTGTTAGATCAATGTGGTGGCCATTAATATTGATTTGCATAGACTTTCCTTCTCGGTTAAATGCCTTACAACAGGCGTTTGCGCTGACTTGAAGGGGCAATGCCTAGTGATTCTCGGTATTTTGCTATTGTTCGTCTAGCGACCTGAATCCCTTGGTCAGCGAGTAGAGCTGCAATCTTACTGTCACTCAGTGGTTTTGCACTGTTCTCGGCAGCAACTAGCTTCTTAATTAAAGCTCGAATTGCAGTAGATGAACATTCTCCACCATTGTCAGTGCTGACGTGGCTGGAGAAGAAGTACTTAAGTTCAAAGATGCCACGTGGGGTATGCATGAATTTCTGCGTTGTTACCCGTGAGATGGTTGACTCATGCATGTCGACATCCAGTGCCACATCATTGAGTACCATCGGCTTCATAGCTTCTTCACCATACTCGAAGAAATCGCGTTGATGTTCAACAATACACTTAGCAACTTTGAGCAGTGTCTCGTTTCTACTTTCTAAGCTTTTAATCAGCCATTTTGCTTCTTGTAAGTTGCTACGAATGTATTGGCTATCTGCGCTGCTACCTTTACCTAGTGCGGCGTATTGTTGATTAACCTTCAATCTAGGGACTGCGTCAGGGTTGATAGTAACAACCCACTTACCATGATCTTTATAGACAGAGACATCCGGAATGACATACTCAGCGTGCTCTGTTGAGATTCGGCTACCAGGCCTAGGATCGAGCTGTTGAATCAGTTTTAGTGTTTCACGTAAATCTGCTTCTTTTAGCTTAGCTTCTTTTATGATCAGTTTGTAATCACGGTTACCTAACTGATCAATATGATCAGTTAGAACTCGTTTAGCTTCTGATAGCCAAGGCGTGTCTTCTGGGAAAGTCGCCAACTGTAGCAATAAACAGTCTTGCAGATTAACGGAAGCGACACCCAATGGATCAAATTGTTGAATGCGTTTACGTACTGCTTCAATCTCTTCTATTTCGATCTCTTCGTTATCAAAGCTTTCAAGAATATCTTGCGGTGATACTGTGAGGTAACCATAGTCATCAACGGCATCAATAATCGCCATTGCAATCGTGCGGTCGGTTTCACTAAATGGTGTAAGGTCGAGCTGCCAAGTTAGGTAGTCGAGCAGTGACTGGGTAGTTTCGCCCTGATAAACAGGCATGTCATCATCAAGTGCGATGCCAGTGCTGCCAGTGTTTGCGCTATAGACGTCTTCCCAAGTGGTGTCTATTTCAAGCTCTGAGCTGATTTCTGATTTTTCTATTAACTCAGAGCTATCTTGTGGTTCAGCATCTCCAACATCGACGGTTGGCTCTTTGTCCTCATTACCTGACTTATCTTCAGCGACTGGGGTATCTTCACTCGATTCTTCAACCTCAAGTAGTGGGTTGGAGTCTAACGCCTCTTGAATTTCTTGTTGAAGATCCAGCGTCGACAACTGCAACAAACGAATCGCTTGCTGTAGCTGCGGAGTCATGGCTAACTGTTGACCTAGCTTGAGTTGTAATGAGGGTTTCATTCAGTAATTTTTGCCTTAAATGCTAGAGAATCTTGCTGTTCTTCACTTTAATCATAGACGGAATTGTTCGCCGAGATAAACTTGTTTTACTTGTTCATTATTGAGAACTTCGTTCGGCGATCCTTCCGCAATCAAATGTCCTTGGCTCACAATATAAGCTTTTTCACATACGTCGAGGGTCTCTCGAACGTTATGGTCCGTGATTAATACGCCTAGTCCACGATCGCGTAAATGTTCAATGATCTTCTTAATATCAATCACTGAAATTGGGTCAACACCCGCGAATGGTTCATCAAGCAAGATAAATTTCGGATTAGCGGCAAGTGCTCTGGCGATTTCAACTCGACGACGTTCACCCCCAGATAGTGCCATACCTGCGCTTTGGCGAATGTGCTGAATGTGGAATTCTTCGAGCAAATCTTCCAGTTTGTCCTGTCGCTCTTCTCGTGTTAGCTCTTTGCGAGTTTCAAGAACGGCCATGATATTGTCTTCAACAGACAGTTTACGGAAGATGGACGCTTCTTGTGGAAGATAACCAATACCCATGCGAGCACGACTGTGCATAGGAAGAATACTGATGTCTTCATCATCAATGAAAATAGAGCCTTCATCACGCGCAACTAAGCCTACAATCATATAAAACGAGGTGGTTTTACCTGCACCATTAGGGCCGAGTAAGCCTACAATTTGGCCTGACTCAACCTGTAGGCTTACATCAGATACCACCTTGCGGTTTTTGTAGCTTTTGGCTAAATGCTCTGCTTTTAATAATGTCATATTATTCTTGTACTGCTTGAGGCTGAAGGACAGTCGATACGCGATCGCCTTTTTGTTTACCATCAGCGATCAGTTTTTGCGATGAAATCTGGTAACGAATTTGGTTACCACGAATGAGGCTGTCATCTTGAGAGAGCATCGCTTTGTTACGCATAGTCAGTTGGTCTTTAGCCAAACTGTATTCCAGTTCTTTGGCTTCGCCGTAGAGTGTTTTGCCATCATCGGTAAGCTGAGAAAACGTCGCAAGTTCACCAAATCCATCAATACGCTGAATTGAACCGTCTTTCGGGTCACGAGTGACGATGATTTTCTCAGCATTGATGTTGATACTGCCTTGTTTTAGCTTTACATCACCTAAGAAAGTGACTTGATTGCTTTGCATGTCCAACTGTTGACTGTCTGAGTCAATGTATACCGGTTGCTTCTGGTCTGTGGACAAGGCTAGTGCTTGGCCCGACATAAATAAACAAGCAATAAGACTAAGGTGTGAGAGTTTCATATCTACCTTGTACGCTCTTATATAGGGTTGCATCGTGGTCAGCAAAGTTGCCTTTCATTGCTTGACCAACGGTTTCAAATTGTGGGCCATGAATGATAACTTGGTTATCTGCCCAAAAATCTCGGTTGTCTAATTGGATACTTATACTGCTCGTAGACAGTGTATTGAATCCGGACTCAGGTAATAGGTTGTTAACAATAACATCACCAGACAGAGTTAAAACATGCTTCTTATCGAGCACACCTGTATTGGCGGTCATTTCCCATTCTTGAGTCAATCCTTCCTTGTAGACTTTTAATACGGGTTGTTCAAAAACCGTGTCACCATTTTTGGCGTAGTGATCGAGGCTTTGCGAAGTGATCACATAGCTACGCACACCTTCATCTGTAAATGAAGTATTGGTGAGTTGTTGGCCACTAAACATTGGCTGTTCTAGATCAGGGCTAACTTTCGGTGCTTCTTGTTGTTGGCGACTAAAGTAGTAGTAGCCTGACCAACAAAGAGCAAAACCCAAAATGAGATAGCCGATACGAGATAGACTCATATACTCAAACCTTTGTGAACATCTAATTCATCTCTCGCTTGGAGGATGAGGTCGCAAACCTCTCGGACAGCACCATGGCCGCCTTTAATTGCAGTCACGTAGTTTGCTCTTTTCGCTAACAACGGATGACCGTCAGCTACACATACTTTTAGTGCGACTTGTTCCATCACCGGCCAATCGATCAGATCATCACCAATATAGCCTGTTTGCTGTGCTGAGATATTCAACTTCTTACAAATATCTTGGTATGCTTTTATTTTATCGTCTTGGCCTTGATAAATCAGTGAGATGCCTAAGGCTTTCATTCTATTCTCAACGATTTGTGATTTACGGCCAGTAATGATAGCAATCTCAATGCCTGCATTCATGAGGGATTTTACGCCATAGCCATCACGAGTATGGAATGTTTTGAGCTCTTCACCATCGTTGCCCATGTAAACAAGGCCATCGGAAAAGACCCCATCCACATCACAGATAAGCAGCTTTATCTCTTTGGCAATGGCTAGAGTAGTTTGTTCCACTGGTTGGTATAAAGTTTCGACCATCTGAGACATTACATTACTCCTGCCTTTAGCATGTCGTGCATATTAAGCGCGCCTACAACTTTGCCTTGGTCGCAAAGAATCAAACCATTGATGCTCTTATCTTGCATCATATTTAGCCCTTCAGCAGCCAGCATGTTAGGGGTGGCAACGGTTGGGTTAATGGTCATTACATCGCCGATAATAGCACTGTGAATATCAACTCGTTTATCTAAAATTCGACGTAGGTCGCCATCAGTGAATATACCAACAAGTTGCTGGTGGTCATCTACCACTGCCGTCATACCGAGCCCTTTTTGGCTGATCTCTAGCAGTGCATCACGCACTACGGTATTCGGTGTTACTAAAGGTAATTTGTCACCAGTGTGCATGATATCAGAAAGCTTCAGTAGCAGTTTTCGACCGAGCGCGCCACCCGGATGAGACAACGCAAAGTCATCAGCAGTGAACCCACGAGCTTGCATTAGCGCCATAGCTAGCGCATCTCCCATCACCAAGGTTGCTGTGGTGCTTGAGGTTGGTGCTAGCTGAATAGGGCAAGCTTCTTTCGGTACTGTAATTTGAAGGTGCAGATCCGATAGCTTTGCCATATTGGAGTGAGGCTTACCTGTCATACTGATTATTTTGATATTCAGTCGCTTTAAGACAGGAAATAGAGCCAAAATCTCAGAAGATTCGCCAGAGTTAGAAATAGCCAATACGATGTCGCCTGGCTCAATCATACCTAAGTCACCGTGTGCCGCTTCACCTGGGTGTACGAAAAATGATGACGTACCGGTGCTCGCTAGCGTTGCCGCGATCTTATTGCCAATATGCCCAGATTTTCCCATCCCCATCACAACCACTTTCCCTTCAGTATTGGCAAAGATCAGTTCACATGCTTTAGTGAAATCCTGATTGAAATAGTGTTCTAGTTGCTTCAAGGCCTCGATCTCAGTGCGAAGAACTTCTTGTGCTGCCGAACGATAGTCAAACATGTGAAACCTCAGTAATAAATATTAAGCCGTCATATTCATGATTAGGTATGCTTGATAGGCGATAAAGGTACAGAAAAGCACGCCACCTTCAATGCGATTGATACTGCGTGATTTACCTAGCGCCATGACAACAAGCAGTAAGGATACACCTAGCATGACCCAAAAATCTCGTCCCATCGCATACTCGCTGAGGATAGATGGGTTTAAGATTCCTGGAATACCCATTACAGCTAAGATATTGAAGACGTTGGATCCAATAATGTTGCCAACGGCCATATCATCTTCACCTTTCATAACGCCTGCCAGAGATGCTGCTAGTTCAGGTAAGCTGGTACCAACTGCAATGATGGTTAGGCCGATCACCAAATCACTCATCCCAAAGTACTGAGCAATAATAACCGCGTTATCGACTAATAGATCTGCGGAGACGGGCAGGATGATTAAACCAATCACAACCCACATTGCCGCTTTAGGGATACTGACGCCATCAGGAACTTCGGATTCTTGTTCTTCCAAAAGCGGATCGACGCTACCTGCGGCTTTTTCTTTTTGGCTAATTCGCAGCATGGCAATGATAAAGGCGGCAAAAAGAACGAAGAGAAGAATACCTTCGTAAAAACCTAAGTGGCTATCCCAAAGTAAAATGCCGGCAAGAAGGGTTACGCCTATCATAAGTGGAAGCTCGCGGCGTAATACGGCTGAGCTGATTGAGAGTGGTTTGATTAACGCAGTGATACCCAGAATAAGGGCGATGTTAGCAATGTTTGAACCCAAAACATTACCTACTGCAGTATCGGTTTTACCATCAAGTGCTGCGGTTGCAGAAACCATCATTTCAGGTGCCGAAGAACCCATTGCAAGAATCGTCATACCGATGACTAGTGGAGAGATACCGAAATTTCGAGCTAATGCAGCAGAGCCAAATACCAGCTTATCAGCACTCCAAACCAAAAATACTAATCCGATGATGAGAAACGCAACGGCTTCAAACATGATGCTTCCTAATTAATTTACAACGAGAGAATTTAACCGTTAATTTTGACGCTTTGGGTTATAAAAGGGAAGCGGATCATTCAATTAATTGTTAAGTGATGATTCTAAGTAATCCTTTGCGATAGGATGAATTACAATCAATTAAGTACAAATGAGAAGCAACTAATTAATCGAACAGTGCTTTTAATTCCATTTGAATGTGCTTATGATTGCCCATTCTTAGTGCCCAAGTTAGAGGTTTGAATGACATCAGAAGACCTAGTAACCATCAATCACTTATCGTTTTCGCGAGGAGAGCGAAAGATATTTGATGATGTCAGCTTGCGAGTTCCTAAAGGCAAAGTGACCGCAATCATGGGCCCTTCAGGTATAGGGAAGACCACATTATTACGTTTGATTGGCGGACAGATTTACCCTCAATTAGGTGAGATCTGGTTTGATGGCGACAATATCCCATCACTGAGCCGAAAGCGTTTATATGCCGCACGCAAAAAAATGAGTATGTTGTTTCAATCTGGCGCTTTGTTTACTGATTTAACAGTTTTCGATAACGTCGCTTTTCCTTTACGTGAACATACTCAATTAAGTGAAGAACTTATTCGAACTTTAGTGTTACTAAAATTAGAGGCAGTGGGCTTACGTGGTGCGGCACAGCTTATGCCGAGTGAGTTGTCGGGCGGTATGGCAAGACGCGCAGCTTTGGCGCGGGCGATCGCGCTTGATCCTGACTTAATCATGTTTGATGAACCCTTTGTTGGCCAAGATCCGATTACTATGGGGGTTCTAGTTGAATTGATTCGAAATTTAAACCAAGCCTTAGGGGTGACATCTGTGGTTGTTTCACATGATGTGCCTGAAGTGATGAGCATTGCCGATTGGGTTTATATCTTGGCCAACGGGAAAATCATTGCTAGTGGAACGCCAGAAGAGCTCGTTGCGAATCCAGATCCTCAGGTTCAACAATTTCTCAAAGGTGATGCTGATGGCCCTGTGCCATTTCGTTATCCTGCCCAACCAATTGCAAAGGAACTGTTTCAATGATGGCTGACTTAGCAAACTTTATCGCGGGTATTGGGCGTCGCTCGCTTTCAGTCATGGAATCATTTGGCCGAGCAAGTCTTATGCTGTATGGCGCGCTTGTCACGCGTCCAAAGCCAATTCAAAACCTTCCGTTATTGACTAAGCAGTTATACAGTGTTGGCGTTCAGTCATTGTTGATTATTGTTTTATCAGGCTTGTTCATTGGGATGGTCTTAAGTCTTCAAGGTTACGTTATCCTGATTGATTTCGGTGCTGAAGGTGCACTTGGTCAAATGGTCGCACTTTCATTGCTTCGAGAGCTTGGCCCTGTTGTGACGGCTCTGTTATTCGCTGGTCGTGCTGGCTCTGCTTTGACGGCCGAGATTGGTTTAATGAAAGCAACGGAACAGTTGTCGAGCATGGAAATGATGGCTGTTGATCCGTTAAAACGAGTGATTGCGCCACGTTTTTGGGCTGGGGTTATTTCAATGCCGCTCCTCGCTATGATCTTTATGGCGGTTGGTATTTGGGGCGGCCAGCTTGTTGGGGTTGATTGGAAAGGTATCGACCACGGCAGCTTCTGGTCTGCGATGCAGGCGTCTGTTGAGCTAGGACAAGATATTGGCAACAGTATGATTAAGAGCTTAGTGTTTGCGATTACCGTGACTTGGATTGCTCTATTTAATGGCTATGATGCGATACCTACCTCGGAAGGCATTAGCCGAGCAACCACACGCACTGTAGTACACTCTTCACTTGCAGTACTTGGTCTAGACTTCGTACTGACTGCCTTGATGTTTGGCAATTAATAGATGTTTGGGAATTAAGCATGCAACAAACTCGAAAAACTGAATTATGGGTCGGTAGCTTTGTTCTTGCTGGAATTTGCGCAATTCTGGTAATGATTTTTCAAGTCGCTGACGTAAAGGGCTTCGGCTCTAACGATACTTACACTCTAAACGCTGAGTTTGACAATATTGGTAGCCTCAAAGTGCGTTCACCCGTCAAAGTCGGCGGCGTTGTTGTTGGGCGAGTTACGGGAATTGATTTGAATACCGAATCACTACTGCCAGTCGTAAGCATGGCGATCAATGGTAAATATGATCAATTCTCAGAGACATCAAGCGTGAAAATTCTGACCTCTGGCTTGATCGGCGAACAGTACATAGGTTTGACTCCCGGCTTTGTTTTCGAAGATGAGCAGATGCTGGTGGACGGTGATTTCATTGAAGATACAAAGTCTGCTTTAGTACTTGAAGATTTAATTGGCCAAGTGCTGTATAGCGTTGGCGGTGACTCAGCAGACGAATAGGGAAATAGTCATGTTAAGAAAGTTAGTGCTTACTCTTTTTTCTGTAGTGTTAGCAGCAAATGTCAGCGCTGCAGAGATTGATAAGACTCAGCCATATCAAATGATGAAGCAGGTTTCTGAACAAGCATTCGATCGTTTGAAGTCAGAGCAACCTAAAGTGCAGCAAGACCCTGATTATTTAAAAGTCATTGTGGAAGAAGAATTGATGCCGTACGTCAATGAAAAGTACGCGGCATTAAAGCTATTAGGTCCGAATTTAAAAGGCGCAAAACGAGAAGATGTCGGTCAGTTTATTATCTCTTTTCGTGCTTATTTAGTGAGCTCGTATGCGCAAGTTTTGACACAGTATACCGATCAAAATATTGCATTCGGTCCTGAGCCTAAGCTTGACCCGAAAAAGAGTATCACAGGCATCAAGGTAGAGATCTTAGATTCACCTCGACCAAATATTAAGCTTGAATTCAAACTACGAAAAGACAAGAAAACTGGTGAGTGGCAAGCGTTTGATATGATCGCTGAAGGCATTAGTCTGCTGTCGAGTAAACAATCTGAATGGAGCGGAAAGCTTCGTCAAGAAGGCATTTTAGCGGTCGCTCAAGAGCTAGAAGGTTTAGCTCAGCAACCTATTCGTTTCGAGAGTAAAGTGCAATGAGTCAACCAGAGTGGCAAGTCGTCACCCCAAGTCAATACGCATTAAGTGGCGTTTTGGATAGAGACACTGTGCCTCTGTTATGGAGTCAGTTGCAACAATGGCAAGTTGACGAGAGTCACATTGAAGTCTCGTTAGAGCAGCTTGAAAGGGTCGACTCTGCGGGAATGGTGATGTTAATTCACCTATTAGAGCATGCAAAAAAACAAAACTGTCATATAATACTCAGCTTCGTGCCAAAACAACTGATGACACTTTTTCAGTTAAGTAACGTCGAACAATATCTCGATGGGCATTTAAAAGAATTAAAACAGGGGTAAATTGTGGACAGCGCAAAAGTACAACAGATTTTAGAACAAGCACTAAACCTTGAAGAGTTAATCGTTAAAGGTGAAGGTAGCCACTATGAAGTGATCGCTGTTGATGCTTGTTTCGATGGAATGAACCGCGTTAAGAAGCAACAACTGATTTACGCTCCGCTGATGGAATATATCCAAAGAAATGACATTCACGCAGTATCTATCAAAGCTTTCACTCCAGATGAGTGGGCTCGTGATAAGAAGTTGATGTCACTGTAAGGTTTAGTAATGGAAAAGTTTCGAGTTACGGGGTCGAAAGATCCTTTAGTTGGTGAAGTCACCATCTCAGGTGCTAAAAACGCCGCACTTCCTATCTTATTTGCGTCCATCTTGGCTGAAGAGCCAGTAGAAGTAGCGAACGTTCCGCACCTTCGTGATATCGACACAACGATGGAATTGCTAAAACGTTTAGGTGCAAAGGTTGAACGCAACGGTTCTGTACATGTTGACCCAAGCAGTATCAATGAATATTGCGCACCTTATGATTTAGTTAAGACGATGCGTGCATCTATTTGGGCTCTAGGCCCACTGGTTGCTCGTTTTGGTCAAGGTCAAGTTTCACTACCTGGTGGTTGTGCTATTGGTGCTCGTCCAGTGGATTTACATATTCATGGCCTAGAGCAGCTTGGTGCGACGATTACACTAGAAGATGGTTATGTAAAAGCGAATGTTGATGGCCGTCTGAAAGGCGCGCATATTGTGATGGATAAAGTTAGCGTAGGTGCGACGATTACTATCATGTGTGCAGCAACGCTGGCGGAAGGCAAAACAGTGCTTGATAACGCAGCACGTGAGCCTGAGATCGTTGATACGGCGGACTTTTTGAATAAGCTAGGCGCTAAAATTTCTGGCGCAGGCACAGATACCATCACGATTGAAGGTGTTGAGCGTTTAGGCGGTGGTAAGCACTCTGTCGTTGCGGATCGCATTGAAACGGGTACTTTCCTTGTGGCTGCGGCTGTTTCTGGCGGTAAAGTTGTTTGTCGCAATACTAGCGCGCATCTATTGGAAGCTGTATTAGCTAAGCTTGAAGAAGCGGGTGCTCATGTTGAAACCGGTGAAGATTGGATCTCTGTCGACATGACAGGCCGTGAGTTAAAAGCGGTAACGGTTCGCACTGCACCTCACCCAGGTTTTCCTACCGATATGCAAGCACAGTTCACGTTGTTGAACTTGATGGCGAAAGGTGGCGGTGTGATTACAGAAAACATCTTCGAAAATCGTTTCATGCATGTGCCAGAGCTGATGCGTATGGGCGCAAAAGCTGAGATTGAAGGCAACACCGTTATTTGTGGTGATGTGGAAGAGTTGAGTGGCGCTCAAGTGATGGCAACTGACCTTCGTGCATCGGCAAGCCTTGTGATTGCAGGTTGTATTGCGAATGGTGAAACCATTGTTGATCGTATTTACCATATCGACCGTGGCTACGATAAAATTGAAGATAAGCTGTCAGCTTTAGGCGCAAACATCGAACGATTTCGCGACTAATTTAAAATTCAGCTAACATTTGTAAGCCGAAACGTCAGTTTCGGCTTTTTTATGAACGATAGATCAGTTAGAGTCTTGTTCAATTTCTTTGACTCACTGTGTTCTTGGAGAACAACAATGATTGCAC
This sequence comes from Vibrio atypicus, assembly GCF_009811315.1. Classification (GTDB taxonomy): domain Bacteria; phylum Pseudomonadota; class Gammaproteobacteria; order Enterobacterales; family Vibrionaceae; genus Vibrio; species Vibrio atypicus. Next base: position 23,379 of record NZ_BLID01000007.1, read on the forward strand.
TACTACGTGTATTGGCTGTTGCGATATTTGCAATTGTGATGTTTATCTTTGGTTGCGGCTACTGTTTACTGAGCCCACGTAACCCAAAACATGTTTTTGCCTTTGGCCGCTTGTTCGGCAAGATGTCGCGTATTTTTGGGATCAAGCTTGAATTACGTTTGCCTGAAGATGCGTATAAGCGAGGTCAGCACATCTATATTGCTAACCACCAAAATAACTGGGATTTATTTACGGTTTCATCGGCAGTCACCCCAAAGGTGGTGACAGTTGGTAAGAAAAGCTTAGCGTGGATGCCGCTATTTGGTCAGTTATACTGGCTTACAGGTAACATCTTGATTGACCGTGCTAACCGTTCTAAAGCAAAAGGCACCATTGATCAGGTGGTTGATCAAATGAAGCAAAGTGATGTGTCTGTTTGGATGTTCCCTGAAGGTACACGCTCTCGTGGCCGCGGTTTGCTGCCATTTAAGACTGGTGCTTTCCATGCTGCGGTAGGCGCTCAATTGCCGATCGTACCTATCGTATGTAGCTCGACTTCAGGTATTAAACTCAATCGTTGGAACAACGGTCACGTGATTGTTGAAATGTTGCCTCCAGTGAGCTGTGAGGGCTTTGGTAAAGAAAACGTGCGTGAACTAGCGACAACATGTCGAGAGCAGATGAAAGCGAAGCTAGAGGCCTTAGATAAAGAAGTTGCCATGCTAAATCAGCAAGAGGGCGTAAAAGCCTAACCGCAACTGGTTTATTCAAATAGTAAACGCGTCCATTATTGAATTAATGGGCGCGTTTTTGTTTTTCCTTATCTAACAGCAATACCTACATCGAGTGTGTCTAGCCAATCTAGAAAGCGAGGAATATTATCCCCAGTAAAAATCGCGCCATGTTGCGGACACAGCATTTCAATCTCCAGCTTGCTTACTCGTTCTACCCAGGCATGTTTTGCTTTGTTTGATGGCATCCAACGTCGATGAAAGTACTCCATTTTGGCTACATGCTGCTCGAAATCCTCAACAAAGAAAGGGGCTTCCGGTTTATCCAGCGCGGCTCCGATATCCCCAGACATCAATATCTTTGCTTTAGGGTCATAGACAGAAAAATTACCAGATGAATGCATGTAATGGGCTGGAATAAACTGAATATCGAGTCCGCCTAGAGAGAGGCTTCCTCCTTCATCTTTAATAGGGGAGAAGTTAATTGATTCCATGCCAAAGTGGCGAATAAACCCTTCCCATAGCCATGGAGAGTAGAGCGTAGCACTGGGGAGAGCTTTGTCCCATAAGCCTAGCGAGGAGATGATGTCAGGATCTTGATGAGAGGCAAATAGATACTTTATTTGATCTATGGGTACTTCTTTCACAACGCTACTTAGCATTGATGAAAAAAGCTCAATGCCTCCAGGGTCTAGCAATACAGCCTGATCCTCATTAACGATCATATATTGATTAGTATCTATAATTTTTTCTGGTTTGAGCGGATCTCTAGCAAACATTACCCATCTATGCGTGCCCTCTTTAAACAGAACTCTTGATTGCATAATCTTCCTTATCAAATAACGAGAATAGCTTTAGTGACTGTAAAACATGTTCACGTATCGCCTCGGCAAAAGTTTGCACGTTATCGGCAATAGCATTTAGTTGATCCTTAAACTGTTCAGCGACTTGGGAGGCTTCAACACTGAGCATGGTCGAAATAATCAAGGCTACTCTTAGTTCTGCATACAGGCTCTGTAGAGAGCTATGAAGGTCCTTGGAGTCTTTATCGAAAGTATGGCAGAGTGCATCAAATTCAGCTTTACACTGGGCCCTAGTGATATCGAGACTATGTAAGTAGGGAGCACTTTTAGCGCGGCGATATACGGCTTCGAAATGCTGTAAAACTGCAAGTGAACGTGCGCTTGCTGTGGCTACTTGGCTAAGGTTTTGAGCTTTACGGTTAATTTCACTTGAGGTGGTGAGCGTTAGTCTGACGAGTTCATCTATAGAATCGGTAATTGGATGGAACCCAGCTGCACTTTCACCTGCTCTTAAGGCAAGAGCTCGGGCGTTACTTGCAACAAGCTGAAGTTGTTTAGCGATCATGACACCATGATTAAGTTCGGCTGATACTTCCGCGGCAATGATAAACAGTTGCTTCTTCGCCATAGTATTTCCTTATGCATTTTGTGGAATAACTATAGGCGTAAATTTGGGCTTGTGCCAATGTGCTCTGTGGTTAGGTTAAAGAGGGGAGGGATGATTGAGGTAAACGGAGTTGAAGATTGTAGAGACGAAAAAAAACCAAGCCTTTCGACTTGGTTTCTAAAAGTGGCTCCTCCTGCTGGGCTCGAACCAGCGACCTGCGGATTAACAGTCCGTCGCTCTACCAACTGAGCTAAGGAGGAATTATTCTTTTAAGCTCTTTTCATAAAGAAAAGAATGGTGCCGACTACCGGAATCGAACTGGTGACCTACTGATTACAAGTCAGTTGCTCTACCTACTGAGCTAAGTCGGCACACTAAATTGGCTCCTCCTGCTGGGCTCGAACCAGCGACCTGCGGATTAACAGTCCGTCGCTCTACCAACTGAGCTAAGGAGGAATTGTCCATTGGGAAAAGAAATGGTGCCGACTACCGGAATCGAACTGGTGACCTACTGATTACAAGTCAGTTGCTCTACCTACTGAGCTAAGTCGGCGCACTATATTTCTTTTCATGTTGTTGTCTTAATCAGACACCAACAAATAAATTGTGGTGCCCGGAGGCGGAATCGAACCACCGACACGAGGATTTTCAATCCTCTGCTCTACCGACTGAGCTATCCGGGCGACGAGGTGTATTAAAAGGCTTTTCCGGTTTCAGGTCAACATTAAAATGCAAAAAAAATATCGTTTGTTGTTTTTCTATACTTAATGGGCTGTTTTTGTTCATTTTGAGCAAGAAATGTATAGAGACCAACGTAGGTTATATGTTGGAAGGGTCTTGTTTGTCGGGGTTAGAGACGAAAAAAGCACGCTTTAAAGCGTGCTTTTGTTCGTTTAGCGACTGAATCAGTGCTTAACAGTAAACTTGCTTAGCCAATTTTCAAGTTCATTAGCTACTTGAGCTAGGCTTTGGGTACTGTTATGACTCTCTGTAACTACACCACTTAATTGGGTACCGCTTTCTTCAATCATGTTGATACGTTTGGAGATATCATCACTTACTTGAGTCTGTTCTGCCGCAGCAGTGGCGATTTGATGACTCATTTGTGAGATAGATTCCAGTGCGACAACGATCTGCTGTAGCGCTTCAGAAGCATTTTGCGACTCTTCTACAGTGCTTTCACTGGTTTCAGCACACACTTCCATTGTTTGAATAGCGTTACGCGAGCCTTCTTGCAGGTTATTGATCATTAGCTGAATTTCTTTGGTGCTATCTTGAGTTCGGCCCGCAAGGTTGCGAACTTCATCTGCTACAACCGCAAAACCACGACCTTGTTCACCAGCACGAGCGGCTTCAATCGCTGCGTTTAATGCAAGTAAGTTCGTTTGTTCTGCGATATCACCGATAACATCAAGGACTTTAACAATGTTGTTTACGTCATTGTCTAAGTCAGCAACGGCTTTGCTTGCAGCCCCAAGTTGGCCAGCAAGACCTTGAATATTGTCTACCGTGTTATGGATCAGCTGTTGAGTATGTTGAGACTGTTTATCTGCTTCATCGGTATTACGCGCAGTATCACTCGCAGAATCTGCAACGTTGTTGGCTGACGATGCCATTTCTGTCATTGCAGTGGCGATCATTTCAGTTGATTGCTGCTGAGAGTCTGTTAGCTGAGCAATACTGGCTGCGCGATCTTCTACGTTGGCTAATTCGCCGCGTAGGGCATGCATAGAGCCACCTAAGTTCTCAACCAATTGTGCTAAAGATAGGCTCATCTTCTGAACGGCTTCATAAATACTGCCTTCAGGCGCCTTTTCGTTGAAGGTCGTTTGGATATGGCCTTTTGCAACATCTTGAACTGCTTTACGAACGTCTTGTGGTTCACCACCTAGCAGTGCAAGCATGCGACGTATCGAGACAATAAGAGAGGCGAGAATAACGCCTGCGATAGCTAAACAGAGAAGTAACTGCCATTGTGCGGTCGACCAGAAGCGAGCATTTACTTCATTGAAGCCAATTCCGGTACCGACAACCCAACCCCAGTGTGGTGTTCTTTCGGCGATAGAAAGTTTTTCTTCAATGCTGCCATCTGGCAGTTTTTGGGTCCAAGTATATTCGACGATTTGGCCAGTTTTACGACCTAGTACGTCTAAGATCAATTGACCGACACTATTGCCGCTGCCATCTTTAAAATCATGGAAGCTGGTGCCGTGTAGTTGAGGATCAAGCGGTGTCGCAATGAAAGTCATGTTTTCATCGGCGACATAAACATACTCATTGTCTTTGTAGATGTTGTTACGCAGTAGGCGAGTTGCAAGCGCCTTAGCTTCATCTTCTTCAAGTGTCCCTTCAATAGACATTTGTTCGACTTCAGTAAGAATGCTGTAAGCACTCTTAAAAAGCTCTGTCACTCGTGCTTTGTTATCCAAATTACTTGCTACACGTAGCGTCCATAAACCTGTCGCAGTTAAAGCCAGCAAGGCAATTAAGATAATTCCTGACAACAAATAAGCTTGTGTCTTTAGTTTCATAAAATTCGCTCACAAAAGGGTTGTTCTTATGTTTTCGGCAGCTGAATCGATACCTGTAATATTTTCTTAATCATATTTCAGAATGTAAGAACTCAGTAGTCGTATGGGTTGAAACTATGATTTGGATTAAATTTTAGGGGTGAAAAAAGTTTTAAGAAAGAAAAGGCAAGTAGTGGAGTACAGTGATTGGGAAAAAATAACTAAAGTAATTCGTTGGAGTAATGGCTAAAGGGGAAGGAAGAACTGAGCTATGAAACAAAAAAAGCCAAGTCTTTCGACTTGGCTTCTAATGTGGCTCCTCCTGCTGGGCTCGAACCAGCGACCTGCGGATTAACAGTCCGTCGCTCTACCAACTGAGCTAAGGAGGAATTATTTGTTGTGTATCGTATCTAAACAATGCACCAAATAATGGTGCCTCGAGGCGGAATCGAACCACCGACACGAGGATTTTCAATCCTCTGCTCTACCGACTGAGCTATCGAGGCAAAAAAATGGTGCCGACTACCGGAATCGAACTGGTGACCTACTGATTACAAGTCAGTTGCTCTACCTACTGAGCTAAGTCGGCGACACTTTATTTTGCGTTGCTCGTGCTAATTGTTATCAGCACCAACAATATCAAATTGTGGTGCCCGGAGGCGGAATCGAACCACCGACACGAGGATTTTCAATCCTCTGCTCTACCGACTGAGCTATCCGGGCTAACGGAGCGCTATTAAACGGATTTTCGGTCTTGCCGTCAACTTGTTTTTTTAAAAAAAATCAAAAAAGTGGTTAACTGCTGACAATTTAGGCGTTTTGAGCGATTAAGTTTTCCCTGAGTTAAAATCTTTTTTGTAGTTTGTAACTTTTTCTAAGTATCTGCGTGCTTCTGCATTGGGATGTTTCTTTGTCAGCGCCCAATAAACTTGGTTCGGTTGCAGAGAATTCAAATCTCGCATGGCTCTTTTTCTATCATTTCGATTGAAAGTGTTCAAAACTCCACCGGTTCCGCCATTATACGCAGAGATCATGCTGTATTCGAGTGAGGTCGGATGGCTGACATCTTTCAAATAACGATTTTTGAGGATGTAGAAGTAGGCGGTGCCAGTATCAATATTGTTTTCTGGATTGAATAAGTACTCAGGCGTAGGTTGTCCTGATTTCTTTTTAACTAAATTGAATACATCTTTCCCTGCTGTTTTAGGAACGACTTGCATCAAACCGTATGCATTGGCCCAGCTAACCGCATATGGGTTGAAGCTGCTTTCAGTTTTTATGATGGCGTAAATGAGATCTTCTGGGATGTCATACTTGCGAGAAGCACGTTGAACAATATCAGCATATTTGTAACTGCGGATTTGAAATTGCTCTTCCACCATCGGAATTTCGACGTAATAAGCTTTCTTAAAATCGACATCTTTTACTTTTAGTTTGTTGGCAATCAAATAATCAGCAAAGCGATTTGCTCGCCAAGACCACTGAATTGGTTGTTTTTCTTGATCAACCACTTGTCGGTAAAGGAAAGGTTGGCCTTCTAGCGTGATCTCTTTAGATGAAAAAAGATCGACATTAGCCGGATCATCGGGCGTCAGTAGGGTTGTAATAATGGCGTTTTTTAGGTGGCCTTTCGGGTCAGTAGGTGAAACGGTTTCAACGGTGATCAAGCCTTTGTCGAAGTTGACTTCAGAACGGCTGAGATAGTTATCAATGTATTTTACATAGTTACTTTTGCCAGCAAATTTGATTTCGTTGCGGCCCCAGCGTTTTTCGATATTGCCTGAGAAACTGTTAATGAGAGTATCAAGTGCAGCGGTATCTTTTTCAAATTGACCAGGCAGGCCTGCGAGATTACTAGCAAATCGATTGGTCGGTTCATAGTTGACATCATAAATGCTTTCAACAAATTCTCGGCTGCAGCCAGTCAGTGCTAAAGCACATAAAAAGTACGCTAACTTCTTCATAACTCTCCTAAAAAAAGACACCAATGCAAGCAGTGATGTCTTAATGTCGCTAATCTTAAAACGGTAAGTGATTACTCACTTGGTGGCGTGTAGCCTTCAATGTGGACGTCTTTTCCTTCAAATAGGAAATTCACCATTTCAGTTTCAAGCAATTTACGATGCTCAGGATCCATCATGTTGAGCTTCTTCTCGTTGATCAACATTGTTTGTTTATGTTGCCACTCAGCCCACGCTTCTTTTGAGATGTTATCAAAAATACGTTTGCCCAATTCTCCAGGGTATAGCTGAAAATCTAAGCCTTCAGCGTCTTTTTGTAGTCGAGTGCAAAATACAGTGCGGCTCATAACGATTCCTTAAAAATGTTCATTGAAGTTCGTAAGGCAGGCTTTCTAACAGTTGTTTCACTGGTGCAGCCAAACCTATTTCTTCAGGTTGCGATAAGTTATACCAAAGACCTTTGCTTCCTTCCATGACCACATGAGGTTGCTTTGATACTTCTACCAGAATTGGTGTGATATCGAGGTGGTAATGGCTGAAAGTATGTCTAAATGCGATGAGTTGTGTCTGCCGGCTGATCTCTGAGTCTATTACCCCACGCTGGGTTATTTGGTGAGCGAGATCTGCATCAGGGTTTTCTGGGAAGCAGAATAAGCCACCCCAGATTCCTGACTGTGGTCGTTGTTCCAACCAGACGTGATTGTCGTGGTAGAGCATAATGAACCACGTCTCTTTCACGGGCTTCTCTTTTTTCGGCTTTTTGCCTGGATAGTCAAGTGGGTTACCTTGTTTGTTGGCTTCACAGAACGATTCAACTGGGCAAAGTGTGCATTTTGGTTTGCTGCGAGTGCAAACCATGGCGCCCATGTCCATCATAGCTTGATTGTACTTATCGACGTCGTGTGCCGGGGTGTGCTGTTCTGCAAATTGCCATAGCTGATTCTCAACTTTCTTTTGCCCGGGCCAACCATCGACAGCAAAACTGCGTGCCAGAGTGCGTTTTACATTACCATCCAGAATTGCATGAGGCTGTTTATAAACAGATGAAAGGACAGCGGCGGCAGTAGAGCGACCGATACCAGGAAGAGCATTCATCTGCTCTATATCAAGAGGGAATTCGCCATTGTATTGATCTGCTACGATCTTTGCGGCTTTGTGCAGGTTACGCGCTCTTGCGTAGTAACCAAGCCCCGTCCATAAATGGAGGACTTCATCTTGCTCTGCGTTTGCGAGATCGACAACTGTTGGAAAGCGTTCTAAAAAACGTTGGTAATAGGGAATGACAGTGGCAACTTGAGTTTGCTGCAACATGATTTCAGATAACCAAACGCTATATGCGCTCTTGTTATGTTGCCAAGGCAGGTTCTTCCGGCCGTAGGCGTCGTACCATTCTAGAATGGATTTAGCAAAAGGAGTCACGACTTGCTCGATACTATTTTTATTGATTTGCTAAAATTGCACCACATAAAGTGGCTAAAGTACAACCGATAAAGAGTAAGGTTATAATCTGGTGGATTTGTTCTAAAAGACTTGCACCAGTGGCAATTCTTTGGATAATCACAATCCCTTTGAGTCGAGACCAATTTTTAGACAGGCAAAATCATGAGTGAAGTGACCACTAACGAGTACAACGAAGACGGTAAGCTGATCCGCAAAATTCGCAGCTTTGTTCGACGCGAAGGTCGTCTAACCAAAGGCCAAGAAAACGCGATGAATGAGTGTTGGCCAACAATGGGTATTGATTACCAAAATGCGCTTCTTAATTGGACAGAAGTATTTGGTAATGACAATCCAGTTGTTCTAGAAATTGGTTTTGGTATGGGTGCATCTTTAGTCGAGATGGCAAAAAATGCTCCAGAGAAGAACTTCATCGGTATTGAAGTTCATAGCCCAGGTGTTGGTGCATGTTTATCTGACGCGCGTGAAGCTGGTATCACTAACCTACGTGTTATGTGTCACGATGCGGTAGAAGTGTTCGAGCACATGATCCCTGATAGCAGCCTAGCAACGCTGCAATTGTTCTTCCCAGACCCATGGCATAAGAAGCGCCACCACAAGCGTCGTATCGTTCAGTTAGATTTCGCTGAAATGGTGCGCCAGAAGCTAATTGACGGTGAAGGTATCTTCCACATGGCGACTGACTGGGAAAACTACGCAGAGCACATGATTGAAGTGATGAACGAAGCGCCTGGTTTCGAAAATATTGCCGAAGATGGTGATTACATCCCTCGTCCAGATGAGCGTCCGTTGACAAAATTTGAAGCACGTGGTCACCGTTTAGGTCACGGCGTTTGGGATATTAAATACAAACGCGTAAAATAAAACGGCTTAGATTGAGAGGAGCGGTTTGCATCCTTGTCATCTAGCGGTTTGATAACGACTATGAAAGCCAACACTTGATGTTGGCTTTTTTGACCCTACAAGAAAATAATAATAACTATTTGATTTTTAAGGTTGCTGATGAAACCAACACAAGAAATCCTCGCTGAAATTCTTCAGGAAGTACGCCCATTAATTGGTCAAGGTAAAGTCGCAGATTATATTCCAGCATTAGCAAAAGTGCCGGCGACTAAATTGGGTATTGCGGTATTTACCAATGATGGTCAAGTGGTAAGTGCGGGCGATGCAGAAGAGTCTTTCTCAATCCAATCCATTTCTAAAGCGTTAAGCCTCACCTTGGCGATGTGCCTGTATAAACCAGAAGAAATCTGGAGTCGTGTTGGTAAAGAGCCATCAGGACAGGCGTTCAACTCTTTAATTCAGCTTGAAATGGAGCAGGGAATTCCGCGCAATCCGTTTATTAATGCAGGGGCAATTGTGGTAACAGATTTGCTTAATAGCCGTCTTTCTGCGCCTCGTCAGCGCTTGTTGGAGTTTGTACGCCAACTGTCAGGTGATACTCACATATGCTATGACAAAGTGGTTGCCGCCTCAGAAATGATGCACAGCGACCGCAACGCAGCGATTGCTTACCTAATGCGTGCATTTGGTAATTTCGATAATGACGTTATCCCTGTGCTTAATAACTATTTCCACGCTTGCGCACTCAAAATGAGTTGTGTCGATCTTGCTAAAACATTCAGCTATTTAGCTAATAAAGGCACATCGGTTCAAACAGGAAAGCAGATCATTACCCCAATGCAGACCAAGCAGCTCAATGCTCTGCTCGCGACGTGTGGATTGTATGATGGTGCCGGTGAATTCGCATATCGAGTTGGTATGCCCGGTAAGTCTGGTGTTGGTGGTGGTATTATCGCTGTAGTTCCTGGAGAAATGACGATTGCGGTTTGGTCGCCAGAACTGGATCCATCAGGCAACTCGTTAGCCGGCACCAAGGCGTTAGAGTTGCTGTCTGAGCGTATTGGACGTTCGATTTTCTAGGTATTTACAAAAGGGTTGATGCTTTTACATCAACCCTTTTTAGTATTTGGTTCTTTACTCTTCTGCCATAAAGGCTTCTAACAGGTCATTGAGGAACAATTTTCCTTTCTCTGTGATCTGCCAGTGGGTCTCGTTTTCATCGATGTAGCCCATCTCTTTTGCCCAATCTATCGTCTCTTGAATCGCTTCAAAGCCAAGCCCTGTCGTTTCCAAAAAGTCTTGTTTTGGGCACGCTTCCATCAAGCGAAAGCGATTCATAAAGAATTCAAATGGGCGATCTTCAGCAGCGACATCCACTTCACTGTTTAAGTAAGGCTTAACCATGTTTTGGTAAGCGGCAAGGTAGCCTCGTGGGTGTTTTACTTTGGTTGTGCGAATGATACGCCCATCAGCAAAGCTTAATTTTCCATGAGAGCCACAGCCAATGCCTAAGTAGTCACCAAAGCGCCAATAGTTGAGGTTATGCTGACATTGATAACCCGGCTTGCTGTAGCCTGAAATTTCATACTGAACGTAACCTGCAGCGGCGAGTTTTTGATGGCCTAACTCAAAGATATCCCATAGGTCATCGTCATCTGGCAGTGTTGGCTGCTTGTAGTAGAACATGGTGTTTGGCTCAATGGTGAGCTGATACCAAGAGAGATGTGGCGGATCCAACTCGATCGCTTTTTCTAGATCTTTGAGTGCTTGATCCACCGACTGATTCGGTAGGCCGTGCATAAGATCTAAGTTGAAGCTTGTTAGGCCAATTTGATGAGCCAAATTAGCAGCATTAACTGCCTCATTTTTGCCATGGATACGGCCTAGCTTTTCTAGCTTTTCTGGCTCAAAGCTCTGTACACCAATAGAGATACGGGTAACGCCAGCTTTGCGATAGCCAGCAAAACGCTCGGTCTCGATTGTGCCTGGATTCGCTTCCATTGTGATCTCAATGCTTTCTTTAAAGGGGATTCGCTGCTTGATCCCTGCTAGTAGGTCGGCAATACCTTGGGCTGAGATTAAACTTGGAGTACCACCACCAATAAAGATGGAGTGAAGTGGTCGAGGTATTTTATTGAGCTGATAGCGCTCGATATCGCTATCAAGATCTTCCAGTAGAGCCGCGATGTACTCTTGCTCTGGAATTTCTGCTTTCAAAGCGTGCGAGTTAAAATCGCAATAAGGGCACTTTTGTACACACCATGGGATGTGTACATAAAGGCTAAGTGCTGGTGGAACGAGTTGATTCATTGCAGTTCGCTTAACAGAGGCAGATTATAAAGAGTGTTCTGAAAGCGTGGCAAATAGCTGCTTAAGCGCTTTACCTCGGTGGGAGAGCTGCTTCTTACGAGTTGGTTCAAGCTGAGCAGACGCACAGTTATCTTCAGGAACAAAAAACACAGGATCATAACCAAAGCCGTTATCACCTTCAGCTTGAGTCAAAATGCGACCCTCCCATTTGCCATGGCAAACAATCGGGGTTGGGTCGTTTTCATGGCGCATAAAAACCAGCACACAGTGAAAACGTGCCGTACGTTCGCTCTCAGGCACGCCCTCCATTGCTTTCAATAGCTTTTCTAGGTTCTGTTGGTCTGTCGCGCCTTCACCAGCGTAGCGAGCAGAATATATACCTGGTGCACCTTTTAAGAAGTCGACTTCTAGGCCTGAATCATCGGCAATAGCGCATAGGCCTGTCTCTTTGGCTGCATGTCGTGCTTTGATGATGGCATTTTCGATGAAGGTTGTGCCTGTTTCAGCAACCTCGGATACATTGAACTCACTTTGTGCAACGACATCAAAACCGAAGTCAGACAGCAGGTCTGCCATTTCACGAACTTTGCCTTGGTTTCCTGTCGCTAAGACGATTTTTTGTGCTTTCATTGCTTACTCTTATTTACGTTAAGGTTGGAAAGTAATCTTGGTTACTCTTCCACATAAAATTTTTGGGTGAACTTTAAAGGTCCAGTGCCTTTGAGGCCAGCATTAACTTCAAGATCAAAGTTTAGATTCTCTTCATTGCTGATAGGGAATTCAGCTAAATAGTAAATAGCGCTGCCTTCTTTCACTTCTTTAAAGTCTAACTCACGCATCTGACCTAGTAGGTTTTTACTGTGGCCGGTAATCTTCGCCGTAATGGCCGGTTTACCTACTTGAGAGTTATCGAGCACGCTGATGTTCAAAATTGCGCTGTAGCCATTGCGCTTTAACTTATAAGTTCGAGCGGCTTGAGCGGTGATGAAGGTTGAATTGAAGGCTGAGTAGTGAACTTCAACGTCTTTGATATTTTTAAATTGCCCTGCCCACGATGGAGTGGCAAGCAGAGCGCTACAAAGTAGAGGGATCCATGCTTTCATAATGCTTCCTTGGTCATATTGGAAAACAAAAAGCCATCATAGGATGGCTTTAATTTCTTCTGGGATTAAGTTAGGTGCGATTATTCTGAGCTGTTTATGTCTGCCCAGTTCGCCTTTTTCTATGTTGATTAATCCCTTTGCGACTTTAAATTGCTTAGCAAGATATTTGCTTAAGTGGGCGTTGGCTTTGCCATCAACTGGTGGTGCTGTAATGGCGACTTTGAGCTCTTCACCATGTAAGCCGACTAATTTGTCTCGACTCGCTTTGGGTTGAATATAAAGGCGAAGAATTAAATCTTCGCCATCAAACCAAGCTGCTGCAGACATTATAGTTGATACCAAATAGGACCAATCAAATCGGCCATTAAGAAGTTGGCAAATTGCAGAGCAATAAACAGAACCAGTACGCTTAAATCAAAGCCACCCATCGCTGGAATGATGCGACGAATTGGTGCAAGCATTGGCTCTGTTAACTGATGGAATACGTACTCAATTGGGCTGCGACCTTGGCTTACCCAGCTTAGAATTGCACGAATAAGCAGAACCCAAAATAGCAAACCGCCAGCCGCTTTTAGCAAAGATAAAAAGCCAAGGAATAGGAAGTCAGCGCTGAAAGAGACTGACCCGCCCGAAGCAACCAAAATTAGCGCGACAAATTTTAGGACACACAGTACATAAGCGAACAGTACGGTTGCGAGATCCATGCTGCCTATTGATGGAATTACACGGCGTAGCGGCGCTACTACCGGTTGAGTCGCTTTAACAATAAATTGCGAAAACGGGTTATAGAAGTCAGCACGAGCTGCTTGCAGCCAAATGCGTAAGATCACCACCATGATGTATAAATCAAATAGGGTGGAAATCAGAAAACTCATTGAATTCATAGGTTACCCTTAATAAGTGAGCGCATTGCTCAAATGGTTAAAACAGTGTTTCCATCTCTTCTGCGCGAGCAACAGCAGCTTGCATTGCTTTCGCTACTATATCGGAAAGTTGATGTTCATTGAATGTTCGTAGTGCTTCAGCGGTTGTACCACCCTTGGAGGTAACGTTTTCTCGTAAGGTAGAGAGCTCAGTATCTGGGTTGCCAACCACCATGCTTGCTGCGCCTAAAGCTGACTGTTGTACCAACAAGCGAGCCGTTTGTTGATCAAAGCCTTGCGCGATAGCTTCTGCTTGCATCGCTTCCATAAACAAGAAGAAGTAAGCTGGAGCACTGCCTGCTGCGGCAATGATGTTATTGATGCCAGATTCTTGCTCAACCCAGCAGACCTTGCCGCAAGACGCCATAAGTTCTGCGGCAAAAGCTCTATCTTGTTCTGATACGTGAGAAGGCGCAAAGAGACCACTCATGCCTAAACCAAGCTGAGATGGCGTATTTGGCATCACACGAACTAAATTGAGTTTGCAACCTAGCATCTCATCAAAGCGAGCACTCTGAATGCCAGCGGCAATAGAAATGACAAGCTTTCCAGACCAGCTAATGTCTTGCAACGGTGCACAAACGTCCGCCATCATTTGTGGCTTCACAGAAAGTACTACCACATCCGCTTGCTGTGCAGCGGCGAGGTTGTCGCTTGTAGTATGAATACCATACTCTGTTTCTAGCGGCAGGCGACGTGTCTCCGAAGGCGCAGTCGCAGTAATTAACTCAGCTGGATAACCATTCGAGACTAGGCCAGAAACGATAGCCTTGACCATGTTACCTGCGCCAATGAAGGCGATCTTTTTGTGTTCCATTGGGTAGTATTCCTTTGAGCTATTAGGCTTTATTGCTGTAATCACGAGCGCCAAAAATTGCGGTACCAATACGCACCATGGTACTGCCTGCTTCAATTGCGGCTTCCATGTCACCACTCATCCCCATCGATAGCGTATCGATAGATTGTTCTGGGTATTTCTGAACCAGCTTCTCTTTTAGATTCGCTAGTTGTGTGAAAGCCGCTAATTGTGATGAGTAATCCGAGACATTCGCTGGAATTGACATCAATCCTCTTAAGGTGAGGTTCGGAAGAGAAGAAATCAACTCTGCGAGTGCAAAGATTTCATTTTCATCGAGACCAGATTTAGAGGTTTCTCCACTGGTATTAACCTGCATAAGTACTTGTATCGGTTCGCTACCTGCAGGGCGCTGGTCGTTAAGACGTTGGGCAATTTTAGCTCGGTCAACGGTATGCACCCAAGCAAAGTTCTCTGCGACGAGGCGAGATTTATTTGATTGAATTGGACCGATAAAGTGCCATTCAATTTGAAGTTCTGGATGCTGTTCTGAAAAGTGTGCTACTTTGCTCGCCCCTTCTTGGACGTAGTTTTCGCCAAAAGCTCGTTGCCCAGCTTGCGCAGCTTCTAGAATTGCGTCGACAGGTTTGGTTTTACTCACTGCGAGAAGTTGCACTGACTCTCGAGGTCGTCCACACTTCTGTTGTGAGGCCTCTATCTGTGAGGTGATCTGTTCAATATTTTGTTGAATACTGGTCATGGCAGATTTTACTTAAGGAAAATAAATGGATATCGCTGAATTACTGGATTTTAGTGTAAAGCATAACGCATCAGATCTACATCTTTCTGCGGGTGTTTCACCCATGGTACGTATAGATGGTGAAGTAAGAAAGCTTGGTGTACCTGCTTTTGACCATTCTGATGTGCATCGTTTGGTTTTTGAGATCATGAACGACTCTCAGAGAAGCGAGTTTGAAGAACGTCTAGAAGTCGATTTTTCATTTGAACTGCCAAATGTCGGGCGCTTTCGTGTTAATGCCTTTAACCAGAGCCGTGGCTGTGCAGCAGTATTCAGAACGATTCCAACCGAGATCCCGACCTTAGAACAATTAGAATCTCCGGCGATCTTTGAAAAAATCGCCAATATGGAGAAAGGTCTAGTGCTAGTGACTGGGCCAACAGGTTCGGGTAAATCGACCACATTGGCGGCGATGGTTGATCATATTAATCGTCATCAAAACAAGCACATTTTGACCATTGAAGATCCCATCGAATTTGTTCACACCAACAATAAGTGCTTGATCAACCAGCGTGAAGTGCACCGAGACACACACAGTTTTAAAAATGCGCTTCGCAGTGCGCTTCGTGAAGATCCTGATGTCATTTTGGTTGGTGAGTTGCGCGATCAAGAGACGATCAGTTTAGCGCTGACCGCTGCAGAAACAGGCCATTTAGTGTTCGGTACCTTACACACCAGTTCAGCGGCAAAAACCATTGACCGTATTATTGATGTCTTCCCTGGCAGTGACAAAAGCATGGTGCGTTCGATGCTTTCAGAGTCTTTGCGTGCCGTGATTGCCCAGAAGCTATTAAAGCGGGTTGGCGGTGGGCGTAAAGCGTGTCATGAAATAATGATGGCGACTCCTGCTATCCGCAACTTAATCCGGGAAGACAAGGTTGCGCAAATGTACTCTGTGATTCAAACCGGTGCGGCTCACGGAATGCAAACCATGGAGCAAAATGCCAAACAACTCGTGGCTCAAGGGGATGTTGATCCGGGAGAAGTTGCAGCTAAAGTAGAATCTGAATCGAGCAGTATGTTCTGATAGGACGTTTTATGGATATCGATGTTTACCTTCAAGGAATGAATAACCAGAAGTCTTCTGACCTCTATATCACCGTAGGTGCACCTGTGCTTTATCGTGTTGATGGCGAGTTGAGGGCTCATGGCGAGAAGTTGACTCAAACTGACGTAGAAAACTTGCTCAATAGCATGATGGAACCCGATCGTCAGCAAGAGTTCTCGACGAGTAAAGAATCTAACTTTGCGATTGTGCGTGATTTTGGCCGTTATCGTGTGTCTGCGTTTTTTCAGCGAGAGATGCCGGGTGCGGTGATTCGACGTATCGAAACGACGATTCCTACCTTTGACGAACTCCGCTTGCCAGAAGTCTTACAAGACCTTTCTATCGCGAAACGAGGTTTAGTGCTGGTGGTGGGGGCGACAGGTTCGGGCAAGTCGACCACAATGGCGGCGATGACGGGCTATCGGAATAGTCACCGTACCGGACATATTTTGACGGTCGAAGACCCGATAGAGTTTGTGCATGAACACAAGCGTTGTATCGTGACCCAGCGAGAAGTTGGGTTAGATACGGAGAGTTATGAAATTGCTCTTAAGAACTCTTTGCGCCAAGCACCTGATATGATTTTGATTGGGGAAATTCGTTCTAGAGAAACCATGGAATACGCCATGACCTTTGCTGAGACTGGTCACTTGTGCATGGCGACCTTGCACGCCAATAACGCCAACCAAGCATTAGAACGGATACTGCACTTGGTACCAAAAGAGCAAAAAGAGCAGTTCTTATTTGATCTCTCGATGAATTTACGTGGCGTTGTAGCTCAGCAGTTGATTCGAGATAAAAATGGGCAGGGACGTCATGGTGTATTCGAAATCTTGCTCAATAGTCCAAGAATTTCGGATCTAATTCGTCGCGGTGATCTGCATGAACTCAAGTCGACGATGGCAAAATCGAAAGAAGTGGGGATGCAGACATTTGACCAAGCACTCTACCAATTGGTGGCGGATGGTAAGATCAATGAAGAAGATGCGTTGCATAGTGCAGACTCCGCCAATGATCTCCGTTTAATGTTAAAAACTAAGCGTGGAGAAGGTTTTGGCGGAGGGGCGTTGAGCAATGTGAAGATTGATATGGGGTAGGCGAGTGCGCTTACCCGTATTGAGCTTCAAACCAACTTTCAAGGATCACTACTGCTGATTGGCAGTCAACATTACCTTTGCTCAGTGCTTTATAGCCACCCATTGCAAATAGGTCAGCGCGAGCCTCTGTGGTTGATAAACGCTCATCATGCAGTTCGACCGCAACACCAAATCGACCATGTAGACGATTAGCAAATTTCTTTGCTCTCGGCGTAATAGTTTCTAAATCGCGGCCATGAAGATCCGTTGGCAACCCCACAACAATCAAGTCGGGTTGCCACTCTTTAATTTGTTTCTCGATATCATCCCAATTTGGAATTCCATCGTTAGCTTTAAACGCTTTGAGTGGCGAAGCCGTTCCTGTGATTTCTTGACCAATTGCACTACCAATACTTTTGGTACCAAAATCAAAAGACATAATGGTTCTAGACATGTTTACCTTGTTTATGTTCGTCGATGTTTTGCTTTCGCCATGATTAGGCGTGGCCGACCTCACTGGAGAGCTGAGCGACATTAATACCGAGCATTTGAACGGCTTTTTTCCATCGCTCTGCTATTGGTGTATTAAAAATCACATCTGGGTCTGCTTCAATCGTCAGCCATGAATTTTCAGAAAGCTCAATTTCAAGTTGGCCAGGTTCCCAACCAGCGTAGCCTAAAGCGACCAAATACTTGTTCGGCTCTGCTTCTGTTCCCAATACGCCCAAGATATCACGAGAAGTCGTGACCGAAATGGCATCGGTCATTTGAATGCTCGATTCGTATTGGTCTTTGGGATTATGCAAGATGAAGCCTCGATCGCTTGATACAGGTCCGCCTTTAAGGACAGGCTTTTCTAAGCTATCAGAGAGCAATTGCGGGTGATCCGATTCCACGTCGACCTGTTTAAGCATTTTGCCCACAGTGACGTCGATTGGAGCATTAATCATTAAACCCATTGCGCCTTCGTCGTTGTGCTCACACACATAGATAACGCTGCGCTGAAAATAGGGATCTTTCATCCCTGGCATAGCTACGAGAAAGTGATTGGTTAAATTCATAGACACTCCAACTTATCTAGGGGCAAGTTGCCTTGCCCCATTTTTATTATTTGTTGATGCGGCGTTCAATCGCATCCATAAGTTTGCCAGTGATTGAGATATCAAATGCTGCTTCAATTTCACGAATACAAGTTGGGCTTGTTACGTTAATCTCAGTCAGCTTGTCGCCAATCACATCTAGACCAACGAAAACCAAACCTTTTTCTTTAAGTGTAGGCGCTACAGCCTCAGCGATCTGTTTATCTGTTTCGCTAAGTGGGCGAGCTTCACCTGTACCACCTGCTGCAAGGTTACCACGTGTTTCACCTTTGGCTGGAATTCGCGCAAGACAGTAAGGCATTGGTTCGCCATCAACCACTAAAATACGTTTGTCACCATTGCTGATGTCTGGCACAAAAGTCTGCGCCATCGCGTAGTTTTGACCATGGTTAGTTAGGGTCTCAATGATCACTGATACGTTAGGATCGCCTTCTTTCACTCGGAAGATTGAAGCACCGCCCATACCATCAAGAGGCTTAAGGATCACATCACCATGTTGTTCGCGGAATGCTTTAATTTTTTCAGCTTTACGTGTCACGATGGTGGTTGGAGTCAACTCTGGGAACCAGGCCGTAAACAGCTTTTCGTTACAATCGCGTAGGCTTTGCGGCTTGTTAACGATCAGAGTGCCTTTTTCTTCTGCACGTTCAAGAATGTAAGTCGCGTAGATGAACTCAGTATCAAATGGAGGATCTTTACGCATTAAAACTGCATCAAGTTCAGAAAGCTCAATAGTTTGCTCTGATTTAAACTCGTACCAGCCTGTTGGATCTTCTTTGAGTTCGACAATTTTTGTATCGGCAACTGCAACGCCTTGATCAAGGTGAAGATCGTTCATTTCCATGTAGTGGATCTCGTAGCCGCGGCGCTGCGCTTCAAGCATCATGGCAAAGCTAGAGTCTTTTTTGATGTTAATGGACGAAATTGGGTCCATTACAATGCCTAATTTGATCATTTATTTTCTCCGTTTAGCCAAGATCGCCAAAGCGAACTTGAAGGGCTGTAATTGCGGTAAGAGCCGCTGTCTCGGTGCGCAACACTCGCGGACCAAGTAGCGTCTCTTCAAATTTGTACTCTTGGGTCATGTCGATCTCTTCTGCGGACAACCCACCTTCTGGGCCAATCAATAGGCGTACTTTTTCGACTGGCGTAGGTAACGTATTGATGGAGTATTTTGCTCTCGGGTGCAGGTTAAGCTTTAAGCCGTCGTGTTCTTCCGCACACCACTCTTCTAATTGCATCACAGGGCGAATCTCAGGCACTGTATTTCGGCCACTCTGCTCACAAGCACTGATTGCGATTTTCTGCCATTGAGCAAGCTTCTTTTCAAAACGCTTTTGATCAAGCTTTACGCCGCAGCGTTCTGAGATAAGAGGAGTGATGGTATTCACGCCAAGCTCTACCGATTTTTGGATGGTGAATTCCATTTTATCGCCGCGAGAGATCACCTGACCGAGGTGAAGGTCTAGTGGTGACTCAGAGCTGCGTTCAACGCGTTCAGTGAGTGTGACTTCGACGGATTTTTTGCTAACGCTAGAAATCGTAGCAGGGAACTCTGCGCCACTACCATCAAACAGTAGGACTTCTTGCCCTTCTTTCATGCGCAATACACGACCGATATGGCCTGCCGCATCGTCACTAAGTAGCATAGTGCCAAGTTGAGTGATGGTTTCTGGGTGATAGATTCGTGGGATTCGCATTGTGTTTCGATTTCCAGCAAGAGATTTAGAGATAACCTCTAACATGGATGCTTTTAGTCGAAAAAACAAGGGGGACAGCGAGTTTCCAATCAATAACTGGAAACTCGATTTTAGTGAATCAGTTACGCTTTATAGCGATTGGCAAGCAGAATAAACAAAGGGGTTATGGTTGCCTTGGATTTTGAAAATGCGCTTTTCTCGTTCACATTCCCATGCATCGACGGGGAACTGTTTATTCCAAGCATTCATTAGCTGAGTCTGCGGCTTAGATAACTTAAATCCGTACTCTTTACTCATGTAAAGGTAAGTACGAGCAATCGAGCCCTTAGCGCGGTCGGGTGGCATAACTTTGCGCTGCTTAAAGTTAACTTGCATTTCACAACGGCCGTAGCTGACACCATCAACCCCGTTCCACTGACTAAAGTTGTAGTTAGAGCGATCGCCGTTCACTTCACCAATGGCTGGAGTCAGATTATGTAGATCCGCTTCCATTGATTTAAAGACTTTATCATTCTTAGTGCAGTTTTTTCGTCCGCCAGTCTGCCAACACTGGCGCTGGTGGCCAAATTGCCATGCTGGGACAACATGCTCCCATTCTATTCGAGAGGCTCGTTTTTCTTGCTTGCGGACTTTGTAGCCACAAGAATTTAAATCGGGAATGCCTTTCTTTCCTTGCCACTGAATATCACAGCCGCAATAGAAACTGGTTGGATGGTCGGCATAAATTTTAACTGCTTCTTTTTTCGCTTTAGAGAACGAAGAGGGGGGCGCAGCGGTAGACAGGGCGGAGAACAAACCAGCGAACAGCGTGAGTAATATCAGTTTTTTCATAATCAGAGTGTTAGAAAAGTATGAGTAAATACAGTCTAACACGCATGGATGGACGAAATTATTGAGAAAAGGCTGAATTATGAAAGTTGCTTACCACTAAAGCTCAATGTTTGTTGGCACTGCTGACAGCGGTAACTGGCTTGATTGCGCATCACTTTGTTGTGGCGTCGGATCGTTAAAGGGTAAGTCGTGCAGCCGCAGATATATTCGAAGGTTTTGCCTTGGACTGAGGCGATTTCGAAGCTATGAGTGGTTCGTGCAGGAATCTTGAATACAGACTCCATCACTCCTTTCCACTCTTTACCATGAGGTCTGACTCGGCCATAGACTTGATAGGTAATGAGATGAGCAACTTCGTGAGGAATCACTTCTGAGATGAAAGCTTGTTGGTTTTCTTCGAACAATACAGGGTTTAACCGAATCTCGTTTAGCTGCAAGTAGGCTTTACCCGCTGCTTTGCCACGTAGTTTGTAGTTAAGTTTTGGCTGAGGAAATGTGCGTTTGAAAGTGAACTGAGCCTGCTGGATGCAGTCAGCAATCACTTTATGTGCACGATAATTGAGTTCAGAATCCACAACCACTCCTAAATAAACGCCCCAGCTCAAATGGCTGGGGCGCATCATAGATCGAAATGGCTTAGCTTGTTAAGTGTGATGTTTTTTCTTGATGATTTCATGGTAAGCATGCCAAGTACCGTATCCTAAAATAGGCATAGTAAACAGCATACCAATTCCGTAAGTAGCAAAGCCAACTAAGATACCGCCACAGATTAGGGCCGCCCAAACAATCATCGCCGGGATATTCGATTTAACTGCGTTAAAACTGGAGAAGACTGCTGTCATCATGTCGACTCTGCGCTCCATCATCAAAGGAATCGAAAATGCGGAGATGCTAAACACAACGCAAGCCAACACGAAACCAACGGCAGAGCCAATCACCAAAAATGGTAGAAAATCCGTCAGTGGTGCCCCTTGCACCGATGGGTAGAGTGCATGAAGTAGAGCTGCGATTCGCATCCAAAAAATCATACAAACCGCGAGTAAGACGGCGAAAGCCCACTGAGAGGAGGAGTTGCGGCCGATGGCTTTCATCGAATGCAGCAAGCTAGCATTATGACCTTTCTCTCTTTCCCAGCTGGCGTCGTAAAGTCCAAGTGCAAGGAAAGGGCCGATTAGCATGTAAACGACTAAACTTGGCATGACGACTAAGTGCGTGCCTTGCCATTCTACTAACAGAACGATTCCGATCGCCGCAGCCATGAAGCAGATACCGTAAAAGGCGCTAATCAACGGCATTCTGACAAAGTCATGCAGGCCGAGAGAGAGCCAGTGAAATGGTGCGGAAATGCTTACTTGGTTGCAGGGAATGGTCCGAGCGTATTCTGTATCTGGGACTTCTTTTTGTTTATCTTTGAAGTCATCTGGATTCACCGTACGAGGCATAAATCCTCCTTGATCGATTCTCTACGTTGACTAAATTCGTTGGCAAATTTAGCGTTTGATACTCGATGCCCGGCTTGGCGACGTCATGATGTAAGCGGCGCATCAATTACTGCTTACGAATGGCGATCCTATTTAGATCGTTTCGTTAACATATTGTTAACTATTGACGCCATGGCAAAAAAATACAAATTTCTGAACACTTTTTATGCGTATTAAAAAAGGCTTCTGGTTACCCAGAAGCCTTTGGAAATAAGCTAAGTGTTTGTACTTAAATTATTTAAGACCTGCGAACGCACGTAGTTCAGCTGCTTTGTCCGTTGCTTCCCAAGGGAACTCTTCACGTCCAAAGTGACCGTATGCTGCAGTCTTTTTGTAGATAGGTTGAAGAAGGTTTAGCATCTCTTGTAGACCATATGGACGTAGATCGAAGTGCTGGCGTACTGCTTCAACGATGATCTCTTGTGCTACTTTCTCTGTGCCGAATGTCTCAACCATGATAGACGTTGGATCAGCAACACCGATAGCGTAAGACAATTGAATCTCACAACGATCTGCTAAACCAGCGGCAACGATGTTTTTCGCTACGTAACGCGCAGCGTATGCTGCAGAGCGGTCAACTTTTGATGGATCTTTACCAGAGAATGCACCACCACCGTGACGAGCTGCGCCGCCGTAGGTATCTACGATGATCTTACGACCTGTTAGACCACAATCACCCATTGGACCACCGATTACGAAACGGCCGGTTGGGTTGATGAAGAAGTTAGTCTCTTTGTTGATCCACTCTGAAGGTAGTACTGGTTTGATGATCTCTTCCATTACAGCTTCACGTAGGTCTGGTGTAGAGATTGAATCACAGTGCTGAGTTGAAAGTACAACTGCATCGATACCAACAATTTTACCTTGGTCGTATTGGAAAGTTACCTGAGATTTTGCATCAGGGCGCAACCAAGGAAGAGTGCCGTTTTTACGAACTTCAGCTTGTTTTTGAACAAGACGGTGAGAGTACGTGATAGGCGCAGGCATTAGGATTTCAGTTTCGTTTGTCGCGTAGCCGAACATGATACCTTGGTCACCAGCACCTTGTTCTTTAGGGTCTGACTTATCAACACCTTGGTTGATGTCTGGAGATTGCTTACCAATGGTGTTAAGAACAGCACAAGAGTCAGCGTCAAAACCCATATCTGAGTGTACGTAGCCGATTTCACGAACCGTTTCACGCGTTAACTCTTCGATATCTACCCATGCTGAAGTAGTGATTTCACCACCAACCATGACCATGCCGGTCTTAACGTAAGTTTCACACGCTACACGCGCTTTCGGGTCTTGTTCTAGAATCGCATCAAGAACAGCATCAGAGATTTGGTCTGCAATTTTATCTGGATGACCTTCTGATACCGACTCAGAAGTGAACAGGTGCTTAGCCATGTTAGCTCCACTTTAATCTGGTTAATGTTGGAGATCTATAAACTCTCCAGCATTTAATAATAGTAGTAATTGTAGGTGTATCTACATCTAGACGTCTATTCTAGTTTTGATTGCTCGAATTACAAGCTCTTTTTTATTATTAGCTAAAACCAAACGTTTGCTTGATTTGTACTAAATATGAGTAACTTCGAGATAATTGCCGTGAAAGGTACGAAATTTGTGAGCTTTTGGCTTGGAAAACGTTTGCACAGCAAAGTTGGCTTTGAGAGAATTGTGGCCCAATTTTTTTGATTCGCTTAATGCACTCAGGAGCAGACATGTCTTCTCGTCAACATCTCGCTAATGCAATCCGCGCTCTAAGCATGGATGGTGTTCAACAAGCTAACTCTGGCCACCCAGGCGCACCTATGGGTATGGCTGATATCGCCGAAGTTCTTTGGCGCTCTCATCTAAATCACAACCCAGCTAACCCAGAGTGGGCTGATCGTGACCGTTTTATTCTGTCAAACGGCCATGGTTCAATGCTGATTTACTCTCTACTGCACCTTGCAGGTTACGAGCTATCAATTGACGATTTGAAAAACTTCCGTCAGCTTCATTCGAAAACGCCTGGCCACCCAGAGTACGGTTATGCACCAGGTGTTGAGACAACAACGGGCCCTCTAGGTCAAGGCATCACTAACGCTGTCGGTATGGCGCTTGCTGAGAAGACTCTAGCAGCACAATTCAACAAAGAAGGCCACGACATCGTAGACCACTTCACTTATGCATTCATGGGTGACGGCTGTCTGATGGAAGGTATCTCCCACGAAGCATGCTCTCTAGCAGGTACGCTAGGTCTTGGTAAGCTAATCGCTTTCTGGGATGACAACGGCATCTCTATCGATGGTGAAGTGGAAGGTTGGTTCTCTGACGACACTCCTAAGCGTTTCGAAGCATACGGCTGGCACGTAATTCCAGCTGTTGATGGCCATGATTCAGCAGCGATTGATGCTGCAATTATTGCGGCGAAGGCGGATCCTCGCCCGACGCTTATCTGTACTAAAACAGTTATCGGCTTCGGTTCACCAAACAAGTCTGGCTCTCACGATTGTCACGGTGCTCCACTAGGCGCAGAAGAAATTGCAGCGACTCGCAAGCAACTTGGTTGGGAATTTGGCCCATTTGAAATCCCTGCTGATGTGTATGCTGAGTGGGATGCAAAAGAAGCAGGCGCAGCAAAAGAAGCAGCGTGGAATGCTAAGTTTGACGCATACGCGGCGGCTTACCCAACTGAAGCAGCAGAGCTTAAGCGTCGTTTAAACGGTGAGCTACCAGCAGAGTGGGAAGAGAAAGCAAACGCAATCATTGCTGATCTTCAAGCAAACCCTGCAAACATCGCATCACGTAAAGCTTCTCAAAATGCGCTAGAAGCATTCGGTGCTATGCTACCAGAATTTCTAGGCGGCTCTGCTGACCTTGCGCCTTCTAACCTAACCATGTGGTCTGGTTCTAAATCTGTATCAGCCGAAGATGCGTCTGGTAACTACATCCACTACGGTGTACGTGAATTTGGTATGACGGCTATCATGAACGGTATTGCACTACACGGTGGTTTCGTACCATACGGTGCAACTTTCCTAATGTTCATGGAGTACGCACGTAATGCAATGCGCATGGCTGCTCTGATGAAAGTTCAGAACATCCAAGTTTACACGCACGACTCTATTGGTCTTGGCGAAGATGGTCCAACTCACCAACCGGTTGAGCAAATCGCTTCTCTACGTCTGACTCCAAACATGAGCACATGGCGTCCATGTGACCAAGTTGAGTCTGCAGTGGCATGGAAACTGGCAATCGAGCGTAAAGACGGCCCAACGTCGCTAATCTTCTCTCGTCAGAACCTTGCACAGCAAGAGCGTAACGAAGAGCAAGTGGCTAACATCGCGAAGGGTGGTTACATCCTGAAAGATTGTGAAGGCAAGCCAGAGCTTATCCTTATCGCAACAGGTTCTGAAGTTGAGCTAGCAGTAAACGCTGCGGCTGAACTAACAGCTGAAGGTAAGAAAGTACGCGTAGTCTCTATGCCTGCTACAGACGCATTCGATAAGCAAGATGCTGAGTATCGTGAATCTGTACTGCCATCAGACGTAACTGCACGTATTGCTGTTGAAGCAGGTATTGCTGACTTCTGGTACAAATATGTTGGCTTCGGTGGCAAGATTATCGGTATGACAACGTTCGGCGAATCTGCACCAGCGGGTGAGCTATTCAAGATGTTTGGTTTCACTACTGAAAATGTAGTAAACACAGCGAAAGAGCTTCTAGCTTAATACTCTTCATTTATTTTGAGTATAGAAAAGAGAAAACCGAGCCATTTGGCTCGGTTTTTATTTTGGCTTCTATGAGTTTAAGGTTTACTCAAACTCATTACCCCAGTTATCTTTTTCTTTGCGACCACATACTTTACACGTCACGTATCGATCCATGTCGTAGTAATGCCCACCGTTGATAAAGGTGTGAGCCATCAGCTTAACTCTTCCAAGCAATGAACGATCATTGTCGTAACTGCTCGTCTTTCTCACCAATATTTCGCTATGAGGCGTTTCTTGTGAGCAATGCTTACAAAAGTGTGTTGCTGGGTAACCAGACATAGTCATTTCCTTTGGTTGATGAAACTAGAAAAGAAACAGCCAACAGAAAATCACCTATCTATTTCCAATCATGCATATCTCATCTATATCAATCAAGTTTTATAAAATGGAAATTTCGGCACATATCACGAACTTAATGCGCTTCTCATGGCTATCGGTTACTATTTGTGACACGAAAACAATGTAGGGCGATGGAATCATGCTAAGAGTGGCGATCAATGGATTTGGGCGTATTGGCCGCAACGTATTGCGAGCTGTTTATGAAAGTGGCAAAAGGCAACAGATTAAAGTTGTTGCCGTGAATGAACTTGCACAGCCGGATGCAATGGCTCATTTGCTACAGTACGACACCAGTCATGGCCGCTTTGGTAAGAAAATTACTAACGACCAAGAGCATATTTATGTTCATCATGATGCGCCGTATGAAGGGGTGGGAGAGTTTGACTCTATCCGAATCCTCCATCTTAGCGATATTGAACTGCTGCCGTGGCGTGACCTTGAAGTTAATCTGGTATTAGATTGTACGGGTGTCTTTGGGTCACAAGCGGATGGTCAAGAGCATATAAAAGCGGGCGCTAAAAAGGTGCTGTTTTCTCACCCAGGTGCTAGTGATCTCGACAATACCATTATATACGGCGTGAACCATGAGTCGCTCAAAGCAGACCATAATGTGGTTTCTAATGGTTCTTGTACCACTAACTGTATTGTTCCTATCATTAAAGCCCTTGATGACGCGTTTGAAATTGAATCTGGCACTATCACGACCATTCACTCCTCCATGAATGACCAGCAAGTGATTGACGCTTACCACTCCGATTTACGTCGAACTCGTGCAGCGAGCCAATCTATCATCCCTGTAGACACGAAGTTGCATAAAGGTATTGAAAGAATCTTCCCGAAATTTTCTAACAAATTTGAGGCAATTTCAGTACGAGTACCGACTGTTAACGTCACAGCAATGGATTTAAGTGTCACAATTAATACAAATGTGAAAGTTAATGACGTAAATCAAACCATTGTTAACGCATCTCAGTGTACATTACATGGCATTGTTGACTATACTGAAGCGCCGCTCGTTTCTATCGACTTTAATCATGATCCCCATAGCGCGATTGTCGATGGTACACAGACACGAGTGAGTAACGGGCACTTGGTAAAAATGCTTGTTTGGTGCGACAACGAATGGGGCTTTGCGAATCGTATGCTGGATACTGCGCTCGCAATGCAAGCTGCAAAGTAAGTCGTAGTGCAGCGTTGGAGAAATATTTATTTCCACCCTTGAAATAAATATGAGTGAGCTCCATATCTAAACCAGTTTGAAGAATTTATAGGTCTGGCAAGGTTGCCGGGCTACTGAAAAACTTTATTAATTTATTATTTGAGAGGACACATCATGTCTGTAATCAAGATGACTGACCTGGAACTAGCAGGTAAACGTGTATTTATCCGTGCGGACCTAAACGTACCAGTAAAAGAAGGCAAAGTGACTTCTGATGCACGTATTTTAGCATCTCTACCAACTATCAAGCACTGTCTAGAAGCAGGCGCTAAAGTTATGGTTACTTCTCACCTAGGTCGCCCAACTGAAGGTGAGTACGCAGAAGAATTCTCTCTACAACCTGTTGTAAACTACCTAAACGACGCACTAGATTGTGAAGTTAAGCTAGCAAAAGATTACCTAGAAGGCCTAGAGCTAAACGCTGGTGAGCTTGTTGTTCTTGAAAACGTTCGTTTTAACAAAGGCGAGAAGAAGAACGAAGAAGAGCTTTCTAAGAAGTATGCGGCACTATGTGACATCTTCGTAATGGATGCATTCGGTACAGCTCACCGTGCACAAGCGTCAACTCACGGTGTTGGTATGAACGCGCCTATCGCGTGTGCGGGCCCTCTACTTGCTGCAGAACTTGAAGCACTAGGTAAAGCAATGGACAACCCAGAGCGTCCACTAGTTGCTATCGTTGGTGGTTCAAAAGTTTCTACTAAACTAACCGTTCTTGAGTCTCTATCTAAAGTTGCTGACCAACTAGTTGTTGGTGGTGGTATTGCAAATACGTTCATCGCAGCTGAAGGCCACAACGTAGGTAAGTCACTATATGAAGCTGACCTAGTTGAAACTGCACAGAAACTAATGAAAGAGTGTTCTATCCCAGTTGCGACTGACGTTGCATGTGCAAAAGCATTTGACGAGAACGCGGAAGCAGAAATCAAACACGTTTCTGAAGTTCAAGATGACGATATGATCTTCGACCTAGGTCCAGATTCAACTGCAGCTCTAGCTGAAATCATCGGTAACGCGAAAACTATCCTTTGGAACGGCCCTGTTGGCGTATTCGAATTCAAGAACTTCGAAGCGGGTACAGCAGGTATCTCTAAAGCAATCGCTGAATCTGCAGGTTTCTCTGTAGCAGGTGGTGGTGACACGCTAGCGGCTATCGACAAATTCGGTATCAAAGCTGACGTTTCTTACATCTCTACTGGTGGCGGCGCATTCCTAGAGTTTGTTGAAGGCAAAGTGCTTCCAGCAGTAGCTATGCTTGAAGAGCGTGCTAAGTAATTAAATGAAAGCGGGGGAAGAGATTCTCCCGCTTTCTTGTTTGCTGCACATCACACTTTTTTGCTAGAATAGCGCGCGTTGTGAGCAAACGTTTGCAAGAATTTAAACTTAACAAGTTTTATTTTTAAAACGACAGATAAATAGGATTAAATCCATGTCTAAGATCTTCGATTTCGTAAAACCAGGTGTAATTTCTGGCGATGACGTACAGAAAGTTTTTGAAGTAGCAAAAGAGAACAAATTTGCACTTCCTGCAGTAAACGTTGTAGGTACTGACTCTGTAAACGCAGTACTAGAAGCAGCAGCTAAAGTTAAATCTCCAGTTGTTGTTCAGTTCTCTAACGGCGGCGCAGCTTTCTTCGCTGGTAAAGGCGTTAAACTTGAAGGTCAAGGTGCACAAATCCTTGGTGCTGTAGCTGGTGCTAAATACGTACACGCTGTAGCTGAAGCTTACGGTGTTCCAGTTATCCTACACACTGACCACGCTGCTAAGAAACTTCTTCCATGGATTGACGGTCTACTAGACGCAGGTGAAGAGTTCTTCGCTCAAACTGGTAAGCCACTATTCTCTTCTCACATGCTAGACCTTTCTGAAGAGTCTCTAGAAGAGAACATCGAAACATGTGCTAAGTACCTAGAGCGCATGGCTAAAATGAACATGACAATCGAGATCGAACTTGGTTGTACTGGTGGTGAAGAAGACGGCGTTGATAACTCTGATATGGACGCATCTGAGCTTTACACTTCTCCAGAAGACGTTGCATACGCATACGAGAAACTAAGCGCTGTTAGCCCACGTTTCACTATCGCAGCATCTTTCGGTAACGTACACGGCGTATACAAGCCAGGTAACGTTGTACTTACTCCAACTATCCTACGTGATTCTCAAGCATACTGTGCAGAGAAGTTCGGTATCGCACCTAACGCTCTAAACTTCGTATTCCACGGCGGTTCTGGTTCTACTGAAGCAGAAATCCAAGAGTCTATCGGCTACGGTGTTATCAAAATGAACATCGATACTGATACACAGTGGGCTACATGGGATGGTATCCGTGCATACGAAGCGGAAAACCGTGATTACCTACAAGGTCAAATCGGTAACCCAACTGGCGAAGATGCGCCAAACAAGAAGTACTACGATCCACGCGTATGGCTACGTGCTGGTCAAGCTTCTATGGTTACTCGTCTTGAGAAAGCATTCGCTGACCTTAACGCAGTAGACGTACTATAATTCGTCTCTACTAAGTTAAATAAAAGCCCGCTCTTGTAGCGGGTTTTTTTATATCTGAATTTTTCTAAATCAAATGCGGCTGATCTCAACAAAAAGCCTAGCGAAATGTAAACTCTTTGCGTAATCTGTAACAAGCCGATATCAGAGTTTTCCGATAAACCCTTGTTTTTGCTCTTTTTGCAAAAAACTGACTTTGAGATTGGTCAAAAATGGGATATCGTGCCAAAAAAATGACATAACTTCAGTGAATGTATGAGATGTCATTGAATATTAGTAATAGAAAGCAGCTTGGTTCATAGAACCGATTATTTTTTAGAGGATACAATTTATGGCAGGTGAATCAGTGGAGCTAGAAACTCCATTAGTTGACGGTTTGGCGAAAGCTGAGTCTTGGTTAGCGAACAACTCCGATCTACTTGTTCAGTATGGCGTGAATATTATTTCAGCGGTACTGATTCTATTCATCGGTAATATTATCGTTAAAGCAGTCGCAAACAGCGTTTCTAAAGTATTAGAAAAGAAAAAAATGGACAAAGCCGTTGTTGAGTTTGTTCATGGTCTAGTTCGTTACCTACTGTTTGTTATTGTTCTTATTGCTGCATTGGGCCGCCTAGGCGTTCAAACTGCTTCTGTTGTTGCGGTAATTGGTGCGGCTGGTCTTGCTGTTGGTCTTGCTCTACAAGGTTCTCTTTCGAACTTTGCAGCAGGCGTACTGATCGTAGCATTCCGTCCATTTAAATCTGGTGACTATGTAGAAATCGGCGGTGTTGCTGGTAGCGTAGAAGCAATCCAAATTTTCCAAACTGTACTAAAAACGCCAGATAACAAAATGGTCGTAGTGCCAAACTCTGGTGTTATTGGTGGGGCGATTACTAACTACTCTCGTCACGAGACGCGTCGTGTTGATTTAGTTATCGGTGTTTCGTACAGCGCAGACTTAAAGCAAACTAAGCAAGTGATTCGCGAAACTCTAGAAAAAGATGAGCGTATCCTTAAAGATCCTGCAATCCAAATCGGTGTACTTGCACTGGCAGATTCTTCTGTGAACTTCGTTGTTCGTCCTTGGTGTAAGACTGCAGACTATTGGGATGTATACTTTGATTCGACTCAAGCAATCAAAGAAGCACTTGATGAAGCAGGTATTGAAATTCCATTCCCACAAATGGATGTTCACCTAAATAAAGTTGAAGCGTAATCTTTAATTTTGTTCAGTAATTGAAAGCGAGGCATAATGCCTCGCTTTTATTTTTTGGTTACGCAACAAAGTCAATGATAGGGTTATCTAATTCATTGAGTACTGCAGATAAAGAGTCACTATGAAACCCAATCGTAAACTCAGGATCTGCTGGCGTATAAAGGATTTCCTGACATTGATAGAGCTTTCGATCTACGATGATAGGAATATCACTTGGTAGTCCAAATGGACACACCGCACCTGGGACACAGCCTAATTGCTGGATCATCTCCTCATCACTGCAAATCGACGGGCGTTTGCCTAATAGTGCTTTGATCGCTTTGCTGTCTAAACGTTGGTCTTTTTCTGTTAAGTAAAGTGCATAGCCTCCTCCTTTTAGCTTTAGAAAGAGGCTTTTACTAAGAGTACCGGTCCACCCAAGCCGTTTAGCGACGATAAGATCCGTGGCAAGGTTGAGAATTGGTTCGTGTTGCCATTGTCGATATTCAATTTTGAGCCGACTAAGTAAGTCAATATTGAAGCGATAAATCTCGTTTACTCTTTCCATAGTTTTTCTCTTCGCTAAGCTAGAAGTTGTTTGATAAGTAAGGCTGCAATAGAAAACATCATTAATGCCACGCCAATATCAATGGCTTTTCTGACTTTTGGTTTTGATAAGGTAGGCGACAGTTTGGCCGCACCAATTGAGAGTGAATAGAACCACACAAATGACGCCAAAATTGTGCCGATAGCAAAGGCCAGACGATCGCTTCCTTCAAATTGCCCCCCAATCGAGCCTAATATCACTACCGTATCTAAATACAGATGCGGATTTAATACCGTGACCGCTAACGCACCAAGGATGACAGCTTTCTTTCCTGAGCTTGAAACACTCTGTGTGTTGCTCTCTATCGAGGGTTGTGTAAAAGCGCTTTTAATTGATAGCGACCCGTAGAGTGTCAGAAAGAGAACTCCACCTATGGTTACACTGGTGAGCAGAGCTTCATTTTGAGCCAAAATTGCTCCGCCACCAAAGATACCTAACGAGATGAACAACACATCTAGTAGGCTGCATATTGTCGCGGTAGTAAGGTGATGATGACGTTTTATCCCTTGGTTTAAGACGTATGCATTCTGCGCTCCAATAGGAATGATCATGCTAGCTCCCAATCCAAACCCTTGTAACACTAACCATAAATTCACTTTACCGACTCCCTTATCCAATATGTTATCTAGAGTTGGCAAGGTATGAGATTTCTCCTTATAAGTTAAATTAATGATTTTAATGTTTAATTTGTTTTGCTAATTTTAATTGGTTTTGGCTAGATAAAATAAGGACTTTTCATGCGAGGGTTGGATTATAAATGGGTCGAGGCACTAGAGGCTGTGATGGTTCAAGAAAGCTTTGAAAGGGCTGCTCAGGCTTTGTTTATCTCTCAGTCAGCGGTTTCACAACGGATTAAACAGCTAGAAAACTTCCTTGCTAAACCCGTACTCATTCGCGAGCAACCTCCAAGGTTAACTACGGCGGGGAAGAAATTGATGGGACTTTATCACCGAGTACAATTGCTTGAGAGCGAGGTACTGCCGGAGCTCACTAACCAACCCAACCAACGCCCAGTGAGGATATTTATTGCTACCAATGCTGACAGTTTGGCGACATGGTTGTTACCTGCGTTGGCGCCTATCATGCAAGAACGAAAAGTTGAATTTAATCTTTCGGTAGACATTGAAGCACGTACGATCGAGAAGCTAAAAAAAGGGGAGGTGACAGGTGCGATTAGCCTTGAACCTGAACCTATTCCTGGATGTGTTAGCCAGTATTTAGGTCGTATGGACTACGTTTGCGTGGCGAATCCAGAATTTGCAAAGCGATATTTTTCTAAGGGAGTGACCCGTCATACTTTAAAACATGCTCCAGCGGTTTCTTTCGATCAATATGACGAAATGCACCAGATGTTTCTTAAGCAACACTTCAACTTATCCCCAGAAGTGATCACTCAGCATCGAGTTGCAAGCTCAGAAGCGTTTGTAAACTTAGCGCTACTTGGTGTTGCTTATTGCCTGATTCCACGACTACAAATAGCTAAGGAGTTGGAACAGGGAAGGTTAGTCGATCTCATGCCCGGTTTTTTGCTGAGTTTTCAGATTTACTGGCATCATTGGCAGCTAGAAACTGGCTTATTACAGGAAATTACTCAAGCGATTGTTGATTACAGTAGTGCTCAATTACCTAAATAGTATTGAGTTAATTCTCTGTCAGTTTGTCCTTGAGTGCTTGGTCTAATGTAGTTCGTTACCTATGATGTATGAGGTTAATTATCTACGGTGAATTAGTATGAAAGCACTTCCAGTCTTACTTGCAACACTATCATTGACAGCAACCAGCTTCGGGGCTCTAGCGAATAGTCCTGATTTTCCTCACTTAGTGACGACGGGCTATGGTGAGGTAGTCGCAAAACCAGATATGGCTCAGTTTACGGTTCGGGTGGTTGAAACAACGATGACTGCAGAGCAATCAAAGCAGTCGGTTGATAAAGTAGTGTCTGATTTCTTAACTGCATTGGCGGCACAGGGTGTGAGCACGGATAGTATTACTAGCTCAAACCTTTATATCTCTCCGCAATATCATTATCCGAAAAAGGGTAAGCCTGAACTGGTAGGTTATCGTGCTAGCCGCACTGTAAACGTTACGGTTAACGAGTTAGACAACTTAAATCAGTACCTTGATACTGCTCTTAATGCTGGTATCAATCAGGTTGATAACATTCAACTTAAAGTCAAAGAGCCAGCAAAATATCAGCAGCAAGCACGTTTATCTGCGATCAAAGATGCTAATGAGAAAGCGGAATTCTTAGCCGAAGGTTTTGGCAAAGAGTTAAAAGATGTGTGGCGTATTGACTACAACATGCCTAGCTCTCAGCCTGTCTTGATGCGTTCAATGGCAATGGACGCCAAAGCAGAGTCAAATACTTATCAAGATTCTACGATCGTAATTCGTGACCGAGTGGATGTAATTTACAAGCTTGATTAAGGAATATTCGATATTCTAAGTTATTGATAGCTTAGTAATTACTCTGCTAGATGGTAAGTGGTATACTATTTGCTCTATTGATGAGGAGTAGTAGTCAGTGGCAAGGCGTAAAAATGTAGTTTCGTATCTTATTACCACCACTCTATTCTTCACACTGGTAGTAACCACTTACTATATCCATAAATATAATCAGGTTAAACAGCAGGTTATCACTCAAACGGCCAAGCAAGCTGCTCATCAACTTGCTTATAGTGAGCGTGAGTATCTCTCTGCACGAAACCAATTTTTCTCAATTATTGAGCTCCTATCGCATAGTCGCAATATGCACGACTATATTCAGCATTCGACCCGAGATCATAAAAAGATCGTTGAGGGAGTATGGAGTTCAGTCGCCATTAATCAGAAGTGGTATAGCCAGATCCGCTATATTAACTTGCAGGGCATTGAGGAGATCAAAGTCAGCTATAGTGACCATCAAGTCGTGGTTGGAAATAGCTATGAAGACAAGTCTCAGCGAGCCTATTTCCTTAAAGCACAAGAGCTATCGCAGAATCAAATTGGATCTTGGGGGATTGACCTTGAGTACAAAAATGGTGAAATAGCTTTACCGTATCAACCAACACTTAGGCTGTTCACGCCAGTATTTGTGAACGACATGAAGGCGGGCTATTTGGTGCTAAATATTGATGTATGGTATTTGGCGTCAAGATTGAACTACTCACCAGATGAACTCTTTAAACCAGAATTGATTGATGACGATGGTTTTTTCTTAGCTGGAGATAATCAAACTAAGCTTTTTGGTCATTTAATCGAAAGGCGAGCCCAATATAACTTTTCTATCGATTACCCAGCCTCTTGGTTTTCGATGCAAGAAGATCAATCAGGTTATCTTGTCGAGAATGATCACTTAGTCGTTTATAACCGAATTCGCCTCTCACCTGAACAGCAGCTTTACCTTGTGATCAACTTTAGCCCTGAACAATTAGACGACATCGCAAAGGGAGAACTTGAGGACTTAGTACAGGAAGCGATCTTAGTCGTCCTCCTTATGTTTGCTTTTGTTGTGCCGACAACTTGGCTTGTCATTTATTACCGTAAGCGAAGCGTGGAAAGTCAGCTTGCTCGGGCGGCGTTAAGTGGCATGTCTGCAGTCATCATTTCAGACCGAAATCATCGCGTAATATTAGTTAATGATGAGTTTACTCACTTAACGGGGCTCGCTTTACATGAGATTGCATCGAAGAATTCTTTAAGTAAGTTACTTGGTGATGAGCAACTTGATCGTATGCTGTTTATCTTTGAGCAAGTCGCAAGTAATCATTTTTGGGAAGGCGAGGTTGTCCTTAAGCGTTTTGGAAATTCTGACTCTGTCACAGCTATATTGCGGGTGCAAAGTGTGCGAGCGAAGTCCGGCCGCGTGAGTTACTACATTAGCTCTTTGGTCGATATCAGTGATCGTAAACAGTTAGAAGAACGTTTACGTATGTTGAGTGAGAAAGATGAGTTGACTCAGTTATGGAATCGCAGAAAGTTTGAGTTAGAAATTCGTTCTTGTTCTCGGCTTCAAGAGCGATACCCGCAAGGTGCAGTCACTTGTTTATCATTACTCGATATTGATTATTTCAAACGTGTGAACGATGAATTGGGACATGATGAAGGGGATCGGGTGATTACTCGAGTTGGTAGCATTATTCAAGACACGCTGAGAGAGACGGATTTTGTTGCACGTATTGGCGGAGAGGAGTTTGCAATAATTTTACCGCACACGACGATTAAAGAAGCCGAACTTGCGCTTGAACGGGTGCGTGTTGCTGTCGAGATTGCTCCTGACCTATCTGTGACGATCAGTGCGGGCGTGACGGATCTTCTTAGTGATAATACAAGAAGCTATAAACTGGCCGATATTGCCTTGTATGAAGCGAAAACATCAGGGCGAAATCGAGTCTCTACCTGTTTGTCTAGTGCTGACGTTGCATAAAAAAACGAGCGCAATGCTCGTTTTTTATTGTTTGATTCAGTTTATGCTGCAGATTCAATCACGTTTTGAATGTGCTGCATTGAACGGGTTAAATGCAGTTCAAATCTTTCTTTTGCTTGTTCAGTGTCCTTCGCCAGAGCAAGCTTCATGATCGCTTCGTATTCATCAATATTGAATGCGTTTTTATCTATGCCGTTGTTTAAAGCAAAGTAGCGGTAGCGCTTTACTTGATTGATCAAATCTATGAAGAAGTTAAACATGTGTTTTGAACGCGCACCTTCTAACAGTGAAACATGAAACTGATGCTGACGCTCTTCCCACTCAGCCCAATCTAAATCTGTTTGGGAGTGCTTTACTCGAGAGAGTTTATGGAATGAAGTGAGTACTTCCAATTCCCAACTTTCGTCGCCTGATTCTATGGCTTGTCTAAGCAATTCCGATGCAACAAACCGAAGGCTTTGATAAAGGTCGGTAAGTTCTTCAATAGTGACAGGGGCAACCCAACAACCTTTTTGTGGTTCAAGATTGACGTATTTTGTCCAAGACATCTGAACTAAAGCTTCTCGGATCGGCGATGCGCCGACATTATATTTGGACTTTAGCTCAGCAACGACTAGCTTTTGGCCAGGTTTCAACTCGCCATTTAAGATATCCAGATAGATCATTTTTGATACTTTATCTGTCAAAGTTGGGCTAGACACGACACAATCCTCATTCACATAAAACGTGGTTATATAAATTCAATGTAATTTTAACGGTACGTAGTACCGACCTGTGTGACTGATGATATAGCGTACTGAATATTGGGGCAAGGAAAATATATAAAAAAAAGAGGGCCGAAGCCCTCTTTTTATCGAATAGTGAGAAAGTTCTCTAATTCTTATAGAACGTGTACAGAAGCTGTGTTTGTTGTGCCTGAAGCAACTAGTGCACCAGAAACCATAACAACGATATCGCCTTTCTTACCAAAATCAGCTTCTAGAGCGTACTCTTTACCCATTTTGTAGAAAGCGTCTGTGCTGTCGATAGAGTCAACAAGAACTGGACGAACACCTTTAGTTAGAACTAGCTGAGCTGCTGTCTTTTGGTTTGTTGTTAGTGCGATGATGTTTGCAGTTGGGAAGTACTTACGTACAGAACGTGCAGATTTACCACCTTCAGTAGCAACGATGATCAGTGGAGCAGCTAGTTTCTCAGCTGTGTCTACTGCACCTTTACATACAGCTTCAGTGATACGTAGACGTGGGCTGTCTAGACGAGAACCTAGTTCAGCTTTAAGTGCAGTGTCAGTACGGTTAGCGATTTGAGCCATGATAGTTACCGCTTCAACTGGGTACTTACCTTTTGCTGTTTCACCAGAAAGCATTACTGCGTCAGTACCATCCATGATTGCGTTCGCAACGTCACCCGCTTCTGCGCGAGTTGGACGTGGGTTGTTGATCATAGAATCAAGCATTTGAGTTGCAGTGATAACCATCTTACGTGCACGGTTACACTTCTCGATCATCATTTTTTGAGCGAAGATTACTTCTTCAGCTGGGATTTCAACACCTAGGTCACCACGAGCAACCATGATACCGTCAGAAAGCTCTAGAATTTCGTCGAAGTTATCAACACCTTCTTGGTTTTCGATCTTAGAAATGATGTGAATGTCAGAGCCGCCGTTTGCGTCTAGGATTTCACGGATTTCTTTAACGTCAGATGCTTTACGGATGAAAGATGCTGCAACGAAATCAACGCCTTGCTCACAACCAAATTTAAGGTCGTTCTTATCTTTTTCAGATAGAGCTGGAAGTTGAACAGAAACGCCAGGAAGGTTAACGCCTTTGTTTTCGCCTAGAGCACCGTTGTTAAGAACTTTACACTTAACTTCAGTTTCAGTTGTAGCGATAACTTCCATCTCAATTAGGCCGTCATCAACTAGGATAGTGTTACCAACGTTTAGGTCAGCAGCGAAGCCAGCGTAAGTTACGGCTACTACGTCTTTGTTACCAACAACTGAGATGTCAGTTGTAAAAGTGAATTCTTGACCAGCTACTAGATCAACGTCGTTGCCGCCTTCTAGCTTGATAGTGCGGATTTCAGGACCTTTAGTATCTAGTAGGATAGCTAGTTGCTTGCCTACTTTGTCCATTACTTCGCGGAAGTTCGCAATACGAGTGCCGTGCTCTTCGTAGTCACCGTGAGAGAAGTTCAGGCGCATTACGTTCATGCCTGCGTTTACTAGTTCAGTTAGCTTCTCTACAGATTCAGTTTTAGGGCCAATCGTACATACGATTTTGGTCTTTTTCATGGAAGATACTCTCCGGTCTATATATTTACAATTTGAAAGTTGGTTATTGGTCTGAAGCTCAAGCTACTTTTAGGCATTTTGTGCCTGCCAACTTATAAAGGTAGCGGATTGTTTTGTTAGCTTCAGAACTGAAAGTCTTTCATAAGTTTAGTCATTTTATGACCAACTTATGGGCGTCAAGTGCCATCTTTATGTGACAAAACTAGGATATATGGCCTAGATTGCAAAAAAATAACGGTCAATTCTGTAATTTTTTTTCTTTTAGGTTGCGGATTCTACCACCTAATCATTCCAATATCACTGCTTAACAATTGTCTTAGGACAAGGTTTTGGTGCTATTTATTAATTTTTTGGATCGAAATAAATAGACTTAAAAGTTTCGACTTGACTATAATTGCTTTCACTTCGAAACTTTAAAGTAATTAATAAATGTCGAAACGAAACACTCAGCTGAGAAGGCATACCATTTCTAACCTTGTAAATGAAAAAGGAGAAGTGAGCGTTGAAGAGCTATCCGCTCAATTCGAAACTTCGGAAGTCACAATTAGAAAGGATCTTGCATCATTGGAAAAAAATGGCCAGTTGCTTCGCCGATACGGTGGTGCGATTGCTCTTCCTAAAGAAGTGGTTTCGGATGAATTGAGTAAAAATGTTTCGATTCGTAAGAATGAACTGGCCGAAGCGGCTGCGAAATTAATTCGAGAACACAATCGTATCGTCATCGATAGTGGTAGTACTACTGGGGCGTTAATTAAGCAGCTAGACGGTATGCGAGGACTGGTTGTAATGACGAATTCTCTAACGGTTGCTAATACACTCAATGAACTTGAAAGTGAGCCGACACTGCTCATGACGGGTGGAACATGGGATGCACATTCAGAGTCTTTTCAAGGGCAAGTGGCTGAATCTGTTCTACGATCATATGACTTTGATCAGTTATTCATTGGTGCTGACGGCGTGGATCTTGACCGAGGAACAACCACTTTCAACGAGCTTGTGGGCCTTAGTAAAGTGATGGCGGAAGTTTCCCGCGAAGTGATTGTTATGGTGGAGTCAGAAAAGATTGGTCGAAAGATTCCTAATTTAGAACTCGCCTGGGATGTGATTGACATATTAATTACGAACAAAGACTTAGAGCCAGACTATAAGCGAACGATTGAATCGCATGGCATCAAAGTCATTTGCGCGTAGATATTTATAACAACTTAAACCTAACTAATCAGGATTTGGCCTTTGCTTGCTGCCACCTGGAATCAAATAAATTGGAGTTAATAATATGTGTGGAATCGTAGGTGCAGTCGCACAACGAGATGTCGCAGAAATTTTAGTAGAAGGATTACGTCGCCTGGAATACCGAGGCTATGATTCTGCAGGTGTAGCAATTGTCGATGGTGCATCTAACTTAACGCGTATACGTCGTTTGGGCAAAGTTCAAGAGTTGGCTGACGCGGTAGATTCGGCAGAAGTGGTTGGCGGTACAGGTATTGCTCATACACGTTGGGCAACCCATGGAGAACCATCAGAAGCGAATGCACACCCACATATGTCAGGCGATATTGCAGTCGTGCACAATGGCATTATTGAAAACCACGAAGAGCTACGCGAAATTCTTCAATCTCGTGGTTATGTATTTGAATCTCAAACCGATACCGAAGTTATTGCGCACATGGTTGAGTGGGAACTGCGTACATCAGAATCTCTATGTGATGCGGTACAGAAAACGGCGAAACAGTTAGAAGGGGCGTATGGTACGGTAGCATTGGATCGTAAAGATCCTTCACGTATCGTAGTGGCTCGCTCAGGAAGCCCAATCGTAATTGGCTTTGGTGTAGGAGAAAACTTTCTTGCATCGGATCAATTGGCATTATTAAACGTAACTCGACGCTTTATGTATCTAGAAGAGGGAGACATTGCGGAGATTACTCGCCGTGAGGTGAACGTCTTTGATGCATCTGGTGAGCGTGTTGAGCGCGAGATCATTGAATCTAACGCTGAGCATGATGCGGGTGATAAAGGCCAATATCGCCACTTTATGCAAAAAGAAATCTACGAACAGCCAACCGCTCTGATTAATACGATGGAAGGACGCTTGACGGCAGATTCTGTTGTGACGGAAGCGATTGGAGTGAACGCCGTTGAGATTTTAAATAAGGTTGAGCATGTACAGATTGTAGCGTGTGGTACCTCGTATAATGCAGGTATGACTGCGCGATACTGGTTTGAAGATATTGCTGGTGTAAGCTGTGATGTCGAAATCGCGTCTGAATTCCGCTATCGCAAATTTGTGACTCGTCCAAATAGCCTTTTGATCACTCTGTCTCAGTCTGGTGAAACGGCTGATACTCTGGCCGCCCTACGCTTGGCTAAAGAGAAAGGCTACATGGCTGCAATGACTATCTGTAATGTAGCGGGATCTTCTCTTGTTCGTGAATCAGACTTTGCTTTCATGACTCGCGCAGGGGTGGAAATCGGTGTTGCTTCAACTAAAGCGTTTACCACTCAGTTGTCTGCATTGTTGATGCTTGTGACTGCATTAGGTAAGCAGCAAAACCGTGTTAGCAAAGAGAAAGAAAAAGAGATCGTACAAGCGCTTCATGCACTACCAAAGCAGATCAATGCTGCGCTCTCTTTTGAGAAAGAGATCGAAGAGTTAGCGACTGACTTTGCCGATAAGCACCACACTCTCTTTTTAGGTCGCGGTGAGTTCTACCCAATTGCGATGGAAGCTTCTCTTAAACTAAAAGAGATCTCTTATATTCATGCGGAAGCTTATGCAGCAGGTGAGCTGAAACACGGCCCGTTAGCTCTGATTGATGCAGACATGCCTGTTGTGGTTGTAGCACCAAGTAATGAACTATTAGAGAAACTAAAATCGAATGTTGAAGAAGTGCGTGCGCGTGGTGGTTTGCTGTACGTGTTTGCTGATGAAGATGCTGGTTTTGAAGGTGATGAGACAATGAAGATCATTACCATGCCACATGTGAGCGAAATTACTGCGGCGATCTACTACACGATCCCAATGCAGTTACTCTCTTACTATGTTGCGCTAATCAAAGGGACAGACGTTGATCAACCACGTAATTTGGCTAAGGCAGTCACCGTCGAATAAGCCGAACTGAATAGCATAATAAAAGCCGAGGGTGACCTCGGCTTTTTAATATTCGTAACTTGGCTTCAGTAATTAATAATTTCAAAATTGTTAGGTAAGGCAGTGGACTAAAAAGGGCTCTCTTTACCGAGTTCATTACAAATTTCGACAATAGCCAGTGAGAGCCCAGATTTGATAATTTGTTGCTGTCTTTGAAGTTGAAGCTGATAAAACTCTAAGTCGATATCGTCATCTGGCTCTGTGACTTCTAGCTGAACCATCCCCATTTTTTTTACTAAATTTAGTTTCTTAATAGGCTCTAAAATATTAGGGTCAGTGAACTCATAATCAGAGGCATCACTGTTTAATACATTCTTGATTTTTATTATGTCTTCGATGTCATGGTAGACATGGTCAGGAAGGACACCTAAGCCAAATAGTAGCTTTAAACGAACAGACAAATCGCCTAGTGGACCTGAATCGTGAAGTAGGGGCCCAACAACGGATTGCACCGCAAAGTTGTCTTTTTGAAAAATGCGTTGCATGAGTGCATCAATGGAGTCATTAAATACGTCAACGGCAGCAATGAAAAAACCGCGTACCGAAGGCGCGTTGTTTAATCGCTCTATAATTTCAGTTTCATTGATATTTTCTGCCATATATTGAACTAAATATTCTGTTAGTAAGGGGAGTCATTACTCCCCTTGAGTTTGATGGTTATAGTGTTTCGAAAATAGTTTTAATTTTCGCTATTTCTTCGCTGCTCTCACTTAATCCAGTGTATTGAGCAAGAGTTTTGCCAATCCCTTGTTTCTCAATTGAATCTTGCAGCTCGATCGCCTGAGGGTCGTCGTCGCTTTGATACTTAAGCGCAGCGGCAATACCTTTCAAAAGTGTTTGGTTTTCAGTGCCATATTCAATTGTACCCAGTAATGGCTTAACTAATCTATCGTTAGCACCTAATTTGCGAATTGGTTGGCGGCCTACGCGGTCTACCTCATCGACTAAATAAGGGTTAGCGAAGCGGGTTAAGATTTTATTGATGTAGGCATTGTGTAACTCTTGATCAAATTGGTAACGACGAATAAGGACTTCACCACTTTCAATCATTGCTTGTTTTACTTCAGCGTAAATTGACGGATCTTCGATGGCTTCACGAATGGTCTTGTGGCCCTTTAGGCAGCCTAAATAAGCGGTAATGCAATGCCCAGTATTGAGAGTGAAGAGTTTACGCTCTACAAAAGCCATTAGGTTATTCGTCTTTTCCATTCCTGAAATATCAGGGATTTCACCTTTGAATTGCTGTTCGTCGACAATCCATTCACTAAAGCTTTCTACGGTGACTTCTAGAGGATCATCGTTAGCTGCTTCTGCTGGTGGTACTATACGGTCAACGGCTGAATCGACAAAACCGACCAACTCATTGGCTTTTTCATGCAATGACTCTTCGAGATGTTTATACACTTCGCCTTTTAAGTGAGTTGTGCCGCGCACCATATTCTCACAGGCGATGATATTTAAAGGTGAATTGTTGCCGGCTTCAAAGCGCTTGCTGATACCCGTTGCTATAGTCTTTGCGATGATATCCAGTACATTTGGGCCTACGGCTGTGGTGACGAGATCGGTATGAATGATTCGCTCGATGACATCATCACTGGCAGAGTTGACAGCTGTAACATGAGTAACCGTATCAATTTGGCACTCATTACCGACCACCTTTACCTTATATTCTTGTTTGTGACTCAGTTGGTCGACTAGAGGGGCATCGACATCGGCGAAGGTGACTTCAACATCTGCATCCGCCAATAATTTTCCGATAAACCCACGACCAATGTTTCCTGCGCCAAAGTGAACTGCATTTTTCATAATAATACCTACCAAATAATTGAAAATAACGACTCTAGGGTGAGGCCAACCGCATAGGGGGTGACAGTTGACCTCGTTGCTCTCAGGAGCAAAGTAAATGATGAGCTTAAGCTGCTTGTGGCTTACCTAAGATGCTGAGAATCTCAGAAACATCTTTAGTGCTAGTTAGCCTTTCAATTGCTTTCGGTTCATCGAGTGCGTTAGTAATGGTGGTAATAACTTGAATGTGTTCATCATTCTTAGCAGCAATACCAATAACCAGTTTTGCTACATCTTCTTGGTCATCAGTGAATTGAATACCTGAAGGGTACTGGCAAATCACAATGCCGGTTTTCTTTACTTTGTCTTTTGCCTCAACAGTGCCATGTGGAACTGCAATAGACTCGCCTAAGTAGGTTGGGACCAGTTTTTCACGTTCAAACATTGCGTCAACGTATTCAGCTTCAGCGTATCCCATCTCAACCAGTTTATTTCCGGCAAAGAGAATCGCTTCTTCTTTGGTTTTTGCTTTTAAGTCGAGATGAATATTTTCAGCTTCAATTTGGAACACAGAAGGTTGTTGTGCTTCGTAGTGATCATCATTGGCTGCAAGTACAGACACTTTAATGGCTTGGCTATCGTTTGCAGCTTGCCCTTTTTGTGCTGCTAACAATTTAGTGACCAGCTGGTTATACATCTCGCTGTCTAGGAAGTTTGTAAGAGAAATATGTTGTGCGTTTGGAGCGTGCTTACGTGCACGATCAGTTAGATCTTTATGGGTAATCACGATATCGGCACTCTCAGTTAAGCTATTTATTGCAAGGTTATTTACATCAATGTTTAAACCAGCGCTCTGCACTTTTTTTCTCAGCATGCTGGCACCCATAGCACTTGAACCCATACCTGCATCACAAGCTACGATAATGCTTTTAACATTAGCTAGGTCGATCTTACCCTTGTTTGGGTTATTTGCTACTGAGCTAGATTTTGATGCCGATTTCATGCCTTTCATTTGTGATGTGGCTTTTTCAAGTGCTGCTTCATCACCATCTTCTTCTGTTGAAGTCTGCGTCTTCATAAGTAGTGCCGCTACTGCGAATGATACGCCCGTTGCAGCTGCGATAGATGCTAGTACACCAACGATCGAACCTTTCTGGGTCATTAATAAGATTGCGAAGATTGAACCTGGTGATGCTGGAGAAACGATACCAGCGTTAAAGAGAGTTAGAACGAATACGCCTGTCATACCACCTGCGATAGCTGCAAGGATTAGGCGAGGATTCATTAGAATGTAAGGGAAATAGATCTCATGGATACCACCGAAAAAGTGAATGATCGATGCACCACCTGCAGTTTGACGGGCTGTACCTTTGCCAAACACCATGTAAGCGAGAAGG
This sequence comes from Vibrio atypicus, assembly GCF_009811315.1. Lineage (GTDB taxonomy): Bacteria > Pseudomonadota > Gammaproteobacteria > Enterobacterales > Vibrionaceae > Vibrio > Vibrio atypicus. The sequence continues at coordinate 68,054 of NZ_BLID01000007.1, forward strand.
ATACCTAGACCAGGACCTGGGTTAGCCTCAATTAAGAAGAAGATAGATTGACCAGCTTCAGACGCTTGTTGGATCCCTAGAGGGGAGAAAATACCGTGGTTGATCGCGTTATTGAGGAATAGGATCTTTGCCGGTTCAACAAAAATAGAGGTTAAAGGTAGAAGGTGTGCTGATACCAGGAAGTTAACACCTGCCGCTAAACCACCAGATAAAACTTTGACAAAGGGTCCAATGAAGAGGAAGGCGAGAATGGCACATACCATACCAATAATGCCGGCAGAGAAGTTATTAACCAGCATCTCGAAGCCGCTTTTGACCTTACCATCGATATAGTTATCGAATTTCTTGATTGCCCAACCACCAAGCGGGCCAACCATCATGGCGCCCATGAACATTGGAATGTCGGTACCGACAATCACACCCATTGTGGTGATCGCACCGACGACAGCTCCACGTTCACCGCCAACTAATTTACCGCCGGTATAACCAATCAACAGAGGTAAAAGGTAGGTGATCATAGGCCCAACCATAGAGGCTAGCGTTTCATTAGGTAGCCAACCTGTTGGGATGAAAAGTGCTGTGATAAAGCCCCATGCGATAAACGCACCGATATTCGGCATTACCATGTTAGACAGAAAACGACCAAAATTTTGTATCTTGATCTTCGCATCTGGTGATATCATAGGAATTCCCCGTTTGATGTTCTGATGAATATTGTAGTAGTGCGGTTCGCCAAAACCGCTTGATTGTTTAGTTCATAATCAATTTACCACACAATTTTCATTTAGAACTGACAACGGGTTTTTTGTGACTTACTCCCCAATAACTCACCACTCCAATCTTTTTTATGTGACACAGCACGCTTCCTGACATTGTAATTTAGCTACAAATTACTATTAACTTATTTGTCAATTTATTTTTATTGCTTTAGATCTCTTTTTTATTATTTTTTAAATCAACCTTAATGTGATTTATGTCACTTATTTGTTTTGTTGATCTTTGGGTGTGATTATTTGTGTGAGGTGTGTCGCGCTAGTGGTATGGTTAATAAATAGCCTTGTGGTGATTTTTGTCACGTTTTAATTTGATTTGAAATAAAGTAACAGTTTGACGTTATAGGTTAGAAGCCTAATTGTTACTGATTGGAAGGAGAGTGGGCAGAGAGAAACTCTGCCCTTATAGCTATTGAGTACTATCAAGATACGCTTTCGAAGAAATATCTGTCCAAGCTCGTACTTTGGTTAAGTAGCGCTTTTGGGATTCAATGATCTCTTTCGCTAGCGCGTCATTACTAGCTTGTTCTTCGAGAAGTTCTGCTGTTGCAGTTTGCATGGCTTGAAGTACCTCTGGTGGGAAGTCACGCACTTTAATATCAGGATACTCTGCACTCATTGTTGCCCAGCTATTGGCGTTAGCGTCGACAGCTTGGGTATACATATCAAAAGCAGCCACTCGGAATGCTGTTTCTAGGATGGTTTGCAAATCTTTAGGTAGTTTGTTCCATGTCTTTTTATTGACTAAGAACTGAGTTTCCGAGCCCGGTTCATGCCACGCGGTGTAGTAATAAGGTGCGATTTTTTGAAAACCCATCCTCAGGTCAAAGGCTGGGCCGACCCATTCCAAAGCATCAATCGTACCGCGCTCTAGAGATGTGTATAGCTCGCCTGGGGCAATATTGGTTGGTGCTGCGCCCACCTTTGCCATCACTTCACCGGCAAAGCCCGGAATGCGAATTTTTAAACCTTGTAAATCGGCTACTGAATTGATTTCTTTCTTAAACCAGCCACCCATTTGAATATCTGAATTGCCGCCAGGGAATGAAAGAAGGTTGTGCGGAGCGTAGACTTTCTCCATTAACTCCATACCGCCACCACGATAAAACCACGCGTATTGTTCGGTAGAAATCATGCCAAATGGCATCGAAGAGAAGTAAAGAGTGTTTGGCACCTTTCCTTTCCAATAGTAAGAGCTGGAATGGCCTAAATCGTATTGGCCTGATTTCACCATATCGAAAATACCTAATGGCGCTTTGTGTTTGTTGGCAGAGTCGATACGAATTTTGAGCCTGCCATTGGACATCTCTTCAGCGAGTTGAGCCATGTTTTTTGTGGCATCGCCTAAGATGGGAGTGTTAGGCCCCCAGGTCTCTGCGAGTTTAAGTCGGTAAACTTTTTCAGCGGCTAAACTTGTAAATGAGCTTAGTGCTAGAGAAGTGACGAGTACTCCGCTAAGTAGTGATCGAAGTGACAATTGTTTTGGCAGCATAACGGTTAGACTTCCTTGTTGTTTTGAGTGTCCAAGGGTTAGCTTTTCGCTTGTTGATTTTTTCGTCAATCTAATTTTATTCTGCTGATTAAAGCTAACCTGGAATGAATGACTAGCCAGTATTGAATCTAAGGCGGTAATTCCTTATTGAAAAACCAAAGCGCACCATATTTGTGCAAAACAGTGATGCTTTTGAGAAGATAATTTTGATAGCAAAAGTGCTGCATATGTCACGCAGCACTGAGTATCCTGGCAGTCTATTTCGAAGAATGATGGTAAGAAAGATAACGACTGGCTTTAGCCGCTCCCATATAACGAGCCAGAGTTTTGTTTTCCACTTGTCTTAAGTCGACGAGGATCAAACCATCGAGTGCATTGTTAAAATAGGGGTCGACATTAAATGAAATCAGTTTACCGTTGAGTGCCAGATATTGACGCAGTAAAACGGGGACGCCTTTCCCTTCATCAATACGTGCTAAAACACGAGATAATAATTGTAGGTCGCCTAATGCAGTCAGCATACTGGTGTTCCAAGCTTTGGCTGATGGGGCTAATGGGTTTGATGGCGATACATACTCAGCTTTGTCATCATCGTAATAGTGCAGTGTCATGCTGTCTGCGAGTAATTGTCTTGCTTGTTCACTGTAATCATTGCTGATACTGACTGGGCCGAATAAGTGGGTATAGTCAGGATTGCGTGAGACAAAAGTCGCGATGCCTTTCCAAAGCAAAAGTAAGGCGCCCATGCTTTTTTGGTAACGCTGATCAATAACCGATCGACCCATTTCAATAGCTTTACCCATACTGTCAATAAGTCGAGAGTCATAGCGAAAAAGAGTGCGCGAATATAGGCTATCTAATCCTTTCTCCTTTATTAAGGCGTCGACAAGCCCTAAACGATAAGCGCCAACTAAACATTGTTGTTCGCGATCCCAAATAAAAAGGTGGTAGTAGTCTCGATCGAATTGATCAATGTCTAAAGCGAGACCAGTTCCTTCGCCGACTTGGCGAAAACTAATCTCTCTAAGTCTTCCTATCTCATGCAAGATTGAAGGGATGTGTTCTGCTTTCGTGCAATAGAGGTCAAATTGGTTACTTGAAAGGAGGTGGTGTTGTTCTGGAATATGTTCAAGATCGATTAGGAGATCGCTAACGGGCAGAGGATCGACGACAGGTAGCGGCGTAGTTTGGATGCTAGCTGATTTGGTCAAGGCTGGTTGGCTTTGCAACAGATAGGTATTTAAACGGAGGTAGTTGGCAACTTGGTTGTCGACTAAGTTATGTAGCTCTTTGTATTTGATCGCAGAACCAATGGAAAGAGAGATGGGCTGTGAGGATTTATTGAGTAGCTCTCTTCCTAACATTAAAGTTCGCAACAACGGGTGAATCTTACCAGCTAAATAGAAACGTCTGGAGTTTTGCCCATCAATAAAAATCGGAACCGTCGTTGCTTTAGATTTGCGTACTAAATGGCTGACTGAGCGGCTCCACTCTTTATCTTCAATTCTCTGGCTTTTGTTATCAACCATTTGTGAAACTTCCCCAGCCGGAAATAACAGGAGTAATCCACCACAAGCGAGATGTTGATGAGCTTGACGGAGTGCTTTTAAGTTGGCTATTGCTGCTTTATCGGTATTGAAGACATCTACACCGATAAACAGCTTGTCGAGCTCAGGTACGGTTTTTAGGTATTGATTGGCGAGAATTTGGACGTCACTTCTTTTCTGGAGCAGCAGTTCAGCCAGAATAACGCCTTCAACGCCACCTAGCGGATGATTTGCAACGACAATGGTTGGCCCGCTAATTGGAATGTGATCGATTGATCCTTTTGCTACCTGATAGTCGATCCCTAAGATCTCGAGTGTGAAACGAAGAAAGCTAGGGGTGTCACATCCTATAGGACGTTTTGTGTAAAATTGCTCAAGCTTATTTAGACCTGTTGCCCACTCTGCTAGGTGTTCACCTATTCCGAAAGGGGTTTTACGAGGTAAGCGAAAAGGACTGGTTGAATGCATAATCACCTCAATCTGGCATGGTTGTCATTGAGGATATGAAAGTGATGTTTCAGGAGTGGGTCAGCTAGGTATGGAAGATATGACAGTTAGGTGAAACTTTAGTGATGTTGGCTAGACTTCAGAGTCGAAAATGAAATTAATATGCAACAATGATTATTTAATCACTCTAAAAAATATATCGCTCACAAAACATACTAATTTTGCATCTTTGAGGAAGTTTTATTGCTAGGTTACAAGTGCGGGTAAAAAATATCACTATTGATACAGACAAGCATTAGACTTGCACCATGGTGATATAGCAGTCAATTTACCTTCGACTTGCTGAGCTGGAATGAAGCCATCGAATAAGGTTTACTAGACTAGATGGTAAAAACGGGAACCTAAGGGTTCCCGTTGTCATATTTGAAGTGTTGCTATTAACTTGAGCGATGAACCGCCATATGAGCAAGTGTAATGAGAGCCTGCTTATACTGAGAATCTTCAAGAACATCTAATTCAGCAATGGCTTTATCAGCTTCTTGGTAGGCTTTCTGACGAGTGTATTCAAGCGAGCCTGTCTCATTCATCGCAGTCATGATGTCATCCAGCTTTTCCATTCCATTCGCTTTTTCAATAGCTTCACGAATCATCGCTGTCTGATCTTCAGTACCGTTTTGCATAGCGTAAAGAAGCGGTAGCGTTGGTTTACCTTCTGCGAGATCATCGCCCACATTCTTACCCATTTCTTTACCGTCAGAAGTGTAATCCATCACGTCATCGATAAGTTGGAATGCAGTACCTAGATATTTACCATAGTTTTGTAAAGCAAGTTCTACTTCTGCAGGGGCGTCATTCAAAATTGCGCCAATCTGAGTCGCTGCTTCAAACAAGCGAGCTGTTTTAGAGTAGATGACTTGCATGTAGCTTTCTTCGGTCGTATCAGGGTCGTTGCAGTTCATTAATTGTTGAACTTCGCCTTCCGCAATGATGTTAACCGCATCACTCATTAACTTAAGGATCTTCATTGATCCTAGTTCAGTCATCATTTGAAATGAGCGAGTGTAGATAAAGTCACCGACCAAAACGCTAGCTGCATTACCGAATGCAGCATTCGCGGTTGCTTTACCACGGCGCATATCTGACTCATCGACCACATCGTCATGCAATAACGTTGCTGTGTGAATGAACTCGATAAAGGCCGCAGATGTTGTATGTGCGTTTCCTTGATAACCCAAAGCGCGAGCAGACAATACTGCTAACAGAGGACGTATGCGCTTACCACCACCACTAATGATGTAAAAACCTAATTGGTTGATTAAAGATACGTCTGAGTTGAGTTGGGCGTGAATTGTTTCGTTCACTTTTGCCATGTCATCGGCAGTTAGCGCTTGGATAGCTTTAAAATCCATGGTAAATCCGGCTGAAGTTAGAACTTATAAGGGCTTCTTATCTGTTTTATGAGCTGAATAATACACTAAAAAACGTTGATTAATACATGCTTAAAGGGCATGATTGCCGCACTTTTAATTGGCGAACAGCTTTTCGCCAATTTTTTCAAAATATGGCTTGTCATGGGGACATCTCTTCTGTAGAATCTGCGCCCTATTGATGATTAGTTTAGCGCACACCCAAGATGCTCACTATATATGCATATGGCTGTGCGGAAAAAGCGGAGTAAGATATGTACGCTGTTTTCCAATCTGGTGGTAAACAACACCGTGTAAGCGAAGGTCAAACCCTTCGTTTAGAGAAATTAGACGTTGAAACTGGTGCAACAGTTGAATTTGATAAAGTTCTTCTTGTAGCTAACGGTGAAGACATCCAAGTTGGCGCTCCTCTTGTTGAGGGCGGCAAGGTAGTTGCTGAAGTTGTACAACACGGTCGTGGCGATAAAGTTAAAATCGTTAAGTTCCGTCGTCGTAAGCACTCTCGTAAGCAACAAGGTCACCGTCAGTGGTTCACGGAAGTGAAAATCACTGGTATCAACGCTTAATCGATTAGGAGAGTTTAACAATGGCACACAAAAAAGCTGGTGGTTCTACTCGTAACGGCCGCGATTCAGAAAGCAAACGTCTAGGTGTTAAGCGTTTCGGTGGTGAATCTGTTCTTGCAGGTAACATCATCGTTCGTCAACGTGGTACTAAGTTCCACGCTGGTACTAACGTTGGTATCGGTAAAGACCACACTCTTTTCGCTCTTACTGAAGGTAAAGTGAAATTTGAAGTTAAAGGTCCTAAAAACCGTAAATTCGTTAGCATCGAAGCTGAGTAATTGATTAAGCTTTTGCTTAGTTAATAATTCGCTTTCTAGCTGAATTCAAAAGCCCTGCCGATTCGGCGGGGTTTTTTATTTGTGGCAAGCGAAGAACCAATACTCAGGCACTCTGTAAAGAGTCCCTCATTATTTGTTCCAGAGTGGCAGAGCGATCTAAGATCTCAGGTGATCGATCTGAAAATGGAATCTGCTAGAATTTATATCATTCACTGTCACGATGGTGTGGTAGTGAGATGATATTTGCAACGCAGCTATGTTAAATAGCAAAAGGGCGGAGTAAGAGATGAAATTCGTTGATGAAGCGGTAGTTAAAGTTCAAGCCGGCGATGGCGGCAACGGTGTAGTGAGTTTCTGGCGAGAGAAATTCGTTGCGAAAGGCGGCCCTGACGGTGGTGATGGCGGTGACGGCGGTGATATTTATATCCAAGCTGATGAAAACCTAAATACCTTGATTGATTACCGTTTCCAACGCTTCTATGAAGCGGAGCGCGGTGAAAATGGTCGCGGTGGTAACTGTACAGGTAAGCGCGGTAAAGACAAAGTGCTTCGTGTTCCTGTGGGTACTCGTGCTGTGGATATCCACACAAATGAAATCGTAGCTGAAGTTGCGGAACACGGTAAGAAAGTGATGATCGCAAAAGGCGGTTGGCACGGTCTTGGCAACACGCGCTTTAAATCTTCAGTAAACCGCGCACCACGTCAGAAAACATTAGGTACGAAAGGTGAAATCCGTGAGATTCGCCTAGAGCTATTGCTATTGGCTGATGTGGGCATGTTAGGTCTACCAAACGCAGGTAAGTCGACGTTTATTCGTGCGGTATCTGCAGCGAAACCAAAAGTAGCGGATTACCCGTTTACAACGCTGATCCCAAGTTTGGGCGTAGTGAGTGTGGTTCCTGAAAAGAGCTTTGTGGTTGCCGATATTCCGGGTCTTATTGAAGGTGCTGCGGATGGTGCTGGCCTTGGTATTCGTTTCTTGAAGCACCTTGAGCGTTGTCGCGTTCTGCTGCACATGATCGATATTATGCCGATCGATCAAAGTGATCCGATCCAAAATGCGTTAACGATCATTGATGAACTAGAGCAATACAGTGAGAAACTGGCTGGTAAACCTCGTTGGTTAGTCTTCAACAAAGTCGATCTTATGCCTGAAGAAGAAGCGGATGAAATTATCCAGGGTATTCTTGATGCATTAGGTTGGGAAGAAGATTACTTTAAGATCTCAGCGGTAAACCGTGACGGTACTAAAGAGCTATGTTTCAAACTGGCTGACTTTATGGAAAACCTACCTCGTGAAGAGGAAGAAGTAACTGAAGAAGAAAAAGTTAACTTCATGTGGGACGACTACCATAAAGACGCTATGTCAGGTTCTGACGTTATCACTGAAGATGACGAAGACTGGGATGATTGGGACGACGAAGAAGATGACGGTCACGTTGTTTACGTTCGCGACTAATACCTAAGTAAATCGCAAAGCCGCAATATCAATTGCGGCTTTTTTGTGTCTAAATCAAATCATTATTGGTTGTTTACCCGCACAATATCCGCATTCTAAAGGAGTAGGATTGATTTATGGCATCTAAACAACGGGCGGTGTCTCGTTTGATTGCGCAAGCAGGGCAAATGCTCTTAGCTCATGGCGCGGAAAGTACTTTAGTTGGCGATCTTATGCGTCGCATAGGCATGGCTTCTGGCATGGATGAAGTGGAAGTATCCCTCTCTGCTAGTTCTTTGGTTGTCACGACGGTTTATCAAGAGCATTGCATTACGACGGCTCGTCGTTGTCCTGACCGTGGGATTAATATGCGTGCAATTACTCAAGTTCAACGTATTTGCATTATGTTGGAGCGCGGCATTATCGATCATGTTATGGCGCAGCATAAGCTCAATCAGATAAGCCCGGAGCGTTATAACCGTTGGCTTGTTGTCTTTATGATTGGCTTATCTTGTGCGGCATTTAGTCGATTAGCTGGCGGGGATTGGATCGTCTTTATAATGACATTCATCGCTTCCACGACTGGCATGGTAGTTCGACAAGAAATTGGTCATCGTCACTTCAATCCCCTATTAAACTTTGCAGCCACAGCGTTTGTTACTACTGCGGTCTCTGCTCAAGCTGTGATCTATGAGTTGGGTAACTCTCCTTCGATTGTCATGGCTTCTTCGGTATTAATGCTGGTTCCCGGTTTCCCATTGATTAACTCAGTCGCGGATATGCTCAAGGGATATATCAACATGGGGATTGCTCGTTTTGTTATGGCCAGTTTACTCACGTTAGCAACAAGCTTAGGTATTGTGGCAGCGATGAGTTTAGTTGGTGTTTGGGGGTGGGTAGTATGATTACTTTTGGACTCTTACTAGGGCTAGCCAACGATATGCTTTTTGCTGCAATTCCAGCCGTAGGTTTTGCTTTGGTATTCAACGTGCCGCAAAAAGCGTTAGTTTATTGCGCGTTAGGCGGCGCTATTGGCCATGGCTCACGTTACTTAATGATGCACTACGGAATCCCCATAGAGTGGGCGACTTTTTTTGCTGCGATGATCGTGAGTATGGTCGGCATACATTGGTCACATCGTTTTTTTGCTCACCCTAAGGTGTTTACTGTTGCGGCTCTCATCCCAATGGTACCCGGTGTGTTTGCTTTTAAGGCGATGATTGCATTGGTGGAGCTAAATCATCAAGGTTATAGCCCTGAACTAGTGGCTATGCTGATGGAAAATTTCCTCAAAGCAATGTTTATTATTGCTGGATTAGCAGTTGGCTTAGCGATGCCTGGGTTGTTATTCTATCGCCGAAAACCCATAGTTTAAGCTCAAAGGAGTAACTCAATGATCATTAGCATGATCGCCGCGATGGCAAAGGATCGAATTATCGGTAAAGACAACCAAATGCCATGGCATCTTCCCGCTGATTTTGCTTGGTTTAAGCGTTGTACTATGGGGAAGCCCGTTGTTATGGGACGTAAAACTTATGAATCGATAGGCCGCCCGTTACCAGGTCGTCAAAATATCGTGATTAGCCGAGATGCTGGTCTTGAGATCGACGGAGTGACGACGGCAATTTCAATTGAGGAAGCATTGAAAGCCGCTGGTGATGTGGAAGAAGTCATGATCATTGGTGGTGGGACTATTTATCAAGCTTGCCTGCCAGAAGCGAATAAGCTGTATGTAACCCACATTGACGCAGACATTGAAGGCGATACGCAATTCCCGCAATGGGATGACTCCTTTAAAGAGATTTATTCAGAAAGCTACGCAGCGGATGATAAGAATGCTCATGATATGCGTTTTGTAGTGCTTGAGAAATAACTCTGCTTAGTCTTGAAAACTCTAACTCGCTCGCCCTTTGCTCTTAAGGGGGTCAGTCCATGAACTGAAGGATGAGGGAGTGGGGAGCCTCTAAAAAGTGGATTAATTATTAGAGGTTCCCAATTTGCTTATTTTCCCCGCTTGGGAATGACGAGCGTTTATTGTGACAAAGCTTGTTGGCTGAAAAACGTTTTATCCTCCCAACGTAGCATAGTTAAACGCCCTCCCCAAACACACCCAGTGTCCAGGCCAATAACGTCGCTCCCTTCGTAACCTTCTAATGCTGCCCAGTGGCCAAACAGAACGGTTTTACTGAGTGGGATCCTTTGTTTAAGCAAAAACCAAGGCGTGAATTGCGTATCTGATACTTCATCGGGTGGCAATTTGCAGTCCATATCAAGTTGACCATCAGGTAAGCAGAAACGCATTCGTGTATAGGCGTTGATGATGTAACGATAACGCTCAATACCTTGTAGTTTATCGTCCCATAAGTCAGGTTGGTTCTGGTACATATTTTCTATCAGCCAAGGCCACTTATCGCTTTGCAAGATTGCCTCAACTTCGCGTGCACAGCTACGTGCTTGGGCTAGATCCCATTGCGGAGAAATACCCGCATGACACATTACAAACTCGTCATGTTCTGCCAGAAGCGGCTGGCAACGTAGCCAGTTGAGTAGCTCATCTTTGTCTTCCACTTCAAAGATTGGCGCGGTTTTATCTTTGTTTTTTACTTTGTGGATACCAAGTGAGACGGCTAATAGATGTAAATCATGGTTACCTAATATGACTTTTGCACTTTGACCTAAGCTTTTAATAAAGCGTAAGGTCTCCAATGACTTTGGCCCACGGGCAACGAGATCACCAGCAAGCCATAACGTATCCTGCTGTGGATTGAAGTTGGCTTGCTCAAGAAGTAGCTGCAGTTCATCAAAGCAGCCTTGGATATCACCCACGATATAGGTCGACACAGTGAGCCCTTATTTAATTAGTTGAGAATGTTTGGGATTGCGAGTCTAAATGGATCAATTTCAGCAATGAACTCTTGGCCTTTGCCATCTTGCATAATGTATTGACCTTGCATGACTCCCACCGGAGTTTCGATGGCGGTGCCACTGCTATAAGTGTACTCATCTTTCGCATCGATGAACGGTTGTTGGCCAACCACACCATCGCCTTCAATCGTGAGTTGTTTTCCGTTTGCATCGGTGATCAACCAACGACGGCTGATCAGTTGTACGGTTTGGTTACTAAGGTTTTTAATGGTGATGATGTAAGCAAAAATGTAGCGCTTAGAGTCTGGTTGACTTTGCTCGGGAATGTATTTGCTATGAACTTGGACTTTTATACAAGGGACAGCTTCCATGTAAACTCCTGCTTAAAGCCAAAAAAAGGGTGATAAACCTTCGCTTATCACCCTCTATTTTAGTCGAAACTATTTGTGGTTTGCATCTAGCCAGTTCGCTAAATCAACAAATTGTTTCAGTGTTAGGTTCTCTGGACGCATACCAGGATCGATGCCGATCTCTTCCAGAGTTTCTGCTGCGACAAGGCCTTTATAACAGTTGCGAACTGTTTTGCGGCGCTTGTTAAAGCCTTCACGGCAAACGCGATCTAGCCAGTTAAGGTTCGTTGCTGGGTATGGTAGCACTTCATAAGGAACCAAACGTACAACCGCAGAATCTACCTTTGGTGGCGGAACAAACGCTGTTGGTGGTACTTCTAGAACTGGTACAACTTTACAATAGTACTGAGCCATAACGGTTAGACGACCGTACGCTTTTGTACCTGGGCCAGCTGCCAAACGGTTAACCACTTCTTTTTGTAGCATAAAGTGCATGTCTTGCACGTCTTTATGGTACTCAAATAGGTGGAACATCAATGGAGTAGAGATGTTGTATGGTAAGTTACCAAAGATACGTAATCTGTTGTTTGGCTTCACAAGCTGCGAGAAGTCGAAGCGCATTGCATCGCCTTCATGAATTGTCAGTTTGTCCGCAAGCTCTGGGTGATTACGTAAACGCTCCGCTAAGTCGCGGTCTAGTTCGATAACAGTAAATCTATCAACTTCACGACCTACAGGCTCTGTAATTGCACCAAGACCAGGGCCGATCTCAACCAAGTTTTGGCCTGGTTTTGGATTAATAGCAGAGACAATACCGTCGATGATATACGGGTCATTTAAGAAGTTTTGACCAAAGCGTTTACGTGCTTTGTGCCCTAAGTGGACATCATTTCTCATAATTTTCTCAAGTTAACTGGTTTTCTTTTCTACAAGCTCAATCGCATGAGCTAATGCAGTTCTGAAGCTTCCTGTGTCCGCATTGCCTGTCCCTGCTAGGTCTAATGCAGTGCCGTGATCAACGGAGGTCCTGATAAAAGGTAAACCCAAAGTAATATTTACTGAGCGTCCAAAACCTTTGTACTTTAATACTGGAAGTACCTGATCATGGTACATTCCTAAAACTGCATCGGCTTCTTCAAGGTATTTATCATTGAAGATAGTGTCAGCGGGAAGAGGGCCGATTAAATCGATACCATCTTGCTGGCGCAGTTTTTCAAGGGTTGGTGTGATGGTCTCTATCTCTTCTTTACCGAGACAGCCATCTTCACCTGCATGCGGATTTAAACCACACACGTAAATCTTAGGCGATGGAATCGCAAACTTCTCCACTAAATCAGAGTGAAGAATATGAATGATCTTTTCCAGTCGTTCTTCGGTTACCGCTTTAGAAACGTAAGCCAAAGGAATATGCGTAGTAACGAGTGCGACGCGCAAGCCTTCGGTTGCCAGCATCATTACTACAAGAGGGGTATTTGATTTATCCGCAAAGAACTCGGTATGGCCACTAAAGGCGACACCTGCGCGGTTAATTACCCCCTTGTGTACAGGGCCGGTGACAATAGCATCAAATTCACCATTCATACAGCCCAATGCAGCTCTTTCTAGTGTTTTTAATACGTAATGTCCGTTCGCTTCGTTCAACTCACCGGCAATAACTGATTCCGCGAGAGGGATGTGGTCAACAATCAGTGAGCCCGCTTTCTGAGCTGTTGGCAAAGATTGTGGATTGTAATCCAATAAATCAACGTCAATTTCAAGTTCGTTCGCACGTTGTTCAAGTAGCGCTTTGTCAGCACACACAATAATCTGATGGGCCCAACTCTCTTTAGATAGCGCTAAAACTAAATCTGGCCCAATACCGGCTGGTTCACCTGCCGTGACGATGATGCGCTTAACTGTCATCTTCGTTGTCCTTAATCACTTCAACAAAAGCGCTAGCTCTGAGTTCTTGCAGCCATGCACTCGCTTCTTCATTGAATTTACGATTGAACAAAATGCGATAGGCTTTGTTTTTTAGTGCTGAGTCAGTACGGTCTACTTCACGGCGATCGATGACTTCAACAATATGCCAACCATGCACGGTTTTGAAAGGCTTACTAATTTGGCCTTTCGGTAGCGTGTCGATTTGATGCTTAAACTCTGGTACATAAAGGTCAGAAGTTTGGAAGCCTAGTTCGCCATTTTGTGCCGCTGAACCAGGGTCTTGGCTGTACTGTCGAGCCATTTCACCAAAGGTTGCTTCACCAGCTTGAACACGCTCAATGATCTCGTTGAGCTCTTTCTGTACGCCTTCGTCGCTTAGAATGACTGTAGGGCGAATTAAGATATGGCGAGCATTCACTTCTGTTACGGCTACCGTTTCTAAACCCTTAACATCTTCAACTTTTAAAATGTGGAAACCTACGCCACTACGGAAAGGACCAATGATGCTGCCCTTGTTTTGTAGGCTTAGTTGATCTGCGAAGATTGTTGGCATCTCTTCTTTACGCATCCAGCCCCAATCACCGCCTTGAAGCGCTTTAGGGCCTTTAGAGTAGGTGTATGCCATTGTTGCGAAATCTGAACCGCTATTTAGTTTAGCGACAATCTCGTTCGCTTGTTTTTCAATCGCTGCGGCGTCATCACCATCATTCACACGTAGTTGAATGTGGCCGATTTTGTACTGCACCGTTGCATTGGTCTCTTGAGCCAGAATATTCGCTAGATTGTCGACTTCAGCAGGAAGAATATTGATGCGGCGACGAACTAGTGCGTTACGTGCTTCGCTTGCTGCGATTTCTTTACGTACTTGTTCGCGAAACTCCGGATAGTTCAAACCTTCAGCTGCAACGGATGCGCTCAGTTGCTCAATTGTTTGATTGTTGTTTTTCGCAATCTCTTCAATCGCTTGGTTGAGGCGGTTGTCATCAATACGAACACCGATACGTTCAGCTTCTTGCTGTTGTAAGGTATCGATAATGAGCTTTTCGGTCACTTGCTGGCGCAAAACGTCCTGCTCAGGCAAGCCTTGGCCACTCTTTTTCGCGTTTACTTTCAGTGTTTTTATTGAGCTATCCACGTCACTTTCTAAGATAACGCCGCTATTTACAATCACGTTAATTTTATCAAGTGCGACTGGTTCTGCTGCTGCCACGTTAACGTGACTTGCTGCAACCAGTGCTAACAACGACTGTTTCCAAAATTTCATTTGTTGTCCTATCCATTCATCGCAGGCTTATTGTTAGACAGCCGGCGCGCAAATTAGTTGTTTAAGAAGAATGGGCGACCGTAGCCCAGTGAGTTATCGCTACTGCCAGAACCACCACCGAGGTTAGTACCAAAGCCGATAATGCCAAAGTTAACACTGAAGTTATTTTCGTATTCAGGTTTAGAGTTCGGGTAGCTATTAAAATCAGGTTTCCAGTTTCGAAGCTGGTTACTGTAGGAGAAGCCTATATACCAACAATCAGAGGTATAGTTAACTCGTCCTAACCATTCTAAGGTTTCTTCGGTAGTGAAATCGTAAAAGTATTGTACGCTCGCATCCCAGTGACGGGTCAGTTGGTAACTCGCCAGAAGGCCGCCTTGTGAAATGCCATCTTCAGTAATTGAGTCCCATTCGCCTAAGCTATCGCCTAGTGTATTCTCAATATAATCAAGGGTAACGTAACGGTAGTTACCTTGGATATAACCTTTATCAAATCGGTATTCGAGTGTGCTGTTACCAAGCTGTACTTCACTTGAGTCAATGTCATACTGAATCCCACCATGGTAGAAGAGGTAGTCATCATAGTTGAAGTCCATCTCAACAGCCCAAGCGGAGTAATTAGAGGCTTTATCAGACGTTTTATCTAAGCGATTGGTTTTATCGATATAGATGATTTGGCCAAATGAGACGCTTAACCGTTCTTTGTAGTCGCTATCAAAAAAGCGTGAACTTGCGCCATAGCTAAATTGGTTTGCCCCTTGGATTTTATCCACGCCACTGTATTTACGACTACGGAACAACCCATAGTAGTCCGTTTGCAGCAAGGTCGTATCGTAATTAGCAATATTGCTTTGCTCTTCCTCTGGAACATAAAGGTACTGAACTTGAGGTTCTAGAGTTTGGGTATAATTATCTAAAACGAAGGTATCGCGCTCTAACACCACCGCCGCGTGAGAGCGCACCTCAGGAATAATACGAGTCACGCTTTCTTCTAAATCAGGATCGGTAACACCGTTCAGATCTTGTTGATAATGGGTGCCGAGCAGACGAGCTTCTGTTGTCCACGAACCCCAAGTGGTACCAATAGGTACGGTTAAACCGGGTTCGATGTGGACTCGAGTCGCAGAGGGTTTACCTTTTGCTTCTGTATCAAAACGTGTTACGTGGCTAATTAAGTCAAAATCGAGATAACGCATTAATTCTGGAGAATAATAGTTAAACTCAAGTTGCGGCAAAATATGGTACGGCAGGTTGTCACTTTCTGTCAGAACTTGGAAGTCACGAGTGAGTAGGGTGGCATCCCAGTTGGCAGAACGATACTGAACACGACCTTCTTGGATTAATTGACCGTCTTCTCGGCTACCAATGCTGGAATCGACATCAGTGAAATAGTCGACATCGCTTACTTGGGAGTAATCGATGTTGAATTTCCAGGCCTGTTGGTAGACACCATCATGTTTATATTGCACACCCCAGCGAGCGCCTTTTTCAGAGAACTTGCGATCGTCAGGTAAGTATTCAGCCTCAATCTCACCTTCACCTAAAATAGTGAGGTAGCGGAATTTATTATTTAGCTGAGTACCACGTTCTTGCATGTACTTAATCGTGCTCTCTAAATCATAGTTTGGCGCAATGTTCCAATAGAAAGGAACTTCTAACTCTAAACCATCACTGGAGCCATAGGAGATAGTTGGGTAGAGAAAACCTGTTTTTCGAGTGTCACCGATAGGCACGGTTACGTAAGGTATGTAGAAAACAGGCACATCAAGAACTTCAAAGCGCGGGTTGTAGAAAGTGGCAACTTCTTCGTTTTGGTCAACCTCGATACCTGATGCTTTCATACGCCAAGCGTTATCACCTTCCGGACAGGAAGTAATGCTGCCATCTTCAATTTCGTAAACCGCTTTACCTGTTTTAGCAATATACACCGCATCTCCGCGGCCAGGCTCACAAAGAAATTTATATTTGGTATTCTCTAAAGTAATGTCTTCACTGGTAAGGTTATTCGTCACCTTATCTGACGTCGATTTTACGGTGCCATCACTGAAGACCACATTGCCTTCTGCGACAATGATGTTCTCTTTTTGGTGTAATGTGACTTGATCTGCTTGAAAGCGTTTGTTGCCTTGCACTACCACAACGTCGCCTTTATAGGTCGCTTTATCGCCATTGATTGCTTCAAGGCTATCGGCTTCAACGCTAACTGGCTGTTGATTTGGATTTTCTGGCTCTGGAGTGTCGATCAAACATTGATCTATAGCGGGCAGTTCCTGCACACTATCGTTTACCATAGCTTCTGCTTGAGTCTGAGGCACAAAAAGCGCTGCGCTAATTGAAGCGGCTAACAAGGTGCGGGAAAAAGGTGACATCGAGTTTTACTATCCTGTTTAACTTGATCTATCCGGTTATCGCATCAGATATTCTCGAAATATCGAGCTTATGAATTTACTAAGCGTTAACGACCGAATGTAAAATAAACGGTCCTTATGATAAAGGAATTTGTGGCTAACAGCACTATCAGACCGCTTAACGACGAAAAAATTCAGAGATTGAGAGCACATAATGCATATTTTCGGCAAAATTTTGGGTACTTTTTTTGGCTTTCTATTTGGGGGACCATTTGGGGCGCTATTTGGTTTATTTATCGGCCATCAATTCGATAAAGCGCGCCGTCTAAGACAGGCTGGTTTTACGGGGAGTTTTGGTGGTGGTCCAAGCCAAGCAGAACGTCAAGAAGAGTTCTTCAAGGCTGCTTTTGCTGTCATGGGGCACGTAGCGAAGGCGAAAGGGCAGGTAACGCGTGAAGAAATTCAATTAGCCTCTACCATGATGGACCGTATGAACCTTCATGGTGATTTGCGTCGTTCTGCGCAAGATGCTTTTCGTGAAGGTAAAGAAAGTGACTTCCCACTCGAAACGGTTCTAGAACGAGTTAGAATTTCGTCTGGTGGACGATTTGACTTAATGCAGTTCTTTTTAGAATTACAGATTTCAGCAGCGTTCGCAGATGGCGATATCCACCCAAGTGAGCGTAATGTGCTACACAAGGTGGCAAAAGGCTTGGGCTTTTCATCTGAGCAACTAGAGCAGCGTTTACGAATGCAAGAAGCTGCGTTTCGCTTTCAGCAAGGTGGTTTTGGCGGCCACGCAGGTGGTGGTCAGTCTCATCATTCTGGCGGTAGTTGGCAACAAGCCTCTACGGCCGATCAGTTGAGCGATGCGTACAAATTGTTAGGCATCGACAGCAACGCTGATGCGAAGAGTGTGAAGCGCGCCTATCGTAAACTGATGAATGAGCACCACCCAGATAAGTTGATGGCGAAAGGCCTGCCGCCAGAAATGCTGAATGTTGCGAAAGAAAAAGCCCAAGAAATTCAAAATGCTTACGATGTGATTAAGAGAGCGAAAGGCTTCTAGGTCACTTAAGAGACAATGACAGCGATTTAATGCAGTTGTCATTGTCATTTATTGGCTATCTGATCAGGTTTTTATCCACATTTCTGAGCAGGTTCTTGGTCAGTCCGATATTAATATTAGGTTGATTAGACGTTGGCATTTTTAAAATAGTGGTAACTGCATTTTTGTGAATCGCTTTACTAAAATACCATCCTTGGATTAAGTAGACCCCTTCATTGACTAGCCAATCTAGATCATCCTGAGTTTCGACCCCTTCACAGAGCAATTTAAGGTTTAGAGCATCAGCTGTTCCTTTGATTAATCGTAAAAGTGCCGCTATGTGTGGATTAATGGAGATGCCGTGGACAAATTGACGATCGATTTTCAGGAGGTGACAGTCGGTGTCTTTTAGGGTTGCGATGTTGGACATTCCCGTTCCAAAGTCATCAATGGCAATTTTAAAGCCAGCACCTTGTAATGAAGAGATGTAATTTGCCGTATCGTGGTCATCAATTTGAAAGCCGCATTCAGTTACTTCCAAATAGATGTCACTGGTTGTAAGAGCATGTTGATTTAGTCTAGCCAGCAATTCGTCGGAGAGGTTAGGCATTTGCAGCGTTGTGCGTGATATATTGGTTGATATGGTCTTTGTGGTTAGCCCTTCTGCTTTCCATGCCGCAATGTCGGCACATACTTTCTCGAATATGAGTAGGTCAACATTAGGGGTTACGCCCATTGCGTCAAATACAGCAAAAATTTGAGCTATTGAAACATTTCGGTGCGCTTTGCAATCCCAACGAAGTAGTGCCTCAAAACCTGAAATGAGCCCCGTCTTCATATTTACTTGAGGCTGATAATAGGGGGTCAACGCATTGTTTGGATCAACATTGTGTAGAGCGGCGACAAGGTCTTGAGAGATTTTGTTTTGAGTTAGCTCGTCACATTCTGTCGTAAAATAGTTAACTTTAGAAACCCCAATACTTGGGTTTTCATTCGCAGCGAGCTCGGCCATGTCCACTAAAGCCGCCGCCGATGCGGATTTATCAAAGGTAGTAGCAACCCCAGCTATTGCTGTTACCGCGATTGTGGTGCCCGAAATCGTGATAGGTTGGCACAATTCAGTTAGAAGACTTCCAAAATCATATTTGCATAAATCGTTACCTTCCATTGCTATCCCAAAAGCAAATTGCCCGCTACCTAAATCACCAATGAGTTCTGTTTTAGACCATTTTGACAATCTTTCTCCGGTCACTTGTAGTACATAGTCTGTAGCATCTTTGCCAAAGACATTGTTTATGTACCGAAGGCGTTGAATATTAACGGAACAAACAAATACTTCCCGACTTGTATTATTGATAAGAGCTTGAAGCTTCCTAACAAAACAGCTTCTATTAGGGAGGTGTGTAACTTCACTTTTGAAGTGATGTTCAAGCGTTAAGACGACGAAGGCAGCTAAGCTTCGTAATATAATAGATAGCTCTTCATTAGGCTTTCTTGGACTCGTATCCATTATCCAAAGCGTGCCGATTGCAAAGTCTTGCTCATCAAGGAAGGGGCTGGCAGCATAAAAGCGTATATCAGGAGCATCTGTAACAAGTGAATTTTTGCAAAACCGTTCGTCTGTTGTTGTGTTTTCAACGATAAATAAATCTTGATTTGAGTCGATTGCAGCAGCACAAAACGCCCCTTCTCTTGGGAGACAAGTTGCATCAATGCCGTAACTTGCTTTAATCCAAACCATTTCTTCATCGACAACACTTATGCCAGCAAAAGGCACGTTGCACAGTTTAGCGAGCATGGTTACCAGCGTATCCAAGGAAGGTTCATTGTCTTCAATAATTGATGTGTAATGATCAATTTTTTGATTTCTAAGTTTCTCAGAATGCTGACGGCCGACATAGATGCTCACAGGATCCATTATATACACCTCAATCTAACGTTTATTTTGGTTCCTATATTAGCGTAGTCTAAAATTTAGAAGGGCTTTACTGTTGTGCTGCTTATTATGGGGATTTTAATCTGACTTAGAGGTTATGATTGAGTTGGTATAGAGCAAGTGAGGTGCGTTTTATCATCAGTGTATAAAACGATAGGATCAAAAAAGGCGTAGTAGGTATTAACCTGTTACGCCTTTCGAAATATGGTGGCCCCTCGCAGACTTGAACTGCGGACCAATCGATTATGAGTTTTAGGTTAGTAGTTTTGATGAAAATGCCTTTAAATTGATTCTATAGAATAATTTCTTATATAACAGTGTGTTATGGTTATTTTTCCTGTTGATTTACATTGATTTATTTGGCTTGGTATTGATTCGGTCCGTAGCACACTCGTAGCACGGACCTACCTCCATGCAACTGGGTAAGATATAATCGAAGTACGTTCTCTTGATATGGAAGGATTGCTGTAGAGCAACCGAAGCATTATGAAAAACTCACTTCGATTTACTGTTAAAGAGCTAACGGCTCTGAAGCCGACAAACAAAAGAACACGTTATCATGATACAGCTGTTGATGGTCTTGTTCTCGAAGTCTCTCCTTCTGGTACGAAGTCTTTTCGTGTGTATAAGCGTGCGAAAGGTGCAAAATCCCCTTCCAACGTGAGTCTTGGTCAGTTTCCTAGCTTGACCATAGATCAAGCGCGAACAAAAGCTCGTGAAGCTCTTAACGAGTTAGCCATGGGAATTAATCCTAATGAGAGAATGAGAGTAGAAAAGAATCATCACGTTTCATTGCAAAAGGTGTTTGATGATTATCGGTTGTCAAAGTCTTTGTCCAGTAACACTCTGAAAGGATATGAGCAGGCGCTGAAGTGTTATTTTTCTACTTACTTGAAAAAGCCACTGATGGCGCTAACTGAAGAGGCAGTTAAAAAACTACATGCGGATATCTCTGCTGGTCGTATCGAAGGGATGAGAAGTGGCAGTCATGCGCAAGCGGATCTATGCATGAGGCTTTTAAGAGCTCTGTTCAATTATGCGAAATATGAGTATCGCGGTTTTAATAATCAGATCATTTTTGCTGAAAACCCCGTCAAAATTCTTAGCCATCAAAGAGCGTGGCATAACATAGAGAGAAGAAGAACTTATATTCGCTCACATCAATTAAAGGAGTTCTTCGAAGTACTCCATTCCAAGCGTGAAAGGTATATTCTGGAGAAAAGTCAGTTTGGTTCGACTGTATGTGATTTAGTCGAAATGGCCGTGCTCACTGGCTTAAGAAGGAATGAGCTCCTTACTTTAGAGTGGGAGTTCATAGACTTAGATGCTAAGTCTTTCTATGTCAGTAAGACTAAAAATGGAGTGCCACTTGAGTTGCCGATCAGTCATTACTTGTGTGAGTTATTAAGCAGGCGACTTAACCTAAAAGACGAGAGAGGCTTTGTATTCAATGTGGACAATTCTCAGGGACGCATTGTTGATCCAAGAAAAGTACTAAGTGCCATTAATGATGAGCTTAGCTTTGAATTCACGTTGCATGATTTGAGAAGAACATACACTACGGTGGCAGAGAGCTTAAGCCTTGGTACATACACGATAAAGCGTCTACTCAACCATAAGTCGAAAAGAGATGATGTGACAGAAGGTTACACAATTCTTACGCCAGAAGAGCTTCGTTCTCCATCTCAACGAATTGAGGATTACATCCTTGATAAGTCGGAAGTTAGGTCTAAGGTCTTACCTCAAAAGAGCTCGTCTGGCGCTGGCTTTTCTGAGTTTATTGGGGACTTAGGTAATGAGGAGAAAAAGAAGCTGATGAAGCTGCTAATGGATTCATTGTAGCTAACTGAGCAGGTTAAGAGCGCTCCGAGGTGCATTGCCTGCTTGAGCTAGCATTGATGTGTTTACTTCTTTCAAGATCGACTGTTTGGTTAGCTGAGTTGACTCTTTGGCAAAGTCTGTATCTCGAATTTGGCTATGACTATCAGCCACATTTTCTGAAGACTGAGATAAGTTGTTTATGGCGTGGGTAAGTCGGTTCTGTGATGATCCAAGGTAAGCTCTTGATGAATCGACAAACTCCAAGAGTCTATCTATTGCAACTAAGGACTCATCACTTCCTTCTTCTAGCGATGGTAGTGGATGTTCGAGAGAACTATCTTCAATGTATGACCGACCACTAGCATACCAAAATGGGTTGTTTACTTGGGTGGCATTGGGCGCGTTACGAAATTGTATAGTTATATAACTGGCT
Organism: Vibrio atypicus; assembly: GCF_009811315.1. Classification (GTDB taxonomy): domain Bacteria; phylum Pseudomonadota; class Gammaproteobacteria; order Enterobacterales; family Vibrionaceae; genus Vibrio; species Vibrio atypicus. Next base: position 90,010 of record NZ_BLID01000007.1, read on the forward strand.
TCTTTGGAGGTATAGCAAAGCCTCATTTGATCTGCTTTTCCTACATCAATTTCTTCGATGGTTTCTTTATCAATAGAGCTATCGAGATAGAAGTTAACTTTGTCTCCATATTTACTATTCAAGTTATCTACGATGTCTTCCATTGAAGCTCCGTCAATCGCATCTGAAAGCAAGTTTTCGGTACGACTTCCATTGCCTTCAGAGTAAACCACCTGAACACCAATGCGCTGCCCGGGGTCTGCTCTCCAGCTGTCCACTTTATGATTCATGATTGGTGCGTAAAATACTGTTTGACCACTGTTTTCCTTTTGCTCTATAACTTTACTTAAATCAGGAAGTTCAATTAGTATTGCTTCACCACTGGAAGAGCCAACTTGAAATGAACGTGATTTAGTACTTCCATTTAATAACTTATCTCCAGCGAAGCTTGTAGCTTGCGTAATTCTACCGAGTTCCTTTTTTAGCTCTTCAAACTCAACCGAAATCGACTCTCGATCTTCGGAGCTAAGAGATCCATTTGCATACCTGAGCGTCAAATCACGCATTTGCATTAGATTCTTTGTGTATTCGTTCATTGCTCCTTCAGCTGTTTGAAGTACTGAAATACCATCATTCGCGTTTCGTATTGCCACGTCCATACCACGGTTTTGTACTTGTAATCGATTCGATATCTGAAGACCAGCTGCGTCATCTTTGGCTGTATTGATCTTTAACCCAGACGAAAGACGCTCCATAGATGTGTTTTGCTTATCTATAGAGCGGTTCAGTTGGCTTTGGTACTGCATTGCTGGTGCGTTAGTGTTAATGCTTGAGATGCTTGTCATCATCCAGTTCCATTAAGATATCGAAGCTATTTCAACTAGTGGTTATGTGTTATGTTCAATATCGGCCGGATATGCAATGAGTTTAGATCTTTTGCACTAAAATTGGATTCAGACACTCAGTTGCTCTGACTGGCGTTGAGCATAGTATTGTTGAGCTTCTTTAGCTTTTGGTTTCTTTGCTTTTAAAATCAGCTGTTGGTAGTGACAGAGGAGCTGACTGCTTTGCACATCTAACCATTGCTTATCGAGTGATAGCAGATTTGCCTCAAGGTCTTTCTCGCTGAAGTGCGAGTAGAAATCTTGCGTTCTGCTATAAGTTTTGTTGGTGATGAGCTTCGATATAACTTCCTTCGGTACGCCCATTAAAATACTTGGGTCAATAAAGGTTATATCTTGCAAGCTGAGGTTTATGTTGTTCATTTCAGTAAGTAGCAATATTCTTTTCATCCTATATGGTAAGTGACGTCTCTCTACTCTCGTTGTTAAAAGTGAAGAGTTTAAATAACTTAGTGCAAGGCTTTTATCTCTAATTGAACTCTCATCAAACTTAATTTCCTTTATAATCTTGTCATAAACAATAGTATGACATGACTTGAATTTGGAACCTAAATATAGTGTTTCTTTGATACAGTCTCCTCTTGGGTATTCATCCGTTATTTTTATTGTTCCTTTCTTTGGGAAGACAATAACTAATGGAAATGTAACTCCAACCATATTAAAACCTATATCAATACGGGTAATTCTTGCCTTTTTCATCAGTTGTGTATAACGCCGATTAGTTAAAGTACTCTTTAAATATCCAAAAATAACATGATGTTCAAAGTCATTAAGATTGTTTGGGTTATAGCATATACGAATACTTTTCTTATGGTTTTTTGAACTTTCGCCATCAGCAATATAAATAATTAAGTGACTTTTGTTTTTACCTTCTATAGTCATTTTGTATGCGTGATTATAGATTGGCCTGTTTTTTGTTCTTCCGTACGAATTCTCTCTTTTACAGTCCCCATTTACTTTGCCGATAGCGTGTTTTTTGACAGTTAGGATACTATTTAAGTACAACGGGATGTTCGAAGTTAGCTGACTTGTAAGGTGTTGTATGTCACCGTCACTGCAATTCATCGTAAAGACCAGTTTGTCGCAGTCTAGAGATAGATATTGCTCTGGTTTGCCCAACATTTTTCTGAGCAACCTGCTTTGATACATTAACAGTGCTCTCTTACTTAGAATACCAATAGAACGATTGATATCTTTAATGTATGAGTAGGTATTCGTATCAATTAGTTTTCTAAGTCTATGATTCAATACTCTGGTTACAATACCTTTGTTCTTGTCATTAAAATTGTTACTCCAGTGACTATTATCTATTAATCTATTTTTATTACAGATGCTATTATTCATTACGTACATCCTTATATACGTACTATATTAATACTATTGTGTTTTATTTATTGGACAGTGATAATTATAAGGGGGTTACTTGTTATGGTTAAATAACGTTGAATCCAAATCTTCAAGCGTATCAGCTAACCATTCGTTTACTTGACTAGCATCTATTTGATATTTGTACTTTTCAATTGCATCCATAATAATAAAGTGTTCGTCTTTTGAGAGTTGTTCTAACGCTGATTTTAATCCAATGGTATTTATCATGTATAAGTAGGATATTGGGATGTAGTCTTTGATGCTATCTGCTAGTATAAAGAAATATTCAAGTTTTATTTTTATATCTTTTATGCTTTCTATGTTTATTTTTTCTTTTTTAGGTTGAAGAATAAATATCACGTCAGTATCAAATCCAAATACTTTATTGCTTCTTTGTTTATCGAAACCTTTAGTGATTACGACCTGATCACATTTCTCGCTTCCGATAACTTGATATGAGTGACATTCTGAGTCACCAACTACATGAGCAGAACTTTTACATCGACTTAATGCTAATACGATGTTTTCTAAGGCGATGTTTTTAAGCTTAAGTTCTACTGCAATTTTGTTGATTCGAGACTTCTTTCGTATAACGTTATCGATGAATTTAGTTGGGAATAGCTGACTCAATGTCTTGCTTAGCTCGCTGTAACACTGGTCAGATAGTTCATTCGTATCAAGTTCACACTTAACAAAGTTGATTGATGAGTTTCTTGGTTCCCATAGTATTTGAAGCAAAGAATCATTAGTTGTTTGGTAGCTGATACAGTTTCGGTAATTGCAATCATTGCTTTTTTCTTGTGTGAAACGAGGATTGTTGAGTGTTAACGCTCTTAATCTTTGATTTAAGCGCTCATGATTTTTTTCAGATACAGGACAGGTGAAACTCAGTTTTCGGACGATTAATGGTGAACGTTTGTCGATAGCTCTGCTGGCAACTTGATCGTTTAGGAGCGAGAGGTAACCAAGCATCTTATGTTGGTGAAGTGGTTTAGTAGTCATAGTTTGAGTTCCTTTTGTTTTGGTTAGTGGTCGTCGCTGTTTGTGCTAGTGCTTACTCATTTCTATAAATCTCTGTATCGATTCTTCTGAGTAGAGAACTTTGGCTCCAATTTTGATCCAACTAAGTTCTGGACAACTTCTGTTGCAACGCCATTTAGCGAGCGTTTGTGGCTTTAGACGCAGTAAACGAGCGGTTTCCGAGGTTGTATAAAACACTTGAGGGTAGTGTTCTGTGTTCATTGGTACTCTCCTAATGAGTGCTTAATCATTGGGAGTAAGGTTACTAAATGGCATTAGCTTAAGAATTTGGGGACAGAATTCTCAAAAGTGGCTCTAGTTCGTTGCGGAAGGTGGACTGCGTAATCTACGATGATTTCTTTGAAAAATATCCGGACAAAATTGAGTGCAAGTGAATAATTGCGTTTGAAATTAGATGTTTAGAGGTTGTTTTGGGAAAGATACTTATCGATGATGATTGTAAAGGAGTTGAGTTTGAAGATGGGAGGCGAACTTCGCTAAAGAAAAGAGATCTTAAAGAACTGAAAAGCTATCTGAAGAAGAAAAAAGTCAGAGAAGGCAATGATGAGAGGTTCCTGAAAAACTTGTGTGATTTCTTACATGATTACCAAACTGCTGAATTGGATCAGAAGGAAGAAGCACTCTTATGGTTGGTAGAATACTTGACCGTCGATCATCAAGATTTCTACGATAAGTTTCGAGATAACCTGCGCAAGAAGAAAAAGAGAGCACAAAAAAAGAAAGTCCAAACGCGAAAGTTAAATGCTGAAGAAGAAGTGAATGAAGCAGGAAAGCGAGTTCATAAACTGTTCCCTAAGTGACAAGTTCAGTTTCTCGTAAAGCCCAGCGTACTATGAGCCAAGGTTCGTGCCGTTTAAGAAAAGCTTGTTTTTCTACCAAATGAGTGACAGATCATTGTTAATGTGATCACTTTGTCTAATCATTGGTGATAAGTTGCAATGCTTTTTAGTGCTAAGCAACGATATGAGCTCCGCTCAAAGGGCAACCTTATGATATGTAAGTACAATTGAGCTAGCTAGCGACATAAAAAGCTAATCGATAGATTATCGATTTATTGAGACATATATGAATCAACAAGAGCTATTAACAAGAATTAACGCACTGTTGGGACGATTTGCGTATGAGGTGAGGGTTTCAAATGCAACAGGGTTGTTTGATATTAATATTCTTGCGGAAGACTTTTTAGTTCCTATTTTATCTGTGGTTTTTGACTGCCCTGATTTGAAAAATCAAAATCACGTTCAAATGAATTTTCCAGCAGTAGACTTAGGTTGTAATACAAGTCGAATATCAATTCAAGTAACTTCAGATCCATCCGCTCCAAAGATAATTAAAACGATAAAGAAATTTCGAGAGCATGAACTGAATAAGTTGTTCGATACTCTTTATATCTATGTTATATCGGAAAAACAGAAAACATATAGGTCTTCAGCTCTTGAATCTGAGATTAAAACTTGTCCTGTTGATTTTAATACTCGAGATAATATTCTAGATTATAGAAGCTTGGCTGAAAGGTTAAGCACTCTAAGCAGTGAAAAGCTAGATATTATTCGAAATCATTTAGAGTCTGAGTTTGATAAAGTTGATTCAAATTTAAAATTTAGAAAGAGCTTGACTGAATTTATTAGTGTAAGCCAAAAGAAAATTGAAGATGAAAAGAAGACTAAGAAGTATATTCCATCTGTATTTGTAGAAACTTCTGAAATAAAAGATTCTGTCCGTTTTTTTTCAAATCCTAAGTTTTTTTATAGAAAAATTGATTACGATTTACAACGTATTAACCTTGAGAGCTGCAACCATTTTCTTGAGTTATCAAGAGTTGAACCGCTAAATATTGAAGTCAATGATTTGATATCACTTCCAGAACCAAATAGTCTTGAAGACTTAAATACTCGACTATTAAAACAGCAAGAGGCTGTTAAGAGGTTTAAGAAAGCCATTACACCTCTGTCTTGGCGAAGCGAAGAGAATGAAAAATTTAGTCCTCAAGCTGACTTGAAAGATTACTGGAGAGTTTTTAAGTATAATGTTGAATCAAGTACAACTGGTATTTATTATCAGTTAAATGACATTTTGGATAAAATTAAAATATCAACTTCTAAGATATTCTTAGTTACCGGAATGGCAGGCCAAGGGAAAACTAACTTCGTGTGTGATTTAGTAGAAAATCAACTTCAACGATTTGAGGTTCCAACTATATTCATACCTGCGAGACTCTTAAATCATTACTCTTCTCCAAATCGGATTTTATCTTATATAACCAACAATCGTTTTTGTCCAAGTTTATCGAGCCTGCATGAATTATTTGAATTGCTAAATAATGTAGCGTCAGAGTCTGGTAAACCATTCATTATAGCGTTGGATGGGATAAACGAAGTTAACGATCTGCAAGGGTTTGTTGATGAGCTTAAGATATTCCTTGATGCGTTATGTCAGTATGATTTTATCAAGATTATTGTTACGTGTAGAAATGAGTTTTTCGAACACAAGTTTTCTGGAGTATTTGAACCTCACTTTTCAGACTACCTATATCGTGTTCAGGATCTCAGGAATGAAATGTCTGAAAATAATAAGTCAAAACTCCTAACTGAGTATTTTGATTATTTTAATATTAATCTTAGTCTTTCAGGAGTGTCAAAAAAATTCTTGATGAATGATCTGATTCTTCTGAGGTTATTTTGTGAAATATTTGAAGGACAAGATATAGGATATGTTCCTGATATATATAAAGGAGAATTGTTCGAACGTTATTTGATGATGAAAATAGAGCAGTTTCCGCTAGAGCAGCAATCAATTGCTATTGGTTCCCTGAGAAAAATTTGTCACCAGATGCTTAAGAATGAGGATTTTTCGTTGGTGTCAAATGCTTGCTTCGATGCTGTTGAGCGGCAGGTCATAGAGAAGCTAGTTGGCGAGGATATCATTTTAAGAAGAGAGCTACCTCCGTCAGGGTTGATGTCACTGGGCATTGAGAACATTTCGTTCACATATGATGAAATGAGGGACTTTCTACTAGCTTACTTTATGGTGGCAGATGTTGGAGCGGATAGACAAGATATCAGTATATTCGAAAAAATGAGTGATTGGCCAATCTATGAAGGTCTATTCCGCTATACCTATATCTTAGCCAGAAAACATAATAATCAATCGGTTACATCGTTGTGTGAGAGCTTCGATGACTTTATCACCCACTATGTGAACAACTTGCCACTTCTATCTGCGGATTTGCAATCAGATGAAGATATTGAACGTGTAACAAGTATATTAAAGGAAAGTTCTATCCGTTCAGAAATACAGTCCGTTGCTTGGTTTCTCTTTAGGAAAAGAGATGCTTCTGAACTGCTTAACTTGAGCGTTTTAAATATGCACTTAAGTAAATTGAATGATGATGAGTTAGAGCGGTTTTTAAGCTTTATGTATGGCGAAAATCTCGGATATGGACGCAATGATTGGAAAGAAGATCTAAGTAGACAAGTTGGAAGTTTGAAAGACTATAGCGATGAAGAGAAGGTATCACTTGATCCATTGGTCTTGACGTTCATTTTATATACCTTGCCTTATGTATATTGGGAGCGGAGGGAATATGTCCTTGATTTCTTTAATAAGTACAAGGATCACGATAACGTAGCTGCTGCCATAGTCTCTTGTCAAGACGCTTGTTCAGAATGTATTCAAGTATACTTACGTGAGTTAGAGTTGGGAGTCGAAGAGTCGTGAGGGATGAAGTTAAGTTTATTGTTGCTACCTCTTGGGAGCCAAACCTTGAAGAGTTTTTGTCATCTCTAGGAATATCATCGGGAGGTTTTGGAGCACAAATTTTCTCTTCTGTTTATGATGCGTTTTTTAAATTCTCAATCAACTTAACAGAAGAATATGAACGATTTTACTCAGTAGAGTATGGATGTTTATCGGACTATGTAGAAATTCGATATGGTAGAAAGCTCAGTGATGAAGACTTGGAGGCCAAAAGGATATTTGCTGTAACTCGGATTCCACAAGTAGTCGACGACGACTATGAAGATAATAAATTGGAAGTAGTTTTGAACAGTCTTGCTATTTTGAGTGAGGTAAGCAATGAAGATAAAGCTTGATTTTGTATCTAATAGTTCATCAACCTCATTTGTCTATATCTCAGACACTGAATTGACTTTAGATACGTTTCTAGAATCGGTTGGTGTTGACAAGGATGGCCCTGTAGGAGACCTGTTTTGTGATATGTATAACGAGTTACATGACGCGATTGTGAATTATGGTAAACCGATCAAAACGGAAGAAGAAGCAAATGCTTTGTTAGGTTCTTATGAATTTACTCCTGATGTTATTGATAAGATGAAGGATGGTATTGCCACTGGGAAAAATGTCATTACTTCATCATTGAGTAGCGATGGTGAGTTTGCAGAGTCTCTTCTTTGTATGGCAGTGTTTGAAATCGACTCTGAACACTTCTATGTCAATGCTTACAATAACTACTGGTGATATATGCTTAAGGTAAATCGGTTTAAAGATCTTGGTTATACAGCAGTTTTTAATAGTGTTACTGGTTTCTTTGCTCGTATTCCCGATAAAGATAATCCAGAGCCATTTTGGTCTCCACATGGCCCTGAGCTAATGGATATATCTATAACCAACTGGTGTGATAAGGGATGCTCATTTTGCTATAAGTCATCGACAAATCGCGGAAAGCATATGAGTTTGGATGATTATAAGCTAATCATCAACCAAGCAGCTGAGATGGGAACCTTTCAGGTAGCTTTGGGAGGCGGGAATCCGAATCAGCATCCAGATTTCATAGAAATATTAGAGTATACGAAGTTAAAAGGAATTGTTCCTAACTATACATCGAATGGTCGCGGACTGAGTGATGAAGTTCTAGAGGCAACAAAAAGGTGCTGCGGAGCTGTAGCCATTTCTGCGTACCCTCCATATGATGAGACCGAACAAAGCTTACAAAAGCTGCTTAGTGCTGGAGTTAAAGTTAACTTACATTTTATCTTAGATGCTCATAGCATTGATACAGCGATAAGCTGGTTAAAGGAGCCCCCAGAGTTTTTGATGGGGATTAATGCAGTCATATTTCTTAATTATAAGCCTTCAGGAAGGAAGGTCTTTGAAGACAAGCTGTTAAGAAACAGCGATAGACTTGATGAGTTTTTTAGGTTGGCTACATCCTCAGAGAGAAAGCTAAAGGTTGGATTTGATGCCTGTTGTGTTAGTGGCGTATTTGCGAGAACAAATGCGAGTCCGGTTATGGTTGATGCCTGCGACGCAGCAAGATTTTCAATGTATGTATCAGAAGATTTAAAGGTATACCCATGTTCTTTTCAAAGTGGTCTAGAGGCTGGAGATACTTGGAATAGGGATACATCATTAGTAGATATATGGACTAAATCAGCAAACATGCAATCTTTTCGTAATTACTTTAACTCAGAACGTTGTGCTGGTTGTAGTTACATCTCAACCTGTAAGAATGGTTGTCCTATTTTTGAACAGCTTGTGGTTTGTGGGAACCGATAATCTATGCATGGCTTGAGATTATGAGCTCTGTCTCATTCATAATCGATAGCAGTGCATGATAGTGGTTATCTGTGTATAGAGCTCACTTTATCCAGTGCTATCTAAGGAACTAACGAGCATGAGTTATTTCGCTTATAACGGAATGAGGCAGAGAGCACGGATTTAGAAAAAAGTAGCACATGTGTAGCACAGCGACTGAAAAGCAAAAGGCCTGAGAACAAATAAATGCTCTCAGGCCTTTCTGTATATGGTGGCCCCTCCCAGACTTGAACTGGGGACCAATCGATTATGAGTCGACTGCTCTAACCACTGAGCTAAGGGGCCATATAGGGCAATGATTATAGGGGATGCAGATCTTGCTGTCTAGCCAGAAGAGGGGGTAAATGCGCTTAGTTTTTATCCACTCAAATCGATTAAATAAAAAAAGGTGAGCAATCGCTCACCTTTTCATCAATAACTGACTAGCAGCTAAATTATTCGTCTAGGAAGCTGCGCAGAGTTTCTGAACGGCTTGGGTGACGAAGCTTACGCAGTGCTTTCGCTTCGATCTGACGGATACGCTCACGAGTAACGTCGAACTGCTTACCAACCTCTTCTAGAGTGTGGTCTGTGTTCATATCGATACCGAAACGCATACGCAGTACTTTTGCTTCACGAGGCGTTAGGCCAGCAAGTACGTCTTTCGTCGCAACTTTTAGGCTACCTGATGTTGCTGAATCTAATGGCAACTCAAGTGTTGTATCCTCAATGAAATCACCTAGATGCGAATCTTCATCGTCACCAATTGGTGTTTCCATTGAGATTGGCTCTTTAGCAATTTTCAGTACTTTACGGATCTTATCTTCTGGCATTTGCATGCGCTCAGCCAGTTCTTCCGGTAGCGGCTCACGACCCATCTCTTGCAACATTTGGCGAGAGATACGGTTTAGCTTGTTGATCGTTTCGATCATGTGTACCGGAATACGAATTGTACGAGCTTGGTCTGCAATCGAACGAGTGATTGCCTGACGAATCCACCAAGTAGCATAAGTAGAGAACTTGTAGCCACGGCGGTATTCGAATTTATCTACTGCTTTCATCAGACCGATGTTACCTTCCTGGATTAGATCCAAGAACTGTAGACCACGGTTGGTGTATTTTTTAGCGATAGAAATTACAAGACGTAAGTTCGCTTCAACCATCTCTTTTTTCGCACGGCGAGCTTTTGCTTCACCGATAGACATGCGACGGCTGATGTCTTTAATATTTTGAACAGTCAGTGATGTTTCATCTTCAATCATCTTAAGTTTTAAGATTGAACGACGAATGTCATCTTCGCTGCGACGGATTTTGTCTGCGTACGGCTTATCAGACGCTAGAATTTCATCTAGCCATGCATCACTTGATTCATTACCGCTAAATAGTGCAATGAATGACTTCTTCGGCATTTTGCCGTACTCAACTGACGCCTTCATGATAAGACGTTCTTGAGTACGTACACGTTCCATAGAAGTACGCAGTTCGTTTACTAGGTAGTCAAACTGCTTCGGCGTTAGACGGAATTCTTTGAATACGTCAATCACCATCTCGTGAGCAAGTGTTGCTTTCGGGCTTTCGTTGCCGTACTCGTTGCACGCTAGCTGGAAGTTTTGGAAAGTGTTGCGTAGTGCAGTGAACTTCTCAAGAGCAAATTCAGGATCAATACCTGTATCTTCCTCTTCTTCCTCTTCATCGCTATCGTTCGCGTCTTCCTCTTCTTCTTCGTCTGCTTCTTCATCTTTCAGATCAGTTTCAGCAAGCTCAGAACCGATGTGTGTCGCCGTTGGTGCGGCAGTCTCATCAGCGTCAGGGTCAACGAAGCCAGTGATAAGGTCAGTTAGGCGAAGTTCTTCAGCCTGAACTTTATCAAATTGCTCAAGGATGTAAGGGATAGTGCCTGGATACTCAGCCACTGCGTTTTGAACTTGGTTGATACCATCTTCAATACGTTTCGCGATGTCGATCTCGCCTTCACGAGTCAATAGTTCAACAGTACCCATCTCACGCATGTACATACGTACTGGGTCTGTTGTACGGCCGATTTCATTCTCTACGCTTGAAAGTGCCGCTGCAGCAGCTTCTGCTGCATCTTCATCGGTGATGGTTTCATCATCATTCAGGGCAAGATCATCAGCATCTGGTGCTGTTTCTACAACACGGATACCCATGTCGTTGATCATCTGAATGATATCTTCTACTTGCTCTGAATCTACGATTTCTGCAGGTAGGTGGTCATTTACTTCTGCGTAGGTCAGATAGCCTTGTTCCTTGCCTTTAATGACAAGTTGCTTTAGCTGTGACTGCGGATTTTGATCCATAGACGGTATCCAACTTAGTATCTGGTGAAGGAATTAGTATGCGAGTTGCAAACCACACATAGTAACAAATTAATTGATTGCTGGCTAATCGAACAGGGTTACGCTTTCAAATCTAGCATTAAGGCTAGTAGCTCCCTTCTTTCTTCGGTTGATAAACCGACACTTCTTTCTTTAGCTTGCAGATTCTCAATTTGTTTTTCGACGCACTGGGCAAGAATCTTATCCAATGAATCTAAAAATATATCTTGTTCATTGTCGTCATCTAGTGGGATTTCCCACCCTGCGAGACGAGAGAACAAAGCCTCATGGCTACTGTTTCGCCAGTGTTCTATTAACTGGCCCGTTCTGATATTGGGGTGGAGGTGACAATATTCAAGCACCTCAACAAATAAACTTAGTCCAGGTACTGTTAACTCTCTCACACTTGAGAGATCCGGTACCATTTGAGCATAGCTCGGATTTTGGATAAGCAAAGCAATGACTTCACGCATTGGTGTTCGCTTCAGCTCTTTATGCGGTTGAGGTCTTGTTTCACTGGTTTTTTTACGCGGTTGGCGTAATTGATTGTCAAAACCAGTTCGCTCATCCAATAGTTTTTCTAGAAGTTCCTGAAAGTATGGATCGGGTATTTTATTGATCAGCGCACTCGCATGAGCTCGCAGGGCTGACTTCCCTTCTGTGTTACCTAGGTTGATCTGATGAATCTCAATCAGGTTATCAAACAGGTAGCTTGAGAGCGGTGTTGCCTGCTGGACTTGCTGTTCAAAGGCTTCTTTACCATATTTTCGAATGTAGCTGTCTGGGTCTTCGCCATCTGGTAAAAACAGAAACTTCAGCGTATTACCTGTTTTTAAATACTGTAGTGCATTTTCTAATGCTCGCCATGCTGCTTCTCTACCTGCGCGGTCACCGTCATAGCAACAGACGACGGTATTAGTTTGGCGGAATAATAGCTGAACATGGTCGCCAGTCGTCGAGGTACCCAATGAGGCAACGGAGTAATCAACCCCATATTGCGCCAGTGCTACCACATCCATATAGCCTTCTACGACTAGGATCTGTGATGGTTCACGATGTGCCTGCATGACCTCATATAAACCATAAAGCTCTTTGCCTTTATGGAAGATAGGGGTTTCTGGCGAGTTTAAGTATTTAGGCGTACCGTCACCCAGAACACGACCACCAAAGCCAATGACTCGACCACGGCGATCTCGAATCGGAAACATGACACGGCCACGGAATCGGTCATAGCGATTGCCTTTGTCGTTTTCAATCAACATCCCGCCAGAGACAAGCATCTCTTGGCTTTGTTGCTGTTGCCCAAAGTTTTTCCTAATCAGATCCCATTCGTCTGCTACATAGCCGATGCCAAATTTTTGGACGATCTCCCCAGAAAGCCCACGATTTTTTAAATATTCAATCGCAATTTTGCTGGTCGATAGCTTAAGTTGATCTCGATAAAACTGAGCGATACTGCCCATAAGATCATACAAACTGCGCTTTTGTGCTGAACTGGCCTGTGGTTGGTTTGATTGAAATCCACCACCTTGACGTTGCTCTCTTGGGACGTCGAGACCTAAGGAAGAGGCGAGTTCTTCAATTGCTTCCACAAAATCGAGTCGCTCGTACTCCATCAAGAAGTCGATGGCATTTCCGTGCACCCCACAACCAAAACAGTGATAGAACTGCTTTTCTTGGCTCACACTAAAAGAAGGGGTCTTTTCATTATGGAATGGGCAACAAGCGCCGTAGTTTTTACCTTTTTTCTTAAGTTTCACACGTGCGTCAACGATATCGACAATATCGAGTCGAGCTAGAAGGTCATCAATGAAGCTACGTGGGATGTGTCCTGCCATAAAACCTAACAAAAAAAGTTAAACTGTAATGAAAAGAGAGAAGGCTAGATACAAACAAGCCGTGCGTCCAGAGGATAGCACGGCTTGTTGCAAACAGGTTGGGAAGTTAAGCTAACTTAGAACGAACTAAGCCACTTACTTTACCCATATCTGCACGCCCTTGAATTTGAGGTTTAAGCACGCCCATTACTTTACCCATGTCTTGCATGCCCGCTGCACCAGATTCCGTCATTGCTGCTTCAATAAGAGCAACAACTTCTTCGTCAGTCAGTGGTTGAGGCATAAAGTCCTCAAGTATTGTAATTTCAGCCTGCTCAACATCAGCAAGGTCTTGACGACCTGCAGATTCGTACTGAGCGACAGAATCGCGACGTTGTTTAACCATCTTTACCATCACAGCAAGAATGTCATCATCGTTCAGAGTGATCTGTTCGTCGACTTCACGTTGCTTGATAGCTGATAGAGCTAAACGGATAGTGCCAAGGCGTAATTTATCCTTGGCTTTCATCGCTAATTTTTGCTCTTCTTTGAGCTTGTCAATAAGAGCCATAACTATATCCTTGTGGACTTAGTTATTAGTACAGGCGAACGCGACGAGCGTTTTCGCGAGCAAGCTTCTTAGCGTGACGCTTTTGAGCTGCTGCTTTAGCGCGTTTGCGAACTGTAGTTGGTTTTTCGTAGTGCTCACGACGACGCACTTCAGAAAGGATACCTGCTTTTTCGCAAGAGCGTTTGAAACGACGTAGTGCAACGTCGAACGGTTCGTTTTCACGTACTTTAACTACTGGCATATGCCTTTCACCTCAGGGGTTAATTCGTTAATGCTGACTTCACAGTGCCTAGCTCAGTTGCTGGGCCTACAATCAGCTTGATCAAAAATGGTGCGGAATTTTAATCCGATCACACATACTTTGTAAAGTATTTTGTTGAGTACAGTTTGCACAAAATTTGTTTGATGAGCAAAGGCGCGGTAATATTGCGCCAATTTTGAATTATAGACGAACACATCCAGGGTAAACCATGCGCATTATTGGTATCGAAACCTCTTGTGATGAAACAGGAATTGCTATTTATGATGATGAGAAAGGCCTACTTTCGCATCAACTATACAGTCAGGTAAAACTGCACGCCGACTACGGTGGTGTGGTACCTGAACTGGCTTCCCGTGATCACGTAAAGAAAACTATCCCGCTTATTAAAGCTGCGATGGCAGAAGCGAACTTAACGCCAAAAGATATTGATGGTATTGCTTATACCGCAGGTCCTGGTTTGGTTGGCGCGTTACTTGTCGGCGCGACGATTGGTCGAAGCTTAGCCTATGCTTGGGGGGTCCCTGCTGTGCCTGTTCACCATATGGAAGGTCACCTTCTTGCGCCTATGTTAGAAGATAACCCACCACCATTTCCATTTGTGGCGGTATTGGTATCGGGCGGCCACTCAATGATGGTGGAAGTAAAAGGTATCGGTGAATATAAGATTCTAGGTGAGTCGATTGATGACGCGGCGGGTGAAGCGTTTGATAAAACAGCAAAACTTATGGGGCTTGATTACCCTGGTGGCCCTTTGTTGTCTAAATTGGCAGAAAAAGGCACGCCGGGCCGTTTTAAGTTCCCACGCCCAATGACAGATCGTCCTGGTTTGGATATGAGCTTTTCTGGCCTGAAAACGTTCACAGCAAATACCATTGCCGCTAATGGTGATGATGAGCAAACTCGCGCAGATATTGCTTTAGCATTTGAAGAAGCGGTGTGTGCGACGTTGAGCATTAAATGTAAGCGAGCGCTTGAGCAGACTGGCTTTAAACGTATTGTTATTGCTGGTGGCGTGAGTGCAAACCGTCGTTTACGCTCTGATCTTGCCGATCTAGCGAAGAAGATTGGTGGTGAGGTTTACTACCCTCGTACGGAATTTTGTACCGACAATGGTGCAATGATAGCGTATGCGGGCATGCAACGTCTTAAAAACGGTGAAGTTGCCGATCTTTCCGTTCAAGCAACTCCACGTTGGCCGATTGATCAACTGGAACCGATCGCTTAACCGCTCAACAAATAAAAACTAAGGTCGCTCAAGTAGCGGCCTTTTCTTTTATTTGTCTTGAACTCTTCCGAGGTCTTACAATCAAAATAAATGGTAAGCTCCTATTTTATAAAAACAATCAATGGATAGAAAAATGCAAAAATTTGCTGTCGATGGCCGCGAGATGGCTTATCAAGATGTGGGGTCTGGCCCCGTTGTCGTTTTTGGTCATAGTTATTTGTGGGATAGCAAAATGTGGGCGCCGCAAGTCGAAGCGTTAAGCCAGCACTATCGCTGTATTGTTCCCGACCTATGGGCTCATGGAGAATCACAACCAGCGCCAGAGAGCACTCGTTCATTAACAGATTACGCAAAGCAGATCGTTGCTTTACTTGATCATCTAGAGATCGAACAATTCTCAATTGTTGGTTTATCTGTTGGTGGCATGTGGAGCACAGAGGTCGCAGCACTTGTACCATCTCGACTTCGTTCTCTCGTTCTGATGGATACTTTCGTTGGATTAGAGCCTGAAGTCACACACAAAAAGTATTTTGGTATGTTGGATGCGATTACTCAGGCTCAATCGGTTCCAGATCCGATCATTGATGCCGTAACACCGTTGTTTTTTGCTAATAATGCCAGTGAAGATAGCCCTGAGTTAGTTTCTCAACTTTCTGCATTTCTGGCTCAATTAAAAGGTGAGCAGGCGGTTGAAGTCGCGCGAGTTGGTCGAATGGTATTTGGTCGCCGCGATCAAATTGAAGAGATTGAGAAATTTGCTTTACCAGTATTGATCGCTGTTGGTCAAGAAGATAAACCCCGTCCAGTGCTTGAGTCTTACTTGATGCATGACTGCATTACTGGATCTGAATTGATCCAAATTCCAAAGGCCGGCCATATCTCAAATCTAGAGCAACCAGATTTTGTCACGGGTATGTTGGAAGATTTTCTGGCGAAGCACGCTTAGTCGTCGATTACTTGGAATAAAGCCTAATTGTTAGGCTTTATTCATTGCTTCTTTCTTATCACCAATCTTAGGCTCAGAACCATCCAGCAGTCGTCTAATGTTTTGATGATGCCTAAATACGATCAAGCAACAGAGCATGGCTACGGGTAGAGTGTATTGTGGCTTGAGCATCCAAGTATAAAGCGGCGCAAGCAATACGGTGACTAAGGCTGCTAGTGATGAGTAGCGAAAACAAAATGCAATCGCCAACCAAGTTCCTATTATCATTGCCGTAAAATCTAAGCCGATCGGTGCAATCGCTCCAAGTGCTGTTGCGACGCCTTTCCCGCCTTTGAAGTGAAAAAACAGTGGATACATGTGGCCCAAACAGGCTGCAATAGCGATCACACCCAGTATTACGGGATCAATACCAAGAAAAAATCCACCCCAAACCGGAATTGTGCCCTTCAACATGTCACAAAGCAGGACTGATGCTGCGGCTTTTTTGCCGCCGATACGTAATACATTTGTGGCGCCAGGGTTATTGGATCCCATTTTTCTTGGGTCTGGTAGACGCAGCATTCGACAAATTAAAACCGCACTCGAGATTGAACCTAACATGTAGGCTGCAATGATCATAACAAGTGCTAATGGGGTCATATAAATTTAACTCGTCTTTGGAGATGTTTGTTAGGCAACTACTTGATATTATATCGAGCTTGCCTGCGTCAACAATACTGCTTCGGGCAAACGAATAGTACGACTTTTTGTCAAAATTGGGTATCCGACCTCTAAAGGAAGTAACGCATGGATAAAGTATTTATCGAGCAGCTAGAAGTAATTACTACGATTGGTGTCTACGATTGGGAGCAAGAGATTAAGCAAAAACTCGTGCTTGATATTGAAATGGCCCACGATAACCGTCCTGCGGGAAAAAGTGATGATGTTGTTGATGCGCTTGATTACTCTCAAGTTAGCCAAGCGGTATTAGAGCATATTGAAGGTGGGCGATTCCTGCTTGTTGAGCGCGTTGCAGAAGAGATTGCTGAGCTGATTATGGCTCGATTCTCTGTGCCATGGATTAAGATCCGCTTAACGAAACCGGGTGCTGTACCTCAGGCTAAAGGCGTCGGTGTCGTGATTGAGCGAGGCACTGCATGACAACGGCATATATTGGAATCGGATCCAATATTGAGCGACATAAACATATAGAAGCAGCAATCACGGAGCTTCGCGCGATAGGAAGCGATGTTCGAGTATCGACTATCTATGAATGCGAAGCGATCGGCTTTGATAGTCATGCGTTTTACAATCTTGTCGTAGAAATGAAAACCGCGCTAAATTTAGCGGATTTTGCACGACAGCTACGTGATATTGAGCTCAAATGGGGCCGCGCAGTGGACGCGAGCAAGTTTGAGGCAAGAACCATTGATTTGGATATTGTTCTTTTCGGTCAACATATCTCCTGCTCACAGCCAGAACTCCCTCGTCGCGATATTTATAAATATGAGTTTGTTTTGCAGCCATTAATGGACCTCTGTCCTGAATTGGTTGTGCCAAATGATGGTAGAACCATTGCCCAGATTTGGCAGCAATCGAGTTTTGAATCTTCTTTAGTGCCAATACCATGTTGGTTTAATTAATAATTTTAGTGGAATTGTAATGAGTTACTTTGAAGCGTTTGTTTTGGCTTTGATCCAAGGTTTAACCGAGTTTTTGCCGATTTCGAGTTCGGCGCATTTAATTTTACCTTCAGCTATTCTCGGTTGGGAAGATCAAGGCTTAGCATTTGATGTTGCTGTGCACGTTGGTACGTTAGCGGCGGTAATGATTTATTTTAGAAAAGAGGTGGTTTCTCTGCTCACTGCATTTTTTGCCTCTATCTTCAAAGGCGATCGCAGTAAAGAAGCGAAATTGGCGTGGATGATTCTTATCGCGACTATCCCAGCTTGTATACTGGGCTTGTTTATGAAGGATTTGATTGAGATCTACCTACGTAGCGCTTGGGTAATTGCGACCACGACTATCGTTTTTGGTTTGCTGCTTTGGTACGTCGACAAAAACGCAAAACTGGCTGCTGATGAGTATCAAGCGGATTGGAAAAAAGCGGTCTTTATTGGTTTAGCGCAGGCGATGGCATTAATTCCAGGTACATCTCGTTCTGGCGCAACGATTACCGCAGCCCTTTATTTGGGGTTCACCCGTGAAGCTGCCGCACGTTTCTCTTTCTTAATGTCGATTCCAATTATTTTGCTTGCAGGCGGTTACCTAGGCCTAAAACTGGTGACCAGTGGTGAGCCAATTCATTTTGGGTATCTGTTCACAGGTATTATTACTTCATTTATTAGTGCGTACATCTGTATTCACTTCTTCTTGAAGCTGATTTCTCGAATGGGTATGACACCATTTGTTATCTACCGTTTGATTCTAGGTGTTGGCTTGTTTGCTTTCTTAATGATGGCGTAACTTCTCTCATTTCAGAATAATCTTTATTGAGGCCACATAGTCCAATCTCGCGCCTACAGCGACATTGTGATATATATGTGGTCTTTCTTTATCTCTCTTCTTTGAATCAACTTATGCGAATTTTTGCACTGACTCTTCTGATTGTTTTAGGCTGGCTGCAATTTGAATTGTGGTTCGGCAAAAACGGCGTTTCTGATTTTCAATTGGTCAATGCTGATATTGAAGTCCAGCATCAAGTAAATGGCAATTTGCAGACTCGTAATAACGAAATGTTTGCTGAGATTGACGACTTGCGTCAAGGGCTTGATGCCATTGAAGAACGAGCGCGTCATGAGCTCGGTATGATCAAAGAGGGAGAAACTTTCTACCGTATTATTGGAGAGGATGATTAAATGTCCGATCTTAATGGTTTGTCGATTGTAGCGATTGTTCCAGCCGCAGGAGTTGGAAGTCGCATGAAAGCTGATCGTCCGAAGCAATATCTATCGATTGGTCATCAAACCGTACTGGAACATACTGTCGAGAAATTACTCTCACACCCTGCGATTTCGAAAGTGATTGTGGCGATCAGTGACGGAGACCCTTACTACCCAGAATTATCTATTAGCCAAAGTGTTGATGTTGTTCGTGTTGCGGGCGGTAAAGAGCGTGCGGACTCAGTGCTTTCAGGTTTAGAGTATGTCTCTTTGCATAAACTGTCTGATTGGGTCATGGTTCATGATGCAGCAAGGCCTTGTGTGGCATTGGCCGATATTGATCGTCTTATTGCGGAGTCGATAGCGCATCAATGCGGTGCCATATTGGCAACGCCCGTTCGCGATACGATGAAACGTGGTAATCGAGAGCAAAGCATAGACCATACGGTAGAAAGGGAAGCACTGTGGCATGCACTTACCCCACAAATGTTTAAAACTGAGCAACTGACCCATGCGTTATCTTCTGCACTAGCTGAAAATGTCGCGATTACTGATGAAGCCTCGGCACTAGAATGGTTGGGTGAATCCCCGGCTTTAGTGGCGGGGAGTGCCGATAATATAAAAATTACTCAACCTGAAGATCTGGCACTTGCTGAGTTTTATCTGACGCGTAATAAAGGATAATTTATGATTCGAATTGGTCACGGTTTTGATGTTCACAAGTTCGGTGGCGAAGGCCCAGTGATTATTGGCGGCGTTGCTGTCCCTTATGAGCAGGGCTTGATTGCTCACTCAGATGGTGATGTTGCTTTACATGCTTTATGCGATGCTTTACTTGGTGCTATTGCGGCCGGAGATATTGGCCGCCACTTCCCAGACACCGACGATGAATGGAAAGGGGCCGACAGCCGCGATCTATTGCGTGATGTTTACCGTCGAGTAAAAGAGCAAGGTTACGTACTGGGCAATGCTGACGTAACGATTATGGCTCAGGCTCCTAAGATGGCACCGCATATTGAAGCAATGTGCCAAGTGATCGCGCAAGACTTAGAAACAGAGCTCTCCAACGTCAACGTGAAAGCGACGACGACAGAGCGTCTAGGCTTTACTGGGCGTAAAGAAGGTATCGCGACTGAAGCGGTAGTATTACTTATTAAAAAATAACTCAGTTATGTGTGGTCTATTATCCCTAAATAGAGCCGCACGTAATGGAACATGATATGTCTGACATTCTATCTTCACTGGCTTACCTAAATGGTAAACCGACTGCCACTGGCAAAATTAAAGCACAACCTGAACATTTCCAAGTGAATGAAATCCTTGGTTATGAGTTTGCAGGAAGTGGTGAGCACTTAATGGTTCGAATTCGCAAAACCGGTGAAAATACCAGTTTTGTCGCGAACGAGTTAGCCAAGGCATGCGGTGTTAAATCTAAAGATGTGAGCTGGGCTGGTCTTAAAGATCGCCATGCTGTGACTGAGCAGTGGCTAAGTATTCACTTGCCTAAAGGAGATATGCCGGACTTCAGCGAATTCCTCAAGCAGTATCCTAGCATAGAGATCCTAGAGACAACACGACACAACAAGAAGCTACGCCCAGGTGAGCTATCTGGTAATCAATTTAGCGTTACATTGTCTGAAGTTAGCGATGTCGCTGATGTCCTTAAGCGTCTAGAGTCAATTGCGGAAACAGGCGTGCCAAACTACTTTGGTAGCCAACGTTTTGGTAATCAAGGTAATAATTTAGAAGAAGCGCGCCGCTGGGGTAAAGAGAACGTACGTACTCGCAATCAGAATAAACGCAGTATGCTGTTGTCAGCCGCTCGCTCTTGGATTTTTAACAATATCCTTTCTGAGCGCATTGAGCAGAATTTGTTTACTCAGGTGGTTGAAGGCGACGTATTACAAGCTGGCTCAGAGCAAGCTCAGGTCGATACGGCTAACCTAGAAGCGATGAACCAAGCTGTCTCTGCTAGTGAAATGAATATCACTGCAGCGATGGCTGGTGACAATGCATTGCCAACGAAGGCTCGCGCATTAGAACTGGAACAGCCTCATCTTGATGCCGAGCCAGATTTAATGGCATTAATCTGCGGTAACCGTATGCGTCATGATCGCCGCGCCATCTCATTAAAAGCTCAAGAATTAAGCTGGATCTCGGAAGGCGATTGCGTCACGTTGAAGTTCTCATTAGATGCGGGCTGCTTTGCAACGGCCATCGTACGTGAGTTGATTGAAGAGATTGAAGTAGAGCGAGTCTATTAATGGAAGATAAAGCGCTTAAGATCTTACTTAGCAACGATGACGGCGTTCATGCTCAAGGGATCCATGCGTTAGCAGAATCTCTACAAGATATCGCTGAAGTCACTATTGTTGCTCCAGATCGTAACCGCTCAGGCGCTTCAAACTCGCTAACCTTAGAGCAGCCATTACGAGTTACAGAGATTGCTGACAAGGTGTATTCTGTGCAGGGAACACCAACCGATTGTGTTCATTTCGCTTTGAATGAGTTAATGAAAGACGCGCTACCTGATTTAGTCCTGACGGGCATAAACCATGGTGCTAACCTTGGTGATGACGTGCTGTACTCTGGCACTGTTGCGGCTGCGATGGAAGGGCATTTCTTGGGCGTTCAGGCGGTGGCCTTCTCTCTTGTAGGTAAGCAACACTTCGTTACGGCAGGAAAAATCGCTAGACAGATTGTCGAGCAGCACCTTGTTAAGCCTATCCCAACCAATCGACTGTTGAACATTAATGTGCCGGATTTACCGTTTGAGCAACTTAAAGGGACAGCTGTGACACGATTAGGCGCGCGCCATCACGCTGAGGCGATGATCAAGCAGCAAGATCCACGAGGTCATGATATTTATTGGTTGGGGCCTCCTGGTAAAGAGCAAGATGCGGGGGAAGGAACTGACTTCTATGCGGTCGACCAAGGTTATGTCTCAGTAACACCACTGCAAGTAGATCTCACGGCGCATGAGTCACTAAGAAGTATGGATAACTGGTTAAAGGATCAATAAGGATGACAAATCCGCAAGCAGATAGATTGATACACTTTCTTGTTGCGAATGGCATTCAGGATAATCATGTTTTAGATGCGGTTCGTTGCTTACCAAGGGAGCAATTTGTTTCTCAAGCGATGATGCATCAAGCGTATGACAATAATGCTTTACCTATTGGGCAGGGGCAGACGATCTCTCAGCCTTACATTGTGGCGAAAATGACAGAGACGCTGGAACTTAATCGTACCAGTAAAGTCTTAGAAGTCGGCACTGGCTCAGGCTATCAAACCGCTGTTTTAGCCCAGCTGGTAGAACATGTCTATTCGATTGAACGGATTAAGTCCTTACAGTGGGAAGCAAAACGACGTTTGAAGCAGCTCGATATTTACAATGTATCGACGAAACATGGTGACGGTTGGCAAGGCTGGGCTGCCAAAGCTCCGTTTGATGCGATCATCGTGACAGCTGCCGCAGAGTCTGTACCTACAGCCTTGCTTGAGCAGCTGGCGGAAGGTGGCATTATGGTGATCCCAGTCGGTACTGAAGATCAGCAACTGCTGAAAATTACCCGTCAAGGTGATACATTCTTATCCGAAGTTATTGAAGTTGTTCGTTTTGTCCCATTAGTGGCGGGTGATCTTGCTTAAAAATGTCAGTTAAATCTCATTCATTGTTGATGATAGGTATATGTAGCGTGCTGTTCGGGTGTGCTGCTCAGTCTCCTGCGCCTGTCTCAGGGCTGAAGAAAGATTACAATTCCGTTTCTCGTGGTAGTTATCGAGGTAGCTACTATGAAGTCGAGAAGGGAGATACGCTGTATTTTATTGCCTACATCACAGATAAGGATGTAAAGGAAATAATTCGTTACAACGACTTGACTGCACCTTACACGATCTTTCCGGGCCAGAAATTACGTCTATGGCAACCGGCTTATACCGCGCCAGCGTACGGCGGAACTGGGGCGGGAGCGCCTGTAGTTGCTGTGACACCAGTTCCAGTATCTCCACCCACCAAATCGAGCAAAAACTCTAATCAAAAGGTTACGCCACCTAGTTCACAAAATACTCAAAAAGTGGCTAAAAAAGAGCCGCCCAAGAAGGTTGAACAATCTAAACCAAAGGAGTATGTTAAACCTACAGGTAAACAAAATGTTAATAAGGTTGTCAGTACAGACAAACCGAAAAATAACAAAGTTTCCAAATGGTTATGGCCGACAAAGGGGAGAGTGATTAAAAATTTCTCTGCTGGAGATCAAGGGAATAAAGGCATCGACATTGCAGGACAGCGAGGTCAGCCAATAGTATCAACAGCAGGTGGCACCGTCGTTTATTCGGGTAATGCGTTACGAGGTTATGGAAATCTTGTGATTGTAAAACATAACGATAATTACTTAAGCGCCTACGCTCATAATGACCGGTTGCTAGTACACGAAGGACAAAGTGTAAAAGCAGGCCAAAAAATTGCCACAATGGGCAGCTCTGGTTCCAATAGTGTTCGCCTACACTTTGAAATTCGCTATCAAGGTAAGTCTGTGAATCCAAAACGCTACTTACCGTAATAATTTACTGACAAGGTAAAATAGCGACATTAGACGTAGTAATGTCTTGCTAGCTCGCCAGGGGGAGGCGCTATGAGTATCAGCAATGCAGCAACGAAAGTCGAAGAATTTGACGTAGAAAAAGAAACCACGGGAGGTTTCCGATCTAACCGAAAATTACCTACATCCAAACCTACAGCCGCTGAAGAGAGCAAAGATAAGGAAGAATTTGACGCTTCAGCCAAAAGCCTAGATGCAACCCAACTTTATTTAGGGGAAATCGGTTTTTCACCACTTCTTACTGCAGAAGAAGAAGTTCTTTATGCTCGTCGAGCCCTACGCGGTGACGAAGCAGCACGAAAACGCATGATCGAAAGTAACCTGCGCCTCGTGGTGAAAATTTCACGCCGTTACAGCAATCGTGGTTTAGCATTACTTGATTTAATCGAAGAAGGTAACTTAGGCCTTATTCGCGCCGTTGAAAAGTTCGACCCAGAGCGTGGCTTCCGTTTTTCTACCTATGCAACATGGTGGATTCGCCAAACTATTGAACGCGCTTTGATGAATCAAACTCGAACCATTCGTTTACCTATTCACGTCGTTAAAGAGCTGAATATTTACCTGCGTACTGCTCGAGAGCTTTCACAAAAGCTTGACCATGAGCCGACAGCAGAAGAAATCGCGTCTAAGCTTGATAAGCCAGTTGATGACGTTAGCAAAATGCTGCGCCTGAATGAGCGTATCAGTTCGGTTGATACACCGATTGGTGGTGATGGCGAGAAAGCATTGTTGGATATTATTCCAGATGTTAATAACTCAGACCCTGAAGTCTCAACTCAAGATGATGATATTAAAAACTCTCTGATTCATTGGCTTGACGAGCTTAACCCTAAGCAGAAAGAAGTACTGGCGCGTCGTTTTGGTTTGCTTGGTTATGAACCATCGACCTTAGAAGAAGTTGGTCGAGAGATTAACTTAACACGTGAACGTGTTCGTCAGATCCAGGTTGAAGGCTTACGTCGCTTAAGAGAGATCTTAATCAAGCAAGGCTTGAGTATGGAAAATCTGTTTAGTGTTACGGAAGAATAGATTAAAGCCGGTAAAGATAAGAAAGCCTTGGCATTGCCAAGGCTTTTTGTTTGCGGGCTATTTAACTAATGGAGGGAAGACTTTGACCAGTTTGATACGATTCTCTTCAAGTTCAACAATCTCCATTGGGTGACCAGAAACCTGAACGCTCAAGTGACTCTCCGGAATGTCTTCTAAGTGCTCTAAGATCAAGCCATTTAAAGTTCTAGGACCGTCTGTTGGTAATTTCCATTTGAGTCCTTTGTTGATATCTCGAATATTGGCGCTACCTTCGATCAAGAAGCTACCATCTCCTTGTGGTGTGATCTCTTCAGATAAGCTTGGCGCAATCGAGGTGGTAAATTCACCGACGATTTCTTCAAGGATATCTTCGAGTGTGACAAGGCCAATAATGTCGCCGTATTCATCTACAATAAGACCAATACGCTGCTTGTTGCGCTGAAATTTCAGCAATTGCACGTTTAACGGTGTACTTTCAGGAATGAAGTAAACCTCATCGGCGGCACGAAGCAGGGTCTCTTTGGTGAATTCGTTTTTTTCGAGCATCAGTCGATATGATTCGCGAAGGCGTAGCATGCCGACTACTTCATCAATTTGATCTCGATATAATACTACTCTGCCGTGAGGTGAGTGGGTTAGTTGGCGAACAATGGATTTCCAGTCATCATTAATGTCGATGCCGGTGATCTCATTACGTGGCACCATAATGTCGTTAACTGTTACATGTTCTAAGTCCAGGATAGAAATCAACATATCTTGGTGGCGGCGAGGAATAAGAGTGCCGGCTTCATTTACCACTGTTCTTAGTTCGTCTGAGCTTAAGTGGTCATCGGCGCCATGATTGGCCTTTATTCCTAATAGTCGAATGAAACCATTGGTAATCATATTGACCAACATAACTAACGGTGAGAGCACCTTCATTAGAATCGTTAGTACAATACTGCTGGCGTAGGAGACTTTTTCTGGGTAAAGAGAAGCAAGTGTTTTTGGAGTCACTTCAGCAAAAACCAGTACGATTAAGGTTAGAAGACCTGTCGCAATGGCCACACCAAGATCACCATATAAACGCATACCAAGAATGGTAGCAATAGCTGAGGCGAGGATGTTAACAAGGTTATTGCCGATTAGGATAAGACCAATTAAGCGGTCTGGACGGTCGAGCAGTTTTTCGACTCGTTTAGCACCTTTATGACCGTTGTTTGCCAAGTGCTTTAGGCGGTAGCGGTTCAAAGCCATCATCCCTGTCTCTGAACCTGAAAAATATCCTGAAATTACGATAAGACACGCGAGTAGCGCAAATAAGATACCCGTTGATATGTCGTCCAAAGCTTATCTTTTCCTTGTTGGGTTTGGTTAATTTATGACCTAATTAATCGTTTAAGTCAATCTAGAATAGGGTGTATTGTATTGTAAAAGAAAGGTGCATTTGATGCACCTTAGCTTGACTGTTATCTAAGAATAATTTCTTGTACAAACCGACTGCCAAAATAGGCAAGGGTTAATAGTGTAGCGCCGGCAACCGCAAACCAAGTGATCTTACGTCCTCGCCAGCCTTTTTGGTAATGGCCCCATAGCAGGGTTGAATAGATCAACCAAGCCACAAAAGAGAGAATAGCTTTGTGCGCTTTACCTTGAGCAAACATATCCTGAACAAAGACAAATCCAGTTAGCAGAGTCCCTGTTAAAAGCAGGGTACCCAGTAAAATGATATTGAACAGTTGTCTTTCTACCATTAACAGTGGCGGTAAGTTAGGGTTAATGGCCAATGCTTTTTTTGCCTTTAATTTGTGGTCAAGCCAAGCTAACTGCAGAGCGTAAAGTGCGCCAATAGTTAAGGTTGAATAAGAGAATAAAGCAAAAGAAATATGGATCAGCAGCTTAGGGTCTTGCTCTAAGTGCGTGATAAAGGTGCTTGGTAAAAAAGCAGCTGCACTTAAATTAATCGCAGAAAAGCTGTAAACCACCGGTAATAGAAACCATAACCGGGTTTTGAGCATGGCCACACTCATGACCACCGAGATAATAAAACTAATTAATGAGGCAACATTGAGGATACTCAGGTTCTGTCCCGAGGTCTCAATAATTAAATCACTGAGTAACCAGGCATGAAAAATGAGCGCTAATGAGGCGCTGATGAATACGGTCTTAGCTCTGATCCCAGTTTGATTTACAAGTCCTGGTACGATTGTCGCGATGGCTAAGAAATAGAGTATTGCAGCAACAACGGCGATTAAGTTGTCCATAGTTCTCTATAAGCTGGTGGATTTTTAACAAATTATACCTTGCATCAACAGCTTGAGCTATGACTTATCTCCCTCATTTACGTGACATGAGATGTCAAAAGTTATTAAGGCAGTGTCCAGTAAGGGTTGGCTAAGGTATAATCACAATAATTGTCGCTAAAATTAACGGGCGAGCCTTCTTGTAAACCGCCTAAGTAAGAGACTTAAGATGTTTGAGAATTTAACGGATCGATTGTCCAAAACGCTGAAAAATATCAGCGGTAAAGGTCGCCTGACTGAGGACAATATTAAAGATACATTACGCGAAGTGCGTATGGCGCTGCTAGAAGCAGACGTTGCACTTCCTGTTGTTCGCGATTTTATTAAACGCGTTAAAGAAGCGGCTGTGGGTGTTGAGGTATCGAAATCTCTGACTCCAGGCCAAGAATTCATCAAGATCGTTCAAACTGAACTTGAAGCGGTGATGGGGGAGTCGAATGAGGCTCTGAACCTAGCTGCGCAGCCACCGGCTGTTATCTTGATGGCGGGTCTACAAGGTGCGGGTAAAACCACATCGGTAGGTAAGCTTTCTAAATTGCTTAAAGAGCGCGAGAAGAAGAAAGTTCTCGTTGTGTCTGCCGACGTTTATCGTCCTGCGGCTATTAAGCAGTTAGAAACGTTAGCATCGGATATCGGTGTTGATTTCTTCCCATCATCTGCAGACCAAAAGCCGATTGATATTGCTAACGCTGCAATTGATCACGCCAAGAAGAAGTTCTACGACGTCTTGGTTGTCGATACGGCGGGTCGCTTAGCGATCGATGAACAAATGATGGGTGAAATCAAAGAGCTTCACTCTGCGATTACACCAGTCGAGACTCTGTTTGTTGTTGATGCGATGACAGGTCAAGATGCGGCGAATACGGCTAAAGCATTCGGCGATGCACTGCCGCTAACGGGTGTTATCCTGACGAAAGTCGACGGTGATGCTCGAGGTGGTGCTGCGCTATCTGTTCGCCACATCACAGGTAAACCAATCAAATTCTTAGGTGTTGGTGAAAAAACTGACGCGCTAGAACCATTCCACCCAGATCGTGTCGCTTCCCGTATCCTTGGTATGGGCGATGTATTGTCTTTAATTGAAGACTTACAACGCAACGTCGATACTGAGCAAGCTGAGAAGCTAGCGAAGAAGTTCAAAGAGAAAAAAGGTTTTGACCTTGAAGACTTCCGCGAGCAGCTTGGTCAGATGCAAAACATGGGTGGCATGATGGGCATGATGGATAAGCTACCAGGCATGAGCAACTTGCCGGACAACGTTAAAGATAAAGTTGACGACAAGATGTTCAAACAGATGGAAGCAATTATCAACTCGATGACAATGAAAGAGCGTCAACGCCCAGAACTAATCAAAGGTTCTCGTAAAAAACGTATCGCAGCGGGTTCTGGTACCCAAGTGCAAGATGTTAACCGCCTGCTTAAGCAGTTCACTCAAATGCAGAAGATGATGAAGAAAATGCAAAAGGGTGGCATGAAAGGCATGATGCGCAATATGCAAGGCATGATGGGTGGCATGGGCGGTATGGGTGGCGGTTTTAATCCGTTCGGTCGCTAATCTCCTGAGACACGAAAATTCAAGGTGTTAGCTAAGTCACAAACTTGGATCTCTCAGATTGTTTTGGAAGAAAAAAAGTAGTTGGCGAAAAAATAGCTAAAGACCTTGCATTGCTTCGGAATAAGAGTAAAATTCCGGAGCTTTATTTTGGCACGAGCCCCAAAATTGTTTATGAGTCATAAATGATTTCTGGGGTTAATTTTATTTTTGAGAAAGCAAAGAGGACGACATGGTAACCATTCGTTTGGCACGTCACGGCGCTAAAAAGCGTCCATTTTATCAAATCGTAGTAGCGGACAGCCGCAATGCAGCAACTGGCCGTTTCATCGAGAAAGTTGGTTTCTTTAACCCAACTGCACAAGGTCAAGAAGAAGGTCTACGTCTAGACCTAGATCGCGTTAACCACTGGGTTGGTCAAGGCGCATCTCTATCTGACCGCGTTGCTAAGCTAGTTAAAGACGCTCAAAAAGCGGCTTAATTCTTACTTAAAAGAAGAAATTAGCTTATGTCGATGAAAGGTAATGAAACGATGAGCGAAGACAAGATTGTTGTGGGTAAGTTCGGTGCTTCTTACGGCATTCGTGGTTGGCTTAAAGTTTTGTCCTACACAGACAATGCTGAAAGCATATTTGATTACGCGCCTTGGTTTGTGAATCAAGGTGGACAGTGGGTTGAGTACAAAGCTGAGAGCTGGAAGCGCCATAACAAAGGTTTGGTGGTAAAGCTTGAAGGTCTGGATGTGCGCGAAGAAGCGCAATTACTGACAAATTTTGAAATCTCAATTGACCCTGCGGTATTACCAGAATTGCCATCAGACGAGTTCTATTGGCGTGATTTGATTGGAATGCAAGTAGTAACTGATAAAGGTTACGATCTAGGTACTGTCTCTGACATGCTAGAAACTGGCTCCAACGATGTTCTAGTAATTAAAGCAAATCTAAAAGATGCTTTCGGGCAAAAGGAACGATTAATCCCGTTTCTTGAAGAGCAAGTGATCAAAAACATTGATCGCGAAGCTCAACGGATCGAAGTTGACTGGGATCCTGGATTCTAATTCCAAAATTACAGAGCGAGAGAACACATGTGGGTCGGCGTAATTAGCCTTTTTCCTGAAATGTTCCGTTCTGTTACTGATTTTGGAGTAACAGGTCAAGCGGTTAAAAAAGGTCTTTTATCTATTGAGACATGGAGTCCTCGTGATTTCACTCATGATAAACATCGCACTGTTGATGATAGACCTTACGGTGGTGGTCCTGGCATGTTGATGATGGTACAGCCTTTGCGCGATGCTATTCAGACAGCCAAACAAGCCTCACCGGGTAAGACGAAAGTCATTTACCTATCACCTCAAGGTCGTAAACTCGACCAACAAGGGGTTGAAGAGCTGGCAACGAACGAGAACTTGCTTCTTATTTGTGGCCGTTACGAAGGGGTAGATGAGCGTATCATTCAATCCGAAGTTGACGAAGAATGGTCAATTGGGGATTTTGTGATGACGGGTGGTGAGATACCAGCCATGACGTTAATTGATTCTGTATCTCGGTTTATTCCGGGTGTACTTGGAGATTTTGCGTCAGCAGAGGAAGATTCTTTTGCGAATGGTTTGTTGGATTGCCCTCATTATACGCGTCCTGAAGTGTTGGATGGCAAAGAAGTACCAGCGGTACTGATGTCAGGCAATCATAAGGACATTCGTCACTGGCGATTAAAACAATCGTTGGGCCGTACTTGGCTAAGAAGACCAGAACTCCTGGAAAACCTAGCTCTGACTGACGAACAGGAACAATTACTGGCCGAATTTATTAAAGAGCATCGCTCTGGTAAAAAGTAAGCAGTAACCTATTTAATTAAGTATCAGTTTATTCTAGGAATTTATTAAAATGAGTAACATCATCAAGGCTCTTGAAGAAGAGCAACTAAAATCAGGCCTACCTAAATTTGCACCAGGTGACACTGTTGTAGTTCAAGTTAAGGTAAAAGAAGGTGAGCGTGAGCGTCTACAGGCTTTTGAAGGCGTTGTAATCGCAATCCGTAACCGTGGCCTACACTCTGCTTTCACTGTACGTAAGATCTCTAACGGTGAAGGTGTTGAGCGTACGTTCCAAACACACTCTCCAATCGTTGATAGCATCGAAGTTAAACGCCGTGGTGCAGTACGTCGTGCCAAGTTGTACTACCTACGTGAGCGTTCTGGTAAGTCAGCTCGTATTAAAGAGAAACTTGCTAAGAAGTAATGCTATAACTAGCGTTCTCATATTAAACGGAGCCCATGTGGCTCCGTTTTTTTATTTTAGGCACTATGCTAGTGGTATTTCACGATAGCGTCGGCGTCGGTACTCATTTACTGGCGTAAACTCCGTTCCTCCTTCTTGCTCTCGTAAAATACTCCTGCGCATATCGCTCTAAAATATAGAAAGTTAGGTAAGAAAAAAAGCCGATGTTTTCACATCAGCTCTTTAAGGTTTCGTCTCTTCGTTAGTGGCGACTTAATATTGGTCTTCTGACCATCCATCTGAATCAGACATATCAGGCGCGCCTGGGATGCTGTTCTCTTCATCTGCCCATTCACCAAAATCAATCATTTGGCACTGTTTGCTACAAAAAGGGCGGTAAGGGCTTTGCTCACCCCATTTAACGTCGCTGCCACACTGTGGGCAAGGAACAATGGTAATTTTCGACATGCTTGTTCTCTAGTCAGAGGGAATAGATAGGTTTCTAGTATAGTAAGGTATGCTTAGCTTAGCTGCACACCGCTAACTTGAATTCAATATTGGCAGTTGAAGCTTGCCCTGATTCAAATTCAATGAACTTGATGGCAAAGCGGTTCTTATGACCAGAGATCATCGGATAGACGCCAAACTCCATGGGGATTTCTAGACGTAGGATATTGGCCTCGTCGGCATCACTTTGATAAAAACCTGCTTGAGCGCTTCTTGGTGACAAATGGCCGGTTTCACGAGTCAGTTTTAGCCAAAGCTTAAGAGCATCGGCGAGTGGTTGTAGTGAGTTGAGCCAATGATTCGCATCAGATTGCTTTTGCGCAATAGGAAGGTGCAACCAATGATGCAGAGCGGGTAAATCAAAGCAACAAGAGCCGCCTGGTAGATTAAATCGTTGGCGAATCGCACTAAGAAAACGATCTTCTTTTAAACTTTGACCAAAACGTTCTGCCGCCATAAGTTTGCTGTGTGCGGTATCGACTTCACGCAAGATCCCTGTCAGCATTTCTTGATCAACGCCATCGACATTGAGCCAAGCTCGATAGGTCAGGCGCTGTTTTTCAATATCTTTCGCCAATTCACTTTTCAGTTGGATTTGTTCGAAAATTTCCAACAGATCGAACAGTGAGCGATAAAAGACTAAGTGCTGCATATCGTCACCAAAATCGGCTGCCAAACGCAACTGATTAAGTAACGCTTCCACTCTTAGGTAGATGCGTGTTTTTTCATTCAATGGGTGTTCGAAGTAATGAGTGGTCATTTAAATGCAGTCGTGAATGGCTCTTCCTTTATTCTCACAGATCTTCCCTACACATTTCTAGGAACTTTTGATGTAATTCTGTGATTTGAGGCAAAAGTTTTTGGTTTTCTGTATCATTTTTAATCACGTGGTCAGCGATTGCTAACCTTTGCTCTCGAGTTGCCTGAGAGGCCAGAATCGCTTTTGCTTGTTTATGGTCGACATTATCGCGATCAATGGTTCGTCTTAGCTGTGTTTCTTCCTCGACATCGACCACGATAACGGTGTCAGCAAGGCTTTGTAGCCCGTTTTCTGCCATTAAAGGAATGACCAATAAGGCGTATTCTGAGCGTGTCTTATCGAGGTCATCAAGCATCTTTGCTCTGATCATTGGATGGAGCAGTTGATTGAGCCACTCTTTTTCGTCTGGATGAGCGAAAATGATCTCTCTAAGTTTAGCGCGATCAAGTGTCCCATCGTTTCGCAATATGCTTCGACCAAACTTATCTATAATAGCATTAAGCCCTGAACTGTTCGGCTCGACCACTTCTCTGGCAACGATATCAGCATCGACAATATCAATGTTGTATAGCTGATTAAACAGGTTGGCAACCGTGGTTTTTCCACTGGCAATCCCTCCGGTTAATCCTACGACAAATGGCATGTTAGTATCCTAAAAGTTGGGTTAAGTACCAGTTCCAGATTTGATCGCCCCACATCATGCTTATCCAACCCGCAATTGCTAAGTAAGGGCCAAATGGGAAGGCTTTATCGATACCTTGCTTTTTGAGACGTAATTGAATTAAGCCAAAGACGACACCGACAAGTGATGAGCCAAGGATGATCATTGGTAATTGCTGCCAACCAAGCCAGGCGCCCAAGGCTGCTAGGAGTTTAAAGTCGCCATAACCCATACCTTCCTTACCTGTCACCAGTTTAAACAGCCAATAGACCGACCAGAGAGCCAAGTAGCCGGCCATGGCACCAATCACAGAATCTTGGAGACTTATTGGGCTGATTTGCAATAGTGCTAATGCGATACCAGCCCAAGTGAGTGGCAAGGTGAGTGAGTCGGGCAATAGCATGGTGTCGAGGTCGATAAAAGTCGCCGCAATAAGAACCAGAGTAAACGCCATCAATGCAATCGCGTAATAGCTAAATCCCATTTGACTGGCGATTGCAAAGCAAGCGATGCCACTGAGCAATTCTACCAGTGGATAGCGAGCACTGATTGGGTGGCTGCACTTGCGACATTTTCCTCGCAACATCAACCAACTAAAAAGTGGGATGTTGTCTAAGATACGGATCGGAGTGTTACAGCTTGGGCATGTAGAACGGGGAACACTAAGGTTATAAGCCCCTTCTGGAGGTGTGATTTTGTATTCAGGAAAGCTTTCTGCGCACTCTTGTCGCCACTCTCGCTCCATCATTTTAGGCAATCGGTGAATAACCACATTGAGGAAACTACCAATGATCAAACCAAATAGTGTGGCAAAAGTAGGGAATAACCACGGGTAGTAATAAAACAGGTCTATCAAACTCATATCGCCTTAGAATTCATTTGCAGTGATTCTATCCTAACACGCTCATTAAGTTAAAGATTGGCAAATACATCGCGACAACTAGCCCACCGACTACGACCCCGAGAAAAATGATGATCATTGGCTCTAAAATTTTGCCCAAGTTATCGACGGTGCTATCGATTTCAAATTCATAGATGGTTGCCACGCGGTTGAGCATCTCATCTAAGCTGCCAGACTCTTCACCTATCATCACCATCTGCAAGACCATTTCAGGAAAGGTATCTGAGTTTCGCATGGCGATATACATAGGCATGCCAGCGGCGGTATCGCTGTGGACTTGGGCAATAGCGTTTTGATAGTGGATATTGTTGGCTGTTTTAGCTGAGGTTTTAAGCCCTGCAAGAATAGGAATACCAGCACTAAAACTGGTTGCCAGTGTTCGGCTGAACTTTGCAATGGAGGCCTTGCTGATGATAGTGCCGACAACTGGGATCTTTAAGCTGGCGCGACTAGATATCAGCTTGATACGAAATGATCGTTTGCGAGCAATGTGCAATGAGAACAAAGCGGCGAGTAAAGCAAGAAAAACAAAGCCACTGTATGCCTGCACCCAATGGGATAAGTGTAATACTTGGGAAGTAAACCAAGGCAAATCGGCGCCAAATCCGCTAAACATAGACTCAAACTCTGGGATTACCATAGTCAGCATAAGGTAAGAAACAGCCAAGGCGGTCAATACCACCATGCTTGGGTAGATCAGCGCTTTGATGACCTTTGCTTTTAGTTGTTCTGATTTTTCACGGTAGTGTGCGATCCGTTCAAACACTTCGGCTAAGTTACCAGACTGTTCACCTGTCGCAACCAAATCAATATAGAGTGAATCAAAGTGGTGGCTTGCAGCACTGATCGCACGTGATAATGGAGTGCCGGACTCCACGCTTTTAACAATTTGTGCCAAGATGGATTTCATCTCAGCTTTGTTGTGGTTATCCGCGACGAGTTGTAATGCTTGAACGAGTGGTACGCCAGTAGTTAGCATGGTCGCGAGTTGGCGGGTTAAGAGAGTAATATCTTTTCTTTTGACGCGTTGAGTCAGTTTATTGAAGAATGAAATATTTCGTTTCTTCAGTTTTTTGACTTGGATACGTTGCTGTTTGAGTTTGTCTCGTACTTCGGTTTCGCTTAACGCCAGGAACTGGCCAGAAACTGATTTTCCATTGGCACTGATGCCTTTCCAGCGATAGCTTTTTAGCTGATGGGGATGCTTTTTCTTCAATGCTTCAGCTCCATACTATAAGAACAACACACGCTGTAGTTCCTGTAAGCTAGTCATGCCTTGGCAGAGTTTTTCAATACCTGACTCTTTTAAGGTTTGCATGCCATTTTGTTGTGCAGCAGATTCAATTTGTTGAATCGATGCACCGTCTGCGACCGCTTGGGCAAGTTGGCGATTGAACGTCATTACCTCATAAATCCCAATGCGACCTGAGTACCCATTGTTGCATTCGG
This sequence comes from Vibrio atypicus, assembly GCF_009811315.1. Taxonomy (GTDB): domain Bacteria; phylum Pseudomonadota; class Gammaproteobacteria; order Enterobacterales; family Vibrionaceae; genus Vibrio; species Vibrio atypicus. The sequence goes on from NZ_BLID01000007.1 coordinate 124,808, forward strand.
AGCACCCTTTCGGATTCGCCTGATAAATATTAGCGTCTTTTGGTAGTGTCAATTGGTGCAGACTTTCGTCTTGATAAGGCACGGCTTTTTTGCAATGAACGCAGAGCTTACGAGCCAGTCGCTGCGCAATAATCAAGCTGAGTGAGGAGGCAATATTAAAAGGCGCAATACCGATGTTACTGAGTCGAATGACGCTTTCTGCTGCAGAGTTGGTATGTAAGGTCGACAAAACTAAATGGCCTGTTTGAGCTGCTTTTACCGCGATTTCTGCGGTTTCGAGATCGCGAATCTCACCGACCATCACAATATCAGGATCTTGGCGTAAAAAGGCGCGCAGAGCTTGGGCGAAACCAAAGCCGATTTGTGGTTGAACTTGCACTTGGTTAATACCTGACAAATTAATCTCTACCGGATCTTCTGCGGTCGCAATATTGACTTCTGGAGTGTTCAAAATCTTCAGGCCAGTATAGAGAGAGACGGTTTTGCCACTGCCTGTCGGCCCCGTCATTAAGATCATACCTTGCGGCTTTTTAAGAGCTTGTAGGTATTGTGACTTTTGCTGATCGTTGTAGCCTAAGGTATCGATGTTTAAGCTCGCCTCACTGCTATCGAGTAGGCGTAAAACGATCTTCTCTCCCCACATGGTCGGTAATGTGGACACTCGCATATCTATCGCTGTTTGCGCGCCGAGTTTGAGTTTTATTCGACCATCTTGTGGCAAACGACGTTCGGCAATATCGAGCTTAGAGAGAATTTTGACTCGAGCCGCTAAGCGTCGGCTAAGGTGATGATCGGGTTGCTGAACTTCAATCAGAATACCATCGCATCGCAGTCGCACTCGATAGGACTCTTCATAAGGTTCAAAATGGATATCAGAGGCTCCCTTTCTAACTGCGTCGAGTAAGATCTGGTTAATGTAGCGACTGACAGGGGCATCATCTTGGCTAAGATCTTCGATTTGACTGATTTCATCGTCAGAGATATCGACCAGGCTTGCCAACTCCTGCTCGTTGATCTCTTTATTGTGGTTTTGGTTGGTCTCGAGCGTGCGCCCATACAAGCGGCGAATAGCACTTTGCAGGGATTTAAAATCACTAAGAACCAGTTCGACTCTTAAACCTGTGGCAAAGCGAAATTCATCTTCAATATCGAGGTTGGTTGGGTCGGCAACTGCTACAATGAGCTGCTGTGAACTGCGATGGAGAGGCAATGCTTGAAAGCGAGTGATCAGTTCACGCAGGCCCAATTGTTGACAGAGTGGGGCGTAGTCGTATTGATCGATATTGGTTTCTGGTAAGCCAAAGATGTTAGCTAGCTGCTGAGCCAGTTCATTGTTATGTATTAGGTTTAATGCAATCACCGCCTCAGGCGTAGATTGGCCTGAGGCGCTAACATACTCAATAATCTGTTGTTCTTGCGCCGAGTCTAACAAGTTGGCCTGGCGCAATATTGAGGGGAGGTTGGTTAGCACTATGAACAGCCTGTAATACTTACAGCAGATGAAACAGTACAATTCCAATTACCATCAGAATTACGTTTTAAGGTAACTAGTTGGCCTTTTCCCGAGCCCTTAGTAATAGAGGCAACGATATCGTTGGTATTAGAGCCTGTAGCTATAGCTCCTGAAGTAGCGGTGATGGTCCCTATTCCAAATGCTTGGGAAATTGCAGGGAAAGAACCTTCCATCGCTATTGAATCTTCAGCAATAGTCTTATATGCAGTTGCTGAAGCAAGTGCAGTTCCTAATGCTCCTTTTTTGACATAGTTTTGGTACTGAGGAATCGCAATAGCGGCTAGTACACCAATAACTGCCACGACGATCATCAGTTCGATAAGGGTAAAGCCTTTTGCCTTACGATGGTTTTGCTTTTGCATTGTTCTCTCCATAAGTGAATGCGATATGTGCTGGAGAGCATAAAAGGGATGCTGGGTTGTAGGTATGTTCTCACCCGAGCTTTCCGAGTGAGCGAGAGAAAGTTGATGTTTGCTTACATTGGGTCAGCAAAACTATTCGAGCAAGTGCAAGGTTTAATCTTAGTATGGGGACGGAAATAAAAAACAGAGACTTAAAAATCTCTGTTTAGTATTTGATAATTAAAGGTTTTTATCAATAACCATTTGGTGCTTTTTATTTAAAACGCATTGATAAATCTAATGCTTTTAGGTGTTTTGTTAATGCGCCAACCGAAATGTAATCTACACCAGTTTCTGCATATTCACGCAATGTGTCTAGAGTGACGTTACCTGAGTTCTCAAGAGCTGCGCGACCAGCGTTTAATTTAACCGCTTCACGCATCATGTCGGTGGTGAAGTTATCTAGCATGATAATGTCGGCGCCGGCATCAATCGCTTCTTGTAGCTCTGCTAGGCTTTCTGTTTCGACCTCTACAGGTTTTCCCGGATTTAGCTCTTTGGCCGTTTTAATGGTTTGAGCAATGCCACCATTGGCGATGATGTGGTTCTCTTTGATTAGATAAGCATCGAATACCCCAATTCGGTGGTTGAAGCCACCACCACACGCGACTGCGTATTTCAGTGCACTGCGCAGGCCAGGAATGGTTTTACGTGTATCCAGTAATCGGCAATCCGTCCCTTCCAGTTCCGCAGCGTATTGAGCGGTAATTGTGGCGCAACCTGACAGTGTTTGGATAAAGTTCATTGCATTGCGCTCACCAGTCAGTAAAGCACGAGAAGGGCCAGACAGTGAACAAAGTACTTGATTCGGTTCGACTTTGTCACCATCTTGAACATGCCATTCGATGGTAACTTCACCACCAAGTTGCTTGAAGACTTCATCTGCCCATGCCTGACCACAGAATACCCCGTGTTCGCGAGTGATAATGGTCGCTTCATTTTGTGCATCGGCAGGAATTAGACTTGCGGTAATATCAGCGGCAGGGTCGAGTGTGCCACCGAGATCTTCTTTGATTGTCTCAGCGACAGCGCGAGAGATTTCTAAAGGAAGTTGTTGCTTCAAATATTCAAGGCGTTCTTGGCTATTGTGTGTGTTTTTCATCGCAAATCTAATAGTCAGTTGGACAAGAGGTGGGCATGATACGATGACTAGGTACGAAATTCAGCCATTAATCTCGCATTTAGTTATCAAAAAGCTAAAATCGCGGAGTAATTGTAATCAATGGGCCAAAACATGATTGATGCACAAGGTTGGTATAGTGGTGCTAGGCATGTACCTTCGCCATTTTATGATCAAAGAAGTGATTCAGCGGATATTTCGCTGTTGGTGGTACATAACATTAGTTTGCCACCGGGTCAGTTTGGTGGGCCGTATATCGAGCAGTTTTTTACGGGAACATTAGACCCTGACGCGCACCCATTTTTTAAAGTGATTCACAAAATGGGAGTGTCTGCACATTGCTTGATTCGGCGCGATGGAGAAGTGGTTCAGTTTGTCCCATTTAGCAGTAGGGCGTGGCATGCTGGAGTATCAAGCTTCGCTGGAAGAGATAAGTGTAATGACTACTCGATTGGTATTGAGCTTGAGGGGTGTGACAATCTCGCCTACACCGATGCGCAATACCGGGCATTGACAGAGTTAACCAAGCAGATTCAGCAGCAGTATTCGTTGATTACCTTGCCACGAATTACGGGCCATCAGTATATTGCGCCGCTGCGTAAAACTGATCCTGGTTTGGTGTTTGATTGGGTGAGGTTTAGGAGTGGGCTAGGGGATTGATTTGGCACTAGAGAGGCTGTGGTCATTTTATTGTGTGACGAAGGAGCAAGTAGGGAGTCTCTTTAGGTTTCTAATCGCTTTAAGAGATTCCCTACTTGGTCGTCTTTCCCTCTCAGGAATGACGATGTTTAATTAGCTCAAACTGTCTCTTACAGTGTTTCTTGATATTCCACTAAGATTTGCTCTACCCAAGTGGCTATGCGCTCATCACTGAGCTCATATTGAGAATCTTCATCTAGCGCTAAACCAACAAACTGGCTCTCATCTTCAGTCAGTGCTTTTGACGCTTCGAACTCATACTTTTCATCATTGGGCCAATAACCAATGAAATTAGCTCCAGTTGCTTTGAGCTCATCGTGTAGCATACCCATTGCATCCAGATACCACTCTCCGTACCCCTCTTGGTCACCTAGGCCAAACAGTGCCACTGTTTTACCATTCAGGGAAAGTCCGCTCACTTGATCCCAAAGCTCATTCCAATCTTCTTGGATTTCACCAAAATCCCAAGTTGAAATACCCAGAATTAACAAATCGTAGTCGGCCATTAAAGACAGCGGTGTCTCTTTCACATTGTGGAGGTCGATAAGATCTTCCCCGATAATCGCACGCATTTTTTCTGCTGCCATTTCGGTATAACAAGTGGTTGAGCCGTAAAATAGACCGATTTTCATAACTTTTTGTTTCTTTCCAAGGAGTCGATAGCGAATTCTAACCACAAAATGGCGAGCTTTGCAGCGAATATCCACTGGAAGAGGGAAATTTTATGGCTTTATTGGTCGATGACACTTACATTGAGGCCATCATCATAAATCGAGGATTAGCGTGTCTGAAGTAATGTCTCCCGATCAAGGGATAGTTGAACAGTTTCTGGATGCGATGTGGATGGAGCGCGGGTTGTCAGAAAATACGCTTGCCTCCTATCGAAATGATTTAACCAAGCTGTTGCAGTGGATGACTGATAATAACTATCGTCTAGATTTCATTAGCTTATCAGGTTTACAAGAATATCAAGCTTGGCTTGTCGACCAAGAGTATAAGCAGACTTCACGTGCGCGGATGTTGTCGGCGATTCGACGCCTGTTTCAATACTTGCATCGTGAAAAAGTACGTGCTGACGATCCGAGTGCGCTGCTTGTGAGCCCGAAATTACCTAAGCGTCTGCCTAAAGACTTGAGTGAAGAACAAGTTGATGCTCTGTTAGATGCTCCGGATCCAAATGATGCGATGGAACTTCGTGATAAAGCCATGCTTGAACTTCTGTATGCTACAGGCCTGCGTGTAACTGAGTTAGTCAGCTTAACGATGGAAAACATCAGCTTACGACAAGGTGTAGTTCGCGTTACAGGTAAAGGTGGTAAAGAGAGGTTGGTGCCAATGGGCGAAAATGCCATCGATTGGATTGAAACTTTTCTTCGGCAAGGCAGGTCTGAGTTACTTGGGGAGAATACCTCTGATGTGGTTTTCCCAAGTAAACGTGCAAGACAAATGACTCGCCAAACCTTTTGGCATCGTATAAAGCACTATGCTGTGATTGCAGGGATTGATAGTGAAAAGCTTTCACCCCATGTATTGAGACACGCATTTGCAACGCACTTGCTCAATTATGGTGCCGACCTGCGGGTTGTACAGATGTTGCTAGGACATAGTGACTTGTCTACCACGCAAATTTATACTCACGTTGCAACAGAACGATTGAAACAACTACATAGCGAGCACCACCCAAGAGCGTAGGCTCTCGCAAACTATTTAAGGTGAACTGAATGAGCGTATTACGCCGAATGACTCTACTTACGTTGCCATTATTGCTAGCCGCACAAACGGTATCGGCAACTGAAGTTAAATTTGATCAAGCACAGCTGCAAAAGCGATTCGCTCAGTTGGGTTTAGAAGTAACCAAAGTGGTACCTGCTGATATTGAAGGTCTTGTCGAAGTCCAAACTAGCGGCGGCGTATTATTCGCTTCCCCAACCGGTGACTATTTCTTAGCAGGTACTTTGTACAAGCTCGATGGTAATGGCCAGTATGAAGATGTGTTGGCTAAACGTCAGGCTCCAATTAATGCAGCAAAAATCGAGTCATTTAAAGACAGCATGATTGAGTTTAAGGCTGATGATGAAAAATACGTCGTCACCGTCTTTACTGATATTACCTGTGGTTACTGTGTACGCCTTCATAATCAGATGAATGGCTATAATGATTTAGGTATTACTGTTCGCTACATGGCGTATCCTCGCCAAGGAAATTCTGGTTCTGTTGCGGATCAAATGGCGGCAATTTGGGGAGCTGAAAATCCTCAATCAGCGATGCATGATGGTAAGGTTAACCGTCAATTCCCAGAGAAAGGCAAAGACTTTGCTAAGTATCAGCAGATCATCAAAGATCATTACAACCTAGGCCGAGAGTTGGGCATCAGCGGTACGCCTGCGATTTTCTTGCCTAACGGTGAAATGGTAGGTGGTTACCTGCCGCCAGAAAAACTGTTGCAGCGTCTTCAGCAAACTCAATAACGAACCCAGATTTTTATGATAGAAATTCAACGTCGCCCGGAAGTCGACTTAACTCTACTTCCGGATAGCATCGCGCCTCTTTTAAGACGTCTGTACATTAGCCGAGGGATTACATCGCCTCAGCAGCTAGAAACGGCGGCTCGCGCGTTGCACTCATATCAAAAACTTCATGGTATTGAGGCGGCAGTTGAATTGCTGTTTGCTGCCATTACTCAGCAGAAACGTATCATCGTGGTTGGAGATTTCGATGCTGATGGCGCAACCAGTTCAGCGTTGTCGGTACTTGCTCTGCGTATGCTGGGCTCCAACAACGTGGATTACTTGGTTCCGAATCGATTCGAAGATGGCTATGGCCTTAGTCCAGAGGTCGTTGACCAAGCTATTGAGATTGGCGCAGAAGTGATCATGACGGTAGATAATGGGGTCTCTTCAATCGAAGGAGTCCGTTACGCCAAAGAGCAAGGTCTGCAGGTTTTGGTGACTGACCATCACTTACCGGGCCATGAGCTACCGATTGTTGATGCAATGGTTAATCCTAACTTACAAGAGTGTGCGTTCCCATCGAAAGCATTGGCGGGGGTTGGGGTCGCGTTTTATCTGATGATGGCATTGTGTGTTCACATGCGTAAGTTGGGTTGGTTTGCCGAGCAAGGTATGGCAGAGCCGAAATTGATGGAGCTTATCGATTTGGTTGCGTTGGGTACCGTTGCTGATGTGGTACCGCTGGATGAAAACAATCGTATTTTGGTCCACCAAGGTTTACAACGTATTCGAGCTGGTAAAGCGCGCCCGGGCATTCAAGCGTTAATTGAAATTGCGAAACGAGATGCTCGCCGTTTGGTGGCTGCCGATTTTGGTTTTGCCTTAGGTCCACGAATTAACGCTGCTGGTCGCCTTGATGATATGTCGTTTGGTGTTGAGCTGCTGATGAGTAATAACATTCATGCAGCTCGACGCATGGCGAGTGAACTCGATGGGCTAAATCAAACACGCAAAGAGATCGAAGAGGGGATGAAGCAAGAGGCAATGGCATTTTGTGAGCGTCTTCAATTTGGTGAAAACAGTGCCTTACCTCATGGTTTAGTGTTGTTCCAACGTGATTGGCACCAAGGTGTGATTGGTATTTTAGCTTCACGCATCAAAGACAAATTCCATCGACCGGTGATTGCCTTTGCTGATGGCGGTGAAGGGAGTATCAAAGGCTCCTGCCGTTCTATTCCCGGCTTGCATATGCGTGATGCACTAGATCGAATTGATACTCAAAACCCAGGCTTGATCATCAAGTTTGGTGGTCATGCAATGGCTGCGGGTTTGACTATCATGGAGAAAGATTTTGATCGATTCTCCAAACTGTTTGATGACACCGTTAAGCAAGAGCTGGATGAAGCTGCGCTTAAAGGTGTGATACTTTCTGATGGAGAGCTGGCTCCAGAAGAGTTCTCTATGCATGTCGCAGAGATGCTGCGCGCTGGTGGCCCTTGGGGACAGACTTTCCCTGAGCCATTGTTTGATGGCGAGTTTAAGGTCTTGCACCAAAAGCTGGTGGGAGAAAAGCATTTGAAGTTGATGCTAGAGCCACTACATAAAGGGCATCCAACCAATATTATGATTGATGGGATAGCCTTTAATGTCGACCTACGCCGCTGGCCTGATGCGTCTGTAAAGACCGTTCGGTTAGCTTATAAACTAGACATTAACGAGTTCCGTGGCAATCAGTCTCTACAGCTGATGATTGATCATATTGAGGCTAGGTAGTCTTTAAAATATCTCATACCTAAAATCAGTCATTTCATAGACTGATGAAGAAAAGAGTAGGGGATCTCTAAAGCTTTCTACAGGTTTTTAGAGATCGTCAATTCATTTGTCTCTCACTTTTGAGGTGACAGTCGTCCCATTTTATTACTCTTGTAAACCATCTATCCCCTCGCACTTTTCAACGTATCCACTAACAACCTTTCATATTTCTTTAAAACTGACCAATTAAAGTGTGATACCTAGCACGCTTCATCCCCATCTGTTTATATTTTGTAATTGGTCTGACCAATTTGATTGCCGTTTTAATCTGTTCTTGTTAACAAAGTGTTGAAGCGTGACTCGTTCTATGATTTGGGTCAATTTTTGACTGGAACTTGCGTTTTAATTATGTTAATTTTCTCGCCAATAAAAAATTGGTAATACCAATTGACTGCAAAGAGTAAGAAGAAAAATAACTATGGCTTATCAAAGGATTCGTCAGCCAAAACTCTCAGATGTTATTGAACAAGAGTTAGAAAGGTTGATTGTGGAAGGAACACTGTCTCCGGGGCAACAACTGCCACCTGAGCGGGAGCTGGCTAAACAGTTCGATGTGTCTCGTCCTTCAATCCGTGAAGCGATTCAACGCTTAGAGGCTAAACGTCTTCTTACTCGTCGTCAGGGCGGTGGTACATTTGTTAGTGAGAATATCTGGACAAGTTTTTCAGATCCTCTGCTAAATTTATTGTCTAGCCACTCTGAAACTCAGCTCGATTTACTAGAAACGCGTCATGCGATGGAAGGTATTTCAGCTTATTTTGCAGCCGTTCGTGGTACCGATGAAGACTTTGCTCGTATTCAAGCTTGCTTGAAAAACATCAGCGAAGAGCAAACTAAGAAAAATGTGGAAGCAGAAGCCGCTGCAGTAATGCAGTTCTTGATCGCTTTAACCGAAGCCGCTCACAACGTGGTACTTCTTCACATTGTTCGAAGTTTAGCGCCTTTGCTTGAGCAAAATGTCTTACAGAATTTAAAGCTCTTGCATCGCCGCGATGAAGTGGTCGATAAAGTAAGTAAACATCGAGCTAATATTGTGGATGCGATTGTTTCTGGTCAGCCTGAGAAGGCGCGTGAAATGTCACATTCTCATTTAGCTTATATCGAAGAGACATTGTTGGATTTGACTCGTGAAGAGTCGCGTAGAAAACGTTCTTTACGTCGAATTCAGCAAGGTAACGATTCTTAAAACAAGAAACGGTTACTTTAAATAACTAGATCCAACCAATAGAAGGATAGATCGCCATGTCTGACATGAAGCATGACGTAGACGCACTGGAAACTCAAGATTGGCTACAAGCCCTTGAATCAGTTGTTCGTGAAGAAGGTGTAGAACGTGCACAGTTTCTACTAGAAACAGTTCTAGAAAAAGCACGTCTAGACGGCGTTGATATGCCAACAGGTATCAACACAAACTACATTAACACGATTCCAGCAGCACAAGAGCCAGCTTACCCAGGTGACACGACTCTTGAACGCCGTATTCGCTCAATCATTCGCTGGAACGCAATCATGATCGTATTGCGTGCATCTAAGAAAGACCTCGACCTTGGTGGTCACATGGCTTCTTACCAGTCAGCGGCTGCATTCTACGAAGTATGTTTCAACCACTTCTTCCGCGCTCCAAATGAGACGGACGGTGGCGATCTAGTTTATTACCAAGGTCACATCTCACCAGGTATCTACTCTCGTGCATTCGTTGAAGGTCGTCTAACTGAAGAGCAGCTAGATAACTTCCGTCAAGAAGTAGACGGCAAAGGTATCCCATCATACCCGCACCCTAAACTGATGCCTGAATTCTGGCAGTTCCCGACAGTATCTATGGGTCTTGGCCCAATCTCTGCGATCTACCAAGCGCGTTTCCTTAAGTACCTAGAAGGTCGTGGTCTGAAAGATACTTCTGCTCAACGTGTATACGCTTTCCTAGGCGACGGTGAGATGGATGAGCCAGAATCACGTGGTGCTATCTCTTTCGCTGCGCGTGAGAAGCTAGACAACCTATGTTTCCTAATCAACTGTAACCTACAGCGTCTAGACGGCCCTGTAATGGGTAACGGTAGCATCATCCAAGAACTTGAAGGCCTATTTAAAGGTGCAGGTTGGAACGTTGTTAAAGTTATCTGGGGTAGCAACTGGGATTCTCTACTAGCTAAAGACACTACTGGTAAGCTTCTTCAACTAATGAACGAAACTATCGATGGTGACTACCAGACATTCAAATCTAAAGATGGCGCATACGTACGTGAGCACTTCTTTGGTAAGTACCCAGAAACAGCTGCACTAGTTGCAGACATGACTGACGACCAAATCTTCGAACTGAAGCGTGGTGGTCACGATTCTTCTAAACTGTTCGCTGCATTCAACAATGCAAAAGAGACAGGCGGCAAGCCAACAGTAATCCTAGCTAAGACAGTTAAAGGTTACGGTATGGGTGAAGCTGCTGAAGGTAAGAACATCGCGCACGGTGTTAAGAAGATGGACATGACTCACGTACAATACCTACGTGACCGTCTAGGCCTACAAGACATCCTTTCTGATGAGAAAGTGTCTGAGCTTCCTTACCTGAAACTGGAAGAAGGTTCTGCTGAATACGAATACCTACATGCTCGTCGTAAAGCCCTACAAGGTTACACGCCAGCGCGTCTGCCAAAATTCACTCAAGAATTCAAAGTACCAGAGCTAGAAGAGTTTGCTCCTCTACTAGGTGCACAGAAGCGTGAAATTTCAACGACTATGGCTTACGTACGTACGCTAAACATCCTACTGAAAGACAAGAACATTGGTAAGAACATCGTTCCTATCATCTGTGATGAAGCTCGTACGTTCGGTATGGAAGGTCTGTTCCGTCAAGTTGGTATCTACAACCCACACGGTCAAGAATACACACCTGAAGATAAAGGCATCGTTTCTTACTACAAAGAAGCAACATCAGGCCAAGTTCTTCAAGAAGGTATCAATGAACTAGGCTCAATGGCATCTTGGGTTGCTGCTGCTACGTCTTACAGCACAAACGATCTGCCAATGATCCCGTTCTACATCTACTACTCAATGTTCGGTTTCCAACGTATTGGTGATATGGCATGGCTAGCAGGTGACCAACAAGCTCGTGGCTTCCTATTAGGTGCTACAGCTGGTCGTACAACACTGAACGGTGAAGGTCTACAGCACGAAGATGGCCACTCGCACATTCAAGCGAACACTATCCCTAACTGTATCTCTTACGATCCAACATTCGCTTACGAGCTAGCAGTAATCATGCAAGATGGTATCCGTCGTATGTACGGTCCTGAGCAAGAAAACATTTACTACTACCTAACAGTAATGAATGAAAACTACGCAATGCCAGCAATGCCAGAAGGTGCTGAAGAAGGCATCCGTAAAGGTATCTACAAGCTTGAGTCTCACGAAGGTGCTAAGGGTAAAGTTCAGCTAATGAGTTCTGGTACTATCATGAACGAAGTGCGTAAAGCAGCGACTATCCTAAGTGAAGAGTACGGCGTAGCGTCTGATGTATTCTCTGTAACGTCTTTCAACGAGCTAACTCGTGATGGCCAAGATGCAGAGCGCTACAACATGCTTCACCCAGAAGCGGAAGCGAAAGTACCGTACATCACAACAGTTCTTGGCAGTGAGCCAGCAATCGCTGCGACTGACTACATGAAGAACTACGCTGAGCAAGTGCGTGCATTCATGCCTACTGAATCATACAAAGTACTGGGTACAGATGGCTTTGGTCGTTCAGACAGTCGTGAGAACCTACGTCGTCACTTTGAAGTTAACGCGGGCTACGTTGTGGTCGCTGCACTAACTGAACTAGCGAAACGTGGTGATGTTGAGAAGTCTGTTGTTGCTGAAGCAATTGCTAAGTTCAACATCGACACTGAAAAAACAAACCCACAATACGCTTAATACAGCGCTTAACTAGAAGGTAAATAAGCAATGGCAATCGAAATTAATGTACCTGACATTGGTGCGGATGAGGTTGAAGTTACTGAGATTCTTGTAAGCGTTGGCGACAAGGTTGAAGAAGAACAGTCTCTGATCACTGTTGAAGGCGACAAAGCTTCTATGGAAGTTCCAGCGTCTCAATCAGGTATCGTTAAAGAAATCAAAGTAGCTGAAGGCGATTCAGTAACAACTGGTTCTCTTATCATGATTTTCGAAGCCGAGGGTGCAGCTGAAGCTGCACCTGCTCCTGTGGCGGAAGCGGCTCCAGCTCCAGCTCCAGCAGCAGCGGCAGCAGAACTAAAAGAAGTTCACGTTCCTGATATCGGTGGCGACGAAGTAGAAGTTACTGAGATCATGGTTAAAGTTGGCGATGCAGTAGAAGAAGAGCAATCACTTCTAACTGTAGAAGGCGACAAAGCTTCTATGGAAGTACCAGCACCATTTGCAGGTACGGTTAAAGAGATCAAGATTGCTGAAGGTGATTCAGTAACAACTGGTTCTCTAGTGATGGTATTCGAAGTTGCTGGTTCAGCACCTGCAGCAGCTCCGGCTCCTGCGGCGGCAGCACCAGTTGCAGCGGCGCCAGCAGCATCAGCTGAAAAAGAAGTAAACGTTCCAGATATCGGCGGTGACGAAGTAGAAGTTACTGAGATCATGGTTAAAGTTGGCGATACAGTAGAAGAAGAGCAATCTCTGATCACTGTAGAAGGCGACAAAGCTTCTATGGAAGTACCAGCACCATTCGCAGGTACCGTTAAAGAGATCAAGATTACTGAAGGCGGTTCAGTAACGACTGGCTCTCTAATCATGGTATTTGAAGTGGCAGGTTCAGCTCCTGCTCAAGCAGCGGCACCTGTAGCAGCACCAGCTGCAACTCCAGCTCCTGTGGCAGCATCTGCTCCAGCAGTAAAAGCTGAAGCTCCTGCAGCTAACGACTTCCAAGAGAACGGTGACTACGCACACGCATCTCCAGTTGTTCGTCGTCTAGCTCGTGAATTTGGCGTTAACCTTTCTAAGGTTAAAGGTACTGGTCGTAAGAGCCGTATCCTGAAAGAAGACGTTCAAGCTTACGTTAAAGATGCACTTAAGCGTCTTGAGTCTGGTGCTGCGGCATCTGGCAAAGGCGGTGACGGCTCTGCGCTTGGTCTACTACCTTGGCCAAAAGTTGATTTCAGCAAGTTCGGTGAAACTGAAGTTCAGAAGCTTTCTAAGATCAAGAAGATCTCTGGTGCTAACCTACACCGTAACTGGGTAATGATCCCTCACGTTACACAGTGGGATAATGCTGACATCACAGAGCTAGAAGCATTCCGTAAAGAACAGAATGCAATCGAAGCGAAGAAAGACACTGGTATGAAGATCACGCCACTTGTGTTCATCATGAAAGCAGTAGCGAAAGCACTAGAAGCATTCCCAGCGTTTAACTCTTCTCTTTCTGAAGATGGCGAAAGCATCATTCTTAAGAAGTACGTAAACGTAGGTATCGCAGTAGATACGCCAAACGGCCTTGTTGTTCCAGTATTTAAAGATGTGAACAAGAAAGGTATCTACGAGCTGTCTGAAGAGCTAATGGCTGTGTCGAAGAAAGCACGTGCTGGCAAGCTAACTGCAGCTGACATGCAAGGTGGTTGTTTCACAATCTCTAGCCTTGGTGGCATCGGCGGTACTGCATTTACACCAATCGTAAACGCTCCAGAAGTGGGTATCCTAGGTGTATCTAAGTCTGAAATGAAGCCAGTGTGGAACGGTAAAGAGTTCGAACCACGTCTACAACTTCCACTATCTCTATCATACGACCACCGTGTGATTGATGGTGCTGAAGGTGCACGTTTCATTACGTTCCTAAATGGTGCGCTATCAGACATTCGTCGTCTTGTTCTTTAATCGAAACTAGATGACAGAGAGGCGGCAAGTGAGCCGCCTCTATTACGAATAATTACCAAACAATTTGATGCGAGACCTTAGTATAAATAGGGTTTTCTCAATTGAATTGTTGTCTAGCTCACAGGCTAAATTGATTTACTTTTCACTCCATTAACATCTCTGTAAACTGTTGGCGGTCTGAAAAATAACTGTTTAAAACAAATCGACTTGAACAAATAAATCAATACCCACTCAGCCTGTTAGGGATAATGACTACAAGAGGTCACAATGAGCAAAGAAATTAAAGCCCAAGTTGTTGTACTTGGTTCTGGTCCTGCTGGTTACTCAGCTGCATTCCGTTGTGCAGACTTAGGTCTTGAAACTGTACTTATCGAGCGCTACAGCACCCTAGGTGGTGTATGTCTGAACGTGGGTTGTATCCCATCAAAAGCGCTACTTCACGTATCTAAAGTAATCGAAGAAGCGAAAGCAATGGCTGATCACGGCGTTGTATTCGGTGAGCCGCAAACAGACATCAACAAGATTCGTATCTGGAAAGAGAAAGTTGTAAACCAACTGACTGGCGGTCTTGGCGGTATGGCTAAGATGCGTAAAGTTAACGTGGTAAACGGTTACGGTAAATTTACTGGTCCTAACTCTATCCTTGTAGAAGGTGAAGGCGAGTCAACAACAGTTAATTTCGATAACGCTATCATCGCGGCGGGTTCTCGCCCTATCAAGCTACCATTTATCCCGCATGAAGACCCACGTATTTGGGATTCAACGGATGCACTAGAACTTAAAGAAGTTCCTGGAAAACTACTTATCATGGGCGGTGGTATCATCGGTCTAGAAATGGGTACGGTTTACCAATCTCTTGGTTCTAAAGTAGACGTGGTTGAAATGTTCGACCAAGTTATCCCTGCTGCGGATAAAGATATCGTTAAAGTTTACACTAAACGTGTGAAGAACAAGTTCAACCTAATGCTAGAAACGAAAGTGACAGCGGTTGAAGCTAAAGAAGACGGTATCTACGTTTCAATGGAAGGCAAAAAAGCGCCAGCAGAAGCTGAGCGTTACGATGCTGTTCTTGTTGCCATTGGCCGTGTACCAAACGGTCAGCTAATTGATGCAGAGAAAGCGGGTCTTGAAGTAGACGAGCGCGGTTTCATCAATGTTGATAAGCAGATGCGTACAAACGTACCTCATATCTTTGCTATCGGTGACGTTGTTGGTCAACCAATGCTTGCGCACAAAGGTGTGCATGAAGGTCACGTAGCAGCTGAAGTTATTTCTGGCAAGAAGCATTACTTCGACCCTAAAGTTATCCCATCAATCGCTTACACTGAGCCAGAAGTGGCATGGGTTGGTAAAACAGAGAAAGAAGCGAAAGCAGAAGGCATTAACTACGAAACAGCAACATTCCCATGGGCTGCTTCAGGTCGTGCAATCGCATCTGACTGTTCAGACGGTATGACTAAGCTGATCTTTGATAAAGAGACTCACCGCGTAATTGGTGGTGCTATCGTTGGTACAAACGGTGGTGAACTACTAGGTGAAATCGGTCTTGCTATCGAGATGGGTTGTGATGCTGAAGATATCGCTCTAACTATCCACGCTCACCCAACTCTACACGAGTCTGTTGGTCTAGCGGCGGAAGTGTTTGAAGGTTCAATCACTGACCTTCCAAACCCTAAAGCGAAAAAGAAGAAGTAATCGCTTCTAAATAGATAATAGAAAGCCGCTGAATCTGTTCAGCGGCTTTTTTGTTTGTGTGACAAATTTTAGTAATGCTATAAAAAAAGCTGACACCTAAGTATCAGCTTTTTCTCATCGATAACTGCGATTAGTGGTCGCGGTTATAAATACACAGCATATCTAAGTAACTTTGTGTTAGTTTGTTCAGTGCTTCAGGATTTTGTACACGGTTTGCCTGTACAAACAGAGAGTAACAAATTCCGTGGAACAGCGTCGCAAGATCAGCTGGGTCGTGTTGATCGCACACTTCACCACGCTCAATCGCTTTAATGAACATATTTTGAACCAGCAATTGGTTAGTGCGATTTGTGGTGACAAACAGCGGCCACACTTCATCACGTGTTGATGCACTCCACTCAAACCACACTTTAAGCCAGTGACAATCATTCACTACCAAGTCTACCATTGCAGATGTTAGGTTCTGTAAATTGTCTTTTGCGTGTAAGTCTAAGTCGATGTTATCAGATAGAAAGTTAGAGAATTGGCGTACGACGTAGTTGAGTACGTCATCAACGAGGTCTTCACGAGTTGGGAAGTAGTTAAAAACCGTCGCGACTGAAACCTGAGCGATTTCAGCAATGTCTGCATGACCACCACGACCGATACCGCGGCGTGCGAACACTTCCAGTGAGATTTCCATAAGTTGTTGTTTTCTCTTTTGCGGAGAAAGACGCGTGCGCGGCCTTTTAGCTATAGAGTCCATATCAATTTCCTTGCCATTTGAGTTGTAGTGGGCTTTGCCCTATTTAGTATTTTATTATTTGCTTAAAGCATAATGAGTGTAATGGTGCATATAAAATAGGTCAACGTTTTCAGTACACTTTATAACCATAATTGTTAATATCCGTGCTACGTATCATATGGTTTGCGTTGTTGATGTTTGTTTTCTGATGCATGAGACTGTTTCATTGCGCTGCAGCAGTGTTAAACTACGCGCTCGAAAACATCAGCTAGTATTTAGTTGGACTAAATAGTAGACAACGTGATAAATGAGATTGGTATGAAACATACAGTAGAAGTAATGATTTCTGAGCAAGAGGTTCAGGAGCGTGTACGTGAACTTGGTAAACAAATTACTGCTCACTATGAAGGTAGTGAAGATTTGGTTCTAGTCGGCCTACTGCGTGGCTCTTTTGTCTTTATGGCAGATTTAGCTCGTAGCATTGAACTGACTCACCAAGTGGACTTTATGACCGCTTCTAGCTATGGCAATACCATGGAAAGCTCGCGTGATGTTCGTATTCTCAAAGATCTTGATGATGACATCAAAGGTAAAGATGTGCTTTTAGTCGAAGATATTATCGACACCGGGAATACGTTAAACAAAGTGAAAGAGATCTTGAGCCTTCGAGATCCTAAATCTGTTCGCATTTGTACTTTACTTGATAAGCCTTCTCGCCGCGAAGTAGATGTGCCTGTTGAGTGGATTGGTTTTGAGATTCCAGATGAATTCGTTGTCGGTGTTGGTATCGACTATGCTCAAAAATACCGTCACCTACCATATATTGGTAAAGTAGTACCTCAAGAGTAGTTCAGCTCTAGAGTTGATATAAAAAACGCCCGCTTAAATAGCGGGCGTTTTACTTTCCTAGCGTGTAATTATCGACACAGCAGCTTATGATCTGGATTGAGGATCGACTCCATCGCTTTTTGATAGGAAGTTTCGACCGACTCACGAGAGCTAGAGCGCACGCCTAAATACTCTAATTTCCCATCTCCGATTCCGTAGACAACGCCGTGAATCTCAACATCTTGGCCACGCTCCCACGCGTTTTGCATAATGGTAGAGTTACCTAAGTTGTAAACTTGCTCAGCTACGTTTATTTCCCCTAATTTGTCCGCTCTATCAGCGACAGGCATGTCATCAAGGTACTTGCGATGTTTAAAGTACAGATCGCGGATATGTAATAGCCAGTTGTTGATCAGTCCAAGTTGCGGGTTATCGATAGCGGCATTTACACCACCACACCCATAGTGACCACATACAATAATGTGTTTTACCTTGAGTACATCAACAGCGTATTGAACGACAGATAGGCAGTTGAGATCGGTATGAATCACTTGGTTGGCGACATTTCTGTGAACAAATAGCTCGCCAGAGTAGAGGCCTGTAAGTCGTTCAGCAGGCACACGGCTATCTGAACAACCTATCCATAGAAAGCCTGGATTTTGTCCATCTTCCAATTTAGTAAAGTACTCTGGTCGTTCAGCTTTAATAGACTCAGACCACTTTGAGTTATTTTCAAATAGCTGCTTAATTTCTGGCATTTTCTTCATCAATCCCTAAAAAAAACTTGCACCACTATACACAATGTTACAATTTCCTTCCTGTTAAAAATGCGTAAAAAGGCACTCATCTGACGTGTTTGAGCGCGAAAAATCATAAACTTAGGCGCGATCCGAACCAAAAGTTATAAAGTATGAAATATGAGATACGATTAACACTTATCTCGTTCGAGTAACATTTGGTAAAGTGATGAAATTTGCTGCATTTCAACGAAGATTACTACTTATCTACGGAGATGCACTTTTAAAATTCGCGGTTATATTTTTAAATCGTGGTTGGATGTCGTAGTTGTTTATTTTGCATGGAGCAGAGTTGTGTTCGGACGTCGTTTTGAAGATATCAATCTCAAAGGAGATTTGTTTGGTGGTGTAACGACTGCCATTATCTCGTTACCACTTGCATTGGCCTTTGGTGTTGCTTCGGGTGCTGGCGCGGAGGCTGGCTTGTGGGGCGCGATTATGGTCGGTTTGTTTGCCTCATTGTTTGGAGGATCTAATACACTGATCTCTGAGCCAACCGGCCCAATGACGGTGATCATGACCGCCGTTTTGACCAGTATGATGGTCAAGTATCCTGAAACAGGCATGGCGATGACGTTTACTGTCGTGATGATGGCAGGTGCTTTCCAAATACTACTAGGGACATTGAAGTTAGGAAAATACGTAACTTTGATGCCATATAGCGTGATCTCCGGCTTTATGTCAGGGATCGGTGTTATATTGATTATTCTGCAACTCTCGCCACTACTTGGTCACGCAGCCCCTTCTGGTGGGGT
Organism: Vibrio atypicus; assembly: GCF_009811315.1. Taxonomy (GTDB): domain Bacteria; phylum Pseudomonadota; class Gammaproteobacteria; order Enterobacterales; family Vibrionaceae; genus Vibrio; species Vibrio atypicus. The sequence goes on from NZ_BLID01000007.1 coordinate 143,431, forward strand.
GCTTGGTACGCTATCGGCACTGCCTGACACCATCTCTAATTTGAAATTTAGCGAGCTGTTTCTCGGTTTATTGACTCTCGCTATTCTGTTTGGTTTTCCGAAAAAATACCGTAAATATGTACCGGCTCAGTTGGTTGCCTTAGTTGCGGTGACGCTTCTATCAGTTACGTTTTTCGATATGGACTCGATTCGTCGAATCGGTGAAATTCCAGCAGGTTTACCTTCTCTTGTCGTTCCGCACATTAACCCTGACATGTTTGTTGAGATGGTGATTGATGCACTCGTCCTCGGCACATTAGGCTGTATTGATACCTTGCTTACTGCTGTTATCGGTGACTCACTGACACGTAAAGAGCATGACTCGGACAAAGAGCTGCGAGGCCAAGGTTTGGCTAACATGATCTCTGGTTTGTTTGGTGCGCTTCCAGGTGCGGGTGCAACAATGGGGACAGTCACCAATATTCAGGTAGGCGCTCGTTCTCCGCTGTCAGGCGTTATTCGAGCCTTGATGTTAGCATTAGTCGTACTTGTTGCTGGTGGACTGACTGAACCGATCCCGATGGCAGTATTGGCAGGCATTGCGGTTTATGTTGGTTTTAATATTCTCGACTGGAGCTTCATTCAACGAGCGCACAAAGTCAGTTTTGCTGGTATGGCGATCATGTACGGCGTGATGCTATTAACGGTGTTTGTTGACTTAATTGTCGCGGTAGGGCTAGGGGTATTTATTTCTAACGTGATTATCATTGAGCGCTTGAGCCGTGAACAAGCTCGCCAAGTTAAGGCCATCAGTGACGCCGATGAAGATGATGTGCCGCTTACAGACAGTGAACGTGGCTTGCTCGATATGGCCAATGGCAAGGTGCTGTTCTTTTACCTTTCTGGCCCGATGATCTTTAGCGTTTCGAAAGCGATCTCTCGTCAACATACCAGTATTTCAGATTATGAGGTGATGATTCTCGATCTGACCGATGTACCAATGATTGATGTGACGGTCGGATTAGCATTAGAAAACGCGATTAAAGATGCACTGGATGCGAATTGTCAGGTCTATTTGTTGTGCCCGAATGAGCGCACCAGACAGCAACTTGAGAAGTTCCACGTTATTGACTTAGTGCCTGACGATAACACGTATAAGTTCCGCTATGAGGCATTGAAAGCGGCGATTCGTCACGTTGAAAGCGATGAGCATCAGTTAGAGTCAGTCTAACTACTTAAAGAACTTGTAGTGAATAAAGCGCCATAGAGGAAAACTCTACGGCGTTTTTTTATTGTTAATAGTTATGATATTTCCAAAAGAATCGAAAGGTTTAATTGTAATCATCGTTATTCAACGATAAACTAATTTGAAAATAATAGAATAGATAGCAATGTTATGTACGCTCTAGAAATAGAACAGCTGCGCAAAACCTATGCTGGAGGTTTTGAGGCACTGAAAGGTATTAGTCTCAAGGTTGAAAAAGGTGACTTTTACGCTTTGCTTGGGCCCAATGGCGCAGGTAAATCAACCTCGATTGGCGTTATTTCGTCTTTGGTTAACAAGACTTCAGGCACTGTGAAAGTGTTTGGCTACGATATCGATACTGACCTCGAACTGGCTAAGCAAAATTTAGGCTTGGTTCCACAAGAATTCAACTTTAATCAATTTGAAACCGTAGAGCAGATCGTGCTTCAGCAGGCGGGCTATTATGGTGTGCCTAAGTCTGTGGCAAAAGAACGTGCGCAAAAATATCTGACTAAGCTCGATCTTTGGGAAAAGCGCAATGAGCGTTCACGCAACTTATCTGGTGGTATGAAGCGTCGCTTGATGATCGCGAGAGCGTTAATGCACGAGCCACAATTGTTGATTTTGGACGAGCCTACAGCTGGTGTTGATATAGAGCTTCGCCGCTCTATGTGGGGATTCTTAAAAGAGATCAATAGTGAGTTAGGTATTACGATCATCCTGACGACACATTACTTAGAAGAAGCGGAAATGCTCTGTCGTAATATTGGCATCATCAATAAAGGTGAGTTGATTGAGAACACCACCATGAAAGCGCTACTCGGTAAGTTGCATGTGGAGACCTTTATTCTCGATCTGGAGGAAGGTTGCCCTGAACCTGAGTTGTCAGGTGTGAACTCGCAGGTCTACGTGAATGGTTCATTGGAGATTGAAATCGACAAAAGCCAAGGGCTCAATGCCATCTTCACTCAATTGACGGAACAAGGCATTAAAGTGCTTTCTATGCGTAATAAAGCCAATCGTCTTGAAGAGTTGTTTATCCACATTGTACGCGAACAGAGTGCGGAGGCGTTGTAATGTATCAGTTGTATTGGGTTGCTTTTCGCAGCTTGTTAGGCAAAGAGGTCAACCGTTTTGCCCGTATTTGGGTACAGACCTTAGTGCCGCCTGCGATCACTATGACGCTTTATTTTATTATTTTTGGCAACCTTATCGGATCGCGTATTGGCGAGATGAATGGTTTTAGCTATATGGAATATATCGTCCCTGGTTTGATAATGATGTCGGTGATCACCAACTCGTACTCAAATGTTGCTTCATCTTTCTTTAGTGCTAAGTTGCAGAAAAATATAGAAGAGCTACTTGTTGCACCTGTACCAAATTACGTGATCATTGCTGGTTATGTGATGGGTGGTGTGACGCGAGGCTTATTAGTTGGTGCAATCGTAACTTTCGTTTCGCTATTTTTTGTTGATCTGCAAGTAGAGCATTGGGGCATCATTGTTGCCACGGTATTTATGACCTCGGTGGTGTTTGCCTTGGGCGGTTTGATCAATGCCGTGTACGCAAAAACCTTTGATGACATCTCGATTATTCCGACATTTGTTTTAACGCCGCTGACATACCTTGGTGGTGTTTTTTACTCAATCAGCTTATTGCCTGAGTTTTGGCAAGGGGTGTCTAAGATTAACCCAATCGTCTATATGGTGAATGCATTCAGATACGGGTTCTTAGGTGTTTCTGATGTAGGTATTGTGACATCGTTCAGCGTTCTCGGTGTATTTATTGTTGCGCTTTACGCGGTAGCACACTATTTAGTGACACGCGGAATTGGCTTACGTAGTTAGAAACAAAAAAGGGTTGATGCTTTCACATCAACCCTTTTTATCTTGTCACTGAGCTCTATTCAGCGCTTTCTGGTGGTGTCTCAGAAGCTTCTTCTTCTTTCGACTCTACCACCATCTCAACAACTTGGTTATCGATTAAACGGGCTTTTCCTAAGAACGCAGCCATTAGAATCACCGCTTGAGTAGTATCTTCTGTCACAGTTTGTAGTGTACGTGCATCGCGTATAAAGATTTCGTCTGGCTGTAGACCAGCAGCGCGAAGTTGATCGCTTGCATCTTCAATCACAGAATCGTAATCATCACGACCGCCACGTATTGCGCTACTGATCCAGCGCATCGTGCGTGCAAGCACTGGTGCACGTTGACGTTCATCTAGAGTAAGTAGGCCATTGCGTGAGCTCATGGCTAAGCCATCCATTTCACGTACGGTCGGTACACCAATGATTTCGATATCTAAAGCCAAGTCTTCGGTCATCTTGCGAATCACAGCCAATTGCTGGAAATCTTTCTCACCAAAGCAAGCGACATCCGGCTGAACAATGTTGAACAGCTTGGTCACGATAGTGGAGACACCGCGGAAGTGACCCGGACGAGATGCGCCTTCAAGAATCGTTGAAAGTCCAGGTACGTCGACAGAAGTTTGTGTATCCAATCCTTCAGGGTAGATAATCTCTGGCGTTGGCGTAAATACTAATTCTACCGATTCACCGCCCAGTTTAGCTAAGTCGTCTTCAAGAGTGCGTGGGTAGTTGTTCAAATCGTCTGCACGCTCAAACTGCATTGGATTGACGAAAATACTTACTACCACAACATCAGCATGTTCGCGGGCTTTTTTGACCAAAGTTAGGTGACCTTCGTGAAGGTTACCCATGGTTGGTACAAAAGCGATCTTTCGACCATCACGCTTAAACTGTTTAATTTGCTCACGAAGAGCAGCAATTTCAGCAAAAGTCTGCATGATATTTATCCTTAGGCAATGGTATGAGCTTCGTCAGGGAAGGCTCCGCTTTCTACATCTTGTTTGTATTTTGCGACTGCTGCTCGCATCTCGCCAGTTTCAGCAAGGAAGTTCTTTGAGAATTTCGGCATATAGTTCGCAGCAATACCAAACATATCGTGCATCACTAGGATTTGACCATCAGTGACGTTACCTGCACCGATACCAATGACTGGAACTTCACACACCTCGGTAATACGCGCTGCCAATTCTTGAGGTACACACTCAAGTAGGATGATTTGTGCGCCAGCTTCTTGTAGAGCCAGTGCATCACGTACCATACGATCTGCTTTTTCTTGTTCACGTCCTTGAACTTTGAAACCGCCAAAAATGTTGACTGACTGAGGTGTTAAACCTAAGTGAGCACAAACTGGAACCGCACGTTCAGTCAGTATTTTTACAGTGTCGACTAACCAATCGCCACCTTCAATTTTTACCATGTTTGCACCAGCACGTATTAGCTGACCAGCACTCTCACACGCTTGCTCTGGAGTCGCATAGCTCATGAATGGCATATCAGCCATTAGAAGGCAGTTTGGGCTGCCAGCACGAACACAGCGTGTATGGTAAGCGATCTCTTCAACCGTTACCGGTAGGGTAGATGTCTCACCTTGAAGTACCATGCCGAGAGAATCCCCAACAAGGAGTACTGGCATTTCTTGGCTTTCAAACAGCTGGGCAAAGCTTGCGTCATAAGCTGTTGAAGTTGCAAATTTACGACCTTCTTGCTTCCATTTCATTAGATCGCTAATGGTAATTTTTTTCATGATTGTTCCTTACAGGAGTTGGCTATGATTGCCAAATACGCAGACCGTTTTGCTCAACAACTTTTAATAAGTTTTCCAGTCTGGTCCCACATGGGAGGGTTAAATTTGGTGCGATTTCTGAAAGCGGATAGAGCACAAATTCACGCTCTTTCATTCCATAATGTGGAACGACTAAACGTTCAGAATCAATCACCTCATTGCCATAAAGAATGATATCGAGATCTAGAGTTCTTGGTCCCCAGCGCTCTTCTTTACGGACACGCCCTTGTTCTAACTCAATGGTTTGTGTGCAATTGAGTAGCTCAAGTGGCGTTAATTCTGTTTTTATTTCAACCACAGCATTGATGTAGTCGGGCTGATCTTGCGGCCCCATAGGTGTACTACTATACAAGCTCGACGCGGTTACAAACTCTGATTTAGGCAGGGTTTTTAGTGCATCGATGGCGGCATTTGCTTGAGTAACTGGATCAGACAAGTTACTGCCTACTGCGATAAAGACCGAGATCATGACGAGGCCTTAGGCTTCTTCTTGCGATACGTTTTACGACGGCGCTGTCTTGGTTGATCTTCACCGCTACCATCTAAATCTGCCACCATAGCTTGGCGCATATTACGGCCAGCATTTTGGAATGTTTCCCACCATTTAGCGAGCAGCTGTGTTTCGCCTTCTTCGATTTCACCGCGCATTTCAAGGAAATCATACCCTGCTCGGAACTTGTTTAGCTCCATTAGGCGGAATGCACGTTTACCGTTACGTCGTGGCATACGCAATTGTAGCTGCCAAATCTCGCGGATAGTTGCAGTGTGGCGACGAGGAATGGCAATAGAGCGCACTTGGTCATCTAGGATGGTGTTACTTGCTTCCATGATGGCATCGTAAAAGGATAGCTTGCGTTTGCTCATCATCTGCTCAGCTTTCGCTTGTAGCGGATACCAAAGCATCGCGGCAAACATAAACGCTGGGTTAATGCGTTTTCCTTCTTCAATTCGCTGGTCAGTCGAATCAAGGACTAGATCTAGCATCTGCTCTGTTGGTGAAGAGTAATCTTCAGTGAAGAATTCAGCAATGGTTGGGAAAAGCTGTTGGAATAGGTTGTATTCACGCATCAGGTGGTAGGTTTCAAGACCATGACCTGACTGAAGCATTTTGAGTGACTCTTCGTATAGACGAGCCGCTGGAATTTCTTGCAGTAGTGGCGCCATCTCTTCGATAGGGGCTGCTGTCTCTTCTTCGATGTCAAAATCCAGTTTCACTGCAAAACGAATCGCGCGCAGCATACGTACTGGATCTTCACGATAACGTGTTTCTGGATCTCCGATAAGACGGATCAGCTTATCTTCCATATCTTCAATACCACCAGCATAATCGTGGATTGAATAGTCAGAAATGCTGTAATACATCGAGTTCACTGTGAAGTCACGGCGCTCAGCGTCTTCGTCGATGGTACCGTAGACATTGTCTCGCAGTAGCATGCCTTCTTTGGACTGCTGTGCAACATTCTTACTCGGCTCTTGGTGATGGCCTCGGAATGTGGCAACTTCAATAATATCGCGGCCGAACATAATGTGAGCTAAGCGGAAACGGCGACCAATTAGGCGGCAGTTTTTAAATAGCTGACGGATTTGCTCTGGCGTTGCGTTAGTCGCAATATCAAAATCTTTTGGTTGTTGACCAAGCAGTAGGTCGCGAACTCCGCCACCTACTAGGTATGCATCAAAGCCCGCGCCATGAAGTCTGTATAGCACCTTCAATGCATTATCGCTGATCTTCTTACGAGAGACGTTGTGCTCTTGGCGAGTAATGATATTCAGAGAGAGCTCTGGGTATATGTTTTTTTCGCTTGGTGTATAGTCGTTTTTATTCATGTGCATCTGGCAATAATATGGTGATAACCAACCTTGCTACAGGCCTGATTTGTGCCTAATAAGGCAAATTTGCGGCTAATAATAGCTTACAGCGAGCGGTTTGAGAATCTTGGTGTGATCTCGATCGAGCCAGGCAGTTGTTCTAAACGCCATTGGCTCACGCCCCAAGCTATGATTTCAGCCAAATTAGCTTGCTCTATATCTCTTGAAATTTCAAAGCCTAAAAAGCGCATTGCATCTAAAAGTGCAGGCTTTGGATTACTGTTGTCGATGGCAGGAGCATGATTTTGTTTGGACAACTTTTGTCCGTTACTCCCCAGTGCCAACGGTAAATGTAGATAGCTAACTGCTGTCGCTCCTAACATTTGGTAAAGACTGATTTGACGACCAGTAGGTTCGATTAAATCAGCACCACGCACGACCTCTGTAATACCTTGATCGATGTCGTCTAATACTACGGCAAGGTTGTAGGCAAATAAGCCATCTCGGCGTTTTATAATAAAATCTTCATCTGCCAACGCGTGGGGGATACTCAAAGGGCCGTGTTTTTGGTCATTAAACTGGTAGACCGGATGAGTCATTTTCAGTCGAATTGCACACTCAAGGTGATTGGTGAGTGCTAAGTCACGACAAGTTCCAAGATAAAATCCACCGGACTCTTTAATTTGTTTACGCGTGCATTGGCAATAATAGGCTTGGCCTGAAGATAGCCAGTCGTCGATTTGCTGTTGATATAGAGAATGACGTTGGCTTTGGTATACCACTTCGCCATCCCAATGCAGTTGATAGGCTTCTAATGTGTTTAGAATCAACTGGGATGCGCCAGGCATCTCCCTTGGTGGATCAAGGTCTTCAATCCTAACCAGCCACTGTCCATTATTCGCTTTTGCTTGGAAATAACTCCCAAGAGCGGCAACTAATGAACCAAAATGCAATGGACCAGAAGGGGATGGGGCAAAACGACCGATGTAACTCATAGCTATTTTCTAAATCAAAAAGGGAGCCAAAGCTCCCTTTAATATTATTTTAAATCAGGTAATTAACCTTGCATTTGCTTCTCTTTGATCTCTGCAAGTGTTTTACAGTCGATACAAAGGTCTGCAGTTGGACGAGCTTCCAAACGACGGATGCCAATCTCAACGCCACAAGAGTCACAGAAACCGAAATCATCATCTTCGATTTTTGTTAGTGTCTTTTCGATCTTTTTGATCAGACGACGCTCGCGGTCACGGTTACGAAGTTCAAGACTGAACTCTTCTTCTTGAGAAGCTCGGTCAACTGGATCTGGAAAGTTTGCCGCTTCATCCTGCATATGGTGAACAGTACGATCAACTTCTTCTCTGAGCTGGTTACGCCAAGCTGTCAAAATTTTTGAAAAATGAGCCATTTGCTCTGGTGACATGTATTCTTCACCAGCTTTCTCTTGGTATGGCTCAACCCCTGCAATGGCTAGGATGCCTAGCGCTTTTTTCTTTGATTCTGGCATGCAGCATCTCCTACTAACACCTAGTCAACTGCGCTCGCAGTTAATTTTAAGGCGGGTATCTATAGCAAAAAGAACTAATTGAGGCAAACTCTGAATCGTAAACTTGCTGTCATTGTGAAGGGGACACCATTTTTACTGTCAATTGATAAATTCAATCGCCTTGACCAGTTTTATCTCAGAGTGAGAAAGCTCGGCTTTGTAGCACATAACTTCCACTCCTTGTTCTCGCGCAGTTTTTAGTAATTGTGAATATTTGGCGTCTATATGGTGGGCGACGGAGACTTTTTCAATGCCTGAATGTAAAACAGTGAATAAAAGTACAGATCTACTTCCATTTTGTGCCATTTCTGAGAGTTCTCTCAGGTGTTTTTGGCCACGTGTTGTTACAGCATCTGGGAAATACCCTTGTCCCTCTTTCTCCTCATCCAATAAGGTGACGCTCTTAACCTCTATATAGCATTTTGGTTTGCTCTTTGAGTTGAGCAAGATATCAATCCGACTATTTTCATTACCATACTTTACTTCAGTTTGAAGTTGGTCATAGCCTTGTAATTCTTTGATAACGCCGGACTCTATCGCCTCGACCGCTAATTGGTTTGCTCTAGCGGTATTCACACAGATGCTATGACCTTTCGATGTAACGCTGAGTTCCCAACTATTTGGATATTTGCGCTTTGGGTTGTCAGAAGTGGAGTACCACACCTGATTTCCTGCTTCGGCGCAGCCTGTCATGGCGCCTGTGTTAGCACAGTGAATGGTGCGCTCAGTGCCATCAGGTAAAGTGATGTCTGCCAAGAAGCGTTTATAGCGCTTAATTAGCGTCGCAGGCTCAAGTATAGGTTCAAACTTCATTTACAACTGGATTTATGTACAATATTTGCATTATTACACCATAAGGTCCTTCCATTGTCACAATTGCCTATTGAAGGCGTGATGCCAGAGCTACTCTCAGGTGTTCGCGATTGTTCCCAGTTGATTCTCAAAGCAGCGCCTGGCGCAGGTAAATCGACTCACTTCCCTTTACAACTCGTAAAGCAAAATTGTGTGGTGGGTAAAATCATCATGCTCGAACCTAGGCGTCTGGCTGCGCGTAACATTGCTCGTTATTTAGCTCAACAGTTGGGTGAGCAAGTAGGGCAACAAGTCGGGTATCGTGTTCGTGGTGAAACAAAAGTCAGCCAAGAAACCAAGCTTGAAATTGTCACGGAAGGGATCTTAACTCGCATGATCCAATCTGATCCCGAATTAGCAGGGGTCGATATGGTCATTTTTGACGAATTTCACGAGCGGAGTATTCACGCCGATACTGCGCTGGCGTTGTGTCTAGAGATCCAAGAAGCCTTGCGTGATGATCTGAAGTTAGTCGTGATGTCCGCGACTTTAGATGACAACGCTCTGCTTCAATTGCTACCAGATGCTCGTTATGTGGAATCTCATGGCCGCTGCTATCCTGTTGAGTTTCGTTATAACGCCTTAAAAACTCATGAGCGACTAGAAGAGGTGATGAGCAAACAAATCATCAGCTTGATGGCGAAGGAGTCGGGTTCGCTTTTAGCTTTCTTGCCGGGTGTTGCAGCGATTAAACGTGTGGAAGAAAGGTTGGGGCAACTGCCCAGTGATATTGAAGTCTGTCCTTTATATGGCCAGCTTAATTTCACTCAGCAGCAAGCTGCTATTCAGCCCGCGCCTGTTGGTAAGCGCAAAGTGGTATTGGCGACCAATATTGCGGAAACCTCATTAACGATTGAAGGGATTCGCTTAGTGGTAGACTCTGGTTTAGAGCGAGTTGCTAAGTTTGATCTGAAAAGTGGTGTAACACGTCTTGAGCAAAGTCGAATTGCTCAATCATCTGCAGAGCAGCGTGCAGGGCGAGCCGGTCGTACCGAAGAAGGCATCTGTCTACGTTTGTATAGTGAGAGTCAACTTCGCCAGCAACCGACTGTCCCTGTGGCAGAGATCCTCCATTCTGATCTCGCAAGTTTAACGTTGGAATTGATTCAGTGGGGAACACAAGACGCAGCTGATTTAAAATGGTTAGACATTCCGCCCTCGACGGCCGTCAATCAAGCGAAATATCTATTACATGGATTGAACCTTTTAGATGACAAATGCCAGTTAACCGAATCCGGCAAGTTAGCGGTGAGGTTGGGCGTTGAGCCTCGCACTGCAGCGATGTTGACCTTGGCGAAACAGAAGGGTTTGGAGAGCACTGGTGCGATGGTCGCAGCCTTACTGGAAGAGCCAGAGCGCAATGTTGTTGATTTTAGCCACAGCGTCCATCGTTTTCTGATGGGGAAACACTCAAAACAGAAAGTGGTTCTTCAGCGAGCACAAGCGTTGGCCAAAAAGCTTGAGTCCCGATTTGAAGTTAATCGGTGTGACGAATCTGTGGTTGCGGTATTAATTGCTACGGCTTTTCCTGACCGCATTGCTCAAGCACGAAAAAATCAGGCAGGCCGCTTCTTGTTAGCCAATGGCCATGGCGCAGAGATGCAATCGATGGAATCATTGGCAAATAGTCCCTACCTTGTAGCGATTGATTTAATGCGCAGCCAATCGGACTCATCGATGATTTTCTCAGCCTTGGGGTTAGATATCCATCAGCTAGAGTTGTTCCGCCCCGATCTAATTGACGAGTCTGAACGTGTTGATTGGGATGAAACTAAAGGTCGTTTGGTGGCTGAGCAGCAACGTAAAATCGGGCGTTTGGTCATAGATAGCCAATTACTGCCAGAACCTCCTCGCGAAAAAATGACGCAAGCTTTACTCAGTTTTATTCGTCGTAAAGGGATTTCAGTATTAAATTGGGACGATAACAGCTCTTCAACTCTTGAACGATTGCGATGCGGTGCTCAGTGGTTACCTGAACATGACTGGCCGATGCTCGACGAAGACGCACTGCTCGAACAGTTAGAGCTGTGGCTTGAGCCTTATCTTACTGGAGTTAACTCGGTTAAAGGGTTAGCAAAAGTAGACTTAACGGCGGCCTTAATGGCATACATTGGCTGGCCTCTCAATCAGGAAATCGACCAATGGTTGCCGACACACTATCAATTGCCGACGGGAACGAAGAAAAAGATTCGATATCAGTTCGGACAAGAGCCAGTGTTATCGGTCAGAATGCAGGAGGTGTTTGGTGAGCAAGCGTCACCTCAAGTCGCACAAGGCAGAAAAACCTTGGTGATGGAACTACTCTCTCCAGCGCAGCGGCCATTGCAAGTGACCCGAGATTTAGCCAGTTTTTGGCAAGGTGCTTACAAAGAAGTACAGAAAGAGATGAAAGGGCGTTATCCAAAGCACGTGTGGCCGGATGATCCTGCAACTCATGTTGCAACCACTAAAACCAAAAGACATTTTAATCAGTAACGATGACCAATAAAAAGACCCCAGCGAACAGTAAGCCGAAAACCACCAAAACGGCCAAGAAGCCTGCTCGCAAGCCTGCGGCTAAATCACCGAAACGCAGAAGTAATAAAAAGGTGCAGCGGAATTGGCTAAAGGTCCTTTGGGGCATTAGTTGGAAGCTCGCCGTTGCGGGTTTTGCGATCCTGTTGTTTGTTGGCATTTACCTCGACAGCGTGGTGAAGCAACGTTTTGAAGGGCAGTTGTTTGATCTGCCGACGGTGGTTTATGCCCGAATTTTGAACCTGGCTCCAGGGGATTCGATTTCTATCCAGGAAGTGCGTAATGAACTGGATGTATTGAGCTATCGAAAGGTACGTCAGCCTCGCTACCCTGGGGAATACTCATCGTCATCGACCAAAATTGAAATTATTCGTCGTCCTTTTGAGTTTACTGATGGCCCAGAGCCAGATCGCCACGTGATGCTACATTTCAATAGTGGTGGTTTGCAGCGTATTCAATCATTAGAGAAAAATGGTGACTTAGGCTATTTGCGTATTGAGCCGAAAATGCTTGGCATGCTGGAAAAAAATCATGATGAGCAACGACTGTTCCTGCGCCGTGATCAGTTCCCTGAAGTCATGGTTGATGCGTTATTGGTAACAGAAGATAGAAACTTTTATCAGCATGACGGAGTATCGCCACTAGCGATTGCGCGCGCTTTAGTAGCAAATGTAAAGGCAGGTCGCACTGTGCAAGGGGGCAGTACTCTCACTCAGCAGCTAGCCAAAAATATCTTCCTTTCTAGCGATCGCACCTTATGGCGTAAAGTGCGAGAAGCGTACATTGCGTTGATCTTAGATTACCGCTACAGCAAAGACCGTATTTTAGAAGCCTATCTGAATGAGGTCTATTTAGGTCAAAGTGGTGGGGAGGCTATCCACGGTTTTGGTTTGGCATCTCGCCTCTATTTTGGTCAGCCAGTGCAAGAGCTACGAATCGATCAGTTAGCGTTATTGGTCGGTATGGTCAAAGGTCCGTCATATTACAACCCAATTCGTTTCCCTGAACGAGCAAAAGAGCGTCGTGATTTGGTGCTGCGCTTGATGATGCAGCAAGGAATCTTGACAGCTAATCAATATGACATGGCCGCAAGTCGCCCACTTGATATTCAAGATAACCCTCGTATCGCTAGTCGCCAGCCTGCTTATTTCCAACAGTTAAAAATTGAGCTTAAACAAAAGGTTGGTGATGCGTTCCAGTCAGATGCCGGTTTACGCGTCTTTACCTCTCTGGATCCTGTTTCTCAAAAAGAGTTAGAAGCGGCAATTGCGAAAAAAATCCCTGAATTGGGTAAAACCGCGGGGAAATCTTTAGAGGGCGCAGCAATAGCCGTTGATCGTCATACCGGCGAGATCCGAGCCATGGTAGGGGGTAAACGTACAGGTTATGACGGTTTTAACCGAGCGTTGAATGCCAGTCGTCAAATTGGCTCATTAGCAAAACCAGCGGTTTATTTAACTGCACTAGAGCAACCCGAGAAATATAACTTAGCCACAACGTTGAATGATAAGCCATTGAGTCTAAAAGGCAGCAAAGGCTCCGTCTGGTCGCCAAGAAATTACGATCGTAAGTTCCGTGGTGATGTACCGCTCTATATCGCGCTGGCTAAATCATTGAATGTACCAACAGTACAGCTGGGTATGAAGTTGGGTATTCCAAGTGTGGTTGATACGCTTGAAAAGCTTGGCGTTGATAGAGATGAAGTTCGCCCAGTGCCTTCTATGTTCTTAGGCTCATTTACCTTGACGCCGTTCCAAGTAGCTCAGATGTATCAAACCCTGACTAATTCCGGCCGACGTGCAGAACTGTCAGCGCTGAGATCTGTGGTCGACATGGAAGGCAATGTGTTGTTCCAATCGTTGCCTCGTTCAGCTCAAACCGTAGACCAACAAGCGGCATGGTTAACGACGTATGCAATGAAGCAAGGTGTACTACAAGGGACAGGGCGTTATCTCAATAGCCAATTTGGTTGGGCTGCTTTGGCGGGTAAAACCGGAACCAGTAATGACACTCGTGATAGTTGGTTTGTTGGTGTCGATGGCCGTGAGGTGACCACGATTTGGTTGGGGCGTGATGATAACAAGCCGACCAAATTGACCGGTTCAAGTGGCGCACTACGTGTTTACGCTGAATACCTTAAACATCGTGTTCCGGAGAAGCTGACGTTACCATGGCCAAAAGAGGTCAGCACGGTAGGCTTTGCAAAATCAGCGCAGGGAAGTCTACAACTGGATTGTCGTAATGAATTCAAGTTGCCTGTTTGGGATCAAGATGGCGCATTTAAGCAGCACTGTGATAATCAGCCAGCGCAGTGGATTAAGAAACTGTTTACTTGGTAACAGTTTATTTAGTAAATAGGTTGTAAATACAATAAGGTTGATGTGATTTTAGCCTTAGTGAACGATTAGAAAGGGAATTCAAACGTGAAAAAACTGGCTCTATTGCTGTTAGCTTGTTCGCTCCCAATGACCCCATTAGCTTTTGCTAAACATCTTGGGGATGCCAAGCCAATTGAGCGAACCAAAGTTGCAGTTGTGCTTGCTGGTGGCGGTGCTAAAGGCGCTGCGCATATTGGCGTGCTGAAAGCGTTAGAAGAGTTGAAGGTCCCTGTTGACTACCTGACTGGCACCAGTATGGGCGCGTATGTCGGCGGTTTATACGCGACAGGCATGAGCGCTGAAGAAATCGAAAGTTTTATTGAAACCGTCGATTGGAATAGTGGTTATCGTGATCGAGTCAACCGCAGTGAACGTCGTGTTCGTGATAAAGAGTACGAAGACCGTTACCAGTTGAAAACCGATTTAGGCTTACGCTGGGGCGAAGTGCGAGCACCAAAAGGAATCGTTCAGGGGCAGGGTATGCTTAAGATCCTACGTGAAACCACGGGAAACTTGCCCCCCTTTGAGTCCTTTGATGTGTTGGCGATCCCTTATCGCTCTGTCGCAACCGATATTTTAGAACTGCAACCTGTCACTATCGGTGAGGGGTATTTGGTCGATGCCATGATGGCGAGTATGTCGGTGCCAGGCGCATTGCCTCCTTATGAATTAAACGGACGAATGCTAGTTGATGGCGGTGTGACCAATAACATGCCTGTTGATGTGGCTCGTGACTTGGGGGCGGATGTTGTCATTGCTATTGATATCAGCACCGAATACAAAAACGAAGAGGATTTTACCAATTTCCTTACCGTTGCTGACCAACTTTCTAATTTCTTAGTACGTAGCACCACCAATCGACAAGCTGAAACCCTAACTGATGAGGATGTTTTTTTACGTCCAGATGTCGGAGATATGGAAACGACTGAGTTTGATCGTATGGAAGAGGCTTTCAAGCAAGGTTACCAAGCGGCGATGGATAATCGTGAGCTGTTAGAGCGATACAGTCTATCAACGGCGGATTATCAAGATTATGTTGACCAGAAAGAAGAGGCACGAAAGCATCTTCGTTACGGCGATGAAATCGAAATTGAAGATGTGATAATTAACAACAATAGTCACTACAGCAAGAAGTTACTTGAAAACCGTTTGGATCTTCACCCTGGAAATACTTATACCGCAGCAGAAGTTGAACAAAGTGTACTGGACTTGTATGCCTTAGACCGTTTTGAATTGGTAAGCTATCGATATGATGAAATTGACGGTCAAGACACCTTAGTTGTCGATGTAAATGAAAAGTCCTGGGGGCCTAATTACGTTAACTTCCGATTCTTTTTGGAAGATGATTTCAGCTCTGATAGTCAATATTCGATAGGTGTGTCAGCCAATTTTACCGATCTTAATATTCACGGTGCAGAGTTTCGGACTAACCTAGAAATGGGTACGGACAAGCTGATTGAAGGCGTACTGTACAGTCCGTTGCTCTCTAGTCAAAACCTCTTTACGACCCTTGGTTTTACTTACAATAAGGAGAAGCGTAACGCACCTTATAACGGTTTTGATGATACTTCGTTAGAGGCGACAGAAAACTTCCTTCCTGTCTCCTACACAGAGTTAGTTGGCGAGGCCGCGTTGGGATACCAGCAGACCCTATGGCGCGAGATGAAATTTGGTATTCGTTACACTGATGGTGAAGGAGAATTGTCGACATTGCCTATGATGGGAGATGTGGCATTTAAACGTTTAGGGGCGTTTTTCAACTATCGTATTGATACTTTGGATAGCTTTAGCTTACCGACTAAAGGTGTTTATTTAGATTTAGATTACCTGATCTCTCATGATAAAAGTGTTGGAACGAGTGACTTAGTTAGCGAACCGCGAGTTGAAGATACTTCTTATGAAATTGGCGCAACTTTAAAAGCGGCGAAGAGCTTTGATCGCCATACTTTGGTCGCAAATATCGACTTCGGTTTTGTGACCAGTAAGAATTCATCGGTTCCTATTGATCCTAAAGAAATTGGTGGATTTTTGAATTTGTCAGGTATTCCGCGTAATAGCTTAATTGGTCAAAATAAGGCTTTCGGCAGTTTAGTATATCGATACCGTTGGTTTGACAATGATTTCGGCCTGTTTACTTCACCATTTTATTTGGGAGCGTCGCTCGAGTACGGTGGGGTCTGGTCTGATCCCGATCTGGATTTTCACGAAGCACCACTTTATTTTGCCGGTTCTGTATTTGCAGGTGTCGACTCACCGATTGGCCCTATGATGTTTGGCTATGGCCGTACAGAACGAAATTATGACTCTATCTATCTGATTATCGGTACAACATTTAAGTAGCCGATGAGTATCTAAACAGACTATTCTCGTATTCTTATGGTGTGGGAATAGTCATGATAAGTGAGTAAAAATCATAAAACTTTAGTCTTAAGTTGCTATGTTGGTCAAAATGATGAGATTTTAATTTAAGGTTAAATTTGCTATCCTACCGCCCACAGTTTGGCCTCTCTGGCACTGTTTCTCAGTCAGCATTGAATGAAAAATATGGCAAGGAGAGCCAAGTTTCCAAGGATGTTCACTCCCTTATTCTTTGAATAAATAGCAATAAGAGGGAGGAACCGCAATGAGAGGAAAAAGTCGTGCTTGAAGCCTACCGTAAACACGTCGCAGAGCGTGCTGCCGAAGGAGTTGTTCCTAAACCACTAGATGCCGAGCAAGTTGCAGGCCTTGTGGAACTTCTAAAAAATCCCCCTCAAGGTGAAGAAGCATTTATTCTTGACCTTCTAGAGAATCGTATTCCACCAGGTGTTGATGAGGCTGCTTACGTAAAAGCGGGTTTCTTAACGGCAATCACTAAAGGTGAAGTTGAATCGCCATTAGTCAGCAAAGCAAAAGCAGCTGAGCTACTGGGTACAATGCAAGGTGGTTACAACATTGAATCACTAATTTCACTACTTGATGATGAAGCCCTTGCACCGATCGCAGTTAAAGCACTGTCTCATACTCTGCTTATGTTTGATGCTTTCTATGATGTAGAAGAGAAAGCAAAAGCAGGTAATAGCTATGCGCAGCAAGTTCTACAATCTTGGGCTGATGCTGAGTGGTTTACCTCAAAAGAGAAAGTAGCGGAAAAAATCACCGTTAAAGTATTTAAGGTTACGGGGGAAACTAACACCGATGACCTGTCTCCAGCACCAGATGCATGGTCTCGCCCAGATATTCCAGTACACGCAAAAGCGATGTTGAAGATGGAGCGTGAAGGCATTAACCCTGATGATGCGGGTAATGTTGGTCCAATTAAGCAAATCGAAGAGCTACAGAAAGATGGTATCCCACTAGCCTATGTTGGTGATGTAGTGGGTACAGGTTCTTCTCGTAAGTCTGCAACGAACTCTGTGCTTTGGTTTATGGGCGATGACATCCCATACGTACCAAACAAGCGCACTGGTGGTGTGTGTCTAGGCGGTAAGATTGCGCCAATCTTCTACAACACAATGGAAGACTCAGGTGCACTACCAATCGAGCTTAACGTTCAAGACATGAACATGGGTGATGTGATTGATATCTTCCCGTATGAAGGTGTTGTTCGCAAAGACGGTGCAGAGATTTCTAGCTTTGAATTGAGCAAAGTACTGCTTGATGAAGTTCGTGCTGGTGGTCGTATTCCACTTATCATCGGCCGAGGCTTAACAAGCCGCGCTCGTACTTCTCTAGGCCTAGAAGAGACAGACCTGTTTGCTAAGCCAGTTGATCCATCGGCATCTGATAAAGGCTACACACTAGCTCAGAAGATGGTTGGTAAAGCATGTGGTGTTGAAGGCGTTCGCGCGGGTCAATACTGTGAGCCTAAGATGACAACAGTAGGTTCTCAAGATACGACTGGTCCTATGACGCGTGATGAGCTAAAAGATCTTGCGTGTCTTGGCTTCTCTGCAGACCTTGTGATGCAGTCTTTCTGTCACACATCGGCATACCCGAAACCAGTTGACGTAAACACGCACCACACGCTACCTGATTTCATCATGAACCGTGCTGGTGTTTCACTACGCCCAGGTGATGGTGTTATCCACTCGTGGCTAAACCGTATGCTTCTTCCTGATACTGTTGGTACAGGTGGTGACTCGCATACTCGTTTCCCTCTAGGTATTTCATTCCCAGCAGGTTCTGGTCTAGTAGCATTCGCAGCAGCAACAGGTGTTATGCCTCTTGATATGCCTGAATCAATCTTGGTGCGCTTCAAAGGTGAAATGCAACCAGGTATCACGCTACGTGACCTAGTACATGCCATTCCACTGTACGGAATCAAGCAAGGCCTATTAACGGTAGAGAAAGCAGGTAAGATCAACGAATTCTCTGGTCGCGTACTAGAAATTGAAGGTGTTGAACATCTATCTGTTGAGCAAGCGTTTGAACTTTCTGATGCTTCTGCTGAGCGTTCAGCAGCAGGTTGTACAGTGAAGCTGTCTCAAGAATCTATCGAAGAGTACCTGAACTCGAACATCACTATGCTTAAGTGGATGATCGCAGAAGGTTACGGTGATGTACGTACAATCGAACGTCGTATTACCGCAATGCAAGAGTGGCTAGCGAACCCAGAATTACTTTCTGCAGATGCTGACGCAGAATATGCTCACGTAATCGAGATTGATCTTGCTGATATCACAGAGCCTGTACTTTGTGCGCCAAACGACCCTGATGACGCGCGTCTACTGTCTGACGTTCAAGGCACAGAGATTCAAGAAGTGTTCATCGGTTCTTGTATGACTAACATCGGTCACTTCCGTGCTGCTGGTAAGATGCTAGAAGAGTTCAATGGCTCTCTAAGCACTCGCCTATGGGTTGCGCCACCAACTAAGATGGATAAAGACCAGCTAACGGAAGAAGGTTACTATGGTATCTTTGGCCGTGCAGGGGTTCGTATTGAAACTCCGGGTTGTTCTCTATGTATGGGTAACCAAGCACGCGTAGCAGACAAAGCAACAGTAATGTCTACTTCAACGCGTAACTTCCCGAACCGTCTAGGTACAGGTGCTAACGTTTATCTAGCGTCAGCTGAGCTTTCTGCAGTTGGTGCGATTCTAGGTCGCATCCCGACTAAAGAAGAGTACCTAGAGTACGCTCAAAAGATTGATGCAACGGCCGCGGATACTTACCGTTACCTGAACTTCCATAAGATGGGGCAGTACACGGAAAAAGCGGATACGGTTATTTTCCAAGAGCCAGCCTAATCCCTTCTCATATTTGATTGAGTTCTAGATATAAGAGCGTCTACTTCGGTAGGCGCTTTTTTTGTGCTTGCGATGGGAACGCTATATACTCTCGGTCCAAAATTTTGAGGGTGCTGTTCAATGGAATTCGAATTTATTAGAAATACTTTAATGGGCGAATACTATGTTAAATCGAGCATGGGCCACGAGATTGTCGGTCGTTGGCTACAAGAAGAAATTGGCAAGGATTGGGATAAGATTTCCGAAGTTGAACAGTTAACTGATCAAGCTCGAATGGAGCCACAAAAAGAGCACCTACTGCTTGGCACTGAGATCAGCGTGAACATTCAGGGTGATGAAGTGATTGTCCAAGAGAACGTTCTGGCTCATGGTGATGAGATGGATGCTGACAGTGAATTTGATTTTTATGACAGTGAAAGTACCGCAAGTTGTGGTCTTGAAGACTTCGAGATCATGTTGGAGAAATGGAAAGAGTTCCTGACTACAAAATAGATGCACAGCAATGGTGAGGTAGATATATCTTGCGTTAAATTTGGGAAAACGGCGCACCGTATTGGTGCGCCGTTTTTGTTTTTAGCGTTTATATTTATGGTATCTGCAACTAAATCAATAAGTTAAATACCTGGCACGCAGCTTGGATTATAGAAGTGAAAAGGATGACAGCTTCAGAGAGGATGCGATGAAACTAATAAATGCAATTATCAAACCGTTCAAACTAGATGATGTACGAGAAGCACTAGCCGATGTTGGTATTGAAGGGATGACGGTGTCAGAAGTGAAAGGCTTTGGTCGCCAAAAAGGTCACACCGAGCTTTACCGTGGCGCTGAGTACCAAGTGGATTTCCTGCCAAAAGTAAAATTAGAAATAGCGACGCAAGCTGAAAATGTTGATCGCGTAATTGAAGCGGTAACGAAAGCGGCCCATACCGGAAAAATCGGTGACGGTAAGATTTTTGTGTATGACCTAAGCCAAGCAGTACGTATCCGTACAGGTGAAATGGACGCAGAAGCGCTTTAACAGCGTAAAGAATTCAAAGGACTGGAGACAATACGATGGAATTAACAACAACGGTAACAGAGTTACGTTACGCACTAGACACCTTTTTCTTTCTCATTTCAGGTGCGTTGGTTATGTGGATGGCAGCGGGCTTTGCCATGTTAGAGGCTGGTCTTGTACGCTCTAAAAACACAACTGAGATTTTAACTAAGAACATCTGCTTATACGCGATTGCTTGTACTATGTACTTAGTCGTCGGTTATAACATTATGTATGTGGACAATGGTGAAGGCGGTTGGCTGCCATCTTTTGGGGCGTTGATTGGTACGCAAGGTGAAGGCGCGGATCACTCACTTGAATCAGATTTCTTCTTCCAAGTTGTTTTTGTCGCAACAGCTATGTCAGTGGTATCTGGCGCTGTGGCTGAGCGCATGAAGCTTTGGTCATTCCTAATTTTCTCAGTTGTGCTTACAGCATTTATCTACCCAATGGAAGGCTACTGGACTTGGGGTGGTGGTTTCCTATCAGAAGCAGGTTTTAGTGATTTTGCTGGCTCAGGTATTGTCCACATGGCGGGCGCTGCTGCGGCATTAGCGGGAGTACTTTTACTTGGTGCACGTAAAGGTAAATATGGTAAGAACGGTGAAATTTACCCAATTCCTGGTTCAAATATGCCACTAGCGACGTTAGGTACTTTTATTCTGTGGTTTGGTTGGTTCGGCTTCAACGGTGGTTCACAGTTGATGGTTTCTGATTTTGAAAATGCGACAGCAGTAGGTCAAATCTTCTTAAACACTAACGCAGCAGCAGCGGCAGGTGCTATTGCAGCACTGTTTGTATGTAAAACCACATGGGGTAAAGCTGACCTAACTATGATTCTTAACGGCGCCTTAGCTGGTCTTGTTGCTATCACAGCAGATCCACTTTCACCATCACCGCTATACGCAGTGGTTATTGGTGCAGTATCTGGTTCGATTGTCGTATTCAGTATCGTTGGCTTAGATAAGCTTAAGATCGATGATCCAGTTGGTGCAATTTCAGTGCACGGTGTGTGTGGCTTCTTTGGCTTAATGGTTGTGCCACTGAGCAACGGTGATGCAACATTTGGTGCTCAGCTTCTTGGTGCTGCAGTCATCTTTGCTTGGGTATTTGGTGCAAGTTTAGCAGTGTGGGCAGTATTGAAAGCGACAGTGGGTATCCGAGTTTCTGAAGACGAAGAGATGGAAGGTATGGATATGCATGATTGTGGTGTTGGCGCCTACCCAGAATTTGTCACCGTAAAATAGGCGAATTCAATGTGATGTAACATATACTTACAAATATAATTATCAAAAACCTGCTTCTAAAAGCAGGTTTTTTTGTGTTGCCTCATTGTTTTCTAAATTGTGATGAATATAATAACGCAACTGATAGACATTATCATTACGAATACCTAAAGGATTAAACCGATGAAAAAACTGCTAACTCTTTCTGCATTAGCATGTGCAACAATTGCTCCTTCTGCTGCAATGGCTGCTGAAGAAGTAAACGTATACTCTTACCGCCAGCCATTCCTAGTTGAGCCAATGTTCAATGAGTTCACGAAAGAGACTGGTATTAAAGTAAACGTTAAGTTTGCTAAGAAAGGTCTAGCAGAAAAGCTGGCTCAAGAAGGTGAGTACAGCCCAGCTGACGTTATCCTAACTGTTGATATCAGCCGTCTAGCGGAACTGACTAAGAAAGATTTGGTTCAAGCAGTAGAAAGTGAAGTGTTAGAGAAAAACATCCCGGCTCAGTACCAAGATACGGATAACGAATGGTTTGCACTAACAACTCGTACTCGTAGCGTATACTCTTCTCGTGACCGCGTTGGTAAGCTTGGTGAAGACTTCAACTATGCTGACCTAGCGAAGCCTGAGTTTAAAGGTAAAATCTGTACTCGTAGCGGTAAGCACCCATACAACGTATCTCTAGTGTCTGCAATGATCGCTCATGAAGGTGAAGCGGCAACAAAAGAGTGGTTAGAAGGCGTTAAAGCAAATCTAGCGCGCAAGCCGCAAGGTAACGACCGTGCACAGGTTAAAGCAATCAAAGAAGGTCTATGTGACGTTTCTCTAGGTAACAGCTACTACCTAGGTAAGATGGTTAATGATGCAGAACAGAAAGCGTGGGCTGACGCTGTTTACATCAACTTCCCTAACCAAAAGACGACTGGTACACACGTAAACATCTCTGGTATGGCAATGGCTAAGTACTCTCCAAACAAAGAGAATGCAGTGAAGCTAATGGAGTTCCTATCAGGCGACCAAGCACAAAGCATGTACGCGGAAGTGAACTACGAATACCCAGTGAAAGACGGTGTTAAGCGTTCTGAGCTAGTGGCATCTTGGGGTGACTTCAAGCCAGATACAATTTCTCTAGATGACGTTGCTAGCCACCACGAAGCAGCAATTAAACTTCTAGATGAAGTTAAATTCGACCTATAATCGTTTAGTAGCAGACCAATTGGCTTGCTAAAACACAACCTCAAGTCGCTCTTTTCTCTGGGTAACTTGAGGTTGTTTGTTTATAAGGGTATAAATACCCCTAAACTATTAAAGGGATATGAGATGTATTTGCAACTGCATTTATGTTTCATACTGCCTCGTTGTAATTAGGCGATGAAAGAAAAGAATTACGTATGGAAAACCAGTAGTGGGGCACTTGCTTTGCTACTGGTTTTACCGATCTTAGCGATATTTACTACAGCTGTTGGCGAGACAAATGAGCTATTTAGCCATTTAATGTCAACGGTCATGCCCACTTATGCTTACAACACGGTCGTTCTGGTTATCGGGACGATGGTTTTGTCTCTCCTGTTTGGTATCCCTTCCGCTTGGATTATGGCGATGTGCCGTCTACCGAGCGAGCGAGTATTGCAATGGGCACTCGTTTTACCTCTCGCGATGCCGGGATACATAGTTGGTTACATTTTTACTGACTGGTTCGATTTTGCTGGACCTATTCAGATTTTACTGCGTGATATTACGGGGTGGGGACCGGGTGAATATTGGTTCCCAGATATCAGGACTCTGCCCGGTGCGATCATCGTGCTTTCGCTGGTGCTTTATCCGTATGTCTATCTACTTTGTCGCGCCGCCTTCATGGAGCAAAACGTCTCTTTGCTCCAATCGGCTCGACTATTGAAGTGTTCTCCTTGGGAAAGCTTCCGTCGAATCTCTTTACCATTAGTTCGTCCATCTATTGTGGTTGGCCTCTCGCTAGTTGCGATGGAAACAATAGGTGACTTTGGTACAGTGAGCTATTTCGCTGTGAATACGTTGACGACGGCGGTATATGACACTTGGTTAGGTTATTCGAGTTTGACTGCAGCAGCTAAAATCTCAGCCATCATGCTGGTGGTCGTTATTTTGTTACTGAGTGCTGAGCGATACAGCCGCCGAAAGCAGAAGTTATTTCAGAACCAATTCAGTAGCCGCGAAGATTTTCGCTATGAGCTTGCTGGTTGGAAAAAGTGGCTAGCACTAACCTGGTGTTGGGGACTTGTATGTATTGCCTTCATCTTCCCTCTTGGGCAGCTGATTATCTATGCATATAAATATTTTGCTCAAAGCTGGACAGCAGAATTCCGAGAGTATGCACTGAACAGTTTATACGTTTCGTTTACTGCGGCTTTCTTTGGTGTGTTGGTCGCGCTTATTGTGAACTTCTGTCAACGTGTTAGCCCTGGCGGTAAAAGCTTGGCGTTCATGCGTCTCTCTTCAATGGGATACGCAGTACCGGGAACCGTGCTAGCGATTGGTGTGATGGTACCTGTCTTGTTTATGGATCACTTCGTCAATGACGTGGCAAAGTACATGGATTGGGGACGACCTGGACTGATTTTTTCCGGCTCAATGTTTGCCATTATTTTTGCCATGGTTGTCCGCTTTTCTGCGGTGGCGATTGGTAGTATCGAAAGTAGTCTAAGTAAGGTTTCGCCTTCGCTTGATATGGCGTCACGAACTATGGGCTGTAATTCGAATACCATGCTTTGGCGTATTCATTTCCCGCTAGTTCGACGAGGTGCTTTGATTGCCGCTTTGTTGGTTTTTATTGAGTCAATGAAAGAGCTTAACGCAGCGCTATTGCTAAGGCCGTTCAACTTCGAAACTCTCGCAACCTATGTTTATAATTTTGCCTCTGATGAGCATCTAGAACTTGCGGCTATGCCTGCTGTTCTTTTGGTTCTCGTTGGTTTAGTCCCGTTGGTTATTGTTAACCGTTCACTGGAGCATTCACACTGATGAGCTGTGCATTATCGATTCAAAACTTAACATGTAAGTATGACGAGCAAACTACGGTTTTAGAGTCGTTGTCGTTGGAAGTTGAACAAGGTGAGATTGTTTGTCTGTTGGGGGCAAGTGGCTGTGGTAAAACAACATTGCTCAAGGCGATTGCAGGGTTACTGCCATTAAGTTCTGGCACTATGAGCCTGAACTGCATGTTGATCGATGATGGTGAAAACTGGTTACCTCCAGAGCAGCGTAATATTGGCATGATCTTCCAAGATTATGCGCTGTTTCCGCACCTCACCGTTTCCGAAAACGTTGCATTTGGACTGCGAAATCTTCCTAGCCATGAGCAAAAAGCTAAAGTTGAAGAGATGCTTGGTCTGGTGCATTTGACAGGTTTTGGAGAGCGTTATCCTCATCAGCTGTCAGGTGGACAACAACAACGTGTGGCGATTGCTCGTTCATTAGCTTACAAGCCAGATTTGTTATTGCTTGATGAACCGTTTTCAAATATTGATACGCAAGTGCGTCACGAACTGATTGGAGAAATCCGTAAGATCTTCAAAAAGCAGGGGGTGACCGCGATTTTCGTTACCCATAGCCGAGAAGAAGCATTTGCGTTTGCAGATAAAATGGCCGTAATGAATCATGGTGTGATTGAACAATATGGCACGGCTAGTGAACTGTATTATCAGCCTTCGAGCAAATTTGTTGCTGACTTTTTGGGTGGTGGTAGCTACCTAACGGCAACACGTGCCTCTGAGTCAGAATACGAAACACAACTTGGCTTAGTAGAAGCAACCGCTCAACAACAAATCCCAGTAGGGGAAAATTGTGAATTGCTATTACGTCCTCAGCATGTCCAAATTAGTGCAGCAGAAGAAAGCAGCGTTACGGTATTAGAGCAGCAGTTTATGGGTGATCACTGTCGCTATGTCATTGATGCAAGCGGCCATCGTCTATTAGCTAGTTCATCAGAGCCACTTTCTATTGGTCAGCAAGTATCAGTGAAAGTCGAAACACAAGGTGTACTGGCTTTTTAACTCGATATGGGTGATATCATATCTGGATACGTTTGCCACCGTTTAAATAAGTGGTGCACGCTACCCTTAGCAGCGAGGCGAAGTTACCCAACTCGCCTCGTTGATGAATCACTTCGTTGTAGATTCGAGTTAAAAACTCAGCGACCGACATATCACCTTCTAAAGCAATATCTTCAATAATTTTCCAAAACACGGCTTCGAGCCGGATACTGGTTACGACGCCTTCTATGCGGACAGAGCGAGTTTTAAGTTCGAATAAAGCCTCTTCTGCGCCTGAATAAATCTCGCACATTTTCGACCTTCCTTAAATTTCATTGATGATATTGTTAGCGTAGTGAGTTTGATAAAAAACTCACTACGCCTTTGGTCTAACTGAGTTGTGTATGAAACTGAGCTAGCCATGCGGGGTGAGCGGGCCATGCTGGAGCGGTGACAAAAATACCATCGGTGATTGCCTGATCCATTTCTAGCTCAGCATATTGTGCACCAGCAAGTGTAACCTCTGGCGCACATGCTGGGTAAGCTGAGATGCTCTTACCTTCAATGATGTTGGCAGCAGCGAGCAGTTGTGCGCCATGACAAATCGCGGCAATCGGTTTTTGCTGATTGGCGAAGGATTGGATGATCTCGATAACCGCTGGGTTTAGTCGCAGGTATTCTGGAGAGCGGCCGCCAGGAAGTAGTAATGCATCAAATTGATCTGGGCTTATCTGCTTAAAGTCGGCGTTAATACTAAACTGGTGTCCAACTTTTTCGGTATAGGTTTGATCGCCCTCGAAATCATGTATCGCTGTCTTAATTGTATCGCCAATGTTCTTTTCTGGGCAGACAACTGCAACCAGGTGACCTACCATTTGCAAAGCTTGAAACGGCACCATGAGTTCGTAATCTTCCACAAAATCACCAGCGATGATCAGTACGTTTGCCATATTAAATTCCACGTTTGGTTAGGGGATGTTTAATTTAACAACTTGATTACATTTGTGGGTAGTAGTGGGTTACTACAGGTAGATTGGCTCGGTTGAAATGAAAAAAAGCCCGACGAAATCGCCGGGCAAGTGCTCTTCACCTATAGGGTAGGGAAGTGGTTTGAATCACTTACAGTTGCAAGAATTCTTTGACTTGCTGAAGAACACGTTCAGCGGTCTCTTTGTCTGCCATTTCAGCGAAGATTCGCAACAAAGGTTCCGTACCTGAGAAGCGGGCAATAACCCAGCCACCGTTTTTGAAGTAAACTTTAGCCCCGTCTTCGTAGCTGACTTTTTCTATCTCATATTCAAATTCAGGCAACTGTTTCTCTACGTAAATCTTGCTGTAGAGGGCTTCTTTCTCTGATGCTTTAAACTTGCAATCACCTTCGGCAGTGTATACGTAGCCATATTTAGCGTAGATTTCGTCTAGCATTTCAGACAGCTTTTTACCTGTCACTGAAATCATCTCGACCAATAAGCTTGAGGCAAAAACACCATCCTTACCTTTAATGTGGCCGCGAATCGTTAAGCCGCCAGAGCTTTCGCCACCAATCAGTGAATCATCAGCTTCCATTTGAGAGCTAATGTGTTTGAATCCTACAGGGACTTCAAACGCTTTCTCGCCATGGTCTTCAGCAATCTTATCGAGTAGGTGAGTGGTTGCGATGTTACGTACTACGGAACCTTTCCAGCCTTTGTATTCCAGTAGGTAGTAGTACAGTAAGATCAGCACTTCATTGGGGTGAATAAAATCGCCTTTTTCATCGATGATTCCCAGGCGATCGGCATCGCCATCAGTACCAATGCCAATGTCGTATCCTTCTGCGGCAACAAGGTGCTTTAAGCGATAAAGTGTTGCTGCGCTTGGAGATGGCATCAAGCCACCAAAATCAGGGTTTTTACCGTCATTGATAACGTCAACGTCACAACGACCATTGATCAATACTGTTTGAAGAGCATTTTTAGCTACGCCAAACATAGGGTCGATCAGTACGCGTAAGTTTGCGCGTTTGATCGCTTCTATATCAATGAAATCGATGATGGAGTCAACAAACTCGTTCATAGGGTTGATCACTTCGATCAACTTATCTTCAATCGCTTGCTCAAAGTCGACAGATTTAACCTGATCTTGAGTTAGTGCTGCGATTTGAGTTTCAATCTTTTCCGTGATGATTTCATCGGCATCGCGTCCACCTTCAATGAACACTTTTACGCCGTTGTAGTCCGCAGGGTTATGTGAAGCGGTAATACAAGCTGAGTACGCACAGCCCATCTCTTTCGCCTTAAACATTACGATCGGCGTAGGGACGAACTTGTCGATAAAGCTAACCGTAACACCATTCGCCGCAAGAACCTCAGCGAACCAACGTCCTGCTTTGTCTGATAGAAAACGACGGTCATAACCGATAACGAAGCCTTTATCTGCAACGTTTTCGTTGTTGATGATGTTCGCCAAGGATTGCGCCACCAAACGAACATTATCTTTGGTGAATTCTTCACCAATAAATGCACGCCAGCCGCCTGTTCCAAATTTAATCATATTGATAATCCTTTATTCCAAGGTGCGAGCCTCTAGCGAGACTCGCACTTGGTCAATTAACCTAGGACAACGATAACTTCGTTGACGCTGCCTTCAGCTTGAACTGGAACAGCGCCGGTGACGGACTCGCCATTAACAGTAATAGATTTAACGCCTTTGCTAACTGAGCTTGGGTTCTCGACTTTAATGTTGTAGGTCGCACCTAGCCACTGGCGTGACACTTCAAAGCCTGGCCAGTCTGTTGGGATACAAGGATCAATCGTTAGGCCATCAAAACCAGTACGCACACCTAAAATGAAGTTTGTAACAGCGAAGTAAGCCCAACCAGATGTACCTGTTAACCATGGGTGGTTCGCACGACCATGATCTTGGTGATCGCGTCCCATAATGAATTGAACGTATGAATATGGTTCTGCAATGCGTTTTTCGATCATCTCGTTTTGGTTGTATGGGTTAAGTGCATCATAGAACTTCATCGCACGGTCACCACGGCCTAGTTTCGCTTCAGCTACCCATGCCCATGGGTTAGGGTGTGAGAAGATTGCACCGTTTTCTTTTACGCCTTGATAAACGCGAGTAACGAAACCGATGTCATCGTTTGGTGTTGCGAATGATGGTGAATTTAGGTGCAGGCCGTATTCTGAGAATAGGTTCTCATCTACCGCATCCATTGCTTTCTCACCACGCTCTTGGGAAACCGCACCAGACAGTACCGCTAGAGTATTTGATTCTAGGTGTACACGGCCTTCAGTTTGTTGAGCAGTACCGATCTTATCGCCATCTTTGGTCAGACCACGGATGTACCAACCGCCTTCGTCATCCCAAAGGTGAGTTTCACACGCTTCACGTACGTTTGCTGCCATTTCGGTGTATTTCGCGATATCTGCATCTTTACCTAGGAACTTCGCTAGGTCGATAAACTCTTGTAGAGCCCAGAAATGTAAGAACGACACCATGGATGACTCACCGCCGCCTAGGTTTAGACAGTCGTTCCAGTCCGCTCGTAGACCTTTACAGATACCAGTCTGACCAACGTATTCGGCAGAGAAATCGAGTGCTGCTTTCATGTGGTCGTAAACAGATGCATCACCGCCATCAGCGTAAGGGATCACTTCGTCAAAGAAGCTATGCTCACCTGTTTCCATCACATATTTACAAATGGTTGGCACGATCCATAAGTGATCGTCTGAACAGGTATCTTCAATACCGTGGATCTTATCGTCATCTGAAGGTGTTGGAACAACTGTTGGTGACTTTGACGGCGCGACGTCTGCTTTCTCTGGATCGAACCAGTCAGGATCAAATAGGTGCAGACCGTAACCTGCTTTAACCTGTCCACGCAGTAGATCAACGATACGCTTACGTGTCATTGCTGGGTTAGCATGAGGTACTGAAATGGCGTCTTGCGCGGTATCGCGGTAGCCAAGACCAGTGCGCCCGCCCACTTCGATGAATGATGCAAAGCGAGACCAAACCACACAAGTTTCTGCTTGGTAAAGTGTCCAAGCGTTGATCATAGTGTCTAGGCCTTCGTTTGGTGATTTCACTTGGAACTTGTCACAACGCTCATTCCAGTGCTCTTTAATACCAGCAAATGCAGCATCTACGTTAGCAAGGTCTTGGTATTTCTTACGAAGACGCTCGCCGTTGCCTTTACCAATACCTAGTACGTAGGCGAAACGTACTTCTTCACCAGGTTGGATAGTAAATTGCTTATGTAGAGAACCGCAGTGGTTGTAACAAGTTTGAGCAGTGTTCGAACACTTACCTTGCTCTACTGCAATTGGGTTTGCTTCGTCACGGTATAGGCCTAGGAAGCTATCACGTTGACCGTCGTATGAATCTGGGTCAAAGGTAGATGCTAGGTAGTAGAAACCTTCAAAGTCATTGGTGTTGTAGTAAAGGTCGTATTCGATCACGCCTTCGTGATATTCAGTACCTGCAGAGTATAGAGACATCTGATGGTTTTGGTTATCTGATTGAATGTGGCTGAACGAGAACTCAACAAAAGAGAATGTGCTGATTGTACGAGTCTTATCAGACGTGTTTTTAATCACCACATCCCATACTTCTGCGTCTTCGCCCTTAGGTACAAACAGAGTTTTGGTTGCTTCAATGCCATTGTAATCACATTTAAATTTAGAGTAAGAAAGACCATGACGAACTTCGTAGTTCGCTTCATCTAGGCTTTTTGCAACAGGTTGCCAAGAGATTGACCAGTA
Source organism: Vibrio atypicus (assembly GCF_009811315.1). Lineage (GTDB taxonomy): Bacteria > Pseudomonadota > Gammaproteobacteria > Enterobacterales > Vibrionaceae > Vibrio > Vibrio atypicus. Next base: position 173,656 of record NZ_BLID01000007.1, read on the forward strand.
GTCGCCAGTTTCATCATCACGTAGATAAACATAGTGCCCTGGGCGGTCAAATGTCGCGTTAGGGCGGAATTTAGTAACACGGTTATATTCAGGTGAATTATAGAAAGAGTATCCCCCTGCATTGTGAGAGATAACAGTACAGAACTTCTCTGTGCCCAAGTAGTTTGTCCATGGCGCAGGTACGTCTGGTCGAGTGATGACGTATTCACGATTGTCGTTATCGAAATAGCCGTATTTCATGTTAATTTCCTTTTTACCAAGCTACCACATTGGTAGCCAAAACTTTTTAAGCTAGTGAAAACCGCTAATGAGTACTCATTGGCTGCGTGTTATTTCCAAGGTTGTCGGTATTCAATATTTTGTCTGTCTAGCAGAGGTAGATGCCCCTTCAACCTTGATAGATAGTCTTCCCAATCTCGTTGGTTTTTGTTTGTCCAACATGCTTCAGCCATCGCTGTTAGGCGTGGGAAAACCATGTAATCCATGCGCTGCTGTGTAGTGATAATTTCACACCATAGGGCGCATTGGATTCCTAAAATTCTTTTGCGGATAGGGTCCTCGTCGGGGACCTCTGCGAGAGGCTCATAGTGATAGGCGCTTTCAAGCGGAATAACCGCAGCCCAATCGACACCGGGTTCTTTTGGTGAATAATCTTGGCTCATATCGAGATAAGTTGATTGACCCGGCTGCAAAATCACATCGAAACCTTGTTTGGCACAATTGAGAGCGGCTTCTTCACTGAGCCAAGAGTAGATGACAGTGTCTTTACTCACTTTGTTGCCATGCTGCGCTTCTTCCCAGCCAACCATACGTTTACCTAATTTACGTAGCTTTTGCTCTGCATATCTGAGTAAGTGACCTTGGAGTTCTTTTGCGCTTTGATAGTTGTGTTCTTGCATCAGTTTCTGGCATTGAGGGCTCTCTAGCCATACGCCATCAGGGACTTCGTCTGCTCCGATATGCACCCAAGTGGCTGGGAAAAGCTCAGCGACTTCTTCAAGCACTCGGTCGAGGAACTCGTAAGTTCCTGGTAATGCAGGAGAAAGAACATTGTCGGTATAGTGTTGAATGCTTCTAAATTGTGATTGATCTTCTTCATCTTGCAGTAAGTGAGGTAAGGACTTAATTGCTGCTCGGCAGTGGCCTGGGATATCGATCTCAGGAATAACCGTGATGCCTCGTTCACTTGCATAAGCAATGATTTCTTTTACTTGCTCCTGTGAGTAATAACCACCGTAGACACTACTTAGATGGCTGAACTGCGGAGCGATAGGAGTTCCGGTTCCTCGGTAGGCACCAACCTGAGTCAATTCTGGAAAAGCTTTGATCTCTAGGCGCCAGCCTTCGTCATCGGTTAAGTGCCAATGAAAGGTATTGAACTTGTAGTGAGCCAATTGGTTGATTAAACGTTTAACGCGTTCGATCGGATGAAAGTGGCGAGCACAATCAAGCATCATCCCTCGATATTTAAATCGAGGAGCGTCAGATATTTTTACATAGGGCACGCATAGAGATTGATCTGAGTTCACTTGAATAAGTTGCAAAAGCGTCGCGCTAGCGTGAACAAACCCAATACTTGAACCTGCTTCTAAGCGAATACCTGAGCCTGATACTGTGAGTTGGTACTCACCTTTATCTAGGGTTGGGTTATTGCGATAAAGGATGTCACTTTGGCCAATTGTTTGTACCTGAAAATTAAATAGCTCATACAACTCTTGCTGTAACCAAGTTGCTGCTTTATCAGCTGATGAGGCCTGAAGTGTAATTTGGCTTGATTCGGATAGATGAAAATGACCTTCATGGCATTCAACAAAGCTCGGCTTTGGAATCAAGGCTAACTGAGTTGATTGAGTTTCTGGAAGCTGACTTCTCTCACGGTAAGGCGATGCTAACACAATTGGGGTGATCATCACCGGATATGTGGTGGTTCCTTCATTCGTGATGATCAACGCATCTTTAATACCGTCAGTATAGAAACGTAACGGAGCCGTACGAATGCTGAACTCACAATAGTAATGCTGATTAGCAATAAGTTGCTGGCTATCCGGCGTCACGGTACAAAAGCTTCCTACCTGAGAGATACCACCATGAGTAAAACTGTCAGGAAGGATATAGCGATCGATAATAAATTGGAGTTTCCAATCCGCTATATCTTGATCTGTGAGGTTATGAACCGTTAAACCGAAACGACAAAACTGTTTTTGTTCAGATAAGACAGCAAGTTCGATACGAAAGCTCAAAGTTAGCTCCTCAGTACAGATTGTGCTCGGCTTTGCCGGCAAACATTAGTGCACCTTCAATTGCGTCGAATTGAGGCTCAACAACCCAGTTTTGTACTGGAGGAGAAAGCCAAGCTTTGATTCGCTCAGCAATACTGCCCATGAGGCAGATACGTGTAGCGCCTTTGCGGTTTAAGGCGATTAAGAACATTTCCACATCACTGGCTGTTTGCTTCAACATTGAAATTGCAAGGCTATCACCTCGCTCGGCGTGCTGGAAAATTGCTGGAGAGAACTGGCCATAGTCACGAGGTAGAGCACTTTTAGACCATTCGACAATCTGGTCAACATCGTTGTTAAAGTGAGCAATGACATGCTTAGCCAATGGTGTCTTTTCAACGATGCCATCTTCGGCTAGTAATACTTGTTGAATTAGGCGCAGGCCCATGACAGCGCCTCCACCTTGGTCTGATATTGGAAACTCACGACCGCCAACTACGTGTTGCTGTCCAGCACTTAAGTAGATACCACATGAACCCGTTCCGGCAATCATAATGGCACCATCATCGCCATTGTGAGCACCCACGCAGGCGCCATACGCGTCAGTATTAAGAACGATAGTAGCGAATGGGTGAGTTTGCTGCATGAAGCTATGCCATGCTGATTTCTGTTCTGCGCCCGCGAGTGCAAGGCCCACATGCATATTAGGAAAATCTTTCTCGGTTAGTCCCCCCAATCGAGCTGCTTGTGTGATCGCATCGATAATAGATGTCATCGCTACGTCTACGCCTAATAAAATATTGGCACTGCCACTTTTCGCTTCACCGATAAAGTTACCAGCCTCGTCACGAATTCGAGCGCGACAAGATGTTCCGCCACCATCAATTCCAACGTAGTAAAGAGTCATTATTTCTCTCCTTGCAGGCTAAAGTGATTGAATTGTGCGATTACTGCGAGTAAATACCAGGCGCCATGAGGAATCCATTGCTCTCCCCAACGCCAGTTTTGAAGCATGTCGTCTTTCTGACCTGGAGGGTTAAAAGCAATATCTTGCTCATCATCAAATCCAGCTGTAATCCCATTACATACCCCACCTTTAGCATTAAAAAAGCCATACTGGGGTAGATAGTCGGGATTATTGTGGCCGTGGCCGTCAAGCATGCACATGTGATATGGGTTAAGGCCCAGAATCCAGTTAAGTGAATCCTGAGAGAAACGTAGGAGTTGCTGTTTAAGCTGAGTATCTTTGATAAATGGCAGTGCAAAAAATGCCATTGAGCTCAATGAACCTAGGCGAGCATTTTCACCTTGCCACCAATAACCCGATTCATTGTTATGCGCAACGAAGAAGGCATCACGTTTATTTTCATTTACCCCTTTCACGTACTGACGAGGGTAACCAAATGGATTCGCAGTATTTTGGCTAATGTTCAACTCAAACGTGACATTTCGCTCAATGGTTGTAAGAGTTTGTTGTGCTAGCTGTGTATCCGTTTCTATTTCTAAATAAGTGCATAACGCAAGGCTTGGTAGGCCAGCTTCAGCGGCATGGAAGAAAGGTCTAGATCCGTCTTGATTCGCTGACCAGAAATGGTCAAAGTTGTCATCAGAGAGCTGTCGCTTGAGCAGTCGACTTGCCCATTCGCGAGATTCTGTTAAGTATTGATCTTTAGACGTGGTTTTAAAGAGTTCGACTGTTGCCAGCAATGCGCAGTACTCGTCAATGATGTTCTCTTCACCATTATTAAGATATTGATTATTAAATTCACGTAGATGCCAATAACCTTGCTCTGCTGCTTTTAAATACTCATCACTACTGTATTCGCCACTTTCTTGGAGTCGAGCAGCAGCGGCAAGCGCAGCAATAGAAACGCCACCACCTTGTCTAAATCCAGCCTGATAGTCTTCAGATTTATGGCCATCTTGTGTCGCGTAGGCACATATCTCACGTTGGTTGATATCTTTGGACCATTTATCAAAAACAGTCATATAAAAGTAGCCAGCGTCGTTTTGCATGCGCATTAGGAAATCAGCACCAAACAATGCTTCTTCGGTAATACGAACCTTGGTAAATTGAGCGACTTGATCACTTTCACCGATAAGCTCTAATCCTTTCAACATGTTCCAAACAACCATTGGAGTTTGTTGCGGATTCAGGTAGTTGGCATAGGAAAGGTGACTAAGGTATTTGCTCACATCTCCGGACGCGTCGTACCAACCACCATGTACATCTACACGTTGATCGGTACCTAGCAGAGGAATTGAGTGATCTTGTTTATCGAAGCGGCCGCCACTACGTTGTGATTTGAAGTAGTGAAGAACATCGGACAGAGTGGTATTGAACAATAACCCGTTATCGATCTTGAATATTTCTGAGCGGAGATTATCTACACGTAGGTAGTAACTACCGAATTGGTTAAATTCCGAGAAATCAATGCGAAAAAAATTCCCTTGGTGCCAGTTTGCAACCTTAGTTCCTTTCTCAATGCTAAAGTTAGCCACAGTTTGATGACTGTCGGCACACACCAATAGCGCAGTGGTGGTAGAAAGGCGTGGCTTTCTTGTCATCAGAACAGCTTGCTTTGGACCAAGGGCTTCATAACCAATGTGGTTAGTAAGTAGCAGCATTAAAATCTCCGAAGATAAAAATTTTTTCTTATGGTGTTATTGAGCCAAGAATCTCGGTGATTCTTGGCTCATTAGGTTTTAGTTTTCGTACAAGTAACAACGAACAAAGTGGTTATCAGAAAGTTGAGTCACTTCTGGTAGTTTTTCACGACATTTGTCAGTGGCATGCTGGCATCGTCCAGCAAATGGGCAGCCTAGTGAAGCTGGAGTCCAAAGCGGTATCTCGCCTTTATTACCTTTCAGTTTCTCATGGATAGATTTGCTTGGATCTGGAACCGCTGAAACCAACAACTGAGTGTATGGGTGTTGAGGATCGTGAATGATCTCTTCGGTATCACCCCATTCAACCATGTGACCAACATACATAACCGCTAAGTCTTCGGCGATGTAACGAGCCGTTGCAATGTCGTGAGTGATGTAGAGTAGAGACATTTGCTTCTCGAACTTCATCTCTTCCATCAAGTTAAGTACACCGGCACGAATTGACACGTCTAGCATTGATGTTGGTTCATCCGCTAGAACCACTTCAGCTCCGACTGCAATGTTGCGGGCCAAGTTGACACGTTGACGTTGACCACCAGATAACTGGTGAGGGAACTTCTGTGATGTCTCTTTTGGCGGAATTAAGCCTACCTGTTCAAGAAGGTCATAAACACGCTCTTCCTGCTCTTTCTTATTGCGAGGATCGACCTTTTTGTGGATCAGTAGCGGACGCAAGATATGGTGGAAGATATTGTGCGTTGGGTTCAATGAACCAAACGGGTCTTGCCAAACCATTTGAACGCCTTCGCGGTACGCCATGATGTCAGAGCGCGAATCGATCGTTTGGATATCACGTCCTTTGTATTCAATCACACCATCAGTTGGAGCGTACATTTTTGCGATCATTTTCGCTGTTGTTGATTTTCCTGAACCAGATTCACCTACAACGGACAAACCACGGCTCTTGTACATCTTGAATGACACGTCGTTAATGGCACGCATCATTGGTTGGTTTAGTGCGTTACTGTTAATAGGAAAATCTTTAACTAGATTTTTCCCTTCTACCAGTAGTTCGCCATATTCTTTGCTCATAATTGTCTCCAGTAATCTTTATTCTTATTTCTCAGTAGCTTCTTAGAGCTTTGCTTGAGCAATTGGGTCACCGTAAAGGTGGCAATTAGAGAAACGATTTGGCTCAATTTGTCTAAGTTGAGTCGGGACTTGAGTACACGCTTCATGTACACGGTCACAGCGAGCTTGGAAACGACAGCCCTGCGGAATTTCCAGCAGGTTTAGTGGGTTTCCAGGGATACCCGTCAACTTAGTTTTTGGACCAATTAGTGGAGGGAAAGAGCTACCCAACCCTTTTGTATATGGGTGGAATGGGGTTTGTAGAATCTCTTTCGATGGAGCAACTTCAATCAATTCACCTGAGTACATGATGCCGATGCGGTCAGAGAACTCGACCATTAACGATAAGTCATGGGTGATGAACAAAATTGAAAAGCCGAACTCTTCTTTTAGTGCATAGATCTTCTGTAGGATTTCACGCTGAACAACCACATCAAGTGCTGTTGTTGGTTCATCCATGATGATCATTTTTGGATTCAAAGCGAGTGCAATCGCAATTACCAAGCGCTGACGCATACCACCAGAGAACTGGTGAGGGTAGTCATTCAAGCGACTAGGGTGAATATCAACGATTTCCAGTAGGCCTTCTGCACGCTTACGTGCTTGTTCTCGGGTCATATTTGTGTGACGCATAATTACGTCACAGAACTGATCTTCCATGGTTAATACTGGGTTCAAAGCATTCATTGCGCTTTGGAACACCATTGACATTTCACTCCAGCGGAATGATTGCATACGCTCGTCGCTGTACTTAAGGATATCTTCACCATTGAAGATTACCTCGCCACCAGAGATATATGCTGGCGGCTTATGAAGGCGCATTAGCGAGAACGCGACGGTAGATTTACCACAACCAGATTCACCAGCTAGACCAAAGACTTCACCTGGTGCGATATCGAAGCTAACGTTGTTACACGCGCGAACGTCGCCAGAATCAGTGATGTAATCAACGCAAAGATTGCGGATAGAAATAAGTGGGGTAGTCATAATTATTTATCTCCGCTCCAAAGTGCATTTTGTGGTGGTAGTTCAGGTGTACGTTCTTGCTTATCTTGCTGAGCAAGTTTCTTCCAACGTTTCATACCTTTGTGTGAACGAAGTTGCGGGTTAGCAATTTCATCTACTGCGAAGTTAAGTAGTGCTAGACCAGTAACTAGAACTGTTAGAGCGAAACATGGAGCCAATACTTCCCACCAAGCGCCGATAAGCATTGCTGATGAAGTTTGTACGTTGTACAGCATGATGCCCCAACTGATTGTGCTTGGGTCACCAAGACCTAGGAACGAAATGATAGATTCCATACCAATTGCGTACATAACTGAACCGATGAAACTTGCACCCACAATTGGGATTAGGTTTGGAAGAATCTCAACGAAGATGATACGGAATGAAGATTCACCCAATACTTCAGCAGCTTTAACAAACTCTTTTTCTCTTAAGGCTAGAGTTTGCGAGCGAATAACCCTCGCCCCCCAAGCCCAGGAGGTACAACCAATGATGATAGCTATCGTTAGTGGCCCTGCCTCACCGATGAATGCAGCCAGTACGAATAGTAGAGGGTATTGCGGAATTACCAGCATGATGTTCATTGCGGCTGTTAACACATCGTCAACGCGACCACCGAAGTAACCTGCTGAAATACCAATAACCGTCGCTAGGAAACATACCGTTAGACCAGCACCGAAGCCTACACCTAGAGAGATTCGTGCACCGTAAACAAGCTGAGACCAGATGTCACGGCCCATACGGCTAGTACCTAAAGTGTGGTCAGCCTTTTTAGACATGATCATGGTGCGGCGATCAGTTGCTAAGTTTTCTGCGATCCAACCGTCTGGATTTGCTTGAGCAGATTTCACTACAAATGAAGGGTACTCATGTGGATTACCAGTACGCTTATCAGGGGCGTGTTGAGTAATCAGTGGAGCTGCTACCGCCATAAAGATAAACAGTGAGACAATCGCTAACCCAACACGTGCGTATGCGTTGCCAAGAATAAGTTTAAATAGAGATTTCATAATTATTTACCTCCCTTGCGAAGGCGAGGGTCAAGAACAACATAGAGCATGTCGGCAATAAGGTTGAATGACAGCATGAACATCGTCATGATGATCAATTGCCCTTGCAGTACTTGGTAGTCACGAGCGTGGATAGCGTTCAGAAGAACCGTACCTAGGCCCGGGTAGTTAAAGATGATTTCAATGATTAGCTGACCACCGATTGCCATACCTAACGACATAGATAGGGCTGTTACACTTGGTAGTAGCGCGTTACGAGCAGCGTAGTTAAAGACAACGCGATTTTCGCTTAGGCCCTTACCTTTCGCCATTGTGATGTAGTCTTCACCTAGTAGGTTAATCATGTTGTTACGCATGTTTACTAGGAAGCCACCAATCTGGATGATAGACGCACAGAAAAGAGGAAGAACGGCGTGATAAGCGACATCTTTGTAAAACTCCCAGCTTGTCCAATCTGGAATGGTACCCGCAGTGTAAGCATATCCTGTTGGGAACCACTTTAAGCCGATTGCGAAAATGAAGAGCGCTAGCATCGCAATTACAACCTGTGGAACCGCCTGGATAATGAGCATGCCTGGAGTAACGAATGCATCGTATTTACTACCACGTTTCCATGCTGCGAAAATACCTAAGATTGAACCCAAAGCGAAAGATAGGACTACAGCACTACCGGCTAAGAAAAGAGACCAACCAAATGCGCCACCTAGCAGTTTGTTTACTGATAGAGGGTAGAACTGAATTGAAGTGCCTAGTTCCCAGCTAAGAATGTTTTTCATGTAGGCAATGTATTGAACGAATAGGCCGCCATCGACAAAGCCTAGCAGTTCTTTCATTGCAGCAATGCGCTCTGGTGTTACCTGTACCGAAGCGTTCGCAAACATCATGGTAACGGGATCACCCGGCATTGCTCGAGGAATAATAAAGTTTAACGTCGCAGCAACTAATAATGCGACCAAATAGAACGACAAACGTCTTAAAAAATAACCCATAACTCACACCTTACTCACCCAGATTTTCCCTGTTTCTGGTTTCAGGTCGCTCCTAGCGAAAACAAAATTTAGAGCGAAAAATCCCCTGACGACTGGCGCCATTTAACAAACTAATCAAAGAGTGGGGGGATTTAGCGGCACACAGACTGCGTGCCGCATAGTTAGAACAACTACTTATTTAACTGGTTTTAGGTCCAGTACATGTAGTAGACGCTCTGGGATACCAGCCCAAATGTTTGGACGGCCTTTTGGATTTTCTTCGTTCCACCAACCAGTAAAGCGAGTTGTGTTGTATTGGAACATGTAAGCACCAGACATTACTGGAATCGTTACTTGGTCAGAAGCAATGATTTGCTGGATGCCATGAGCGATTTCTAGCTGCTCATTCTTATCAGCTGTCTTGTAGAAGCTGTTTAGAAGACCGTCTAGCTTATCGTTCTTGTAGTAGTGCATTGCAAAGCGAGGCATACCGTCACCAGACTGTAGCTCTGAGTTGTAAGCACTGTTCCAGTATAGGTGTGGATCTGCACCGTGGAAGTAGTTGGTGTAAGCGACGTCATACGTTGCTTCAAGCATAGCTTGGTTGTACACAGAGAAATCTGGAGTACGTGCTTTAGCTTTGATACCAACTTCTGCTAGTTGCTCAACAGCTAACTGAACAGTGTTGTTAAAGTCAGTCCAACCGTTAGGAGATTGAATTAGAAGCTCGAAAGACTTGCCAGATGGAGTATCAACAAAACCGTCTTTGTTTACGTCTTTAAAGCCAGCTTTCTTAAGTAGCTCTTTAGCACCTTCAACGTTGTACGTGTTGTAGCCTTGGTATTTCTTATGAGTGCTCTCATCAGACCAAGTCTTAAATGCGTAACCTAGACCAGATGCGAAGTCATTCACTGTACCACCGCCGTAGAATGCGATGTCGATGATAGTTTGACGGTCAAGAGCCATAGAGAACGCGCGACGGAAGTCTACGTTTGTTAGAGCTTCATTCTTAGCTGCATCTGGGTGTTTGAAGTTAACAACGAATGCCTGTGTACCTGCTGGCGGGTACCAGTACTGGTGGTTAGGGCTTGCAGCAGCGTACGTACGGTCGATGTCTGGAATGAACGATGAAGTCCAGTCCATTTCGCCATTTACAACTTTACCAAGGAACTGGTCGTTGTTTGCGATTTGAGGAACACGTAGACAGTCAACATCTAGGTTATCTGCATCCCAGTAGTTAGGGTTTTCACACTGAATGTAAAGCTGTGGAGTAAACGTTGCGATTTCAGTAAATGGACCAGAACCTACAGGGTTTTCGTTAGTGAATGTTGAAGGATCTTTGATCTTGCTCCATACGTGCTGTGGTACCACAGGCACTTTCACGATTTCGTAAGGAGCGTTTGAGTTAGCTTCTTTGATATTGAACTTAACTTGGTAGTCGTTCAATTTCTCAACGCTAGAAACCCAAGAGTTAATACCGCTTTGATCTAGCTCTGGCTTCTCTTTAACTAGGTTGAAAGAGAAAATTACGTCGTCTGCGTTGAATGTTTCACCGTCAGACCATTTAACGCCTTTACGTAGGTCAAAAACAACGCTCAGTAGATCGTCAGCAATTGTGTAGTTTTCTGCTAGACGGAATACAGGAGTGTTACCTTGCATTTCGTTGAATACTACTAGTGGCTCGTATAGGAAGTCAGTTGTAGTGTGTAGGTTAGTAGCACCTAGGTACGGGTTAAAGTTACGTACGAAAGTGGTGAACTCTTTAGGGTGGATCGTTAGTTCACTGCGCTCAGCGGCTGCTGCAACAGATGTGAATCCAGTTGCTGCTGTTGCAATAATTGCTGTTGCTAGTGCTGTTTTTTTTATGTTGGCAAGCATAGCTGTTCCTTACTATTTGCTTTCATTTCACTTATGGAATGGAATGTCATCAATTGATAAACACTCACTAAGGCCCACCTCTATGAAATGATTTCTTATCGGAGGTGATGAGAAATCTAGAGTGGCCTGTAGGCCTTAGGCACAGTTAGAAAACACCTTAACGTTAATTTTCGCAATCGCTATTCTCGTTAAAAACGTAAAAACTACCCCAACCCTCGTTAATAACGTCAATTGAACGTAATTTCAGCACCTGCTGTATGTTTTTTGTTAAGTGATCTGACTCGCACTGTGATTTTGCTGTATGGTCATTTGTTAGTGGTTACTTACATTGTTGGTCTTTATATTAAGCGGTTTTTTGCTTAGGTTGATTATCTGAGATCTTAATCACTTAGGCTTTGTAGTGTTAATTTACCCAACTAATTAAAATCTGCCGTATTGTTGTGACTGGGTTCGCAATATCGATTGTTTTTACGTCAAATCGCTATTGTAGTGGCCATTTAGGTCACTCTATAAGTCAAGTTGCGCCAATTTTAAGTGAGAAAATTACCTTGTTTTACGTGTCGTAATAAGCCTTTCTTGAGTATATTGTTGTTTGTTTTACTGGTATAAAAAAGCCCGCTAGCTAAGCGGGCTTTATTCAATTTTACTCGTTATGTTTAACTCGTTAGTAGGTGCTGTAGTTTATTGCGCAGTCCTTCGATATGAGTGCGTTGAGGGCTTTGTTCATTGCAATGCTCAAGAATGTAGTCGAGCGAGCTCAAAACGGTACGCCAGCGAGGTGTCTTCGGCAGTGTTTCCATACGTAGGTATTTATCCAACGTACGGGTTTGTAAGGTACTTCGGTCTAAATAGACGCGCCATAAACCACTCTGCTCAGCAAAGGCAAACTTGGTTTCACCTGTCACACTCTCCCAGTACTCGATAGCGTTGGTCATCGCATCGACTAAGATTTCTCGCATGACTTCTTGTTTTGGCTTGCTGTCTGAAGAGACTTTATCGGCTAAACGGGTAAATTCTCCTCCGAGTTCTTTTAACTCTTGTAGCTTAGCTTTATCACCGTCAAACGCATAACTTGATAGTGCTTCAATAGCCGTCTCTAGGTTGTTTATTCGGCTAGCATTGATGCTGCCACCGACGTTAAAGATATAAATCGATCTGAGACCCGAGCCTTCAGGCAGTTTCAGAATGTCAGTCGACAGGTGCTGACGTACATCTTCCACATAGATATCAATAACACCACAGTAGTGCTCTTGAGTGACGTTAAGAAACTTAGGAGCGATTAACTCTTCCGCTGATGAGCGTTTTAGTTGCTCTGTTGAGCGTTTAAATAGCTTAGATGCAGCTTCATTGGCAAATCGTATCTTATTGTCATCACGAACACAGATGATTGCTTCTGGAGCGGTTTCTAATTGCTCTAGTAGGCGCCCTTGTGTCTCCAACAAGCTCGCTTCAACGAGAGCGCGCTGTTTTAGCTCAAGTTGTAATTGTTGATTCTCAACACGGCGTTGCTCCGCTTTACTAGCGGTTAGGTGGGCCATAATACGCGCAGCCAATTCTTGTTTGTTGAAAGGCTTAGAGAGATAGTCATTGGCACCAGCATTGAATCCACGAATCCGATCGTCGGCTTGATTTAGAGCTGTAAGCATGATGACAGGTAGCTGAGCGTGGTCATACTCTTTACGTAGTGTTTCACACACTTGGTAGCCACTCATACCCGGCATCATGATATCGAGAAGGACCAGCTCAGGTTTTTCTTTTTCGATATTTTCAATCGCCTCTAAACCATCCTTAGCCGTCCTCACACGGTAGCCTTCAAGGCGTAAGAAACTGTCAAGAACTCGAAGGTTTACAGGTTCATCATCGACCACTAATAGTAGAGGACCTTCTGGGTTCTCAGGCAGGTTGCCGGTCTCTGCGAGGTCGATATCACCTATCTCTGGAGCTCTGAAATGAGAGCTTTCATATTGGCTTGCTTGCTCAATTTGTTCTTCTGTCGCAATTGGCAGCGTGAAACTGAATGTTGTACCGACCATAGGTTGACTGCTGACATAGAGTGATCCCTTCATCAGTTCAATCAACTGACGACTGATCGATAACCCTAGCCCTGCGCCTTGACGATAGCGACTCGAGTCATTGCCTGCTTGAATTAGCGGTTCGAAAATATGATCGAGTTGATCCGCAGGAATACCTTGGCCTGTATCGACGACTTGAACTCGAATATTGTTATCAACCACGGTGGCAGAGATAACGATTTTGCCTTCACTGGTATATTTAATCGCATTTCCGATCAAGTTGTACAAAACCTGCTCTAGGCGCTGAGGATCAGCACTGACCCAAATAGGCTCATTAGGTACTTGGTTGATAATGCGTAGTGGCTTGTTACCGAGTAAATGAGAAGAGAGCTCCAATACCAGATGAGTGGCGCCAGAGAGATCAACGGCACTGGTTTCAATATCCAGGTTGCCATAGCGCATCTTGTGATAATCGAGCAGATCATCAACCAAGGTCGCCAAGCGTTGACCACTGCTAATAATAATGTCTAGCTGGTATTTGTGGTCTGCTGTGATTGGGCCGTTAGCGCCAGAGATTAACGCCTCTGCAATACCGACCATGCCATGAAGAGGTGTGCGCAGTTCATGTGATGTGGTTGCGAGGAACTCATCTTTGAGTTTATTGGCAAGTTGTAGCTCATCATTTTGCTTTTGAATCAGTTGTAGATTACTTTCTAATTCTTCATTTTGCTGTTTGATGAGTTGGATCTTTTCACGTATAGAACGCTGCATGCGTTCAAAACTAACCGCGAGTCGGCCTATTTCATCCTTACGCTCCGTATTGATCATACTTGCGTCCATATCACCTGCTGACACTTTTTCTGCAGCCCAAGTGAGCTTAAGTAGAGGTGAGGTGATGAAGTTAGATAAGTAATGTGATGCCATGATCACTAATACAAGCGCGATAAGCATTGCGACAACAAACAACTTCTCAAGCTGGTGGACACGGGCAAAAGCGACACTTTCAGGTACTTCTACCACTAGAGCCCAATCAATACCTTTAAAAGATACTGGGCTATACGCAGCAATAGTGTCTTCACCAATAGTGTTGGTATAGGTACCTACATTGGTTAAACCGCTGAGCGCTAAGTTGACCACTTCTTGGCTACGATCGATGTCTTCTTGTTCATATGCCAAGGTTCGGGAGTGGTGATCACTACCAACAAGTAGAGTCTTCATTGAGGCAATGTTGTTGGTATCAGCGATCAGTTTAGTGATGCCATTGTTAGGGAGACGGAACATGGCGTAACTATGTAGGTAACCCTGTTGAATGATGGGCGCACCTAACCAGGCCACTGATTTGCCATTGTCATCAGTGAAATCCGAGATAACAACAGGTGTAAAATCTTCGTTGGTCTTGCGCTTCTCAGTCACCAAGGTACGTAGTTTCTGGAACGTTTTACCTAGATTAGCTTCTTGGTACTTACCAGATAGTAGGTTAGTGCCATAGTTGTCATATTTATAGATCGAGTAGGTGACATTACCATCTCTATCTACCAGTAGAATATCGTCAAAATCAGAGCGCTTTAGCAGCTCTAGATAGGCCCAGTGGTAACGCTTATGGAGCAGGCGGTAACGCTCAGTGCCGTTGAAGATGCTGGATTGTGGCAATATTGACGTTTTGATTTGATCGCCTGAACCCTGAATATAACGTTTTTGCGCATATTCTCGAGCATTCTCCATGTCTAGCCCTAAGCTTTGAAAAGCATTAACTAGACCATAGAAGCGTCCGCCACTCGCATAGGCAAGTTCCGAGCGAACAAAACCCATGACTTCAGATTCTTTAGCGTACAGGTAATCAACAACTTGTTGCTGTTTACTGTCTCGCACTGAGACAAGGTGAGAGGTGCTCTGTTCTTGCAGATCTGTGGTGTGGGATTGCAAAAAGAAGATGGCAGTAATAGTCAAAGGGATAAGACTTAACGCTAGAAATGCCAGCATTAATGTGCTTTGAAGGCGTTGAAATCTTTGCTTTCGATACAACTTAAACATGATGTTATGAGACTTTCCGTGAAAATACGGCTCTGTGTCAGGTTGAATCTAGTCTGCAAGATAATGCTGACGGCAGAGCAAAGTAAAAACGTTATTTCCTAAAGTGACAAAATTAACGAGTTTTTTTACTTTGACAAGTAAGTCGCAATTAAAGCGTGGAGAAAGGCGCAAATTTAGTGGCTGGTATTGAAGAAAAGCCCAGTTACTGTGCAATAACTGGGCTCAAGATTATTTCTGAGCGTGGTAGATGCTAAATTTGTTGGTCTTATTTAGCGTCTCACAATTACCAAACGCTTGTTGGATAATCGGTGGGTATTTTAAAAAGCTATTGGCGACGATGATCAGCTCTCCAGGGCGGGCTGAATGCTTAGGTGCTTCTGCAAGCAAAGTTTCTGTCGCGCTGTAGCTCGTATCTAAGCCTGCATGGAACGGCGGGTTGCTAATAATAAAGCGATAATCTGAACTGGTATCCGAATAGATATCAGAAGCGAATACTTTCCCTTTTAATTCATTGGCTGCAAGTGTCGCTTTACTCGACTCTACAGCTAGTGCGCTAATGTCACACATTTCAAGCTCGATAGAAGGGTTAAGTTTAGCCATCACTGAACCTATAACACCCGCGCCACAGCCAAAGTCTAGAACTTTGCCAGAAAGCGCTGGCAGTGTATCAAGTAATAGCTGGCTACCAACATCAAACTGACCGTGACTGAATACGCCAGGTAAGCTCTTAATGGTTAATTCGTGCTGTTTATAAGTGACTTGGTAGCTCTTAAACCATTCTTGAAGCTTAAATGGCTTAACTTGCTCGGTACATTGGCCCCAATAGAATGAACAACGACGAGCTGAATCATATTTGGTGATTGGTCCATAGGCTTTAAACATTTTCTCAATGCTCTTAATGCCCGAGCGGTTTTCTCCTACCACCACAATTTCAGTGTCAGTGCCTAGCTTCGCCATTAACATCGCCAGCAGAAATTCTGCTTCCGCTTTTGCTTTTGGCCAATAAAGTAGTACTAAGTCTGCTTGAGTATCTTGGTTAAATTCAGCGCCAAATACGCTAGTGATCTGCGCATACGGAGAGATTTGACGGTAATAACCGTAATTGGTTGTGAACACAGTTACGGATTCACAATGCTTAACCAATTCAATAGGGAAAAGATCTTCAGACTCACCCGCAACCAGAACGTGTTTACCTTCGAAGTAAGCGAGTTGTCTTTCCGCAATTTGGCTTGGCGCAATATAAGCAGACATAGTGGACTCTATTAGATAAAAAAGACGGGGGATTTTCGCATAATCCCCCTTTGATACCAAATTAGTTTAGTTCGAATCCTGTCGATTCAAGAAGTCTTGGAACTCTTCTTCATAAATATTGAATAGCACCATAGTAATAGCAAAGATTAGTGGACCATATATCAAGCCGATTAAGCCAAATAGATGCAGGCCTCCTAATAGTGAGAAGAAGATCATTAGCGTGCTCATTCCCGCGCTACCGCTACCTTGCATTAGAAGAGGACGGAGTAAGTTATCAATTGAGCCTACAACGGCAACACACCAGATAGTGAGGAAGATTGCCCAAGTACTGTCACCCGTTAGATAGAGGTAAATAGCGGCTGGGATCCAAATTAACGCAGTGCCGACTACCGGGATGAATGAGGCAAAGCCCATCATGGTTCCCCAGAAAAGGCCTGGGAATCCGGCTAACCACATACCAATACCACCAGCTAAACCTTGCGCGATTGCGGTTAGGAAAGATCCCATAACAGCTGATTTTGAAACTTGCTCCACTTCATCTAATAGCTTGTCTTCTTGACTACGCGAGAGGGGAAGAATATGACGAATTGCGCTGATGATCTTATCGTGGTCACGTAATAAGAAGAACAAAACGAACAACATCAAGAAGAAATCCATTAGGAAATTGGTCGCATCGCCCAAGATCTTTGCACTAATACCGACTAAGTTGCTGCCAAAACTGGTGGCAAATTGCGCGACTTTTTGCGCTATCTCTTGAGGCTCAATCGTGTCAAATGGCAAATACGTATTGATAAGTGACAGTCCTTTTACCACCCACGGATGCTCAAAAATAGTTTGGATACCTCCGTGAGTCACCCATTGATATACATTTTGTGAGAATGCGGATCCTTGTTGAATAATTGCAGCAAAAACAAATAATAAAGGAACGACGATAATAAAGGTCAAAACGACGCATGAAAGCAATGATGCGATGTTATTGTGGTTTGGCAGTTTTTGTTCGATCCACTGATGGATTGGGAACATCAGCAAAGAAATGATGAAGGCCATGACAATAGAGTTAATGTAAGGCTCAACCAATAAGAAGCACGCAAATCCGGCCGCTAATAGCGCAGCAATCAATACCCAGTGGCTTGAAGTGATTTTGACTTTATCTGACACAGTTTTGTCCAAAGATTTAAAGGTGTGACAGTATAATGGCTGTAAAACAGGGAGTTATCAACGAAGAATCAGGCAAGTATCAGAGGTGAGTCAAATCTATGGGCTATTGTAATAATGATAAGAGCTGCAATAACTCTACAAAGCCGAGACGATCAGTGCCTTGGTTTGCGCTGTTTTTTACCGTATTGATGGTGTTGGTTGTGGTGAATTGGCAATAAAAAAGGCTGCATGATGCAGCCTTTTCTCTAAATTATGGTTTACGCTTCTTTAGCAATAATTGCAAAACAGCGATCTGCTGCTTCTAATGTCGCTTCAATTTCTTTGCTGCCATGTGCTAGGGAGGTGAAGCTTGCTTCAAATGCTGAAGGTGCTAGATAAACACCGTGCTCTAGCATTAGGTGGAAGAAGCGCTTAAAGCGTTCAATGTCACACTTAGTCACGTCTTCGTAGCGAGTGATGCTCTCTTGATCTGTAAAGAAGAAACCAAACATGCCGCCAACTTGGTTAACGACCAGTGGAATGCCATGGCTGTCCGCAAGAGCTTTAAAGCCATCCGCAAGCTGTTTAGTTTTTGATGCTAGGCGCTTCTCGTTGCCTTCTTCTTTTAACAGGTTCAAACAGGCAAAACCTGCTGCCATCGCAACTGGGTTACCAGAAAGTGTACCTGCTTGATAAACTGGACCCGTTGGTGCGATGTATTGCATCACTTCTTTACGGCCACCAAACGCACCTACAGGCATACCGCCACCAATTACTTTACCTAGCGTAGTTAGATCCGGTTTGATGTTGTAGTAACCCTGAGCACCGCCAAGAGCAACACGGAAGCCAGTCATTACTTCGTCAAAGATCAGTAGTGCACCTTCTTCATCACAGATTTGGCGTAGACCTTCATGGAAGCCTTCTACTGGAGGAATACAGTTCATGTTGCCAGCAACTGGCTCAACGATAATACAAGCAATCTCACCTTTGTTTGCCGCAAACAGTTCGCGAACTGAATCTAGATCGTTAAAGGTTGCCGTGAGAGTGTGCTTAGCAAAGTCAGCCGGAACACCTGGAGAGCTTGGTTGACCAAGAGTCAGAGCCCCAGAACCTGCTTTAACTAATAAGCTGTCCGCGTGACCGTGGTAGCAACCCTCAAACTTCATGATTTTGTCACGACCAGTGTAACCACGAGCTAGACGAATTGCGCTCATGGTTGCTTCAGTACCTGAGCTCACCATGCGAATTTGTTCCATTGACGGTACTAGCTCAGAAACAAGCTCAGCCATCGCAATTTCCATTTCTGTTGGCGCACCAAAGCTAAGACCGCGTTGAGCTGCGTCAATGACTGCTTCACGAATGACAGCATGGTTGTGACCAAGAATCATAGGGCCCCAAGAGCCAACGTAGTCGATATACGCTTTACCATCAGCATCAAAAATTAACGGGCCGTCTGCACGCTCGACAAAAATTGGAGCGCCGCCAACGCCGTTAAAAGCACGCACTGGAGAGTTAACACCACCAGGGATGGTCTGTTGTGCTTTTTGAAATAGGTCTGCTGATTTGGTCATGGGATATCCTCTTTTGATTGCTCGGACCAATTTGGCTCGCATTGTACCTGCCCAATCCCATTCAATAAAACGCTTTGCACCACATTCTGAGTACTTTCACGCCAAATAGAAGCGAATTAGTATAAAAAGTAGCTTCAAAAGTGGCGAATACTTGAACGCTTCACTCAGGTATTAGATAATCAATCCATTAATACAAAGATAATGCTCCAGATAGTGAAAGTGAATGCGGTCTGGAAGTACACGACTGAGAGAGGTCATCGTGAGCGAAGTAAATATCCCACTAACATTTTCAGACGCAGCCGCTAAACGTGTGGGTGCTCTGATTGCAGAAGAAGAAAACCCAAATCTAAAGCTACGCGTCTATATCACAGGTGGTGGTTGTAGTGGTTTCCAATACGGTTTTACGTTTGATGAAAGCGTGAACGATGGCGATACCACTATTGTAAACAGCGGCGTTACGCTTGTTGTTGACCCTATGAGCCTACAATACTTGGTTGGTGGTCAGGTTGATTACACTGAAGGCTTAGAAGGTTCGCGCTTTTTCGTCAACAACCCAAATGCAACAACAACTTGTGGTTGTGGTGCATCTTTCAGTGTTTAACTGAATATCAAATTTCTTTAAGGCTGCATTCGCAGCCTTTGTTTTATCTGCGGTATTATTCTAGAAACTGAGACCTAACCTAAATTACTGTCCAACTGTGTTTTATTTTTAGTTGGTTACTTTATATCCTGATTTCACACGCCTCAAAAAGTGCTGTAAAAGCAAAGGATTGTTATGGCTAGTTTCTCGTTCACCCGTTTTATCGCGGCACGTCCCTATATTGTCTCTCTGGTTGTTGTTTTACTTTTATCTATTTGGTTAGGGTTGGGCGCTCTGAATGCTGAGGAATCGCCACCAGAAAAATCGGTACAGGAAGTCCCTTTAGCTAAAGTCGCGTTTGAAACCTTTAGTGCGCAAAAGACATATAAGTCGATCGATTTATATGGCCGAACGGCGCCAGATAAAGAAGCGAAACTTGGCGCTGAAATTGCCGGGAAAATCGTTCAATTGACAGTCGCTAAAGGTGAGAGCGTTAAACGAGGCCAAACCATCGCGCAGATTGATAAAGGCGACCTTGATATTCAACTTGAACGCGCGCGCGCCATGCTCAAAGTTCGAGAGAAAGAGTTCAAAGCCGCGCAATCTCTTAAAGATAGAGGCCTACAAGGTGAAGTTGCTTATACCAATGCCCAAGCAGCATTAGTTGAAGCGAAAGCAATGGTGAGCAATGCAAAGATTGCTCTAAGAAATACTTCTGTGACCGCGCCATTTTCCGGCATCGTTGATCATCTTTTTATTGAAAAAGGGGATTTTGTCGGAGTGGGGGATCCGGTCGCTTCACTGATTGATTTAAGTAATATAGTGATTGAAGCGGATGTGAGTGAACGCCACATTCAAGACCTTACATTTGGTCAGTCTGCCAAGGTGACCTTTATTTCCGGTGAGTCAGTGGCAGGTAAAGTTCGCTATATTTCACGTGTATCGTCTCCCGCGACGAATACTTTCCCAATCGAAATCGCACTAGCTAACCCTAACCAAGCCATTCCAGCTGGCATCAGCGCCGAAGTTGAACTCAATTTGAAACAGAAGCTGGCGATAAAAGTAACGCCAGCGATGTTGGCTTTAGATGAGTCTGGTAATTTAGGAGTTAAAACCTTAAAAGCGGACAAGGTGCATTTTATCCCTATTCAATTAGTGAAAGCAGAGCAAGATGGCGTCTGGCTGACGGGACTAGGGGAGCAGGTCGATATCATCACAACAGGTCAAGGTTTTGTTCGCGATGGCGATCAAGTTATCGCTGTTCAGAAAACGTTGTAATCAGGAGGTCATATGTTTGCACTGATTGATGCGGCGCTTTCTCGCACACGCACTATGTTGGTTTTGTTAGTGTTTGTATTGATAGCCGGGGTACTGACTTACATTACGATTCCAAAAGAGTCGAGTCCCGACATTACCATCCCGATCATATATGTTTCTGTGGGTCACCAAGGCATTTCACCCAGTGATGCAGAGCGTTTGCTTGTGCGTCCAATCGAGCAGGAGCTTCGCTCTATTGAAGGGGTGAAAGAGATGACGGCGACTGCATCAGAAGGACATGCTTCTGTGATGCTAGAATTTAGTGTCGGGGTCGATCTCAATAAAGCGATGGCGGATGTTCGCGAAGCGGTTGACCTCGCCAAGCCTAAACTGCCAGAAGACAGCGATGAGCCGACGGTCAATGAAGTCACGTTGGCGTCTGAAGAACCGGCGTTAACCGTAGTGCTTTACGGCACAGTTCCAGAGCGTTCAATCGTCCAGATTGCTCGTCAGTTGAGAGACAAGCTTGAAAGCTATCGTCAGATTTTAGAAGTCGATATTGCGGGTGATCGTGAAGATATTGTAGAGATCATCGTCGATCCGTTATTAATGGAAAGTTATGGGCTCGACCAAGCGGATATCTACAACCTTATCGCTTTAAACAATCGAGTCGTGGCTGCCGGTTTTGTGGATACTGGATACGGGCGCTTTTCTGTCAAAGTCCCATCTGTATTTGATTCATTAAAAGATGTACTTGAGTTGCCCGTGAAAGTTGATGGTAAGCAAGTGATTACTTTTGGTGATGTGGCGACTGTTAGACGTGCATTTCGAGACCCAGAAAGCTTTGCCCGTTTAGATGGTAAATCAGCGATCGTTTTGGATGTGAAAAAACGGGCCGGCGAAAACATTATTGAAACGGTTCAACTAATTAAAGCTGTGATGGAAGGGGCTCAGCAGAAAGAAGAGTGGCCAAATAACCTACTAGTTAAATACACTTGGGATCAATCTGAAGACGTTAAGTTGATGCTTAATGATCTGCAAAACAATATCTTGTCGGCAATTATCCTTGTCGTGATCGTTATTATTGCCATTTTAGGTGTTCGAACTGCGTTACTCGTGGGTATCTCAATCCCCGGCTCTTTCCTTACTGGTCTGTTAGTATTGTCTTTGTTTGGTTTGACCGTCAATATCGTTGTGCTGTTCTCATTAATTATGGCCGTTGGCATGTTGGTTGATGGGGCGATCGTCGTGACAGAATTTGCAGATCGAAGAATGCAAGAGGGCACGCCAAGACGGGAAGCCTATCGTGATGCCGCCAAACGAATGGCATGGCCGATAACCGCTTCAACAGCAACGACGCTCGCGGCTTTTGCTCCACTATTATTCTGGCCTGATATTACTGGCGAGTTTATGAAATATCTGCCACTTACCTTAATTGCAACCTTGGCCGCATCTTTGGCCATGGCGCTACTCTTTGTGCCTGTCCTCGGCGGATTAATTGGTAAGCCACAGAATGTAAGCCATACGCAGCGTGAGAAGATGTTGGCGTTACATGATGGTGATTATTCGAGAGCAACGGGGCTAACGAAACTCTATTTTCATACCTTAGATATTGCTATTCGCCACCCATTGAAGATTCTTTTTTGTGCGATTTTACTCGCTATTGCGGTTGGCTTTACATACAATAAAGCGGGTCTAGGCGCTGAATTTTTCCCAGAAGTCGATCCTCCTTTCTTTACGGTAAAAGTACGTTCGTACGGTGATCTATCGATTCATGAAAAAGATGTCATCATGCGAGACATTGAATCTGTCATGCTAGGGCATGATGAGTTTGAAAGCGTCTATACCCGTACGGGAGGCGATGATGAAATTGGTCAAATTCAGATCACACCGGTGGATTGGCAGTATCGACGCAAAGTGAAGACCATTATTGATGAGTTAAAACAAACGACTGATCAATATGCGGGTGTTGAAATAGAATATAAGTTCCCAGATGCGGGTCCTCCGGTTGAACATGACTTAGTGATTGAGATGTCGGCAAGAGTACCTGCCGATCTTGATCGCTCGGCTAAAATGGTTCGCCACTGGGCGGATAACTATCAGGCCTTTACTAATGTGAGTGATAACTCAAGTAAGGCAGGGATAGACTGGCAGATAGATATTCGCCGTGATGATGCAGCTCGTTTTGCAGCGGATGCGACGCTGGTGGGTAATACCGTTCAGTTTGTGACTAACGGATTAAAGCTTGGGGATTACTTGCCAGATGACTCAACGGAAGAGGTCGATATTTTGGTTCGCTATCCAGAAGACAAGCGTGATATTGGCCGCTTTGATCAGTTGAAAGTGAAAACAGCGGCAGGCATGGTGCCGATCACTAACTTTGCTAGCATAGTGCCCGATCATAAGCAGGATACGATCCACCGGATTGATGGCTTACGTGTGATTAATATTTTTGCCGATATTAAAGAGGGCTATAACCTTGCACTTGAATTGCCAAAAGTGGAGCAAGAATTAGCGAAGCTGGCATTGCCTAACGGAGTTGAGTTTAAAATTCGTGGTCAAAATGAAGAACAAGAAAATTCATCGGCATTCTTACAAAATGCATTCTTAGTTGCGCTTGTGGTTATGGCGTTGATCTTGATTACTCAATTCAATAGCTTCTACCAAGCGTTTTTAATCCTAAGTGCGGTTCTGTTTTCGACTGTTGGGGTGTTTGTCGGATTGTTAATTTTCCAAAAACCTTTCGGTATCATTATGTCAGGTATTGGCGTGATCGCCTTAGCTGGGATTGTGGTTAACAACAACATTGTGTTGATTGATACCTATAACCAGCTGCGCCGACGTGGGCTTGAAAAGCGTGATGCGATTCTACGTACTGGTGTCCAGCGTTTACGTCCGGTGATGTTGACCACAGTGACGACCATTTTGGGGTTGTTGCCAATGGTGCTTGAGATGAACATCGATTTGGTGAATCAAAAAATTGAATTTGGCGCTCCAAGTACTCAATGGTGGTCTCAGTTAGCTACAGCGGT
This sequence comes from Vibrio atypicus, assembly GCF_009811315.1. Lineage (GTDB taxonomy): Bacteria > Pseudomonadota > Gammaproteobacteria > Enterobacterales > Vibrionaceae > Vibrio > Vibrio atypicus. The sequence goes on from NZ_BLID01000007.1 coordinate 197,348, forward strand.
TGCTGGTGGTTTGGCATTTGCGACCGTGCTGACATTGGTGCTTACCCCTTGCTTATTGATGTTAGGGCGAGAGCATAAAGTGGAAGAGGCTACGAATAAGGTCATCGAAAGCCAGTAGCGCTAATTTTTACAAAATCATTCAATAGTAAAAAGGCCCCATTGATACTATCGTTGGGGCCTTTATTCAATTAAAGAGTGTTAGTGTTTAGCTAATAATTGGCTGTAACGTTCAAGCTTCTCTAATCTAAGGTTAGCATTGGCAATGAAGGTTGCTTTTGTTTTACCTGTCAAAGATTTGGACTGAGGTAGTTTCACTGTACGCGCATTTTTGTGTACGCCATTGACCAAGAATTCATAGTGAAGGTGCGGACCAGTCACACGACCTGTTCCACCTAATGTACCTATGGTTTGTCCTTGCTTAACTCTTTGACCTGTCTTCACCATACGTTTGGTTAAGTGTAGGTATTTGGTTATGTAGGTATTGCTGTGTTTAATAAACACATAGTTACCATTGAACTGGTTATAGCTTGATTTTAGAACCGTGCCATCGCCCGCCGCCCAAATTGGTGTTCCTACTGGAGCTGCATAATCAGTTCCGCGATGTGCTCGTACTTTCCCTGTCACAGGGTGTCGGCGAGTCGGGTTAAAGTTGGAGGTTACACGACGAAAATCCAGTGGAGAGCGCAAGAATGCTTTTTTCATAGCGCGGCCATTTTCATCGTAGTAATTTCCGCTCTTGTCATCCAATATCGCTTTAAAGGTGTCACCTTGGTTGGTAAAGATAGCGGCCATGATCTTACCTCGACCGACGACTTCACCTTCAACGACTTTTTCTTGATAAAGAATTTCAAAAGAATCGTTCTTACGGATATCCAAGGCAAAGTCGATATCCCAGCCGAAAATGCCTGCCAACTCCATAATTTGGTTAGCGGTTAGGCCCGCCCCTACACCGGCATTCCAGAAGTTAGAGGTAATGGTATTACTCGCGTAGTTGTATTGATAGTGAACTTGCTTTTTATCCACGCTCGAGGTGTAGCCATTCTCTGATTTGGTCACTAGAAAGGTTTCATAAGCGCTGAGCTTACGTTTGATTTGGATTAGATTGTTATCGGCGTCAAAACCAAACTGAAAGGTATCACCAGGGCGGACTTTAGTCAGTCGATTAGCTATATCTTTATTGGTAGAAGTCAATTGATAGAGCAAGCGAGATGAGAGACCAGCACGCTGAAACAACAGCGCCATACTATCGCCTGAGCCAATAGTGTGCTTTTCCCAATGCAGTACTGCGAAAGTTGGTGCTCTCTCTTCTAGAATCAACGCAGATTGGTCAATAGATAATGGGTACGCTTTACCAACCTGGTATTGGCGTTCATCTTGACGTAAGTCTTGTGGGGCTGGAAGAAACAGCGCAATAACAATAAGAGCACTAAAAAGTGCAATAAGAGCTCGGTGCATCCATGGGAGACGAGCGAAAATAGCCAGCATTTTATTGTTCGTTCTAAAAATTAAGTAAAAAAGCTCAGCTGTTTAGTCTAACTGGTTTCAAAAAGCATCGCTATTCAAGTAAGATGGCAAATTATCAAATTTTTGCCAAATCTGTGGGAGTGAACAAGAATGGCGAGCATTGAAGCTGCACTAGCCGAGATTAAGCGCGGTGTTGAAGAGCTAATTCCAGAAGACGAACTGATTGCTAAATTAAAAGAAGGTCGTCCTTTACGTATTAAACTGGGTGCCGATCCAACAGCTCCAGATATCCACTTAGGCCATACGGTTATCTTCAACAAGCTGCGTGCTTTCCAAGAGCTTGGTCATGAAGTGACATTCCTAATTGGTGATTTCACTGCGATGGTTGGTGATCCGTCAGGTAAAAACTCAACACGTCCACCACTTAGCCGTGAAGACGTACTGAAGAATGCTGAAACTTACAAAGAGCAAGTATTCAAAATTTTAGATCCTGCTAAGACACAAATTCGCTTTAACTCAGAATGGTTATCTGAGCTGGGTGCTGAAGGCATGATCCGTCTTGCTGCGAACCAAACCGTTGCTCGTATGCTAGAACGTGACGATTTTAAAAAGCGCTACGCAGGTGGTCAGCCAATCGCAATTCACGAGTTCATGTATCCACTTCTTCAAGGTCATGATTCTGTTGCGCTTGAGAGTGATGTTGAGCTAGGTGGTACAGACCAGAAGTTCAACCTACTGATGGGCCGCGAGTTACAAAAAGCTGCGGGTCAAAAGCCTCAAGCAGTGCTAATGATGCCTCTGCTTGTTGGTCTAGATGGCGTGAAGAAGATGTCAAAATCGGCTCACAACTACATCGGTATTAGCGAAGCACCAAGCGAGATGTTCGGTAAGATTATGTCAATCTCTGACGATCTTATGTGGAGCTACTACGAGTTGCTTTCTTTCCGTCCGCTGGAAGAGGTTGCTCAGTTCAAAGCTGATGTTGAAGCTGGTAAGAACCCACGTGACGTAAAAGTACTGCTAGCGAAAGAGATCATTGCTCGCTTCCATTCAGAAGCAGACGCTGACGCAGCAGAGCAAGAATTTGTTAACCGCTTTGCTAAGAATCAAATCCCAGATGATATGCCTGAGTTTGACTTTGATGCTGGCCTACCAGTAAGTAATCTTCTGAAAGAAGCGGGTCTATGTGCGTCGACTTCTGAAGCTATGCGTATGGTTAAACAAGGCGCAGCGAAGATTGACGGCGAAAAAGTCGCAGATTCGAAGTTTACGCCTGAAGTAGGTAATTATGTTTTCCAAGTAGGTAAACGTAAGTTTGCTCGTCTTACTATTAAATAGTAAACATCAAGTCACTGAAAATACTGTGAATTAAAGCGCCTTTTAGGCGCTTTTTTTATGTTTGTTTAAAGAGTTATAACTCGTTCAAATGTTAGACGTTTTTACATGGTTTTGACTGTTTTTTTTATGTCAGTTTGTTACCATAGCCGCGCTGCCAGAAAGGCGGTTTATTTGGAGACTTTTATGAACAATATCGACCATCCTCCTAGTATCAAGGGAGAAAAATAACCCACTTCGGTATTGTCGTTTCCGCCTCTGCCCAAGTGGTAGAGTTATCCTATTCTAAGATCCTCTCGTTTTTCTCCTCTAAAACTAGAATATAAATACAATAGAGCTTGTTATCTTTTGTGTATAAAGCGCATCAACCTTGTGTTGATCCTGTTTTTTACCGCCAATTTTTGTCAGCCTAGTTGTATTTGATGGTCGTTACCTACTGCCAATCGGGAGATTCGCCATGACGGTAATGAGCAACACCTATATTGAAAACAGCCCTCACTTTTCACAAGAAGAGATCGGGGCCGCTCGTAATGCATTTTTGCAGTACGAGCAAGCACAACAAGTTCATTTGTTGACAGTTATGCCAATTGAAGAAGCGGTGGCTATTTTACATCACTGCTCTGTTGGGTATGTGCAGCAACTTATATCTTTACTAGAAAATGAAGGACACGATAAACGAGCGCGTCACTATGCGCATCAGCTAGGGTTTATTCACTCAGAAGTGGAAACCTCAAACAGCTATCTAAATACATCGGTATTGGAACACGTTAAGCAGCGAATTGGTTGGATTATCGCTTTAGCGTTACTAGGCATTGTTTCAGGGTTAATCATCGCCCAATACGAAGATACTTTGAGTCAATTAGTGCTGTTGGCGATTTATATGCCAGTCATAGCAGCTGCTGGAGGTAATACGGGAACGCAGGCAGCCACACTGGTGATTCGAGCGCTTGCAACAGGAGAGCTGCGAAAAAGAGAGTGGGTGAAGGTGTTTTGGAAAGAGAGCCGGGTTGCTTTATGTCTAGCACTTGCCATAGCGTTAGTGATTGTAGGGCGTATTCTATTGTTTAGCGATGACACATCCACTGGTGGCTTTGAACTCAACACCATTGCATTGGCAATCGCTGTCGCGTTGTTCATTCAAGTTACGCTATCGACGACGTTAGGTGGTTTATTACCGATCTTAGCCCGTGCGTTTAAACTGGACCCTGCGGTTCTAGTAAGTCCAGTTTTGGCGTCTATTGTCGATATCTCGGGGATGTGGATCTACTTTACTGTTGTGAATTACTTTTTAGGTATTGCCTGACTGAATTTCACCACATCTTTATAAAATAGTGTCTCAAATTGAGTAATAGGAGCGATGGTAGGCTTATCATCGCTCTTTCTTTTTGGTGGGTGATAATCGGTCACAAACTGGACGAAGAGTGAGCTTGGTTTTCCTGTTTTATCAACCCCATAACCAGCCATATTATAACTGCCGTACAAAGAGCCACTTTTGCCAATAATGGTCCCTTTTACTGGCTCTTTTCTCATACTTCGACGATATTTTAGGGTGCCAGATAGCCCAGACTTGGGCATAAGCGCGATCAAGTTAAGATCATTGTCGTTTTGCCAAATGTAGCGCAAAATTTCAGCCATATCATGACTACGGAAACGGTTGTTACGTGATAGCCCTGAGCCATCAGCTAATGGAGTATTTCTGAGGTCGATACCAGTATTGGCAAAAATGATCTGTTTGATCGCCTCGGTACCATTGTTAAAGCTGCCTGGTTGAAGAAAAAATTGCCCGCCAATCGCCTTGGTGAGGTTATCAGCAATCAAGTTATCCGACTTTTTTAACATCTCCTCTAGTAATGGTATTAAGGTTGGAGAGCGATGTTGTGCGAGCAGTTTAGAAGGCTTTTTGTTTGGACTACCAATACGAATATTACCTTCTAACTCAATATCAAGTTGATTTAGCAAGGTATGTAGTATGCGCTGGGTGTAGAGCTCAGGGTTTTGTACCGCAAATTTAAGTGGCAGAGGCTTTTTACGCTCAACTAAGCAGCCACGCAGTTGATAGTGGTTGTCCGATGAAGAAATAAGTTCTAAATCACACTGTGAGCTCTCTTGCTCTACTTTCGTTACACTTTTTACTTGAGTTGAAGCGTAGATAGGAAAGTGCTCAGGCACATAAACGCGTGTTTTTTGATTGGCTTCAGTGTAGATCGAAGCTTGAACACAGTTCTCATCTAAGGTAATCGCGCTAGCGGGCGCACTATAGCAAACCCCTAATATATCCCAAGGCCATCCCACAGCTCTGTCGTAGCCAGAAAAAGCGCTGTTATCTAACCAAATGTCTCCCTTAACTGCTGTTAACCCTTTACCGCGAGCTGTAAGTAGCAATTGCTTAAGATTCTCGGTTGTTAGCGTTGGATCGCCGGAGAAACGAATAACAACATCTTTGTTCACTTGTTCAAGGCGAGTTTCGAAGTGGAAGTTTTCTTTAAGTTCTAGTTTCGCTGCAAGGGCCGTTACAAGTTTAAGCGTACTGGCAGGGGGAAAGTACAGTTGATCGTTGTTTGAGGTAAGGAAAGTTTGCTCACCGGTGAGGCTTTCAATCAATACGCTAGCACGGCTTCCTGAAGGTAATTTATCTAAAGGTGCATAGGCCATAGTGGCAGTAGAACAAAGTGATAGAAGAGAAATAACAAGCAGACGAGGTAGCAGCATAATTTAGGAGTCGACCAAGCAAGAAAGTAATGGCCAGTATAACCAGTAAAAAAAACGCCCGCTATAGAGCGGGCGTCTTAGATTCATGACATTAAATCATAAATTAGAAGTCGTAACGTAGGCCGATAGCTAGCTCGTCTTCAGCATCCATCTTAGATGCAGTACCGTTACCAGCGCCAACTGTACCTAGCTTGTCACCTTTGTCGATAAGGTTAAAGTTGTATGATACGTAGCCGCGGAAGTTAGGCTTGAAGTAGTAAGTTGCATCGATTGCAACGTTGTCTGCAGATGTTTCACCATCAGTTTCAGCGTTGTTGTACGTAGTAGTGAATACAGTTTGGTTTAGCGTGTATGCTGCTGCGAATTCGTAACCAGTGTAGTCTGCATCTTTCTTATCTAGCTCACCGTTAGTGTAAGTTGTTGCTAGGTATAGATCTTGTACTGCGAAAGATGCTGCAAGCATGTATTCGTTTTGATCTTTTTGATCAGCGTAACCAGCACCTAGTTTTAGGCCTGTATCAGCTACTGCGTAGATAGCAGATAGAGAGTAGCCATCTTCGCCATTGTCGCCGTATGCACCAGCGTCAGAAGTCGTGCCTTCAACGCGGTCAGCAAAACGGTAGCTTGCTTTTAGGCTAAGGTCGTCGAATTGACCTTTGTAAGAAACCATGTTGTCTACGCGGTCTGCTGCTGCGATTTTGTGCGCTGCAGAGTTACCGTGGTAAGCCATGATATCTGTGAAGTCTGTGATAACGCCTAGTGCGCCGTCGTTTTTACCGTAAGTTACTTCACCAAACTGACCGCCTAGACCAGCGTAGATGTAACGGTGATCGATGTCATCTTCATCTGCGTTGTCAGCAGTAGTGAACTCACCTTCGTAAAAACCAACGCCGTACAAGCCGTCAGTGATTTGAGTTGTACCTAGGAAGTTTAGACGTACGCGAGAGTTGTCTTGCGCTTTGCCATCTTTAAGAGAAAGACGCGCTTCAGCACGGCCGCCCATGTCTAGAGTAGTGCCGTCTTGGTTGTAGATTTCTGCCGCGTTAGCACCAGTAGCCACTGCTGCAGCTGAAACTGCAAGAGCAATCAGAGTTTTGTTCATCTTATAAGTCCTAATTTACTGTCCATAAATAGTTATATGCGAGCGATAACTCATTTTTCCGTAGTTATCCTCTAATTATTGCTCGTGTGAATCAAGACTCATATTCAAGATTTATGTCAAAAATAAGCAAGAATTGATAACGCTTCACAAGCAATCGGTGAACAATGTTTTAACGCCAAAGTTCCTCGGTGGGGTAGTAAAATGATATAAAATTGGATTATGAACACTGTTTTATTTTAAGTAAATAAATATCAAACTATTGTTTTGTAAGGGTATATCTTTGCTAATTGATGTTTGTCTAAAGTGTCGAAGTTTAGTTTTTTTTACGCGCTTATAGGCTTTTTCATACAGGGTAGTGATGTTCGTATGAAAAATAATCACTTCGTTATGCGCGGGGATTTTTGATGTGTTGGAATTATGGTGATTTAGTTGCCAAGTTTGTTTACACTAGAACAAATTGATGAGTTAACTAGACTACCTAGCCCCTTGGGTTGGGGAGTTTCTTATTGTCCAAAGACTGCTTTGGAATGAGGTAAACAATGGAAAAAGTCCCAATGACACTACGCGGCGAGAAAAAGCTGCGTGAAGAACTCGACCGACTACTGAAGCTTCGTCCACAAATCTCAGAAGCTATTGCAGAAGCTCGTGAACTGGGTGACCTTAAGGAAAATGCTGAATACCATGCCGCTCGTGAAGAGCAAGGTATCTGTGAAGCGCAAATTCGTGATATCGAGTACAAATTGTCGGTTGCTCAAGTGATCGATGTAACCAAAATGGATAACTCGGGCAAAGTTATCTTTGGTTCAACAGTGACTTTGATTGACTGTGATACTGAAGAAGAGAAAACCTATCAAATCGTTGGTGATGATGAAGCTGACATTAAAGCGGGTCGTATCTCTGTAAGTTCGCCGATTGCTCGTGGCTTGATTGGTAAAATGGAAGGCGATGAAGTCGTGATTTCAACACCAGGCGGTGAGCGTGACTTTGAAATTGACCGTGTAGATTACATCTAAGTACGTCTTTCAAAGTGACCAAGGTCTGAATTTTGAAATTAAAAAAGGTCGCTTAAGCGACCTTTTTTATTGCGGACGAAGTAAAAATTACTTACGTGGCAGTTCGATTTTACGCTCGTCTGTTTGACGGAATAGAATCAGAGTTTTACCGATTACTTGCACTTTTTCTGCGCGCGTTTCGCGTACAATAGCGTCTACAATCAGGTTTTTAGTCTCACGATCTTCAGTTGCGACTTTAACTTTGATTAGCTCATGGTGATCAAGAGCAATTTCAATTTCCGCTAGAACAGCTTCAGTTAGTCCGTTTGCGCCCATAAGCACGACAGGTTTTAGACTGTGCGCTAGGCCTTTTAGATGCTGCTTTTGTTTGGTGCTTAGGTTCATTACGCGGCCAATTTTCTTTAATATAAGGGTTGAAAAATACCATTTTAACGCCATCTATCCCTGAAGACTATAATTTATTGGGTAAGTTGGTCCCTCTATCTGTTAGGAATCAAATGAGCAAACAAAAACATTCAGCGAGCTCAGGCCGCTGGTTGAAAGAACATTTTGATGATAAATACGCAAATGAAGCTCGTAAAAAGGGCTATCGTTCACGTGCATATTTCAAAATGGAAGAGATCCAAACTAAGGATAAACTCCTAAAACCTGGTATGACTGTGGTCGATTTAGGCGCGGCTCCCGGTGGTTGGTCTCAATATGCTGCTAAGATAATAGGTGACGGAGGGCAAATTATTGCGTGTGACCTGTTGCCTATGGATCCCATTGCAGGTGTAAGCTTCCTTCAAGGTGACTTTCGTGATGATGCAGTTTTAGAAGCATTACTCGATAGAATCCAACCGTCGATGGTTGATGTAGTTATGTCTGACATGGCACCAAACATCGCGGGAAACAACTCCGTAGATCAGCCTCGCGCTATGTATTTAGTTGAATTGGCTTTAGATATGTGTCGACAAGTTCTAGCCCCAAATGGTAGCTTTGTTGTAAAGGTTTTCCAGGGGGAAGGCTTCGATCAGTTTGTGAAAGAAGTCCGAGACAACTTTAAAGCCGTAAAAATTAGAAAACCTGACTCATCGAGAGCTCGCTCACGGGAAGTCTTCGTTGTAGCCACTGGTTACAAAGGTTAACTATTTTGCCCTCTGATGGGCAAGTTAACACTATAGCTACAGGTTATAAACTGTAGTACCCTACCTTTAATTACAATTAGTTATCGAGAGGCTGACACCTTGAGTGACATGGCAAAAAATTTAATTCTGTGGCTTGTTATCGCCGTCGTGTTGATGTCGGTTTTCCAGAGCTTTGGCCCTGGAGAGAGCAATGGCAGAGCGGTGGATTACACCACGTTTGTACAGGAAGTTGGCCAAGGCCAGATTCAGGAAGCAACTTTTAAAGACGGTGAAATCTCTTTCATTCGTCGTGGCGGCGGCTCGCGTTATGTTACTTACATGCCAGTCTACGACCAGAAGCTACTTGATGACCTAATTAATCAAAATGTAAAAGTGCAAGGTACACCACCAGAAGAGCAAAGCTTACTGGGTACTATCTTTATCTCTTGGTTCCCAATGATCTTGTTGATCGGTGTATGGATTTTCTTCATGCGTCAGATGCAAGGTGGCGGTGGTAAAGGCGCGATGTCTTTCGGTAAGAGCAAAGCACGTATGATGAGCGAAGAGCAAATCAAAACGACTTTCGCTGATGTTGCTGGTTGTGACGAAGCAAAAGAAGACGTGAAAGAGCTTGTCGATTACCTACGTGACCCAAGCCGATTCCAAAAGCTGGGCGGCAAGATCCCAACAGGCGTACTGATGGTTGGTCCTCCTGGTACGGGTAAAACGTTACTTGCTAAAGCGATTGCTGGTGAAGCGAAAGTACCGTTCTTTACTATCTCAGGTTCTGACTTTGTTGAAATGTTTGTTGGTGTCGGTGCATCACGTGTTCGTGACATGTTCGAGCAAGCCAAGAAAGCAGCACCTTGTATCATCTTCATCGATGAAATCGATGCCGTAGGTCGTCAGCGTGGCGCGGGTGTTGGTGGTGGTCACGATGAACGTGAACAAACACTAAACCAAATGCTGGTTGAGATGGATGGCTTTGAAGGTAACGAAGGTATTATCGTTATTGCTGCGACTAACCGTCCAGATGTACTAGACCCTGCATTGCTTCGTCCTGGTCGTTTTGACCGTCAGGTAGTTGTTGGCCTTCCAGATGTACGTGGTCGTGAACAAATTCTTAAAGTACACATGCGTAAAGTCCCTCTAGCGGGTGACGTAGAGCCTTCTCTAATCGCACGTGGTACACCGGGTTTCTCTGGTGCTGACCTTGCGAACTTAGTGAATGAAGCTGCGTTATTTGCCGCTCGCGGTAACAAACGCAACGTTTCTATGGTTGAGTTTGAATTGGCTAAAGACAAGATCATGATGGGTGCAGAGCGCCGTTCAATGGTTATGTCGGAAGAAACGAAAGAATCAACGGCATATCACGAAGCGGGTCACGCGATTGTTGGTCGTTTGGTACCTGAGCACGATCCAGTGTACAAGGTATCGATCATTCCACGTGGTCGTGCACTTGGTGTGACAATGTACTTACCAGAGCAAGATCGTGTAAGTATGTCTCGTCAACACCTAGAGTCGATGGTTTCTAGCCTTTACGGTGGTCGTCTAGCTGAAGAGCTTATCTACGGTGCTGAAAAAGTATCAACGGGCGCATCAAACGATATTGAGCGCGCTACCGATATCGCTCGTAAGATGGTGACTCAATGGGGCTTCTCTGAAAAACTTGGTCCACTTCTTTATGCTGAAGAAGAAGGTGAAGTGTTCCTTGGCCGCAGTGTGACTCAGACCAAACACATGTCTGACGACACAGCGAAGCTGATTGATGATGAAATTCGTCTTATCATCGACCGCAACTATGCTCGCGCGAAGCAGATCCTTGAAGACAACATGGATATTATGCATGCGATGAAAGATGCGCTGATGAAATACGAAACCATCGATGCAGGTCAAATTGATGACCTGATGGAGCGTAAATCAGAAATTCGTGAGCCAGCAGGTTGGGGTGACAACCAAAACGGCAAACCAGAAGCAAAGACTGAAGCGAAAGCAGAAGAAAAAGATGAAACGGTTGAGCAGCCAAAAGCTGAAGAGCAACCGACTTCTCAAGAGAATACTTCAGCGGAAGCATCAGAGAAAAAAGACTCTGAATAATTGAGTTAAGAAATAAACCCCGAGGCGACTCGGGGTTTTTGTATTTATTATGATAATTACCGCAAACAACAAGACCCTAGACTTATCAACTCCTCAAGTCATGGGCATACTCAACGTCACACCAGACTCCTTCTCTGACGGTGGAAAATTCAATTCTCTCGACAATGCTCTTACCCAGGCGAAAGCTATGGTAGATGCGGGTGTCACCATTATCGATATTGGTGGCGAGTCGACTCGTCCGGGTGCGCCGGATGTTGCGTTAGAAGAAGAGCTACAGCGTGTTATTCCTATCATTAGGGCGATTCGTCAACAATCTGATGTATGGATCTCGATTGATACCAGCAAAGCGGAAGTAATGCGTCAAGCTGCTGAGGTTGGTGCTGACATCATCAATGATGTACGAGCACTGCAAGAGCCTGGTGCGCTTGAAGTTGCTGCTAAAACAGGTCTACCTATTTGTTTGATGCACATGCAAGGCCAACCTAGGACCATGCAAGCTAACCCTCATTACGATGATTTGTTGCTGGAAGTCGGAGAGTTTCTTGAAGAGCGTATCTCTGCGTGCGAGTCGGTGGGAATCTCCCGTGACCAGCTGATCTTAGACCCAGGTTTTGGGTTCGGAAAGACAATTGAGCATAACTACCACATGTTGGCGCATCTAGAGCAGTTCCATAAATTTGGATTACCTCTACTGGCTGGAATGTCGCGTAAATCGATGATTTTTAAATTGCTCGATAAAGCGCCTGATCAATGTGTTGCGGCCAGTGTAAGCTGCGCGACAATCGCGGCGATGAAAGGTGCGCAAATCATTCGCGTGCACGATTTTGAACAAACGCTTGATGCTGTAAAAATTGTTTCAATGGTTACTCAAAATCATTAAACAGAAAACGATTATAAAAAAGGATTCATTATGTCTGATAAGAGACGTTATTTTGGTACTGATGGTGTTCGCGGCAAAGTAGGGCAATATCCAATTACGCCTGATTTTGTGCTTAAACTTGGTTGGGCTGCAGGTCGTGTGTTGGCTAAGCAAGGCACAAAGAAGGTGATCATTGGTAAAGATACCCGTATCTCTGGCTATATGCTGGAGTCTGCGCTAGAAGCCGGTCTTGCCGCTGCTGGTCTAAAGGCGACGTTCACAGGTCCAATGCCGACACCTGCTGTCGCGTACTTAACGCAAACTTTCCGTGCTGAAGCGGGAATCGTGATTTCTGCTTCTCACAATCCTTATTACGACAACGGTATTAAGTTCTTCTCATCTGAAGGGACGAAGCTTCCTGATGACGTAGAGTTAGCGATTGAAGCTGAACTCGACAAAGAGATTGAATGCGTTGAATCTTCAATGTTGGGTAAAGCGACGCGTCTAAATGATGCGGCTGGCCGTTATATCGAATTTTGTAAAAGTACATTCCCGACAGAGCTTAGTCTTGCTGGACAAAAGATCGTGGTTGACTGTGCACATGGCGCGACTTATCACATTGCACCAGCGGTATTTAGTGAGTTAGGTGCTGAAGTGATTGCGATGGGAGTTGAGCCAAACGGCACTAACATCAACCATGAAGTTGGCGCGACAGATGTCCGTGCTCTGCAAAAACGTGTGGTGGAAGAAGGCGCTGCCCTAGGTTTAGCATTCGACGGCGACGGCGACCGTATTATCATGGTCGATCACCTAGGTAATAAAGTTGATGGTGACCAAATTGCTTACATTATCGCTCGTGATGCACTGCGCCGCGGTGAGCTGAAAGGTGGCGTTGTTGGTACGCTAATGACAAACCTTGGTATGGAAAACGGCTTGAAGCAATTAGGTATTCCATTTGTTCGTGCAGCAGTAGGTGACCGTTATGTCATGGAGCAACTGCTCGCAAAAGGCTGGAAGATTGGTGCTGAAAACTCAGGTCACGTCATTTTGTTGGACAAAGTAACCACTGGTGATGCAATTGTCGCAGCCTTGCAAGTACTGGCTTCAGTCGTCGGCAGTGATATGTCTCTTCATGATCTTTCTCAAGGTATGACGCTATACCCGCAAGTGCTTGAAAATGTCCGTTTTGAAGGTGATTCAAACCCACTTGACGCAGAAGCGGTTAAGCAGGCAACAAAAGAAGTGGAAGCTGAACTGGGCGATAAAGGCCGAGTATTACTGCGTAAATCAGGTACTGAGCCACTGATTCGCGTTATGGTTGAAGGTGAAGATGCAGAGCTTGTTCAATCATCAGCGTTAAAAATTGCTGACGCGGTGAAGGCGAGCTTCTAATCGTTAATCATTGGATTGATGTAAAAAGCGCTACCTTGGAGTAGCGCTTTTTTTAATCTTGCGGTGATAGTTATTTTTCTTCTTCGGTGCGTTTTTTACCCCACACTTCAATCTTAGCTTTTTTGCTTAAACCAATCGCACTTAAGGTGGTGCTACCCCAGCTGTCGTAAGTCATATCTAGTTTTTTGAATTTACTATTTTCATCACCTGGTAAGGTCCATGCTCGAGTTGACATACCTTTAGTCAGTGTACCCATGGTTTTAAGCTCTTTGGAGCTGCCATCAGACATAGTCACGACAATCTTTTTGAGGTTCACTGTACCTTGAACCACTTTGATTTTAATTTTGCTGAAGTTGCGTTGGCTAATGTAGGCCATAGGTTCAACAGTATCTGTTTCTGACTTATAGTTAACCACTTTGTCGCTAATTTTGACCCAGTCATCACTCTCTTTCGCGTAACCTTGAAAAGTGGTAAATAGAACCAGTGATGAGATTAAAATAGTGATGAAATGTTTCATAGGGCCTCTGATTTTTGTGTTAGGATCGCCTCGTTCAAACCAGTGACGACTCCTTATGCCACAACACGAGATACAGTATTTACAAGAGATGGGCATTCAGTGCTATGAACTGACTCACCCAGAAAGATTGCAAGGCTACCAATCGCCAACGTTAGTTTTGCAAGCGTCTTGTCAACTTTTGCTCATCTCCCCCCAATGTCCGAAAAAAGAGACAGCTTTGTTGTTTGAGCGAGTGTTGAAAAGTTTAAAACTGGAACTAAACCAATCGCTTCATATCTATCCCGAGCAACTCGATCAACTGTCTGAACCGTTTACCGGTTGGGTATGGTTTGCAGGATGTGATGTGCCAATCGACTACGAAGGAAAGGTTCTTACCACGCCGTTGATTCATCTTATCGATGGAAACAATGAATTACGCCGCGCTTTGTGGCAACAAATCTGCTCTTATCAATAAGTTATGACTCTACAAATTATCCCGTTAGCGGTAGAACATCTCGATGATGTTTACCGCATTGAAGTCTCTGCTCATTCGCATCCTTGGTCTGAAAATATGATCAGAGATGTAAATAGTCGTGGTGCATGTCATCATGTTTTACTGGATGGTGATCGGTTGGTTGGGTATTTCTACGCGCAAAATATAGTGGGCGAAGTGACTTTGCTGAATGTTGCCGTTGAGCCTGAGTTGCAAGGAAAGGGGTATGGTAAAGCACTTATTGAAGCTTTACTTTCATGTTGTGAGAAAGCTAAAGCCGACAGCATTTGGCTCGAAGTGCGAGAAAGCAACCTTCGAGCCTTTGGTCTGTATGAAGAGTATGGTTTTAACGAAGTTGACCGCCGCTTGAATTACTACCCAACCCAAAGCGGTAAAGAAGATGCCATTATTATGAGCTACATCTTTTTCTAATTCGTAGTAGCACCGCTATTTTTGTATGGCTTGGATTGGTTGAACGTCTTCTAATTGGTAATGATTCCTCGCGAAACGTTCGGTTAATTCACTCGCTTGGAGTGGCTTATCGAATAGGTATCCTTGGAATTGTTCGCAGCCCAACCCTTTTAATGTATTTAGCTCGTTGCAATCTTCAACACCCTCTGCAATGACCTCAAGGTTTAGTCTTTGTGCGGTCATGATTATCGTATCAACGATGGCTTGGTCACTTTCATCTAAGTGCAATTGCGTTACGAATGAACGGTCTATTTTTAAAACGTCTACAGACAGATGTTTTAAATACTTCAATGATGAATAACCTGTACCAAAGTCATCAATAGAAGTTTTAAGATTGTATTCTTTTAGCTTCACCATTTTTTGGATCGCGCTTTCTACATTCTCCAAAAGCAAGTTTTCTGTTATCTCTAACTCAATATGATCGCCGACAATTCCAGCTTGAGTCAGTGCCTCACTAATGTGTTCAACGAAAGAGTCCTGAGAAAACTGTAAGGGACTGATATTGATCGCTAAGCGACGAAACGTTTCTGGAAGTACGCCTTGCTCTTTCCAAGTTGCGTATTGATAGCAGGCTTTTTCAATGATCCAATTACCAATCTGAAGTATTTGCCCGGTTTCTTCGGCTATCGGCATAAAGACACCAGGAGGAAGCACTCCTCTATCTGGGTGGTTCCAGCGAATTAAAGCTTCAACGCCGATGATTTGGTGTTCACTGTTTACTTGAGGTTGGTAATAGAGCTCAAGTTGATCTTTGTTGATGGCTTCATGTAAACCTTTCTCGATCTCTAAGAAAGATTCCACTTGAGCTTGCATTTCAGGTTCGTAGAACATGTATTTGTTTCTACCACACACCTTAGCTCGATAGAGGGCGGTATCGGCTTGACGTAGTACATCAATGTTAGTGCTGCCAACGGAAGGAAAAACAGCAATACCGACACTGACGGTACAATACAACTGGTGATCGTCAATTGAATATGGGTTAGAAATCAGCGCAAGTAGTTGTTGTGCGAGATCGTGGGCTTTCTCCGATTGGGTATTGGGTAGCAAGATGGCAAACTCATCGCCACCGATTCGAGCCGCCGTATATTCTTCTTTGAGCCACGCTTCTATACGCATGGAAATCGCTTTAATCAAATGATCGCCAATCGTATGTCCGAGCGAGTCATTGATGGTTTTAAATCTATCTAGATCGAGGTAAAACAAAGCTCCTGTCTGACTTTTGATATTCGCTGTATCAATGGATTTTCCGAGTAATTGTAGTAGAAGACTCCGGTTCGCTAAACCTGTTAGCGAATCGTAGTAGGCGAGTTGATTGAGTTTAGCTTCTGCCGCTTCTCTATCTTTCCAAAGGTTATGGAAAGTTTTTGCTAAGTGGCCTAATTCATCATCACGATATAGGGTCGGAGGCGGTAAATCGCTTTTATTGTTTTGCAGAGATCGAACCCAATCGATAAGTGTGACTAAAGGCTTAGACAGTTTTTGATAGAAAAAGAACAGTAAGATTGAGGTTAGGAGTATGTTCCTAAATAGATCGAATAAGAGAATCTTACTGGTTTTGGCAATGAAGTCTCGAGCAATGTTGGCTCCGTTAACGGAAAACGCTAACGTTCCAACGACAACATGTGAATTGGGTTGGTGAAGCTCTGTTGTATAAATTGGCGTTCTTGGTGTTAGGTAACTTGAGAGTGCTTCTGTAAAGTTGCCTTGTAGGGAGATGCGGTTTTCCTTAAGGGTTAAAATATCACCGAAGTCGTCAATGATTTCGACTTTATAAATCGCACTGTCCATCATCAAACTTGAAGCGACTTGCTCAGCCAAAAGTTGATTGAGGTGATAAGCCGCTTGACTGGCATTTGAGTAGTTTTGTAATAGCTTAAATTGATAATGTTCTTCAATACGCTTCTGCTCCTGATGAAGATCCACCAAGATGTGATAAAAGCTAAAACATACCCCTAAGAGTACCGAGACTAAAAAGACGGTTTTAGCTTGTCTGAAGGCTAATGAATTTATCTTTTGGCTTTTAGGCATAGTTATATCAAGTTCCCTCTACTCCTTTAGTTATAGCCTATATTTATTGATATTTTAATTCGTATAGAAATTGACGAGCAAATCCAGCCATTTTAATGGTTCAAGTTGCCCCATAAGAGAATATAAGAGAGAATACCGCGCAAAATTGAATCGAATACTCAGAAGCGTCAGTCTAACTGATTTTGTCTTCTGATAATCAGGCAGAAGAAGAACTTTTGATGTCAAATACAACTTTTCTTGGCGAAGTATCTAAACGCAGAACGTTCGCTATTATCTCGCACCCGGATGCGGGTAAAACCACTATTACTGAAAAAGTACTGCTTTTCGGACGCGCTATTCAAACTGCGGGTACGGTGAAAGGCCGTGGCTCTGCTCAGCATGCTAAGTCAGACTGGATGGAGATGGAAAAAGAACGTGGTATCTCGGTTACTACTTCTGTTATGCAGTTTCCTTATAATGACTGCTTGGTTAACCTTCTTGATACTCCAGGACACGAAGACTTCTCGGAAGATACTTACCGCACATTAACAGCGGTAGACTCATGTCTAATGGTGATTGATGCGGCAAAAGGTGTCGAAGACCGTACACGTAAGCTGATGGAAGTAACTCGTCTGCGTGATACGCCAATTGTCACTTTCATGAACAAATTGGACCGTGATGTACGTGATCCAATGGAAGTTCTTGATGAAGTAGAAAGCGAATTGGGCATGTCATGTGCACCGATTTCGTGGCCAATCGGATGTGGTAAAGAGTTTAAAGGTGTTTACCACATACACCGTGATGAAACGATTCTATACGAATCAGGTCACGGCCATGAAATTCAAGAAGTTCGCATCATTAAAGGTCTTGATAACCCAGATCTAGATGAAGCCGTCGGCGCTGACCTAGCGGAAAGTGTACGTGAAGAGCTAGAACTTGTTATGGGCGCATGTCCAGAATTCGACTTAGAGCTATTTCTTGCAGGCGAACTAACACCAGTTTACTTTGGTACTGCACTGGGTAACTTCGGTGTAGACCATATGTTGGATGGTTTGACCAAGTGGGCTCCAGCGCCACAAACGCGTCAAGCGAATGAGCGTCCAGTTGAAGCGACAGAAGAGAAATTCTCTGGCTTCGTATTTAAGATCCAAGCAAACATGGATCCTAAACACCGTGACCGTATTGCTTTCATGCGTATCGTATCAGGTACATACTCTCAAGGTATGAAAATGAACCACGTACGTACAGGTAAAATGGTTAGCATCTCTGATGCAGTGACCTTTATGGCGGGTGACCGTTCTCGCGCAGAGAAAGCGTATGCAGGCGATATTATTGGTCTACACAACCACGGTACGATTCAAATTGGTGATACCTTCTCTCAAGGTGAAGAACTGAAGTTCTCTGGTATTCCAAACTTTGCACCAGAATTGTTCCGCCGTATTCGACTTAAAGATCCACTGAAGCAGAAGCAGCTACTCAAAGGCCTTGTTCAGCTTTCAGAAGAAGGTGCTGTGCAGGTATTCCGTCCTCTGCAGAATAACGACCTTATTGTAGGCGCAGTTGGTGTGCTTCAGTTTGATGTGGTTGTTGCGCGTCTAAAAGCAGAATACAACGTAGAAGCGATTTACGAAGGCGTTAACGTTGCTACAGCTCGTTGGGTTGAATGTTCAGACGGTAAGAAGTTGGATGAGTTCCAGCGTAAGAACCAAACGAACCTTGCACTCGATGGTGGTGATAACCTCACTTACATCGCGCCAACAATGGTTAACCTAAACCTAGCGAAAGAGCGTTTCCCAGAGGTAGAGTTCCGCGCGACTCGCGAACATTAATACTCTTCATATTTGAAGCTCTGACAGCGTTAACTTCACTCATCCGGCCCAGTCATATAGCGTACTATGCTCCTGGAGCCGGATTAGTTTGTTGTCTTGCTCTAACCCCAGCGATTTAGAAGAATTTCTGACAATCTAAGCTATAAAAACACCGTCTTTATTTAGGCGGTATTTTTTTATCTGGCTAAAGTAGAGTTTGTTACTCCTTAGAGCGAAGAATGAGTGAGTAAGGATTCTCGTAAAGCGATTCGAGAACGAAAAAGGGTTGATGCTTTCACATCAACCCTTTTTATTATTTATCGAAAATCGATTCTATTTTTTCTTTGCAACTTTCTTCTTACTTTTCGCTGCGACTTTCTTTTTATCTTCTTTCTTTTTGTTCTTTTTCTTAAACACAGGCTTTCTGTGTTTAGGGCGAAGCTCTTTGATAAAGCGTTCTTTAATCTCTTCACCAATGTAACGTTCTACACGTTTGATCATTGGTTGATCGTGCGCTTCAACAATAGAAACCGCATTACCTTTTTTACCTGCGCGAGCGGTGCGGCCGATACGGTGTAAGTAGACATCTGCGCCGCGTGGCATGTCGTAGTTGATAACATGACTTACATCTGGCAAATCAATACCACGAGCCGCAACGTCTGTCGCAAGCAGTACATTAACCGTTCCGTCACGGAAGCGAGAGATGGCGTTGTTACGACGATCTTGAGGCATTTCCCCCTGAATCCAAGCACAAGGTATTTGCGCTCGCTCCAGCTCAGCACGTAATTCGCCAAGACGCTCACGGGTCTTTAGGAAAACGATCGAGCGTTCTGCTTGCTCGGTAATGATTTTCTTCAGCAGTTCAAGTTTGTGCTCCATGTTATCAGCACGGTGATACCATTGAGCGATCTTCTTGCGTTCGCGACGTGAAGGCTCAGCTTCGATTTGAGCCGGGTCTTTCAGTAGATCAGCGGTGAAGCCTTCAACGCCTTTGCCTTCTAGCGTTGCAGAGAACAGCATGGTCTGTTTACGCCAGCGACACTCAGAAGAGAGGCGGTCTACCGTTGGACCAAAGCCCATATCCAGCATGCGGTCAGCTTCATCAAGGATCAGAGATTCAATCGCACGACAATCAAAACGCTCTGACTCGATGTATTCCATCAAACGACCTGGCGTTGCCACAACGATGTCTTGAGTTTTTGCAAGAATATCAGCATGTTCTTGATATTGAACACCACCGGTAATCGTGAAAATGTTCAATTTCGTGTGTTTTGCCAAAGCGCGTGCTTGGTCAGCAACTTGCATCGCTAGTTCACGAGTCGGAGTTAGAATCAAAACGCGTGCTGGTCCAGGTTTACGACGCGGAAAATCTTGTAAAAACTGCAAAGCTGGCAATACAAATGCTGCAGTTTTACCTGTACCAGTTGGTGCAGAGGCTAGAACATCGCGACCAGCCAATGCTTGTGGAATGGCTTCAGCCTGAATTTGCGTTGGGCGGTCGTAACCCATTTCTTCGATTGCGAGGAGTAGGTTAGGGTCTAACTCTAATTCAGCAAAATTTCTGATCACTATGATGTCTCCACAAGCGAGTTGATGTGAGCGTTAAATTTAAGGGGTCGTATTATAGTGCTAACGGTGACAAGGATCACACCTTATTTTTTACATCTTGAGATAAAAGTCCTGCGTTAGCTTAACAAAGTCAGAACTGTATTGCCCTTGTTCATGAATATTAAGGCTTTCTTCAATGCAATCTTGAGGCAGTTTGCCTAGCTGGATGAGCAATCGGCTTACGACTTTTTTATCTGTGGGTTTGACGCTGCATTTGCGTTGTAGAAACCAACCATCAGCAATAGCGAGTTGAATGAATTGCTCTCCTTCAGCAATTGGCAAAACAAAGCAGGCGTGGCCTTTTGCTGTTAGTAACTGCCAGCAACGTCTTAGAAGATCTTCGTGGTTTAAGGTCTGGGTATGTCTAGCAGTAGCACGAGTGCTGTTTGCGGCGTGCTGACCAGAGTTGAAGTAGGGCGGATTGCAAATAATTGCATCATAAAGGTCGTTGAATGAATATCTCAATACATCGCCTTTATGTAATGTTAAGCGATCTGACCACTTCGAATGGTTAAAATTTTTAGTAGCGGCATTTAGGGCATGTTGATCAATATCGATCGCTTCAATAGCCAGCAGCTCAGAGCGTTGAGCGCACATCAGAGATAATAATCCTGTGCCTGTGCCAATATCGAGAAGACGTTTTACCTGAGCTAACTCCATCCAAGCTCCAAGTAGAACCCCATCAGTGCTGACTGGCATTCCTGAGAAGCCGCCTTCGATCTTAAATTGTTTGAATTCAAAACTTTTTGTCTTTTTCATAAAATTTTATGTTCGTTGGTTATTCATGTTTTTTTAAGATAATTGACCCATTGTTAATGATTTGTTTGGTATTTTGTTCTAATTGTTTTCATTCTGTTTTGTGATTCGACTAGTTTTTTGGTCTGGCTTTTTGTTTATGTATAGTGATATGAACTGCAATTTGACTGTGATTATAAATTTATATGGTGTTTTTACCCTAAGAGTTGCGAGTAGGTGAGTATTTCGTCATTATGCGCGCCTAAATTTATAGAGTGAGTGGCATTTCAGACTGCTCACCAAACACAACATCAATGAAATAATTAGTAAAGGGTCGACAGTGAATCAGACTTTAAAATTAACAGACATTATCGCGGTAGGTTTTATGCTATTCGCGTTCTTTTTGGGTGCTGGAAACATTATCTTTCCACCTCTAGCGGGTCAACTTGCTGGCGAAAACCTTATGCCGGCGATGACAGGCTTTCTTATCACAGCGGTAGGTCTTCCTCTTATTACTATTGTTGCTATCGCTGTTGCTGGTGGTTCTTGGGAACATTTAACCAAAGATCTTCCTAAGCGTGCAGCAATGATCATGGCAGTACTGATTTTTATTATTATCGGCCCAGCTTTTGCAGCGCCACGTACTGGCCTTGTTGCTTACGAAATGGCGGTTAAACCATTTTTTGTTGATGCAGCCCAGTCTCACTTGACGATCTTCTCCATTCTGTTCTTTGCTGTCGCAATGTTCTTTGCGTGGTCGCAAGGTAAGCTGATTGATGTGATCGGTAAAGTACTGACGCCTGTTCTATTCCTAGGTTTGATTATTCTTGCTGTAGCAGTATTTGTCGATCCACAAGGTGAAATGATTGCAGCACATGGTGAGTACTTAACACATCCATTGCAAAAAGGTTTCCTTGAAGGCTACAACACAATGGATACGTTTGGTTCATTAATGTTTGGTGTACTGATTGTTGATGCACTTCGTCAAAAGGGGATTACCGAGCAAAAAGCGACGGCTAAATACCTGATCAGCGCGGCATGTATTGCTGCTGCGGGTCTAACTTTTGTTTACGTTTCTCTGTTCTATCTTGGTGCGACAAGCGCTGCGGTTGCTTCAGGTGCTGACAATGGTGGCGTCGTTCTGAGCCTTTACGTTCAGTCGCTATTTGGTCCTTATGGTCAAATCGTTCTGTCTGTAATTGTGTTGCTAGCTTGTTTGACAACGGCTATCGGTCTTGTTTCTGCTTGTTCTGACTACTTCAGCTCGTTGACTCCACTGTCGTACAAGACATGGGTTATCATTAATGGTGTAGCTTGTGCTGTGGTAGCAAATGTTGGTTTATCTCAGTTGATCGCGCTTTCTGTTCCAGTATTGTTCGCACTTTACCCTGTGGCAATTGCATTGGTTGCATTGACTTTCTTACGTAAGAAATTACCAAATCCGAAAACTGCTTATCGCGTTGTTATTTTGGTCTCGCTAATGTTTGCATTGATTGATGCGGCAAAAGTTGCGGGCATCGATGTATCAGCGTTCAATATGTTACCGCTATTTGATATCGGTATGGGTTGGCTATTACCGACGACAGCAGCAATTATTGCTATGTTTTTTATCGGCAAAGCAGAAGAGCCAGCTCTGGCCGAAGAAACCGCATAATCAATCATAGATATTGAAACACTAATCCCCTGTAGCGTAAGGCGTTACAGGGGATTTTTTTATTTTTGGCATTTTTATTCCCTCTCAAAAAATTCCTGTATCTTCGTCACACTTTTGAGTACAATTCTTCGGTTAAATTCTACTCATAAATGTTGAGCAAACATGTTTGAAATCAATCCTATTAAAAACCGCCTTAAGGACGTGTCAGAGCGCACAAATGTCCTGAGGGGGTACCTTTGACTATGACGCTAAACAAGAGCGTCTAGAAGAGGTTAACGCAGAATTAGAACAACCGGATGTATGGAACGAACCTGAACGTGCGCAAGCGCTAGGTAAAGAGCGTTCATCACTTGAAGCGGTTGTTGAAACTATTGATCAACTTGAGCAAGGTGTGGAAGACGTTGAAGGTCTACTCGAACTTGCCGTTGAAGAAGAAGATCAAGAAACGTTTGACGAAATCGAGCCAGAACTTGCTGAGCTTGAAGCGAAACTTGAGAAACTAGAATTCCGTCGTATGTTCTCAGGCGACCACGATGCTTCTGATTGCTACATTGATTTGCAGTCAGGCTCTGGTGGTACTGAAGCGCAAGACTGGACCTCTATGATGCTACGTATGTACCTACGTTGGGCAGAAGCGAAAGGCTTTAAGACCGAGGTTATCGAAGTATCTGAAGGTGATGTTGCTGGCCTTAAAGGCGCAACAGTGAGAATTTCTGGTGAGTACGCTTACGGTTGGTTACGCACAGAGACTGGTGTTCACCGTCTTGTTCGTAAGTCACCATTTGACTCTAGCGGTCGTCGTCATACGTCATTTGCTTCTGCGTTTATCTACCCAGAGATTGATGACAACATTCAGATCGACATTAACCCATCTGATCTGCGTATTGACGTTTACCGCGCATCGGGCGCTGGTGGTCAGCACGTAAACACCACGGAATCTGCGGTTCGTATTACTCACGTTCCAACTAACACTGTGGTTCAATGTCAGAATGACCGTTCTCAGCATAAGAACAAAGACCAAGCGATGAAGCAGCTTCGTGCAAAACTGTTTGAATTAGAGATTCAAAAGCAGAACGCAGAGAAGCAAGCGAACGAAGATGCAAAATCTGACATCGGTTGGGGTAGCCAAATCCGCTCTTACGTATTGGATGACTCGCGCATCAAAGACTTACGTACTAGCGTTGAAAACCGCAATACTCAAGCGGTTCTAGACGGCGACTTAGACAAATTTATCGAAGCTAGCCTGAAATCAGGTCTATAAGCTTTTCACCGAAAAATACTCGTTAATAACGAAAAACAGGATACATCGAAAATGACTGATGCTGTTCAAAACGAAAACGCACAAGAAGAGAATAAACTGATTGCTGAGCGCCGTAGCAAGCTGGATCATATCCGCAAGAGCTGCAAAGCAAACGGTCACCCAAATGATTTCCGCCGTGAGCACCTAGCTGGCGATCTTCAAGCGGAATTCGGTGAAAAGACTAAAGAAGAGCTAGAAGAGTTAAATCATGTTGTTGCAATCGCTGGTCGTGTGATGGCTAAGCGTGGTCCTTTCCTAGCAATTCAAGAAACATCTGGCCGCATCCAAGCATACGCTGCAAAAGATGTTCAAAAAGAGCTTAAAGAGAAGTACCAAGGCCTAGATATCGGTGACATCATCGGTGTTAAAGGTGCTCTACATAAGTCAGGTAAAGGCGATCTTTACGTGAACATGGAATCGTACGAGCTGCTAACTAAAGCGCTACGTCCACTTCCAGAGAAGTTCCATGGTCTAACTGACCAAGAGATGCGTTACCGTCAGCGTTACGTTGACCTAATCGTGAACCAAGATTCACGTGAAGCATTCATCATTCGTTCTAAGCTTGTATCGGCTATTCGTAACTTCATGAGCTCAAAAGGCTATCTAGAAGTTGAAACGCCAATGATGCACGTTATTCCTGGTGGTGCAACGGCTCGTCCATTCATCACACACCACAATGCGCTAGATATCGACATGTACCTACGTGTTGCACCTGAGCTTTACTTGAAGCGTCTAGTAGTGGGTGGCTTTGACCGTGTATTCGAGATCAACCGTAACTTCCGTAACGAAGGTCTTTCTCCACGTCACAACCCAGAATTCACAATGATGGAATTCTACCAAGCGTACTCTGATTACAAAGATCTGATGGATCTAACTGAAGAGATGCTAAGCACAGTAGCGATGGACGTTCTAGGTTCAACGTCTATGCCTTACGGTGATGAGACTGTAGAGTTCGGTGGTACGTACGCTCGCATGAGCATGTTTGATGCTATCAAACACTACAACCCTGAGCATGCAGAAATTCAAGCGCTGACAGAAGCGGATCTGCAAGATCGTGAGAAGATGGTTGCTATCGCTAAATCTGTACACGTAGAAGTAGAAACATTCTGGACATGTGGTCAGCTTCTTGAAGAGATCTTTGGTGAGACAGCTGAACCTCAGCTAATCCAACCAACGTTCATCACAGGCTACCCAGCGGATATCTCTCCTCTAGCACGTCGTAGCGATGACAACCCGTTCTTCACAGACCGTTTTGAGTTCTTCATCGGTGGCCGTGAAGTAGCAAATGGCTTCTCTGAGCTTAACGATGCACAAGACCAAGACGAGCGTTTTAAAGCGCAAGTTAATGCTAAAGATGCAGGTGATGATGAAGCAATGTACTACGATGCAGACTACATTACTGCTCTAGAACACGGCCTACCGCCAACAGCGGGTCAAGGTATCGGTATTGACCGTCTAGCGATGCTATTTACTAACACGCACACGATCCGTGACGTGATTCTATTCCCAGCAATGCGCCCACAAGCGTAATTTGTCAGGAATGTCTGATTATAAAAGCCACCTTCGGGTGGCTTTTTTTTTAGGTTTGTTTTTTGATAGATTCAGATAT
The DNA here is from genome assembly GCF_009811315.1 of Vibrio atypicus. Classification (GTDB taxonomy): domain Bacteria; phylum Pseudomonadota; class Gammaproteobacteria; order Enterobacterales; family Vibrionaceae; genus Vibrio; species Vibrio atypicus. Next base: position 222,606 of record NZ_BLID01000007.1, read on the forward strand.
TAGCTTACAGAGTTCAACTGTTGGCGTTTTGTTGATTCATTATCAGAATGCTGTTTTTAATACAAGCAGGCGCGGTGTTTACAGTCTTGAAGTCGATATAACAACCGGACAGAATGTCGCTTTTAGAGTAAACAATCTTTGAGACTACTCCCAGTATGAGTGGAAAAAAGACGAACCAAGCTCTAGTCTTATATTTGAGACAGATTCTCTGCCAGAGTCTCTATAATGTAACCATTATTACTAATGTGCCTTTAGTGGCACAGCATTTACGTTATCAATAATAAGGATTAAGCCGTATGGGTAGTCAGTTCCGGATGGATTCCGTTCCAGGGTCTCTTATTGTGGTTGGAGGCACCTACGAACCATGGCTTTCAGTATTAGAACAAGTTGGTTGGAGATGTACGCAGTGTGCCGATTTGCGCAAAGCAGATGCACTATTTGCTGAAACAGGTCCATGCATTGGTATTGTCGATTTGAGTCATGATGAGTTTAGTCTAAATGGTATTGCAAACTTAGTAAGTAACCATAAGCAAGTGCGTTGGTTAGCGTTTATTCGCGAGTCTCAGCTGAGTTCCGATACTATTTGCCAGTTCATTGTAAACTTTTGTATCGACTTTTTTACTGCGCCTATTCCGGATGCTCAGCTACTGGGTACGATTGGACACCAACTTGGCATGCTCAAACTTGAGAAAAAAGTTTGGCCTCATTACGGTAGTAACAGTGACATGGGGTTGATCGGTGACTCTATTCCCATGAAGCGCCTTCGTGATCAAATAAAACGTATTGGTCCAACGGACGTCAGTATTCTTATTTACGGTGAAAGTGGGACAGGTAAAGAGACTGTCGCACGTGCTGTTCATAAAACGTCGTCACGAGCTAACAAAGAGTTTATCTCTGTTAATTGTCGTGCGATGTCAGAGCGTCGCATTGAAAGCGATCTATTTGGTATTAATCGTGAAGATGCCGCTGAGCCTTCTATTTTAGAAAAGGCCAATGGTGGAACGATATTGCTCAACGATATCCTAACGTTGCCTAAATCTCAGCAGATCAATCTATTGAGGTTTTTACAAGAGGGAACTGTAGATACAGCGAATGGTCGTCATGAGGTGGACGTTCGTATCTTAGCTGCAAACTCCGCAGATATTGAGAAAGCTCTTATTGATGGTGATTTTAATGAAGAGCTTTACCACTACATCAATGTACTACGCATCAATGTACCTAGTTTGAAAGAGCGTGCTGGTGATATCGCTATCCTGGCTCGTCACTTCTTGCAGGAATACTCTAAAGAGTACAATGCACAAGCGCGCAGTTTTACCGAAGAGGCTGCTAGAGACTTAACCCGTTATCACTGGCCTGGAAATGTCCGTGAGTTGATGAACCAGATCAAGCGTATAGTGCTAATGTCTGATTCCGTCATGTTGGATGGTCAGCACCTTGATTTACCAAAACGTAGTGATGGCAAACGCAGCTTGAAGAGCATACGTGAACGTAGCGAGCGCGATGCATTGCTGTTAGTACTTGAATCGCACTCAGGTCAAGTTTCAATGGCGGCAAAAGAGTTGGGCGTTTCTCGTGCAACTATGTATCGTTTGTTGAACAAACATAATTTGATCAGTGATGTTGCGGTATAACTGATTGTTTTATTGTTAAAAAAGCCACACTGATTCAGTGTGGCTTTTTTGTTATTAGCAATATTATCTTCTGATTATTAAATATAACCACACTGAATATCTTATGTCATTTCAGTTGATAGGCGAATTTATAGTCAAATACGTTGTTTTTATTTTATTTGTTATAAATCGGTTGAATTTATAAATTACATGGTTAGAATTTGACCATGAGCTAGAGCTCAACCCCCACACATATTTTTTGGATTAATACATAGCTAGGAGGCGCATCATGAAACATATCAATGTAATTTCAATGAACTGTGCGTCTCGCGATCTTACCGCCTTTGAAAAGGCAGCTATTAGCGCCCAAATCGCTTTCAGTGATCGTACGTCAACACCAGCAATGTAATTGATCCGTGTCCATTTAATTTTAATTGGCTGCGGAAAAGCAGCGAATTAAAACTTAATCCTCCTATATGGATTCGTTGATCTTTTCCCCAGCTTTCACTCAACTGGAGAAAACTAATGAGTCATTCTGTTTATTTAAAACTTGCAACAGTACTAGTAAAAGCCGACCTTCGCCGCGAAGAGCGTGAATGGAAACGTCGAGTTAGACGCAGTGCATTTGATATTCCTTGGAACAATGCACACCTGCTAAGAGATATTGGTTTGGAACAAGATGGTCGATCTATTGCCCATAATGAACCAGATTCTGTCAAAGCAGAGCGCCGAGTTCGTCATCTTCGTCGTGTTTTAAGTGCGCGAATAATTACGTAATAAAAGGGCTGGTTTGCTTCGCCAGCCCTAATCATTGACAGCCGTTATTGCGATAGCGGCTTTATGGACAAGGATTGGAGTAAGTCGTCCCAATCTCTTGCAACCCTTGAAGCAATTCATCACCTAATACGACATCTAAACTATCGATATTCGATTTAAGCTGATCCATGTTTGTCGCACCAATAATATTGGCTGCGACAAACGGTCTTTGGTTAACAAAGGCCAATGCCATTTGAGCGGGATCTAAACCATGTTCATGAGCTAGATTGACATACGCTTGTGTGGCCTGAACGCCTTGTGGAGTAAAGTAACGAACGAAACGTTCGAATAATGAACAGCGAGCTCCTTGGGGTCGAGCACCATCAAGGTATTTGCCACTCAAACAACCAAATGCAAGTGGAGAGTAAGCGAGCAACTGCACGCCTTCATGGTGACTGATTTCTGATAAGCCAACTTCAAAGCTTCGGTTTAGCATGTTGTATGGGTTCTGTATGGAGACGATTCTTGGTAGCTCATGTTTTTCGGCTAACCGTAGTAGTGTCATTACTCCCCAAGGAGTTTCATTTGAGACACCAATATAGCGCACTTTCCCTGCTTTTATTAGTTCAGCTAAAGCTTCTAAAGTCTCTATTAAAGTCACTTCTTCCTGGGTATCTGGGTAAGGGTAATTGAGTTGTCCAAAGCTGTTATTTAGACGTTGAGGCCAGTGCAATTGATAGAGGTCGACATAATCTGTTTGTAAGCGTTTCAAGCTATCATCAATTGCCAAATGTATATTGCGACGGTCTAAGCTCATATTATCTCTTATATGAGGCATGTTACGTGGACCTGCAACCTTAGTGGCTAAAACGACTTTTTCTCGCTTACCAGATTGTTTTAGCCAATTGCCAATGTATTGCTCTGTTAAGCCTTGTGTTTGCGGTTTAGGTGGAACAGGGTACATTTCTGCTGTATCAATAAAATTCACACCGCGCTCTAACGCATAATCCAACTGATTGAAGGCTTCTTGTTCCGAATTTTGTTCGCCGAAGGTCATTGTACCTAGGCAGATTTTGCTTACTTCTAAATTCGAGTGAGGTAACTTGTTGTATTGCATAGCCCTTCCTGTCTTTTCATTTTTTTTATGATCCCAATATAGGGGATCAGAGTAAGAGAGAAATGGAGGTTGTTAACAATTTCGCAAAATTTGCAGGTTTGACTAATATTGAATGACGGAGGTGAAGTTATGCAGAAATCACAATTAGATAAATGGATACACGGTCATCATAAAGAGAGCTATCAGCCACCTAAGGTTTTTGTGATAGGTTGTTCAGATCTTTCTCAATATTTATTGGCGGTTGAGTATAAGCATAAACTAGAGCCAATCAAAATTGACGAAGAACCGGTTCACTTTGAGTCTTTAGATATGGTGAAAGAAGAACTTCATAGGCTCGGGGTAGAGCGAGCCTATTTACGTTTACATAATGCGTATGACGAGTTTGGGCCTGATGATGGCACGCCTCTATATCAAGATGTTGAGCTCTCACTCACAACTCATTAGATGAAATTGTTCTCGAGTATTTTGGCGGTAAATTGAGTTCGAAGATAGAAACCTCTGGGTAATGTTTTGATCATTTTACCGCTCGCTCCATAAGCATCAGTCAATACCCTGCTATTTGCTGCTTTTGGGCGTAACTGAAGAACCTCTCCATGGCGTGCGGTAATCTGTTCTACCTTTCCAGTGACAATTAACTCCATCAACTCTTCCCAGTCGGTTTGAAGCTGTTGCTCTTCTTCTGTTGAAGGAGACCAAATCAAAGGTGATCCAACGCGACGCTCTTTGAGAGGGATCTCACGCTCGCCTTCAACAGGTACCCAAAGTACGCGAGAAAGCTTGTTTCTAACGTGACTGTTTTCCCATCTAAGGCCATGAATGCCCATTAAAGGTGCGACACAAACAAACGTGGTTTCAAGAGGTTTGCCTAAGTAACTGATAGGTATTGTTTTTAACTCGATGCCAAGCGATTCAAAATCTTGTTGAGGTTTACTTCCAGCAGTTGCACCTAGATGCCACTCCAGTAACTGACCTACCCACCCTTTGTCTCTTCGAAGGTCGGGAGGAACTTCTATATTTGCTTCATCAGCAAGCTCGGTCAGAGATAGGCCTGCAATATCGCGAGCGCGTTCAAGTAGTTCGGATTCTGACTTTGGTTCAGGTTTCATAGATTTGAATCGTGGTTTTTGTGAATGGGTATTGTAACGGATTTCTGCGTTTTTTGTGATTGGTGTAAGTTTGATCATATTGAGTAAAAGATCGTCGCTAATAAGGTTATCCACAGCTTAATGATCACAATTGTAATAATTTACTGGGTATGTATGAATAAACAGTAGTGTTAGGTGCATGTTTTGCTTGCACTATCTATCATAAATTGCATTTGTAAACTTGAGTTGTGGATAAAAGCTAACTTGGTGGATCTTTGACCGATCTGTATTTTGCGTGAAATTGACATGGGTAGTTTAAAGTTAGAATCGACCATCTTTAATTAACTTGTTGTTTTGTATTGTTATTTTATGTGGGTGTTATTATCTAAGTGTGTAATTTGTCAGCATTTGATTGATAAATGATCACTTCAACTTTAATTCTTCACATAGTTATACACAGAAAAGGTGAATAAATGTGGTCTATGTCTCATACTGATGTGTATAACGGCGTTTTAGTTTAAAACTTATCCATAGAGACCGGCTTACTCGATATTTTCTGCCTTAGTCACACTAGTAAGTTTGCTCCTGTTGGGGATATGTGGAAAAATCACTGTAATTAAAGATTTTATTTGAGGTTGGCCAGTGATAGATGGCGATGGTTACCGCTTAAATGTAGGTATTGTAATCTGTAACAACCATGGTCAGGTCTTCTGGGCGAAACGATACGGACAACACTCTTGGCAATTTCCTCAAGGTGGAATTGATGAAGGAGAAACTCCCGAGCAAGCTATGTATCGAGAGTTGTATGAAGAGGTTGGTCTTACTAAAAAAGATGTCAAGATCGTAGCAACAAGTCGTCATTGGTTAAGATATAAGTTACCCAAACGCCTTGTCCGCTGGGATTCGAAGCCTGTTTGTATCGGTCAAAAACAGAAATGGTTTCTACTGCGATTGGATTGTGATGAATCTAGGATCAACATGTTGCGCGGTAGTTCCCCTGAATTCGATGGTTGGCGGTGGGTAAGCTATTGGTATCCAGTGCGACAAGTTGTTTCTTTCAAGCGGGATGTTTATCGTCGAGCAATGAAAGAGTTTGCATCCATGGCGATGCCATTTAAAGAGCGTAGAGTAAAGAGCAAGCGCAAACATAAAAGAGGATAGTCATGCTTTCTCAACTAAGGGAAATAGTTGAACAGGTTTCCAAAGTCGAAGATGTGCATCAGGCTTTGGATATCTTGGTTAAGCAGACATGCAGTGCGATGAACACTGAATGTTGTACTGTCTATCTTGCTAATGAAGAGATGCAGCGCTTGGAGTTGATGGCGACTCAGGGGCTGCGTTTTAAAGGCGATAAAATTCGCATTGGCTTTAACGAAGGTCTTGTTGGCCTCGTTAAACGTAGTGCAGAGCCGCTAAACGTGGCTGAAGCTTCTAAGCACCCTAGCTTTAAGTATTTCTCAGAGCTAGGTGAGGAGGTGTATCAGAGCTTTCTTGGTACACCTATTATCTATCGTAAGAAAGTGCTTGGTGTTCTTGTTGTCCAGCAAAAAGCCCCTCGTCAATTCGATGAAGTCGAAGAGTCATTTCTCGTCACGCTCGCTGCTCAGTTAGCGGTTCTAATCGCGCATGCACAAACTCAGGGTTTATGGCGTCTAGAAAAGAAACAACTGGCGGTTCGTGGTGTTCCTGCTTCTACTGGGGTTGCAATCGGTGAGTTCTGGTTAGACGACACTCAGCCTGAGCTCTCAGAGGTTTATCCTGCCTCCACCCTAAGTATTGAGCGTGAGCAAGAGTTGCTGCTTTTAGCTATTGAAGCGGCGCTAAGTGATTTTCGTCGAATGCGTAAGAAGCTCGACAGCGAAATCAATAAAGATGCATTGGCTATCTTCGACTTGTTCACTCACTTACTCAACGATCCTATGTTGCGTAAAGATCTTAAAGCGCAGATTCAAAAGGGTGATCGTGCTGACTGGGCGCTTAGACAAGTGGTTGAGAGTTATTCCAATCGCTTTGCTCGTATGTCGGATGTCTACTTGCGTGAAAGAGCACAAGATATCCGTGAATTAGGTCAGCGCCTGCTTTACTTTCTCCACAATACTGAAAAAGAACAGCCATCTTTGGACAAGCCGGTCATTTTAGTTGTGCGCGAGCTTACTGCGACGATTTTAGCTTCTATTCCTAAAGATAAGTTACTTGCGGTGGTTTCACTTGAAGGCGCCGCCAACTCACATGCGGCTATTCTTTCTCGGGCATTAGGCATTCCTGCTGTCATGGGCGCGAACGTTAACCTCAATACGATTAGTGGTAAACGTGGTGTGGTTGACGGGTACAGCGGTAAGATCTTGATATCACCAAGTCGACAGCTTCTGCGTGCCTACAAAGCATTGGCAAATGAAGAGCGTGAATTGTCCACTATGGTCAATCAACGTATCTTAGAGCCTGCTTGCACGAGTGATAATCAACGTATTGAGATTATGCTTAATGCAGGCTTAAGTGCTGATGCTAATATCGCGGTGAATCAAGGTGTTGATGGTGTCGGGTTATACCGAACTGAAATATCGTTTTTACTGCAACACCGCTTCCCATCTGAAGAAGAGCAAACTCAGCAGTATCAAGCGGTACTTAATACTTACCCAGAGAAACGGGTAGTCATGCGTACTTTGGATGTCGGTGGGGATAAAGCACTTCCATATTTGCCAATCGAAGAAGACAACCCGTTTTTAGGTTGGCGTGGTATTCGTTTTACCTTAGATCATCCTGATATTTTTTTGATGCAAATTCGTGCCATGATGAAAGCGAGTGCGCAGAGTCAGAACTTAAGTATTCTGTTGCCGATGGTTTCCGGGGCTCAGGAATTAGATGATGCGATAGAGTTGATCGAACGCGCTTATCACGAAGTGGTCGAGCTCGATGAGCGTATTCGTATGCCGCAAATAGGCGTCATGATTGAAGTCCCATCGATGATCTATTTATTACCGTTGATTGCAGATAAAGTCGACTTTGTCTCGATCGGCACCAACGATTTAACTCAATACTTGCTCGCTGTCGACCGCAACAATGCGCGAGTTTCTGATGTCTATGAGTCGATGCATCCATCAGTGATCATGGCCCTCAATCATATTCAACAAATGTGCCAGCAACTTAATCTTCCGGTATGCATTTGTGGTGAGTTGGCTGGCGATCCAATTGGTGCCTTATTGATGGTTGGTTTAGGTTATCGTAGCTTGAGTATGAACACTTCAAACGTAGCCAAAGTGAAATATCTGCTGCGACACACGAATAGTGAAGAGCTCAAGCAACTTGCTGACAAAGCCTTGATACAACCTTACGGCAACAACATTTATACTATGATGCAAGACTTCTTCGAAGAGAAAGGCTTCTCTGGCTTTATTCGAGCGGGTAAGCGGTAGAAATAATGGTGAATTTAGAGTTTATAGCGCTACTGCTTTTGCTAGGGAGCTTTGTCGGCATAATGGCTGGCTTGCTTGGTATTGGCGGCGGGTTAATTGTTGTTCCAGCGCTGATGTTTCTGCTGCCGGTGGCAGGCATTGATACAGGGATTAGCATGCAGATTGCTTTGGCTACATCACTTGCATCGATCATTGTGACTTCTGGTTCCTCAGCTTATAACCACTTTAAGCTAGGCAATGTTGATATGTTTGTGGTTAAGTGGCTGATGCCCGGTGTGGTTATTGGTGGTTTCCTTGGCGCTAACGTTGCGGAGTGGATCCCATCGCAGTATTTGCCTAAAGTGTTCGGCGTTATCGTGCTTTGCCTTGCGATTCAAATGCTGTTTTCTATTCGGGGAAAAAATCAGAGGATAATGCCAGGTAGTGGCGTAACGATGGCTATTGGTACTGGCATTGGTATGATCTCAAGCCTTGCTGGTATTGGTGGTGGTTCCTTATCGGTTCCATTTCTTAATCGGCATGGTATTGAAATGCGCAAAGCGGTGGGGTCATCTTCTGTATGTGGCAGCTTTATTGCGATATCAGGGCTTGCAGGCTTTATCCTCCATGGTTATAACGTTGAATCGTTGCCCAGTTACAGCCTTGGCTATGTCTATTTGCCTGCGTTGTTTGGTATTGCGTGTACCTCGATGTTAACTACCCGTATCGGTGCAAAATGGGCAACAAGATTACCAACCAGTACCTTGAAAAAAATTTTTGCACTGTTTTTAATGTTTGTTGCCGGAACTATGTTGCTGTAACGTAATCTCATCTATACGCTTCATTATTTTCTAAATTTAAAGAGTAATACTCCTATGTCTCAGGGATACCTTTCATTTCCTAATATAGACCCTGTTCTGGTTTCTATTGGACCTCTTTCAATCCGCTGGTATGGACTAATGTACCTAGTGGGTTTTGCTTTTGCCCTTTGGTTAGCTAATCGACGCGCAGATAAACCAGGCAGCGGCTGGACGCGTGAACAAGTATCGGATCTGCTGTTTGCCGGTTTCCTTGGTGTGGTCATTGGTGGCCGCGTTGGCTATGTACTGTTTTATAACTTTGACCTGTTTCTTCAAGATCCACTTTACTTGTTTAAAGTGTGGACTGGTGGAATGTCGTTCCACGGTGGGTTACTTGGCGTGATCTCTGCGATGTTCTGGTACGCCAAGAAAAACGGTCGAACGTTTTTTGGTGTGGCCGATTTCATTGCACCGCTTGTACCTTTTGGTTTAGGTATGGGTCGTTTGGGCAACTTCATGAACAGTGAATTATGGGGACGAGTGACAGATGTGCCTTGGGCATTTGTCTTCCCTAATGGTGGGCCGCTGCCACGTCACCCATCTCAGCTTTATGAAATGGCTCTGGAAGGGATCGTTCTATTCTTTATCCTGAACTGGTTTATCAAGAAGCCGCGTCCGTTAGGTTCTGTATCGGGTCTATTCCTTGCGGGTTACGGAACATTCCGTTTCCTAGTAGAATACGTTCGTGAACCTGATGCGCACTTGGGCCTATTTGGTGGGTTTATCTCAATGGGACAAATTCTATCTCTGCCTATGGTGATCGTTGGTGCTCTAATGATGGTTTGGGCATACAAGCGCGGCTATTACAAAGATGAATTACCGCAACAAACGAAATAAGGAATTGGCGTGAAACAGTATTTAGATCTCTGTCAGCGAATCGTTGATGAAGGTACGTGGATTGAGAACGAACGTACAGGCAAGCGCTGCTTAACGGTTATTAATGCAGATCTGACGTACGATGTTGGCAACAACCAATTTCCACTTGTCACAACTCGTAAAAGCTTTTGGAAAGCAGCGGTTGCTGAGCTGCTGGGTTATATCCGTGGTTATGACAATGCGGATGATTTTCGTAAGCTAGGCACAAAAACCTGGGATGCTAATGCTAACTTAAATGAGGCTTGGCTAAATAATCCTTACCGTAAGGGTGATGATGATATGGGGCGTGTGTACGGTGTACAAGGCCGTGCTTGGGCGAAACCTGATGGCGGTCATATCGATCAGCTACGTAAGATTGTTGATGATTTAACGCGTGGTGTTGATGACCGTGGTGAAATTCTGAATTTTTACAACCCGGGTGAATTCCATATGGGATGTTTACGCCCATGTATGTACAGTCATCATTTCTCGCTATTAGGTGATACCCTGTACCTCAATAGTACTCAACGTTCATGTGATGTTCCTCTCGGCCTAAACTTCAACATGGTTCAGGTTTACGTGTTCTTAGCGATTATGGCGCAGATCACTGGTAAAAAAGCGGGTCAGGCATACCATAAGATTGTGAATGCTCACATCTATGAAGATCAGTTAGAGTTGATGCGTGATGTTCAACTGAAACGTGAACCTCTAAATGCACCAACGTTCCATATTAATCCAGAGATTAAGTCCCTAGAAGATTTAGAAACTTGGGTGACACTAGATGATTTCTGGGTAGAAGGTTACGAGCACCACGATCCAATTCAGTATCCGTTCTCGGTGTAATAACACACTATGATTGAGAAAGCCGCCTTAGATAGGGCGGCTTTTTTGCGTCCGAAGGAGCGGGCTTCATCTTGAATGAGATCACCAATTCCATATTGAGTCATTCCATAGAGTGACGAAGGAGCGAGCAGGGAGTCTCTACTCGCTTTTGGTTTCCTTAACCTAAATACGAAAAAGCCCGCTACCTAAGTAGCGGGCTTTTAAATAAGCGATGGTGTCGGTATTAAGCTGTCAGCGCTAGGATAGAACCTGGCAGTACAAGGAATACCGCAATAAGGTAACCAGCGACAACCGCTTTATTTTTAACAGCCATATCAGAAATCATATCAGCTGCTTTTACTGGTAATTCACGTAGGAAAGGAATGCCGAAAATAAAGACGGTAGACATTACGTTGAATACTAGGTGTACCAGAGCAATTTGTAGTGCGAATACTGCAAACTCACCAGACACTGCTGTTGCTGCAAGTAGTGCTGTAATACACGTACCAATGTTAGCGCCCAAAGTGAATGGGTAAACATCACGTACTTTAAGAACGCCTGAACCAACTAGTGGAACCATTAAGCTTGTTGTCGTTGAAGAAGACTGAACAAGAACAGTAACAATAGAGCCAGAAGCGATACCGTGTAGAGGACCACGACCAATTGCATTCTTTAGAATTTCACGAGCACGACCAACCATTAGGCTCTTCATTAGCTTACCCATAACAGTGATAGCTACGAAGATAGTCGCGATACCTAGTACGATAAGCATTACACCACCAATTGTGTCACCAAATGTCGCTAGAGGCTCTTTAATAGCGCTAACTACTGGTTTAGTAATTGGTTTGATGAAGTTCAGACCTTTCATGCTCATGTCACCTGTTGCAAGCATAGGTGATACTAGCCAATGAGAGACTTTTTCAAGGATACCAAACATCATCTCTAGTGGTAGGAAGATCAGTACTGCAAGTAAGTTAAAGAAATCGTGAATGGTTGCACTTGCAAATGCACGCTTGAACTCTTCTTTACAACGAACGTGACCTAAAGAAACTAGAGTATTTGTTACCGTTGTACCGATATTAGCACCCATAACCATAGGGATTGCTGTTTCTACCGGTAAACCGCCAGCCACTAGGCCCACGATAATAGAAGTTACGGTACTAGAAGATTGAATCAGTGCTGTTGCTACCAAGCCAATCATAAGACCTGCTACTGGGTGAGAAGCAAATTCAAAAAGTACTTTTGCTTGATCGCCAGTTGCCCATTTAAAACCGCTACCTACCATAGATACAGCTAGAAGTAGTAGGTATAACATGAACGCCAAGTTAGCCCAGCGTAACCAGCGAGCTGTGCTCGAGATAGGTGCTGCTGCAGTAGTAGCTTGGTTCATAATTTTTCTCCGTGGACCGTTAATGTCTTGTTTTGGTCTGTTGTTGAAACTGAGGGCGATGTTAGAGGGGAAATATTTCAGTAATATTACAGTTAGATGTAATAAAACTTTTTTTCTCGGTGAGGTCAAAAAAAAAGCTGTTTGTGAAATTTTACATGTTAGTTAAGTTGTTGATTTGTAATTAATAAATTAGGTGTGAATATGGTCGTGAAATATGAATTTTTTATGGCAGTTTTCTCATTAAGTAAGACAGGTTTCTCCTCTTTATTACACCGTTTTGTCATATAAGTCGGAACAACTTTCGGTAAAACTGTAGCTATTGATTGTATGATTCGTTTTTCTCGAACTATTGTTGTCATTGAATGGTTTTGTTATAACCCTATTCATTCCTAGCATTTCGAGTGACTGATATGTCTCATCTTAATTACAACCATCTCTACTACTTTTGGATGGTGTGCAAACAAGGGTCTGTGACCAAAGCGGCAGACGCTTTGTTTTTAACACCACAAACGGTAACAGGTCAGATCAAAGCCTTAGAAGATCGAATGGATGGTAAATTAACCAAACGCAATGGACGTAGCATTGAACCTACCGAGTTAGGCCAACTTGTCTTTAAGTATGCTGACCGTATGTTTGGTTTGAGTTACGAAATGCTAGATATCGTTAATTACAGCCAGCGCTCAAATATTCTGTTTGATGTTGGTGTTGCAGATGCTCTTTCTAAGCGCCTAGTCAGCAAGATTTTGATGACGACTGTTCCGTCTGACAACAGCATTCATCTACGTTGTTTTGAGTCGACTCATGAAATGCTGCTTGAGCAGTTGTCGCAACATAAGCTGGATATGATCTTATCTGATTGCCCAGTGGATTCGAGTCAAAGCCCAGGCCTGTATAGTAAAAAGCTCGGCGAATGCAATATGAGTTTCTTTTGTTCTGGCAATGTCGATAAAGTTCAGTTTCCAGCCGTTTTAGAACAAAGAAAGTTACTGATCCCAGGGAGTCGAACAGCAATGGGACGTAAGGTGTTGCAATGGTTCGATCGCCAAGGCATTCAACCGAATATTCTCGGTGAGTTTGATGACGTGGCGTTGATGAAGTCTTTTGCTCGCTATCATCATGATGTCATTTTCTTAGCACCCTCACTTTATGTGTCTGAGGTAGAAAGCGATTTACCTTTGCAACTGATTGGTCATATTGAAGAGCTCAAAGAAGAGTATTATGTGATATTTGCCGAGCGAATGATTCAGCATCCTGCTGTAAAAAATGTCTGCGATGCGGATTTTATATCTCTGTTTAAGTAGCGTTTTCATTTATAACAAATAGATTACTTGTTACAAATCGATTAATATTGTCAATATAAAATTTTGACATGAGCAATGAAGTCAGTCATACGCGCATTCTGAATCCGATGTGATCAGACTATGATGATAGCGTTGCAGATGATTTAGTTGTATTTGGCTTTAAGAGGTTGTGGCCGATGAATTTACAAGAGATGGAGCAAAACTCTGCAAAAGCGGTTGTATTACTTAAAGCAATGGCTAATGAGAGAAGGCTGCAAATTTTATGCTTGCTACATAATAATGAGTTATCGGTTGGAGAACTTTGCTCGAAGTTAGAGCTTAGCCAGTCAGCTTTATCACAGCATTTGGCTTGGTTAAGGCGTGATGGCTTAGTCCATACTCGTAAAGAGGCTCAGACCGTTTATTACACTTTGAGTAGTGAAGAAGTAAAATTGATGATTCAGCTGTTGCACAGTTTGTATTGCAGCGAAGTATAAGAAGAGAGGCGAAAGCCTCTTTTTTTGACCCTGAATTTCAGATATAAAAAAACCGGCCTAAGCCGGTTTTTTCTTCACTGAGAAATCAAATTCTATTAAAGAGCTTTGATTGCTGCAGAGAAGCGAGACTTATGACGAGCAGCTTTATTCTTGTGAATAAGGCCTTTAGTCGCCATGCGGTCTAGGATTGGTGTAACTACAGCGAATGCAGCAGTTGCAGCTTCTTTGTCGCCTGCTTCGATAGCAGCAACAGTTTTCTTCATGTAAGTACGCATCATTGAGCGACGGCTAGCGTTGTGCTGACGACGTTTCTCAGCCTGGATAGCGCGCTTCTTAGCAGATTTACTATTTGCCAAGGGTCTAACTCCCAAAAACTTAGTTCAGTGACAATTTAAGGGCGAGGAATATCCCTCATTTGCGCTTAAATGTCAAATAATTTGTGCAAAAACCAATCGTGCCAAACAAATTTTGGATTGAAGGGTCTTCACGGTTAAGATGGCGGGGATTCTAACAGTATTTTTTTTTCAATGCTAATACTAATCTGCTCCATCTATGACATTCCTGTTGTAAAGTAGAGCAAATTTTTGATTCCCGAGGTAATTGTGAGTAAACGTCTGCTCAAGTCTGGCATGATCGTGAGTGCCATGACATTGATTTCACGCGTACTTGGCTTAGTGCGTGATGTCGTTGTAGCGAATTTAATGGGTGCGGGTGCAAGTGCTGACGTATTCTTCTTTGCCAATAAAATCCCCAACTTTTTACGTCGTCTTTTTGCTGAAGGGGCGTTTTCTCAGGCATTTGTCCCGGTATTGACAGAATCACATGCCGCTGGAGATATGAATAAGACCCGAGAGCTCATCGCAAGAGCGGCAGGGACGCTTGGGGTTATTGTCTCTATTGTGACCGTTTTAGGTGTACTGGGCTCCGGTGTAGTCACTGCGATGTTTGGTTTTGGCTGGTTCCTTGATTGGTTGAATGGTGGTCCATCGGCTGAAAAGTTCGAACTTGCCAGCTTGATGCTTAAAATTACCTTTCCTTATTTATGGTTTATCACTTTTGTTGCGTTGTCTGGGGCAATCTTAAATACGATGGGGAAATTTGCCGTTTCTTCATTTACCCCTGTTTTCCTCAACGTAATGATCATTTTGTCTGCTTGGTTCATTGCCCCTCAGTTATCCCAGCCAGAAATAGGCTTAGCAATCGGGGTGTTCCTCGGCGGCTTAGTTCAGTTCTTATTTCAAATTCCGTTTTTAATTAAAGCGGGCGTGATGGTCAAACCCAAGTGGGGTTGGCGAGATCCTGGTGTTGTTAAAATTCGCACCTTAATGATTCCTGCTTTATTTGGGGTTTCTGTCAGCCAGATTAACTTATTGTTTGATACTTTTATTGCCAGTTTCCTGCAAACGGGGTCGATCAGTTGGCTTTATTACTCGGATCGCTTATTGGAATTTCCTCTTGGTCTATTTGGAATTGCAATCGCGACGGTCATCCTACCCGCGCTGTCACGTAAACATGTCGATGCGCAAAGTGATGGTTTTGCCCATACCATGGATTGGGGCGTCCGTATGGTGACCTTATTAGGCGTGCCGGCAATGTTAGGCTTGATGGTCCTTGCCAAGCCGATGCTGATGGTGCTGTTCATGCGTGGTGAATTTAGCCCGCAAGATGTACAGTTTGCCTCGATGTCTTTGGTCGCGTATGCCTCAGGACTATTGAACTTTATGCTGATTAAGGTTCTCGCTCCTGGCTACTACTCACGTCAAGATACAAAAACACCAGTTAAATATGGCATTATTGCGATGGTAACGAATATGGTATTCAACGCTATTTTTGCTTGGTTTTATGGTTATGTAGGTCTGGCGATTGCCACCGCTCTGTCTGCTTTTGTTAACATGTCTCTATTATATAGAGGGCTACATATTGCTGGCGTATATCGCCTGACGGGTAAAACCATAGCTTTCATTGCCAAGTTGGTGTTTGCTGGTGGAGTGATGGTTGCTGCTATTTTATGGAAACTTGAAGAGATGAGTGTTTGGCTTACATGGAGCTTTATGGAGCGCGTTATGTGGCTAGTGGCATTAATTGCTCTCGGGGCTGGTGCTTATCTAATCACATTGCTCTGTTTAGGTGTTCGTCTAAAAGATCTAAAAGCAGCGACAGAGTGAGACTGATTAGTATATAATCCGTCGGTTTCACGCGATATAAATATTAAGTTACAGGTTTCTAGCAGCTTCCAATGGAATTGATCCGAGGTATTCAGAATATAAAGTCACACCATGCAGGGTGTGTATTGACGATCGGAAACTTCGATGGTGTCCATCTCGGACATCAAGAGGTCTTGCGACAAGTGTCTGAACAGGCAAAAGAATTAGGTTTGCCTTCAACAGTGATGACATTTGATCCTCAACCATTGGAGCTATTTGCTAAAGAGAAAGCACCTGCAAGATTAGCCCGTTTAAGAGACAAGTTTGTTCAACTCAGTAAACTCGATATAGAGCGTTTACTTTGTGTAAACTTTAATCTGAAGTTTGCTAATCAAACGGCGGACGAGTTTATTAGTGACTTGTTGGTAAAGCGTTTGGGTGTTAAGTTTCTCGTCGTTGGCGATGATTTCTGCTTTGGGCGTGGTCGTGAAGGCAACTTTTCGATGCTCAAAGAAGCCGGGAAAAAGTACGGTTTTGAGGTCGTCAGCACGCAAAGCTACCGTATGCAAGAATTGCGAGTCAGCAGTACTGCTATTCGCGAAGCATTAGCGCAAGATAAGCTTGATGTTGCTGCAGGTATGCTGGGGCGCAACTATAGTATCAGTGGTCGAGTGTCTCATGGCCGAAAACTAGGACGAACCATAGGTTTCCCTACGGCAAACATCCCACTGAAACGATGCGTATCACCGGTTTCTGGTGTTTATGTCGTTCAAGCACTTGGCCTTGGCAATAAAGCGATAGGCGGTGTGGCGAACATTGGTAATAGACCAACCGTAAACGGCGTTCGCCAACAACTAGAAGTACATTTATTCGACTTTCAAGCCAACTTATATGGCAAACAATTAGAAATTGTACTTTTACACAAGCTGCGAGATGAGCATAAATTTGACTCTTTCGACGCTTTGAAACAACAAATAGAATTGGATGCTGATGCCGCAAGGGTGTGGCTGCATCAGCTTGAAGACCAAGCGGTTTAGTTCACTGCTTGGCATAATGTCTAACTGTCACCCAACACAACGGAATTAAGAATCGATGAGTGAGTATAAAGATACCCTGAACCTTCCTGAAACAGGGTTTCCGATGCGCGGTAATCTGGCCAATCGCGAGCCAGAAATGCTTAAGCGTTGGTATAAAGAAGACCTTTACGGTGAAATCCGCAAAGCGAAGAAAGGCAAAAAATCTTTCGTCCTACACGATGGCCCTCCATACGCGAACGGCGACATTCATATTGGCCACGCGCTAAACAAGATTCTTAAAGACATTATTATTAAATCCAAAACACTTTCTGGTTTTGATGCACCGTACATTCCTGGTTGGGACTGTCACGGCCTACCAATTGAACTAATGGTAGAAAAGAAAAAAGGCAAACCAGGCCAAAAGATTTCTGCATCTGAATTCCGCGAGGAATGTCGTAAATATGCAGCGGGTCAGGTTGAAGGCCAAAAAGAGAGCTTTAAGCGTCTTGGTATCATGGGTGAGTGGGACAAACCTTACCGCACTATGGACTTTGGCACAGAAGCAAACATTATCCGTGCACTAGGTAAAATTGCAGATAATGGCCACCTACTAAAAGGTTTTAAACCTGTTCACTGGTGTACAGACTGTGGCAGTGCACTTGCGGAAGCAGAAGTCGAATACAAAGACAAAGTCTCTCCATCTATCGATGTGAAATTCACAGCGGCAGACGAAGCAGCACTGCTTGAGAAATTCTCTTTAGCTGATGGCCACGAAGGCCAGGGCGAGATCTCAATTGTTATCTGGACAACAACGCCATGGACACTGCCTGCAAACCGCGCAGTGTGTCTACGTGATGATCTAGAGTACGTACTGATCCAAGTCGAAGCAAATGGTGAGCAACCAGCGCAACGTATCGTTGTAGCTTCTGAATTAGCAAAAGACGTTATGGATCGCGCGGGTATCGAGCATTTCCACAACCTTGGTTTTGCTAAAGGTGCGGATCTAGAGCTTGCTCAGTTCAACCACCCATTCTACGACTTTACAGTTCCTGCGATCCTTGGCGATCACGTGACAACTGACTCAGGTACTGGTGTGGTTCACACTGCTCCTGGTCACGGTCAAGAAGACTTTGTAGTTGGTAAAAAATACAATCTAGAAGTTGCTAACCCAGTCGGTTCGAATGGCGTTTACCTACCGGATACAGAGCTATTCGCTGGTCAGCACGTATTTAAAGCAAACGACTCTGTTTTAGAAGTTCTAAAAGAGAAAGGTGCACTACTGCATCACCATGCGTACGAGCACAGCTACCCACATTGTTGGAGACACAAAACTCCAATTATCTTCCGTGCAACACCACAGTGGTTCATTTCTATGGATCAAGCCGGTCTACGTGCAAAAGCACTAGAGTCAATCAAAGGTGTTGAGTGGTTGCCAGAATGGGGTCAAAGCCGCATTGAAGGTATGATTGAAGGTCGTCCTGAGTGGTGTATCTCTCGTCAACGTACTTGGGGTGTGCCAATCGCTCTATTCGTTCACAAAGAGACTGCTGAGCTGCACCCGAATTCACTAGAGCTTATTGAAAAGGTAGCGCAGCTAGTTGAAGAGAAAGGTATTCAAGCATGGTGGGATGTGGATGCAGCGGACCTAATGGGTACTGAAGACGCAGCTAACTATGAGAAAGTCCTTGATACGCTAGACGTATGGTTCGACTCAGGTGTGACTCACTACTCTGTGGTTGATTCTCGCGAAGAGTACAACGGTAACAGTGCTGATCTATACCTTGAAGGTTCTGACCAACACCGTGGTTGGTTCCAATCTTCTTTGATTTCATCAATTGCGATGAAAGACGAAGCGCCATACAAGCAAGTGCTGACGCACGGTTTTGTGGTTGATGGTCACGGCCGTAAGATGTCTAAATCAATCGGTAACGTTGTAGCACCAAAAGACGTAACCAACAAACTAGGTGCAGACATTCTGCGTCTATGGGTTGCATCTACAGACTATACGGGTGAAGTTGCGGTTTCTGATGAAATCCTTAAGCGTTCAGCTGATGCGTACCGTCGTATTCGTAACACAGCACGTTTCTTCCTAGCGAACCTAAATGGCTTCAACCCTGAAACGGATATTGTTCCTGCAGAAGAAATGGTTGCACTGGATCGCTGGGCTGTAGGTCGTGCTCTCGCTGCTCAAGAAGAGATCGTTAAAGCGTACGGTGAGTACAATACTCACGCAGTAACGCAGCGTCTAATGCAGTTCTGTTCAATTGAAATGGGTTCATTCTACCTAGACGTGATTAAAGACCGTCAGTACACAGCGAAATTGGGTGGCCACGCTCAACGCAGTTGTCAGACTGCGCTTTACTACATCGTAGAAGCGCTAGTTCGTTGGATGGCTCCTATCATGTCATTCACAGCAGATGAAATCTGGAACGAAATGCCAGGCCAGCGTGATAAGTTCGTATTCACTGGTGAGTGGTTCGATGGTCTATTCGGTCTAGCTGAAGGTGAAGAGCTAAATAACGAATTCTGGGCTGAAATCCAGTCAGTTCGTGGTGGCGTTAACAAACTGCTAGAAGATGCTCGTAAAGAGAAAACCATTGGTGGTTCTCTACAAGCGCAAGTGACGCTTTATGCGGATGATGCACTAGCGGCGAAAATCAACAAGCTAGAAGATGAGCTACGTTTCGTATTGCTAACATCGGCTGCAGTGGTTAAGCCTCTAAGCGAAAAGTCAGACACAGCACAAGCGACCGACGTTGAAGGCTTGTTTGTTGAAGTACAAGCGATTGAAGCTGAGAAGTGTGACCGTTGTTGGCACCACACACCAGACGTAGGCACAATCGAAGGTCACGAGAAGATTTGTGGTCGTTGTGTGTCGAACGTTGATGGTGAAGGTGAAGTTCGCAAGTTCGCTTAATTGCTCGTCATTCTTGGCACTGTAGCTGTGTTGACTGCACTGACTCGCTCCATCACATAGGAAAACTATGCTCAGGAGCCTCGTAAGCTTGTCGCCTTGCTACAGCACCAATAATTTAGAGCAAGAGTTCTCGGAACTTTATTGAAATTTTATAGCCCCAGTATCTACTGGGGTTATTTTTAGGATTTATTTCTTTAGGGGATAAGATGTCAAACATTCCACTAAAACAATCAGGTGTGCGCTGGCTATGGTTAGCCGTGTTGATCTTTATTGCGGACATCGCGATTAAACTGTTTGTTATGGACAATATGGGTTATGGCTGGGCAAATCGTATTGAGGTATTGCCTTTCTTCAATTTCCTCTATGTTCATAACTATGGAGCTGCGTTTAGCTTTTTGAGCGATCAAGCAGGTTGGCAACGTTGGTTCTTTACCGGTATCGCATTCTTAGTGACAGGCATGCTGACTTACTGGATGAGCAAGCTACCAGCCAAAGAAAAGTGGAACAACATTGCTTACGCCATGATCATTGGTGGAGCCGTTGGTAACGTCTTTGACCGCGTGGTACACGGCTTTGTTGTGGACTATCTTGATTTCTTCTGGGGTGATTATCATTGGCCTGCATTCAATCTAGCGGACACGACTATCTGTATTGGTGCGGCAATGATCATTCTTGATGGCTTTCGCAAGAAAGAAGATGCCAAAGCTTAAATCGTGATTAATTGAATAACCCTAAGCGCTGTCTGTTGATTCAGGCGGCGCTTTTCTTTATGTTGATGCCCAAGTCGACAGTTATTCGTATTACAAAGTTAAAAGAGTCGACAAACCTAACCACAAGGAAGCAGTAACGTGACAACAATCGCCCAAGACTCAGCAGTAACTCTGCATTTTACCATTAAGATGAACGACGGCTCTGTCGCTGATAGCACTCATAACATGGGTAAGCCAGCTAAGTTAGTGATTGGGGACGGAAGTTTAAGTGAGAACTTTGAAAACTGCCTGATTGGTCTACAGCAAGGTGATAGCAAAGCCATTGAACTGAAAGCTCAAGACGCATTTGGAATGCCAAATCCTGACAGTATTCATCATATGGACCGTGCTAAGTTTGTCGGCGATGCTGAAGTTGAAGTCGGCACTATCATGGCTTTTTCTGGCCCTGATGGTATGGAAATTCCTGGAATCATTACCGAAATTGCAGGTGATTCAGTAACAGTCGATTTCAACCATCCGCTAGCCGGACAAGATGTGACTTTTGAAGTTGAGATTTTGACAGTAGAATAGCCAGCCAGAGCGAAAATATAACCACCATGAGCAATGAAATGAAAATTCTTTTAGCCAACCCTCGCGGTTTTTGTGCCGGTGTTGATCGCGCGATCAGTATCGTTGAGCGTGCATTAGAAATGTATCAGCCACCGATTTATGTTCGCCATGAAGTCGTGCATAACCGTTTTGTTGTTGAGGGTCTTAAACAGCGCGGCGCAATATTTGTTGAAGAGCTGCATGAAGTACCTGATGACAATATTGTTATCTTTTCCGCTCATGGTGTGTCTCAAGCGGTTCGCAAAGAAGCTAAAGAGCGTGATCTTACTGTGTTTGATGCGACTTGCCCATTGGTTACAAAAGTTCATATGGAAGTGGCTCGCGCAAGTCGCAAGCATATGGAAGTGGTTCTGATTGGTCATGCTGGTCACCCTGAAGTCGAAGGTACAATGGGGCAATATGCGAGCGAGCAAGGTGGTATGTACTTGGTTGAAACGCCAGCAGATGTTGAAGCTCTAAAAGCTAAGGTTAATGATCCAAGCAAATTGCACTATGTTAGCCAAACAACACTGTCTGTTGATGAAACGGCAGATGTGATTGAAGAATTACGCCGTGTCTTCCCTGATATTCAAGGCCCTCGAAAAGATGATATCTGTTACGCGACTCAGAACCGCCAAGATGCAGTGCGTGAGATGGCAACGGATGTGGATGTCGTGATTGTTGTTGGCTCAAAGAACTCATCAAACTCGACGCGTTTGAAAGAGTTAGCTGAGAAACTGGGCACGCCAGGATTTCTAACTGATTGCCCAGAAGATATTAAACCTGAGTGGTTTGAAGGAAAAGTTAAGGTCGGCGTAACAGCGGGCGCATCTGCACCGGAAGAGCTTGTGAATCAGATCTTAGAAAGAATTAAAGAACTAGTGGGTACTCGCTCAGTCGAAGAAATTCAAGGTCGTGAAGAGAACATGTTCTTTGAAGTACCTAAAGAGCTGCAAATTAAGCAAGTTGACTAAATACATTGATTAAGAAAAGCCAGCGGTAATCGCTGGCTTTTTTACATTTTCAGATAGAGATAAGGCTCCCGAGGGAGCCTTTTTGTATAGCAAGCGAAGTGCTGTTGGCTTTATGCAGTTTCAGTGACTGCTTGTGGTTTTTCTTCATCAGCAAGGTCGGTTTCGCCTTTCCCTTTTGATGTTTTGATTACGTAAGCCGTTACTGCTAGTGCAAATAGGATTCCTGAGACGGTTGATACCTGAATTGGTAGACCGAAACCAAGGGTACTGTTGTTCAAAATGAACGTTGCACATACAGTTGTCATGAACATCGCTGGGATAGTTGTAATCCAGTGCAGCTTGTTATGGCGTAGTAGGTAAGCCGATGCAGTCCACAGCATCATTACCGCTGTTGATTGGTTAGCAAAGCCGAAGTAGCGCCAAATAACGCCGAAATCTACTTGAGTTAAGATGCCACCAATGATGAATAGTGGAACAGCCATCATTAGTCGATTGCGTAGTGCTTTCTGGTCAACGTTAAAATATTCAGCAAGGATTAAACGGCTAGAGCGGAATGCCGTGTCACCTGAAGTGATTGGTAAAATAACCACACCTAGGAAAGCAACGATACCACCGAAGACACCAAGTAGACCAAATGATGCACTGTAGACGACATTACCTGGACCACCGTTCTTAACTGCCTCAGAAAGTGATTCTAGTGAGCCGAAGAAAGAAAGCGCAATCGCACACCAGATAAGAGCAATTACACCCTCACCAATCATTGCACCGTAAAAGACAAAGCGACCATTCTTTTCATTTTCCATACAACGAGCCATTAGTGGCGATTGTGTCGCGTGGAAGCCTGAGATAGCACCACAAGCGATGGTAATGAATAGAGCAGGCCATAAAGGCATATCGTTCGGGTTTAGATTGCTCAGCATGTCGCTGACTTGGAAATCGCCCATAACTGTGTGCTCGCTTGAGAAAGCCACTGCAGTCATCAAGCCAACAGACATAAAGATTAGTAGTGCACCGAATAGAGGGTAGAAGCGACCGATTATCTTATCGACAGGAACAATCGTTGCGATGATGTAGTAAGCAAAGATGGCGATAACCATTGTCGTCATGCTGACATTTAAGCTGGTTTGATCGTTGATAAGGTTGGTGATCATGCCTGCTGGAGCAGAAACAAATACCACACCAACTAGCAGTAATAGAACAATGGCAAAGATGTTCATAAAGTGTTTAGCGCCATTGCCTAGGTATCGACCCGTGATAGTTGGTACGGATGCACCGCCATTGCGCACCGATAACATACCGGAGAAGTAGTCATGTACGGCACCAGCGAAGATACAGCCAACGACAATCCATAACATTGCTGCCGGGCCGTAAAGCGCCCCCATGATTGGCCCGAAGATTGGACCTACACCCGCAATGTTGAGTAGCTGGACAAGGTAAACTTTTTTCGTCGACATTGGTACGTAGTCAACACCATCTTGCTTGGTATGAGCAGGTGTTTGACGTTTTTCGTTAATACCAAATACTTTCTCAATGAAAGCACCATAAATAAAGTAGCCGCCGATGAGGGCTGCAACGCAGGTGAGAAACCACAACATAACACTTATTCCTTAGTATTTAAGCTCACCATGGATATTACGGAGTCTCTTAGCAAGATACATTCGCTTCTGAAGTGAGTGGTCGTATTGTAGTTTTAGTGGTAATAACTCAACTTGAGCGGTTTTTATCTCTCATAAGTGGCAATTTCACCAATTTAGTGTTTTAGTTAAAAGAACAGTTGAAAAAGTGAAGAAAAACAATGAGAAAGATTGTATTGGTTCTGATATCTCTATCATTAATGGCGTGCATGGCATCTCCAGAACAGCTTGCACAAGAGGGCAATTGGTACGAGATTGGTTATCAAGATGGTGTGTCCGGTCACACTCAGCGTTCAGTGAAAAACCTATCTAAGTTAGGTTCAGCGAAATATGGTGAATATGAGCAAGGTTATCTAGAGGGTGTGGATGAGTATTGTAACCCCAACTTTGCGTATCAAATCGGTCTATCTGGGCAATATTATGAAGGGGTTTGCGAAGGCACTCAGTATGGACAAAAGTTTCGTATGGAGTGGCAACGTGGTTGGAATGAATATAACCAGTAAATGAGATAACCGCTGAATAAGAGGGAGGAGAGACCTCTCCCTCTTAATACCTATTCACCTTTATAGTGTTGTACGGCTTTGCGTAAGAAACCATTTTGGTGAGCTAATTGTTCATGTGCCGCCTCGATATCCATTCCCGTCAATATCATCAGGATCGCCAGTTTCACATCATATTTTGTTTGCTGTAAGGTTTGTTCGGCAAGCGATTTATCGCAGTCGGTCGCTTGCATCACAATGCGCGCAGCGCGTGCGACAAGCTTTTTGTTGGTTGCTTTTACGTCGACCATTAAATTCTGATAGCTCTTGCCTAGGCGGATCATACTCGCTGTGGTGAGCATGTTTAAAACTAGTTTCTGTGCAGTCCCTGATTTCAAACGTGTTGATCCGGTTAAGGCTTCTGGTCCAACAACTGGGCTAATGGCAATTTGGGCAATGTCAGCAATCGGTGAATCAGGGTTACATGACAGAGCAACCGTAGTCGCACCAGTCTCATTCGCGTATTCTAAAGCGCCAATCACGTATGGAGTGCGCCCGCTCGCTGCAATACCAACAACAACATCTCGTTGACTGAAATTAATAGCTTTGAGGTCTTCGACACCTAAAGTGAGCGAATCTTCCGCCCCTTCCTTAGCTTTAAGAATCGCTTCTGGACCGCCTGCAATGAGCCCTATGACCATTTGATCGGATACGCCAAAGGTCGGTGGACATTCTGAAGCATCAAGCACCCCTAAACGGCCACTTGTTCCTGCGCCCATATAGATGAGTCTACCGCCAATTTTGAATGCTTCGGTAATCTTCTCAACCGCTTGGGCTATTTCAGGTAACACCTTCTCTACTGCAATTGGAACTTGTTGGTCCTGTTGATTGATCCTTTGGACTATTTCTAAAGCGGGAAGCAAATCGATGTCCATAGTGTCTGGGTTGCGTCCTTCGGATACAAGGTGTGCGAGCGCGGCAATGAGTGCATCGTTTGTCATGGAAATCCTTAGTTAATTAGCTGAATAGAGCACGCCAAGTGAAGCTAGGCGACTTGCCCCTGTCACTTCGGGTAGGTTGCTTGGCAGGCGGTGTATGTGGCGATAAGCTAGCCAAGCAAAAGCCATCGCTTCCATATTGTCACTACTGATGCCTTTTGTGTCTGTAGCGCAAACCGACCAATCAGGTAGTAGGGCGGAAAGACGTTGCATGAGGAGTGGGTTGTGAACACCGCCACCGCAAACAAGAACTTCAGGGCTAGGACCCAAAGTAAACTGCTCTACCTGTGCGCAAATAGTCTGCGCGGTAAATTCACATAGTGTGCGCTGAACATCATGATGATCCATAACGTGATGAGTTAGCTTTGATGTGAGCCAGTCAAGATTAAATAGCTCCCTACCTGTGCTTTTCGGCGCTTTTAAAGCAAGGTAGGGCTCTTCAAGTAGAGTGGCCAGCAAATCAGTATCGACATTGCCTTGCCGTGCAAACTCTGCATCTTTGTCGAAAGGCTGACCTCTATGGAGGTGACACCAAGCATCCATCAGCATGTTACCAGGCCCGGTATCATAACCTATCACTGGTGCGTTGGGGCTCAGTACCGAAATATTCGCAATCCCACCAATGTTAAGTACCACGATGCTGGAATCTGTTGGCTGAAAAATCGTTTGATGAAAGGCTGGAACTAATGGCGCTCCTTGGCCTCCGAGTGCGATATCTTTACGACGAAAATCCGCCACGGTATCAATACCAGTGTGCGCCGCGATGATATTAGCGTCGCCAAGTTGGGTCGTAAATGGTGTTGAGCCTGTTGGCTGGTGGAAGACAGTTTGACCGTGGTTGCCAATAGCTCGAATCGATTCATTCGGATAGCCCGTGCTATCTAATAGCGCATTGATCGCGTCAGCATAAAGTACACCTAGCAAGTGATCGATTTGGCCAATTTCAATCAGATCTGTTTTTTGCCCTAAACAAATATTGAGCACGCGCTGGCGAATCTCGTCAGGGTAGGGGAAGTCATGATGAGCCAGCAGCCTCGGTTGACCATTGTCAATTTCAACCAGTGCAGTGTCGACACCATCTAAACTGGTGCCCGACATGACACCGATATATAACTCTTTTGTAGCCATTCTCAATTTTTACTACGCCTGACATAGAATCCATTGTAAACCGAGAATAATCCTAATACTCTCGGCAGCATAGCGAAAAATCAGTTTGGCTGGAGTAAATATGGGACCATTATGGCTGGATGTGGATGGCTACGAGCTAACCGCTGAAGATAAAGAGATTTTAGAGCACCCAACGGTGGGTGGTGTCATCTTATTCTCACGCAATTACTATGATAACAAACAGCTTCTGGCATTAAATCAATCGATTCGTGAAGCGGCGAAACGACCTATATTAATTGGTGTCGATCAAGAAGGTGGCCGAGTTCAGCGATTCCGTGATGGTTTTTCTATTATTCCGGCAGCGCAAGAGTTCGCCAAACATAATCGCGGAGAGCAATTGGCTGAGCAAGCTGGTTGGTTGATGGCGGCTGAGCTGATTGCTCATGATGTTGATCTCAGTTTTGCCCCTGTTTTGGATAAAGGGCATGAGTGCAAAGCGATTGGTAATCGAGCGTTTGGTGATGAGGTGGATACGATTGTTCGTCACAGCACGGCTTATATGCGTGGAATGAAATCTATTGGTATGGCGACAACGGGTAAACACTTCCCGGGCCATGGCGGTGTAATTGCAGATTCTCACCTTGAAACGCCTTATGATCAACGTGACACAATTTTTGAGCTCGATATGCAGGTGTTCAAAACGCAGATTGAAGCTGGTGTATTGGATGCCATGATGCCAGCTCATGTGGTTTACCCTCATTACGATGATCAACCAGCAAGTGGTTCTGAATATTGGTTAAGACAAGTATTACGCGAACAGCTTGGCTTTAAAGGCATTGTGTTTTCGGACGATTTAACGATGGAAGGTGCGGCCATTATGGGCGGACCAGCAGAGCGTGCGCACCAAGCTTTGGTGGCAGGGTGTGACATGATATTGGTGTGTAACCAACGTGATGCTCAAGTTGAGGTATTAGATAATCTACCTGTATTAGAGACCCCAGGCGCTGAAGTTCTTTCGAAAAAGCAGAGCTTTACCTTGGCGGATCTTCAACGTAGCTCGGAGTGGAAGCAAGCCTCTGAAGCCATGCGTCGTATGCTTGAAGATTAGTTTTTTACGTCATTATAAGTATAAAAAGAGCCACAAAATGTGGCTCTTTTTAATGGAAACCCAGTCGCTCTTTTAATGTTTTTAAGTAGCGTCGACTGACGGGGATTGGGTGATCGCTGATGGTAATGATTTCGGCTAATCCGTTTTCGAGCAACTTGATCTCTTTAATCGCCTTAACGTTAACTAAAAACTGGCGATGGCAGCGAACGAGCAAGGTTTTCTCTTCCAACGTTTTAAGTGTGAGTTGAGATGTGGCTTGTTGCTCGTTCGTCTGAACGTGTACCCCACTAATATCGCTATACGCAAATTCAACATCTAGGGTAGGGATGATTACGATTCGGTTTAAACCCACACAAGGGATCTGATCGAGGCTTTGTGGCGCGATAGCCGCTATTTGATCATGGCTGTTTAGTTGGGATTTTAGTAGGCGTTTGATGGTCTTGTTTAATCGCTCTGTGTCGACTGGCTTTAATAAATAATCAAAGGCATTGTCTTCAAAAGCTTGAATAGCAAATTCATCATAAGCCGTGACAAAGACGACTTTAGGCATGGTTTCAGGATCAAGCATTCCAAGCAGCTCAATACCTGTAATTTGCGGCATTTGAATATCAAGGAAAACCACATCAGGCTTGAGCTGGTTGATCTTCTTTAATCCTTCAATTGCATTGCTTGCTTGATCAATTACGTTAATCTTTCCTGTCTCTTCCAGCAGTTCCGTTAGCTCTTCACGAGCGAAGAGTTCGTCATCTATGACTAAAGCAGAAAGCATCTCAGTACCTTAATTTTTGTTCTTGATTGGAATGATAAAACTCATTCGGGTTAATTGATTCGGTTCTACATCAATAGTTAGGGCTGAATTCCGCCCAAATTGATTGGTTAGGCGCTTGTCTACGATTTGCATGCCTAAACCTGCATGGTCCTCTTTGGGCGCGACATAGCTGCCAGCGTTGTCTTGCACAATGACTTTGTAACCGTCTTCTATGGCTTGGCTGTAGATTCTGATTTGCCCGCCTTCAAGTAAGTTAGATATCCCGTGTTTAATTGCATTCTCAACTAGTGGTTGCAACGTAAAGGTTGGCAACTTAAGGTCCATTAGGGCGTGATCAATATTGATGTCGACTTCTAACCGATCTGTAAAGCGTGCCTTTTCAATCGTGAGATACGCATTGACATGAGCCAACTCTTCTTCAAGGGTTACCGTTTCTATATCTTGCTTCAAGTTACTGCGAAAGAATTGTGACAGATGCTGTATGAGCTCACGTGCCTTGGTTGGATCACGCCTGATAACCGCACTTATGGTATTCAATGCATTGAATAAAAAGTGTGGATTTACCTGAGCGTGAAGCAATTTAATTTCGGCTTGAGAGAGGAGAGTTTGTTTCTGTTGATAGTCTCCAAACAGAATCTGACTGGAAAGAAGTTGGGCGATACCTTCAGCCATCGACATATTGATGGTTGAGAACAACTTTCTTTTCGGTTCATATAGCTTAATGGTACCGATCACCTTGTCACCGGTTCTAAGAGGAATGATTAAAGCGGAGCCGAGTTTACAGTCCATGCTTATGGAACACTGATATGGGCGTTCTTTGCCATCAAGGTAGATGATGTCGTTTTTCTTAATTGCATCCATCGTACTTTGAGAAGAGATTGGCGTCTCGGGTTTATGGTGATCATCACCAATACCAACGAAAGCGAGAATCTTTTCGTCATCGGTGATTGAGACTGCACCTACATTGGTCTCTTCATAGATGATGCGGGCAATTTTTTCAGCATTTTGACTATTAAAGCCAGACGCAAGAATCCCTACTGAACGTTCAGCAATATTTAACGCTCTACGAGAAAAGGTTGCAGAGTATTCTTCAAAGATGGTTTTTCTATCTTGTAGGATACTCATAAACAATGCGGCACCGACGGAGTTGGCGATAATCATTGGTGCGGCGATAGCAGAAACTAGGCTATATGCTTGATCAAATGGTTTAGCGATGATCAAGATGATCACCATTTGGACGATTTCAGCGACCAATGTGATAGCAAACACGACGCTAGGATTAAAGAGTTGATCGCTCTTGCCTTTACGTACGAGGTAGGTGTGTAGTAAACCGCCAATTAATCCTTCTGCTGTCGTGGAAATAGTACAAGCAAGATCGGTAAAACCGCCTAATGTGTATCGATGAATGCCGCCAGTTAATCCGACGAAGAATCCCACCACGGGGCCACCAAACAATCCACCCATAACAGCGCCAATCGCTCGGGTATTTGCGATGGCATCATTGATCTGTAAGCCAAAATAGGTGCCCATAATACAAAACAGTGAGAACAGAATATAAACACTGACTTTGTGGCTGATTCGATTTGAGATATTGAGCAGAGGCAAAAAGATAGGGGTCTTGCTTAGCATGTAAGCTAAAACGAGGTAGACGCACATTTGTTGAAGTAGCGAAAGAATCAGATCCATAACTTTTTCTGCTGATGTTTTTTGTCTATTTTAGATAACTTCTCTGTTAGAAAGTATGTTTAATGCGTCACTTTGGCATAAAACGTCTATTTTTATCTGATGTAAATTATTATTTACGATTGTGTTTTTTATTGTTTACGGTTGAAATCTGGATTTAGCCTGTTAAGGTAGAGTTATTCACCACTCAGTATGAATGGATAAATTGAGTGTAAATTTATATATACAGGTCAAGAGTTATGCAAAAAAGTGAACTAAGCAATATCAATATCAGTGAAGAGCAGGTGTTAATCACGCCGGAAGAGTTAAAAGCTAAAATTCCACTGAGCGACAATGCGCGCCGCTTTATTCAAGAATCTCGTGATACGGTAGCTAACATCATCCATAAAAAAGATCATCGTTTATTGGTGGTATGTGGACCATGTTCAATTCACGATGTTGATGCGGCAAAGGAGTATGCGCGTCGATTGAAACAGCTTTCTGAGCAGCTTAGTGACCAACTGTATATTGTAATGCGTGTTTACTTTGAAAAACCTCGAACAACGGTTGGTTGGAAAGGGTTGATTAATGACCCTCAATTAGACGGAACGTTTGATATTGAGCACGGGCTGCATGTTGGCCGTAAACTGCTGGTTGAATTGGCTGAGATGGAAATCCCGCTGGCAACAGAAGCGCTTGACCCAATTAGTCCACAGTACCTAGCAGATACTTTTACTTGGGCTGCGATTGGCGCGCGTACCACTGAATCGCAAACACACCGTGAAATGGCGAGTGGCTTATCTATGCCTATCGGCTTTAAAAATGGTACTGATGGCAGCCTAGCGACCGCAATTAATGCGATGCAAGCGGCTTCTTCTAGCCACCGCTTTATGGGTATCAATCGCGAAGGCCAAGTTGCATTGCTGACTACCCAGGGCAACCCAAATGGTCATGTAATTCTGCGTGGCGGTAAGCAGACTAACTACGATTCGGTTTCTGTGACTGAGTGTGAGCAAGACATGGCGAAGCACGGTCTAGATGCATCTTTGATGGTGGACTGCAGCCATGCGAACTCACGTAAAGACTTCCGTCGTCAGCCATTAGTTGCGGAAGATGTTATCCATCAAATCCGTGAGGGCAATAAATCTATTATTGGCCTAATGATTGAGAGCCACATCAATGAAGGTAATCAATCTTCAGATATTCCTTTGAATGAAATGCAATATGGCGTATCTATTACGGATGCATGTATCAATTGGGATACAACTGAGGCACTATTGCGTCATGCGCACACAGAATTAGTGCCATTTTTGGAAGAACGCCTGAAGTAACTATCTCTTCAATCAAGTAAGGAAAATCAATGGCTGTTGAGCTGAATGAGTTGCGTGATCAGATAGACGCAGTAGATAAGCAAATTTTAGATTTATTGGCGCAACGTTTGTCGTTGGTTGAAAAAGTCGGTGAAGTTAAGAGTGAACACGGCTTACCTATTTATGCTCCAGACAGAGAAGCAGCCATGTTGGCTTCGCGTAGAGAAGAAGCTGAGAAGAAAGGCGTTCCACCGCAACTGATCGAAGATATTCTACGTCGCACTATGCGCGAATCGTACGCGAGTGAGAAAGACTCAGGCTTTAAGTGCTTAAATCCTGAGCTGCGTTCAGTGGTTATTGTCGGTGGTAACGGTCAGTTAGGTAGCTTGTTTGGTCGTATGTTTAAGCTTTCTGGCTACGATGTGAAAGTGCTCGGTAGTCAAGATTGGTCGCGTGCCGATGAGATTCTAGATGGTGCGGGTTTGGTTGTTGTAACGGTTCCGATTCACCTGACGGAAGGGGTGATCGAGAAACTAGGTAAACTGCCGGAAGATTGTATCTTATGTGACCTGACCTCAATCAAATCGAAACCGTTGCAAACTATGCTGAATGCCCACTCCGGTCCGGTTGTTGGATTGCATCCAATGTTTGGCCCTGATGTTCCTAGCTTAGCGAAGCAGGTGATTGTCTATTGTGATGGACGCGGTGAAGAGCAGTATCAGTGGCTCTTGAAGCAGTTCTCGATCTGGGGAGCGAGTTTGTGCCAAATTGATGCGGCTGAACACGATCACGGTATGACTTTAATTCAGGCTTTACGTCACTTTACTTCGTTTGCTTACGGTCTTCATTTAAGCCGAGAAAACCCAAGTATCGATAAGTTGCTTCAGTTGAGCTCTCCGATTTACCGATTGGAATTGGCGATGGTTGGACGCTTGTTTGGTCAAGATCCAAATCTATACGGAGATATCATTCTCTCTTCAGATGAAAACATTGCGATGATCAAACGTTTCCACCAATGTTTTGGTGAGGCATTGACGGTACTGGATGGTAAAGACAAGAAAGCATTCGTGGAAAGCTTTGAGAAAGTGAGCGACTGGTTTGGTGACTATTCACAGCAATTTTTGGATGAGAGCCAAAACCTGCTCAAACAAGCGAACGATTCAATTCATCGCGGGTAGCCTTAAACTTTCTAACGAAAAAGAGCAGCTTCGAGCTGCTCTTTTTGTTTTCAATGTTCGATTACTGAACAGTCGTCGACTCTGCAGGCTCTTCAGTTTTCACTGTACTTACAGAGTTGTCGATGTAAGGTTTGTTGGTCAAGTTGACCTGTAGGCGAACCGTATTGTCGATCAGTTGAACAAGTGGCGCCCATTTTACTTTTTTCTCTTTCTCAAACAGATAGTTAAAGTTTTCTGGTGACCAGTCCATCGTATATTGAGGGTTGAGTGGGCGACCTAAGAAGCGCACTTCATAATGTAAGTGTGGCCCTGTCGAGTTACCTGAATTGCCACAAGTTGCGATGAGATCCCCTTTACTCACAAATTGGCCGCTGCGAACTTTAAAACGCGATAAATGAGCGTATGAGCTCATAAAACCAAACGAGTGTCTAACGGTTAGGTAATTACCATACCCTTTTGAACTTGGGCGCACGGTTTCAATCACACCATCAGCCGGTGCGTAGATCTCTTCACCGCGCTTACAGGTCAGGTCGATGCCTGTGTGAGTGTGTCGCTTACCGGTAATTGGGTTGGTTCGACGTCCATACGAAGATGAAATACGTTGGTACTGCATTGGGGAATCGTTAGGGATCATGCGGAACATGGTCGCACGTACTGCTGAGTCGACAGCTGCAGCGTCTAAACGATCTTCTAAGTTCTCTTCCGTTGTGGATTCTTCGTTTGCCAGCCCTAGAACAGATTCAACATCAAACACTCTTTTTCCGAGAATGCTGATTTCTGTTTTTTTATCTTCTAGCTCTTGGGTAACGGCATGTGTTTCATTGATTTGTTCAGCGTAGAGTTGCTCTAACTCACTTTTTTGTTTTTCAACTTCGCTCAATTTATCAATCAGTAAGTTGTATTGCTGCTGAGCAGAGCGTTCACTTTGCCAGTTATGGTAAACATAACCTGCACCGATTGCAGCAGACACTGCTACGGCAGAGAGTGAACCGATCAGGGCTTTTCTCGAGACGTGAAAATCTTGTACACCAGAGGAAGCTGGAATAGAAATGGTAATTTTTTTAGACATACTGCTTTCGTTAGGTGTATTCACCTAGGTCAGACAAGTGCTCGATATCTCGATGCAATAGTTCGTCATCACCTACGTTTAATTCAATCAACCGCTTTAGATGTCCGATACTCTCAATATCAATATGATCAATGCTTAGACGAATCATATTGTTATTAATACCAACAATATTCCCTACGAGTTGGATCGTGACATCGCTTCCTGAAAGCGAAAACTCTACGTTAACTTGTTCATCTTGAGTCAGTAGTGCTGACTGGTCACAGTCAATTAATAAGCCATGTAAGGATAAATCACTGATAGTAGCATTTACAGTATTTATACCTTGGCGAAGCACAGTTTGGGTGCGATAAACAATACGCGAAAAACGACGACGTTCAATCATAGCAATCTCTCTTAATCTGAACTCTCAGAGTAACAAAATTATTATGGTAGCTATGCGGAGTCGTTCGCATTATTTAGCATTATCAATCGGGATATTTATCCGTATTGTGAGCTATATAATAAAGGCCGCTAATTTAAGCGGCCTTTGGACAAATTTCAAGCATTAGCTATTGTGAGAGTAAAATTACTTCGTAATACGCTTGTATTTGATGCGATGCGGCTCTGCTGCTTCAGGCCCTAAGGTCTTCTTCAGCCACTCCATGTACTCAGTATAGTTACCTTCGTAGAAGTTCACTTGGCCTTCATCACGGTAATCGATGATATGCGTTGCGATACGGTCTAGGAACCAACGGTCGTGCGAGATTACCATAGCACAGCCAGGGAACTCTAATAGCGCTTCTTCTAGTGCACGTAGCGTTTCAACGTCAAGGTCGTTGGTTGGTTCATCGAGTAATAGTACGTTACCGCCAGCTTTAAGCAGCTTAGCAAGGTGTACACGGTTACGCTCACCACCAGAAAGCTCGCCAATGATCTTTTGTTGATCACTGCCTTTGAAGTTGAAGCGTGAACAGTAAGCACGAGCTGGGATTTCGAAGTTGTTGATCTTAATGATATCAGCGCCTTCAGAGATCTCTTGGAATACGGTTTTGCTGTCATCCATGCTGTCACGGAACTGATCAACAGACGCCAGTTTCACCGTGTCACCCATCTCGATAGTACCTGAGTCAGGTTGCTCTGTGCCGCTTAGCATTTTAAATAGGGTCGATTTACCTGCACCGTTGGCACCGATAATACCGACGATCGCACCTTTAGGCATGCTGAACGATAGGTCGTCAATAAGAACACGGCCATCAAATGATTTCGTTAGGTTATTCACTTCGATAACCTTGTCGCCTAAGCGCTCGCCTGGCGGAATGAACAGTTCATTTGTTTCATTACGCTTCTGGTGATCGCCGCTTTGTAGTTCTTCAAAGCGCGCCATACGTGCTTTTGACTTCGCTTGACGACCTTTAGGGTTTTGACGAACCCACTCAAGTTCTTTCTCGATAGTCTTTTGGCGAGCTTTTTCTTGAGATGCTTCTTGTTGTAGACGCGCATCTTTTTGCTCAAGCCAAGAAGTGTAGTTACCTTGCCATGGAATACCTTCACCACGGTCAAGTTCAAGAATCCAACCCGCAGCGTTATCAAGGAAGTAACGGTCGTGGGTGATAGCAACAACAGTACCTGTGTAATCTACAAGGAAGCGTTCTAGCCATGCCACAGATTCTGCATCCAAGTGGTTGGTTGGTTCGTCAAGAAGCAGCATATCAGGCTTCTCAAGAAGAAGACGACAGATAGCAACACGACGACGCTCACCACCAGATAGGTGCTGAATTTTTTGGTCCCACTCAGGAAGACGAAGGGCATTTGCTGCACGCTCAAGAGCGTTTTCTAGGTTGTGGCCATCTTTCGCTTGAATCAGTGCTTCAAGTTCACCTTGCTCTTTTGCTAGCGCGTCAAAATCAGCACCTTCTTCAGCGTAAGCCGCATATACCGCATCTAGACGCTTTAGTGCGCCTGCGACGTCTGAAACCGCTTCTTCCACTATTTCACGAACGGTTTTCGATTCGTCGAGTACCGGTTCCTGCGGTAAGTAACCTACGTTAAGTCCCGGTTGTGGACGAGCTTCACCATCAATATCAGTATCGATACCAGCCATAATACGTAGCAGTGTTGATTTACCTGCACCGTTTAGACCCAAAACACCGATTTTTGCACCAGGGAAGAAGCTCAGAGAGATATCTTTTAGAATTTGACGCTTAGGTGGCACAATTTTGCTCACCCGCGACATGGTATATACGTATTCAGCCATTGCCGATCGTTCCTAAAATTTAAATTCACGTAGCTGGCTATTTTATACCAAGATGGTGCGCTTTGTTACCTCCAAAACGGGACAAGTGGTTGGAAAGTAGCTATTGATGCTTTACTGATCAATATTCCGAGTAAAGCAAGGGTGCGGTCACAGTTGTGTGAATTTATTATTATTTACATCTCCGCGCTTTACATGGCTGCGTACAATGAGCATAAATTAGGAACTTAATTGATTATTCTCAACGGGAAGAGAATCTATGATGCTGACGTTTTCCAAGTCGCTGCATCGCATTCCTTCATCGGTGCTGACGTTGGCATCGATGGTTTGCAGCGCAAGTTATGCCACTTCAGCACTGGCAACTAACCTTCAAGAACAACGTAATATTTACGATCAGGTACAAGACTATTTAGACGACAAAGATGTCGCTAGTTATCAGAAATTACGGGGTAAGATTTCAGACTACTCGCTCACTCCGTATGTCGACTACCGAGCTTTTTTGATTGATATCGGTGATCGCTCACCACAAGAAGTTGAAGCTTTTATTCAAGATCACCAAGACTTTCCATTTTCGGGACGAATCCGAGCGCCTTATATTAGTAGCTTAGCTAAGCAAGGTGATTGGAAAAGACTACTCGAGTTTCAAACAGTTGAGCCGCGCGGCGAAACTTATCAGTGTCATTATTACAATGCGCTTTACCAACAAGGAAAAACTGAACAAGCCTTTCAAGGCGCTGAAAAGCTTTGGCATTCGGGTCACTCCATCGCAGACGCCTGTGATCCTCTATTTGAGGCATGGGACAACGCGGGTTTAAGGAGCGACGAGCAAATCCTACAGCGCATGCTGCTGGCATTTGAAGCTCGAAATGGTTCGATAATGAACTACCTCAAAAAACAGGTGGAATCAAAGCCGGCAAAACAAAAGGCGACAGATATGAAGGCTCTGTTTAACAAGCCTGAGACTGTTGCTGAGTTTGCACGCTCTCATCCAGCGGAACCGTTTTATCAACAGCAAGTGATTCAAGGGCTTAAAAAGCTGGCGCGTAAAGACGTTAAGCAAGCTCAGAAAGTATTTGATTCCGTGGTGACGGCTCAGGAATTACCTGAAGCAGAGGTTCAAATACTGGCGGATTATCTTTCATTTCGTTTAATTAATACCGATTCCGATGAATTGGCTAAGTGGCGTGATAGCAAAATCAAAACATCCAATAGCGGAGTTTTAATTGAAAGACGTGTTCGGCTGGCAATTCAGCATGTTGATTGGCCGGGAGTTAAGCAGTGGATTGAGGTACTTCCTGAAGATAAACAGAGTACGATTCGTTGGCAATATTGGTTAGGGCGTAGTGAAATTGCAACGGGAGAGCAAGTCTCGGGACAGCAAAGACTCGCGAGATTGGTTGGGCAACGCAATTTTTATAGCGTAGCTGCTGCTAAAGAGATTAAACGTTCTATAGATTATCCTGTTTCGACAGTACAGCTTGATAAAAAAGCGATTGCACCATTTCACTCATCATTGGTTCGTATCGCTGAATTGATTGAACGCGACAAGATTGCTGCCGCCAAGAGTGAATGGCGCTGGTTATTAAATCGTGTTGATAACAATCAAAAAGAGATGTTAGCCGCCTATGCGTCATATAAGCGTTGGCATAACCTAACTGTTACCGCCAGTATCGAAGCAAAAATGTGGGATAATTTAACCTTGCGCTTCCCAGTTGCTCATCGCTGGTGGTTTAATTTCTATGGAGATAAACATGGCATTGACCCTATCACTCTAATGTCATTAGCTAGGCAAGAAAGTGGCTTGGATGTTGAAGCTCGCTCACCAGTTGGCGCAAGAGGCATTATGCAGATCATGCCTGCAACCGCGAAATATACCGCGCGTAAGTATCAATTAACTTACCAAGGTACAGGCGATTTATATGAAGTGGGCAAAAACATTGAAATTGGTAGCCATTATTTGAAAGGTTTATTGGATCAATACGATAACAATCGAATTTTTGCCTTGGCGGCGTATAATGCGGGACCACATAGAGTAAAAACCTGGCGTGGACGAACCCAAGGGAAACTGGATGCGTACGCATTTATCGAGGCGATTCCATTTAAAGAAACTCGCGGTTACGTACAAAATATTCTGATGTTTGAAACGTATTATCGAAACCTATTAGGAGAAGATGGTGCCTTTTTGGACAAGAATGAGATGACCACCAGGTATTAATAGGTAGTAAAATTTAATGGCAACAGAACCTGAGTACACAGACTGGCAACAGATTTTAGATCTGGTTAAGAGTAGTAGTGAGTCAAATCAGCATGAGATGCTGCTGACGATGTTGTTGACTCCTGATGAAAGAGAGTCTCTCGTTGCTCGGGTGAACATATTTAGAGAGTTGCTTGAGGGTGACTTGTCTCAGCGTCAAATTAGTCAGATGCTTGGCGTTGGTATTGCAACCATCACTCGTGGTTCTAATGAACTCAAATCTAAGTCTGAACTAGACAAGCAAGCTCTTGCTGAATTGTTGCAACGAAAATGAATGCTTGATTGATTGCGATTAAAGGGTGCCTTGATGGCACCCTTTTTGTTGTTTCTTGTTCGCCAATTGCTATTAATTATAGATTAGCTGGAAAGTGTTCTGCGTTTGTGAAAGGAATCAAAGCGAGAATTAGAGCTTGGTGGTAGACGCTGCTGCGGGTGAGTATATCGTTAGTTAGTAAACTAATCGCCCCCCCTTTTTGTTTAATATTCTCTGTTGCAAATACTTCGTCCATCACATCACCTAGTTCATTAGCATTGGTGAGCTTTTCAATTACTAGTGGCGGTAACATCAAGCTTGCTGAGCGAGATTCACCTCTGTGTGTTGCTGATTCAATGACCATCCAGGCAAATGTGACGCTGCCCTCTATTCCTGCTTCTAAGCCGACATAGTAATCCCCATCTACCTGTTCTGATTTTGCGTTTCTTACTCTATTGCGCGCACCATCATAAGTTTCTTGGTTAGTCATAGGTTGGTCTGCGACTTCACTCGCTACACTAACTCCTGAAAAATAGAACTCTTGCTCTGGAAATGCCGCTTGAAAGGCACTTTTAACGGCATTAATTTTGGCTGGGTTAAGCGAAGCTACAATAACTTTCTTCACTGACATCGATGATTCCTTGGTGATTCTTAGTGTTCAATCTGAGTTGCTCAAGTGAGAGTGGAGCAGAGAGGTAGTAACCCTGCATAAAATCACATTGATTACTGGCTAGCCACTGGTGCATTTCGGCGGATTCGATTCCTTCCGCGGTCACTAGCATAGATTGAGAGTGGCAAAGGTCAACTAAAGGTTTTACAACATTTTGGTTGTTGGTTTTGATCAATGCCGCCAAAAATTCTCGGTCAAATTTAATCTTTTGTACTGGGTATTCAACTAACTGAGTGATTGAGGTATAGCCTGAGCCAAAGTCATCAATGGTTAGCTTAAAGCCCATTTGTGATAGCTCATAAAGCAATAAGTAGCTTTGAGAGTCTGAGGCAAAAGTCTCAGTGATCTCAAAATCAATTAAGCTAGGGAGAACTGCATATTGACTCGCCATCATTGTTATATCTTGAGCCAGCTGAAGTGAATCAAGTTCTGCTGAGGAGAGGTTGATCGATATTTGGACTGGTGATTCAAAACACGATTGTATCTCAGAGAAATTTTTAAAGGCTGTTTTTACAACCCAACGATCTATTGTGCCAAAGAGACCAATTTGCTCTGAGATTGGGATAAATTCACTAGGGTCCACTTTACCGAGCTTTGGAGAGTTCCAACGAAGTAGTGCTTCCACACCTACGATTCGTTCACCAGTGCGATTGTAGTAGGGTTGATAAAGGAGTTGAAACTCTTGGTCTAGGTGACAGGTTCGCAATGCCCGCTCGATTTGGGAGCGACGGCGTACGAGCTGATCGAGTTCTTTCGAATAGTGGGCAATTTGGTTTTTACCAGCTCGTTTAGCCTGATACATCGCGGTATCTGCATTCGAGAGCAGTGAAGTTAACTCTCGGCCATCCTCAGGGTACGAGGCAATACCAATACTGGCTGTGATTGGAAAATTCCCAAGTGGAGAGTTAGCACTATTTTGAATTGGTTCTAATACAGCTTGTGCGATATCAGGAGCATAGCTCGTATTTTGTGTCGAAGAGGATATAAAAACAGCAAACTCATCCCCAGAGAGTCGCGCCGCAAGACATTTGATATTGAACTTAGCTTGGAATTCATTGCAGCGTTGTTTGATATGTTCAGCAAAATTTACCAGTAGAGAATCGCCAATGTGGTGACCGTATTTATCATTAACGTATTTGAAGTTGTCCAAGTCGATATACAGAATCCAAGCGCGAGTATTCATTAATTTATTTGCGATAGTTCGTTCAACAAAGACTTGGAATTGATAGCGATTAGCAAGCTGAGTTAAGTGATCATTTTCCGCCATCGCTTTGGTCTTTTGATAGCTGGAATTGAGCTCTTTGTACATGTCATAAAAGCGGACAGATAGACGACCTATCTCGTCGTCTGTTGTTAGACGATCGATATTCGTTCTTTTTTGTTGTTCGACCTCTTGTAGCTGGTCATCTAAGCTTGTAATCGGTCGGATGACATGGCGATAGAGTAAGAACAATAAAATTAGAACAGTCGATACAGCTGAAGCACCAAAGGCAAGCAACAACTTGTTTTCAATCTTATTAAGCTGTTGTTCAAGTAGATATTGAGCAGGATCTAACACCGCATAGAGGTTAGGTTTGAGTTCTACCGATTGAGTCAAACCTGATTTTTTTACAGGTTCTTGCGCAAAGAAAATACTACTGTCGTTATCAAACTCAAGAATGCGTTTGAGTTGATCGAAGTTTTCGAGTGATAAGGAAACAACAACAAAAAATATCTCGTCTTTGTTATAGCTTAATGGGGTGCTTAAGGTATTACTATCTAAAACGTCATAACGAATTAATATACTTTGCCCTTGGTAGTTATTGGCAAAACCGGTGTGGGATAACTCCCCAGTTTGTTTATAAATATGTCTTATGTACTTGAGTACATTTTCATCGAGTGTTGAGAAAGGGTCGGATTGGTTATCTGCATAAAACTTAACCCCGGCTTTGCTATCTACGATTGCGACCGCGATATTATCTTGTTTGTTGGGTTGAAGATCATCGATGGTCGTTTGCAGATTATTTATGAGCCTCATATCTCGATAGGGATTTTCTGGCTGGCTGTAGTAGTGGCGTATGATATCGCTTTTTATAAGGGTTAAAGAATAGCTGTTTATCAGTGAGACAGATTGGCGAAAATGTCCAGCAAGCTTTTCCATGGTGAGCTGCAGGTAGCTATTTTCTCGTTTAATAAGAGTATTTTTTTGGTTTACATAGATACTATAACTCGATGCCGCAGCACTGAGCATAATGACAGGTACAACCAACAATAGGACTCTAGTACTGAGCTTCATGGTTCTTGACTATATGGTTAATTATTTTTGTTCTCAAACTGATGTTTTCCGCTGAAAGCTCACTATCAATAATGCTGTTTTTAATTCGTTCTGGGCTAGGAAATAATGATGCATCATTTTTATACCAATCAGGCACTTGTTTTAATGCACTTAAATTCGGCGTTGCAGCTTTGATATCTATTGCATTTTTTGCAGCAATTTCGGGATCTGAGATATAGTTTAAAAAAGCCTTAGCCATTTTTTTATTGGTAGAGTGGCTACTGACGGCTAAACAGTCTAGCCAGATGTAAGTTTCTCCTTTTGGAATTGTAAATCCCCAAATATCTCTACCAAAAGTACGATTGAGAGAGTGTTGATCGCCGCTATAGGCGAGTGCCATTTGCAGTTGGCTTTGCTTATGCTGACTACGTACGTAGCTAAGTACATACTCGAACGTTAAAACCTGTTTGCTGAATGCTTCAAATTTAGGAAAGGCAGCTTCAATTTGTTGTGTATCTTCCGTTAGCGGGGAAAGATTAAGGCTATAGAAGATAGGAAGGAGTGACTCAACGCTATCGTTAATCATTCCAATCTTCTTGTTAAACTCGGGTGGCGGATTAACAAATTCACCCCAAGTTACCGGTGGAGAGGCTATCAGATCTTTTCGGTAAGCAATACCGACACTTCCCCAAAAGTAAGGGATCGCATAATCACCACAAGCTTGGTTCCATCTAGGTGCATTATGCTTTCTATTGGGTAAATCAGAGAGATTTTCAAAGCTTCCTAAATCACCATAGATTTGAGCAGATACATTGTCGAGTACCACGATATCAAAGGGAAGTTGAACGTTTTTCATCATGAGTAAACTGCGTTCATCGTCGTTGTCAAAATGAGACAGTTCTAGTATCGAGTTGCTTTCCTGTTCCCAACTCTGAATAACCCGCGGCGATAGAGTATCTTCCCATAGATAGAGACTTAGTGAGTTACTCTTGGCATTTATGGGGAAAGAGAAGAAGGAGAAGAGTAGAAGTGAGGTTAACGCTCTCATGCTGACTTGTGTGGCACCCTTAAACAAAATTGTCTATCAATGCTTATCAGAGTCAGTTGTCGAGCTGACACAAAACTAATATGCAACTTAATAATTGAATACTAAGAAGATTACTAAATTGTGTCAGCTTTAATGTGAATTTATTTGAGCTGGGTAGATTTATTTACTGCAACTTAACTTGAGTTGGTTTTACATTTTCACTTGGAAAGCAGCCTAGTACTTTTAAGTGTTTGGTGATTTTGGTCAACTCTGCCAAGGCTTGCTGCATCTCATCAGAATCTAAGTGAGAGGCTAGGTCGACGTAGAACATCTCTTCCCAAGGGTTACCCATGATAGGGCGTGATTCAAGCTTAGTCATGTTGATACCATAGCGCTGAAGAACTAACAGTGTTTCTACCAATGAGCCCGCTTCCTGAGAGGTTGACATAATCAGTGTGGTCT
The DNA here is from genome assembly GCF_009811315.1 of Vibrio atypicus. Lineage (GTDB taxonomy): Bacteria > Pseudomonadota > Gammaproteobacteria > Enterobacterales > Vibrionaceae > Vibrio > Vibrio atypicus. The sequence continues at coordinate 265,080 of NZ_BLID01000007.1, forward strand.
TCGCTGGTATTTGTGTCGATACTTCGACAGGTTTACGAGCGACAACAATAAAACGAGTGTGGTTCTCTGTTTGGTTGGCTATGTTGCCTTGAATAGACTGTAAACCATACAGCTTTCCGCTTGATGCATTACCAATAGCAGCTACATCGTTGCGATTCATTTGTTGAACTTTTTGCATCGCATCTGCGGTACTCGCGCAAGATTCTAGTTTGACGCCTTTCAGCTTACTGAGAAATTCACTGCATTGTTGGTGAGGCTGCGGATGAGAATAAAGCGTTTTGAGTTCTTCTAAACGCAGTTCAGATGTCGCGACTAAACAATGCTCTATTGGCAATGTGAGTTCACCAACAATATAAAGAGTGGTGTGTTGCAATAGATCGTAAACTTCATTGATCGAACCTGAACTGGTGTTTTCAATCGGTAGCACACCATAATCTGCATGACCTGATTCAACCGTATTGGCCACTTCTTTAAAATGCTCGCAGTTTAGCTCAATTAGTTCAGTGTTCTTACGACTGAAGAACTCGCGGCTTGCCAGGTGTGAGTAAGAACCTTTTGACCCGAGAAACGCAACTCGTGCCAGTGGTTTACGGCTTATCTCTGGATTTGCTAGGTTTTGTAGGTATGACTGCTGTAGAAGGACTGAATCTTCAATGATGGTATGGAACAGTTTAGTGATGTATTGAGCATCAAGTTGATACTTATCTTTACCTGCATTGATTAACTTTACGAGCAGCTGTTGCTCTCGGCTTGCGTCGCGGACGGGTTTAGATGTCTGAACTTTGCTTTTAGCGACTTCGATACTCATTTCTCTTCGCTCAGAGAGTAGCTTTAGCAATTGGTCATCAAGCTCATTCAATCTTAAGCGTATTTCTTCCAGCGAGTATTTTTGTTCAGTCATCCTATATTCCTTAAAATAAAAAAGCCTCCCGTTTGGGAGGCTTCCTGTTCGTTTTTGACTTTTCTTTCGAAAACGAGAGAGCCCCCAACCTTAGTGGAGAAAAAAGAAGTCAAAAAAGAACAGAGAGGTAAATTGCATAAATAGTTACTTTTTGTTGAGGCTCTAAACACAATAAGCAACCACTGATTGAGCGTCAAGCAAAAAAATAGCGCCCTTAGGCGCTATTTTTTGAATTCCTCTATTACTCATTAAGGGTGAGTTTGATTATTCTTCTTCTAGTTCCGCTTCTTCTAGCTCTGGTTTCTCTGTTCGACGAGCTTCAGGCTTGTGGCGTAGTTTGTTTAGCTGACGTTCTAGTTTCTGTTCTACCTCATTAACGGCAGCGTATAAATCTTCATGTGTTGCGGATGCGACTAGTTGGCCTTTTGGTACGGTGATCACTGCTTCAAACTTTTTCTGTTTGTTCGGCTCCTCGCTGAAGCTTGCTTGACACCCAATAATGTCTACCTGCCACTTTTCTAGTTTCTTAAATTTGCTCTCAATATGAGTGCGGATTGCAGAGGTGATGTCGATATTTTTACCAGTGATGTTTACTTTCATAGATGTTTTCCTCTGTGTCATCCCTCATGGGTTAACTCCAGATTACCCTTCGTCAGCGAAAATAATGTGATCTAAGTCATGGTTTGATAGGGGGGTTTTAGTGCCGAAACTAAACGTGATCAATCTCAAAGAGTGTGGCGTTTTTTATATGAAAAAGCTTGAATCAGTGAAAAAACTCATTAGATTGGAAGAGGTAAGACGCTAAAAATCATCTGCTTTTTAGGGGCTTAATACGACCATCAAAACTGCCTGCCCAAACTTTAACCGCAATTAAACTGTGAATGCTCTTCCAAAAAAATCGTTCTTCTATCCATGACAGCTCTTTAGTTGATTGTTTTGTAATCTAACTATTTAGCTAGCGTAATATCGTGGGAAGTGTAATTTCTCGATTAATGGTGGCTGATTGGTTCTCTCTGATTGATTTGAGAGATTCTAACTGTTTGTAAATAACGAAATAGCGATTAATGTTGGCCACATAGTGAACAGGTTCGCGGCCTATATGTCTGCGAGTGATGATCTCGACATTTTTAAACCACTTATTTGGGTCATAACCTTGCTGTGAGGCAAGTCGTCGCATTTTTCTAATATTCGCTGGGCCTGCATTATAAGCAGCTAACGAAAAATAGACTTGATTGTCTGGGCTTATCGTCTCATCACTAAAATAACGGTCTTTGAGAAAGCGCATGTACTTAACACCAGCGTGGATGTTGTTGTCTACTTGGTAGATGTCAGGAATATTGACGTTGGGATCTTTAGCCGTACTTGGCAATACCTGCATCACTCCTACAGCACCTTTGTGTGACACTTTGCTCTGATCTAATCCAGACTCTTGGAATCCCTGAGCAGACATCATTAGAGGATCGAAGCTGTATTGCATCGAATATTGGGAAAATATTCCTGAGAGTGATTCAAGACGGTTGATATGGTTTGGGTTGAGAATTTTTTTCAGCCAACGCGTGTTATCAAGGTATTTCCCATAGATAACATTCCCTAGCAACGTACCAGAACGAGACGTTTTAAGGTACTGATTAACAAATGCTTCTAACTTAGGGCTCTGCTCACGCATCGCCCAAGCGATTTGACCATTACTACGAAGAGGCAGTGCATCATGTACTTGAATATTATCCATTACCTTTAGCCAAAGTTCGGTTTTGTGGCTATCTAGCACGGTTGCCTGAATATGTCCTTGGTTCACCAGTTCTATCAATTCAATATCTTGGAGAGTCTCTTCTATAAAGCGGACAATAACAGGTGGAAAACCTTGGCTATCTAGCTGGTGGTTGAGAGCTTGAAGGCTTTCGAAATAGCTCGAACTGGCTCTTACCCAGACTTCTTTGCCACTCATCTCTGTAAGGTTTTGTAGAGGAGGAATCGATTTATTGGTAACTAAGAGCTCTCGCACATCTTTAAGCACAGGTAGGCTGAAATCAATTAGTTGATCCCGAGAGTCAGTGATAGTTAGGTTTGCGACGATGAGATCGCCATAGCCTTTTTCTAACGAAGGGATGAGTTCATCTCGGTGAACAGGGATGACTTGTAGGTTAAAGTAAGAAGAGCGCTGTTTAAGTTGTTTTTCAAAGTGATAAAGCAACTCGGCTAGAATCCCTTTTGGTTTACCATCTTCTACGTAATAGAAGCCGAGATCGGCAGAGACTAGGACTCGAATAACCCCTTTGCTTTCTAGCTCTGGAAGGTCACCAAAGTAGGGCTCTTTTTGCAGTGGGGACAGCGACAAGGCTGAAGCACTCGAAATAGATAACCATATTAGGACCAAGCTCAGTACAACTCGTGACATCAACTAACCTCTTAACTTTGTTAGTTAAAAATAGTCTGCGAGTTTGATTTGAGCCAAGAAAGAGTACAAAAAAACCGCTCCAAATGTGAAGCGGTTCTGATTAATTAATAAACGGCTAAAGAGGGTTTAATTCAATCAACTCTTCTGTACGTTTGATTGCGTCCTCAAGGCCTAGTTGTTTATAGGCTTCAAGTTGAATCTTTAAAGACTTACGTGCGGCGACAGTATCAGGGTACGTTTTTTGTAGTTCTTGAGTTCGGTTTATCGCGGCGATCCATGCTTCTCGACGTAGGTAGAAGTCTGCTGTTGCTAAATCATATTCCGCGAGACGATTCTTTAGAGCGAGCATGCGTTTTTGAGAATCTTCCGCATACAGGCTAGTCGGGTAGCGATCCAATAATCGTTTGAAATCAGCAAACGCTTTTTTTACTGGCTCAGGATCTCGGTCACTACGATCGACGCTGAACAAATCATGCATGAAGTTACGGTCTTGAGCCATGTGGGTCAAACCGCGCATGTAGAGTACCCAATCCAGTTTTTCATGAGTTGGATTCAAACGAGTGAAACGTTCGATGGTTGCTAGGCCTAATGCTAAATCATCATTTTTGTAGTAGGCGTAAATTAAGTCTAATTGAACTTGTTCCGAGTAAGCGCCAAATGGGTAGCGCGAGTCTAAGGCCTCTAACTGACTTATGGCCGAAAGCCAATTACCACTTTGAAGCGAAATCTGGGCTTCTGAATACAGTTCAGATGGTGGCACATCTGGGACGATCTCTTCGCTGCTTGAACAGCCAACTAGTACTGATAATGCCAATAAGCCAGATAAAGTATGCTTTTTCATGTCAGGATTCGATTCCTTGAGATAAATATTTCTGTTGCTTCCGTTACTTTCTGGGCAGTAACAGATACAATGTCCAATTATACCCGATCAACTCGGTCTATTGAGTTGTGGTGAGTAGCCTATTTTTCCACAGTAGTGACAATTAGTCTCACAGTTTTTAAAAAAGTTCGATATGGCTCAGCAGATTGAATTAACCAATACAGTAAAAGATAGCCAGTTAGGCCAACGCCTAGACCAAGCTATCGCCGAATTATTCGCCGATTTTTCTCGTTCGCGCCTTAAAGAATGGTTGCTAGCGGGTAAAGTCCAAGTCAATGGTGAAGTAATCACTAAGCCTCGCACCAAAGTGATGGGTGGGGAAGAGATTATTCTGCAAGCGGAACTTGAAGATGAAGAACGCTGGGAAGCGCAAGATATTCCATTAGACATTGTGTTTGAAGATGACGACATCATAGTGATCAATAAACCACGAGGTTTTGTTGTACACCCGGGTGCCGGAACTCCAGATGGCACAGTGCTTAATGCATTGTTACACCATTACCCAAATATTGCTGAAGTACCACGTGCTGGTATCGTGCACCGTTTGGATAAAGATACAACTGGTCTAATGGTCGTTGCGAAAACCGTACCTGCTCAAACGCGTTTAGTACGTGCTCTCCAGAAGAAGCGCAACTTTATTCGTGAGTATGAAGCGATCGCAATCGGCCGAATGACGGCTGGTGGTCGTATTGAGCAACCTATTGGTCGCCATTCGACAAAACGTACTCTGATGGCGGTTAGCCCTATGGGTAAACCTGCGATCACACACTACCGTGTAGCCGAGCACTTCCGTGAGCACACTCGTATTCGTCTTCGTCTAGAAACGGGCCGTACGCACCAGATTCGTGTTCATATGTCTTACCTACAGCACCCACTGTTAGGTGATAGTGCATATGGTGGACGAGCGCGTATTCCAAGTGGCGCGACAGAAGAACTAGCAGAGAAAATCCGCAGTTTTGATCGTCAAGCACTGCATGCGGTGATGCTTAAGTTTGAACATCCAATCACAGGTGAAGAAGTGGAGTTCCACGCACCAGTACCTTATGATATGGTCGAAATGGCTGAAGCACTGCGTCAAGATACCCAAGAACACGGTTTACAAGACGAGTTCTAAGTATGGATATGATCATTCCTAATTGGCCCGCGCCAAAACATATTAAAGCTTTCGCTTCTACGCGAGTGGGAGGAGAGTCCAATGCTCCATACCAAGGCTTGAATATTGGCGCGCATGTTGGGGATGATGTGGATATCGTGGCAAAAAATCGAGAGTGGTTGTTTGAACACTCTCCGATGCCGACAAAGCCAATCTGGCTTAATCAAACCCATTCCACACGAGTGTTTGAAGTAGAACAACCTAGTGACACGGTTCTTGATTGTGATGGTGTTTTTACTCAAGCGGGTAATGTGGTTTGTAGCGCAATGACAGCAGATTGCTTACCCATCCTCTTGACGAATCTTGCAGGCACTCAAGTTGCTGCAGTACATGCTGGTTGGCGTGGGCTTGCTAATGGCATTGTTGAAAATGCACTTGAGAAGTTTGATGGCGAAGTTATGGCTTGGATCGGTCCTGCCATTGGCCAAGCAGCGTTTGAAGTCGGTCATGATGTATTCGAAGCATTTTGCTCATTTGATCCTCAAGCAGAGCAAGCCTTCCAACCGAAAACAACCCCAGGAAAGTTCTTAGCTGACATGAATATACTGGTTACTCAACGCTTGAATCGAGCAGGAGTCAAGCAAGTGTATTACAGCCATCTATGTACTTATCAAGGTAAAGAACGTTTTTATTCCTATCGTCGTGACGGTGTTACAGGTAGGCAGGCAACCTTTATCTGGATAGAGAATTAATCCATATCAAAGAAGTGATTTATCTTCGCTCCCTCCCTTGAAAATCTGAACTTGTGTAGCCATCTTTCATACTGATTAAAGAACTTTTTCTCAGTTGAGGTTAGGAAGATAGATATGCGTCTTGACAGATTCACAAGTAAATTTCAAATCGCGATATCTGACGCACAATCGTTGGCGTTAGGCCGCGACCATCAATACATTGAACCCGTGCACCTGATGGTGGCATTAATGGATCAGGACGGTAGCCCAATTCGTCCGTTACTGACCATGCTCAATGTTGATATCACTCATTTGCGCTCAAAGCTAAGCGAAATCCTAGATCGACTGCCGAAAGTTAGCGGCATTGGCGGAGATGTTCAGCTTTCTGGTGCTATGGGAACGATGTTTAACCTGTGCGATAAAGTGGCACAGAAGCGTCAAGATGCCTACATCTCATCTGAAGTCTTTTTATTAGCTGCTATTGAAGATCGTGGCGCGCTAGGTTCTTTGCTAAAAGAGCAAGGGTTAACTGAAGCTAAAATTAGTGAAGCGATTGATAAAGTACGCGGCGGTCAAAAAGTGAATGACCAAAATGCCGAGGAACTACGTCAAGCTTTAGAGAAATTTACCATTGATCTGACAGAGCGAGCGGAGCAGGGCAAGCTTGATCCTGTTATCGGCCGAGACGATGAGATCCGTCGTACGATTCAAGTACTCCAACGCCGCACCAAAAATAACCCAGTCATTATTGGTGAGCCTGGCGTCGGTAAAACTGCAATTGTTGAAGGCTTAGCTCAACGCATCATCAATAACGAAGTACCAGAAGGGTTGCGTGGTCGTCGCGTACTTTCTCTCGATATGGGAGCGCTGGTGGCGGGGGCCAAATATCGCGGCGAGTTCGAAGAACGCTTGAAATCTGTTTTGAATGAATTATCGAAAGAAGAGGGAAATGTCATTCTCTTCATCGATGAGATTCATACCATGGTTGGTGCGGGCAAAGGCGAAGGCTCGATGGATGCGAGTAATATGCTGAAACCAGCATTGGCGCGTGGTGAATTACACTGTGTTGGTGCGACCACCTTGGATGAATATCGTCAGTACATAGAGAAAGATCCAGCCTTAGAGCGCCGATTCCAAAAAGTGCTCGTTGATGAGCCTTCAGTTGAAGATACGGTTGCAATTCTGCGTGGGTTGAAGGAGCGTTATGAGCTGCATCATCACGTAGAAATTACTGACCCAGCGATTGTTGCCGCGGCGAGTTTGTCTCATCGTTATGTTTCTGATCGCCAATTGCCAGACAAAGCGATTGATTTGATTGATGAAGCGGCATCAAGTATTCGAATGCAGATTGACTCAAAACCAGAGTCACTGGATAAGCTTGAGCGCAAGATCATTCAACTTAAAATTGAGCAACAAGCACTGACCAACGAGCACGATGATGCAAGTGAAAAACGTCTTGAGATTCTTAATGAAGAGTTGCAAGAGAAAGAGCGAGAGTTTGCTGAGTTAGATGAAGTTTGGAATGCTGAAAAAGCGGCCTTGTCGGGCACGCAACATATCAAATCTGAGCTTGAACAGGCTCGTATGGATATGGAGTTTGCACGTCGAGCTGGTGACTTAAATCGAATGTCAGAGCTGCAATATGGTCGTATTCCTGAATTAGAAAAACAGCTCGATTTAGCGACTCAAGCTGAAATGCAAGAAATGACGCTACTTCGCAATAAAGTAACGGACAATGAAATCGCGGAAGTTCTCTCTAAGCAAACAGGTATTCCAGTATCTAAGATGCTAGAAGCAGAAAAAGAGAAGCTGCTTCAGATGGAAGGTGTGCTACATAAACGCGTTATTGGACAAACTGAGGCGGTTGAGGTCGTATCAAATGCGATTCGCCGTAGCCGAGCTGGGTTATCTGATCCGAATAAGCCGATTGGTTCATTCTTGTTTTTAGGTCCAACAGGTGTAGGTAAAACGGAACTGTGTAAAACCTTGGCCAACTTTATGTTCGATAGTGAAGATGCCATGGTTCGTATCGATATGTCAGAGTTCATGGAAAAGCATTCGGTGGCTCGATTGGTTGGTGCTCCTCCTGGTTATGTTGGTTACGAAGAAGGTGGTTACCTAACAGAGGCCGTCCGTCGTAAGCCTTATTCTGTCATTTTGCTTGATGAAGTAGAGAAAGCGCACCCTGATGTGTTTAATATCTTACTGCAGGTATTAGATGATGGACGTCTAACGGATGGTCAAGGTCGAACCGTGGATTTTCGTAATACCGTCGTGATCATGACTTCAAATCTGGGATCGGCTCGTATTCAAGAGAGTTTTGGTACTGTTGATTATGAAGGTATGAAACAACAAGTCATGGACGTTGTTAGTAAGCATTTTCGCCCTGAGTTTTTGAACCGAGTTGATGAGAGTGTGGTATTCCACCCATTAGGTCAGGAACATATCAAGTCGATTGCATCTATTCAGTTAAATCGTTTGTCTAAACGGATGGAAGAAAAAGGTTATCTACTAGAGGTATCAGAGAAAGCGTTAGACCTTATTGCCCAAGTTGGCTTTGATCCTGTGTTTGGTGCGAGGCCGCTAAAACGAGCGATACAGCAAAGTGTCGAAAACCCACTAGCGAAAGCGATACTTGCAGGTAAAGTAATACCAGACAAACCCGTGAAGTTGTTAGTCAACAACGATCAGATTATTGCGCACCAATAATATGCTGTTAAATAAAAGGGTCATTTGGCCCTTTTTGTCGATCTTTAGTTCGCTTTGAGTAAAATTTCAACGAACAAACTAAAAAGAGATGTTTTTTGCAAATTAGGGGTTGTACTGCAACGATTACTCCCTATAATGCGCCTCCGTTGTCACGGGAAACTTAGAGTTGAACGGGGCAATGAGACGGCATAGGAAGTTAACAATTAACATCCAGAGAAATAACTAAAAAAGTGTTTGACACTGAATGTTATCTCGCTAAAATGACCGTCCGTTTTGAGAGAAGACTCAAAGCAAAGCTCTTTAACAATATAAACCTATCAATCTGTGTGGGCACTCGTTGATGATAATCCAATTAGAAGCTTAGGCTTCAAATTAGGTTTCAATGAAACGAAGTGACCAATACAAATAATTACTTTCTTTATAGAGAGGGGTTATTTGGCACAGTCAATTCATTATCGTTCTGTTGGAACGATAATAGCTTTAAAATTACACAGTAGTTTTGAAGTCAGTATTCATTGAGCCGAACAAAATCTTAAATTGAAGAGTTTGATCATGGCTCAGATTGAACGCTGGCGGCAGGCCTAACACATGCAAGTCGAGCGGAAACGAGTTATCTGAACCTTCGGGGGACGATAACGGCGTCGAGCGGCGGACGGGTGAGTAATGCCTGGGAAATTGCCCTGATGTGGGGGATAACCATTGGAAACGATGGCTAATACCGCATAATGCCTTCGGGCCAAAGAGGGGGACCTTCGGGCCTCT
>NZ_BLID01000008.1 GCF_009811315.1 Vibrio atypicus
TTGCTTGGCGACCATAGCGATTTGGACCCACCTGATTTCCATGCCGAACTCAGAAGTGAAACGAATTAGCGCCGATGGTAGTGTGGGGCTTCCCCATGTGAGAGTAGGACATCGCCAGGCTTTAAATATCGTTATCTGTATAGACAGGTAACTACATCATCAGTGTACTAATCTGACGATGACAATTTGTGGAGAGATGGCTGAGTGGTTGAAAGCACCGGTCTTGAAAACCGGCATACGTTAATAGCGTATCTAGGGTTCAAATCCCTATCTCTCCGCCACATTGAAAAGCCTCGCTAGAAATAGCGAGGCTTTTTTCATTTCTGTTCAATCCTGTTTCTGTGATTTGTTTGATAATTAGTAATACTGGTTATAAATACTATCTGTTTCGCCGCTTGCTTTCATTTTTATCAAAACCTTCTGTAGTTCATAAGCTTTAGATCCCTTTCTTAGCTGTACTGTGGCGTTATTTGGTCCCTTCTCTTTATTTGGGTTGTAGTCAGGATTTGGTACTTCTTGGTAGTGATTAGAGTTACGTGAGAAACCCAAATATAAAGGTTCCACACCACCACAGCACTCCATGTGAACTTTGATGTCTTGAGCATTATGGATTTTGAGGTAATAGAGTAGAGATGCTCGATTGTAGATATAGAAATCCCCTCGCTTTTTACGTAGCAAGCTAATTGCTTTCGGAATGGTCATTTCTGGTACTGCATAGATTCGAATGTTTTCTAGCTCACGTACAAAGTCGGGTGATCCAAGAGACTGTAAAATGGTCGACCCTTCAAGTTGCTTTAGAGAGGTTATCGTTGGGAATTCGTGCCGAGAGATGCCGATTTCTCCTCCAGGAAAACCATTCTCAATGTAATAGGTATAAACCTCGCGGTGTTCATTGAAATTAAAGCCGGGATAGAAGTCGATCTCGCCATCTTGTAACTGCTTTAATATACGTTTTTTGGGGCCTCGAATGATCTCTAGTTGACAGCCTAGTTTTTCGGCGATGACTTGGTAGAAGTGAGCATAAAGTCCACTGCTATCAGGTGCGGAGGCAATTAAAGGTAGGCGCTCATTTGTTCTATAACCCATTTTTAGAGTACAGGCTTGAGTACTAAACGATACGGTGAGTAGTAAGTATAGAGATACGTGAACCAACATGGTCAAATGCATCCTGTGATCCTCCACGAAAGCGAGCTGGTAGGAATGCATAAAGTTTAGTTGAAGACTAGTCGATAGGTATAAAAAAGCCGACGTTTATTCGTCGGCTTATCAGCATCTAAAAATGAAAGTTATACGCGGTTAGCGACTTTATCTTTAAGCTCTTGTTTTTCTGCATCAGAAATGAAAGCGAGTTCTAGACCGTTGATCTGTGCTTGACAAATTTGTTCTTGGGATAGCCCTGCTTGTGGTGCTGCTACTTCGTATTCATACGGAAGTTCAATACCTTCAACTGCTGGGTCATCAGTGTTGAGACAAGCTAATACGCCGTGCTCAAGGAACTGTTTTAACGGGTGGTTAGCTAACGTTTCAACAGTGCTGGTTTGGAAGTTTGATGTTAGGCAAGACTCAATACCAATACGGTTAGCTGCAAGGTAATCCATTAGCTTAGGATCGTGAATTGCTTTTACGCCGTGACCGATACGAGTTGCACCAAGCTCCTGAATCGCTTGCCACATACTTTCAGCACCAGCAGCTTCACCTGCGTGAACGGTGACTTTTAGTCCTGCATCTTTGACTTGTGCAAAGTGTTTAACAAAACGATCGCCTGGTTGGCCTAGCTCATCACCTGCCAAGTCTACAGCAACAATTTTGTCTTTTTGAGTTAGGATAGCATCTAGCTCTTGCTGACAAGCGTCAGTACCAAATGTGCGGCTCATAATGCCAATTAGGTTGGTCTTGATACCGAAGTCACGCATACCTGCTTCTACACCGTCAACAACTGCCTCAACGACACCAGCGATAGGGAGTTTATGTTTCATTGCCATGTAGTATGGAGAGAAACGTAATTCAGCGTAATCGATTTGTGCGTTTAGTGCGTCTTCTACGTTTTCGTAAGCAACACGACGACAAGCGTCTAGGTCACCTAAAACAGCAACCCCCCAATCTAATTTTGAAAGGAAAGCGACTAATGAAGGCTCAGCTTCGACAATTTGAACGTGAGGAGTTAAAGATTCTACGTCGTAAGCAGGTAAAGCCACACCAAACTTTTGGCCAAGCTCTAGAATGGTTTTAGTACGGATATTACCATCAAGGTGACGGTGAAGATCAGTCAGAGGGAGGTTCTTGGTTATCATTATTGTCATTCCAATTAGATGAGTTGAGCTAAGTATAAGAATCAATGACAGTAGTGTCAGCAGAGTAAGGGCAGAAAAGCAGCGATAGACGTTGCTTTTTATTTCATGTTAACTAAATCTGTTGGCCATTCTTTAAAAGGAACAGGGCGACTATATAGAAAGCCTTGTGCTTGAGGACAATTTAGTTGAGATAGCATTTGTGCTTGTTCTTCAGTTTCTACGCCTTCCGCGACAAGATCCACTTTCATTCCGCGCGTCATATTGATGATGGCGGCAACGATGGAGGTATCTAAGCCATTACTATCCAGTTTATTGACAAAGGTGCGGTCTATTTTTAGACAGTCAAAAGGTAGCTTATGTAAGTAAGCAAGAGAGCTATATCCGGTACCAAAATCATCAATAGCGATATGAACACCAAGCTCTTTGATCGCTTGCATATTCTTAATCGTCACTGGGTCATTATCAACAATGCGTGATTCAGTAATCTCTAGGGTTAGATTATTTGCAGGCAGTCCCGATTTATTGAGAACATTGCGTAAGCTTGCAATAAAGTCGGGTTGTGATAACTGGTTGACTGAAAGGTTAACGTGCATATGGAAGCTTTCATCCCACTTTCCTTCCTCAATACCGCGAATAGCATCTTGGCATGCTTGCGTGAGGATCTGCTCTCCCATTGGCCCGATAAGACCGCTCTCTTCAGCAATTGGGATAAACTCTAAAGGTGAAACTAAACCAGACGTAGGAGATATCCAACGCGCGAGAGCTTCTGCACCCAATATTTTCCCTGTATTGATATCGACAATTGGCTGATAGAAAGGAATGAACTCGCCATTCTCTAGTCCCTCTTTTATTTGCGATAACATCAAGGTTCGCTTGCGGGAGATATCTGCCATTTCCGGACTGTAGTAGCTGACTTGAGAAGATTCTTGCTTGGCATTGCTGAGTGCAATACTGCCGTTGCGAAGCCAGCGAGTCATATTATGATCAGGACCACTTTCTACAATACCGATTGATACGTTAACGACGATGCTTTCTTGCTCCATGATGAAAGGAGACGCAAACATCTGCTGAATTCGGCGCGTGATCAATGAGGTTTGTTCTGCGTCGTACAGCTGAGGTATGTAGATTGCGAACTCATCACCACCGATGCGGGCAAGGTAACTCTCGTCTGAAAAAAGAGATTTCAAACGCTCCGAAAGAATGATTAATAGCTGATCACCTTTATAGTGACCTAGGCTATTGTTGATATTCCTAAATTTGTTGATCCCGATAAGCATTAAGGTGCCATCAAGTTTGTTCAACGTATCGCAAGTGTCGATTAAACCCTCACGGCTATAGAGTTGGGTGAGGGAGTCATAGAGCAGTTGTGAGCGCAGAGCTCGAAATGAGGCTTTTAAATTATTGGCCATTTCGTTGAAGGCGAACACTAACATTGTCGTTTCGTAGATATTGCCTGGTTTCGGCATTTGCGTGTCCCAATCACCTTTGGCGAGGTGTTTTGCTGCAGCCACTGTAGAAGTAATTGGGGCGACCACGCGATTGAATGCAACCAAGCCAATGGTGATACCGGTTAAACAGACAATCACGCCGATAATCCAGCTATAACGCTGGCTCTCTGGGAGTCTTCCCAGTAGATCAGACTCTGAGATCGCTACACCGATTTGCCACTTGAGGCCATATTCGTCGATATATGGTGTCAGGTGATTAAAGAAGCGCTCGCCATTAATCTTGAGTGTAAAACGCTCTATCTGTTCCAGGTGATTGAGATTATTGCTATCGGTGTACTCTGCGCTTCTTTTAACGATTAGGTTGGCGCTTTCAGTCGCAAGTAATCTTTCTCCTTTCTTACTATATGGGGTTCCCCAAGAAACAACGCTCCCGCCCGTAGAGTGTGCCACTAGCCTTTGTTGGTCATCAATAATAAAAATGATGGCATTGGTACGCTCTTGTTGATCCTTTAAGAATGAGTTAAATGTATCAATCTTAACATCGGTGACTACCACACCTTGAAACTGATTCTGTTGGAATACAGGTGTTAGGGCAGAGAGAGTGATTTCTTGTCTTTCATCAGCATTGGCATAGATTGAAGACCAAATCGGTTTTTTTGCTTTGGCGACAGGGGTATACCAAGGACGGACTCGAGGATCGTAGTCACTGATGATAGAGCGAATATCATTGCTTGCTGTTTGACCACGATAGATGATGAGCTGCTGATTGGTGCGGTCATCTTGCACCATGAGAGTAAAGCCTTGGTTTGCTTCTTTTCTAAAGCCGATATATTCGGCATTTTCACCACCAAAGCCAATCACATCCAACTGAGGGATCGAATCATAGCGATCTTGGAAACTAGAGAGAAAGTATTGCTCGATAACTGAGCCATCACCAGGCGTGTACAATTGGTTGAAGCCAATGCTATGACTTAGCGCCAAGCTTGCTTGAAAGGGCTCATTAAGGAACTCATTCAACTCAAGCGTGACATTATTGGTTAAAGCGGAGAGTTGTTTATCGCTAATATCGACCACCATCTCTTCATAGCTTTTTTTCTGGACAGCAATAATGACACCGATTGTGATAATAAAAATCATCACAAAAGGAAGCACTACCGCCGTTCTAAGCGTAATCTGTGTGGTTGTTGACATACTCTTGCTTCTATAGATGGTGTATATCGTATTCTATATTCTTAAAAACACTCAAGCGAGCCATTTTTAGCCAATAAACCATTCATCATAGCTAAAATAGTAAACTGATTGATTACAATTTATCTATTTTTTGTCATTCCTTCAAAACTTAGATTAATGACTTAATAGAGCTCTTTTAGTTTGCGTGTCAGAGTGTTTCTTCCCCAGCCTAATACTTTAGCGGCATCTTGCTTATGGCCATTGGTATGCTCAAGTGCTGCTTCCAAAAGTATACGTTCAAATTCAGGAAGTGCGTAAGAAAGTAGTTCAGTATCTCCCTGAGATAGCGATTGTTTTGCCCAAGATGAGAGTTGAACCTGCCATGAGTCATTGGTTGAGAAGCTTTGCGTCGACTTTTCTTCAAGCAGTTCGGTTGGGAGATCGCTTGGTAATACTTCGCTGCCACTCGCCATTACCGTGAGCCAGCGACAAATATTCTCAAGTTGTCTTACGTTCCCTGGCCATTCAAGGTTGTTGAGCCTCTCAATTGTGGTTGGGTGAAGCGTTTTTACATCCACACCAAGCTCTTCCGAGGCTAATGCTAAGAAGTGCAATGTTAGCTTCTCAATGTCTTGTTTGCGTTCTCGCAGGGCAGGGATTTGGATTCGAATAACATTAAGGCGGTGAAAAAGGTCTTCACGAAAGTCGCCTTCATGGACTAGCTTTTCAAGGTTTTGGTGTGTCGCTGCGACAATTCGCACATCCACTTTTATGGGTGAGTGTCCGCCGACTCGATAAAACTGACCATCGGCGAGAACGCGCAATAAACGCGTTTGAATATCGAGTGGCATATCACCAATCTCATCCAAAAACAGGGTGCCTCCATTGGCTTGTTCAAAGCGACCTTGGCGAATGCTATTGGCGCCAGTGAATGCTCCTTTCTCATGACCAAACAATTCTGACTCGATCAGATCTTTTGGAATCGCCGCCATGTTGAGCGCGATGAAGGGTTTGCTGGCTCGCGGACTGTGCCTGTGTAATGCGTGGGCGACCAGTTCTTTACCTGTACCGGACTCACCATTAATAAGAACAGAAATCGATGAGCGCGAGAGTCGACCAATGGCGCGAAACACCTCCTGCATGGAAGGCGCTTCACCAATGATCTCTGGCGCGTTGTATTCGGCTGTGTCAGCGCTTGCTTGCTCTCTTTTTTGTTCTTGGCTATGAGCAATCGCACGTTCAACTAGAGTAAGAGTTTCGTCAACATCAAAAGGTTTTGGAAGATACTCGAAAGCCCCTTTTTGATAGGCGTTAACGGCGGCATCCAAGTCAGAGTGGGCAGTCATGATAATGACTGGAAGATCAGGAGAGCGTTCATTTACTTGGCGCAGCAGTTCGATACCATCGATGCCCGGCATGCGAATATCTGATACTAATACGTCAGGGCTTTCACGTTCTAAGGCCAGTAATACGCTTTCGGCATCTGAGAAAGTGTCACACTTAATATTGGCGGATGAGAGCGTCTTTTCCATAACCCAGCGGATTGAGCTGTCATCATCGACTACCCAAACGTATCCTTTACTCATAATTCTTCCTCACAGCAATGCAACTCACGTTAATTAAATCGGCAGGTAAATTGTAAATATGGTTCTGCCTGGCCAGCTTTCGACATCGATCTTTCCTTGATGTTGATCGATGAGGTTTTGCGAAATTGAAAGGCCTAGCCCAGTACCGCCTTCTCTACCGCTGACCATAGGGTAAAAGAGTGTGTCTTGTAGATCGGCAGGAATGCCAGGTCCGTTGTCGATAATTTCAACTCGCGCGGCCAGCTTACAACGCTGACCATGAATATTGGCTTGATGCACTGTTCTGGTGCGAACCGTGATTTTGCCATTGTTTTGGTTTTGTAGAATTTGACCAGCATTGCTGACGATATTCAGTAAAGCTTGCTCGATTTGGTCCGCATCCATTAAAAACTCAGGTAAGCTAGGATCGTAGTCACGCTCGATGACAACACTTTGTCCGATCTCCAGTTCAACCAGTTGGCGAACTTTTTCTAAAATAAGGTGCAGGTTTTCATTTTGCTTTTTACCTGGCTTTTGAGGGCCGAGCAGTCGGTCGACTAAGTTTCTGAGGCGATCCGCTTGTTCGATAATGATTTGGGTATATTCAGTCAGCGATTGGTCTGGCAGCATGCGCTCAAGTAATTGTGCTGCACCGCGTAGGCCACCTAATGGGTTTTTGATTTCATGGGCTAATCCGCGAACCAATAACTTGGCGGCTTGTTGCTGCGCATGTTGATTGAGTTCCTGTGAGAGACGACGCTGCTGACCAATTTTACGCATTTCGACCAGCAACATGAGTTCGCGGTTCCAAGAGATTGGGCTAACCGTAACTTCTAACATCAAGGGTTTACCATCAACAACAAAGGTCACGTCACTATCCGTAATGCTCTGGCCACTTTGTAGGGGCTGAGAAAGCAGCGCTAAATCCATTGAGGCGTGCTGAATGAGCTTAGACAATGGTTGATCGACAATGCGCTTGGCACTTTGCGAGAAGAGTTGCTCTGCTGATGGGTTTGCGTACTTCACCTGAAGTACTTCATTCATCACCAAAGTCGCCGTTACTTGGTTGTTTAAAATGATACTGTCGAGTTCATTACTCACAAAATACCTCTCATCCATGATCTTAAAATGTGCAATGCACCATAATGGTGCGTTCTACATTTCAAGTATGGCGCAATCTAGGCTAGAGCAGAAGAAAAAAGTCGTGTAATCACTTAGGTTTTACAGGTGAAGGGACCTTTTTCTGGCTCGCACGTAATAGATGCACCGATATAGGGTTAGAAGATGCAATAAGCTTGCCGTCTCTATGAGCTTGAATCATAAAGGTATGCGTACCTCGATCTAGGTTTCTTAATTCCCAAAGGGACTGAACTTTAGGCGCTGAATGAGGGGCGCCATCC
This sequence comes from Vibrio atypicus, assembly GCF_009811315.1. GTDB lineage: Bacteria > Pseudomonadota > Gammaproteobacteria > Enterobacterales > Vibrionaceae > Vibrio > Vibrio atypicus. Next base: position 7,875 of record NZ_BLID01000008.1, read on the forward strand.
ATCACCAGTTGTAAGCTTTCATCAACAGCCAGTTTTCGGTTGACTGTGGCTCTAATCGTAAGCATTCCGGCATTGCTGCGTATGGTTTGGTCATGCAGTGGCGCAATGATACTGATTGTTAGTGGTTCAATGGTGGGTTCTGACGCGCTTGGAGGTTCAGGCGGCGTTGGTTGCTCAAATTGAGGTGCGGGAGCAGAGTCACGATAGTCGGGCATTTCTATTTTTTTAGCATCATTGCTAATCGGTGTATCGCTGAAATGGACAACCCCCATGTCGTCGGTCCAAGTATAGACAGTTTGGGCCATACTTAGCGCGGTTTGGCTTAACATGAGGCAGAGCATGATGAGCGTTCGCATCGCGTGTTCCTAGCTGACTATGGGTGGGAACTTGATTTTAAACCGATGAAAAGCCTAGAAGAAATGAAAAAGGCTCGCCTGCGAGGCGAGCCTTAAATTTTTGCAACATGACTGAATGTTGCCAACTAAAGTCGATTATACAGAGTAGTAAAGTTCGAACTCTAGTGGGTGAGTTGTCATGTTTACTTTCTCTACGTCTTCAGACTTAAGACCGATGTAAGAATCGATGAAGTCGTCAGAGAATACACCGCCAGCAGTTAGGAACTCACGGTCAGCATCTAGTTCTTCTAGCGCGTCTTTTAGTGAGTAAGCCACTGTTGGGATCTCTGCTGCTTCTTCAGCTGGAAGATCGTAAAGGTCTTTATCCATCGCTTCGCCTGGGTGGATCTTGTTCTTAATACCGTCAAGACCAGCCATTAGCATTGCTGCGAAACATAGGTATGGGTTAGCCGCTGGGTCACCGAAACGAACTTCGATACGACGCGCTTTAGGGCTTGGTACCACTGGGATACGGATAGAAGCAGAGCGGTTACGAGCTGAGTAAGCAAGCATAACTGGCGCTTCGAAGCCTGGTACAAGACGCTTGTACGAGTTAGTTGATGGGTTAGCAAATGCGTTGATTGCACGAGCGTGCTTGATGATACCACCGATGTAGTAAAGCGCCATTTCAGATAGGCCGCCGTACTTGTCACCAGCAAATAGGTTAACGCCATCTTTTGCTAGAGATTGGTGAACGTGCATACCAGAGCCGTTATCACCAACAAGTGGCTTAGGCATAAATGTCGCTGTCTTACCAAATGCGTGAGCAACGTTGTGTACAACGTACTTGTAGATTTGGATTTCATCAGCTTTAGTCGTTAGAGTGTTAAAGCGAGTTGCAATTTCGTTCTGACCAGCAGTTGCTACTTCGTGGTGGTGCGCTTCAACAACTAGGCCCATCTCTTCCATGATTAGACACATTGCAGAGCGGATGTCTTGAGATGAATCAACAGGAGCTACTGGGAAGTAACCACCTTTAACGCCTGGACGGTGACCTTTGTTGCCTTCTTCGTACTCAGAACCTGTGTTCCAAGCTGCTTCCACGTCGTCAATCTTGAAGAAAGAACCTGACATGTCAGTTGCGAATTTAACGTCGTCAAATAGGAAGAACTCTGGCTCAGGACCGATTAGTACTGTGTCAGCTACGCCAGTAGAGCGCATGAAGTCTTCAGCGCGCTTAGCGATAGAGCGTGGGTCACGGTCATAACCTTGCATAGTTGCAGGCTCAAGAATGTCACAACGGATGTTTAGCGTTGCATCTTCTGTGAATGGGTCAAGAACCGCTGATGATGCGTCTGGCATCATTACCATGTCTGATTCGTTGATGCCTTTCCAGCCAGCAACAGAAGAACCATCGAACATCTTACCTTCTTCGAAGAAGTCTGCGTCAACTTGGTGAGAAGGTAGAGAGATATGCTGCTCTTTACCTTTAGTATCAGTAAAGCGTAGGTCAACAAACTTAACTTCGTTTTCTTGGATCAGCGATAGAACGTTTTCTACTGACATCTTGGATAACCTCCAGTGTTATTAATTCGGTATTAGCGTGATTTGTTATAAATCCAGCATTGATTAATTTCATTTCAATCGTATTAATCGATGCTGATTTTACTAAAGCTAAAACCGTGCCAAAAAATTAATCCATTAATTTTCAATAAATTAGCGGGCTAGGTTCAAATGTGATGCACTGTTTTGCACCAAAATGATCTTGTGTTGCACCAAGTTGGTGCTTTTGCTTGGTTATGCACCAAGAGTAAACAAAATCGAGTTCCATTCAGCCGAGTTTTGTCCTTGATGTCAATGAGGATTTCACCTTACTCAGAGGCAGCTTGCGTTTCATCAATAAATTATCTTCGCAAAAGTAGCGAATCAGATCACATATTTCTGGGTTTTTCGCTAGAATCTGGTACATTATGGCCGTTTTTTTAATCAAATAAGTTTGCCGAGATTTTCGGTGGGCTACTTATATCGAGCGAATCAAATCCATGGCTACTCCACAGATTGATAAATTAAGAAATATCGCGATCATCGCGCACGTTGACCACGGTAAAACAACACTGGTTGATAAACTACTGCAGCAATCAGGTACTTTAGAGTCTCGCGGCGAAGCTGAAGAGCGTGTCATGGACTCAAACGACATCGAAAAAGAGCGTGGTATTACCATTCTTGCTAAGAACACAGCAATTAACTGGAATGATTACCGCATCAACATCGTAGATACTCCGGGACACGCGGACTTCGGTGGTGAAGTAGAGCGTATCATGTCTATGGTTGACTCTGTGCTACTTATCGTTGACGCAGTTGATGGCCCAATGCCACAAACTCGTTTCGTAACGCAGAAAGCATTTGCTCACGGTCTTAAGCCAATCGTTGTAATCAACAAGATTGACCGCCCAGGCGCGCGTCCTGATTGGGTTATGGACCAAGTATTCGACCTATTCGACAACCTAGGTGCAACTGATGAACAGCTAGACTTTAAAGTAGTTTACGCTTCAGCACTGAACGGTTGGGCTACTAAAGAAGAAGGCGAAACTGGCGAGAACATGGAACCACTATTCGAGACTATCGTTGAAGAAGTAGCGGCTCCACAAGTTGACCTTGAAGGTCCACTACAGATGCAAGTTTCTCAGCTAGACTACAGCTCTTACGTTGGTGTTATCGGTGTTGCACGTGTAACTCGTGGTAGCGTTAAGCCAAACCAACAAGTAACGGTTATCGGTGCTGACGGTAAAACTCGCAATGGTAAAGTAGGTACGGTAATGGGTTACCTAGGCCTTGACCGTCATGAAGTAGAGCAAGCAAACGCTGGTGATATCATCGCTATCACAGGTCTTGGCGAGCTGAAAATTTCTGACACTATCTGTGCTCAGAACCAAGTTGAAGCACTACCAGCACTGTCTGTTGATGAACCAACAGTAACAATGACGTTCCAAGTAAACACGTCTCCATTCGCAGGTAAAGAAGGTAAGTTCGTAACTTCACGTAACATCCTTGAGCGTCTAGAGAAAGAATTGGTGCACAACGTTGCACTACGTGTTGAACAGACTGACGATCCAGACAAATTCCGCGTATCAGGCCGTGGTGAGCTTCACCTATCTATCCTGATCGAAAACATGCGTCGTGAAGGCTTCGAGCTTGCTGTATCTCGTCCAGAAGTAATCATCAAAGAAGAAGATGGTCAGCTAATGGAACCGTTTGAAACGGTAACGATTGACGTTCTTGAAGAGCACCAAGGCGGCATCATGGAAAACATCGGCCTACGTAAAGGTGAGCTGAAAGACATGGCACCAGACGGTAAAGGCCGTGTGCGCATGGACTTCGATATGCCTTCTCGTGGTTTGATCGGTTTCCAAACTGAGTTCATGACACTAACGTCAGGTTCTGGTCTTCTATACCACACGTTCGATCACTACGGCCCACACAAAGGCGGTAACATTGGTCAACGTATCAACGGTGTATTGATCGCAAACGCTGCAGGTAAAGCACTGACTAACGCACTGTTTAACCTTCAAGAGCGTGGTCGTCTATTCATCGGTCACGGTGTAGAAGTATACGAAGGCATGATCATCGGTATTCACAGCCGCGACAATGACCTAACAGTAAACGCACTGAAAGGTAAGCAGCTAACGAACGTACGTGCATCTGGTACTGACGACGCTCAGGTTCTGACTCCACCAATCAAGCACACTCTAGAGCAAGCTCTTGAGTTCATTGATGAAGATGAACTAGTAGAAGTAACACCAGAAAGCATCCGTATCCGTAAGAAGTTCCTAACGGAAAGTGATCGTAAGCGTGCATCTCGCGCTGCAAAATAATCACTGAATTGTTGATGTAAAAAGCCCCGAGTAGCGATGCTGCTCGGGGCTTTTGTTTTATCTGGCATTAGAGTAATCAATAAGACAGTTTATTATTCGTCATTCTCAAGAAGAAGGAACGACCGAGCTGGGATCTCGCTCTAGAGTCCTAATTGGCGCTGAACAAACTGAACTCGCTCTGCGACTGTCATAAATGGCACATCAATCACTTCATAGCCAAGCTGCTGATAAAGCGCAACTAGGCTGTCATGAATCTTGATTGCTCCATCAAAGGGGTAGGGGCGAATTTCATCTTGTACGTAGATGCTCGCTTCAGGGCGACAGAAGAAAACTTGTTTGTGGTAACCCTTACTTGCGGAACTGTATTTGGACTCGATTTCTAACCCTGCCTGCGATAGATAACCACAAATGTCTGGAATCGCCCTATCTAAAAACGCGACGGTTTGTTGGTTGGCTTGTTGCTTTTGTAGCAACATCACCTCTAAGCAGAGTGCCGCGAAGGCGGGTAAATTATCCCAAGGCAAAATGCCATCTTCATACTGACTCTGTTGCTCGATCAAATCACGCGACACTTCACCATAGGTTGCAAAGCCTTGTTGAGACAAGGCTTCTATCAGTGTGGTTTTACCAGCACCAGGGCCGCCTGAGATAATGATTGGCTGCATTCGAGGTTACTTCTGATTGAGCTTTTGCAGGAACTTATCAGATTCAGCAATGGCTGCGTTCATCTGCTTGATCGCGTACTGAATGTCTTTTTCTAGGCTTGAAAATTCGCCCTGTAGAGAGCCGATCGCGCTCGCATTGAGGTTATGTTTCAGATAAAGCGTGTTGTCGCGCAGTGTATTCAGTACTGGTGTCATTTTGTCTTCTGCTCGCTTCATCGCGCTTAGCATAGTTTTGTACGATGTTTTGGTCTCACGCAGTTTCTGCTCGCTTGAGCGGCGTAATTTCGCACTGGTATAAAGGTCTAGCTCGCTCTGCCATTCTGAGAATAGTGCGTCAGAGACATCTTCAATTGCCGCAATACGAGCGCGAACATCTTCAGCTGCTTTTTCACTGTCCTCATACTTATCATTGATTTGGTTGTAAACCGTTTCCAGTTCGCCACCATCAAAGTTAGTCAGGGCTGATAAGGCTTCAAGCGCACTGGTAAATTCTTGTTGTGCGTCTTGTTGAGATTCTTTGGCTTCTTCAACGCGATCCACCATAATATCGCGTTTGTGGTAGCCTACTTGTTCCATTGCTGAATAGTAGGCAGACTGACAACCTGTCAGGGTGAAAATGGATAATACCAAAGCCAGTAAATACGGCATGATTGTTTCCTTTCCTTTAGAATTATGCTGTTAGGATGACCGAGTCGGTTAGGAGTTACAAGTTGAAATTTGAGCAAATCATTAAGCAAAGTCTGAATTTTGGACGCTACCTATTAACCAGAATGAATCACGATAGGGTCAACGTGAATGCTGGCTACCTTGCTTATATCACGCTGCTGTCTATTGTACCCATGTTGACCGTTTTATTGTCGGTGCTCTCTTCTTTTGCCATTTTTGAAAACGCGGGTGATGCGATTCAAGATTTCGTGATCACTCACTTTGTGCCGGCTGCGGGTGATGCGGTTAAAGGAGCGCTGCTCGAGTTTGTTGCTAATACTGGCAAAATGAGCGCGGTTGGTGGTGGCTTCTTGTTTGTTGCCTCTTTGATGCTGATATCCAATATCGATAAAAATCTTAATTACATTTGGCGAGTGAGAAATAAGCGTCGTGCGGTTTTTTCGTTTTCTATGTATTGGATGGTCTTAACGCTCGGGCCGATTTTAGTTGGTGCCAGTATTGCCGCGACCTCTTATGTGACTTCGTTGAAAATTCTCGAAAGTGAAGCGATCTCAGGGGTATACAACTCGCTGTTACGTTGGCTGCCGTTTTTGCTCTCTTTCTTTGCTTTTGTTGGGCTTTATTTACTGGTGCCAAATAAGAAAGTGCAGATCTCTCACGCAATGGTGGGGGCGATTGTTGCGGCGCTGTTGTTTGAGGCGAGCAAGAAAGGCTTCGCTGCGTACATTACTCAATTCCCTTCGTACCAACTTATTTATGGCGCGCTAGCCGCTATTCCGATCTTGTTTGTTTGGGTTTACCTCTGCTGGCTGATTGTATTGGTGGGGGCAGAAGTCACTGCTGCTCTTGGCGAAAGAGAGCACTGGAGTGAGCCTAAAGAAATGGTACACTCCCCTGAAAAACGAATCGAACTTAAGTCGAATAAAGGAAGTCATAGTGATAGCACTGATTCAGAGAGTAAGTGAAGCGGCCGTCCGTGTGGATGGCGAAGTCGTGGGCGAAATCGACCAAGGTCTACTTGTGCTATTGGGTGTTGAGAAAGACGATGACGAAGCGAAAGCCAAGCGCCTGATGGAGCGTGTGACCACTTATCGCGTGTTTAGTGATGAAGATGACAAAATGAACCTCAACGTGAAACAAATTGAGGGTAAAGTGTTGGTTGTTTCTCAATTTACCTTGCCGGCAGATACTAAAAAAGGCACTCGCGCGGGCTTTTCCCGTGGTGCTAACCCTGCGGATGCTGAGCGTCTGTATGAATACTTTGCTGATCAGTGCGCGCAAGTGTTGCCAACGGAACGTGGCCAGTTTGCAGCGGATATGAAAGTGTCTCTGGTCAATGACGGCCCAGTGACTTTCTGGTTGCAGGTATAATTGCACGTATAATTACAATATAGGCTAGAAGGGAAGAAGCGATCTCTTCCATTAAAAAGGACTTTTATGTTTAAGCTGATCACGCCGAAAACCGATAACCAACTCAACAAGTACTACCATTTCCGCTGGCAGATGCTGCGTGAGCCGTGGCGCATGCCATTAGGTTCTGAGCGTGATGAGTACGATCCAATGAGCCATCATCGCATGATTGTGGATGGTCGTGGCCGACCAATGGCGATTGGACGCTTATACATTACCCCAGACAGCGAAGGCCAGATTCGTTATATGGCGGTTAAAGGCTCACGTCGTAGCAAAGGCATGGGTTCATTAGTTTTGGTTGCTCTGGAGTCGTTAGCACGCCAAGAAGGGGCTAAGCGTTTGGTGTGTAGTGCACGTGAAGATGCGATCTCCTTTTATCAAAAGAACGGATTTGAATGCCGTGGTGAGTTAACCGATGAACGCGGCCCTGTTCGCCACCAACAGATGGTCAAACCGCTCGACCCAATGGCGAATGTACTTCGCAAACCTGAATGGTGTACAGAATTACAAGAGCGCTGGGAGCATCAAATCCCGATCAGTGACAAGATGGGCATTAAGATTAACCAATACACAGGTTATCAATTTGAGTGCTGCGCTCAGCTCAACCCAAACCTAAACCCACATAACACCATGTTTGCAGGCTCCGCTTTTACTTTGGCTACGCTAACGGGTTGGGGGATGACATGGCTGTTAATGAAAGAGCGCAACCTGAGCGGTGACATTGTTTTAGCGGACAGTCAGATTCGCTATCGCCATCCGGTGACTCAAAACCCAGTCGCATCGACCTCTTTGGATGGTATCAGTGGCGACTTGGATCGCTTGGCTTCTGGGCGCAAAGCTCGAATTGTGATTCATGTGACCATCTACAGTGGTGAGCATGCGGCGGTAGAGTTTATCGGTACTTATATGCTGTTGCCGGACTACAAAGCGACACTTGATGAGAGTGGCGCACCGGTTTCTTGATCTTCAGCGCCACTGGTAACTGCTGGTGGCGCGACTTCTTCTACGCAATTGTCCTCAATAACGTTCGTCCGCGAGAAAATATCAGACCATAGCCTTTGGCATTGCTGGCTGGTTTCAAACAATAAAGTGGCAAATTCAGGCTTGGTTAAATCAATCACACCTGTCATTTGAGCGTGATCTGATTTGGATTCAATCTGAATTCTTCCACGATCAGCACTGACTGTAATGCGCGCTAAGGGCCAATTTTGTTCAAAGCTGCTTTCTCCGTCGACATTTTTTGCGCTTAAAGTCCCTTGATGTATCTGTACGTGTGTTTTACCACTTAAACTATGAGCAAGCATTGAGTAATCACCTGACAGTCCGCTCAGCTCCAACTCCACTTCTGCTAAGCCTTGCAGTGAAAACGGCAACATCGACTGTAAAATAGGTTGGTCTGTTGGAATGCCGTCTGCGTGTAATACAAGATTCCACGGTGCGCTAATTGTACTGCCATCCCACATGCCATTTGCTTCGATATAGCCTGATTTTAGGGGCAAAAATGCCCGTTCTAAGGTGACTTTGCGCTGTTTGGCATTTACTTCTACCGCAGCTTGGGTTGTGAGTAAGTTATCTAAGCTCGCATTGTTGGCACTGATTTGGAGTTGGCCATCAAACAGCCCGGCTTGACCTTGCTTGATTAGATTTAAATTTCGGCCATCGATCGTCAGACCTGAGAGCTGCCAATACGGACGTTGCTCAACCTGAATGAACTGGCTGTTTTTCACTTCAAGTTCTTTGATGGTGAGAGATTGAATAGGCTCACTGGCTTGAATAGCGGCGTCGGTGATTTCATTCAATCCCTCTAGCCAAGTTATCCCTGACATTCTTAACTCTTCTAGAGTCAGCTCTGAGGGCGAAATTTCACCCTTTAATTGAACCCAGCCATCTTTGAAGTCCGCATTAAATAGATCAACCTTAATACCTTTTGAAGAGAAGCCGACTTCTGCAGTAGGGGAGATGAAACGAATTTGATCGTAAGAGAGGCTTTCCGCATCAAACGAGAAATACCCGCTGGTTTGTTGCCACAGTGACTTCTCAAGATTGATATCTTCCAGTGAGGCATCAAGCTGCTCGAAATGCCAGCCAGAGAAGTTTAAGTTGCTGCGCAGTATATCGAGGCTATTAATATGGTAAACCGGAAAGTCGAGTGTTTTGAGTGTGGTCAGCATCTTGTTGGCGGGTGCAACACTATCTAGATTGAGATTAAATATGGTGACGTTTATCAGTGACCAGCCTTGGTCAAATTGCTCTGCTTGACCTGATATGTCTGCACCGTGCCATTTGAATGAGCTACCGTAAATAGTGCTCTCTTGGGCTTGATACTTGGCGTCAACCAGAACGTCGTTAAGTGCTTCGCCTCGGACGTACAACTGTTTAGCGGCGAATTGGATATCACCAAACGGCAGGGTTTGCTGTGGGGTTTCCCATTGAGGTTGCTCGATTTGTACATTGACTTCGCGAGCTGACCAATCGTGAGTGGAGAGATCGACATGTTGCAAGGCCAGTTGGTGAAGGTACACATCATCAAGCAGCGATGAATCAGTCTTATCGAGGTCAAACGTCGCGCCTTCAATTAATAGAGAATCCAGTGCGATCTTGCCCTGTTGCCAAGGTAAAGCGCTTAGCCAGAGAGTCAATTTGGGGATTTGTAGAGTTTGCTGTTTAGCTTGGATTTCCACATCTTCGAGCGTCAGTTGCAGCGGAGGAGTGTAACGAGCCTGTTGAGCCTTGACTTGATATGGCGTGAAAGTTTCAAATAAAACACTGACAGCTTGAGGGGCGTGACGAGTCTGCATCACCGCGTACAGCGACAGCAGTGAAAGGCCGACAAAGCCAATTATAAGCAGAGAGAGCAGGGTCAGTGTTTTCTTCACAATTGCGAATTTCCATTTCCATGATGGTGATAGCTTGAAACATTTTCTGATGACAGGCAACAAAAAGCCCCTCGAAAGAGGGGCTTAGCATGTTATTTGAAGAGGGGGTCACTAATCTAGCTGAGGACCTGCTGCAACAAGTGATTTCCCTTCATCGTTATCCGTGTACTTATCAAAGTTATTGATAAAGCGAGCAGCAAGGTCTTTTGCTTTGCTTTCCCACTGTAGCGGATCTGTATAAGTATCACGTGGATCTAGGATGCTTGGGTCTACATCATGTAGCGCGGTTGGAACTTCTAGATTGAAGATTGGGATATGCTTAGTTTCTGCATTCTCAATCGAACCATCTAAAATTGCATCAATGATGCCGCGTGTATCTTGAATAGAGATACGTTTACCGCTGCCATTCCAACCTGTGTTGACTAGGTAAGCTTCTGCGCCTGCTGCTTCCATACGTTTCACTAACACTTCTGCGTACTTAGTTGGGTGTAGTGTAAGGAATGCTGCACCAAAACAAGCAGAGAAGGTCGGTGTTGGTTCAGTAATACCACGCTCAGTACCTGCCAGTTTCGCTGTGAAACCTGATAAGAAGTGGTACTTAGTTTGTTCCGGAGTTAGCTTCGACACTGGTGGTAGTACACCAAATGCATCTGCAGACAGGAAGATAACTTTATTTGCATGGCCGGCCTTAGACACTGGCTTAACGATGTTCTCAATGTGCTCGATTGGGTAAGAAACACGAGTGTTTTCAGTTTTAGAACCATCATCAAAATCAATTGAGCCATCACTGCGAACGGTGACGTTCTCTAGCAGAGCATCACGACGGATAGCGTTGTAGATATCCGGCTCAGCTTCTTTCGATAACTTGATAGTTTTCGCGTAACAACCACCTTCAAAGTTGAAGATACCGTCGTCATCCCAACCGTGCTCATCATCGCCAATCAACTCGCGTTTAGGATCGGTTGATAGCGTAGTTTTACCTGTGCCAGATAGGCCAAAGAAGACCGCAACATCACCGTTTTCTTTGCACTTGTTCGCACTACAGTGCATAGATGCGATGTCTTTAAGAGGAAGGAAGTAGTTCATCATTGCGAACATACCTTTCTTCATTTCACCGCCGTACCAAGTACCGCCGATTAGCTGCATGCGCTCAGTTAGGTTGAAAACTGTGAAGTTCTCAGAGTTCAGACCCTGCTCTTGCCATTTTTGGTTTGTACATTTCGCACCATTCATAACAACGAAGTCTGGTTCAAATGTTGCTAGCTCTTCTTCCGATGGACGAATGAACATGTTTTTCACGAAGTGGGCTTGCCATGCAACTTCTGTGATCACTCGAATGCTTAGGCGAGTGTCTGGGTTAGCACCACAGTAACCATCGATGACAAAAACACGCTTACCTGAAAGTTGACCAGTAACGAGCTCTTTCAGTTCGCTCCATACCTTTTGATCGATTGGCTTGTTATCGTTCTTTACCGCGTCTGAAGTCCACCACATATGTTCTTCAGTCGTTGCGTCTTTAACGATGTACTTATCTTTTGGTGAGCGACCAGTAAAAATACCAGTATCAACAGCAACAGCACCTAGCTCAGTGACTACACCTTTTTCGTAGCCTTCAAGATCAGCGCGAGTCTCTTCTTCGAACAGCATTTCATAGCTTGGGTTGCGAACAACCTCTTTAACGTTATGCAGCCCATGTTTGGTAAGATCAATTGTTGCAGCCTTTGTATGTTCCATAACGGTCATAGGTGCTCCTTATCGGAAATATTTGTAGGGATTTTGTAAGAATTTTTTTAATTTTTATCTGCTCACCATGCTAGCAATGGGCTTGCAAGAAAACAGGGATATAGCTCAAATAATATCCATGTTTTCAGTGGGGTTTTAAGCGACTCATCACATATTGGCGTGGTTAGTTTATCGTGTGCGCAAAGCTTTGCGCTAGAGCAAAATGATTATTAATTGTTTAAAATTAACCAGTTGCTTTATTACAGGTGAGGCTAGGGTTTACGGGGCTTTGATCACAAAAAGGCCAGCGTGATGCTGGCCTTTGATCGGTTAATTACGTGCTTGGTAAGCTGTAAAAATTAATGCAGGGTTTTATTGCCTGTTGATGCTTGCTTAAACAGTTCCGACACTTCTGCTTCGTCATACGAATAAGTCGTGCCGCAGTAATCACAATGTAAAGAAATTGAACCAACCTCTGCCAAAATGTCATTCACTTCTGCGCGATCGACGGTCACGATAGCTGCGCCACTACGTTCACGTGAACAGCCACAGTGGAATTCAACCGGTTGTGGATCAAATAGACGTACTTTTTCTTGGTTGTATAGGCGGTAAAGCAGATCATTAGCTTCTAGTGTGAATAGCTCTTCATTTTTAACCGTATTGGTAAGCTGTTCTAGATGCTCAAAATCTTCTGGTGAACCTGTGCCGTCTGGCATCACTTGAATCAGCATGCCTGCTGCGTGTGGTTTACCTTCTTGCTCACCAGTGCGGATCCAGATGCGAGTTTTAAGCTGTTCAGAGTTAGCAAAGTAGCCTTCTAGAATTTCAGCTAGGTTGTCACCTTCTAGGCCTACAATGCCTTGGTAGCGTTCGCCTTTCTTCGGTTCAATCGTGATCACTAGGTAGCCTTTACCCAACATGTCATGGATTGAAGCGTCATCAGCAATGTCACCTTCCCAGCGAGCTACACCACGGATCTTCTGATCGTGGTCACCATTGATAACCGCTAGTGATACAGGGCCGTCGCCTTGAAGTTGCATTGTAATTGAACCTTCGAACTTAAGTGTTGCCGTAAGAAGGGTTGTAGAAACTAATAGCTCACCAAGCAACTTTTGTAGTGCAGCTGGGTATTCCTTGCTAGAAATAATACGTTGGTATGCTTCATCCAATTGTACCAACTCACCACGTACTGATAGGTCTTCAAAAAGGTAGCGGTTTAATACGTTGTTTGCCATTGAGTTAATTCCTCGTACGTATGGTACTTATTGATGTTTAAACTTGATGATGTCGCGGCGCTGTTTCTTATCAGGGCGACGATCAGGGCTTGGATTATGCGCATGAAGTTTACGTTGCATAGCACTTTCTTCACGCTTAGTTACGCTCTCGGCGGTTTCACTGTAGAGCGTCTGCGCTTCAGGTGCACCGCGGCGTTGGTCAGAAATCTTTTCTATAACAACGGTTTTCTCTTCATTGCCTTGGCGAAGAGTAATAATTGCACCGAGCTCAACAGCCTTGCTTGGCTTGCTGCGCTGGCCATTATAGTGAACTTTGCCGCCATCGACCATATTTCGAGCAATGGAACGTGTTTTGTAAAAACGCGCTGCCCATAGCCATTTATCGAGTCTTACTGCTTCTGTTTGGGAACCCATTGTGAAAAGTGACCTCTAATGGTGGTAAAAATGGATGCAAATATGCTGCTGTAACAATGGTGACATGCAGCCCATTTTTCAAGCGAGGGTAGCAAATTTGTCTTTTACCTTAGTGTGTATGACGAGTTAACGGTTTAGCTTGTTTCATATTTTGATACAATGGTTGGCTACCCCTTTGATTTATGGGCACGATTTTATTAAGCGCAGACGAGAAGGATATTCTGTGAAGCAAAAAGGCGTAAACGCACTCTTTAAGTTGGGCGAATCAGTAAAAGAAGTTCAAGTGCAGCAACGTATTAGCTTTACAGTCATGGCGTTGTTGTTGGTGATGAGTGCATGGATCTTGGGTCAACTGGTTTGGCAGCCTTTAACTTCTGAAACGGTCACCAAGTGGCAGCCAACGCGATTCTCTGCTGGCCAAACATCTTCATCTCAAACCGTGAATCTTACTGAACTGCAAAATAGCCACTTGTTTGGTGAATATCAGGAGCAACGTCAAGTTGTTACACAACCAAAGGTAGAAGATGCACCGAAAAGCCGCTTAAGTGTGGTATTAGTGGGTGTTGTGACCAGTACTAATCCAGATAAAAGCCTCGCGGTTATTGCCAATCGTGGTAAACAGGCAACGTATGGAATTGGTGAAGTTATTGAAGGTACTCGTGCCAAGCTTTACCAAGTGCAGAAGGATCGTGTCATTGTTGATAATTCGGGCCGCAACGAGACCGTGATGCTAGAAGGTCTTAAGTACAGTAAGCCTGAGCCTGAAAAAGCCCCTCAACCGTCATCTTCTAGTGCTCAAATTCCACAAAATAAACTGGAACAAATTCGTGATGAAATTCGTAAGGATGCGAAACAAATCTTCCAGTATGTTCGCATGTCTCAAGTGAAGCGAGATGGTGATGTTTTGGGCTATCGACTCTCTCCGGGCAAAGATAAAGCGCTATTTGATTCGGTCGGTTTAAAGCCGGGTGATGTAGCAACGCAAATTAATGGTTTGGATTTAAAAGACTCGTCAGCAATGGGAGAGATCTTCCAAAGCATATCGCAAATGACAGAGTTAACGTTAACGGTTGAGCGTGATGGTCAGCCGTACGAGATATACATTGAATTATAAGGCAGTTGCTCCAGCAGCTGCTTCCACGAGGAGTAATACGTGAAGCATTGGCTTAAGAAAAGCGCATGGCTTTTAGCAGGAAGCTTATTAACCGCCCCGACGTTGGTGGTGGCAAATGAGTTTAGTGCAAGTTTTAAAGGCACTGACATTCAAGAGTTCATCAACATCGTCGGTCGTAATCTCGATAAAACGATCATTGTTGACCCTTCTGTCCGCGGCAAAGTGGATGTTCGTAGCTATGACATGTTAACGGAAGAGCAGTATTACAGTTTCTTCCTTAATGTATTGGAAGTGTATGGCTACGCTGTGGTTGAGATGGAAAATGGTGTCGTTAAGGTTGTGAAAGCGAAAGACGCCAAAACCTCTGCGATTCCTGTTGTTGGTGATGGCTCCGTTCATGGTGACGCAGTAGTTACTCGTGTGGTTGCGGTTCGCAATGTTTCTGTTCGTGAACTTTCTCCTCTATTACGTCAGCTCAATGATAACGCGGGTGCGGGTAACGTTGTGCATTACGACCCAGCCAATATTATCTTGATCACGGGCCGTGCAGCTGTGGTAAATCGCTTAGCCGATATCATCAAACGCGTTGACCAAGCGGGTGACAAAGAAATTGAAGTGGTAGAGCTAGACAACGCTTCTGCTGCAGAAATGGTGCGTATCGTTGAAGCATTGAACAAGACCACCGATACCAAAAACACCCCAGCCTTTCTTAAGCCTAAGCTCGTTGCCGATGATCGCACCAACTCGATTTTGATTTCGGGTGACCCGCAAGTTCGTCAACGCCTGCGTAAATTGATCAAACAGCTAGATGTAGAAATGGCATCAAAAGGCAATAACCGTGTGGTTTACCTTAAGTATGCGGATGCGGAAGAGTTAGTCGATGTGCTTAAAGGCGTATCAGATAACCTACAGGCAGAAAAGTCTTCAAGCAGCAAAAAAGGCTCAAGTGTAAAACGTGGTGAAGTGATGATCGCCGCTCACCCAGGCACCAACGCGCTGGTTCTGACTGCGCCGCCAGATATCATGAATGCTCTGCAAGATGTGATTTCTCAGCTTGATATTCGTCGTGCTCAAGTATTGATCGAAGCTCTGATTGTAGAAATGGCTGAGGGTGATGGCATCAACCTTGGCGTGCAATGGGGTAATCTAGAAACAGGTGCCATGATTCAATACGGCAATACTGGCGCATCGATTGGCGGTGTGATGGTAGGCCTAGAAGAAGCCAAAGATACCGAAACGACTAAAGCTGTTTACAATTCTGATGGTGATTTCTTACGAAATGAAACCACAACAGAGAAAGGCGATTACTCCTCACTTGCCGCGGCTCTTGCGGGTGTAAACGGCGCTGCTGTGAGCTTAGTCATGGGCGATTGGACTGCCTTAATTAGTGCTGTCTCTACCGACTCAAACTCAAACATTCTATCTTCTCCAAGTATCACTGTGATGGATAATGGCGAAGCGTCATTTATCGTCGGTGAAGAGGTGCCAGTGATTACCGGTTCAACGGCGGGTTCGAATAACGACAACCCATTCCAAACGGTGGATCGTAAAGAGGTGGGTATCAAGCTGAAGGTTGTCCCTCAAATCAACGAAGGTAATTCGGTTCAGCTCAAGATTGAGCAAGAGGTATCAAACGTTTTAAGTCCTAATGGTGCTGTGGATGTGCGTTTTGCCAAGCGCCAACTGAACACTTCGGTCATGGTTGAAGATGGCCAAATGATTGTCTTGGGCGGCCTGATTGATGAACGTGCATTGGAGAGTGAATCTAAAGTACCGCTACTGGGTGACATTCCAGTACTTGGCCACTTGTTCAAATCGACCAGTACTCAAGTTGAAAAGAAAAACCTAATGGTATTCATCAAGCCAACCATCATTCGCGATGGTGTGACTGCGGATGGTATTACTCAGCGTAAATACAACTTCATTCGTGCAGAGCAGCTTTATAAAGCAGACCAAGGCTTGAAGCTGATGGATAACAGCCATATTCCGGTTCTACCGAGCTTTGGTGAAGACATCAGTCACCCAGCAGAAATCCAAGCCTTTGTTGAGCAGATGGGCGCGAAGTAATGACGATAGATGCAGCCACGGCGGTTTGTCGTCTTCCGTTCAGTTTTGCTAATCGCTTTAAATTAGTGTTAGAGCCAGCAGAGCAAGGCTCGGTGCTTTACTACATTGCACCGTTAGCCGTTCCTGCATTGTTGGAAGTTCAGCGAGTGGCAGGACAAAACGTTTCTCTGCAAGAGTTAAGTAAAGAGGCTTTTGAGCAAAAGTTGACTCAAGCTTATCAGCGAGACTCTTCAGAAGCGCGTCAGCTCATGGAAGATCTCGGTGCAGATAACGATGATTTTTTCTCATTGGCCGAAGACTTACCCCATGATGAAGACTTGCTTGAGTCAGAAGATGATGCACCGATTATTAAACTGATCAACGCCATGTTGGGTGAAGCAATCAAAGAAGGCGCGTCCGATATTCACATCGAAACCTTCGAGAAGAGCTTGTCGATTCGCTTCCGTGTTGATGGTGTCTTGCGTGATGTGCTTTCACCTAGCCGTAAACTGGCGCCATTGTTGGTGTCGCGCGTTAAAGTTATGGCAAAGCTGGATATTGCGGAGAAACGCGTGCCACAAGATGGTCGTATTTCACTGCGCATTGGCGGGCGAGCGGTGGATGTTCGTGTTTCGACCATGCCTTCATCGCATGGTGAACGTGTCGTAATGCGTCTACTGGACAAGAACGCGACTCGCCTTGATTTGCACAGCTTAGGTATGACTGAGCGCAACCATAACTATTTCCGCTCTATGATTGCTCGTCCTCACGGCATCATCTTGGTGACGGGTCCAACCGGTTCTGGTAAGTCGACCACTCTGTATGCGGGCTTGCAAGAGCTCAACAGTAACGAACGCAATATCCTGACGGTAGAAGATCCGATCGAATTTGATATTGATGGTATTGGCCAAACTCAGGTGAACCCAAAAGTAGATATGACGTTTGCCCGCGGACTTCGTGCCATCTTGCGTCAAGACCCAGATGTGGTCATGGTGGGTGAGATCCGAGATCTAGAAACAGCGCAAATTGGTGTTCAGGCTTCTTTAACGGGTCACTTGGTAATGTCGACGTTACACACCAATACCGCGGTGGGTGCGATTACTCGTCTACGTGATATGGGGATCGAGCCATTCTTGATCTCATCTTCACTGCTTGGCGTGTTGGCGCAGCGCCTAGTTCGAACGCTCTGTAATGACTGTAAACAGCCGTATGAAGCAGATAGCGAAACCAAGAAGCTATTTAATGTTGCTGAGAGTGAATCTTTAACACTTCATCGTGCTCAAGGGTGTGAGAAATGTAGCTACAAAGGCTATCGTGGCCGTACTGGTATTCATGAGTTGCTGGTTGTTGATGAACAAGTTCAAGAGCTGATCCACAGTGAAGCCGGTGAACAAGCAATTGAAAAATCCATTCGTCAGCAGACGCCAAGTATTCGTGATGACGGTTTGGCAAAAGTACGCAATGGTGTGACCTCACTTGAAGAAGTGATGCGAGTGACCAAGGAAGGCTAATGGCAGCATTTGAGTACAAAGCCTTAAATGCAAAAGGCAAAACCCAGAAAGGTGTGATTGAAGGAGATAACGCTCGTCAGGTTCGTGCTCGCTTGAAAGAGCAGGGGCTCGTACCGGTAGAAGTGAGCGAAACTCGTCAAAAAGCCAAACAAGCAAGTAGCCAATCTGGACTGACGTTTAAGCGTGGTATCAGTACACCAGATCTTGCACTGATCACGCGTCAGTTAGCCACATTGGTTCAATCGGGCATGCCGCTTGAAGAGTGTTTAAGAGCCGTATCTGAGCAGTCTGAGAAACCGCGCATTCGAACGATGTTGTTGGCTGTACGCTCAAAAGTGGTGGAAGGTTATACCCTAGCCGACAGCTTGGCGGACTATCCTCATATTTTTGATGAACTGTTCCGTTCTATGGTACAGGCTGGTGAGAAATCCGGTCACCTTGATGGGGTGTTAGAGCGCTTAGCTGATTACGCGGAAAACCGCCAGAAGCTGCGTTCTAAACTGCAGCAAGCGATGATTTACCCTGTGGTGCTGGTGGTGTTTGCCGTCGGTATTGTGGCCTTTTTGTTGGCGGCGGTTGTGCCTAAGATTGTTGGTCAATTTGTTCAAATGGGCCAAGAGCTTCCACAATCGACGCAATTCTTGTTGGCATCGAGTGATTTTATTCAAAATTGGGGCATTCAGCTACTGATCGCATTTATTGCTTTGGTCTACATGGTCAAAGTGATGCTGCGTTCACCGAATGTCCGTTTGAAGTGGGATCGCAAAGTGGTGAGTTTGCCTATGCTAGGCAAAATCTCGCGCGGTTTGAACACCTCTCGCTTCGCTCGCACGCTCTCTATTTGTACTTCGAGTGCTATTCCAATTTTAGATGGCATGAAAGTGGCGGTCGATGTAATGTCGAACCACTTTGTTAAACAACAAGTCATGTTAGCCCGAGATAATGTCCGTGAAGGGGCAAGCTTGCGTAAAGCATTGGATCAAACCAAGCTGTTTCCACCTATGATGCTGCATATGATCGCCAGTGGTGAGCAGAGTGGTGAGTTGGAAGGGATGTTGACTCGTGCGGCAGATAACCAAGACGCAAACTTTGAGTCGACAATTAATATTGCGTTAGGAATTTTTACACCTGTTTTAATTGCATTGATGGCAGGTTTGGTTTTGTTCATTGTGATGGCGACTCTGATGCCGATTCTTGAAATGAACAACTTAATGAGTGGTTAAAAGTTGAGACTGAATATTAGGTCTTAAATTTTGGTTTGGAGAAAATAATGAAAAATAGAACAAAGAAACAGTCAGGCTTTACGCTACTTGAAGTCATGGTTGTAGTGGTTATTCTAGGTATTTTGGCAAGCTTCGTTGTGCCTAACTTGCTAGGTAATAAAGAGAAAGCGGATCAACAGAAAGCGATTACTGATATTGTCGCACTGGAAAATGCGCTGGATATGTACAAGCTAGATAACAGTGTTTACCCAAATACTGATCAAGGTCTGGATGCGCTTGTGACTAAGCCTTCAAGCCCAGAGCCTCGTAACTACCGTGACGGTGGCTACATCAAACGTTTACCGACTGACCCTTGGGGCAATGATTACCAATACTTAAGCCCGGGTGATAAAGGTTCTGTGGATATCTTCACGCTAGGTGCAGATGGTCAAGAGGGTGGTGAAGGTGCCAATGCAGATATTGGTAACTGGAACATCCAAGACTTCCAATAATCAGCTCTCCTATTTAGAGGGTGGTCGATACCACCCTCGTTCTCTTATGCTCAGCCATAAAGGGTTTACCCTCATCGAGATTTTACTGGTCCTTGTGCTACTTTCGGTCGCATCGGTTGCTGTCATCTCAACATTGCCACAAAAAAGCTCTGACGCGGCTAAACAGCAAGCATTGTCGCTTTATCATCGCCTACAACTACTCAATGAAGAGGCGATTTTAAGTGGACGTGATTTTGGTTTGCGCGTGGATGAAAAAAAATCCAAATACTATCTATTAGCTCTGCAACAAGAGGGCTGGAAGCCGCTAGAAGATGCACAATTACCTTCTGAAGTGACCCTGCCTGATGAGTTGGTGATGCAATTAGAGCTAGGAGGGAATAGTTGGAAAGATGAAGACCGATTATTCAAACCTGGTAGCTTGTTTGATGAAGAGATGTTTTCTGAGCTTGAAGAAGAACGCAAAGTGCTTCCGCCTCAAGCCTTTATTATGTCGAGTGGAGAAGTGACGCCATTTTCTATTGCTATTTATCCTCAGCATCTCAGTATTGAGCGTGATGCTTGGCATGTAGTGGCAAAAGAAAATGGAGAGATCATTGTTCTAGCCCCAGGAGAGAGCGATGACGAAGAGAACTAATCGAGGTTTCACCCTATTAGAAGTACTAGTGGCATTAGCGATATTTGCCACCGCAGCGATTGCAACGATTCGTTCGGTCAGTCAGCACATTAATACGCTCAGCTATCTAGAAGAGAAGACTTTTGCTTCAATGGTGGTGGACAACCAAATGGCCAAAGTGATTCTTTCTGGCCGCAAGCCGACCAAGAAACAGGGCGTAGAAGAACTCGCGGGCCGCGAATGGTTTTGGACGGTAGAGCCTGTGTCTACGTCAGGTAATTTGTTGCAGGCGTTTGATGTCAAAGTGGCAGCAAGCAAAGGTGGTTCGGCGATAGTGACGGTGAGAAGTTATGTCTCGAAGTAAGCCAGTTTCTCGACGCCAGCAAGGCTTCACCTTAATTGAAGTGCTCGTCGCGATCGCTATTTTTGCGAGTTTAAGTGTCGGCGCTTACCAAGTGTTGAATCAGGTCCAGCGTAGCAATGAGTTATCACAAGAGCGCAGTGAGCGATTAAAAACCTTGCAGCGCGCCTTGGTGTTTATGAATAACGACTTTCGTCAGATGACCTTGAGACAAACTCGAACTGAAGGTGAAGTCCCAACCACTGAATTACTTCAATGGAAAGATTATCTGCTTGATTCAGATACTAAAGGGATAATGTTTGCTCGCAGCGGTTGGCATAACCCGCAACAACAATTTCCTCGTGGTGAAGTAACCAAAGTGGGTTATCGCCTAAAAGAGGATGTTCTTGAGCGAGTCTGGTGGCGTTATGCCGATACACCGGCAGGTCAAACGCCGATTGTGATGCCACTTATCGATAAGGTCGAAAGTTATGATTTACGCTTTTTTGATGGAAAAGAGTGGAAAAATCAGTGGGAACAAAAAAATGCGTTGCCTGTGGCGGTGGCGTTAACGCTGGAACTTAAAGATTACGGCAGCATAGAGCGCATCTATCTGACTAATGGCGGCCAGTTGAATATGGGTGGGGCGAGCGATGAATCGAGTTAAGTCTCAACGTGGTGTCGCCCTGATTGTTGTCTTACTACTATTGGCCGTGATGGTCAGTATTGCGGCGAGTATGGCAGATCGCTTGTTTGGTCAATTCAAACGCGCGACTAACCAGATAAACTATCAGCAAGCGTATTGGTACAGCATCGGTGTTGAAGCGCTGGCTAAGACAGGTATTGAGCAGAGCTACAAAGACGCTGATACCATTAACTTATCTCAGCCTTGGGCATTAGAAGAGCAAACCTACCCACTCGACTACGGCACATTGAAAGGCCGTTTAGTGGATAGACAAGCGTGCTTTAATATCAATGCATTGGTAGAAGCAAAGCAGGCATCAGGTTCGGATAAATTGCCTTTCTTAGTTGAAGCTTTGCAACATCTACTTGAAGAGCTCGAAATTGAAAACTACCAAGCGGAGACGATCGCACAATCGACATGGGAGTTTGTTGACGCAAATAGCACAGTGAATTCTGTTTCCGGTGTGGAAGATAGTTATTATGAGTCGATGTCGCCTGCCTATCTGCCAGCCAATAGTTTACTTGCAGATAGCTCTGAATTACGCGCGATAAACCAAGTCACGGGTGAGGTGATGAATACGTTATCGCCGTATGTCTGCGCGATTCCGACCACAGATTTTAGATTGAATGTAAATACGGTCCAGCCTGAACATGCAGCGCTTGTTAGTGCTCTGTTTCAACCAAACATCAGTGTCGATCAAGCTAAACAAGTGCTCGAAGATCGTCCGTTCGATGGTTGGGCTAGTGTGGATGATTTTTTGAAAGAAGGTGCGTTTGCCAATATCAAGCCAGATCAACTGAAGACAGCCAAAGGCTACTTATCGGTTGATAGTAAGTATTTTGAAATGGACGCAGAGATATTGGTAGGCGATTCGCGAGTAAGAATTCGCAGCCTGCTATTTAGTGATAATCGAGAAACTGCAACGGTGATCAGCCGTCGCTTTGGAGGTATCGGTGAACGAGTTTCTGATCGTTCGACTGAGCAATAACACCTCATCAGTCATTCAATGGCTGGTTTGGTCTGAGCAGCAAAAGGAAGTGATTGCCAGTGGTGAGTTGACTGGCTGGGAGCAGATCTCTGATTTGACTGCTTACGCTGAAAATCGTCGCACAATCGTATTGGTGTCAGCGGCTAGCTTAGTGCTGACAGAAGTCGAAATCCCAGCGGGTGCAAGCCGTCAGTTTGATACCATGCTGCCATTTATCTTAGAAGATGAATTGGCTCAAGATGTGGATGAACTGCACTTTACCATTCTGGGTAAACAAGCAAGTACGGCGCAAGTTTGTGCGCTAGATAAACGCTGGTTTGAACAATCTTTGGCGCAACTGCGTGACATTGGCTGCGTGATTCAAAAAGTACTGCCTGACGTATTGGCTCTGCCAGATCAAGCGGGTATCAGTGCGGTTGAATTGGATGGCTTTTGGCTACTAAAGAAAAATGCATCGAGTGGACTTGCGGTGAATCGTGATTGGTTGAGCCTAATTGCTCAATCGGATTGGGTTAAAGAGGCCGATGAATACCTGCCACTTACCGCTTACTCAAGTTTGCCTGAATTGGAACTTACAGCAGAACAAGAGTGGCAAAATGGCGAGCCTAAACTCGTGATGCAGATGCTCGCAGAGGGTGCGCTAAACAGCAAAATCAATCTATTAACAGGTCAGTTTAAAGCGAAATCTTCTTTTTCCCGTTACTGGAAAGTATGGCAGAAAGTGGCGATGGCAGCTGTGTTTTTGATGGCTGTGGTGATGGTGGATAATTTACTGCAGATCCAACGCTATGAATCTCAGGCACAAGCCTACCGCGCAGAGAGCGAGCGTATTTTCCGTCAGTCATTACCGGGCAAAACTAAGATTCCGACGGTGAGTTATCTTAAGCGAGAAATGGATCGAGAGGCTAAGCGACTCTCTGGCGGCAGCGTAGAAGAGTCGTTACTGGATTGGATGTCTGGCATGCCTGCTTTACTCAAGCAAGTACCGACGCTCAACCTCACCAGCTTTAAGTTTGATAGCGCGCGTGGTGAAGTCCGTTTGCAAGCACAAAGTAAAGATTTCCAGACGTTTGAAAAAGCACGTGAGTTGTTTGCGGGCCAATTTAATGTTGAGCAAGGACAGTTAAATCGCTCCGGTGATTTGGTCAATGGCTCTTTTGTTTTAAAGCCATTGTGAGGTAGCAAGAATGAACGCATTACTGATACCAATGCAAAATTGGTGGAGCAAGATTAGCTCACGTGAACAAAGGCTCGTTATCGTTTGTGCGATCCTGCTAGTTCTAGGCGGTTTGTATTGGGGTTTGATTCAACCCACAGCGCAGCGTGCCGAAACGGCCCAGATGCGAATTCAAAGTGAGAAGCAGCTTCTGACTTGGGTGAAAGATAAAGCGGACACCATTAGTCAGCTTCGGAGCCAAACTGGGCAGGTCTCTTCAGGTCAGCCTCTAAACCAAGCTGTGTCATCGTCTGCTCGACGTTATAAAGTGGAGTTAGTTCGAGTTCAGCCTCGTGGTGAACAGCTACAAGTTTGGATCGCACCTATGCCTTTCAACCAGTTTCTTGAGTGGGTAAGCGCACTACAAGAAAATCACGGCATCTTCGTGAGTTTCCTTGATATTGATAGAGGTGATGCTGACGGTATGGTTGAAGTGAAGCGTTTGCAGCTCACCAAGGGGTAACCTGTGAAAAAAGTAATTTTATTGAGTTTGGGTTTAATTCTGGTGTTTGTGACCAGCGCCCTTGTGCACTTACCTGCTCAGCTTGTACTTAATTATGCCCCCTTACCTGCGCCGCTGGCGATTTCTGGCGTGGAAGGCACTCTGTGGAAAGGCAGTGCAGCGAATGTTCGTTGGCAGCGAAATAATCTTGGTGCGGTGCAATGGCAATTACAAGTAAGTAAGCTTTTGTCGGGCAACGCCGAAGCTCAAGTTCGTTTTGGTCGCGGCAGTGATATGCAGATAACCGGTCGAGGTTTTGTGGGTTATGGCTTGTCTGGACCTTATGTTGAAAATCTCATTGCTTCGCTTCCGGTTGAGCAAGTGATGGAGTTTGTTCCGCCGATCCCTGTACCGCTAGAGTTATCTGGTCAAGTAGAACTGAGCGTGAAGCGCCTTGTTTACGCTGCTCCATATTGTCAAACTGGCGAGGGTAGTGTTGTGTGGAATACCAATGAGATTGGTACTCCGTTAGAGACACTTGAAGTGGGGCCAGTGGTCGCCAACTTTACCTGTGAAGAGAGTGCGATCACTTTGAAGGGCGATCAGCGCAGTAAGCAGGTAGAAAGTGAAGCTCAGTTGGTTCTACAACCTAATCGTAGTTACCAAAGTAATGCTTGGTTTAAACCGGGCGCTGAATTCCCTTCTGCATTTAGCGAGCAGTTAGGTTGGCTACCTAAGCCTGATAGAGACGGGAAATACCAATTTACCTACAGCGGAAGATTCTGATTGTAGTGAGAAAATAAAAGGCCGCTTAAAGCGGCCTTTTGTTTTTTTGTTTCGATTACTTAATGAGTGGAAAGCTAATCTGCACTCTTAAGCCACCACCACTGCGATTATTCACAATGACAGAACCATTGTGCTGACTAACAATCCGCTTCACGATGGCGAGTCCAAGCCCTGTTCCTTCACTGCCTCGCGCTGTATCTCCGCGGGTAAAGGGTTCAAACAGCTTACCGATTTGGCTCTGCTCGATACCCGGGCCGTTATCCTCGACACAAACCCAAACCAGTTTGTTATCTGCTGTGGTACCTGTGCTGATCTTAATCCAGCCATTACCATAACGGAGCGCATTAACAACCAGGTTACTCACCGCGCGTTTGATCGCAATAGGGCTACCAAGCGTCTCTTTCATCGGTTGTTGGAATTCAGTCTCAATTTGAACCTCATAACCACCTTCGGATGATGCCACATCATTAGCGACATCATTGAGATCAACCTCGATGAAAGATTGCTTGTTCACTGGTTTGAGGTAATCCATAAATTGGCTGATGATCTCATTACACTCTTCGGTGTCGCTGATAATGCCTTCTGCCAAATAGCTGTCTTCTGGTGACATCATTTCCGTCGCAAGACGAATGCGGGTCAAAGGTGTGCGCAGGTCGTGGCTAATCCCAGCCATCAGCAGCGCACGATCTTCTTCTAATGCCTGAATACCTTTCGACATCTGGTTAAATGCGCTGGTTACAGAACGAATTTCTGATGCGCCTTTTTCTGGTAGTGGAGGTGGAATTTCACCTCGGCCTACACCTTTTGCGGCTTTTTCTAACGCGATCAACGGTCGATTCTGCAAACGGATGAACAACCAACCGCCAGCGATAATAAGTAGCGCCATAATTAGGCTGTTACGAAATAGCGGTGCAAAGTCCTCTTCTTGTAGCTCAGACAGCGGTATTCGCAGTAATGAATCGGGTAAAGAGTCGATCTGCATCCATAAAATGTAGCTTTCGGAGCCCAGCATCATGCGTACATCAGTTGGCGAGCCAAGTTCGTTGCTCATCTCTTCGCTCATTAAATCGATCGTCACCGCGTGATAGTACTCATCGGCGATAGGGCTGTCTTTGGCGTGAATCGTCACACCAAGCTGTTCGAGCACTCGGCGGCGAATCGGCGCATCAAGATCTAACTTATCTTCCAACCCTGCAGAGTCATTGAGCATCAGGTTGATTTCGTGGCCGAGGATTTTATTGAATTGCTGCAAGCTCGGCATGAGAGCGTAATTGAATACGGCGTAGTACGAGTAGATCTGGCTGGCAATTAATAAGGTGACAAAAATGATGATCGATTGAGTAAATGAGCTGTGAATGCGCATATTAGCAACCTTGCTAGTGGTAAAACAAAAAGTGCGAGACAATGTCTCGCACTTTAGCAGAATTCGAATTAGGCTTCTTTGCCGTCTGGGACAAATACGTAACCTAATCCCCAAACCGTTTGAATATAACGTGGTTTGCTTGGGTCAACTTCTAACATGCGGCGTAGGCGAGAGATTTGTACGTCGATAGAACGTTCCATCGCTGAATACTCACGACCGCGAGCCATGTTCATGAGTTTATCGCGAGACATTGGCTCACGCGCGTTAGTGACGAGCGCCTTCAGTACCGCAAATTCCCCAGACGTTAAAGGCATTGCTTCATCGCCACGGAACATTTCACGGGTGCCTAAGTTTAGGCGGAACTCACCGAACTCAACCACAGACTCTTCACTGCTTGGTGCACCCGGTAATTCCATCGTTTGACGACGCAGTACCGCTTTAATACGAGCTAAGAGTTCACGCGGGTTAAACGGTTTAGGCAGGTAGTCATCTGCGCCCACTTCTAGGCCAACGATTCGATCGACTTCGTCACCTTTCGCTGTCAGCATCAAAATTGGCAGCATGTTGTTGGCGTTACGTAAACGGCGACAGATAGAAAGGCCATCTTCACCCGGCAACATTAAATCCAACACCATTAGATGGAAGTTTTCACGAGTTAATAGGCGGTCCATCTGCTCGCTATTCGCGACACTGCGAACTTGGAATCCTTGTTCAGACAAGTAACGCTCTAGCAACGCACGCAGGCGCGCATCGTCATCAACGACTAAAATCTTGTAATTTTCTTGCATGTAGTGATTCCACCTATCAAATACGCTTAGCGCTCAAGACCAGGCTATGTTGCCCTTTTTAACCAGTCAAAATGTAACACTGTTCTGACTAAAGTGGCGCAAAGAATTGTTAACGTTTATTTCCTTTTTAGCTAATGTATACGTCATATTCAATTCATTAACGTCAGAAACATGAAAACAAACCTAATTACGCGCGAAGGCTATGATCGTTTAAAGAAAGAACTTGATTTCCTTTGGAAAGAGGACCGTCCGGAAGTGACCAAAAAGGTGACTTGGGCCGCGAGTCTTGGCGATCGTAGTGAGAATGCAGATTACCAATACAACAAAAAACGTCTGCGTGAAATTGACCGCCGCGTCCGCTACCTGCGTAAACGCTTAGAGCAGGTCAAAGTGGTGGATTATTCACCTCAGCAGGCTGGTAAAGTCTTCTTTGGCGCTTGGGTTGAAATTGAAAATGACGATGGCGAAGTGAAAAAGTTCCGAATCGTAGGGCCAGATGAGATCTATGGTGACGCAAAAGGTTATATCTCGATCGATTCACCAATGGCACGTGCGCTGCTGAAAAAAGAGGTGGATGACGAGTTTAGCGTTAAAACCCCAGATGGCTTCAAAGAGTGGTTTGTAAATAGTATCGACTATCACCAATAGCTTTATATTCCATCATTCTGTCCCCATATACCCACTAAAGCATAATTAAAGAGATTCAACGGATGAGCCAAGCTATCTGTCACATGATTGCTCAAGAACTGAATGTTCGCCCAGAGCAAGTTACCGCTGCTGTTAACCTAATTGATGATGGTAATACGGTCCCTTTTATCGCCCGTTACCGTAAAGAGGTGACAGGTGGCCTAGATGATACTCAACTGCGTAATTTAGATAGCCGACTTTCTTACTTACGTGAGTTGGATGATCGTCGTCAAACCATCCTTAAGTCAATCCAAGAGCAAGGCAAGCTAAGCGCTGAACTTGAAGCAGAAATCAACCAAGCCGACAGTAAAACTCGCCTTGAAGACTTATACCTGCCATACAAACCAAAACGCCGCACTAAAGGTCAGATCGCGATTGAAGCCGGTCTCGAACCATTAGCGGATAAGCTGTGGAATGAGCCGCAATCCGAGCCAGAAGCGGAAGCTGAGCTGTATGTTTCAGCGGATAAGGGCGTGGCGGATACCAAAGCGGCGCTTGATGGTGCACGTGCGATCATCATGGAACGCATTGCTGAAGACGCCAATTTATTAGAGAAGATTCGTCATCACCTTAATCGTAACGCTGAGCTGGTGGCTCGCGTGATTGAGGGTAAAGAACATGAAGGCGAAAAATTTAAAGATTACTTTGCGCATAATGAAGCTTTGAGCCGAGTACCATCGCACCGTGCGTTAGCGATGCTGCGTGGGCGTAACGAAGGTTTCTTAACGTTGGCGATGAATGCCGATCCTGCACAAGAAGAGGGCGTGCGCCAATCTCATTGCGAAACGATTATTTCTGACCACTACGGCATTTCATTGAGCCACGCACCAGTCGATGGTTGGCGTAAACAGGTGATCAGTTGGGCATGGCGCATTAAAGTGTCAATGCACATGGAAACTGAATTGATGGGCGCGATGAAAGAGCGTGCTGAAGTTGAAGCAATCGAAGTGTTTGCCACTAACTTAAAAGACTTGTTAATGGCAGCGCCAGCAGGTCCGCGCGCGACATTGGGCCTAGATCCTGGTTTGCGTACAGGTTCGAAAATTGCAGTGGTTGATTCGACCGGTAAAGTGCTGGCAACGGAGACTATCTACCCGCATCCACCGCAAAAGCAATACGACAAATCAGCACAAGTAGTGGATGCTTTAGTGCGTAAATACAATGTCGATCTGATTGCGATTGGTAACGGCACCGCTTCACGTGAAACAGACAGCTTTGTGGCTGATTTGATTAAGCGTGGCAACCTAAAAGTGCAGAAGATCATGGTCAGCGAAGCGGGCGCATCGGTTTACTCTGCATCTGAACTGGCAGCGAAAGAGTTTCCAAATCTAGATGTCTCTCTGCGCGGCGCAGCATCGATTGCTCGTCGTCTGCAAGACCCACTGGCAGAACTGGTGAAGATTGATCCGAAATCCATTGGTGTGGGTCAATACCAACACGATGTTAGCCAGTCAATGTTGGCAAAACGTCTCGATGCGGTAGTTGAAGATTGTGTAAACGCCGTAGGTGTGGATGTGAATACCGCTTCACCGGCACTGTTAACCCGAGTGGCGGGCTTATCGAGTACGATTGCGCAAAATATTGTTGATTACCGTGATGAAAACGGCCGCTTTGAAGCGCGTACCACACTGAAGAAAGTGGCACGTCTTGGGCCTAAGGCGTTTGAACAGTGTGCGGGCTTCCTGCGCATTATGGATGGTAAGAACCCATTAGATGCCTCTTCTGTTCACCCGGAAGCGTACCCAGTTGTTAAAGCGATCGCGGAAAAGAACAGTAAGAATGTGAAATCACTGATTGGTGATACCCAATTCTTACGTGGTCTGCATGCAGTCGACTACACGGATGAAAGCTTCGGTGTGCCAACCGTGACGGACATTATTAAAGAATTGGATAAGCCAGGTCGTGACCCTCGTCCAGAATTCAAAACAGCAACGTTTGCTGATGGCGTCAATTCTGTTTCCGATCTGGAGCCGGGCATGGTTCTAGAAGGTGTGGTGTCTAACGTAGCGAACTTTGGTGCCTTTGTGGATATCGGTGTTCACCAAGACGGTTTAGTCCATATCTCTGCGCTAACTGACAAGTACGTTGCTGATCCGCGTGAAGTGGTGAAAGCTGGTGATATTGTGAAAGTGAAAGTGATGGAAGTGGATGTGCAACGTAAACGTATCGGCCTGTCTATGCGCTTGACTGATGAGCCTGGTCAAGACAATCGTGCGCAGCGTGCTTCTGCTCCTCGTCATCAACAGCGACAAGCGCAAAACCATCAAGCTAGTCAGCGTCGTCGTGAAGAGTCTTCAGGCAACAGTGCTATGGGCGGGGCATTCGCAGCGGCATTTGCTAAAGCAAAGCGCTAACTACTTTACGTTAAGTTAAAAAGACAAATCCCCGTTCCTTTTCAGGTTCGGGGATTTTTTTCGGTATTTCCTAACTAGGTAGGTACTACAACACCGCAATGACATCAGATGGTGTATGTGGCGCAACCGCTTGACCATAATGAAATTTAATCACAGTTCGGCGTTTGGCCATTTTTCCTTCTGTTATCGCCGCATCGATGATGCGTTTGGGTAACCGAAAGCGCATTGCGTAGCCTTTACCCTGACTTTGACTGTAGCTGTCGAGGGAAAGCAGTTGGAATATTCGCTCGAGAGTATCGTGTGGGTTTTCCTGAGAAGTCGCGCTCACCTCATCTTGTTCATCAGCATCATAGCTTGGGTGCTCTGCTGGATCCCAAGAAGACTGTTTGCGCCGCTTGTCGTCTGCTTTGACTTGTCGCTCTGCATTACTCTTGGTCAATGCCATGGTTGGGGCAACTGGTTCGCGGACTTTATTGTCGCGAGCGACTTGCTCCGTTTGAACATTCACCGATGGGGCGATTAGCGGCACACTTACGTTCGTAGGTGATACGAGCATCGCTAAACCTCCTCACGCCCAACCCTTACCGCTGTATGGCGATATTATTAGGGTTCGTATATTTATCGACCGCAATGGTCAAAAATTTAGCGCTGAGAGTGTAATAAATTGTTATTTGTCGGTGATAAAGCGGCTAACTTGCTGACAAAAATCGCTAAATTCCGTCATGAATGGAGCATGAGAAGAAGCGCCAAACATATAACTCTCACTGGATGGCATGAGTTTATCTACGTCACTAGCGACTTTGGCCGGCACTAACCCATCCAATCGACCATAAAGGCGCAGGGTCGGCATACTAATGTGAGTTAAAGCGTCACGATAATCGAGCTCTGCTAGTAAATTAAGACCAGAAAGAAGTGATTTAGGGTTAGGTGTTGGGCGCGATAAGACCGCTTTTTTAAGTGTTTTCACATCTTGCCGTGCGGATGGGCTGCCCATTGCTTGCAGTGCCATAAAGCGTTCAATGGTGAGCTGAAAATCTTCGACGAGTTGATCAGTAAATGCACTTAGTACGTTGGGCTGAATGCCTCGCCAAGGACGCTCTGCTGAGAACTTTGGTGAACTTGCGACAGTAATGAGCTTCTCCACTCGCTCCGGATGATGAAGAGCGATATGGGTTGCGAGCAATCCACCGAGAGACCAGCCCAACCATGTGGCTTTTTCCGGTGCGTGCTCTAGGACAAGCTCTGCCATGTGTTCGACGGTATCAAAGTGGTGTTGATGGCTATGGCCAAAGCCTGGTAAGTCGACAACATGAACTCGGTAGTTTTGGCTCAGCTCTTCAACCGCTTGATGCCAAACTGCGCCGTTCATACCCCAACCGTGCAATAGCACCAGATCTTCTCCTTCACCACTGGATTGCCAATATAGAGACGTTGCTTTGCTCTCACTCTGTACCACTTTTCTCATCCTTTTCACTTGTTCTACTATCGCATAGTACCTATTGAGACGGTTATTGGGTACTCAATAGAGGAATTATGGTATCGCAGCAATGGAAGAAATACATAACCGACCTGCTGCCACTGCAATGTGAATTGTGCGGCTTAGCGATTGAAAGTGACTTGCAACTGACTTGGCTGTGTGGCGATTGTATTCGTTATTTTACTGAGCAGACACGTTGCCAGTGTTGCGGCTTACTGATGCTTTCTTCGGTTTCGCAATGTGGTGCTTGTTTAACAAAGCCGCCCCTATGGCAACGTGTTTATTGTGTTGGTGATTATCAACCGCCCTTGTCGACTTATGTACATAATTTCAAGTATCTACGTCAGTTTTGGCAAGCGGAAAAGTTGGCTCAGTTGCTCTCACCAAGAATCCATCAGCCAGCAGATTTGATTACTTCTGTTCCACTGCATTGGCGCCGGCATTGGGTGAGAGGGTTCAATCAGAGTGAGTTGTTGGCAAGAGCATTGTCGAGTCAACTGCAGCGCCCTTATCAAACTTTATTTAAACGAGTTAGAGCAACATCACCGCAGCAAGGCAAAAATCGCCAACAACGGAGAAGTAACCTAAAGCGAGCATTCAAATTGTATCAACCCGTTACTGCGGATCGTGTCGCGATTGTTGACGATGTTCTCACTACGGGCAGTACCGTGCAGCATTTATGCAAATTACTGCTTGATGCGGGAGTGAAAAGCGTTGATATTTACACGATATGCCGTACTCCTGAGCCGTCAGACAAATCTTGAAGTCGAGTTTTCATACTCTAGGGCTAGATCTTGGCAAAATCAGGAGTAGAATGGTGACCAAATAGCCTACAAAATTACTCAGGTATTCGTCGTGTCAAATTCTATTACTATTACAGAAAATGCTCAGTCGCACTTTGCTAATCTGCTGAGCCAACAGCCAGAAGGCACCAACATCCGTGTATTCGTTGTGAACCCTGGAACTCAGAATGCTGAGTGTGGCGTTTCTTACTGCCCACCAGAAGCGGTTGAATCGACGGATACAGAACTGAAATATGAACCATTCTCTGCTTTTGTTGATGAACTAAGCTTGCCATTTCTTGAAGATGCAGAGATCGATTTCGTGACTGACAAGATGGGCTCTCAGTTAACTCTGAAAGCGCCAAACGCGAAAATGCGTAAAGTGTCTGACGATGCGCCGCTTGTTGAGCGTGTAGAGTACGTGATTCAAACTCAAGTAAACCCTCAGCTAGCAGGCCACGGCGGTCACGTGAGCCTAGTAGAGATTACTGAAGAAGGTATTGCAATTGTTGCCTTTGGCGGCGGTTGTAACGGTTGTTCTATGGTTGATGTGACATTAAAAGAAGGCATCGAGAAAGAGCTGCTGCAACAATTCGAAGGTGAATTAACAGCGGTTCGTGATGCGACCGAGCATGACCGTGGTGAGCACTCTTACTACTAATCAATCCAGTTAGTGAGATTGGGTGTTTAAACCATATGGAATACAAAGGGTTGACGATAATGTCAGCCCTTTTTTGTTGTCAAATTATCCTAATTTCTCATATATTATGAGATTCATTATTTGCTAAGGAGCAAGCTCATGGCCAAACGGATACCGCCGGAAGTACTGGCACAACACACAGTTGCACAATCAAGACTGTTTACCGTCGAAGCTATGGATTTGCGTTTTAGCAATGGTGAAGAGCGTACCTATGAACGTATGAAGCCGAGTGGTCGTAATGCAGTCATGATGGTGCCGATTACGGAGCAAGGTGACATACTTTTGGTGCGTGAGTACGCGGCAGGAACAGAGCGTTATGAGCTTGGTTTCCCTAAAGGTTTGATTGATAGTGGAGAAACACCATTTGAAGCGGCTGACCGTGAACTCAAAGAGGAGATTGGCTTTGGATCACGTAAGCTAACCCCGCTGAAAGAAGTGATCTTAGCGCCGTCTTATTTCTCGAGCAAAATGACCCTGTTTATTGCAGAGGATCTATACTCAGAACAACTAGAAGGTGATGAGCCTGAGCCACTTGAAGTGATCCGTTGGCCTTTAGCACAAGCGGAAGAGCTCTTAACCCATCTTGATTTTTGCGAGGCGCGGAGTATTACCGCGTTGTTACTCGCCCTGCGTATCCTAAAACCATAAATTAAAGCAGGGTGATAAGGATTTATTATGCCAATGACAAAAGACCTGTCTCATCATTTGCCTGCAGTGATTGAAATTGCCCGTTCTGCTGGGCAGCTTATTCTCGATATCTACGAGAAGAAAGAGTACGAAGAATACACCAAAAGCGACGAAACACCGGTCACCAGTGCCGATATCGCCGCGCATAAATTCATTGTTGAAAAGCTCTCTGAGTTAACGCCTGATATCCCAGTGCTGTCAGAAGAAGACGCAGATATTAGCCTTGATAAACGCTCTCAATGGGGGCGTTATTGGTTAGTGGATCCGTTGGATGGTACTCAAGAATTTATTGCTCGCAGTGGAGACTTCGCAACCATTATTGCTTTGGTTGAAAACCACAAACCGGTTATGGGTGTGGTTTACGGCCCAGTATCAGGTGTGACCTACTATGCCTATCAAGGTAAGGGTGCGTGGAAGATCCCTGATATGAGCGAGAGTGTGAAGATAAAGACTCATCAACATGATGGTCAAGCGCACCCAATTGCGATTGCCATCAGCCGTCGTCAAGACATTAATCGCATCACCAATCGTATGTGCAGTGCATGGAATTATGATCTTGTTCCATTGGGTTCTGCTGCCTTGAAAGCCTGCTTAGTTGCAGAAGGTGCTGTGGACTGTTACTTACGTCTTGGCCCAACCGGTGAGTGGGATACCGCTGCGACACAATGTATTGTTGAAGAGGCTGGCGGTCGTATTTTGAGTACACAGTTAGCGCCATTGTCTTATAACGAGCGAGATACGTTAGAAAATCCGAATTTTATCGTGCTGGGAGATGAAAGCTTGCCGTGGGATGAGATTTTGAAGGTGAAGGATTAGCTCCGTTCTCGACTGACTTTAAGAGATCTTCAACTCGTTTGTATCTCTCTCTTGGGAATGACGCAGATAAATGTGTCATTCCATAAAGTGACCAATGAGCGAGTTGGGAATATCTAGAAGAATTCGACTCGCCTACGCCTTGTCTTCGAAGGTGACAGTTATAGACTAGGCCTTTGAATAGACATCTCTATCACCTAACCAGCGATCAATAATCGCAACCGCATTGTCTGGGTAATTGTCGTGAATATAGCGAGCGATGCGCTGAACTTCTGGAATTAAGCGTCGATCTCGCACTAAATCGGCAATTTTAAAATCTGCCATACCTGTTTGTTTAGTGCCGAGTAACTCGCCCGGACCTCGAATTTCAAGATCGCGCTGAGCGATGACAAAACCATCGTTGCTTTCCCGTAGAACCCCTAAACGCTTTTGCGCTGTTTTTGAAA
This sequence comes from Vibrio atypicus, assembly GCF_009811315.1. GTDB lineage: Bacteria > Pseudomonadota > Gammaproteobacteria > Enterobacterales > Vibrionaceae > Vibrio > Vibrio atypicus. Next base: position 42,622 of record NZ_BLID01000008.1, read on the forward strand.
GCGGCGAGTGATAAAGCAAAACACAATGGCTTGCGACGCTGCCTCGACCTACTCGACCGCGTAGCTGGTGGAGCTGAGCCAAACCTAAACGCTCTGGGTTTTCAATGATCATTAAGCTGGAGTTAGGGACATCTACACCCACCTCAATCACGGTTGTCGCGACCAGCAGTTGCAGCTTATTGTCTTTGAAATCCTGCATTACCGCTTGTTTTTCTGCCGGCTTCATTCGGCCGTGAACTAAGCCTATTTTGACTTCGGGTAGCTTACGTTGCAGATCTTCGGCCGTTTCTGCTGCTGCTTGGGCTTCGAGCACTTCAGACTCATCAATCAAAGTACAAACCCAGTAAGCTTGTTTACCTTCGTTGAGGCAGGCGTTACGCACGCGCTCAATGATGGTGTCGCGTTTTGTATCCGGGATCGCTACCGTTTGAATTGGCGTTCGGCCAGGCGGTAACTCATCAATAACGGACGTTTCAAGATCTGCATAAGCCGTCATCGCGAGAGTTCGAGGAATTGGCGTGGCAGTCATGATTAACTGATGTGGGTAGGTTCCTTGTTTTTCCCCCTTCTCACGCAGCTCTAAACGTTGATGAACACCAAAACGGTGCTGCTCATCAATAATCACCAGCGCGAGGTGACTAAACTGCACATGCTCTTGGAATAACGCGTGTGTCCCCACTACCATTTGGGCTTCCCCACTGGCGATGCGTGCTAACTCTGTCTCTTTTGCTTTGCCTTTGAGCTTACCTGCGAGCCAACCCACCTTAATACCCATAGGCTCAAACCAGTTAGCAAAGTTAATCGCGTGCTGCTCGGCCAGTAATTCGGTTGGTGCCATGAGTGCGACTTGATAGCCGTGCTCGAGTGCTCTTACTGCAGTTAAAGCGGCGACTAATGTTTTACCCGAACCTACGTCTCCCTGCACTAAACGCATCATAGGGTGAGCTTTGACTAAGTCCTGCTCAATTTCAGCAACTACTCTCGCTTGAGCATTGGTCGGTGAGTAGGGTAATTGAGCGAGTAATTGCTGTTTAAGCGTGTTGCAGTCGTTGAGAGGCAAAGCAGCGTCTTGTTGACCTTTACTGCGTACTGACAGCATCGAAAGGTTTTGTGCCAATAACTCTTCCATAATTAAGCGAATCTGAGCTGGGTTCTTGCCTTCATCAAACTCGTCTAAATTTATGGTTGGTGGTGGTCTGTGAATAGTATGCAGCGCCTGAGATAAAGTGATTTGGTGATCGTAAAGCCCCGCAGGCAGTAGTTCTTGTACGGCGGTTTTGTCGAGTAATTGTAGCGCTTGGTCGGTGAGGTTACGTAGGGTAATTTGACGCAAACCATCGGTCGTTGGATAAACAGGAGTCAGTGTTTGCTCAACATCGGCGCTCTGATTTGGTGCGTAAAACTTGTAGTCTGGGTGGACGATTTCTAATCCAAATCCACCGCGCTTTATCTCTCCATACGCATGGACTGTTTTACCTTCGGCAAAGTTGTTTTTCATCCCTGCGGTAAAATTAAAAAAGCGCAGTGTGATGGTGCCATTGCCGTCACTAATTTTGACTGACAACATTTTACGCTTACCGAAAAGGGTGTCGACACTCATGACTTTGCCTTGAACTGCAGCCCACAGCCCAGCGTGAAGTTTAACGATTGGGTAAATACGAGTGCGGTCTTCATAGCGCAATGGCAGATGGAAAAGCAGATCTTGAACGGAGTTGAGCCCAACTTTTGCGAGTTTCTCAGCAACTTTCGCACCGACGCCTGTCAGTGAGGTTAGCGGGATTGCAGATAGCAGTTGGGACATAACAAAGCTCGGTAAGTCGTTCAATCAGTTAATGATAGTTAACCACCGAGCTGTGTATTTGTACAGGATAAATTGAGCAGGAAAGCCTTACTTCTTCTGCATCTCTGCCCACCAAGCCTCATCGGCAATGATTTGCCCTTCTTCGTCCAGTGGTGGGTACTCGAGCCCTTTGCGCTTAGCAACTTTAGCCAGCACAGGGTGGCCACGCTCAAACAGAATGCGGTGGATGGTCTCGGCAGGAATTGAGCTTTGATCTTTGTCGTACATGCCCGCTTCATCGCGTTGGCGCTGCGCTTCATAAAGGATGACAGCACTGGCGACGGAGACGTTTAAAGACTGCACCATGCCTATCATTGGAATGATGATGTCTTGGTCTGCCAGCTTTTTCGCTTGTTCAGACGCACCAGTTTTCTCACTACCTAAAATGATGGCAGTCGGCTTGGTGTAATCAATTTCACGGAAATCCACTGCAGTGTCAGATAGGTTGGTCACCAACACTTGCATACCTTGCGCTTTTAACTCAGTAATGGCTTCTTCAATGGTGTCATGAGTCTCTAAGTCGACCCAGTTACGTGCGCCTGCTGAAGTGTGGCTAAGCGTGCGCATCTCGTTTGGCCAAACAGCATGAACTTTGTGGATGCCTGTTGCATCTGCGGTTCGAATCACTGCAGAAACGTTATTTGGTTTGTGGACTTCTTCTAGGCAAAGCGTCAGATCAGTCTGGCGAGCTTTGAGGACTTGTTGAATTCGATTGTAGCGTTCTAAGTTCATAATCTTTATAAAACAAAAACCCTTGAAACGGTTATTTCAAGGGCATTTTCAATCAATTTAGCGGGTTAGTTTTTACGACGACGAACCTTAAGGGTATGAGGCATACTCTTAATTTTGCGCATAATCCCAGCTAAGTGGACACGATCTTTGGTTGTGAGCAGCACAGTCACTGTATATAAGCGACCATCACGCTCTTCGGTCGATAGACCGTGGATGTTAGAACCGGTTCTTGAAACGACATTGGTTAGCTCAGCGAGCGCGCCCTGACGATTCTGAACATCAACGTTAAGTTCGGTAATGAACTCTTGGTCGTAACCTTCTGACCATTCCACTGCCATGTATTTATCCGGCTCTTTTTGGTAGCCACGGACGTTTGGACAAGTTTCACGGTGCACCACCAAACCACGACCCGGAGAAACGTGGGCAATGATGTGATCGTCTGGAATTGGGTGACAACAGTTCGCATAAGTCAGAAGTAGGCCTTCCGCACCACGGATTGGCAGTTTTTTCTTATTTGAATTGTCGCTCTTACTATCGACTTCAGTCAGTTCGTCAGCGTCACCGAGTAGGCGGCGTGCAATGACGATACTCATCAGTTCGCCAAGACCAATATCTGCTAACAGGTCGTCAATAGAAGCAATCTTCAGATCGCCAAGAACATGGTTGATGTTCTCTTCATTGATATCTGAAAGAGACTTCTCACCAAGTGCATGATTGAGCAGACGACGACCCAGCGTGATCGACTCTTCACGGCGCATGGTTTTCAGTACTTGGCGAATCTTAGTGCGAGCACGTGAAGTCACCACGTAGTTTAGCCATGCGGCATTTGGACGAGCGCCTGGCGCGCTGATGATCTCAATGGTTTGACCGTTTTTCAGCGCCTTACTTAGTGGGTAAGGGTTACGATCAACGCGAGCACCAACACAGGTATTGCCGACATCAGTGTGAACAGCGTAAGCAAAATCCACCGCAGTCGCACCGACAGGTAGCTCTACAATTCGGCCTTTTGGTGTGAAGACGTAGATTTCATCTGGGAATAGGTCAGACTTAACGTTCTCGATAAACTCAAATGAGTTACCGGCACTTTGCTGAAGCTCTAGCAGGCTTTGCATCCAGCGCTGAGCTTTCACTTGCGCTGTGGTGCCAGTACGATCGCCATTGCCTTTGTAAGACCAATGCGCCGCGACACCTTTGTCTGCCATTTGATCCATATCTTCGGTACGGATCTGTACTTCAACCGGCACGCCGTGTGGACCAACCATCGAAGTGTGCAGAGACTGGTAGCCGTTAGCTTTTGGTACCGCGATGTAATCTTTCATGCGGCTCGGGCGGGGTTTATACAGGCTATGTACCTGTCCAAGTACGCGATAACAAGTATCGGCATCTTCAACCACGACACGAAACGCGTAGATATCCATGATGGTGTGGAAGCGCTGCTCTTTGGTTTTCATCTTGTTGTAGATGGAGAACAGGTTCTTCTCACGGCCGAATACACGTGCTTTTAAGCCTACCTCTTCAAGGCGGCCTTCGATTTCCGTATGGATGCGTTGAATCATCTCTTTACGGTTACCACGAGCAGCTTTCACTACTTCTTTGAGAACACGGTAGCGGTTTGGATAAAGGGCTTCAAAACCGAGCTCTTCAAGCTCTGTTTTGATGTTATGAATACCGAGGCGGTGGGCCAAAGGTGAATAGATCTCTAACGTTTCACGAGCAATGCGACGCTTTTTATCAGGACGAAGAGCCCCTAGAGTGCGCATGTTGTGAGTACGGTCAGCAAGCTTGATCAGGATAACGCGAATGTCTTGCACCATGGCAAGGACCATTTTGCGGAAGTTTTCAGCCTGAGCTTCTTTGCGATCACGAAATTTAAGCTTATCCAGCTTAGAAACACCATCTACAAGTTCAGCAACGGTATTGCCAAATTGACCTTCGAGTTCTTCTTTGGTGACTTCAGTATCTTCAATGACGTCGTGAAGAAGCGCTGCTTGAAGTGTCTCAATATCTAGGCGCATTTCTGCCAAGATACGAGCAACAGCTACAGGGTGGATGATGTAAGGTTCACCGCTAGAGCGGGTTTGCCCTTCATGGGCGTCTTTCGCTACCACATAAGATTGACGCAGAGCCTCAATTTGAGGCTCTGTTAGGTATTCTTGGGCAACGTCTTTGAGGCTATCGAATAGATACAAACTTTAGGCCCGAAAAGATAGTTGTAGTGAAGAGAGTCAGATTAACGACTGTGAGCAATGCTGCTTACTGCTGCTAATTCTGCTGCTTCTTGCTCTTGTTGTTCCTGACGCTCGCGAGCATCTAGGATCTCTTTAGTGATTAGGCTCTCTTCGATTTCGCGTAGAGCGATAACCGTTGGCTTATCGTTCTCTTCTGGCACTAGTGAATCTTTACCGCCAGTTTGCATTTGACGAGCGCGGCGAGCCGCAATTAGAACTAGGTCGAAACGGTTGCCAACTTTTTCAACAGCGTCTTGAACAGTTACGCGTGCCATGAGGACTCCAAATTAGTTAACTAAAAATTTTGTATGACGAGAAATTATACAGCCTGAGTGTTCCCAGTGTCTAGGACTTACTCTGCTAACAGCGCATCAAGCATGCCTTTATATTTAGCAGCTTGCTTGTCTTGCTTCAATCTTTCTGCGCGAATGATCGCTTTAAAGTCCATTAGTGCATTATCAAAATCATCATTTACGATGACATAATCGTATTCAGCGTAATGCGAAATCTCTGATTTTGCTTCAGCCATGCGTTTAGCGATAACGGCTTCACTATCTTGACCGCGTGCGTTTAGGCGACGTTCTAGTTCACCATTTGACGGCGGTAGGATAAAGAGACTTTTCGCTTGCGGCATTTGCTCACGGATTTGGCGAGCACCCTGCCAGTCGATATCTAAAAATACATCAATGCCTTTTTCTAGGTTTTCTTCAATCCAAATGCGTGAGGTGCCGTAGTAGTTACCAAACACTTCAGCGTACTCAAGGAAAGCGCCTTGTTCGATTAGCTCTTCAAAGTGCTCTTTTTGTACGAAGTGGTAATGAACACCGTCTTGCTCACCAGGGCGCATGCCACGAGTGGTGTGCGACACTGACACTTTCATCGCGTAAGTAGGGTTGGTTTCCAGCATGGCTGAAATCAAGCTCGATTTACCCGCGCCGCTTGGTGCAGATACGATATAAAGAGTGCCTTTGCCCATAGGTACAATTCCACGTTTGATTTGATGTCGCCGACAAGAAGTTATCGACATATTTTAAAGATAGCACTGACCATGCTGAATCACCGAATTGGCGAAAATTAGGTCAGAAAAATGGACGCGAAGAGTAGCACAAATCGGCATTTCAGAACAACTACAACAAGGGTTAGTGTGACAATGGCGTTTGAAACCAGCTATAAGCATTAATAGATGTGATTTATTGATTAAGGGCAAACGTTTGCTTTATTTTCTGTTTTACGCCAGAAAAGCATTGAGTTTTAGTTTGGGATTCGTACAATGCCGCGCAAACGATTAAATGCTGTATATTTCTAGTGAATTGGACTGGATGTTTCTACCACTAAGCCTATCTTAGTGACTACAGCCTTGTTAGTAGTTAGCGCGAGTTTCTTTCTCTATCAGCATTTGATTCCGTTCCTGTTTCTTCAATAGTTAAGGTTTCATTGTGAGTCTCGATACTGCTGTAAAAGCCCAGAATAATCCTGGCATTCTAGAGTCCATTTTTAAAATTTCTGAGCGAAAAACCACCATAGGCACCGAGCTGTATGCGGGTTTCATTACCTTCTTAGCGATGAGCTACATTCTAGCGGTTAACCCAGCCATCTTGGGTGGTATTCCTGGTATGGATAAGGGCGCTGTCTTTACTGCAACAGCATTGGCAGCCGCAGCAGCCACCTTGATTATGGGTATTTGGGGTAATTATCCGGTCATGTTAGCCCCAGGCATGAGCATGAACGGCTTCTTCAAAGGTATGTTACTGAGTGGTTCGGTAGCGTTGGTTTGGCATGAAGCATTGTTTGGTATTTTCTTATCTGGTGTGCTTTACCTGATTTTATCGATGACCAATATTCGTAAGTCGATGATCGAATCGATTCCTGAAGATTTAAAGCTCGCAATTACCGTCTCTTTGGGTTTATTTATCGCGTTCTTGGGTTTAAAGAACGCGGGTATTATTGTTTCTAACCCGATCATTTTGGTTAGCATGGGAGATATCTCAGACCCGAAAGTGATCATCGCTTACATCAGTATTTTTATCGCACTTGGTTGTATGATTCGCGATATTAAGCTAGCGACCTTTATTTCGTTTGTGTCGGCGATCGCTTTAACCGTTCTTGCAGACGCAGTTATGGGGACCAACAACGCACCAATTCCAGATCAAATCATTTCAGCACCGCCTAGCATAGAAGGCAGTTTTGGGGCGGTATTTAACTTCTCTGGACTGACGGCAGAGAAGATGTTTGACCTACTGTTTATCGTCATTATCTTCCTGATTGTTGATTTCTTTGATGGCTTGAGCACCATTATCGGGGTAGGTCGTGATGCGGGCATTATTGATAAAGATGGCAAAGTGCCTAATGCTCGTTCTGCGTTGGTCGCGGATGCGGGTGGTACAGTGATCGGTTCAGTCTTGGGTACGACTTCGATCACCGCTTTCTCTGAGTCCGGTATTGCTTCTTCTCAAGGAGCGAAGACGGGTCTAGCGGCCGTTGTCGTTGCTGGCTTGTTCTTAGTTTCTCTGTTTTTGTATCCGCTGTTTTCTATCTTCTCAGCAGCAATGGTTGCTCCTGCGATGGTTGTCGTGGGTATCTACATGATTGGGCGGTTAGGTCAGATTCAGTGGGAGCAAAAAGAGTCTCGTATCGCCGCTTTCTTTACCATAATGTTCACGGTATTGAGCTTCTCACCGGCGAACGGTATGGCGATGGGTTTCATTAGCTATGCTTTCTCTATGGTCGTTGCGGGCAAGGGTAAGGAAGTTCACCCGGTTATCTACGTGCTGTGTGGATTGTTCATGAGCTACCTGATTTTGCTCTAATTGATACTCGACTAATTTCTAATGGCTCTACAAAGGTAGGGCCATTTTTTATTGTAAAAGCCGTGCTAGAATCGAATTTCATCATTTTACTGTTTGTGAAACTAGGATATGCCGTCTCATTTACCTAAAGGCTTTAGTCGCCCTTTTCTTAAAATCTTCCATATCTTAGAAGCTGTGCTCTTGGTTGCGATTACGCTCGCTACCTTATTTGCCATGGTGGAAGAGTTCGTCTATGTGTTTGTCGAAAAACGTGTTCAACTGACTGATATTCTATTGATGTTTATCTATCTTGAAGTGTTGGCGATGGTTCAGCAGTTTGTGGTGAACGGTAAAATCCCGGTTCGCTACCCGATCTATATCGCGATGATGGCAATCGCGCGCTATATCACTTTGGGGATGAAAGAGTTGGATGCGACCTTAGTGGTATGGTTATCCGTTGCCGCCTTTATTCTCGCTGCCGCCACGTTAGTGATCCGAGTTGGGCACCATTATTGGCCATATATCGATGGTAAAACCACGGAGAAAGATGAATAGCCTTTATTTTGTCAGAAACCAGCAACGAAAAAGCCCCGCAGTGCGGGGTTTTTGCATAACTAGCTCGGGTTACTTACTTAGTGAAGAATGCGCGTTTTAGTGCAAGCTCAAGACCACGAACTTCAGCCAGACCTTTCAAGCGACCAATCGCTGAGTAACCTGGGTTGGTTTTCTTCTTCAGGTCATCCAGCATTTGATGACCGTGGTCAGGACGCATTGGGATCTTACGTAGATCACCACTCTCTTCACGGCGCTGTTCTTCTTCAAGAATCGCCATTACTACGCCATACATATCCACATCACCTTCTAGGTGCGCAGCTTCGTGGAAAGTCATTGGGTTATGCTCTTCACGTTTTGTTGAACGTAAGTGAGTGAAGTAAACGCGATCGCCATGCTTTTTGATCATGTTCACTAGGTCGTTGTCGCCGCGCACACCGTAAGAACCCGTACACATGGTGATACCGTTGTTCTGGCTTGGCACTTGTTCTGTCAACCAATCGATATCTTCGATGGTTGAAACGATACGTGGCAGACCTAGAATAGGGCGCGGTGGATCGTCCGGGTGAACAGCCATCTTAATGTTTTCTTCGTCACACACAGGCATAAGCTCAGCTAGGAAGTGACGCATATGCTCTCGCAGTTTATCTTTGTTGATGCCTGCGTAACGGTCAAGTTGCGCTTGGAATGCTTCTAGTGTGTAGCCTTCTTCTGCACCAGGTAGACCTGCAATGATGTTGGCTGTCAGCTGTTTAACTTGCTCTTCAGACATGTTGTTGAAGTATTCAAGTGCCTGCGCTTGTTCCGCTTCTGTATAATCAGCATTTGCACCAGGACGTTTCAAAATGTGAAGTTCAAAAGCAGCAAACGCGATCTGGTCAAAACGTAGCGCTTTCGAGCCATCAGCCATTTCGTATTCAAGATCAGTACGAGTCCAATCTAGAATTGGCATAAAGTTGTAGCAAACTGTGTCGATGCCACATTGCGCTAGGTTACGCAGAGTTTGCTTGTAGTTTTCAATCCATTGTTGGTAGTTGCCAGTTTGAGTTTTGATCTCTTCGTGTACTGGCACGCTTTCAACTACAGACCAAGTAAGACCTTTCGCTTCGATGATCGCTTTGCGAGCTAGGATTTCTTCTTTAGTCCATACTTCACCATTTGGGATATGGTGCAGTGCGTTCACGATACCAGTTGCGCCAGCTTGGCGGATATCGTCTAGAGATACAGGGTCATTAGGACCGTACCAACGCCACGTTTGTTCCATGACAAATTACCTTTCAATGGGCAGACTTGACCCGCTCAGCTCAGTGAGTGGCTAAGTTGCGAATAATAAATATAACGACTTTGTAGGTATTATTAGGTTGCTAGCAAAGCTACCTATAGGGGCGGATTATTGTCCGCCGCCTAGTAAGACGACTGGGTTGGAGCTAAATAAATAGCCATCAAAGTCCGGGTCGTCTATATCGGATAGTTCGAGAAGTCGTTGTTTTACGTTTTCAAGGTGCTGCCACATGGCGTTTTTAGCGGCGATCGGATCTTTACGCTGCATCGCAGCCAAGATTTTTGCATGATCTTCCATCCACTCTTGGCGGTAGTCATGACCGCTAATGCGTGAGTGTAGCTTCTGCCACATTGGGCTTTGCTCACGACGTTCCCATGATTGTTTGAGCATATCGACCAACACAGAGTTGTGTGTCGCTTCAGCAATGCTCATATGGAATCGTTCGTCTCCCACGCATTGTTCGCTTTGTGCTGCTAACTCTTGGCGCTCCAATTTGAGCGCTGAGCGCATTTTGGCGATGTCGCCAGGCGTAACTTGGATTGCAGCAAACTCTGCAATGTTGCTTTCCAGCAACTGTCGCGCCTGTAACATTTCGAAAGGTCCCGCATCATCACTGATGATGCGTTCGCGATGAGGTGATTGGTCAGGAATATTCGTGACGTACACACCAGAGCCTTTTTTTACTTCGACAAGGTTTTCTAGCTCAAGCATGATGATTGCTTCACGTACAACTGTACGGCTGACATCAAGTCGTTCAGCAATATCGCGCTCAGGCGGTAGACGATCACCAACTGTATAGTGACCTTCAATTAACTCTTTTCGTAAAACCAAACCCAACTCTTGGTAAGGACGCTTGGGTTCAAAAGGCATCATGATGATGTTATCGCTTATTTCCATTACTACTCACGCCATCATAACCAATCAAAGTAATTGGTCAACCTATCTCAATAGTTATGTGGCAATACCTATACTTCTCTAACAAAATTACTTTAGTTAATTACTTAACTGCTTGAATACGCTCGATCAGTGCAGACAACTCTGGGTTGTTTTTCTTCACGTCGTCGTACATTGGTTGTACCGCTTGCACAAATGATGCTTTGTCTACATTGACAAACGTTACGCCCATATCTTCTGCTTTTTTACGCTCTTCAGCTTCTGATTCAGCCCACAATTTTTTCATCAATTGCATAGAGTTAAGTGCTGCAGTCTTCACAGCTTGTTGGTGCTCTGCTGATAGACCATCAAACGCATCTGTAGAGATCACTAGTACGTCAGGAACCATAGTGTGCTCATCTAGCGAGAAGTATTTTGATACTTCGCTGTGGCGGCTCATGCCGTATGACGGAATGTTGTTTTCTGCTGCATCTACAACGCCTTGCTGTAGAGCTGTGTATAGCTCACCGTATGCTAGTGGTGTTGGGCTGCCACCTAGTGCTTCAACCATCGCGATCGCAGATGGACTTGGCTGTACGCGTACTTTCAGACCTTTTAGATCTTCAGGTGAGTTAATTGGTTTGTTGGTGTAGAAGCTGCGTGCGCCTGCATCGTAGTAAGTCAGACCGATAAAGCCGCTTTCACGAGATGACGCTAGGATCTCCTCACCGATTTGACCTTCTTGAGTTGCGTAAAAGTGTGCTTGGTCACGGAATAGGTAAGGCATGTTGAATGCAGAGTAAGCAGGTGCGAACGCTTCTAGTTCTGCTGCGTTGGTTTTAACCATGTGCAGCGCACCGTTTTGCATAAGTTCCATCGATTCACGCTGAGAACCCAGCTGTGCATCAGGGTAAATACGAATACGTACTTCGCCGTCAGTGGTTTTACGCACTTCTTTTGCCATAGCATCCATTGCTTTATGCACGGCGTGGTCACGAGTGTGGTTGTGGCTCAGTTTTAGAGTAGTAGCAGCAAACGCTTGTGCACTTACACCGAATGTTAGCGCCGCACCAATCACAGCTGTTAGGACACTTTTACGTGTTTTCATTATGGTTTCTCCGTGAGATGGAATCCGTAAATTTTTTGTAGGGGGTTACAGGTTTCGGAGCCAATCTTGCGACCAATTCCTACTACCGTCAAAACAAAAAACACAATTGGTTGAGCAATATCACAGATAAAACCCTTTAATTGGTCGACCAATTCAAATGTGAAGATGGTCACAGTCAGTAAAGTGATACTGCCTATAATGCCCGCAGAAAAAGAAATGTTATTGGTCAGATAATATGAGCTTGAGTTTATATTGGTTAACCAGTGGCGAGACGCGGTTCGTTATATGAGATAGCGACGTTGTTAAGGAAACAATAATGAAAAAATTGGTTGAGTACATCAATAAAGGCTTGGCGACATTTACCGTCTCGCTCTCTTCTTTCCTAGTGCTTTGTGTAGTTTGGCAAGTCCTATCACGCTACATCATTGGTAAACCAAGTACCGTTACTGACGAGCTTGCACGTTACTTGTTTATGTGGGTGGCGCTTATTGGTGCGGCATACACAACGGGTCTTAAACGCCACCTTGCTATCGATCTGATGACGATGAAGCTTAAAGGTAAGCGCAAAATCATCAACGAAATAGTTATTCAAATTGCTATCGCGGTATTCGCATCGGTTGTATTGGTTTACGGCGGTTCAAACCTAGCAATGAAAACGCTGGCAACAGGTCAATTGACGCCTGCTCTAGGCTGGGAAATGGGTTACATCTATTTCTGTTTACCAATTAGTGGTGCGTTGATGATTTTCTACTCTGTAGTTTATGGCGTTGAAAAGATTCAACAATTAATTTCTGGCGACGTGGCTACTAGCGACGTACAACAAAACTAATTTCTAGAGGAATTCCACAATGGAATGGCAATTAATTCTTACCCTATTTGGTACTTTTGCAGTCTTGCTGACGCTTGGTATTCCAGTTTCATTTGCGATCGGTCTTTCGTCGCTGGCAACCATTATGATGAGCCTACCGCTAGAGCCTGCAATCGCCGTCGTGGCGCAGCGTATGGCGGCTGGTTTGGATAACTTTGCTCTGTTAGCTATCCCGTTCTTTATTCTCGCGGGTAATGTTATGAACCAAGGCGGTATCGCACTACGTCTGATTAACTTTGCTAAAGTTCTAGGTGGTCGCTTGCCAGGTTCGCTTGCTCACGTAAACGTACTAGCAAACATGATGTTTGGTTCTATCTCTGGTTCTGCAGTAGCTTCTGCGGCGGCAGTAGGTGGCACTATGTCACCACTACAAAAGAAAGATGGTTACGATGAAGCGTACAGCGCAGCAGTAAACATCACTTCTTGTCCTACGGGTCTTTTGATTCCGCCGAGCAACACCCTAATTGTTTTCTCTCTTGTATCTGGCGGTACTTCAATCGCAGCACTATTCCTAGCGGGCTACCTACCAGGTATCTTGATGGGCTTAAGCTTGATGATTGTAGCAGGTGTGATTGCTAAGCGTCGCGGCTACCCAGTGGCACCACGTCCAACACTTGCAGCGGTATGGGATACCTTTATTAAAGCCGCGCCTTCACTACTTCTTATCGTCGTTATTATGGGCGGTATCATCGGTGGTATCTTCACTGCAACAGAAGCTTCAGCTATCGCGGTGGTATACACGCTAGTACTGGCAGTGGGTGTTTACCGTGAAGTAAAAGTGAGCCAACTACCAAAGATTGTGCTTGAGTCAGCAGTAACCACTTCTATCGTGTTGCTTCTCGTTGGTGCTTCGATGGGTATGTCATGGGCAATGGCGAACGCGGATATCCCATACATGATTGCAGATGCGCTACTAGCGGTTTCTGAAAATCCACTGATTATCCTACTGATCATCAACATCATTCTTCTGATTGTTGGTATCTTCATGGATATGACGCCAGCGGTTCTGATCTTTACACCAATCTTCCTTCCTATCGTGTTGGACCTAGGTGTTGACCCAGTACACTTCGGCATCATGATGACGTTTAACCTTGCAATCGGTCTATGTACGCCACCAGTAGGTAGTGCGCTTTTCGTAGGTTGTTCTGTTGCCAATATCAGTATTGATAAAGTCATTAAACCTTTGTTGCCTTTCTATGCAGCACTGTTCCTAGCACTACTAGCAGTAACGTTCATTCCACAAATCAGTCTACTGCTACCACAACTGTTCCTAGGTTACTAATCTCCCAAATTTCGGATTTGCCTCCCAACAAAATACCTTACCGCTACGGCGGTAAGGCTTAGGAAAAAACAATGAAAACAATCGCAAATACCACTTTGAATGCTCAAGTTGTTCGACCAAATTACGATCGCTCTGCTCTGAAAAGCCGTATTGTTCACCTAGGTTTTGGTGCTTTCCACCGTGCACACCAAGCGCTATTCACTAACGAAATGTTAGAAAAAACCGGCAGTGATTGGGGCATCTGTGAAGTTAACTTGTTCGGTGGCGAAGATCTGATTAAGCAACTTCGCGCACAAGATCACCTCTATACAGTGGCAGAAAAAGGCGCTCAGGCGACGGAAGTAAAACTGATTGGTTCGGTAACGGAATCACTTCACCCAACATTAGATGGCAAAGCCGCTGTACTTGCGAAAATGACTGAAGAGCAAGTTGCGATTGTTTCTATGACTATCACAGAGAAGGGTTACTGCGCGGATCCAGCAACGGGTCGCCTAGACAAAAACAACTCGCTGATTGTTAGCGATCTGGCTAACCCACAAGACCCAAGCTCTGCGATTGGTTATATCGTTGAAGCACTGCGTCAACGCCGTGAACAAGGCATTGCACCCTTTACCGTGATGTCTTGCGACAATGTGCAAGAGAATGGTCATGTTGCTCGTGCAGCAGTACTGGATTTCGCTAACTTGGTGGATGCAGAGCTGGCGGCATGGATTGAAGCAAATGTGACCTTCCCATGCACCATGGTTGACCGCATCGTACCAGCGGCAACAGAAGAAACACTAAACGAAATTGCAGAGCTTGTTGGTGTCGCTGACTATTGTGGCATCGCTTGTGAGCCATTCCGTCAATGGGTTATCGAAGATAACTTCGTTGCAGGTCGCCCTGACTGGAACGTAGCTGGCGCTGAGTTTGTTGCTGACGTAGTACCATTTGAAGAAATGAAACTGCGCATGCTAAACGGCAGCCACTCTTTCCTAGCTTACCTAGGTTTCCTAGGCGGCTACGCACACATTTCAGATACCATGACGAATGAAGATTACCGCCAAGCAGCATTCGACATGATGATGAAAGCGCAAGCTCCAACGCTAAATATGCCACAAGGCACGGATCTAGAAGCGTACGCGAAGCTACTGATTGAGCGCTTTACCAACCCAAGTCTGAAGCACCAAACATGGCAAATCGCGATGGATGGCAGCCAGAAGATCCCACAACGCATGGGCGGCTCACTGCGTCATCACTTAGCACAAGGCAGCGACTTCAAATGGCTAGCAATGGGTATTGCTGGTTGGATGCGTTATGTCTCTGCCCAAACTGAACAGGGCGAAGCGATTGATGTGCGCGACCCAATGGTTGAGCAGTTCCAAGCGATTTACGCAGAGCACGGCTTGAACGTGAGTGTAGTGAAAGCACTGTTATCGATTGAAGCTATCTTTGGTACTGATTTAATCCAAAACGATACCTTCGTAACCGCAGTGACTGACGCATACCAGCGTCTACTTAATGACGGTGCTCGTGGTGTAGTAGCCTCACTTATCTAATTAAATATGCCCTCCTCAGTGAGGGCATTTCTGTTCCTACCAGATATTCGGCGTGGGTAATGCCGGCGCCAATGGAGTTAACGATGAAAAACTTTTTGTGTGAAGACTTCTTACTAGCAAATGATACCGCTCGAGAGCTATACCATGACTACGCGAAAGCAATGCCAATCTACGACTACCACTGTCACCTAAATCCTAAAGAAGTGGCTGAAAATCGTCAGTTCGATAATTTGGGTCAGATTTGGCTAGAAGGCGATCACTACAAATGGCGTGGTATGCGCTCAGCAGGTATTCCTGAGTCATTGATCACTGGCAAAGAAACCTCAGACTACGAGAAGTATCAAGCGTGGTCGAGAACGGTTCCACAAACTTTGGGCAACCCACTGTACCACTGGACTCACCTAGAACTGCGTCGTCCATTTGGCGTAACGGGCAAGCTATTTGGTCCTGAAACTGCCGATGAAATTTGGCACGAGTGTAACGAGCTATTGGCAACGCCAGAGTTTTCAGCGCGTGGCATCATGAAGCAAATGAATGTGGTGATGGCGGGTACAACTGACGACCCAATTCATACACTTGAGTACCATAAAGCGATTACTGAAGATGAAAGCTTTGATGTTGAAGTCGCACCAAGCTGGCGTCCTGATCGTGCGTTCAAAATTGAGCTTGAAGGCTTTGCTGAATACATGACATTACTTGGTGAAGCCGCGGATGTGGAAATCACCCGTTTTGCTGATCTGCTTACTGCGTTAGAGCGTCGTCTTGAGCACTTTAGTGCGCACGGTTGTCGCACGGTTGTCGCGCGGCTGACCACGGTATCGAAATCGTGCGCTATGCAGCAGTACCAGCCGAAAGCACGCTAGACAGCATTCTTGCACGTCGAATGTCAGGTGAAACACTGTCTGAACTAGAGATTGATCAGTTTTGTACCGCAGTACAAGTTTGGATGGGTAAGCAATACGCAAAACGTGGTTGGGTGATGCAATTGCACATTGGCGCGCAGCGTAACAACAACACCCGTATGTTCCGCCAGCTAGGCGTGGATTGCGGTTTTGACTCGATTGGTGACCGTCCATTCGCGCTACAACTGGCTTGCTTAATGGATGCCATGGATGTGACCAACGAGCTGCCAAAAACCATTCTGTACTGCCTAAACCCACGTGATAACGAAATGATGGCAACCATGATTGGTAATTTCCAAGGTGGTGGTATCGCAGGCAAGATCCAATTTGGCTCTGGCTGGTGGTTCAATGACCAAAAAGACGGCATGGAACGTCAAATGCAGCAACTTTCTCAACTGGGTTTACTCAGCCAGTTTGTTGGTATGCTAACCGATTCTCGTAGCTTCCTTTCATACACTCGTCACGAGTACTTCCGTCGTATTCTATGTAACATGATCGGAATGTGGGTAGAGAATGGTGAAGTGCCACGTGATATGCCGATGCTAGGTAAGATGGTACAGGATATCTGTTACTACAATGCGAAAACCTACTTCACTCTACCTGGAGAACGATAATGAAACGTATCGCATTACTAGGTGAATGTATGATTGAGTTAAATGGTGCCCCTTTTGGTGCCATGACTCAAGCTTATGGCGGTGATTCACTTAATACTGCTGTTTACCTTGCTCGTTGTGGTGGTGAGCAAGTGAGTGTGGAGTATGTTTCTGCGCTTGGTAACGATGCAATTAGTGATGGCATGATCGCTCGTTGGCAAGCTGAAGGTGTGAATACTGATTTAGTTTTACGTGATAACACGCGCCAACCAGGCTTATATTTGATTCAGTTAGATGAGCAGGGTGAACGCACCTTTCTTTACTGGCGCAATCAGTCTGCAGCGCGCTACATGATGCAGCATGCTGATTTTACCAAGGTTGAAGCGGCGCTTGCAGAGGTGGATATGGTTTACCTAAGTGGTATTAGCCTCGCGATTCTTCCTCAACAAGATCGTACACGTTTAGTTGAGCTGTTAACAAAGCTCCGTCAACAAGGTGTTGAAATCGCTTTTGATTCAAATTACCGCCCAGCGTTGTGGCAGGATGCGAATGAAGCGCGTGAGTGTTACCGCCAAATCTTAGCGCTCACTGATCTTGCTCTAGTAACGAATGACGACGAGCAGAATCTATGGGGTGACAGTGATGAGGAACAAACGCTGGCCCGCTTGCAAGCGGCTGGTGTAAAGAAAGCCGTGGTGAAGATGGGTGCAAAAGGTAACCATTATAACGATTTTGTCGCGGGTACGTGCCAAACAATCGCAACCACACCAGTTGAAACCGTGGTTGATACCACCTCAGCGGGCGATTCATTTAATGCTGGTTTCTTAGCTGGTTACCTTCAAGGTAAAGACGCAGAGCAGTGCTCACGTCAAGGTCATCAGCTTGCGGGAATTGTCATTCAGCACAAAGGTGCAATTATCCCGAAACAAGCCACTGATGCGATTCAATTCGCGTAACTAACACAAGTAATTAATCCAATTAAAATAAAGGTAAAGAATAATGACTACAATTGCACAGCAGCTTGCAGAAATCAAAGTAATCCCAGTTATCGCGATTGATCGCGCAGAAGACATCATTCCTCTAGGTAAAGCACTGGCAGAAAACGGTTTGCCAGCGGCTGAAATTACTTTCCGCTCTGACGCTGCGGTTGAAGCGATTCGCCTACTGCGTGAAGCTCAACCTGAAATGTTGATCGGTGCGGGTACCGTACTAAACCGTGAGCAAGCACAAGCGGCAAAAGACGCGGGCGCAACCTTTGTAGTATCACCAGGCTTTAACCCAAATACAGTGATTGCATGTCGCGAAATCGGCATCGATATCGTACCGGGCGTGAACAACCCAAGTGCGGTAGAAGCGGCAATCGAAATGGGTCTAACCACGCTGAAATTCTTCCCAGCTGAAGCGTCTGGCGGTATCAACATGGTGAAATCTCTGCTTGGTCCTTACACGCAAATCCAATTTATGCCAACTGGCGGTATCAGCCCTAGCAACGTCAAAGAGTATCTAGCGATTGACCGCGTTATTGCCTGTGGTGGCACTTGGATGGTGGATAAAGCGATGATCAACGAAGGTCGTTGGGATGAGATTGGTCGTCTAGCTCGCGAAGCGGCTGATTTAGTTAAATAAGCCACACTGCCAAATTAGGTACAGGAATAAAGTGAGTAGAGTAAGGCTTCCGATAGGAAGCCTTTTTTAAAGGGATGGCCTGTGCAAGTTGCATTTTTACACACCTTGGCTGCTAACCAAGTTTTGTTTGATGGTTTTATTCAAGGCAGTGAATTACCACACTTAGCTAAGATGGTTCATCATAGCGCGCCATCACTACAGGGCAAGGTGATTACTAGCCCAGCACTTTGTATTGACTATTTGTTGGCTCAGCTTGAGCAGCGCAGCGGTCAGGGAGTAGGTTGAAATAGTGCTAGTGTTGCCAGAATGGGACCTCGCTCAAGCGGTGGGTATGGTGGCTTTCACCTTTGGCGCTACCGCATTTGTGCATCGCGATGGACGCCGCTTTCGTCTCCATTTAATGCTGTTTCAAATCGTGTTGTGTAGCCATTTTATGCTAATGGAGGCGTTGGTGGCTGCGTTTGGTTGTGGTATCAGCGCGATTCGTAGTTATGCTTCTACCAAGACCGAGTCGACCAGTGTGATGCTGTTTTTTATTGCGATGTTATGGCTGATGGGTTTACCACAACTTGAGTATAGCTACGAGTTGTTGACGATATTCGGCTCTTCAGTAGCAACATGGGCACTATTTAAAACCCAAGGTATTCAACTGCGTTTGTTGGTGATGTTTAACTCTTTCTGCTGGGTGACGAACAATTTGCTGCTTGGCTCGATAGGCGGCACTTTGATGGAGTTGACCTTTATTGTCGTTAATAGCCTGACGATAGTGAGAATGTATCGTTCAGAGCAGCGAGCCTCAGTTTGAGGCAAGAAACGCCATCAATAGCAAAACCGAGCATTAGGCTCGGTTTTGTGTTTTTACTGGGCTGATTATACGGCGACTAGCTGACCATCTTTTCCATGCATAGAGGGAACCCAAGCTAAGCGGTCAGTGGAGATCTTGTTGCCGCAAGGCATTTTGATATGATTCACCAGCCAAATGACACAGCCATTATCTAAGTTAAATAGCACTCGAACTTGAGAGTAGAGAGTACCATCATCGTAAGCGGTTGAGATTGGTAGCGCCGCTCCTTGCCATGCATCAATTAAGGTTTCTACAGACCAATCAACGCTTAAGCAAACCACTTCTGGTTCAACATCTTTGACGACACGCATTTCAATACGGGTATGCTGACCTTCATTCTCCAGAGCGATCTGGTGTGGGATAGTGCTGTCATTCCAAATTAGAGTATGCATCTCTATGCCTCCAGCCAGTCGTTGGCAACTTTGATGATCGCCTTACGCACAGGCATCGGCTGATTGATTGCGACCAGTGGGCGGTGCGGCTGGGCAACATTGAAGATAATAAAATCATGTTGGTTGAGATCGGTAAATTGCTCTTCGACAATATCTTCACTAAAGGCAATGTCTTTAGCTTCAAGTAGATCTTCAGCAATGGTATTGAATGGAAGGAGGCTATAGCCATAACGTTCTTCACCTGCGAGTAGGATCTGCACGTCTATATACTTGCGATGACACTCAGAGCGACGTTCACTTAGCAATTGAGTGTTGTCATCAACTACAAAGAAAAATACATCATCCCCTTCAATTGGGTATCGGTCATTATCTACAGAGTCATAGATACGTTGTTTGACTTGTTCAATCACGTTCAGCAGTTTGCTTGGCAGGTGCTGGTAATTATCCAGCAGAGAAAGGTTGCCTTTAAACACTTAATACCTCATTAACCACATTGGTGTTCGTGTTGGAAAGGCTAATTATAAATTGCTTAGTTTTATTGGTTGACCAATTTAAGTAAGGAAGGAGAAGCGGATCAAAAATTAGTTTCAATCTATAATCCGCTATCACTATCGCCGCATGTTCATGTGATTGGTTTCATTCACATCTGGGGCTGGGAGAGTGCGAGATTACTCTATGTTTTGGATCTGCTCGTGGAGTGAAAAGTATATGAATATATAAATCAATTGGTTATATGTATTTTTTGCCATGATTTAATGTTCATACTTACCAGTTCACTCACCATTTGGCAAAAGTGAAACAATACCAGTTTAAAGCGACATTCAGGCGCAATCATACCGGAAGTGTAGGAGAGGAATAAAGTTTCATACTCGTTATAACTCACTTCTGGACAATTCCGAGTTAAAGTCTTAACTCTAGCTCGTAAGTTTTGGATAAAAATTTCTATTGGTTAACTAGATGTATATTTTTCACAGAGTACCAAACATATCATCTATTTATTTGTTCTCTCGTTGCTCTGTTTGACGAGATTCCCACACTGATTCTGAATATTCATCATCATCAGAGTCAGCCTCGGATTCCTCTTTTTCTAGCTCCGAGATCTTGTCTTGAACCTCGTCAAGCAAAGATGAGTGAATCATGCCACTGTTCGAAATGAAATCGGAAATAGCCTCTTCTGTCTTTCTAAGTTCATATTGATGGCTTGCCACTCCTAGGCCGAATCGGCTTTCGGTACTTAACCCGTCGTGTGAGTGTGGAGGTAGGCGATACTAGTATTTTCATGTGAAATATCCTTATGTGCAGGTATGCGACAGAGTATCAACGCCATTGCGTTTCAGTCAGGAGTATGACAATCGTGAAGCCAGTGAGAATATGTTGGACCAATAAAAAATCGGAAATCGGATAAAAGCTGAGGTGATATAGGTTGATTACAATTGGACAAGAAGGCACAGTTGTTGGGCATCAACGCCAAGTTAACGTTGAAAATCAAAAATTCGTTTAATGAAGCGGCCAGTATAACTACTGGTTCAGATCACGTGTTAGCCGAAGTCCACACGCAGACAAACCGTTTAATTAGTTCTAGGAATAGAAAAGGAGGAGACACTTGAATAATTCAAATGAGAACTTAGAAAAGGTATTAGTGAAAGCATTTAGTACTTCATTGATACGATTCGCAGCAATTACGCTTATTGTTATTGTCTGTTGGTGGGCGTTTTTACCCTTTTTACCTATTTTACTTTGGGCTCTGGTATTGGCTATTGCACTTTACCCTCTTAAGTTGGCTATTGAACGTAAACTGGGATTAAGATCCAGCCGTTCAGCTACTTTAGTCGCGGTGATTGGCGTGCTTGTACTTGGAACGCCTACCGCTATGGTTGGTAACTCATTTGCGTCTAAAACGTTAGAAGCACTCGATTCTTATCGAAATGGCACACTAGCCGTATCGAAGCCAACTGACAGCGTAAAAGAATGGCCATTAGTCGGGGAAAAAGTATATGCTGCCTGGGATGAAGCCGCTGTCAATCTGCCTGTTTTCATAGACAAGCATCAGCCTCAAATAAAAAGCATTTTCGGTTGGGTGTTCGATAGTGCGGCGGGCGCAGCTAAGAGCGTATTTGTCTTGATAGGTGCTGTGATCATTGCTGGGATAATGTTAGCTTGGGCTGAACCCGCATCAGCATCAATACGTAAGATTTTTATAAGTTTTACAGATCCGATCAAAGGACCCACGCTGCATAAATTAACAACAGCAACCCTAAGGCAGGTAGCTGTTGGCATTATTGGAATCGCATTTTTAACAGCAATGATATTTGGTGCTATCGTAGCGTTAGCAGGCGTTCCAGCGGCTTCTCTGTTTACGTTAATCGCCTTAGTCTTTGCTATCGTTCAGCTCCCAGTGACCGTCGTAGCTCTGGTCGCTGTTGCAATATTGTGGTCAGGAGATAGTGGAACAGCACACAATGTTATCTTCACAGTATTAATTATTGCTGCAAGCTTTATAGATAATTTCTTAAAACCGATCATTCTTGGAAGAGGGTTGGATGTCCCAATGCCTATAATACTCATTGGCGCTGTAGGTGGGGTCATGTCTGGGGGAATACTGGGCATGTTCGTTGGTGCGGCATTTTTAGCTGCAGGATATCAAGTTTTTATGCAATGGGTAGAGTCAGAAAACAAGCAAGTCTGAGAGATCGTTGAAAATTCGAAATCGGAATATAAAGGCGCTAGTGAGTAATGTTTTATTTGAGCATAAAATTGATATCTGCGTTTTTAAGGTTGGTGTGAAGCCAGCTAGGTAAAAGAAGGATTGTACAGCAATGAAAGAAAGTAAAAGCAACAACATTGAAACTAGCCGCCGAAATATACTCAAGATTCTCGGTTTGAGCTCAGCGGCAATAATGTCGAGTGGTATAACAAATGTTTTTGCGGCTGGAAATAACGCAAAAACAGACAGCGGTGTTATGTCAAAAGGCAAGTTAAAAAATTTAAAAGTCGCTTGTGTCGGTTTTTTCCATGAAAGCAACACCTATCTAACCGAAGCCATGGGCGAAACCGAGCTCGACAGTATGCGAGTTTTTCGCGGTGATCAGATCAAGGCGGCATTGAGAGGGACGGCCATTGGCGGACCGGTGGATGTCTGTGAGGAAGAAGGCTGGGAGTTAGTCCCGGGCGTCGTATATTACATAGATTCATCCTTTAGCACAGTGAGCGATCAGGCTTGGAAAGATGCGAAAAAGGATATCATGGACACGCTGAAGGCACAGTTACCGCTAGACATGGTCTACCTCTGTGTACACGGTGGCGGTATGGTGAAAAGCACCCCCGATCTTGAAGGTGACTTAGCAGAGTCGGTCAGAGCCCTAGTAGGGAAAGACACGATGATCGTTTGGTCCGGTGACCTCCATGGTAAGATCACCGATAAAATGAAGGACAACATGAACTTCTTCAGCGCCTGTAAAGAATATCCTCATATGGATATGAATGCCGCTGGCCGTGATGCGATGTATCGTGGTGCTGCAATTTTAGCAGGAGAATCGCACCCTACCGTTGCCTACCACAAAATGCCAATGCTGATGCCGATGAGCAATACCGAAGAAAAGGGCAGCTTTGCCAATCGACTCAAAGAAAAATGCATTCAAATCGAAAAGCAGCCAGGTGTTATCAACTGCTCCGTCATGCATGGCTTCCCATACCAAGACAGCGATTTTTGTGGTGTATTCCCTATGGTGACCACAGAAAATAACCCCCAACTGGCACAAGACTTAGTTGACGACCTAGCAAGGTGGATCTGGAAACATAGAAAAGAATCACTTATTGAACTCAATGATATCGGCAAAACCATGGGTACTGTCCTGGCCATGCTCGAAAAGGACGGCCACTATGTACGTCAACCACCAACGAAAGGCGGTATCATTGAGCATTCTCCGATTGTGATTGGCGATGCTGCGGATAATCCCGGTGGTGGCGCTGGTGGTTCGGGTACTCATCTACTGAAAGCTTTGCTAGAGACTAAAGGCTTGGGTAAAGTCGTTTTCATGTCGATACACGATCCGGAGACCGCAAAGGCCGCAGTCGCTGCCGGTGTTGGAGCAACAATCAATGTGAGCCTCGGTGGTAAATTTGAGAAATTGGCAGGTGCACCAATTAAAACCAAAGCTTATGTCAAGTCCATTTCGGATGGCGATGAGATCGTTCGCGGCGGGACCGCTTACAACGCCCCATTTAAGCTTGGCCCTACCGTTAGGTTGGTCATTGAAGCGGAGAATACGGTGGATGTCATTGTTATATCAGGCCTATGCCAGACGTATGATGATACACAAGGACGCCCACATGGTATCGCCATTCAAGAATATGACGTCATCGGTGTCAAAAGCGGGATGCACTATCAAGCTTTCTATAAGAACTTCACCGACAAGTTACTGATCGTTGATGTTCCAGGGGCCACCAGTCGCGATGTGACTCTTTTCGAACATACTCAGTTAACAGCGCCTGTGTACCCTTTAGATAAAAACGCAACGTTTAATATTTAACGGAGTACTGCTGTTAATCAGGGCAACCTCTCGAGTGCTTGGTTTTTCGCCAACGCGTTAAAACAAGCGCTCAACACAGCTTCCAACATGTCACTATTAACAACATAGCATTGATTATATCCAATCAACGAAACGTACGTGAAATTGAGCTGGTTCAATCGCCGATATAATACGAGCGATACATCATCAACGGGGCCCCCTCCTTTTTAAAACAGATCATTCCCTTGAAGCCTATCGTGGTAGCCAAGGATGTAGCCTCGAATATCAAACAGCCCTTTCGTACCAGCTATAACAGCACACAATGACCCAAGCAGGATCTCAAAAAGACAACAAGTGACTTTTGTACTCCGACCCTAGACAGCCACAGCTTGAAAATGTTCTTCAACATGCTCAATTTGCACCAAGATCCATTATCTGGTGATGGCGCATACGACACAAGATATTGTCACGATGAAACCCGATTTAAGCGACCCGTTTGGCTCATCCCGCCAGAGAGTGAACTGCGTTTGGGGAAAATGGTTAGCCTGAGACACTTAGCGTTCGTCAATAATGTCTTGATTAAGTTAACAGAACTCGCATAAAGAACGAGATACACTATAATTTTAATCAACTTTAGCTAATGAGATAAGGGAAAAAATGAAAGATGACATCTTAACTGAACAGACTGGATCTCATGAGATAGACCATACAAAACGTTCTACGTTAACTAAATTAGCCTTTGGCGCAGCAACACTTCCATTTGCTTCGGTTCTGCATGCAGCTTCCGACAAACTGGCTGTACAGAATATTTCCCTAATGCCTAATGAAAAAGGCCCGTTTGATATTGTTATCGAAAATGGTCGTGTGGTTGATCCTGAAACGGGCTTAGATGCGATTCGTAATGTAGGGATCAAAGGTAAGCGTATTGCTGCTATTTCAAAAAATACCTTAAAAGGGGCCAAAGTAATTAATGCTGAAGGTTTAGTCGTTGCTCCAGGCTTCGTTGATTTACATGCACATGGTCAACAGCTTCCTGCGGCGCGCGCTCAAGCATTTGATGGTGTTACCACCCAACTGGAAATGGAATCGGGTTTATTACCCATCTCTAAATTCTACGATGATACCGCAAAAGAAGGTCGACCTCTTAACTACGGCGCTTCGGTTGCTTGGACCTACGCGCGAGTTATGGCAAAAGAACCAACAATGCCAGCAGCGGATGGTACGATTGTTTGGTTCCAAAAAGCATTTTCATACAACAATTGGCAAAATACTCTAGCAACACCAGATGAGCTAAAACAGATCCTCAATGATATCGAGCAGGGTCTGAAAGAAGGTGGTTTAGGCATTGGGATTAACGCAGGTTATGCGCCGGGTTATGGCCATAAGGAGTACTACGAGCTAGCGAAGCTCGCCAAACGCTATAATATGCCAACTTATACGCACGTTCGTTACTTAAACAGTACAGAACCAAAATCCAGCTTTGAAGCCTATCAAGAACTGATCAGTTTATCTGCAACGACTGGTGCACACATGCACATTTGTCACCTGAATAGTACCTCTGTGCAAGATATTGATGATTGTGCGGACTTAGTACAATCAGCGATTGATAGTGGTTTGAATATAACAGCCGAAGCTTACCCTTACGGTGCCGGTTCGTCACTGATTGGCGCAGAAGTTTTCCGTGGTGATGATTGGTTAGCGCGCTGGGGTGTGCCAAGTGCAAGTTACATGGAAGCTAATGGGAAACCACTAACACAAGAAAAGATCACTGAGCTTCAAGCAAATAACCCAGGCCAAGTGGTAGTAATGCATTTCTTAAAACCTGATGATAATCCATCTGATCGTCAAAAAATGGATCGTTCAGTCCTGTTTCCTGGTGCTGCAATTGCTTCAGATGCAATGCCTTGGATGGACTCAAAAGGACAAGTCATTGAAGGTGATGTATGGCCATTACCAAGCGACGCCATTGCTCACCCAAGATCGATTGCTTGTTACACTCGCTTTATTAGTAAATACGTAAACGAGTACAAAGCCATTTCACTGGTTGAGGCAATGGAGCGTTGTAGCTTAAACGCATGTCGCATTATAGAAAACAGCGTCCCACAAATGAAAAATAAAGGCCGTGTTCAAGTGGGTAAAGATGCCGATTTAGTGATATTTAAACTTGAAGATATCAAAGTGCATGCGACTTTCGAAGCTCCTAATGCACTGTCTGAAGGTATGCATCATGTCATTGTTAACGGTACGCCCATCATTGCAAATGGTGAATTACAGTTAGGCGTCAATCCGGGTGAACCTATTCGCAACCCTGTTATTGCATAATTAACTCTCAATATAATTAAGCTCGGCGCAAGTCGAGCTTTTTCATGAAATGATATAGAGAAATGTCGATGAGTAAAAAGCCAATTCCAGTCACTATCTTAGCCGGATTTTTAGGGGCAGGTAAAACCACCCTGCTCAATCATATTCTGACCAATGCCAATGGAATGCGCATGGCCGTTATCGTCAATGACTTTGGTTCGATAAATGTTGATGCTGAACTGGTAAAATCTGAAAGCGACAATATGATCAGCCTAGAAAATGGTTGTGTTTGTTGTAATCTCGCTGAAGGTTTAGTGGTTTCTGTGATGCGTTTATTAGCACTCGAACAGCGTCCAGACCACATTGTGGTCGAAACCTCTGGTATTTCAGAACCAAAAGAAGTGGCGCTGAATTTTGAAGATCCTGAGCTGCAACAGCATGCGCCCCTCAATGCTATTATCACCACCATTGACGCTAAAAATGTACTAACGCTCGAAAAACAGATGGCAGAATTAGCTGAACAGCAAATTCAAGTCGCTGATATTGTTTTGGTCAATAAAGTCGACCTGGTAGAGCCAGAAGAGCTAGCAAAAGTTAAACAATGGTGTCAGGTACAAGCGCCATTTGCAAAGCTGGTTGAAATTGAGTTTGGTAAAGTCGATTTACCTATTTTATTTGAAGTACCAGAGAGGCTTCAGGTTTCATCCCATAACAGAGAACATGGTGGCGGTCACCATCACTGTCATGATGACCATTGTGATCACGTTAACCATCAGTTTGAAACATTCAGTTTTGAAACAGAGCGTCCCCTTTCACTGCAAGCCTTGTACCCTCTATTGCAGCAATTTTCTATCGATGCGTATCGCATGAAAGGCATCTTAAACCTTGATGATAAACCCGATCACCGTTGTATTTTCCAATGCACAGGACAACGTGCACAAGTGACCATTGGCGATCCATGGCAAGAGGGTGAAAAAAGAGCGACTCGACTTGTTTTCATCGGCCCTAAAGGGAGATTAGATAGGGATGTTATGCGCAAGAAATTGGACGCTCTTGTGATCTAACAATAAGTTTATTGGCTCGATAAATGCAGTTAAATTTAACCAAGTGTAACTAATGAAAAATGGTGTGATAAAGTGCTATTGGGGCCAAATCGAAGTTGAATCACGAAATCGTAATAACTAAGATGATAAATGAAAAAACTAACCATGGAGAGGTTTATGAATCGTAGTATAGCACTTTGTTTTACTTTACTTATCTCGTCATTTGTTCCAATTCAACCAGCAGTTGCTAATGAGCATAATTTTAAAGATGTTTCGCAGAAACTTGAGACAGTTTCACAGAGGCTAGTTGGCCGCATCGGTATAGCAGCTCAGGAAATAGGCTCAGGAGAGAGGGTCACCGTAAACGGTGATGAAACCTTTGTAATGGCAAGTACCTACAAGGTTGCAATTGCCGTTGCTTTGCTGGATCGTGTCGATAAAGGTGAGCTTAAACTTTCCGATTTAATTGATATTTCGCAAGATATGATGGTCGCAGGCGACAACGCGATCGCACAGAACTTCGTTCATCCCGGCATCAAGTTGTCTGTAGCCAATTTGATTGAACCCATGATTACCGAAAGCGACAATACAGCAACGGATATCTGTCTTAAATTGGCGGGAGGTCCGGAGGCGGTCACGAAGAAGCTTCGCAGCATTGGGATAACAGACCAACGAGTTGATCGCTATGTTACTGAAATTCTGAGAGACTTCTATGGCTTACCTGACAAGGCCTATACTTCAGTACTTGCTGAGGCCATCGCCAAAGACCCAACACTTGCAGCCAAGCAATCAGTTCGAAACCTTAAGTTTGAACAGGAAGACCTACGTGACCAAAGCTCGCCTAATGCCATGTTGGAACTGCTTCTGGCGATCGACAGCGGCAAAGCATTGAGCGAGACAAGTAGCGAATTCTTGCTTAATGTCATGTCTCGTACACGCACGGGTAGTGGAAGGCTAAAAGGACTGCTGCCAAAAGGCACACCGGTTGCACACAAAACAGGCACGATTGGCGGTGTTGCTAATGATGTGGGATTTGTAACGCTACCCGATGGCCGACGTTTTGCTATTGCGGTATATACCAAGAGCAGCACGACGTCCGATGCTGATCGGGATCGGGCTATCGCAGAAGTTAGCCGAACGCTATACGACTTTTATTATTTAAAGTAACGAATTAAATTCAACTGTTAGTGCTTAAAAAGGTATAAATATGGATCAAGCCATTAAGAAGAAAATGAAATTATTACCTACCGTAATAGTTTCGTCTTTATTGACAATGCAGCCTGCATTGGCACATCAAAGTAACAAAATGACAAAAGAAGAAGGCCAAGCAACCTTCAATGCCGTCGTTGCCGATGTCAATAAAATGATCAAAGAAATGCACATACCGGGACTTGCTGTCGGTGTTATTCATGGACCTAACATCTACAGTGCCGGACTCGGTATCACCAAGGTAGGCACCGACGAGGCCGTTACCCCTGATACACAATTTCAAATTGGCTCTGTGACCAAAACCTTCCTTGCGACCCTAGCCATGCAGCAATCCGAACAGGGCATTCTGGATTTAAACGCACGTGTCGTCGATATTCTGCCGTGGTGGAGGGTTTCAGATCCCGAGGCGACGTCTAAAGCGAGGGTTGTTGACCTATTCCACCATCGTGCTGGCTGGTATGGCGACCATGGGTTCCTTCGTGTTCCTCCAGGTGGATCGATATCCGAGAAGGTCATGCTTCAAGGGGCTTACGCCCAGCAGATCTATCCGTTCGATCAAACCTGGATGTACAACAACACCAGTATCACTTTCGCTACCCATGTAGTGTCTCATGTCGGTGGAAAGCCGATCGAGACACTGATCGAAGAGAACCTGTTAACTCCGCTCGGCATGAATTCGTCATCCTTTAATTACGATGCTACCCCTCCTGCTAAAGATTACGCATGGGGCCATCCGCCGATCTACGGGAAAGGCAGCATCAGTGAACTCAAGCCGTACTACATTCCGTTGATTAGAGAGTCCGCAGCCTCCGGCGCACTCCGCTCTACGGTGGCCGACATGCTTAAATACGCCCGCTTTCAGCTAGACGGTAAGGATGCCTCCGGTAAGCAGTTGTTGTCTAAAAAAGCACTGGACTATGCCCACGCACCTGCGGTCGAGGCTTCGACCGGAGACTTTACCGGACTGACATGGTTCGTCCACGACTACGATGGGACCACAAGCCCTAGCCATGGGGGGAATTGGCCCGGTACGCGTTCTTTTCTGCAGTTGATCCCGGATCACGACTTTGCCGTAGTGGTTTTGGTTCACAGCGATCGCGGAGCTGAAGCTTACAAAAAAGTGGCCAACGCAATGGTCAAAGCCTTTACGAAAATCGAATCCAACTCTCCGGTCTCCGTTGGTGCGACTCCATCTGTGCTCGACCCCTTCGTCGGTGTGTTTAAGGGTAATTCCCAAAACATTGAGATCCGTAAAGATGGCGACAAATATGTGTTTGTCCAGTTTTCAGCATTGACTAAAGGAGCGGATCCTGCCCCTGCCAATGTAGAAAACACGGCCGAGGGTTATTTTATCATCACCGAAGGTCCGAATAAGGGAGCACTTGGTGAATTGCTGAAAGACCCATCTGGCGAACTCAACTACGTGCGCTTCAACCACAGAATCTTTATTCGCGGTGAAGGTGCGGTTAACGAGTTCGACCTATCTGGATCGGTATTCGATAAGTAGGATGAGTAAAAGACATTAATTCACGCGGATAATGATTTCTGACAGACATCTATTAGCTGCATGAATACCCTTAAGCATCAAAACACGCCATAAGGACATGGGTGTTTTGATGGAAGAAAAACAAATTGCCTGAGATATCAAAGCATCAGTCAGAAGGAGCAGAGGACATTGAAGGCAATGAGAAAATCATGATGCCTTGGTTGATGATCGGTCAAAAGCATCTCAACTAAGGCTGATTTTTATTAGCTGAAAGTTCGCCATCATGATTGGGCTAGACAAGTAACCATTGGCCCTTGATGAAAAACTTGCAGTCCGTGGGAATAATGGCGTTGATGACTTCAGCCTGAAGAGGGCTAGCGACGAAAAATTCTTGCTGGAACCGAACGTTCTATCAGCACGAGTAAAAATACGGACCAACCCATATTTAAGAAATGATTATATTTAAAGCATACCTTCAATAGGTAAAACACCAGAGAGCCAAGCTCCAATGCTTCTCCAGATACTAGATTCTGGCTCGCTGTCATAAACTTTACCATTCCCTAAATCTGTCCAATGTAAATTTCCCTCTCGAATCTCAACGTAATATGCGTCTTTAGGCAACGCACTGTTTAATTGAACAGTGGCCTTTTTAACATATTCAGGATGTGTAATATGAACTGCCATTTCAGTATTGATATAGGCTGAGCGAGGATCCCAGTTCATCGATCCAACAATAAAATCAGCATCATCGATGACGATGACTTTGGCATGGAGGCTTGCTCGCTGACTCCCGATCAAACTCCATTGGCGTTTGATTTCTGCACTGGCTTTAATTTCCCAAAGGGTAATGCCACTTTCCAGCAATTCTTCTCGATATTTGGCATACCAGCCATGAACCGCGAAAACATCATTTGAAGCCAAGCTGTTAGTGACAATCGTAACTTTCACTCCGCTCTCCGCCAACCTTTTCAGTCCTAGGGTACCTGCTTCAGTGGGCACAAAATAAGGAGAAATGATCAAGATGGAGTCAGTTACATTGTTTAGTCTTTCGGCGAGTTGTTCCGCTACCTGACTATCACGGGTTTCTACCTTGTCTGGTAAGTCATACCAGAGTACTGCTTCACCCCAGTAAAGCTTGAGCGTACCGTGCTTTAGGTGCTCAAATAGCTCTAGTTGGCTGATGTCATATTCACCGTCTCTAAAAGGCGCTTCTAATGCGTTCACATCAACAAGGTCTTCCAAGGCATATTGCGTCTCGTAATCAGAGAGCGAAACAAGCGCACTGACAGATTGTGTTTGGTCGCTGTTCCAGTACAAATCAAACTGAGTTGCTGTTTCAACAACCGCAGGACCAAAAAGCAGCACGTCAAAATCGCCAAATTCAACTTGGGTGGAAAATGAAAAATATTCGTTGCCGATGTTCCGACCACCCACAATAGCTGCCACACCATCGGCAGTCATCGATTTATTGTGCATACGATGATTGAGTCGAGAAAAATCGGTGAGGAAAGATAAACCCCGGAAAAACCTGTTGGTGTATGGATTGAACAGACGTATTTCGATATTCGGATGGTCATTCAACAGCGCCATGACCTGGTCGTCCCGACGCTGCATATCGTCAAGCAAAAGTCTCACTTTGACGCCGCGTTGCGCTGCTTCATAGAGCCGCCATGTGATGATTTTGCTTGTTTCATCATCTCCAAACAGGTAGTACTGCAAATCCAACGAGTGCTGAGCACTTGTAATCAAGGCGATTCGGGCGAGTAGGGCGTCATCGCCATTATTGAGAGAGTGAAAGCCGGTTAAATTGTCTTTCACCGTTTCAGGGCGAAGCTGCTCATAATATTTGGCCAGAGTGCTACCTTCCTGATAGCCAGAGTGGTAGCTAAGCTTTTTTTCAGTCACTAATGGGTTGGAAGCTGAACACGCAAGCAATCCAAAACAGCTAGCAATAACTAGAACACGCATCCATTTCAAAAAAACCTCCTTAAGAACGAGTTAGTCAAAGTTGAACCCAAGTAATGACGATTAATCTACTTTATCAACCACATAGTGAGAAGTAGTCTGAGTAAGGTTAAGTATCAAGTAACCAATCAAAATGGCTGTTGCGATTGATATTAATCGCGTCAAGTGAGAGGAGAATGGGTCATCTCCCTGATAATTTAAAACCTGACTGACAAGAACAAAAAAGTTGGTAAACAGGAGTTGATAGATACTCATACGGCATCGCTGGCGCATAGCGAAGCAAGCCAATTGCAAGCCTAAAAACAACGTAGCGCCGAACAGTGCCCATGTAGGCCAGCCAACAATCGAAAGCAGAACCATTGGGAGCGTGAAGAGTATACCGATAGCGGTGGTCGTGATACGATTCCGACTAAATAAGCGGTGATCATCAGAAAATGGCACCCTAATCATACTACTGATGGTAATACCAATTAATATGGATTGGGAGCTTCCTGAAGCGATAAGCGCAACCATCACTAAGGCCATTGCAATACTTTTGAAAAAGATAAGCCCCAGGTGGGAGTTTGCTCCTTTGGGGTCCTCTTCATCAGTCTTTATTTCTTTTTCATCGCCTGGGAACAGCAAAAAGCTAAAGTAAGTGACGATCAACGCGATGACACTCGCTTCAAGCATCAGTGCTGGCAAGCCAAAACTTGATATACCGAATTGCAGATTGATGACACTCATCATAATCACAACCAATAAGACAAATGTGGCCAAAATGTCTTTGGGATTTTCGTGACTTCGGTAAAAACTCCAGAATAAAAGCGCCCAGCAATAAAGCCCGTAGCCCGTTGGAGAATCGATGAGCTGTTCCCCTAACAATACAACACCAAGGCTGACAAATACCATAACCGCAAGAAGCTTAATCAGCATATCTACGGGAGGTTTTGATGGCATGATCGTTAAAAAAATCACCACAAAAATTGGGGCAAGTATGGGCAAAATCGCTCCATGTGCTGAGAGATAAAAGAGCAGTATTGATGGTGCTAAAACCAAACGAAGCACCGGATTCGCGGCGCTACGAAACATAAGTCCAAACACTCAGTACATGCATCCAAATGCTTGCTAGCCACTCACCAAATTTGCTTTTCTCAGTATAGACTACAACGGTAGCTTGAGAACCAAATCGGACGTTTGAAAGTCTCTCTACGTCATCAAAGACAATATTAACAGGGTAACGCTGGGCACTGATTGCCTTGTTATCTGCGACTAAAAAACCTGTAGTGGCATCTACATTATTACTGCCTCCTGTCCCCCAGCCAATGCTGTCAATTTTTCCGGAGAGAACACGACCTGGCAGCGCATCCAATACAATATCGACACGTTGTCCTTCTCGAATATGTTCAAGAGAGTTTTCTCGTAACTGGGCCGAGATCCATACGCCACGAGGGTCAATGAATGTTAATAATGGCGTGCCAGCATTAGCGCGTTGTCCGTTCGTGAGTTGGACATTAGTCACAACTCCCTTTGAAGGCGCAGTAACATTGGTTTTTTGAAGGTCAAGCTGAGCTTTTTCAAGTTTGGCCATCGCCGCGAGAATTTGCGGGTTGTTATTACCAGCAGGCCCCAAGTTTTGTTTTGCTTGCACTAATGCAGCTTCCGCGGCCTCCAGCCCAGCTTGCGCACGAGTTTTTGATTCTAGTGCATTGTCCAGATCTGCCTTACTTAAGACCCCCCGCTTAGCCAGTGTTTCCGTTCTGGCTGCTTGCTCACGAGCATTATTTCTCGCAGCCAGAGCTTCTACAACTCTAGCCTGTGCAACCTCTACGGCCGCAGTATTTGCGCCAATACTTTGACCGACTAACTCCAACTCTGCTTGAGCCGCTCTAAGAGCAATGTCGTAGTTTCTTGGATCGATTCGGAACAAAAGGTCGCCGGCATTCACGATCTGATTGTCACTGACTGAAACGTCAATGATATTGCCTGTTACCTCAGGTGCGATCTGAACAAGATAAGAATGGATCCGAGCACTGCTGGTGATTGGTGTAACCCTGTCGGCCCAAAGGCTATAAAGCCAAATTACTAAAATCGTTGTAATAATGTAGATACTTAGTTTTCTCGATGATGATTGCGTGTCAGACATCAGTAATTCTCTATTTTGCGTTACGCTAATTTGCGAGAGTATACCATTTAATTTGACATTTTATACATGCCAAGGGAACGGCTTTGATGTGATGGACGCACCTCACTTCTTACATTGTTGCACCACACTACAGGTACAGCTATTAAGATCAGAAGTAACAGCCATGTCGATTAAAGTTATTGGGATCGATTTGGCTAAGAACTTCTTTCTAGTATGCTTATTGAATATTGACGGTACCATCTCGTCAAATCGTAAGGTCCTTCGAGACAAACTGCTCCATACAATCCGTCAACTTCCAGATAATACACCACAGGTTATAGAGTCATGTGCTTCATCACAATATTAGGGGCGAGTCTTTTTAGGGCTTAGTTTCAAGGTATCACGCATACTAACGCAGCATGTTAAGTCGTTCGCCGATAGACAAAAGGTCGACGCAAACGATGCAAGAAACATTTCTTTCGGCTACTAAAAAAGCCGCTTAACCATGATTGGTTGTATCCATCACCCACAGCTCCGACTCCGTTATAGTTGCTGAATTGTCTAGACTCACTGATAGCTGCCTATATTTATGAAATAGGTTAGAAAGTTCTTCAATATCCTTAAGGATAGCTGTTCTAATTTCCATCATTAACTCTTTATCTTTGTTAGGTTTTTAAGTGTATTTGAGGTGACATCTAGGTTAAGTAGAAATCTCTCTACCTTTCTCTAATGAACATTCACTTTCAACCTAGTGAATTTTTATCCCAAAATAAAAATTTTTGGGAGTTTTTGTAACGGTCTGTCGGCGGGCAACCATGAACAAAAGTATGGTGATTTTAGTGGCACGATTTACCACTGAGTAATTACGTTAACACCGAATGGGGCATTTTCGATTTAGGAATGACAGCGTATCGACTGTGATCGCTGCCATTTTAGTATGATACTTTAATACTCAGTATGAACCGTTATTACTCTCTTACAGCAAGGCTTATCGTTGTGCTGTTACTTTTGCATCCAAGCTAGAATGTCTGACAGCAACCAGACCGTGCTTCCTCCAATTCTTTTCCTTTTGGGTACTTGACCAGCTTTTTCCAGTCTCCACCAAGTTGTTCTGCTAATCGATGTTATGCGCTCTCGCTCGTTCTCTTTTACAAAGCGTTCAGATTCACGGTAGGCACAGAGAAGCGCTCCGCGCTTATCTATAGGTGGAGGAGAGTATCTATTGGCTTGCTTCATCGAAACCTCCTTTATTATTACGCAACAGCCACTGATCAATTTTTGAACGTTCAAAGTAGACTCTTTTACCCAAAGGTTTAGAGAATGGGATCTTTTCTTTGTGTGTCAATTTGTAGAGGTAGGACTTTGAAAGCCCGGTATATAATGAGCACTCTGAAATAGTCATAATCTCTTTTGTCTGATTAGTCAGAGATTTGATACTAGTTAATAACTCAGCGATTTGTTTCTCAGTCATTTTTTTACCTTCTCTTACTTTATTTGTTGTTATTATCCCATTTCTCCTTTCCGGTGATGTCCTCTGGAATTGCCCATCATGGACAAATAGAGCGTTTTTTTGAAAATGAATATCAACTGGGTTGTTTCATATGGACAATTGATACATCAAACTTTCACATGTGAAAGTTATTAGCTAGTCTTGCCTCTGGTCGCACCACAACTTTAACCTTGCGTTCAGATGGTGCGTAAAACAGGTACCAGCCTCCAAAATTGGTGGTTTGCTCGTCCATAACATCTCCCGTTTCTGTATCAATGAGAGCAACTCTAATCCCATCACGATCCAGTTGTCCCTCAATTTCACGAATTTCAGTTAACGGTAAACGTAGCCGATTTATTCCCCCTCTTATCAACCTTGTTGATTCCACTACCTTGTGACGAGGAGACAAGCCGAAACTATCACCTACTTGAATTGTGTAACGTTTATAGGGGGTGAGTGAGTCCACAATAGCTGGTGTTACAACTTCTCTTCCCGCCACTGTTGCAGTTACGCCTTCAACGTCAGGTTCAGATGGTTCACAGACCCCATTAAAATTTAAATCTTTGCAGGCTGAGAGCTCTAGCTGTGCTTGGTTACGTTGAGGGTTTTTTGAGAATCCGGAGCGGCCAAAGCTACCACTGATGGATATTCCAATGTTGTTATCACCAGTTGGTGAATGATTGAACGATGCTGACACAGTCGCGGCTTTCCAGTTCCAAAGATCGACGCGTAGGCTTTGTTGCTGGCTTTCCCACCCATGACCATAATTGTTAGCGGTGAAGCGATAAGTGAGCCGTCCCAGGTTGAACCGTTTAGATAGCTCTCCATTGAAACGCTCCACATCCCCAAGGCTACCAATATTGTTGTGTTCATACTCATAAGATGCCTGAAGCTGCCAGCCATCCTTTATATTCGCGAGCATTCGTCCGCCAAAGGTATCTGATCTAACTCCATTGTTTAAACTGCGAGAGTAGTATGGAGATAGAGAAAGGGAAGTGCTCAGAGTATCAATACGAGTACTGTGATATGTTCGAAGAGTTGTATCTTCGGTTTCATAGCCATTGTGCTTTCGAGAAGAATACTGAACGGTTGGCTGGAACAGAGAGCGAGATGAAATGCTAAAAGAGCGTAGTTTATAGTTATCCAAATCACTAAAACGGCCAAAAATAGACAAATTGTCACTTTGCCAGGATCCATTCATAGCGTATCCACTATTACCATACCAGGCGGGTTCAAATGAAAAATCATCTTGTGCGTATAAAGCGGAAAAATAATGTCTTTCCTGTTCATCCTGACCAACGAAAAGCGACAATTCGTTAGTCACTCCGTAGGCTAAGTGTCCAATTAGTTTGCTTTCATTTGAGATTGGAGACTTGCCTATAGCTGTCTGGTAGTTTAAACCTCCTACTGGCGCAAGTCGTCCCGAAATGGCTCTTTCTACTGTTTTGGTGTCCGTTGTGCCATCGGGCAATACAGCGTCAAACTTATATAGATTAGTGTTGTAATCCAGCTCGATTTTGTAAGAGAACGGCTCACTATCCAGAACCAGAGATTCTAGATAGGTTCCGCCACGGTATACATCTACCCTTGTTCCAATAGGCCAGTACAACTCTATCTGGTCACTAGAAAATGAACCTGTAGCCAAATAGTTTTCGTTTGTTACGGCAAAGCCATCTAATCCATATCGCTGCACTCGTCCCAGCTCAACGTCTTTTATATAGCGATTCTCTTCGCTATGCCATTGTGATGAGAAATATGACTCTTGTCCTCCTATCCCCGCTCTAACATCAACATCGAGATCTGCGACTCGGCCTGTTCCCGTGATACTACCCGCAATATCACCTTTTTTTTGATAGGTGAGAAAGTAGTCAAAGGATTTTACATCCAGATTGGATACATTTGGTTCAATTGTAACCTCTGGCGTGATCGTTTGGGGCTTGGCTGTGTTATTACGTGGGTAAAAGTAGATGGTTTGTTCTGACCAAACAATTTTGACATGACCAAGGTTATTTAGCCTTTCCAAGGGTAGTTGCTCTTTTGTGTTTACACCAGCGGCTTGCCATAGACCTGGTTCAGCAATGGTGCTATCTGCTTCACGAGAAACAAGATATTCCCCCTTGTTTTGTCCGTTCACGACAAGCTGCATCAAGTAGTCATCCGCACGTGTAGGTGAGGCTGTAAGTGTGAAAGCTGCGGCCAAGACTGTGGGCACAAAAACTTTCACATGTGAAAGTTTTTTCTTCATCATCGAGACTCCTCCCTGACCGGGAGTCTGAGCGTGATTCTTGAGTGAACGCCTTGTTTTTCTTCGCTTTGTACGGCATATGAGAATGCCATCTTCGCGTCTGGTTTTAATGCTTTTCCATTACTCTCACGTGCTTTTACTACTTGCCGTTCTCCTGGAAGAAGTTGGAAACTACGGGGGAATACTTGCACTCCATCCGGGGGGGTAATTCTCACGACTATTGGTGAATTTAAGGTATTTGCAACGGGGATTTCAGCAACCGCCTTGTGAGCGATGTCCACTTCGTGGATCTTGAGTTGGAAGGCTGATGCTGGTCTAGATAGAGATAGAAGCGCTACCATTGCTACCATCAAACCTGAATTAATAAGGGACTTCATTGGGACCTCTGTGAATTGGCAATGGTCAGGGCCAACGTTTTGCTGGCCCTGACACTCTGGAATTATTGGTAGTCGACGGCGATATCGACGGTTCCAGAAAAGATCCCTTCTTCCCATGCGCTGAGCTGCATGAATCCTGATGAGGCTGTGGCGGGTTGGCGATACGACCAGGCGATGTAAAGCTCGCCCGAGGATGAAGTGGTTGTTGTTAAAGGTGCAGCGTTTAAACCGACTCCTGTTGATGTTTGCGCGATCGCATCCGAGCAATCCACATTTGAGGTACGAAGATCGATTTTAGGTGTACCACTGAAGCTAAGAGTTGCTCCACCCGGCGCTGTTGGGTTGGATAGGTTAGTTATGGAAATTCCAACCGATTTGTTCATGTCTCCCGACACTTTTAGGCAGC
Organism: Vibrio atypicus; assembly: GCF_009811315.1. GTDB lineage: Bacteria > Pseudomonadota > Gammaproteobacteria > Enterobacterales > Vibrionaceae > Vibrio > Vibrio atypicus. The sequence continues at coordinate 81,201 of NZ_BLID01000008.1, forward strand.
CAGGTTGTACCGTGTCCTCCGGATTTTTCGCAAGGTAAGTCGCCCAACTTTTTAGAGAGAAACCTCCAGTTGGGGCGGCTCCGGGCAAGCGCTCCAACGTCATCGTGTACGGTTGAACTTCGACCACCGATAAAGATGGCGGGGTTGCTGAGATTTCAGCAGTTCCGGTTCCAGTACCAGCAAAGGCTGGTGATAGTGAAAAGGAAAGGATAAGTGAAGCTGTAATAGACTTAAATTTCATTTTTATCTCCATTTATATATGCCATTTTTGATTTCATGGAGATTTTGCAGCTTATTAAGATGAAAATAGGCACGCCAAACTGCCCGATTTAGACAAGTTTTATGGTTTGTTTTCTATAAATATCTATTGCTTTGTTTCGTCGGTACAAAGCAAATAAATTAATATTTCAGTAGTTGACTTTTAAAATGTGTGAGTATATATTTTTATTTGGTAGCTAGCCTTTGAATAGCATTTTACTCCAAGCTGAAGTAGCAATATTTCAGTTTTCACATCTTAGCTTGTATATATTCTTGTATGTACAAGACATCAGGATCGCAATGGTGCCTTCCTGTTCATTGTTTTATTTTCTTTAAGCATTTGAACAGGAGGTTTCAGCCATGCAATTTAGTCTACTATTAAAACAGCTGAGTTTTTTGCCCGAGCGCCACCATCTTAAACGATGGGCGCTTGGATATTATCTTGTGAAAATTGGATTTTGCAATTCAATCGTTCAAACAGAAACAAGCTTGAGCTATAAACAAGTGAGAAGAATTAGAGCTGATTTAAAAATTAAAGCACATCGTCGTTCAAACTACGGGCAGGACATTACTTCTGGTTCTGATTTAATTAAGTATTCAGCTGCCTTGACTATATATTGTGAGCTTCGTCAGAAATCTAATCACCTTGAGTCAGTTATAGATGCTTATAATATTTCTTTTAAAAATAAAAAAGACATTGATATCTCTGGTTTTTATACTGCTTGTGAAGAAGCATATGATGAAAAATTATTTGTTGAATGTGTCCACTGCAATGTTGAAATATTCACAGGCGAAGGGTTGAGAGATAAACTGGTTATTCATAGGTGCCCAGCTTGTAAAAAAACTAAGTGGAAAGGCCCAAGCTTTTCTCATAAAACTGGACATATATCACGATCATTTGAAAAAGGTCAACAACAATCACTATTCTAAGTTTTGGTGAGTTTATGTACAAGAAAATAAGCAAGATTGAAATGACATTGGCTCTGGCTTTAATATTTTTATTTTTTGGTGTAGATATTATCAGAGTATTAAGCTCAATTCTCGGTTCAATCATATTATCAAGTTTTTAGTTAAGAGTGAGGTAGCTGGCCTCTATAAATAAATAGCATGTTATTTATTTAAAATTTATTTGGTTAGCAGAAAATTATCAAACTCTTAAATTTGAAATTTCCGCTGCGAGTTCATGCTCAATTGGCTGGCATGAGCGGCCTCACAGGTTTATAGCCTGTTTGTGCTTTTGCGTATCGTCATTAACCCCCATCATCCAGGCACGGGTGGGGCTGAGTGCTGTTTTAACAGCCGCGAGCGCAGTGCCTCAACATCAAATTCTGTTGAGGTTCACAATGAAAAAACAAACCCTCCTATTCTCACATCAGGTTAGAGAGTTTTTTACATCTGAATTATTTTCGTTGATGCTTGATGTTTCTGCGGCGTCCGGCAGCCCTGGGCACGAATCATATTGCACTATAACACTGGCTAAAAAGGCGCGAATTCATCGCTTGCACGCGAGGAAAATTGTCAGAGCGGAACTCCAACGTAGGCAGTCATCAAATTACGCACGTCTTGGAGGTGACTTATGAGTGTAATCCGCAGAGCGCAGGAACAAGAATTTACAGTTCTGCCAAATCGAACAATTCGTGACTCAAGACTATCTCTGGATGCGCTAGGTCTCCTATTGAAGCTAATTTCACGTCCGCCAAACTGGGAAGTACGGCCTTATCAACTGCAAAAAGAATGCTCAATTGGCAGAGATAAGTTACGCCGCTTGCTCGCGGAGCTACAGGATTGTGGTTATCTCGTTCGTATTAAATCAAGGCGTGCAGATGGAACATGGGACTGGGTTTCAGAAGTTTATCAGGAGGCCCAAACTCAGAGTGATAGCACCATGTGCGGAAATTCAGGGCATGGTTCTACCATAGCCGTGTTTACCGTCGATGGTTCAGCCGTAAGTGGTTCACCCGACGACGGTAAACACGGCGCTCTAAAAAAGAAAGTTTTAAAAAATACAGAATCACAAAAAACAGATACAAGAGAGAGCTCTTCCTTTACTCGTCGTGATTTGGTTATAACTGATGAAATGCGGCACTGGGCGAATTCTGTTACGCCACTGGTCAGTATCGAGTGGGAAAGCCAAATTTTTGTTAACCATCCCAGTGGACAAACCCAGCGGTTCAACTCAAATGAGGCACTCATCGGCGCATGGCGAACTTGGATGATCAGAGGTCAAAAGTACGCAGAGCAACAACAGTCAATCCCTCAAAGATGCTCTTTAGTAAATGATTTGGCTGACACTTCATGGATCGAGGGGTTATAAATGTCAGCACGAAACATAGTCGAAATCATTTCATCTGATAGCAATGCTCAAGCAATAAGGTTTGAGCATAAGAGATATACCACTACCTTTCAGCGAACTGATAGTCAATTTGATGCCCAGTATCTTAAAGATGCGGCGGTGATCATCAACAAGCTTTTCAGCGAACTGCAAACATGTTTTCCAGCTTGGAGACAAACGTTTACTTCTAAGGCTGACATTGATGCAACTAAACGAGCTTGGGTTCGTGGATTTGTTGAAGCGAAGATTACGTCAGAGAAGCAGTTGCAATGTGGATTAGCAAAAGCTAGAAGATCAGAATCTCCTTTCTGGCCTAGCGTAGGACAGTTTATTTCTTGGTGTCAGCCAGATCCAATGGATCATGGTTTACCTACGCCAGAAGCCGCGTTCATTGAGGCATCTAAAAATTCACATCCTGCCTACTCTGGTAACAAATGGTCTCACCCAGCTGTATATGTTGCCACTAGGGAAGTGGGACGCTTTGAGCTGGCTAATCTTCCACGAGATAAGAGTTGGCCGCTTTTCAAAAGAGCTTACAGTATTGTTGTTAGTCGGGTTTTGGCTGGGGAGAGCCTGGAAGGAGAGATTCCAAAGGCTTTACCTGAAAAATCGGAGTCGCGTCCGGTCGATCCAAAGGTAGCGCAGCAGCACATCGAGCGGTTGAAAAAAATGTTGAAGGGCGGTAAGTAGTCGCCCTTAAATGACAATTGGACAAAATTTAGCTAAGTAGTTGCTAAATTAGCTGAATAAGGATTATGTAACGTATTGTAAAAGTATGCAGCTCGACAGATGGAAAATTTCAATTTTATAGGGTGCGGAGATATTTCGTGAAAATATCATACCCCCCACCTTCTATAAGCCAAGTTTAAATAATAAGCTCAAGCCTCCAAATTAAACTGCTTTCAGTTTAGCTTGCTATTAAATGATTAAAAAGCATTGACCATGAAGGAAAGTTAACTACAATAATTTACATGACGGTTACGTCACTTGATTGAAAGCGCGGAATGGTGTGAAGCCAGTTGGTCATTGACCCCGTTAGCGAACTTTTTCGAAGGGCCACTTTTTAGTGGCCTTTTTCGATCTTGTCTTCATCCCTTAAGCCCAGCCTGTTTTTTTGAACCCCAAAAACAAAACTGAATTCGTTGTTTTTCTCAAAAGTCACTGAAACACTACTAATAGGTGGTTTTACGATGGCTTTGGAAGGGGGCGAATGTCTACGTCCTACTTAATTCGACCAAAACACTACCGATAGATCGCTTTTCTGTGACGAACAAGGAGAGTTGTGGTTGTGCTACATCAAAAAGTCATCAACAGGTGGCTTTTTAGTTACAACAGCCATTTTTCCAAGTGACCGATTTGTCCAAATTGGGCAGTTTTGCGTGCCGAAGTTCAAACAACTACAGGCCAGAATCTCACTGAGACGATTACTCAGGAGATAATGAATGAAACTTCACCCTCGACAATGTCAGCAATGTTCTGGCGCTTCAATTCTCTCAATCCTTGAGAATGCATCTGATTCAAATTCTGTAGAGCAAGCTATCACATCGATCGCCAACGGCCTGATGTTTATGGCAAGGAGAAACCATGAGTATGAGACACGGAAATTGGCTATGTCTTTCCTTCGAATCGCAGAAGCCAGTCACCCCACTCTATCGAGCGGGGACCCCAAATTAGCACAAGAAAATTCCGTGCTTTGCCCGGATTTTTCTCCACACCCCACTCACCGCGAGTGGTCTGTCTCATCCGGCGCAGTAGCGCCTTCTGAGGGGACTCCCTGCGCCTCTGCACATGCAGAGTTGCAAGGGAGTCACACACAAGAGAATCAGGGATAAGGGGGACTATAATGGGAGTTTCTAAGGCGTATCGCGTACAAATATATCCACCCAGACAAGTACATATATTGTTGAAGGAATTAGCTAAAGAATCAGGACAAACGGTTAGTAAAACGGCTGTGTCTTTGATTGAGCAGGCATTAAATAATGACTCAACACTGCACGAAATCAGAAACGTACAAGTGGATCAGAAGGAGATTTATCAGCAGCTAATTAACTTGCTGTCGATCAACGTGGCAACGACAGACTTTCTGCTCAAAAAGACCTGCTCTGAGGATGAAATGGCTGAGGCTAAACAGGTCATTTCAGCGCGCACAAATGCTCTGCGTTCTCACTTTATTGGAGGGGACGATAATGGCAACGATTAGAAAAGGTCGAGTCGGTGACTTTGTTCGTGGTGCGGACACATGGCTTCATAGCCAGCAGATGTTGTTATTCAGCGGAATTTGGATCTTTCTGCCTGGTGTTTTGTTGGCGATTGTCGGTGGCCTGTTATACATCGGGATAGACGCCGATAAATGTGTTTTGCAAAACGCTAGTACATATCTTTGGGCACAATTGAAGGCACTAGTACAACCATTTTCAAGCCTGACTATAGGAACCTGTGTTGCCCTAGATGGGCGCGACTCTCTGCCATCCTCTGTGGTGATAAATGAGCCACTATTCCAGGAAGCTGCTGTTAATCTTCTCAAATCCTTTGGATGGGCTTTCAGTTCGCTCTTTGTATTGTACTTGCCTATTGGTGTTTATCTTGTTGTTAAGGCCGTTAAACGAGGTAAGGAAATCAAAGAAGACAAATATATTCGAGGGGCGAAACTTGTTTCAGCCGAAAAGTTGAAAGGTGAAATCGTAGAAAAACATGGTGTTTCTGATTTAACCCTCGGCGATTTCCCTATACCTACAGGATTTTCAAAAAAGCATACCTTGATTAGTGGCACCACCGGGGCTGGTAAATCTACAGCACTAACTCATTTGCTTAAAGCCATTCGCGCTCGTGGAGACCGAGCCGTGGTATATGACAAGAAAGGCGAGTTCGTAGAGATGTTCTACCGGGACGGAGTTGATCACATACTCAATCCGGCAGATAGCCGCTCACACCAATGGACTCCATGGGAAGAAATGGAGTCACCATTTGATGCAGACTGGATATCTGAGACACTTTTACCTAATTCTAATAGTAATAGCGGTTCTGAGAAATTCTTTACATCCGCTGCCAGAGCAGTTGTTTCTGCCGCACTTCAGAATTTATATCTAGACGGACCGAAGTCATTGCTTTCGCTTCTTCGGGCGACAGCGTGGAATGATCTTGAGTTACTCAAAGAACTGGTTGCAGGTACTCCAGCAGCGACATATTTCAATGAAGATAACGAGAGGACTCTCGAAAGTATTCGTTCAACCATCGTAGATGGTGTTCGTCCACTTCGCCTGTTGAAAGAAGAGAATAAAAAGGGATTCTTTTCTATAAGAGATTGGATAGCAGAAGGCGATGAACCTAATGCCGATGATAGTTGGTTATTCTTACCAGTACGAGAATCTGAAATAGAAATACAGAAACCTCTTATCTCGACCTGGATACAAGCTGCGGCCAAAGGGTTGATGGCACGCGGGGTTAATAACGAGCGGACTCTTTGGATTGTTGTCGATGAGCTACCAAGCCTCAAAAAAATTCCTGCTCTTTCAATGTTGATGGCCGAAGGGCGGGGCTTCGGTGCGGCTGTTGTTTTGGGTATTCAGGAAATAAACCAATTAGAGGAAGAGTTCGGGAAAAACGCCTCTAAAACCATACTTGGCCTGTGCTCCACACAGTTTCATTTTCGTTTGAATAATGCCGACACTGCTGAGTGGGTCTGCAAAGTACTTGGTGAAGCTGAACGTGAGGAAGTTGATGAAGACTTAAACTACTCCGCCGATGACATTCGAGATGGCGTCCGGGTCAGTTCTAAACGCCAAAACCGAAAAATTGTTCTTCCCAGTGAAATCATGGACCTGCCTGATTTGTCTTGTTTTGCCAAAATTTGGGGCGTAGAGAGTAAAGCCCGTATTGATATTCCTTTCTTGAGACTTCCGAAGATCGCTGACGGCTTTATTCAAGGTGATGAGAATGAGACGGTTGGTATGCGTCTGCTCAATGCTGCAAGAGCAATGAAAATGGAAGCTGATACTGACTTTGTTCCGAATGAACTTTCCAATAAGCATGGTACTGAGGTGTCTAAAGGGCAATTACCAGCCCTAAGTGATATAGAACAGGAAGTACATTCAGTGTTGGGAACGAATGGAGTGGATGATGATTTGGTATTTAGTCTGCTTGGAAAAGGAGGCAAAAAATCATGATGTCTGCGTCTTCTATTAAAAGTGCCGGAGCGGCCGGTCATTACTTTGAGCATGATGACTACTATGTAGACGGACTATCTCCTTCCACATGGATAGGTTCTGGTTCTGAGACTCTTGGCCTTGCTGGTGAGGTGGATAGAGAAACCTTTAAATCACTTTTGGAGGGACGGCTCCCTGACGGTCAACAGGTTGGCACTTTCCGTGACGGAGAATGGAAACACCAACCAGGAACCGACCTTACGTTTTCGGCACCTAAGAGTGTTTCTATTCTGGCAGAGGTAGCAGGCGACAAACGGCTTCTCGAAGCCCATGACCGGGCTGTCCAAGCGGTACTTCAATATATAGAGAGCGAATATATTGTCACAAGGAATCGCAACCGTACTAAGGATACCGTTGAATACGAGAAAACAGGTTCGCTGGTCGCAGCTACTTTCAAACACACAACCAGTCGTGCCCTTGATCCTCAGCTTCACACACACTGCGTGGTAATGAACTTAACACAGCGAAATGACGGCCAGTGGCGCTCAACGGAGAATAAACCAATCTTCATTGACCAAAAGCACCTTGGTCTGGTCTACCGTCAATTTCTCGCTCAAGAGGTTAGTTCACTGGGTTTTCGACTAGAGCACCCGGGTAAAGATGGGACCTGGGAAATTGCTGGGGTAAGTAAAGAGACTGTGCGTGAACTTTCGAAACGATCAGAGGCAATAGGAGATGCGCTGGAGGCTAGGGGAAAGACTCGTGAGACGGCCACGGCTGTGGAAAAGGAGACCGCCACGCTCGACACGCGGGATCGAAAGGTTGCCGCTGAGCGAGGTGAGCTTCTGAATCGCTGGCATGCCGAATTGGGGAAAGAGAAGTTGGAAGAATTGGAAGAGGTCATCGCTCAGTCTCGGGAAAAAATCCCATCTCTGGAGTTGCAATCCGAGGCGATTTTGGCGCGGGTTCAATTAGCCAACGAAGCCGTCATGTGGGCGACTGAACACCTTGGAGAGCGTGATACATCTTGGACTCATCACGATCTAGTCAAAGAGGTTAGCCGCTATGCTGGATCGCGAGTACTACTTTCTGATGTAAATAATGCGATTGATGCTGCAATTGGCAGTGGTCAGCTCATAGAGAAGTCGGTTAGAACCTTTGATAAGGTCAGTAAGCAAGAGGTTGATGTTCGAGGATATACATCGCACGCGGCCATCGCCATTGAGGATGAGCTTCTTAGAGAGGAATATCTAGGTCGAGACCGAGTTCAGAGGCTTTGCAGCCGAGAGCAGGCGGTTGAGGCTATTTCCAATGCCGAGGAGAAGGCAAACGAAATTGGATATGAATGGAATACTGACCAAAGGAAAGCCACAGAGGGTATTTTGCTCTCTGAGAACAGGATCGTCGGAGTACAAGGGCTCGCTGGTACTGCTAAAACAAACAGCGTACTCAGCACAGTTGCCAATACAGCACGAAATATGGGATACGAAGTAAAAGGTCTTGCTCCAACCAACTCGGCAGCTCAGAGTCTATCCGAGGGCGCGAATATTTCTTCTAGTACAATTCAAAGTTTTCTAGGTAGAAGCCGCAACGAATGGGTAGAGGAAAAAAGGCTGCTCTCACAAATAGAGAAAATTGACAGGCGGCTGGAGCGTATCATCAATGCACTCAAAAACCCTGGAGTAGACCTCAAAACAGGTACTCAAATTCCCGAAACTTCTCCCATTTACCAAAAGAGAATTGATGAGCTTTGTTGTGAAAAAGACGAGTTAAAGAGCCAGCGTGAAGAATTAGCGAAGGGATTGCAGCGCTCCCCTCAACTTTGGATTGTCGATGAGGCATCGATGGTTGGTACAAAGCTGATGCACGATCTATTTCAAAGAGCTAGCCAGGTGGGAGCTAGAGTTGTATTAACAGGAGACGTTCGCCAGCTTGCCTCTGTGGAGGCTGGGGCTGCTTTTCGTCAGCTTCAGGCTCATGGTATGGAAACGTATCGACTAGAAGAGATCGTTCGACAGACTAATCGAGGTACGAGGGATGCGGTTTATCTCTCTTTAATGAAAAGGGCTTCAGATGCCTTAGCTCGATTGCAAGAAAGTGGTAGTACCATCAAGGAACTGGTTCACCATAAACAAAACGGAAGAATTGATTATGTAAAAAGTGGAGAGATTCGCAGGCAAGAGCTAGTGAAAGACTATATGGGTCTTGCGCCAGATGAGCGAACTAAAAGTATTATCCTTGAACCAAGCCGCGAGGGTAGGTGGAGCACTAATAAGTTAGTTCGCGATGCCCTAAAAAGAGAAGGTGCTCTGAGCGAAGAGATTCAAACTAACCAGCTATCACCAGTCGATACAACCGAAGCTGAAAGACGAGTGGTGACATCGTATCAAAACGGGCAAATCGTCCGATTTGCCCGTAGCTTCAAACGTGAGGGTATCAAGCAGGGCTTGTATTACGAGGTCGTTGGCCGAGATAGTCACGATATCTTACTCAAGAAGTTCGGGAGTAATGAACAGTCCGAACCGATTCGATTTTCACCTGAACGCTATGTGGCCAAGAATATTCAGTTGTTTAATTTGACTAAAAGTGGTCTCGCCGTTGGTGAGAAGATCGTATGGCGTGATAATGATAAAACTTCTGGGCGATTAAACAACGACACGGCCACAGTTGAGAAAATAGAATCCACGAACGTAACCTTCAGACTTTCAAATGGGAAACTCAGTGAGTTTGATATGTCCACAATGGCGAATTCTCATTGGGATTATGGATACGCAATGACTGTCCATGCAGCTCAAGGTAAGACTGCTCAAAATGTATTTGTTCATGCTGAAGCGAACCGAGATGCATTATTGAACACAGAGCAGTTCTACGTGCAAATATCGAGAGCAAAGGACCGCGTGTATCTCTACACCAATTCTAAAGAGGGACTTATTAGGGCTGTTGAGCAGCGATCAGGGCAGAAGCAGGCTGCTAAAGAAAGCCGCTACCAACCATTGGAACGGCTTGACCATTTGTTCGAAAAGCTATGGCATCAAACAACAGATCGAGAAGTTTTGCCAGAGCAATCACCTGATAGAGGCCAGGGTAAAGAGACAGCAAGAGGTGATATAGAGCGCACTTTAACAAGATAATAATTGTCTGTTGTCCAAATTGGTAATTTTGGCGTGCTGCTTACGCTGCCCTCTTATTTCAAAATGGAATGAACATAAAATATAAATGGAGATATCAACGTGAAAGTGTTTTTTTTGCCAATAATTACGGCTGCTTTATTAATGGGGTGTTCCGCGACTACGTCTAGTAACACAAGTAATATTCTGTCAGATACGGTAACTCAAACAAACGATGAAGTGGAGCCTGATGTTCAAGCTGCACTGGATAATATGAAGGCTGTTGGGTACAAGTTGGAAGACTTTGGTAGTGATGCTTCGTTCAATTCGGCAGCTAAGATGGTTGCCGAGTTAGGGGCTGAATGGCAAATGTTTAATCTTTGGGCGGAAGACTTGCTAGACCCAAGAAATCAAAAGAAAGCTTTGGATTCTATTCGTATCGCTAATGATAAGAGACGAAAAGAAGCAAGGACGATAAACTTTTCAAAAAAAGAGCGATATTCTGAGAAAGCTGATCTGGCTATGAAATATGCGTTTTCGGATTGTTTCGATGATTCTGGTCAACTGCGTTCTGCTGATGCTTATATCAACCGCTACGCGCGAAGTAATGTTGCTTCTTTTGGAATACAGGCTGAGTTGTATGAGCGTTGCTTGATTAATGGAGGTGTGGAATGTACGGAAAACGGCCAAGAGCTGGATTTGGAAGGTTTTCTAGTAAAATACAATAAAACCGCACCAGAAAATATGAAAGTTCTAGCCTTCAACCAATACTATGAACGCTGCTCGGTTCCCACTCCGGTATCCTTCGTTCATTATACCATTTCGGCTCATGATAATGATGTTATAGGTAGCTTGATAGCTGCGAGTGCTCCGCGAGTTGGGTGGGAATATGCGCTCAAAATGGCTCATGATGTGGTGGATATTCAATCCCGATCTGGGGTCATGAATATGATTGCATCCAATTTCTATAACTACCAAAGAACGGGATACTTTGATGCTTTCGATATTCGGCCTTTCAGAATTTCCCGAGCTAATGTGATATCGGTAATGCATGTCGGTGGAATGTGTGCAGCGTTTGGTGCAGAGACAATAGCAGGAAATAACAACGATAGTGGTATCGAAATCGACGAAATAGCAATTGCTCTGGGTGCACAACCTCGTCAACGGGATAGAGGCTATCACTGCTTGAATTGGACGGATGGTAACTGGAAGCGTGTAGCTAACTATGTGGCTGGCGAAAGTGAAGGGATTCGTAGATTTATGTCGGTTTATTCTCCAGCATTCAATAGCTATTCGGTGCCTTATTGGAGCTACCCTGGTCCTTACCAAAATTATTCTATTTTTCAGACAAGGAACCTTAAAAAAGGAAGTGGTGTTGCAAGTTATACCGAGCGAGTAAGAGAGAAAGAAATCTGTTCGACATACGCGGCATCCCATTCTAGTTTAGCGACATGGTCCTACCCTGCTTGTGATTACTTGGAAAAGGCAAGTTTATCAATGAGGAATAAGGAGAGCATGACGCAAGCTGCTGGTAGATTAGATGCTTATATATGTAGCAGTGCAGAGGCTGAAAACGGCTACGGTCAACCAGACTTATCGCGCTGCCCAACAGTCTTCACACGAAAGCAAATAGAGGCTGGTGAACACAAATATTGAAACTCTTTCATTACTAATTTAGGAGCCTCTTGGGCTCCTTTTTTGTCTCAATTGGGCGATTTGACGTGCTATCTATTGGCCCATGCTCTGAAAGAATAAGATTTAGAACATTCGGGAGGTACTCAATGATTACTGGAATTTTTAAGAAGTTATTTAGGGAAGACTCTGCATTAGATTTGCGTCATCAACTATCCAGTCTTGTAACTGAAATGGAGTCATATCAAGCTGAGTTTGAACGCTTCCATGCAGATATAGAAGTGTCGGTTAGTCATTTCGAGCATATTTTGGAATCAAATAATTTCATAAGTGCAGAATGGGTTAATGGGAATCTGTATATAACACATCGTTATTAAAGGGGAGTGGTATGGAACTCAATGAAAAAGCAAAAGTTACAGCAATTTATCAAGAGCTTAGTAAAGTTGATGCTTCTGAGCCTAACAAGTTGGTTTCTACGCTCGAAAACTCGGCTAAATTAGCAGTTAAAAACATAAATCACCGTATATCAAATGATGAACATATTAAAACTAGCGTTTTTAATTTTAGTCATATGAATGAACAATATAGGCGGCTATCTCAGCAGCAGATGAAAATAGTGGATTCTGTTCAAATGCTTGCCAAAAAGGTAGAAAGCCTAGGGTATGAGAAGCCAAGTCAAGATAACTGGCTATCCAAGACTCTATCGAACTATCAGAGAGGATACTTAGAGAATGATATTTTCACTGAAGCGGCAGGGGCTTTAGTCTGGATGGCTGCAAAAGCTGTTCAAAAAATATTTTTTGAGTCAGATAAGAATAAGCAACAACAAGAAGCGCATCAACTAAAAAAAGATATTGGAAAAATGACAAAGGTCTTGGGAGTTGAGTTATCTCGCCTTCATCAGGATACCAAATTAGAACAGCGCCATGAACAGATGTCTCAAGCGATTGGAAATGCACAACAATTGGAACAACGTGGACAGCAGAAAGAGGCTGATAAGTTGATTGTTAATGCTTATAACAATCTATCTTCGACTGCTAAAAAAGAATACGGCTTGTATGAACCTAGGCCAGAACATCAAAAAATTATCTTCCAAGCTCAGTCTAGAGAAAAACTCCGTCATGAAGCAGAAGCAAGAACCCAGAATCAGTTGAACAGTGATCAAGTGAAAGAGCGTGATAAGAGTAAATCCATCGAACGCTGAAACACTATTACGCCTAGAAACGCACTTAGACGTAATGGTACATAGATGCTTGCCAGAAGAGTCACGAGTCGTTGTGCTTCTATTTCTGGATGCTTACTTAAGAACGCCTAGGGTAGTTAAATTCTAGGCGTTTTTTATTTGTGGTAAGTTGTGGTAAAAAATTTACCACAAACAGTGTTTGTGGTAGCTTTTGTAACAAAAGCTATCAAAGCACTTTAAAAACATATACTTAAAACCGATCTCGATACCCACTTGTTACGTTTATCCTGAATGCAATGGACTAGGTTTCTTCTGAGGGGACCAATCAACGTTCCACGTAAATGATGTAAGATTTACTGTACAGGATAAAAACCATAGCGTCCTCGATTTTTATCTTCCGTGAACTCAGTGTACCCAATGTGTAGAGAGTCAGGTTCTATTGGACCATCATTGTCCAATATTATTATTTGTCCTAAGTCACGGTATTTTGAGATAGAAGCATAAAACTTTTCTTTGGTAGCATCTCCTATGACATCTTTTTGTTCATAAGTAGATGATTTGGTTATATGTCGAGACCGCAGCGTACATAGAGGTGAATCTAATAAAACAACACCACTATGACTTCGACGATTTTCTATACAGTGGTGCATTAATCCAATAATAAATGCGGAATAAGATAGAGCTCTATAACCTTTTCCTGCTAAGTTTCTATGCTCACCGTTAATAACAAGATCACAGGTTTCTTCACTAAATGAAACGGATTTTATATCTGAGTAACTCCACTCTATTAATAACTGCTTTATAACCTTACATAGTTCTGTTGTGGTTGCAGTTGTTAATTCATCAAATGTATAATTACCTTCCATTGGGTCAATTTCTTCTTTATAACCAGATTTTTGGTTTTCTAAATTAGAAATCTTTTCAATTATCCGATTAATTTGCTTTCGCTCAGTAAGTTTGTTTTTTAATAGATCTAATTTTTCTACGTTGGTTTTTATGTTTCTTGAGATGAAATCTGAAAGTTCTTCTTGGTATTTAATGTGATTTTCTTTATTTGATTTTATTTTTTGCGACAGTTCTTCTTTTTCAAAGATTAAGCTGTTGCGTGTGATGTCAAGATCGAAAATTAATTTTTTTATTTTTTCTATTTCTTTTCTTGAGGCCAATTTTATATTCTCCAAATCATTAATATCACATTCTAAGTGTTCATCTCCTTCTAACGATTGTTTGCATGTTGGGCAGTTTCCAAATTGTAGTTCTGAAAACAAATTACTTGTTTCCTGAACCGATTCTAATCTGTCAATATCATTTAAGTAATGCTGATGTAGCAAGTTAGATCTAGATAACAATTCATTAACGGTTAAAAGCCTTGACTCATTACTCTTCCACTCTTTCCAGCTTCTATTAATAGTTGATTCATATTTAGTGACACGTACGTATAATGAATCTATCAAATCTTTTAGTTCAACTATTGAGCTCTCTAATTTGTCAATTTGTTCGTCTATTTTTTCATTTTCTTGCAAGATATAGTCATAATCATTAAGCTCTGAGCTATACTCTTCAATAAGTTGATCTATAACTTCCATTCGACCTTTTCTATTGGAAATTACATCCTTTTTAGGCTTTGAAATAATCCCGCTATCATCTTTTCCAGTGGATAAATATCTCAGTATAGATTTTTCTTTAGTATCTTCACCGTATTGCCCTGTGAAGATTGGAGATGATTCTTTGATTATCGATGTCTCATCAATTAACGTGAGATGTCTTATAAAGCTAAATTTAAATTCATCAGATACACCACTAAGGTTTCTTCTTACTTTTACATTTCTAAGATTGGAAACATCAAGAAGATAATTATTTAGAGTTCCAATTTTTTGTGTGGGCTTTTTACCGACTCTGAGTATAGTAGGGGGTTCTGGATAATTTCTTATCTCAGAATGTTTGCATTTGTATAATTCTGCATCTCCGCCATCGAGAGATCTACGTAGTGTTATAATATCGCCATTAGCGAGAGTCACTTCTAAAAAACAATCTTGATAACCAATTGATTCGGTGATTCTTTTTGGCTTGGTTTCACTACCAAGCATATACTTTATACACTGGAAAACGTAGGACTTACCAGTATTGGATGGACCAACAATTACATGTGTATTTGGGTTGAAGTTGATGCTAACGTCTTCAACATTATCTCCAGTACATATCAGTCTATTGATTAGAAATCCACTATTCATTCATCATTCTCCCCTCTAACAAGGGATTCATCGATGAACTCTCCTCCCCAAACTTGTAAATTTTTGTTAATTAGATCTCTTATTTTTTGATTTGGCTGCTTATCGAATATTTCAACAACCCAAATAGCAGTGTCTATCATTTTTCTTGTATAGTTGGCTTGAAGAGAATCTAAGAAAGGTGTAGATAACTCCGTTGCTATATATCTTATACCAGATTGAGAATAATCAATATCTACAAGCCCTCTTGAAATCATTACCGCTAGACCTTTTTCAATAATAGGCCTTCTGATTAGAAGCTCTCCAGATCTATGGGGGGTATTCGGATGTATGCTGTTAGGGCCACCTTCGATATCACCGGAATGAACGAGGAGATAGTCGTAGTATGTTATTCTCTCTAAGTCATATGCGTTTGGATAGCCAGCTTCAAGTAAAGTTAAACTTCTAAGTCCAGTTTCAATAGGTGAGTTAAATACACTGAAAGTATTAACATTCATCTTCACACCATGATATTTCATTGTTATTAGCTAATTGGTGGCAAACTCCACCACGGTCGTTTATCGTTAAACACGATGAAAGCGGACTGGTGGGCAATTGTAGTCTTTTCGCTTCTCTAACAGCTTCTTTTACTTTATCAAATCCGTTTTCGTGGTCGTCTTCTACGATGTCTATAACACCACTTAATATTTGGCTCTGGATTCTTTCGAACTCACCTTTTGGTAGAGTGTCTCTAGAAAAATTTCTTAATGTTTCCGCATTTAAAAAGTCTTCTCTAGAACGTTTTAAGTGGTTGTTATATTTAGGGTGATTGTCTAGATTACTGACTGACACTATTTTTTCACTACAATGGCTATCATAGGCTTGAAGTAGTTTTTTTACGTATATTAACTCATGCTCTCCCACGACAGATGATAGTTTGGGAGTGTCGGGTCTTTTGGGGAGCTGTGTTCCGAATCTTGTAACATGAAATTGAGTTTTGCTATGCTCAATAATAATCTTAATGGTTGCTATTTTATCGAATACAGAGAAATCCAGCTCGTCTATATACGTCTTTAGTTTTTCGTCCAGAACTATGCTTTTTTTGTCCGTGATCCCATTTTTACAGTACATATCCCAGTTTTCATATAAACCGGATTTTAGTTCATTAGGCTTTTTTAGTAGGTTTGATAGTTTTGTACCAACACCACGAGGTGCAATAAAGTAATACTTCCTAGGAAAGGGGTAGTCACGATTGAAAGAGAAGTAACATATTTTGCCTATTTCTACCCATATCTGTGAAGGAGAAAGAGGTGCGCCATAGTGTTTGCATTGGAAGTTGTCCCAAGTATAGCAGTCCGATCCGACAGGATTATCAACGTAACCAACGACGTCTCTGCCTTGATCTCCCGCTCCTCCTAACCTCTCAAAATCGAAGTATTCTTTAGACTTGTACGTCATCCACTCTTCGATAAAGTGTTCCCAGTCATCTGGTGACATGGTGTAGATCTGGTTTTGAACAGGAGTTGTTTGCAATTTACTAGAACCCTTGACTGAACGTGCGATAGCATACATTTTTACTCATATTCACAGCTTATCTCATCTCACTTAATATGCAATGAGATACTGTAGGCTGGGTATGAAATTTTAGACTTGAATTCAATTGGTTAAGCGAGCTCGTAAGTTGGCATCTATTCATATGGTTTACATTGGGGTGGACTGGGACTTGCGTGTTGAAAGTACTACCCGAGAGCTTCTCGGGCAGCTTCGTTCGCAGGTGCGTTTTTAAGCTTAAAGTTAGGAAACTGAGAGTTTTACTGTCAATCTTGTTATCTATTTCCTAAGACTAAGCTTAAAAACAGGAAATGCGTGGTATCTAGTAGCCTTTTGATGGTGGTTTCCTCATTTTAAGCTTAAATTGAACCATTAATATTTACTTTCCTGTGGTTCTAGCGTTGGCAGTGATGGGCAAGGGAATTCGATAGAACAAACTCTTACGTTCTGTATACCTTCATGCTCACATGCTGCGTTATTCAGCATATACAGCAAATCCTCACTCAGCTTCAGCTTGCTGTTGTACTTTGTAGTATCGACAAGAACTAGGCATGTACTGCTGTTCCCTGCGCTGCCACTAACTACTGTCATGGTTTGCGCAAGGTCTTCTGTTGTAGTGCATGCAGTTAAAGTTACAGTCAAAGCTGTTGTAAGAATAAGATTTTTTGACATGGCTTCGTTTCCTTTTAAATGTAGTAGTGTCCATTTTTTCTTCCTTTTTAGGAGGGCTAGGCGGCCGAGAGGTCGCTGAAGCCCTTGGATTAAATTAATTCGGTAACTCTTGAACTTGTGATGGCTGTTGCTCTTGTAGAGCTTTCTTCATCTCACGCAAGTCGTCATGAAGGTTTTCGAATGACTCATTGTCGAAGGCTTCAATGTTTGAGCGAAGTTGCTTTAACTTTTCTATCCGAGCTTCTCTCTCGGCAGCTTCTGATGCCAAGAGAGCCATTTCATGCTGACTGGGTTGGTCAAATTCAGACCAAGCTCTGGAAAAACTACGCTGAAATTCTTCTGAGCGAAGCTGCTGTTGAACTTCATGCTTTTTCTGTTGGATAAGTACTTCCTGCCTGCCGGACAGGGCAAAATAGATAACAAGCGCGGTGAGTGGGCAGGCAATGATGATGCCATAAATTACAGATTTCATTCTTAGTTACCTCCTTTGATTCCAGGCTGAGATGCTGTAAAACTTGCTTCTGTGGAGTTGCTGAGATTGGATGCTTCTTCTGTCTGTAAACGCTCAGACGTTCTCATTGATAAATTGCGTGATTTAGATGAGCGATTGTCAGTACTTGCATACTGAGCTTCAGAAGTTGAAGCTTCTCTTGAATTTGAGCGAGTCGTCGATACTGAAAAGAGGGCATCCTGACTTTGAGATGTTTCCATCTCCCAGGTTTCACCAAATAGAGAGTTTCCCCTCCCAAACAAAGTGAATTCACCTACTGAGGCAGAGATGGCTTTAGGATCAACAGAAAATGAGCCGCAGGACCACTCATACTTTCCTTCATAACGATATCCACGACTTGTCGGTATTACACAGTTCTGACCAAATTGCCTCTCCACAATTTTTCTAGCCTTATCTGGCAAGTCATTTCTCACCAATTGTTTACTCATTGCGTTTGCTAGAGCTAATTTGATTCCAGAGGTGCTATTTTCGTTGAGCGGAATTCCCTTGGAGGCCTCTTCAAGTGTTGCTTCTGAGACAAGGCCATATAGAGCCCAACATATACCATCTTCAATGAGTCTTTCTGATGGAACCCGAATGAACGATGGCATGCCTGTTGTTGCCCAATTAAAGTTTGCTTGATGTAACTCAACTTGGCACTGTCCCAAAGTTTTTTCCTTGTTCCAGGCCATGCATGCTTGAACGCTAGTCACTAGGGGTTTAGGTTCAAGATCTGGAAATTGTGGTGCTTTTGGTTTTGTAACGAGCGCACAATGCTTTATTACATTTGCAGTTCGCCCTCTAGTCGAACGGCCTTTCTCTATGTATGTAAAAAGTTCATTGAGTATTGCAAGAGGTGCCGTTTTAACCGCCAGACGGTTAGTTGTTTGATTTTGCTGCCGAGATGATGTTTCATCCGAGTCTCGTACAGAAGTTGAGGTACTATTCCGTGTCTCCTTTCCATCACGTTGTTCCGCCCCCTTTTGTCGTTGTAATTCCATACTGGCTTCATCGTTGATTGCAGTTTCCTTCTGTGTACGTTTCTCCTGCGTTGACTTTTGCCCTACGGTAGCGCTTTCCTGAGCCAGTAAGCTACTAGGGTAAGGAGTTAACGTAATCGCAACGATGCTCAATATATGTTTAATTCTCATGATGAAACCCCTCCATCCACTCTATTATGGGTATGGAATGATTTTGTCTCTGATCACCGTTAGGATAGGTATGTGAAACTGCCCATTTTGGACAAATGTTTTAATCTTCCGTAACTGTTGGTTTGCAGAAAAATAAAGGACTTTTAAATAATCTTGCTGATGATCTACTTTACTGCCGCTTCTCGAGATTTGTTGTTACCCGATCAAGAGAACAAATCACTAGAAAGAGAATCCAGCGCGGACAAAGGTTGTTGGAAAGTTATTAATTCCTTTGACTCTAGGGATGTGGGTAAGATCAAAGTGCATAATGTCATCGACGTACCATGTAAGCCCAGGCAATGCGAATGGAAAAGTGATTCTTTCCCTTGAATATATCTCTCCGGTTTGAAGGTCGGCTATTCCATCAGATCGAGACATTACGCCAAACATTAAATCTAGCTCAACTCTTCGCATAAACGGTAGGTTAGGATCGAACCTCTTATATAAAGTTGTTGATGCTTGAGCTTGCCCCATTCTAAAAGAGTCTTTCATGTAAAATAATTCATAACTATAGGCATCAAAAACTTTTGAAAGAATATTTAATTCTTCAACCTTTTTGTAGAGTCCTATCCCTAACCCATTATGGCTTTGATTGAAATCTACTTTCACATCTGACTTATATTTATGGTGAGACCACCCTCCAACTTTTAATTGTATCTCCCAATCTTTTTTGTTTTTTTTAAAGCTGTCATTCCAAGATGAAAGTGGGGATGTTTGTATAATTAGGTTCTTTGATGTCTCATGAGCCCAAGATGGAATAGCATTTAGTACCAGCAGACAGAAAAAAAACCATGATCTTGCCGATAGCCTAGTCTTCATATTGAAATACCTCCATCAAGATCTCAACCTGAGAGATGCTTTCTATGCTTGGCTCAATTAGATATGCATAACGATATGCCTCTATGTTTCTACATGAAATGACGACGTGCTGTTCGCTACTATTTGGTATAACAATCGGAACTGAGGCCTCTGAAGCCATGAAAAGCTCAAAGTCTTCATGTGACGCTTTGTTAAGGAAATGAGCCAAATCTATGGCATCCTTTTCGCTCTTGCATAAGAGAACCTCCGGCCACAACAAATCGCCGTCGGGTCCCTGATTTCCATTTTGCTCTGGAAACTCGATTTGAACTATCCAAGTAGTTTTAATGTGTTGTGCTAATTCTCGCGTTAGCAGTTCTATATTATTAAGCTTCATATAACACTCCGATTTATGTCGTTGAGCACGATATGATTCTGCTGCAATGCAAAGCGTATCCAGGCACGTCAATTGGCCCGATTTGGACAAATGCTCTCAAGAAATGCTAGATTTTGACCTAAGTTCCCCCCACTAATATGAGAGAGGATGATGGAGCTATGGATTTGGTTAGCAGGACTGTTAGCTACAGTTGCTTGTGTTGGCGTGATTTACTGGTATGCAGGGAGTTTGAAAGATAAATCAGATGTAGATGATTGATTTAATTAAGGATTTATTCAAAGCTTAAAAGAGCTGCACCTGTATCATGATACATATAAGATACTTTCCTGGTTGTGTATTAGCTGGTTCAGATAAATGACTTAGGTAGTAGTTTCTAGGCTCAGCTTCTTCAGAACCGATCGTAAGGTGATATAACTTTCTTTGTTCAGATACGGCACAAAAAACACAGGTAGTTATCATTCAACTAACAAGAAGCAAAAGGAATAGTAATATGTCACTACCTGAGAAAAGCCCAACGACTTTTTGCACCGCTTTCGTTAAAGATGAGCTCTCTGACTATCGGCAAAAAGAAATTTACATGAGTAGTTGGTCGGCAATGTCTAGAATGATTGAGCGTGCTAACGAGTTAAGTTCTGCCTATGACGAGATAATTAAGGCCTTTGGTTATTCCAGTAAGCAACAGTGCTCTTCTGTGTGGTTGTTACTCGAGTTGATATGGTCAAGTTCTGACTTCTCTAGAGGCGAGGTTGAAAATGCTCGGTATGAATTGGTAGAGCTCAATAGCCTTAGCTCTGAGATTGAAGCTTTGGCATCAAAGCTTGCTTATGCTCTGGAGCGTCAAAGCGAAATCTATAATCGCTCTGGGTTCTGTAAAAATGATTATCAATCATCTATAGATATGATTTTTGCAGCCACTGAAGATAACTACTTGTTTCGTAGCCATGTTGCGGACAAGCTACGTTCTCTCCAATATCAGTATGACTTGAAGTATTGGCCTAGTAGAGCTGATGTAGTTAGGTCTATTGCAGAGTTTGAGAGTGTACAGCCAGAACCATTGCATTCTGAGTATCCTGAAGCAGTTTTAAAAGGTAGAGCGTCAGATATTAAAAACTTCGTCCTTGCCTTTGATGCAGCTATTGATGAACCCAATGGACTCCCAACCGGGTTCAGGTTTACTAACAATTCTATGGCTGGCATTATCAATGTTATTCTCGACTTACCAGTTGATAAGCTGGCAACAGGTGATGCGGTGAGGGTTGTGAGAAATCGCTATTCGTGTACTAAATCAATTACATAGATTACCCAAAGAAGGTTTGAAGTATGTTTCGTGGTTAAGTTTGAGGGGGAAGCGACTTTACGTGCGGTACAAAAACCCGAAGTCTATAAAAATAGCTAATAGCTTCGGGTTTCCTTAGATGTGGCCAATTCAATTAATAGCTTCTTCAAACCAAGGGAGAAACTAGATCTGCAACTTTCTGATGTGCGATTTTTCGTTCATCAAAGTACTCATATCTATCATAAATACCGTCAACACCTCCCTGTCGATGATTTATGCACAGCCGAGCGACGTGATTTGGCGTTCCTACCGATGCAGCTAGACTCCTGAATGTTCGCCGTAGGTCATGCACTGTAAAATGCTTTATATCACCCATCACGTTAGGTGGCTGAACCTTCCTCCCTGCTTCTCGTCCAAACAACTTTGAGATTGCGCTATTCAGGGTATCAGGTCCCATATGTAATAGATTACTTCTGCGTCTGGCTGGAAAAACATACTCAGACCCCATTGACCTTACTTTTAGCTCACTGAGCCATGTCATTGCCTGACGTGGCAGGGGAATAGATATAGCGATTCCTGTCTTTACTCGCCACTCTGGGATATGCCAGACAGATTCCTCAAGGTCAAACTCTGACCAAGGTGCCTCACATAGTTCACTCTTCCTATTACCTAGAACCAAGAAAAGGCAGCACAACAAATAGTTATCTCTACCAAAGCTGTTTAGATTGCTGCGAAATACTTCAAATACTTTCTCTATTTCATTTAGGTCCAATGCTCGCTTACGAGTTTTTTCGAGCCCTCCAGCATCGTTTATTGTGAAAGGTGCAGCGGGATTATTAGAGGTTAATTCAAGCTTTAATGCGTGCTTGAAAAGCTGCTTCATATAGCCAAGCGTGTCATTTGCAACGGTTAGACGACCACTATCCCTAACTCTTTGAATTATCTCTCGAACATCCAGAGCCGTTACGTCCTGAATTTTGAACTCGCCAATTACTGGCTTAATCTCTTTCCGATATATTCGAGCTGGAATGTGGTGATGCTTTAACCTTGAGGCTAAATCGTTTTTATACCAATCCTCAAATAAATCATCGACCGATGTTATTCCAGTCCACTTTTGACGCTGTTTTGCAATAAGGGGATCTACTCCTTGCCTTAAGTCACGCTTGAAAACTTCGGCTTCTGATCTTGCATCGGCCAAAGACATTCCAGGGTACTGGCCCAGAGTCATTTGTTTACGTTTACCACAGTTTCCACTATATCGAAGGGCCCAGTAGGGCGCTCCTGAATCTGGAACGACAAAGTAGAGTCCTTTTCCGTCGGACTTTCTGGTCGGTTCACCTGATTTTGCAAGCGCGGCTACCTGCTTTGCTGTCATTGATGCCATGATACCTCCAATACTCACCATTTGAACTAAGTATAGCGAGCTATTACTCACCATTTAACTCACCGTTTTTTTGGAACATGTTGAAACGGAGTGGTTCATGTTGGAAAAGTAAAACCCTGAATAATCAGGGTTTTAGAATAAAAAGGAAGGTATTGGAAAGAGAAGGAAAATTATTCGATATTCTGGATCTGCTCACGCATCTGTTCAATCAGAACTTTAAGTTCAACACCTGAAGCGGTGATATCTGTACTGATTGACTTAGAGGCTAGCGTGTTAGATTCACGGTTAAACTCTTGCATCATGAAATCTAAACGACGGCCAACAGCGCCACCTTTCTTCAAGATGTTATTCGTCTCTTTAATATGAGAGTCCAAGCGATCCAGCTCTTCAGCAACATCTGACTTTTGCGCCAGTAAGATAAGCTCTTGTTCAACGCGAGAAGAGTCTAGCTCTACTTTGGCATCTTCAAACTTAGACAGTAGGCGTTCACGTTGCCACTCAAGAATTTCAGGCATGCGAGCACGTACTTTGACCACTTCTTCCGAAATAGCCGTTAGACGCTGTTCAATCAGCGCTTTCATGTTATCACCTTCGCGGCCACGTGCTTCGATGAATTCACCAATTGCGTCATCAAATGCAGCAAGTAGGTCTTTGTTCATTGCATCCATATCTTGTTCTGGCGTTTCCATAACACCTGGCCAGTTCATCACTTGGAACGGGTTAAGACGGCTGCTTTCACCAGTTAGAGACATGACTTGGTTTGCTGCATTGATGACCTGTTTTGCTAGGTCTTCATTGATGGTTAGCTCACCTTTTGCTGCCGGGTTGGCTTCAAAGCGCAGAGCGCACTCGACTTTTCCGCGAGCAAGGCGCTTACGAAAACGCTCACGCAATACTGGCTCTAGGCCACGAAACTGCTCTGGCAGGCGGAAGTAAGTTTCTAGGTAGCGCTGATTAACGCTGCGGATTTCCCAAACAGCGGTGCCCCAATCGCCTTTCGCTTCTTTACGTGCGTAGGCAGTCATACTATAGATCATCGAATTTTCCTGTTTATTCATCTTTGAAAATAACGCGCGGCCATAGTAGCACAAAGGGTGGCTCAGACTGCACTGTTTGGCGAAGTAATGCGCGTAGCTTTGTTTAGCAAACTTCGCTATAATCCTGCTCCAACCAAATCGTCTCCCCCTATCACAGATAGATAACTAAGGTAGATGCCAATGCGTCCAAACGATCGCAAGGCGGATCAAGTTCGCCCAATCAAAATTACCCGTAACTATACTGCTTATGCAGAAGGCTCTGTGCTTGTTGAATTCGGCAACACGAAAGTACTGTGTAATGCGACAGTAGAAGAAAACGTGCCACGTTGGCTAAAAGGCCAAGGTAAAGGCTGGGTAACGGCTGAATACGGCATGCTACCGCGTTCTACTCACTCACGTATGCGTCGCGAAGCTGCTAATGGCAAGCAGGGCGGTCGTACGATGGAAATCCAACGCTTAATTGCACGCAGCTTACGAGCGGTGGTTGACCTAGAAGCGATGGGTGAAATCATGGTGACAGTCGACTGTGATGTTATTCAAGCAGATGGCGGTACGCGTACTGCGTCTATCTCTGGTGCGAGTGTGGCGATGGCAGATGCATTCCAACACTTGGTCGAGAAGGGCAAGCTAAAAGCGAACCCAATGAAAGGCCATGTTGCTGCAGTTTCTGTGGGCATCTTAGGCGAAGATATCCTTTGTGATCTTGAGTACACGGAAGATTCAGCTGCTGATACAGACATGAATGTTGTGATGACTGAAGATGGTCGTATGATTGAAGTTCAAGGTACTGCAGAAGGTGAACCGTTCACTCATGCAGAGCTGATGAAGTTGTTGGAATCAGCAACCAAAGGTATTACCGAGATTGTCGCAGCGCAGAAGGCGGCGTTAGAAAACTAGTTTTTAATAGCTCCCAATTGGGGGCTATTTTTTTATCAAAATTTGGCAAAGGTTGAATTTTGAGCTGTTTATAAACCGTCTAGGAAACTAGACCCTTTATTTAGAGAGAAAGTAATGAAAGCATACCAGCGTGAATTTATTGAGTTTGCACTAGAGAAAGAAGTCCTGAAGTTTGGTGAGTTTACTTTAAAGTCAGGCCGTAAGAGCCCTTATTTCTTTAACGCTGGTCTTTTCAATACAGGCCGTGATCTTGCTCGTTTAGGTCGTTTTTATGCAGCAGCATTGGCAGATTCAGGCATTGAATTTGATGTTCTATTTGGCCCTGCATACAAAGGTATTCCAATCGCAACAACGACAGCGGTAGCCTTAGCTGACCACCACGATGTCGATACGCCTTACTGTTTTAACCGTAAAGAAGCGAAAGATCATGGTGAAGGTGGCAACCTAGTTGGTAGAGCACTGGAAGGTCGTATCATGCTGGTTGATGATGTTATCACTGCGGGTACCGCGATTCGTGAATCAATGGAAATCATCCAAGCAAACGGCGCTGATCTAGCTGGTGTTCTTGTTGCGATTGACCGCCAAGAGAAAGGCAAAGGTGAGCTATCTGCGATTCAAGAAGTTGAGCGCGACTTTGGCTGCGCGATTATTTCTATCGTGAGCCTGATTGATCTGGTGACTTTCCTAGAAGAGAAAGGTACGGCTCCAGAGCACCTAGAAGCAGTAAAAGCGTATCGCGCGCAATACGGCATCTAAGCAACGCTGTTTTACTCTGTTATAAAAAAGGCATCCGTTTGGATGCCTTTTTTATTGTCATCTTTGTTACTTATATCGCGAGCCTTTACCCATAGAGCGTTCGACCATGGTTTTGAAACGTTTGTGTACCCACATCCATTGATCTAGGCCGCGAAGGATTACCTTTTCAATGGCTCTGTTCATGACGCGTGCGGCTCCCTCTGCATCTTTACGTGGGAAATCAGCGCTAAACTCATCATCAACTTGCAGCGTGTAAGTGTGGCCTTTTCTAAAGCTTGATGCTGTAACGACGGCACATTTACTCGCATCGATTAATACGCCTGTTCCAGCTGTTGTACATGCATCTTCAACTGCGAAGAAGGGAACGAACACTGCGTTGCGTCGACCATAGTCGTGATCAGGAAGGTACCAAAGGCGACCACCACGACGAAGAATCTTGAGCATACCTTTCACATCTTTGCGATCCACCATTTGATTGCCAAATCGGGTGCGTCCCCAAGTCTGGATGAAATCGTAGACAGGGTTGTCGTGTGGGCGATAAACCCCATAACCCGGTGCAAAAGTCGCAAATGCGCGTGCGGTAATTTCTAAGTTGAGCGCATGAGTACAGACAACTAACACGCCTTTTTTCTGCTGGTCTAGTTCAACGATTTGGTCGATATTTTTAAACTCGATCAAACGTTTGAATCGCCAGTTCGGCCAAAACCATGCGATGCCCGTTTCAATCAGTGCGAGCCCCGTATTTTTTAAGTTCTCTGCTACTATGGTTTCGCGCTCATTGCTGCTCATCTCTGGGAAGGCAAGCTCGAGATTGCGACGCACGATGTGAGCGCGACTTTTTAATAGTCGAGCGGATAGAGATCCAATACCTCGGCCAATTTGGAGCAGAAGAGCATAAGGCAAAACAGTGACAACGAGAGCCAGGAGGCCAAACCCTAACCATAAGCCCCAGCTTTTAGGATGAAGGATTTGAGATAGTTTTAGTTGGTTATTTATTGCATTCATGGTTTAGCATCATCGAGATTAGTTTTTGCCATAAAGATTTGGTTTTTCTGCGAGCAAAAAAGTGAACATAGGTCAGTAAGTAGAGTTTCCAATCATTGTAGCGGCTTCCAACGCCATCAATGACTTTTGGCGTCAGTTGGCCGTTTTGCTCTTGCATCAAAATGTGCCCAGGGCTGACATCACAAATGCTAATCGAATATTGAAGCAAATAAGCTTCAACTGATTTGAGGATATCGTGAGCTTCACTTTGAGAAACAGTGCCTTGTTTAAGCATAGCGGTTAAGGGCTGACTTGCTGAGCCACTGTCATCTACAACGCGATCGAAAACCAACCCTCTTCCCAAAGAAGTTTCTATCCAGCCATGGCATCGAGGTATGAAGGTGAAAGGAACATCACGTTCTACTAATTTTTGAAAGTAGTATTGTTCCATCTCGTTTTGCTGACGAACGACCTTAGTATGCTTAAGGATCTCTTCCATCGGGTGGTAAACTTTGATGCAAAGCGCCGGGTTTTCTGGGTGCTCAAAGCAGATTCGCTCATTACCAGTTCCGATTCGATTTGCATTCGACAAGTCTATGCTAGATGGCATGTCGTTCCTCGTTTACTTAATTTGCGCACTCAGTAGTGCCCAATATTCTTCAAAGTTAGCGGTAGGTTGATACTTAAAGTCAGAACGCACAAAGCGGTTCAAGCTGCCTTCTACCTGGCCTAACAACTGCGCAGCTAGGATCTTTTCATCCACAGGGAAGGATTTACCCTCACGCAATTTACGTTCACGCAAAATCTGGCGCAGTGATGTTTCGATACGTTCATAAAGCTGGTTAATACGCTCGCGTAGACGTTCGTTTTCAAACATTAAAGCGTGGCCAGAAAGAATGCGACTTAAGCCCGGGTTACGCTCAGAAAACGCCAGGATCAACTGCATCACGAGACGAATTCGAGTGAGGGTGTCTTTTTCCTCATCCAAAATGCGGTTGATGCGTGACATTAATGACTCTTCGATAAACTCGATTAAGCCTTCAAACATACGCGCTTTACTTGGGAAGTGTCGATATAGTGCTGCTTCAGAAACGCCGACCTGCTTAGCCAGTTTAGCAGTAGTGATACGAGATGCGCCTTCATTGGATTCAAGCATTTCTGCGAGCGCTTGCAATATTTCTTCGCGGCGGTTGGTTTTTCTTGTTCCGGCCATGAACACTTTCCTTTTTAACCCATTCTGAATAAAAGACGAAAGCCCGCTATAGAAACGAGCTTTAAGTCAAACAACCTAAAATAGTGGTGTGAAGCTGACGCTCTTAGGCTTCTAGCTTCTCTGCGATTGACGCCATAATTTGCTGGGCAATCTGCTGTTTACTGGCAAGCGTAAGTGATTGCTTACCCTCTTTCCAGTATACGGTGATTGCATTGTCGTTGCTATTAAAGCCTTGCCCTTCTACCGAGACATCGTTAGCACAAATCATATCTAGATTCTTTTTCTTCAACTTAGTGCGAGCATAGTGCTCAACGTCTTGAGTCTCTGCTGCGAAACCAACAGTGAATGGGCGAGCTTCTTTCATTGAAGCGACAGATGCGATGATATCTGGGTTTTTCACCATAGTGATGCTCATTTGATCGCTGTCGTCAGTCTTTTTGATTTTCTGCTCTGCGATGACTTCTGGTCGATAATCGGCAACGGCGGCACAACCGATAAAGACATTATGCTTGGCTGCTTGTTCCATCGCTACAGCATGCATGTTCTGTGCACTGTCAACGTTAATTCGTTCGACACCTTGTGGAGTGGCAAGAGAGGCAGGACCTGCAATGAGCGTAACTTGAGCGCCAAGCTTCTGCGCCGCTTCTGCTAAAGCAAAGCCCATTTTACCTGAACTATGGTTAGAGATGTAACGAACGGGGTCGATGGCTTCACGAGTCGGACCTGCGGTGATCACCACAGATTTGCCTTCAAGTGTCTTATCAGCAAAGAAGGCTTCACAATGAGCGACAAGCTGCATTGGCTCTAACATTCTGCCCGGGCCAACGTCGCCACATGCTTGTTCACCTGCTGCTGGACCCCAAATGCTCATACCGCGTCTAGCAAGCGTCGCTATGTTCTCTTGAGTGGCGATATTTAAGTACATTTGTTGGTTCATCGCTGGAGAAACAGCAATAGGTGCATCTGTTGCAAGTACAAGTGTCGTCAATAAGTCGTTGCCCATTCCCGCAGACATACGAGCGATAAGATCTGCCGTGGCTGGCGCAAGTAAGACCAAATCAGCCCACTTCGCTAATTCGATATGGCCCATCGAAGCCTCCGCAGCAGGATCCAATAGGCTATCAGAGACAGGGCGACCCGATACCGCCTGCATGGTTAACGGAGTGATGAACTCTTTGGCTGCATGAGTCATTACTACCTGTACTTGTGCTCCGCGTTCAATTAAACGACGTGTTAGCTCTGCACATTTATAAGCAGCAATACCACCGCTAATTCCCAATAGGATCTTTTTACCCGCTAATATTTGCATGAGGATCTCCCTTAATTTTGCTGCGGGTAAGATAGCACGGCTCATAATCGTGTGCCTAGTCGCGCCATTTTAGTGACCAGTTTTGATCTCTATGTGATTTCACGTTCTCTCATACTCTGTACGCTTTTTGTTCTTAGCAGGAGTGAATAACCCTCGCAATGATCGCTTTTGCATCATGCTGAGTGAGGAAGATTGATTACTCTATGCTCTCTTTATATAGAAGGTTTCACGCGATGAACTCTTTACCTCAAGAATCTATGCCAAGAGAAAAGCTCATATCTCATGGCCCGCAAGCATTAACGGATGCGGAATTGTTGGCTATTTTTCTCCGCACGGGCACTCGAGGGATGAATGTGATTGAGTTAGCGGACTTTCTAATAAAAGATTTTGGTTCGCTGAGAAAGCTGTTTGGCGCAACTCAAGATGAGTTTTGTCGCCATAAAGGATTGGGTAGTGCTAAATATGTTCAATTACAGGCTGTTTTAGAGCTTACACAGCGCTATTTGTCCGAAACATTAAAAAGAGGAGATGCCTTAACTAGCCCAGAGCAGACAAAATTGTACCTTTCTGGTCTCCTGCGAGATAAGCATAGAGAAGAGTTTTTTGTACTTTTTCTCGATAATCAGCACAGAGTCATCTCTGGTGAGCCATTATTTCAAGGAACGATTGATGCTGCATCTGTTTACCCTAGAGAGGTGGTAAAGCGTTCTTTAGAGCACAATGCCGCAGCTTTGATTCTAGCCCATAATCACCCCTCAGGCGTTGCGGAGCCTAGCCAGGCGGACCGACGAATCACCCGTAGAATTAGTGATGCATTGGCGCTGGTGGATATCCGAGTCCTCGACCATTTTGTGGTTGGAGATGGCGAGGTTATTTCTTTTGCAGAGCGTGGATGGATTTAAATCACATTATTAGTTGTGAGTTGCGCGATTTCTGCTACAATCGGCCCACATTTTTTGAACTTAAATCAGCTCTGTTTAAAAAAAGATCACGAAAACCTGCAAAAAGGATCTGTTCGGGTCTTGAGCAATGCTAATCAAGTTAGTATAATGCGCGACCTTTGATAGCCTTGTATGGTTTTCCATAACGGAGTTAGACCTCATTTCTTCTTTTTGAGAATGTAGAGAGGTTCGGCCACCAAGGTTGATATCGAGCTGAAACGATTTTGGAGAAGACATTCATGTCACGAGTATGCCAAGTAACTGGTAAGCGTCCAGTAACGGGTAACAACCGTTCACACGCACGAAATGCTACTAAGCGTCGTTTTCTGCCGAACCTACAAACTCATCGTTTCTGGGTAGAGAGCGAAAAACGTTTTGTTAAACTACGTCTATCTGCTAAAGGTATGCGTATCATCGATAAGAAGGGCATCGATGCTGTTCTTGTTGATATCCGTGCAAACGGCGTAAACGTTTAAGAGGAAATAGACAATGGCAAAGAAAGGCGTACGTGAGAAAATCCGTCTAGTATCTTCTGCAGGTACTGGTCACTTCTACACGACTGATAAGAACAAACGTAACATGCCAGGCAAATTTGAGATCAAAAAGTTTGATCCAGTAGTTCGCCAGCACGTTATGTACAAAGAAGCTAAAATCAAGTAATTGATTATTCTTTGAGCTTCCTTCGGGAAGAGTGAATTAGAAACCCAATTATAGCGATATAGTTGGGTTTTTTATTATCTGTAACAAAGTCGTCAATCCGGAATAGCGAACGAATTGTCCGGAATCTAAAACAGCGTGTGCATTAGCCAAATCTTGAGTCGCACTCGAGTCAGGATGCCAATCTTGTCGCTATGTAAGTTTTAACACACCTCGCCTCCATCCCCCTTTTCTGCTACTTTTGAGACTGTTAATAGCAGTGAAGAGATCAATCATGCGCGTTTCACCAAGGCGTCGACGTCGTTGGAATAACATCCTGATCCTAGGCATTATTGCCTTTATTGGTTTACTTAACTTACCAACTTTGATTAAAACCTACTTAATTGATGAGCCTGTTGTAGAGAGCGCTTATCCCTACCTATTGAACCCGTCAAAGGAGCTACAAGCTTTGCATTTCTCGACTTGGTCGTTAGAAAAGCAGCAAGGTCAGTGGACGAGTACTCTTGAATCTCATATTGCAGAAGCCGAGTTGGTTGGTCGATGGCAAGATCTAGTGGGTACCGAGGTTCCACAAGCAAATTTTGATAGCTTGAAGCCATCGCTTGGTGCCCCTAAGTCGATAGAAGTTTGGTATGTGGATCAAGAAGAACCGCAAAGGATCACTTATTATCAAACACCGCAATTTTTACTGTTAAAAAACTGGCAAGACAAATGGATAGCCGTGTCAGTCGATAACCGTTACCTGATGCCAGAATGATTTAATTGAGTACCGATTAGGAAGACGAATGCCTGAATTACCAGAAGTCGAAGTGAGTCGAATGGGGATATCGCCTCATCTTGTAGGAGAAAAGATCGCGAAACTGACTTTTCGTACCCCAAAGCTACGTTGGGATATTCCTCTAGAGCTGAAGCAAATAGAAGGTCAAGTGATCAGAGGTGTTCATCGCCGTGCTAAGTATCTGTTAATTGAAACAGATGTGGGTAGTGCGATTGTACATTTGGGTATGTCAGGCTCTTTGCGCGTACTCGACGCAGAGATTGCGCCAAGTAAGCATGATCATGTTGACTTGAAACTCGAAAATGGCAAGGTCCTGCGTTATAACGATCCACGACGCTTTGGCGCTTGGCTATGGACAGAAGATGGCGATCATTCGGTCCTTAATAATTCGGGGCCCGAGCCGCTTACCGATGAATTCAGCGCTAACTATATAGCGAGTAAAGCGGTCAATAAGCGAGTGGCAGTGAAACAGTTCATCATGGACAACAAGATTGTGGTTGGGGTGGGGAATATCTATGCCAATGAGTCATTGTTTAGCGCACGTATTCATCCAACAAAACCGGCAGGACAGTTAACTGAGCAAGAGTGGTCACTGTTAGTGGCTGAAATTAAGCTAGTTTTGGATACTGCGATCAAGCAGGGTGGTACAACCTTGAAAGACTTTTCTCAAGCCGACGGTAAGCCTGGGTACTTTGCTCAAGAGCTACAAGTGTATGGAAAAAAAGGTGAACCTTGTCTGGTGTGTGGCGGTCCAATTGAAGAATTAAAGATTGGTCAGAGAAATACTTTTTTCTGTTCTGATTGCCAGAAAATGTAGCAGACTCACTAGTCGTCTTTAGTTACGTTCTTGATGATGTTCAGCCAATGTTCATCTACTTTCGCCTATCCTACGCTTGAGCTAATAGTGTAGAATATAGCCCCTTTTCGCGGTAAGCCGTCCATTGTTATTAGTGACGACTTATCTAAAGTGATTTTTGTACATAAGGTACCTTCCATGACAGAGCTTTCATCTGCGGTAACTTGCCCACATTGTGGACCTTCAACAGAGAGTGAATCTGATATTCTGCTATCTGTGCTTGTTCCATATTTTAATGAAGAAGAGGTGCTACCTGCTTTTCATGACAGATTGATGCCTATTTTAGAAGGGATCGATGGGCATTGTGAAGTTATCTACATTGATGATGGCAGTAGCGACAAAAGCCAAAGCATCGTTGCTGATTTTGAAAGTGAGCATAGTACGATTGTGAGTTTAAACCTGAGCCGAAACTTCGGTAAGGAAGCCGCGATGAGTGCAGGTTTAGAGTACAGTCGCGGTCAAGTGGTGACAATCCTTGATGCCGATTTGCAAGATCCGCCCGAGCTATTGCCTGAAATGTTAGACAAGTGGCGCGAAGGCTTCGATGTGGTCAACATGCAGCGTAAAGAGCGTCACGGTGAAACTTGGATGAAGCAGAAGTCAGCGGCATGGTTCTATCGCTTGATGAACTCTGTGTCGCAAATGGATGTTCCTGAAAATGTGGGTGACTTCCGCCTACTAAGCCGCCGCGTGGTTGAACATATTAATCAGCTTCCAGAGCGTAATCGTTACATGAAGGGGTTATTCTCTTGGCCTGGCTTTAACACTACAACGCTTCAATTTGAACGAGACCCTCGCTTAGTCGGTGAAACGAAGTGGAACTACTTAAAATTGGTCGGTTTGGCGATTGATGGTATTTCATCATTCTCGATTCGTCCGCTACGTCTAGCGACCTTGCTGGGTGCTTTGATGGCAGTTGTTGCCTTCCTTTATGGTTTTATCATTATCTGCAAAACGGTTTTCTTAGGCGAACCGGTCGTGGGTTACCCATCAATGATGGTTGTACAGTTAGGTTTAGGTGGTATTCAGCTATTGTGTATTGGCCTTATGGGTGAATATATTGGCCGAATCTTCATTGAGACAAAACGTCGTCCACTGTTTATTGTGCAATCGAATATCGAAAAACAAGCAAAAAAAGCATCACTGCAAAATAATCAAACTGAGGATAAATAACAGTGAATATTAAGATCACAGCTAAGCACCTTTGGGGTTTATTGGCTGTCGCATTATTATTGCGCCTGATTTCTTTGGGTCTTTACCCTCTAATGGATACTACTGAAGCACGCTATGGTGAAATGGCGCGTCTTATGGTGGAGACAGGTAACTGGTTAACTCCTCAATTTGATTACGGTGTTCCTTTTTGGGGTAAACCGCCACTATTTACTTGGATGAGTGCAACAGGTGTAGAACTGTTTGGCTTGAGCGAATTCTCATTACGTGCGCCGCATTGGTTAGCAAGCGTATTGGTTATCGGTTTGATCGGCTATGTAGCAAAACGCGAAGGCTTCAATTGGTTGGTTGCATCGATAGTGCTGGCAACCTGTGGCATTTTCTCGATTGCTGCTGGCGCGGTTATGACGGATATGGCGCTGACACTAGGTATGGCGATGGCGATGGTAGGCTTTTACTACTGTTGGCTTGAGAAAGAAAAAGGTGGCATCAAGGATACTTGGGGTTACTTTGCCTTTGCTGGTCTTGCTATTGGTCTATTAGCTAAGGGCCCTGTAGTGATCGTGATTATGGGGCTAGCGGTGTTCCCATGGTTAGTGCTGCAACATGGTCTTATCGGTGCTTTTGTTCAACTTTGGCAACGTTTTCCTATCGTTAAGGGCTTGATTCTGATGCTAGTCATCGCTCTACCTTGGTATATCCTAGCAGAGCGTGCGACACCAGGCTTTATCGATTACTTTATTGTTGGTGAGCACTTCAAGCGATTCGTTGTGAGTGGTTGGGAAGGTGATCTTTACGGCAGTGCTCATGATGAACCTCGCGGTATGATTTGGTTGTTCTGGTTACAAAGTGCAGCGCCATGGTCGATTGCACTACCAATTTTAGCTTGGTTCCGTCGTGATCGTATCAAAGAAACTAATCAATCGAATAAAGGCCTATTTTCGTTTGCGATTTTCTGGCTAATCTCTCCGCTGCTGATGTTTACTATGTCAGGTAACATTCTGCCTGCTTATGTACTTCCTGGTATTCCTGCGCTGGGTATCATTGCTGCAATCATGGTAGTCGAGAAGGATTGGAAATGGTTCAGTGTTGTATCGCTAATCTTGCCAATTGTTCTGCTTATTGCACTGATTCTGTTGAATACTGGAATGGAAAATAATAAGAGTGATCGTGTGTTCTTTGAATCACAGTCAGAACAACTGGATACTTATTATGCACGTAGTCGTCCTTTCTCTGGGCAATATTACAGCTCAGGCAAAGCGATCAAAGTAACGACACCTGAAGAGATCAAAGCGGATGAGTTTTACTTGATTGGCCGCGAGCGCCACATGCAAGGCTTCTTAGGCAGTGACAAGCTTGAGTGTCAATTGCAGTTAGAACCGGTGGGCTCTCGTCGTTCCATGTATCGTTGTAGCACCGTTAGCAATGAAGCTAATTAAGTTCGCATTTGTTGGAGGCATCGGCTTTATCGTCGATACCTCCATCTTTACGCTTTGCCTTCATTTACTCGAGTGGCCGTTGATGTCATCTCGTGTCATCGCATTTTTCTGCGCCGCCACTTCAACTTGGTTAGGTAATCGCTACTTAACCTTCTCAGATACTTCTCAACAAGGTTCTAAACGAAAACAGTGGTTGAAGTTTATGACTTCGGCATGTATTTCGGCGATCCCGAATTTCATCATCTTCAAATTATCGTTAGAGTTTTTAGGGAGTGAGGGCATTTGGGCGTATGTCGCTTTAGTTCTTGGTATTCTTATCGGTATGATCAGTAATTATTTACTTAGCGATAAGTGGGTTTTTAAGGCAAAACCTTAATCTTTATAACGCGTCAAAATGGGAAATTATGGTCTCTTTTCAGCATAACTACCGTCTCTTAATTCGAATTGTCCTGTTCGTTAATTTTGCTGCTATTGCTTTGCTAGCTGTTTCTAGAGGTATCTTTTTCTCTTTAGCTGTTGAGCCTGAACGTTTAACGGGTCTTAGTAGTGATGTGATACGCGCATTTTGGGTTGGGGCCAGATTTGACGCTAAAATCGCTTTTATTGGCTTTGCCCCTCTATTTTTAAGTGGCCTGATACTGGCAAAAACGCGTTTCTTTACTTGGTGGAAATCTGCAACTCCGTGGTATAGCGCTGTTATCTTCTTTTTGCTGTGTGGTTTTTCGATCGCCAATTATTACTATTTCGTGACGTACGGCAGTTATATCGATGTTTTTGTCTTTGGTTTATTCGATGATGACACCAAAGCAGTACTGGATAATGCTTGGGAAGATTACCCAATTTTACGCTCTTTCTTTACTGCGGTTGCTGTTGGTGGTTTGAGCTTTATTACGACCCGGAAATTGCTTGGGCGCAGCCTTCATTGGTCTTGGCCGAAACGTCATTGGGCTATGACGACACTTTCTGTCGTTGTAGCCATTGTGCTGTATGTGATCGTCGCTCGAGGTTCTATTGGAAGCCTGCCACTTAAACGTTACCACGCCAATGTTTCGCAATATAAGCCGCTTAATATTGTTACCCCAAATGCTTTTATGGCACTAAGTTGGGCTAACGGTGATTATAAGAAGCAGGCCAAATTCGCTCCTATTGCTGAACAAGCCGTAACAGATCAGATGATGAAAATGCTTGGACAGCCGACTCCTGAATACCACACCGAAAAAAATCCATACTTGGCTGATAACCCTCCTCATGTTGTGATGGCACTAATGGAAGGGCTAGGAACCAACGTTCTGATTGAAGATGACGCGCAGCAAAATGATCTATTGGGCAGCTTACGTGATGCTTTTGCGGAAGACTTTGTCTTTGAGCGCTTTATGGCAGGTACAACGGCGACCATTGATAGCATCGTTATGATGTTGTTCCATAGTGATATTCCAACCATCAGTCACTCAGGTGCTCAAAAAGTGGCATTACCAAGTTCTGCTGTCTTGCCTTATAAGCGAGCAGGTTATGAGGTGGTGTTCATTTACGGTGGTAACAGTATGTGGCGAAACTTAGCCAATTACTTACCCATTCAAGGCTTTGATGCGGTTTACGATGAAAACAGCATTAAAGCGGCTTTTCCAGAAGCAAAAGAACATGCAGATACCTGGGGAGTAGCCGATGAATATACATTTAATTTTGCTCGTAAATTGCTTGATGAAGCAACCAAACCGACACTCATCTACATCATGACAGTGACCAACCATTCACCGTATCGTCCGCCTAGTGATTATCAGCCTAAGCCGACATTGGCGAGTGAGCGCTTGAAGGATGTGATTGGTAGTATTGCTGGTCAAGAGACAGAAATGCTTGAAGCGTATCAGTACGCGAATGATGCTCTGGGCAATTTTATCCTTGATATCAAAGGCTCAAATCTAGCGAAGAAAACTTTGATTGCCGCATCAGGGGATCACCGTGTTCGCTCTATTTCGACTAAGAATCTTGATGAATTCGCGGTGAGTTACGCAGTGCCGTTTTACCTTTATGTTCCAGATGAAATCTTAGCGCAGACTGACTACCAGTATCAGCCTGAAAGGATTGGCTCTCATAGAGATATTTTCCCAACACTGTACAGTTTTAGTCTCTCTGATCAAAGTTATATCAGCTTAGGTGGAGAGAACATTTTGTCGACTGGTGGCGTGAGCAATCGTGGTTATAACAAAGTACGCAGTATTAATCAGTGGGGTGCATACGAGAATGGTAACCCTAGGCGACTTTACTCTTGGGAAGATGGTGTTATGACAGAGTCGACCCCTACGGAAAACCCTGAGGCTGACTGGGCAAGTGAATATCACAAATTGCAGAACTACTATTTGCGCTCTCAGGTCGCAGGCAATAAATAGGGCACTCGATGCAAAATAGTATAGATCTGGCTAGTGCGAAGATCATTGGTAAAGGCTCGGAACGAATTTGCTATCAACATCCGGATGACCACAATCTTTGTATTAAGGTACGTTATCGAGTTAAGCGTTCACGTGACGAAAGTGAACGTGAATACGATTACGCGAAAAGGTTAAAGAATCCTAATTTGGCTCCTTATGCATTACCTTTAGAATGGGTAGAGACCTCTGAGGGAAAGGGGCTCGTTTTTCCTCTGATTCGTGATGATGACGGCCAGTTGTCTCAATCGCTATCGAAAGTTGAAGATAAATCTCAGCTTGCCGCGCTGTTTGATGAGTTTGCTCAGAGTGTGTTGGATAATCGGTTGTCCGTGACAGATTTGCGTTTGCAGAATCTTGTGCTTCAGAAAGTGGCAGGCCAGCAACGGATTATCATGATTGATGGTTATGGGTTTACGAATGATTTTTTAAAAAATGTTTTTCGTATTACGTCACTCGTCACCCATATTCAAACCAAGCGTCGTTTGGATAAGTTTAGAAGGAATTACATCAATGATTGAAACCAGTGAGTTGAAAAGATACATCACTAAATACCCGGAGTCGTTTGGTAAGGGAATGAGTCAATTTACACTCTTCTTAAAGATGGTGACGGGCATATTTCGTAATCAGGTATTGTTCATTAAAGGCGCAAAAGGCAATAAAGTTTCAATTGGCAAGACCAAGCACCGATCTCGAATTGTCATTAAGTTTGATAAGAAAGCCACTGGCAACAGAGTTGTTATTGGCAACAACTTCAATGGTAATGTGAATGTTTTGGTAAAAGGTAAGAACAGTACTCTGTATATTGGTGATGATGCTGTGATTAAAAAGAGCAAATTCTCTCTATTGAGGGATGACTCTGTGTTTGCTGTTGGAGATCATGTAGGGATTCGTGCTGGCGCCAATATTAAGTCTTATGGTCAATTGGTGCTTGGTGATGATGCCATGTTGTCTGCGAACATTCTGATTCAAGAATATGATGGCCACCCAATTTTTGATCACCAAGGAAATGAAATTAACAACCGAAATACCGGTGTGTTTGTTGGGCCACATGTTTGGCTTTGTCGAGACGTTAAAATCATTAAAGGTGTCACCATAGGTAAAGGCTCTATTATTGGTGCTTTCAGTACTCTGACGAAAAGTGTCCCAGCGGATGCTATTGCAGTGGGCATTCCGGCAAAATTGGTGAAAGAGGGGGGAGTGTATTGGTCAAGAAACCATTCAGAAAAAGAACTCTCCAAAGCGAAAGTTTTCTTTAACGGTGAATAGCGATTTTGTTGTAAAGGCTACCATAGGGTAGCCTTTTATTTTTCTGTTCTATTTGTTGCGCAGTTTTTGTGCAACATACGGATGAACAAAATCATCGACGGCTCCACCATGTAGCGCTACTTCTCGAACAATGGTCGAGGACAAAAATGCATACTTTTCATTCGGTGGTAGGAACAAGCTTTCTATTTCTGGCATCAGCTTCTGATACATGGTCGATAAGCCAAGTTCATACTCAAAGTCGATGGTGGTACGTAAACCACGAATCAAAATATTGGCATTTTCTGCTTTGGCAAAATCAACCAGCAACCCAGAGAAACCTTTTACAATAATGTTTGGGTGGCTTTTGAATACCTCACGAACCATGTCGATACGCTCATCCAAAGTAAACAATGTATTCTTTCTTGGGCTTTCAGCGACAGCCACCGTCACTTGATGGAACATCTTAGATGCACGCTGAATGATATCCACGTGGCCGTTGGTGAT
The DNA here is from genome assembly GCF_009811315.1 of Vibrio atypicus. GTDB lineage: Bacteria > Pseudomonadota > Gammaproteobacteria > Enterobacterales > Vibrionaceae > Vibrio > Vibrio atypicus. The sequence continues at coordinate 120,029 of NZ_BLID01000008.1, forward strand.
AGGATCAAAGGTCCCAGGATAGATAACGTTAGTGTTCATTTTATTGTATAGTTCTGGCGTTGGTAGAGAGTATGAACTGGTTATTATATGACAGATAGAACCCTTATACACATAAACTTAGCATCTGGTTTTGGTGGCGGTGAGGTGCAAACCTTAAATTTAATTGAGCAGCTATCCGGCTATCACCAGTTGATTGTGTGTAAAAAAGGTCGTGAGTTTGAACAGAAAGCTCGTGAGTTAGGGGAAGCCAAAACGGACATAAAAGTGGCCACGTTTTGGTCGGCTTTTTACTGCGTATTAATGAAGAAGAATGTCGTCATTCATGCTCATGATGGCCGGGGAGCTCACTTAGCTCGGCTGCTCGCCTTATTCTCTGGTAAAAAGTATCTAATCTCACGAAGAGTTGATAAGCCACTAAAGGGAAAACTATCTGAGCAAACTTATCGAGGCGCAGGTGCTTTGGTAGCCGTTAGTCAGAAAGTAGCCGCTAATCTACATGAGCTCAATAATAATATCTCTGTCATCCATGATAGCTACTCCCACTTACCAAGTAGCCAGAGTGTCGATGAACGTTTGGCTGAGTTAAACGATAAATTTGTCGTCACACAATTGGGTAGCTTACTCGATATCAAGAATGTCCCTTTTACGATTGAGTTGGCTAAACAGGTAGAGCATTCGCACCCTCACGTTCACTTTTTAATTGTCGGTAAGGGAAAAGAGGAATTGAGTTTGAAAGAGCAGGCTAAAGAGCTTTCAAACGTGACATTTTTTGGTTTCACGCCTTATGTCGCTTCAATTCTTGAGCGAACTCAGCTTTTGATCATGCCATCAAAGAGTGAAGGGCTTGGTTCTGCCGTGCTGGAAGCTTATCAGCATAATAAGCCTGTAATGACCTCTAAATCAGGAGGCCTTCCTGAAATCGTTCAGCACGGTCAAACGGGGTATTTAGTTGATATTGATAATACTGAACAAGCAAAAGCGTATTTAGTGGATCTGGTGAATGATAGAGCTTTGTATGAAAGGTTGCAGGAGAATATTGGTCAGATTAAGCATCAATATAGTCCGCAAAGTATGGCTACGAACTATATTGAGTGTTATCAGAAGCTTTAGTGTTTACCAGACCTTATTAAAGTCTTCTTTTTCAAGTACTTTTGGATCACGTTGGAACTCAAGTAGACGTGCGTATTTTAAGTAACTGCTTAGAGCGGCGCTGATTGAAACGGTTAGGCCGTCAGCCCCACCTAAGAAACCTTTCTTGATAAGATAAGATTTAATGAAGGCGTTGAGTCCGTGTAAAAATGGGCTCATTGAATTCACACGCTTACCTTTCTGATACATGATCTTTGCTGCTCGGCCACTAAAATCTCGACCCGGTTTAGCAAATAGTTGACCAAGGTTTTCAAATGAATAGTGAATTAAATCTGCGTTGATGCGCTCAGGGTTCTTTGCTTGAACTGCCGCGTGCTGCTTTACTTCTGCAAAGCGAGTTTGGGTTTTGTCATAGAGTCGAATACAAAAGTCTGGGTACCAACCACACTGTTTTATCCAACGGCTACCGATATAGTTTCTTCGGCGAAATGCAAAAGCATCATGCTGAGTGCTAGTTAGATCAAGTTGTTTGATAGCGGTGACCATCTCATCGGTTAAGCGCTCATCGGCATCGATACTCAAGATCCAGTGATTGTTTGTATAATCTAAACCGACATTTTTCTGAAAACCATCACCGAGATAGCTCTGAATCACAACTTTTGCACCAGCTTGCTCTGCGAGGTCACGGGTGTTGTCCGTACTATTCGAATCAACGACAACGACTTCAGAGCATACTTGTTGAAGGGATTGAATACATTCAACGATGTTTTTTGATTCGTTGAGGGTAATAACCACGCCAGTAATCATAGTTCTGCCTTACTTAATTTTGTGCAAAAGTGGAGTGAGCTGAGATTGTACCATGTCTAGAGTAATTGCCTGCATAACATGTTCTCCCTTTACTCGGGTACTCCATGGAAGTTGTGCCGCAGGTTTATCTTGTTGTTGTTCAACGAAAGTTTCGTAGACGCTAACAACAGAATCAATGTTGTTATAAGGCCCTGTACGTTTTGGATTGCTATGGCCATACAGGCCAACGACAGGGGTTCCTTGGGTCGTTGCTATATGAGCGGGTCCTGAATCAGGCGCAATCACCACTTCGGCTTGCTTCAGTACAGCGGTTAGTTGTTTCAAGGATGTTTTACCAATCAGATTAAGCGGCTTATTGTTGCAGAGATCGGTAATATCACTGCCTAAACGTACTTCTCTGTCTGCTGGGGAGCCACACAACGCCACTTGATAGCCTTGTTCGTGCAGCCAATCTGCAATCTCTGCGTATCGCTTTGTTAACCAGTTTCGTTCATCTTTGCTCGCTGCTGGGCTAATGACAACCGTTGGCTTATCGCCTAATAGTTGTTTAGCTACCGCAATATCTTGCTGTGAAATGGGCAGGTTCCAAGTGGGTGCTGAACGAGGGACACCAAGATATTCAGTAAAGGCAAAAAAACTGTCCAAGACATGTGCAGAGGTTGTGTCGGCAATTTTTTTGTTAGTGAATAGCCATTGCGCCTCTTTAGCGCGTTTGAAATTAAAGCCGATCTTATATTGGGCTTTAATGCCGAGTGTTAATAAGCTAGCTCTCAGCGCTAACTGCATGTGAACTAATGCATCGAATCTGCGATCTTTCAGTTGAGACCAAACCGCTTGCATGCCTTTCAATCCTGATTTTTTGTCGAATACAATTATTTCAACATTGTCTAAGCCATCGAGAAGTTGCGCTTCTATTTTTCCAATTATCCATGTGATTTTGGTCTCTGGCCAGTGGCGTTGTACCGCTTGGATAGCAGCGACGGCATGGCAAGTATCGCCGATTGCAGACAAACGCAAAAAACAGATGGACTTGGGAGGTGACGTAAACAGAGGCATAAAAGGTGCTCGCGCGTTTTAATTGGTTAGAATTATGCAGATAACGCTAAGAAATGTAAAATAGCCTCAGTATTGAAATTTATAAGGTTAGTAATGAACCCAGATCAAAATGGTAAGCCTGGAGCAACAGGGCTGACGCGTATTGTTAACGCCACAGGATATTCTATTCAAGGCCTCAAAGCTGCATTCAAACATGAAGCGGCGATTCGTCAAGAAATGACACTTTTACTGGTTGCCATTATCACTTTGGTTTGGCTTTCTCTACCTGTGGTGGAGACAGTCTTAATGCTTGCCAGTGTTGTGTTGGTCTTGATTATTGAACTGGTCAATTCCGCCATTGAAGCCGTCGTCGATCGAGTTGGGACAGAAAGACACGAGCTGAGTGGTCGTGCAAAAGATATTGGCTCTGCGGCAGTATTAGTGGCACTAACGTTAGCCGGCTTTACATGGAGTTACATCCTTTATCATCAATATTTAGCCTAGTTTAGGTACAATCTCCGCGATACAGGTAAACCATGATCAAACGTTATCAATCCCAAAATCAGATTGTTTGGTATGACGAGCAATTATTGCTCGAACCACCTGAGCAAGTGTTTAATGTTGACTTTTGGCAGCAACAAAACTCGGTGGTTGGCAGCGCGCAAGGGCGTGGGACGACTTGGTTTGTTCAGACTCAAGTACTACAAGCTGCCTTACGTCATTATCACCGCGGCGGATTGTTTGGCAAATTGGTGTCAGACAGTTATTGGTTCTCGGGTTGGGAAAAAACGCGCAGCTATGCCGAGTTTCGACTGTTAACACAGCTCGCAGATGCTGGGGTAAACGTACCGAAACCTATCGCTGCAAGAGTGATAAAGAAAGGCTTTACCTATCAAGCAGACTTGTTGAGTGAAAAGATTGCCAACGCCAAAGATTTGGTGGGCATATTGCAGCACAAAGACCTGCAGCCTAAAAAGTATCAGGCTATTGGTGCTGAAGTTGCGAAGATGCACAAGGCACACGTCAACCATACTGACTTAAATATTCATAATTTGTTGCTGGATAGCAGCGGAAAAATTTGGATCATTGATTTCGATAAATGTTACCAACAGCAGGGAACTGATTGGCAACAAAGCAATCTAGATAGATTGCTCCGTTCTTTTCGTAAAGAGCAAAAAAAACGAAACATTCATTGGAACGAAGATGATTTTGGCCACCTAATGGATGGCTATAATACAACGATTTAATTTGCTGCTCTTGGTGGCAATACTCACTATAACCGGGACATCTAATGCCTTTTAAACAAAGACTCCATGCCCACGGCTGGTTCATTCTTATCAATGCGCTAGTAGCCGTTGCGATAGCTTGCCGTTATTTTGCTTTTCTTCCTGAGTTCCCTTCAGATGCCTTAGGTATCACGTTTATTTTTGCTGGTACATTAGGTCAAATGACTTTATTGGCCAGCATTATTGGCTTAGTAAGTTTGCCTGCGTTATTGCTACCGAAAGCAAGTCGTAACACTATCCAAGCTTTGGTGGCTTCTATCGGTATTGCGGTCCTTTTTATTGATACCATTGTTTACGCTCAATATCGTTTTCACATCAATGCAGTTGTTTTAGAACTCGTTATGTCTGGCCAGGTGGTGAGCTTCCCGCTAGTTACTTGGGTGACGGTTATTGGTTCAGTAATTGCGTTGCTTGTTGGGCAATGGTGTTTGATTCGCTGGTTAGAAAACGATGCGCCTGTTCGCCAGTGGAAGTTGGGCCGAAAGTTCACCTACCTTACGATTGTTGCCTTGTTACTGACTAACGGCATTCATATTTGGGCAGCAGCTCATGCATATCAGCCAGTGACCATGGTGAAGCGCTATTTGCCTCTGTTTTATCCTGCGACAGCTAATAAATTCATGGAAAAACGTGGTTGGTTAGATAAAGAAGCGATTGCACAACAGAAAGCGATGCGTGTACCGCCAAAAAGTGATTTGAACTACCCGTTAAAGCCGGTTGAATTTGAGCCAGTAAAACCAGTCAACATTATGCTGATTACTGTCGATTCTTGGCGTGCAGACACCTTTAATGCTGATAATACCCCTTACATGTGGGAATACGCGAAAAACGGCGCTATTTTCCAAGATCATATCGCGACTGGTAATGCGACAAGAACGGGGATTTTCGGCTTGTTCTACGGGTTGCCTGGTACATATTGGCATGGGTTTATCGCCAACCATCAATCGCCAGTATTGGTCGATCGTCTTCAGGAGTTGGATTACCAATTGGGTCTATTTGCGGCCGCGAGATTGACCAGCCCTGAATTCCATCAAACCGTGTTTGCTAACGTGCCAAATTTACGTGTTGGCTCGAAGGGACTAACGCCTTCACAGCGAGACCGTCACTTGACTGATGATTGGATTAGTTGGTTTGATAGCCGTGATACGTCGAAGCCAACGTTCTCGTTCTTATTCTATGATGCACCTCATGGCTACGATTTCCCTAAGAACTTTGAACCTAAATACGAGCCAATGATCCCGCGTGTGGATTACCTCAAGTTGGATAACAACAGCGATCAAGAGAAGTTCTTTAATCGCTATAAAACCTCTGTTCGCTACGTTGATACTCAAGCGAAGCGTGTTCTGGATAGGCTAAAAGAGTCGGGTGAGCTAGAAAATACGCTGGTTATTATCACTGGTGACCATAGCCAAGAGATGAATGACAACAAGCAGAACTTCTGGGGACACAACGGGAACTTCTCGCGTGCTCAGACTCAGGTTCCATTTGTCATGTTTGGTCCAGGTGTGGACAAAGAGAAGCTTAATGCGGCAGTGACGTATACGACTTCTCATGAAGACTTAGCACCTACGCTAATGAAGAACTACTTGGGCTCGAAGAATGATATCCAAGATTACTCCACTGGTGAAGATCTGTATGGTGATAACGTAAAACGTGATTGGGTGATGACATCAAGCTACAGCGCTTACGGCATTCTATATGACGATACCATTATTGAAGTAAATGGTGCAGGTCAGTCTCAGATCCTTGATAGTACCTATCTACCAAAGAAAGGTGAGTCGATGAACTATCAATATGTTCAAGAAGCGCTAGAGAAGATTAGTCGTTTTAGGAAATAAAAGAAAAATGGCCGGTTTATCCGGCCATATTCAAATGAGTTTTAAGGTCTTATCAATACATCCTCTATGACGGAGCATAAATTTATCCATTCGTTCTTGAATATCTTGAGTGTTGCTATCCCAGGCATTTAATACTTTGTTAGCCATTTCGAACTCAGAATTGCATATAGTCATGAGGTCTTCCGCTAGCAATTGCTCGCTGATTTCTTGAAAATTAAAATAACTCGGGCCATTGATAACCGGAACGCCTAGAGCAATCGGCTCTAGCATATTGTGTCCGCCTACTTTATCACCAAGTAAACTCCCGCCCATAAAGCAGACATCTGCAGCACTGAGCAGAGTGAGCATTTCTCCCATAGTATCACCCAAGTAGATCTGGCTTTGTGGACTGACGTTGTCTTGAGTTCGGCGAGAAATATTAAAGTTTGCTTGTTTGCAAAGTTCATAGACTGAGTTGAAGCGCTCAGGGTGTCTAGGTACTAAGATAAGGAGAGTATCGGGCCGTTGTTGAATGATCTCCTTATGCGCAGCGAGTACTTTCTCATCTTCCCCTTTATGAGTGCTAGCCGCGATCCAGACTGCACGAGTACTACCTAGTTGATTGCGTAATTGTATCCCTGCAAGCTTAGCTTCTGTAGGGATTGAAATATCAAACTTAATGGAGCCTGTTACTGAAATCTTATCTTCATCTACGCCAAGCTTTTCAAAACGATGGGCGTCGTCTTGATATTGGCAACAGATATGAGAAAGGTTTTTTGCAAGTATATCGAACAGAGGGCGGACTTTTTGATAGTTGCGATAAGATTTCTCAGATAAACGTGCGTTAAGGACGGTTATTGGGATGTTGTGGTAAGCAACGGTATGGAGCGTATTTGGCCATAACTCTGTTTCCATGATCAGCATTTTATTCGGTTTAACACTTTTCAAAAAACCATGAACAGCGAAAGAAAAGTCGATGGGCATGTAGCGATGCTCTACCAAATCTGCGAGTTTCTCGACTTGCTCTGCCCCTGTACTAGTGGTCGTGGTTACCACAATAGGTTGATATGGGTTTTGAATCTTTAATGCTTTGATGATAGGGGTAACTGCAATCACTTCACCTACAGAGACAGCGTGAATCCATATAGGTGAAGTTGGGTTTTGTAGTTTAGGAGTTATCCCAAAATGCTCTTTCCACCTCGGACCAAAAGAGGGTTTACCAGGTTTACGTTTGTAAAGTCCAAAGAGCAGGATTGGCGACACTAAGAAGAGAAGGATTGTATAAAGAACACGAATCATTGTTTCTCCGCGAATTCGTCAATATAAGCTTCGACGATTTTCTTACCATCAAACTTATCGAGAGTCTCTTGGACATAGTCATTAAATGATGTATCCCATTCATGGTGGAGAGCAAAATAGATGGCTTCACCCAAAGACTCAGGAGTTTCTTTTGCTAAAAATGGTTCCAATGCACCATTCATGATTTGGCGAACACCACCTCGGCTATCTGTGCTAACGACAGGGGTTCCGCAAGCTAGTGACTCAATTAGCACCATGCCTAATCCTTCATGCTTAGAACTGAGAACATAAAGATCGGCGGCTTTGTACCATGGAAATGGATTGGTTTGTTGGCCTTTAAAGTGAACTCGCTCTGTGAGGTTAAGTCGCTTCACTTCAGCTTCAATGTTATCTCTATCGTTTCCTGCACCGACAATCACTAAGTCTTGCTGTAAGTTATATGTATTCGTAGCGTAGTGATACGCTTGTACCAACAGCGAGAAATTTTTTTGAGGAACCAGTCTTCCAAGACCCAAAATGTATGGCTTGTCGTGCAATTTTTCTTGAATACACTCTGCCTGCTGCCGGATGTTGATAAAGTCATTAGGATTATTGACCACAATTGCTTTCTTTGGCGTAATTTGGTGCGTTTCGACCATATCTTGAAAACTACCTAGTGCGCCTTGGGATACGCAGGTGACGTTTCTATTTTGGAAAAGCTTGGTGAAAACCCAGCGGGACAGTCGGCCGTACATGTGCTTCTTTTGTACGTTCTCACACACGTAAACAAAGCGTTTGTCTTGAATTGGCCAAAGGTGCTCAAAGGTGCCTTGGCCACGAAATATAATTAAGTCAAAAGGTTGCCCGTTTTGCGCTTCGAGCTTTCTTAGCTGCTTTTTAAAAGCCATAGATTCAGTGTATGCAAACCAAAGCGGAAAGGTTTTGCTGAATACAAGATTCAATACCTTGCAAACACCGAACCAAAGTGCACCAAGCCCAGTAGAAAACACTGACTTTTTTAGGTTGAACAGGTGTACTGGAAGACCGTTGTTTTTGGGTTCAATTTCTTTCTTGCGGTTTTTTAGGTAAATTAAATCGGTCTTATGCCCTGCATCATGAAAAGCGTCGGCAAGATTGACGGCAACGCGTTCCATTCCGCCTATTTTTAAGCAATTAACAACGACCGCCACCCTCATGTTAGTTCTCCTGCTTATTTAGCGAGTGAGTTAAATAGAAAGTGTAAAAGCCCGCAAACATAATATTATGGACATAAACGCCCATGCTGCGACTGTTGAAAGTTTCAAAACCGTTTACAATGAACCAATATGTAGTAAATGCGAGTGCGAACCATAGAAAAGGAGTAATTTCTGGCTGATGATTTTTCTGAATAAACAAAGAGCGAATCATCCAATAATACATTAAGTAAACAAGCCCAAGACCTATAAAGCCGTATGCAACTAAGGTTTCAATGTGATAGCTGTGTAGATGACTGAATCTCGATTTTAGTTCATCTGAGAATAGGTCGGATTGTTGAATTACTTGTCCAATCGCTGCGTTATCGTTTCCTACGATTGGGCTTTGTTTGATCCATTTAATCGCTTCAATCCAAGAGTGGATACGAATGCCTGTACTGTCCATGGGTAGTGCACTGATATTTCCAGTAAGAAGCATTTGATTTGAGCTAAATCCTCTTTGTAAAATTAACTGAAAAACGTCAAGTTGTGAAAATCCTATAGCGACAATACATAATGCCAAATAGCTAAAGTATATTTTCTTTTTATTTACACCATCGTTCACTAATGCGTAATAAATAGGAACAAATATAGAAGTAATAGCTAATGCTAACCATACTTGTCTAGATTGTGAGACTACGGCGATAAACACCAAACTTACGATAGAGAAAGAACAAATGGATACAATAAGAGTTCTTGTACGTTTGCTTAATGAGGTAAATGGGCTAAAACGAGTAGTATACAAATAAATAATAAATGAAGTAATAAGTAGCGAAGAGCCAGCTAGCATAGTTGTAAACTGAGCATTTTTCATCCCGAAGTCAATTCGAGTTCCAGAGAGTGCGTTAGATACTTCTGCAGTAAAGTTTGGATGTAACATGCAACCAATTATAAAACCAATAGCTAACCCTCCCCACAACATACAAACTGAGCTTATTTTTCCTTTTAGCCAGTATGCTATTAAGAAAAAACTAAATAGTTTTGCCAGTCGGTCAATTTTAGGGTTTGCGTCCGCGATGTCAGATAAATAAGCTGAAGCATAGAGCCAACTGAGGATCTGAGCGATGATCACCGCTCCCAAAATTTTTATCATAGGGTCTTTAAAAATGACGCGTCTATGACAAACGAAAATGGGCAAGCTTCCTAAAATTATTAATACTTGGAATATTTTTGCGACATCATCATTAATTAAAAAAAAGCAGCCATATAACACGGAAAAAAGCAACATAGCTGAACTATAATATCGATGTTCGAAGGTATTTATTATTCTGTTCATTATTTTTTAATGCTCGATAATGTTAAATAGAGGATATTGCACTGATTACGTTATGCGGTTTAAGCTCTTTTAAGCACTTGAGATGGCCTAACGGACATTCACGCTTAAAACACGGACGGCACTCAATGTCTGTGCTCACAATATCCACTTTCCGCGCAAGGGGGGGAGTATATTTTGGAGACGTTGAGCCATAAACACCCACTACATGACAGCCAACCGCGGCTGCGACATGCATTAAACCTGAATCATTGCTTACCACGCTTTGGCACGCTGCGAGCAAATCAACGGCCTCTATTAAAGATGTTTGTCCTGCTAAATCAAAGCAGGCCTGCTTCTGCTCTTCTGTAAGATTCAGTAGAATCGAAGATGTTGTTAGCTGATCTTTCGCAGAACCAAACAGCCATACTTGATGACCTCGTTCAATCATTTCCGCAGCGACAGCAGCGTAGTGCTCAATAGGCCACTGCTTTGCAGGGCCAAACTCTGCACCAGGGCACAAACCAACAATCGGTTTATCTTGCGCTAGCTTGAACTTTGCTAGCGTAGCCTCTTGTATGGATTCATTGATCGATAAACTTGGTTTTGGTTGAGCCTCAATGCCACCTAGGGACTGTGAACCAACCATCTCCTTTCTTGGATGTGCTAAAGCGACGTAGCGCTCAACCATATATTGGAAGGCTTTTTTATTTGGTCTTAAATCATTGAGCAGACCATAGCGCATTTCCCCTTTCCATCCTGTTCTCACTGGGACCTTGGCAAACCAAGGAATTAGCGCGGATTTGGCTGAGTTAGGCAGAACAAAAGCGTGAGTGTAGTGTTCATTAATCAGCGAGCGACCAAGGTTCCTTCTTCCTGACCAGTTAAATTCACCATGGCCAAATGGCATTTCAATGGCGCGATTAACTTCCGGCATTCTTTCTAAGATAGGCTTGCACCAACCAGGCGCAATAACATCGATGATCGCGTTAGGTGACTGTTGCTTTAGCGTAATGTAGAGTGATTGTGACATCACCATATCGCCCACCCAAGATGGGCCAATGACCAATATTTTATTCACGGTGCCTCGTTGTTATTTCTATAGTTTACCGCGCATTTCTCGGTAGAGGTTACGACCATCTTGTTGGGTTCTGAGCAAGCGGAGAATCCACATATACTGATTAGGTGCTTTGGCGACAAAGTATTCAATTGCTTTATTCATCCCACGAGCATCTTCAGGGTCGGTATCTTGCAATTCGAGCGGTGGCATAAACTCAATGAAGTATGTGCCCGTATCAGGATCGATAGACGCAAATGTTGCGATTATCTTGGACTTGGATAGCTTCGCCAACTTTGTTAGCCCTGGTAAGGTCGCTTTAGTGGTTGCAAAGAAATCGACAAACTCACTGATATCAGCACCGTGGTCTTGGTCAGGAAGGTAATACCCCAGATAACCGTCTTTGATCGACTTGATGAAAGGTTTGATTCCTCCAGAACGCTCGTAAACACGTCCACCGTATTGCACGCGTTGACGATGCATCAACCAGTCACTCACAGGGTTTTTTTGCTTTTTCGCCATGGCTGAGACAGGTAACCCTTTTGAAGCAAGCAATACGGCAGGGATATCAATCGACCAAGAGTGAGGAACCAAAAGGATCACATTTTCATTTTGCTCAGTACAGTCGGTCAAATAGTGCTCGTTTATCAGAGTGCATTGAGTTTGAAGCCATTGTGGAGAGCGTATAGTGAGCAAGCCGAAGCGCATCATAAAGACGCCAGCAGTTAATAGTGTTTCATACACTATTTTTTCTCTCTCTTGCTCCGTTTTATCTGGGAAGCAAAGAGAAAGGTTGACTCGAATGTTATGCACTGCGCCTTTGCGTTTATTAACCAAACGAGAGGCGACCTGGTGTGCGATCCATTTATGTACTTTAACTGGCATTAGGGATATTGGCAGAGAAACTAACACGCCTAGCCAAGTCCCCCAATATTTAGGTGCAAGAAAACCCCACTCAAAAGCGGGGTTGTATGCTTTCGGATCGAAATCGTTACGTGGTTTACTCACAATGCGTCGCTATTATTTGTTAATGATTGCCATGTACTCTGCAACACCTTGAGCAACTGGTTTGAAAGTATGGTTGCAGCCTGCAGCGCGAAGTTTGGTTAGATCAGCTTGAGTATATTCTTGGTAGGCGCCTTTGAGATGCTCTGGGAATGGAATAGTCTCCACTTCGCCTTTGTCATGATAAGCTATAACTGCTTTCGCGACTTCTTCAAAAGACTCTGCACTGCCAGTTCCTAGGTTGAAAATACCAGAAACACCATTTTGTAAGAACCATAGGTTTACTTCAGCAACATCGCCAACGTATACAAAGTCACGTTTGAACTGTTCGCTGCCCTCAAACAATTTTGGGTTTTCACCTGCATTCATCTGATTGTTTAGATGAAACGCTACAGACGCCATCGAACCTTTGTGTTGTTCACGTGGTCCGTAAACGTTGAAGTAGCGGAAGCCTGTAATTTGAGAAAGTGTTTCACCATGTTCTTCAGCATCTTGCCAGATTCGACGAACATAGTTGTCAAATTGCTGTTTAGAATAGCCGTATACATTGAGCGCCCCTTCATATTCTTTTTCTTCAATGAAGGTATCTGTCTCACCATAAGTCGCAGCTGATGATGCGTAAAGGAAAGGAATTTCACGCTCTAAACAGTAGTGAAGCAGCTCTTTGGAGTACTCATAGTTGTTGAGCATCATGTACTTGCCGTCCCACTCAGTGGTGGCGGAGCAAGCTCCTTCATGGAAGATTGCGTCGATTGGACCAAAATTTTCGCCCGACATAATTTGAACCAGGAAGTCATCGCGATCCATGTAATCGGCGACATCTAGATCAACAAGGTTTTGAAACTTCTTACCATTTTTAAGGTTATCGACGACTAGAATGTCGTTGATGCCTTGCTCATTCAATGCCTTGATGATGTTGCTGCCAATCATGCCAGCCCCGCCAGTTACGATGATCATACTTTTTGCCTTATTTCTTTCATCCAGAACTTGCACGATTGTAGCATGTTGAATAGGAGTCGACTATTAACAAAGCTTTTAGTCGTGGTCGTAACTTTTCTCGCGATTGAACGTCTGTTTCGATATACTTCCCTGCACTATTAGCTATGCCGTTAGTCTCGGAACTCTGCCTTTGGGAGCGTAACCCAAGGGCGGTAGCGTTTCTAGATTCATCTAAATTTAGTTTATTGATATAGCCGGACAATTGTACAAATGCACATATCCCTATGTTGATTTACATTAATACAAGTGAAAGAACTGACTATGGAACAAAAGAAAAAAATTAGAATTGCTGTTGTAGGTTGTGGTCGTATCTCAAAAAACCACTTTGGTTCTATTGAACAATTAGAATCGGAATACGAGTTGGTCGCTGTTTGTGACAATGACCCGGAGGTGTTAGACGCCCATAAGTCACAGTATCAAGTTCCCGGTTATCTTTCACTTGATGAGCTTCTTAATTCAGAGCGTTTGGATTTGGTAACTTTGTGCACACCTAGTGGCGTTCATGCCTCTCAAACAATTAAAGCGGCTAAGGCTGGAATCAATGTTATTACCGAAAAACCTATGGCTACGAAGTGGGAAGATGGTTTAGCAATGGTTAAAGCTTGTGATGAAGCTGGGGTGCGCCTATTTGTGGTCAAGCAAAACCGTCGAAACTCCACACTTCAGATGCTTAAACGAGCAGTGGATGAAAAACGCTTTGGTAAAATTCACATGGTTCACTTAAATGTTTTCTGGACTCGCCCTCAGGAATACTATGATCGTGCATCGTGGTCAGGGACATGGGACATGGATGGTGGTGCTTTCATGAATCAGGCCACCCATTATGTTGATTTAATGCATTGGCTAATTGGCCCGGTAGAAAAAGTTCATGCGATGACATCGACACATCGTGATATCGAGGTAGAAGATACTGGAGTTGTCAATTTAAAGTGGCGTAATGGAGCGTTAGGCTCGATGTCCGTTACAATGTGCACATATCCTAAGAACTTAGAGGGGTCTATTACAATTTTGGGCGAAAAAGGAACTGTTAGGATTGGTGGTGTTGCAGTAAATGACATTCAGGAATGGGTGTTTGAAGATGAGCGCGACTATGATGCAGAGATTGCTAAAGCTAACTATCAAACAACTTCTGTTTATGGCTTTGGACATCCTCCTTACTTTCAAAATGTAGCTGATGTATTACGCGGTAAAGCTGAACCTGAAACTGATGGGCGAGAAGGGCTTAAATCTTTAGAGTTATTGATAAGTACTTATCGTTCTGCTCGAGATCACAAAGAAATTGGTTTACCTCTAAATCTATAACAAGTCGGATAAGAATATGAATTTGAATAACCTCAAAATAGGTATTATAGGGTTAGGCTATGTAGGCCTCCCTTTAGCTGTTGAGTTTGGGAAAAAATACCAGACTATCGGCTTTGACATTAATACAGGACGTGTTTTAGAGCTAGAATCAGGATTTGATTCAACATTGGAATGCACCAATGATGAGCTAAAAAGTGCTAAGTTACTGACTTATTCAAGCAATTTAGAGTCAATAAAAGGTTGCAACTTTTATATAGTTACTGTGCCGACTCCCATTACAGAAGAAAATACACCTGACCTAACACCACTCAAGAAGGCTTCTGAAGCTCTTTCTAAAGTGATTTCGAAAGGCGACGTCGTGGTTTTCGAATCTACAGTATACCCAGGGGCAACAGAAGAAGTATGCATCCCAATTATTGAAAAAATGTCTGGCTTGACGTTTAATCAAGACTTTTTTGCTGGTTATAGCCCTGAGCGGATAAATCCAGGAGATAAGGTTAATCGCCTCACAACAATAATGAAAATCACTTCTGGTTCTACTTCAGAAGTTGCGGATTTTGTTGATGCAGTATATGCCTCTATTGTTGATGCGGGTACTCATAAGGCATCTTCAATTAAAGTAGCAGAGGCAGCGAAAGTAATTGAAAATACTCAACGTGACTTGAATATAGCGATCATAAATGAGTTTGCTAAGATTTTTAATAAACTTGATATTGATACGGAAGAAGTCCTAAAGGCTGCAGGTACAAAATGGAACTTTTTGCCATTTAAGCCAGGTTTAGTAGGAGGGCACTGCATTAGTGTCGATCCATACTACCTTACGCATAAAGCTCAAGAAGTTGGATATCGTCCTGAAGTCATATTGGCTGGCCGTCGAATTAATGATGGTATGGGAGAATATGTAGCAACGCAGTTAGTGAAAAAGCTTGCGAGCAAGAAGATTCACATCGACGAAGCTAAAGTATTAATTCTGGGCTTTACTTTTAAAGGAGATTGTCCTGATGTACGAAATACGAAAATCATTGATATCGTAAAAGAGCTAAAAGATTTTAATATGTCTGTAGATGTTTATGACAGTTGGGCTTCGAAAGAAGAAGTTCAACGTGAATACAATCTAGAGCTGATCGATGAGTTAAATGAAGGGCAGTATGATGCAATTGTGTTGGCCGTTGATCATAGTGAAACGAAGCTTATGGGGGTAGACGCTCTTCGTAAGTTGGGTAAGCAAGAGCATGTTCTCTATGATGTGAAACATGTTCTATCGGTCGATGACGCTGATATCCGTTTATAGCTAGGTAAGGGAGCATTGGCTCCCTTTAGTATTCTTGGAGTAATTATGGGTTTCTATAAACATGAAACCGCAATCATCGATGAAGGGGCTTCAATCGGTGTTGAAAGTCGAGTTTGGCATTGGGCGCATGTATGTTCTGGTGCGAAAATAGGCTGTGGTGTCTCGCTTGGTCAAAATGTATTTGTGGGTAATAAAGTTACTGTTGGCGACTACTGTAAGATTCAAAATAACGTTTCAGTCTATGATAATGTTCACCTAGAAGAGGGGGTCTTCTGTGGACCAAGTATGGTTTTTACCAATGTATACAATCCTCGTTCGTTAATTGAGCGCAAAGACCAGTACCGGGACACGTTGGTAAAAAAAGGCGCAACACTCGGGGCCAACTGTACGATTGTGTGCGGTATCACAATAGGTGAGTACGCATTTATAGGTGCAGGTACTGTCGTAAATCGCGATGTTAAGCCTTTTGCTTTGATGGTTGGTGTACCGGCTAAGCAAATTGGATGGATGAGTATGTTCGGTGAGCAACTAGATTTACCTTTGCAAGGTGAAGCAGAGATCATGTGTCCTCATTCAAAGTTAGTTTACAAGCTTGAAGGATCAAACCTTAGCTTGCTAGAAGAGTAATTTGAAAGTTATGCAATTCATAGATTTAGAAGCTCAGTATCAACACTTAAAAGAAAAAATTGATGCACGTATTCATAAAGTTCTCGATCATGGCCAATACATCATGGGGCCAGAAGTATCGGATCTTGAAGAAAAGCTGGCTGAATATGTAGGCGTGAAACATGTAATTACGTGTGCTAACGGTACTGATGCACTGACACTAGCTATGATGGCTTTGGATATAAAAGAAGGAGACGCAGTATTCTGTCCGACTTTTACTTTCTTTGCTACTGCTGAAACTATTGCGTTTGCAAAAGCGATACCCGTATTTGTCGACTCCAATGAAGCGACTTACAACTTGTGTCCGATTGATCTTGAGAAACGTATTCAATCTGTAATCGCAGAGGGAATACTAACTCCTAAAGCTATCGTCGCTGTCGATTTGTTTGGACTTCCAGCAGACTACGCTGCGATTGAAGCTTTGGCTGAAAAATACGATTTGAAGTTAATTGAAGATGCAGCGCAAGGATTTGGTGGATCGATTAACGGGAAAATGGCAGGCTCGTTTGGTGATATTGCTACAACCAGTTTTTTTCCTGCAAAACCACTCGGTTGCTATGGTGATGGAGGGGCAATTTTCACAGATAACGATGAGTATGCTGAATTGATCCGTTCCTTAAGAATACATGGTAAAGGTACTGATAAATATGACAATGTTAGAATTGGAGTAAACAGTCGTTTAGATACAATTCAAGCTGCAATTCTTCTGGAAAAGTTAGCAGAGTTCCCGCAAGAACTAGAAGCTAGAAACAAGTCCGCAGAAAACTACAAAAAAACTCTTTCAAATGACTTTATTACTCCGAGTGTGCCGGACAATTATTTCAGCTCTTGGGCGCAATATACGGTGAGAAGCAATCGTAGAGATGACGCGATGAAAGCGTTTCAAGAGCAAGGTATACCGACAATGGTGTACTACAGAACTTGTATGCATGAGCAAAGTGCTTTTTCGAACTTGAACTATAAGAAAGGTGATTTTCCAGTAGCAGAGAAACTTTCTAGTCAAGTATTTAGCCTGCCGATGCATGGATACATGAAAAAATAAATTTAAGTATTGGAATACATAATGATTGAATTAAAAAATAAGAAAATTTTCATCACAGGTGGCGCAGGCTTTATTGGCTCCACACTGATTGGAAAGTTGATTGATGAGAATGAAATTGTCGCATATGACAACTTAGATCGTAATACTTTAAAGAGTCAGCCGTTCTCAAAACATAAAAACCTGACACTTGTTGAAGGTAATGTTTTGGACCGCGCTCATCTGATCAGATCTGCTCAGGAATCTGAGATATTTATTCATGCAGCAGCTATCGCAGGTATTGATAATACAGTTAAGAGTCCTGTAAGAACGATGACTGTAAATATGACGGGTACCTCTAATGCTTTAGAAGCCGCTTACCAAGCTGGTACTGTAGAAAGGTTTCTAGAGTTCTCTACTTCTGAAGTTTTTGGTTCTAGAGCGTATCGAGTTGACGAACTGAATTCTACGACGACTGGAGCCGTGGGCGAAGCTCGCTGGACCTATGCCGTGAGCAAGTTAGCTGGAGAGCATCTAACACATGCATATCATAGAGAGCACGGCTTACCTACTGTTACTTTTAGACCTTTCAACGTCTATGGACCTGGACAAGTTGGAGAGGGGGCGATCTCTATTATGATTCGTAAAGCACTTAGAAATGAAGATATTTACATTTTTGGTGATGGTTCTCAAATCCGTGCATGGTGTTTTGTTGATGATATGATCGACGCTCTAATGAAGGCCTTATCTATGCCTAAGGCTGTTGGTGAGTCGTTTAATATTGGTAATGCCAGAGCCGTAACAACAATTTATGGTTTGGCAGAAACGATTTGTCGAGTTCTAAACTCAAAGTCGAGAATTATTTTTAGAGACGCACTTTCTGCTGATATCGAACTTCGTATACCTAATGTAGATAAAGCAGATGATTTATTAGATTTTAAAGCTCAAGTAGATTTAGAGGAAGGCTTAGTTCGCACAGCTGAATGGATAGCAAAGAATATGGATGATCTACCGCAAATGCCGGATATGTTCTTGAGTAAATAACAGCATGATCAAATTATCACAACCCCAAATACCGGAATCAGCTATATCTCGAGTTGGTGATATATTGCGAAGTGGTCAACTTGTTCACGGTGAAGAATGCTTAGCATTTGAAAAAGAACTTGCTGAGTATTTAGGTGCGAAGCATGTTTTGGTTGTTAGTAATGGTACCGCCGCGTTACACGTCGCGTTGCTGAGCCTAGGCGTAGGACGAGGGGATGCCGTAATAGTACCGGACTTCACCTTTACCGCGACTGCAAACATAGTTGAAATGACTGGGGCTAAAGCGGTCATCGTTGATGTCGAATCCTCTTCTTATAATATGTGTCCAAAGCTATTGGAAGAAAGAATTGCATCTTGGCAAGGGCCTGAAAAGCTCAAGGCAATTATGCCTGTTCTAGAGTTCGGAAACCCCAAAAATTTAAAACTCTACCGAGCAATAGCGGATAAATACAATTTGAAGCTTATTGAAGACGCTGCTTGCGCTCTTGGTGCTTCAGATGGGGATGCTAAAGTTGGTACAGTGGGAGATTTTGGTTGTTTCTCATTCCACCCGAGAAAGACATTAACTACTGGTGAAGGTGGAGCGATTGTTACCAATGATGATACATTGCACAAAAAAGCGATGTTGTTTAGAAATCATGGTATGGAAAGGTCGGACAAAGGCATCGAGTTTAAGAGTATTGGTTTAAATTATCGGCTGACCAATTTTCAAGCTGCAATCGGTCGAGCAATACTGCCAGAGCTAAATGATTGGATTACTAAACGTCGTGCACTTGCTAATCGATATACTGAGTTGCTGAGCCCTATAGTGGCCCAAGGATTAATAACACTACCTAATATCGTAGATGGTCACAGTGTTCAAACCTATATGATTGTATTGTCCCAGCGCTTTGAAAGAATTGAGGTTATCAAAGCACTAAGAGCAAAAAAAGTTGAATCAAACCTTGGGGCCCAAAGTATGAGTTCGCTTAGTTTGTTCAATCATTCAAGAAATATAGAGAATAGCTTTGTTGAAGGATCATATTTATATACACATGGACTAGCATTGCCCTTACATGAAGGCATGAGCAATGATGATGTTGAATTTGTCGTCAATGAATTGAGCGTGGCTTTATATGGTTTATAAGAATAAGGTTCTATTTCTGATTTCAAAAAACTCAGGATTGGCATGCCTTAAATCTTTTGTTGCTTACAATAAGGTACAAAGCCAAGTTTTTGTTATGACATTTGATGATACTGTTGACGAGCGTAATTGCTTCGAGGACATCAAGTATTATTGTGAAAGCGAAAATTTAGATCTTAAAGTAGTAAAAAATAATAGAGAATTTCTCGAGATTGTTTTCGGTTATAAATTTGATGCAGCTTTTGTATGCGGTTGGTATTGGATTATCCCCAACTCCGTTTTGCTTCATCTAAATGATCAGGTTTTTGGTATTCACCACTCTCTTTTACCGAGGTACCGTGGCTTTTCTCCTTTAGTTTGGTCAATGATAAATGGTGATGATATTGTAGGCTCTTCACTGTTTAAAATCTCAGATGGTATTGATGTTGGTGATGTTTACTATCAATGGACCGTCGCTGGAAAAGGAAAAAAAGTTAAGTGCGTCCTAGCTGAATTAGAGTCAAAAATAGCAGATAACTTTGGTTATGTTCTTAAACAAATACTCGATGGCAATAATTTAGGGAAAGAGCAAGATCATAGTTCGGCTAGTTATTGTGCGCGAAGAAATATTGACTCAGGTTTAATAGATTGGTCACAGTCTGCAGATCGAGTTCTTTGGTTTATCAACGCACAAACAGAACCATACCCTGGAGCTTACTTCGAAATCAAGGGAAAACGGTTTATAGTCGAAAGTGCTGAACTATTTACATATCCAGTCTATGCAAAGCCCGGTCAGGTTGTGATGTTTTTGGACTCAGGCATTGTTATTGGCTGTGGTGATAGTCGTGGAATTGAAGTAAAAGAAATACGTGGCAATGAGGAGCTGAATAAAGTTCTTAATAGTCATGATTTAGTTTTAGGTCATTCGTTATGATTTCAATAATTGATTGTCAAATGGGTAATATAGGTTCTGTGGTCAATATCATTAAGCATATAGGTCATGAAGTGCAAGTTATTAGCAAGAAAGAAGATGTCCTCAACGCTGAAAAACTAATATTTCCGGGAGTGGGCCATTGGGACAATGGAGTTAGAAAACTCAACGAGAGTGGGTTAAAACCAGCAATCCTTGAAGCTGTCAATGCCCGCGATACCCCCCTGATGGGTATTTGTCTGGGTATGCAACTTCTTTTTAGCACTAGTGATGAGGGAAATCAGGAAGGTTTGGGGTTAATCCCAGGCCATGTGAAAAAGTTTAACTTTGACACAGTTTCAGGTGACTTATTAACTGGCCCTAACCGTTTGCGGATTCCTCATATGGGCTGGAATATTGTACAACCTTGTAGAGAGCGAGAGTCAATCTTGGCAGGCCTTGAAGAGCTTGATGATGAGACTCGTTTCTACTTTGTACATTCTTATCATGCTAGCGATGTGCCAAAAGAATATCAGCTATTAACGAGTCATTATGGGCATGATTTTGTGTGCGCGGTGAATAAAGACAATGTCTGGGGGTTTCAGTTTCATCCTGAAAAAAGTCATAAGTTTGGTATGCAATTAGTTAAGAACTTTGCAGAGAGCATTTAAATGTTACGAACTCGAGTAATTCCAGCTCTATTACTTGATGGACAGGGTTTGGTAAAAACAACCAAATTTAAGTCTCCGGTATATGTAGGTGATGCGTCGAATTCATGTCGAATTTATAATCAAATGGAAGTGGACGAACTAGTTTTGTTTGATATTAGAGCATCAAGTAAAGCTTTGCCTGTTCAGTTTGAACTTATCCAGCAAATAGTTTCTGAGTGTTTTATGCCGATTTGCTATGGCGGAGGGGTAAAAACACTAGAAGACTTTAGAAATCTATTTTATCTAGGTGTAGAAAAGGTTTCTGTAAGTTCACTGTTATTTGAAAACCCTCAAATCGTGAAGGAAGCAATAAAGATTTATGGTGCTCAGAGTATTATAGCTACTCTAGATATAAAGCGTTCACGATTTAGAAAAGTTCAACAGGTATATATTTACAATGGTAAGAATAGAGTTAAAAAAAGCCTAGATGAAATCTTAGGCTTACTCAATTATTTGGGTGTTGGTGAAATCATCGTTAATAATATTGATAACGAAGGAACGTGGGAAGGATTTGATTGTGAACTCATTAGGTACTTCACGGATAACACAGAGGTTCCAGTTGTAGCATTAGGTGGAGCAGGTTCTAAGGAAGACATAAGAAAAGTAATACAACATGGTCATGCGTCAGCGGTCGCATTAGGCAGTATGGCTGTATTTCAATCCAAAGGGATGGGAGTATTAATAAAGTTCCCAAAATTGAGAGATTTAAAAGAATTATTAGGGGGAAACTAAAATGAGTGTGCAAATTTGTCAGCGTTGTATTTATGACGAAACCGTTCCCAATATTACGTTTGATTCAGTAGGTGTTTGTAATTATTGTCGTCAAATTGAAGAGTTTGAAATACAGTTTCCTAATGATGAGCGAGGTGCGCAAGAGTTACAAAAACTTGTAAATGAAATGAAGGCTGCTGGTAAAGGCAAGAAATATGACGCTCTGATTGGCGTGTCAGGCGGTTGTGACTCATCTTACCTAATGCACCTCATGACAAAAAAATATGGTCTTCGCTTATTAGCTGTGCACTTTGACAATACCTGGAATTCAACTATTGCAACAGAAAATATTCATGTATTAACAGATAAGTTAGGAATCGATTTATATACACATGTTGTTGAGTCGAGAGAGTTTGATGACATTTTACTGTCATTTCTAAAATCTGGAGTGCGTGATATTGAGTGTCCAACAGACATCGGTCTGGCCACCACAATGAATATGGCTGCCGAAAAATATGGCATAAAGTATAAGATTGATGGTCATTCCTTCAGAACAGAAGGCTCTGCTCCTATGGGGTGGATTTATATGGATGCAAAGTATATTCAGAGTGTCCATAAAAAGTACGGCTTGATACCGATGAAGACTTTTCCTAACTTATGGTTGTCAAAACAATTGAAATGGATGATGTTCAACCAGATAAAATCAGTAAGGCCACTGTATTATTTAGATTATGATAAAGAAGCCGCAAAAGAAATGTTAACTCGTGATTATGGATGGACATGGTATGGTGGCCATCATTTAGAGAATAGAACGGCTGCATTTTTTCACAGTTATTTTTTTCCTAAACGTTGGAATAGTGACTTCAGAATAGTCGGTTACTCTGCTTATTGTCGAGATGGGCGAATGACTAGAGAAGAAGCATTGGCGTTAATGAAAGAAGAACCTCATATTGAGGATGGACTACTTGAGTATTATAAAAAACGTTTGAATTTGAACGATGAAGAGTTTGAGGCATTAATGACTCAGCCTAAAAAATACTATACCGATTTTAAAAACTATAAAAAGACATTTGAACTTATGAGGCCATTCTTCTACCTTATGGCCAAAAAAGGACTAATTCCGTGGAGCTTTTATATCAAGTATACCTTACCTAATGAGGAACAATCATGAGTTTTAGTTTTCTGGATTTTGAGCAACAGATAACTGGTCTTATTAATGAAGGTTATAGCTTTATAAGGGTTTCAGATTATTTCATAGAGGGCGCCACTGTTAAAACGGTTATTAATCGTATTGATGTCGACTTTTCAATTGATAAAGCTTGGGAAATAGCTAGGATTCTTAAAAAACATAATATTAAGGCAAGTTGGTATTTCAGGTTTAGTTGTCCTAAATATAATTTATTTGAATACTCTACTATTAACTTAATTAATTATCTTAAGAAGTTAAAACATGAAATTGGACTTCATACAGAACTAGTAGATTTAGAGAAATTTTGCTTTATTGATGCTGATGAAATGCTTATTAAACAAAAACATATATTCGAAAATTTTTTCAATATAAATATACTAGGCACAGCTTCACATGGTGATATAACAGGGAATAATAATTTAGATTTCTGGAAAACACGTAAGCCTAGTGAGTTTGGACTCTTATATGAAGCGTATGACGAGAGCCTTTGGAATCATTGTAGATATGTCTCAGACTCTGAATGGATCCGTTGGAAATCTTACAATAACGGTATTATTATGGCAGGCGATGAGAGAAGTCCTATACAGCATGCAAAGGATAATCCTGACCTTATTTATCTCTTAACTCATCCTGATACTTATTATAATAAAAACATTCATGAGGGATAGAAATGTTCAATATATTTGAGTGCCTTAGTTTATTGAATTTAAAATATAAATTTCATGGGAACATCAATACTACTTTTACAAATTTCTGCTCGGCAACAAACCAAAAGACTAATGGTATTACTTTTCTTGACGGAAAGCGAGTTAAAGATATGACGTTGGTCAATGAGGGAGTATGTAGTGTTTATATTTTACCATTGTCAATGGTAACTAATTTTTCCAATGATGTTATTTGCGCTATTTTTACGGAAGATCCAAAAATTACTTTCTGTGAAATATACGATTTATGCTACAAGAAAAAAAATAGAAATTATATTTCTAAGAATTCAACCATTGATGATAGTAGCGTAGTTTCACCATCATCCTTTATAGGGAATAATGTGATTATTCATGAGGAGTGCGTTATTGAGAAGGGATGTCAAATTGGAGATAATGTAGTAATTTATCCGAATACAAAAATTGGAAAGAATTGTGTTGTAGAATCCAACACTACGATAGGTAGCGTTGGTTTTGGGTACTATCAATCTGAAAATGGAGCACTTAAAAACTTCCCTCACATTGGTGGGGTATTAATTGAAGATGAAGTGTATATAGGATCAAATGTATCTATAGCTCGTGGTGCTTTAAGCAATACTATTATTGGTCGCGGCTCAAAGATTGATAATCTTGTTCATATATCCCATAACGTTAAAATTGGATGCAATGTGATGATCGTTGCATCAGCTGTAATTTGCGGGAGCGTAGTCATTGGTGACGATGTGTGGATTGGGCCCAATTCAATTATTTCAGACGGTGTATCTATAGGTAATAAGGCATATATAAGCCTTGGTTCGACAGTTATTCGGGATGTACAAGACAGCCAAAAAGTCACGGGATACTTTGCAACAGAGCATCGAAATTTCATTAAATTATTGAAAAAAAATCGAGGTGGTATATGAAGTATAGTGTGCTCGGTTGCGGTGTGATGGGACAAGGGATTGCTGCTGTATTAGCATGCTTACAGGATAGCATTGAAGTTAATGTGTGGTGTCGGCAAGAAGATTCTATTGAGCAAGTTACTCAAAAGATTAAAAAATCTGTACGTCGAATTGCCAAGAAGTGTACTATTAGTTATCAAGAAGCAAGTGAAAAGATTACCGTTGTTTCGGATATTAGCTCTATCTCTGACTCACTGTTTATATTTGAAGCGATTGTAGAAGATATTGAAGAAAAGAAGAAATTATTTTCCCAGGTCTCTAATTACGCATCAAAGGAAACTGTAGTTGCAACTAATACATCGTCATTATCGATTTCTTTGTTGTCCATGGCATATAAGCACCCAGAGAATTTTGTTGGTGTTCATTTTTTTAACCCTATATCTGACCTGGATTTGGTTGAAGTTATATCTGGAAACATGACATCTAATAATACAATAAAAAAAGTTAAAAATATAATAACAGCAAGCAATAAGAAATCTGTAGAGGTCAAAGATTCACCTGGTTTTATTGTTAATCGCTTATTAATTCCAATGATTAATGAAGCTATAAACTTATTCCATACTGGGGTAGCATCTAAAGAAGATATTGACGTTTCAATGAAGCTTGGGACGAGTCATCCAATTGGACCCTTCGCGTTAGCTGACTTAATTGGAACTGACGTTTGTTTATCAATAATGAATAGTTTATACAAGGATACTGGTGATATTAAATATAGACCAAGCCCATTATTAAAAGAATATGTTCGAACTGGTCGACTAGGTCGAAAAACTGGTCGTGGATTCTACGAGTATTCCTAGTCTTGTACGCACCTATTATATTATTGTATCTTTTAAATATCACTATTTCATTATAATTGATGGTTTACATTTTAACTATTTTGAACAAAAGTTAGACATATCGAACTGCTAAGATGAAAGAAATTCTAAAGAAATTATTGTTTAATTTACAAAAAAAGCTTGTAGTTGGGTTACAGTATGCCTTTCCTGCCTCAACCTTTTCGGATTCCAAGGGTTTGGTTTTAGGAGTTGAAACTGCTTCTATATTAAAAAACATGTCCGAAATTCTCGGGCATGATTCAGTTAATTTATCTGAAAATTATTTTTATGACTTTCCGTACACCTTTGAACCTAGTAAAAAAAATCGCTTAGCTGGATTTTTTTATCGATGTTATATTCTCGCATGTGTCGTTCCAAGATACAGTACAGTAACATACATAGGTAACGACGGGTTAATAAATTTCCCCGATGATGGGCGTTGCTGGGAATTTGATTTTTTAAAATCAAAAGGTTTAAAAATTGTTTGTGTATACACGGGGACAGATATAAGATCTTTCGATAAAATGCTATCTCTTCCTCAATTGAAAAATATGGATACAGTAGCCACTTATCACCCATATATTTTAAGGTGCAGTTTGGATACTAGAGAAAAAAACATCAAGAAATTGAGTGTGGCATCAGATCGATTTTCAGATTTGATATTTAACTATCCTGTAGATCAGATATCATATATGCAAAGTGATGCTCATTACTTGCCATACATGCTACCCGATGAATTTTTTGAGTTGAGTGAAGAGCATAAATGGCTTAATGTTGAAAAATTAGTGGTACTTCACTGCCCATCTTCTCCTATACCTAAAGGTACACAGATAGTACGTGCTGCTATTAAGAAGTTACAAACTATTGGATATGAATTCGAATATGTTGAGCTTATTGGAGTTACCCACGATAAGGTTTTATCGGAGTTAGCCCGTGCTCATATAGTACTTAATGAGTTCTACGCTTTTGTACCTGGTGTTTTTGGGATTGAGGCTATGGCTACAAATTCGGTACTTCTGACATCAGCTGACAAAAATATTGAACCTATGCTTCCTGAAGGAGCTAACGAAGCGTGGGTAGTAACACCCTATTGGGAAGTGTTTGACAATCTAAAGAACGCTCTAGATTCTCCAGTCGAACAGTTACAAGAACAAGCAGAGCGAGGCTATCGTTGGTCAAAGTTACACGGCTCTCATAGTCAAGCTAAGCGATACCTTGAAAGTAAGTACGAGCAAATATGATTCGCACGTTTTTTAAGGATAGTTTTCTATATACATTAGCCAACCTCTTCACTAAAGGTATTGGTTTTGTAATGCTTCCAGTGTATTTGAACTTTCTAGATAAAGTTGAATACGGTACTTATGATTATGTTTTTACTATAGGTAGTTTTATTGCCGTAATTGTATCACTTGAAATAACTCAATCTGTGTTAAGGTTTTCTTCAGAAGCAAAGTCCCACCAAGAGAAATCTTTATATATAACCAATGGTGTTTTTTTTAACTTTGTATCTTATACCATTCTTTTGATTATTGGGTTATTTTTTATAGATGATTTGTCTTTATTTTTAACGGGGCAGTCTGATCAGAAATTAATAGCATTTTTGGCTTTGATTAGTTATTTTGTTACATCAACACTATACATGAGTTCTATTGTATTCAGGTCTAATCTCGATAGTAAATCTGCTACTATCTCCTCTGCATTCTCCGCTGCTATAGTAGCAATTTTAGGTTTTGTTGGGTTAAATGCTTTTGAACAATCATTAATAGTGATTTTGTTGAGTACCATAATAGGGCAACTGGTCGTCGTTGTTTACAACTATTCGAAAATAAGTTCTTATTGGCTTAATAAACCTAATTATGATGTTTTGAAAAAGATGCTTCTTTTTTCTTCCCCTCTCGTTTTGTCTAGCCTTGGTGTTATATTGTCTACATTGGTCGATCGTATGGTCATTAAAGAGCTTCTTGGATTTTCTGAACTCGCTGAGTATGGAGTGGCTGCAAGGTTTGCATCAATTGTGACTCTTATAACTCTGGGGTTTCAGAGTGCTTTAGCTCCTTTGATATACAGTCAGTTAGATAATCCTAACGTTAAATCTAGTATTAAAAAATTGTTCTCAATATATTGCTGTGCATCACTGATTTTTTTGGCTTTCTTGTTTTTTGTTTCTGATAAATTCTTGCTAGTGATTGTAGGTGATAACTATCATAATTCAGCATATGTCTTTGTTCTATTATCATGTGCAATGCTCATTCAAAGTGCATATGTGTTCTTTCCTGGGCTGAGCATTAGCGGTAAAACAAAAATTCTTGCAATTGTTAATATCGCAGTGGGTTTTATAAATTTATTGGGTAACTATATGTTAGTCCCTGTGCTTGGAATTGAAGGCGCTGCGTACTCAACACTGTTTTGTTCTGTATTGTTTTTTCTCATTAATATGTTTTTCTCTGAAAAAGAATTTCCTATTTTTCAGAGATTTTAAATCGCTTCAATTGCGAGATTTAAAATTAGGTTTGAAGTAATGAAAGTTGCATACTTGATTGAAGGTGAAATTGATACTGAGAACCCCAGTTCAGTATTATGTAAAATCCTTAGGAAAACAAAAATATGGACTTCTAAAGGTCATACAGTTTTGGTCTATTCTCTACGTACCGGAAATTATCTGGATGTTTGCTCTTTAGAGGTGGTTACGTTGGGGAAAAAATACACTTTAAATAGCACTGCAATTAGTAAACTATTTATAATTAACTACAACGCATATAAATTTTTTCAACACATAAGCAATCAATCTTTCGATCTGATGTACTCTCGATTGATCACTTATACTCCTCATATTGAGCTTTTATTTAGGAAAATTCCTACCATATTAGAGATAAATTCATATGAAAAAAAAGAATATTCAGGGGCAGCATATAGTACTTATACTCGAATTTATAACTCGGTATTGGGAGATAGACTGAAAAATACAGCCTCAGCATATGTGTTTGTCACTAACGAACTCGCAGCGCTCTATCGGCGAGACTTAAAAAATATACCCCGATATTGTGTTATTGCTAACGGTTACGATTTTGGTAGAGTTCCGAGCCTTAATGAGAGCGTAAGTTGTCGGGTATCGTTAGCTTTTATTGTATCACCTGGTTTGCCATGGCATGGACTTGATCACTTAATTGAATTAGCGAAAAGCTTGCCTGAATACGATTTTCATGTTGTGGGTGAAACAGGTAGTAACACTCTGAATGTCTTTTATCATGGCTATAAGACAGGAAGTGAGCTTGATGAAATATTATCAAATTCTCATATCGGTATTGCTTCATTAGCTTTGGAGAGAGCTGGGCTTTCAGAAGCTTGTCCTTTGAAGAGTCGTGAATATTTCAATTATGGCCTACCTTGCTTTGGTAGTTACGTTGATACAGATTTTTTTGATGCATCTTCTAATTTTAATCCTGTATACAAACAGATAGCAAACATTGAAGATTATGATAAATCTAAAAAAGAGATTAAGCAATTTGTTGAAAGTTGGATAAAGCAGTCACCTTACAAAAATGATGTACGGCGTAACGCTATGTTATTGTTAGACGATAGAGTCAAAGAAAGGCGAAGATTAGAACTATTTAGTGAAATATGTCAGCGGAGGTAAGTATGAAATTATTGGTTTTGGGTGATCTTGCCAGTGTTCATATGAAACGTTGGACCGATTGCTTAGATAGTAGTTATGAAACTTTTGCTTTTACTTTCGCAGAGTCTAATGTCACGTCGATTTTGGATAGCAACGTTTATTTTTATAGCAGCATTTTTCATAAGAAATCTTGGTGTGTTACAGCAATTAGACAATTGATAACGTTTTTTGATCGTGTAAAGCCAGACGTTGTACATGTGCATTATGCCAGCTCTTATGGGTTGCTGGCTTCTTTTCTCAAAACGAATAGGAAAGTACTTTCTGCGTGGGGGTCGGACATCAATTATTGTGAGAGATCTGTGCTACGTCGACTTCTGATGCGTTATACTTTGTCGTCTTATCCTATCGTAAACTGTGCGTCAAAAGCGCTTGCGGCACGAGCGGAAGCCATTTCTACTCATCCTAGTTATGAAGTGTTTCAGTATGGGATCGATACATCTATTTCTGTTAAACCGATTCAACATGATGTTGCTTCCCCAATATTTATTATTAATAGAGGCTTCCTTGATATTTATCGAGTAGATTATGTCGTGCGTGAATTTGACCAATACTTAACAAATGGTGGGAAGGGGACTTTGTTGGTCTATGGTTATGGAAAACAAACGGATGAAGAGCGAGTTCGTGAGGCTATAAAGTCATGTGATAACAGACACTCTATTCTGTTCAAAGGAAAAGTTGAACATAGCGTTTTGTTCGAATTTATGCGCAATGCTCAGTATTATATTTCCATACCAACTACAGATGGAGCGCCATTAGCATTATATGAGGCGATGCATATTGGGTTGTATCCAGTAGTTTCGGATATTGAGTCCAATCGAGAAACTTTTTCTGAAGGTTATGCAGAGTTTTTGAGCGATGATAGAAAAGCCAGTTTAGCTGTTATTTTAGAACGTTTGGTAAAGTATGGTGTTGAAACCAAAGCTATTGAAGCTAACAGAACGATTGTACAACAGAAGTACAACTATCAGAAAAATACATCTCGAATGAAGCGAATTTACGAAGGTTTATTGCAACAATGAAAATCGTAACAGTGGTGGGGGCTAGACCTCAATTTATTAAAGCCGGAACCGTTAGCAGAGAGCTACTTAACTATCCCAACGTTGAAGAAGTTATTGTGCACACTGGTCAGCACTATGACCAGAATATGAGTGATATTTTTTTCGAAGAAATGAAAATCCCCAAGCCAACTTATTCGCTGGGTATTGGAGGTAAATCGCACGGTGCCATGACTGGTCAAATGATTGAGTCCATTGAGAAGGTGCTCGTGGATGAAAAACCTGATTGGGTATTGGTTTATGGAGATACTAATTCTACATTAGCGGCTTCTCTTGCTGCATCGAAGTTGCACATTAAAGTTGCACACATTGAAGCTGGATTGCGTTCCTTTAATATGAAAATGCCAGAAGAAATAAATAGAATCCTTACCGATAGAGTGAGCTCGTTACTATTTTGTCCTACTCGAGCAGCGATTGATAACCTAGAGAGTGAGGGACTTAGCTTTTGGGATGGGGAAGCATTTCTTTCTGGTGATGTTATGCAAGATGGTGCCCTGTTCTACAAATCATTGGCGATCAAACCTAAAAATCTGGGAATAGAAGGCCCTTTCATATTATCAACGATCCACCGAGCAGAAAATACAGATGATCAATCGCGTCTACGTTCTATTTTCACTGCTCTTGAAAAGCTTGCGCTCGATACTCAAGTTGTTTTGCCATTACATCCAAGAACAAGAAATATCATTGCAAATTGGGGTATTAACTTATCAAAAAATATCAAAATTATAGACCCTGTAGGATATCTCAACATGGTGTGGCTTATTGATCACTGTAAACTCGTGATGACTGATAGTGGAGGTTTACAAAAAGAAGCTTTCTTTTTTGCTAAGCCATGCATTACGTTACGAGATGAGACAGAGTGGGTTGAGCTTGTTGAGAACAAATTCAATGTTCTTGTGGGGGCGAGTTCAGAAAAAATCTTAACGTGCTACCATAATTTCCATTTTTCATCAGACTTTAAAATGAACTTATATGGTGGTGGGCATGCAGCGAAAAATATCATCAATACTTTAGTGACATATGAAAACTAAGCTTTGGTATATTTCTAAATACGCCAACATTAAACCGTTTGGTGCTGATACTCGCCAATCTATGCTGTGTAAGCAGTTTGCGAAGGCTGGTATGGATGTTCGTTTAGTTCTTTCTAATTCCTCGCATTTGTATGATAGTTTGCCGACGTTTAAACAGCGTTACCTTGATCAAGAGCATGATGGCTTTGATGTTACTTGGGTTAATACTCCAAAGTACGATAAAGCGACCAGTGTCAAACGTTTACTTGGCTGGTTGTATTTTGAGTTAATGGTGGTTTGGTTACTGATTAGCAAAAAATACCCTAAGCCTGATGTTGTTATCGCATCTTCTTTATCTTTGTTTTCAATTATTTCTGGCGCTTTTGCTAAGAAATTTTTTGGGGCGAAATTAGTTTTTGAAGTGCGTGATATTTGGCCTCAGACCTTAATGGATTTGAAAGGCTTATCATCTAAACATCCTTTGGTAATGGTGCTTGGAAGTATGGAGAAGTGCGCTTACAAATATGCGGATGAAATCGTTGGTACCATGCCGGGGTTAGAGGCGCATGTTAAGAGCATAGTAACAACAGATTGCCGAATAACCTGTATTCCTCAAGGGGTTGATCTGAGCTTTTACCATGATCAGCAAGAGGATATTGGCGATGATTATCGTACATCTTATATCCCATTCGGCAAGTTTATTGTCACATATACGGGGACATTTGGTAGTGCCAACTCTTTGGATCGGATAATCGAATCGGCGAAACTCATTGAATCTCAAGGGTATCAAGATATTCATTTCTTATTTGTAGGAGATGGTTACCTCAAAGAGGATTTGGAGATGCATGCAAAAGGTTCAACAAATATTACATTTGCTCCGAAAGTAAAGAAATCTCAGGTGCAATCTATATTAGCTGCTTCGGATATCCTTGTTGCCGCGGTGCAAGATGAGCCCATCTATAAATATGGATTGTCATTGAACAAATTTATTGACTATATGTATGCTTCCAAACCAATAGTGGCAATGTACTCAGGTTATCCGTCAATGATCAACGAAGCTGACTGCGGGGAGTATACTCCTGCCAACGATCCTGTAGCTTTTGCTAACGCGGTCGTAGGTTTATACAAAAAACCTGTTGATGAACTTAGTATGATCGGTAAACGTGGTCATCAATTTGTTGTCGCCCAAAGAGAGGTGAGTGTTATCGCTAAGAAATATATGGAGCTTCTAGGATGAAGAGACTGTTTGATTTCACTACGTCGTTGATAGCACTGATTGTATTATCCCCAATCATTGCACTCGTTGCTTACAAGATTAAGAACAACTTGGGTTCCCCAGTACTTTTTCGTCAAACTCGCCCAGGATTGAATGGTAAACCTTTCGAAATGATCAAGTTTCGGACAATGAAAGATGCCACGGACAAAGACGGTAACCCACTTCCTGATTCTGAGCGTATGACGCCATTCGGCGATAAGCTAAGAAACTCTAGTCTAGATGAACTACCCGAACTTTGGAATGTTCTTAAAGGCGAAATGAGTCTTGTTGGCCCTAGGCCGTTGCTTATGCAATATCTTCCTCTGTACAATAAAGAGCAAGCTAGACGCCATGATGTTCGCCCAGGTGTAACAGGTTGGGCACAAATAAATGGGCGCAATGCAATCAGTTGGGATGAAAAGTTCAAGCTTGATGTTTGGTATGTTGATAATCGTTCATTTTGGCTTGATATTAAAATCCTCTTTTTTACAGTTAAAAAAGTGTTTGTAAAAGAGGGTATTTCAGCAGATGGACATGTCACTATTGAACCATTCAAAGGAAATGCCGATGACTAAATGCGCCATTTTAGGTGCTAGTGGCCATGGGAAAGTGATTGCTGAGATAGCGGAGCTTAACGGTTATCGTGAAATTCACTTTTTTGATGATCGTTGGCCTGCCTTGAAAAATGTCGAGCATTGGAGCGTGTTGGGAGACAGTGATACTCTGCTGAAGCATGCGACATCATACGATTTAGTGGTAGTTGCGATAGGCAATAATCATATCCGATTGCCAAAAATTAAGGCTCTTGAGCAAGCCGAAGCCGTTTTAAAACCATTGATACATCCGTCTGCATCGGTGAGTGGTTACGCTCAGTTAGGACTAGGTACGGTCGTAATGGCGAATGCTGTCGTGAACCCTTTTGTGACTATAGGCGTTGGGTGTATCATCAATACTTCTAGTTCCATCGACCATGATTGTATAATATCAGACGGCGTTCATATCAGCCCAGGCGCTAATATTGCAGGTGGTGTAACAATCTCAGAATACTCCTGGATAGGTATTGGCTCTCAAGTAAAGCAGTTGGTAACGATAGGTAAAGATGCCACAATCGGTGCCGGAGCTACTGTTATTCATGATGTCGCTGATGATGCCACAGTTGTTGGAACTCCTGCTCGTCCTCTTTCATAACATAAGGTTTTATTGTGCTAAATACGCCCTTTTCCCCTTGGCCATCATATACCGAAGAAGAATCAAACGCGGTTTCAAGAGTATTGCTTTCGAATAAAGTCAATTACTGGACTGGAACAGAGTGTCGTGAGTTCGAAAAAGAGTTCGCTGCTTGGGTTGGCTGTGATTATGCGATTGCATTAGGTAATGGGACCTTGGCTCTGGATTTGGCATTAAAAGCACTTGATGTGGGGGAAGGTGACGAAGTGATCACTACACCACGTACCTTTTTAGCGTCAGCGTCATCGATTGTGACGGCAGGAGCTAACCCAGTATTTGCAGATGTGGATCTAAATAGCCAGGCTATTACGGCAGCCTCTATAGAAGCTGTTCTTACTGATAAAACCAAAGCCGTGATAGTTGTGCACCTCGCTGGTATGCCTGCGGAAATGGATGACATTATGGCTCTATCTGAGAAGCATGGTTTTAAAGTCATTGAGGATTGTGCTCAAGCACATGGCGCCAAATATAAAGGTCGAAGTGTAGGTAGTATTGGCCACATAGGAGCATGGTCTTTTTGCCAAGATAAAATCATGACCACTGGTGGAGAAGGCGGCATGGTGACGACAAACGATAAAACTCTCTGGGATACTATGTGGTCTTACAAAGATCACGGAAAAAGCTACGACGCTATCTACAATCGCCAGCATCCACCAGGATTTCGTTGGCTACATGAGTCTTTTGGGACCAATTGGCGAATGACAGAAATGCAGGCCGCAATTGGGCGTATACAGCTACAGCGTATGCCTGAGTGGACTGAAGTAAGACAATCTTACGCGTTGATTATTGATCAAGCTGTAAGTGATCTACCTTTAGTCCGCCGTGTTGAAGTGCCAGAGTATGCTGAACATGCGGAATACAAGCACTACTTGTTTGTGGCTCCTGAACTATTAGCTGACGGTTGGAATCGCGATCGAATCGTTGATGAAATGGTTGCGCGTGGTGTTCCAGCTTTTCAGGGGAGTTGCTCTGAGGTTTATCTTGAAAAAGCATTTGATAGCACACCATGGCGCCCAGAAAAGCGTCTCCCAAATGCCGTTGAACTTGGTGAAACAAGCTTAATGTTTTTAGTGCACCCAACACTCACTGAGGATGAAATAGAAAAAACCGCTTTCGTTTTGCGTGAAATCATCACTAACGCAACGCGCTGTGATTAAACAACCAATAAAACCTTTAGGAAAGTGATTCGTGCGTTTTCTGTTTACATTATCACGCCCCGTAAAACGTGTCGTTGGTGTACTTTCTGATGCGTTAGCCATTACAGCTGCGTTTTGGGGAGCCTATTATACCCGAATGGGCGATATTTCTGAGTATGTCGCTGACCCAGAGTATTGGTTTCTTTTAGCTGCCCTTATTGTTGCTACAATCGCTATTATTGTTCGTAGTGGTTTATATCGTGCGATTTTGCGCTATATGAGCACCGCGGCGATTGTTTCTGTATCTGCAACGGCGGCTGTATCAGCTCTGTTAGTTGTGTTGTTGGCACACTACCTCCAGGTCTTTCTTCCTCGCTCTGTTCCTTTCATATATGCAAGCTACTTTGTGATATTTTCTGGGGGCTCTCGTCTGCTAATGAAGCACTATATTAATAGTGCGTTATCGAGTGATTCTGAACCCGTTATCATTTATGGTGCCGGCTCTGCAGGTCGCCAATTAGTCAACCTTATTCGGCAGGGAAAAGAGTACAAAGTAGTTGCGTTTATCGATGATGATAAGTCACTCAAGAAAACTACCATTCATGGTATTACGGTATTTAGACGCTCTAAGCTCAAATCTCTGGTCGAAAAGCACAGCGTTGCTAAAGTTTTGTTAGCTATACCTTCCGCTTCTCGTGGCCAGCGCCGAGATATTATCGAGCGCTTGACTGAGCTTCAAGTTGAAGTACTGACGGTTCCTAACCTTGATGACATTATCAACGGCAGCTTTCAACTAGATCAGTTAAAAGAAGTGACGGTCGAAGATCTACTGGGCCGAGATACTGTAGAGCCGAATCAAGAGCTATTAGAGAAAAACATTACAGGCAAAGTTGTAATGGTCACAGGAGCTGGTGGCTCAATTGGTTCTGAACTTTGCCGTCAAATTATTAGTAATCGACCACAAGCGTTGGTCTTATTTGAACTGTCTGAATTTGGCTTATATCAGATTGATCGAGAGGTTAATCAATTAGTTAATGACTTAGGTTTAGAAATTACTGTCTTCCCCATTTTAGGCTCAGTACAAAATAGTGAACGCCTAAAGTCTGTGATGAGTTCGTTTAAGGTCCAGACGGTCTATCACGCTGCCGCTTATAAGCATGTCCCATTGGTTGAATACAACGTTATCGAAGGCGTGGAAAACAATATCTTCGGCACTTTCCGAACAGCACAAGCAGCTGTAGCCTCAAAGGTTGAATCCTTTGTTCTTATATCGACTGATAAAGCTGTTAGACCAACCAATGTTATGGGGACCACCAAACGCATGGCAGAACTTGGCCTTCAAGCATTAGCTGAACAAGAAGAGCTGAAGGAAAATGGCACCCGCTTTTGTATGGTTCGCTTTGGCAACGTTTTAGGCTCTTCTGGTTCAGTTATTCCATTATTCAAAAAACAGATCGCGATGGGGGGGCCAGTAACTGTGACTCATCCTGATATTATTCGCTACTTCATGACTATTCCGGAAGCCGCTCAATTGGTTATTCAAGCAGGGGCTATGGGCAAAGGTGGAGATGTGTTTGTTTTAGATATGGGAGAGCCAGTCAAAATTGCAGAGCTGGCAATAAATCTTATTCACCTTTCTGGACTCGAAATAAAAGATGAATCTAATCCAGAAGGAGAGATTGAAATTCATTATTCAGGTCTTCGCCCTGGTGAGAAACTGTTTGAAGAGTTATTGATTGGTGATAATGTCAGTCAAACAGAGCACCAACGTATATTGACTGCTAATGAAAGTTATTTATCGGTCGAAGACTATCAAGAGTTGTTGCAACAAATAGACGATGCTTGTCACATTACTGCTCACGAGCAGATACGTCAGTTGCTCTTGGATGCCCCTACTGGTTTTGCGCCAACTGATGGCATTGGTGACTTAGTGTGGAATGCGAGTCAGCGAGCTTAAAAAGAGTTGAACATTCAAAAGTCTAGCCAAATAAGCTAGGCTTTTGATTCGTTTAATTTGCATTGTCACGCAAAGAAATCTCCCCACCAATAAAGCTCTCAACGCTATTTTCTGTCTCGAGTAATACAGCACCTTGCTCATTAATTCCGCGGCAAATCCCCGTGATTTCTCTTGGTCCCATAATCAGCTTTATTGGTCTATCTAAAAAGTTATCTAGGCGGTTCCAGCGTTCAACAAAGCCTTGCATACCATACATTTCATAATCCGTGAGGGCTGTATGGAGTGTGGTGATTAAGCTAATCGCAAGCTTGTTACGATCAATGCTGTCAGTGCCTGCCACATCTTTTAAGCTGGCCCAAGGCTGGGTGATGCCTTCGGTTTGTTCCGCCATCATCAAGTTCATACCTGTACCAATCACTAGGTTAGCTGCAGCGCCAGCTTGGCCCGACATCTCGACTAAAATACCTGCTAGTTTTCGATCTTGGTAGTAGAGGTCATTTGGCCATTTGAGTTTGACCCCTTCAATGCCAAGTTTTTCGAGCGCTTCTACAATGGCAACCCCGACCACTAAGCTTAGTCCCATCGCGGCAGCCATTCCGGCATCAAGTCGCCAAAACATAGACATGTATAAGTTTGCACCAAAAGGGGAGACCCATTCTCTGCCACGTCGGCCGCGACCTTTTGCCTGATACTCGGCAACACAAACAGCACCAGACTCAAGTGAATCAACTTTATCGAGTAAATACTGGTTAGTAGAGTCAATCACCGGAATGAGCTCGACTAAAGCGCCAAACTGAGCGCTAAGTACCTTTTCATCTAGCAACTGCATCGGCTGGGCAAGTTGATAGCCTTTACCTTGAACGCGATATATATCGACGCCCCATTCTTGAATGCCTTTGATATGCTTACTAATCGCAGCGCGAGAGACACCAAATTGCTCGCCTAGCTCTTCACCAGAGTGAAAACCGCCTTCAGCAAGCGTCTTTAAGATGGTGAGTTTAATAGTGTGCTCTTTCATGCTCTATTCTCCAAAATTTGTGCGAGATAGGTCTCTTGCTGGCTGCCCATAAAGCGCACTTCGTGTTCTAGCATCACGCCAAATTTGTCCAGTACGCTTGCTTGCACTTTTGCTGCAAGGTTGGTCACATCTTCTGCGGTCGCAGAGCCTGTATTCACCAACACAAGCGCTTGGTTTGGATGAACTTGAGCACCGCCAATCGTTGTGCCTTTTAAGCCGCATTGGTCGATGAGCCAGCCCGCTGCTAACTTCAGACCATTATCGGCTGGGTAGGCGACTAAATCTGGGAATTGCGATTTGAGATTTTGATGTTGTTGGTTGGAAATTATCGGGTTCTTAAAAAAACTCCCAGCATTTCCAGTGACTGATGGATCGGGTAGCTTGGTCATACGCACTTGGCAAACTTGGTCAAAGATTTGTTTAGCAGTTACGATTGAACTATCAAATTCTCTAAGCGGTCCGTATTCAATATTCGGTTGCCACTGTTTCGTAAGCTTTAAACCTAAAGCCACAACAATCGCTTTTTGATATAAGCTTTGCTTGAAAATCGAGTCTCGATAACCAAATTGACACTCGCTCGCGGATAGGCGTTTTACTGCAAATGTCTCTAAACAAAGAATATCGACGTATTCACACACATCTTGCAGTTCAATGCCATAAGCGCCGATATTTTGAATTGGAGCACTGCCTGCGCAACCAGGAATGAGTGCTAAGTTTTCAAGCCCGTCATAACCTTGTTCAACGCTCCACTCGACCAAAGATGGCCAATCTTCACCGCCAGCAATATGCAAATGCCAATATGCGTCAGTCTCGGTCACCGATTTACCCAGCAAACGGTTGATCATTACCACACCTTGGAAGTGTTCAGTAAAGAGCATATTACTGCCTTTTCCAATCATCAATTTAGGATGCGCTTGCCATTGTGGGTTCTGATAGGCGGCAATAATGTCGTCTACGCTGTGAACTTCAATTAGGTAGTCACAAGTTTGTGAAATAGAAAACGTATGGTAGGGCGCAAGGTTAGCGTTGGTCATTATTTGCATCAGCGTTATCGAGTCATCTAAACTGCGCGTATTCTACCTTAAAAAACTATTGGGCGATAATGAGCGTGTTAACAATCGAAACCTTAGACCCGATCAAACTGCCTTTGGTGGCGCGTCTGTATAAGCAGTATTATCCATCGGGCAAAGCGAAAAAGGATGAGCTGACTATCGTCGGCTACGAGCAAGCTAACATGGTGGCGGTCGTGCGCTTTCGTAACATAGAAGAGTACCGCTTGCTCACCGGAATGCTGGTGGTTCCGGAGCAAAGAGAAAAAGGATTCGGTCATCAATTGATGGCACATTGCCGTGAACAGATACTAACGGCAAATGATTACTGCTTTGCTTATCAACACCTAGAAAGCTTTTACACTCAGCATGGTTTCATAACACAGCAAGAACAACAATTGCCAAACTCACTGAAACAGCTCTTTCAGCGCTACTCGAATAGCGGTAAGAAACTGGTCGCGATGCAATATCAGGGATAAGCGTTAAGGCTTTGATGATTATCAATAATCACGCCAATCTGCGCTAAACTTTCATCAGGCTGTGAGCTAAGGACAATTCTTAGCCAGTCAAATGCTAAACTGGCGCAGCAATTCTAGGCAAAATCCTCCATATTTTGATAATATCGCTCTCCACTTTAAGTAAAGGTATTACATCCAACATGATGACCAATAGGAATATATTCGAACAACTGCCAACTCTGGCGCAAGATCCGGCTCAGTTTGAGACGCTCTATGCTGCGCGAGATTTCAGAACTCGTCTGATTGAGGCGATTCAGAAGGCAAGTAAGCGAATCTACCTTGTGGCACTTTACCTAGAGGATGATGAAGCTGGCCGAGAGATCTTAACCGAGCTTTATGAAGCCAAGCAGCGCAACCCAGGCTTAGATATTGCGGTATGTGTAGACTGGCACCGGGCTCAGCGCGGTTTGATTGGTGCGGCTCCGGGTGAAACGAACGCATCCATGTACAAAGCGTTTGCAGACAAATACGAACATAAGCTCCCAGTGTACGGCGTGCCAGTTCGCGGTCGTGAAGTGTTTGGTGTATTGCACTTGAAAGGCTTCATCATTGATGACCAAGTCATTTACAGCGGTGCGAGCTTAAACAACATCTACTTGAACTATAAAGATCGTTACCGTTTTGATCGTTACCATGTGCTGGGCAATCAGGCGCTAGCAGACAGCATGGTGAAAATGGTTCAGCAAGAGATGATCGCTCACCCTGCTGTGAACGATTTAGCGTGTCCAACAAAGCCTGAAACCAAAGAGATCAAAGCGCAAATTCGTCAGCTACGTGGTTCATTGGCAAAAGCATCGTACCAGTTTGAAGACCAACCGATCTCTCCTGAGCATGTCGCGGTGACACCCATTGTCGGTGTCGGCAAAAAACGAAATAAACTCAACCAAGGCATTAATCAGTTGTTGGCTCTCGCGCAAGATGAGATTTTCATCTGCACGCCTTACTTTAACTTCCCGCGTAGCGTAGCAAAAGAAGTGAAAAAGGCGATCAAGCGGGGCGTAAAAGTGACGATTGTCGTCGGTGATAAAACGGCAAATGACTTTTACATCTCTCCAGAAGAAGAGTTTAAAACCATCGGTGGCTTACCTTACTTATATGAGCGTAACTTACGTCAGTTTGCGAAAGCGAATGAAGCGAATATCGCTAGCCGTAAGCTCTCCATCTATCTATGGAAGCATGAAGAGAACAGCTACCATCTAAAAGGTATTTGGGTAGATAAGCGTTATATGCTGATCACCGGCAACAACCTGAACCCGCGTGCATGGAAGTTAGATTTGGAAAATGCGATTCTTATTCAAGATAACTACCATCACCTAACTAAGCAGTTTGAAAAGGAAGTAGAGAACATCCTTCAGCACACTCAGTTAATCTGTACCTATAAGCAGTTAGAGAAGTTTGAGAATTATCCAGAACCAGTACAAAAGCTGATGCGTAAGATCACGCGAGTGAAAGCGGATAGGGTGTTGAAGCAGATTCTGTAGAAGAGTCGAAAGCTTGAATTCGATAGAGAAAGGGCAGCGAAGTAACGCTGCCCTTTTTGTTTATTTTGATATGAATGTGTAATCATAGGATGCTATGGTTACACGGTGCTGAAGATCATCGCTAGGCATTGCAAGTAATTCAATATAGTCCGCTGAAGGATCGTAGTTTCTGGTCGTATCATTTACCAAGAAGGCTTTTCTCAACTCTACGCTACTATTTTCTGAAAGTAGCATTTTGGAACTGATAGTTGTGCTAGAGTCTGGGTAGGTGACATTGGTGATTTTTGGTACGAGAGCATTCCCAGTGGATACCAGTGCGTAACGGGCATTACCGCTAGAAAGGCGGATGGTATTCAGCTCTGAGTTAAGTGATGTTACATCGGTTTCGGAAAAGTAGCAGTTTGTACCAGAGCAATCTAGACTTACGGGCTGTGTTGGCATATCCAAGGCAGCCAAACTAACATTGTTAGCTGCATTTTCAAGCACAGAGTTATGATCTACACTCCAACCATTAAGAGTTCCCTTGTAAGATGAAGAGTAGTCGATAGAAGATGTATCAGGAGCACTCGTGGTGAAAGAGTTTGCTTCCGTAGTCCAGTCGTACCAGTCAAATGTTAAACCTGAGTAAATAGCTTTCATTGTCAATGAGCCAAATACTGCTCCAACTGTATTGGTGAAGTCGATAGTTTTGTTATCGAATATAGGGTCAAGAAAAACAGTGTTTGGTGTCGAGGAGGAATTATCTGAAAGTTCAGATTTATTGATGAACTTGTAGCCAATAACCTCGCTGCTAGCGTTGTAGCCGGACAATAGTAAGCTTTCGTTGGTAGCAAGAACTTCTATATCAGCCTTGATAGTACCACTATCTTTTGTGGATTTTCCGTCTACATAGCCTTCTACTGACGTTGTTACAATGCCATTAAAAGTGCCTGTATTCACTTTCTTTAGTCGGGATTCATTGATGAGACTTCCGCCAGTAAGACAGCTTTGTTGGCCTTGCTCTCTATTAACTTTGACGACAAAGTTCTGAATAGCATCCTTTTCTACACTTAATACATTGTCTATGCTATTCGAAGAGTCAACTATTACTAGGTAACCACCATCAGGTACATCATTTTCGGTAAACGTTAGAGTGCCATTAGTTTGATTGATATCGAACTTATCCAATGAGCTGTTTGCTAAACTTCCGTCAGCGTTATACACAATAACGTCTGAGATATTGGGAGCTTTGGCTGCGAAAGTATATAGCCAGTTTGAGCTGTCACTGTCGCTATCATCTATATTGAAGACTGTAGCATTCCCAACTCCACAAAATTGTTCCATAGCACTTTTCGGTAGTTCTTTCATTTGAACAAACTGCCAAGTGTATGTTGTAGGAGTTGTACCACCATTGTTGCCACCACTGCTACCACTGCCACCACTGCCACCACAACCGACCATTAGGGCTGGTAAAGTCAGTAAAATGGCTGTTTTTGCTGCTTTCATC
Source organism: Vibrio atypicus (assembly GCF_009811315.1). Lineage (GTDB taxonomy): Bacteria > Pseudomonadota > Gammaproteobacteria > Enterobacterales > Vibrionaceae > Vibrio > Vibrio atypicus. The sequence goes on from NZ_BLID01000008.1 coordinate 162,151, forward strand.
GTCAATATCTCGTCCAATTCATATTAATCTGACAGGATTTAAGCAATAAATGTGCCTAACGTTATTATTGTCATTCCGGAGATGAGGCACGAGTTGTCCGGAATCTTAAGTAGCGGGTGAAAGACTTAGCTACAGAGTAACTAAACCAAAAAGGGCCGATGTTCTCACATCAGCCCCTAACATTAATCACCGCAAATTACTCAACACTATTTGGTCGTTGACTCCACTGTGATCTAGCATCAGTACGGTAGAATAGGTGGTACTTCTTACGCAACATCTGACCACCATCACGGGTAATTGGTTCCCAAGCGAGCTGAGTTCGACTGGTGCTTGGCTTCACTGTCATGATGTCCATAGGGATGGAGACATAAAAGCCCTTGTTGTAGCTACCTTCACCATACTCTTCAGCTGTTAAGTCCGTCAAAGTGGCATAGGCGCCTACAATCACACCGGATTTAAACTGTTTAGAGAAATCGACACGCGCACCAACATCACCGCCAAGGAATTTACCAGCGCTCACCTTAAACAAAGTGCTGTCTAAAAATTGCCACTGCGGCATATAGTAGCCAGTTACGTGTCCTGTAGTGCCTTGGCTAAGAACATAAGCTTGGCATTGCGGGATCGGTTGGTTACAGGCTGCTTCATCGTAGAAGAAATAATCTTCGCTAAATACTCCGAACCAAGAATCTGGGTCACGCTGGCTGACTAAGTTCACATCGGCGCCCACTGCCCAGTTAGCATTGAGTGGGCGATATAACACTTCACCACCCACACCGGCAAACATTGACTCTAAGTAACCACCATAAGCTTGGGTATAAACCGACTCTGTTGGTTGTTCAAACCAAGTTAACTGAAGTCGATTTAAGCGAACTGGATTATCATGGACATAAGCGCGGAACATCGTACGCACGCGTGGTGTTGCGTAGTTACGTACGTGTGGAGAGTACTCAACATAATTAAACTTGTCATAGTTATCGGTTAGGTTGAAGTAAACCGAGCCAGCCAGCTCCACGTTATCGGTTAGCCAATAATTCGATTTCGCGTTTAAGCCAATGCTATATAGATAGAAAGCTTCTGGCGCACCGATGCTTTGTTTCAAAACGGGATCAACGCCATAATCCCAACGTTGTTTCGTTGAAGCGAGCGCAGCATTAGTTTTAGAGGTCACTTCCTTAGTCGAGAAAGCATCTTCAACCTTAGCCTCTGTGGACATGTGAGTCGCAGCAGCAATATACGTATCACGGTCGATAATTGTTTCAGTTAATGGCATGCCATTTTTGGTTTCAATTACAACAAATTTATCAATGGAGTCATCACTGTTGTTTGTCAATATTGCTGCAGTTCTATCGAGGGCTTCATTACGATCACGGTATTTAACTTGCTCTCCAGTAACCACAAGCGTATCGCCTTGTTTGGATACGGTGTTTTGCTCGTAGCCTGCATTACTATCAATTTGCTCAGCTACTTGTCGCCAATCACTGTCTTTGTTGCTTGGTCTTAACTCGGCTTTAGGCTCATCTCGCCAAATTGCCTTCATATCATTGAAGTTGGTGTAGATATTAAAGCCTAAGGTTAGCGTATCTCCGCGTTGGTAGCTTAACTTAGCATCCCCCCAATCACCTAAGCGATAGTTCATACCAAAGTTCCAAGGTGTATGCTGCGTCATCGATTTTCCGCCACGAGTGACAGGGAAATCCTGACTGTAGTTGTTGCCGTCATACTCTACTTTTAAACGCAGTGGTTCATAAGGTGTTTGATATTCGATACCACCAAACAGAGATGCAGGGCCTTTAAACCAACGCTCGAAGTCGACACTGCCTCCGGTGCCTTTAAAGTCGGTAGGGCGAGAGCAGTACTCATCGCTGAATTTACAAAACGGATTTGTGGTATTGCCACTTTGGCCTAAGTATCCCCAACCAAGTCCTAGAGTGAAGTCGACGTTGCCAAAGCGTTTAGTGGCAGCAAGGTACTCCGCATCAAAAAGGCCAGTACCACCAAAGTCTCTTACGCCGATAGAGGTTTCAGGCAACCAGTAGCTCTCCTCAAGTAAACGAATTTTGAAATCGATGCCTTTATCGGTGTAGAGGTTATCACCACTGTACTCAGGGTCGTTACTAAAGTCGAGGTCAGGCACACGTGTGTAGCGAATAGTCGTTTCGAGCCAACTCATCAGTTGAAGTGAAACCATATAATGATGGTAATCATCGTTAACGCTAACACCAATATTAAACTCGCCTTCATCAGCCATTCTTGCTGTTGGCGTTTGCATCAAGCCAGTACCACCAAAATCGGTTTGCGATACTTGCCAATCTGCATTTGTCGCTGAGCTTGGCAGAGAAATTAAGCCAAATGATGAAAGGAGTAATGGAAGCTTACGGATTTTCATTGTGTGCCTTTTCTCATACTGATTAGCTTAACGATGTCTTTTTCGATGTTCTGCATTTCACGGGTATCAGAGTTGTAACCTAAAAATACCACGCTGCCCGGAGTCAATTGAGTACTGTCATTATTCCAGTAGGCATAGCCAGCCTTAATGTAATGGCCATTAGGGTAGATAACCCATGCATAACTGGGGTGCGCGCTAGAGAGCAGGTTGAGTTTACCCAAGTAGTCGCTCAATGTTTGGTTTGACTTAAAATCAACCTGTTGAGGAGAGAACAATAAGCCCTCGAAGCTAACGGTATTGCTACGGCCAGGAATAATAAATTCGTATTCGCCACTTAGCATAGGGTTAGCCTTTGATTGCAGCCGTATTTCATCAAAATCTAACGTGATTGATTCGCGATAGCCGACTTGCCAATCTTTGATTTGCTCAATCAGAATGCCGATAGATTTTTTTTGCTTACCACTACCTGAGGTTAAATCAGTCAGTTTTTTCAAAACTTGCTGCTTGAACTGTTCACTTTGCTCTTGTTTCTCTAAATTGAACAGTTGATTGGCGATGGGGAAATTAACTGGAGAAGGTGATGGTTTTTGCGCAATAACATCAGTGAATACTTGATCAATCCGCTGTGGCTGAGCGTATTCAAGTGCGATGCCTGTTGAGGGTAGGTTTACTTTAAGCGCCTGTGCCGATGCGTTCGATGCCGTAATTAGGCTGCAACCTGCGAAGAACAGTGCTGTAACTTTTTTGATAGATGATAAATGCATGGTTGAATTACTCCGCGTAAGGCTTAAGAACTTCTATTTCTATCAAAAGCTCGTTTGGAACTAACCACTGAGCACTTTTTACTACACTACCTTGGTTATCTACCCAAAAGTCGTTTTGCATTTGTTGGTCTGAATCAGGAAAGGTGATGATTTCACGAATATGGCTCGTTTGTTTTTCCCATAGTAAGGAAGTTGTCACTCCCATACCTACCGGTGAGCTTTCTACTTTTGCTTGTTTTCCATAGTGATAGCCTGGCTGCCAGTCATAGCTATTTTGCCAAGAGGTGGTTTCGTTATTAGGTGCAGCTAGATTGGTGCTTGATGATAAGCCCAATAAGTTGTGGCTAGGTAGAGCGGTCGTTTTGACTACTCGGCCATTTTCAGTGGTGATTACCGCACTATCAGAGGAAAGCCATTTTAGCTGTTGGTTGCCGGTAACAGGGTTGGTATCAACAAACCCTAATACCATGAAAATTTGTGGGCCTTGATTTACGCGGGCATAAATACTGGCGTAGGGCAGTTCGGCGACTTGCTCCTTTTTTAGGCTGATGTCATCGAACCCAAAGAGACCTTCGGAAATTGTAGCGTTAACATCTTGAAAACGCTGGGAGCAACCAGATAAGAAGCTGAGAATAAGAATGAGTAGAGCGCTGCGAAGATAAGTCATTCATTCATCCTGACAATGACATAAAAAGAAGATATGGCGTGCGTTATTAACTAAAAAAACACCCTTAGCCAAGCTAAGGGTGTTTAGACTAACAGCTAATGATTAGTTAGTACCATCAGTACCATCAGTACCATCAGTACCGTCGTTGTCAGAGCCAGCAATAGCGACAACGCCAACAGCGACAACAGCACCAACAGCTACAGCAGTCGTTGTTGCTACACCAGCAGCCGCAGTTGTTGCAGCAGCGCCGCCAGCAGCACCGCCACTTGCAGAAGCTGCACCAGTAGCTGCTTCACCAGCTGCGAAAGCATTTGTTGCCGCACCTAGTGCAACCAACATTGCTAGAGCAATATTTTTCATTAATTTATCCTTGTAAATTTACAATTTAACACATCGATGTTAGTGCATATCAGTGCACAATCTTTATTCTATTTAATAAACAGTAAGAAGTAAAAGTGAAATAAGATAAATCAAAAAACAGGAGGTAGTTTCATTACGGATTGAAATGAAATACACTAGAACGTCAGGAAAACCTTACTAACAAACAACTCAGTAATACAATAAGAATCTCCGCTTAATTTATATAATGTGGAGTTGCATAGTGTGGTTTGCGTCAATACCGATGGGCGGTAGCGTAATTTTATATTGGATAATAAAATGAACAAAGTGATCTCTATCGCATTTTTGATGCCGATATTACTTGGGGGCTGCTCAAATAAACCTCGCGAAGTTGAGGCGAGTGTTGAACTCGTTAATGCTGCTATTAAGCCAGTAGGTATCAAATTACCAGAGCACTACCAACAAACCTTAGATACCCCGTCAAGTACAACTTTGCCTCATGGTGATTATTACATTGAGTTGGGACCTAACTATAGTTCTAGTTTGGGAAATCAATGCCGTCAGCTGTTTATACATAAAAAAGTTCAACAAACGGAGCAGCGCGTGGTATGTGCCAATAGTGAGCAGAAACAAGGAAAGCAAGTAAGCACTTGGTATCTAGTGCCTAACATTGTTCAATCAGCAACGTCGATTCAGCTATAATTATGAAAAACTTATCTTTTAGGCTAATGAGTCAAACATTAGCTAGCTTAGGCTTGATTATCACATCCCCCTCCAATGCTGTAACTATCCCTTCTGAATACCAAGCCGCTGCATCTCAATTTTCTACAACGACTTCGGCTGATGTCAAAACAACGGCATTGGCGGGTTCGACTTCTCCTAACCAAGTCTTGGAAAGTGGCGGATATAGCGTAGAAAATCGTAACAATCTTCTTTTACCGGGTGAGACGGATGTAAGGCAACTTTTGCCATCTAGTGGTGAGGACTTACCACCACCGTATGGAGCTAACCTATTTGCTGGTGGTTACGAGACAGAACGCAGTGATGGCCTAAATGATAATTATCTAATTGCAGCTGGTGATAAAATAAATATATGGCTATGGGGTGCGGTAAATTATTCGAATGTCGTTACTGTTGATAACCAAGGTAATATATTTATTCCAGAAGTTGGGCCAGTAAAAGTTCAGAATTTACGTGCAAGTGAAGTGAATAAATACGTTACTTCGCAAATTAGAAAAGTGTATACCGCAAATGTAAGCGTTTATGTAAATCTACTTACATCGACACCTATTAGTATATATCTCTCTGGACCTGTTATTAGACCAGGGCAATATGCTGGAATGGCGTCTGATAGCGTACTTTATTTTTTAAAGCGAGCTGGCGGTATAGATCCTGTGCGTGGTAGTTACCGTGAAATTGTTGTACTTAGACAGAATAAAAAGTTAGCGACAATAGATTTATACGATTTTATCCGCAGTGGTGAAATGCCAGATATCAGCTTTAAAGATGGCGATGTGATTCTGGTTAAGCCTCAGAAGTCGGCTATTACTGTAGCGGGTGGTGTTAGAAATCCATTTCGATTTGAACTTGAAGAATTAAGTGCTTTAGGAGCAAAACTAACAGACTACTCACGTCCATTAGCCAAAGTAAGCCATGTAGGGGTGGTAGGTAATCGAGACAGTGGTCCTTTCTCTCTATATATGCCTTACAGTGATTTCTTGAACTTTTCTCTTCAAGATGGTGATAAAGTAATCTTCAATGATGATTTGCATGCTCAAGTTATCGACGTACAGATCAGTGGAAGTTATCTTGGCCCATCTTATTTCGCGGTTAACAAGCGCACTCGCCTTCACGAACTCTTAAGTTATATTCCTGTTGATTCCGAACTGGCTAATAATCGAGCTATCTATATTCTGCGCCAAAGTGTTGCTTTAAGGCAGAAAGAGATGATTGAAGAGTCTTTGAACCGTTTAGAAAGAAGTGTATTTACAGCCCCAGCATCATCAGACGGCGAAGCTGCAATCCGTGCTAAAGAAGCGCAAATGGTGATGCAGTTCACTGACCGAGCGCGTCAAGTTGAACCGCTTGGTAAAGTGATTGTCGCTGATAATGGCAGCATTGCAAACATTCTACTTGAGCAGGGCGATAAAATTGTTATTCCGCATAAGACCGATTTAATCCAAATTGGTGGAGAGGTCTTGATGCCACAAGCTGTAGTGTTTAACTCCAAAGCAACGATTGATGACTACATTGCTTGGGCTGGCGGTTTTACCGATAGAGCGGAAGATAGCCGAATTGCGATTGTCCGAGCAAACGGATTGGTAGAGTTTGATAGCAAGCGACCTATCGAGAGTGGCGATCAAATTTTGGTACTGCCTAAAGTTGATAGTAAAACTATGCAAGCGGTAAAAGATATTACCCAAATAATCTACCAAATTGCTGTGGCAGCTAACGTAGTAATTAAGTAACCATGGCAAAGGTAGAAAAGCGCTCCATTCTACAAATATGGGGAGATGTCATATTTGCCATTTTCCTTAGGGAAATTAAAGGTACTTTTAACGACAAGTTCGGCTTAAGTTGGGCATTAATAAGTCCCATGATTATGGTCGTCGTCATGGTGGCGATACGTGGCGCGTTGAGTGGTACAGAAACACACGGTATGCCTACCATATTCTTTGTGCTTTATGGTGTAGTGTTAGTTCAGTTTTTTTTAGGGATTGTTGAAAAGTCATCAAACTCTATCCAAAAAAACAAACCATTATATGCATTTAGGCAAGTGCAACCGATCAGCTCATTAATTGCGATATCAGGCTTTGAGCTATTGACGAAGTTTTTTCTAGTTATCTTGTTGGCTATAATTGGCTACTTTGCTCAAATAAAAGCGCAGATAGATGATCCTCTTGAAGTGATCCTGATTATTCTTCGAGTATGGTTGATAGCTACATCATTTGGTTTGCTGTTATCACTGGCGAAGTGCTATGTACCGGAAATAGCGAAAATCCAACAACTAATCACTCGGCCAATATTTTTTATCTCGGGTATCTTTTTCAGCCTTCAAGATATCCCGATGGAATATTGGAAGTATTTGACTTGGAATCCACTTTTGCACGCTGTAGAGCTATCCCGCTTCGCTGCGTATCCTCAATATGGTGATGCAGGGGTGAGCTACTTCTACCTAGATATTTGCACTCTAGTCATGACATTTTTTGCCTTGGCTTGTTATCAAATAAGCTGGAAGCAAGCGATAAGTCGCTAAAAGTTAAAAGTTAAAAGTTAAAAGTTAAAAGTTGCACTGTGCAGCTTGGTTTAGGCAGATTTTATGGGCTTCAATTTAGTTAGCCTAGTAAGAATATAAGCAATGACAGCACAAACAACAGAACAGCGATTTCAGGCGTTTAAAAACAGCGTGCAGCAGCAAGATTTTGATAGTATTCAGTTTCTTGTTGCTAGAGCTGAGCAGTTGGAATTTCAAGATCCGGAACTAGCAAAACGCATTTTAGTTCGAGTGACTAACTTAAAGAACCTTCAGGTGCAAAAAAAACAGCAGGGTGAGGCGAATAAATCTGCGGGTTTGAAAACTGAAAGTCGACCTGCAAAAAGCCCTGAAGATAAAGCTAGCGCAGACGAAGGTGAATTACCTACCGACACTTATCCTTTTGCGACATATATCTCTCCAGCAATAGAGCTGATTTCAAAGCATGCTTTTATCTCATGGGTAGTTATTCCAACGCTACTATTCGCTTTCTATCAGGTTTTTTTAGCAACCGAGCGTTATGAAAGCCAAGCTCAGGTCATCGTTCAACAGCCAGATGGAATGGCGACTATGGATGCTTCAATGGCCGTATTAACAGGGCTTGGTGTTTCAAATACGGGAGTTTCGGATACCGAGCTGGTTAAGGCATACATTCTATCTAATGATATGCTCAACTACCTTGATGAAACGCTAAATCTGCGTGCGCACTACTCACTATCGCAAGCGGACTTTTTTAGCCGTTTAAGTGAGGATGCGAAGCAAGAAGAGTTTTTGGAATATTACCAATCACGATTGAAGGTATATATTGATTCGAACTCGAGTATTGTCCATGTATATAGCCAAGCATTTGAACCTGAATTTGCCCACAAGTTGACTCAAACAATCGTTGATAGGGCGGAATGGTACATCAACTCTATAGGCCACCAGCTCGCTGAGGCTCAGCTAGATTTCATTAAAAGTGAGCACAAGAATATTGAGCAACAACTAGAGCAAGCTCAAGCGGCTTTACTAACCTTTCAGCAGCGCTACAACTTACTTGACCCAACTGCTGAAGGTATGGCGATGCAACAAATTACTTATGGTATTGAAGGGCAGATTTCTGCTAAGGAAGCAGAGCTAAAAGGCTTACAAGGAATAATGACGCTGAATGCTCCACAGGTAATAGCATTAAAAAATGAGCTTAAGGCGCTTAAAGAGCAGTTGAGTAAGGAAAGGGCTAAGCTATCCGATGAGAGCAATCAAAGCATTCCTGTGAGCGAAATCTTAGCCAAATATACTGACTTGAAAGTGAAGATGGAACTGGCGCTGCAAGCTTACACGTCTTCGCAAGTCTCACTCGAGAAATCACGGATAGAAGCATATCGTCAGTTGAAATATCTCATAGTCGTTGAATCAGCGACGAAGCCGCAAGAGAGTAAGTACCCAGATATTTATTACAACCTTGCTTTATTTGCAGCGTTGGTAGCAATGTTTTTTGCGATCGCAAAAATTATCATTTCAACTATTCGTGAGCTTAAATAATAACTTAAGAAAAAAAGGACCAGTTGGACTATGAACTTAACGATTGAATCACCGATTAACCCCTATGGGCGTAAAGGTATTATCTTAGCGGGTGGCTCAGGCACACGCTTATACCCACTCACTCAAGTTGTGAGTAAACAACTTATGCCTATCTATGATAAACCGATGATTCATTACCCGCTCGCAAACTTAATTATGGCGGGCATTCGTGAAATTTGTATTATTACCACTCAAGAAGAGCAGCATCGTTTTAAACGCTTACTAGGTGACGGATCTCAATGGGGAATTTCTCTAAAATACGTTGTCCAGCCTTCACCTGATGGTTTAGCACAAGCCTTTATTTTAGCTGAAGAGTTCTTAGCGGGCTCACCAGCAGCATTGGTTTTGGGTGACAATTTGTTCTATGGCCACGATCTGGCAAAATCTTTCCGCAATGCAAATAACCAAGCACAAGGTGCAACGGTATTTGGCTATCATGTCGCTAATCCAACCTCTTATGGTGTCGTTGAGTTTGACAAGCAAGGTAAAGCAATTTCAATTGAAGAGAAGCCAGTTCAACCTAAATCAAACTATGCTGTTCCAGGAGTATATTTCTTTGATCACAACGTGGTCGAATTTGCTAAAAACGTCAAGCCGTCTCCTCGTGGTGAATTAGAAATTACAGATGTAATTGACCAGTACTTGAAATCTGGTCAATTAAATGTAGAAGTAATGGGGCGAGGCACGGCTTGGTTAGATACTGGTACACTCGATGATCTACTTGATGCTGCTATCTTTATTCGAGCGATTGAGCAGCGACAAGGACTAAAGGTGAATAGTCCTGCAGAAGTAGCTTACCGAATGGGATTCATTGGTGAAGAAGAAGTTCGTAAGATCGCTGAACCATTGAAAAAATCAGGCTACGGAGAATACCTACTTGGTTTGTTGGACCAACAAGTATTCTAAGAGATAGTTGTTTTCCTTTGTCCTTTGTCCTTTGTCCTTTGTCCCTTGGAACCTGATGTTATGAAATTTATTGAAACTAAAATCCCGGATGTGAAAATCATCGAACCGACAGTGTTTGGTGATGAGCGTGGCTTTTTTATGGAAACCTTCCGCACTTCTCTGTTCAACGAAAATTGTGGTGAACGCGAGTTTGTACAAGAAAACCACAGTAAATCAAGCCACGGAATTCTTCGTGGCTTACATTACCAAACAGAAAATACTCAAGGTAAATTAGTTCGTGTTGTGTCTGGTGAAGTATTTGATGTTGCCGTTGATATGCGTGAACATTCGTCAACATTTGGCCAGTGGGTCGGTGTTGTACTTTCTGCGGAGAATAAGCGCCAGCTTTGGGTACCAGAAGGCTTTGCTCATGGCTTTTACGTTATGTCAGATGAAGCGGAATTTGTTTACAAATGTACCGACTACTACAATCCAAAAGGCGATGTATCAGTTAAGTGGGATGATCCTTCTATCGCGATAGAGTGGCCATTGGTTGATGGTAAACAACCTAATTTGTCAGATAAAGACCGAGCAGGTGTTAGCTTTGAACAGGCTCCTAAATTTTAAATGACAGTGATTGCTCACCCCATCTCTTTTGTTACTGTTTCTCATGACCACCTTGAGTATATTGAGGAACTGATTGCATCGATTATAGAATATTGGTGTTCTCCATTTGAGTTTATTGTGGTTGACAATCTAAATAGTGGGAAGTTTGAACTTCTTGCCGAGCGATACAATACTCAACTTGATCGCGGAGGGCGAGATTCTTTGATTCGTGTCTTACCCAATAAAGTGCCAACTTCTTTTGGGGTTGGCAATAATATTGCGATACAGCAAGCAAAGTATGAACAGCTGTTTATCATTAACCCTGATACTCGTTTTTTAGATACATCTGTACACGATTGGTATGCAAAACAAGCAAGTTTAGACCAGATGCAGCTTTGTTACCCAAGACTATTGAATAGCGATGGATCTGTTCAGCAACACTATAATGAATGGCCAAATATTGCTAACCAAGCTTTTCGTCTAGTCCGCGCGAAATTGGGTATGTCAACGGCTCAGTTTCAGCGCAGAAAAGATTGGTTTTTCGCTTCAGCGATAATTACGAGTAAATCAACATTTAATCAACTTAATGGCTTTGAAGAACTGTTTCCTCTTTATTGTGAAGATGTCGATCTTTGTTATAAAGCGCGATTGTTGGATATCCCTTGTAAATTGATAAACAACGTGCAGATGATTCATCACCTCGGTGGAGAAGCAAAGCACAAACACCTCGCCAAAGCGCTTATATCCAACATACTTTGGCGATATGTGAAAGTCAGAAACTATATCTACATTAAGCTATTAAATAAACGATATGGTTAAGCCTTGTATTGATATTATTCTTGCCACTTACAATGGTGCGCGCTATATAGAGCAACAAATTCGTTCTATTCAGCAATGCGATCACTATTTTTATTTAGTTGCTCGTATCATTGTGGTTGATGATGGTTCTGTAGATGATACTAGAGCCATTGTGTGTAATCTTCAAAATAGTGATTCAAAGATTGAGTGGCACATTAATAAAAGCGGTAAACAAGGTGCGAAAGAAAATTTCTCATATGCGCTTGGTCTAGCTCAATCTGAATATATTATGTTGTGTGACCAAGATGACTTTTGGCACAAAGATAAGATTCTCTTGAGCTACCAAGCTTTAATTGCATTACAAGCTAACAATCAGCCTCAACTAGTCTTTACGGACAAAGTTGTTGTCGATGATTTGTTAAATGTGATTTGTGAAAGTTTTTTTAAATACAGAAAAATCCCTATTAACTGGCATGAGTCGACCGAGCGCTTGCTGCAGATGAATGTCGCTTCTGGTTGTACCATGATGTTCAATCAAGCTCTATTAAGGCAAGCGATGCCGATTCCTACTCAGGCATTTATGCATGATTGGTGGTTAATCCTTGTTGCACAGTTAAGTGGTAACGTCATATTAATCAATAGAGCAACAATTAAGTACCGCCAACATAGTAAGAATACGATTGGCGCAAAAGATTACTCTCTGAACTATCTTGTTCGGAATTTTAGCGAGCATCTCGAAAAATTTGAACGGAATTTTTGGCGAGCAGTTGAACAAGCTGAAACTATTACGAGCTTGTTCAATAATGAGCCAGATGTCGATGTGCCATTCTCTCACTTTCGTAAACTCGGATATTGGCGGCGGTTAGGTTACTTCTTTCAAGGACGAGTATGTCAATCGAACTGGAAGAGCCAATTAGCATTGTTTCTCATTTTGTTAAAAGGGACGAGCTATACAAAGCTGAACTCCCATAAATCTTAAAAAGAATCCTTTATGAAAATTTTAATTACAGGTAAAGGCGGTCAACTTGCTTGGGAACTCGAGCAAACAGTGCCTAATAATCTAGATGTTGCTTCTTTTGATGCAGAGCAACTGGATATCACCAATCAGGCAAAAGTAAATGAAATTTTGATTGCCTACTCACCTGATGTTGTGATTAATGCAGCTGCATACACAGCGGTAGACAAAGCCGAAACAGATAAAGAGACAGCCTATGCGGTGAATGAGAAGGGCAGTGAATATCTAGCAATCGCCTGCAAAGAGATCAATGCTCAGCTTATTCATGTATCTACTGATTTTGTGTTTGATGGCACTAAGACTACACCATACCAAACTGCAGATACACCAAACCCAATTAACGTGTATGGGGACTCTAAACTTCAGGGTGATTTAAAAATCAGCCAGATCTTAGGTGATCAAGCGGCCATTATTCGTACCGCATGGGTTTACTCGGCACACGGCAACAATTTTGTTAAAACCATGCTTCGCTTAATGGTTGAAAAGGATCAACTTGGTATTGTTTATGATCAGGTTGGTACACCAACTTGGGCGAAAGGCTTAGCTCAAATGATATGGGCATTGGTCGCAAAAAGTGGTGATTTATCCAAGTATCATGATTCCGGTATCGAGGAACAAGATGTCCTGAATCGAAGTACCTCTTCAACTCCAATTTACCACTGGACAGACGCGGGTGTGGCATCTTGGTATGACTTTGCAGTAGCAATTCAAGAATTAGCGCTTAAGAAAGACATGCTTGATAAAGCCATTCCTATTCGCCCTATTCCTGCTAGCAGTTACCCAACCCCAGCGAAGCGCCCAAGTTTTAGCGTAATTGACAAAGCCTCCGCAGAGAAGGCAAGTGGTGTTGAAACCACTCACTGGCAACAGCAACTATCCGTAATGATGGATGAATTGAAGTTACAGGAACAAGGCGAAAGTTAAAAGGGCCTCGCTTCGCTCCTTCAAGGAAAAAGCATTGGAAATTATTAAATATAAAGGTCTGGGTATTTGATTAGGTATCAACATACGCTTTGTGTGAACCTTGAACCTTATTTCTACTTTCAACTAAACATAGAAGTTAAAAAATGACTCAAAAGCAACGTAATTTATTGGTCACCGGTGGCGCCGGCTTTATTGGTGCAAACTATGTGCATTATTGGTTAGAACAATACCCAAATGATAAAGTTGTGGTATTGGATGCACTCACCTATGCAGGTAATAGAGCTAACCTAGATCCTGTAGAAAACAATCCGAAATTTGTATTCGCACATGGTGACATTTGCGATACACAGTTAGTAGAGGCTCTGCTGAAAGAGCATAAGCTGGACACTATTGTACACTTTGCAGCAGAATCTCATGTAGACCGCTCTATTACCGGTCCAGATGCGTTTATTGAGACAAATATCATTGGCACTTACAGCTTACTAAAAGCGGCGAAAAAAGTATGGATAGATGAGCCAAAATCGGAAGGAAAATCACCTTTACCGCATCGTTTCCACCATGTTTCTACCGATGAAGTCTACGGTACGCTAGAGCCAAACGATCCAGCATTCACCGAAGAAACGGCCTATGCACCGAACTCTCCATACTCTGCTTCAAAAGCGGCATCTGATCACTTAGTACGTGCTTATCACCACACTTATGGCCTTGAAGTAACAACATCTAACTGTTCAAACAACTATGGCCCTTATCATTTCCCCGAAAAGCTAATCCCGCTAATCATCACTAACATTCTGCATGACAAGCCACTACCTATTTATGGAGACGGCCAACAAATCCGCGATTGGTTATATGTAACCGATCATGCCCGTGGTATTGATTTGGTTCTCAATAAGGGGCGTTTAGGTGAGAACTACAACATCGGTGGCCACAATGAGTGGGCGAATATCGATATTGTAAAAGTGGTTTGCGAGCTAATGAATGAAGCATTTGCAAATGATAGCTCGCTTATTGCACGTTACCCGGAAGCAACCACTGTTGCACAAGGAAAATCTGAAGATTTAATCACTTACGTCACTGATCGTGCTGGTCACGATCGCCGGTATGCAATTGATGCGACTAAGACTAATGGAGAGCTTGGCTATAAGCCGTATGAGTCATTTGAGAGTGGTATCAAGAAAACCGTCGAATGGTACCTTGCTAATGAAAACTGGTGGAAAGAGCTTCGATAACGGTGATGACGATGATATACGATCAAGAAAAATATAGCCTAGAACTTTGTGAACTAACCCAAACTTATTTTGACGAAAATTACTATATAGAGAACTATCCAGATGTAAAAGAAGCTCCTATTTCACCTTTTGAACATTACTTAAATTATGGTTGGTCCGAAGGACGCAATCCTAGTGAAGATTTTGACTCTTATGGGTATTTAAATGAGCATCCTGATGTTGCTGATGCTGGCCTTAATCCACTATATCACTACGTAGTTTGGGGACAGTATGAAGGTCGGTCTCGAGGGATAAATGAGATTAACGCGACAGCTAGTAGCGAATGTTATAGGTCAATGCAAAGAGTTCATATTGACGGTGGGCGTTCTCCAGAATATGCACCTAGAATAGAGGCTACTGTGAACAAATCAGAAGACGCCCCAAAAGTAGTTGCTTTCTACCTCCCTCAATTTCATCCATTTACAGAGAATGATGAGTGGTGGGGAAAAGGGTTTACAGAATGGAGCAATGTTGCAAAAACAATACCTCAATTTGAAGGCCATTATCAGCCGAGGTTGCCTAGTGATCTCGGTTATTATGATTTACGTTTGCCCGAGGTAATGAAAGAACAAGTCGAAATGGCGAAATTGCATGGAATAGAGGCTTTTTGTTTCCATTACTATTGGTTTGCTGGACATCGACTAATGGAGCGTCCGATAGATCTATATTTAGACAACTCTGACTCACTGGACCTTCCTTTCTGTTTATGTTGGGCAAATGAGAATTGGAGTCGAAGATGGGACGGCTCTGAAAATGACATTTTGATTGCTCAAGAGCATAGTGAGGATGACAACGAGGCCGTATTTTATGATCTCTTGCGACATTTCAAAGACCAGCGCTACCTCACTGTTGATGGAAAACCATTTATCGTAATTTATCGTCCTGACATTATTCCAGACATTAAAGGTTTGACAAAACTGTGGCGTGAGCTTGCCAAGAAAGAAGGCTTACCAGGCTTACATATGGTTGCAACAAACTCATTTGGCTTTCGAGAATACTCTGAGCTAGGTTTTGATGGCTTGGTGGAATTTCCTCCTCATAATATTGTTGCAGGTCAAATAAATTCAAAACTTGATTTCTACAATGAAGATTTTCAGGGAGCAGTATACGACTACCAAGATGTAGTGGATTTCTCCTTAGAACGGCTAGAGTCTCAGAGCGAAAATAAAGAATCAAAAGCGTATTATCCCACTGTAATGACGGCTTGGGATAATAGCGCGCGTAAGCCTGGTAGAGGTAACGTATTCCATGGAGCAAGCCCTTCCAAGTTTCAGAAATGGTTGAGTGGCTGTTATGATTGGTCTAAACGAGTTCATCCTAAGGGAGGGCAATTTGTCTTTGTTAATGCTTGGAATGAATGGGCAGAAGGTACATACCTGGAACCTGATAAGAAATACGGTTACGCGTATCTAAATGCTGTGCGTTCAACTATAAATGAGAAAGCAAAAAAAAAAAATGAATTGCTAAACTTAGCCAATGAAATATCTTTTCCTAAAAAAAATGATGCAGTTGTTGTTGCTCATGTTTTCTATGAAGATCTAGTGGAAGAAATTGTTCTTTGCATCAAGAAAGCCCGAGAAGTCTATGGTCTAGATGTTGCTATTAGTTTACCGGAAACCTTTTCGGTGCCTTGTGCAAAGAAACTAATAGAGTCATTAGAGCCTGTGCAGGTTACTATTTGTGAGAATAGGGGACGAGATGTTTGGCCATTTTTGCAGACTTTGAAGAATATTCGAAACTTAGATTATAAGTACGGTTTGAAAATTCATTCGAAGAAGTCTACTCATTTGTCCAAAGGAAATGGTTGGAGGAATGCAATATACAAAGGTTTATTGTGTGAAAAAGCGCTTATCGAGGTGGCGGACATTTTTACAAATAGCAATGTAGGGATTGTATCGCCAAAGTCATTTCTTTATTCATTGTCTGGTGCAACGCTAGTGGATAATGTAAATAACTTACAGAAGCTTTCTCAGGTATATAATTGTCCTATAAATTATGATATCCCATTTATTGCAGGGACAATGTTTTGGTTTAACTTTGAATTTGCGGAAAAATTGCTGATTTCTGACGTGAATCGAGATTTATTTGGAGTAGAAATGGGAGCGATTGACGGCACGGTGGCACATGCTTTTGAGAGGTTTATTCCATCTTTGTCAGATAACCTTGGATTCGCTTTGGTTAGTTATGAGATAGAGCATTTGTATATGCCGTATTGAAGATTTATCTGTCAATAAGGGGCTGCTAGCTCCTTATTGTTCTATATGAAAGGGGGATATAGTGACTAGGAAATTAATAATTCATCCAGGTATTGGTAAGACTGCTACTTCAGCAGTCCAGTATGGGCTATTTGAAAACTCAAACTTTGAATCCGACAATACAATATATATATACCCAAATGTTGGTCTTGATAGTGAACATGCCCATCATTACTTTGCAGATAATTATCCAGGTTTCTCAGCAGGAAATATAAAAGATAATATACTTCAGATAAAAAATGAAGTATGTGCTATCGGTAATGAGAAGAATGTTGTTTATATACTATCTTCAGAGTTTTTGGTGCATAGTTCACAAGCTCATATTGATTTTTTGCTTAGTGAATTTAAGTCTTTTTTTGATTCAGTAGAAGTTGTATTTTCAGTCAGGAATTATGTGGATTTGGTTTATTCTTCTTACTTGCAGGCGGTAAAGGTTAACTATGGAATAATTAACTCAGAAAGTATATTGGATTATTATTCAAGGATGGGTGATGGTTTTAACTTTCCTGTCTTGCTGGATAAGTTTTCAAAATATGATTGTGTTAAATTCATCGACTATGATAAGAATAAGATGGACTTCATAAGGGTGTTTTTTTCTTCAATTGGTTTTGATTCTTCAAAGTTGAAGATTGCTAATAATAAAAAAAACTTATCAATAATTGAAGATGTGGTTGATATTATATTTTCCTTTGATAAATTAAACGACAAAACTGCCAATAGGCAAACTTTTATATCAAATATGGTGGCTTTTTCCAATAACTACAAAGACTTCAGTAGCAGAAAAATGAAAGAACAACTAATTGAAAAAATTGGTAGTATTTATGAGTCGGACTTAAGGTGTATTAGAGAGAAGTATGTTGAATTGTAGAGGAGTATATTGTGTTAGGGAATCTTAGCTCAATCGAAAATATTAAAAGATTGGATTCGTCCTCATATGATTGGGTTGGCCATATACCTTTTGCCTACTACTTGACATATTGGATGAAGCCAAAGGTAATTGTCGAGCTTGGTTGTTATAAAGGTAATTCTTTAAACGCTTTTAGCCAATCAGTCTTAGAGCATAACCTTGATACGAAAATATATGGGATTGACATGTGGCAAGGCGACCTTCACATGGGGGAATTTCCTGAAGATATATTTATTGAAGTTGAAGGTTTTTTTTGTAGAAATTATCCCTCTATTGTTACGTTGAAGAAAATGTCTTTTAATGATGCAGTAAATGATTTTGAAGATGAGTCTATAGATTTACTGCATATTGATGGTTTGCACACTTACGAAGCAGTTAGAGAAGATTTTGAAACTTGGCTTCCAAAAATGAGTGATCATGGTGTTGTTTTGTTTCATGATACTTTGGTAGAGAAAGAAAATTTTGGAGTGAATAAATTTTGGAGTGAAGTCTCAACTCAATATCCAAGTTATAATTTTTCTTTTTGTCATGGGTTAGGGGTTTTACTTGTAGGGAAACAAATACCAACGAAAGTGGAAGAGGTTATTGAATTCGCACAGCTTAATTCACATTTTTTTGAATCTGTTTTTCTGTCTCTATGTGAAAGCAGTTTATCTAAGAATGCTTTTGATTTCATAATTAAGTTGAAGCTAAATAGTGACGAGGACGAAAGTATTACACCAGAATTAATTGATGCTATCAGAGACGGTGCCTTGTCTATTGAAAATCATGATTTAAATAAAGCATATTTGTTAATGAAGTATGCTAACGCTCTTCGACCAACAGGCCCTTTCATAAAGCAAAAGCTATTGGAATATGAAACTAAACTTACGTTAAAATAAGTGGATGTATGTTAATGTTGGTTTTTTGATAATGATGTTGCTTTAAGAGCTGTTACTGTTAGGTATTTTCGTCAGTTGGAACTTACGATAACAAAGAAATTGAAAATTATTATTGGATGAACAAATGGCTATCGAATCACTACAGCAGCTAGGTGCTGTGTTCCTTTCTCCCGTTTTGAGCTATTTTCATCAACATCTGCTTGATAACCGACCTCAAGAACGTCCGCTATTTTTTCTCGCTCGAGAAGGTTATTGGTTAGAGCGTTCATTTTGTGAATATGCTCAAGCGCAGCAAACCGCTGTAAATACCCGCTATATGTTGGTATCGCGCGCGTTTCTTTTCAAAATCGGCTTACTAAACCCAGCCACGTACGATTATTCACTCAACTTCAAATTTGCTGGCTCAATGTATGAACTCCTTAGAACTCGCTTTATGTTGAGTGATCCCACCATCAAGCAGATTTTATCAAGCAAAGAGCAAGCTAAGAAAGTGATGCTCCCAGCTGACCTAGGCAAAGTTTCCACTGTGCTAGAAGACAAGTTAGAGCAGCTAGAGCCCGTTATTTCCCAGTCAAGCAAAGCGTATCAGGCGTATTTGCAATCGCTGGGATTTTTCGATCATAAGAGTGTCGATATTGTTGATATTGGCTACGGAGGAACCATTCAAACGTTGCTAAGCCTTATCTTTCAAGTTGACACCAATGGGCACTACTTAATTGCTTCTAATCCAGGGGTAAAGCTGGTTGCAGGCCATACGGCAAGAATGACAGGTTATCTCAAAGAAGGCGTTAAGCTTGGTGGAGGGTATATTCCTTTGGATCGTTCGATGTTTTTGGAAGGATTGCTTACAGCACCCGTTGGCCAGTTTCAAGATATTCGTTTTAGCCCATTACCAAGCAAAACTTTTGATTATTACTACGGGCGTAAAGTCTCTACTCAACATAACTTTCATTTGATCGAAACGATCTGCAAAGGTGCATTTGAGCAAATGGCTTACAATGTTAAGCACAATATTGACTTTTCTCGTCAAGAAGTTGAATCCCTCTACAGTGCGTTTGTGAGCAAAAAAGGTATGTTACCTAGAGATAGTTGGCCATTGTTTGAAATTGACGACGATATCGCCAGTGAAGGGACTGTTAATGGAATCGACTTTTTTGGTTTGAAAATATGAATTACCGAGCACTCATTAAACAACGTTTCCCTCGTATCGAGCGCACGTTACGCCATAACCCGAAAATGATGAATTTGGCAGTTCGAGTCGAAAGGCGACTGCTAAATCGTAAGTTAAGCAAATTGACCAAGCAGCTGAATGGTAGAAGTGTTGCGCTAAATTTTGATGAACAGCAACTACTAAGAGATGCAAAACATCATGGGTTGTTTGATTACCAATGGTACAGCGACGTACAAAAACGCGCATTTGAAAGTGAACAACATGCGTTCAGTGACTATTTACACAAGAGTACCTTTTCTTCTGTCAGTCCAAGCCCTAGCTTCTCAAATTTAGCGTACCAAAAACAAAACTTGGATGTTTACCATACAAACATGAGCCCGTTGGCGCACTATTTAAGTGTTGGTCACAGTGAAGGCAGGAACGTTCAACCGTATACTCCTAGCTGGACATCGACATCGGAGATTCAAATTACTCCTGATATCGAGAGGTTGAAAACACTTAAGGTCGCGGTCTGTCTGCACATATTCTATGAAGACTTTATTGACTATTACGCGAAATGCTTACGTGATTTCCCAACAAGTGTTGATCTATTTATCAGCGTTAGTGATAAATCGTATCAAAGTAAAATAGAACAACAGCTTGGTACTCTAAGTTCCGTAAGAAATGTAGAAGTAGTTGAAGTTCCAAACCGCGGACGTAACTTTGGTCCAATGCTCGTAGAGTTTGGGCGTTCACTACTCGACTATGATTTATTTTGTCACCTGCATTCTAAAAAATCGCTTTATTCAGGGCGCCCGCAAACTCAATGGGCAGATTACCTCGGTGAGTTTTTGCTTAATGATCATCATGTGTTGTCAAAAATGATGACACAAATGTTAGATGATGAGCAGTGCGGTGTTTATTACCCGACTTCATTTTCTATGATGCCTGATTGGGTGAACCATTGGTTGAAGAATAAACCATATAAAGGTGAATTTTATGAAGCGTGGGATCTGCAAGACCATTCCGAGTTTATCTCATATCCGGTAGGGGGGATGTTCTGGGCTAAGCCTGCGGCGATTAAACAGTTATTAGACAAAGAGCACCAATATACAGACTTTCCTGAAGAGCCCCTTCCAAATGATGGCTCCCCATTGCACGCATTGGAACGATGCGTTGGCTTATTGGCTGAGCGCAATGGCTATTCGCAGCTCTTCTATCATCCAGAACTCGCCACCTTTACGCAAGATAAGAGCTATGTTTTTGCAAATTACGTTTGCAGTAAAGAGCAGCTTGTGCATAAAGTACAGCCGTTTGAGATTATCTCTTTTGATGTGTTTGACACGCTTGTTCGCCGTAGCCATTACGCTCCCGATTATGCAAAGTTGCGTTTAGGTAAACAACTGGTGAGCGACGGCTTATTTGAGTCTGAGCATCAGTTTGTGGAACTGCGTAATCAAGCGGAATACCAAGTTCGTGTAGACAAAAAGTTTCAAGGAGATGTCTCTATTTTCGAGACATACCAAAAATTAGCGGCAACGCAAGGTTGGGATGACGAACAAGCGAAACAGTTCGCAGAGCTAGAGTTTGCCTACGATCTTGAAATGATTGAAAGCAAAGATGAAGTCGTGGATGTACTCAATCACTTGATTGGGCTAGGTAAGCAGGTTTACATTATTTCTGATACTTATTACACCGAGTATCAAATAGTCCTCATGTTACGTAAAGCAGGTGTAACCAATGGTTATAAACTGTTTGTTTCCTCTGAGATGGGCCTAAGGAAAGACAACGGGACTATGTGGGCACATGTTAATGAACTACTTAAGAATAAAGCCCAATTTGTTCACATTGGTGATAATGCTGTAGCAGATGCACAGCTACCTGGCGATTTTGGCTTGGCCAACCTTCACATTTTGAATCCCATTGACAAGTGGCAAGCTGCGGGATGGACGAATCCTTTTGCAAACGGCAATGACTTAAACGAACAACAGATTTTAAAATGGGGGCCACTGATCAGTCAGTTTGGTCGCTACCCATTTTTAGGTGAGTAATAAATGTACAATAATATCTTAAACCAAGAAAAAACAATTGTTTTTCACCCAGGGATAGGGAAAACAGCAACCAGTAAGATACAAGAGATAGGCCTTAAACTTCCTCTTGGTAACAATGGAGAGGCCTGTTTCTCACCATATGGAATTTATGGTGGAGCACATAACTATTTTTCATCAATTCATCCTGGGTTTAATGGAGATAAGTTCAACTCAGAATGGGAGCTCTTACTAGATTTTGTTAGTAAGCGTAAAGGTTCTACGATTGTTTCGACAGAGTTCCTCATCCGAGATACTCACGAGCATATCCGTAAAATGATTGAAAGCGCTAGATCAAAAGGTATAGGCGTTAAAGTTGTGTTTTCGATTAGGAGTTATTCCGAATATCTATTATCTTCTTATATGCAAGGAGTTAAAGTTCAGTGGGGGATAAGGAAGGATGAGAACTTCTTGGAATATTGTAGAAGAGAAGTTGATAATATTAGATACCCTTTACTTATTGATAAATGGTCGAACCTGGTTGGGAAAGAAAGTATCTACTTGCTAGATTATACGAATAATAAAAATAATTTTGTTGGTTCTTTTTTTAACTTGTTTGGCATCGATGTTTCTGAATCATTCAATCCAGGTGATAAGGTTAATTTATCAATGCCATTTGAAATCGCACCAATAATTAGACACTTTGATAACATATCTGATGATTCGGAAGTTAGGGAAAAGCTAATAGAACTGTTGGGAAATGTGAAATTTAAAACCAATATGAAGGAAACGATTTTATCTAGAGTTGAGTCAGAGATTATAATGAATAAATATACACATGACATTGGTCGTTTGAATGAATTATACCGCTGGGTAGAATTAAAATCCTAAGTAGAGTGTGAATTTATTTCTGGTATCCTTGAATGTTAGAAAAGGTAATTTTTCATATAGGTCTACACAAAACAGGAACAACCAGCCTACAGTTTGATTTTTTAAGAAATAGTAGAAGGTTGAAAAAGAGTGGAATTTCATATCCTAAGTTTTATGCCCGTAGGAATGCACTCTCTAATCATAGTTGGCCAATATTAAATTTGATTCTTAGTAGCCCATCTGATTACCACTTGAATATATCAAATAAAATGACCAATAATGAACGGGATGATTTTTTCAAAGCTACACTTAAAACGCTACACTCTCAAGCGAAGGATTCTCCAGTGATGCTAATTTCTGGAGAAGGTTTATCAATAGTTGGCTATGATGCTTTGGTTAGACTCAGAAATCACTTCCAGCTTCTCTCGATTAAGCCTATTGAGTTTGAGTTCCATTACTTTACTCGTTCAAAATTTAGTTTTATTCAAAGTATTATTCAAGAAAGAGTGAAAAATGGGGAGAGTGAACATGCTATAGTAAATAGTATGGCCTCAAATATGCCAAGTAATGAATACATACACATTGATGAATTGAAGCGTGTTTTTAATAAATCAAAATTATATAAGCATGATTACGATTTGGCATGTAATTATGAAGGTGGAATTAAAAGTTACTTCTTCTCTAACGTATTAGGTATGGATTCTTCGTTGCTAAGGTTAAATGAAAAATATAGTAAAAATAAAAGCCTTAGTGTTCAGTCGTATGAAATGATTAAATTTTACACAGAGAATAGTGTGTCTAATACTGGTGTTCCTGTTTTGGGTTCAGAGTACAAGTCTAACATAGATTTACTGTCAAGGTTTTCTGGAAGGCGTTTTCAGATTAATGAAAGACACAAAGAGCTAATCTTAGATGTGGCAGCAAAAAAAAATACGGCAGTGAGAGAAGCATGGGAAAAGTTTTTTCTCGAACGGAATAATATCTTTAGCTTGCAGGAGGTGTGGCAAGGTGTTGATGTTAAAAAATTGACCAAGATTATTAACCTAACCTCTGAGGAGTGTAAGAATATTTTAGTAGATTACTTTGTTGCTCAGGCATTGTTTTACAAGTCACTAAATGATATTAACACGGCTAACAATTTAATAAATGTAGTGAAAAAAATAACTTTAGATGGTGAGTTGAACAATAGTAGGCTTGCTTCTTATTTTTGTTGTGATGAAGTTTAAGTTAAGATAGTGATGTGATTAAACTAGACAAGTTAACGAAATACTACCCTTCAGACCTAGGTAATCAATATATTTTTCAGGATATATCTTTCACCTTTCCTGAAGGGCGCAATGTCGCTTTACTCGGCTCAAACGGGGCTGGTAAATCGACACTTTTCCGTATATTGGCAGGTAGTGAGTACCCGAATAAGGGGAAAGTGGTTACGGATAAAGCGCTCTCTTGGCCTGTTGCGCTTGCGACAGGTATTCACCCGCAAATGACAGGGCGTGAAAATACCCGTTTTATTGGACGAGTGAATGGCGTTGCTAATTTAGATGAGTATGAAGAAAAGGTGAAGGCGTTTGCGGAACTTGGCGTTAAGTATGATCTTCCCGTAAAAAATTACTCCAGTGGTATGCGTTCTCGCTTAGCATTTGGTTGTTGTGTTGCTATCGATTTTGACATCTATCTGATTGATGAAGCGACCTCAGTCGGAGATCAAAAGTTTAGGCAAAAGGCCAAAAATGCCTTGTTGGAGAAGAGTAAAACCGCTAGCGTAATCATGGTTAGTCATGACATGAAAGAGATTCGCCAGTTTTGTGATAGTGCAGTTATTCTTCATCAGGGTGAACTAACGTTTTACGATGATCTAGAAGAAGCGCTAGACGTGTATAAGACCCTTTAGGGAAGATGGCTGCCATCTTGTACCTTCTTGACTTTTAATGAACTTGAACCTTGAACCTTGAACCTTCCCATATAGTCCTAGCTCTGTTTGCATTTACTATAGCTGGCCTCATAAAGTTTCAGTCCAAACCTGAAAGAGTGTTTGGTGTTTTATTGTTAGTACTATTTGCTTGTGGCTTTGTTACTAATGAGCAAGTCGTCGCGAGTTTCGCTAACACAGGTGTCCTGACACTTATACTGTTGATGGTGTGCTCACTTGCACTGGAAAAAACTAAGATATTACGCCAAATTGCCAATTACGTTGTTAGACCTAGTTATATCCGCTCGTGGTTAAATTTATTCACATTTAGTGCGCTATCTTCTGCTGTTCTTAACAACACTGCTGTCGTTTCTGCCATGTTGGCTCCGATACGCTCAAACCTTTACCACGCTCCCAGCCGATTGCTTATTCCTCTTTCTTATGCAGCTATTCTAGGTGGTACGCTAACGCTTGTTGGTACATCAACGAACCTTATCGTTAACTCTATGGTGGTAGAGTCTGGCTTGCCAGCATTAGGCTTTTTTGATTTTACGTTGATTGGTTCATTTTTAGTGGTAGGGTGTGGCGTTACTTTGTTTTTGATAAGTCGCTGGTTGCCTAATCGCTTTGAGCATACCAAAGCAATTGCCGACTATTTTATTGATACTAAAGTGATGGCGGGTTCTTCATTGATTGGTCGCTCTATTGAAGATAATGGGCTGAGGAACTTAGAAGCCCTGTTTCTGGTTGAGCTGCAAAGGGGGGGGCATCTTATTTCGCCTGTTTCTCCATCCCAAGTTTTACAGCAGGGTGATAGGTTGCTTTTCAGTGGCGATATTAAAAAAGTTACCTTGCTCAATCAATTTTCTGGCTTAGAGTCTTTCGCCAACCAAAATGGCTTACCATTGGATAATCTCTCTGAAGTGATTGTACGACCTGAGAGCAGCTTGGTTGGTAAGACACTCAAACATGCAGGATTTCGTGCCCTATTTGATGCTGCGGTGGTCGCGATTAAACGTGATGGTGAGCGCTTATCGGGGAAATTAGGTGATGTCACGCTAAAGCCTGGTGATAACTTAGTGTTGGCAGTGGGTGAAGACTTTAAATCTAGGCACAACTTGAATAAGAACTTCTTTTTTGTGAGTGGTGTCGAAACAGAACGCACTCTCACTCCAAACAAAGAGCGGTTGGCTGTGTTAGGTTTTGTTACCTCTATAGCTTTATCTGCTTTGGGTTTAGTTCCACTTTTTAAGAGTTTGTTACTGTTTTTAGGTGTATTACTTTTAACCAATACGTTAAAACCTAATGAGATTTTGCAGCGTCTGCCAACTCAGATTTGGCTGATCATCTCATCAGCACTTCTATTGTCCTATGCGCTTTCAAACACGCAAGCGACAGACTTGTTAGACAAACTAATAGATACCCATCAACAAAGCTTTACGCCTTTGTTGGGGTTGTGTGTGGTTTACCTAGTTACTTGGTGGTTGACAGAGCTCGTCACTAATAATGCTGCGGCAGCTCTGGTATTTCCCATTGCGATAGGACTGGCGAGTAGCCTTGGCGTCGATCCAACCGGATTTATTATGGCAGTCGCTTTTGGTGCCAGTGCTAGCTTTGTTAGCCCTTACGGTTATCAAACCAATTTAATGGTTTATAATGCGGGGCAATATCGTATCGCTGACTTTATTAAAGTCGGTTTGCCCGTCAGTTTGGTATTTGGATTGATCACGGTCGGCAGCATCGCCGTGATTTATGGATATTTATAATAGAGACAAGGGAAAGGACAGGTCTGCTTATTATTAGCTGTTAGAGGTTAAGCTCTTGAACCTTGAACCTTGAACCTTGAACCTTGAACCTTGAACCTTCTAATTAATGGAACAGTTAGGAATGAAGATTTCCCAAGAACGTATGACTCACCTGAAACAGTTAGAGGCTGAGTCTATTCATATTATGCGCGAAGTTGCCGCTGAGTTTGATAACCCGGTTATGCTTTACTCGGTAGGTAAAGATTCTTCAGTCATGCTACATCTTGCTAAAAAGGCTTTTGCACCAGGGATTCCTCCATTCCCATTGATGCATGTTGATACGACATGGAAATTCAAGGAAATGATTGCGTTTCGTGATTACATGGCGAAAAAACTGGGTATGGAGTTGATCGTACACCAAAATCCAGAAGGCTTAGAAATGAACATCAGCCCATTTGTTCATGGCAGTTCAGTGCATACAGATATCATGAAAACTCAAGGCTTAAAGCAAGCATTAGATAAGCATGGTTTTGATGCTGCTTTCGGTGGTGCACGTCGTGATGAGGAAAAATCTCGCGCGAAAGAGCGTGTTTACTCATTCCGAGATGAACACCATCGCTGGGATCCAAAAAATCAGCGCCCAGAGCTTTGGAATGTATACAACGGTAAAGTGAACAAAGGTGAGAGCATTCGTGTCTTCCCTCTTTCAAACTGGACAGAGCTTGATATTTGGCAATACATCTATTTAGAAAGTATCGAAATCCCGAGTCTATACCTATCAGCTAAGCGTCCTGTTGTTGAGCGCGATGGCATGCTAATTATGGTTGATGATGAGCGTATGGAGCTTAAAGAGGGCGAAGTGATTGAAGAGAAAATGGTTCGTTTCCGTACTCTTGGCTGCTACCCATTAACAGGTGCGGTAGAATCTGAAGCCACAACGCTACCAGAGATCATTCAAGAAATGCTTCTAACGACGACGTCAGAGCGTCAAGGCCGTGCCATTGACCACGATAGCGCAGGTTCGATGGAGAAGAAAAAACGCGAAGGTTATTTCTAATGTCCACTCCCTACGAGCGTAAAGACAACGACTCAGTGAGCAATGATGTGGTGTGGCACAACACGACAGTAACGCACCAAGATAGAGTATCACTGAAAGGTCAAACACCAGCTGTGCTTTGGTTTACTGGACTGAGTGGCTCGGGAAAATCGACAGTTGCAAATGCAGTAGAAAGCAAACTACTGAGCTTGGGTAAACACAGTTACCTGCTTGATGGTGATAATGTTCGTCACGGTCTAAATAAAGACCTTGGATTCAGTGATGAAGATAGGGTTGAAAATATTCGCCGCATTGGTGAGGTGGCCAAGCTGTTTGTTGACTCCGGTACTCTGGTATTGACTGCGTTTATTTCACCGTTTATTTCTGACCGCGAGCAAGCGCGCTCATTGGTGGCGGAAGGCCAGTTTCTGGAGGTGTTTATCGATACTCCTTTAGAGATCTGTGAGCAACGTGATCCAAAGGGGCTATACAAGAAAGCCCGTGCTGGTGAGATCAAAAACTTTACTGGTATTGATTCGGCCTACGAAGCGCCACTTAAGGCTGAGATCCATGTGGAAACAGCGAATAAGTCTATAGAAGAATGTGCAGAAGCTGTCGTTAATCAGTTACAACAACTTGGGTATATTTAATGATGCATTACGATGTATTCAACGGGGATGCGGATGGCATTATTGCCTTGCTTCAGTTACGTAAAGCAGAGCCTAAAACGTCAAAGTTAATTACTGGCGTAAAACGTGATATCAAACTGCTCAAGCAAGTCGCGGCCCAATCAGATGTAAGTGGCGTGACGGTATTAGACATCTCAATGGAGAAAAATACCGATGCTCTTTATGAGTTGATTGAGCGTGATATTCCGGTTTTTTATTGTGATCACCATCGTACAGGTGAAGTTCCGCAAGCAAATAATTTTACTGCTCTGGTCAACTTAGATGCTCAGATTTGTACTAGTTTGCTGATTAATCAACATCTAGCTGGTCGTTATGCAGAATGGGCTGTGGCAGGTGCTTACGGTGATAACTTATTTGCTAGCGCAGAGGCCCTGGCGGACCAAGTGGGTTTAAATGCAGAGCAACGAGAATTTCTCAAAGAGCTTGGTACGTTAATTAACTATAACGGTTATGGTGCAACGGTTGAGGATTTGCATATCCCGCCGGCGGAGCTTTTTGTCCAGTTAATGCAATATGGCTCGCCGTTTGAACTGATCCAAGATCAGGCATCACCATACTACGTACTAAAACAAGGTTATGAAGCCGACAGTGCGCACTTAGCGGTATTAAATCCACTAGAGAATAGTGATATCGCGGAAGTCTATGAACTGCCATGCGAAGCGTGGGCAAGACGAATTAGTGGCGTATTCGGGAATGCATTGGCGAACCAATCGCCAGACAAAGCTCATGCAGTTTTAACGCTTAATCAAAACCAGCAAGATTACACAGTGAGTGTTCGCGCACCACTTAATAATCGTACTGGTGCAGATGAAGTGTGTACGCAATTTCCAACCGGTGGTGGTCGAAAAGCAGCTGCAGGTATTAATCAGTTGCCCACTTCCGCTAAACAAG
Source organism: Vibrio atypicus (assembly GCF_009811315.1). Taxonomy (GTDB): domain Bacteria; phylum Pseudomonadota; class Gammaproteobacteria; order Enterobacterales; family Vibrionaceae; genus Vibrio; species Vibrio atypicus. The sequence continues at coordinate 190,976 of NZ_BLID01000008.1, forward strand.
AATTTATTCAAAAGTTAGAGAGTTTCTACTCTTAAATTAATTTGAGGCGTGAGGCTGAGAATAGGGGTGAACCTTACATCTTGGCTTATATCGCGTAATGAAAGGATTTTATAATGTCTCATTCATCAGATTTAATTGCTGAGGATATCGAAGCGTATCTGAAAGTGCATGAAAACAAGGATCTTCTTCGTTTCCTTACTTGTGGTAACGTAGATGATGGTAAATCAACACTGATCGGTCGCCTACTTTATGATAGCAAGTTGATTTATGAAGATCAGATGGCGGCGATTGAAAAAGATTCGCAAAAGTTTAATACCACTGATGAAGCGTTTGATTTAGCTCTGTTAGTTGACGGCCTGCAATCTGAACGTGAGCAAGGCATCACGATTGATGTCGCTTATCGTTACTTTTCTACAGATAAACGTAAGTTCATTATTGCGGATACTCCAGGGCACGAGCAATACACCCGAAACATGGTAACTGGCGCTTCAACGTGTGAGTTGGCGATCGTGATGGTGGATGCGCGTTACGGTATTCAAACTCAAACTCGTCGTCATAGTTATATCTGTTCTTTGTTAGGCATCAAGCACATTATTGTGGCAATTAACAAGATGGACCTAATGGATTACAGCCAAGAGGTATACCAGAAGATCAAAGCAGATTACCGTGAAATGGCGAAGAACTTTAATATCGATGATATTCGTTTTGTGCCAATTTCAGCACTGAAAGGGGACAATGTTGTCACGCCAAGTGAAAACATGGATTGGTACCCAGGTGCGACTTTGATGAAGCTGCTTGAAACGGTAAAAGTGGACCAAGATAAAAATCTTGAGCAGATGCGATTCCCTGTGCAATATGTAAACCGACCTAACCTTGATTTTCGTGGTTTCTGTGGCACTTTGGCCTCTGGGGTGGTGCAGCCTGGCGATGAAATTACAGCATTGCCATCAGGTAAGTCGTCTAAAATCAAGTCTATTTACACTCATGATGGCGAGCTAGAAATAGCTTATCCAGGCCAAGCGATTACTATTACACTTGAAGATGAGATCGACGTGTCTCGTGGTGATATGCTTGTCCATACAGGGCATGAGCCTGCAGTAACGAATAAGCTAGAAGGTCACATTGTGTGGATGGATGAAAATCCACTTCGTACACACAAAGAGTACACCTTCAAGTTTGCGACGAAATCATGTGCTGGTCGCATCACTGAAGTGGTTCATAAAGTGGATGTGAATACCCTAGAGAAGCATGCTGAACAGAGTGATTCGTTAGACTTAAATGAAATTGCACTGACTTCGATTGCTCTGAACGATAAAGTTGCGGTAGATGAGTATCAAACTTTACCGCAAACAGGTGCTTTCATCGTGATTGACCGTTATACAAACGTCACCGTAGGTGCGGGTATGGTTTATGCGGTGGGTGATGCGCACGATCATGCTCGTCATTACTCTCAGTCTGAAATTGAGCTGAATGCTTATATTCGCAAGCATTACCCTGAATGGGGTTGTGCGGAAATCTAATGTGAAAAGCGGCACACGGTGCCGCTTTTTTATTGGAGTGTATTTGATTTATACCGTACTCTTAAATCAACACTGATCATTCTTTTCCTCGCAGGTTTCAAATTTCATTATATGGACATGATGTTTACGGCTTTTGTAGTCTTTGCCACTTCTTTTATCTCTCTGTCCGTATTGCGACCACTAGCTATTCGTCACAACCTTGTCGACGTACCTTGCCAGAGAAAATCTCATAATGGGCACATTCCTTTAGTTGGGGGTATCTCTACGCTCCTTGGCGTTTGGATGATTGAATTTTTACTACCCGATCTGATCGTTTTTCAACTTGAATATACATCCTTGGCGACGTTACTTGTTTTTGTCGGTTTGATTGACGACAAACTGGATATTAGTGCGATGGCTCGACTCGTGGTCATTGCGGCGATCTCTGCTTGGCTCGTCTTAGCTGAGGGAATCGCTTTGAGCGAGTTAGGTGATTTGTTGGGAAGCGGAGAGGTCTCTCTAGGCTTTTGGGCTTTGCCCTTTACGATGGCAGCTGTGATTGGTTGTGTGACTGCATTCAATATGATGGATGGCATTGATGGGTTATTAGGCGCTTTGGCCGCTGTTGCAATTGCAAGTTTAGGGTATATGTTTTGGTTAGCAGGTCACATTAAGGTTAGTGTTTTTTGTGCACTGTTTATTATTGCCATGCTGCCTTACGTTTTCTTTAACTTAGCTTTAAAAGTAAGGTCTAATCTGAAAGTTTTCATGGGGGATGCAGGGAGTTTTTTGGTCGGGTTTACGATTATTTGGATGCTTGTTTTTGCCACTCAAGATATGCCCTTACTCAACCAAACTACTGTTTCGATGAACCCTGTCACTGCTTTGTGGGTGATTGCCTTGCCATTGATGGATATGACATTAGTTATGTTTAGAAGGATGTTGAAAGGAAAATCTCCATTTGATGCCGATAGAACTCATATCCATCATATACTCATTGCCAGTGGCATGCCTTCGAAAGTGGTTTTGTTTGTTGTCGCGGTGTTTGCGACTGCAATCGCTTTTTTTGGAATCGCGCTAGATGTTTATGACGTGGCCGAATCCGTTTCATTCCAGTTATTTTTAGTCTTGTTTGGTAGCTATTGTAGCTTGATGTATGTGATCCACTCTCGTGTTAGTAAGTTTTCACAAGTTGAGAGTTAATTATTGAGTGATAAATTGCTCGTCTTATTTATGAGAAGTCCTTAACTCTGTTCGTTAACTTCTGCTTCCTCATCTATCATTTAGATATTCTGTTGATAAATGCATCAACGTTGAGGAGGCAACATGAGCTCACCACTAGTTACCCAAACTCTTCCATCTTTTGATGAGTTAGTTGAGTTAGCGCAGCAAAACCCTGAGGCATTTCGTCAGTTTAAGCAGGATATGTGTGAAGAGTTGATTTTGTCTGCCTCTGATGAAATGCAAGATAGACTTTGGGCTCAGCAAAGCCATATCGATCGTGTGGTTGGAACTTGCAAAAATCCGAACCAAGCAAATGTGTTATTGATGCGTGAATTGGTATCACAAATGGTCAAGTTTCAAGATGTGCTTGAGCAAGACAGTAGTCAAACAGAAAAGGAGAGTGCAGAAATTATTCCCTTTGATAGTTGGCGCTAGAGTTGATTTTCCTGCCACCCTTATTGCTTGCTCCGCCATTCCAGAAGCGAGACGCGATCTTTCAGGAATCTCCAACCAACTGCGACAGCGTCAGATTCGAAATAACGAGGCAGCACTAGTATCCCCCGCTTCTCTGATGTCGATCACAAAAAATCTTTCCTTTCCCCTTGGGTTTACTTAATCCATCCCTCATATAGATACCACAAGGCTTTGAAAGCCATTTATCAAATCTATCATGGAAATTTTCAGGAGAGTCGACCGATGAATATTCGTCCATTACACGACCGAGTTATCGTAGAACGTCAAGAAGTTGAATCTAAGTCTGCTGGTGGCATCGTGCTAACTGGTTCAGCTGCAGAGAAATCTACTCGTGGTGTTGTTCTAGCTGTAGGTAAAGGCCGCATCCTAGAAAACGGTACCGTGCTACCGTTGGACGTAAAAGTGGGTGACACAGTGATCTTCGCTGAAGGTTACGGCACAAAGACTGAAAAAATCGACGGCAAAGAAGTGCTAGTTATGTCTGAAAACGACATTATGGCGATCGTTGAGTAATAGCAACAGTTGATCCTAGAAATAGCGAACGAATAAAGAATTTAAAGGAAATAAAGATGGCTGCTAAAGACGTTAAATTTGGTAATGACGCACGCATTAAAATGCTAGAAGGTGTAAACGTTCTGGCTGACGCAGTAAAAGTAACTTTGGGCCCTAAAGGTCGCAACGTAGTACTAGACAAATCATTTGGCGCACCAACCATCACTAAAGATGGTGTTTCTGTTGCACGTGAAATTGAGCTTGAAGACAAGTTCCAAAACATGGGCGCACAAATGGTGAAAGAAGTAGCGTCTCAAGCAAACGACGCTGCGGGTGACGGTACAACGACAGCAACAGTACTTGCACAAGCTATCATCACTGAAGGCCTAAAAGCAGTCGCTGCAGGTATGAACCCAATGGATCTGAAGCGCGGTATCGATAAAGCGGTACTTGCTGCAGTTGAAGAGCTAAAAGGTCTATCGGTTGAGTGTAAAGACACTAAAGCAATTGCTCAGGTAGGTACTATCTCTGCAAACTCTGACTCAACAGTGGGTAACATCATTGCTGAAGCGATGGAAAAAGTAGGCCGTGATGGCGTTATCACAGTTGAAGAAGGTCAGGCTCTACAAGATGAGCTAGATGTAGTTGAAGGTATGCAGTTCGACCGCGGTTACCTATCGCCATACTTCATCAACAACCAAGAAGCAGGTTCTGTTGATCTAGAAAGCCCATTCATTCTTCTAATCGACAAGAAAGTATCAAACATCCGTGAACTTCTTCCTACTCTAGAAGCGGTTGCTAAGGCATCTCGTCCACTTCTAATCATCGCTGAAGATGTAGAAGGCGAAGCGCTAGCAACGCTAGTTGTGAACAACATGCGCGGCATCGTGAAAGTTGCAGCTGTTAAAGCACCTGGTTTCGGTGACCGTCGTAAAGCAATGCTTCAAGACATCGCTATCCTAACTGGCGGTACGGTTATCTCTGAAGAGATCGGTCTAGATCTAGAGAAAGTGACGCTAGAAGACCTAGGTCAAGCTAAGCGTGTGACTATCACAAAAGAAAACTCAACCATCATTGATGGGGCGGGTGAAGAAGCGATGATCCAAGGTCGTGTTTCTCAAATCCGTCAACAAATCGAAGATGCAACTTCAGATTACGACAAAGAAAAACTTCAAGAGCGCGTAGCTAAACTAGCGGGCGGTGTTGCAGTTATTAAAGTTGGTGCAGCAACTGAAGTTGAAATGAAAGAGAAGAAAGACCGCGTAGAAGACGCACTTCACGCAACTCGCGCTGCAGTTGAAGAAGGTGTCGTTGCTGGTGGTGGTGTAGCACTCATCCGCGCTGCATCTAAAGTGGCTAATCTTGAAGGTGACAATGAAGAGCAGAATGTTGGTATCCGAGTTGCTCTACGTGCGATGGAGGCGCCAATTCGTCAAATCACTAAGAACGCAGGCGATGAAGAGTCAGTCGTTGCTAACAACGTTCGCGCAGGCGAAGGTAACTACGGTTACAACGCTGCAACGGGTGAATACGGTGACATGATTGAAATGGGTATCCTTGACCCAACGAAAGTTACTCGCTCAGCACTGCAGTTCGCGGCATCGGTTGCAGGTCTTATGATCACAACAGAAGCGATGGTGACTGATAAGCCTCAAGACTCTGCTCCAGCAATGCCTGATATGGGTGGCATGGGCGGTATGGGTGGCATGGGCGGTATGATGTAATCATCATTCACTAAGCTATCTAATTGCTTGAAAAGCGGAGACTTCGGTCTCCGTTTTTTATGGAAATAAAGGTGACAAAGTTGATTTCGTGCTGTTTCTCGCTCCATTATAGAGTTGGTGCTAATATAGGTACGGCAATTAATTATATTCTGTAAGAGTAACGAGGTTAGTAGTGAAAATTGCAGTAGCAGGTACAGGTTACGTTGGTCTTTCTAACGCGATGTTATTAGCGCAAAACCACCAGGTAGTGGCGCTAGACGTCATTGAGAAAAAAGTAGAACTTCTCAATAACATGGTTTCGCCTATTGTTGATACTGAAATTGAAGACTTTTTAGCCAATAAAGATATTGATTTCATTGCGACCACAGATAAGCAGCTTGCTTACGAAGGTGCTCGTTTCGTTGTGATTGCTACTCCGACGGATTATGATCCAGTGACTAACTACTTCAATACTTCATCTGTTGAATCTGTTATCAAAGATGTTTTGGCCGTTAACCCTCAAGCGGTGATGGTGATTAAGTCTACTGTACCTGTTGGTTATACTGAGCGCGTGAAGCAAGAGCTGAACTGTGAAAACATTATCTTCTCGCCAGAGTTTCTGCGTGAAGGTAAAGCGCTGTATGACAACCTACACCCGTCACGCATTATTGTTGGCGAGCAGAGTGAGCGAGCGAAAGAGTTTGCTGACTTATTGGTTGAAGGGGCAGAAAAGCAGAACATTGATGTGTTGCTAACTAACTCGACAGAAGCGGAAGCGGTTAAGCTGTTCTCAAACACTTACCTAGCCATGCGAGTGGCTTATTTTAATGAGCTTGATTCGTATGCGGAAGCGCATGGATTAGACAGCCGTCAAATCATAGAAGGGGTAGGTTTAGACCCGCGAATTGGCAATCACTATAACAACCCGTCATTTGGTTATGGTGGCTACTGCTTACCGAAAGATACCAAACAGCTATTAGCCAATTATCAGGCAGTGCCAAACAATATTATTGGTGCGATTGTTGATGCTAACCGTACTCGTAAAGACTTCGTCGCGGAATCAATTATGAAGCGCGATCCTAAAGTGGTAGGTATTTACCGTTTGATCATGAAAGCGGGTTCTGACAACTTCCGCGCATCTTCGATTCAAGGCATCATGAAGCGCCTGAAAGCGAAAGGTATTACGGTGATTGTGTTCGAACCTGTGTTAGAAGAAGAGGAATTTTTTCACTCAGAAGTCGTTCGTGATTTAGAAGCCTTTAAAGCTCAATCAGATGTGATTGTCTCGAATCGTATGGCTGAAGAGCTGGTTGATGTCGCGGATAAGGTTTACACACGCGATTTGTTTGGTTCGGACTAAGTTCTAGCTACTTTTGAATGCTGAATGAAAAGCTCCCTTGGGAGCTTTTTTAGTTTTTAAGTTGCTGATGAACGTAGCGCCTAATGTAAGGAACGACCTCATTCTCAAACCAAAGGTTCTTCTTTAACCATAAAGTATTTCTCGGAGAAGGGTGAGGCAGCGGCAAATATGTTGGTGCCCAGCGATGCCACTCTTTTACGGTTTCGGTTAGAGTCTTTGGTTTGTCTTGTAAGTAGTAGCTTTGCGCATATTGGCCAATAAGTAGAGTCATCCCGACATTGGGCAGTTGTTCTAACACTGGTTTATGCCATTGTGGTGCGCACTCTTTTCTTGGTGGTAAATCACCACTTTTTCCTTTCCCCGGATAGCATAGTCCCATCGGAACAATGGCAATTTGGCTGCTATCGTAAAACTGTTCTTTATCCAATTGCAGCCAATCTCGCAGCCTATCACCGCTTGGGTCATTCCAAGGTATTGAGGTTTGGTGAACTTTTAATCCTGGTGCTTGGCCTATAATGAGTAACTTGGCAGATTCATGGGCTTGAATGACCGGGTTACAACCCTGCTCTAAGTGAGATTCGCAAGTTCGACAATTTCTTGCTTGGTCGAGTATTTCATTCAATCTGCTCATTTTCTTACTCACTTCATTTATCGGTTGTTTCTCAAACTTAATAGCCCTTATTTACATCAACCTGATTGATCAAACCAAACCCATCACGCCAGCGCTGATAATTTTCAATAAAAATCTCGACGACTTGTTCAGGGAAGCTCAGGGCGGCGATGTGTGGTGTCACCGTGATATCAGGATGGTGCCAGAATGGGTGTTCTTTGTTTAATGGTTCACTTTCAAAGACATCAAGATAAGCATGGCTGATCCAGTTGTTATTGATGGCTTCTAGTAGATCTTGCTCATTCAGCGCGCTTCCCCGACCGACATTGAACAGTATGGTTTGGTGACAATGACTTAAGTTATCGAGGTTCAATATACCTGCAGTTTCAGTTGTATTTGGCAAGGTATTAACGATGACATCCGCCTGGGAGAAAGCTGTGTGCAATTCTTGAATGTGGTAAGTCATATCAAACGTAGAGTGCTTGGCGGGAATACCACTGCGGTTTACGCCTGAAACATGAATACCAAATGCTTTAGCGGTAGTGGCAAGATAACTGCCAATCGAACCCGTACCCAGAATGACCATCTTTAAGCTATTGAGTGATTGGTAAGGAATTGGTCGCCAGTTCGCTTGCCGTTGTTGCTCTTGGTAGTGCCTGAAATGACGTTGGTTTTGAATTAAGTAGCCAAGAACATACTCTGAGATTTGTTGGCCGAAGATACCCTTCACGTTGGTCAGTTCGCCGTAATAGTTTTCTAGATGCGGCGTTAACGCATCGACTCCAGCGTAAACAGATTGAATCCACTCAAGGTTGGGGAACTGATCTAAACAGTTTGCAGCCATTGGTGGTGAGGCGAGTAATATCGTCGTTTGCTGTTTGTCTGTGGTGATTTCCAGCTCGGGTAGGTTTGCCTGCTCGAGCAGTGTTTGGTATTTGCTATCATCTTCGGTAAGAATAAATGCTTTATGAGTGAAATTGTTCATAGGCGATGCTTTTTTCCCTGCTGGTTATCAAGTACACTTTCGCTGTTTATTTCCGCAACCGATGAGTCGCTATGCTACAGAATCCTCTTCAACTTCGTCTGGAGAAGTTTGAACCCTGGAAACAGATTACCTTTATGGCGTGTCTATGTGAACGCATGTACCCAAACTATGCTGTATTTTGCCAAACGACTCAGTTTGCAGAAGCGCGAGTTTTCCGCGATATCCTAGATAGTATTTGGGAGCAGCTAACGGTAAAGACAGCCAAGGTGAACTTTGAGCGTCAATTAGAAAAGCTAGAAGAGATCATTCCAAGCTCTGAAGATTTTGACTTTTACGGTGTTTACCCAGCGATTGATGCTTGTGTTGCTCTTTCTACGTTGATCCATGGTCTGCTCGATCGTGATTACCTGTATGAAAACATGCAGAAGCTGAGCCAGCAGTCAGTGATGACAGTCGCGCAACTTGAAGAAGCGCAGACAGGCGAAGAGATCACGAATGAGAATCAAAAAGAAAATGAAGCGGTTTGTGAAGAGTGGGATGTACAGTGGGCGATTTTCCGCCCATTGAAAGACGCCGAAGAGCGCGACATTGACTTGATCAAAGACTTGCGTGCTGAACTGAAAGAAGAAGGTATCAGCAACATTGGTGTGAGCTTATAAGCCACCCAGTGCTGAGCATAAAAATGAAAAAGGTTGGCCTGAGCCAACCTTTTTTGATCAAGTTATTAATTCAAGGACGAAGGGCGTTCTACGCGCCAGGACGTACACCAAGCGTGTGACACAGTGCGTAAGTCATCTCTGCACGGTTAAGTGTGTAGAAGTGGAAGTCTTTCACACCTTCACGGCCAAGAACGCGAATTAGGTCGATTGCCTGACTTGCCCCCACCAATTGACGTGTGGTTGGATCATCATCTAGGCCTTCAAACTGTTTTGCCATCCAGCTTGGTACTTTTACGTTGTTTTGTGCAGCAAAGCGCGAAGCTTGCTTGAAGTTTGAAACCGGTAAAATTCCCGGAACAATTTCCACATCAATACCGGCTGCCACACAACGGTCACGAAAACGTAAGTAGCTTTCCACATCGAAGAAAAACTGAGTAATAGCACGGTTTGCGCCGGCATCTACTTTACGCTTTAGGTTCAGTAAGTCTGATTGCGCACTTTTTGCTTCTGGGTGAACTTCAGGGAAGGCCGCAACTGAGATGTCAAAGTCATGGCGTCCTTTCAGTAGTTCTACCAAATCAGAGGCGTACATTTCTGGTTTGCCGCCGCCCGGTGGAATGTCACCACGCAGAGCAACAATACTTTCAATGCCATTGTTCCAGTAGTCATCAGCAATTTGGATGAGTTCTTCACGGCTCGCATCAATACAAGTTAAGTGCGGCGCAGCGACTAGGCCGGTTTCAGCTTTGATCTCTTTGATGATGGAGTGAGTACGGTCACGCTCACCAGAGTTAGCACCATACGTAACAGAGACAAACTTAGGTTTAAGGGTCTTTAGGCGGTGTACAGAGTTCCAAAGTGTCTCTTCCATCTTTTCACTACTTGGCGGAAAGAATTCAAATGACACATTGATGTTGTCAGAAAGTTCAGCGATATTTTGGTTTAAAGCGTCTATGTGACTTGCGTGTGTGTATCCCATCTTACTCTCCCTGTGGCAACTCTGCCCACAAATTGCTAATCCTTGAATTGACGTTTAGACGTCTATATGTCCACAGAATGTATTGAATACGATTTAATGTCAACAGTGTGATTATGAATTTTATTCAAGTTGATCATGAAGAGGATTAAAGTTTGTGTGTTGGCAATGCTTTATAGGGTTTAGACTCATCAGCCGAAAAGAAAACAGGCAACCTAAAGAGGCTGCCTATTAAGATTAAAGAAAGCTAGAGAGTAAGTTCAGGTCGGATTGAATCGCCCCCGATGTGACCTCTCTTCCTGCCCCTGGACCGCGGATAACCAACGGGTTGTCTTTGTACCACTTACTCTCAATGGCAAAGATATTGTCACAAGGTAGAAGGTTAGCCAAGGCGTGTTCTTTGCTTAGCGCTTCAACGCCTACTGTTGCTTTGCCATCTTTTTCCAATCTTGCGACGTAGCGTAGAACTTTCTCTTCGCGCTGCGCTTTTTCTAGGCGTTCTGCCAATAGTTCACTTAACAGTTGGCTTTTGTCTAAGAAGTCATCCAAAGAAAGTTCTGCAAGCTCTTTTGGTACTAGGCTTTCCACTTTGACTGCCTCTGGCTCAATATGTAAACCAGCTTCTCGCGCCAAGATAACTAATTTACGCATCACATCAGAGCCGTCGAGATCATTACGTGGATCGGGTTCAGTTAAACCTTGTTGCCATGCTAGGTCGACTAATTCCGCAAAAGGAACAGAACCATCATATTGCTGGAAAAGCCATGAGAGCGTCCCAGAGAAGATTCCAGACAGCGCTTGAATGTCGTCACCACTTTCACGTAAATCGCGCACTGTGTGGTTGATAGGTAGCCCTGCACCGACAGTTGCATTGTAAAGCCAGTGGCGGTTTATTTTGGCAAAGGCATCTTGTACTTGATGGTAGTACTCGCTAGATGCAGAACCTGCGACTTTATTGGCTGAAATAAGGTGCATGCCTTGCTCAGCGATTTGTAGGTATTGAGCGGCTAAGTCCTTACTTGCAGTAACATCAAGTACCACAACATCGTCATAGCCTTGAATGGCGCCCAGTTTGCGAATCCATTCTCCGGTTTCATGCTCAATCGCTTCTTCATCAAAATGGCTACTGACCAATGTCGCATCGATACCTTCTGGGTTGAACCAATAGGTTTGGCTATCAACTACTGCGACAAGCTCGAAGTTCATGCCGCGTCGTTTCTCCAGTTCAGATTTCTGTTCAGCAAACAGCTCAAGCCAGCTTGAACCGATGTTGCCTTTACCACATAACGCAATACCAACGCGCTTTTGAGCTTGGAATAACTGGCTGTGAATCGCTTTAACTAACGAAGAGGTTTCCGTGCGGCGTAATACCGCAACTAGACTCAGCCCTGATTGTGATTCTGAGATAAATTCAATCGGTGAAGATTTGAGTTTTTGATAGAAGCCATAGCAATGGTTGGCATTTTTCGTTACGCCCGCTCCGACAGCTGCAACCAAAGAATAGCCCTCTTTGAGTTTAATCTCCGCGTCGATGGCAGCATCTTGTAAATACTCTAAAGCGCCGCCAGCAATTTCCGCTGTGTAGGCCAAGCGCAAGCAGTGTTGATCATCTTGCACTTCATAGGTCAGCGGTTCGAGTTGAGCGCGCTTCAGGCCGGCTAGCACTTCTTTCTCTAGTCTTTGGAAATCATGCCCTGCATTGAAATTCAGTTGGATGAGCAGTACTTCATCAAGGGAAGAGATGATTTTTGCCCCGCGGCCCGATGCCAGTACACGTTCGATACGTGTTGAACCAGACTCAGGCTCATAGCTACAACGTAAATGCAGGTCCATCGCGCTTTGAGCAACAGGTTGCAATGTTCGGCTGTGTAAAACTGGGGCGGCTAAACGTGCCAATTCGCTGGCTTCATCTAATCGAAGTAGCGGCAATAGACAAGCATCTGACACTAAGCGTGGGTCTGCGCTGTATACCCCTGCCACATCACTCCAAATAGTGACTCGACTCACTTCTGCCAACGCGCCAATGACAGTAGCCGAGTAGTCAGAACCATTACGACCTAGTAGAACCGTATGACCTTGGCTATCTTGCGCCATGAATCCTGTGATCACGACTCGATGATGCGTATGTTGGGCAAGCACTTCTTTGATTAAAGGGTAGGAAACACCGCGATCGACTTCTGGCTGAGTCGATGCTTCTGCGCGAAGAAAAGCGCGAGCATCTTGAGCCACGGCCTGCAAATCGCTTTGGTTTAGCAGAGCGGCTAATAAGCGCGATGACCAAATTTCGCCATGCCCAAGTACGGCTGCTTTTTCTGTTTCAGTCAGTGGAGCAGTAAGCTCACCCAAAGTGGCAAACTCATCATTGAGTTGCGCGAGTAAATTGGTTTGCTTATCTCCAATAATCAACTCTTCGACCAGAGAGGTTTGAAACTGACGCAGTGTTTGCAAAGCTTCATGAGCAAGGCGACCATCTTTGTTTAACGCATCTAAGAATTCGATCAAACGGTTTGTGGTTTTCCCTGCCGCAGAGACAACAATCAGGTCATCACTGCCTGAGTATTCTTTGAGGATGTTCACCACTCGGCGATAGCACTCAGGATCCGCTAAGCTGCTACCTCCAAATTTATGCAGTTGGCGCGAGATTGTCATTAGCAAGCCTCCTTAGTCTGAGCAAAGGCTTGTTCTAAGTCTGCAATCAAGTCATCTGCATCTTCTAGACCGACAGATAAACGAAGAAGCTGATGGGTTACGCCTGCCTCGGCTAATGCTTCTTCACCCATAGCTCTGTGAGTCATAGAGGCAGGGTGACAAATAAGGCTTTCTACGCCACCTAGTGATTCCGCAAGAGAAAAGAGTTCAAGTTTGCCGACAAAGAATTTGAGCTGCTCAAAGCTTCCTGCGAACTCAAAGCTGAGCATAGAGCCAAAGCCAGACTGCTGCTTTTTCGCAATCTCGTGTCCTGGGTGCTCAGGCAAACTTGGGTGGTAAATCGTGCCAACCAGTTCTTGTTGCTGTAAGAACTTCAGAATTTGAGCTGAGCTCTCTTCGTGCACTTTCATACGAGCGCCTAAAGTGCGGATGCCTCTTAGTGTCATGTAACTGTCGAAAGGTGTTCCCGTCGCACCAATGCAGTTACCCCACCAAGCGAGCTCCTCAGCATGCTCTTCGGTTTTAGTGATCACTACACCGCCGATAACGTCTGAGTGGCCGTTAATGTATTTGGTGGTGGAGTGAATAACAAAGTCGGCGCCAAGTTCGAGAGGCTTCTGGAACACAGGAGTCAAAAAGGTATTGTCGACAGCCACTAATGCGCCAACTTGTTTCGCTTGCTGACACACTTCTGCGATGTCGACCACGCGAACAAGTGGGTTTGATGGGGTTTCAAGCAGGATCAGTTTTGGTTTTAGAGCGATAGCGTCTGCCAGTGCTTGTGAATCTGATTGATCGACAAACAGCACTTTGAAATCGCCTTTTTGTGAGCGAGTGTTAAACAGACGATATGTGCCACCATAGCAATCGTGAGGCGCAACAATGAGGTCGTTAGGGCCCAAAAATGCAGAAACCCATAAGTTGAGCGCAGAGGTACCACAGTTTGTCACCACCGCACCTTTACCTGATTCTAATTCAAACAGAGCGGTTTCAAGCAATCCACGGTTTGGGTTGCCGGAGCGCGTGTAATCATACTTAGGCACTTCACCAAAAGCTGGAAAGCCATAGTTTGTCGAGAGGTAAATTGGTGGAACAACAGCATGGTGTTGAGTGTCTGATTCAATACCAGTACGTACTGCGATGGTGGCTGGCTTACGGGCGCTCATAAGTGTTTCCTTTCGAACAGTGATGACAACTTGTAGGGAATAGTTTATACCTGTTTGATGTTAGATATATGTTATTCCTTCTCCATATCTGCCCACTTTACTTCTCATTTTTTGAGACGTCAACACTTCTAGACGTCTATATGTCTTTGCTTGTGGCCATAAATGCCGCTAAAATTACGGATTCTGGATTTAATCACGATGAATTATAAAAGGTGCGCAATGGCAGACTGGAATGGCGAATACATAAGCCCATACGCTGAACATGGAAAGAAAAGCGAACAAGTAAAGAAGATTACTGTTTCTATTCCATTGAAAGTATTAAAGGTATTAACAGATGAGCGTACACGCCGTCAGATTAATAACCTTCGCCATGCAACAAACAGCGAGCTATTGTGTGAAGCGTTTTTGCATGCTTATACCGGGCAACCTCTGCCAACGGATGAAGATTTACGTAAAGATCGCCCTGACGATATTCCAGCAGAAGTGAAAAAGTTGATGGAAGAGATGGGTATTGAATACGAAGCGTTCGACGAAGAATAACAATAATTGGCCTAGATGATCATTTAGGTAATCAACGCACCATTTTATTCGCTGAAGCCGATAGCTACAGAAACAAAAAAGCCGCTGATGAGATCAGTGGCTTTTTTATTGTGCTTAGGAAAGATTACGCTTCCATGTAGCCTTCTGGCATCTCGATGCGAGCAACACCAGAATCGACTGCTGCTTGAGCTACGGCTTTTGCAACGCGAGGAAGTAGACGTGGATCCATTGGCTTAGGAATAATGTAACCAGGACCAAACGCTAGACTTTCAACGCCTGCAGCTTTCAGTACTTCTGCAGGCACTTCTTCTTTTGCTAGTTGACGGATCGCATCAACCGCCGCCAGTTTCATTTCGTCATTGATTTCACTTGCGCGAACATCCAATGCACCGCGGAAAATGAATGGGAAACAAAGAACGTTGTTCACCTGGTTAGGGTAATCAGAGCGACCTGTACCCATGATAAGGTCGTCACGCACTTCATGAGCAAGTTCAGGTTTGATTTCTGGATCTGGGTTTGAACACGCGAATACAACAGGCTTGTCTGCCATCAACTTAAGTGACTCAGCTTGCAGTAGGTTAGGGCCAGATACACCTAAGAAGAGATCCGCACCTTCGATAACGTCTTCTAGAGTACGTTTGTCAGTGTTGTTCGCGAACAGCTGTTTGTATTCGTTCAGATCATCACGACGTGTATGAATTACCCCTTTGCGGTCAAGCATGTAGATCTTCTCACGCATTGCACCACACTTGATTAACAGTTCCATACACGCAACGGCTGCTGCGCCTGCGCCTAAACAAACGATGGTCGCTTCTTCTAGCTTTTTACCTTGCAGTTCAATGGCATTCAACATACCCGCTGCAGTAACAATGGCTGTGCCGTGTTGGTCATCGTGGAAGACTGGGACATCACAGCGTTCAATCAGTTGTTTTTCGATCTCAAAACAGTCAGGTGCTTTGATGTCTTCTAAGTTGATACCACCAAAGGTATCTGCGATGTTCGCAACGGTATCGACAAACTCTTCGATTGTGCGGTGTTTCACTTCAATATCGATGGAATCAAGACCAGCGAAACGTTTGAATAGCAGTGACTTACCTTCCATTACTGGCTTAGAAGCAAGAGGACCTAAGTTACCAAGACCAAGAATAGCTGTACCGTTAGAAATAACCGCGACCATGTTGCCTTTAGATGTGTACTTATAAGCATTGTCTGGGTTTTGCGCGATTTCACGGACTGGCTCCGCAACACCTGGGCTGTATGCTAGGGCAAGATCATTAGCGGTTTCTGCTGATTTAGTGAGCTCAACAGAAATTTTCCCCGGAGTTGGGTACGCGTGATAATCAAGAGCTTGCTGACGGAATTGCTCTTCAGGGGATAATTCTTGGTGGTTGTCGTCTGACATAGGTGTAGGTACTCGTTAATAATAATATGGAAAGGGGAAATCCATTCTAGAGTAACTAAGTCAAGCTGCAAAGGTCAGAATGCGACCCACGACGCCAAAAAGTGGGAAATGACTGGAGATAAGACCAGATGAAAAGAGATATAGCTGGCAAATGTCGGTTTGGTGAAAATAATCCCCTATTCTTATAGGGTTAGTTCGAAGCGTAAAATAGAAATAACAAAAAAGGACGCCTTAGCGTCCTTTTTTCCAATCAAGTCGAAGAAATTACTTCTTGCTTGAAAGAGCACCGAAACGCTTGTTGAAGCGATCAACACGGCCGCCTGTATCTACGATGCGTTGCTTACCAGTGTAGAATGGGTGACATTTGTCACATACGTCTAGGTGGATAGAATCTTTAGCTAGAGTTGAGTTGAACTCGAAAGAGTTACCGCAAGAACAAGTAGCTTTGATTGCTTTGTATTCTGGGTGGATACCAGTTTTCATGGGAGAACCTCAAATATGGGCCGTGTCGCTATCCGAGTCTAAGCCGGACACCACACGTAGTTAATAAAAAATTATCTTGGATACCGCTGCCCGGAGGCGAGCCATATCACTAAGGCGCGATATAGTAATGAATACCTGAGCTAGGATCAACCAATTTACCAAGAAAGTTGCTACTTTTTTAGCCTGATTTAGTCCTTATCGTCATATAGCAAATCGAGACGGCATTGACATGGCAAAATCTAGCAAGGCTCAGGGCTCTCTTTCTACTTTGGTCCTTTTCCCTTAGACTAGTTGGGTTCCTTTTTTTACTTCCTTATGGCTTGTATGCGACCAACGATTGCTCGAGTGGCTTTACCTGTTCCACTTGATAAACAGTTTGATTATCAGATTCCTGGACACCTTTTTCCTATTATAGGAGGTAGGGTTTCTGTGCCGTTTGGTCGTCAGACATTAGTTGGGATTGTGACGGCTTTAGTCAACCAGTCTGAGTTTGATTTCGATAAGCTAAAACCCATCAAGCAAGTTCTTGATAGCCAACCGGTATGGCCTGATTCGCTTTACTCTCTATTACTTTGGTGCAGCCAGTTTTATCAATATCCGCTTGGCGATACTTTGATGAATGCCATGCCAAGCGCCTTACGTAAAGGAAAGCCCGCTGACTTTTCAGCGCTCGTGGAATGGCAGCTGACTGCAAGTGGCAAAGATCAATTGATGCAAGGTTTTGGACGCGCGGTGAAGCAGGCCAAGGTGATGTATATGTTGGAAGCGGGATCCGTTCCGCATCAAGAGTTTGTCGATCAAGAGATTAGCTCCAGTGTCCTTAAAACCTTGGCTGAGAAAGGTTGGATTGAATCGCTAGAGAAGAAGCCAGTGGTTCGCGATTGGAGCCAAGATGTTGAAGCGCAAGTCGATAAACCTAAACTCAATACTGAGCAAGCTGTTGCCATTGCTACCGTTAATAGTACCCTAGAGTTTGGTTGCTTTCTTCTTGAAGGGGTTACTGGTTCAGGTAAAACCGAAGTCTATTTGAATCTCATAAAGCCAGTATTGGAGAAGGGAAGACAAGCTTTAGTCTTGGTCCCTGAGATTGGCTTAACTCCGCAGACCATCAACCGATTTAAGAAGCGTTTTAATGTGCCTGTTGAAGTGATTCACTCCGGGCTCAATGACACCGAACGCCTCAATGCTTGGCTTTCTGCGCGAGATAACGCTGCAGGTATCGTCATTGGTACGCGTTCGGCGCTGCTCACGCCCTTCCATGATCTGGGTATAATTATTGTTGATGAAGAGCATGACGCCTCTTATAAGCAGCAAGATAGCCTGCGATACCATGCGCGTGACGTGGCGGTCATGCGTGCTAATAAAGAGCAGATACCAATAGTGCTTGGTTCTGCGACGCCAGCATTGGAAACTCTACATAATGCGCTTTCAGGTAAATATCATCATCTCGTCTTATCCAAACGAGCGGGTAATGCGACGCCCACTACCAACAAAGTGCTCGATATTAAAGGGTTGTATTTAGAGAGTGGACTTTCTTCGCCTTTAATTGCTGAAATGCGCAAGCACCTTCAGGCGGGTAACCAGGTGATGTTGTTCCTCAATCGTCGCGGCTTCTCTCCGGCCTTGATGTGTCATGAATGTGGTTGGATTGCAGAATGTAAACGTTGCGATGCCTATTATACTTACCATCAGTACAGCAATGAGATTCGCTGCCACCATTGCGGATCACAGCAGCCAACCATTCATCAGTGCCAAGGGTGCGGTTCTAGCCACCTAGTGACGGTTGGAGTTGGCACCGAGCAACTTGAAAACCAGTTGGCGGATCTGTTTCCTGAATACAAAACCATTCGTATTGATCGCGATAGCACTCGTCGAAAAGGCAGCTTAGAGAGCGCCTTAGCCTCGATTCGTAACGGGGAATACCAGATTCTTATCGGCACCCAGATGTTGGCTAAGGGGCACCATTTTCCTGATGTGACGCTGGTGGGGCTGCTTGATGTCGATGGCTCGCTATACAGCAGTGACTTTCGCGCTTCTGAACGTTTAGCTCAGTTGTTTATCCAAGTCGCGGGCCGTGCTGGTCGCGCGAGTAAGCCGGGTGAGGTGGTGCTTCAAACTCACCATCCAGAACATAGCTTGCTTGAAGCGCTACTGACGAAAAGCTACCGTGACTTTGCAGAAACCGCATTACAAGAACGAAAAATGGCGATGCTGCCGCCTTTCTCATTTTTGACTCTTTTCCGGGCTGAAGCGAATAATAGTGATCACGTAGAAGACTTCCTGCGCCAAGTGCGTCATACACTGGAAGCCCACCCACTGTTTGATAATTACTGTCAGGTATTAGGCCCGACGCCAGCGCCTCTTGCGAAACGAGCCGGTAAATATCGCTGGCAGTTGTTACTACAAACACAAAATCGCTCAACGATGCAGCGTTTGTTATCTAGCGCAAAGCCTGCAATTCAATTGCTCCCGAGTGCAAAAAAAGTTCGCTGGACGCTCGATATTGAACCGCAAGACTTAAGCTAATAATTAACCAAACGGAGCGCTAGTCTGTTAATTTTGGCTAGTTTGACTGTTACAAATAATTAATGAGTTGCACTTTTTTCATTTATTTGTGATTGAGATCTAGTTTGCCCTGTCCGTTTTGTTAAATCTCCCGTAACTTTGTGTTCTGAAATGAATAAACTAGTCCAAGTATTACTTTAATCGAAGTATTTGATTGTAGTAGGTTAAACGTTTGCTTAGCGCAGATGGACGATAAGAATGGGTAATAGCCCATCACCAACATACATTTTGCCGTTTTCGCAAGGTGTATCGTTCAGCAAGGTTTAGGTGGCACAACCGCTACCAATTTTAGAAATTGAAGAGGGTAAAATTTTATGGCGACAATGAAGGATGTTGCCCAGCTAGCAGGAGTTTCGACGGCGACGGTTTCAAGAGCGCTGATGAACCCAGAAAAGGTATCTTCCGCAACTAGGAAGCGAGTTGAAGATGCTGTGCTAGAAGCTGGATATTCACCAAACTCTTTGGCGCGCAACCTGCGTCGGAATGAATCTAAAACCATCATTGCGATTATTCCTGATATCTGTGACCCGTATTACACAGAGATCATTCGTGGTATTGAAGATGCTGCAATGGAGCATGGTTATATTGTGTTACTTGGTGACAGCGGTCAGCAGAAAAAGCGTGAAAGCTCTTTTGTAAACCTTGTCTTTACTAAGCAAGCTGACGGTATGCTATTACTTGGCACGGACTTGCCATTTGATGTGAGTAAACCAGAACAGAAAAACCTACCACCTATGGTTATGGCATGTGAATTCGCACCTGAACTTGAGCTGCCTACTGTTCATATCGATAACTTAACATCGGCATTTGAAGCGGTGAATTACCTGACTCAAATGGGGCACAAACGTGTGGCACAGATTTCAGGTCCAGAGACAGCTACACTGTGTCAATTCCGACATCAAGGTTATCAGCAGGCGTTGCGCCGTGCGGGAATCACGATGAATCCAAATTATTGCACTTATGGTGACTTTACATTCGAATCGGGCGCAAAAGCGATTCGTCAGTTGTTGTCACTGTCTGAGCCACCAACCGCTGTTTTCTGTCATAACGATGCGATGTCGATTGGTGCTATCCAAGAGGCGAAGAAGCTTGGTTTACGTGTTCCCCAAGATCTTTCTGTGGTTGGTTTTGATGATATTCAGTTTGCCCAATACTGCGATCCACCGTTAACAACGATTTCTCAGCCTCGCTATGAGATTGGTCGTCAAGCGATGCTAATGATGTTGGAGTTATTGCGTGGACATGACGTAAGAGCGGGTTCGCGCTTACTCGAAACAAAACTGGTTGTGCGTGAGAGTGCTGCACCACCGAGAGTTCTTTAGTTTAGTGATATAAGCGGCGCATTTTGATGCGCCGCTTCCATTTCAGCGCTGTCATCGAATGCTAATCTGGATTAACATGTTGTCAGTAGTAATAAACAATTGATGTACAACAGTGGCAAACAGAGATTATGTAAAACGTGGTCGAGGGAACAGCGGGCGAAAACCTGCAAGTAAAAAAGCAGCTCCTCGAAGAAAACCATGGCGCAGTGGATTGATTGCAATCCTATTAGTCGGCGTATTTGGCTACGGTCTATATACGTTGAGCAATGATCCTGAACCACCAGCGCCAGTTGTTGAAACCAAGCCAAAACCGAAACCAAAGCCTAAAGCGACCTTACCACCGCCACCGGAAGAGAAGTGGGATTACGTCGATACCTTGCCAAGCCGTGAAATAGAGGTGAAGGCAAAAGAGCAAGTGGTTTCCGAGATTCCTTATGTGATGCAGTGTGGCGCGTACAAAAATGCGCAGCAAGCTGAAGCACGTAAGCTTGATATCGCTTTCCAAGGAATAAAGAGCAAAATCCGCAAGAAAGAGGGCAGCAGCTGGTATCGCGTGGTACTAGGACCTTACAAATTTAAGCGTGATGCAGAGCGAGATAAACATAAACTGCAACGTGCCAAGATTGAACCTTGTGCGATTTGGAAAGAAACGCAATAAGAATAACAAAACGAACCTTTCGGGGTTCGTTTTTCGTTTCTATCTCTGCTCCATTCCCTTGAATTCCTCTATCTATAACCTCATATACTTTTAACACTGAGATTAAAATAACTATGAGGCCCTACTCGTGACTACCATTGTATCTGTACGTCGAAATAACAAAGTCGTCATCGCTGGTGATGGACAAGTATCTCTGGGTAACACAGTAATGAAGGGCAATGCGCGCAAAGTGCGTCGCCTCTACAACAATAAAGTACTGGCTGGCTTTGCTGGTGGTACAGCAGACGCTTTCACCTTGTTTGAAAAGTTTGAGAGCAAACTGCAAATGCACCAAGGTCATTTAACTAAAGCAGCGGTAGAGCTTGCGAAAGATTGGCGCAGTGATCGCGCACTACGTAAGTTAGAAGCCTTGCTTGCGGTTGCTGACGAAACGGCATCACTTATCATCACGGGTAACGGTGATGTGGTTCAGCCAGAAAACGATCTGATTGCGATTGGTTCTGGTGGTAACTTTGCACAAGCTGCAGCGACAGCGCTACTTGAAAATACAGAATTAGATGCACGTGACATCGCAGAAAAATCACTGACTATTGCAGGTGATATTTGTGTGTTCACTAACCATCACCACACTATTGAAGAACTAGAAATCCCAGCGGACAAAACTGCTGAATAACCAAAGATAGTGGCAAACAAATTTAAGGAAATTGATTATGTCTGAAATGACTCCTCGCGAAATTGTTCATGAACTAAACCGCCATATCATTGGTCAGGAAAACGCGAAACGCTCGGTAGCGATTGCTCTACGTAACCGCTGGCGCCGTATGCAGCTTGAAGAGAGCTTACGTGTAGAAGTAACACCAAAAAACATTCTGATGATCGGCCCAACAGGTGTGGGTAAAACCGAGATCGCTCGTCGTCTAGCTAAGCTAGCAAATGCCCCTTTCATCAAGGTAGAAGCGACTAAGTTTACTGAAGTTGGCTACGTGGGTAAGGAAGTGGAAACCATCATCCGTGATCTGACGGATGTGGCAATCAAAATGACCCACCAGCAAGCGATGGAAAAAGTAAAGTTCCGCGCAGAAGAGCAAGCAGAAGAGCGTATCCTTGATGCACTACTACCGCCAGCTCGCGATGCTTGGGGTCAAAACGAACAGCAAGATGATACTTCTTCAAATACGCGTCAAATCTTCCGTAAGAAATTGCGTGAAGGCAAGCTTGATGACAAAGAGATCGAAATCGATGTCGCTGCGCCGCAAATGGGTGTAGAGATCATGGCGCCTCCAGGTATGGAAGAGATGACCAATCAGCTACAAGGCATGTTCCAAAACCTTGCCGGTGACACGAAGAAGAAGCGCAAGCTAAAGATTAAAGATGCGTTTAAAGCGCTGTCTGAAGAAGAAGCGGCGAAGCTGGTGAATCAAGAAGAGCTTAAAGAGCAAGCGATCTACAACGTTGAAAACAACGGTATCGTATTTATCGATGAGATCGACAAAATCTGTAAGCGCGGTGAAAGCTCTGGCCCAGATGTGTCTCGTGAAGGTGTTCAGCGTGACCTACTGCCTCTGATTGAAGGTAGCACAGTGTCGACTAAGCACGGCATGGTGAAAACAGACCACATCCTATTTGTTGCATCAGGCGCATTCCAAGTGGCTAAGCCATCGGATCTAATCCCTGAGCTACAAGGTCGTCTGCCAATTCGTGTTGAGCTAGAAGCGCTTTCAAGCAATGACTTCAAACGTATCCTAACTGAGCCTAAAGCGTCTCTAACAGAGCAATACGTTGCACTAATGAAGACCGAAGAAGTGGATGTTGAGTTTACTGAAGACGGTATTACTCAGATCGCAGAAGCGGCCTGGACAGTGAACGAAACTACGGAAAACATTGGTGCTCGACGCCTGCATACTGTGATGGAACGCTTGATGGATGAGATTTCATTTGAAGCAACAGACAAAGCGGGCGCGAAGTTAACGATTGACGCTGAGTATGTGAAAGACAAACTGGGCGACACGATTGAAGATGAGGACCTAAGTCGTTTTATTCTTTAATCGACAATTTATTTTATCAAGCCGACCGAATGGTCGGCTTTTTTGTCTCCTTAATTCATAAATAAGATTTTTATATATTTCGGAAAAATCATGTTTATTTTGTGAATCTTTCGATTATTCCTAAGTTAAATGTTTTGTTACATTTATAAATGTTGATGAGCTTCTTTATAACATTTTGTTTTTATTTGGTTTTGAGAACCCTCATTCAACACAAAGGAGAATTAGAATGAACGATTTGGGCTTAGGACAAACTTCGAAGGTGGAACAGCGTCGTCAGATGTTACACCGAGGAATTAAAGCGGCAGTATTTGGTGTGCCGTTACTCGCATTGGGCTTAACAATTAATAGCTCAGTCTTAATGACTGACGCAGGTTACAGCTACGTACACCAAAATAACATTACTGGCGAATTGGATGTGTTCACCGAACCTGGGATTCACTTCCGAATGCCGTTTCTTTCCAAGATCACTCAGTATGATCAAGTTATTACTGTGTCATTTGGTAACAGCAAAGGTGAAGACTTTTATCAACGCCTTGACCCAGTACAAGTGCGATTTGCAGATACCTACATAGGTCAAATACCGGTGACGTTTCGTTTCAAGCTCAGCAACGATCCTGAAGCGGTTAAGAAAATGCATAGAGAATTTCGCAATAACAGTAACCTTATTGATGCGCTTTTAGTAAAGAATGCACGTAACGTGACTGTCATTACCGCAACTCAGTACACAGGGGAAGAGTTTTTCCAAGGTGGTTTGAATCAATTCAAATCAAAACTTGGTGATCAGCTGCGCGACGGCATCTACACCACAGAGCGTCGTCAGGTGGAAGTGGAGCAGCTAGATCTCGCGCCAGTGGGTGTCGATCAGTCGAATGCCAATCAGCTGCAACGTACGAATCAGCTCGTTTGGAAAACAGTGCCTGTGGTGGACGAAAGTGGCCAACCTGTTCGACAGGATAATCCATTACAACAATATGGAATTCAAGTGACGCAGGTGACTATTGGCGATCCTCAACCTGAGAAGCAGCTTGATCAACTATTAGCTGATAAAAAGCGTTTAGTGGCCGACCGCATCCGTGCAATACAGGAGCAAGAAACATCTAAGGCACAGGCGGAAACCGAGCAGCTTCGTAAAGAAATTCAGCGAACTCGTGAAGTTCAAGATGCGCAGCGTCAGAAAGAACTGGCTATTATCTCTCAACAGAAAGAGGTTGAAGTCGCAAGGCAAATTGCTGAGCGAGAAATTGTTGAAGTCGAGAAGACCAAACGCTTAGCTGAAGTGGACAAAGAGAAAGAGTTAGCGATTGCCGAAGCAAACCTAGCGATTCAGCAAGCGAATGCTTTATCGGCAGAATTTGAAGCGAAAGCGATTCTAGAGAAAGGTCGAGCTGAGGCTGAAGTATTAAAAGCGAAGTACGCTGCGTTGGGCGCTAACCGCGAAGTCTATTTAGCAGAATTAAACCGAGATGTTGCAAACTCTCTCTATAGTAACCTGCAAAACTTCCAAGTTCAGATGCCACAAAATTACATCGGTGGTAGTGACGAAACTGGTCTAAAAACCAACTTGGATGTGATTACAGGATTTGGCGCATTAGGCTTAATGGACCAAACAAAGAAGGTGGCGCAGCAATAGGAACATGGGTAACCCAAAGCACTGAGAGCTTTGTAAAATAAAAAGAGGCTGATAGATACTATCAGCCTCTTTTTTACTTCAGTTAGTCTCTAAATCATGAAGATAAAGATAACCGCTAGCGCTGAGATTAAACCAGCAAAAGCGTAGCATGCCACTTTACCAACCACACCTGTGTGGAATTTCAGGTCGTGCATGCCGTGATGTACACGGTGCATTGCGTGCCACATTGGTAGAGCTAGCGTACCAATGATAAACAGTGCACCGATGATGCTAGTTGCAAACTCAGACACACGCTCGTAGCTAAGTGCTTCTGCGTTAATCACGCCCAGTGGTACTAGTACGCCAAGCACTAAGATAGTGATTGGAGTAATCATCGCAAACCAAGTACCGCCAGCGCCAAATAGGCCCCACCAGATTGGCTCATCTGAACGTTTCGGAGCTCTATCAACAGAGTAATTAGGTTTCATCGTTAACGCTCCTTACACCACGACTAAGACGATTAGTGAAATAAATGCCACGGCAGCCCATTGAGTTAGCACAATAATCTTTTTGTCTACTGGCTTACCTTTTAGGCGAATTGGCATAACTTGCGGCATCATGCTAAAGAAAGTCTGAGCATGAAGCAGACTACCAGCGAGTGCCACGATGTTAATCGCGATGATCACTGGGTTAGCCATGAAGTTTAGCCAGGTTTGCCACGCTTCAGGCCCTTTCACTAATGAGCCTAAACCGAAGGTTAGGAACAGTGTGAATAGGATCAATGGCAGTACGGTGGCTTCACGCAGCATGTAGAAGCGGTAAAACGGATGATTTTTCCACCAAGTACGTTTTACTTCACGAACGTAAGGTTTACGGTTACTCATCTTACGCCTCCTCTGCTGTTTTCGTTGGTGTGCCGTCAGGCTTGAACATTGAGATAACGAAGTCCATTGAAGACTCAACTTTACCTTGGTTTACTGCTGCTGCAGGGTCTACGTTCTTAGGACATACGTCTGAACAGTAACCAACAAACGTACAGCCCCAGGCACCGTTTTCACCATTAATTAGCGCCATACGTTCAGATTTACCGTTGTCGCGGCTATCTAGGTTGTAACGGTGCGCAAGCGTTAATGCTGCAGGACCGATAAACTCAGGGTTTAGACCGAACTGAGGACATGCCGCGTAACAAAGGCCACAGTTGATACAACCAGCGAACTGTTTGTATTTTGCCATCTGCTCAGGCGTTTGTAGGTTCGTGCCATCTTCAGGTTTACGGTCATTACCAATGATGTAGGGTTTGATCGCTTCAAGACGTTCGATGAATGGCGTCATATCCACAATCAAGTCTTTCTCGATTGGGAAGTTAGCTAGCGGCTCAATTTTCACGCCATCTGGGTAATCACGTAGGAAACTCTTACATGCAAGCTTCGGCACACCGTTAACCATGATGCCGCAAGAACCACAGATCGCCATGCGACAAGACCAACGGTAAGATAGGTCTTTATCTAGGTTATCTTTGATGTAACCAAGTGCATCAAGCGTTGACATAGTTTCATCAAACGGCACTTCAAAGGTTTGAAAATGCGGTTCTGCATCTTGCTCTGGGTCGTAACGCAGAACTTCTACTTTTTGGATGCGATTCGCTGACATTATGCTTGCTCCTCTGCTTTCTTCTCTGCCGCTTTAGCCGCTTCTTCTGCTGCCGCTTTTTCTGCTGCTTCACCATATAGACGTGCTTTTGGTTGAGATTTAGTAATCTTCACGCTGCTGTAGTCGATACTTGGTGCTGAATCTTCTTTGAAGAAGGCCAGAGAGTGTTTCAGGAAGTTCACGTCATCACGCTCAGTGCAGTTGTCATCAAGACGCTGGTGCGCACCGCGAGACTCTTTGCGCAATATTGCTGAGTGAACCATAGCTTCAGCAACTTCAAGGCCGTAGCCCACTTCGATAGCGTACAGAAGGTCAGTGTTGAACACTTTGCCTTTGTCTTTGATGCTGATGTTTTTGTAGCGTGCTTTTAGCTCAGTGATCTTATCGATCGTAGCTTGCATCAGATCTTCTTGGCGGTAGATACCACAGCCAGCTTCCATGGTGTGACCCATTTCAGTGCGGATATCAGCCCAGTTTTCATCACCTTCTTGGTTCATCAGTGCTGCGATGCGCTCTTCAACCGCTTTTACTTGAGCCGCGATAGACTCTTCGTTCCAGCCTTTGAATTCTGCTGCGCGTTTCACCGCTTGTTCACCAGCAACGCGGCCGAATACCACAAACTCAGCCAGTGAGTTAGAACCTAGGCGGTTTGCACCGTGAAGACCAACTGAAGCACACTCACCGACAGCAAATAGACCTTTAATACGCGTTTCACATTCGCCGTTAGTTTCAATACCACCCATGGTGTAGTGAACAGTAGGGCGAATTGGAATTGGCTCTTTTGCTGGGTCAACGTTCACGTACGCTTTCGCTAGTTCACAGATAAACGGTAGACGCTCTTGCAGGTACTCTTCACCTAGGTGGCGAAGGTCTAGGTGTACGACGTCACCAAGAGGGTGCTTGATGGTGTTGCCTTTCTGCTGTTCGTGCCAGAAAGCTTGAGAAACCTTGTCACGTGGACCCAGTTCCATATATTTGTTCTTCGGCTGGCCAACTGGAGTTTCAGGGCCCATGCCGTAATCTTGTAGGTAACGGTAGCCATTCTTGTTAACGATGATACCGCCTTCACCACGACAACCTTCGGTCATCAGGATACCTGTACCAGGAAGACCCGTTGGGTGGTATTGAACGAACTCCATATCACGTAGGGGAACGCCGTGACGGTAAGCCATCGCCATGCCGTCGCCTGTTACGATACCGCCGTTGGTATTACAGTGGTAAACACGACCTGCGCCACCTGTTGCCAATACAACTGATTTTGCTTTGATGGTAACTAATTCACCTTCTGACATGTGAATCGCGATAAGGCCTTGAACCTCGCCTTCATCAACAAGTAGATCCACCACGAAATACTCATCAAAACGTTTGATGTTGTCGTATTTCATTGATGTCTGGAATAGGGTGTGAAGCATGTGGAAGCCGGTTTTATCGGCTGCGAACCAAGTGCGCTCAACTTTCATACCGCCAAAGCGACGTACGTTGACTTCACCGTTCTCTTTACGACTCCATGGGCAGCCCCATTGCTCCATTTGGATCATTTCGCGAGTCGCGTTTTCTACAAAGTATTCAACAACGTCCTGTTCACATAGCCAGTCACCACCGCCAACAGTATCGTTAAAGTGGTTGTCTAGGCTATCTTCATCCTTGATAACTGCTGCTGAGCCGCCTTCCGCTGCGACTGTGTGAGAACGCATTGGATAAACTTTAGAAATCAGAGCAACTTCTAAGTCAGGGTTTGCTTCAGCTGCTGCAATAGCAGTGCGAAGACCAGCGCCGCCTGCGCCGATCACTGCGATATCTGTGGTGATAATCTGCACAGTTATCCTCCAGTGTGAAATTGCGGAATTATCCGCTTGTTATAATTAAATGGGGTAATTCCCCAAAAGTGGTAGGGTTAGTTTAGAAGAGCTTTTTTGGAGAAAAATTGATGTAGTCAGGTTTTTGCTCCGGTAATGCATATAAGAGCATAAAATTTATAGATTATGTGACTACAATCACGGCAGGGAATGTTTCGCTATCTCGCTTTGCCTAGGAGTTTGTTAAGTGGCTGTTGCATAACATTGCTCTCATTGATAATAGGGTTAATGGTGGGTGATTTTTGTACTGTGGTACGTGGAATGCTTGCTTCAGTTTTGACCGTTATTAGTTATTATTTACGGCTTCAGTGTATGAGGATATTTCGACTATTTGGCTAGGCAATATTCGATAAACTTGATATTTTCCGGCTCTAGATACCGATGAAGAGAATATGCAATGAATAGTGATTGGCAACCTACCGCTTCGATTGAGCAACTTCGCCAACGTGCAAAGCTATTAAATAGCATTAGACAGTTTTTCGCAGAGCGAGACGTATTAGAAGTCGATACGCCAGCAATGAGCCACGCCACTGTGACGGATGTTCATTTGCATACCTTTCAAACTGAATTTGTGGGCCCAGGCTACGCGGATGGCAGCAAGCTTTATTTTATGACTAGCCCAGAATTTCACATGAAGCGACTTTTGGCAGCCGGAAGTGGGTGTATCTATCAGATCAACAAAGCATTTCGTAATGAAGAGAATGGCCGCTACCACAACCCAGAATTTACCATGCTCGAGTGGTATCGCGTCGGGTTTGATCACCATAAGCTCATGGACGAAATGGACCAATTGCTGCAACGAGTACTTGAATGTGACGAGGCTGAGCGTATGACCTATCAGCAAGCGTTTATCAAGGTGCTTGGAGTGTGTCCGCTTGAAGGTTCTATGGATGAACTGAAAGTGGTGGCAGGTGAGCTTGGGTTAAGTGATATCGCAGAGCCAGAACAAGATCGTGATACCTTATTACAACTGCTGTTTAGTATTGGTGTAGAAGCAAAGATTGGCCAAACTGTGCCAGCGTTCGTCTATGACTTTCCGGCCTCACAAGCGGCATTGGCGAAGATCAATCAACAAGACCCACGCGTCGCTGATCGCTTTGAGGTGTACTTCAAAGGCATTGAGCTAGCGAACGGCTTTCATGAACTTGATAACCCACAAGAGCAACTGAAACGTTTTGAAGAGGACAACGTAAAACGAATCGAAATGGGTTTGTCCCCTCAACCTATCGATCATCATTTGATCGCTGCTCTTCAGTCTGGTTTACCAGAGTGTGCTGGAGTCGCGCTAGGTATTGATCGGTTAATCATGTTGGCGATCGGCTGCGATCATATCGATCAAGTTACGGCATTTCCGTTTCCTAGAGCATAGAGAAATGTGTAATAGATTCCTATTCTGCGTGTAATTGACTCGCTTAGGCATCTTAACCTCGCTATACTTCGAGTCTGAATTTTTAGCCTAAAGTCGCTATACCCTTCATATTTGAAGCTGCAAGCGTTGTTGACGGCGTCAATTCACCGGATCGCCGGGCCGCCCTAATCACATAGAAGATCTATGCTAGTGGGGCCGAATTGACTTGTCGCCTAGCTGCAACTCCAACTATTTTGGTTATACATTCTTCATATTTGAAGTGGCGGCTTTATCATCAAAGAGCACAGGACATGCAAGAGTACATCGCATTTTTTCAAGAGAACATGATTCTTTCTCTGGTATGGGTGGGTTTATTAGTCGCCCTTATTATGAATATCGTAAAGTCTGCGACAGCAGCTTATAAAGAGATCTCAGCAAACGAAGTTACCACTCTTATGAACCGTGAAAATGGTGTGGTTGTTGATATTCGTGCGAAGGATGAATACCGCAAAGGTCATATTACCGATGCAGTTCACATTTTGCCGTCTGATATTAAAGCCGGTAACTTCGGTAGCCTTGAAAACCGTAAATCTGACCCAATCATCGTAGTATGTAAGACAGGTCAAACTGCTCAAGAAAGCGCTAATCTACTAGCGAAAGCAGGCTTTGAAAAAGTAAACATGCTGAAAAACGGCTTAGTTGCTTGGAACGAAGCGAACCTACCTTTAGTGAAAGGTAAAAAGTAATTTCTTAGCGAATACTTGCAGCGCTGATTGAAAAGTCAGCGTTTGACGGAGAGAGATGTGAAGGCTTCCACGAAATTGTGCGTAAACCTAGTCATAGCAAGCTCTCTCGGTTAGTCTCAAAACAGACTTAATATTCAAGGATTAAAGGATTTTTAAAATGGCTGAAGCAGCACCGCAACAAGAAGCTCAAAACTTCGCAATTCAACGTATCTTCCTAAAAGATGTTTCATTCGAAGCGCCTAACTCTCCAGATATGTTCCAAAAAGAGTGGAACCCAGATGTAAAGCTGGACCTAGATACGCAAAGCCGTGAGCTAGGTGAAGGTGTTTATGAAGTTGTTCTTCGTCTAACTGTAACGGTTAAAAACGCTGAAGAAACAGCTTTCCTATGTGAAGTTCAACAAGGCGGTATTTTCACAGCTGATAAGATGGAAGCAGGTCAACTAGCACACTGCCTAGGTGCTTTCTGTCCAAACATCCTATTCCCATACGCTCGTGAAACTATCTCAAGCCTAGTTGTTAAAGGTACGTTCCCTCAGCTAAACCTAGCACCAGTTAACTTTGATGCTCTGTTTATGAACTACCTACAGCAACAAGCTCAGGCTGAAGGCCAAGCGGAAGCTTAATTCACTGACTCTGATTTTTCAGGGCAGTAATAAAATGCACAGAGCATCCAATATCATGATGCACTGTGCATTTTTTGTTTAAATGGACCAGAGTTTATTGGTCAGTATCTAAATGCAATTTGGCTACTTACTACTGGATTCTAGTCAATTACACGACAATCAGGCGGAACAATGACAGATAAAAATATGGCCAATGCCTACGGTAAAGAGATTTCTATGACGGTGCTTGGTGCTGGTTCATACGGTACTTCTTTGGCGATCTCTTTGGCACGTAATGGTGCGAATGTTGTAATTTGGGGCCACGATCCAGAGCATATGGCTCGACTAGAAAAGGATCGTGCCAATCATGAATTCTTACCTAATATTGATTTCCCTGAGTCACTCATCGTGGAATCAGACCTAGAGAAAGCGGTGCAAGCGAGCCGTGACCTTCTGGTTGTCGTACCAAGCCATGTGTTTGGTATTGTATTGAATAACGCTAAACCATTCCTACGTGAAGATACCCGCATCTGCTGGGCAACCAAAGGCCTAGAGCCTGAAACGGGTCGCTTACTGAAAGAAGTCGCTAATGATGCTTTAGGTGAGGGGTATTCACTGGCCGTTTTATCTGGCCCAACCTTTGCGAAAGAGCTCGCGATGGGGATGCCGACAGCGATTTCGGTTGCTTCGCCAGATGCTGAATTTGTTGCCGATCTTCAAGAAAAGATCCACTGCAGCAAGACTTTCCGTGTTTACGCTAACAGTGACTTCATTGGTATGCAGCTTGGCGGTGCCGTGAAAAACGTGATTGCGATTGGTGCAGGTATGTCGGATGGTATGGGTTTTGGTGCCAATGCCCGTACAGCATTAATCACTCGTGGTCTTGCAGAAATGAGCCGCTTAGGTGCAGCTCTAGGCGCGCAACCAGAGACCTTTATGGGTATGGCGGGTCTAGGTGATCTCGTTTTGACTTGTACAGACAACCAATCGCGCAACCGCCGCTTTGGTTTAGCTCTGGGTCAAGGTAAAGATGTGGATACGGCACAAGAAGAAATCGGTCAAGTGGTTGAGGGTTACCGTAACACCAAAGAGGTCTTTTTGTTG
This sequence comes from Vibrio atypicus, assembly GCF_009811315.1. GTDB lineage: Bacteria > Pseudomonadota > Gammaproteobacteria > Enterobacterales > Vibrionaceae > Vibrio > Vibrio atypicus. The sequence goes on from NZ_BLID01000008.1 coordinate 222,705, forward strand.
GCTGAACGTGTTGGTGTTGAGATGCCAATTGTTGACCAAATTTATCAAGTATTGTATCAAGGAAAGGATGCACGTTTGGTTGCGAAGGATCTTCTTGCTCGTGATAAGAAAGCAGAAGCATAAAGCCGTCGAGAGAAATTGTATCTAGCGGATTGGATACTAGGAAGTCACATGAAACATTGCGAAAAACAGAAAGTCTGGAAAGCGATTGTGCGCGAAGCACGTGAGCTTTCTGAGCAAGAGCCAATGCTAGCAAGCTTTTATCATGCCACCATCATTAAGCATGATAGTTTAGCGTCAGCCTTGAGCTACATCCTTGCTAATAAGTTAAATACAGCTTCAATGCCAGCAATGGCAGTACGTGAAGTGGTCGAAGAGGCATTTAATGCTGATCCATCGATTACCGAAGCAGCGGCTTGTGACATCTGCGCAACAGTGAACCGAGATCCAGCGGTTGCTATGTACTCTATGCCGTTGCTTTATCTTAAAGGCTATCACGCCCTTCAAGGCTATCGAGTGGCGAATTGGCTTTGGAAGCAAGGCCGTATAGCGCTTGCGACTTACTTACAGAATCAAATTTCAGTCGCGTGTCAGGTTGATATTCACCCAGCAGCGCGCATTGGTCGTGCGATCATGCTTGACCATGCTACTGGTATCGTTATCGGTGAAACGGCGGTGGTCGAGAATGATGTATCCATACTGCAGGATGTGACCTTAGGTGGTACAGGTAAAGAGTGCGGTGATCGTCACCCGAAAATTCGTGAAGGTGTGATGATTGGTGCTGGCGCGAAGATTTTAGGTAATATCGAAGTCGGTGAGGGCGCTAAAATTGGCTCTTGTTCTGTGGTATTGCAAGCTGTACCAGCCCATACAACTGTCGCGGGTGTACCGGCTAAAATCGTCGGTCGCCCGAAAACCGATAAGCCATCGCTTGATATGGACCAACAGTTTAACGGTAAGTCACAAAGCTTTATTGGCGGTGACGGTATCTAGATTACTGAGTGCTAGGTAGAAATAATAATGCCAGTTGTTATTACAACTGGCATTTTTGTTTTTAGAGCTTAGGTCAACACACCCTAGTTATAAGTCCATTAACGAAAGCTGATCGTCAATCGGCTTAGCGCTTTGATACATAGGGTTGGAGTTATCATAGCCAAGCTTGTTCTCTTTGATGGTGACCTCTTGTTTGGCATCAAGGAAAGCTTCAAAGAAGGAATGGGTTCGAGTTAGGTTATTTTTAAAAAATGCCTCGCCAAAGAAAGTAAACTCTGCAGTATTAGTACAACCAAATGAAGGCTGGTAAGGGTCAGCAGCGGTGATGACTAATGTGTTAAGGTCAGCCAGCTCTTTTACGAAGCTGCCAGAGAAACAAGCAGATACCACAACGACACGCCATTTTATCTGTGACTCATCCAGTATGGTTTTTAGCTCATTTGGTGAGATAGTTTCATTGTGGTTTGGACCGAAACTCGCGCTTAAGCCATATCGATACTCACCATGACCTGTTAGGAAAAGAAACAGCACATCTCGCTCGCGATCCATCTGCTGGCCAATGTTATTCAAGCTTGTTGCAAGATTGGTTGAAGTAGCCATTGGATAGCTATCTTGAGTTTTCTTGTTGTTGATTAACAGCAGAGAGCGGCCCTGAGTATCAAACTTACTGTCAAATAGCTTCTGGACGTAAGTGACTTCTTTCATAAATACGTCTTGGTAAGCGTTAGCGGCAAAACCAACGAAATACATATCAACTTTATCCGCCGACTGGGGCACTAATTGGGTGCTTTGCTGCGACACCATGGCTGGCTGTGCATCTAGTAGGGCTTGGTTTGCACAACCGGTTAAGAGTAAGCAAAAGATGAAGAGAATTGATGAAGGGAATTTAAGCCGCGACATAGACAGATCCTTGTATGTGATATAGTGTGCATAATGGCGTGGTTACAGGCTAAATTCTGTTGGGTTTTATAAACTTGCGAGAGATTTCAAAAACAAATGCGGTTAGTCGGAATGTCATACAAAAAAACCGAGCTGTTTAGCTCGGTTTGTTATTTCTGAGTACATTAATGGCGATTAAGCCAATGCAGTGAGTTCTTCTAGAACTTCATCAGCCCATTGTATCCATGCTTGACGGATCAACAGGTTGCGGCGAAGTGTCAGGCGCTCAAGGCGTTGCTGCTTATCCAGTGTTGATGACGTAGAGTAGTAGGCGCTTTCTATTTCTTGATAGTGTGCTACAAGTTTACGAGATTCTTCAACAAGCTCTGCTAATTGCACTCGGTATGGCGCTGATGGTTGAACAGAACAAGCCATCAATTTCGCAGAAAACTCATCACGGACGGTTGGGTGTGCAGTTGGTTGATCGAACCACTCTCCTAATGCAGTACGGCCGGCATCAGTAATAGAGTAAACTTTACGGTCAGGTTTGCCTTCTTGAGGTTCAAGGACGCAGGTTACTAGCTCATTCTGAGCCATCTTGTTGAGTTCGCGATATACTTGCTGGTGGCTTGCTTTCCAGAAGTAACCGATAGTTGCTGAAAATTCTTTGGTGATATCGTAGCCAGTTGCATCGCGTGTGCTTAGAACTGTTAGGATAACGTGTGGTAATGACATGTCTTCAATCCAAATGGTCAATAAACTTCAAATAAAACTGCTTAGTTCCTGTGTGCTTCTATGGCACTTATAATCAGAAAGATACCCGTGGGTATGGTTAAGCAGCGCCAACTAATATGTTGGCCATGTCACCTTAAAAGCCGTTTATCACCTAGATCGATACACATTGGAATCGAGGAAACTACATGGTGGAATTATTATATATACATGTAGCGAACGAGTAGTATATCTAAATAATAAGCATAAAGTGGAATAGAAGGACAAAATAAACCAAAAAACTGATAATTTTCTCAATAATTAGAAAATATAGGGATATATTCTGCAGTTTGGTTCTAATTGTCCGTCTGGTGGTTTGAGTTGTTGGTAAAGTCTGTTTACTTAGATGGGAATAAAAAAAGGCTAGCGAACGCTAGCCTTATTAAAATAAGAGTCTGGTTGCGATTAACCCGTGTTACGCATACCGGCCGCAATACCTGCTATGGTGACCATCAAGGCTTCTTCAAGCTCATCTGTTGAAGCATCTTCACTTTGTCGCGTGCGATAAAGCAGTTCAGCTTGCAGCATGTTCAATGGCTCAACGTAAATGTTACGTAGACGAATCGATTCAAGGCCCCATGGGTCGCTTTGCATCAAGTTCTCATTGTTCTCTACAGCCAGTACAGCTTTGATATCTTCTTGCAGTTGAGCTCGTAGACGATCACCCAATGGCAGTAACTCTGGATCCGCTAGGCGTTCATCGTAGTAGCGAGAGATCTCAAGGTTACACTTGGTGTACACCATCTCTAACATACCTAGACGTGTCGAGAAGAATGGCCATTCACGACACATCTCTTCTAATAGCGCTTGATGACCTTTGTCGACAGAGTATTGGATCGCTTCACCTGCACCTAACCAAGCTGGAAGTACCAAGCGGTTTTGGCTCCATGAGAAGATCCAAGGGATAGCACGTAAACTTTCTACACCACCATTTGGGTTACGCTTCGCAGGGCGTGAACCAAGCGGTAATTTACCCAATTCCAGTTCAGGCGTTGCTTGGCGGAAGTAAGGAACGAAATCTGGTTCGCCACGTACAACGCTACGGTATGCTTCACAGCTCACCTCGGAGAGTACGTTCATCAAATCACGCCACTCTTGTTTCGGCTCTGGTGGTGGCAGTAGGTTCGCTTCCAAGATCGCACTTGCGTATAAGTTGAAGCTGTTTACGGCAACTTCTGGCAGGCCAAGCTTAAAGCGTATCATCTCACCTTGCTCGGTTACACGTAGGCCGCCTTTCAAGCTCTTTGGTGGCTGAGAAAGTAGTGCTGCGTGTGCTGGTGCACCACCTCGACCAATCGTACCGCCTCGGCCGTGGAATAGTGTTAGCTCAACGCCTTCTTCTTCAGCGACTTTCACTAAAGATTCCATTGCGTGGTACTGCGCCCAACCTGCCGACATAACGCCAGCATCTTTTGCTGAGTCAGAATAGCCGATCATCACCATTTGGTGGTTCTGAATAAAGCCACGGTAAAGGTCGATACCCATAAGTTGCTTGATCACTGACTCTGCGTTGTTCAAATCTTCTAGCGTTTCAAACAGTGGGCAGACATCCATGCGATACGGACAGCCAGATTCTTGTAGCAGTAGGTGAACAGCCAGCACATCCGATGCGGTGCGAGCCATTGAAATTACGTAAGCACCAAATGCTTCACGAGGTTGAGCGGCGACAATCTTACACGTATCAAGTACTTCTTTGACGGGCTCTGATGGTTCCCAATCACGCGGTAATAGAGGACGCTTTGACGCTAATTCATTAGTTAGGAAAGCAACCTTGTCTTGCTCGCTCCATTGGTCGTAATCACCGATACCAAGGTAACGAGTCAGCTCTGAAAGCACATCTGAATGGCGAGTACTTTCTTGGCGAATATCGAGGCGAACTAGGTGCACGCCGAATGCTTTGATGCGGCGTAGTGTATCGAGTAGAGAGCCGTCAGCAATGATGCCCATGCCACACTCATGCAATGACTGGTAACACGCGTAAAGAGGTTCCCAAAGCTGCTCAATTCGCTGAAGAGGCGCTTTCACTGCCAGCTTTTGGCCGTGAATTTTAGCGTCCAGAATCTCTTTGGTTTCGTTCAGTAGTGTACGAAGTTCTTTAAGAACGGCACGGTATGGTTCGTGCTCATCTTCACCTGCCAATGCACGAATCTTGTCATTACATTTGGTCATGGAGAGTTCACTAACTAACTCATTGACATCATTGAGGTAAAGATCAGCAGCCTTCCAACGAGAAAGTAGCATCACTTCACGGGTGATCTTATGAGTCACAAACGGGTTACCGTCACGGTCTCCACCCATCCAAGAGGAGAAGTGAACTGGGCGCGCATCAATCGGTAGGCCTTCGCCTAGATAATCTTTTAGGCGGCCATCCATTTCACGTAAGAAATCTGGTACGGCTTCCCATAATGAGTTTTCAACAACCGCAAAGCCCCACTTTGCTTCATCAAGTGGCGTTGGGCGCTGTTTACGGATGGTATCTGAATGCCAGCTTTGTGCGATAAGCTGCTCAAGACGACGCTCTGTTTTCGCTCGCTCTTTTACTGATAGATCACCGAGCTCAAGTTTAGATAGGCACTCATTGATTTTAACAAGCTTGTTAATCATGGTGCGTCGGGTGATTTCAGTTGGGTGAGCGGTGAGCACTAACTCAATGTTCAGTTCACGAACCGCTTGAGCAGTATCCAGTTTGCCAATGTCATTTTGGCTCAACTTAGAGAAAAGGCTATTTAGAGCATCTGGTTCACAGACATGAGCATCACAATGACGAGAAATTGTGTGGTACTGCTCTGCCATATTGGTCAGGTTGAGGAATTGGTTGAATGCGTGAGCAACAGGGGTAAGCTGCTCATTCGGTAGATTTTTGATTTCCTCAATCAGGCTTTCTCTGTCTGCTTGATTTCCTGCTAGGGCGGACTTAGAAAGTTTACGAATCGTTTCGACTTTCTCTAGTAGTTCCTCACCATGCGCATCCTTGATGGTGTTGCCTAACAAGTGTCCGAGCATGCTTACATTGCTTCGGAGAGCAGAGTATTTCTCATTCATTGTCATCCTGCCTTGTAAAAAAATTACATCCAATGTTCTTTTGTTCAACAGACAATCTAGCTAAAAATGCTGCCCGGAGTCAATTAACGCATGCAAAGTTTGCAAATATTGTGCAAAGGAATGTAAAGCTATTTTCGTTATGTGATTGACTAATTATGTTGAAACTTTATTACAGAATGGGACTGGTAGGTCGGTTTTTCCTGTTAGAGGTGGAGTCTCTATATTCAAAAAGGGTTGGCGTACGACACCAACCCTTTTCACAGATAACTAGGCACTAAAAACAATACTTATGCATTGCCTTCGACAAGATATTGATTGTCGGGTCGATAAATTCAAATGCCAAGAACTCATCAGGTTGGTGTGCTTGATCTATTGAGCCAGGGCCAAGAACAAGCGTTGGGCAGAGTTCTTGTATGAATGGCGCTTCTGTACAGTAGTTGACGGTTTGTGAGTCGATACCACAAATCTCTTCTACCCCACCAATGAATGGGTGGTCATGTTGGCACTCATATCCTGGGATTGGCTCATGCAGTGGCGTAATTTCAATTCGGCCTGGCCATTTGGCTTCCACTTCGTTGAGCGCTCCACGTAACATATTGTCCAAACCATCTAAGCTAATGCCAGGCAGTGGGCGCACATCATAATGAAGCTCACAGCAACCACAGATGCGGTTTGCACTGTCACCGCCATGAATATGACCAAGGTTGAGGGTTGGACTTGGGATCGCAAATCCAGGGTGGTGATATTCCTTAATAAGTTTGTCACGAAGCTGCATTAACGCAAACAGCACCTCATGCATGATCTCGATTGCATTCACGCCAAGAGCTGGATCGGAAGAGTGCCCTGATTTACCTGTTACACGCACTGCATTGGCAACATGACCTTTGTGGCCGCGAATCGGTACTAGGCTAGTCGGTTCACCAATAATGCAGTAGTCCGGTTTAAAGGGAGCGTTTTCAGTAAAGTGACGTGCACCCAGCATGGTGGTTTCTTCATCACAGGTCGCAAGTATATAAAGCGGCTTGGTCTGTTTACTCCAGTCTACTTTCTTTACTGCTTCAATAATAAAGGCAAAAAAACCTTTCATATCCGCCGTACCTAGACCATAGAAGCGGTTGTTTGCTTCAGTCAGAGCGTGTGGGTCAAAGTTCCATCGTCCCTCATCAAATGGAACAGTATCACTGTGACCTGCAAGTAACAGCCCGCCTTCGCCACTGCCTTTTTTGGCGATTAGATTAAATTTGTTTGGTTCGACTTCGGTGACTTCGACACTAAAGCCGACATCCTTTAACCAGCCTGCCAGCTTTTCAATCACTTGTGCGTTACCTTCATCCCAACTCGGGTCAGTTGAGCTGATCGATGAGGTAGAAATTAGGCCTTGATAGACCTCTTTAAAACTCGGTAATTGCATATTTAGTTTGCTTTCCCTGTTGACATAAATCAATTTAGAAGGTAAAACACATAATAAATCACTTTTAATGAATAAAAAACCGATAAAAGCGATGTTTTTGTAAATTTGTAGTCACTCTTTGAGCGGCTGATTTAAAAGAAAATGGATGTCGAAATGCTTAAAACCACAATCATTGGCGCAAGCGGTTATACCGGAGCTGAACTCGCACTAATGGTGCACAAACACCCAGAGCTTACGCTAACAGGTTTATATGTATCCGCCAATAGTGTTGATGCGGGTAAAAGCATTTCTGATTTGCACCGTAAGCTAAAAGGAATAATTGACGAGCCTGTTCAACCACTTAAGGATGTTGAACAGGTAGCGAAGGCTGCTGATGTGATTTTTTTAGCCACTGCTCATGAGGTGAGTCATGACTTAGCTGCTCAGTTTTTAGAGCAAGGGTGTCAGGTCTTTGATCTCTCTGGTGCTTTCAGAGTGAAGAAAGAAGGTTTCTACACGGAGTTTTACGGTTTTGAGCATAAATATGAAGCTTTACTAGATAACTCTTCATACGGCTTAGCGGAGTGGAATGCATCTGAAATAAAGCAAAGCCAACTTGTAGCGGTTCCTGGCTGTTACCCAACGGCATCGCAATTGGCAATTAAGCCTTTACTAGCAGCCAAGCTTTTAGATACGACCCAATGGCCTGTGATTAACGCGACCAGTGGTGTTTCTGGCGCCGGAAGAAAGGCGTCGATGACTAACAGTTTTTGCGAAGTAAGCATGCAGCCATATGGTGTGTTTAATCATCGTCATCAGCCAGAAATTGCCAGTCATCTCGGCTGTGATGTCATCTTTACGCCACACCTAGGTAACTTTAAGCGTGGCATTCTGGCGACGATTACCATGAAGCTAGCCTCAGGTGTAACAGAACAACAAGTCTCAGCGGCTTTTGAATCGGTTTATCAAGATAAGCCTGCTGTGCGCCTATTAGAGTCGGTCTTGCCATCGATTCAAAATGTAGAGAATACACCTTTCTGCGATATTGGCTGGAAGGTTCAAGGTGAGCACATCATCGTAGTGTCTGCGATTGATAACTTACTTAAAGGAGCATCAAGTCAAGCGATGCAATGTTTAAACATCCACTACGGATTTCCAGAGTTAACTGCCCTTGTTTAAACAAGCGTGTTTAAGTGAAGAGGTAAGGGAAAAGTAATGACAGATAACAAACAAACTCCATTAGTGATCAAATTAGGCGGTGCCGCACTGTCTTGTACTGAGACTCTTAGCCAGGTCTTTAGCGCAATTGCTAACTACCAAAAGCAAGCTCAGCGACGAATTGTGATCGTCCACGGAGGAGGTTATCTGGTGGACGATCTAATGGCTCAACTTCAACTGAAAACAGTGAAGAAGGATGGCCTACGTGTGACCCCTTACGAGCAGATCCCTGTGATTGCGGGGGCGTTAGCTGGAACGGCGAACAAAATGTTGCAAGGTCAAGCAATCAAAGATGGTTTGAATGCTGTCGGTCTTAGCTTAGCGGATGGCGGCTTATGCCAAGTTGAAGAACTAGACCCAGAGTTAGGCGCGGTGGGCAAAGCAACGCCAGGTAACTCTGAAGTTCTGCAAGCTATCTTAGCGGCTGACGCGCTGCCAATCATTAGCTCAATCGGTTTAACCGCGCAAGGGCAATTGATGAACGTCAATGCAGACCAAGCAGCAGTAGCGGTAGCGGGTGCTTTAGATGCGGAATTGGTGCTGTTATCAGACGTGAGTGGCGTGTTAGACGGCAAAGGACATCTGATTAAAAGCCTTAATGAGCAAGAAGCGAAAAGCCTGATCCAAGGCCACGTCATCACTGACGGAATGATTGTCAAGGTAAATGCGGCACTTGAAGCAGCCAATGACCTAGGTCGACCAATTGAAGTGGCGACATGGCGTTACCCAGACAAGCTGGTGGAGTTGTTCGCAGGTAAAAGCATTGGAACCCAGTTCCTACCAAAGCAGTAATAAAGAATTGATTGTGATGCACTGAGCATCACGATAGACGGAATAACTAGGATGTAACCCGTAGCACTGACCGCCAAGCGCAGCGCCGGGATTTGGAGAAAGAAAATGAGCAAAGTTCAAGTAAATAAAGTAGTTGTCGCATACTCTGGCGGTCTAGATACATCAGTAATCATTCCATGGTTAAAAGAAAACTATGATTGTGAAGTAGTGGCATTCGTTGCTGATGTTGGCCAAGGTGAAGAAGAACTAGAAGGTATTGAGGCAAAAGCGAAAGCGTCTGGTGCATCTGAATGTTACATCGCTGACCTTAAAGAAGAGATGGTGGCAGATTACATCTACCCAACGCTGAAAACAGGTGCTTACTACGAAGGCAAATACCTGCTAGGTACGTCAATGGCACGTCCTATCATTGCCAAAGCACAGGTTGAAGTAGCGCGTAAAGTGGGGGCTGATGCTCTTTGTCATGGTTGTACAGGTAAAGGTAATGACCAAGTACGTTTCGAAGGTGCTTTTGCGGCTCTAGCACCAGACCTACATGTGATTGCGCCATGGCGTGAGTGGGATCTAGTGAGTCGTGAAGAGTGTCTAGATTACCTTGCTGAGCGTAACATTCCATGTACCGCTTCACTAACTAAGATCTACTCGCGTGATGCAAACGCATGGCACATTTCAACGGAAGGTGGCGTGCTAGAAGATACTTGGAATGCACCTAATGAAGATTGCTGGGCTTGGACGGTTGATCCAGAACAAGCTCCAAATGAAGCGGAAACCGTCACTCTGCAAGTAGAGAAAGGTGAAGTGGTTGGTGTTGATGGTGAAGCAATGACACCATACAACGCGCTAGTGTACCTGAACGAGAAAGGCGCTAAGCACGGTATTGGCCGTATCGATATCGTAGAAAACCGTTTGGTTGGTATGAAGTCTCGTGGTTGTTACGAAACTCCGGGTGGTACCATCATGATGGAAGCACTACGTGCAGTAGAGCAACTAGTATTGGATAAAACAGCCTTTGAGTTCCGTGAAGAGCTTGGCGTAAAAGCATCTCACCTAGTTTATGATGGTCGTTGGTTTACGCCACTATGTAAATCTATCTTGGCGGCTTCAGAGGAGCTGGCTCAAGATGTGAATGGTGAAGTTGTGGTTAAGCTTTATAAGGGCCAAGCTACTGTGACGCAAAAACGCTCAGAAAACAGTTTGTACTGTGAACAGTTTGCGACCTTCGGTGAAGATGAAGTGTATGATCAAAGCCATGCAGAAGGCTTTATCCGTCTTTACTCACTATCAAGCCGTATCCGTGCATTAAACAGTCAGAAAAAGTAATCACTTTATTCTATGAATTCAAAAGCCCACTTGCTTGCAGGTGGGCTTTCTTGTTATTGGAGCAAAGAATCTTGATTGATAAAATCCCGCTGAATAAATATGTAAAAATAGTGAATTAATACTTTATTTTTGTTCTGTTTTGCCGTAAGTTTGAACCATCATAAAATACTGAATTCAATTCAGAGTCAATCAAAGCAATATAGCTACTAGCATGTTTAGTGAGCACAGGTAATCAGGAGATACGCAATGGCATTATGGGGCGGAAGATTTACCCAAGCGGCAGATACGAGATTCAAAGATTTTAACGACTCATTGCGCTTCGATTACCGATTGGCTGAACAAGATATTGTTGGCTCGATTGCTTGGTCAAAGGCTCTGTTGTCTGTTGATGTCCTCAATGAAGAAGAGCAGCAGAAACTTGAGTTGGCACTTAATGAACTCAAGCTCGAAGTAATGGAAGATCCACATCAGATCCTTCGTTCTGATGCCGAAGATATCCACTCATGGGTTGAACAGCAGTTGATCAGTAAGGTCGGCGACTTAGGCAAAAAGCTCCATACTGGCCGTTCTCGTAACGACCAAGTCGCAACCGACTTAAAGCTTTGGTGTCGTCAGCAAGGCCAACAACTATTGATGGCGTTAGATCGTCTGCAATCTCAAATGGTCTCTGTGGCTAAAGTTCACCAAAATACGGTGCTGCCGGGCTACACGCACTTACAACGTGCTCAGCCTGTGACTTTTGCTCACTGGTGTTTAGCTTATGTTGAGATGTTTGAGCGTGATTATTCTCGCCTTAGTGATGCGATTGAGCGTTTGGATACATGCCCATTGGGTTCGGGCGCATTAGCCGGTACCGCTTATCCAATCGATCGTGAAAATTTGGCGCACAATTTAGGTTTTCGTCGTGCGACGCGTAACTCACTTGATTCCGTATCGGATCGTGACCATGTGATGGAGCTGATGTCAGTCGCTTCAATCTCAATGTTGCACCTATCACGTCTTGCTGAAGATATGATCTTTTATAACTCTGGTGAGTCTAATTTTATTGAGTTAGCGGATACGGTTACTTCTGGCTCTTCATTGATGCCACAGAAAAAGAACCCAGATGCTCTAGAGCTTATCCGTGGTAAGACGGGTCGTGTATATGGTTCACTTGCCGGTATGATGATGACGGTAAAAGCGTTGCCGCTTGCGTACAACAAAGATATGCAAGAAGACAAAGAAGGCCTGTTCGACGCGCTAGATACTTGGAACGATTGCATGGAAATGGCTGCGCTTTGCTTTGATGGTATCAAAGTGAATGAAGAGCGTACGCTAGAAGCCGCGAAACAAGGTTACGCAAATGCGACAGAGCTTGCGGATTACTTAGTTGCTAAAGGCATTCCATTCCGTGAAGCGCACCATATCGTGGGTGTTGCGGTTGTCGGGGCGATTGCCAAAGGTTGTGCATTAGAAGAGCTATCTATTGAAGAACTGAAAGAGTTCTCTGAAGTGATTGAAGCGGATGTTTATGACATCTTGACTATTGAATCTTGTCTTGAGAAACGTAGCGCGCTGGGTGGTGTATCACCGAAGCAAGTGGCGCATGCCGTAGAGCAAGCCGAATCGCGTTTGACCATTCGTGATACCTCAGCGGTCAATGTGCGTCCGGCTCGTTTGACTGACATTGAAGCTCTAGAAGGAATGGTGACTTACTGGGCGAATATGGGCGAAAACTTACCTCGTTCGCGTAATGAACTTGTGCGTGATATTGGCTCTTTCGCGGTGGCGGAACATCATGGAGAAGTGACGGGCTGCGCCTCGCTGTACGTGTATGACTCAGGGTTGGCAGAAGTGCGTTCGTTAGGGGTTGAAGCTGGTTGGCAAGGACAGGGACAAGGTAGTGCGATAGTACAGTACTTAGTTGAAAAAGCGCGTCAGATGGCGATCAAAAAAGTGTTTGTACTAACCCGTACTCCAGAGTTCTTTATGAAGCAAAGTTTCTTACCGACTTCTAAATCACTCTTGCCTGAGAAAGTGTTAAAAGATTGCGAACAGTGTCCTCGACAGCACGCTTGTGATGAAGTCGCTCTAGAAGTAAATCTGGTTGAGAAATCAATTGCACGAGCGAATGTTGCATAAGTGATTGACTTGCAAGGTGTTCAAAAAAAGATCAAAAAAGATCGTTATAATTTGGGAACCTTTTAGAAAAAGCCCGGTCTATTAAAGTACCACTGCTTTTTCTTAGAAGAATCTAGGAGAGCCCCAGAACCGACATTGGTTCTGGGGCTTTTTTTCTTTCTGGCACAGCGTTATGTATTGGCTCGTCTAGTATCGAATTACTCTTCTTTACCATTACGTTTACGCCACGGCAAAACGACAAACTTCATCCATAGGTGGAGAAACAGCAAGCCGTTGAAGGCAAACCCAGCCATGATCAGTGCGATGGACTCAATACTCTGTGGGTTATCACGAAAGGCAAACCACCAAATGATCCAACACACCACCGAGAGCACGGTCAATTGATCCATACATCGTTGGCAGCGTCCTATTTTTTTCCAAAACCAATTCGATTTTTCACAGCTATTACATGTCATGTGGTGGCTTATTTTGTAACATACCCAGTACTAGAATATCTTAACCGACCCGGAAAGTGAGAAAAATGATAGAACGACAGCAAACAAAACAACGTATGAGCCGTATTGTTAAGCACAACGGAGTGATCTACTTATGTGGTCAGGTGTGTGCCGATGCAACTAAAGACATTACTGAGCAGACACAAACCATGCTAGATAAAGTGGAAGAACTTTTATTGGAAGCGGGCAGTGATAAAGAGCATATGTTGTCAGCGACTATCTATCTTAAAGATATGAAAGATTTCCAAGCGATGAATGCAGTGTGGGATGCTTGGGTGCCTGAAGGTCACGCGCCAGCAAGAGCATGTGTTACTGGTGACATGGCTCGTGAAGCGTTATTGGTTGAGATCTCGGTGATTGCCGCAGAGAAGAACAGCAGCTGTTGCTAAGTGTTCAAGTAACACCGGAGGTTCCAGATATCTCGCTCCAAAAGAAAAAGGAAAGCCCAGGGCTTTCCTTTTTAGTATTTAAACTTTGCTTTAGTGAACGGAAATTAACAACCTGGGCCGCAATCTAGGCAATGTTTCACCATTTCTGGGCCAAGGTGCAGCTTCGCATTTAGATCGCGTAGCGCAGTACGAACGCCTTCTTCAATGACAGGGTGGTAGAAAGGCATATCCAGCATTTCAGACACGGTCATTTTGTTCTGATGTGCCCAAGCCAATAAGTGGGCTAAATGCTCCGCGTTTGGCCCCATCATTTCTGCGCCTAAGAAGCGACCCGTACCTTGCTCACCGTAGACATGCAAAATACCTTTGTTACGCAGCATCACGCGAGAGCGTCCTTGGTTTTCAAATGAAACTTCTCCTGTTGCAAAACAGCCGCAGTTACCCAAACGTGTCGTTAACTGTTTGTAAGTTTCACCAACCATCGCGATTTGTGGATCAGAGAAAACGGCAGAAATAACCGAGCGACGAAGGCCTGCGCGAATATCTGGGAATCGACCTGCATTGTCACCTGCGATACGCGCTTGATCCGCTGCTTCATGCAGTAGTGGGATCTGGTTGCTTGCATCACCCGCGATAAAAATATTCTCAACCGACGTTTGCAGCGTGTAGTACTCGGCTGTTGGAACGCCGCGTTCATCCAACTCAAGCGTTGTATTCTCAAGACCCAGTTTATCGACATTAGGGCGACGGCCTGTTGCAGACAGCACATAATCCACAATAAACGTTTCTAATTCGCCATCATGGTTGATGAACTGAATCTCGACCTGATCGCTCTCACCTTCTTTCTGTGAAGGGATGCGTTTCATGCTCTCTACCTTGACGTCAGCATCTAGGTAGAACTCTTCTTTGAATGCTTTATCTGCGTAAGCCATGACTTCTGGGTCAGTCAGTGGACCGACTTGACCACCAAGACCAAACAGTTTCACTTTTACACCTAGGCGATGCAGCGCCTGACCAAGTTCTAAACCAATTACACCTGGGCCAAAAACGGCAACAGATTCTGGCAGGTCATCCCAGTCAAACACATCATCGTTGATGACTAGGCGATCGCCTAATTCATTCCAAACACCAGGATAAGCTGGGCGAGAACCTGTTGCGATAACAATGCGTTTAGCGCGGATTTGTGTGTGGTCATCGACTATCAAGGTGTTGTTATCGATGAATTTTGCGTAACCAGATACTTTGTCTTGAGCCGGTATTTCATCAACGCCTTCCAACACGAAGCCTACGAAACGGTCACGCTCGCGTTTAACTCGGTCCATTACTTCACGGCCATTAATGACAATCTCACCTTGAGGGTGAATACCGAAACCAGGTGCTTTTTCAATTTGATGTACGCTTTCTGCTGCAGCTATGAGTAGCTTTGACGGCATACAACCAACACGGGCACATGTTGTGCCATATGGACCACCTTCAATCATCACAACGTTGTCTGTGTGAGCTTTTGCTGCGCGATAAGCGCCTAGACCTGCAGTACCACCACCGATAATGGCAACATCGACATTTAACTGTTTCATAATGGGTTCTCGCTTATTTTCGCCAAGTAAGCAGAGGGTGCAAAGCTTGGATAAGTGAATTTAGTATCAATCTAGATAAGTGGTGAGACTGTTTAGAGATCACTACTTATCTAGACTCTAGTCAGAAGTGTTTAAAGTGCCCCCCGGGTCACGAAGACACCGGGAGACTGAGGGTTGGGTTTAGATATTTAGCCTAGGTAAGCTTCTAGCTCTTCGCTACCACCGATGTGCTTACCACCGATGAAGACTTGAGGAACCGTTGCTCGACCAGTTACCGCTCGTAGGCTGACGGTTGTCGCATCTTTACCTAAAATCACTTCTTCATATTGAAGACCGTGGTCAATCAGATTTTGTTTCGCCTTCATACAGAAAGGGCAACCTGGTTTAGTAAATACCGTGATTGATTCTTGTGTTTTGTAGTTAGGTGCTACGTGAGCAAGCATAGTGTCAGCGTCTGATACTTTGAACGGGTCGCCTGGTTCATTTGGTTCGATGAACATTTTTTCTACTACGCCGTCTTTCACTAGCATGCTGTAGCGCCATGAACGCTTACCAAAACCGATGTCATTTTTGTCGACTAGCATACCCATGCCATCAGTGAATTCACCGTTACCATCTGGAATGAACGTGATGTTTTCTGCTTCTTGGTCTGCTTTCCATGCGTTCATTACAAATGTGTCGTTAACCGATACACATAGAATTTCATCTACACCGTGCTCTTTAAAGACAGGGAATAGCTCGTTGTAACGAGGTAGGTGGCTTGACGAACACGTTGGTGTAAACGCACCAGGTAAGCTGAATACAAGAACGGTTTTGCCTTTAAAAATCTCATCTGTAGTGATATTCACCCACGCATCACCTTGGCGAGTTGGGAAAGTAACCTGTGGAACGCTTTGACCTTCTTTCGATACGAACATATTAGTTTCCTATTTGATTTTGCTAAATTTTGTGTTGAGTCTTATCAGTACTCTGACTGTGCTCTGTTTCGATGAAGCTATTATTAAAGAAATCCTTTGATAGCTCTAATCGTTTGATGCTATGGTTTTGATAGATTATTTCTATCTACATGGTGGGGAGATAACCAGCAATGAATATTCGAGACTTTGAGTACTTAGTCGCTTTGGCTGAACACAATCATTTCCGTAAAGCGGCGGAAGCGTGCTTTGTGAGTCAGCCGACACTCAGTGGTCAAATCCGTAAACTTGAAGATGAGCTTGGTACAGCGCTTTTAGAGCGTAGTAGCCGCCGAGTCCTTTTTACAGATGCCGGCTTACAATTGGTCGACCAAGCAAAACGTATTTTGACGGAAGTGAAGACGTTTAAAGATATGGCAAGTGGTCAAGCAGGGGAGATGGTTGGTCCGATGCATATTGGATTTATCCCCACAGTGGGTCCTTACCTACTGCCGAAAATTGTACCTATGCTTAAAGAGCAGTTTCCTGAGCTAGAGTTGTACCTGCATGAAGCGCAGACTCACCAACTGGTAAGACAGTTAGAAGATGGCAAGCTGGATTGCTTGGTGCTGGCTTCTGTGGCTGAAACTGCGCCTTTCAAAGAGATTGAAGTGTACAACGAAGCGTTGAGTGTTGCGGTGCCGTGCGATCACGAATGGGCAGCTCTGGATGAAATAGATATGCTGGAGCTAAATGGTCGTACCGTGCTGGCATTAGGGGATGGCCATTGTTTACGTGATCAAGCGTTAGGTTTCTGTTTTGCTGCGGGCGCGAAAGATGATGAACGCTTTAAGGCGACGAGTTTAGAGACATTACGCAATATGGTCGCCGCTGGAGCAGGGATTACCTTGTTACCAGAACTATCGCTGCCAAAAGAAAAACAGAAAGATGGCGTTTGTTATCTACGCGCCTGTAACCCTGTACCTTCACGCAGTATTGTATTGGCGTATCGTCCTGGGTCTCCTTTGCGTTCTCGCTTTGAGCATCTTGCCGCTGCCATTCAACAACGTTTGCAGTAAAGCCATTAAATTGAAGTAGATAAAGAAAGGGGCCGATGTTTTCACATCGGCCCCTTTTTGATTTTATCCGTTAGAATAAATCTTCACTACCATCTTCCGAGGTGTAGATGCTATCAATGCTTTCGTTGCTCACGTATTCCGTTGGCTCTGTGCCTTCCTCAAAGTATTCAAACATAGAGGTTGAATCAAACTTATTGGTTAGTAGGCCAGTATCGCGGTCAATACGAACTCGAACGATACCTGGTGGAATCACTTTGGCCTGCGGCATGGTATCTTTAAGTGCGTCATGCATGAAGTCTACCCACGCTGGCTGAGCCGTTTTAGCTCCGGCTTCTGCCCCTGAGGTTTGACCGTTACCTAAGTTGCTGTTTGGTGTTGTGCGGCCTAGCTTACGGTTGTGGTCATCAAAACCTACCCAAGCAACCGCGACCATACCAGGTGCGTAACCGTTATACCATGCGTCTTTGGAGTCGTTGGTTGTACCGGTTTTACCACCGATGTCACGACGCTCAAGCTTCTGCGCGCGCCAACCTGTGCCGTTCCAACCTGTTCCATCTCGCCAGTTACCACCACCCCAAATGTTGCTGTACATCATTTCACGAACTAGGAAAGCAGTCTGCTCAGAGATTACTTGAGGCGCATATTGAGGCTGATCGCTTGTTTCCGCCACTTCCACATCTTGCTCTTGGAACTCATTTTCTTCTGCGTTCACGACTGGCGTATCACAGCCTTTGCGACAGATGGTCTTTGGCGTTGCTTCAAACTCAACGTCACCAAATGGGCCCTCTACTTTGCTGATGTAGAAAGGTTCAACATAGTAACCGCCGTTAGCAAACACAGAGTAGCCTTGAGCCATTTTTATCGGCGTTAAGCTACCTGCACCCAGCGCGATGGTTTCTGAGCGTGGTAGTTGATCAATATTGAAACCAAAGCGAGTGAGGTACTCACGCGTCTCATCTAAGCCGACTTCACGTAGTACTCGAACAGCCATCACGTTTTTCGACTGAGCTAAGCCGATACGTAGGCGAGTTGGGCCGACATATGTAGGTGGCGAGTTCTTAGGACGCCATGCAGTGCCTTGGCTCTTGTCCCATTGATTGACTGGTGCGTCGTTGATAAGCGTTGCAAGTGTCAATCCTTTATCAATAGCGGCGGAGTAGATAAAAGGTTTGATACTTGAACCAACTTGACGAACGGATTGAGTGGCACGGTTAAACTTGTTGTGCACGAAGTTGAAGCCACCTACTAATGCTAATACCGCGCCGTTTTCAGGGTTCATAGCGGTGAATGCTGTATTGGCATTAGGCACTTGGCTTAGGTGCCATGCAAAGGTTGATTCCTCTTTTTCAATTGGAGTCTCAATTTGGCGTACCCAAACTTGCTCACCAACCGCAAGTACATCAGAGGCTTTTTTCGGTACTGCGCCTTGGCGATCGTCATTGCGGAACTTACGAGCCCACTTAATGCCATCCCAATTTAGTGTTTGTGTACCATTGCTTTTCACAACCACGGTTGCTTGCTTGCCTTCAACTTGGGTAACAACCGCAGGAATCAACTCGCCGTAAGTGGGTACTTTGCGTAGTGTTTTTTCAATCTGTTCTTGGTCAAAGGCCGGTTGGTCTTTTTTCCAAAGCACTTTCTCTGCGCCTCGGTAACCGTGACGTTCATCGTAAGCAATCAGATTGTTAATTGCAGATTTGTTCGCCGCTTCTTGCAGTTTTGAATCTACCGTTGTGTAGATGTTCATACCTGATGTGTAAGCGGCTTCTTGGCCATAGCGAGAGACCATCCATGCGCGAGCAAGCTCTGCCACATATGGCGCGTTTAATTCGATTTCTGCACCATGGTAGCGAGAGACAATTTCTTCATCGCGAGCTTGTTGATACTCTTCTTCAGTGATGTATTTCTCATCCAGCATACGCTTAAGAACCACATTACGACGGTGAGTGGCGCGCTCTAAAGAGTAGATTGGGTTCATAGTGGACGGTGCTTTTGGCATACCGGCCAGAGTTGCTTGTTCACTTAAGGTCAGATCTTGTAGGTCTTTACCAAAGTAAACGCGGGCAGCAGCGCCGAAACCATATGAACGGTAACCCAAGAAGATCTTGTTGACGTACAACTCCATGATCTCTTGTTTAGTCAGCAACTGCTCAATGTGAATCGCAATGAAGATCTCTTTGATTTTACGCATGATCTTCTTCTCATTAGAAAGGAAGAAGTTACGTGCTAGCTGCTGAGTAATAGTACTCGCGCCCTGTTTTGCCGAACCCGACATCGCTACTACGATAGCGGCGCGGGTAATACCAATCGGGTCAATACCAGGGTGATCGTAAAAGCGGCTATCTTCGGTTGCGATCAGCGCTTCAATCAAATGTTGCGGGATCTCATCGTAGCTAACAGGTATACGACGTTTTTCACCAAACTGAGAGATCAGTTTGCCGTCTTGGCTAAACACCTGCATTGGTGTTTGCAGCTCTACGTCTTTTAAAGTCGCTACATCTGGTAGCTCAGGTTTGACATATAAATAGAAGCCGAAAATTGTACCGACTCCAAGAATCATGCAAACCAGTGTGAAAATGAACAATCGCTTTATGAACTTCACCGGATAATTCCTGATTAATTAGGTTCACCATATGCAAACCCTTGTACTTTAAGCTAAAACCTTAGCTCGTTTGGTTAATGTGCGAACAAAATTGTTATTTACGCATACAGAGCAAAGCAACAGCATGGAGCAAAGCATGGGTAAATCTCTCGTTATTGGCGTTGATATCGGCCACCACAGTATTAAAGCGGTCGCCCTCAAGCCCTCAAAAGGCACATTGACGCTGGTTAGTTATCAAGAGTTGACTATCGAATCCGACATTTTCACTGATAACCACATGTTAAATTATCAGAAAATTGTAAAGAAACTCAAAGAACTAAGAAAGGGCTTACCGCTATTTAGTCGCAAAGTTGCGTTAGCGATACCAGACAACGCCGTAATAAGTAAGGTATTACAAATAGATAGCGAGTTAGATCAGCAAGAAAGAGAATTCGCTATCTTTCAGGCTTTCGCTCATCAATCTCCGTTTCCTATTGAAGAACTCAATCTTGATTTCGTTGAATTGGCTCAACCTAGCTCGAATCATACGATGGCAAGCTATCAAGTCTATGCCACTAAACGAGAAGTGGTGGATAGCCGAATTCAAGCTGTCACTAAGGCCGGCTATCAACCTATTTTGATGGATATGCAGGCACACAGCTTAGTGCAGATCTGGCAAATGGCATCAAGAGCCTACAATCGGTTTGATTGGTTGTTGGTGGATGTTGGGCTCAGCCAGTCATCAATTTGTATCGATCTGCAAGATAAGTCTCCTTTTTGTAAAGAGATTGCGCTTGGCACTCAGTTGATCGATACCGATGCGCAGTTCGAACATCTGATTCACGGTAGCGTTGAGCGCTATATTTTTGCTTTGGTTGAAAAGCTGCAGCGCAATCTGCAACTACTCGCTTCCGTTCATGGGGTCACTGCTGAAGGGATATGGCTATCGGGTGGCGGTGCTGCCACCCCTATGTTGGCTGAAGAGATCGCAAGACGGTTGAATCTCAAATGTGAACTGCTGAATCCTCTCACTCTTTTTGAAACTTCTAGTACCAAGAGTCGTGCTGACTTTTCAACTGGACACGCTTATACCACAGCTGCGGGGTTAGCTTTACGCGGTCTGGATTGGTTGGAGAATCATCATGCTGCATAGAATTAACCTACTGCCATGGCGTGAAGAGCTTCAAGCGCGGCATAAGCGTCGTTTTGTTTCTATTCTGGCTTTGGGAGCGGTGCTTGCGGTGGGAGCGCAGTGGATTGCGGCCAGTTACCTTCAACATCAAACCGATACTCAGCAAGCTAGAGCTCGTTATTTAGAAAGCTACATTGGCCAATTAGATAAGCGTATCAATGAGTTGAAACAAGTAGAGCAAGAACATCAGGCACTGCTGACTCGTCTTTCGGTGGTAGAGAACTTACAAACTGAGCGCAACAAAACCACTGACTTCATGAATGTGCTGCCAACTTTGGTTCCTGAAGGGGTCTATGTCGATAAAATAAAAATGAATGGACTGCATATTCAAATGTCAGGGATAAGTGATACCACATCTCGACTCGCCACCATGTTAGATAACCTTGAAAGCTCAGCCGATATTCGCCAAGTGGAGATGCACTCCATAGTTCATGATAAGCCTCGTTTTGGTAAGAAATTTCAAACTTTTAACGTGTCATTTTCTTTTGTTTCGACACGGCCTGAAGTGAGCAAGCAAGGAGGCAACCATCATGGCTAGCTATTCCGATTTGGATCTTGAAGATATTGCTGAATGGCCATTGATTCCTCAATTGGTGGTGACGGTTTTATTTATTGTGGTTATTCAAGCTGCGGGGTATTGGTTTTACCTCAAGCCGAAAGTGGAAAATCTCGAAAGACTCAAACAGCAAGAATCCGTGCTGAAGTCGACGGTCAGAATTAAAGCTAACAAGGTGGCAACCTTACCTAAATTACAGGCTCAGCTCGACGAACTATCCGAGCGATATGATTACTTGTCTCGCCAACTTCCCGTTCAAAAAGAGCTGGCGAGTATGTTGGCGTCGGTGAATGAAGAAGGGCTCAAAAACAGTTTGACATTTACCCGAATTGATTGGGGGCAAAAGCAGAATCAAGAGTTTCTCTATCGTTTGCCGCTCAACATAGAGCTGACAGGGGATTATCACAACATTGGTGATTTTAGCCAGGCCATTGCAGAGCTCCCTCGTATCATCAACTTCGATGATGTGGACTGGCAGCGAGTCAGTCAAGAGAGCAGTACTCTGCATTTTCGCGTCAGAGCTTATACCTACCAATTCAAACCAGAGGTGAAAGATGAAAACTAACCGATTGTTGGCTTTGGTTTCGTTTGTGCTAATGGGGTGTCAGGCCAACCAAGAGTCGTTGGATGAATTTGTTGCTCAAGTTGAGCGTAAAGCACGCCAGGATGTGGTTGACCTTGCGCCTGTGATTGACTTTCGTATCGCTAAGTATCAAGGGCATGAGCAGAGGGCGCCCTTTGTGTTACCTCAAGCCGCACTGGCTTTGAATCAACCATTGGCGAGCAAAGAGTGCTGGCAGCCAACCCCGCGAGCGCAGGGAGGGCAGTTAGAGAAGTACCCACTCAGTAAATTACGTTTGAAAGGGATGATGAGTCGCAGTGGCAAGGTATCTGGCTTGGTGCAAACTCCAAATGGCAAAGTAGTAAAAGTCAACGTTGGTCACTATATCGGCCAGCACAATGGCAAAGTGACAGAGGTCACCGCGAATTATTTAAAAATTAATGAAACCCTTCCTGATGGGCTGGGTTGTTGGAACAAACGCAACGTTAAGTTAGCGCTAAAGTAGGTGTCATAAAGAAATGAAAGGATTATCACACACGTTTTTCTCTATGTTTGCTGCTGCGCTCGTTGCGTTGAGTGGGCTCTATTCAGTAAACAGCACTGCACAAGAGGTAGATCAGCCAAACCAGTTAGAGAATGTTGATTTTCGAGTTGATGCGGCTCATAACGGCAAAATCGTCATTGAGTTCACGCAAGCGCAGATCATGGTGGACATTCAAAAGAGTGAAAAGGGGCTGAATATTGAGTTGCTAGATACGGATGTATCAGACGATAAGCTCTATTTGCTTGATGTTAAAGATTTCGCAACCAACATCTCAACCATTGAAGTGTTTCGTAAAGGTGAAAATGTGCAACTTCTGGCGACAGTTGAAGGCGAGTATCACTATGATTATCAACTGATGGGGAATTATCTCGAAGTGGTGATTGAAAAACCTTACCAAGAAGTCAGTGAGCCAGAAAGCACAATACTAGAGAAACAAGGCAAGAAGCTCTCGATCAACTTTCAAGATATTCCGGTGCGAAATGTTCTGCAGTTGATCGCCGATTACAACGATTTCAACCTCGTGGTTTCAGATTCGGTACAAGGTAACCTGACGCTAAGACTGGACGATGTGCCGTGGCAGCAAGTGCTCGATATTATTCTGCAAGTAAAGGGCTTGGATAAACGCATTGAAGGTAATGTCGTTCTGATTGCACCTAAAGCTGAACTTGATATGCGAGAGCAGCAAATATTGGAGAAATCCCGCTTGGAAGAGGAGTTGGGCGATCTGACTTCTGAGATCATTAAAGTCAAGTTTGCCAAAGCCTCAGAGATTGCCGATATGATTGGTGGTGATAGTTCGGTCAGTATGCTCTCTGAGCGGGGCTCTTTGACCATCGATGAACGCACCAATTCGCTACTTATCCGCGATTTGAAGAGTAATATTGATGTGATTCGAGAGATAATCGACACCTTAGACATTCCGGTAAAACAGGTTCAGATAGAGGCGCGAATTGTCAGTGTCAATGAAGGTAACTTAGATGAACTGGGTGTGCGCTGGGGTTTCACATCGACCAATGGTAACAATACGGTTGGGGGTTCAATCGAGAGTAACTTATTCCAAGCAGGCATGTTGGAAGGAGATACGTT
Source organism: Vibrio atypicus (assembly GCF_009811315.1). Taxonomy (GTDB): domain Bacteria; phylum Pseudomonadota; class Gammaproteobacteria; order Enterobacterales; family Vibrionaceae; genus Vibrio; species Vibrio atypicus. Next base: position 246,184 of record NZ_BLID01000008.1, read on the forward strand.
GCCAGTGGATGACTTTTTGAACGTGAACTTGGCGGCGACTTCCACTAGCGCCTCTTCAATAGCGTTCCAAGTGGCTAAGCTAGGCTCCGATATGTTGCTCGATTTAGAGTTGTCTGCATTGCAACGCGAGTCCAAAGCGGAAGTGATTTCTAGCCCACGTTTGATTACTACCAATAAAAAGCCCGCTTACATTGAGCAAGGTACAGAAATCCCGTATCTAGAATCCTCTTCCAGTGGCGCAACCAGTGTGACGTTCAAGAAAGCGGTATTGAGTTTAAAAGTCACTCCACAAATTACGCCTGACAATCGCCTCGTTTTAGATTTGAGTGTCACTCAGGATAGACCGGGTGATGTAGTGAAAACGGGCACAGGAGAGGCGGTTGCCATCAACACTCAGCGCATTGGTACTCAAGTATTAGTGGATAATGGTGAAACAGTGGTGCTCGGAGGAATATTTCAACACAGCGTGACAGACACGGTTGATAAGGTGCCATTACTCGGAGATTTACCACTTTTAGGCGCGTTATTCCGACGTAGTTACCAACAAATGGGGAAAAGTGAACTGCTTATTTTCGTTACCCCGAAAGTTGTAATTGAGTAAGAAATGATAACTTTAAAAAAATAAATTTGCATTAGTGTCACCTTATCTAGATAATTTCGGGTCTTATCACGAATTATCTGTGAGGAATAGGTGCCACAAGCATTTCCATCGTTGGATTTTGTCCGACTCTTCTTGTGGCGATGTCATTGAATTAACGTTGTAAATTACTGCTAAACATGGCTGAGAAACGCAATATTTTCCTTGTTGGCCCTATGGGCGCCGGCAAAAGCACAATCGGTAGACACCTAGCTCAACAACTTCATATGGAGTTTGTTGATTCTGATACCGTTATTGAAGAACGCACTGGTGCAGATATCGCTTGGGTATTTGATGTAGAAGGCGAAGCAGGCTTCCGCGATCGCGAAGAAAAAGTGATTAACGACCTAACCGAAGAGCAAGGTATCGTACTTGCTACAGGTGGTGGTTCTATCATGAGCAAAGAAAATCGCAATCGCCTTTCTGCACGCGGTATCGTTGTGTATCTAGAAACTACGATTGAAAAGCAACTTGCTCGCACTAACCGCGACAAGAAGCGTCCACTATTACAAACTGATAATCCACGTAACGTGCTTGAGTCTTTATCTGAAGAACGTAACCCACTTTACGAAGAAATTGCGGATTACACAGTACGAACAGACGATCAAAGTGCAAAAGTGGTAGCCAACCAGATCGTAAAAATGCTAGAAGAACGTTAAGACTTTTAGCAATTGGAGAATACCCATGGAACGGATTACGGTCAGCTTAGATGAGCGTAGCTATCCAATCTCAATTGGTGCCGGATTATTTAATGATCCGGCCCACCTTTCTTTCTTAGCGTCAAAACAAAAAGTAGTTGTGATTTCTAACGTCACAGTTGCACCTCTTTACGCTGATAAAATCCTCTCTCTTCTAGAACAATTAGGCTGTGACGCCTCAGTTTTAGAACTGCCTGATGGCGAACAATACAAATCGCTAGACTCGTTCAACACCATTATGACTTACCTATTGGAAGGTAATTACGCTCGTGATGTGGTTGTGATTGCTCTTGGTGGTGGTGTGATTGGTGATTTAGTCGGCTTTTCTGCTGCGTGTTACCAGCGTGGTGTCGATTTTATTCAGATTCCAACTACGCTACTTTCTCAAGTTGATTCATCAGTTGGTGGTAAAACGGCCGTTAACCATAAGCTTGGAAAAAACATGATAGGTGCTTTCTATCAACCTAAAGCTGTGGTGATTGATACGGATTGCCTAAAGACGTTGCCGAAACGTGAGTTTGCCGCGGGCATCTCTGAAGTGATTAAATACGGCATCATCTACGATCAAGCTTTCTTTGTTTGGTTAGAAGAAAATCTAGATAAGCTGTATCAACTTGATGAGCAGGCACTAACTTACGCTATTGCACGTTGTTGTGAAATTAAGGCTGAAGTGGTTGCTCAGGACGAAAAAGAATCGGGCATTCGCGCCTTGCTGAATCTAGGCCATACCTTTGGCCATGCGATTGAAGCTGAGATGGGCTATGGTAACTGGCTTCACGGCGAAGCGGTGTCTTCAGGTACCGTGATGGCGGCAAAAACGGCTCAGTTGCAAGGCTTGATCAGTGAAGAGCAAGTTGAGCGAATAGTCTCTATACTGAAAAGAGCACAGCTACCTGTTCATACTCCGGAACAAATGACTTTCGCTGATTTTATGCGTCATATGATGCGTGATAAGAAAGTATTGGCCGGTGAGTTAAGACTGGTTCTGCCTACCAGTATTGGCACCGCTGAAGTGGTAAAGGGTGTACCTGAATCCGTTATTGAGCAAGCCATTGATTTTGGTCGCGATATTTAATCTTACCTTCATGTGATACCAACCTAGAAATTGGGTTTAAAATTCGTGTTATAAACCTCTAAGTTGGTATCTTTGAGTATTGTCATTAGGATGGTAAATAAGCATGACGCATGATTCGCATGTGTTGGAGTTGGATTCTCAAGTTGAATTGCTTGAGCGTTTACAGCTATTAACCAACTTTGGTTCTAATCTTGTTACCCTTGCAGGCGAAAGCGGAGCGGGCAAGACTTGGCTTGCGCAGCGCTATCTAGAAGTGTGGGCGCAGGAAAAGAACCAAGCTCTGTTGCTCTGTTATCCTAATCAGGATGACGCGCAGAGACGCATGACGATACTCTCTCAGTTGGTTTCTGAACCTTTGTTTAATCCAGCAGATTCAATGGCAGACTCTTTTGTCCATTTAATGGAAGGGGAAGCGTGCGATGTCGTCATCGCAATTGATGATGCACATCTACTCTCAGAGTCGTTTATCTCTGAACTGTGGATGCTGGTTCTGGAGTCACAGCAAAACCCACAATGGACCGTGAACGTTTTGCTTTTTGCGCAAGCCAATACATTGGATACGTTGCTGACACGATTGAGTTATGGTCAGGAGCACAAGCCGATTGATTTAGAAATTGATCCATTCTCTGAACAAGAGGCGGATCGATTCTTTGAACAATTGGTGGTTCGATATGTTGAAGATGACATGGAAAAGCGAGTGCGTAATGCGTACCGTACAGTTGCTCGCCGTCCCGGTGAGATTATGGCATTAGGGGATCAAAAAGTGGAAAAAAGGATCATAATCCGTTCGATTATTGGCTCGCCGATGAATATCGCATTAGTTGTTATATTACTATTAGTGCTGATTGGGGCTGGGTATTGGTGGATGATGTCGCAACCGTCACCTGACGATAAAGCGCAGCAAATCACTCAATCTATTGAACAAACGGTGATCCCAACTTTGCCTGAGACCGTTTCAGGTTCAGAGGCCTCCGATGAAGCCAAAATCATTTCCCCTGATCCTGTGGTGGATCGATTGTTTGCTGAAGCCGAAGATGACTCATCATCGCTTCCACCAACCGTAACGGATGAGATCTCTAGCGTTGGCAATATCGATGAGGATCATCAACGAGTGGTGATTACTTCTGAAGTGGTTGATGCGCTGTTAGAAGACAAAGCAGACGAAGTCGATACCAGTAATATTGAACAAGTCGTTGCTGATTCGATCCCTGCGGATGAACAGCCAGAGAGTGCTGAACCAGAACCATCAGCAGAGACACAAGTATCACCTAAGCCAGTGGTCAACTTCTCATTTACTAAAGATGAGCTCAATGCCTTTTCTCCTCGTAGCTACACCTTACAGCTAGCAGCGGTGACATCGTTGGAAGATGTTCAGAAGTTCCTTGATCGTTACCAATTAGGCGATAAGGTTTATATCTACCCAACCCAGCGCAACGGTGTCGAGTGGTTCATTATCAGCTACGATAATTACCCAACCATTCAAGTTGCACGTGATGCTGTTGCGACGCTTCCTGATGATGTTCAACAGCTTGAGCCTTGGGCTAAATCAATGAGTCAGGTTCAACGAGAAATTGAGCGCGGAAAATAGTCTGAGATTCGTTGCAAAATATGTTACATTCCGCACCCTTAATTTGTGGTTGATAAATAGAGCAGTAGATGAAGAAGCAGCGTGCCTTCCTTAAATGGGCGGGTGGAAAATACGGACTTGTCGAAGATATCCAGCGTCACTTGCCAGAGGCACGTAAGCTGGTAGAACCGTTCGTTGGTGCTGGTTCGGTTTTTCTCAATACAGATTACGATCAGTATTTGTTGGCTGACATCAACCCAGACCTCATCAATCTCTATAATTTGCTCAAAGAGAATCCGCAAGAGTACATTTCTGAAGCGAAGCGCTGGTTCTGCCCTGAGAACAATCGCAAAGAAGCGTATTTGGATGTGCGTGCTCAGTTTAACGCGACTGATGACGTGATGTACCGTTCTCTCGCTTTCCTCTACATGAACCGCTTTGGCTTTAATGGGCTCTGCCGTTACAACAAGAAAGGCGGCTTTAATGTGCCTTTCGGTTCTTACAAAAAGCCTTACTTCCCAGAAGCAGAGCTTGAGTTTTTTGCTGAGAAAGCCAAGAAAGCGACGTTTGTTTGTGAAGGTTACAACGAGACGTTCAAGCGTGCTCGCAAAGGCAGTGTCGTCTATTGTGATCCGCCTTATGCACCACTTTCAACCACGGCAAACTTTACCTCTTATGCGGGTAATGGTTTCAGCTTAGATGATCAAGCGGCGCTTGCTGATGTGGCTGAACGTGCCGCAGTTGAACGTGGTATTCCGGTTCTGATCTCTAACCACGACACCACATTAACGCGCCGTTTATATCATGGTGCAGAACTCAACGTGGTGAAGGTAAAACGTACCATCAGTCGTAATGGTGCTGGCCGCAATAAAGTGGATGAGTTGCTGGCGCTGTTTAGACCTGCTGACAGCGAATAATCACATTTCCTCACGCTTCCCTATCTTCTGACCTTTAGCTTAGGTAGAATTGCGCGCAAAGTTTTTTCAGTGTGCAATGATGCCAATTAAACCTAGAGGTCAGGTATGAAAGATTTCCTTATCGCTCCATCGATTCTGTCTGCAGATATGGCTCGCTTAGGCGAAGATGTAGAAAAAGTACTCGCAGCAGGCGCAGATGTGGTTCACTTTGACGTAATGGACAACCACTACGTACCAAACCTGACTTTCGGCGCACCAATCTGTCAGGCATTGCGTGACTACGGCATCACGGCACCAATTGATGTTCACCTAATGGTGAAGCCTGTTGATCGCATCATTCCTGATTTTGCTAAAGCGGGTGCATCGATGATCACTTTTCACGTGGAAGCTTCAGAGCACGTTGACCGCACGCTACAACTGATCAAAGAGCACGGCTGTAAAGCGGGTGTGGTATTAAACCCAGCAACGCCGCTATCCCATCTTGAGTACATCATGGACAAAGTCGATATGATTCTTTTGATGTCAGTAAACCCGGGCTTTGGTGGCCAATCATTCATTCCTAACACGCTTGATAAACTGCGCGCAGTACGCAAGATGATTGATGCATCTGGCCGTGATATTCGCCTAGAAATCGACGGTGGTGTGAAGGTTGATAACATTAAAGAGATCGCAGAAGCCGGTGCAGATATGTTCGTGGCTGGTTCAGCTATCTTTAACCAGCCTGACTACAAAGAAGTTATTGACCAAATGCGCACAGAGCTAGCAAAGGTTAACTGATTCAATGAGCGACATTAAATTAATTGCATTTGATTTAGACGGTACGCTGCTCGATAGCGTACCTGACTTAGCGGTTGCTGCTGATCAAGCGGTACAAGCGTTGGGTTATCCAGCAGTGACAGAAGAACAAGTTCGCGACTACGTAGGCAATGGTGCTGATATTTTGATTGGTCGCTCTCTTAGCCGTAGTTTAACGGTCTCTCCTGACCTAGACCCTGAACTGCATGCCAAGGCACGTGTTCTATTTGATGATTACTATGAAAAAAGTGGCCACAAGCTAAGCCACTTGTACCCTGCCGTCAAAGAGACTTTGGCTGAGTTGCACAAAGCCGGCTTTACCATGGCGCTGGTGACCAACAAACCTTCTAAGTTTGTGCCAGATGTATTGGCGAAACATGGTATTGATAAGTACTTTGTCGATGTTATTGGTGGTGATACTTTCCCCGAGAAGAAGCCAAATCCAATGGCGTTGAATTGGTTAATGGAAAAACACAATTGTCAGCCTCAAGAGATGATGATGGTGGGCGACTCAAGTAACGATATCAAAGCAGCAAAAAATGCAGGTTGTCATTCGTTCGGTCTGACTTACGGTTATAACCATGGCGAACCGATTTCCGCGTCTAACCCAGATTATGTCGCGGACACCATCGCAGATTTGGTTGAAGTGGTCGCTGTTTCAGCCTAACGGCAACAAAAGATCTTCCAAAATACTCGTTAATGAGTACACTGAGTAAACCGTGTCACTAGGTAATGATGCCTGAATCGACACGGTTTTTTCATTTATTTAGATTAAGAAGTCAAAGGAACTATTCCCATGAGCAAACCCATCGTATTGAGTGGTGTTCAACCATCAGGTGAACTAAGTATCGGTAACTACTTGGGTGCTCTACGTCAATGGCAACAGATGCAAGATGATTACGATTGCCAATACTGTGTAGTTGACCTTCACGCAATTACGGTTCGTCAGGATCCGAAAGCACTGCATGAAGCGACACTTGACGCATTAGCAATTTGTCTTGCCGTTGGTGTTGATCCAGAAAAGAGCACGCTATTTGTTCAGTCACATGTACCAGAGCATGCTCAACTTGGTTGGCTTCTTAACTGTTACACCCAAATGGGTGAACTGGGCCGTATGACTCAGTTTAAAGACAAATCTGCCCGTTACTCTAAAGACAGCTCTAGCCAATTTGGCGATGTGAACGTGGGTCTGTTTGACTACCCAGTGTTGATGGCGGCAGATATCTTACTGTATGGCGCGCACCAAGTACCTGTGGGTAGCGATCAGAAGCAGCACCTTGAACTTGCGCGTGACATTGCGAACCGCTTTAACAACATCTATTCACCAGAGCAGCCAATCTTCCAAGTACCAGAACCGTACATTCCAACTGTGAATGCTCGTGTAATGAGCCTGCAAGATGCGACGAAGAAAATGTCGAAGTCAGACGATAACCGTAAAAACGTTATCACGCTGCTTGAAGAGCCGAAGTCAATCATTAAGAAGATTAACAAAGCTCAGACAGATGCTGAGACACCACCACGTATCGCACATGACTGGGAAAACAAAGCTGGTATTTCTAACCTAATGGGTCTTTACTCTGCAGCAACAGGTATGAGCTTTGAAGAGATCGAAGCGAAGTACCAGGGCGTTGAAATGTACGGTCCATTCAAGAAAGATGTTGGTCAAGCATTGGTTGAAATGTTAGAGCCTATTCAAGCTGAGTACCACCGTATTCGAGCAGACCGCGCATACATGGACCAAGTGATGAAGCAAGGTGCTGAGAAAGCATCAGCTCGCGCAGCAGAAACGCTGAAAAAAGCATACGAAGCGGTTGGTTTTGTGGCTCGCCCATAAAGAAACAAGCTTTTGCTCGATTATGAAAAAACGGACTCATTTGAGTCCGTTTTTTGTTTTTACTGAGCGCCTTCAAAGCCCATTTGTCGCCACGCCTCAAAGGCAATGATCGCGACAGCATTAGATAAGTTCAAGCTGCGAGCATCGGGCATCATCGGAATACGGATACGTTGTTCCATTGGCATACTCTCAATAAGATCTGCTGGTAGGCCACGAGTTTCTGGGCCAAATAGCAGCACATCGCCTTGCTGGAAGTCAGCATCAACGTGATGACCAGTGGTTTTCGTTGTACAAGCAAAAATGCGGTAGCCTTTACGATTCTCTTCTAGATACTTGATGAAGGCTTGGTAATCTTTGTGGCGAGTGACACGCGCCAGATCGTGGTAATCCAAACCTGCACGTCGCACTTTCTTCTCTTCCAAATCAAAGCCGAGTGGTTCAATCAAATGCAAGTTAGCCCCGCAGTTGGCACACAGGCGGATAATGTTGCCCGTGTTGGGTGCGATTTCTGGCTCATAGAGGGCGATATCAAACATATTGGACTTCTTAATAGCTGAGATAATTGAGGCTAGAAAGTATAAGGCGGCTTACAGTAGCCGCCAAGCCTGATGTTGTTAGTTTTTATGCTCGTTCAATTTGCGTTAAGCACCTTGCGTAAGGGCATGATGATAATTCTTGCTGACAGCATCCCAGTTCACCACGTTCCACCATGCATCAATGTATTCTGGACGGCGGTTCTGGTAGCTGATGTAGTAAGCATGCTCCCAAACATCCAAGGCAAGAATGGGTTCGCCCTGAATTGATGCGACATCCATTAGTGGGTTATCTTGATTGCTGGTGGAGGTGATGTGGAGTTGACCTTCTTTAACGACAAGCCAAGCAAAGCCAGATCCAAAGGTATTAATTGCTGCATCAGTAAATAGCTGTTGGAATTGAGCGAAGCTGCCGAAAGTCTCGATAATCGCATTCATTAGCTCGCCATTTGGGCAACCACCACCGTTTGGGGTCATGCAATTCCAGTACAAGACGTGGTTGTAAAAGCCGCCGCCATTATTGCGAACGGCCGGAGCATGTTGAGAGATATTGGCAAAAATTTCAGACAGAGGTGTATTCTCTAACTCCGTTCCGTTGATCGCAGCAATGAACTTATCAAAATAGGTCTTGTGATGTTTGCTGTAGTGCACTTCCATTGTTTTTGCATCAATGTAAGGCTCAAGCGAATCGTATGCGTAAGGCAGGTCAGGAAAAGTGTGAGACATAGTAAATCCTCCATAATTGAAGGATTTACTTTAAATGATAATGAGATCTATTATCAACTGTGATTTTGTAAGGTTATTCGTCCGCATGAAGTGGTAAGTGGATCTCTATTCTCAATCCACCTAATGAACTTTGCTTCGCTTCAATCGTGCCACTATGTTGGCGAATGGCATTTTCGGTAATCGCCAGACCTAGGCCTGTACCACCACTATGCCTATCACGTGCAGTAGAGACGCGATAGAATGGTCGGAAGATAGACTCTAGCTCTTCTTCAGGGACGCCTTGACCATTGTCATCAACAGCGATTAATACTTGGTTTTCTGCACTCGATATCTCAACGTTTATTTCGTCTTTTCCGTAATAAATGGCATTTCGTACAATGTTATCTAACGCGCTCATTAGTAGTTTTGGGTTGCCTGTGATTGTGCGCTCTGGCAGTGAAGAGTAAGTGAGCGCTTTACCCATTTGCTCCGCTTCAAACTGCGCGTCAGAGAGGATCGCTTCCCATAAACTGGTCAATGGTTGAGGTTCGCGAGTTAAATGGCTATCGACTTGCATTCGTGATAATTCAAGTAACTCTCCAATCATCTGTTCTAAGCGTTGAGCTTCAGTATCAATACGTGTGAGTTCAGGGCTCTCACCTTGTTTACGTGTGGCTAAAGCATTGGCCATACGTAGACGGGTTAATGGTGAGCGTAACTCGTGGGAGATGTCAGATAGTAAACGCTGCTGGCCTGAGATCATCTGATTGACGGCTTCAACCATCTGGTTAAAGCTGGTGCCGGCTTGTCTGAATTCACTGGTGCCTTTTTCAAGTGTTGGGTCGACGACGAACTCTCCTCTCGCCACTCGTTTGGCTGCACGTTCAAGTTTACGAGCTGGCTGGCTCAATGCCCATGCGAGCCAAAGAAGCAATGGTGTACTCACTAACATCACGGCAAACAGAAGCTGGAAAGGTTTATCGAACATGCGAAGTAAAAAGGGTGGTGGTTCATTCCACTTCACGCCGATATAGAGCAATAGATCCTGTTTAGCTAAAGTTACAGGTAATGGACCCGCAACCATGTAATGACCATAGAGTTTCTGTTGTGGTTGCCCAGGCACTTCAACGCTAGTGATGAAGTTTTGTAGCGCTCGATATCGGTAGTTTTTGCGATCTTGCGTGGTTAAAATGTTGCCTTCTGTATCGGTCACAAAGAAGCGTGGCCTTGGATCTTTGGGCGAACGCTTACCGCCTTCTAGCTTGAATAATACTTTGGCAAGGCTCTCTTCGCGTCCGTATTTCTTTTCAATACTATGAGTAATATCGACTAAACGCTTGTAGTGATCCGCGGGAATATCACGGGCTTTTCGAGGATCGAGATGGGGAAGAGACAGTACCGCCATCAACACGAGAAACATCGTGAACCAGAAAATGGCAAAGATGCGGCCATATAAACTCGTGATCTTAGGTAGGCGCATTAATCCTCCTCAACCAGTAAGTAGCCACGCCCTCGTAGCGTCTTAATACGAGACTTGCCATCTTCACGTTCAGGCAGCTTTTTGCGTAAGTTGGAAACATGCATATCAATAGCGCGATCAAACGCAGCCAAACGCTTACCAAGCACATCAAGACTAAGCGTTTCTTTGGTAATGGTCTCGCCAGGGTTTTGTACAAAGTGACTTAGTAAAGCAAATTCGGTTGTGGTCAACTCTAGTTGCTGGCCTTGGCAAAACGCTTCCTGCTTACCAGGGAAAACTTGAATATCTTGGTACTCGATACAGTCAGAGCTTTTTGCTGATTTATTTGAGGTGATTGACTGGGTTCGACGTAAAATCGCGCGAATACGTGCGAGTAATTCTCGGTCACTGAAAGGCTTAGGAAGGTAATCATCCGCGCCAAGTTCAAGACCAATCACTCGATCTATTTCTTCACCTTTGGCGGTTAACATAAGTACGGGTGTTTCCCAGTTTTCTCGCAAGCGTTTGAGTGTTTCCATGCCATTGAGCTTAGGCATCATGACGTCAAGCAGAATGAGATCGATCTCTGAGCTGAGCTTTGCGAGCCCTTCTTCTCCATTATTCGCTTCCGATACGTCAAACCCCTCAAAAGAGAGTACTTCTTTCAATAAACTGGTTAACTCAGTATCGTCGTCAATTAATAAGATATGTGGCATAGCAAATTCTCATGTCGTGTTATTAAGGCTAGTTTACTGCTAAATGCATTATTGATTTAGCATCATTGGTACTCTTTACGATTCTTTACGCTCGATGTACGTTGCTTTACACAACAAGTCGTATTCTACACTCAAGCGCTGCAAAACAGCTCAATCCAATAGATAAAGTGAAAGGTACGATTATGAAAATGGCAAAGAAATTAGTATTAGCGGCAGTAGTTCTTCCTCTGACTCTAGGTACGGCAAGTGCGTTTGCTTTCGGTGGAAAAGATCATAAGAAAGGTGGCCACGGAGAGTGTGGTGGTTTTGACCGCGGTATTATGCGTCAACTAGACCTTACCGATGCACAAAAAGATCAGCTTAAAGAGATGCGTGAATCTGGTAAACAGCAGATGAAAGCAAATTTTAAAGAGAACTTTGAAACTCGCCAAGCAGAGATGCAAGCACACCACGCGAAAGTTCAAGCATTAGTGCTTGCGGATAACTTTGATGAAGCCGCAGCGAGTGACTTAGCGAAATCGATGGTGGAACAGCAAACAGAGCGAAAAGTGAAAATGCTTGAGAAGCAGCATCAAATGCTGAGTGTGCTAACACCGGAGCAAAAAGCGAAATTTACTGAATTGCAACAAGAGCGTGCGGGGAAGTGCGCAGACAAAATGCAAAAGCGTTTTGCAGATAAGTAATTCACAGCTATAGAGAAAGGCGACCTGATGGTCGCTTTTTTTATGCCATTTTTATTCAACATTCGACAGGTTATACTAAAAGCAATGTTGGTTTATTGAACACTCTGTATGAAACAAGAATATGCACGTTTAGTCACTATGGCTGCTTGGACGGCGACTATAGTGGCGACGCTTCTGTTGGTGGTAAAAGTTGGTGCTTGGTGGGTAACGGGCTCTGTGAGTCTACTCGCCTCTTTAATTGACTCGTTATTAGATATTGCGGCATCACTGGTGAATTTAGTGGTTGTCCGTTATTCCCTTCAACCCGCAGACCGAGAACATACCTTTGGCCACGGTAAGGCCGAGTCTTTAGCTGCATTGGCTCAAGCGATGTTTATCTCTGGTTCAGCGGTGTTCCTCATCTTAAATGGTATCGAGCGATTCTTCCGACCTCACGAGCTTCAATCACCAGAGTATGGCGTTTATGTGAGTTTTTTTGCCATTGTGGTTACTTTTGCTTTGGTGCGATTCCAAAAGCATGTGGTCAATAAGACGGGTAGCCAAGCCATTGCTGCTGACTCATTGCATTATCAATCTGACCTTTATATGAATGCGGCGATCATGTTAGCGCTTGGCTTGAGTTGGTTTGGGATCACGCAAGCTGACTCGGTATTCGCGATTGGTATTGGTGTGTTTATTCTCTACAGCGCTTTTAAAATGGTTCAAGAGGCGATTCAGACCTTGCTCGATAGAAAGCTACCAGATAGCGAACTAACAGAGATTCGTGAACAGTGTCTGTCAGTAGAAGGGGTATTAGGGGTGCATCAACTGCGCACTCGAATGTCAGGCCCAACGCGCTTTATTCAACTTCACTTAGAATTGGAAGATCATTTGCCATTAATTGAAGCGCATCGAATATCTGATGAGGTTGAAGAAAAAATGCTTGAGCTCTTCCCTGATTCAGATGTACTGATTCACCAAGATCCTTATTCCGTGGTGCTGGGTGAAGAGAAAGTGCAAAAGTCTCAAGGGTGGTAATGGATTACAGCGCGACAAACCGCAACTTATTGACTATCTTTTCAGCGGGTTCACTTTTAAACGTGATCCTGATGTGTATCAATTAAGTTAATAAACAAAACTGTAATACTCTTACATAAGTAGAAAAGTTACATAGTTTCGTGCAAATAAAAGTAGTATTCCTAGTTAGGAAAGGTAACATATTGCACAGTTAAAGGAATTCAGTCAGTGGCTTTCATGTAAGCGGCTGACGTAAAAATTGAAATAAGATTCCCAAAAATCGAGGGTGAGCATGATTAAGAAGATCGGTGTCTTGACTAGTGGCGGTGACGCACCAGGTATGAACGCAGCAGTTCGTGGCGTGGTTCGCACAGCACTATCTGAAGGTTTAGAAGTTTTCGGTGTATTTGACGGCTACTTAGGCCTATACGAAGACCGTATTGAAAAACTGGATCGTTCAAGCGTTTCTGATGTGATCAACAAAGGCGGTACTTTCCTAGGTTCAGCGCGTTTCCCTGAATTTAAAGAAGTAGAAGTTCGTCAAAAAGCGATCGAAAACCTACAGAAGCACGGCATTGAAGCTCTAGTTGTTATCGGCGGTGACGGCTCTTACATGGGCGCGAAGAAGCTAACTGAAATGGGTTACCCATGTATCGGTCTTCCAGGCACGATCGATAACGACATCGCAGGTACTGATTACACAATCGGTTACCTAACAGCGTTGAACACAGTTATCGATGCGATTGACCGTCTACGTGATACTTCATCTTCTCACCAGCGTATTTCTATCGTTGAAATCATGGGCCGTCACTGTGGTGACCTAACTCTGATGTCTGCGATTGCGGGTGGCTGTGAGTACATCATTACCCCTGAAACTGGTCTAGATAAGCAAAAGCTGATCGGTAATATCCAAGATGGTATTGAGAAAGGCAAAAAGCACGCAATCATCGCGTTGACTGAGCTAATGATGGATGCGAACGAGCTTGCTAAAGAGATCGAAGCGGCGACTGGTCGTGAGACTCGTGCAACGGTTCTTGGTCACATTCAACGTGGTGGTCGCCCAACAGCGTTTGACCGCGTTCTAGCTTCTCGCATGGGTAACTATGCTGTTCACCTACTAATGGAAGGCCACGGTGGTCGTTGTGTTGGTATTCAAAAAGAGCAGCTTGTTCACCACGATATCATTGATGCTATCGAGAACATGAAGCGTCCAGTGCGTGAAGACCTATACAAGGTTGCAGAAGAGCTGTTCTAAGCCTTTGCTTTGAAACAAATCGAATTAAAGAAGCCAGCAGAGTAATCTGCTGGCTTTTTGTTCTTTATACTGATGTTATTAGTTGATGGCTGTTGAGATCACGTAACCAACCGTCGTTGCAGTGATGACGCCAATGAACCCAGGCAATAGGAAGCTGTGATTGAGAACATACTTGCCGATTTGGGTTGTACCAGAGCGGTCAAAGGTGATCGCTGCAAGGTCGCTTGGGTAGAACGGGAAGAAGAAATAAGCGTAACAAGCGGGTAGTACACCAATCAGTACTGGCGCTGGGATACCCATAGCAAAGCCGAGCGGTAACATGATGGTGAGCACGGCAGCTTGGCTTTTCAAGAATACCGATACCACAAACATTGCAATCGCAAAGGTCCATGGATGCGCCGCTACAATATCGCTGACTAAGCTGATCAAATAGGGTTTATGGAAGCCGATAATAGTGTCACTCATCCAGGCGATACCAAAGATGATCACCACTGCTGTCATACCTGCAATGAACACATTACTGTGAACGATTTTTTTCGGATCGACTTTGGTGGTCAGCAAGATTAGTGCACCAACAGAAAGCATCAAGAACTGAATCGCTACCGACATTTTCACGCCTTCTGGTAGAAGAGAGAGATCTTTACCAAACATCGCAACAAAGATGACAGTGACAATACCCGCCATGAAGATTGTGAGACCTTTTTTTGCTTGGCTACCTATCTCAGCATCGTCACCGTTTTCTTGTTGACTATCTTCAAGCTGTTGTTTGAATTCAGGATCTTGGCAGCGGGTGATAAACTCTTGGTCATCAGCCAAATCTTTGCCTCGTCTTAGGCTCCATGTACAGCCAACCAGCACACCAATTAAGGTTGCAGGAATCGTTACAAGCAGCACATTGGCTAAGCTGATATCTAGACTATTGTCTGCTGCCGTTGCCATCACAACTGCCGCCGCCGCTGCAATCGGGCTCGCAGTAATCCCCATTTGAGATGCCACAGTCGCCATTGCCATTGGGCGCTCAGGGCGAATACCTTTCTTGTAGGCAACGTCATAGATAACAGGAAGAAGTGGATAGACGGAGTGGCCAGTACCAACCAGAACGGTTAATGAGTACGTACAAAGCGGGCCAAGAAAAACGATCTGATTTGGGTGCTTACGCAGCAGCTTTTCCGCAAATTTGACTAACAGCTGCAAACCACCTGTGGCTTCCAGTGTTGCTGAAGCGGCCACTACTGCCAAAATGATCAGCATCACACTGACTGGAGGAGAGCCAGGAGCCACACCGAATACGAAGGCAAGCACCGAGACACCTAGGCCACCGAGTAAACCAAAAGCAATGCCTCCATGGCGGATACCGATGAATATCACCGTAAGAAGCAGGAGCATATGTACATAAAACATAATCAAAACCTACATTAGGAACAAAAAAGTTATGATCATGCTACCCAAAAGTGGTAGTCGGAAATGTGAGGAAATATGCTTATCTGGTGGCAGTTGTTTGTTATTGGTCGGTTCTTTGTTTTGAGTCAAGTTGCGGCGTTAAATCAATAGCATAACTATGAAAAGCGCCGTACAGATCATGGTTTTGGACGAGCAATTTTTCGGCTTTGGAATTTCTGATGCACGCCGCGGCGGAGTGACTTGATGCGGTTTTCGGCTTTGTCGACCCCCAGTAGTACCGTGAGTACCAACACGGTAATGACGACCGATTGCTGCATGTAGCCCAAGCCAATCATCATCCCAAGAGCGGCTAATACCCAAATGACTGCTGCAGAGGTCACGCCATGAATTTTACCATCAAGCGTCATCATAACCCCGGCACCTAAGAAACCAACACCAGTGATGATCTGGCCGAGCACGCGAGCTTGATCAAGTGTATTTGGAGAAAGTGATACGGCCATAGACATGAAGAAGTAAGTACCTGAAATCACGAGAATTGAGGTACGAATCCCTACAGGCTTTCCACGTGTTTGACGTTCGACACCAACAAGAATGCCGTTTACGGCGCAGCAAAGTAGCGCAAGCCAACTGAATGGCCCAAGATCGAGCAGCTGTTCGATAGATGATTGAATATCTGGTTGCATTTTGACCTCCAAAACGTCGGAGTATGCAGATAATAGACCTGTCTATCGAACAAAAGATTTTTATCTAGAGGATTAAATTTTTCAGCAGCCAGTTTGAACTAATTCAAAGCTTGGTGGTGCTGATGAAGTAGCTTCCGTATAGCGTAAAAAACAGTTGTTGTTAGGATCGATCATTGATCGGGTCATGAAGCGAATCCAGTTGTTGGCTGAATTATTGTGAAAGTACCATTCAGCTGGAACGTCGGGATCAAAAATGGCGTCAGAAAAGGTACTGACGATAAGGCGGCTCCATGTATTGGCTGAATCGGCGGCAGGATAACCCCAAGCGAGTAGGACAGTTTCACCTTCAATGGTGATGGCTGCTTGACTGATAGTATCTAAACCGCGTTGGATTGCGATTGGGTGAATCATATCCGCTGCGCTCTGCATGCCGCCTTGGAGCCCCTGAAGTGCTGAGACTCGAGCATCGGCTTGAAAACTCGTAAATCGTGGCATTGCGGTCACGGCTAATATAGCCAACACAACAATCACCACGACCAATTCTATTAAGGTAAAGCCTTTGATTTTCATAATTACTCTAAATGAAGATCTAATGGAGTTTTACTGGCTCGGCCACCGATTTCTCGGGTTAGCTTTGGCACTAAATATCCTGATACTCGTTCAATCACGCCGCTCATGATTGCTTTCGCTTGTTGGTCCGAAACAAAGAAGTGGGCTGCGCCTTGAACCTTGTCTAAAACGTGGATGTAGTAAGGCAAGACTCCCGCATCAAATAACGCTTCACTTAAGTTCACTTGAGCTTCGACCGTGTCGTTGACCCCTTTCAGCATCACACCTTGGTTGAGCAGCGTAACATCAACTTTTTTGAGTGTATTCAAAGCGGCTCGCAATTCGCCATTAATCTCTTGAGCATGATTAATATGAGTGACCAAAATCACTTGTAAACGGGTATTGGCAAGTATGTTAGTCAGTTCTTGGGTTACGCGAGCTGGGATTACTACGGGCAGGCGAGTGTGGATTCGTAGTCGCTTAATATGTTGAATATCGGCAATGTGATCGATCAACCATTGCAACTCATCATCCTTGGCCATGAGAGGGTCGCCGCCGGAAAGGATGATTTCGTTTAGCTCAGGATGAGCTTGTACATACTCCAAGCTCTGCTGCCAGACCGCTTTACTGCCTTTGTTGTCTTGATACGGGAAGTGTCGACGAAAACAATAGCGACAGTTAATTGCACAACCACCTTTCACAATCATGAGAGCACGGTTGTGATACTTGTGAAGTAAGCCCGGGATATCATTGCTCTGCTCTTCTAGAGGATCCGTTGAGTAACCAGCATGTACTTCAAACTCTTCTGACAAGGGTAAGACTTGACGTAAAAGCGGATCAAAAGGATTGCCTTTTTCCATTCTATCGACAAAACTTTGCGGCACACGCTGTGCAAAAAGCTTTCTGGCTTCGAACCCCTGCACCCAAGGTGTAGGATCAATTTCAAGCTGATCGAGCAGTTTTGCAGGATCAGAGATCCCATTCGCTAGCTGTTTGAGCCAGTTTTGCTCAACAGATTCGGCTTTTCGGGTTATGATATGCGGCATTGAATTTAGCTCTAAGAATGTAAGAGGAAAAAATGGCTACTGTTAGCACCAATGAATTTAAAGGCGGTCTAAAACTAATGCTTGATAACGAGCCTTGCGTTATCTTGGAAAACGAATACGTTAAGCCAGGTAAAGGCCAAGCGTTCAACCGTGTAAAAATTCGTAAGCTTCTTTCTGGTAAAGTTCTAGAGAAAACCTTTAAGTCTGGTGAAACTTGTGAAGTTGCAGACGTAATGGATACTGACCTAGATTATCTATATAACGACGGCGAATTCTACCACTTTATGAACAATGAGACGTTCGAGCAAATCGCAGCTGACGTAAAAGCAGTTGGCGAAAACGCTAAGTGGCTAGTTGAAAACAACACTTGTATGCTAACTCTTTGGAACGGCAACCCAATCGTTGTGACTCCACCAAACTTCGTTGAGCTAGAAGTAACAGATACTGACCCTGGCCTAAAAGGTGACACTCAGGGTACAGGCGGCAAACCAGCGACACTTTCAACTGGCGCTGTTGTACGTGTTCCTCTATTCATCTCAATTGGCGAAGTGATCAAAGTTGATACTCGTACTGGTGAATACGTAGGTCGTGTAAAGTAAGCTAAACTTGCGTCAAGATTTAGAAAAAGGTCACTTCGGTGGCCTTTTTTATTTTTCAGCTATGTGTTTGATGTGCCACAATCTCTCTTTAGCTCTCTATGACTAAACTATAAACATGAAACAGTCTCTTAGAATCTGGCTTGATGCCGCGCGCCCAAAAACTTTGCCTTTAGCATTGGTTTCTATCTTAACTGGTAGTGTATTGGCGTACTCAACTCAACAATTTTCATTTGCAGTCGCACTATTGGCATTCCTGACCGCAACTTTGCTGCAGATATTATCCAACTTGGCGAACGATTATGGTGATGCCGTCAAAGGCACGGACAACGAACAGCGTTTAGGGCCCATGCGTGCCATTCAGTCAGGGGAAGTGACGCAAGCGGATATGAAGCACGCCATTATTATCAATGTGCTGCTGACGATCGCTTCTGGCTTAGCATTAGTTCTTTATGCTCTTGATAGTCTGCACAGTATTTTAGCCTTTATCGGTTTAGGCGTACTCGCCATTATCGCAGCGATAGCTTATACCGTAGGTAATAAACCTTATGGTTATGTAGGGCTTGGCGATATTTCTGTGTTTATTTTCTTCGGATTGTTGGGTGTTGCAGGTACTTATTTCCTACACACTGGCGTAGTTGCACCTTCATTGGTGTTGCCTGCAATTGGTTGTGGTTTGCTGGCCGTTGCTGTGCTCAACATCAATAACATGCGTGATATAGAAAACGATGAAGTGTGCGGTAAGCGTACAGTCGCGGTGAGACTCGGGCAGAAAAAGGCCAAGCAATACCATACGATTTTATTGGTAGGCGCACTGCTTGCCTTTATTGTTTACCTACTTTTGCAACCAGGCCCGGTATGGATAAGTCTTCCATTCCTATTAAGCATGTTGGTTGTTTACAAGCATGGTAAAGCGGTATGGATGGCAGAGCAGCCCGCGCAGATTGCTCCTATGATGCCAGTGATTGTGAAGTGTTCTTTGGTAACTAACTTGCTTTTTGCTGTGGTTGTTATAGCTCAAACTCTCGTCAGTTAAGTGATGCTTGTCATTGCAATGACTTAATGTCCCTATATACTCGATGGAGATGACGAACGGTATGGGAAGGAACACAATGGAATACAATACCTCTGCCTTATGCGATATCTACTTAGAACAAGTGGATGTGGTTGAGCCGATGTTTAGTAACTTTGGCGGCAGTGCCTCTTTCGCCGGACAAATCACGACGGTGAAGTGTTTTGAGGATAATGGGCTGATCCGAGACATACTAGAGCAAGATGGTTTAGGCCGAGTGCTGCTGGTTGATGGTGGTGGTTCCTTACGTCGCGCATTGATTGATGCTGAGCTTGCGGCATTAGCAGAAGAAAATGAATGGGAAGGTATTGTCGTCTACGGCTGCGTCCGTGAAGTGGATGAACTAGAAGACATGAGCATTGGTATTCAAGCCCTTGCATCTATCCCTGTGGGGGCGACATCGCAAAATATTGGTGAGGTGGATGTCCCTGTCAATTTTGGTGGCGTAACCTTCCTACCTGAAGATTATCTGTACGCGGATAATACCGGTGTGATTCTTTCTCAAGAACCGTTGGATATCGACCTTGATATCGACGAAGATGAAGAAGTCATTGAGCAAGATTAATCGAATATAAAACACCGGCGAAATGCCGGTGTTTTTCTATCTAACTTATTGCTTAATTAACCATTGGCATGTTCAGCTAGGTAAGTCTCTCTTAACTTCAACGCATAGAGATAACCTAAGATTCCACCCATGATATTGCCGAGCGCAATGCCTATAAATAATCCTTCGATATCATAAAGCTGACTACCGACCCAAGCGCTAGGTAGGGTAAAGGCGAACAATCTCATACTGCTCCACTGAAATGCTTTTAGAGGTTGATGTAGGGCATTGAGGCCAGATATCAACATCATGACGATTCCTTGGAAGCCATAGCTAAATGGCACCACCAATAAATAATGCCAGAGTAAGTCTTTTACGCTTTGTTCTTGAGAAAATAGTGAGGCAAGGGGAATACTTAAAGGCACCATCATTAAGAACACGCCGAGCTGAAATAACACAGAGAAGCGCATGCTGAGAAACATCCCTGCAAAGCTGCGTTGTGGGTTGTTTGCGCCCATGTTTTGCGCGATGAATGGAGTCAGTGCAGATGTGAGTGACATCAGAACTAAGATTAAAATTGATTCAACACGTTGTGCGGCGCCATAAGCCGCGACAGCTGCGGTTCCATGGCTAGAGAGCATCATCATTAGAATGGCACCTGATATTGGCGTCATTGCATTGGAAATGGCTGCAGGGGTGCCAATTTTTAGAATTAAACGCCAGTCATTAACGAGCTTGAGCGGGTGAGGTAAGCCGAGCAGTTTTTCACGTCGAACCAAGACATACAAAGAGCCAATAAGTGCACCTAACCAGCTAAAGGCACTGGCAATGGCTGCACCCTGAATACCAAGTTCTGGGAAAGGGCCGTAACCAAAGATCAGCAATGGATCGAGAACGCCATTAATAAAACCTGCCAGCATCATGATTTTGGCGGGTGTTTTAGTATCTCCAGTTGCTCGGATGGCACTATTTCCTGCCATCGGGATCACGAGCAAAGGAATCGTGAGGTACCAAATTTGCATGTATTGCTCGATCATAGGGATGAGCGATGGTTTAGCTCCAAGCTGTAAAAACAGCGGCTCAATAGTGAAAAAACCGACACTGCAAGCTAAGGCAACTAAAACTACAGCGAGGATTAAACCGTGAGTGGAAAAGCGCGCCGCATCTTGCGAATGACCTTGCCCGAGTAAGCGACCAATATTGGTCGACAAGCCCATACCAATGCCCATAGTGATACAGTTGACAGCAAAGGTGACGGGAAAGGTATAGCTAATCGCTGCAAGTGCTTCGGTACCGAGCAGGGAGATGAAGAAAGTATCCACCAAGTTAAACATCAAAATAGCGATCATGCCGAAGGTCATCGGAATGGTCATTTGACGTAATACGGTTGGGATGGGGCCCGTGAGTAGGCCGTGCTTATCCTGCATGGTGAACAACTGCTCGAATGGACGAAAAGCGTAGCATACTTGATCGAACTGTGAGACACAAAAAAGGCCAGCCGAAGCTGACCTTTCTACTCATTTTTCAATCGAATGAAAAATTAAGCTTTTGCTTTAGCTGCTGCCTTAGCAATAGCAGCAAAACCAGCTGCGTTTAGAGCAGCGCCGCCAACTAGAGCACCATCGATGTCTGGTTGTGCGAAGTAAGCTTCAGCGTTTTCTGGCTTAACAGAACCACCGTATTGGATGATTACTTGCTCAGCAACTGCTGCGTCTTTCTCTGCGATCATAGCGCGGATAGAAGCGTGGATGCGCTGTGCATCTTCAGCTGTCGCTGCTTTACCAGTACCGATAGCCCAGATTGGTTCGTAAGCGATGATTGCGCCGTTTAGAGCTTCAACACCGTAAGCATCGATAACTGCGTTGATTTGACGTGCACATACTGCTTCAGTTTCGCCCGCTTCGTTTTGAGCTTCAGATTCACCGATACAGAAAACAGGTGTTAGACCATTCTCTTGTAGGAATTTGAATTTCTTAGCAACGAACTCGTCTGATTCGTTGTGGTATTCACGACGCTCAGAGTGGCCGATGATGATGTGAGAAGCACCGAAGTCTTTCAGCATTTCAGGAGACATATCACCAGTGAATGCACCGCTGTTGTTTAGGTCAGTGTTCTGTGCACCTAGGATGATCTTGTTACCGCCTTCTGCGATTAGACGCTCAGCTAGGTCGATGTAAAGTGCTGGTGGAGCTACTGCTACGTCAACACCTTCAACGCCTTCAAGTTCAGCGTTAAGACCAGTTAGCAGCTCAGTTACCATTGCTTTGCTACCGTTAAGTTTCCAGTTACCCATCACTACAGGACGACGCATAGGAATATCTCCGTATTTAATCAATTAATGTAAAAAATCTTCGTAAGAATATAACAGATAAAATTGGCAAGATCATGATTACCGTCATGTCTTAACCGGATCTCGTCCAATGGTTGGAGCTGTCATCCCACATATTTGACACATTGAGCCGAAACTAGAGTGATCTAATGGGCAGAATAGGGCGATATCACTCGGAAACAGCACGATAAATTGTTACTAGTGAACAGAATATGATTTGTAATGATGAAACTCTCTTACATTTGAGGACTACTATGCCAAACCTAGTAATGGAATACTCCAATTCAGTTGATGAGCGTGTTAATGTTCAGGGGTTACTGGAAGACTTGCATGAAGTGGCGCTGCAAAGTGGCTTGTTTGATGTCGGTTCAGTGAAGTCTCGCGCATTACGCTGCCATAATTGGTTGATTGGTGACGAAGGAGATAGCGTAGATTTCGTGCATATTAGCTTTGAGTTGTTGGATGGGCGCACGCCTGAACAAAAACGTGAGCTATCCCGTCAATTAATGACGGTACTGCAAGAACAAGCGAGTCATGTTCGAAGCTTGACTGTTAATGTGCGCGATATGGATAAAGAGAGCTTTCAGAAAGTGACCAACTAATTTTTGATTTTTGTTTTATTTTTTAGGTAACCAGATGTCGATTAAAGAACTGCTGTTTTCATTCCAAGGACGTATTGGGCGTAAAGTGTTCTGGATTTGGAATGTCATTTATTACTTGGCGATTGTAGGTTTTGGCATTGGAATGAATGCCCTGTTCCCTGCATTTGCTCATCTTATCTTGCCTGTTTTTCTGATTATTGTATTGATCCCTGATTTAGCGATCACGGCTAAGCGTTGGCATGATCGAAATAAATCTAGCTGGTGGTTGTTGATGAATATCCCGTTGGTGATTGGCCGAATGACAGTACCGGTTGGCGATCCGTCATTGGCTGGGCAAAGTACGACACTGCAAATGGTAAGCTCGTTAGCGGCATTGATTTGTGGCGCTTGGATCTTGATTGAATGTGGTTTCATCAAAGGAACGGCAGGCGACAATCAATATGGACCAGAGCCAAAGTAGGGAGTCTTTTTTGATTTCTTACTCGGTCGTTTCTACTTCTCGTGAATGACCGCTTAACACTAAAATAAAAAGGGTTGGCACCAGTGCCAACCCTTAATTATTTTTAGCTTTCCGTTACTTTCTCAGCAAAATCTCTTCAATGCGATGATCTTGACCTTTCTTTAGCATCAACTGTGCACGCCCTTTAGTAGGCAAGATATTCTCCAACAAGTTAATGCCGTTGATAGTCTGCCAAATATCGTGTGCTTTATCGATAGCATCGGCTTCGCTGAGCTTTGTATAGTGACTAAAGTAAGAGCCAGGTTTAGTAAAAGCTCCTTGACGAAACTTTAAGAAGCGTTCGACATACCAACTTTCAATCACATCTGAATCTGCATCGACATAAATAGAGAAATCCAAAAAGTCAGAGACAAAAACACGATGTGGGTCGTGAGGGTAGTCCATACCGCTTTGCAATACGTTTAAGCCTTCAATGATCAAAACGTCGGGTCTATCAACCACTTTGACTTCATCGGTAATATCATAAGTAATGTGTGAGTAAAGAGGGACTTCAAGATTCGGTTTTGCGGCTTTAACATCGGACACAAACTCAACCAAACGCTTGATGTCGTAAGATTCAGGAAAGCCTTTGCGGTGCATAATACCGCGTTCGTTTAGAGCCTTCTTTGGGTATAAGAATCCGTCTGTGGTGACTAGCTCGACTTTCGGGTGTTTGTCCCAGCGAGAAAGTAAGGCTTTAAGTAATCGTGCCGTGGTGCTTTTGCCTACGGCGACACTGCCTGCGATACCAATGATAAACGGTGGCGCGGACTCTTGATTACTCAGGAAGTTGTTCAATACCGTGTTGCGGCTCTGGCGAGCAGAGATGTATAGGTTAAGTAGGCGAGCAAGAGGAAGATAGATCTCTACCGCTTCTTCCATTGTGAGACTTTCGTTCACCCCTTGCAGCTCAATCAGGTCCTCTTCGGATAACGTCATAGGTACAGAATTACGCAATTCTGCCCACTGCTGACGATTAAAAGAGAGATAAGGTGTCATAGTCTTCCTAACCAGGTTTCACGATAAGAGTTGCGAAAATACAACAACACAACCAGATTGAAAACGACAAGCGCAACAATAAGTCGCATTTTACGGATGGTTTGTGCGTTTTTTCAGCAAATAAGCGGAAAATAAGTAAAAACTCGTTTTTTTTTAAATTAGCTATTGCAAGCTAGAAAATCATTCAATAGAATGCGCACCACTTATGCCGACTTAGCTCAGTAGGTAGAGCAACTGACTTGTAATCAGTAGGTCACCAGTTCGATTCCGGTAGTCGGCACCATTTCTCCTTTATGAGAGATTTGGAGTAAAAATTTGGAGGGGTTCCCGAGTGGCCAAAGGGATCAGACTGTAAATCTGCTGGCACTGCCTTCGATGGTTCGAATCCGTCCCCCTCCACCATATTCTAAAGGAAATAGCTCACAGAGTTACGTGTTGCGGGCATCGTATAATGGCTATTACCTCAGCCTTCCAAGCTGATGATGCGGGTTCGATTCCCGCTGCCCGCTCCACTCAATAGTGTTGCTGATATAGCTCAGGCGGTAGAGCGCATCCTTGGTAAGGATGAGGTCCCCAGTTCGACTCTGGGTATCAGCACCAGCTCTCAAGCTCACTTTCCTTTTGATACTTTCTTTTAACTAAACTACGTTTAGTGATTGAAGGTAACTTTATCACCAATACTTTTTGGTTGCGTGGTCATCAAAGCCACCTAAATCCGTACCTAGAGGGACAACTCATGTCTAAAGAAAAATTTGAACGTACGAAACCGCACGTAAACGTTGGTACTATCGGCCACGTTGACCACGGTAAAACAACTCTGACAGCTGCTATCTGTACTACACTTGCAAAAGTGTACGGCGGTGTTGCGAAAGACTTCGCATCTATCGATAACGCTCCAGAAGAGCGTGAGCGCGGTATCACAATCGCTACTTCTCACGTAGAGTACGATACTCCAGCACGTCACTACGCACACGTAGACTGTCCAGGACACGCGGATTATGTTAAAAACATGATCACAGGTGCTGCACAGATGGACGGTGGTATCCTAGTTGTTGCTGCAACAGATGGTCCAATGCCACAAACTCGTGAGCACATCCTACTAGGCCGTCAGGTTGGTATTCCTTACATCATCGTATTCATGAACAAATGTGACATGGTTGATGATGAAGAGCTTCTAGAGCTAGTAGAAATGGAAGT
>NZ_BLID01000009.1 GCF_009811315.1 Vibrio atypicus
CGAACGTTCACAACATCACAGTGACCGCCACAGAAGACGAAGGCTTTGGCGAGGTCAACAGCACCGACATTAGCGTAGAGCTGAGTGAACTGAATCTGGATGATAATCCACCAACCTTTAACGATACGGATCCAGAGTCCGGTAACTACGAATTCAGTTACAACGAAAACTCTACCGCAGATGATGTGATAGGCACCGTCTCTGCCACCGACCCAGACGGTGAGAACGTCACGTACAGCATTACCAGTAATGTCACCAATGATGCGGATGAGCCTCTGTTTGAAATCGATGCTAACTCAGGTGAAATCAGCTTAACTGCAGCGGGTGTCGCGGCGTTTACCAATGATTATGAATTGGCGGCGAACGTTCACAACATCACAGTGACCGCCACAGAAGACGAAGGCTTTGGCGAGGTCAACAGCACCGACATTAGCGTAGAGCTGAGTGAACTGAATCTGGATGATAATCCACCAACCTTTAACGATGCGGATCCAGAGTCCGGTAACTACGAATTCAGTTACAACGAAAACTCTACCGCAGATGATGTGATTGGCACCGTCTCTGCCACCGACCCAGACGGTGAGAACGTCACGTACAGCATTACCAGTAATGTCACCAATGATGCCGACGAGCCTCTGTTTGAAATCGATGCTAACTCAGGTGAAATCAGCTTAACTGCAGCGGGTGTCACGGCGTTTACCAATGATTATGAATTGGCAGCGAACGTTCACAACATCACGGTGACGGCAACGGAAGACGAAGGCTTCGGAGAGGTTAATAGCACCGACATTACCGTTGAGCTGAGTGAACTGAATTTGGATGACAATCCGCCAATCTTTAACGATGCGGATCCAGAGTCCGGTAACTACGAGTTCAGTTACAACGAAAACTCTACCGTAGACGATGTGATCGGCACTGTGTCTGCCACCGACCCAGACGGTGAAAACGTCACTTACAGCATCACCAGTAACATTACGAATGATGCCGATGAGCCTCTGTTTGAAATCGACGCTAACTCTGGTGAAATAAGCCTAACCGCTGCAGGTGTCGCGGCGTTTACCAACGACTATGAATTGGCGGCGAATGTTCACAACATCACAGTGACCGCCACAGAAGACGAAGGTTTTGGTGAGGTTAATAGCACCGATATTAATGTTGAGCTGAGTGAGCTGAATCTTGATGATAATCCACCAACCTTTAACGATGCCGATCCAGAGTCCGGTAGCTACGAGTTCAGTTACAACGAAAACTCAACGGCAGATGATGTGATAGGTACGGTGTCTGCCACCGACCCAGACGGTGAAAACGTCACTTACAGCATCACCAGTAATGTCACCAATGATGCCGACGAGCCTCTGTTTGAAATCGATGCCAATTCCGGTGAAATCAGCTTAACTGCTGCCGGTGTCGCAGCGTTCACTAACGATTTTGAACTGGCAGCGAACGTTCACAACATCACAGTGACCGCCACGGAAGACGAAGGCTTTGGTGAGGTTAATAGCACCGATATTAATGTTGAGCTCAGTGAACTCAATCTTGACGACAATCCGCCAACCTTTAATGATGCGGATCCAGAATCGGGTAACTACGAGTTCAGTTACAACGAAAACTCCACCGCAGACGATGTGATAGGTACTGTCTCTGCCACTGACCCAGACGGCGAAAACGTCACGTACAGCATTACCAGTAACGTCACCAATGATGCGGATGAGCCTCTGTTTGAAATTGATGCCAATTCTGGTGAAATCAGCTTAACTGCAGCGGGTGTCGCGGCGTTCACTAACGATTATGAATTGGCAGCGAACGTTCACAACATCACAGTGACCGCCACAGAAGATGAAGGCTTTGGTGAGGTGAACAGCACTGACATTAGCGTTGAGCTGAGCGAGCTAAACCTTGATGATAACCCGCCAACCTTTAACGATGCAGACCCTGAATCCGGTAACTACGAGTTCAGTTACAACGAAAACTCTACCGCAGACGATGTGATAGGCACGGTGTCTGCCACCGACCCAGACGGTGAGAACGTCACGTACAGCATCACTAGTAACGTCACCAATGATGCGGATGAACCTCTGTTTGAAATCGATGCCAATTCCGGTGAAATCAGCTTAACCGCAGCGGGTGTCGCGGCGTTCACTAACGATTATGAATTGGCGGCGAACGTTCACAACATCACAGTGACCGCCACAGAAGACGAAGGCTTTGGTGAGGTCAACAGCACCGACATTAGCGTAGAGCTGAGTGAACTGAATCTGGATGATAATCCACCAACCTTTAACGATGCGGATCCAGAATCCGGTAACTACGAGTTCAGTTACAACGAAAACTCTACCGCAGACGATGTGATAGGCACGGTGTCTGCCACCGACCCAGACGGTGAGAACGTCACGTACAGCATCACCAGTAACGTCACCAATGATGCCGACGAGCCTCTGTTTGAAATCGATGCCAATTCCGGTGAAATCAGCTTAACCGCTGCCGGTGTCGCAGCGTTCACCAACGATTATGAATTGGCGGCGAACGTTCACAACATCACAGTGACCGCCACGGAAGACGAAGGCTTTGGTGAGGTCAACAGCACCGACATTAGCGTAGAGCTCAGTGAGCTAAATCTTGATGATAATGCGCCTGTGTTCTATGAAGATGATCAACCGGTTCAGAGCTACGCATTTGAATACAACGAAAACTCGGAAATTGGTGACGTACTTGGCACGGTATTAGCGATTGACGCGGATGGCGAAGATGTCACCTATACCATAATGAGTAACGTAGTTAATGAAGCGAATGAGCCTTTATTTGAAGTTGATTTTGTGAGTGGTGAAATAGGTTTAACAGATGCCGGAGTGGTTGCGTTTACTAATGATTTCGAAGTTGCAGACAACATTCATAATATTTCGATAAGAGCCACTGAAGTGGACGGTTTTGGTGAAGTTAAATTCACCGACATTAGTGTTGAACTGAGCGAACTTAATCTCGACGATAATGCTCCGGTTTTCGAAGATACCAATGAACAAGGGGACTATTATTTCAGTTACGATGAAAATAATACGGATGACTATGTTATCGGTAGTGTCAGTGCGGTAGATGCCGATGGTGAGAATGTTACTTATAGTATTACTAGCAATATTACCAATGAATCGGATGAAGCACTGTTTGAGATTGATGCCAATAGTGGAGATATCAGTCTTACCGTTGCTGGCGTAATTGCATTTACCAATGATCATGAACTGGCATCTAACCTCCACAATATAGTGGTTACCGCGACAGAAGATGATGGATTAGGACCAGTTAAAACCACCGATGTGGGTGTTACTCTTGAAGAGATCAATTTGGATGACAATGCTCCCGTCTTTGATCCTAATGATGGTGATCAGTATTCATTCTCATATCTTGAAAACAACGATGACGAATATGTTATCGGCTCTGTGTCAGCCTCTGATGCAGATGGTGAAGCAATAACATACAGTATTAGCTCCAATGTAACCAACGATAGCAATGAACCACTGTTTGCGATTGATTCTTCAAATGGCTCTATCACTCTAACAGCTGCAGGTGTGCTTGCTTTCACCAATAACTATGAAGCGCTGAATAACGTACATACTTTAGTCGTTACAGCTACAGAAGTAGACGGTTTTGGGATCCAAAAATCGACTAATATTGACGTTGTACTGAGTGAAATGAATGTCAATGAAATCCCAGTAGCAGAAGATTTTAGTGTCGATGCTGGAGACACGATTATCGTACCTATAGTCTTTGATTCTGATGTTGAAGCGTTTGATCATATTTCTGATGAAGACGATGACTTTAATGATGTTCAGTTAAACGTCATGATCACCGCGCTACCACAATACGGGACATTACTTTACACCGATGACTTTGGTGATACCCGAATGCTTACTGAAGCTGATTTACATACCATCGGATCTGAGATTGATCCTGAGAAACTTCTGAATCCGGATAACATCAGCTACGTCCCTGGGGTAGGAGATAGCTTCGAAATGGGGCATAGCGGAAACACTGAAGATATTGTTATTGGTGAAGATGGGTTTTACAACTGGGGTGAATATGTCTCAGATACTGAAAGAGAGATCACACTAGATAACGGAAATACTATCGGGATAAGTCTTAGCGATAACAATGATAAACCACTGAAACAATATGATGGTGGACAGCCACATGTTGGTTGGGGGATTGGGGATACCGATGGCAATGGTTTAAATAAACAAGAAACCTTGCATATCGATTTAAGTAATAACCCACTGGGTGTCGTGAGCTTTGGCTTAGATGGTATGGGGGCAGAGTTTAATACTAACAGCAATGTTTATGTCGAAGTCACTTACACCTTTGCGAATGGCGACACTCATGTAGAGCAATACCAGAAAGATGAAGGTCATGTGGGCAATGGTCAAATATTGTACGAGTTTAGTTACTCATCACCAGATAACCCTATTACACATATGGAACTTAGCTCGACAGGAGGAAACTGGGAATTTAGATACCTCTCAGGTACACAAGATATCACTGAAGATGTGACATTTGATTATGTTGCAGTTGATTCCGATTTGGCCGTGAGTAATGAAGCTACGGTTACCATTGATGTTTCTGATTCACCTGAATACACGGTTCTATCCGCTGAGCATGGAGATGACCTGACAGCAGACTTAGGCAATCAAATGATGCTTGGGGATGACAATGGTAATATCTTCACTTGGTTAGATTCGACGCTCGATAATGGCACAGATGTTATTGATAACTTTACTCTAGGCAGCGACCTTATCGATTTCAGAGAAATCCTGGAAGATGATGATAACGTTGAAGTTGCAGATCTCATTGATCAAATTGAGGTAAGTATCATTGACGATGATGTGGTCTTCACTGTGACGGATGAAGGGCGAGAACAAACCATAGTGCTCGAAGGCACTTATGACTCTTTTGTTGAGGCTGGGTTCATTGAAAACAACGCCATTACAAATGAGTTAGAGATGCTAAATCAAGTGCTGAAAACAGACACTGTTTAAGTCACTATGTAAATGTATGGGTTGCTAAATTGAGCGCTCAAAAGAGGGGTGGTATTAATGCTATCCCTCTTTTTGATAAATGGGTAAATAATTTTGTCCGAACATATGGAAAATTATTGCCAGACTATTTCATTTTATGATAATTTTCGCCGCAATCTCGGAGTGAATTGTCAAAAGACAACCTGGGGGATACGCGTTTAGAACATTCGGGCTGAGTGATCTTTACGTAGGGTAGGTATCGATAATGCCTTTATCGATAGACGGGATACTAATGTCGCATTGCGGCATGTGAATGGGAAACCCAACATTGAACTCACATAACAAACACACATTAATCAGCTTAGTTCTTCCACAATGCCCTGTTTTACAAGACAGTTGCATTACTGAACCTTGATCTAATTTCAACATGTAGTCCATCTATTTGATGGAGCGATTTGCTGTACGCGCTATTTAGAGATTACGCGGAATGGCTTGCTGTATCTTCAATTTGAGCACTTTCAAATTGAAGGCATTATTACATTTCAAGGGATTAAATCATGAGCACTGCCTTTGAAGTCGATAACTCGATTATCGCACCCCAATTTTCAACTCAAATTCCAGTATTGGAAGGCTTATACGATCTTACTCCTGATCAAGTTCTTCTCGAGCAAGAACAGCATGAATCAGAAGTTCGTTCATACCCGCGTCGACTGCCTATTGCGATAAAGCAAGCATACGGAGCCTTGGTTGAAGACACTCGCGGTCAATTATTTTTGGATTGTCTTGCTGGCGCTGGAACCTTAGCTTTGGGTTATAACCACCCGGAGATCAATCAAGCACTGAAAGATCAATTAGATTCTGGATTGCCATATCAGACACTTGATATTGCGACGCAAGCAAAGACCCATTTTATTAAAACCGTAAAGAACTTTTTGCCGCAAGAACTTGCTAGCAACTGCGTGATTCAGTTCTGCGGTCCGTCTGGAGCAGACGCGGTTGAAGCAGCTATCAAGCTTGCCAAACAGACTACTGGTCGCAATACCATGTTTGCGTTTCGTGGTGCGTACCATGGCATGACGAACGGAACAATGGGCATGATGGGCAACCTAGGAACAAAAGCGCGACGCACAGGTTTGATGTCTGATGTGCACTTTATGCCTTTCCCATACAATTTACGTTGCCCATTTGGCTTAGGTGGAGATGAAGGCGCAAAAGCCAGTATCCGCTATATCGAACGATTGTTACACGACGATGAAGCCGGGATTATGAAGCCAGCTGCGATTGTCGTCGAGCCAGTTCAGGGTGAGGGTGGTGTTGTTCCAGCTCCTGCATTTTGGTTGCGTGAATTACGAAGAATTTGCGATGAGCATGGCATCCTTCTGATATTTGATGAAATTCAATGTGGCGTGGGTAAGTCGGGCTACAATTTTGCGTTTGAAGAATCAGGTATCGTTCCAGATATTTTATGTCTATCTAAAGCAATCGGTGGTGGTATGCCAATGTCGCTGCTTGTTATCAATAAGCAGCACGATACTTGGAATCCAGGTGAGCACACCGGCACATTTCGCGGTAATCAACTTGCAATGGTATCAGGCGCCAAGGCGCTAGAGATCATTCAGCGAGACAATCTAGTTGAGCACGCAAATATCGCAGGTCAATACCTTCGCCATGGTTTGGAAGCGATTCAAAAGCGTGTTGATTGTATCGCAGAAGTACGCGGCAAAGGCTTAATGCTAGGTGTTGAGATTCGAAAACCAGGCTCAGAAGTAAACAGATTTGGTGAGCCTGTTTCAGATGGTGAATTAACGCTTAAGATCCAACGCGCGGCACTAGAGCGTGGCTTAATGGTTGAGAAGGGAGGCCGAGATGGCTCGGTTATTCGTTTCTTACCCCCGTTAATTATCTCGTTTGAACAAATTGATTTTGCGCTCCGTGTTCTTGAAGAGGCGATTCTTGCCGCAGGCGGTCATTTCAAAGAGAGTGACACTGAAAACCTGAAATGGAAACAGCATTTCATTCAGGCGGGTGAAGCGGGTAGTGATGAATTCGCAAAAGTGATGAACCACAGCACTGCGGTGATGAAAACTATCTTTGAGCAAGTGAATGCGCCTTATTCGGGGTTAAGTCCGAAGCAGCTAGAACAAGCGATCAATAATGTTGATTTAGACAACAAAAACGCCTCTTTAGTCGATGTTATTGGAGAAACCGCTGAGCTGGTAGCGAAAAACTCAATCTTTGTTCAGCATCCTAATTGCATTGCTCACCTTCATACTCCTCCGATGATGCCTTCCGTTGTCGCAGAAGCGATGATTGCAGCGTTAAACCAATCGATGGATTCTTGGGATCAAGCATCTGCAGCGACTTACGTCGAGCAAAAAGTCGTTGATTGGATGTGTGATAAGTACGACCTTGGCGAGCAAGCCGATGGAATCTTCACTAGTGGTGGTACGCAAAGTAACTTAATGGGCTTGTTACTGGCACGCGATTGGATTGCTGACAAGAGAGATAACCACTCAATTCAGAAGCTCGGCTTACCCTCTTATGCTAATAAATTACGTATCCTATGCTCTAAAAAGTCTCACTTCACTGTGCAAAAATCTGCGTCTTTGTTAGGCTTGGGCGAAGGCGCGGTACGATGTGTTGATGCAAATCCAAATGGTACGCTAAAAGTAGAGGCTTTAGCTCAAGAACTTGAAATAATGAAGTCAGAGCAGCTAATTCCATTTGCAGTAGTGGGTACAGCAGGAACAACAGATCATGGCGCGATTGATGATTTAGACGCTATCGCGGATCTCGCTTCACAGCATGGGCTCTGGTTCCACGTCGATAGTGCTTATGGTGGTGCGCTGATTTTGAGTAGCCACAAAGCGCGATTGAAGGGTATCGAGCGCGCTGATTCGATTAGCGTTGATTTCCACAAGTTGTTTTATCAAACAATCAGCTGCGGTGCGGTTTTACTAAAAGATAAGAGCAACTTTAAGTACCTTTTGCATCACGCAGACTACTTAAATCGTGAACATGACGAACTACCTAATCTGGTAGATAAATCGATCGCTACGACGAAACGATTTGATGCGTTAAAAGTCTTTATGACGATGAAAAACGTCGGGCCTACTACGCTCGGTGAAATGTATGATCACCTACTTGAACAGACTCAGCAGGTCGCCAATCTAGTAAAAAGCCATCAAGGTTTCGAATTATTAGCCGAGCCATCACTATCAACAGTGTTGTTCCGCGCAGTGAGTAACAAAGATCCATTAGGAAGTAGCGTCACGGATTTAGACGAACTGAATAAGACTCTAAGGCTAGAAGCGTTAACACGTGGCATAGCAGTACTTGGAGAAACCGTCGTGAATGGTCAGTCAGCACTGAAATTCACAATTCTAAACCCGTGTTTGAAGATTTCGGACTTCGAATCATTGTTAGGTGAAATAAACAAACTAGCGTCTGAGCTAGAAGGATAAGGTAACAAAAACTATGGCAATTCTACAAATTGGTGCAGGTGGTGTTGGTTGGGTTGTTGCGCATAAAGCAGCACAAAATAACGATACCCTGGGTGATATCACGATTGCTTCACGTACAGTACGCAAATGTGAAAAAATCATTGAATCTATTCAGAAGAAAAACAACCTGAAAGATCCATCAAAGAAATTAGAATCTCGTGCAGTAAACGCTGACGATGTGGATGCTTTGGTTGCTCTTATCAAAGAAGTTCAGCCTGACTTAGTGATTAACGCGGGTCCTCCTTGGGTAAACATGGCTATCATGGAAGCGTGTTACCAAGCGAAAGTCTCTTACCTAGATACTTCTGTTGCGGTTGATCTATGTTCTGAAGGACAGCAAGTTCCTCAAGCTTATGATTGGCAGTGGGGTTACCGTGAGAAGTTCGCAGAAGCGGGTATTACAGGTATTTTGGGTGCTGGTTTCGATCCAGGTGTAGTATCAGTTTTTGCAGCCTACGCGGTTAAGCACTTGTTTGATGAAATCGACACCATTGATGTAATGGATGTTAACGCAGGTGACCACGGTAAGAAATTTGCTACCAACTTTGACCCAGAAACGAACATGCTTGAGATCCAAGGTGATTCGTTTTACTGGGAAAATGAAGAGTGGAAGCAAGTACCTTGTCACTCTCGTATGCTAGAGTTTGAATTCCCAAACTGTGGCTCTCACAAGGTTTACTCAATGGCGCACGACGAAGTACGCTCAATGAAAGAGTTTATCCCTGCTAAGCGTATTGAATTCTGGATGGGTTTTGGTGATAAGTACCTAAACTACTTCAACTGTATGCGTGATATCGGTCTATTAAGCCCAGATCCACTAACGCTTCATGATGGTACAGTGGTTCAGCCTCTACACGTATTGAAAGCACTGCTACCAGATCCAACCTCACTAGCTCCGGGTTATACGGGTTTAACGTGTATCGGTACTTGGGTTCAAGGTAAGAAAGACGGCAAAGAGCGTAGTATCTTCATCTACAACAACGCTGACCATGAAGTGGCATACGAAGATGTAGAGCATCAAGCGATCTCATACACGACGGGTGTGCCTGCGATTACGGCTGCTCTTCAGTTCTTCCGCGGTGAGTGGGCTGATAAAGGTGTGTTCAACATGGAGCAGCTAAACCCAGATCCGTTCCTAGAAACAATGCCTGGCATTGGTCTAGATTGGCATGTTCAGGAGCTTGAAGCTGGGCAAGGTCTTCCAGTGATCCATGAATTGAAAAAGTAAGAACTGAACTTTTGGTTTGATTACTTATTAAAGGGGGACATGGAGTGTTCCCTTTTTGGTGATTGGCGTCGTACGATGTTGGTATTATTTATTTTGATTTTGTAACTCACTTCGTTCGGACAGGACAAAGTCAAAACAAATCACACCAATCATATAATTTTCCTTTTCCATCTTTTAGATGCTGCTTGAGCGCGTATAGAAAATGACATTTCAGAAAGAAGAACTTAAAACCCCATACTTTATGATCAACGAAGACAAGTTGATCGAAAACCTAGAGAAAGCAAAACAGCTAAAAGAGATCTCTGGCGTTAAGCTAGTGCTGGCTCTTAAATGTTTCTCGACTTGGGGCGTATTTGAGATCATCAAACCTTACTTAGATGGCACGACAAGTTCTGGTCCGTTTGAAGTAAAACTTGGCTACGAAACATTCGGAGGTGAAACACACGCATACAGTGTGGGTTACAGCGAAGATGATGTCCGCGAAGTGGCAGATATCTGTGATAAGATGATCTTCAACTCACAGTCACAGCTAGCTGCTTACCGACACATCATTGAAGGCAAAGCGTCTATTGGCTTGCGTTTAAACCCAGGTGTGAGTTATGCGGGTCAAGACTTAGCAAACCCGGCGCGCCAGTTCTCTCGCTTAGGTGTTCAAGCTGATCACATTAAGCCAGAAGTCTTTGAAGATATTGATGGTGTGATGTTTCACATGAACTGTGAGAACAAAAATGTCGATGCGTTTATCGGTTTGTTAAACGCTATCTCAGAGCAGTTTGGTGAATATCTCGATAAACTGGATTGGGTGAGCATGGGCGGTGGCGTGTTCTTTACATGGCCAGGCTACGACATTGAAAAGCTTGGCTTAGCACTGAAAGCGTTTTCAGAGAAGCACGGTGTCCAGATGTATTTAGAACCGGGTGAAGCAATCATCACTAAGACCACCGATCTCGTAGTTACGGTGGTTGATATTGTCGAGAACGTAAAGAAAACAGCGATCGTCGACTCTGCAACAGAGGCACACCGTTTAGATACGCTTATCTATGATGAGCCCGCATCAATTCTTGAAGCATCAGAAGAGGGGGATCATGAGTACGTGATTGGCTCATGTTCATGCTTAGCTGGTGATCAGTTCTGTGAAGCAAGCTTTGATAAGCCACTAGAAATTGGCCAACGCCTGCACATTTTAGATAGTGCTGGCTACACCATGGTGAAGCTGAACTGGTTTAATGGCTTGAGAATGCCATCAGTGTATTGTGAACGCTCGAATGGTGATGTTCAAAAGCTTAATGAGTTTGATTACTCGGATTTCAAACGTTCACTCTCTCAGTGGGCTGTAAAGTAGTCGTTAGTTTCTAATCTAAACAAAAAGAGCAGCTTTTTAGCTGCTCTTTTTATTGCTGACTATTGGTAGTCTTTTACTAAACGAATAAGGATCCTATCCGTACCATTGTTGATAAACTCTTCACCGTTTTCAAAGTTAATAACGAGCCCGTTCAGGTTTGTGTTTATCTGAACAGAGCCCGCATTTGTAATACGCGGGGCATCAGGTGTGTTAGTCCAGTAAGGCTCGCTTTCTGTTGCCGGGAAAAAGTTATGATCAATGGCTGGTTCGATACACTGGTAATTGACAATTGAGCCAAGTTCTTTGATGTTTGGCAAGCGAAAACCAGTGACCACTCCAATAGTAGTATTAGCGGAAACCTCAGTTGCTTGAAGCGCTTCTTGCCAAGTGGCAAAGTGAGTTGCCCCGTCATTTGAACAGCTATTACTAGACTCATCGTAGATCTGACCAAGCGTACATTTAGCCCAAAGCAAATTGGTTTTAACATCTAAAACAGTGCCGTTTTCAAGATCGACTAATTGTCCTTCATACTGAGCATCTGGTTGATTGATGTTGCAGTTTTGTGCGCTAGAGACAGAGCTAAACAACGCAGCGACGATTGCAATATAAATGGTTTTCATTAATGATTTCCTCCACTTACGGCAACAATTGGATAGTGTTTATTTTTCAGACATAACTTTGTTTGGCCAGTTTCAGTATTCACACACCAAGCAGAGCCTTGCTTATCTGGGCGTGTCGCATTAGTCAATATGCTCTGTCCTTCGATGAACGTAAGGAAATAGTTGTCAGCTAATTCGTCATTGTTAACGTTGTAGTTAACAAACGAACGAGCTTCTGATGGAGATGGTAGCCGCCAATCAGTAATACCGCACACGGCAAATTGATTCATTTGGCTTAGATATCCATTGGAATCACAACGTCTGTCTGATCCTGAATTTTCTGATACCGCACATGTGACATCTACAGGTACTTCTTGGCGCATGTCTTCTTCTTTTGCGCCCTGATAGCCTCCGTTCATGTCATCTTCTGGTTCATGCCATGTATATGTATATGAGGTATGCTGCCAGTAATAAGACTCTTTTGAATACGGGTATGCGTAATTATCTGGATCGTCTCTTTGCTTATCGAGTTCTTCATCCAATTCAGTTTGATTTGGCAAGTTTACTGTTTCATCAGAAGGGCTAGTTTTTCTCTCAATGTACAACCCCGTAGCGTTATCGCGAATACAAGTGTAATCAGTGGCATCTACAGGCAGGCTGTTTCCATCACCATCGAATTTGCTATAACTGAAACCATATTGACCATCGTTGTGGTTGACTGGCGCGGCAATATCTAAGCCATAATTCGCATCTTGGTTAGGGTAATTTGGTGTTGAACCCGTTTCATCGAATGCAGTTCCATTAAACTTGGTGATATAGCCTGTGTCGTTAAAGCGCTTGTCACCAGGTATATAGATACTCAGCGCGCTGTTGTTAGGAGAAATGGAAGTGTCTGTTGGTTGAGTTAATGTATAAACAAGGGCTTCTGCACCTTCACTAAGACCATCACTCTGTGCCGTTACGTTGAAGCTTGTAGAGACTGTTCCAGAATTAATAGTAAGAAGGCTGTCACTGTTTAGATCGCTGACAAAATCCCCTGAACTTACGGTACCACTTTGCTCTAGTACAACGGACGCATCCATGTGTGAATAATGACTAAGCTCGACTATAAAGCTATCTTGATCACCTTCAAGCAGAGTGCGGTTAGCTTTTTCGAAGCTTACTGTCGGCTGTCCGTCAGTATCAGAAAGAGTAACGGTTGTTTGCCCATTTTCTATTAAATAATCGGTACTTGATGCAGCCGAAATAGAGTAGGTCAGTGAGACATCATTTTCGTAATAATTGTTATTGCTAATGATCAATGGGAGCTGTGCAGTTTTTTGCCCGGCAATAATAACAAATGCTTCAGCAACCTTTGCAGTGTAGTTTTGAAATTGACCTGAACTTCTTGCATTAATATCCGAAGTCGATAAATAAAGCGTAAGATTGCTTTGTAAGGCCTTAGACAGGGTGACTTCAATATATTGAGTCGAGCTACCATTATTTGGCTCGGAAAAAGTAATAGCGTTGGGAATATTTATTTTGCTAGCAACGGGGGTTGGAGTCGGATTAGGGTTTGGCCCTGGATTAGGGGTTGTACCACTGTCTCCACCGCTATCACCACCTAAACTGCCGCCGCTACCACCTTTACAGCCGGCAAGGAGAATCGCTAGCAATGCAATAGATAGAGTGCTCTTTTTATACATTGTCTCATTCATGAGAGTGAAATTTCCTGAAAGATTAATACATATATTTTCTACGGATTCTATCAGAGATACCTCTTATAAAATATCGAAAATCAATGAATTATTCGTATTAATCACACTTGGAAATATGCTCGTTGTATAACGAAAAGCTTTCATTATAATGCGGTCAATTCTTTATTATCTAGGAAACTAAAATGTATAAAGCACTCCTATTAGCATTGTCTGCTTCAGTTGCCTTTTCCGCGCAAGCTGAAGAGCAAAAAGAATATTTAACTCAAGACTTCTATGTCGGTGGTAACTTAAGCTCTTATAGCCTTGAAGGTAATAGCGGTGCTTCGTTTGGTGCGCATGTTGGTGCAAAAAATATTTATAACGAACGTTTTATCTTAGGTGGTGAATTTATTATTGCTGGTTACGGCAGCAGTGATTTTGAAAAAGACCAAGGCGCAACAGAACAGTACTCTATCGCAGGTAATATTCCACTAGGTGTTAGAATTGATGCTGGAAACGCTCTGAATGTCGACTTATACGGTTTGCTTGGCTACAAGGTATTATTCCTAGATGGCGCAAGTGATGATTACATTAAAGGTGTTTCTTTTGGTGCCGGAGCTGATCTTGACTTTAACCATTGGGCGCTAGGTTTGCAGTTTACGCGAACTGAATACGATTATGAGATTAGCGATAACAGCATTATGCTTAAAGGTAGCTATAAATTTAGCTTCTAGTATTGCTTGCTTCTAGCTCTTACTCCTTAAAGTAAGAGCTAGAAATTTGGTTTACGCCTCTACCATCACTCGCGTATCTTCACTGAGCGATTCTAGCTCGTTAGCTATATCATCAATACCGATGTCTTTCGGTAATCTAATTGCCATATTGGCCGTAAATAGGCTTGAACTCACACCGCCACCGCCTGCAATAAATACCCGCTGACAATCGATATCCAAAATATTGACTCCTTGGTTATCAAGTACGTGAGTAATTTCATTTACGATCCCTGCACGATCATTCGAATCAAGTCGTAGCTGATAAATGGTTTCGGCGCTGTGACTGCTCGCATCCGAATCGACAATTTGAACAATGAGATCCTGTTGCGCTTTAAACGCTTCTTGGACTGTGGCGAGATTTGCGGTTGGCACATCAATCTTAATGACTGCGGCAACTTGGTCTTCAATGAAGTTAACTTTGCTGATTAGCCATTTCCCACCATTTTCATGAGTGATCGCGGCTAACTGTTTAATGGTTGCCGGTGTTGCTTTACCGACGAAGTTAGCAATAAATGTGCTGTTCATGGTGAACCTCCTAGAGAAGCAGGGTGGTATGGTTTAACTTCAGTGTAGGTTGGGAGGCTAGTTTAGGTTTGACTCAGGTCAAATTTTAGAGCTAATTAATTGTTCAGATTACAGTTATTTTATATTGAGCACAAAAAAAGCGACGCTGAGCGTCGCTTTTTCTAAAGAGAGCTTTTTGGCTTAGAAGCTAATTTTCATTTCTACGCCATAGAAGGCTTTGTCGTAACTTGCGCCAGCGTCCATTGCGAATTGGGCTGCGTCTTGGTTACCGAACCAAGGAGTGCTGCTGTATTGGAATTCAGCGCTGCCACCCCAAGCATCGCTTGCCCAGCCATGAATGTGACCAACTGGGTTAAGGAAGAATAGAGTTACGCTACCCATCGTTTCAGAGCCCCACACTTCACCGCCAGTAGCAACAATATCTTGCTCAGCTTCAAACATTAATTCACCCACAACAGCACCGAAGAATGGAGTAATGAAAATATCCTGCCAAGAAGGTACTTCAGCAAAAGCTTCTACACCGTATTCCCAAAAGAACGTCGACATGGTTGCCGAGTAAAGAAAAGACTCAAACTCGTTAAAACCAGCGTGACGTGCCGCTGTATAGTAAACACCACCAAAGTAAGGGTGCATGATGTAGTTTAGAAAGTGCTCATCGCGATCCCAAACAGGGCCGGCCGTGACATTGTCTTTCCATTTACTACCAAGTCCGCTTAGGTTACGGTCCTCTGCGTCCCATTTGGTGATAGATTCAGGCAGAAGTGTCATTAAACCTACCGTAGCGACACTCAAACCCAATATTGTGTAAGTTTGACCCGCAAGGTAATCCCAATCTTTTTCACTTTGGATTGTAAGATATTTAGGTAGTGGCGGTTCTTCTAGTTTAAGTTCGTTTTCTGTAAGGCCTAAACTAAAAGGGGCAGATGAGTATGCTTGATCAGAATATGTATACAGTGTGTAATTTTCAGCTTGATCAACCGTGTAGGAAAACTCAATATGTTGATTAGAGTTGCTCATACCTGCATGAGCTAGGGTAGAGGTTGACAAGATTAAAGCGGTAATGCTTTTTTTGAACACGGAAAACTCCACTGCGATTTTTTAATGATCAGACTCACAATTATCCAATAAAGTCAGGTGAATGGAAACTATAATTTGTCCCGACGAAACATTTAGCGGGATTTTTACTCTATATCTAGCGAAAACAATACTTTTATATTGGCGAGATGAAACGCCAGTGAGTAAGGGATACCTATGTTGAAAATTGCAATGTTGAGCACCGGTGAAGAAGTCCTCCATGGTGACATTGTTGATACAAATGCTGCTTGGCTGTCTCAGTTATTTTTTGAGAACGGCTATTCACTGACCAAGCGTTCAACTGTTGGAGACGAAAACAGTTCCTTGGTTGAAGAGTTGATGATGCTCAGTTTTAACTGCAATGTCGTCATAGTAAACGGTGGCCTTGGCCCAACCAGTGATGACCTTAGCGCAGAGGCAGCGGCATTAGCGGCGGAAAGTGAGTTAGTCGAATACCCAGAGTGGATTGAAAGACTGGAGCAGTTTTTTTCAGCCCGCGGGGTAACAATGCCAGAAAGCAATCGTAAGCAAGCGATGTTGCCTATTGGCTCAACGATCATTGATAATCCGATTGGAACGGCTTGTGGTTTTAAAGTGACGATTAATGAATGTGATTTCTACTTTACGCCAGGCGTACCGAGTGAGTTCAAGTTAATGGTAGAAACCCAAATCCTGCCGGACTTGAAGAAACAGCACTCGAATGTTGTGGGCATGGAGTGCAGTAAGTTACATACGTTTGGCACGTCTGAATCGGCGTTGTCTGATCAACTTGATAAAGTGCAGTTACCAGAAGGATACTTCTTAGGTTATCGATCATATCTGCCATACATTGAAGTTAAATTGTTTGGACCGAAAGAGGATGTTGAGAGACGCATTAAGCTTTTACAAATGATTTTCAAGTTGATTGAACCGAACGTTGTGAGCGTTGATGAATCGATGCAGCAGCATGTCGGTCACTTGATTCTGGAGAGGAAGCTTTCAATCTCGACTGCTGAGCAATCGACTCAAGGAAGTCTTTCACATTGGCTTCATTCAAACGAACATGCTGCGGACTATTGTGGGCACGGTTGGGTACTTGGAAGTCGCGTTGAAGT
Organism: Vibrio atypicus; assembly: GCF_009811315.1. Classification (GTDB taxonomy): domain Bacteria; phylum Pseudomonadota; class Gammaproteobacteria; order Enterobacterales; family Vibrionaceae; genus Vibrio; species Vibrio atypicus. The sequence goes on from NZ_BLID01000009.1 coordinate 16,815, forward strand.
TGGACATGGAGAAAAAGACGTTCTAGCCGCTACATTTGCTTTGGCGGGTGCTACTAAAGAGAAGTGCGCGACAGATATCTCTATCGTGACTGGTCGAGTGATTGAGAATACTTTTTCGGTGGCAATTGCTACCAAGGAAGGGGAGTGGGGGCAGACACTAACGTTTAATCGAAATTACAAAAATGATGAAAAAGTACTAGTCATTACGACGATTGCGGCGGATATGTTAAGACGTTACTTAGCTTCTAAACCTATGTTTCCAACCTATAGCTCTTTGAAAAGAGAAAAGGAAATGTATGTTCCACAAAGCGTTTTACAAGGCAAATAATGTCGCTCAAAAGTCGTAAGTAGAATCCGTGTAGCATGCAGTAATAAATGAATGAATATTCTTGTTATTACTCACATGCTTTCATAGGCAATTTATATAACCAAATTGTCTAACTGCTAAGCCGATGATTTTAAATGGAAGCGAATTTTGTCTCCAAAATGCAACTCGCATTTGCAACAATTCCTCTTACACTAAGAGTTCGTCGCAGATTTCGTTCAGGGAGGCAGTTATGTTTCATCATTCTAAAATACTGGTTTGGTACCAAGTGGCAAGTCAGAAAGTCATTTTAGGTGAGGCAGTTAGCTCAGATAATCTGGATGCGATCTCCATGTGGTTGACGGCTCCAGAAGAAAAAGGAAAAGGTTCTTCTCTTGGTTATCGGTTGTCACTTTTTGATGATGATGGAAGAGAAATTGCGGATAAATCAGTATCAATGTTGACGGCTGATGAGTTTTTGTCTGGCATAAATATGCGAGCTTAGATTGCAAAAAAGCCCGGAAGTTGTCTCTCCGGGCTTTTGTTTTACTGCATACTTATGCGCGTTTTTCTTTTAACGAATAGTTGACTTCTTCAATTTCAATATCCGTTTTTGCTCTGCTAATACAAGGTAAAATCTCATCACCTTGTACATACGCCATCGCAAAACCAACGTATTCAACTTCACCTGATACCAATTTGCAGCGACATGCGCCACAGTGGCCATCTCGACAGTGATATTCAGGCTCTAACCCTGCACCTTCCATTGTTTCCAAGACGGTGTTTGATGGGTTAGATTGAATCGCCGTAATTCCGTTGATTTTGATTTGTGGCATTACAGTTCAAAGTCCTTAAAGTCGTCAGCGCGTACATCACTGTCAATTTGACCAACAAGGTAAGAAGAAATTTCCGCTTCTTGTGGAGCAACTTGCACGTTATCTGAAGACAACCAAGCATTAATCCAAGGAATTGGGTTTGACGTTGCTTCAGGGTAAGCAGCACCAAGGCCAACCGCTTGCATACGGATGTTGGTAATGTATTCAACGTATTGACAAAGAATGTCTTTGTTCAGGCCGATCATTGAGCCATCTTTAAATAGGTATTCTGCCCACTCTTTTTCCTGCTCAGCCGCTTCTTTGAACAGATCAAAACACTCTTGTTTGCACTCTTCTGCAATCTGCATGAATGAGAAGTCATCTTGCCCGTTACGTAGCAAGTTGATCATGTGCTGAGTACCTGTAAGGTGTAGTGCTTCATCACGAGCAATAAGCTTGATGATTTTCGCGTTACCTTCCATTAGCTCACGCTCTGCGAAAGCAAAAGAACAAGCAAAGCTCACGTAGAAACGAATCGCTTCTAGAGCATTCACAGACATCAAACAAACATAAAGTTTCTTTTTAAGGTCGTGAAGTTTGATTGTAACTTCTTCGCCTGCAATGACGTGTGTACCTTCGCCATAACGATGATAGTCGTTAGTTAGTTGGATCAAATCATCGTAGTAACCAGAGATGTCTTTCGCACGTTTTAGGATGTGCTCGTTCTCTACGATATCGTCAAAAACGATGCCTGGGTCATTCACGATGTTACGGATAATGTGCGTGTATGAACGTGAGTGAATCGTTTCAGAGAATGACCAAGTCTCGATCCAAGTTTCCACTTCTGGTAGTGAAACCAGTGGAAGTAGGGCAACGTTAGGGCTTCGACCTTGAATTGAATCCAGTAGCGTTTGGTACTTCAAGTTTGAAATGAAGATGTGCTTTTCATGATCCGGTAGCTTGTTGTAATCAATGCGATCGCTTGATACATCAACTTCTTCTGGACGCCAGAAGAAAGAAAGCTGCTTTTCGATAAGTTTTTCAAAGATTTCGAATTTCTGCTGGTCGTAGCGCGCTACGTTAACAGATTGACCTAGGAACATTGGTTCTTTTAATTGGTCGTTTTTGTTTCGGTTAAAAGTACTGTAAGCCATGATGCCTCAATTCCTTTTATGCCCCTCAAACAAGAGGGGCAGATAATTTGTTAAGCTTTCAAACCCTTGAAGGGTAAATCCTAATTAGATCTTACAACCGCCGCCTGCACAATCGTCATCAGCTGGCTGCACTGCGTCTTTTTGGTCATCACTCGCGCCGTCACGAGTGTTGTGGTAGTAAAGTGTTTTAACACCGTATTTATACGCAGTTAATAGATCTTGTAGCAGTTTTTTCATTGGCACTTTGCCACTTTCGAAACGAGTCGGATCGTAGTTTGTGTTCGCAGAGATAGCTTGGTCTACGAATTTCTGCATGATGCCCACTAGGTGAAGGTAACCATCATTCGAACCGATATTCCAAAGCAACTCGTAGTTATCTTTGTACTCAGTAAACTCTGGAACAACCTGCTTCAGGATACCATCTTTAGATGCTTTCACTGATACATAACCACGTGGAGGCTCGATACCGTTTGTTGCATTCGAAATCTGAGAAGATGTCTCAGATGGCATTAGCGCTGTTAGAGTTGAGTTACGTAGACCGTGCGTCACGATTTCTTCACGTAAGCCATCCCAGTCGTAATGAAGTTGCTCATCACAAACAAGATCGATATCTTTTTTGTACGTATCGATCGGAAGTAGACCTTTCGCGTAGTTTGTCTCACCGAATGATGGACACTTACCTTGCTCTTTCGCTAGGCCAACAGACGCTTTCAATAGGTAGTACTGAATCGCTTCGAACGTACGGTGAGTCAGGCCGTTAGCGCTGCCATCAGAATACTTAACGCCGTTCTTCGCTAGGTAGTATGCGTAGTTGATAACGCCAACACCCAAAGTACGACGATTCATTGTTGATTTGTACGCTGCTGGAAGCGGGTAATCTTGGTAATCAAGCAGAGCATCAAGAGCACGAACCACTAGGTCAGAAAGCTCTTCTAGATCGTCAAGTGACTTAATTGCACCGAGGTTGAATGCAGAAAGCGTACACAACGCAATTTCACCAGAGTCATCTTCAACGTTAGTCAGTGGCTTAGTCGGAAGTGCAATTTCCAAACATAGGTTTGACTGACGAACCGGTGCAACCTCAGAGTCAAATGGGCTGTGAGTATTACAGTGGTCAACGTTTTGAATGTAGATACGGCCTGTAGAAGCACGCTCTTGCATTAGTAGAGAGAACATCTCAACCGCTTTAACGGTTTCTTTCTTAACTGAAGGATCGTTTTCGTACTTAACGTATAGCTCTTCGAAGCGATCTTGGTTTTCGAAGAATGCATCGTATAGGCCAGGTACATCTGATGGCGAGAACAGAGTAATGTTGCCACCCTCGACAAGACGTTGGTACATCAAGCGGTTTAGCTGAACGCCGTAGTCCATGTGACGAACACGGTTCTCTTCAACACCACGATTGTTCTTAAGTACCATTAGTGCTTGAGCTTCACCGTGCCAAAGTGGGTAGAACACAGTTGCAGCGCCACCACGAACACCGCCTTGAGAACAACACTTAACGGCCGTTTGGAAGTATTTGTAGAATGGAATACAACCAGTGTGGAACGCTTCGCCACCACGGATCTCAGAGCCAAGCGCACGAATACGACCAGCATTGATACCGATACCAGCACGCTGAGAAACGTAACGCACAATTGAGCTTGCTGTTGCGTTAATAGAATCTAGGCTATCACCACATTCAATCAGTACACATGAGCTGAACTGACGAGTAGGCGTACGTACACCAGACATGATCGGTGTAGGTAGAGAAATCTTAAATGTCGATGTCGCATCGTAGAAACGTTTAATGTAATCAAGGCGCGTTTCTTTCGGGTATTTTGCGAATAGACATGCAGAAACCAGGATGTAAAGGAACTGAGCACTCTCGTAGATTTTTCCCGTTACGCGGTTTTGCACGAAGTACTTACCTTCGAGCTGTTTCACGGCAGCGTAAGAGAAGTCTAGGTCACGTTTGTGATCAAGATACTCATCAAGCTCATCCAATTCTGCTTTGGTGTAGTCTTCCAAGATGTGTTGGTCGTACTTACCCATTTCGATCAGGTTTGTTACGTGATCAAATAGCGTTGGCGGCTCATATTGGCCGTACGCTTTCTTGCGCAGGTGGAATACCGCTAGGCGAGCAGCTAGGTATTGGTAGTCCGGTGTTTCTTCTGAGATTAAGTCTGCGGCAGATTTGATGATTGTTTCATGGATATCAGAGGTAGTAATACCATCGTAGAACTGAATGTGAGCGCGCAGTTCTACCTGTGATACAGAAACGTTGTCTAGGCCTTCAGCAGCCCAGGCAATCACTCGGTGGATCTTCTCTAGATCAATACTTTCTTTACGACCGTCGCGTTTGGTAACGGTAAGTTGTTGGTTCATTCTGCTTAATTTCCCTAACAAAACTGATAAAAGCCGTGTTTTTGTGTAATTCTTGTAAAATTCGTTCCGGCTTTGTGATCAAAGTCTATCTATATATTGTAGTACAAACACAACATATAGGGGTTCAATGGAGTGCGAGTTACAAGATAGTGCTATCTTTGGCGCTTTTCAAGTTGGAGATCTTGGATGACTTGTGGATAACTAACAAAAATAAAAAAAACAGTAAGTGACTACTAACCGATGAAATAAGAGCAGATAAGATTGTGCAAAATTACCGTTTTGGGATCGGTTTAGAAGTAACCACAAACAAAAAAAAATTCCTTGATCTTTGGTAAAATTATGGTGCGATTTGGCGCTTGGCTAAATTGGAATCAACCTTGCAAAAATTGATTAAAAAAGCACTAAAAAAGGCGGTGAGCTTGTGCTACCGCCTAGTTAATAACCGCCATATGTTGTGTGTTTAGTTTCTGTTAAAAACTTTGAGTATGGACGATATAGTTAACATCTACATTATTGCCGAGTTTGTAGCTATCTGTCAGCGGGTTGTAGTGTAAGCCGGTAATACCCATCTCGGTTAAATGAGTCTGATCGATCATTTTAATGAGTTCGGAAGGGCGAATGAACTTCTCATGATCGTGAGTCCCTTCAGGAACGATGCGTAACAGCTTCTCCGCACCAACAATCGCGAATAAGTAAGATTTGATATTGCGGTTGAGAGTTGAGAAGAAAACGTGCCCACCAGGTTTAACAAGAGTTGCGCAAGATCGGATCACAGAAAGAGGATCAGGTACGTGCTCAAGCATTTCCATACAAGTGACCACGTCATAAGTCCCCGCGTTTTCTGCCGCGTGGTCTTCAATTGTGCTTTGAACGTAAGTCAGCTTAGTGCCAGTTTCCAATGCGTGAAGGCGAGCAACTTCGAGAGGTTCTTTGCCCATATCTAGACCAGTGACGATAGCACCTTCTTTCGCCATACTCTCGGCAAGAATGCCTCCACCACAGCCAACATCTAACACTGTTTTGCCAAATAGGCCGTTTGCATTATCTAGGACATAGTTCAGACGTAGCGGGTTAATTTGGTGAAGAGGCTTAAATTCTCCTTCCAAATCCCACCAGCGCGATGCCATATCCTCAAATTTTTTGATCTCGTTTGGGTCGACGTTTTGTGCTTGTGTCATAACTACTCTGTGTTGTACCGCTTCCTTGAAATAGGGGAGCATTATAACGCCTTAAAACCAACTCTCCATAGAGTAAGTCACTTTTATGTTGGTGTGGTGAAAATCTAGCCACTAATCAGCAAGATAAACCTTCAGTGTGCAATTTCTCGGCATTTGATTCACAACCAAGCTCACAACCTGATAAAAGGAGAGGGAAAGTGATGCCGAAGTGGTGATTTGTGTGTTATATTTTTGCACCTTAAACGTATTGTACATACGATCTATAAATAGAGGGATAATGGCTCTATGAGCGATCTAGCTAAAGAGATCACGCCCGTAAACATTGAAGATGAGCTTAGAGGTTCATACCTTGACTATGCGATGTCAGTAATCGTTGGTCGTGCTCTTCCAGATGTGCGTGATGGCCTAAAGCCAGTACACCGCCGCGTATTATTTGCGATGAATGTACTGGGCAATGATTGGAATAAACCATATAAAAAATCTGCCCGTGTAGTTGGCGACGTAATCGGTAAATATCACCCGCACGGTGATAGCGCTGTGTACGACACAATCGTACGTATGGCTCAGCCGTTCTCATTACGTTATATGCTTGTCGATGGCCAAGGTAACTTCGGTTCTATCGATGGTGACTCAGCGGCAGCAATGCGTTATACCGAAGTTCGCATGGCGAAAATCGCCCACGAACTTTTGGCTGATCTAGACAAAGAAACTGTTGATTACGTACCTAACTACGATGGTACTGAGCAAATCCCAGCAGTTCTTCCAACTAAAATTCCTAACCTACTGGTTAACGGTGCTTCTGGTATCGCGGTAGGTATGGCAACCAACATCCCGCCACATAACCTTGGCGAAGTGATCGATGGCTGTCTTGCTTACATCAATAATGAAGAAATCACTATTGATGAGCTTATGGACTACATTCCAGGTCCTGACTTCCCGACGGCAGCACTAATCAGTGGTCGTAAAGGCATCGTAGACGCGTACAAAACTGGTCGCGGCAAGATCTACATGCGTTCTAAAGCGGAAGTAGAAGCAGACAAGAATGGTAAAGAAACCATTATTGTTACTGAGATTCCTTATCAGGTGAACAAAGCTCGTCTGATCGAGAAAATTGCTGAACTGGTTAAAGATAAGAAAGTAGAAGGCATCAGTGCACTACGTGATGAGTCTGATAAAGACGGTATGCGTATTGTTATTGAATGTAAGCGTGATGCAGTGGGCGAAGTGGTTCTAAACAACCTATACGCACAAACTCAACTGCAAACGACTTTCGGTATCAACATGGTTGCGCTAAACAACGGCCAACCTCAGCTATTCAACCTAAAAGATATGTTGAAGTGCTTTGTTGATCACCGCCGTGAAGTGGTCACACGTCGTACTATCTTTGAATTGAAGAAAGCGCGTGATCGTGCACATATTCTTGAAGCTCTTGCGCTTGCGCTTGCGAACATTGATGAAATCATCGAGCTTATTCGTAATGCAGCAACACCAGCAGAAGCTAAAGTAGGCTTAGTCGCTCGTGGTTGGGATCTTGGTAATGTAGCAGCAATGCTAGAAAGTGCAGGTACCGATGCGGCTCGTCCAGATTGGCTAGAAGACCAATTTGGTATCCGTGACGGCCAGTACTACCTGACTGAAACACAAGCGCAAGCAATTCTAGATCTACGCCTACATAAGCTAACAGGTCTAGAGCACGAGAAGATCCTAGACGAATACAAAGCACTGTTAGACGAAATCAAAGAGCTGATGCATATTCTTGCAAGCACTGAGCGTCTAATGGAAGTGATCCGTGAAGAGCTAGAAACGGTTCGTGATGCATTTGGTGATGTTCGTCGTACAGAAATCACTGCAGCAAGCCATGACATCGACATGGAAGAGCTGATTGCACGTGAAGACGTTGTTGTGACTCTTTCTCACGAAGGTTACGTTAAGTACCAAATCCTAAGTGACTACGAAGCTCAGCGTCGTGGTGGTAAAGGTAAGAGTGCAACGAAGATGAAAGAAGAAGACTACATTGAGCGTCTTCTAGTAGCGAATACCCACGACAACATCTTATGTTTCTCTACACGTGGTAAGACTTACCGTCTGAAAGTGTATCAATTGCCATTAGCGAGCCGTACCGCTCGTGGTAAGCCAATCGTTAACATTCTTCCACTAGAAGAAGGCGAGCGTATTACAGCTATCCTGCCAGTTGATGAGTTCTCACCTGAGAAATTCATCTTCATGGCAACCGGTGACGGTACTGTTAAGAAGACGTCACTAGATCAGTTTGCAAACGTACGTTCAAACGGTCTAATCGCGGTTAACCTACGTGATGACGATTCTCTAATCGGCGTAGATATTACTAACGGCGATAGCGATATCATGCTGTTCTCTAAAGCAGGTAAAGTAGTACGTTTCGCAGAAGATAAAGTTCGTCCTATGGGCCGTACTGCTTCTGGTGTTCGTGGTATGAAGCTAGCTGAAGAAGACCAAGTTGTTTCTCTGATTGTTCCTTCAAACGAAGGTGACATTCTAACAGTGACACAAAATGGTTACGGCAAGCGAACTGAACTTGCAGAATACCCAACGAAAGGTCGTGCGACTCAGGGCGTTGTGTCTATCAAGGTTTCTGATCGTAACGGTCCAGTGGTTGGCGCAGTTCAAGTAGAAGAAGGCGACGAGATGATGATGATCACCGACGCTGGTACTCTAGTTCGTACGCGTGTGGCGGAAGTAAGCCAAGTGGGTCGTAATACTCAAGGTGTTACTCTGATTCGTACCGCTGAAGACGAAAGTGTTGTTGGTCTACAGCGCATTGATGAAGTAGAAGAAGTGGAATTGCCAGAAGGTGAAGAAGCAACTGAAACTGAAGCAAACGCAGAGACAAATGCAGAAGCGCCTCAAGCGCCAGCAGAAGATAACGATTCAGAAGAGTAATTCTTCTTCGTAAAATTAAAAAGCCGAGCTTCTTGCTCGGCTTTTTTTATGCGTCACTTTTAATACCGTTTAACCAACACTTTCAGTAAGCTGTATAGTCACTCTCAGATTTGATTGTCACGACCAACCTATGTGCCTCGCCTAGTTTATAGTGGTCTTACCACATCGAATGAGGAAAAAGTTTATGGGTTTTGACACACCAATGGCGATCTCCAACTACTTGGGAGGATTGTTAGCTCTCATCATATTTTATCCTTTCATTCTCGTTACTCTTCAAATCGCAATTTATTCTCCAACAAAACGAGCAAGGATAACCAAAAGATTTAATATCATTTCGTTTGTTTTAGCTTCTGTATTGTTAGTCATGCATATGCAAACCGAGGTTATTTACGGCAAAGAGCTACTTGACCGGTATTATTCAATACACGGTCAACCAGAAGCAAACGGTGAGCATTTAGGAGAAGAGGTTGTAACTAAATAGTTATCGGTTTATTGCTGAGTTTGATTTTTTCGACGTAAAGATGACGTCAATATTTTGTAAGTAATTCAGCTATTTACAGGCAGTTGTTTGGTGTCAAATGTTCGTGCATCTTGTGTAAAATGTCGATAATATGCGCACCTTTCCACTGTTCCAGGCGAATGTTATCCATGAAATTATCACTCAAGCAAAAATTGATTGGTGCAAGTCTATTGGCCGTAGTGCTTATGGCAAGTGCACTAACATGGCTCTCTGCAGACCAACTTTTTAAACAAACCCGTAATGGCGTATATGCCCGCGCAGAAAGTCTAGCAACCGCAGCCTCAGAGGGAATCTCTGATTGGATTGAAATCCGAAAAAACATCTCTAGCGCATTTAACGACTACAGTCAGGAAGTTGATGTTGTCCCATACCTTCAGCAATCACGTAAAGCGGGTGGTTTTGATGACATTTTCCTAGGCACACCGGAAGGTGGCATGTATCGTTCACATCCAGAACGTAATCGCGCTGATTATGATCCACGTACTCGCCCTTGGTATAAAGATGCCAACGCGGCAGGTCGTCAAATTATTACTACAGCGTATAAAGATGCGATCACCAATGCTCTTCTTGTAACGATAGCTGAACCTGTGCGTCGCAACGGTGAGTTTGTCGGCATTGTTGGTGCAGATGTTCTTATCGATCAGTTGATTGATGACGTGATCAACCTTGATGCCGGTGACAACGCTTATGCGATGTTGATTGATACCCAAGACGGGACTTTCCTAGCTCACCCAAATAAAGATCTGACGCTTAAGCCAGTCACCACATTGTCTAATAAGTTAACACTTCGTGCTATCGAAGAGGCTGCAAGTACGAGCTCTATTGAAATCGTAGAGCGTAATGGCAGCGAGAAGCTCTACTTCTTTAGACAAGTACCTAACACGCAGTGGATCTTCGCCATTGAAATGGACCGTACAACAGAAGAAGCAGCACACACTGAGCTTTTACGTGACTTAATTATTACTGCGATTGTCATTACGCTAATCGTAGTTATGGTGGTTTCTTGGTTAGTGAACTTTTTATTCAGTGATTTAGGCCGAGTGTCTAAAGCGCTAGAAGAAATCGCATCAGGTGAAGGGGATTTAACCCAGCGCTTAGAACCTCGCAGCGACGATGAAGTAGGTCAACTAGCAACTAACTTCAATACTTTTGTTGGCAACATGCACGCCATGGTATCTAAGCTAAGCCTAGTTTCAGCTTCACTGTCTGAACAAGCGAAGCAAACGGCTCAACATGCAGAAGAGCGTAGTGCTCGTATTCGTCACCAGCAAGATGAAATTAATATGGTGGCGACTGCTATTAATGAGATGGCGGCAGCAACACAAGAAATCGCGGGCAACGCTGATCATACTGCTCAAAACTCATCTGAAGCAGTAACAGCGTGTGTTCACGGTGGTCAACAGGTGGTTCAGACTCAGAGTTCTATTCAAAACTTAGCGCAAGAAGTTCAAGTTGCGACAGAAGTGATTCAAGAGCTAGAAACACACGGCAATAGCATCAGTACGATTCTTTCGACTATCCAAGATATCGCTGAACAAACTAACTTACTTGCTCTTAACGCAGCGATTGAAGCAGCACGTGCTGGTGAGCAAGGTCGTGGTTTTGCGGTTGTTGCAGATGAAGTTCGTGTTCTAAGTCAACGCACTCACGCATCGACGAAAGAGATTCAACAGATGATCGAAACGCTTCAAGGTACAACAGGTAAAGCTGTGGGTATCATGGGTGATAGCCGTCAGCTAGCGGATACGAGTGTAGGGGATGCAGACTCTGCTGCCGTCAGCTTAACGCAAATTCAAACTGCGGTTGAACGTATTAGCGATATGGCGACTCAGATTGCTTCTGCTGCGGAAGAGCAAGCGTCGGTAACATCTGAAATCACACGCAATACAGTTGGTATTCGTGATGTTTCTAATGACTTGGCCGATGAAGCGCACGATGCTGCATCTCAAGCTGCGCAGCTATCGGAACTGTCTCATGAACTAGAGCAAGAGATTCAACGCTTCAAGCTGTAATTCCGCTTAAGGTTGGTCAAATTAGCCCGATCTCGTATCGGGCTTTTTATTGTCTTTATATTTCCAATTTGGAAATGTGGTGAGTACTTAATTTCATTTGTAGACATGAGGCGTTAGTGATTAAATCCATACAAACAACAAGGAATAATCATCATGTCTGCATCACTTAGCGCTTTTCAGCAACGTATCCAATCAATTGTTACCGATTCGAACCTCAACCCTAAGCAGAAAAATCTCTTTCTCGCACTTGAAGCTGAGAGTCATCTACCATACATGGACATCTCCGCACCCGTTGCAAAAGCAATGGAGGAGGGTATTTTGTGTGACATGTTTGAGGGACACGCACCATTTAAGCCGCGTTATGTATTACCTGACTACGCGAAATTTCTTCAACAAGGCTCTGAATACTTAGAGCTGGAACCCGCAAAAGATTTTGATGACGCGTTAAACTTGCTCACCATTATTTACCACCATGTCCCTTCAGTAACCAACATTCCGGTTTATCTTGGTCAGCTGGACGATGTGCTGATGCCATACATTGGTAGCTTGAGTGAAGAAGAAATCTATCAAAAGCTGAAACGCTTCTGGATCATGTTAGACAGAACACTTCCTGATGCTTTTATGCACGTGAATATTGGCCCGAAAGACAACGTTGTTTGCCGAACCATTTTAAGAGTCGATGCCGAGCTAAAACAAATCGCGCCAAACTTAACCTTTATGTATGACCCTGAAATAACATCGGATGATTTGTTACGTCAGGCAACCGCGAATATTTGTGAATGCAGCAAACCGCATATCGCAAATTATCCGATGCATGCCGCGAGCTTTGGTGACAAGCGTTTCGGAATTGTAAGTTGCTATAACTCGTTACCACTTGCTGGTGGTTCAAACACGTTAGTAAGGATGAATCTAAAGGAAGTGGCACTGAAGGCGTCGAGCGAAGCCGATTTCCTTAACGAAGTATTACCCCAATATTGTCAATTGATGATTGAGTTGATCAACGCTCGAAGCGCGCATTTACATGAGAAATCAAACTTCTTCAAAGGCTTCTTAACGCAAGAAGGTCTAATCGATGAATCACGCTTCGCGCCAATGTTTGGCATTTACGGAATGGCCGAAGCGGTAAATGTACTGCTGGAAAAAGAGTCAGTAGACGGAAAGTATGGCCAGTCAAAAGTAGCGAATACATTAGGCCATCAGATCTCAGCTAAGTTGGCACAGATTGTCGATGAGTTTCCAGTAAAATACGGGCTGGATGGGAAGGCTCTTCTACATGCTCAAGGTGGTATCAGCTTAGATGAAGGGGTGACGCCAGGTGTTCGAATTCCGTATGGCACAGAACCTGATCCAGTAACATACGTTCAAGCGAACGCAGAACATCATCAATATTATACCTCGGGCATCAGCGATATTTTGACCATTGATGAAACAGTTAAAGCCAACCCTGAAGCGATGTTTAACTTGTGTAAAGGTGCGCTTCAACTTGGGTATCGAGAATTTACTGCGAATGTCGCTTCTAATGATTTGGTTCGCGTGACGGGTTACATGATAAAGCTGTCTGATATCGAAAAATTTACAGAGGCTGGTTCACGCAAAAACACCACTTTCTTAGGCGCGGAAGCTGCGAAAAATACCAGCATCTTGGAACGTACTCCGCGCGTTGTTAGCATGGAAACGTCCCCAACCTATTCGTAGATTGTGAAGACTCAAATGGAAAAACGGGCGACAGTCAGTCGTATACTGAACTTCTCCTGTGTAGACGGGCCGGGTAATCGCTTGGTCCTCTTTCTACAGGGTTGTAACTTCAATTGTATCAACTGCCACAATCCACATACGATTAATCACTGCAATCATTGCGGGGATTGTGTGGCTGTTTGCCCAGCTGGAGCGTTAACCTCGGGCGAAAACAATCAAGTTAATTGGAATCAAGATGTTTGCACCCAGTGCGATAAGTGCATTGATGTTTGTCCGCACAGCTCAAGCCCGAAAACAATTAGTTACAATGTCACCGAATTGCTAGCAGTGATTCGAAAAAACGCACTTTTCATTAGCGGAATTACCGTTTCAGGGGGAGAGGCGACGTTACAGCTGCCATTTATCGTTGAACTATTCAAAGCTATTAAAACGGACAGCAGTTTATCTCATTTAACCTGTTTCGTTGATAGCAACGGTTTTTTGAGTGAATCTGGTTGGCAGCGAGTGATGCCTTATTTAGATGGAGCGATGATTGATTTAAAAGCATGGCAACAAGAAACTCACCATTGGCTAGTGGGGCGAGATAATCATAAAGTGATTGCAAGTATTAGGCTGCTTGCTGAGGCTGGAAAACTTCATGAGCTAAGACTGCTGCATATACCGAATAAAAGTGATTTAGATACAGAGGTTGCTAGTATCGCTCGTTTAATCCGTACTTTACCGCCGTCTGTGCAGATAAGGTTGAACGCTTTTCAACATCACGGTGTAGTTGGAGAGGCATTAGATTGGGAGAAATGCAGTGAAGCGCAAATGGAAAGCTTCTATCAACGCTTAAAAGTGTTGATAGAACAGACGATTCATTTGCCTCAAGTGTACCTTTAAGATGCGCTAACTCAACAACTGTTGATGAAGCCATAGTAGTGCAGGGTCATTTAAGCTCGCTTGATTCCATACTAAGCTGTAGCCGACCTTGCCATACTCGAAAGGCAGCGACTGTTGGATTAATTCTCGTGCTTGAAATGCTTTTTCTGCCCACATCTTTGAGCTCGTAAGCAGGTAATCTGATTGGTGGCACATCACCGCTGCAGAGCCAAAATCAGCCACAGAAATGGCGACTTTTCTTTCCCCATATTGCTGTTTCAAGTTTTGCTCAAAATAGGGCTCAGACAAATCTTTATCTTGAATACCGATATGCTTAAAAGCGAGATAGGAATCAATGGTTAGCTCTTGATTAACTAAAGGGTGGGCAGGGTTCATTAAACAGACCATCTCGTCTTTGGCAAGTTGCTGCCAAACAAGATCACGACTGCGTGTCGGAGGTTGGCTCAAATCGTGAGGCAGTATCATGAAATCGACTTGGCCGCGAATTAAGGCGTCAAAATTCATCTGCTCTTTTGCATAAATCTTAAGTTGGTTGGCACCGCTCAATGAAGTCGATATTTGGCTTATTTTGTCTGCGAACAACTCAAAAGTACTTTCCCTCATCGAAAGAGAAATCGTGCCATTGAATGTTTCTGGTTTAAACTCACCTTGATGCAATATGCCATTCATACTGGATAAAATCGTATGGATCTGCGGCGCAATATTAAGTGCAAATGGTGTTGGGACTAGCAATGCACCATCTCGATAAAATAACTCGTCCTTCAATTGTATTCTTAACTGGGAGAGTGTTTTACTGATACTTGAGGGAGTAACGCACAAGGCTTGGGCAGTACCAGTTACGCTATGGGTGCTGAGCATCACATGTAAAACGGTGAGATGTTTTAAGCTAATTCGAGAAAGTGCAATAAAGTCCATATCGTTAGTCGGAAAAAGAAAGCCGCTCAGTAGTATACCTTGAACATGCAGAAGCGCAGAGGGTTTCAAGAATCAATAAGAGCCTTTTTTAAAATTACTATATTGATTGAATTATCATTCTATACTTGTTAGTGAGTCGTAATCACGTTTAGCAAGGAGGCGACAATGCGCGACGCCTTAAAAATACTATTATTGTTTGGCTTTCTGTGTTCTCCGTCAATAGTGGTAGCCTCTGAAAAAGAGGAAGTTGAATTAAACAACGCTACTAAAATTCCGCCAGAATTTGAGTTGTTGGATTTGGATGAAGATGGGCAGATTTCCCAATCTGAGTTTGATGAGTTCCGTTTAAAGTCTGACGATGATTCAGAAGAGAATGAAAAGCTTAGTGCGTTTGCTTCGTTTGATAAGGATAAAGATGGTTTCGTAACAGAAGCTGAGCTAGCTGCTCACGCAAAGTATTCTAATCCTGGGAATGGAACTGGGGCTTTATTAGATAATAAGAAGAAAACAGAAAACCGTTCTGCTAGTAAGGGAAATAAAAGTGGCGGCAACAAAGACAAAGGTAATCGTGGCGGCGGTGGAAATAAGGGCGGTAAAGGTAAGGATAAATAATAGAAAATCAGCACCTCAAAGGTGCTGATTTAAATCTAAGTGCTTACGGTTAGTCGATTAAGCCATACTCTGCGCCAAGAATGTCAATGATCTCTTGTTTTGGATTGTCACTTAGCTGAATGGCTTGCCCCGTGATTTTCTCGGCAATTCCAATATAAGTTTTAGAAATATCCATTAGGGCTTCAAGAGGCAAGTCATTGTCGCGAGCAAGGCCTTCGCGCTCATCCATACGTTCTTTATTAAGTAGAATGTCTGGATCCGGGAAGTGGTTCAAAAGGAATTGACGGAATCCCTCTTTTGAATTTTCCACAATCTTGCCTTGTTGGTACTCACTTGAATCCCAGATACGAGATGAGTCCGGCGTGCCAACCTCATCCATGTAGATCAGCTTTTCATTACCTGCGGCGTCGTGAACGTAGCCAAATTCAAATTTGGTATCAACGAAGATTTGATCTACTTTCGATAAAGCATCACTAATGACATCAAACCCTTCGCGCAGCAGTTTTTCATAGAGAGCGATATCTTCTTGCTTAGAGAAGTTGAATGATGCGAAATTGTCTTCAATATTTTTACGGGTAATGTTGACGTCATCTGCTTCTGGAACGCCAGGAATACCTTTTAAAATGCCTTTAGTTGATGGTGTCATCAGTAGACTTGGCAGTGCTTTGTCTTTTTCAAGTCCTTCTGGCATTTCGATACCGCAGAACTCACGTTCGCCTTTTTCATAAGCGCGCCACATTGACCCCGTAATGTATTGACGACAAATCGCCTCGATCATGATCGGTTTTGCTTTTTGGACAATCCAGATGAAAGGGTGAGGGATATCGAGAATATGGCTATCGGCTAAACCGTTATCTTTGAAAAGTTTAAACCAGTGATTAGAGATCGCATTTAACGCAGCCCCTTTACCTGGTACGCCTTTCAATCCGCCTTCACCGTGCCAAATACAGTCAAATGCTGAGATACGATCGCTGATCACCATAATCGCTAATGGGGCATCTGGAGCAACATCATAGCCTTTTTCTTGAATAAGACGCTTACTGTCTTCTTCAGTTAGCCAGTAAACAGAGCGAACTTTGCCACTGTGCACAGGTTTATCGGTACGAATTGGGAGATCGTCATTAACAGCAAGAACTTGATCAGCGAGACTCATTTAGACATTCCTATCTTTGTCAAAAATGGGTGAAAGCCTTTAATAGGCATTCGATTTGCCAAGCATAATACCAGAACTATTTTCCGCTGCTAGAGAAAAAGCAAACGTTTGCCTAATTTTGTTGTTTCCGGGATAGAATGAAAGAAACAAAAAGCCCCTTCAAAAGAAGAGGCAAAAGACAGTGTGACAAAAAGGCTATTTAATGGAACTGATGCATTCCACTTTCTACAAAAAATACTTCGCATTGGTATTGAGTACCAAGATCACGTAGTAAGCATTGGTCTACATGTGAGATAGCTGTTGACGCCACTACGGCACTCGCGTTACCTGACTTAATCGCTTTTATTACTATCTCAACTTGAGTTTGCTTTTGTGAAGGTCTCATTTGGATGATTTTTTTGCAGCTTACATTGTATGAAGCAAATTGCTCGAAGTCAGGGCGAGGGCATTCTGCAGTAAATAGGATCCATTGCTTTTGGTTTGATAAACCCGCTAAACGGCAAAGTGTCGAATCGTCAATGTTCATTGGCTGCGTTGGTTGAGCAAGAATGTTGAATTTTGAGACTGAGCGAGTTTGAGTTTGAAACTGAATCATAATACTGTCCTTTCATACATGCTGTATGCTTATACAGTAGTTAATTTGTATTTATTGATCAACTGATTTTTGTTCTGTCTTTATTCAATATGAGTTGGGCTATGGTAGTAATTCTTCTTAACTTGTTGTTTTTATTGGTTTAATTTATTTGGTGGTGTTAGGGGCTAAAAATAGAAAGTATGAAATATTGTGAGGGAAAGCACATTGGATATACAGTGGTCTGACAAAACTACTGTATAAATACGCTGGGTAAGATAGCCCAGCGATTTAATGAGGGGATTACAAAAAACGTTCTGGGAAGTCGCTAAAAAGTCCATCTAAGTTTTTAAGATGCTTTAACCGATTAGGATTATTAACGGTGTAGCACCACACTTGATACCCATCTGCTTTTAGCGATTCAACTTGAGATTGATTGGTCCAAACATGGTTTAAGTTACAACCGACTGCAGAAACTTCTTTCAATAGTGCGCGATCTTTTTTTCTCAACCGTTCAGTAAGTACAGCTAGAGGAAACTGGGGTAACTGTAGATGTAGTTCTCTGATGACTTGATGATCAAAACTAGAGAGTAGAATGTTCTCAGTTGAAACGTTCAGTTTGAGCAGTTCTTTACTCAATAGTTGGCATACTGAATGAGCATCATGCTTGTCCACTTTGACTTCTAGATTGAGTTTAATACCTCTGTCGTCAGCAAGGCAGAGTAACTCGTTCAAAGTCATGATGGTTTGAGGCGGCATACTAGAGTTAAAACGGTGGGCAAAATTGAGCTTACGTAACTCTTCTAATGTCAATTCATCGACTCGACCTTTTCCGTTACTACAGCGATTAACGGTATGATCATGGCATACCACTAAGATGCCATCTTTTGTCGGCTGTATATCAACTTCTATCCATTCGAGGCCAAGTTCGATTGCGGCGTTGATGCTTGAAAAGGTGTTTTCGGGGAAACGTCCAGCGACGCCGCGGTGTCCAATAATGATCATAGTTCTTTCTTTGAAGTTCACTTAACACTTTAAGATTACGCGCAATGTTTGTAGCACGATAGATCTTTGTTGGTGTTTCGATATAAATCTGAGACTATCGACGAATAACACAATTATAAAATTAGAATAAGAGAATAATATTGAACGCTGAACGTAAAGCTGCCTGGATCCTCATTGCGACAACGATGCTTGCAGGTATGGGGTGGATTTTTTCAAAAGAATCAATTCAAGGATTGCCTCCTTTTGGTTTCGTAGGGTTACGCTTCTTGGTGGCCTCTATATGTTTATTACCACTTTGCCTTAAACCATTAACACAACTAACGGTTAAACAAGCTAGTCAAGCCGTAGGGGGAGGGGTGATTCTTGCATTGGCCTTGTTGGCTTGGGTTCACGCGATTTCGATCAGTGAAACACTTGGGGAAGGCGCGTTTATTGTTAGCTTATCGATGATCATTGTGCCAATTGTTGCCTGGGCTCTGTTTAAAGAGAGACCTAAGAGAGCCTTTTGGATTGCAATGCCGATCGCTGTTGCTGGTTTAGCATTCTTATCTCTTAAAGGTGGATGGAATAGCGCACCTGGACAAATATGGTTTTTAGCCAATGCCTGCCTACTTGCCCTACATTTTAACGTCAACAGCAAACTGGCTCAAAGGCTCCCCGTATTGCTACTGACGTGTATTCAATTATTTGTCACAGGTGTGATCGCCTTATTCGCGTCAGCGATGCTAGAGAGCTTCCCTGACGCGATTGAATCATCCATTTGGGGTTGGTTTGCGGCTAGTGCATTACTAGCCACCAGCCTACGTTATGTGATGCAGACGTTAGGGCAGAAAGGCTGCAATCCAGGTAATGCCGCTTTAATTATGTTACTAGAACCTATTTGGACGGTGATCCTAAGTATTGTTTGGTATGGCGAGCAACTTTCTACCAACAAAATGATTGGTTGCGGATTAATTTTATTGGCGCTTGTTTTTTATCGAACTGATGGTCGTCTATTTAGAATACGGCGCTAAGTTTTTAATCTAGTTTAGAGATATCTCCTGTTATTTAATTTGAGGCTGAAACTAAATTGGCATTATTAATAGTTTTGCGATTAGAATTACTGTAGGACTATTTACAGGGATAGAGAAATGAAAATTGGTGTTATTGGCGCGGGTGCGGTTGGCGTAGGTATTTGTAATTACCTGTTAACGTTAGGCAGTGTCAGTGAACTGGTGTTATTGGACAAAAACCTCGATCGTGCTGAAGGCGAAGTGTTCGATTTTCGTCATACGGCAGCACTGACATTCTCCAAAAATACGCATATTGTGCCAACGGATGATTATCTTACTTTGATTAGTGCGGATGTTGTCGTGATAACGGCTGGTGCGCAGATCAAACAAGGCCAGACTCGCATTGATCTTGCTGAAATTAACAGCAAAATAGGTGTTGAAATAGCGAAGGAAGTAGAGCGAGTTGCACCAAAAGCAACATTGATCGTAGTTTCCAATCCGTGCGATATCGTCGCGCATTTCATTGCGAAAAATACCGGCTTTCCTCGTGAGAAAGTGATCAGTAGTGGTTGTGTGATTGATACAGCACGTTTGATGAGTATTGTTGCCAATCGAGTTAACCTCGACCCGAAAAATGTGTTTGGCTATGTGCTAGGAGAGCATGGAAGCAACTGTTTTACGCCAAAAAGCCTTATCTCAATCGCGGGTCAACCTGCTGATTATTATTGTGATACTCACCATATGGAACGTATTTGTGCAGATGAGCTTTTGGAGTCAGTCAAACAAGCGGGCTATGAAATCTTTAAACGTAAGCAAAATACCACTCACGGTATCGCTGCGAGTGTATTTCGCATCATTCAAGCGATCATGATTGATGAGCGTTCTGTTCTGCCGGTTGCCACACTTCTTAATGGTCAATACGGTATTCATGATGTAGTTTTGAGTCTACCGACCGTTGTGGGTAGGAATGGTGCCGAGTCGATTTTAAATCATCCGTTTACCGAAGAAGAAACCCGTGCATTGCTCGAGATAGCGAAGAATGTGACTAATGTGGTTGCTGAGGTCGCACAGAAAACCCAGCTTCAAGCCTAACTTGGTTGCCGACACTAGGAAGTGTCGGCATTTGTTATTGTGCCTGAAATGGAAAGATGAGTTTGCTGCTATCGAATCCTGCTTGTTCGGCGATTCTAAGGTATTTATTCAGTTTATAATCAGGTAATTGGGGAGAACGAGAGAGAATCCAGAAATAGTCTCGACTGTAACCGCTAACAAGCGCGGTTGAATAATCACTCTCTAAATAGAACACGACATAGCTGCTGTAAAATGGGCCAAAAAAGGACACTTTTAAATGGCCGACGTCTGAATCATTCACAAATTTCGCTTTGCCAATGGCTTCACTCCACTGTTGTTCTTCTTGATCCCAGCCGCGATTAATCACGTTTATGCTACCGTCTTCGTTAAACGAATACTGTGCTGACACATTAGATAAACCGCGTTCGAAACTGTGGTCTAATCGGGCGACTTCATACCAAGTCCCTAAATATAACTGAGAATCAAAGCTGTCCACTGCTTGTAAGCCCTTGGGTATTGATGTACAAGCTGTGAGGGCAAATAGTGCAAACAATAAAAAGTATCTTTTCATATTAATCAAAAGCTTATCGTAGGTTGTCTAAGTTTAGCTGCTAAAGAGAGAGATGAGAAGTAAAGTTGAACTTTGTGGTAATCTCTTTACTATGTGACTAATCCAAATTATGGCTGTTTGCCCAATCCGTTAAAGATATTTCATGAGCATCACAAGACCAGTTTTAATCATTTCTACGCTATTTGCCTCCGTTAGTTCAGCGGCTTCTGATATTGATCAAGCATTAACTATTCAAGACAAATCTTTGAGTGCGTCAGCAAAGAGTCAAAAACGCATTGATAGTAGTGATGAACGTATTCAGCGGTTAAAGGCTGAGGTTGAACAGTTGGAAGCAGAGGTCGACAATTTATCTGTTTATCAAAAACACCTTACTCACTTATTAGAAAGCCAGCAGCAAGAACAAGAGAGTCTCGATTCGCAACTTAATCAAATACAAGTGACACGACAGGGTTTAGTCCCTTTGATGTATCACATGTTAGATGGACTAAAACGCCTCGCAGATACCACTGTTCCGGTTAAAAAAACGCAAAGAAATGAACGGATTACTCGCCTTGAAAAGCTGATGACTCGCTCTGATGTGAGTGATGCGGAGAAGTACCGTCTCATCTTAGATGCTTATCAAGCTGAAATTGAATACGGCAACAAGTTAGGGGTGTACTCCGAGCGTATAACAATAAATAGTGAACTACGAGAAGTGGAGATATTGCATCTCGGTAGATTGAGCCTGATCGCTCGCAGTTTGAACGGTGAAAGATACTGGCAATGGGATTCAATAACCCAGCAATGGCAAACGGGTGAAACTGGTATAAAAGATGAATTGGAAAAGGCGTATCAAATTGCTCATCAAAGACTTGCACCGGACTTTATTACCTTGCCTGTTCAACGTATTGATGAGGAGGTAACACAATGATTAATCGCCTCCTATTAAGCTTATTCTTGTGTTCAATTACGTTTCCAACTATTGCGGAACAAGCGTTGGTGGCGCAAGTTAAGCAGCAAACTACTGAGCAAGCTCTACATGACAAAGCGAGAGAAGCGAAGTTTGAGCAGCTGGAAAAAACATTGCTTGAACGTAAAAACGCCTTGTTAGTGCAAAAAAAGCAGCTCGATGAGCAGAACCAGTTATTGAGCCAGACGTTTACTAGCAACGAAAAGCAGCTAGCGGATTTAGAACAAAAACTGCGTTTGGAGATGGGCAGCTTAGGTGAAGTATTCGGTGTTGCTCGCCAAAATGCCAAGCTGGTAAATACTGAACTTAATCAAGCCGTGAATAGCGTTGGTAATCAGGCAAGTTTAGACACGGTATCGTCATTTTTAGATGAAGGCGCTTTGCCAACAATCCATCAACTTGTTCAGTTATGGCGAGTTATGGAGAAGCAAGTCTATGACAGCGAAATAAGCAAGATGGTGCTTGTTGACTATGTTAGTGCTGATGGAAAAGTTGAATCTCAAAAGGTGCTTAAGCTAGGTGCTTTTGCATTGGTAGGTGAGCAGGGTTATCTACATTGGGATGGCAAGCAAGCTCAGGATTATATTAATCAGCCCAAACATGTGCCGAAGTTAAGTGACCTTAATAGCGAGCAGCAAGGCGATCATTCATTAGTTTTGATTGATCCAACGCGAGGACAAGTTTTACAGCAATACGCTTATCAGCCTACTTTGATGGATAGAATTGAAGCAGGTGGTGTTGTTGGCGGTGTGATCATCACTTTGATGGTGGTTGGATTAGGGATTGCGGCCGTGCGTGGTGTGATTATTTTCAATATCCGCCGAAAAGTGGCCAAGCAATTAAGCCTAATTGAACCACAGCTTAATAACCCGTTAGGGCGAGTTATCGCGGTTTATGATGAACAAAAACCAAGAAGCTTAGAAGCACTTGAATTACGACTACTGGAAGTCATTTTAGATGAGCAAGCCAAGCTTGAAAAAGGCTTGTCTATGTTAAAGCTTTTAGCTGCGCTTGCCCCAATGCTTGGTCTACTCGGTACGGTAACAGGGATGATTGAAACGTTCCAAGTCATCACGTTATTTGGCGCTGGCGATGCAAAAGTTATGGCTGGTGGAATCTCGATGGCACTGGTGACGACGGTCATGGGACTTATTGCTGCTATGCCATTATTATTGGCTCACAATGTACTCTCTACCCAAGCTGAAAATTTGCGAAATATACTCGAAAAGCAAGGTGTTGCTCTAGTCGCACAACAAGCAGAGCAAGGTCAAACAAAACCGGTGGTTGCTTAATTATGTTGGACTCGATGAATGCTTTCATTGATAGCTTGTTTCGTGGTGATTCAGCGATGAGTTCTTTACAGGGATTTATGTTGCAAGGTGGCCCTGTACTGTGGTGCTTATTGGCTGTTGTGGCACTGTTTTGGTTATTTGTGATAGAGCGCTGGCTGTTTTTGTTTGTTTCATATCCTAAGTTGCGCACTGGATGGTTGAACGCTTGGAATGAGCGGCACGAGCATATCTCTTGGTATGCACATGCCATCCGAGAAGGGTGGCTATCTGAAGCGAGAATATCGCTTTTTCATAACTTAAATATTATCAAGGTGTTGGTTTCTCTTTGTCCAATGCTCGGGTTATTGGGTACGGTAACGGGAATGATCTCAGTTTTCGATGCGATGTCGTATCAAGGAAACGATGATGTTGAACTAATGGCTTCAGGAATCGCGTTAGCCACACTTCCGACCATGGCAGGTATGGTGGCTGCACTTGTCGGTATTTTTGTTCATGCTCGATTAGTCAAAGCATGTCAGCTAAGAAGTTTCAACTTAGAACGGTCATTGAGGAGTGAAGCATGAGACTTGGCAAACGCTCTTATAAGCAAGAAGAGGCGCAAGTTGATTTGACGCCGATGCTAGATATTGTTTTTATCATGTTGATTTTCTTTATCGTCACAAGCTCATTTGTTAAAGAGTCAGGAATTGATGTTGAACGCCCAAAAGCGAGCAATATCATGGCTCAGAAAGAGGCTGGTATCTTTGTTGCGATTACTTCAAGCAATGATATCTACATTGATAAACAGATGGTTGACGAAGCACGAGTTCAAGCTCGGCTGGAATCCTTGTTGAATGAGAGCCCTAGCCGAAGTTTAGTGATTCAGGCGGATGAGCGCGCGTTTAATGGTGTGGTTGTCAAAGTTATGGATGCAGCCAAAAGTGCAGGTGTAGAACACATTGCTTTAGCTGCGGAGAGCCCTTAATGCTGCGGTTGCTAGTCGCTTTACCACTATCTGCATTTTTGTCTGCTGCTCTGTTTATGTTAATGGCTTGGTTAGTTCGGGCGCCCGATATAAATTCCATTGATCATCAAAATCTACAAGCGGTAGATTTTATTGTTTCAGAGCAGGAACAAACAGCATCGAGGCGTATTAGGAGTGTGCCGGAGCCACCACAGCACGAGCAGGCACCTTCTATCGAGCCATTAAATATTACGCCGCGTTCTACCGACCAGTCACTTTCATCAATTCCAATTCAGCCATTAGGCGAACTCGCGGGCGTTGCCGTGGATATTGGGGGAGTGGATGTTGCTGTCGCGACTCTTGCGCCTGTCAAAATGAGCCATCAAGCGATGCCACTTTATCGTGTTGAGCCACGCTATCCTGCAAAAGCGCGTCAGCGCCGAGCTGAAGGCCATGTCGTGATTCGTTTTGATATTGACGAGAATGGTGTGCCAATAGGGCTAAAAATCATTGAAGCACAACCGAAGAGACTATTTGATCGCGAAGCACTTGTTGCTCTTAAGCAGTGGCGATATCAACCGAAGTTAGTCAACGGCAACGCCACGCGACAAATTGGCCAAACCGTGAAACTAGAGTTCAGGTATCCTAAATGATGAAATCATGGTTGAGTATTGTGCTGTTAGTTTCTGTCCATGCTTCAGCGACGGAATTGTCCCGTTTTTCTGCTCAGAAACTGCAACAAGCTGAGAAGTTTCAAGCGAATCAAGAGTGGCAGAAAGCGATTGAACTGCTTGCTCCAATTGAGTCAAATCGTCAATATGACCTAGCGGTTATGAAGCGAGCCTTAGGGGTTTATTATTGGCAAAATGGTCAAGTCGATTTGGCTATCGATAGCTTAGATGATTCGCTTAGTGTGGAGCAACTTGATAAGAAAGCTCAGCAAGAGACTCGCAGAATGTTGGCTGACCTCTATTTCAACCAGCAGCATTATTCCCTGGCTCTAAATCATTACTATGTTTTGGTTAAAGAGGTTTCTGTTGGAAAAGAAAATTCTGATCTTTGGCTTGTCATCGCGAAGGCCCATTACCAGTTGCAAGAATGGCAAAAAACATTGCAATCGATAAATAAGGTCATTGCATCGCAGTCGAAGATCGAAGTTGAGCCGTTAACGATTCAACTTGCTGCTCGACTTCAATTGAAGCAGTGGCATGCTTCAGAAAAAAGCTTGAAACAGTTGTTAGCACTCCAGCCGGAGAACGAGCAGTGGTGGAGTCAGTTAGTGAGCGTGCAGCTTAGAAATAACGATCCTGCTTCTGCTTTAACAACATTGGCTGTCGCGAAGCACAATATTGTACTTTCAGAGCAAGAAAATCGCTTACTGATTCAGCTATTGGCAAAACAAGGAATGCCGGAGCAAGCGGCTCGCCAATTGACTCAAGTGACCATTAAAGGCGATAAGCTTAATCAACATATTGAACTGGCGAGATTGTGGCAGCAAGCGAAGGAGTGGGATAGGGCGATTGAATCTTGGTATTCAGCTGCTCAAATAGATCCTATTTATTACATGGAGCAAGCACAGCTATTGATGCATAAAAACGAGTATCATTTGGCACTGGAGGCATTGAATAAATACCCTAAGCATAGCGCTCAGCTGCTACTCCTGCGTGCTCAAGTAAAGTATAAGCTTGGTCAAATAGAAGGAGCGTTGATTGATGTGGAGGAAGCGCAGAAAGTCGAGCCAACACAAAGTGGTGAAAGTTGGCTGAACTACTTAAAAGAGAAAGTTCATACCAGTAGATTGAGTGATATACGTTAAGTCATCAGGCACAAAAAAAGGGAAGTTAATCTTCCCTTTTTGCGTTTTTATGCACTCTATTTTTGCTCTAGACAGGCAAATTCTGCTCGCCAAACTAGAGAGTGCGCAGATTCCATGTTAGCCAGCAGCTCTTTGCCAGAAAGCTGTGGAAATGCGTGCATTACCTTAGCATCTTCGACACTGTTTGTTTTTGCGTAAGCCCTAACATGTGTGAAGGTTCCTGACAGATTACGAGACAGCATAGTTCGTGAGAGGCAAATGCCAAAAATATCCCTTTTCATTTTTTTCCCTCTAAAAACAACACGGTTCTTATCGTTTTTTTATCAACCGTGATACCAAGACGTTGAGCACCACTCGGGCGCTTAATAATTATACAAGATGATTGCGTAGTTAGCGTAAAAATTAACCAGTATTTTATATGATCTAAATCAATTATCTTTTGCATTTCTTAATCGTGCTCTAGTAAGCCATAACGGTGATTTAGTCTCATGGAGAAAAGATAGTTACGGCTGATTATATACTTACAACATTCACACTTCAGGTCTAAGGGTCTCGTTGAAGCACATCAAGAGTGTTAGCCTATGCGGGATACAAGGAGAAAGTATGAAATGGAGTACTATCAGCTTTCGAAAGCGAATGCTGATTATCATGACTTTATCCGGGCTGATAGAGCTATTGCTACTTGTCGCCGCCGGGTTTATTTACATCAAACACGCTCAAGAAGAAGAGATGGGTCTCAAAGCTCTTGGCGTGGCCTCGTTTTTGGCCAAATCCCCGTATGTGATCGAAATGATTGAAACCGGAGTGACGCCAGAACTGCAAACCCGATACAGAAGCCTCACTGAACTGATTGGCGCCGCGTTTATTGTTATTGGCGATAAAGAAGGTGTGCGATTGGTGCACCCTGTTGATGAACGTATAGGTTTGCCAATGAAAGGGGGAGATAATAAACGCGCCTTGGTGGATGGTGAAGCTTATATCTCAGTGGCAAAAGGTTCACTAGGCTACTCCGTTCGAGGGAAAACAGCCGTATTCAATCAGCAGGGCCAAATTATTGGTGTAGTGTCGGTGGGTTATCTCATCGACAGGCTGCAAGATAAAATAGAACCTTTCCTTATTTATTTAATCATGATGGCATTTATTGTGGTTGCAGCAAATGTTCTGGTATCGAGTTATGCTTCGCGTAAGTTTCAACGAGCGATTTTAGGGTTCGAACCGGAAGAGATTGGCCGCTTATACGTTGAACTGGATGTCACTTTGGAAACGCTCAAAGAAGGTATTTTGAGTATTGATGGCGAAGGGCGGCTACGCTCAATTAATCGCAGTGCTTGCCAAATCCTCAATATCAACAAAGCGGATAGTATCAACCGCCCATTAAGTGAAGTGCTTCCAGATAGCGATTTGCAGTCAGTTTTACAAACAGCACGTACTGACAACGATATAAATCTCTACCTCAATCAACAGCGCCTCATAGCCAACCGTAGCCCCATTATCGTAGACGATAAAGTTGTCGGTGCGGTATCGAGTTTTAGACTGCGTGATGATCTGACAGAACTGACCGAACAATTAGCTAAAACCAAAGAGTATGCCGATTTGCTTCGCTCTCAGACCCATGAGCATCGAAATAAATTAAATACAATAAGTGGTATGGTTCAAATGGGAGAGTTAGAGGCCGTTCAGCACTTAATTGGTCAAGAAACCGCCCATTATCAAGCGCTTATAGAGTTTTTGAGAGAAACTGTTAAAGAGCCCTTGATCGCCGGGATGTTGCTCGGTAAAACGGAAAGGGCAAGAGAATTGGGATTGGAGCTTGTCGTTGAAGAGGGCTCGCGTTTAGAGCCTTTGCCAGACAGGATTAATGCAGAAGATGTCGTGACCATTGTTGGCAACTTAATCGACAACGCATTTGATGCAACAAGAGAGGCTATTGCGTCAGATGTTAACTTCGCTCATGAGCGTCGCAAAATAGAAGTTTCAGTCAGTGATTATGGCAATGAAGTAATTTTAGAAGTCTCGGATCACGGTTGCGGCTTACCTGATAACATTGCTGCGGAAGAATTGGTGATGCGAGGCGTATCGACGAAAGACAAGCAGACTCGAGGTGTAGGATTGCATCTTGTCAGCGAGCTTGCTCTGCGTTACCAAGGCGAATTGGAAATGGTAAACAATAAGGAGAGTGGGGCCAGAATGACGGTGTATCTACCTAAGGAAGATTTGGTATGACGACAAAAACCAAAGTGATGATCATTGAAGATGATATTGCTATTGCTCAGTTACATCAAAAATACCTAGAGCAAATCGGAAGCTATGAGGTTATTGGTATTGCAACGAGTAAAATGGAAGCCAGCATTCAGCTTGATATTTTAAAGCCTGAATTACTTTTGTTGGATGTGCATCTTCCTGATGGTTCTGGCTTGGAGATTCTAAATGAGCTTCGTAGTAAAAATTTAGGGTGCGATGTCATCCTAATTACCGCTGCGAGAGATGTGGATACCCTACAGCAGGCGATGCGTGGTGGGGTAGTTGATTATTTGCTTAAGCCAGTTATGTTCCCAAGGTTAGAGGCTGCCTTAACAAAGTATGTGGGGCAGAAGCTTCAACTACATCACACTAATGACTTAGATCAGTCAATGGTGGATAAAATGCTTCAATCTACTAACACGCCGGACATTGCTTCTACTCGTTTACCAAAAGGAATCGATGGTGTGACGTTAGATAAAATCAAAGCGTTATTTCATCAGGCCGTAAACTTAACTGCTGATGAAGCTGGTGAAAAAATAGGGGCTAGTCGAACAACTGCGCGGCGTTATTTAGAATACCTAATTAGTACTGGTGAACTTGAAGCAGATCTCAATTACGGGTCAGTAGGTCGTCCTGAGCGAACTTACAAACGCTCAACCTAATTAACTAAATGAATCGGTCAATTCTAGACGTATCGTATTACTGCCTCTAAAGTATATAAGAGTCATTACCTTAGAGGTGTGTATGCAAGTCATAGCCATTCTTTTTCTTTTACTCTCGACCAGCGTTTACAGTAAAGAGACTATTTCACTTACGCTTGTATCGCAGATCGATGGTGGACACGCGTTTTACCATGAATTGCTGTATGAAGCTCTTACGGCTCAAGGCCATGATGTCGAAATCTCGATTTTAGATGAGCATACTCCGCAAAAGCGAGCCATAAAAATGGTCAGCTCTGGAGCACTCACGTTGACGTGGTTACTGCCAACTTCCGAGCGTGATGCTAAATTTGTTTCAGTTGGTGTTCCGATAACTAATGGCTTAATCGGCAAGCGTATCATGTTAATCCCACCAGAACTTCAAGCTAAGTTTTCAAAAATTAATAATATAGATGAATTGCGAGCATCGGGATTGATTGGCGGAATGGGTATCAATTGGTTCGATGTAGAGGTATGGGAGAGTAATGACCTTGCTGTCTATCGAGAAGATGGTGAATGGCGAACTCTATACCAGAAACTAACTGTAGATGGTGATGTTAACTATTTTCCTAGAGGTCTTAATGAAGTTATGAATGAGGCTAAACTGAATCCTCATCTGGCCATAGAAAACCATCTTTTACTGCAGTATGAAAGGGACTTTTATTTTTATATATCTCCTAAATATGCAGACCTGCAGCCCCTATTGTATGACGCACTGCTGAAAGCGCGTGAAAATGGAATGATAGAGAGGCTTGTTCAAAAGCATTGGGGAGATGCTCTACAAGAAGTCAATGAATCACAAAGAACGGTCATCGAACTCAGTTTGCCATCGCAGCCTTCGCAAAAACAGTAGCGTATTATTGATGTAAGCGATTAAAATCTAATAATAATGAACGTAGTTCTCTCAGGTTTAGTGAGTCGTCGATGGAAAGTGTTTTTATTGTTGTTGCCATCTTGGTGGTGTTCTTCTTTGTGGTCCAACAACGCTACCTTAAGCAAGATGAGTTAAAAGACAGCGCATATAAGAAAAAAGGGCCTTTGCTCAATATGCAAGAGTCAGCTTTTTACAATGCACTTGTTACCGCAGTTGGCCAGCATGGAATAGTGTTAGCTAAGGTGAATATGACTCACGTCGCAACACCACTCTCGACGAATAAAAAACAGTGGTTCATCGCAAACAATAGAATTGCTAAGAGTTACTTTGATTTTGTTGTATGTGATCCTCGAAGCTTACACCCTAGGGTCGTTATTGAACTGGATAATGGTAAAGAGCTTGATAAAGGTAAGATTGAGCGTCAAAAGCTTCTAATGCATGTATGTAAATCTGCTTCGATCCCTTTGATTGGTGCGAGTATTAAACACAGCTATCAAGTTGGGCGTTTACGCCGATTGCTAGCGGCTCATATTGACCTAATTGAGCCTGATAAGGAAGTTCGTTTCTGTAAGCGATGCGGGAGCCCAATGGTGATAAAAACGGCCAGTCAGGGTGAGCATAAGGGGCGTCGTTTCTTTACTTGTAGTCGTCAGCCACATTGTACTTATACCGAAAACTACAATGTTGTGTTTGAAGAAGATGCGTGATTGATGTGGCTTTGTACGATTCAATGCTGAGTTCGTACAAAGCTCACTTAGCTGGAAGATAATGCAGAGGCTTGCTCATTACATACCATAACTTGGTTTCGGCCATTCTTCTTTGCTTTATAAAGTTCTTTATCCGCTTCTTTTAGTACGGATTCTAAACTATCAAAATGGTGGCATTGGTATACACCGATACTGGCAGTGAGCTTAATCGCCACCTCCGCGCCGTTGAAGTCATAGCGTTCAATTGCGTGTCTAATTTGTTCTGCTTTGTAAGTGGCTTGAAGTAAATCTGAGTCGTGCAGTGCAATACAAAACTCCTCTCCTCCAATTCGATACACCAGATGCTCATCACTCAATGCGTCCAATAAAGCCGCGGTTTCCACTAAGACTTTATCTCCCACATCGTGACCATATTGGTCATTAACCTGCTTAAAAAAATCCAAATCTAGGATGAGGAGAGATACTGGAACTTTGATACTCTCGTTGTGGTAGCGATTGAAGTTATGCACCAGTGCATGTCGGTTATAAACATTGGTGAGCGAGTCGCGGGAGGCGAGTTGCCCTAAAGACGCCTCTGAAGTCTTTCTTTTGACTTCCAGTATGTGGGAAGTAAGCCAAATGCATAAAAAAGTGAGAGAGAAATTGATTGCAAGGTGAGCACTTTCAACGAAGCTGCATTCAATTACTTTGTAGGTAACCGTAATTAAAACAGTTAAAAAACCTGCTCCTGTTGCAAACATGCCTTTGCGTCTACCCAAAATAAGATAAAACAACACGGGAAACAGGCATGCCCATATGAATAGGCCATAGGATAGGGGATAAATAAAGTTGGCGTAGGTGACAAGCGTAATGAGTGCAAAAACGTAACTCACCGTCATTGTAGAGTTAATGGTTTGGCGATAGGTGTTATAGCAAACAAACAGTGATACGAGACAAAACGTGAGTGATATCCACGTCTGAGTGTATTCGGTGCCACTTAGCAGATTAACGGCGCTAAAAGTCGCTGACATACAAGCAAGCAACAGGCTTAACCAAAATAAAACTGCTCGACGAATATGTCGAGAAGGATTAAATATATCGAGTTCCATTTCCTTTGCCTGCATCAAGATGCTTACGTATAAATATCAGACAATAGTATTCCTTTCTTTTGCGGAATCAAGAAGATAAATGAATCAAGATCACAAAAAACACATTCATTAGCAACTAAACAGGAGGGGGTTTATAAGTTGGTGTTGACAACTTATTGATTTATAAAGTTTCGTGTATTTCCCCAATGAATTTGTGACGAAAATAAAGCTTAAGCCTTTAGTCGTAATTTGGTTCAAAAGATGTCTTCTTCGTGACTATTCATTCATACAAGATAGATTTTAATGACAAGATATAACAAAAGATTCGGCTCACTTCACGAAATGTGAGGCTTTTTGTTCTAAATTGTAACTAAATGACAATTTTGAAGTGGTTATATTTTGCTTCTACCCCTTTAGGGTAGTTTGATTCTGTAATTGATTTACATCATGTATTAATTTTCTTTCATAATTAACAATTAGCTCAGATAAAAAACCTAACCCTTAGGAAGTACTATGAGCAAGTTGAAGCTGGTTGTTATCGGTAACGGTATGGTAGGTCACCGTTACATTGAAGACCTAGTTGAGAAGACGGACGCTTCTCAATATGAGATCACTGTTTTCTGTGAAGAACCTCGTGTCGCTTATGACCGAGTCCACCTTTCGTCTTACTTTTCTCATCACACAGCTGATGAACTTTCTTTAGTCAAAGAAGGCTTCTACGAGAAACACGGCATCAACATGCTAATCGGTGAACGTGCCATTAACGTGAACCGTGATAAACACATCGTTTACTCAAGTTCTGGTCGCGAAATCAAATATGACAAATTGATCATGGCGACGGGTTCTTTCCCATTCGTTCCACCAATCAAAGGCCGCGAGAGCAAAGATTGTTTCGTCTACCGTACGATTGAAGATCTAAAAGCAATCGAAGCTTGTGCGAAAAAGAGCAAAGTAGGCGTGGTAATTGGTGGTGGTCTACTTGGTTTAGAAGCGGCTGGCGCACTGAAAGCTTTGGGTGTTGAAACGCACGTGATTGAGTTTGCACCAAAACTAATGGCTGAGCAGTTAGATCAGGCGGGTGGTAACCAGCTTCGCCAAAAAATCGAGAGCATGGGCGTAAAAGTTCACACTAGCAAAAACACGCTAGAAATCGCTCCTGAGGGTAAAGATGCACGTAACGTTATGCGTTTCGCTGATGGTACAGAGTTAGAAACGGACTTTATCGTCTTCTCTGCGGGTATTCGACCTCAAGACAAACTTGCTCGTGACATGAAGTTAGACGTAGCGCCACGTGGCGGTATCGCAATCAACGACTTCTGCCAGACTTCAGATGAAAACATCTACGCGATTGGCGAGTGTGCATCGTGGAATGAAACTTTCTACGGCCTAGTAGCACCGGGTTACAAAATGGCGACAGTGGCAGTTGACCACATCGTTGGTAACGACAGCAAGTTTGAAGGCGCTGACATGTCCGCAAAACTTAAACTTCTTGGCGTAAAAGTAGGTTCTATTGGTGATGCTAACGGTCGCACTCCGGGTTGTAAGAGCTACGTTTACCAAAACGAAGAGCAAGAAGTTTACAAACGCCTTATCGTTTCTGAAGACAACAAGAAGCTTCTTGGTGCGGTAATGGTGGGTGATACTTCTGATTACGGTGACCTTCTACAGCTTATGCTGAACGAAATTGACCTGCCAGAACATCCAGATGCACTTATTTTACCTGCGCACGCTGGTGGCGAAAAACCAACACTTGGCGCTGACTCGCTACCTGAGTCTGCGGTTATCTGTTCATGTTTTGATGTGACTAAAGGCAAAATTGCAGAAGCGGTTGCACAAGGTCATCACACGATTGGTGATATCAAAGCAGTGACAGGTGCGGGCACAGGTTGTGGTGGTTGTATCCCTCTTGTGACTTCTGTTCTTAACGCAGAGCTTGAAAAAGCAGGTGTTGAAGTGAAGAACGACGTATGTGAGCACTTTGCTTACTCTCGTCAAGAGCTATTCCACCTAGTACGTATCGGTGAAATCAAATCGTATGAAGAGCTACTAGAGAAACATGGCACGGGCTACGGCTGTGAAGTATGTAAGCCTCTAGCGGGTTCTATTCTTGCTTCATGCTGGGGTGACCACATCCTTAAACCGTCATTGGTTAAACTGCACGATACCAACGATAACTTCCTAGGTAACATGCAAAAAGATGGTACTTACTCAGTTATCCCTCGTATGGCGGGTGGTGAAGTAACGCCTCAGGCACTATCAGTTCTTGCTGAAGTTGCTGCTGAATACAACCTTTACACTAAGATCACTGGCGCACAGCGTATCGGCCTATTTGGTGCTCAAAAAGACGATCTTCCAGCAATTTGGAAGAAGCTTATTGCGGCAGGTTACGAAACTGGTCAAGCGTATGCGAAAGCGCTACGTATGGCTAAGACATGTGTAGGCTCGACTTGGTGTCGCTACGGGGTTCAAGACTCTGTTGGCCTAGGCGTCATGATCGAGAACCGCTACAAGGGTATTCGTACTCCTCATAAGATGAAGTTTGGTGTGTCTGGTTGTACTCGTGAATGTGCTGAAGCGCAGGGTAAAGATCTGGGTATTATCGCGACAGACGCAGGTTGGAACATGTACGTGTGTGGTAACGGCGGTATGAAGCCTCGTCACGCTGACCTACTTGCAGGTGACCTAGAGCAAGAGACACTACTGAAATATATCGACCGCTTCATGATGTTCTACATCCGTACAGCAGCACCACTACAACGTACTTCTGTATGGTTTGAGAACCTTGAAGGTGGCATCGACTACCTACGTGAAGTGATTATTGAAGACAAGCTTGGCATCAATGAGCAGTTAGAAGCAGACGTTGCGAAGCTAGTTGAAGAGTATCGTTGTGAATGGACTGACACTATCAACGACGAAACTCAGCTTAAGCGATTTGCGCACTTCGTGAATTCTGACGAGCGTGATGACAATGTCATGTTTGTGACTGATGGACGTGAGCAACACCGCCCAGCGACATTTACTGAAAAACATCCTGAAGCGAAAGGCGACATCCTTCACGTAGAAGTCGTGTAAGGGGAGAAGAGATTATGGCATTTACAAAAGTTTGTAACATTGAAGACATCATCCCAGGCACAGGTGTTGTGGCTTTGGTAGACGGTGAGCAAGTAGCAATTTTCCGCCCACGTGCGACAGAAGAAGTGTTTGCGATTAACAACATGGACCCATTCTTCCAATCTAACGTGCTATCTCGTGGCCTGATCGTAGAGCACGATGAGCAGCTTTGGGTTGCAAGCCCACTTAAGAAGCAACGCTTTAACCTCAAAACTGGGGCGTGCATGGAAAATGAGCAGTTCAACGTAAAAGCTTACAAAGCGCGAGTGACCAAAGGCTCGGTGGAAATCGCGGCTTAATAATCCGTTAGGTGAGATTTAATAGCTTAAAGGCTCGTCATTTCTTGACGAAAAACAGAGAAATTCGCGAGCCTTTCACTATTCAATTTTAACTTTTTAACCTTCAAATTTTTGAATAAGGACACATTCATGTCTACAGACTTTAAACCCGCTGAATTCGTACAAACAATGATTAACGTTGGCGAAGCTAAAACAAAGACAAGTTCTCGTGATTTGCTTTTGCGCGGCACCATGGCAGGTATCATCTTATCTCTAGCGGTAGTAGTAGCGATTACGACAATCGTTCAGACAGGCATGGGCATTGTGGGTGCACTTGTCTTCCCAGTCGGTTTCGTGATTCTAAGTGTTATGGGTTATGACCTAGTAACAGGTGTATTTGGTCTGGCTCCACTAGCAAAATTTGAAGGTCGTCCTGGAATTACTTGGAACCGTATCTTCCGTTGTTGGGGTCTTGTAGGCCTTGGTAACCTTATCGGTTCTTTGATTGTTGCTTACCTAGTAGCAGTGTCGCTAACGGGTAACTTCTCTCTAGAGCTAAACGCGGTTGCTAAGAAGTTCATCGCTGTTTCTACTGCACGTAGCTTAGGCTTTGAAAACATGGGCATGGACGGATGGATTACGTGTTTCGTGCGCGGCATCTTCTGTAATTTAATGGTTTGTCTTGGCGTTATTGGTAACATGACAGCGCGCACTGTAGCTGGCCGTGTAGCGATGATGTGGTTCCCAATCTTTATCTTCTTCGCACTAGTATTTGAGCACACAGTGGTAAACATGTTCCTATTCCCATTAGGCATGATCTTAGGTGCTGACTTTGGTATCGCGACTTGGTTGAACTTCAACCTAATCCCAACAATCCTAGGTAACATTGTTGGTGGTCTAATCATGACTTGTATCCCGCTATACCTAACTCACGCTAAAACAGCGCCTTCTCTATCTGATGAAGATGCAGTAGAAGCAAAACCTGCTTTAGCTAAGTAAGTTAAACTTTACTATCAGAATCTGATAGTGAATAAGTCGGGACTCTCTAATATATTTAGCGAAGAGACTCCCGACTATATTTGTTTTCATCTATGCAATAGTCAATTGGCTATAAAAAGAGTTTCTTAACAAAGAGTCTCTTTTTATACCTAAATTTACTCGAAAGGCGTAGTTATGACTGCTTCTCATCTCTCTTCATTAAATAGCGGCTTTGTTTCTCTTGTCGGGGCAGGGCCGGGTGACCCCGATTTACTGACCGTTAAAGGTTATCGCGTAATCCAGCAGGCTGAAGTAGTCGTTTATGACCGATTGGTATCACCAGAAATTCTTGCTTTAGCAGGTAGTGATGCAGAGATGATTTATGTTGGTAAAAGACTGGATTACCACTGTGTGCCGCAAGACCAGATTAATCAGTTATTGGTCGACAAAGCGAAAGAAGGCAAACGTGTTGTGCGTCTTAAAGGAGGCGATTCATTCATCTTTGGTCGTGGTGGAGAAGAGATAGAAGAGTTAGCTGAGCATGGCGTTAGATTTGAAGTCATACCGGGGATTACAGCGGCTACGGGTGCTACTGCCTATGCAGGGATTCCATTGACCCATCGTGACCATGCGCAAAGCGTTCAGTTCATTACAGGACATGTACAAAAGGATGGCCGAGAGATTGAATGGCAGTCATTGGCTCAATCAAACAATACGCTGGTGTTTTATATGGGTCTTAAGCAGTGTGAGTACATTGCGGCGAAGCTACTCGAAAATGGGATTGATGCAGACATGTCATGTGCCATTATCGAAAACGGCACACGCCGAGAGCAACGCGTATTCACGGGTAGCTTAAGTGATTTGGCGAGTATGGCGAAAGAGGCGGTCAGCCCAGCTCTGATTGTCGTTGGCAGCGTAACGTCTTTGCATGACAAGCTAAAATGGTTTAACTAAACCTTACGAGAATTGCAGCGAGCGCTTTGGTTGTGACAGTGTCACTTTCTGTGGCGCTCCTTATTCAAAATAGAAGTGTACTCATGGCTTGGTTTTGATAGAGTCATGCCTCTAACAGAAGAGGTGAGCCACAAATGGAAAAAGTCGCAATATTTGTCGATGTACAAAATATCTATTACACAACACGTGACAAATATAGAGCCCATTTTGATTACAACCAGTTTTGGTATGTAGCGACAGAAGGGAGTGAGGTGGTTGAAGCCAACGCTTATGCGATAGCCTCTCAAGATCCAAAGCAGCGACAGTTTCATCATATTTTGCGTGGTATCGGTTTTAATGTAAAACTCAAACCTTTTATCCAACGCAATGATGGGAGCGCAAAAGGGGATTGGGATGTTGGGATTGCTCTTGATGTCTACGAAGCAGCAGCTAATGTGGATAAGATCATTTTGTTATCAGGGGATGGTGACTTTGATATTTTAGTTCAGCGCGTCCAAGAGAAGTTTAATGTCAAGGTGGATGTTTATGGTGTCCCAGGCCTTACGGCTCAATCTCTGATAGATGCAAGTGACCGATTTATCGAGATTGACGACAATCTTCTGCTAAGACGAGATTAAAGCCGTTACCTACATAAAAGCCAGCGCTATTAGACGCTGGCTTTGTTGTTTTTGGGCGAACAAATACGTTTATCTATTCGCTTTTCGACTCTTCAGCCTGAGCCCGCTCTGTTGTTGCGGCTTCGTTTGTTACTTCCGCACCGTTTTGTGCGTTCTCTTCCGCTTCCATTTTTGCTCGTTCAGCTTTAGAAATATAGCGAGGCTTGTTGCTCTTGTGCAGCTTAGCGTTCATTTTCTTTTGCTTCGATTTCAGGATGCTATTAATTCGTTTCTTACGGTTCATGACTTGAGCCTATGGTCTCTAATTGGCGCGAATAATACAGAAGTTAATGCAAAACCTCAAAGTTATATCGGACTTTAGCCATCTTGTTTTGAAGAGGAGAGTTTGACTAGTTCTTGCTCTAATTCGGTGGAACTGTATGAAAGCCAAGCTACTGAGCGATTAGGTTGTTCAATCGCAACAGCGTACCCCGATAAAAAAAGCGCCAAAAGGCGCTTTTTATCGTTAAGATTGGCGATTATCGATCAATGAAGTGGCTTTGCTTGAGGGTTGCTTACCACCAATTCAACATTTTGAAGTTCTTGAGGCAAGGTGAGTTGGAACTCTTCAAACATTGGGGCTCGTCGACAATTATCATCTTGTGTTCGGATGACGCTAACCGATACTTGTTTTGACTCTACGCTATCAATTTGTAGCTGGAAACTATCACTTTGAGTACACCCATTAGACTTCGCGACAAACAGCAGCAAATGGTCCCACTTTTTATGAGAAAGGAGTGGTTCCAATGTACCTTCTATGTTTGTCGTTTTAATCTCTAGGGCATTGCTACATCCCATAGCTGTAGTAGCTAGTATCGCTAGACAAATGAACTTTAAATGTTTCATACAACCTGCTTTTTTCTTAACATTGCTAGTGGTAAAAGAGCTAATACTACCCAATATGGTAAGCTGCCGCCTGACGAACCACTGCTATTACTTTGTGTGGTGGCGGTAGGTTTGTGTTGAATATTGCGGAGCGAAACCGAATCATTGGCGTTGCCGCTTCGCTCGAAAACAAACATTACGTTATTTGAAGCTTCGGATAAATTAATTGTTTCTGAGTACCAGTTAATCTCGAAACCGGAACCACGCCAAGCGCGTTCTCCATTTACAAATACCTGGAAGTTATTATCCCCATCGTTAATTTCCATACGCAAGTCGAAAGTCAATTTTCCTTTGGTTAAGTTGTCCAGCATGATGATTGAACGTTGCCCCAATGGAGTATTAGCAGATGTGATTACGCTATTCGATGAGTCAGAGACTTCCCAAGGGTTAGCGTTACTGTACACTGAGTTACTATTTCCAATAGTTTCAGAAAGTTGGAGGTTTGCACCTAATAGACCATAGGAATGGAATGACGTCGTTAGGGTAGGGTGAGTTGAGCTGTTTGTATTTACAGTTAACTTTGGTGTGCTATCGGCTAGAGCTGGGGTAATCTCCATTGTGATGTTACAGCTATCACTATTATAAAGCGTACCAATACTCTCACATTCATTCGATAGAACTTTTAGTTTGCTTTGATCTGAAAGGGCAATACCAGTAACAGCAAAGGAATCAGCCCCATTATTAGTGATGGTTAAGCTTTGTGATATTTTTTTATCGACTGCCACATAGCCATAATAAACATTTTGTCGGTAGCTAACGCCACTGGTTTGGTTGTCGATCCAGTTTTTTAAGTTTGCTACGTTGGCGTAAACACCATACTTATTTGCTTGTGCGCACCCTTCACCCCAACTAACAACACCGACTTGAGTGATTACGCCGTTGTTGTTGAATACTAGCGGGCCTCCACTGTCACCCTGACATGAATCATAACCACCTTGAGGGAATCCAGCACATAGAGCTGAGTCATCAATGGTAGTGTAGTCACCACCACTTGCTCGGCAAGTATCTGTGTTGACAATTGGAAGTGTGACTTCGAATAATGCACTAGGGTAGGTCGGTCTTACCGCCGGGTTGCTTTCTTGGTTACCCCAACCCATAACAATTACGTCATCACCCGTCACCAATGTTTGACTAGAACTATCCAGTACCACAGAGGTAGCGGTGATACTTCTGTCGAGTTCTAAGACCGCAATATCTCTATTAAGGGTTATTGTGTCATACTGCTCATGTGCATAGATGTTTTTTACCGCAACACGCTGACCTTGAGAGGCTTCTTTATCTAGATCATGTATGCCGATAATGACGTCTAAGTTTTCAGGGTTTTTATCATCGATACAATGAGCCGCAGTGAGTACGTATCGGTCACCGATAAAACTACCACCACAGAATTGACCATCAAAGGCGTTTTGACCTTTGTTGACTATCGCAGTCATAAACGGCCAGGCATCGACTTGAGATTTAGTGCCGTTAATTATCTTAGTATCAAATCTTGAGTTCTGTTCTCCGCGTGAAAATGCTTCTGCAGAAACTCCGAAGGCGGTAATAATGCTTAAAGCCAAAATTGACGTTTTTGTTTTCACTAGATACTCCATAATAGTGATGTATTTTACTGGTGAATAAGTCACCTCTTTATAATTAGTAATGTAAATTACCCTAATAGGTTAATATTAAGCAATATCATTTGATAAAAAAATATTAATATTATAAATGTCAGTTGGGGATTTTTGGCTTGAAAAGACAACGGTAAATCTGAGAATTTGATTTTATGTTGTTTAATTACAATGTGTTAGTGTAGGCTTTGTATTCATCGAAATATAAAGCTATGCGTTTGTATTTGTGAGAAGTCTGTTCTTTGTTGTATTTAACGTTGGTAGGTATATACAGGCTAGGGTGCTAAATGAAATGTTATTTGAAATGAAATTTTATTTAAGTGATTATTAAATTAGAATTTAATGTTAAATGTACGTTCTAATAACAATTCCTGTTGATAAGGCGAGTTGTTATTCTATACCGTTACAGATAAAAAAGCCGATTATAACCTCAGTAACGATAAGAATGCTTTCAATCACCAGACTGTTATTAACAATTATCTAGAAGCTTCTCCTCTGCAGACGCTCTTCGGTGTTGAAAACTGAAGACATGCGGCGGAAGAGGGCGACTGATAAAATAACCTTGCCCATATTCGCATCCAAGTTTCTGTAATATATTCAGTTGATGCTCTGTTTCGATCCCTTCTGCGACACTCATCATTTTCATACTTGATGCAATGGAAAGAATGGCTTCAATTAGAGAAGTATTGTTGTTGTCTGATGTCAGGCAGAAAATAAATGAGCGGTCAATTTTAACACCATCAAACTTATATTCTTGTAAGTAACTTAACGAAGAGTAACCAGTACCAAAATCGTCCAGCCAAACTTTTAAGCCGAGGTTGCGTAGACCCGCGAGCACATGTTTAATTTGTTTACTGTCTGAAAGTAATAGAGTTTCAGTGACTTCAACGTGCAAAGCCGATGCTGGCAGTTGGTAGGTATCTAGAGCGCGTTTGAACAGGTGGACGAGGTCTTGTCTATGCAGCTGTCGCGGAGATAGGTTGAGCGCGATATAAAACTCTTCACCATATTGCTCACGCCAAAGGTAAGCTTGTTTTGCAGCCAGTTCAATTAAGTATTCGCCCAACGTGAGAATAATATCTGTTGATTCTGCAACGGGGATAAATTTGTCTGGGCCAATATAACCTTGAGTAGGGTGGTTCCAACGAACGAGGGCTTCTGCGCCCACAATACTTCGGTTATTCGTAGCAAATTTAGGTTGA
Organism: Vibrio atypicus; assembly: GCF_009811315.1. GTDB lineage: Bacteria > Pseudomonadota > Gammaproteobacteria > Enterobacterales > Vibrionaceae > Vibrio > Vibrio atypicus. The sequence goes on from NZ_BLID01000009.1 coordinate 57,812, forward strand.
TACCAAAGTTCGAATTGAGATAAGTCATCCATCGCTTTGCGCAGTTCACGCTCTACGTAAAGTCTTTCCTCTACCGTCTTATTCATCTCATGATTGTAAATACTGTATGCGTTTTTCCCTTTGCGCTTTTGCTCAAACATGGCCAATTCAGCATGGCGACAAAGTGATTCTGCTTGATGACCAAAATCTGGATAACAAGCGACGCCGATACTCGCGCTGCAAACCAACTTATAATTCTGAAGTTCAACAGGCTCGGTAATAGCGTGAAGTAATTGATCAGCTATGGCGGTGATCCGAGTTTCACGCGTGTAAGGCACCATCAAAAGAAACTCATCGCCACCAACTCGAGAGAGTAAACAGGAACCTTTTATGACATTAGAAAATGAATGTTCGATAAGAGCGGTGACACGATCGCAAACTCTTTGTATGACATCATCACCAATATGATGACCATAATTGTCATTGATGAATTTAAAATCGTCGAGATCGATAAAGAATACGGCTAGCAGATCTGGTTTTTTTTGAATGATGATGTCATCCAGCAATTGTACAAATCGAAAACGATTAGGTAGACCAGTCAGTTGATCATGAAAAGCCATATGCTGAATATGTTCAGTGTGCTTCTTTACAGAGCTCTGCATCTCATTAAAAGCATCAACGAGACGCCCGAGCTCTTTGTACTGAGTAGTATTAGAAATCGGCTCAAAGCGACCATCTCGATTGTGTTTTAGCTGCTGGATAATATGTGTAATCGGGTTGGCGAATGACCCTGCCACACTGTATGCCATAGCCACACCGCAAATCATGCCAATAGCGGAAAACAGCAATTGCCATTGTCGCATTCGTTCTAAATCTTGTTGACCTAACGTATCTAGCTGCTTGGCATTATTTTTGAGCTCAGTAACAAGTTTGTCTTTGTTAAGCTCTAAGTAGACGACGCCAATGTGAATTTCTGATTCAGAGACGGGAGCGGCGATGAGCAGGCGATCATTAACATGGCGTTTTATGACTTGCTGATTAAGGAAGACATCGCGGATAAGCTCTGGCTCTTTATGAGGCATCCCGAAGTTAACAATACTTGGTGTACCGTCATGGAATATCATGCCATCTTTGTCAACGAGTTGTATTAGCTCTACGTTGGGTTGGCTTAAATTTGTCTGGAGTAAGTATAAAGCTTCGGACACGTTGTAGTGATATAGGGGATCGAATGCTTGCTGACTGAGCGCATTGGCTAAGGAAACGGCTTGTTCTTCAACTTTCTTACGCAGCGATTGCTCCACATTGTGGGTGATTTGATCAAAAATCTGATCAGATTGACGCTTATACGCGACGCTGTATAGAACAAAATTGAGAGCACAGACAATCGTTACAACGAATGCTGTGGCAAAAATCAGGTGTCCTTTGAATCCAATTCTTTTCATCAATTATTGGTGTGCATCAAATTTAGTTAAGAGTTGTTCCGCTTCATAGAGCAGATCATTCGCTTGATTGTTGAGAACCGAGAATTTTTTTGTTTCTTGGTAGCTTTCTAATACTTCTAAGCCTATTGGTGATTGGTCTAACTCCAATAAGATCGCTTTGAGTTGCGTCGCGACTACAGGGTCAAGTAAATGAGAAATGCTCATGATTGAACGCGGGTAGTCATTGGTACGTGCAAAGGTATGTAATTGCTGTTTGAGAGCCGCTGGGGTGTCTTTGGGGTTGTTCCAATTGGATGAACTATAAGCAATGGCGTCTACCATACCTTTCGCCGTCCACATTGTCATATTGACTTCGTTGGTTTCACGTAACATGTCATCAAAGAAAAAGTAGCCCACTTTATCGGCGTCAGGTTTGCTTTGAAGAGAAGTCAGTTGCTGTACCTCTAACCCATGGCTCAGTAACGTGACCATAGGGAGGAAATAACCACTGGTAGAAGCACGGTCTTCGAAGCCGATGACTTTACCTTGCAGTTGTGACAGATCGTTGTACTCATTTTTTTTATGAGTGACAAATACTGAGTTGTAGCTTTCTTCTCCTTTTTTCCAACGAACAAGAAAAGGTTCAGCTTGAGCACGCCGCTTAACGATGAGTGCAGGATAAATCGTTGAGCTAACTATATCGACTTCACCTCGCTGCAAAGCAGAAACCAATTCATCGATGGTTGGATACACGTTGATCTTGGCATCGGAATAGCCAAGATGGTTCAATTGCTTGGCGACGTATGAAAAAAGAGGATAGCTATCTTTGATGCGTTTTTTAGCTTTCGATGAGATGACGCCATAATTTAAAGTGAGTGTTTCGCTATTACTCGCAAAAGTTGGTGGAGTCCAAATAAGTGAGCTACAAGCCAATAAAAATGCAACAGTCGTCTTTTTCATAAACACTCTATTCGAAAGTAACAATACACCATACCTTTTACCATGGTAGCGTCGAAATTAAAAGTCGCATGGTCATTAATTGACGAAATGGATAATCTGGATTTATAAAATATGCGGCATCACACACAAAAAAGGCAAGTCGGATTGTGCGACTTGCCTTAAAATTCAAAGAGTAAACTGTAACCCAACCGTGAAAGCACTTTCTGGTTTCTTTCGTTGGGCGTAATCGAAGCCTAGCGTAAATCCAAATACTGACCCGAATTGAAATACATTCGTTACGCTAAAAGTATCTTTGGCTACATGAAGAAAATCGTGACGATAGGACGCATCAATCATCCAGTGTTTTGCAAGTTGAGCTCTTAACCCTCCTTTACAATAGCCGGCTCGTTCGGAGAAAGAAGAGGAGTAATCGCTATTCGCCCAGTAGTTGATGACGCCACAAGAAAAAGGCGCGCTGACTACTGGTGATATGGGCACATTCACCCCTCCGCCTAAACGCCATGAGTCTATTCCTGAGCTAAAACGTGTTACGAAATCAGCGTTGCCTTCTAGGAATAATGTTTCAGTCACACTCAGACCAAGATCTAAATATAGTCCCCCGTAGGTCTTACCTTCGTCATTGATATATTCGCCATCAGAATAGGGTTCAAACACACCATTTTTAAGATGAGCGTGCTTGTAACCAAACCCAATATGGGACATGTCAGAAACAATATTGCTGTCAGCAAAAGAGGGGAATGAAAATAGAGTGCTAACGGCAATAGTGGTGAGAGATTTCTTTAGCATAACGATATTTCTCATATGAATCGGAACGCTAAAACTCTAAATTGGCTTGCTTATAAAATCGATAATAGTTTCGTAAGGCTGTGTAAGGTCATTTCGTTACAGGAAGGAACTTATTGTATTTCGACATGGGTTTAAAGACTGCGTAATTGACTGGTAAGTCATAGGTGTAACACTGACTAACTTTTTAAACTCTCGTTGGAAATGGGCTTGGTCACTAAAACCTAAATCGAATGCTAGATCTGAAAGCAGTAATTGGTTGTTGTGGCTGATCTCGTATACCGCTGATTGGCATCGGATTGCGCGACTGAATGCTTTCGGCGTTAAACCAATGTCGTTACGAAAGGTACGTTGTAATGTTCTGGCGGAATAGTTGGTGTCATTAACTAAATCTTGTATTTGGATATTTCCCCGAGCATGAGTAATTCGAGTGATCACTTCCATTGTTAAGTGAGAGCATGAGCGACTATCAAATTGACTAACAAATTCATTCACTGCTTGCGCTTTACTCAAAAAATCATTTGTACCGCTAACTTGCTCAAGTATTCGGTCAGCTTCATAAACTAAATCAGCTAAATTCAGTCGGTTTGAAATTACTTCTTCAACATCAAGGTTGAGCAAATCAGGTATAACACCTGGTCTAAAGCGAACTCCGAAATAACTGTGTCCTTGTTTAAAGTCAGCCTTTATTGCTTCTAGGGGAGTGCCACAGACGTACGCCTTGGGGTTATCAGAATTACAATCAAACAGCAGATCTATGCATCCGTCCGGTATAGCAATAGAGGAGTTTGTACAATCATTGGCGTCAAACGAGTAGAAATGCGAAGTAAAAGCACTCTCAGGTGTGAGTAGCGAATTGAAACGCTTTGCTCCTAACACAAACCAGGGCTGAACTGAGTGTAAGGTGGCTATTTTAAACTCAAGATTTGCGTCAGACATACGGTTTACTCGCGATACAACAAAGTATCAAAATCCCACCTTGTTAATTGAATGTAAATTTATATTGTTAATATGTTAATTGGTTTTGTGATCTGCGTATTGATGTGTGTCGCAAAAATTCAATATCGAAGCCTACCTTCTCTCTAATATCGGTGTTAACAGATAAATCACTCAGAGGCGTAGACGCATTGAAATCGTTTATTCGCCTCTTACTGAGACTTATACAGGGAAGCAGGAATACGTATGTTTAATACCAAAATCGATTTCATCTACTTATCAGAACCAGACATGATTAAAGCTGGCGTGACAGACATGGTTGCATGTGTGGACACGATGGAAGAGATGTTCGCGCTGTTGCACCACGGTGACTACCGCATGGCAGGTCCAAATAATGATTCACATGGCGCGATGATAACGTTTCCTGAACAATCGCCCATTCCTACGATGCCAAAACCAACTGCAGATCGTCGACTGATGGCAATGCCAGCTTATCTAGGTGGTGATTTTGGAACATGCGGCGTCAAATGGTATGGCTCCAACATTGCCAACCGAGAGAAAGATCTTCCGCGTTCAATTTTGATGTTCATTCTCAATGACATTGAAACCAGTGCGCCCCTTGCGGTTATGTCAGCAAATCTACTATCAGCGTACCGCACGGGCGCAATTCCGGGAGTAGGGGCAAGATATCTTGCGCGTAAAGACGCCAAAGTGATTGGTCTTCTTGGCCCTGGAGTGATGGGGAAAACTTCAGTTTCGGCGTTTATGGCGGCATGTCCCAAGATAGATACGCTGAAAATCAAAGGCCGTGGTAAGAAAAGCTTAGACAGTTTTTTAAGTTGGGTTTCGGTGACATTTCCACAAATCACAAATGTGGAAGTCGTGGATAGCGTAGAAGACGTTGTTCGTGGCTCAGACATTGTTACTTACTGCAATTCAGGTGAAACAGGTGATCCAAGTCTTTATCCAGAAGTGAAGCGAGAGTGGGTAAAACCAGGTGCGTTTTTGGCAATGCCGGCAAGTTGTCGTTTGGATGAAGGAATGGAACAGAGCGATGTACGAAAAGTCCTCGACAATACTGGTCTTTATCAAGCGTGGTATGAAGAAGTTCCTAAGCCTGCTCACAATATTATTCCACTCGTTGGCGTTCGCTTCATGGACATGATCGAAGAAGAAAAATTGACGATTAATGATCTCGAGGATCTAGGTGCAATTGTCGCGGGGGAATCACCTAAACGTCGTAATGAAGAGGAAATTATCATTCTCTCGGTCGGCGGAATGCCAGTAGAAGACGTTGCATGGGCAACCAAGATATATCGCAATGCAATAGAGAGAGGCATTGGTGTTGATCTTAATCTTTGGAGTCAACCAGAGCTCAAATAACAACGCAGATCATTAGGTTATTCATTTTAGAAAGGAAATCTCCATGACTCGTATCGTCAAGGTAAAGACCGGCTCAAAACTGGAAGAAGTCGCAAGTTATTCGCGTGTGGTTGCAGTAGACAACTGGATTTTTGTTTCAAACACAGCTGGTCGGAATCCAGTTACAGGTGTCATGCCGGAAGATGCATTTGAGCAAACTGAGCAAGTGTTTGCCAATATTGAAGCTGCGTTAGCATCGGTAGACGCAAGTCTGAAAGATGTCATCAGCTCTAAAGTTTTTATTCAAAATCCAGATCTTGTACCGGCCGTGATGGAGTTAGTGGGTAGTAAGTATCGCGGTGTAAACCCAACCACAACGGTCACCTGTCCACCTTTGGGCTCTTCGATTTATCAAGTTGAGATTGAAGTTACGGCATATCGTGGCGCGTCACAGGCAGATGTTGAGGAAATCGTACTTTCAAGGTAGTGGCGCATTCGTTGCCCATATTGAATTGAGCGAGAGGTTTAACATGACAAAAAATATCATTCGGCTTGAAACAGAAAACACGTTACCTAAATCCACAGGTGTGGTGATTATTGGCGCAGGTATTGTCGGTGCCAGTACGGCGCTGACCCTAGCAGAAAACAACGTCCCTGTGATTTTGATTGAGAAAGGGTATGTAGCGGGTGAACAGTCATCAAGAAACCTTGGTTGGATTCGCAAAACCAGTCGACATAAAGAAGACGTACCTTTGGCTCTTGCCGCTGATCGATTGTGGGCAGAGATGAACCAACGAGTGGGACATGATCTTGGCTATAAGCAAGCAGGGATTATGTTTCTTGCTGACACAGAGCAACAAATGGAGATCTATCAAGATTGGTTAGACTCCGTGGATGCTTTTGACCTTGATTCAAAACTACTCAATGCCAGTGCGGTGAGCGCAATGCTAGGTAGCAGTAACAAATCCTGGAAAGGAGCAATTTACACTCCTTCAGATGGACGCGCTGAGCCTTGTATCGCTACGACAAAAATAGTCGAAAAAGCCATCCAATTGGGCGTTAAGGTTATTCAGAATTGTGCCGTGCGAAGCCTTTCGATGTCGGCAGGTCGAGTGAGTGGCGTGGTGACTGAGCTAGGAGAAATCAATTGTGACCAGGTGCTATTGGCTGGTGGCGCGTGGTCCAGACGTTTCTTAGGAAATCTCGACGTATCATTACCGACGTTACCACTCATCTGCTCTGTGATAAGAACCAAGCCGATGACGGGGCCAAGTGATATCGCAGTGGGCGCGTCAAACTTCTCTTTTCGTAAGCATCACAATGGTGGTTTTGTTATTACCCAACGTGGTGCCCTTGATGCGCCAGTCTGTCTTGACCATTTGCTTATTGGTCATCGATATCTCGAACAGCTCAAACATCAGCGTAGCTTTTTAAGAATAAAACTAGGGAAGCACTTTGTTGATGATTTAAGGATGCCTCGCAGTTGGCGCTCTGACCAAAAAGCGCCGTTTGAAAATGTGAGAACACTTAACCCTAGATCTAACCAGACCTTAATAAATGAAGCAATGACTAATTTGCGAAACGCCTATCCCGTTTTTGAAAAAGCGGAGATAGAAGAAGCGTGGGCAGGATTAATTGATGTCACTCCGGATTCGAACCCTGTGATTGACCATGTTGAAACGATCCCTGGGCTTACGCTAGCCACGGGTTTTTCCGGCCATGGATTCGGGACTGGACCCGCTGCTGGGCATCTAGCAGCCGATCTTATTACGGGAAGGGAACCGATCATTAATCCGACGCCATATCGGTTTAATCGTTTATGAGTTTAATTTCCTGAGATAGAAGAACTTTGAATCGTGAAAGTAGGGTATGGCCATGGCTGTAAATATTGACGCAATTGTGTATGCATCAGATGCGAGTAAAGGAAGCCGTATCGCCTTTGAAGCTGCGATTAACCAAGCCGTTAAGCACCAAGCAACCATTATCTATGTGCATGCGGTGAGTAAGAATGACGTTGTGACACCGGATATCTCATATTCCTATCTACCGAGTGATATAGAAAAGCTGCATTCCGCTCAACACAGAAACGAGTTAATCGAAAAGTTAAAAGCACGAATACATCGATACATTGAAGAAAAGCTGTCTCACCTCGATATCGAAGTCCAGTTTTCGATATGTGTTCAGTTCGGAAACCCAGAAGTGGTGATCCTCAATACGGCAAATCGGTTTAATGCCGGACTGATTGTGATGGGGAATAGGAAAACCAGCGAGTTGTCCAGAGTATTTCTCGGTTCTACTGCGAATAAGGTTCTACACAAAAGTGAAGTACCAGTACTGATAGTACCAATAACGAACAAATAGACATGCTGAGCATTGCCAGCTTAATAGTACAAAAGGAATTATGATGAAAAGGACTAAACTGATCACAGCTATCGCGCTAGCGTCGATTATTGCACCAATCACAAGTGTTGCAGCCGATTACCCAAATCGTCCGGTTAAATATGTCGTGCCATGGCCTCCTGGCGATCTAGAAGATGTATTGACACGCTTGATTGCAGAAGAGATGGCAAAGCAAACAGGTAAACCTGCAACCGTTGTGAATAAGCCGGGTGGTGCAGGAATCATTGGCGCTGCAGAAGTTTCTCGAGCTCGCCCTGATGGCCTGACGATTGGTTCGTTTGTCGCCGATATTCTAACGACACATATTCTTTCGGGTAATGCGCCATTTGATCAAACCACATTTGAGCCAGTAGGGATCTTTCTTGATTACCCATTTGTGATTGCAGCTAAAGCGGACGCACCATACAACAACTTGAAAGAGCTCGCCGACTACTCACAGAGTAATAATGTCTCACTTGCTCATTTCGGCTATCAAGCGTTGCCTACTGCAATAACCTTTAAAGCAGCTGATGAGGTTGGGATTAAGTTCTCATCAAATGCACCGTTTGATGCAATCAACTGTTCAACGTTATCCAACGGTGACGCCGACGTGGTGAATACCGTGACTCAAACGATCTTGTCTTGTTTGAAATCCGGAGACGTGAAAATTATTGCCTCCATTACTCACCAACGCCTCAGTATTAGCCCTGATGTTGCGACATTAAAAGAGCAAACTGGCGTAGCGCAAACCACCTGGAACGGTTTGTTTGTAAAAAAAGGAACGCCGGACAATGTTAAACAAGTCATCGCTGATATTGCGCAAAAAGCACTACAGAGTGACAAAGTAACGGCTATTAGCCAAAACACAGGTGCTAACGTGTTTTGGATGGGCGGTAAGCAAGCGCAACAGGTTATTGAGAATGATTTTTCAAGCGCCAAAGAACTGCTTAACTACATGAAATAGGTCCTATTGGGTGAGTAAATGTCTCTGGTTGACTTACTCACCCTTTTTTCAGGGAGTTGAACGCCGATGACGATTGAAATCAATGAAGTAGCACTCAAGCAAGAGGAAAAAGAAGAACTCGCCTTAGAAAGCCTACCTTCGCACTATTATTTCTATCTGCTTTCATTTGTTGGCTCATTAGCTTTGATATTGCTTCAGCCAAGTCAGGCTAAAGAAGTTGGGAATGCTCACGGCTGGTATTCGCAGCCTTATGTTGCGCCACTATTAGGGCTAGGGATTATTGCGCTATTTAGTGGGATTTACTTATTCGTCAATACCGTTAAATACTCTCATTGTTTGAGAAGTATAAATCCCATTGAACTGAGCTTCAACGCCATCAGCAAGTACCGCACCGCGGTTATCATCAGTGGTTTCTTTTTCCTCTACATTTTCAGTTTATCAATCATAGGTTTTGCTCTATCGAGCTTTATTTTGGTGCTCACCATGCTCTGGATAAGTAACCTATTTACTCGTTTCTGGGTGATCACTGCGTTTATCTCGATTGCCATCATCGTATTGGTATTTAGAGTCTTTATTGCGCTGTGGCTCCCTGATGTCTGGTTGTTCGCGTTTCTTCCTAACGAAATGGCTGACTTCGCCAACATGTATTTATAGTCATTGGATGTTGTATAGATATGGACACAATTTTTCTCGGATTAAATGAAATACTCACCATACAAGTGATACTCGCCATTGTCTTTGGGGCGATTCTTGGTGTGTCGATTGGCTCTATTCCAGGATTAGAGCCTGCGGGTGTCATGGCGATTTTGTTACCAATGACATTCAGTTTTGATCCCTTACCGGCGATAACCTTGCTGCTTGGTGTATATGGTGGTGCTTGGTATGGCGGTGCGATCCCAGCGATATTAATGAACACGCCAGGAACACCTGTCGCGGTGCTGACCACCTACGATGGCTATCCGATGACGCAAAAGGGCGAGGGTAAGCGCGCTTTATCCATTGCTTACTCTTCATCTTTCTTTGGTGGCATGGTTAGTGTGTTGTCTCTAGTGTTACTCGCGCCTCTTTTATCTCAAATCGCGATGCACTTTGGCTCCGCTGAGTTTGCGATATTAGCTGCGCTCGGCATGATCTTTGTCGTAATGGCCCATTACAAGCAAGCATTTGCAGCAGCGATGATGCTCGGTTTAGGGATTTTCCTTGGAACGATTGGTATTGACCGTTCGTACAACACCATGACCTATACATTTAACCAAGAATGGCTATTTGCTGGCGTGCCACTCGTTCCAACTGTAATTGGTTTGTTTGCTATGTCTCAAGCGTTCGTTTTGCTGTCACAAAAAGGCAATGACTCTCAAGTAGTCACCTATGAAGGTAAAGGGCGTTTTGCAGGAATGCTGGTGGTGATCAAGCATAAGTGGACGGCAATTCGCTCAGCATCCTTAGGTGTGGTCATGGGGTTATTGCCGGGGGTTGGGGAATTTGGTTCTCAATTTTTTTCTTACACACTGGCGCAAAAACTCTCAAAGCAACCGGACAAATTCGGACAAGGTGCAGAGGAAGGGTTAATCGCGTCTGAAACATCGAACAATGCGGTCACAGCTTCGGTAATGGTGCCCTTATTGGCATTTGGTATTCCTGCCGATGCCTTGATGGCCATGCTGCTGTCTGTATTTATGGTACATAACTATACGCCGGGCCCAACCTTATTTGCCGAGCGGCCGGAGTTTATTTCTGGCCTATACATCTCTCTATTTCTAATCAATATCGTGGCATTTATCTACCTTACTTTGAGCAGCAAATGGATCGCAAACTTAACGCGAATTCGTGGTCGTTTCATCGGCGCGTTGATTCTGGTGCTGGGCTTCATTGGTAGCTATAGCCAAAACTACCAGTTTTCTGATGCGTTAATAGCTCTTGGATTTGCCGTGTTTGGTTACATTCTTAAGCGAGAGCAAATTCCAGCCGTGCCAATCATTCTCGGTTTAGTGCTTGGGCCTGTTTTTCTCGCACGTTCTAAACAGGCGTTGGGAGTCTCTAATGGTGATTTTTCTATTTTTTGGGACAGGCCAATCAGCCTCGCTTTGTTAAGCATGATCGTTATTTCTGTAGGCATTTTCATTTTTAGTATGGCTAGAGACAGTCGCACAAAATTCAATAACCAAGGTCGAAACGAAAGGAACTCACAATGAATCAATTTGCAATGACTATTGACGGTAAAGACGTACAAGGTGAAATACCGTCAAGTATGGTGCTCAATCCAGCCAACGAGCAACAAGCATTTTTAGCGCCAATGGCGTCTGTCGCTCAACTCAATAAAGCGGTTGAAAGCGCCAAAGCTGCGTACCCTAACTGGAGCTCACTCACTCAAAACAAGCGTGACGAATACATCAACAAGATTGCTGATGTGATTGAACTCAATGCATCGGTGCTGGCGAGTATTATCGTGGAAGAGCAAGGTAAACCGAATCAGCTTGCTCAAATGGAAGTGGGCGGAGCGGTAGCATGGACAAGGCATACCGCCAGTATTGAAATCCCAGTGGAGGTGTATGAAGACTCAGAGAATAAACGCATTGAAGGAAGGCGAAAATCGATTGGTGTAGTGGGATCCATTACACCATGGAACTGGCCATTAATGATTGCGATCTGGCACATTATTCCTGCTCTGAGAATGGGAAATACCGTGGTATTGAAGCCTTCCGAGCTGACGCCAGTTAACACGCTTAAACTTGGGCAACTTTTGCAAGACGTACTGCCTGCGGGGGTTCTAAATGTGATCTCTGGCGGTGGCGATATTGGACGTGCAATGAGTGAACATCAACAGATCAATAAGCTCGTGTTTACTGGCTCGACACCGACAGGGCAAAACATCATGCAAGCGGCGGCGACAAACCTAAAACGTTTAACACTTGAATTGGGTGGAAACGATGCAGGTATTGTTTTGCCAAACGTAGATCTGGATGCCATTACTGAAGGATTATTCGCAACCGCCTTTATCAATATGGGACAAACTTGCGCGGCTTTAAAGCGACTCTACGTACATGAATCTCAACATGATGAGTTGTGTCAGAAACTCGCTGATATTGCGACTAAACAAGTGGTAGGGGATGGTTGTGGTGACAGTGTAACCTTTGGTCCGGTGCAAAATAGCGCGCAACTAGAGAAAGTGATTGTGATGGTAGACGAGGCAAAACAGCAGGGTGCTGTAATCTATTCTGGGGGCGCGAGATTAGATAAAGCTGGCTATTTCTACCCGCCAACTATCATCGGTAACGCGCGTAGTGGCATGCGAGTCGTCGAAGAAGAACAATTTGGCCCAGTATTGCCCGTTATTAAATACAAAAGCGTTGATCAGGCCATCACCGAAGCAAACAGTGTTGAAGTTGGTTTGGGTGGTTCTCTCTGGGGAGACGTGGAGCAGGCAAGTGAACTGGCCTCTCAGTTAGAATGTGGCTCTGTATGGATTAACGGCCATGCTGAAGTATTGCCTCACGCCCCGTTTGGAGGCTGTAAGATGTCGGGCTTTGGTGTCGAATTTGGCTTAGAAGGTTTACTTGAAAACAGCCTACTTCAAGTCGTGAATACCAATAAATAGTAGTCTGCCGGCCAATTAAATAGATGCCTTTTATAGCTTAATTGAATAAAAGGTATCTATTTCTCCCAAATATTCCCCAAACAAGGTGATAAGTACTGTACTTGGATCGCCTAAATCTATTTTGATTTCTGGTCACTTAAATGAGCGAGCCAATGGGCAAATTGACGTATCTTCGGCATGACGGTTAAGTTGAGCGCAAAAGCGACCGGCCAAGCGATGAAAAATGAATCTCGCCATAAACTCAGCCATTGTAAGTTAAGCCCGACTTTGTTGAGTGTAATTACGCCAGACATCATCATTGCCATGAAAAGCGAGCCTAAAATCGCCTGGAACAGCCTCTCTTTCTTATTCATTTTTTTCCTCGTGTCTGCTGCGAAAAGTGCAAGCGTTTACAACAAGTGTCTATTCATTCCAGAGCCTCTTTTTAGCATTATTATCACAGCTATTAAGCAAACCGATAAATAAAACCATAAGTCAGTACTCAACATAAATAAGGAATTACTATGTCTCTACAACAGGACTTTCGTGACGCTATGTCTAAATTAGCCGCAGCGGTAAATATCGTCACCACAGGTGGTGATGCTGGTACAGTCGGCATCACGGCAACTGCGGTTTGTTCAGTGAGTGATTCACCTGCAACGGTATTAGTGTGTGTGAATCGTAGTAGTGCATCAAATGCGATATTTAAACAAAATGGCAATATGTGTATTAATGTTTGCGCTGGCGAACATCAAGAAATGTCGATGCATTTTGCGGGTATGACAGGCTTAGCAATGGAAGAACGTTTTGTATTAGAAGGCTGGAAAAACAACGCTGATCAGGTGCCTGTTCTGCATGGTGCGCTTGCGACCTTAGAGGGCAAAATTGCTTCAAGCCAGGAAGTGGGTACCCATACGGTGTTCTTTGTTGAGCTGCATACCATTACGACCACCAGTAAAGATGGCTTGATCTACTTTGATCGTGAGTTCAAAAGTGTAGAGACACGTGAAGTCGTGGCCGCCGTTGCTTAATTCCGCATTGAGGATTCACATCGATAACAACAAACACCCACTTCGATGTGGGCGTTTGTTATTTAGTCTGAATCTCAATTAGCTCATTAAGTAAATCGGATAGCTGCTCATATTTTGCCTCGCCTAACGCCTCTTTAAGCGCTACATATTGCTGTTCAATTTGTGGGCGTAGCTGTTCAACTAAGGTAGTCGCATCGTCTGTCATATGAATATAGAATTGACGACCATCGTGTGCCGATTTCTGCTTTGTTACCAGCCCTTGCTTATCTAAGCGATTAATAATCCCAGTCAAACTAGGACCTAGAATACAGGTCTCTTTTGATAGGGTAGAGAAATCGATCGATCCTTTTGTATCTATCACTCTTAATACGCGCCATTGTTGCTCAGTTAAGTCATTCTGAGCCAAAATAGGGCGAAAGAAGTGCATTGCAATATCTCTCGCTTTAAGCAATTGAAGTGGTAGAGAATTTTCGTATTTAGTCACTAAACTAACCTTATTCATCTTATTTGTAGCCAACATTGCGGATAATACGACTCATCCCTGTTTGTATGCTATTACAAGATACAACTTTGGTCTAATAGTTAGGGAGTTGTATTCGAGCAATTAGACGAAAAAAAGCTCTTTAACGAGTAAAGAGCTTACTAATATCAATAAAGCATATTTGGTAGATAAAGTGCGATAGCTGGCACCAATACAATCAATGCTAATCGAACCATATCTGCAACCCAAAATGGCAACACGCCTTTAAAAATGGTTGCGGTATTTATATCTTTAATCAGCCCGGATAAAACGAAAACATTAAGCCCGACCGGTGGCGTAATTAAACTAATTTCAGTTACAACGACGACAATGATACCAAACCAAATTGGGTCAAAACCCAGTTCGACGATGACGGGGTAGAAGATAGGTACCGTCAGCAACATCATCGACATGCTTTCAAATACACAACCAAGAATAATGTAGATGAGTAAGATAAGCCCGAGCGCCATCATAGGCGTGATATTGGCAGTTTGGATTATCTCGACCAAGGCGGTAGGCAGGCCAGCACGGTTGACGAAGTTGGAAAGGATCAACGCAGAAATAACGACGGCAAATAGAGACGCAGAGGTTTTTGCCGTGTCGATAAGAATTTCACGTAGTACAGAGTAATTTAGCTTGCCCCGAGCGGCGGCCAAAGCAAAGGCACCACATGCGCCAATTCCCGCAGCTTCGGTTGGGGTAAATGCTCCAACATAGATACCGCCCATTACAACAACAAACAACAATAGCGTTGAGAAGATGCCTTTGAGTGCAATTAGACGATTTTTCCAATCGACTCGTTCGCCAGGAGGGGCACTGTCCGGTTTACGAGATACAACCCACTGAACCGCGAGTAGATAAAGCGCGATGCCGAGCAGTCCCGGGATAAAACCAGCAGCAAACAGCTCTCGAATACTCGTTTCAGTGAGCAGGCCATATATGACTAACATGACACTTGGTGGTATTAATATGCCCAAGGTTCCACCAGCGGCAATAGACGCTGAGGCAAGCCCATCTGAGTATCCATATTTGCGCATTGGTGGCATTGCGACTTTGGACATGGTCGCAGAAGTTGCAAGACTAGAGCCGCAAATGGCCGAAAAGCCTCCGCAGGCAAGAATGGTAGACATCGATAGACCACCACGGCGATGACCAACGAAGGCATTGCACGCTTTGTACAACTCATTTGAAATGCCCGCTTTGGTTACAAAATTACCCATCAGAATAAAAAGTGGGATAACGGAAAGCCCGTAGTCTTGACCTGTGTCGATGATACGTCGCGCCGCCATAGACATAGCCGCGTTCCAATTATAATCATTGATATACCAGAAGCCGACAAAGCCAATCACACCCATGGCGAATGCTAATGGTAAGCGTAGTAATATCAGCGCGATAAGTACCGAAAAACCAACTATAGATTCAATCATTTAGGCCTCCTTGCCTTTAATGCTCATGTCTGACTCAGAGGGTTTATTGGAGAACATCTGTTTGGTGTAATAAAAGGCATTGAATAGGGTTAAGAGTCCACCAATGAAGCCGGTAGTAGAAATAAGATATGTAACGTATCCAAGAGGTATCTCAAGGATTTCAGAGACTTCTTCATATTCCAATGAGCGACCTGCAAGCTTCCAGTTGGTTGTCGCGACTAATATTAAAGAACAGGCACATATCAGATTGATGATGATCTGGCGAACGCTCACCCATTTACTCGGGAAGTAATTATCGAGTAGATCAACGCAGATGTTTTCCTCTTGCCAAGAGACCAAAGGAAACGCCATAAAGACCATAATCGCGAGCAAGATTTCAACCATTTCTGTAGAGCCCATAATTGGGGAATTCAGTAGGTTTCGTGACGCAACATCCACAAAGGTCACGACCATCATTAAGAACAAGCTCAAAGCAGCGAGGGAACCAAGCCCTCGCTCAATGGCTTTAGAAAATCTAAAACCAGACATTGAATTACATTCCTTTCGCTAACTGTTGGTTAAAGAACTGATGTGCTTCAGGGCCATTAACTTTGCGTTTTTCAGCGACCTTATACCAATCTTCGACTAAAGGTTCACTGGCTTGTTTTAGCTTCGCGATCATCTCTGTAGAAGCGGGGGTAAATGTATGACCACCTTTAAGAGCAGCTTGGTAAGCAGTTTGGTCGGCGTTATCCCACATTTGGCCAAATAAGCGAGAAAGTTTTTCACCAGAGACGGCCCGGATTGCTGCTTGATCTTGCTTAGAGAGATCGGCAAATGTATCTCGATTCATGATGATGGCGAAACTACCTCGGTATAAACCGCCAGGGACAACCAGCGTATTGTCAGCAACTTCTGCCAATCGAAATGAGCTGAGTGCTTCAAAAGGTAGGTACGCACCTTCGACAACTCCTTGTGAAAGTGATTCGTAGACCTTATTAGTAGGGATGAATACGGGTGAAACTTTCATATCTTTAGCCATGGTTGACATAACGCCACCACCAACTCGGATTTTCTTACCTTCAATGTCACTAAGAGATTGCACAGGATCCTTCGTGATAAGTTGGCCCGGCCCATGAACACTCAGGCCCATCACTTCTACGCCACGGTGCTCACGACCTTGTTTTAGATACTTATCAAAGGTGCGCCAATACGCCATCGACATCAGCTCAGAGCTGCTACCTTCAGAAAAGCTTGGAATTTCTGGCAATTGAGTCAGTTTAAAACGACCGGCCTTGTGACCATGAAAAATCCAAGTGACATCTCCTATGCCATCGGTTACCACATCAATTTGTGTGTGGGGAGGGGCAAGATCATACTCCACTTTTAAACTCACACGGCCCTCGGTGGCTTCTTCAATCCATTGGCCCCATGTAGGCCACACGACTTTATTGATGCCGTGATTTGGCGACCCCCAAGTACTGACTTTGATTACTTTCTCTGGTTGTGCATGTGCCGACATAGAGCTCATTAGCAAAAGTGCTGATGTCGCTATAGAAGCGATTTTATTTACTCGCATGACGTTAGTCCTTTTTCGTTCACGTTAGGTGGGTTTGCTCACTGAGTGAGTCGTATTGAATATTAATTAATATATTAACTAAAAAGAGACAAAGACAAACCGCAATGTTAATTCTGTGTTGAAAATATAGTTAATATGTTAATTAGATCAATTTCTGAGAATTAATTTGGCTGCATTGGGTGATTTCAGCAGCCAACGCCTATTTAAATGGTCGACATAGGAGGTGTTTTTGGAGGTTTACGTCACAAATGTCATGTAACGAGAATTTTCAAAATTTGCACAGTTAAATCCTGATTGGAATAACTTACTGAATTATAAGTGTTTATTGTGAATTGTATCTTGGTCTGGACATTAGTTAATATATTAAATAAAGTAATTAACATGTTAAATATATTTATCATCTAGTCGTACTGTTGGTTGGAAAAACAGTAGCTCTGAACTAGTGAATGAATGTCAGTCGATAGAAAAAGGAAAACGAAATGTTAACAAGTGAGCAGTTGCAAGATGCGGCTGAACGACTGTACCACGCAGAGAAACAGCGTGAACAAATCTCCGCGCTAACTTTGGAATACCCAGAAATGACAATGGATGATGCTTATCAAATTCAGAGTGAATGGGTAGGACGCAAAGTAAGCGAAGGCGCTCAAATTAAGGGATATAAAATCGGTCTAACTTCGCGCGCTATGCAGATGGCTGTCAACATTGATCAGCCGGATTATGGCGTATTGCTTGATGATATGTTTTTTTCTGATGGTGCGCAGATCAAAGCTGCGGACTTTCTTGATCCGCGTATCGAAGTCGAATTGGCGTTTGTTCTTAAGGATAAACTTGAAGGTGACAATGTCACAATTTTTGATGTGCTCAATGCGACCGATTATGTAGTGCCGGCTTTAGAACTGATTGCGGCTCGTTGCCACCGAACCGACCCAAATACAGGTTACACGCGTAAGGTCTATGACACCATCGCAGATAACGCTGCCAATGGTGGCATCATTCTAGGTGGGCGACCGATAAAGCCAACCGAGTTTGATTTACGTTGGGCAGGGGCAATGCTTTATCTGAATGGCCAAATTGAAGAAACAGGTCTTGCAGCCGGCGTTCTTGGTCATCCTGCGAATGGTATTTGCTGGGTATGTAAACGTTTTGCTCCTCACGGTGTGTCACTTGAACCTGGACAAGTCATTCTCGCAGGTTCATTTACTAGACCTGTCGCCGTAAAAGCAGGCGACACGATCCACGCTGATTTTGGTCCACTAGGTGGTATCTCAGTGAACTTTGTTTAGGGGTGGGTATGTTACCAATTAATCAATTTAAGCATGAACTGACTCAACCAAATCCTCTTTGGGGTTTGTGGCTTGGGCTGCCTGATACTAGCTGCGCAGAAATATGTGGGAGCGCTGGTTTTGATTGGGTCTTGATTGATGGCGAGCATGCTTCGTTTGACTTAACCAGTATCAAATTACATTTGCAGACGCTTGCTCCGCACTCAGCATCACCGATTGTGCGTGCAGAAGAAGCCAATCCAATTTTGATTAAACGTCTATTGGATATAGGTGCACAGACACTTTTACTACCGATGATCAATACCAAACAGCAAGCTGAGCAGGCGGTACGCGCGGCTTACTACCCACCACTTGGTGAGCGTGGAATAGGAGCCGCATTGGCACGTGCTTCGCAATGGAATCGAATTCCAAATTACTTACATCAAGCCAACGAGCAAATCAGTGTTTTGTTGCAAGTGGAAACTAAGCAAGCGATAGAAAACATTGAGCAGATTGCAGCGGTTGAATGGGTTGATGGCATCTTCATTGGCCCATCTGATTTATCCGGTTCGATGGGTCATATAGGTAATCCTTCTCATCCTGAGGTGGTCGCAGCGATCGATCATGCAATTAATGTGATTCAAGCAAGCGGTAAAGCAGTAGGCATATTGAGTTTAGATCCTATTCAGGCGCAGCAATACGCCAAACGGGGTGTGAAATTCATAGGTGCTGGTGTTGATACGTTATTGCTTCGAACCAGTGCGGAATCCCTAGCAGAGTCACTGAAACAGTCGTCAGTTAAATCAAGTAAGTTCATCGACAATGTCTACTGATCATCATAGTTAGAAACTAGAGAATAGAAATGAATACACAACTACAAGGAAAAGTGGTGTGCGTGGCCTTGAATGATGCCGAGCAACTGCAATCAATGCGCGCTACCTTTGAACAAGCGCCATATAAAGCGTTACCGACTCAACCGGTACTCTATTTTAAACCACATAATACTTGGAATCATGATCACCTGCCGATCGACATTCCTAATAATGAGCAGTTGGTCGTTGGAGCGAGTGTTGCTTTGATCATTGGTGCTCCTTGCTGCCGCGTGAAAGCAGACTCCGCCTTAGACTATGTCGGGGGTGTGGCGCTGTTTCATGATTTTTCGCTACCTGAAACCAGTTATTACCGCCCTGACATTAAAGGTAAGTGTCTTGATAACTCCGCGACACTTAGCCAAGTCGTCATGCTGTCTGATATAGGCGATTTATCTCAGAAAGCGGTTACAACCTATGTGAATGGTGAACAAGTACAGCATTTTCCTCTTACACGCCTTGAGCGCGCTGCCGAACAGTTAATTGAACTCATTTCGCACATTATGACATTGGATAAAGGCGACGTTATTGCGATTGGATTTGCTGGAGAGCGAAGCCACCTTGAAGCTGGTGATGTTGTGCACTCTAAATTAGGTGAAGCAGTTGAGTTGGAGAATCAGGTAAAAGGAGAGGCAGTATGAAGCACGCGCGTATCGAATATTTAGGAGAAGTGCTGTCCGTTACTATTGGTGATGATAGCAATGCGACAACCTCAGATGGTCGCATAATTCCTGCCGGCCAATTCAACTGGTTATCACCGATAGAGAATCCAGGCACCATTTTTGCGCTTGGTCTGAATTACGCCGACCACGCGTCTGAATTGGCGTTTGAACCACCAAAAGAGCCGTTAGTATTTCTTAAAGGCGGCAATACGCTTACTGCGAATCAACAGCCTTCATACCGCCCGAATGACATTGAGTTTATGCACTACGAATGTGAGTTGGTTGCCGTTATTGGTAAGGAAGCACGTAACGTTAAACGTGAGCAGGCGATGGAGTATGTCCAAGGGCTGACAATCTGTAATGACTATGCAATTCGGGACTACCTAGAAAACTATTACCGTCCAAACCTGAGAGTTAAAAGCCGAGATTCATTGTGCCCTATAGGACCATGGATTGTTGATTGTGATGACATTGAAGATATCAATAACCTTGCTTTGACCACACATGTAAATGGTGAGCTTACTCAGCAGGGTAATACCTCAGACATGATCTTCGACATACCGTTTCTGATTGAATATCTCAGCAGTTTCATGACGTTAAAACCAGGGGATTTAATTGCAACTGGCACTCCGAAAGGCCTTAAAGACATTGTGCCAGGCGATGTGGTTTGTTGCTCGATTGAAGGCATTGGCAAGCTTGAAAACCCAGTATTGTCGGAAGACGAATTTTATGCGCGCCGCACTATAAAACAGTAAGGAAGTAACATGACTCAACAGCTTGAACAAAACCTAGCGACAGCGCAAAAATATCTTGCGCGCTTTCGTGATAACACAACCGGTCACTTCATAAACGGAGAGTGGACGTTGGGTTCAGAGGGGGAGACTTTTGACAACTTAACACCAACCGACAACACCTCGCTGGGTCAAGTCGTGAAGGGAACGGCTGAAGACGTGGACGCGGCTTGCCAATCTGCGCAGCAAGCATTTCCGGCGTGGGCGGACATGCCGGGATCTGAGCGTAAGAAAATTTTGCATAAGTTGGCTGACAAAATAGAAGAGCGCGCAGAAGAGATCGCACTGGTCGAATCTATGGACTGTGGTCAGCCACTGCGATTTATGCGTCAAGCCGCGGTTCGTGGAGCAGCTAATTTTCGCTTCTTTGCTGATAAGTCACCGGAGGCCAAAAATGGCTTGTCGTTGCACCAAGACGCACACACCAATTACACCATTCGAACACCTATAGGGCCGGTTGGTGTAATCACACCATGGAATACACCTTTCATGCTTTCAACATGGAAGATTGCGCCTGCACTCGCAGCTGGTTGTACCGTGGTGCATAAGCCAGCTGAATTTAGCCCGCTCTCCGCTGCGATATTGGCAGAGTGCGCGAAAGAAGCTGGGCTACCTGATGGTGTGTGGAACATGGTCAATGGTTTTGGCGAAGTCGCAGGTAAAACGCTAACAGAGCATAAAGCAATAAAAGCGGTCGCTTTTGTTGGTGAAACGGTAACAGGTTCAATGATTCAAGCTCAAGGAGCCCCAACATTGAAGCGTGTGCACTTTGAACTTGGAGGCAAAAACCCAGTGATCGTATTTGATGATGCGGACTTTGAACGCGCGCTCGATGCGGTGGTGTTTATGATTTACAGCTTAAATGGTCAACGCTGTACCAGTTCAAGTCGACTGCTTATCCAAAACGGTATCAAGACTAAGTTCATCGAAGCACTTAAACAACGTGTTGAAGCACTGAAAGTTGGGCATCCATTAGACCCAGAAACAGAAGTGGGGCCGCTGGTGCATCAATCTCACTATAACAAAGTCTTGAGTTATATGACTGCGGCGGAGGAAGACGGCGCAACTATCGCGGTTGGTGGTCGTAAGCTTCCTGAAAAAGGCGCTGGGAATTATTTGACTCCAACGCTGTTTACCGAGGCAAACAATACGATGCGCATTGCGCGTGAGGAAATTTTTGGCCCGGTGTTAACTTGTATCGGCTTTGATAGTGAAGAAGATGCGCTAGAGATCGCGAATGACACTGACTATGGATTGTCAGGTTATATCTGGACGTCTAACACTGGCCGAGCGATGCGTATGGCGAGCAAAGTAGAAGCAGGCATGATCTGGGTAAATTCTGAAAATAATCGCAATTTACCTTCGCCATTTGGAGGCGTGAAGATGTCAGGCATCGGCCGTGATGGAGGCGATTGGAGTTTTGACTTCTATATGGAAACGAAGAACGTTTGCATTGCACATGATCTTCATAAAGTCCCTGTACTGGGTAGATAGCCATTAAACAAAATTGAAAGCTGGGCTCTACATTAGAGCCCGAAAGGAGTGAAAATTGCCGCATTTTATCATGGAATATTCGCCGAACGTTGAATCTGATATCGATATCCCAGCCTTGATGCAGGCCATTCATCGTGAAGCGATTGATACCGGAGTCTTTCCGAAAGGAGGAATTCGCACACGAGCAGTTAAATGCGATTACTACTTGATTGCTGATGAAGATCCTGAAAATCGTTTCATTCATCTTACGGCAAAGGTGGGAGTCGGGCGTGACATCGAAACCTTACAGCAAGCAGCGCAGCGAGTGTTTGATGTTTATTGCCAGTTTTTAGCACCGGCTTTCGAGAAACATTATCTCAGCATCGGTTTTGAGATGGTTGAGCTTCACCCACAACTGAATTTTAAGAAGAACAATATTCACCAAAAGCTGGCTCAGCAGGCATCGAAGTCGTGAATTAGGTAATCGTTGATGGAACAACTTAGCTACGTAGTGATGACGATATTGCCTGTGTTTGTCGTCATCGGTGTTGGTTATATTGCGTTTAAACGTGAAATCATCCCGCGCAATGGTCATAAGAGTCTCGCGGCATTTGTGTTTAATTTTGGTTTGCCAGCAGCAATTTTTAGTGCGCTGAGCAGTAAATCACTGGACCAGATTTGGCACACGGATTATGTCATTGCCTATACCTTAGGATCATTATTAGCGTTCGGTATTGTCGCGGCGATTGCGATGTTTAAGCTCGAAAAATCTCCGTCACACGCTGTGGTTTTGGGACTTGGCGGCAGCTTTTCAAACAGTTTATTGATCGGCTTTCCAATCATCTATTTCTTGTTTGGTTCCAAAGCCTTGATTCCATTTTCACTCACACTGGTGGTTGAAAATCTGTTTATGTTGCCGCTGCTGTTGACTCTCGCTGACATGTCGCATCAGAGCCGCCAAGCCAGCTTGAAGCGAAATCTCGTCGAGACGGCAAAAAGCTTGGTCAGTAACCCGATAGTGATTGCAATTGTTCTCGGTATGTTTTGTTCAGCCCTTGATTGGCGAGCTCCGAAAATGGCCCAGAGCATTATTGACATGTTAGCCAGCACGGTAACGGGTATCGCTCTCTTTACCATAGGAGGAGGGCTCGTTGGCGTTAAGTTATCAGGGATGAAGCAAGAGATAAGCTTGGTGATGCTGGCGAAGTTATTGCTGCACCCACTACTGGTGATGCTGTGTTTTATCAGCTGGTTTGAATTAGACCCGACGATGAGTGCAGTGGCCGTCATACTCGCCAGCATGCCGATGTTTGGCGTCTATGCGGTTATCGGACAAAAGTACGACTTAGGAGGGATGTGTGCGGCTGTGCTGCTACCTACGACTCTATTAGCGATGGTGACGGTAAGCGTTATGACAACCTTCGCTCTGACACTATTTCAATAAGATCTGTTCTTTATAAGTACAAGACACTAACGAAGCATTGTGCAAGTGATGAGTTATCAATGCACTAGGTAAAAGGAAATTAATAATGGGTAAACTTTGTATCGCGGCGAAAATAACGCACGTCCCGACCATGATCATGTCAGAACAACCGGGGCGTTTATATGGCTGTCGTCAAGCTGCTATTGATGGTCACAAAGAGATTGCCAAAATGGCTAAGGAGATGGAGGTCGATACCATTGTCGTATTAGACACCCACTGGCTGGTTAACGCAGGTTATCACGTCAACTCAAATGAATCATTTTCAGGTAACTACACCAGTCATGAGTTTCCACACTTTATCCAAAACCTTGAATATCAATATCGCGGTAATCGCGCACTGGGTGATCTAATCGCAGAAAAGGCAACGGAAAAGGGCGTGTTTACTCTCTCTCACCAAGTGGACTCATTGGATCTTGAGTATGGCACCTTGGTCCCAATGCGCTTTATGAATCAAGACAATCATTTTAACGTGGTTTCAGTGGCAGCTTGGTGCACAGTACACAGCATCGAATCATCACGTATTCTTGGTGAAGCGATCCGTGAAGCGATTGAACAGAGCGAAAGCCGGGTGATGTTGCTTGCTTCAGGCTCTTTATCGCATCGTATTTGGGATAACGACGAATATGAAGCGAATAACGGCACATTTACCATTTCAAAAGAGTTCAACCGCCAAGTGGACTTACGTGTCCTTGAGCTATGGCAAAACCGTGACTACAAAACCTTTCTTGAAATGCTCCCAGATTATGCAGCGCTCTGTTCTGGAGAGGGTGGTATGCATGATACCGCGATGCTTTTTGGCGCATTGGGCTGGGACAAATATCAAGGTGAAAGCACCGTTGTAACTGACTACTTCCCAAGTTCAGGAACTGGTCAGGTCAATGTGGTATTCGAAGTAACGGAGTAAGGAATGAAGTTAAACTACCCAGAGCTATTTCAGCAGGCCTGCTACATTGACGGTGAGTGGGTTGCTGAAAATGGTGAAACTAAGGCGGTGACCAACCCGTCGACAGGACAAGTGATTGGCGAAGTTCCATTTCTTGGTGAGGAGCAAGCTAAGCAGTGTGTAAGTGCTGCGCAAACTGCATATGAAAAGTGGAAAAAGACTACAGCCAACCATCGCGCAGATGTACTACGGCGTTGGTATGACTTGATGATTGAACATATCGATGATTTAGCAACAATATTGACCTTAGAGCAAGGAAAACCATTCAACGAAGCTAAAGGCGAGATCACTTATGCTGCAAGCTTTGTGCAATGGTATAGCGAAGAGGCTCGCCGAGCTTATGGTGAGATTGTTCCTAGCCACCGTGAGAATGGGAAAATTGTGGTCACCAAAGAGCCAATTGGCGTGGTTGCGGCAATCACTCCATGGAACTTTCCAGCAGCGATGATTACTCGAAAATGTGCACCAGCATTTGCAGCAGGCTGCTCAATGGTGTTAAAGCCTGCTCAAGAAACCCCTTTTACTGCACTGGCATTAGCCAAGTTGGCGCAAGAAGCAGGATTACCAAAAGGTTTGTTCAATGTAGTGACTGGTGACTCCTATGCGATTGGTGACGTTTTTACTAAAGATAAACGAGTGCGCAAAGTCTCGTTCACTGGGTCAACCAATGTAGGCAAAATTCTTATGAACCAGTCTGCTTCGACCATTAAAAAACTCGCGCTAGAGCTTGGCGGTAATGCGCCATTTATTGTCTTTGAGGATGCAGATATCGATGCTGCGGTAGAAGGCGCCATGATTGCAAAGTTTCGGAATGCGGGTCAAACCTGTGTGTGTGCAAATCGCTTGTTTGTCCATGATGCAGTATACGATGAGTTCGCTCAAAAACTGGCTGCACGCGTGATGCAACTCAAAGTAGGGGATGGCTTTGAAGATGGCGTCAGTATTGGCCCTTTGATCAATCAATCCTCTGTAGCAAAAGTGCAAGAGCATGTTGATGATGCCGTGGCGAGAGGGGCGAATATATTGTGTGGCGGTCTGCTGGATGAAGAGAAGTTATTCGTTGCTCCTTACGTTTTGACCGAGATGAATGATGACATGTTAATGGCTACCGAAGAGACGTTTGGCCCAGTTGCACCGTTGTTTAGATTTCATGATGAACAAGAGGTGCTTGAGCGAGCTAACGATACTGAATATGGGTTAGCTGCTTACTTCTACACTCAATCGCTTGGGCGCGCCTGGCGTGTCGCTGATGAGTTGGAAGTCGGGATGGTGGGAATCAACGAGGGGTTAATTTCGACGGCTGCAGCACCATTTGGTGGAGTTAAAGAGTCTGGACTTGGTCGTGAAGGTTCACGCCACGGCATGGATGAGTTTTTAGAGTTAAAATACATGCTGATGGGGGGACTCGACAGATAATGGAGAGTCTTTTAATCCAAACGAAGAGACAGTGACTTAGTTGCTGTCTCTTTTTTGATTTTGGCGAAAGTCAGACGCTGTCTCACCAATCTGTTTCTTAAAAAAGCGCGCAAAGTAGGCAGGATCTTGATAGCCCAGTTCATAGGCGACCTGAGAGACAGGCATGGGAGTGAGGAGTAGTAATCGACGCGCTTCTTGCATCACTCGTTCAGCAACCAAACGTTTGGATGACAACCCACTAATTTTTCGGCATATATCATTAAGTCTAGCCGTGGTTAAGCTTAGTTCTTCCGCGTATTCAGGAAGGGTTAAATGCTGTCTGTAGTTCACTTCTATCATTTGATTAAAACGATTAAACAATGCGACGTCAGCACTTCGAAACTGAGTCGTCACAGGTTGAGTGTTAGCGTGGCGTATTACTTCAATAAGAGTCAGTTGCA
Organism: Vibrio atypicus; assembly: GCF_009811315.1. Lineage (GTDB taxonomy): Bacteria > Pseudomonadota > Gammaproteobacteria > Enterobacterales > Vibrionaceae > Vibrio > Vibrio atypicus. The sequence continues at coordinate 84,045 of NZ_BLID01000009.1, forward strand.
GCAGAGATTGTTTGGCGACATCGCACATAAACTCACTACTGTCTTGCTCGGCGAGCAACATTTCCAGCAATGAAACTAACTTTGAGGGATTGCTTAATTGAGTACAAAAGGGCTGTAATGCGGTCGAGGCGACATCGTTGCGACCTATCTCGATATCAAGTAGACGCCATACCAAAGGTTGACTGGCCGTGATGACGTAGCCATTCGCATCATCATCGGTAACAAAAGAGTGCGGCACTGTTGGTGGTGTAAAAAACAGTGTTGTCCCGGTTTTTAGGTAGTGTGCCTCATCAAGCAATACATGGGTTGTTCCTTCTAGAATAATATGTAATTGATAGTATCGATCATGGTAGTGCGTTGGCATATTTCGACCAAAGAAAAGTGCCAAGCTATTGAGTCGCTCGATATGGAAGTCACTATCATCGTAACGCGAATCATAAACTTTACCGATATCTAAATTGGGTATCGCCATTTGCGTCATCTATCTCTTCCTTAACCATCATTCCAGTTAAAACTCAGCATAACAAATTTTAGTTAATATATTATCTATACTCATGAAAAGTACAAGTGAATACAGGTAACATCCATTTAACATCTTTTCTGGTGTGGCAATAATGAACCCTACATCCCGATCAGAACAACAGGGTTTATATCAAAAGGAATCGATGATGAAACAGCAAAATCCGCTACTTGAAAAACTAAATGCAATCTTGCCAACTATTGCTAGTAATGCTCTGCAGGCTGAAGAAGACCGCACGCCACCTGAAGAAAACATACGTCTACTACGAGAAATCGGCTTTTTCCGCGCGTTCCAACCAAAAGCTTACGGTGGTTTAGAGATCTCACTACCAGAATTTACTGATTGTGTTGCTGCATTGGCCGGAGCTTGTGGCGGTACTGCTTGGGGGGCAAGCTTATTGGCTACCCATAGCCACCAGATGGCGATGTTTTCTAAGCTAGCACAAGAGGAGTTTTGGGCAAGCAATCCAGAGGGCACCGCAAGTTCAAGCATTGCACCATTTGGAAAAATTGAAGAAACGGAAGGCGGCGTCATCATTAATGGTGATATGAGATGGAGTAGTGGGTGTGATCATGCTGATTGGGCAATCTTAGGCTTTAATCGTGTTGATGAGGCAGGGAATAAACTTTACTGTTTTGGTGTGGTCCCTAGACACGAATACAAAATCACTGATGACTGGTATGCGGCGGGTATGAAATCAAGCGGTACCAAAACATTAGTATTGGATAATGTGTTTATTCCAGAGCACCGTATTGAAACAGCCAAAGGTATGATGGAAGGGCACTCCGCTGGATTCGATTTGTATCCGGATAGCGATATTTTCTACACTCCTTATCGCCCTTATTTCGCATGTGGTTTTGCGGCGATTGGCTTAGGCATTGCTGAGCGTATGCTAACTGTATTCGCCGAGAAACAGAAAAATCGTGTGCGGGCTTACACTGGCGCAAATGTCGGTGTTGCAACACCAGCATTGATGCGCTTAGCGGAATCGACCCATCAAGTTGCGGCAGCAAGAGCATTACTAGAGAAAACATGGAACGACCATAAAGAGCATGGAGAGCGTAAGGAGTACCCTGATGCAGATACGCTCGTTTACTGGCGAACTAACCAAGCCTATGCGGTTAAGATGTGTATCGCGGCAGTAGATCGTCTATTTGATGCAATGGGCGGTATGGCATGGTTTAGTGATAACGAAGGGCAGCGTTTGTTCCGTGATTCACACATGACTGGCGCGCATGCATACACGGATTATGATGTTTGTGCTCAGATTCTTGGTAGACAATTGATGGGCTTAGACCCTGACCCAACGATGGTTTAGCCCTGTGGGTATGACATGAAAATAGGATAGGGAAGATACAAAAAAGCCTGCTATTAAGCAGGCTTTTTTTAAATAATGGTGCGTCCGAGTGAACTCGAATCACCGACCCCTACCATGTCAAGGTAGTACTCTAACCAACTGAGCTACGGACGCACGATGTACTTAAGCTTCTATACATGATTGTGACTAAATCAATCAAGGTTGAGTGACAAACTCAACAGAAGGAATGGTGGGTCCGGGCGAACTCGAATCGCCGACCCCTACCATGTCAAGGTAGTACTCTAACCAACTGAGCTACGGACCCATTCCTTAAGAACGTGACGAATGTTACCGAGACTTGTTCAATCGTGCAAGCGTAAATTATTGGTTTTGAAACTGTTTGCTTTACATCTAATCAAAAAGGCGCTTTTTTAAACCGTGCAGGATAATAAATGTGCGCCAAATCAAGTTTTTATAGTGAGGTATTTTTCCATTTCTGTTTGCGGCACCATACCGCCGCCAGTCGCCCAAACAAGATGGTTCGCATTTTTAAGTGCTTTGTTTGAATAATTGAGTCGCGCCAAGTAGTCAATTTGCTGGTAAATGACAAACGGGCCTTTCATTCCGGCAAGTGCTGACGGCTCTAATTGAATAGATTCGGTTTTAGCTAACGTTTGAAGTTGGCTAAATAAGGTACTGTCACTGACCGTATAGTAACCATCAATCATTCGTTCCATTGCTCTACCAACAAAACCTGAGGCTCGACCAACAGCAAGCCCGTCCGCAGCCGTTTTATTGTCGATGCCAATCTCTTGTACTGAGATTTGGTCATGCAGTCCTGTATGAACGCCAAGCAGCATACAGGGCGAGTGGGTTGGCTCTGCAAAAATACAATGAACATGATCGCCGAATGCGAGCTTTAGTCCAAAAGCTACTCCGCCTGGGCCGCCACCAACACCGCAAGGTAGATAGACAAACAATGGCTGGTCTTTACTGACTGTAATGTCTAGCGCTTCGAGTTGATGTTTTACTCTTTCTCCGGCGACAGAGTAGCCGAGAAACAGTGTTTTTGAGTTCTCGTCATCAATAAAAAAACAATTAGGGTCTTGCTCAGCTTCTTTACGGCCTTGTTCGACGGCGACACCGTAGTCACTTTGGTATTCCACTACATTGACTCCGTGGGATCTTAGCTTCGCTTTTTTCCATTCTCTGGCATCTGCTGACATGTGGACAGATACATTGAATCCAAGCTTCGCACTCATAATGCCAATGGAAAGGCCAAGGTTACCTGTCGAACCAACAGCAATACTGAATTGAGAGAAAAAGGAGCGAAACTCTTCAGAATCGAGCTGACGATAATCATCCGTCAACGTCAATAACCCATGCTGAATGGCGAGTTTTTCAGCATGAGTTAGCACTTCATAAATACCGCCTCTCGCTTTAATAGAGCCTGATATTGGTAGATGGCTATCCATTTTTAACAGCAACTTGCCTGGAATAGGTAGGTCGTACTGGCTCTCAAGCTGGCTTTTCATTGCTTCAATGGCACGTATTGGAGATTCGATTATCCCACCATTAATTGCAGTGTCAGGGAAAACTTGGGCTAGATAAGGTGCAAATCGAGTCAAACGATCCGATGCGTCTTGTACATCTGCTTGAGTCAGACCGACATAGGGTAAGGCAGCGTCTACTGTGGTGGTGTTTGGATTAAACCACTCGCTCTCTTTTAATGAGACGAGTTGGTTTATTAAAGGATACTGTTCAAAGAGGTTTTTCATACGCTTTTGCTTTTTGTCGTTTTTCTCATTAAAGCGTTATCGCGAACCAGAGACAATGATTATTTGAACTCGAGATGGATTGGAACGGCTAGCCTTTGTTATCAGGCTAGCCGGAAAAATTATCGTCCTCGACCATCAAACATGACGACAATAGTTCGCGTGATAATATCGATGTCCATTGCGACCCAAGATCTTAGTGAGCGTAGTGATAATGCGTAGCTATGATCGAACCCAACTTTTCTGCGCACATCATCAATGCAGGTGTCATAACCTTGATTAACCTGAGCAAGGCCAGTGATTCCAGGCATGACGCCATAGGTGCGATCGGCAAAATATGGGATGGCTTGCTCCAATTTGTTATAAAAGCTTGGTCTTTCGGGGCGGGGGCCAATCAATGACATATCGCCTCTAATTACGTTAAACAGTTGCGGAATTTCATCAAGGCGCGTTTTTCTTAGAAAGCGGCCAACCGGAGTAATTCTTGGGTCATTTTCCGTTGCCCAAACTGCCCCAGTTCTCTGTTCAGCATCTTGATACATGGTTCGGAACTTAATGATGTCGAAAAATAGCATTCTGTCGGGGGTTGATTTGCCGACACGCAATTGCTTATAGAAGATGGGACCAGGCGAGCTCAGCTTAATAGCAATCGCGATGAAGGGCATAATAGGCGCTAAAGCGATCAGAGCAAACAAGGCGCCCAAAAAATCAAATAGGCGTTTAGCGATATAAATACTCATTGGCGTTGATACGTTACTCATAATTATCTCCTTAATGGTTCACGCGCGACCATCTTCCAGTTTCTAAGCCCAATAAATAACGAAGTCCACCAATGAAATTCGCGATATGTCCTGCCACGATATATAACAGTAATTTGCAGATTTTATGGCTAAACATGTAGGGGAATAGGTAAGCGAGGTAAGCAATACAGTAAACAACAAGCTGTGCGACGAGCGCTGCCATAAACACCGGATACTGGCTTAAACAGATTGAAGTTATCAAACATGCGATCATTAAATATGGTGTTAGGAGCCTTAACCCTTTACCTGACAAAAAGGCAAAAGCGACACCGCGATAACGTGGTAAAAACATATCAGATAGTCGAATGGCTTGCTGCATATTGCCTGCAGAGATACGTAAACGACGTTTAAAATCCGCGTTGGTTGAAGAGGGTTCAAGCTCTAATGCCGTCATCTCTTTATCGTATTCTGAAAGATAGCCTTTACGCACTATTCGCATAGGGATAATAAAATCATCATTGATTGTATTACTCGCAAGCGGTTCAAACAGCTCCGTTCTGAACAGATAAAAGGCACCATGTGCACCAAGTGTTGAGCCCAGTGTCGCTTCATGCATTTTTACATTGCTTTGGTAAAGCCAGTAATTACTTTCACCAGTATTTCGCGTGTCAAAAAGCGTATAACGGCCATTTACCACGCCAACATCTGGGTTTTTAAAGTGCTTATTTGCAAGCCACAGTGCATCAAGTGAAATGATGGCTGAAACGTCGCTCAATGCAGTAATGTCACTATCGATGGTCTTCATCTGTTCATTAACGACTGCGACTTTACCTCGGTTTGGTGTTAGAGCGCGGATCTCAAAATGAACATCACAGCAAAAGGCTTCTTGAATCGTTTGCTCAGCAATGAGCACTGTATTGTCGGTACAGCCGTCACAGGCAATGATCACTTTGAGCTTTTTCCTAGGATAATCGAGCGATGCTAGGTTACGAATCTTATCCGCTATCCACTGTTCCTCATTGTAAGCCGGTACTAGGATGGTTACGGAGGCACAACTTTGGTCGGAAAGGTCAGTGCGAAAGCCTCGCAACTTATGACGCATTGCTTTCAACGGGTGGCTCTTCGAATACCAAGATAAAATGACTGGATAGCCCACATGATGGTAAACAATCAAAATAGCACTTAACGCGAAGGTGAGAATTAACAGTAAATCAATCATGCGCTTTTCTCCTTGGTTAGTGAGTTATAAGCAACAATCATCTGGCGAATGTCATGTTGATTTAATACAAAGCTTCTAGGGTTAGCGCTGTCAGAATCTTTAAGCGCTTGCTGGATTGCGGATGCTAACTCTTGGTGGTTTTCACTGTTAACTAATAGACCTGAATCGGGGTCTAACGTTTCTCCGCTAGCTCCAACGTTGGTTGCAATAGTGACGATGCCACAAGCTTGTGCTTCTAGGGTTGAAAGTGGAAATCCCTCTGAACGAGAAGGCAAACAGAACAAATCTAGGCTTTGATAAAAACGGGGCATATCGTCTACTAGCCCTAAGAAAGTGACGCGATGGGAAACACCTAGCGCTCTTGCTTGACGTTCTAAGCGAGTTCGTTCATTTCCGCACCCTGCAATCACAAGGTGGATGTCACTATTGAGCAAAGGCATTGCGTTGATCAACACATCCTGTCCTTTGACCTTTTCTAGACGACCTGCAGTTCCGATCAAGGTAACGTTCGTCGGGAGTTTATGCGTTTGTCGCGCAAGGAATTTTGAACCTGGCTTGAACTGCTGACAATCCACACCATTTTTGATCACTGTGATATTTTTATAATTGAAGTGTCGAGAAATCTGGTCGCCGACCAGTGTTGCGTCAGCCACAAGGTGAGGGCTTGCGACATTAAGTGCGACTTTTTGTAGAGAGCGATGTTTACGCGAGTTTAGGTGCCAAGCGTCATGTTCTGTGTGAATGCGATTGCTCACCCCAGCCAGTCGTGCAGCGACGGCGCCATATAACATTGGCCCTATATGATGAGTGTGTACAGTATGAGGCTGTAGCACATTGAACAATTTGTACAGTTGCATCAATGTTTTCAAACTACAACCAGCGGGTTTATTCAGAAAAATAAGCTGATCTTGGTATTGAGCCAGCTTCGGCCAGTTCGCTATCGATTCGAGTTTAGTGCCTTCTAAGCTGACTATCAGAACGCGTTGCTCAGGCTCCGAAAAGGCAAGCATGTTGAGGGCCAAGGACTCTAATCCGCCGGGGGCGAGGTGCTGAACGACATGGACAATGCATTTTAGTTTGTTTGTCATGGCATACTCCTATATCACTGACTTTGTTAGTTATCATCTAACATTGCATAGGCTGTGCCAGTTTATATTGTCAATAAAAACAGTGTGTTAAGTGGTTATTTCAATTTGGCACTATTGTGGTTTCAAATTGAATCGCGGAATGAAGGATTTATTTTTATATTTGGAAGATAAGTAAGAACTGGCGCTTTAGTTATCGTTTCTATTTCTTCTATTCGACGAATTGAAGAGTTAAACAACTCAATAAATGTTGCGATACCACAACCTAAAGCCAGACCAGCGAATAGACCTGCAATAACAAACAAGATGATCGGTAAATTGGAAGGGTGACTTGGTGTATAAGGTAAATCGATGATCTTAACTCGCTTGTTCTGCTCAAAGACGCCTAATGAACCTGTAAGTTGTGCCATTTCATAGCGTTGTACGAGTTCATCGTAAAGCTGACGTTTGGTGTTGGCTTCGCGCTCTAATTTGTACAGCGCTCTTGCATGATCACCAAATTGGTTGGCATTTTGTTCCAGCTCAGTAATCATGGTTTTTAAGCTTTTTGTCTCTTCAGTAAGAGATTCGTATCGACTACGAACCAACTGCAGGTTGTGTAACTGAGTAACAAGCAGCGGCTGCATTTCTCCAAGCTCAGCAAGGCTGTTGCTGCTAGCAATGTCCCAAAGCTGGTTACTATTAACGTTCGGTTGCTCTACATTAATCAGTTGTGATCTTTCACTTTCCAAGCGTCGCAATTCACGCTCTTTACCTTGAACGGCGCTATGGCTATCGGTGTATTTTGCTCTGAGAAGGGTCAATGCACTTCGGGTTTCAATGATCTGATCCTCAATTTTACCGATAACTGGGTTGGTTCTAGAGAGCTGTTGATCTAGAGAACCAAGGCTACGCTTGACCCCTGATAGTTCAGCGTCTTTTTCCGCTAAACTCTGCTTGAGTACCGCTAGACGAGTTAAGCTTTGGCTCTGCATCTCTGGCGTCATACTTGAAAATCTGTTTTTGAAGTCAGCTAATTTGAGTTCGGCAATTTCTAACTCTTCACGTCTTTGTTCTATGTGGATGGCCAAAAACTCAGCTGAATCCTTAATTGAAGAGCGCTCCGGCGCAAGTAATTGTTCAATGAAATGCTCACTAATGGACTCTAGCAGTTCTTTCATTCCATCAGGCGTTGACGAAGAGAAAGTAATCTTAAGGAAATCTTTACCGGGCTGGTTAACGGTAAGGTTAGATGCGAGTCGGCCAATGACTCTGTCTTTTTCTAGCGCAGACATAGTGTCATCAATAAGCTGATGTTCTTTAGCCACTGCGGTTAAAACGTGACGACTTTTTAATAGTGTACTTAATGCGTTCAAACGTTCTTTTAGCATGGTCGATACTGCAATATCTTCTAGAAACGGATTCATTTTCGCGGTTTCTTGAATCAACATACTGGTGTGTGACACGTAGTTAGCCGGAGCCATTTTACCAACGAAATAACCAGCAAAAGGGAAGATTAATATTGGTAGAACGATCACATAGCGTTGACGCCACGCTGCATTGAGTAACACGATGAATCTCAGCTTTAGTTCATTCATAACGACTCCAGCAATTTTGATAAATGATGACTTCGGTTATCCCAACTTTCTTGTTCTAAATGTGCAGGCAATACGTTGCTTTGATTCTGTTCGATTGAAGTCAGAGCTGCGCTAAATTGTGCAACATCGTAGGCGAGATGAATGTTTTCTTGAAAAGGTTTAAGCGCAGGAAAATAGCTTGAAATAACAGGTTGGCCTGCTGCTAAATATTCCATGAGCTTGAGCGGGCTGCATGACGCAATTTGGTCATTGGCAACAAACGGAAGCAAACTGGCTTGCCAGTGCTGACTGTAACTAGGGAGTTCACTGTGCGCCTTAGGCCCTAAATAATAGACATTTGGCAATGAAGGCAGCGGGCAAGGTGATATTTCCTGAGGGCCGATGAATACGAAATTCCAATCAGTGCGTAAAGTGCACAACTGTTGCAGCAAATTATAATCTAACCAATTTGAAAGGCTGCCGTAAAACCCTGCGGTTGGTTTTCCATTGTTGGGTAAGTCTCTCGCTGGTGCCGTAGGGGTTTGGAACAGAGAAAGATCAACCCCGTGCGAGAGCAGATGAGTTTTATGCATTGGGAACTTTTGACAAAGCTTAGGGCTGGCAGCAAGGATGATATCCGCTTGGGCGACCAATGCTTGCTCGTGCTGATTAACCACTTGATGATCAACACCGGCGAGGGCAGAAAAGTCATCCCCACAGTAATAAACCACCGCTGACTCGTTAAATCCGCCACATAAATCAGCCGTTGTCGGCAGTGAGCTCCATAGAATAGGCCTTGCCATTTTAAGCTCTTCAACAACTGGGCGAAGCTGCGCCAATAGCATTGATTTCGCCATCGCACGAGCGAAAATAGATCTTGGTGCAGGAATCGTTTTAACGTTAACGACAGTGATATTGTCTTTTAAAGGCTGCGCCGCCTGATAACCGCTTTTTCCTCGACCAACTAGCTTGCCAAGTGCACGTTTAATATCATGGATGTTTAACCGTGGCTGACGTAAACCTATCGAATTTACCCATAAAACTTTACGATCATCCGCCAATCGGGTGATTAGGTGCTGTGTACTTGAGGGTAAGCCGCCAAAGTCTTCACCAAAAACAATCAAATCACGCATAATGATTCTCCTCTGCTTTTAGTTGCTTAATCACTTTAGCCGGGTTGCCAGCAGCGACGACAAAAGGAGGAAGACTTTTGGTTACAACGCTCCCTGTTCCAACCACAGTACCTTGGCCAATGGTGACGTTTGGACAAACGGTAACATTTGTACCTAGCCAAACGTCTTTTTCGAGAATGATATCTCCTACATCCTCTTCACGATCTCCGGCTCCTTGGGCTCTTAATGCGGCATCCATGGAGTGTCCGGAATAACCAAACAAGAAAGCTTTACCAGCTATGCGGACATTGTCACCAATAATGATCTGTCGCCCTACGGCAAAGGTGCTTTGCCAACCGATATCAACATTACTTCCGACGATAAGTTGAGGGCGATCTGATTGTGATCGGCCACTAAATGTTGTTTGCCCTGAAACTCGACAATCATCACCAAGTGAAATTTCTAAGGGTCCAGAGACAAATGGGATACCACCAAACAAATACAGTCGCTTGCCATAGCGGCTTAGTCGGCCTTTAAAAGCAGGCGTGAAAAAAAGCACTCTAGCAAATGATGCAGTGGTATTGCGGATGATTAAGTAGAGAGAAAGCAGGCACTTATTAAGCCAATGAGGGGTGGGAATGTCGCATGCACGCATGTTTTTCAAAATGACAAACAATTTGCGATAGTTCGGGTTCTCGTGATTTATAAGCCAAATTTTTAGGTGACTGAGTTGGTGAGCTAACATAAGCAGTCCTCATTTATTAGAGTATTGCTTTGTTACTTCAGTTTACGTGCCAGAATTTTAAATTAATAAAAACAGTAGGTTATAGATTTTGCTAGTGGTATTTAACGAGTTTTCTCATTTTGAGAGGAGTTTTGCGTGATACGAGATATCGCAATACAAAGGGCTGATAGAATATAAATCGGCCATGTAAAACCTTGTGTGAGGAAAGTCCCGGAGACAATGGTACCAACGATTCCGGCATACACTGCCATTGCTGTCGCGACAAGGTAAGGGGAGTAGTTGGCTCGGTTTGAATCAAGGGTAGATAGCGTTTCACGGCTAGTTTTGATTAATCCACGAATCAACCAGATAAATGCCCCGAGACCAAGAAATCCGGTTTCCGCAAGAACGCCAAACCAAGTACTGTGTACAGCGTGATTAAGCCCATCCCAATGTGAACTGTAGAAGAAGTAATTCGCATAAAAGTTGTTTAAACCAACGCCGGTGAGTGGGTTACTGAGAGCCATTTTAAATGCCGCTTCCCATGCGTAGAGTCGACCCATCGCGGACTCATCTATCCCTTCTTCAGCGGCCCCACCAGATTGGCGATCTGAAATCCCTGCCATAAAGAAAAGAGCCGTTGCTGCAATAATACCAAGCGTGATTAATAGTGATTTGGAACGAATGAGCCTCAAGCCAAACATGCCAAATACAGCTAAAGAGCCGAGTAATCCACCACGACTTTGCGTTGCAAGCACTGCCCATACCGCGAGTATTACCCCTACAACGCCAAGTATTCTCGCCATACCAATCTGTTGGGTTGTTGCGAACGATATTGCGAAAGCGAGTGGGAACATTAGCACTAGTGAAAGATCGTTTGGGTCTCCTAATACTGACCCCAAATCCCGGCCGATAGTCACACGTGTTCCCTCAACAAGTCCAATCCCGTTGAGCGAATTAAAAATAGCGACACCAGAAATTAACGCACCAGAAATGATGATCAAGGTGGCGATTTTTTTTACTGCGTCTTCGCTATCGACCAACCAGGCAATAGCAAGCGTCATGACAATGATCTTCCAATAAATGTTCTTGAAGTAGGTAATGGATAGGCCGGGGTTTGAAGCCAGAATTGAACCTATGGTTACAAGGCCCCAGAAAATGACTAAGTGGGTCATACTAGGGTGCCAGTAAGTGTTCATTTTCTGACTGATCAAGGTGTGCCACATCAAAGCAGATAACGCGCCTAACGAAAGAAGCAGTGGAATCTTCAAGGAATAAATGACGGGAAAGGCTTCGTGTATTCTAAAAAATGAAAAGAGCACAAATAGGCTTACGAACCAAAATGTTTGGTTAAGGACAAACAAAATGGCGAAAGGGAGTATGCAGATCACAGCGATAAGTGCCGGATGAGGCAGTAAAGACCATACAGCGACCAAACTGCCACACAAAGCGGTCATCAGTATCAGTGTTGTTTTGTGCGCCGCCATGCTACCCATAATGCTTTTCCTCAACATCTTGTTTGGTAGAAGCTGAAATCACAGTGTGAGTGGGAAATAGCTGCGCTTTGATCTCTTTAATGTGGATAAGCTGAGTTCGATGGGCAAAGCATAATATAGCGAGCGGTTGAAGCACGAGCATAAGGAAGGTGACATTGTCGGAATGTTGCACTGTTCCGCTTAAGATTAGAAGAGACGTTAACAAAATGAGTCCGGTAAATGCGGCCATATTGTAAGGTAAACGCAGTAGTGATTGACTTGTTATTAGGGCAAGGAAAAACCGACAAATTTGGCCAAGTAGCAAAGCAGACAAGATGGCCATAATGCCTAGGTGGATGTTCAATGCGCCAATGATGAAAGCAAAAGCAATAGAAGCAAGATTGATCAACAACAGTTTAGAGGTTTGTTTTGCATACAGAATGCCCATGTTGACCATCTCTGCCAACTCCTTAAACATCATTATCAGCACGGTCATCGTTACCATTTGTACGGCTGCATGATAGATACTTGGAAGTGCGAAGGTAATAAACAGTTGGCTTGCCCATGCAGTGCCAACCGCGATCATGCAGAGTAGTAATGTACCTTGCTGAATAGTATGAACAACTTTGCAGTTGCCTTGTGTTTCTTGCACTTGAAACCGTTTCGGCATCCACCACATATGAAATGGCTGAATTAAGATACCGACCCCAAGTGCAAATTTTGCTGCGATCGCATAAATACCAAGAGTTTCTAAGCTTGTGTAGCCCGCAATAATCCAACGCTCCGCTCCACTTAAACAAAAGGCAACCATAGCTGAAAGCATCAAGGGTGAAGAGTAGAGAAGGTACACTTTGAATTGACTAAATTTCGGTAGTTGAATACGAAAACCTAGGTAAAAATGAAGAAAGATGAACTGACCCAATGTACATAAAACGTTGGCGGCGAATATGAGCGTAACATCAGGTCGATAGATAAGAGCTAACAAAACGAGGATGACTTGAATCGTGACCGAACATACACATATTTTGAAGAACAATACCGCTTGGTTATGTAATCGAAGCCAAGCAAGACCAATGGCTAGCGGTGCTTCATAACACAATACCATTGCAATTAATAAAGATTGAGTTCGCGATATTGCATCAATTGGCGTGTCGAGTAGGTTGTATACGACAACGGCTAAAATACCCAAGGTTGCGGAAATAACCAATGAAGCGGAATAGAGTTGGGCGGCTTTCAATCTTCTCTGACTTTTAGACTCGATCGTTCCGATAAATCGATATAAGTTTTCATGCATCGCTAACCCCACGACCATAGCGAAGAAAACCGTTGTTACACCAATGAACTCAAGCTGACCTAGTTGAGTTGGAGTCAAATAATGGGCCATTAACGGCAAGGTAAACAGCGATACGCCTTTCATTAGAAACAGACTGACAGCATACAAACTCATGTTTTTTATTGGCGTGTTATTCATGACGTTGTCCCCATCCAGTTAAGCGGTAACGAGTTGGCTATTCATGTACTGGGCAAATTTGGCGTACTGTTTTTCTGCCTGATATGTCTGTGCGATGATCAGAGCGTTTTGACAGCATTGCTGCATGACTTCACGTTGGTTAAAGGTGTATAGCAGCGCATTGCAAAGTGAGTTTGGGTCATTGGGTTGGTACTTCACGCAGTTAACATTATGGGTTAACTTTTGATCCCAATATGATCCATCTTCGGGAATCAAAACGCACATACCAGATGCCAACGCTTCTAAGATCGATAAACCGAAGGGCTCACTGTGGCTGGTGGAAATAAAAATATTGGATTGGCTCCGTATTTCATCCAAATTGTCAGGATCTTGATGCCAGGTAGTATATTTTAAAATAACCGGCGCTTTAGAAACTGGAAGTTCGGTGTTTTTAGGACGGATAAAGCAAACATTCAAAGCCAGCGGCCTAATCATTTGCGCGTGTCTCATTGCATCAATTAACGTATCTAACCCTTTCCATTTCAAAAGCGATGCTGCCCAAAAACCAACTGGAAAGTCTGTTTGGCAACGGGTTGGCCAGCGGCTGGCTGCAATACCATTGATGGTTTCATAGTAGTGGTCACAACTAAGGTAGTTGCTTGCGATCGCTGAAATGTCTTCAATGTCAGTCTTGCTTTTAAAATAATGTTCAATCGCTATTCTCATGCTTTTTTTTGCAGAAGGCAGGTAGAACACAGCGCTGGCGAGTGTTAAACAGCGACCAATAGAACGAGAGCAACCGACATTTCCGTGTACCCATTGAATAACCTCAATATTGAGCCACTGATGAACAATATAGAGGGGCATATCAATACCAGGGCCGGATGCACCAATCAGTTTTGTCACTTTAGAAAAGCGAGCGATGAAGAAGAGAAGTAGCAAAGAAGCGATGTATTGTTCTATCCAATAAAGAATTCCGTAGTGGTGGCGTGTCAGCCATTTAGCCAAAGGTAAATGGTATACGCTGGTGTCATCTTGTTGGCAAAATTCGGTATTTTCCCAATATTGTTTATCTGCGGTGATGACAACAAACTTTTGGTCGGTAGTAGGGCAGAGAGCCAACGCATCGCTTGTTGCGACTTTAGAGCCACCTTTAAAAGTGATTGGATCATAGATGAGCGTGATTGGTCGATTATCCATGTTGACCTCCCATTGTGATGCGATTGCTAACAAAGGTTTTCAGAGGCAAGAATGTTCGGAAAAAACCGAGCTGTGTTTTAGGTTCGTGAGACAAAAGTTGCACATACACTTTTTCAATCTTTCGGCAGGTTATTTCTAGGTCATGATGCGTATGAATATATTGATAGGCTCTAGTGGCAAGTTCTCGGCATAGGTTGGGGTTATTCACGACGATGCGCATCGCTTTGGTCATGCCGCCAATCCCACGATTCGGGTATAAAATGCCGGTGTCTTTGTGGTGAATGAATTCTGGAATACCACCTTCATAAGGAGCGATGATAGGGATTTGCGCAATAGCAGCCTCAGCAAGCACTAATCCAAACGCTTCGCTTCGTGCACCACTAATGAAAGCATCACACCCTTTTAGCCAACCGACGACATTATGTTGTTCTCCGATGAAATGAATTCGGTCTCCTAAATGAAGTGCATCGGCTTGAGATTCAAGCTTGTCTCTTAATGGTCCATCTCCGATAACAACCAAGCAGGCGTTAGGGTGTTCTAGTGTTACGTGGCGCAGTGCCGTCATGATTCGATCGATGCCTTTTCGATGAATCATTGAACCGACTGTTGCAAAGATAAAATCATGCTCAGAAATAGAGAGTGTCTGGCGTACATCCACTTTTTCTTGCGCTTCAAGAAGGTTTACATCGATACCATTGTGGACAACAGATAGGTTTTCTACTGGGTAACCATCTCTGAGTAATGGCATTGCAACGTGACGACTGACTGAAATAACGTGTGGGCTTGCATGAACACCTAATGTGAGACGATCTCTGACGGTGTAGCCACAATGCAGCTGAGTTACCAACGGAATATGCTTGATACGTGCCGCAGCAACCATCCACTGACAAGGCGCGGCGCTATTGACGTGTATCAGATCGATATTTTCACGTTCAATCAATTTGCACCCATACTCGATGAGATTTAACCAACTCGCGACATCGAATCGAGGAGCTTTCCAACCTGCGATGAGCGGAAAGTGATTCAATTCTGATGGAACATTCATTAGGCCAAGTTGTTTCGTTAGCTCTCTGTTATTGGTCCAAACAAAAGGGCGATAGGCGCGAGAGTCTAAATACTTGATTAAATCCAATAGACAACGTTCACTGCCGCGAATCCAATCATCACCATAGTGTACAAACAGAATATTCTTAGCCATAACGTTCCCCTTAATTATCAAAGTGAGCATGAATTCCCACGTAAAGAGATAAGAGCAAAAGGGATGCCAATTAGATTACATTGTAACTAGTTGAAATATAAGTGATTTATTTTTGTTGGGAGCTATTTGTCAAATTGATAGTCAGATTGAACAGAATTGGAATGATAAATTTTGAGTAGTTGGGGGATCAGTGCTTGTTGTGAAAAGTCATCTTGAATGGTTTGCTGAGCGTTACGTTTTATTTCGATAAGTTGACGGTGAGGAAGAGTTTGGATTGTTGAGAAATCTCGACACAATTGCTCAAAACTATCATAGATAAACCCATTCTTTTGATGGCTAATGAGTTTAGATAGATTGCCAATATCGAGTGAAATAACGATGATTCCTCTTGCCATCGCTTCGAGTGCCGTCATCGGTAATCCTTCGAAGCGAGAACAAATAATTAAAAAGCCGACACTTTCCCATACTTGGTTCATATTGGTTTGGTGACCATGAAATGTGACATTGTCACTCGCCGCTTGCTTTAAGGTACGCTCCTCATTGCCTGTTCCATAAATGTCGAAGTTTTTCGTCGGGTGCTTTTGGGCTAATTGAAGGAATCGATCAGCGGCTTTTTCTTTGCTGAGTCGACCAACAAATGCAATTTGGTTTCCCGATGATTCTGATACTTGAGTCGTGTCGATAAAGTTATTTAGATATTGAGTCGAGAAGGGGATTCTCGCTTGTATCTGGTTGCTGACCGTAAGCGATGCTGAAGAGATAAAAGCGCTGTAACGGTCAAGACCATCATATATTCTCAGCACTCCCTCTGCTGTTTCGCCAGCGTGATAGGTTGATATTTGACGACAGCCAGTCAACATTCTAGCCATCTTTGCTAACAAACTGGCTTTGTAGCCATGAGCGTGTATTGCGAGTGGACGGTATTTTTGGATCTTGTAAATTAGGGTAGGGAGAGAGGCAAACGATCGTTGGCTGAGGAAGCCGTAGTCAATATTATGTTTTTCGAGCAACTCGCAAAGAGGAGGAGATGCTCGATAATCTCTGACTAGCCAAACAAATACCGGAATTTGATGACTTTTGAGGCCTTTGGCAAGTTCGAGTACGTAGCTTTCGATCCCACCAAAGGTCAAACTATCGATAATGAGCCAGATTTCACTGCGTGAATTGTTGCTCATCTTCTGCTTCCCACGCTTGTTTCTTGCGATAAACCGTAGACGGGCTTAGCTCAAGCAATACGGCAGCGTTAAGTACATTGCCATCACAGTAGTCTATGGCTTGTTGAATGGTCTCTCTTTCGATTTGCCACATTGGGCGTATTTGATCTCCATTTTTTAGAGGTGGTGAATCATGATTATTCGTTTCGAGTACTTCAGTCATCTCTGAAATTGGAGCCGCTGAAGGTTCAAAAGCAGTAGGTGCAGCCTGGACAGGTTTAGCTGGTTGATTACGACCTTTGGTCATTTGAGCAGGCAAATGTGCTGCTGAAAGCTTAGTTTCGTCATTCAATACAACAATATTACGAATAATATTTTGCAGTTGACGAACATTACCAGGCCATGCATAGCGTTTTAAAATGGCTTCGGCCTCACGGTGGATACTCGAAAAGGCTTTATTGTCTTCTTTGGCATAGAGTCTGAGGAAGTGTGTCGCAAGCGTTACAATATCGTTGCCACGTTCGCGTAACGGCGGCATCTCGATGGGTACGACATGAACACGGTAGTAAAGATCTTCGCGAAATCGGCCTTCTTCGACTTCAAGGAGCGGTTCACGGTTCGTCGCACATATTATGCGGACATCGACTTTTAGTTCTTTACTACCGCCAAGCGGGGTAAAGGTACCGGTTTGCAAGAATCGCAAAAGCTTTTTCTGCATTTCCAATTCCATTTCGCACAGTTCATCAAGAAAAAGTGTTCCACCATTTGCTTGAGAAGCGGCTCCTTTTCGATCTCCCGTTGCGCCAGTAAACGCTCCTTTAACATGGCCAAAAATCTCGCTTTCCATTAAATCTTTTGGAATCGCGCCACAGTTAATCGCAACGAATGGCTTATCTTTACGTTTACTCTCTTGGTGAATAGCTTCGGCACAGACTTCTTTACCTGTTCCACTTTCACCAATAATAAATACGCTGGCAGACGTTGGAGCAACTGAGTCAATGATCTTATAGACCCCTTGCATAGGAAGGCTAGAACCAATGAAACCATGGAACCGGTTTCGATCGAATTTGCTTTCTATATTTTCGACTAGATTTTCAAGCTTTGCTTGTTGCAAATGTAAAGCGATAGAAGTTTTAAGGCGATCTGCATTGATGGGCTTTTCAAGAAAATCTTTTGCCCCTTTTTGAACTAGGCTAACGGCGACGTCGACTGAGCCATGAGCTGTAGCGACGATAACGGATGTTGGTATTTGCTGCTCATTGATCCAGTCGAGAATGTCTTCGCCATCCATGTCCGGTAATTTGAGATCCAATATGACAAGTTGAGGGGTATTTCTTTCTATAAAAGCGATGGCCTCTCTTCCTGTTTCGACGTGAAATAGGTCATAAGGTTCATCTTTGACATACTGTTTGTACAATATAGCCAGTGAGGTTGAATCTTCTATCAGCAATACTTTTGGTTTCATTGGTGATTCCTTTTACCACTTACCCTGCAGATTCAGTGAATCCTTTTAATTTCCGCTGTTCTAATGCGTTTAAGGAGTTATCTGCTAAGATCTGTAATTCTTCTTTTAATTTGAAAGCACTCTCTTGTTGTCCTTCAATACAGAGATGTTCAATCTTTCTAGCCAAATTCGAAAGAGTGCGATTTCCTAAAGCGAGCGAAGAGCTTCCAAGGGTGTGCGCTTCGAACTCTAGGGTTTCTTTGTCTGATGCATCCATAGCGATGTAGATTTTGTCTAAACGCTGGTTTGACTCTTCAACATAATGGTCGATAAGCAGCGGGATCACTTCAGCACTGGTATCTTCAATCATTTGCTGGAGAATTTTCTCATCTACTAGTTCCAAATCTTTGTCTTCCTTTCTACGACCCCAAAGTTTAGTTTCAACTTCAATATTTTGGGTGAGCTTTGTTTCCTCTGGTTGCATATCTACTATAGACTCATCCAAAGAAGTTTGCATAGCTTCTGGTGATGGTTTGCTTACGAATAAGTTAATTTTTTCAATAAGTTGTGATAATCGCAGCGGTTTTGAAAGATAGTCATTCATTCCAGCGGCAAGAAACTTCTCTTTGTCTCCCGCTAAAGAATGTGCCGTTAAAGCAACAATAGGGGTGCTTGCTGTGTTCGAATCTTCTAGCGCTCTAATCGCATGACATGCCTGCATTCCGTCCATTTGTGGCATTGAAATATCCATGAATATTAAGTCATAGCGATATTCTTCGACTCTCTTTAATGCTTCCAAACCGTTCTCTGCAATATCAATATCAATCCCGAGTCGTTTGAACATCTCTTTGATCACTAGTTGATTTGCGCGGTTGTCTTCAGCGACAAGAATAGAAAGGTCGTTTCGAACAAGATCGGGTGTCGTTGATGTTTCTTCTGTTTCACTTTCCTGAGAAGCAACTTCGAGTTTTATGTTGAAAGAGAAAGTGCTGCCTAATTGGGGTTGGCTCTGTACCGTCACATCGCCATCCATTAGGGTGCAAAGTCGCTTACAAATAGCCAGCCCTAATCCAGACCCTTCTTTACTGCGCGAGTAGGTTTGGTCAACCATGGTGAATTCATCGAATAAATAGTCGAGCGCATTTTTGCTAATTCCGATACCAGTATCGGTCACAATGCAATTTAGCGAGACTCTGTTTTGCTCAATCGTTTGGCCGGCAACCTTGATTTGAATACTCCCTTCTTGAGTAAATTTAATCGCGTTGCCTATTAAGTTAAGTAAGATTTGTTTTACGCGATTTTCGTCGCCGACTAGGTACTTAGGGACGTCTTGCTCAATATAGCAGTGGAGTACAAGCCCTTGTGCGTTTGCTGATGGCTGAAAAGTATCAACAACGCTTTCAATACAGCGATGAACGTTAAAGGCCTTGTTTTCTAGGATGAGAGTATTGGACTCCATGCGCGTGAAATCGAGAATGTCATTGATTACGGAGAGTAGGAAATGGCCTGATTCGGTTGCCGTCGAAACGAGCTTTTTTTGCTCCTTGTTGAGGTTAGTTTCTTCTAAGATATTGAGTATGCCAAGTACGCCATTCATTGGTGTACGTATTTCATGGGACATGGAGGCTAGGAAGCGACTTTTTGAATCGCAAGCGAGCTCAGCGTCCGCTCTAGCCGAGCTTAAATCACTATAGTCTTTTTCGAGTTTAGCCGACATGGAGTCAAAGGCTCTTGCGACATCACCAAGTTCATCGGAACTGTTGTGGTTCAATTGGTAACCTGGGCCACTTTGACCCAGTTTATTAGCAGCAGTAGTGAGCCTAGTGAGACCTCTCGTTAAGTAAGTTCCTAATATGAAGGAAAAGATGGCGACAAGAACAACCTCAATGGAAGCGATAGCGATAATTGCTTTTTGTGCATTAGCGAGCATAGAGCTGATCATTGTGGTTTCGAAACCTATATCAACAATGGCAAAGTTAGTTGTCCCGACGGTTATCGGTACTCGAACGTCAAATACGCCATCAGAGACACCATCGAGTGTCTTATCTTCATGCATTTGTCGATCTAAAAGGTCTTTGTCGCCAGCGCAAGCCATCTCTTTCCCATCACGTAGAACTCGAACATATGCCACATCATCAAGCCCTGCAAATTCATCAACCAGATCATTAAGCGTTGCTAGATCAGTCGAAAGAACTGAGTCTTTTGCTGCGTGACTGAATAAGGTCGCTGCTGCATTTGCTCGCTTGATCAATTGTTGTTCATTCGAGTCAGATAAAAAACTCATCGCGCTGAAGGTCAGTATCATCAGAATAGTTATTTCGATTAAGGCGATACCGAGTACGGTTTTGGTTCGTAAGGACATAGCCGATACCTCTATTCGAGTAGATTGATATTAAGCTCGCGCACGTCATCCCAGTCACTGTCGTGAGCGAGAGCAAAGCTCTGAATTCGTAGCGGCTTAATAATATTTTGGGTCTCTTTGGTCTCGCCTAACTGAGAGAAAGAAAGGGAGACTGCCTCTACAATGTTCTTTGGTACTCTTGGGTGCGCAGCAATAGCATGTGGAGTAAATCCGTTGGTTTCCCAAATTGGCGTCAGTAGTTTTTTTGTTTCATCAGGCAATGAATTAAAGGTTCGATAAATGCCACCACCTGCGGGATAGAAGCCTTTTGCAACTGCTAAATAGACGGAATCATGAGAGGAGACGTATTCAGGCTCAAACTCAACTGAGGCTTGGGTTAAGTAGTTACGTGTAAGAATTGAAGCGGCAAAGGCAGCAGGTGAGGGGAAGGCGAGGGTTTTGCCTTCGAGCTGAGATGCTGACGTAATATTGCTCCCTTTCTTAACCACTATAATTCCTTTGAGTCTTTTGTCTTTTGCTTTAGCCATTGCACGATAGCCGGGGTTCTGGCTATAAACGGTATAGTGATAAGGATTCATATACGCAAAATCATACTCGCCTTCTTTTAAACGTTGCTCAAAAGTCGGGATATCTGCGGCTGTGCTAAACACTATGGTATGGCCGGTTTGTCGGCTGATTTCATCCAATATGGGAGTCCACTGAGCCGCAAGTCTCTTGGCTGATTGCTGTGGCACAATTCCAAACGTGTAAACCTCAGCAAAGGAGAGCGGGGTATAGATCATCAGTGCGATGAGTAAATGACGTAATTTCATAAGTAACTCCTAGGCTGAATGCGCCAATAGTTCGTTGCGTAAAATTTTCTGGGTGAGACGTTCACGCCATCGTTTTGGTAAAAAGGTAAAGCGATTGATTTCGCGTACCATTTCTTGGCCTAGCGTTGCTTGTTGTTTGAGGTTTAGTACCGAGCCGAGGAGTTGGATGGATGAATTAGTCAGCATCTCTGTCGCTTTTGCTAATTGGCCTGATGTGGTTTTGCCTCCCATCACAACTAAGATGGTGTGGTCACAGGCGCTTGCTACGACTTGCGCCGGAATATTGCTCCGATTGACTTGAAGTAAAGGGGAAGTATCACAGATGATTCGGTCAAAATGTTCTAGCCAACTTGTCACATTCATTGAAAGCTGAGTAGGGTCACGAAAAGATAGCAACTCTGATTGTTCACGGGGAACCACTAGACCAGTAAACAATTGGTGTGATTCTTTATGTTCAAGCAAGATTCCGCATTCGGTTTCTTCTTTAGATAGTGATGCCCCTAAATTGAGCCCCGCTGATTCAAATGCTGGGTGGAAAGTGTTTAAGTCGACAATTAACGTTTTAAGCCCAGCAAGCAGATAACGCTCAGCTAATGCAGTTGTGACGGATGTTACGCCGTCACCTGATTGGCAGGCCGTGATACACAGCGCACGGCTTTGGCTCATTTCTGCGGCGAGGTAGATTTGTTCAATTTCGCTATGGGTTGCAGGAATCATTATAAGGCTCCTATCAAAACAATCGTCGTCGTTAAGCGCAGAATATCTTCAAGACCTACGCGAGCTTTCTCTAGCAAACTTTCTCCTTTGTCTGGCACATAAATGGTGTCACCAGAACGAAGGACAGGCAGTTGGTAAATGTTGGCGGTTTTACTAAAGTCAATTAGGTCGAAGGTTCGCGCTTGGCCTTGGCAACAAGACATATTGACGATGGAAATTTTTTCAAGATAAGCGCGTTCAGATGGGCCGCCTGCTTCAGCCAATAGATCAAGAATGGTCATATTGTCATCAAACACATATCGTCCCGGTTTATTAACGGCGCCAAGCACACGGACGGTCGACTCTTTAGAACGATCCAGCCAGATCTTGTCTTTTTCTGGGATATAGATAGTGTCGCCCATTGTTACGTTAGGTAGTAGGCTTTCATCTCCAGTTTCAAAGTAGAGCGAAAGATTCAATCGACTCACTTTTGAATAACTTTTATCTCTATGGGTGATTCGGATGTTGTGAATGTCGGCATCTTTTGTCGGGCCATCAGCGGCTGACAGAATATCGAGGAAATGCATGTCTTTGGTGAATCGATAACGCCCTGGCGCATTCACTTGACCAAATACATAGATTGAAGCATCGGAGCTTTGACGCACCCATTGCGATTTGTTGTCTGACGGATCTTGAGGAAGATCGTGAACTCGTACAATAGAACCTGCGCTCACAAGAGGCAGCTCAGATGGGCGGGCTCCATTAAGGATAAACTCGTCAAGATTGAAAACATGGAGCTTGCCAGTCTGCGTCACAACTTCAATTTTAGTTGTATCTGCGCGTAACGTTGGTCCTCCTACATGCGAGAGTAAGTCAATTAGATTCATTTCATCAGACCACTCAATACGACCTGGGCGCACAACTTCACCCATTACGCTGACGGCGCGATTAGGGGCGATTTTAAGCCAAGATTTTTCGTTCATATCCGTTTTTTCGGGTACAAAAATCGCGTCACCAGCTTCAATTTTTGGCGGACGTTGACCTGTTAGACCTTCGGTAAACGCGGTTAAGTCAAACTTGACCACTTTACCGTTACTCTTGATTAATCGGATCTGACGAGATTCAGCAAAACGAGTAGGACCGCCGGCGTTAGCTAAGATGTCCATAAATGACGCATTCTTTTTACCTTCGTAAGCGCCTGGGTGGGCAACTTCACCCATAATGTAGATGACATTGGCGCCCGCTTTGATCTCTTCTTCTTGCTTAGGAACAAAGATGGTTGCGCCAGGTTGAAGCGTTGGAAGCAGTGAAACGTCGCCGCTATCAAGATAGGTTTTTAAATTAAACAGTTGGGGAGAATTGTTAATAATAACGCGAATCTGCTCAACAGAGGCATAGCGAGTTACACCGCCAGCGCGCATCAAGATATCCACTAAATCGGTGTTCTTTTTATAGCTGAACGAACCGGGTGCGTTAACCTCTCCAAAGACTTTTATCGCGGTGCGACCATCGGCACTGTCTCCAGAGTTCGCAAGCTTGCTTGAATCAAACTCTTGCTCAATATTGCCCACTAGTGGCGAAGTCGGGACGAAAATGGTATCGAGTGAACGAAGTTGCGGCAGTAAGGTTTCATTGCCTGTATCAAGAAAAGATTTGTAGTTAAAGGTGATCTTTTCCTTACCGCGCTTTATCAATAGGTTGTTGAGTTGAGCGCCTGAACGAATGCCACCGGCAGCATGTAGAGCCATTTGCACATCAGCACTTTTGCTTAACGTGTATTCACCTGGCGAGTTAACGTAGCCTTGGACTGAAATAAGGATTTGCTGTTCTGCAATGAATACCGAAGCAGACGAGAGATCTCGATACACTTTTTCTAGTGCTTCTGTCACTGCATTGTTGAGTTGTTCCTCGGTATAACCGGCAACATATAAAGTTCCAACTTCCGGAAGCGTAATGCGACCACGTTTATCAACTTGAAAGCCTTTATTCAGTGAGCTTTCACCCGGTAAGTTAACTTGAATTAAATCTCCAACTTGTACGCGTACTTCTTGTGCATGTAGCTGACCAAAAGACAAAAATAAAACCAGTGCTAACAGTAACTTAGTCCATTGCATGATAGCCTCCTTGCATTTTGGTTTCTTGTTCTTGAGTATCAATAACTTCAATGCTTACGCGGCGGTTGGTCAGTCTTACTCCGTCACTGTCACCGTCATAAAGGGGTAAGGTGTCGCCAACGGAATGTGTGTCGATGCGAGTAGGGGCCAAACCAAAAATAGAGAGATAGCGCTTAACTTGTTGGGCTCTATCCATAGCCAGTTTCTGGTTATATTGAATGTCACCGACCGAATCGGCGTGGCCGGTTA
Organism: Vibrio atypicus; assembly: GCF_009811315.1. GTDB lineage: Bacteria > Pseudomonadota > Gammaproteobacteria > Enterobacterales > Vibrionaceae > Vibrio > Vibrio atypicus. The sequence goes on from NZ_BLID01000009.1 coordinate 108,227, forward strand.
CGCTCAATTTTAAAGTAGGGTGGTCGGCCAAGATATTTGCAGCTCTTGCGAGATGTCCCATGTATTTGGGGTTAATTTCAGCTGAGTTGAAGGCAAACTGATTATCAATGTTTAGTAGGTTGAAGAGTTGGTCAATCATCGCTAAACGTTGTTGGAAAGCCCCTTCATCCATAGGAGGCACACATTTGGCTTGAGAGGTAACGTAATCAAGCTGCAGTTCGAGTTCGTTTAGGCGTTTACGTTGAATGACAATATCGTTAGCGGCATCAAGTAATAAACCTCCTTCTAGCTCGCGAGCAATTCTGTTTTGTTTTTCTAACGCTTGGACTACCGCTGCAGGAAAACACCAACGCGCACCCTCACGAATCAACGAATCCAAATGCAGTTTTGCCAATTGCCAATCGAATCTTAGCCCATGCTCTGGCCCAAGAGGTTCATCTGGCATCACAGGAGTAAAATTAGATTGAATGTAGGCCTCTGCAATCCCTCCGCTTCCGTGTTCTGGGTAACTAGTACAACCCAGAACAACAGCGATAGATAAACTTAGGGCTATGTGTTTGATTAGAGATCCCATGCCAACTTCCTTGTTGTTATAATTATTTAGTTTAGTGCTTGTTTGAATTTACGGGGATAGCTTGGTCAATTCGTAGTAGATTCATAATTTCTAAAGGTTGACCTGAAACGTTCTCAATACGCATGCAACGTTGGCGTTCAATTAAACGTTTGTACAAGTAGACAATCGCACCAACACCAGATGAATCGAGAAATTGAACTTGGCTAAAGTCGATTTCGATTTCTCGATCTGACTTATCAGCAATGATCTCGTCAATATGAGGTTGAGCACTACGGCTACCGTCTGCATCAAGGTTACCGTTGATTACAAGAGTTAGAATTGTGTCGTTCGCTTCAATTTTACGTAGTTCCATGATCGTATCTCCTCGGTAATTTCCTTTAACTAGAGCAGAGAATGTGCCAACTATTTAATTGTTATTATTCAATAGCTTGTAATTTTGATTGTTTAATTTTTCAAATTGAGAAACTGTTGTTCTCAATTTGATAGTCATGTTTAAGAAAAACGATCGCTGCAGATTCTAAGTGTGTCGGACCAATGTGTAATTGATGGTTTTGTTGATTAGCCCTGTTTAGGAGGTAGCTCGAAAGGGGCTCTGGAATGGATTGCCTTAATCTCAATGGTGGGCAAAATATCGACAACTACTCTCTGGATTACCACTATGAACTATCGTCTATCTACTTTGGCTATTGCTGTATTTGCCACTTTTCCTGTTAACGCTGAATGGGGTTCAAATCAAACTGTACCGATTTCTGTTCCTTTAGCTCATAGCTATCATCAAGAGATCAAAGTTGAAGAGTATTGGAAAAGCGAAAAGCTAGATGGCATACGAGCGGTTTGGACTGGCGAATCTTTAGTAACAAGAAACGGAAATAAAATTCACGCACCCGATTGGTTTATCAATCCATTACCAAATCATCCACTGGAGGGAGAGTTGTGGGCTGGGCGTGGAAACTTTCACCTAGTTCAGCAAACAGTGTTAGATAAGGTACCGATTAATGAGGCATGGCGAAAAATAGACTTTATGTTATTTGATATGCCAAGTGCCGCTGGTGATTATCAAAAACGATATTACAACGTTGTTCATTTTGCCCAGCGAAGCCAGAGAGACCATATTAAGTTCATCGAGCATTCACCCATTAAAAGTGAAAGCGAATTGTTTGGATATTTAGATGCTGTGGAAGCCGCGAAGGGGGAAGGTGTCATGCTTCGTAAGATCACCAGTCGCTATCAAGCAGGCCGCAGCAATGATTTACTTAAACTCAAGAAACACCAAGATGCGGAAGCCGTGGTCGTGGGCTACAAAGTTGGAAAGGGGAAATACCAAGGTTTAATGGGTGCACTGCTCGTTCAACTGGAATCTGGGTTACAATTTTATATTGGTTCAGGGTTTACAGACAACCTACGTAGAGAACCACCACCACTTGGCTCTGTCATCACTTTTCGCTTTAATGGGCATACGCAAAATGGCGTCCCCAAGTTTGCACGATTTGTTCGCGAGCGCGTTGAGTAGTTGTATAAGGTATAAAATAGAACTGCGAATAGAAAATAAGGCCAACTAGTGGCCTTATTTTTATTGATAAAGAGTAGGTTTCTATTTTGCCGCTAGTGCAAGTTGAACATCGTCAGTTTGTTTATGCATCCAACGAAGCCTAACACCTAGCATGATTGCTGCCGATGACAGACCGATAATGAATCCCATCCAGAATCCATGAGCGCCCATTGGTTCCACAATCCAATCCGTCATACCTAGGATATAACCGATAGGTAAACCTAAAATCCAATACGCGATAAAGGTTCGATTGAAAATTGCCGCCATGTCTTTGTAACCACGAAGCGCGCCTGCAGCAACAACTTGAATCGCATCTGTGACTTGGTAAATTGCCGCCAATAGTAAGAGTTGTAGAGCAATCTCTATAACAGCTCGGTTATCTGTGTAAAGCAGCGCTACTTGTTCTCGTAGCAGTACTGTCATTAGTGCAGTAACGAGAGACAAAGCTACCGCAACCATCAAACCAACTCGAGCAGCAATTGCGGCTCCTTCAACGTTGCCTTCACCAAGGCGATGCCCAACACGAATACTTGTTGCTGCTCCGATACTCATCGGTAACATGAATACAAGAGACGAGAAGTTAATCGCAACTTGATGGGCAGCCACAATCAAAGGACCAAGTGGGGCAACAAGTAGGGCAACGACGGCAAACAGCGTTACTTCGAAAAACATCGCAGCCGCTACTGGAAAACCTAGTTTAAACAGTCGAGTTAACGGCTTAAGCTGGGGTTTATGAAATTCTCCAAACAAGTTGATGTGCGCCACTCGGTTTGAGGTCATCACGTAGAACAACAGCATCAAGAACATAATCCAGTACACAATGGCAGTAGCGACACCACAGCCAACACCACCAAGCGCAGGCGCTCCAAACTTACCGTAAACAAATATCCAGTTGAGAGGGATGTTGAGCATTAAGCCAATAAAGCCAATCACCATAGCAGGTTTGGTCAATGACATACCGTCAGTTAAACTTCTAAGTGCTTGGAATAAAAGAAACGCGGGTACAGCGTACATAACGGCATCCATGTAACCGTTCGTTTTTGCTGCCATTAAGGGCTCAACATCCATTAATCCTAATATGGTTTGAGTCTGGAAAAGTACGCCAATAATTGGCACTGAAATGATCAATGCCATTGCAATACCTTGCTGGATCTCAAACGGGATCTTCCCTTGCTTTCCTGATCCGTTAAGTTGAGCAACGACCGGGACAAGCGCCATTAAAAGACCAACACCAAATAGGATGGAAGGTAACCAAATACTCGCTGCAATAGAAACAGCAGCCATGTCTGTTGCGCTAACACCACCAGCCATAACGGTATCGACGAATCCCATGCCTGTTTGTGCGACAGAGGCGATTAACACTGGGGTAGCGAGTTTCACAAGTGTATTGGTTTCTTGTTTATAACGATGCACGTAAGAGCTCCGAGAGAAGTAAAATCTTTTCAACTAAGGCCAAAAAGAGGATAAGGTTTTAAGCTTGCGCTATTGTGCCGCATGATAATTAAATGTCACACTAAGCACCAACAAAAACTGACGGATCTTTCTATGTTTACTGGAATTGTTCAAGGAATGGCTGAAGTTGTTGCCATTGAGAAGAAAGAAGCTTTTCAAACTCATACAATTAAATTAATCCCATCAATGAATCAAGGTTTAACCATTGGTGCATCTGTTGCGCACAATGGCTGCTGCTTGACAGTGACGAGTATTGAAAATGAACTCGTATCGTTTGATTTAATGCAAGCGACATTGAAACTGACAAATCTCGGCCTGCTAGAAGTCGGTCAGTCAGTCAACATCGAACGTGCAGCAAAATTTGGTGATGAGATCGGTGGCCATAGCATGTCAGGTCATATTTCTTTAGTCGGTCACATCGACGAAATCATCGATACACCGAACAACCGCGCAATTTGGTTTGAACTGCCAAAGAGTGAAATGAAGTATGTTTTAGCAAAAGGCTATATTGGCTTGGATGGTTGCTCACTAACGATTGGTGAAGTAGAAGAGAATCGATTCTCGGTACATTTGATTCCAGAAACTTTGAAACGAACATTATTTGGTGCCCGTAAAGTCGGCGATAAAATTAATGTCGAGTTTGATCCGCAGACGCAAGCGATAGTAGATACGGTAGAACGAGTGTTAGCAGCGAAAGCGCTTTAATTGAATTGAGTAGGTTCCAGTACGAGACGTTGCTTCTGGAACCTATCTCGTTAACATCCATGTTAACGAGCAGATAGCGTTAGAATATTTGTTCATCATCAGCGTCAATAAACAGTTCAATAGAATCCATTTGCTCATTGACCATCATATTTAGATGAATTGCATGACAGCAAGCAGGGCAGTCATCATAGAAATTTTGACTGCCATTAGAAGCATCCAGTGTGATAGCGATTGAGTGACCACAATGGGGGCATGATACAACTTTCTCGGTATAGTTTCGCATAGCTCTCTTCCTTACACCATGATGAGATTAATGACGGCAAACCAGCATCACTGTTGGTTATGATTTACGACGTCCTTGTAGACATTTTTAATCTTATGACGATAAGTTCGAGTGAGACGTGAATTAAGTGCAAACTTTGAATTAGCTAATAAAAATCACAATTAGCTAAGTTATGCATCAATAGTTGTGTTTGAAACCATTGACAAATACTACCATTCACACCTGTAACCCTATGTAAGATAAGTTGTTTATTTGTATAGCAGTATGTCAGTAAGAAAGAATTTTCTGAATGACTTTCTGAGCTTGCTCCAAATAGTGGCCACCAAATTGGTTGTAATGGTTGAGTAAGTGATACAGGTTGTAAATGTCTTTTCGCTCAGTGTATTTATAATCAATTGGCGTGATACTTTCATAGCCTTGATAAAACTCTGGCTGAAACCCTCCAAAGAGTTCCGTCATTGCAATATCGCACTCTCTATCTCCCCAGTAACAAGCTGGGTCGTAGCAAATGGGGCCAAAAACAGAGTTGGCGGTATTCCCATGCCAAAGATCACCATGTAATAAAGATGGCGTCGGTTGATGGTTACCCAACTGGTCGTGAACCACTTGGGTAAAGTCGTTAATGTCTACGAGGTCGACGCCTTTTTCTCTCACTAGTTGTAGTTGCCAACCAATACGTTGTTCAGAGAAAAAGCGCGCCCATTTACGATCCCATTTATTCGGCTGTAGAGTAGAACCAATATAGTTATCTTGATCAAAGCCATACTCTTTTTGCTCGCCCCATTGGTGCAAACGAGCCAATTGCTGACCAAATAGATAACTGTTTTTACTATCGTCTAACTGTTTTACAGGTAAATAGTTGAGAATAATAAAGGCATTATTTTTTGATTTTCCGGTCAGGATGACTTCAGGAACAAATACGCTGTTGCTTTCACGCATTATGCGAATGTTTTCCGCTTCAATATCAAATTTGGTAAGGAAGTTGCGGTTGTTCACTTTGACAAAATATCGCTGTTCGCCATCGGATATCATGTAACACTCACTGATATCTCCTCCCTGGACGCGGACTTTTTCTTCAATATTAAAAGAAAACATTAGGGTGTCAGAAAGTTGTTGAGAAATGGCTTGCCACATACTCTATCCTCACAGGTTAAGCACTAACCATATTGTAGAAGATGCTTAATTATGAAACTGGTCTGGAGTACAAAAAATTCAATCATTTAGCATATTTTCATAACCAGATGAATAAACTGTGAACTAAGTCGCTTATATATGTATGCGGTGATTCTAATCGGGTTAACAGAATCAGAATAATGTGTAATTAGTGCCAATAAAAATTGAGATAGATTATGGATATACTAGTTATCGTGCGTTATTTTGTGTTTGTTGTAGAAATTATCAGCAACCAATATTAGATGAGTTGTGTAAATTCATTGATATGACGTAGTATTAAAGAGTACTGTGGCGACACGACAATAAATGGAGATAAGCTGTGGTTGTTGAGACCGATGGTTACTTGGCTTTAATCGAGCACTTAGCTTTCAATCTGGATGTGTTTGCATCAGATGTAGGAGATACAGGATCTGAGAGTGTAGAAGATGTTGTTACTGATATGGTAGCAAGCAACATTATGTCTATCTTTGAGCAGAATCCAGAGTTACATTCCAGTGTGCGATTCCAATTGCTGAAAGAGGCCGACTCTGTCGTTGAAGACTTAAGCGAGGTCCTTGCTGGTGTATGGGGAAAACCTGCGACTAATGGTCAGATACTGTTTCTTGACGAATATATCGCATTGGTAAAAAACTTATTTGATACCGCTGTAGCTAAATACGACTGATAAATGATCAGTTGATTTCAGGCGAGGCAATGACTCGTCTGAAATGCCAGAACTTAGAAGCCCAATACGGGTTATCTAACCTCGAAATAATCACTCCTTTTGACGTTGATGCATGCATGAACTGCTTGCTTCCGACGTAAACTCCAACATGACGCACGCTTCTAGATGTTTTGAAGAAAACTAAGTCACCAATTTGCGCTTCGCTATAGTCTAGTTCACTTCCAACGCGCACTTGTTGTTTGGTTGTTCTTGGCAATGAGAGTTGCAAAGCATCTTGAAAAGCCACTTGTACAAATGCAGAGCAATCGATGCCATTGAGAGATGTCCCACCTAAACGATAAGGCGCACCTTGCCAAGTGCGGTAAACATCCAAAAAAGAATCTTTCATTTCAGCGTGAAACGGGGTCATTTGCTGGTTTTGAACTAGCTCATTGATGCCATTGTTCTTTGGAGCAGAAGAACAGCCGCTTAACATGACCAAAAGTGTAACTAGTGTTAACTGACTCGTAATGTTGTTCATGCAATATTAGTGACTTAATTATGAAATATTTTTGTAACGCCGACTGCATAGTATCCAAGCATAAACTTATGTATTAGTTCGGTTTCACTTTCATGAAAACTTCCGCAACCAAAAGTTCGTTATCCTTACTGCAAGCCATTAGCGCCATCTTCTTCACCACCACTTTACTGGTCATCACCTTATCTGTCACCTCTGTTAGAGGCATAGAGAGAATCGGTGCGCAATTTGAATCACTTTCAGGAAAAGCCTTACCATTGGCGATGACCAATGCAAAGTTGACTCAGGTGATTTTAGAGCACGTCAAACAATTAAACTATGGCAGCCAAGCGACTTCAATCGATGCTCTAACCACAGCAAAACAGAATATTGAACGACTTGAGAGTCAAAGCGATAGATTAAAAGAGCAAGTGTTAACAACGTCGTCAGAGTTTGATGGTGTTATTAACGGCAATCTTTTGTCGGGTTTGGAAAGTAAACTGGCTAAGCTGAGATACCTAACCGACACGATAATGGGTAATCAGCAGCAGTTAATCAATATGCAGCGAGTGATCGACAATCAAGTCACGGAATTTCGTTATGGTATCAGTTCAATAGGTCCAGAAATGAATCGAATTAGCTCGTTTTTGACCGGGGATAACCCCGAATCCGCTGACGCTGCTAATCGCTTTATTGCCAGTGCAAGTTCAATGGAAAGTACGTTTGTAGGGTTAATGATGCAGACGGAACTTGATAAAGCGCAGCAAGATTATCAAGAGATGCGTAATAGGATTGCAGGTATTCAATTGGCTTTCGATGACTATGCAGAGTGGCATCCAGACATTAGTGAATTTGCTAGTTTAACCGCGCCATATCAGATGGTGAACGCTGGTTTTACTGATACAGGCGTACTAAAGCAGATGCTTGCTAAGTTGGCACTCATTGAGCAACAAAGGGAGTTGGCCGTTGAGGTTGCAGATGCGGCTGAACAAACGGTCGAGATCCTAAATGCCATCTCCTACAGCGCTGAAGGGCTAATACAAACTAGTCAAAGTGAAGTGACTAAAACCATTTCCCATCTTGCCAATATCGCAATGACCAGCGGTAGCGCGTTAGTTGTAGCTATTATATTTTCTTGGTTGTGTTTAAGAATTTGGGTCAACCGAGGATTGAAAAATATCTTACATCATTTGAATAGGCTGACTGAGCATGACATGACTGGAGAAGTCGAACTTCGTGGCCCATATGAAATGAAAGAGATAGCGAATAAGTTAACGCAAGTGATCTCTTCCACTAGAGATTCGATATCAGGTGTTACAAGAAACTGCGAAACCCTGTATCAAACGGCAGAGATAAGCCATGGTGCGGCTGAAGAATCAAACCACAGTTTAAGCAAGCAAAACCAATCGTTAGCAAACATGGTTGAAACTATTGTTGAGCTGGAAGCGTCAATTAATCAAATTGCGACAGTTACGAATGAATCTTATACAGAATCCAAGCTAGCGGCGCAACATTCAAGTCGTGGTTTAAAAGCCATTGAACAGAATCAGCAACGCTTGCAATCTTTAGAGCAGTCTTTGGATCTCAATGATCAATCCATGAGTGAGCTTGATAGCCGCGTGAAACAGATTCGCGAGATGGTGGATATGATTGCAGGTATCGCCGAAAGCACCAATCTATTGGCATTGAATGCGGCGATTGAAGCGGCGAGGGCGGGAGAACAAGGGCGCGGATTTGCAGTAGTAGCTGATGAAGTTCGAAAACTGGCCAGCGATACTTCACAGCAAACATCCAATATTCGAGAGCGTATGAATGAACTGGTGGCCGCCGCAGAGCATTCAAGAGAGGCCGTTAATCACTCGCGAACTGAAATGACTCAAGCCCTTAAATCGAGTGAGTCGGTGAAAGTCTCGTTTGCTGATATTGAATATGCAGTGAACCAAATCCGCCAAAGGGTAGAAAAGATCACCATTGCAACCCAAGAGCAAGAGCGAGCAACCGCTGAGGTTAGTGACTCTATTGCTGAAGTGTCGGATCAGGGCGTTAAGACTAAGCAGCAGTTGGAATCGATGGTCGAAAGTTCGCAGCAAGTGGCGAGCATTGCTGGTCAACAGCAAACTCAGTTACACAAATATCGCTTGGCTTAGAATTATTTGTTTCGAAATGGTTGCGCCAACATTTGGTCTAGCCTTTGGTCTTTTTCAGTTTGGAAAAGAGGAATGCCAATTTGTACTTTGTCGTGCCCAAGTTCTGGCTGAGCTCGATAGGTTTTAAACCAGCGATCCCAAACCGATAAAAAGAAGCCAAAATTGGAGTGGGTCTCTTTCACTTTAACCGAATGATGAACTCGATGCATGTCCGGAGTGACAATCCAGCGTCTTAACGCAGCATCCAATCCAAGTGGCAATTTCGCATTACTGTGATTAAACATCGCACTGGCATTAAGCACAATTTCAAAGACGACGATGGCGACAGGTGAAACACCTAACACAAAGATTAATGCCACTTTTATCCACATCGATAGCAAGATCTCAATAGGGTGGAATCGCGTTCCGGTTGTCACATCAATGTCTTGATCTGCGTGATGCATACGATGAAGTCGCCAAAGCAATGGAATACGGTGGAACACCAAATGTTGAAGGTAAATGGCTAGATCCAACAAAATTACACATAAGATGAGTTCAAACCACCAAGGTAAATTCAGCCAATTAAACAGCCCAATACTTTGTTGAGATGCTTGTAATGCGGCTTCAAACGCAAGGATAGGCATAAACAAGCTCAGGCACAGAGAGTTAAATGCAATAAGCCCTAAGTTATTCATCCAGCGATAAGCTTTATTTTGAGTGAGTTGCTTGCGCGGTGTCGCCCATTCCCAAATGGCGCACAACACTAATACAGCGAGGAAGAAACTCAAGCGAATAAAATCGGGGTTTTGCATATTAGGCTTCCATTCTAATTGACTTGCAACTCTGACTAGTGAGGGTAAACTTTGCGGCCTTTGTCATTATCAATGAAATTCCATGAGAGTCCACGCTTTTCACCACCTCTACCAATATCGCTTAGACAATTCGACCAAGCCGTTTAACGCTAGGGGCTGTAAAGTCCAGCGTTGCCAATACTGCCAAGTGTCGAGCAAATATTGCATTTGTGAGCATCAACCAAGCATAGAGAGTGATGTGGCGGTTGTGCTGATCGTATCTGAAAATGAGGTCTTTAAGCCAAGTAACACTGGGCGACTAATTTTGGATACCGTTAAAGAAGGCTACGTTTACCAATGGAACCGTACCGAGCCTGATAAAGCGATGTTGGCACTACTCGAAGATAGCCAGTATCAACCTATTTTAGTGTTCCCTGATGAGTACATCGATGATAAGTCTCGTTTGGTTCTCGGTGATGCTCGCGAATTTTGTGGTGGGAAGAAACCACTATTAATCTTCTTAGATGGAAGTTGGCGTGAAGCGAGGCGTGTATTCCGAAAATCTCCTTACTTGGATTCACTGCCTGTACTGTCAATTTCTCCTTCGACACTATCTCGTTACATGATGCGCCGCTCAGACAACGAACAACATTTGGCCACTGCTGAAGTCGCAAGTTTAGTTTTGGATGAAGTAAAAGAGCATAACGCAGCGCAAACGCTCCACTATTGGTTCGAAGCTTTCAAAGAAAGTTATATGCTGAGTAAGAGTCGGGGCAAAGTAGATGAGCAAAGAATAGCTCTGAAAGATTTCATAACTATGAGCCAAAACGAGAGTCCCCTCTAAAAGTTAATCGCTTGTTGGCTATAGTCTGAGCATTTAATACGAGCCGGCAATTAAATCGATCATAGGTCACGGATTGTAGGCGTAGCTATATGGATAATGAATCAGTTGTTGATTTTATGAATTTTGATTGATGGGAGAAAACCAATGTACTACGGCTTTGACGTTGGTGGCACTAAGATTGAGTTTGGTGCATTTAATGACAAACTTGAACGTGTCGCGACGGAACGTGTACCAACGCCAACCGACGATTATCCACTTTTGATTGAGACCATTAGTGGCCTAGTCGCAAAGTATGATCAAGAGTTTGGTTGTGAAGGAAAAATCGGACTTGGCTTGCCAGGAATGGAAGACGCCGACGACGCAACTGTACTAACGGTGAATGTGCCCGCAGCAAAAGGCAAACCTCTACGTGCAGATCTTGAAGCTAAAATTGGTCGTTCAGTTAAAATTGAAAACGATGCGAACTGTTTTGCTCTGTCTGAAGCATGGGACGAAGAACTACAAGACGCGCCATCCGTAATGGGTTTGATTCTTGGCACTGGCTTTGGTGGCGGTTTGATCTATGAAGGCAAAGTCTTCTCTGGCCGTAACAATGTAGCTGGCGAACTTGGCCATATGCGCTTACCACTTGACGCTTGGTTCCATTTAGGCGATAACGCGCCACTACTGGGCTGTGGCTGTGGTAAAAAGGGCTGCCTAGATAGCTATTTATCTGGCCGTGGTTTCGAACTAATTTACGAACACTATTACGGTGAGCCTAAAAAAGCGATCGACATTATTAAGGCTCATGCGGAAGGCGAAACGAAGGCTGTCGAGCACGTTGAGCGTTTCATGGAGCTACTTGCGATCTGTTTTGCCAATATCTTCACTGGTAATGACCCACACGTGGTGGCTTTAGGTGGTGGTTTGTCTAACTTTGAGCTTATCTACGAAGAGATGCCTAAACGTATTCCTAAGTACTTACTGTCTGTTGCTAAGTGTCCGAAGATCATCAAAGCAAAACATGGTGATTCCGGTGGTGTGCGCGGTGCGGCATTCCTAAACATCAAATAACCTTGATTTGATGAACAAGATTTGAGAGTTTGCTTAGGTAAGCTCTTTTTTTTCGTCAAAAGGAATTGATGTGGCGTTAGATGCGTTTTGTCCTCAGGACTATCAGCAACTTATTGATTGGATTAGCTCACCCGAACTTAATTATTTGTGGGGTGGACCCGTGTATGACTTTCCGCTGACGATTCAGCAGATTGAGCACCATTTGTCTAACTCTCAGGTCTCGGCTTATTTATATCGAGATGAATCTGAAGCTATTGGTTACATTGAACTGTTTGAAACCAGTGCTGATACAGCAAGAGTATGTCGGGTTTTCGTCTCACCCAAGTTTCGAGGTCGAGGAGCGGCAAAATCGATGCTTGAGCAACTCGAAACGATTTCCATCACTCGTGGCTATCAAACACTCGACTTGTGTGTGTTTTCTCATAACGACAGCGCAATACGTTGCTATCAACAATTAGGCTTTGAAGAGATAAAGCGAGAGCTAGGAACGCGAAGTTTTGAGGGAGAGAATTGGGAATTGCTTTACATGAGGAAGTCGTTGGATGCGACTCAATCACAATCGAGTAACAATTAAAGAACGCGCTCATACGAGCGCGCTAAAAAATTATTTTTGCTTTTTGCCGACGCCTAAGTTTTCTTTTTGCTTCAGCGTAAGTTTTTCAAAGCCTAGTTTTCTAAAGTGATTGTCACGATAGTTACGCATTGCTTTAGTATCAGACACAGCTTCAATCTGCTGTTCCATCTTTAGAAATTCTGAAATATCAATACCTTCAGCTTCTGCAACCGCTTCGTGAATATTGCGATGCTGTTGGTACGAAAAAGTCAGCGTTTTGTCTTCACCTTTGTAGGTGTAAAGAATAGTGCGAGCCATGAAAATCTCTCAAAATTTGCTTAGATATAAAGGCCAGAGCACTGGCCTTATATGTGATGGGCTAGATTCTGCCTTGAAGTGGGATAATTGTCACGCTTTCCCCCGATTTTACTGTATCAACAGCCGGTGAGATTTCGATTAGGCAGTTCGCCTCGCTCATAGAACGAAGAATGCCGGAGCCTTGCTTACCTGTGGTTCTTACGGTCAATTGACCAGTGGCATCAAGCTCGTAGACACCTCGGCTGAACTCAGTCCGACCTTGGCGTGAACGTAGGTTCTCTGTCGCAATCGCGTTAACTTTTAATGGCTGCCAATTTTGCTCACCTTGCATCTTGCGTAGTGCAGGTTCAACAAAGTTGATAAACGATACCATGACAGCAACAGGGTTACCGGGTAGGCCAAAGAAAGGTTTGTTATTGATCTGACCAAACGCAAGTGGGCGGCCAGGGCGCATATTAATACGCCAGAAATCAATCTGTCCCAGCTTGTCGAGTGCGAGTTTAATGTAATCGGCATCACCTACGGATACACCACCGGAAGTAATTACAATATCAGCTTGTGCCGAAGCATCTTCTAGCGCTTTAATCATCAATGCTTCGTTGTCTTCTAAAATGCCAAAGTCTAAGATTTCACAGCCCAACTTTTCCAGCATGCCGATAATGGTGAAGCGGTTAGAGTCGTAGATAGAGTTTACTTTTTGTTCGCTACCTGGCGCTTGAACTTCATCACCGGTTGAGAATACGGCAACTTTCAGTTTGCGATAAACCGGGCATGCCCCAAACCCCAGTGACGCTATCATTCCCATCTCAGCGGAAGATAAACGTTGGCCTTGCGCAAATACGTCACTGCCAATCGCCAAATCTTCGCCTGCTTGACGTACGTTTTGTCCCTGCTTGACTGACGCACCATTAAATGTGGCAAGGTCACCGGTCTGAGTCGCTTGCTCGCGCATCACCACTGTATCGCCATGAAGCGGAGTAGGAGCGCCAGTCATAATTTTAACTGCCTGACCTTTTTCAAGAGGCTGGTTATAAGCGTGGCCTGCCAATACTTCTGCGACAACTTGATATTGCTCTCGTCCAAGATCATCACCGCGAATGGCGTAACCATCCATCGCTGAATTAGTGTATTGCGGTACGTTAACAGGAGAAACAATACGTTCTGCAAGAACTCGACCGTAGCCTGACTCAATAGAACATGAATCTACACCTGAAACGGTATCAACCAAAGAAAGGATCTTTTCTTGACCTTGCGCGACTGAAAGGAATGCAGGCGAAAGAATATCGCAACACGACGAAGCAGCTTTCGAACTTGACTCTATTGCTTTTGGTTTCACGTAATCAATCACGAATTGAGCGATAGCATCCAGATCATTAATACTCATTGTTGGCAGAGAGGTATCTGTAACGTCACTATCTGCAGCAATCGCAATGATGTTGTCGTCATTTGGGTAGAGCCAAGGTTTACCCACTTCATCTCGATGCAGTTCAATTTTAGGAAAAGCAATGTTCTTACATCCTTCAACTAAAATCACATCAAGCTTATCGGTATCAAATCGGCTAAGTAGGTAGTCAAACTCTGATTCTGACTCGGGCGTTTCTGTCATCAAAGCAAAACGGTTTCGGGAGGAGATAAGCATTTGCGACGCTCCTGCCTTACGCAGACGGTAGCTATCTTTGCCTTCTTTATCGACATCGAAATTATGGTGCGCGTGTTTCAGCATGCCAATACGTAATCCAGCTTGCGTCAATTTAGGTAGTAGCGCTTCTAGAAGTGTCGTTTTGCCGGTACCGGAATACGCAGCAAAGCCCAAAATTGGAATAGGAAGAGAATAATTCATGCGGATAAAGTTCCAAATTGTGCCAGTTCTTCTGGAGTATTTAAGTTGAGGAAACAATCAGGTGAATCACTGAAATCGACGTACGCGGTGTTGCATTCTTTATAAAGTAGAATGATCTTACGGTCGCCACGTTCTAAAAAGGCGGTCAGCTTAGGCAATACACGTTTATGGTAAAGCGTGAAGACGGGTTGTTTAAACTCTCCGTCATGAGCAACTAAGATATCAGTTTCATTGTTAACCTCTGAGCAAAAGCGCTCAACGAGATCACGATTGATCTGTGGGCTGTCACAAGGAACAAAACCAACCCAATCGGTTTTCGCATGGACAAGGCCGGCATGAATCCCACCCATAGGGCCTGGGTAATCGGCGAATTGATCGCTGAACACATCACCAAATTGGCTGTATGCCTCTTGATTTCGGTTCGCGTTAATCAGAATTTGTGGAGTTTGAGGCAAAAGGCGCTCAATAACATGTTGTATTAGCGGTTTTTGATTTAACTCTATCAGACCTTTGTCTTTTCCGCCCATACGGCTGGCTTGGCCGCCAGCCAAAATAACCCAACTAGTTTGCGTTGGAAGAAGCATAGCTGTTCTCTTGTGTTGCATCAGTAATAACTTGTAACAGCGGAGACTCTATCAAAGTTGTATCTTTTATCCACCACTGCTTGCGACATAAGTCGGTTAACGCATTTTTTTGGTGGCTGGTAATGACAATGCTCGAACCTCGTTCAAGCAGATCTTTGGCCATGACAACCAGTCGCTGAATCGACTCTTGATCAAGTGAAGCGCTCGGTTCATCCATCAACAAAATCGACGGTTTAAGAATCCAAGCTCGGGCCATCGCGACACGCTGTTTTTCTCCGCCAGAGAGTACTGAAATGTGCTCAT
Source organism: Vibrio atypicus (assembly GCF_009811315.1). Lineage (GTDB taxonomy): Bacteria > Pseudomonadota > Gammaproteobacteria > Enterobacterales > Vibrionaceae > Vibrio > Vibrio atypicus. Next base: position 123,535 of record NZ_BLID01000009.1, read on the forward strand.
CGGCTAAAGTTTCCAAGCCTACCATGCGTAAAGCGGTAATAACTTGAGCTCGCTTATCTTTAGGGGACTCTTTTTGGTAACGAATGCCATACACCACATTTTGGTAGACGGTTCCATCAAATAAGTAAGGCGATTGATGCAAGTAAATCACATCTTTTCGGCCAGTACGGCTAAAAGCACGATGCAACCAACTGTCGTTAGGAGCATTGACCTTGCCGGTAGTCGGCTTCATTAATCCAGAAAGAATTTTAAGTAGGGTTGTTTTGCCTACGCCATTGTCGCCTTTTAGATAAATAGCATCATTGGGGCCAATGGAAAGGGCAGGGATATGAAAAAGCACACGCTCTTTGAAGCGCATGGACAATTGCTGTGCGTTTATTTTTATCGTCATACAGCGTCCCTATGTTCTTAAATAACCTTTACCGCGCATGCTGGTAAGGAAAAAGTTGAGAGCCAAAGCTAGCGCGAGTAATACCATGCCCAGTGCAACACCTTGTGCGAAAGCACCTTTGTGGCTTTCCATCGCAATAGCGGTCGGAATATTACGGGTAATACCCATTATGTTGCCTCCAACCATGGTCGAGCAGCCTACTTCCGTCACAATACGAGAAAACGCAGCTATCGTCGCCGCCATCAGAGGAAAACGCGTTTCCCAGATCATAGTGGCAGCGATTCTTGTCATGGAAGCACCAAGCGTAATAGAGGTTTCGATGGCTCGTCTATCACTTGATTGTAGTGCGCCGTGCATCATCGAAACCAATACTGGAAAGCCGATCAACATTTGACCGACTATCATCGCTTTTTGTGTAAAGAGCATTTGCCAATCACCCATAGGGCCGGCCCGAGAAAGCAGCATATAGAGCAACAGCCCAATAACCACGGTAGGAATCGCCTGGAGCGTATTTACTAGCGACAGGAATATCCATTTACCTCGAAAATCGGTATACGCCAAAATGAACGAAAACAGAATCGAGGGCAGTAGGACAAGAGAAATTGCTGTCAATGATACGCTAAAGGAGACCGCAACGATCTCCCAAAGCTCTCGGTCTAAACTCACCAATAAGGCGAGTGCATCTAAGGTGGTTTGCCAAAGGCTCATGAAGGGTTACTTCTCGTTTGCGTTAGCAACAAACAGCTGCTTACCGCTTAACTTAAACTTGTTGATCAATTCTTGCCCCTTTGGATTTACTAACCAATCACTAAATACTTTTGCACCTTGATAGTTAATGGTCGGGTAACGCTCTGGGTTAACCAAGATCACTTGGTATGGGTTAAATAGCTTTTTGTCACCTTGGAACAAGATCTCAAGGTCAAGTTTGTTGTTGTAAGCTAACCAAGTACCACGGTCGGTCATTGTGTAGCCTTGCATCTCGTTCGCCATATTTAGCGTAGGGCCCATGCCTTGGCCAACACTGCGGTAGCCGCCGAAGTTTGGTTCAATCTTGGTTTGCTCCCAAATGCCTTTTTCTTTCTTGTGCGTGCCGGAATCATCGCCACGAGAAACAAACGTCATGTTCATATTGGCGATTTTTTCAAATACTTGCGCCACGTCCTGAGACTCATGCACTTTTGCTGGGTCTTTATGAGGACCTACAATCACGAAGTCATTGTACATCAGTTTACGTGGTAGAACGCCGTAGCCTTTTTCAACGAAATTTGCTTCTGCTTTTGGAGCGTGGGTCATCACCAAATCAACATCGCCGTTCTCACCCATCTTAAGCGACTTACCGGTACCTGCGGCAATAACGTCAACTTTATAACCTGTATCTTTTTCAAACTGTGGAAGTAGATAATCAAGTAAACCAGAGTGATAAGTGCTGGTCGTGGTTGCTAAACGGATATGTGGATTTTCATCAGCAGAAGACGCTGAATAACTAACAAGGGCTAAAGACGCTGTTGCAAGAGAAATTGTAATTGCTTTCATTTTATTATCATTCCATTCGATGGTGGTAATGAGTATAAGCCGTTCAAAACATGAACGGTACTCAGCCTTTATAAATAGACACGCATATAAAGCAAGCTTAATGCCAACAATTTTCCACCATTTTAGAACTATAGATCAATGACTTACATTAACAAAATATGACCTGAGACAAATTGTCGCATTTAGTTTTATCTGATCCATGCAAACCTTGGTACACTCTGTCCCAATCTCAATACAATTCAACGAGTCAATATGTCCCCAACGTTCGATCCTAATAAAGTGTCGCAGTACCAAGCATTTTCCGTTTTGGTGGTTGATGATGAAGTCGGAATGCAAGCGATTTTAAACAAAGCGTTGAGTAAATGGTTCTCTCGCGTTGATACCGCGGGCAGTATCGAAGATGCGGAAATTCTTCGAACCACTAACCATTACGATTTGATCATTCTTGATATTAATCTACCAGGGCGTTCAGGAATTGATTGGGAAGAAGCTTTCACTGATGAAGATCGTAAAGCGGACGTGATCTTCATGACGGGTTATGCCGACCTTGAAACGGCTATCTCAGCGCTCAAGCTAGGGGCATCCGACTTTATCCTCAAGCCATTTAACCTTGAACAGATGCTACAAGCCGTGCAGCGTTGTATGGATAAGCGGTTAGCAGAAAGGCACCAATACGCTCTGCATCATGATTTTAAGCGTCATATTAAAACAGAAATTGTCGGCGGATCAGAAAGGACTAAGCAGCTTAAACAACTCATCACTCAATTTGCGCCTTCACGTGCTTCGGTGTTGATTGAAGGAGAATCAGGTACAGGCAAAGAGCTTGTTGCACGTGGAGTCCATGAAGCGAGCCAACGTAGCGGCCCATTTGTGCCAATCAACTGTGGGGCGATTGCACCTGAGCTACTCGAAAGTGAATTGTTTGGTCATACGTCAGGTGCGTTTACTGGCGCAAAGAAAAATCGCGAAGGTATGTTCCGTGTCGCCAATGGGGGAACACTATTCCTTGATGAGATTGGTGAAATGCCGCTATCGATGCAATCTGCTCTACTCCGTGTGTTAGAGCAACGTACCATTCGACCTGTGGGCAGCGAAAAAGAAATCAGCATTGACGTTCGCATTGTCGCTGCAACCAATAGAAACTTACAAGAAGAGGTTAACAAAGGTCATTTTCGCCAAGATCTCTTTTACCGTCTCAATGTACTGAAAATTGACGTTGCGCCGTTGCGTGAACGTAAAACTGACTTGATTGATCTGGTGCCTTTCTTTACTCGCATGCTAGCAGCTGAGTTAGGAATTGGTGATCCTAAATGGGCTCACGAAGATATCATTGCGATGAATGATTATGACTGGCCAGGGAATATTCGTGAGTTAAAGAATCTTATTGAACGATGCATTTTGCTTGGCAAGCCGCCAGCTCACTATTGGAGAGAAATCAATGGTGCCGCACCTCAACAAAATGTTTCCGTAACGGTATCAAGTGGCTGTGAGCTGATTGATCTGCCACAAGGTTTGGATAGTAAACAAGGCTACCCAAATAGTTGGACTTTAAAAGAAGTCGAAAAAGCACATATTCAGCAGCTCGTCGATTTGCATGATGGCAACAAGTCTGCGGCAGCGCGTGAACTTGGCGTGGCGCGTAAAACGCTAGAACGTAAATACAAAGAGTGGGATACAGAGGAGTCGGGCTATGCCGAATAACGGCGGCAGTCTCTGGTCTAAATGGCGCTACCGGTTCAAAACCATGGTGCGCTATCGACTAATGATCCTTACCTCAGCGCCAATCTTTTTAACCTTGATGGCACTGATCGGTATTACGATTTATTGGTCTATCCATTACACATGGCAAAGTGCGCTATTGGATGTTTCTGAGCGTTTAGGGGTTGCTGAAAACAGTATTGAATTGATTCAAGAGAAGCAGGCAAACCACGTTAAAGCATTTGCCGAATCGTTTGATTTTGTCTACGGCATTAATCACTTATCAGATTTTGATGATTTTTCGGGTTGGGTGTCTGAACAAAAGTCTCGCTATAAACTGGATTTTCTTCGCTTTCATCGCGTAGATACCATTGAACAGAAGTTTCGCTATCTTGATTTAACCCGTAAAGAATCATTTTTCGATGTACTTGACCAAAACGAACTTGATTCATTAGACAAGGATCTTGCTAAACGCGCACAAATCCCAATTTTAAACAGCCAAAAGCTAGAACAGCGCGGCTTAGTGAGTCGAACGGTTATTACCATTTATAACCAAAAGAATGACATTATTGGTTTTCTGGATGGCGGCTTACTGCTTAACAACAGTACTGTGCTGGTGGATCAAATTCGCGATCTTATTTATCCATCTAAGGAAGACAATCTTCGACCTGTAGGCACTTTGACCGTTTTTCTTGATGATCTTCGCGTCAGTACGAACGTGCCTTTAGATAGCAACGATAGAGTCGGGCGAGCGATTGGTACGCGCGTTTCTTCTCAAGTGAATCGCGCAGTATTGTTCGAAGGAAAAGAGTGGGTCAACAAAGCGTTTGTATATGATGCTTGGTACATCACTGCTTACCAACCAATACGCGACCAATACGACAATGTCATCGGCATGCTTTATACCGGTTACTTGCTGTGGCCATTCGTAAAAGCCTATATGACCAACATCGCTGAGATTTCGGTTACGACGCTTGTGTTGCTGCTTATCTCTGGTTTGATGGTTTACCGTGGCTCTAGAGATCTGTTTAACCCAATTGAGCATATTCACCGAGTTGTGAAGATGATTCAGATTGGAAAAGAGACTCGTATAGGTCAGCTAGGATTGGATGAAAACCACGAGCTTGCCCAATTAGCCCGCCAGTTCGATAACATGTTGGATCTTCTCAAACAGCGGAAAAATGAAATTCGAAATTCAGCGATTGTTCTTGAAGGCAAAGTCGAAGAGCGAACCGCTAGCTTGATGGAAAAGACGGAAGAGCTTGAGCTTCACATTCAGCTTCTTAACCAGACTCGCGACAAACTGGTCACAAACGAAAAATTGGCCGCGTTAGGGGAACTGACCGCCGGCATAGCCCATGAGATCAACAACCCGACAGCGGTTATTTTAGGTAATGTTGAGCTGATTCAATTTGAACTTGGGCCTGATGCAGAAAGGGTTAAAGAAGAAATTGAAGCGATTCACGGTCAGATTGATCGTATTCGAAATATCACTCGAAGCTTATTGCAATACAGCAGGCAAGGCGGCGTTCAAGATGAGATCACCTGGCAACACGTGAACCCAATAATTGAAGAAAGTATCACCTTGGTGAAAACTGGCTCTAAGAAACGCGATATTGAGTTTGTGACTGATCTACACGCGAAAAGCTCTGTGGAAGTGAATCGACATCAACTGCTGCAAATTCTGGTTAACCTGCAAATGAATGGCATTCATGCGATGGATGGGGCGGGTAAGTTAACGGTAAGCAGTGAAGATTGGTTAGAGCAGGGCACATGTATTGGCGCCATTATTCATATTCAAGATGAAGGTTGTGGCATTAAAGAAGAAAACTTGAAACGAATTTTCTCGCCGTTTTATACCACTAAGCGCGAAGGTACTGGGTTAGGGCTTTCAGTGTCACAAAGTATCCTGAGTCAAACAGGCGGTGAGCTTAAAGTTGAATCAAACTGGGGCGAGGGAAGCACCTTTAGTATCTATCTGCCTCAACGCGCTGAATCGGACCTTAAGATTACAAACCTGTAATCACAATAAAACTAACAACGAAAAAGCGGAGCCATTGCTCCGCTTTTTGTTATCCAGCGTTAACCGCAATTTTTGGCGGTCGAATACCGTGTTTTTTGAACTCTTTCATTACACGCAAGGTAATGTCCGTTTCAAATAGCTTTTCATAGGCGGTATCAACCACGTACGCTTTGCAAGTTAACTGAATTGCCAAGTAATTGTCCGTGATTGTCTGTCTTACCAAAACGGTGACTGGCTTTGGTAGGTGAATATAGCGACTTGAAGAGGCAGCCTCTTGTATCAGATCGCGAGCAAGCGTGATGTCTTCATCTAGGCCGACATAAAACGGAATCACCACTTGCATGTCTAAGGCGCCATAGTTACCGCTCACAGTTACTTCATTTAAGAACTTGTTGTTTGGAATGGTAATGATGTCGTCATTTAATGTTCTCATGCGCACTGAGCGAAGACCAATGGCTATCACATCCCCATAGTTCCCTTCAAAAGTGACACGGTCACCAACTTGGAAAGGACGGTCAACCATAACGGTCATACCTGCGATGAACGAAGCAGCCAAATCTTTCAATGCGAAACCGACCGATACCGCTAACGTACCACCGATAAGAGCAAGGATTTGATCATTGATGCGAAAGCTCATCATAAACACCAAAATACCCGCGCTCATGTAGATGAAGAACTGCATGAAAGATTGCAGCTTTTGCAACAGCATTCGATATTGAGCAAACTGGCTGCCGATGCTTTCAACCATCGAATTAATGAACTTGAGTAGCAACCAAGTGGCCGCTACGACCAATAGGGAGAAAAACACGCCACTCCAACGAATTAGACTGGCAATCTGGCCGATGTTCTCAACATTAGCAACTTCTTCCGTCGCCAATACTGGTGACGAAACAATTAAAGCAAACAGAATAAATAGAATACGTTTCATGTTATTTCACCAATAAATGCTGACGATCGAGAACGTTAGTAATATGGCGGAACCAGTGATCAGACACTCGAGCCTTATCTTCCAACCATTCAATGTAACCACGACTCTGGAAGTAACGCAGAGTTCCCGTCACTTCGGCAATACTTAGTTGCGTACATTCAGATAAGACTTCTGGAGAAGCAATTTCGAGCTGTACGATAGAGCGAAGTACAGCCAGCATCGGTTTTGGCATCTTCTCTAGTTCTAGTGATTCAGGAGCGCGGAACAAGCGGATATAAACTTGTTCTGTTTCTTTATCTCTATTCAACGACAAACGGAAAAAGCGCAACGCAACGGTTGGGTTTCCATCTGAGTAATGCCACAAAATACGGTAGAAACCTTGTTTCGCTCGCTCTTCTTCAGTGACTTCCTCTTGGTCCCACTGCTTCGGCACCACGAGGCCTTCAAAAGAGACTTGTTTCTGCTCAGGCTGATTAATGCGAGTATCTAGCAGTTGGTGGATCTGCTTTTCAGTCCAACGCGGTAAGAAGCTGACTAAATCAAACAGCAGACGCTCACCACGAGCACGATCGACAAATCGCCAACTCGCTTTTTCAACCGCAATCACTACGCGATGATTTTTCTTAGAGCGGCGAAGTAGGTTGGTCAAACGAATCAAATCAGCTAATCCGCCAACCATAGGTTTGACTAGACGCTGTGCATTATCCACGGCAATAAGGTAAGTCGTTTCGCTTTTACGCAGATGCGAGAGGATCTGAATTTCAGTGGCTTCCTCTTCTAAACCAAGACTTACGGCAAAATGAGCGAGCAGTTCAGCATACCCAGCGTAAGGACAATTAAGGTAAATTGGCTCTGCGTTTTTAACTTTGTTTAGCAGCGATCTTAGTAACGTTGTGGTACCAACGCCACGTTCACCAGAAACTACGCAAATAGCAGGGCTGTCTGTCATCAAGTACTTCGAAAGCTGTTTAACTTCATCCGTCGCATAGTCAACGAGTGTACTGTCGAAGCCGCCCGGAGTGACGTATTCAAAGGCATCGTTACCCTTTACACGAACCAAGTTAGCCTGGCCGTTGTTGTTGCCGGTTTGCTTTGCCACTTCGATACGGAACAAGTAAGCCAATGCTTGACTAAAGAAGCTGTAATTTGAAAGTGCCGCGACAGTGCGATGCTTAAAGTTATGCACCATCAACCAAGCAATTGCGATGGCTGTTGCAGGAATGTTCAGTAAGAAAGCATTTTGTCGACTAACCGCCCAGTTAACCCAAACAGGGCGATCGGTGATGTGTGCAATCGTATCAAAAACTTTGGTACGCCATAATCTCAGGACTGAAATGGTGACAAGCACAAACCAAGCGTAAAGCGCACTGTATATCCAGTAGTAGATAGTGCCTTTGCCTAGGGTTCGCATTGAGATCTGCAAAATAACGCCAGCAACAATCGCGCTCCATACATAACGGCGAATGGTTGAGAGACGTAACGCAATCACCTCTGGGCTAGAACTGCTGCTGTTGCGATAAGCAAACTCCAATAAGAAGCTAATAGCAATAGAACCGCCAAGCACCCACCAGGTAAAGATCTCGAGAATGATCAAATGCTGCAAGCTAGGGATTTCAGACAGTACGCGCAGAGACAGTGTAATAGCGATCAGCCACGCCAACGCACGATGCGCTCGGCTCACATACCAAACGAGACGAATCCACAAAGCGGGTTTGGGATTATTCTCAAGCTGAGTCTGCTTAAACAAGCCAATCAAACGTTTACTGTTCGCGAGCCACCAAACCAAACCGAAGTAGATAAATAGAACTTTTAACCCAGCCCAAATCACGGGAATAGGAGAAATAAACACTTCGCCCAATAGCGATTTAAAGCTGCGCAATTGGAAATAAGCCAAGTACTCTATATTTAACTGGGTTTGTTTCAGCTCTTGTTTGAATTGAGTCACGCCGTACGGGCCAAAGCCAGTAAGCTTGTCACGGTTGACGCTATCGGTTAGGGCAATGAGCTGCTCTTTGCTTTGACCTAAACTCGTCAGCGTAAGATAGCTTGATTCAGTTTCAAACCAAGCAGTATCACCACCTTGACTACGGTATTGCTTGATACGTTGTTCAAACAAAGCGATCTGCTTTTGTTGCTCATTAATCACTGCATTAAGAAGCTGGCCGACCTTACGTTTATCTTGGTCAGTCATAAAGAGTGGTTCTGGGAGGCCAGAGACTTCTTGTTCAATGCTTGCAGAGACAGTATCAATTTGTGGGATCTCTTGAAGGTCATACTGCCAACTTGCTAAAGCTGGATACACACTAAAAAGAGCAACCACACATAAAAAGCGTAGGAAAAAACGCATAAAATTCTCTTATAACTTATAAGGTTAGAGTTAGTTTAGTTGTTTTGGATATGAAAGCGAGTGAATCGCCGCCAAATATTAGGCGCACGACTATATTCTTAACTTTGCGTCTAGTGTCATAACGATGTCATTAATTCAAAATGTGACAAAGTTAAAACAACACTTGAAGTTAACAGCAGTAAACAGTAGTGTGGCGCGGTTTTTCATATTTAATAGGTAACGAGACATTGATTTCCACTAACAACATCACACAACAATTCGGCGCAAAGCCACTGTTTGAAAATATTTCAGTAAAGTTTGGTGAAGGTAACCGTTACGGCCTGATTGGTGCAAACGGCTGTGGTAAATCAACCTTTATGAAAATCCTAAGTGGTGAGCTAGAGCCATCGGGCGGTAACGTTAGCTACGATCCAAACGAGCGCGTTGCAAAATTGAACCAGGACCAGTTTGCTTACGAAGAGTTCACGGTAATCGATACGGTTATCATGGGTTACAAAGAGCTTTGGAAAGTTAAACAAGAACGTGACCGTATTTACTCACTACCAGAGATGAGTGAAGAAGAAGGTATGCTAGTTGCTGATCTTGAAGTTCAGTTCGCTGAAATGGATGGCTACATGGCAGATTCAAAAGCGGGTGAACTTCTTCTGGCGGTAGGTATCCCTGAATCACAGCACTATGGTTTGATGAGTGAAGTCGCTCCAGGTTGGAAGCTGCGTGTACTATTGGCACAGGTTCTTTTTGCTGACCCGCATATCATGCTTCTTGACGAACCAACCAACAACTTGGACATGGATACTATTCGTTGGTTAGAAGATACATTGAACCAACGTAACTGCACGATGATCATCATCTCGCACGACCGTCACTTCCTAAACTCAGTATGTACGCACATGGCTGACTTAGATTACGGTGAACTGCGCGTTTATCCTGGCAACTACGACGAATACATGACAGCAGCGACACAAGCTCGTGAGCGTCTACTGTCTGACAATGCGAAGAAGAAAGCCCAAATTGCCGAGCTGCAAACTTTCGTTGCTCGATTCTCTGCAAACGCATCAAAAGCGAAGCAAGCAACTTCTCGTGCAAAACAGATTGATAAGATCCAACTTGATGAAGTAAAAGCATCAAGTCGTCAAAACCCATTCATTCGTTTCGAGCAATCAAAAGAACTATTCCGTAACGCGCTTGTGATTGAAAACCTAAGCCAAGGTTTTGAAAACGATCTATTCAATAACTTCGATGCGATTTTCGAAGTGGGCGAGCGTGTAGCTATCATCGGTGAAAACGGTGTAGGTAAGACAACTCTACTAAACACACTCGCTGGCGTACTTGAGCCTCGTACGGGTGAGTACAAGTGGTCAGAAAACTCAAACATTGGCTACTATGCTCAAGACCACGCTCATGATTTCGAAGAAGACATGAACCTAATGGATTGGATGGGACAATGGCGTCAAGAGGGCGACGATGAGCAAGTTCTTCGTAGTTTCCTTGGTCGTATGCTTTTCTCTCAAGACGACATTAAAAAGTCTGTAAAAGTTCTATCTGGTGGTGAGCAAGGTCGTATGCTTCTAGGTAAAATCCAAATGCATAAACCAAACATGCTATTGATGGATGAACCAACTAACCACATGGATATGGAATCAATCGAATCATTGAACTCAGCACTTGAGCAGTACAAAGGCACATTGTTCTTCGTATCTCATGACCGAGTGTTTGTTGACTCACTAGCAACACGTATCTTAGAAATCAAAGATGGCAAGATCCATGACTTCCGTGGTACGTACGCTGAGTTCCTAAAAGCGCGTGGCATCAACGGTTAATCTCCAGCGATGACGAACATAAAAAAGAGCCTCTGATTTGAGGCTCTTTTTGTATCCGGAGTATTTGGATGAGAATGAGCGAACTAGTACTTAAACTGCGCCACTATGTGTTCAAGCTTATGACTCACACCCGACACCTGCTCACTACACTTTACTGAACCAGAAACAATCTGATAGGTGTTACCTGCTAAGTGGGCAATCTCAGTAATATTGCGATCGATCTCGGCAGACACCGCGGATTGTTCTTCTGACGCGGTGGCTATTTGGGTATTCATGTCAAACATCTCACTAATTTGCGCGCTAATGCTTTCAATCGCAGTGACTACCTCGTGCGTATGACTGTTGGTGGTACGTGCTTGATCGGCACTTGATGCCATTTTAGCAACTGTTTGAGAAATTCCCTGAGTTAACCCTTGGATCGTCGATTCTATTTGATGTGTCGAATCATTGGTCATATGGGAGAGTTGACGCACCTCATCTGCCACTACGGCAAAGCCTCGACCGCTTTCGCCCGCTCGGGCTGCTTCTATGGCGGCATTTAACGCCAAGAGGTTAGTTTGTTCAGCAATACTCTGGATGGTTGATATGACTTGATTGATTTCACGGCTCTGCTCTTCAAGCGACATGATCTGCGCTTGTGATTCTTCAATACTGACAGCAAGAGAGTCAATTCTATCTCCTGTCGCATGAGTCTTGTCTAGCGCTTTATCTGCTTCACTTTTGACTCGCTCAGCGTTGTGTGCAGCTGACTCAATATTTGCGGTAATCTCGTTGGTGGTCATAACGAGTTCGTTGACTGCTGTCGCGACCGATTCAGATTCAAGCTTTTGCTGTTCGGCATTCTTCATGCTTTGTACCGCTGCACTTTCCGAACTACAGGAACTTTCGCTTAAGACCCCCATGACGCCAGCGAGATCTTTAATATGGCCATGCAAGGTTGAGATAAACATATCGAACGAATTTGCTAACTCTGCTAGCTCATCATTACCTTTGGCGTTCATTCTGACGGTAAGATCGCCGTTACCACTCGCTATTTGTGCCATAAGGCGGTTAATGGCTTTAATTCTGCTGAGAATACTGCGGCCAATCAAAAACAGTAATGCAGAGATCAGTAAAACAATCGCACCACCCATCATATGAAGTTGCTCTTTGATTGAAGCACTCGCGTCGTCAATCGCGCTATTAATTTCAGTTTGCAAACTGGTGATTGCTTTCTCTGTGTTGTGCACATTACTGCGCAATGACCCCCTAAGGCCTTCGCTAGCTGTTAGACCCAACTGCGTCATACCCTCGACATGGGCATCACTTCGCGTCTGGTATCGAGCCAATATAGGCACAACAGCATTTGGCAAGCTAGAGTAGCTGCTAAATCGTTGCAGGGCGTCTTGATAAGATTCGATCGTTTCTTTTGATGGTGAGGCAAGGTAACTCAAGTCCGCTTCGACGAGTTCTAACAAAGCGACTTTGAGTAGGAAGTCTTGCTGTTCGGACACCGCTGTTTTTAATTCTTGTCGAGATGAGTTAAGTAAGGCGGTTAGGCTTGCATCAGAACCTAAGCCATTAATTGCATTGACCTGATTGGCCAGTTGATGAAATTGCTGTTGGTATTGTTTAAGTGTAGAGACGATTTCTGCATTCTGAATGTTTGCGGTCAGCTCCTCGTGGCTCAAGGTTTCAGAAAGATGATTGATACGTCCAGAAAGCTGCTCGAAGGTATCATCGAAACGGGTAAGGTACTTGGTATCTCTTCGCGCAAGAAAGTCTTTTTCGTGGCGTCTTAACATGAGCAGATCAACTGAGCTACTTAGGTTTTCATTGGCAGCATGTTCTAAATAAGAGAGTCTATTTAGACTAGCTTGCTCATAGTAGGCATATAAGCCTACACCAAGCAGAAGAGTGAGATTGATAAGGATCAGCTTCATTCTGATCGAGAGAGACAGCGAAAAGCGCTGGTGTTCAGGTGATCCGTTCATGGACACCTCCCATATTTAGCCGGTGACGTGATATAGCCATTGAGTTGTTTTGATTTGTGACACTTTTATTTCAATGGATATAAAACTAATAGCTTATGAGAGGTGTTTTGCAAGAAACCTTGTTATTTGTTGTCGCCCTTTACATCAAAGTCAATCTTTTCAGCTCCAGTAAATACTTGGAACCTTAGACCTTTTGCTCGAGCAATCGTGGTAATGCCAAATTTCTGCGCTAAATCTAAACCCATTTGGGTCACACCGGAACGAGACAGCAAAACAGGAATGCCCATCTGAGCAACTTTAATCACCATTTCAGAAGTTAAACGACCAGTTGTGTAGAAGATCTTATCTTCGCCACTCTCTTCATTGATCCACATTTCACCAGCTAAGGTATCAACCGCGTTATGACGGCCGACATCTTCAACGAAAGAGAGCACTTCATTCGCTTTACATACCGCGCACCCATGAACAGCGCCCGCTTTTTTGTAGGTGTCATTGTAATGGGTGAGAGCTTCAAGCGCAGAGTAGATTTCAGACTGTTTGATTGAAATTTGAGGTACTTGATAATTTTCAAGCTGCTTCATGACATTTCCGTACATTGTGCCTTGACCACAACCAGAAGTGACGGTCTTTTTCTTTAATGCACTTTCTACTTGTTGAGTATCTTCCTTGGTAATCACCGCAGCGCTATGAGTCTCCCAATCGATAATGACTGACTCCAATGCATTTGGATCAGAGATAAAGCTTTGGTTTTTCAAATAACCCAACACTAAAGACTCTGGTCTCGAACCTAAGGTCATCAAAGTCACCACTTCTTTCCAGTTCAACATGACCGTAAGAGGGCGCTCGCAAGCAATCTGCTTAACAAGTTTCTCGCCATACTCGTCAAAAACTTCAACTTCGATAGTTTGCAGGGGATTTTCGCTGGTTTTAATTATGTTTGGTTTAACCACGATCGTTCCTATTGATAGAGTTGGTTATTATTTCTGGAACAGTAAGCTTGCAAATACCATTCCTTACTTAGGTTACGTCAAACTTCTCAAGACAAATATTACCTTATTCTTAAGTAAGCCACTACAGTGAGTTGAGCTAGGTACAAATATTGCTTATGACAACGTTAACAATAACACTGGGCAGGTAAATCATGTCAAAACAACAGGCTGCTGATATTAAGTTGGAAAAAAACGAAGAGCTTTGGTCGATTGAATGTGGATTAGTTTCTCACGAGATTACCACTGGTATTTGGGTCACAACCCAATGGCAATTGGCTGGGTTTGAATTGTCTCCTGAGTCGTATAATCAACGAGTTGCGACACTACAACTTCATCGTGACGAGCGTACTGACTATCGATTCAATTTGAGTTCGCATCAACCCAAGCTGTTCCTTGTGCTTGATTCAATAGAAAGTGATGAAGAGCCAAATATCGTGACTCTAACAGCTGCCCAAAGTGTTGCTAGCCAATATATGGACGGAGACTATTTGGTGCTTTCTAACGACATGCCATTACCTGTTCAAGCATGGATGGAAGCTTTCATCGGCCGTCACGGAGAATTGCTCGAACAGAGACGCAAGAAACGCAAAGGGGCAGGGCGCGCGAGTGGCAACTAATTTCTTAAGTCGCTGGTCTAAGCGTAAGCTCGAAGGCGAAGATACAGAACCTGATGCAGTTAGCGCGACTGAGCAAACTGAAAGCCTCGATGATTCAGAATTCACGTCGATAGATACTTCGATTGAAGCTGATGATCCAATAACAATTGAGCCTCAGGTTGATGATAACAAAGTCATTGAACCAAAAGAGGAAAGCGTCGCAAGTTTGCTGGTTTCAGAAGCGGATTCTTCTATCAAAAAAGCGGCGCTAAGAAAGTTGTTTTTATCTGGTGAGTTTAGCGAAGTGGATCGAATGAATGACTATGACCACGACTATGCATCAGTAAAAAGCTTGTCCAGTGAAGTCGCCGAAAAACTGCGTGATTGGATGAATCAAGAAGAGGAGCCCGTCGATGGTGAACTGGCTAACTCAGATGACATGAACACTGAAGTTGAGCAAGTTTCTGAGATGAAGCAAGCTGAAGCAGATGTTGAAGAAGAGCTTTCTACATTGGATGCTAGTGAAACCACTCCCTCCGAAATCAGTGAGCAGTTAGAACAGGAAGTGGGACAAAATATACCACACAAAAAATAGGTACATTTTGACTAAATTGATGATTAAGCGAGTGGGACATTTTGTCTCTCTCGCTTTTTATTTGCACCTTAATGATGAAATAATCATCTAACTACCTGATATTACGAACTTTAAAAGTTGGTACAGCATTTGCTAATACTCAGCAGAGTGAATATTCATGTTCTTATCGGATTAGGACTGGAACAGAGCAATGCTTAAACAACTATTACAAGAATCAACGTCGACCAATGGTAAAGCGCGACTTTTTGCGTTTGAGAATACTGTTGAATTGACGAACCTTATTCCGCCAACTGTCAGTTATGAAAGCGGTGGTAACACTCTTATCGTGGGGCCGACGGCTATCATTGAGAGCGCGGCTGAGCAACTCTCTCAGATGAACAGCTTAACGCTACTATCAACAGATGGTACTCAAGGAACTCACGCAAATCTTTATTACGCCAATAGCGTTCAAGTTTCAGGCTTCCTCGGCACGTTTGAAGTGGTCACTGAAAATAACGGCATTACAACTAATCTAGCAAAAGTTGCAATTAATCATGATTGCTTCGATATTGTTCTCGATCTTTGTCTCAATAGCTGTATGAATGAAGAAGTGCCAGTTCCGGGCTATTACCCTGTTGGACGCGGTTATCCTAAGTTAGCCGATGCACTTGAAGAAATTCCTACTCTGATGGGGACATTCGACAAACCAAAATTCTTCCGTTTAGATACTGATCTTTGTGCGCATAGCTCTCGCGGTGTAAAAGGTTGTGAGCGATGTGTTGATGCATGTCCTGCTGGAGCGCTATCGAGTGAAGGTAGCGAGAAAACCGGTCATCGTATCGAAATTAATCCTTATCTTTGTCAAGGTGTAGGAACTTGTGCGACGGCATGTCCGACAGAAGCCATTCATTACGCTCTTCCTAATCCTCAAGACACGCAGAAATTCATTGAACGCACGCTGGCAAACTATGAGCAAGCGGGTGGTGTAAATCCTATCGTTTTGATCTGTAGCTCTCGTCATGAGTCATACAACGTGATGGCTCTGAAAGCGCTACCCGATAACGTTGTCCCTATCGTCGTTGAAGAATTACCTTCGGTGGGGATTGATAGTTGGTTGGCTGCGCTAGTGAATGACGCTACTCAGGTACTATTCGCAGCAAGTCGCTTTATGCCGCCGACAATTATTCGAGTGTTAAATAACGAAGTCGCGATTGCTCAAGAGTTGCTCGCTCAGCTTGGTATCGCAAAAGAGACCATCGACATTCTTTTCTTAGAATCTCTAAGAGAAGGACTTCCAACTCTATGTACTGAATCTTTTGATTTGGCATTGGGCGATCTAGAAGGGAATAAGCGCGAGCGTCTCTTTACGGCTTTAGATGCAATGGCGAAATCCCGTATCCCTGTCGAAAATATTGTCGACCTTCCAGCAAATGCACCGTTTGGTACGGTCTCGTGTGAAAGCAAAGATTGTACTTTGTGTATGAGCTGTGTGGCAGTTTGTCCAACTCGAGCTTTGCATACTGATGGAAATTCACCTTCACTTCAATTTATCGAACAAGATTGTGTTCAATGTGGATTGTGTGAAAAGGCGTGTCCTGAAAATGCACTCAGCCTAATTCCTCGTATGAATTGGGATCATAAGACTCGTCAGAATCCTGTAGTTCTTCATCAAGAAAAAGCAGCGGAATGTATCCGTTGTAGTAAACCATTCGCGCCGCAATCAATGATCGACATGCTACAAAATAAGTTACGCGGTCACTCTCATTTTTCTGATGAAGCGGCGATTAATCGTATCGCGATGTGTGAAGACTGCCGTGTTGTCGACATGTTTGAGTCAATGGCTCAAGACCCGATGCAGCAACTGAAGTACTAGGAGTTCAAATTGGAAAACGAACAACAAACATTACGCACTGAGATTTACTTGTTGATTTCCGCGCTGTTTCGCCAATGTCCTAATCAAGAAATGTTGGATTTTTTGGCTGATTTAGAAACTGAATCTGAACAAAGCGAAATGCAAAAAGCGTGGCAAGCTATTTCAGCAGCCGCTAAAAATTCGCAAGCAGAAGCCCTTAGTGATGAATACCAAGAGCTTTTGATCGGTATTGGTCGCGGTGAAGTCGTACCTTTCGCGTCTTGGCATCGCACTGGCTCACTGATGGAAAAACCTTTAGCCGAAATTCGCCATGATCTTCAACTGCTAGGCTTTGAACGTGAAGAGCAGGTTAAAGAACCTGAAGATCATATTGCCGCCCTTTGTGAAGTAATGGCGATGATGACGAATGAAGAAGAAGGGCTACAACAAGTCTTTTTTAATAAACACATTGGGCCTTGGTTTAAGTCACTGGTGAATCAAATCAGACAAGCAGAGCATGCAGATTTTTACGCTGCGGTTGCCGACCTTCTAGATGCTTTTTTAACACTAGAGCAAGTGCGTTTTAGTGAAAACATGCAGACAAGCAAAAACAAATTAAAGATTGATGTGAAAAACGTCACTGAGTACGACCAAACTCAGCTGTAGCGAGTTCGCGTCGATAAGAGAGACGAAAAGTCTCCAAGTACCGTAAAGGTAAGGAAGCAAAATGAAAGATAATAAAGAAATAAACACAAGCCGTAGGGATCTTCTCAAAGGCTTAACGACTGCAGCAGTGGCTGGAGCCGTAATTGCTGGTACAACAAAAGTAGCAAGCGCTTCTGAAACTGTTGTATTGGAAAAAGACGTGAAGAAGACGGGGTATCGCGAAACAGAACATATCCGCGATTACTACGAAACCCTATAGGAGCTGAGTGATGAAATTAGTAAAACGCTCCGATTCTGTGAGCAAAGAACAAAATCAATTGGGTATTTCACGCCGCGCATTCATGAAAAACAGCTCATTAGCAGCTGGTGGTGCGGTTGCGGGTGCTTGTTTGTTTACACCGGGAATGATCAAAAAAGCGGAAGCAAAAACGGTTGATCCTAGTGCGAAAACTGAAATGAAGCGCACCATCTGTTCACACTGTTCTGTAGGTTGTGGTATCTACGCAGAAGTACAAAACGGTGTTTGGACAGGTCAAGAACCTGCATTTGACCACCCATTTAACGCTGGTGGACACTGTGCGAAAGGTGCTGCATTGCGTGAACATGGTCATGGTGAGCGTCGCCTGAAATACCCAATGAAGCTTGAAAACGGTAAGTGGAAAAAATTATCGTGGGATCAAGCGATTGAGGAAATCGGTAATAAAACCCTAGAGATTCGTAAAGAATCTGGCCCAGACTCAGTGTACTGGCTAGGTAGTGCGAAACATAACAACGAGCAAGCGTACATGTTCCGTAAGATGGCGTCTCTTTGGGGCACCAACAACGTCGATCACCAAGCGCGTATCTGTCACTCAACAACTGTTGCCGGCGTAGCAAATACCTGGGGCTACGGTGCGATGACTAACTCGTTCAATGATATGCACAACTGTAAGTCGATGCTATTCATTGGTTCAAACCCTGCAGAAGCGCACCCAGTTGCGATGCAGCACATCCTAATCGCAAAAGAGAAGAACAACTGTAAGATCGTTGTTGCGGATCCTCGTCGTACTCGTACAGCGGCTAAGTCAGATCACTATGTTTCTCTTCGTCCGGGTTCAGACGTGGCGTTCATTTGGGGCGTTTTATGGCATGTATTTGCTAACAAATGGGAAGATAAAGAATTTATCCGCCAACGTGTTTTCGGCATGGATGAGATCCGTGAAGAGGTGGCTAAATGGAACCCAGCAGAAGTTGAGCGCGTAACTGGCGTAACAGAAGCGGAAGTATACCAAACGGCTAAACTGCTATCTGAAAACCGTCCTGGCTGTGTTGTTTGGTGTATGGGTGGTACTCAGCATACAACCGGCAACAACAACACTCGTGCTTACTGTATCCTTGAACTTGCTCTCGGTAATATGGGTAAGTCAGGTGGTGGTGCAAACATCTTCCGTGGCCACGATAACGTACAGGGCGCAACTGACCTTGGCGTTCTTTCGCACACTCTTCCTGGTTACTACGGCCTATCTGACGGCGCGTGGAAGCACTGGTCTAAAGTTTGGGATCTTGACCACGAGTGGGTACAAAACCGCTTCGACCAAAATGAATACCGCGGTAAGAAACCAATGAACAACATGGGTATCCCTGTTTCTCGTTGGATTGATGGCGTGTTGGAAAACAAAGACAACATCGAACAGAACGATAATATCCGCGCTATGTTCTACTGGGGTCACGCGGTTAACTCGCAGACTCGTGGCGTTGAGATGAAGAAGGCGATGCAAAAGCTGGATATGATGGTTATCGTAGACCCTTACCCAACGGTTGCAGCAGTAATGAACGATCGCACTGACGGTGTTTACCTTCTACCTGCGACGACTCAATTTGAAACTTACGGTAGTGTTACTGCATCAAACCGTTCGATTCAATGGCGTGACCAAGTCGTTCAGCCTCTATTCGAATCTAAGCCTGACCACGAAATCATGTACCTTCTAACGAAGAAACTTGGCTTTGCTGATCAGCTATTTAAAAACGTAAAAGTAGAAAACAACCAACCATTAATCGAAGACATTACTCGCGAATTTAACCGTGGTATGTGGACAATTGGTTACACAGGTCAAAGCCCAGAGCGCTTAAAAGATCACCAACAAAACTGGCACACTTTCCACAAAACATCGTTGGAAGCTGAAGGCGGCCCAGCACATGGTGAAACTTATGGTCTGCCTTGGCCATGTTGGGGAACACCAGAGATGAAACACCCAGGTACCCACATTCTTTACGATACATCTAAGCCTGTGGCTCAAGGTGGCGGTAACTTCCGTGCTCGTTTTGGTGTTGAATTTGAAGGCAAAAACCTACTTGCTGAAGACAGCTACTCAAAAGGCTGTGAGCTTGAAGATGGTTTCCCTGAATTCAATGACAAACTGCTGAAACATTTAGGTTGGTGGAATGATCTGACTGAAGCAGAAAAAGCAGCAGCGGAAGGTAAAAACTGGAAAACTGACCTTTCAGGCGGTATCCAGCGCGTAGCGATTAAGCACGGTTGTATTCCTTACGGTAATGCGAAAGCTCGTGCAGTGGTTTGGACTTTCCCAGATCGCGTGCCTCTACACCGTGAGCCTTTATACACACCTCGCCGTGATTTGGTGGCAGATTACCCAACTTGGGATGATAGTGAATCTATCTACCGCTTGCCGACCATGTACAAGTCTATCCAAGATCAAGACAAATCTGGCGAGTATCCAATCATTCTGACTTCTGGTCGTCTGGTTGAATACGAAGGTGGTGGTGAAGAAACTCGTTCGAACCCATGGCTAGCCGAGCTTCAACAAGAAATGTTCGTTGAAGTGAACCCTAAAGATGCGAACGATCTTGGCTTCAAGGACGGCGATATGGTTTGGGTTGAGGGTGCTGAGAAAGGCCGCATTCACGTGAAAGCAATGGTTACTCGCCGCGTGAAACCAGGTCTTGCATTTATCCCATTCCACTTCGGCGGTAAGTTCCAAGGTGAAGACCTACGAGCAAAATACCCAGAAGGTGCTGACCCATACGTAATTGGCGAATCTGCAAACATTGCAACGACATACGGTTATGACCCTGTCACGCAGATGCAGGAAACCAAAGTCACCCTATGTAACATTCGCAAAGCGTAAGGAGTCAACTGATGGCTAGAATGAAATTCCTTTGTGACACCAAACGCTGTATTGAATGTAACGGCTGTGTCACTGCATGTAAAAATGAAAACGATGATGCTCTAGAGTGGGGTATTCAACGTCGTCGCGTAGTCACCCTCAACGATGGTGAGCCGGGTGAAAACTCTATCTCTGTAGCTTGTATGCACTGTACAGATGCACCGTGTAAAGCGGTATGTCCTGCAGACTGTTTCGAGCATACCGAAGATGGCATCGTACTACACAACAAAGATCTTTGTATCGGTTGTGGTTACTGTTTATTTGCATGCCCATTTGGTGCACCTCAGTTCCCTAAACAAGCATCGTTTGGTGAGCGCGGTAAAATGGACAAATGTACGTTCTGTGCAGGCGGCCCTGAAACAGAACCTGGTTCATTAGAAGAGCGCCAAAAATACGGTGCGAACCGTATTGCTGAAGGCAAACTTCCAATGTGTGCGTCACTTTGTTCAACGAAAGCGCTGATTGCCGGTGACGCAGAGAAAGTCTCTGATATCTTCCGTCAGCGTGTGGTTGAACGTGGTGCGAAAGGTGCTGGTTGGACAGACGGTAATGATCTGTCTTATGACGCAACGAAAAGCTAAGAGCGGAGAGATTCATGTTTTTAATATATAAACGTGCATCTCTTGCGATGCTGTCTTTAATGGCAGCATTGCTTTTTGCTTTGTCGTTGCCTGCGCATGCTGAGCAAAAAGAGTCTGAAGTTGCACAACGTGAAATGACGCAATTGGCTGGTGCCGATTTTTGGCGTCAAGTTCGTCAAGGCGAAGAGGGCTACACGACGTCTCAGTTCCCAGAGCACGGAATGCTGATCAGTACTCCAGGTCAAACCTGGTACATATTGAAAGAAAAATGGATGTCTCCAGCGGGAGCTGTGGCAATTTTCGGTAGTATTGCTTTCGTGACCATGATGTATATCGCCATCGGTCCACTGATGTTAAGTGCACCTCGCACAGGTAAGAAGATTAAACGCTGGTCTCGCCTAGATAGGGCGCTGCACTGGAGTATGGCGTTTACATTCTTAACGCTAGCTTTTAGTGGCTTGATGCTCGTTTATGGTAAACACTTTTTGAAGCCGTATATCCCATCCGATTTATGGGGCTTCATCATTATGTTGGCGAAGCAATACCACAACTACATTGGCCCGATCTTCTTCGTATTATTGATGTGCGTACTTGTTAAGTGGTGGCGCAAATCAATCTTCAAGAAGGTGGATATTGGTTGGTTTATGAAACTTGGCGGTATGGTCGGTAAGCACAAAGGCTCACACCCTTCTGCAGAGTTTTCTAACGCCGGTGAGAAAGCACTTTTCTGGTTGTTGATTGTCGTCGGTATTGTGGTTGCACTAAGTGGCCTTGTTCTTGACTTCCCAATCTTCGGCCAGACCCGCCGCGATATGGAGTTGTCTAACCTTGTTCATATGTTAGCGGCACTGATCCTTATCTGTGGTTTTGTGTTCCATATCTATATCGGTCTATTTGGTATGGAAGGCGCCCTTGAAGGCATGGTGACCGGTGAAGTCGATGAGACTTGGGCGAAAGAACACCATGACATTTGGTATCAGGAAATGATGGAGAAGGAGCGCCAAGAAAAGCTGGCTGCTTCTGGTGAGGATAAAGGAGCGAACACAAATGAAAAAGCCTAACAATGGTATTTGGGTCGCATACATCCTTAGTTGCTTCACTCCGTTTACTTGCTTAATCTCAGGTGTACTGGCAATCATCTATGCAGGATATCGCTTAGATAAAGGGGAAGATGGCGAGATCGTCGATTCACACTACTATGGTTTGATTCGTACTTTCTTTCTAAATCTGACCTTCTTTGTGGTTTTGATCATCACAGTGGCCACTGCAAATGGCGTGTTAATTGGGGTGAATGACTACTGGTACAACAGTCATATTATTGATGAGATTGCTTACTACATACCTTATGTGGGCATGTTGTTTGGCTTAGCCGCAATTCTATTATGGTTTGTTCGTATGTATCAAGGAATGCAAAAGCTCAAAGCCAATGAGCGATTCAGTATGACTAAAGGTCCAAACCTATAAACTAATGAGCCCTGCAATGCAGGGCTTTTTATCAACCATAAAGGAAGCGCATTATATTGGTGCGATTTCACCACCATAGTGCATTTTTATGCACCAAACTATCCATTCACTCCAGTAAATCATTGCGTAATTCTTATTTAAATTACTAAATATCAGCCACTTACACCTATTATATAAATCTATTATCAATTGGCACAAAGCTTGCGATTAATCTGCCTCAACAATCTATTCACCAAGATGGTGACATAATAAGTTCAACGCACAGACGTTGGGCAAAAGACATGGAGACAGACAATGAGCGTCGACGCAAGTCAGGTACATGGAGCAGTACAAACCCTGACCCAAAGTTCCGATACACTTTTTCTATTACTGGGTGCCATTATGGTGTTTTTAATGCACGCAGGATTTGCTTTTTTAGAAGTAGGGACTGTACGCCATAAAAACCAAGTGAATGCTTTGGTAAAGATTCTCGCAGACTTTGGTATTTCAGCTATTGCTTACTTTTTTATTGGCTATTGGGTCGCCTATGGGGCGAATTTCTTTGCAGATGCAGAAACTCTATCGCAAGGAAATGGCTATGAACTGGTTAAATTCTTCTTCTTACTGACATTTGCAGCAGCGATTCCTGCGATTGTTTCCGGCGGTATAGCAGAAAGGGCTCGTTTTTATCCAGTGCTCATCGCGACGTTCTTTACGGTTGGACTCGTTTACCCAATCTTTGAAGGTATGATTTGGAATGGCAATTTTGGCGTTCAAGCTTGGTTTGAAACGCAATTTGGTTATGGGTTTCATGACTTTGCTGGATCTGTTGTGGTTCACGGCGTAGGCGGTTGGATTGCTTTGGTTGCAGTGCTCTTTCTGGGTATGCGCAAAGGTCGGGTACGTGCCGGTAAACACACCAACTTTGCACCTTCAAACATTCCTTTCTTGGCGCTAGGTGCGTGGATTCTTTGTGTCGGCTGGTTTGGATTTAATGTTATGTCAGCGCAAACCCTAAATGGTATTAGCGGTCTTGTTGCGATGAACTCATTGATGGCAATGGTTGGCGGTATCATCGCTGCGCTTATCGCAGGCAAGAATGACCCTGGCTTTATCCATAATGGGCCGTTAGCGGGTCTTGTTGCCATTTGTGCCGGTTCTGACCTCATGCATCCAATTGGTGCATTGATTACGGGTAGCATTGCTGGCGCACTATTTGTTTACCTGTTTACTTATCTGCAAAACAAAACCAAGATTGACGATGTATTGGGCGTATGGCCATTACACGGCGTATGTGGCGCTTGGGGTGGTGTTGCTGCGGGTATATTTGGTCAAACGGCGCTTGGTGGTTTAGGTGGCGTAAGCTTCACTGTTCAACTCCTAGGCACTGTACTGGGTATAGCCGTTGCTTTGGCAGGAGCTCTTATCGTTTACGGTGTGATCAATCAGCTAACTGGGCTGAGAATGTCTGAAGAAGATGAGTTTAATGGCGCTGACTTAGCTATTCATAAAATATCTTCAACAAGTGATGACTAATCATTATCAACAACAATAGCAAAGGGTGGCACTGGCTGCCCTTTGTGGTTTCTCATCACAATCCTGTCGATAAATAGGCCATTTTTCGACTATGGTCTAATCCCCATTGCTTCTGATGTTATTTCCTAAATGCTAAGCTACAGACAAAGAAACCGAATAAGGATGTGGGTATGAAATTTCCGTATCGCAATGTCGTCATATTAACAGGTGCTGGCATTTCAGCAGAATCAGGCATTCAAACATTTAGAGCTCAAGATGGCCTATGGGAAGATCATAAGATTGAAGATGTTGCCACGCCGGAAGGGTTCGATCGCGATCCTGATTTGGTACAAGATTTCTATAATCAACGTCGTCTCAAACTCCAAGACCCTAAGATTCACCCAAATGCAGCTCACACCGCTTTAGGGCGATTAGAACAAGAGCTGGAAGGGTCAGTGACTATCATTACGCAAAACATCGATAACTTGCATGAGCGAGGTGGCAGTAGCAATGTAATCCATATGCATGGTGAACTACTAAAATCACGCTGCAGTGAATCGAATCAAGTCATTGAAGAGTTAGGTGAGATTAAAACGGGTGATCTGTGCCATTGCTGTCAAATTCCATCTCAGATGCGGCCACATGTTGTTTGGTTTGGTGAAATGCCATTAAGAATGGGCGAGATATATCAATCATTGGAGGAGGCCGATTTGTTTATCTCAATTGGTACCTCTGGCGTTGTTTATCCTGCTGCAGGCTTTGTTCATGACGCGAAAATGCATGGCGCTCATACAATAGAAATCAATCTTGAGCCGAGTGCAATAGAGAGTGAATTTGAAGAAAAGCGCTATGGCAAAGCAAGTATCGAAGTGCCAAGATTAGTAGAAGAGGTTCTTGCGCTCCAAGAGCCCAAAGTAAAACAAGCCTAAAAATTCACCTCAACATTCAATGCTCAGCGCTTATCACGCTGGGCATTTTTCATTTTATACATCGCTTGATCAGTTTTTACTAACGCTTCTCTAAATTGTTGCTTTGTTGTCGATTCAATACCGTAACTAAATTCAATGGTTTGATCTTTTAATTGGCGCTTTACTCTATCAACAAACTGTTGACCAGTGGTCAAAGTCGCTATAACCAAGAATTCATCTCCACCAATTCTAAATGCTTGTTCACCGGAGGAAACTGACTCTGAAAGTGCATGAGCAAAACGAATTATCATCACATCACCCATGGCGTGACCTTGAGTGTCATTCACTAACTTAAGTCCATCGAGATCGAAATAGATTAAATCAAATTCCGCAAGGGAAATAGAATCCAGCTTTGTCCGGTTGTGCAAACCTGTCAGCTCGTCAATCGTTGCACTTTCTTGAATTGATTTAATCAGTTGGGTAATACCGAAAGCGAGAAATAGGAAAGACAACTGCAAGAGACCATCTTCCATCAAAGAATCAATGAGAGGGTAATGAGAAGCGAGCGCATTAAAATAGTCTATCTCTGTCGTGACTTCATAAAAGCTATTAATAACTAAACAATTGATCCCGTAGCGGATAAAAGGGTGGGATTTAATTGCACGTAACGAGACATAAGCGAGATACAGGACGAGGATAAGAGTATTTGTTTCAAAAAACAGATCGTAGCGAGAATCAACAGGGAAATAGAGGCTAATGGTGAACAGTAAACTGTGGGCACCAATAAAGAGTGATATAAAACATAGCGAGATTCTGTACATAGTCGCCTAAAAAATAAAGCGGCGAATGCCGCTTTATTAAGTGTAATCGAAAATGATTAGTTATCTACTTTAAGCTTTTGGAAATACTCGTCATATAAGACGCTAGCTTCACCCACTTCATCTTGCCAAGTACCGCTATCCATTACTTCTTGAGGAGGGAAAATGCTAGTATCGTTAGCAAACTCTTTAGGTAGTAAGTCATGAGCGGTTGCCACAGGTGTCGGGTAACCAATCTCTAGTGCAATTTTCGCTGCGTTTTCTGGACGAAGCAGGAAGTCAATCATCTTGTGTGCAGCATCAACGTTTTTCGCTTCTGCTGGGATTGCTAAGCTATCCATCCAGAAAATCGTGCCTTTCTCTGGCCAGATAATATCAATGGAAGCACCTTCTTGACGAGCCATGTAAGCGCTACCGTTCCAAAGCATACCCAGTGATACTTCACCTGCTAGGTAAGGGTTAGCAGGGAAGTCAGAGTTAAACACTAATACATTTGGCATTAGTTTCTTAAGCTCTTCATAAGCTGCTTTGATCTCATCTGGATCTGTGGTATTTGGTGAATAACCTAATTTAGTTAATGCGATATGGAACACTTCGCGAGAATCGTCCATTAGCATTAATTGGCCTTCCCACTTGCTGTCCCAGAAATCATCCCACTTAGTGGCAGAAGAACTGTCCAGCATATCAGAATTGATACCAATACCCGTTGCGCCCCAAATATAAGGGATAGAATAATTGTTGTTTGGATCGAACGGTTTATTTAGGAAGTTTGTATCAAGATCAGCAAAGTGAGTCAGCTTCTCTTTATCGATTTTCTGAAGCATACCTTCTTTACGCATTTTCGATACAAAGTAAGTAGACGGTACTACTAGATCGTAACCAGAACCTTGAGTCTTAAGCTTTGCATACATGCTTTCGTTAGACTCGTAAGTTGAATAGATAACTTTGATTCCAGTTTCTTTTGTAAAGTCTTCAAGAACTTCACTTGGAATGTATTCAGACCAATTGTAGAAGTAGAGTTCTTGATCAGCAGCCATTGCAGGAGAAGCGATCAACGTCGCTGCGCACAGTGCGCTTGCATAGAATTTACTTTTCATTATTTTTCCGTTTTTGATGTGCTTAAGCAGCATAAGACCATTCCAAGTCATATACTCTGATTAAGCCGTGAGTTTATTTGCTTGTCAGCGAAAACAAGCGAGTCAAAGGTAAATTATATCAGCCAATTACGAAAATAGGCAGCCAAGGCTGCCTATTTTAAATATTCCTTTCTGGATTATTGACCAGCTTTAAGTTTAAGGAAGTAATCCTCATACTTAACAGTCATATCACCAACAGAATCTTGCCACTCAACGCGGTCTAGATCTTCTTGAGAAGGGAAGAGTGGTGCTACATCTTTGAACTTAGCATTTGATGCTGCAACTGCAGTCAGATAACCCGTGTCACGAGAGATTTGCTCTGCAATTTCTGGACGCAATAGGAAGTCGATCATCTTGTGTGCCGCTTCTACGTTTTTTGCGCCTGAAGAGATAGCAAAGTTATCAACCCAGCCAATACCGCCTTCTTTCGGGAATACCAGTTTCAGGTTCATACCTTCATTTTGAGCTGCTGCTGCACTGCCGTTCCACAACATACCAACGCTAACTTCACCCGACATATATGGCATACCTGGGTTATCAGAGTTGAATACTAGAACGTTTGGCATTAGCTTTTGTAGCTCTGCGTATGCTTCATCGATCTGCTTTGGATCTGTAGTGTTGCCAGAGTAACCTAGTTTGCGCAGTGCGATATGGAACACTTCACGAGTATCGTCCATCAGCATTACTTGACCTTCAAGCTCTGGGTTCCACAAATCAGCCCAGCTTTGGAAGTCATTTGGATCGTGTATATCAGCGTTCACTGCTAGACCAGTGATTGCAACAACGTGTGGAATAGAGTAGTCGTTCTTTGGATCGAAAGGCTTATCTAGGTAGTTTGTATCTAGGTTGCCGAAATTTTTCAGCTTAGTCTTGTCGATTTTTTGCAGCATGCCTTCGTCACGCATTTTTGCCACGAAGTAAGTTGAAGGAACAACTAAATCATAACCTTGGTTGTGAGTTTTTAGCTTTGCATACAGAGTTTCGTTCGACTCGTAAGTTGAGTAGATAACCTTGATGCCAGTTTCTTTTGTAAATTGTTCTAGGATATTACTGTTGATGTAAGGACCCCAGTTCATAAATACAAGTTCTTTGTTTTCGTCCGCTGCAACTGATCCTGAGAACAGAGAAAGCGCACATGCACTACCAGCTAATAAAGTAGCCCATTTTTTCATTGACGTTAGCTCCAAACCAAACGTATCTCCATCACGGAGATTAGATAAAAAAACGGAATGACTATATGCCATTCCGTATCACATTTCAGAATGCGGATTCTACTTCACTTTCTCCCTTGCAAGCAACTGAGAAGTGATCACAAGGAATAAAGAAACAATCAGCATTACTGTTGCGAGCGCATTCACCTCTGGTGAAATGCCCACTTTAACCATTGAGTAAATCTTCAATGGTAAAATTTCATACGTAGGACCTGTCACAAACGAACTAATAATCACGTCGTCTAGTGATAGGGTAAAGCTAAGCAACCAACCCGCAGCAACGGCTGGTTTTGCCAATGGCAAGATGATCTGTTTTAAGATAACCCATTCACTGGCACCTAAATCTTTCGCAGCTTCAAGCATTTTCACATCAAAGCCGTTCAAGCGGCTGTATACCGTAACCACAACAAACGGTAAACAGAAGGTAATATGTGCAACCAGCAAAGTGAAGAAACCAAGCTGAGCACCCATAACTAGAAACAGCGCCAATAATGAAATCGCCATCACGATATCAGGTGACATCATCACAACAAACAGCATACCATTAACTATACCTTTACCTTTAAAGCTATAACGGAATAGGGCAACTGCAGTTAAACTACCTATAATCGTCGCTGCTGTTGCTGAAAATACTGCAACATTCAATGAGTGCCACGCAGCTTGCATTAAGCTGTCGTTATTGACTAACGTTTCATACCATTTGGTTGTGAATCCTCCCCATTTCATACCAAATTTATTGGCATTAAATGAGTTCACAATCAAAACAACTATTGGCAAATATAGGAACGCGTAAACTAGCGCCATAAAGCTGAATCTAACTGTGCGACCCATCAGTCTAGCTCCACTTTCTTATTCAATAACTTACCCGCTCTATAGTAGGCATATAACATAATGGCCATAGCAACGGTTAGGGCAATACTGGTTGCCGCACCGAAAGGCCAATCTCGAGCATTCAATACTTGGCTCTTAATCACGTTACCAATCAGTAGGTTCTTCGCGCCGCCCAATAGGTCAGAGATATAGAACATACCAAGTGCAGGTAATAGAACCAATAAACAACCGCCAATAATACCTGGCATGGTTAACGGTAGGGTTACTCGAGTAAAGATTTGGAACTTGTTTGCACCTAAATCTTTTGCCGCTTCTGTGTACGTTTCATCCAATTTTTCAATCGCTGAGTAAAGCGGAAGAATCATGAATGGTAGCAGAATGTAGACCAAACCAATCATGACTGCAGTTTCGGTATACATTAAGCGCATTGGCTTATCGATGATTTCCATTGCAAGCAGCGATTTATTCAAAATACCTTGAGTACCTAATACAATCTTAAGGCCGTAAGTTCGGATAAGAGAGTTAGTCCAAAACGGTACAATCACCAAAAACAGCATGATTGGACGCCATTTTTCAGGCATTTTCGCAACAATATAAGCAAATGGATAACCAATCACCAAACAAAGCAAAGTAGCCACAATCGCCATGTAGAAAGAGTGCCATAACACCTTTGCGTACAGTGGGTCCATTAAACGCAGGTAGTTATCCAGCGTAAATGTCATTTCAATTAGGTTAGCTTCATCGCGCGTCAGAAAGCTCGTACCGATGATCATCACGTTTGGTATTAGAACAAACAGTGTTAACCATCCAACAATGAGAGCAATGATCGCGTTTTGAAGATTAATCTTCTTGCTTATCATTTAGTACCACCTCCCAGCTTTCAACCCAAGTGATAGCAACCTTTTGACCAAGAGAGTGATCCACATCAGGATCATCTTCGTTAAAGAATTCGCTAACCATCACGCGCATACCAGATTCCAACTCAATCACAGAATCGAGTGTCATACCTTTATAAGTACGCTCTGTAACGTGACCTACAATGCCTTTATGTTCAGACTCTTTAATCTCTTCGATACGTAAGTCTTCAGGGCGGAGTAGGACTTGCAGTTTTTCACCTGCTTGTGCTTCTTGGTCGTAATAAACCACAGACTCAACACCTTCGATTTCAGCGCGGATACGCTTATCGTCGAGACGTTCAATCATTTTGGTGTTAAACACGTTGATCTCGCCAATGAAGCGAGCCACAAATAGGTTCTTAGGCTCTTCGTAAATTTCACGAGGAGAGCCGTCTTGTTCAATCACACCATCGCGCATAACGATGATACGGTCAGACATAGACAAAGCTTCTTCTTGATCGTGAGTGACGAAAATAAAGGTAATACCTAGTTGACGTTGCAATTGTTTAAGTTCGATCTGCATTTGCTTACGAAGTTTGTAATCCAACGCAGACAGAGATTCGTCTAGCAACAATACTTTAGGTTTGTTCACAACTGCTCGAGCAATCGCAATACGTTGCTGCTGACCACCAGATAGTTGGTGCGGCTTACGCTGCGCCATTTTTTCTAGTCGAACCATACGTAAAGCTTCTAATACACGAGGTTCAATATCTGCAGCAGGCACTTTTTGCATGCGCAAACCAAACGCTACGTTCTCGAACACAGTCATGTGAGGGAAGAGTGCGTAACTCTGGAATACAGTGTTGACATGCCTTTGTTCAGCAGGAACTTGAGTAACGTTCTGACCATCAAGGATGATGTCACCCTTATCGGCGGTTTCGAAACCAGCAATCATTCGTAGTACGGTTGTTTTACCGCAACCTGATGGACCAAGAATCGTCAGAAACTCACCGTGGTTTACATCTAGGTTCAGATTACCGATGATTTCCTTACCATCGAAACTTTTACTGATACCCGTCAATTGAATAACGGGCTTTCCTGCTTGTTGTTTAGCGTTCAACGTCTGTTTTTCTCCCACATTGGTCATTTATTCGCTTATTTTGAAAATGACCCGTAGTTACACAAAATAGAGGCGCGCATCATAATCACCAAAAGTGTGAATTCAAAGCATTTTCTTTACTTGAAACAGAAATAATTTTGTAGGTAAAAGTAAACTTTTCTTACCATACTCTCTCTATACCTTTTACACCCTTTCAAGTAGGGTATTTTCGTCTCTGAATCAGTAGTCTAGGCATTCGCAAATGTATTTAGTGGTCAATTATCGACCATACAAGCGAGAAAGCAAGCAAATGGCGATGATCTGATTTTAGGATTTGAGACGTTTTAGTATAATGTCTCTTAATTGCAACGTAGCATTAATCAACAAGTTAGCTTAGCTCAACACTAAGCTCCGGATTCAATAATGAATAACGATATCGAGAAAGACTTTAATTTAGGTGGAAGCATAGAGCGTGCATTGTCTGGCGACTATGAATTAAATGCAGGGGAAGTCCTAAAAGAAGCGTGGAATCATACCATTAAAAACTTCTTATCCTTTTCACCGGCAGTCGTGTTATTGATGGCGATTCAACTCGCTATCTTTTTTATTGCCCTCAAGCTACAGCTCGGTAATCCTGCCGTTGTTCTGGATGCATTCATCACTCCTGGAGAGTTTGATCCAAGTATTTTCAGTGCCATTATGATCGCAAACTTTAGTTATGAAGTGGTCAGTGCGCCTATTTATGCAGGTATTAGCTTAATGGCAATGAGCCATGCAGCAGGGTTGGCGACTAAATCGCGCCATATTAGTAAAGGTTTACAATTCACCATACCTGTCATTATCGCTACTCTTGCGAGCCTTGTACTTCAAGGTATTGCTGGAATGATTTTGCCGTTTCTGTCTTTATACTTAACGTTAGCTTTCAGCAACTCAATCTTGCTCATATGTGAGAAAAAAGTACCACCAATGCAATCACTGCTTCTTTCTCTAAGAGCTGTAAACAAAAAGATATTGCCTCTTGCTGGAATCTACTCGTTTGTCGTAATTATGTTTGCCATCGGTGCGATGTTTTACGGACTCGGTTTGATTTTTGTAATTCCTTTCTTCTTACACGTGAAAGGAATAGTTTATCGCAACATGTTTGGCATTAAATTGAAGATTATTGCCTCTGACCGCCCTAAAGATGAAGACGACAATGACAGCAATTCACAAGTGTTCAATGCGTAAAAGTGAATTTATTGCTATCGCTACAGTTGGCCTTATTGCCAGCTGTAGTTTTTATAGCTACGAACAAAACAGAGTTGAAGAACGCGAGCGTCGCAAAAGTTCGCAAGTTTCCAACATCGATTCAGCTCAATCCGTTGGCACTGCGCCAGATTTCTCAGCCATTAAAGATACCAAGCAAAAGAAACAAGCTTTCTTTGATTATTTACGTCCAGGCATTGCGCTGGAAAATAAACGTGTGGCTGACGAACGCATCAAATTAGAAAGTATTGAACAGGCGTTTAATACCCAGTCACTTGAAAGCTCAGACATCAGTTATGCTGAGCGACTAGGGCGATTGTACAATGTGAAACTCACGACCGAGGGTGTGACACAGAGTTGGCTTGATAAGATGCTTCATCGGGTTGATGTTCTTCCGGAAGCTCTTGTTCTTGTTCAAGCGGCCAATGAATCTGCTTGGGGAACATCTCGTTTTGCAACACAGGCGAATAACTTTTTTGGCCAGTGGTGCTACTCGCAAGGGTGTGGTTTAGTTCCATTGCAACGAAGTGAGGGCATGACACACGAAGTAGCGAAGTTCTCTTCAGCTCAACAATCTATTCATGGTTACTTCATGAACGTGAATCGAAACAAGGCATACGAAGACTTGCGTGATATTCGTTATCAACGTCATTTGAACGGTGAAAGTTTGGTTGATACTCAAGCGGCAATGGCTTTGACCAACGGATTGCTTAAATACTCTGAACGAGGTGAGGCATACGTCAACGATTTACAAAGTATGATCCGTCATAATCAGTCGTTCTGGGAATCCTCTCAAACTCCACAATAAGATTATAAAAACAATGAAGAAATTATCGTTAGCACTTTTAACCGCAGCAGTCTCTATGTCTGCGGCTTTGCCAACTTATGCTCAAGAATACATGTTTACTTATTCCAAGCTGTATTCTCACATGAAACAGAATGCCAAAGAAGGGCATGATGACGTCAAAGTCGGCTTTTTCTTTTTGAACGCTAATACTAAGCAATTGTGTAAAATTGAAAAAGCGTGGATGGAAAAAGAAGAACACTACGAAGAGCTACAGATTTCGCCGTATAACGAGGTGCTTGTACCTCTAGACAACAACTTGAAGTCAGCCAATCCTTTGGTTTTTGTTCATACACCTATGGATATGCGTTGTGACTTTTCTATGGTAGTCATGACTAAAGATCCAATGAACGGTGAAGTCAGCTACGATGATGTGAAAGTTTTACTGCCTCAAATGCAGGCAATTTTGGAACAACTAGGCGGAATGTTTGCGAGTTGGTTTACGCCAGATGTTGAAGGCGTGACATTAGAGTTTCCTGATAACCTTAATGGTATGATTCAATTCTCAAACGGGACTTCTAAACCAATTGTCAACGGTAAAGCGCAAGTGTCATTGGAAGAGATCGGTGAGGGTGGCTCTATGACATTGCCAACTGAAACCGCTCGAGTTTTACCTTACTTACCGAAAGCAAATTAATTTAAATGGGGCCGTTGCAAGCGGCCCTGCATCTCTCATTTAGCGACACTGTCACTTATCACTTTCTTGTTTAACGTCATCTAGCTATTATTTTCCTCAGCGATTGTTCGACAACCGTTTAAACCTTGCGAAAAAGCTCGTATAATCCTCGCCCCGAATAAAACACGTTAGGAAGTCCTTCAGTCGACCTTGTCGACGATGTGAGAGCTCGCAATGACAGAAAAAGATACAAGAAAAGAAACCCTAGAATTCAACAAACTTCAGAAACGTCTAAGAAGAAACGTTGGAAATGCCATTACTGATTACAACATGATCGAAGAAGGTGATGTTGTAATGGCATGTATTAGTGGTGGTAAAGATTCATTTGCGATGCTTGATATCCTGCTGAATCTACAAAAAGCAGCACCAATCAAGTTTGAAGTGGTTGCCGTTAACCTAGATCAGAAGCAGCCAGGTTTCCCTGAGCATATTCTTCCTGACTATTTCGAAACCTTGAACATTCCATACTACATTGTCGACAAAGACACGTATTCAGTAGTAAAAGAGAAGGTGCCAGAAGGTAAAACGACTTGTGGCCTGTGTTCACGCTTGCGTCGTGGCACGCTGTACTCATTTGCTGAAAAGATTGGCGCAACCAAGCTTGCACTGGGTCACCATTTAGATGATATCGTTGAGACTATGTTCTTGAACATGTTCCACGGCTCTCGTCTAAA
This sequence comes from Vibrio atypicus, assembly GCF_009811315.1. Classification (GTDB taxonomy): domain Bacteria; phylum Pseudomonadota; class Gammaproteobacteria; order Enterobacterales; family Vibrionaceae; genus Vibrio; species Vibrio atypicus. Next base: position 157,906 of record NZ_BLID01000009.1, read on the forward strand.
AGCAATGCCACCTAAGCTACGTTCTGATGACGGCCGTAACGTGGTCATTCGCCCACTGACATACTGCCGTGAGAAAGATCTGATCAAATACGCAGAGCACAGAGAATTCCCAATTATTCCTTGTAACTTGTGCGGTTCGCAAGAGAACTTGCAACGTCAGTCCATCAAAGCAATGTTGATTGAATGGGATAAGAAAACCCCTGGTCGCGTTGAAGCAATTTTCAAATCAATTCAGAACGTAAGTCCAAGTCAGCTAGCCGATCGCAATCTATTTGATTTTGTAAACCTTCCTCTTGATCGAGAAGGTAACCGCGAAGAGTATGAGTTTAGCGAAGCGATTGTCTCTTCAACCAATATCGATGAGTCAATGTTTATCGATGTAACCAACATCTAAACCGCATCAAACACTCAAATAAAAAGGAAGATAGTCACTATCTTCCTTTTTCGCATTTAGATACAGCCTTAGGAGTTAGATCGCTGTTTTAGGATCGAGAGGGCTGATATAACCCTGTGGTTTCAATGCTAGAACATCACAATTGATTTTATCAATCACATGCTCAGCAGTATTACCAATAAACACAGCTGACAAACCTGTTCGTCCTGTTGTACCGATAATCACCATTGCCGCATTTAATCGCTCAGCGACTTCAGGGATAATATCTTCAGGCAATCCTTGCTCTACAACGGTTTGTTCATCATCGTAACCGTGTTTTTGTCTCAATGCTTTCATTGCAGTTAAATGATGGCCGCGAACCGCGTCAGTATAAGTCGCCGGATCGAACTCTGGCAGCTCAATGGTAATATTGGCCGGAGTGACAGGATAGGCGTTGACAAGATAAGGACTTGCTCCAAGCCGTTCCGTTAAGCTATTTAACTGCTCAACCATGCTATCATTCAGGCCAAGGTGGGTTTCATTTTCTGAACCGACATGAACAGAAGCAAGAATACTTGCGTTTTCAGGCCAATCGGCATTTTTAACCAACAAGACTGGGCATGGGCATTTGCGCAATAGGTGCCAATCTGTCGGAGTAAAAATGACGGACTCTAAGACGTCGTGTTTACGAGTACCTTTGATAATAATGTCATGCTCTCCACCATACACCTCAGCTATGATGGCTTCGTAAGGGCGATTATGCCAAACCACTCGGATATCAAACTCAATACCTTCTATAAGATACTCGTCTGCAACTTTCTTCATCCATTGTTCGCGTTGACCAATCACGCCACGGCGCATTGCATCTCGCTCATCAATAGAGAGCATAGAAGTCATGTCATAGGAGAAGTCGTAGATAGATAAAAAGAAGGTCACTTTGCTTGGAGAGCGACTTTTGGCAGCAAGTTGCATGGCACGGGCCAATGCAGGTTGTTCATCTTTATTGATGTCAGCAACAACTAATATTTTGTTATAGATGCTCATATAGACTCCTTTAACATGAGGAGGAACATATGATTAATGTAGCTTAGTTCAGCGAAGAGTTTTAGGAAAATGTGCAGGATGTTGAGAGAAGTATGATGTAGCTCAATTTCAGGTAGAAAGTGAGCTACATCATTGATGTTATTAAGATTCTGATGAAACGCCCGCTAAAGTCATTAGCGCATCATGATCGATAATAGTGATATATTTACCTTTTACACTTAAGATTTCAGACTTTTGGAAGCGACCCAATAGACGAGAAATCGTTTCAACCGTTAGGCCAAGGTAGTTACCGATATCACCGCGCGTCATCGTTAAACGAAACTCACGAGGGCTAAAACCACGTTGAGAGAAGCGAGTCGATAGGTTGTAAAGGAAAGCTGCAAGACGTTCTTCAGCGTTCTTTTTAGAAAGCAGAAGGATCATCTCTTGATCGCCTTTTATTTCGTTACTCATCAAACGCATGATTTGTTGACGAAGCTTAGGCATCTTGCCTGATAGGTCATCAAGGATCTCGTAAGGAATCTCACACACCATTGAAGTTTCGAGAGCTTGAGCGAAACTTGGGTGAGCGTCACCAGTAATCGCATCAAAACCAACCAAATCACCAGCTAGATGGAACGCAGTAATCTGCTCGTCACCTTGCTCAGTAATGGTGTAGCTTTTGATAGTGCCTGAACGGATAGCATATAGTGATTTAAGTTCATCACCGGCTTTAAACAGTTCTTGTCCTTTCTGGATTGGCTTTTTACGCTCGATGATTTGATCAAGCTGATCAAGCTCAGACTCATTAAGAGTAAACGGAATACAAAGCTGGCTGATGCTGCAGTCTTGACAATGGATGGCACAGCCACCAGATTGAATGCGCTTTGTTGCAGGCTTTTCAGAAATCATAACAACCTTTCACTATTTGATATACATCAATATTTTAGCATTCCTTAACTCTAAAGGGTAGTGGAAAAAAAGGCCAAAAAACAGGAACCTAAAAAGTAATTGATAAGAGACTTAATGCTGTATAGCCAGTATGTAGTCCATAAGTTAAGATCATTAACGCTGCAATATGACGAAATATGACAGAATTCTGCAATCTATGTAGAAGCGTCGCGCTATGGCCGACAAGTAGCATTGCTGGCAGGGTACCCAGGCCAAACATAAGCATAATTAGGCCTCCATTTAAAGCACTTCCTGAAACCGCAGCCCAAGTTAATGTTGAATAGACCAATCCACATGGCAACCAACCCCAAACAAAACCAAATGGAATGGCGTGAACTGGCTTTTTAAGAGGAAGCAAAGATTTACCGGCAGGAGAAACTCGACGCCAAATCACCTGACCCAGTTTCTCGACATAGAGAAGACCATGCCACCAACGCCCTATATAACAGGCGAGAAGAACCATGAAAACTGCCGCTGCTAGTCTTAGCCAAACAAGAATGTTATTTAGCTGAGTGACTTCAGAGATAGAAGAAACAGCACCGCCAACTAACGCTCCTATCAATGCATAGCTGAGCAAGCGGCCAATATTGTAGAACAAGGGAGTCAGTTTAGAAGGTGACGTTTGGCCTAGGGTCAACATAGAAGCAATACCACCACACATACCCATGCAGTGGCCAGCACCGACAAGACCGATTACAAAAGCACCAATCCAGTCAGGACTCATTTAGGCGTGTTCTCTTCTTTGTTCTTTTCATCTTCATCGAACAAAATGTTATGACCTTGACGTTCAAGATCTTCAAATTGTTCACTTTTCACTGCCCACAAGAATACTGCAACAGCCACACAAACCAAAACAATCGCTATAGGGATGAGGATATATAGGCTTTCCATCTATTTACCTTGCTCTTTTAGCAAACGAAGAGAGTTAGATACTACAATAATTGAGCTCGCAGACATACCGACGACCGCAAAATATGGCGCAACCAGACCTGCGACAGCTAAAGGAAGGATCAGGAGGTTGTAGCCCAGTGACCATGCTAGGTTTTCGCGAATAATTTTACGAGTCTGAAGTGCAAGTTTTCGCGCTTCCAAAATTCGCTCTAGGTGGTCACCTAGTAAAACCATATCCGCAGAAGCTTTTGCAACGTCAGCACCACCGCCCATCGCAACAGATAAATGCGCGCCTGCAAGAGTTGGGGCATCGTTAATACCATCACCAATCATCATGGTTACATCGTTGCTATCTACACTTTGCAGGTATTCAAGTTTATCTTGCGGCTTAGCACTGGCAATGACGGTATCAATACCAATTTCTTGGGCAACAACATCAGCATTAGCTTTAGAATCACCAGTTAATAGGGTGATTTTAATTCCCGCAGTTTTAAAACGTTCAATGAAAGATTTTGCTTCTTTACGGATAGGATCTTGATAGTTAAACGTCGCTACGTGAATACCATCGATAGAAAGATAGACAGAGTTAGGCTCTGCTTTGGCATCATTACCTAAGATATATTTAGCGCTGCCAATCTTGGTTTCTTTACCGTTATAAATGCCTGATATACCTGAACCAATCACGTTTTCTACGTTGTCCACTACAACGTCTTGATTCACATAAGGCTTAAATGCGCGTGCGATAGGGTGATTCGCGTGCGCTTCAAGTGAGGCTGCAATAGCGCTCACTTGTTCTTCACTATAGTCAGACATAGTTTTGACCTGACTAATTACGATATCACCATGAGTCAGGGTGCCTGTCTTGTCGACAATCAGGTGATTAACTTTACACAAGGTTTCAAACACATGGCTCTTACGAAGCAAGATACCATAATTACCCATACGAGACGTTGCACAAGTGAGCGCGGTTGGTGTTGCAAGAGAAAGAGCACAAGGACAAGTTGCTACAAGGACAGATAACATGATCCAAAACGCATCGTCCGGTCGTGCTTGATGCCAGAAGAACCAAGTTCCTGCTGCGATAACCAAAAGAACGGCGACAAAGTAGCGCGCTACAATGTCAGCAATCTCTGCGATTTTTGGTTTCGACAATTGAGCTTCGTCTTGAAGACGGACAATGTTCGAAATCATAGAGTCCGCTTTCGACGACATTACTTCTAACTCGAAAGACTCCTCGCCATTCAAAGTGCCCGCATAAACATGATCATCAACGGTTTTGACAACGGGGACAGATTCCCCCGTTAACATGGATTCATCAATATGCACGCGACCTTTAATGATTTTGCCATCAGCGGGAACATGCTCCCCAGGCAAGACTCGAATTTGATCGCCAAGCTTTAGAGTTTTTACCGGGACTTGGTCGCCATCGAGCTTAGTTGCAATGGCAGGTATCAGCTTAAGTAGGTTACCACTTGCCGCGGCCGCTTTTCGTCTCGCCCGCATTTCCAAAAATCGTCCAACCAAAAGGAAAAACGCGAACATGGAAATGGACTCGAAAAAGACTTCACCTTGCTCTGTCACAGTCGCAACTAAACTCGCAAAGTAAGCAAATATCATCGCAATAGAAACCGGGACATCCATACCCAAGGTTCGGCTACGGATACTACGCCAAGCGTTAATGTAGAATGGTAGAGCAGAGTAGAGCATAACCGGGGTAGCAAAAATTAAGCTAACCCAGCGAAAGTAGTTTTTAAACTCGGGTTCAAGATCACCAAATACTTCAAGATAAAGTGCCACCGCAAGCATCATAACTTGCATGGTTGCCAGCCCTGCAATCCCTAAGCGGTAGAGGTATTGCTTCATCTGTTGATGATAAGCAGCTTCTTGTTTATCAGCTTCAAAAGGAGCAGCTTTGTATCCCAATTGATGAATTGCTGAAAGTAACTCGCTCAAGCGGGTTTTACTTTTATCCCATGCCAATATTGCACGATTGGTTGTGGTGTTGACTCGAATCGATAGTACGCCAGTTTTGTTGGAAACTTGCTTCTCAATCAACCACGCACATGCAGCACAAGAGACACCATCAAGTGAAAGAGTGACTTCGGCTCGATCATCGGCATTGCGAACAAATTCTGATTGTACTTCTTCATTATCATAATGAATCAGAGCTTGAAGTTGCTCAGGCACTAAATCTGCTTTTTCAGCTGGTGCCGTTCGATACTGATAGTAAGAGACCAAGCCGCTATCGACAATCGTCTGGGCTACGGTCTCGCAACCAGGGCAACACATCGCTCTGATTTCACCGAGGATTTCTACTTTAAAATCCGTGCTGACTGGTACTTCTTCACCGCAGTGATAACACGATTTACACATAGACAATGATTAGTTTTCTAGTTGAACAGGCGTCGTAGACGGGAAGGTAACGCGTCCTTGGACTAACCACTTTTGATCATGTGGGGTTAGCTCAATAAACCAAGGTCCTTGCAACTCTTCTTCAAGCGTCAAGCGGTATTGGCCTTTCGCATCAGAAGTCAGTAGTTGAGAAAAATCGCGATCCGGTAAAGTTCTGTGGGCGAACATGACGGTTATCGCAGGGTAGTGCTCCAACTTACCTTTTTCAAATTGAATTACAACGGCATTACCATCAGAAAAAGCCGATGCACTCAATCCTAAATCTTTGGCAACATTTTGTTTTGAGATATCAATATTGATGCCTTTACCTTTTTTATAGTAATCCTCGGTTACCAATGACACAGAGTTCTGAGAGAAAACGATAACTGTGATAATCGTCCATACAACAACAGTAAGCGGTAGAATTATTAGAAACCACGGCCAAAACTGCTTATACCAAGGCTTTACCATAAAAAAGTTCTCAATTAATAAATGGAATCAGGAATTTAACTCTAAAGGAAAGACAGCCCCATTACCATCTATAGAAAGTAAGGGGCTGTTATAGAAATGTAACTTATTGTTCCGAGTTGCTTAAACTCCAAACGTATGCAGAAACAAGCTGAACTTTGTCTTCACCTAGAATGTCTTTCCAAGCCGGCATTACACCAGAACGACCGTTCATAACAGTTTCTGTTACGTCAGCACGAGAGCCACCGAACAACCAATATTGGTCCGTCAAGTCAGGCGCACCCACCGCTGGGTTACCTTTACCGTCTGTACCGTGACATGCAGCACAAACCACGAAACGCGCTTTACCCGCTTCCGCTTCACGTGCATTAACACTACGACCAGATAGGCTCAATGTGTAGCTCACCACTTCTTGAACGCCTTGTTCACCAAGAGCGTCTTTCCATGCTGGCATTTGACCAATACGACCTTGCATTACCGTTGTAACGATAGCTGCGGGCTCACCACCGTATAGCCATGCATCGTCTGTTAGGTTAGGGAAACCTTTCAGACCACGAGCATCAGAGCCGTGACACTGAGAACAGTTTTGTAGGAACAAACGTTGACCTACTTTTACTGCTTCAGAGTCTGCCGCGATTTCAGGAATCGGGCGTAGCTGATCTGTACCGTCTACATGAGCTAGCTTTTTGAACGCTTCACCAAAGTAAGTTTCTGCGTCATCAAGCTCTTTAGCGAATTGGTTTAGCTGCTTGTTGCTTTGAGCTGCAGCAATCGACGCTTTTGACTCTTCTACAGTACGTACTGTTTGGTCAGAACTGGTCCAGCCAAGTACGCCTTTAAAGTTACCCAAACCTGGGTACAGCGTTAAGTAGATTGCGGCAAAAATGAATGTGCCAACAAACAGATATGTCCACCACTTCGGTAGTGGGTTGTTAAGCTCGCGAATACCATCGTATTCGTGCCCCATATCTGCACCTTCTTCAACGCCCATTTTATCTTTAAGGCACCAAAGAAGAATCACCGCACAGCCGACTAATGTACCGACCGTAATGATGATTATCCAAAGACTCCAAAATGTAGTCATTGCTTAGTCACTCCTTGTTCTTTAGAAGGTGCTTGCTCTTCATCAGCGAATACAAGGTTAGCGGCTTCGTCGAAACGAGACTTACGACTTTTACCGTAAGCCCACCAAACAACACCAAGAAAGCTTACGAAAAGCACTATGGTCCAAATACTGTGAATAGTACCGATATCCATAATTACCCCTTATTACTTCATTGCGTGACCAAGAGACTGAAGGTAAGCGATGATGGCATCCATCTCTGTTTTACCTTCTACATCTTTAGACGCGTTTGCGATCTGTTCATCAGTGTATGGAACACCAAATTGATCACGGAAAATAGTTAGTTTCTTCTGCGTGTCCTTACCATCAAGAACATTTTCTTCAAGCCATGGGAAACCAGGCATGTTTGACTCAGGAACCAACTCACGTGGATCGATTAGGTGTACACGGTGCCACTCATCAGAGTAACGACCGCCAACGCGTGCTAGGTCAGGACCTGTACGCTTAGAACCCCATAGGAATGGGTGCTCATATACACTTTCACCAGCAACAGAGTAGTGACCGTAACGCTCTGTTTCAGAACGGAATGGACGAATCATCTGGCTGTGACAAACGTTACAACCTTCACGGATGTAAACGTCACGACCTTCCATTTCAAGCGCAGTATAAGGACGTAAATTCTCTACTGGCTCAGTGGTTTGCTTTTGGAAAATCAGTGGCGTGATCTCTACCAGAGCACCCAAGCTGATTGCAAAAACGATAAGAATCGCTAGTAAACCGACATTGCGTTCTACAATTTCGTGGCGATTGTTAGAATTTGAACTCATTCTTTAATCTCCTTATGCCGGTTGTGGGATAGCTTTTAGGCTATCTTTAGGCGCTGTTACCGTTTTGTACGTGTTGTATGCCATTAAGAACATACCAGCTAGGAAAATAAAGCCACCTAGGAAACGTACGAAGTAGAACGGGTAAGACGCTTGTACTGATTCAACAAAGCTATAAGTCAATGTACCGTCAGAGTTAACTGCGCGCCACATTAGGCCTTGCATTACACCAGAGATCCACATTGCAACGATGTACAGAACCGTACCAATAGTTGCTAGCCAGAAGTGCGTATTGATTAGGCCAACAGAGTACATACGCTCTTGACCAAATAGGCGAGGGACTAGGTGATATACCGAACCGATAGAAACCATAGCAACCCAACCTAATGCACCGGAGTGTACGTGGCCAATTGTCCAGTCAGTGTAGTGAGACAGCGCGTTTACTGTCTTAATAGACATCATTGGACCTTCAAACGTAGACATACCGTAAAACGATAGAGAAACGATTAGGAAACGAAGGATTGGGTCATAACGCAATTTATGCCAAGCACCAGAAAGCGTCATAATACCGTTGATCATACCACCCCAAGAAGGAGCGAATAGAACCAGTGACATCACCATACCTAGCGACTGAGTCCAATCAGGAAGCGCCGTGTAGTGTAGGTGGTGAGGACCAGCCCAAATGTATAGAGAAACTAATGCCCAGAAGTGAACGATAGACAAACGGTATGAATAAACAGGACGTTCAGCTTGCTTAGGTACGAAGTAGTACATCATGCCTAGGAAACCGGCTGTAAGTAGGAAACCTACCGCATTGTGTCCGTACCACCACTGAACCATTGCATCGACCGCACCAGAATAAATCGAATATGATTTACCCATAGAGACAGGGATTGCCATGCTGTTTACGATGTGTAACACCGCAACTGTGATGATAAAGGCACCGAAGAACCAGTTTGCTACGTAGATGTGAGATGTCTTACGAGTAATCAGTGTCCCAAAGAACACGATCGCATAAGAAACCCAGACAACTGCGATTGCAATATCAATCGGCCATTCTAGTTCCGCGTATTCCTTACCCGAGGTAAAACCAAGTGGTAGGGTGATTGCGGCGGCTAAAATAATTGCTTGCCAACCCCAAAAGGTGAAGGCAACAAGAGGGCCACCAAATAGACGAGTTTGACAGGTACGCTGAACAACGTAATAAGACGTTGCGAACAGAGCACTTGTACCAAACGCAAAAATTACCGCATTAGTATGCAGAGGACGTAAGCGACTATACGTCAACCACGGCGTATCAAAGTTTAGCTGTGGCCAAACTAATTGAGCGGCAATCAAAACACCAACAGCCATACCGACAATTCCCCACAAAATTGTAACGAGGGTAAATTGACGAACGACTGTATAGTTGTAGTTTTGTTCAAGCTGCTTTTCTTGGCTCATTTGCATGCTTCCAATTTCTAATTAACTACACTTTACTTCCAACACGACTCATGTCGTAATGCCACCCAAACCATTGAGAAAGTTTCACCGTATCAGTTGGTTAAATCTTCTTGCCGGTTTTTAAAAAAAGTGGCATTTTCAGGCGCCAACTATACTGCATTTAACAATTCAATGACAGAGTAGTAACCTTACAGTCGGTCTGGTTTTGACCTTTTATTTTAAAACTTTGAAGTTTGTTACACGGAGAACACCACAGAATGGCAGCCGAAAAACTGACAAAAGGTCGTTTTGTTCAAATAATCATCATGTTAACCCTACTGATTACTGCGTTTATTTGGCGTACATATAACAATGAAGTTGCAAAAAACGTCGCCTGTAAACAAAATGAAGATTGTGTTTTTTATGTAAATAACTTGCTTTTTACTGCCAAGTTTTCAAAAGGTGTGATTACCTTAAAATCCGAAAAAAATGATTGGGATATAGAGCCCGTTAGTGAACAGGTCCAATTGGAAAAAGTAGGGGATTTGTGGATAATAACCCGTTCGAATCCTAACCTGCTCGTATCGATTGAAGTAAGTTCAAATGATGAAAAGCCTCAACTAATTCACCTTAAAAGTATGAGTAATGGATTTTAAGACTTACGTATCCAATCAACTTAATGAAATAAACGCTGTCGCAGAACTGTCTAACCAAATTGATAAGACAAATCTAGTCAGTGTGATCTGTTATTTCACTCAAAACTATGGGGTTGAAAAGCTTCGTTTAGCTTTCAAGCAACACTTACCAGAAGTATCGATTTTAGGATGTTCGACATGCAAAGGTATTATGACCGAGCGTGGTTTACATTTTGGTAGTGTCGTCGGAATTATCGCTATTTATGATTCAGGCTCCAAAGCTTATGGATCTGGACTCATTAGCTTCGATGATAACTGCGACTCAGAAAAAGCCGTTCAACAAGCTATTGATATTGCATTGAAAAAAGCAGATAGAGCCGGTGAGGTTCCAAGCTTTGCCATCATTCATACAACACCAGGAGTTGAAGAATCACTGATTCGCTCGTTTGATAATGTCTTTAAAACGCCAATTCCCATGATTGGCGCGACAGCCGCAGATAATGCGATTAAAGGACAATGGTCGATCTTCAATGAAGATGAATCGACTTATAAAGGCGTTGCGATACAGTTGCTTTTTCCTTCCAAACCACTGGCTACTGGGTTTAGCGCAGGATATTCTCCGACGCAACTGACTGGAATCGTCACAAAGAGCCAAGGCCGTGAGCTACTTGAAATCGATAATATACCGGCTCAACAACGCTATCGAGATTGGATTCTCCAACATTCAGGTCTAGATGTGACCGAACATTTTAAATTCCAACTCGTCACTCAATTCCCGCTAGGGCGAATCGCCGGTTCTCTCTACAACCAGCCATACTACAAACTCTCACACCCAATAACCGCCACCGACAACGAGGGTGTTCTCTTATTCACCGACATGGAAGAAGGAGACCGAGTTACGCTTATGTCCGGTGACCGATTGCAGTTAATTGACAGACCATCTCGGGTTATTCGGGAGTCGAAGCGTCAATCGAACAATCGAGCGAAGGTAACGGGTGCCGTTTGTGTGATATGTGCCGGAGCAATGCTCCATTTAGAGGAAGATATTGAGCAAGTGTATGAGAAGATAAAGCAAGAGATGGGAGACATCCCATTTATTTGCCCGTTTACTTTTGGCGAACAAGGACGCTTTGTTAATGGTGATAATGGCCATGGAAATCTTATGATTTCTTCGGCAACATTTTATTCAGACTAGATGAAGTTATGAGTCTTAAATTACAAGAGCAGCTTAATGAAGCTTTAATTGAGTTGAAACAAAGCCAAGCACGTGAAGCTAGATTGCTTTCAGAGAACCGGGCAATTCTTGACGCGATCTCAAGCATTACAGTGGCGACGAACAAACAACAAATATTCAAAGAACTTAAAAACGTTCTATCTCTCTATATCAATTTTTCTGATTTTATCGTACTGAGTAAGAATAGCGACGAAAGCAGTTTCAATACGATACTCTCTTCGAATCCAAACTATTTAGATATAACTTGGCCGAGTAAAGCTAAGTTTTCTCGCGCTATTCTTGGTGAGTGCATAATTCTTTTCGAACCGAACAAATTAGAAGAATTTTCTAGCGTTGTTTCTACCTCTCAATCTTGTATTCAAAGTGCATTGGTAACCGGTGTCCGAGCAACAATTACTGATTCAGTCATCGTGATGATTGGTCACAAAGCAGGGCAGTTCAATCTAGAATCTCGCGATACACTGTCACGTTTTAGGCCATTGCTTGAGCGAGCACTGATCGACATAGAGCGCACAGAGCAGCTTCAACAGCTTGTTGATGTCAAAACGCATCAACTTAAGATCGCTCAAGTAAAAGCTGAAAATGCCAACGAGGCCAAATCTCGATTTTTAGCCATGATGAGCCACGAACTGAGAACACCGCTGAGTGCTGTACTTGGCTATATTGATATTCTTCTTGGTGACGTTGATTGCAATCATCAGCTAGAAATTCTCGAAAAAATGGAATCATCTGCTGAACTACTTTTAGTTTTAATTAACGATATTCTAGAGCTATCTAGAATTGAAAGTGGTGAATTCCCGATTAAATATCAATGGGTTAAGCTGAAAAATGAACTCAACTTTATGCTGGAACACTTTACCACTCTAGCCGATGCAAAAGATCTGAAGCTCAATGTTAATGTTGAGTTCAACGAATCGCTATCGATTTGGGTCGATTCTGCAAGAGTTATGCAAATTGTATTTAACTTAGTGGGAAATGCGCTCAAGTTTACTCATCATGGTCACGTGACACTCAACGTATCGATTGAGAACAAGTGTTTGAAAATCGTAGTAATAGATTCAGGTATTGGTATTGAAGCGTCGCGATTAGACACTATTTTTTCTCAGTTCAAGCAAGCTGATGACTCTATTACACGCAAATATGGTGGCAGTGGTTTAGGATTAACGATATCAAAGCACTTAGTTTCACTAATGAGTGGAACCATTAAAGTAGAAAGCATAGTAGGACATGGCTCCACATTTTCAATCGAGTTACCCATTTCGATTAAACATTCTTCTCAGCCGAATGTCACACAGCCAAAGCGCAAATTAAACTCAAAACAAGGACTGAATATTCTTGTCGTCGAAGACACCGAAACCAATCAAATGGTAATCCGGCTCTTACTTGAAAGGTTAGGCCATACCGTTACCATTCTGGATAATGGCCTTAAGTCAGTAGACTTTATCAAAGAAAACATGGAGCACATCGATCTTGTATTCATGGATATTTCAATGCCCATTATGGATGGGTTAACGGCAACAAAAGAGATCCGAAAGTTTTGTCCTAGGATACCCGTGATTGCATTAACGGCACATGCTATGGAACAAGACAAGCAACAGTGTTTAAGTTGCGGAATGAACGATTTTGTAACGAAGCCAATTAGAAGCAAAGACATTGAACGTTCAATACAAGCAGTGATCTCTTAGTAATAAACACATACATTAATCTATGATTATTGTATGTGTTTATTAGGTATTTTATGGTAAATATGGTTATGTTTAATGAACACTTATCGATGGACAGAGTGGAGGAAAAAGGTACATTCAGCATGATATTACTCAAAATCCAATTTAACATAACGTACATAATGCGCACTTAGCCATAGCGTCAGCAGGGCTGCCAATCCACATAGCTAATCCACCGCAAACCATTGATATTCCACGTAAACCGAGCCCGTTATACTTTTTTGCAATGCTTTCCCACATCGCTTTTATGCTCGGATTATCATTGCGATCAGCGTGACAACCCAATAAAGCTAGCTCTGGGTCGATACCTGCATTTGTGGCTAAGAAAATTGCTTCTTCATCAGAGACATAGCGAACACCTTTTCTAATTTTACTTAGCTTCTGTGGTGATAGATTTAAATCATGTGCTATTTGCTTGTCTTGTATGTAGTTTTGGGCCTGTTTATAGGCATCTAATAGTTCATTGGCGTACATAAAAGCTCCTCCATATACGACTATCTTAGCGCGTTAATCCCGATTTTGCGCTATTTACAATCCCCATTAATGGCAACTAGAATCCCCATAAATCGGTATTTCTACAACGGGATTAACCATGAGCCATTGCACTGCCAAAAAAGAACCTGAATCACTAAGGCTTATAACGCATGGTGACGTCGTAACGTTTTCAAAACCTAGTGCTAATGTTGTTAATGCCTCTCTTGAATCAGGTAATTACAAAGTTGTTTGTGAATGTACGCGCTTTCAAATCTCGTTTCACTTTGATGAGTTAACCGAAACCTACTTTATTGTATTTGGTCATGGCGTAACTCTCTCAACATTCAATTTTACCCAGATTCAAACTCTCTCTAAGTTTTTGGGCTTTAGAACTCACCCAACTTTGGAGGAAGCTTAATCATGAGTTTTGCTTCCAAACCCGAGCGCAATCGCCCCGTTTACTTTGAACATCATGCCGATGGTTATTGGTGTTCTATTGACGGCCTACCGGAATACTTCAAAACCAAACACGAAATGTATTTATATGCGTGTGAGTCTGACCGTGAGCTGATTGAAATTACCCACGAAAACGAATCTGAACTTCGTTCAAATGGCGCATTCGATAGGATTTTTCATGATGAATAGAACGCTTATCGACTACGTGAGCTTTTCAGGCTCACCACTTCTGCTAGAACGCTGCAAAGAAATGGCCAAACAACGCTTTGCCTTTGAGCAAGTTGGCGCATTTGAATCTCAAAATGTGGTGGCTATCGCTGACCGCGAAAACACCAAGATTGCACATTTCGCTGAGAACTTGGCTCAACTCCTTGGATGTATCGAGTCTGAAGACTTCGCTAACAAGGATCTTTATTTTGCTGCGTTGGAAAAAGAGCTGATTGATGCTGATGTCACTGTGGATACGGACTTATCTTTTAATGAATCTTATCAACGCCTTATCGGGAATATTGGGATTGATATGCTTGATACCCTTTGTCATGGCGAAATCGAATCGTTTCTAGAATTGCTCACTCATGAGATTGGTTACGAGAAAAACGAATGGACGCTAGAACGTCGCGGTGGCTTCTCTGGTTACAAGTATTCTGCAAAGTTACTGTGTAACGGAACGCAAGCAGGACTCGTGGCTTGGGGCGCGTCGAACTTTGGTTACTACGTGTCGTTTTCTGGTAAAGGCTGCGAGGCCATCAACATGGAAGCTTTGAATAAGTCATTGAAACAAATGGTCGGCGCAAAGTTGACTCGCGTGGACATTGCCCTTGATGACTTTGAAGGCAACGTAACGATTGAAGACATCAAGCAAAAATACATTGATGGTCAGTTCATCACTCGCGGTACTCCGCCAAAGGCCGGAGAGTTTATTGGCTATCAAGGCATGAGCTCAACAGACCGTAAAAAGTGCGGCTTAGTCCCTGATGCGGGTCATACGTTTTATGTAGGCGCTCGTGAGAATGGCAAGATTTTCCGAGCTTATGACAAGGCGGCACAAACCAAGTGCGATGAATACCCAAACTGGAATCGTTTTGAAGTTCAAATTGGTAACCGATTCCGTGTGATCCCTTTTGATGTGTTGGTCAATCCTGACCAATATTTTGCAGGTGCTTACCCTGCCCTTGCCTCTCTGATTACGGATGTCGAACCCCTAAGAATTTCAACGGTTCGCGTCTTATTTAACACAACGCTTGAGAACGCCATCAAACATGCGCGCGTTCAATACGGCAAGCTCATCAACTTGATGCGCCAAGTGTACGACAAAGACCAAAAGATTATTGATGTCCTGACTCAAGAGCTCGACATCACAGACATTCCCGACCGCATTAACTATCCAGTCGGACGGGGCTTACATCTAGAAAAAACTGGAGATTATCAATTATGCCATTAACTGTAATCGTGATCGGCTGCGAACACTCGCAAGGCTTATCAAAGAAAGATGACACGCCTTACAACTTTGCCCAGGTCAATTACCTTGCGTCTAATGAGGGTTGGAAATCAGCCAAAGGTCAATGTAAAGCGTCTGGCCTCACTCAGAAACAAATCGCGATGAGTCCTAACCCTGCTCTTGTCGCTCAGTTCATAGAAATGGCACCCGAATTTCCGTGCAAGTGCGAGCTGGTTCTCGACGCCGACCCACAAAATCCGGCTCGTAATATCGTCGTCGATATTAAGCCAGTGAAATCGTAAGGATTAGGTAATGGCTCAGTGTCTGAATCAAGTCGCGTCTGATATCTACATTCTGCAAAACGGTGACACCAATTGCAGCATGTATGGCCTTAGCGTGAACGAGTTTCAGAGCTTAACACTCTCCGCTTCTAACCCTGATTATGAGCTGACCATTGATACAGAACTCTACTCTTTGGTCTCTGGTTGGCTCCTGTTTTCTTTCGTTTCTGGTCATGTACTAGGACGGATCCTTAAAGGCCTAGGTAAATTCTAGGCACATTTTTCACACACACTATATAAGGTAAATCTTATGAAAAACGTCAAGACTAAAATCATTGCTCTTTCTACTGCGTTTGTTTCAGCAGTGTCTTTTGCTGAAGAGAACGCAGTTACTACCGCCATCAACGGCGCAATCAATAACGGTCAGTCTAACTACGGCTTAGTGGTTGTAGGTCTGATTGGCCTTGGTGCTCTGGGCTTCGGTCTGCGTGCCATCATGGGCGCGATGCGCGGCTAGTATGGGCGAGCTAGTGTCTCAAGTCGTGACCATCCTTTTGGGGGTGGTCATGGCCTCATCCTTTATATACGGCGTATATACGGGAATCAACGCCTCTTAAAGGGGCGTTTTTTATTTAAGGCGTGAAGACAATGAAATTACTCATTAAACCGCTTTTCAGTATCGGTGCATACCTACTCACAAGCCTTATCTTCGCGAGTTCATCGTATGCCGATGACACTCCTCAGTGCGTTCAAGGTCAGGCTCTTAATGTCGCAAAAAGTTGGAAACTAAGCCTATACGGCACTAAACCAAAAGCTTGCTTAAATGGATGCCGATTCAATCCTCAACTGATTGTTGAACTTCCGTCCAATGATTCGGCCAGTGCCAGCTCTTTCGTTGGAACGGGTGAAGAATGCGAAGGAACGAGCTTTACACCAGGGGGCTATATACCGCCTCCTATTATCAGTGATGATTTAAATGGCAATGGTATTCATGATGACATTGATGACTTTGACGGCGATGGTATTCCTAACTCAGTAGACGATGATCCCTTTCAAAAGGTGCAATACCTTACTGACGAAAACCAAAACGGTATCCCAGATGAATTGGAGCCTTTCCTGCAAGAGCTCAATCCAGAGGTCAACATTCAAGAGGTTAACTGTACAACTGCCGGATGTCCTGAACATATGGCAACGCTCACGCAGCAAATGACCAATATTGCTAAAAACAATGCTGACCTTGTACGTATGGTTCAAGGGTTTGTCTCTGGAACGGTTATGAAAGACGACATTCAAAGTATGAGTAAGCAATTAGCGGCGGCAATTCGACAGCAAACCGCAGAGATGGACGACACTAAGCGCGTCTACAACTATCGACTTGGTGAAATGCTTGAAGCTATTAAAGCGATTGATTTTCCTGATGGTAGCGAAACACCACAAGGCCTCACACCTGAACAAGAGGCAACATTAAATGCCATTAAAAACGATACCTTTACCCTGCAAATTAACGACCAAATCAATACTAATGCGTTGGGTGCAATCCTGAGAGATACGTCAGAAATAAAACAGAATATTGAGTTCTTACCCGGTGACGTATCTCAGCAAGTATCAAACTCTGTCAGTGATTTACTCGACCGAGGTGTAAAGCTCAAACGCACTCAAGTCAACCAACTGAAAAATGCGTCAGCGGCCAAGGGGAACGCCACCAAAATCCAAGAGGCTAAAAACCAAATCAATGCAGTGGATGGAAAACTGGATGCACTTACTCAATTGATTAATGACTTAGACCTCAGTGGTGGTGACGGGACTAGCGTTGATTTATCGGGGGTTACAGGTGCCATTAATAATTTGGGCAACAGTTTGGAGGGTTCTATTGATGGCCTTTCTGCTGATGTTGATGGGATTGGAAAAAGCCTTACTAATATTGAATCGCTTTTGGATGGTGACAGTAAATTTCAAGTACCTGAGAAAACCGACCTTTTTCAAAACAACTTTCTTTTTAGTGATGAGAAGAAAGCCCAAATCGAGCAGGAAATCAAAGGGCTAGAAACTGAGCTGGTCGATGAAATGGACAATATCAAATCGCTTTTCAGTATCGATACAGACTCGTTTCTGGATGGTGACTACAAAGAGCACACACTTGATTTGAGGTTGTCGGATGGGAACCACAGTTTTAAAACGGGCGTTCTTGATGCTCTCGTACAAAACGCCGAGATCATTAAAGCGGTCATTTTGTTTATTTTCGTTTTAATGGGCATTCGCATGTTGGGGGGTGATTAATGGAAACTCTGTATAGCTTTTTCAATTGGATATCGTTGCAAGTGGATATCATCGTCAGTTTCTTTGAATCGATTCCATTGATGCTACAAGACCTATTTAGCTACATTCAATTGTTCATCATTAAGATGAAAATTCATGCTCAAATTCGGTTTATCCAACTCTCATTCAATACGGCCAAAATCCTCCTTGAGGAAATCGGCTTTAACGATATTCTCGCCGCTACATTCAACGCCATGCCAAGTGAACTGCGTTTCTATGCGTTTAAGTTTGGTATCCCTCAAGGTCTTTCCATTTTAGCCAACTTCTTTACCACCTCTTTTGTTATGAGGATGACACGCTAATGGCTATCACAATAAGAACGGGGGCCAATGGTTCCTATAAATCGGCATATACGGCCTACTTTCGGATATACAACGCATTGAAAGCGGGTCGAGTCGTGGTGACGAATATTGAAGGTATGCAGCCTCTATCTGAAATTGAAAAATTAATGGGGGTCGAGTTCCCTAGCACCTCTCGCCTATTCCGCATTACTTCTCGAGATGAGTCTGGCGTATTCTTATGGACTCACTTTTTCTGTTGGTGTCCTCTGGGCGCTTTGATTGTTATTGATGAGTGTCAGGACATCTATTCGAAGAACATTGGCTTTGATATGAAAAAGGTCAAGTACAAGCCTCTAGAAGAGTTCATTACAAAAGATGGATGCCAAGACGGTCTACTTCCTGCGGAATATAAGAACTTCTTTTATTCTCGCTATGTTCCGGCTGATATGTCTGCGCTCGAAGCTTCAGAAACGGATGACAGAGGCGTTGCGGAATACGACGAACAAGGCCGAATTATCTACCCTCATACTTTCAATGAGGGATTCATGCGTCATAGGAAATACAATTGGGATATTGAGCTCTTGTCCCCTGACTGGAAGCAAATAGATTCAGGCATCAAAGCATGTGGTGAGCAGAACTTCTACCACAAAGGCCGCGACCAATTCTTTTGGGCAGTTCGTAAACCTTTTATTTGGAAACATGATAAGTCGGTGTCCACGCCTGTCATCCCCAAAACCAAAGACGTTAATCTGACTACACAGAAAATCCCACTGGATGCTTTCTTACTTTACAAGTCAACCAGTACAGGTGTGGCCAAGAAAGCAGGTGCAATGAATACCCTATTCAGGAACCCAAAGGTAATTGGGGTTTTCCTTTTATTTTTTCTATGCATGGGATGGGCAATCAATGAAATATCCAACCGCTTTGTTAGTACTGATGAGACGAATACGCAAACGCAAGCGTCGCAACTGGTCAATGCCTCACTTGAGCAAACTCAGGGCCGGACTCAAACGAGCAATCAAGGTGCTGGCTTATTACGTGATGGTCGGGATAGCAATCAAGTTAATAACAATGGCTATGTTTCGTCTGTTTATATAGGCGAAATCCTCCCTCTTGAAGGAATACAAAAAGCCTTTGTAACGGGCGTAAACCACGCCATCAAAATACGTTCAAACAAACGTCATTTTGAGCACTATATTTCTGTTGAAGCAGTCGCCAGTGATGGGATTTACAGCATCAACCAAGATTTCTTTAAGGCTTATGACATCACCTATCAGGTGTTGGATGAGTGCTTATTGAAGTTAACCAGGGACGATAAATCCAAAGTCATTACCTGCAAACCGCTTGAGGTATTGAGAAAGGAAAAAGAGGTGCAAAGTACCAATTTGCAACTCTTTTAGATGTCGGGAATTTACTTTTTTCCTTAGCTCTCTAGTCACTTAAATCAGTTTATGGAGATTGAAATGATTGAATTTTACAAGGGTTTATTTTTGTTCGCTGTATCTCTGCCGTGTGTCTTTTGGTTCATCGGTGTAGTTAGATTCAAGTGCCGTTAAGTTTCTATTGTGAGCGTGCGAACAATACAGAATGCGTGAGCGAAGCGATCAAGAGACGGGCTTTCTACAAAGGAAAGCCTTTTTTGTATCCGAGCAACTATCCACGCGATAATTACCCTCCTTCCTGCTAGGCCAAGCCTCCCAGAGACTAACCGCGCTAGTGGCCATTAAGTTCTACTGCAACCCTGATGTATAGCAACACACGCTAGGCGCAGTCGCGAAGACTGAGCAGCGAGCATAGCAGTGTGGGCGTTCAATTTTTGTTGTAGATATTGAGTAAAACTACCCTTACAGCTAATATATGTATATATATACAGTGGTTTCGATTTATGCTTATTCGTTGGACAAAAAGTCAGTGTGGAACGGTAATCAATGAAAAAGGCGTTGATTACAAGGGCAATCATATAGATGTCCCTTGCTTGCTCAAGGACGGTGAACATTATTTGATGAAATTAAGGGGGTTCATTGATGCTACAGAGTGCGATTCGTTTCAGAGAGTAAAGCTGCTCGGGTTTACGGGGTATAGCGCTGATGAGGGCCGCAACTGGGTAAGCTTTGATACCGATAGTTATGTTATCGGAGTCATTAAATGGAATGAGTTCTATGTCGTTCTCTTTGAGGGGGTTCCCCGCTCTTTACCTTACATACCTAAGAAGCCAGCTCGTTACTACAATAACGTGTTTGATATTAGTGCGTATCGATAAAGCTTGCTCTTAAACAAAAAGAAAACCGAACTCCAATGAGAAATTCGGCTTAGTGGATTCCAGATTGATGGAAATTGCAGGGAGCCCCATTAATCAATTATAGAGATATTCGTTGTATTCGCGGAGCTTAAAATACGAACTCAAAGTACCAAGATAGTTCTAGGTATGAAAAGCATCAATAGTGTGCGTTTGAAGTACCTCGAAGCGATTCATACTCACTCTACTTCTTGTTGCTTCATTCGTACGACGAATACGACTTGTAAGCGCAAATGCGAGTGACTGCCTCACGTGGTTCGACCGCCCCGTATAGTAATACGGGGTGAAAGTATTTTGTAACTCTATACTTTCTCAAACAACACTCCATCCTTGTTTAAGTGGTGGCTCGTTCTTGTTTAAATGACTTCCTCTTCTTGTTTAAAGAGAGTATTATTGTGCCTCGAAGTACTAGAATTAGATAGGTAACTAAATGGCTTCTAACAAAACCAGAGGCGATTTGATACGCCAGCAAATCCTTAGAGATGTAAAACATCATCCAAGGGATCTTAGTAAACATATAGCTAGTTTGTTTCAGATTTCTCCTCAAGCCGCAAGTAACCATATTAGGAAACTAGAGCAAGAGAATTTCTTGTCTTCAACAGGGACTGGTAGAGGTAAGGCATACTTTTTGGGAGATAAGCGTGCACATAAACAATTATTCAAGCTAGATAAGGATTTTACAGAGGATAGAGCATGGAGAGATCACTTCGCCTTTATACTTGATGGAATTTCAGAAAATGTAAATGAAATATGTTATTACGGCTTTACCGAGATGGTTAACAATGCAATTGACCACTCTGAAGGTAATGAAGTGTTTATTTCAGTATCTAGGACAGAAAGTCATATCACCATAATTATTATCGATGATGGTGAGGGCATTTTTAAGCGTATTAAACGTCTGTGTGACCTTGTAGATGAGAGACAGTCAATTCTTGAGCTTTCAAAAGGAAAGTTAACGACAGATCCGGAAAATCATTCTGGTGAAGGTGTATTTTTCACGTCACGTATGTTTGATAACTTCGATATTGATTCTATGGGACTTAACTTTATTCATGATGATTCTGATTCTTTTGACATTATGCTAGATTCTAAAATCATGCCACCGCATGAAAAAGGAACTATGGTATACATGCGCGTATGTCGAGATTCAGATAGAGATATGCAAAAAGTTTTCGATAGCTACACTGATGGCCCAGATGATTTTCAATTTAATAAAACAATTATTCCATTAAAATTAGCAACCTACGACAATGAAAAGTTAATTTCACGCTCTCAAGCTAAGCGTGTTTTAGCAAGAGTTGAAAGGTTTACGAATGTAGTATTTGATTTCGAAGATGTTCCATCAGTAGGTCAAGCATTCGCAGATGAGATTTTTAGAGTATACGCAAATAAAA
Source organism: Vibrio atypicus (assembly GCF_009811315.1). Lineage (GTDB taxonomy): Bacteria > Pseudomonadota > Gammaproteobacteria > Enterobacterales > Vibrionaceae > Vibrio > Vibrio atypicus. The sequence continues at coordinate 179,841 of NZ_BLID01000009.1, forward strand.
ATCCTAACATGAACTTGATACCTGTAAATATGAATGAAAATGTAAATAAAATGGTAGCTCGCGCATTAGGGCATTAAGTAAAAGGCTCCAGTTATCGGAGCCTTTCTGCTATTTAAATCTTGCTATAGCTCTAGCATAGCGCAATAGAACACTACTAATTGTAACTTCTAGCTCTGATTGTATTTGCAATAAAGCTACAGCTGTGAGTATTTCTTGAGGGGATATTAACTGGCCTGTAGGCAAAAGTAATTTTCCTGATCGCATTTCAAAACCAAACCATTCATCTTCATATGAAAGCTCTAGTCGTGCATGTTTCCGCATCAACCTTTTGCATTCTTTCGGTATCTCCTTTCCTTTATCCCACTCTTTGATAGTCCTCACACTTTTAAAACAAAGTTCTGCGGTCGTCTCTGTTGATAAACCACACTCAAATTCACGAAAAATATAGTTTTTGGTCATTTCGTGATACTTCATTGTCAACTCTCTTAAAAACAAGAGAGTTTATAAATCTATCGATTTCAGTGATATCAATTGCACTTAACATAAGGACGCATAATGCGCACTTAACTATAGCATCAGGCGGGCTACTAATCCCACCGCAAGCTATTGATATTCCATGTAAACCGCGTCCATTATACCTTTTTCAATGTTCGCCCAAAGTGCCTGATCTTGTGGTATCTTCGCTTTATCTGTTGCCAAGCAGATTAAAACCGTTTCTTGTTCTCCACCAATTTGTTCCGCAATCATAAACGCCAGATTTTCCTTAAGAAGTGCTCAACTTTTTTAATTCGTATTTAATTGCATTAAAACCTTTATACAATCAAATACTTTCTTCAACTAACTACCGATATATCTCTAGCTACCCAAAGATATTTTGACCATTGAAGCTTTTGTTTAAACAATCTAATCAAATCTACAATTGCCTTTGAATTCGGCACGCTTATCAGACTCACTGTGGCTAAAAACGCTAGTCAATTTATGACTCATGACTATCTACAACCACGGAAAAGAACCTTTGCCTATACCCCTAAAGTCTTACTCCTTTAGGCAAACTGCTGAAGATTTTCAGTATTACAACGTAACTAAACTTGAAATGAAACGTAAAGTTACAACGTAATTTACGCTATTCGATGAAATAGCTAAAACACAAACTTCATGACATATTGCGGGCCTGCAGATCCACCGTGGTAAAGTGATTCGGTCTCGACAAATCCGCCGCTTTCATAACACTTCTTTGCCGTTGGGTTTTTGCAATTCACCGTTAAGAATATTGAACTAAATTCTGGGTAATGTGACGTAACAAAACTTGGGATTACTTGAACTGCGCGAGTTCCAATGCCTTTACCTTGTTGCTTATGATCAACAAGATAAGCTCTTAACCCCAGAGTTCCTTTCGGTGCAAAGTCATAATCACGACTATAGGATTTATCTAATAAGAAGCACCCAACAAGAATGCTATTTTCATAAATAATGTGCCCTATTACCTGGTCGTTAATCTTCTCAATAATTTCTTTAGTTGTGCCCACAAATGGTATTTGGTCTGGGTTTACCTTCAATTTCGTCACGTCATCAAAATGCTTGGGTGTCATTACATCAATACTAATCATTTGGCTGTACCGCATCGTTTAACTAGTCAAGTTAGTAATAATAATTCTCATTAATAATATATCAACTTCTTGATTGCCGTATATGCCAATTTGGAATAATAAATTTAGTTATAGTGTGTTAAAATATACATAATCGGCAACCCGATCATGTATATTAGCTGTTAACCAAAGCAATTTTTCCAGGATGCTTTTTTCGAATATCCTGAAGAGCGTCAGCTGGCATTTGTACGTGAGCGAACCAAAATGGTTTGTGTTTTTCAACAAATACACCACTCCGGTCCAACATATCATACATAGAATAAGCTTGACCTTGTGCAAGAGCGGCTCCATATTCACTTCTTTCTAAGACTGGAGTACCCTCCAAGTCATCAAGTAAAGCATGTTTTAAATGCTTCGTGCTTGGTGTCCACTCCACCTCTTCGATTACACGTTTAGTTATTGATTGCTCTAACTTTAACAAAAGTTGAGGTAATAGATTTAAATTAGGTTTAACCTCTGCACACGCATAGTATTGATCTTTGTGGTGATTCTCTCGATAGAAACGCATTTTATCAACCAACGCATCCTCGAATAGTTGCGGGAACTGATTGGCAATAGCAAATTGACCAATCGTGCGTAAAACACCTAACAAAATACCCTGTTCCGGATTTTTTACTCCCGCATCTTCAAGTCTCATACGTGTCACATTCGCCGTTAAAATCATGTGTTGCCACAATTTCGGAGCTATCGTTTTCGTTAAAGGGTTATGCCAACGCAATATTGGTTTAACCATTAATATTGGGAACAGGATTTTACAATTGTCGATACCGAGCGTGCCAATACCAATAAGAGGATCATTAATATCTCGTGCTAACTTCCCAATGCGCGCGCAAAATTTTTCATTGTTCACCAAAGTTAATAGACTTGTTCGCAGCTGGTTGTCATTCGTAGTAAGGACTGAAAGCTTGCTGTAAGTTAAAGATGGTGAATAAGCACAACTAATAAAATAAGATAGATCTGGAAATCGACCAAACAACTTAATGATTGTTTGGTTTAGAAGCGTTTCGCTGATCAGTTGCTCAGCAACTTGCGCTATGTCATCAACAACAGTACTGTATATCTTCTGACGATCTTCCGCCGCTTGGCGACGTTCCTCTACGCGCTCACTTTCACACTCTAACAGCAAACGTTGATTGTCCGTAATGCGTTCCTCTTCCTTTAAAATGACACTGTCACAAAATTCACTTTGACGACTAAGTGAAGAATCCACATCGCTTTGATCTAAAATATATTTATGGCTGACTAGCCATTTGGCATGGCGCTCTTTAGTTTTATTCGCGACTTTTTGAGCTAGAGCTGTCGCTTCACTGTTGTATTTACGATTGGTAACTAACAAAGGGGCACTAATTAACTATTGATTATACTATTAATTTAGCACACATTTTGTAGGTCTATTGATTAGTTTGCAATATGTATTCGTAAGTATTTTTCTGGTGTACGGTATTTATACCGCTTCCCTTTTTTAATCGCTTTTTTGCTTGCTTTACAGACTCGATAGTCACCTGTTCCGGTCACCCTTTTCACCGTTGCAATATTCTTTGAATGACTCAACTCAATAAAAACATTACAAAACCCCTTTATATCTTTTTTAGAAACGTGCTGAATAATTTGCTTTTTAATCTGTTGGGCAATTGGGTTTCGTTCAGAGTCGTCGGCATTAACGGTATTTAACGGAAAAATAAGCAATATAGATAGGAAAATAGGATATTTCATATGGTCACCTCTGCCGCTACCTTAGCAAGGCGACAGAGGATAAAAAGGAATCAAAAGTTAAAACGGGAAGACAGAATTATTCTGGTGAAACTGATATGCATCTTAACTGGCTTTTTTATTGCCTTTGCTCTTAAAACCTTGATGAGGAAAGACATTACGGATACGCTGCTGGACTTTCTTCGGAACTTGTTTCGAGAAAACGAACTTAACACCGGTACGCTGTTGATAGACTTTCAGTTCACCGCTAAATGGAGCATGAGAAGCAATATCGATAACGTTGTGTTTAAAAGTTGGCGGGAAGTGCCCTTTTTCTTGGCTGATTTTCCCTTCTTCAAACTTCACTTTTAATACGGGCCTATCAATGGCAACAAGCCAAAAAATAACGATTGCGGCAATCAGAATGACATAAAGCATAAGCGTTCCTTAGTCTAGCAATTTGGATAAATCTTCTTTTAAGCTATTGACGGTTTTACTGGCTTTTTCACTGCGGGAGGCTTCTGATAAAAGATATTCGATAGCGTCAGACAAAGTACAGCCAAGTTCATTCGCACGATAAGAAAGCTTTTCCCATACACGATAATCAAGGTCAATAGACTTCTTCTTGGTATGGATCTGCTCTGCGTTAAAGTGACGTTTACGTTTAGCACGAATCGCTTGCTTCAGTTTATTATCTAGCTCTGGCGCCATGTGAGTCTCGATCCAATCAAGCACCTGAGTCGGTTCATGTTCAATCTTTCGCAACTCAGCTATCGCGGCATCCGCTTCACTTGAATCAATATGGCAAGTAATCGATTCACCCGCTTTCCATTTATTGATCAAGTAGGTCCATTTCCACCCACATTCTAAGTTTTCAAGCTGTTGATATTTCATGAGTAAGCAAATTCCGTTATCGTCCTAGGTGACAGCGTAACCCTAAGTCACAAAGGTTACAATCCCCATTGTAATCGAAAAGCGATCAAGATCATTAGATAAAATTACCAGTATCTCATTTAGTGCTTTTTCTATATAATTTCCGTCATTTTGTCACTAATGATACGTATAGATGAATCAAGAAAGCTGGTGTTCTGTAACACCGCAGTACTCTCAATTTGATGGCCTTCTTCAGCAATTTAACTCGTTAAAGCCTGTTGATTTCCTTGAAATTCAACCAAGACTTAAACAATCACTTGCAACCTTCACTCAGCTGAAAGGATTCACGCGAGCTCTCATTATCAATTCTATCGATAATGCTTTCTATCGTGATCTCATCAAACAAGCACTCGAGCAACAAGAGTCAGTGCGTAATGTACACCTTACTGAATCTCTAACAGCAGAGAGTTTACTCGGTTCATATCTTTGTAATGAGCAAGGCGATATAGTTACTCGCAACGATGGCTTATTACATAAAGCGAATGGTGGCTATCTAATTATTCCTGTTAACTTGGTTCTCGCCAATCCGGTAAGTTGGCAAGCATTGAAAACAGCCCTACTAGGCCAAGCCTGCAGTCCTGTAAATGTTAACCCTCGTCGTATCCCAAAAGAGACACCATCACAGACTTTTGACGTAAAAGCGATCATTGTTGGCGATCGACATCAGATTTCAGATTTAGAGTATTTAGATTCTGAGCTATATAATGGCTTATCTCTCTACACAGAAATAGAGAACGAATTGGCTTTTAACGAAGAAAGTGCTGAGCGTCTCTTTAGTTACCTTTCTTGGATTATTCAACAAAATCAACTACCAACATTAAGCTTCAATGCCCTACACCGCTTACTAATTGCCGGTGCTCGTTATACCGAAGATCAAGAATATATGCCGATTGAAACTCTTTGGTATTTAGCTCTATTCCAAGAAGCCGCTTTAACAAGCAACGGAAAACAGCTAGAAGCAAAAGATATTGATACGGCGCTAAACAATAAATACCACCGAGAGTCATACTTACCAGAACGTGCGCTTGCTGATATTACTGCCGGCCAAGTCATTATCGAAACTCAAGGCGAAAGTGTTGGGCAAGTTAATGGCCTTACAGTTATTGATGTTCCGGGTCACCCGATGTCTTACGGTGAGCCTGCGCGAATTTCATGCGTTATTCACTTTGGCGATGGTGATATCTCTGACGTTGAGCGTAAAGCGGAGCTAGGCGGTAATTTACATGCAAAAGGTATGATGATCATGCAAGCGTTCGTGAGTAGCGCATTGCAACTCGATGAGCCCCTGCCTTATTCTGCATCAGTTGTATTCGAGCAATCGTATAGCGAAGTTGATGGAGACAGTGCAACCCTCGCTGAGCTTTGCTCATTTGTGAGCGCCCTATCTGAATATCCAATTGATCAACAAATTGCCGTTACCGGTGCAGTAGACCAATTTGGACGTGTGCAAGCGGTAGGCGGTTTAAATGAAAAAATTGAAGGCTTCTATCACGTATGTAAGCATCAAGGTTTAACGGGTGAGCAAGGCGTCATTTTGCCGAAAACAAACCTCAAACACCTTGCCCTCAATCAAGACGTGGTAGACAGCATTAAGAATGGTCAATTCCATATCTGGTCTGTATCGACGGTTGATGAAGCAATCCCATTAATTATGGGTAAGCCTTTCCGCGGTGATGACGAAGAAAGTGTCATTCGTAAAATAGCGGAACGAATTGAAAACTTTGAAAAACATGAACATCCGCAAGGATTTGTGGAGCGCATCAAAAACTGGTTTCTATAATGTAAATTTTCATTAGAAAGAGACTGGTTGGAGTTGTTTAGCGTACACGTGTTCACTAACATGCTGCTATCAAAATTTGGAGTCATTGATAATGCAAAACAAACGTGAATCATATAACCGTGAAGATCTTCTAGCATCAAGCCAAGGTGAGCTGTTCGGTCCTGGCTACCCTCAGCTACCAGCACCAAACATGCTTATGATGGATCGCATCAGCAAGATGTCTGAAACTGAAGGTGATTTCGGTAAAGGTCTTATCCTTGCTGAGTTAGATATCACACCTGATCTATGGTTCTTTGATTGCCACTTCCCTGGTGACCCAGTAATGCCTGGCTGTCTAGGCCTAGATGCAATGTGGCAACTAGTTGGCTTCTATCTTGGTTGGGTTGGCGGCAAAGGTAAAGGTCGTGCTCTTGGTGTTGGCGAAGTTAAATTCACTGGCCAAATCTTGCCAACGGCTAAAAAAGTGACTTACGAAATCCACATGAAGCGTGTAGTTAACCGCAGACTTGTTATGGGTCTGGCTGATGGTCGCGTTTTAGTTGATGGTAAAGAAATCTACGTAGCAAAAGATCTTAAAGTTGGTCTGTTCCAAGACACATCTGCATTCTAATTTCTACTGTGTTATTTAAAAGCGACTCTCCTGAGTCGTTTTTTTGTAATAAAAATATTTAGTTATAGTGCGCTAAGGTGTTTAAGAGCTAAGTTGCTATGTGGTAGAACGTTCTGAGCTATAAAACAGTAAAAGCCCCTTTCGGGGCTTAATTCCTTGTACAGTATATGTAGAGTAAGTCTTTATTTGTAGAGACCAGATTGTTTGTCTTCTCTGGCGTCGCGCCAACCACCAAGCCAATAGGAACGGGCGTCCATCTGTTGATATGGACATGCCTCCATAGAGCGGCCATTTAAACCAGCCTTATAACCCTGAGATTGCGCCCTTTCCATGCGGTCACGCTTTTGTCTCTTCATAGTGTCGTCCTCATACAAGAAAGTGTTTCTAACGTACTACTATTAAATTTATGTGGAGTTTTTGTGACTCCACAATTAAGAATCGATCAAAATTGGCGCTTTCACAAGATAAAAAAAAGGCACAGATCCAAAACTGTGAACCTGTGCCCTAGATTAAAAATTAGTCTATTTTCTACGGAACCCTAGCAAACCAAGCAGTGTCAGAGACAAAATACCAAAACCTGCACCTTGGCGTTCTACTTTGGTTACTTCACGTGGGCGAGATTGAATATCACTCGTTGTAGCACCATTAACAGGCACTAGTTTAACCGCTACTAATGAAGAGCCTGCGTTACATGAAGCATCGATTGCTGAGCTATCAAAACCACCAGCACAATAATAAGCAGTACCAGATATCACGCCTGCATCGTTAATATCACTTGCGTCAATGACACGGTAATCGTTGTTAGATGCAATGCCGTAGGTAAGATCATCAATATACCAAGCTTTATTACCTAATGGCGCTTTTGCATCATCGGCAGAAATCGGTGCAATAAACGCGCGTTTTGATCTTGGCTTACCACCATTTGATTCTTGGTGGCGCTCGAAATCAACTTGGCCAACGACTTCACTGTTGTTATTAATCCCACCAGCAACGCCGTTAGCACTGGTAAAGAAGATATCACCTGAAAAGCTTGAAGCGCTTAGCGATGATTTTGTTACGTCACCGACATAAAAAAGCTTGTTTGCATAAGACCCATCAAGTGGCTCACGATATTTAACGGTACCAATTGCTACACCTTTATCATTAACCGATGTAAGCAGTGAATTCAGGTACTTATCATCATCACTATAGTTAGAAACATATGTCTTAGTGACTGTCGTACCATCAATTTTAAACACCGCAGCTTGAGGTAATTCGTCACTATTCGCATCATAACCGACGGCATAAACTCCAGGAGTTGTAACATCGGGATCAGTCACATCTGCCACGTCTCGCGCACTACCCTGCGGAATTGAACGGCTGCTAGTACTACCACCAGATGTGATTAAAGTTTGTGTCGCACCACCACCAGTCCAGATCGCAGCTTGAGAGCGGAAATCATTGGCATCACTTGTTGTGAAGGAGACACTACCTACATAAAGATCTTGGCTTGGCAGTTTAGAGAACACTTTAGCTTGAACACCAGTGTCAACGATAGTCACATCGGCAAAAGGTTGCGTGCGCTCTTTCAAGCTTCCGCCATAGTATGTCCCGATAGCTGAGTCTGTTGCTGGATCTATTATTTGGTTGATTATAACGTTGTCTTTATCGCTTTGGATTTGTGTCCCTTCGATAAAAGCTAGGGAGTTATTCAACGAACCTTCTTGTGCATAGCCACTTGAATATTGGCGGCTAGCCCATTTTTTACAAAGCTGTTCAGAATAGTCTAAGTAACGGTCACAGTAGTTTCTAAAACCATCGTAACCATCTTCTAAGTATTCGTAACCATTTTCCAATAGAAACGGAGCTTCGTTGCGATAGTTGAAGCCTTCTTGGTACGTTTTCTCTTCATAGGCAAGCTTGTAATCAGCTTGACCACAATCAGATGTCCAACAACTTGCTGTTGCCGTTTCGGGAGCAATTGCTGAACCAAACGTCTCACCACCATTTGCTGGCTGGTAAGAATAAACATTATAAAGCGCAGCACTTGCACTGAATGATGCGGCAACTGTTGCCGCAACCATTGAAATCTTAAAAATCTTACTACTCATTAGACGTTAACTTTCCTGTTGCATTGCTTCGAGCTCTTCCCAGCGCTCGAATGCAATTTCAAGCTCCTGCTCAGTTGCAGCTAGCTTATCTAAAATCGTTTGTGTCTGCTCTACTGGTTTTGAGAAAAACTCAGGGTCGTTCACTTGCTGTTGCAAGTTTTCGATATCAGACTCTAATTGCTCTAGCTTAGCCGGCAACTCTTCTAGTTCTCGCTGCAGTTTATAAGATAATTTCTTAGGCTTATTCTTAGCAACGACAGTTTTGGGAGTTTCCTCAACCTGTTTTTCAATTTTCGTCGATTTTTCAACCACTCTCGCACTATGAGCTTGAGCTCTTTGCTGCTGAGCATCGTGATAACCGCCGACGAACTCTTCGATAACCCCATTGCCTTCAAAAATCCAACTTGTTGTTACCGTGTTATCAACAAACTGACGATCGTGGCTTACCAGTAAAAGCGTACCCTGATAATTGGCAAGCAAATCTTCCAAAAGTTCCAATGTTTCGATATCTAAATCGTTGGTTGGTTCATCAAGCACCAATAAGTTATTAGAACGCAGGAAAATACGCGCAAGAAGTAAACGGTTCTTTTCGCCACCTGATAACGCTTTAACTGGTGTACGAGCACGCTTAGGTGCAAACAAGAAATCTTGTAGATAACTAAGAGCGTGACGCTGACGACCGCCTACCATCACTTCTTGTTTGCCATCCGCCAGGTTATCAATAACGGACTTTTCAGGATCGAGAACTTCACGGTATTGGTCGAAATACGCTACTTCGAGCTTAGTACCACAACGCAACTTACCGCTGTCAGGTTTAAGATCGTCTAGTAACAATTTAAGCAACGTACTCTTACCACAGCCGTTAGGACCGACTAGAGCGATTCGATCCCCACGCATGATATTAAAAGAGAAGTCTTTAACGAGCGTCTTACCTTCGATGCTGTAATTCACATTCTCAGCTTCGAATACAATCTTACCAGAGCGAGAACCATCATCAATTTGGATATTCGCCTTACCCTGCACTTCACGGCGGTCTTGACGCTCTTCGCGAAGCTTTTTCAGTGCTCTAACACGGCCTTCATTGCGAGTACGACGCGCCTTGATACCTTGACGAATCCAAACTTCTTCTTGAGCTAGCTTTTTATCAAATTCCGCATTCTGCATTTCTTCTACGCGCAGCATCTCTTCTTTCTCAACCAGGTAGTTATCGTAGTTACCTGGGAATGAAGCGAGTTTACCGCGATCAAGATCGACAATACGCGTTGCCATAGACTTGATGAAAGCACGGTCGTGAGAGATGAAGATAATCGAACCACGGAAGTCCTTAAGGAAGTTCTCAAGCCATTCGATCGTAGTGACATCTAAGTGGTTAGTTGGTTCATCGAGTAACAACACATCAGGATCGCACACAAGCGCACGTGCCAATGCTGCTTTACGTTGCCAACCACCGGAGAGGTCGGTCAGTTTAGTGTGAGCATCCAACTTAAGAGCTGCTAAAACGTTGTTAATGCGGTCTTCAAAACGCCACGCACCTGAGTGCTCTAATTGCTCTTGAATACGAGCTAGCTTATTGATGTTCTTCTCAGATGGATCAATCGCAATCAGATCGAGTTGATCTTGATAGATCTTAAGCTGCTCACCGACTTCGGCTAGGCCACCAGCCACGTAATCAAGTACGGTACCTTCTTGATTTCGAGGTGGGTCTTGTTCAAGACGCGAAACAACAACATCTTGCGTTACCGTCAACTTACCATCATCAAGTTGTACTTCACGAGCAAGCACTTTCATTAATGTTGATTTGCCAGCACCATTTCGGCCAACCAAACAAACACGTTCGTTTTCTTGCAGAGCAAAGTCCGCATGATCAAGTAAAGGGTGATCGCCGTAAGCGAGCAATCCGTTATTAACGGTAAGTAATGCCATTGTTATCTAACCAATGTTGTAATTCTTGCAAGTCGAAAGGCCAATTTAACTCTTGGCCTTGATAATTTAGGACTGGAATAGTGACCCCGTAACGTAAAAACAGCTCTTCATCAAATGCGATATCAACTGTTTCGACTTTGTTGGCTATTCCTATCTGCTGACAAAGTTCAAAGGCCATCTCACAAAGATGGCACCCTTCTGTACTATATAAAGTGATCACTAAAACCTACTTATCCTTTATGAGTCACAATCCAACAGTTGTGGATGTGCTTGTTACGCGAGAAATCCAGCGGTAACGTTTGATGAGAAATATTGCGCGCTTCTAGCTCAAGTTCGCTCAACGCATCCATATCCATCTTAAAATGACGCTTGTTATTTGAGAACACAATCGTACCACCCGCTCTAAGTAGACGTTTAAGGTTCTTCATCAATTGAATGTGGTCACGCTGGATATCAAATGATTGCTCCATACGTTTTGAATTCGAAAACGTCGGTGGATCAATAAAGATAAGATCAAATTGAGCTGTCGTTGTTTCTAACCATTGAAGACAATCTGCCTGCTCAAATCGGTGCTGACGACCCACTTGACCATTCAGTTGCATGTTTTCTTTCGCCCAATCTAAATACGTCTTAGACATATCGACCGTTGTTGTCGACTTTGCACCACCACATGCAGCATGAACAGTTGCAGAGCCCGTATAAGCGAACAAGTTAAGGAAATCTTTACCTTGCGCCATTTCACCTATTTTACGACGAGTGATCTTATGGTCTAAGAACAAACCTGTATCTAAGTAGTCATGTAAGTTAACGATCAGCTTAACGCCGTATTCATTAACGTGCATGGTTTCAGATTCTTGAGACAGCTTTTGATATTGAGAGCGACCTTTTTGTTTCTCACGAACCTTAAGAACCACTTTATTTGCATCAATACCAGTAACTTGAATAGAAGCTCGAATAATATCGGTTAGTCGACGTTTCGCCTTCTCTTCTGGAATATCTTTAGGCGCTGCGTATTCTTGAATTACAAGGTTATCAAGGTAGATATCGATAGCAACGTTGTACTCTGGTAGATCAGCATCGTAAATTCGGTAACAATCAAGCTGCTCTTTGCGTGCCCACTTACCAATCTTACCGATATTCTTCTTAAGACGGTTCGAAAAGTCGGGAGCAATCACAGATTCAGTGACATTGTCACCTTTAGACTCAACCGGACGATCTGAAATTGAGTAATTCTTTTGTGCACAAGGTAGCGCACCATTGTTCAGTTTAAACTGCTTGTCAGCACGCATGCGAAGACAGCTAAGCAATTCGTCTGAACTTGAGAAAATAGACGCCTGGCAACCGCCAAACTCTGCTTTTAGCTGTGCGCCAAATGCGGTGTAAAGTGCAATAAGACCTGGGTGCGTACCTAGACGCTCACCATATGGTGGGTTTGAAACAACAACACCATTCTCAAAGCCTGCCGGACGCTTAACTTTTGCCGCGTCACCCTCTGCAAACTCTATGAGCGAATCAACACCTGCACGACGAGCGTTATCTCGCGCCGTTTTAATGACTCGCGCATCGTTATCAAAACCAAAGAATTTAGCGTCAACTTTTTTGACACCTCGACGAGCTTGCACTGAAGCTTCAGACTTGATTTCAGCCCATAATTCAGGCTCAAAATCCTCTAACGACTCAAAGCCCCATTTCTTTCGGTTCACGCCTGGCGCCATATTCGCCGCCATCATTGCCGCTTCAATCAGCAATGTACCTGAGCCACACATCGGATCGAGCATTGGTTTGGATTCATCCCAACCACTACGCAGGATAATCGCAGCTGCAAGAGTTTCACGCAGTGGTGCTCGGCCTGATTCTGGACGATATCCACGCTGGTGTAAGCCACCGCCGACCATATCAACGCCAAGAATGGCCTTGTCTTTATGCAAACGAACGTGAATGCGAAGATCAGCAAGATCTTTACTGATCGATGGACGTGGGAGGTTCTTTTTCTCGAAACAGTCTACAACCGCATCTTTAACTTTCATCGCGCCGTATTGGCTATTACGAATCTCTCGGTTAGTACCGTTAAAGTCGACAACAAACTTCTTCGAACTGTGGAAATGGTTAACCCAATTCACGGAAGAAGTCGCTAAGTACAAGTCCATATCATCGTTACACGTAAATTCAGATAAAACGCGAACGAATCGAGACGCTAAGCGGCTCCATAAACAGCAGCGATAAATCTGCTCATTTGACGCTTTAAAACGGACACCTGCTTGAACAGGCTTAGCGTTTGTAATCCCTAGCTTTGTTAACTCTTCAACTAACAGGTTTTCCAAACCATTGGAAGTAACCGCAAGATATTGATGCATAGTGAACTTTTATTCTTTAAGAAATGACTCCCCATTATACCTGACTACGCACTAATACCGTTAATGCAAATGGCTTTAATCACACTTTAAACGCGTTATCTGACCACAAATCAGTCAACCCTCCTAATGTTGCCCACTTTCATCATAGCCTTACGCTCAATCTTTAGTGTTACGACTTTCTTGGCTTAGAGAAGTAGTGAATACTTATTTACACCAAATCTGGTCTACACCAGCAATCAAATAATGCGTAATAAAGTTACAAAAATACGATAAAGGAGGAATAAATGGCAATGCAGCGCTATCAATCCGGTAACAAATGAAGAAAAAGCCGTGAAAGTTTAGGTTAGAAACCGAACGATTCTCACGTTTGCGAGAGTAGGAATCATCCGATTATTGAGTGCTCTTTGAACGATAGAGAAAAGATAGGCAAAAAAAATCGGCCTATTAGGCCGATGGGAAATGTTAAAAGGAACGAAAAATTAACCAACCAAAGCAATCGGTTGGACTTGAAACTGGTGATTCGCTGATAGCATTCTGTCATGCATCACTTTAATCGCTTGGCCAAACGCTAAAGATTTACTCCCATTTAGCTCAAACGCCTCTAATGAGACTGAAACGCATAAACTGGCGCACTCCCCGACCTCTAGAACGATAAAGATGCCATTATTGTTGGCGGCGGAGAGCTGAACAAAGTCGCCCTCTTCTAAACCCAATTCACCATTTGAGAGTGAGTCAAAAAACCAACTCTTCGGCTGAACAGGTTTGTGAAAACGTTTAGCTGCAACGCAATAAAGAGCCAGTTCTGCTTGACGAGGTTCAGAGAGAGTAAGATGTGCAATTTGTTCTTTATAAGTTTGATAAGCCGAAGCATCATCAACAGAGAATTCATTAATACCAATAGCACATTCAACAATAAGTTTGCGAGGAAGATTGGTCTTAAAAAGCATACCATCACCCAGATCGAGCATAAGGTGCCCTTCTGTGTCATCGTAATACCAAGTCCATTTGTCACTGGGTTTAAGCATCATTCCAATCTCTAAATTTGTATGGTGTAGGTAAAACGCTTAATTACCTTTCCTAGCAATATTGGAATTCTATAAGCTGGTTGAATAAAAAAAAGAGGAAATGAAATCTCATTTCCTCTTCATAAATCTCTATTTTAGCTCAGTAACTCTCGTGTGACATTGTCACGGTGATCAATAAGTTACGTTCCTACTATAGGTTTTTAACAATATCACGTACTAACTTTGGACCGTGGTAGATGAAGCCTGAGTAGACCTGGACAAGTTCAGCACCTGCCATCATCTTCTCTTTTGCTGCAACGTAAGAGTCTACACCACCGACACCGATCACTGGGATCTTATCGCCAAGCTCTTCATGCAGACAACGAACCACTTCTGTACTACGAGATTGAACAGGACGACCGCTTAAGCCCCCTGCTTCATTCGCATGTTTCATGCCTTCTACAACCGTGCGATCCAATGTTGTGTTTGTCGCGATCACTGCGTCGATATTGTTCTTAAGCAAAGATTCACAGATCTGTTTGATCTCATCGCTGCTAAGATCCGGCGCGATCTTCAAAGCCAAAGGAACATAATTACCGTGTTTTTCCGCTAGCTCTGATTGTTTTTCTTTTAGCTCAGAGAGTAGCTCATCTAACGCTTCGCCATATTGTAGAGAGCGAAGTCCAGGAGTGTTTGGAGAAGAAATGTTAACCGCAATATAACCAGCGTACTCGTAAACCTTTTCCATACAGATAAGGTAATCTTCCGCACCCTTTTCAATCGGCGTATCTTTATTCTTACCGATATTAATGCCTAGAACGCAGTTATATTTCGCTTTCTTAACATTTTCAACCAGGTTGTCGACACCTAGGTTGTTGAAACCCATGCGGTTAATGATGCCTTCTGCCTCAACCAAACGGAAAAGACGAGGTTTATCATTACCTGATTGAGGACGTGGCGTGACTGTACCTACTTCAACAAAGCCGAACCCCATTGCATCGAAAGCTTCGATACACTCGCCGTTTTTATCTAAACCAGCAGCAAGACCAACAGGGTTACGGAAAGTAAGACCCATGCACTCTACTGGACGGTGAGGAAGTTGCTGACGATAAAGAAGATCAACCGGTGTACCGGTGAAACGCTTGAAATTCTGAATTGCTAAATCATGTGCCTTTTCGGCATCAAGTTGGAAAAAGCCAGATCTGGCTAGACGGTAAAGCATTGTGCCTCCGAAAGAAAAAAGCCCCGTATAAACGGGGCTGTATTATTAAGGGTTTTACCGAATAATTCAATTAATTATGGCAAACGTTTACTCATTTGCTGAACAATTGAGGTTTAGCAGCATAAGTTCACGTAATGCAACCGAGAATTTAGCAAATTCATGAACTGAACCCACTTTGAATTCATTGAGAATATTTTCCCAACGATGCAGTGATACTTCATTACTTGCGATCCATTCATCTAACGCTTGCATCACATCGAGATCTTCAGGAGCACAACCGCAGCTCAGCACTTGGCCAGTAAGCTGACGTTGTTGCCAATCCAAATCTTCACGGAATGCCGCACGCGCTAGAGCTTGCCAATGGTTATCAACGGCCTGGGTATTGATCTGTTTCAAGAACCAGTGCAATGACAAACGATCGCCCAAGTTAAAGTACAATTTCGCACTTTGCTCAATCGATTTGCCTTTCTCACGGGACACTGTAGATATATCCAGTACCGAGTATAAGCTAGACAAACGCGAGACATAACTCGCCAATTCAGGCGTAATGCCCTTTTCAATCCACGCTTTCGCCATCTCGTTATGTTCTTCAACTTCCGCTGGCACCAGCATATCATCTAGGTTAGCTTTAATTGTTTCGACATCTGCTTGGTAGAGTTCGATAAGGGCTTTCACACATTGGCGGCCATTACGGTTACGCAACAACCAACGTGACAATCGACGAAGCGTGCGACGAACATAAAACATCATGTCGTACTGAGCTTCTGTTGTCGCATCATTGTCTAAAGAGCGTAACTCTTCAAACACTTTGCCTAAACCAAAGATTTCACGTGAAGCAACGTACGCGTTTGCGATATCGACAACATGCGCACCTGTTTCTTCTTGAAGACGAGTAACATAGTTGCACCCCATCTCATTAACCATCTGATTAGCAAGTGCAGTTGCGATGATTTCTGCGCGTAGAGGATGGTTATCCATCTGTGCAGAATAGTTACGACGTAACGCAGTTGGGAAGTATTGCGTCAGTTGCTGAGCGTGGAAGTCATCATTTGCGATGTCTTCATGCACAAGCTCCTCTTTCAATACCATTTTCCCGTAAGCCACCAGCACAGATAACTCAGGACGAGTAAGCGCCTTGCCTTGCTTTTCACGCTCTAGCAAGGTTTCATCGTCAGGGATGTATTCCAATGCGCGATCCAGATGCCCTGCTTTCTCTAGTGTGTGAATAAAACGAATTTGCTCTTTGACTAGTGAAGTACCTTGCTGCTCAGTAACAGAAATCGATTCTGACTGACAGTAAGCATCATCCAGTACGATCTCACCAACTTCATCTTCCATCGATTCAAGGATCTGGTTACGTTGCTTAACCGTTAGATCACCATTAGCGACTAGACCATTCAAGAAGATCTTAATGTTGACTTCGTTATCTGAACAATCAACACCACCAACGTTATCGACAAAGTCTGTATTTACGCGGCCGCCCGTAAGCGCATATTCGATACGACCCAGTTGAGTCATACCCAAGTTACCGCCCTCACCAACAACCTTGGCTTTTAAGTCTCTGCCATCAATACGCAATACATCATTCGCACGGTCGCCTACATCAGTATGAGTTTCCGAAGCCGCTTTTACGTAAGTACCGATACCACCATTCCAAAGCAGATCAACTTCCATTTTTAGGATCATTTTGATCAGATCATTTGGCGCAAGTGACGCTTTTTTAGTACCCAGCATTTTCTGAATTTCTGGCGTTAGACTGATAGATTTCGCTCGACGAGAGAAAATACCACCACCTTGAGAAATCAGGTCTGCGTTGTAATCTTCCCAGCTTGAGCGTGGCAGATTAAATAAGCGATTACGTTCTTCCCAACCACTAGCAGAATCTGGATTCGGATCAATGAAGATATGCATGTGGTTAAACGCAGCTTGTAAACGAATGTGCTTCGAAAGCAACATACCGTTACCAAATACGTCGCCCGCCATATCACCCACACCAATCGCAGTAAAATCTGTCGTTTGACAGTTAATACCCATTTCACGGAAGTGACGTTTAACCGATTCCCAACCACCTTTCGCGGTAATGCCCATCGCTTTGTGGTCATAACCATTGGAACCACCAGAGGCAAATGCATCACCTAACCAGAAGTTGTATTCATCAGATACTGAGTTTGCAAGATCTGAGAAGGTCGCGGTACCTTTATCGGCTGCAACAACCAAATACGGATCATCTTCATCGTGACGAACCACACTTTTTGGCGGAATTACTTCACCTTCAATAATGTTATCGGAGACGTCCAATAATGCGCGGATGAAACGTTTATAACAGCGTTGACCTTCCGCAAAGATCTCATCTCGTCCACTGAAGTTGTGCTGACGTTTACAAACGAAACCACCTTTTGCGCCAACAGGTACGATAACCGTATTCTTAACTTGCTGTGCTTTCACTAGGCCAAGGATTTCAGTACGGAAATCTTCTTGACGATCTGACCAACGAAGACCACCACGAGCAACTTTTCCACCACGTAGATGCACACCTTCAATGTCTGGTGCATAAACAAAGATTTCAAACGCAGGTACTGGTTGTGGGATCTCAGGGATCTCACTCGGCTTCATCTTAAGTGATAACCAAGGCTTAGATTGCTTGTTTTCATCAACTTGGTAGTAGTTGGTGCGAAGCGTTGCAGAGATCATTTCTACGTAACGACGAATGATACGATCGTCATCCAAGCTTTCTACATGGTCAAGCTGTTCAGTGATCTTCTTAACAAGATCGGCTTGGCCTTTCTGGCTGCCTTTGAATTTAGGATCAAAGCGCTTGGTAAATAAACCAACCAGTGCTTTTGCTAATTCTGGATAATGACTTAGTGTGTCTTCAATGTACTGTTGACTAAATGGGAAGCCAACTTGACGCATGTAACGCGCGTACGCACGAAGAATCGAAATTTCACGACCAGATAACGAAGCTCCGAGAACTAAGCGGTTAAAGCCATCGCTCTCAAGATCCCCTGCCCAAATCGCAGCGAATGCTTGTTGGAAACGATCTCGAGCTTCACGAAGATCCACTGTTTTCTCACTCTTATGGAGCATAGAGAAATCAAGGATCCAATAAACTTGTCCATTCGCTTTACGCACTTCGTAAGGAGATTCTCCTATCACTCGTAACCCTAGGTTTTCCAACATAGGCATCACATCAGATAGGTGGATTGGCTCGTCTTGGTGATAGAGTTTCAAACGAACGGCTTTCGAATCCGAACCTAACTCTTGAGGGCGATAGAACAACATACCCAGTTTGTTGTCATCACTTAACGCTTCAAGGCGCTCAATGTCCGCAACAGCAGAGCCAGGCATCACATCTTCTTTGTATGAACGTGGGAAAGCGCGGTTGTATTCTTTCGATAAAGGAAGTCCTTTACTCTCACCAAAGTTCGCCACGATCGCATCAGATAAACGATCATCCCAAGTTGAAGATGCTTCCATTAAGTTTTGCTCAATCGTTTTAACGTTAATGTCTGAATTGTTGTTGTCTACACGAACGATGTAGTGTGTTCTCGCCAATGGGCTTTCAGAGAAGAATGTCGTGAACTCCACTTCTTTATCACAGCCAAAATACTGTTTTAAAATACGTTGGGTAGTTCGACGTAGCTCAGTGTTGTAACGGTCTTTGGTGACGTAAACCATACAACTAAAGAAACGCCCAAACGGGTCTTTGCGAACAAACAATCGAAGCATGTCGCGGTCTTGCATTTGCACCACACCCATGCCGACTTCAAGTAACTCTTCCTCTTTCGCTTGAAGCAGTTCATCGCGAGGATAGTTTTCAAGAATATTGTGCAGCGCTTTGTACGAGTATGAGCCTTCGCGGTAGCTACTCGCTTCCAGAATACGCTCCACTTTTTCACGAATCAGTGGAATGCCTTCAACACTTTGGTTGTACACCGCTGAAGTATATAGGCCGGTGAAGCGATGCTCGCCGATCACTTTACCATTTTTATCAAATTTCTTAATGCCGATGTAATCGGTATAAGCTGGGCGGTGAATACGTGAAGGTGTATTGCCTTTAGTCAGAATAAGAAGGAAAGGTTTCTTCGCTTCAAGACGGGCTGAATCCGGGAAATCAGATAGCTTAACGCTACGTACACGATCGCGATTAGCAAATAAGCCTAAGCCTTTGTCTGGTGTCGGACGCAATTCTGTGTCGCCATCAACAGAGACCAAGTCGTACTCTTTATAGCCCATAAAGGTAAAGTTGTGTTTGCCTAACCAACGCAAGAAATTGATCGTTTCATCATAACGATCTCTCTCAACTTTTACGCTATCTTGTTGAGCAGCCACTTGATTGGTGACCTGTTCCAGTTTCTCTACCATTAGAAGCCAATCTTGCACAACAAGACCTGCATCTTTAAGAATACTGAGAAGTTCGGCTTTTAATGACGCCATTGCATCTTTATCACTCAAGCGATCGACTTCAATATGGAAAAGTGACTGTAGAGCCCCTTCACCTTCATTGATTCCGGTTATTTCACCTTTTTTATTGCGGTTCACTTGCGTTGGACCATGCAGCATCAAGTGAGATGCTAAGTCCAAACGGCTCAACGCCATTTTAATCGAGTCCACCAAAAATGGGCTGTCCTGGACAACGATTTCTACAATAGTGTGAGTTGATTGCCAGCCTTGGCGGCTAACCGTTGGGTTAAAGACTCGAACAGAAACCTCATCCGCTTTCTTTTCGCTAATGTGGTGCCAAAGGCTAACCACAGCGCCATAAAGATCAGATTCGTTACGTTCTACGAGGTCGTCTTGCGAAATATTGCTAAATAAATGCTGTGCAAGTTGAGTGACTAGGGGTTGATGAGCAAGCTCGAGTTTGTCTTGAATCAGTTTGTAGACCTTTTCAAGCAGAACCGGCATCAGTGTTTCACGCGCGGTCATAATCACACTCCACTATTAGAATTGTTTGTTTTTGTAGGGATGTTGTAAGCATAGTGCTTAACACGGGTAATGCCGCTTTATTGTAAAAGCTTTATTGATAAATAGTTAATTCTTTTGGGAGTGGTAGGAGGTGAAATGTTTGAGAATGTGATTGAGGCACTGTTTAAACTTCTACAAAATCAGATGCTCACAGAACTTCTAACTTTAGAAACTTATTATTTTGGTCAGTTGTTAAACGAAAACGCCCTTTTACCCCCATTTGAGTAAGAAAAGGTCTGAACCGAGTTGCTGGCAATTGTAGGCGTAAGCCATTGTCTGTCACCACTAAAATGTTACTTGCCGCTCCATTGTAGTGAGAAAGAAATGTTTGATATGAAATGTTAAGCGAGAAAAAATAATAGTGCATTGTTCAAAAAAGTAACGTTTTTTCTAACCAAATAAAACTACTGTATATATAAACAGTAGCACTCAAAAGTGCTACTGTTCTGCGTATCGATTAAGCTTCTAACGCTTTCGTCACTTTCTCGAATAGGTCTTTCGCAAGATCATCCATCGATTTCAGTGTTTCAAGTTCCGCTTTAATCAAAGCCTGACGATGTTCATCATACTTACGGAATTTAAGCAGTGGGTCAATCAAACGAGAAGCAACTTGAGGGTTACTGCTGTTGAGTTCTCTTAAAATTTCGCCAGCAAACTTATAACCTTCACCACTTTTCGCATGGAAACGAACTGGATTCATGTTCAAGAACGAACCAACTAGGCTGCGCGTTCGATTCGGGTTTTTAAGACTAAATGCTTCATGGTTCATTGTCTGCTTAATCACATCAAGCACGTTTTCTGCTGGGTTGGTACCTTGCAGTGCAAACCACTTATCCATGACTAGACCATCGTGTTTCCACTTATCGCTGTAATCTTTCATCAAGGTTTCGCGACATGGTAGTTGCGCTGCGTTCGCCGCTGACATTGCAGCAACAGTATCAGTCATGTTGTTAGCATCGAAATACTGCTTTTGCGCCAGGTCGTTACCTTGCTCGGTATAAGCTAAGAACGCCAGCGACGTATTGCGAAGAGAACGTTTACCAATAGCCGGATGATCAACAGAATACTCCGCTTGGCTTAAGCTATGGTATAGCGCCGAAAACTCGTCTTGTAGTTCAACAGCCAGTTTCACTTTGATCGCTTTAAGTACTTTTGCAACCGCATCAACATCAACTTGCTTGTACCAACCGCTCACTTCGTTGTGACTTGGCAGTGCCATCATCTCAGCAATAAAGGCAGGCTCTAATTGATCAGACAGCAATACGCCGCGGAACGCATCAATCAAGGCTTCTGAAAGTTGGATCTCTTCACCATTTTGTACTGCCGTCACATTACTGCGAATGTACTTAGCAAGAAGCATTTGACCAGCGTCCCAACGAGCAAACTCATTGCGAGCATGCACCATTAAGAAAATCAGTTCATCATCACTGTAATCGTATTCAAGAACGACTGGTGCAGAGAACTCTCTCAATAATGATGGGACTGGTTGTTCAGATACATTTTCAAATACAAATGTTTGTTTCGCTTCAGTCACATTAAGAATGTTATTTACGCCCTCACCGTTACGGCGTAACTCGATTACATCACCATTCGCCGCGTACAACTCAACATCAAACGGAATATGTAGCGCTTGTTTTTCTTGCTGTTCGTGCGTTGGCTCTGTTGTTTGCTCAATCGTTAGCGCGTAAGTTTGTTCTTGCGCGTTGTATTCGCTTTGCACTGAAACTGTAGGCGTACCTGACTGACTGTACCAAAGGCGGAACTGTTTCAGATCCACACCCGATGCATCTTCCATCGCCGCTACGAAGTCTTCACATGTTGCAGCAGTACCATCATGACGTTCAAAGTACAACTTCATACCCGCTTGGAAACCTTCTTCTCCAAGTAAGGTATGCATCATGCGGATCACTTCGCTGCCCTTTTCGTACACAGTTAACGTGTAGAAGTTGTTCATTTCGATCACTTTTTCAGGGCGAATCGGGTGAGACATTGGGCTAGCGTCTTCCGCAAACTGTGGGCCTCGAATAATACGTACGTTATTGATACGATTCACAGCGCGAGAGCCAAGATCAGAAGAGAACTCTTGATCACGGAAAACGGTTAAACCTTCTTTCAAACTAAGTTGGAACCAGTCGCGACAAGTCACGCGGTTACCTGTCCAGTTATGGAAATATTCGTGGCCGATAACCGCTTCAATACCTAAATAATCCGTATCCGTAGCCGTTTTCTCATTTGCCAAAACAAATTTAGAGTTAAAGATGTTTAAGCCTTTGTTTTCCATTGCGCCCATGTTGAAGAAATCAACGGCAACGATCATGTAGATGTCTAGGTCATACTCTAAACCAAAACGCTCTTCATCCCATTTCATCGAGTTGATCAACGAAGTCATCGCGTGAGGCGCTCGATCAAGGTTGCCTTTATCAACGAAGATTTCTAGTGCGACATTGCGGCCAGATTGAGTCACATAATTATCACGAAGAACATCAAAGTCGCCAGCAACTAAAGCGAAAAGATATGCAGGCTTTGGATGCGGATCTTGCCACTGAACCCAATGACGTCCACCTTCAAGCTCGCCTTCTGCGATACGGTTACCATTGCTGAGTAGGAATGGGTTTTCTGCTTTATCAGCGATTATTTTAGTCGTGAATTTAGCCAATACATCTGGGCGGTCCATGTAATATGTGATACGACGGAAACCTTCCGCTTCACACTGAGTACAGAATGCACCACCTGATTTATACAAGCCTTCAAGGGCTGTATTTGCTTCCGGGTTAACTTCCGTAACAATAATAAGTTCAAACTTAGCAGGTAGACCCGTTAACTCTAACGCACCTTCAAGCTCTTGGTATTGTGACCAAGCTTCACCATTCACGGAAACACTGATTAGTTTTAAGCTGTCGCCATCGAGGCGTAGTGTCGTTTCATCACCGAGTTGCTCAACTTGAGATACGGCAGTCACAATGGTGTTGCTATCATGGAGATCGAACGTCAAATCCAAATCGGTAATGGTATGTGACGGCGATAAATAATCTTTACGATACTTGGCTTGTGGAGTCGGAGCCATGTCGAAATCCTTCTGACTAATTGATACGAGGAGGTTACTCACATTCTATGAGCACCGCGAATGATAAAAGAGTCTCATCCGCAAATTGGAGATTAGCTTACAACTCTACGTATAAAAAAACGAGGTATTATCATTAAATCCCTCGCATTTTCTCTATTGTTTATAAGCTAATCAAACAAATTGGCTATAAAACGGTCATTGATCATATTAACTGTCTGTCATATGTATCGTGCTACCTTATTCTATTCAACACTGCGTACATTCCACCTTCTTCCCCTTCAAGCGTTAATACATCACTGTTGAGCGTGTATCGGGTGTCATGTTCACCATCTTCATAAAGCAGTACGAGATGATCACCTTCTGTATAGTAAACACCTTGATGAATTGCCTCTTCTCCACTTTCATTGGCGACACGGAAAGTAAAGACAAAATCAGGTTGAAGGACTAAATCCATACGGTGTATGTCACTCGCTAACAGATCATCCCCAGCTAGGTGCGCGCTAGACCACATGCCCGCTAATGAATTGGAAAGCGCCTTAGTGAAGGTGACCCCATTTAGGTTGAGCAGATTGTGATTTGCCGAATAGTTATAGACTTGTGGTTGGGAGGTATTTAAACCAAGAATAATAGTATCGTCATTCGCATTGTATAAACCTTCCCAGTGATCGACGGAATAGTCTTTCTTCTGAATATCGATAACGAAACTATAGTTTGAGTTTAGGGTTAACTTTATAGCCAAAAAGTTTTCTTTAGAATCTTCAGGAGTAGGATTAACTAAGTACCAATCGCCCAGTAAAAATGGTTGATCAAATTGGGTTAAATCAGCGTTGTCTTTTGCCGAATTGGCAAACACCGAAACACTAAAAAAAAGGCAAACTATTCCGATCCATCTCATAACGTATCCTCACTCTTTTTCTTTAAGCTTAGGCACGTCAATACTATTTAGCGAAAATTTTAGATCTAAATCACATTAATTATTGGAATAAAAAAAGCGAGCCACTTGGGCTCGCTTTTCTAACACATTGATTTTACGACTTAATCATATCAACCATGATGGCAACAGATTCATCCAAATAGGCGTCTGGTGCTTCATAATCTTTTGGCACATCGTCCAAGGTTTTGAACTCCGCTTCCCCATTGGCTTTCTGTCGTTGGTTAATGCGAGCCAAGCGTTTTTCATCTGCTTGATCAGCTTCAGCCTGACGTGTTTTCTCGTTAAGCGAAAGCGTATTGTCGTCTTTCTCTGCTTTATATTTTTCAATATCTTCAGCAATGAAACCAAACTCTAAGTCTTTTGCTATACGAACTTGGTGCTTAGCTTGAAGCTTACCGATTAATACTTCGTTACGCTGTAACACATCATATTTCGCTTTATCGATACTATCCCAAGGCAACGCATTATCTTCTACGCTTTCACCCGTTTCACTTGGGTCAATCGCGGTAGGAAATGCGATATCTGGCGCAACACCTTTATTTTGAGTACTACCACCATCAATGCGGTAGAACTTTTGGATGGTGTATTGCACATAGCCAAGTTCTTTATCGAACAAATCATAAATGTGATTCAATGAACGATGCTGCTGAACAGTACCTTTACCGAATGAGTTTTCACCCAATACGATGGCACGACCGTAATCTTGTAGCGCTGCAGCAAAAATCTCAGATGCTGAAGCACTGTAACGGTTAACAAGAACGGTTAATGGGCCTTCATAGCTGATCTTACCATCTGTGTCGCTGTTTACATTCACTCGACCATAACTGTCGCGAACTTGAACAACTGGCCCACTAGTAATAAATAAGCCGGATAGAGCAGTAGCTTCTGTCAAAGCGCCGCCACCATTGTTTCTTAGATCAACAATAATGCCATCAACGCCCTTTTCTTTCAGCTCAGTGATCAACTTGTCGGTATCTTTAGCAAGACCAACGTAGAAGCTTGGCACTTCAAGGACACCGATTTTTTTACCATCTTTTTCGATCACTTCTGATTTCACAGCGCGATCTTCTAAGCGGATTTTGTCTCGAACAATGGTAATCACTTCAGCTTTAGTATCTTTACCGTCAGGCAAGATCTGCAGGTTAACCTTTGTTCCTTTCGGACCTTTGATTAGCTGGACCACGTCGTCAAGACGCCAACCAATAACATCTACGACATCTTCACCGTCTTGTCCGACACCAATAATACGATCGCCTTCCGCTAACTGTTTGCTTTTCGACGCTGGGCCACCAGCAACAAGCGAGCGAATCACCGTATAATCGTCGGTCATTTGCAATACGGCACCAATCCCTTCCAGCGATAAATTCATCTCTGTTTGGAATTGATCAGCACTGCGAGGTGACAAATAACTCGTGTGTGGATCAACTTCACGCGCAAATGCATTCATGTACAGCTGGAAAGCATCTTCATTATGCGTCTGACTTAAACGCTTCAACGCATTGTTATAACGCTTGCCCAATACCTCTTTGATTTCATCCCAGTCTTTGCCGGTCATCTTAAGGTTAAGAGCGTCATATTTAACACGCTTGCGCCATAACTCATCTAATTCCTCAGTATCTTTCGGCCAATTGGCTTCACTTCGATCCAACTCGATTGTTTCATCAGTATCGAACTTCATCTCTGTATCAAGCAAAGATAGCGCATACTGAAAACGTTCATAGCGGCGTTTAATAGAGAGGTTATAAGCGTCAAACGCTATCTGATTCTCGCCAGACTTCAATTGATCATCGATACCAGCAGCCGATTTCTCCATCTCATCGATATCAGATTGAGTGAAAATATTGCGATTGTAATCGAGCATGCTGACGTAGCGATCAAATATCGCATCAGAGAACTGGTCGTTTAAGGTAAAGTGCTTATAGTGGGAACGAGTAAAACGAGATGTGACACGTTTACTTGCTGTCGCATGCTGAGCTTCTGGTGCTAGTGTCGGTAAATCTTCTAGACCAATATTTGCTTCTAGAGCATGAGCTGAATACGCTGCTAGCCATAAGCTAGCAGCAATCAGCGACAATTTTGAACGGCATTTCATGCGTAGGAGTATCTCCTTTATGCGCGTAGGTGCTCCGCTTTCACAACCATTTGTAGGCCGTTAGACAGTTGAACACGCACATCTTCCTTATTGATTTCTACGATAGTCGCAGCCATGTTTCCTTTGCCCATGTTCACGTTTACTGAGTTGCCAACTGTAATTTCATCAGCATTCAGCGCGCGTGTTTCCACTGGCTTAGCGGCTTTTTGCGCTTTGTTTTGTTGTGGGCGACGGCCTTGTGGCTTTTTCGCAGCTGGCTTAGCTTTCGCTTTGCCTTCTTCGCGTGCTTTCTGAGCTTGCTCTTTACGACGAGCTTGTACTTTCGCTTTGCTCTCAGCTAGTGCTGTTTTCGCATGTTCTACGTGTTCTTCTTCAAGCTCACCTGCTGGGTTGCCATCTAAATCCACACGTACCGCACCTGGTTTTACACCGTGTAGGTAACGCCATGATGAAGTGTACTGTCTTAACGCTGCACGAAGTTGTGTTTTGCTGACTTTCGGGTCATCAGTTAGACGATCCGCAAGATCTTGAAAAATACCAATTTTAAGTGGCTTTGCTTCACCTTCTAAAGTAAAGCACTTAGGGAAACATTCAGCAATATATGCGATAATTTCTTTGCTGTTTTTTAACTTTTCAGTGTTTTCCATGTGGGTTCCTGGTTATTGCGGACTGTCCGCGAGCATTAAGATAAATATTTCAGGTATTATAGTGACCTGCATGGGAAAAACCACAGTGAAAAAGCAATTTATGCCTTGATAGCGTGTGAATTAAGCAGCTTTTCTACTTCTGCCATCAAAAAAGTCAGCCCTTGCTCATCAATCTCACTAAATCGGCCCACTTCTGGGCTATCAATATCTAACACCCCAGCAATTTCTCCATTTATAGAAAATGGAATCACTATCTCAGAGTTGCTCGCTGCATCACAAGCAATGTGCCCTTCAAATTCATGAACATCGTAAATACGCTGAACACTGTTTGTTGCTACAGCAGTCCCACATACGCCTCGACCAACCGGAATACGCACACAAGCAGGTTTACCTTGGAATGGGCCAAGCACAAGTTGATCACCTTGCGTTAGATAAAAGCCAACCCAATTCAGCTTTTCTAGCTCCATATTGAGCAATGCGCTCAAGTTTGAAAGGTTCGCAATAAGATCGGGTTCATCTTCCAATAGCGCAATGGCTTGCTTGGTTAAGCGCTGATACTGTTCTAATGTCATAGTTACTGTTGTTCCGTTTGTATTTAGAGACTTCCTCAATGAATTTACGTACAATCCACATAAACCATTAAATAGTAAGCATTCTCATTATAATGAATCGTAGTAACAACACTATTAGCCGTTCTTGGTTATTAACACAAGTAAAAATGCACAAGTCAAAACTTGTCTTTGCCAACTTCATCGCCATTCTTGCAACATTGATCAGTGTTCCAATTCCACTACTCATGCCATTAATGGTCGATGAAGTTCTGCTTGATCAACCCGCATCTGGTGTTGCTGCAATGAATGCTATCCTCCCTGCTTCTTTGCAAACACCAACAGGCTATATATTTTTAACCTTATTGCTCGTCATTATTATGCGCAGTGCAAGCCAAGCGCTTAACATCTTACAAAGCCGTCAATTTACGCTGGTGTCTAAAACCATCACCTTCCAAATGCGTAGCAAGATGATTGATAAGCTTGGCCGCATTAGTATTCGTCAATACGAAACACGAGGAAGCGGTGGCATCAATGCCCATTTGGTTACAGATGTTGAGACCATAGATCAATTCATCGGTTCCACTTTGAGTAAATTTCTCATTAGTTTGCTCACTGTCATTGGTACTGCCGGAGTATTGCTGTGGCTAGATTGGCGTTTAGGGTTATTCATCTTGCTGGTCAACCCTATTGTTATTTACTTCTCTAGAAAGCTCGGTAGCAAGGTCAAGCATCTCAAAAAACACGAAAACCAATCTTTCGAACGTTTTCAAAATCGCTTAGTTGAAACACTGGATGGTATTTATCAGCTGCGCGCAGCAAACCGTGAAAAAGAGTTCCTCAATCAACTCAAAGGTCATGCCGACTCTATTCGTGTCGACGCTGATAAATACGCTTGGCAATCAGAAGCCGCGGGTAGAGTCTCCTTTCTTCTATTCTTGCTAGGGTTCGAGTTATTCCGTGCCGTTGCGATGCTAATGGTACTGTTCAGTGACTTAACCATCGGGCAAATCTTCGCTGTCTTCGGTTACTTGTGGTTCATGCTCTCTCCTGTACAAGAGTTACTAGGGATTCAATTTGCTTGGTACAGTGCCAAAGCAGCTTTAGGTCGAATAAATAACCTTCTCGACCTTGAAGAAGAGCATCGACCAAAAAGTAAGGTCAACCCGTTTAATAACCGCGATAACGTTGACATAAAAATTGATAACGTCTGCTTCTCGTATAATGAAGAGAACCAAGTACTTAACCATCTAAATTTGCATATTCCTGCGGGTAAAAAAGTGGCCCTAGTTGGTGCAAGTGGTGGTGGTAAATCGACGCTCATTCAGCTCCTAATTGGCGTATATCAAGCCAATTCGGGGACAATTCGTTTCAATGGTGAAACCACAGATGACATCAGCTTTGAGATCATTAGGCAACAAATAGCCGTTGTTTTACAACAGCCTATACTATTCAATGATACTTTAAGGCATAATCTGACACTCGGCGCTGAGTATGATGATTTGAAACTGTGGCATGCATTAGAAGTCGCCCAGTTGCAAGATGTGATTCATCAACTGAGTGATGGATTAGACACTCAGATTGGTCGAAGCGGTATTAGATTGTCTGGCGGACAACGACAACGCTTAGCAATCGCGCGTATGATTTTGAGCGATCCTAAGTTCGTGATACTGGATGAAGCAACTTCAGCGCTCGATACAGCAACAGAAGCAGCGCTTCACAAAGCACTGACTGAATTTTTGCAAGGTCGAACAACCTTGATCGTTGCACATAGACTTTCAGCAGTAAAACAAGCGGACCTCATCTATGTTTTAGAAGATGGGCAAGTGACACAAGCGGGAACTCATGGTGAGTTGGTTGAACAACAAGGCTTATATCAAACCCTCTATGGCAGTGTGCAATCTCACGGCTAAAACCATCCACGCCCAATTTAATGGAGAGTGTGAATGAGTCACTCTCCATCCATCGAATCTAGCAAGCATCCTGCTGATGTGACCTCCATTCGTTTGTGCCAAGGCTGCGAATTACCTGTCGACAATACCCCTTTGGTGAAAGGTAAAAATGCATACTGTCCACGATGTGGTACTCAATTGTATCGTGGTGGTACACCGTCATTGTCTGGCAACCTAGCCATTGCCATCACTTGTTTGTTACTTTTCATTCCATCGCATTTTTTTAATTTCATCAGCATTCGATTATTTGGTGTAATGATTCCAGCCACTCTGCCTCATGGTGTTTGGTCGTTGTTTCAAGAAGGGTTTGTTCTTCTCTCTTTCCTGATTATTTTTTGCAGTTCTATTGCCCCGCTAATGGTTTCTGGGGCTGTTGTAGTCGCTCATTTTGCAGCGAAAAAACGCGCGTTTCGCCTTTTAAAGCACTCCTTGAGTATCATCCAACATGTCAAAGCTTGGGTAATGATTGACGTTTTCTTAGTGAGCCTAGCCATTTCGTGTTTTAAGCTGCAAGACTACTCTGATATTTTCGTTGGCCCTGGCCTATACGGATTACTCTTGCTTCAAGTTGCAACCGTATTGTTAGTAACCCGTGTTAGTGTTCGTCGCTATTGGGAAGATTATATGCCTGAGCGCTCTCTCATGTTAGAGAAGAAAACGCTACACTGTCACAGCTGCCACCTTTCTCAACCAGAAGGTACGCACTGCCTGCGCTGCAAAAGCCCTATCCATCACCGAAAACCCAATTCGATTCAAAAAACTTGGGCGTACCTTATTGCAGCAACAATTGCGATTTTCCCGGCTAACTTAATCCCAATTTCCATTTTGATAACTAACGGCCAGCGCTTAGAAGATACGATATTTTCGGGTGTAGCAAACCTTGTAAAGACCGGTATGACGGGAATTGCTGTGATCATTTTTGTCGCCAGTATCGTTGTCCCTGTAGCTAAAATACTGGGCCTGTCATACATATTGTTAGCGATAAAATTCAAGCGAAGCATTTTTCATAGGCAGCGAATGGCTATCTATTTCATAGTCAAATGGATCGGCCGCTGGTCAATGATGGATTTGTTCGTTATCTCGATTATGATGACTTTGGTCGACCGTGGCCAAATTCTTGATTTTACACCAGGGTATGGCGCTGTAGCCTTTGGTATGGTTGTCGTATTCACCATGTTGGCAGCTGAAAGCATAGATCCGCGTTTAATTTGGGACAATTACAAAGACCCAATCGATAGTAGAGAGTCAATCAATGAGTAACCCTTCCCCATCACAAAATTCGTACTCACCAGAGGTGAAAGCCAGTCGAGGTATTTCACCTCTTTGGTTACTGCCCATCTTAACGGTGATTCTAGCGGGTTGGCTGGTTTTCAAAGCTATTCAAGACGCTGGGCAGCGAGTCCAGATCTATTTCTCAGAGGCATCAGGGCTGGTGGCAGGTCGTACAACGATTCGCTATCAAGGCCTTGAAGTCGGCATGGTTAAGGACATTAATCTCGCAGAAGATCTACAAAGTATCTATGTAGATGCCGATATTTACCCAGAAGCGACAAAACTGCTCAATGAAAACACGCGCTTTTGGATGGTAAAGCCCACCGCCAGCCTATCTGGTATTTCTGGCTTAGACGCGCTTGTTTCGGGTAACTACATCGCAATAGCACCGAGTGAAGAAGAAGCAGAGCCAGAAACGGTGTTTAGAGCACTAGAGCGCGCACCTTCAGACTTGTTGGCACAAGAAGGTCTATCCATTACCCTTAAAGCTCGAGATCTTGGCGGCGTTTCGATTGGCTCTCAAATCGTTTATCGCAAAATCCCTATTGGCGAAGTGTACAGTTATCAACTTGATGGCGATTCAAAAAACGTTCTGATTCAAGCAGCTATCCGTGAGGAATATCGCCACATTATCACTGATGACAGTCGTTTTTGGAATGTGAGTGGTATTGGTACCAAAATTGGTTTTGATGGGGTTGATGTCCGTTTAGAAAGCTTGAGCGCTCTAATAGGCGGCTCAATCGCAGTGGATTCTCCTGATGGCGGAGAACCCATCGACGACAATACCCTATTCCCGCTTTATCCAGACTTAAAAACAGCGGGTCGCGGTATCGCAGTCAAAATTCTACTTCCAGACGACAATAACATCAGCTCCTCTGGTGCCCCTATTATGTATCGTGGTATTGAAATTGGTCAGGTTACCGATCTACAGCTGCGTGATGGTCGCCAAAGTATCATTGCCTCCGCGGCTATCCAGCCTGCCTTTAGCGATATGTTAACCTCTGGCTCTCGATTCATCTTAGAGGAAGCAAAAGTATCCCTATCGGGCGTGAAGAATCTATCAAACCTAGTGAAAGGTAACTTCCTGACTATCGTGCCGGGAGAAGGTAAACGCGCTCGTACTTTTACCGCGATCAGACAAAACGATTTTGATCGACAGCAAGCACGTTCGATTGAAGTGAAACTGATTTCAAACAATTCATTCGGCTTAGATAAGGGCGCCAATATCCTTTACAAAGGTATTACCGTTGGCTCCGTTGCAGGTGTACAACTGGTGAACGATGAAGTCCATATTGACACCTTAGTTGATGCCGAATACGCTCATTTAATCAAATCTCAGAATCGCTTCTTTGTTACAGGTAGTGCGAGCGCCGAACTAACCGAATCCGGGCTCAACATCAACGTGCCACCTGCAAAACAATTATTAACAGGCTCTATCAGTTTCGTTAGCGAGGGGGCCGCGTCACCAGAAGAACAGTACAAGCTCTATCAAAGTAAATCACTCGCAGAGCTAGCGAAATACAACCTATCGGGCTCTACGAAAATCACTTTATATGCTTCAGAACTACCGCCTGTGAGTAAAGGGAGTCCACTGCTTTATCGCAATTTACAAGTGGGTTCCGTTTCCAATTTCAAGCTGGTTGATGGTGGCGTGCTCATTACTGCTAGCGTAGAGAACCAATACAAGTATTTAATCACCGACCAAACGGTATTTTGGAACCGTTCTGGCGTCGAAGTAGATGCAGGGCTGGCAGGTGTCAGTATTAAGGCGGCACCACTCAAAACACTAATCCAAGGTGGCATTGCTTTTGACTCTCTACCCGGAGTCGACAACAAGCAAAATGACAAATGGCTCTTATATCAAGACTTCAAAACCGCTCGCAAATTTGGCCAAGTGATTACTCTCACCTTAAATGGTCAAAGTGAGCTTTCTAAAGGTACAGCGATTAAGTACAACGGCGTTAAAGTGGGAGAAGTGACGCTCATTACGCCAGATTTCACACGCGATAACGTTGAAGTTAAAGCGCGAATCTTGCCAGAGTTTGCCGATAAGATTGCTATATCCGGCTCATACTTCTGGATAGCGAAAGCTGAAGTGGGTTTAAATGGTGTAAAAAACATCGGCAATTTACTTAGCCAATCAATCAATGTACGTCCAGGAAGTGGCAAAGCTAAAACGAAGTTTACTTTATACGAGGATATACAAGAACAATCAGGTATTTCATTTGTTCTCCAAAGTGAAACTCGTGGCTCTGTTGCTGAAGGTACGCCTGTACTGTATCGAGAAATTGAAGTCGGCAATGTCTCTAATGTTGAGCTCGGTGAGTTCGCCGATCGCGTACTAACCACAATTCAGATTAAACCTGAATATGCTTACCTAGTCAGACGTAACAGTATTTTCTGGAACACGTCAGGCTTAGATGTCTCTATTGGCATCAGTGGTGCCAACATCAAAGCAGGAACAGTAGACAGCTTAGTTCGTGGTGGGATCACTTTCTCCACCCCGGAAGACAAACAACTTCAACCTATTGCTGAAAGTGGGCAATCTTTCTACCTCTACCCACAAGGTCAAGATAAGTGGAAAGAATGGCGAACGGCCATCCCTAGACCTTAACGCCTTACTCAAACAAAAACGCAGCCTTCACGCTGCGTTTTTTAATCGAATTCGGTATACTCCCCTCCACTTTATCGCTCTTAGAGAAAGAACATTGCACTCTAACGTATACCTGCCTCAAGAATTCCTTGATGAAATGGCCGCTATTCTTCCTTCAGAACTCAATATGGAAGACTTTGTCGCAGCCTGCCAACGCCCTTTACGCAAATCCATTCGAGTGAACACGCTCAAAATATCTGTAGAAGCTTTTTTAAAACGCGCAGCAGAAAAAAACTGGACGCTAAGCCCGGTACCTTGGTGCACAGAAGGATTTTGGATTGAAGCAGACGAGAGCGAAGTACCACTGGGTAATACAGCAGAGCACATGTCTGGTCTTTTTTATATTCAAGAAGCCAGCTCGATGATGCCAGTATCTGCCCTCTTCCAAACCAGCGACGATGAGTATAGCGCCGTCCTAGACATGGCTGCAGCACCAGGTTCTAAAACCACGCAAATTGCAGCTCAGATGAGCAATGAAGGCATTTTGGTTGCCAACGAGTTTTCTGCAAGCCGAGTAAAAGTTTTGCATGCTAACATTGAGCGATGCGGTGTGCGCAACGCAGCCCTAAGTAACTATGATGGCCGAGTATTTAGTGGTTGGTTACCAGAGCAATTTGAAGCTGTACTCATTGACGCGCCTTGTTCTGGCGAAGGTACTGTACGTAAAGACGCAGATGCAATGAAAAACTGGTCCAAAGCATCCGTTATCGAAATATCGGATACTCAGAAAGATCTCATTGAGAGTGCGTTCCACGCGCTAAAAGTGGGTGGAATCATGGTGTACTCGACATGTACTCTCAGCGTCGAAGAGAACCAACAAGTCTGCCATCACCTAAAAGAGACCTTTGGTGACGCCGTCGAGTTTGAAAGCTTAGCTAACCTATTCCCAAATGCAGACAAGTCAGTTACAAATGAAGGCTTTTTACATATTTTCCCACAAGTTTATGACTGCGAAGGCTTCTTTGTTGCTCGCCTACGCAAATTAGCCGCTGTAGAAGCGCCTCAGGTTAAAAAACGTCTTGGTAAATTTCCTTTCGAAAAAGCCTCGCGCAAAGTCCAAGACGACATTGAAAAACAGCTGCAGCAAACTCTAGATATCGGCTTACCTGCAGAAAGTTCTGTTTGGCTACGTGACAACGACGTGTGGCTATTTCCAAATGCACTCGAAACCATGCTAGGCGAATTTAAATTTTCACGAATGGGAATCAAAATTGCCGAGGCGCATAAAAAAGGGTATCGCTGGCAACACCAAGTCGCGACCGCATTGGCGACGGGTAATGAGAAAAGCTGTGTAGCACTTTCTATTGATGAAGCTCGCGAATGGTTTATGGGGCGAGATGTAAGACCAAATGCGCAACCGGGAAAAGGTGAAGTCATCGTAAAGCTTGATAACGATGTGATTGGCTTAGGTAAATGGGTCGGAAACCGAGTAAAAAATGGCTTACCGAGAGAGTTAGTTCGTGACAAGAACTTATTTTGAGCACTAAATCAATAGTATGAAATTCTACAAATATCTGGCTAACTTAAAATGATGCACTAGACTTTTAAGTATCAAAGCGAATTCAGTGCAACCAGTTAGCGCAGGCTCTGTAGGAGCCATTCCCCTAGGCCCAGAACAGGAAGGTTTTGGGCCTCTTTTTTTACGCTATAGCTTGATATTAAAAGGCAGGTCGAACTCAACCTACCCTTTCTACCAAAAAGCATTACGCTAGGCGGATGCCTTCTTTGTCGATAACAATCTTGCCTTTCTTATAAAGACCACCAATTGATTTCTTAAACGTGCCCTTACTAGTACGAAATGCTGAAAAAATTGCTTCTGGTGAAGATTTATCATTGAGCGGTAAGAAGCCACCTTTTTTCTCTAGCAACTCCATGATCTTTTCACTCAAATCATCCATTTTCTCTACGCCTACTTTTTGCAAAGAGAGGTCGATTTTGCCGTCGTCACGAATGTTCTTGATGTAGCCTTTAAGCTTTTTACCAATGAAGAGCTTACCAAACACATCCGACTTAAAGATAACGCCCCAGTGTTTGCCTTCAACAATCGCCTTATAACCAAGATCACTACGCTCAGCGATAATCAAATCAACCTGCTCATTCTTGGTATAAGTCGCGGGGGTTTTATCAAGCAGCTTATTAAATTTGGTTGTGCCTACAATGCGGCCAGACGCTTTATCTGTATATACGTAAACCAGCACATTTTGCCCCTCACTAAAGCGAGAACGCTGCTCACTAAATGGAATCAGTAAGTCTTTGCCTTTGATACCCCAGTTCGCGAATGCACCTGTACTGTTTACGCCTTCAATCTGCATGAGCCCCCATTCACCAACTTGTGCGATTGGGGTTTCAGTTGTTGCCACAATTTGGCTGTCAGAGTCAAAGTATAAAAAAGCATCGATTGAGCTACCTACTTCCGTCCCTTCTGGTACAAAACGATTCGGCAACAAAGTCGTACCGTAATCACCAGCATTAAGAAATACGCCAAAATCTGCTTTCTTTACTACTTCTAAGTGGTTTATCTGACCAACTTTAATCATTTCAATTGTCTCTTGTTAAATTTGCGGTGATTATAGCGAATCTCTGTTATGCTTGCGCCAGTTATTCTTACTTTTTTAGGAGCTTCCTCCTTGATCACCGTTGATAAGCACGACGGCATCGCCTTAAAAGTCTCGCACGCAATGGCTTCGACTAAAAAGTCGACTCTCGACCTCTATTTCTTCGTCCCTGGCGAACTCGGTTTATCTTCAGACGTTTTAAAAGAAAGCGAATTCTATTACGAATCGTTAGTGCAAAAACGTGCCTATTACAGTGACAAGACGCTTCTTCCTTTGGTGCACAGCCGACTTGCAAAACGTGGACACCTTTCTTCTACTCAATACCGTGTCAGCTTAAGTCTATTCGCCTATCAATATGTGATCGCGTTAGATAAGGCCGTCAATCAACTCAATAAACACAATAAAGAAACGGTCACAACTGAAGAAGTCGATGAGGTTATTGTTCTTGCACTAGATATCCTTAAAAAGTTACGTCGTGGTGCTCCTTACGAAGAAAGCTTAAAGCGTTACTACGCCAACATTGATAACTACTTATCTTGGTACACTGGCCAACGTTTAATGTCTTTGGTCGCACACATGCCACGAGAAGGTGATTACAAATCAGTTAAAGAGAGTTTACTCGCTATTGTTGAAAAGGAAGCGGCCCATCGTAAACTCAACAACTACAACTCGAAAAACGTACGTGACGACGTAACGCGACTCAGTAATAAAATGCGACTATTACGCCGTTTAATTGAGCACCCAGTTGTATTACAGGAGAAAACCCAATCTCTTGGTAGCAATATGCAGCGAATGGTCAAAGGTGGTGCCACAGGTTTCGTAATGGTATTTGTAACCATTGCCGCCATTGTTGCTCGCGATTACTGGGGAGAAATCACCGTATCTTTCATCGTTTTGATGTCGTTTGTCTACGCGTTACGTGAGATTTTCAAAGACGATCTTCGTGATGTATTGTGGCGTTGGCTGCGCAAAGGGCGGCCTAAATGGCGTAAGCTCTATCTAGACCCGACTACGAAAAAAGCAGTCGGCCAAAAACTCGAATGGTTAGACTATACAAGCCTAGAAAAACTGCCGGATCGGATTAAAAACATTCGTAAAAAGCGTGTCGTGCAGCGTGAAGAGAGCATCTTGCACTACCGCTCAGGTGTTGAAATGTCGACCTCGAAATTTATGAGTGGTTATGAAGAGACTCGTGAATCTCTCTTGATCAGTATGAGACCTTTAATGCGTCTAATGGATAAAGGCTCAAACAAAGTTTACACGCTTAACAACAACCAAGTTAGCAAGGAGTCGGTCGAAAAACGCCACCTTATCAACTTGATTGTAAAAGAAGACAATCATGATGGCCAACCAAACTTCTACCGTTGGAAGATCGTTCTTAACCGGAGCAAAATTGTCGCCGTTGAACAGATAGAAGTAGAATCGGTCAGTCACCCTTTTTCTTCAGTGACAGAGTAAGGTAAAACTCCGCCATAGGCTCATCACCATGTAATGATGGGCAAATGGCGGTTATTTTTACCGCCTTGTTAACTCGTTCACCAGTACGAAACGTTTCATCCAACATCTCATCGATCAACTTGCCATCGTTGCACACAAAGTGGACATCCTCTTCCGGTCGTTTTAAAAACTGGCCTTCTACCGCTTTAAAGGCTAATGAGACTTGCTTGCCCCTTTCTTGGGCCTTACTCATCGCCATAAATCCGCCAGCGACATCTGCGCCCACCGCCAATACACCAAAGTACATACTATTGAGATGGTTTTTCGTTCTACGTTTGAGGGGAATTTTGACTTCGACACGTTCTCCATCAAGTTGAAGGATCTTAGGTCTACAAAGCCAAATAAAAGGCACTTTAAAAAAGCCAAACCACTTTAGATAGAGGTTTGCTTTGGCAATAGGAGAAAGCATAAACTGGTCCGATTAGTATATTTACACCAGTTCATAATAAACAAAGGCCAACGTCAACATTTTGTTAACATCAGCCTTTGCAATAGTGACCCTAAGCGTATTGTGCGTTACATCGTCACAACCGCGTCTAGTTGACCGTTCTCGACAATATACTCTTGAATTTTTTTATAGTTAGCTAAACCACTAGAAACAATGATGACAGGCTTATTGCTCGCCTGAGCAGACTTAACTGCCATATCAATCAAGTCGATCACCGCTTCACTTTGCGGGTCAAACAGATATTCTAATGATTCGTTTAAACGATCAACGCCTAACGTAAACTGCGCTAAGTTCTCTAAATTAATCACTACACCATCGAAATAATGCAGCAATCGCTCAGCAAGCAGTGCTGAAGAAGGAACATCAACAGTATAGAGAACCTTCAACCCATTTAAGCCACGCGGAAGCCCCTGCTCTGCCAATAAGTCGATAATTTTGGCCGCATCAGACAGCGCACGAACAAAAGGAACGACAATTTCAACAGTCAAGCCTTGCTCTTGTAACGACTGAATTACTTTACATTCTAACGCAAACGTTAAACTAAACTGAGCAGATGCATAACGAGACACGCCTCGCAAACCAAGTGCAGGGTTAACTTCGGTGACATCAGCGCTGCCACCAAGTAGAGAACTAAATGCATAACTGTCAGCGTTACTTAGCCCAATACGTATTGTTGTATGACTGTCACTAGACGCGGCTTTAATCTGTTCAACAAGTGTTGATACAAAATGTTCGTCAACAGAACTGTCACCTAAAATCGCTTGAATCGAGGTCGTTTGAACACTATCTAGAGAATCTAAAACTTGATTAAACTCAGGATGATAGAAAATATGTTCCATGATCATTTCAGACATCGACACATACAAATGTGAACCATTTTCTTGAGGATTTTCGCTAGGAAGTGTATCTCCTAACGATAATGCTGGATGCAAACTGCTTGAAGTCTCTAAACTCATTACTGCTCCGTGCTATCTACTATTGTTTGTTCTCTCTGAACATACCCATTGATATTGATAAGTACAAGAGGAATTAACATTTTTAGTCCTTGAAAGTGAATAATTTTTCACTTTTACAGTTTACCACTATGAAGAATATCGATAAGTGGTTTATTCCTTGCAGCGTTTCCGTTATCTTTAGCGCTTCGCAATAAAAAGAACAGGCTATGGTATGCCACTCAAAACCGATGAATTAAGAACCCAACCTTTGGGTCCAATGCCAACTCCGGCAGAACTTGGAAGCGCACACCCTATTACAGACGATGTAGCAGAGCGCATCGCTGAGTCTCGTCGTCAAATTGAAAGAATCATTACTGGCCAAGATGACCGTCTGCTTGTCATCGTTGGTCCTTGCTCTGTACACGATACAGAAGCAGCTCTAGATTACGCAGAGCGTCTTGCTCAAATTCAAGAACAGTACAAAGATGAACTGTTTGTTGTAATGCGTACCTACTTTGAAAAGCCACGTACTGTTGTGGGCTGGAAAGGTCTTATTACCGATCCTAACCTCGACGGCTCTTACGCTCTCGAAGCTGGCTTAAACAAAGCACGTAAGCTTCTGCTAGATATCAACAAACTTGGTCTTGCTACGGCGACAGAGTTCCTTGATATGATTACAGGCCAGTATATTGCCGATCTGATCACATGGGGCGCGATTGGTGCTCGTACGACAGAGTCACAAATCCACCGTGAAATGGCATCGGCGCTCTCTTGCCCTGTTGGTTTTAAAAATGCAACAAACGGTAATATTAAGATCGCTATTGATGCAATTCGCGCATCTCAAGCTTCGCATTATTTCTATTCACCAGACAAAAATGGACGCATGACGGTCTACCGTACAAGTGGTAACCCATTTGGTCACGTTATCTTACGTGGTGGTGATAAAGGGCCGAATTTTGACGCTGAATCTGTCAATGCGGCTTGTGAGCAATTAGCTGAATTTGGCCTACCTCAACGCCTAATCGTTGACTTCAGCCATGCCAACTGTCAGAAACAGCATCGCAAACAGTTAGACGTAGCTAAAACGCTTTGTGAGCAGATCAAATCAGGTAAAAACCAGATCGCAGGTATCATGGCTGAAAGTTTTATTATTGAAGGTAACCAACCTATGGATGACATCAATAATCTCACTTACGGTCAATCTATTACCGACCCATGCCTAAGCTGGGAAGATACAGAACAAATGCTTGCCCTACTTGCTGATGCGGTTAAATCGCGCTAATTAAAATCTAAGGACTTTAAAATGCCATCTTTTGATATTGTCTCGGAAATCGATACTGTTGAGCTACGCAACGCAGTAGACAACGCATCTCGTGAACTGACTACTCGCTTTGACTTCCGTGGTGTTGACGCTTCGTTTGAATTACAAAAAGACGAGTCAGTACGCCTGAATGCGGAAGGTGAATTCCAGTTGAAACAACTTCGTGACATGTTGCGCTCTCACCTGACTAAACGTGGTGTAGATGCAAATGCAATGGAAGCGAAAGGCGAAGAAGCTTCTGGTAAGAACTGGCATCAAATCGTTGTATTTAAGCAAGGCATCGAAACGCCAATGGCGAAGAAAATTGTTAAGCTTATCAAAGATAAGAAGCTAAAAGTTCAAGCATCTATCCAAGGTGAGAAAGTGCGTGTAACAGGTAAAAAACGAGATGATCTTCAGGCTACTATCGCAACAATTCGCGAAGCAGAGCTTGGTCAACCGTT
The DNA here is from genome assembly GCF_009811315.1 of Vibrio atypicus. Lineage (GTDB taxonomy): Bacteria > Pseudomonadota > Gammaproteobacteria > Enterobacterales > Vibrionaceae > Vibrio > Vibrio atypicus. Next base: position 220,421 of record NZ_BLID01000009.1, read on the forward strand.
TCAGTATGAAAACTTCCGCGACTAAGTCTCGGCAGTTTCATCGCACCATTAAAAAACCCGCTATTCGCGGGTTTTTTATTACTTACTACTCGCCAACGACAAATGAACGTCTTGCTGTCTCAGTAAATTATACTGACTTGACTTCATTGGAACAAAAACAACTACCCTTAACTGCTGCTCTCTTGCTGTTTGTAGTTTACGAGCAAGTTCGCCATCATTTCCAAAAGCTTCACGCTCTGCATCTCGACGAATCAAATCGATAAAGCCGAATGGGCATTCCGGAGGATATAATACCACCTCCGCTTCCTGCATAATTCTAAGCGCTTTCATTGGTAGAAGCTCAACATCATCGCCAAAATCAATCCAAGTCACGCTACCTTGTTCTACCACATCTTGAAGAATCATTATTTGGTATTGTTGTTCTAGCTCATTCCGGCTCTTCGCGCGGTCAACAAGAGGCGAAGCAAAGAATCGCTCCCAAAACTTGCGCCGTAAGTCGACACTTGGCAATGCTTGTTTAATATCCGTCCGTTTTGAAGCGGCAAAGTCTGCCAATAAAGAGAGATTTTGCGGCAATGCTGCTTCTAGTTTCTCTCTTATATTACGCACCAAAACCGGTGACGCACCACCGCTTGAAATAGCCAGTTGAATCCTACCACGGTTAATCATAGAAGGAGTGATGAAGTCACAGTATGGTTGGTCATCAACCACATTCACCAATATGCCCCGAGCATTAGCGTCGTGATGGACTTGATGGTTTAAATCTGGGTTGTCCGTCGTCGCCCACACTTGAACGTATTTCGAGTCCATTAACTCATTCGAGTAAAAATTCTGTATCCAGAGGCACTCTTGCTCGTCAATCAATCGTTGTAAAAACGGTTCAACCTGAGGTGACACGATAGTCACGATAGCGCCTGCTCTGACTAAGCTATCAACTTTACGACTGGCGACTTCACCGCCACCCACAACGAGTACAGCTTTACCTTTAAGATCGAGAAACAGTGGAAAATACTGCATTTCATTCCTTGAATAAATCAACTAACTAATCATTGATACTACCAAAGTTAGGGCAAAGACAGAAATAGCCTATGCTTAACAGAGTAATTTTTCACCAAATTTAATACTATTTATAGTTTTATCTGTTGTGCCCAGTTCCAATCGCATTATGTTACAACTATGTAAATAGCAGACTTTGGAGACTAAATCCTATTGCACCATTTTTGTGAAGTGTTGCGCTATTTACATTAAGTTAACATTTCGTCATTCTAATTACTGAACGGGTTTGTGAGTTCAATCATAATTCTTTTTAAATTATACCTTTGAGAAATCGCAAATCCTTTCCTACGCTTATAAATGGTTGATTTATATAAAAGCAATAAGCTTAGTAAGTCGCCTATAAATATAGAAACACAACTTTTTTTCATTCGTTGTATCAGGGTCACCTGGTTTAACATGGATCATACAGGAAGGATACAAATGGCACATAAACTAACACTCCTTGCTTCAGTTGTAGCTGCATCTACTGCTCTAATGGCTACAAGCGCTTCAGCAGCAGAAAGCACTCTGGACAAAGTGACTAAACAAGGCTTCATCACTTGTGGTGTAAGTACCGGTCTTCCAGGTTTCTCTAACCCTAACTCAAAAGGTGAATGGGAAGGTATCGACGTTGAGTACTGTCAGGCACTAGCAGCTGCAGTTTTAGGTGATAAAACAAAAGTTAAATATGTACCACTAACCGCGAAAGAACGATTCACTGCACTTCAATCCGGTGAAATCGATGTTCTATCTCGCAACACTACATGGACACTACACCGTGATACTGCTCTAGGTCTAAACTTCGTTGGCGTTAACTACTACGATGGTCAAGGCTTCATGGTTAAGAAAGATCTTGGCCTTAAGAGTGCAAAAGAGCTTGATGGCGCATCAGTTTGTGTTCAATCAGGTACAACGACAGAACTAAACCTAGCTGACTACTTCCGTAACAGCGGCATGTCATACAAACCAGTTGTTTTCGATACAGCAGCACAAACATCGAAAGGCTTTGATGCAGGACGTTGTGACGTTCTCACAACTGACCAATCTGGCCTATATGCACTGCGCCTGAACCTTCAAGATCCTAGCTCTGCGCAAGTTCTTCCTGAAATCATTTCGAAAGAGCCTCTTGGCCCAGTAGTGCTTCAAGGCGATGATCAGTGGTTTAACATTGCGAAATGGACTCTAAACGCAATGATCAACGCAGAAGAATACGGTATTTCTTCTAAAAACGCGGATGAAATGCTTAAGTCTAAAGATCCAAACATCAAACGTATCCTTGGTGTCGATGGTCCTAAAGGTAAAGGCCTTGGTATTCGTGACGATTGGGGTTACCAAGTTGTCAAACAAGTTGGTAACTACGGAGAAAGCTTTGAACGCACTGTTGGTACAGGCTCTCCACTACAAATCTCTCGTGGTGTAAACGCACTATGGAATGCGGGTGGCTTCATGTACGCTCCGCCAATCCGTTAAGCAATACATAACAACAAAATGGGCGGTCTTGGCCGCCCTTTTTACAAAAATGGATTTGAGGTTATAGCTGTATGAAACCTACTAATACTGTTGCGCCTAAAGCGGATAACGGACCGTCTTCAGGTGCTAGCCTTATTTACAATCCCACCTTTCGATCAGTCATATTCCAAATTATTGCAATACTCGCACTGATCTTTTTCTTTTATACCATTGTCAACAATGCACTCTCCAACTTAGAAGCACGTGGCATCGCTACGGGTTTCGGTTTCCTCAATCAAGAAGCTGGCTTTGGGATTGGCCTAACGCTTATTGAATACGATGAAACCTACTCTTACGGTCGAACTTTCGTCATTGGTTTACTAAATACCGCATTGGTGTCTTTTTTGGGCATTATTTTGGCGACGGTAGTCGGCTTTGCGATGGGTATTGCGAGACTTTCTAACAACTGGTTAGTCAGTCGCTTTGCCGCTATTTACATCGAAATTTTCCGTAACGTTCCATTACTTTTGCAAATTTTCTTTTGGTATTTCGCTGTACTTCAAGCGTTACCATCTGCAAGACAGAGCTTAAGTCTAGGTGAAGCAATCTTCCTAAACGTTCGTGGCTTGTACTTCCCAGCACCTGTGTTTGAAGCAGGTTCAGGGATTGTTGTTGCGAGTTTTGTTATTGGTATTATTGCGTCAATCTTTATTGGGGTATGGGCTAGAAATAAACAACGTCTGACCGGGCAACAGACTCCAATGGGTCGTATTGTTTTGGGATTGGTTGTTGTCATTCCAGTGGTGGTTTACTTCCTAATGGGATCACCTATCTCAGCAGAACTTCCTGAACTTAAAGGGTTTAACTTCCGAGGTGGCATTAGCATCATTCCTGAGCTAGGCGCACTATTACTTGCATTAAGCATCTATACTGCGTCGTTCATTGCAGAGATTGTGCGTTCAGGTATTAACGCGGTAAACCACGGTCAAACGGAAGCCGCAATGTCTTTAGGCCTTCCTCGTTCTAGAACACTTAAACTGGTTGTTTTACCGCAGGCTCTGCGGATCATTATTCCTCCACTCACTAGCCAATACTTAAACCTAACCAAAAACTCATCCCTGGCGATGGCAATTGGTTACCCTGACTTAGTTTCAGTATTTGCCGGCACAACGTTAAACCAAACCGGTCAAGCGATAGAAATCATTGCTATGACTATGGGGGTTTACTTGACGTTAAGCTTATTAACTTCAGCGTTAATGAACGTATACAACCGCAAAGTTGCATTGGTGGAGAGATAGCATGAAAGTACATCAATTTCAGCCTGATCTACCACCGCCAGCCAGTACGGTTGGTGTTGTAGGCTGGCTACGTAAAAACCTGTTTAACGGCCCTGTAAACTCCGTTATTACTGTCATCCTTGCTGTGCTTGGCGGGATGTTACTTTGGTCAATTTTTGATTGGGCATTTCTTAAGGCCGATTGGGTAGGCACTACTCGCGACGCTTGCTCACGCGAAGGCGCTTGTTGGGTGTTTATCAGTGTGCGTTGGGAGCAGTTCATGTACGGCTTCTATCCACAAGAAGAACTATGGCGCCCTCGTTTGTTTTACATCACTTTAGCCATTTTCACCGCATTACTGGCGTATGAAAAAACTCCGAAACGTTTATGGATCTGGTTATTCTTTGTTAACGTATACCCTTTCATCATTGCGGGTTTGCTATACGGTGGTGTATTTGGCTTAGAAGTGGTCGAAACGCACAAATGGGGCGGACTACTCGTTACGTTAATCATTGCGTTAGTCGGTATTGTCGTGTCTTTACCTATTGGCGTGGCATTAGCGTTGGGTCGTCGTTCAGATATGCCGATCATTCGTAGTATCTGTACTGTTTACATCGAAGTTTGGCGTGGTGTTCCGCTTATCACCGTTCTATTTATGGCATCCGTAATGCTTCCTCTATTCCTTTCAGAAGGATCAGAGACAGACAAACTCATCCGTGCTTTAATCGGTGTGGTTATGTTTAGTGCTGCATACATGGCGGAAGTTGTGCGCGGTGGTTTACAGGCAATACCAAAAGGTCAATATGAAGCAGCCGATGCGCTTGGATTGAGCTATTGGAAAAAGATGGGGCTGATTATTTTGCCTCAGGCACTGAAGATCACGATCCCTTCTATCGTAAACACCTTTATTGGACTGTTTAAAGATACCAGTCTCGTACTCATCATTGGTATGTTCGATGTACTGGGTATTGGCCAAGCAGCAAACACAGACCCTGAATGGCTCGGTTTTGCTACTGAAAGTTATGTATTTGTCGCGTTAGTGTTCTGGGTATTTTGTTTCGGCATGTCGAGATATTCGATATGGCTTGAAAACAAACTCCATACCGGTCACAAACGATAGTCACAGAGCTCAAGGACGTATTATGACGCAACAACAAGATTACATGATCCAACTTAAGGATATGAACAAGTGGTACGGTGAGTTTCACGTACTAAAGAATATCAACCTAGACGTCAAAAAAGGCGAAAAAATTGTTATCTGTGGCCCTTCTGGCTCAGGTAAATCGACAATGATTCGTTGTATTAACCGACTAGAAGAACATCAAAAAGGACAGATCATTGTCTCTGGCAATGAACTGACTGAAGACTTAAAAAATATCGAAGCGGTTCGCCGTGAAGTTGGTATGTGTTTCCAACACTTCAACCTCTTCCCTCACCTTACTGTGCTAGAGAACTGTACTCTTGCGCCAATTTGGGTGAAGAAGATGCCAAAAGAAGAAGCGGAAAAAGTGGCGATGCAATATTTAGAGCGCGTTAAGATTCCGGACCAAGCAGATAAGTTTCCAGGTCAGTTATCTGGTGGTCAGCAGCAGCGTGTAGCTATTGCTCGCTCTCTTTGCATGAGCCCTCAAGTGATGTTGTTTGATGAACCGACATCTGCACTCGATCCAGAAATGGTTCGTGAAGTTCTGGATGTTATGGTTGAGCTCGCTGAAGAAGGCATGACCATGCTTTGTGTAACTCACGAGATGGGTTTTGCAAAAGAAGTAGCGGATCGAGTGATCTTCATGGATGCCGGTGAGATTATTGAAGAAAACAATCCTGTCGACTTCTTTGAGAACCCGCAATCCGATAGAACACAGAACTTCTTAGCTCAGATTTTGAGTCACTAAGGTTTTATTTATCGCATGAAAAGGCGGCTTCGGTCGCCTTTTCTATTTGTGTTATATTGTGTTACATCTTTCAAATTACTTAACATTCTAATTCTATTATTATTTCATTAGCTGCATACTGCTTCAGGGCTTGATTTTTTGGTCATTCGCCCTCATAAATGTAGTTATAAACATAAAACCTTACGAGGAAGATCATGAACAGCCCTATGTTTACCCGATCTACAAGTGCTCAAAATACACTTGAGATTAACAAAACTCTAAAGAATACCTATTTCCTATTGTCTATGACACTTGTTACAAGTGCTGTAGCAGCAATGGCAACCATGGCTATCGGTATCTCGCCGATGATGGCAATTGTTATGCAAGTAGCAGCTATTGGTATCCTTTTCTTCGCATTACCACGCAGCATTAACTCATCAATGGGTATCGTTTGGACTTTCGTTTTCACGACTCTAATGGGTGGCGCTCTTGGCCCAATGCTGACTTACTACGCGTCTATCGCGAATGGTCCATCTATCATTGCTCAAGCGCTTGGTTTGACTGGTATGGTGTTCCTAGGTCTATCGGCTTACACAATCAGCAGCAAGAAAGATTTTTCTTTCATGCGTAACTTCCTAATTGCTGGCTTAATCATCGTAATCGTTGCAGCAATTATCAATATTTTTGTTGGCTCAACAATTGGCCAACTAGCGATCAGTAGCATGTCTGCACTTGTGTTCTCTGGCTTTATTCTTTATGACACAAGCCGCATCGTACGTGGTGAAGAGACTAACTATGTTAGTGCAACTATCTCTATGTACCTAAACATCCTTAACCTGTTCACTAGCCTACTAAGCATTTTAGGTATTATGAACGACGACTAATTCAGTCAGCAATTGGTTAAACAAAGCCCGAAAGACTCTTCTTTCGGGCTTTTTCTTTTCGTGGATATTGTGAAATGACTATGGGCTGCGCTACCCTATTACCATCGTTGATTTTAGGTTTATTAAGATGTTCGAATACAACGGCAAACAAATTGAAACCGATGCCCAAGGTTACCTATTGGATTTTACCCTATGGGAAGAGGGAATGATTCAAGTACTCGCAGAACAAGAAGGAATTGAACTCACTGATGCTCATATCGAAGTGGTTCATTTTGTACGAAAATTTTATGAAGAGTTTAATACTTCTCCTGCAGTGAGAATGCTCGTCAAAGCGATGGAAAAAGCTCACGGGCCAGAGAAAGGCAATAGTAAGTATCTATTTAAGCTATTCAAGCAAGGCCCTGCGAAACAAGCTACCAAGCTTGCAGGTTTACCAAAACCTGCGAAGTGCCTATAAATCTATAGAATCTTAAAACCCTTATAGGGTTTATATGAGGCTGGCTCTGAGACAACTGACTCCACACGTGATGTCTTAGGGCCCTCTTGAAGCCAGTCAGCCATCAAAAGAATTGCACTTTCCTCCCCACAAACCACTACTTCCACATCTCCATTATTCAGGTTCTTCGCATAACCCGCTAAGCCTAGCCTCATTCCTTGGTATGAAGTGTGATAGCGAAAACCGACACCTTGAACTAGACCAGAGACTGTGAACTTCTCACATTTTTGAATCATATTCGATACCTCGTTTCATCGGACAGTGTTATATTTAGCATGTTGTTCTATTCAACCCTTATGGACAAATAGGGTTTTCTCACGGAAATAATAATTATGAAAGAAATACCATTTCGCTGGATTGATAAATATCTCATTCATCTAAAAATACAAGAAAAGTTCTATTTGCTTTTCTTCCTTCCCGTTATCGCACTCATTTTATTAACACTGGTCTTAGATAACGCAGCAGACAACATGCTCAATCATCTATACCAAGATGAACTAGTACTGATGAGAAACTTGATTGAAGCGGGTGACCTTAACCGTTCACAAGTTGCAAGCTTAATCGCGAATTCTGACACAATAGCGCTAGGTTCCGGAATGGGTTCAATCTCAGTAAACAATGGTGAGTTCAGCTTAGTTGCAATCCACAGCCAAAACCTTTGGAATGCGCTGTCTACGACGCACGTTACTATCATTGCTATAACTTTGTTTTTAATCGCAATGGGTGTTTACTACATTATGACATTCATTGGCGGTGCGATGTTCACCATGAACAAAGCACTGACTACCTTATCAAGTGGTGATTTGACTAGTCGAATGAACTTCTTCAAGGTTCGAGATGAGTTTAGTGAAATTGCAATCACAATCGACAAGGTAGCTGAGCGCGAACAAAACATGGTGCTATCGATTCAAGAATCTATCGCACTGATGCAGCAAATCAGCTCAGATTTAAACCAATCGAACCAGCACAGTGCCGAAATCTCAAATTCTCAACAAGAGCACCTTAATTCTCTAGCGAGTGCAACAGAGCAGATGGCGTCCACAATTCGTGAAGTAGCCAATTTAGCTCACGATTCAAGCTCGCAAACCGAAGATGCACGCTCCGTAGCTCAGCAGGGCCAACAAAAAGTGGGCCATACTTTGTCTTCTATTTCTCTTCTTTCTGGTGAGGTTCAATCAGCATCCGAAGCAGTAGCAGAACTCGATGCGAATGCTGCGCAAATCGATGAAGTTGTGACTACGATTAATGGTATTTCAGAGCAGACTAACTTACTCGCTCTAAACGCAGCTATTGAAGCGGCGCGCGCTGGTGAACAAGGCCGTGGTTTTGCGGTGGTAGCGGATGAAGTTCGAGCACTAGCGGGAAGAACGCAACAAGCAACTGTCGAAATTCAAACCATGATCGAAGCCCTACAGCGCAATAGCCAATCGTTAACCAAACTAATGGAAACGACGGTTCTCAATGCGAACGAAGGTCAAACTCTAATGGCTGAAGTTGACACGGAAATCGCTTCTCTTGCAGATAAAAACCAATCTATCTCTGACAGCAGTATCCAGATCGCGACAGCAGCGGAAGAACAAGGTGTTGTTGCAGACAATATTGCAGCAAGTGTTGAGGAGATCAGAGGCCAGTCTAACCAAGTATGTGAAATGATCAGTGCAACTAACAGCAACATTGATCAATTACGCAGGCAAAGTGATTCAATGGAAACCTTGCTAACCGGTCTAAAAGCTTAAACAAGTCGAGCCGCCCAATCTGGCGGCTCTTTTATTTGATTTTCCTAATCACATCTCCCACAATACCTCTCCTTTCGAAACAATCAATTGAGTAAACACATGACTCCAGCTATCTACCTTGTAAAAGGCCGCGATAAATCTCTGCGCCGCAAACACCCTTGGGTATTCTCTCGTGGCATCAGTAAAGTTGAAGGGGAGCCTGCTCTTGGTGAAACAGTTGATGTATTTACTCACGATGGTAAATGGCTGGCTAAAGCAGCGTACTCACCTCATTCGCAAATTCGCGCTCGTGTTTGGTCATTTGATAAAGAAGAGATCGACAAATCTTTCTTCGTCAAACGTATCCAAGGTGCACAGCTTCTTCGTCAAGACATTATTGAACGTGATGGTTTAACAGGATACCGCCTAATTGCCGCGGAATCAGACGGCCTACCGGGTATCACCATCGACAAGTATCAGGATTACCTTGTTTGCCAACTATTGAGCGCGGGTGCAGAGCATTTAAAACAGGCGCTCGTTGATGCTCTAATTGAGGTTTTTCCCGAATGCAGTATCTATGAACGTTCGGATGTTGCGGTTCGAAAGAAAGAAGGCTTAGAAGAAACTACTGGCGTACTGCATGGTGACGAGCCACCTAAATCTGTAGTTATTGAAGAGAATGGTGTAAAAATCAGTGTAGATATTGTCGGTGGCCACAAAACAGGCTTCTACTTAGATCAACGCGACAGCCGCCAACAAGCGATGAAATACGTTAAGAACAAAGAAGTTCTCAACTGTTTCTCATACACAGGTGGATTTGGTTTGTATGCGCTTAAAGGTGAAGCGAAGCGCGTCATCAATGCCGATGTATCGCAACCTGCACTCGATATTGCCAAGCACAACGCTGAGCTCAATGAATTTGATATATCCAAAAAGCGCGCCGTCTTCCTTAACGCAGATGTATTCAAATTACTTCGAGAATATCGTGACCAAGGTACGAAGTTTGATGTTGTGATCATGGATCCACCGAAGTTTGTATCAAGCAAAAACAACTTAACCTCAGGTGCTAACGGCTATAAAGATATCAACATGCTCGCCATGCAAATCTTAAAGCCTGGTGGCACACTACTCACCTACTCTTGTTCCGGCTTAATGAGCTCAGATCTATTCCAAAAAGTGATCGCTGATGCCGCACTAGATTCAGGTCGTGAAGTGAAATTTGTAGAGCGTTTCGAACAAGCAGCAGATCACCCAACTGCTTCTGCCTACCCAGAAGGTTTCTACTTAAAAGGCTTTGCTTGTAAGGTTCTTTAAGTTTCAGCTAACTGCTTGTTTACAAAACACATTAATGTAAAAAAGGGCCTTTCGGCCCTTTTTATTTTTAGTCTTGCGGTTTGTAGATGACATCATTGAGTAAATTACTCAATGCCTGGCCTGTAATATCACCAGAATTAACGTCCACATAACCTAACTGATCTACGGCATCTTCCAACTTGATAGTTTGATGCTTACCATCACGATCAATATGCAGCTCAACATCATTGTTATCGACAACTTTAGCTGTCACGTCACCTAGCAGATCATCCATATTCTCACCGTTATGGAGCAAGTCAGAAATATCAATATGATCTTCGGTTACCGTAAAGTCAGTTATCACATCTAGCGAATTAACGAAATCAGCTTCGCCAATAACGAATAAGTCCTCGCCAGCTCCACCGGTAAGCGTATCATTACCAGCACCACCAATTAGAATATCATCGCCATCGCCACCGATTAGGATATCGTTACCACCATGGCCAAACAAGATGTCATCTCCATCGTCACCGGATAATACATCTGATTTATCTCCTGAGTGATTTTGGTTGAATTCTTGTACATTTTCCTTCACATAGTTATGAATATCTTCTGCGTCAACCGTTGATATATCTTGACCAGTTTCGCTAGCAACATGTGATTGAATCGCACTTAAGCCTTGCTCATTAGTACCAAACTCAATCAAGTCACCCAATAGAATATCGTTACCGTCACCGCCAGAAAGAATATCAGATCCCTGCTCTAACGGAATATCTTGACCTAAGATGGTTTCAGCTAACTTGGTCACATCGATATTTGATTCAACAACACCATCAGTGTCGTATTGTTGAAGCAGGCTCTCACTTACATTACTACCGATACCAATCGCTTCTACACTCGACATCAGTGCAAGCAATTGATACATGTGCTGTGATTGCTGGCTTGTACTATTGTGGTCAGTAAAGACTAATGAGCCATTATCCATACTGATTGTTCCTAGCTTCTGTCCAGTCAATGGCGATGTCACGTTTCCATGGCTATCAACTAAACGTTGGCCCTTGTAATAGAATTCATCTCCTAACTGATAATTACCGTCAGTCAAGACATCTTCAAGCGTGATAACATCTTTATCTGAACCCGCATCGATAAGTACTTTATCTAAAGAAGCTTCATCTAAGTAGTTGATGTAGTTAGGCGCACCATCGGTTAGGAAGTAAGTGATGTTTTCTGCATCACCTTCAGGGAACGAATCAAACCACTCTACAGCAGTCTGAAGACCAGACTCGTAGTCAGTCCAACCCTCACCATTGTCACCGATCTGGTTCAGCGCATTCTCAAAATCTTGTTTTGCTGTAGGCGAACTCAGATCAACACTAATAACTTGCGATGCTCCAGTAGAGAACTCAGAAAGCATAATGTTAACGGTACCAGGCTCCGAACCCTGATTAGCTGCAGTTAACAATTCATCAAAGACATCAAGAATTTCATCTTTAGCGGTACCAACCCAATGGCCCATACTGCCTGACGTATCAAGAACAAAAGCAATATTGTAATCTTGACCAGCAACAATCTCGATTCCCTGAACATCACCAACAATCAGATCATGATCAGCACTGCCCGTAACTGTGTCGTCACCATGAGAACCGGATTCCATTACGTATTCACGCGCTGTCACATCGACAGTTTCAGTAGTAGAAGCGCTGTCATTATTAGAAGACTCTATCGACGTTGCAGTAACGCTCAATGGGAAGTCAAGGCTACCTTCGTAGTCAAATGGCACTTTAATATCAAATGAAGCATTACCATTTGAATCGATTGGAACCAAGAATATACCATCAGCTTCCGCATCAATAGCTTGCCCATTAACATAAACTTCAATACCTTCAGGAAGGCCATCTACCGTAACTGTCTGGGCCAAGCTTTCACTTCCATCTGTATCAACAAGGTCAACGTCAACATCAACAGCAATCATTCTATCTTGAAGTACTTCGAATGTGCCGTCAGGATTAAGTTCAATAATCTTGTCAGCAAATACCACACGCTCAATTTCATACAAATGGTCGCCACGATCTTCTTGACCAGTATGATCGTTAACTGAATCGACTGATTTAGTATCTAATACAATCCAATATGGTACACCGCCACCGTGGTTATCCTTGAAGGTAAATTCATAATCTTCAAAGTTACCAGTTAGGTAAACCGTGTCTACACCATCATGAGCGGTATTACTGCTTGCATCATCTCCGTAGAACGAATCGTTTTGCGCGCCACCAACAAAGACATCATCGCCACCGCCACCGTACATGGTGTCGACGTTATTTCCGCCAACAAATAGAGTATCGGTATCACTATAATCATTGTTATTACCTAAGTGAGACGGTAGCGAATTGTCTAGCCCCATCTCAACTGCTAGGTCATTATTTTCAGCTTCGGTCTTACCAACAGCAGCAATAACATCAGTATGATGAATTGAAGTCGCATCCGATTTAACCATTTCACCAAGCGTGATGGTAACAGTCGGTGCGTCTGCTACTGGTGTTACGTCAACAACAACTGTCTGCGTCTCACTCGTGCTATTACCATCTGACACATTGAAATCAAACTCTGCGTAATCTTGATGTTGGTCACCTGAATCAACACCATCTTGAGAGCCTGAAGTGCTACTTGACTCATCTGCTGCTGGAGTAAAGACAAGCTTTCCGTCAACAATATCAGCGTAAGAAATCGCAGTACCAGTTACGACAGGAGAGCCGTTAAGCGTCAACTGACCATTTGCAGGTAGGCTTTCAAATGTAATTGTCATATCTGTTGGAAGCGTGTCGCCATCAGCAACAGAAAAATCAGACCAACTAAATGTGTATGCTTGATCCTCATTGGTCGTTACATAAGCATCTTCAGCGACCGGTGTTCTATCAAGGTTAGAGTTATCGATAGTTACCGTTGCTTCATCACTGTACTGCCCTTCTGAATCAACCGCTTTATAATCAAAACTATCATCTGTTGGAAGTGCTTCAACATAACGAAGTTCCCAGTTACCTTGCTCTTTGGTTGATAGGTCTAAACCAGCAATTTCTTTTCCAGCTGGCGCAGTAAACGAGAATTCTTGGAACAGACCATCATTTCCTTCAACGCCCGCAGGTTTTTGGAACTCAATCGTTTCTGAACTGCCGTCTGTGTACTTGATAGTAATTAGAGCAGCATTTGAGTGTCCATCTACGTACAATCCACCTAAGCCATCTAAGCCTATATTTACAGATGTGACTGGATCAGAGACAAAATCTACAGAGATGACTTCACCAACCTCAATACCGTTGCCATCATTATCTGCGACGCCATCACCTACATGACCTTCTTCATTGTCCCATTGATTTAGTGGGTCCGAATTGCTTGAAATACGAATGACGTCGCCATTAGATAAAGTCAATTCACGAACTTTACCATCCGCATCAACTTGAGTACCCCAATTTAAGAAACCATCCGTTCTGTCAGAGCTATCAGATTCCTCTTTACTTCCTAGTAAGAAGCCCAGATTCTCCGTTGGCTTGTAGGTAATACCGTCAGACGCAAACTGTGTTTCACCTGTCACATCGCTATCGGTAATTTCACGTGAAACGCCATTTCCATCGGTGTAAATGAGTACACCGTCAGATGGCAGTTCTGTAATGATCACTGTAAGGTCAGCATTGCCGTTATTGGCAGCATCATCTTCGATATCAGAAATATTGTCACCATGAGGGCCAGTTGGGTCGTTGAAACCAACTTGCACACCCTGGTCAGTCGTAGTCTGAATCGTGAAGTCTTGTGCTACTGGTTTGCTATCCAATGTCGCTTGCTCGGTGTCACTCGCTGGGTTGCCCGCTTGGTCTGTCACGTCCGCCGTCACGGTAATGTTGCCGTCCACCAAGCCTTTGTCGCTCAGGTCAACGTCCACACTGAAGTTGCCGTTCGCGTCCACCGTGGTGGTGAACGTTGCGCTGTTGGCTGGGTTTGCGCTGTCGATCACGGTTAAGGTCACCGTCTGACCCGGCTCGACATTCTCCGTGCTGCCCGACAGGGTCACGGCCTCCGCTTCGTCTTCGCTGATGTTGCCATCGCCCACCGTCACTAAGTCGATGGTTGGGAGATCCGCGTTGTCCGCATCCAATGTCGCTTGCTCGGTGTCACTCGCTGGGTTGCCCGCTTGGTCTGTCACGTCCGCCGTCACGGTAATGTTGCCGTCCACCAAGCCTTTGTCGCTCAGGTCAACGTCCACACTGAAGTTGCCGTTCGCGTCCACCGTGGTGGTGAACGTTGCGCTGTTGGCTGGGTTTGCGCTGTCG
>NZ_BLID01000010.1:0-20931 GCF_009811315.1 Vibrio atypicus
GGTCCCCCTCTTTGGCCCGAAGGCATTATGCGGTATTAGCCATCGTTTCCAATGGTTATCCCCCACATCAGGGCAATTTCCCAGGCATTACTCACCCGTCCGCCGCTCGACGCCGTTATCGTTCCACGAAGGTTCAGATAACTCGTTTCCGCTCGACTTGCATGTGTTAGGCCTGCCGCCAGCGTTCAATCTGAGCCATGATCAAACTCTTCAATTTAAGATTTTGGTCGGCTCAATGAATACTGACTTCAAAACTACTGTGTAATTTTAAAGCTATTACCATTCCAACAGAATGGTAATGAATTGACTGTGCCAAATAACAGAAGTTATTTGTATTGGTCACTTCGTTTCATTGAAACCTAATTTGAAGCCTAAGCTTCTAATTGGATTATCATCAACGAGTGCCCACACAGATTGATAGGTTTATATTGTTAAAGAGCTTTGCTTTGCGAGACATTTCTCTCAAAGCGGAGGTGAATTCTAGCGAGTTAATTTGAAGAGTCAAACACTTTTTCAAATTAATTTTCTTAGAAGCTTTTCACCTCTCTGTCACCGCTGAAGCCTTGTGGCGTCTGCCGTGCCAGTGGATGCGCATTATAGGGAGTTCCTTTTTCAGCGCAAGCGAAAAATTACATTTTTTTCATAAAAAAAGCCTGTTCGAACAGTAATTGTTCACAGGCTTTTTTACACTCAAGTTGCACTCAGCTTAATCAGATCTTATTAACAAAAAGCTGTGGATAACTAATCATCTGAATCAAAGAAATAAGAAATCCGTGAACGAGGGTTGAGATACTCTCGAACTTTATCCGGCAATTTATTCGGAAGAATCGCATTCACTATCTTTATTTCTTTTTCTGCTAAATCAATGATAGGTGCTTGCGTCCTTGGTACTGATGGGTCGTAAATCAGCACATTAGGGAATAGAATATTTCTGGAATTCACAGAAATCACCAAACCCACCATATCATTCGATAACTGAACCACAGTTCCTGGTGGGTAAATCCCCATAAACTTAATCAGCAGGCTGAGGTTTTCATTGCTATATAGATGTTTGCAGTTCTTATATAGATGAGAAAGCGCGACGTAAGGGATTTTTTGCTCAGAGGCAATATTATGATGACATAGATTGTCGTAGGCATTTGCAACACTGATAATTTGCGTTAACGGGTCAATATCAGCTTCTTTTAATCCGGCTGGGTAGCCAGAACCATCATTAAGTTCATGATGCTGTTCAATCACCATCTTTGCTGACTCAGGAAAGCCCTCTATATTACCGGCTAACTCCAAACCATACTTGGTATGCAATTTAAGGTAGTTTTTCTCTGGTTCTGAAAGTGGTGTTTGCTTACGAACAATCGCTGTAGGAACTTTCACTTTCCCCATATCATGGAACAAAGACGCAAATGCCACCTTTTTTATCTCTTCCGCGTCCATCTTCTTCGCTTTCGCAATCATCATAGACACAACAGACACGTTGAGTGAGTGAAAGTAGATATCTTCAAATTCACTTTTGCCGTTCATTAGATGAAGCGTGACGTTATCGTCGCTCAATAGCTTATCAACTATGTCATTAACCAATTGGCTCGCTTCATCCACGGCTTGCTCAGGGCGATTGCGAATTTTATTCATCACTGCTCGCATTCGAGATAGCGAACGTTCGAATTCTTTTTCACAATTGATGACTCTTCGACGATAGGCGCTCAGTTTTTCAATTCGATCCTGCTTTTCTTTCCAGAGTTTAGCGGCCTCTTGATCAATTTGCTCTTGCATACCTTCATCTTTATCTGATGATGTTTGCTGAGAAGGGGGGAGAGGCTGAGTATCACTCTGGTTAGGATTCATGAAGACATGCTTAATACCCAGATGGCGAATAAGTCGTATCTGTTCTTCATCTTTCACTTTAAAACTATTAAATAAGAAGGGGTGTTCGTTCCATTTAACAGGTAGACGGATGTGTAACCCTGGCTGGATTCTGTCTACAGTAATCTTAATACTCGCCACTTTTTATAGATATCTTTCGCTTATTAATCCCTTTATAAGTTTAGATGAATCCATATCTGAATTCATCACCTCAACGCAGGAATGAGAAGCTTGTAAGCCTAAATAACTACATTATTAGTTAACTAGATTACAGTGAAGCATCCAACGAACACCAAACTGATCTTCTACTTTACCAAAACGTGCGCCCCAAAATGTGTCAGCTAAAGGCATCATAATATGGCCACCATTTGAGAGTTTATCAAAAAGGCGGGCTTGCTCATCCAGATCTTCCAATACAATAGACAGCGCTACATTGTTGCCTGTTAACTCTTTCGCGACCATGCCATCAGACAACATGAGTTTCATCCCAAATGCTTCGAACTCAGCATGCATAATCCATTGCGGATCGGCACCTTCAATCACTTGTGGTGCATCTTTGAAATACTGCTTAGTCACGACAACGCCACCAAAACACTTATGATAAAACTCTAGCGCCTCTTCACATCGACCAGCAAAAAATAGGTAGGGGGTTAATTTGTACATTGTTTATCTCCTTGCTCTTATAAAAAGATAGACAACTTTTTGAAAAGGCGAGAGAAAACAGCAAAATTTATCGCATTACTTTAAGTGAATGACGAATTTTGAGCTGTGGTTCAAATTGCGAACTCATCGTAATGTCCGTTTTTGCAATCATATGACTAAGCTTCAAAGCTGCTGTACGCGCCATGTCACTGATCGGGAAATGCACTGACGTAACGGTAGGATAAAGATCGGCACAGCGATCGATACTGTCGAAACTGATGATTGAGATCTGATTCGGGACTTCAATGCCCGCTTCATGAAGATATTGCAATGCCCCAACCGTCATTTCCTCACTACAAGAAAAAATGGCCGTGATCTCGGGAGCGGCTTCTAAGATTCTTTGCGCCGCCACATACCCACTCTGCCGCCCGTAATCGCCTTCAGCACACCAAGTATCTTTAACAGCAATATCAGCATCTTGCATCTCATCCAAATAGCCTTGCTTACGTAGTAGGCTGTTTTCTCGTTGTGATGGGCCTGAAATACACGCAATCTTTGTATGGCCATTTTCCAATAGATGCTTTACCGCAAGTCGACTCGCTTTTGCGTGATCAAAGGTAATACTTCTCGCTTCAAGCCCTGGGACGTATCTATCCAGCAATACAAAAGGAGTTGGTGCCTTCGATAAAGTTAGTAGCTCTTGATCAGAAAGGTAACGACTATGCAGGACGTAACCATCACAACGTAAGTCGTTGAAGCGTTGTATCGCTTCTTTCTCACCATCAGCGGAATGGTGTCCTTGTGCAGTAATCAGAAACTTTTTATGCTGATCGAGTTCGCTCTGCACTTGATCCATCATAGTGCCGAAGAATCCCCCCGTGTAATAAGTCACAAGCAAGCCAACCATATTGCTCGATGATGTTGCCAAAGAACGAGCAATAGCACTTGGTCTATAATCCAGCGCTTTCATGGCCTCTTCAACTTTACGACGTGTTTCTTCTTTGAACTTACCTTCGCCGTTGATGATTCGAGAAACAGTAGAGCGGTTCACTCCCGCCAATTCAGCGACATCTTTTATTCTTGCCATAACATCCTGTACTTAGTGACGTAATAAAGAGACTGCCAGAATATAAGGATATGACTAGGGGGTATTCTGGCAGTCGTAAACATCATACACTCGGCGAATCTGAGCTAATAGTTAAAGCCGAGTAATCCGTGACTTCGATAGAATGTCTCGATAGCATTACCGCCAATTTATCATCAGTCAGTATGCTAAGCTCTTCTTCTCTTTGCCTCGTGTAACCACTTCTCTTCGCCAACGCCTGATCCACAATCGCCGGATGACACATAATTTCCACCACATCGTAGTTAGATTTAAGTTCTGTCAAATGAGTGATGAGTGTATCGAGCTTCACTCCTTGATCATAAAACTCTTCGCTAAATTTATACCTTAACCCTTGCTGAGTCTGCCCCCTCAACGGCACCTGATACTTTGCTGCTACCTCAGTCACAACAGACAAAAAACTTGGATGGGTGTGTACATGATGATGACTATCTAAATGGCTTAAGCGGAGGCCTGACATTAGAAATGCTTCAACCTGAGCAACGCACTCATCATAAATGGCCTGTTCAGAATAAGATGGTTGATTCCAAAACTGCTCGTAAGCGTAAAACTCACATTGTTGATTACTAAATGATGGGTGACCCGTCATAGACAGACCTAGAGTAAATCTTAGATGAAGACCTACCTTCAAAGATGGCAATTCTTTAGCTAGAGCGATGGCATCTTTTTCCGCAGCCATACCCACCAGCATCGTGGTCGATTTCACTACCCCTTTCAGGTGGGATTGAACAATTCCTTGGTTAACTCCAGGAGTCAGACCAAAGTCATCTGCATTAAAAATTACTTTCATCGCTCTAACACTTCCCTATGACAAAGCCAGTTTAAATTGAGGTAGATACGGAGCGTTATGCTCAAGCATTTCATCTAATATAGACTTAGCTCGGCCAATATCTGGAACCAGAGGGTTATTCGATAGTGCCATCAATGCATCGTCATAACTACCATGAACCGCCGCTTCAATCGCTAGTTGCTCATACGCTTTCACTTGTTGAAGCAGACCCGATATTTTAGGTGACAAGCTACCTACCGCCAAAGGTTTAGCCCCCCAACTTCCGACGACAGCAGTACATTCGATTACCGCATCAGCGTCTAAATGATGAATCGCCCCTTTATTTGGCACGTTCACCACGTGCAGTGAATTGCGATTATTGTATATCGCATCCACCAGATTTAATGAAGCATCTGAGTAGTAAGCCCCACCCCGCTCTTCCAATTGCTGAGGTTTATGATCTAACTGAGGTTGTTGATAGAGCTTAAACAGCTCAGCCTCTGTTTGCATCACTTGCTCCGCGCGCGTACCTTGCTGCTCTGCACTCTGCTTTTCTTCTGCTAGCATTGCATCTGTTTGATAAAAGTATCGGTGGTATGGGCAAGGAATCGCACCAAGTGCATTGAGAAAAGTAGGATCCCACGGTTCTTCCCAAATATTTTTCATACTGAAATTGGCACCATCGCCAACTTTTGTCAGCACCTGCTGAGTAATATCTCGCCCTTTGAGCCAAGCTTTATGAACCCAAACTAAATGATTTAAACCTGCAAATTCGAGCTGTAACTCTTTCGGCTGACACTCCATCATCTCAGCAATCATCATTTGCATGGAAACTGGAACATTACACAGCCCTATACTCTTAACCTTGGTGTATTTATTGACAGCCTCAGTCACCAAGCCTGCGGGGTTGGTAAAATTAAGCATCCAAGCATCTGGAGATAGCTCCTCAATATCTCGGCAGATATCCAAAATTACCGGAATGGTTCTTAGCGCTTTAGCAAATCCTCCAGGCCCTGTCGTTTCTTGACCAATCACATCGTATTTCAATGGGATCTTTTCGTCACTCGCTCGTGCGGTTAGTCCTCCGACTCGAAACTGCGTCATGACAAAGTCGGCATCTTTGATCGCTGCCCGTCGATCAAAATCAGCGATGACGTCTATATCTGCTCCCGACTTTTTAATCATTCTTTTCGCTAAGCTAGCGATGATTTCAAGCTTGTCAAAACCCGCTTCAATATCAACAAAATGCATCTGTTTTACAGGTAAGACATCTAATCGATTCAATACCCCTTCAACCAGCTCAGGCGTATAACTGCTGCCCCCCCCAATAATGGCGAGCTTTATTGCATCTCTTGCCATGATTACACCTGCCCTGAAAGTTGTTTATGTAACGCAACCATCTCTGTTGCCATCTCTTGGGCAAGAATGGTGGTCATCAAGTGGTCTTGCGCATGCACCATCACTAAGGTCATTGCGACTTTACCTTCACCTTGATCTTGTTCAATTAACTGTGTCTGGATCAGGTGCGCTTTATTGAGGCACTCCTTAGCCTGCGACAATCGCTCTTCTGCCACCTTAAAATTCCTTTCTCTGGAAAGTCGCAGCGCTTCGTAACTCAAACTGCGCGCTTCACCTGCATTGCAGATAATTTCCATTACTACTAATTCTTGGTCCATTTCCATATCCTCAGGTTCGGGCTGTAACAAGACAGCCCGTGACTTCCATTTATGCAGTAACACCATCACCTGATACTGGCTGAGCTTTTTCACTCGCTTTCTCAGTAGGTTGCTCTTGCTCCATCACTTGCTTCTCAAACATCTTGAAGAATGGCAAATAGATAAATAGGTCAAGAATGAGTAGCGCGATGACCAATAGCACAGGAGAGAATGTCCAACCGCTGCCCCATGAAGCACCGATAATCGCAGGTGTTGTCCAAGGCGTTGTTGCAACCCCCATTCCGACAAAACCAAGATGAACGGCAAAATAGGCAATCGTCGCATTCAAGATTGGAGCAAAAACGAATGGAATGAATAAAATCGGATTCATTACAATTGGGCTACCAAAAATGACCGGTTCATTGATTTGGAAAAAGCCCGGCACAGCACTCATTCGGCCAATACTCTTTAAATGTGCAGAGCGACTGAATGACATCAACATAACCAATGCCAATGTTGCACCTGAGCCACCGATAAAGATGTAGAAGTCCCAAAATGGTTGAGTGAACACATTAGGGATTGGCTGACCAGCAACAAAGGCATCGATATTGGCACCAATGTTGGTTAGGAAAATTGGGGATAGCAGACCAACAACGATAGCCGCACCATGAATGCCAGCAAACCAAAGCAACTGACAAACCAGCAATGCACCGATGATGGCAGGTAGTGTATTTGACGCACTGATCAGTGGTTTGAACATTGCCATCACCGCGTCAGGAATGAGCATGTCATATTGGGTTTGAACAAATAAACTTAGCGGATAAAGCGTTAAGAAGATGGCCAACACTGGCAGCAGCACTTCAAATGAACGCGCAATCGCAGGCGGTACTTGCTCAGGCATACGAATGGTAATGTTGTGCTTTTTCATGAAACGATAGAGCTCCACGGAGAAAAATGCGCACATAACCGCGGTAAAGATTCCCGTACCTCCCATGTGAGCCATGGAGAGCGCGCCCTCTTTTGCCGGAGCCGCCACCAGCAAGAAGCTCATCAGTGACAAAACTGCACTGGTGATACCATCCATTTTATACGCCTTCGCCAAACTGTATGCGACACCGAGCGAAACAAATATTGTCATGATGCCCATCGACATATTAAACGGCATCATAATGGTATCGAAGTTAGCGGTTGCAAAATCCAGCCATGCTCGACCAAATACGTTCGTTGTCTCTTCCGCAAATGGAGGAAACGCAAAAATTAAAATAAAACTACCAACAATAATAAACGGCATTGCGACAATAAAACCGTCTCTCATTGCTCTGACATGAGGTTGATTACCCACTTTCGCTGCAAGTGGCGCAATATGCTTTTCGACGATTCCTATAATCGCATCATAAAGCTTCATAGATTCCATCCTTATTTTTTAGACAAAGGAGCCCCTACACCCAATTCCTTGGATGCATACTCTTTTATTTAAAATTGAATTATTTAGTGAGTTAGATTAATTCGAGCGCTTGTTGAAGCACCTCATCACCTTTCATCATTCCGTAGGCTTGCGGAGATATAGCCGCAATGTTTTTGCCATGTTCCTGCGCTGTTTTCTGAAGCTCTTCTAACTGAAAATGCACTTGAGGGCCAAGTAAGCAAACATCGTACTCTTTAATCGCTTCATCGAACGCATTCACCGACATTGCGTCAATTTTGCATTCAAGTCCTTGCTGTTCTGCAGCTTGTTCCATCTTTTTCACCAACATGCTGGTAGACATTCCTGCACTACAACACAAAAGTATTTTCTTCATAACCTTGCTCCATGTGTTCAAATTTCAACCTACAAAAACTGTAGCAAAATTAGCCAACACAAAAAAGCGCAACCGGTTGCGTTGTGCGTGAAGGAAATCTCATTTTATAAAGAAAACTGCGTACATTTCACTTGCTGATAATTCTAATAAAAACTAACCGACGAAAAGAGGTGGGACAGAACTGTCCAAAAACACAAAGCCCAGCGAAAGTGCTGGGCTTTGAATATGAGGTTAAATATGTCGCTATTTAATATTGAAGATCTGCTCTGTCTCAAGTGAGGTCATAGCGCGAACTTGACGCCATACATAATAGAAGATCCCCATCATCATTAACATGCTTGGAATGGCAATGGCTGGGTAACTATAAAGTGTCAGCTTACCTAGCTCTTCATTAAACGCAGCTGTTCCTGCTGGGCTTGTCACAATCCAGGTTGCAAGGAAATAGTTCATCGCAGAAGAGAAGGCAAATGTACATGCAAACAAATAGTTCGACTTCATTAAGCAACGCTCAAACGCAACTGGGTTACCTGATTGCTCTAATCGTTCTTCGATCAATGGCATATTCAGTAACGTAGGCGTAAAGATCACCTTCTGCATAAATGGGTAACGAGTAAACGTAGATCCTAAAACAGCCAGACCAATTAAACCTGGGATAAGCGCTTCTTTAACAGCCAACCATTGAGTATCTAACTCAAGTAAACCAATACCACCCGTTAATAGCACACTGACAAAACCAAGCGCTGCAATAAAGTTGAATCTCTTGTTGCGGATAAGCTCCATGCCACCGTAAGCCACAGGAAAAGCCAAAGCAACGATAAGGGCTAATGCTGTACCTAAGTGCTCTTCTCCACTGAACTTCATCAAAATAAAGGACGGTAGGAATACGTTAAAGAGGATTTCGAACAAGGGGTTCGACTTTTTGTTGGTCATATCACTCATAATTTCTCAGTTGAAAGCGTATCTATTAATTATACTCGGTGAGATTGTTCCTTGCTCAGCCTCAGATGTAAAGCCCTACGATTTCACGCTGTGTAAACTTGTGTGACACAGTTTTGTTGTTCTATGCGTAAATTACTCATTTTCAGATACAACAAAGCCCCGACTTTTGTCGAGGCTTTATCGTTTAAATATGGTACCGGTAGGCGGACTTGAACCGCCACGCCCGAAGGCAACGGATTTTGAATCCGTCGTGTATACCAATTTCACCATACCGGCATTATCTGGGGGCTATTGCCCTTTCGATGCTTGGCATTATACGGATGCGAGCTGATCGTGCAAGTGCAAAAGACTGAAATGATTGTTGTTTGCTGATAAAATAGCCACAAGTTATCAAGCTGTGCGCAAGGTCTCTTTTCAGATTAAAACTGAAACTATATTCTTTCGCCTTATTTTAATTTCGGTAAGCAGGTTCTATGTCTACAACTGACACTTTGCCACCAGCGGGACTCTTTCGCCGCTTAGGGGCGCTCTTTTACGATGCTCTGATCATTATTGCGGTTGAAATGATGGCAGCAGGTATCGTCATCGCGATTTTACACGCTCTTATGGCAATGGGAATTTTCCATGTGGGTAGCTACGCAGATGTCAGTGACTTTTTAACTAACCACCCAATCTGGAGCCCAGTTTACACAGCCTACTTGGCTGCGGTTTGGATCTACTTCTTTGTCTTCTTCTGGACTCGCGCGGGGCAAACCCTTGGCATGCGCGCTTGGAAGCTACATTTGCGCAGTAACGATGGTTCTCCGGTATCCGTGACGCAAGCTTTAATTCGTATCGGTACTTCTGGCTTTGGCTTAGCTAACCTTGCTGTTCCTCTCGATCCTAAAAAGCGTGGTTTCCATGATATTTGGGCAAAGACCGAAGTCGTTGTGTTGCCTAAAGCCAACTAGTTGATAAATAACAGACACAAAAAAGGAAGGCCGAGCCTTCCTTTTTTCACTTGAAGTTGATTAATCAACCTTGAGCTCTTGCAGCATCGCTTCTGGCAATGCCAAATCATCATTCTTGTTTACATCAATACCCGCATCAAGAATCGCTTGTGCAATCTGCTTCGCTTCTTCTAGCGAGTGCATCGCTGCAGTACCACATTGATACTCATTTAATTCAGGGATCTTATTTTGGCTTTCTACTTTCAGTACGTCTTGCATCGCCGCTAACCAAGCCTTTGCAACTTGCTGCTCTTGCGGTGTACCAATCAAACTCATGTAAAAACCGGTACGACATCCCATCGGTGAAATATCGATGATTTCTACACTGTCGCCATTCAGGTGATTACGCATAAAGCCTGCGTATAGATGTTCTAATGTGTGAATCCCTTTCTCAGACAAGATATCTTTGTTTGGCGCTGTAAAACGTAGGTCAAATACCGTGATGGTATCGCCTTTTGGTGTTGTCATGGTTTTCGCCACACGGACCGCTGGTGCGTTCATTCGCGTGTGATCAACGGTAAAGCTATCTAATAACGGCATTGTCCTTCTCCCTTCGGCTAGTATTAGAAAAACCAGCTTCGATTGTTTTCCAGTTCTTGTCGGCACTGCTTGAGTTGCCAACCATAATCCTTTGCTTGTTGCTCAACCTTGCGAGCAACGTTAATCAACGTAGGCTTTGATTGGTAGGTTTTGCGTTTATACCCACCTCTACCTTCATGATATGCCAAATATTGATTGTACGGGTCCCACTTTGAAACCCCTAATTGCTTCTGTGTCTCGCTGGTGTACCAACCAATAAACATCAAAGCATCGGCGAAGTCTGTGCGTGATCCGCCATGATTGGTCGCTTTTTGGAAATCTTCCCATGCAGGATCTTGAGCTTGAGCATACCCGTAGGCGCTGCTTACTCTTCCCCAAGGAATAAAACCTAATACGTAATCTTTTGGTGGTCGAGCATCATGACGATAGCTGCTCTCTTGTTTGACGAAAGCCATCGCTACTTGAATCGGTGTTCCCCACTCTTCCTGCATTTCGACAGCATCGTCAAACCAACTCGGCTTTTCACGAAAGATTTCACAGATATTGGAATGGTTTTTAGGTGGCGCGGTTGCACAACCACCTAAAATTAAGCCACTAACGATGACGGCTAACGTCCTTGTCACAGAGTTACCTTATGCTTTCAAGTAAGCAAAATAGTCTTCTAAAAAGTCATCGAAGTTTTGCGTATCCGATGCTTCAGCTTCCGCTTGGGCTAGCACTGAACGCTCGACCTCCGCTTCCATCTCTTTTTCACTGTAAGTGCGGTATTGGTGATTCAAATGCTGATGACGATACTGCTTACCAAACTCGCAGCCTACTTTGCCAAGACCACCGAGGCGCTTCGTATCTTCCAGTAGCTGTCCAGAGATTGTCAACTCAGGGTTATCGATCCATTCAAGTAATTTGTAACATACCGCTTGGTACTCATTGCCGCCATTCGCAGCATCCATCTGCTCTGCAATTTGCGTTAGTTCTACAAAAACACGTTTTGCCCAATCTTGCAGACTAAGTACTTCACCCTTACAACCGATTTGTAGCTCTAGACCAGGCTTGCGCCCTTCTGCTATCACCTTGTTCCAGTTCTCGCGCCAGCATGCTTGCTCACAGTAATCCATAGGCTCTGAATCACTAAGGGCGGCCCACGCTAGGAAAAGATCCAAAAAGCGGACTTGATCTTGATTGATACCAATCGAGCTGTAAGGGTTAACGTCTAATGAACGTACTTCGATGTATTCGACGCCACCACGAGCGAGTGCTTCTGATGGCTTCTCACCAGATTTAGCGACTCGTTTAGGGCGAATCGGCGCATACAGCTCATTTTCGATCTGTAGGACATTACTATTTAGCTGTCTGTATTCACCATCGACTTTAACACCGATTTCAGCAAACTCGGCCGAAGGTGTTCTGATCGCCGTGTTAAGGCCATCTAAATACTCCTCCAAGCTATTAAACCCAATTTTCAATGCACTTTGCGCACTATTGGTGTAACCGAGATCGCTCAAACGCAGCGATGTCGCTTGAGGTAAGTAGAGTGTCCCACCAATGCTTTCAAATGGAAGCTTGGTTTCACGCCCTTGGATGAAAGATGAACACAGCGCAGGAGAAGCGCCAAAGAAGTACGGAATCAACCAACCAAAGCGGTAGTAATTTCGGATCAAGCCAAAGTAAGCATGTGATTTAGTATCTTGACGCTCTTGCTCATTCTGCTCACCGTACAACTGATCCCAAAAGCTTTCTGGAAATGAGAAGTTAAAGTGAACACCCGAGATGATTTGCATCAAGCTGCCGTAACGACGCTTTAGACCTTCACGATAAAGGGTTTTCATCTTACCTGAGTTAGATGAACCATACTGCGCTAGATTGATATCGTCTTCACTGCCAACAAAGCATGGCATTGAAAGTGGCCACATTTTCTCTTCACCCAGTTTTGTTTGAGTAAAGTGGTGGATATCTTCTAATTGAGCCATCAAGGTATCGATATCTTGAGACACAGGAGTAATAAACTCCAGCAGCGACTCAGAAAAGTCCGTCGTGATCCAATTGTTCGCATAAGCCGATCCCAGAGCCTTAGCATGAGGTGTCGTTGCTAGATGCCCATCTTGATGGTAGCGAAGCGTTTCACGCTCAACACCACGACCAAAGGATTTAAATACTTCTGGGTTTCGTGCAACTCGCTCAAGTCGCGCAGCAAATTCAGTCAAAATGAGTTTCGCTTATGTCAAAGGTCCGGATTTCACCGAACTCGTCAATAATTTATAAAGAGTGACTGCCATCACTCTTTTTCTTTGCTTTATGTTATGTGTACTCTAACGGATGATTTCAAGCTCTTCTACGGGGATTTGCAAACTTTCTAGTTGAGGTTTCAACGTTTTTGCATCGCCCACGACAATGATTTGGTAGTCACTTGGCGTAAACCACTTCGCTGATAGTTTATCAAGAGTGGATTTATCAACCGTCTCTACAATCTCATTACGCTGTTTGAGATAGTCTTCATCTAAGCTATAAGCAAGAATACTACTTAATAACTGCGCTTTCTGTGAAGGCGTTTCATACTTCAGCGCATCTTGTTGACCGACTGCCAAGCGTAAAAATTTCATCTCATCGTCAGTCATGCCTTCCAAGCTGAACTCATTAAGCTCATTGTCAAACTCTTGAATAGAGGCAATGGTCGAATCTGCACGAACTTGCGCAGAGAACACGATAGCCCCAACTTCTCGGTTGGCAGCAAGATAGCCACTTGCGCCATAGGTGTAACCTTTGTCTTCACGCAAGTTTTGATTTAGGCGACTGTTAAAGTTACCCGCAAGGTTAAAGTTAGCTAACTGCGTTAAGTACGTTTCCCCAGTAGCATCAAAACGTAATCCTTGGCGAACAAAACGAACTATGCTTTGTGGAGCGCCCGGTTTATCGACTAAATAGATCTTCTGCTCTTTGGGTGCCTTAACGAGTTGAGGTCGTAGCAGTGGCGCTTCTTCTCCCTGCCAATCTTGAATAAATGCCAATTCTTTTTTCGCCTGACGCTCTGAAATATCACCTACGACAACAATTTGCGCGCCTTGAGGCGTGTAGTGTGTCCGGTAGAACGCTTTCACATCATCTAACGTCAATGAAGCGACCGATTCTGCCGTACCATCACTAGGGCGCTGATAAATCGAACCAGAGAACAACACCTGACGTGTCGCTTGAGAGGCGAGCCAGCTTGGTTTCTGATGTTGATAAACAATTCCTTCAATCATTTGACGCTGATTGCGCTCAAAATCTTCTTGCTTGAACGCTGGCTCGAATAAGATCTCTTCAACTAGCTTCAAGGTTTGCGGCAAGTTTTTCTCTAAGCTAGAAACAGAAAGGCTCGTCGTATAGTTTGCCGCATCGATAGACACTGAACTGCCCAATTTATCTAATTCTGCTTGAAGCTCTTCCACGCTCGATTTCAATGTGCCTTCTTGCATCATTGCCG
Organism: Vibrio atypicus; assembly: GCF_009811315.1. Lineage (GTDB taxonomy): Bacteria > Pseudomonadota > Gammaproteobacteria > Enterobacterales > Vibrionaceae > Vibrio > Vibrio atypicus. Next base: position 13,774 of record NZ_BLID01000010.1, read on the forward strand.
CGGTCAGATTCGCAAGTCCTTCTTTACCTTTCGCAACATAGCGTTCACCAGCAGGGAATCGAATATTGAGCTGAACCGTGGGTGTTTCTGAGCTTACAGTGCCAAGCAACTCAGCACCATTGTCAAAGTAGTAGCTATACAATTTAGGCATTTGCGCCTTCACTGCGTCCGCAACTTCCGGCATGACTGAGCGATCAAATTCATCAACAGGGCGACGAACGTCTAAATCGGACTCCTTAACTTTCGTATATTCAGGCAAAGTTCTTGCCGGTGTTTCAAAGTTGGCAGGTGCCACTGCAAAATCAAGCTGACCTTTTGGCACGACACTCAAGGTAACCTTTGCATGACCATTTACATAATCTTTGTACGCCTTCATCACCGACTCTGGTGATACTGCACGAATCTGCTCTAACTGACTTTGGAGGCGGTCAGGCTGGCCAAAGAAAGTCTGATTAGAGGCAAGCTGAGAGACTTTACCTCGCACACTTTGCAGAGCGAAAACCGCATCCGCTTCTGCCATACCAGTGATTTGATCCAATCGACTTTGATCAACACCTTTTGCCTCAAATTCGTTTAAGGTTTGCATTAACTCTTCATATAGAGGTTTAAGCTGGCCTTTCTCTCCTGATGGCGCCATGGCGTAAACATAAAAATTACACGCAAGCTCAGCACAATCTTGGAATGCACCAGCATCAACCGCTTTCTGAGTTTTCACCAATTTTTGGTAGAGCAAACTGTTTGCTCCGCTGCCTAAAGCATTAGCTAACGCATTCAATGATGCCTGAGTTTCTTCACCTCGATAAGTGGTCGGCCAACCAACCACAACCATTGGTTGCTGAATGCGATCTTGTAATGTGATGTAACGATCTTCTGTCAGCTTAGCCGGTTGTTTCGGGGCATTCTCAACCTCTGGACCTTTTGGAATGGATCCGAAGTATTTATTTACCCACTCTAAGGTTTGATCCACATCGAGATCACCACCAATGGTAATGACAGCATTGTTTGGTCCATACCAACGCAAGAAGAAAGCTTTAAGATCATTGACATCAACACGATCTAAATCTTCTACATAGCCGATCGTTTGCCATGAGTATGGATGCCCCTCTGGGTACATCGCCTCGCCAATTTTTTCCCACATCAAACCATATGGGCGATTGTCGTAATTCTGAGCTCGCTCGTTTTTAACCGTATCTCGTTGGATCTCGAACTTGCGTTGAGACACCGCATCAATTAAGAATCCCATACGATCCGACTCTAGCCAGAGCATTTTCTCAAGCTGGTTCGCAGGTACAGTTTCAAAGTAATTAGTGCGATCGCGGTTTGTGGTGCCATTTAGCGTACCACCCGCTTCGGTAATGATCTTGAAGTGCTCTTGATCACCCACGTGCTCACTGCCTTGGAACATCATATGTTCAAAAAAGTGTGCGAAACCTGATTTGCCGATCTCTTCACGAGCAGAACCAACATGGTAAGTAACATCAACGTGTACTAAAGGATCGGAAGTGTCTGGAGACAAAATAACGGTTAGGCCGTTGTCTAATTCGTATTTGGAGTAAGGGATCATCGCCTTACCAGGCTCAGCATCAACTTCTTCAATTAAAGTGACGCCTTCGGGCAATGATGAAAACAGTGACACAGAAGGTAAGTTACTACTTGAGCAACCATAAAGAGCAACGAGAGAAAATGCGCCAAGCCAGATCTTTCTCATGACTTCCCCTTAAAAAAATCCAAAATAAATAGCAGCAAGCAGACTGTAGCGGAAAGCTTTCCCGAATAGGACAAGCCAAAAACAAGGCCAGAAACGCATACGTAACCAGCCTGCTGCTAAACAAAGCGGATCGCCAATGATAGGCAACCAGCTAAAAAAAAGTGACCAATAGCCGTATTTACTTAGCCATTGCAAAGCTTTATGACCATGTTTTTCGTTTTGAGTTCGATTTGGTAGCCACCAACCCAGCCAATAGTTGGTTAAGCCACCTAAGGTATTACCTAGGGTAGCGACGACTATTATGGCAAAAGTAGAGTATTGGTTGAGGCTCAATGTAGCAACTAATCCCGCCTCAGAGCCTCCGGGAAGTAAGGTTGCGCTAAGAAATCCTGTAATAAATAGAACCCAAAGCGCAGAATCAGAAAACCATAGTGCTATCGTTTGGAACGTGGCATTAAATGCCTCTAGCATTGCATATCAAGTAACACCTTGCCTCGGGTATGACCGGTTTCAATTTGCTCATGAGCTTTAGCAACATCGGTCATAGGATAGATTTGAAAAATTTCAGTTTTAAGTAGCCCAACACTTACCATATAAATAAGTGCATCAAGCTGTTCAGAATTTGGATCTACTAACATACCTGTGGCTTCAAAACCCAATAATTTGGCTTTCTCACAAATCAATTCAGCGCTTAACGTCGGAACGGTAACGACTTTAGCACCATCTTTAAGACATTTAAGTGCATCAAGCGCTGCGTCTCCGCCGACTAAATCGATCAACACATCGGCTTCTTCGACCCGCTCTGAAACTGGAGCAAATTGATAGTTAACCGCGTGAGCACCTAAGGTTGCCATGTAGTCTAAGTTAGCTTCACTACAAGTCGTGAATACTTCCGCTTTTGCCGCGACCGCGACTTGAATCGCAATATGACCAACGCCACCGGCTCCCGCTAAAATCAGTACGCGATCCCCTTCGCTAACCCCAGCCTTATCTAATGCTTGAATGGCCGTTTGCCCCGCTAAAGGCAGCGCGGCGGCGGCTTCAAGCGTAATCGAATCTGGGACGAGGCTCAACTCGCTTTCAGGCACAGCGATATACTGACTATAACCTCCCCCTTGCAAAGGAAAACCGACAAATCCAGCAACATTGTCGCCTTTCGAGAAACGTTCAGTTTGCTCTCCGCACTCAACAATTTGTCCTGCAATATCGTAACCCGGAACCCAAGGTAAGTTATCCTTGTTCTGCGATGCGGCCCATCCTAGTCCTGCACGCGTTTTAACATCAATAGGGTTCACACCAGCAAATGCGACTTTAACGAGCACTTCACCCGGCTTCGGTTGTGGGATATCGACCGATTGAGTCACTAATACTTCAGGTTCACCAAACTGAGTGATTGCAATTTGTTTGTTTTCCATTTGTTCATTTCCCTATCGATAACAAAAAGGGATGCCGAAGCATCCCTTTGAATATATACCATTTATTGCCAGCAAGTTAACCAACTCGCTCTTAAATTAACCAATAACTAACCTAGGTCACTGATTAACCGACCAACGCCAGTAAGATACCCGCCGCAACTGCCGAGCCTAAGACGCCCGCAACGTTCGGACCCATAGCATGCATAAGTAGGAAGTTTTGAGGGTTAGCCTCTAAACCAACCTTGTTCACTACACGTGCCGCCATCGGTACCGCAGATACGCCAGCAGCACCGATCAGTGGGTTGATATCTTCTTTCGAGAACTTGTTTAACAGCTTAGCCATTAGAACACCACCAGCTGTACCGATACTAAACGCCACCGCGCCTAGTGCCAAAATGCCTAGCGTTTCAATGTTTAGGAACTCTTCTGCTTGCAGCTTAGAACCAACACCAAGACCGAGGAAGATGGTCACAATGTTGATCAGCTCGTTTTGTGCCGTTTTCGACAAACGATCCACCACGCCCGCTTCGCGCATCAAGTTACCTAAACAGAACATACCCACAAGCGGTGTTGCCGAAGGTAAGAACAGAATCGTCATTAGCAGCACTGCAAGTGGAAACAGAACCTTCTCACCTTTACCCACGTGACGTAACTGAGCCATCTGAACTTTACGCTCTTCTGGTGACGTTAACGCCTTCATGATTGGCGGCTGAATGATTGGAACTAACGCCATATAACTGTATGCCGCTACCGCAATCGCACCGAGCAAATCTGGCGACAATCGACTCGCAAGGAAGATCGCCGTAGGGCCATCAGCACCACCAATGATAGCGATTGATGCCGCATCAGCCATGCTAAATTCCATACCAGGAACATAGTTAAGTAAGATCGCACCAAACAGAGTCGCGAAAATACCAAACTGAGCCGCCGCACCGAGCCATAACGTCTTCGGGTTAGCAATCAACGCACCAAAGTCGGTCATTGCCCCTACACCCATAAAGATAAGTAGCGGGAAAATTCCCGATTCAATACCTACATAGTAAACGTAGTAAAGCAGACCACCTTCATCGGTAAAACCCGCATTGGGAATGTTCGCTAAGATAGCGCCAAAACCAATCGGCAGAAGCAGTAAGGGTTCGAAGCCCTTACGAATAGCCAAAAACAGCAGAGTACAACCAACCAAGATCATACAGATCTGGCCAAACTCAAAGTTAGCGATCCCTGTTTCAGACCAAAGGGTCATTAATCCGTCCATGATACTCCCTTACGCTAGGCTTAACAGCGGCGCACCGACCGTCACTGCATCGCCCTCTTTGACGTGCAGATCTTGAACAATACCACCTCGCGCAGCACGCACTTCGGTTTCCATCTTCATCGCTTCAAGGATCAACAGTACGTCGCCCTCTGCAACTTGAGCACCACTTTGTACGTTCACTTTAAATATGTTACCCGCAAGAGGAGCAGGAACGACTTCAGAGTTACCGCCAGCTGCTGGCGCTGGTGCCGCTTGGGGAGCAGCTGCTTGAGCAGGAGCTACAGACGTCAATTGACCTTGCGGGCCCACTTCAACATCGTAAACCTGACCATCAACTTTAACGCTGTATGTTTCAATACCACCTTGAGCTGGAGCAGGAGCTGCAGCAACCACTGGCTCTTCTTTACCTGGAGCAGGTTCAAAAGCATCTGGGTTACGGCGATTCTTCAGGAACTTTAGACCAACTTGTGGGAACAGTGCGTATGTCAGAACATCATCAACTGTATCTTCAGCCAGAGAAATGCCATCCGCTTTTGCTTTCGCTAGCAAATCATCCGTAAGCGTTTCCATTTCAGCTTCAAGAAGATCTGCAGGGCGACATGTAATCGCTTGTGCCCCATCAAGTACTTTCGCTTGTAGCTCTGCATTAACAGGTGCTGGCGCTGCGCCATATTCACCTTTTAAAACACCAGCCGTCTCTTTGGTGATGCTCTTATAACGCTCACCCGTTAAGACGTTAATCACCGCTTGAGTACCAACAATCTGAGAAGTCGGTGTTACTAGTGGAATAAAACCAAGGTCTTCACGTACTCGAGGGATCTCTTCCAATACTTCATCAATGCGATCTGCCGCACCTTGCTCTTTAAGCTGACCTTCCATATTGGTCAACATACCACCTGGTACTTGAGCAATCAGAATACGAGAATCAACACCTTTTAGCTGACCTTCAAACTTAGCGTACTTCTTACGAACTTCGCGGAAATAAGCAGCAATAGGCTCAATCTGATCAAGTTTAAGGTTAGTATCACGCTCAGTACCTTGCAGCATCGCCACAACCGTTTCCGTTGGTGTATGACCATAGGTACAACTCATTGAAGAGATAGCGGTGTCAAGAATATCCACACCTGCCTCTACCGCTTTAACTGCCGTTGCAGTTGAAAGACCTGTTGTTGCATGACAATGCAGTGCCAGTGGAACATCACATGACGCTTTAATGCGAGAGATTAGATCTTCTGCCTCATATGGCTTCAACAGACCTGACATATCTTTAATACATAAAGAGTGACAACCTAGATCTTCTAAACGCTTAGCAAGATCAACCCAAGTCTCTGTGTTGTGAACTGGGCTGGTCGTGTATGACAACGTACCTTGTGCGTGCGCGCCAACATCAACGGCTGCTTTCACTGCTTTCTCAAAGTTACGCACATCGTTCATCGCATCAAAGATACGGAACACATCCATACCATTGGCATGTGCGCGTTCAACAAATTTTTCTACTACGTCGTCAGCGTAGTGACGGTAACCTAGTAGGTTTTGACCACGCAGTAGCATCTGCATTGGCGTGTTTGGCATTGCTTTTTTAAGCTCACGCAGACGCTCCCATGGATCTTCTCCTAGGAAACGAATACAGGCATCAAATGTTGCGCCGCCCCAAGTTTCAAGTGACCAGTAACCGACTTTATCCAGCTCTGCGGCAATCGGTAACATATCTTCAAGACGCATACGGGTTGCGAATAGCGATTGATGGGCGTCACGAAGAACCACATCAGTTAAAGCTAGTGGTTTAGACATGCTCATTAACTCCTTTTAATCCATTCAAATGCTTATTTAGCAGTAGAGGTACGATATTGATGTACCGCAGCAGAAATCGCCGCAACTACCTTCGGGCTAACAGCAGAAGAGGTTGGTTGAACTTTATTATTTTGATTTGGGGTGGCGATCGGCTCTGGTACTTCTTCAGGCACCAGCTTCGACATTAGCCGCACGAGATAGACAAGAATAGTGAGGAAAATAAATACTACGACCATCCCTGTAAGCATCAGGGTTGCAGCATCTACTAGCAGGCTTCCAATATTATCCATTTTAGCATCCTTTCTTTGTCATCCTGACAAGGGTATTAGATAGTTGGTAAGGACTTCATGTCCAAACTACCTAAAAGAAACCAGTTCTGTGCTGGTATTCGTTCATCAGGAAAAACTTTATGATCCCGACAAGAGGTCTAGGATTATCTCGATTGGTTAAACTTTGTCAATTTTGTTTAAAGCACTCTTGATGATATTGCACATATCTAGGGGTGAAATCGTCATACAAATCACATAAATCTGCAATAACAAGTTAAAAAAGGATAAATAACTGACAGTTTTTAGACGTTATAAGAAAAAAGAGGCGATTACTGCGATAGGGTTAATATTTCCCCAAAAAGTCTTTAGAAAACATTAAGTTGTGAATTGATAGTTACAGAAATGATAATGAGATGTTAATAAAAAGCCCCGCTATTTCTAGCAGGGCTTTTTAATAAGTGGCGCGTCCTGGAGGATTCGAACCTCCGACCGCCTGGTTCGTAGCCAGGTACTCTATCCAGCTGAGCTAAGGACGCGCAAGTTTTCGATATCAACAAGAAGTAATCTCTATCAATATCAGGAGTTCATCATTTTGAAGAAACCCTAAAGAGTGGCGCGTCCTGGAGGATTCGAACCTCCGACCGCCTGGTTCGTAGCCAGGTACTCTATCCAGCTGAGCTAAGGACGCGCAAGTTTTCGATATCAACAAGAAGTAATCTT
>NZ_BLID01000010.1:21030-134710 GCF_009811315.1 Vibrio atypicus
CTATCAATATCAGGAGTTCATCATTTTGAAGAAACCCTAAAGAGTGGCGCGTCCTGGAGGATTCGAACCTCCGACCGCCTGGTTCGTAGCCAGGTACTCTATCCAGCTGAGCTAAGGACGCGCAGTTTTTTGTTATCGACAAGATTAATCTCTATCAATATCAGGAGTTCATCATTTTGAAGAAACCCTAAAGAGTGGCGCGTCCTGGAGGATTCGAACCTCCGACCGCCTGGTTCGTAGCCAGGTACTCTATCCAGCTGAGCTAAGGACGCGCAGATTGTGAAGTATATCACACTAATTTTACTTTAAAACAAAAAATTGACCATCAGGCCAATTAATGGCGGTGAGGGAGGGATTCGAACCCTCGATACGGTATCAAGCCGTATACTCCCTTAGCAGGGGAGCGCCTTCAGCCTCTCGGCCACCTCACCGTTTTTTATTCCCTGGTAAGGAAATTATGGCGCGTCCTGGAGGATTCGAACCTCCGACCGCCTGGTTCGTAGCCAGGTACTCTATCCAGCTGAGCTAAGGACGCGCTATACTTTCTTGCTACAGAAAGTTGTTTTAAAGCTGTTCCGAAGAACAATTCTTCCGAAGAAGAAGCAAGAATGGCGGTGAAGGAGGGATTCGAACCCTCGATACGGTATCAAGCCGTATACTCCCTTAGCAGGGGAGCGCCTTCAGCCTCTCGGCCACCTCACCGTCTTGCGGAGGCACATATTACGATTTACCAAAAATATGTCAAACATTTTCTTGGCAAAATCAGCAAAAAACTTGCTGACCGTTGGGTATTTAATCAAAGCGGTGTTAATTCGCTCTTTTTGCTAAAAAAACACCCGGTGCCGATACAAAAAAGGCTGACATTATCTGCCAGCCTTTCCACGTAATTAGTAGTTGCCTGATGCAACGTTACCATTACCTTTTTCTGCCTGAATGCGCATGTAAATTTCTTCACGGTGCACTGACACTTCTTTAGGAGCGTTAACACCGATACGTACTTGGTTACCTTTAACACCTAGTACAGTTACTGTTACTTCATCACCGATCATTAGAGTTTCGCCAACACGGCGAGTTAAAATTAGCATTCTGTGCTCCTTGAGTAATCTCTGATTTATCTTGCTACAAGGCTATTATCCAACAAAAGTTATATTTTCGTAAACTCTATTGTGGCTCGAATCTAGCCTAAAAAGGCATGTTTTTGCAGGCAATCGAGTGCCTCTGCAGAAGTTATGTAAGCATCATGCAGTATGTTGGCCGCTTTGTCGACACATTCTGGTAACAACACCAGCATTAACGATTGCGGGTTAACGGCGTAATGCTCAACACTAATCCCCTGCTGAGTTAGCAAGGCGTAAGACTTTTCAACCAGTCCTTCGACATGAAGGCCGACAGCTGTCAGCAAACTTACCGCCTCACTATTACGGATTTTCTCGCTGAAAACCAGTTCCAGTTTTGCATAAGCATCATGTTTTATCACTACACCTACCCATTCTGCATGCTCGATCACATTCCAAATGGTAATACCTAGCATTTGGCATTGCTTTTTCAGCCCCGAAAATGCCTCTTTTTCAATTTTGATCAAGCACATATCGCGCTGAATCGCGACACCACAAACCGGGCTTTGACACTCCTCTCCTTTAACTAGACTGCCGCTGTTGGTATCAAACGTAGACAGAACTCGAAGAGGAACGTTGTTTTTCCATGCATATTGTACTGAAGGCAGGTGAAGTACCTTTGCGCCTTTGCGTGCCATCTCTTCCATTGAAGGGAAATCGATCACCTCCAACTTCTGAGCAGTAGCAACCACTCTCGGATCGCACGTATAAATGCCGTCAACATCAGTAAATATCTGACATTCATTGGCATTCAACGCACCTGCTAGCGTCACAGCACTGGTATCAGATCCACCGCGACCTAGTGTAGTGATATCCCCGTTGTCATTAATACCTTGAAACCCTGCAATAATAACAATCTGATCTTGTTCTAGCAGCTCTTCAATTGAAGAAGTATCAATGTGTTTAATCGTAGCATCGTTGTGTTGGTTATCCGTCACAATATTTGCCTGTGCTCCGGTGAGTGAGCGTGCTGCATGACCGAGTTTATTCAGCGTCATTGCTAATAGCGCCATGGACACCTGCTCACCAGCAGAGAGCAAAACATCAAGCTCGCGGGCTGTTGGAACGCTGTCGACTTGTCGAGCAAGGTCCATCAGTCTATTGGTTTCACCTGACATTGCAGAAACCACGACAACAACTTGATTACCATCATTTTTCGCCTTTATGATGTGTTCAGCTACCGTATGGATTCGTTCTATTGAACCCACAGAAGTTCCGCCAAACTTTTGCACGATAAGGGGCTTTTTCACCAGTCTTCACCTTCCCAAGACCAAAGTCTCATTCGAACCACACTCAACATGTTGAATATTGCGTGCAGTAGTAATAACAAAAACCAAGTGATTCACTCGACCGTCGTTACAACGTTCAATTAAACCACTTGGTTAACTTAAAAAAATTACGCTCAATCAAATAACTGATTGAGCGTAAATATTTATAAATCTAAATTTATAAGCGTTCTTCTAGCCATGGCTGCACTGACTGAATCGCAGCAGGAAGAGCCGACACATCGGTACCACCAGCTTGAGCCATATCAGGACGACCACCGCCTTTACCACCAACTTGCTCAGCAACCATCTTCACAAGATCGCCCGCTTTCACTTTGCCGATAAGATCTTTCGTCACACCTGCGATTAAACCGATCTTGCCGTCATTCACGTTTGCTAGCATAACAACACCGCTACCCATCTGGTTTTTGATGTCGTCAACCATGGTACGTAGGTTCTTACTATCAGCACCTTCCATACCTGCGATAAGAACTTTAACGCCGTTAATTTCCTGAGCTTTACCCATGATGTTCGCGCTTTCTGCCGCTGCCATCTTGTCTTTCAGCTTTTGGATTTCTTTCTCTAGCGATTTTGCTTTTGAAGCTGACTCAGCTAACTTCTCTTCATATTTAGCTTGTTGCGCTTCAAGTGCATCGAGCGCAGCTTCGCCCGTTACCGCTTCAATACGACGAACACCAGCCGCGATACCACCTTCAGAAGTGATCTTAAATAGACCAATATCACCAGTATTTGATGCGTGGATACCACCACAAAGCTCGGTTGAGAACTCACCCATAGAAAGTACACGAACTTCATCATCGTACTTCTCACCGAACAGTGCCATTGCACCTTTCTGCTTCGCTGATTCAATGTCCATCACGTTAGTTTCGATAACGTGGTTGCGACGAACCTGTGCGTTCACTAGACGCTCTACTTCTTTTAGCTCTGCTGGTGTTACCGCTTCTAGGTGAGAGAAGTCAAAACGTAGGTTGTCTGGCTTAACCAATGAACCTTTTTGAGCGACGTGCTCACCAAGAATTTGACGCAGTGCTGCGTGCAATAGGTGCGTTGCTGAGTGGTTTAGAGAGATTGCAGCGCGACGTTCTGCATCGACAATCGCTTCAACTTCATCACCTTTCGCTAGTACACCTTCAGCTAGAACACCGTGGTGCGCAATTGCGTTACCTAATTTCTGAGTATCTTCTACTTTGAATAGACCTGATGCCGTTTTAAGTACACCAGCATCACCACACTGACCGCCTGATTCTGCGTAGAATGGTGTTTCACCAAGGATGATGATAGCTTTGTCGCCTGCCGATAGAGACTGTGCTGCTTCACCTTCAACGAAGATTTCAGCCACATCGCTCTTACCTTGGGTACCTGTGTAACCACAGAATTCAGTTTCAGCTTCAGTTTTGATCGTTGCGTTGTAGTCAGTACCAAATTGGCCAGCTTCACGAGCGCGTTGACGCTGCTCTTCCATCGCTTTCTCAAAACCCGCTTCGTCGATAGTGAAATCACGCTCACGAGCAACGTCATTAGTTAAGTCAGCTGGGAAACCGTATGTATCGTAAAGCTTGAATACTGTTTCACCGTCAAGTTCTTTACCTTCAAGTGCGTCTAGTGCTTCATTCAGGATAACCATGCCGCGCTCTAGTGTGCGGCCAAAGTTTTCTTCTTCAATGCGAAGTACTTTTTCCACAATAGCTTGTTGCTTTTTAAGCTCATCAGCTGCGCTGCCCATCACTTCCGCTAGCACACCAACAAGTTTGTGGAAGAATACGCCCTTCGCACCCAGTTTGTTACCGTGACGAACTGCACGACGAATAATACGACGTAGAACGTAACCACGGCCTTCGTTTGAAGGCATAACGCCATCAGCGATTAGGAATGAACAAGAACGGATGTGGTCAGCGATAACACGTAGCGATTGGTTTGACAGGTCTTCATGTCCTACAACCTCTGCTGTTGCTTTGATTAGCTTTTGGAATACATCAATTTCGTAGTTTGAGTGAACGCCTTGCATGATTGCAGAAATACGTTCGATCCCCATACCTGTATCAACAGCAGGTTTAGGTAGCGCTTCCATCGTGCCATCAGCATGACGGTTAAATTGCATAAATACGTTGTTCCAGATCTCGATGAAACGGTCACCATCTTCTTCTGGTGTGCCAGGGCGGCCACCCCAAATGTGTTCACCGTGATCGTAGAAAATCTCAGTACATGGACCACAAGGACCTGTGTCTCCCATTGTCCAGAAGTTATCTGATTCGAACTGCTTACCGCCTTCTTTGTCGCCAATGCGAACGATACGATCAGCTGGCACGCCTACTTTCTTATTCCAAATTTCAAATGCTTCATCATCAGTTTCGTAAACAGTCACCAATAGACGATCTTTTGGAAGTTGTAGTGTTTCAGTTAGGAATTCCCAAGCAAACGCAATCGCGTCTTCTTTGAAGTAGTCACCAAAACTGAAGTTACCTAGCATTTCGAAGAATGTGTGGTGACGAGCCGTAAAACCAACGTTTTCTAGATCGTTGTGTTTACCACCCGCACGTACACAGCGCTGAGCCGTAGTTGCTCGTGTATAGGCACGCTTTTCGGCGCCTAAAAAGCAATCTTTGAATTGGTTCATACCTGCGTTTGTGAATAGCAGGGTTGGGTCGTTATGCGGAACTAACGATGAACTTTCTACGATTTGGTGTCCTTTGCTCTCAAAGAACTTGAGGAACGCGTTACGAACCTCATCAGTGCTCATGTACATGCAGCTCTTCCTGAAAATAGTCGAGTTAGAATTTTGCGCTATTGTAGATCATGGTTAACGCTACGACTAGTTTTCTTGCAGAAAAGAGCTTTTTGATTGGAGAATTAAAATTAAATCATCAAATTAGCATCTAGTTTGCCGTTTATTCTTCATTTTCACTGCTTAATGCATAACTGATTTGTTCAAAGCTATAGCCGCGATATTGAAGAAAACGGACTTGTTTCGCGTACTCTTTTTGATCTTTTGCTTTGATTCCTTTGAATTTCTTCTCAGCGGCACTTTTTGCTAATTCAAACCAATCTTGTGGCTCTTGTTCAAAAGCAGCTTCAATCACTGAATCTGCGACTCGTTTTTGCGATAACTCTTGACGAATCCGGCGTTCACCATGTCCTTTATAAACATGCTGCCTCACCTGACTCTTGGCATAACGCAAATCATCAAGGTAGTTGTGATCAATGCAAAAATTGACGGCTGCTTGGACATCTTGTTCCGTATACCCTTTCAAAGATAGCTTTTGATAAAGTTCATACTCGCCGTGATCACGACGACTCAAAAGTTGAATCGCGGCTTCTTTACTCGACAATGTAGGCGGTTTTTTTTGAAACATTGAATTGACCGGATAGCAAGTTTGACATTAAGTAAGTTGCCCTCTCCTACTGAAATGACTTATCGGTAAGGAGCAATGTGAGAAACGCAAAAGCCCTGCAATGATGCAGGGCTTTGAATATTTGTTTCGAAAAGGTTTATAGCTCTTCTTTCTCAGGTGCAGCACCTAGCTCAGAATCTTCTGGCTGAAGCTCAACTGGTGAAAGTAGCATTTCACGAAGTTTCGCATCAATCGTCTGTGCGGCTTCAGTGTTCTCACGTAGGAACTTACCTGCGTTTGCTTTACCTTGACCAATCTTGTCACCGTTGTAGCTGTACCAAGCACCCGCTTTTTCAATCAGTTTGTGCTTCACACCTAGGTCGATAAGTTCGCCTTCACGGTTAAAGCCTTGGCCATAAAGAATTTGCGTTTCTGCTTGTTTAAATGGCGCTGCAATCTTGTTCTTAACCACTTTAATGCGAGTTTCGTTACCTACAACTTCGTCGCCTTCTTTGATAGAACCAGTACGGCGAATATCTAGACGAACAGATGCGTAAAACTTAAGTGCATTACCACCAGTAGTGGTTTCAGGGTTGCCGAACATTACACCGATCTTCATACGGATTTGGTTGATGAAGATACACATACAGTTAGACTGTTTTAAGTTACCTGTTAGCTTACGCATTGCTTGAGAAAGCATACGAGCCTGAAGACCCATGTGGCTATCGCCCATCTCGCCTTCGATTTCAGCTTTAGGCGTTAATGCTGCAACTGAATCGACAACCATAACGTCAATAGCACCAGAGCGAGCAAGAGCATCACAGATTTCTAGCGCTTGTTCACCAGTATCTGGCTGAGACACTAATAGCGCATCGATATCAACACCAAGCTTCTTAGCGTAGATAGGATCAAGCGCATGCTCAGCATCGATAAATGCACAGGTTTTACCTTGCTTTTGTGCTGCAGCGATACACTCAAGTGTTAGCGTTGTTTTACCTGATGATTCTGGACCATAGATTTCTACGATACGGCCCATTGGTAGACCACCTGCACCCAGTGCGATATCTAGAGAAAGTGAACCCGTTGAAATCGTTTCAACATCCATGGTGCGGTTGTCACCAAGGCGCATAATCGAACCTTTACCGAATTGCTTTTCGATCTGACCTAGCGCAGCGGCGAGCGCTTTCTGTTTGTTCTCGTCCATCACTTTCTCCAAATGACTCATCTATTTACTGATGACTATCAATCAAATTCTTCCGTTCAGCTTTTATCGCTAAACAATCAATGAAAGTCATTATACTGTTGATTCATACAGTGTCTATACCTGTAGGAGTTTTTTTTGGGATTTGATGATATCTATCTAATTTTTATGAAATTTTAATTTCTGCTACTTACGACTCACTGTGACCAAGCAGTTTTTCAACCAGTACTTGCTGTGCCGTATATACCGCTTGTTGGCGTACTTGTTCTCTGTCACCGTCGAACTGATAGGTACTTACGTGTAACCAGCCTTTTTCATCTGCCCAGGCAAAGCAGACTGTACCAACGGGTTTATCATCCGTTCCACCGCCAGGGCCTGCAATGCCGCTAATAGAAACACCAATAGACGCGCGAGAGTTTTCCAGCGCACCCAATACCATCTCTTTTACCGTCACTTCACTCACAGCGCCATACGCCTCTAAGGTTGCTGCTTGTACTCCGAGCATTTCCATTTTCGCTTCGTTACTGTAAGTAATAAAAGCACGATCAAACCAAGCAGAGCTGCCCGCAATATCGGTAATGGCAGCCGACACACCACCACCTGTGCAAGATTCAGCCGTCGTCATTACCAATTTATGTTGGCGAAGTAGCTCTCCTAACCGAAGAGACAGATTTTGCTGTGATTCCATGTCTAAATCCTCTTTTTGCATCTTTCCGCTCACTAGCGATTCACGTATCCTAAGCCGCAATAGAAATAAACAAAAGACATAACCCGTGAAAGCATTACCTGAAAAAGAAAAGCATAAGCACACGCCCATGATGCAGCAGTACCTCAAGCTAAAAGCTGAGAACCCAGATATCTTGCTGTTTTACCGCATGGGAGATTTCTATGAGCTTTTCTACGATGATGCCAAACGTGCCTCTCAATTGCTCGATATCTCTTTAACCAAACGTGGCGCATCTGCAGGTGAACCAATCCCTATGGCGGGTGTACCATTTCATGCGGTTGAAGGTTATCTGGCCAAATTAGTTCAGCTTGGTGAGTCCGTCGCTATCTGTGAACAAATCGGCGATCCTGCGACCAGTAAAGGTCCCGTTGAGCGTGCCGTTGTACGCATCGTAACGCCAGGTACCGTAACAGATGAAGCACTACTCTCTGAACGCATCGATAACTTGATTGCGGCGATCTACTACGAAAATGGCAAATTTGGTTATGCGACACTTGATGTCACGTCGGGCCGATTCCAGCTCATGGAGCCAGAAACAGAAGAAGCGATGGCTGCTGAATTACAACGCACCGCCCCTCGTGAACTTCTGTTTTCGGAAGATTTCGAGCCTGTTCATTTGATGTCTTCACGCAACGGCAATCGCCGTCGTCCAGTGTGGGAATTTGAACTGGATACCGCCAAGCAGCAACTCAACCAACAGTTTGGCACACGCGACTTGGTCGGTTTTGGCGTCGAGAAAGCTAAGCTCGGCCTTTGCGCGGCAGGTTGTTTGATTCAATATGTAAAAGACACTCAACGTACAGCGCTACCACATATTCGCTCGCTCACGTTTGATCGCCAAGATCACTCAGTCATTCTTGATGCGGCCACCCGCCGTAACTTGGAGATCACCCAAAACCTCGCTGGCGGCACAGACAACACCTTAGCGGAAGTACTCGACCATACGTCAACGGCTATGGGTAGCCGAATGCTAAAACGTTGGCTGCACCAGCCAATGCGCGACATTGATACCCTCAACCATCGACTCGATGCCATTGCCGAATTGAAAGACAATGCGCTATTTACTGACCTGCATCCCGTTCTTAAGCAAGTCGGTGATATTGAACGTATCTTAGCTCGCCTTGCCCTTCGTAGCGCAAGACCACGTGATATGGCGCGCCTACGATTCGCGATGCAGCAACTCCCAGAACTCGCAGAAGTCATGAGCAGCGTCGCTCATCCATATTTAACGAAACTCGCTCAATTCACTGCGCCGATGGATGAGGTGTGTGAGCTTCTAGAAAGAGCTATTAAAGAGAACCCGCCAGTGGTCATTCGCGATGGTGGTGTTATCGCAGAAGGTTACAACGAAGAGCTCGACGAATGGCGTAAATTGGCAGACGGGGCAACCGAGTATCTAGAGAAGATGGAGCAAGATGAACGTGAACGTCACGGCATCGACTCGCTCAAAGTGGGTTACAACAATGTGCATGGCTTCTTTATTCAAGTAAGCCGTGGCCAAAGTCATTTAGTTCCTCCTCACTATGTACGCCGTCAAACGTTGAAAAACGCAGAACGCTACATCATTCCAGAGTTGAAAGAGCACGAAGACAAGGTACTCAACTCCAAATCGAAAGCACTAGCGCTTGAAAAGCAGCTTTGGGAAGCACTATTTGACTTGTTGATGCCGCACCTAGAGCAGATGCAAAATCTCGCTTCGGCACTGTCGCAAATAGATGTATTGCAGAACTTAGCAGAGCGAGCAGATAACTTAGACTATTGTCGACCAAGTTTGACCAAAGAAGCTGGCATTCATATTCAGTCTGGCCGTCACCCCGTGGTTGAGCAGGTCATGGATGAACCCTTTATCGCCAACCCGATTGAACTAAACCCGCAACGTAAAATGTTGATCATTACCGGTCCAAACATGGGTGGTAAGTCGACCTACATGCGTCAAACTGCACTGATTGCGTTAATGGCACATATTGGTTCGTATGTACCTGCTGAGTCTGCGCAAATAGGCTCTATTGATCGCATCTTTACCCGTATCGGCGCGTCTGATGATCTCGCCTCCGGTCGCTCAACCTTCATGGTCGAGATGACTGAAACGGCTAATATTCTACATAACGCGACAGCAAATAGCTTAGTCTTGATGGATGAGATTGGTCGCGGCACCAGTACTTACGATGGTCTATCATTGGCTTGGGCAAGTGCTGAGTGGTTAGCGAAAGAATTAGGTTCAATGACCCTGTTTGCTACTCACTACTTCGAGCTAACTGAGCTACCAAACCAGATCCCTCATTTAGCCAATGTCCATCTTGATGCAGTCGAGCATGGTGACAGCATTGCCTTTATGCACGCCGTCCAAGAAGGAGCGGCAAGCAAATCTTATGGTCTTGCTGTGGCTGGCCTTGCTGGCGTGCCAAAGAGTGTCATTAAAAATGCGCGCGCCAAACTGTCTCAGCTTGAGTTGCTAAGCCAAAACGACAATGCAACACCTACAAGCAGTTCAGCGGTCGATATCGCGAATCAATTGAGCTTAATTCCAGAACCAAGCGAAGTTGAGGAAGCATTAGCCAACATCGACCCCGATGATTTAACGCCGCGTCAAGCATTAGAAGAGTTGTACCGCTTGAAAAAACTTCTCTAGACTTCTTGCTACTACTAACAAAAACGGCAGCCGATTGGCTGCCGTTTTTCATAGTACAACGTGTATTATTCTCAGAGCTTTCTTCTCAACAACATGACCGCAATTGATAAGAACACAATACTTGGCATCACAGCGCCAAAGGCTGGTGGTATACCATAAACCAGAGCCAGCGGACCAAAGAACTCACTCGAGATATAAAAGGTAAATCCAGCAACCACACCAGACAAAATTCTTGCCCCCATGCTGACACTACGCAGCGGACCAAAAACAAATGACAGGGCTAATAACATCATCACTGCAATTGAAAACGGCTGAGTCACTTTACGCCACAAAGCCAATTCATAACGTGAAGAGTCTTGCTCAGATTCGTTTAAGTAGGTCACATAGTCATACAAGCCACTGACAGCTAATTCTTCAGGCTTGACCTTCACAACTTCTAGCTTGTCTGGAACCAAAGATGTGGACCAATGATATTCTTCCACCGTTGATTTAGCTAATTCCACTTTATCGGCCATATCGGTAATTTGCGCATCATGCATTAACCATTGATTGTCACCTTGGTAATCTACCGTTGGAGCGAAAATCACTTGGAACAACTGCTTGTTATCATCAAAGCGCCACACTTTTAAGCCATATAAAGAGTCATTTTCCACTTTGGAGATAAAGATAAAGTCATTAGCATCCCGCGCCCAGACACCACTCCTAACCGACACAATTTGACCACCTGATAGAGAGAAAGAACGCAGTTCACGCGCCATTTTTTGTGCTGGCGGAGCCCCCCACTCACCCAAAGCCATAATCACTAGCATCAAGGGGATGGCGGTTTTTAGCACAGAAGTACCGATATCTAACTTTGAGTAACCCGACGCTTGCATGACCACCAATTCAGAGCTTGAAGCCAACATGCCCAAGCCAATCAAAGCGCCAAGCAATACGGACATTGCAAAGAACATTTCGATATCACGCGGGACGCCCAGCATAACAAAGTAAAAGGCATTGAGGAGGTCATAACTCCCCTTACCTACACTACGAAGTTGCTCAACGAAACGTATCACCCCGGAAAGACCCACTAAGGTTGCCAAAACCATAGCCGTTGTCGCGATAATAGTGCGACCAATATAGAGATCTAAAATCTTAAACACGGTTTACGCCACCTTACGCTGTTTAAATTTGTCTTTCATTCTGCGTACAGGAACGCTGTCTATTACATTAACCGTAATGGCTGCGACTAAAAGCGCGAAATTGACGGGCCACATACCTACAATGGTGGGAATATCCCCATCTTCAATCGCAGATTTCATCGTTGTTACGGTAATGAAATAGACGAAATAGGTCAGAATGGCTGGCCCCATCTTAGCAAAGCGCCCTTGACGAGGATTCACCGCGGATAAAGGAACAACCAACATAGTAAGCAGAGGAATACAAATAAACAGAGAAATTCGCCATTGCAATTCGGCTTGCGCCCATAGATCGGGATCATCAATCAACTCTAGCGTTGGGATTGCACCCCAGCTGCGCTTTCTCGCCTCAACTTCACGCTCACCAATCACACCACTGTATTGTTCAAATTCAGTGACCATGTAATCGAGTCGGGTTGGAATACCTTCGTATCGGGTGCCATCTTGCATAACGATCATTTGGCGACCATCTTTGGTTTCTTTCACTTTGCCTGAATCGGAGAACATTACACTCGGTAAAATACTGTCACGCGCACTTAACTGAGCAACAAAGACATTGTTCAACTTTTTGTCTTTGATTTCGTCAATGAACACCACAGAAGAGCCGTCAGGTGTACGTTGGAACTGGCCAGCTTTTAACAGATCAACGCTATTTTCAGCTGCTACTTGCTCGGTAAGCTGCGCTTCTTTTTCTAATGCCCACGGTGCTAGGTAAAGTGAGTTAAATGCTGCAATTACAGTCGTAATCAATGCCAATGACATCGCGGCACGAATCAGAGGTTTACTTCCCATCCCTGTCGCATTCATGACGGTAATTTCACTTTCGCTGTATAATCGACCAAAGGTAAGCAAAATACCGATATACAAACTCATCGGCAGCATCAACAACCCCATTTTAGGAATGTTCAAACCAACAATGGATAAAATTAGGCGAGCGGGAATATCACCATCAGTTGCATCTCCTAGCACCTTGATAAAAGTCTGACTAATAAAGACCAGTAAAAGTACCGAAAAGATGGCTAATTGGCTCTTGAGTGTCTCGCGGATCAAATATCTAACAATAATCACGCTGAAATTACCTATACAAAACTTGTTTTTTTAATTGAATCACTATAATTTCCCGTTGAACCTTTTATTTTTTAAATTTTTGGCTAACTGTTAACGCGCTTATTTAAGGATAGTTCCGACTAAGGAATCAACAAGTAAGACGACATTATCTAACATTTAGTTCTATTTGTCTTCAGGATGTAGGAGTACGCATGGAGTTCAGTGTAAAGAGTGGTAGCCCAGAGAAGCAACGTAGCGCATGTATCGTTGTAGGTGTGTTTGAACCACGCCGTCTTTCTCCAGTAGCTGAGCAGCTCGATAAAATCAGCGATGGCTATATTAGTTCACTACTTCGCCGTGGTGACCTAGAAGGTAAACCAGGGCAGATGCTACTGCTTCATCAAGTACCAGGTGTCCTTTCAGAGCGAGTTCTACTCGTAGGTTGTGGTAAAGAGCGCGAGCTAGGCGAACGTCAATACAAAGAAATTATTCAAAAGACGATCAACACGCTAAACGAAACCGGCTCGATGGAAGCAGTATGTTTCCTTACAGAACTGCACGTTAAAGGTCGCGATACGTACTGGAAAGTGCGCCAGGCGGTTGAAGCGACTAAAGATGGTCTATACACCTTTGATCAGTTCAAGAGCGTAAAACCAGAAACGCGTCGCCCACTACGTAAGCTAGTATTTAACGTACCAACACGTCGTGAGTTAAACCTAGGCGAAAAAGCAATCGCACACGGTTTAGCTATCGCGTCTGGTGTGAAAGCGTCAAAAGATCTTGGCAACATGCCACCAAACATTGCAAACCCAGCTTACCTAGCTTCTCAAGCTCGTCGCCTAGCGGATGATTACGAGACGGTAACAACCAAGATCATTGGTGAGCAAGAGATGGAAAAACTGGGCATGACCTCTTACCTAGCGGTAGGTCGTGGCTCTAAGAATGAATCTATGATGTCAATCATGGAGTACAAGGGCAATCCAGATCCAGAAGCAAAACCAATCGTGCTTGTCGGCAAAGGCCTTACTTTCGATTCAGGCGGTATTTCTATCAAGCCAAGCGAAGGCATGGATGAGATGAAGTACGACATGTGTGGTGCAGCGTCTGTATTCGGTACAATGAAAGCACTAGCGAAGCTAAACTTACCACTAAACGTTGTTGGTGTTCTTGCGGGCTGTGAAAACATGCCAGGCAGCAACGCTTACCGTCCTGGTGATATCCTAACAACTATGTCGGGCCAAACTGTTGAAGTATTAAATACTGATGCTGAAGGTCGTTTAGTTCTTTGTGATGCTTTGACTTACGTTGAACGCTTCGAACCAGAGTGTGTCGTTGACGTCGCAACTCTAACAGGCGCTTGTATCATGGCTCTTGGTCACAACATCAGTGCGGTTATCTCTAACCATAACCCGCTATCTCATGAGCTAGTTAATGCTTCTGAGCAAGCGAGCGACCGTGCATGGCGTCTACCAATGGCTGACGAGTACCACGAGCAGCTGAAGAGCCAATTTGCGGATATGGCTAACATCGGTGGTCGTCCTGCGGGCACTATCACTGCGGGTTGTTTCCTATCGAAGTTCGCGAAGAAATACCACTGGGCGCACCTTGATATCGCAGGTACTGCGTGGAAGTCAGGTGCAGCGAAAGGTTCGACCGGTCGCCCAGTCTCAATGCTTGTCCAATTCTTACTTAATCGAAGTGGCCAAGAGACTGAGGAACAAACCTCGAAATAATGAAAAGGGCCGAAAGGCCCTTTTTTAATTGCGCTGATTTATCTTTATCAAGCGGGGGATGATTTATGGCTAACGCTACGTTTTACCTTATTGCAGATAACTCACCTCAAGCGACAGAGGATGGGTTTGGTGAATACGTGCTTTTTCTTGCTCAGCATTTTGCTAAACAAGGCGCTAAAGTCTATCTCAATTGTAATGATAAACCACACGCAGAGCAGCTCGCTGAACGATTTTGGCAAGTCGACCCCACTCAATTTATCGCTCATAATTTAGTCGGTGAAGGCCCAAAATACGCAACCAATATCGAGATCGGTTATCAAGCGGTCAAACCCACTTGGAACAGGCAATTGGTAATAAATTTGGCTGAAAATGAGACAACCTTTGCGAACAAGTTTGCAGAGGTGGTAGACTTCGTCCCTTGCGAAGAAAAAGCCAAGCAACTGGCGCGAGAAAGATATAAAATCTACCGTCAAGCTGGCTATCAGCTACAAACGATCGAGATCGCGCACAGCTAACAGCAACAAAATATGCAACCGGTCAATCCTTATAGTTAAGCTCTCCATTTAGAGAGTTCACTTATAAAGATTGACTACGATTACCATCAACGTATCCAGTAAATGAGTACTATGGAAAAGACATATAACCCAACTTCAATTGAACAAGCTTTATACCAAGCTTGGGAAGAGAAAGGCTACTTCAAGCCACACGGTGACACGACTAAAGAAGCTTACAGCATCATGATCCCGCCACCGAACGTCACTGGTAGCCTACACATGGGCCACGCGTTCCAAGATACGATCATGGATACTCTAATCCGTGCTGAACGCATGAAGGGTAAAAACACTCTTTGGCAAGTCGGTACTGACCACGCCGGTATCGCTACTCAGATGGTTGTAGAGCGTAAGATCGCTGCAGAAGAAGGTAAAACTAAGCACGATTACGGTCGTGATGCTTTCATCGACAAAATCTGGGAGTGGAAAAACGAGTCTGGCGGCACAATCACTAAACAGCTTCGTCGCCTTGGCGCATCTGTTGACTGGGATCGTGAACGCTTCACGATGGATGACGGTCTGTCTAATGCCGTTCAAGAGGTATTCGTTCGTCTATACGAAGAAGACCTAATCTACCGCGGTAAGCGTCTAGTAAACTGGGATCCTAAACTGCACACTGCAATTTCTGATCTTGAAGTTGAAAACAAAGACAAAAAAGGCCACATGTGGCACTTCCGCTACCCGCTAGCAAACGGCGTGAAGACAGCAGAAGGTAAAGACTACATTGTTGTTGCGACGACTCGTCCTGAGACAATGCTTGGTGATACTGGTGTTGCTGTAAACCCAGAAGATCCACGCTACAAAGATCTTATCGGTAAAGAGATCCTACTTCCTATCGTTAACCGTCTGATCCCTATCGTAGGCGATGAGCACGCAGATATGGAAAAAGGCACAGGTTGTGTGAAGATCACGCCTGCGCACGATTTCAATGACTACGAAGTTGGTAAGCGTAACAACCTACCAATGATCAACATCCTAACCTTCAACGCAGACATCCGTGATGCAGCTGAAGTCTTCACCACTAACGGCGAAGCTAGCGATGTTTACTCAACTGAACTACCTGCTAAGTACCACGGCATGGAGCGTTTTGCTGCACGTAAAGCTATCGTTGCGGAATTTGAAGAGCTTGGCCTTCTTGACGAGATTAAAGATCACGACCTAACAGTTCCTTACGGCGACCGTGGTGGCGTGGTTATCGAACCAATGCTCACTGACCAATGGTACGTACGCGCTGCACCTCTTGCTGAGCCTGCTGTTAAAGCGGTTGAAGATGGCGAGATCCAGTTCGTGCCTAAGCAGTACGAAAACATGTACTTCTCTTGGATGCGTGACATTCAAGACTGGTGTATCTCTCGTCAGCTTTGGTGGGGTCACCGTATCCCAGCATGGTACGACAACGATGGCAACGTATACGTAGGCCGTACCGAAGAAGAAGTACGTGCAAACAACAACCTTGCACCAGTTGTGGTTCTTCGCCAAGACGACGACGTACTCGATACATGGTTCTCTTCTGCACTATGGACATTCGGTACTCAAGGCTGGCCTGAGCAAACTGAAGATCTGAAGACATTCCACCCTTCAGACGTTCTAGTAACTGGCTTCGATATCATCTTCTTCTGGGTTGCGCGTATGATCATGATGACCATGCACTTCAACAAAGATGAAAATGGTAAAGCACAAGTACCATTCAAGACAGTTTACGTAACGGGCCTAATCCGTGACGAAAACGGCGACAAGATGTCTAAGTCTAAAGGTAACGTTCTTGACCCTATCGACATGATCGATGGTATCGACCTTGAGTCTCTAGTAGAAAAGCGTTGTGGCAACATGATGCAGCCTCAGCTAGCGAAGAAGATCGAGAAGAACACACGTAAGACTTTCGAAAACGGCATCGAACCATACGGTACTGACGCACTGCGTTTCACTCTTGCCGCTATGGCTTCTACTGGCCGTGACATCAACTGGGATATGAAGCGTCTTGAAGGTTACCGTAACTTCTGTAACAAGCTATGGAACGCAAGCCGTTACGTACTGATGAACACAGAAGAGCACGATTGTGGCATGTCACTATCAGCTGAAGAACGTGCAAACATGGAATTCTCTCTAGCAGATAAGTGGATTGAATCTCAGTTTGAACTAGCAGCGAAAGAGTTTAACGCTCACCTAGACAACTATCGTCTAGACATGGCGGCAAACACGCTTTACGAATTCATCTGGAACCAATTCTGTGACTGGTACCTCGAACTAACTAAGCCGGTTCTATGGAAAGGCACAGAAGCTCAGCAACAAGCAACTCGCTACATGCTGATCACGGTACTAGAGAAGACACTACGTCTTGCTCACCCAGTGCTTCCTTACATCACTGAATCTATCTGGCAGAGCGTTAAGCCATTAGTAGACGGTGTTGAAGGCGACACTATCATGACTCAAGCGCTTCCTCAGTTTAACGAAGATAACTTCAACGCTGAGATCGTAGAAGACATCGAGTGGGTTAAGACTTTCATTGCAGCTATCCGTAATCTACGTGCAGAGTACGACATTGCACCTAGCAAAGGTCTAGAAGTAATGATCAAGGTTGCTAACGAGAAAGACGCGGCGCGTATCGAAGCGAACAAGGTAGTACTTAACTCTCTTGCTAAGCTAGATAGCCTAACAGTTCTTGCTGATGGCGCAGAGACTCCAGCTTGTGCAACTAAGCTAGTCGGTCAATCTGAACTGATGATCCCAATGGCAGGTCTTATCGATAAAGATGCAGAACTTGCTCGTCTTGATAAAGAAGTGAAGAAAACGCACGGCGAAATCAAGCGTATCGAAGGTAAGCTAGGTAACGAAGGTTTCGTTGCTAAAGCACCTGAAGCGGTTATCGCCAAAGAGCGTGAGAAACTCGTTGGTTACCAAGAGACACTAGCGAAGCTTGAAGAGCAGAAGGCAACCATTGCTGCTCTGTAATTGAGTTCAAAAAATAAATAAGGCAGCGATTTCGCTGCCTTTTTTGTTTACTGAAAAACAATTACTCTCTTGCTGCTTCAATTCGCTGCTCAAAGTCTGGATGTGAATTCAACCACTCGGGGACTTCAACCCACTCTTGTGCCCTGAAGAGTTCGAACATTTCAGCCATCGATTCACTACTACCGTAAATTGTCAGCATACTCTGTTTAGCGTATTCGTCCGCTTGCAACTCTGCTTCACGAGAGTGACCATTAGACAAAAAGAACACACCAAGACCTGCAAGATTATCAATCACACCCGAACTCTCCCCAACCAACAAGGAGACTCCGACAGACAGCAAGCTCGAATGAACCAGTTTCTTCAACATGTGCTGATGGTGTACATGGCCAACTTCGTGCAAAAGAATGCTATCGAGCTGTTGATCACTTTGCGCAAGCTTGACGAGATCATCGAGCACAACAATTTTTCCACCAGGCAGTGCAAACGCATTGGCTCCCATGTCAGAAGAACGAAACTCTACCTCAATGGAATAAGGCAATGGCGACAGCTGCGTGAGATGCTCCTGTAAGCGCAAACGAATTTGTTGCTGCTGGTTTACAGGTAACTGACTCTTCTCCCAATGTTCATCGAAGCTGTCTAAGACTTTATTTCCTAAGGCGATAGCCACATAGTCAGGCACCGACTCTGCCACTTTTTGGCTCACCCAAGGTAATAGATAATGATAGCTTCCAATGACAACACAAAGACAAATCAGTGCAGAGAAAATCCAAGCAAAAACATTGCCTTCGATCTTATCAACCCATCCAGATTTCCTATTTTCCTTCAGCCATTGGCTTATCTGAGGAGATCGTTCAGCAACGAACATCCAACCATCAGGCAGCTTAAAACGAATCGGAAGCTTGCCAACTGGGACACTTATCTCAATCCAATTAACATCACAACGAATCGTTTCATCATCAACAATTAAACTGATAAATCCCGCTTGGGAAGTGTCTAGCTCAGCACTATGACGTACTGAGCTATTGGGAGGAAAAGCTGAACCTTTGATTCGCATTAGCTAATTCCGATACCTAAATCAAATGCCTGAGCCACTTCATCAGAGACCGCAGATTTCACATCTGATGCTTCGTCTCGAGCAACCAGGTATGACATATCACCAATCACTGCCGTACGATCGGCAAGATAGCGAGATGTACGAACCATCACCCATGGACGCGCAATACCGAGTGTTACCACCTGAAGAAGGAAGTTTGATAGTACCAACCAAACGTAACTCGAAACGGTTAGTTTAGACACGAACTGGTATTCAACGTCAGCCTGCTCTTCGTGCTTAGCTGCTAATTGAGAGAAGATGTAGTTACGGATACTTGTCGTGGTATATGCCGTCAATGTAATCGACAACACAATCATCACGCCATACGCAGCAAACATAAGCCAAGCACCTGTTAGATTTTCACTCAGTGAACTGAAATCACCATTGAGCACCTGTGTCATGTCTAGGCTTCCCATTAAGCCGAAGAACATAATCAGTAAGAAAACGAGCGCTGCAACCACACCCATCATTAGAGCCTTCAGGTACAGTTTAACGAAGAAGCCCAGTTTTAAGTCAGCACTGAATTTCCAATCACCATATTGGTAGCCATTGGTGAAGAATTGATGCGCGCCTGCAATCACCCAAGCGTAAATCACTGACATAAGAACAAAGGCACCCGCCCCCATTAATACCGCAGTGACAACAGAAACACTCGATACCGCAATAATGATTCCAATGTAGGTCATTATGATTAATAGCGCACCAACACCACGTCCAAGTAAAGTAACGTAAGCTTGTTTAAGTGGTGCGGTAAAAGAGAAGTGAACGTTACGATAACTGGTCATCGCAGCATCAAAGCGGGCATTGCTCCAAAGTAACCAAGGCAATGCAGCGTAAAACACCAGTAATAACGCCATGCTTGCTACTGGGAAAAAGTTGCTCGAGATAGACCAAGCTAAAACGACAGCTAACGCGACTAAACGTCCTTTTAAAATTTGAATAGGCTGAGCATGATATTCAAAGTTGTCACCATCAATATGGGTGTTGCCATAAAAGTAACGTTTGGTTCTTACCTTAGCCCAAGCTGAATAAATTCCCAAAGTAATGATCGAAAGAAGAATATTAACGATCCAAATACCAAAAAACTCACCGCCTCTTCCGTTGAATGAGACGGGGTTTGTAAGCTGTTGTTGTTCCATAGCGATTAAATTCCTGACGTATGATTTATAAATTATTTTTAAAAACGTAATTTCTTACATTTTATTAATAAGGTCTATAAAACCATTCAGAAAGCTTCTCAAGCAGCGATCCAGCTCACACTTGACTATTTATATAAAAATCAATAACTTCAATGTAATTCACAGGTAATTTACACGACGCGATTCTGCTTTTTGCCTTCCATAAATGCTGTGATGTTATCGATCAAAATGTTCGCCAATTGTTGAATCGATGAATCGCTCCCCCACGCGACGTGAGGTGTGAGTAAAAGGTTGGGTAAGTGCATATTGGCAATTAATGAATTTGACTCATCAGCAGGCTCGTCAGTAAACACATCGACACCTGCCCCAGCGATCACACCAGTTTTAAGCGCGTCGATCAATGCTTCTTCATCAACTAATCCACCTCTGCCGGTATTTATCACAACGCCAGTCGATTTCATCTGTGCAAGTTCCTGTCGACCAATCAAGTTCTTAGTTTGCTCGCTCAATGGGCAGTGAAGTGTAATGACATCCGACATAGCCAGTACCTGTTCAAAAGGATAAAAGCCTTCTCGGCAATTTTGAGCACTCTTTCGTTCTGCGAATATGACGTTCATACCAATCGCTTTGGCTAATGCAGCCGTCGCACTTCCTAACGCCCCGCTGCCAATAACTCCAAGCGTTGACCCAGCCACATCAGTAATAGGGTGGGTAAAAAAGCAAAACTGCTTATTACGCTGCCACTCTCCCGCTGCAATATCATTGTGATAGCCTTTAAGATTGCGCTTTAAAGCAAATATCATCGCAATAACATGTTCAGGCACCGATTGAGTGGCATAGCCTTGAACATTGGCCACCGCAATTCCATGCTGACGACAATACTCAATATCCACATTATTAAACCCGGTTGCAGACACAGCGATCAGTTTGAGATCTGGCAGTTGGCTTAATCGCTCTCGATCAAGCACCACCTTATTGGTGATCACAACTTGCACACCTTTCAAGCGCTCAACAACCTGTTCGGGAGAGGTAAAATCGTATTCGATCCATTGATGTTCAAAGGGAAGCAACGGTAAATCAATTTGAGTAGGGATCGTAGCTCGATCAAGAAACACAACGGCAGGTAGAGAAGAGTTAGGCAGCGACATAAGATCTCCTTTCGCTGCCTAATGATTAGATGAGGAAATTATGAGCGTGGCAGCGTTTTATAATCAGGCAATTCTCGCACAGGCGAAAAATAGTTAAAGATCATTGCTTCTGCTTCAAGATAGAAGTCACATGGAACAAAAATGCTTTGCAGCTGTTCACTTTGAGGGTGATAAAAACTCAGCTCTGACGCGTGCAGCTCAAGGCGATCAGAAAACTCAAACGCCTCACCTTGCGAGTAGAACTCATCACCGACAATCGGATGACCTAATGCCTGCATATGAACACGAAGCTGGTGTGAGCGCCCCGTTACTGGCAATAAGCGCACGATCGATGTTTTCTCTTCACGTTTAGCCACTTGATATAAAGTCTGCGACGGCTTGCCATCGTCAAAGCACACTTTCTGCCTCGGGCGATTCGGCCAATCGCAAATTAAAGGCAAGTCGACCTCGCCTTCGTTTTGCTCTGGATGACCCCAAACACGCGCATAATAGACTTTATGCGTTAAACGATATTGAAATTGCTTTTTGAGCGAGCGTTCAGCATCTTTATTTTTAGCCAGTAACATCAGCCCTGAGGTATCCATATCTAAACGGTGTACCACTTGGATATCTGGGTAGAGCGCGACTAAACGTGACCACATACTGTCGTAGTGCTCAGCCAAACGCCCTGGTACCGAAAGTAATCCAGACGGCTTGTTCACCGCTAAGATATGTTCATCTTCAAATACGATATCAACCCACGGTTCGCGCGGCGGGTTGTATTCGGTCATAGCCATTGTATTCATCCAATAAAAACCCAGCGTTACGCTGGGTTTAATTTAAGAGTTCTGAGAGCGCATCAATTATGCGATACGACGATCATTCGTAACGAATCCAATTGATACTGAGCTTGGCCAATGTAGCCCGTTAGCTCTTTGATTTGCTCATCAATTGCATCAATCTCTTCATCACGGATGTTCGGGTTGACCGCTTTCAATGCCTGCAAGCGCTCTAGCTCACTGTTTAGGCTAGCTTGCATCTCTTGCTGAGCTTGATTACGAATCGCTTCCACTTTCTCAACGATAAGCGTCTCACCCGCCGCAACTAACTGATGCACTTGAGCTTGTACAGATGCCACCAACTTAGTCGCAATATGACGACCAACTGGGCTCAATTGACGGTTAAAGCTTTCAAACTCAACTTGAGCAGATAGGTCGTTGCCTTTGCCATCTAGCATCAAACGAATTGGCGTTGTTGGTAAGAAACGGGCAATACCGCTGCGTTTTGGAGCTTGGGCGTCCACTTTGTAGATCAACTCAAGCAGCATAGTACCCACTGGTAGCGCTTTGTTTTTCAGTAGCGATACCGCGGTTGTGCCCACACCTTCACTCATCAACAGATCGATACCACCTTGAATCATTGGGTGTTCCCAACTAATAAAGTTCATATCTTCGCGAGATAGCGCCGTTTCACGATCAAAAGTAATAGTTGCCCCTTCGTACGGTAGACCCGGATAGCTCGGCACTAACATATGCTCAGATGGTGTCACCACAAGCGCATTTTCGCCTTTGTCATCTTGGTCTAAACCAATGGTATCAAATAGGCTAAGAGCAAAGGTGACTAGGTTAGTGTCACCGTCTGTTGCTGCAATCTTATCGACGATCGCCTGCGCTTTTTCGCCGCCATTGGAGTGCATTTCTAGCAGGCGGTCTCGGCCTTGTTCAAGCTGAGATTTTAGCTCTTTGTTCATAACAGCAGACTGAGCAATGATGTCGTCTAGCTCTGTCGTATCACCTGAAGCCAGCATCTCAATCAAATTATCTGCATACTTGTCATAAACCATACGTCCTGTTGGACAGGTTTCCGCGAACGCATTTAAACCTTCATCGAACCAACGCGCTAAAATGGCTTGAGAGGTGCCTTGTAGATATGGCACATGAATGTCGATATCGCGGCTTTGACCGATACGGTCCAAGCGGCCAATACGTTGTTCAAGTAGATCCGGATTGAACGGTAAATCGAACATCACGAGCTGATTCGCGAACTGGAAGTTACGACCTTCAGAGCCAATTTCACTACAAATTAGAACCTGAGCACCACCCTCTTCCTGAGCAAAGTAAGCCGCCGCTTTATCACGTTCAAGAATCGACATGCCTTCGTGGAATACAGTTGCACGAATTCCTTCACGCTCACGCAGTGCTTGCTCAAGTTGAAGCGCAGTACTTGCACGAGAAGCGATCACAAGAATCTTCTCGCTACGTTTTTCGGTAATTTTTTCTAGTAGCCAGTTTACGCGGCTATCAAATTGCCACCAGCTTGAGTCTTCCCCTTCAAACTCTTGAAAGATCTCTTCAGGGTAAAGATTTTTAATCGCACGAGCTTCTGCGCTCATCTTGCCGCCAATCATCCCAGATACACGCATCGATGTGGTGTACTGCTGAGGAATTGGCATCGGTAGTAGGTTCACATTACGCTTAGGGAAACCTTTGATCGCTGCGCGCGTGTTACGGAACAAAACACGACCTGTACCGTGACGATCCATCAGGTTGTCAATTAGCTCTTGGCGTGCGCTCGCTTTTTCTTCTTCGTCACTATCACTCTCAATAATACGGAACAGCGGCTCCACATCTTGCTCTGACAGTAACTCAGTGATTTGGTTTTTGGCTTCGTTTTCTAGTTTTTGACCAGAGAACAACGCACTCACTGAATCAGCAACTGGCGCATATTGCTCTTCTTCTTTAACGAACTCTTCGTAATCAAAGAAACGATCCGAATCGAGTAAGCGTAAACGTGCAAAGTGGCTTTCGCGGCCAAGCTGTTCTGGCGTTGCAGTTAGCAGCAATACACCAGGAGTACGTTCAGCTAAGCCTTCTACCACTTGGTATTCGCGGCTTGGTTTCTCTGGGCTCCATTCTAGGTGGTGTGCTTCATCGACCACCAACAGATCCCACTCACCTTCTAGCGCCTGTTCAAAACGTTTACGGCTCTTGCGTAGGAAATCTAATGAACATAGGACGTATTGCTGCGTATCAAACGGGTTATCAGAGTCAGCGAACGCTTCAATACAACGCTCTTCATCAAAGATAGAGAAGTGCAAATTGAAACGACGCATCATTTCAACTAACCATTGGTGTTGCAGCGTTTCAGGTACAACAATCAAGATACGCTCGGCGCGCCCCGCCAACACTTGCTGGTGGATGATCATACCTGCTTCGATGGTCTTACCTAGACCTACTTCATCGGCAAGTAATACACGCGGCGCGTGACGACGACCAACTTCATGTGCGATATAGAGCTGATGAGGAATCAAACCTGCGCGCATACCACATAGGCCACGCATAGGGCTCTTATGTTGTTCATACTGGTTCATCAATGCACGGTAACGCAGCACAAAGTTATCCATGCGATCAATTTGACCTGCATACAATTTGTCTTGTGGTTTGTTGAAGCGGATCTGGTTGCTGAGCATAATTTCGCGCAATACCACACCCTCTTCACCGGTATCTTCGCGTGTACCGATATAGGTAAACAGATCTTGCTCTTCTACCACTTGCTCAACTTTCAGTGACCAACCTTGTTGGCATTCAATCACGTCGCCACTGTTAAAAGTCACTCGGGTTACGGGCGCATCATTTCGAGCATACACTCGGTTTTCTTCAGAAGCTGCAAACATTAGTGTCACAGTACGAGCATCCAATGCTACAACGGTTCCTAAACCTAGATCGCTTTCCGTATCGCTAATCCAGCGCTGGCCCAAAGCAAATGTCATGAATCGACTACCTCATCTGTTTAAGTCTAAAAATGGGTCTATTTATTGTAGTAAGTCTGCTGCAACTTGAAAGGCGCTGACGGGGAAAATAGAGGTCAGCCGCTGCGCAGAAAAAGGTCGCTAATCTTACTTGAAGCTGTGACATTGGTCACGTACAAAGGCCTCAAAATCCAACAATTTTTTATCAAACCTTTGCATGACATCAAAGTGTAAGAAATCAATGGCATTTCTACATAAGAGTGTTGAAAAACAGGCTTATACTTAATGATGAAGTGCTTTCTCATGCGTCAAGTTTCTGACTGGCACAAGAGATGCATTGATTAAGATGACGATCAACACGGGTTTGCAGTTTTTGTAGTCAAACCATCAGCGATCTCTGATTACCAGGCTACAACACTGCTAATAACCGCAGGTAGACCACTTCATACAAAAGTATGAGGGGTAAGCAAGCCGCATGTCGGCAAGGAGACGCTTATGGGTGACACAGACCGGAAATTCTTTGTTCTAGACACCAACATCCTTCTTCATGAACCTCTAGCCATCTACTCATTCAAAGAACATGATGTCATCATCCCGATGACGGTATTGGAAGAACTCGACAGAATTAAAGATAGCAAGCGCGATGTCGCTCGTGATGCGCGAGTAGCGATCCGAGCTCTCGAAGCGATATTTAAAGACGCAACTCCGGATGAAATTTCCGAAGGAATCCCAGTTAACAAAGATTTTGAAAACACGGGACACATAGCGATTTTAGCTGACTTCGAATTGCAAGAAACCGTTAAAGCTTTCGCAGATAAAGCAGGGGACAATCGAATCTTAAATGGCGTGCTTTACCTGCAAAATAAACGCGCCCCACGCGAAGTCATATTAGTCACCAAAGACATCAATATGCGTTTGCGAGCCAAAGGCGCAGGCGTACGTTTTGTTGAAGATTATCGCACTGACCAACTGATTGATGATGTTCAATACCTCACCAAAGGCTTCCAACAAATTGAAGGCGATTTTTGGAGTAGCATCGATGAAGTCGAGAGTAAAAACCTTGCCGGTCGCA
The DNA here is from genome assembly GCF_009811315.1 of Vibrio atypicus. Taxonomy (GTDB): domain Bacteria; phylum Pseudomonadota; class Gammaproteobacteria; order Enterobacterales; family Vibrionaceae; genus Vibrio; species Vibrio atypicus. Next base: position 46,955 of record NZ_BLID01000010.1, read on the forward strand.
CTTACCACACTCTAAATCGTGAACCCTTTGATCCAACTTACATTAATCAATATGTGATCGATGAAGAGAGTGACTTTGCAGGTCGAGTGGAAGAGATCGAACAAGACAAATTGATACTCAAAGATCTCAGTCGCGAACGTTTGATGCACCGCCGAGCTTGGGACATTACACCGAAAAACATCTATCAAGGTATGGCCTTGGATGCCCTGCTTGATCCTGATATTGATCTGGTGATCTTAACGGGTGCCGCAGGCAGTGGTAAAACCCTCCTAGCGATGGCTTCTGCACTGGAGCAGACCATAGAGAAAGGAATGTTTGATAAGATCATTGTCACGCGAAATACACCGGATATTGGTGAGTCGATTGGTTTCTTACCAGGTAGTGAAGAAGAGAAAATGCTGCCCTGGCTTGCTGCGATCACCGATACACTTGAAGCGCTGCACAAAAACGATCACTGCACCGAAGGATCGCTCAAGTACATCTGCGACAAAGCCAATATTCAATTTAAGTCGATCAACTTTATGCGCGGTCGATCAATCCAAAATGCATTCGTGTTACTCGATGAGTGTCAAAACCTCACCGCTTCACAAATCAAAACCATCATTACCCGTTGTGGTGAAGGAACCAAGATTGTCTGCTCTGGTAACTTAGCGCAGATCGATTCCCACTATCTAACCCCTGTGACATCCGGCTTAACCTATATGGTTGAGCGGTTTAAAAACTTCGAAGGCAGCGCCAATATCCATCTAAATGGTGTGGTTCGCAGCCGTCTGGCCGAATTCGCCGAAGAGAATTTATAGTCACTTCTGCCGAGATATAATTCATATCTCGGCATTTATTTAAAATAATTATTCACAAACAACTAATAAATATGTTTAACTAACTCCATTAAGTGAATGAACATTCAAGGACTGGAGCATGGCCTTTAATCTACGTAACCGAAACTTCCTCAAACTACTCGATTTCACTCCAAAAGAGATTCAGTTTCTGCTCGATCTTTCTGCTGATTTGAAAAAAGCAAAATACGCTGGAACGGAACAGAAAAAACTGGTTGGCAAGAACATCGCACTGATCTTCGAAAAAGCGTCAACACGTACCCGATGTGCTTTTGAAGTGGCTGCGTTTGATCAAGGTGCGCAGGTTTCCTACATTGGCCCTTCTGGCTCTCAAATTGGCCATAAAGAATCGATGAAAGATACCGCTCGCGTACTTGGAAGAATGTACGATGGAATCGAATATCGTGGTTTTGGCCAAGAGATCGTCGAAGAGCTTGGCGCTTATGCTGGCGTACCAGTTTGGAATGGCTTAACGGACGAATTCCACCCGACTCAGATTTTGGCTGACTTCTTAACCATGCTTGAGCACGGCCGAGGCAAGCAATTACACGAGATCAAGTTCGCTTACTTAGGTGATGCGCGTAACAACATGGGCAACTCTCTATTAGTTGGTGCAGCAAAAATGGGCATGGATATTCGCCTCGTCGCGCCAAAAGCCTACTGGCCTGAAGAAGAGTTAGTTAGTGCTTGCCAAGCAATAGCCAACAGCACGGGCGCCAAAATTACTCTTACAGAAAATGTTGATGAGGGTGTGCAAGGCTGTGACTACCTCTATACCGATGTTTGGGTCTCAATGGGTGAAGCGCCAGAAACTTGGGATCAACGAGTTGCAATGATGACCCCGTACCAAATCAACATGGATGTGATCGCCAAAACAGGCAATCCACAAGTCAAATTCATGCACTGCTTACCGGCTTTCCACAATGATGAAACCACCATTGGTAAAGAAGTCGCAGAAAAGTATGGTATGAAGGGGCTAGAAGTGACTGAAGAAGTGTTTGAATCAGAACACTCAATTGTGTTTGATGAAGCTGAGAACCGAATGCACACAATTAAAGCTGTGATGGTTGCCACACTTGGGAGCTAGTAACAGACGCAAGTTGACACAAAAACCCTCGATGTAATCGCTTGCGTTAACAAATCTTCAGCGTATAATGCTCGGCAATTTGTCTGGAGGTAGTGAATTAATGCCACGTAAATCGTACGCTACAACACGTTTTACAATGAGTAAGCCACATTGCTTACTGGCAGGTTATTTTGCTATTTCCAACCGTTTTTAAAGCCTCCCATATTGGGGGGCTTTTTTGTGCCTAAAATTCATGACTGGGAAGATGATTATGACAAACACGCTTTACAACAAGCACATTATCTCGATTCCTGAGCTTTCACGTGAAGAGCTGGAATTGATTGTCAAAACTGCTGGAGAACTTAAAGCAGAGCAAAAGCCTGAGTTGATAAAAAATAAAGTCATTGCGAGCTGTTTCTTCGAGCCTTCAACCCGTACTCGCCTCTCTTTCGAAACGGCAATTCAGCGCATTGGTGGTGATGTGATCGGTTTTGATAATGGCGGCAATACTTCTTTAGCGAAAAAAGGCGAAACACTGGCAGATTCCGTACAAGTTATCTCATCGTACGTTGATGCGTTTGTTATGCGTCACCCACAAGAAGGGGCTGCTCGCCTGGCTTCTGAGTTTTCTAACGGCGTACCAGTAATTAACGCAGGTGATGGCGCTAACCAGCACCCAACTCAGACACTACTAGACCTGTTCTCTATCGCGGAGACTCAGGGTCGTCTAGATAACCTAAACGTCGCATTTGTCGGTGATTTAAAATATGGTCGTACAGTCCACTCACTCACGCAAGCTCTGGCGAAGTTTAACAATGTGCGCTTCTTCTTCATCGCCCCAGAAGCTCTAGCCATGCCTGACTATATCTGTGAAGAGTTAGATGAAGCTGGCATCGAATACAGCTTACACACTGATATGGACACAGTTATCCCTGAGCTGGATGTACTCTACATGACGCGTGTACAAAAAGAGCGTTTTGATGAATCTGAATACGCGCACATAAAATCGGCATACATCTTAACGGCAGCACTGCTAGAAGGCGCACGTGATAATCTAAAAGTGCTTCACCCGCTTCCTCGTGTTGATGAAATCACTGTCGATGTGGACAAAACACCGCATGCCTATTATTTCCAGCAAGCTGAAAACGGCGTCTACGCCCGTGAAGCTTTGCTCGCACTTGTTCTAAATAAATCGCTGTAATCGAGGGAGAAATAACAATGAATAAAGAAACTCAATTGCAGGTTGAAGCAATCAAAAATGGTACTGTTATCGACCACATCCCAGCGCAAATTGGTATCAAGGTTCTTAAACTGTTCTCGATGCACAAGTCAGAGCAACGCGTAACCGTAGGTTTAAATTTACCGTCATCGGCACTGGGCCATAAAGACCTTCTAAAAATCGAAAATGTCTTTATCAGTGAAGAGCAAGCGAGCAAACTAGCACTCTACGCGCCACATGCGACAGTCAACCAAATCGAAGACTACCGAGTGGTTAAGAAACTGCTTTTAGAGCTGCCAAGCCAAGTTAACAATGTGTTCGAGTGCCCGAATACCAACTGCATCACCCACGACGAGCCTGTAGAAAGCAGCTTCAAAGTCATTGAGAAAAAAGATGATATTCGCCTGAAATGTAAATACTGCGAGAAAGTATTTGCACGTGAAATTGTTACTGAGCGATAGTCTTTCACTCTCGATAATCATCTTGATCCCTGCTTTAGCGAGCGGGGATTTTTTCTTTACGCGGCACGGAAATCACGGCACACTGATTCTTTTCGCAAACCCTCAATAGATGGAACATAATAATGACTAAAGTACTTCACACTGAGTCTGCGCCAGCAGCTATCGGCCCATACGTACAAGGCGTAGACCTAGGCAACATGGTACTGACTTCAGGCCAAATCCCAGTAAACCCAGCAACGGGTGAAGTATCAGCAGATATCGCTGAGCAAGCTCGCCAATCTCTTGATAACGTGAAAGCAGTTGTTGAAGCATCAGGCCTATCTGTTACTGACATCGTTAAAATGACAGTCTTCGTTAAAGATCTAAACGACTTCGGCACAGTAAACGAAGTATATGGTAAGTTCTTTGATGAGCACAACGTAGCAAACTACCCTGCTCGCTCATGTGTAGAAGTAGCACGCCTACCAAAAGATGTTGGTATCGAGATTGAAGCTATTGCTGTTCGTAAGTAACGGCATTCAGCACTGAAAAAGCGAGCTTAGGCTCGCTTTTTTATTGATGACATTTCGCGATCAAAAAAGCCGACTCGAAAGTCGGCTTTTACATCAAATCATTTCAGCTTATTTAGCGAAATCTACACCTGTTTGGATGTCACCATTCAGTGTTTCTAGCATGCCGTCTAGTGCTGATTTTTCAAATACACTTAGCTCGCCGTAGCTTAGGACTTCTTCAACGCCTTCTTTACCTAGCTTAACTGGTTGGGCAAAGAATGGAGCGTGCTCGCCTTCACCTTCAACGTATGCGTACTCAACAACTTCTTCACCTTGAAGTGCTTTCACCATGGCTAGACCGAAACGACACGCCGCTTGACCCATAGATAGTGTCGCGCTACCGCCGCCCGCTTTTGCTTCAACAACTTCAGTACCTGCGTTTTGGATACGCTTAGTTAGAGCTGCCACTTCTTCATCTGTAAACTCAACACCTTCTACTTGAGAAAGTAGAGGAAGAATCGTTACGCCCGAGTGACCACCGATAACTGGTACACGTACCTCACCTGGATCTTTATCTTTTAGCTCTGCAACGAAAGTTTCAGAACGAATAACATCAAGAGTAGTAATACCGAATAGACGGCGCTTATCGTAAACGCCTGCTTTTTTCAGTACTTCAGCTGCGATTGGCACTGTTGTGTTCACTGGGTTTGTGATGATACCTACAAGTGCTTTAGGACAAACAGCGGCAATCTTTTCAGCTAGAGACTTAACAATGCCAGCGTTTACGTTGAATAGATCCGCACGGTCCATACCCGGTTTACGTGCAACACCTGCCGAAATCAGTACAACATCCGCACCATCTAATGCTGGTGTTGGATCTTCACCCGCATAGCCTTTAATAGAAACTGGCGTAGGGATGTGGCTAAGGTCTGCTGCAACACCTGGAGTAACAGGGGCAATGTCATAAAGTGCTAGATCAGAACCTGCTGGTAGACGGTTCTTAAGTAGTAGGGCTAGGGCTTGACCGATGCCACCTGCGGCACCAATAACGGCTACTTTCATCGTAGTTCTCCTTGAGATGACTCTCTTATATATGTCTTATAGGGCGATTTGTAATCAACTTGGTCAAAACTAAACTAATCACATCCTGATTACAATCAATTAACGTCAGCTTTGCGACCTTGCGCAATCCGACAAAAACGTGCCACAAAGGGCGGCGCCATTATCCTCCTCTTCGCCTTTAATGACAAAGGGTTAACTTACATTTTCCTCACTAATAAAATGTAAGTTTACAGTGATATCTTAGACATAATTGAATGCAAGGCATGGCGTGAAATGCATAGCTATGCGAGAATATTCACTCGCTTTTTATAAACTATTGGTAAACAAACCATGCGCCATTCTGAAAAACAAGATAACCTCGTTCGTGCTTTTAAAGCATTGCTGAAAGAAGAACGTTTCGGCTCTCAGGGCGATATTGTAGAAGCATTAAAAAATGAAGGCTTCGAGAACATAAACCAATCTAAAGTCTCACGCATGCTCACTAAGTTCGGTGCTGTCCGTACTCGTAATGCGAAGATGGAGATGGTTTACTGCCTTCCAGCCGAACTGGGTGTACCTACTGTATCAAGTTCACTTCGTGAATTAGTGCTAGATATTGATCACAACACCGCACTGGTTGTCATCCATACTGGTCCTGGCGCTGCACAGCTAATTGCTCGTTTGCTAGACTCATTAGGCAAGTCAGAAGGCATCTTAGGCGTGGTAGCCGGTGATGATACGATTTTCATCACACCAACCCTGTCGGTAACCACGGAGCAGCTATTTAACTCGGTTTGCGATCTATTCGAGTACGCTGGTTAAGCTCATATTGAGCAAAAAAATAGGAATCACGCCGCCAATATACCGGCGTGATTCAGATCACATCTTAAACAAATCCCGCACCTTCCCCACTAAAGACCTAACCCTATGATTTAAATGAATTTTAAATCAACAACTCCTTATATACATCACGTACACATTTAGTCTTTTTAGCTAGAATCGTTAACAATCGTGTAATTATCTGCCAATTTTTTGGTATTATTCAGCCACTTTTCCAACATACGGATTGGAAAAGATGCCGTTTCCTGCAATAGGAAACTCCCAAAGCGACTAAACTTGCAATGGGTTAATAATGAATAAAGGAAGGGAAATTCATGGCATTGAACAAACTTATTAAAGTTGGCGCTATTGCAGCTGCTGTAATGGGCGCTGGCGCAGTTAACGCTCAAGAGTTCGTCACTATCGGTACTGGTTCAGTAACGGGTGTTTACTACCCAACAGGTGGTGCGATTTGTAAGCTGGTTAACAAAGGCCGTAAAGAACACAATATTCGTTGTTCTGTAGAGTCGACTGGTGGTTCGATCTACAACGTGAATACTATCCGTGCGAATGAACTAGACTTCGGTATCGTTCAGTCGGATTGGCAGTACCACGGCTACAACGGCACAAGTAAGTTTGCTGAGCAAGGCCCGTACAAAGAGCTACGTGCAATGTTCTCTCTACACACAGAACCTTTCAACATTATCGCTCGTAGCGATTCAGGTATCGAAAACGTATCTGACCTGAAAGGTAAGCGCGTAAACATCGGTAACCCTGGTTCTGGTGACCGTGCGACTATGGGTGTTGTAATGGAAGCGATGGGCTGGACTAACGACAGCTTCAAGCTAGCATCTGAGCTTAAGGGTTCAGAGCGTTCTCAAGCACTTTGTGACAACAAAATCGACGCGTTCGTTTACGTTGTGGGCCATCCAAACGGTTCAATCAAAGAAGCAACAACATCTTGTGATGCGAAACTAGTATCGGCAACTGGTGCGAAGATCGATGAGATCGTTGCAAACAACCCATACTACGCATTCAGCACAGTACCGGCAGGCATGTACCGCGGTACAGATAAAGACGTAAACAGCTTTGGTGTTGCGGCAACAATGGTAACAACAACTAACGTTTCTGACGATGTTGCTTACAACGTTGCAAAAGCAGTATTCGAAAACTTCGATACGTTCAAACGTCTGCACCCTGCGTTTGCAAACCTGAAGAAGGAAGACATGGTACAAGCTGGTCTTTCTATCCCTCTACACCCAGGTGCAGAGAAATACTACAAAGAAATTGGCCTACTTAAGTAAGCTCTCTTTGTTCCAGGGAAGCGCCTTGCTTCCCTGGTTATAATCATTGTGGCATCTAAGCCACCATCTACTTTGAGTTTCACGTTTTGAAACTCTTGTCCGTTTTATACCTAAGAAAAACACGTAATTGAGCAATATTTCATCTATTCACTAAACTGAAAGATGCAAAATAGAGGTTCATAACTCAAATAATATATGAGCCATATATAACAAGGATAAAGTACATGTCGAAGACTACATCTCCGTCTCAAGATGTGCAGGATATGGTCGCTCAAGCCGATACTGGTGCCCGCTCCCCTGGTGGAATTTCTGGTCGCATCTTATGGTTTGTGCCGCTATGTTGGTCACTGTTCCAACTTTGGTACGCATCTCCTCTGCCGTTCATTTTTGATTTTGGCGTACTTAATGACACTGAAGCGCGATCCATTCATTTGATGTTCGCGGTATTTTTGGCATTCACTGCCTACCCTGCTCTGAAAAACTCGCCTCGCGATAAGATCCCGCCATTGGATTGGCTACTTGCTTTAGCCGGTAGTTTTTCAGCCGCATACATTTACCTATTTTATACCGAGCTTGCCGGGCGCTCAGGCGCGCCAACCACACCTGATATTGTGGTCGCGGTTACGGGTATGGTTTTACTGCTAGAAGCCACTCGTCGAGCTTTAGGTCCACCACTAATGGTCGTTGCTGCAGTATTCTTGCTCTACACCTTTGGTGGTCCACATATGCCTGACGTTATCGCCCACAAAGGCGCTAGCTTAAACAAAGCAATGTCTCACCTGTGGTTAACCACTGAAGGTGTGTTTGGTGTTGCTCTTGGCGTATCGACCTCATTTGTATTCTTGTTCGTACTATTCGGCGCCATGCTAGAGCGTGCTGGAGCTGGTGCTTATTTCATTAAAGTTGCCTTCTCACTACTTGGTCACATGCGTGGTGGTCCAGCAAAAGCAGCCGTTGTGGCATCAGGACTTTCAGGTCTTGTTTCTGGCTCTTCGATCGCAAACGTTGTAACCACGGGTACTTTCACCATCCCACTAATGAAGCGTGTGGGTTTCCCTGGTACAAAAGCTGGTGCGGTTGAGGTTGCAGCTTCAACCAACGGTCAGCTAACACCACCTATCATGGGCGCTGCGGCTTTCTTGATGGTTGAATACGTGGGTATCTCATACGTTGAAGTGATCAAAGCGGCCATTCTGCCGGCACTCATTTCTTATATCGCTCTGATTTACATTGTTCACCTAGAAGCATGTAAAGCAGGCATGACGGGGTTACCTCGCCGCCGTGTACCAACAGTGATCCAAAGTCTGCTTTCTTTCACTGGTACTATCATCGGTCTATGTGTCATTAGTGCCGCGGTTTACTACGGTGTTGGCTGGACAAAAGATGTCTTCGGCGCTGCAGCTACGCCTATCGTTACCGTTGCTTTGCTTCTTTCTTACCTTGGTCTATTAAACATTTCAGCTAGGTACGCAAAAGAAGGCGCTATCGAGATCGATGCTGAACTAACAGAGGTCCCAGAGCCGGGTCCAACCATCAAGTCAGGTTTGCACTTCTTGTTGCCTATCGTGGTGCTTGTTTGGTGTTTGACTGTAGAACGTTTCTCTCCGGGTTTATCTGCGTTTTGGGCAACCGTGTTCATGATCTTTATTTTGATCACTCAACGTCCTCTTATCGCGATGCTTTCTAAGCAAGGTTCAGTAGCTGAGCAAACCAAGCAAGGTTTTATTGATCTTGTAGAGAGTTTAGTTTCTGGTGCGCGAAACATGATTGGTATCGGTGTCGCGACAGCCGCTGCTGGTACAGTAGTTGGCGTCGTAACCTTGACCGGTATTGGTCTGGTGATGACCGACTTCGTTGAGTTTATCTCTGGCGGTAACATCATTTTGATGTTGCTATTTACTGCCGTGATCAGCTTGATCTTAGGTATGGGCTTACCGACTACGGCAAACTACATCGTAGTATCAACCTTGATGGCCCCAGTAATCGTAACGCTAGGCGCACAAAGTGGCTTGATCATTCCACTGATCGCAGTTCACCTGTTCGTGTTCTACTTCGGTATTTTAGCCGATGATACCCCACCAGTAGGTTTGGCAGCATTTGCCGCGGCTGCGATTGCGAAATCAGACCCTATTCGAACCGGTATCCAAGGTTTCACCTACGATATTCGAACCGCCATTCTGCCTTTCATGTTTATCTTCAATACCCAATTATTGTTGATGGGGATCGATAGTTGGTGGCATTTGATGCTCACGATCATATCTTCTGTTATTGCAATGCTGATATTCTCTGCAGCAACGCAAGGCTGGTGGTTTACTAAGAATAAATGGTGGGAAACTATCTTACTGCTTGTTCTGACATTTACCTTCTTCCGCCCAGGTTTCTGGTGGGATCAAATTTACCCAGCTAAAGTGCTTCATCCGGGAACTGAAATCGCGATGATCACAGAAAACCTTCAAGTCGGTGAAGAGGTTGAACTGTTGGTAGCTGGTGAGAACCTCGAAGGTGACTACATTTCAAAAACAGTACGACTACCCTTTGATGATCGTGCAGTAGGCGCTGAAGATCGTATCTCGTCAATGGGCCTAATGCTGAACGATACCAATGGTCGTATGATTGTTGATATGGTGGAATTTGGTAGCCCTGCTGAGTCTGCTGGCGTTGATTTTGATTGGGAAATTCGCTCAGTCGTGGTTGATGCAGACCGTCCGATGAAAGAGTGGGTATTTGTGCCAGCTCTACTGCTTCTGATCGGATTGGCCATGAACCAAAGAAGACGAGCTCGTAAGGATGAATTGAGCGCGTAACTTAATCAGCTCCGCTGACGACAGCGGAGCTATACTTAAGCTAGGGATGCAGTTATTAAGCTTCTAATGAAGCGCTAATAAGAGAATAATCAATGTATAAGCAAATTCTAGTTCCAGTCGATCTAAACGATAATGGTTTTTCCGACAAAGCGCTTGTTCAAGCAGTGTGGCACGCAAAACACGCCAATGCTCAAATCCATTTACTGAATGTTCTACCGGGCATTCACATGTCGATGGTTGCGACCTACTTTCCTAAAGACGCCGCGCAAAAGATGCGACAAGATGTTGAAGAGCAACTTAAAAAATTTGCTGCAGAGCATATTCCAGAAGAATTGGTTTACAAAGTGCATGTCGCTGAAGGCAAAGCTTATTCTACTATTCTCGATTATGCTGAGAAGTTAGGAACCGATTTGATCGTTATGCCAAGTCATAAACGCTCTAAGATAGACAAAGTGGTGCTTGGTTCTGTTGCCAGCAAAGTGGTACAAAACTCACCTATCAATGTATTGGTCGTTAAGCCTCAAGGCTAAATCACCAATCGATATCAATTAAAAAAGGCGCTCATTGGGCGCCTTTTTTAATCGGTAAAAACTATCAAAAGAATAGAATCAATCGAATTTTATTAATACGAATAATTATCAATAATAGTCCTATCAAAACAAACATGATTGGACTTACCGATGAAAAAGACACTCACTTTTGCTGCTATTCACTTTACGATTGCGTTCAGCGTTGCATACATTCTGACTGGTGACATCTTAATCGGTAGCCTAATCGCCATGATTGAGCCCTCAGTCAATACGGTTGCGTTTTATTTTCATGAACGTGTTTGGAACCAAAGCAAAGCACTAAAAAACCTTGCTCGCTCAGCTAAAGTTAAAACCATCAGCTTTGCTATTGTCCATTTTAGCGTGGCGTTTAGCGTGGTCTATTTGTTGACCGGAGATGCATTTGTCGGTGGGATTATGGCAGCTATTGAACCCACCATTAATACTTGTGCTTACTACTTCCACGAAAAGGTATGGCAACGTAAACAAAATTCACAAGCAACACCTTGGCACTGTGCTCACGCTTAAATATGAGATTTAAACAGCAAAGTGGGTAACACAGAGATCTTTGCTCAAACCGATATTAAAGCGCTGAGTTTGACCATCCAATACCACTTCCAGTTGATACAAGTCGGCTGGATTTGGCGCTTTTACATCGACATAAATTGGCGCTTCAATTTGAAACAACGCACTGACATGATCGTTTCTCACATCAATCGGCAAGTGGTAAGTCATACCATTAAATTTAACCGAAGCGGACACTAAACCTGGTGAGTAAGTCTTATAGTGCAGGTCAACCATAAACTCACACCCGCCGCCATGGTGCCAGATCTGCTCCGTAGTAATATGCTCTAAACGAACGTGACGAATAAACTGCAGGTAAGGTTCTTTCCAAATCCCCATGCGAGAATCAAAAGTTTGATATTCTGACGCACCAAGCGGGCAAAGCTCGGTGATATCTTCCTCAAGCAACAATGACTCTTCTTCTTCCAAAAATAGAATTTCAAATCGATTACGCCCTGGCTGCATAAAAGGACGAATATCCTTTTTATATTCTGCTTGAGTGCCATCACAATCAAAAACAGCAATACCATTGAGGCGAACTTCGGCATGGTAATCCACGCCACCTAATACAAGATCAACCGCCGGAAACGCCAACATCGCCTCATCAACTTCAATATCATGCATTAGATGCCATTCTTGGTTGGCAATCTCTTGCTCTGTTAGGCTTGCTGGTAACTTATCACTCAGTGGAGCAGGAAAAGAAAGATCATCTTGAGGGATCGTAAGATCCGTCAAAGGGGAGATTTGCCAAAGGCCAGCAAGAGAGAGTTGCATAAGGTACCAGTCGAAATAAATTGAGCCAGATCAAGTTTGAGCTGATTATAAAGAGTTCGCTGATATAAAGATAGAAAAATGCCAGTCACTAGGACTGGCATTATTAAGAATTAACTAAATTACTCTTCGTCGTCATCTTCTTCTGGGTAAAGAGCATCTTCACCTTCGTAGTAAGTACCCCAACCATCATAGATAATGTCGTACTTTTCAGCGAGATGGATAAGCTTTTCAACTTGAGCGTCGATCGCTTCAGCATTCAGTGCCGACTCCATTGTCGCGTCGCAGCAAAGCAGCTTGTTGCCATCTTCATCTTCAGTTTCTTCAGCTTCTAACACTTCGAAACCCATCTTGAATGCTTCAACAACGGCTTTCTCTAGCGTGTCAAAATCTTCAGCAAATAAGTGGTGTTCGATATCATATAAAGCATCTGGATCACTGCCGTCTTCCAGCAAGGCTTGGACGATGTCGCGAGTCTCTTCCTTTTGAATCTCAATTAATTCTTCGACTGATAGATATTCATCTTCATGAGACATAAATAGTGCTCCAGATAGTAACAAGATTGATCGTAATTTAACGCACCGGACTATCGCATGGATCAACCGAAAATACTACCTTCAAAGCAGCAAGATCCTGATCTTTCTGCATCCCATTCATGACCAATAATCACGATCCAGCTCACAAGCTGTAAATATTAACAATTTCTTATCATTTGACCATTTCAGGATTATCTACCGCTCCCTTTTCAACTCCCTAGTATTTAGTAATGCGTTTTTATTATTTTACCGTGCATATTGTCACTTTTGAGTAAACTGCATAAAAACGACAATTTGTTATCAAATTACTTCTTTCTTTGCATAGCTATTCCGGAATAAATCATGCTTGCGCACTTTATCTACAGGCCAACAGCGAATAGCAAGTCAATCCAACTTGGTCACAATCAATATCATCAAATTAGATTTATAAAAAGAATTTCGATTAATCGTAAGAGCTTTATACTTTAAAAGTCATAAAACGCAGAAATATAGTCCAACCCGGTCACTTGCATATTGACCTTAACCTTGTCATAAATACGCACTGGAACAAATTGTAAGGATACAAAATGAGTAAGCTGTATGTAGGCTCTGAAGTTGGCCAGTTACGACGTGTATTATTAAATCGTCCGGAGCGAGCACTGACTCACTTAACCCCCTCTAACTGCCATGAGTTATTATTTGATGATGTTTTGGCGGTAGAAGCTGCGGGAGAAGAGCACGATAAATTCGCTCAAACTCTGACAGAGCAAGGTGTTGAAGTGTTACTACTGCATGATCTGCTGGTTGAAACTCTCGCCGTCTCCGAGGCAAAGCAGTGGCTGCTCAATACTCAAATTTCTGACCTACGCTATGGTCCAATCTTCGCGCGTGATTTACGCAGCTATTTAGCTGATATGGATGACGAGCACTTAGCAACTATCTTACTAGGTGGCTTGGCGTACTCTGAGCTACCAATAAAATCAGCGTCAATGATGCCGAAGATGCATCGTCCACTCGATTTCGTTATCGAACCGCTACCTAACCATCTCTTTACTCGCGACACTTCATGTTGGGTATACGGTGGCGTTTCACTCAACCCAATGATGAAGCCTGCACGCCAGCGTGAAACTAACCATCTGCGCGCCATTTATCACTGGCACCCAGTATTCGCAGGTCAAGACTTCATTAAGTATTTTGGTGATGAGGATCTTCACTATGATAACGCCAACATTGAAGGCGGAGATGTTTTGGTTATCGGTAAAGAAGCGGTCTTGATCGGTATGTCTGAGCGTACGACCCCACAAGGTGTTGAGAATCTAGCTGCCAACCTGTTCAAACATGGCCAAGCAAAAGAAGTGATCGCGATAGATCTTCCGAAGCATCGCTCTTGTATGCACTTAGATACAGTGATGACGCACATGGACATCGATACTTTCTCTGTCTACCCGGAGATCATGCGCAAAGATCTTGATACTTGGCGCCTAAGTGCGAAAGACGACGGCGAAATGAAGGTTGAGCAAGTACCAAGCTATATTCATGCAATCGAAGAAGCGCTTGGTGTAGATTACCTGAAGATCATTACCACTGGCGGTGATAGCTACGAAGCAGAGCGTGAACAGTGGAATGACGCGAACAACGTTCTAACTGTAAAACCTGGTACTGTTATTGGATACGAGCGTAATGTTTACACCAATGAAAAATATGATAAGGCAGGCATTGAGGTGCTCACCATCCCGGGTAATGAACTGGGACGAGGCCGAGGTGGTGCACGTTGTATGAGCTGCCCAATTGAGCGAGACGGAATTTAACGCCACGCATAACAAGCAAAAAAGGGTTGATGTGAAAGCATCAACCCTTTTTGTTTTTAGACCTAGTCATTTTCAAAAGCATGGAACGAGTTGGAGATCTCAAGAAGTGAATAGAGAACCAAAAGATTCCCTACTCACTCGTTCTATGGAATGACAAAGTTCGCGATTTGTTAGTTACTCAGTGCCACCAACAGTTAGTGAGTCTAGCTTCAGTGTCGGTTGGCCAACGCCCACTGGCACACTTTGGCCAGCCTTACCACATACGCCCACACCACGATCAAGGCTGAGATCATTACCAACCATAGACACCTGCTGCATCGCTTCAATGCCAGATCCAATCAGTGTCGCACCTTTAACTGGGCGAGTGATCTTGCCATCTTCTATTAAGTAAGCTTCTGAAGCAGAGAACACAAACTTACCCGATGTGATATCAACTTGGCCGCCACCAAAGTTAGGCGCATAGAGGCCTTTCTTCACCGTCGAGATAATCTCTTCTGGCGTATGCTGACCTGGTAGCATGTAAGTATTCGTCATGCGCGGCATAGGAAGGTGAGCATAAGATTCACGACGACCATTACCCGTTGGGGCAACACCCATTAAACGCGCATTCAATTTGTCTTGCATGTAGCCTTTCAGCACACCATTTTCAATCAAGGTGTTATATTGACCCTGAACCCCTTCATCATCAACGTTCAGTGAGCCACGAAGGTCTTTTAAAGTCCCATCATCGACAATAGTACACAGCTCAGATGTCACTTGTTCACCAACTTTGCCACTGAATACCGACGACTCTTTACGGTTAAAGTCACCTTCTAAACCGTGACCTACGGCCTCGTGCAGTAGAACGCCCGGCCAACCCGAACCAAGAACCACTGGCATTGCTCCCGCAGGCGCGGCTTCTGCCTCAAGGTTAACCATAGCCATTCGGATGGCTTCATCAGCGAACTGATAAGCGACTTGACTGCCGTCAGTATCGGACAGGAAGAAGTCATAACCAAAACGGCCACCGCCACCTGCGCTACCGCGCTCACGGCGATCACCGCGCTGAGCCAGTACGCTGATAGACAGGCGCACTAATGGGCGGATGTCGCCTGCGTAAGTGCCGTCTGTCGCAGCAACTAGCATTTGTTCATGGACACCACTCAAGCTCACTGACACTTCTTTGATCAACGGCTCTTTCGTTCGAATGTAAGCGTCCAACTCTTTCAATAGCTGAGTTTTCTGTTCTTTCTGCCAGCTTTCCAGTGGATTCACTGCGCCATATACATTTTGATTATCAGTACGAGTGAAGGCCTTAACGGTTCCGTTTTGACCTTGCTGAGCGATTCCTCGCGCCGCAATCGCGCTTTGCTTCAGACCATCTAGCTGAATTTGGTCGGAATAGGCAAAACCCGTTTTTTCACCAGTGACCGCGCGAACACCGACACCACAATCAATATTAAACGAGCCATCTTTAATAATGCTGTCTTCTAATACCAGAGACTCATGCCAGCTTGACTGAAAATAGATATCGGCATAATCGATCTGACGCGTCGCCATACTCGCGAGAGTGTCGGCAACATCTTGCTCTGTTAGGCCAGCAGCCCCCAGCAACGCATCTTCTACTTGGTTTATTGTCATACTTCGCTCTTAAATTTTTAATTGATTGTGAAATCTGGTGTGTTCAAGCACCGGCATTGCTGCTCTTAATTCTTGTACCTGATTGAGATCGATATCGACCACCAAATTTTGGGGCTGATTGGTTAAACCTGCGATCACTTCTCCCCATGGAGAAATCACCATTGAATGCCCCCATGTTTCGCGACCACAAGGGTGAATACCACATTGATTGACAGCTAAGATCCAGCTCTGACTTTCAATGGCTCTTGCGCGTAGTAACGCCTCCCAATGGGCCTCTCCAGTTACGGCAGTAAAAGCGGCTGGGACTAAAATAACGTCAGCACCACGCTGCGCAAGCTCACCGTAGAGCTGTGGAAAGCGCACATCATAGCAGATTGTCAGTCCTAGATGAGCCATTGGTGTAGCAAGCGAAACAATTTGTGAGCCTGGCGTAAAGGTTTCTGACTCACGGTATCGACTATGGCCGTCAGCGACATCAACATCGAACATATGCAGCTTGTCATAATGAGCCGCTAGCGTTCCATCGGGCGTAAAAACCAATGTCGTTGTACTGACGTTTTGGTCGCGACGAATTGGCATACTGCCAACCACTAGCCAAACGTTAAATTGCTGAGCAAGGTGTGAAAAATGTCGCTGAGCAATACCATCACCTAACGCTTCAGCATTGTTGTGATAATCTGCTCGATTACCAAAAACGACACAGTTTTCTGGTGTTACGATCAGCTTAGCGCCAGCTTGAGCTAACGCTTCTACTTGAATAGCGATATTAGCCAAATTGTCGGAAACCACCGGCCCAGATGTCATTTGGATTAAGCCTACTCTTTCCATGAGTCACACTCCTTATTCAACCGCTTCACGCAAGCTTTTTGGCAACTTAAACTCACCTTTGCTTCGAGAGAGCTCTTTAACCACAGGCGCATCAAGTGGGCCTTTAACCTCGTAGTTAACTTGGGTAAACACCTCCACTACTGGCGAAATCACGGTTGTGATCGCCAATACATAGAGTGCAGTTTGCGGTGTAACAGCAAAAGCGGTTAATACTGGTATACCAGAGGTAATATCAGGAACAAAGTTCACCTCCGCATCCACCTGTCGACTGTTTAAGTTCGCCAACCCGCGAATAGTCATTTCTCCTGCCACAGCATCCATTTTGATATTGTTGGTCAAGAAGATGCCATTTTTAATCTCACCACTACCAGTAATCGAATTAAAGGCCATGCCTTTATCAAAGACATCGGTAAAGTCGAGCTGCATTTTACGAATGATTGAGTCTAAGCTGAACAAGCCGAGTAAACGGGCGGCACCGCTGACATCAGAGATCATGCCTTTTCCAAGCTTGGTCTTTACGTCCCCTTGAAGAGAACTCACTTTCATTGACCAAGGTGCACCATCCCACTCAACTTGAGAACTCATTTCAAACGGAGCCCTCTGGATACCTGAAGAAACACCAAATCGCTCCATTACATCACTGTTATTTTCACCCGATAACGCAATGTTAAGTTTTGTATGACTGCGCTTATCTGTCAGTCGCCAAGAACCACTCATGTCAGCCTTATTCGTCCCACTTTCAAACGACACCTTTTTCCACTCGATAGTGTCCCCTTGACGCTGTACATCCATGTGAGTCTTGCCCACCTTGTAACCTTGCAGCCAAAAGTCCCCAATCGCCAATGTGATGTTCGGCACCTGTTGATGAAATTGACGATCAAATTCACTAATGAGCGGAAGGTCATTGGCTTCAGGTTCAAACAGCGTTTTATCTTTGTACTCATCATCTAACGATGGGATATAAAGGTGTAAACGGTCAAGGGCAACGGTTAAATCATACGGCGCTAGATAACTTGCTTCCCCGGAGGCTTCTTGGCTATCAAGGCTCATGTACCAAGTTAAACCTTTTTTCTTAGCCGAGAAGTCAACGTCATTCCATTCCACACTTGCCAAAGTTAACTCTTTCACATCAAGCTCAACTCTTTGTGGCATCGGAATTTCAGGCGTATTCATCTGACTAAGCGCAGCCTTTACCTTAGGCTTTGGCCTATTGAGCAATTCCGCCCAACTATCAATATCTAATTTATCCGTACGAATTTGAGCATGATGCCCCGCCACCGGACTGATCTTAAAGCTGCCTTTACCCAACACTAAATTCGTCGCTTTGAGCACAGGCGTATCCGGTCTTATATCAATCTCAGTTTGATACTTAAGATTTGGCAGTTGCAAGCGAGCCGTAATACTCTCTTGGTTACCAGAAGCCTGTAGTCGCGCTTTGCCTTTCTGTTGGAGCTCTTTATTCAGCGGATAAGGATAATGACTACTCACCATTCGTAAGTCAGCGGTTGTGTCTATCTGATAAGTAAAGCCGACATCATTCAACTGGATATCAACGTCCATTCTCCAAGGCGCGTGACCTTCTAATGGTTCTGTCCACTGCGTGCCAATGTATGGGCCTACTGGTTTAATATCCCAGTCTCCAACAACGTCGATATCGACGCTATAACCTTGCCCGGCATTTTCACCTGCGAAGTCTATTGCGATTTCTTGTTCTAGGAGCCTTGCAGAAAGACCCGCAGCCTTTACGACATCATCATCAAACTCAATACGACCGCTTACCGACGATAAGTTCATCGGTGGCGCATCGATCTCGACTTCACTATCCGCCAAGTCAGCATAGCCCCAAGCTCGTGGATCTTTGTCTGAATCAAACGGAATATTAAGCTGAAAACTGGCAGTAACAGGGCCATCAACTTGCACCGCAGTCAACGCTGCCCCAACTGAATCCACTAGTGGCGTGGTATTCATGTAATCACGAACGGCATTACCTTGAGCAATCGCGCTTGCCTCAATTTCAATATGGCCGCCTTCTGCCAGCTCTGGAATTCGCCCCGTAATACGTTTCGCACGTACATCTTGCAATGTCGCACCGCGAGAGTCTAAGTGCATGGCATCATTTTGAAACAATAGATCGAGCTGTAAGTCAGTAATAGGTGGCCAAGCCGTATCAAAACTAAACTTCGCTTCTTTTAACCCAACCCATGCTTGGAACATACCTTCATTGTTTTTATACGGAAATTGAGAAAGCTCTCCGTACCAAAGCAGTTTGGAGGTGTTGACCTTACCCGCTTGAATCGCGGTGGATAGGTAGTCAGTCAATTCTTGACCAAGCGCTAGAGTCGGTAAATAGCGCCACGTTTCGCCTGCGTTGTATAAGTCTGCTTCAGCATAAAATGAAAGAAATGGGCTTTTCTCTTTAGGAAAGTCGAGACGAAATGCACCCAGCACTTGTAAGTCAGGGGTAGCTGCGGTGACTTTATCAGCCCATAAACGCCAGCCTGATTCATCTTGCTGCCAGATGATATCGACTTGGCCTTGTTTGATGTTAAGGGGCGCTTGAAAAACGTCTCCATACGGCAAGGTATCATCAATGATATCAATCTTTGCTCTTGCCTGATGTAAGTCACCACTTACCGATGCGGTAAGATGGTGCAAGCCTGGTAGCAGTTCCCATTGAGACATTGAGCCGTTTGACAATTCAGCAGAATAACGAAGACTCTCTACTTCTTTCCCCATAGAGACTCGAATATCTTCAACCAAACCGCCAATCGCGAGCCTTTCAAGCAGCTTAGAGGTGTCAACGGAATCGGGAGCGAGCTTCACTAACGGGATAATCGCGTTAATGTCTAACTGCGAAATATTAAGGCGCCATTGCTCTGGTTGCCAGTCGAAAGCCATATCCAGTTCAGGCCAAGGCATATCGTCAGTGCGTAATTCAAGTGAGTGAGCATTCACTTGCCAACCTTTTTCGGTAGGTTCAAGTTCAAGTACACCAGATTCAAGCATCAGCTCGTGTTTCGTACCTTCTTGCCAACTTAACTCTGATGCCTCTAGCTCTAAGTAAGCACTGACCGGTTTTTGGTGTTCTAACGTCAACCAGCCATTGAAACTTAACTGGCCTTTATCGATACCCGTTTCAGTTCTTAGGTATTTAGTCAGCCAAGGTGTCACCAGTACATTCTGAGCCGAAAGGTAAAACTCACCACTCACATCATTCAGTGAACCGTAGTCAACGAAGTTTGCTTTAACCGTAGCTGAGTTAATGCTGGTATTGGCTAGACTGATTTCACCGTCCGCTAAGTGATGGCGCCCATCGTTTTGCCAACGAAGTTTAGCGATATCAAGTTGCCTTTCAGAACCATCAATACCTTGAAACAGTATCGTCGAATCTAGCAACGAAAAGTCATCAAGCTGCCTCAATAATAGTGAATCTAACTGCTTGATAACATTCTGCTGTGACCCTTTCGGTTCTAGTCTTGGTTGATCCGTTTCATCACGACCAGACTCCACAGAAGTAATATCAAGCGCTAACTTATGGATACTGAGATCCGCTACGATAGGTTGACGTTGCAGAAGAGATTGGAATAAATCGAGTTCGACTTCGACCCTATCGGCACTAAACGTAATATCACTACTTTTGGGGGTGTTAACACGAATTCCTTGTAAGGAAATGGAAGGGTGTGTATTACGCCAAAAGCCATTGATTTCAGAAATGTCGAGTTCGAAACCGGAGCTGGTGCTGATCCAGTTCTTTATCGGTTCCTGAAAGTGATTTAATTGAGGTAATGTAATACGTAAAGCCGTTACAGCGATTGCTAGAAGTACTAGCACTGTAACGACCATCCAAAGAATAAATCTTGTAATACGTGTTGTTGCCGAGCTCACATACAACCTTTACATCATAACGACATCAAACTGTTCTTGAATATACAGAGGTTCAGCTTGAATCTTCACTTGTTTACCAATAAATACTTCTAGCTCCGCCAAGGCATGAGATTCTTCACCTTGCAGAGTATCGGCAACGGCTGGAGAAGCATAAACCACGAACTTATCTGCATCGTACGCTCGATTCACTCGAGTAATTTCGCGCAGAATCTCATAACAGACTGTCTCGACAGTTTTCACACTACCGCGCCCTTCACAAGTAGGACACGTAGAACAAAGAATATGTTCAATACTTTCTCGAGTGCGCTTGCGTGTCATTTCCACTAAACCAAGCTGAGTAAAGCCATTTATATTAGTCTTCACTCGATCCTTATCTAGTGCAGCTTCAAGCGAGGTTAGTACTCGCTTACGATGCTCATCAGACGCCATGTCAATGAAATCAATAATAATGATTCCACCAAGATTACGTAGTCGAAGCTGTCGAGCAATCGCTTGAGTCGCTTCAACATTGGTATTGAAGATGGTTTCTTCAAGGTTACGGCGACCGACAAAGGCGCCAGTATTAATATCGACAGTGGTCATCGCTTCTGTCTGATCGATAATGAGATAGCCGCCAGACTTAAGCTCAACTTTACGCTCAAGAGAACGTTGAATTTCATTCTCAGTGTCGTACATGTCAAAAATAGGCTTGTCACCTTCATACAACTCAAGCTTATCGGTCAGCTCAGGCACGTATTCAGACGTAAACTCTTTAAGGTTTTCATACTCGAGACGCGAATCAACCAGTATCTTGGTTAGCTCAGTTCCGACAAAGTCACGTAAGATGCGCTGCGATAAACCTAGCTCTCCGTACAAGCTAGAACGGGTTTTATATTTACCACGACGTTCTGTGACTTTAGACCACAATCGTTTCAAAAAGGCCGCATCTTGAGCGAGCTCTTTATCTAGAGCACCTTCCGCTGCGGTTCGAATGATAAAGCCGCCATTTTCATCGCAGTAATGACCAACAACCTTTTTTAAACGGTTACGCTCATCTTCGCTTTCAATACGTTGAGAAACCCCCACATGGCTGGCCCCCGGCATAAAGACCAAGTAGCGTGATGGGAGGGTAATATCAGTAGTTAGGCGAGCACCTTTTGTACCAAGCGGATCTTTAACCACTTGAACAACAATATCCTGACCTTGGCGAACCAACTCAGAAATATCACGAACTTGGAATTGTTGTTTTTCGTTTTCAGCGACACATTCTGTGTGCGGAACAATATCAGAAGCATGAAGAAATGCCGCTTTCTCTAAGCCGATATCAACAAACGCAGCTTGCATACCTGGCAAGACTCGACTTACTTTGCCTTTGTATATGTTCCCTACGATACCGCGTTTTGCTTCACGTTCTACATGAATCTCTTGTAGGGTTCCCCCCTCAATCATGGCCACACGAGTTTCACTCGGGGTCACGTTGATCAGCAACTCTGCACTCATGAGCGCACCTCAAATTAAATTATAAAAATTTTTGCAGTAGCTGGTCAGTTTCGAATAATGGTAACCCGACAACAGCGTGATAACTGCCTTCAATTCGAGTCACAAAACGTCCACCAATTCCTTGGATACCATAACTACCAGCTTTATCGCACGGCTCACCTGATTGCCAATATTGTTCTACTTCATTTTCTGACAAGGTTTTAAACCATACGTCGGTCGACACAACGACCGTTTCTTGTTTGTTTGCCGTTATCACCGATACCGCGGTCATAACTTGATGCTCTCTTCCTGAGAGCATCATAAGCATTTGTTTAGCATGAGCTAAATCTTGTGGTTTTTCTAGCACTTGTTGATCACAGACCACAATAGTGTCAGAGCCAATCACAATCGACTCAGGCTTTTCTACCAGAGCTGCACGCGCTTTATCTAACGACAAGCGAGTGACATACTCAGTCGGCCCTTCGTTAGGCTGACGTGACTCCTCGACATCTGTCACTAAAATAGTAAACGGGTAGCTCAATTGCGATAGCAACTCCTTGCGACGAGGAGAACCCGACGCTAATACCAGTGCTTTTTCCATGATTATCTCACATGCCAGTGGCGTCTACTGCGACGCATTAATAGGAACATCCAAGGCCATAAGATGCAGTTAATCAAGCCACTCCAAAGAGAGACCGGATTAAACGTCACATCTTGCACTAAGTATTCACCAAAAAAGATCAATACATCCAATAGCATAGACAGTAAACCGATGAGAATCGCTTGCTGCCATAAGGCCATATTGCGAATGACTAAGAAGTTCAGTGCCGCGATATAAATAACCACGGACATCATCATGCCACGGATACCTAACGTAGAGCCCAGCAAGAGATCCCACAGTAAACCAAGGATCAAAGCTGTCCCTACGTTAACACGATGAGGAAGCGCCAATACCCAATAACATGTCACCAATAGCAACCAAGAAGGACGAATCAAATCTAATGTGCCAGGCCAAGGTATCGTTTGTAAGGTTAAAGCGATCAAGAATGAGCATAGGATCACTAAGCGCCCTCTAAAGATGCTATTTGCCATCCGTTACTTCCTCTTGCATATTTTCTGGAGCGGCTTGTTGGATCTTCTCTTGACGAGAATCACTTGGCCAGATAAGCAATAAGTAGCGCAAGCGCTCAAAATCAACCACTGGTTCCGCTTCAATTAACGCAAACTCACGCGCATTATCTCGCTCAACATTTGCTACATGTGCTACTGGATAACCCTCAGGGTACACACCACCTAAACCCGATGTGAGTAGCAGGTCGCCTTCTTGAATATCAAGACTGATTGGAATGTGATCGAGATTGATCCGCTCCATATTGCCAGTACCCGACGCAATTACGCGAATATCGTTACGGATTACCTGGACTGGAATTGCACTTAAGCCATCAGTGAGCAGTAGAACACGACTGTTATGAGCAGACACAAACGTAACTTGGCCTACAATGCCTTTTTCGTTTGCGACCGGTTGGCCAACGTAAACACCATCAATCTGGCCTTTATCAATCACAACTTGATGACGATAAGGTGATGTATCCACTGCCATCACTTCAGTCACCACTTTTCGCTCATCACGAACAAATGAGGAGCCAAGCAATTTACGCAGGCGTTGGTTCTCTTCTCGATACTGATCAAGAAGAAGTAAGTCGTTTTTAAGACGCAGGACTTCTCGTTTTAGGTTGTAATTGCTTTCCATGAAGTTTTGACGAACATTTAAACGTTCGTAAGCTCCATCAAACATCACGCGAGGGACATCAGCCAAGTACTGAATGGGTGCCACCATGCTGTTAAGAAAGTAGCGTACTTGAGCAAAAGCACCTAAACGACTATCAGCCAGCATAAGGCTGGCTGATAAAATAACGGCAAAAAACAGACGTAATTGAAGTGAAGGTCCTCGGCCAAAAATAGGCTTCATTGAGTATGAGTTCCTTATTTCTAAACCCTAGCTTACTCGCTAGGTATTACGATTATTCTTCGCTAAACAGATCGCCACCATGCATGTCGATCATCTCTAGAGCCTTACCACCACCACGAGCTACACATGTCAGTGGGTCTTCAGCGATAACGACTGGGATACCGGTCTCTTCGGTTAGTAAACGATCCAAGTCTTTCAGTAGTGCACCACCACCCGTCAATACCATACCGTTTTCAGAGATATCTGACGCAAGTTCAGGTGGACACTGCTCTAGTGCAACCATAACAGCAGAAACAATACCTGTCAGAGGCTCTTGCAGCGCTTCTAGAATTTCATTTGAGTTTAGGCTAAAGCTACGAGGCACACCTTCTGCTAAGTTACGACCACGCACTTCAATCTCTTCTACTTCATCGCCAGGATAAGCAGAGCCGATTTCATGTTTGATCTTTTCTGCTGTCGCTTCACCAATCAAGCTGCCGTAGTTACGACGAACATAGTTGATGATTGCTTCGTCAAAGCGATCACCGCCAATACGTACGGAAGAAGAATAAACCACGCCATTTAACGAGATAACAGCAACTTCAGTCGTACCACCACCAATATCGACCACCATAGAGCCGGTTGGTTCAGATACGCGTAGGCCAGCACCAATTGCTGCCGCCATAGGCTCATCAATAAGGTAAACTTCACGAGCACCTGCGCCTAATGCCGACTCACGAATCGCACGGCGTTCAACTTGTGTAGAGCCGCATGGTACACACACTAGAACACGTGGGCTTGGTTTTAATACGCTGTTGTCATGCACCTGTTTAATGAAGTGCTGAAGCATTTTTTCTGTCACGTAGAAATCGGCAATAACACCATCTTTCATTGGACGGATTGCAGAGATGTTGCCCGGAGTACGGCCTAGCATCTGTTTTGCTGCATGACCTACAGCAGCCACGCTTTTGCCCGCACGGTTGCGGTCTTGACGGATAGCAACAACGGAAGGCTCGTCTAGGACAATGCCCTGTCCTTTAACGTAAATAAGAGTGTTGGCAGTACCTAAATCGATAGATAGGTCATTTGAAAATATGCCACGAAGTTTTTTGAACATATTCTTCGCTCGTCCTGAAAGAATTATAAGATAGAAAATTGCACTAAATGTACCAATGCCTTGCCGCTACAGCAAGGCATTGAAGTGTAAACATGGGCTGAAACCCGCAATTTCTAACAGATTCCTAACGATAGGCGGATAAATGACAAAATTTACTGACCGATCAAGCCCGGCTCGCCTCGGAAAATAACCCTATCGTTGCCACGGTAAATTCCAAAAGTGACCACTGCTGAAGGATCTTCATCGCCATTATTACGCCAATTGAATCGCAACCAACTCTGATCATTGATCGCTCCATCACTACTGCATTGAACCGCTTGTTCACCACTCAATGCTATCGGTGGTGTTGGATTAACACGCACCCAAGCACGCACTTGCTCACGCAGTTCATTCGTAGAGTTATTGTGATCAATTTGCAGATCAGAAGAAACGCCAGAAGTAACTGCTCCCTGCCCACTCATTGTCACATCACTTTGAGTTTGACTGTCAGTACGCCAAATCACTTGCGTACAATAATCGTCAGCATCAAATGTACTAGCGCTGTCATCCGTATTGGTCACAAAACGGGTTTGATCCCAAAACTCTAGTCGCAATGGGATAGTTAGCGCATTTTGACCCGTGATGGTCCCACCATCAAACAAGTGCATTCGACCATAACGAAAATCAGGCTGCGTAGAGAATCCCACTTGGTTAACCAGCGAAGTCACCACTCCGCTTACCACTTTAAACTGAACCCCATCTACCGCATTTTCAATCTCTAGACCAAACTCTGCATTGGACGAGTCAAACGGTCCATCAGGCTCAGTTGTATAGCGTCCAGAAGAATGAGGAATGGTCTGCTTTTCAAATCTAAAATCATTGAAGGAAAGTTCTAATTGGGCAGTATTAACTGAGCCATTTTTAGCAAGGTTCCAATCGTTCTTAGTTCCCCACTCGCCACTATTCCAGTTAGAGGTCGCCATAACTCGGTTAAATAGCGACGTACCAGAAGTTTGCTTAGCTAAGTATTTTAGATCAGCAATCAGCCCATCAGAAAACAAACCATAGTTACTTGTTGGAACGTCATCGCTATTTTGCGCTTCAACCGTAAATTCATGGCTAATTGGTTGGCTCATATAAGCGAATCCATTGTGTCCTGTCGCATATTGCCACTGTTCAGCCAGTGTCTTCATTTCAAAATGAGCAGGATAAAAGCGTCCTATGACTTGATCATCTTCATCTAAGTTCATTCCAAGATAAATCGCACTCGTCGTGAAATTCAGCGAGCCGACTTCATCCCACGTATGCGTTACTTCTTTAGTTGAACTGGTGCCATCAAATGCCGAGACTGAAACGGGTGTAACCATTCCTAAATCACCACCAGTGGGATAGCTTAATGCATACTGCACATTAAGAGGGCCACCATCTTTTGCATAGTTATCAGTAATCGCTAACGCACATTCATCGCTCGGCGAGTTACTGTAAACAATTGGCCGATAAGTGACATTAAAATTCCCTCCTGATCGCATAAAACCTTGGCTCTCTGTCGTTGTTGCAGGGTTCAAGTTAGAACTATTGCCAGCTTCATGAATATCACATAGCGCAATTTTCCAAGGTCTCACTTCAAGGGTAAAACTGCCCGTTAACTGTGCATTGCCATCGATAGGACAGCCGCTCAGTCCAGTACAGTCGAATCGGTTATCCGTTAGCGTCACACTAAATTGACCAGACTCATCAATCACTAAATCATCGATAGTCTGCCCTTGTTCAGAAGATGAAAATTGTGGGCTATATGCTAACGTGCCATCAATGCCACCTTCAGCCACCGTTGGAGTTATCACTTGGTGGCTGACTGCCGGTGTCCCTGTATAGCTCTGTGCAATGATCGGTGAATTGTTCACATCACAAGCGAGAACTTTCGCAGTAATACTCGTTTCTTTACCAGCAATTGAGACGGCATCCGCAACCGAAAATTTAAAAGGTAAGAACTTATAAGTTCGCACCGCTGTTTGCGCGCTATCGGCTGTCATTTCGACTCGTAAGTTGTAAGGCGTATCCAAGATAGTCGCACTTGGATTGGTCGATGATATCGCCAATTTCAACTGCCCATTCGCATCTGTAGTAAAGCTATTTCCAGAACCGGATCCAATGCCTCCAGCGACAGATGCTTGCAGATAAGATGCGTCTCCAACCGAATTACGATACATCTCAACTGTTACTCCAGTGGAGATCGGTGACGATAAATTGGTTGTATTGATCGTGAAGGTCGGTAAATCCGTTCCGCACATTAAGCCAATATCAGTGGTTGGCGAAACCGTAAGTTGATAGTCATCGGTAGGTGGAGAACACGAATCTGGCACTCTAGCGACAAAATCATTGTCGTTACCAGTACTGAGCAAGCGCTGCAAACTCATCGCACCTTCAAAACGCATACGAGCACCTATAACCGTTAAGTGCTGCGACGCTTGAGTACTGTCATCAATGTATAAGTTACCCACGATCTCTACGTCATTTTTTAGAATCGATATATTAGCTCGAGAACCATGGCCAATTAGAAAGAGCTCTTTGAAATCGCCTCCAGAGTTGAACTTAACTCTATGACCATCAATCGAAAGATCTCGGTAATGGAGAATGACCTGCCCGTTAACTTTTAGCTGAGCATCATCCGCATCCATAACTAAAGTATCAACCCAATAAACTCCTGGCTGCAAAGTTACGGCACTACTGCCACTGCCAACCGTAATCGAATGATAGGAGCCTGGAGTTATCGTCTGGTTACACGCATTAGTACAATTGACCACGGCAGTGCCATCTTGGAACGTAGGTAGTGCTGGTGGAAAATTAGGATAGGTAATCGAGCCATTGAACAGGCATGACTCCGGAGTACTACCACCACCATAAACACATCCACTGGTCGAGATTGCCGTCATAATATTAAATGAGACAGGGGCCCGACTCTCAAGATAAAGCTTGTTGCGAGAACCACTCAATGACACATCACTTGCAAATGGCAACCCATTGAAGTAGCTATTAGTTTGTAATGCCGTTGGGAAATACTCACAGCTGCCGACCTTAGGCTTAGCCTCAAACGCCATAAAGCCTATCCGCTCTTCAATGTGTGTTCTATCTCGAAAATCTTCATCAACAACAGCGCTGACTCGGTTCGTTTTTATATCACAGCGTCTTAGCCAACCACCATGCGCACCCGCACGCTCTTGTTTTCTCATAATCACGCCATCAATGCGCGATAAACTGGTGGAAAAAAATCTATCATCACAACCATCAGCCATCGGGTCGGTTCCAGTCTGACTGACAGATTTAACATTGTTGATGAATTGAACAAAGTAATCATCCAATTCCAATCGAGACGATGGGCGAGTAGCAATAAAGGCAATCTTCTCTTGCTGGTAGGTGTAACTAAAATTTCGAGAAGCCGACAGTTCTAAAAATAATTTAATCCTTTCACTACGGCGCGTCCCATTCGACTCCCAAAGTCGACCAGAAGTCATCCAGCGACCACCATTATTATTGGTTTGAATTTGGTGGAGGACGACAGGGTTCGAGCTATAAGTGGTACCGCCAAACTGAGAAAAATAGGCTTGGTCACTGCCTGTATTTCCTCCACTCTTAGCATAGTATTTGGCACTATTGAGATAACCCGCGACCACCTCATGCCCACCAACCGATGCAACACCTGGCTCCATAATCAAATAGCTGATGGAGGTCATCTGTTTCGTTGAAAAATTACTACTTAGCTCAGGTCGACTATGTTGATTAATCGTCACACTTGTCGAAGAGGGAGAGAGAGTCGAAGTAATATAGAGCCGCGCTGGAGCATCTTTATCAGGACTATTTGTTTTAATGGTTGGCATGACAAACACCAACGGCGTGTAACTATAACTTTGGTCAAAGTCGATAGTACACGGCATTGAATCACACTGTTTTACGCCAAATTCATATAAGGCTGAACTTTTCGCAATCGGAGGACTAACTATAACATTTTCCGTACAGCTAACATTGCTTACTCCGCTAGAGCCAGATTGAGACAAGTTCCCATTTCGTAAACTGTTGGTTTGTACATCGATTAACTCCCAAGTTGAAGAAGAACTCAGTTTTCGATAGTAGTGAAGTAAATTACTGCTAGCATCGTTGGTAATACGAATATCATAAACACTTCCTACAACTAATTGCTGCTCATTAAAAACATAACGATTCCCGTTACGCTTTGACAAGTTGTACCAAAGTGTTACGTTATTGTTACCTTGTTTTAAGTTAAACTGCTGATAGCTTAAGCTCCCTGTCACTTTAAAGTTTGCCGTAAAATCTTTGTTGCCGTGCACATTACAAGTCGCAGCCCAAAGCGAAGACGTGAAAAACCACAAGAGCAAACTCAATAGATACCCAATATATTTACTCATACTTACTCTCTCAACCACACTTCTTGACTACGACGCATCTCATTTATTCCAGTCCCACATACCGCTACGGAATTTAAAACATACATCTGTCGCCCATCCGCCAAAACGCCACCACGAGGTTCGCAATTCACTTCAACCTCTTCACAGTTTACAGCCGAAGGTATATTGCGAGTGGTGCCATTTACCGCGCTACAAGATCCTGCCACATCAAATACATCCGTCAGTACAGCTCTAGGTGGGTAGATATCTCGCAACACTAACTCATTTGCCGAATGAGCAAGAAAAGAGGCCTGCAATCCCATGACATCTTTAGCATGAGAGTCACTGTTAGACCACTCAATACGACCAAGGCTTGAGGCAAGAAACCCCATGATGACCAGCACAAAGATCACCACAATGTATAAGCTGCCTACTTGCGTTTTTTTATGGGACATTGAGTACCTGCACATCTTGGCGGAAATTCGTCGATTCATCGCCATCATCATTGGTAAAGTTTAGATTAATATGTACAACGCCATTATTTTGCACGGTTGCAGGGGTATAATTCAGACTACCGGTTACCCCACTATCTGATACCGGAGCTAAGTTAACTCGATTCACCAAACGATGAACTTGTTGATTGACTAAACAATAACTCACCTCTCCATCTGGGTTATAGATGTAGTGACGATTTGATACAGAGTTTCCGTTCAGATTCGCGGCTTGACCAGCCAAAACAAATACATTATTCGCGCTAGAGACCGAGCTAAGCGGAAATACATTGTTACTTGGAGATGCCTCTGTTGGGTTGATAACCAAAGAAAATGAATCGATATCATTCGTCGTCACCCCATTGCTGCCTACAACAAATTGTAAATCAGCGCCGGAGACGGCGTAAAACCCCGACGTCACAATAGGATAAAATGAAATACAGTCACTCGCCCCTGTCACTAAATCGTTGCTAAACATATTGGGGACAGCATGGCGAATCTCTCGACTCATTTTCTCCAACACAAACTTAGCTTGAGTTTGCATGCGTTGGCGCTCGATTGTATCGCTATACCCCCTAGCACCTAAATCGACAAAGCCTGCGATTCCCAGCACCAAAATACTGCCGACAATCAGAGTCATCACCATTTCAATCAGTGTAAATCCTCTAGGTTTCATCAATAATTCCCTTTATAAGCTTGCAGCTCAATTGGTATTTGATTGATGGCAGACACCGTTAATACAATATGCTTTATTAGATCGACCTCTTGGTAAGTTACATCAATATCTAATCGAAAGTTACGATAAGTGGTATTCCCGCTGCCATCCCCAACAAGTAAATTAAGATCTTTACATCCATTTGCACCGTCAGGCTCCCAACAGCCGATATAATCATCTACATCATTGTAATCTGGAATAGCTTCACCATCGTCTCCAAGTTCATTGACCAATGGGTTTGTATCAACGGCTTCAGAACAAAACTGTTGCGCGGTGCCCACTGCAATTCCCTCACCGCAACGTAAATCACCTCCCGTAAAATCACCGTACTCATCAAAACCACGAGCAAGCATGGTCGACATAACACTTTGAGCCAGTGCGGCAGCCCGCGTTTGGTAGTGAGGATTAGCAGAACGCTCTATCTGTGGTACTAAAAATTGAGTAATCGTAACCATTGCAAGCCCCATTATTACAATAACAATGACACTTTCAATTAATGTGAACCCAGTGTTTTTTCTCATGAACACCCTCCAGAAAAAACGTAACCTTGGTCATTGATGTTCACCAAGCAATCTTGACTTGTAGAACTCACTGTAATAACTGTGCCAGAAGCTGCACTCCCAAGAGGGTTACCTAAAAGGTCAAACTGAATAGGGGAAGAAGGAGAAGAGAAAGAAACATTGTCAGAACTAACCCAGTCACTACGTGACTCTGAACGAGAAATGCAAGCAGCTTGTGACCCAACACAGTTACTCGAAACAGCTAGCGTGAAATTGTTAGTCGCGTTGGCTGCACTTAATTCAACATTGGAATGCATTCGGTTGAGCTGCACCTGGCGCACGATTGAGATAACTTGTTGCTGCATAACCTGAGCAGCAATACTATCACGGCTAGTAAAACGGCTAGCTGCATAAGCAGAAATGATCGCTAACAGCAAAATAACGACAATAAGCTCAACTAAGGTAAAACCTCGAACCAGTTTGGCATCCATACGCCACCTAAGTGTTTATATTTACTGGTTTGATTATAAATGAGAATCAGCGCCACGTTGGCGCTTTATCGCATTTTTGAGAAGGATTTATAAGGAAAGCGAAATAACGAAAATAAAAGGCCAGCGAGGCTGGCCTCTAAAAATTAACAATCATCTGCATCAGGGGCTGTAACTGTTGGTGCGTCACCTTCAGCACTTGGTGCCGTATAAGTCACCGCACAACCCCAGTCAGGAGTATCACCAGAGAATGTATATTGAACCGAAGCACCTGCCGTAGTTGCTCCTCCAGATACTTGCCATTCAGCATTATCAGCCAAACCGACAACCGCACCACCAATCCCATCAGCGCTAGCTGCAGGATAGCCCCAAACAAGAGCAACATTACTAGCGCTTGATGCCGCTGTTACAGTTTCTGTCGCTTCTTGACCATTAATGGCAGCACTACCATAGACAATACCTGCAGCTCCCTGCATCGCACCTTTCAAGCCCTGCAGAGAAGAAGCGCGCGCATCTGATTGAAGATTTAAGAATCTTGGCGCAGCAGTCACGGCAAGAATACCCAGAATAACAATTACCACCACTAGTTCAATTAGGGTGAAACCGCCTTGTCTTTTCATAGCTTTTATCTCTCTATGTTGTTGTCGCAGGATTACTGCAGCGTTACGGTCACACGACCAGTTTCAATTTCATACACAAACTGATGTTCGCTACCACCTTCTTGCTGGATGTAAGTACAAGTTGAGGCTGCGTTATCCGCTTGCGCTGAATATTTTATATTTGAATTAGTTGCTGCATTCGCCACTGTGTCTACATTCGGTGGGTTTTGAAGCAAATTATTCATTAAATCAATACACGCCTGATCAGTCAGGCTAGTTGGATAACTACTGTTATCTTCATTAAGTGCGTAAGGGTAACCATCTCTGAACCCGGTATCACTATCATTGCTGTCTTTTGAGCGAGTTAACCAGAAATCCACACCGTCATAATCAACTGTGTTGTACTTTTCGGTATTAATGGTTGTTGAAGGACGCGCTTCAGCTTCCCACTGTGCTCGAGCCGACAAAACACCGGTTGCATAACCACCTGCGACACCTTCAATACTGGCTTTTTTTGCTTCATCAGTCACGTCTAAAAATCGTGGTAACGCTGCAACCGCCAATAGGCCAACAACGACAATAACGACCACTAATTCGACTAACGAAAAGCCTGACTGTTTACTTACCATATACAATTAACCCACTTATTAGTACAGCGTATTATACGACCATTCAACAATATAGCTATTATTAAAATGTCAAAAAAACTACTCCGCCACAAAAACAACTTTAGCAGAAAACTGCTTATTGTTCAGTTCGATAACTAGATGACGGCTATCTCCATAATTATAATCACAGTGGTAATAATACCCCTCTGAGAGATTAGTATTTTTTATTGGTTTTCGGTCTAAAATTCGATATTCAGGGTAAAGCACCGATAACCAAAACTGACAATTCACTTTATTGTCTTGATCCAAAGGAAGCAGCCAGCCATTTTCAGATAATCTTAATAAACGAGCATCTATATTGAGTGTTGAAGGCTGCTTGTCCAATAACCATTGTTGCTTATAAAAACTTGCGCGTTCAATAATCCGTTTACTCGCGACTAAAAAAGCGCTGTCGTCCGCTTCACTCTCTACATTTTGCCAAGCACTACCAAAACTAAAAATGAGAATGACAATAACCACCAACCAAACTGTAAAGCGAGAAATTCGAATTTGTGTCGCTATATTAGCCTTTGATCGCATCCAACATTCCCCACATAGGCAGGAAGATACCAAGAGCTAATATCAACACCATTCCGGCAACAACAACCAAAAGTATCGGTTCAATTCTGGCGGTCAGTGTTTTTAGATCATAGTCTACTTCTCGATCATAAAAGTCTGCGACTTCTAACAATAGATCATCAATTCGGCCCGTTTCCTCACCAACCGAAATCATTTGAATCACTAA
The DNA here is from genome assembly GCF_009811315.1 of Vibrio atypicus. GTDB lineage: Bacteria > Pseudomonadota > Gammaproteobacteria > Enterobacterales > Vibrionaceae > Vibrio > Vibrio atypicus. Next base: position 80,619 of record NZ_BLID01000010.1, read on the forward strand.
GGGAGTAAAAATGCCACTGTTAATCGCTGCGGAGGAAACCGTTCCACCGGCTTCAATCGAAGATTTCATTTCAATGAGACGATTCTCTAAAAACTGATTCCCCAATGACTCTGCAGCCAACGCGAGTGACTGGTTAAGAGGTACACCAGCTTTGAGCATAAGTGCGAAAGTCCGCGAAAAACGTGACAATTGCGCTCGATTAACAAGAGGACCAACAATGGGCATTTTAAGTCTAAATCGGTCCCACTTTTCTCGCCCCGGTGCCGTTTTAACCCAAGCTTTAAAAGCAAATAAAGCACCAACAATCGCTGCAACCATTCCAAGCCAATAATTAACAAAGAACTCCGACATGGTAATCAGAATTCGAGTTGGCAATGGCAGATCGACACCAAAGCGACTAAACATACTCGAGAATTGAGGAATTACCTTCACATTGAGAATAAACAGCGCCACAACAATAAAGCTAATCACAAATGTTGGGTAACGCATTGCGGTTTTGATTCGCTTTCGAGTTTCGACCTCTTGCTCGTAGTAATTAGCTAATTGCATTAAAGTTTGATCCAAACGACCGGTGTTCTCACCAACATTGATCATTGAAACAAACAGTGAGCTAAAAACATTCGGATGCATCTGCATTGCACCCGCTAAACTACGACCATTGGTCAACTCCTGGGTAACTTCTTCAAGAGCGGTTTGTAACTGTTTATTGGTACAGTTTGACGTCAAGCCTTTCATTGCTCGCAGCAACGGGACACCGGCTTTAGTCAAACTGAACAACTGGCGACAAAACATCACCAAAATCTCTAACGGTACATTAGGTATAAACAGAAGCTTCAGGTCGAAGTCTAAACCCACTTTAGCTTTGCCTTGCTTTAGTTGAACTGGAATAACACCTTTGCTCATTAGCTGTTCAGCAGCCGCATCTTGGTTTGCAGCCTCTATTTCACCAGAAACAGCACTCCCATCTAAATTGCGACCTTGATAATGAAAAATAGTCATTTTAAGACCTAAATATAGATAGCTCTTTCATCACCAGAAGAGCCCCCTTCACCTAATCCCATTACTTCATCTAGGCTGACAATCCCATCTATCGCAAGCTCCATTGCCGAAGCAAGTAGCGGTTTATACATCTCAGACTCACGAGCAACACGAGAAAAGCCGACAGCATCATTCGCTCTCAACATATCCATCATGTCGTTTTCTAACTCGAGCATTTCAAACACACCGATACGACCACGATAACCTGTTAAGTTACAGTTCTGGCAACCTCTTCCTCGGACAAATTTTGTCTCAACTTGGTTAGGGAAGCGCTGCGCTAGCCATTGATGACGATCCTGTTCGATTGTGTCTTCTGTTTTGCAATCCGGGCAAACTTTGCGAACTAACCGCTGGGCAATCACAGCTCGAACCGCACTTGCCACTAAATAACCAGGCGCTCCCATATCCATCATCCGCAAGGCACTGTCAACCGCATCATTAGTATGGAGTGTACTCAACACTAAGTGACCAGTAAGCGCGGCACGCAAACCAATCTCTACCGTTTCTTGATCACGCATCTCACCAATCAAAATAATATCTGGATCTTGGCGTAAAAAAGTACGTAGCACAGTCGAGAAATCGAGGTTGATCTTAGGGTTAACTTGAACCTGATTGACTCGAGGCAAGCGATATTCAACAGGATCCTCTGCGGTAATAATTTTTTTACCCGGTACGTTGAGCTCACTCAGTGCACCATACAAGGTCGTTGTTTTACCTGAACCAGTCGGACCTGTGACCAAAATCATGCCATGAGGTCTCTTGAGCTGACGACGAAGACGCTCTAGCAGGTGAGCAGGAATTCCTGACTCATCAAGCTTACGTACCCCTGATGATTGATTAAGAAGACGCATCACTACAGATTCGCCATACTGAACCGGCATAGTTGACATACGAATATCAACCGACTGACCTTTCGTCTTGATATTAAAACGTCCATCTTGTGGCAAACGTTTTTCAGAGATATCTAGGTTGGCCATTAACTTAAGGCGTAATACTAAAGCAGGGGCAATGTTCACTTCATTGAGCAAAGTTTCATGTAAAACCCCATCAATACGCTGCCTTAAACGCAATACATTCGCATCGGGCTCGATATGAATATCAGAAGCCCCCACTTGAATCGCATCTTCAAATAATGAGTTAATCAGTTTTACAACCGTTACTTCATCGCTATCTTCACCTTCGATACTAAAGTCAAATGCTTCAGTGACTTGGTGCTCTGCTTGAAGCTGCTCAGCAAACGAAGCAATTTCTTTCGTCCGACGATAGTATCGATCAAACCCATCAACGAGTTGCTTCTCAGGAGCAATCACAAACTCAATGCCATACTGTGGCAATTGTCCAAGTAAAGCTTCTTGAGCAAATAGGTCAGCAGGATCGCTCATCGCAATTCGCAGCGTATCTTGCTGACACCCTATTACCAAAGCTCTCAAGCGTCGCGCATGTACTTCAGGTAATAGCTGGACTGCATCTACGTCAACATTAGCTCGGCTTAAATCGATCAAAGGAATGTCTAATTGCTGAGATAAAAAACTCAGCATTTGGTGCTCAGTTAAGAAGCCCAATTCTATTAATGCGGCTCCGAGCTTTCGACCCGTTGTTTTTTGCGCCGCGAGTGCTTGTTCTACTTGTAGATCAGTGACAATACCTTCTTCAACTAGTAGGTCACCAAGACGCTTCCTTAGCTTAATTTGCACCGTTTTGCTCCCCTAGCTGATCAATCAATGCCAAGCGATCACGAATAAACTGCTGTGACTGACCTGATAACCCAAAGCCTCTCAGTGCACTTTCGTAAGAATTCTTCGCTTGGTCAAAATCAAGAGCGCGTTCTTGTTGAATCGCAAGCCCCAGCCACCAGCGACCACTATCAGGATCTAATTGCACTAACTGTTGATAGCTGCTCAAAGCCATCGCTTCTTGATTTGCCTTTTGAGCTAATACCCCTCGCAAGGATAAATACTCTATCGTTGCGTTTTCAGGTATTGCAGCAAGCGCACTCAACGCCGCCGCGTCCTGCTTCTGTTTCATTAATAATTTAGCAAGAGATAAACGTAATACGACACTCTCTTTATCTAAGCTGATCCCTTTTTGCAATAGGTCCACAGCTCGGCGCACTTCATCTTTACCATAGTAAAGTGCTGCGAGTGTTTGACGTACTTTTTCATTCTGTGGCGTGTACTTAAGCGCTTCATGATAGTAGTCCAGCGCTTCTTTGAGGTTATTATTATCCAGTGCTTTTTTCGCTTGTTGTTGCGCTTTATCTGACAACTGCCCTGCCGTTAATTCTACTTGCTCAACCACCATATCTGCTTGGTTCGCACTCTCTTTAGTCGCTACTTTTGCGATGAGTTGAACAGGTTGAGTAATAGGCTCTGCGACAACGGAAGAAGAAACCTGTATTACTTTCTCATCATGTATTGCTTCTTGAATTGCAGGTGCATTTTGTTCTGAGCGATATATTGCACCGCTTTGACTCGACATTTTAGCCGTGGGAGATGCAATTAATATTGCACTGGTCACTCTGTCATTTGCTACTGGGATGATGGCTTCAGGTGCTACTTCAGACGTTGGAGATTGGTAAGAAATAGCCCAGCCACCAACGGCCAAACTTAAGCCAAAACTACCCACGACCCAAGGAAGGATTAGTTTTTGTTTTACAGGCTTAACCTTAACGGGCTCAATCGCCGCAATCTTGCCCCCTTTCTTCCGTGCTAATTCGGATAAGGCTTGGTTAATTGCACTCATTTCTTACTCCATCCCCAAAATGTTGGGCGTTTAAACCTAGGCTTACAACTATCATAAGTATCATGAATGGCGTCATATAGGTGTGAATTTCTTACCTTCACTTCATCGTAACTGCACGCAGACACTAACGCTTTGTGACCAATCTGGTTAATCAAACGAGGGATGCCTTGACTTGCATGCCAAATCGCTTTTTTCTGAGTGAATGAAAATAAGGCTTCATTGCTACCCGATTTTTCCAGCCGATTATCAATATAAGCCACCACCTCTTCCAGTTTTAGCGGCCGCAAATAAGCGCTAAAAGTAATTCGCTGGCGAAGCTGACGTAAATGGTGCTGCTGTAAGCGCTGTTCCAACTCAGGTTGCCCAATTAATACAATATGCAGTAGCTTTCGATCTTCTGTTTCCAAATTACCAAACAATCTTAAGACCTCGAGAGCGTCATCAGGTAACGCTTGCGCTTCGTCAACAAATACAACGACCTGTTTCCCTTCTCTCGCTAACTCAATTAACCGCTTCTGTATCAACTCAACCAAAGTGTTTGCAGGATGCTCTTCAATACCTAACTCTGCGGCAACTGCAACTCTTAATTCATCACCATTCATTGCTGGGTTAGGTAAGTAAACCAGCTGTACATGCTCTGGAAAGTATTTCACCATCATGCGGCAGACCATGGTTTTACCCGTTCCCACTTCACCTATCACCTTGACTAGGCCTTCGCCGAATTCAAGGGCAGAGTGAACGGTACTGATCGCCTCATAATGAGGACCTAAACCGAGAAATAACTCTGTTGAGGGCGTCAGTCCAAATGGCGGTTGTTCAAAGCCAAAATGTTCCAAATACATCTATTTATTGCTCGTCAGGAAACCACTCTTGCAATAAATCACGTGAACGCTCTAGCTCTTTTTGCCAAGTATTCACACCGACCACGGTTGGCTTCAGTAAGATCACCAGTTCCGTTTTTTGAGTCAGTTTAGAAGTGTTACGGAATAAGTGACCCAACGCAGGAATATCTCCTAAGAATGGCACTTTAGATACTTGGTCTATCGTATTTGATTTCATCAAGCCACCGATCACTACCACGTCACCATCTTGCGCTCGTATAACAGAATCAGATTCTCGAATCGAACTGCGAGCCAACGGTAAAGTTATACGCGTATTTCCGTAGCCGATCTCTTTGACTTGCTCATCAACATCAATCACAGCTGGGTGAACGTGCAGCAATACATTACCTTGGTCGTCAATTTGTGGTGTCACATCCAATGAAATACCTGAGAAAAATGGCGTCAACTCAACCTCTGGAGATGGCTCTGAGTTATCACCACTGCCCACAACACTAGAAAGATCTGTTACGTAATATTCATCCGTACCGACTTTGATCACAGCTTTCTGGTTATTGGAGGCAGTCACTCTAGGACTAGATAGAACGTTTAAATCGCCTTGAGTCGCCATAAAACTCAAAACAGCTTCAAAGCTACCACTGGATATCACTAAGTTTGACTGTCCACCCAATAAGCTACCTATGGTATCAAGGCCGGGTAAGATATCCGGAATAATAGAGCCGTTCGCATCTTTAACAACAGAGCCTTGGCCAATCGTGTAGTTGGTTCCATTTGAGCTAAAGGCTTTCGACCAGTTGATCCCTTGTTGATAGCCATCGCTTAAGGTCACTTCTAAGATTTTTGCTTCTAGAATGACCTGACGCTGCATTCTTTGCTGAGAAATACCCAAGAACTCTCTCACTTCACGTATTTCATCTGGATAAGCGCGAACCGTAATCACACTCGCTTGTGGCGTAGTGACAACACTTTGACCTTTTCCTGAACCAATAAGCTGCGCAACGGCGACTTCTAATTGAGGCCAAAAGTCACTTTCACTGATCGTTTCTATTTCGGTGCCACCTTTTGCCGAGCCACTTGAACTTGATGAGCTCGATGAACTGGAATCAGAGCTTGAGGAGCCAGTATCCGTATTGGTAATAGTGCCAGTCGATATCGAGGTTAAAGAACGGCCTGCACGTTTAAACTGAAGGTAATCAACTGGAATCGTCACCGTACGTAGACCTGCAGGATAAACCTGAATGACATTCCCAGTTTTAATGATGTCGTAACCGTAGATATCACGTACGACAGAGAGAACTTCATCAAGCGACACATCGGTAAGGTTGACCGTAATAGCGCCGCTGACATCAGGGTGAATGGCCGCGCTATATTCAGTACCTTTAACTAAGCTAGCAAAAAAAGCTTTAGCTGCGACGCCATTCGCCTTAATTCGAAAACGTTTTACAGTTTCTACGCTACTGAGATCATCTCCCAATAGCTCTGGCATCAAATCCGCTTCAACAGAAGGCGGTAGCTGTTCTAAGCTACGACTATTCGCTTCATTGATCGCTTCATTAAGCGTACTTTTTGCCTCAACAGGATCACGATGTCCCATTGAGCATCCCATCAAAGAAGCTATCATGACAGCTACAGCGAGTTTGCGCATACTATTCCTAAAACCTTACTGTTTAATATCTAAAGAAAAGAGTTCCAGATTCCATTGCTTGCCTCCACGAGACACAGTCACTCTTTCCGATTCAATTTTTGTCACTTTGTAGCCATTCACTGTCTCTCCAGCCGCGACTACTTTACCGTTCAATATCGCCTTACAAGTCGAATTATCGCTACAAACAATACTTTGTAGCGTAGGTACTCGATAAACAACCGCTTTTTTCTTCGATTGCGTCTGTTTAGGCTTTTCCCACCCAAGTGGTGCAGTCGGATCCTGTGCTGCCCAACAGCTTGCTGAAAATACGATAACAAACAGCACCCCAAGCAACTTAACCACCAATAAACTCCTCTCTGGTACCCAATGTATACACTTCCAGCACTAAACGAGCATTTGGATATGCTTCGACTTTGTAAGAAAAGCTTCGCCAATAGTACTTAACCGGCATAGATTCCAACGATTCTAAATAGTTAACAATGGCAAAATAGCTTCCAGTAAGCTCTATACGAACAGGGTGAATATAATATCCACCATACTCGGAATCACTTTTTCCTTTTACAATTGGCTCTGCCGTTTTCGACTCTAAAGATACGAGTTTTAACTCTCTCGAATCTGCAAGAACGCCTTCCAACAAAGTCGCCATCTCACTAGGTGATATCAGATTTTCAATAATCTTAGATAATTGCTCCGACAGTTCCTGACTTTCTGCAATTAACCTTTTGTATTGCAAGTTAATCTCTTGATCGGGGTCTTTACTCAGTTTAGCTGTCATGAGGAGAAGATCCGCCTCTAAACGCTGATTGCTCAACTTCATCGATGAGATTTGCGTCTCCGCCTGCTGCTTTTCTATGTAAGCAGGCTCAACTAAAAGAGTGAATAAGCCTAAAATAATCGAGACGAATCCACATAAGGTGATCAGCCATTTTTCACGGCTCGACATTGACCCAAATTTCTCATTCCAAACTTGCCACTGCTGCATCATTTAGTGCCCTCTTTTGTTTTTAACTCAAAAGTAATGATGTCTTGGTCATTGCGGCCTATTTTTAATTTGTCGAACGTACGCCCCACCAAATCAAGTTCTGATTTAAATTGGCTAATCCAGTTTGGAATCACTTGTGGTTCTCGAGCAAGGCCCTTGAGATCTAGGGTATGCGTATCAATTGTAATTGAACTCAAAGAGATATCATCGCGCCCCAACTTCGCTAATGAACGCATCACACCTGAGTATCCAACTTGTTGAGCAGTATCGTATTCACTGACTGCATCAAGAGATTGACGTTTCGACTCAATTTCCACTTCAAGGCGACTCACAGCTGCAACTTTAGCGGGGCTTGGCTTATGCTTCGCTAAACGTTGGCTCAAAGTATCAACTTGTTGACGAAACTCAGCTTCTTGTGAACGAGCTAAACGAAGGTTTTCCTGCAAAGCAAGCTGTTGGTAACTAAACAGCGCATAGAATACAAGTAGAGCTATCGCCGTTACGCCCCAGCCAATCGCAATATTGGTCAGGGTAAAATAATCTTTCTTCGGTTTTAGTAAGGATGGAAATAGGTTAATTGCACCTTCAGACAACAGCTCAGCACTCTCAACCAGTAATACACCTGATTCATCTCCACGCTCAGATAATATGGTTACACCAACACTAAGACGCTCAGATAGAGCTTGTGCCACCTCTTGCTGCTCCTCTTCATCACAACAGACTTTCATCTGGTGTAATGGTGTTCCGCGAAGCTGCGATGACAAATAATCAATCGACCGTTGTAGTTCAAGCGCTAAGCCATCTAACTGCAATGCACTACTTGCAACCCCAGTTAGAGGAGAAGCGACACCACGAATTGTTCTTTGGAAGGCGCACTGACCTTCACTAAAGGCACTGACTCTAAACTGACCTTTTTTGCTTCGCTGCAAGAGTAAAAACTGCGATAACTCTCCCGCCGAATACGCCCAAACATCATCCTCGATCAATACTCGCTCAAGTGCGATATTCAACTGACTTAATTGCCCAGATAATGAAACCACTAAAGAGCGAGGTATTACGTAGACTTGAAGCTTGTTCCCCATAGGCAAAGATCTGTAGTCCGCCACAATATCCGTGACTTTCTCAGTAATCAGATCTTTTAGTAAAAACGGTAACGCACTGGTTAGCTCTTCATCGGGAATCGAAGGTTTCTCAATTTGATAGCTTTGATAGAGATTGGAATGTAAGACAACATCAACAGATAAATCTGAGGCGCCAGCACCTTTAAGTACTTTATACAGCGCATCCTGCCAAGAGGCCCCTTCATAGGCTATTTGCTGTGGTAAAGAAAGACCTGGTATAGAGGAAAAAAACAGTGCACTTGGCTGAACCACAATGGTCAATTGTGATTTTCGCGTATTGCTGCGTTTAAACTTACCGATTAATGATTGTATTTTCATTTATGTGTTTTCTTTACCAACGCTTTCTTCGACCTATCTGAACTTTCTTAACTGCTGCGACCCGATGGTGTGATACCTGTTGAGGAATGATCGGTCGTTCCGCTTCTAAGAAACGGCCTTGTATGCCCTGTACACCTAATTGCAAAATCGTTTTATGCTCTTGTTTGCTATCAACGCCAACTGCAATCACTTGTGTTTTGAGTCCTGCACATGCTCCAAGTAAACTGCGTACAAATAGCTGATTCTCGTGTCGCTGATCAATCTGTTTCACTAAGCTACGATGCAATTTTAAGTAATGGATCGGTAATTCTTTAAGATAGTGAGTGCTAACAATAGATCGCCCAGCTTGTCCCACCGCTACTTTACAACCTAGACCAGAAATGACCTTTGTGACAGGCCGCATGTAATCTAAGTGTTTGACTAAACGAGCTTCTGCGAACTCAAAAATGAGTTGTTTACGTTGTTCTGCTGATAACTGCAATAACTCATCTCGGAACCATTTGAAGTACGCCCGATCAGCAAAGGGAACGACGTGCAGATTAATAGAATAACACATTGAATCTTCAGAGACTTTCAAATAACGCAGGATTGTTCGCAATACTGCTTTATCAAGTATCATTTCGTAACCAACTGATTCAATGGCTGAATTAAATCGAGAGGCTTTTATCACTCCCTTTTCTGGGTCGTTAATTCTCGCAAAAAGTTCGCAGTGATCTTTAAATCCTTCTTGCTGTTGATCAAGCAAATAACAAGGCTGTGAAAAAATGTGTAATTTGTCCGGAGTAACAACTTGGTCAAATAGGGTTCGCCAACGAACACTTCCCCGTTCATCATCCTGACCTATATGTTTCTGGAAACGGCTCCACGTATTAATGCCTTGTAATTGAGCACTCTTTAATGCGGTTTCTGACTCATCAATAATACGGCCTTGGCTTTCGCCCTCTCGATACATACTGACCCCAATATGCACCCAGCTTTCTTGATCTAAGACTTGTGGTGGCGTAAGACGAGCGAGTTGTTTAATGCAGTTTGCCGCGATAACCGATACTTCTTTACTCGATAGACTCGGAGCAAAAATGGCAAAGTCAGAATCGTAATATCGAGACAAAATCACGTCTGGATAGCGTTGAATCACATTTGTGAGCCCATCTCCGACTTCAACCAAAAAGTCATTGGCCGCTTTTTTACCAAACTCTTCTTTTAGCTGCTGCCAATCATCAATTCGAATCAATAACACGCCACCATGGGAGCCACTTTCTGAAAGTGCTGCCTCTAATTTACTGTCAAATAAAACACGGTTCGCGGTGCCCGTTAATTGATCAAGGAAAGTTTGAGTTCGGATAAATGTATCAAAACGACTTCGCTCTTGACGTGCATCCTGAAGCTCTTCAATAAGACGATCTAGCGCCTCACTCGCCGTAAAAGGCCACTCTTTTTCATCGCCTTTGGCATATTCTTCAACGCGTCCGGCCAAAATCATGCGGCCACGCTCTTCTAGCAACTCTGAGCCACTTAGCTGTTCTTTCAACCATTTCACACCACGCATCAAACAGAAAATAATCAGCACAACGGCTAAAGTTATTGACCATAACGCCTGCATTGAATAGCCATAACCAATATAGGGAGGAACGGCTTTAAAACGAATTTCGTAACCATCATTTCGTTCGAGTGTATATGCGACATGGTAAAGGAGCTCAGGATCCACTTTGGAGGAGGTATCCTTAAAGCGATAAATAGTGCCGTAAGACGAAGCCAACTCCATTTCAACGATATTCGATGCTTGCAGCATTTTAGGCATCCAGCGCTGCAAAGAGTAAGCGGCATCAGGATCTTCCATTTCCTTATCAACGACATTGACAATACCTTGTAGAGAATGATCAAGGTACTCTTGCCCTAAACGTTTAAAAGAGAGGGTTCCACCAAGAAAGAGGATAAACATTGCAATGATCACAATCATAGTGACAAAAGCGATGAGTCTGGTGCTTAATTTTAAGGTAGGGGTATACCTCATAGCTAGAGAATTCCTTTTCTGATTCAAGCAGAACTATACAACACTACAACCCATATAAACAAAATGCTAAGTTACGCTTTTAAACGTTCTATTTAATACTAATGGGTTAATCAATTACTCTAACTATATAAAAAAGCCGCGAAAATCGCGGCTTTTTTTCAGTAATATCAGCTTAGAATGGGATGTCGTCATCAAAATCCATTGGCGGCTCATTATACTGAGGCTGTGCTTGCTGCTGTTGAGGCTGAGAATACTGCTGTTGTGCAGGTTGTTGATTCTGCTGCGCTGGCTGTTGTGGCTGCCCCCAACCTTGCTGCTGTTGCTGAGGTTGGCCCATACCTTGACCAGGAGCGCCACCTTGAGCACGGCCGCCTAGCATTTGCATTACGCCATTAAAACCTTGTACCACAACTTCCGTTGTGTAACGGTCTTGACCGCTTTGATCTTGCCATTTACGAGTCTGGAGTTGACCTTCAACGTAAACTTGAGAACCTTTACGTAGGTACTCACCCGCTACTTCCGCAAGCTTGCCAAACAGAGCAACACGGTGCCATTCTGTTTTTTCACGCTGCTCGCCAGTTGCTTTGTCACGCCATGATTCAGACGTTGCGATGGTAATATTGGCAACCGCACCACCATTCGGCATATAACGTACTTCCGGATCTGACCCCAGATTACCGACTAAAATAACTTTGTTTACTCCACGGCTAGCCATGTTTCGCTCCGTCTAAAATTTGTGAATTAATGAAATAGCGCAATAGCATAGCATGCTTTGCTTGCGTGACAAATTTCTCTATCAACAATGTATTCTCTTGCTTCTTCCTCATATCGAACACAATAATTTTTACGAGAAAAATCAAATATTACTCGGGGTGAGAGATTAGTAAATTACCAACCAGTATGAAACTAAACGCAATCATTACACCTAGGTTAGCACTAACAAAAATTTTTCTTCACTCTAGCATTTTTAGTAACAAATGTAGGGATATACATGATGAAAAATAGTTATACACGAACCATTCACTTTCTATCTGACAACAAAGCAAAAGCTCACCCGCTGGTCAAAGCAATTGAAAAGACGTTAGATATACAAATTCCCTACATCGAACCTGACGATTTAATGCTAGCTTTACAGCGCAATAAACACCGAATATTAATGGTAGATCACAGCGACTATTGCCGCCTAAACAGCAAGATTCGCGACCTTCCTCTCGCTAATAAAGTCTTCGAAACCATCATTATAAATGTGGAGTGTCGTCTCACCACTGATGAGATACTTACCTTTGGTCACTTGAAAGGACTATTTTATAAAAAAGACAACATTGAAGAGATTGCCAAAGGTTGCTGTGAAATTATCAACGGAGAAAATTGGCTTCCACGTAAAGTTTCCGCCCAACTTCTTTATCATTATCGCAATATTGTTGAAGCTCAGTCGACACCAGCTACCGTCGATCTTACAACCCGTGAAATCCATATTTTACGTAGCCTGATGACCGGAGCATCCAACAGTCAAATCGCTGAAGACCAATTCATTAGTGAGTTTACTGTGAAGTCCCACCTTTATCAGATTTTCAAAAAACTGTGTGTGAAAAATCGAGTCCAGGCAACCGCTTGGGCTAAGCAACACCTATTGTCTTAATTATTGTACGTCAGTACAAATTCTGAACTTTTGGTGGATAGGTTCATTACCTATTCACCTAAAGCATGGTATTGTCGCGTCAGTCAAAATCAATAACAGAAATTATAGGGTTCAACATGATTAAAAAGTGTCTTTTCCCGGCAGCAGGCTACGGTACACGTTTTTTACCAGCAACAAAGTCTATGCCTAAAGAGATGATGCCAGTGGTCAATAAACCACTGATAGAATATGGCGTAGAAGAAGCTATCCAAGCTGGTATGGATGGAATGTGTATCGTAACAGGTCGCGGTAAGCACTCCATCATGGACCATTTCGATAAGAACTACGAACTTGAGCACCAAATCAGCGGTACCAATAAAGAAGAACTGTTGGTGGATATCCGTGACATCATTGAGAGTGCTAACTTTACTTACATTCGTCAGCGTGAAATGAAAGGTTTAGGCCATGCAATCCTCACAGGGCGCGAACTGATCGGTGATGAACCTTTTGCGGTCGTACTTGCTGATGACCTTTGTGTAAACGAGCAAGAAGGCGTACTTGCGCAGATGGTTGCTCTATTTAAACAGTTCCGCTGTTCAATTGTCGCAGTGCAAGAAGTACCAGAAGATGAGACCCATAAATATGGCGTGATTTCTGGTGAAATGATCAAAGATGACATTTTCCGTGTCGACGATATGGTTGAGAAGCCAGAACCAGGCACTGCGCCTAGTAATCTTGCCATTATTGGTCGCTACATCTTAACCCCAGATATTTTTGAATTGATCGAAAATACTGAGCCAGGCAAAGGTGGTGAAATCCAGATTACTGATGCACTTTTAAAACAAGCAAAAGCAGGCTGCGTATTAGCGTATAAATTTAAAGGCCAACGCTTTGATTGTGGTAGCGTCGAAGGCTACATCGAAGCGACTAACTACTGTTTCGAGAACCTTTACTTAAAAGACTCGAAAAAATCTGAGCTTGGTAAGCAAAAAACGACTAAAGAAGAAGCCTAATCACTTCTCTCAACTTCAAAAGGCAGCTTAACTAAGCTGCCTTTTTACTGTTTTTTTATCCAGTATTTTCTTTGAACATTTCTCACACTATGTAATACTTAGTCGACTAAAATTTTACATTGAGTGATGAGAATGGATCAGATAGAAATTCGTGGTGCCCGCACCCACAACTTGAAAGACATCAATCTAACAATTCCTCGCGATAAGTTGATTGTGATTACCGGTTTATCTGGTTCAGGAAAATCCTCTCTTGCCTTTGATACCCTCTATGCAGAGGGACAACGTCGTTATGTAGAGTCGCTATCTGCCTACGCACGCCAATTCTTGTCTTTAATGGAAAAGCCAGATGTAGACCACATTGAAGGTCTGTCACCTGCTATCTCGATTGAGCAAAAATCTACATCGCACAACCCTCGCTCAACAGTCGGTACCATTACTGAAGTGTATGATTACCTACGTCTTTTGTACGCACGAGTTGGTGAGCCTCGCTGCCCTGAACACCATACTCCGCTAGCCGCGCAAACCATCTCGCAAATGGTAGACAAAGTGCTAGAGCTGCCAGAAGGTGAAAAAATGATGCTGCTAGCCCCTATCGTCAAGGAGCGTAAAGGTGAGCATGTTAAAACATTAGAAAATCTCGCCGCACAAGGTTTTATTCGTGCTCGTATTGATGGAGAAACATGTGATCTTTCCGATCCACCGACTCTAGAACTGCATAAAAAGCACACCATTGAAGTGGTTGTCGATCGTTTTAAGGTGCGAAAAGACCTACAGCAGCGTCTTGCAGAATCGTTCGAAACAACACTAGAGCTTTCTGGTGGTATTGCAGTTGTCGCGCCGATGGATGGCGATGGCGAAGAGATAATTTTCTCCGCTAACTTCGCCTGCCCAATTTGTGGTTACAGTATGCAAGAGTTAGAGCCGCGCCTCTTCTCATTCAATAACCCTGCTGGTGCTTGCCACACTTGTGACGGCTTAGGTGTTCAGCAATATTTTGACCCAGCCAGAGTCATTTTAGATGATTATTTAAGCTTGGCTGCGGGAGCTATCCGCGGCTGGGATCAGAAAAACTACTACTATTTCCAAATGCTTTCATCACTGGCTGAGCACTATGGTTTCGATTTACACGCACCGTTTAAGTCTTTGCCGAAAAAGACCCGCGACATTATTTTAAGCGGCTCTGGCAGAACAGAAGTTGAGTTTAAATACATCAATGATCGCGGTGACATTCGAGTTAAACGTCACCCATTTGAAGGCATTCTTAATACATTAGAACGTCGTTACCGTGATACCGAATCCAACGCCGTTCGTGAAGATCTTGCCAAATATATTTCCACTAAAACATGTTCAAGTTGTGATGGAAGCCGTTTACGCCTAGAAGCCCGAAATGTCTTCATTGGCGATACAACATTGCCTGAAATCGTTGAGTTGAGCATTGCAGATGCTTTGGCCTTTTTTGCTTCACTGAAGCTTGATGGCCAACGAGGTCAAATCGCTGAAAAAGTGATGAAAGAGATCAATGATCGACTGCAGTTCCTCGTCAACGTAGGCCTAAACTACCTAAACTTATCTCGCAGTGCTGAAACCTTATCTGGTGGTGAAGCTCAACGTATTCGCCTAGCGAGTCAAATTGGCGCGGGACTGGTTGGTGTCATGTATGTACTTGATGAGCCATCGATTGGCCTTCACCAACGTGATAACGAACGCCTATTAAAGACTCTGACCCATTTACGTGATTTAGGTAATACTGTACTCGTCGTTGAGCATGATGAAGATGCGATTCGCATGGCCGATCATGTCATAGATATAGGCCCTGGAGCAGGTGTACATGGTGGCTCCGTGGTCGCGGAAGGCACGATGGAAGATATCCTAAATAGCCCAGACTCTTTGACTGGCCAGTATCTCAGCGGAGCAAAAGAGATTGCCGTTCCGACAGAACGTACGGCTAAAGATCCAAAGAAAATCGTCGAACTTATTGGCGCGACAGGAAACAACCTTAAAGAAGTCACGCTAGAGCTACCTGTTGGTCTATTTAGCTGTATTACCGGGGTATCCGGTTCCGGTAAGTCCACCTTGATCAATGATACTTTCTTTAAGATAGCTCACACAGAACTTAATGGCGCAACCACCGCCGTACCGGCACCATACAATAAAATTAAAGGCTTAGAGCACTTTGATAAGGTGATCGATATCGATCAAAGCCCAATAGGCCGAACGCCACGCTCCAACCCTGCTACTTATACCGGAATTTTCACTCCAATTCGTGAACTGTTTGCTGGCACTCAAGAGTCTCGTTCACGCGGTTATAAACCAGGTCGATTTAGTTTCAATGTCCGTGGTGGACGCTGTGAAGCATGTCAGGGTGATGGGGTAATTAAAGTTGAAATGCACTTCTTACCTGATGTCTATGTGCCATGTGATTCTTGTAAAGGTAAACGTTATAACCGCGAAACACTGGAAGTTCGCTACAAAGGCAAAACCATCGATGAAGTGCTAGAGATGACGGTAGAAGATGCACGTGCGTTCTTTGAACCCGTACCTGTCATTGCGCGCAAACTGCAAACTTTGATGGATGTAGGGCTATCCTATATTCGTTTAGGCCAAGCGGCGACAACTCTATCGGGTGGTGAAGCTCAACGTGTCAAACTAGCACGAGAACTATCAAAACGCGATACAGGTAAAACGCTGTATATCTTAGATGAACCGACGACAGGCCTGCATTTCCATGACATCCAACAACTGCTAACTGTCTTGCATCGCCTGCGCGATCACGGCAATACGGTTGTTGTCATTGAGCATAATCTCGATGTAGTCAAAACCGCCGACTGGATTGTTGATCTTGGACCTGAAGGGGGACAAGGTGGAGGTGAAATCGTCGCACAAGGTACACCAGAGGATGTGGCCCAAGTCGAAGGATCGCATACCGCACGTTTCCTTAAGCCTATGTTAAAATAACAAATAATAGTAAAGTAAGCAGGCCAGTGCGATTTCTCACTGGTCTGTTTTTATTAGGGTTATTCAATCATGGCTACCATACACGTATCAGGAACAAAACTCGCAAGGCAACAACCTAGATTACCGCTGATCAAACCGTTCCTTGTCTCTTTCGGTTTTGTTTTCATTGTGGCTATGCACTTCTTTATGCCAAATCCTGGCGGTTCAGGCCTGGCTCTTTCATTTAACCCCACAACCTGGCTAGCTGTCGCATTTTCACTGGCTATTGGTTTCTATCAAATCGGTACAGAAGGCCGGCTTAGGTACAACAAGCTAACTATCGGCTTTTTTATTTGCTGTATTCTGATCACGCTACCTGTCTTGTACCCAAACGCTAGCCTTGCATTATCAATCGGTAAACTCACCGGGCTATGGGCAGGTTTTACTCTGTTTACCGTATTGCAGCAGTTTCGTTTTAGCAATAAACAAAAACAGCGCCTGTTATGGTTCATCGTCATTGGCGTCGCAGTCGAAGCCCTATTTGGTTGGATCCAATATTTATGGTTAGAGCCGGGCAATCCATTTGGTTATAACACCGTGAGCAACAGGCCTTATGGGATATTTCAACAGCCCAATGTAATGGCAAGTTTTCTTGCTACTGGCTTAGCTGTATCCGGTTATTTATTGACTCGCCAGCCAATCAAATATCAATCTAAGATCAGTGATGTAGCCCTGCTGTATATTATGCCCGCACTTACAATGCCACTTTTAGTACTGCTAGCCTCGCGAACCGGTTGGATTAGTACTACACTGGTAATTCTTCTGATACTTCCCTATTTATACCGTTTTGCGACGAAAAAGCGCTTTATCGGTTGGTTACTTTCGACTCTACTTGGTCTTTTCTTAGCAGTGCTCCCATCACTCATAACGGCACAAGAAACAAGCTCTACGAGTACCATAGAACATAAATTTCAATTACAAGACGTACGTGGTGACTTTTTCCCGCAAGCACTAGATATGCTGATCGAGAAACCTTTTACGGGTTATGGCTATGGCCGCTTTGAGCCTGAATACATCGTCTATACAGCAAGGCAACACCAGTTAAACGTAAACTACCCTGCAGGATTACCGACTCTTGATCACCCACACAATGAACTACTCTATTGGGGGGTTGAAGGCGGGTTAGTCCCTGTTCTGGCCATCTTTTTAGCTGCCATTCTAGTCTTAGTGCGAATCTATCATGGTAAGAAAGGGTCAAGGTTGGCGCTGTTTGCCTTATTTATTCCCATCGTACTTCACTCGCAACTTGAGTACCCTTTTTATCACTCTGCAATTCATTGGATTACGTTTATCGTCTTGCTTTATTGGGTGGATCAGCGAGCTAATACATATAAAAATCTATCCTTAAGCCTTGTGTCTAATACAGCTTTGCGGGTGATGAGCTTAGTCGTTCCGATTCTCACTAGTTTTTACATGTTGAGTACCTTGCAAACCAATTACGTGCTAACACAGTTTGAAAAATCCAACCCAAAAGATCCGGATATCCTTAATCAGGTTACTAACCCGATCGTTTGGCAAGACCGCTATGATTGGGACATCTACAGTACCTACCTCAATATCGGTTTGTACAAGCACGATCCTGAGTTCATTCAACCTTATATCGACTGGTCACTAAAGATCATCAAAGATAAGCCAAGACCGGCTTTCTATAACAACTTGATTTTGGCCTATCAAGGACTGGAGCAAGATGAGAAAGCAGAGCAGATTCGCAGTGAAGCACAGTTCCTCTTCCCGAATAAAGATTTCTCTGAGGTGAGATACATTCCACCGAATATCGATGCGCTAACCGCTAAACCAGCGGAGTAGCACAGAGCGTAAGATCAAAAAAGGCGACATGATGTCGCCTTTCTATTTGAACTCTTATTGGGTAAGGGATTCTTCAAGTGCCCTTAAGCAGAGCGCGACATTTTCTGGTCGAGCACCATAACCCATTAAGCCAATACGCCATGCTTTCCCAGCTAAAGCCCCGAGACCAGCGCCAATCTCTAGGTTGTATGTTTCCAATAAATGACTGCGGATTTTTGCCTCATCAATTCCTTCAGGGATATAAATCGCATTCAATTGTGGTAAGCGAGAAGCTTCTTCGACCACAAATTCAAAACCAAGCTTTTCAAGACCCGATTTAAGTTTGTTATGCATATCGCGATGACGCTGCCATGCATTCTCTAGACCTTCATTTTTGAGTAGCAGTAGTGACTCATGCAGTGCGTATAAACTATTCACTGGAGCAGTGTGATGATAGCTTCGCTTACCTTCCCCACTCCAATAACCGAGCACCAAACTTTGGTCCAAGAACCAACTTTGAACGGGAGTCGTTCGAGACTGAATTTTCTCAATCGCTGATGAAGAAAAAGTCACTGGCGACAATCCAGGGACACAAGATAAACACTTCTGACTGCCAGAATAGACCGCATCTAACTTCCATTCATCAACCTTGAGCGGAACACCACCCAATGACGTCACCGCATCAACAATCGTCAGTAAGCCATATTGCTTAGCTAACTTACCCAATGCTTCTGCATCACTACATGCTCCCGTGGACGTTTCAGCATGTACGAATGCCAAAATTTTAGCATCAGGATTTGCCTTTAGTGCTTGTTCCACTTTATCAACAGAGACAGGAGCGCCCCATTCATCATCTACTACTTCAACCACCCCACCAGCGCGAACAACATTTTCACGCATACGCTCACCAAAAACACCGTTACGGCACACAATCACTTTTTCGCCTGGCTCAATAAGGTTGACGAAACAGGTCTCCATCCCTGCACTTCCTGGCGCTGATACTGCAATCGTGAACTCATTGTCAGTCTGAAAAGCGTATTTTAGGAGCTGCTTCAACTCATCCATCATGCCGATAAACAGCGGATCTAAGTGACCAACCGTTGGTCGACTCAAGGCTTGCAGTACTTGTGGAGAAATATCTGATGGACCTGGGCCCATTAATATACGGTGAGGTGGGATAAAACTTTGAATCGTCATTGGCAGCTCCTTTTGCAACATTTTTATCTTTCTAACTATTGTTCTGTAACCACCTTAATCCAAATAAGCATACGCAGCAATTAGCCCAAAGTCTTGAGGTCAAACCAGTGTCACAAGTTTGTTAATTTATAAAGAGCATAAAGTTACAAAATACCGTTGACATTGGTCACATAAAAACGTTCAATGCTGGATAGGTGGCGAATATTTATGCCACGCAACAGTGTTATTAAAGAAACTATATTGTTGCAGAAGAGGAGCACTGCCCAGGTAGGTGTGTTGTGGAACCACAATTCCAACACAATGCACTGAGGGGGAGTAGTGCCGAGGTAGATCAAAAGTGTGGTTTTGATCTGTCGGTTGTCTGGGTTGAATCCCAACGACTGTCATCAGCGCAGCCTGATGATGAGCTTCTGAGGTAAAACTACAAGATCAAACCTCTCTTTCGCTCATTCTCTCTTCAAGCAAACATCGGATGTTGAGCATATAAGCTCAGTTAAATTTTCAGGAAGTCGTGGGAGAAATACCGTGAGCAATTTTAATGTTGCTAAGTTTGGTGGAACAAGTGTCGCTAACTTTGAAGCAATGAGCCGTTGTGCGGCTGTCATCGAAGCCAACCCAAACACCAAACTCGTCGTTAGCAGTGCATGTTCAGGGGTGACTAACTTATTAGTCGAATTAGCTAATGGTGTACAAGATACGCAGCGTCGCAGTGAAATCTTAACCAAGCTTGCCGAAATCCATAATGCGATTTTGGGTCAACTAGAAAACTCAGATCAAGTCGCTAGCGATGTCTATGCGATCTTAGATACCGTCACTAGCTTAGCAGAAGCAGCCTCGATTCAATCTAGCCACAAGCTTACTGACCACTTGGTCGCTTGTGGAGAGTTAATGTCGACACACATTCTCGCTCAATTACTCAAAGAACGCGGCTTAAACGCCACTCGCTTTGATATCCGCGATGTACTGCGCACTGACGCCAACTTCGGCAAAGCTGAACCTCAACTAGAAACCATCAAGCAACTGGCTGACCGCTCTCTTGTGCCTCTTTGCCAAGATTATGTAGTAGTGACCCAAGGTTTTATCGGCTCAGATAGTGAAGGAAATACCACAACATTGGGCCGTGGTGGCAGTGATTACAGCGCAGCATTAATCGCTGAAGCGGTTGAAGCATCAGGTTTAGAGATCTGGACTGACGTACCAGGTATCTACACCACAGACCCACGCATCGCACCAAAAGCTTCACCAATCCCGGAAATCAGCTTTAGTGAAGCCTCTGAAATGGCGAACTTCGGCGCCAAGATCCTTCACCCTTCAACCTTGGTTCCTGCACTTCGTCACGATATTCCGGTCTTTGTTGGATCATCAAAACAACCAGAGAAAGGCGGTACTTGGATTCGCCATCAAGTTGAAAGCTCGCCACTATTCAGAGCTCTAGCACTTCGCTGTAACCAAACCATGGTAACCCTACGCAGCGCTAATATGTTCCACGCATATGGTTTTCTGGCCAAAGTGTTTGAGATTTTGGCAAAACACAAAGTATCCGTGGATTTGATCACGACTTCTGAAATCAGTGTCTCGTTGACTCTGGATCAAACTGACACAGCAGGTGGCGCACCACAACTACCAGAGCAAGCAAGAATTGAACTCGAAGAGCTATGTCATGTCGAGGTTGAACATAACCTTTGCTTAGTGGCACTGATTGGCAACAACATGAGCGAGAGCAAAGGCTACGCTAAGCAAGTCTTTGGCACTTTGGAAGATTTCAACTTACGTATGATCTGTTACGGCGCAAGCCCACACAACCTCTGCTTCTTGCTGCATGAATCAGTATCAAAACAAGCAATTCAGAAGCTGCATACCGAATTGTTTGAAGGCTAAATAACAGAAAAGGTTGGCATATTGCCAACCTTTTCTTTAACTATTATGTAATAACACGCATTAATTACAGTAATATGTTTGCTTCTATTCGCCTGCCACTTTCATTGACTCAAGTAGAATTGAACCGGTCTGAATTTGCGATCGAGTTTCCACATCGCTGCCAACAGCAACAATATTTTGGAACATATCTTTAAGGTTGCCTGCAATCGTGATCTCAGAAACCGGGTATTGGATCTCACCATTCTCAACCCAAAAACCTGCCGCACCGCGAGAGTAGTCACCCGTAACGATATTCACACCTTGGCCCATCGTTTCTGTCACAAGTAGACCCGTACCCAACTCTTTGAGCATTTGAGCAAAACTTTGACCTGTCGTTTGAACAAACCAATTGTGAATACCACCAGCATGACCAGTCGGAGTCATATCCATTTTACGAGCAGCGTAGCTGGTCAACAGATAAGTCGCCAATTTACCATCGGTGATGATGTCTCTGTCTTGAGTGAACACACCTTCGCTATCAAATGGGCTCGATGCTAAACCACGCAGTAAGTGCGGCTTCTCAGAAATGTTGAACCACTCTGGCAACACCTGTTGACCCAGTTGGTCCAATAAGAATGACGATTTACGGTAAAGGTTACCGCCACTGATCGCCATAACAAGGTGACCAATTAAACCCGTTGCGACATCAGAAGCAAACATCACAGGGTATTGACCCGTTTTGAGTTTCTGCGCATCTAAGCGGCTCACTGTTTTTTCGGCCGCTTTTAAGCCAACAGTTTCCGGTGACCAAAGATCATCTTTATGACGCGCAACGGTATAGTCATAATCGCGCTCCATTTCACCATTAGCTCCTTGGCCAATCACACAACAACTGGTGCTGTGTCGGCTTGAAGCGTAACTGGCTAACAATCCGTGACTGTTACCATACACTTTCACACCGTAATGGCTGTCGTAGCTCGCGCCGTCACTCTGTTTAATCTTATCGCTGAAAGACAAGGCTTTTTGTTCAGCAGCAATAGCTACCTGAGCGGCGTAATCTGGATCGGGCGTATCTGGATGGAACAGATCTAGATCAGGAATCTCTTTGACCATGAGCTCTTTCGGCGCTGGGCCTGCGTATGGGTCTTCAGAGGTATAACGAGCAATATCCAGCGCAGCCAATACCGTTTGCTGGATAGCCTTCTCACTTAAGTCAGATGTAGACGCGCTACCTTTGCGCTGACCACGATAAACCGTGATACCCAGTGCACCATCGCTATTGAATTCAACGTTTTCTACTTCACACATACGAGTAGAAACACTCAATCCCGTCGTTTTCGTGATCGCAACTTCTGCACCATCAGATTTCTCTGCTGCCATCTCGAGCGCTTTGGCTACGGCGGCTTCTAGCTCAACACGTTGTTGAGCAACTTGCTCTTTTACGTCCATATCTACTTAGTTCTAAAGGTTTGTTGCCTTTAGGATAACAAGAATTTCGCTTTCTCCCCACGATTCTTGTTAAAATAGAGAAATAGATGTTCAAATTAAGGCAGAAAGATGGCACGTAAAAACCAAAAAGCGCCATGGGAACCAGAAGAAGAAATTATCTGGGTAAGTAAGACCGAGTTGAAACGCGACATGGAAGAGCTACAGAAACTGGGTGAAGAGCTAGTAAGCTTAAAGCCATCAGTACTGGAGAAGTTTCCTCTAAGTGAAGATTTAGCTGAAGCGATCAAAGACGCTCAGCGCTTCAAAAACGAAGCTCGCCGTCGCCAGCTGCAATACATCGGCAAACTGATGCGTTTTGAAGATCCTGAACCACTACAAGCAGCACTGGATAAAGTACGCAACAAGCACTCTCAAGCAACAGCACACCTGCATAAACTTGAGCAACTGCGTGATCGCGTAGTAGAAGAAGGGGATGCGGCTATCGCAGAAGTCATGGACCTATATCCAGCGGCCGATCGTCAGCGTCTTCGTCAACTTGCGCGTCAAGCGGCAAAAGAGAAGAGCTCAGGAAAACCAGCAAAAGCATTCCGTGAAATCTTCCAAGTGTTAAAAGCACTAAGTGACGAAGAAGAAGCGTCCTAACGTATTGATCTAGTAAATAAGAGCTGATGGTCAAACATCGGCTCTTTTTATATCAAACGCAATTACTCACCAGCTCGGACAAATTCGCTCAGCTGTTTGTTCTCATGTTGAGAAGATAATTCCCCAATATCCCCTACAACCTCAACTTGGTTGTTCGCTACAAACAAAAACTGAGTTGCTATCGCTTTGGCATCACTAATATGGTGAGTCACCATTAAAACCGTAGCTTGTCTTTCGCTCGCCAACTTCTGAACCAAACAGAGCATCTCTTCACGCAACACAGGATCAAGAGCAGAAAAAGGCTCATCCAATAACCAAATTGGTGCTGGTTGAACAAAACAGCGTGCTAATGCCACACGTTGTCGCTGTCCTCCAGATAACTGCTCTGGTATACGGTCAAGGTATTCTGCAACCCCAACTTGCTGAGCCGCCAGCTCAACTTGACCTTTTTGTTCTTGGCTTAACTTCAAGCCAGGCTCAAGACCTAAACCAATGTTCTCTCTTACCGTTAGGTGGGCAAAAAGGTTGTGCTCTTGGAACAACATAGCAAAAGGTCGTTGGTGTGGCTCTTTACCCAATATGGATTGACCTTCAACCTTAATGTCTCCGCGCTCTGGTTCAATAAACCCAGCGACCAAAGCCAACAAGGTTGATTTACCCGCCCCACTCGGCCCCATCAGAGCAAGAATTTCACCGGTATTTATATGCGCGTCAAAATGAAATAAATCTCGGTGGTAATAGTAATGAACATCACTTAGCGTCAACATAAGTCACCTTTGAATTGGCTTTGAATAAGGTTTCAATCAACGTAAAACAACCAACACTGAGTAGCAACAACGTCACCGAAACCACTGCTGCTGCTTCCATTTGGTAGCTACCTAGCAATTGAAATAAATACAGAGGTAGAGTGCGAAACTCTTGACTGCCAAATAGCGCGATAGCACTCAGATCCCCAATCGCAAACATAAAACTAATCGCAAAAGCATGTGCCATCGGTTTCTTCAAAGCTCGCCACTCCACAACCTGCAAACGTTGCCATCCTTTAATGCCCAAACTGGCACAAAGGTACTGGTATTGTTGTTCAACTTGAAGCATCGGCTGAGCAAGCGTCTTAATCACGTAAGGTAGCCCCATCAGAGCATTAACCGCAACCACAACAAAAAAGGCCAAGCTAAAGACATCAGTAAAACTGCGTAGAAGTAAAAACAATCCGGTCGATACAACCAAGCCAGGCGTAACCAAAATGATGGTGCCAATCAGTTCAATATTGTCTGCTCGTTTATTCTGGTAATTAAGCCTTAAACGACGACTTGTCACCAGAATCGCTATCCCTGCAACTAAAGCGATCAAGCTGGCAAAAGTAGCCACCTTTAATGATGACCAGAGCGCCAACCAAAAACGGCTATCACTGAATACCGATACTGCCTGACTGTTCACTCCGCTGACAATGACCATCAGTAACGGCGGCAGCACGAGCAAGACGGAAAAGCCTATCCAGATCCAGTCCCAACATTTAGAGAGTTGTGTATCTCGCGTAAGGTATCTCTTTTGATCTTGGCTACCTGATGAGGTAGCAATTGGTTTCGCTAAACGCTGAATCGCCAAGGCCATCACGCCGCACAATAACATCTGCCAGATCGCCAGTAGAGCACCCGCTTGCAAGTCAAAGTCAAACTTAATGGCTTGATAGATCGCCAACTCTATGGTGGTCGACTTAGGACCGCCACCAAGCGCCATCACCGTAGCGAAGCTAGTAAAACAGAGCATAAAGACCAAACCACATACATGGGCGAGCTGCTGCTTTAAGCGTGGCCATTCCACCCAAACAAACTTTTGCCAGTGGCTCATACCAAGATGCGCACAGAGCTTATGTTGCTCCGCTGGTATTGATTCAAGTGATTGGAGCAACAAACGAGTCGCGTAGGGAAGATTAAAAAACAGATGCGCTAATAAGATGCCGTTAAGGCCATAAATAGAAAATGGCAATTTTGAATCTAAAGCTTTAAAGCCATCGGCCAATAAGCCACTGTTGCCGTAAATCGCTAACAGACCAAAAACCCCCACCAATACCGGCAACACTAGGGTGGTCGCAAACAACTTCAATAACAGCCTCTTGCCTGGAAATTCGCGTCGAGATAAAGCATGTGCAACCGGAATCGCCAAACCTACGCTCAATACTGTTGATAAAAAAGATTGGTAGAAGCTGAATTGGGTCACATGACGATAGTAAGGATCTTGCCATACTTGCATCACATTTAGAGAGGGGGCTTCGATAAGCAAAGCACCTAAGGCTGAAACAACAAAGGCCGCGATAAACATCGCGACCCATAAGCCTATTTTAGGAACGTTATACAAACAATTAACCTTAGAATGTTAGCGCACTTTGCCACTCGCGAATCCAAGATTTGCGGTTCTCTGCCACTTTATCTGCGCTGAAGCTCAATGCTTTGTTTGGCACTGTTAATGTTTCGAAACCTTGCGGTAACTCAACATTGGTCACTGGATACATCCAGTTGCCCGTTGGCATCACAGATTGGAACTCATCACTTAAGATAAAGGCCATGAATTCATCCGCGAGCGCTTGGTTTTTAGAACCTTTTACCTTAGCGGCAACTTCCACTTGTGTGTAGTGGCCTTCCGCGAAGTCGGCAGCTGCAAACTTTGCGTCGTTCTCAGCAATCAGGTGATACGCAGGAGAAGTGGTGTAAGAAAGAACCAGATCCGACTCACCTTCTAGGAACATAGAGTAAGCTTCAGACCAACCCTTAGTGACCGTTACCGTCTTCTTAGCTAAGTTTTGCCACGCATTGGCAACGTCATCGCCATATACTGACTTCATCCATAGCATCAAGCCTTGACCAGGTGTTGATGTACGAGGATCTTGATAAATCACTTTAAGGTCGTCGCGTGACTCAACCAGCTCTTTTAAGCTTTTCGGTGGGTTAGCCAATTTCTCTTTGTTGTAAACAAAAGCGAAATAACCAAAGTCATAAGGAACAAACGTACTGTCACTCCAACCGTTAGGTAGTGTCACCGAATCAGTATCGACACTGTGCTCAGCAAGAAGGCCTGTCTTTTTCGCCTCAGCCATCAGATTGTTGTCGAGTCCAAGTACGATATCCGCCTTGCTATTGTTCCCTTCTAAGCGCAGACGGTTAAGAATCGAAACGCCATCATCCAGCGCGACAAAATTCACATCACAACCACACTTCTGCTCGAATGCTTGCTCGACTTTTGGACCTGGGCCCCAATCTGCTGCAAACGAATCATAGGTGTAAACTGTCAGAGACTTATCAGCAGCCACGGCTGAAAATGAAGATAGAGTTGCAACCGCAACTGCGCTTAAAGAAATGGTGCTTAGAGTGGTTTTCACTGCTCGCTCTCTCCTTGTTGAGCGGCACAGGCTTGAGGGACAAAAGCGAGGTAATTTATAGGTGCTATGTCCGTACTCAATTCCTACGCCAGCATTATCTGGTTCAGGTCTACGGGTCCCGGACTTGAGTAAAGTCTCGATCTCAGCATCATTCACAGAATGAATTGCTCCCCGATGAGTGTCGGCTAGATTGTAATAGTTATGAGACTCAATAGCTAGATTATGTTGTCTAAGGGTTAACCACGTTGGTCATATCCCCAGCGAGGAACTAAGCCTTGCTCAACGCCAAGATGGTCCAAAATGCGTGCCACCATGAAGTCGACCAAGTCCTCAATCGACTTAGGCTGGTGATAAAAACCCGGTGCAGCTGGCATAATTGTGACGCCCATTTGCGACAGCTTATGCATGTTCTCAAGGTGGAGTGTCGAAAATGGCGTTTCACGAACCACCAGCAGCAATTGACCTCGCTCTTTCATCACCACGTCAGCAGCGCGCTCGATCAAATTATCAGACATGCCGTGAGCAATTGCGGCGACACTGCCAGCTGAACATGGGCATACCACCATCTGTTTTGGTGCAGCAGAACCTGAAGCGACCGGCGAGAACCAATCATCTTTACCACATACGGTGAGCTTTTCAGGGTTACAGTTTAAATGTTCTACCAATGTCTGCTGCGCAGCTTCCGGATTTCCAGGAAGTTTAAGACCATGTTCTGTTGCCAACACCACACGAGCTGCTGATGAGATCAATAAATAGACCCGATAGTCAGCGGCTAAAAGACACTCCAACAAACGTAATCCGTAAGGGGCGCCTGAAGCTCCAGTGAATGCAAGGGTGATCGCTTTCTGTTTACTACTCATGTTCGCGCTTCTCAATTAACTCTTTTTCGCTGCTAATTGTTCTAACAACTTATTGTGGATACCTTCAAAGCCGCCATTACTCATTACCAATATCTGATCACCAGCTTTGGCTTGCAGAACAATACTCTCAACCAATAGGTCGACATTGTCTGACACCGTTGCATTCTGGCGACATTGCTGAGCAACCTCTTCAACAGACCAATCAATACTGTCAGGTTGATACAAGAAGACTTCGTCCGCCGCCGCTAAAGATGCCGCCAACGTATCTTTATGAACACCGCGTTTCATGGTCGCGCTGCGAGGCTCTAATACTGCGAGAATGCGCTTTTCACCGACCTTGTTACGTAATCCACCTAAGGTTAGTTCAATTGCAGTTGGGTGATGGGCAAAATCATCGTAAACCGTTACCCCAGCGACTTCGCCTTTTAGCTCAAGACGGCGCTTGGTATTGATAAATTTAGCTAACGATTCACAAGCAAGATCCGCCGTTACACCTACATGACGCGCGGCAGCAATTGCCATCAGCGCGTTATCAACGTTGTGATCACCAACGAGATCCCATTTCACTTTCCCCACTTCTTGAGCTTGGAAGTGAACTTTAAAATGCGAACCATCACGGGTTACTTTCTCTGCTTGCCAGTCTCCTTGTTCGCCGCTGAACTCTTGCTCGCTCCAGCAACCGCGCGCTAAAACATCGTCTAACGCGCTATCTTGCTTCGGTGCCAAAATGCGCCCGTTTCCTGGAACAGTACGCACTAAATGGTGAAACTGACGTTTGATTGCTTCAAGATCATCAAAGATGTCTGCGTGATCAAACTCCAAATTGTTCATCACTAACGTTCTTGGGTGGTAATGAACAAACTTAGAACGCTTGTCAAAAAAAGCGCTGTCATATTCGTCCGCTTCCACGACAAAAAACATGCTTTCGCCCAATCGAGCAGAAACTCCAAAATTACCCAGAACACCACCAACCAAGAACCCTGGCTGATAACCGCAATCTTCGAGTATCCATGCCAGCATACTTGAAGTGGTCGTTTTACCATGAGTCCCGGAAACCGCTAATACCCAGCGATCATGGAGCAAAAACTCTTGCAGCCACTGTGGACCAGAGGTGTAACGCATGTTGGTATTCAGCACGTGCTCAACACATGGATTACCACGGCTCATCGCATTGCCTATCACGACCAAATCCGGAGCCGGATCCAGCTGAGACGGGTCAAAGCCCTCTATAATATCAATACCTTGAGACTCAAGAAGCGTACTCATTGGAGGATAAACATTCTCGTCACTCCCCGTCACTTTATGTCCGAGTTGACGAGCTAACACCGCTGCGCCACCCATAAAAGTGCCACAAATCCCCAAGATATGAATATGCATAGACTGACCCTATATCAGGCAAAAATAGTGAAGTCATTATGGCGATAAAGCACTGAAAAGCGAACTACTTTGATCACTGTATGACGCAAGCCTTACTTATTTGAACAAATCTCAACCAAACCAATTGCTCACCGTTTTGTTATGAAAACTATTCTCAAGTCGACAAATAAATTGAGATCTCAAGCAGTTAGTTCATTACCAATAAAAAGATCCTGCTTTTACACTTAGAGCGAGCATTTAGAAACGATCCGTATAGAGATTATCAATGCCACATCCCCCTATAATTTGAAGCGACTTTTAAGGAAAAATCATGTCTGGAATGCGCACCCTTGGCGAGTTCATTGTTGAGAAACAAGCGGACTTCCCCCACGCTAGCGGTGATCTATCATCCCTGCTTTCTTCCATTCGCCTTGCAGCTAAAATCGTAAACCGCGAAATCAACGCCGCTGGTCTTGGTGATATCACAGGCGCAGTAGGCACTGAAAACGTTCAAGGCGAAGATCAACAAAAACTGGATCTTTACGCCAACGAGAAGTTTAAAGCCGCGCTTGAAGCACGCGACCAAGTGTGTGGTGTAGCAAGTGAAGAAGAAGACGAAGCGGTAGCCTTCAACAAAGAACTCAACAAAAACGCAAAATACGTTGTATTGATGGACCCATTAGATGGTTCTTCAAACATCGACGTGAATGTTTCTGTTGGTACTATCTTCTCAATCTACCGTCGCGTGTCTCCAATTGGCACCCCACCAACAGAAGAAGATTTCCTTCAGCCAGGTCATAAACAAGTGGCGGCGGGTTACGTCATTTATGGTTCTTCAACCATGTTGGTGTACACCACAGGTAACGGCGTCAACGGTTTTACTTATGATCCATCGCTCGGTACTTTCTGCCTTTCTCACGAGAATATGATGATTCCTCAAGATGGCACCATCTACTCGATCAACGAAGGTAACTACATTCGCTTCCCTATGGGCGTGAAAAAGTACATCAAGTACTGCCAAGAAAATGCACCAAGTGAGAATCGCCCATACACATCTCGCTACATTGGTTCACTCGTAGCCGACTTCCATCGTAACCTACTTAAAGGCGGTATCTACTTGTACCCAAGCACGCAAAGTCACCCGAACGGTAAACTGCGTCTTTTGTATGAGTGCAACCCAATGGCTTACATCATTGAGCAAGCTGGCGGTGTGGCCTCTGATGGTGTCACTCGTATCATGGACATCAAGCCAACCGAACTGCACCAACGCGTGCCATTCTTTGTAGGCTCTAAAAACATGGTCAACAAAGTCGAAGAGTTCTTAGAGCTCAATCGAGACGAAGAATAACCCAGTATAAAAGGCGCTCATTGAGCGCCTTTCTTATGATTAGCTCAGTTCAACTATAATAATGTCATTTCCTGAGCCAAGTCTCGCTCGCTGTATTTACAGAAAACCGAGTTTAGCAGTAAGGTATTTAGGTTAAATTTCAGCCCATACTCCTCACAGAGGAAATCAAAAAAGGAACTTTAACTATGAGCTTAAATGACGTACCGGCAGGCAAGTCTCTTCCAGATGACATCTATGTCGTTATTGAAATTCCAGCCAATGCTGACCCAATCAAATACGAAGTCGATAAAGATTCAGGCGCTGTGTTTGTTGATCGCTTTATGTCAGCACCAATGTTCTACCCTTGCAACTATGGCTATGTAAACCACACTTTGTCACTCGATGGCGATCCCGTTGATGTCCTTGTTCCCACTCCTCATCCATTGATGCCCGGTTCAGTGATACGCTGTCGCCCTGTGGGTGTGTTGAAGATGACCGATGAGTCAGGCGAAGATGCCAAAGTGTTTGCAGTACCACACTCTAAACTGTCTAAAGAGTACGAACATATTCAAGATGTGGGCGATATTCCTGAGTTACTGAAAGCGCAAATTACTCATTTTTTTGAGCGATACAAAGAGTTGGAATCGGGTAAATGGGTGAAAGTAGAGGGTTGGGAAGATGCCGCCGCTGCTCGCAAAGAGATCATGGAATCCTTTGAGCGTGCCAATTAATGACTTCTAGTTTCCAATAGCAAAGAGCCAGCATCACTGCTGGCTCTTTCAATTAATCACAATCGTCCTGCGGTTGAATTTCGCCCAGAGATATAATCTTGGTTAAAGAATGGGTTAAGGTCATCACAGACACCATAATAAGGCATGCCTTTTACTCCTAGAATATAAGCATCCTGTTCGCAATAAACCCCACGCCCTGCCTGATATCCATCGAGATAAGCCGCATAGAGTTCAGGCGTGAGGATCCCCAAATCATCGAGCTTGGCTAAACGAGATTCTGACTGCTTCAAATACCCTTGCTCACCTCGCGTTTCACCATATTGGCTCCAAGCGGCAGCAGAATCTGACTGCGGAGTAGGGACTGCAGCACAACCCGCGACAAACAGTGTCAGCCCAATTGAGATGACTCTTTTCAATCTCATCGTTCTCTCCTTGCGATTAGACACGCTGACACCAATCACCTGACGATAATAGAACATCCAATTGGCTTGTATCTTGGTAAAGGTAAATCCATGCTAGACCAAATGGCGTCTCAATTTGCTCTCGGCGATACTCAATAGGCACGTCTTCAAGCTTATCAATTCGCGCTAATGTTACATCATCAATCAAGTAAACTTCACCGACAATTCGGTGATGTCCAGCAATCACAGCAGGATACGCCCCTAAATCATAGAGCGCATATTCAGGCAATGTCTCATGCTGACCAAGAAACTCGCTCTTTTCCAAGAAGGCTTGATTGCTGCCTCCTTGACGCAAGGTGCCATAAACAAAAAGTAAGTGTTGCATTGCTTTCCCTGCCCTCTTGCTATTTAGTTGAATTCAAACTGATAGAGTAAGTCTACTGCACTGCTGACACCCGTTACTGTCTCAACGTAAAGATCCGTCATCAATCTATAACGTACTGTAAACTCACCAACAGAATCAAAAATACCCACGCCATATTTAACCTGTAAACCCGGTAAAACATAGCCACTCACGGTAACTTGAGAGTCTTCCCCTGATCCAGCGGTATCAAGTTGCAAATCTTGCACACCGAAAGCCTCGCCAATTTCACCTACCACGCGACCGCTCTGGGCTAAACTCAAACCAATCAAAGTTGTTGTCATGGCGTTACCACCAGATTCCCCATCAATATCTTGCCCGCGTAGTAAGTAAGAGAGCGCGTTTGCTTGTGGCATCGCTGGATCTGAGAAAATAGTGACTATTGGCTCTGTCGCTGGGCCAGTTACTTTCACACCCGCTGTGACATCATCTTGAGTGTTGTCCGGGTTACGGATAGCCGTAATCTGAACGTATGGCTGATCCACTGGACCATTCATCAAAATCTTGCCTTGTTCAATTACCAAATCTTGACCAAAGGATTGATATGAACCGTCAATAATGTTGATTTCACCAGTTATAAATGGCCCTTTATCGCGCTGGGCAACATTCAAGTTACCTTTTAGTCCACCTTCAAGGCCAAATGCGGACAGTTTAAAGTCATCCCCAATCGAGATATTAATATTCGTTTCGACAGCAAACGGTATGGACGACATGCTCTCTTCAGGTTGAAGTTGTTCATTGAGTATCACCTGATCTTTCGATATGCCAATCGCACTCGGTGGCAACTCCTCAACGACAATACGCCCCCATGGTAAACCAATATCACCCTCAATTTTGGCGAATTTTGGTGTCGCTGAAATAGTCATATCAGGAACTACTTTAATGTCGACCATGGGCGGCACTTCCACTTTCAATTCAGAAGCAAATACTCTTAGTTTGGTACTCCACTCCTCAAGATTGTGCCAATCTGCATCACCTGTTAGCTTCAAAGTCCCATCAGGCGTATTGAGGCCCGCCTTTAACTGAGCTTGATAGCCCGAAAAGTCGATAGTTAAGCGTCCAGAATCGACTTGCACTGGAGAGATTTGCCCCTGCAAACGCATGTCATCAATGACAAACTGGCCATCCACCTTAGGCTGCATAACCGGGCCAGAGAAGGCTAAATCTGTGGTAATACTCGACTTAAGCTCGTTATACTCCCCAAGTAGAGGTGACAAGAAATCTAAGGTAAAGGTAGAAAGCTGCAGTTTGCCATCAATTTGCTTATCTTCGACCAACACATTCGGAATCGTTGCCTTACCCGAGATATCACCATTGTCACGAACATCGATTAACCAATCGGCATCTAATCGGTCTTGCTTCAACACGGCATTAAGTTTGATGGATTCCCAACCCACTTGTAGTGGCTGATCAAGTTTTTGTGTCACTTGACCGCTAGGCAACTCCACAGAAACCTTAACCTCAGGAGAGTTTGCACCATCCCACTTTGCCCATACATCCGCATTCGCTTCACCTTTCAGCTCTGTCGCCTCAGGAACAAATGCTTTGATTTGATCGAAGTTAAATTGCTTCACGCTTAAGCTGGCTTCACCACTCTCACCTACTTTGATGTTTTCATTTAAACAGAGTGAAGAGTCTGCTTGCAGCCAACAATGCGCAGCCACTGATACCTGTTGAGTGGCCATTTCAAAGCCAATTGGCGTTGAATGATCGAGCGTCCACTCACCTTGTTCAGAAGAGATGCTCATTCGTTCTAATGCGCCATTCCAACTGATATCAGGTTTATCAACTAAAGAACCCGCGAGTGCTAAGCTGGTCGAAGCAATATTGGAGACCACATCCAGTGTCAGTTGATGTGCTTTTTGAGTGCCATTAAAGACCAGAGATACGTCATCGATTACATGATCTTGATAGGTCGCATCGCTAATTTTCAGCTCTAAATCACCGCTTGGCGCAGGTAAAGGTGTCACGTTGCCTTTTAACGTTACGTGTTTGACCGTTGCTTGCTGTTTCCAGTCGAGTGAATCAACATCCAATGCAAGCTTCACTCGAGGCTCTTTCAACGGACCACGCAGCACCACATCACCAATCGCCTTACCATTTAAGTCAGGTACGGATTTCGCTAACTGTGGCAAATCAAGTGACAAATGCATCCGCCACTCGTCGGTGAGTTTGCCTTTTGCATGAATATTATTTGGTCCATGGGACAAGACTAGGCCATCAGTATCAAACCTTAAATTACCATTCCCTCTAACATCAGAAGCGTTGAGCTGACCTTCAATATTTAATGGGTACTCCCGTAAGATACCGTCAATATCTAGCTTACTCACCGCGACTTTCCAACCGCCAGCTTCAGTCAATGAGCCTGTCGTCGATACAACGCCACTGATATCACCTTCAGCGTCTGGCCACTGTAATCCCGGTTGGATATGGGTTAAGGATAGATTTGCTGCCCAATTGATTGGCTCTTTCCAGTTAGCCATCACATCACCCGATACAGAACCACCTAAGGTATTCAATTGGATAGACGATAAATCGATCTGCTCAAGTGTACCTTTACCATCAACCCTTAGATCTAAATCAGGTAGGTCTTTGCCTTTTATCTTGGTGGTGAGATCCACACTATAACCATCTAGAGATCCTTTCGATTCGAGATGGTCAATCGTGACAAAGTAGTCTCCTTTGCCGTGTAGTGGCCATTGGACATCGCCTTTTTGCAATTTGATATCAAAGGGCAGTTCAGGTTCTAATGGCTGAAGTTGAGCTTGAAGTGTCGCTTCGGCTAATCCACCCAACTCAGCATTAAGGTTCAAGTCAGCGACACTGCCACTGGCGGTTAATTGTAGAGTCTGACCATTTGCGGTCTCCTCTTTCACCGTCGCTTGCAACTTAAGGTCGAGTGGATATCCCTGGTTAAGGGTAACTTGACTTTCAAGTTGTGCTTCAACCTCTGGCATCTCTAATTCTAAAGTAGAGATAGTAACCTCTGAGCCCGCCGCTTTGGCTTGTAAACCCAGATGATTAACAATGACTGGCGTCGCTTGCTTTAATCTAAACTCATTCACGTCAAGACGAACCACTTCAACTTGCAGTGGTAGCTCAATGTCCGGTAACTCAATGGTGGTGGGTGCGGCGCTCGATACAGGCTCAGGGGCCGCTTCTTCACTTTCTGCCAGTTCAACATTGATTTGCTGCAAAGCCGTTTTACTGAGCCTTAAGTTGTTACCTTGGAAGAAAAATCCTGTCGTAAAAGTTTGCCAATCAATACGATTGCCCAAAATATCTAAATCAATATCGGTCAACGCGACGCGATGGACTTTAATTGGTACTGGCGTTGTGATCTTGCCAGTGCTGGTTTCTTCTTCTGAAGGTTCACTTGATGCCGGCGCTTCAGGCATAGCAAAACGAAGACCATCAATGGCAACATCATCGACACAGATACCAGGTTCTGTAAAACAGGCAGGATTAACGGCAAGTGTCACCGAACGAGCATGGGTTTCGATACCTAAATCAGTATCATTAAATTGCAGCTCATTCAGTGTAAATCTCGGAAGCAATGAACCTTGATAAGAATCGACCTTTAATTGAGGGACAAACTTTTCAGCCCCCCACAAGATCACGCCAAGACCAGGATGAGTGAACAATAAAAAGCTCACACCAACAATCAAGGTCAATAATAGGCCGATAAAAGAAAGCGATAGCCATTTTGACCATTTAAGTACTAACTTGGTCATAGTTCAGGCCCCAACGTAAAGTGTACTTTAAACTCATCACCTGGTTTCTCATCCAGTCCCCAGGCAAAATCTAAGCGAATCGGACCAACAGGCGATGCCCAACGAATGCCCACACCTGTACCGCGTTTAAACTCAGGAGACTCATTAAAGGCATCACCGTAGTCGTAAAACACTGCGCCCCACCAGTCACCATAAACACGGTATTGATACTCAAGGGAAGTCGTGACCATATATTTCGCACCGGTCAACGCGCCACTCTCGTCCTTTGGAGAAATCGACTCAAAGCCATAACCACGTAGGTTGTTATCACCACCAGCAAAGAAACGTAACGATGGGGAAAGTTTCTCAAACTCTTCCGCCACGTTGGCACCACCATCGACTCGAAACAAGCCTCGATGATTTTCACCAGCACTGCGAATCCAAGTCATCCCCCCTTGAAAACGAGCGACTCGGGTTTCAGAAAGCATACTCGGGTCACCATACTCCAAAGTAAAGCTCTGTCTGTCTCCCCACATCGGCATCGAGCCACCACGCACTCGACTACGTGAGAAGGAGATACCCGGCAAGACAAACTGGGCGTTATCATCCTGCAAACCTTGTTCATAATTCTCAAGCAAGTAACGAACAAATACAGTTCGATGCCAGCCATTGTCTAAGATCCAATGCCTTTCAACCGCAAGATTTGACTCCAAACTTTTGGTGTCACCACTATCGAGATTTTTCATCCCGTATTGGATTCGATAGTAATCTTTCAGCACATCATCAAGTGGGATTCGGTAGCCGGCCGTAATTGTCTGTTCAGGTTTAGACAGAGAGAGGCTGCTATCAAAACTATGGCCTCGATCATTTACCCAAGGTTTTTTCCATTTGAGCGACCCACGGATACCGACATCTGTTGAGAAACCTATACCTGTCTCAAGTTTATTGCGCGCCTGGGGTGCTAATGACACCTTCATTGGCAGTTCACGCCCTTCACCAAGCTTGGTTAAGTCAGGCTCGACAAACACGGAAGAGAACCAATCGGTATTGGATAAGTTTTGGTTGTACTCACCTACTTTAGACACGAGGTAGGGTTCATTCTTTTCATACGGCGCTAGAGAAAGCACTCGCTCTTCTTCTATCTGACTGCCTGTTACGCCGTTGCTGCCAAAGTGGTAGCGGATTCCACTATCGAAATGAAGACGAACAAACGCCTTGTTAGCGCTAGGAGAAACTTCAAGCCGGCTCAATGAATAGTCACCTTCAAAATAGCCTTTTTGGAGGGCAAGATTTCGGATTTTAGACTTGAGACCATCGTAAAGACTATGATTAACCCTTGCGCCTACTTTTAAGCCACTGTTTTCAATTGCCGCTTTAAAGTCTGGGTCATCTCTCGCCTCACCTGTAATTTGGATATCTATTTCGGTAAAACGAATTGAATGACCCCGGTCTACCGTTACGATGAGCTCGTCGCCACTTTCGCTTGTTTCAAACTTAAACGTTGGATGGTAGTAACCTAATGCACTCAAGGCCTCGGTAATATTGCGCTGTACACGCGCTTGAAAACGTAAATTAGTAGAGTAGTCTTTTTCTGGGATGGACGATAAATAGGCATCAACATTATCCTTTACAGCCCCTTTTAGCCCTTCAACGGTCAAGTCAACTTCTTGGCCAAAGGCTAAGCTAGGAGAGAGAAGAAGTGCAATCAGAACTGGTAAAGGTTTGCGTAACATGCTTAATTATCTTTCAAAATTAGGTAACGGAATAATAACGCCTGCGCATTAATAAGTCTGTACGAAAACAGTCAATTGGGCGGTCTATATATCAAATTTCATCAGTAAGGAAATAATGATGCTCAACAAACAAAACATGATAGCGGCACAAGATGCCTTACCGGGCCGCGATACTCCGCTAGCCATTGAAGATACACATTTTGTTAATCAATCCAGTTTGACCGCAGAGCCAGCCCAAGGTTGCGAAAAAATTGTCTTTGGCATGGGGTGTTTTTGGGGGGCTGAGCGCCTTTTTTGGCAACTCGATGGCGTTATCAGTACATCTGTAGGCTACTCTGGTGGCTTTACTAAAAACCCGACTTACGATGAAGTATGCAGTGGACAGACTGGTCATACTGAAGTTGTTCGAGTTGTATTTGATCCGAAGATCATTAGTTTACCAGCACTCTTGGCCAAATTCTGGGAACGTCATGACCCGACTCAAGGCATGCGACAAGGCAATGATTTGGGGACGCAATATCGTTCAGCGATTTATGTCTATAATGATGAACAGTATCAAGCAGCGATACAATCGCAACAGGAATACCAAGCGTTACTGGGTGAAAATCATGCCAGTATCACTACTGAGATCTTACCTGCAGGTATTTACTACTATGCAGAGAATTACCATCAACAATATCTTGCTAAAAATCCTGCAGGTTATTGCGGCTTAGGGGGAACAGGTGTTTGTTTCCCTCCAGAAAGCTAACCCATACTCAGCTCATTTCCCGAACCCATAAATACAAAAAGCCGCCTAACTAGGCGGCTTTTCTTAAACAGGTAACGCTGAAATGGCTTGGTTTATCTCTTTGAAGGTACTTAACTTTTGTCTATCTGACAGTTCTGGCAACAAAACCTTTCCATTATCAAACGAAAACTCACCAATACCTGCGATAACAAATTGCCCTTTAAACAAGGTCTTAACAAAGCGCGCCACTTGATGCGGGCGATAGCGGGTAAATTCACGCAGCATAACAACTCCAATATCCTTTTGTGAAACTGCTTGCTATACAAGCAGAGTTCTATCCCTTAGAACCGAGCGGCATTATACTCAAATGCATTTTAATGTATATCATTTTGTTAAAAAATTTGTCCTATTTCACTCCCTCATCCATCGTCACTCCAAATTTGCCGATTTAGGTATATACTTTTTGCGCACTTAAAAAGGAAGATAACAATGAAAAACAAAACTCTACTCACTCTTGCTATCGCATGCTCTCCAATGTTCGCAATGGCACACAACCTTACAGTCGGTCAAACCGTTCCCGCTGTAAAGGTACAAAGCCATGGTGAAATCGTGATTAAAAGCCAAGATACGGCTTATCAAAACTGGGCAACCCAAAATCTTCTGGGTAAGGTTCGCGTCATTCAGGCTATTGCCGGGCGCAGCAGCTCCAAAGAGATGAACGCACCTTTAATGGCGGCAATTACTGCTGCAAAGTTCCCAACAGAACAGTACCAAACGACCACCATCATCAATCAGGATGACGCGATTTGGGGAACGGGGTCATTTGTAAAATCCTCAGCCGAAGACAGCAAAAAAGAGTTTCCTTGGTCATCGATGGTATTGGATAAAGAAGGCGAAGTAGCAAAAGCGTGGCAACTCGAAGAAGAGTCATCCGCTATCATCGTTCAAGATAAGCAAGGTAAAATCTTGTTTGTAAAAGAAGGTGCTTTGAGTGAAAGTGATGTTCAAGCTGTCCTTGGTTTGATCAAAGATAACATCTAATCACAATTGCATTTCGCGTTTATAAGGGAATTGTTATAACATAACAGTTCCTTTTTCTTTGGTTTTCGATCGTGTCTAAAACTCGCCTCTATTCATTCCGACTCGCACCAATCGCACTTTTTAGTGTGATGTTGGTGCTATGGATGAACTTGGCATTTATTCAACACCAATACGATTTAGCACCATCTCATCATCAAGAACATCATTGCCAGCTCTTTGCTGCTGCTCACCATGCCGTTGCTAGCGCCCCGATATCCATTATCGATCTTTCACTACCAGATCGATTTGAACGATTAGTTACCTACCAATACCAAGCGCCTTCGCTCTTTGCCTATCGAGCGCGATCACCCCCATCATTTCCTAACGTTTAACTTGTAACCCCTCTCTTATATGAGAGTATTTTTACACACCTCTACTATTCATCTGCTTAACTCATTGATGAAATAGAACAATTTTACGTAGGATTTAAGATGTACAAACTTTCACCACTTGCGGCATTGGTCGCTCTTACAATTAGCCACTCTGTTGTAGCAGAAGAAGGGTTTCGCCAGCATGATGCACACGTGCATGGTGAAGTAGAACTCAATATCGCCCAAGATGGTCAAGAATTACTGATTGAGATCACTGCACCTGGCGCAGATGTTGTGGGTTTTGAGCATGCTCCAGAAAACGATCAACAAAAACAAACGCTCGCTCAAGCAGTCAAGACGCTAAACAGCGCCAATCTTGTCTTCTCTTTAACTCAAGCGGCAGACTGTCAGCTATCTCATTACTCGGTCTCACATACATTAGAAGACAAGCATGGTGAGCATGATCATGATGAGCATCACGACCACAAAGGACATGATGACCATGATCACGATGAGCATCACGACCACAAAGGGCATGATGACCATGACCACGATGAGCATCACGACCACAAAGGGCATGATGACCATGACCACGATGAGCATCACGACCATAAAGGACATGATGACCATGACCACGACGAGCATCACGATCATAAAGGACATGATGACCATGACCACGATGAGCATCACGACCATAAAGGGCATGATGACCATGACCACGACGAGCATCACGATCACGAAGGTCATTCAGGACATGGTGAATTCACGGTTGAATACCACTATCAATGTGGTGACATTACCAAGCTAAATGCTATCGAGACTTCTTGGTTCAAGCTCTTCCCTGCAACAGAAGCGCTAAAAGTAAACTTGCTGACTGATGAAAAGCAAGAAGCTCTGCGCCTTCAGCCAAAACAAACTGTAATCTCACTGTAAAAAATGGGGTGGCTTGGCATATCACTAAGCCACCATC
Organism: Vibrio atypicus; assembly: GCF_009811315.1. Taxonomy (GTDB): domain Bacteria; phylum Pseudomonadota; class Gammaproteobacteria; order Enterobacterales; family Vibrionaceae; genus Vibrio; species Vibrio atypicus. Next base: position 120,873 of record NZ_BLID01000010.1, read on the forward strand.
ATTGCGATGGAAAACAAGATGGATAAAACAAGAAATCCAGCCATTATCAAGCTGGAGCAAGTGAAATATACGTGGCCTGGGAACGATGTCCCAACACTCAATATTCCACATTTAACCATTAAGCCTGGAGAGCACCTTTTCATTAAAGGGCCTAGTGGCTGCGGTAAATCCACACTACTTAGTCTTCTCACTGGTATCAACACAGCCACAGAAGGTCAGGTTGAAGTACTAGGCGAAGACCTTAGTCAAATTTCAGGCAGTCGCCGAGATAAATTTCGTGCAGACAACATTGGCTATATTTTTCAGCAGTTTAATTTACTGCCTTACTTAAGCGTGATTGAAAACGTTGTTTTACCTTGTCAGTTCTCACATCAACGTAAAGCACAAGTAACAGGCGACCTTCATGCTAATGCGGCCCACTTACTCGATAAGCTTCACCTTGACAAAACTTTGCGCGATAAGCCTGTCGTTGAATTGAGTATTGGCCAGCAACAACGCGTCGCCGCAGCACGAGCACTGATCGGCAATCCTGCATTGATTATTGCCGACGAACCAACGTCATCCCTAGATTACGACAACCGTAGCGCTTTTATTGAATTACTGCTTGAGCAAGTCAACCAAGCCAATTCAACCCTACTGTTTGTCAGCCACGATCCCACTTTAGAGCCCCTATTTGATCGCAGTATCAATCTCAGAGAGCTCAACCAGATAGGAGAGAAAGCATGAGCCCGACCCTATCCCTAGCTTGGAAAAGCGCCCGAAACCGCAAAGTAACCGCGATTTTGACCATACTTACCGTCGCTATTTCCGTGATATTACTATTGGGTGTAGAACGCATCCGTACTGAAGCAAAAAGCAGCTTCGCCAACACAATTTCTGGTACGGATCTGATCGTAGGTGGACGATCTGGCCAAGTAAACTTATTGCTTTATTCGGTTTTTCGAATTGGTAACGCAACCAACAACATCGACTGGAGAAGCTACCAAGAGTTCAGTCAACATCGTTCTGTCGATTGGGCTATCCCAATTTCACTCGGTGATTCCCATAAAGGCTTCCGTGTGATGGGAACCAACCACAGCTATTTCGAGTACTACCGTTACGGAAAGAAACAAAACCTCGCTTTCACCGACGGACAAGAATTCAATAGTCTATTTGAAGCGGTTATTGGTGCGGATGTCGCTAAGAAACTAGGCTACAAAATAGGTACAGAGATCATCATCGCTCACGGTATTAGTGATGTCGGTTTCAGCCGCCATGATAATTTACCGTTTAAAGTGGTCGGAATTCTCGCTCCAACAGGGACTCCGGTCGACAAAACCGTTCATGTTTCTCTTGAGGCGATCGAGGCCATTCATGTCGGTTGGGAGTCGGGAGCAAACCTTGGCAATAACCCAACAGCAGAGCAATTAGCCGAACTCAACTTCCAACCAAAGCAAATCACAGCAATGCTCGTTGGATTGAAATCAAAGATTCAAACCTTTGCGCTGCAGCGTCAAATCAACACGTACAACAAAGAGCCACTCAGTGCGATTTTACCAGGTGTTGCTTTGCATGAACTTTGGGGCATGATGTCTGTAGCCGAACAAGCGCTAATGGCCGTGTCAGTCTTTGTCGTTATCGCTGGTTTATTGGGTATGCTTTCAAGCCTACTCACCAGTTTACAAGAGCGACGTCGTGAAATGGCGATTCTCCGTGCAATGGGAGCAAGACCAAGGCACGTCTTCTCACTGCTCATTTTAGAAGCGAGTGCACTGACGTTTATCGGGCTTATTGTTGGTGTATTGGGCCTTTACACCTTACTTGCAATCGCCGCACCGATCATCCAACAAAACTACGGTATTAATTTAACCATGATGACTCTGTCTCACTATGAACTATCACTGCTCGCAATGGTTCAAGGTGCTGGTACAGTGATCGGCTTTATTCCTGCGCTACGAGCTTATAAACAATCTCTAAGCGATGGCATGACAATACGAGTATAGAAAATGAAGAAGTTATTACTCCTCACAATCGCATTACTAAGCTTTAGCTTACCCACTTATGCGGCTCAAGAAGATCAATTGACACTAGATTGGATCGACCTCATCCCTCAAGATGAAAGAAATCAGTTTGATAGCTACGGAATGCCCGCGACTGATCACTCTGGTGATGTGATGAAACAGTCTAAAGTAGGCACGGTAAGACAAGAGTTAAACGGCAGCACAGTCAAGATCCCTGGCTTTGTGATCCCGCTTGAAGGCGATGAGAACATGGTCACAGAGTTTTTGCTCGTACCATACTTTGGCGCGTGTATTCACGTTCCACCACCACCGCCAAACCAGATTATCTATGTTAAGTTTCCAAAGGGAGCGCCAGTGCAGCAGTTGTGGGATGTGATCTATGTGATAGGAACACTGAAAACAGAAACGATTAGCCATGAATTGGCAGAAACAGGTTACGTAATAGAAGGCACAGCCATCGCCGAATATGACGACTACTAACCGAAATTAACATCTTAACAACCTGTTAATCGCCTACATTACGCAATATAGCTAGATAGATATCCTAGTATTCCAACGTAAACCAATAATAGTAAGGCGATTGACAGGTGCTTTTTCAGTTTATTCTCATTGAAATACTTCATAAGCCCTCTCAATTAATACCATTACAATTTTAACAACTTGTTATCATTTGTGATAGCACTATTTTTGAAAGCAGCCTCACACACTTTCTGTGGCAGCTTTGCCCTTTCCGAGGTACATTTATAGATAACTTCATGATGGCTAAGGAAAACCCATGTCTGAGAGCAACAAGCCCGTCGTCATTGACCACGAACCGACTGCAAAAAAACACCACGAGAAAAAGTCCAACTACATCAAAGACAGTGCGAGTCGTGTTCTTAACATCGCCCAATCCTACGGTCTTGACGCCCTTCTCCAAAATGAAGCCCCAGAAAAACCGACACTTGAACGTGCTCTGATCCGCGAGCGTAAACGCAAAGAATTAAGACAAAAAAATCTTGAACAGATCCTCAAACTCGCTCATGTGTCATGTAAAGATGAAACAGCGGGCGATCCTGATCAAGACTGGCTCTATCGATTTTTCGATATGGCACAAGAAGTTCATAACAGCGCCATGCAGCGCTTATGGGCACAAGTCCTCAAGCGAGAAGTGACTAACCCTGGCTCAACGTCGATGAAGGCACTAAAAGTGCTGCAAGATATGACACCAAAAGAAGCACAGATCCTACAAAGAGCCGCTTCCCTCGCGTGCAGTTTTGGTGGCGACAACAGCCGTAAGTTATTGGTTGGTTATCGTTCACAGGGGGGTATTTTCAGCTTTGGTAAACGCAATACCACCAGTAACATTAATGTCGGCAACTATCAGTTACCCTACTCCAGTTTGTTGGTGTTGTTTGAACTCGGTTTGATGCATGGCACTGAGTTGGAGTCAGGAGAGATCGAACTCGATTCACCATTACCCTTGATTTATCAAGGTAAACAGCTCTCTCTTCAAGCGCATAGTAAAGGAGTAAGGCTGCTCTATTACCGCTTTAGCCCGACGGGGAATGAGTTATGTAAACTGCTAGGGAACAAGCCAAATATGCAGTATTACGATCAAATGGTGGCGCTACTTGGTCAGAAGTTCACTGCAAGTACCGAAGCGACATCAACTATCGATACTAAGGTTTAGTTGAAGCAATAATCTCAACGGCAGAAATTAAATAAAAACGCCAACCGAAAGGTTGGCGTTTTTTATCAATAGCGTCTTTTACAATTATGCTTTAAACGCTTTAAATGCGTTAATCAAACCATTGGTTGAGCTATCGTGCGAGCTGATCTCAGAAGCATCTGCTAGTTCAGGTAGGATTTGATTTGCTAGCTGTTTACCTAGCTCCACACCCCACTGGTCAAAGCTAAAGATATTCCAGATAACACCTTGGACAAAGATTTTGTGTTCGTACATTGCGATCAGGTTACCTAGTGTACGCGGCGTAATTTGCTTCACTAGGATAGAGTTAGTTGGGCGGTTACCTTCAAATACTTTGAATGGCGCTAATGTCGCCGCTTCTTCTTCACTCTTACCTGCTTTAGCAAACTCAGCTTTCACTGTGGCTTCATCTTTACCAAATGCCAAAGCTTCAGTTTGAGCAAAGAAGTTCGACATAAGTTTCTGATGGTGGTCGCCTGCTGGGTTGTGGCTTACTGCTGGTGCAATGAAGTCACAAGGGATCAGCTTAGTACCTTGGTGGATTAGCTGGTAAAACGCGTGCTGGCCGTTAGTACCTGGTTCACCCCAGATGATAGGGCCTGTTTGGTAAGTTACTGCGTTGCCGTCACGGTCAACATACTTACCGTTTGACTCCATGTTACCTTGCTGGAAGTACGCAGCAAAACGGTGCATGTACTGATCATAAGGCAGGATTGCCTCAGATTCTGCGCCGTGGAAGTTGTTGTACCAAAGGCCAATCAGAGCAAGGATAACCGGAATATTGTTTTCTAGTTCAGTCGTTGCGAAATGGTTGTCCATCTCATGAGCACCATCTAGAAGCTCAATAAAGTTCTCGTAACCTACCGATAAGGCAATTGACATACCGATTGCAGACCATAGAGAGTAACGACCGCCAACCCAGTCCCAAAACTCGAACATGTTGTCTGTATCAATACCAAACTCTGAAACCGCTGTTGCATTGGTTGAAAGTGCCGCAAAGTGTTTCGCTACGTGCGCTTCATCACCAGCAGATGCTAGGAACCAATCACGAGCAGAGTGCGCGTTTGTCATGGTTTCTTGCGTTGTAAACGTCTTAGAAGCGACCAGGAATAATGTTGTTTCTGGATTTACGTTCTTCAATGTTTCAACGATGTGAGTACCATCAACGTTAGAAACAAAGTGTAGGTTTAGGTGATTTTTGTATGGAGCAAGAGCTTCCGTCACCATGTAAGGGCCAAGGTCTGAACCACCGATACCAATATTTACGATGTCAGTGATTGCTTTGCCTGTGTAACCTTTCCATTCACCGCCGATAACGCGCTCAGTGAATGATTTAATTTTTTCTAGTACCGCGTTAACCGCTGGCATTACGTCTTCGCCATCAACCATAACTGGCTTGTTGCTACGGTTACGAAGTGCAGTATGTAGCACTGCGCGATCTTCTGTTTTGTTGATCGCTTCACCACTGAACATCGCTTCAATAGCTGCTTTTAGCTCAGTTTCACTTGCGAGAGCAAATAGGTGCTTTAATGTTTCTTGGTTGATTAAGTTCTTTGAGTAATCAACCAGAATGTCAGCACCAAAACGTGCAGAGAAGTTGTCAAAACGAGCAGGGTCTTGTGCAAATAGTGCTTTAAGATCCATATCTTGTGCAGATTCGAAGTGCGCGGTTAGCGCTTTCCAAGCTTGTGTTTGCGTTGGATTGATATTTTTCAACATGGTTACTATCCCGATGTTCAGTAGGTTTTATTCCTGACAGTCTAGCGAAAACTGTGGAATCCCCGATTAAGCAAAATAATAATATTAGATATGTTAGGGCAAAATGCCACAAAACAAGACTTTGTAATTTTTTTTCAGACGGGCATTATGACTTAGGGCACTCTCACTCACATTGAGTTAGGTCACGTTCCCTGATTCAATTTTAAACAAATCGCCCTATCCGCTTTAAGATACTACCATCAAGCTAATCTCAGCATAACGGTTAGCAACAAAAATCTCGACCAGAGGCATCACTATGTGGCAGCAAACAACCCTTCACCTCACCGCTCGAAAACGTGGTTTCCACCTTATTACCGATGAAATTGAACAACAATTACCACAACTGCCTGGTTATTCTGTCGGATTATTACAACTATTTATCCAACATACCTCAGCCAGTCTTACTATCAATGAAAACGCTGACCCAACCGTAAGACACGATATGGAAAAGCACTTTAACCATTTCGTACCGGAACGAGCTCCTTATTACCAGCACACCTATGAAGGTGACGACGATATGCCAGCACACATCAAAGCATCGACACTAGGTTGTAGTGTCATGATTCCCATTAGCAATGGGCGTCTAGCATTGGGTACATGGCAAGGGATCTACCTAGGGGAGCATCGTGATTATGGTGGCAGTCGGACTGTCATTGCGACGCTGCAAGGAGAATAGTTGTTCTCTCACTAGATAAATCAATTAGCAAGAGAAAGCATCACGCTGAGACAATGCCTCAGCGTGTGTTATTTAGAAAGGTTGGTTGATCATAATTCGGAAAGTGCCTTCATCGCCACCTTGAGCCAGCTCAGCGCGAACAACGATACCTTCAACTTGAAAGCGTACCGCGCCACCTAAACTCCACTTCATATCACTGTGTAGCGCTCTCAAGTCATACTCATCGGCAACACGCCCTGCTTCTGCAAAGAGCACCCATTGCCACCAGGGAAGATCGTAGTAATTGATCAATGGGATATCATCCAATGGTTGCCAGTCCGGTAAGACACGATATTCAGCTGAATAGTGAACCGCGCTACGGCCATGAAAACGCCCACCTGTGTAACCACGCAAGCGATACAAGCCGCCTAACCTGACTTGCTCTTGTTCTGGTGGGCGAGCGCAATCGGAGCCGCTGCATTGATTCCAACTTGGTGTATCCGCTGTATAAAAATCAAAAGCGATGACTTGCTGGTCAAACAGCTCACCTAAAGGCCCAAGCGCATAGTATTGGCTATTTTGAAACGCCCACTTACTCCACAACTCATCACTTTGCCAGCTGTCCGCCCCGATAGTGACATCAAATGAAGTGTGCGAACCTTGAGTTGGATTTCGTACACTGTCGCGGTTATCCCAGTCAAAACTCAACTCAAACCCAGTCGCTTTTTCAGTCACTTGATCGACATTCAGTTCTCTCGACGAATAGAAAGGAGTCAATACGATAGAGCTCACTCCAGATTCCAATGGAGAAGCAAATTGAACCTCGCGTTGAGGCTGAAATGCGCCAAGCATTCCGTGTTTTTTCACGTTGCCCCAAGGGAGCAGATATTTGAACTCAAACTGATAGTTTTGTTCAAAGCCATCCGTAACCGTTTTTTCACCGGCTGAATTGTTTTTGCCTTGCGCACCAAGGTAGTACGGGTTTTCATTAAATTGCGCTTGATACATCTGAGTACTGAACAACACCGACTCAGATAAGGCATAGTTAAACGCCGAAAGAAAGCCGATATAGCTCTGCTTATCAGAATACATGGCCATGCCAAACAACGCAGCTTGTGGTTGCCCTACACCTTTCGCCACTCCCGCAATACCAAAAGTATTACCAAGGGTTTCAGTGCTAAAGTAGAACGGCAAAAAAGCTGAATCTTTCTCTTTAGAAAACGTTGGAACAGAGACAAAAATGCTGGCAAACATCGCCAGCATTAAAATAGGTTTGGAGTACATATGGTTACTTCGAATATTCCATATCAACGCGAGAGGTCAGTTTAGTCACCAACTCGTATGCAATGGTGCCAATGTGCAAAGCCACCTCTTCAGAAGGCAGATCTCGCCCCCAAAGAATCGCTTCATCACCGACAAGGTCTTGTGCATCCGGTCCTAAATCAACCGTCAGCATATCCATAGAAACACGCCCAGCAATCGGCACTTTACGGCCATTGACCAAAACGGGCGTACCATTTGGCGCGGTACGTGGATAACCATCACCGTAACCAATCGCAATTACTCCAACCTTAGTATCACGCTCACTCGTCCACATACCGCCATAACCAACGCTTTCGCCAGCTTTAACATCACGAACTGCAATCAAGTGGGATTTCAGCGTCATTACAGGCTGATAGCCAAGTTGCGAGGCATTTTTATCAGCAAAAGGCGAGACGCCATACATAATGATACCAGGACGAACCCAATCTAAATGGCTATCAGGCCACTCTAGTAGGCCCGCAGATGCCGCCAGAGATCGCTCCCCTTCACATCCTTCGGTTAAAGAAAGAAAGAGCTCGGTTTGCTGGTTGGTTGTATTTTTATCCAATTCGTCAGCACAGCCAAAGTGACTCATATAACGTAGTGGTTTCGCCACGTTTTGACACTCTTTTAAGCGAGTTACAAACTCAGCATACAACTCAGGGCGCACACCCAAACGGTGCATTCCACTATCGATTTTTAGCCAAACGACGACTTGGCTTTCTAGTTCAGCTTGCTCTAACGCCTCAAGCTGCTCTTCGCAATGGACTACAGTTTGAATATTGTTAGTCACCAAAACCGGAAGATCACCTGAAGAGTAAAAACCTTCTAGCAATAAAATGGGCTTTACCACGCCGCACGCACGCAACTGAAGCGCTTCTTCAATTCGAGCAACACCAAAAGCGTCTGCACCTTGGGCATTTTTAGCGATATGACGTAAGCCATGACCATAGCTATTGGCTTTCACCACTGCCATCACTTTACTGTTTGGAGCTTGTTGTTTTATCTGGCTTAAATTATGTTTCAGCGCATCTAAATCAATATACGCGGTTGCCGCTTTCATGTAGCTCATGCTGTTATTCGTCATCCATATCAAACGCAGGGCCTGCGTAGTTATCAAAGCGAGACCACTGGCCTTGGAAGGTAAGACGAACTGAACCGATAGGGCCGTTACGCTGTTTACCGAGAATAATTTCTGCCGTTCCTTTCATCGAGCTGTCTGGGTTGTACACCTCATCTCGATAAATAAACATGATCAAGTCGGCATCCTGCTCGATAGAGCCTGATTCACGAAGATCCGAGTTTACTGGGCGCTTATCTGCGCGTTGCTCTAGGGAACGGTTAAGCTGAGACAGCGCCACGACTGGCACGTTTAATTCTTTCGCTAAGGCTTTTAACGAACGAGAGATCTCGGCGATTTCTAAAGTACGGTTTTCCGACAATGAAGGAACACGCATTAATTGCAGGTAGTCGATCATGATTAGTGACAAGCCATCATGCTCACGGGCAATACGACGAGCGCGAGAACGGACTTCAGTCGGTGTTAAGCCAGAGCTATCATCGATGTACATATTCTTCTTCTCCATTAGTGTACCCATGGTAGAAGAAATTCTTGCCCAATCCTCGTCATCAAGTTGACCCGTACGAATCTTAGTTTGGTCAACACGAGAAAGAGAAGCTAGCATACGCATCATCAACTGTTCTGATGGCATCTCAAGCGAGAAGATAAGCACAGGTTTGTCTTGAGACATCGCTGCATTCTCACATAAGTTCATCGCAAATGTGGTTTTACCCATAGAGGGACGAGCCGCGACAATCACCAAATCTGAACCTTGTAGACCCGCAGTTTTCTTATTCAGATCAGTAAAGCCAGTATCCACCCCAGTGACACCATCTTGAGGAGACTTATAGAGGATCTCAATACGCTCTAGTGTCTTCTCTAAAATGTTATCTACGTTCTGAGGACCTTCGTTGTCACTAGTACGAGACTCCGCGATAGCAAACACTTTACTCTCAGCCAGATCGAGCAGATCTTCAGAAGAGCGACCTTGTGGGTCATAACCGGCATCGGCAATGTCATTCGCCACACCAATAAGATCACGAACAAGCGCACGTTCAGCGACAATATCTGCATAGGCGTTAATGTTGGCTGCACTAGGCGTGTTTTTGACCAGATCCGCTAGATAGGCAAAACCACCAACATCATCAAGCTGTTCGCGCAGTTCTAGAAATTCTGACAGCGTGATCAAATCGAGTGGCTGACTCTCTTCTAAGATCACTTTCACCGCTTCAAAGATTAAGCGGTGCGGACGGCTGTAAAAATCTTTGGCAATAACACGTTCAGAAACCGTATCCCAGCGCTCATTATCCAGTAACAAGCCACCGATAACGGATTGTTCTGCTTCTAAGGAGTGTGGAGGGACTTTGATCGCGTCTACCTGCATATCGGCGAATTTATTGTTTCGATTATCTGTTCTCGTGTCAGCCATGCTCTTGCTCTACAACTTGCTCTAGATCGCTCATTATAGCGAGAATGATAGCATTGTCTGTAGCCTTGAAAGAGTTTGTGCTGTTCTAATCGATAATTAACCTTGCATTGACGGATTAGTTTAAGATAACCCTTACTATTCCCATTCATTCCATCCATTTAGAGGTCATTAGTGTCTAAGCATTGGTTACTTACTGCGAGCTTACTTAGCTCGATGTACGGCTATGCCGCAGAAGAGGATCAGGGAAGCACAGATATTGATGTACCTTCGCCATGGAATACCGAAGTTGAATTTGGTTATCAGGCACATACGGGAAATTCTGACTCGCGTTCAATGAATGCGCGACTCGCTGCAGACTACACCGCAGGGCGTCACCGTAGTAATGGAGAGTGGAAGTACTACTTGCTGTATAAAGATGGCGAGGAAGATAAACGGCAATCCACCTATACCATGCAAAGTGACTATAAGTTGGGAGCGAAAACCTACCTTTATGGCAGCTTTAAAGGTGTCGACTCACTCTATAGCGCATACTTCAAAGATTACACCTTATCAGGCGGTTTAGGTTATCAGTTTTCGAATACCGAAACCTGGGTCTTTGAGCTCGAACTTGGCCCTGGCTTTCGCTATCAAGAACCCAATTTAGATGAAATTGATGACGACGATATTATTTTCCCAGATATCGTCGAAGAAGCTATTTTCCGAGGTAACTTGACCACCAGTTGGCAAGCACTCGATAATTTAGCGATTGATGCCTCGTTAACCTTAGTTTCGGGTAAAAGTAACACTCGAACCGACAGCGATATCAGTGTGACCAACGATATCACTGAAGACATTGCACTTAAACTGACCCACTCTCGCCAGTATCACGATAAAGTGCCAGACGGACTTGAACAAGCCGATAGCATTTTTTCCATCAACTTGCTCTTCGCATTCTAACTCTGAATTACAGATATAAAAAAAGCACCTCGAAAGGTGCTTTTAAATACGTCTTGATACTGATATTAGTCAGCAGCAACAACTTGTAGGTTAACTGTAGCGAAAACTTCAGAGTGAAGTTGAACGCTGATTTCGTATTCACCAGTGTTACGTAGTGCGCCTTCTGGAAGACGTACTTCGCTTTTAACTACTTCAACGCCAGCTGCAGTGATTGCATCAGCGATGTCGCGAGTACCGATAGAACCGAATAGTTTACCTTCGTCACCAGCTTTAGAAGCAAGAACAACTGCTTCTAGTGCTTCAACTTTCTCAGCGCGAGCTTGTGCAGCTGTTAGTTGCTCAGCAACTTTAGCTTCTAGTTCAGCACGGCGAGTTTCAAACATTTCAACGTTAGACTTAGTAGCCATAACTGCTTTACCTTGAGGGATAAGGAAGTTACGAGCGTAGCCAGATTTAACGTTTACAGTGTCACCAAGACCACCTAGGTTACCGATTTTATCAAGTAGAATAACTTGCATTGTTTAATTCCTCTTTTTAAAAACGAACCGATTACTGATGCTTGTCAGTGTACGGTAGTAGTGCTAGGTAGCGTGAACGCTTGATAGCGCGAGCTAGCTGACGTTGGTATTTAGCACTTGTGCCAGTGATACGGCTAGGTACGATTTTACCAGCTTCAGTGATGTAGTTTTTAAGAGTTGCTACGTCTTTGTAATCAATCTCTTGTACGCCTTCTGCAGTGAAACGGCAGAATTTACGACGACGGAAGAAACGAGCCATGGGCTATCTCCTGATCTTAAATATGAGTAAGTTGTCAGCCTGTCTGCCTTTCATAAAGAGTTGGTCTAAAAGAGAACTTCGAGACCAAGACATTCAGACTTAGTACTAATTCTGAGTATTAATTACTCAGCAGCTGCTTCTGGCTTAGCTTCAGCACGCTCTTCGCGACGAGGAGCACGCTCTTCTTTCTGCTTAAGCATGATAGATTGCTCAGTGATAGCCGCTTTAGTACGCATGATCATGTTACGTAGAACTGCATCGTTGAAACGGAAAGCAGTTTCTAGCTCATCAATAACAGCTTGGTCAGCTTCAACGTTCATAAGAACGTAGTGAGCTTTGTGAAGCTTGTTGATTGGGTAAGCCAGTTGACGGCGGCCCCAGTCTTCTAGACGGTGGATAGTACCGCCAGCTTCAGTGATTGAACCAGTGTAACGCTCGATCATGCCAGCAACTTGCTCGCTTTGATCTGGGTGCACCATGAATACGATTTCGTAATGACGCATGGGTTGCTCCTTACGGATTATTCAGCTTCCACAAATGGCCCGGTCGTCCAGAGGAAGCAAGGAACTAAAGATAATTGACCGAGTTTAAGGAGCACGAATAGTACAGAAAGAAAGCAGTTTAGGCAAGAGAAATGTGATAGGGATCGACAGCGATTTTTCACCTGTTATGAAGAGAGAAATTTCGCTGTCTTATACGGTGGATTACAATCTAATCATCTTCATCAACATACTGAGCTTGTAGATAATTTTGAATACCTGACATATCAATCAGGCCAAGTTGAGTTTCGAGCCAATCTACGTGTTCTTCTTCATCTTCTAAAATATCTTGGAACAGATCTCGAGAAACGTAGTCGTGAACATCTTCCGCATAAGCGATGGCATTTTTTAGGTCTGGAATTGCGGCCATTTCTAATTTCAAATCACACTCAAGCATCTCTTTAGTGTCTTCTCCCACCATGAGCTTGCCCAGATCCTGTAAATTCGGCAGTCCTTCAAGAAATAAAATCCGTTCGATCAAATGATCAGCATGCTTCATTTCATCGATAGATTCGTGGTATTCCTTATCAGCGAGGTGCTTCAAACCCCAGTCTTTATACATACGAGCGTGTAGGAAATATTGATTGATCGCGATGAGCTCATTACCGAGCACTTTATTGAGATGTTGAATAATGATTGGATCGCCTTTCATGACAAAGCCCTCCTCTTTGGCTCTTTTAACTCTAGTTCCAAATGAGAAGCTGTCAAAAAATTAGCTTATATTTTGAGCAGGTTAACTCGCCTGCTTATACAGCACAACGGCTGATTCGTTAATGATCTCTTTTGCCATTCGTACACACTTACCACATTGACTGCCTAAAGCGGTACACTTTTTAATTCCCTTAATATCCGTCACGCCCTCTTCCACAACGAGTTTGCGGATTTTTTTATCCGACACACCGTGACATACACACACAAACATACTGAAACCCAAACCTCTTAACTGAGTTAAATATAAAAAGGAATCATTCTTATTACCAGTTAAATTTACCTTCATTTTAGAACTATTGGTTATAGAGAGAACAAGAAAAAAGTGAGGAACGAAACCAAAAACGGCAAGGAGCGAAGCGAAGTAGTAGGTATAGAACCTAACTGTTTGTATCAAGGAGACATTGGATTCAAGGATCTCGATAAGAGCATCGATTTTCCTTATAACCAAAATGAAAAAGGGAAGCCTAAGCTCCCCTTTTTCTGATGCTCATTCTTCAAAAAGAAGAAGTGTGCAAGATTTCAGTTAATTCGTAAGAATTAAGCGAAGATCTTAGCAACAACACCAGCACCAACTGTACGGCCACCTTCGCGGATTGCGAAACGTAGACCTTCGTCCATCGCGATTGGTGCGATTAGCTCAACAGTCATCTTGATGTTGTCACCTGGCATTACCATTTCTACGCCTTCTGGTAGAGAGATATCACCAGTTACGTCAGTTGTACGGAAGTAGAACTGTGGACGGTAACCTTTGAAGAATGGAGTGTGACGGCCGCCTTCATCTTTAGACAGTACGTATACTTCAGACTCAAACTTAGTGTGTGGGTTGATAGAAGCTTTCGCTGCTAGTACTTGACCACGTTCTACGTCATCACGCTTAGTACCACGTAGAAGTGCACCAACGTTCTCACCAGCACGACCTTCGTCTAGAAGCTTACGGAACATTTCAACACCAGTACATGTAGTTACTGTTGTTTCTTTGAT
>NZ_BLID01000011.1 GCF_009811315.1 Vibrio atypicus
AAGAAAGTAATTATTTGTATTGGTCACTTCGTTTCATTGAAACCTAATTTGAAGCCTAAGCTTCTAATTGGATTATCATCAACGAGTGCCCACACAGATTGATAGGTTTATATTGTTAAAGAGCTAACTTCCTGTGACTCACATCACTTCGGAAGAGGCGGCCATTCTAACGAGTTAATTTAATCTAGCAAGTACTTTTTTAAATTATTTCGTTTTTCTTTTTGACCCTGTCGATTTCGCTTGGAACCCTTATGAGCCCTTGCCCTGTCGACGAGGTGGCATTATAGAGATCGCGCTCACATTGGCAAGCGTTATTTTGCAAAACTTGCAAAAATAACGCTTAAGCGCGTGATTTTTGCGCTAAGGCCGATTTATTAAACTTTACCCCAACCTAACCAACATCATACCCACAAAGTTATCCACATTTGGGGCAAATACAAATAAAAAGAGCCGCTAAAGCGGCTCTTCATTTATTCAAATAATCTCGATTTCAGGCTAAATACCAGAACCATCCTGTTCATTATCTTCTTCATGAAGACCACATTCTCTTTTTAAGCCAAAGAAACGGGTTTCTTCTTCACTCATGCCTGGTTCCCATTTTTTCGTAGTATGAGTATCACCTACAGACAAATAACCTTCATCCCACAAAGGGTGATAACTCAAGCCATGCTGATCTAAATAGTAATGCACATCTTTATTAGTCCAGTCGATCACAGGTAAGAACTTAAACACACCATTTTGGATAGATAAGATAGGTAAGCCAGCTCGCGATTTAGATTGCTCACGACGTAGCCCTGAGAACCAAGTACCCACTTCAAGTTCATCTAGTGCTCGGCGCATTGGTTCGACTTTATTCAGCTTATTATATTTCGCGATACCCTCTACACCTTGTTCCCATAATTTACCGTAACGAGCTTCTTGCCATTGAGCACTCTCTACTGCGCGATAAACTTTAAGGTTCAGTGTTAACTGATCACTTAACTGATCAATAAACTGATATGTTTCAGGGAACAGATGGCCAGTATCGGTCAAAATCACTGGAATATCTGGGCGCTGTTGTGTCACAAGATGAAGCATGACTGCAGCTTGAATACCGAAGCTGGATGAAACCGCAAATTCACCTTGTAAGTTTTCCAGAGCCCAAGCGACCCTTTGTTGTGCCGTTAGCTGCTCTAGTTCAACATTGATTTCAGCAAGACGGATTATTTGCTCCGTCTTGGTCAATGTGAGGAGCTCTGCTAACTTCGGCTTTGAAGCAACAGAATCAAGCATGCAAATCCCTCTTAGACACTTTGACTTCTTGGATGATTCCAGCTCGGATAGTGAAATCACCAAACCCTTCACCTTCTTCACGCTCTTTAGCCCAACGACCAACAAGCTGATCGATCTCTTCTAGGATCTGCTTATCTGTGATGTTCTCTTTATACATCTTTGGAATACGCGTCCCTGCTCGATTGCCACCTAGATGTAGGTTGTAACGTCCAGGCGCTTTGCCCACTAAACCGATTTCTGCCAACATTGCTCGACCACAACCATTTGGACAGCCTGTTACGCGAAGAATAATGTTCTCTTCTTTAGGTAACTCATGTTTAGCCAATATACCTTCGACATCGGTAACAAATTCCGGTAAGAATCGTTCAGCTTCTGCCATTGCTAGCGGACAAGTTGGAAACGCCACACATGCCATTGAGCTCTTACGCTGCTCACTAACAGAGTCGTCCATCAAACCATGTTCACGAGCAATCTTTTCAATTTTGGCTTTTTGACTCTTCGCCACACCAGCGACGATTAAATTCTGATTAGCTGTCATGCGGAAGTCGCCTTTATGAATTTTAGCGATTTCAGCCACACCAGTTTTCAGCGGTTTGCCAGGGTAGTCGAGTAAGCGACCGTTTTCGATAAACAGAGCCAAGTGATGTTTGCCATCAATTCCCTCAGCCCAACCAATGCGGTCACCACGTTCAGTAAACTCGTAAGGGCGACTCTCTGAGAACTGCACGCCCGCACGTTTTTCAACTTCCGCTTTAAATACATCAATACCAACACGATCCAATGTGTATTTAGTTTTAGCATTCTTACGGTTAGAGCGGTTCCCCCAATCACGTTGAGTTGTAACCACTGCCGCCGCGACTTCTAAAGTTTTATCCAATGGGACAAAACCGAAATCATCAGCGCGACGAGCGTAAGTCGATGTGTCACCGTGCGTCATTGCAAGGCCACCACCCACTAATACATTGAAGCCCACCAGCTTGCCATTTTCACCAATCGCAACGAAGTTCAAATCATTAGCATGCACATCGACATCGTTCTGAGGTGGAATCACGACCGTCGTTTTGAACTTACGAGGTAGATAAGTTTTACCTAGGATTGGTTCATCGTCGTCTGTAGTTTCCACTTTTTCGCCGTCTAACCAAATTTCCGCATAAGCTTTGGTTTTCGGAAGCAAGTGCTCACTGATCTTTTTCGCCCATTCGTATGCTTCTTGATGGAGCTCAGATTCAATTGGGTTCGTTGTACAAAGAACATTACGGTTCACATCACCTGCAGTGGCGATTGAATCAATACCGATACTGTTTAGTGTTTGGTGCATCAATTTAATGTTCGGCTTTAGCACACCGTGGAACTGAAACGTCTGACGCGTAGTTAGACGGATACTGCCATATAGCGAATGGTCAGTTGCAAATTGATCAATTGCCAACCACTGTTTAGGCGTAATAATCCCGCCAGGCATACGAGCACGAAGCATAACGTTATGCAGCGGCTCTAGCTTCTGCTTCGCACGCTCATTACGAATATCGCGATCATCTTGCTGATACATACCGTGGAAACGAATCAACTGGAAGTTATCTGCAGTAAATCCGCCCGTGATTCGGTCTTGGAGATCTTGCTCTATCGTGCCACGTAAAAAGTTGCTTTGTGTTTTTAGACGCTCGTTATCAGAAAGCTTTCCTAATTCTTGGTCTAACACCACCTGCTTATTATTGTCAGTAGAAAAAGTCATTAGTACACATCCCTTTGGTAACGTTTCGCCTTACGTAAGTCATTAATAAATTCTTCAGCATCATCACGAGACATCTTGCCCTGCTGCTCTGCAACAATCACAAGTGCTTCATGAACATCTTTTGCCATGCGAGTCGCATCACCACATACATAGATGTAGGCACCTTCTTGGATCCATTGCCAAACTTGTTCTGCGTTTTCCAATACTCGATGTTGAACATAGACTT
Source organism: Vibrio atypicus (assembly GCF_009811315.1). Lineage (GTDB taxonomy): Bacteria > Pseudomonadota > Gammaproteobacteria > Enterobacterales > Vibrionaceae > Vibrio > Vibrio atypicus. Next base: position 3,228 of record NZ_BLID01000011.1, read on the forward strand.
TTTCTGCTTGGTCTCGACTAAACGCGACATCTAAGCGGTTTAACAGACCTGACTTAAGATACTTTTGCCATTCCACTTGATAGAGGAAATCTTGAGTAAAGGTGCGGTCACCGAAAAATAACCAGTTCTTACCTTCTGCATCACGATTGTCACGCTCTTGAATAAAACTGCGGAAAGGTGCAATACCAGTACCAGGGCCAATCATGATTACTGGCGTATTATCATCTTGTGGCAGCTTGAAGTTATTATTGTTCTCAACGAATACTTTAACTTCTCCACCTTCTTCGAGTCTTTGGGATAGGAAGCTCGATGCGCCACCGAAACGTTTTTCATCACCTTTGTCATATTCGACAAGACCAACCGTTAGGTGTACCTCTTCATCTACCTCTGTTTGGCTCGAAGCAATAGAGTAAAGACGTGGAGTTAAACGACGTAACAATCCAACTAGCTCATCAGCCGATAGCTTGGTCTTTTTCTCTGCGAGAACATCGACAACTTGAGTATTGCCTGCATATTCACGAAGCTTATCTTTATCTTCCACCAGCTTTTGTAATTTCTTACTGCCAGAAAGCTCAGCAAATTTGGTAACGAGTTGAGGATTGGCTGCTGTGATTTCAAACTTGCTCACGAGTGCACTGTGAATAGAGAGACTTTCTCCATCGACTTCAACACTCTCGACACCTGATAAGCCTGCTTTAGACAAAATAGCATTCGCAAGCTCTGAGCTGTTTTCAAACCAAACACCCAATGCATCACCTGGCTGATATGTAAAGCCCGACTCTTCTAGATCAATTTCAACATGGCGAACATCTTTGCCAGAATCACGCCCCGTGATTTTTTGGCTTGTGAGCAAAGTCGCCGTATATGGATTTTGCTTTGTGTATTGAGAGTGGCCCGGCGCGGCTTGACCGACAGGTAGTTGAACAACTTCAGCCTCTTGGCCTGAAGAAAGGTCCTCTTTTACTGTTTCTAACGCTTTAGCGCGCCACGTGGTGGCTTCTGCTTCATAATCGACATCACAATCAATACGGTCAATAAAGGCAGTTGCTCCTTGCTTTGCAAGATAAGAGTCGAAATCTTTACCCGTTTGGCAGAAGAACTCATAGCTTGAATCTCCTAAACCAATCACCCCGTATTTAAGATTTGGTAGTTTAGGCGCTTTCTTCGATTGCAAAAATTCATGTAATTCGATCGCATTGTCTGGCGCTTCACCTTCACCATTCGTTGATGCAACGATAATAACGTGCGTCTCTTTTGCGAGGTTTTTACCTTTATAATCACTTGCATCAAACAGCGCGACTTCAATACCTTGTGCTTTTGCTTCTTGCTCTAGTGCTTCCGCGACGCCTTTCGCATTACCCGTCTGCGAAGCATAGATAATAGAAAGCTTACCTGCTGGCTTGGCTGCTACAGCCGCAGCTGCTTGTGAAATTGGAGCGGCAGCACCTGATGTCTGCGGCTGAGTTTGTGAGAGCCCCCAAAAATAGCCACTCACCCAAGCAAGTTGCTGTGAAGATAAACCTGAGACAGTTTGTTGGAGAGAACCTAGCTGCTGATCATTCAACGGAGCAGCGATTGACGGTAACTCTTGCGGAGTATTTCCTTCAGAAGGTCCATTATTCAGTGAAGACTCTTTCTTATTTAAAGACATGGTCACGACATCCCTATTCATTGCGTGATGATAGATTAACCACTCTCTTTAATAACAAGAAAGAATAGAAGTGAATGTTTTATAACTTTTGGACTTAAAGAAAGTGAAATGAAACGGATTGGAAGGGCTATTTGGCTTCTATTCGGACCTGTTTAAAACCGACTGCCATGGCCGATTTAGAGGCTAGATCGAGATCAATATAGTGACACTCTTCACCATGAGAGTCCGTGAGTAGTACGAATCCTCCTCGAGCGTGGCGAAATTCGACGATCCAACTGCCTTCTTGTGCAGAAGGTTCGATAATCGCTTCGACTAGTTTGTTTTCTCGATAAAGGTTTCTTAACTCAGTAATCGTCATGAGATTCCTTTCTCCGCCGGATGCAACACTCCTTATATAAGGATGGTCGAAACGCAGAAAAGTGCTAAACAAAAAAACGAAGATATAATTAAAAGGTATAAAAAAACGCCGCTATATAAATAGCGGCGTTCTTTTTAAGTTCAAATAGAATTAGAAAGCGAACTCGGCACCAATGAACCAACCATTAGCAAATACGAATGGTTTACCTAAATCTGAACCGCCAGCAACGCGGAAGTCTTCAGATTCTAGGTCGATCACTCGGTAACCGCCTTTTAGCGCTAGTTGATTACCATTCAGATCAAAACGGTATTGTGCGCCAGCCATAAGATCGGTGCTCTTAATACCATTGTTATCGCCAAAGTTCATCTCGCCGATAATATCAATCGGCATATTAGGTACTGTCAGCTCAGCGTAACCGTACCACGCCCAGATCATACCATCGTATTTTGCGTTCTTTGTTGCGTCGTCAGCATTCACATACTTAGTGTTAGATAAATCACTGAACGTCACACCCGCATCGAAGTGCATCAAATCATGCTCTAAGATTCGGTAGTAAAGCGACAAATCCAGTTTATCAAACGCCATGTAATCAGCATCAACTGAAGAGTAACGAATGCGAGCATCTGGTAAGTATTTTACGTTGTGCTCAATAGCAGCGTAAAAGCTTGGTGTAGTATCACTATCGCGATTAACTTCATTTACCTTTGTACTAGGGAACCACATCTCAGCCCCGAGTTTAGTCGTCAATGATGACTCAGCAAAAGCTGGAACTGACATAACGGCAGTAGCCAATACAGCGGCGGTTTTTAAACCCATGAACTTGTTTCTCCCAGTAGTGATGCCAACCTCTACTGTCTGCGTTTTGCGTAGAGGTGTATACGATATGCGCGAATTCTATCATATACACACCCTATGCCAGCAAATATTTCTACCTCGGTCACATTAACGTGTCTGCGCGACATGCGACTTAAAGAACCAAATACCGATAGCAATAACAATTAGCCATGGGAGTAGCTTAAGCACAGCGCCTAGCATGCCAAGCAATACCATCACCACGATAGAAAAAGCTACGGCTGCAAACACCGTAAGCATAGTGACACCAGTAACCAATAGAGTGGCAGTGAAGACCAAGACAAATATTAATTCAAACATACGCTTCTCCTTTATTTACTTTAGTACTTTCAGGAAGCGTGCCAACACCAACAAAAGAATTAATTCATTGATTTTAAATATAAAAACAAAAAGAGCGCTTCTAATGAGCGCCCTTTCCAATCTGACATGAGTATTTTTTACCACCTACTTGGTGATTTTTACACATCCAACTCTTTAGGAATCTTAGCCAAAGCAGCTTCTACCACTTCAATACCTGAACCTGGTTTATGTGCGTTCTCACTAATGTAGCGGCGCCACTGGCGAGCACCTGGCATATTTTGGAATAAGCCCAACATATGGCGTGTAATATGCCCAAGATATGCGCCGTTTGATAACTGTTGCTCAATGTATGGGTACATCTCTTCAACGATCTGAGTACGCTTTTTAATTGGTTTATCTAAACCAAAAATCTGTTGATCCACTTCAGCCAAGATATAAGGATTCTGATACGCTTCGCGACCGACCATTACGCCGTCTAAATGCTCTAAATGCGCTTTGGTCTCTTCTAGAGTTTTAACACCACCATTAACCGCAATCGTCAGGTGAGAGAAATCTTTCTTCAACTGATAAGCACGCGGGTAATCAAGTGGTGGAATTTCGCGGTTCTCTTTCGGGCTTAAACCAGAAAGCCAAGCTTTACGAGCATGAATCGTGAACTGATCACAACCGCCTTTCTCCGAGACGACAGAAACAAAGTCCGTTAAGAACTCATACGAATCTTGATCATCAATACCGATACGCGTTTTTACGGTGACCGGAACATCAACAACGTCACGCATTGCTGCGACACAATCAGCCACCAGCTGAGGTTCACCCATTAAGCATGCACCAAAACGACCATTTTGAACGCGATCAGATGGGCAACCAACGTTAAGGTTAATTTCATCGTAACCTCGCTCAACCGCAAGCTTGGCACAAGTCGCCAAATCTTGTGGGTTTGAACCACCTAACTGCAACGCTACCGGATGCTCTTCTTGGTTATACGCTAAGAAATCCCCTTTACCATGAATGATCGCACCAGTTGTAACCATTTCTGTATACAACAGAGTTTCACTTGTCATAAGACGGTGGAAGTAGCGGCAATGTCGATCTGTCCAATCGAGCATGGGTGCAATGGAAAAGCGGTTAGCCGCGTATTTACTAGTATTGTCAGGTTTCATAAGGTGAGTCTCGCTGTACAGTGAGCATCGTGGTCAAAAAAGGATCCCGCGATTATACACAGTCAATCGAAAACATTCAGGAAAAATGAAACCGATAAAAGCAACGCTCAAACACCATAGAAATCAACCGTTCGAAGCCCATCAAGCAATGGAATCCAAGTACATATTAGCTTTATACCACCAGCAACCCAAAATCTTATTCAACGCGAACAAGTCACTTAAATGTTTGATTTTTAATAAACTAAAAAAGTACACATTACTCATTGAACTGGACCAATAGTATTTAGCCTATGGGTGGTCAAAAGCTCAGTGATGTATGATTCAGCCAAAAAGAATTAACTTAGAACAAAGAAAACCCTCACCAAACGTCTTATGTTGTTCCGTTTTTCCCGCAGTTAGAGTAAGTTAAGCAACAATACGCCAATGGTAAATGTTGTCGCTGATTGAGAGTAACTTACTGACCAAGCAATCATAAATTACCAACTGATCAACGATAAACTCCAATAAATGGTATATTATTAAAAATGTCCATGAGTGATGGTGAAAAGTTTGGACCAACAGTTAGTCAAACAAATTGAAGATATATGTGCTGCTCGCGGCGTTAGATTAACAACACAAAGAAAACGTGTGTTTGAATTAATCTGCGCTAGCCCGAAGGCATCGAGCGCCTATGAGCTGTTAGAAGAGCTGAAGCAAACTGAGCCGCAGGCCAAGCCTCCTACAGTGTATCGAGCTTTGGATTTTCTGCTTGAGCAGGGATTCATTCATCGAGTGGAGTCTACTAATAGCTACATTCAATGCGGTTCATGCAATGCCCATAAACATTATTCACATATGCTGATCTGTGATAAATGCAGTAATGTTATTGAACTGGTCGATGATAGTTTGGTAGCCTTGTTAGTTAACAATGCAGAAGAGCGTGGGTTTACTATCACAAATCATGTGATTGAATCCCATGGAGTTTGTAAAAGCTGCTCTTCTGATTAAGCGAATTGAAGATATAGAAGAAAGTTATGCGCGCTGAATTTGTAAACCCGTTTTTAGCTTCACTGATGAACGTACTAAAAACGATGGCTTCACTGGAGCTGAAGCCACAGAAACCTCGTGTGAAAAAAGATGAGATTGCACGTGGGGATGTATCAGGTTTAATAGGGATGGTCGGCCCGCAAAGCCGCGGTTCTATGTCTATTACATTTGATGAAAATCTAGCATTGGAAATCATGCAGAACATGCTAGGTGAACGACCAAATGGCTTAAATGATGAAGTAACCGATATGGTTGGTGAAATCACCAACATGGTGACAGGTGGCGCAAAGAGAATCCTAGCAGAAAGCGGCTTCGATTTTGATATGGCAACACCAGTTGTCGTGTCAGGCAAAGGCCACACGATTCGTCACAAATGTGAAGGCTCTATCATCATCATGCCTTTTACCTCTCAATGGGGTAATGCGTTCATTGAAATCTGTTTCGAATAAGCAGTATCAAAACTCACTCAGAGTAAAAAAGCTTCCCGAAGGAAGCTTTTTTGTTTTTATCCGATAACGCTTCTCTGCTTAAGCGCTTGAATACAATCATCCACCAGCGCGTCTATCGATTTTTCGCCAGCCAATAGGTTAATCTCAGGATCCACTGGCGCTTCATATTCTGAATCAATACCCGTGAAGTTCGGGATCTCTCCTGCTCTTGCTTTCTTATACAAACCTTTAGGATCACGTTCCTCACATACCTCAAGAGGCGCGTTGACAAACACTTCTATAAATTCACCTTCAGGTAAAAGGTCTCGTACCAATTGACGTTCAGCACGATGCGGCGAAATAAACGCAGATAAAACGATAAGACCAGCGTCAGCCATCAATTTAGACAACTCACCAATACGGCGGATATTCTCTCGACGATCTTGCTCAGAGAACCCTAGGTCATTGCATAAACCATGACGAACGTTGTCGCCATCCAGTAAGTAAGTATGGTACCCCTGTTCTGCAAGTCTGTTTTCTAGCGCACCAGCAACCGTTGATTTCCCTGCACCAGAGAGGCCAGTAAACCACAATACAGCCGGCTTCTGTTGCTTTAAGTTCGCGCGAAACTGTTTATCAATCGCATGTTGATGCCAAACGATGTTTTCATCTTTGATTGGAGCATCCGTTGTCATAACACAATCCTTTTAATACGGGAAAAACTGGGGGATCAGCGCTAAAACAAGCACCGAATAAACAATAGATAATGGAATCCCCACTCTTATGTAATCAGTTAGTTTGTAGTTTCCTACGCTATAAACCAGTAAATTAGTTTGATAGCCGTAAGGAGAAATAAAACTCGCACTTGCGCCAAACAAGACGGCCATAATAAAAGGCATCGGATCGACGCCATAGCCTATTGCCATGCTGTAGCCAATCGGGAATGACAGTGCGGCGGCAGCATTATTAGTGACAAGCTCAGTTAGAATTAAAGTCAGCAAATAAGTGGCAACGATGGCACCAAACACGCCCCAACCATTAAACGCTTCAATGAACATCTCACCGAGTGCCATAGAAAGGCCCGATGACAACATCAATTGCGCAATGGACAACGCTGAACCTACGATAACCACAATATCGACTGGGAAACGGCGGCGAAGCTCATTCAATTGAACAATGCCAAAAAAGAGCGCAGCAAGGAGAAAGACTGATAAGCCTTTGATCAGCGGTACCAGTTCAAGCAAAGCTAATGCGATCACGGAAGCAAACCCAAACAAAACCATCGTTGATTTGTTTGCATCTAAACGTGCGCTTGAGTCAAGATCGTTGACCAAAACAAATTCTTTGCGGTGCGCGCGTCGCTCTTGGTCAAAACGTTTACCAGGAACAAGAACTAACGTGTCCCCGGCATTTAAGGTGATATTGCCTAATCCACCTTCTAATCTTTCATGCCCACGGCGAATGGCCACAACGACTGCATCAAACCGATCTCTGAAATGGCTTGATTTAAGGGTTTTATTACAGAAACTTGCCGAAGAGCTCACAACCACTTCAACAAAGCTTTGTCCGTTGAGGTGATGTTGGCCAAATAGAGTGAGCCCTTGGATCTCTTGCAATGTCGCCACGCTTTCAATGTCGCCACAAAAAAGTAAGCGGTCTTTTGCCTCTAAGACAAAATCAGGTTCGACTGATGGCATCGTCTGACCATTGCGAACCACTTCAGCTAAAAAGAGTTTACGTAGCGCACGTAGATTGTTTTCACTGATACTACGCCCAACCAACGGGGATCCAGGCTCGACTCGAGCTTCAAGGAAATAAGGCAAATCATCTTGGCTTTGATCGTCGTAGTTTGGTAACAAATAGCTCAGAGGGATCAAGATCAACAAGCCACCAAACAACACAGACAAACCGATCAAAGTGGGTGTAAAAAAGCCTAAACTCGGTAGCCCTGCATCTTCAACAAAACTGTTAATGATCAAATTAGTCGACGTGCCGATCAACGTCAGTGTTCCACCTAAGATCGCTGCATAAGAAAGAGGGATCAGTAATTTGGAAGGGGCGTGTTGTTGATTGCGTTTAATAGCGCCAATCAGGGACACAACCACCGCCGTATTATTGGTAAAAGAAGAGAGCAGCGCAGTCGATATACCAAGCTTTGCGACTACGGTACCTAACTTACCAGTGGAAAGGGAACGGCTAACCCAGCTGATCAGCAAAGTTTTCTCAAGTGCTGCCGATGCTAAGATCAGCAGCACAAGAGTTAATAAGGAAGAGTTAGTAAAGTTTGTCGCCACATCAACAAGTTCTATCATGCTACCAAGAAAAGCGATGAACGCTGCTCCTGCGAAAATGAAACTCGGTTTAATTCGTGTCGTCAGTAGGCAAGCAACGATGCCGAGTAATATTGCCAACACAAATCCTTGCTGCCACATAACGCTTCCTTATTCGATCAGACACTACTTAAGTAGTTGACTGATATCTTTCGCTTCCCAATGCGGGAAGTGTTTACGTACTAGGGCATTGAGCTCAACCTCAAACGCTGAGATATCACCGGCTTTCGTCTCTACTTGAGACAAGCTTTCACGCACTAGGCCAGCACCAACCGTTACGTTAGTCAAGCGGTCAATTACAATGAAGCCACCAGTATCAGCACACGCTTGGTAAGCATCCAATGCCACAGATTCCGTCAGCGTCAGCTCACACAAGCCAATACCATTCAATGGCAACTCGACTGCACTGTGCGTGGACAGGTTGTTGATGTCGTACTGGTGACGAATTGCTTCCACATGACCGACAGTCTTCTTACCTGCGATTTTCACATCGTACTCGCGACCAGGTTGAAGCGGTTGCTCTGTCATCCACACAATATCTGCAAGTAAGTGATTGCTTGACTCGACTTTTGCGTTTTCCAGTACGATTAAGTCACCACGGCTAATATCAATTTCATCTTGTAGAGTTAGCGTAACGGCTAAACCTGCTTGCGCTTGCTCTAGGTCGCCATCAAACGTCACAATACGTGCAACTTTAGAAGTCTTACCCGATGGCAGTGCTTTAACTTCATCACCCACTTTCACTGTGCCTGAGGCAATCGTACCTGCGAAGCCACGAAAATCGAGGTTAGGACGATTTACGTATTGCACAGGGAAACGGAATTCACCCGCCGCTTTGTCTTGATCCACATCGATAGTTTCTAAGATCTCAAGCAGTGGTGCGCCTTTAAACCAGCTCATTTTAGGGCTTGGCTCTACCACGTTATCGCCTTCTAAAGCGGACAGTGGCAAAATCTGAATATCGGTCTCACCTTGTAAGTTTTTAGAAAACTCCAAGTATTCATCGCGAATTTCTTCAAAACGATCTTGTGAGTAATCAACGAGATCCATTTTGTTTACTGCTACGACAAAATGTTTCAAGCCAAGCAGATTAGAGATAAACGAATGACGACGTGTTTGATCCAATACGCCTTTACGTGCATCAATCAAGATTACAGCAACATCACAAGTAGATGCGCCTGTCGCCATGTTTCGCGTGTACTGCTCATGCCCTGGCGTATCCGCAATGATGAACTTACGCTTCTGAGTCGAGAAGTAACGATAAGCCACATCAATCGTGATCCCCTGCTCTCGCTCCGCTTGTAAACCATCAACCAATAGAGCGAGATCTGGACGCTCCCCAGTTGTACCCACACGTTGGCTATCGTTGTGGACTGCTGCTAATTGATCTTCATAAATTTGTTTTGAATCGTGGAGCAAACGACCAATTAAGGTACTTTTGCCATCATCCACTGAACCACAGGTCAAAAATCGGAGTAATGATTTGTATTGATGCTGTGTTAGGTAACCTTCGATACCTAGCTCTTCTAATTGAGCTTCTACTGCGCTATTCATGTTTCTTTCCTTAGATCTTTAATTAGAAGTAGCCTTGGCGTTTTTTCAGTTCCATCGATCCTGACTGATCGTGGTCGATCGCTCGCCCTTGTCGCTCACTTGAAGTCGCCACCAGCATCTCTTCAATAATGCCTGTTAGCGTATTTGCTTCAGACTCAATCGCTCCTGTCAGTGGGTAACATCCAAGCGTACGGAAGCGCACACTCTTCTCTTCGATCTTTTCGCCTGGTTCAAGCTCCATTCGATCATCATCGACCATGATCAACATACCATCACGCTCAACAACTGGGCGCTTATCCGCAAGGTAAAGTGGCACAATCTCGATGTTTTCTAGATAGATGTATTGCCAAATATCCAACTCAGTCCAGTTCGACAATGGGAAAACACGGATACTTTCACCTTTGTTAATTTGGCCGTTATAGGTGCGCCATAGCTCTGGGCGTTGATTCTTTGGATCCCAAGTATGATTCTTATCGCGGAATGAGTAGACACGCTCTTTAGCACGGGATTTCTCTTCATCACGACGCGCTCCACCGAAAGCTGCATCAAACCCATATTTGTTCAACGCCTGTTTCAAGCCTTGAGTTTTCATAATGTCAGTGTGCTTAGAAGAACCATGTACAAATGGGCTACAACCCATCGCTAGACCTTCAGGGTTCTTATGTACCAAAAGCTCAAAGCCATACTTCTCTGCTGTGCGATCACGAAACTCAATCATTTCTTTGAATTTCCAATCGGTATCCACGTGTAAAAGAGGAAATGGAATCTTACCTGGGTAAAAAGCTTTACGTGCAAGATGTAGCATCACCGATGAATCTTTACCGATGGAGTACATCATCACTGGGTTATCAAACTCAGCGGCAACTTCACGGATGATATGAATACTCTCCGCTTCGAGCTGCTTGAGGTGGGTTAAACGTTCTTGGTCCATGTTAGTGCTTCCTTTGCGGCTCTATAGTGAGCATCTGACTAATCAAAAATGTGTTACGCGAATTGGCGCTGCTGTGTTTGAGGCTGCGGATTGAACCACGCCAATTTGTCTGACAGCGACACCACTTCGCCAATGACAATAAGAGACGGCGATTGCGCATCTTTAGCAAGTTCAGCTAGTTGAGCGAGCTGACCTTTAAAAATTCTTTGTGTTGATTGAGTACCGCGTTCAATGATCGCGATCGGAGTGTCTGGGTTTCGGCCATGTTCAACCAATTGGCTTTGGATGTACTCAGACTTCATTAAGCCCATATAGATGACTAAGGTCTGATTGCCTCGAGCGAGTGTCGTCCAGTCCATTTGATCGCTCTCTGCTTTCAAATGACCCGTAATAAACATGGCTGATTGAGCGTAGTCTCGGTGAGTTAGAGGAATTCCTGCGTATGCCGTTGCCCCTGCCGCGGCAGTAATACCCGGAACAACATGAAAAGAGATGCCCGCATCCGACAGGACTTCTAGTTCTTCTCCACCACGACCAAAGATAAACGGATCGCCACCTTTGATACGCACAACGCGGTGACCTTGCTGAGCAAAATCGACCAACAGTTGATTGGTTTTTTCCTGAGGAACACTGTGATGACCCGCGCGCTTGCCTACGCAAACCAAAATAGTGTCACTAGGAATCAGAGCAAGAATGTCGTCAGAAACTAGGTAGTCATATAGAACCACATCCGCTTGCTGCAAAAAACGCAGTGCTTTAAGCGTGAGTAATTCCACATCACCAGGACCTGAGCCAACGAGGGCAACTTCACCTTTGTTTAAAACACTGTGGCCAACAGTGTTGAGATTTATTTGTTTGCTACGCTGTGCGTGCAGATTACTCACTGGGAATTGAGAAATCGTATCCTTGCTCGCCATAGTGTCACCCTTTCCTTGTTGATGATGGCATTATGGCGCTCATTACATATTACCTGAAATTCTAAAATTTCATTTTTTATATCAATAACTGATAAGGACACATTTTTTGTTGGCGACTATTTAATCGATATTGAGATATAGTTGGCAGAACACCATAAAGTAATTGTTTCACATCACACTTTATTATTGGTTGAAATCATTGTTTCATCTAATTTTGTTACATTAAGCAACGTCTAAATAACGCTATCGGAGCTTAAAAATGAAAGTAGCAGTGAAACCTCTGTCTCTTGCCATTCTTGGTGGAATGCTAACCATGGCTGGTCCAGTAATGGCAGATACGATCAAATTACGTATCGTAGAAACCACTGATATTCACACAAACGTCATGGACTATGACTACTACAAAGATAAGCCATCACAGAAAATCGGCTTAACTCGTACTGCTACTTTGGTGAAACAAGCTCGCGCTGAAGTTGAAAACAGTGTCCTAGTTGACAACGGTGACCTGATCCAAGGCAGCCCTATGGGTGACTACATGGCTGCAAAAGGTATCGAAAAAGGCGAAGTTCACCCTGTCTACAAAGCAATGAACCAACTGAACTACGATGTGGGTAACATTGGTAACCACGAATTCAACTACGGTCTAGAGTTCTTAGCTGAAACAATTAACGATGCAGACTTCCCGTACATTAGCGCTAACGTATTCGATAAGAAAACAGGTAAGCACTACTTCAAACCGTACATCATTAAGTCACACACATTTAAGGATGTAGACGGTGTTGAACACGAAATTAAAGTGGGTTACATCGGTTTTGTTCCACCACAAATCATGGTTTGGGATAAAAAGAACCTAGAAGGCAAAGTCTTCGCTAAGGACATTAAAGAATCAGCAGAAGAGCTGGTCCCACAGATGAAAGCTGAAGGCGCTGACGTTATCGTTGCAATTCCTCACTCTGGCGTTTCTTCAGACCCACACAAAGTTGGGGCAGAAAACTCTACTTACTACCTAGCACAAGTAGAAGGTATTGATGCGATCGCCTTTGGTCACTCTCATGCAGTATTCCCAGGCAAAGGTTTTGATAACATCCCGGGGGTTGATAACGAAAAAGGTACGATCCACGGCGTAGCTTCTGTTATGCCAGGCCGTTGGGGTAGCCATGTTGGTGTTATCGATCTAGAACTGAAAGAACAAGATGGCAAATGGACGGTTGTTAAAGGTCAAACTGAAGCTCGCCCAATCTATGACAAGAAAACTAAGACATCTCTAGCAGAAGCTGACGCTGAGATGGTTAAAGTTCTAGAAGCAGACCACAAAGGTACACGTGACTTCGTTAACCAACCAATTGGTAAAGCTAACGACGTTATGTACAGCTTCTTAGCGTTGGTTCAAGATGATCCAACAGTACAGATCGTCAACCTAGCACAGAAAGATTACGTTGAACGCTTTATTCAAGGTGACCCAGATCTAGCAGACATCCCTGTTCTATCTGCTGCTGCTCCATTTAAAGCTGGTGGTCGCAAGAATGACCCAGCAAACTTTACCGAAGTAGAATCAGGCCAGCTAACTTTCCGTAACGCAGCCGATCTTTACCTATACCCGAATACACTTGTTGCAATGAAGGTAAGCGGTAAAGAAGTTAAAGAGTGGCTAGAGTGTACAGCGGGTCAGTTCAAACAGATTGATGTAAACAGCACTGAACCACAAAGCCTAATCGACTGGGATGGTTTCCGTACGTATAACTTTGATGTAATCGATGGTCTTAACTACCAGATCGACGTAACAACAGCAGCGAAATACGATGGCGATTGTAAGCTAATCAATGAAAGCGCTGAGCGTATCGTTAACCTGACCTACCAAGGTAAGCCAATCGATATGAAGCAAGACTTCATCATCGCAACCAACAACTACCGTGCGTACAGCAACAAGTTCCCAGGCACAGGTTCTGAGTTCGTTGCCTTCGATTCTCCAGATGAAAACCGTTCGGTTATTGCGTCTTACATTACTCGTGTAAGCAATGAAAAAGGCGAATTTAAGCCAAGCGCAGACAACAACTGGACATTTGCACCAATTAAATCAGATAAGAAATTAGACATTCGCTTTGAAACCTCTCCAAGCGAGAAAGCCGCTAAGTTCATTGAAGAAAAGGGTCAGTACCCGATGAAGCGTGTTGGTACCGACGATGTCGGCTTTGCCGTTTATCAAATCGATCTACAAAAGTAAGTTAATCTAAACAGCCGACTCAAAGCCGCGATAGATATCGCGGCTTTTTTATTTCTAGCACATAAGCAATATCAGGTAGAATCAAACCACTTTGTACTCACTAGTGATTCTTTATGCTTGATGCTTTTAAACAGCAACTTACTCTCAATGGGTTTAGCGATACCGAATGTGAACAACTGTGTCAATCGGCTCAATTGATCGAACTTCCGACTCGCCATATCTTGCTCCACCAAGGTGAGATCGCTCAAGAGATCCATTTTCTATTAGATGGGATTTGTCATTCGGCTTATCTCACCGATAAAGGCAAAGAGTTCAGTAAAGAATTCTATTGGGAGAATGACTGGATCATTGGTTTTGAAAGTTTGATCAAACAGCAAGCGTCTCCTTATTTATTGGAATCCTTAACACCATGCTCATTGATCGCTTTGCCCATTGAGACACTGAGAGTTTGGCGCGAAGAAAAACACAGTATCTACCTCAAGCTACTTGAAACTCAGTTGATGCATAAAGAAAACAAAGAACGCTTTATGCTGCTTTATTCACCTGAAGAGCGCTATGAACTGTTTTGCCATAACTTTCCGGATTTGCTTAATCGACTCAATGATTATCAAATTGCTGCCTATTTAGGTATAACTCCAATTAGTCTGAGCCGTATAAAAAAGCGGGGGCAAAATTAACAATTGTTAATGCCCAATAAAGAGAGAGTTGGTAACGTCTTGCTATTAACTCATTTGGAACGAACTACATTATGATTTCTTGGCAGCGATTACCTTTTAGCGAACTGACCACCACTCAGCTTTATCAACTAATTAAATTACGCGTTGATGTCTTTGTCGTTGAGCAAACCTGCCCTTACCCTGAATTGGACGATAAAGACCATCAGACCGGAGTCCATCACTTACTGGGCTATATCGATGATGAATTAGTGGCTTGCGCTCGATTATTGCCTACAGGGATCAGCTACCCGTCAGTCAGCATTGGCCGAGTCGCGACATCAATGAATCACCGAGGAAATGGATTAGGTCATACGTTAATTCAACAAGCGCTCTCTGACTGCGAAACTCTCTGGCCAGGGGAAAGTATTGAGATCGGCGCTCAGGAGCATCTCGCTAACTTTTACAAGAAGCACGGTTTTGATCAAACCTCTGAGATGTATTTGGAAGATAATATTCCACACATCGATATGAAGCTCTACAAATAGAGATGGCTATCTCCGCCTATCATCTTGCGATTTTGTTGTTGGTTTTTGGTAACTTTACCGCTTCACTCTCCGATGTTGCAGTAAAACTACTCAATGGTGATGTGCCGACATTTCAATATGTGCTGCTTCGCCAATTACTCTCGCTGGCACTCATCTTCCCGCTCTGGTTTAGGCAAAAGCCAAGTGCACGAAAACTCTATCGTCCAGGCCTTAATTTATTTCGTGCGCACCTTATCTTAATTGGTAGCGGCTGTATGGTAGTAGCAATTACTCACTTACCGTTAGCCACAGCGAATGCCGTTTTTTATGCCGCCCCTCTTTTAATGCTGCCGTTATCTATACTGCTGCTGAAGGAAACGCCATCAGCTACTAAGATTGCCGCAAGTTTGGTTGGATTTCTCGGAGTACTTGTGGTGTTGCGACCATCAGAGTTTCACTGGGCGGCTCTGTTTGCGTTGGGTACAGCCATCACTCTCGCGCTGTTTAATGTCACTGCACGCAAGCTTCCAGCTCAACAAACGGTGATCAGCACCTTATTCTGGACAACTCTGCTTTCATTACCTGTCGCAAGCGTGTTGGCTCTCTCAGTATGGAAACCATTAAACGCTCAAGAGTTACTACTGATACTTGCCAGTGCAAGTTTGATCTTGGCTTACAACGGTGTCGCGGTCGCTGCCTATAAAAAAGCGCCGGCAGGGAATATTGCGGTCGCGGAGAATTCAGGATTACTGTTTGTCACCCTATTCGGCGTTATGTGGTTTAACGAAGTGCCAGACTGGTTAACCATTGTTGGAATTGTCATGATCGTCGTGCCGCTGATTCCTTGGAGAAACCTCAAACCAATCAAGCGACACGCAAGAGTATTAGATGAATAATCAATTCGAGAACGTAAGCGACTACTTACTTCGACCAAAACCGCCATCTGACAGGCGAAAGAACATGACAGATTGATCTTTCTTCTCAAGTTGCAGAATATCGAGTTGGCCTTCGTCCGTGAGCTTAAAGCGCACTAACTGACCCTGTTTGATGTAGCTGAGCGGCTTATCAGAACCTTCCACCTTAACCAGTGCATTCAAGTCAGACATCGCAAGATTATTGCTACGAAATACCTGAGCTAAGGTATCACCACTTTTAACTTGATACTCTTTCCATTCTTTAGATGCGAGATTCTTTTGGCTCGCGCCTTTTTGCTCACTCAACCCTGTGGTGTTGATATCAATAGCCACGCGCTGAGGCTCTGCATCTACGGTATCTGGCTTCGAGTCAGGAAATGGAATAAGCACTAGCAAAAACACAATTGGAACTAGAACCATGAGTGCTCTTTGATGCAGTTTCGGTAATACGTTCCAACGTTCGCTCAGTTTCGACTTCATTTGATGCCAATCTATTGCCGAGCATTTTTCTTTCAATAGCTCAACATAATTCACAGAGGGCTGTTTCTTTTTCTTTCTGCGATTCATCGCATCTCATCTCCAAGCAGGCTTCAATCCAAGTATAAAAACCAAGCGCACATGAGTATAGGAAATTTCGCTCAACTCGGTTATCAACAGGTCAAAATTTGCAGCTAAGTCAATGAAAGTCGATCTAAATCGCACATTGCTACCTGCTCGATACTATATGGAGGTGAACATTTCATCGTGATGCTATTACTGGTATCCTTACGCCTTTAACACAAACCATACAAAGAGAGACACTATGTCTGAAGTAAAATTTGAGACTGTAGAGCAAAAAGCAAGCTACGGTATCGGTCTACAGATGGGTCAGCAACTTGCAGGTTCTGGTCTTGAAGGTCTTAACGTTGACGCAATCGCGGCAGGTATCGCAACTGCACTAGTAGGTGATATGCCAGCTATCGAAGTTGACGAAATCAACAATGCACTTCAAGAGCTACACACTCGCGTAGAAGCAGCACGCCAAGAAGCAGCGAAAGCAGCGGCAGCTGACGGTGAAGCTTTCCTAAAAGACAACGCTCTACGTTCAGAAGTCACTGTTCTTGAGTCTGGTCTACAGTACGAAATCATCACTGAAGGTACTGGTGAAATCCCAACTTCTGACAAGCAAGTTCGCGTTCACTACCACGGTGAGCTAACTGACGGCACTGTATTTGACAGCTCTGTTTCTCGCGGTCAACCTGCAGAGTTCCCTGTAACTGGCGTTATCAAAGGTTGGGTTGAAGCACTTCAACTAATGCCTGTAGGTTCTAAGTGGAAACTATACATTCCTCAAGACTTAGCATACGGTGAGCGTGGCGCAGGTGCTGCAATCCCACCATTTGCTGCTCTAGTATTCGAAGTAGAGCTACTAGATATTCTTTAATCTAAGACTTATCCATTGATGAATTCACGGCGACCATTGTGTCGCCGTTTTTTATATATAATACTGTGGAAACGAATACCGCTGTAAACGGTATCAATGCTTAATGAACAAGGAGAAAGCATGTACAAGAAATTAGCCATCGCAGCTTTGGTTGCAACAGCATTAGTTGGTTGTCAGAGTACATCAAAAGATTCATCGACAGCATCTAATGACAGCGGGTACGGTGCCATTGCAAACGCTGCTCTTATAGGCGCAGTGCAAACTTGGTCCCAACAAGGGGCTGCTGACACTGATTTAGTTTCAGCTATTCAAAACAATGCTAACGTTTCCTCAGAGCAAGCAATCGGTGGTGTCGGTTCACTGTTAGCATTAGCACAAAACTCATTAGGTAGCAGTGAGACAAGTGAATTAGCCGGCCTGATCCCAGGCTTTGACTCACTGCAATCAAGTGGTCTAACGGCAATGATTGCCAACAACGAGACAGTGAAAAGTGCTTTCTCTGCACTTGGTATGGATCCATCGTTAATTTCTACCTTTGCACCCATCATTCTAAATGCGCTTCAAAGCCAAGGTGCAAGCTCGGGATTACTTGATAGCCTAGGTGCTATCTGGAAGTAATCACAGCAGAATTCTATTAAGGGGTTGGCGTGAAAGCGTCAGCCCTTTTATATGAAGACGATCTAGTTAGAACTTGCTAGGTGGGTTAGTGATTAGCTCAAACGACAGACACAAAAAAGCCGAGCATTAAGCTCGGCTTTTTTTGTTCATACGAACTGATTACTCAGCAGCTTCTTCAGCAGCTGGGCGATCAACAAGCTCAATGTAAGCCATTGGAGCTTTATCACCAGCACGGAAGCCAGCTTTTAGGATACGAGTGTAACCGCCCTGACGAGCAGCAAAACGTGGACCTAGTTCGTTGAATAGTTTTGCAACTACTTCGTTGTCACGAGTACGTGCAAATGCTAGACGACGGTTAGCAACACTGTCAGTCTTAGCTAGTGTAATCAAAGGCTCAACTACGCGACGTAGCTCTTTTGCTTTTGGCAATGTAGTCTTGATAACTTCATGACGTACTAGAGAGCTAGCCATATTGCTGAACATCGCTTTACGATGTGAGCTGTTGCGGTTGAGTTGACGACCACTCTTACGATGGCGCATGACCTAATCCTTCTAACTATTATCGATTAATCTTCAGCGATAGACGCTGGTGGCCAGTTTTCTAGGCGCATGCCCAGAGACAGACCACGTGATGCAAGTACGTCTTTAATCTCAGTAAGAGATTTTTTACCAAGGTTAGGCGTTTTAAGTAGCTCAACCTCAGTACGCTGTACAAGATCACCGATGTAGTGAATCGCTTCTGCTTTCAAACAGTTAGCAGAGCGAACTGTTAGTTCAAGATCGTCTACAGGACGCAGTAGGATCGGATCGAATTCTGGCTTCTCTTCCTTCTCCTCAGGTACACGTACATCACGAAGATCTACGAACGCATCCAATTGCTCAGCTAGAATAGTAGCTGCACGACGGATTGCTTCCTCAGGGTCTAGAGTACCGTTCGTTTCCATATCGATAACTAGCTTATCTAGGTCAGTACGCTGCTCTACACGAGCTGCATCAACAGAGTAAGCAATTTTATCTACTGGGCTGTACGTAGCGTCAACCAGAAGGCGACCAATAGGACGCTCATCTTCTTCAGTATGGATACGAGCGGAAGCTGGAACGTAACCACGACCACGTTCAACTTTGATACGCATAGCGATCTCAGCGTTGTCATCCGTTAGATGACAAATAACGTGTTCTGGGTTAGCGATCTCTACATCACCATCATGGGTGATGTCACCTGCAACCACAGGGCCCGAGCCTGATTTGTTCAAAGTAATGAACACTTCATCTTTGCCTTCGGCAACACGCACAGCCAGACCTTTAAGGTTAAGTAGGATTTCAAGAATATCTTCTTGAACGCCTTCTTTCGTGCTGTACTCATGAAGTACGCCTTCGATTTCTACTTCTGTTACAGCACAACCTGGCATAGAAGATAGAAGAATACGGCGAAGTGCATTACCAAGAGTATGGCCAAAACCACGCTCTAATGGCTCAAGAGTTACTTTTGCGTGTGTCGTGCTAACTTGTTCGATGTCAACAAGACGTGGCTTAAGAAATTCTGTTACAGAACCCTGCATTGTGTCCTCTCTTTAGTTTAAACCTTACTTAGAGTAAAGCTCGACGATCAGTTGTTCGTTGATGTCAGCAGACAGATCTGAACGCTCAGGCATACGCTTGAACGTAGCTTCCATCTTACCAGCATCTACTTCAATCCAAGTTGGTTTTTCGCGTTGTTCAGCAACTTCTAGAGCCGCTTTAATACGAGATTGCTTTTGAGCTTTCTCGCGGATAGCAACAACGTCGTTAGCCGCAACTTTGAAAGAAGGAACGTTTACAACTTTACCGTTAACTAGGATAGCTTTGTGGCTAACTAGCTGACGTGCTTCTGCGCGAGTTGCGCCAAAGCCCATGCGGTAAACTACGTTATCAAGACGACCTTCAAGAAGCTGAAGTAGGTTCTCACCTGTGTTGCCTTTAAGACGCGCAGCTTCTTTGTAGTAGTTACGGAATTGTTTTTCTAGAACGCCGTACATACGACGAACTTTTTGCTTCTCACGAAGCTGAACGCCATACTCAGATAGACGACCGCGACGAGCGCCGTGTACACCTGGTGCGTTATCAATTTTACACTTGGTATCGATCGCGCGTACACCAGACTTAAGGAATAAGTCAGTACCTTCGCGACGGCTAAGCTTCAGCTTAGGACCCAAATATCTTGCCATGATCTTTCTCCAGTAATCTAAAAAACGTTATACGCGACGTTTCTTAGGTGGACGACAACCGTTATGAGGGATTGGTGTAGCATCAACGATGTTTGTGATGCGGAAACCAGCAGCATTCAGTGCGCGAACAGTAGATTCACGACCTGGACCTGGACCCTTAACCATAACTTCCAAGTTCTTTAGACCGTATTCTTTAGCCATTTCAGCACAACGCTCAGCAGCAACCTGTGCAGCGAACGGAGTAGACTTACGAGAACCACGGAAACCTGAACCACCTGCAGTAGCCCAAGCTAGTGCGTTACCTTGACGGTCAGTGATGGTTACGATTGTGTTATTGAAAGAAGCATGGATGTGCGCAACGCCATCTGCAACTTGCTTGCGTACGCGCTTACGAGCGCGAGTTGGTTGTTTAGCCATTGTACTCTACCTTCCCGATTATTTCTTGATCGGCTTACGCGGACCCTTACGGGTGCGAGCGTTGGTTTTAGTACGCTGTCCACGTAGTGGTAGACTGCGACGATGACGAAGACCACGGTAACAGCCAAGGTCCATAAGACGCTTGATGTTCATTGATACTTCACGACGTAGATCACCTTCTACAGTGTATTTAGCTACACCATCACGCAGTTGATCGATCTGCTCTTCAGTTAGTTCACTGATCTTAACATCTTCAGCAATACCCACTTCAGCTAGGATAGCTTGAGAGCGAGTTTTACCGATGCCGTAGATTGACGTAAGTGCAATCACAGCATGTTTTTGATCAGGAATGTTAATGCCTGCTATACGGGCCATTATTCACTCCTAGTGTTTCTTAAAAAGAATTAGCCGCAGCAAAGCCCGTTATGGATACGCTGCGGAATACTACTTCTTTTGCACGCAAAAGGTAGGCCGAGGAATATACTCGACACTACCTTATATTTCAAGTAAAAATTTCTGCTGATTAGCCTTGGCGCTGCTTGTGCTTTGGCTCACTGCAAATCACGCGAACGACACCGTTACGCTTGATAACTTTACAGTTACGGCAGATTTTTTTAACGGAAGCACGAACTTTCATTGCTAAACTCCGTAGTGGAACTGAATATTTACCGCCGAATTAACGGCCGTAACCTTTCAGATTCGCTTTCTTCAACACAGAATCATATTGTTGTGACATCATATGAGTCTGTACCTGTGCCATAAAGTCCATGATAACAACAACTACGATTAGTAGTGATGTACCGCCGAAGTAGAAACGTACGTTCCACGCGACCATCATAAACTCTGGAATCAGACAGATAAAGGTAATGTATAGCGCACCCGCTAGGGTTAAACGCGTCATCACTTTATCAATGTACTTAGCTGTCTGCTCACCTGGGCGGATACCGGGTACGAATGCACCAGACTTCTTCAGGTTATCTGCTGTTTCACGCGGGTTAAATACTAACGCCGTGTAGAAGAAACAGAAGAATATAATCGCTGCTGCATAAAGCATTACATACAGAGGCTGACCTGGGCTAAGAGCTAAAGACACGTCAGTTAACCAACCGAACGCGCTGCTCTCACCATTCTGACCAAACCACTGAGCCAGTGTTCCTGGGAACAGGATAATGCTTGATGCGAAGATTGCTGGAATAACACCTGCCATATTAATTTTAAGTGGCAAGTGAGTGCTTTGTGCAGCAAATACTTTGCGACCTTGTTGACGTTTCGCGTAGTTTACAACGATACGACGTTGACCACGCTCCATGAAAACAACAAAGTAAATAACTGCGAAAGCAAGTACAGCAATCAACAGCAGAAGAAGTACATGCAATTCACCTTGACGCGCTTGCTCGATTGTTTGACCAATTGCCGAAGGCAATCCAGCAACAATACCTGCAAAAATCAGAATGGAAATACCATTACCGATTCCTCGCTCTGTAATTTGTTCACCTAACCACATTAGGAACATGGTGCCGGTTACTAAACTTACGGTTGCAATTAGCGTAAACATGGTTTGGTTGATAACAACCAGATTGTCGACCATGCTTGGTAGGCCAGTTGCGATACCTATAGCTTGGAATGTTGCAAGTACAAGCGTGCCATAGCGTGTGTATTGGCTGATCTTACGACGGCCTGCTTCACCCTCTTTCTTGAGTTCGGCTAACGCTGGATGAACTACAGTTAGCAGTTGGACAACAATAGATGCCGAAATATACGGCATGATGCCCAACGCTAATATAGATGCACGCTCAAGAGCACCACCGGAGAACATGTTAAACATTTCTACGATGGTACCTTTTTGCTGTTCGAACAAATCGGCAAGTACAGCAGCGTCAATACCAGGAATCGGCACAAAAGAGCCTGCTCGGAATACTAAAAGTGCACCAATTACGAATAATAAGCGCGACTTTAGTTCACTTAAGCCGCTCTGAGCACTACGAAAATCTTGTCCTGGTTTCTTAGCCATCTGTACCTCGTTCCTCGAGATTATTCCTCGATTTTGCCGCCTGCAGCTTCGATTGCAGCTTTAGCGCCTTTAGTCACACGTAGACCTTTAACAGTCACTGCTTTGTTAATTTCACCAGATAGAACAACTTTTACGAATTCGATGTTCTTAGTGATAACGTTAGCAGCTTTAAGGCTGTTTAGATCTACTACGTCACCAGTTACTTTCGCTAGCTCAGCTAGACGAACTTCAGCAGACACTAGGCTCTTACGAGAAGTGAAACCGAATTTTGGTAGACGTTGTTTTAGAGGCATCTGACCGCCTTCAAAACCTGGACGAACTGAACCGCCAGAACGTGACTTTTGACCTTTGTGACCGCGGCCACCAGTTTTACCTAGGCCAGAACCGATACCACGACCTACACGCTTAGCGGTAGTTTTAGCACCAGCTGCTGGTGATAGAGTATTCAAACGCATTCTGATTACTCCTCAACTTTAACCATGTAGTAAACCTTGTTGATCATACCGCGTACGCACGGAGTATCTTCAAGTTCTACTGTGTGGTTGATTTTACGAAGGCCTAGACCTTTAAGACACGCTTTGTGCTTAGGTAGACGACCAATTGAGCTTTTAGTTTGAGTTACTTTAATAGTTGCCATCGTGTGCTTACTCCGAAATAGATTCAACAGTTAGACCACGTTTAGCAGCAACCATTTCTGGCGACTTCATACCGCTTAGGCCATCGATCGTTGCACGAACGATGTTGATAGGGTTCGTAGAACCGTATGCCTTAGAAAGTACGTTGTGTACGCCAGCAACTTCAAGAACTGCACGCATCGCACCACCTGCGATAACACCAGTACCTTCAGCAGCAGGCTGCATGTAAACTTTAGAGCCCGAGTGGCGACCTTTCACCGGGTGGTGAAGAGTGCCTTCGTTAAGCGCGATCGTAACCATGTTACGACGTGCTTTTTCCATTGCTTTTTGAATCGCTGCAGGTACTTCACGAGCTTTGCCGTAACCGAAACCTACACGACCGTTACCGTCACCAACTACTGTTAGTGCAGTGAAGCTCATGATTCGACCGCCTTTAACCGTCTTAGATACACGGTTAACTGCGATTAGCTTTTCTTGCAAATCACTAGCTTGTTGTTGTTCTTTAGCCATCGTCCAACCCTACCTTAGAATTTCAGACCAGCTTCGCGAGCAGATTCTGCTAGCGCCGCTACTCGACCGTGGTATTGGAAACCAGAACGATCAAATGCAACTGAAGCTACGCCTTTTTCAAGAGCGCGCTCAGCAACAGCTTTACCAACTGCTTTAGCTGCATCGATGTTACCAGTGTATTTCACTTGCTCACGGATCGCTTTTTCTACAGTAGAAGCAGCTGCGATAACCTCAGAGCCGTTTGCCGCGATAACTTGTGCGTAAACATGGCGAGGAGTACGGTGTACTACCAGGCGAGTTGCACCAAGTTCTGCAATCTTACGACGTGCGCGTGTAGCACGACGGATGCGAGATGCTTTCTTATCCATAGTGTTACCTTACTTCTTCTTAGCTTCTTTGGTACGCACATTTTCATCTGCGTAACGAACACCTTTACCTTTATAAGGCTCAGGCTCACGGTAAGAACGAATGTCAGCCGCAACCTGACCAACAAGTTGTTTGTCACAACCAGTGATCACGATTTCAGTTTGGCTTGGACACTCAGCTTTAATACCCGCTGGCAGTTCATGCTCAACTGGGTGAGAGAAGCCAAGAGTTAGACCTACAGCGTTGCCTTTGATAGCAGCACGGTAACCAACACCCTTAAGGGTTAGCTTCTTAGTAAAGCCTTCAGTAACGCCAACAACCATGTTGTTTACTAGTGCACGAGCAGTACCTGCTTGTGCCCAAGCGTTAACAACACCTTCGCGTGGACCGAAAGTAAGATTGTTTTCTTCCTGAGCGATAACTACCGCATCGTTAAGAACGCGTGATAGTTCGCCTTTAGCACCTTTTACAGTGATTTCTTGGCCGTTTAGTTTCACCTCTACGCCAGCTGGAATAGCGACAGGTGCTTTAGCAACACGAGACATAGTCTACTCCTATTAAGCTACGTAACAGATGATTTCACCACCAAGACCTGCTTTACGTGCAGCGCGGTCTGACATAAGACCCTTGGAAGTTGAAACAATAGCAACACCAAGACCACCCATTACAGAAGGAAGTTCATCTTTCTTCTTGTAAACACGTAGGCCTGGACGAGAAACACGTTTAAGTTGCTCGATAACTGGTTTAGCTTGGAAG
Organism: Vibrio atypicus; assembly: GCF_009811315.1. Lineage (GTDB taxonomy): Bacteria > Pseudomonadota > Gammaproteobacteria > Enterobacterales > Vibrionaceae > Vibrio > Vibrio atypicus. Next base: position 27,990 of record NZ_BLID01000011.1, read on the forward strand.
TACTTAAGCGTAACTTCTAGCTCAGGTTTAACTTCGCCTTCAACAGCGAAATCAACGATGTAACCTTCAGCTTTTAGTAGTGCAGCGATTGCAACTTTAAGCTTTGAAGAAGGCATTTTAACAGCAACTTTATTTGCTGCCTGACCGTTACGAACACGGGTCAGCATATCCGAAATCGGATCTTGCATGCTCATATGATTTACTCCAAATGATTAAGTGGCAAATTACCAGCTAGCCTTACGAAGACCCGGAATCTCGCCTTTCATGCAAGCTTCACGAACCTTAATACGGCTTAGACCGAACTTACGTAGGTAACCGTGTGGACGACCAGTTTGGTTGCAACGGTTGCGCTGACGTGATGCACTTGAATCACGTGGAAGAGATTGCAGTGTAAGAACCGCATTCCAACGATCTTCTTCAGATGCGTTTACATCGCTAATGATAGCTTTTAGCGCAGCACGCTTTTCAGCGAACTTAGCTACAAGCTTCGCACGCTTTGCTTCGCGCGCTTTCATTGAATTTTTAGCCATAACAGTAACCCTTCACCTTACTTACGGAATGGGAAGTTAAAGGCAGCCAGCAGAGCTCGGCCTTCCTCATCAGTAGCAGCAGACGTCGTGATAGTGATGTCTAGACCGCGTACTCGATCAACTTTATCAAAGTCGATTTCCGGGAAGATGATTTGCTCGCGAACGCCCATGCTGTAGTTACCGCGTCCGTCAAAAGACTTAGCGCTAACACCACGGAAATCACGTACTCGTGGAAGAGCGATGTTAATCAAACGCTCAAGAAAATCCCACATACGTTCGCCACGCAAGGTTACTTTACAACCGATAGGGTAGCCTTCACGGATTTTGAAACCTGCAACAGATTTACGAGCTTTCGTGATAAGTGGCTTCTGACCAGAGATCGTTGCCATATCAGAAGCTGCGTTCTCTAGCAGTTTCTTGTCGTTGATTGCTTCACCAACACCCATGTTTAGGGTGATTTTCTCGATTCTAGGGACTTGCATGACGCTTGTGTAGCTGAACTCTTTGGTCAGTTCAGCGACTACAGACGACTTGTAGTAATCATGCAGTTTCGCCATAGTAGAACTCCAAATTACTTTCTATTAGTTAGAAACAGTTTCGTTGTTAGATTTGAAGAAACGAACTTTCTTGCCATCTTCGAAACGGAAACCGATACGGTCTGCTTTACCAGTAGCCGCGTTAAAGATTGCAACGTTAGAAGCATCAATTGCTGCTTCTTGTTCAACGATGCCACCTTGTTGACCAAGAGCCGGAACTGGCTTCTGGTGCTTCTTAACAAGGTTGATACCTTCAACGATAACTTTACCGGTTGCTAGAACCTTAGTTACTTTACCTTTCTTGCCTTTATCTTTACCAGCAAGAACGATTACTTCGTCATTACGACGGATTTTAGCTGCCATCTACGTGCTCCTTACAGAACTTCTGGAGCCAGTGAAACGATCTTCATGAACTTATCGCCACGAAGTTCGCGAGTCACAGGACCAAAGATACGTGTACCGATTGGTTGCTCAGTATTGTCATTTAACAGTACGCAAGCATTACGGTCGAAGCGAATGACAGAACCGTCTGGACGACGTACGCCTTTACGGGTGCGAACTACCACCGCCTTCAGAACGTCACCTTTCTTAACTTTACCGCGAGGAATTGCTTCCTTAACAGTAACTTTGATGACGTCACCGATATGTGCATAACGGCGGTGAGAGCCACCCAGAACCTTAATACACATTACGCTGCGAGCGCCTGAGTTATCAGCTGCGTCCAGCATACTTTGCATTTGGATCATGTTAGTGCTCCGCTAAATATAAAAAAAACTAGACCCTCACGGGTCGGGCTGCCTCTTTAAAAGGGACGCGAATTGTACCACCCTTTTTTTCAATTGGGTAGTCAAAAAATAAACGGCTCCAAAAATATTTTTGGAGCCGTTTGTTTTCATAGAATTAGCTAGGATTAACCCTTAGCTTTTTCTAGAACTTTTACCAAAGTCCAAGACTTAGTCTTAGACAGTGGACGACACTCAGCGATTTCAACTTTGTCGCCTAGGCCACAAGTGTTGCTCTCGTCGTGTGCGTGTACTTTAGTCGTGCGCTTTACGTATTTACCGTAAATTGGGTGTTTAACCATGCGCTCGATAGCAACTACGATAGACTTGTCCATCTTGTCGCTAACTACACGACCTTGTTGAGTACGTTTTACTTCGCTCATTATGCGCCTGCCTTCTCAGTCAAAACAGTTTTCACACGTGCGATATCACGGCGTACAGCTTTCAGAGTATGAGTTTGCTGTAGCTGACCAGTTGCAGCTTGCATGCGCAAGTTGAACTGTTCGCGTAGCAAATTCAATAGCTCAGCGTTAAGCTCTTCAACGCTTTTCTCGCGTAGATCTTGTGCTTTCATCACATCACCTGCTTAGTTACAAATGTAGTTTTGAATGGCAGTTTACGAGCCGCTAGGCGGAACGCTTCACGTGCCAATTCTTCAGGTACACCACCCATTTCGTACATAACCTTACCAGGTTGGATTTGGGCTACCCAGTACTCAACGTTACCTTTACCCTTACCCTGACGAACTTCAAGTGGTTTTTCTGTGATTGGTTTGTCTGGGAACACACGGATCCAGATTTTACCTTGACGCTTAACGTGACGTGTCATTGCACGACGTGCCGCTTCGATTTGACGAGCAGTTAGACGACCACGGCCAGTAGCTTTAAGACCGAATTCGCCGAAGCTTACATCAGTACCTTTAGCTAGACCACGGTTACGACCTGTCTGAACCTTACGGAACTTAGTACGTTTAGGTTGTAGCATCTGTCGACTCCTTACTTACGGCCTTTGCGCTGCTTCTTAGGCTTGTCGCCTTTAGGCTCTACAGCGTTAGCTGCTGGCATACCGCCTAGGATCTCACCTTTGAAGATCCAAGTCTTAATGCCGATCACACCGTATTGAGTGTGAGCCGAAGAAGTTGCGTAATCAATGTCAGCACGTAGAGTGTGTAGAGGCACACGGCCTTCACGGTACCACTCAGAACGTGCAATTTCAGCGCCGCCTAGACGACCGCTTACTTCTACTTTGATGCCTTTAGCGCCTAGACGCATAGCGTTTTGTACCGCGCGCTTCATAGCACGACGGAACATAACACGACGCTCTAGTTGAGACGCGATGCTGTCACCAACAAGCTGTGCATCAAGCTCAGGTTTACGTACTTCAGCGATGTTAATTTGCGCTGGTACACCTGCGATTTTCGCTACAGCTGCACGTAGTTTCTCTACGTCTTCACCTTTCTTACCGATTACTACGCCTGGACGAGCAGTGTGAATAGTCACACGGATGCTCTTAGCAGGACGCTCGATAACGATGCGTGAAAGTGATGCTTTTTTCAGTTCACTTGTAAGGAACTGACGTACCTTGAAGTCGCCGTCTAGGTTGTCAGCGAAATCTTTGGTGTTAGCAAACCATGTAGCATTCCAAGGCTTAACGATGCCTAGACGAATACCATTAGGATGTACTTTTTGACCCATTGCTTACTCTCCTAGTCTCTTAGCGATCTGCTACAACAACAGTGATGTGGCTTGAACGCTTCAAGATACGATCCGCACGACCTTTAGCACGAGGCATAATACGCTTCATGATCGGGCCTTCATCTACGAAGATTTTTGCGACATTTAGATCGTCAATATCTGCGCCTTCGTTGTGCTCCGCGTTAGCGATAGCTGACTCAAGAACTTTCTTGATCAAATCAGCAGCTTTCTTGTTGCTGAATGTAAGAATTTCTAGAGCCTGGTCAACAGATTTTCCACGAATTTGATCCGCAACTAAGCGAGCTTTCTGAGGCGAAATGCGAGCAAAGTTATGTTTAGCTAGTGCTTCCATCATCTACTCCTTAACGCTTCTTAGCTTTCTTATCCACGACATGGCCGCGGTAAGTACGTGTTGGTGCGAATTCACCCAGTTTGTGACCGATCATTTCTTCAGTTACAAATACTGGTACGTGCTGACGACCATTATGGACAGCGATGGTCAAACCGATCATCGTAGGGATGATCATTGAACGACGGGACCAAGTCTTAATAGGCTTCTTGTCTCCGCTTTCCACCGCTTTCTCTACCTTCTTCAGCAAGTGTAGGTCAATAAAAGGACCTTTCTTGAGAGAACGTGGCATGGCGATTCCTCTTTAATATAGATTACTTGTTACGACGACGTACGATGTACTTGTCAGTGCGTTTGTTCTTACGAGTCTTGAAGCCTTTAGTAGGCTGACCCCAAGGTGATACTGGGTGACGACCGCCAGATGTGCGACCTTCACCACCACCGTGTGGGTGATCTACCGGGTTCATTACTACACCACGTACGGTTGGACGTACGCCGCGCCAGCGTGAAGCACCAGCTTTACCAAGTTCACGTAGCATGTGCTCAGAGTTACCAACTTCACCGATCGTTGCACGACCTTCAGAAAGTACTTTGCGCATTTCGCCAGAACGTAGACGGATAGTTACGTATGCACCGTCGCGAGCAACGATTTGAGCATATGCACCAGCCGAACGAGCTAGCTGACCACCTTTACCAGGTTTTAGTTCAACGTTGTGTACAGTTGAACCAACTGGGATGTTACGCATTGGTAGAGTGTTACCAGCTTTGATTGGTGCATCAACACCAGACTGGATCGCATCACCTGCGTTAACACCTTTAGGTGCTAGGATGTAACGACGCTCACCGTCTGCGTACAGAACTAGAGCGATGTTAGCGCTACGGTTTGGATCGTATTCAAGACGCTCAACTTTCGCTGGGATGCCATCTTTAGTACGTTTAAAGTCAATTACACGGTAGTGGTGCTTGTGACCACCGCCGATGTGACGTACTGTGATACGACCGTTGTTGTTACGACCACCGTTCTTAGAGTTTTTCTCTAGAAGTGGTGCGTATGGCTTACCCTTGTGTAGGTCAGCGTTAACAACTTTAACAACGTGACGACGACCAGGGGAAGTCGGCTTACATTTAACAATAGCCATTCTTAACTACTCCTGTTATTCCGCGCCGCCAACGAAGTCAAGATCTTGACCTTCTTTCAAAGTAACGTACGCTTTCTTAACGTCGCTGCGGCGACCTTGGCGTAGACCTTGACGTTTGGTCTTACCCTTAGTGATAAGAGTATTTACAGACTTAACTTCAACTTCAAATAGCTTTTCTACAGCTGCTTTGATCTCTTTCTTAGTTGCATCTTTAGCTACTTTGAAAACGATAGTGTTCGCTTTCTCAGCTGCCATAGTTGCTTTTTCAGAGATGTGCGGAGCACGTAGAACTTTTAGGATACGCTCTTCAGTGATCATGCTAGCATCTCCTCAACTTGCTTAACTGCGTCAGCAGTCATTACAACTTTGTCGAACGCGATTAGAGAAACTGGGTCAATACCAGCTACGTCACGAGCGTCAACTTTGTATAGGTTACGAGCTGCTAGGAATAGATTTTCATCTACTTCGCTAGTCACGATAAGCGCGTCTGTTAGCTCAAGCTCTTTAAGCTTAGCTACAAGCTCTTTAGTTTTTGGTGCTTCTACTGAGAAGTTATCAACAACGATTAGACGCTCTTGACGAACTAGCTCAGAAAGAATGCTCTTCATAGCACCACGGTACATTTTTTTGTTTACTTTTTGGCTGTGATCTTGTGGTTTCGCAGCAAAAGTAACACCACCTGTACGCCAGATTGGGCTACGGATTGTACCAGCGCGCGCACGGCCAGTACCTTTTTGACGCCATGGCTTAGCGCCACCGCCAGAAACTTCTGAACGTGTTTTCTGAGCACGAGTACCTTGACGAGCACCTGCAGCGAAAGCTACAACTACTTGGTGTACAAGAGCTTCGTTAAACTCACGTCCGAAAGTAGTTTCGGAAACAGTTAGTGCATCAGCACCTTTAACCATTAGTTCCATTACTTACTCCTGAGACGTTATGCTTTAACAGCTGGTTTAACGATCACGTTGCCACCTGTTGAGCCTGGTACTGCACCTTTAATAAGAAGCAGATTGCGCTCAGCGTCAACACGTACGATCTCTAGGTTTTGAGTCGTTACACGCTCAGCACCCATGTGACCTGCCATTTTCTTGCCTTTAAATACGCGACCTGGAGTTTGACATTGGCCAATTGAACCAGGAGCACGGTGAGACAATGAGTTACCGTGAGTCATATCTTGAGTACGGAAGTTCCAACGCTTAACAGCGCCTTGGAAGCCCTTACCTTTAGATGTACCAGTAACGTCTACTTTCTTAGTTTCGTTGAATAGTTCAACTGTTAGCTCAGCGCCAACTTCGAACTCTTCACCGTTTTCCAAACGGAATTCCCAAAGACCGCGACCAGCTTCTACACCTGCTTTAGCAAAGTGACCAGCTTCTGGCTTAGTAACGCGGTTAGCTTTCTTAGCACCAGTAGTAACCTGGATTGCTGCGTAGCCGTCTGTATCAAGTGTTTTAACTTGAGAAACACGGTTAGCTTCAACCTCAACAACAGTTACTGGGATAGAAACGCCTTCTTCAGTAAATACGCGGGTCATGCCCACTTTACGACCGATTAGACCAATCATTCTTCTAATCTCCCTTAACCTAGGCTAATTTGAACGTCAACGCCCGCAGCAAGGTCTAGACGCATTAGAGCATCAACAGTTTTGTCTGTTGGCTCAACGATGTCGATTAGACGCTTGTGAGTACGGATTTCGTACTGGTCACGTGCTTTCTTGTTAACGTGTGGAGAGATAAGAACTGTGAAACGCTCTTTACGAGTAGGTAGTGGGATTGGACCACGAACCTGTGCGCCAGTGCGCTTAGCTGTTTCAACGATTTCCGCTGTAGAAGCGTCGATTAGTTTGTAATCGAATGCTTTTAGGCGGATACGGATACGTTGGTTCTGCATGAGACAGAGCTCCAATATTAAAAATTACACAAACAATATCGCCACTCAAACTCGTCAAGACGAGAGAATGCCGATTGATTTATGTGAAACCGTAGCATCCAAGATTAGGACGCATTGTCAGTTAATTTTCGATTAACTATCCCTACATACCAGAGTCACGTCTGGGGATAGTTTTTCCGAAGAAAAGATAGCTAATTGTATTAACCGCGAACATAAGCTGAGTTTACATTACCTGAAAAATCAAAAAGATAATTCAGCTCCTCTTTACTCATTGGTTCACAACTGGCTTAACCAGTGCGACGCATTATACAGATCACAGTTTTACATGCAATACCTGGATGAAAAATAAACGGGAGAAAATAGCGAATAGTCCATAAACCCAATATCTAGACTACTAAGCAACAAAAAAGCGCAGACCGATTCAACAGCCTGCGCTTTATTACGAGTTAACCAAACGAACAATTACGCTAAGCGTTGACGCACCGCTTCAAACAAACAGATTCCCGATGCAACCGAGACGTTCAAACTCGATACCGAACCCGCCATAGGGATTTTGATCAAGTCGTCGCAGGTTTCACGAGTAAGACGACGCATACCGTCACCTTCTGCACCCATTACGATGGCAAGTGGGCCTGTTAATCTCGCTTGGTAGATATCATGAGTCGCTTCACCTGCAGTGCCGACAAACCAAACACCCTGCTCTTGCAATGTACGCATAGTACGAGCTAAGTTAGTGACACGAACTAAAGGCACCGTCTCTGCCGCGCCACAAGCGACTTTGCTAACGGTTGCCGTCATTGGCGCTGAGCGATCTTTAGGTACAATCACCGCCACAGCACCAGCAGCATCCGCATTACGAAGACACGCACCAAGATTGTGTGGGTCTGTTACACCATCAAGCACTAACAACAAGGGTGCTTCATTATTGGCAATGATGTCATCTAGGTCATTTTCGTTCAGTTGTTTAGCTGGCTTAACACGCGCCATGATTCCTTGGTGATTCGCACCACGTGCTTTTTCATCTAAGGTCTTACGTGTCATTTGCTGAATCGACACACCGCATACCTGTAATTCATTCAGAATCGGCATTAAGCGATCGTCTTGACGACCTTTTAAGACAAACGCTTCAATGAAACGTTCAGGTTCACGCTCTAATACTGCTTTTACTGCGTGAATACCATAAAGAAATTCGTTACTCATTAATCTATCCGCTTACTGTTTTTTGCCACGAGGTTTTTTCGCTTTTGGCTTTGCGCCGCTACGTGGCTTTTTCTTGCGGGCTTTTTCCGCTTTGCCCGCTTTAGATTTGCCTGACTCTTCTTTACTTCCATCAGGTCTTTTCGTTGGCTCAACCATAGGTTTCGCTCTGTCTACAGAACGACGACCAGTTGCAGCAGCGTTCTTTTTCGCTTTGGCTTTTTTCTGCGCTTCAGCGGCACGCTTCTTCGCAGTCTTACCTTTGCCGCGTAGCTTACGACTTGTCTCAACTAATTCAAAGTCAATTTGGCGATCATCTAAATTCACTGCCAGCACTTTAACTTTAACCGCATCCCCCAAACGATAAATCGCCCCAAAACTCTCACCGATAAGTCTTTGACCAATAGGATCAAATTGGTAGTAATCGTTCGCAAGCGCTGAAATATGGACTAAACCATCAATGTGAAGTTCAGTTAAACGAACAAAGAAGCCGAAGCCTGTTACGTTGGCAATCACACCATCCAATTCTTCGCCGACATGGTCTTGCATATACTCACATTTGAGCCAATCAGATACTTCGCGAGTCGCATCATCTGCACGGCGCTCAGTCATCGAACATTGCTCACCGTAGAAATCCATATCATCAAAGGAATAATGATAGCCACCGGTTGGTGTCCAACGATCTTTAAGCGTACCGTTCTCTTTCGCAATCAGGTACTTTATTGCACGGTGAAGCAGCAAATCTGGGTAACGACGAATTGGTGAGGTAAAGTGCGCGTAGCGTTTCAATGCCAAGCCAAAGTGGCCACAGTTATCTGCGTTGTATACTGCCTGCTTCATTGAGCGAAGCAGCATAGTTTGGATCAACTCTTTGTCTTGGCGCTCTGCAATCAGCTTAACCAAATCTGCGTAATCCGTTGGAGACGGCTCAAGACCACCATTTAGGTGTAGGCCTAGCTCACCAAGGAAATCACGGAAGCCCTGCAATCGAAGTTCTCCAGGAGATTCGTGAATACGATATAGCGCGGCTTCTTTGGCTTTTTCAACCAAAGATGCTGATGCGATATTGGCTAGAATCATGCACTCTTCTATTAACTTATGTGCATCGTTGCGAATCACTGGTTCAATGCTGTCAATTTTACGCTCAGCATTGAAGATGAATTTAGTTTCTACCGTCTCAAACTCAATCGCGCCTCGGTTGTCACGGGCACGCTTAAGCACTTTATACATCTTATGTAGCTCTTCAAGATGCGGGACAATTGGCTCATAACGAGAGCGCAACTCTTCATCACCTTCAAGAATGTCATGCACCTTGTTATAAGTAAGACGAGCGTGGGAATTCATGACCGCTTCATAGTGCTTGTAGCCCGATAGCTTGCCCGACTCTGAGATAGTCATTTCACATACCATACATAGGCGATCTACTTGTGGGTTCAATGAACACAAGCCGTTTGATAGCACTTCTGGCAGCATTGGGACAACTTGCGATGGGAAGTAAACCGAGTTACCACGATTAATCGCTTCTTTGTCTAACGCTGTATCAGGTCTTACATAGTAGCTCACATCCGCGATAGCTACCCATAAGCGCCAACCACCACTCTTCTTAGCTTGACAGAAAACCGCATCATCAAAGTCACGAGCATCTTCACCATCAATCGTCACCAAAGGCAGATCACGCAGGTCAACACGACCTTCCTTTGCTTCTTCAGGTACTTCTTCACCTAAATTAGCGATTTGTTTATCTACCGCTTCAGGCCACTCATGTGGAATTTGGTGAGTACGAATAGCAATTTGTGTTTCCATACCCGGCGCCATGTTTTCGCCTAGTACTTCAATCACTTTGCCCATCATACCGCGTGAACGAGAGCCTCGGTCAGTGATCTCAATAACAACCACGTTGCCCATACGCGCACCCGCACGCAGATCATTTGGAATCAAGATGTCGTGTGCGATGCGTGAATCATCTGCAACCACATACGAATAGCCATATTCCATAAAGAATCGACCCACGATGTGTGATTGACGCTCTTCTAATACGCGAACCAGGCGCCCTTCCTTGCGGCCACGTTTAGAGTTGTCAGTTGGCTGAACCAAAACAAAATCGCCATGAATGATATTTTTCATTTGGTGGTGTGGTAAGACGATATCATTATCTTTACCAACGCTTCCTTCAGGACGAACCCAGCCATGACCGTCTTTGTGACCAATCACGTACCCTTTAATCATTTCAAGCTTTTCTGGCAATGCGTAACATTGGCGACGCGTAAAAACCAGTTGGCCATCGCGTTCCATTGCTCTTAGTCGACGGCGCAATCCTTCATAGTGATCTTCTCCACTTAGCTTCAACGCTTCGAATAGGTCATTGCGGTTCATAGGAACCCCAGCTTGCTGCAAAAATTCTAAAATGAACTCTCGGCTAGGGATCGGGTTTTCATAGTTTTCCGATTCGCGAGCTGCAAAAGGGTCATTAGGGATATTGTCTGACATAGGCACGCCTAATTAAGAAGGAAGGTAATTAAATCTAGTATATCCGAGTCACGGTATAAGCTACAGTTTAGTAAGATTAAAATCCCACTTTTTCAATGCCTTTTTCATAACTTAGCATCACTTTTCACAACACTTAACAGCATACGATAAAGATCACACTTCATTGCAACTAATAAAGCAAACGATTGCAACCAGTAAAGAGAAGCGTATTATTCAGGAAAATTTTACTGTTCCTTTTACTAAGAGTATTGCTATGAGTATCAAACGCACACTGCTTGCTACTGCGATTGCCGGCCTAGGTCTTTTTTCTCTCCCAACCATAGGCGCAGAAAAAGCCGACTTAATGATCACCGACGCGATGGTTCTAACCATGAACCAAGATAAAACCGTTTACCAAAACGGTACCGTAGTTGTAAAAGATAACAAGATTATTGCGGTTGGCGACGCTTCACTAGCAGAGCAGTTCAAGGCTAAGCAAACTTTAGACGTGGATGGCGATATTGTCATGCCAGGTTTAATCAATACTCATACGCACGTCTCAATGACAGTGTTTCGCTCTCTTGCAGATGACGTCCCTGACCGCCTACACCGCTATATTTTCCCATTAGAAGCCAAACTGGTTTCTCGCGATATGGTTCGTATCGGTGCAAATCTAGGTAACGTCGAAATGGTGAAAGGCGGTGTAACCACTTATGCCGATATGTACTACTTTGAAGATGAAGTAGCAAAAACCGTCGATAAAATTGGTATGCGTGCCATCTTAGGCGAAACAGTGATTAAGTTCCCTGTTGCTGACGCAGCCAATGCTGATGAAGGTATCAAATACGCTCGGAACTTTATTGAAGAGTACAAAGACCACCCTCGCATCACACCTGCTTTTGCCCCTCATGCGCCATACACCAACACGACAGAAACCCTACAGAAGGTGGCAAAATTATCACTTGAGCTTGATGTTCCTGTAATGATTCACTTAGCCGAATCTCATCGTGAAGAAGAGAAAATCGCCAAGCGAGCAAATGGTATGTCTCCGGTGGAATATATGGATAGCATTGGCGCATTGAACAAAAACCTTGTCGGCGCGCACATGATTCTGGTAGATGACAAAGATATTGAATTGGTGAAGCAGTCAGACATGGGGGTGGCACATAATATGAGCGCTAACATCAAGTCAGCGAAAGGGGTTTCTCCAGCATTGAAAATGTACGACCAGGATATCCGCATCGGTTTAGGTACCGATGGCCCGATGTCTGGCAACACGCTAAGTACGATTGACGAATTCAACCAAGTAGCAAAGGTTCACAAACTAGTAAATAAAGACCGCGCAGCAATGCCACCACTAAAAGTCATTGATATGGCAACAATGGGCGCAGCGAAAGCTCTGCACATGGAAGACAAAATTGGTTCTCTGGAAGTAGGTAAACTAGCCGATATTATCGTTATCGATACGAAAGCACCGAACATGGTACCCGTTTACAACCCATACTCAGCGTTAGTGTATTCAGCTAACTCTGGCAATGTGCGCCACTCTATCGTCGATGGAAAAGTACTGATGAAAGACCGTGAAATGCTAACAGTTGATGAAGACGCGATTCGAAATGAAGCGCTAGAATTTACCAAAGTAGTTCGTGAAACAGTGATTGAATCAGGCGAAGTCGTTCAGTAATCGCAGCGTTAGAATAACAATGCCCAGCAAGTGCTGGGCATTTTTGTTTCCGCTATAAACGACTGAGTGCAGTAAGTCGCTTATATGTAAAGCTTTAGTTACCAGAAGGTATCGCGCTTTTTCGCTCGAACAATGATATTTTCTGGCATTCGACGCTCTAGGCCTTGGCGCAGAATCGAGATTCGCTTGTGAGTTCGCTGATCCGCAGTGACTGAGTTGTATAGCCAACGATAAGCGTCTTCATAATCTAGCGGACTGCCATAATCACGCAGCAGTAATTCTGCAAGATGAATACGAGCGTTTAGATTCCCCATTGCTGCCGCTTCACGTAAATATGGAATCGCTCGTTCTTTGTCTTGCTGCACTAACGTACCGCGAGAGTAATAACGACCAATTTGCTCAAGCGCAGCTGGTAAGCCTTGATGCGCTGCATTTTCCATATAGTAAAGACCGAGCTCTACGTCTTGCTCAACACACACGCCCCAAGCGAGCATATCACCATAGAGAAACTCATAAGATGGTAAGCTGATTCGCGTAGCGCGAGCGACAATATCTTCCACTAGCTGGCAATTGTCTGCTTTCACTCGTTCAAGATGTTGGTTGTTATTGATCAGTTTTATTAGTTCTGCTTCGGTGTATATAGGTATTGGTTCACCAATATCAGGCTGATCACTCGCCTGAACCACAGAGGCACTCAAAGCCAATACCATCGAAGCTGCTAATTTTCTTAGCTTCATTTTCTGCACTCTTCACTTCGATCATCGACGAAGCCATGTACACATCTCATTAGATTGCACGCTGACAACGTTCTCTTTGCCGCATTTACGGCAAGCTTGATAGTTATATCGGCAAGGGGTGCTAACTCTTTAATCAAAATTGCCGCCACAAGGCAAATTGTTGCCATTTGAACAAGATAGATCAAGAAAAATTGGGCATAAAAAAACCAGTGCCGAAGCACTGGTTTTCTAATTCACTGAAATCAATCAGAATTAAGATTCAAATGGGTGAACCTTGATGATTGTTTCGTTACGGTCAGGGCCTGTAGATACGATATCAACTGGAACACCTGTTAGATCTTCAATACGTTTGATGTAATCTAGTGCAGCTTGTGGAAGCGCGTCGATAGACGTAGCACCAAATGTATTTTCAGACCAACCTGGTAGTGTTTCGTAGATTGGCGTTGCTTCTTCAAATGACTCAGCAGCCATTGGAGAAACTTCTAGGATAGAGCCATCTTTCATCTTGTAACCAGTACAGATTTTTAGCTCTTCTAGGCCATCTAGTACGTCTAATTTAGTTAGACAGAAACCAGAGATAGAGTTGATTTGAATTGCGCGACGCATAGCAACAGCATCGAACCAACCAGTACGGCGTAGACGACCAGTTGTTGCACCGAACTCGTGGCCAACTTCACCAAGGTGTTTACCTACAGGATCTTGCTTGTCTAGGCCATCGTATAGCTCAGTAGGGAATGGACCTGAACCTACACGAGTACAGTAAGCCTTAGTAATACCAAGGATGTAACCGATGTGACGAGGACCAAAACCAGAACCTGCAGCAACACCACCAGCAGTCGTGTTCGAAGACGTTACGTATGGGTAAGTACCGTGGTCGATATCTAGTAGCGTACCTTGAGCACCTTCGAACATGATCTTGTCGCCGCGCTTACGAGCTGCGTCTAGTTCGTCAGTTACGTCAATAACCATAGAAGTCAGTAGTTCAGCGTAGCCTTTCGCTTGCTCAAGTACTTCTTCGTAGCTTACTGGTTCTGCTTTGTAGAAGTGCTCTAGCTGGAAGTTATGGAACTCCATTACTTCTTTTAGCTTCTCAGCAAATGCTTCCATATCGAATAGGTCACCAACGCGTAGACCGCGACGAGCAACTTTATCTTCGTATGCTGGACCAATACCACGACCTGTTGTACCGATAGCTTTTTTACCGCGAGCGATTTCACGAGCCTGGTCCATTGCAACGTGGTAAGGAAGAATTAGAGGACATGCTTCAGAAATGAAAAGACGTTCGCGTACTGGAATACCGCGCTCTTCTAGAGGCTTCATTTCTTTAAGAAGTGCTTCAGGCGATAGTACTACACCGTTACCGATAACACATTTTACGTTATCGCGAAGGATGCCTGATGGAATTAAGTGAAGAACGGTTTTTTCACCGTCAATAACAAGAGTATGACCTGCATTGTGACCGCCTTGGTAGCGAACCACGTACTTTGCATCTTCAGTTAAAAGGTCAACAATTTTACCTTTACCTTCGTCACCCCATTGGGTGCCTAGAACGACTACGTTATTTCCCATCTTTCCAATTCTGTTGCTAATTAAAAATGGATTCTAGCACTGAATCACACTTCTTGCAGTCACTTTTTAAGCATAGAAGCAGCGAGAAGCGCTAAATCATTGAGCTAACGAAAAATATCGTGCATTTTTCATACACTTATTCGTCCGCGTAGATTTTTACACTGAGTTCACCGTCAACATCAATACAAGCGCGGTACATTCCCGAACTATTCATGGCAAAGTGAACATAACCGTTATGATCGATCGCAATAAGTCCACCTTCACCGCCCATCTCTTTGAGTTCTCCTTGGATAACTGATTCACTGGCAGTATGCACATCTTCTTTTAAGTAACGCATTCGCGCCGCCACATCTCCAGCCACGGTTTTACGAATGAAGAATTCCCCCATCCCGGTAGTCGAAACTGCAACATTGCCATTTTCAGCAAAAGTACCCGCGCCAATAATGGAAGAATCACCAACTCGGCCATATTTCTTATTGGTGATGCCACCCGTACTGGTTGCTGCAGCTAGATTGCCATGCTGATCCAGAGCCACTGCCCCAACCGTGCCAAACTTTTTATCGTCTGGGTATTTAGATTCCGACAGCGCAAACAAACCTTTTTCTTTCATTGACTGTAGCTGGTCATAACGTCGATCGGTAAAAAAGTAATCTTGCTCAATAAACTCGTAGCCGTGTTCGAAAGCAAACTCCTCAGCACCGTCAGCAATCAAGAGTACGTGATTGCTTTTGGTCATCACATCTCGAGCTAGCTCGACAGGGTTTTTAATATGGCGCACTCCAGCGATGGCACCTGCATCCATCCCCAGACCATGCATGACAGAGGCATCCATTTCGACCATCTCTTTATTGGTCAGCACAGACCCTTTACCAGCATTGAAATTCGGAGAGTCTTCTAGCACTTTCACCGCGGCTACAACGGCATCCAGTGCATCGCCAGATTTCGCTAATACATTATGCCCAGCTCGTACTGATGCTTCCAAATCAGCCAAAATGGAAGCCTGTAGTTCATCGCTCATCTGCTCACGCAGGATGGTTCCTGCGCCACCATGAATGGCCATAGAAAAAGGTTGAGGCATATTAGTCTCCAGATCGAAGTCAGTTTAAACACTATCGACAAACAAAAAGGCGCTTCCCGATTAAGGGAAGCGCCTTTGTTAACTTTTCACGTTATATTCAATCAAGGTTGAATATTAGTGAGAACCGCAGCTACCGCCACCGCAGCAACCGTCTTTTTTCTCTTCACCATGGTCGTGGCCTTCACCACCACAACAGCCACCTTCGTGATCGTGGTCGTGACCACAACCGCCAGCTTGGTGTACGTGACCGTGCTCGATCTCTTCTGCCGTTGCTTCACGTAGTGCTACAACTTCAACGTCAAACGTTAGAGTTTGGCCAGCAAGCATGTGGTTACCATCAACTACAACTTCATCGCCATCGACTTCTGTTACTTCAACAGGGATTGGACCTTGGTCAGTATCCGCTAGGAAGCGCATACCTACTTCGATTTGCTCAACACCTTGGAATACGTCAGCAGGAACGCGTTGAACTAGCGCGTCGTTGTGCTCACCGTATGCTTCTTCAGGAGAAACAGTAACAGAGAACTTAGCGCCCGCTTCCTTGCCTTCTAGTGCAGTCTCAAGACCAGTGATTAGGTTGTTGTTACCATGTAGGTAATCTAGTGGCGCATCAGTTGTAGACTGATCAACAACTACACCGTCTTCTAGTTTTACTTGGTAAGCAAGACTTACAACTACGTTCTTTTCAATTTTCATATTGACTCCAAGGAGAATAAGGAACCACAGCTCAAGCTCTGGTCTACAAACTTTCTACGGGCATATTATGGGGATGATTTAGAGAAACTCAATCAATCTGGTTTAAAAATTCCGATCATTTCTTGCCCAGAATGTGTCCCTGTCTCGACAGATTGCGGTGTTCGCTTATCTTGATGTCCGCACTCTACACACTCGACGAGCTCAATATTGTTTTCTATCCACCAGCGTAACGTGTCTTGCTGTGAGCACTTCGGGCAGCTGGCGCCTGCGATGAATCTTTTTTTCATGGTTACAACTCTATTATTAGATCAATCCCAGAAGTTTCTTGATTGTTGGTCGCTTTCCATCTCACGACCAAATATCTCTTCCAGTTCTTTACGGGCTTCTTTGGCTCTTAAGGCCAATTGTTTATCATCTTTGTGCTGAGGCAGCAGTTCCTTCAGCATAGCATTATCCAGTTTTCTAAAATGTGCTTCGGCTCGTTTCGCTTGATAAGGGTGCATGCCCAAATCGACCAAGGCTTGGCGGCCAAGATCCAGAGCTCCGAGGAAGGTTTCACGCGAGTAGCTATCTACACCGTGGCTGAGCAATTGATAGGCCTCCACTCGACTGCGTGCCCTAGCAAGCAGTTTAAGTTTAGGGAAATGCGTTTGGCACAACTCGATGATCTTCATTATCTCATCAGGAGAGTCGGTACAGATGATCATCGCCTCAGCTTTGTCTGCCCCAGCCGCTCGGAGTAAATCAAGCTGGGTTGCATCACCGTAGTAAACCTTGTAGCCATATTTGCGCAGCAACTGAATTTGGCTCGCATCACTTTCCAAGACTGTTACTTTGATCTTATTGGCGTACATCAAACGACCAATGATCTGCCCGAAACGACCGAAGCCAGCAATAATGACTCTAGGCTGCTTATTAATCACATCACTTGCCAATGTTGCCTCTATCTCTGCATTCAGACCGCGCGCATACCATTTGCTTTGCATCATCAATAGAATCGGAGTGGTCACCATAGACAAACTCACAACAACCAAAAGAAACGCAGTCTGCTCTTGGTTAAGCAAACCTTCCGCGCTCGCAGCCGTAAAGATGACAAACGCAAACTCACCACCTTGGCTCAAAATTGCTGCCATTTTGCTCCGTGATTTCGCCCGGCTACCAGATAGTCGAGCTAAAAAGTAGAGAATCGCCCCTTTTACCGCAACTAAGCTGAACACAGCCGTCAAAACAGCAAATGGCTCTAAAGCGAGTAAACCTAAGTTCACCGCCATTCCCACCGCAATAAAAAATAGCCCCAATAGAAGCCCCTTGAACGGTTCAATGGCAATCTCTAGCTCATGGCGATATTCACTCTCTGCAAGTAGTACACCCGCCAAAAAGGTTCCTAGCGCCATAGATAAGCCAAGGTGTTTCATCATCAAAGCAATGCCAATCACCAACAACAATGCCGCTACCGTGAAGAGCTCACGGACGCCACTAAGAACCACATAGCGAAATAGTGGACGTAACAAGAAGTGGCCACCAACAAGTAACGCACCGACACCAGCTAGCGTCCAAAGTGCATCTAACCAATTCCCGGCAGTATTGCCTGCTAAAACAGGCAGTATGGCCAACATCGGAATCACGGCAATATCTTGGAATAAGAGCACCGCAAAGCCAGATTGCCCCGCCTCTTTACCGGCGAGACCGTGCTCTTCAATTACTTTTAAAGCAATCGCCGTTGAGGAAAGAGCTAACCCCATACCGATAACAAGGCTGGTTTGCCAACTGGTACCAGCGATATATGCGACACTGGCAATAACGCAAGTAGTGATCGCGACCTGCGCTCCACCTAACCCCAATATGGGGCCTTTCATTTGAAACAGTTTTTTCGGATTCAGCTCTAAGCCGATCAAAAACAGTAATAAAACAACGCCAAATTCAGCAAAGTGCAAAATGGCTTCCACGTCACTGATCAGGCCGAGCCCCCAAGGGCCAATCGCCACACCAGCGAGTAAGTAACCCAGAACTGACCCCAAACCCATACGCTGGGCAAGCGGAACCGCAACCACCGCTGCAGTCAAAAAAATCACACTACTTTGAAGAAAGTCATTCTCAAGCGCCATATTGACCTCCTAACTCTTGCTCAAACGAGTACAAGGGATCATTCAACCATTGGCGATATGCTTCCGCGTGCTGGTAACGTTCCATCTCAGAGACATTTCGTGCCCAATACAACACCAGCGGCTCTATCCATTCCATTTGGCATAGCGCTGCGGTCAATTCAAAAGGTTGTAGGATCTCTGATAAAGGATAGCGGTTATAGCCACTTTTACAGAAAGCATCTTCTTTACCACCTGTCGTAATAACACTACGCCAATACTTTCCTTTAAGCGCTTCGCCACCGCCAAAAGCAAAACCTTTGTCTAATACTCGGTCTAACCATTCCTTTAACAAGGCGGGGCAAGAATACATATAGAGTGGGTGATGAAAAACGATCACGTCATGATCATTAAGCAGTTGATGCTCCGCTTTTACATCGATGAAAAAGTCAGGGTAATGAGCATAAAGATCATGCACAGTGACATGCTCAAGGGATTCGATCTTCTTAAGCATCATTTGATTTGCCACGGAGCTTCGTGACTCGGGATGAGCATAGAGCACCAATACTTTGGGCTTATCAGAAACTAAACTCTGCATTCCTTGGACAGCAATCCTTTTGTTTTATTAGCCAAAATCATTGTTTTTATAGGTTATCAGATTGTTATACGTGGTTAGCCAAGATAACGCAATAATCGACTTTTAATCTTATTCCCCCTACTATTCGACGCAATACGAGCAAAGATAAAGCAAAAAAATATGATTACCTTCTCTGGCATGCAGCTTCTACGTGGTGGTAAACCACTTTTAGACCAGGCATCAGCAACGATTCAACCCGGTGACAAGGTCGGCTTAGTTGGCAAAAATGGCTGTGGAAAATCCACCCTATTTGCCTTAATCAAAGATGAACTGTCGATTGATGCTGGCAACTTCAGTAAGCCTGCCCATTGGGAACTGGCTTGGGTTGCACAGGAAACGCCAGCACTAGAACGCAGTGCGATTGAATATGTCATTGATGGTGATCGTGAGTATCGAAAACTCGAAGCAGATCTGGCAGAAGCTGAACAAAAAGACAATGGTACTCTAGTCGCTGAGATTCACGGCAAAATTGAAACTATTGGCGGCTATAGTATTCGTGCCCGCGCTGCTGAACTGTTAGATGGTCTAGGTTTTAGCCAAGCGCAAATGAGTTGGAACTTAACCCAGTTCTCTGGTGGTTGGCGTATGCGTTTAAACTTAGCTCAAGCGCTACTGTGCCGCTCTGATCTATTGTTGCTCGATGAACCGACCAACCACTTAGACTTAGACGCCGTAATGTGGCTCGAGCGCTGGCTGCAAAACTACCCTGGCACCTTAGTCTTGATCTCGCACGACCGAGATTTTCTTGACCCGATCGTAGGCCGCATTATTCATGTCGAAAACCAGCAGTTAAACGAATACACGGGTAACTACTCTTCGTTTGAAGATCAACGCGCTCAAAAGCTGATCTTGCAACAAGCGCAGTTTGAGAAACAACAGAAGCAGATGTCTCACATGCAAAGCTACATCGACCGCTTCCGCTACAAAGCATCCAAGGCTCGCCAAGCTCAAAGCCGTATCAAAGCGCTTGAACGCATGGAGAAGGTGCTGCCAGCTCAACTTGATAACCCATTTAGCTTTCAGTTTAGAGATCCAGAAGCGCTACCCAACCCTATTATCATGATGGATGATGTATCGGCAGGCTACGATGACAATCTAATCTTAGAGAAGATTCGCCTGAACTTGGTCCCTGGTAGCCGTATTGGTCTGCTCGGCCGCAATGGCGCAGGTAAATCAACGCTGATCAAGTTACTTTCTGGTGAGCTTAATCCTCAAGGCGGCGATCTGACATACTCTCAAGGCGTTAAGATTGGTTACTTTGCTCAGCACCAACTAGAAACTCTCCACCCAGAAGAGACACCACTGCAGCATATGATGCAGATTGCTCCTGATAAGAATGAACTGGAACTACGGAATTACCTAGGTAGCTTTGGTTTCCAAGGGGAAAAAGCACTGGAAAAAGTCGCGCCATTTTCTGGTGGTGAGAAAGCTCGCTTAGTCTTGGCTCTGATCGTTTGGCAAAAACCAAACTTGCTGCTGCTCGATGAACCAACCAACCACCTTGATTTGGATATGCGTCAAGCCTTAACCATGGCGCTGCAAACCTTTGAAGGAGCGATGGTGATTGTTTCGCACGACCGCTATTTATTGCGTGCGACCACCGATGACCTTTACCTAGTACATGACCGCCAAGTAGCCTCTTTTGATGGTGATCTCTCTGACTACTACAAGTGGCTCACAGAGCAACAAAAAGCAGAGCGTCGTGAAGCCCAATCACAGCAACCGGAGAAGACTTCTGTCAATAGTGCTGCGACTAAGAAAGAGCAAAAACGTCGCGAGGCAGAATTCCGCAAACAGACGGCGCCAATTCGCAAAAAACTGACAAAGCTAGAAGAAAAAATGGATAAGTTGGGGACAGCATTGGCGGAAGCGGAAACGCAATTATCCGATAACTCACTTTATGATGGCGAAAATAAAGCTAAACTTAATCAAGTATTAGCCATTCAAGCCAACAGTAAAAGCGAGCTTGAAGACGTCGAAATGGAATGGATGGCTCTACAAGAAGAGCTTGAACAGATGGAGCAGGAGTTCAATAGCCAATGAGTTTAAAGCACGTAGAAATTTCTCTCACACTCGAACGCTTATGGCAATTTAGCTTGCAGTATTACAGTGTGCGAGAAGTGAAAGATGCGTGCTTAAATCTCCAAAATCATTGCAAAGGCAACGTTAATCTACTGCTGCTACTCAAATGGCTTGATGAGCAGCAGGTCTGTTTTCATGAGCAAGATTGGCACCGCGTAGAAGAATGCCTAGGGCGATCCGAGACCCTGCTACTGAGCTACCGTGAATTAAGGCGTAAACTAAAACTTCACGTATCCGATACGCTCTACCGTGAATCTCTCCAATTCGAACTCCAACTAGAAAAACAGCAGCAATCTGATCTGGTTGATTGTATTAACAGTATTGAACTAGAAATCAATCACGCAGAGCCGCTCACATTACGATACTGCCGCCAACTTGGTGGTGAGCACCTCTATTCAGCTTTTGCTGAACCTATTGACAATATTGCCAACTTATAGAGACGCCCATGACTCAGTTCATTGCAGCAAAAGGCTTAACCAACCCGCACCTCCAGACTTTGGCTCCGCGCTTTATTCGTAAAAAAGCGCTATTTGAACCAGTCTGGCAAACACTCGATACCCCAGATGGTGACTTTTTAGATATTGCTTGGGGTGAAGAACACCACACCGAGCAAGCGAAGAACAAGCCTATTTTCGTTCTGTTTCATGGTTTAGAAGGTTGCTTCTATAGCCCTTATGCCAATGGACTGATGGACGCTTTTACTAAACAAGGTTGGCTATCGGTGATGATGCACTTTCGCGGTTGCAGCGGTAAACCAAACAAACTGGCGCGCGCCTATCACTCTGGCGAAGTTGAAGACGCTCGGCTGTTTTTGGAGTACCTCGACTCTCTATTTCCTGGTCAGCGTAAAGTTGCTGTGGGTATTTCTCTTGGTGGCAATATGCTAGCTAATTATCTAGCCAAGTATAACGACCAACCACTACTCGACGCTGCAACGATTGTATCTGCGCCACTCGATTTATCGGCCTGCTCTGAGCGTATTGAGCAAGGCTTTTCGAAGCTATATAAAAACTACCTACTTTCTTCATTGAAAAAGAGCGCACTGCAAAAGCACCACCTCTTAAAGGGAGAATTAGGGCTAAGCTACCAATGCATCAAGCGTGTCACTAAGCTGTATGAATTTGATGACTTGATCACTGCACCACTGCATGGATTCAAAAATGCCGAAGATTACTATCTGCGCTGTTCCGGGATCCATCGCCTAAAAGAAATCAAAATCCCAACTCAGATCATCCACGCAAAGGATGATCCTTTCATGACAGAAGCGGTGATCCCTAAATACGTACTTCCAGACAATATTGACTACCGTCTGTTTGAACAAGGTGGCCACGTCGGTTTTGTTACAGGTAGTGCCATGAAACCTCGCTTTTGGTTAGAAGAAGCTCTGCCTGCCTACTATGAAAGCCTGACTGATCCGGCATAGTACGCAAAGATACTCCCAACAACGAACATAAAATTTTGAGGTATTTATGATCATTCCTTGGCAACAGATCGAGCCCGATACACTGGATAACTTGGTCAAAGAGTTTGTCTTACGCGAAGGGACCGATTACGGCGCGATCGAAGTTTCACTGCAAGACAAAGTTAACCAAATCAAAACTCAACTAGAAAACGGAGAAGCGGTCGTCGTCTTCTCTGAATTACACGAAACGGTTGATATTCAACTCAAAAACAAATTTTAGAGAACCGCATACAGTGACGTCCAACTAAAGCGTGCTATAGTGGACGTCGATTACAGGAACGTACTCTCAGACAAGGTTTGTCATGTCAGCTAAACACCCTATTATTGCCGTAACTGGTTCTTCAGGCGCCGGTACTACAACGACTTCCGAAGCTTTTCGCAAGATGTTCAATATGATGAATGTCAGACCCGCTTGGGTCGAAGGAGACAGTTTTCACCGCTTTACTCGCCCAGAAATGGACGTGGAGATTCGCAAAGCGCGTGAGCAAGGTCGACACATCAGCTATTTTGGTCCTCAAGCTAACGACTTTCCGGCACTTGCCGAGTTCTTTCGCAAGTTTGGCCACGAAGGCACAGGTCAAGTGCGTCGCTATTTACACACCTTTGATGAAGCCGTCCCATACAATCAGATGCCAGGCACCTTTACTCCGTGGCAAGATCTGCCTGAAAACTCTGATGTGCTATTTTATGAAGGCTTACATGGTGGCGTGGTCGATGGTGATGTGAATGTCGCTCAACATGTCGATTTCCTGATAGGCATGGTACCAATTGTAAACTTAGAGTGGATACAAAAGTTCGTCCGTGATACCCGAGACCGTGGACACTCCCGTGAAGCGGTGATGGATTCAATTGTTCGCTCAATGGACGACTATCTCAATTACATTACCCCACAGTTCTCTCGAACTCACATTAACTTTCAGCGCGTTCCTACTGTCGATACTTCCAACCCTCTTAATGCGAAAGGTATCCCGAGCTTGGATGAAAGCTTTGTCGTGATTCGCTTACGTGGGATCAAAAACGTCGACTTCCCATATTTGCTGGCAATGATTGATGGCTCATTCATGTCGCGACATAACACCTTAGTTGTACCTGGTGGTAAAATGAGTTTTGCGATGGAGTTGATAGTCCGCCCTATCCTACAACAGTTGATTGAAACCGGGAAAATTGGCTAGAGCTCACGGCTAAAACACGATTACTTTTCATACCGTGATCATGTGCACAATTTTGCGTAGTAAAACCTAAGTAGGACCCGATTAAAATCAAGAAATCGTTTTCGAAAAAGGATACTATTTGTAACCGAAACACAAGTTGGCTTGCAGCATTTGTAAAGTGCTCTTATCCTAGGAAGTCTATTTTAGGCTTTACTAAAACATGGAAAGCGGCAAGCGTACCCTGCAGAGGAAGTGAGATATTATGGTTCTAGGTAAACCTCAAACCGACCCAACATTAGAGTGGTTTCTTTCACACTGTCATATTCATAAGTACCCATCAAAAAGCACGCTAATTCACGCGGGCGAGAAAGCTGAAACGTTGTACTACATCGTTAAGGGTTCTGTGGCAGTACTTATCAAGGACGAAGAAGGTAAGGAAATGATCCTTTCTTACCTAAACCAAGGTGACTTTATTGGTGAACTTGGTCTATTCGAAGAAGACCAAGAGCGTACCGCATGGGTTCGTGCTAAATCTCCTTGTGAAGTTGCGGAAATCTCTTTCAAGAAATTCCGTCAGCTAATTCAAGTTAACCCAGACATCCTTATGCGCCTTTCAGCGCAAATGGCAAGCCGCCTACAAGTGACTAGCCAAAAAGTGGGTGACCTTGCGTTCCTTGACGTAACTGGCCGTATTGCTCAAACGCTACTTAACCTAGCGAAGCAACCAGATGCGATGACTCACCCAGATGGCATGCAAATCAAGATCACTCGTCAAGAGATTGGTCAGATCGTAGGCTGTTCTCGTGAGACTGTAGGTCGTATCCTGAAGATGCTTGAAGAGCAGAATCTAATTTCGGCGCACGGTAAAACTATCGTTGTATACGGTACTCGTTAATTTCTATTAACTGACCAAAATTTCAAAAGCCACCAAATATCAATTTGGTGGCTTTTTCTTTTGTCATCAACTGAATCAAAGCCGCATTAGCTTAACCGTTAGTGCTCTCAAAGATTTTATCTGCTGATGCCGCGACAAACCCTGGATAAAGCTCCCCATTATTCATAGCGTAACGCTTAGCAAACTCATAGAAGCCACCAGGAATCACTTGATCTCCATCTGCAAACTCAACTGACACTTTATCTGCCATAGTCGATGATTGCTCAAGCAGCACCTCTGGAGAGCCTTTCACTTCACCGCCAAATTCGTTGATCGTAAATCCTGATTGACGCAAATAGTTATTGACCTCTTTCACTTCATCAAAAGCTTTCAGTTGATTCACACTCACTGTAAAGTGATTAGCACCGTATCCATGTGCAGCTAACCAAGAAGCGTACTCGCTTTCTGTCGCTAATGTTTGGAAATCAGCAAAGCTCAAATCCCACAAGCGGCCACCGAATAAGAACTCATGATTTTTTAGCTTATCGGTGTCCAGTTGTTCAACAAGCTTAGCAACAATGGCTTGCAGCTCAGCTGAGCACTCATCAACTTTCAAAGCACTAATAAAGACTTTTGGTTGTTTAGGATCAGGGTGTTCAAAATGTTTCGCGACCAACTTCTTGCTTTCGAACTCATAATCTCCGCAAGCCTTATAACCCACATCTAAAAATGGTTGAGCTAAGGTTGCAATGCCGAGTGGTTCAAGATTAAACGTTCGTAAAGCAATATGGTCATTGATTAGCGCTTCATCTTCTTCGAGAAGTTGATGAACCTGCTGCGCAGAGGGACATAAGCGTTGAATATAGTCATTCCATAACGACTGGAATAAAACATCTGGCGTCATA
The DNA here is from genome assembly GCF_009811315.1 of Vibrio atypicus. GTDB lineage: Bacteria > Pseudomonadota > Gammaproteobacteria > Enterobacterales > Vibrionaceae > Vibrio > Vibrio atypicus. Next base: position 53,529 of record NZ_BLID01000011.1, read on the forward strand.
ACGCCTCCTTGTATAGGGGTTGTTTACGTAATGGATGTTGTAATAGTTATCTTTATATTATTTTGGCTATAAAAAAGGCCATCTAACCAAGGTATCCAGAAAGTTTGATTAGATAGCCTTCAGCCTGTGACGCAAATGTCTCTCGGCTCAGAGAGACAAAAGGGAAATCCCTGAATACTGTATTTTTATAGTGCTAAACCCGGGCTCAAAGTCGCAGGAAGAAGTGTCTCGCCTCCTTCCATTGATGCCATAGGGTAAGCACAATAGTCTGCCGCATAGTATGCACTAGGACGTAAATTGCCCGATGCACCAGGGCCGCCAAATGGTGCATCCCCACTTGCCCCTGTTAGCTGGCGATTGCGATTCACAATGCCCGCGCGAATATGATCAACAAAGTAATCCCATTCACTGTCATCTGTGGAAACTAAACCCGCTGAGAGACCAAAGCGCGTATCATTTGCTAACTCAACCGCTTTATCGAGTCCTTGGTAGCGAACCACTTGCAACAGTGGGCCGAAGTATTCTTCATCTGGCAGCTCAGTAATTGGCGTTACATCGATAATGCCCGGAGTAACAAATGCAGCTTGACCCGCTTTTGCTTCTAACAAGCTCTCGCCGCCAAGTTTTTGTAGTTCAGACTGCGCATTAAGGATGAAATCTGCTGCGGCTTTTGAGATCTGAGGTCCCATGAAAGGAGCAGGCTCAGCAAATGGCTGATCAACGCGAATATTCTTAGTTGCTTCAACTAACTTCACGACAAGCTGATCGCCCTTTTCTCCAACCGGAACATACAGTCGACGTGCACAAGTACAACGTTGACCGGCACTGATGAAGGCAGATTGAATAATGGTGTAGACCGTTGCATCTAAATCACCATATTGCTCTGAGATAACCATGGGGTTATTACCGCCCATCTCAAGCGCCAGCATTTTTCCTGGTTGACCTGCAAATTGACGATGAAGAATATGACCTGTATTGGCACTACCCGTGAATAGCACTCCATCAAGACCTTTTGCGTCAGCCAGAGCAATCCCCGTCTCTTTCGCACCTTGCACTAGGTTAATTACACCTTTCGGTAAGCCTGCTTGTTCCCACAGTTTCATCGCAAACTCACCGGTTAAAGGAGTCTGCTCAGACGGCTTAAATACCACCGTATTACCTGCAAGTAAGGCCGGTACGATGTGACCATTTGGTAGATGGCCTGGGAAGTTATAAGGGCCAAACACCGCCATAACACCAAGAGGGCGATGGCGTAGAACAATTTGGTTACCAGCGGCTTCACGTTGGGCTTCACCTGTACGTTCATGGTAAGCACGAATTGAGATAGCGATTTTACCCGCCATGGCACCCGCTTCTGTACGCGTTTCCCAAATAGGCTTACCGGTCTCTTTAGCGATAATTTCCGCAATCTGTTCGCTGTTCTCTTTCACTTTTTCAGCGAAAGCAAGTACAACGGCTTCACGATCTGCAAAGCTCAACTTCTTCCAAGTCAGAAATGCCTCTCTTGCTGCACTTACTGCTGACTCAACTTGTGCTGGTGTCGCGCTATCGCCTTGCCAGATCACTTCGTTGTTGTATGGGCTTTGTGAATCCATCGGTTCGCCTTGACCTGCGACCCATTCACCTGCAATCCAATGTGTCATGTTTTAAATCCTTTAAATCTAGTGCTGAGCCAGCATACGAACAAAATCGCCATCTTGTAATTTGAGCGCTTTGGCAACCGCCGGGGATAAGATGACCGACTCTGTGGTCTGGTCATAAGCCGCTTTTGCCGCTGTCGCACGGAAATCTTCAAATGACGTATTCGAAATCAGATAATCCTGTTCATTCGAATGTTCAGCGATGGTCACTTTAGCTCGAACGGAATGACGAACCGATTCGATATTGCGTAAATCACACTCTACCGTTGGGCCACCATCAAAAATATCAACGTAGTTACGGCAAGTGAAACCTTCACGCTCTAACAACTTAAGTGCTGGGCGCGTATTGTCATGCACTTGGCCGATCACTTCTTGCGCTTCTTTGCTCAGTAAATTGATATAAATTGGCAACTTAGGCATTAGGTCAGCGATGAAACCTTTTTTACCAATACCCGTTAGGTAGTCGGCCATAGTGAAATCAATCGAGAAAAAGTGCTCTTGTAGCCACTGCCAAAACGGTGAGTTACCTTCATCGTCTGATACACCACGCATCTCAGCAAAAATTGTCTTCGAGAAACGATGTGGATGCTCTGCCATCATTAAGAAACGGCATTTAGACATCAAACGACCATTGAGACCACCACGGAATGTTGGGCGCAAAAATAACGTGCAGATTTCACTACAACCAGTGTAGTTATTACCAAACGTCAGTAGTTTAACCACGTTGTTCACCCCTAACTTAGGCGATGAGTGAACGACGGTACTAATATGGTATGAATAAAAAGGTACGTCCCAACCAATTGAAGCTTCAATTCCGGTACAACCTGCGACTTCACCCGTTTCACTATCAAAGCCCACCATTAGGTAACCTTCATCACCAGGTTCATTGACTTCTGGCTTAGCAAAACTGTATTCAGAATGTGTAATGCGATTAGTTAACAACTCTTCGTTAACTGGTAAAGATGTGAATCCATGACCCGACTCTACTGCACAAGTATGCAGTGCGTCGTAATCCGACATTGCGATAGGGCGAACAACCAGCATCGAAACTCCCTCCTGATGCGTGAACGCTAGTACTCATTGGTTATCTATTTATACTTTGACTTAGTCATTCCCTACGGTAAGAAATGAACATGATAGGGAACCTCTTAACGCGGTGCTGGAGATCCCCAACTCGGTCGTGTATCCCTTTTGAGGATGACACTGCTTATATCGATATGAGTACTAGACTAGGTTATGTTTTATTTAACTAGGGTCGCTAGAGCTTTATCTAGACGAGCTAATCCTTCTTCCACTTCTTCTTTGCTAATCACCAATGACGGCGTAAAACGAACCACGTTTACGCCTGCGACAAGCACCATCAGGCCTTCTTTGCCCGCAGCAACCAATACATCACGAGCACGGCCTTGCCATTCATCATTCAGAGCAGCACCTAAAAGCAGGCCTTTACCACGAACTTCAGCAAAGATTTGGTATTTATCGTTCAGTTTAGCCAATCCCTCACGGAATAGAGCTTCACGTTCTGCAACACCCGCTAAAGTTTCAGGTGCGCTAACCACATCAACCACCGCTTCTGCTACCGCACACGCGAGTGGATTACCACCGTATGTTGAACCATGTGTACCCACTTTAAGATGCTTAGATAGTTCAGTCGTTGTCAGCATGGCACCAATAGGGAAACCGCCACCAAGAGATTTCGCTGTACTTAGAATATCAGGCGTCACACCAAGACCTTGGTATGCGTAGAAGTGACCAGTACGGCCGTTACCAGTTTGAACTTCATCAAAGATAAGCAGCGCGTTGTGTTTGTCACACAATTCACGAACTGTTTGAGCAAATTCATCCGTTGGAGAAATGATGCCGCCTTCACCTTGTAGCGGCTCCATCATGACAGCACAAGTGCGATCGGAGATATGCGCTTTTAGGGCTTCAACGTCATTGTATGGCAGGTGAGTAACATCACCAGGCTTAGGACCAAAGCCGTCAGAATATGCTGCTTGACCACCGACGGTCACGGTAAAAAACGTACGGCCGTGGAAGCCTTGTTTAAATGCGATGATTTCTGATTTTTCAGGACCAAACTCATCTGCTGCGTAACGACGAGCAAGCTTCAATGCTGCTTCATTCGCTTCTGCACCAGAGTTTGCAAAGAAGACTTTTTCCGCAAAACAAACATCAGTCAGCTTTTTCGCCAGACGAAGTGCAGGTTCGTTAGTCATTACATTGCTTAAGTGCCATAGTTTCTGGCCTTGCTCAGTTAATGCATTGACCATGGCTGGGTGACAATGACCTAAACAGCTCACGGCAATACCACCAGCAAAATCAATGTATTCTTTGCCTTGCTGATCCCAAACGCGAGCACCCTCGCCTTTCACAGGAATCATTTCCATTGGGTTATAACAAGGTACCATTACCTCATCAAACAAACCGCGTTCTACGTTATTTTCTACAGTCATTGCACATTCCCTTCTCGATACCGCATGCCTAGCGAATATGGTGTCCTTACTTTCTAAAAACGAAAGCAAATATTGTTTTGCTTTTGAGCAATTACGGCATTGTATTTACAAATAATTAACCATTTCAATAGTGATTTATGCTTTTTATTCACCATCAAAAAGTCGAATAGTCATCACGTATGAGTATTTATGCATCAAGCAATCACTTTTATGAAGCAATATATTCTTATAACAAAGATAAGCTATGGTTAAGCATAGACGCAGTAAGGGCTGAAAGGCAGGGATAGCAAAGTCTACGAATAATTTTTCACATAATATCCGCAGCAATGAATATGAAAGAAATGTTAAGAAAAGTGATCGCAGTCAGGTTTTCTAACTCAGCTTCATACGTCAAGATAGGAAGCTGACGTCAAAAAACCGACACAGCTAACACAACAAATGAATGACACTTGTATCATTTATAAAAATAATGCGATATTGCAACTCCAATTAACAACTCAATAACTAAAATCATGAAATTAAAAGCACTTTTACTTATTTCAACGTTAGCTTTTGTTGGCTGTAAGTCTACAGATGTTACGCAGTTAAACACTATGGCAAAACCTGAAACTATCGCTCAAGCAAAAGAAGAATTGGGTCAATACGATTATCTAAACGTTACAGACAATGGCGTAATTGTCTATACTGAACGTGTCGCTTCCGGCTATCGATGGAAGAGTGCCAACATTAAAGAGATAAGCTATCGCATAGCATGCGAAAACTTAGGCTGGTACGTAGAAAGTGGTATGATTGTACGTATGCAATTTAAAGGTCAAGGCGGTCAAACTCGTGACTATGATTACACTCGTTGCCTAACTGAAGTGCCAACAGATCTATACGAATCAAAAAGCTAGCTGAGATAACTGCGGCACGACTAACTAACGCCTTAAGAAATTGGCGAGTAGCTCGTGCCCTTGTTCAGTTTTAATCGATTCAGGATGAAACTGCACCGCATCAATCGGCAAGCTCTTATGTTGATAGCCCATAATCTCATCCATTGCTCCATCTTCTAGCACTGTCCAAGCGGTCAATTCAAAGCAATCAGGCAACGTGCCATTTTTGACAACTAAAGAGTGATAACGAGTGACCGTTAGTGGGTTATTCAAGCCCTTAAATACACTATGATCGTTATGACGGATAGGAGACGTTTTACCATGCATCACCTGACGAGCACGCACCACTTCCCCTCCAAACACTTGCGCGATAGCTTGATGGCCTAAACAAACCCCCAAAATCGGCAGTTTACCCGCAAAATACTCTATCGCTTGCAATGAGATACCCGCTTCATTTGGCGTACATGGCCCAGGGGAGATAACAAGGTGGGAGGGGCTCAGTACCTCAATACCTGCAATATCAATTTCATCATTACGTACCACTTTGACCTCTATGCCCAGTTCACAAAAGTACTGGTAGAGGTTGTAAGTAAAAGAGTCGTAATTATCGATAATTAACAGCATGGCTTTAAACTAGCGTTGATAAGTTTCTGATTAAGGCGGTATTGTGCAGTAAGAAGAAGGAAAGGCAAGAGCAAGCGATAAAAATAAGGTCAACTATAGCTGACCTTAATGATTTACACCTTGCCTAAGTAAGGCCACTGTATATTTACTGTGTACAATCTTTTGCAAAAATACTCTCTACCCATTGAGGGTTATCTACAAACGGATTGCGGTTGCCTTGAATAATTTGAATTTTAGAGTTACGGTCAAACTCAAACTGATTCACAGGATCTTGCTGATTCCACTTCAACAAAGTACATACATTACCCAGTGCAGTACCATTGTCTGTTAATGATGGTACCAACTCGAGATCTGGAGTTTTAGGATCATTACCTTCGTAACGAGTGGCCATGTAGAACATCATACGCGCTACATCTCCTTTCACTTCATCTCTTGGTTCAAATGAGTTGGTCGCTTTCTTATTCCCTGGAGCCTCTGTGAGTTCAACCCCACCTTCATCAAATTCTAAATTGCCGCGAGCACTGTTTACACTTTCATCAGTTGGTCTCAGGTGGTGAATATCTGTGTAAGCATAAGCACCTTTATCATTAAAACCACCATTAGATTTCGGGTAGGTATGTTCACGGTTCCAATTATCTTGCCCCAGACTACCTTGACCGGTTTTTTGGCCTTTTGCTTGTGAACGACCACTGTACATCAAAATAACATTATTGCTGTTATTTGGATCTTCATCCGTTATATCCAAGGCATCCCATACGTCAAAGCTACTCGATGAATAAGGAAGTTTAGTAATCCCTGTCGAAATAATGGCGTTCAAAGCAGCCTTTAACTCATCCCCACCTTTATTAAGAGCACTATCGTAATAGCCATTAGGGTTATATATTTCACCGGGTGGGACAGGAGGGTCAATGATTTCTGTTTGGCAAGTCATACTAGGAAGCCCACCAACTGCATGCGGATCATGTGCTTGTTCATAAGCGGCATTGGCACTGAAGGCACATGAAATCAATATCGTAAGTAACGTTCTTTTCATAGTTTGATTTGGGAGGAAGTCCCCCCACTCCTAAATACTGTAAACAATTACGCTTTGAACTTGCGGCGCAAGAAACCAAGACCTAACAAAGCAAGCCATCCAGCTAGGCCGGTACTACCTGCTCCCTCATTGTCATTATCAGCCTTTTCCACAACATTGATTCGAGTAGTTGCAATTGTTTCCCCATCAATGGTTGTTCTAACGCTGTACTCTCCAAGTTCTAATCCCTCAGCAAAATTAACCTCAGTCCATCCCAAAGCAATTTCAAATTCATCCAACGTATCTTTAGCCACCATAGAAGAGGTTGCTACATAGCTTGTAATAGCATTGCTAATGGATACTGACACTTCATCACCAACTTTAAGATAAGCACCATTAGCCATAGTCAGATCAACAAAGTGTTTGAAGCTTTGACCTACTACGGGTGTTGACACTCTAGGTTCATTAATGGGTTCTGAAGGAAGCTCGATTGGAGTTCCTGGGACAATAGGGTTACTTGGGTCAGGAGGGTAAATTGGATCAACTGGCTCTAAAGGTTTACCGTCAAAAGCTATAGAAACAACGACAGGGTCATGTACAGCTGCGCGGTAAACATCTTGGTACTGTTGGCCTAAACTATTGCTGTATGCCAATACGCTCGATTCAGCAGCGTTGATATTCCATTGCACCGCATCAACCACCAAGGATTTCAAACCTGGAGAGGTTAGGATGTAATCTAGGCTTCCTTGTCCATCGTTATGAACGGCGTTGTATCCTTTAGTATCTAAAATTGCTAATACATTTTCATAGCCATATTGAATATCTATAACTTCCCCATCTTCACCTTGAAGTGGCATATCTGCTACAAAAGTGGAAGAGGCAGTCTTAATTTCATAATTTTCCGGAACTGCATTACGGTTGGTCAATACCGAGATAGGATCCTCGTTGAGAAAAGCGTTCAAACTTCCTAATATCACCTTTTCACCCGGTATGGCCTGCAGTTGTTGACCTAAGTAATCAGCCGCTGATACGCGCAGCTCAGCACACTTACCTTGCAGACTTTCTGAGTCGTCTTCAAGACAGGTTTGTTGCTTATCAACAAAGTCGCTTACGGCAACCGTTAATACTTCATCGCGATCTTTGAAGTTAAAGGTCGCTATAACGCTCGCCGCTTGTTCAGCAATGATTTCACCAGCTACCTGCTTTGGCATGTCGGCAACTTTTAAGGACTCAAGCCCTACCTTGCTAGCCTTAAAAATCAGATAGTTTGCAGAAACCAATTCACCTACCTGATCAAGACCTTGTGCACTAGCGATATGATAGTGACTGCTTTCATCTAGATTCTTATTTAGCTCACTAACTAAATGTCCTATAGCAGAAGACGCTGATAAACCATTATTCTCAACTTCTACTAAACCAACAATGTCAGCATCTAGACCTATCAGCGCATTAACTAGCTTTGATGTTTGAACTTCAAACTGTGTTAAATCAGCGGAGCTTTCGATCAACTGCCCACCATTGGCTAAGTTGGCTTCCCCCCCAAATGGGCTATTAAAGTAGCCACCAGTATTAAACGTCGCTAGTTTAATATCACCACTCTTTAGATTCGGTTTGTCGTGACGACTATTTCCGTTCGTAACAAAAGTCCCATTGTTCGCTTGTTCTGTTACATACAGACGATAATCTGAATAGGAATAACCTAAAACGCCTTGTAATTGATTAGCGCGGTCTCCTACACGAATGTAGTCTTCCGTAGAGCCATTTTGGTCTGCGTCACTTTTTGCAAAGTCTGGATACCAAGATGGTAAACCAACGATGTCCTTCTCAAAGGATTCCACAACAAGACGGTAGTCTTCATTACAATCAGCAGTTTTAGCCGCATCATCTGAACTCGGGAAAAACTTCTGGTTGGGGTGAACGCTCGCATGCCCTTTACTTAGTACCATATTGTAGCGTTGCGGCCCCTCATCTAGGCTATAGCTTCGAGAAACCCGCATCTCTAGCATAGAGTTGATATTGATCAACATGCCTTCATGGCGCTCGAGGGTGAAGTCAAACTCCTTATCACTGGACAATTCAGTCAAATCAGCAGCAGTAATCGAGCCTGTTCCAACTTGCTTAATTTGACTAGCAAGAATCTGTGTCCAACCATAGCACTCCTCTACAGGTCCAACCACTTCAACTTTGTAACCAACTTTTAATCCCGACACATCCGCAGCTACAAAGATACCGTCGGAAGTTCTAGCATCATTGTCTGGTACTTCATCCTGCATGTAGAAGCCAAGACGCTCACCTTGATCGAGTTCATTGCTCTGGATAGCGGTAATCACGCCAATAACGGTAAACACTTCATCTGAAACAAACTTTCCATTCAGAGGGTCTGTATAAGGTGAAGCCCAAGAGCTTCCTTGCAGTTCACCAATTAAAGAAGCTGGAGAAGGCTCAGGGTCGGGATCTGGTGTAGGGTTCGGATCTGGATCTGGGTTTGGAGGCGCCACGCCATCCACATTCCCAAGTCCATCATAGTTTCCATCTCCCGCATCTTTCCAATCGCTAGCTTCAAAAGACATGGATGGAGTACTTGGATTAATACGTTGTAGAGAGGCATCTTCAAACACATCCGTTGCATCTTTACCGAGGTGACCAATGAGATCAATATTCCCCCCCTCTTTTGCTAAAGCTACCGCATCTCCCCCTTTTCCGTTAAAAGCGAGTGCTTCTACTTGGTCCACTATGCTAGTTAATTTTCCTGCTAACTGACTGTGCGCCACAACATACACGCCACTAGCCTCTAAAGTTCCGGAAAGGGCGATCTTAATCGTCTGAGGGTTGGAGCCAGTTTGGTTGTTATATTGGATAAGGGAATACCGGGACAGGTCTACAGGAGCTGAACTATTGTTGTACAACTCTACTGCTTTATCATTTCCGTTTTCAACGATTTCTGTAATCAGAACATTTGCGTCTACAGCCGGAACAACAGCTACACTTATAGCTGCCGCTAAGATACTTTTTTTCATTGTTAGCACTCACTGGTAACAAAGTAATGACTCTAAAGTGCTGAAATTGAGTTAACACTCTAATTTCAGCAATAAAAAAGGGGCTAGTGCAGATGCACTAGCCCCCAAGTCGAACAATTAGCGACGACGACGTAAGAAACCAAATCCAAACATAGCCAATAGCGTGCCAAGACCAAAGCTACCACCTGAACCGTCATACTCTGGCTCTACAGGTTTAACATTGCTTGAGTCACGCTTCTCGATAGATACAGGCATCGTTTTAGAATCAATCACCTTTTGCTCAGTTGTTGACGTTGAGCGCTGAGTATTATCTCTGTCACCTTTCAGTACCATCGTTAAGGTGTATTCACCAGCTTCCAAGCCAGCAACGTCAAACATCACCGTTTGAGCACCGTCAGCCTTAAGTGCCACTTTTGGCAGTGTTACACCTGCAGGACGAGGAGAAATTGAGATTTCTGCAACATCCCCCTCTCTAGCTTGATCTGAGACAGGGAACGCAATATCTGCTCGACCACTCTTCATAGTGATAGACACAGGCACTTCTCCAGCTTCGCCATATGTGTAACCTAAACTGATTATTGCTGAATCATGATCTGAAGATCGGAATGGGTTTTCAGCATAGAACGGGTTAGGCTCATTTTCATCACCGCCTTTATATTTGTTGTTGTAGTCATATAAAGACGACTCTGGCGCATTGATATGCCAATCCGTTGCATCTACCAAACGATTTTTAAGCGACGAGGAAATTAGCATGTGATCCAAAGAGCCAACTTCATCATTGTATGAATAGCTCCATGAAGTTTTGCCTTCTTCAGTTTTTAGATCTACGGCATTCAAATAACCAAATGTCTTCTCGATACGCTGACCATTTTTTTCAAATGGAGTCTTACCTACAAAGGTATATTCTGATGCGTAGATTGCCTTACCTGTTGAGTTGTTCGTCAACACTAACATTGGATCTTCATGAGCATATGAGTTCATGTCACCTAAAACAACTTTATCGCCAACGATGTCTTCTAGCTCAGACCCCAAGTGGTATGCAGCTGCAACGCGGAAGTTTTCACAAGAGCCCTGGAAGTCATCGTTACGCACATCATCTTTCACAGGGTCGAAATTCTTCCAAGTTTCCCAGCCTTTCCAATCTTCATAACATGTAGAACCTTTAGATTTGAAGTGGTTAACTGCAACTGATAGTTTTTTACCCGTATGGTTTACTTTAAAGGTCGCTACCACACTATGACGCTGGTAGTTATCACCACTTTCGCGAATCTCACCCTTGGAGTCCAAGATTGGTGCACCATTTTCATCCACAATAGTAGGAGCATGCTGTTCTGGCATAGGAATTACTTCGCCAGTCACAATTGATACTTTTGAAGGACGATAGATTACACCCGTTGTAATAGCATCAGAGCCAACGGTATCCTGGTCATCTAAAACCGCATCACCATTCTTATCAAACCCTACGAAAACATAGCGGTTGTGGATTGAGTTCTGCTTATTGCGATCGCCGTAATCTTCGTCGTAATATTTATCATTAACTGCAGCAAGTAACTCGTTGATAGCACTGAAGTCACCAAAGCCATTGTTCTCAACTTCCATAACGCCCAGAATGTCAGCATCTAAGCCATAAATTGCTTCTACAATTTTTGCCTGTTGACGCTCAAACTCTTGTTGCGATTCCGCACCACGGTTATCACCAAAGCTATTGTCTGAGCCACCATATGGTGAATTGAAGTAGTTCAGTACATTCTGTGTCGCTACTTTAATGGTAAAGCCATGATCGCCGTAAGACTCATTGATCGTTGGTTCGTCAGTTCGGTCTGTGTTGTGAACAAATGTAGTGTTCTGCGAAGACTCTAATGCCTTTGGAACAATGATATTGAAATTACCATATGAATAACCGATAACACCCGTCAAACCTACGACACTATCATTAATGCGCACGTAGTTGTTTTGAGGATCTTGTCTGAATTCAGGGTAATATGGGATCTCGCCATTCGGCGCTTTACCATCAGACTCAAGTATCAAACGAAAATCATCGTTCTCAGCCGATTGAGTCAGAGAGTCGATAGACCCTGCGACATGGTCTTGGTTTGGCTGCGGGTTTGGACGTTTGTAAGCCAGAACCATATTGTTGCGAAATGCGTCATAATCAAAGCTAAAGCTGCGTGACACTCGCATGTCATGTTTGACTGCAGTAAGCTCATCACGGCGCGCTTCTTTGGCTGCAGCTAATCGAACTTGGTAATCTGCCTCATCTTCACCGTCAATTGGCTCGACAGTTACTTGTTCTACTAAAGCATCTATAGCTGCTAACTCTTGGTCAGTCTTACCCATATCTGCTGAAGTCTTGACTAGCATACCTTCGTAACGTTCTAGCGTAGATTCAAATGTTGTATCGTCAGCGTGGCGTTTTAGTTCGACCGGCTCTACAGAAACAGGGTTCTCATCAACAACTTCCCATTTGTCATCAGCAACAACCAGCTGTGTTAAACCATAGTTTTCTTTAACTTTGGCGACCACACACACTTTTTGTCCAACCATACTATCAGTAGCTTGAGCCGTTGGTACAAAGATGCCGTCAGAGGTTAAGTCATTGCCATCATTATCGTATAGGTAGAAGCCCTTAGCTGGGTAACTAGTAACCGCAGACACAATGCCTGTAACTTTATACTGCTCAGTCGTCTCATACCCCTCAGTAATAAGAGGTGAAAACTTACCTTCACCTTGCACAGCTCCGATAGTTTGTTCTTCCGAGTCAGTCGCATCTGTACACGGTGTATTGGCTGGTGGAGCAATTGGATCATTATTGACCGCGACTGGGTCACCTAATCCACCAAAATCATTCTGAGCGAACTCTTCCCAATCATTCACATCATAAGTATTTTTAGGCCCTGAACCAGCTTTACGTCGCAGGGTCATATTTGCCCATGGATCATCAGCAGCATCAGAATCACTGTAGATACCAAAGATATCGTGAACATCACTTTGAGCTGAAGAAGTACCTAGCCAAACCGCATCATCACCATTAAAAGTTAGTGCATTGTATTTCGCTTGATCATACGTACCGGCAGTAACAACTGCGCCTTCTCCACCCAATCGTTCAATGTATTGAAAAATCTCAGCACCGGCTTCACCGTTGACTACAACGATGCTTTTGCCTGGGGCAATGGTGACGTTTTTAAGAACATTAACTTTGTCCTTATCATGAACCATATTTTTATAACGGCTGAAATACAGCGCCAAGTCACCGTCGTTACCTTCAAAGGTCACGGCTGATGTACCTGTATTACTGATTTCAATGGCTTTATTCTGTGAAGAGCCTTCAACATACTCAGTAATAAGTACCTTGCTCATATCACCAATATCAGCAGCTACAACACCGCTTAGTACAGTACTGATTGCACCAGCAAGTAGAGTCATTTTCTTATTCATTTTTGTCATTCTCCGGTCCAATTAGAAGTAAACTCGTGCGTAAGCGTAAGCTTGTTGCGCTGCTTCGCCGCCATTAATTTCAAGTGCAATTACACTAGAAGAAGTTGGCTTATAGTTCACACCAATCGTGGTCCACGTCCGTTCATCACCCCAATCAGATTCTTCAGCACCTTGCTCTGCATTATCGATCGCCCACTGTTCATACTCTTCATAGTTATAAGAAGCGGTAAATTCCCATTGTGGGGTTAGGATGTATTTCGCAGAAACTAAGTAACCTTCGTTGTCTTGTGGTTGATAATCGTTGTAAAGAACACACTCAGGTACGCCGTACTCATTTGGTTTTTCTAGTGCACATGTGCCGATATACTCTTCTTCACGGAACATGTTCACACCTAAATGCAAGTCTTCAGTAACGGCAAGACGAGCGCCAGCCCCAACTAGACGCTGCTCACCATATTTAGATGAACTATCTGAACCACGACGGCCTTCAACACCAACGACAACAGAGAAGCGATCACCGAAATATCCAACATAGCCATTACCTACATCACCTAGTGATGCGCCCGATGCAGATTCACCACCATAACTGTATGAAGCACCTAATTTAACGACATCAAAGAAACGACCTTCATATTTCAAAGTCATATCTTGGTCACCAGCTTCACCTGTTTCTACAGTAGTATCGAAAGTGAAATCCCCCCACTTGTCATAATCATCAAATGCAGTGTCAGTTAATCCCGCTTCAACATAATGAGAAACGTATTTTGCATCCCACAACTCATAGCCGATAAAAACCTTATCAATCGCTAGAACCATGTCACCACTACCGTATTTCCAGTTTTCACGTTCATAATCGAGCTCTAGGCGGTAGTGAATCTTGCCTTGCTTACCTTTAACGCCCATGGTGGCAAAAGAGTCATCGATGAAGTTTTTATCTTCATTGAACTCGCCGTATTCATACTTAGCGCCGATATGACCACCGACACCAACTTCTCCATACAGCTTGGTAAAGTCACCTTGGTCATTTTCATAGATGGTGACGGCACTTGCGTTAGCTGCTAAAAATAACGAAGAAATCGCTATTGCCACTGCATTTCTTTTTAGCATTTGAGTTTCCCTTTCTATTTTCATTTGCCGGTAAACTGCATCTTTTCAACAGACATGGTTAAAAGCATTAGAGGCAGAACGCATCCTCTAAATGAGCAAAATTTTTGTGTCTAGAACGATGTAAATTAACCGGAGATTCATTGACAACGAGACAATTGTCGACCTTTTAGGTAAACAAAAAATGAACATACATAGCTATTGAGAAATTAATCACATTAAATTTATTAGTAGTATGAATACTCTAATGTAATCAACAAAACGGGTTAACAATAAGAAATGGCAGTCTAAACGCTTAATTTTCGTGATGAAATTCACGTAAAAATACATAAAAGTATGCATAAAACTGGGAATAAAACGTTTGCGTCAACGCTTTCGTATAAAAAAAGGTAGGAGTTATGAAATGGAATTCCAAGGAATGTGATGAGACGCTAAAGCGACAAGGTTAGCCGCTTTAGCATGGTAATGACGTTATTTTAAGCGATGATCCTCATCTTCTTTGCGCTCATACTCGCCTTCAAACGTGTCACCTTGTTGTGACTCATAAGGATCGCGACGAAACGGATCGTTTTCAAATGGGCTCTGACCAAATTGCTCGCCGTTAAAACTGCCGTGGAAACCATTTCCTCCAACAGATTTAACCACCATTTTCGCCATTAAGTATTTAGCAATAGCGGCGCGTGGAGCCGGCAACAATACGAGCATCCCAAGAGCATCGGTCATGAACCCTGGGGTTAGTAACAACACACCAGCAACCGCAAGCATGACACCTTCGAAAATCTGTTGCGCTGGCAGTTCACCTTGCTGCAATCGGTTTTGTACCGACATTAAAGTCTGTAGGCCTTGGCTACGAACCAAAGAGGCACCGACAAATGCCGTGATCAAAACTAAAGCGATGGTTGGCCACAAGCCAAGAAAACCACCCACTTGTATAAAGAGACCTATTTCAATGATAGGGACGAAAATAAACAGTAATAATAAGATAGGAAACACACATTCTCCTTTGTCAGGGTCTGTTGACCTGGCTTCAGTGTACGTGCTCCCCCACTTTTGCTCAAATCAAAGCCGTAAAAAAACGTGACAGACACATGATAAAAGCATCAATAAACCCCTACTATTTAAGGGTTATTAATAACCTATTCATATCTTGCAAAATATTAACTAAACAAAAGCGAAAAAGGTGATCTAGTTACTATTTTTATGCGTTGGGTACAGTATCATGTGCCACATAAGTCAGGACGGATTTAACAGCCTAATACTCTGACGAATGGATTCTTAAACTACAGATTGGCTAGTAATTCACTAAAATATCAGAATAATTCTCTAAGGATCCTGTGATGGCTACCCTAACCGATGCTCCAAAAACCGCTAATCAAGCAACTCGTATCGAAGAAGATCTACTAGGCGAGCGCCACGTACCCGCAGACGCTTACTACGGCATCCACACTCTTCGCGCTATCGAAAACTTCAACATTTCAAGCACTACCATTTCTGACGTACCTGAATTTGTACGCGGTATGGTAATGACGAAGAAAGCTGCAGCATTAGCAAACAAAGAGCTGGGCGCAATTCCAAAAGACGTGGCTAGCTACATCCTAGAAGCGTGTGATTTGATCCTTGAAACAGGTAAGTGCATGGATCAGTTCCCTTCAGATGTCTTCCAAGGCGGCGCGGGCACGTCAGTTAACATGAACACCAACGAAGTTATCGCTAACGTTGCACTTGAACTGATGGGCAAAGAAAAAGGCCAATATGAGTTCATCAACCCGAACGATCACGTAAACAAGAGCCAATCAACAAACTGTGCGTACCCAACGGGTTTCCGTATCGCGGTTTACAACAGTGTGCATCAGTTGATGGAAGCGATCGAATACCTTAAAGGTGCATTCGAGCTTAAAGCACAAGAATTCAAAGACGTGTTGAAGATGGGCCGTACTCAGCTTCAAGACGCGGTTCCTATGACTGTAGGTCAAGAGTTCCACGCATGGGCGGTTACACTAAACGAAGAGATTCGTGCCCTAGACTACACGTCTAAATTACTACTAGAAATCAACCTAGGTGCAACAGCGATCGGTACTGGTCTAAACGCACCAACGGGTTACCAAGCACTAGCTGTGAAGCACCTAGCTGAAGTAACTGGTGTTGAAGTCGTTGCAGCAGAAGACCTAATCGAAGCAACCTCTGACTGTGGCGCTTACGTTATGACGCACGGCGCGCTTAAACGCCTTGCGGTGAAACTGTCTAAGATTTGTAACGACCTTCGTCTACTTTCTTCTGGTCCACGTGCGGGTCTAAACGAACTAAACCTACCAGAGATGCAAGCAGGCTCTTCAATCATGCCAGCTAAAGTAAACCCAGTTATCCCAGAAGTTGTAAACCAAGTTTGCTTCAAAGTTCTAGGTAACGACAACACGGTTTCTTTCGCAGCAGAAGGTGGTCAGCTACAACTTAACGTAATGGAACCGGTTATCGCACAAAGCGTGTTTGAGTCTATCTCTCTACTACACAACGCATGTGTGAATCTGCGTGATAAGTGTATCGACGGCATCACAGTTAACAAAGAAGTGTGTGAAAGCTACGTGTACAACTCTATCGGTATCGTAACTTACCTAAACCCATACATTGGCCATCACGAAGGTGACATTGTGGGTAAAATCTGTGCAGAAACAGGTAAGAGTGTACGCGAAGTGGTTCTAGAGCGTGGCCTATTAACAGAAGATGAGCTAGATGACATTCTTTCTGTTGAAAACTTCATGCACCCAACGTATAAAGCGAAACGCTACGAATAATAGCAAACTGAAGAGGCCCCAGACGGGGCCTTTTTTAGGCCTTTATACGGTTAACCACACTCTATTCATGGTCTTTATTTTCTGATTATCTAAACATTCAGACAGTGAGTTTTTAGATAATCAGAATCAAAATAAACTTTATGAGGTAATCAATATGGTGGCAGTCGAACTGTTTGTCGTTCTGCTCTTCATCTATTTGGGAGCAAGAATTGGTGGTATTGGTATTGGTCTAGCAGGTGGTGCTGGTGTTATCGCACTATCACTATTTCTAGGTGTACCAACAAGCCAAGCGTTCATTCCTATCGATGTAATTCTTATCATCATGTCGGTGATTACTGCGATTGCAGCAATGCAAGTCGCCGGTGGTCTAGATTGGATGGTACAGGTTGCAGAAAACTTCTTACGTAAACATCCGGAGCGCATCACTTTTTACGCGCCTATTGTTACCTTCCTAATGACATTAATGGCAGGTACGGGTCACACTGCATTTTCTACGCTTCCTGTAATCGCAGAAGTAGCCAAAGGACAAGGTGTTCGTCCTTCTCGCCCTCTATCGATTGCGGTTGTTGCCTCTCAAATCGCGATCACTGCGTCTCCAATCTCAGCTGCGGTTGTTGCTTTCGCAGCAATGCTTGCGCCAATGGGTGTGGACTACCTAACACTACTTGCAGTGTGTATTCCGACCACATTCGTTGCCTGTATGATTGGCGCATTCGTTGCAAACTTCATGGGTTGTGAGCTAAAAGATGATCCTGTTTACCAAGAACGTCTAGAAAAAGGCCTTATTAAACTCACAACTGAAGAGAAGCGCGAGATCCTACCGACTGCTAAAAAAGCGACGTACATCTTCCTTGCCGCAATTGGTTTTGTGGTTTGTTACGCAGCAGCAATTTCAAACTCGATTGGCCTAATCGAAAATCCAGCGCTGGGCCGTAACGAAGCTATCATGACGGTAATGCTTGCAGCGGCAGCAGCAATCGTAATGAGCTGTAAAATCGACGCAGGTAAAATCCCAGCAGCAGCAACATTCCGTTCTGGTATGACTGCGTGTGTCTGTGTACTTGGTGTGGCATGGCTTGGTTCGACGTTTGTAAACGCGCACGTAGATGGCATCAAAGAAGTCGCAGGTGCGCTACTAGCAGATTACCCATGGATGCTAGCCATGGTACTGTTCTTTGCTTCTATGCTTCTATACTCACAAGGTGCAACCACTGTTGCGCTTATGCCTGCAGCTCTAGCTATCGGCGTAGCTCCATTGACGGCTGTTGCTTCATTTGCTGCTGTGAGCGCGCTGTTTGTTCTTCCTACCTACCCTACGCTACTCGCAGCGGTAGAAATGGATGACACTGGCTCGACACGTATTGGTAGCTATGTATTTAACCACCCATTCTTTATTCCAGGTGTGGCAACCATCGCATCAGCAGTAGCGCTAGGCTTTACTTTCGGTAGCCTATTCATCTAATGATGTTCAAAATTTAAAGGGAGCTTCGGCTCCCTTTTTTATTTCAGTTATCGTAATAATATCCCCCTCACATTTTATTTTTGACTTTGGTCAAGAAAAGCCACGAAAGTTCTTCCTGCATTTTAATCCGAAGCTTTGAATAAAATTTCCGTCAATGTTTTTTCCTGCTCCATTCCATGTGAGTTTCTATCATTACACGTAAAAAACAAGCATATTAATCCGATGAAGTTAACCAATTAACCACTTAAAATTTAATTGGAATGACAGCCTGATTTTTAGTGCTCTATTTTTGTGAAGATCCACAAAGTTACCTATGAACACAGCACTTAAAATACAGCTAAAGAGTTAGTTAACCTCTTAACTCAAAAATAAAAACAATTTCCCAATAGCTTATATTTAAGTTATTTATTTTTAATATCTAATAGTCGCTGATTCACTTTTATTTATGGGTGTATAAATAAAAGTAAGGAGATAGCCATGACAACCCAAACTATACCTACTGAAGAAAAAAAAGGCGGCTTCTTTGCCAACTTTAAATTCCCTTCCGCTTATACCATTCTATTTGTTTTAATTGCATTAGTTGCTCTTCTGACATGGATCGTGCCAGCAGGTCAATATGATCGACAAATGAATGAAGATTTAGGCCGTGAAGTTCCTGTTACTGGTACTTATCAAGCTGTAGAGGGTAACCCTCAAGGTGTGATTGATGTACTACTTGCGCCAATTGATGGTTTTTACGACCACAACAGCTATGAAGCTGCTGCAATCGATGTTTCTCTTTTCATTCTTATCATCGGTGGTTTCCTTGGTCTCGTTACTAAAACAGGTGCTATCGATGCAGGTATTGAGCGAGTCACCGCTCGATTAGCCGGTCGAGAAGAGTTGATGATTCCAATACTAATGGCGCTATTTGCTGCTGGTGGTACCGTCTATGGTATGGCGGAAGAATCTCTACCATTCTACACATTGCTCGTTCCTGTCATGATGGCTGCACGTTTTGACCCATTAGTTGCTGCCGCGACAGTATTGCTCGGTGCTGGTATCGGTGTACTAGGTTCAACCATCAACCCATTTGCTACGGTTATTGCAGCCAACGCTTCTGGTATTCCGTTTACTGACGGCATCATGTTGCGCGCTATCATGCTTGTACTTGGATACGGCATCTGTGTGGCCTACGTAATGCGTTACGCACGCATGGTACGTGCTGACCAATCTAAATCGATTGTGTACGACAAATACGAAGAGAACAAAAAGCACTTCCTTGGCAACCAAGATGGTGGCTCTCTAGAATTCACAACAACTCGTAAAGTTATCCTAACTATCTTTGGTGGTTCATTCGGGGTAATGATTTACGGTGTATCCGTTGCAGGATGGTGGATGGCAGAGATCTCTGCAATGTTCTTAGCTGCGACAATTCTTGTTGGCCTAGTGGCTCGTATGAGTGAAGAGGACTTCACCAACAGCTTTATCGACGGCGCTCGTGACTTACTAGGTGTAGCACTGATCATCGGTATTGCTCGTGGTATCGTCGTGGTCATGGACCGCGGTATGATCACCGATACGATTCTATTCTCTGCTGAGCAGATGGTAACAGGTCTATCATCGGTGGTGTTCATTAACGTTATGTTCTTCCTAGAAATGCTGCTGTCATTCCTAGTGCCATCAACCTCAGGCTTAGCTGTACTGACTATGCCTATCATGGCACCACTGGCTGACTTTGCTGGCGTAGGTCGTGAACTTGTTATCACTGCATACCAATCTGCATCAGGCCTGGTTAACTTAATTACACCAACCTCTGCGGTAGTAATGGGTGGTCTAGCCATCGCACGTGTACCATACGTTCGCTGGGTCAAATGGGTAGCTCCACTGCTCGCAATTCTGACTCTGTTCTGTATCGCGTGTCTAAGTATTGCCGCTCTAATCTAAGTTAATCGTTTCTTTTCCTTACCCGGCTCACAGGGAGTGAGCCATCTCCCAAAGCCGCCTTAGTGCGGCTTTTCTTATATCGATACTCGCCGTCTAGAGATTTCCTAATCCCTCATTCTTCATTCTTCATTCTTCAGCCTATGGAATGACTCACATTCACTTCTCAATCCTTATTCCGTCACCCTCAAGAACGAGTTAGGAACGAGCTGGGAAGCTCTTAACGCTAGTCACACTATTAGAGATACCCTACTTCCTCCTTCGTCGCTCTATAGCATAACTAGAAAAATCATCTACTCACCAGTCTATGAAAGGAATAAAATAATTAACCCTAAAAAATTTTATTAATATTTCTCGCACTCATTAATAAGAAAAAGTATCGCTACCAATTAATTCTATTAATCAATATTACTTTAGTGTTCAACGTGCTTTAAATAGTCAATGTGATCTAGGTTAAACTTATTATCAAAAGTTTTGTTACCAACCGATTGATTCGGACTTAAAAAGCAATTATCTAGAAACTTTGAGTGCATATTTCCAACCTATTCACTTTCCTATCAGATATATTCAACTGAATATAATTTCCCTTCCTGACTATTTTTGCATATCGCGGCGTTATTTTGTGCATAAACTTCCCAAATCGACAGCTAATTAGGGGGTTCACAACAAGATAACAAGTGCATAGATATTGTTAAAGCCCTTGAAAACACTGGCTTTGAGCATAAAAAATGAAGTGTGAGCGACCTCTAAGATTCCTCCCCCAACAAGCGTAATATTAATTCCAGAACAAATAAGTGAATAAATTAATTCACACCTTTATTCCCTACAAATTCAATATTAGTTTTTATTTAAAAGACTAATTAAAAAATAAGAGAGATACGATCATGAGTAAGTTATACGTAGGTTCTGAAATCGGTCAATTACGTCGCGTTCTTGTTCACCGCCCTAGACGAGCTCTGACTCACCTAACACCATCTAACTGTCACGACCTACTATTCGATGACGTATTGGCAGTAGAGCGTGCGGGTAAAGAGCACGATGTATTCACTCAAACTTTGCGTGACCAAGGCGTAGAAGTATTACTTCTTACTGACCTTCTTGCAGACACACTAGCAGTGCCAGAAGCAAAAGAATGGTTGCTGACTCACCAAGTGTCTGACTACCGTCTTGGTAAAACATTCGCAAACGACGTTCGTTGCTACCTAGGTGACCTACCAAACATCGAACTCGCGAAAATCCTAACAGGTGGTTTGTCTTACGCAGAAATGCCTATGAAATCATCTTCTATGATGCAAGGTCTTCACGCTCCAACAGACTTCATCATTGAACCACTACCAAACCACTTATTTACTCGTGATACTTCTTGCTGGGTTTACGGCGGTGTGTCTATCAACCCTATGGCAAAACCAGCTCGTCAACGTGAAACCAACCATGTTCGCGCTATCTACCGCTGGCACCCAAGCTTTGCAGGCCAAGACTTCATCAAGTACTTCGGCGACAACGAGCAAGTGAACTACGACAACTCAACAATCGAAGGCGGCGACGTACTGGTCATTGGTAAAGGCACTGTCCTTATTGGTATGTCCGAGCGTACAACAGCACAAGGTGTTGAGCACTTAGCATCAGGCCTGTTCAAGCATGGTCAAGCAAAACAAATCATTGCAATGGAGCTACCTAAACACCGCTCTTGTATGCACCTAGATACAGTAATGACTCACATGGACGTTGATACGTTCTCTGTTTACCCAGAAGTGGTGCGTAAAGATGTGAAATGCTGGAGCCTAACTGGCGATGAGTCTGGCGCTGTTAATGTGAAAGAAGAAGGCTACTTCGTTACTGCTATCGAGAAAGCACTAGGTGTCGACAAGCTAAATCTAATCACAACCGGTGGTGACAACTTCCACGCTGAACGTGAGCAATGGAACGATGCAAACAACGTTCTAACTGTGAAACCTGGCGTTGTTGTTGGCTACGAAGGTAACACTTACACCAACGAAAAATACGACAAAGCAGGCATCACAGTACTACCTATCCCAGGCGATGAGCTAGGTCGTGGTCGTGGCGGTGCTCGCTGCATGAGCTGCCCAATCGAACGTGATGGTATCTAATTAAGTGATTAAAGGCTGGAATTCCCTATCTCTGATAGCACTCCAGCCCCCTGCAGAGAGATTCAAACAATGACTAAACAAACTGTAGTTGTCGCACTGGGTGGTAATGCCCTACTTCGTCGCGGTGAGCCGTTAGAAGCTGACGTTCAACGCCACAATATTGAAATTGCTGTCAATACTATTTCTAAAATAGCTCAAGAGTACAACGTTGTTCTTGTGCACGGTAATGGTCCTCAAGTTGGCCTTCTGGCTCTACAAGGTTTGGAATACAAAAAAGTAGCGCCATACCCACTAGATGTTCTAGGCAGTGAAACGCAAGGCATGATCGGCTACATGTTGATGCAAGAGTTCAAAAACCAAATGCCTGAAGCAAACGTCACTTGCATGTTGACGCAAATGACCGTGGATCCAAACGATCCAGCGTTTGCTGACCCAACCAAGCCAATCGGACCGATTTACGAAGAAGCTGAAGCGCGTGAAATGGCAGAGAAGTACCACTGGACAATCAAACCAGATGGCCAACACTTCCGCCGCGTGGTTCCTAGCCCACAACCAACAGGCATCATCGAAAACGATGCGATTACTAAGTTAATTGCTGAAGGCCACTTAGTTATCTGTACTGGCGGTGGCGGCATTCCAGTAAAACGTGAAAACGGCAAACTGGTTGGCGTTGAAGCGGTTATCGACAAAGACATGTCTGCTGCGTTCTTAGCAAAACAGTTAGACGCAGATGCACTACTTATCCTGACTGACGCAGATGCGGTTTACCTAGACTGGGGCAAACCAACACAACATGCACTGCGCAGCACTAACCCAACTGAACTAGCAAAATACCAATTTGATGCTGGCTCTATGGGACCAAAAATTGAAGCGTCATGCGAGTTCATTAAGCAAGGCGGAAAAGTGGTCGGTATCGGCTCTTTGGAAGATGGTTTACGCATCCTTCAAGGCACAGCTGGCACCAACATCACTAAAGGTTAATAACGAATTTAAGCAATACCAATAACTCAATTTAACTGCGCTTTCTTACCTCTTTCCCTGCAACCAAGGAAGCGCAAAACAAAAAAGGAAAACATCATGGCTTTTAATCTACGCAACCGTAACTTCCTAAAACTACTAGACTTTACTCCACGTGAAATCCAACACTTCTTGGATCTTTCTGCGGAACTTAAAAAAGCGAAATACAACGGCTATGAGCAACCTCGTCTAAAAGGCAAAAACATTGCCCTAATCTTCGAGAAAACGTCAACTCGTACACGTTGTGCATTCGAAGTTGCAGCATTTGACCAAGGCGCTCAAGTTTCTTACTTAGGCCCATCGGGTTCTCAAATTGGTCACAAAGAGTCAATGAAAGATACAGCACGCGTTCTTGGCCGCATGTACGATGGCATCGAGTACCGTGGCTTTGGTCAAGAGATCGTTGAAGAGCTAGGCGCATACGCTGGTGTACCAGTATGGAACGGCCTAACAGATGAATTCCACCCAACTCAAATCCTAGCTGACTTCCTAACTATGATGGAACACGGCCGCGGTAAACAGCTACACGAAATGAAGTTTGCATACCTAGGCGATGCTCGCAACAACATGGGTAACTCTCTAATGGTTGGCGCAGCGAAAATGGGCATGGACATCCGCCTAGTAGCACCAAAAGCGTTCTGGCCAGAAGAAGAGCTAGTGGCAACATGTCGTGAAATCGCTGAAGAAACAGGTGCGAAAATCACACTAACTGAAGACGTACAAGAAGGCGTTCAAGGTTGTGATTACCTATACACAGACGTATGGGTATCGATGGGCGAAGCAAAAGAAGCATGGGCTGAGCGTATCAACCTAATGATGCCTTACCAAGTAAACATGGAAATGCTAAAAGCAACAGGCAACCCACATGTGAAATTCATGCACTGCCTACCAGCATTCCACGGTGAAGATACAACAGTGGGCAAACAGCTTGCGGCAGAATACCCACAACTTAAAGACGGTGTAGAAGTAACAGATGAAGTGGTTGAGTCTAAACACTCTATCGTATTTGACGAAGCTGAAAACCGTATGCACACAATCAAAGCGGTAATGGTTGCAACTCTAGGCGACTAATCGAACTGCAGGGAAATGCGAGTGGCAGGATTGGAGTCACGCTCCTTGAATAAAGCTCGCATTTTTTTTCACACGATTTGATACAAAATAGCGACCTAGACGCCTTCAAGCAAGTTCTCACAATGGCTGAGAAAACCAAGCGAAAATATGCGAAGTTCGCATAAAAATCCAATTTATGGATACTTTTCGCAAACGCTTGCAAGGCGTTTTTTTGTCCGTATAATCCTCTGCAATTTGTCTAAGGAGTCCTAAGAATGACACAGTCACCAACAACCTTTCGTTGTTACCAAACGCGCCCAGAGTCGGGATCGTTTTCTGTTTCATTTTCTCCATTGATTCTATTCTAAGCCTCCTATTTTTAGGGGGCTTTTTTTTGTCTGTAATTTACCATTCGAGACGAGGAAACACTGCTATGGCGCATTCGTTATTTAATAAGCACATCATCTCCATCCCAGAGCTCAGCCGTAAAGAGCTAGAGCTGATCGTCGATACTGCGGCAAGATTAAAAGCTGAGCCAAACCCTGAGCTACTAAAAAACAAAGTAGTGGCAAGCTGCTTCTTTGAACCTTCAACCCGTACCCGCCTTTCATTTGAAACGGCTGTTCAGCGTTTAGGTGGTACTGTGATTGGTTTTGATAACGGTGGTAACACGTCATTGGCAAAGAAAGGGGAAACTTTGGCGGATTCCGTGCAAGTGATCGCTTCGTATGTAGATGCGTTTGTTATGCGTCACCCGCAAGAAGGCGCTGCGCGCTTGGCGTCTGAGTTTTCTAACGGTGTGCCAATTGTCAACGGCGGTGATGGCGCAAACCAACACCCAACTCAAACTCTGCTAGACCTGTTCTCGATTTACGAAACGCAAGGCACGCTAGACAATCTCAACGTTGCATTCGTTGGTGACCTTAAATACGGACGCACCGTTCACTCTCTGACTCAAGCATTGGCAAAATTCAACAATGTTCGCTTCTTCTTTATCGCCCCAGACGCCTTAGCGATGCCAGATTACATCTGCGAAGAACTTGAAGAAGCAGGCATTCAATTCAGCACGCACACCAATATTGATGACGTTGTGCCAGAGCTGGATGTGCTTTACATGACTCGCGTACAGAAAGAGCGTTTTGATGAATCTGAATACGCTCACATCAAATCGGCCTTTATCCTGACAGCGGCAACATTAACTGAAGCGCGCGATAACCTGAAAGTGCTTCACCCACTTCCTCGTGTTGATGAAATCACCACAGATGTAGATAAGACCAAACACGCTTACTACTTTGAACAGGCTGAAAATGGCGTTTACGCCCGCGAAGCCCTACTAGCCCTAGTTCTTAACGAAAACATTTAATAAGCAGGAGAGACATCATGGTGAAAGAAACTCAACTTCAAGTAGAAGCGATTCATAACGGCTCTGTGATTGACCATATCCCTGCGCATATCGGTATCAAAATCCTTAAGCTGTTCAAAATGCACAAAGCCAATCAGCGCATTACTATTGGCCTCAACTTGCCGTCATCAGCGTTAGGTGCCAAAGATCTGATTAAGATTGAAAACATCTATCTAACTAAAGAGCAGGCTAGCCAACTAGCACTGTACGCACCAAAAGCAACGGTAAATCAAATCGAAGAATACAAGGTGGTTAGTAAGCTGAACTTAACGCTTCCAGAAAGCATTGAAAGTGTTTTTGAGTGCCCGAATAGCAACTGTATTTCTCATGGTGAGCCAGTAGAAAGTCGCTTTAAAGTGCAGCAAAAGCAGGAAAATGTTCACCTGAAATGCCACTACTGTGAAAAAGTATTCTCACGTGAAATCATGACTGAAGCCCGCTAGATAACCTAGCTAAAGGCTACCCATATCCCACCAAAACAAGCCTGGATATTTATTCTTCTTAAGGAATAAATATCCACTTTTCAACAGAATAATTCGTTAACTCATTACAATAAATATAGTTTTTTATTTGGCGATCCCATTCACAAAGCCACATTTTATTTGGTGTTAAACTAAACTCGAATTCAATTCATAAAATCACCGCAGAAGTGATAGCTCAATTAATGGGTGCTAAGGGAGAAATGGAGTGCCTAAGTTTACATGGACGATTTATCCGTACGTCACGTTAAGGAGTTCTCATGAGTGAAACTCTAACCCCTATTAGTAATGATTATACCGAAGACAAAACATTAACTGCTGCTTGCAAGCGCCTACTTCAACAACAGAGCTTTGCGACGCAAAATGAACTGCGCGAAGCCCTAATTAATATTGGTTTTGAAGGCATAAGCCAATCAACAGTCTCACGCTTACTTTCTCAACTTGGTGTTGTAAAAGTGCAAAATGCCTGCGGTAAAAAAGTATACTGTATTACCGTTGAAACCGCGCCAGTTCGCGTAGAGTCCTCTATCTCTTCTCAGATTGAGTTCATCACGCACAACCAAGCGATGGTAGTGGTAAAAACGCACCCAGGCAGCGCACAGTTGGTTGCACGCTTAGTTGATATTGACCCACACACCGAAATTCTCGGCACGGTCGGCGGCAATGATACTGTGTTAGTCATTCCAAAAGACACCGCCCGAATCGATGCCTGTGAAAATGTCGTCCGCGCTCGCCTTGGAGTCGCATAAACACTTCATATTGAATGAGTTTCTTGGTTCTCGAATCGTTTATTAAAAGAGAGCCAAGATACTTGTTTTCAGTCAACCAACTTTTGCATTAAAGTTATTTATCTTTGCTTGAAACTTATTACAGCCTTCCCCTGTCTTATTGAGTTAAAATACATCAAATTTTACTCAAGTGACTGATTTATGCGTTTCGCCTTATCACTGTTAATCCTGTGCTTTTCTGTTGTTTCAACGCCTGCATTGGCCCTATTTGGTAATTCCAATTCTGCGCCAAACTTTGGTAACAACAGCAATACGTTTGTGCCTGTTGATGAAGCCTTCCCATTTAATTTCTATCAGCAAGACGATAAGGTCTTTCTCGATTGGCAAGTAAAGCCCGAGTATTACCTATATCAACACCGAATTTCTTTTAGCGGTGAACATGTCACGCTGGGTGATGTCACGATGCGAGACGGCGAACCTTACAAAGATGAATTTTTCGGTGATGTGAACATCTACACCACACCACTGTTTGCCGAAATTCCATTAACCAACTATCAAACAGGTGCTCGTTTGACGGTTCAGTATCAAGGCTGCGCGAAAGCCGGCTTTTGTTACCCACCAGAAACTCGCGTGATTGATTTGACCAGCTTTGCCTCTGCAGACACTCAGAAAATCACACCAGCGCAGTCTAACAACACTGAAGCGCTAACCTCTCAAAACGATACAACCGTTACTTCTGCCCCTCAATCAAAAGAGTCTAACCTGGCTTCTAAGCTTGGTGATAATTGGTGGACACCGCTACTCTTTTTGGCTCTTGGTATTGGTCTAGCCTTTACCCCTTGCGTACTGCCGATGTACCCAATTTTAACCAGTATTGTACTGGGCAGCGGTAAACTGAGTCATGGGCGCGCACTTGGTCTGTCATTCATTTACGTGCAAGGCATGGCACTGACTTACACATTACTTGGTTTGGTCGTTGCGTCAGCTGGTATGCAATTTCAAGCCGCGATGCAACACCCTTACGTGCTTATCGGCCTCAGCCTTCTATTTGTTACTTTAGCGATGTCGATGTTTGGCTTGTATAACTTGCAGTTACCAAGCAGCGTTCAGACTTGGCTTAATAACATTAGCAACAAGCAACAAGGTGGTAGCACATTAGGTGTATTTGCGATGGGTGCTATTTCAGGCCTTGTCTGTTCACCTTGTACGACAGCGCCATTGTCTGGAGCGCTACTGTATGTGGCGCAAAGCGGAGACTTACTAACAGGCGGCGTAGCGCTCTACGCATTGGCCTTGGGTATGGGCATCCCACTGATATTGGTTGCAGTGTTTGGCAATAAGTTACTACCAAAAGCAGGCAACTGGATGGATCGCGTAAAAACCTTGTTTGGTTTTGTGCTGCTCGCTGCACCGCTATTCTTACTAGAGCGAATTCTGCCAGAAATTTGGGCAACAGGTTTATGGTCTGCGCTCGGTATTATTGCCTTTGGTTGGCTATATCATGTGAAAAACTCGCTACCTTTTGGCGGATGGAAACAGAGCACTGTGGGCATTATTGCTTTCTTAGGCCTATTTGCTTCTGCCCAACCGGCGCTCAATTACTGGTATGGTAACCATGCAGAGCAAGTTCAAGCGAATATTCAGTTCACTCGCATTTCTAACGTGTCAGAATTAGAGACACAATTAGAGCAGGCCAAATTGGCAGGTAAACCGGTTATGCTGGATTTCTACGCTGACTGGTGTGTCGCGTGTAAAGAGTTTGAAAAGTACACATTCCACCAGCCAAACGTAGAGCAAAAACTGCAAGGCTTTGTACTGCTGCAAGCGGATGTCACCAAAAACACCCCGCAAGACATTGAACTACTCAAACAAATGAACGTACTGGGGCTTCCGACTATCGAGTTTTGGGATAGCCAAGGAGAGCATGTAAGCAACGCTCGCGTGACAGGTTTCATGCAAGCCGAGCCTTTCTTAGAGCATTTGGTTACCCATAACCTTTAAGCTTAACTGTGTCGCGCCTTTGGTTTACGAAAAGGCGCGACTCATCAAAAACCTCTACTTCTATACCTCGCGATACTGAATTAGCTTTGGGTTACCCATAAACCAAAAGCATATCGACTTACCGCTATATTGACGTTCCTAAAGTTCCAAAACGCAATTCGCTCATTTATATGCAATTTTTCTAATAAAACCCGATACAGTTCAGACTTTTAATGCATAAACATTGTCCACACTCTCAAAGGTGTCAATAATTCTGTTAACCAATTTGTTATAAGTGCTTAACGTCATGGATTCGACCTACAACATTATCATAGCCGACGACCACCCTCTGTTTCGCAATGCACTATTCCAGTCTGTGCATATGGCCGTGAGTGGTGCCAATCTTTTAGAGGCGGATTCTCTAGAAGCGCTACTTTCCGTTCTTGCCAAAGAAGAAGAACCCGATCTGCTGCTATTGGATTTAAAGATGCCCGGAGCAAATGGTATGTCTGGCTTGATTCATTTACGTGCAGAATACCCTGATCTGCCAATTGTCGTCGTGTCAGCCAGTGAAGAATCATCTGTTGTTACTCAGGTCAAAAGCCACGGTGCATTTGGCTTTATTCCTAAATCAAGCGATATGCGCGAACTTGTCAGCGCCTTGAACCAAGTGCTAAATGGCGAACCCTTCTTCCCTGAAGGTTCAATCACCAACAATGCTGCATGTAACGATTTAGCTGAGAAAATTTCTACTCTAACACCACAACAATACAAAGTTCTCGGAATGCTATCTGATGGTTTACTGAATAAGCAAATTGCCTATGAGTTAAATGTTTCAGAAGCCACAATCAAAGCCCATATGACGGCCATCTTTAGAAAGTTAGGTGTAAAAAATCGCACCCAAGCGGTAATTTTACTTCAACAGCTAGAATCAGAAGCTTAATTCACTTAATTTTAACTTAAGGCACCAATATTTTTGCTATTCTCTCTGAGTCAGTCACTACTGACTCATCCATCCCTCTGTTCCTTTACTCTGGGAGAAAAGCAAAGTGCTCAGCATTCTTATTACTCAATTCGTTGTCCTGTGGGCTGTCATCGACCCTATCGGCAGTGTTCCGGTCTATTTGTCACAAACCTCACACTTAACTGCAAAACAGCGCCGCTTAGTCGCCCTGAAAGCCGTTGCTATAGCCACTGGTGTCTTACTGTTTTTCCTACTCGCTGGACAACTGTTGCTTGAAGCGATGCAAATTCCACTGCCCGCATTCCAAGCCGCAGGTGGATTGGTGTTGTTACTTTTTGCCCTGACGATGATTTTCGGTGAGTCCAAGCCAGAGCAAGAGACCAAGTTATCCCAAGAGATCAGCCACTCTGATCTAGCCGATTTAGCCGTCTACCCTTTAGCGATTCCATCCATTGCTTCTCCTGGTGCAATGATGGCAATTGTGATGCTAACCGATAACCACCGCTACTCTCTGTTTGATCAAGGCTTAACCGCAGCCGTGATGATTGCGGTTCTATTGATTACCTTACTGCTTCTTCTTGGAGCAACGCACATACAAAAGTGGATTGGTAATGTTGGCGCGGCGATTATCAGTCGCGTAATGGGGCTAATATTGGCAGCAGTGGCAGTCAATAATCTGCTGATGGGGATCAAAGATTTCTACTTAAGCTGATTTATTTTCCTTACCGCACTGCAGAAACATTAGACTTTTGGCTAATTTAACACGGTGTTAACATCACAAATTCCAAACGATTCCCTTTAAGCGCCTTATTTTTAGGCGCTTTTTGTTTTATACGCCCCGACTAAAGTTGAAAAGAGTTCTTGCCCCACCCTTGCTAGTGTAGATATTGAAACATTTTCTTAACAACAAAACCAATCGTAAGGAGGCGGCAATGGCGTTTGAAAGTCAGGAAAGAGCCAAAGCCTATTGGGACAAGAACGTAAAACTGATGATCAACCTAATGGTAGTTTGGTTTGTCGTTTCTTTTGGGTGCGGCATTTTATTTGTCGACGTACTTAATCAATTTCAAATAGGTGGTTACAAACTAGGATTCTGGTTTGCACAGCAAGGATCCATCTATACCTTCCTAGGTATTATTTTCTACTACGCGTGGAAAATGCGCCAACTAGACCGTGAATTCGGCGTAGATGAGTAAGGAGTAACTCAGATGGATTTGAAAACAATCACTTATCTCGTAGTAGGTGCTACCTTTATTCTCTATATCGGTATAGCGATTTGGGCACGCGCGGGTTCAACAAAAGAGTTCTATGTTGCTGGCGGCGGTGTAAACCCAATTGCTAACGGTATGGCGACAGCTGCGGACTGGATGTCTGCTGCATCATTTATTTCAATGGCAGGTTTGATTGCCTTTATGGGCTACGGCGGCAGTGTCTTCCTCATGGGTTGGACTGGCGGGTACGTACTGTTGGCACTATTACTTGCTCCTTACCTACGTAAGTTTGGTAAGTTCACGGTACCTGAGTTTGTAGGTGAGCGTTTCTACTCAAACGCAGCACGTATTGTAGCAGTAGTCTGTCTTATCATCGCATCGGTAACCTACGTTATCGGCCAGATGAAAGGCGTTGGTGTTGCGTTCGGTCGTTTCCTTGAAGTAGATTACTCAACTGGTCTTCTGATTGGTATGTGTATCGTATTTATGTACGCTGTAATGGGCGGTATGAAAGGCATCACGTACACGCAGATTGCTCAATATTGCGTACTCATTCTTGCTTACACTATCCCTGCAATCTTTATCTCTCTGCAACTAACAGGTAACCCACTACCACAAATCGGTCTAGGAAGTACCATTTCCGGCACCGATGTCTATCTCCTCGATAGGCTCGACCAAGTGGTGACCGAACTAGGATTCAGTGAATATACCACCCAAGTCCGTGGTGATACGCTAAACATGTTTGTTTACACCATGTCACTGATGATTGGTACTGCTGGTCTACCACACGTAATCATCCGCTTCTTCACTGTACCAAAAGTGCGTGACGCACGTACCTCAGCAGGTTGGGCATTGTTCTTCATCGCGATCCTATACACGACTGCACCAGCAGTATCTGCAATGGCTCGCTTAAACCTAATGGATACAGTAAACCCTGCACCTGGCCAACACCTTGCTTATGATGAGCGTCCGGATTGGTTCAAGAACTGGGAGAAAACAGGTCTACTAGGCTTTGATGATAAGAACGGCGACGGCCTTATCGAATACACATCAAGCGCAGCAACAAACGAGCTAAAAGTTGACCGTGACATCATGGTACTGGCTAACCCTGAGATTGCGAAGCTACCTAACTGGGTAATCGCTCTTGTGGCAGCGGGTGGTCTAGCGGCGGCACTTTCTACGGCGGCAGGTCTACTGCTTGCGATATCCTCGGCCATCTCCCATGACTTAATCAAGGGCGTAATAAATCCGAATATATCCGAGAAGAAAGAGCTACTCGCAAGTCGAATAGCCATGGCGGTCGCCATCGCAGTCGCAGGTTATCTTGGCCTCAATCCACCTGGTTTTGCGGCAGGTACGGTAGCTCTGGCGTTCGGTCTGGCGGCATCCTCTATCTTCCCTGCGTTGATGATGGGTATCTTCAGTAAGAGCATCAACAAAGAAGGTGCAATCGCAGGTATGATTGCGGGTATCACAATTACACTGTTCTACGTATTCCAACACAAAGGCATCCTATTCATCGCTGATTGGAAATACCTAGAAAGCTGGGGCAGCAACTGGTTCTTAGGCATTGAACCAAACGCATTCGGTGCAATTGGTGCAATGTTTAACTTCATCGTTGCATTCGCAGTATCACGTGTAACTGAAGAAACACCACAAGAAGTGAAAGATTTAGTTGAACACGTACGCGTACCTGCAGGTGCTGGCGACGCTGTTGACCACTAATAATAATACCTGAACCACAAAAGCCCCGATTGGGGCTTTTTTATTCGCTAGATTAGGTTAATTTAACCTTACGTCGTTGTAGCAAGGAAGCCAACATGTTCAAAAATAAGCATTTTATTATCGCATTACTGATCGCCCCAATTCTTTCTTTGATTGCTTACTTTGGCACTGACATGGCGTTAAGTGAGAAGCCACATGCAGCAAAAGAAGGGGAAAGCTACAAATTAGCCGCCAAATCGAACTGCCGCTATACGAGTGGTCTGTGTGACTTAAATAATGGCGATTTCAAAGTGCAATTTCGTTCGGAAAAGCTCACCGAATCAGAACTACAGCTGTCATTAAAATCCGCGTTCCCATTAGACGGCGTGAAACTCTCTTTAGTTGATAGCCAAGATCAAGCTGGACAACCTATTGACATGACGGCAGCCGACCAAGCCGGGAACAATTGGTACATTACCCTACCTAAACCTGCATCAGCAGAAAGCTGGTTACGCATGGCGATTCAAGCAGACGGCACTTTTTACTACGGCGAAACTCAAACTGCATTTGTTAAATACGAAACACTCTTTACTGAATAGCCATTAGCTTAAACGTACAAAGGGTTGGCAATTGCCAACCCTTTTTTATCAATGTCATTGAGTAACTCTCTATACCCGATTCAATATCGCTCTTAACTTAAGCGGCTTCACGGGCTTAGGAATAAAACCAAAGCCATTAGATTTAATACCATCCATCATGTCATTGGTGCGGTCAGCACTAATGATGACCCCTTCAAAGCTATCTCCGAGGCGCAGTCGACACTGCTGCAAGACTTCAAGCCCCGTTCGACCATTGTCGAGACGATAATCAGAAAGAATCACGTCTGGTAGCCAGTCGTCTTCGATCGATTTCAAGCTAGTTACAATATCGGTTGCCGTTCTTACGTCACAGCCCCAACGAGCGAGAAGGTTCTCCATCCCCACGAGAATGTCTGGCTCATTATCAACGCAAAGGACTTTAAGATGACTCAAATCAGATACCGCAGCCGTCGGTGCCACTTGAGGCTGAGCTAATACTTGTGTAGCGCGACTCAAAGTAATAGAGAAGACACTCCCCTCACCGGGCCAAGAACGCATCGAGATCTGGTGTCCAAGCACGTGGGCAATACCTTTAGAAATGGCTAAACCTAAACCCAAACCTTGATCCGAACGAACCTGACTACCACGAGTAAACTCCTCAAAGATCTCTTGCTGCTTATCTTCATCAATACCCGTGCCGTTATCCCACACATCAATACGCGCTTGTCCATCTACCCGTCGAACACCCAATACCACTTTGCCATTTGGGTTATAACGGAACGCATTGGTTAAGAAATTTTGAACCACGCGGCGGAGCAGTTTTGGGTCAGATTCAACAATAAGTTGGCTAGGCACCATCTCAAACTCAATCCCCTGCTGTTTGGCTAATGCACTAAACTCAGCATTCAAATTGGCCAACACATCATTGACGGCAAACGCATGCACATTGACATCGAGCTTGCCCGATTCAAGTCGTGAAATATCAAGTAAATCACCAATCAAATCTTCTGCCGCACCCAACGCACTTTCAATGTAGTGAGAAAGCTTTTTGGTCTCTTCTTCTTTTGCCACTTCAGACAATGACGACGCAAATAACCTTGCTGCATTTAACGGTTGCATCAAGTCGTGGCTCACGGCCGCAAGAAATCGTGATTTAGACTGTGACTCATGCTCCGATCGTTGAGTCGCTGCGACTAACTGCTTATTTAGATTCTCTAACTCTTGAGTTCGTTTATGAACACGCTCTTCCAGAGATTCGTTCGCCTCTTTTAACGCTTGTTCTGCGTCTCGGAAAACGGTGATGTCAGTAAAACTCATTACAAAGCCGCCACCCGGCATTGGATTCCCCTGCACTTCAATCACTCTGCCATCAGGGCGAACGCGAGAAGAAGTATGCCTTGTACCATGCTCAAGGTGATAGACGCGGCGACGAACGTGTTCTTCTGGATCGCCAGGGCCGCATAAACCCTGCTCCGCATTGTGACGAATCACATCCGCAATGGGTCTGCCGACCTGAATCAATCCGGTTGGAAAGGTAAACAGTTCTAAATAACGTTGGTTCCACGCCACCAGCCTAAGTTGTTTATCAACCACAGCAATGCCCTGACCAATATGTTCAATCGCGCCTTGCAGTAAGCCACGGCTAAAGTCATACAGCTCCGAGGCCTCATCAACAATGGTTGCCACCTCTTCGAGCTGCATATTGCGCCCTTGCAGCGCAGAGGTCAGTACTAACTTAGCTGATGACGCACCGAATACCCCAGCGAGAACCCGCTCAGTATGACGAATCAGTGTAGAAGGGGCTTGCTGGTTCGGTAGCATGGTTTCATGCTGCTGCATCCAATACTGCTTGAACGCATTTCGCACCCGCTGCCGCCCAACAAAGCGTGAAGCAAGCATCTCTAATTCACCGACAGTGACACGGCTTTGGTAGAGACTCATGTTTTCGCTTTCTGGCAGTGGCGTCCCGACGAATGAAGCAGATTGTAAACGCTCACTCAGGCTGGCGCGCGTCACAGAGGAGATCAAAACATAACAAAGAGCATTGGCAACAACACTCAATACAATGCCCCAATCAGAGCTTTGAATCCCAGAACCATCAAGAAACGCTGGAGGGCTCACCACCCAGAGCAAGAAGTTACTATCCGCATCGCCTGCCAGCATGTCCGTTTGGCTCATCAAGGTAATCAGCCAAATAGTGAAGCCAACAGCAAGGCCTACATAAGCCCCTTTACGATTGCCTTGACGCCAATACATACCACCAATGATGGCAGGTGCGAATTGGGTAATCGCCGCAAAAGAGAGAAAACCAATCGCAGATAAAGAGTGAATATTGCCAAGTGCCTGATAGAAGCCCCATGCTCCAAACAGTAGCAACATGATCAAGCCACGACGAATAACTAACAATAACCCTGAAAAATGGCGATGATTGCGCTGAGTTAACCGCATTCGGCGCAATAGCAATGGCATCACTAAGTCGTTCGACACCATGATTGCCAAAGCAATAGTAGAAACAATCACCATACCACTCGCCGCAGACGTACCACCAAGAAAAGCCAATAGAGCGATATCTTGCGCCCCGACAGCCATAGGCAAGCTGATCACATAGGTATCGGCACTCACACCCGATAATAAGCTTTGCCCCACCCAAGCGATTGGTAAAACAAATAAGCCCATTAAGATGAGGTATAGCGGGAACAACCAACGCGCGGTGTGCAGATCTTGCGCCCGTTCATTTTCAACCACCATAGTATGAAACTGACGAGGCAGGCAGACGATCGCCATCATCGTCAGCAAGGTATGGATAATCAGGGTTGGGACATTAGGGGATTGATAGGTTTGTGAAGCGATCTCAAGCAGTTCAATATCACTACGACCAAGAGCTAAATAGAGAATAAAACAGCCGACCACTAAAAAGGCTACCAGCTTGAGTACTGACTCAAAAGCGATCGCCATCATCATGCCGCGGTGGTGCTCAGTGTTATCAATATGACGAGTACCAAACAGCATGGTAAAAATAGCCAATGCTGCAACCACGAACCAAGAGACATCAGCCCCTTCTTCGCCCACGCTACCAGAGAGTTCGGGAGCTATGATCTCAAGCCCCATGGTAATACCACGCAGTTGTAGTGCAATATATGGCAAGATACCAGCAACCGCGATTAGAGTAACGACCACCGCTAACCCTTGCGACTTACCATATCGAGCAGCAATAAAGTCAGCAATGGAAGTGATGTGCTCTCGTTTGGCGGTAATGATTAAGCGAGCCAACACCCGCCAACCCAAAGTAAACACAATAATGGGCGCGATGTAGATCGGTAGAAATGACCAAGGGTTATTGCTGGCCTGCCCGACCGTTCCATAGAAGGTCCACGACGTACAGTAAACCGCAATCGACAAGCTGTAGATCCAAGGTCGCCACTTTGCCAACCACTTGCTTTGCTTATCTCCATACCAGGCAATAAAAAACAGTAACCCGAGATACAACAGTGATACCAATATCACTAACCAACCTTGCATCAGATATCCTTATCTATTCGCTATTTCAGTCGTAAAAAAACCTCTCCATATTGGAGAGGTTTCATTTAACTAAGGATACCCTTTGAACTCAATCAGTCCGGGTTAATTCTGTGGTTCAGGCTCCATAACCTTAGCGCCATGAGACGATTGAGGATCAACTTTAATCAACAACGCCAACACCCCCATTGCCGCCATCGCCCAGAATACATTCGCTCCCCATCGCTCGTATCCCCAGCCACTTAAGGTTGTCATCAAAGCGATAAAGGCACCTAGAGGAATCGCATTATACAAGGCTTGCAGCGCCACCATTTTGTGCGGTTCTGAATTCTGAATGTATTGAATAGCACCAATATGAGCAATGGCAAACGTCACCCCATGCAACAGCTGAATCATCACCAATGCAAGCAGCATCGTCGTAGAAGCAGTTAGCCCCCAGCGCACAATCACACCCACAGCGGCAACAACAAAAAAGGCCCGAAGTGACCAGCCTGCAAACAGGCGCTTACTCAGTGCGAAAATCGCTACTTCGGCGACGACTCCAAGACTCCATAGGTAACCAATAATATCTTCTGAGTAACCCGCGCCTTTCCAGTAAATAGAACTAAAACTGTAATACGCTGCGTGGCTACCTTGAATCAAAGCCACCAGCAGCAAGAACTTCACGACTGGAATTTCACGCAGTAACTCAGTGAGTTTTGGTCGCTCTGCATGCTCTTCCGCCGTAGTGACTGGCATGGGATTAATACTGCGCATTGAAAAAATCAAACCGACCAATACACCAACTAAGGCCGTATACAGAATCATATCAGTGCCAAACTTGGCCACCATAAAACCAACAACCGTTGAGCCTGCAATAAAGGCAATCGAACCCCATAGGCGGGTACGTCCATAGTCGAGCAATTTTAGACGAGAATAGTAGTTCGCCATCGCATCAGAAAGGGGAACAATTGGGCCACAACATAAGTTAAACAGTACTGTTGCTAACGCCATCAACCAAAAACTGCCGCCAGCAAAGAAGTGGAAACCAACAAACAGAAGCGCAGCAAAACTTAACCAACGCAGTGCTGGTATGAGATGCTCTACTTTATGGATTCGAGGTGTCAACACCATATTCGCCACACAACGAGTCGCAAAACCAATACCGACTAACAAACCAATATCAGTTGGTGATACGCCCTGCTCTTCAAACCACAGTGCCCAAAATGGCAGATACACACCATAGGCAAAGAAAAAGCCGATAAAATACTGGGAAATCCAGCCATAAGGAGAAGGGGTCAGCATTATTACCTCAAAATGCTTAAGAACAGATGCCGTATTATCCACTTTGTAACAAAACTTAAAAAGGGAAGAATCAGTCCGAAACCGTTTCCGTATTCTCCCCTTGTAAACCTTACCCAAGTGAAAAGAGCCATTTATTGATCTGACAACTTCGACCAAAGTCGTCTGGCGGTTCTTTATAAACTTGTCACACTTAGGCTATGGTCTCTGCACATGTAGGTCACTCATGCCTGACAAATTTAATATGCACTCCGCTCCGTTCAACCGCCTTGATGAGAAGCAACAAGCTCAGCTGCGGGCTTCTCTGGACGTTGCGTACTTTCGAGAAAAAGAGACCATATTGGCAACCAATGCAGACAGTCAGCACTTACATATTCTGATCAAAGGCGCGGTTGAAGAGCGTAGTGAAGATGGCAGCGAGATTTTTGCCCATTACGCTAATGATGACCTATTTGATGTTCGAGCCTTATTCGAAAACCAGGTTCGCCACCACTACGTCGCACTAGAAGATACTTTAGTTTACCTACTGCCTAAGAAGATCTTTCTTGAGCTATACAACGATAACGGCCAATTCGCTGCCTATTTCGACACCAACCTTGCCAAGCGACAAGAGCTGATTGAAGCCGCGCAGCAACAGCAAAACCTCGCTGAGTTTATTCTGACTAAAGTCGATAGTGACATTTATCATCCGCCAATGATTTTAGAGCCGGACCAACCTCTCAATGAAGTTACTCGCACTTTAAAAGAGAACGGCATTGACTCAGCACTGGTGAAATTGAATGATGACGATATTCGTTTAATTGATGATCCAAGTAGCCTCCCTTATGGCATTGTCACTCGCACCAATATGCTTCATGCCGTTATGCTGGACGACCACCCTCTTGATACGCCAGTAGGTAAAATTGCCACCTTTCCTGTGATTCATATTGATGACGGTGATTTCCTATTTAACGCCATGATCAAGATGACTCGAAATAGAATGAAACGCGTCATGGTCGCCGATGGAAAAGAAGCCGTCGGCATGCTAGATATGACGCAAATATTGAGTGCTTTCTCAACCCATTCTCACGTACTCACTTTGAGTATTGCTCGCGCATCCAGCGTAGAAGAATTGGCTATGGCTTCAAACCGCCAACGCCAATTGGTTGATAGCCTACTAAGCAACGGTATCCGCACTCGATTCATCATGGAATTGATCTCTGCGGTTAATGAACAAATCATTGAAAAAGCCTTTGAACTGATTGTTCCACCAGCTCTTCACGATTACTGCTGCTTGGTGGTATTAGGCTCAGAAGGTCGTGGGGAACAGATCTTAAAAACCGATCAAGACAATGCCCTAATTGTTAAGGATGGTCTTGAGTGGCATCAATGCGAAAGTGTGATGGACCAACTCACTCACACCTTACAACAACTGGGCTATCCACTCTGCCCGGGCAATGTCATGGTCAACAACCCTAAATGGGTTAAAAGTCAAAGTGATTGGCAAAAAATGATCAGCAAATGGTCAAAGCCGACATCAGCCGAACAAGTGATGGACTTAGCCATATTTAGTGATGCTCATGCTGTCGCTGGCAATAAAGAATTATTAAAGCCAGTTAGGCATCATTTACGCCAGTTAATGCTCAACAATATGTTGGCTCTGCAAGATTTCTGTCGCCCCGCACTGCAATTTTCATTGCCACTCACTCTGTTTGGCAACGTAAAAAAAGACAAACAAGGCGTCGACCTAAAAAGCGGCGGCATCTTTCCGATTGTTCACGGTATTCGAACGTTGGCGCTTGAGTAC
The DNA here is from genome assembly GCF_009811315.1 of Vibrio atypicus. Classification (GTDB taxonomy): domain Bacteria; phylum Pseudomonadota; class Gammaproteobacteria; order Enterobacterales; family Vibrionaceae; genus Vibrio; species Vibrio atypicus. The sequence goes on from NZ_BLID01000011.1 coordinate 93,667, forward strand.
GGCATTGAAGAAAGCAACACTTTCGACCGGATAGAAACTCTGCGCACCAAACGTATTCTGGAGCCCGATACGGCAGATAACCTCAGTGAAGCACTTAAGCTATTTTTCAAACTGCGCTTGGGCCAACAACTCGCTAACCAACACAGCAGTAATCGTATTGATTTAAAACAACTAGAACGAACCGAGCGAGATCTATTGCGCCATAGTTTGCACGTCGTGAAGAAATTTAAGCAGTTTCTTGGCTATCATTATCAGATAAGAGACTAAGGAAGTAGGTATGAACTGGCTTGTCCGTCGTTACTGGCATTTCAAACTCAAAGGGTCACCTTATCGTCCTTTATTTGCTTCGGTTGAAAAAGGCGAATACGTTTCGCTCGATTGTGAAACTACCAGCCTAGATCCAAATCGCGCTGAACTTGTCACCATTGCAGCCACCAAAATCATCGGCAATCGAATTATCACTAGCCGCCCATTTGAAGTTCGCCTGAGAGCACCGCAATCTCTCGACTCCAATTCAGTCAAAATCCATCAAATCCGCCACAAAGACCTCGTCGATGGTATTGATGAGAAACAGGCGCTAATTCAACTGCTCGACTTCATCGGAAACAAACCGCTAGTGGGTTACCACATCCGCTATGACAAAAAGATTCTCGATCTCGCGTGCTTACGTCATCTGGGTTTTCCATTACCTAACCCCCTAATTGAAGTTAGCCAGATCTACCACGACAAACTAGAAAGGCATCTCCCTAACGCTTATTTTGACCTCAGTTTAGATGCCATCTGTAAGCACCTAGACCTGCCGATGCAAGACAAACATGACGCCCTACAAGATGCGATTTCTGCTGCATTGGTTTTTGTCAGGCTAACAAAAGGTGATCTACCTAGCCTTAATCTGCCCTACGTTCGTTAATTCAACTTACGACTCAACTCTCAATTTGCGTTTTAATCCCTTAATTTTTAAGCATAAGTATCACTCTCATCCTAAAGTCTAATTGTCGAATCCAAGCCTGTGATTAAAAGTTATAGCCATAGGGAATTTACGACGTCAGGGTCTAGGACCTTATCGTTTTAAACGGACACTGCTCAATTCAAGGGAATTAAGCACAAGGAGAAAAGCAATGAGTGAAGCCCATATCTATCCGGTAAAAGAAAACATCAAAAAAAATACCCACGCGGATAGCGATACTTACCAAGCCATGTACCAACAATCTGTAACAGATCCAGTCGGGTTCTGGAGTGAACACGGCAAGATTGTTGATTGGATGAAGCCTTTCACCCAAGTGAAGAACACCTCTTTTGATACTGGCCACGTCGATATTCGTTGGTTTGAAGATGGTACGTTAAACGTTTCAGCTAACTGTATTGACCGTCATCTAGCTGAACGCGGCGACGACATTGCAATCATCTGGGAAGGTGACGATCCAAATGATGACTCAACCTTAACGTTTAAAGAGCTGCACAAAGAAGTATGTGAGTTCTCTAACGCGCTGAAAGAACAAGGCGTTCGCAAAGGCGATGTCGTTTGTCTTTACATGCCAATGGTCACGGAAGCTGCCGTTGCGATGTTAGCTTGTACGCGAATCGGTGCGGTACATACCGTCGTGTTTGGTGGTTTCTCTCCTGAAGCCCTTTCTGGTCGAATCATCGATTCAGATGCGAAAGTAGTAATCACAGCAGACGAAGGCGTACGTGGCGGCCGTGCTGTACCACTGAAGAAAAACGTCGATGAAGCACTAACCAACCCAGAAGTGAAAACGATTGAGAAAGTCATCGTCATGAAGCGTACAGGCGGTGATATCGACTGGCACGAACATCGTGATGTTTGGTGGCATGAAGCAACGGCAAACGTCTCTTCAGATTGCCCGCCAGAAGAGATGAAAGCGGAGGATCCACTATTCATCCTTTACACTTCAGGCTCTACGGGTAAACCAAAAGGCGTTCTGCACACAACTGGCGGTTACCTCGTTTATGCAGCAATGACGTTCAAATACGTATTCGATTACCAACCAGGCGAAACTTTCTGGTGTACAGCAGATGTGGGCTGGATTACCGGTCACACATACCTAATCTACGGACCACTCGCTAACGGCGCGAAAACCATTCTATTTGAAGGTGTGCCAAACTACCCAAGCACAAACCGTATGAGCCAAGTCGTCGACAAACACCAAGTCAACATTCTATATACTGCGCCAACGGCTATTCGTGCGTTAATGGCAAAAGGCAACGAAGCGGTGGAAGATACCTCACGTAGTAGCCTACGTATCATGGGTTCAGTTGGAGAGCCTATTAACCCAGAAGCTTGGGAGTGGTACTACAAAACTATCGGCAACGAGAAGTCTCCAATTGTTGATACTTGGTGGCAGACAGAAACTGGTGGTATCTTGATTGCACCACTTCCAGGAGCAACCGATCTCAAACCAGGTTCAGCAACTCGTCCTTTCTTTGGTGTTCAACCTGCACTAGTTGATAACATGGGTAACATCATTGAAGGCGCGACAGACGGCAACCTAGTCATTCTAGATTCTTGGCCAGGGCAAATGCGCACCGTTTATGGTGATCACGAACGCTTTGAACAAACCTACTTCTCTACCTTTAAAGGCATGTATTTCACTAGTGATGGCGCTCGCCGTGATGAAGATGGTTACTACTGGATCACTGGTCGTGTTGATGACGTGTTAAACGTATCTGGCCACCGTATGGGTACAGCAGAAATTGAATCTGCGTTAGTTGCTCACGATAAGATCGCAGAAGCGGCGATTGTCGGTATTCCTCACGACATCAAAGGCCAAGCTATTTATGCCTACATCACCCTAAACGATGGTGAATTCCCAAGTGCGGAATTGCACGCCGAAGTGAAGAAGTGGGTACGTAAAGAGATTGGCCCAATCGCAACACCAGATGTACTGCACTGGACAGACTCTCTACCGAAGACTCGCTCTGGTAAGATCATGCGTCGTATTCTACGTAAGATCGCCACGGGTGACACAAGTAATCTAGGTGATACGTCAACACTGGCGGATCCTAGTGTGGTAGACAAGTTGATTGCTGAAAAAGCAGAGCTCGTCTAACCAATAATGCGCTTGTCAGCCTGACCAGCGTTTAAAACAGGCTCAATCAACCAAAGTCGTCACTGATGTGGCGACTTTTTTGTTTGTTAGAGCACAAAATAGCCCACCGAAAATGCCTCAAAAACGCCGTTTTTGTTATCTTGGTTGCAAAATCGCCCCCCTCTTCTGGGTGATTAGACCAGTAAATTGCTGCTAAATGCGCTGAATTAGCTATAATCTGGGTCTATTTCAAAGATCCAGCCCAATTTCTGACAAAGAAATCATGCTGAATCTGCGATAATATGGGAATATTCAAGTTCGTCTCATGAAATAGGAAGATAGCGACACAATGACAGCAAAATCACGCATTCTTGTCTTAAATGGTCCCAATCTAAACCTGTTAGGCTTACGCGAGCCCGCACACTACGGCTCTCAAACCCTAACTCAGATTATTGATTCACTTACTCAGCAAGCCAAACAAGCTGGTGTTGAGTTGGAGCATTTACAGTCTAACCGCGAGTACGAACTGATTGAAAAGATTCACGCTGCTTATAACAACGTGGATTTTATCATTATTAATCCAGCCGCTTTCACTCACACTAGTGTTGCGCTGCGCGACGCCTTACTCGGCGTAGCAATCCCATTTATCGAAGTACATCTTTCAAATGTACACGCCCGCGAGCCATTCCGTCATCACTCGTATCTTTCTGACAAAGCAGAAGGTGTGATTTGTGGTCTAGGAGCTCAGGGTTACGAATTTGCTCTGTCTGCCGCCCTAACTAAATTGCAGGCAAAGTAGCCCAATTACTGTCGAAGTAACCAAATTACTATCAAAGTAAACAAACACTCTGCAGCTCAACAAGAGCTGTCTTATTCACAAGATAAAAGAGAAAGAAAAGATGGATATCCGTAAAATCAAGAAGCTTATCGAGTTAGTAGAAGAGTCTGGCATTGCAGAGCTAGAGATCTCTGAAGGTGAAGAATCGGTACGCATCAGCCGTAGCGGTACAGCAGCACCTGCACCAATTCAATACGCAGCAGCGCCAGTAGCTGCGCCAGCTCCTGTAGCAGCACCAGCTCCAGCGGCGGCGGCACCTGCAGAAGCAGCGGCACCAGCAGTACCTGCGGGCCACCAAGTTCTTTCTCCAATGGTCGGTACTTTCTACCGTTCTCCAAGCCCAGATTCAAAATCATTCGTAGAAGTTGGCCAAAGCGTTAGCGCTGGCGATACTCTATGTATCGTTGAAGCGATGAAAATGATGAACCAAATCGAAGCTGACAAATCTGGCGTTGTTACCGCTATCCTAGTTGAAGACGGCCAACCAGTTGAATTCGACCAACCACTAGTTGTTATCGAATAATAGAGGCTTTCTCTTATGCTAGATAAATTAGTCATCGCGAACCGAGGTGAAATTGCACTTCGTATCCTTCGCGCATGTAAAGAATTAGGAATCAAGACGGTTGCTGTTCACTCAACAGCAGACCGCGACCTAAAACACGTACTACTTGCAGACGAAACCGTATGTATTGGTCCTGCTCGTGGTATCGATAGCTACCTAAACATTCCTCGCATCATTTCTGCTGCAGAAGTAACGGGAGCAGTCGCTATCCACCCAGGTTACGGCTTCTTGTCAGAAAACGCAGATTTTGCTGAGCAAGTAGAACGCAGTGGCTTTATCTTTGTTGGCCCTAAAGCGGAAACCATCCGTATTATGGGTGACAAAGTATCGGCTATCACGGCGATGAAGAAAGCTGGTGTTCCATGTGTACCAGGTTCTGACGGCCCACTTGATGACGATGAAGGCAAGAACAAAGCCCACGCTAAGCGTATCGGCTACCCAGTGATCATCAAAGCCTCTGGTGGCGGTGGTGGTCGCGGTATGCGTGTCGTACGTTCTGAAGCAGAACTGGTTGAAGCGATCGCTATGACTCGCGCAGAAGCAAAAGCAGCGTTCAACAACGACATGGTTTACATGGAAAAATTCCTAGAAAACCCACGTCACGTTGAGGTTCAAGTAATTGCTGATGGCCAAGGCGGTGCAATCCACCTAGGCGAACGTGACTGTTCTATGCAGCGTCGTCACCAAAAAGTAGTGGAAGAAGCTCCAGCTCCAGGTATTACTGAAGAAATGCGTAAGTACATCGGTGAGCGTTGTACTCGAGCATGTCTAGAAATCGGTTACCGCGGCGCAGGTACGTTTGAGTTCCTATACGAAAACGGCGAGTTCTACTTCATCGAGATGAATACCCGTATTCAGGTTGAACACCCAGTAACTGAAATGGTAACTGGCGTAGACTTAATCAAAGAGCAGCTTCGTGTTGCCGCTGGCCAACCTCTATCATTCACTCAGGATGATATTAAGATCCGTGGCCACGCGATCGAATGTCGTATCAATGCTGAAGATCCAGAGCGCTTCCTACCTTCACCAGGTAAAATCGAACGTTTCCACGCGCCAGGCGGTATGGGTGTTCGTTGGGAATCGCACATCTACACTGGCTACACAGTACCACCTCACTACGATTCAATGATCGGTAAGCTGATCACATTCGGTGAGAACCGCGACGTAGCGATTGCTCGTATGAAGAACGCTCTTGGTGAGATGATCGTTGAAGGCATCAAGACAAACGTTCCTCTACAAGAAAGCATCATGAATGATGAGAACTTCCAACACGGTGGTGCCAACATTCATTACCTAGAGAAGAAACTAGGTCTTCAGTAATCTTAGATTCTGAATCATTCCAAAATGCTCACTTCGGTGGGCATTTTTACTTTTAGCCCTCTTAACCAATACATCTATACTCAAATAACCGCCGCAGTTCTGCTACACTCTGCGCCTATCAAAATTTAACCATCTAAAAGAGCACATACCCATGCCTTGGATTCAAATTAAACTCAACGCGACCAATGAAAACGCTGAACAAATCGGCGATATGCTAATGGAAGAGACGGGGGCACTGTCGGTAACCTTCCTAGACGCTCACGATACGCCAGTATTTGAGCCTCTGCCTGGTGAAACGCGCCTTTGGGGTGATACGGATATCTTGGCACTGTATGACGCTGAAGCGGATACACACTTCATCATTGAGCAAGCAAAACTAAGCAACCTATTACCTGAAGGCTTTGCATTTAAAGTCGAGCAGCTTGAAGATAAAGATTGGGAGCGCGAATGGATGGATAACTTCCACCCAATGAAGTTTGGCGAACGCTTATGGATCTGCCCAAGCTGGCGTGAAGTTCCAGAGCCTGATGCGGTAAACGTTATGCTTGATCCAGGCCTTGCATTTGGTACTGGAACCCACCCAACAACAGCACTTTGTCTAGAGTGGTTAGAAGGTTTAGACCTTACCGGCAAAACTGTCATCGACTTCGGTTGTGGCTCTGGCATTCTCGCGATCGCGGCGATCAAACTTGGCGCAGAAAAAGTTATCGGGATCGATATCGATCCTCAAGCTCTACTGGCGTCAAAAGACAACGCTGAACGCAATGGCGTTGCTGAACAACTCAATGTATTCCTACCACAAGATCAACCAGAAGGTTTAATTGCTGATGTGGTTGTAGCGAACATTTTGGCCGGCCCACTTCGCGATCTTTCACCGATTATTAAATCACTTGTGAAGCCAAATGGGCAGCTTGCGATGTCGGGTGTTTTGGATACTCAAGCAGAAGATGTAGCAAACCATTACCGTGATGAGCTTCACATTGATCCGATTAAAGAGCAAAGTGAATGGTGTCGCATCTCTGGTCGCAAGCAAGGCTAGATAAGACTTTCAGGGCTAATTGATTGAATTTCATGCAATTTCGTAAAACAAATTGTAAATGCTCAAATATTAGTCTTTTCACACAGTGAAAAAATGCGTAAAATGCGCGCCCTTACTGGTATTAAGCTGTGAAGACGTTTTGAAAATCGGGAACCACCAACTTAAGAATAATCTCATCGTTGCCCCTATGGCAGGTGTGACTGATAGACCGTTCCGTGAGTTGTGTCTCCGCTATGGTGCAGGAATGGCCGTCAGTGAAATGATGTCGTCAAATCCTAAGCTATGGAAAACGTCTAAATCAAAGCAACGCATGGTGCATGAAGGCGAATCGGGCATTCGTTCTGTACAAATTGCGGGAGCGGATCCACAGCTTATGGCAGATGCTGCTCAGTTTAGTGTTGAGAACGGTGCGCAAATCATCGACATCAACATGGGCTGCCCAGCCAAAAAAGTGAATAAGAAGCTAGCCGGATCTGCGTTGCTACAGTATCCAGATATCATTCAAGATATTCTGAAGACTGTTGTGAATGCAGTTGACGTTCCTGTGACGTTAAAAACCCGAACTGGCTGGGATACAGATAACATTAACTGTGTCCATATCGCTAAATTAGCCGAAGACTGCGGCATACAAGCATTGGCTCTGCACGGTAGAACTAAAGCGTGTATGTACAAGGGTGAGGCCGAATATGACAACATTAAAGCGGTAAAAGAGGCCATCTCAATACCGGTTATCGCTAACGGTGATATCGATAGCCCAGAGAAGGCTAAATTTGTTCTGGAATACACTGGAGCAGACGCTTTGATGATTGGACGCCCTGCCCAAGGTCGTCCATGGATTTTTCAGGAAATCCGACACTTTTTGGAAAACGGCACCACAATGCCAGAGCTTCCTACCGAGGAAGTGAAAAGCATTATGCTAGGTCATGTAAACGCTCTTCATGAGTTTTATGGTGAGTATTTAGGTCCACGAATCGCGCGTAAGCACGTGGGTTGGTACCTAAAAGAACATGAGCAAGCGAGTGAGTTTCGCCGTACCTTCAACGCTATTGACGCAGCTCCGCTGCAACTTGAAGCGTTAGAAGGTTATTTTGATAACGTTGCATCATAATTAAGAGAAGAGCTAGACCGAATATGTTCGAACAAAATCTGACTTCAGAAGCATTAACAGTAACTACAGTAACGTCGCAAGACCAGATTACTCAAAAGCCTTTACGTGACTCTGTTAAAGCATCTCTTAAAAACTACTTGGCTCAACTAAACGGCCAAGAAGTCACAGAACTATACGAATTAGTTCTAGCTGAAGTTGAACAGCCACTACTAGATACTATCATGCAGTACACTCGCGGTAACCAAACTCGCGCAGCAACTATGATGGGTATCAACCGCGGTACTCTTCGCAAAAAACTTAAGAAATACGGCATGAACTAATCGTTCATTGCACTATTTCTGATTTGAAAAAGCCGAGCGCCTATTATGGACTCGGCTTTTTCTTTATTAGAATATCCTTATTTTCACTTCGAAACTCGCATCTCCCACCAGCTTAAGCCGTTGCAACTAGTAGCACCCACTTTATGTGGCACTTATTGACTAATTTATAATCAAAGTGTGATCTATTAAGATTGATCCAGTCGAATGCCCTTATATAATGAACGATTATTTATATTATCCGGATATGGCTATATGACTGATATGCAACGGGAAGAGTGGCTACAGCTCCTATTGAGCGAGCTTCCCGAACGATTATTCGTGCTTGATCAGCATGGTCGCTTCATTGAGAGCTTTGGTGGAACATTTCACGCAACTCGATTAAATACGGATAACAATACAAACCGTGGGCTGAGTGATCTCCTCACTCAAGAAAGTGCCCAACCTTTGCTCGCTGCGATATCACAAACGATTGAATCCAATCAGGTTCAAGTCATTCAATATGGGATTACACCGCTTGAGTGCCTACAGCTTTCCATCAAAGAGTTAGAGGATACCGATCCTGAGCAACAAAACTGGTTCGAAGCAACCATAAAGCCTTTGTGCCACATTGATGGAAACAGCTATGTACTTTGGCAAGAGCGCGACATTACTGACTCTTACACTAAGCAGCAAGAGCTTCAGCGCTTATCAGAAACAGATGAGCTAACAGGAATTCTAAACCGACGTGCATTTCTGCTTGCCCTTGAAAACAGCTTTAAACAAGCACAAACCTCCCAGCGCGGCTTAACCTGTTTGATGGTCGATATCGACCACTTCAAAGAGATCAATGACCAAGTCGGCCACCTTTCTGGTGACGAAGTCATCACTCACGTCGCTCACATCTGTGAAAAGCAAATCCGTGGTAGTGATTCTATCGGTCGCCTTGGTGGAGAAGAATTTGGTATTTTGCTCAATAACATTAGTGCAATTCAAGCCTATGAAATTGCCGAGCGGATTAGACACTCTATCGAAGAACTGCCTTGTCATGTAGAAGACAAGATCATACATCCCACTGTGAGCATTGGTATTGCAGAAGCCAATAGCCAAATAACCCAAACCCGTGAGTTACTGATCCAAGCAGATAAAGCGATGTATTACTCGAAACAAACGGGCCGTAATCAAGTCACCATTTATCATGACAACCTGCCAGATATGCAGACTCAGGCTGACGACAGAATTAAAATCCTTATCGCCTCTTAACTGTGATTGTGCTCGCTGCAACACGACTCACCATGTATCTCATCTTCCGCTAGTGCACCTAATATTGAACAATGGCTGGCATCATCATCCACATCCCCACAGCACGCGTCATTGATTTTCTTCAGCGCACTGCGAATTCGAGTCAACTCGTTAATCTTTTCATCGATTAAAATTAACTTCGCTGTTGTAATCGCCTTAACTTCTGCACAACTATGTTCAGTCGCTTCCAATTTGATTTCTAGCAACTCTTTAATCTCATCCAAGCTAAGACCAAGATCTTTTGCTTTTAAGATAAAACCGACCTGCTTTTGGTTCTCTTCATTATAGAGTCGATAACCTGATTCGCTCCGGCCCGCTGGTTGGATCAACTGGTTTTTCTCGTAAAATCTGAGTGTATCTGCGGTCACACCACAGCGTTTAGCCAATTCTCCGATCTGAAACATAACTTTCCTTATTAACCATTTCGTTACTTTTAATACGAAATAGTGAGTTAATTACAATTATTTTTGCGATGCCAAACGATTGCGCAAGCTTTTTTGTAATAAATTGGTTAGAATACGCGCCATCAAGTTCAGAGACTACTCCGTCACCAGTTTGACTGGTCACAAAGGTCTTTACCAAAACTGGCCAACATCTTACCGCTCTCTTTATTGCAGGGTAAGAACAAGTTCATTTTTGGCAAACATCTTTATCTTATTTAACTCTGTGACTTTGAGGAAATAGAAGCATGAGTAACGCTCGCCCTATTCGCCGCGCACTTATCAGCGTATCAGACAAAACTGGCATTGTAGAATTTGCTAAAGCCTTGACTGAACGCGGTGTGGATATCCTTTCTACTGGTGGCACTGCTCGCCTATTAGCAGAACAAGGCATCTCGGTAACAGAAGTGTCTGACTACACTGGCTTCCCTGAAATGATGGATGGTCGCGTTAAGACTCTGCACCCTAAAGTTCACGGTGGTGTACTAGGCCGTCGCGGTCAAGATGATGAAGTGATGGAAACGCACGGCATCAATCCTATCGATATGGTTGTGGTAAACCTATATCCATTTGCAGAAACCGTTGCTAAAGAAGGCTGTACACTTGCTGATGCCGTTGAGAACATCGACATCGGTGGTCCAACAATGGTTCGCTCTGCAGCGAAAAACCACAAAGACGTAACTATCGTTGTTAACGCTCACGACTACGACCGCGTTATCGCTGAAATGGACGCGAACGAGAAGTCTCTAACACTAGAAACGCGCTTCGACCTAGCTATCGCAGCTTTTGAGCACACAGCTTCTTACGACGGCATGATCGCAAACTACTTCGGCACTATGGTTCCATCTTACGGTGAGAACAAGGAAGGTGATGAAGAGTCTAAGTTCCCTCGCACGTTCAACCAACAGTTCGAGAAAAAACAAGACATGCGCTACGGTGAGAACAGCCACCAAGCGGCAGCATTCTACGTTGAAGCAAACCCTGAAGAAGCGTCTGTTTCTACTGCTCGCCAAATCCAAGGTAAAGCACTTTCTTACAACAACATCGCTGACACTGATGCAGCACTTGAGTGTGTGAAAGAGTTCGACGAGCCTGCATGTGTGATCGTTAAGCACGCTAACCCATGTGGTGTAGCACTAGGTGGAGACATCTTAGAAGCTTACGACCGTGCATTCAAAACAGACCCAACATCTGCATTTGGTGGCATCATCGCATTCAACCGTGAACTAGACGCTGCAACAGCAACGGCTATCACTGAGCGCCAATTCGTTGAAGTTATCATTGCTCCTTCTGTTTCTGCTGAAGCAGTAGAAATCGTAGCGGCTAAGAAAAACCTTCGTCTACTTGAGTGTGGTGAGTGGACAACTAAGACGACTGGCTTTGACGTGAAACGCGTTAACGGCGGCCTACTGGTTCAAGACCGCGACCAAGGCATGGTGTCTGAAGATGACCTTAAAGTGGTTTCTAAGCGTCAACCAACCGCTGAAGAGCTAAAAGATGCCCTATTCTGCTGGAAAGTAGCGAAGTACGTGAAATCTAACGCGATCGTTTACTCGAAAGGCGACATGACTATCGGTGTGGGCGCAGGCCAAATGAGCCGTGTTTACTCTGCGAAAATCGCAGGCATCAAAGCTGCAGACGAAGGTCTACAGGTTGAAGGTTGTGTGATGGCATCAGATGCATTCTTCCCATTCCGTGACGGTATCGACGCGGCGGCAGAAGCGGGCATCAAATGTGTTATCCAACCAGGCGGCTCTATGCGTGATGACGAAGTTATCGCAGCAGCAGACGAGCACGGCATGGCGATGATCTTTACGGGCATGCGTCACTTCCGCCACTAATTTTCTGTTTATCTAAACGATTAGTAATTATCGAGCCTCTCAACTTTGAGGGGCTTTTAAGAATTAAAGACTTAAGGATTGAAACATGAACGTATTAATCATCGGTGCTGGCGGTAGAGAACATGCTTTAGGTTGGAAAGCGGCACAAAACCCAAACGTTGAAACAGTATTTATTGCTCCAGGCAACGCTGGTACTGCGCTTGAGCCAAAACTTGAGAACGTAAATATCGGCGTTGAAGACATCGCTGGTTTAGTGGCGTTTGCTCAAGAGAAAAAAATCGAACTGACTATCGTTGGCCCTGAAGCGCCATTGGTTATCGGTGTGGTTGACGCGTTCCGCGAAGTTGGCCTTCCTATCTTTGGCCCAACTCAAGCAGCAGCGCAACTTGAAGGCTCTAAAGCCTTCACTAAAGACTTCCTAGCACGCCACGACATTCCTACAGGTTCTTACGCTAACTTCACTGAGATTGAGCCAGCTATCGCTTACGTTCGTGAGCAAGGCGCACCAATCGTAGTTAAAGCGGATGGCCTCGCGGCTGGTAAAGGCGTTATCGTTGCGATGACTCTGGAAGAAGCAGAAGACGCAATCAAAGACATGCTAGCAGGCAACGCATTTGGCGAAGCTGGCAGCCGCGTAGTTATCGAAGAGTTCCTTGAAGGCGAAGAAGCAAGCTTCATCGTCATGGTTGACGGCTCTAGTGTTCTACCTATGGCTACCAGCCAAGACCACAAACGTGTCGGCGACAAAGATACAGGCCCTAACACTGGCGGCATGGGTGCTTACTCTCCTGCTCCGGTAGTAACACCAGAAATCCACAACCGTATTCTTGAAGAAGTTATCTACCCAACAGTGCGCGGTATGGATGCTGAAGGCGCACCTTACACAGGTTTCCTTTACGCAGGCCTAATGATCGATGCTGACGGTACACCGAAAGTTATCGAATACAACTGTCGCTTCGGCGATCCAGAGACGCAACCTATAATGATGCGTATGGAGTCGGATCTTGTTGAGCTTTGCTTAATGGCTATCGATGAGAAACTAGACCAAGCAGAATCTAAGTGGGATCCACGTGCATCTATCGGTGTTGTTCTAGCAGCAGGTGGTTACCCAGCGGATTACGCAAAAGGTGATGTGATTTCACTACCGACAGGCGAAATTGAAGGTCAAAAAATCTTCCACGCGGGTACTGCAAATAATGACGCTGGCGACGTTGTGACTAACGGCGGACGAGTTTTGTGTGCAACGGCTCTTGGTAATAGCGTTTCTGAAGCTCAGGAGCGCGCATATGCGCTTACGAAACAAGTAAGCTGGAATGGTATGTTCCACCGCAACGACATTGGTTACCGTGCGATTGCACGCGAGCAAGAGCAAAAATAACAACAATCTCAGCTGGCTTAAATACAAAAGGCGCACAATGAGCGCCTTTCTTATATAACCCTAGCCATCACTCGCTTTCAATCAAGCTTGGGCGTTCCATACAATCTTGACTATCTTCTGCCAACATCAGTAATTCTTTAACTGTTACTTTGCTCCCACGCGTTGAGCCTAGGAAAGCAACGTAATTATCAACAGACGACAAACGATTCACAACAAAGCTGGGCAGGGTTTGATTAAATTCGATACTTGAGTAGCTATTACCACGACAACTTTCAAACGAACTGCCATCCCAATAACCTTGAATCAATTCGTAATTATCTCGCTCTTGTTGTTTAGTTATGGTCGTGATGTCTTTTGCTTCTTGCCTTAGCCAAGCAAGCTTGTCACTACTCAAAGGAAGAACTCGACCATCCAAACGATATTGCTGGTAGACTGCCTCTCCACTCTTATTGAAACGAACATGAATGCGGTAAGGCACCAACTCTTGGTTGTCCTTAATCTGTTCGCCCTGACGAACTAACTCTCGAAGTTCGCCTTCTGACCAACGATAATCGCTCTTGAACCAACCATAGTCACCTGCTGTAACATAATCTGCGGCCGTATAGGGCACCGTTAGCCGTTCAGTATACCAATACAAACTAGTGGCATCGCCCATAGTGCGGCCACCAGTGAAATCTGAGAACTGGTCCAAACTTGGTTGCGGCGTACCTGATGAGCATCCCACCAGTAGAGCGCAAGCCCATGCTGACAATAAAATTTTCTTCATAATAAAAATATACGCCAAGATAGAAGCTACCTTGGCGTATTTTAAACTATTCCAACAAAAAAGCGTTGGATTGGTTTATTTAATTATTTAACTGCGTCTTTCAGCGCTTTGCCCGCTACGAATGCAGGAACGTTAGCAGCTGCGATTTGGATCTCTTCGCCAGTCTTTGGATTACGACCAGTGCGAGCTGCACGGTGGTTAACTTTAAATGTACCAAAACCAATTAGTTGAACCTGGTCACCCTCTTTAAGTGCATCAGTCACACCTTCAAGAGTCGCTTCAAGTGCAGCTTTAGCTTGTGCTTTAGAAAGATCTGCTTTTTCTGCAATAAAGTCGATTAATTGGGTCTTGTTCATTAGGTTTCCCTTCTTATATGTTATCGAATTCAACTCACTCTAAAACATAAATGCCCTATCTGGCAAAGGTTTGTAAGCGATCTTTCGCTCTCATGACGTACTTTTAACCATAATCTGAGTATTAACTCACAATTTGTTACTATGAAGCGCTATGCTTCACCTTGTTTTTAACCATTTCGGCCCTATTTATTAACTGGCAAAAGCCTGCGAAGCCTGATGTTGCAGGAGCTGATGCGAATAGAAAACACTCACACCAATAATGCCCAGGTATGGCTTTCCCATTCTTGAATTGAAGAATTCAACGGGTAACATGCAAAGTTCGGTTGTGACACCAACGTCATTTAAGGAATAATCCTTCCAGGCTCATTTATTGAGAACGTTGGTATTTAATTAACCTCCATAGGACATTTATGTTACTGCTAACTCTGTACGTCACTATTGCTATTGGCGTATCGTTTGTTTGTTCCGTATTAGAAGCGGTACTTCTGAGTATTTCACCCAGCTACCTTGCACAGCTGCGCCAACAAGGCCACCCTGCAGCAGAACAACTAACAAAACTCAAAGCGGATATCGATCGTCCGCTGGCTTCGATCTTAACCCTAAACACAATTGCTCATACAATTGGTGCTGCAACTGCTGGTGCGCAGGCAGCGGTAGTATTTGGTAGTCAGTGGCTAGGCGTTTTCTCTGGTGTGCTTACGCTAGGTATCTTAGTGCTATCAGAAATCGTACCGAAAACCATTGGCGCAACATACTGGCGTCAACTATCACCGATGGCGGCGACAGTTCTGCGTTGGATGGTATGGGCTCTAACACCATTTGTGTGGTTCTCAGAACAAATCACCAAACGTTTAGCTCGCGGTCATGAAGCACCAAAAATGCGAGACGAACTCTCAGCTATGGCAATGCTAGCAAAAGAGAGTGGCGAATTTGCAGAAGGTGAAACGAAGATCTTAAATAACCTTCTAGGTATTCAAGATGTACCAGTTACTCAGGTAATGACCCCGCGCCCGGTAGTTTTCCGTGTTGACGCTGAGTTAACCATTAATGAATTCCTTGCAGAATACAAAGATACACCTTTCTCACGCCCTTTGGTTTATAGCCAAAGTAATGACAACATCATCGGCTTTGTACACCGCTTAGAGCTATTTAAGCTGCAACAAACCGGCTGTGGAGAAAAACAACTTGGTGCGGTTATGCGCCCAGTACACGTTCTCCTCAATACAATTGCACTACCAAAAGCATTTGAGCAGATGATGGCGCATCGTCTACAACTGGCGATGGTCGTAGACGAATACGGTACGGTTCAAGGTATTCTTACTCTTGAAGACATCTTTGAACATTTAGTCGGTGAAGAGATTGTCGATGAAGCTGACCGCACAACCGATATGCAAGAACTAGCGTTTGAGCGTTGGGAGAAATGGAAAGAGACTCATGGCGTAATTGAAAATCGCGATGAAGACGACCTAGAAGAGAATAAAGAGCCTAAGAACAATTAAGCTTTACAACGTAAATAAAAAACCAGCAGCGATAGCTGCTGGTTTTTTATTACTGGTAGAATGAGGCCAGGCCTTATTCTACTTCATCCATTTTACCTAGTAGGTTACGAATGCGATCTTGCCATGCAGCGTGCTCTTGCTGCATCTGCTGAGCTTTCTGTTCAAGCTCTTCACGATTAGCACGTAATTCGTTTGCTTCTACAGCTAGTTTCTCTTTTTCTTCTTTTAGTTCTTCTACTTCCATTTGAAGAAGAGAAATAGTGTCAACTGCAGTTTGGATTTTTGCTTCTAGCTGTTCTAGTACTTCAAAAGACATCTTAGCCTACCTTTAGTTATTCGTTTCTACGTGAAGGATTCTCCACTCAATACCCTCATTCTACTCAGCCAGAGAATGATAAACACGCCCTATATTCGATAATTTGTGCCATTCGGTCAAAAAAACAGCATTGATTGACAATCAGCTGACTGAAAGCGACTTGCCCTAGGAATTCTGCGAATTTCGATACTGTTTTGATCGAGTTCAATTCAAATCAATCAAAATAGCAAACGTTTTCTTTCTGTTGTGATAGAATCCTGCCGATTTTCTAATTCCCCTACTTTGGAGTCATCATGAAACGCGATTTAGCAATGGCATTTTCTCGAGTAACAGAAGGCGCTGCTTTGGCAGGATACAAATGGCTAGGCCGAGGCGACAAAAACGCAGCCGATGGCGCAGCGGTTGAAGTTATGCGTACTTTACTCAACAAAACAGAGATAAGCGGTGAAATCGTTATCGGTGAGGGCGAAATTGATGACGCTCCGATGCTATACATTGGAGAGAATGTAGGCATAGGTGGTGATGCGGTTGATATTGCAGTAGACCCAATTGAAGGTACTCGTATGACTGCTATGGGCCAATCAAATGCACTTGCAGTATTAGCTGCTGGTGAGAAAGGCAGTTTCTTAAAAGCGCCTGATATGTACATGGAAAAGCTTGTCGTAGGTCCAGGTGCTAAAGGTTGCATCGATTTACATAAGCCATTAAAAGAAAATCTAGAAAACATTGCGAAGGCTCTAAACAAGACTCTCGGTACGCTTGTTGTTATCACTCTAGCTAAGCCTCGCCACGACGCTGTTATCGCAAAAATGCAATCTATGGGCGTACGCGTATTTGCAGTGCCTGACGGCGATGTGGCTGCCTCTATCCTAACTTGCATGCCAGATAGTGAAGTAGATGTCATGTACTGCGTCGGTGGCGCTCCTGAAGGTGTGGTATCTGCAGCAGTGATCCGCGCTCTAGATGGCGACATGCACGGCCGACTATTACCGCGCCACGAAGTGAAAGGCGATAGCGAAGAAAATCGCATCTACGGCGCTGCAGAACTAAAGCGCTGTGAAGAAATGGGGGTGAAAGCCAATGTGGTGCTTAAGATGGAAGACATGGCCCGCAGTGATAACGTCGTATTTTCCGCTACAGGTATTACTAAAGGTGACCTTCTGGAAGGAATTACACGTCAAGACAATATAGCGACAACGGAAACTCTGCTTATCCGTGGTCGTTGCCGTACAATCCGCCGAATTAAGTCAATTCACTACTTGGAACGCAAAGACCCTGAAGTAAGAGATATTATTCTCTAACAAGGTTTAAAGTAAACTAAGATCGAAAGGTCAGCTCTTGCTGACCTTTGTTAACTATAAGAAATACAGACCTTATTTTTACCACTGCTTTTAGCTTGATATAGCAATTCATCGGCACGACGAATCCCTTCACTACTCCATACATGCCAAAGGCTTTCAAAATGACTCGATGTATAAATCACTGCGCCTCCTGATACGGTAACCCGAACAACATTCCCTGTCGGAAGCCGATATCCTTGCCAACTAATGTCTCTTTGAATGCGTTCTAAAATAGAAGAGACTAGTTCCGTTGATTCTCCGGTTATAGCAACGATATCGCACTGACGAAGGCTATCAGCAATTACGTCTCCTATGTAGCAAAGCACTTTATCGCCAACCTCATGGCCATACTCGTCGTTAATTACCTTAAAATTGTCGATATCAAAAACACCAATTGCTAAGTAATGTTTTTTTTCCTGATTCTTGAGTTTTTCCTCAAACCCTCGACGATTGACTAGCCCAGTTAACGGATCACGCATTGCGAGTTCACGCAGTTTTAGCTGCGCGGATTGAGTATAGCGATACCAAATGAAACTAAGTCCGACGCAATACAAGAGCAATAAAATGACAAACTGATCTTGCTCATGATCGATGATGTGAAATATATGAATACGCTTTGGTTCATCAACATTCAAATAGAGCCCTGTATGTTGCTCATTAATATAAACAGGCTGTGAGAATGTAAAACTGACTAAATCGCCTTTATTTTTTCCTTTACGATCTTCTAATCGATATCCGGAGCTATTGTCTAGCAGTAAATCTTTAAGAAATGCATCTATTGCGAGCACTCCTTTAAACTCATTATCTATATAGATACCGCGAGTGATCGTAATAACTTTAGCACCAGTTAAGTAGTCTTCATAATCTCCCGTATAAACGACTTTATCGTGCTGCTGCGTTAGGCCGTATCGAATCGCATTTATCCAATAAGGTCGATTCATCACGACACTATCAAAGGTATCTCCTTGAATAACCAGTGCAAATTCTTTTGGTGAAGAAATAATAAACTTGTCTTTTGATAGAAAGTAAATTGAAGAAATCTTCTCTATCGCGCTAGCAAAGTAAGCCATTGAAGGTGCGATAAAGAGCCTACGATACGCTTCTTGATATAATTCAGAATTTTCATCACACATCTCAGCTGGGCCGGGAAACAGAAAGTCATAATTCTCGCCTTGTTGACTTACCCCACCAAAATTACAAGTCATCTCTTTAAGCTCGATAGTATGAGGTAATACATAGTGCTCATTGTGTAAGGGGTATAATGCTGAAATATTGTATTCGAGCGCGTTTAATACTTGGCTCAACTCTCCAAGGTTCTGCTCTACCCTCTGTTTTTCTTGGAGGTATTCCACTTTAGACTCGTCAGCAGAATCCACAATCAATAGCGCTATAAACAATAGAAAGACTACTGTTATCCCTGCCAATGTTTTTTAATCCCTTTTTACAATTTGACGTCACTGAGTATTCACAATATTGAATTTGAACTTTACATTAACAGAATGCCATCCCATTTCTAGCCTGTTTTTAATCTATATGCCATTAAATGCAAAGAAGGGAGGGAAGTGAGACTTTACGCATACGAAAAAGCCCTAGCTTTTCTACCGGGACACGTAGTTTAGCGCTTTGTTTGAAGAAATGCCGAGGCAGCGGGGGACACCTAGCCCGGGTAGCGTTCAATTGGACTCGCACACGAGCGGGACTTGTTCCCTGGGAGGGAGAGTCACTTTGTTCTAAAACGACGAAACCCAGTCCGAAGACTGGGTTTCTAAATAAGTGGCTGACGGCTGGGGTTGCAGGCAACCGGGACTCGTTGGTCGCAGACCAAATTAATCCTGTAGATACGAAAAACCCTAGCATTTCTGCTAGGGTTTTTCTGAATAAATGGCGGAGCGGACGGGACTCGAACCCGCGACCCCCGGCGTGACAGGCCGGTATTCTAACCAACTGAACTACCGCTCCGCACTGGTCAGACATTGAAGTCTAAATTTAAAGC
>NZ_BLID01000012.1 GCF_009811315.1 Vibrio atypicus
GAAAGTAATTATTTGTATTGGTCACTTCGTTTCATTGAAACCTAATTTGAAGCCTAAGCTTCTAATTGGATTATCATCAACGAGTGCCCACACAGATTGATAGGTTTATATTGTTAAAGAGCTTTTCTTCTTTGTGACTCACATCACTTCGGAAGAGGCGGTCATTTTAGCGAGATAAAGTTTAGTGTCAACCACTTTTTTCAAACTTTTTTCAAGCGTTTCCGCTTGGCTAATTGACCTTGCTAACTCGTTGTTCGTTTCTTTCGAAGCGTTCCCGTGTCAGCGAGGTGGCATTATAGAGATCGCCATCACATTGGCAAGCCCTTTTTTCAGTTTTTTTTGATTTTTTAACTGTTTGAGTATTTTCTATTCAAAAGCACCTGTTTTAGTCACTTTTCTATGCCTTAATAGGCAAAGAATCTCGAACAAAGGATAAAAAATGAGCTCATTACGCAGTTATAAAGGAATCCAACCTCAAATTGGTCAACGCGTTTATATTGATAGTAGCTCAGTACTAGTGGGCGACATTAAAATTAATGACGATTCGAGTATCTGGCCATTGGTCGCTGCTCGTGGTGATGTGAACCACATTCATATAGGTAAGCGAACTAATGTCCAAGATGGCAGCGTTTTACACGTCACTCATAAAAATGCCGAAAACCCTGAAGGCTACCCACTGATTATTGGTAATGACGTTACCATCGGACACAAAGTCATGCTACATGGTTGCACGATTCAAGATCGAGTGCTTGTGGGTATGGGTGCGATTGTTTTAGATGGTGTAGTAATAGAAGAGGAAGTCATGATTGGTGCGGGAAGTTTAGTCCCACCTAGAAAGCGCTTGGAAAGTGGTTACCTTTATGTAGGTAGCCCAGTAAAGCAAGCCCGTCCTTTATCAGAGAAAGAACGAGCCTTTTTACAGAAGTCTTCTGATAACTATGTACAGAATAAAGAAGACTATCTGCATCAAGTTAACGAGATTAACTGATTACTGTAATTTGGCCTTGCTCATTAAAAGCCTCATCTTCTATTAACTCTTCAGCAAGCTCTTCCAATTCAAAACGGTTCTGAGCGAATACCTCTAGGGCTTGCTGCTCTCCTTTTATAGAGATACCTGCAATCTTTTCAAGTTCATCCAATAAGACAACGCACTCTATTAATGCCCCGGATTGTTGAGCAGGAAAACGGATGGCTTGGTTTTCTTCATCCCAAGTTTGAATATCAGCAAACAGAATCGACTGATTCATGAATCACATTCCTTCTAGATTTTTTCTTATTTCACGTAATATCTGCTTTGTACCCGGTCTTAAACCACGCCACAACATAAAGCTCTCTGCTGCTTGCCCCACTAACATCCCAAGACCGTCATATGCGGCAACAACGCCACTATCAAGTGCCCATTGATTGAATGCCGTTTTACCCGAGCCATACATCATGTCATAGGCATGTGTACGAGAAGTGAAAATCGCAGCGGAGATAGCCGGTAGCTCACCACTTAAACTCGCAGACGTCGAGTTAATGACAACATCAAATCCTTGGGAAATTTCAGACATCTCAATAGCACGAATCTGACCATAAGGTGCAAACATCTCAGCTAACTGCTCTGCTTTCGACAGCGTTCGGTTGGTAATAACAATTTCACTTGGCTGCTGATCAAGGAGTGGCTTAATCACACCACGTGCAGCACCACCGGCACCAATGAGTAATATACGCGCACCTGCTAATGGCACTTGGTATTGAAGTAAGTCTTGTACAAGCCCTTCCCCATCCGTGTTATCACCGATGATCTCCCCATCATCTAACTTCTTAAGCGTATTAACGGCACCCGCAAGTTGGGCTCTCTCTGTCAGACGGGTAGCAAATTGGTAGGCATCCTCTTTAAAGGGAACCGTGACGTTACATCCTTTACCTCCGGTAGAGAAAAACATCTTCGCCGCACTGGTAAACTCACCAACGGGTGCTAACTCAGCGGTATACGTTAAATGTTGATTGGTTTGACGTGCAAATAGCGTATGTATAAATGGGGATTTGCTGTGTCCGATGGGATTACCAAAAACGGCGTAACGATCTATTTGCTGTGTCATATCCTTACCTGCAGAAATAAAAAAAGGGTCAACTCGATTAAGTTGACCCTATCACTATCTACATAAGGAAGAAAGCCTTACCACTCTCGGGGTTTGAGGTAGTTCTCGTATAGATCAGCTTCAGGAGAATTTGGCTCAACTTGGTAACGATATTCCCAACGAGCGAGGGGCGGCATCGACATCAAGATCGATTCTGTTCTTCCACCACTTTGCAGCCCAAACAAGGTACCGCGATCATAAACTAGATTGAATTCGACATAACGACCACGACGGTACAGTTGGAACTCGCGTTCACGTTCACCAAACTCGGTCTTTTTACGGCGTTCAACAATAGGTAGATACGCTTCTGTATATCCTTCACCTACCGCTTTGATGTAGTCGAAGCATTTATCAAACTCCCACTGATTCAGATCATCAAAGAAAAGACCACCAACGCCACGGGTTTCATCGCGATGAGGTAGATAGAAGTATTTGTCACACCAAGCTTTATGATCTTGATATACATCGCTACCAAATGGGGCACAAATCTCTTTGGCTGTGTTATGCCAATATTGTGCGTCTTCTTCAAATGGATAGAAAGGCGTAAGATCGAAACCGCCACCAAACCACCAAATTGGATCTTCACCCTCTTTCTCAGCAATAAAGAAACGCACATTCGCATGTGAGGTCGGTATGTAAGGGTTTTTAGGATGCATCACCAAAGAGACACCCATCGCTTCAAAATGACGACCCGCTAACTCTGGACGATGAGCGGTTGCAGACGCAGGCATCTCTTTCCCTTGAACATGAGAAAAGTTAACGCCCCCTTGCTCAAATACGTCTCCGTCGCGCATCACGCGAGTACGACCACCGCCACCTAAGCGTTCACCAGGCTCTCGATGCCACGCATCCTCAATAAATTCTGCTTTGCCGTCAGCCGATTCCAACTGCTGACATATCGAATCTTGCAGCTCCATCAGAAACTGCTTTACTGCTTGCTTATCAATTGCCGACATCTTTCTTCCTTTGCAAGGTTAACCTTGTCTTAATACTTGTGAAGTTTTAGCATCGCGAATCTCACTTGGTTTATCTCTGCCACCGGTTTCGCCTTCAAGAACGGCCACCAGCTTATCGCCGAGCTGCTGATAAACTTCTGCAGTTTTCATACATGGTGGTTCACCAGTTAAATTCGCGCTGGTAGAGGTTAGCGGCTTTCCAAACGCATTACACATTTTTTGTACTAAAGGATGATCCGTTACACGCACAGCTATTGAATCAAATTGACCTGACACCCAATGAGAGACTTTGTCGCTACATGGCATAATCCAAGTAACCGGACCTGGCCACGTTTGTTGCACTTTAGCGAGTTGCTCAGAAGTTAACTGAGACTCATCAATATAAGGCAAAAGTTGCTCGTAGCTAGCGGCAATTAAGATCAGCCCTTTTTCTACTGGGCGCTGTTTCAACTCTAATAGTTTTTGAATTGCTTCTGGATTATCGGGATCGCACCCAACACCAAAGACACCTTCGGTTGGGTAAGCAATGACCTCACCATTATTGAGAGCGTTGAGCGCTTGATTAAAGTTATCCACGAATACTTCCTGTTGAATCTCTGTTTTGATAAGTGTACAAACAATCACAACCAGTGACTAAAGCTATTTATTTATAAATTGTATCAATCTGATTTCAAACCCCACGCAAACGTTTGCTTAACATCAAAATCCCCGTATAATGCGCTCAAAATAAATGCTCACCTATTACGCGAAGCTTTGAAGGAGTTTGAGATGAAAGTCGGTATCATCATGGGTTCAAAATCAGATTGGCCAACAATGAAACTAGCCGCGGAGATGCTAGATACATTTGGTGTCGAGTACGAGACCAAAGTTGTTTCTGCTCACCGCACACCTCAACTTCTTGCAGATTATGCGACTAGCGCGAAAGAGCGCGGACTAAAAGTCATTATTGCGGGTGCTGGCGGCGCTGCTCACCTACCGGGAATGACTGCAGCCTTCACTGCTCTTCCTGTACTTGGTGTTCCTGTTCAATCTCGCGCATTAAGCGGGCTAGACTCTCTTTACTCTATCGTTCAAATGCCAAAAGGAATTGCGGTTGGTACATTAGCGATTGGTGAAGCTGGCGCGGCAAACGCAGGTCTATTAGCTGCACAAATCATCGGAACACACGATGAAGAAGTGATGGCGAAAGTCGAAGCATTCCGTAGCGAGCAAACAGAGACGATTCTGGCTAACCCAAACCCAGCAGAGGATTAATCACATGCATGTTCTAGTGTTAGGCGCTGGCCAACTCGCTCGGATGATGTCTCTGGCAGGTGCGCCACTTAACATTGAGATCTCGGCGTATGATGTCGGTAGCGAAAACATCGTCCATCCTTTAACGCAAACCGTGTTGGGGCAAGGGCTAGAAAATGCTATCGAAAACGCAGATGTGATCACCGCAGAATTCGAACACATCCCTCATGATATTCTCGATATCTGTCAGCAGAGCGGTAAATTCCTCCCATCAACAGAGGCAATTAAAGCTGGCGGTGATCGCCGAATCGAGAAAGCTTTGCTTGATAATGCCGCGGTTCGTAACGCTAAGTACTACGTAATTAAAACTCGTGAAGACTTTTCTACGGCGATTGAGCGCGTTGGTATACCTATGGTGCTAAAAAGTGCACTCGGTGGCTATGACGGCAAAGGACAGTGGCGATTAAAAGACCTCAATCAAGCAGACGCTATTTGGGCTGAGATGGCAGAATGTATTGCAGCGACTGAGACTCAGGCGATTGTTGCCGAAGAGTTCGTTCCATTTAACCGTGAAGTTTCCCTAGTAGGTGCGCGCGGCAAAGATGGTAGCGTTGCTGTTTACCCACTTGCAGAAAACGTTCACACTAATGGCGTGCTGACATTATCTACAGCCATTGCTGACAATGAACTGCAGCAGCAAGCAAAGACCATGTTTACAGCGGTTGCAAATAGCCTCGATTACGTAGGCGTACTTGCACTGGAGTTTTTCGATCTAAATGGCGAGCTACTGGTCAATGAAATTGCTCCGCGAGTACATAACTCTGGTCACTGGACGCAACAAGGTGCTGAAACCTGCCAATTTGAAAATCACCTGCGTGCTGTGTGTGGCCTACCATTAGGCAGTACTAAACTGATTCGCTCGACTTCAATGATCAATATTTTGGGCGAAGATACACTGCCACCTGAAGTGCTCACAATGGCGGGATGCCATGTGCATTGGTATGGTAAAGAGAAAAGAGCGGGTCGTAAAATGGGTCACATCAATGTGTGTGGTGACTACAATGGCGAGTTGCAACGTAAGCTCTGTGCACTAGCTGACGTGCTAAGCAAAGAGGCATTTCCTGCAGTTCATCAATTTGCAGAAAATTTCTCAGAATAAACAGTAAACAAAAACGGCGCTCAATGCGCCGTTTTTCAATCTTGACCAGTTTGTGTGTGATGACACTTTCTTTCTGCACACTGCAGTTTGTCACCGCTGGCTAACTTTTTCTCTATCAGTAACGGATAACCACACTTCTCGCATTTGCCTGCAACAGGGGGCTGATTCACCGCAAATTTGCACTTCGGGTAATTGTCACACGCATAAAACAGCTTACCGAAGCGCGTTTTACGCTCAACTAAATGCCCCTTTTGGCACTCCGGACACATTAAATGCTGCGATTCTTGCTCTTCTTGAGGCTGATCCAGAGACTCAATATGATGACATTGTGGATAGTGACTACAGCCGATGAACATGCCATAGCGACCTTGGCGTAACACCAATTCATTACCGCATTCAGGGCAAGCTACACCAAGCTCTTTCACTACATGACCGTCATTTTGGTGTAACGGTTTAATGAAATCGCATGTGGGGTACTGATTACAACCGAGAAATGGCCCATGTTTACCATGGCGAAGCTGTAATTCACCATCACATTGCTCCGACTGACATTTCGGACACGCTTGATGCTCTAATGCATGCTCATGTAGAGAAAACAGCTGCTGATCGATTTTATTGCTCATGGTTAGTTATAAAGCTCGTTAATGAAGAACACCTTGCTCTTTGGTATATAACAGCTCTTCCATAAGCGTATAAGCGTTTTCATTGCCTGGTACATTAAACAGCACCATCAATACAATCCACTTAAGATCATCCAATTCAAACTCATCGGTTTCTAGACCCATAATACGGTCAATGACCATTTCGCGTGTCTCTGTCGTCAACACATTTACTTGCTCTAGAAAGGTAATGAAGCCTCGACACTCTAAGCTCAGGCGTTCACATTCTCTTGCCGTGTAAATACGAGTTGAAGTCGATGTACTGCATACAGAAATCGCAGAGTGAGCCTCACTTTGCTGTAGAGCAGCGAGCTCTTCCAGCCAGACAAGGGCTTTATAGATGTCTTTTTGATGAAAACCAGCGCGAAGAAGTTCTTCTTCTAGCTCATCTTGATTGACTTGTAACTCCGCATCGCTATGGATGTAAGTCTCGAACAGATACATAAGGATATCCATCATCATAGCTAGCCCCTCCCCTTTAAAATATAGCCACCGGAAACTGCAACAACATGCCCTGAAAGCTCAAGCTCTAAGAGCTGCATCATGACTTCTTGAACAGGTATATTGGTCCTGCTTGCAAGAATATCAACTGGTGTAGCCTTACTTCCTACGTTAGCTAACAGCTGAGGAAATGGCAATTCTTCTTTACTATCTAATTGTGTAAATAAATCGCTTTGAATCGGTGGCTTACTTATATGAGACCAGCGAATCAAAGTATCGATTTCAGCTAAGATGTCATCAACCGTTT
The DNA here is from genome assembly GCF_009811315.1 of Vibrio atypicus. GTDB lineage: Bacteria > Pseudomonadota > Gammaproteobacteria > Enterobacterales > Vibrionaceae > Vibrio > Vibrio atypicus. The sequence continues at coordinate 6,879 of NZ_BLID01000012.1, forward strand.
GAACTAAGCAGGCCCCTTGTTTTATCAATAAGTTACAGCCGCGACCCTGAGGATGGTGAATGGAGCTTGGAATCGCAAACACATCACGCCCTTGTTCATTGGCATAGCGAGCCGTAATCAAGGATCCACTTTTTTCAGCCGCTTCAATCACCAATACTCCGGTGGATAAACCACTAATGATACGATTCCGACGAGGAAAATGATCTGCTTTGGGCTTCGCCAGTGGATGAAACTCAGACACCAATGCGCCGCTCGAAGCAATTCTCGCCGCCAATTGACGATGGCGAGCAGGATAAATAGAGGAAAGACCAGACCCTAGTACCGCGATAGTCTGCCCGTTTGCACTGAGCGCACCATCATGAGCATAACCATCAACACCAAGTGCCAAACCGCTAGTAATCACCAAATCATGTTCTACTAACTCACTTGCAAAGCTACGAGCACAATTAAGTCCATCAATACTTGCATTGCGACTACCCACAATCGCAAGTTGAGGTTTAGATAACGCTTCAACCTCGCCCTCAACAAATAACACCGCAGGTGCACTGCCCGCTTGTGTTAATAAGGAAGGATAAATGGCATCTTCGGTGGTGATAATGTGTCGCTGTTCTTCTGCCTCTAACCAGGTAAGGCAAGCCTCCACTTCTTTTTCAGCTCGGTGGCGCAAGAAGTGGATCTGGGAATCACTAAAGCCAACACTCTTTAGTGCACAAGAGTCCAGACTAATAATGTTGGCAGGTGTATCTATGGCCGTTAGCTTAGCAAAGGTTTTGGGGCCAACTCTGGGAGTAAAGTAAAGCGCTAACCAAGCCGCTAATGTATCATCCGTCATCACTTGGGCGGTCAAGCGGAGATTTTAGGGTGCTCTCAAGGCTTATTGGCTGACTGCTTTGCGTCACCACAGCTAAGCTGAAATGAGAATAGGGACGAATCACCATCACATGACCAATAGGAATATCCGGCAATTGTGCTTCTTCTCCACCGTTCAATTTCACCAAAGCGCCCGGTTTATAAAGCTCAAACATCATACCTTGACCAATTTGGTCTGAGCTACCGACATTCAGCACCACCACCTGATCTTGTGCAACATACTGACTGCCTTCTAGTGCCCCTAAAATAGTCGCGACACTTTGTGATGGCGAAGGTGCAGGAAAAAAGGTCGGAGTTAATGCAGCAAGCTGCTCCCGATCCGCTGGTAGAGCAATATCGTCTGCTAGGATCTCATGCTGCTGTGATAGAACTTTTAAGCCACTGTACTGCGCTCCGGTTAACTCAAGTTTAGCGACCGCTACTTTCTTAAGCGCCACCATTTTATGAGTGCCGTGCTCAAATTCTTCGACAGGGCGATAAATAACCCACTGCGGAAGGTTTTGCTCACCATTGATATAGATAAGGTCTTGCCCAGCTAGGTATTGTTTACCATCACTAGCCCCTAACACTCGAGCGCTAGATTGTAGCTCCTCAATAGTCAGCAGTCGGTCATCTTCGAGATAAGGTAATACTAAGCCATCAGGCAATGCTGCCAGCGGTTGTCTAATGGTCTTCCTTACTTTTGGGCTGAGTTTAATAACAGGTTTTAAGCCTAAAACGGGCTGACCATTACGCCAAAAGAGTGTCAGCTTGTCGCCAGGGTAAATAAGGTGAGGGTTTTCAATTGATGGATTAACCTGCCATAAACGAGGCCAAAGCCAAGGGCTATCTAGATAAAGTGCTGAGATATCCCACAAGGTATCACCCTTTACGACCGTGTATGTCGTCGGTGCATCTTTTTTTATTCGTAGAGGCTGCTCTTTTGTCCAAGCGGAAAAAGAAACCATCATAGACAACAACAAACCAATAAAATAAACCGTTCGAAATGGCATTACAATCATCCCAGATAACCCCTAAAGATGCGGTGATTAGATTCGCGACAACTGCTTATAAACGCGTCAAAAACGCAATGATGCTGTCATTTGGGCTACAAAATGTCTAGAATTGAGCCAACGAGGTTTATCCTGATTCGGCACAGTTCAACATTTCGAGTGTATATGTCTGTATTACAAGTATTAACATTCCCAGATGATCGCCTTCGCACCGTAGCAAAACCGGTTGAAGAGGTGACACCTGAAATCCAAAAATTCGTTGATGACATGATTGAAACCATGTACGACGAAGAAGGTATCGGCTTGGCTGCAACTCAAGTTGATTTCCACCAACGTATCGTTGTTATCGATATCTCTGAAACGCGCGATGAGCCAATGGTGCTTATCAACCCAGAGATTCTAGAAAAACGCGGCGAAGATGGCATTGAAGAGGGCTGTCTGTCAGTTCCTGGTGCTCGTGCGCTAGTGCCACGTGCGGCAGAAGTAACGGTTAAAGCACTTAACCGCGACGGCGAAGAGTACACATTTGAAGCTGATGATCTTTTAGCTATCTGTGTGCAGCATGAACTTGATCACTTAGAAGGCAAACTGTTTGTTGATTACCTTTCGCCTCTAAAGCGTAAGCGTATTCAAGACAAGCTCGCTAAGATCAAGCGCTTCAATGAGAAGAATGCTAACGCCTAACCGCTAATTAATAAAAGGAAGGTACCTTGAGCAAACCTTTAAAAATTGTTTTTGCTGGTACTCCGGATTTCGCCGCCCGTCACTTGGCGGCGTTGTTGTCTTCGGAGCATGATGTTATTGCTGTGTATACCCAGCCAGACCGTCCAGCAGGTCGCGGGAAAAAACTCACAGCAAGCCCGGTTAAACAACTCGCTCTTGAGCATGATATTCCGGTTTATCAACCAGAGAACTTTAAGTCAGATGAAGCCAAACAAGAGCTTGCAGGCTTAAACGCGGACCTAATGGTCGTGGTTGCTTACGGATTACTTTTACCTCAAGTGGTACTGGATACTCCGAAGTTAGGTTGTATCAATGTGCACGGTTCTATTCTTCCTCGCTGGCGCGGTGCCGCTCCAATTCAACGCTCTATTTGGGCAGGGGATAAAGAGACAGGCGTGACTATCATGCAAATGGACATTGGTCTTGATACCGGCGATATGCTGAGCATTGCTACACTGCCTATCGAAGCGACTGACACCAGCGCCACCATGTATGAGAAGCTGGCAGAGCTTGGCCCAGATGCACTCGTCGACTGCTTGACGGACATTGCGAATGGCAGTGCCGTTGCACAAAAGCAAGACGATGAACTGGCTAACTATGCGAAAAAGCTCAGCAAAGAAGAAGCCTTGATCAACTGGAGTGATGATGCCGCGCATATTGAGCGTTGCGTCCGCGCTTTCAACCCTTGGCCAATGAGCCACTTTGTTGCCGCTGAAAATAGCATCAAAGTGTGGCAAAGCCGCGTGGCAGATCAAACCACCGACAAAGCCGCAGGTACCATTCTTCAAGCGGATAAAACCGGTATCTATGTCGCGACAGGCAATGGAGTACTGGTACTTGAGCAACTGCAAGTTCCTGGTAAAAAAGCGATGCCAGTTCAAGATATTCTGAACGCTCGCGCAAACTGGTTTGAAGTCGGTACTCAACTGGCTTAACACTTATCCCGTAAGGGAGACGTACATTTTGAGGGTGGAGACACCCTCCCTTAATCTAAGGTATTCAACATGAATGTTCGCGCTGCTGCTGCTAACGTCCTTTTCCAAGTGGTCGACAAAGGCCAATCTCTTTCACACGCACTGCCTGCGGCTCAAAAAACTATCAGACCAAGAGACCATGCTCTCTTACAAGAGATCTGTTACGGCGCTCTACGTTATTTACCGCGTTTAGAGTCTATTGCCAATGAGCTAATGGATAACCCGTTGAAAGGCAAAAAGCGCGTCTTTCACCATTTAATTTTGGTTGGCATTTATCAGCTTAGCTTCATGCGTATTCCTGCTCATGCTGCAGTTGCAGAAACGGTTGAAGGCACTAAAACACTAAAAGGCCCAAGCCTAAGAGGCTTAATTAATGCAGTATTACGTAGCTACCTACGTGAGCAAGAAGCATTAGACGAGAAAGCCGTTAGCCACAACGCTGGTAAGTACGGTCACCCAAACTGGCTACTGAACATGCTGCGCGAAAGCTACCCTGAGCAATGGGAGCAGTTGATTGAAGCTAACAACAGCAAAGCCCCAATGTGGCTACGCGTAAACCGTCAGCACCATACTCGCGATGAATACCTTGAACTGCTGAAAGATGCAAACATTGAATTCAGCATTCACCCTGAAGCTGCTGATGCCATAAAATTGGCTTCACCTTGTGATGTAACACTGCTACCTGGCTTCAATAAAGGTTGGGTTTCAGTACAAGACGCAGCGGCTCAATTATCGGTGAACTACTTACAGCCACAAAATGGTGAACTGATCCTAGATTGTTGTGCTGCGCCGGGTGGTAAAACCGCGCACATTCTTGAGCACACCGAAGATACAGAAGTTGTTGCGATTGATTGTGATGTGAAACGCTTAGATCGCGTATACGACAATCTAGAACGCCTACAACTGCGTGCCGATGTGATTTGTGGTGATGCTCGTTACCCGCAAGAGTGGTGGACAGGCGATAAGTTTGACAGAATTCTGTTAGATGCTCCTTGTTCTGCAACTGGCGTAATTCGCCGTCACCCAGATATCAAATGGCTACGTCGCGCCAATGACATTGACGCGCTCGCTGAACTGCAGAGCGAAATCATGGATGCGATGTGGGGTCAGCTGAAAGAGGGTGGCACCATGGTTTACGCCACTTGCTCAATCACACCTAAAGAAAACGTCCTACAAGTAAAAGCCTTCCTTGAGCGTACGCAAAACGCAACATTGGTTGGCTCTGATATCGAAAACCCTGGTCGTCAGATTTTACCAGGAGAAGAAGATATGGATGGTTTCTACTATGCAGTGCTAGTGAAACAAGCATAATTAAATTTGAGCGGCTAATGACTTTGTCTTAGCCGCTATTTCATTGCAACGAATAAAAACTTAAGCTGTTATCGAACAAGCTAAGCGAACAAAGAGAAAAGCTATGAAAATCATCATTCTTGGCGCAGGTCAGGTTGGCGGTACACTCGCTGAAAACCTGGTAGGTGAAAATAACGATATCACTATCGTTGACCGAGATAATGACCGACTGCGCGAACTGCAAGACAAGTATGATTTACGCGTTGTTCACGGCCATGCCAGTCACCCAAATTCACTGCGTGAAGCCGGAGCACAAGATGCCGACATGTTGGTCGCCGTAACCAATACGGATGAAACTAACATGGCTGCATGTCAGGTTGCTTTTTCTCTGTTCAATACACCAAACCGCATTGCGCGTATTCGCTCTCCACAATACCTAATGGAAAAAGAAGCACTTTTCCAATCAGGTGCTGTGCCGGTCGATCACCTGATCGCCCCTGAAGAGTTGGTCACCAGCTACATCGAACGCCTTATTCAATACCCTGGCGCTTTGCAGGTTGTGAGTTTTGCTGAACAGAAGGTGAGCTTAGTCGCTGTTAAAGCCTACTACGGTGGCCCTTTGGTTGGTAATGCGCTTTCGACTCTGCGTGAACACATGCCACACATCGACACTCGTGTTGCTGCAATTTTCCGTCAAGGTCGCCCAATTCGCCCTCAAGGCACGACCATTATTGAAGCCGATGATGAAGTCTTCTTTGTTGCCGCAAGTAATCACATTCGCTCGGTAATGAGTGAGCTACAGCGTCTAGAAAAACCTTACCGCCGCATTATGATCGTCGGTGGTGGTAACATTGGTGCAAGCTTAGCTAAACGCCTTGAACAAACCTACAGCGTTAAGTTGATTGAGCGCAGCTACCAACGTGCTGAAAAACTATCAGAAGAGCTTGAGAATACGATTGTTTTCTGTGGCGACGCGGCAGACCAAGAGCTGTTAAGTGAAGAGAATGTCGATCAAGTCGACGTGTTTATCGCTCTAACTAACGAAGATGAAACCAACATCATGTCCGCTATGCTGGCAAAACGCATGGGCGCAAAAAAGGTGATGGTGTTGATCCAACGCGGCGCATACGTTGACCTAGTACAAGGCGGCGCGATTGATGTCGCGATCTCTCCTCAACAAGCGACCATCTCAGCACTACTGACTCACGTTCGAAGGGCCGATATCGTCAACGTATCATCACTACGTCGCGGCGCAGCAGAAGCGATCGAAGCAGTTGCTCACGGCGATGAAACCACCTCAAAAGTGGTGGGCCGCGCGATTGGCGACATCAAACTGCCACCAGGCACGACTATAGGTGCGATTGTTCGTGGTGAAGAAGTACTTATCGCCCACGACCGAACTGTGATTGAACAAGATGACCACGTTGTCATGTTCTTAGTAGATAAGAAATACGTGCCTGACGTGGAAGCTCTATTCCAGCCGAGTCCGTTCTTCCTTTAGGATTGGCATCATGGTCAACTTCCGTCCCGTATTATTTGTGATCGGGCTAGTTCTCTCAAAACTGGCCCTATTTATGTACATTCCGACCCTAGTCGCATTTTTTACAGGTACACCTGGCTTTCTCGAGTTTGGCCAAGCGGTCATCATCACTCACCTTGCCGCTTTCGCTTGTTTAAGTGCTGGCCGAACCAAACGATTCAAGCTCAGCGTGCGCGATATGTTCCTGATCACTAGCTTGGTCTGGACAATAGCCAGCGCTTTCGCTGCACTGCCGTTTGTCTTTATTAACCACATCAGCTTCACTGACGCCTACTTTGAAACCATGTCCGGCATTACCACCACAGGCTCTACCGTTTTAAGTGGTCTTGATAATATGGCACCGAGCATTTTGCTTTGGCGCTCGATATTGCAGTGGCTCGGTGGTATTGGTTTTATCGTTATGGCGGTGGCTGTTCTACCCATGCTGAACGTCGGTGGTATGAAATTATTCCATACCGAATCATCCGACTGGTCAGATAAAAGCAGCCCACGTGCAAAAACGGTAGCGAAAAACATCATGTCCGTTTATGTGGTACTGACCGGGCTCTGTTTAGTAGGCTTTATGCTGACGGGGATGAACCTATTCGAGGCAATAAACCACTCGTTTACCACCTTATCGACCGGCGGCTATTCCACCTCTGATGGGTCCATGAACCATTTCTCAAACGGTGCGCATTGGGTCGCGACTCTATTCATGTTCCTTGGTGGTTTGCCATTCTTGCTGTTCGTTTCAGCGATTCGTAAACGCCGCCTTAATGAGTTACTAGAAGATGCCCAAGTGCGCGGATTCACTTACCTATTTTTAGGCACCAGTGCTGTGATCAGCGCTTGGTTGGTGATTCGCGACGGCTATACCATTCTCGATGCTCTGCGAGTCTCAATGTTTAACATTGTTTCAGTGGTAACAACGACAGGTTTCGGCTTAGAGGATTTTACCGCTTGGGGTGCACTACCAACCACTCTATTTGCATTCTTGATGATGGCCGGGGCGTGTTCAGGTTCTACCTCCGGTGGGATTAAGATCTTCCGCTTTCAAATCGCGATAACCTTGCTTAATAAGCAAATGATGAAGCTGATTCACCCATCAGGTGTGTTTGTTCAGCGCTACAATCGCAGGCCTGTAAATGACGACATTGTCCGTTCAATTGTGGCATTTGGCTTAATGTTCTTCATCACCATTATTGCCATAGCAGGTTGCTTGAGCGCGATGGGGTTAGATCCGGTGACCAGTATTTCTGGAGCGATTACTGCCGTTGCCAACGTAGGTCCGGGAATGGGGAGTGTCATTGGTCCAACAGGTAACTTTGCCCCACTACCAGATGCTGCCAAGTGGATTTTGAGCTTAGGTATGCTAATGGGGCGTCTAGAAATTTTGACCCTATTGGTGCTGTTTTTTCCTGCCTTCTGGCGACGTTAAACCAAAGAACTCGCCACTAAACAGGCTGAACATAGAGATAGATAGCAAAAAAGTGGCAGGCGCATCCAGCCAATACGAAGCCATGCCAGATGGCGTGATTGTAAGGAATGCGTTTTGCCACATAGAACACCACGCCAAGCGAGTAAATTAGCCCGCCAATTCCAAGCAATACCAAACCACCCATTTCAAGGTTCATCGCCAACTGATAAATAACGATCAGTGACAGCCACCCCATGAGCAAGTAAGTGACCAACGATAGCTTTTTAAAGCGATAAACAAACGCTAGCTTCATGATGATACCCACCAGCGCAATGCTCCAGATCACCACCATCAAGCCAACAGCCAAGGGCGTACGTAAGCTCACCAGTAAGAAAGGGGTATAACTGCCGGCAATCAATAGATAAATAGCACAGTGGTCAAAGGTTTTAAGAGCGCGTTTGGCTCTGGGATTTGGAATAGCATGGTACAGCGTTGAAGCCAGAAACAGCACAATCATGCTGCTGCCATAAATAGCCATACTAGCTAGTGTCATGGTATCGGCATTATGCTCAACAGACTTCACTAGCAATAACACTAACCCCACGACACCTAGCAACATACCGAGTGCGTGAGTGGCGGTATTGGCGATCTCTTCTTTAACGCTATATTGAGATACTTCGCTCGCGGACATAACCGTGCCTACTCCAGAATTTGAATAATTGCTCCAGAGTATGGCACATTCAGCTTACACTTGTAAGCTCAAATTGTTAACTTTCGATTAAGAGTGCTGATCAAGATAAGCCAATACTTGCTCACCTGCCTGATCCGCTGGGGTATGCAAAGGAATGGTCAATTCACGTTTCAACTGACCGACACCAAGTAGACTTGCCAGCATTCCTTTAGCCCCTTTGCGGTGGCGATCAATTTCAAACCACATCTGGAGAGAATCTTCGGTGCGATAAGCGACCATCTCCAATTCTCTCCAACGACCATGAAATGGGCCTGTGGTTGGTACAAACTCAAACTCTTGAACAAATGGCATCGCAAAGCCATCCACTTGCTCACATTCGACTTGGCGAATACGCAGCCCTTGCTCCTCAAGCGCCGTAAAAATGCCATCAAGTAGAGGATCCGGGCGAACCGTTAAGATATCTTTATCGCTAGGGTCTTTGGCCATCGCAATGTCGAGCCCAGTCTCTAGCCAAACTTTCGAATCACCGATGGTTACTGGTGTATTCCAAGGCACGTCTAGCTCAACATCAAAGGTGCGCTCTTCACCCGGCTCGATCGTAAATGCGTAAGGTAACTTCCAATCGGCCAGAACATAACTGGTTGGGACACGACGCATTCGACCCGCGTTTTGCTGATTCTTATCATGATTCGCAGGGACTTCTTTGATATAGCGACAATAAAGCTTTAGCTCAATGTTATCGATATCTTGTGCCGTGGCGCCTCCATAGACGTGAATGGTAATATTGACCTTCTGACCCGGATAGAGCACTTCTTGCTGTAGAACTGAATCCACTTTTGCAGAGCCCACTCCAAAACTCGCCAGGGTTTTCTTGAAAAACGACATACACTTCTCCTTGGCAACCTTCGCCCTAAATATGCTTAAAGTAACATACTAATCTGTCACCTTGTCTTACTGCTGCAACCTCCCTCACAGATTTACCGACTCTACGACTAAGGCCGTAGCGATTATATATCGATCAATGAATAGCTTGATGCTAATCTAATCAGTGATATGCATGCATATCATTATTCCTGTCTCGTTATTTGGATTGGCGAAAGCCAGAGAGCCACCCTTCAGCGATGAAGCTCAACTCATAGCGGGTCAGGCCATTACATTGGCAATGGATATGCCTGACAGTTAGGTAACGTAATGCGACCAACTACCGTCAGGTTCTCGCACACAAATCGTAGTGCGATGCGTCGTCGTAGCGGCTTTGCTGCTGCTCCAACGGCAAAAAAAGTAGCGCCTGCTATGACTTTAGTAGAAAAGACCGTCTTAATGACGTCAGCTCCTGCTAAAATCGTGAAGGCAGCTTAATTAAAAAGCGCAGTTTCGACTGCGCTTTTTTCTTAACTCAAAAACACCAATCTGATACCTTTACCTCAAATCATTATAATTATTGTGGAGAAATCAAATGAAGTGTCACCGTATTGAGGAGCTGCTTGAGCTACTTGAGCCAGAATGGCAAAAAGACCAACAAATGAACCTGCTACAGTTCATCGTAAAACTGGCTGATGAAGCTGGTTATCAAGGTAAACTTGAAGATCTGACTGACGATGTGCTGATTTACCACCTAAAGATGCGTAACAGCGAAAAAGACGAGATGATTCCAGGTCTGAAGAAAGACCAAGAAGATGACTTCAAAACCGCAATTCTTCGTGCACGCGGCATCATCGACTAACCCCAAAATAATACGATAGGCGACCTTAAGGTCGCCTTTTTTATAGCTAAATAATTGTATCAACAGCAACTGTTAGGTCATTTATTCATAAAACTGTGCTGACCTTTGTTGTTAAAGGTTGATAGCCTTAAAGAAATAAAATTGTTATTGCGTATATAATCGCCGTCCATAAGTTTTTACTAAAATAGCAATGTCTACAGAGTGTGGAACGTATAAATCACACCATTAAGCCTAAGAAGGAAGCTCCATGAGTCAGGATAAAATCGATATCAAAGATGTGACTCCTAAAACCTTTAACCCTAAAACCCACAAAACCAAGGGCGATAGGTTTAACCCAAGCAACCGAATTTACGTCCGAGAAAGCAAAGGCACCTTCCAAACTCTTCGTCGCTACGGCGGTTGGTTTTTGTTGCTGCTGTTTGCTTTAGTACCGTGGATCCCTTACGGCGATCGCCAAGCGATCTTGCTCGATATAGGTAACCAACAGTTTAACTTCATCGGTACCACGCTTTACCCTCAAGATCTGACCCTATTAGCGCTGCTATTTATGATCGCAGCATTTGGCCTATTCTTTTTAACCACCTTTTTAGGCCGGGTCTGGTGTGGTTATCTCTGCCCACAAACCGTTTGGACATTCATGTACATTTGGTTTGAAGAGAAACTAGAAGGCAGTGCCAATAAACGTCGTAAACAAGACTCAAACAAAATTACGCCAAACCTCGCCATGCGCAAAGCCGCTAAACATGCGGCTTGGATTGGGATTGCACTGGCTACCGGTCTCACCTTTGTTGGCTATTTTGTACCGGTAAAAGAATTAGTGGTTGGCTTCTTTACCTTTGATGCCGACTTTTGGCCAGTATTCTGGGTTCTGTTCTTTGCAGGCTGTACCTATGCGAACGCAGGTTGGATGCGCTCTATTGTTTGTATTCACATGTGTCCTTATGCTCGCTTCCAATCAGCGATGTTTGATAAAGACACCTTCATCGTTGGCTATAACACAGAGCGCGGTGAGTCTCGTGGCCCTCGCTCTCGTAAAGCCGATCCAAAAGCCCTTGGATTAGGTGACTGTATTGACTGTGATTTATGTGTGCAGGTATGCCCAACCGGTATCGATATTCGCGATGGCCTACAATACGAATGTATTAACTGTGGTGCTTGTATCGATGCATGTGACAAAACCATGGATCGTATGGGCTATGAGAAAGGCCTTATCAGCTATACCACAGAACATCGCCTGTCCGGTAAACACACAAAGGTCATGCGACCAAAACTGCTCGGCTACGGTGCTGTGTTACTAGTGATGATTGGTCTCTTCTTCGCTCAGATCGCCGCCGTTGACCCTGCAGGTTTAAGCGTACTAAGAGATAGAAACCAGCTATTTAGAGAGAACAGCGCTGGTGAGATTGAAAACACTTACACCCTTAAGGTCATCAATAAGACTCAACAAGAGCAGAAGTACACGCTTGATGTAAAAGGGCTTACCGACGTTTCCTGGTACGGTAAACAGACTATTCAAGTTGCACCGGGTGAGGTGATTAACTTACCGATGAGCTTAGGTGTGAACCCTGACAATCTCGACTCTTCAGCTTCGACAATTCAGTTTATACTGTCTGACAGCGAAGACTTTACTATTACAGTCGAGAGCCGGTTTATTAAGAAACTTTAGGCGCTTCACTTAATCAATGGAAAAAGGCTCAGCAATGAGCCTCTTAAACATTCTTAACCCATTGAAATTGTTAATTTTTAAAAAATCAACGTCCACATAATAACCACACACATCTATTAATGTTGTTAATTGAGGGCACTAAGCCCCCTCAAAGTATTTATATAAACACAATTGAGTGCACGCAGTTCAATATGAAATACTTTCGTATTAAGACAGTATTGCCCTAAACTACTCTAAAGGAAGGAGATTGGTTATATGGAATTAACGAGACTTGTATACGCGAGTACTACTTCGCAACAATTTGATCTAGACGCCATGGATAAGATTCTTGAATCCTCAAGAAAGCACACCAACATAAAGGTCATTGAAATGTCTCCAGCTAACAAGAGAATGTTTGGAAGCTGGGACATGGCGTACATACCTATACCTGACCTCCTACTTCCACTGAACCTAACTTTTATGGGGAGCAAACGCTTTAACCCATACGAACTATCACCTAGTGACATTAATGATTTCTTTTTTCAGTTGTCTACTCAACTACCGAGAGCACATCGCATGAACAAAAGCCTATTATGCTAATAACGATAGAAATCATATTGCTTTTAACACCTATCATCGCAGTTGGCCTTATTCAGCATTCACTTGTAAAGCTAAAGATAGCAAAAATAATGCTAATTTTTGGTGCTTTAGTATTTAGCCTTAGCCTTGCAATTGAATGGTTAGAGGTCATTCTAAACAAAAATTTTTTGGCTGTTGGCAACTCAATAATTATGGGTAACAACTGGTGGTCCATAATCTTGAAACCACTTACGTTTGTTGTGTACTTACTCGCTTATTCAGAGCTAGACACCACATCAACAAAAGAAAACACAGATTAGCTTCATAGACTAAGCTCATTGTATAAGATGAACTTTAGGGTGAGTGGAGCTATGAACTATATTCTTATTTCTATCGAGCTGTTATTGGTTGTGACTCCTCTAATCATTCATTGGGCAATGCTTAACAATCAATTGTCGTTAAACCTATCATTCGCAATTATCACTCTTGGTTTTGGCGTAATGCTAATCGCTTTATTCGTGAATTTTATTGAAGCGTTTGAGCTGATACACACTAAAAGCTTAGAACCTTCAATTTTCTTCGGTGGTACTTGGCATTCCCTATTTTTTGTTCCTATTACATTTATCCTATATCTTGTAAAACTAAGTGAGATTTATGAGTTTAAGTTGTCCGACAGCTAAGCGACTAGCTGAGACAGCATACCCAAACGTCATATGACGAAGACAATGACGTTTATAATGACGTTTTCTTTGAGACAAACAAAAAGCCCACTGCAGTCAGTGGGCTTTTCTCATTAAAACACTTTGGTTTCGAGCCGAATTAGGCGGTTATTGTGTCGCCAGAAGATAGCGACGATAACCAACATGGAGGGCGGCAAGCCCATTGAGGTGAGGTATTGCAGCAACTCAACCATGATTACTTGAACTCGTTACGCAGGGTTTCCCATAGGCCAAGCGCAACCGGAACGAATGTACCAATCAGCCCACCAAAGCTCACGCCTGTTTCTGATACTGACGCAGTGACTAATTCAGGATGACCTACCGCAGCCGCGGCACTGGCCGCAAGCAATGCTACGCCTTTGTAAGTGGACGGCTGCTTAACGAGGTTCTTCAGATACTTTTTCATAATAGTTTGTTTTCCTTTAAGAACTTAAGGGCGTAAGCGCTGATGATTGCGCCCAGCACCACGACCATGATTTTTTTTGCATCTTGTTTGCTCATGCCATTGCGACCCCTTTCTGAGCCTGCTCTAGCGAGTAGTGACGGCCGACTTCCATAATCGACATGGAGTGAATCAGGCGCGCCAGCGTGTTATCGCTTCGCAGGTCAATCGGCGCGTCAGGGCTAATACCGACACGCTTTGCCACAAACTCCGCGTAATGGTCGGACGCGTTCTCATGGCTGGGTGCAAACTTATGGATAAGCTCACGGATACTCTCTAGGCCGTAGCGGCCTTGGTAGGTATCACGCAGCAATTTAGCGCCCGCACGAAAGCCATATTCCGGTGCTTGGAACGTCTCAAAACGCTTGTCCACCGATGGCGTGACTTTGCCGAGCCAGTTGTTATTTACATTGCTCTCGATGTTGAGCGGGTTATTCGCTCGAACGCCGCGAGGCTTACTAATGGAATTAACCACGGTTGTTACCTCTTGAGTAATCGTTGTTAGGACTTCATTTCCGCTCTTGGTGCGGGTGACGTACAACGCGCCACCCGCGACCAACAGACCAAACGCAATTAGGCCTCTCACATCGGCACCACATCTTCGACAACCTTGTCGACCACATTCATATTCATAATGGTGAGACAGAACGGGTCAGCTTCTCGGTTAGTGATAGGTGGGCGATTGAGCTCTATCGCGTCTTTTTTCCACATCAGCTTTTCTGAGTATTCAGGGAAGGTGAACCCCGCACGACTCCAATCAAGCGCACACGCCAAACGCGGATTGTTGAATGTAAAATTCAGCGCTTCGTCGGTCAGCTCGCGAAAGCCGAGAGGCAGATAAATCGCCTTGGTGTAGTTAGCTGTAAGAATCAGCACGTTATCGCGGTCACGAGTCACCGTGAGCGGAACATGAAGCGCCGCAAAAGAAATCTCCGGCTCAGAATCCACATCAAAGCCAATTTCCATCGTCAGACCACCCCACTTATCAAGGTTTTCGAACCCTTCTGAGTTCAAGGCAATCTCATAGCGAATATTGACGTTAACAATCAGCTCGATTTCTTTGTCTTGATGCCCTGCAGGGTCAGCAAAGATAGGGTCTGAAATGTAGCTTGGTATAAGCTCTCGGTAATGAATCGGTGTATTACCCTTGCGGTTACGTAATGAGCGAACGTCTTTACGCATGTAATAATCACTGTCGTCATCATTTTTCTTTTCAAGGATTTCATCAGGGTACTTGATAGGCTCAAGCGCAAACGTCATCGGCTTAAAGATACGCTCACTCTCGCTATTGCTGCCGCCAGAGCCTTGTCCCAAAGACAAAACGTATTCAGTTAGGCGCTCGACTTTGTTAACCGAGCTACCCTCACCAATAATGGCGCGGATTTGCTCAGTCAGTAGGTTTTTGTTCATCGTGACACTCCAAGATAAGTACGCGGTCAGTCTCAGCGCCTGTCAGCTCAATCGCTGCCGTGGATTCGATTTCAATGGTCTCGCCCTTATAGAGCGGGTAATTGCCATTGAGTTGAATCGCACCTTTGTTCCAGTTCGGCGTGCGAATGGTGATTTTCTTACGCGTTGGGTTTTCTGGAATGGTTGAAGGCATACCCAGATTTTTAGTCGTGATGGCATTGGCTACCGCGAGGCTTGCCTGAACCTTTGAGCCTTCCGCAAGACTGACAACTTGGTCAGGCGCAAAGCTGATGGTTTGGTCAGGTGCAATCTCTACAGGCGGCATCTTATCCACCGCTACGCGTTGGCCATCTGACGGCGGCTGAAAGTCACCCTTACCAAATTCGATATCAATGGTTTGCGAGGCTGACGAATGCAGCAGCACACGGCCAAGCAGCTCATTGTTTTTAATCACCGCACCTTGTGGAATCGTCACGCGCTCACCGGAGGAGGTTTCCATCAAGATAGGCTCAGCGGCATAGCGCAGCCAAAGCCAAGTACCGGAGATGGTCACCGGATACGGCTGATTTTCTTGCAAGGTAAATTTCATCGTTTCTTCAGCGCCATCATGGCCACCGCTCCCAGAATCAAGGCAATCACAACCAACATGATGATTTGCTCTTTGCGCGTCTCACTTTGGCCGTTGTCTTGTTTGAATTTCGCTAGCTCCATGACGGAATCTAGACTTTGTTTGTTTTGCTCCGCTTGGTTACCCGCGAGCCCTGCCAACATTTGCAAGTTCTCCGAGTTCGCCGAGCTCATATCGTCTAAGGCATCACCCGCAAACGACAGCGAGCCATTCATTGCGCTTTCCGCAAATAGCAGGCTTTTTTCAATCGCGCCGTGGTCGGTGGCTGTGACATTAATGGTCGATTCAGACACGCCACTGATGGCCGTGCCGAGGTTGTTACCAGAAATGGCGTTTTGACCACTGACGTTACTGGTTGAAGTGATGTTCTTAGAGCTGGATTTACCACCCATAATTACACTCTCATCGTTAGGTGCGTGGTTTGGGTTAATGGCTTCTCAGTGGTATTCAGGCGACGAACCAAGCGCGCCAACGCAGGAAAATACGTCTCAGCGGAAATACTCTTAAGCCCCGCTGTTTTCACATACTCGGTCAGCTCTTGAATGCCTTTGATAACGCCACAACCGGACACGCCCCACAGGTAATAGCTCTCGTTGATGATTTGTCCGGCCACCGTGATGCTGTAGCCCTCACCCGTTAATTGATAGAGGCTCACGCGCCCTGTCTGGACTTCGGCTTTTAGCTCCTCAAAGTCCTGCGGACAGGCACGAAAGGCCACTTTTAAACGGGCTAAGGCTTCGGGGCATTCAGTGACGCAGACAATCATTTTTTACGCAGCACCAGAAAAGCTAGAACGATGACCACCGCCGCAATCAACCAAGGGCTAACCCCTTTCGGGCTTCCCATGTTGATTGAGCCAATGCTTTGGCCGCTGTTATTGGTACTGGTCGCCGTCGATGGCCCCGCTTGACCACCACTGATAGGCATCGAGCCGCTATTGGTTAAGCCGCCGCCTAGCATCGGAATCATAGTTTCCCCTTAAGGAGCACATAGCCCACTACCAACAAGGTCAGCAGCATAATGAGTTTGCTAGAGCCCTCAGAGAGCTGAAAACCCACAATGCCACCGCCCACAAAGACCAACGGAATCAGTAAAGGCATTACTTCTTCCCCTTCATCAGCATCATGGCGAGCATAAGCAGCACAAGCGCACCGACACCCATTACGATGTAAGTCGTATTCATGCCGCCTTGGGTGCTCACCAGAGGGCGACCGTCTGCGGTCTGCCCTTCTACTTGATGTGGTCGCGCCGCGTCTGGATTGCTCGCGGTTTGCTTGTTGGCGATGTCGTTTTCAGCGACACCTTTAACCCAAGTGCTTCCCGCATCAGAGACAGCATCAACGAGCTCGCCGCCTGCCTCACTGATTGCATCTAACCAACTCATAGCGACTCCTATTGACCGTTAACGACAGCCACTTGCTCGATGGCTTCCACAATCAATGGCACGCTACCGCTTGAGGTCTTCTCAAGCTCAAATTGCAGTGAGCGCACCGCTTGAGTCTTCAACTTGCCTTCCGTACCAAAGCCAGTACGGATGAAATCAAGCGAGAACCAACCGCTGTTTTGCTCAAGCCCCATCGACGCCAAGTCAAAGATGTTGTCGGCCTTGTTCACGTTCATTTCTTCGCGATCATCACGAATCACACGAACGCGTTCAATCGTGTCGTCTTTGAAGTGAATACGGTTGATGTTTAGGTATGGCGAGCGCTCCGCCCAATCAAACGGAGTACGGCCAGAGGCTGACGCAAACCAAGTGAGTGAGAAGATACGAGGCATAAACAGACGCTGAGATTGCGCTTCCGTGATATGAGCGCGAGCACGAATCGACGGCGCGCTGCCGCTTTTCGCTTTTAGCTGGATGTAGACGAACCAGATTTCACCTGGCAACGTCACCAGCTCACCCTGACGCACACCAATTTTGGTACGCATGGTTAAGTCGCTAAACGAAATCACATAGCGGCCTTTTTGGGTGTAGTTTTGGCGGTGCTCTTGCAAATCCACCATGTCTTGACCAGACAGTGAGACAATCTCTTTACCGTTGTGAGTGATGCGCACGCGCTCAATATCAGACGGGTTTTCGATGTCCGTGACCAGCTCAAGGTTTTGGTAGGTTGGACCCGACACCAAGCGCAAAGTAGCTTGGTTACCCCAAGCGACACCCTCAACAGGGTCTAGCTCTTTAGGGCGCGGGTTAAATAGCGTTTGAAGTGCTTCCATTGTCGTTCTCCTTAGAACCAGCCAGTTTTGCCGTTGATGGTTTCTTTCAGAGTTTTCATGGCAGCAATGTTGTTAATCGCCGCCAGAATGATGATGGTCAGCAAGGCCGTGATTAACATGTTTTTGTGTTGTGCTTTCATGTTGTTTCCAATTCGTCACAGGTTGAAAAGAGCCTTGATTAAGAAAGGAAACCGAAGAAAGAACAATGGGAGGTAACCTATAGGTTAAACGTCTAACCTATAGGTTGGATTGTGAGTTGAATCACCGATAATTTAGGGTAAGTTTTGCGCCCGTTTGGCAGTTAAAAGCGCGCTTTTCAACGTTACCAATCCCGTCACGCACGAGCATGTATTCAGCAATCGGCTTGTTGATTTTCTGCTTGTTGACCTTGGCCGAGACGAGCGAGGCAATCTCGCTAATCTCTAAGCCTTTTTTGTCACCTAACCACTTCGCATCAGACATCGAGTTAACCGCCCCAATCCACCAAGTCGAGGATTGTTCAGTCACGGTTTTTGGCACTTCCTGACCACGCTGAAACACGGTGTGAATCACTAAACCATACTGGCGACCACCGCGAAGCAGCTCCCCCGCTTTGCCCTTGAGTTTGCCGGAGGTCTCAACGCAGCTCGCCAACTCTTCGATAACGGTATGCAACTTGGGCGAATGGCCGTTACCCATCGCCCATACCACCGCGCTAAAGAACTCCAATTCATCAGCCGTTGCCCCGCCCTTGGGAATGTACGCGAGCTTAAACGACTGACCGGAGCGACGAGCCACCAGCAAAGATTTGACGAACGCGGCGCGAGATTCAGTGCCATGACACATCTGCCCTTGAAACTTCGCCCCTGCATAATTTCGGTACGGGTCAAAAAACACCGCTTGCGAAGATTTGGGGACGAGCCCCAAATGCTTCACTGCCGAGGTTTTACCCCCGCCCGTTCCCGCCACATAAATCACATGCTCGGCATCGTGTGACGGATTGGAGTTCACCGGATTAGGCAGGTTGAGCGGCTTTGGCTTTTTCGACATTGCGCTTTTCCTCCTCCGCTTTTTGAATCGCTAACTCTTTGATGGTGCGCTTTGAGGTGTAAATCAGGCCAAGCACCGCAATCAGTAACGTGGCCTCTTCGATGTAATCCCCAAACACGGCCATAATGCTGCCGCCGTGTTTATTAAGCACTGGCACCGCCGCATTGATCACTTCGGTTTTGCCTTTTTCATCAAAACTAAACTCCACACCGGAGATAATGCAGGTGGCTTGCTCGCACAAGGTGAACATCACTCCCATAAAACCTTGCAGCGCTTCATCGTTCAGCCCTTCGGTTTCTGGTGCGGTTTCTTCGGTTAGTTCAGTGGGTGACTCTTCGGTTTCAAGCTGTTTAATGAACCCGCCAAAATCGCCCCAATCGTCGCCCTCAGCTAGAGGCTCTAAGGTTTCATTCGGTTGCTGCATTGGTCACCTCCTCAGATTGTGGTTTTGGCATCAACAAGCGAAACGCCCACAGCAGGGCAATCAGTACACCAAGCGCGGTCAATACACGTTTGAAGGTGAAAAACGACGTTGAGACAGGCGCTTTATCTTCGGTTTCGCTTTCGGTTAACGCAGTGCTTCCAACCTTGTCATCACTGGGCTCAGCGATTAACTCAGGTTCAACACTTTCAACGGTTTCTAGTGCACTGCTTTCGGTTACACCTAACACCTCTAACGGCTCAGCAATCAACGCTTTCAGCTCGCTTTCTTCGGTTACCCCGTTCTTTGTGATGTAGTCATCAATACGCTTGCTAATTGAACTGTTGCCACACTCAGGACACTTGTAATACTTCAAGCCAAGGTTGCGAGCGTTTTTAGGTGGCTCACCAAGCTCTATCAAACGCCCCTCACCCACTTGGTGAACAGTTGAAGCGCTAGCGCAAACCGGACACGACACATAGCCGCGAACCGGATTAGGATACTTACTCATCGCCAGCCTCCACCACTTGCGCCTCTTCAATGCTGCCTAACTGGTTTAAGTTAGCTGTCACATGAGCGCGGTATTTCTTGCGAGCGACATTGTTAAGCTTGGTGAGTTGCTCGATTTGCTCAAAGAAGTTAGGCGCAAGTCCTAGCGCCTCAAGTGAAAATGAGCCTGTCATCAACATCTTAGTTGCCCTGCTCATAAGCTTGCTCATATCCATGTTTTTGAGCTTGTTCACTTCACCCTCAACGCTGGCTGTCAGTTGGTCTGCCGCATCAAGCGCATCCAAATCACGCTGACAGTCTTGGATTGATAGTGTTTTCATAAGATTTCCCCTGTCTCTCGACGTTAGTTAATTGAAATTAGTAAGCGGTATTTTTGACAGTGAATGAAACCTTTGAGGTATCAGCCACAACGACAACGCCGCTATGAATCAGGCGAACGGCTTCATCTCGCCCAACAAGCTCAATAAATGGGTTGCCTTCTGTCTCCCCTAGTGACTGAGTATCAGCAATAACAAGCTGCTCTCCCATTGCGCTTTGAATTAGGCAAAAGCTCACCTTGTTCTCATCAAAACTCAGAATCATGCTCTATATCTCCTTAATTTGAATGGATTTGCCCCTGATTCCCATCGTTGGCGTGCTTGGTTAGTGACACTGAAAATACTGCTCAAGGTCACTCATGTTTCTGCTCAGCAGCTCGTTGTGAACCTCTTCACTCACCAAAGGCGGCAAGGGTTGCTCTAACTGACTCATCCAGTTAGCTTGCTTGAGCTGCCATGCCTTAAAAGCCCGTTGATAGCGGTCTTTGGCTTCAAGGCGTATATCATCTACATAGGCATCATCAGTGCGCATACTCCATCCGCGAGCGCCCGCCGCCCACTCTAAGAACTCATTAGCTTTGTGCTCGCACTCTTCCCCTTCGAAACTGATAGAGAATTGATTGCCAGAGCTGGCAAATACACCACGGCTGCGCAATTGCTCCTTATCTGCTTTGATTTCGCTTTCTAGCTGATTCATCAGGCGATTAAGCTTGACCACCACATCGACCTTTCGCGTTTTCTTGTTGATGTCGATAGCCTTTTTTGTTTCAGATTTAAGGGCTTGCTTGCGGTTAATTGAGCGCTGAATAGGTGCGCGCCATTGCTCCAAGCGATAGCCGCACTCTTTGATAATCCCAGTCATGTTGTGCACATCGAAACTCGCCAGCGCTTCCCAATTGGGGGCGCGACTACAGCGCGCAATGTTGTAACGGTTGCCCTTAATCAGTCCTTGGTCGTCATTGCCACCTTTGGCCGCATAACCCACCGCTTTAATTAGGTAACTCGCGGCCGCGTCTTTGTATTGAATGCGCTCAAGATGAGCGATGCCATGCCCCCACAAACGCTCTAGTCGTTTCGCCCATGCTTGGAAGTGCTCCGGCTTGACGCGCCAGTTAAGCAAGATGTGCACATGCGGGTTAGGCTGACCGTGCTCGTTGGTCGGACACTCAGCAACCCAAATGTAATGAAAATCCGCTTTACCGCGAGCAGGACCCACCAATTCAACCTTGCTCTCACATCCCCAAATAGGCTTTGCCTTCCAGCGCTTCGAGCTTAATGGTTTAGCGGGGCCGCAAAGCTCAACCTTGTTTTTCTTGCCCATCAAAGGCGCTGGCTTGTAGTGACCAGCCACCCGAACTTCATCACCCTCAAGGGGCAAGTTTGCCTGCCCAGAGAGGTGGCTTTGCTTATAGCTAAAGCCGCGATGAAACATACGCTTAGCACCATCAAGAAACCGCGAAACCTCACTACCAATCGTAATTTGCAGTGGTGAATATGGCGCCATGTCCTCAGACAGAGGCGTGAACTCACAGCCTTGCGAGGTCAGATGAACATTTGAATCAGTAGCAAACAATTTTGCGCGCTGAAAATCGTCAAACGTCAACGTTAGGAAGGTAGAAAACCCACCATGACACGCTGATACGTAAGCACCCGATTCAAATATTTTCTTAACTGCATTTTGAGACAGCTTTTCCGTGTTTCGCTCGCCCGTTGGTGCTTGTGGTGCATCACTTGGGCTTGGGTGATAAGTCACTTGCAGTTTGATTTGTTTCGACCAGTCACGCTTAAGCAAGTAAGCGCGGCTCAATCCCTTACTTGGGATGTAGTCGAGTTTTTTCAGCTCGCTATCTCGCACCCATCCGGTCTGCTGAGCATTTTGCTCGATGCCATAACACTGCGGCTCAACATAAACACTCTCGCTCTTGGTGCGCGGTTTGGGGCGGCGTGAGCGGGTAATAAAGCGGTCTAAGTGCTTACGATTGGTGTGTCGGACTTTGCCGCCCTTTGACAAGCCTAGTGTCTCCACGCCTACGGCGTGCGCTTCGCGCTTAGGATTGTTGAAATATTCAGGGGTGATTAACGTAAGTTTTCCATCCCGAACTAACTGCCAAGTGTCGGCTTGTTCTTTGGTATTAAGAAAATGAACTTGCTCGATTGCATTCAACTTACCAAGTTCACTATCCATCCAATCAGAATTTGGAGCACTAAAAAAACCGCTCTCGATAGCGGCTATGTTCTTCTCAGTTGTTGACACATCTTGTGCCAGTGCAGTTACAAAGCCCACATCGTGCGGGCTGAGAATATGGGTAATCTCTCGCTCAGCTTGCGGTTCGTAAAGATGATTCACACTCAAGCCACTCCACCAAAACTAAACCAGCCAAAAATAAAACTGAAACAGCCAATTAGCGCCCACGTAGCAAAAACAACATCACCTGTTTCATTAAGTGAAAATTCAGAGGCTTGAGGGTTATGCTCCTTTCCCATCAAAAAAGTAAGTACACCAAAAATGAATAGGCCTAATACGTCAGTGCTCATGCAATTACCTCCTTGTGCTTAATGGCTTGAAGTCGTGCAGCTTTCTTAAACTCTGCCTGCCCCTTGCGGCTGTACCTGTAATCTTTGCCACCTTGAGGCTTAGAGCGATATCCTTTCGGAAACCACTTAGCCTTGATGTCATCTATGGTTTTAAGCCCTTGCTCCGTTGGCATACCTACACCTCCACGCTTTCTAACAGTTCAATTGCCTCCTTGAGTTGGTCGCAAACACCATCAAGATAGGACTCAGCATTCGGGAAAGGAGCAAAACGCGCATCTAGAACTTCAAGCAGTGCTTTTGCTTCGCTAGAGTGCGAAAAATCAATATTGATTGAGTGAATTGGTGTTTTCATCGCTGCCCCCTACATCGCCGCTTTCCAGTCTTGATACTTAGCGGCTTGCTCTTCCGCTAACTGGTCAATAGCTCGCATATTGATGAGAACTCGACGTGCATCACTTGAGGTTTCGCGCTTCAAAAGGGGCAATTGGCCACGCTTAACTTGCATTCTCACAGCGGCAATAGAAAAACCTGTCAGCTCTGCATACTTCTCAACTGTGACGAAAGACCCATAAAAACCGCTAACATCATTCATTTCTGTTTGTTTATGACCTACCATGACTTAAACACTCCCAAAAAACAGTTAAAGAACCACTAAGTGGTTCGTAAAGGTTCTATTAGATTTAAACACAAGTTAAATGGTTTTCAAAGGTTCTCAAGGGTAATTTTATGAAAGAGTGGGTAATGAGCGATTTGCTAATTGAGCTCGATGGAATGCCAAACACCATCACAGGAATTGGACAAAAAGCCAGAAGAAACAATTGGTTAAAAAGAAAAGCCATAGGGCACGCACGCGCTGTCGAATACCATATTTCCAACTTTCACCCAGACATACAAAAGCAAATAATTGAGAGACTCGTCACAGATAAATCTGAGCAAGAAAAGCTCTTAGAGAAAGACTGGTCTCTTCCTCCTAGCAATGCACACGGTTTAAAACCTCTAAATGAGTTCGAAGAATGGGCAAAGCTACCAGTTTATGATGTACATGCAGCCGCAGGGGCGGGAACTTTGGTTCAATCGGAATTTCAAATCGGTGTATTTAGCCTACCGATAGAGTTACTACATGAATATGGCTTAAAGCCCGATTATAGCTCTGTAATATTCGTTGACGGCGACTCAATGGAACCAACTTTAAGCCATAGGGACAGGCTACTTGTTGATATAAGAGAGCAGCAGCACCCTGTTGCAAACGGGGTGTATGTAATTCGAATTGATGATGCGGTATACGTTAAACGCTTGCATTGGGATATTGAAAATGGCGTTTATAAGGTTATTTCTGACAACCTTAAATACCCTGCTTTCAACATTAACCACAAGAACGGGCGCAACTTTAAAATCATCGGCAAAGCGGTCGCTCCTGTTATGAAGAAAATCATATGAGCATCAAGAAAGACGGTGAAAAGTGGCTTGTAGACTTGAGGCCATCAGGAAGAAATGGCAAGCGCTTCAGACGTAAGTTTGACAAGAAAGCAGAAGCTTTAGCCTATGAAAAGCACATACTGTCTACGCACCACAATAAAGAGTGGTTAGGTTTACCCAAAGATAAACGCCGCCTTTCTGAGCTTATAGATATTTGGTGGGTTAAATCAGGCCAACTAAAACGAACCGCAGCCAACTACCGCAAAAAGGTAGAGCTAATTTGTCGTGAGTTAGGCGACCCCACCGTAAACAATATTGACGCGACTTTAATTAGTAACTGGCAATTAGAGCGTATGGCAAGAGGACAAAAAGCAAACACAGTTAGACGCCTGACCTCCTGCTTAAGTAATGTATTTTCCGTTCTGATTGAGACAGGCGATTTTACTGGTGCACATCCACTGAAAGACCTAAAGCAACCCGCGCCTGAAAAGTCGGAAATGACTTACCTGACTCTAAAGCAAACCCAAGAACTCTTGGATTATCTTAAAAATGATTGGGAGCTATTAAAAATAGTAGAGATTAGCTTAGCTACGGGCTCACGGTGGAGAGAAACGGTCACACTAAAATCAAGCAACCTTAGTCCTTATCGCATCCGATTTACTAACACAAAAACAGGTAAGCCAAGAACCGTACCTATCAGCAAGCAGTTATATGATGACATTTACCCAGAGAGCGGTGGCAACTTGTTTAGTGAAGACCCGCAAGTAAGGTTAGTTAAGATATTTGATAAGCTAGATTTTGATTTACCCAAAGGGCAAAAGGTGCACGTTTTACGCCATACGTTTGCAAGTCACTTTGTAATGAATGGTGGGGACATTTTAACCCTAAAGGAAATACTCGGGCACGCTAGTATTAATCAAACGATGACTTACGCGCACTTGGCTCCTGACCACTTGGTTGATGCAGTTAAACTCAACCCACTAAACAAACTAAGAGATCCACAAAATGACCACACTTATGACCCAGAGCGCCCCATAGCCATATAATGCATAAATTTAAGTGTTTGAATTTAATAACAATGAACTACTGTTACCCACAGTAAACAACTTAGGAAACGCTCAGCAATGAGCCTTTTTTATTTATGACTCAACAACAAGCATTCAACTTTGACGCACTCACACCAGACTTCATGTGGTACGCCCTTGAGAGTATTGGCATTCGAGCTGAGTCAGGTTTCTTAGCACTCAACAGCTACGAAAACCGCGTATATCAATTTACCGATGAAGAGCGTCAACGCTATGTGGTGAAGTTCTATCGCCCAGAGCGTTGGAGCCAAGCGCAAATTCAAGAAGAGCACGACTTTACTCTTGAACTGATTGAATCGGAGATCCCAGTTGCACCGCCCGTTGTGATTAACGGTCAATCACTGCATCAATATCAAGGCTATCTATTCGCATTGTTTAGTAGTGTCGGTGGTCGTCAGTTTGAGGTCGACAATCTAGAGCAGCTAGAGGGCGTGGGTCGCTTTCTTGGCCGTATCCATAAAGTCGGTGCCAAACAACCATTTCAGCACCGCCCAACCATCAGTTTGGACGAATACCTTTATCAACCACGTAAGTTACTCGAAAACTCGTCATTCATTCCCATGCATCTAGAGAATGCCTTTTTTAGCGATCTCGATTTGCTGATTAAAACCTTAGAGCAACATTGGGAAACTCCGAGCAGTATTATCCGCCTTCATGGTGACTGTCACCCTGGTAATATCCTGTGGCGTGACGGCCCGATGTTTGTCGATTTAGACGATTCACGTAATGGCCCGGCGATTCAAGATCTCTGGATGTTACTTAGCGGCGAGCGCGCTGAAAAGCTCATGCAGTTGGATATCGTGTTAGAGGCCTATCAAGAATTTAACGACTTTAATAGCAACGAATTGAAACTTATTGAGCCTTTACGCGGTCTACGAATGGTGCACTATATGGCATGGTTAGCAAAACGATGGCAAGATCCGGCGTTTCCGCTCGCCTTCCCATGGTTTAATGATCCAAAATATTGGGAAAGCCAAGTGCTTGGATTTAAAGAACAGATTTCGGCACTCAGTGAACCACCTTTGTCGCTTATGCCTCAGTGGTAAGATGAAAATAACGCCAACAAGCCAAACAACAATAACATGGAGTCAACAATGAAAAAGCTGTTTGCACTATTTGCAACATTGATGCTGAGCCTGACTGCTCACGCGGCACAATTCAAAGAAGGTGAGCACTTTAAAGTTCTCGACCTAGTAGCATCAAAGAAACCAACCGTAACTGAGTTTTTCTCTTTTTACTGCCCGCACTGTAATACGTTTGAGCCAATCATCCAGCAGCTTAAAGCGCAATTGCCTGCAGATGCAAAATTCCAAAAGAACCACGTTTCTTTTATGGGGGGCAACATGGGTGAGTCGATGAGCAAAGCTTATGCGACCATGCTAGTGCTTAAAGCTGAAGACAAAATGACCCCTGTGCTATTTAACCGCATCCACAACATGCGTAAAGCACCGAAAAATGATGAAGAGTTACGTCAGATTTTCCTAGATGAAGGCATTAATGCGAAGAAATTCGATGCTGCATTCAAAGGTTTTGCCGTTGACTCAATGGTACGCCGATTTGATAAGCAATTTAAAGACAGCGGTTTGTCTGGTGTTCCTGCAGTTGTGGTAAACAATAAGTACCTAGTTCAAGCGCAAAGCATCGCGACAATTGATGAGTATTTTGAGCTGGTTAACTATCTGCTGACTCAGAAGTAATCAGTAAAGTGAAAAGGAGCCAACGGCTCCTTTTTTTATTTACTCTGATAGATATCTTTTAGCAGATCATCTTTCTCTTGCCACACATTGCCCAACCATTGTTGGAATTGTCTTTTGTAAGGCTTATCTTGAAAGTAATCCCCACGAACCTGTTCATCCACCGGCAATACGTTTATTCGCACCACGACCTTTTTCATCCGCCCCATTAACAGATCTCTGAACGGCTTTTCTGTGTTTTCAGGGTAAGCCAGAGTGACATCAATGATACTTTCAAACTGATCCCCCATCGCAGCCAAGGTGTAAGCAATACCGCCGGTTTTAGGTTGCAATAAATATTGATAGCCCGCTTTGCTCTTACGCTGTTTTGCCTCAGTAAAACGGGTACCTTCAACGTAATTCACCACAGTTGTTGGGGAGTACTTAAATTTTTCACATGATCGTTTAGTCGTTTCTAAATCTTTACCGCGCATATGAGGATTGCGAATCAAATATTCGCGAGAATAGCGACGCATAAACGGCATATCGAGGGCCCAGCATGCCATCCCAATAAATGGAACGTATAAAAGTTGTTGTTTTAAGAAGAACTTAGGCATTGGAATACGATCTTTAAACACACTGCAAAGAACCACTATGTCCGTCCAGCTCAAATGGTTGCTGATCATCAAATACCAACCAGATTTGTTCAGCTCTTCGCCCCCTTGAACATCCCACTCAATTCGATTCAATAAACGCAAAATCACAGCATTAATCGTCGCCCACAGCCACATCATTTTATTTGCTATTCGAGTACATATAGCTTTGAGCCGAGCGCTCGGCAGTAAAAATTTAAACAGCGCAATTACGCAAATGATCAATGAACAGAATGCCGAATTAAATACGACAAGCACAACATTTAATACAAGAAGTAAATATGCCAACATAGCGATTAATAATGAGATCCGTATGAAATAAATAAAACTTTCATGTGTGAATAATAAAACAGCGTGTAATTATACTAGTCCTTAAGCACATTGGAATCGTTGTCGTTATGGTCAGATTAGTTAGTTTGATACGGATTCTGAGTCATAGATATCAAGTAGGGAAACCTTCATGAACAAAACACTTTCAGCAATCACACTCGCTCTGTTCGTAACACCTGCCGTAGCTCAACTCTCTGAACAGGCAGGATTCAGCGGAGAAATCAGCCTTAACACCGGATACACTTCTTCAACATCCAACTTTAATGCCTCTGGCGATAAGAAAATCGACTCACTCAACCATGATCCAGATACTGAAAATGGCTTTCTTGTCGCACCTTTAGGTAGCTTAGCGTATACCTTTGGTGAAACATTAAACCAGCAAGTCTATGCGGGTATGTCTCGTGACGACATTGCCGTCGGTACCCTCGCGCTTGAACTCGGCTATAAATATCAATTAGATTCAGGCATGGTCATTGATGCCTCTTATCTGCCAACAGTGATGTCCGGTGAAGTATGGGAAGACCCATATGTGGTCGGCGAAAACCGAAACAAAACGGATGAAACGGGCAACGCTTATCGAATTAAATTGAGCAACCTTTTCAATACCGCACTAACACTCGATGCCGCCTATGGCACCAAAAATGTTGAAGACGAGCTATCTGGTCAAACACAATTAACCACAGAGCAAGCGAAGCAGCTAGAACGAGACAGCAAATCTTACTATCTAAAAGGCAGTTACCGCTTACCTTTGAATCGAACTACGTTTCTTCTTCCTTCTGTGACGATGATCCAAACAGATGCTGATGGTGAGGCAAATTCCTATCGCTCACTTGGTGCAGAGCTCTCACTATTTAAGATCATCAATCGCCACCAATTTGCTCTAACCGCAAGTTATGCGAATCGCGCGTACGACAGTGAAAACCCACTCTACAACAAAACTCGCGATGAAAATGAATTTGGCTTTTTTGCAGCTTACGAATATCAACAGTTTATGGGTTGGCAAAATTGGTCACTAATCAGCTTTGCCGGTTATGGCACCACACAAGCCAACATCGACTTTTATGATCAACAAGAATCCATCCTCTCGGTGGGTATTAACTACCAGTTTTAAGTATAAAGCCCGCAAGTACGTAAATTAACGGTTTGCGGGCAGCTACTTATACCGCTTGCGCCGTTAACTGCTTCAATAACCTATCCATTGAACGATACCCTAATGCCTCTGCTAAGTGAGCTTTTTCAATCTGCTCAGTTCCTTCCAAATCGGCAATCGTGCGAGCTACTTTAATTATTCGATGGTAAGCACGAATCGATAAACCAAGGCGATGCAGCGCACTCTCTAAAAACTGCGCATCGGCCTTTTGCAGCGGACAATAGCGCTCAATCTCTCGACTCCCAAGTAGGGCATTAACCTTGTTTGCTCTGGCCAACATCCGCCTACGCGCAGCAAAGACTCTTGCTTTGACGACCTGTGTTTCTTCCCCCCTATCACCACCTTCTGCAAGAGTTCCTTTAGGTAGAGCAGGGATCTCTAACGACATATCAAACCTATCTAGCAGCGGCCCAGAAAGGCGACTCAGGTAACGAAGAATAGTTTGAGGATTAACCCGAGATTGACTGCCTTCGTAGTACCCGGTCGGGCTCGGGTTCAAAGCGCCAACCAATTGAAAGCGCGCCGGAAAACGCGTCTTACCTTGAGCGCGTGAAATAATAATCTCCCCCGACTCAAGTGGCTCACGTAACGAGTCCAAGACTTTTCTCTCAAACTCTGGCATCTCATCAAGAAACAACAAGCCATTGTGTGCCAATGAGATTTCCCCAGGGCGCGGAATTGAGCCCCCTCCAACTAATGCAGCCATCGAACTTGAATGATGTGGCGCTCGAAAAGGACGCTGCTTCCAATTGTTTGCATTGATTTCTTGTTGGGTTAACGAGGCCACCGAAGCTGTTTCCATCGCCTCCTCTTCATTCATCTCAGGCAATAAGTCGCACAGTCTCGACGCAAGCATGGTTTTCCCCGTGCCCGGCGGCCCGAGAAAGAGAAGGTTGTGATTACCTGCTGCCGCAATCTCAAGAGCACGCTTTCCCTGTTGCTGACCAATAATATCTTGCAAATCTCTGCCTGTTTTAGCTGTGGATGGTACCTCAGGCGTTTGGTGGAGAGTTAAAGCTTGTTGGCCACATAAGTCACCACACACCTCCAATAAACTTTGTGCAGATTTATGCACCTCTTCGCCAACTAAGGCCGCTTGGTCTCCATTTTGTTCTGGCACCACCAAACAACGCTTTTCTCGATTAGCGGCAAGGGCTGCTGGTAGTACGCCTTTCACACTGCGTAGCTCACCAGAAAGAGCCAACTCACCAATAAACTCTTTGTCAGATAAATGAGTCAATGGAATTTGCTCAGAAGCCGCAAGAATGCCCAGAGCTATCGGCAGGTCGAATCGACCTCCCTCTTTAGGCAAATCGGCAGGAGCCAAATTAACCGTGATCCGTTTGGCTGGAAATTCAAAGCGCGAGTTAATGATCGCACTTCGCACTCTGTCGCGAGACTCCTTTACAGTCGTCTCTGGTAAGCCAACTAAGGTAAACCCTGGCATACCATTACTAATGTGGACTTCTACCGTCACACTCGGGGCCTCAACGCCTACAGACGCTCGGCTATGAATTACCGCTAATCCCATATCACTCTCACACTCCAAACGCGCACTATTTATCTCCCTGATAGTTGGCTTAAATAGTCATCAGCTTTGTTATATAGCCTGCTCAGTTGCTGAAAGAATGTGAAAAAAGTATGAGTTTTTGCTTGTCATTTAACGGAATTGTATGTTACCACTAGAGACGCAAACAATTTCGTACCACATTAGGTACTAGAATCGATAGAAAGAGCTATGAACCTTAACGCCCGCTTCAACGCACTGATTGTCCTGATTATCGTGGTCATTATTGATTCCACGCGGGGGCTGGTGGGCGAAAGATAACCACAGAATTTCAAAAACCCCCGCACTGAAAAGTCCGGGGGTTTTTTTACAACTTATTACGCTGAAAAATTAGACTGAAATAGAGCTTATCCTAACCGTAGTCGTTCATGGTTAGAGATGACAGGAAGAATGGGAGCGCACATGAAGTGCAATGCAACACAATATCGTCCAAACGATAAAAAAGGAGGCTTACGATGACAGGTGCCCAGTTAGTCGTAGCCGCATTAAAGCAACAAGGGATTGAAACCGTATTTGGTTATCCTGGCGGCGCTATCATGCCAATTTATGATGCCCTCTATGATGGTGGTGTAGAACACATCCTCTGTCGACATGAACAAGGGGCGGCCATGGCAGCGATCGGTATGGCTCGTGCCACACAAGATGTCGCTGTTTGCATGGCAACATCAGGTCCAGGCGCAACCAACCTAGTTACAGGCCTTGCTGACGCCTTTATGGACTCAATTCCGTTAGTTGCAATCACAGGTCAGGTCGCGAGCTCCCACATTGGTACTGATGCATTCCAAGAGATGGATGTGATCGGTATGTCACTCTCTTGTACTAAGCACAGCTACCTAGTCACTGATATCAATGAACTAGCACCAACGTTGGCAGAAGCGTTTGAAGTAGCAAAAACAGGCCGACCAGGCCCTGTCATTGTCGATATCGCGAAAGATGTTCAATTAGGTCAAGCTCCTGTTGATGTCTTACCTCCTTTTACGCCACCAGCAATGCCAGTTGCGAGCCCAGAATCCATTGCTTTAGCACAAACACTGCTTTCTCAAAGCTCTCGCCCAGTTCTGTATGTTGGTGGGGGTGTGCAACTTGGCCGAGCAACTGATGCTGTCCGTGAGTTTGTACGTTTAAACCCAATGCCTTCTGTAAGTACATTAAAAGGTCTAGGGACGATCGAGCGCCATGACCCACACTACTTAGGCATGCTAGGCATGCACGGCACTAAAGCGGCAAATTTGGTCGTTCAAGAGTGTGATTTGTTGATTGCAGTCGGTGCGCGCTTTGATGACCGAGTAACAGGTAAACTCGATACCTTCGCTCCAAATGCCAAAGTGATTCATATCGATATCGATGCGGCAGAAATCCACAAACTACGCCAAGCGAACGCACCTGTGCGCGGCGAAATTCCGGCAGTACTACCTCAATTAGAATTAAGCCAAGACATCACACCTTGGGTTAAACACAGCGAAAGTCTGCGTAGCGGATTTAAATGGCGCTATGACCACCCTGGCGATCTGATCTTCGCTCCGGGTCTACTCAAGCAACTTTCTGATCTAATGCCAGATAGCTCTATTGTCTCTACTGATGTTGGTCAGCACCAAATGTGGGCAGCACAGCACATTCAGCCACGCGATCCACAAAACTTCATCACTTCAGCAGGCCTTGGCACTATGGGCTTCGGTTTGCCAGCTGCGATGGGTGCAGCAGTCGCACGTCCAGATGACCAGTCAATCCTAATCACAGGTGACGGTTCATTTATGATGAACGTTCAAGAGCTTGGTACGCTTAAACGTCGCCAAATCCCTGTGAAGATCGTTCTACTCAACAACCAACGCTTGGGCATGGTTCGTCAATGGCAATCACTGTTCTTTGATGGCCGCCACAGCGAAACGATTTTGGATGACAACCCTGATTTTGTCATGCTAGCTAAAGCCTTCGACATCCCTGGCAAAACCATCACCAAGAAAGAAGAGGTTGAGCCAGCTCTTAAAGAGATGCTAGAAAGTAAGACGTCTTACATGCTTCATGTTTTAATCGATGAAGAAGAAAACGTATGGCCGCTTGTACCGCCAGGTGCTTCAAATAATGAAATGCTGGAGAACACATAACATGGAAAGATATCTACTCGACATTAAAGCCGATGATAAGCCGGTACTGTTAGAACGTGTTCTTCGCGTAGTGCGCCACCGTGGCTTTATCGTCAAGCAAGTGGCAGGTACGCAAAATCACGAGAGCAAAATAGCTAGCGTTGAAATCATTGTCGACAGTGATCGCCCTATCTCATTTTTGACCAATCAGATCGAAAAACTATGGGATGTCCGCACTGTTGAGGTCACGCAAATCGCTCGTGACGAATTACCAAATAACAACTTACAACAAAAGATTTGTGCATAAGGAAGGCAATAATGGCTACAAAAACAGCAGATTACATTTGGTTTAATGGTGAAATGGTTCCTTGGGCAGAGGCAAACGTCCACGTTTTGACTCATGCTATGCACTACGGTACTTCAGTTTTTGAAGGCGTACGCTGCTACAACACACCAAAAGGTCCAATTGTCTTCCGCCATCTTGAGCACGCAAAGCGCTTAAAAGATTCAGCGAAAATCTACCGCTTCCCTATCCCGTACACGGTTGAAGAGATCATGGAAGCGACGCGCGAAACAATCCGTCAAAATAAACTGGATAGCGCTTACATCCGTCCACTCGGCTTTGTCGGTAACGTTGGTCTTGGTGTATGTCCACCAGCAGGCACGGAAATGGAACTGATCATTGCCGCATTCCCTTGGGGTTCTTACCTAGGCGAAGAAGCACTAGAAAATGGTGTGGATGCAATGATCTCTAGCTGGAACCGCGCTGCACCAAACACAATTCCAACTGCAGCAAAAGCAGGCGGTAACTACCTATCATCACTACTGGTTGGTGGTGAAGCTCGTCGCCATGGTTACGATGAAGGTATCGCACTGAGCGTGGATGGCTACCTATCTGAAGGTGCTGGTGAAAACATCTTTGTGATTAAAGATGGCGTAATCATGACTCCTCCAGCAACCAGTGCCATTCTACCGGGTATCACGCGTGACTCGATCATGACTATCGCACGCGATCGCGGCTATGAAGTACGTGAAGCAAACATTGCTCGTGAAGCGCTTTACCTTGCAGATGAAGTCTTCATGACAGGTACAGCGGCAGAAGTCGTGCCAGTATCCACCATCGACAAAATTGAAGTGGGCAGCGGCAAACGCGGTCCAATTACGAAAGAACTTCAAGAAGCTTACTTCGGCCTATTTAACGGCACCACAGAAGATAAGTGGGGTTGGTTAGATTACGTTTACCCAGCAGACGCGGCAAAATAAGGAAGTAGTAAGATGCCTAAATATAGATCAGCCACCACCACTCACGGACGTAACATGGCCGGCGCTCGTGCCCTATGGCGTGCTACTGGGGTAAAAGATGACGATTTCGGTAAGCCGATTATCGCGGTTGTAAACTCATTCACTCAATTTGTTCCAGGCCACGTGCACCTAAAAGATATGGGCCAACTGGTTGCCGGAGAAATTGAAAAAGCAGGCGGTATCGCCAAAGAATTCAACACCATTGCGGTCGATGACGGCATCGCTATGGGTCACGGTGGCATGCTTTACTCTCTGCCATCACGTGAATTGATCGCAGACTCGGTAGAGTACATGGTCAATGCACACTGTGCTGATGCCATGGTATGTATTTCGAACTGTGACAAAATCACTCCAGGAATGATGATGGCAGCTATGCGCCTTAACATTCCTGTTATTTTTGTCTCTGGCGGTCCAATGGAAGCGGGTAAAACTAAGCTTTCAGAGCAAATCATCAAACTGGATCTTGTTGATGCCATGATTCAAGGTGCCGATCCAACGGTTTCTGATGAGCAAAGTGAGCAAATCGAACGTTCAGCGTGTCCAACTTGTGGCTCATGTTCTGGCATGTTCACCGCCAACTCAATGAACTGTCTGACCGAAGCACTTGGTCTATCTCAACCAGGTAACGGTTCCA
This sequence comes from Vibrio atypicus, assembly GCF_009811315.1. Taxonomy (GTDB): domain Bacteria; phylum Pseudomonadota; class Gammaproteobacteria; order Enterobacterales; family Vibrionaceae; genus Vibrio; species Vibrio atypicus. Next base: position 41,421 of record NZ_BLID01000012.1, read on the forward strand.
TGCTGGCAACACACGCAGACCGCGAGCAACTGTTCATCAATGCAGGTAAACGCATTGTCGATTTGACCAAACGTTACTACGAGCAAGATGATGAATCGGCTCTGCCACGTAACATTGCTAACCGTCCAGCGTTTGAAAATGCGATGGCTCTTGATATTGCCATGGGCGGTTCGAGCAACACAGTTTTACACCTACTCGCCGCTGCGCAAGAAGGTGAGATTGATTTTGACATGAATGACATTGATGAGATGTCTCGTCGCGTACCACACCTTTGCAAAGTGGCACCATCGACTCAGAAGTACCACATGGAAGACGTACACCGCGCGGGCGGTGTGATGGCAATTCTGGGTGAACTGGATCGCGCCGGCCTTCTCAACGGTGACACAAGCACAGTCTTGGGCATGTCGATGAAAGAGCAGCTTGCTCAATACGACATCATGCAAACTGAAGATGAAGCGGTACTTAAGTTCTTCCGCGCTGGCCCTGCGGGTATCCGCACCACAAAAGCCTTCTCACAAGATTGCCGTTGGGATCGTCTTGATGATGATCGCGTAGAAGGCTGTATTCGCACCAAAGAGAATGCCTTTAGCCAAGAAGGTGGCTTAGCGGTACTTTCAGGTAACATCGCTGTAGACGGCTGTATTGTTAAAACAGCTGGTGTGGATGAAGAAAACCTTAAATTCCAAGGCCCAGCGATTGTATTTGAAAGCCAAGACACCGCCGTTGATGGCATCTTGGGCGGTAAAGTGAAAGCGGGCGAAGTGGTTGTTATCCGCTACGAAGGTCCAAAAGGTGGCCCAGGTATGCAAGAGATGCTTTACCCAACCACTTACCTAAAATCTATGGGTCTAGGTAAATCTTGTGCCCTACTGACTGATGGTCGATTCTCTGGTGGTACATCAGGCCTATCGATTGGTCACGCCTCTCCAGAAGCGGCAAGTGGCGGTACGATTGGTCTGGTTCAAGATGGCGATATTATTACCATCGATATCCCAAGCCGCTCTATCACTCTGGATGTGCCGGAAGCAGAATTAGCTGCACGCCGCGCGAAACAAGATGAGCTAGGTTGGAAACCTGCGAACCGTCAACGTGAAGTCTCTTTTGCTCTAAAAGCTTACGCAAGTATGGCAACCAGTGCAGACAAAGGTGCGGTGCGAGACAAATCCAAGCTAGAGGACTAGCTTATGTCTGACTCTCAACCAGCAAAACAGCTGCTACAAACTGGCGCGGACTACCTGCGCCAGATCTTGCGTGCACCTGTGTATGAAGTGGCGACGGTCACGCCACTTCAAGATATGCCTCGACTTGAAGAGCGCATTGGCAACAAAGTGCAAATCAAACGAGAAGATCGCCAACCGGTACATTCGTTTAAGCTGCGCGGTGCTTACAACATGGTCGCAAGCCTTAGCGAAGCTCAAAAAGCGGCTGGGGTCATTGCAGCCTCAGCGGGCAACCACGCACAAGGCATGGCACTATCTGGTACTAAACTTGGCATCAAAACCACCATTGTGATGCCAAAAACAACCCCAGACATTAAAGTTGATGCTGTGCGTAGCTTTGGTGGCAATGTGGTCTTGCACGGTAGCAACTTTGATGAAGCCAAAGCAGAGGCTGAACGCCTGTCTACAGAACATGGCTATACCTTTGTCCCGCCATTCGATCACCCATTAGTGATCTCGGGCCAAGGCACAATTGGTATGGAAATGCTGCAGCAAAACGGTCACCTGGACTACATTTTCGTCCCTGTTGGGGGCGGCGGTTTGGCTGCAGGTGTTGCGGTACTAGTCAAACAGCTGATGCCAGAGATCAAAGTCATCGCCGTTGAGCCAGAGGATTCAGCTTGCCTAAAAGCCGCTCTTGATGCGGGTGAGCCTGTCGTACTGGACCAAGTCAGCATGTTTGCCGATGGGGTTGCCGTTAAGCGTATCGGCGAAGAGACCTTCCGTCTGTGTGAACAGTTTATCGATGGCCATATTTCTGTCTCAAGCGATGAAATCTGCGCTGCTGTAAAAGATATCTTTGAAGATACCCGCGCAATAGCGGAGCCTTCAGGCGCTCTAGCACTAGCTGGTCTTAAAAAGTATGCCGAGCAACATCAGTTAAAAGGCAAAAATTTAAGTACAGTATTATCTGGAGCAAACACCAATTTCCACGGTTTACGCTATGTCTCTGAGCGATGTGAATTGGGTGAAAAACGTGAAGGTCTACTCGCCGTCACTATCCCAGAACGTCAGGGCGCTTTTTTCGAGTTTTGTAACTTGATTGGTGGCCGAGCCGTGACAGAGTTTAACTACCGCTACAACGACGATAAATTAGCCAATATCTTTGTCGGTGTTCGTTTACAAGGTGGGCAAGAAGAGCTCGACCACATCATTCACGATTTACGTAATGGCGGCTACCCGGTTGTCGACCTATCTGATGATGAAATGGCCAAGCTACACGTTCGTTACATGATTGGTGGTAAACCATCAAAACAGCTCAAAGAACGCCTCTACAGTTTTGAGTTTCCAGAATACCCTGGGGCTTTGGTTAAGTTCTTAAGCACGCTCGGTACCCATTGGAACATTAGCCTGTTCAACTATCGTAATCACGGTGCAGACTATGGCCGAGTTCTATGTGGTTTCGAATTAGATGAGTCGGACTTATCCCAATTCTCTGCGCATCTACGTGAATTGGGTTACCAATGTAAGGATGAAACGGACAACCCGTCCTACAAATTCTTCCTATCCTAACTACAATAAAGCCAATCATTCGATTGGCTTTATTTTCATCACCATCACTAAAATAAGCAAAATGCGTGATACGCATAAATATAATGCTAAAGTTTCATTTTAGTCATAACCATTTTAGGTCTACACTCAACTCAGTTTTTAAATTGCTGCTCTATGTTGTGGAGATCACCTATGTTTAACGCACTGATTCTAAACCAAGAAGACAAACGCACTATCGCTTCAATCGAACAGATCGACGAGGCACAATTACCTGAAGGTGACGTCCTAATCGAAGTTGATTACTCATCACTAAACTACAAAGATGGCTTAGCGATTACCGGTAAAGGCAAAATTATCCGCAACTTCCCTATGGTGCCAGGTATCGATCTCGCAGGTACCGTAGTGAGTTCAGAAGATGACCGCTACCAAACTGGCGACAAAGTGGTACTGACTGGTTGGGGTGTCGGTGAAAACCACTGGGGCGGTATGGCACAACGTGCGCGTCTAAAAGCAGATTGGTTAGTGCCTCTACCACAAGGCTTAGACAGTAAAAAAGCCATGATGGTCGGTACTGCTGGCTTTACTGGCATGCTATGTGTGCAAGCGCTGCTTGATGCGGGTATCAAACCAGAAAATGGTGAAGTACTTGTCACAGGCGCAAGTGGTGGTGTTGGCTCTGTGGCGGTTACTTTGCTTGCTCAGCTTGGCTACACAGTCGCTGCAGTAACAGGTCGCGTTGAACAAAATGGCCCACTGCTCGAAAAACTTGGTGCAAGCCGCATCATCGACCGCGTTGAGTTTGAAGAGCCAGCACGTCCGCTAGAGAAACAAATCTGGGCAGGTGCGGTTGACACGGTCGGCAGCAAAGTTTTGGCAAAAGTTCTCGCTCAAATGGATTACAACAGCGCAGTCGCAGCATGTGGTCTAGCGGGTGGTTTTGATCTGCCAACCACGGTTATGCCATTTATTCTGCGTAATGTTCGTCTACAAGGTATCGATTCAGTATCGTGCCCAACAGAGAAACGTATCGCAGCATGGGAAAAACTGGTTGAACTACTACCAGACAGCTACTTCGAGCAAGCATGTACTGAGGTTGAGCTGGCAGAAGCACCAAAATACGCTGAAGATATCACTAACGGTCAAGTAACAGGCCGCGTAGTTATCAAGCTTTAAGCTCGCACAATAAAAAGAGCCAGCACCTATAATGCTGGCTCTTTTTTTATTTAAGCGGTTTAGTCCAAACCAATATCTTCAATTCGTTTGGCAATCAAACGGCTGCACTCTTCCTTTACGATGCCTCTCAACCACTCTTGGGCAGGAGAATGTTCACAGCGCGGATGCCAGATCATCGAATAATCAAACGGCGTAAACTGAAATGGTAAAGGCTTAATCACCAAGTCATAACGCTCAGCAACCAGATAAGCTAAATCTGCCGGAACGGTAATAATGATTGGCATGGTATCAACGATAGCTAACGCCGCCTCAAGATGATAAGCACGCAGCACCATTTTGCGCTTAGGCTGATCCACCAATGCACCTTCAATCAAGGCTTTGACACCATCACTAATCGCAATCATTGCATGCGGATAAGTGAGGTAATCCGACAAGCTCATCTCTTGATTGGCTAACGGATGCTGTTTTGAAAGCAAACACAGCACACCTACCCGACCTAAAATCTCACTACGCAAAGGCTCAACAGGGCCAATGGGACGACAAATCGCAAGATCAGCATTTTCATAAGTCAGTTGATCGGCCAATCTGTCGTGCTGCAACGGCAGAAAATTAAACGACACATTCGGCGCTTCTTGATAAATACGCGGTAAGGCAAATGGCAAAATGGTCTGCATCGCATAATCTGTTGTCGCGATAGAGAAAGTTTGATCGCAGCTTTGTGGATCAAACTCTAATGGAGATAAAAGCTGACGCAAAGATTCTAGAGGCTCGCCCAAAGATCGATCAATTTCGAGCGCTTTCTCGGTTGGAATCAGATGCTGCCCTTGGCGAGTAAATAAAGGATCACCAAGCATTTCTCGTAAACGGCCAAGTACTCGACTCATTGCCGACTGGCTCAGATTCAAACGGTTTGCGGCCTTACTGACACTGCACTCTTCAATCAATACTCGCAGTGCCACCAGCAGATTCAAATCACGGCGATAGATATCTTCTAGTTCCACGTTCAATCACTGAATTAATAAGGGAATAAATGGATTGTACCTTTTTCAGGCAAAAAAAATCCCGCTTTTCAGCGGGGAAGCCCAAGAAAACTGGGGATAGTGTCGGAATGTAGTTGAATGTAGTCGCAAGTATGAACAATAGTTGGAAGTGCTATTGGCCATCCTCTTGCTCAGATGCGCTCGGCCAGCGATGCATCTCGAGCCAAATACCTATCACCGTGGCACCCATACCAAGCAATGGCATAAATGACGATGACTCCGCTGGAGAACGTAAAACCAAAGCACAGAAAGAGACAAAGCACAGCACGGAATAGATTGTTAAACGATCTAAAGCTGTCATAGAATTCTGATCCTTGATTTAAATGTTACCAACTTGTTAACTAAGTTAAAACAAAATGATCACTTTGCCAAGGGGTTATTGAATATTTTTTCTTCACTAGTATTATCTAGGCCAAATTGAGTTAAACAAAGAAACGACCATGACATTCAACCCAGAACAGGCAAATCAAACCCTAGAGGCAGAAGGATTACGCTGCCCAGAGCCAGTGATGATGGTCAGGAAGACAATTAGAAACATGCAAGATGGTGAGATTTTATTGGTGAAAGCCGATGACCCATCAACCACTCGTGATATTCCAAGTTTTTGTCGCTTTATGGATCATCAACTCATAGGCTCACAAACAGAAGAATTGCCTTATCAGTATCTGATCAGAAAAGGGCTCAGCTAAACATTTCAGCATACTCGCACTTTTTTATAACACCGCACAATTAATCAGTTTTTCATTATTTCCTCCCTTTATGCTGAGCGAAGTTAAGGGAGGAAACTTTATGCAACGCAATCATTCCATCGATGCTATTCGCGGTACGTTATTGCTCATTATGTCCATCAACCATTTTATTTGGATTACGGTCGGCTGGGCAGACATTCAATACATCACTCTTCAACCTTTTGGCCAAGTCGGTGCAGCTGAAGGTTTTATTTTCATTTCAGGTCTAATGGTGGGGTTAGTCTACTCAACCTACAACAGCCAAGTGATGCGTCAAAAGCTACATCAACGCGCAAAGCAGCTCTACATATACCACATGTCAGCTATCGCTGGTCTCCTCGTTGTCGGAGCGTTGTATATCCACTTTGTTCCACCTGTTCACACGTTCTATGACAATGTATTTCCTGGCTTAATGGAGAACAAAGCTCTCGCATTGGCTGCTAGCGCAACCTTGATTCACAAACCGGCCTACTTCGATATTTTACCCATGTATGTGATTTTCCTTCTGATCGCTCCAATCGTATTAAAGCAGCTATCAAAAGGACGTATGATTGAAATCTTAGTTGTGAGTTTAATTACGTGGCTGTCGAGTCGGTTTATTAATCTCTCGGAAATGCTTACACCTCTTTTCCCAGATAGTGAACTCAACACTGGCTATTTCAGCTTACTCGCGTGGCAATTATTATTTGTTATCGGGATCTGTTTAGGCTATCGCGCACAACACCAGCCCATCAATTGGTTCAAGTATCGTTCAGTGACTGCCTTAGTCGCAATTACAGCATTAGTGATATTCGTGCTTAATCGCAACGTATTAGGTCAGTATGGTATCCATCAAGGCACGCTGTATGAGCTAGCGGACAAACCGTTGATAGGCTGGCTACGAGCAGTCAACTTGCTGCTACTGGTATACCTGTTTGCATGGTTACTACACCGAAAACCCAACGCACTCGCCTTCAAGCCACTCGCATTGATCGGTCGTAACTCGCTACAAGTATTCACTTGGCATTATTTGGTGATATTTACTTTGGCTCCGGCAACCCTAGGTTACTTAGACTTTCAACCTAGCCTAACCATTAGTCTAATGATAGTTGCCTGTTCATTATTGATACCTCCTCTTTGGAGAGAGCGACGCAAAACCAACAAACTCAGCATCGAAAAAGTCAGACATAGTGGCTAAATAACATAAAATCAGCGTTTAATAACCGGGATAAGCAATTCAATATACCAAACTTGTCCCGGTTGCTCTTCAGCACAGACAATCCACTCAAGCCCTTTCCTTACAACAAAACCCACCTCATGAAGGTAAGAATAGTAAAGTGAGTCTAAGTCCTCACCTATTTGAGATAAGCAACCTTGTAGAACACATTTCAAAACCATACCTGATTTGATATGTGTTGAGCCACCCGATTCGATAGTAAAACGACTAACTTGATAATCATGATCTGGAGAGTAATCAGAGCTCTGTAACCGACCAATCATTAACTGTTCAGCACCGGCGTTTACTGCAGGTAGAGCGATTTTGAAATGATTCAAAACAAACGCCAATCGCTGGCTTTTTTCGACACACACAGCAGGAATTTCGACAGTTTCGATACGCCCTGATAAAGTTTGGTTGCTCAATGGAGAGCGACTTAAATGTTGAATTGAATCGGGAAGTGAGCTTGCCTTGGAGAAAGGTCGAAGCTCAACCCAAAACAGTAAGTTGCCATTTTCATCCAGTTGCCAAATATAGGGAAGGCGCTTAAGTGTCAATTTGCGAGGTATACAAAAGACCTGATTGAGGTAAACGAACAAGGCTTTAAGCGGAGGGTTATGAGATAAATTAAATCGCCACATCTTACGCTGAGATAACTCAATGCGAGCCAAAGGCTGTAATGAGCCTTCCTGCTCTCCATTACACACCGCCAACATTTGGAACTGACCAGAACTCACCGAACAATTATTGCGATATTCTAAAGCATAGTAGCGTCGATCTTGATGCTGCCAGCCACTAGTTGCTTCTGCGAACGTTTGCCACATCTGTTCAACCTTAAACCCCGTCTCTTTCTCATCAAAAAAAACAGAAGAAAAATTACTGACTACACCGAAGAAGGTATCAGCAGGAAAGGTGACCTCTTCTGGCGGGCATGACTGCATCCGTTGAAAAAATGACAGATAGATCGAGTCAATTGGAGGAACACCAAAAAACTTAGCCAATGTCGGATTACGTTTAAAATGCTTAGGTGATACGAGAAAATTTTGACGAACCGCTCGATACAGTGCTTCTTGAGATTCAAAACCATGCTCAAGCGCAATATCGAGCACATTGCGTTCAGAGCTTGCAAGAGCATCAATCGCAAGAGTAAGTAAACGCAAGCGATAATAGCGCCCAAGTGGGATGCCGGTGTAACGCTTAAACTCATGTTGAAGATGCCAACGACTGACATTTAAGGTAGTCGCGATTGCGTTGATGTTGAGTTTACACGGTAAACGTGTTTCAACCGTTTCAACAATACGATAAATAAAAGAAAACTGCCGCATAGCTCTAGTTGTATCAGGCAATTACAGCTGAGCAATCATGCTGCAAACAGTTTACGTCTCACTTCAAAAATTGCGTAAAAAAAAGCAGCCAATGGCTGCTTTTTACTATTCGTCGTATTCTAAGGTGCGGACTTCTGATTGAAGCTTATTGAGCTGCTTTCTCATCGCTCGCATCTCTTCATGCATTGGGATAATGTGCGCGACTCGAATCCAGGCCTCAACGGTCAATCCCGTCAAGATAAATGAGCCCGCGACAATCGGTAGCCACATATCCGTGAGTACCATGGCCAACAAGCACAAGGCTAGGCCAACAGTGAACAAATAACTCTGACTTTTTGGGGTCATCCCCATATAACGTGTAAGCATCTTCTTGCCCTCTCGCTATCATCCACAAGGTTAAATTACCATGACAATGATGACACTAATATGTCAACGATCACGTCTTTCACTGAATCCAATTAAAGAGTTTAAAAGCTGAGTTTTTTCCGTAAAAACAAAGGCCCCAACATAGAGTTAGAGCCTTGTGTCATTTTATTTTCTAGCGTTTAACTGCGAGGTTTCAAGTCAAGGACGTGTAATAAACGTTCTGGCGTTCCTTCCCAAATCATAGGGCGACCTTTCGGGTTTTCCGCATTCCACCAACCAGTGAAACGAGTCGTGTTGTACTGGTAGAAATTAGGGCCAGATAAGACAGGAACGGTGACTTGGTTCTCTGCAATCACCTTTTGGATAGAATGAGCAATCGCTCTCTGCTTTCCAACATCCGCTGTCTTGTAGAAGCTATCAAGAAGCGTATCTAATTTATCACTCTTCCAATGGTGCATAGCAAAACGCGGCATACCTTCTGAAGCTTGTAATCGAGAGTGGTAACCACTATCCCAATATTTGTGAGGCGTTGGTCCATGGAAGTAGTTGGTATAAGCAATGTCGTAATCAGCACCTAGCATACTCTTGTTGTAGATAGAGAAATCAGGTGTACGAGCTTTGACTTTAATTCCTACATCTAGCAATTGTTCCGTCGCCAACATGACCGTGTTGTTAAAGTCTGTCCAGCCCTGTGGTGACTGAATATTCAACTCAAACTTACCGCCGGATGGAGACTCAACAAAGCCATCATTATCTCGGTCTTTGTAGCCAGCTTTTGCCAATAGCGCTTTTGCTTGCTCTGGCGAATAGGTCATAAATGGCTTGTATTTATCGTGTACCGCTTCATCAGACCACGCTTCAAACGCATAGCCCAATCCAGACGCGAAGTCATTCATGACAGCATTGCCATAGTTAGCGATATCAATCAGTGTCTGACGGTCAATTGCCATAGAAAATGCGCGTCGGAACTGAATGTCATTTAACACTTCATGTTTAACTTTATCTTTCGATGCATAGTTAAACATAAAGGCTTGCGTCCCCGCTGGTGGGTACCAGTAACCATGATGGTTTGATGCTTTCATGTAAGTCTGATCAATGTCTGGGATAAATGAACCAGCCCAATCAATCCGAGAGTTCATCAACTCACCAAGCACTTGATCATTATGATTCATTTGTGGCACTCGCAAACAATCGACCTCCAGATTATCGTTATCCCAGTAGTGCGGATTACGACATTGTAAGAATAACGTCGAAGTAAACTGAGGCAGTTCAGTAAATGGTCCAGTACCAACAGGGTTAGGATTCATAAAGGCTGCGGGATCTTCAACGGACTTCCACTGATGCTCAGGCACCACAGGCACTTGAGCAATTTCGTAGCCAATATTGGTGTTTACCGTATCTAAATTGAAGCGAACTTGGTAAGGCCCCAACTTTTCTACCGACTTAATTTTACTGCTGATGCCACGATCGTCGATGTTTGGATTATTGCTTACCAGATCAAAGGTGAATACGACATCATCTGCATCGAACGTTTCACCATCTGACCATTTAACTCCTTCGCGTAGGTCAAACGTTATGCTGAGCAAATCATCACTCATCGTACTCCCAGTTGCGAGGCGATACTCAGGCACATTTCCTTTCAACTCATTAAAAATCACCAGAGGCTCGAACATGAAATCTCGCGCCGTATGAAGGCGAGAAACAGCATACGGGTTAAAGTTGCGAATCAATGATGGATTATGGTTTGGAATAATGGTCAGTTTAGACATGGCATCGAGATCAGACGCCAAAGTTGAGTTAGCAGAAAATACCAGTGCTGAGGTGATTAACGCAGATAGAAGATTTGTTTTCATGGCAATACCTTATGAGTAGTAATGCACAAAAATTAACCGGAGTATCCTTATTCTTCAACATGGGTAAAAGTAACTAAAAAACATAAAGTTGCACAAATAATACAACTTTTCCTGTTCGATAATTAAACAACGAAATTACCATAAAAAATAATGATACTTTGCGTGTCATATCATTGATTACAGCGGTATTTGAAGAAAAGTTACCACATTTTCAACAGGCATAAATTAATGCTGAATCTAATAAAATGCGATCAGATTAAAACTTCATCTGATCGCATCGACCGTAAGATCCAGATATTAAGAGAAAATGGCTGCACCAATGGCTAAACCAACAAACAGCAAAGCCGTCACTTTTCGGATCAATGCTAATGGCAATTTGTCTGCGGACAACTTGCCAATCAGCACCACTGGCACATTGGCAAGCAACATTCCGATAGTGGTACCGAGAATGACCATAATCAGCGCTTCAGAATACTGCGCACCCAATATCGAAGTGGCAATCTGTGTCTTATCACCTATCTCCGCAATGAAAAAGGCGATGAAACTGGCAACAAATGGGCCTCGATTGGAGATTTCCTCATCTTCATCCAATTTATCTGGAATAAGAACCCAGCCAGCCATAGCAAGGAAGCTCACCACCAACACCCATTTAAGAATATCAGGTGACAGGTAATCAGCCACCACAACACCAAGCCAAGCAGCAAGTGCATGGTTTGCTATAGTGGCAAAAAAGATAGCGGCAATAATGGGTATGGGTTTACGGTAACGACTCGCCAGTAGCAAGGATAGCAATTGGGTCTTATCGCCAATTTCTGCTAAGGCTACGGTAGTAATTGAAATAGCTAAAACGCTCACGACATGCTCATTGGGGCAGGGATTATAATTTTAACCATAGACAAACCTCATGCCCCACCCCGGTTCATGATGTTTATCTAAGGTCTTGCTAAGCTCATGTGCATGAGCCTCGAACGCCATGGTGATTGTGCACCAATTATGTTGACGAACGAACCGAGTAGAGACGACATCTACCAAGTAAGCTACTCCCCAAAGATGGCTGCATTTTAGCCATCTAAACCAGACATCTCAAGCAATTAACCCATCAAAAACTCCCTTTTAGGAAAATTTGAACCGATACGCCATTAAAAATCCACTAAAGGAGAATTTTGCTTAGGAATTAATCACGATTAGCGCTACTCCCATGCCAAATATCTGGGTATACTTGATTGTTATTTTTCTCTGTTTTAGACAGACCTTTTACTCAAAGAATCGCGCGAATTACTATGCAAAAATACGATATCAAAACCTTCCAGGGAATGATCCTCGCGCTGCAGGATTACTGGGCACAAAACGGTTGTACTATTGTTCAACCTCTAGATATGGAAGTAGGTGCAGGCACCTCTCACCCAATGACATGTCTACGTGCACTTGGCCCAGAGCCAATGTCGACAGCTTACGTTCAACCTTCACGTCGTCCTACCGATGGCCGTTACGGTGAAAACCCGAACCGTCTGCAGCACTATTATCAATTCCAAGTAGCCCTAAAACCTTCTCCAGATAACATTCAGGAGTTGTACCTAGGCTCGCTTGAAGTTCTTGGTATTGACCCGCTAGTTCACGATATTCGTTTCGTAGAAGACAACTGGGAAAACCCAACGCTAGGCGCATGGGGTCTTGGTTGGGAAGTATGGCTAAACGGTATGGAAGTGACTCAGTTCACTTACTTCCAGCAAGTGGGTGGCCTTGAGTGTAAACCTGTAACGGGTGAGATCACTTACGGTATTGAGCGTCTAGCAATGTACATTCAAGAAGTAGATTCAGTTTACGATCTTGTATGGAACGTAGCACCAGACGGCAGCAACGTGACTTACGGTGATATCTTCCACCAAAACGAAGTTGAGCAATCAACTTACAACTTCGAGCACGCCGACGTAGATTTCCTATTCACGTTCTTCGACCAGTGCGAGAAAGAGTGTAAAGAGCTACTTGAGCTTGAGAAGCCTCTACCACTTCCAGCTTACGAGCGAATTCTAAAAGCGGGTCACGCATTTAACATCCTTGATGCGCGTAAAGCTATCTCTGTAACAGAGCGTCAACGTTACATCCTTCGTATCCGCAACCTGACTAAATCAGTTGCTGAAGCATACTACGCATCACGTGAAGCACTTGGCTTCCCAATGTGTAAGAACAACGAGGAAAAGTAATCATGGCTAAAGAATTTCTAATTGAACTGGGTACTGAAGAGCTACCACCAACGCAACTTCGCACTCTAGCGGAAGCGTTCGCAGCAAACTTCGAAGCTGAGCTAAAAGGCGCAGACCTAGCACACGAAGGTGTGAAATGGTACGCAGCTCCTCGTCGTCTAGCACTTAAGGTTTCAGCTCTAGCTGAAGGCCAAGCTGACAAAGTGGTTGAGAAGCGTGGTCCTGCAGTTTCTGTGGCATTCGATGCTGACGGTAACGCAACCAAAGCGGCTCAAGGCTGGGCGCGTGGTAACGGCATCACAGTTGAGCAAGCTGACCGTCTAATAACAGACAAAGGCGAATGGCTTCTGTTTAAACAAGAAGTAAAAGGCCAAGCAACGTCTGAAATCGTTGTTGAACTGGCAGCAAAAGCACTGGGTAACCTACCTATCGCTAAGCCAATGCGCTGGGGTAACAAGACCACTCAGTTTATCCGCCCAGTAAAAACGCTAACTATGCTAATGGGCTCTGACCTTATCGAAGGTGAGATCTTAGGCGTAGCATCAGACCGCACTATCCGTGGTCACCGCTTCATGGGTGAGCAAGAGTTCACTATCGAATCTGCAGAGCAATACCCAGCGATCATAGAAGAGCGCGGTAAAGTAATGGCTGATTACGAAGCGCGTAAAGCAATCATCCTAGCTGATTCGCAAAAAGCAGCAGCAGCGGTTGGCGGTAAAGCTGACCTAGAAGATGACCTTGTTGAAGAAGTAACATCTCTGGTTGAATGGCCAGTAGTACTAACAGCGAAATTTGAAGAAGAGTTCCTAAAAGTTCCTTCTGAAGCTTTGGTTTACACCATGAAGGGTGACCAAAAATACTTCCCTGTTTACGATGAAAACAAGAAGCTACTTCCTAACTTTATCTTCGTATCGAACATCGAGTCTAAAGAGCCTCGCCACGTTATCGAAGGTAACGAGAAAGTTGTACGCCCACGTCTTGCTGATGCTGAATTCTTCTTCAACACAGACCGTAAGCGTCCTCTGATCGATCGTCTTCCAGAACTAGACCAAGCTATCTTCCAGAAGCAGCTTGGTACTATCAAAGACAAGACAGACCGCATCACAGAACTTGCTGGCTACATCGCTAAGCAAATCGATGCTGACGTTGAGAAGTCTAAGCGCGCAGGCCTACTGGCTAAATGTGACCTAATGACCTCTATGGTATTCGAATTCACGGATACTCAAGGTGTAATGGGCATGCACTACGCGACTCACGATGGTGAAGACGAACAAGTTGCACTGGCACTTTACGAACAGTACATGCCTCGTTTTGCTGGTGACGAGCTACCAAGCACAGGTATCTCATCTGCTGTAGCAATGGCTGACAAGCTAGATACTATCGTTGGTATCTTCGGCATTGGCCAAGCACCTAAGGGCTCTGACCCATTTGCACTTCGTCGTGCGTCTCTAGGTGTACTACGTATTATCGTAGAAAACGGCTACAACCTAGACCTAACTGATCTAATCGCAAAAGCGAAAGAGCTACTAGGCGACAAGCTAACCAACGACAACGTAGAAGCTGACGTTATCGACTTCATGCTAGGTCGTTTCCGCGCATGGTACCAAGATGCTGGCTTCAGCGTGGATATCATCCAAGCAGTACTGGCTAACCGTCCTACTAAACCAGCAGATTTCGATCAGCGCGTGAAAGCGGTATCTCACTTCCGTGAGCTAGAAGCGGCAGAAGCACTAGCAGCAGCGAACAAACGTGTAGGTAACATCCTAGCGAAATTCGATGGAGAGCTAGCTGCTGAGATTGACCTAGCACTTCTACAAGAAGACGCAGAGAAAGCACTAGCAGAAAGCGTTGAAGTGATGACAGAAGCGCTAGAGCCAGCATTCGCTACAGGTAACTACCAAGAAGCACTAAGCAAGCTAGCAGGTCTACGTGAGCCTGTTGATGCGTTCTTCGATAACGTAATGGTAATGGCAGACGACGAAGCTCTGAAGAAGAACCGTCTAACGCTACTTAACAACCTACGTAACCTGTTCCTACAGATTGCGGATATTTCTCTTCTACAGAAATAAATCTCAGCACAAATAAAGCCTTATGCTTTATAAGTCTACTCAAGCCCAACTCCTCGGAGTTGGGTTTTTCTTTATCAATGCCCCAATTTAGTGCTTTTCGTCTTATTATCATTAAGGTATGTTCAAGGATTACTCTATTGGTCAGCCACGCACTGATCTCTGATAACAATAAGCAATGACAATAATGAATTAGGTAAAATCAGTAATGCAATTCTCTAAGTTTGGTGAAAAATTCAATCAGTACTCCGGTATCACACAATTAATGGATGATTTAAATGATGGCCTCCGCACCCCTGGTGCCATCATGCTCGGTGGTGGTAATCCAGCCGCGATTCCAGCTATGCTCGATTACTTTCGTCAAACTAGTGAAGAGATGCTCGCCAATGGAGAACTCGTGGCCGCCATGGCGAACTACGATGGTCCTCAAGGCAAAAATACATTCGTAAAAGCACTCGCTCAACTACTGAAAGAGACCTATGGCTGGAACATCAGCGAAAAAAATATTAGCTTAACCAACGGCAGCCAAAGTGGTTTCTTTTACCTATTTAATTTATTAGCAGGTAAGCAGCCTGATGGTTCACACAAAAAGATTCTACTGCCTCTAGCACCTGAATATATTGGCTACGGTGATGCGGGTATCGATGAGGATATCTTCGTTTCTTATCACCCTGAAATCGAAATGCTCGACAACGGCTTGTTTAAATACCATGTCGATTTTGAGCAACTAAAAGTGGATGACTCTGTCGCTGCAATCTGTGCTTCACGCCCGACTAACCCAACTGGCAACGTTTTAACTGATGAAGAAATTCAAAAGCTCGATAAATTAGCGCGTGAAAACAACATTCCGCTGATCATCGATAATGCCTATGGCTTACCTTTCCCAAATATTATTTTTGAAGACGTACAGCCATTCTGGAATGAAAACACCATTCTATGTATGAGCTTGTCCAAGTTAGGCTTACCAGGCGTACGCTGCGGTATTGTGATTGCGAGTGAAGAGATCACCCAGGCGATGACCAATATGAATGGCATTATCAGTTTAGCTCCGGGAAGCTTAGGGCCTGCGATTGCCAATCGTATGATTGAGAAAGGCGATCTGCTAAAACTAAGTTCAAATGTCATCAAACCTTTCTATCAGCAAAAATCTCAGAGAGCGGTAGAGTTACTGCAAAATGAGATTACCGATCCTCGCTTTCGTATCCATAAGCCGGAAGGTGCCATCTTCTTATGGCTATGGTTTGACGAACTGCCAATCACAACCATGGAGCTGTATAAGCGCCTTAAAGCTCGTGGCGTGTTGATTGTACCAGGCGAATACTTCTTTATTGGCCAAGAAGATGACTGGGACCATGCTCATCAGTGTCTGCGTATGAACTATGTTCAAGAGGATGAGATGATGCAGAAAGGCATTAAGATCATTGCTGAGGAAGTTGAGAAGGCATACCAACAAGGTTAATACCAAGTTATGACCTGAATTGCGATTGCTTTCCAAGTCGCTAGAGCAAGATTCGCTACTAGGGATAAGCTCTAGCGCAATGTCTGCGCATACTTACCACAATCGCTACACATCCTACAAAGCTAGATACAAAAAAAGAGCACCGCCTTTTCAAGGTAAGGGTGCTCTTTCACTCTTCTTCCCGACTATACTCAGCTAGTTAAAGCTGATGACAATTAGCCTTCGATTAGGTTATTGCCATTAATCGCAATCTTACGTGGCTGCATCGCTTCTGGAATTTCACGCTCTAGGTCAATGTGTAATAGACCGTTTTCCATACTTGCACCCACTACTTTTACGTAGTCTGCTAGCTGGAATTTACGTTCGAAATCGCGCTCTGCGATACCTTGGTATACGTAGGTTTTTTCAGCTTCTGTTTTACGCTCACCCTTTACGATCAGCATATTTTCTTTTTGAGTCAGATCGAGTTGGCCTTCAGCAAAGCCAGCAACTGCCATCGTAATACGGTAGTTGTTCTCATCTTTTTGCTCGATGTTATACGGAGGGTAACCGCCAGAAGTGTTCTTCGAGGTGTTTGCTTCCATCATGTTGAATAGACGATCGAAGCCAATTGCGTTGCGGTAAAGTGGAGTGAAATCTACAGTTCTCATAATGCTATCCTTTTAGTAAGCAATAGTCTTAGTCGTGAGTTTGCACGGATCGATCTTATATTCGAACGTGAACGACTAAGGGACTCATTTGCTACTCCTCTGGCTGCCTCTGTTAGGCTATATGCGCGGGGACATAGAAACGAATCAAGTTCAATTGTGTGTTGCTATCGTCATCCTCTCTTGAGCGATGCGAAGCCAACAAGTCCAGAGGTCTGTTTCTTCTCTCTTGAGCAAGACAGCTTTCCTCTTCACAAATAGATATGTGGTTGGAGCAAATTAGTTTCAAGGGATCGAATTAAAAAATTTTCTATACGCTTCTAGAGATCCCCAACTCGGTCGTTCCTCCCTCTTGAGGATGACGCTCCGGACAATTGAAAAATAATGAAAACATCGGAAACAAAAAAGGACCACCATTTCGGGTAGTCCTTTAAAAATTTAGTTTTTTGAGACGAAGCTATTTCGTTTTAGTTCAAGGAGGAGGCGCGGAGCATACGAAGGTATGTGAGCACCTCTGACACAGAAATTAAGCGAAAGAGCAAAGTATCAAAGATACTAAACGTCTAGGTTAGCGACTTTCAGTGCATTCTCTTCGATGAAGTTACGACGAGGTTCTACTTGGTCACCCATTAGTGTCGTGAACAGTTGGTCAGCACCTACTGCATCTTCGATCGTTACTTGCATCATGCGGCGCGTTTCTGGGTCCATCGTAGTTTCCCAAAGCTGATCTGGGTTCATCTCACCTAGACCTTTGTAGCGCTGTAGGCTTAGACCACGACGTGACTCTTTAATTAGCCACTCTAGTGCTTCAACAAAGCTCGATACAGGCTGAGTACGTTCACCACGCTTGATGTAAGCGCCGTCTTCAACTAGGCCGTCTAATGCTTCAGAAAGAGACGCAAGTTTGCTGTACTCTTTAGAGTTAATTAGATCGATGCTTAGAGCAAAATCGTGTGTTACACCGTGTGTACGTACGATGATCTTAGGTAGATTTAGACCTAGCTCAGCGTGCTGTTCAACTTCGAAGCTGTATTGGCTTGCGCCCACTTCTTTCGCATTTAGCTGTTTCACTAACTGCTCAGTCCAAGATTCAACCGCTGCTGCATCATGACACTGCTCAGCCGTTAGGCGTGGCGTGTAAATGAACTCGTGCACTAGAGCGCGTGGGTAACGGCGGCTCATACGATCCATCAGCTTGATGCCCGCGTTGTATTGCTGAACAAGCTTCTCTAATGCTTCACCAGATAGAGCTGGCGCTTCAGGGTTAACATGAAGAGCTGCGTTATCTAATGCCAATGCTACTTGGTATTGGTTCATTGCATCTTCATCTTTGATGTACTGCTCTTGTTTGCCTTTCTTCACTTTGTAAAGCGGTGGCTGAGCGATGTACACGTAGCCACGCTCAATAAGCTCTGGCATTTGACGGTAGAAGAAGGTCAATAGTAGCGTACGGATGTGCGAACCATCGACGTCGGCATCGGTCATGATGATGATGTTGTGGTAACGCAGTTTGTCTGGGTTGTATTCGTCGCGACCGATACCACAGCCGAGTGCTGTGATTAACGTTGCAACTTCTTGTGAAGAAAGCATCTTGTCGAAACGTGCTTTTTCAACGTTAAGAATCTTACCTTTAAGCGGTAGGATTGCTTGGTTCTTACGGTTACGGCCTTGTTTTGCGGAGCCGCCTGCCGAATCACCCTCCACTATGTATAGTTCAGAGAGTGCAGGATCTTTTTCCTGACAGTCAGCTAGCTTGCCTGGTAGACCCGCTAAATCTAGCGCGCCTTTACGACGAGTCATTTCACGAGCTTTACGCGCTGCTTCACGAGCACGTGCTGCGTCGATGATTTTAGAACAAACCATCTTCGCTTCTGTTGGGTTTTCCACTAGGAACTCAGACAGTTTCTCACCCATTGCCGATTCAACTGCAGATTTCACTTCTGATGAAACCAGCTTGTCTTTGGTTTGGCTTGAGAACTTAGGGTCTGGCACTTTTACAGAGACAACCGCAGTTAGACCTTCGCGCGCATCATCACCAGACGTAGCTGTTTTCGCTTTCTTAGAAAAACCTTCTTTATCCATGAAAGTATTCAGAGTACGTGTTAGTGCTGCACGGAAGCCCGCTAAGTGAGTACCACCATCGCGCTGAGGAATGTTGTTGGTGAAACAGTAGATGTTTTCTTGGAAGCCGTCGTTCCACTGCATTGCCACTTCAACAGAAATACCATCTTCACGCTCATAATCGAAGTGGAAAATTTTCTCAATGATTGGTGTTTTGTTAGTGTTTAGGTGATCAACGAATGCTTGAATACCACCTTCAAACATAAAGTGATCGCTCTTGTCTTCTTCACGCTCATCTTTCAGCATGATAGAAACACCAGAGTTTAGGAATGATAATTCGCGTAGACGCTTCGCTAAAATATCGTAGTGGAATTCAGTGTTTGAGAATGTCTCACCACTTGGCCAGAAACGGATTTGCGTACCGGTTTTATCCGTATCACCGACAACTGCTAGTGGTGCTTGAGGCTCACCATGATGGTAAGTCTGAGTATGGATATGACCACCACGATGAATCGTTAGTGTCACTTTTTCAGACAGTGCGTTTACCACAGAGACACCAACACCGTGAAGACCGCCCGATACCTTGTATGAGTTGTCATCGAACTTACCACCAGCGTGAAGTACCGTCATGATAACTTCTGCTGCTGATACTTTCTCTTCTGGGTGCATTTCCGTTGGAATACCACGGCCGTCATCGCTCACAGAAACTGAGTTATCCTCATGAATTGTCACAATGATGTCTTTACAGTGACCTGCCAACGCTTCATCAATTGAGTTATCCACCACCTCAAAAACCATGTGGTGCAGACCGGTACCATCATCCGTGTCGCCGATGTACATACCAGGACGCTTACGTACGGCGTCCAGACCTTTTAGTACTTTAATACTCGATGAATCGTAATTTTCAGACATGAGTTATCTTCCGCTATATATTTTGTTCTATTGTGCCATGTTCCACATGGAACATCTTGCCATTTTCATCGACCATGTCGGCTATCTGGCTGTCAGTAATAGAACTTACAAAAACTTGAGCCCCCGTCTCTTTCAAGCAATCTGCAAGACGCTTGCGACGTTGGCTATCTAATTCCGATGCAAAGTCATCAATTAAGTAAATACACTGTTTGCCCGTCATCTCTGTCAGATGTTGTCCCTGCGCAACACGCAATGCACACACCATCAATTTAAGCTGACCACGTGACAGAACATCCTCTACAGGCGTGCCATTTACTTTGATTTTTAAGTCGGCTTTGTTGGGTCCACTAAAGGTGTACCCCAAGGCCTGATCCCGTTCAAAATTCTTCTCGAGAATTTCTTGGTAAGGTGTTTCTTTATCCCAGCCCCGATAGTACTTGAGCTGGATATCAAACTCGGGCAAAAAAGTCTGACATATTTGTTCTGCTTTGGACTTCATCTGTTCAACATAAACAGAGCGCCAAAGACTGATATTCTCCGCCAGTCGAGCCATCTCTTGATCCCAATAACTGAGTTCGCGATAACTACGAGCGGTTTTAAGCAGCGCATTACGCTGTTTGTTCAAGCGTTTAAATCGGCCCCATGCATCATAAAATGCTGACTCGGTATGAAAGACTCCCCAGTCGATAAATGCACGGCGATGTTTTGGTCCATCTGTCAGTAAATCAAACCCTTCAGGATGAATTAACTGTAGCGGTAACACTTGTGCCAACTGAGCCAACTTTTGCCCAGATTGACCGCCTATTTTAACCTCTGTTGAGCCATCACGCTGCTTATTAATGCCAATTGGTAGCTCAAATTGATCCGAGTTCAAAAAACGCCCATGAACAAACAGTTCGTTATGGTCATTTTGGATCACTCGCCCCGTCAGAGAACTCTTAAACGAGCGGCCATGCCCTAACAAATAGATCGCTTCTAGAACGCTCGTTTTGCCACTTCCGTTAGGACCAATAAGAAAGTTAAAGCCTGCTGATAGTTCAATATCACAGGCTTTAATGTTTCGAAATTGCTGAATAATAAGACGAGAAAGCGGCATGCTAGAGTCGAATTGGCATCACCACATACATGGCACTGTCATCATCGGCATTCTCGATTAATGCACTCGCATTGGCATCCGACATTGAGATTCGAACTTTTTCACAACGCAATGTATTAAGAACATCCAAGACGTAGCTAACGTTAAAACCAATCTCAATTGGCTCGCCTTCAAAGCTAACGTCTAGCATCTCTTCCGCTTCTTCTTGCTCAGGGTTGTTCGCGGTGATACGCATTTCAGTATCAGCTAAATTCACCCGTACACCACGGAATTTTTCATTCGACAAGATAGCTGCGCGTGAAAACGCCTGACGCAATTCATCACAACCAGTCTCTAGCGTTTTAGTGGTACTTTGCGGCATTACGCGGCGATAATCTGGAAAACGACCGTCAACAAGCTTAGAAGTGAAGACAAAGTTGTTCACTTCTGCACGTACATTGGAACTGCCAATCTGTAGAGTCACCGGTTGCTCTGGAGCATCCATCAGCTTAACCAGTTCAAGCACACCTTTACGCGGTACAATGATCTGCTGCTGAGCAAAATCGGCACCTAACTGAGTTTGAGATACCGCCATACGGTGACCATCGGTTGCCACACTGCGCAGAGTTGTCCCTTCAATCTCAAACAACATACCGTTGAGATAGTAACGTACGTCTTGGTTGGCCATCGAGAATTGTGTCTTCTCAACCAAGCCGCGTAATTCAGCTTGAGTTAGAGAGATTTCAACTTCGCTCTGCCAATCTTCAATATTTGGAAACTCATTTGCCGGCAATGTCGATAGTGAAAATCGGCTACGACCAGAACGAACTTGAACGCGATCGCCTTCTAATACAAAGGTAATCACTGAATCATCTGGCAGACCACGGCAGATATCTAAGAATTTACGTGAGGGTACAGTAATACTACCCGCTTCAAAATCCCCTTCTAACGTCACTCGACTGATCAGTTCCACTTCAAGATCGGTTGCCGTCATAGACAGCACATTATCTTCTACTTTTAGCAGTAGGTTACCAAGGATAGGTAAAGTTGGACGACCACCTAAAGCACCCGACACTTGTTGAAGAGGCTTAATTAAATGGCTACGTTCAATGGAAAATTTCATAGGACGCTCTTATCAGATTTCTTTTTGCTTATACAAAGAGTAATGGTCAGGTGCAATTACCTCAATACTTGAGGCGTTAGGATACTGCGAATTAAGAAGAAAGGGTACGAATCAAGTTCGAGTAATCTTCTTTAATGTCATGACTCTCTTCGCGTAGCTGCTCTATCTTACGACAAGCATGTAGAACCGTTGTATGGTCACGGCCACCAAACGCATCACCAATTTCAGGTAAGCTGTGGTTAGTTAGCTCTTTAGCCAAGGCCATAGCAAGTTGGCGTGGGCGAGCAACCGAACGTGAACGACGCTTAGACAGCAGATCTGCCACTTTAATCTTGTAGTATTCCGCGACTGTCTTTTGAATATTGTCGATGGTCACGAGCTTTTCTTGCAGAGCCAGTAGATCACGAAGCGCTTCACGAACAAAATCAATCGTAATAGGACGGCCGGTGAAGTTGGCATTGGCAATAACGCGATTTAGTGCACCTTCGAGTTCACGAACATTCGAGCGTAGACGCTTAGCAATAAAGAATGCCACTTCATCCGCAAGGTGAATTTGGTGATCTTCAGCTTTCTTCATCAAGATCGCAACGCGCGTCTCTAGCTCAGGAGGCTCGATCGCAACCGTTAGACCCCAACCAAAGCGAGATTTTAAACGATCTTCTACACCGCTGATCTCTTTCGGATAACGGTCAGACGTCAAAATGATCTGCTGATTGCCTTCAAGTAACGCATTAAAGGTATGGAAGAACTCTTCTTGCGAACGCTCTTTATTAGCAAAGAATTGAATGTCATCGATAAGCAATGCGTCAACGCTACGATAGTAACGTTTGAACTCTTCAATCGCGTTGTTCTGCAGCGCTTTCACCATATCTTGCACGAAACGCTCTGAGTGCATGTACACCACTTTCGCGTTTGGCTTGTTATCCACAATGGCATTGCCGACTGCGTGCAATAGGTGAGTTTTGCCTAAGCCCGTACCGCCATATAAAAACAGAGGGTTATAAGCAGAGCCTGGATTATCAGAGACTTGACGCGCTGCTGCCAAACCGAGTTGGTTCGATTTACCTTCAACGAAGTTAGTAAACTTATGCTTAGGGTTCACATTTGAACGGTGATTGATGTCCGCGATCGCCTCTGCGTCATCATCCCATGTTTTATGCACAGGCTTACGAGCTTGCAACTGCGCTGGCGCTGATGATTCAGCGGCGATGTCAGCTGGAGTCCGCTTTGGCTTTGGTGCAACCGCAGGACGACTGCCAATTTCAAAATGCAGGCTCGGAATATCGTTTCCACAATATTCTTTTAATAAACGGTTGATGCTATTGAGATACTTATCACGCACCCAATCAAGCACAAAGCGATTTGGGGCAAATAAAGTGAGAGTATTGTCATTGAGCTCCGCTTGTAGACCACGGATCCAAGTATTGAACTCAGTTGCGGTAAGCTCTTCTTGTAATTGTTGCTGGCATTGCAACCAAAGCGAAGATGACACGGTGCCCCCACTCGAAGTAATTGATCGGAAAAGATTGGCAATTTTACCTGTTGATAACCAAGATCGCCAGCAATTGATCGTCGTTCCAGTGAATAAGATCTAAGTTATTCACAATATTTTCGAGATTATTGGTTGGATCCCCACACTCTGCCCCACTATTACTCACACATTGATCCACAAATGAGCAAATATACTAAGATCGTCATTCTGGTGATAACTCTGTGTATGAAACTTTTTTGTAGCACCCAATTTACCCTGATTTGGATCGTTATTCACCGACTTCAAACATGACAAATGTATGCCATCAAATTTAACCTTATTACTCTAATATCTAGGTTATCGCACTTGGTTATTTCTCTAATTAAGTGAACTAACAGTAATATTTATCCCCATAATTATATGGAGTTGTACTATGAAAACCTGGATTAAAGCTGCCGTTGCAGCAATCGCACTATCTGCCGCAACCGTTCAAGCTGCGACTGAGGTCAAAGTTGGCATGTCTGGACGCTATTTTCCGTTCACTTTTGTTAAGCAAGACCAGCTACAAGGTTTTGAAGTGGATTTATGGGATGAGATCGGCAAACGTAATGATTATAAAGTTGAATACGTTACGGCGAATTTCTCTGGCCTATTTGGTTTACTAGAAACAGGTCGCATTGATACGATTTCTAACCAGATCACAATGACGGACGCACGTAAGGCGAAGTACCTATTTGCTGACCCATACGTTGTTGACGGTGCTCAAATTACCGTTCGTAAAGGCAATGACGCGATTCAAGGTGTTGAAGATCTTGAGGGTAAAACAGTTGCAGTTAACCTAGGTTCTAATTTCGAGCAACTGCTTCGTAATTACGATAAAGCAGGCAAGATCAACATTAAAACTTACGATACAGGTATCGAGCATGATGTGGCTTTAGGTCGTGCTGATGCGTTTGTGATGGATCGTCTATCTGCTTTAGAGTTAATCAAAAAGACGGGTCTGCCACTTCAACTAGCAGGACAACCGTTCGAGACCATCGAAAACGCATGGCCATTTGTTAACAATGACAACGGTAAAAAACTGCAAGCTGAAGTGAACCAAGCACTTGCAGCAATGCGCGCCGATGGCACGCTTGAGAAAATCTCGCAAAAATGGTTTGGTGCTGACATCACTCAGTAATCCAACTTAGTTTTCTACCTAACTTATTCAGGTAGAGCTTTAACCCACTGCTTTCCTTCCTTTGCAGTGGGTTTTGCTTTTCTATGTCGTTATACATTTAGGACAAATTATGGGATTTGATTTTAACTACATGCTGGAGTTGATGCCGATACTACTCAAGTATCTGGGAACAACCATGGAAATGGCCACATGGGGTCTGGTCTTTTCACTGATTTTGTCAGTCATCTTAGCCAATATCCGTGTATTTAAAGTGCCGGTATTGGATCAACTTAGCCAACTGTACATTAGCTTCTTTCGTGGTACTCCACTTTTAGTGCAGTTGTTCCTACTCTACTATGGCCTACCGCAAGTTTTCCCTTGGTTAGTAGGGCTAGACGCATTCAGCGCGGCGGTCATTGGTTTAACGCTCCACTTTGCCGCTTACATGGCAGAGAGTATCCGCGCAGCCATTATTGGTATTGATCGCAGCCAAATGGAAGCCAGTCTATCTGTCGGCATGACAACCACTCAAGCTATGCGTCGAGTGATCCTGCCGCAAGCAACTCGCGTCGCTCTACCTTCACTAATGAACTACTTCATTGACATGATCAAATCGACGTCGCTTGCCTTTACGCTGGGCGTAGCTGAAATCATGGCCAAAGCGCAAATGGAAGCATCATCAAGCTTCCGATTCTTTGAAGCATTCTTAGCTGTAGCACTTATCTACTGGGGTGTGGTTGTGATCCTAACTCGAGTACAGATTTGGGCAGAAGCGAAACTGAATAAGGCGTATGTACGATGATCAAACTAGATAATATTAATAAGCGCTTTGGCGAGACAGAGGTCTTAAAAGGTATCAACCTAGAGATCAAACAAGGCGAAATCATCGTGATTATTGGCTCAAGTGGTACAGGTAAATCGACCTTACTTCGTACAGTCAACTTCCTAGAAAGTGCAGATAAAGGCACGATTACTATTGATGATGTCAGCGTCGATAGTGAAAAACATAGCAAAGCTGAAGTGCTTGCTCTGCGCCGTAAGACCGGTTTTGTCTTTCAAAACTACGCACTTTTCG
Organism: Vibrio atypicus; assembly: GCF_009811315.1. GTDB lineage: Bacteria > Pseudomonadota > Gammaproteobacteria > Enterobacterales > Vibrionaceae > Vibrio > Vibrio atypicus. Next base: position 67,061 of record NZ_BLID01000012.1, read on the forward strand.
CTCATATGACCGCTTTGCAAAATATTGCTGAAGGGCTGATCACGGTGAGAGGATGGAAGAAATCCGACGCACTGAAGCGTGCTCAACAGATTCTTGATGATATTGGCTTAAGTGACAAAGGCCAAAGTTATCCAGCGGCATTGTCTGGGGGCCAACAGCAGCGTGTCGGTATTGGTCGCGCGATGGCACTACAGCCAGAATTACTGCTTTTCGATGAGCCGACTTCAGCTCTTGATCCTGAATGGGTAGGAGAAGTTCTTAATCTAATGAAGGACTTAGCGACAAAACACCAGACAATGCTGGTGGTTACTCACGAAATGCAATTTGCTAGAGAGGTCGCGGATCGCGTGATCTTTATGGCGGAAGGCAACATTGTCGAGCAAGGTTCTCCACAGGATATCTTTGGTAATCCACAAGATCCTCGCTTACAAAAATTCCTTCGACAAGTCGGTGCAGAGTAAAGATCACAAAAGAGGATCGTTTGATCCTTGAGATTTTGCTCACACTACGTATAATCGCCCGGCCGGAATTTAGCAGTTGCACAATGATTGACACTTTGTGTGACTGTGATTACAATTCCGCCTCTTTGTTGAGAGGCGTCGGTTTGTCCTCTTTATATATAAAGAAGACCTATATGCCCACGCCGGGTTAACATTGACCTAAAACTACTGATCAGTAAAGGTAATAATCATGAAACGCACTTTTCAACCTTCAGTTCTAAAGCGCAAGCGTACTCACGGTTTCCGTGCACGTATGGCTACAAAGAACGGTCGTGCAACAATCAACGCACGTCGCGCTAAAGGCCGTAAGCGTCTTTCTAAGTAATCTTCGATTATTTTGAATACGTACGCGTTCAATCGGGAGTTACGTTTGTTAACTCCCGAGCATTATCAAAATGTCTTCCAGCAAGCTCATCGAGCTGGCTCACCTCATTTCACCATCATTGCTCGTAAAAATAGTCTACCTCACCCTCGACTAGGTCTAGCCGTTCCAAAGAAACAGATTAAAACCGCTGTTGGTCGCAATCGTTTTAAACGTCTGGCTCGTGAAAGCTTTCGTAACAATCAACATCAACTTGCACACAAAGATTATGTTGTTATTGCTAAGAAAAGCGCGCAAGATTTAAGCAATGACGAAATTTTCAAATTGTTTGATAAATTATGGCAGCGCCTGTCTCGCCCCTCTCGCGGATAGCGATCGGTTTAGTCCGACTTTATAAAGGCTTTATAAGTCCACTTCTTGGACCTCGTTGTCGTTTTTCTCCAACCTGCTCTACTTATGCCATAGAAGCGTTGAAAGCTCACGGTTTTGTAAAAGGGTGTTGGTTATCAAGCAAACGTCTATTAAAATGCAACCCTTTAAATAGCAAGGGTTGGACTTACGACCCCGTTCCACCAGTCCAAAAACAAGACAGAGACAATTAACGATGGATTCTCAACGTAATATCCTGTTAATCGCGCTAGCACTGGTTTCTTTCCTATTGTTCCAACAATGGCAAGTTGCAAAGAACCCTACGCCTCAGCCGGTTGAGCAGGCTCAATCAAGCAGTACTCTACCTGCACCATCATTTGCTGACGAGCTAGATCCAGCTCCTGCGCAGCAATCTTCGGCCAAAACGATTACCGTGACCACAGATGCATTGACTCTATCGATTGATACGGTTGGTGGTGATGTGATTCATGCTGATCTAAACCAATACTCGGCGGAACTAGACTCAGCTGACTCTTTCGTTCTTCTTAAGAATGAACCTGGTCACCAGTTTATTGCTCAAAGTGGCCTAGTCGGTCCTCAAGGCATTGACTTAAGCAGCACAAATCGCCCAGCTTACTCTGTTTCTGCAGACAGCTTTACCCTAGCTGATGGTCAAGATGAACTTCGCGTTCCAATGACATTTGCAGCAAACGGCCTAGAGTACACTAAGACATTTGTTCTTAAACGTGGTAGCTACGCTGTTGACGTTGAATACGATATTGTCAATAAATCAGGTAACAACGCGACATTTGGTATGTACGCTCACCTACGTCAAAACCTATTAGACGCTGGTGGTAGCATTACAATGCCAACATATCGTGGTGGTGCATACTCAACAGAAGATACTCGTTACAAGAAGTACAGCTTCGAAGATATGCAAGATCGCAACTTGTCTCTAAACCTTCCTGATGGTCAAGGTTGGGCTGCGATGATCCAACACTACTTCGCTTCTGCGTGGATCCCACGTAACGAGCCAGGTACAAATGTTTACACACGTGTTATCGGCAACCTAGGCGATATCGGTGTGCGCATGCCAAACAAAACTATTGCTGATGGCGATAGCGCTCAATACAAAGCGACACTATGGGTAGGTCCAAAACTTCAAGACCAAATGGCTGAAGTAGCACCAAACCTAGACCTAGTAGTGGATTACGGCTGGTTATGGTTCATTGCGAAACCACTTCACTCACTGCTTTCATTCATCCAAAGCTTCGTGGGTAACTGGGGTGTGGCAATCATCTGTCTAACCTTCATCGTTCGTGGTGCTATGTACCCACTAACTAAAGCGCAATACACCTCTATGGCAAAAATGCGCATGCTTCAGCCTAAGCTACAAGCAATGCGTGAGCGTATCGGCGATGACCGTCAACGCATGAGCCAAGAGATGATGGAACTGTACAAGAAAGAGAAAGTGAACCCACTTGGTGGCTGTTTACCTCTTATCCTACAGATGCCAATTTTCATCGCGCTATACTGGGCACTAATGGAATCGGTTGAGCTTCGTCACTCACCATTCTTCGGTTGGATTCATGACCTTTCGGCGCAAGACCCTTACTACATCTTGCCACTACTGATGGGTGCTTCAATGTTCCTAATCCAGAAGATGAGCCCAACGACAGTAACGGATCCAATGCAGCAGAAGATCATGACCTTTATGCCGGTTATGTTTACATTCTTCTTCTTGTTCTTCCCGTCAGGTTTGGTTCTTTACTGGCTAGTATCGAACATCGTGACACTTATCCAGCAAACGCTAATTTACAAAGCACTGGAGAAGAAAGGCTTACATACTAAATCGTAAGTAAGTGGAAATATCAGAGAAAGGCGGCCAAAAGGTCGCCTTTTTTATTTGGGGTGATTACAATTCACCTCAGTACTTATTTGCCTCTATATGGCACCGAGAATAAACAGGCACCACTATGACAACTGATACCATTGTTGCTCAAGCTACCGCGCCCGGCCGTGGTGGCGTCGGCATTATCCGTGTTTCTGGCCCCCTAGCAGCTAAAGTAGCGCTGGAAGTGACTGGGAAAGAACTGCGTCCACGTTACGCAGAATATCTCCCGTTTACCGCACAAGACGGCACCGAGTTAGACCAAGGTATCGCGCTCTACTTCCCGAACCCACACTCATTTACTGGGGAAGATGTTCTCGAGCTGCAAGGTCATGGCGGCCCAGTAGTCATGGATATGCTGATCAAGCGTATTCTACAAATCTCCGGTATTCGCACCGCAAGACCGGGTGAATTCTCTGAACGAGCATTTCTCAACGACAAGCTCGACCTAGCCCAAGCTGAAGCCATTGCTGACTTAATTGACGCTAGCTCAGAAGAAGCAGCTAAGTCAGCCCTAAAATCTCTGCAAGGTGCTTTCTCAGAGCGAATCCATACGCTAGTGGAGTCATTAATTCACCTACGTATTTACGTTGAAGCTGCGATCGACTTCCCAGAGGAAGAGATCGACTTTCTAGCCGATGGCAAAGTATCTGCCGACCTACAAGCTATCATCGATAACTTGTCAGCCGTTCGCCAAGAAGCTAACCAAGGCGCCATCATGCGTGAAGGTATGAAGGTTGTTATCGCAGGTCGTCCAAATGCCGGTAAATCAAGTCTACTCAATGCACTCTCGGGTAAAGACAGCGCAATTGTGACGGATATTGCGGGTACCACTCGCGATGTGCTACGTGAACACATCCATATTGATGGTATGCCGCTGCATATCATTGATACCGCGGGCCTGCGTGATGCGTCGGATGAAGTTGAGAAAATAGGCATTGAACGTGCGTGGGACGAAATCGCTCAAGCAGATCGCGTTCTATTTATGGTCGATGGCACAACGACAACAGCAACGGATCCGAAAGAAATTTGGCCTGACTTTGTAGATCGTCTGCCAGAAAGCATTGGCATGACGGTGATCCGCAATAAAGCGGATCAAACCGGTGAAGATCTGGGGATTTGCCACGTTAATGATCCAACCTTAATTCGCCTATCTGCCAAAACTGGTGAAGGTGTCGAGGCTCTTCGCACCCACTTAAAGGAGTGTATGGGCTTTGCCGGTGGTAATGAAGGCGGCTTTATGGCGCGTCGACGTCACCTAGAAGCGTTAGAAAGTGCTTCTGAGCATCTCGATATTGGCCAGCAGCAACTTGAAGGCTATATGGCGGGAGAGATTCTGGCAGAAGAACTGCGCATTGCCCAGCAACATTTAAGCGAAATCACCGGTGAATTCAGCTCAGATGACTTGCTGGGCAGAATCTTCACTTCATTCTGTATCGGTAAATAACCTTTTTGATGTGCGACCCATTGGTCGCACTTCTTTTATCCAAAGGACACATAATGATTCATATAATAACAGGCAGTACCTTAGGTGGCGCGGAATACGTCGGTGATCACCTTAGTGATTTATTAATTGAAAAAGGCTTTGAGACCAGTATTCACAACCAACCAAGCTTGAGTGAGATTGAAGCCAGTGGTACTTGGCTCATCATCACTTCAACTCATGGAGCTGGAGAGTACCCAGATAATATCCAACCTTTTATCGCCGCAATACAAAACACTCCGCCCAAAATGAGCGATGTTAAATTTGCTGTTATAGCCATTGGTGATTCGAGTTATGACACTTTTTGTGCTGCTGGCAAACACGCCTATGATCTATTGAAAGATATCGGTGCGACACCAGTGGCAGACTGTGTAACCATCGATGTATTGAGCCATGATGTTCCTGAAGATGCAGCTGAAGAGTGGCTAAATCAACATATCAATCGCTTCTAAGATCCCTCCCAGAGTCGCTCCGCGGCTCTGAATTTCTCTCATGTGAATAACTTTTCCTACCAAGCAATAAACTGTTTGCACAAAAAACAAACAAACCGTCTGTGGATAAATAAGAGGAGATCCAGTGATTTTCCTATAGTTATCCAAATAACAACTTAGATCCATTTTTATGCCTGTGCATAACCACCCTTTTTGATCCCAGTTAATCCTCACGCAGATCAAAGTATGATCACAGTTTTAGATCAACAAAAGATCCATGATCTTGTTGATCATTTTTCACTTATCCACAGAGATCGTCGATCCTAATAATAGATCTAATAAAAGATCATATAAAAGGATCTAATATACATAACACTCTTAAGCCTTTAGATGAAAAGTAGCAAAAGCGTTTTCACTCACTATGAAAGAAGGTAGAATAACGCTCTTTTATTTTCTATAGCTTGATTGAATACCTGAGGTCAGTTCATGCTCTATCACGAAAACTTTGACGTCATTGTTGTTGGTGGCGGTCACGCAGGAACGGAAGCCGCACTCGCATCTGCGCGTACAGGACAGAAAACTCTGTTGCTTACGCATAACATTGATACATTAGGTCAGATGTCTTGTAACCCCGCGATCGGTGGTATTGGTAAAGGCCACTTAGTGAAAGAAGTGGACGCTATGGGCGGTTTAATGGCTCAAGCGATCGATCATGCTGGTATTCAATTCCGTACACTTAACGCATCTAAAGGACCAGCAGTACGAGCCACTAGAGCTCAAGCTGACCGTGCCCTTTATAAAGCGTTTGTTCGCAATATTCTTGAGAACACACCGAACCTGACGCTATTCCAACAATCTGTTGATGATTTGATCGTAGAACAAGATCAAGTAGTGGGTGTGGTGACTCAAATGGGTCTTAAATTCCACGCAAAAGCGGTGGTTTTAACCGTAGGCACTTTCTTAGGTGGAAAGATCCATATTGGTATGGAAAGCTCATCTGGTGGTCGAGCAGGTGATCCACCATCGATCGCTCTAGCGGATCGCTTACGTGAGTTACCTTTCCGTGTGGATCGATTAAAAACGGGTACACCACCACGTATCGACGCTCGCAGTGTCGATTTTTCTGTACTGGAAGCACAACATGGTGACAATCCAACTCCTGTGTTCTCTTTCATGGGGGAGCGTTCTCAGCAGCCACGTCAAATACCATGCTTTATTACACATACCAATGAGCAAACGCACGATGTTATTCGCAATAACCTAGATCGCAGCCCTATGTATGCTGGTGTAATCGAAGGTATTGGCCCACGTTACTGTCCTTCCATTGAAGACAAAGTAATGCGCTTTGCTGACAAAAACAGTCACCAAATTTTCATTGAGCCTGAAGGCTTAACAACGCACGAGCTATACCCGAACGGTATTTCCACCAGCTTGCCTTTTGATGTTCAGGTTCAAATTGTGCGCTCTATGAAAGGTTTTGAAAACGCACATATCGTTCGACCTGGTTATGCTATCGAATATGATTTCTTTGATCCTAGAGATTTAAAACAGACCTACGAAACCAAGTTTATTAACGGTCTGTTCTTTGCTGGTCAAATTAACGGTACAACAGGTTACGAAGAAGCAGCAGCACAAGGTTTAATGGCTGGTCTGAATGCGAGCTTATACAGCCAAGATAAAGAAGGCTGGAGTCCTCGTCGTGACCAAGCGTACATGGGCGTGTTAATTGATGACTTGTCGACCATGGGTACCAAAGAACCGTACCGCATGTTCACTTCTCGTGCCGAATATCGTTTGTTGCTTCGTGAAGACAATGCCGATTTGCGTTTAACGGAGAAAGCACGTGAGCTTGGTTTGGTCGATGATGCACGCTGGGCTCGCTTTAACCAAAAAGTTGAGAATATGGAAACTGAGCGTCAACGCCTTGCTGCAACGTGGATGAATCCAAAGTCAGAAGGGATTGATGATCTTAACCAATTATTGAAAAGCCCGATGATCCGTGAAGCAAGTGGTGAAGATCTTTTGCGTCGCCCGGAAATGACTTATGCGCAATTGACTGAACTTGAAGCGTTTGCTCCTGCAATGGATGATCAACAAGCCGCTGAGCAAGTTGAAATTCAAGTGAAATACGAAGGTTATATTAAGCGTCAACAAGATGAGATTGAGAAGTCTCTACGTCATGAAAACACTAAGTTACCTGTTGAGCTTGATTATGCAGATGTAAAAGGGCTATCAAACGAAGTGATCTTGAAATTGAATGAGGCGAAACCAGAATCAATTGGTATTGCTTCTCGAATTTCAGGTATTACACCAGCGGCGATTTCTATTTTGCTTGTACATTTGAAAAAACACGGAATTTTAAAAAAAGGTGAGGACGCGTAAATGAGTCAACTACGTTTAAAACTCGATGCGCTGATTGCACAAACTGACCTTGAAGTTTCTGACCAGCAACGTGATTTGTTGGTTGGTTACGTCGAAATGCTCAATAAGTGGAATAAAGCGTACAACTTAACTTCAGTCCGCAATCCTGAAGAGATGCTGGTTAAGCATATTTTGGACAGCATCATTGTGAGCACCCACTTACAGGGTGAACGTTTTATCGATGTCGGAACTGGCCCGGGCTTACCGGGTATTCCATTAGCAATCATGTGCCCTGAGAAGCAGTTCTTTTTGCTAGATAGCTTGGGCAAACGAATTCGATTTATCAAACAAGCTCTGCATGAATTGAAAATTGAAAATGTGACGCCGATTCAAAGTCGCGTGGAAGAGTTCCAACCGGAAGAGAAATTTGATGCGGTCCTTAGCCGTGCCTTCGCTTCTATGGTAGATATGGTGAATTGGTGTCATCACTTACCAAAACCAGAAACAGGTTTGTTCCTTGCATTGAAAGGGCAATTACCACAGAGTGAGATTGAAGAATTACCTGAGTGGTGTTCTGTGACTGATGTCAAAGCTTTGAATGTTCCTGAGTTGGAAGGCGAGCGTCATCTAGTAATCTTATCGCGCAAGGAATAAAAGCGAGGTCCATTGTGGGGAAAATCGTAGCAATCGCCAACCAGAAAGGCGGCGTTGGTAAAACAACAACATGCATTAACTTAGCTGCATCTATGGCTGCGACTAAGCGTAAAGTCTTGGTGATTGATCTCGATCCGCAAGGAAATGCAACTATGGCTAGTGGTGTCGATAAATACCAAGTCGATGCCACGGCTTATGAACTGTTAGTTGAAGATGTTCCATTTGAAGAAGTCGTATGTCGAGAAACGTCTGGCAACTACGATTTGATCGCTGCGAACGGTGATGTCACTGCTGCAGAAATCAAGCTAATGGAAGTCTTTGCTCGTGAAGTTCGTTTGAAACACGCACTTGCGTCAGTTCGCGATAACTATGATTTCATCTTTATCGATTGTCCTCCCTCTCTAAACCTCCTTACAATCAACGCTATGGCCGCAGCTGATTCGGTCTTGGTTCCAATGCAGTGTGAGTACTTTGCATTAGAAGGTTTAACAGCGTTGATGGATACAATTAGTAAGCTGGCAGCTGTGGTGAATGAAAACCTCAAGATTGAAGGGTTACTGCGTACTATGTATGACCCAAGAAATCGACTGTCCAACGAAGTTTCTGATCAACTCAAAAAGCACTTTGGCAGCAAAGTGTACCGCACCGTTATTCCTCGTAATGTTCGCTTAGCCGAAGCGCCCAGTCATGGTAAGCCTGCCATGTACTACGACAAATACTCTGCAGGTGCAAAAGCATATCTGGCTCTGGCTGGTGAAATGCTTCGCCGCGAAGAAATCCCTGCATAAACCAACACAAAGGAACTCCATCTCATGTCTAAACGTGGTTTAGGTAAAGGGCTTGATGCTCTGCTTTCGACTAGTTCATTGGCTCGTGAAAAACAGCAAAGCGCTTTACACAGCCAGCAGTTGTCATCCGATGGTGAGTTGACCGATTTAAGCATTAACAGTCTTAAGCCAGGCGTTTATCAGCCGCGTAAAGAGATGGCGCCTGAAGCATTAGAAGAGTTGGCTGCGTCTATTGAGTCACAAGGTATTATTCAACCGATTGTGGTTCGCCAAGTTGAGCATGACAAATTTGAAATCATCGCCGGTGAACGTCGTTGGAGAGCTGCACGCAAAGCGGGCTTAAAGCAAGTCCCTTGTGTGATCAAAAATGTTGAAGATCGTGCAGCGATCGCTATGGCGCTGATCGAAAATATTCAGCGCGAAGATCTTAATGTGATCGAAGAAGCGAGTGCATTAGAGCGTTTGCAAGATGAATTTACGCTTACCCATCAGCAAGTAGCAGATGTGATTGGTAAGTCCCGAGCGGCAGTCAGTAACATATTACGTCTAAATCAGCTTGAAAATGATGTAAAGAGTTTGGTTTCAAACAATCAGCTTGATATGGGGCATGCTCGTGCTTTGCTAGCGCTCCAAGGTGATCAGCAGGTTGAAGTGGCAAATCATGTCGCCAGCAAGCAAATGACGGTTCGCCAGACAGAGCAATTTGTTAAAAAGTGTCTCCAACCAGTATCTGAGCCAGAAAATGTCGCTCAAGACACTGAGGTACAACAATTGTCACAAAAACTGAGCGTAATGCTTGGTGGTAAAGTTGCTATTGTCCGTAATTCAAACGGAAAGTCTAAAGTGACGATTAGTCTTGATGAGCCTCACAAATTAGAGCAACTGATTGCCAAGCTCGAGAGCTAAATGAGATAATTGATCTCAATCAATTATGTAAAAAACTATTTTTTGTGCGAAAGTTGTCGGTTTGTAAACAAAATTGTAACTTTTTGCGGTGTTTTAATTGCATTCAGGTGCACTGACCGTATAATTTTCGCCAATTTCCCAGCACAGAGTGAAGTCGTGCAAAGTGGATATTACTAGAGGTACGAATACATGGTAGCTGCGTTAGCTAGACCAGGACGAGAGCTTGCAAAGCGATTGTTGATGATCGAGACCGGCGCGGTTACGTTAGTGGCAGCAGGTGTAACAGTCGCTGTTAATAGTGAATGGGGAGTTTCAGCGCTTATTGGAGGGAGCATATTTGTTTTCGCCAATGCTGTATTCGCATTGTGTGCCTTTCTCTTTGTAGGAGCTCGCGCCGCCAAAATGGTTGCCGTGTCCTTCTATGCAGGGGAAGCGCTCAAGATCCTCATCACAGTGGCACTTTTCTCCGTTGCTTACATGTATATGCAGGTGGAACTTGTTCCCCTCAAACTAACCTATTTGCTGGTATTAGGGATTAACATCTTTGCGCCAGCGCTATTCATTAACAACAAAAAATAGGATGAGTTATGGCTGCGCCAGGTGAAGCGCTAACATCGTCCGGATACATTGCCCACCACTTATCAAACCTTTCTTTAGCTAAGTTAGGCTTGGTAGCGGATGAAGCAAGTTTCTGGAACGTACATATCGATAGCCTGTTTTTTTCTTGGTTTACTGGTTTAATTTTCTTAGGAATCTTTTACAAAGTAGCGAAGGGAACAACAGCGGGTGTACCAGGTAAGCTTCAGTGTGCTGTTGAAATGATCGTAGAATTTGTCGCGGAAAACGTCAAAGATACGTTCCATGGACGCAACCCATTGATTGCCCCTCTGGCACTAACTATCTTTTGTTGGGTATTTTTGATGAACGTGATGGACTTAGTTCCTATCGACTTCTTACCTTACCCAGCAGAGCATTGGCTTGGTATTCCTTACCTTAAGGTTGTACCGTCTGCTGATGTAAATATCACCATGGCTATGGCTCTAGGCGTGTTCGCTCTGATGATTTACTACAGCATCAAAGTGAAAGGTCTAGGTGGCTTTGCAAAAGAACTTGCACTACACCCATTTAATCACTGGACTATGATCCCGTTCAACCTACTGATTGAAGTGGTATCGCTACTAGCGAAGCCTCTATCACTTGGTATGCGTCTATTCGGTAACATGTTCGCTGGTGAGGTTGTATTCATTCTTTGTGCGGCAATGTTACCATGGTATTTACAATGGATGGGTTCACTACCGTGGGCGATTTTCCATATTCTGGTAATCCTGATTCAGGCCTTCGTGTTTATGATGCTAACGATTGTTTATATGTCGATGGCACACGAAGACAGCGATCACTAATTTTTTTTAATTCTTATTAGTCAAAAGTATATTTGGAGATAGTAATGGAAACTGTACTGAGCTTTTCAGCAATCGCAGTAGCAATCATCGTTGGTCTATGTGCAGTAGGTACTGCAATCGGCTTTGCAATTCTAGGTGGTAAATTCCTAGAAGGCGCTGCTCGTCAACCAGAAATGGCTCCTATGCTACAAGTTAAGATGTTCATCATCGCTGGTCTACTAGATGCGGTTCCAATGATCGGTATCGTAATCGCACTACTATTTACTTTCGCAAACCCATTCGTTGGTCAACTAGCTGGTTAATCATTGCTTTTCAGAGGCAAACATCGGTTTGTCATTGATTAACACTAAGTCCAATAGAGAGGGGTAGCTGTTGTGAATATGAACGCAACTCTGCTAGGTCAAGCAATCTCGTTCGCACTATTTGTGTGGTTCTGCATGAAGTATGTATGGCCGCCAATTATGCAAGCAATTGAAGAGCGTCAGAAGAAAATTTCTGATGGTCTTGTAGCTGCTGAACGTGCAGCGAAAGACTTGGATCTAGCACAAGCCAACGCTTCTGACAAAATGAAAGAAGCGAAGCGCACTGCAACTGAGGTTATTGAACAGGCAAACAAACGTAAAGCTCAAATTATTGATGAAGCTCGCGAAGAAGCTTTGGCAGAACGCCAGAAAATTCTTGCGCAAGCAGAAGCTGAAATTGAAGCTGAACGCACACGTGCCCGCGATGACCTGCGCAAACAAGTCGCAACTCTGGCTATAGCTGGTGCTGAGAAAATCCTTGAGCGTACTATCGATAAAGATGTACACAAAGATCTTCTTGACAATATCACTGCAAAACTTTAACGCAAGGGGTTGTATATGTCTGATTTGACAACAATCGCACGCCCCTATGCCAAAGCAGCTTTTGACTTTGCGGTAGAAAAAGGTGAGCTAGACCAATGGGGTCAAATGCTAACTTTTGCTGCTGAAGTCGTTCAAAACGACGATATGGCTAACTTACTAAGCAGTTCTCTAACTGCTGAAAAATTAGCAGAAATATTTATCGCCGTTTGTGGTGAACAATTTGATGAATTCGGCCAGAACCTGATTAAGGTAATGGCAGAGAACGGCCGCTTAGTGGCTTTTCCTGATGTATGCAAAGAGTTCTTGATGCTTAAACAAGAGCATGAGAAAGAGATCGACGTTGAAGTCACTTCAGCGGTAGAGCTTTCTGAAGAGCAACTTGCAGAAATCAGCAACAAATTGGAACTGCGTATTGAACGTAAAGTTCAGCTGAATTGCAGTATAGATGAGACTCTACTTAGTGGAGTTATTATTCGAGCCGGAGACTTAGTCATCGATAACTCAGCTCGTGGTCGTTTAGACCGCCTGAGCGATGCATTGCAGTCTTAATGGGGATTGGAGCATGCAACTTAATTCCACGGAAATTAGCGATCTAATTAAACAGCGTATCGAATCTTTCGACGTTGTTAGTGAAGCTCGCAATGAAGGTACTATCGTATCGGTAAGCGATGGTATTCTTAGCATTCACGGCCTAACGGACGTGATGCAAGGTGAAATGATTGAACTACCGGGTGGCCGCTACGCGCTAGCACTTAACTTGAACCGTGATTCGGTTGGTGCAGTTGTAATGGGCCCATATGCTGACCTACAGGAAGGCATGAAAGTTACAGGTACTGGCCGCATTCTTGAAGTGCCAGTAGGTCCAGAACTACTTGGTCGTGTTGTTAACACGCTAGGTGAGCCAATTGATGGTAAAGGTCCTATTGAAGCGAAATTGACTTCGCCTGTAGAAGTAATCGCACCGGGTGTAATCGACCGTAAATCGGTAGATCAGCCTGTTCAAACTGGTTACAAATCAGTTGACTCAATGATCCCAATCGGTCGTGGTCAGCGTGAGCTAGTAATCGGTGACCGTCAGACTGGTAAAACAGCAATGGCGATCGATGCGATTATCAACCAGAAAGACTCTGGTATTTTCTCTATCTACGTAGCTATCGGTCAGAAAGCATCGACTATCGCAAACGTAGTTCGCAAACTAGAAGAGCACGGCGCATTAGCAAACACTATCGTTGTTGTTGCATCGGCTTCTGAATCTGCAGCGCTACAATACCTAGCGCCATACGCAGGTTGTGCGATGGGTGAATACTTCCGTGATCGCGGTGAAGATGCACTGATTGTTTATGATGACCTATCTAAGCAAGCGGTAGCTTACCGTCAGATCTCGCTATTACTTAAGCGTCCACCAGGCCGTGAAGCATTCCCAGGTGATGTATTCTACCTTCACTCACGTCTACTAGAGCGCGCAGCTCGTGTAAGCGAAGTGTACGTAGAAAAATTCACTAACGGTGAAGTGACAGGTAAGACAGGCTCTTTGACAGCTCTTCCTATCATCGAAACGCAAGCTGGTGACGTATCTGCATTCGTACCGACGAACGTAATCTCGATTACCGATGGTCAGATCTTCCTACAAACTGAGCTATTCAACGCGGGTGTACGTCCAGCTGTTGACCCTGGTATCTCAGTATCTCGTGTAGGTGGTTCAGCGCAGACTAAAATCATCAAGAAGCTATCTGGCGGTATCCGTACAGCTCTAGCTCAGTACCGTGAACTAGCAGCATTTGCACAGTTCTCGTCTGATCTTGATGAGGCGACCAAGAAGCAGCTAGACCACGGTCAAAAAGTAACAGAGCTAATGAAGCAGAAGCAGTACGCTCCTATGTCTGTATTTGACCAAGCTCTAGTTATCTTTGCAGCAGAGCGCGGTTACCTAGCAGATGTTGAATTAAGCAAACTGCTAGATTTCGAAGCGGCTCTACTATCGTTTGCTCGCGGTCAATACGCTGACTTTGCAGCTGAGATCGACAAGACGGGTGCATACAACGATGAAGTTGAAGCACAGCTTAAGAAGCTGACTGACGACTTCGTAGCAACCCAAACTTGGTAATAGGTCGGTGGCAGTAATGCCACCAACTAATGGAGAGTAACGATGGCCGGCGCAAAAGAGATACGTAATAAAATCGGTAGTGTTAAAAGCACACAGAAGATTACGAAAGCAATGGAAATGGTAGCAGCTTCAAAAATGCGTCGTTCTCAAGACGCAATGGAAGCTACTCGTCCATATGCAGAAACAATGCGTAAAGTGATCGGTCATTTGGCTAACGGTAGCCTTGAGTATAAGCATCCTTATCTTGAGGAACGTGAAGCCAAACGTGTTGGTTACATCATCGTTTCTACAGACCGTGGTCTGTGTGGCGGTTTGAACATTAACTTGTTCAAGAAAGCCATGCTAGATATGAAAGATTGGTCTGCGAAAGGTGCTGATATTGAACTGGCGATTATCGGTTCAAAAGCAACAGCATTTTTCAATAACAGCGGCGCGAAAGTAGCAGCTCAAGTATCAGGTTTGGGTGATAACCCAGCACTTGAAGACTTGATCGGTTCTGTGAGCGTAATGCTGAAGAAATACGATGAAGGTGAATTGGATCGCCTGTACGTAGTGTTCAACAAGTTTGAAAACACTATGGTACAAGAACCAACGATCGATCAATTACTTCCTTTGCCTAAATCGGATAGCGAAGACATGCAGCGCGATCATGCTTGGGACTACATTTATGAGCCTGAGCCAAAACCATTACTAGATGCACTATTGATTCGTTATGTCGAATCTCAAGTGTACCAAGGTGTGGTAGAGAACCTTGCTTGTGAGCAAGCGGCTCGAATGATTGCAATGAAAGCTGCAACGGATAACGCTAGTGACCTGATTGATGATTTAGAACTTGTGTACAACAAAGCCCGTCAGGCTGCAATCACACAAGAGCTATCAGAAATCGTATCAGGCGCAGCAGCGGTTTAAGCTTAGGTAAAACTAAATAGTTAGAGGATTAACGATGGCTACAGGTAAGATCGTACAGATCATCGGTGCGGTAGTCGACGTAGAGTTCCCACAGGGCGAAGTACCTCGTGTATACGATGCTCTGAATGTTTCTGAATCTAAAGAGCGTTTAGTTCTTGAAGTTCAGCAACAGCTTGGCGGTGGCGTAGTTCGCGCAATCGTAATGGGTAGCTCTGATGGTTTACGTCGTGGTTTGACAGTAGAAAATACTGGCGCTCCAATCTCGGTACCAGTAGGTACTAAGACCCTAGGTCGTATCATGAACGTTCTAGGTGACGCGATTGATGAGTGTGGTGAAATCGGTGCTGAAGAGCATTACGCAATTCACCGCGAAGCGCCTAGCTACGAAGAGCAGTCAAACGAGACAGCACTTTTAGAAACAGGTGTTAAGGTAATCGACTTGGTTTGTCCATTCGCTAAGGGTGGTAAAATCGGTCTATTCGGCGGTGCAGGTGTAGGTAAGACCGTTAACATGATGGAACTTATCAACAACATCGCACTACAGCACTCTGGCCTATCAGTATTTGCTGGTGTAGGTGAGCGTACTCGTGAAGGTAACGATTTCTACTTTGAAATGCAGGAAGCAGGCGTTGTAAACGTTGAGAAGCCTGAAGAATCAAAAGTAGCGATGGTTTACGGTCAGATGAACGAGCCACCAGGTAACCGTCTACGTGTTGCACTGACTGGTCTAACAATGGCAGAGCGCTTCCGTGACGAAGGTCGTGACGTTCTACTGTTCGTTGATAACATCTACCGTTACACGCTTGCAGGTACTGAAGTATCAGCACTTCTAGGTCGTATGCCTTCAGCGGTAGGTTACCAGCCAACTCTTGCAGAAGAGATGGGTGTACTACAGGAGCGTATCACGTCAACTAAGCAAGGTTCTATCACGTCTGTACAGGCGGTATACGTACCTGCGGATGACTTGACTGACCCGTCTCCAGCAACAACATTCGCGCACTTGGATGCAACGGTTGTACTTAACCGTAACATCGCAGCAATGGGTCTATACCCAGCGATCGACCCGCTAGATTCTACTTCTCGTCAGCTAGATCCATTGGTAGTTGGTCAAGAACACTACGACATCGCGCGTGGCGTTCAGTCAACACTTCAGCGCTATAAAGAGCTGAAAGACATCATTGCTATCCTAGGTATGGACGAGCTATCTGAAGAAGATAAGCAAGTAGTATCTCGTGCTCGTAAGATTGAGAAGTTCCTTACTCAGCCTTACCACGTAGCGGAAGTATTTACAGGTGACCCTGGTGTTTACGTACCTCTTAAAGAGACTCTACGTGGCTTCCAAGGTCTACTATCTGGTGAATACGATGACATTCCAGAGCAAGCGTTCATGTACTGCGGTACTATCGACGAAGCTATCGAGAATGCTAAGAAGCTATAAGGCTAACTAGGAGGCGATATGGCAGCAATAACCTTTCACCTAGACGTAGTAAGTGCAGAGAAAAAGCTTTTCTCTGGCCTTGTTGAAACGTTTCAGGTGACCGGTAGCGAAGGTGAACTTGGTATTTTCCATGGTCATACACCGCTGCTGACCGCTATCAAGCCTGGTATGGTGCGTATTGTGAAGCAGCACGGCCACGAAGAAATTATTTATGTTTCTGGTGGTATGGTAGAAGTTCAGCCTGGTACAGCGACTGTACTGGCTGATACGGCTATCCGTGGTGAAGAGCTAGACGCAGCAAAGGCGGAAGAAGCCAAGCGCAAAGCTGTGGAGAATATCCAAAATCAGCATGGCGACATGGACTTCGCACAAGCGGCCGGTGAACTGGCTAAAGCCATTGCTCAGTTACGAGTTATCGAACTGACAAAACAGCGTCGTTAATTAATAGCGTTGTTTTAAAAGTGATAAAGGCGGTCGTTAGACCGCCTTTTTGCTTATTTTTCATTAGAATTTTACCTTTCCAATTAACTAATTGACGGTTAGTGTCTAAAATACCTCTCAAAATTAATACAACGTCTTATAGGTAGCACAAATGAAGTTTAGCGCGGTTATTCTCGCAGCGGGCAAAGGGACTCGCATGTATTCTCATAAACCTAAGGTTTTGCACACTTTAGCTGGCAAACCTATGGTGAAACATGTAGTAGACACCTGTAATAGTTTAGGCGCACAGAATATTCATTTGGTTTATGGTCACGGTGGCGACCAGATGCAAGCTGAGCTTTCACAGGAGTCTGTTAACTGGGTACTTCAAGCTGAACAACTTGGTACTGGCCACGCTGTTGATCAAGCTTCACCGCAATTTGAAGATGATGAAAAGATCTTAGTACTTTATGGCGATGTACCATTGATCTCTGAAGAGACTATCGAAGGCTTACTTGATGCGCAGCCAAATGGTGGTATTGCGCTATTAACGGTCGTACTGGACAACCCAATGGGATATGGTCGAATTGTCCGTCGCAATGGTCCAGTGGTTGCTATCGTAGAGCAAAAAGATGCAACTGATGAGCAAAAGCTTATTAAAGAGATCAACACAGGCGTCATGGTAGCGACGGGTGGCGATCTGAAACGTTGGTTATCAGGCCTAAACAATCAAAATGCTCAGGGCGAGTATTACCTAACAGATGTTATCGCAGCTGCACATGACGAAGGTCGAGCAGTTGAAGCGGTTCACCCGGTAAACCCTATTGAAGTTGAAGGCGTGAATGATCGTGCTCAGTTAGCTCGTCTAGAGCGCGCATTTCAATCTATGCAGGCGCAAAAGTTATTAGAGCAAGGTGTAATGCTGCGCGATCCAGGTCGCTTTGACCTGCGTGGTGAACTTCAATGTGGTATGGATTGTGAAATCGACGCTAACGTGATCATTGAAGGTAAAGTATCTTTAGGTGATAACGTGGTGATTGGCACCGGTTGTGTACTAAAAGATTGTGAAATTGACGATAACACTATTGTTCGTCCATATAGCGTTATCGAGGGAGCAACTGTAGGTGAAGAGTGTACTGTTGGTCCATTCACGCGTTTACGCCCAGGTGCTGAGCTACGTAATGACGCGCATGTTGGTAACTTTGTCGAAGTGAAAAATGCTCGTATTGGTGAAGGCTCTAAAGCAAACCACCTAACGTATCTTGGTGATGCAGAAATTGGCCAACGTACTAACGTTGGTGCAGGCGTGATTACCTGTAACTACGATGGCGCAAATAAATTTAAGACAGTGATTGGTAATGACGTATTTGTTGGTTCCGACTGTCAGTTAGTTGCACCTGTCGCCATTGCTGACGGTGCTACGATCGGTGCTGGAACGACATTGACTAAAGATGTTGCAGAAGGTGAGTTAGTGATTACTCGCGCCAAAGAGCGCAAAATTTCAGGCTGGCAACGCCCTGTTAAGCAAAAATAATCATTAGAGATTGATATAAGAGGCCACTCACATGAGTGGCCTTTTTTGTGTTTGATTAATTACTTGGTATTGCAATGCGCCTCTCTAGCCAGCGTACCGCTTGAGAAACCAATAAAATCAATACAAGGTATTCCAATACAAGGAAGGTATAAATCTCCAAAGGTAAGTATTCATTAACTACCAGTTCATTGGCGCGGCGGGTTAAGTCACTTAGGCCAATCACACTGACTAATGAACTCATCTTCAAGATATAGATGAATTGGTTACCGAGTGGTGGAAGAATCTGTCTCAATGCTTGAGGAAGAATCACTAGACGCATTCTTTGCCAATAGTTTAAGCCTAATGAACTGGCTGCTTCATGCTGTCCTTTGGCGATGGCTTGGATACCGCCACGGAATACTTCTGCCATAAATGCACTTTCAGCAATCGTAAGCGCAATAACGCCAGCCCAGAAATGATCAAGCGAGATATCCATGAGTGTAGGCATTCCATAGTAAACCCATAGCAATAACACCAAGACGGGAATGGAACGAATTACTTCGACATAAATTCGATTAAATGCTTTAAGTAATTTGGAGTTCGAGAGTGATGGAAGAGCAACAACTAAGCCGATAGACATGGCAAATAGCATACTCAGTAATGACACGGAAATGGTGTCATAAAAGCCGGCAATGAGAAATTGCAGGTTTGTTTGTCCTTGATCTGTTGTGGGATCGAGTACGTACCAACCCCATTGATAATCAGAGCAACCCGTCAGTAGCAGAGATAAAAATAGCCACAGATATCGACAATTCACACTTCTTTCCCTAAGTAGACTAAAAAATCTCATATGTTGCTGCTATGTTATCAAGGTTGCTGTTGTAAATCTTGAATGGAATAAGTATCTAAAGGAAAAATAATGAAAAAACTTATGCTTGCATTAGGGGTGACTTTATTGGCCATAGCAAATGTGGCTAATGCAGAGAGTCGTTTACATGAGATTTTGGATAAAGGCGTATTGCGCGTTGGAACCACAGGGGATTGGAATCCGATGACAATGAAAGATCCAGCGACAAACAGTTATCGCGGATTTGATATTGATGTGACCACCGAACTGGCGAAAGACTTAGGAGTCAAAGTTGAGTATGTGGCGACGGATTGGAAAACGTTAGTTAGTGGTATACAAGCGGATAAGTACGATATTACCGGGAGTGCTTCACTGAACATGTCACGAGCGAAAGTCGCTGGCTATAGTCAACCATACTTCTATCTTGCTTTCGTTCCTGTAGTCCAGAAAAAAGATCTGGCGAAGTTTTCTGATTGGAGTGATTTTGATAATGCAGATATCAAAGTGGCGGCGACTCTTGGCACTGTGCAAGAAAAAATGGTCAAAGCCTTCTTCCCATCGGCGCAACATATTGTCATAGAAGCGCCTGCGCGTGATTTTCAAGAGTTATTAGCTCGTCGTGCTGACGTCTCAGTGACTTCGAATGTCGAAGCTGCAACGCTGGTGGAAAAATTTAAGCAGTTAGCGATAGTGCCAGTTAAAGAGCCACGTAAGCCAACGCCTATTGCTATGTTGTTAGATCAAGACGACCAAGTTTGGATTAACTATATTAACCATTGGGTTGAGCTGAAGAAAACACAGGGCTTTTTTAAGCAAACGGCTGAAAAGTGGGGATTGCAGAGTCTATAGAACATAAAGAGCCGCGAAATGCGGCTCTTTTTATCGATTAGTCGTCGCTGATCACCCGTGCGTTATCTGGTGTTGTAAAATGCTTAGATAGCTCACGGTTAGACAATATGTAGCCCATCCATAAACCTAACATACACAAAATAATCGCAATACCCGTCACCGCTTGAGCTTGGCTTGCCATCGCGGCAACTAAAGCACTGGATAAACTACTGACGCTGATTTGTAGGCTATTTTGTAGTCCTGCAGCTGTCGCTGGGCTCTGTTTTGCACTAGCAAGAGCTCGGTTAACGACGATCGGGTAAAGCGCGCCATTAGCTACCGCAATCAAACAGAAAGGCGCAAGGATTGGCCAAATTGAACTAAGTTGCCACTGTGAAGCGATAAAGATTAACAGTGAAGCGACACTAAACAGCCCGATCAATTGGCGTAATACCTTCTCATCACCAAACTTAGCGACGCCTACTTTTCCTAGGTAGCCACCGACCATAAATGCGATGGTTTGTGGAATAAAGCTTAAACCAATATCTTTTGCTTCATAGCCAAGTTTAGCCATGATTTCTGGCATTCCGGTTAAGTAAGCAAAGAACGCTGCTGAAGCAGTTGCAAACATCAAGACATTACCAAGGTAAGTCTTAGAACTAATCAGGGCTTTAATATCTGAAGAAATGCTGGTTTGTTTCGCTTCACTTTTCTCATTGGTTTGAGCCATGGTTGCAGCCACGAGCAGTAAGCCCATGATAGTGAGTGCAACAAAAATGCTGTGCCAACCAAAATTGTCTGCCAGCACTACCCCTAATTGCGGAGCCAGTGCAGGCGACAATGCTACTAAAGGCATAATGGTGGCAAATATCTGCTGGCTGCTACCAGAATAACGTTTGATAACCATGGCTTGCCAGATTACTGCTGGTGCGCAAACCCCAATTGCTTGGATAAAGCGTAAAACCAGTAACTGCCATACTTGATCGCTAAAGGCGAGGCCAAAAGATGCGACGGTAAATAACACTAACCCTGCAGCGAGTGTATTTCGATGACCGAACTTATCAGAGGCAAGGCCCCATAACAGTTGTCCAACGGCCATTCCGACTAAGAAAACGGTGAGAGAAAGAGCGATTTGTTCTGGGCCGGTAGCAAAGTCGACCTCCATTGCTTTAAAAGCGGGTAGGTACATATCGGTGGCAATAAAACCGAGCATTGAAAGAGCGGCTAAGTAAAAAAGTTGCAGTTTTGAAATTTTCATTTCTTATTCCATTCAAAAAAATTCACGGATGTTTATCTGTTGGCGCCAACCTTTTTATTAACCTGGGTAGTCTATTCTTCGCTTTTAAATAAATGAAACGTTAAAATTTGTAGTTATGAATCAAATTTTTTGAAAGGTGTGTTGTGGGTGTTTTTTCTCAAACTTCTCTCGAGTTGGTTGATACGGTCGCGCGTTTAGGCAGTTTTACGGCAGCGGCAGAGGTATTACACAAGGTTCCTTCGGCAATTAGCTACAGCATTCGACAAATTGAGCAAGAGTTGGATGTGATTCTGTTTCGTCGCTTGCCTCGAAAAGTTGAGTTGACCCCTGCCGGTGAGCAGTTTCTCGTTCAAGCTCGTCTCATGCTTAGGCAGATGGAAGAAGTGAAAGCGCAAACACGCCGAGTTGCCCAAGGTTGGCAAAAAACCTTGAAACTGACCTTGGATAACGTAGTAAAACTTGAACGACTAAAGCCACTCATTGAAGCGTTTTACTCTACTTTTCCTAATGCAGAATTACAGATCAATATGGAAGTGTTTAATGGTTCATGGGAGGCGATATCTCAAGGGCGTGCAGACATTGTGATTGGTGCGACCTCTGCTATTCCTGTTGGCGGTGACTTTGAAGTAAGAGACATGGGGATTCTTGATTGGGCATTTGTTATGTCGCCAAGCCACCCATGTGTGAAGCAGCAAACTTTAGACGCTACCTTCGTTAGCCAGTTCCCAGCCATATGCTTAGACGATACATCGAGTATATTGCCTAAACGCCACACGGTTCATTACCCTCAGCAGCGCCGTTTATTGTTACCTAATTGGTATAGCGCGATTGAGTGCCTTAAATCCGGTGTTGGTGTGGGGTATATGCCGAGACACATCGCTACGCCTTTAATCGGGGAGGGCTTGCTGGTGGAAAAAATACTCCCAGAGGAAAAACCGTTAAGCCATTGTTGCTTGGTTTGGCGAAAAGATGAAAACCACAAGATGATTCAATGGATGGTCGATTATTTAGGCTCATCTCAGCAGTTATACCAAGATTGGCTGCAATCCTAAATCTGATCAAATAAGCCGCCTTATAAAGGCGGCTTAGGTATTTAGATTAGTGTAATCTGGAGGGGTTAAGGGCGTTCAAACACTGTAGCGATCCCTTGACCTAAGCCAATACACATTGTCGCTAGGCCATATTTGGCATCCTTTGATTCCATTAAGTTGATCAACGTTGTAGAGATCCGAGAGCCCGAACAACCTAGTGGGTGACCAAGCGCGATGGCGCCACCATTTAGGTTCACTTTTTCATCCATCACTTCTAATAAACCAAGATCTTTTGCACATGGTAGTGATTGTGCAGCAAACGCTTCGTTAAGCTCTACCACATCCATGTCTTCAATTGATAAACCCGCGCGCTTCAGTGCTTTTTGCGTTGCAGGTACTGGGCCGTAACCCATGATTGATGGATCACAACCCGCAATGGCCATCCCCTTGATACGAGCGCGAATGGTTAAACCTAGCTCGTTGGCTTTTTCTTCGCTCATGATCAGCATGGCAGATGCACCGTCTGACAGAGCCGATGAGGTTCCTGCTGTTACTGTGCCATTGACAGGGTCAAACACAGGTCTAAGCTGAGACAAGCCTTCAACAGTTGTCTCTGGGCGAATTACTTCATCATAATCTAGAGTAATAAGCGTACCATCTGCAGCATGTCCTTCTGTCGGAAGTATTTCATTCTTGAAGCGGCCTTCTACCGTTGCGGCTTGCGCTCTCGCGTGAGAGCGTGCCGCAAACTCATCTTGCTGCCCACGACTAATGCCGTGCAGTTTGCCTAGCATTTCCGCCGTCAGACCCATCATTCCAGCCGCCTTAGCAACATTCTTTGACATTCCTGGGTGGAAGTCGACACCATGGTTCATTGGCACATGCCCCATGTGTTCTACACCACCAATCAAGCAAATTTCGGCGTCGCCAGTCATAATAGCGCGAGTACCATCGTGCAAAGCTTGCATGGAAGAGCCACATAAACGGTTTACCGTGACGGCGCCAATTTCAATCGGTAGGCCAGCAAGTAGGGCTGCGTTTCTTGCAACATTAAAGCCTTGCTCTAAAGTTTGCTGAACACAACCCCAGTAGATATCTTCAATTTCACTTGGGTTTACCTGCGGATTACGGGCTAGAATTCCCTTCATCAAATGAGCTGAAAGATCTTCAGCGCGAGTATGACGGAATGCTCCACCCTTAGAGCGGCCCATTGGTGTTCGTAGACAGTCTACTACGACAACATTTTTTGTTTGCATAGACATTGGGATATCTCCTTAGATAGAACCTTGTTGCTGGTTGCCGTAAAACGTCGCCCCTTTTTCTGCCATGTCGATAAGCAGTTGGGGAACTTGATACATAGCACCTAGATGTGAATGTTGTTTTGCCATCTCAACAAACTCGGCAATACCAACACTATCTAAATAACGGAATACACCGCCGCGGAATGGAGGGAATCCAAGGCCATACACCAAAGCCATATCCGCCTCTTGAGGAGAAGCAATGATCTTCTCTTCAAGACACAATACCACTTCGTTGATCATAGGAATCATCATACGTTGAATGATGGTTTGATCATCGAACTCTTGTTTATCAGAGCAAACATCAGCAAGTAGAGGAAGGATATCTGCTGAGAATGTTTTCTTCGGCTTTCCTTTTTTATCAAGCGTGTAGCTGTAGAAACCGTGACCATTTTTCTGTCCATACTTGTCGGCGTCATACAGTACATCAATTGAATCGCGTTCTTGTTTGCCCATTCTTTCAGGGAAACCTTGAGCCATAACTGCTTGAGCATGATGAGCAGTATCAATTCCAACGACATCGAGCAGATATGCAGGCCCCATTGGCCAACCAAATTTGCGCTCCATGACTTTATCTATTTGTGTAAAGTCAGCGCCATCACGCAACAGCATGCTAAAGCCGCCGAAGTATGGGAAAAGTACTCGATTTACAAAGAACCCTGGACAGTCGTTGACAACGATCGGTGATTTACCCATTTTCGCAGCGTAAGCGACTACTCTGTTGATGGTGTCTTCAGAGGTATGCTCACCACGAATGATCTCAACAAGAGGCATGCGATGTACTGGATTAAAGAAGTGCATCCCGCAGAAATTTTCAGGGCGCTGAAGGGATTTAGCCAAAAGGTTGATGGGTATGGTTGAAGTATTCGAAGTGATAACAGTATCTTCTCCGACATTTTGTTCTACCTCACTCAATACAGCCGCTTTGATTTTCGGGTTTTCTACGACCGCTTCTACAATGACATCAGATTGCTCGATACCAGCGTAGTGTAAACTTGGAGTGATAGAGGCAAGAATCCCCGCCATTTTGAAGCCATCCATGTGGCCACGAGCGAGTCGTTTGTTGAGCAGTTTTGATGCTTCATTCATACCTAAATCTAGAGATGCTTGCGCAATATCTTTCATTAGAACAGGCACACCTTTGAGCGCAGATTGGTAGGCAATACCACCACCCATAATACCCGCACCAAGCACTGCAGCTCGTTGAGTCTCTTTATTTGCTGACTTGGCTGACTGCTTTGCAAGACCTTTAATGTACTGATCATTTAGGAATAGGCCAACAAGCGCGCTGGCTTCTTCAGATTTGGCGAGTTTGACGAAGTTTTCACGTTCAATAGTGAGCGCTTCGTCGCGAGCAAAGCGTGCGCCAGACTCAATCGTTTTAACCGCTGTCATTGGGGCAGGGTAATGAGGACCAGCCTTTTGTGCCACTAGGCCTTTTGCCATCGTAAAGCTCATCATCGATTCAAGCTTGCTTAAGGTCAGGGCAGAAGTTTTTTGATTTCGACGTGCTTTCCAATCCAGCTTTTCGTTAATTGCAGATGTTAGAGTTGTAAGAGCGGACTCATACAGAGAATCTGTTTCCACTATCGCGTCGAGTAAACCTATTTTTAATGCTTCATCAGCTCGACACGCTTTACCTTGAGTGATGACTTCCATGGCACTATCAGCACCAATTACTCGTGGAAGTCGGACACAACCACCAAAACCAGGCATGATACCGAGCTTGGTTTCAGGTAGACCAATGCTGGTGGTCTTATCGCCGATACGAATGTCTGTTGCGAGTACACACTCACAGCCGCCACCCAACGTGTGGCCTTTTAATACCGAAACGGTCGGTACAGGAAGATCTTCAAGTTTGTTAAAAATGCTATTTGCAAACTGTAACCATTGGTCAAGTTCTGCTTCAGGTTTGGCAAATAAGCCTAAAAACTCAGTAATGTCAGCTCCGACAATAAAGGCGTCTTTATCTGAAGTCAGTAGTAGGCCTTTTAAACCTGAATGGTTATTTAGAGCATCTAGTGCTTTGTCTAGCGACTCTAATGTTGCTAAATCGAGCTTATTAACAGATTTTGGTGAGCAGAAGGTCAGCTCAGCGATGCCGTCTTGAACTTCCTTTACCTGTAGGGTGTTGGCTTGGTAAATCATTGTCTATCTCCATGACATACAATCTTGGATTGCGTGCTTAGCTATCATTCTTTGAATTGTGATGATAGGTAACCAGGACAGTTGTTATATTTTTAATCTGGTTAGACCAGTGGTTTTAGTTTGGATCGCTTGATGGTTAAATTCAATACATTTTTTAAACAAGTGTTTAACATTGTGCGCTTGTGCAGATCTTTATCGGCGTAGAAATCGCTGTCGTGATAGACTTCTCTCATCACTTTGAGTCCACTATCACTATGAATGACCAACCTTATTTGATACCAGCGCAACTCACTTTGTACGAAGAAGAAATAAAGAAGAGTGTCTTTATTACGCATTTGTCTCATACGCCATCGATTGAGAGTGCTAAAGCCTTTGTCGATGACATTAAGCAACAGCATTCAACAGCAAGGCATAACTGCTGGGGTTTTGTTGCAGGTCGCCCGGAAGATTCTATGAAGTGGGGCTTTAGTGATGACGGTGAACCCTCAGGGACAGCAGGTAAACCCATATTGGCTCAGTTGTGTGGTTCTGGCGTTGGTGAGGTAACTGCTGTTGTAACTCGCTATTCAGGTGGAATAAAGCTAGGCACAGGTGGACTTGTGAAAGCTTATGGAGGCGGCGTTCAACAAGCTCTCAAGTTGCTTCAAACAATTGAGAAAAAAATAACCACACAGTTGAAACTAGAGTTAGACTATGGGTTTATGCCGACAATGCAATCGCTGATAAATCAGTATGAGGCGCATGAGGTATCTGCTGACTATAGTGACCAAGTAAAATTGGTGATAGAAATTGAGCTTCGAAAAGTGGACGATTTTACTCAATCAGTAGTGAATAAAAGTGGTGCAAAAGCACTTGTGACTCCCCTAAAGGGACAATAAATCAGGAAGTCAGAAGCTTAGCTTCAATAGTCAGTCTATCAATGCAATTTCGTTCAATTATTCGCATCGTCGGGCTTTTGCTCGCCCTTTTTAGTGTTTCAATGCTCGCACCAGCACTGGTGGCGCTTATCTATCGTGATGGTGCCGGTGTTGCATTCGTGACAACCTTTTTCGTACTGCTTTTTTGTGGAGCAGTATGCTGGTTTCCTAATCGCCACTTTAAACATGAACTCAAAGCTCGTGATGGCTTTCTTATTGTTGTTTTATTTTGGACCGTACTGGGTAGCGCAGGTTCTATACCATTCTTATTGTCAGATAATCCGAGCATTTCTATTACTGACGCTTTCTTTGAGTCGTTTTCAGCATTAACGACCACAGGAGCGACAGTGATTGTCGGCCTTGATGATTTACCGAAAGCAATTTTGTTCTACCGACAATTTCTTCAGTGGTTTGGGGGGATGGGGATCATCGTGCTTGCGGTCGCTATTTTACCCGTTTTGGGGATCGGTGGCATGCAGCTCTATCGTGCTGAAATTCCAGGTCCAGTTAAAGACAGTAAGATGACGCCAAGGATTGCTGAAACCGCAAAAGCACTTTGGTATATCTATTTAAGTTTGACGTTAGCCTGTGCTGGCGCATTTTGGTTGGCAGGTATGACACCCTTTGACGCGATCAGTCATAGTTTCTCAACGATAGCGATTGGTGGCTTTTCAACTCATGATGCGAGCATGGGCTACTTTAATAGCTATGCCATTAACATGATTACTGTTGTCTTCTTGTTGATCTCTGCTTGTAACTACTCTTTGCACTTTGCTGCATTTGCTTCAGGTGGTGTTCATCCTAAATACTATTGGAAAGATCCTGAGTTTCGCGCTTTCCTCTTTATTCAAGCACTATTGTTTATCGTCTGTTTTTTAGTGTTGCTCAACCATCATTCATACGACTCTGTTTACGACGCATTTGATCAAGCCCTGTTCCAAACGGTATCTATATCAACAACCGCGGGTTTTACGACGACGGGTTTCTCCGATTGGCCAATTTTCCTTCCTGTATTATTGTTATTTTCATCGTTTATTGGTGGTTGTGCCGGCTCTACAGGCGGCGGGATGAAAGTTATCCGAATTCTACTGCTTACTTTGCAGGGGGTTCGTGAATTGAAGCGCCTTGTTCACCCTAGAGCTGTCTATACCATTAAAGTTGGTGGGACAGCCCTTTCTCAGCGAGTTGTTGATGCGGTTTGGGGATTCTTTTCTGCTTATGCATTGGTGTTTGTTGTTTGTATGCTTGCGTTGATAGCGACAGGTATGGATGAACTGAGTGCGTTCTCTGCGGTAGCCGCAACGCTGAACAACTTAGGTCCAGGCTTAGGTGAAGTCGCACTGCATTTTGGTGATATAAATGATAAAGCTAAATGGGTTTTGATTGTCTCAATGCTGTTTGGACGACTTGAAGTCTTCACCCTACTTATATTACTAACACCAACATTTTGGCGTAGCTAAGGAGCAAACGTGGCAAAGGCACTGTTTCTTTATTCCTCTAGAGAGGGACAGACAAAGAAAATACTTAACGTGATAAAAGACGAGTTCGCTGAATTTGAGTGTGAAGTTGTAGATTTGCATACTCTTCGTCATGAGTTGGACTTCTCTCAATACGAACGTGTCCTTATTGGTGCCTCTATTCGTTACGGACACCTTAATAAGAAACTCTACCAGTTTATTGAGCATAACCTTGCTCAGCTAGAACAGAGTAAAGTGGCTTTCTTTTGCGTAAATCTTACTGCACGTAAAGAAGAACAAGGTAAAGATACTCCTGAGGGAAGTGCATACATTCGGACTTTTTTAAAGAAATCGCCTTGGCAGCCAAAGCTTATTGGTGTGTTCGCCGGTGCCCTCTATTACCCACGTTATGGCTTCTTTGATAAAATGATGATTAAGCTGATTATGACATTAACTGGTGGTGAGACTGATACCAGTAAAGAAGTGGAGTACACGAACTGGGAAAAAGTCTCTTTATTTGCTCAAAAGTTTAAAGAATTGTAATCAGAACGTTTGCTTTTACCCTGTTCGGGTTAATTAATAATCGAACAGTAAAAAAAAACAGAAAATTCGCAAAAAGGGGTTGCCAAGAATCTTTCGATCTCTATAATGCCCCCTCGCTGACACGGGAACGATTCGAAAGAAACGAACAACGAGTTAGCAAGGTCAATTAGCCAAGCGGAAACGCTTGAAAAAAGTTTGAAAAAAGTGGTTGACACTAAACTTTATCTCGCTAAAATGGCCGTCCGATTTGAGCGAAGCTCAATAGGAAAGCTCTTTAACAATATAAACCTATCAATCTGTGTGGGCACTCGTTGATGATAATCCAATTAGATACCTCGGTATCATATTAGGTTTCAATGAAACGAAGTGACCGATACAAATAACTTCGGTTATTTGGCACAGTCAATTCATTACCATTCTGTTGGAGTGGTAATAGCTTTAAAATTACACAGTAGTTTTGAAGTCAGTATTCATTGAGCCGAACAAAATCTTAAATTGAAGAGTTTGATCATGGCTCAGATTGAACGCTGGCGGCAGGCCTAACACATGCAA
>NZ_BLID01000013.1 GCF_009811315.1 Vibrio atypicus
TGAGCCATGATCAAACTCTTCAATTTAAGATTTTGTTCGGCTCAATGAATACTGACTTCAAAACTACTGTGTAATTTTAAAGCTATTATCGTTCCAACAGAACGATAATGAATTGACTGTGCCAAGTCTTTCGACTCGTTTGGTCACTCAGTTCATTGAAACCTAATTTGATACCGCTCTCTATAAAGAAAGAATATCTAATTGGATTATCATCAACGAGTGCCCACACAGATTGATAGGTTTATATTGTTAAAGAGCTTTTCTTCTTTGTGACTCACATCACTTCGGAAGAGGCAGCCATTCTAGCGTTTCATTCTCAAGTGTCAAACACTTTTTTGAATTTTTTGTTTCAAGCGTTTCAGCATCAAAACAAGCGAGTTGGCTTTACTGATTTATCGACAAAGCCTTGTGGCGTCTGCCGTGTCAGTGGATGCGCATTATAGGGAGTTCAGCTTTAAGCGCAACCCCTTTTTCAAATAAAATTGAAAAAAGTAACTGTTCGTTGAATTTGTATTCAAAAGCACAAAAAAAGAGAGCAATTCGCTCTCTTTTTAGTCTCTTTTAATCAAGTTTAGATAAATGCATAGGCATCAGCGAACATTCTATCGCTTTGAGCACCTTTATTCTGAGTAAATTGCTCACGCGCAGCTCCTGCCATTTCGAAACGACCCGCAATGTAGATGTCATACTCGGCCAGTGAGGCGAAATCCCCACTCACCGCTTCTAATACGTTACCGACTTTACCTTGCCACTCCGTTGGCGCTTGCTCAACGACTGGTACAAAGTGAACATTGCTGTGTTGCGCTGCGATCTGGTCTAACTCTTCTTTTGCATACAGTTGGCAATCATCACGACCACCCCAGTATAGGTAGATTTCATTATTTAAACTCTGTGCAACACAGTGATCAAGAATTGAACGCACATAGCTAAAGCCAGTGCCACCTGCAATAAGCAGCAATGGACGATCACTATCTTCTTGGATCCAAGCATCACCATGTGGAGCATCAATAGTCATATCACCGCCATTATCAAGGGCAGCTTTCATAGCTTCTACCACTTCTAAGGCGTAAGCGTTTTGTTCAGCTGCACCAATATGCAGTTCTAGCTCACCCTCATGACGGCATGGGCTACTTGCAATAGAGAAAGGACGCTTGTCTTTTTCACCCATCACAACCATTAGGTACTGCCCTGCTTTAAAGTTAACAGGTGACTCTGGGTGAAGAAGAATTTGATAAGTATTACAAGCTAACGGCCTAATTGACTTTACTTTACATTGGATGGTCATGGTGTTCCTCTTACTTACTCCTCAAAAGTAAGTACTAAATTACTTTCGGCGTACGCCTGACAAGCAAATACCCAACCTTGTTGTTGCTCTTTCTCAGTGAGCATCGGTTCAAGGTGGTAACTTACTGTTCCTTCAAGTTTGCGGCACAGACACGCTGCACACGCCCCAACCTGGCATCGATGAGGGAAGCGAATATTATTGTTGAGCGCCGCTTCCAATATCGTCTGCCCATCTTGCACCTCAAAAGCAATACCTTGAGGCAGCAAGACGATAGTGTTTATCATGATATTCCCAGCTTACTCCATTTCGCATCAACCTGCGCAACGAGCTCTGGGTCTTTCTTAATGGGAACGCCCCATTCTCTTTCTACTTCACCACTGAATTTATTCGTTGCATCTAAAGCCAGTTTAGAACAACGTCCATTCTGTGCCGAGATTTGAACCGTATCACGTGCAGGGTCCATTCGAGTCGTCATCGCCCAAATAATGTCATTCCAATCGTGAACATTGACATCTTCATCGCATAACACCACAAATTTTGCGTCCGTATACTGCTCTAATAGTTGCCACAGTTTCTCGAGCAGACGCTTAGACTCTCCAGCCTGGGATTTACGCATCGATACAATCGCAAAGCGGTCGTCACCTGCCGATTTAGGTAGTGCGATATCGATCACTTCACTATTTTCAGCTTTAAATTGTTCTAAGACCTCTTGACTTAGAGACTCAATAGAACGAACCGCTAAATCTGGATCAGACGCTTTTTCTGCGTCCCATTTAATCGTCGCATCCATACCCATTTTTGAGCCTAACCCAACGATAGGTGAAGCGAAGTCTAACGAATCAATCGGCGTATTTTCGATCATCAGAGTATCTCGAACCGGTTCCATGTTATTAGCCATTGCTTTAATCACATCGTCCCAGCTACGAGCATCAACGCTTTCATCACATACGACGACAAATTTGGTATACATGAACTGACGCAAGAAAGACCACACGCCTAACATCACGCGCTTGGCATGACCAGGGTACTGCTTCTTGATCGTCACGACTGCCATCCGATACGAGCACCCTTCAGGCGGTAGGTAGAAATCTTCTATCTCAGGAAACTGCTTTTGTAAAATAGGAACAAACACTTCATTCAGTGCAACTCCTAACACAGCAGGTTCATCTGGCGGACGCCCCGTGTATGTGCTGTGGTAAATCGGGTCTTTACGCATTGTGATATGCGTAATTGTGAAAACGTGGTGCTTTTCTTTTTCGTTGTAATAGCCAGTATGGTCACCATAAGGACCTTCATCAGCATACTCATTTGGATCGATATAACCTTCCATCACAATTTCGGCACTCGCAGGTACTTCAAGGTCATTACTGACTGATTTAACCACTTCAGTTTTACTACCACGAAGTAATCCAGCAAATGCGTATTCAGATAGGGTATCCGGAACCGGTGTAACCGCGCCGAGTATCGTCGCAGGGTCAGCCCCAAAAGCCACAGAAATTGGGAATGGTTTACCCGGGTGTGTTTCCATCCAATCACGTAGATCCAGCGCACCGCCTCTATGGGCTAACCAGCGCATGATGATCTTGTTCTTAGCGATTTTTTGCTGACGGTAAATCCCCAAGTTTTGGCGTTTCTTGTGTGGGCCGCGCGTGACGGTTAATCCCCAAGTCAATAAAGGAGCAACATCATCTTGCCAGCAGCTCATCACAGGGATCTTATCTAAATCGACGTCATCTCCTTGCCAAACCACTTCCTGACATGCGGCTTTTCGAAGACGCTTTGCGGGCATGTTGAGCACTTGCTTAAAAACCGGAATTTTATCCAACGCGTCTTTAAATCCACGTGGCGGTTCTGGTTCTTTCAAGTACGCCAGCAGTTTCCCAACTTCACGCAGCTCTTTCACTTCGCTGCGGCCCATACCCATCGCCACTCGTTCAGGCGTACCAAACAAGTTAGTCAGAACCGGAATATCATAGCCAATGGGATTTTCAAATAACAAAGCAGGACCACCTGAACGTAAAGTCCGGTCGCTGATTTCAGTCATTTCATAATGTGGGTCAACAGGGTGAGTGATGCGTTTCAGTTTGCCCTCTTGTTCAAGATGAGCAATGAAATCACGTAAATCCTTAAAACTCATAGGCCTTCATAATGGCTGGTTAAACTGCAAGCAGTATAACAAAAAGAGGAATCATTCGATCCCTCTTTTTCTTGTGGTTATTTTTACCTGATCAACGCTATTGTGACAGTACGTTCATTATTGCGCTGCTACGCACCGATTGGTTACTACTGACCAACTCTTCTAACCAAGATGTATAGCCTTGGCGTGCCAATTCCTGCGCAACCAAAGGCGCGTCATCCTTTAGAGCCATTCGTTCGATGAGGAATGCTTTTGTCTCTTGGCTCATAGGCCGAATACGGGTTAGCTGCTTAAAGGCATGCTCTTTTAGGCTTGGGTTTTGCGATGCATGAATAATTTGCTCAATAGAAAACTCATCCGCGACTTTCGCCAATCGAGACAACTCTTGTTGGCTATTAAAATCAGCGCGCATTAACCACACCAATTTATACACTTCAGGATCTTCGCTGACTTGAGCCAAACGAACCATCACCTCAGATGAAGGAAGCCAGCTTATTACCGCCTCTTCCGTTAATTGTTTGGCTAACCCAGAAACCGCTTCAGCAGATAGACTATCGAGTTCTCTAATCAATAAGGCTTCACGGGTTTGCACTTGGTAATCGTTACCTGATAGCCACTGCTGTAAATCAAGCTCTCCTCGCTCAGCTTTTAACACAAAGTCGAGTGTCGACTGATCTTGTTTCCACTGTTTCAACAAACGGCTAGCAATAGCAGGATAGTTAAAAGCAGGCACAGAGAACTCGTAGCCATCCCCTCGTTCCAATACTTGATAGGTTGGAACCATAGACTTTTGCTGTTCGACGAATACAGCCATTTTAGGGGTCAGAATGATTTGTTGATGTTCGATCTTATTAAGCAGTAGATAGCGGGTGACTTCTTGTTGAGGTAGGGAAAGCCTTTCGAGAGCGAAATTAAGAGAGTCAATATTGTCTTCAATCACATACTGAAGCAACTGAGCGACTTTTTGATGAACTTGCTCATCTTGCAATAATGTTTCGACGCGGTTGGGCGTCATCTCTGATGCAGAGACAACGGGCGCTCCTAGTAATAATGCGGATAGGAGTACCGACGACAACAGTCCTTGTTGCATGTTAACCTCCTTGTAACATTTCCACCATTGTGCTTGTTATCAGGTGATAATGCAAACAAAAACGCCACCGCTTGTGCGGTGGCGTTTTATTAGAAATCAGTCCGAATTACTGACGACGCATTGCATCGAAGAACTCATCATTGGTCTTCGTCATTGCAAGCTTATCAATCAGGAATTCCATCGCATCGATTTCGCCCATTGGGTGAACAATCTTACGTAGAATCCACATCTTCTGTAGCTCTTCGTTCTTGGTTAGAAGCTCTTCACGACGCGTACCACTACGGTTAAAGTCGATTGCTGGGAATACACGTTTCTCAGCGATCTTACGGTTCAGGTGAATTTCCATGTTACCTGTACCTTTAAACTCTTCGTAGATTACTTCGTCCATCTTAGAACCTGTATCTACTAGCGCTGTCGCCAGAATCGTCAAACTACCGCCTTCTTCAACGTTACGAGCAGCACCGAAGAAGCGCTTAGGACGATGAAGGGCATTCGCATCCACACCACCAGTAAGAACTTTACCTGATGAAGGAACAACGGTGTTGTAAGCACGCGCTAGACGAGTGATAGAGTCAAGCAGGATAACCACGTCTTTCTTGTGTTCAACAAGACGTTTTGCTTTCTCGATCACCATTTCAGCGACTTGCACGTGACGTGATGCTGGCTCATCAAAAGTAGAAGCGATAACTTCACCTTTCACTAAGCGCTGCATCTCTGTTACTTCTTCTGGACGTTCGTCGATAAGAAGTACCATCAACTCACACTCTGGGTGGTTGTAAGCAATGCTCTGCGCAATATTTTGCAGCAGCATTGTTTTACCCGCTTTAGGCGGCGCCACGATCAGACCACGCTGACCTTTACCAATTGGTGACGCTAAATCTAGAACACGAGCAGTAATATCTTCTGTCGAACCGTTACCACGCTCCATAACCATACGCTCGTTTGCGTGCAGTGGCGTCAAGTTTTCAAATAGAATCTTGTTACGCGCGTTATCTGGCTTGTCATCATTAACTGTATTGACTTTAAGCAGAGCAAAATAACGTTCACCGTCTTTTGGTGGACGAATTTTCCCGGCAATAGAGTCACCTGTACGTAGGTTAAAACGACGGATCTGACTTGGAGAAACGTAAATATCGTCCGGACCAGCTAGGTATGAGCTGTCTGCACTACGCAAGAAACCAAAGCCGTCTTGAAGTATTTCCAGAACACCGTCGCCAAAAATATCTTCACCACTTTTAGCGTGCGCTTTTAGGATGGAGAAGATGATGTCTTGCTTTCTTAGACGTGCTAGGTTTTCAAGGCCCAAGCTCTCGCCAAGTTTAACAAGATCAGACACAGGTCTGTTCTTCAATTCTGTAAGATTCATTGTGGTGGATACTTGTTTAGTCAAAATAGGATCTGTTATTTAGTTAAGATGGATTCGGTCTCAGGATCGACCAAGAAGAGAAACTTGTTTAATTAACGTGCGATAAACTAGCACTAAATAGTAGCCTAGTCTAGATTTTGTTGGTGTTCAAAAAACAAAACCGTGCACTATTCCAATGCACGGTCTCATCTACGACTAAAGATTTGCGTCTAAGAACTCTTTTAGTTGAGTCTTAGATAGTGCGCCTACTTTAGTAGCGGCTACGTTACCATCTTTAAATAGAAGCAACGTTGGAATACCACGGATACCAAATTTAGGCGGTGTACCCGCATTTTGGTCGATATTTAGTTTACCGATAGTGAGCTTGCCTTCGTACTCGTCCGCGATTTCGTCCAGGATAGGAGCGATCATTTTACAAGGACCACACCATTCTGCCCAAAAATCAACAAGAACTGGGCCTGCAGCATTGATTACATCGTTTTCAAAACCGTCATCAGTAAGCTGCAAAATCTTATCACTCATCTTCCACTCCAATGTGTTTTTTTGAACTGGTTGCAAGATAACCAGGATTTAGATGCCCTATTGGAATGTATTTACTTTCGTATTGCAAGCTTAAGCTGATATTCTATAGCCATGAAAAAGACGCATATCACAGAGCAAAAGTTCGCCGATTTGGGATTACATCCTCAAGTTACTGAAGGTTTGGAGAAAAAAGGGTTCGAATTTTGTACCCCAATTCAAGCTTTGGCGTTGCCGGTACTGCTCACCGGCCAAGACATCGCAGGTCAGGCTCAAACAGGCACAGGTAAAACCCTGGCTTTCCTGACGGCTACTTTTAACCACTTACTGACGACACCTGAACATGAAGGTCGTAAGCCAACTCAACCGCGCGCTATTATTATGGCACCAACGCGTGAGTTAGCGATTCAGATCTACAATGACGCTGCCCCACTGATTGAAAGCACGGGTATTAAAGCGGCATTAGCTTACGGTGGCGAAAGCTACGACAAGCAATTAGGTAAGCTTGAGCAAGGTGTGGATGTACTGATTGGTACAACTGGCCGCATCATTGACTTCTATAAACAGAAAGTCTTTAACCTAAATCACATTCAAGCCGTTGTACTTGATGAAGCGGATCGCATGTTCGATCTTGGGTTTATTAAAGATATTCGTTTCTTGTTCCGCCGTATGCCAGAACCACAAGACCGCATGAACATGCTGTTTTCTGCCACGCTATCTTACCGTGTACAAGAGTTAGCTTTCGAACACATGCACAACCCAGAGCATGTGGTTGTTGAGCCAGAACGCAAAACGGGTCACCGCATCCAAGAAGAGTTGTTCTACCCATCTAACGAACACAAGATGTCATTGCTTCAGACTCTAATTGAAGAAGAGTGGCCAGATCGCGCGATTATTTTTGCTAACACCAAACACAAATGTGATTCAGTGTGGGGGCACCTAGCGGCAGATGGACACCGAGTCGGTCTACTAACCGGTGATGTTCCACAGAAGAAACGTGAACGCATCCTTGAGCAATTTACTAAGGGCGAAGTGGATCTGTTGGTTGCGACTGATGTTGCCGCTCGTGGCCTACACATTCCACAAGTAACGCACGTATTCAACTTCGACTTGCCTGACGACTGTGAAGACTATGTTCACCGTATTGGCCGTACTGGCCGTGCTGGTGCAAGTGGTCACTCGATTAGCTTTGCTTGTGAAGATTACGCCATTAACCTTCCACCAATCGAAGAATACATTGAACACGCAATTCCAGTTTCGGATTACGACCCAAGCGCTCTGATCGAAGATCTACCTGCGCCAATTCGCATGCGTTCAAATCGTCCGCAGCAGCGTCGTACCAATACTGGTGGTTCTCGTTCAGGTAACCGTCGCCAAAACAATCGCTCTCGTCCACGTCAGCAAAAGGATTCTTAAGTCGTCTATGAGCCAAGCAGTTTCTTCTCCGCTTTACGCAGCCATCGACCTCGGGTCGAACAGTTTTCATATGCTCGTTGTGCGTCACATTGATGGCAGTGTACAAACGATGGCTAAAATCAAACGCAAAGTTCGCCTTGCGGCAGGTTTGGACGAAAATAACGCCCTAAGCCTTGAAGCCATGCAACGCGGTTGGGACTGCTTGAGTCTTTTTGCTGAACGACTGCAAGATATCCCGACGGAAAATATTCGTATCGTCGGCACCGCAACGCTGCGCACCGCAACAAACGTGGATATTTTCTTAAAGAAAGCCAATCAAATCTTAGGTCATGATATTGAAGTGATCTCTGGTGAAGAAGAAGCCGCAACCATATACAAAGGCGTTGCTCATACTTCTGGAGGCAGTGGTCGTCGATTGGTGGTCGATATTGGTGGAGCCAGTACCGAACTGATCATTGGCCAAGGTTTTGAAGCTAAAGCCCTCACCAGTTTAAAGATGGGATGCGTCACTTGGTTGGAACGTCATTTTAAAGACCGCCAACTCACCGTGACTAATTTCAACAATGCCATTTTGGCGGCGAAAGAAACACTTCAGCCGATTTTGGAGCAGTATACAAATATCGGTTGGGATGTCTGTGTCGGCGCCTCTGGCACAGTGCAAGCATTACAAGAAATCATGTTGGCGCAAGGTATGGATGAAGTGATCACTCATGCCAAATTAAAACGCCTACAGAAACAAGCAATGCGAGCAGACCATCTTGAAGAGCTTGAGATTGAAGGTCTGACCCTTGAGCGTGCTTTAGTTTTCCCAAGTGGCTTGTCTATTCTGATTGCGATTTTCGAATTGCTTGAGATTGATTCAATGACACTGGCAGGCGGTGCTTTGCGTGAAGGCTTAGTATATGAAATGGTCGACGAGCTTAAGCAAGACGATATTCGTGCCCGCACCATTGCTAGCATCCAAAGCCGCTACCAGATTGATCGCGCTTATGGCGAGCAAGTCGCAACACTTGCAAATTCGCTGCTGAGTCAATGTCAACCGGACTGGATCGCGGAAGAACAAGGTAAGGTTTTACTCGAAACGGCTGCGAAGCTGCATGAAATTGGTTTAACCATCGATTTCAAAAAAGGTGGGACTCATAGCGCTTACCTTCTACAAAGCTTAGACCTACCAGGCTACACCTTGGCGCAAAAGCACCTATTGGGTGAAATTGCTCGCCGGTATCGTGAGCAATTAACCTCACTGCCTGAGCAACATGCGATCTCAGGAGCAAGTGCTAAGCGCGTATTGCGCCTATTACGCCTTGCGGTGCTACTGACTCATCGCCGTAATCCAGCGCTTGAGCCAGCGATTACATTGGCATCAGAGGCCGATAAGTTAGTCTTAACTGTTGATGCACAATGGTTGGATAACAACCCTCTTACTGCGGCAGAGCTTGAAATTGAAGCAAACCGTCAAAGTGATATTGGGTGGCCGCTGACCGTGATTGCGAACTGATCATTTATCCTCTAATGCAAAAAGCCTGAGAGACCTTATCCCTCGGGCTTTTTATTATCTTCAGCATGTCAAAACAATCAGTTTGCGCCAACGATTTTGAAATCTGGATTTACTGCAGTGAGTTTTCTTACTAAATAGTTAAGAAGCATGCCGTACATTGGTACAAACAGGCCTAAACTAATCACTAGTTTAAATCCGTAATCCACCAGCGCAATTTCCGTCCAGTGCTCTGCCATAAATGGATCTGGGCTTTGGTAAAAAGCAATCGCAAAGAAGGCAATCGTGTCCAACGCATTACCAAACAGCGTCGAACAAGTTGGTGCTACCCACCACTGCTTCAACTGACGTAGGCGGTTGAATACATGCACATCCAGAATTTGCCCTAATAAATAAGCCATAAAACTGGCGATAGCAATACGAGCCACAAACAAGTTGAATTCGCCTAAGTGCGAGAACCCTTGAAATTGACCTTCAAAGAACAAAACGGATAAAGCGTAAGAGACAGCAAGTGCCGGCAACATCACTAAGAAAATGATTTTTCTTGCTAACTTGGCGCCAAAAACACGCACGGTCAAATCTGTCGCTAGAAAAATAAATGGGAAAGTGAATGCACCCCAAGTGGTATGGAAACCGAACACAGTAAAGGGTAATTGTACTAGGTAGTTACTTGATGCAATGATGACCAAGTGAAATAACACTAACAATAGAAGGGCTTTGCGCTGCTGCGCAGGGGTAAAGTTACTCATGCGATACCTTTTTAGTTTGGTTTGGGGGCGAGGGAACCCAAATCGAATCTATTCCAACCCTTTGGAATGACTCTGACCAACAATGTAAAACAAACATGATATTTGAAATGATGAAACTTCTAGCAAGACAAATATCGCGGCGGGCGATTATACATTAACCAATTAACGTCGCAAGCCTAGGTTTCTAAGCAATCGTTGGCGTATTAAAATCCACGTTCAAACAGTGATGCAAGGAAGTCGAGTTCCTGTTTCGAATCACCTGAAGATAACGCTTCTAACCACACACATTCACTGTAGTGCTCCGCACGAAGAAACAGTTGGCAATCTTCAAAATCAATCAACCATGAATGGATATCTGCATCCCACTGCTTCTCGATCGCTTGTGCTGAAAGTAATTTCAACAACTTATCGCCAAGCTCAGGGAAAGTATCAAAATCAAAATTTGGAGTACGGATGATGATGCGACCTTCTTCTGCGTCATACTGAGAAAGACCAAATTCCGTTTGTTGTTCGTTCACCATATTCGTATCAGCCATGATTGGTTAAGTGTTCCTGAATTAAATTTAAAAATGGGTCCGCGTATTTATCCAGTTTACGTTGTCCAACGCCGTTAACCGCGAGCATTTCCCCGTAAGAGGTCGGCAGGATTTCCGCCATATCAATCAAAGTCGCGTCACTGAATACCACGTAAGGTGGTAAGCCATCTTCATCTGCTATCGCTTTGCGCAGCTTACGCAACTTAGCAAACAACTTCTTATCGTAATTCTTACTCGACAACTTATCTGATTTCGCAGCCCGAGCCGCAGTATCAAGGCGAGGCACAGCCAACTCCAGCGACATTTCCCCTCTCAATAAAGGACGCGCTTCTTCGGTCAGTTGCAATGTCGAGTTGCGGGTAATATTTTGCGTCAGTAGTCCTTTATGAATCAACTGACGGAAGATACTCACCCAATAGTCGTGGCTGTTTTCACGGCCAATACCATAAGTAGAGAGTTTGTCGTGGCCATTCTCTCGCACACGGATGTTCTGCATACCACGCAGTACTTCAACGACATAACCAATACCAAAACTCTGATTGACGCGATACACACAAGAGAGCGCTTTTTGTGATTGCTCCGTCGCATCGAAGTGTTTTGGTGGGTCAAGGCAGATGTCGCAGTTACCACAAGGCTTCTCACGATATTCGCCAAAGTAATTAAGCAGAACCTGGCGACGACACGTTTGCGCTTCAGCGAATGCGGTCATCGCATTCAGTTTATGTGCTTCAACCTGCTTTTGTGGGCCTTCGTCTTTTTCATCTAACATTCGGCGCAACCAACTGATATCAGCTGGATCGTACAACATCATCGCTTCAGCGGGTAAACCGTCGCGACCTGCACGTCCTGTCTCTTGATAGTAAGACTCAATGTTACGAGGAATATCAAAGTGCACAACAAAACGTACGTTAGGTTTGTTAATGCCCATACCAAACGCCACCGTCGCGACCACAATTTGAATATCATCGCGTTGGAAGGCTTCTTGTACGTAAGCCCGTTCGTCGGTCTCTAGCCCTGCATGATAGCTGGCCGCTCGCAAACCGTTGTTACACAGCTTCTCTGTGACCATTTCCACTTTTTTACGGCTACCACAATAAATGATGCCGCACTGACCACGTTGGTTTTCCAAAAAGCGTACGACTTGAGAAACCGGTTTATGCTTTTCAACTAAGGTGTAGCGAATATTTGGGCGGTCAAAGCTACCTAAATAACTGTGTGGCTCAGTCAACTGCAGACGCTGCATAATATCTTTACGCGTTGCGTCATCAGCAGTTGCGGTTAGCGCCATAAAAGGCACATGCGGGAAGTATTGCTTCAGTTGGCCAAGAGACGCGTACTCCGGCCTAAAGTCATGTCCCCATTGAGAGATACAGTGAGCTTCATCTACGGCAATCATCGAGAGTGGCAAGTGCTCTAAACGCTCGATAAAATCACGCATCAGCACTCGCTCAGGCGATACATAAATCAACTTGATTGCACCTGAATTCATCCGGTTATACACCGAAATCAACTCTTCGCGTGGCATTGATGAGTTAATGCACTCTGCTGCCACCCCATTCGCCTTCAGCTGATCCACTTGGTCTTTCATCAAAGAAATCAACGGCGATATAACTAAGGTAAGGCCATTTCTCACTAATGCAGGAATTTGATAACAGAGCGACTTACCACCACCAGTCGGCATAATCACCAGGCTATCTTGTCCGGCGACGGCCGCTTCAATCACCTCTTGCTGACCATCGCGAAATTCTTGATAGCCAAAAATCTCCTCAAGTACGCTTTGAGGAGTGGCCATCAAATCAGGTTGTTCAGCGAGCAGTGTGGCAGTCATTCAATTCTCAATAGGGATAGGTATGGAGGTGCAAAAAGCAAAGCGCTAATTGTAATGGGGATTGATGGTGAATAAAACTGCAAATTGTTAGGTGATTTAGAGCGTCGTTCGTATACTGGATGTTTCATTTTGTAAATATAGTGTTGAGAAAACGCGCATGACCCCAGAAGAACAACAGAGAGCAAAGCAAGGCGTCCTACTTGCTATTGGCGCGTATACCATGTGGGGAATCGCCCCAATCTACTTTAAAACCATTAGTGATGTTTCTCCGCTAGAGATCCTCAGCCATCGCGTCGTTTGGTCTTTTTTCCTGTTGGCTGCCCTACTTCATTTTGGAAGGCATTGGCGCGGCGTTCGTGATGTTCTTAAATCAAAAATCAAGATGACATACTTATTGGCCACCTCCATCGTCATCGCTGCAAACTGGTTGATTTTCATCTGGGCGGTCAACACCAATCATATGCTTGATGCGAGCTTGGGCTACTACATCAACCCACTGATCAATGTGCTGCTTGGAATGCTGTTCCTTGGCGAGCGCTTACGTAAAATGCAATGGTTTGCTGTTGTTTTAGCAAGTTGCGGCGTATTGGTTCAGCTGATCGCCTTTGGCTCGGTGCCTGTCGTCGCTATCGTGTTGGCTTTGAGTTTTGGTTGCTATGGCTTGCTAAGAAAGAAAGTCAGCCTAGATGCGCAAACAGGATTATTCATCGAAACTCTGATTTTGCTTCCAGCAGCCGCTATCTATTTATTATGGATAGCTGACAGCTCAACTTCAGATTTAATGGCGAACCCAATCACCCTTAACTTGCTTTTGATTTCAGCCGGTGTGATTACCACCCTGCCACTGCTCTGCTTTACCGGTGCTGCCACTCGCCTAAAGCTCTCGACGTTAGGTTTTTTCCAGTACATTGGGCCAAGCCTGATGTTCCTACTTGCCGTCTTGGTTTACGGCGAAGCCTTTACCGCAGACAAAGCCATCACCTTCGCTTTTATTTGGGGAGCCTTGGTGGTGTTTAGTGTGGATGGAATCAAAACCAGTCGTCAGACACGTAAAACATCACTCGCTAAATGATCGTTTTTTACAAGACAACAACGATATAGCGTTATAAGCTTGGTGAAATATTCACCAAGCTTTTTTTACATTATGGATAAGGTCGATTACCACACCACACAAAATAAAGAGATAAACCTGATTAACGCGAACTATCAAAACTTCGCCTTTCAGCGTCACTATCATCTTGATTTTCACATTGGTCTTATCACTCATGGCGAACAAAAATTTTATCACCAAGGTCAATCTCATCAAGTCGGTCCCGGACAAATGGTCATCATGCCGCCAGATGAGTTGCATGATGGGTATTCAAAGTCTGATTCAGGCTATCAAGTTAAAGTCTTTTCCATTGATCCTAAATGGCTTTCTGATCTTGCCGATCTAAAACGATCCGGAGATATCTTGAGTTTCAATCAGTTAGTGGTTCAGGACCCTCGAGTATTTGCTCCTTTAGTACATTTACACAACTCCCTAGCTCTGCACAATCTTCCTCAGCTCACTAAAGATTGCCTTCCTTATGAAGGCTTAAGTCAATTATTCGAACGCTATGGAAGCATAGAGCAAAAGAACTGTATTCCGCTTGGTAATCAATCTGTTGCCACTTTGAAAGAGTTCTTAATGGAAAACCTTGATCAACCTGTCAGGCTCGAACAGCTGTCTGAGCTTTGCCAATTAAGCCCAACTCAGTTCCAGCGTCATTTCAAAGCAAAGGTAGGTCTAACCCCTTATGCATGGCTGAGCCGCTTACGTTTAGAGCAAGGAATGAGGTTATTAAAAGCAGGAGTGTGTGGCACCGAAGTCGCGCTGCAAATTGGCTTTTATGATCAAGCACATTTCAGCAAAGCGTTTAAATCAACTTATGGCGTACCTCCTTCTCAAATCAGTTAGTGTCAGTTTTTTACAATCACCTCCGAAGTGAACGCGACATAATGGTAGCTCATTAATTTTTAGGTACGACATCATGAGCGAATTCACTATCCTCGCTACACTAGCTTCAGTCCACTTTATCGCCTTAATGAGCCCTGGGCCCGATTTTGCTTTAGTGGTACAAAATGCCACGCGATATGGTCGACAGACTGGGCTATACATTGCGCTGGGTTTATCTTGCGGTATTTTACTCCACTCAATATTGAGCCTTACTGGCGTCAGCTACCTTGTTCACCAACAGCCAACCCTTTTTGCCCTATTGCAAATTGCAGGCGGTAGCTACTTGTCATACCTAGGTTACGGCGCCCTAAAAGGCACATGGCAATCAGTGCAATCTAAGCAAAGTGAACAACAAAATATTGAAGATCCAAGCTTACTACTGACCAATAAGCGCCAAGCTTTCTCCCGAGGCTTTGCGACCAATATTCTCAACCCTAAAGCTCTGGTCTTTTTCGTCAGTCTGATGTCGAGTTTAGTTCCAGCCACGATGTCGCTGACTGGCAAAGGCATCGCGCTCATGATTTTATGGAGCCTATCATTGGTGTGGTTTTCTTTTTTAGCTTGGGCATTGTCTACTCAGCGTATGCAAAAAAAAGTCAAAGCGATGGCTATCTATGTCGATGGGCTTTGTGGCGTACTTTTCTCCGTTATTGGCGTCAGTATTCTATGGCAATCAACAGCAACATTATTCGGCCTGCTTTAAGCGTCCAACTGTCTAAGATTTGATTCAGGATTACAATTTCGTAACAAACCTTTAGACCTTATCCATATCCACTGTCACTCTGAATCTGGCATACCAAGAAAGGAGAATAAAAATGCAGTGGAAATTGACACTTCTCACCACCTATTTGCTTGCAACATCAACCGCAGCTTGGGCCAACCAAGCCGCTGACTCCATCGCACCAGAACAAAGTAGTGGCCTTGAACAAAAGCAACTGGTCACAG
Source organism: Vibrio atypicus (assembly GCF_009811315.1). Lineage (GTDB taxonomy): Bacteria > Pseudomonadota > Gammaproteobacteria > Enterobacterales > Vibrionaceae > Vibrio > Vibrio atypicus. The sequence goes on from NZ_BLID01000013.1 coordinate 15,345, forward strand.
CCAAAGATTGGATGGTGACGGCCGCAAACCCAATCGCAACTCAAGCTGGTGCTGACATATTAGCCAAAGGGGGCAACGCCATTGATGCGATGGTGACAACTCAATTAATGCTAGGGTTAGTAGAGCCTCAGTCCTCTGGTATTGGTGGCGGCGCTTTCTTGGTCTACTGGGATGCAGAAAAACAGCAACTCACCACATACGATGGACGTGAAACCGCCCCACTCAATGCGACGCCTCGTTTATTCCAAAACGAAAATGGCGAGCCGCTCAAATTTTATGATGCCGTTGTCGGTGGACGCTCTGTTGGCACCCCAGGGACAGTCAAACTGATGTGGGACACGCACCAGAAATATGGCCAATTGGAATGGGCGGAGTTGATCAAGCCTGTCATTTCAGTCGCTGAACAAGGCTTTGAAATCAGCTCTCGCCTTGCAACTCTGATTGAAAAAGACGCCGAGCGGCTGAGTCGGTTTACAGCAACCAAAGCCTACTTCTTTGAAACCGATGGCTCACCTAAAGCCGCTGGAACACAACTCAAAAACCCTGAATACGCCAAAACACTCACAGCTATTGCTCAGCAAGGTGCAAAAGCGTTCTACCAAGGTAAAATCGCCAACGATATTGTCAACACAGTCCAAAACGCACCCGGTAATCCGGGCGTACTCAGCCAGAAAGACTTAGATACGTATTCGATTAAACAGCGCCAGCCTGTTTGTTCTGCTTATCAGAGTTTCGATGTTTGTGGCATGGGGCCGCCAAGTTCTGGCGCTCTCACTGTCGGCCAGATTCTCACCATGACTGAGCAGTTTGATCTTAAAACGTGGGGACCAGACAATCCAAAATCGTGGCAAGTTATTGCTGACGCATCTCGTCTGGCGTTTGCCGATCGTGGGATGTATATGGCGGATGAAGACTTTGTGCCTATGCCAACGCAAGGTTTGCTTGATAAAGCCTATCTAATACAACGAGCGAAGCTGATCAAGCCAGGGCAAGCATTAGACTCGGTTGACGCTGGCATTCCACCGTGGAGTTACGCGCTCCGCCAAAGCAGTGACGAGTCGATTGAGCTACCATCTACCAGCCATTTCAATGTAGTCGACAAAGCTGGCAATGTTGTTTCTATCACGACAACGATTGAAAATGCATTTGGTTCACGCCTGATGACGAACGGATTCTTACTAAACAATGAGCTAACTGACTTTTCTTTCCGAACCCATAAAGATGGAAAACCGATAGTAAACAGGTTAGAACCTGGCAAACGTCCACGCTCTTCCATGGCACCAACCATTATCATGCAAAACGATCAGCCCTATATGGCGATCGGTTCACCCGGTGGTAGCCGAATTATTGGCTATGTCGCACAAGCGATTATTGCTCATACCCAGTGGGACATGGATATTCAGCAAGCAGCCAATCAGCCTCATTTACTAAATCGGTTCGGTACTCTCGATATAGAGCAAGGTACGCCCGCTGAAAGCCATCAGGCAGCACTGGAAGAAATGGGCTTTAAGGTCAATGTTCGCGACTTAAACTCTGGAATTCACGCTATTTTATTGCAAGATGACCAACTTCAGGGCGCTGCAGATCCACGTAGAGAAGGGACCGCAATCGGGCAATAACGACGATCAGCTCACTTGCTTGTGCGAGATCTCTCACAAGCAAGTGAGTAAAAATAGCTTTTGCGCATAGAAAAATTCAACTTACAAACAATAACTCATTGATTTTAAATGATACGTATAAAATACAAACGAATTTTTATATAGAAAACCGTTTGCGTCATATTGCTCAGCGGAGTTAATAGCGTAATATTAATCCTGTCGGAAGGATGCTGACACGGAACAGGAAATTGCCACGGATTAGGTAATCTTCAGGAAGAAGATACGGTTACTTAGGATGAGTAGTCGGCACGGATAGCAAATTGGACATTGAACGGACGCAAATAGTAACTAGGATGGTTGCTACTAAGGATGGGAAATGGACACCTCTGGACGAGGAAAGGACTAATCATCAGGATGATGAAAAGGACACCGCTCAGGGAACAAGCGAAGAGAGCTAACGAGGATTGTTAGTGGACCAGGATAGGGTCAAGGACACCGCTAGGATGGCGAGAAAAGGACTAAGCTGAAGGACATCAGCATACTATCAAGGATTTGATGCATGGAGCACTTTTAGTAGCCGGATTGCTGCGAGTAAGACTATAACCCCGATGGGCGCAAGCCCTCGGGGTTTTTCTTTATCTTTTTATCTGCATAATTGAACTCGCTGCTACGTTAACTTCGCTTGTACACCCCATCACATAGGTTCCCTATGCTCAGGGGCTTCACTCACTTATTGCCTTGCAGCAAGCCCAATTCTTTTGATAAAAACACTCTCAATAGAGACTGAAAATTTATAGGGTTTCTAACTTAGCGTAAGCAGTCACCAACCACTTAATCCCTTCACCGTTAAAGGCAACTTGCACTCGGCTTTGTGGACCACTGCCTTCAAAATTGATGATAGTGCCTTCGCCAAATTTCGGGTGCATGACTCGTGAGCCAAGGCTAAAGCCAGTTTCATTAAAAGTCTCTTTTACTACCGTTTGGCTAAAGCGGCCTGCACTGGTTGGACGGCTGACTTGCGCTTTCATACGCACTTCATCCAAACACTTTTCCGGTAATTCGCGAATAAAACGCGACGGCTTATGGTATTTATCTTGGCCATATAAGCGGCGCATTTCAGCGTAAGTGATGTAAAGCTTTTCCATCGCTCGGGTCATACCAACGTAGCAAAGACGACGCTCTTCCTCCAAACGCCCTGCTTCTTCAGCTGACATTTGGCTTGGGAACATTCCTTCCTCTACACCAACCATGAAGACTAATGGAAACTCTAGACCTTTCGCACTGTGCAGAGTCATCAATTGCACTGCATCGTCAAACTCATCCGCTTGACCCTCACCGGCTTCTAATGCAGCGTGAGTCAAGAACGCCGTCAGCAGGGTCATTTCATCCGCTTCTTCTGGCTTTTCAAACTGACGGGTTGCGGTAACCAGTTCTTCCAAGTTTTCAATACGAGCTTTTGATTTCTCGCCTTTTTCTTGCTCGTACATCGCAAACAGGCCGGAGTATTTGATCACATGGTCTGTCTGTTCATGCAGTGGCATTTCACAGGTGTCATCTTCTAGCGCATTAACCAACTCAACAAAGCGACTCAACGCGCCCGCAGCTCGACCTGCTAAAACTTTATCTTCCAACAATCGAATACTGGCTTGCCACATGGTGCTGCCTTGATCGCGAGCAGCGAAACGAATCGTCTCTAGTGTTTTATCACCCAAACCACGCGTTGGCGTATTCACCACTCGCTCAAAGGCAGCATCGTCGTTACGGTTCGACATTAAGCGAAGATAGCTCAGCGCATCTTTGATCTCTTGGCGCTCGAAGAATCGCATGCCACCATAAATACGATACGGCAATCCAGCTTGAATCAAGGCTTCTTCAAGTACACGAGACTGGGCGTTGTTTCGATACAACATCGCCGCATCGTTAAGAATGCCGCCCTTGTCTTGCCACTCTTTAATTTTGTTAACTGCAAAGCGGGCTTCATCTAACTCGTTGTAGGCTGAGTAAACAGAGATAGGCTCACCTTCCGCACCATCGGTCCACAGCTCTTTACCCATGCGCTCAGTATTGTTGGCAATCAGGGTATTCGATGCTTCAAGGATGGTTTTCGTTGAACGGTAATTTTGCTCTAGTCGCACCGTGTTAACACTTGGGAACTCAAGCGTAAATTTCTCGATGTTTTCAATTTTCGCGCCGCGCCAACCATAGATAGATTGGTCATCATCACCAACAATCATAACGTGTGCATCAGGACCCGCCATCATGCGCAACCAAGCATATTGAATGTTGTTAGTATCTTGGAATTCGTCAACTAAGATATGCTTGAAGCGCGCCTGGTAGTGCTCACGGATGTGTTTTTTATCACGCAATAGCTCATGCGTACGCAACAAAATTTCTGCGAAATCAACCAAACCCGCACGATCACATGCTTCTTGATAAGCGGTATAAAGCTGAAGGTAAGTTTTAGTGATCGGATCGTGGTACGCATCAATATGACTTGGGCGTAAGCCTTCATCTTTCTTGCCATTAATCCACCACGCAGCTTGCTTCGCTGGCCACTGTTTCTCGTCTAGGTTCTGAGCTTTAATCAGACGACGAAGAAGGCGAACTTGATCATCCGTATCGATAATTTGAAAATCTTCTGGCAACTTAGCATCAAGATAATGAGCGCGTAAGATTCGGTGACAGATACCATGGAATGTACCATTCCACATCCCTGATGCACTGCCCATCATGAGCTCTTCAATACGTCCACGCATCTCTGCCGCAGCCTTGTTAGTAAAGGTTACGGACATAATCGAAAATGGGGAGGCTTGCTCAACGGACATCAGCCACGCAATTCGGTGCACCAAGACGCGTGTTTTACCACTCCCCGCACCTGCAAGTACAAGTAAGTTTTCTAGTGGGGCGGCAACGGCTTCACGCTGCTTGTCGTTTAGACCATCGAGAAGTAATGAAGGATCCATTCGGGGCTCAGCTACTGGTTATCTATACATGAAAAGTGATTATAACCTAAACAGAGCCCGCATTTCAGGAGAAAACCAATAAAATATTACGACTAATTTTCGCCTTATTATTCATAAACTTACATCAACTAAAATAATAAAAATCACTTCTTCTATAATTTTTTTGAAAGTTTTTTTGCTGCTTTTCTATCCTTTTGAATAAGCATGTTAGCTAAACACCCTTGGTTAACTTGCCCAATGAAACTCAAGGAAAAGTAAATAAAAGTCTGAGGAAATTACGATGAAAAAATCAAATCTTGCTGTTACTGCTGCTGTTACTGGTCTTCTAGCTCTAGGTGGCACAATGCTTACTGCTGCGCCTGCTTTTGCAGCAGAAAAAGAGAAATGCTATGGCGTATCTAAAGCGGGCAAAAATGACTGTGCAACTAAAACAAGTTCATGTGCAGGTACAGCAAAAGAAGATAACCAAACCGATGCATTTGTTGTTGTTCCTAAAGGACTTTGCGGCAAGTTAACTGGTGGTAGCACTCAGTCTTCATAATTCTTATCTGCTACCTAATCGATGTGGCGGCTTAGGCTCAACGGGCCGCCCATCAATTACCGCTCGCAAAGGACTCGCACGTGAACAACAATAACTATCACAAACACATTGGTGTAGGGCTGCGATCACCTCATCTGGATTTTTTCTCCACTCAACAGCCTGCGCTCTCGTGGTTAGAAATTCATAGCGAAAACTATTTTCAGCCTTACTCGGCAGCACGACAAACGCTGCGTCAACTTGTCGAACACTATCAAATTAGTTGCCATGGTATTGGTTTATCGCTCGGTAGCGTAGAGCGTGTCAGCCAAAATCACTTAAAGCAACTCAAACAATTGGTCGATGAAGTACAACCTTTTCTTGTCTCTGACCATTTAAGTTGGAGTGAAAATGGTGGTCACTACTTTAATGACCTACTACCGCTCCCTTACACCGAAGAAGCGTTGCAGGTATTTTGTCGCAACGTCGATGAAGTCCAAGATTACCTACAAAGACCCATTCTGATTGAGAATCCATCTAGCTACGTGAAATTCCAACACTCAACGATTAACGAATGGGATTTTTTGACTGAAGTGCAACGTCGCACCGATTGCCGCCTGCTGCTCGACCTGAACAATATTCATGTCTCTGCGTTTAACCACGGCTTCGATACCAAAACCTACCTTGATGCCATTCCAGCTGAATGTGTGGATGAAATTCACTTGGCAGGATTTACCGTCAAACAGTTAGAAAAAGGGGAAATTTGGATTGATACCCATAGCAAACCCGTTAGCGATGAGGTTTGGAAGCTATATGAGCAATGGTTAAGCCAATATGGCTCGCGTCACACTCTGATTGAATGGGATTTGGATATTCCACAGCCAGAAATTTTGCTCGCAGAAGCAGATAAAGCCAACACTCGCGTACTCACTTTTGAATCCCAAACGGCTGAGAGGATTGCCTCATGACATTAGCTCTCGCCAAATTACAACAAACCTTTTCTGCCGCGCTTCATTACCGAGCGAAAGGGGAAGAGTGCAATATCGAAAGTGATCTGTTTACGGCGGACGAACGAATGCAGATCTACCGTAATAACTTCATCATGAGTTTAAGTGAAGTTTTAGAAGCAACCTACCCTATGGTTTGTGCTCTAGTCGGTGAAGAGTGTTTTACTCAGCTCGCTCGTCAGCACGTCCTCCGTTATCCATTGGAAGAGGGAGACGTAACTTACTACGGTGAGCATTTTTGCAACACGATTGAGCGTTTTCCTGCCGTGGTAGATGCCGCTCCATACGCATCTGAAGTTGCGCGCTTTGAATGGCATATCGATCTGGCGCAGCAACTACAAGGAAGTATTCGCCAACCGGAAGATCTGCGGCCTCTTGCTAGGCTCAGCGAAGTGCCACCGGAAGAGCAGCCAACGATTCACTTTCATTTAGCGCCTGGGGTGATTCCCTTTCACTCGCAATATGCCATTTTCTCGCTACGCCAAGCGATTGAACAACAAAGCTTTGATGGTTTAGAGCTGAATGAAACAGAGCAAGGCGCGATTTGCTGCATCAATGATGGGCGGTTATGGACACAATCACTCGACAGTGATGCCTTCTCCTTACTGCAGTACATTCATTCAGGTTGTACGCTTGGTGAGATCCCGCCAGAGCAACTGCCACACCTTAATTTTTTAGTTGAAAGCGAATTAGTCGCTGGGTTTTCGCTTGCGCGATAAAAGGAAAGATAGATGTCGAACTCAATAACAAACTTACTGAAAGGCTATGACTCAGCCATCGACAAAGCGCAATTTGCCTTTGTTCCACTGCTACTGCTCTTTTGCCGACTATGGGTCGCATGGGTATTTTTTAATTCTGGTCTGACTAAGATATCGACTTGGGATAGCACCCTGTTTTTATTCGAATATGAATACCAAGTACCACTTTTACCTTGGCAACTGGCGGCCTATATGGGTACTGCCGCCGAGTTAATCTTGCCGGTATTTGTTGCCATTGGCCTATTAACAAGACCAATGTCAGCCATTCTGTTTGTCTTCAATATTATTGCGGTCGTCTCTTACCCTGTCTTATGGGACAAAGGTTTCTATGACCACCAGCTTTGGGGATTAATGTTACTGATCGTTGTCGTATGGGGACCAGGCCCATTATCCGCTGATAAACTCATTCGCAATAAAGTTGAAAACTAGTCTTCAGAACTCAAGTCATCTTTGACCGAGTTAACTGCGTCACGTGATGCATGACCAATTGCTTTGGTTGTATCGCGTGTCGCATGACCAATCGCCGTCCCTGCCTCTTTTAATTCAGCGCACCCTGATGCACCAACAAGTAAAAAAAGACTCACTAACAATGCTTTAGATAAATTGAGCATATAACCTCCTTGCTAACTAAGTTGCCAATAATACCAATAAACAAAGCCCTTGCCTCATAAAATGAAGCAAGGGCTTAAGCTTATACCTATTCAGTCAGATTCTTGTTAAGCGCTAATACCAGAATGACGTAACAGTGCATCAATTTCTGGCTCACGACCGCGGAAGCGTTTAAATAGCTCCATTGGCTCTTCGCTACCTCCCATTTCTAGGATGTTGTTCAGGAAGCTTTGACCCGTTTCAACGTTAAAGATGCCCTCTTCTTCAAAACGAGAGAAAGCATCTGACGACAAGACTTCAGCCCAAAGATAGCTGTAGTAACCTGCGCTGTAACCACCTGCGAATATATGACCAAAGCTGTGAGAGAAGCGGTTCCACTCTAAGCTAGGCAGAACGGCGACTTTCGATTTCACTTCAGCCAGAGTCTCAAGAACGCGTGGGCCGACTTCTGGATCGAATTCAGTGTGCAACGTGAAATCAAATAGGCCGAACTCTAGTTGGCGCAAGATGAACATCGCTGATTGGAAGTTCTTCGCCGCTAGCATCTTCTCTAGCATCTCTTTTGGTAACGGCTCACCTGTTTCAAAGTGACCAGAGATAAACGCCAGCGCCTCTTCCTCCCAACACCAGTTCTCAAGGAACTGACTTGGCAACTCAACCGCATCCCAAGGCACGCCATTGATACCTGACACTGCGCCCGAATCGACTTTCGTCAACATATGGTGAATACCGTGACCAAATTCGTGGAACAGCGTGACCACTTCATCATGAGTAAACAGTGCGGGCTTATCACCAACAGGACGGTTAAAGTTACACGTTAAGTAAGCCACTGGTGATTGCAGTTCGCCTTCAGCATTGATACGACGTACACGACACTCATCCATCCAAGCGCCACCACGTTTGTGTTCACGCGCATAGAGGTCAAGGTAGAAGCTGCCACGTAGATTGTTATCCGCATCAAAGATGTCAAAGAAGCGGACAGACTCGTGCCAAGTATCCACACCTTCACGTTCTTGAACTGACATGCCAAACACACGCTTAAGCACTTCAAACAGACCGCTTACCGCTTTCGCCTCTGGGAAGTAAGGACGCAGCTCTTCGTCTGAAATTTGGAATAGGTGCTGCTTTTGTTTTTCGCTGTAATAAGCGATATCCCATAGGTTGAGCTCATCAACACCAAACTCTGCTTTAGCAAACTGGCGCAGCTCTTCAACTTCACGTTCGCCTTGCGGTTTCGCTTTGCTTGCTAAATCATTTAAGAAACCAAGTACCTGAGAGGTATTCTCTGCCATCTTGGTGGCTAACGACTTCTCACTGTAGGTATTGAAACCAAGCATACGAGCGATCTCATGACGCAGTTTAAGTTGCTCGTTAATGATTTCGCTGTTATCCCACTCACCCGCTTTCGGACCACGATCTGACGCACGAGTCACGTACGCTTCATACAGCTCTTTACGTAGCTCTTGGTTGTCACAATAAGTCATCACAGGAAGGTAAGAAGGGATATCCAACGTGAGTAGATAACCCTCAAGCTCTTTGGCTTCCGCCGCTGCTTTGGCCGCCGCTAACGCTGACTCCGGCATGCCAGCCAGCTCTTTTTCGTCTGCAACGTGCTTTGTCCAACCCATAGTGGCATCAAGCACATTGTTAGAAAACTTAGAACCTAGCTCAGACATGCGTTTGCTGATCTCACCGTAACGGTGTTGTTCATCAGCCGGCAGCCCGATACCCGATAACTCAAAATCACGCAGTGAATCGGTGATGGTTTTCTTCTGCGCTTGGTTTAATGTCGCAAACTCATCGCTCGCTTTGATCGCTTTATATGCTTCAAATAGACCTTTATGTTGTCCAACCCAAGTGCCGTATTCAGACAATAGTGGCAAACAGCTCTCGTACGCATCACGCAACTCATCGCTATTCACCACAGAATTCATATGGCTCACTGGCGACCAAATGCGGCTTAAACGGTCATCCACCTCTTCGATAGGCGCCACTAAATTCGCCCAGCTTGGAGAAGCGTTATCTTTTAATACAAGTTCAATCTTAGTTCGGCATGCTTCAATCGCTTGCTCAACCGCTGGTTTTACGTGCTCAGGCTTAATCTGTGAAAACGGAGGAAGATCCGTGAAAGTCAGTAGAGGGTTAGACATAAAGCATTCCTTTTGATTCGAAGATGTTATCTCGCGACATCTTTTATTTCTTGTTCGTCTTAGATAGTAAATATAGGTAGGTTCAGCAATTTTCAATAGTAACGTATACTAAGAGCCATCATTCATCATGCTCTTTGCACCTATTCTGAGAGAAATATTTTGTTAAGTTATCGCCATAGCTTTCACGCAGGCAATCATGCCGACGTAATTAAGCATATTGTTCAAAGCCTTATCCTTGATTCTCTTAAGCAGAAGGATAAGCCTTTTGTCTATCATGACACCCACTCTGGCGTTGGTCGCTACGACCTTACTCACGAATGGTCGGAGAAAACCGGTGAATATAAGCAAGGTATTGCGCGAGTTTGGGATCAAAAAGAGATTCCAGCAGATATTCAAGGCTACCTAGACGCGATAAAAACGCTGAACAACGGTGACACCCTACGTTACTACCCAGGCTCACCACGTGTTGCTCGCGCACAAATTCGTCCGCAAGATCGCATGGTATTAACCGAGCTTCACCCAGCTGACCATCCGCTGCTTGAGCAAGAGTTCCATCGCGACCGCCAAGTCGCTATCTATAAAGAAGATGGCTTCAAGCGTCTAAAAGCGAGCTTACCACCACAAGAGCGTCGTGGTCTTGTGCTAATCGACCCACCGTATGAACTTGCAAAAGAGTATCGTGATGTGGTGCAAGCGATCTTCCAAAGCTATAAGCGCTGGGCAACGGGCATCTACGCCATTTGGTATCCAGTGGTTAATCGCTGCGACATCGAAGATATGATTGAAGGACTAGAAGGCCTCGGCATTCGTAAAATTCTGCAAATCGAATTAGGTGTTGCCCCAGATACCAACGAACGCGGAATGACAGCATCAGGCATGATAGTCATCAATCCACCTTGGAAGCTAGAAAGCCAAATGAATGAAATTCTGCCATTCTTAAAAGAAGCAATTGCGCCGGCAACCGGTCACTTTAAAGTGGAATGGATTGTACCGGAATAATCAATTTCAAAAGAGCAGAGTCCAAAAGGCTCTGCTTTATCGCTAATTGTCATAAGCCCTCTCACTTTTTCTCATTGGGAAATGGATGATTGTCGATTTATGATAAGGGACAAAGGACAGCTATGTGCTGCGATTGAGTTTAGTGCTTATCGCCCCAATGTCTTTGGCATAGCAATCAATAATTCAAAAGCTCGGAGAAAGTAATGGCGACTCATTTTGATTACATCTGTATCGGCGGCGGCTCAGGCGGTATCGCATCAGCAAACCGCGCAGCGATGTACGGCGCGAAAGTAGCGCTAATTGAAGCTCAAGATCTAGGTGGCACCTGTGTAAACGTAGGTTGTGTGCCAAAGAAAGTGATGTGGCATGGCGCGCAAATCGCAGATGCAATGAATCTATACGCTGAAGATTACGGCTTCGACGTTGATGTTAAAGGCTTTGACTGGAGCAAACTGGTTGAAAGTCGCCAAGCTTACATTGGTCGCATTCACCAATCTTACGATCGTGTTCTTGGTAACAACAAAGTAAACGTCATCAAAGGCTTTGCTAAATTTGTTGATGAGAAAACCGTTGAAGTAAACGGTGAGCACTACACGGCTGATCACATCCTGATCGCTGTCGGTGGTCGTCCAACTATCCCTAACATCCCTGGTGCTGAGTACGGCATCGACTCAAATGGCTTCTTCGATCTTGAGCAGCAGCCAAAACGCGTGGCGGTTATCGGCGCAGGTTACATCGCAGTAGAAATTGCAGGTGTACTGAATGCGCTAGGCACCGAGACTCACCTATTTGTTCGTAAGGAATCACCGCTACGTAGCTTCGACCCTATGATCATCGAAACATTGGTAGAAGTGATGGAAGCGGAAGGTCCTCAGCTTCATACACACTCTATTCCAAAAGAGATCGTCAAAGAAGCGGATGGTAGCCTGACTCTACACCTAGAAAACGGTAACACGCAGAACGTTGACCAGCTTATTTGGGCAATCGGTCGTCACCCAGCAACGGATGCGATCAACCTGGCGTCAACGGGCGTTGAGACGAATGATCGCGGCTACATCAAAGTAGACGAATTCCAAGCGACTAACGTTCCTGGTATCTACTGTGTGGGTGACATCATGGAAGGCGGTATCGAGCTCACTCCTGTCGCTGTTAAAGCAGGTCGTCAGCTTTCTGAGCGCCTATTCAACGGTAAAGCCAACGCAAAGATGGACTACAACCTAGTTCCGACTGTTGTATTTAGCCACCCACCTATCGGCACTATTGGCCTAACAACTCAAGAAGCTGAAGAGAAGTACGGCAAAGACAACGTGAAAGTGTATACGTCTGGCTTTACGGCAATGTACACTGCGGTAACTAAGCACCGTCAACCATGTAAGATGAAGCTAGTTTGTGCTGGCGAAGAAGAGACTGTAGTCGGCCTACACGGCATCGGCTTCACGGTTGATGAAATGATCCAAGGCTTCGGCGTTGCAATGAAGATGGGCGCAACCAAAGCAGACTTCGACTCTGTCGTTGCTATCCACCCAACTGGCTCGGAAGAGTTTGTTACCATGCGCTAAGCGACTAGCTTGATTTTGAAAAGCAGCCAACTTGGCTGCTTTTTTATTACCCGATCTATCAAATAACCCTTTAACATTCTCAATTTCAATAATTTTAATAAGAAACCTCTGAATTTTTCTATACACTGTACGCCGAAAAATAAATATAAACCGACGTTCAGTGAAGCTAGATTCAAGTAAAACCGATGTGTATTACTTGCTGTTGGATTTAGATGACCAACAAAAAAGAGAAGCCTTAGAAAAACTACAAAAGCAACACCCCTCGCTATACAAACAAGTTGCCCCATTAGTGGCAGCAGAGATGTCCGATCAACTTGATCAGATATTTCAGTTTACGCTTGAGCATAGCGCTTCTCAGCAAGTGGATTACACCAACCGACAAATAGACAAATATCGCATTCTGCACGAGATTGGTCGTGGTGGGATGGGAGTAGTGTATGCTGCGTGCCGCGCAGATGAAGCGTTCGAGCAAAAACTGGCGATCAAATTCCTGCAATCAGACCTTGCACCTATACTCAGCCAACAAGCACTGTTCCAAGAAGCGCAGCTACTCGCGAAACTGAATCATCCTAATATTGCCAAGGTATTTGACGGTGGTATTCACAACGAATCCGTCTACATCGTAATGGAGCAAATCGAGGGCCAATCACTGGCTGATTATGACAAAACTCAACTCAATAAAAATGAACGCCTTCAACTCGTTGTCCAACTTTGTAATGCTCTAGAACATAGCCATCAGCAAGGGGTCGTGCATGGCGATCTGAAACCCGACAATATTTTGATCGACAGCAATCAGCAGGTGAAGCTGATTGATTTTAATCTGACCCAAAAAACCAATCAGGATAGCAACAGCCAACTAATTGCATTCAATAAAGAGTACGCAAGTCCAGAGCAGCAATCTCAAGCAACATTGACCCCCTTGAGTGACATTTACTCGGTAGGCAAACTTCTGAACTGGCTATTCCCAAATGAGCGCACTTTATCTGATCTTTGGGCTATTCAGCACCATGCTACCGATTTAGCGCCAACCAAACGTTATTCCAGTATCGATAAGGTTCGACTGGATATTGAAGCAGTGCTCTCCAAAAGACCGGTATCGCAGAAAAAAAGCATTCCGTTTTATCCATCATTGCGCCTATTTCAACGCAATCCTATCACCAGTAGCCTATGCCTATTGTTAGCACTCTCAGGGGCTTTCTTTACTCACTTTTTAGTTGCAAAGAATCAACAGCTACAAAAAGAAAAACAAATTGCGGAAAACATGATTTTCGAGGTTTCAAGCATGATGTTTCATTCAAAAAGTTTGGCTGCCCAGGAAATGCCATTGCACGCCGTTGTCGATTTAACTCGACGCCGCATTCTTGCTAACCCCGAAATACCAAAACATATCAAGCACAAACTGCTATTGGTCATGATGACCCCCATTGAAGAAAAAGCAGCACCTACCCCAACCCAAAATGAGAGTTAAAATGCGCACCATCTATCAAACACTTTCATGGTTAAGCCTACTATTACCCTCATTTTGCTTGGCCAATGATACGTCAATTGAAACCGGCTACTTTATCGATTCCCCCGTTACTGGTCTCTACTACCAGACGAGCTCGAATCTAAGTGGTCGAACAGATAAAGGGGCTTTTCAATTCCGCTCGGGCGATGTTGTAAACTTTTTCTTAGGGGAGGATGAAAACGACTACTTATTATCTACGGTTTCAGCGCAATCGGTTTTGACGCCCAATCATATCTCGACAAAACCAAGCCGTAGCATCAACATTACTCGACTGCTGCTTTCTTTAGACAGTACACCCAAAAATCGCCAAGAGATTTTATTACTCGACTCGCAATTAAGTGACGCTCGATTTCAAGAAGCGCTGACTAAAATTGACCTCAACCAACTGGTGGAGGACGACATAAAAAACCTACAGCTTGATCATTTGGCGTCAGTACAAGAAGCGGTTGAACATTTAAATCAGAGTCAGAAGTACATTCGTGAAAACTTTCAATCTGAGCAGGTTATTTTTGAGCCTATCAATCGCTATTTAACCAACGTCATCATTAAACAACGTGACAACGCCGGCCGCCTATGCGCTTTTGATCTGAGACTGCGTAATCACCCCAATTACAAGCCTCCTATCGGCAAGCTAACTTATAAAATCACTCAAAATTCCATAGTGGAATACCCTGATATTGGTGATGACTTCAGAGGTTGCCAAATACAACCACGCCAAGATACTGAGCAAGTGGAAACTCCACTAGCACAGTACCCAGATAGCTATGGAACCTTCCACTGTGCGGCTCGTGGATGCACGCGTAATGATTTGAACGGCTTTACTATTGATGATTTCAACGATGAAGGTGACTACAAATACCGCTCGATTGCCATTAACTTCGATCCGACAACTCAACTGTTAATGGAGAAATCGCAGGGGTTAGGTGTAAGAGAGAATATTACTCACCCAAACAAAGGTGAAAAGATCTGGTTTACCTTTCCCAAGGAACACTTCACTCGCTTGAATTATCAAGGCGTATGGCGTCAGACCACCTACGAACAAAACCAGATAGACGAAAGCTGCTTATGGATTGCAAACGGCCTAATTAAGCGTGCTGACCTTGTCGGTGACCAATGCCCTTTGAGTCGAGACCACTATCAGCAGAACGTGACTCATCAATTTGCCGATATGTGGTGGGTGCGAGCAGACACACCAACCGCTTCCATTGAGCAACTCAACCTGATAGTCCGCTGGTATCTACCAAAACAACCAAGACCCAAGTACACCACATGGGAGTATCTACCCGCAGGTGAGAAGTGGGACAAAGGTGTACTTTATCGTTACCAGCAACAACTCACAAAAACACAAGATGGAACAGAGCTACTTCGCACAGAGAGTGTCTCTGAATACAGAAAAGTTAAGGAGAGTATTTAAATGGCTTCAGCCACTTCGTTAACTCAAATCATTCACCAATGGCAATCGGGTGATAAACAAGCCGAGCATCATCTGTATCAATTTGCCTACCTACAACTAAGAAAAATCGCCCAACAAGAGAGAGCTCGTAGCGCCAAAAAGTATGGCGAAGCCAATCAGGTTCTGGCAGATAGCGTCAATAGCACAACCGCATTGATTCATGAAGCCTACTTAAAAATGTCAAAGTCAGACCTATCAGAAGTCGCTTCTCAGAGAGAATTCTATTTGATGGCGGCTAAAATCATGCGCCAGATTTTGATCGACAATGCACGCTCACAACAGGCTCAAAAAAGGCAGCTGCTCTATCTAGAGCCAGAGCAAAGTGAACAACGCTTTGAACAACTCTTTATACTCGACCGAGCATTAGACAACTTTAGTGATCGCTACCCAAGGCAATCCAATGCGCTCAAACTGAAGTACCTGATGGGGCTCAAGAACCAAGAAATTAGTCAACTACTGGAGTGCAGCAGTAGCCTTATAGAGAAAGACCTAAAATTCTCTCGCAGTTGGCTTCAGTCTCGTATGGCTGCATCATGAAAAAGAAAATCACGCTAGGAGCCGTTATACTCCTAGCAACATTGAGCTTTAGTCAGTTTCAATCTGCCAGTGATGATACCCAACTAAATAGCCCGAGTGATCACTTATCTATTGAACCGAACAATAAGTCATTGACTGAGCTTCAAACCAACTCATTTGATGGAAAAACAAACTCCGCTTTTGATGATGAAAATACGGGGCTAGCCCGTGTGAAGCCTACCAACACACCTGAAGTTCAAACCAATCACGAAACCGCCCCACCTCTGACAGAAGCACAACACTGGTATAGCGACGACTCTATCCACCAAACAGAAGTAATAAACCCAACGAAAATGCCACTTGAGGGCGTCGGCGAGAATTCCCTTCCTTTTATCGTACAAGACATTTACCAACAGCTTCAGCAGCAGATAGATAACTGGACACTGTCCGAGTCTGAAGCCATCCACTATCAACTCAATGTGAGCAATCTGTTTGATGACCCTGATAACGACTTGTTGTCCTCACGTATTTCCCTTAACTTGGCGGGCGTAAAGCTTTCTGGAAACCACTTAATCACGCTATCTGGCACGCCTAAAACAACCACCTCTCCAAGCTTGACCATTGCCGCTCAAGATAGTTACCACGGTGAACAGTGGGTAGAAGCACACTTCACTCTACCTAGCATCAACCATGACCTAGCAACACAGCACCCACTCGAAGGCGAGTTGTTGTTTCGCTTGGAAAGCAGTAATGAGTTTGCCGGACAATATACTCTGTATGAAGTGGTGTACTGCCAAGCATTTAAATTCATCAACCAAGAGGTCTATTTTGCTACAGCAAGTAATCGATCACACTGCCCGACAGAAGCTCAGCTAACCAAAGTCGGTAGCTATCATATCGATAACGAACACATTGTTATTTCAAACCAAAATTCATATCTTGCAGCCAACCAACGCTGGCAACTTCAACATCAATACCCATCTAGCGTGAAGACTGATGTGACGAATTACTTCGTCTCTGTACATGACGGCAACCAATATGAAAGTTACACCATGCAAAAAGATGTCAAAGCAATGGAGCAAAGGCTCAGTGCAATGACGGGCCAATACTTGTTTCAAATAACGTGGTTTGACTATCTACTACCAATACCAAACCATCAATTTTTGCCTATTAAAGTCGGTAACTACCTATTTGATCACCAAGAAAATATTGCAGGGCCAAATAACGAAACCATCGATTCAGATCTTAACCTAAAGGCTTATGGGACTAGCTTAAACTGTGAAAACGTCGCGACCTGGTATGAGGTTGATGTCGTGGGTGGTCAAGGAGAATATGGGATAGAGCTGGTTTCTTCATCTGATTCCTCGAACCCGCGTTATAACGTTGAATGTTTGGAGTACATCAGTAACCCAGAAACAGGGCAGATTTCACTGGCTTTTGATGCAGCCTATACCCCTTATGACAAGTTTGTCGATGGTGAGATCTACAGCTACATACTCAGACCGAAGCCACAATACGCAGATAAAGTCGAAGAGCTAAAAATCAATATGATTTATCGACAGCCTTAGGGAAAAACAACCAATCCAACAAATAGAGAAAATAAATAAAAAAAATTACGGTTTTTTTGCTGTTTTCCGTGCCTTGCTTTCGCCTGGATGCAACGGTAAAAAGTGACCAATTTATCAGCAAACTAAACTTTGGGCTTAAAATTTTAGTGTGCTGAATACTTATAAAGAGCTTAAACAAGCAAGGAAATATTTAGAATGAAGAAGATCAGTTTACTAGCAACGTCAGTCGCAATTGCGTTAACCGGTTGTGGTGGTGGTTCAGGTGGCAGTAGTGATGACAATACAACTCGTGATGGCGTAATCCTAACAGGCTTTGATGGTTATTTTAAAAATGCCGTAGTATTTGTCGACAACAACAATAACGGTCAATGGGACATCACTACAGATACGTTTCTAGGCTTAACAGACGGCCGTGGTCAAATCAATGTTGGTTCGAGCAAACCACAAGGTACACTTGCACTCCAAACCCTAACACCAGGCGGGACAGCTCAAGGAAAACTGATCTCTGTTGATGCTGAAAAATATGCTGGCGTATACACCGTAGATATGGATTTGCCAGGGCAACCAATGGAGCATGAGTTGGTCTTCCGTGCACCAAACTCATCAAATGTGATTTCTCCTATTACTGATCTTGTGGCAATTGAAGTTGAAAGTGGCAAATCACTTGAGGCAGCAGAAGAAGCAGTAAAAGAAGCGCTGACAGGTCAAACAGACGGTGACATCAACCTATACTCTGATTACGTAGACGGAGCGCAAGCCGATTCTAAACTGCATAAAACTGCGCAGATCCTTACAGAAACTAAAGCTGCAAACCCTAGTACTTACCAAGACTCTGCCACTGAGATTGCCAAAGAAGCAGATAAAGCCGTAGAGGAAATAGCACAAACAAACCCTGAACTGCTTGATGAAGACAGCTTCAAGCCTGTGGTGCCTGTCTCAGGTAGCGGTTCCGTATCACCGATCCCAAGCGATACGATTGATAATCCAAGCTTTAAAACCACAGTTAATGACGATGTCCATGATGCCATCCAAGAGTCACTAGACTCACTTGATCTAGAACTGGGAATGGCAGGTTCAACAGATTACTTTATTCAACTTGATCTAACAGGCTTGTTTGAAGATAAAGACATTCAAGAGATCGACTTGAGCTACATTAAGGTTGACGACAGCTCACTTAATGGCAGTAACATCCAAACCGTTTACAGCTATGATACCCAGAAGCTAAATATTGGCGTCAGCCCAAGTGAAAGCATTATCAAGGCTGGTGAGTTTGAAATCATCGTCGAGATTGGAAATTCAGAGCACACCAATTACACCACAGCTATTTTCACGTTAGAAGTTGACGAAGGAGAAGCTCAAGCACCTGAGTATTCAGAGAATGACCTAGCTGGCCTACAAGACGGTGTCGATCTTTGGGAGCTAATCAAAGGTACAGATTTAGGTGAAGGCTACACGCTAGACTTTTCTGGGTTATTCAACGGGGAAAACCTCACTCTAACTTTTTCTTCTAACGCAACAACCAATGGTCTTATCTTTGACGCCATGGGCGAAGGCCTGATCGGTGTGCAAGGTACGCCAATTCGTTCCGAAAATGAAGATGACACAGATTACACTATTAAGTTAACGGCAACAGACCGAGCAGGTCTCTCAACAACTGTCGAACTTGAACTACCAGAAGTTCAACAAGCTGCAACTCCAGAGCCAGAGCCTCAACACCCGCTAGTAGGCCAGACTCTCTACTTCATTGAAACGCCAGAAGGAGACGACGAGGTTCAATTGAACTACTGCGAGACTTTCCATTTAGAAGGCGGTCAGGTTTACTTTGGCAGTGATTCTTACAATGGTGATTTAACTAAAAGCTGTGCGCCAGTGTCTGATACAGCCAGCGCAACTTACACCATCGAAGGAAATGTTATCACCATCCGCGAAGATGACTATGACCCAATGACTCTAGAGATCAAACATACTTCTACAGTAGGAGATAACCCTCGCTATATAGTAAACAGTGTGGAATTGGACTCAGGTGACGATGACTACTATTCAGCATTTGAAGCTCTGACCAACAAAGCTGAAGCTGAAAGTCGACTCAACACCGTCTCGACAGGTACATGGGAAAATACAGCTCAATTAACCACACTCTTCATTAATGGAGATTACGTAGAACTGTACATCACCCCACAAATGCGAAATAACGCAAACGACGGTGAAGTAGCTGATGCAGACCTTTTCATTGACAATCCAAACGGTGATATTTCTTGTTCAGACATTCAAAATTCGTTTGATGCAGGCTTCTTTGGCGAAGAATGGGCAAACTTTACCGAAGATAACAAGTGTTGGACGCAGACTGAAGACGATAAGGAATACGTAAGCTTAGACTTTGACTACAGCAATGAGTTTACTAACCCAAGCACTCATCGTATCCAACTGATGGGCCTTACTGATCGAGTACCTTCATTCAATATGAACATTCAGTATGTAGGTGATAGTGCTTACGATTAAATAGCTCTAAAAGTCATAACTTTAACAAAGCCCCGCAATCGCGGGGCTTTTTATAGTCTTGAATGATAGGGAAATCACTTCACACACATCACATTCAACAATGACGAGCCTTTCAGTTGATTAACCTTGCCACTAAAGAATAGACCTGCTTTTTGCGATCCCCAGTAAGGTAAGTGCATTGGCCACTTGTCTTTTTCCATCACTTTCGAATCCAATAATGCCTGCCACTCTACTGGCGTTGCTAAACGCATTCCTTGTCGGTAACAGGTTTTATACGCTTGCTCGTAACTCATTCGATTCCATGGTAAATCGTGTTCCATATAGAATTGATCATCGCTGAACATGATGTAAGGCACTTGGTATTCAACACCATCGATAGAAGCAGTTAAACGAATCGCAACTTCACTTTCTATCTTATCTTTCGCTGGACGAGTGTTTGAAATAGCTGGAGTAGAAACCACAGGCGGTAAAACAGTTGTTGCTTGCTTAACTGGAGCAGGAACGGGCTTCGGTTCAACTTTTTGCTTTGCTTTTGGCTTTACAACAGGTTTAGGCGCTGGTTTAGTTTGTTTGGCAGGCGCACCTTTTACAATCTCTCGCACGAACGCTTCTTTGTAATCCGAGAGTTGCTTCACTTTTGCTAATTCACCTTTCACCACAGAAAAATCTTGATACGGACCTATCAAACAACGATACGCTTTAGACTCCGGCTTCAGCCATACATCCGTTGATATGTGCTGATACAACGCTTTTGCCTTTTGTAGCGACAAAGGCTTACTGTACACACCACACTGTATCCAAAACTGAGACTCTTGGCCTTTAGGTTTCTGCTTTCCCCACAAACCTTTACCTATTGGACACGATTGATCTAATTGCGGTAACTCTTGAGTCGATACCTGAGTGGCATCACATAGAAACTCGTCCGCAAAAGATGGCGCGGATATCATTGGCAAGGCTAATAATGCAGTGCTCAAGAGTGTTACTAATGGTCGCTTTGGCATCACAGCCATCTTCATATCCATACCCTTAATTCAAACCTTTAGTTTCCTATCCTAGCGATGGGATAGTGTGACATTATTGACGGCTCACGGCTGAGAAAAATAGATGCAAAAAAAGAGCCGTAACAAGTTACGACTCTTAGTGTAGTGAAATTTTTAGATTAAAATCTAAGGGTTAGATCACCCTTTGTAGATTTTCGGGTTAAATACATCACGTAGCCAGTCACCCAGTAGGTTAATCACCAATACTAACGTCACCAAAACAATCCCAGGGAAAGCGGTAATCCACCATGCACCTGAGAAGATGTAGTTAAAACCAATACTGATCAGTGCACCGAGTGAAGGTTGGTCTACCGGTAAACCTAAACCTAGGAAGGAAAGTGCCGCCTCAGACATGATGGCATTTGCCACCTGAACCGTCGAGATAACCAAGATTGGTGATAAACAGTTAGGCAAAATATGTCGGAACATAATACGCGGTGCCTTAAAACCCATCACACGCGCAGCTTCAACGTATTCTTTCTTCTTCTCAGCCAATACGGATGCACGAATGGTACGCGCATACTGAGGCCATTCTGCCACACCAATGATCACCACCAGCATGACAACGGCGTACTGACTGTAGAAGTCACTGCCAAAGCTGGCTTTGAATATGGCTGACACAATGATCGCAACCATCATGGTTGAGAATGAAAGCTGTACGTCAGCAAATCGCATCAAAAAGCTATCAATACGACCACCAAAGTAACCCGCAGACAATCCAATCACGATACCAAGAAAGAGCTGAAGGCCAACGGCCAGAAAACCAATCGTCAAAGACAATCGAGAACCATAAAGAATGGTCGATAAAATGTCTCGGCCCTGCTCATCTGTCCCCAAAAGGAAACGAGAATCCCCATCTTCCATCCAAGACGGTGGTAATTCCGAGTCCATGATATCGATAGAGGCTAGATCATAAGGGTCCGTTGGTGATAGAACTGGCGCTGCCAATGCCATCACCAAGAACATCATGAAGATGGTAAAACTTGTCATCGCGACTTTGTCACGCTTGAAGTAATACAAGAAATCAGACTGTTTAAATCGCTCCCAACGAGAAGGAGCTGCTGCTGTTTGACTCATGATTATGCTCCTTTTCCGGTTAGATTTACGGTCGGGTTGATGATGCCGTATAGCAAGTCAACGATGGTGTTTGTAACCACGAAAATCAGGCCAACAAATATAACGTAAGCGGTGATGAGTGGCGTATCAACACGGTTGATCGCTTCTAGGAAAAGGAAACCAGTACCTGGCCATTGGAATACGGTTTCAGTCAGAATGGTATAAGCCACCATGGTACCAATTTGAACACCACCGACAGTCAGTACTGGCAGCATGGTGTTTTTAAGTGCATGTTGGTAATAGATTTTGTTTAGCGCTAATCCTTTGGCCTTACCAAATTTGATGTATTCAGAGCTCAATACTTCCAGCATTTCTGAGCGCACCAAACGAATAAATAGGGGTAGCATGATCGATGCTAGAGCGATACATGGCAGTACAAGATGGGCTAAACCATCAAGGGTAAAGTAGCCTGACTCCCAACCAAATATATTCGCAGTTTCACCTCGCCCATAAGACGGTAACCACCCAAGCTCAATTGAGAAAACGTACATCAGCATAATCGCGGTTAAGAAGACTGGGATTGAAATACCGATACTGCTGCCTGCCATCACGATTTTGGTGAAGATGCTTTTTGGGTTAATCGCAGAATAGACCCCTAGTGGGATCGAACAGAAGACAATAATTAGAGTCGCACCAAACACTAGCTCTAGCGTCGCGACGAGTTTATCGAGGATGACTTCAACCGCCGGGCGTTTGAAGAAATAAGATGTGCCTAAATCACCTTGCAGCGCATTACCAACAAAGCGAGTGTATTTTGTAATGAAGGGATCATTCAGTCCTAAGTCATCACGTAAAGCTTGACGCTCTGATTCCGAAACAGACTGACCAACAAGCTCACGCAGCGGGTCACCCAGGTTATCCTGAATGGCAAACGCCACCAAACTGATCACAAACATCACTATCAGTGCCTGAAACAGGCGCTTGACCAGAAACGAAAACATTCCTTGCCCCTTAACTTTCCATAGATTTCAGTCTTAAAAATGGTACTTAACCCGACTGAAACAAAGCTAAGCACCAAAAATCGACCAAGTACTCAGAGAGTCACGAGTACTTGGTCTGGTTCACTGTGATTATTTAACCACTAGATCACCGAAGTATGGGAAGTTCATACCGTTGATGATTGGACCAATCTCAACGTTACCTTTCGCAGCCCATGAAGGATCTTGCCAGTGTAGAGGAACGAACGCCGCTTCGTTGTATAGAATCTCTTCTACTTTCTTCAACGATGCACTACGTTTAGCAAGATCTGTCATCTTGTTCGTTTCTTCGATTAGCTTGTCCACTTCTGCATTTGAGTAGTGACCACAGTTGTACTGACCTTTACCAGTCTCTGCATTACGAGTCATAGCAAGGAACTCAGTGAAGTTACCTGAATCTTCTGTATCTGGGTGCCAGCCGATCATTAACATGTCTGCTGCACACTTATCAAACTCAGGCCAGTATTGCGCTTTAGGCATTGTCTTCAGGTCAACCTTGATACCAATCTTAGATAGCATTGCCGCAGAAGCTTGAGCGATCTTGTCATCGTTCACGTAACGGTTATTCGGCGCCATCATCGTTAGCGTGAAGCCTTTCTCGTAACCCGCTTCTTTCATCAGCTCTTTAGCTTTATTAAGATCGTAGCGAGGTTTTAGGTCGTCATTGTGACCAACAAAACCAACTGGGCTCTGTTGAGCAGCTGCTGTCGCCGCACCTTTCATTACTTTCTTCGTGATACCTTCGTTGTTGATCGCATAGGTAATCGCTTGACGAACGCGCACATCTTTCAGTGCAGGGTTGCTGTTTTGGTTCATTTGGAACGTGATAACGCGAGTACCAGGCATAGTGTAAAGGTCTACACTGTCAGCCTTCTCGATACGCTTGTAATCATTCGGAGCAACTGGCGCAATCATGTCTACATCACCAGAAAGAAGTGCTGCTACGCGTGTTGCATCTTCTTTGATTGGCACTAGAGTTAGCTTGTCTACGTTACCTTCTGACGCGCTATCCCAGTAATCATTGAAACGCTCAAACGTTACTTTCACACCTTGCTCACGCTGAGTGATAATGAAAGGCCCCGTACCTGACACGTTTGTTGAAGCAAAAGAGTTACCGTGCTTCACTAGCTCGTCTTTCGCTTTACCATCTGACGTTTGACCAGAGTAAAACTTACTATCCATTGGGAATAGGTAAGTCATTACGTTCTCAACAAGTGGGTAAACGCCATCGGTTTTGATTTCTACTTTGTAGTCACCAGCTTTCGTGATCGAAACGATTGGACCAAAGATACCTTTGAAGTCTGGAGAGTTTTTCAGACGGTCAAAAGTCCAAACTACGTCGTCTGCACTTAACGTGTTGCCAGAGTGGAACTTAACACCTTGGCGAATGTTGAAGTGCATTGTTTCGCCGTCAATACGTTCCCAAGACTCTGCTAAGCGAGGTTCAAATTCCATTTTTTGATTGAAGCGAATAAGTGGGTCAAACACCATGTGAGACATTTGCAGTGTGCCGCCAGATAGCTGCTCATGCGGGTCAAGAGACACTGGGTCTGCGTCATAAGCGACGGTGATATCTGCTGCAGCTGCACTAAAGCTTAAGCCTGCTGCCATTAAAGCCACTGCTAGTTTGCTTTTCATGGTTTTCATTGCATAACTCCTTATGCGGGATTCATCCCTAGTTGTTGTATTTGCGTCTGTTTTTGTAACCCAAGTTTGTCTGGGCCGTAGATCTACGACTTACGCCGTTTTTATTTCTTCTCTTAAGCCCGTAAATTCAGGCATTAGGGAAATCAGTTGCTTGCTGTATTCATGCTGTGGATTAGTAAACAATTGCTCGGTCGGAGCGACTTCGAGCAAAGTTCCCATCTGCATCACTCCGACGCGATCACACATCTGGCGAATCACAGGTAAATCGTGACTGATAAACAGCATGGTTAGATTGAGCTCATCTTGGAGATCTTTCAGCAAGTTGAGAATTTGTGCTTGTACCGATACATCAAGCGCTGAAGTTGGTTCATCACAAATAAGAAGACGAGGTCGCGTCGCAAGCGCACGTGCAATCGAAATACGCTGACGCTGACCACCTGAAAACTCATGCGGGTATTTCACACCTGCCATTTTACCCAGACCAACATGATCCAGTAGATCGTTCACGATCGTGCGAGTTTCTGTCTCGCTGTTGGTAAGCTTATGAAAACGGATGGGCTCTGCGATGATATCGAAGATTTTCATACGCGGGTTCATAGAAGTGTATGGGTTTTGGAACACCATCTGCATTTGGCGGCGCAGTGGGCGACGCTCTTTTTCAGATTTAAGAGCCGTTAAATCAATGCCCTCAAATGTGACCTTGCCAGAGTTTGGTTCATACAACCCAGCAATAACACGTGCAATCGTCGATTTACCCGAACCAGACTCACCCACTAAACCAAACGTTTCACCTTCAAATACATCGAAGCTGACATTATTGGATGCCTGAACGTATTCGCGGCGGCTTTCAAATAGCGAATCTTTAGTCACAAAGCGTAGATTTACATTTTCGACGCTCAGTAGTGAACCGGTGTAATCTCGATGATCTTGGCTTTGACCCAGCCAGTGGTTTTTAACATCTAAAGGCTCCATCTCGTGAGCTTCTTCGATGTAGCTCACTAACGGAAAGCGATCGAGCTTCATGTCTGAGCGCGGAACCGCTGAAATCAAGCTTCGAGTGTATGAGTGGTCTGGATCACCCAGCACTTTCGCTGTTGGACCAAACTCAACTAAGTCACCACGATACATAACCGCCACTCGATCAGTCACGTTAGAAACCACACCCATATCGTGCGTCACCAACATACAACCAACGTTATTCTTAATACATAAATCACGGATCAAGCTTAGAATTTGGTCTTGAATCGATACATCAAGCGCTGTGGTTGGTTCGTCTGCAATGATTAGATCTGGTTCACCGGCAAGTGCTATAGCAATAACCACACGCTGACGCATACCACCCGAGAATTGGTGCGGGTACTGCTTCAAGCGGTTTTCTGGTTGTGGGATACCTACTTGTTCCATCAATGACAACGCACGCTGGTATGCCTGCTCGTCAGTGACTTTCATATTCGCGTGGATGGTTTCTTTTAACTGCTGCTCAACCGTGAAAAGTGGGTTGAGTGATGTCATTGGATCTTGGAAGATAAAGCCAATTTTTGAACCACGTACGCTGCGCATTTGCTCTGGAGATAGACCAGAAATCAACTCACCATCGAGATAAACATCACCACTAGCAATGCGACCCGGAGGGCTTAACAGATCAATCACGGCATTCCCTACCGTCGATTTACCCGCACCAGATTCACCAACAACGCCGACGATTTCACCTCGTTCAATATTAAACGATAGTGCTTTTACAGCTGCATGCACACCGTGACGAGACGGGTACTCAATACGAAGATTTTTAACTTCTAAAAGTGACATTAAACCAGACCTCTACTGCTTCGGCAGCTTTCTGCCCTGTCTGAAAATTGAATCCATTCAAGCCAGTATAATGTTCTGGCAATTTACAAGGTCATCAATTTGGCAAAAAATTCACAGAAAAGCAACATAACTAGAATAAAAAGTTGAAATGGAACAAAAAACAAGCAGCTTAGCAAAATAAATATGCGTACTAGCGAAATGATACGTTAGTTCTTACCTCTTATTTATTCCATAAAAGACACCATATCTACTGGCCTAAACTCTAATATCGTAGAATTAAAAATTCTCTACGCAACATCATAAAATGAATAAGTATTCTATCTGCCACGTAGAATTAGCATTAACAAATATAAAACATAACACCAAATCAATAATGAAATTCAATACGAAACCCCAAAATATAACAGGAAATTAGGATTAAAATTAGATTAAACCTTAATTAGACAGCCTAAGCTGCCGTGACTATTTAAGGTAAGTTTAGTCGAGTATTTGCACTATATGAAATTGCTTGTAGCACTATTTATTGATAGACCAGGGTTAAATTTCGACCTAGTAGAGAGTGGAGATTTTTCAGGCGAGTCGCATTCTTGGCGCGAGTGAATCGAGAGTTTTTTAAACTCCGGGTAAGCCTCACTTTGGTTTCAGAGCAGCGATCAAACGCTAGAAACTTTCTGACGCAGGCAGCCAATTGAAGCTTTCTTGAAGTTCTAGCCGAGAACTCCAGATGTAAAAAAGCCCTAGTCTTTCGACTAGGGCTTCAATAGTGGTCGGTGAAGAGGGATTCGAACCCCCGACCCTCTGGTCCCAAACCAGATGCGCTACCAAGCTGCGCTATTCACCGAGCAAATCATGGGGTGGCTAACGGGATTTGAACCCGCGACAACCGGAATCACAATCCGGGACTCTACCAACTGAGCTATAGCCACCACTAAATTATATTGTTTACCGCTATCAGCGTTAAACTAAATAGTGGTCGGTGAAGAGGGATTCGAACCCCCGACCCTCTGGTCCCAAACCAGATGCGCTACCAAGCTGCGCTATTCACCGACATGGTATTTTTTTACTTGGTTTACGTTATAGAGGTTTAACCCTCTGGTCCCGCTTATTCCAAGAGCCGAGATGCGCTACAAAACACGCTATTCACCGACTTATGTTTTATCTCATTTCCACAAGAAAGGAAGCAAAGCTACCTAAATAAATGGGGTGGCTAACGGGATTCGAACCCGCGACAACCGGAATCACAATCCGGGACTCTACCAACTGAGCTATAGCCACCACTGAAATTTTTACCGATAAACCTTTAGGCGAATGGTACGCCCGAAAGGATTCGAACCTTCGACCTTTGGCTCCGGAGGCCAACGCTCTATCCAACTGAGCTACGGGCGCATGCCCTATCGGCGGAGTGGAATAATACGGATATCACACTAGGCCGTCTAGTACTTTTTCAACTTTTTTTATCGTTTGATGCCTTTTTGGGCAATTAAAGTGTGATAAACCCCTATTTCCCATTAGATAACTGCTAGGAAGGAGGTAACTTGCTGTTTATTGCAACAAGTTAACAGGATATAATCACCCATTATTTACATTGATTTAACAGGTTAGCCCTGTTGGTCATTGCCACACTCTTATAATAGGTAAGCATGAACTTACCTTCAGGAATGTAAAGTGAGTTTAATGGATATGTCTCAAAAAATCTTAACCGCTTTGGTTGCTGCAGTAACCTTTTCTAGCGCCTCTTTTGCAGCAAGTGTTAGCCAAGAAGAATATGATGCGATTGCAGAACGCATTAAACCCGTTGGTGATGTTTACCTAGCTGGCGCTGAGCCGGTAAAAGCGGAGCCAACTGGCCCACGTGATGGTGCAACGGTTTACGGTACTTTCTGTATCGCTTGTCACGCATCAGGTGTGAGTGGTGCGCCAAAAACAGGCGATGCTGGCGATTGGGCTCCACGTATTGCACAAGGCAGTGACGTACTAGCAGACCACGCAATCAACGGCTTCAATGCAATGCCTGCGAAAGGTTCTTGTATGGATTGTTCAGATGACGAAATCATTGCCGCGATTGAGCACATGATCGAAGGCCTATAACCTCATCTCTTCCATATAAAAATGGCTTGGTGAATACCAAGCCATTTTTGTTTCTATTTTTTATTAAACATCGCTTTTAGGTTAGCAATATGCGCTTGGCCCTTCGCCATGCGTTCTTCTGCTGTTTGTGGCTTCTTGTGCACTTCCCACTCAAGGTCATCGAAAGGCAGCTCATCTAAGAATCGGCTTTGCGTCGGTTTAATCAACTCACCGAATTGGCGACGCTCTTTACAGATAGTAAACGTCAGCTCTTTTTGAGCTCGTGTAATACCTACGTACATCAAGCGACGCTCTTCTTCTACGTTCTCTTCATCAATACTGGTTTGGTGTGGCAAAATGCCCTCTTCCGAACCAATCAAATAAACGTATGGAAACTCAAGGCCTTTTGAGGCATGTAATGTCATCAACTGCACTGCATCACTATCTTCATCATCTTCACCCCGCTCCATCATGTCACGTAAGGTCAGGCGCTGAACCACTTCCTTGATGCTCTTCTCTTCTTTATCGTAATTATCACCTTCTAGGTCAGCAACAATCCAAGAGTAGAGATCAGAGACGTTCTTCATACGCATCTCAGCCGCTTTGGGGCTCGCAGAAGTCTCATAAAGCCAGTCTTCATAATTAATATCACGAACAAGCGAACGCACCGCCTCAACGGTATCACCTCGCTCGGATTGATCGGCAATTTTCACAAGCCAAGTGGTAAATCGGCGTAGGTTTTCAAGTCCTCGACCAGATAGCGATTGTTCAAGCCCGAGCTCAAAACTGGCTTCAAATAAGCTTTTGCCGCGCATATTGGCGTAACTGCCCAGTTTTTCTAAAGTAACCGGACCAATTTCACGTCTTGGCGTGTTCACAATACGCAAAAATGCATTGTCATCATCTGGGTTCACCAGCACACGTAAGTACGCCATGATGTCTTTGATTTCCGCCCGCGCAAAAAATGACGTACCACCAGAGAGCTTATAAGGCACTCGGTTCTGCATCAGAGATTTTTCAATCAAGCGAGATTGATGGTTACCTCGATATAAAACCGCGTAATCTTTGTATTCAGTACGATTTAGAAACTTGTGAGCGATTAACTCACCCGTGACGCGTTCCGCTTCATGCTCTTCATTCTTCGCCATCAAGACCTTTAGCTTTTCACCATCAGGAATTTCAGAGAAGAGAGACTTTTCATACACGTGCGGGTTATTGGCGATCAAGATGTTCGCTGCACGTAAAATTCGACTGGTCGAACGGTAGTTTTGCTCAAGCTTAATCAGGCGCAGATTCGGGTAATCTTCACCAAGCAAGACTAAGTTCTGCGGCTTTGCACCACGCCACGAGTAAATAGATTGGTCATCATCACCTACAACCGTTAAGCGCCCGCGCTCACCGACAATCAATCGAACCAAATCATACTGACTGGTATTGGTATCTTGATATTCATCCACCAACAAGTAACGAATGCGATTCTGCCAACGCTGACGTACTTCTTCGTTAGTCTTAAGCAGCAATACGGGTAACGAAATCAAATCATCAAAATCGAGTGCGTTGTAGGCCTTCATCTGTTTTTGATACATCTCAAAGCAGAACGCAAACAGCTGCTGTTGCTCACCTTTAGCTTGAGCCTTGACTTGATCCGGCGTCAACATGTCATTTTTCCAATTGGAGATCGCACTCATCAATTGGCGTAGCAGATCTTTATCGCCATCAAGCTGCTTTTCTGTCAACTCTTTCAACAGAGCAAACTGGTCTTGGTCATCAAACAGCGAAAAGCCCGACTTCAAACCCAAAGCTTTGTATTCGCGCTTAATGATGTTCAGGCCTAAAGTGTGGAACGTCGACACCATTAAACCTTTCGATTCATTTTTACCAAGAGTCTGACCTACACGCTCTTTCATTTCACGAGCGGCTTTATTGGTAAAGGTCACAGCAGCAATGTTTCGCGCTTTGTAGCCACACTGCTGAACCAAGTAAGCAATCTTATTGGTGATTACACGAGTTTTACCAGAACCAGCGCCAGCCAGTACCAAGCAAGGGCCTGATACATACTTTACTGCTTCATCTTGTCTTGGGTTCAGCTTCATAGGTGTCTCAAAGGTGAAAATTAGTGGCGCATATAATAATGGTGCAACTGATCGATTGCTATGGTTAATCGTAACGCAATAACAAGGTCAGTATTTTCTTAATCACTATAAATAAGGCTGATTAATTAAAATACTTTATTGCACAACTGTATAGTAGTTAGGCTATAATGAATGAACGTTCATTCATTGTGGTGGGGTTATGTCTAGTAACACCAATATAGATAAGCGAGAGCAAATTCTAGCTGCAGCTGAAAAGCTCATTGCTGAATCTGGCTTTCAGGGCCTATCGATGCAAAAACTGGCCAAAGAGGCTGGCGTTGCGGCGGGGACCATCTATCGATATTTCTCTGATAAAGAGCACCTCCTTGATGAAGTACGTTTGATGGTTTCAAGACGCATCGCCGACGCTGTGCAAGCAGGCGTGAGTGATGACATGCCTTTAAAACAACGCTATCGCATGATGTGGCTTAATATTTGGAATTTAGCCGCTTCAAATATTGATACTATTAGCAATCGCGTTCAGTATGAATCTTTGCCCTGTGCAAACAAGCGCAATACAAGGGAACTTGAGCGAGAAATGTTTGCCCAAGTGGATCGCTTGTTTGCTGAAGGTAAAGAACAAGGTGTCTTTAAGCCATTGGATAACGAAATTTTGTCGGGGCTTAGTTTTGAAGCGAGTGTCACACTCGCTCGCAAGCATGCTTTAGGGTTTTATCAACTGGACGATGACGCATTAGATGCCGCCATTGAAGCCAGTTGGGATGCAATAATTACACATTAACTTGGAGTTCTAGTTGGAATGAAAAAGTGGACTTTCTTTATGTTACTTATCGCAATACTGCTATTTGGCAGCGTGATAGGTTTCAATCTTTATAAACAGCAGAAGATTGCCGAATACATGGCTAATCGTCCTGAACCAGAATTTCCTGTGACAGTGACTGAAGTACAGCCAGTAGATTGGGTACCTGTTATTGAAGCCATTGGTTTTATCGAACCAAACCAAGGTGTAACAGTTGCGAATGAAACCAGTGGCGTTATCGATCAGATTTCTTTTGAGTCAGGCACTCAGGTGGAAGATGGCCAGCCATTAGTGTTGCTAGATTCTGCGGTAGAAAAAGCTAACCTAAAAAGTACTCAAGCTAAGCTCCCAGCAGCGCAAGCTAAGTACAAGCGTTACCAAGGTCTTTACAAAAAAGGGTCTATTTCAAAAGAAGCTTACGATGAAGCAGAAGCAAACTACTTCTCTCTACAAGCTGATATTGAGAGCCTAAAAGCGTCTATTGACCGCCGTGAAATCAAAGCTCCATTTGCTGGTGTTGTTGGTATTCGTAACGTTTACCTTGGTCAATACCTACAAGCCGGTACAGATATCGTTCGTTTAGAAGATACTAGCGTAATGCGTCTGCGCTTTACGGTTCCGCAAACGGATATCTCTCGTATCAACCTTGATCAAGAAGTGGATATCTTTGTCGACTCTTACCCAGAGATCGCTTTCAAAGGTTCTATTTCTGCTATCGAGCCTGCGGTAAACATTCAAAGTGGCTTGATTCAAGTTCAAGCAGACATCCCAAACAGCGATGGCAAATTGCGTAGTGGTATGTTCGCTCGCGCTAACATCATTCTACCTAAGCTAGATAACCAAGTAACACTGCCTCAAACCGCGATTACTTTCACTCTATACGGTGACAACGTGTACATCATTTCAGAGAAAGATGGCGAGAAGCGTGTAACACAGCAAGTGGTTAAAGTGGGTGAGCGAACTCAAGATATCGCACACATTCTAGAAGGCGTTAAGCCAGGTGACGTGGTCGTAACTTCAGGCCAAGTTCGCCTAAGTAACCATGCAAAAGTTCGTGTAGTAGAAAGCGATGCAACTACTCCACCAGCTGAAACACCAATGCTGTAATTGGAGGCTTCATGCGCTTTACTGATGTTTTTATTAAACGTCCGGTTTTAGCGGTATCGATCAGCTTTTTGATAGCTCTGCTTGGTTTACAAGCAATCTTCAAAATGCAGGTCCGTGAATACCCTGAAATGACGAATACAGTAGTAACGGTTTCAACCAGTTACTACGGTGCCAGTGCCGATCTTATCCAAGGCTTTATCACTCAGCCCTTGGAGCAAGCGGTCGCACAGGCAGATAACATAGACTATATGACTTCTCAGTCGGTGCTTGGTAAATCTACCATTACCGTCAACATGAAGTTGAACACCGACCCGAATGCGGCGTTGTCTGACATTCTGGCTAAGACTAACTCTGTTCGTTCTCAGCTTCCTAAAGAGGCAGAAGACCCGACAGTAACTATGTCTACAGGTTCAACGACAGCGGTACTTTACATTGGTTTTACCAGTGATGAGCTTTCTTCAAGCCAAATCACTGATTACCTAGAACGTGTAATCAACCCGCAGTTATTCACGGTTAACGGTGTATCAAAAGTCGACCTTTACGGTGGTATGAAGTACGCCCTGCGTATTTGGCTAGACCCATCTAAAATGGCGGCTCTTGGTTTAACTGCGACTGATGTTATGGGTGTATTGAATGCCAATAACTATCAATCTGCGACTGGTCAAGCAATTGGTGAGTTTGTTCTTTACAACGGTAGCGCTGATACTCAGGTTTCTAACGTTGAAGAGCTGTCCAACCTTGTGGTTAGTACTGATGAAGGTGAAGTGACTCGTTTAAGTGATATTGCAAAAGTAACACTAGAGAAGAGCCACGACGTTTACCGCGCAAGTGCGAACGGCCAAGAAGCGGTGGTTGCGGCGATCAACGCTGCGCCAAGTGCGAACCCAATTAACATCGCGGCAGATGTACTTGAACTGTTACCTCAACTAGAGCGTAACTTACCAAGCACAATCAAAATGAACGTGATGTATGACTCTACTATCGCGATCAATGAATCGATTCACGAGGTAATTAAAACCATCGTCGAAGCGGCACTGATTGTACTCGTGGTAATCACGCTGTTCTTAGGCTCTTTCCGCGCAGTAATCATTCCGATTGTCACCATCCCGCTATCACTTATCGGTGTAGCTATGGTTATGCAAGGTATGGGCTTCTCGTGGAACTTAATGACACTACTGGCAATGGTTCTAGCAATCGGTCTGGTAGTAGATGATGCGATCGTTGTTCTTGAGAACGTTGACCGTCACATTAAGCTAGGTGAATCACCATTCCGTGCTGCCATCATTGGTACACGTGAAATTGCGGTACCGGTTATCGCGATGACATTAACGCTAGGTGCAGTATATGCGCCAATCGCATTAATGGGTGGTATTACAGGCTCGCTATTTAAAGAATTCGCCTTAACACTAGCAGGCTCGGTATTCGTATCCGGTATTGTGGCATTAACACTATCGCCAATGATGTGTTCAAAAATGCTGAAAGCCAACGAAGAACCAAGCAAGTTTGAGCAAAAAGTACATCACATCCTTGATGGTATGACGAACCGTTACGAGAAGATGCTAAAAGCAGTTATGCTTCATCGTCCTGTCGTACTCGCATTCGCTGTGATCGTATTCGGTAGCTTACCGCTGCTGTTTAAGTTCATTCCAAGTGAGCTAGCGCCTTCAGAAGATAAAGGTGTGGTGATGCTGATGGGTACTGCCCCATCGAATGCCAACTTAGATTTCATGCAAAACACCATGAACGATGTAAACGAAATTCTGTCTGATCAGCCAGAAGTAGCGTTTGCTCAGGTGTTTACCGGTGTTCCAAACTCAAACCAAGCCTTTGGTATTGCGTCTATGGTGCCTTGGAGCGAGCGTGAAGCGAGTCAGTCTGAAGTAGCGAACCGTGTAGGTGGTCTTGTTGGTAACGTACCTGGTATGGCGGTAACGGCATTCCAGATGCCAGAACTGCCTGGTGCGGGTTCGGGTCTACCGATTCAGTTCGTTATCACAACACCAAATGCCTTTGAAAGCCTGTTTGCAATTGCAACCGAAGTGCTGACAGAAGTGAAATCGAGCCCGATGTTCGTTTACTCAGATCTTGATCTGAACTACGACTCGGCAACGATGAAAATCAACATCGATAAAGACAAAGCCGGTGCTTACGGTGTGACCATGCAAGACATTGGTATCACACTAAGTACCATGATGGCAGATGGCTACGTAAACCGTATCGACCTTAATGGCCGTTCATACGAAGTTATCCCTCAGGTTGAGCGTAAGTGGCGTCTAAACCCTGAATCGATGAACAACTACTACGTGCGCTCTGCAAACGGCAAAGCGGTACCACTTGGTAGCTTGATTACGATTGATGTGGTTGCTGAGCCTCGCTCTCTACCTCACTTCAACCAGCTAAACTCAGCGACCGTCGGTGCCGTTCCAGCGCCAGGTACTGCTATGGGCGATGCAATTACATGGTTTGAAGGTATTGCGACAGACAAACTGCCAAGTGGCTACAACCATGACTACATGGGTGAAGCTCGCCAATACGTAACTGAAGGCAGTGCCTTGTACGCAACGTTTGGTTTGGCTCTAGCAATCATCTTCTTGGTTCTGGCGATTCAGTTTGAATCTCTAAAAGACCCGATTGTTATTATGGTATCAGTACCTCTTGCTGTCTGTGGTGCCTTAATTGCACTTGCATGGGGCGCGGCGACCATGAACATCTACTCGCAAGTTGGTTTGATTACTCTGGTTGGTCTAATTACCAAGCACGGTATCTTGATTTGTGAAGTAGCAAAAGAAGAGCAATTGCATAACAAACTGGGTCGAATGGAAGCAGTGATGGAAGCGGCAAAAGTACGTCTTCGTCCTATCCTTATGACAACAGCGGCGATGATCGCAGGTCTGATTCCACTGATGTATGCAAGTGGTGCTGGTGCGGCTCAGCGCTTCAGTATCGGTATCGTAATCGTTGCTGGTCTAGCGATTGGTACTCTGTTTACGCTATTCGTACTGCCTGTGATTTACAGCTACCTAGCTGAAAAACACAAACCTCTACCAGTTTTTGTTGAAGACAAAGACTTAGAGAAATTGGCGCGCATAGATGAAGCGAAAGCGGCACAACGTGAATTAGCGGATAACCACTAATCTCTACGAAACTACGTATAAAAGGTCACTTCGGTGGCCTTTTTTATTGCCGCTCTCTTTTTTAGCACTGAGCTAGCGACTTTTTCGCCACGTTTAAATAGAATGTAGCCAAAGATACAGGAGTTTTAGACACCATGTTTGATCCAAAGAAACTAGAGCAAATCGCTAAACAGATTCACGATTCTATGCCAGCACCAGTCAAAGAGCTGGGTTCTGATGTAGACCAAAAAGTTCGCCAAGTCATTCAAGGTCAGCTAAACAAGCTAGACGTTGTTAGCCGCGAAGAGTTCGATGTACAGACACAAGTACTGCTTCGCACTCGCCAAAAGCTAACAGAAATGGAAAAGAAATTGGCTGATTTAGAAGAGAAGCTAGCAGATAAGTAAGCTGAAAAGCTTGAAAATCCTGAGGGCTGACGTGAAAACGTCGGCCTTTTTTATTGTCACCTTCAAAAACGAGGGATAAGTAAATTGGGGATCTCTTATCATGGGTTGAGAACCATTGGAGATTCCCTATTTGCTTCTTTGTCAGTCCAGGAAGTAACGATGCTTAACGACTTTAGCTCAACGCTCAAAAACAAAAAAGGGCTTGGTCAACGGCGACCAAGCCCTTTTAATTAGATGTTGTGTTTTATTTTGTACTTATCGACCCCAATCTATCTGGAGTTCTTACTGCTTTGCTTTAATGCAATTACGCAGATTGTATATTCAAAGCTAAGGGCTAAGTCCCTTAGGGAACTAATTACGCTGAATTAAGGTTTCATTTCTAGGAGAAGGCGCGGAGTTTACGATAGTAAATGAGCACTTTCGACACCGAAATGGAACCTTAAGGCAAGTAATTAGCCGCCTACCGCGATGTTCTTCATATCAGTCATGTAACCACGTAGCTCTTCACCGATGTACTCAACTGGGTGATTACGGATAGCATCGTTTACTGCGATTAGCGTAGCGTTATCTACTTGATTAGATGTTTCACCTAGACCTTTACCGATAACGTCTGTTGATACTGATGGCATGAACTTCTCACGCAGTAGCGGAGTTGCTACGTTAGCGAATAGGTAGTTACCGTATTCCGCTGTATCTGAGATTACTACGTTCATTTCGTATAGACGCTTACGTGCTACTGTGTTTGCAATTAGTGGTAGCTCGTGTAGTGACTCGTAGTACGCTGACTCATCGATGATGCCCGATGCTGTCATTGCTTCGAATGCTAGTTCAACGCCAGCGCGAACCATTGCCACTAGTAGAATGCCGTTATCGAAGTACTCTTGCTCTGAGATTTCCACATCACTTGCTGGGTAGTTTTCAAATGCTGTTTCACCAGTCTCTTCACGCCAGCCTAGTAGGTTTGCATCGTCGTTCGCCCAGTCAGCCATCATAGTGCTTGAGAACTCACCAGTGATGATGTCATCCATGTGCTTGTTGTAAAGCGGACGCATTAGCTCTTTAAGCTCTTCAGAAAGTTCGAATGCTTTTACTTTTGCTGGGTTTGATAGACGGTCCATCATGTGCGTAATGCCACCGAATTTCAGTGCTTCTGTGATGGTTTCCCAACCGTACTGTAGAAGTTTACCTGCGTAGCTTGGGTCAATGCCGTCAGCGATCATCTTCTCGTAAGAAACGATAGAACCCGCTTGTAGCATGCCACATAGAATAGTTTGCTCACCCATTAGGTCAGATTTAACTTCTGCAACGAATGAAGACTCTAGACAACCTGCGCGGTGACCACCTGTACCTGCCGCCCATGCTTTCGCGATATCCCAACCTTCACCTTTTGGATCGTTCTCTGGGTGAACAGCGATTAGCGTTGGAACGCCGAAGCCACGCTTGTACTCTTCACGAACTTCTGTACCTGGACACTTAGGTGCAACCATGACAACCGTTAGGTCTTTACGGATTTGCATGCCCTCTTCAACCACGTTAAATCCGTGTGAGTAACCTAGTGCTGCGCCTTCTTTCATTAGCGGCATTACCGTTTCTACAACGTTAGTGTGCTGCTTATCTGGAGTCAGGTTGATTACTAGATCTGCTTCTGGGATTAGCGTTTCGTAGCTTGCTACTTCAAAACCGTTCTCTTTTGCGTTTTTGTATGACTGACGCTGCTCGTCAATCGCTGCCTGACGTAGTGCATATGCTACGTTTAGGCCCGAATCACGCATGTTTAGACCTTGGTTTAGGCCTTGAGCACCACAACCGACAATAACCACTTTCTTACCTTTAAGGTAATCTGCTTCTGTAGCAAACTCGCTACGGTCCATAAAGCGACAGCGACCTAGTTGGTCTAGCTGCTCACGTAGGTTTAAAGTATTGAAATAGTTAGCCATTGGGCGCTCCTTTAGAGAATTTTTCCATTGAGGTCGGTCGTTTTCTTACCGAATGAGTTCATACTAAATCAGACAAATGATTGCTTAAAGTGATATATTCACAATTAGTAATTGCAATTAATGCAACAAGGATGTGACCCTTTCATGAACATTAAATGTCTGCAGTTGTTCATTCATCTGTGTGATAGTAAAAGCTTTGCCAAGACCGCTTCTGCAATGCATATCAGCCCCTCCGCTCTCAGCCGTCAGATTCAAAAGTTGGAAAACGACACCAACCAAGTGCTGTTTGTGCGTGACAATCGGAGTGTGGATCTCACACCGGCAGCAAAAAAGCTTCTGCCCGTTGCGATGAAGATTTTGGGGGAATGGCAAAACTACAATGCACAACTAAAAGGCCATGAAGAAGAACTCAAAGGCGAAATTCGCCTGTTTTGTTCTGTCACCGCTAGCTATAGCCACCTGCCTGAGTTGTTGTCTGAGTTTCGTCTTCAACACCCTTTTATTGAATTCAAGCTTTCAACCGGTGACCCCGCTCAAGCCATTGGTAAAGTCCTCGCCGATGAAGCTGATATCGCAATTTCAGCGCAGCCAGAACAGCTGCCTGCTCGAATTGAATTTGAAACCATCAGTGAGATTCCCCTCTCGGTAATCGCTCCGATCGGAGTCAGCAACTTCGCTGAAGAACTACAAAAAGATAAGCCAGATTGGTCTTCGATTCCTTTTATTGTTCCTGAGTCAGGTACCGCCAGAGACCGCGCCAATGCTTGGTTCAAGACTATGAAGATCAAACCAACCATCTACGCACAAGTATCCGGTCACGAGGCAATTGTTAGTATGGTGGCACTTGGGTGCGGCGTAGGCATTGCGCCTGATGTGGTGATCAATAACAGCCCAGTAAAAGAAAAGATTCAACGCCTTAAAGTGGCATCCATTAAGCCCTTTAAGCTTGGGGTCTGCTGTAAGCGTTCGCAACTAGAGAACCCATTAATAAATGCGCTATGGGAAATGGCTCACGACACCTATATCGCGCCCTAGCTTACCTCCAGATACAACAAAGCCACCGTTTTCAGATAAAAGAAAGACGGTGGCTTTTGATATAGGCAACTTTCTAACACTCTGTCGTCATTTCCGAGAAGGAGGAAAGACTGAGTTGGAAACCTCTAATCGCTTGATGAGATTCCCGACTACACGACTTCGTCGCTATCGGCAATGACGTAGAAATTAGATCACTCTAGAGAACTGCTGCTGCCTAGCCTTAGCCCTTAAATACTTATCGAAACACATACAGATGTTACGAATCAGTAGGCGACCACGTAAAGTCACGCGAATTTCTTTCTCATCGACTTCAACCAGTTCATCGTTAATGAACGTTTGTAGCAGGCCTAAATCTTCTTTGAAGTAACCATTAAAGTCGACACTGAATTCCGACTCAATCATGGTTTTATCTAGCTTAAAGTTACAAATCAGCTGCTTGATCACTTCACGGCGCAGTAAGTCATCACTATCTAGTGCAACCCCTTTCCACAAGGCATGGCGCTGGTCATTCACCTGAGCATAGTACTTTTTCAGCTCTTTCTGGTTTTGCGCATACGCGTCACCAATCATCGAAATCGCGGATACACCAAAACCAACCAAATCCGCTTCACCTTGTGTGGTATAGCCTTGGAAATTTCGATGTAGTACGCCTTCACGTTGCGCCACAGCCAGTTCATCATCAGGTAGAGCAAAATGGTCCATACCGATAAACTGATACTCAGCATCAGTCAGCGTTGCAATGGTATCTTGTAAGATCGCCATTTTCTCTTCAGCAATCGGCAAATCTTCATCTTTAATCTTACGCTGCGCAGCAAACAGTTGCGGCATATGAGCATAGTTAAATACAGACAAGCGACCTGGCTTCATTTCCAATACTTGCTTGAGCGTTGCTGCAAATGAATCTTTAGTTTGCTTTGGTAGGCCGTAAATCAAATCGAGATTGGTAGAACGGAAACCAAGCTGTTTCGCTCGCTCAACCATTGCGAAGATAAACTCTTCATCTTGTTCACGGTTTACTAGTTTCTGAACTTCTTTGTTGAAGTCCTGAACACCAATACTTAAGCGGTTAAACCCTTCGCCACGTAAGTGATCCAACATATCGAGCTCAATCTCACGAGGGTCAACTTCGATACTGATTTCAGCGTCACCAGTAAAGAAAAACTCTCCGCGAAGAATCGCCATCAATCGGCTGATCTGTGCTTTGGTCAAAAACGTTGGAGTACCGCCACCAAAGTGAAGTTGGGTCACTTCACGACCTTGTAGCAGTGCTGCTCGCGTGCGGATCTCTTGCTCTAACACATCCAAGTACTCGTCCGCTTTATGCGCATGACGGGTGATCACTTTATTACAGCCACAGTAATAGCAAAGCTTGTGGCAGAAAGGGATGTGGATATAAAGAGAGAGTGGACGCTCTGGATACTGAGTACAAGCCATATCATAGTCGGCCACCGTAAACGCCTCATGGAACTCTAAGGCTGTTGGATACGAGGTGTAGCGAGGACCTGAATAGTTGTACTTATCAAGAACGGCTTGATCCCAGACAATTTGTTGGCTTGCGACGACAGGCTGCGACATGATGGTATTTCCGTTTAGGCTTTAGTACTTATTTGACTCAACGAGCCATTGAAATTAGCAGGCTATTTTGCCACACCTAAGTAATACAAGGCGGAGGGCAAGCTGCTTTTTGAGCAGTAATACTCAGAATTGATAACTCGATCACTTACCCTAAAGTGTAAGCGATCGAGTTATAAAAGTATCAATCTAGATCATTTGAATATTGATCTGATTGTTAAGAGGCTGAACTTTCTTTTTTAGACGCTTCAATTCTTCAACAATCGAATCTTGAAGGCGAGATTCTGCCTTGTGGCGCTCAAGATTCTGCTTCATGCGATCTTTCTTCGCGAGTGTTTGACGCTCTTCACCGCGAGCCATATCTTTTACAATATGAAAAAGCTCTGCGGTTGCCGGGTATTCTGCATCGAAATCAACACGCTCTTCACCTTGAACATGATCCATGATGTTATAGACACGAATGCTGATCTCAGAGAGGTCACACTGACCCTGAATACCCGCCATACAAAGAATATGAACGTTCTCATAGATATTAGCATTGCGTTTCTCAATCGCTAATTTCTTATGCTGCAGCTGCAATTCCTTTTGCTTCTTGAGTTGGAGCAGAAGGTAACCCGCATATGACGCTAAGCCGAGAATAATTACTCCACCTGCAATGGCTAACAAGGTTACATTCATCTGCACATCTACCCTTTAAACTGGTCGAGGTCTAAATCTTCAAACTGAGAAAGAAGTTCATCATCTGAACCGGCTTTCTTACGAGATTCACTCTCTACTGGCATTGCTTCTTCAAACTCTTCGTCATCTTCATAGATGCCAAGTTGCTTCATCAGAGCTTCAATGCGCGCTAGCTTCTCATCTACGTATTTCTGTAGACCTGCACCTAGGTTTTCACCTTCATCGATACGATCGAGCAACACGTTAAGTTGCGCGTCATTTTCCAGCATCTCAAGTTCTTTTTCAGCACTGATACGGCGCTCAGCTTTGTTTAGCTTCTTCGCTGGTTCAACAATCAAAGGAATCTTTTTCTTGCTGCCTAAACGTGGATCACGCTGTTGGCCATTACCTTGATGTTTATTCTGCTTTTCGTCTGAATTGCGGTTACCCGTCTTCAAACCTTTGCGCTTTTTGTCTTTTTTACGTAGACGGCCTTCAACGTCTGATTGCGTACGATTACGTACAACGACCACGTCGCTATTGCCACCTGAACGGACTTTTTTATTACGGCTCATTACTGGGCTTTCCTCAGTAAAATTACATCATTACCAATAAATTCAAGCTCGAGCTGATCCCGCTCTGCCAAATATTGAAACGTTTTTTGGCTAAAAAAGATCACATGCGTTTGATCATTTTTATAGTGCCAAGAAGCAAACGCTTCAACATCGATAACCATTTTGGTCATAAGACCAATCCAGCCACCGGGCTTAACTAAATTCAACCATTGCTGCCACACAGTGTTAGGGTCATAAAGATGTTCTATCACTTCTGTAGCTGTCATAAAGTCATACGATTGCTCTAACACCGACTTATCTGGGTGATAGTAAATATCATATAAACTCATGGTATGCCCCTGCTCTTGCAACATTAAAGATAACGTTGGTCCAGGGCCACAACCAAAATCGATCCCGTGAGATGCAGGTGCAATACGCGCTAATATCGGATCAGCAACCCGAGATAAGAAGCGTCGATAGCCTTCATCAGTTGGATTATTTTCGTGTAAATCATAGTGTGCTTTTTCTGCTTGTGCATCGAGACGTTGATCTGGATGAACAAAAACCAATTCACACTGCTGACACTGAAGATATTCGCGTCGCTTGTCAGCAAAGTAATGCTGAGTATCCAAGCTGTGACAAAGGGGACAAGTGTGCATCATTACATCCTCAAACAGGGATGCGAAACATACCAGAAAGTCAGGTTAGAGTGGAGTACTATTGTGCAAATATTCAGCGATTTTGAAAAATATTCCTCAATACGCAGTGAATTCGACCAATATAAAAAAAGCGATAGGGTTAA
Organism: Vibrio atypicus; assembly: GCF_009811315.1. Classification (GTDB taxonomy): domain Bacteria; phylum Pseudomonadota; class Gammaproteobacteria; order Enterobacterales; family Vibrionaceae; genus Vibrio; species Vibrio atypicus. The sequence goes on from NZ_BLID01000013.1 coordinate 57,777, forward strand.
CTATCGCTTTCTAAATGCCTTGCGGCCAAACTGTGTTGCACTGATTTGAGTGCATCAAGTATCCATTTGTTTTTGGCGCTTTCCCTGCAAAAGGTGTTTTTTTTCACCATCCTAGTGAATTTTGGCTTTCCTTTTACTTCCCGTAACTGGGCTATTCCTTAGCCTGATCCATTCCGCTGTCTTAAACCATTAGACAAGTCGACCATCCATATCAAGTGAGTATCCTACCCACCTAGTATCCTTACTCCGACAATCAAGCGTCCTTCGCTTGCATCCTTGGAGACCTTCCTAGTCTGAAATCCTTCATCAGCGCCCTGCCGATAACTACACTTTACTGGTTTGAGCTTTTTGGACAATCTACTCTTCAAAATAATCGCGACTAATTTTTTACTATTTTTTTCCTGCTTTGTTTTTCAACAACTTAAAAGAGAGCGCGAGATATACTCACCTGCAAGTATGGCAAATATCTCACACAAGTTCGGGAGAGATAGAGAGTTGAGGCGTAAAAGCCGATGTGATCTTTGTCATACGAAAAAGCCCAGAGAGTTCTCTGGGCTTTTTCAATACAACTTTATGCTCGAACGAATAAGTAGGGCTTAGTGCAGGCCACCAACGTATTTAGAAAGTGTATCGATATCTTCATCCGTTAGCTTCTTCGCGATATCACGCATCATAGCGTTCATATCATTACCACGAGAACCGTCACGGAATTTTTCTAACTGAGCTTTGATGTAGTCAGCATGCTGACCAGAAATTTTAGGGAAACCTGAAAGCTCAGTACCATCACCACGAGGACCATGACAAGCAATACATGCTGTTAGACCACGTTCCGCATCACCAGCAGAGTAAAGAACCTTACCTTGCTCTACGACATTTTCAGGAGTGGTGTTGTTCGAAATCGGTAATGACGCATAGTAAGCAGAGATATCTTTCATATCTTGTTCTGTTAGTGGCATAGCCATACCACTCATTACTGGGTCGTAACGACCTTGCTTACCACCGCTGGTCATACCCAACTTGAGGTCTTTCAGCTGCTTTTCAATATACTTAGCATGCTGACCTGCAATTTTAGGGTACATAGCGAGTTGACTGTTGCCGTCAGCACCGTGGCAGGCAACACAGGTTTGGGATTTTGCTTTACCAGCTTCGATGCTGCCTTGGGCCCACACAGAGCAGCTGGCTAAAAGACTCAAGATTAGCGCTAATTTCTTCATGACATTCCATTATAATTATCAAGCTTCCGGTACCACTCTGCGTTGCCACTCATGGTACAATAGGCGACCTTATGCCGAGCACGGTTATTTTACACAATTTCACAAAAAAGTAATCAATCGACTACACAAAGTCGAGATGGAGTTAACAGTGAGCGTAAAAATTCATTATCAAAACACGCATTTCATCACCAGCGCACCTGATATTCGTGCACTGCCAGAAGATGAAGGTATCGAAGTTGCGTTTGCAGGGCGCTCCAACGCGGGTAAGTCAAGCTCTCTAAATCGCCTGACAAATCAACGTAGTCTAGCAAAAACCAGTAAAACCCCTGGTCGTACGCAGCTTATTAACTTATTTAAAGTCACGGACGGTTGTCACATCGTCGATTTGCCAGGATACGGCTTTGCTCAAGTTCCATTAGAACTAAAGAAAAAGTGGCAAAAATCGTTGGGTGAATACCTACAAAAACGCCAGAGCCTAAAAGGTTTGGTGGTGCTTATGGATATTCGCCACCCAATGAAAGACTTAGACCAACAGCTTATCTTTTGGGCCGTTGACAGTGGTATTCCAGTACAAGTATTGCTGACCAAAGCTGACAAACTAAAAAGTGGCGCACGCAAAGCTCAAGTACTAAAAATCCAAAAAGATTCTGTTGGATTTGGGGGTGATGTCAAAGTAGCCGCTTTCTCTTCGTTGAAAGGCATTGGTGTTGATACATTACGCAACCGCCTAGATGAATGGTTTGCACCCGCTTTAACAGATTCTGTGATCGAAGAGATCGCTGAAGAAGAGCAACTAAATAACGACCAAGAGTAAGTTACTCACTTCTCATATGTTAATTTAATGTATAAATGCCCTGCTCTATGAGTGGGGCTTTTTTATAGCTGTGCTTTTATTACAAACATAAAAAAACCCACCGATATAGTGGGGTAACGGGAGAGAAATAGGAGGTAATAGTTATTATTCGCTCAAGGTGAACGATCTATGACTGCAATGCAACTCCCTCTCGTTTCAGCTCTCCACGTGAAAACAACCCCTCAACACACAGTCAAATGCTTGAATTAATAGATATTTTAACACTAATAAATGAAAGGAATGCTTATACAAGGCACTTTCATTCTCAAGAAAAATAACCAAAGTGTGAATGGTGTAAATTTACATATCACAACAAGCGCAGATAAAAGAATCAGCTAGAGAAGATCAGAGCTAGAAAAGAGAAAGGAAAGGGTTGGACAGGGAAAAACCAACAATAAATGGTAAATTATTGAGCAGAAAAACTTTTCTTTCGCCCAATAAAAAACGCCCCAGTCAAAAGCTGACTGGGGCGGCTGAATCAGCCTAATCCAATAACGTGAAACAAAAGGTCTGAAAGATAGAACATCTTACCTCTGTACCCTACGCAGAATAATGTACAACAATTAGTCAGAAATGGAAACTATTTTTGTAAGTTTTTTTCATTAAAGTTTTATTAAGCAACATACAAACCGTTTTTGAAATGACTTTTTTAGCGACAAAAAAAAGCCAGTGTTTGTGCACTAGCTCATGTTATATCGCTATATTTGATTGCTTTTTGACTAGTGGGCTTGATCCCAGTTGTCACCATGACCAGACTCAGCCACGAGCGGAACATCTAACTGAGCTGCAGACTCCATCAATTCCTGTACTTTACTTTCAATTTCGGTCAAAGCTGACTCTTGAACTTCAAATACCAATTCATCGTGTACTTGCATCAAAAGCTTCACTCGACCATCACCTTCAGCCTGGATCCATTCATCCACTAGCAGCATGGCTTTCTTGATGATATCTGCCGCAGTGCCCTGCATTGGCGCATTAATAGCAGCACGCTCTGCCGCTTTACGACGCATACCATTGCGAGATTGAATTTCAGGAAGGTGCAGGCGGCGACCAAAAATGGTTTCTACGTAACCTTGCTCAGACGCAGTGCTGCGAGTGTCTTCCATGTACTGCATAACACCAGGGTAACGTTCAAAATACTTATTCATGTAATCTTGAGCTTCACCACGCGGAATACCTAGCTGCTTAGCCAAACCAAACGCACTCATCCCGTAGATCAGACCGAAGTTAACGGCTTTAGCGCGACGACGCTGCTCAGAACTGACTTGGTCAATCGTCGTACCCATGATTTCAGCCGCTGTTGCTGAGTGAATATCTTTACCTTGCTGGAAAGCTTCCAACAGTGCTTTATCACCAGATAAGTGCGCCATAATACGCAGTTCAATCTGTGAGTAATCGACTGCCATGATCTTGTAACCGTGCGGAGCAATAAATGCTTGACGAATACGACGGCCTTCATCATTACGAATTGGAATGTTCTGTAGGTTTGGATCCGTTGAAGATAGACGCCCCGTTGCTGTCACTGCCTGGTGATATGAAGTATGTACTCGACCCGTTTCCGCGTTGATCATCTTCGGCAGCTTATCTGTATAAGTAGATTTGAGCTTAGCAAGACCACGATACTCAAGAATCAGTTTCGGCAGCGGGTAATCCAACGCCAATTCCTGCAGTACTTCTTCGTTAGTTGAAGGCGTGCCTGATGGTGTCTTCTTAATCACAGGTAGGCCCATCTTCTCAAACAGAAGCGCTTGCAGTTGCTTTGGCGAATTCATGTTGAACTCTTGCTCTGCGATCTCATAGGCTTTCTGTTCAAGTTCATCAAGGCGTAGAGCAATTTCCTGAGATTGTGCCGCAAGCTTCATGTCGTCAATCAGCACACCTGTACGCTCGATACGGGATAAGACAGGAACAAGGGGAACTTCGATCTCTTGGTAAATCGATTTTAGTTTCTCGTCCTGTTCGATATTTTCCATCAAACGATTGTGCAATCGAAGCGTCACATCCGCATCTTCAGCCGCATAAGGCGAGGCTTGATCTAGTTCAATTTGGTTAAAGGTTAGTTGCTTTTTACCTTTACCCGCAATCTGCTCAAACGAGATACAGCTGTGCTGTAGGAAGCGCAGTGCCAGGCTATCCATATCATGCTTTCCACCCACGCTATTGTATACGTATGAAGCCAGCATAGTATCGTGCTTAATACCCTTCATCTCAATGCCATAGCGCGCTAATACGCTCGCATCGTATTTCAGGTTTTGACCCACTTTCGCTTGCGAATCGTCTTCTAAAATAGGTTTAAGTTGTGCCAGCACCCAATCTCGATCAAGCTGCTCTGGTGCATCTAAGTAATCATGAGCAACAGGAACGTAAGCAGCAATGCCCTCTTCTGTTGCAAATGAAAGACCAACTAGATTTGCCACCATGTAATCAAGGCTGTCTGTTTCGGTATCAAAGGCGAACACGTCGGAAGCTTTGAGCTTTTCTAGCCAAGCGTTAAAAGAGGCTTCATCTAAAACAGTTTCGTACTGGCTACGGTCGATAGTGACCGCTGATGTATCCATCTCAATCGCACTTGATGAGCCTGATTTTGCAACAGAGCCTGATTTTTCATCGGCTTCAACCACGCCAGTACCACCGTCAAGTAACTCGTTGAGCCATGACTTAAATACTAGCTGACCGTACAGTTTGATCAGCTCATCTTTATTTGGTTCCGCTTTAAGAAGTGAATCTGGTGTTTCTTCCAGTTCAACATCAAGCTTAATGGTTGCCAATTCATACGATAATTTTGCGTTGTCTTTATTATCGACAAGCTTTTTCGCCATAGTCTTTGAGCCACGGAAACCAAGCGCTGCGATATCATCAAGATGCTCATACAACTTGTCGATACCACCAATGCCTTGTAGCAAAGCTGTTGCGGTTTTATCACCCACTCCAGGTACACCTGGAATGTTATCAACTTTATCGCCCATCAAAGCTAAGTAATCGATGATCAGTTCCGGCGGAATACCAAACTTCTCGACAACACCTTCACGATCCATGACTACGTTGGTCATGGTGTTGATCAAGGTAACATTCTCATCCACCAGTTGTGCCATATCTTTATCACCAGTACTAATAAGCACTGGCATGCCCGCTTGTGAAGCTTGATGAGCTAAAGTCCCAATCACATCATCGGCTTCAACGCCGGGAATACAGATCAGAGGTAAACCCATCGCGCGGATAACATTGTGTAAGGGTTCAATTTGGCAGCGAAGATCATCTGGCATCGGAGGACGATTCGCTTTGTACTCTGGATACATGTCATCGCGGAAAGTTTTGCCTTTCGCATCAAAAACCACAGCAATACGATCAGAAGCAAACTGACGCATCATACTGCGCAGCATGTTCACTACACCATACACAGCGTTTGTCGGGATATCTCCGTTGCTCATTGTGCCTGGGTAGGCATGAAATGCACGATAGAGGTAAGAAGAACCATCGATTAAAATCAACGGATTATCAGGAATATTAGCCATAGTCTTTACGTATCCAAAGAAAATGCATGAAAGATCTGCTTAGGATGCCATGACTGCGTCAGTGAATCCATTTTAACTCCTTGAACTCTACTCACACATTTGGTGATTCTTTTACCACCTTGGCAAGCATTCTGTGGATAACTCTGTTTATAGTATTTATCCACAAGATATAAAACGCCCTCAATAAAGACCTCTTTTAAAAATAAGACCATGTAATAAAAGAATAAATTATCAGATCGACGATCTAAAGATCGATCTAATAATGATCCTTAGCTGTGGAAAAGACTATTGGTGCCCTTTTGTCCATCAATATTCTTCAGGCATAAAAAAAGCGACATCTTATCGATGTCGCCTAGCAAAAAGGGGTCAAAGCGAATTCAGGTGAATAAAGTGCTTTGCCATAAAGCTATAAATTACACTGGAAGCAATGTGAGCAATGTCGTGTCAAAAAGAACTAGTGCAAGTTCGTTTAAGTTCAGTGTCATCACCGGCTCCAAGTTGAATCTGGTAACTCCACGTCCTTGTGAACTTCTCTCATTCCCTAAGACGAGACAAATAATAACCATTCTCATTTAAATCGTCAATACCTAAATGAGAAAAAATCTCATTTAATATTTTAGGCGTCTAGAATTGCTTTAAAAAATGCACCCTACTTTCAATCAACGCTTCTCTTTCTTCAAATTTTTCAATCATATAATCATTACGAAGAAGAAGCCTTAGCATCGCTGGAAATTCATTTCTCGATTTCACTTTTAGCTGTTTATAGCCCCGATTAGTAACCCACTCTTCCTGCTTATCCAATAATTTTTGCGCCACACCTTTGTTTCTTGCCGCGTGTGAAACTCCACCAAACCAACTATAGAAAGTTAGCTCATCCAATTGATAGCCTATTTTAAAACCAAGTAAGGTGCCCGACTCTTCGGCAACCAGAATCAAACTCTCAGTTTTATCTTCCAAACGCGCTGCTAAAGTTTGTACCGTTTCTTTATGAGAAAATTCCGTGATCTGTTCCACCACCTGAATACACTCTTCCAGACTACCTTCGCGATATACAATGCTCATCCACGATCACCAAAACTAAAAAAGGCTGACAATCGCCAGCCTTTACATCTATCTAATTAAGCAGTAACGCTTACTCACCTTTCAAAAAGGTTGCAGCTTGCGCATTCTCTTCAGCTAACCACTCAGCTACGTCTTTTGCAAAGTAAGTTAAGATGCCATCAGCCCCGGCGCGCTTAAAGCAAAGCAGAGATTCCATGACAGTTTCACGCTCTTTCAACCAACCATTGGCAAAAGCAGCTTTGTGCATCGCATACTCACCTGAAACCTGATAAGCAAAAGTTGGGACTTGAAGCTCTGTTTTGACACGACGAACCACATCTAGATATGGCATACCTGGCTTCACCATCACCATGTCAGCGCCTTCACTCACGTCTAACGCCACTTCATGAATCGCTTCATCACTGTTTGCCGGATCCATTTGGTAGTTCTTTTTGTTACCGCCTTTCAAGTTACTAGCACTACCAACCGCATCACGGAAAGGACCATAGTAACAAGAAGCATATTTAGCAGAGTAAGCCATGATCTGAGTGTTCACGTGGCCAGCATTTTCTAGCGCTTCACGAATAGCGCCAATACGACCATCCATCATATCTGATGGCGCAACAACGTCTGCACCAGCTTCAGCATGAGAGAGCGCCTGCTTGACGAGAACCTTGGTCGTTTCATCATTCAGAACATAACCATCTTCATCAATGATGCCATCTTGGCCATGCGTCGTGAATGGATCTAACGCGATATCGGTAATAACGCCAATTTCCGGGATATGCTCTTTTAGTGAACGTACCGCTCGTTGAACTAGGCCTTCTGGGTTGTACGCTTCAGCAGCACACAAGCTTTTTGCATCTTGATTCACCACTGGGAACAGAGCAATCGCTGGCACACCCAGTTGCGCCAAATATTGCGCTTCTTCTAGCATCAGGTCGATAGATAAACGCTCAACACCTGGCATAGATTCAACCGTTTCACGACGATCTTTACCCATTAGGATAAACATTGGATAAATAAGGTCGTTTACAGACAACTGATTTTCAGCCATTAGGCGACGGCTAAAGTCATGCTTACGCATACGGCGCATGCGACGGCCAGGGAATTGGCCTTGAATAGAAACTGACACTCTGTTCTCCTTGTGTGGTGAAAGTGCTTGTCCCGCATCATATCACTCCAAGATTCAGACGCCAGCGGCTGAAAGGAAAAATGCAGAAAATGACCAAATGCTCACACTGCCGTATACTGAGCCCAAAGACCAATCAAGCTAACCACTCAAGAGAACAACCATGATCGATAGCCACGCCCATATCTACGCCAGTGAATTTGACCAAGACCGCGACCAGGTCGTCCAACGCGCACTTGAGCAAGGCGTAGAGAAAATTTTAATGCCAAATATCGATCTAGATTCCATTCAACCTATGCTCAAAACTCAAGCAGCATACCCACAAGTCTGCCACTCAATGATGGGCCTTCACCCTTGTTATGTTGACAGCAACGTCAAACAGACACTCGATATTATCCACTCTTGGTTCGACAAGCATAACTTCGTTGCTGTAGGTGAAATTGGCATCGACCTATATTGGGATAAAACTTATAAAGCAGAGCAAGAGATGGCATTTATCACTCAATTAAATTGGGCGAAAGAGATGAAGTTACCGGTCGTAATCCATACTCGAGATTCTATTGAAGAAACGTTAGCACTACTGCGAAAAGAACAAGACGGCTCACTGTCAGGGGTTTTTCATTGCTTCGGTGGTAGCGTAGAAGAAGCAAAAGCGATCAATGACCTTGGTTTCCATTTAGGTTTAGGTGGCGTTTCTACCTTTAAAAATGGTGGGATGGATAAAGTCATTCCACACCTCGATATGAATTACGTCATTCTTGAAACAGATTGCCCTTATTTAGCACCAGTGCCCCACCGAGGTAAACGTAATGAGCCGGCTTATACCTCTCTTGTTGCCCAGCGTGTTGCTGATTTAAGAGAGCTCTCTATAAAAGAGGTTGATCGCATTACCACACACAATGCGAGCCAGCTCTTTGGGTTATAAGCAGCTCGATCGTATATTGCTCCAAACATACAAAAGGGGCTGATAGATATCTATCAGCCCCTTTTTTCGTTTCAGAATTATTACTCTTCTACCGCTTCATCATCGTTATCTTTACGCACATAAAAACGCGCAAAGAACAAACCAACTTCAAATAGCAAACACATTGGAATAGCGAGCAAGGTCTGAGAAATCATATCTGGTGGCGTCAGCATCATACCGACAATAAACGCCCCCACAACAATGTATGGACGCTTTTCACTTAAACTCTTCGGCGTTGTCGCTCCTGTCCAGCACAATAAGATAATTGCAACAGGGACTTCAAACGCGATACCAAAAGCTAAAAACAGTGCTAATACAAAATCAAGATAACTTGAAATGTCAGTAGCAAACTCGACACCACCCAATGAAATGGCGGTAAAGAAGCCGAACACCAATGGGAAGACGACGAAATAAGCGAATGCGACACCACAGTAGAAAAGCAAAGAGCTTGAAAACATCAATGGCATTATCAAACGGCGTTCATGCTTATATAACCCTGGAGCAACGAAGGCCCAGACTTGATACAAGATAAAAGGCACCGCTATAAATATTGCGGCAACAAGTGTCAGTTTTAGTGGCGTAAAGAAAGGTGACGCCACATCAGTAGCAATCATTGTTGCACCCTCAGGTAAACGCTCTACCAAAGGTGCTGAGACAAACTCATAGATATCATTCGAAAAATAGATCAGCCCAATGAACACCACCAATACTGCAAGAATCGCTCGCAACAGTCGGTTACGGAGTTCCAGCAAATGGCTGATCAAAGGCTGTGTCTGCTGCGCAGAAGACATGGAAACCTCTACTATAAAAGATCGAAAAGGAGCTACTGTTTAGTAGCTCCTCCTAATGCGAGACTATTCGGCTTTCTTATCTGCCTGTGATGACGTTGGAGTACTTAAGCTCTCGACGGCATCCACTGAGTCATTAGCACTCTGAACAGATTCAACATTCTTATTCAAAGCCTCGGCATTGTTATCTGCTGAGTCGCTTTTGCTCGCGTATGGGCGTTGCACCTCTTGGGCAGCTTGCTTCAATTCTTCTACTGAAGATCTCAGCTCTGGAGATAAATCTTCCATCCCCATCTGCTCCGCCTTGCGCAGGTTATCTTGTAATTCCTGAACCTTAAGCTCGTGAGAAAGTTCATCTTTCACACTGTTTGCCATACTTTTCGCAGAGCTAATAAACTTAGAAACACTACGAATTGCATGTGGCAAGCGTTCAGGACCAAGAACCACCAGCCCAACGACAGATATTAATACCAGTTCCCAGAAACCGATATCAAACACGTGTTATGCCTGCTCTTTGTCTTTCTTTACTTCAGCAGAAGCGTCTGTCTTCTGCTGCTCTAAGTTCTTTTGCTCTTCAGCAGATTTTGGCTCAAAGTCAGCGTCTTTTTTCGCTGGCTCATCTTCGCTCATCGCTTTTTTAAAGCCTTTCACGGCACCACCTAAGTCACCACCAATACCGCGCAGCTTCTTAGTTCCGAATAGTAGAACGACGATGACAGCAATAATCAGAAGTTGCCAAATACTAATACCACCCATTCTTTTTACCTCGGGTCTTTTATAAACAAATTTATTTCAAGAGTTTAACGTCTATTGACGGTAAGCTCGCCAACTAAGCAACCAAAATGTGACACCACCTAGGGCGCTGACCATAGAAAGTTGCTCATAAGTGCTGTTTACCAATATTGCCGAGCATACGACTAATGTGGCACCAACACCAAATAAAAATTTTCCTGTCGCTTGCTGACGTTTGCTCGAACGGTAACCTTGGTATAGCTGATCCATTCGTTGGTTCATCATTTTACCTTGGCGCAAGCTGTCATACAGAAGCTCTGGCAGCTCTGGTAATTTCTCTGCCCAGAACGGCGCACGATCTTTCACCGCGTTGATCACCGCTTGCGGTCCAACTTGGTTCATCATCCACTCTTCAAGGAATGGTTTTGCCGTTTCCCACAAATCCAGTTGCGGATAAAGCTGTCGACCAAGCCCTTCAACGTAAAGTAATGTTTTTTGCAGCAACACGAGTTGTGGCTGCACTTCCATATTAAAGCGACGTGCTGTGTTAAACAGGTTCAGCAGTACATGACCAAATGATATTTCACATAATGGTTTCGCGAAAATCGGTTCACAGACAATGCGAATCGCAAACTCGAACTCATCAATATTGGTTTCACGTGGAACCCAACCCGAATCGACATGCAACTCAGCCACTCGACGGTAATCTCGGTTAAAAAACGCTAAGAAGTTTTCCGCTAAGTAACGCTTATCTTCACTGTTAAGCGTTCCGACGATTCCGCAATCCAAGCCAATCCAGCGTGGATTCTCCGGATGCTGCGGTTCAACAAACACATTACCTGGATGCATGTCCGCATGAAAAAAGCTGTCTCTAAACACTTGGGTAAAGAAGACGCTTACACCACGCTCCGCGAGCAGCTTCATATTAGTGCCGTTCGCTTTAAGGCCTTCAATGTCAGAGACTTGAATGCCGTATATTCGCTCAGAAACCATGACAGTTTCATTACTAAAGTCAGTAATAACTTCAGGAACGTATAATTCTTCGCTGTTTTCGAAGTTGCGACGCAGTTGAATCGCATTCGCTGCTTCACGACGTAGGTCGAGTTCATCCAGTAATGTTTTTTCGTACTCACGTACTACTTCAACGGGTTTTAAACGACGTGCTTCAGGAAGAGCCTTGGCGACTATACGCGCCATTCGGTACATCAGTTTTAGATCTGCATCAATGACTGGGCGAATATCTGGCCTGATGACCTTTAATACCACTTCTTGGTTAGTCGACTTCAGTTTGGCGGTATGGACCTGAGCAATTGACGCTGAAGCAAGAGGTTCAAGTTCAAAATCATCAAACCAAGTCTCAACAGGGCCACCTAATGCACGTTCAATGCACTCTTTTGCTAGTTTGCCATCAAATGGAGATACCTGATCTTGCAATAGGGCCAATGGGTCAGCGATATGAGCGGGAAACAGATCTCGACGGGTCGACATCATCTGACCAAACTTAATCCATACTGGCCCAAGCTCTTGTAATGCCAAACGAAGTCGCTCACCCAACTCTTTGTCTGCGTGCTGGTTTTTAATCCAGAATAACCCTTTACGGGCCAATAAAGGTGCTTTAGTCAGCTGATGATTAGGTAGTAGTTCATCCAAGCCATACTCAAGCTGTACTTTAATGATGCGATATAAACGTCTTAGCTCTGCAGGAGTCATGCACGCTCCAACAGTTGATTCAGTTTAGCTTCTACACGGGCAGCTTGGCTTTTTACGTCATCCACTTGATCGCAGAAATGCGCAACTTCTAACGGTGCGGGTGCAACACGCCACTCTTCGGTCAACACTTGGCCAATATGGCGTTGATGTTTCGATGCTTGACTTGTCACTAGCTGACCTAAGTTAGATACCCCTTTGATTACGGTATGTGCTACCACATCTCCAGTCACACGTGATAACCACTCTTCGACGTCAGGCTTGCAGTCCGTCATCAATTGAGAGAACTTTTGCGCCAGCTGAATATCGCCTTCCAAAATCAGCTTATCTTGCTTAATAAGCTTAGTGATATTGGATTGGTCACGTAATTCCGGCAGCACCGCCAGATTTAATGAAAGATAACAATCCGGCTTGCCTTCATAATTACCTAGTACATCTATCTGCTGGCTAAAGATAAAAGTCAGCGTTTTATTGATCTCTTTTAAGTGAACTTGAATCACCTGCCCTTTCAAACGACCAAGACGACGCCCCAATTCCGGATCGTCTTTAATCAGGGTATTTAATGTGGTTTCAATGACTGCTGTTACCAATGGTTCAAATGGCATAACGCACCCTTAGAATTTGTAGCCACGGTGTAGCGCAACGATACCACCAGTTAGATTGTAATAACCGGTTTGATCAAAGCCTGCCTCATCCATCATGCCTTTCAAGGTCTCTTGATCTGGGTGCATGCGAATGGATTCCGCTAGGTAACGGTAGCTTTCGGCATCATTCGCCACTAACTCGCCCATTTTTGGCAACAGGTGGAATGAATACGCGTCATAAATTTTTGAAAGTGGATCTAGAATTGGTTTAGAGAATTCTAATACTAATAGACGACCACCTGGTTTAAGCACGCGGTACATCGAACGTAATGCTTTGTCTTTGTCTGTTACGTTACGTAGACAAAAACTAATTGTAATCGCATCAAAATAGTCATCTGGGAATGGCAGCTCTTCAGCATTTGCTTGCACGTAATGAACATTACCAACAACGCCGTTGTCACGCAGCTTGTCACGGCCTACGTTGAGCATAGAGTTGTTGATGTCAGCCAGAATAACATGGCCTTTCTCACCCACAATACGAGAGAACTTTGCCGTCAGGTCGCCAGTACCGCCGCCAAGGTCAAGGACACGGTGACCAGGACGAACACCACTACAATCGATCGTAAAACGCTTCCAAAGACGATGTACGCCACCCGACATTAAGTCGTTCATGATGTCGTATTTTGCCGCTACAGAGTGAAATACTTCTGCCACTTTTTCGACTTTCTGTTCTTTTGCTACGGTGGTGAAACCAAAGTGGGTTGTTTCACTCGATTCTAAAGCTGTATTCGATTGCACGCTTGTATCCGTCATGATGATTCCTCTTCGAGCAGTACTTCTTAATTAATACGACCTGAGTACTGCGGGCGATTAGTTTACTTTATCCTCAGCCGGATGTCTTTGTACGAAAGAATCATTTTCATTCAATGCACTATTTTCTGTGAGCCCATCATATTGGGCCATTTGCGTTAAGCTCGTTGAGATAGGTCTTTTTACCTCAACACCTAACTCTTTAAAGCTCTCAGCCTGTCGAATCACGTTTCCTCGTCCACTGGCCAGTTTATTCATCGCACCTTGATAGTTCTGGTTCGCTTTGTCTAAGGCGCCGCCTAAACTTTCCATGTCATCCACAAATAGACGCAACTTGTCGTACAACTTGCTGGCACGTTCAGCAATGATTTGAGCATTCTGATTTTGTCGTTCATTGCGCCACAAATTATCAATAGTACGAAGCGCGACGAGTAAGGTTGTAGGGCTCACGATGATGATGTTTTGCTCCAGTGCATCTTTCACTAAGCTTGGGTCAGCTTGAATAGCGACTTGGAATGCAGGCTCGACCGGAATAAACATCAACACATAATCGAGGCTCTGAATGCCTTTGAGTTGATGATAATCTTTATTGGATAAACCTTTAATATGAGCCCGCAATGCAAGTAAGTGGTCACTTAGGGCAGCTTCCCGTTCAACGTCGTTGCTCGCGTTGAAGTAACGTTCATACGCCACCAAAGCCATTTTTGAATCCACCACCACTTGTTTATCTTGAGGTAAGTGAACAATCACATCCGGTTGATAGCGTTTACCCGCTTCATTTTGCAGGCTCACTTGAGTTTGGTACTCATGCCCTTCACGCAAGCCAGACTCTGCCAAAACGCGAGCAAGAACCACTTCTCCCCAGTTACCTTGCTGCTTATTGTCCCCTTTCAACGCGAGCGTTAGGTTCACGGCTTCTCTGGTCATCTGCTCATTAAGGCGCTGAAGGTTTTTAAGTTCATGGGTTAAGGTGTGACGCTCTTTGGCTTCAAGGTTAAAGCTGTCATTCACTTGCTTCTTAAAGCCCTCAAGCTGCTCTTTTAATGGCGAGAGTAGCCCTTCTAAGCTTTGCCTATTTTGCTGATCGACCTTAGCGGTTTTAGTTTCGAAGAGTTGGTTGGCTAAGTGCTCAAACTGCTGCTTAAGGCGATCTTCCGCTTTTTCGAGCAGCTGCAGTTTCTCTTGATTGGCTTTGTTTTCTTGCTCATGACGCGCTTCTTGCTCTCTCAATTGAGCATCAAGCTGTGACTTTTGCTCACGAATCAAGTTCAGATCATCAGCGTACTGTTGGCGCTCTTGCTTTACGGCTTCAAAGTAGCGCAGCTTCTCCATCACCGCCATTAACTTGCCATGTGCCTGTTTCAATTCATACGCTGATTTATCACGCTCACTATCCAACTCATCAAGCTCGATTTGAGACTGCTGCAATTCACGCTGTAGTTGGCTAATTTGGCTATTCGCCAGTTGCTGATTGGACTCTAATTGTTGCTCCAAAAGCTGACTGTGAAACTGCATTTTCTGTTTTATCCACCAGCCGACTCCGACTCCAGATAAAACGGCGCTGCTGATCGCGGTTAACAGTAAACTTTGATTGTCGAGAATCCATTGCATAGTAAAGCTTTAACTCACTTTTTTAGTCTTATTTCCATGGTATTTTACCACTGGATAAATGTCCAGTTTGTCGGCTAGATATCGAACAGATAGACTAGGCGCTCCGTATTCCATCCCACCGCGTAAAAATTGGGTCTTTAACCCATTGGTTTTATTGAAGGAGCATCATGAACGAACGTCGCGCGTTAGGGTTTGGCCTTTCAGCTGTCCTACTATGGTCAACTGTGGCTACCGCATTCAAACTGACTTTGGCTGAGTTTACGCCTATCCAAATGCTAACTATGGCTAGCATCGTATCGGCGATCGCGTTAACTGCGATTTGCGCAGTGCAAGGTAAACTCTCTTCACTGGCCAGCACTTTTTTATCTAACCCTTGGTACTACTTTTTACTGGGTTTAATCAACCCTCTGGCGTACTACATCATTCTATTCAAAGCTTATGACCTGTTACCCGCCTCTCAAGCGCAAGCGATCAACTACAGTTGGGCTATCACGCTAACGCTCATGGCAGCGGTATTTCTTGGTCAAAAAATTCGTAAGCAAGATTGGATCGCCTGCACGCTGAGTTATTTTGGCGTGATTGTGATTGCGACGAAAGGTGATGTACTTGGGCTGAACTTTGAAAGCCCACTAGGCGTAGGGCTAGCGTTGGTTTCGACCCTACTTTGGGCCAGTTATTGGATTCTGAACACTAAAAACAAAGCTGATCCAATTGTTGGTGTACTACTCGGATTTCTGGTGGCGATTCCTTTTGCTATCGGGCTTAGCGTGTATGAAGGCGCCCAATGGTCGCACATCAGCTCAAAAGGCTGGTTAGCCGTGACTTATGTTGGCCTGTTTGAAATGGGGGTCACCTTTGTACTGTGGCTGAGCGCACTAAAACTAACGCAAAATACGGCGCGTATCAGTAACCTCATCTTCGCCTCGCCATTTATTTCATTGGCATTACTAGCGACCATCATAGGTGAAGAGATACATCCAACAACCTTGATAGGCTTATTGCTGATCATTGGTGGCTTGGTGATCCAACAGATCAAATTTAGCAAAAAAGATCCCACACAAAGCGCCGCCTAACAAGCGATTAAAATGGCTTATCAGAATAGTTGATAAGCCAACTCACTGCCTTGGCCACGTATGCCATCAATTTTATCCGCCAAATCTGGTGATGCATGCAGAGCTAAGGCAGCCTTACTTGACGTTAAGTAAGCGTGTTTCTCATTCTGATCCAGCATGTTGTCCCAACGCTGATGAATATCTCTAGCCAGATACATTAAACAAGCCAAGCGTTTTGACTCAACCGCTTTTGCTGGGTGGTTAACATTGGCAATCGCATCCACCAGCTCATTAGGAAACTGCCAAGTTTCAGCCAATACCGCCCCAAGTTGCTGAGCGTTGGTGCCCAATACTTCTTGCTGAACTTGAGTCGCATTTTCACCATTCATCACACGCTCTTGAATATCGAGTGCCTTCTCTGGCTCTAAGGTGTGAATCATTAATTCGCCAATATTGTGAAGGATTCCTGTGGTAAACGCTTCATTGGGATCGAGTTTAATATCTTTCGCAATGGTGCTCGCGATGGTCGCAACTTCAAATGTCCCCGCCCAATAATCTTTAATATTAATGGTTTCTAATTTTGGAAAAGTCGATGCAAGGATCGAAGAAGAGATAAGGTTACGGATGGCACCAACACCGATACGAACGATAGCGTCATTGATGTTAGAGATACCTTTAATACCACCGAATTGTGCCGAATTAGCCATGCGCAGTACACGCGCGAGTAACACTTGGTCCATCGACATTTTACGCGCCAACTCGCCAAAATCTATTGGTTCACTGTTGACCATTTCGAGCAATTCTTGCAGTACGCTTTCGATACGAGGTAATTCGTTAATACGAGAAATTAACGCTTCTTGACTCATAGAGTTTACTCCTTCCAAGACACTCGCTGTATTAATAAACTAAGTGTAGTACTAAAGAGTAAACTCTCATTAATATTTATTTAGGCAGTTTATACCCACTGACCAGCAGTAAAACCAGAGCTCCAACACCACTGGAAGTTGTAACCACCAAGCCAACCTGTGACATCCATAACTTCACCAATAAAGTACAAACCTTTGATTTCTTTGCACTCCATTGTTTTTGATGAAATATGATCGGTATTCACACCACCAAGGGTCACCTCCGCCGTTCGATAGCCTTCTGTCCCATTAGGTGTGATATGCCAGTTTTGTAGTGTTTCAGTAATCGCCTTTAATTGATGTACACCAAACTGTTTTAGCGGTTTGTCTTCTAGCACTTTTCGTTCAACTAAAACCTCAACCAAACGCTTAGGTAGAACTTTAGCTAAGGTATTCTTCAAGCTTTGATTTGGGTGTTTATCTAACGACTGGGTTAATAGCTCATTGATATCGACTTCCGGTACTAAGTTAATTTTTACCTTTTCACCCGGCTTCCAGAAAGACGAAATTTGCAGCACAGAGGGCCCTGACAAGCCACGATGGGTAAACAGCATGGCTTCTTTGAATTCTGTCTTATTCTCTGAGGTAACTTCGACGGGAATAGCAATTCCAGATAACTCTGCAAAGTCTTCCTTGTCCTCTTTGTGTAAAGTAAATGGTACCAAGCCTGCCGTAGTGGGAACTATAGATAAACCAAACTGCTCAGCGATTTTGTACCCAAATGGTGTCGCGCCCAATTTTGGCATCGATAGCCCACCAGTTGCCACCACTAAAGAATCACATACAATCTCACTGGTTTTTGTCTGTAGGGAAAAACCTGTTGCTGTTTTTTCTATACTTTGAATGTCTTGTTGGTAGCGTTGGTGCACCGAGGGCAAGTTACACTCAGCCAGTAGCATCTTGACGATATCTTTTGAATCGAAATCTCCGACACAAAACAACTGCCCATGAGAGCGTTCTTCAAACTCGATGCCATGTTTATAGATCATCGAGATAAAATCCCAATTGGTGTATTGAGCCAAAGCTGATTTCACAAAGTGCGGGTTGTTACAAAGATAGTTTTTAGCTGTCACGTCATAGTTGGTGAAATTACAACGACCACCACCAGCAATCAGAATTTTACGGCCAGGTTTTTTGGCGTGATCAAGCAGCAGTACTTTACGACCGCGCTTACCCGCTTCAGCGGCACACATTAAACCTGCGGCACCTGCGCCAATGATGACTACGTCGAACTTTTCTGTCATGACCACTACTACTCAAAAAAACCAATAAAAAAGGATGTGCATAACGCACATCCTTTGCAATTTAGCTCGCTATTCTAACGATTATCTGACTGCTTGCCAATTCACCAATTAGAGAATAAAAGCCGCCAATAAGGTCACACCGAGTAATGAGGTTGATAGGATAAATAACTCTCTAACACGCTCACACTTGCCCGTGAACAGCTCATCATGATGATGGTGATACTCTCTGCTTTTGAGGTAATGAAACAAACGAACTTGTTTGGTCATGTTGCCATGCGTAGTGAAAAAGCCATTGCCATCCACTTGTTGATACAACAAGGGGTGAGCTTCTCGCATAATGTAAATCAGAGAACGCAGCGCGGTAAGATATCTGGCCATATTAACTATGGTCACCAACATCAGCGTGAATAGAATGGTATCAGCATTGATCATCTTTTCCTCCCTACACCTTCGTAGGATGCCCAGAAGAAAAAGACGATCTAATTAAAGAGTCTCTTGCTGAAGTTTATTCAGCAGTGGCATCCATAATAGAAGATGAACCTTCTTTCGCTAGAGCCGCTAGATCTTTATCAATAAAGAACAACGCTTTGCCGTCTTCACCAACCAGTTCTAGCTTGTCTAAAATCCCTTTAAATAACTTCTCTTCCTCGTGCTGTTCAGCGACGTACCACTGTAAGAAGTTAAAAGTTGAGTAGTCTTGTGACGTAAACGCACCATGAGCTAGCTTGTTGATCTGTTGAGTAATCATCTGCTCATGCTCGTAAGTTTCACGGAATACTTCGCCAAGGCTATTGAACTCATGTTTAGGCGCTTCAATTGCACCTAGAATTGGCATCGCACCCGTCTCGCTTACGTAAGTGAAAAGACGTTGCATGTGCTCCATTTCTTCTACGGCATGCGCGCGTAAAAATTCGGCTGCACCTTCAAATCCTTTGTCTTCACACCAAGCACTCATTTGTAAGTATAGATTGGATGAGAAAAATTCGAGATTAATTTGCTCATTCAATTGTTCAACCATTGCCTGTGACAGCATTTCCTACTCCTACTAAGTCTATGAACTTAAACTGACTATATCATGATCATTACCATAACACTTTGACGTATGAATGTGGATCTGAGATCACCGCAGCAAAATTTATCTATCTCTGGTGCTAATCTTAAATCAGTTACCTAAAGGAGATAGCACTATGAGTTATCAACATATTTTGGTTGCTGTTGACCTCTCAGAAGACAGTAAACTTTTGATCGATAAAGCCGTATCCCTAGCAAAACCACTCGATGCCGCGGTCTCTTTTGTCCATATCGATGTGAATTATGCTGAACTTTATACTGGGCTCATCGATATCAACCTCGCTGAAACACAACATCAAGCCGTTCAAGCTTCTCAAAGCCAATTGCAGGATTTTGCCGATCATGCCAATTATCCAATCAAACACACCTTAGTCGGCAGTGGTGATTTAGGTAACGAGCTTTGTGAAACTATTCAAGAGTTCAATATTGATCTTGTGGTATGCGGGCACCACCAAGATTTCTGGAGTAAGCTGCTTTCTTCAACTCGTCAGCTGATCAATTGTTCGCCAGTTGATATGTTGGTCGTGCCACTTAAAGACTGATCGTCAAACGAAATTCAGATAGACTGCAGAGCAAATATTGATAATGAGTATTAGTTATGGGTTATCTCTCTGCAGTAACGCTGTTGTGGGCGTTCTCTTTTAGCTTAATCGGCGTTTATCTCGCGGGTCAGGTCGACTCGTGGTTTTCTGTTTTAATGCGGGTGGCGCTCGCGAGTATCGTTTTCCTGCCATTCCTAAAATTTAGAGAAGTGGATAAGACACTCATAGCTAAGCTGATGACAGTTGGTGGTTTTCAGCTTGGTTTAATGTATTGCTTCTACTACCAATCTTTTCTGCTCCTTTCTGTTCCAGAAGTTCTACTGTTCACTGTATTTACCCCAATTTACGTCACCCTGATTTATGATCTACTTAAAGGTCGCTTCTCACCGTGGTATTTAGTCTCTGCGGTCATTGCTGTGATTGGCGCAGCACTGATTAAGTTTGCCGGTATCAATGAGAATTTCTTGTTAGGCTTCTTAGTCGTACAAGGCGCAAACATCTGTTTTGCCATCGGCCAAGTTGGTTACAAATACATTATGGAGAAAACTCCGGTAGAGCTTCCTCAGCATACGGTGTTTGGCTATTTTTACTTAGGCGCTTTGTGTGTTGCCCTAACTGCATTTGCTTTGATGGGTAATATCGACAAGCTCCCAACAACACAAACTCAATGGGGCATTCTGGTCTACCTTGGGGTTATTGCATCAGGACTGGGCTATTTCGCTTGGAATAAAGGAGCAACAATGGTCAATGCTGGCGCGCTAGCCGTGATGAACAATGCCCTTGTACCTGCAGGTCTTATCGTCAATATTGTGATTTGGAACCGTGATGTCGACTTAACTCGATTAGCCTTGGGTGGCGCAGTCATCATGCTCTCATTGTGGATCAATGAAACTTGGGTGAAAAAGAAAGTCGCTAAAAGCTACCAGTCCGCTTAAGCTCTTTTCCTTTTAAAAAAAACGCTCTCCAAGTTGGAGAGCGTTTTTTTATTTATTCAAACTTAGTGTACTTGGGATTCAACTCGTACATCCACCAGCTCTGGGATAATAATCGGCGGCTGCTTCGAAACATGAGCTTCTAGCTTTTTCTGACGCTTTAACAACTTCTGTTGTTTCTTGGCTAACTTAAGCAGCTTCTGTTGTTGTTTGTAGTACTTCTTAAGGGCTTTTTTGGCGCTCTTTAGCGCTTTCTTATCGTAAACTTCAACAGCTTGAACCCGGCTATCTGTACGATCAGGGTTAGTATTTATCTGAATCTCATTCGCCGCTTTCTGTTTGACTCGTTCTACCACACGGCGAACTGCTTGCGCTTTTTTATCAGCGATGGACTCTACAGAGGCCAATTTAGGCAGTGCCTCAGTTAATAAGACACACGCTCTTTGCTGTTCTATTGGCATCTCTTGGCATGATTGAGGAGGAATAGCTGCTGGCTTACAAAGAGAAGACTGAGACGCAGATGAACGCGCACATGAGCGGCAAACAAATTTAGGTTCCACCACCAAGCGATGGATATCCCCTAGATTGTCCGCAATTTGTTTACGGTTCATCTTACAAAGACGTTTAGCCATGCTACAACTCCAGCTAAGAATACGAATAGTTCTTAGTAAGATATACCTGCATGACTATTATTTAGCAAGCACTAAATTATGTTTTGAAACACTCTGTGCGCTAAGTCATTGATGCTTTAACGTAAACATCAAAGCGATTTTTTTTGGTCTCAATCGCCATTGCGGGTTTTTGCTCATCAAGCCAATTAGCGTAATCTGGACGCTTGACCACAACCCTTTTAGTTGCAAGGGCTAAGGCGGGTTCCAATAGACTATCAGCATCATGATCCGTGCCAACCAAAGACTGGAAAACGCGCATCTCTTTTTTGACCAAGGCGCTTTTTTTCTTGTTCTCAGGGTGCGGGTACATGGGATCTAAATAGACAACATCAGGCTTGATGAAGTTTTCATCTTTGGCTAAATCATCTAACGCACTGTGGCTTGAAGCATGAAGCAATGACATTCGTTCACTAACCCAAGTACCTATTTCTGCATCTTGCTTCGCGCGCTCTAAGCCATCATCAAGCAGTGCAGCAACTACTGGGTGCCTCTCAACCATTTGAACTTTGCAACCTAATGATGCCAATACAAAAGCATCACGTCCCAAACCAGCTGTACCATCAAGTACTGTCGGTGTGGCACCTTTATTTAATCCAGCCGCCTTAGCGATCGCCTGGCCCTTACCGCCACCAAATTTACGACGATGTCCGACCGCGCCCCCCACTAAATCAACGTAGATAGCGCCTAGCTTAGGCTCATCCACTTTACGCAGCT
This sequence comes from Vibrio atypicus, assembly GCF_009811315.1. GTDB lineage: Bacteria > Pseudomonadota > Gammaproteobacteria > Enterobacterales > Vibrionaceae > Vibrio > Vibrio atypicus. The sequence goes on from NZ_BLID01000013.1 coordinate 79,856, forward strand.
CTAAACGCTCTTCAGTCAACACTAAGGCGAAGAGACTCTCTGTGCTATGAGTTAACCCCCAACGCTCAGCGACAAGCTCAAGTTGCTCACTTTGAGCTGGGTTTTCACAAATTAGTTGTAGCTGCACAATGGGCTCCGAATAGCGAATCTTTTAACTGGCGCAAGTGTAATGGATTTTATGAGTTGGTACTAACCTTGTTCTCACTCATCAACTCTTCCGCTAATTGAGCTAAAGGCTGTGGCTTACCAATGATATAGCCTTGTGCGTAATCAACGCCAAGCTCCATCAACTGATCGATTATTCGAGTGTTTTCAACAAACTCAGCAACCGTGCGTTTACCCATCTGTTTTGCCAAATCATTGATAGAGCGCACCATCAAATGGTCCATCTCATTTACATCGATATCTCGAACAAAAATACCATCAATTTTTACTATATCGACAGGTAGTTTTTGTAAGTAACCAAAAGAAGATAGCCCTGAGCCAAAGTCATCTAAAGCAATCAAACAGCCCAAATCTTTTAGCTTGGTAAAGAACTCAATCGCTTGACTCATATTACTCATTGCCGCGGTTTCAGTGATTTCTAGACACACCTTATGGCAAGGAACCACACTCTCTTCCAATCGAGTCAATAAGAACTGAATAAACTCTCGATTGCCCATGGAGTGCCCTGAAAGGTTGATCGCAACCTGGCTTAGCTCAGCCAGAGCAACAGGGTTCCCTTCAAACCAATCTAACGTTTGACTCACCACTTCTTTATCGATCATATGAGCAATATTGTAGCGTTCAGATGCAGGCATGAAGATGCCAGGCGATATGTAGTCCCCTTTTGAATTGCGAATTCTAACCAAAATCTCAAAATGCATTCCTGGCTCATCATCATTAAGTGCAATGATTCGCTGAGCAAACAACTCTATACGCTGATTAGCCAATGCATCATGCACTAGATTGACGCTTTCCATCTCTTGCTCGCGTCGACGCAACTCTTTGTCATCAAGACAGTACAAACTGTAGCGGTTACGCCCTTCTTCTTTCGCGACGTGACAAGCCGTATCGGCCTGCGCATGCACCATCTGCGGTGAGGCCGCGGTATGGTCAATAAGTCGAATTCCGATAGAACAATTCAAACTTAAGCGAATATCCTCCCAAATAAAGGGCTGCTCACTTAAAGTATCAAGAATCATTTTTGCCAGTTTTTTGGTATCAAGCTCGGTACAGTCTTTCAGCAGTATGGCAAATTCATCGCCTCCCATACGCGCTAAGATCGTGTTGTATGGCAGAATTTCTTCAAGCATGCTGGCGCAAAACTGAATCGCGGCATCTCCAGCCTCATGGCCGGCAGTATCATTGAGTACCTTCAACTGGTCCAAGTCGATGTAGAGCATGGCATGAGTTCGAGTGTAGCTTTCAACTTCAAGCAGTGCTTTTGTTAACTCTTTTTCGAAATAATTTCGACTGTAGGTTCCGGTCAATAAGTCGTGTCGAGCTTGATAGGTCAATTGCTCTGAAAGATGATGCATCTCGGTAATGTCTTCACCAACGATAAGCAGATGCCCCGACTCTGCTAATGGGCGAATGTTTTCTCGTACCCACAGCACTGAGCCATCAGCATGACGATACTCAATCTCTCTTCGCCAAACCCCTTTCATCGCTTGCTTAGGTTGCAATAGTACCTGACGAGGAATCAACGCATCTTCATGCAAATAAAACTCTCGCAAGCGATGCCCTAGCACCTGCTCCTCGGTATAGCCTAGAAGCTGCTCAGCAAAGTGGTTTACTTGTTGAATTCGATTTTGATCGTCCAATGTCACCATCATGACGGGTTGTTGATCGTAGTAGTGACTCAGATTCGCCTCGCGCTGATAAAGGCGCTCTTCAGTAATTTTTCTAGAGGTGATATCGCGCGCTTCAAGAAGGTAACGAGCAGAGGTGATATCTGATGGAATAGGTTTCAACGAAATTTCCAGCACCAGAGCACCTTGCTCTGCATGCCAAATTTCAGCTTCAAACTGGGTAACCGTCTCTTGATCCGTATTGGAGAAAAACTCTTGTAGTTGGTTAACGGCCTCACTTTGCCAATATTGATGCTGCCAAATCGGGTGTTCTTGGCCAAAGTCTTGATTATAAAGGAGCTCTTGTAACTTACTATTGCTCGAAGTCAGGCAGCCCTTATCGTCCAGGACTCCTATAAAGTGGTAACTCTGATCAAACACCATTTCTGTCAACATTTGGCTCTCTGTTGCCAACTGCTCACTGCGCTTAAGGCGACTTAAGTAATAAACCAGTGCGATGATTATCAGCAGTAGAATAGATACTATGCTGCCAGCTATTTTCAACTCATGGCGATATTTATCAGTAAATGCGAGCGGCTTGTTGAAAATGACAGAAGCGGCTTCATTTTCTGCCCCTAACCCCCACTTCACGATGGCTTGATAATCGAGCTTAATTTCCGGTGAGCCAACTCTAACCTTTGGTAAAGTGCTATTACCACGCAATGCCTCCAGCAGCATTTCACCCGTTTGATGACCGTGTATCTTGCCACTTTGAATAACACCACCAACTGCGCCATGACCTAACCCTAAATCATGCACCATATAAATTGGAGCGTTGGCAACTTGATTAATCTCTTTCCAATGATCTTTTTGAGAAAAGACCACGCCATCTTTATCTCGATAGTAAACCCAGAAAAGAACACTACTGGTTGGCTTTATGTTTTTTAACTGAACTAAAAGTTGCTGATAGCTTTCCGGTATTATCTGGCGAACTTTCTGCGTATATTCTGGATAGCGCGTTAAAAACTGAGCAATTTGTTCACGTACAGCAACTCCAGTAACAGAGTAGTCACTTACGATATAAATATTGTCGACTTTAGGTTGAATACGTTCTATCAAAGAAATGTTGCTATAAAGATCGATATCTTCAATAACACCAGTCGCATTTAAGTTACTGTGCAGCGAAGAAGAATAATTGTTTATTCCGCCAAAGATTACTGGAGTATCACTGAGTTCTGCACCAAGTCTATTCATTAAATTAAGCGCGGTATTGTCACTCACCACTACTGCCTTGAATCGCTCACTCTCAAATTTAGTTTTATAAAGTGTATAAAGTTGATTAAGGTAGTGTTGGTTTTGCATTCGCTTGGTATCAAGGTACAGAACACGTGTCGTGATATCTTCATCACGTAACGCGTCTTCCAACCCACCCTGAAAGCTATCCGTCCAGAAAAATCCTTGATGGTACGAATGGACGATAAGTACGTTTTCATCGTCAGCGTGAATGATGGATGAAAAAAATACAGCTAGAAGAAGTAGACTAAAGCGCACTAAAATAGCTCTCAAGTAGAGTAATTAACTCATTTAATAGTATCACCCCTGCTGATATTTTGAACTACATCTATAGCTTTATTGGGAGACGACCATGCAGACTAGCAACGTAAAACTGGACGATTTAGATAGAGCGATCTTGAAAACCTTGATGGAAGACGCTCGGACACCTTACGCCGAAATGGCAAAGCAGTTTGATGTTAGTCCGGCGACTATTCATGTGCGTATCGAAAAAATGAAGTCTGCTGATATCATTCAAGGAACGGAAGTCATTGTTGATACCAAAAAGCTTGGCTATGACGTGTGTTGTTTTATCGGGATAAACTTAAACGCTGCGCGCGATTACCATTCAGCGTTAGAAAAGCTTAATGCTTTAGAAGAAGTCGTTGAAGCCTATTACACCACTGGCGCTTACAATATCTTCGTAAAACTGATGTGTCGTTCTATTGAAGAGCTGCAATATGTCTTGATCGATAAGCTGCAAGCTATTGATGAAGTTCAATCTACCGAGACACTTATCTCGTTGCAAAACCCGATCAATCGTAACGTCAACCCATAAAAAAAGACCCGCTTATGCGAGTCTTCTTTTTAACGTGATTCTAAATACTTTTTCAGCTCTTCGACCGAGATACCTTGCTCGGCGATAGATTGCGCCATCAATTCGACTTGCTCACCTTTACGAGCTTCTATAACTTGCTGGAATTGATAAACAATATCTCGCAACATGTGTATCGGCACTTGCTTCGCAGCACTGCGAATGCGCTCACCACTTTGATTACCTAGCTCGTTCAGTAGTTTACCAAACATTACTTTTTCTGGAGAATCTTCTAATTGCTCCAAAACACGAGCCATTTCATAAGTTGTCATCGACATCGTCGTTTACGATCCACAATTTCGTTTATAAAGAAGCTCAAATATACAACGTTTTGGTGAGACATCAAAGCAGTTACATGGATTCTTAAGCAGCAGCATAGTGCCAGCTTCTGCCTTTTTTGCTCATTAGGATTAATAACCCTGGAACGAGAATGAGCATCTGCAATGCGATCATCAATTGTGGTTCCATGCCTAAGCGTTGAACGCTACCAACTACTAAGCCTGAACCACTCATTTGAAATAAGCCTAACAGAGCAGCGGCCGTTCCTGCTTTATCACCAAATGGAGCAAGCGCTTTGCCCGCCGCTGCACCTAAGATCCATGCAAAGCCGATTGAAGACATGAAAATCGGAAGCATAAAGGCGAAAGCAGATTGTTGCGATGCCAGCATTAACATAGTAACGCCAGCGAAAGCTAAAGTAGAAATGCCAACCACTAACGTTTTATGTGTACCGTACTTCTCCATGAACTTAGGTGCGGTCATGCAAGCAATAATATTAATCACCGCGTTGATGCCGAACCACATGGTGAATTCATTCATAGTCAGCCCTAGGTTTTCCATCAAAACCACAGGGGCAGATGTCACGTACGCAAGGATCACAGCCATCGCAAGCATACAAAGTGATGCATGGAATATGAATGATGGTGTCTTTAGTACAGACCAATAGCGGCTTGGCTTAAATACGGCCTCTTTACTTAGCGATGGATTCGTCTCCTTCAAGCCAATCGACATAGCAACCAAAGCAAAAGCAGCAAAACCCGCCATAAAGCTAAAGTTTGAACGCCAGCCAAATTGCTGAGTCAACCACGCCCCTAGAATTGGAGCCAGCGCTGGAATGAAACAAATCGCACCATTCAGGTAGCTAATCATCTTGCCACTTTTCTCTGGCCCAAAGAGATCGCGAACTGTTGCAAAGGCTGCTACTGATGTCGCGCACGCACCTAAGCCTTGTAGCAATCTGGAGATCAGCATCCATTCGATGTTTTGAGCACTCCACGCCAATACAGCGCTCAATGCATAAATGGTGATCCCCCCCAATGCAACAGTTCGACGTCCTAGTTTATCTGCAAGTGGACCAGCAAATAGTTGACCTATGCCCATCGCAAATAGAAACCATGTAATCGTGTCTTGCGCCAGTGCATGTTCCACGTGAAACGCTGACGAAATCTGAGGTAAAGCCGGTAGATAGATATCAATCGCGAGCGGACTAAACAGCACCAGCATGGTAAGTAAAGCTAATTGAATTTTGCTGTGCTGCAATTGATTAGAGGAATGCACGACTGTCTCCACAGGAAGAAATGAAATTGCGTATATTCTAAGCTAAAGTAAGATATGACTAAAAATGATTAATAGTCATTAAAGATATTCCATATGAGAATTTTATATGAACTTGGAAAAGTTAGTCCGAATAGACCTCAATCTGTTGGTTTGTTTAAAGGTGTTAATCGAAGAGCTCAATGTTACTCGCGCTGCGCATAGGCTATGTTTAAGCCAATCAGCAGTCAGCAAAAACCTAGCAAAATTACGAACGCAGTTTGATGATCCTCTCTTCGTTCGTCATGCCCATGGATTGAAGCCAACACCAAAAGCATTATTTTTGCGCCCTAAACTCGATATCTTGATCAACCAATTGGAACAAATTACCCAGCCCGAAGAGTTCAAACCTCAAACCAGCAGCTATCGCTTTCAAATTGCGGCGGTAGAGAGTGTTTATCCACTAATACTTCCGCATTTCTTGCCTGCGATATTTAGCCAGGCACCGGATGTTACGATCAGCACTCACGCCTGGTCCGATACGACATTCAAAATGTTACAGCGCGGCGAACTGGATCTCGGAATTACAGGTAAAGACATCGATATCAATGATGCAAAACTGACTATGCTTCCCCCGAATGATATCTGCGAACATGAGATATACCGCGATAGCCAAATGTGCCTATTACGCAGTGACCACCCTGCTCTCAATGGCGCATGGAACCTCGACAATTATCTCTCTTTCCGTCACGTACAAGTTCGATGTGACGGCAATGAACGCTGGTTGCTCGACTACAGATTGGCCGACATAGGTAAAGAGAGAGATATCGCAATTACAGTGCCAGACTTTAACAGTGCTGCTAGCCTTTGTTCTTACACAGATTTTATCTTCACGGCACCTAGCCACTTTGTGAAGCTTGCATCTAAACAACTGAACCTCACGGTACTGCCTTTACCTATCGAGTTTCCGCCGATGGCTTACACTCTTTTTTGGCACAGAGATAGAGAAAATGACCCTGCTTTAACCTGGCTGCGACAGATCATCAATGATAAGACTCAAACTCTTAGATAATTTGCAGCCTTATGTTAAAAGGAGTAGCTTATTGCCATCGTCCCAATTGAAGAATGGACGCAGAACAAATTTGAAGGATTAACGATGCTAATCACTACAGAACAACGTCTTTCAGCTATTCGCCAGTGGCTGAAAAATAATAATTTCGATGCCCTACTGGTTCCTCACGAAGATGAGTATTTAGGCGAGTATGTGCCTGCACACAATGAACGCCTCCATTGGTTAACTGGCTTTACCGGTTCCGCAGGTGCAGCTGTGATCACTCAAGACAAAGCCGCTATCTTTGTGGATGGTCGCTACACGGTACAAGTAACCAAACAAGTACCCGGAGATCTATTTGAATATCGACACCTTATTGATGAGCCTGCGCTAGATTGGTTAAAGCAATCAGTCTCTACAGGAACTTCTCTTGCTATTGACCCTCGTATGCATAATTCAGCATGGTTAGATTCCGCACAGGCGAAGCTAGCAGGATCTGTTGAGCTAAAAATTCTAGACTCAAACCCAATTGATGAACTTTGGAGTGACCGACCTGAGCCTGTAGTTTCTGACGTTCATCTAATGGCAGAAGACTCCGTTGGCCAATCAAGCCAAAGTAAGCGTGAAGAGATTGCAAAACTTCTAAGCGACGCTGGTGCTGATAGCGCAGTTATTACCGCGCTCGACTCTGTATGTTGGTTGCTGAACATCCGAGGCTTGGATGTATCGCGTCTACCTGTTCTATTGTCTCATGTGATTCTGCATAAAGATTCGAGCCTAGAATACTTCCTTGACCCGGCAAGACTACCAGCCGAATTTGAAGCCCATGTGGGTCCTGGTGTGTCTGTCTTTAAACCTGAGCAACTACAACACCGCTTAGAACAACTTCAAGGTAGTAAGGTCCTTGTTGATCCCGCAACCAGCAACGCTTGGTTTAAGCTGGTACTGCAAAACTCAGGCGCTACTGTCGTAAGCAAAGCGGATCCGTGTCTAATGCCAAAAGCTGCGAAAAATGAAATAGAGATTGCAGGGATGAAAGCATGTCATATTCGTGATGGCGCGGCGATGGCTCAATTCCTTTGTTGGTTAGACAACGAAGTTGCCGCTGGTAACTTGCACAACGAAGCGGTTCTTTCAGACAAACTGGAAGCAATCCGTTTCCAAGATCCTACCCTAAAAGATTTAAGCTTCGATACTATTTCGGCAGCCGGTGGCAATGCAGCCATGTGTCACTACAATCATGAAAACCAGCCAGAGCCTGGTAAACTTGAGTTAAACACACTTTATCTGGTTGACTCAGGTGGCCAGTACCTTGACGGCACAACAGACATCACTCGTACGATCGCGATTGGTCAACCAAGCGAAGAGATGATTAAGCAATTTACACTGGCTCTTAAAGGCCACATTGGTATTGCTCGAGCGCGCTTCCCACAAGGTACCCGTGGTTTCCAACTCGATACACTGGCTCGACAACACCTATGGGCTGAGGGTTACGATTATGATCACGGTACCGGTCACGGTGTCGGTCACTTCTTAAGTGTTCACGAAGGACCAATCAGTATCTCTAAACGACTCATTGACGTTCCTCTAATGAAAGGGATGGTGCTGTCTAACGAACCAGGTTATTACCGCGCTGAACAATTTGGTATTCGCATCGAGAATCTTGAACTGGTTGTAGAACAAGAAACGAGTGGAGACTTTTCAGTACTCGCATTTGAATCACTAACACGTTGCCCTATTGATGCACGCAATATCAATGTTGATATGCTTACTCGACCAGAGCTTGCATGGCTAAACAACTACCATCAGAAAGTTTGGGATGACGTAAGCCCACTTGTTGATGGTGAAGTGCTAGAGTGGCTACGTAATGCAACACAACCGTTAGCTCATTCATAATATAGTACTTATCGAAACGAAAAGGCTCTCACTGTCACCAGTAAGAGCCTTTTAATTTTCTAATCAATGTTTCACGTGAAACACAGAGCTATCAACCTGAATATCCCGAGTGCCAGTCTTTCCATACTGGGTCAAAACCTCTGTCCTTGATCATCTGCTCAACTGATGCAGCACTTCTCTCATCACTAATCTCAAACTGTTCTAACTCCTGCTCTTCCGATGCGTATCCACCGGGTTGAGTTTTTGATGCAGCCGACATCGTTGTGATACCAAGTGGTAATACATTGTCTCTAAATACCTCTGACTCACGTGTTGAGAGTGACAATTCAACTTCAGGATTAAGCAATCGATAAGCACAGATCAATTGGACTAATTGTCTATCTGACATGACCGACTTCGGTTGAACCTTTCCTGGTGCGTTGTTTCCCTCACAAGGTCGTAGCCGAGGAAAAGAAATCGAGTACCGTGTTTGCCAGTATGTTCGCTCCAAATAATCTAGATGGGCGGCAACATAGAAACAATCCGCTCTCCACTCATCCAAACCAATCAGAGCACCAATACCAATCTTATCGATACCCGCTTTAGCTAAACGATCAGGCGTCTCGAGACGATACTCAAAGTCCATTTTGTTTCCCCGTAAATGGTGCTTTGCATACGTAGCACGCTGATAGGTTTCTTGATAGACCATCACCGCATCCAAACCCAATCTCTTGAGCTCGGTGTAATCAACTTGAGCTAATGGCTGAACTTCCATCGCCAGATAATTAAAGTGAGGCTTAATTACAGGTAATATTTCACGAAAGTAATTCATGCCAACTTTGGTTTCATGTTCGCCAGTAACCAGAAGCACGCTATCAAACTTCATCGCTTTAATCGCTTCAATTTCCGCTCTTACTTCTTCCTGATTTAACGTTCGACGTTTAATACGGTTGTCCATTGAAAAACCACAGTAAGTACACGAATTGGCGCACAGGTTCGATAAATACAATGGAATATAAAGCGACATTGTATTGCCAAATCTCTTACGTGTTGCTGTATAAGACAACTGTGCCATCTGCTCTAGATAAGCTTCCGCTGCTGGTGAGATTAGCGCTTTAAAGTCTTCCAGGTTACGTGTCGATTTCGCTAGCGCCCTCTCAACGTCTTGTGTTGTTTTAGAATAAATCGACATAGAGACGTCATCCCAGTTAAGGGAGTTAAACACATCAACAAAACTCATTTTCTCCCTCCACTAAATCTCATCAAGAAATGAAGTAAGTGGACTCGAAGCAACCGCATGAGAAACCTGGCCAGCCAAACCGGACTCAAAAGCCAAACGACCAGACTCTACCGCCAACTTAAATGCTTTGGCCATAGACACTGGATTCACTGAGGTAGCTATCGCAGTATTCACAAGGACAGCATCAGCGCCCATCTCCATCGCTCGAGCAGCATGAGAAGGTGCACCAATTCCCGCATCAACCACAACAGGCACTTTCGCTTGGTCAATTATGATCTCAAGGAAATCTTGAGAGACCACACCTTTGTTCGAGCCGATTGGTGCTCCCAAAGGCATCACAGCATGACAACCTACTTCTTCTAAACGTTTGCACAAGACGGGGTCTGCGTGGCAATAAGGTAGAACGATAAAACCATCTTTAACCAATTGTTCAGCCGCAGCTAAAGTCTCTATTGGGTCCGGCATTAAGTATTTTGGATCCGGATGAATTTCCAATTTAAGCCAATTGGTACCTAGAGCTTCGCGAGCTAAGTGTGCTGCAAAAATTGCATCTTTTGAATTTTTTGCACCGGACGTATTAGGTAGCAAGTTTACGCCAGACATGACTAGCGGCTTTAAAATGTCATCATCTTGATTGTGAACATCTACTCGCTTCAGAGCCATGGTAGCAAGCTGTGATCCTGATTCTTTGATAGCCTGAGCCATCACCTGACTATTAGAAAACTTGCCTGTACCAGTAAATAGACGCGATTGAAATTGTTTATCACCAATCGTTAGCATAGTAATTACCCTCCTGCGATAGCTTGGAATAATGAGATAGAATCGCCGTTATTTAGCCGTATTTCATGCCACTTGCTTCGGGGGATAATTTCATTGTTAATGGCAAAAACACATCCCAGTTCAGGTAATGAAAATAGCTCTATGATATGAACGAGGCTTGTTTGGTCAGCCACATGTTCGACCTGATCATTTATGGTTATCTGAATCGAGTTCATGCTGCACCTCCTGGTTGGCTTTGAACGGAGCTGCCACTCAAACCAGCACCACATACCTCGCAGTCACTGTCCTGTGAGAGCGCAAGCTGTTGCCAATTTAAAGAGAGACCGTCAAACACATGTAATGTTCTCGTTGAAAGGGAATACGCTCCTGTTGTCAGTTTCTGGATTGCAGCCAGAGCTTGATAATTACCCAGTGTGCCAACGACTGGCCCTATAACTCCGACTTCATTACATGAGCGAGGCGATGGCAACTCATCAAATGGATAAACGCAACGATAACAAGCTTGAGGTTCAACAAATGTGTTCGAATGCTCGAAGACCGAAAATTGTCCTTGCCAACCTATAGCTGAAGCAAAAATCAGATCTGTTTTAAGTTCGAAGCATGCCTTATTTATTAATTGCCTTGAGCGGATATTGTCAGTGCAATCAAGTACTACGTCCGCCAACATGACTTCTAACTTCAACTGCGAATGATCAAGCCTACCGTTAATAGCACGCACATTGATATTTGAATTGATATTAAGTAATTGCCGACGCATTGCTACAGCTTTAGGCATACCTAAGTCAGACTCACGATAGATGGTTTGCCGTTGCAAGTTACTGCTCTCTACAACATCATCATCGACTAACACTAAATGCCCGACGCCAGCTGCAGCAAGAAACTGAGCGGCCGCACTGCCTAAACCGCCACAGCCAATGATAAGCACATGAGATGTAGCCAAATGCTCCTGACCATGTTCACCAATTTCAGGTAAAGATACCTGACGCTGGTAACGAAGAAACTCGACATCACTAATCCCGTGACGATGTTGCTCAGACTTCGATCTAGTCATGGTGTAACCTCGGCTATACTTTCTGTCCGTTGAACTGGGGACATCACTTTAGCAAAAGCATCGACTACGCTTTTAGGATCATCAGACAACGTAACGGCTCTTACCACAGCAAGACTTGATACTCCGCACTGCCACACTTGATTTGCATTGGTCAAATCTATGCCACCAATCGCAACCGTAGGAAAGCCGATATCGTCGCCATATGGGATCGTATCTATCAATTGTTGGTAGAGCTTCAATCGCACTAAGCCCTGAGGGAGTGATGGCATTTGCTTCGTTGTCGTAGGGAAAATATGACCAAGCGCTATATAGCTCGGGGGAATTTGAGTGATACGCAATAACTCGTAATAACCATGTGTGGAAAGCCCAAGCCTAACATTCGCTTGAGCTAATTCATCAAGATTTGCCTCATTGATATCTTCCTGACCTAGATGAACTCCAAAGGCTCCGTGTTCAATTGCCAATTGCCAATAGTCATTGATGAAGACTTGTGCTTGATACTGCTTACCTAGTTCAATTGCTTGAACAATCTGATGCTCTAAATCCGCTTGTTGCGAATTTTTAATGCGTAGCTGAATAGTAGTAACACCTAAGGCAAGTAGGCGTTCTATCCAAGCTATATCATCGACGACTGGATAAAGCCCTAAACTTTCCTTATTTAGTAGATCAAATGCTAAGGCATTATCTGATGTCACTGAGGCTTCTAAAGACCAGTTAGAAACTATGCCTAACTTTGGATTATTCAGCACAGGGACTGGAAAGAGGCTATATTCACATGCCCATGTTTCACGTGAAACATTGAGCTGAGCTCGAGCCAAAGTTAAGCTATCCTCAATGGGAAAATCAAGTGCGAGCAAAGTAATAACCCAAGCAAAGTGTTTTATTCGCTGAGCTTCAGTAATCGGTCGCTTACTCAAAAGTGCGCGCACTTCACCGTTTGACGGATGGCGCCAAACATCGAATGACGCACCTTGATCTTCAATACTCAAGTGAACGACATTATCTCTTTTGATATTGCTATCTAGAAACGTACCTTCTTGGTAGCGAAGCTGATGGTTAGAATCATACAAATCGGTGGATATAATGTCGGAAGATATCGTTGTGACACTGCGCAAAAATACAAGCTCAACCAACTGAGTTGAGCTTACGCCCAACTCAATATTGTCGATATCAAAGCCTTGTTGCTTAGCTAATGATAAACAAGCTTGTATCTCGCCCGTGACATCAATGATTGATGAAGGGACTAAGATACGCATCTTCATTACTCCACCTCAGTCACTACGGCAGGATGATAAAGCTCAGATCCTGTTGCCTTAAACTCTTCCGACTTCTGACGCATTCCCTCTAGAGGGTCGTCCAACATTTTAATGGAAATAGCTTGGTCAGCTGCCACCTGCTCGGTGTCTTTGGCATACTCTCGCACTTCTTGGGAGATTTTCATTGAACAGAATTTAGGGCCACACATAGAACAGAAATGAGCGACTTTTCCTGACTCTTGAGGAAGCGTTTCATCATGAAAACTGCGGGCTGTTTCGGGGTCCAGAGAAAGGTTAAATTGGTCCTCCCAACGAAACTCAAAACGCGCCTTTGATAAAGCATTATCTCGAACCTGAGCGCCTGGGTGTCCTTTTGCGAGATCAGCCGCGTGTGCGGCTAACTTGTACGTAATCAATCCAGTCTTTACGTCTTCTTTATTTGGTAAGCCCAAGTGCTCTTTTGGTGTAACGTAACAGAGCATTGCGCAGCCATACCAACCAATCATGGCAGCACCTATTCCAGAAGTAATATGATCATAGCCCGGTGCGATATCTGTTGTCAGAGGGCCCAAGGTATAGAATGGAGCTTCATGACAATGCTCAAGCTGCTCATCCATATTTTCTTTGATCATATGCATAGGAACATGACCAGGGCCTTCAATAATCACCTGAACATCATATTCCCAAGCAATCTTGGTCAATTCACCTAGTGTTCTAAGCTCAGCAAACTGAGCTTCATCATTCGCATCAGCAACCGAGCCTGGGCGAAGACCATCACCTAGAGACAGCGCGACATCATACTTCGCACAAATCTCACAAATCTCGCGGAAGTTAGTATATAGGAAGCTCTCCTGATGGTGCCCCAAACACCACTTAGCGATAATCGAACCACCACGAGACACAATGCCTGTTACACGTTTTGCTGTCATAGGAACATAACGTAACAGCAGGCCAGCATGGATCGTGAAGTAATCGACCCCCTGTTCCGCCTGTTCAATCAACGTATCTCGCATGACTTCCCAGTTTAGGTTTTCAGCAATACCATTTACTTTTTCCAATGCTTGATACATTGGAACCGTACCAATAGGGACAGGGCTATTACGTAAAATCCACTCTCGTGTCTCATGAATATTACGTCCTGTAGAGAGGTCCATTACCGTATCTCCACCCCAGCGTGTCGACCAAACCAACTTTTCGACTTCTTCCTCAATTGAAGAACTGACTGACGAGTTACCTATATTTGCGTTTACTTTAACTAAAAAGTTGCGGCCAATAATCATAGGCTCAGATTCTGGATGGTTAATATTGGAAGGAATGATTGCTCGTCCTTCTGCAACCTCTTTGCGAACAAATTCAGGGGTGATATCTTTTGGTAGGTTTGCGCCAAAACTCTGGCCAGGGTGCTGTTGGGTAAGAACCTCATCACGATAACGCGCACGACCCATATTTTCACGTAAAGCTATGTATTCCATTTCTGGAGTGATAATACCTTTACGCGCATAGTGAAGTTGAGTAACACAATGCCCTTCTTTTGCTTGACGGATACGTGGCAAATTTCCATATCGAAGCTCGTCTAAAGTCTCATCTTCTAGGCGCTGCTTTGTATAAACTGAACTTACATCATCAAGTTCTAGAGTATCATCTCGTTCTTCTATCCAACGCTCCCTAAGCTTAGGTAAGCCTTTATAGAGATCAATAGAGTAATCAGGGTCAGTATAAACTCCAGACGTGTCATAAACGCGTATAGGTTCGTTAGGCTCAAAAATAGGCTCACCTTTAGTTCCACCTATTAAACTATCTGCCAAAGTAATCTCTCGCATAGGAACGCGGATATCGCTTCTAGAGCCTTCAACATAGACTTTATGTGAATTGGGGTAAGGTTGTACCGATAGCGTATCGATAAATTGTTTAGCTTCCAGTCTCGCTTGTTTGCGACTCGACATAGCATTTTTCCTTGCTTTGTTATTCTAGATAAAAAGATTTTGGATAAAAATGCTTGGCGGATAGATGCACAAGAGGAATTAAAAGTCTGGGGACAAAGGTATGTCTACCCCATTACTTTCAATTATTGATAGAAAATATCAGCATGGAACTGATATAGATATCTCTCCTGTTCCCTTCGCAGATACTAATCTGATCAGGTTCAACGGATCCCGAATTAACGGTCTCAGCCTTAAGGCACTCCGACAAGTAAAGCGAGTATATAAAATCAGCTTGATTAAGCCAAGCCGACCTGTTGATAATTTGTTAAAACCTTAAGTTTGACTAACTTTTAATCAGCAATTGAAAGCCAATCCAGGCTGCAGAAATGCTCAATACAACATTTAGAAGCACGTTCAAGCCCATTTTTAAAAATGCGCCTTGTTGCATCAGTAATACATTATCCATTGAAAACGTAGAGAAGGTCGTAAGTGCACCAAGAAAGCCCAAACCAATGATTTGCCTCCAAGGTTCAGTGGCAAGCATCTCGTTTTCAAATGCTGCGATTAATAGGCCCATCATCAATGAACCAATCACGTTAACAGTCAGTGTTCCATAGGGGAAACCACGTCCTAATAACACTGCACACAACTCAGCAACTAGATATCGGGAGCACGCACCAACCGCACCTCCGATAGCAATAAAGCCTAAGATAGATAGTTGTCCCATACACCCTCCAAAAAATTAGCTCTATTTTAGCGCTACAGCAAAACAAATCGAGTATTCATATCAATAAATAGACCAATAAAACTACTAAGATTTGAAATGTTACAGGTGTCACTTTAACAGTTATATGGATATTGGTGTAATCTGATAAAGAGTGTATTGCTTTACTTTAAAACGACCTGTATCGCTCTCAGAGATTGATAACGAAACTAGCTAGATAGTTTTACTAACTAAAGTAAAACACCCTATGGCGAATATTAAAGAGCACATAATAATATGGAATAACTGATACTAGTAATCAAAGACTCAGACTCTAAATGTAATCATTCTTATTAGGGTGAGAAGAATCCATAGCTCTGCCAATGAGATGCTTGAAGTTCAAAACGCAAAAAGGCTCTAGTCTTTCGACTAGAGCCTTTTTTAATATGGCAGGGGTGGAGAGATTCGAACTCCCAACACGCGGATTTGGAATCCGCTGCTCTGCCAATTGGAGCTACACCCCTATAGATCTTTTCAGATTTTAGATTCGAAAAAACCTCGCTAATAGCGAGGCTTTTTCTGAATAAATGGCGGAGCGGACGGGACTCGAACCCGCGACCCCCGGCGTGACAGGCCGGTATTCTAACCAACTGAACTACCGCTCCGCACTGGTCAGACATTGAAGTCTAAATTTAA
>NZ_BLID01000014.1 GCF_009811315.1 Vibrio atypicus
CTTACGCCATGATCAAAGCACTGAACAAACTTACAGGGCTTGGTATGCCTGAAACTCAGTATATTGTATAAAAGTCGCTCAACTTTAGGAGGTTTGGTTTCTCGTCTGAATTACGCAACAAAGCCGCATCAAACTCTAAGTCGGACTCGACTGTATGAATGGAGTCAGTTTTGAGGCTGACAAAACGTGAGATGTTTTTTACTGACGAGTTTCTAAGAATTCGTTTTTTCATAGTAAACAACCATACCTGTAGTAAACTTACTTAAGCGTTGTACACTTTGTAATCTATTTCAAGGTATGGTTGTTTTTATTTCACGGTATGGTTTCGTAAAATCAATGTATGGTTGTTTTTACAAATTTCCTGTTGAAGCAACCATTAAATGATAATATTGAATCATTTAAAATCAAACACTTAACCAAAAAACAACTATATCTTGATATCGCGTAAAACAACCATAAATTGATATTTTTGTGAAACTAGTATTTCAGCGAAACTACAGCGGTAAGAAAGTTACTTCCAGCTAGCTAGTAAGACTCATCAAAAGAACTACTTCAAAATTAGAAAACATATAATCATTACAGTTCCGATAATCTTGCATCAGTCACGGACACTAACTCTCTAAAGAATCGGATGCACTTGTTCAACTCTTCACGCTTGACGATGTGCGCTTCAGTTATATCAGTTTGAGCGCGGTGAACTGCCTCTCCTCGTTTTTTTAACCATTTGTTAAGCTGTTCTCTAGCTTCATCGGCGGTTTGAAAATTGTTCCAAATCCAAGCTTCGGTGACATCAATTCCAAAGAACTCAGCAAAAAGTGCTTTGGTCTTTTTTGAACCAGGGTTGTGAAAATACTTTAGATGTTCTTTCAGTCGATTCTCCACAATGCTCCCGAGTTGAGATCCTTTTACTACCCTATATTTCGCATCAACTAGCTCTCTTGCTATGTCTTCTACATAGGTTTCCCACGCAGTAAGGGTCAGAATCAAAGTAGCTCTCTTAAGTACCTCTGGAGGTTGGGAGTTGGAGTTACATCCGTTCAACTGATCGTAACACTCTAATAATTGCTCTGCGTCTGAGATCGCGTACTCAAAATTGCCTTTCGCTTCTGACATCCTTTGTCCTAGTTATCATGATGATATGAATAAGATTGAATTCACCATATTTAGACTTAAATCATGATAACTCGGCTCAATAAAGTTGAGTTACTTCAATAAGCTAATGACTCTTGATGACTAATCACACTGAGTGCATGTTCACACCTCCAACAAGCGGCTAACGTTTTAAATCAATCCACTCTGAGATGTAGTGCATTGGGTCACAAATTTTGCTCATTGATGTGTAGTGAGAATTACCAATTTGTATACTGTATACCTGTAGCCCCTGCTTCTCTCTTCGGTTGTTAATTTTCCTATTTAGTCCCGAGGGAACTGGAAATTCACCACCGCTCACTAGCAAGACATCAGTTTTGTTGAGCAACCCTCGGAGTGGTAAATTTCAATCTACACTAAACTCATGCTTTGTTTGAAGTTAACTAGCTCCTGAATACTGCTAGTATGTGGATTATATATCCACTCCAAATCAAACTGCGTCTTAGACCGTTGGTACATAAAACAATCACCGATGACTAGTGAATTAAATTTGTTCCCTTTTTCTCTCTGCTCTTCAATGCTCTTCATAACGTTTTTGGGTAGTTCACCCATGATGAAATCAGAGATAACCAAAACATCTGCGTTTTCATAAAACTCCCTCTTCATTAGCTCAGTCGCATGACAGAGTGCTGGAGCAACATCTGTTCCTCCATGAAAAGAGGAACTCAAGAACTTAATCAAAGATTCCAGCCCTTTTTTACCCGTTAAATCAAAAGTCACAATAGATGTAGAGAAGTTAATTAGATAACAATTTCGGTCCTGCTTTCTGGCGACACTAGACAAGTACAAGGCCATAGCTTTGGCTATGTGTTCAGGTGTACCGTACATTGAACCACTCGTATCTATGCATAAAATCATAGGCCCTAAATTCGAATCCTCTTCAACTGATTCATCTATGGGGATACTCTCCTCCTGATCTATTTCTGTAATGCCCTGCATTTCAAAACTCAATAGGCGTGATTCCAGATATTTAAGGTCAAAAAGAACTGATGTTTCAGGATCCGAAAGAAGTGCCAATTCAGAGGGTAGTGCATGCTCAATATCCTTCCCTTGAACCACACCTACAATCTCTTCCTTTGAATTGATATCAACAACTGGTTGTTTGAATGCTACCGACTTCAATACTGTTTCAATTTTAGTTGATGACTCAATTTGCCTTACTTTCCCTAAAAGCTCAGATACCTTTTTGGCACCTTTGTCGTTTTTGAGGTAATCCGCCCATCTCTTTAGTACTTCTATACTTCCACTTTTTAATTCAGCATCCGATAAATCAAGGTACATTCCTGGTTCAAGACCTAAACTCTCCAAGCTGTACATCAACTCTTCCAGCAAATTGAGCCATTCACTAATCTGTTTATAAAATTCTTCACGCATTCTGGACAGAGTTTCGAAGTACCACTCTGATACAGATTTATCCAGCTTCTTCTGCCAATCTAACAGCAGGAGACTTCTAGCTGTATCATTAGGTTTTTTATCTAACAACTCTTTATGCCAAAACGAAGAATCAACGTGATATTTTGCCTTCTGACAAAATGAGATATAGTTTTTTAGTAATACATTAACATCGTAATTATTCATCCATATTTTCAGATTCGCTTGATCATCGGAAAAAGGGTTATCCACTTTTAATGACCGTTCAACACCTACTTTCCAGGCACTAACTTTGGCTTCTACCTTAGATGACAACGCATCTAAATTACCCAACAATACACATCTTTCACTTGTGAGTTCTTTCAGTAGACTATCTGATTGCTTATGGATAAATTCTACTGGCATAGAGCCTCCAGACGTTCACAGTCTTTAATTCGTATTTTGAGTTTATCTATTTGAGAAAGAACACCTTTCAATGCGACATCTGTATCTGCGCTTGTAGTAAACGGACTATGCAGCTCCAGTTTATATACACGCAATTTATCTTCTGTCTCTTTAAGAATTTTTTTTAGCTGTCCTCTAAGATTACCAACTGAACCTGAAAGAGATTTAATCAGCCTCTCATTTACATCACTTCTTTTATCTCCTTTGTGGAAAAGAATAGAAGGGGTGAATTCAAAGTCATTATATCTATCTCTATAATGTCTAGTGTTATATGATAGTGTACAAGAACCCTGCTCATCAAATTCACATGTAACTTCTTTTATGTCATTTCCCGACATGTCGACAGGATGAAAAGAAATATTACTTTTAAATTTATTAAAAGGAATATGAACCGTTTTCTGCTTAATTTCCGGGTTACCATAAGAATATGAATTATGCTCTCTGAATTTTGCTACTACTTTAAAATATTCCTCACTACCTAATGAAATTACGTCATATACATCGTCCTTATAGAAAAGTTCCTTAGTGATCTCTTTCTCTAAGCTATCTTTACTATTATCAAGAGCAGCCAAATTAATATCACCAGCAATCCCACATGACTCGATAGCGTCCATAACGATCTCTTCGGTACAAACCCTGTTTTCTGGAGAAGTCCATAAACAATGTTTTATAAGTATTGTATCTGTCAGGTTTGTATAATTACGCTCGTTGAAAAACGCAGATGCTTTCAACAAAATTGCAGCTTTCTGCCAACGTCGATCCGAGACATACAGACCTAACTCTTCATTTTTTTCACTGATCTCATTACGTATATATTTGATAACAAGCAAAGTGTCTTTACTCAGCTCAACGTTATGTATCGCTTCATTCCACTGACTAAGCTCTGAAAGAGATACTCTAAGCTCCTCATCAACATTAGGCTCACTAGTCGAAGGCTTCGCGTTAAGCAACAAATTGAAATTATCTTCAAGTACAATTGGCGGAACCATTAAACGAGTAATAAATCGGTCATAAAGAGCATCTAGCCCTTGGTTTTCTTGAGGCACTTCATTCGAGGCTCCAATCACCGAACGAATAGGTGCCTTGATAACCTCACTGCCATTCTTAAAAACATGTTCATTAATTAAGGTGAGCAGAGTGTTCAAAATCGCTGGGCTGGATTTCCAAATTTCATCAAGGAATGCAAACTCTGCGTCAGGAAGATAACCTTCCGTCTTACGGATATACTTATCCTGTTTAAGTTCTTGAATTGACACAGGCCCAAATACTTCTTCAGGTGTTGTAAACCGATTCATCAAATGTTCATAATACTTTGGTGACTCAAATGCACATGCTAACCTTCTGGAAATTAGGCTTTTAGCAGTTCCCGGAGGACCGAATAGGAACGTATTCTGTCCACTAAGCGTGCTCAATAATGAAACAGAAAGAATATGCTCTCTTTCATGTAACCCTTCACCGATCTGCTCCAATAGTTGAGTTATACGTTTTTTTATTTCTGGCTGAGCGGCGACTCTTATATTTTTTCTGTCTTTGCTTGTTTGATATTCTTTACTTTTGACATTCATACTACTAACCAACTCTTTCCTTGTTAAATTTAAAATCTGAACGCTATATTAAGCACTTAAGCTTATTGCTACAGCGGTTGTCACCAGCCTGTTCCCAGCATTTTTTGCTGCGATGCAAAAGCCTGCGATCGCTACCACAAACACCCACAGGGATTGATAACTCAATTCTAAAAACTGCTCACTGAAAAATTGCTTTGCTACGAGCAACGCAAAGGCACTGACAAAAGATACAGCGGCAGAATCCCGATACAGCAAATAAGCTCTGTGAGTTGAAGCCACTTCGTCCTGCTTATTGGATGGACGATAAAACTCTTTGTACCAATAACTGTTCTGCTCGCTATTATTTTGCTTCAAAAGTTCAAACTCGGACACGCGAGCCTTTAGGAGCGCAGTGTCAATACGTCGATCTCTCTCTGATAACTGAATAAAGCGATGCCCTGGTAACACATTCTTCCATCGCCAAAATACCAAGACGTTCTTGAGATCAGTAGGCATAAGGTGGCTAAGCCACCCCGAAACCGCACCTATTGCTAACATCGCACCACTCGTGTCTTTTAGTATATCGACATAACTGATATCAAAAGCACTTTGATTTACTAGTGATATCACTGCAAACTGAAGTACCATCAATACTGAAAGCGGGACAATATTATTGGCTTTCATCGAGATTCCCATCATTATGCCACCTCTTCTTCATAATCGAAGTGATATGGCTCAGGGTTCATACTATTCCATCCATCACGGCCAGGCGCATTGTAATGGTGACAAATACCGGAACCTCGCGTCGCTAGTGCTTTGACACCTCGGTGAGTGAAAGCATTCATCACAGCTTTCCGTGGGTGCTTAGGCTCACCATTTTTAGCCGTAGAAGCGATTGCCGTGATGTTTCGTGAAACACCTTGGCTAATAGGCTCACCAACTAAACGATTTAGAACAGTGGTCCCAATATTGCGCTTACTGCCATGATGGGGGATCTGCATAAACCGAAGGTCTGCTCCACTTGTACACTGCTCTATTTGATCTGCCGCGTGTTCCAGAGCCTGAATGCCTGCGTCCCCAGTAAAAACAGAGCGTCTTCCTTCGACGACTAATTGGGTGATCACACTCGAATTGTTTTTTGCTGATGTTACCCCTTCATCATCAATCTGGTCTTCACCCCAAGTGGCAAAGAAACGACGAATAGATGCAGCTGCCTTTTCAAAGAAGCTTTCTAATGCATTTGTTGCAGTGGCTTTTTCAGGCATGCCATCAAAATCAGGAATGAGGGATTCGTAGTATTCGACAGAAGGACCGAGAACCTTAATACCACCGCCAGTGTCCGTTAAACCAGTAAAAGGTTCACGTATAGTGACCCCTTTCGATTCAGCCAATTTAGCCAGTGACCACGCTTTTTCGAGATTTTGTTTAAGACGTTCCCCTAAGCTGTTGTCCGTTACTCGTCCATCTTTGAATTTATCAGCAAGTCCTTGATTATGTAGCCAAGGCTGATGAATCCAAAGTTCTTTTACTTCGAGTTCATTGAGGACGGTTTCCAAACCGTTAATATGGTCTTGATCAGCGTGAGTATTAATGACCAAATCCACTTGGGAAGTACCGAAACAAGTGGTGATGTGATCAATAACCTTTGAACCTGTGCTTTGAAAGCCACCATCAATCACAACAACAGTTTGTTCGTCACGTGAACCGTGTAGATTCCCATAGCGAAGTGCGATTGCATCACCGCTCTTAGACTCTTCACCAACACCCAAAAAATCAATTTCGTAACCCATAACTTTTTCCTTTTTCTATGAAAGTTAAGAGTTACTAATCAACTAGCATGCCAAATCATAAGGCTTTGTTTTTACTGAGATTAGACTAGTAACGGATGGCGCAAACTGTAAATACATTTACTAAAAGTAAATTAAGTTACCACAAGGAAAATAAAGAATTAAACTAGCGCCTAAACGGAACGACATTACTCATGTCATCAGAAAGTGGAGTTGTTTCAGTGATTTGTTGGACGTATTCAATTAATCGCTCGATTGGGGTGAAGCGCTGCTTCTTGTTGTTCACCTTAATGCTCTTGGTTTGAGCATTGATATAACTAGAAATATCAAACGCCAGCGGCTGGCTTAAGCGATCGAGATCTCTATCTTCTAAGGTTTGCGTAACCCATTGAGCGGCGTCAGCAATATGACCGTTAATACTCAAGTCGGTGTTTTTTATCCATTGTGGCGTGAACTCAATGTCATTGAGCTTTGATAGCAGTGTGGCGATGTCGTAACGGCTGATTAAGCCGATATGTTTTAAGGAATAAGTTTCTAATGCATAAGCTTCCAAGGCTTCCACAAAAGCAAACTGCCATTCTATTTTTAACCGCTTAGCGAGTTCATCGGGCGTGAAAATCATTCGATTGAGCGGAATAAAGTAAGTGAAGCGGCTGTTGGCTTCACAGACGATTAAAGTCTTCTCTGAGGATTGGTAACGGTTTTCAATCAGGTGCACCTGCCAACTCATAGTAGCGGCATCCGAACTCAGTTTATTGACTCCGGCTTGTTTACCCGTTTCCACTGGCAAACGTGGGAAATCAGCTTTCAGCCATTTGTTAAGTGCATTGGTCGCACTGAGTTGAAGTTGCATAAAGACATCCTAAGCTACTCGAAGCAATATTCACTTGAGCCCGCCAAATGTATCGCATCAAGTAGCAGGCTCCAATTGTTCATTAAGGGTGGGAAGACCAAACATCTCTCACTAGCTTAAAGTCTTCATATTGAAGAGAAGTATTGTAAGACATAGATTTCGCTTGTAGTAAGCCTTTAGGCATCGGGAGTATATCCATGAGTTCTTGACGTTGATCTCTATCATTCGGCTCTTCAAAACCACCATCGTAGATCAACCCTCCTTTACTGGTAAAAAGCCCCCTCGCATGCAAAAATCTAGATCCTTCATCATCAGCACAATACCAATATAAATTAATATTTTCTGGCATTGTTCCTTTGAAGCTTTCTAGAGCTTGTCGCGTAGCCTGCCATGATGGTTTTCCATCTTCTTCAGAAAATATATGGAAATCTACTGAAGCTTTTTTACATAGCTTCATTGTTTCAAGTAGTGTTTTTCGATAACCAGGTCTGGTGAAACAGATATACGGGTCGTAAATAGTTACCTTTTCTGCACCAAGTAAAAGTGCTTTTGCTGCTTTAGCAAGAGACACCGCAGTTCGAGGAAATTGCGAAGTATAGGAAAAATCATCATCAGCCAGATCAACAAAAGAACTTACGAACACAGGTATAGAATTGAGTGACTGCTCAACCACTCGATGAAATGGCTCGTTCCCATGGCTCATCGTTGCTGAATTAATCCAGTCTGGCCCTTCGAATGCTCGATTAAAAGCTACCGTTTTATTATCCTTAAACGCTCGAAGTCTTTCTGTAGCACGATCTAAAGTATCGCCTTGATGAGTTCTTCTCAATTGATCTGAAACTTCCCTAAACCAAGCTTTAGGAAAACCAGATAATACTGCGCCGCGATCAAATCCAAGCCTTGCATCCAACAATGCCAAATCAGCTAAAGAGTTGACTTCTGTAGGCGCTACCGCAAATTCCAAATGCAACATCAGAATAGCTCCTCTCTTCTTTCTTCAAAGAAGCCATTTGGCCACGGCGCATCAAACTCACCCTCGTCAGTTGTTTTGATTGGAATTAAACGAGTTTTACCTTCGGACTGCTCACAGAAAACTATCTGTACATCACTTTTCTTACAACCAAATGGTTCGTATTCGATCTCTTCATCTGCGGTTTGGCGGCGACGCTTTAACAACCTCAATAGCAAATGTTCGCTGTGAGTCTCAACCAAGAACATACGGTCAGAATTTTTCTTGGTTGCCTCTAGCATCATATCCCCCAAAGCTAACTGCCACTTAGGGTGAATATGCAGTTCGGGTTGCTCGCACGATACGATAAGATCTTGCTCAAGTGAGGTCGCAACAACAAATGGGAAGACTTGCGATACGCCAACACCAACGCTTGACGGCAATAAAGGGATGTCAGTATGAGAGTCTTTGAGGATGACTGACTTTTCACTCAAACTTGGTTCGCCATAAGCTGGAGACTCAAAGCAGTAATTAGTGCCGAAGAACGCGCTACTCATAAATTTTTCATTAGTTTTGGTTTTTACACTTTCACTTGAAAAGGCGAAAGTCTCCCAACCCGCTGTACCGTCATACCAACGCTGAGTGTTCGTGCTCTTGTTTAATACGGTTGCACGTGTTGGCACAATACGTAGCGGACCGATATGGAGCAAATCTTCAAGTTTTTTCACTAATAGCTTTAATGGTGCAAACGCAGCCTGTGATAAAGCTGCTTCAGCGAACAATTGAGCTGCCAGCGGGTGCTCTTCATATACGTTAAACCAATCGAACGGTGGATCCGATAGATCAAGCCTTTTATAGATGTTAGGCAACGCATCTTGGCTATTGATGGATACATCTTCCCACTGGCCAGAATCAAAGAGATTATCGACTTTAAATGATTCATCGACTTCCCAGTGTGGCAGTGGTTCATAATGCTTAATTTGACAATCTGGTCGACCTGCTTGGGCTGTTATATTGAAATACTCGATGCCGTGGCTTTTACATACAAATCGGCTAATGTACGCACGTTTTTTTGTGTGGTCCCATTGAATATCTAATTCGAAGCAAAAAATGTCAGTGTCTGAATCAGGCGTGAAGAATAATGTATTCTCTAGTAACCAACGTTCGGACTCTGATAAATAATCATCCCAAATATCCGTTGTACCATCTCTAAAATCTAGAGTTGCACCTAGGGTGATAACGCCATTTAAGTCCTTACCATGTACGATATTTTGAAAACCACCAAAATAAAGAGATTCGCCTGCGACTGAGCTGTACTGAGCATCAAAGTTACGTTTAGCGACCACTTCATACAGATACAGTAATGCATGTAATACTGTGCTTTTGCCTGTGCTGTTCGCGCCAAAGAACAAGGTGATGGGAGCTAATGGAATCGTAGCTTTGTTTTTGATGCCTTTGAATCCACCAACGGTAAGTGATGTTATTTTCATTTTTACCTAACCTTTGATCAAAAAAGAGGTATCCGAAGATACCTCTGAAATTTATAGTTGGCCTGAAAAGGCTTTTTGGGTGAGAGCAGAGAAGTTGTTTTGAGCCTCTACTAACTGCTCTTTATAGTTATCCAATACTTTCTGACTTTGATGAAGTATTTTGACAAACCGCTGTTGTTCACTGCTAGGCGGACAGATTATCGGGAATTCTTCAATATGGTTCTTGTTTAGTTGTCGCTTATCAATTCCACCAACACATACGGCTCTTATATGGTCTCGATACTCTTTCGTAGTTAGAATAAATTCAATAAACTCATGTACGTTATCTGGTTTGAGCCTAACTAAATATACGTGCCCGTTTATATTGGCTTCGTCATCTTTTCCACGGTAAATAGCAGCTCGTCCCAGACTACTGTTTTCAGTATTGATACGGCCAGTTTTGGTTATCAAAATATCCTTGTGTTTCAAACTACTTTTGGACATTTTTGCATGTGTTGCATCATCAAGATAAACGATGTCATCTAGATCAATACGCTTTTTCCACACGTTTTGACTTCTTAAAAATGCAATGCCTTTTTCAACATACACATCACTCCCCCCTTTGGGGGTTGTGCCATTGAGAATTTTATCTGATAAAGTCGATAAGGGAACTTGTTCCCACCCTTTCGGGTTTGTAACCGGATCACCAAACATATCCAAGAACACACTGTGTAAGAACTCATCGGCAAGCTCGATAGCTTGCTTGCGTTTCTGGCGAATGGCATCGGCTTTATCCAAAATGGCAGCTATACGCTTTTGTTCTTCTAGTGGTGGCAGTGGAATTTCAAAATTCTTAAGGAAGGTACCTGAAATGTTAGGTTGCGCACCGCCTGAACCTGCTTTGACAAAATCGGGTTTGCAATGCTTCAGCAAATAATACAAAAATACAGGATCAACTTTCTCAGTAGGAGTGAATGCAGCACATGCTTGATTAGTTGCGGCTTCGATATCAAGAATAGAGCACGCTCCTATCGTCGCCCCATACATTGCAACCAACACCGTACCCTTCGGGTAAAGCCTAGCAGAAGAACCATCTAACCCCTCTTGAGTAATAAACTCGCTAGCTGAACGAACGTATTTATTGTGGAGATCTCCAGTTTTTACCCAGTGAATATCTCCGCCATCGTAATATTCCGACTTTTTGCGCGATGGAGTTCCGCCCGATGTAACCTTAAACAGCTCGCCTAGCTTCACTAATGGCCAACTCATAGCATCGACTCCAGCTCATTTAGGTCAGCCAGAATCTCATTTTCTAGGGCTTTGAGTTTACCTAGAATCACATTTGGTTCTTCATAACTTTCTTGCTCGTAGACTACTTCTTTATAGCGGTTGATCGACAGGTCATATTTGTTCGACTTAATATCATCTTTCGCAACCAAGAAGGCTTTTTGCGTTTTGTCTGACCATTGCTCGGTTGACTGCCCCTCGGCTACAGCCGCTTGGTAAGCTTTGTACTGCTCGACCAAATCTGGCAGGTCATTGTCTTTGATTGGGGTACGCTTATCATCCAGCGATTTACCATCGGCCTGCACATCGTAGAACCAAACATTATCAGTGCTACCACCTTTGGTGAAAATCAGGATAGCCGTAGAAACGCCCGCATAAGGCTTAAATACACCACTAGGTAGTGAGATTACCGCTTCCAACTGGTTATCTTCTACTAGGTGTTTACGCAGGGTTTGGTGCGCTTTGGAGCTACCAAATAACACGCCATCAGGAACGATGGTTGCAGTGCGACCACCTACTTTCAGCATACGTTGGATCAGTGCGACAAACAGCAGTTCGGTCTTTTTAGTTTTGACCACTTTTAGAATCGCAGGATCGACGTCTTCTTCATCTAAGCTGCCCTTAAATGGCGGGTTAGCGAGGATGATGTCAAACCCGTTTTTTGCCTCATCAGGGAAACGCTCTATAAAGCTCTGGCTTAATGTATCTTGGTAATGGATGTCTGGCTGTTTTACGCCGTGCATTACCAAGTTCATTACCGCGACGCGAAGCATTGTTGAGTCAAAATCAAAGCCGTGGAACATGTCGTAATCGATATGAGCACGGTTTTCTAGCAAATCGCCTGCGTATAAGTGATTAAATACAGGGTTACCATGTACATCTAAAACAGGCTTTCCTTCAGTGTCAAAGGCTTGCTCTTTCTCTACACCTTCAGGCGACGAATACTTTTCTAGCAGGTATTCGTAGGTCGAAGATAAGAATCCACCCGTACCACATGCTGGGTCACACACTCGGTGCGTTTCTTCTACATCGAGCATTTCAATCATGGCACGAATAATATGACGCGGCGTGCGGAACTGGCCGTTGATCCCTGCGGTGGTCAATTTAGACAGAAGGTATTCGTACAAGTCACCTTTTACATCTTTGTTTTCTAGTGGCAGCTCGCTCACCAACTCAACCGCTTTAACCAATAGCGACTGCTTTTGGATCATTAGCTGCGCATCTTTCATAAAGTCTGCAAACAGCGTGTCATCAGATGTAAGTTCTTTGAAATACGGAAAGAGTTCGTCTTTTATTAATGGGTATAACTTTTCTGCGCCAAGATGACGGAAGTTTTCCCAACGGATGTGTTGCTTGTCTTTGTCTTTATCTTCACTGACAGGAAAACGGCGATTAAATGGCTTGCCCGTTCGTGCGCTACGTTTTTCGTCGTTACGCTCGTTCATGTCTAACATGCGGGCGTACATCAAATAAGTAATTTGCTCAACTACGGTTAGCGGGTTGGTGATCCCACCCGTCCAAAATTCTTCCCATAGCTTGTCAATTTGGCTCTTTAACGCGCCTGATGTAATCATTATCTGTTCTCTATATCATTTTATGCCAATTGTCGCTGCGGCTTTCTTAACAAGCCTCTCATCTAGTGATGAATGAACAGCGTCAATCGTAATTGGTTGTAGTTTACTTAGCCAGTGGCCATTGCCAAAGGGTTAATTCACCACTTTCTCTACACTTGCTTGTTTCTCACCCAAATGGACACTAAATCGGCGAACAAACTGTTCCACCACATCCGCTTGAGCAGGAATTGGGAATACGCCATCTAAGCCAGCATCATCAATTTGATTGAATGGTGCATCGTACAACTGCTCAATATCAACGCTACCGTAGCGGCAAAGGTGATTTTTGAGCATGCCGATAAAGCGTTGTTGTCTTGAGTTGAGGTGGGTATGCACTTGCTGCACAAAGGCCGTAAACTCATTTTCAATCGCTTTTGCATCCATGCCAACAATGGTACGCAAAATCTGGTCAAGTCCTGCGGTTGATTCAGGGAAAAACTCTTTCAAAATAGAAAGGTCGACACCTGGGTTTTGAGTATGTACAAGCGCGTTAAGCGTCTCTAAATCGGCTTCTGTTACTGATTGTCCAGCACGTATTTTCTGCAACACTTCATTAGATTCAAACAATGGTGACAACGTTTTTTCGACCTCTTGTTTATAGATCTGGTAGTCTACTGTCTCAATATCAGTTTTCACCTCTTCAGTGCGATATTCAGCGGCATCTTCTTTTACGTCCAATACTGGGGTTGGCTTAGGTGGCGGTGTTGCGCCTTTATCACGCAAATGAATCACCGCTCGTAGCTCGCTTCGGCAGGCCTCTAATTCATGGTGGTCGGCATCGTTCAAAAAGTTAGGCTGCTGCACTTGCTTAATCGTACTGGCCTTGCTGCGCACTTCGTTAAGGTGCATGGAAAGTGTGGTGACCTTATCCATAATCGGCATCGCGGCAATATCAACCTTGGATGGTTGTTTGAGTTTGATAAGCTCAAGCTCTAAGAACTGGAGATCAAAACGCAAAGCTTCACTCTCACCCGTAATTGGCTTCCACTGCATTAGCGGAGCCATCGTAGAGCGCAGTAGCTCCTTGGTATCCGGAGCCATTTGGTGCAAGGTTCTCTCATCACTTAGTTGCGCTTTAATTTGCCAGTTTTCACGCACTTCGATGGTTTTATCGTTAAGCGATTCGATATCGGCTTTAATCTGTGGGATCACCGAATCGAAGATATCCATTTCTGCACGTTTAATTGCCTCATCAGCCAAGTTTAGCCGCGCTTCAAATACCTTTTGCGCAAGAGACTTACCTTTTGCACCATCATCTTCTTCTGGGTTCATTTTGAAATATTCAAAGTTGTTCCAGTGATCGAAGATCAAGAAATGTTTTTTATGTTCGCCTTGGCCAAACAAGTTCTCACACAAACGGGTACCACGACCTACCATTTGCCAAAACTTCACTTTCGATTTAATCGGTTTAGCAAACACAAGGTTGATACATTCCGGCACATCAATACCGGTATCGAGCATATCGACAGACACCGCAATGGTGATCTCTTCTTTGTTGCCTTCAGCACTTTTGAAGTTGTCGATCAGTTCATCTGCGCGTTCGTATTTCGAGTGAATCACTCGGCAGAAGTTACCACCCAAATCGGGGTACATTTCCGCAAACAGATCGGCGATAAGTTCGGCGTGTTTGATGCTGCGAGCAAAGATAATCGATTTACCAGGCAATTGATTGTCAGCATCTTTAAGACCACGTTCCATTAAATTACGGATGATCTGGCGGTTGGTGTCTTTGTTAAAGATCGCTTTATCGATTAGCTTTGAATCAAAATCGAGCTCATTCGGGTCGATTCCTTGATCTTCAAGCTCAGCTATCTGCTCATCAGTGAGCTCATTACCTTTAATGCCATCACGCAAGAACTTGGTGGTATGAGAAACGACTTTAAAAGGCACGAGGTTTTCTTCTTCAATCGCTTGCTCTAATGGGTAGTTGGCCGTTGGCATTTTGTAGTCACAACCAAACAGCTGGCTGGTCGAGCGGGAAATCATCTCAACTGGCGTTGCCGTCAAGCCCACTTGCAGCGCATCAAAATACTTAAACAGCTCACCATACTTGTTGTAGATAGAACGATGCGATTCGTCGGCAATAATAAGGTCGAAGTGACCAACATCGAATTCTTCGAAGGTTTGCATCATGCCTGGGTAAGTTGCGATCACGATACGCGCTTTACTCGCAAGTTCTTTTTTGCTTTTGCCCTTTACGAATAACGGCTCTTTAGTGAACTCATTAAATGCGTTCGCCGCTTGCTTACGTAGCTCTTTACGGTCACATAAGAACAACACTCGCTTTGCCCAACCTGCATCAAGTAGACGCTTCGCTAGCGCAATGGAAACACGCGTTTTTCCCGTACCTGTGGCTTGCACGATCAGCGCTTTACGGTGCTTATCGCTAAATCGTTCACAGACACGAGTGATCGACTCCATTTGATAGAGTCGACCTGCGACTTCGGTATCAATCGGAGTGCTGTTAAGATCTTTTTTCAAAGCACGCTGCTGGATAAGGTATTGCAGACTGTCTTTAGAGTAGTAACCAAAAAGTTTGCGAGGTACGTAGCCCTGAGCGTCATCCCACAACCAGATATCATAACCATTGGTGTAGAAAATAACTGGACGTTGACCCGTTTGTTTTTCTAACGCATCAGCATAGATTTTGGCTTGCTCTTGCCCTGCTCGCGCATCCACTCGGGTTTTCTTCGCTTCGATAACTGCCAGTGGTTTGCCGTTGTCATCCCACAGTACGTAGTCACAACGACCTTTGCCTGATTGAGTCGGTTGACCTTCTACTTCGTACTCTTTTGATACTTGTTCTGTGCTCACCTCTGCCAGTGCAACATCCCACCCTTCACTTCTCAGCTCCGAATCGATTAGACGTTTACGAGTTTCCGCTTCGTTAAAGTCAAAGCTGTTCTTCAACTTGAGGGTGTTGCGCTTTAGCTTCTCAGCTTTGGTTTGATCAACTTGCAACTTGAGCTTACTAGCAGCCTGCTGGGCCAACAACTGGGCTTCTTTCGCCTCTTCAAGCTCTTTTAACGCCTGTGTAAGCTGCTCACTGTTCTGGGCGAGCTTTTGTTGTAACTGTTTGTTTTTTCGCTTGAAATCTGCTTTAGACTCACCCTCTAGCGGAGCATTATCAGGTTGAGTATATCGTGGACATTCTTCTTGGGAACCATCCCCATAGGCAATGAAAAGCCAACAACCAATCAGGTAGGATTCTTTGAGTAACCAGAGTGCGTCATGCTGATTGACATATCCGTCATGGGCAGCTTTGTTTCCGCCTTTGCGCACAGCATGAAATTTATCGAGAATATCTTTATGGATGATGGCAGTAAACGAAGCACTCGTTAGCTTGTCGTGAACCGATGCATTTGGCAATACAGGTAAACGTAGCTCTCGATATAGGTAACCTACAATCTTTTCGACATAGCAACGAAGTTTTACCATCGAGCTTTGAGGATCAGTCACCGCATAAGCTTCAGCAAATGCGCCCAGTTCAGCCAGTTCTGGCCAGTCTTTTCTTAGATGTTCAAAGTTCACTGACGTTTTCACTCTTATTGTACTCCTGACCTCAATGAGCAATGGGTGTGCCAACCCTGTTTTAGCCAACTTGCTTATTCTTCGATGCCTAATTTTGTCATCCAACCGCTTAACGTTTGATGGCTCTTTAGACCTAGTACTTCAGCTGCTTTGGATTTATTGTTGCGACTATACTCTAAAGCTGATTCAACCGCATCTTTCTTAATAGTATCAATGTATTGCTGTATATCCCCAGGTACAAAAAACTCCCCCCGAGATGATTGCCTTCTGCCTGCACTTAATACTGATGATTGAAGGTCTTCGGCAGAAATGGTAGGTGATTCAGACCATAACACTGCTCGATTCAGTGTATTCCAAAGCTCCCTGATATTCCCGGGCCACGAGTATGATTGTGCAAAATTAATTGCATCGGTGGAAATTTTCTTACTTTCGAACAGAGGATGTTTCTCCACCTGTTGATTGATATCACCCATTAGTGTTGAGATAAGTTCTGGAATATCTTCCGTTCTCGCTCTAAGCGGTGGCATTTCAATAACCCCTACGGCGAGTCGGTAGAACAAATCTTCCCGAAAGGCTCCTTGCGATATCATCTGAAATAGATCTTGGTGCGTGGCTGCAATAATACGCACATCAACAACCTTAGATTTAACGTCACCGACTCGAGTAATCTCTTTTTGTTGCAAAGCTCTAAGTAATTTAACTTGGACATTAAGTGGCAGCTCGCCTACTTCATCTAGGAACAAGGTGCCGCCATTTGCCTGTTCAAATAACCCTGTATGATCTTTATCCGCTCCAGTAAACGCCCCTTTGACGTGACCAAATAGAATTGAGTCCACCAAATTCTCTGGTAATGCACCACAGTTAACGGCTCTGAATGGTTTATCAGAGCGAGAGCTTGCGTTGTGAATGGCTGTTGCCATGACTTCTTTTCCTGACCCGCTTTCACCAAGCACAAGTGCAGGCAAATCAGATAAAGCAAGTCTGTGAGCTTTGTTCACTAAAAGCTGCATAATTTTCGACTTTGCTGTTATAGCTTCAAAAGCAGAGCTTAATTGAGGGGTATCTGATGTTAGTGACTGTATAGCGTTAATGGAGGATTTGGCGTATTCCGTCGCGAAATCGACAGGTATATCAACTTCAATTATCTCACCTTTAGGCGATGTTTGAAGTAACTGGCATTTAGCTATGCTCTTACCAAGTAAGACAGAAATGACTGCCATTGCTGGCGTTCCAGAAGTGAGGTTTAAGTAAATGTGTTCCGAGCCAGCAGAAATCTTACTCAGCTGTTTTTGCATCACTTTGGTTATCGCTGAATAATCTATTGGTGATGCCAATCGAACTCGTTGGATAGTCACTAAGGTCTTAGATCGCCCCACGCAGGCAAGCTTTCTCTCCAACCACTCTTTATAGTCGTGCCATTCATCATCCCAGGTACTGGCAAGAATAATAATGCTGTCTAGAGGTTTGCATTTCAAAGCAATCGTTGCAATTGAAGCAGGCTTATCCTGCCTCATTTGATCAAGATCTGTTCTGCCAAGCCAGGTGAGTAATGTTGCCATTCTTGCGTCCGTAACTATTTTTACTTATGGGAATGGAGTTTACCGCATTAAGCATTGAGTTGATATTCAATTACACCCAAAACTATATCAATAAAAGAAAAATCAAAAAGTTGTGGTTGGCGTCTCAATTCCAAACAAAACACGGCTAATCATACTGTTAGCTCCTATATTGAACTTAGGAGGAGCTCTATGTTTTTGCAAAGACCCAAACCTTACAGCGATGAAAGCCTTGAGAGCTTCTTTATCCGTGTGGCAAACAAAAATGGATATAGTGATGTCCATCGTTTCCTAGAAGCCACCAAAGGCTTCCTACAAGACATTGACCATAACGCATATCAAACCTTTCCAACCAATATCGCAAAGATTAACCCCTGCTTAGCCAAAGATAGCTCTGGTGCCCGAACAGCCTCACTCCTGAAACTCGCTCAATTAACGTTTAACGAACCGACCGAGTTACTTGGATTAGCAATTAACAGAACAAACTTAAAATATTCTCCATCAACTAGTGCCGTGATCCGTGGCTCAGAAGTTTTTCCTCGCAGTTTACTCCGGACAAAGTCTATACCCTGCTGCCCATTGTGCTTACAGGAAAATGGTTATGCTTCTTACCTTTGGCATTTTGAGGGTTACGATCACTGCCATATCCATGATGTACCTTTACTCAACAGCTGTCGCTGTGGCGCTGAGCACGACTATCGAGTGTCTAGTTTAAGTGGAATGTGCGGCAGTTGTGAAGCGACTCTCGCCATAAAGAGTAGAGAAAAAAGTCATAGCGCAACACTCTCTGTTGCGAATTGGCTAGCGGGCAATGAGTGTAAAAATCTACCTCACGTCCCCAGGAGCTACCGATGGGGGTTGGTACATTGGTGGAGCCACATCAGCGATAATGAATTCGATCACTTTTCGTTCGTCCAATTTTTCTCAAACTGGCCAAGAGCATTTCATTCAATGATCGATGATGAAATCGAATTCAACCTTGAGCATGCCATTGTTGGAAAGAAGGAATTACGGGTTAAGGACCTTTTTGGGCGCATCTTTTTTAGTTCTATTCGATTACCAGAGCGTAACCTTCAACAAAATATCGTTCTAGGAGAGCTTCTACGACATGTAGAAGCACATTTATGGGATAACGAAGGATTGCTAGCTAACCTTCGCATGAACGCTCTAGAAGCAACTGTGTTCCTCAATTGCAGTTTGGACGAGATAGCCTCAATGGTAGAACAGCGCATCTTAAAGCCAAATCGTAAACCTAAGCCAAACATGCCTCTGGCGGTTAACGACTACTTATTTTATTTCGGCGACATCTTCTGCCTTTGGTTAGCTGAATTTCAGACTGATGAGTTTAATCGTTCGTTTTATGTATCGAGGTGGTAAATGGAGAGTCTGAAAGAGTCACTACAATCAAGACCAGATGATTTGAACGTAGAATTAAAGCGAGCCTTCCGCCCTCTTACTCCACATATCAATATCGATGGAAAGGAGCTAGACGCTCTCACCGTTTTGGTTAACTTAACCGATAAAACCGCCAACCAAAAGAACCTACTTGATCGTGCAAAGTGCAAAGAGAAGTTGCGAGACGAAAAATGGTGGCACTTTTGTCTGAATACTATCGAATACATTCAAAGCCATAACCTAAAGTTCCCGGACATTCGATCAGGTGGCGTTATTCGAGCGTCAACTTTAGGCTCTCTTCCAGAGCATTTGTTGTCATCATCCAAATTACCACAGCACTTTTGGGCTTACAGCCATGATCCAAAGTACGTCAACAAAAGTGCCTTCCTCACAAGTGAATTCTGTTGGGAAGGGGTAATCTCATGCCTTGCTATCTTTCTACAAGATGAATCACATATTTTATGGACTAAGTTGCTGGAACTAGGCTGTTACAAGAAGACACAAAAAGCAGTATTAAAAAAGTTGCGGAGCTTTGATGCGCAGAAAATCGACGTAGCACTAACGGGTAACTACTTAACGCAACTTTCATTACCTAATGACGAAGGTTCGTATGTTTCATTCTCGCCAGTTGCTTCTCAATCGATGCAAAGCCACTGTTATCAAACCCTAAGCCAGAATTATCAATATAGCGTAACAACTCGTTTCAGCCGTATTACCAGCATGGGTGTTTTGCCTATGACATGTGGTGGGGCTTTCAGAATGTTCAGGTCTGTTCCTAATTTCTCACAAACGCCTCACTGTAACCTCAGTAACAATGAGCGCTGGTTAACAAAAGAAAGCATTCAATCGTTAAAAGATTATACGCACTTGAATAAGCGTCTAATCACCGACAATCAAAAACAAGCATATCGAAAATCAGCAACCGACAATATTCGAAAAATGATTCGGGCATGGCTGTCACATCAAAACTCTGAAATAGATGCCGACACACTGACTGAGTACTTAAATTATGATCTTTCTCAGATGAGAACAACGAAGCGTTTTGCGTACCTTCCCAAGCTTACAAGGTTGTTGCACAGTCTACTAAAGCAAGAATTAAAAGACCCCTTGTTCGAACCAAATAATGATAGCTGTAACTCAAAGACTGGGGCATTTTTACTTTTGCCAAATATTAGAGTTTCTGGTGCAAGCGCATTGAGCTCTTCAATGACAGTCGGCATTCCATCATTAACGGCGTTCTATGGATATGTGCATTCGTTTGAATGTCACTTAAAAGAGTCAAACTCAGCAGCGGAAATTGAATCATTTGCTGTCTGCATTCATCAGTTCCATTTAGACAAACGTGGTTTAACCAAAGAGTTTGTTGAGAAAGCGAACGGCACTATCTCTCCCCCATCAACACATGATGACTGGCAATGTGATTTCACATTTAGCCTTGTCCTAAAATTCTCACATCAACCAAATATTCCCGATGATTCTATTATCAAAGTTCTGCCAAAACGCCTTGCCCGAGGGACAGCTAAGATTTCTATTGCAGACTTTCACAACATTCAGTCATTCGACAGCTTAACCTCCGCAATTGAACATGTGCCAATACAGAAGGGAAAGTGGCTCTCGCTCTATAAGAGCCACCTGAATAGCTTTGATGACTTGATATCAAGCGTTAGGGAAAAACGGTGGTTAACTCCCTCTTGCGTTGGATTTCATCTGCTAGAAAAGCCCTCAGAGAAAAGAGGCTCATTACGAGGCTACAAGCACGCATTCTCGGAGCCAATTATTGGGCTCATAAACCCTATAGTGTTTGGCAACAAGACTGACTCAAACGAAATTTTATGGCGTTATAAATATCACACTGACTATATTTCGATTCAAACGGAGGCATGACTATTATGGAACTACCGACCAACTTAGCTTATGAGCGCTCCATCAACCCCTCCGACGTTTGCTTTCTCGTTGTGTGGCCTGATGGTACGAAAGAACCTCTAAGATATACATCTCGTATTGCACTTGGGCAAATGGAAACGGCTTCATTAGCCTATGATTCACAAGGAAATATTAAAGAAGCTGTGACCGCAGAAAAGCTAGCACATGGCAATCCGCACGCTGGTGACTTTTGTAGCGTCCCTTTCGGAGCCAACCACATTGAATGCTTTTTCTCTGTGTCTTTCTCATCGGAATTACGCAAACCATACAAATGCAACTCAAAGGAAGTCAAAAGTACAATCATTAAGCTAATCGAGCTCTATGAAAAACGCATCGGCTGGGAATACCTAGTATCAAGATATCTCATAAACGTCTGTAACGGGTCTTGGCTGTGGAAAAATACCAAGAGGGCATACCGCCTTGACGTAGAACTATCACCTTGGCCTTGGTCTGAAAAACCTGTTTTATTTGAAAATATACATAAAGAGTACAGAGAAGAATCAGCATTTGAAGCTCATCAACGGTGGAGTGCAATCCGTCAGTTAGTTGTTGATGCATTCAGCCAATCGAATGGGCTAGCAATATTTGAAGTTAAAGCCACTCTGGTACTTCCAACAAGTAGTGAGATTTATCCAAGCCAAGCATTCACTGAAAAGGAAAACAAGAGCACAAACAACGCAGGCAACAAGGCTCGAACATTCCAGAATACTCAAATTGAAAACGTACGCTCTCCAATCATTGGTATTTACAAAGTAGGTGCTGCCATTGCAACAATTGATGATTGGTACCCGAACGCCCTTGAACCATTGCGAGTTAGTCGATTTGGAGCTCACAAAGGCGATGTGACTTGTTATCGTCATCCATCGACAGAGAAAGATTTGTTTACCATTCTTCAAAATGCGGAGCAATATATTGAACGATTGTCTGCACCAGGAAAGTTGAGCCAAGAACTTACCAGTGACCTACATTACTTGGTTGCAAACCTCATCAAAGGCGGAATGTTTCAGCATAAGGGTGATTAACTATGAATTGGTACTACAAGACCGTCACGTTCATTCCTGAGCGTTGTGACAATGAAGTACTCGCAGCTAAGTGTTTGAGTATTCTTCACGGATTCAATTACAAATATGAAACGCGAAGTATCGGTGTTTCTTTCCCCGAATGGTGTGATGATACTGTGGGTACAAAGCTAACTTTTATCAGTGCGAGTAAAGTTGAACTCGATTTGTTGTTGAAGCAACATTACTTTATTCAAATGAGACGACTTGGTTATTTCGATATTTCAGCAACGGCTAAAATCCCCGAAGATTGCGAATACGTTTTGTTCGTGCGCAATCAATCAATCGACAAATCCACTGCCGCCGGTCAAGTCAGAAAGTTGAAGCGTCTTCAAAAGCGCGCAATGGCTAGAGGAGAATCTTTTAATCCAGCTCTGCTGAGACAAGAAGAGTCTATGATTGTCCCTCACTATCACTCTCTCGAGGTTAGCAGTCAAAGTAAAAACAGTATCTTTCGGTTGAACATACAGATGAAGGCTAATCATGGCTTTGAAGGTAACTCGATGTTCAGCAGTTACGGATTGTCCAATACAGACGATTCGTATCAGGCAGTCCCCCTAATTTGACACTATTTTTGTCGATAAATTTAAAGCATTGAACTATATAGCTTTTTACATCTGTGAGAAAAATAAGGTTAATTGGCCGTAAATTAACTAACTGATTGATAAATTCATACTATTCTTAAGTTAGTAACAGTGTACTGCCGAATAGGTAGCTGATAATTATGGCGTTGGTGCTGCTAAACTTCCTCCACAGCGTACTGCCGAATAGGTAGGACACCTTTCAATATCAATGCTGTTGCTTCCAATCCCAAACCACTATTCTGTGGTTTGCTTTAGTATGCAATGAGGACTATAATCCTCATTACTACTGAGAAGTAGCTGATAATAAACGAACCACTTTCATTCGAGTTCAAGAGCAATTCACTGCTGAATAAGTAGATACTTTAGGCCGTTTGACTTTCAAGGCAACAAATCTCTCACATCACACTCAAGAACCTCAGCCAACTGATACGCTTTTTCGAGTGTGATGTTTACTTCCCCACGCTCTATTCTGCCGATGTAACTCCTATCAATATCAGCAGTTAATGCTAGGTGATCTTGTGAAACACCTCTATCACGTCGAATTCCACGCAGTTTAGCGCCAAACTTCTTTGCCAAATCTCTCATTTTAATCTGTTCTTAAAATGAAAAACTATCGCCTCTTGATGCCTATAGAGCCACGGATTATAATCCGCATTTAATTTCAAGTAAGACTAAAAAAGATGCCAAAGTTACATCGAATAGATAGTAATATTTACCAATACATATCACCTCCTGAAGCTACCGATTTCACGATACTTGAAGTTAGGGACTGGGTACTAAAATGCTCAGATATGTATGGAAGTAAAAGTGCTGCGAGATTATTTGTTGCTAGACAACTAGAAGCACTTGTAAAAGTGGGTCTAATCTCAGTTAACAGCTCTGGCAGAAAAAAGACGTTTTCCAAAACAGCTTATTTCAATGAAGATAAAATCAAGATCGTGACGAAAAAGCAAAGAACCAAGAAAGAAGTCCTACCGGTACATTCTCATGATAAATCCATCTTTAATGAGTTACGAAATGAAAGAGCTGACATTGAAGCAGAGTTGGCTATCACGTTAGCTGAAGTTGATGAGTACAAAGCTCTAATGGCACGCTCTAATGCTCTAAACACGCTACTCAAAGCCTCCTATTCAGAAGCGACACAAAAAGCTGCAACTCTGATGGCTAAACTCAATGTATGGACTCACACCATCAGCCTCATGCAACTGGACAGGAAATCTCCATGCTAAGAGTATGGCAAAAGGAATGTGTCAATCTAGCACTCAATAACTATCAAAATGGTAAGAAGCACTTCTTGGCACAAGCAACGCCAGGTGCTGGGAAAACCATAATGGCAGCGAACTTAGCAAAGCAAATGCTCGAGAAAAATCTTATTGATTTTGTTCTTTGCTTCTCTCCATCCAAGATCGTGTCAAATAGTATCTCTGCCTGTTTCTCTAGCGTACTAGGCAGGTCTTTTGATGGAAGATTAGGTTCAGTTGGCTGCTCAATGACTTATCAGTATCTTCAATATCTTGATGAACAGTTTTGGCAAACTCTTTCTAGATATCGAGTGCTGTGTGTATTTGATGAAATTCACCATTGCGCCGGTGATGACGACAGCAATACAAACTCATGGGGACATCACATACTTTATGATGTTCAAAAAGTATCAACCTACACTTTAGCCCTTACCGGTACACCATGGCGCTCAAATTTAACCCCCATAGTACTCTCATCGTATACAGACCCGGATGGCGCAATTGTATGTGATTACCAATACACGCTTGCACAAGCTGTTCAAGATGGCGTTTGCCGCAAGCCAACTATCGCTCTTATCGACTGTGAAGAGTCAATTATCAAAGCGAACAATCAAATCAGGTCATTTGGGTCTCTAGATGAACTTATCTCAACGGGTGAGATAAACTACTCAGCAATACTCAACGATAAATCTGCTTTGCTGCATATAGTGGAAATTGCTGTAGATAGACTAGCAAACATTCGCACTCAATCGTCTTCTGCGGGTGGTTTAATCGTAGCAACCTCAGTAAACCATGCGATAGAGATAGCCTCTCTACTTCAAGATAAGTATTGCCAAACGACAACGATTGTTACGTACAAAAATGAAGGCTCGCACGAGCAAATTGAACAGTTTAAAACTAGTACCACTGAGTGGATTGTCAGCGTTGGTATGGTCAGTGAAGGGACGGATATTCCAAGGCTACAGGTATGCTGTCATTTAAGCAACATTACGACTGAACTCTACTTTCGCCAAATTCTAGGCAGAATTCTTCGTATGACTGCGAGCCCAAATCAAGAAGCATGGTTATACACATTTGCGGCTCCAAAGCTCATCGCATTTGCAGAAGAGATCGAGCAAGACATTCCCGATTGTTGCACATATTTAAAGTTATCTAATAAAACCACGGATATTAAAATACAAAAAACAAATAGATTTAGTCTTAATTATCATAAACTTAAAGGCAATACTGCAACACTTAACTTCTCACAAAAGAGCACCCATGATGTACTTCCAAAATTGGGGAGCAATACAGACAAAGCTATAGAACTGTCACTAATAAGCTATAAACAAAGAATAATAGAAGCTTTTCAACACCGTTAACAGATTTAGAGCTCAGCAAGACCTAAACATGGGAAGCCAATATTAATCGAACATATTGCTGTCTTGATTTTTTCGATTCTTTTTAGGTTTATTGCGCAAGTAATCTTCCCAACCAATATCTTCTGGTGGAGGGCGCAACATCTGCTCAGTAACTTTGGTGCCTTTTTCAAATGGATTTATCCATGAGCTTAATTTATCACCACTCGTTAATTTTGCTGCGAAAACAAAATCCTTTATGGTAATAGTGTCATGATTGTTATCAATTGCTTCTACTGATGCATGATAAATAAGGTTTCTCAATGACCGCATATTTCCTTGGGAGAAAGCGTAGAGCTTTTTTTTCAGGTCATCATTGGCAAGACCAATCTCTTTGTCAAATGGTAGCGCCTTATCGAGATTCCACAGAAAGTTTTTAAATACACCCTCACCTCCTTGATAATTGAACGGTCGCAATTCAAATTGGATTGAGAACCGTCCGTGTAATTGTGAATTAGCTGTTAATACAACCTTTGAGTACGGCATGCCAAAAAGAACAATTGGGCACTTCGTTCTATTGAGTATCATTTTGAGCCAATTGCCTACTTGTGTAAGAATGCGGTTTGACCTCTCTTCAACTAAGTGCTGAAATTCATCAATAATGATCAACTTAACACCAACCACAGGTATCAAGTCAGTCAGCTTTTGCGTCAATCTCGCCAGGTCAGTATCATAAAGCGCTAAGGGGTCACCCATTTCAAGCAACAACTCTCTTGCTGCATCAACAGGCTTCGCATTGTCTGGTAACTCGATATGTAGAACAGGAACTACATCTCCTCGCACTTTAGAGTCCCGATTATTTTGACTTAAATATTTTTTGATAACCGTCGTCTTGCCTACTCCTGATGCACCAAAGACCATCATACAAGTTGGCTCGGATTCAAAATCTGACAAATCCCTACATCTATCCATGTAGCTCAAAATTTTCGTAACACTCGGCGTTGATACAAATGCTCTTTTGGCTTTTGAGATGCGCGCCTCTCGAGTTTCATTCATCTATTGATTTCTCAAACATAATCAATATCCCAATCTTCATTATCTACAATTACAATTTCTTCTTCGTCTTTCTGGGGTGGGACAAGCTTAGTATTGCTGATGCTCTTTGCTCTTGCGCTATTTTCTTGATGCCTAGCTCCACGCCTACGAGATCTAATTTTCTTTGTTTCAAGAATTGAACGGTCAGCAATTTCTTCAATTTTGATCTCTGAATCGATTTCCTTATCTTCGTCATATTCTGCTGAATTTAATTCTGCTAGATATTTCATATTGTATTTATGCTGCCACAGAGAGACTCTACTAGCATATTCATAATCTATAGCATTAACCGTAAAGTATTCGTTCACATCTTCATCTAACACCCAAATGACTGCCATACACTCTGGATTATATTTGAACTGCACTTTATGATTCCCTTTTTTACCCCTATACCCAGCTAAACGTTCACTGCTGTATGTCAGCCCTTTATAAACGGTTACACCTGCTTTGGTTAGTTGTTTGCTATCAACAATAGCGAATTTAAAGTCCAACTCATCTTTAGGTCCAGAAAACTCTTCAGGCTCCCATTCTTGACACCCATTTCGCCAAGCGATATTCGGACAATTAGTGCCTCTCTGGTTAGAGCCTTTATGATAAATATCTACTAACCAAATCAAGTAAATTTCTTGAATTTCATCTAGTGTAAGAGTAGCTTCATCCACTGAATCATAACCCTCTCTCTGAAGGTATTGACTAAAAGCTTTCCCTGGTAAATCGTCTAATAGAGAAGTATTGATCGTCCCGTATTTACGTTCGACATCAGGCTTATTGT
This sequence comes from Vibrio atypicus, assembly GCF_009811315.1. Lineage (GTDB taxonomy): Bacteria > Pseudomonadota > Gammaproteobacteria > Enterobacterales > Vibrionaceae > Vibrio > Vibrio atypicus. Next base: position 26,959 of record NZ_BLID01000014.1, read on the forward strand.
CAGGCACTTCGACTCTGTTTTGATGAACATTGATCAACAGTGACTCACATGCTTTATCAAAGGCTTTAGACAAGAATTCTTTACCATTATCAGTTACGAGCAAGTCAGGGATACCGTAACATAGCCATTCATTTTCAATTGATTCATATGAGGACAATAAGTCATCTTTGCGTTGTATTGCATTTTTTAGGGCTAACGATACCGATACGTAACTGGGTGGCTCAAAACCTAAATAAAAACCAATTACGGCTTTACTATAACAATCTACTAACTGCGTGAGCCAAGGTCTTCCTAAAGTAACTCGATGTACTGGGTGTACCGCAAATATATCAACCATTGTATGGTCTATTTCCACCCGCTCTAATACGGCCGAGGTTGTTATCTTCTTTCCCATCCGGCGGAATTCTCTTTTAGCAACTCGTTCGCCTTTCTTTGCTACTAACACTTCGAAGGGCGTTTTCTTTTTAACCCGTATTCTTACAGACTCGTATTTAGGATAAGAATAATTTGTGCCGTGCGTTAAGTTATATTGTCGAACTTTACGCTTAACTCGCCTGTGTGCCGAGCTGATATTGATCTTTCGACCAGAAATAACTCTTTCAACTGCTTGTTCCATTATCGAATCAACAACTGGTGAAACTTTAGCCCCCCTATTTCCTCTACTTTTAAAGTTAGGAGCTAAACTAACCGGGTTATAACCGGAGGCTCTGAAAACTAACCACCACCTGTATATTGATATCGAACTTGGAATATTTGTGTCGTGTAACCGTTGCAGTGCGACGCGATATGGTTCGATTGTCTTGGGAGTGATTTTTTCGCACTTACCAGCTAAAAAACGAAGAATGCTTAGACGAAAAGTAATCTGATTGGCTATATTTTCAGGAAATGCGGATATATCTTGATATATTGCTTCATCGACATCGTTGGAATCAACGACCCTATCATTCTGCTCAAGTTTTTCTTGCTGAAGTGCTGACTTCCTATGAAAACTTGAAAATGATTTCTTAGGCATAACAACCCAATTCAAATTCAGACTCAAGTGATAGTGGAGTCTCTAAGCTCGTCTGGAGGAGGTTTCGAGAGAGTAAATCACACAGGAATGGTAATATTTTTCTTCCATTTAAGCCGAGGTGATGCCCTAAACTCTTTGCTGTTTGCGTACCATTCCGTTTCAAAGTAGTAAGGAGAATTTGATGGAAGTCGTTCAAGTTATCTCTTGAGGCATATCTATGCAAAAGCTTAAGGTTGTTAAATATGACCTCATCCAGTATGTCTTCCTCTACAACCAGCTCTAGCTCTAACCCTATGTCAAACGCACCTTGAACTTTTGCTTCCCATTCACAATGAAACTCCTCGTTTGAACTTTCCTTGTCGGACTTTACCTCGTACAGCTTATATTCTCCGGTATCAAATTGAACTAGAAAATCTGGAACATAAGTATGGGTCTTACCATTTAGGTTGTATGAAAATCTTATCGGTTGAGAACAAAAGCGAACGATACTAGGTTCGAAATCAAAATGATAACAAGCGGCACATTCTAAAAATGATTCTACCGTGACTCTTTTTCCCATCTTAGCACTGACGTAACGGTGTATGTTTTTTCCACGTGATTTAGTTAAGTTTCGAGCAGGAGTGTCAAACGCAGTTTCAAGTTCAAGCAGGGTGGCTGTAGAAAGGGAAGGTAGAGCAGACATAATATTGCCTCTTCACGATTTTGTCGTAAACTTACACAAGTTTAGACCATGAAGAGGCAATATCAAATTATGGCTGTACCAAAAATCAATATATGGTTGTAAATATCAATTTATGGATGTTTCAACAGCGGCTCTTAATATTTCGATTTTTAGAATAATCGCAAGATTACTCTTTACCGAATACGTTGTTCTCTTGCTCTTGTACGCGGATGAAAGTCGTACGCTTAGTTAGCTCTTTAAGCTTTGCTGCGCCTACGTATGTACACGTTGAGCGTACACCGCCAAGGATGTCAGAGATCGTTTCGTTCACGTCTCCACGGAATGGCAATAGAACGGTTTTACCTTCAGCTGCGCGGTACTTAGCCACACCACCAGAGTGTTTCGCCATTGCAGACTCTGAAGACATGCCGTAGAACCTAACACAAACACAACAAACACCTTAATAATCAAAAGCTTAACCACAATTGCCATGTACATAAACACAGCACTTTTCCCCTTATATAACGCTGATTTACATTTGTTTTCAGTGGGTGCCGCCATTTTTGTCGCCACTATTTTTGCTTATCATGTGACTTTTCTATTTTGAAACGTTAACTGTACCTATTTGTTGAATCCGTCCAAAATGCTAGTTTTTGCTGCACGATATTTAAAAAGCAAAAATCATACGTAGGGTTAAGAATGGGGATGAACCAACAACGATAGTAGATTTTATAGATGAGAGTAGAGCAAGAAAGCTGTTTAAAATGCTAGACCAATTAGGCAATGAGTTCGACTTCAGATTTGTTTTCAGGGTCTTGTTAGTCATTGATTGACGAGAACTTTATGTACAAAAGCTGTCTGACTGGTCGATTTTCTCTCCCAGTCAGTTTTGAATGAGCACTCTCACACACCTCACTCAGGCCACTAAAAAGTCAGCCCTCTCGTAAATCAACTTCACAACGGCTCAAAAGTGACAACTACTCACCTAAATTAATCACCGTTCTAAAAAACTTCATGTAAGCACTATGTAATTGAGAGCCTGGCGTAATATCTAGCGTATCAATCCTATCTAATAACGTTAGTCTAAAGTTCACTCTGGAGCGTGAAGCTTCAAAATCGTATTTCTCTTTTAATCTATCAATTGTCCAGTGCAACTGTTCATCAGACTTTTTATTTAAGACCAAACTCAGCGTGTAATAGTTGGGCTCACCGTCGTCTCTTTCTTCACGCCTCAGAGACAGATAATATGGCCAATACCCAGATTCAAGCCCCAGTTCTCTGATTTGTCCTACATGCGTAAAATTAAGCTCGTTCTCTTCAATTTCAGAGGCGAATACAGCGCCATAAGGTATAGATTTCGCCAGCTCCTCTTCCAGTTTTTCGAAAAGATAGAAGCTTTCAAGGTCAGATAAGTACAGATGTTGAGATTGTACTAAATGGTAAAGTGGTTCTGTGAGAATTGTCGGTTCATAAGGCACCAACCCAAAAAATTTCTCTGGGGTTAACTCAGATAAAGTCAGTTGCGTACCATTAGCGATTATTGTCGTATTTTTCAGTAGAGACAAACAGTTCTGATGACGCTCACACAAGCGCTTGCTCACCTTATACCATGTCTTTTCAATCGGATATTTATATTCAGAATCAACGATTCGCCTAATGTTAGATAGCTCGTTTTTCACCTTTTTATCCAAGTCGTGCAATTTGCATATGTCTGCGAGAGCTTCAGATAACCACTGATCCCCTATTTGTGTATACGCGTCATCCCAATACTTGTGTTGCTTCTCATGACTATCAGACAGAATGAATACCGACAGCCAGTCTGGATAGTTATCTTGGATAAATCGGCGATAAGCAGTTAACTGTCCTTTCTTTGCTGTATCACCATCTTTGCGTTCGATGACAATCAGGGTTTTGGACAAGGCATCCATTATTACGATATCGATTCTTTGTTTGTTGTCGATCACAAACTCTGTAAACACCTGAGCATCATGGTAGCTTCTAGAGAGAAGTTGGAACTTGTCTGTTTCTTCTAAACGGGCGCCTTCATTCAATACTGAGATGAGCAGGCGTTTAATGAAAAAGTCTTGCTGCATGTGCCCTTCTCGTGGGTTAAATAGCCAATGTAGAACTTGGCACATCTGCGTTTCGAGCAAGTTTACGTAGTCTCCAACATAACTACACGAGTAATGCGTACGTCGAAGCAGTTGGTAATCGGGATCACTTAATAGCACATTTAAAGCTCGGGTGAGCGTTGAAACTGGGGTACTCACTTCCATAGTGGGCTCCAATAATTAATAAACAAATTGAATGGAGGGCTGTTTGATATCTAAACGCACAAATTCCACTTTCGGTTACTCCGCCAGTTCTGAGCTTAACGGCTCTAACTTGTCCGGTAAGGTCTTACAGATAGAGAGATTTATCTCAACGAAGTCTTCCCAAGTGTAGGTGGACGAGTAGTTTTGCAGATACTGTAACTCTACTCGACAGATATCTGGCCTAGACTCATATATATTGCAGTGTTTGTTATCCTCATTGAGGTGGCAGCAAATACCGTCTCCTCTATCCAAGAACTTTGTCTCCTGGGATAAGTCAACATTCGAGCAGCACTTCCCACACGAATAGCATGGGAAGGATGCCAGAGCTATCTGACTCATAGCTTCATTAACCAAGCACGTGTACTATCGAGGTTGTTTGATTCAAATGGCAAATCTATCTCTCGTTTACGTATCTCTTGCGATAGCATGTAACTTCTTTCACTTTCGCAACAAATGGACTCTAAGCTAGTAGTAAACCTTGTCAATTCCTCTGGAGAAAGGTTGAACTCAACCTTAGAAAGCTCGATCAAGTATCGGTCGATCTCGGCATTCACCTTTTGAAAGTACTCTAATGTCTTTTTCGTTTCTGACTTAAACTGATCGAGGTACTCCCAGACTTTTTTCATTAACTGACTGTGATCCAAAAAGTAGGTAATACCAATAGTCATTAGGCCTGTCGCAACAGCGCTAACGAACGATGCGAGTTCTGTACCTAGAGGGAAAGTCATTAATGTTGCCAGTTGTTGATTGAGCATTACTCCCATAGCAACAGCGACACCAGTCGATAAAATGCGTGTCACTTCACGAGCCAAAGCGCTAGGGCCAAGATGCTCAGGGTTGAAGAAGAGGACCTTGGCCGCTGAGACCAAACTAGACCATGTTTCTCGCAAGAGTTTGCCTATCAGCTTTTGAGTCGTGAAGAAGATATTCATAATGGTCGTGCTCAGACTAGATAACGCCCCAGCTAAAACCCCATGACTAAATTCTTGTAAGATATCTTTGAATCGGACTTTTACTCTGTGCCAAATGTTTAGCGACGTGTTTTTTAACTTCTCGAGAAAATTCTCAAGAGTAAAATTATCTTCTGTATCTTTAAAAGCTTGAGGAATCGCATCTTTTAATTCAAACCAAACCTCTGCAAGCACTAGCCCCAATGCCTGCCTTACCCCCATTTTCAAACCAGCCTTGCCAGACTCCATCGCTGTACTTTTAAAAAACTTACTGCTGGTGTAATAAGAAAAATTAATCTGTTTATCGTAAGCTTGCCTTGCTCTATTATCGGCCGCGCGCATTTTGTCTTCATCAAGACTCTCAAGAACCTCAATGTGCTCATTCTCTTTGGCAATTTTACTCTCTAATTCACGTTTTTTATGCCGCTGCTCTTTTGTCCCAGTGGGCATCGATGCTAAACGTTGCTTGTTTTCTTCTATACGTTGACGTTTATTTTCAATTGTTCTTGGAACGACCGTGGTCAGGAAATCATCCATTGAATGATCTGACTTCAGGTTATTGATGTAACTGTGGGTCGATTGAAAATTTGACCTCTGGTTGGCCAGTTCTACGCCACTAAGTCCCGCTAACACTCTTCCTGCATCATCGTGAACTTCATGAGAGGAAATGATATGGTCAAGCTGACGCTGCTCACTAGAAGACATTGTTGTACCACGGTACTCATCGACTAACTTACCATCTCGTTGAAGACGTTTGTCTTCTTTACCTTTAGCCAGATAGTTTTTATCCGAGTGGTAAAGGTCCTCTTTCTTTGGCTTGCCATTTCTGTGTGTCAGGACGTTACCGCTCTCATCGTGCTTAATAGGCTTGTAATCACCTCTATTGACATAATCTTGCTGGACACTGTTAGACATGAAAATGTCCTTGTCACCTTTTTGATGCTGACGAACGTTATGGATCGTCGCCACATCGCCACCTTTTTTATCTTCGAACAACAAAAAATCCAGGCCAAACGTGGTTACCAGACTCTTAGTGACAGTTTTATTGAGCTCATCAACTAAACAATATTTTTGTGACGTAGTTTCTGACATATCACACAATTCCATTTAAAGAGGGAGGTGCTCCTCCCTTGAATCTATAACTTAACGAAAGGTGATGCTACTTCTTCGTGCTGCTCGAAGCCGCAAGTACAATCTCGATTTCTGATTCATTGATAACTTGCATCCCTTCACTGTCCGTTTCTATCTCAACGATGTTTTCATCACTCAGCACCACGTTGCCGTTCTCGTCATGTTTTGGCTTAAACAACGGTGTCGTGATGATATCGGTAAGAATGGCAGCGATCTGGTATCCATTGTGGATCAGACGAATGACATCATCTTCAAATTTAGAAATGTCAGTTTTTGTTGAAATCAACTGATCAAAAGCTTTCAGGCTGTCAAAATACTCTCTGAATACGCTGTAAAGACGGTCTGTTTCTGAGTAGATTTTATCAACGTAGAGCTTGGTTTTATCGAGTTGCGTACGTCCTTTCTCCATCTTCTCAACGATTTCATTGACTTCTCTTCGGGTCTTTCTCGCATCACTCAATGCTTCTTCCGCGTGCGAGGCAAAAGCCCAACCTGCGATTGCCACAATTGGGGCAGCAACGACGCCTCCAAGTACCATTGCTCCACCAGCCATTCCGAATCCACCCGCAGCAATAGAACCACCACCGATTGCGGCCATTGTGGCATTGTAGGCAGCCGCCCCTGACAGAGCAGCAATCGGAGTCCCTGTTGAAGCGGCAGCCACAGCCATCACGCCACCATATACGGCGTATGCTGCCGCAGCGCCAGCGGCGCCAGCCCCCGCCACCTTGCCCATGTATGCAGTCGTAGAAAGAGCAAGCCCATCAATCTCGTCGAGCTTATGCTGTGGAAAATCGACTGCGATGTCCTTGGAATTGCTTTGATTCAGCTTTTCTAGAAGCTTCTCAGCAATCGTTCTGAATTCCTTAAAATCACGACCGACGTTTAACTGAAGCTCACCAAGCTTAGTTAGGCTTTGGTTGGTCAGATCGTTTTTTTTGTCGAAAACCGCTTTTTCATTGTTGTACTTACGTTTAGAATCCTCAACAATCGCGTTGGCTTCAGATTTATCTTGGTATCCATCATAGCCTTTTTTGGCCCCGAACCCTGCTGCAGCTACCGCAGCACCAGCTAGAATAAATGGTAATGGCATGATTTATTTCTCCAAAAATGTCTGAGCTTCTGTCACAAGAGCTATCTGGCGTTGGACCCAATCCTTCAGTTCTTCAAGTCGTGGTAACTCGACACCAATGCTTTCTGCAACATGTTCAAGGAATTTACTTTCACTTTCTGCGAGACTCTGATCCGCGTAGCCCAAACCTACAAGCTCAATGAGGAAAGCCATTTTTGGTGCGTTCTCAGTCAACAACGACGATAGTTCAACCAATTCGAAGGCTCTGTCAAAATCAACGCTATCGCTACATTGAGCAACGATGGTTTCCAACAGCAAAGTCTCACGCTCATCAATGTGACCATCTACAGCAATGAGCTTTTTGGAAAAATGGTACAACGCTGATTGTTGCTCAAGATTAAGGTATTGAATAAACATTACTATTTCCTTTTTTCTTTTGAATATTAAAAACATCAGAGCCAAAGCTCTTTAGCCATTTATCAAGCAACATTGAGTCGATGACGTTGGCTGAAATCCTGTAGCTATCTTCCAATTCTTCTACGATTTGATCTTTCGCCAAAGGTGTTTCAAGGAGGTGGTACCCAGCCTGTTTTGTTATATCGAATTGAATGTGGCAGTACTCACCTTCACCAAAACCAAAGCGACCATCGGAATCGTACTTTTTCAACGAAAAACCTTCTGGCCTCTCGAAACGAAATGATGAGACTGCGGCACTATTGATACGGTGCACAGCCAAACTTCTTTCATTGTCGAAACCTTCAAAACGACAAACCAGATACAATCTAACGCCTTGCTGTGCTAGCCCGAGTGGCATGACCGTGGCCTTTCTCGCTTGTTTATTGGTGTTGCAATAAGTAACCGTCAATAGACGATCCTCATAGAGAGCCGTACTTATGTTTTCGAGCACCACCTTATCAATGTTTGGAGCAATAAGAGGCTGGGATTCTCTTACAAGTTTTACCTTATCTTTCCACACACGATCTTTGCGGCTTTTAGGGTCAAACTCGAGGTTGTATTCCGCCTCAATAAAATGGGTTCGCAATGAACACGCCACCTCCTTTGGTAGTAAGAGCTTTAAGTGTTTTTCAGCTAACGCAAGAAGCAAGGATTCATGGGCATTGAGTGAACTGACACTCAGAGAATGGCCACCTTTTATAATACTGTAGCCATAAGGCTTTGAACGTGTATCTCTATCAATTGCAAAGTGTTCACTTAGCATCTCCAAGTTGCGCTGTATGGTGCGAATATCCCTCTTAATATCTATTGCCCTGAGCTGTTCTTGTAACTCTCCTGCTGTGATCTTTTTATGCTTCGGTATTCTTTTTAAAATTTCAAATGCAAGAGTCAGTGAATCTTGTGTTGTTCTTCTGTTCGACAAACCTGGCTATTCCGATTCCATTATGTGAGATGTGACTTTAATTCCATTTTATCGGAACAATATACTACACAACTGCAACCATATGTTCATGTGATGTGATGCACACAAACTATAATTTAGTGCTGCGACAATTTACGTCGCAGCGGTTGTATATTCAAAGAAGTTTGGATAGAACAGAGGAAAAGAGACGCCATAACTAAAGAGTCCCAAAAACAAGCATAGAAAAGCCATACTTCATCGCACGCTACCCCTACCTCATTGTCTTAATAGCTGATACCCCCACCCATTCGTTATACGTTTTTGCTCTGTTCGCACATTGCACCCATGAACCATTCACCCATACTGTCCCCATTGATATAGCTCAGATAAAGCATCGCGCCCCTTACTGGTTCATCGCATCTTTACCTTCTGTATATATCAATATCGCGAGAGTGGGCTGCTCTTGCTGCTGAAGGCGCCACAGATGGGCGCAGGACAGCTTAAATAACCTAACCAAATTCAGGCGCCTGTTAGGTGAGGCGCAGGCCAATGCCAACGTTCTGTGTATGTATGCAAGCATCATCACTCGGTTTGTTGGAATTAATTGGGAGTATCACCTTAGCCTTTAACTTAAATCTTAAAGGTTGAGTTTGACTACACAAACTCACAAGCCAGTTTGTAGCACGAGCTCTGTAAGGGGCTCCATTGTTGTGTCGATTTAAGAGTCCACACAACAATGTCCTACTAAAGGAGTGCCTATGATTATCGTCTATGGATATTACAAAGACGACCCCACGGAACTGATTGGCAAAACGCTTGACCAACAAGGCTCTTTCATTGCTGCCAAACCTATTGGACGCATTAATGATAAGTTAACCTTTGCCGCGCTTGTTGATAGCTCGAAGCCAATCTCCTTTCCAGTCATTCTGTCCCACTGCGTCCTTGTAAAAGAGCAAACATATACTCATAAACCTTACAAATCCCATCTCGTCAATACGTCAGTGATGGGTGCCAAGCAGCGTAAAACCTATTGCAAAAAGCTCAAAAAGAGACAGCCCCTCGGCATATCAAATTGGAAACTGCACATCAGTCGTAACCGAGGGCTCAAGTGGATACGTGATCATTTAGCTGCTTAATCTCTCACTTGTTAACTCCTAAAAAGACTCTACGTCATCCAGCGTGAGTCTTCTTTATTTTCAACTCAAATAAGGAAGCTATTTATGCCTCTTACTAGTCAAAAACATACCTACCACCTTCTTTTTCTATTGCTCGCCACCTTATTACTACTCTGCTTCACCGCCCCATCCTTTGCCACTGACTTGTTTGCCGGTGGTAAAGCCACCATCAAATCAACCGCAGGTGACGATTCAGCGGCAGAAATGGCCATGCTCACCGCTGGTGCACTCGGCGCTGCGGTTCTTGGTTTCACAACACGTAACTGGTTCGCTGCCATTGGCGGTTTTGCTGGCGGTATGATTTTCTGGGAAGTCATTAAGCCACTGGTTGGTTTAGCGTAGTGCGAAGGCGGTGATGTATGGAAAACCCACACCTTTTTTTCTCCATCCCCAAGTATCTGAGTAAAGGAAAGCGCATATCAGGTTTACCTCGAGACGAAGTTTTGCCCGGGCTTATTCTCTTTGTACTCTTCTTCTTAGCCGGTAAGTATTTGATAGGCCTTATCCTTGCCGCCATTTGGTTTATGGGGCTTCGCTATATCAAAGTTCAGTACGGTGAAAACATCATCGCCTTAACCCTCTACTGGTGGGGGAACACCTCACTCAATCACCGTGTCTTCAAACACACACCCGCAGCGCAAAAGCGTTACTGGCTCTCTTAAGAGGGACAATCCATGGATAACCAACACCAAGGTAACTTACTTGCATTGAGTAAGTTACTGAACTTTCTTCTCGTCTTTGGGTTTGCGGCATCGATGCTCGTGAACGTGGCCTTAGGTCTTAGTTTGGCCAAAACTTCATCTGAAAAGAGTCGAACTCTCGTTCCCCCTAAGATTTCACAAGCGTTTACGGTTTCAGATACGGCCATTGATGCGCCTTACCTTCTGCTTATGGGGGAATTCTTTTTAAAGCTCAAGCTCAACGTGACGCCTGCAAATGTTGTTAGACAATACGGCCTCTTGCTTGAGTACGTACCAGCAGATAACTGGTCAACGATTCAACCGGTATTATTCCAGGATGCCGAGCACCTTAAAAAGTACAACACAACCAGTCGCTTTGACGCCCTGCCAGGGCGAACCGAAATTTCGATTAAAAATAAGCAGTTCAAACAGACAGGTCACCTTATCAAAACCGTCGGTGACCGCACACTGCCTTCAGAGCTTGTAACCTACACGGTTCAAATGGATTACAGCAACGGCGTGATTGAGCTTATTAGTATCCAAAAACAAGGAGCAAAAGAATGAAACCCTTATCATGGCTGATGAGCATGCTTATCGCCACTCTGAGCCCTTTCGCGTTAGCAAGTAATGTCCAAAAAGCCATGTTTCCCTTTGCAGACGGCGACACCATTCCCATAAGTTTATCGTCTGTGAACATTAACCGTCTCGTGGTCGAAGATGACAAAATTCTTAACGTCACTTGCCCTCACAGTTTTTGCACCACTAACGGTATACAAAAAGATAAAACAGGCTCAGTGTCCTTAAAGCTGAATGTCGCGCTCCCTTTTACCGCCCACGTTCTCACTCAAAAAGGGCGTCTTTTCGCGCTATTTATTACCCCAAAAGCCACACCAGGCATCATCACTGCATTTACCCCAATTGACCGACATCTATCTCAACCTTCCGTGTTTGAGCGCGGCTTTGATTACCCTTCGGCCATCGCTAACTTCACCAAAGCCATGATGACATGGAAAGAAAATAGCACCCCGATTTCAGGATTTAGCCTTCATCTGGTAGACCCAAACACCTTACCGAAAAAAGACTCCTTACTGCTCATCACCCCACAAACCGTGTTCGTGGGCAGCGATTATTCGGGCATCATTTACGAGGTGAAGAACAAATCCAGTGACACCGTCACGCTCACGACTACACAGTTCTACAGTTATGCCGCTCGAAGTGCGGCGCTGGACAAATTTGAGCTCGGCCCAAATCAAACCACACACTTATACGTGGTGACAGGAGGAGGAGTAAATCATGCTCGATAACTGGAGAAAACGCCTATTTAGTGACACTGATGGCGACTTTGAGCAAGGTGGCGAGATTAATCAGCGCACCACATCGAGAAACAACACCGTCACCATTATGGCCGTCTCTGCCCTTCTTTTTGCCGCTTTTGGACTGTATCAATACACGAGACCAGCAGACCCGTTACAAGAAGAAACCCTCCAAGAGCCTATCGAATTTGGTGCCATCATAGAACAAGATTTTATCGAAAAAGACAACCAATCAGCGCTCACACTACAACAAAACACGCTCTCTAGTCTCAAAAAGCAAATCGCAAATTTGACCAATTCGATGCGCACTCATAAAGAAGAGACTGAGCGTAGAATTGAGCAAGCAAAAGAAAAGACCGCTCGCTTAGTCGAAGAGCAAGTACGTGAAGAGTTTCGAAGTAAAGAAGCGCAGCTTCAAGCCCGTATTGATGAACTCGAACAAAGCACTTCGGAGCTCGTCAATACCGAGCCATACAGTACCATCCATACGCAAGGAGCAATTAACAGCTCAGAAACGTTTGGGCAGCACAAGCTTCCGCCTAGACCCATCGTATCAAGCAACGACAACCCCGACATCGCGCAGATGCAATATCAGCCCTCAGAGCAAATCCCTTTCAATCGCAACGAGTTTGATAGTTTTGATTTCTTTTGGGAAAGCGATGAAACAACCTATCACCGCACCACCGAGAACTATGTACCAACAGGAACCTTTGTCACCGCAATAGTGACAGGAGGCGCTGACACCAATGCCGGAGTACTTGGCCAAGGAGATACGACTCCTATGGTCTTTCAAACCATTCATGAGGGAATCTTGCCTAATGGGGAAAAATCCAAACTCAACAACTGCACGATTACCGGCTCATCCTACGGTGAGATCTCGTCAAGTCGCGGTATTGTCCGTACCAACCGCCTCAGTTGCATTCAAGATGAAGGACGTATCCTAGACGTCGCCATCAAAGGAACCGCGTTCAACTTTGGCCGCAACGGCATACGGGGAACTACCATATTAAAAAATGGTGAGATTGTTCAAATGGCGGGGATTGCTGGCATTTTAACGAGTGTAGGTGAAACGGGTAAAGCGCTCTCACAAACCACTGCTACCTCAGCATTAGGCACAACCTCAAGCATCAACAGCCAAGACGCGGCATTAAACTTGCTCGGCAATGCCACCTCCACGGTAGGGGATAAACTCTCCGATTACTACATTGGACTTGCAGAGCTCTACCACCCCATCGTAGAAATCAACCCTGGCGCCATTGTTAACATTGTCTTTTTAGAGGGATTCCCGCTTGACCCTCTTATGGCCGAGGAGTACGAACGCCAGCAATTGGTAGAGCAAAACATGTCGAGTCAATCAAATCAAATCCTCGATGTGATCACCAATAGCCCTCTTAATCCACTGGCGAAAGAGTTAACCACGCAAGGCATTGACGTTCCCCCAACGCCATTTGGCCGCAAATAAAGGAATAGGAATATGTTAAAACTGTCATCAATATTCTTTGCTGCGCTGCTCTTAACGGGTTGCGCGGCAGGTCTTGGCGAAGATTATAGCTGCACAAAAGTTGGCGGCGTACCAGGTTGTACCAACATGGACGACGTCCGGCGAAATATCGCTCTCTACGCCGCTTCAGGAAACCAAACGTCGGTTGAGCAAGCTCACCGCGTACCCACAGACTTTATGACCTTACCGAGACGTACACGACAAGGTGAGCCGACCCGCACCGACGATGTAGTGAAAAAGGTCACCGTCTTCCCTTTTATTGATAAAAGCGGTCATTACGTAGATACCACCGATATCTACATCATCCTCGATGACAGCCGTTGGACAGGTCGCCCAGTACGCACCATTTGGAAGGACTGACTATGTTCATGAATTTCTTTTCAAAGCCCAAACCAGGTACGTTAGGGGCGTTTTATCAAGACGTCAAAAAGCATCAAAATCACTTCCATCATGAGCTCCCTTATCGGACCTTCGACAATGACACCAAGATTTTCCTCAATCAAGCATCCCATGGTATTGGTTTTAAACTCAACGTCTTAGGCGGCGCTAACGATGAGCTCATTCACTCTCTCAATAAATTAGTGTGTGAGTTTCCGCAAGGGGATAAATGGGATTACCAACTGTCGCTGTTTGGCCACAACAAAGTGGCGCATTACATTGAAGCCAATCAGGCGCTCATGAGTAAGCGTGGGGGTATTTGTGAAACCCTCGCCGTTAAGGAGGCGCAATACGCGCAACTTGCCGCCACACAAGGATTTTTCCACAAACAACGACATCATTTTGATCTGCGTGACTATGAAGCGTACTTCTTTGTCTCCACCACAACCAAAGACGACGAAGCGCTGTGCGACTTACGCGCAACCATTGAAACGGCCTTCAGCCAACTTGGTATTGACACTCAAAGACTCACCCCAGAGGGACTGATCACCTTTACTGGCGACTTATTAAACTTTGATTCGATGCAAGATCGTCCTATCGAGCGCACCTACAACCGCTATGATCCCATTAATCAACAGGTGATGTCGAGCGATACCGAGCTGCTTATTCGTCGTGATCATGTTGCCACTCGTCATACCAATCATTTTGGCTCTGAAACAAAAGGCCGCACCGTCTGTATGGGACTGGCTCGAACCCCAAGCGACTTTCGACTCTACGCGTTACCTGAGTGCTTTGCATCAATCCGCAATATCGCCCGGCATGTCACGTGTCCTCACGTCCTGACTTTAAACTTTCGACAAGAAGTGACGGGAAACTTTGAGCATGACAATAACCGCAAGATCTCAGATCTCACCAAAACAGTTGGATCGTCGCTGTCCATGATCATGCCAACGGCCAAAGATGAACTGGAAGAGCGGAAAGGATTGCAAAAAGGGCTCAGCGACAAAGAGTTTACCATTAGCTCAATGGTGCTCAATTTAACCCTGTTTACCAATCAAGCCCATCAGCGTCGTGACGTTCAGGCCGCCAAAGAAGCATTTTCGGCAACAGGCCTTGATATCCGCCCTCAAATCATGCTGCAAACACAAAGCCTATTGACGGCTCTGCCCTTTACCATGAGCGAAGGGTTATGGCGAGATTGTGGTGTCGCAGGCAAAGTACGCTCGATGAAAAGCTCTAATTTCGTCAACTTCTTTCCTATTGTGTTGGATGTCAAACGCATGACTGGAGGCTTGTTGCTACCAACCATGCGAGGCCAACTTTCGTTTTTTGACCCCTTCAACTGTGGTAGTGACAATAAGAATATCGCGTTAACAGGCGGATCGGGCGCAGGTAAGAGCTTCTTCGTGCAAAGCATGGCTAAGTCGGTTTATGCGTATGGGGGTAAATGTTGGATACTAGACAAGGGTGCCAGTTACAAAAAGCTCACGCTTATGCTCGGTGGCTCCTACCTCGATCACCGAAACATCTACCTCAATCCATTCACGCACCTTGGTAAAGTGATGGACAGCGCATCACGCGCCAAAGAAACCCTGCAATTTGTCAACGACGATGGACAACATGAAAACGTCGATCCCATCAAAGAAGCACTCAGTAACATTACCGCGCTGTTTGCCACTATCGCTTCGCCTTATCAAGAGCTAGAAAGCTACCAAATGGCGGTACTTGGCGATGCCATCATTCGCGCCTGGGAGCGAAAACACACCAAAACCTTGGTGGACGATGTTCAAACGGCCTTGTTCGAACTGTCAAAAGAGTACAATGACGATCGTCGTATCCACGATATTGCTGTCCAGTTGAATAAATATTGCAGCAACGGCATTTACGGCGACACCTTCAATAAACCGTCGATGCTCGATCCAAACATCGACATCACCACTTTAGAGCTCGATGGCTTCAATGAAGACGTTCTGCGTCCGGTCATTTTTGCTCTAATTGTCTCTATCAACCAACAAATGTACCTGTCTGGCTCTCGCTCGACGCCTAAGATGTGCATCATTGAAGAAGCTTGGAGCTTAATGAGTGGCGCTAACGCTCAGACTCGAACCTTTATTAATACCGGTTATCGCACCGCGCGTAAGTTCGGCGGCTCATTTTGCACCGTTACACAAGGCATTATTGATTTCTTCGCGAATGAAGAAGCGCGGGCAAGCTACGACAACAGCGATATTCATATGGTACTTCGACAAGGTGACGGCTTCGATAAGTTCTTAACCGACAATCCTAAAGCGTTCAGTGAGATAGAAGAGCGTATCATTAAAAGCTTTCCGCGAGCCAGTGACGCAGGTTACAGCTGTGTTCGCATCAAAGCCGGGGGGCACATCTCGTACCACCGCATGTTCTCCGACCCTTTTTCCCGCGCCTGTTTAAGCACAGAACCTCATGAATTTGAGTTCTGTGAAAACCTGATGAACAAAGGCATGCCACTCATGGAGGCCATTAACGCCACTGCAGAACATTTTTACGGTAAGGAAATTGCTGAATTTGAACACGCGCTCAAAGCTAAGGAGGCCGCATGAAGCAT
The DNA here is from genome assembly GCF_009811315.1 of Vibrio atypicus. Taxonomy (GTDB): domain Bacteria; phylum Pseudomonadota; class Gammaproteobacteria; order Enterobacterales; family Vibrionaceae; genus Vibrio; species Vibrio atypicus. The sequence continues at coordinate 43,088 of NZ_BLID01000014.1, forward strand.
TCATTATCCATAACTGCGATGGTGTTGAGTATCAGCGCTCTTTCGACGCTAGTAACGCATACTGTTATCGAGCCTTCTCCCCCCCCAACCTTTGTCAGTGTTGACGTGAAAAGCACCCTCAATGCCTACCATCAGGAGCTCATAAAAAAAGAGATGAGCCTTGAAGAGCAAACCAAGCGCTTAACGCTGTTTGCCGACATTATGCACGAAGAAATCGACGCGTATAACGCACAGCACAACACCATTGCGTTAGTCAGTGCGGCTGTCGTGGGTGGGGCCGTGGATATCACCCCTCAAATCCAACGGTCAATCATCTCCCGCTATCAAGACAAGGAGTGACTATGAAAAAAATGACGGCGCTCGCCCTTTGGGGCGTAGCGCTCTTATTTCAGCCCCATGCTGAGGCGAAAGATTTAGGTCGTATCGGGGCGATCTTCCCTATCGGTGAAATCGATATGCTGGTTTGGATAGAGCAACGTTTAAAGGGGTTTGAACAATCGGGCCAACTGGCAGATATGCAACAAGAGTTTATCGAAAAAGTGGCAGAGAATGTTGAAACCCCACCGCCGCTCTCGCTCACCACAACGACAGCCCCCGATACGTTTTTGGTTGATCCCAGTTTAACGCTAGCTAAGGACTTAACCGATGCCAACGGTCAGGTCTTTGCGAAAGCAGGGACACGCATTAATCCCTTCGATACCACCACTTGGCCAGAGCACAGTCGTCCCCCGAACCAATTTGAGTACTCCCATGTATTGGTCTTCTTTGATGCAAGGGACGAGCAGCAATTGGCCTTTGCTCAGACCTTTCAATCCAAGAAACCCATCAAATGGATACTGACAGGAGGTAGCCCCAATCAAGCCTCAGAGCATCTCAACAGTCGCATTTACTTTGACCAACAAGGAGATTTATCCCAAAAGATGCACATCAAAGCCGTACCAAGCTTGGTTGAGCAATCGGGTATTCACTGGAAAGTGACGGAATTTGATGTCAGCCATGAGGTTTTCAAGCCATGAACCATAGAATCAGCCTAGTTTTAGTCACGATAGTGACGTTAGCCATTAGCCCTATAACGCGGGCCAATGCGACTTGCTCTGGCCACTTTATCAACCCAATCAGTGATATTTGTTGGAGCTGCATGTTTCCGATGACCGTGGGCTCAGTGCCTATCATTCCATCGAACTACCCCGACACACGTAATCCCTCTATGCCCATCTCCTATTGCCCCAAGCCACCGCCCATTTTTGTGCAAATCGGCCTTAATATTGGCTATTGGGAGCCTTATGCACTCACCGATGTCACGCGAGTCCCATACTGCATGGTCAACATGGGAATGGAGTTAAGCGGTGCGAACAAGCAACGAATAGGAGGGCGCACCACCGCGAGAGAGTCTGGCAGCAGTGACGGCGGATTTTATCATGCTCATTGGTACAAGTACCCGATCATTTACTGGCTCCAGTTAATGCAATCAACGGCCTGTATGGCCACCGACGCCTTTGACATTGCCTATCTGACAGAGCTTGATCCGCTTTGGGATGATGATGAACTGTCGTTCATCATAAACCCTGAAGCCATTTTATTTGGTAACCCCATCGCGCAACTCGCCTGCATTCCCGAAGCGATAGCGACCACCACGAACTCAGTCTTGCCTTTTGATGCTTTATTTTGGTGTTTAGGCTCTCAAGGCAGTGCTTATCCTTTAACAGGCAATACCAACTATCGGGATACGCCAGTCCAGGCAGGCACACTCATCATGGAGAGGTTGAATTACAAATTGCACAGACAAGGTATCGTCTGGGAAACGAGTGGCGAAGATGGCGCGATTTGTTATCAGTACCCAACGCCTATTTTACCCAAATCTCGTTACCGCTATCAGATGAGCGCCCCTATTCCCGATGCAGGATGGTGCCACCCTTACACCACCACCACCGCGATATGGGAGATGGGACACGATAACCCGACTACGGGCGATAACTTTGGTTATGTCCAATGGCGCAAGCGTAACTGCGTCTTTTTATAGTAAGAACCCACTTACCCTCTCGCTTACTCGAGCAATTTAAGGAAAGGCCATGATATACATCCGATCATGTTTAATCGGGGTGCTGACCCTGTTTTATAGTCATTTTACTCTGGCTAACATCGGTTACACTCCAGACGAACTCAAAGCCCTCGCGAAGCTCGAACAACAAATCGCTTCACAAGCGCCCTCTCTACAGACTCAACAAGACATAGAAACACAGCAGCAAACCAGTACCCAGTTTATTGATCATGCTAGGCAGCAAGCGATACAGTGGCAGGAGAAGCTCACCCCAAGCTCGCTACGAGGAATTACCAATATTCCCACACCGACCGAAAACCCAAATGCAGCCCCTACGGGTGTCATGGTGTTCGTCTCTCTGACCATGCCGGAAAGCAGCCTCAAAGCCTTATTGAAGCAAAGCGAGGTTTGGCAAGTGCCTTTGGTTATTCGAGGCGTGTTACCTTACGGCTTTACGGCCACGGCTAACACCATTCAATCCCTCCTACAAACAAACGAAAAAAAACCGATTAACAGCGGATTCGCTATTAGTCCTGAGTGGTTTCAAACCTTCAACATTCAAGAAGTACCCACGTTCGTTGCGGTAAAACCTGGGCGCTGTTTACCCAAGCAAGCCTGTAGTGAAAGTGATTACGACATCGTAAAAGGCAACGTATCTCTACCTGACGCATTAGAGCACCTTGCGAAGGGAGATAATCCTGATGTGGTTCGCCAAGTGCTCCAAAGGAGAAAACAATGAAAGCCGTCATCGCCGTGTGTTTATCGTGGCTTCTCACTGCTCATGCCATGGCCTCCAACCTCACTATTGCAGAGCAAGAAAAGCAGTATCAAGATAACCTAGGTTGGGCGCAAAGCGCTCAACAAGGTATTACCACTAAGGCCAATGGCAATCTGAATATCGCAGATTATTGTGATGATGCTGAGTGTGTTCACCAAGTGAATAATCCGCCACAAAAAGGACTCAATGACAGCGCCATCAATAACCAAAAAACCGCTGAGTACGTTTCCAACGACACTGCAGGAGCCATACAGGATAACTTTAATGAAGGCGGACCAAACGTAAAGTCCGATCCCACATACCAATATGCCCTACTTGGCCAGGAAAATGCGTATGAAATTACCCACGGCATCTCTAACGCCTATGTGGATTGTGAGAGTGGAACTCAATGTGTCATCGAGCACACGCCAAGACAGTGTAACGCCCCCACTGACGCCCTAGTGCCGTGTGACAAAGTCCCCACAGCCACCGCCCAAATTGGTGAGGTCACATACACTTGCCCAGACGGGTGGGCGAAAGAAGGAATGGTATGTAAGAAAACTCTCAAGCAGTGTCGATACCACAAAGACCGTGATTTTGTTCGTCAGACAACGGGCTCCTTTAGATGCAAGATTTTTGGCGAAACATGGAAGTGGAACAACTCAGATGTACGAAAAAAACCAGGCTACAGCCAAGGCTCGCACGTCTCATCAAGAAAAAGTGGAGAGTGTGAGCATCACCGATACCAAATCTGTGGTCCTGTAACCCAAACCCAGCCTGTTGTACTGACATGCACTGAGGGTTATACCTTATCCGGTGGCAACTGCATCAAGAACACCTTTACATGGAGCACTAACTGCTCGCTCCTAACCACTTGCCAGCCCGTCAGTGAAACTTGCGTTGAAGGTCAAGAAACTCGCATCGTTAATGGCGTTCCGACCACTCTCGATTGCTGGAAATACCAAGTTAACCACCAATGCGATCTGCCGGATACGTGCACCAGCCTTGCCAGTGATTGTGAGACGATCTCAAGCAGTTGCAGCTTGATGCAAAATGGCGTCTGTGTAGAGCAAGAATTTCAAAAGGCATGCCCTCAAAAAAATTGCAGCACCACTAATTTGCAATGTCTCGGCACAACCTTCTGTCTCGATGGTGATTGTTATAACGGCACCCCCACGCAATCTCAGGACTTTAATGAATCAGCATCTGGGTTAGCGGCGATATCAGAAGCCGCCGAAGGGTTAGGCGATCCTCCTTTAATTTTCACAGGCAAAGCCATGAAGTGCACTGATAAGGCGTTTGGCTTTGCCGATTGTTGTAAAGACAAAGGCTGGGGCGTTGGGATTGGTTTGGCGGAGTGCAGCAGCACAGAGCAAGCATTGGGCGAGGCCAAAGAGCACGGGTTAACCGTCTATCTTGGCTCGTATTGCGCGAGCAAAGTACTCGGAGCTTGTACCCGCAAGAAAAAAACTTATTGCGTGTTCGACAGTAAACTCGCACGCATCATTCAAAACCAGGGCGTTAAGGGGCAGTTGGGGCTGAGTATGGGCTCAGCTAAACGCCCAACTTGCAACGCGATTACCCCAGAGCAATTGCAAGAGATTAACTTTGAGCACATCGACTTTTCTGATTTCTATGAAGATATGCACGATAACACGAACCTTCCTTCCGCCACCGAAATCCAAAACCGCCTGCAAAGTGCGTATGGACAATAATCCGTACCTAAAGGAAACGATTATGAAAAGCTTACACATGACAAAATCGGTCGGGTCATTGGTACTGTTTACCTGGGCGTTAACTTACGTCCACCTAACCTTTGCCAGCCCGACCACCCCAAAAGGCTGGAAATGGTATAACGAACTAAAAGCCTACCCAACGGCACCAAAGCCAGTGCCCACATCGCTGCCCTCAAATACAAAAACCACCGTGATGAGCGCCACTCAGCAGATGCAGTGGTTTCATCAGGCTTATGAAGAAGTCAAAGCCGATGCCACCATCAACCCTCAAGATGAAGAGAAATATCTCAAACTGATGCAGCTCAATCACTTTATCGGTGAAAAGACGGCCCAAACAGGTATGACGTTTAAAAAACTGCTTCTCAAGTATCCAGAGTACTCCTACGTCAAAGATCGCCCTGTGGAGCAAGCCGCGAGAAGTACCTATCACCAACAAGAGCGCCAAAAGAAAATCGACATGGTGGACAAAATGAAAAACGAGGGTTGGGGCTTTTTCTTTGTCTATGAAGGCGACGATCCGCTCACACAAAGTCTGGCTCCTTCAATGCAGCAATTTGCCGATACGTACAATATTGAACTGCTCGGCGTCAGTAACGATGGTGTGTTCATCGACAACATTCGTCAAAATCGCCTCAATAATGACAAAGTTGTTGTGCCGTTTACCCCAGCCCTGCTCTTGGTCAATCCAACCACCTCAGAGTTTAAACCACTCGCTTACGGGTTTATTTCACAAAACGATTTGTTGGGACGATTCTATAACGTCGCAACCAATTACCAATTTCCTGATTTTTAACCATCAACGACACACATAGGAAGAAAAACTATGCTCAAACGTGCACTCTTTTTCCTTTTATTTATAACCACTGCATCGTCAAGCTATGCTGCCATGCAAGACCAATATGCGATGGTCTTTATCTATCGCAGTGACTGCCCTTACTGCCATAAGTTTGCCCCTAAGTTCAAAACCTTTACTCAGCAAGCGCAACTACAAACTTACGTCTTCTCACTCGATAACCGACCGATCACAGAGTATCCCGTGCCTATTCCAGCCACACCAGAAATCAGTCAATTGTTCTTTGAAAACCCAAGAAACATCACTGTGCCAGCGACGTTTTTAATCAACGTCAACAGCCGAAAGTTTGTCAAAGTATCGATTGGGGATGTGACTTACGACGAACTAGAGCAAAGCGTCAGGGGCATATTGAGTGATAGAGCCCTACTGGAGGCAATGCAGTAACCCAATTACTTTGAGTAAAAAGCACTGAGTAGGATCATGGCGATAAGAACAAACACAGCCAAGGGCACGCGTGGATCCTCTCCCCCACACTTCGCCCTATTTCATTAATAAACTCCACTCTTCCCTCGTAAAACCACATTAAGAGTCGAACGATGGTAACCCATTGAGCCGTCTCAAAGATACGTCCTCATCACATAAGGATATTTCAACATGCACGCATGGGAATCCACATTTTCTGTGGCAAAAGCACGCTGGCTATTGACCTGCCTCTCTTGGTCGTTGGTCTTCACGCATCCCGTCCACGCCACAGGGGTGAGCGGCTCACTGGACAGTTTTTTCAACGGTTTGGGCTATCATACGAACGTGTCTAACCCAAACGCTTACAAAAGCCAAGGCGCTAGCTATTACAATGGGGGCTCGTTGTATGTTCGCTCCCCAATCAAGAGCGCCCAATTAGTCTCAGCCACTGTCCCATCTGTTAGTATGGGGTGTGGCGGTATTGATGCCTTTATGGGGGGGTTCAGTCACATCAATTCAGACCAACTGGTTCAGTTTGGCCAAGCGGTCGTCTCGAATGCGGTGCCATTTGCCGTCGATTTAGCTCTGCAAACCTGGGCGCCTCAAATCAAACAAATCCGAGACAACCTACAAAACATCGCCGATAAATGGCTCAACCAATCCATCAACTCATGTGAAACCGCGCAAGCTGCCGTGAGTGGCCTTGCGGGAGCGTTTGACAACCCACAAACGAAAAAGCACATCTGCGCCACTATGGGGACGCACAACAATGCTTTCTCGGATTGGGTCGCCGCGCAGCAAGAGTGTGGTGTAGGCGGTCAAGCGAATGCTCAACTGGCCAATGCGCGGAGCAACCCGGCGCTCGAAGACCTAACCCAAACAAATCACAACATCGTGTGGTCAGCCACGCTCAAAAACAGCTTTCTTTCTAGCGATACCGCGCTCGCGGAATTTCTCATGAGCTTATCGGGGACGTACATCTATGACGCCACTGGTCAGCCACGCTATTACGCAAGCTTGCTGGCCGACAACAATAACTTGGTTCAGGCGTTACTCGAAGGGGGTGAAGTGTCTTATTACCGATGTGATAACACAGACCGTAAGCATTGTTTAAACCCAAGTCAGGCAACCTTAACGTTAGCCTCATCAAAAGGGCTTCAAGAGCGGATTCGAACCCTTTTGGAGCAGCTTTATACCGCGATTGCCAACGATAGCGCATTAACCAGCACCCAAAAGTCGTTTCTTGAGTACACCGAGACCCCGATACAAGCCATTTTCATCAGTGCGACACGCGCGAACCGTTACCCAAACTTTGCCGCTTATTCACGACTCGTCGCCATTGAGTTACTTAACCGCTATTTGGCGAACATGCTGAACGTGGTGCAGAGCTCGCTGGCGAACACGCAAGTCAACCATGAAGACATTGCACTGATCACTCGCGATATCGACAGAGCGAAACGCTTCACCGATGGGTTGACCGACAAAGCGACCCAGCAACTGCTTGAGCAAGAGCAGCTTATTCAAGCGCATAAAAGCAATGACCAAAAAGCCTGGCAAAAACTCAACGAACAGCTCCAACAAAACTTAACTTTCGGGGAATAACTCATGACACTCGAATACTACGTTTACACCCAAGGCGCGACGCTCTTACGGGCACTCAATGCTATCGCGGCGTTCTTTCAATCGGCCAGTTTTGCCTCCATGACTTCCATCGCCTTAATGATTGGGGCCATCATGACCATGGTGCTTTTCTTTGCCACTCGCAACACCAAACACATTTATGTTTGGGCGATTGTCTTTACGCTTGTTCCATCGATGCTCCTGCAACAAACCGCTCGCGTCCAAATCATCGATAAAACCGAACCAAGCGGCGTTTATTCGGTGGACAATGTGCCTTATCTTGTTGCTGTGCCCACTTGGTTTTTCAGCACCATGATGATGGGCGTGACCGAAGCCGTTGAAACCATCTTCATGACCACCGACGATAAACGTTACGGTCGGACAGGCATGATGTTTGGCTCTGAGTTGTATCAGTTATCCAGACAAGCGGATTTAAGAGACATTGAAGTACGCCGAACCTGGAATGACTTTTTCAAAAACTGCATCATTGGTGACATCGAAATCAACCGTAAATACACCTGGAAAGCCCTGCTGAATGCCCCTGATATTTGGGGTTTTCTGGATGGACAATCAATGAGCCCTCTTCGCGGCGTGATGATTAACGGCATGAGCCAGGAATTTAAAACCTGCCGTGAAATTTACCCGGACTTAAAAAGCCAGTTCGGCGTCGCGTCCGCAGACGAGCTTGACCTGATTGGCACATATCTTCATGGCGCAAAAGCGGCGACCTATGCCCCTCACGTTCGCAATGCGCTGCAAAACAGTTATCAGGACTTTATTGGTATCAGCAATAACGCCGTGGACGTACTTCGACAAAATATGACGATAAACGCGATGCGCCGTAGCATTCATGCGCTCAACCCGAATGCCAGTGCCATGAACTACGCCTATACCTCCAACAAAATGCAGCAAACCTCGATGTGGGCAACACTTGGCATGCAAGCGCGTGAGTTCATTCCCATGATGCATACCATGCTGTTTTTCCTGTTCAGTTGCTTAAGCTTTATGATCGCTGCCGCCGCGCTCATTCCAGCGCTCACCAAAATGGTCTTGGTGAACTACATTAAAACCTTTGCGTATTTAGCGACCTGGCCTCCCCTGTTCGCGATTTTGAATGTCCTGATGGTTTGGCCATTGGAAATGACCTCATCTGCCACCGCCGACCCCATGAATGGCCTATCCCTATCGAACGCCAATGCCCTTGATGAGCTCCACACGCGCTTTGGCTATATGGCAGGCTTTCTTATGATGACCATTCCAGTCTTGGCCGGAAAAGTGCTGCAAGGAGGCGTTGCCGCAGCGCAAGCCATGAACTACCAGTTAGCCGGAATGATTAACAGTACCAACGCCCGGGTCTCTGCGGCCAGCTCAACCGGTAATATGGACTTTGGTAACTTGCAGATGCAAAACCACAGTTTCAATAACACCAGTGCCAATAAGTTTGATGACAACCTATTGATGAGAACGGGCATGGCGACCATTCAGCAACAAGATGGCGCCTCCATCACCACGTTGCAAAATGACAGCGGACGCCGACTCTATAACGCTCAAGAAGCCGAGTCCAAACCGATTTGGCAAGCGCAAGCCTCAACCATGTTGCAAAACAGCGTCAGTGACCAATACTCCAGTGCCCTGACCGCGCAAAAACAGAGTATGAATACCTTCACGGATAACTACTCAAACAGCATGCAGCAAAGCGACCGCTGGAATGATAACTGGTCTCGCAGTCTCTCGTATGGGGATGGCCACAGCACGTCTACCGAAGGTCAAATCAATCAATCTTACTCGAAGATGGAATCGGCTATCGATAACATCTCACAAACAATGGGTTGGACACAGGATCAAGCCAGAGCGTATGCCACTGCCGCCAGTACGGGAATTGAAGTGAGCACTCCAGGCAGTTGGATGGGATTTGGGGCTAAAGCGGGCGTCAACTGGAGTGCCGACCAACGTGAGGCGTACAGCAACATGAACGCTGAGCAGAAACAAGCCCTTGAGCAAGCAACGCAGCAATACAGTGAGGGGGCAACCTCAATGGAGCGAGCGGGTCGAACCATTGATACCAAAGAGAACCGCAGCGCAGTGGAGCAATACGCCCATGACTTTGCGCTTAACCATCAACGTCTGCAAAGCAGTGCGGCTTCTGTCAGTGTGTCCAATGCCGAAGTGGCCAGCTTACAAAACATTCAATCTCGCCTTGATACCGATTCGGTGAACTTTAGCGCCAGTGCGGTAACGGGTTTCCAGAATTATTTAGAAGCTACCAACCCCGATAATCCAAATAATGTCGCTCGCCTCATGAACGCCACCAAGCCGGAAGATTTGATGGAAGTACGCAATCAATTTAACGAATACACTCGCAGTGATGCGTTTCAAAACGCCTTTGGGGTCTCGACCTCAACCAGTGACATCGAGGACTTAGGCAAAATGTATCAGCCTAACAACTTAAGCGAGACACCGACGTTATCGCCAGAGCAACAACATGGAGTCAACAGTGGCGCGGCCAATACCAAGAATAAAATCGACGAAGTGACCATCGATATGATCAACTACCAAGGAAGTGACGAGCTTTATGACCATGATGTGTATCGTAACGTGAAAGGCAATGTATTGGTAGCCGGAGGGCACATGCAAAACGAAGCGGATCAGCCTGTGACACCCACGATTGACCCAAACTCGGATGTAGCCAAAACCGTCCAAGACCATCTCGTGACACCGCCACAGATGGATACGGACAGGCCTCCTCATACTGGGTATCAATTGTATGATTCCAATTCCAAAAACCGCGAATAAACAATACTGTTTATTTATACAGCCCTTCATTTAATGTTATTATACCCACTAAATGAAGGGCTATTTACGGAGAACACAGATGAATAAGATACTTACCGTCATTTTAAGCTTGCTGTTCATCGCTCCAACATGGGCGCAGGACAATACTTGGCGCAAAAGCCCAGAGCTCAACGCTCTGATTGCGGAATTAAAGCAACACTATGCTTCCAATGATTTGTCTGACTTTCGTCATGAGCAGATGGCTCAAGTCGATAACCTGTCCTTTTTTATTCAGTACATCGATAAGCCTGATACGCCTGAGCACAAACTGCTTAAGGCTTACCTATGGGGAACTCAACAAGCTTATATGAACAGTATCAATCAGCAAATCGACACTAATGTCGTGCCATGGTTCTGCCCAGGAAGTGGACTAAAAACTGTCAGCCCTAACGCAAAGAATCCAACTCAATTTATAGAAAATATCATTTGGCAAGGGTTAGAGGGAGACTTAAAACGAGCTCCGACAAGATTTAAAGACTACAATGGTGCTGCTGCCTTTATGTCTACGACTAGTCCCATCACATATGGACTAAAATTAAAATACCCATGTTACGAATAACAGCTTTCGTTAACATCATTTATTAAACCCTAATAACAAACCTACACTGCGTGATACTTCCTGTGTCACGCAGTTTTTTATTCCCTCTCAGATCTAATCTCAAAACCAAACCTTATTACTCTTTTTTGCCCTATAGGAGCATTTATGCACACGCCTACCCGCAAGAAAAGCAACCACTTTACCCGTGGCGGACAAGTGACCTTTCACGCCATCACCATGTTCTTCCAAGTGAACAATAAGCTTGTGAAATTCATTGGCTGGGGCGTCGTTGCGCTCACTTTGTTACTGACGTACCTAAATTCCCCGCCCAATGCCTTTTGGGGCGAATTTTATTACTTGCGTAATGTTCTCTACGCAAAATTAGGAAAGCCCCTCGATAGCCCTGTCACCACCATTTGGGAAGGTGAGCGCTACACTGACACCCTCGCCTCTCAACTGCAAAACTCTGTTCTCCTCGATATCCACGCCACCATTTGGCACAACGTTCAAATCTACTTTCTGATTGCTTTAGTGATAGGTATGGCCATCTTCATGATCGCCTTACGCTTTTTTAAAGAGCAAGGCGAAAAACAGAGTGAAGATTTTCATATCCGAGGCTTTCGCTTAGCCCCGCCAGAAGCCATCACCAAAGAGCTCAAAGCACGAGCAAAAGCCAAAAAGAAACGAGGCTATGGGGATGGGTCAATATCGAGTTTTAAAATCGATGGTCATGCGCTTTTAAAGCAGTACTTCGAAGTTCAGCACTTACTCATTGATGGCACCACAGGAGCGGGAAAATCCATCATGATCCGCAAACTGGTGCGTTGGATACGCGCCCAAGGGGATAAAGCCATCATCTACGATAAGGGATGTACCTTTACAGGAAAATTCTACAACCCTGCGACCGACGTTCTCCTCAATCCCTTTGATAAACGCTGCGCTAACTGGGATGTCTGGAGTGATGCTATTGAGGCGCCGGATTTTGAAAACATGGCCGCCGCATTGATCCCTCAACATGGTGAAGGCGATCCATTTTGGGTCGATTCAGCACGTACCATCTTCTCATCAACTGCCTACCGAATGAGTCAAGACAATAAGCCTTGTACCACCGAGCGATTGCTGAGTTTAATATTAACCTCAGAACTGGAAACGCTTGGCAACTTCTTAGAAGGTACAGAGTCCGCCTCCCTTGTCTCAAAAGACATTAAGAAAACCGCGATTTCCATCAAATCGGTGTTGGCCACTTACATCAAAAGCCTGCGCTTTTTGGATGGCCTGAATAACGAAGCACGCCCTGATAAACTCAGACAAAAGTTCTCAATCACAAACTGGGTTCAAGACGATAACCAAAAAGGCTTTTTGTTTCTTTCTAGCAATGCGCAGCAACATGCTTCACTAAGACCACTGATATCGATGTGGTTAGCCATTGCTTCCAATGCCATTCTAGGACTGAAAGAAGACGAAGAGCGCCGTATCTGGGTCATTATGGATGAGATGCCGAGCTTGCATAAATTACCTGAACTGGGCTCTATCATTGCCGAAGTTCGTAAGTTTGGGGGATGCTATCTGATTGGTATTCAGTCGTATGCGCAGCTCGTCAAAACATACGGGAAAAATGCCGCTGAAGAGATGTTCGATTTACTCAACACGCGCTTCTTCTTTCGAGCACCTTCTGAGCCTATGGCGCGTATCTCAGCGAAAGACTTGGGTGAACAAGAAGTCGATGTGTCAAAAGAAAATGTTTCTTACGGCGCAAATACCTTGCGTGATGGTGTCTCTCTTGGCCATCAAACCATTACACGCCCTGTCGTGTCTGCTAGCGAAATCCAAGCCTTGGATGATCTGCAATGTTATCTACGCTCACCTGGCATTGATCTCATCACGAGGCTCGATCTGGAATTCGACAAAATGCGTGATGTTTGTCCATCGTTTGATAAGCGCACCATTGTGCTTTCGTCTGCAATGAACAAAGTATATGAACAAGCGATCTACCATGAATGCGTGGCGCCAGGACTGTATTTGAATGAAGAAGATCGCCGTAAGCTAACGGACGCCCAAGAGGCGAACTTTGAAAACGAAGCACAGATGAAAGTGGAAACCGATCAAATTCAGCAAGCGATAAAAAGTGAGACCGTGAGCGAGCTGGTCAACAAAGACCCGAAGCTAGCCCAAGAGCAAGCCTATCAAGAGGAAGCGCAGCGCAATATTGAAGAAGCCGCCATTACTCAAGAGGTGGAAATGAGTGATATGTGCGACTGAAGAAGCGTCTAGCTAATAATGAGGATAAGACAATGACAGACACTCAAGACATTCCCCCCTTTCAATACCCTGTCAAAGACAGTTCTGAGCCAAGTTATTCAAGGAAAAAGCCCTCAAAAGAGCAAAGCGAACTGAAAAAAATTCGAGATCGCATTGAGAAAATTGAAGAACAACAAGCTTGGGAAGCCCTTTGGGGGGAAAGATACACTTTAAGAGTGAGAACAACGTATGACGACAAGACATATCTTCGGAATGAGTTTACTGGTTATCGTCTCGGGAGCCAGTGTGGCTAAACCACTCGGCAATACCACCATTACCTCTTTCAACACCGCCAAGAAGATCATGCAAAAGCATGTGTACACCACCACAGAGCTACGTAAAACGCTCTATTGCGATGCCACATTTAACGCGAAAAAAGAAATCACGCTCCCAAGTGGTTTCAAGACCAACAAATACAAAAATCGATTGAAACGTTGGGAAGCCGAGCACATCGTTCCGGCAGAAAACTTTGGACGAACCTTTATTGAGTGGCGCGAAGGACACCCGCAATGCATCGATAACAAAGGAAAAGCGTTTAAAGGCCGTAAATGCGCAGAAAAGGTCAACACCGAGTATCGCCTGATGCAATCGGATTTGTATAACCTCTACCCTGCAATTGGCAGTGTCAATGCGGCAAGGGAAAACTACAACTTCACACTACTGCCCCATGCAACGTCCAACTTCGGTCAATGCGATGTGCGTATTGATGGTAGGAAAGTACAGCCGCCGGAGTCGTCCCGTGGCGCGATTGCTCGCACGTATTTGTAGTTTGAAGCGGTCTATCCTCGATACTCAATGAGTAAAGCACAAAGGCAGTTAATGCAAGCTTGGGACAAACAATACCCAACAACAAAAGTGGAATGTCAGCGAGCTCAACGGATAAAGCAACAACAAGGCAATACCAACCCTATCCTTGCCGCTCGTTGTCATTAACTCTCTACCCCTCAATAATCACCAGAGTAGCCATACCCCTGCATTTTGTTACAATGCTCCTGGGCGCTTAGACATACCCATGTCGAAGCGTTAGCCAAAACATGGATATGAAAAAGCCCCGAATGAACCATAAATTCAAACGAGGCCTTTACCATGTATAAGCAACTTGATAATAGCCTCTTACTTCATAGGAGGCAAGTTATGCCTAAAAAAACGGCTCTCGCAGCCTTAGTCGTGGTCTGCATCACGGCGGTCATTCTCACTGCGCTTTATACCGGTTCGCTCTGCGATATCCGCTACAAAGATCAGCAAAATGACTTAAGCATCAAACTTGCCTACGAAGTAAGATAAGGTCAAAGGGCAAGAGCTTGCTCTTGTCCTTTCCTTTATCTCTTTGTGAATCTGGTTTCTAAGCGCCCCTACTCTTGGTGGTTCCCGTAAAGGAAACACCACAATGATGTCCATCAGCCCTTTAAGATCGCCCTCTAACGCTGCTCAATACTACTTAAACGAAGAAAACACCCAAGACCACCCAGACACCTCTCTCGAAAAAGACGCAAGCGACAACTATTACCTCAAGGAAAAACAACAAGGTGAAAACACCTTTTGGCATGGAAAATTAGCACAAGAAGCAAGATTGCTTGGTAAACCTGTAGAACAAAAAACCTTAGAGACTATCCTCTCTGGCACACTCAATGATGAAACCATTAAGGGCAAGCGAGAAGACCATAAAAGTGGATTCGATCTCACTTTTTCTGCTCCTAAAAACGCCAGCATACTCGCATTGGTCGGTGGGGATTCACGCCTGATTGAAGCGCACAACAACGCGGTGAAATTTGCCCTCTCAGAGTTAGAGAAGGACGTAGCTCAGGCCACGCACACTAACGAAGCTGGCGAGCGCGAGTTTCACAATACTCAGTCCATGATTTTTGCGGTTGTTCGTCATAAAACCAGTCGCAACAACGATCCACAAGTTCACTCCCATGCCCTCGCTGCCAATATGACCCGAGATCAGGAAGGCAACTTACGTACACTCGCGTCTAACTTAAAACAGAAAGGCGGCGTCATTAACGGCAGTGGCGAGCGCATCTATAACTTTCAGAAGTATTACACTGCCCTTTACCAAAGCCAGTTCGCCAGAGAATCCGAAGAATTGGGTTTCCAAACAAAAGGACTCGGTAACGCTCAATTTGATATCGATGGCGTCCCTGAGTCATTACATAAAGCGTTCTCAACACGCAAACAGCAAATTGACCAACAGGTAATGGAGTTTGGCCATGATACCCAAGCAAGTAGAGACACCGCAGCCCTTGATACCCGACAGAGAAAAACTTACCACTGCGATGCGACCTTAAACCACAAATGGCAACAAACCGTAAAAGGTGAAGGTTTTGACCCTGCCCTTTTGGTCAAGCAAAGCCAAGCAATGCCTCAAAAAGGCGGCCATGCCATGCAGCAAGCCCATGAAGCGTTTTCACATGCAATGACGCACTTGGGGCAGTACTCAACCTCATTGAGCCTTGAGAAAGTGATTGAGGTCGCGGCCTCAGACTTTACGAAAGGAACACAGCAAGCCAATGCGATTGATTTAAAGCAAGTCGCCGACGAGTGGATAAAAAACGGCCAGCTTGTGCCACTGGCTGAGAAAGGACACTACACCTCCCAAACGATGCTGAAAAACGAAAAAGCACTCATGGACATCACTAAGGGACGGACTCATAACATGCGCACTAATATCGATGAACCGACCCTAAACCGTCTCAATATTGCCCAAGATAATCGCCAAAAAGTGGCCGACATTTATGGCTCAACCAAACAGTTTCACGTGGTCAACGTATTTGGTTCTTCCGAGCAAATCGCGCAAAACCTACTTAACGCAGGCAACCACAGTGGTAAGCGAGTACAGCTTGTCTCTCAAAACACCCAACACCACCGCCATAATCAACAAAACATCCCCCGAGAAAGCCACACCTTTGCCACTTGGGTTAAGCATTTATTTCAAGACGATCAGCGTCATACCTTACAAGGTCTACTTGATTCTAAGCACCCGCTGACCAACAAGGACATTGTTTTAGTCGATAACGCAAACAAAATGAGTGCGAATGAACTGCTCTCACTCAGTGAAAAAGCCGGTAACAGCAACAGTAAAGTTATCTTACTTAACCGTGTCTCAAACCGCCAAGGCATGAAAGCGCACAGCGCTATCGACCTTTACAGTAAAGGAAATGTCACGACGCACACCTGGGTCAACAGCAAACAAGCGGATAGCGTCGTGCGATTGCATAATCGAGAGGATCACAACATCGCTCTCACTTACGCCGACTTGCCCGACAAAACCAATGCTCAAGTATTGGCAACCTCTGGAGTCGAACAACGGCGATTAACCAATGAGATACGCACCGCTTTGAAGAACGATGGTCAACTCTCGCGTACCAGTGTCACTGTCTTCACCCAGCAACCGCATTACCTTTCAAAGCCACAACAACAATTTGCAAAGCATTACCAATCCGGTATGACCCTCAGACAATGGGATAAGGGAAAACCTCACGACTTCGTGATCGCCAGTGTCGATAAAGCCTCTAACACCCTAGAGGTTTTGAGCAAAACGGACGGTAAAGCGAGCACTTTTGACCCTTCATCTAAAGCGTTTCAATCTATGAACATGCAATTGTACAAACCAGACGCCCTTGAGATCTCACAAGGCGAACGTATTCTGGCCACAAATAAGCACTTTCCTTCTCAACTCGAAGCTGGACACCGTTACCTCGTCACGTCCATCACTAAAAACTCATTAACACTAACCAATCAACAAGGGCAATCAAGTACGCTCCCTCTAGATAAATTGAAAGACGCACCACTCACGTATGACTATGCTCACTCAGCAAATCACTTTGAGCCTAGAGAACATACCTTACTGTCGGGAAAAGCCTTTACGCTCTCAAAAGAGTTGCTTAATGACCTAACAGAAAACAGCCGTCGTTTAGATATCTTCACCGATCATCCAGAAAAAGCGCAGCAAGCGTTGGAAAAAGGCGAAATAAGGCCATCATCTATCGAGCGAGTTCTACATACTCAGAACATCAATGACCGCTATCTATCTGAAGCAACGCAGCCAACCCTCAGACACGACATTGAACACGCTATCGGTGCTCTCGCGAAAGAGCAACAAGCGCCCGAGTCAGAGAAAGCGGTGAATTTCGCCCTAAACCACCTGTCAGAAAAAGAGGCCGGATTTACTCAAAAAGAGCTCGTGATTGAGGCGGTACGTTATGCCTTTGAGGAAACCAATAGTCCGATCACCAAAGCGCAGATTGAAGCCGAGTTGGCGAAACGCAGTGACGCCCTTTCTGCCGAATACAGTGACGGTACACGTTGGACGACAGAGGCGGCAATCGAGACCGAGAAGCATATCCTCGGAAACATTGAAAAAGGAAAAGGACAGCATAAGCCGTTCAGCTCCTCTAAGCAGGTTCATCAGTACCTTAAAAACCACCCTAGCCTGACTCACGGCCAAGGTAATGCCATTCATTTGATTTCAACGACACCCGATAGTTTTGTCGGTATTCAAGGTTTAGCCGGTACGGGTAAGTCCACGATGCTCGAAACCAACATCGAACTCATCGAGCACGTCGCCCAAGCGGGGAAAAACCAACCTGATCGAATTATTGGTCTTGCCCCCACTCACTCAGCTGTCGGGGAATTGGAAAGTAAAGGTGTCAAAGCGCAAACTCTGGAGAGCTTACTCACCGATATTCGCCAGGGCCGAACCTCACCAGAAGACTATAAAAACACCTTATTCTTTCTGGATGAAAGTTCGATGGTCAGCAATAAGCAAGCGAAGGAGCTCACTGACTTGGTACTACAAAGCCAATCTAAAGCGGTGTTATTAGGTGATAAAGAGCAATTGCTCTCTCTTAATGCGGGTAAGCCGTTCGAGTTGGCCATGACAAAAAGCATCATCGATACCGCGCAGATCATCGACTCAGAGCAAATGACCGACATCATTCGTCAGTGCAACAAAGCGACGTTAGGTGCAGTGCATAACATTCTCGATAAACAACCTGACAGTGCGCTCGACAAACTCTGTCAACAAGGCGCTGATAGACAAGGAAAAACGCAACATGTCATTTCAACACTTACCGATAACCCTCAAGACCCTCGAAAAGCGCAGCAAATCGCGACTGAGAAGCTTCCTTATGAAGTTGCACAAGATTACCTATCACGTACTCAAGAAACGCGCGAAAATACGCTTATCATCGCTTACACGAACAATGAGCGAGATGCCATCACTGAGCACATTCGCCACGGTTTAATAAAAAAGAACGAGTTAGGCAAAGAAAATGTCATTGTGCCAAGACTTCGTTCTATCGGCGCCAGTGGCGAAGAGCTCAAAACCATGATGCCGTACCAAAAAGGGCTTGTACTCAGTACCAAGCCAGGGCAATACGGAACCATCACCAAAGTCGATTCTGAACATGGTGTGGTCATGGTAAAGAGCCACGAGACAGGAAAAGAAAGCGCGTTTTTACCAAGGCATCGCGATCATAAGTTTACTGCCCTGTTTTCGGCCTCGCATAAACCGCTATCGACAGGCGATAAGATCATCACCCGCTTTACAGATAAAAGTCGCGGCATTAAGGCCAACGTCGTACACCACATTGTTCAAGCTGACAATAACGCCGTGATTGCCCAATCCAAAAATGGACAATCACTCACGATCGATCCAGAGAAACTTAAGGATGGTCATTGGGATTACGCCTATACCCGAACCGCAGATATGGCGCAAGGTGCCACGTACCAAAACGTCATTACCTCTATCAAAGGGAAAGGTGCTCTGACTAACCTAAGACGTGCTTACATCGATTTAACAAGGGCGAGTGAACACGTCAGACTCTACACCGATAACCCAAAACAGATGATGAAGAGCTGGTTATCCAAAGAGGTCAACAAAGCCAGTGCGATTGAAACCGTTAAGCAAATAGCCCCTCAATCGACCACGTATTTTAATGACAACGCCCTCCCTCATGAAGACGTTCGTTATCAAAACAAGAGTGGGGATTTTGATTACAACAAATTCAGAGAACACATTAACTCTGAGTTGCCAAAATACACAGAAAGCCTAGCCACTCACCTATTAGGAGCACCTAACAAATCGAAATCTGATCGAGACTATTTAACGTTTGGTACGGGTAAGTCCGCCATTAAAGTCAGTTTAACGGGGGACTATCGCGGTTATTTCAAAGATTACACAACAGGAGAAAAAGGCTCGCTGATTAATCTAATGATGAGTCATAAAGACCTCAGCTATAAAGAGGCGATGAACGAGGCTCATAACCTATTAAATAATCCTGAACACTATCAAGTAGCGATTAACAAGGATCACGAAAAGCTTATGAATACAACACCAAAACACGTTGCTCAATTTGAACAGCGA
The DNA here is from genome assembly GCF_009811315.1 of Vibrio atypicus. Taxonomy (GTDB): domain Bacteria; phylum Pseudomonadota; class Gammaproteobacteria; order Enterobacterales; family Vibrionaceae; genus Vibrio; species Vibrio atypicus. Next base: position 62,529 of record NZ_BLID01000014.1, read on the forward strand.
GCGAAAGATTATTTACAAGAGAGCCAAGAACTGAAAGGAACATTAGTCGAACAATACCTCAATAAGCTAGGCATTAAAGAAGCAGAGAACGACAACGTTCGTTTCCATCCCGCAGTTTACTCGTCAGAAGATCAAGCGTTTCACCCTGCTATGATCGTAAACATTCATAACCAGAAAGGAGAGACACGAGCTATTGAAATTACCTATCTTGATCATAATGCCAATAAAGATATTGATATGGACGTTAACCCAAGGGTATTAGGCACTAAATCGAAGCAAATGACCGTCTTTAATCAAGGACGGGATTTAAACACCACTATTATCAGTACAGGAATTGAGCAATCATTCATTATTAACGAACATACTCAAGGCCAATATGACATCATTAATGTTAACCAAAAAAATGATATCCAGAACATATCCCCTGATGAGGTAAGACAAAATGTCATTATTGTATTGACGAGCCAAAACTTAGAAATCAATTCAAATAACATGGAAAAGATCATTGAAAAGTTCTCCTCTCCTAACATTCACTTTGTTACGGAAGAAGATATGATCAAGCAAATAGCAGATTGCGTTCAGTTATTTGAAGGGAAAGAAAAGGACGCTAACATTGGTCTTAGCAACCATGAGGAGTTACCGATAAAATCGGATAATCATCATAAAGAAATTATTTCTTCTAGTCACAAAGATCAAAAAAGCAAAGAGCTAGAGCACTTTGACCATAAAGAGCATTCTCCACAGAGAGAACTTGAGTTAAATAAAGAACCTAACATTGATAATGGTTGGGAGTTAGAACGATAAAAAAGGGTAGCCATTGGGCTACCCTTTTTTTTTGCCTTCAAGGTACTCATCGACTTTATTATTAACATCCGCTGTCACTACATTACGCAGTTCATTTGCTTCAGGCTTGTTCCGATAAAACGCTTCACCATCGAAACCTTGCGTATAATCCAAATTTACTGTGCCTTGCGTCTGTCTAATACGACGATACATTTCTTCCAGCAACTCTCTGTTCGAAGGACGATCATCTTCGCTATCATTCAACTTGATCCGCAAAGCAAAACTCAAAAGATCGCGCACCGCTTCCGCATCGCTAAGCTTTTCTCTTTGCTGGTAGGTGTCAAAATCGGTCTCTAATTTTCCCTTAACGGAGGCTTGCAACACTCGACTTCTCGCCATGATCCACTCCCTTTGCCTGTTAGAAAATAGATAATATATTACAATAACTATCAAATAACATCTTAATACACAAAGGATCAGAATTATCCTTCAAGCATTGGTAGATAAGGGGTAAATACATATTAAATACAATAGTAATAATTTTGCATTTAATTGGCCGATAGCCCTTACCAGTAAAGGGCTAAATAACAATGTAATACAGCTACATTATTTTCAATTAACATTCACTCCAAGTTTTAGTGAAGAATTTGAAAATTTTTTCACCATTTCAGATTAAGCACTGGAGCACACTATATCATTGTTTTTTAAGTCTTTATCTTTCCCACATACAACCATTCGGATTGAAAATCAATCCGCCGTGGGGTGTGGGGAGGAAAAGACGAGTAAAGGCCCAAGTGGACAGATTTACAACCAGGTCATGCCCATCCGCCTTGCCGTTATATTGCCGGGTGATCAGCGCCCTTTTGAAAGGGTCAGGGGATGCAAAATTCACCGCACTAAGTAAAAATCTGCGAAATCAGACGTTTTGCAAGACCATTTTTTAGTCGATTCAGAGGTCTCTATAGAGAGTAGAAAGCGATACCCTGTTCTTAAAATTCTAAGTCAGTATTCACAGGTGGCTAAGGTACTCTTACTCTACGGTTTTGTAGAGTAAGAGTATAAGGGGCAGAGCGCCTTTTAGGTTTTATGTTACCAAAGATTGTATTTGTTTACGTAACTGATCATCAGCGCAGTGACGGTTACAAACACCATAAAGCTAAAGAAAAATTCTTCACGGCTCCTTATCATTTTTTTCAATGGCGTAAAACTAAGTAAGAAAAAAACCGAGGTTCCAAATAAAATTTCTTTTTCAATGCCAGTACTCAAAGCAGCGACACAAATCGTTACAACTAAAGCATATGCAAAAAACGTTGCCTTGCTCATGCCTATTTGGCTGTTGTTTTTGTAAACATATATTCCTTGCATTGTAAAAGCTAAAAATAGAGCCAAAAAAGTCGATACCATTAAAACGTGCCTCCACAATCGGGCACATGACAGCTTGTACACAGAGCTCCCATCGACACGCCTAAACCGCCAGATCCTACTCTAGCAACAATGATCCCCATGCCATTGGGTATAGCCATTAACGTACTAAGCATTGCAGTGGACCCTGCAACAATTGCAGCGCGCGTAATATCGCCCCCAGAACAATCATTGGCAATTGCCCCCATTGCGCCAACTGCTGCGCCACCTATGCCATAAAAAATTACAGCAGGAACCGCTCTAGTTTGATTAGCGGCAAATTCCTCATCATAACCGTTGAGAAATATAGGAGTTTGATAACTAAGTTCTGTCGTCATGAACGAAGGAACCGTTTTTATTTTAGATACCGGAATTTGGTTGTTAAGGCTTCTCCATAGAGTATTAAATTTTGCTTTATTTGTGTGCTCAGAAATTACGACTCTACTCCCAGGCCTGTATGCTCTACCGTTTACCTTTGATACAATGTGAATGAAATTGAGTGGCTTAAAATACAACTTAGTACCCGGCTCTATTTCATAAATTTTACCCTTCTCATTCGAAGCATATATTACATCTTGCGTTAAATTAACAACTTCGTGGCCAAGTCCCTTAAAGCAATACTCATATCCTGCTCTCATCGTGCTTAGGTGTTCCTTAGGCGATAATACTTTACAAAAGGGACTATCAAATCCTATTTGTGTAAGGGCCATAACCTGTTGGTAGGGTGAAAAAAAAGTTATAACAAGGAGCGCTGTAATGATTTTTTTTGTCATAGAAATACCTAACCTCTGTCTGTGTGACACTCTAGGGCTTCTAATGTGTATAAAAGCCTATTTCTAACACGCGAAACAACTTTCATTTAGTTTTTACATAGCTAACAAAAGTGTTACGTAGCATTCTATCAAATGAAAATAATTATCATTTGATCGAAAAAAAAACCATAAGCCTTTTTGTTCTTGATACAATATGGGCTCTGAGTGAAGAAGGTCTACAACCTGCAAGCACCATCAAATGATGCAAGTCGAAAGGAAAATCGGCACATAAGACACCAACCCCTTACCCGAACTTAATCGAAGTCAGTCAAAGGCTATTACGAGAGGAGACACGACGAACGGCAACTAGGAAGTATGACGAGTCCGTAGTCCGCCCTGCGCAGTAGTGCAGGCGTTGGGAGATTGTTCACAGGAGCTTAGCGTCACATCGAGCTTGATCGATATCTGTGACTCTAGTTATCGTGGGAGGAGCATTCCGACGGAATGAACCGATCGAAGCGGTGTGCCGCGGGGTGAGAACGCCCACAACAAAAATTTTGCATGCAAAATTCTTTCTTTCAAATGGCTACTTTGATTCCAAACCATTACGTGAACGGTTGAAAATCAAGCGAATGACCTTATATAGACTCTGGGAATACACATTTTTTGAGGCCGAATGTCAGAGCTTAAAGACTTACACTACTACCGAACCTTTCATACACTGGTTATAAATGCCCTACTCCACCTTCTCTTCACAGTATCGATGAGTGATCGATTTGTACCTATAGCCAAACGCAACGACATACTCACTAAATATTTAAAGCCAAAACTTAAAGAGAGAGCCTTTTCGAGCCTCAAGAAAGACATTCGTTTGATGCTCAATATTGCCAAGTCGAAACAAGGTAATTTGGAGAAAAGGCTGTATGAAATCCATTCTCTGGCTAATGAATGCAAACCAACGGATCTAAGCAAGCTCATGGAGTTACTTGTTTACTTAAATGACGAAGCAAGCATCGACTCTAAGGTTTATGAAGAAGGCCAAGAAACATTACCTAATGTTCTCTACATGCTGGAATCACACATAGAGCATTGTTTTGATGACAACGAAACGCAGATTGCCCCCGTATCAATGTTCATCCATACACCAACCCCTAGTGAATTGATTCAAACAATTAATGAATTCAACAAACTAACGTGCGAAATGAAACAATGGGATAAGAACACCAACCATGTTCACTTGCTTCTTCATCCTATCGGCGTGAAAACAAATTTAGCCTGAACATCAAGTTCAGGTATTTAAACGGCCGAAGCCGTTTAAATCCATCCTCGTTCAGCGAAAGAGACTACCTCTTCGTGAGAGATGACAAAGTGGTCTAGGACTCGAACATCAACCAACGCTAACGCATCGGCAAGGCGGCGAGTAATTCGACGGTCACTTTGGCTAGGTTCGGCGACACCAGAGGGATGATTATGGTAAAAGATAACCGCAGCTGCATTGTGCATTAGAGCTTCTTTCACGACTTCTCGCGGGTATACACTCGCGGCATCGATAGTGCCGTTGAACATTTCGTCTGTAGCCCGAACTCGATGTTGATTATCTAAGAAAAGAACACCGAAGACTTCATGCTCTTTTGCTGCTAGGGAAGTTTGGCAATATGCCTTGACGAGGTCAGGTGATGTCAGAGCAGGTAATTCGTTGATGAAAAGTTTAGATTTGAGGATTTGAGCTGCATGGCCAAGTGTCTGTTTCTCTTCTGCTGAGAAAAGCGCGTTATTTAGATAAGTAAGATTTGATGCAGTCATAACGATGTCCTTTTTTGTCTATGTCGTTTTCGTCTGACTGTCCGGCCTACTGACACGGTTCTGGTTAGCAAGGGCGCGACGCGTTTATATACCCTTGCTAACAAGGTTCTGTTAGTAGACGGTTCAAAGGAAGATACGAAGAACGCAAGGATAAAAAAGGCGGCTCTGACGGCCACCCTTACAGTAGATAACAATGTTAAGGCTACAGCACCCTAATCACGAGTCGAGGATCATTTCAAACTTTCCCGAATCAACTTTCATGATGATAATAAGCAGCCAGAACGTGCAACCACCATGTTCGAACAGCATTTATTCCTCAAATGCTTCTATTGCCTGACGAATTCTGCATTTCTTAGAGTTCCTATGACGCACGTTTCCAGACAACACTTGATTTATACGACGCTGCATTGTCTTATGAATTACACCTTGGTAAGAAACATTAAATACATGCCGCTTTAGCAAATCACTAACTCTAAGTTTGCTATCTTAGCAAGTTGGTAGTGATGTTACTTTTCAAACTGACGCTATAGCCATCATTCTACACGTGAATATTGAAATATAATTAAACATGTACGGCTCTTAAAAAGAGGCATTACAGCTTTGCTCTCATTACCTACAAATGATCATTAGATAAACCATATTCAGCGCTCTTTCTACTGTACTAAGTCAAACAACCTATTTGCTATATCATCTTAACTTGTATAACCACTCTAAATTCAAATGTTCTATTTTTATTGACATTCACACCAAACACACGCTTCACTAAAAGTATCAACATCCAGTACAAAAAACGCGATTGAGTCAGGTGACGCGGACACCACTATCATTCAACTAACAAGAAGTAACCATGACATGTTAGAGAAATCGAGTTCACCTTTTATCAATCAGATCCACCTACAACGCCTTAAGCAACTGTGTATGCGATACCCTGTGAGTGAGCAGTGCGCGACGGACATACAGACTCTAGCTGAACAACTATCCTGTTCCGACCGCAACGTGACAAAGTTAATCAAGACACTCACTTCATTGGGTTGGTTATCCTGGGAGCCAGGTCTCGGTCGAGGACATAAATCAAAACTCACTATTAACGTAAGTTTCGAAACGGCATTGACTCGGGAGCTAGAAAACTATTGCTTCAAAGGCCAATTAAGTGAGGCTGCTCGGTATGCCGAGCAGTTTGGTTATTACGATGTTTTTCGCAACAACCTTCCAAAGTGGTTACATAGAGCTCAGGAAGCGCTCAAGGTTCAGAATCATCTTGCAATGCTGGCACCTTATTGCTTACCAGAGCTGCACCCTTTAAAAGCTATCCGTCCAATTTCACGGCCGTATATTGATGGGATATTCGACACTTTGCTGAGTTATGACAAAGCGTCTGATTCGGTGAAACCCAATTTAGCCCATTACTTTGAATTTCGAGGCGCCGAGTTGTGGTTAAGATTACGTGATGATGTCTATTTTCATAACGGGGAACACTTGTCACCTAACCATGTTGTTCAATGCTTAGAAGCATTAGTCTCTTACCCTCACTCAAAGCAACTTTTGTATCGTCATATACGGTCCGTTTATGCTGATGGCCGCTGGATTGTTCTACAGATGGAATTTGCTGACCCTATGATTTTGAGGGTGTTAGCCGATACCCATGCTGCGATCTACTTAGAGAGTCGCGACAGCCAAATTCCTATTGGAACAGGAGTTTTTCAACTCGAAGTCGATCCCTCAATTTCTGGCTCTGAGGCTAACACCTCGCATACTCATTGGAGTTTGATCAAGAACCCTCATTACTTTGCCGTTAATGCTCTGATAGACAAGATTGAATGCTGGACCATTGACTCTACTTCAACGGACATCCACGCTCATATCACTCACCATGGCTATTCAACCACGATTCCTTCTGCTTCCGTCAATAAAACGCTGTCGATGGGATGTGAAGTGATGGAGTTCATCTACAAAGAAGACATGTTGTCCATGGATGAAAAAGCTTGGCTGATTCATCATGCAAGAGAGTTCTGTAATAACTCTTCTAACAACCATGCGCCGGTTGCTAACTGTGTTTCAGGGCTACATCAAGAGAGGATGGTTCATTTATATCACCCTACAATGACTCGGCCTGAGCGTGACATCAAAGTATGGTGTGCGGATCTAAACCGGGCTCACTACTTAGAACTGATTGAGCGTTGGCGTCAACAAGGTGCAAATATGACGCTTCTGCCCTATCAAGACAGTGATTATGCTGATATTGCGATGGGAATTTACGCAGCTCAAGATGATTACGTCTTGAACTATTACAAGTGGTTTCTCTGTAGCGATGCCTTCGATGACTGTTTGTCACCAGAGCAACAAAAAACAATAGTCTCGTTTGTCGACAGAGTGCTTAAAAACTCGTCAGATCTTAATCATCTAATAGATGAGCTGCACCGGTGTGAAGACTGGATGGTTCAGCAAGGCATATCGATTCCGCTGTGGAGAACTTCTACCGCTTATCATGTTTCAGAGACAATCAAAGGTGCGGATATCGACAGTATGGGGCTGATATCTTTTAAGAAGCTTTGGATTAAGGACTAGTCAAGTAAGTCCAAGAAACAAGTACCAACGACGACAAAGGTGGAACTCTACTCACTTAACTCATCGTTATTACTACTCTTTGGTCACGGCACAATGGTGCTATTCGGGACTAAAGAGGAATTATAGATGTTTCCACATGATCATTTTTTATATCGATATAAAGCAAGAGCTGATCTCATTAACCCTGAGCAAACTGTTATTGTTGAATCAAGGGCCTCTAACCACTCAGCGTCACTGCCAATGTTTGTCATAGGGTTTCTTTTGGGCTCAATTGCAACAGTTCTTTTCTTTTAGTTCGACTACGTGGGCCAGTCTTTCAAAGACTGGCCTGTTTCTTGTCTCTTCAGGCTTTACCGCGCCAAACCCTAGTAATACTATCCCGGCTTACTTTTTGTCGGTTGCGCTTGCTTACGGTACATACAACAAACCCACACGAAATCATCGCTAGGGCGAACTTTTCACTGTCGGTGATGACGTGTCCAAACCAGAAACTTGCTAGGAATATTGAAACTAACGGAATAAGAGCTGGAAGCGTAGAGGAAACCGTTGCCCCTAAATAGTTGACTGCACGTGCGAAGGTAAAAACAACAACAATTGATGCTAATACGCTCTGAACAAAAGTTTGTGTTATCCATTGCTCAATAGGCAGAGCGGATAAATCAGAATGTGCAGAGCGTAGGTATACCGGTAAGTAGATAATACCGGAGATAACATTCATCATGAAAATCGTTGAAACAAGATTCACCTGCCACCTTTTCAGCAACAGAGCAAATAAAGCCCAAGCTAATCCAGCCAGTAAAAACAACGTCGCGCCTATACTACTTTGCAGTTCGGCGCCAAGAGGTCGGTTTATGAGTAAATACAGGCCGAAAACAATCACGCCGATGCCACCAATCTGAGCTTTATTGATTTTTTCACCCTGTGCCGACAAAAATGCCATAGTGATGATCATCGTAAAGGTCGGAACCATCACACTCGCATAAGACAAAGGCGTCAGTTGCATCCCTTTGTTGACCAACCAACCATACATTGGCCCTGCGAGTAGCGAAAACGCAGTAGCCCTCAACCAATTCGTTATCTGCATTACACCGCGCAAATTTATCAGCAAGAGAGGAAGACAGATTATGCCTGCCACACAATAGCGAAGCATCGTCAGATCATTGGGTAAAAAGCCACTACTAAGAGCCTCATGCGTTGTGACATTTAATATCCCCCAACATCCAACAGTCAATGCGCCATACCCAAACCCTTTTATTAATTTTCTTTTTTCGAATGATTTCATGGATTCTTCTAAGTTATGTTTTTCGAAAGAGTAACCTAGATAATGGATAACAAATATTGATATATTCTTATCATTCAATGCCTAATGGTTAACAAAGAGTTGTATGGAACTTCGACAAATTAAGTATTTCCTTGCTGTTGCTAACTCTGGTGGAGTTACAAAAGCCGCTGATATTCTCAATGTCACTCAACCTGCTATTTCGCGCCAAATCCGTGAATTAGAAGAGGAGTTAGGGGTGCAACTTTTTGAACGTGTATCAAGAAAGCTCATCCTTACCGTTGCGGGGGAACACTTTAGAGAGCAGATGGATAAAGTCTCCTCAGACATAGAAAAAGCGACCCAAACCGTCAAAAAATTTGCTTCAGGGGCAATCGGAAATCTTAGATTGGGTTCGGTAGAAACCGTATTATGGGAAGGGTTAGTGCCTAATCATTTAAGTCTGTTCAGAACTCAGAACCCAGATGTCAGGATTGAAATGATTACAGACAACACGACTGTACTTTTAAACCAGATGGAACATGGCAGTTTGGATTGTGCATTTGTGTACTTATTTAGGGAACTCGACAGTTCATATGGTGTTATTCAGCTGCGAAGTGATCCAATGGCGCTTGCGTACCCTGCTTCTTGGGAAAAGAAGTTTCATGACAACGTCTCTATTTCTAAACTGAACTCACTGCCTTTCATCCGCTTCCCCCAAGAGTCCTACCCTGCATTTTTTGAGTGGCAAGAGCAACAATTCCGAACTCTTGGTCTAAGCCCAAATGTACTTCATTGGGCGCATCATGAAAGTTCGATGCTTGCATTGGTTGCCGCGGAGCAAGGCATCGCTATCGTAAATAGCAAACATATTAATCGAGCATCCCCTCTAGTGAGGTTCATCACCTTAAGTGAGTTAGATCTGCAGTTACCGCTTTGCTTTGTTTGGAAAAACGAAAAAACAAGACCCGTTGTAAAAAGGTTATCTAATCAATTGATAGATAGTTAAAGCCTTTAAGCCTCTGACATTACGTAACCTAATCCAAAACAGAAATAGGTCTTTAACCAAACCTATTAGCAATAACAGAAAGTGGATCGCTCCCAAGTCTGAAAGTAACGCCTGTAAAGGTTCTGGACAAAAACAATTTAGACTAATTACTTAATTTCAAATTTGGCGAATAACATTAGGTATGGAAAAGCAAATACCCTTCATACCACCTCACTAAGAGCATCCAATCCACTAGAGAAAGCGTCTTCTACTTCAGGTGGTCGACGCTCTACGGCAGTTCCTAGTGTCCTTAAATGATAGGTACCCTCTCGGTGCCTATCATTTAATTCATAGTGTTTTTAATCGCTTGAGTATCTGCTCTCGCTCTTTGTTTAAAGCTTTGTCTGTAATATCGATTGCAGGCTGAAAGATGTTCATATCCATTTCAAAGTGATTAAACTCATTTAGAAGAGTCTTCTTTGACATGAAAAAGACACGATGTTGTATCTTTTTGCGTTCATTTCCCTTAAACGATGCGAAAATGATACTAGATAACATATCGTGTTTGTTTGTATTGATGGCATATGTATCAACTAAAACTTTTTCAACATTTAGCCTCAAGTATAAATATGTAAGTGTGTGCCTTAGTGTTTTTGATAGCAAAGGGTAAGATTCTGATTTTAAAGGGCTAAATTCCGTATAGTCCCAACCAACAACTTCCTTCGCTGATATTTTATGAACATTCCCTAGCACTCTGTCAGAAAATAGCTTCTCATAGATTTCTGTAACATTGATCGTTTCATCACAGTAACCATGCATTAACTGAGTTAACTTGTTTTTTTCTTCTACCAATCCCCTAATTTGACAAAACCCACGCATAAACGGAACTAGAGATATCAGAAATTGTTTTTCATTATCAATTTCCGTTTTTATATCCTCTCTTAAAAGGTTTAAGAATTCATGGATGTACAAGAGAATCGACATTTCTTGAGGGTTAATTGGCGTAAAGCCGTTACTCTCGCCTAATACGTTGTTGAAGTAGTACAAGTTTAAGCACTGTTTTGCTTGATGCTCTAATAGTTTAATTAAGTCTGTGTTGTGCGTAAGGACTAGAGTCTTTTTGGAAGATAAGAAGCTTAAAATCGCATATGCTAGTTTGTTCTTGTAAATGGAATCAAAGCTCGATATCGGGTCATCAAGTACGATTAATTCACATGCCGAGTTTTTCGCTTTTAAGAGCTCAAATGCGAGTGAAAGGAAGTTCTGCTCACCATTACTTAGCTCAAGGTCTTGGCGGTTTTTGTTTAAAAAGTCTTTCCCTCCTAACATAAGTCTAATATTGTTATTATCATCACGCTCTAGCGAAATTTCACGCTCAAGAGATTCATTTAGAAACTGTTCGATGAACAATATGTCTTCACTTCCAAATGTTGGCTTATTCTTGAGTAATGCTTGATAGGCTTCATAGTCTTCTTGTAACGCGTGATTAGTTGAAGTTGTTATAAAGTCATGTTTGAGAAGCTGCCAGTACACTGATTTATAATTGTTGAATTCAACGACTAGATCCTCAATGAAGGATTTATCAGATTTCTTTATAGCAGTTCTAACTCTATCTTTGATATTAAACGAGTCAGGCTGAGACAGGTTCTTGATGATCTTTTCTGCTATTTCTTTTTCTTTTTCATCCATTTGATTGGATGTTTGTTCATATTGTTCGTTTTTCTGAGCTAGTTTAGCTACTACATCAATAGGATGGTCGCAGACTAAACACTCATCTATATAATTAAATTTCTCTAGAATTATTACAGCTTCGCTTTGCTCTTCAAGTTTGACTATGCTCTGTTCTTTATCATCAAGTTGGAAATTATAGTTTGATAAAGCGCGAATGATTGAGTCATTTTTGGCAAAATCCTCAATGAAAAACCTTAGCTTCGCTTCATCATAGTCTGGCGTTTCTGCTAATTGGTATTCGTATACTTTATCAATGAAATTTTTACGATCTATTTTTTTACCTCTGGATCGACTGTTTGCTATGTCTGCTATGTAACCTAATAGGTCTTTATCTAGAATGAGCTCATCAAAATTCGTACTCATTTTAGCTATTTGATAGTTTTTCTTGAGGATACCAACAAGTTCTTTTTCGAACAGTAAGGAAAAGCTGTCGTTCAGTTTTTCTTTAAGTTGGTATTCCCTTTTAATATCATCGCCGAGGATAAAATCCTGAGTCTCACCTTGAATTACGTTTCTGTCATTTTGGTCTGATATGATATGAGCTACCGGATCACTATTTTCGGTATGTTCTATACCACCAATGTCCAGCGTGTACTCTACATCTTTGTCTTGGTTTAAGACCTTGGATAAACTTGTTTTTCCAGTACCATTAGGCCCATATACCACACATACTTTCTTACGTTCGAAATCTAACTCGTTGTTCTGCGTTAGCGCTAAATATTCGTCAGTGAAAATACTATCTTTCTTGATTTTCGATACTTTGATTTTCATAATTTTTTCTAACTAGCTGTTTTTTTTAATGTAACACAAGCCTTGTTGCATATAAGGGCTTTCGTCAAATAATCGAAAATTACTCCACCGTAATGAAGCGAAGTTGGCTCAATGTATCCACATTGATCACGCCTTATGGCAAGTTGATGCTCAACTATTAACAGGGTTTTAACGCTGATGCGTTGGTCGTTTTCAGTCTTTACTTCTAGCACATCATAAGTCCGCGGTAATAAAACCAAGTCTTGTCTTTGGACGATCCATTAGATCATGCATAAAAAAATAATTAGTTGAGGATTGAGATTTTATGAGAGTAAGCACAGAAAGGGGCAGAGGCTTTCCTATCTATCTGAAGTGATTTTCCACTAACGTTCTAGACACCTTCTTATGACCTTAACTCCTATGTATTAAAGTGCTAATTTAGTTGCAGAAAAACTATTAAGGAAGATAGTAATGCATGAAAGCGATGAGCCACGCTCCTAGATATACTAGATGGCATACAGCTAAGGAGAAGCGAAGCTGTATACAGAGGATTTCTATATCAACACCTATATGCTGTTGGATGCTTACTATTAACTCCAACGGCTGATGTCGATGCTGTGCTGGTTGGACTTGATGAGGATATAGAGCTTATTACTGGGCTCGGGCGAACCTATGTGCAAGTTAAGAAGCTTGTAGGGTGTCACATTAGTTATGCTTGGACTAACCGTGAATCGCATTCTGCAACCGAGCTTTCTATCTAAAACACTTTGGGGCGAATTAGGAAGCTAGGATAGGTATTTTATTCACTCCTTCAAAACTCAGCTATTGGCCTTTAAAGTGTTTCTGATGGAGATGGCATGATGTAAGCTAAGCCAATAAAATAGAAATGGATTTAGAATTTATATGTTTAATCTTCATACTCTTGGTTGGTACAGCTTTCAACAGTTATGCCTTTCGGTATTACGCGAAGTTCTCGGTCAAACGGTCCAGTCCTTCCTAGATACTAATGACGGCGGTAGAGATGGAGCATTTTCAGGTATCTGGAGCCAACAAAATGGTGAGTTGTTCTCTGGCCGCTTTGTGATCCAATGTAAGTTCACCGCTCGCGTTGGGCACTCTCTCACACCATCAGATCTCAAAGACGAATTCAGCAAGGCCGAACGATTAGTCAGCAAGAATGAGTGTGACATTTATATTCTAATGACAAACGCAGGTGTTTCCGGTGCTACCGAACTAAAGATTAAGGAAAGGTCCAAAGAAGCAGGAATCAAAGATTTCCTTATATTGGGTTCCACTTGGCTGGAAGACCAAATTCGTGACAATAAACATTTAAGGATGATGGTTCCAAGAGTATACGGTCTCGGAGACTTGAGCCAAATTCTAGACGACCGAGCATATGCTCAAGCTAAAGCTGTACTCGAAACAATGAAAGAAGATCTAGCTAAGGTCGTTTTAACTGAGTCTTATCGAAAAGCAGCTGAAGCTCTCGACACGCATGGTTTTGTGCTTCTAGTTGGCGAGCCAGCCTCAGGAAAAACGACCATAGCATCATTGCTTGCTATGTCATCTGCTGACCAATGGGGAGCGTCTGTGGTTAAGTTGATGACACCCCAGTCAGTCGTTGAGCGTTGGAATCCTAATGAAAAGTCCCAACTATTTTGGATCGATGACGCATTCGGAGTGACTCAGTATGAAAGTGGCCTAGCCTCCGGTTGGAATCATATCCTCAATGAGGTAAGAACCATTCTTCGCCAAGGAAACCGTATCGTTATGACGTCACGAGACTACATCTATAATCGTGCACGTCAGGATTTGAAGGACGGCGCCTTCCCACTCTTCCAGGAAAGCCAGGTTGTTGTAGATGTTCATAACCTAACGCCAGACGAACGAAGGCAGATTCTCTACAACCATCTAAAGCTTGGAAGGCAACCCAGAGAGTTTCGTGCTGCGGTTAAACCACATTTAGAGACTGTTGCAGATCATGATAGGTTCATTCCAGAAACAGCTAGGAGGTTGGCAGATCCATTTTTCACCAAAAATTTGTACCTGTCTGATTTGAGCTTGGAGAGGTTTGTAGATAAGCGCGAACAATTCCTCATAGATACCTGTAAAGAGCTAGACGCCGGTTGCAAAGCAGCATTAGCATTAATTTATATGTCCAACGGTCAATTGCAAAGCCCGGTCACATTGACGGCTGCTGAGGATGATACTCTGAGGCGATTGGGCAGTGACTTGGGAGGGTGTACAGCTGCACTCGAAGCACTGCGCGATAGTCTAGTAGTCCACGTGAATTCGGACGGAAAGTCCTTTTGGACTTTCAAACACCCAACTATTGGAGACGCATACTCTGTCATGCTTCGAGGCAGTCCGGAGCTGCTTGGGATTTATGTCCGCGGTAGCGATATCCAAAAGCTGATGCGTCAGATAACTTGTGGCAACGTAGACATTGAACAAGCTGTTGTCCTGCCTAGTTCTATGTTTGAATTACTCATTAAGCGACTTATTACATATAAAACAAGTTCTGCCTATAAGACTCAATGGATGTCAGGTTGGTGGGCTCGACGAGAACTGCTAAGTTTTTTAAACGGACGGTGTAACAAGCAGTTTCTCGAATCGTATCTCAGAGCTGACCCCAAATTAATTGATCATATCACGACCCCTACGCCGAACTTAGATTTTTCGGTAGAAGTAGACCTAGCTATTCGCTTGTTCAAACTAGGCATCTTACCAGAAAGCGCGCGTAAAACACTGGTAACTACAGTCTCGAAATATGCTCAAAATGGCGAAGATGCCAGAGTTCTAGGTGACCCTGAGCTCCGCTCACTATTAAATGATAAGGAAGTGAGAATACTAAGAGAAGCGATTCGTACTGAATTACTGCCGCGAATTGAGGAAGTGCGTTATTTACATCAAGAAGACCACGATCCCGAAGAAGACCCAGAGTGGCACATGAATCGTTTTACTCAACTGCTTTCAGGCATTGTAGATGAATATCCACATAGTATGCGTATTAGAAATATTATAGAAAAACAGCGCATGTTAGTTAAAGAATGGGTCGATGAAAACCCACTAGAGGAAGACAGTTCGGCTTCGCGAGATATCATAGTTGATGAACCGAATGTAAGCTATACGAGCAGTCGAAGCATTTTTGATGATATAGATGAGTGATATCTGCTCCAGCGAGATTTTCGATAAACACTCTGTAGCATTACTAAAATTTGGTCAACAGAATTGGTAAAAATGGACAGGCTTACTGCGCCTGCAACACAGAAAGGGGCAAAGCTGTGTTTGCCGTAATCGGCTTCAGCACACCTCTGGACAAAACAGTGTGGAATCGTATGTGCAAAGGTGTCGTTAATGCTGTAACTCGCGACTAGAAGCCATTACGTACTTCACCGCCTCTCTCAATACAATTTCATTAAAGTTGATCGCTAGGTCTACATCGGTTAATACAATGATTAAAAGTATGTCATCGACCACCAAGTCGTTCATTAAATGCCAATCTATTTCTGCTGAATCAGTTCGTATCAATGCTTGACTCATCAGATCAAAAAGACAGTCTAGACATTTTTCACAATCCAGTTTTGTTCGATGGATTTGGGCCAGAAGGAAGGTCTTTGTATTCATACCACTAGGGTAGTGAATTCTGAATATCAGTAAGTATGAGATTCAACCGGTATATTGTGACCTTTATTAATCTTCTGGCTAGCTAAGGATGATCAAAGTACTGTATGTGAAGGCTTTTGGACAAAAGTAAGTGTACCAATGGTTTTGCTAAAGTTAGAAAGCAAAGATTTAGTTTGGGTATAAGATTAACTGTATTAATCGTTAAGCGCAGAACACTTGATGACAAATTTTTTCTTCGTGAGATACTCAAAGAAATCAATTCCCCTTGAGCAACAGAAATGTATGAATGTATCCACCCTTATAACCTCACGTCATCCAATAATACAACAATATGGCGATACTTAGATTTTACAAAGTTTGCATCTTTGCTAGATACGGAAACACTGTTTTTTTGTCGATCAGATAAATTCGAAGACCCATTCGAAGGCGCAACATCCACATTAACGAGTTCCAAACGAATGAGTCGAATTGAGAAGCTGGTTGCAAACCACCCGATAGAAACTGACAAAGATGCATTCCGAGAACGATTAATCATTAATTATAAAAACAGGTATCATCTTAGAAAGCGAGTGGCTATAAACTGTTGGCATAAGAACGAATTTGAATCAGAGGCAATGTGGAAGCTATATGTTCCGTCAAAGGAAGGCATTGCTATAAGGACTAATATTGGGGCATTAACTTCCGCTTTAACGAAAGCACAGTCCTCGGAAAATGTTCACTTGGCTGATGTAAGGTACGTTGACTACGAAAACTACGAGTTTCAAGATCATGCTTCACTTGATCCATTCATAACAAAGAGAGTTAGCTTCTCACACGAAAATGAATTTAGAGCTTTCATTGTGAGAGATCTTAGTGACATGAATTTACACATTGAGTTACATGAAAGCCCAATTGAGCATGGCATTAATGTAAAGGTAGACCTAAATGAACTAATCCAAGATATATATATTTTTCCTACAGCCCCTGCGTGGTTTAAAAGCTTGGTAGTTTCAATATGCGAAAAGTACAGTCTTAATTGTACTATTAATCATTCATCATTGAATAAAGATCCTGTGTTTTAAGTAATCAGCCACCGATTTGATAGACACTATTTAGCTAGCCGTTGTTTATCAATATATGGATTGCTTCGGATAACTTATTGCAGGTCAAACTCGACTGAAGACAATGTACCAGAGTATTTGTTCTAACTCACTTTGGGGCACTTCTGAGTTACGAAGTGCCAACTGTGAAGGTTCTGGACAAAAACGCGTTTCACTAAAAGCTCTGACCCGCTCAACTGATATTAGAAAAAGTATCTGAAACTTTAAACCTTAAAGGTTGATATGGAAGTGTTGAACAAGAAGTCTTAAATCTCTAATCAATCACTCGAGTATGGGTTAAGTCTTAAAGTGATAGACGCCGAAAGCGTATTAATTTTCAGCCTACCACCTACTTCAGTTGGTGGTTATCATTCAGTTAGGTTTTGCCTGTAGTTCTACCCATGTTAAATGTCCTCTTGATTTTTAGCGAAGTCAAAAAAGGACGAATAACATGAGTAGATACAACCAAGCTTCCCACGTGTTCTGGAAATGTCAATATCACATAGTGTGGACACCTAAATATCGTTTTAGGCTCTTGAAGAACAACGTAGGCAAAGAAGTTTATCGGTACATAAATGTGTACTGTAATCAACTTGGATGTGGAGTCGTTGAATTGACCGTTCAAATCGACCACGTCCACTTAGTTGTAAAAGTGCCGCCTAAGCTATCAATATCCAAGTTGATGGGCGTATTGAAAGGAAAAATAAGCTGTGGGTCAATCACTTTTGACAAAGGGGCTCACACAAAACCACCTTCTTTAGAAGGTGGTAATTTACAATAACCAACAAAAGTCTTGGAAGTGTGTTAGACTGGTCGCTTACCCTACCGCTTAGTAGGGACTTCTTTTCTTTTCCGAACTCACATCTCGGCACTCCTTAGTAGCCCCCCTAAGCCTTACTGCAGGCTTTAATTATGTCAATTTCAACTAGAAAGTTAAGAAACATCTTTCAATTAACTAGAACCGAACATATAAGAAACGACCATAGCCCAACTCATCCGAAACCTTGGACGCCTCTTTGTCATAAAGTCAACCCGACGACGCCCACTGCAATTATTTACTGTGAAGGTAACTTTAATAACGCTGACGGAAAGACAGCTAATGGTTTGGTAAGGCATTCCCACAATTATCGCATTTTATCTGTCATTGATAGTGAGCTAGCTAACTTAGATTCCGGTGAAGTTCTTTATGGTACGAAAAATCATATTCCTATTGTGGCAAATATTGAAGAAGCCATTATTCAGGCAGAAACAGTTCCTGATTACTTTATTTTTGGGATAGCACCATCAAAAGGTTTTCTTTCAGATTCTGAAAAACAAATTATTCTCGATGCTATGTCATTAAATATGAATATAGTGAATGGTTTACATGAGTTCTTAAATGATGACCCTGTTTTTCGTGAAGCTAGCTTAAAAAACAATGTTCATATACTTGATATTCGTAGACCCAAGAGCAAGGGAAAACTGCAATTATTTAGTGGCAAAATACACAGTGTTCAGTGTCCAAGAATTGCGATAATGGGAACGGACTGCGCATTGGGGAAAAGAACGACTGCGACGATACTGGCGAATGAGTTAAGAAATAAGGGTCTCAATGTTGTTATGATAGCGACGGGACAAACGGGCATTATACAAGGTGCACCTTATTGTGTGGCAT
Organism: Vibrio atypicus; assembly: GCF_009811315.1. Taxonomy (GTDB): domain Bacteria; phylum Pseudomonadota; class Gammaproteobacteria; order Enterobacterales; family Vibrionaceae; genus Vibrio; species Vibrio atypicus. The sequence goes on from NZ_BLID01000014.1 coordinate 80,920, forward strand.
TAGATGCAGTTCCCTCTCAATTTTGCGCTGGGGAGCTAGAAGCAGTAATTGTTAAAGCATATGAAGCAGAGAATCCAGATATCATTATTATTGAAGGGCAGGGAGCACTGAGTCATCCTGCATTCTCTACCAGCTCGTTTATATTACGTGGTAGTTGTCCGACTAGTGTTATTCTACAACATGCACCTAAACGTATGTATCGCATAGATTTCCCAGATATGCCGATGCCTTCCGTTGCCTGTGAGATAAATCTCATAGAGGCGTTCTCCAATACTACAGTGATCGGGTTAACTTTGAATCATGAAGGGATGTCTTCAGATGAGATTATTTCCGAAATAAGTGTGTATTCTGCTGAGTTTGACCTACCTGTGACAGATCCATTATCTCAATCTAAAGAACAACTGCTTCAGATGGTATTGTCGACCTATCCTTTGTTAGAAAACAAAATATCAGAGCAAAGGTGAGTTACCCGAAGTTAAATATTGACTGTTCAAAAATTCACCATAACGCCAAGTTTCTTATTGAAACACTGGCTTTAAAAAATGTCTCAGTCACACCAGTTACAAAGTCCTGTTTAGGTCATCCTATCATTGCGCACATTCTGGTTGATGCTGGAGCAAGTATGCTTGCTGATTCTAGAGTGGAAAATATACAAAGAATGACACATTGTGGGGTTGCTGTTCCGAAAATATTAATACGCACTCCAATGCTGAGTCAGATTGCGAGTGTGGTGGCGTATTGTGACATCAGTCTGAATACTGAAGTTCAAGTTATTCAACGGCTCTCTCGTGTAGCAAAACGAGCAAATACTAAACACGGTGTGATAATAATGGTTGAGCTTGGAGATTTGAGAGAAGGTGTTATGCCATGTCGCGTCATTAATTTCATACGTGAGATCATTCTATTACCCAATATAGTTATCAAAGGGATAGGGGCGAATCTTACGTGTCGCTACGGTGTTGCTCCTGATGATAAAAAGATGAGGCTTCTTTCTGATCTTGCAGACGGTATTGAAGCAGTTTTTGGTATTAGTCTTGAGATTATTTCAGGTGGAAACTCATCTTCAATCAATTGGGTTCTAGCTCATGAGGGGAAAACTCGAGTCAACAACTTGCGACTCGGAGAAGCAATATTCTTAGGCTGTGTCCCTGTAGAGCAGAATTCAATCAAAGGGTTACACACCGATGCGATTACGTTAACTGCTGAGGTGATCGAAGCTAAAATTAAACCTTCTTTGCCATGGGGGAATCGAGGGGGCAATGCATTTGGTGAAAGGGAAATACTCCAAGACCGCGGAGCTGTTTCGCAAGCAATTCTCGCCTTAGGTCGTCAAGATGTTTGTGTGACGGGACTTAACGCTCCTTATGATATGAACATTTTGTCGTCAAGCAGTGATCACTTGATACTCGAAAGTTCCCAAACGCCCTTAACCGTTGGAACGAAAGTTCAATTCACTCTCGATTACAGTGCATTTTTGTCGGCTATGTCATCCAACTCAATGCATAAAGTTTTTCATAATTATAACTCTAGAAATAGTTCAAGAGGGAGTGTTTTTCTTGAATCAACATCGTAATACATTCGTACTATTTATCATCATTCTGCTGAACGGTTGTTTATCAAATCAAATGTTACCAAATGAGTTATCTGATTATAGAGCAACGATTATTTCAAGCCGACTCCCACAAAAAATAGGAGCATTAACACTAGTACAAGCCAAGTCAGATGCGAATAACATTTCTCTTATTTTTACCAAAAGCAAATTTGTTGATATGGATAGTCTAGTTGAGCAAGTCGCTATCGAATTTTGTGAGAAAGAGGAAACTAGATATCTATTGAAACGTGGTATTTCTTATCGAATTATAACGTTAGATTCCAGTAATAAAGTAGATAGCCTCAATTCCATCTCTTTAAACACATGTATTAATGATGAATGAACAAATAGATACTAGCAAACATTCAATTGGGGTTATCTTTGAAGCTGCTTAAGACATGGTTTTGTTTAGATAGAAAACGCAGAACCTGCTATTTCGATCATTGAATGAGCCTATCCATTACTTGAATTATTAAAAACGGCAATAGAAGGGAAATGTGACGTTATGTGGGAAACAATGTAGTTCATAATAATTGAGCCTTTTCTCTTCAATATATCAATCAATAGAGTATATGCTGATTTCTTAAATATTCACTATCTATCCTGTTATTCTAGATGTGAGTAGTTATTTATTTTACGTCCTATTTGATAGGTTGGAATAACAAGAATTCTCAAGCACCTTTCTGTTTTTCTTTAACAGAAAAATACCGAATAAAGATGATGCCGATAAAAGCCGAAACCATAGACGCTAAGAAGATGCCTAATTTCGCAGCATTAATTTGGGTAGGGTCATAAGCTAATTCTGCTATGAACAATGCCATAGTAAAACCAATGCCAGCTAACATCCCTCCCCCTATAATCATTCCCCAATTCAAGTTCTCAGGTAATATTGCGATTTTAAGTCGGACGGCAATCCAACTAAACAAGGCAATACCTATTGGCTTACCAAAAACAAAACCTAAAAATATAGCAAGCGTGATTGGAGAAGTTAAATTCGCCGCAGTTAGCGAAACTCCCGCGTTGGAAAGAGCAAACAGCGGTAACACGACAAACCCAACCCAAGGATGAAGTAACATTTCCAGCCGCTCAACTGGCGAAAGAGTTTCGCGCGCAGCCGCTGCAGCGGTTCTTAACGTCTCTCCTTCTGCTTTATCGCCATTCCATTGTTCCATAGTGGAAGATGACACTACGGTATCCATAATTATGGAAAGATGCTCCTTACTCATCCACTTATTTGTAGGGGTGAGTAAGCCGAGAATCACTCCGGTGATTGTAGGATGTATGCCAGACATATCGATGGCTATCCATATCATTCCTCCAACAATAGAAAAGAGTACTATACTGCGGATCCCTAAAAAGCTCATAAGCCGAACAATAATAAACCCTAACAAGGCATAAAGTAAGGACATCCAGTTAACATTATCTCCATAGCCAATAGCAACAACAAAGATCGCGCCGATATCATCTACCACAGCCATTGATAGCATGAATATACGCAAGCTGCTTGGAATGCTTCGTCCTAAGAGCGCTAGGCACCCGATCACAAATGCGGTATCTGTAGCCATGACTGTGCCCCAACCATGTTGCCCTGATTCACCAAACTGTATAAGAAAATAGAAAAGAGGAGGCACTAACATGCCCCCAAGAGCAGCTGCAATAGACAAAATCGCTAATCTAGGGTTCCGAAGTTCTCCTAGCACTAACTCACGCTTGAGTTCCAAGGCAATGAGAAAGAAAAATAAGGTCATTCCTACGTCATTGATCCATTTGTGTAATGACCGTTCAAACACTAAATCACCAACAGTAACCCCTACCGACATCTGCCAAAAGCGAGTAAACGATTCACTTAAATTTGAGTTGGCTAGTGAAATGGCAACTAACGTTGAAACAAATAGTACAATACCTGCTGCAGATTCAATATGTATAAAACGATATATTGGTTGAGAGATCCAATCAATATACCCTTTGGGTAGGCGAGTTAGATTGGTTGGTGTTATTTTTTCTCTTTTACTCATTGTTTTTCAACTGTGATATTTTGATTTCTATCAATACCATTAAGAAACATGAATAAGTCACTATTAGTAGACAAAACAAGCGTTGTGTTCTCTGAAATAACGGTCGAGTAAGATTGCATCGTACGTGTGAATTCATAAAATTGTCTTGTTTCAGGATTTTTATTGTAAGCTGATGAATAAATTTCGGCGGCTTTAGCGTCAGCTTGTCCCCGAATCTCTTCGACTTCACGATAGGCCTCGGATTGAATCTTATCCAAGTCTCTTACTCTATCACCTCGAATCCTCGCAGCCTCCCCATTTCCTTCGGATAAAAAACGTTCTGCAATTTGACGACGTTCACTAATCATTCGCTCATAAATTTTAGGGCGAACACTTTCATTGTAATTAATACGTTTAAATCTAATGTCGAGCAACTCAATTCCAAAGATTTTTATTTTTTCTGACGCTGCAGAGAATATTTCTTGCTCTACAAATTGGCGACCTTTTTGGATAGGAACTAAGGCGCCTATTTTCAGCTCTCTTTCAGCCTCACTCAATAATGGATCTCGTAATGGTTTGCGATTTTTATTAGTACGTATTATTTCGATCAATTCATGTTTTGCTACAGCATTTCGTGTCTCACTACCCAAAATGTCGTCTAGTCGAGATTGTGCACTGCGTTCATCTTTGAGACGTAAAAAGTATTGAAGCGGGTCAATTATTCGCCATCGAGCAAACAAGTCTACAGAAATATACAGTTTATCTTTTGTTGGCATGTCGGAAGGGCGACCATCCCATTCCAACACTCGTTTGTCGATAGTATTAATTTCTTGAATATACGGTACTTTTATTTTTAATCCAGCATTAACAATAGGTTTCCCTATTGGCTTTCCAAACTGAGTGATAATAACCTGTTGAACCTCACTTACTGTGTAAAGAGCGTTATATACACTAAAAGATGTACCTAAAATCAATGCGGCTATGACCCCTTTTTTAATCAATTTCATCTAGGCTCTCCTTGTGTGTCGTTGAGATTGAGCAAAGGCAGAATATTGTTTGCTCGTTCATCAATGATAATTTTGGTACGAATATTAGGTAACACAGCCTGCATTGTTTCTAAATAAATTCTACGTTTAGTTACTTCTGGGGCTTTAACATACTCGAACAGTAATGCATTGAAGCGAACCGTATCTCCCTTAGCTTCATTGATGCGTTTTAAGCGATAACCATCAGCTTCTCTGATCCGTTGATCTTTTTCACCTAAAGCTAAAGGGATCACTTTATTGTAATCTCGGCGAGCTTCGTTTATGAGCTTTTCTTTCTCCTGTTGGGCTTGGTTCACCTCATTAAACGATGCCTGTACAGGTTGAGGAGGGTTAATGTTTTTTAACTGAACTTGGTCAATTCTGATCCCTAAAGCATATTTTGTAACGAGCTCTTGCATTTTTGAGAGCGCTTCAGACTCAATTTCTTGCCGACCAATTGTGATCACTTCATCCACAGTTCTATCACCCACCACTTCACGCATTACGGATTCAGAAACATATCGAAGGGTTTCACTAGGCTCTCGAACTTCGAACAAAAACTTGATGGGATCGGATATTCGATATTGCACCACCCATTCGACGAGAGCGGCATTTAAATCACCTGTAACCATTTGTGTTTCTTGACGTCGAGTGTTTATTCTCGGGCTTTGGTTAGGATTTTTTGCCATGGGTGTTATGAACCCAAACTCCTGCTTTAGCTGTCGTTTCACAGGTATGATTTCAGCCGTATCAATGCCAAGTGGCATCTTGAGATGAAGCCCTGCAGGAACAATATGGACATATTTACCAAAGCGTTGTATCACGGCAACAGAATCGCTTGGTACCGTGTAAAAACACGTCCAGAATATGATTGTTAAAAAGAAAATAAAAAGAGGGATTAAAAAGCTTGAATTCCTTCCGCCTGGAAGCATTTTCTTTAAGTGATGGAGAATAGTATAAAATACCTCACCCAAGTTAGGAGGATCTTGTTTTCCTCCACCCCAAGGGCTACCTGAAGGTTGGTTATGATGGAGCATGAGCATGCCCTCCGGCTATAGGCGAACAAATTTTCACCTATTCTATATTTATACATTGGGGGGGGACATCGAATTAACAAGGGTATCTTTTTTTTAATTTGAGATATTTACTTAAGACTGATAGAGGTTAACTGATCTATTCATCGATGGTGGCGATTCAATACTTCCTAAAATAAAACCTGTTCAATAAAATGTTGAACTAAAACAGTAAGTAAACTTAAAAGTGACCAAAAACGAAGTAGTACTAGAAACGCTCGAGAGGTATAATCTCGATTTCTGCATCTAAAAACACAGTGAAGGGTGTTTACTGTCTGTTTGAGTAACAGAGATACGGCCTAATATTTTGTCTTTCACATTAATTAATGTATTGTAAAGTCCGCTGATTACCTAGTCATTAATACTAGACGTAACTCATTTCGGGGCAATTCTGAGTTAGCCTCACCAGCTAGCTCAGGCTTGGACAGAAGCACGTTAGATTTTAAGGTATAACGCGCTCGATATAGATTAGAAGAAGTATCTTGAAACCTTAAACGCTTATTAGCTATGTTTTTCCAATACCCCTCGGAGTTTAGCTATCGCATGCTGACTGTAGACTTTAATGCCATTACGCTCTAACAATGCAGTAGCTACCCCTGCGCCATCGATTTTAATCCCGTTAAATGTGCCATCATAAATTTTTGAACTGCCACAGGAAGGGCTGCCTTCTGCAAGAATCGCGTACTTTATTTGCTGGTTTTTGCAAAGTTCCAAAGCCTTCTCTGCCCCACTTACAAATTGTTTAGTAACATCGATGCCATCATTTCCAACAACGTTTGCCAAACCATCCAGCACATCAACTCCTTTACCAATAACAATTTCAGCAGGTGCTCTAGGAATAGGTAAACCTGCTGATACTTCGGGGCAAAAGATCACTAGTTCTGTGTATGACTTTAACCAGAGTAACTCAGACTCTGGGATTGATAAACAGCTCGCATTGTATCTAACGTTGTTTCCAACTAAACATGAACTAACGAGAACTTTTGCCACAAGAACTCCTTTATATACGAGAAATAGCTAACGTCGCATTGAGGTGTGAGCGACGTTTGGCTATACCTGAGCGAAGTGAAAACGCCAAGCGTTGCGAATCATGTTAGTGCGTACTTTTTACGAATGCATTTTTGCATGAGCCCGGAGCTTTTTTAACGCCCAATCATAGTGACTTGGCATCGCAGATACACAGTAACTCCCTAGCGTTGTAGTACCAGTCCAATTGAAATACTGTTTAGTGAAAAGTGCCTCATTAGTAAAACTTTTAGCTAACTCGAGCGACGCTTTATGACTTTCCTGTACCAATTGCTTTGCTAACGACAACTCTGTTTCTTGGTGCTTTTGCCAAAATTCAATGTTCATTTGGCCGTATGTTTTCCAATTGTATGGTTCAGGAAGAAAACTGCCCTTCTGTCCCGCCATATTTGAATTAACCCATTTCAGTAACAACTGATGCCATTCGTACAGATGTATCAATACATCTCGAAGGTTTCGGTCACGAGTCCAATGTAATTCCGTTTTACCCTTGTCACTGGAAAAATCAAACTCAGTATTTAACACATTTTCAGGCATTGAATCGATATACCGAAGTAGCTTTGTAAAACTCTCATCAGCTTGATGCATTAACTCTTCTTTAGTCTTCGGTCTTGCCATAACAAACTCCGTTCATCGTCTACAGGTAAGCACTCACGCCCAATTAAGTTGTGATCAACGCTGCCACATTGCCTAAACACTTCGCCGTAGTCACCAAACTAATTGAAACTGAAAGCGCCGAGCGTTGCGAATCAACTTGAATTGTTTGTTAGGCAAATTTTCCTGTGTACTTACAAAACAGAACACCTTGAAAACAATAAGCAACCAATCACCCACTGATTTTTTGTGATTCAAGAACCTCTCAGCCACAATGTTACAGCCTCAGTTATAACAAACACGAAATGCGACTTATCAACGACAAAGTAGCTTTTAAAACCGAGAAACTCAAAGCGGCGAACTGACCACAAAAACGAAAGCTTCGATTAGCTTGCCCTTTCCACACTTTAAACCAGTGAAATTCGCCACCAACCAACACTGAAACCCAATGAGGCACCCATGAACTTTAACATGTTCTACGATTGAAGAGATTCAAGAATTTGAGACGGCAATGCTGAATTTCCGACTAAGAAAAACAGATGGCCAGAGGAGGCAAGAAGATTAGAACAAATAACTTTCCTGCTCTTTGCCTAACGCCTTGCTAAGGTGTTAGCAACGCTATCACCTAACCTAACCATCGTAAACACAAAACCCAACGATGGAATGAAAAACATCATGCGTTGGGAATCACTCTTAATAGTTTGTTATGCGAATTTTAGCCAGCAAATGCTTTGAGCTCATCGCCAGTTAACCGATAAATAACCCACTCATTTTGAGGTTTAGCACCAATTGACTTATAGAATTCTATTGCTGGCTCATTCCAATCAAGTACACACCACTCAAAACGGCCGCATTTCTTAGAAACAGCTAGCTGAGCCAAATACTTAAGGATAGCTTTTCCTGCACCAATACTTCTGTATTCTGGCGAAACGTAGAGGTCCTCTAAATACAAACCATTTTTACCTAACCAAGTTGAGTAATTGTAGAAAAACACCGCAAAACCTATTGGCTTACCGTTCACTTCGCAAATAATTGCATGGGCCGTAGATTCCTGTGAAAACAAACTACTTTCAATATCTGAAATACTCGTCTTAACTTCACTTTCTAATTTCTCATACTTAGCCAACTCAGTGATAAATCTCAATATTGTTTCCGTATCTTCTACATGAGCTTCTCGAATTTCTATTTTATTCATCTTTCCTCCTTGAGTTTACTATTCGCATAACGCCCTGCTAAGGTGTGAACAACGCAAAACCAATGCTCCCGCATACCACCTTAACCACTAAAACTAACGCATAGTAAAAATGCCACGCGTTGCGAATCACTCTTAAACTGTTTGTTATATGCAATTTCACACGCCTAGCTTTTCAGTTAGTTCGGCGAAAGCTATTTCAATACTTTTGCCTGCCGTGTCTATTTTGATGACATCGGCTTTCCAAGCTTCGTAATGACGGTTCTGCACTTGTTTCCAGTCAGGTAATTTTAGGTTTGTTACTTCACTTCTACGAGTGATGACTCTTTGTTCGTGTTCACTGGTATCTGAGCAACTAATTTCAATATTGATGAATTTAGTCCCCACACTTTCTGCGACTTCCTGCCATTCACGTCGCGTAAGCTCAATAGGATTACAAGAGTCTGAGATACAGCTAATTCCAAGCTCTAAGTTATCTCTGATTATACGATAGCTTAAACGATACCCTTCACCTTCTACGTTGAAGTTACAAAGATCTCGAAGCCCTTGCTCTACTGTATCAATGCGAACATACATAGCACCCACTTTAGCCGCCAACAGCTTAGCAAAAGTCGATTTACCTGAAGCAGGGAGACCCGAAAATATGTATAAAATAGGATAGTTCAATTGACCTCCGTTCCTTGCATATAACGCTGCGTTAAGGGGTGAACAACGCCACCACCGACCCTAAGCAATTGTGCCGTAGACACTAAAGCTGAATCAAACTGAAAATGCCAAGCGTTGAGAATTCCTCTTAAACGCCTTGTTATGTGAATTGTTTCACGCGCCCAAAAGAGGCAGATTCTTACGTTGCTGGTAGGTTAAAGCTAACTCTAGACAGGACTTGATGATCGTTTCTGGTAGCGGTTTAGATACGGACAGAACTATAGCTCTGTTTCCCTGAAACACTAATTCGTCACCATATAACTCCCTAAATGTATCGACTAACTTAGTTTGGCAATTAAAGAATAGGTAATAATTATTAGGAGACTTAAGCTTCCAGTCCATTCTTAACGGGCTGCCATTTTTTACACTGTAGCTTGGCTCACCCCATTTTAGAGCTTCATCGACTTCACCCAGTTCCAACTCAGATGCAACTTGAAAGACTAAATTTCGCAGCTTCTCTAACCTAGCACGAGCATTATTTGGGTACTCATCAAAGCGATCCTTGACTACCTTGTCCATTGAATTCTCCTATTCACATAACGCCCTGTTAAGGGGTGAGCAACGAAATACCCAAGCGGCCTTAAGCACTAAAATCAACGCATAGTAAAAATGCCACGCATTGCGATTCCCTCTTGAACAGGTTGTTATATGCGTGGCTCAAGGGGTTTCATAACTAGCAGACTTGTTAATCAACGACTTTGAAGCTTATAAAACACAAGCTCTTTTCTGTTGGGTATATCTTTCGCAAAATCCATTTGAGCATGAAGACAAATGGAAGATTTTCTGCTTTTGCGTGCTTTCTGTTTAGTTTATCAAAGTTCACATGCTCAACACCGACAATTTCTAGTCTACAGATTTTCCGCCCATCTTCGTGAGTAAATGCCTCAACAACCTGCCCTAGGTAATAATGGCTTTCAGATTTATCCCTAATCGTTGCAGTCTTTTTACCAGAAAGAATCTGGCGCTCTAGCCTTGTGAAAAATGTAATTTTATCCACCATTGAACACTTGCTCCCTTACCGATTCTTCCAAACATCACGCTGCATTAAGGTGTAAGCGACGCTTGGCCATACTTGAGCGAAGCGAAACTGCCAAGCGTTGCGAATCACTTTTAAAAGCTTTGTTAAGCCTTTCGCTCGGTAATCACTTCTTTAAAAGCAAACATACCATTTAAAGCGGCAGGAAAACCTGCATAAACTGACATTTGTAATACAACCTCTTTAAGCTCATCTTCACTACAACCAACGTTAAGAGCGGCATTTAAATGAACTTTAAGCTGAGGCGCACAATTCCCTAATGCTGTTAATGCGGCAACCGTTGCGATTTCTCGCAATTTTACATCCAACCCCGGGCGCGCATATATATCACCGAAAGGAAACTCTATTGTATATCTGGCTAAATCAGGGCAGATATCTTGCAAACTTTCGATAACATTTTTTCCGGCTTCGCCATCAATGCATGTTAATAATTCGAGACCGGTATCAAAACGTGATTTGTCCATTGGTATGCTCCTATTTAGTAAATACATGCACACCATACAAGTTAGAGTTCACTCTAAGTCAACGAACTTTTCCATTATCATAAAGTTTAATTTTTTCTTCTAAAGCAATAAGATGTGACTGCTGTTGCTCGATATGATCTATCAAATTTTTTCTGTGTTGCTCTAGCAGCACCTGACGCTGTAATACAGTATCTATCCCTGACTCCCTTAGCCGCGCATACTCCAGAATGTCTTCGAGAGGCATGGCCGTCTCTTTAAGACGCTTCACAAATTCAATCCACCCCAAATCTTTCGAAATATAAACTCGGTGCCCACTTGTATTTCGTTGTATATTCTTGAGTAAACCTATTTTTTCATAATATCGAAGAGTGTGTGACGACAAGCCAACCAAACTTGAAAACTCCTTCATATTCATGATCTCATCTCCTAGGCATAACGCCAAATTAAGGTGTGAGTAACGCTACCACTCACCTAAACCATTGTGCCATAAACACAAAACTAGACTGAAGTGAAAGCGCCAAGTGTTGTGAATCACTCTTAAATTTATTGCTATGTGCGTAGCTCGCCTATGAAGGCTTTAGCCTTTTTAGGGCTTGTTATCCTTACGAATTTGATATGACTATACTTAGGGTCATGAAGTAATTCTGTGTAGCGAGCTCGGTTTTTACTGTACGTTTTCAACGTCCAAAGAATAATTGAGTCTTTACTAAGAAAGGACTTTCTGAACGATTCAACATTGCCTGTTTTATCCCATAACTCCTGTTTGGTCGCTACGCGGACTACAGCCCTTTTCACGGCTTGAAATAATGTCCTTACAAATGAGTAGTCAACCCAAACAATAGTATCGACTCTATGCCATTTAATTTCAGCGGTTAGGTTGTAGTTGCCATCAAGAACCCACTGTTCGCCATTCAACCTGTCGGCCAAGTTTGCAAAGAACTCTGCATCTGAAGATTCCTGCCAGTTGGGCTTCCAGAAAATGGCATCCATTTCCAAATATGGGTATTTGAGCTCACTCGCGAGCATGCGACTAAAAGTGCTTTTTCCACTACCACTCGTGCCTATTACATTTATTCTTTTCATCGCCTGACCTAATGTTTGCCCGAGCACATAACGCCCAATTAACGTGTGAGCGACGCTGCCACTGAGCCTAAAACTAAACTCAACCCGAAGTGAAAGCGCCAAGCATTGCGAATCACTGTTGAATTGTTTGTTATGTGCCTGGCTTCAAGTACACGCCTTCCTGACGGAATTGTGCTCGTAAGTCTAACATTTGTACATTCGTTGATATCACCGAAAACAGATTGCCAATGGCTACAGAAAACATTAAGCCTGCTGCATATCCATTCCATAGCCCGAGAGCACCTTGAGAGAGCATATTAAATGCCAGACAAAAGAAGATGATACTGGAAATAAACATTCTTAATTCCCCACAACTAAATTTGTAGGTGTTATTCGTATAGTCATACTTTATTTGAACTCTTGAACTGAGGCCACCAAGTTTTATATACATGGTACTTTCACTGCTTTCATAAGCAATGTCATTGAGATCTAGTACTTTTTCTATTCGTTTCAACATAACTTTATGTTCTCTAAAATTGATTACTTTGAGGTTATTCCTCATAGCATTCTATTTCATAAAATATTTGAAATTTCTCAGCCCAAGTCACGTATAGAGCGGGCTCATAACTCCGCGTTAAGTGGTGAGCACGCCTACTACCCTACCTAAACCATTGTGCCGTAAACACTTAAGCTGATTCAAACTTAAATGCCAAGCGTTGGGAATCCATCTTAAACACCTTGTTATGTACGTTTCACCGCGACCACGGAATATGTATGCCAATGCTTCATTCTACCCAATGAAGTTTTCGCTGTTTCATCACGTTCAAAGAACCTGACTATTTCAAAGCCTGAGAACAAGGCCTTTACTTCGGATTCCGACAACGACGTTGTAGGACTACGATAGTTGTTAACCCAACTGTCTTTGAGACCCATGAAGTCACCATCGAATACCCCACCGATTTCAATTGAAGACCTAATGTTGCGCCAAGTCGAAGCAAATAGGTTTGGGTCGGCAAAGAACAAACTGGAGTTTGCGACAACTACACCAGATTTGGGATAGTTGAACGACTCAAACGAAGACTCTGAAATATCCACTAATGACTTCGCCCCAAACCTGTCTCTACAAATAGCGACTGAGTCAGGATTAATATCGAAGCCATGAACTTGAAAACCCTGCTGCTCGAGGTAATCTATATCATGGCCAGTACCACAACCACAGTCAGTGGCTACTTTGAGGCTTGATTCAATGAGTCTGACAGCAAATTCAGTACGTTTTGAATGTGGACGAGACAGTGCCTTTTCGTAGTACTGACGCCAAATTTCAGTATTTTCATCCATAAATTTCTGATTTTCCGTAAAAGAACATCGCGCCGTGTTAAGTGGTGAGCAACGCTACCACTCTACCTAAACCATTGTGCCGTAAGCGTTGGGAATCCGTCTTAAACGCCTTGTTGGGCATCTTTGCGCAAGATTTGCACTGCTATTTCAGTGGCTTTTCGAGTGTAGTTACTACAATTAGAGCGAAGATTATGAGAACGAAAGTAAGCCATACCCTCATCGGTACCGATGTCACAACCCAATAGCTTATGGCAGTCTTTAGCCCCAAATTCATTTTGAAACTTCTCGACTAACTCCTGTGTTGCTTCGTACGTAGTCGCGACAGAGTCAATTCGGGATTCACGACCTAGAGCTAAGCTAATGCCCATAACTGCCCCTGATAAAGCACCACATGGTCCACAAGTTCTAGCCATGCCACTACAAAATCCAGTCGCCATTTTCGAAGCTAAGTAATCATCCACCCCGTGATATTCAGCGATAGCAGAAACGACACTTTCAGCACACAAAAGTCCATTTTCAAAATGAGCTTCCGCTAACTTACCAAATTTTATGGATTCTTCCATGACAACAACCTCCTTGATGCCTAATGCCGCGTTAAGTAGTGAGCAACGCCACCACGAAACCTAACCTATTGTGCCATAAACTCCGAAGCCAAGCTTTGAACTGAAACCGCCTAGCGTAGGGAATCTATCTTAAACGCTTTGTTATGCGCCTTGCTCACCGAGCAATTTAGTACCATAATTAGGTATTCATTGGTATTGAGGCAAAATCATGGCTAAAAACACAAGCATTACACTTGGTGACCATTTTGATGGTTTTATAGCAAACCAAATTCAAAGTGGTCGATACAGTTCAGCAAGCGAAGTTATCCGTTCAGCTTTACGCTTACTCGAAACACAAGAAACCAAAATGAACACTTTACGTCAGCTATTAATTGAAGGTGAAGAAAGCGGCACTGCTGATTATGACCTGGATTCGTTTATCAATGAGCTCGATAGCGAAGAAAGAAAATGAAACCATTTCAGTTAACCAACAAAGCAAAGTCTGATTTGCGCGATATAGCCTTGTTTACCTCACGCCGTTGGGGGCGTGAACAACGAAATATCTATTTAAAACAATTTGATGATTCATTTTGGCTACTAGCGGAAAACCCTGATATTGGTAAAGTATGCGATGAAATCCGAGACGGTTACCGAAAATTCCCCCAAGGCAGTCACGTTGTATTTTACCGTCAGATTGGCAGCCAAAATATTGAAATTATTCGTATTCTTCATAAGAGCATGGACGTAAATCCGATATTTGGCGCATAACGCCGCATTAAGGTGTGAGCAACGCTACCACTTGACTTAACCATACCACCGTAAACACGAAACCCAACTATGGAATGAGAAATGCCAAGCGTTGGGAATCACTCTTAAATGCTTTGTTATGCTCCTTGGATTCAAGTACGAAGTGCGACACCACTGAAAAATAAAACAGTGAGATGCGATAATCATGATTTTGCTCCCGCCAAGAAGTAAAGCTATGAAATATACACACCTCACTGAGAAAGAAAGATA
>NZ_BLID01000015.1 GCF_009811315.1 Vibrio atypicus
CTAGGGTTTTTCGTATCTACAGGATTAATTTGGTCTGCGACCAACGAGTCCCGGTTGCCTGCAACCCCAGCCGTCAGCCACTTATTTAGAAACCCAGTCTTCGGACTGGGTTTCGTCGTTTTAGAGCAAAGTAATTCTCCCTCCCAATTGAACGTAACCCCAACCGCTCCGTTATTTATTTAAGACTAAGCCTCAAACAATGTGTCCAAGTAGAAATGCTAGGTTTTTTCATTTTTACTATATGGCCAATGGGTTACGACTCCGATCCCATCCCTTATTGATTTCAGATGAAACCCAGTTTACGTTTGAGCGATAGTGGTAGCGTATTTCTACTCGTGTTTAAGCCTCAGTTTTCATTGTCTTGCTGCATCAATCTATTAATAAAAAGCCTAGTCTTGCGACTAGGCTCCAATTAGAAACTATTTACTTCATATTTAGCTCTGCTCTTGTTGTGAAGTGCTTTTGCTCTGTAATCTTTGGAACAGCCAGCCTAAACCAACTAAACATCCACCGAGAGCAAGCATACTTACAGCTCTCCAGATCCCTTCCAATGTTGAAGTATCAGAGAAGAAAACTTTAATGACAGCAATACCTAATATCAGAAGGCCTACTTTCTGCAATTGAGTATGTGTGCGTTTTGCTCCCCAATAAGTCACGATGGCCCCGACAATAATAAGTAAAGCGGTATAACTGAATAGTTCAGCCATTCCGGTTGATTGGTAAAGACTCATGCTCTCAGGTTGCCAGAATTGTCGAATAGAATAGATAGCCCATAATCCTATTTGAGCCGAAGCCGCCCAATAAAAGTAAATAGGTTTAAGTGGCGCGTTAAGTTTAACGTTTTTAGCCAATAGGATGGCTAGCAACCCTGCGAACAGCCAACCTACTGCTAGCCAGTTAAAAATCGGCCATGCTTGCCCTGATACAGACAGGCCGAATAAAGGTTGGTATAAGGTATTTAATAAGCAGCTCAGCAAGAGGCTAATACCTAACATTGTATAAGAGCCATATTGATAGACTCTCATTAAACGCTCACTTCGTTGAGCCTTTAGTTGGTAAACGGCAAAGAGCATTAAACTTTCAACTGTAAAGAGGCTGACAGAATAGAAGTCAAAATCGGTGATGAAATTATAACTGCCAGCTATCAAGTAGTTCGATTGGCTAAAGATAAGCAATGTGCCGATATGCAGATTGGCGGCATCAAGCCACAGTTTCATCTTTGGCTGGAGAGGTTGAATAACTTTGGCTGCTAGAATTAGTGCAGTAATTACAGGAAGGAAGCTAGCTAGCAAAATAAGTGATTCGTTGATTCCTGTTGCTTGAAGATCTGGCACAAAAGGAATCAAAGTAATACGAGCCAGCAATACTGAAACCATCACTTTGATCGTGGTTAGATTTGGTGGCAAATAGTTGAATCTATATTGGATGACTGCGATGAATACTTGCAGCGCCACTGCTGTAGTGAAGAACCCAGCGGATAGGAAGCAGTAGCTGATAGCTATCACCACTAAATGGAAGATAGTCACAGCTTCCTGAGTGAAAACTTTTAGTTTTTGGCTAAATGCAACCACGATTAGAGCGAGTACTAGGCTGAATATACTCCAATAAGCAAGTAACTGCGGATAAGGTTGATCGAGATAGAGCAATCCGCCAATCATCATACTTGGGAGAGAAAGGAGCGCGTTCCAGTAGCTAAAACGTTTTCTATCTCCCCACATATATTGTCCGATGGCACGTAAGCCGACTAAGCCGACCATAGCTGAGCTGACAATCCATACTATAGCTAAGCTCTGCTCGTGCACCTGTTCACTGATACTGACCGTGATCCGTTCAATCATGACCATTACGACTAAGCTAATTGAGTTGAATATTCTAGGTGCCGCTTTCAAATTGATGATAGGCAAGATGAGCAGTGCTGCTGGCAATGTAAACAACAGCATATTGCTAGTCCCTAATGCTTCACCACGAATGATTATGATAAAAGTGATAAACATCAGAAGCAGTGCAGGGAGTATTGGATGGTTATAAACCTGACTGAGTCTTGGCTTAGTTAACCGTTTAAGCATCCAGCCGAGATGCGGCACAAATAGCAAAAGGTAGCCGCTTAGTGGCAAGAACAGCGTGAACCAAACTAGAATTTGCTCATTTGGGATCTCAAAGCTGATTAACGTCAGCCAGAATATCTGTCCAATTGAAACTGCAGCGAGTAGCCACTTAACTTCGATATATTTACGGATAAATACACCGACAGCTGAGATGGTAGTGATATAAACGCTAAGCAGAAGAAAGTTGGGTGCTTCACCGCCAATCCATAATGGGGCGCTATAGCCACCGAACAAACCCAATGCCGTCATTAGAGGCCCTAAGCGGAGACTTATTGCAATACAGAGTATGGCGAGTAGTGCGATACAGCTTAATGCGGTTGCAGGAGAGAGCATTTGGTAAATGATCGTACTAAAACAAATGGTTGCGTATAGTCCACTCATCCCGGTTGAATAAAGCACTGCAGGGACGTAGGTATCCGCTTTTTTACTCAATAGGTGACTGTCACTACTTTGAATTTTTCGGTGTAGCCACTCACCAGCTATAAATAAGCTAGCAGATAACACAGTTGCGATAGTTATTCTGGCTATAGAGGTAAAAGTAAAGTTGCTACTTACCACTTGGATTAAGTAACCCACACCAATGACCATCGCTAAACCACCCACCCATATGAGCCAATTTTCTTTCAAGTGGCGTAAACATCTATCTGGCCAGTCATTGGTTTCAATATCAACGCGAAGCTTGGGTTTTACAAGTGGCTGAGTGAGTTTAAATGGCTTAGATGCCAGTTGTTCTTTGGTCGTGCTTATGACTGGCTGAGGAACTTCAGTTACTTTAGGCGCTTGTTCGATAGAAGGGGGTTCAGCAGAGGGCGCTTCTAACCCTCTTTCTAATAGACGAATTCTTTTTTCTAACTTTGCTACTTTTTTATAAGCTTGATAGCTCATAAAGGGAGAGACAAAAACGAGTGCGATGAATGCAAACCCGATCACTAAGGTAATGAATTCCATTTACTAGTTCCTTAGGTGAACAACAATTGAACATAGTACTTAAGGTTTTGTCTTTATTCTGCAACCAATTACCTATTTTTAAATTTGTCGAGTCATCCAAATAACACCGGTTATTTAGAATAGGCGTAAAAAAGCCGACCTTGTGGGTCGGCTTAATCGCTTCATTAGGATTTAGGCTTGCACTAAAGTGAGCGCTTTTCTAGACACTTCGTGAGCGGCTTTAGTGAGGTTTTGCTTTTCCAACGCGTCAGCAAGGTAGGAGTAATCAGAAACATCAGAGCGAACCGAAAGAGCTTTCTCTAAATGTTGTTGAGCTTCTTGCCATTTTTCATTACGTAGATGGAATTGAGCAATGGCGCTGTGCGCTTGTGCATTATTACCATCTTTGCGTATGACTTCTTCAAGGAAAACAACCGCTGGATGACTATCGGCCAAATTGAGGTTTGGCAGTAGAGCGTATAGATTGGAGTTAGGGTGCTTTTTAAGATTCTCTTTAATTAAAGTGAATGCTTCATTGTCGGCTTTACGCGCAATTAACTGTTTCGCGAAGCATTCAACTAAGTGATCGTCTGCTTTGAGTTTACGAGGAAGTCCATTCCAGTGCGCAATTAAGCCTTCACTGCCTTTTTGTTCTGCTACTTCAGACAGCAAGCCACACTGTGCTTTTTGAGTGAGTAGTACTTGCTCATCTTGAGTGACGATCTTCGCTTTGACCAAGTTAGGAAGTGAATCCAGTAGTGGCTGCCAAAGTTTCAATTCGATGTAGACTGACTTTAAAAGATTCAGCACGATAGTGTTGTTTGGGTAACTCGCTTTGAGAGTAGAAAGCGTATCGAAAGCACTATTAAAGTCTGATTCACGCACTTGCTGTTTTGCTCGAGTTAACTCAACCGCAAGTTCCGCATTCTCTTGTTTAGATGCGAGTGCTAGGTACTTGTCTCGTTTCTCAGTATCTCCTAAGCCTTGCGCAGCTTCAGAAGCGACTAAGTAGCAAAGCAGTGGCATGTCATGATGATTAGCCCATCGAGTGACTTTCTTTTCAGCTTGTTTGAAGTCCCCTTCAAGCAGCTTGATGATACCTTCATTGGTGTAGCGACGAGAACGACGCAGTTTACGTACGCTGAAGTAATTCCAGGTTGCAGAACTTGCATATAGCGCTCGCTTAACTAGGAACTCTAGGGCGAACAGAGCGGCAAGTGTCGCGATTACAAAAATTACTAGCGTTGTTACGCTCATCTCAATGGTTTTGTTAGCGATTGAGATAAGAACATAGCCTTGCTGCCCTGAGTATTGAGTGCCGGCAAACAGCCCTGCACCTAATACAACGAACAGAAAAATGATTCGAAACATTATTTTTCCTCCGTGATCAGGGTAGTCACTTCACGACGTAGGCGATCGCGAATGACATCAGCCAACTGCTGTTGAGTTTCTAGTTTTACAGGGTAGTCGACTTGAACATTTTGCTTGCTCAATGTTTCAAGTGCTTTATTGAACTCGATAACATTGTTCGCATCTTGATTGAAGAAGGTGCTAGACCATTTATCTGCCGTTGTAAGGGCGGTCGCATAAATATCTTGTTGTTCGACATAAACAGCTTTGATTGCTGTTTCAATCTTCGCTTTGATGTTCTCTTTCAAGTAGAAGTGCTGTTGTGGTGATAACAGTGGAATGACGTTGCCATCACGGGTACGGAACGTAATGAAGTTTTCAGAGAAATCTTTTAGCGAGGTCATTAAGTTATCCTGCCAATCGTAAATGTCTCCAGAGACTTTCTTTGCTTCGACTTGCTGCGCTTCAGGCAGTAGTGCATTGGCAAGTGGCAATTGATCTACCTGCTGTTGTAGTGAGGTTAGGCGCAAGACTAAACCTTCTCTATCTACAAGAGGAACGGTTTTGAGCTTCGTGATGTCATTTGCCATTGCTTTACGCAGTGGTACTAAACTTGGATCGTTAAGTGCAGCGATACGTTGATCTGCACTTTCCATAAGTTTAGTTGCACTCACAGCATCATGTTCTAGGAACAATTTGCGACCAGCGAGTTTGACTAGGTAGTCCGCTTCCGCCAATAACCAATCATTTGGACGACGGCCTTTTACATCAGCAATAGCAAGCTGTAGGCTCTCAATGCTCTTTTGTTGCTGTTGTAAAACAGTCTCTGCGCGATGGGTGATTTCAGTTGCTTTTGCTATGGCTTCTTTTTGAGTTGCGGCTAAATCTTGCTGTACCGAGGTTTTGGTTTGAGCCAGTTGCGCTTGAAGGGCATTGATTTGCGCTTGATATTCAGCGTCTTTTTGTTGCATTTGGAAAGTTAGACCACCACCAAATAAGAGAGAAAGGATGATTGCAACGGTACCTAACTTAACACCACGTTTACCTTGTTTTTCTTCAGGCTCTTTTTGCTCGGCTACGGGATCTGGTTGGTTTTGTTTTTCATTTGTTGATTCAGCAGCTGAAGTGTCTTCAGAAGCAGCTTGAGTAACCTCTTCCGGTGTTGAGGTATTTTCTTTCTCAGGTTCAATGTGGTCGTTTTTATTTTTGCTTGTCATTGTTTATTGTCCTGTTGCAGTTGACTGGAGAGTAGCCAACAAATCTTGATTTGAAGCGCTATAGGTATTAATAACCTCTTTAAACCCTAACTTCAGTGCTTCTTGTACAATCCGTTCACTTGGTACATAGAGCTGCAGCGCAAATAACCAATCTAGCTCAGTACTTGAGAGCTGTGAGATAAAATACTCAAGCTGACCTGAACTGGTGATGACTAATTGCTGAATGTTTTTATCTTGCCAGATTGGAACAAGCATTTCTGAGCGGAAAGCTATGTTTTCTCTCTTATATGCTTCTCTATATTCTACTGTGGCACCGCGATCTTTGAGTGTGTCAAAAATGAGTTCACGTCCACCATTGCCACGCAAGATAATAATTTTCTTATTGGTTACATTCACTAATGCGTCTAACCGAAGCAGATGTTCACTATCACCCACTGCTGGGTAGTGTACTTTTTGTTGGCAATGTTTGCTTAAAACATGTGCGGTTTTTTGACCAACGGCAAGGTAAGTGGGGTGATTTGGCCATTCTTGGCCCTGGCGTAATAGCGCTTGGTGAGAAAACGTTACCGCATGTTGACTGACGGCGATGACGATATCGAAGTGGTTTAAGTCATGACTCAAGCTGGAAAGAGACTCGCCAGCTTGAATCGTAATAAGAGGGTGATGCAGGGCGTCAAACCCTGCTTCTTTTAGCTCTGTGCATAATGCGCGGCCCTGCTCACCAGGTCGGGTGACCAACACTGCCATAGTGATTACTCGTGATCTGCGTATAGCTTGGTAAGGATTTCGCGAGCGCCATTATCAAGCAGTTGATTGGCTAAAGTGATGCCTAGGGCTTCAGCTTCAGAGCGTGGGCCTTTGATTTCACCGCGAACAATTTCAGAACCATCTGGTTCACCGACAAGTGCGCGTAGCCAAACGTCATCACCTTCAAGTAGGGCATAGCTACCGATTGGAACCTGGCAGCCACCTTCAAGCGTTAGGTTCATGGCGCGTTCACATAGTACGCGATCAGCGGTGTCTTTATCGTTCAGTGGCTCTAGTAACTTGATTAGACGTTCATCATCTAAACGACACTCGATACCCACGGCGCCTTGACCCACCGCCGGTAGTGATTGTTCTGGCTCTATGAAGCTACGAATACGCTCTTCTAGTTCAAGGCGTTTTAAGCCAGCGGCTGCAAGGATGATCGCATCATATTCGCCGGCATCTAGTTTGCCTAGACGAGTCCCGACGTTGCCACGAAGCTCCTTGATGACTAGATCTGGGCGGTATTCTTTGATCTGACATTGACGACGTAGGCTACATGTTCCAACAACGGCACCTTGAGGTAAGTCGTCAATATTGTTGTAGGTGTTTGATACGAATGCATCACGAGGATCTTCACGCTCACAAATCGTGACTAGACCTAGCCCTTCTGGAAAATCTACAGGGACATCTTTCATCGAATGCACGGCAAGATCTGCTCGTCCTTCAAGCATTGCCACTTCAAGCTCTTTTACAAATAGTCCTTTACCACCCACTTTTGCTAGAGGTGTATCCAAAATAATGTCGCCTTTAGTCACCATGGTCACTAGCTCGACTTCAAGGCCTGGGTGGGCAGCTTGTAGAGCGTCTTTAACAAAGTAAGCTTGCCATAAAGCAAGTGGGCTTTTACGCGTCGCGATACGAATTGGAGAAGATTGAGTCATGATGTTCTACTAATAGGTCAAATTAATGACCCAATCCTACCACTGTAGGATAAAAAGTATTACTGCAATCTTGTTCGGAAGTAAGCTATAGGTGGGACTAGCATAAAATCATCAAAAGAGTGTGATAAATGTCTCGTTTGTAGGATTGGCTATTATAATTAATAGAGGTTCCGTACCACACTAAGGCAGTGCGGATTTGCACTAAAGTATAATGTCGAATCGATCGTACAATTCTTTACCAATTCGAATAAAAGTGTTAGATTGATCACGTTTCAGCGGTGCTTTAGAACAATAATTGTTCACGGCATACGATAGGTAATTAACCAAGGACTCCCCCTTGCAGGCTTACACCAAGACGTTAATCCAAAGACTTGATAATCTGAACCAGCAACGCACTGAGCGGGCTCTGGCTCTTATGGATTTGCAAAGTCAGCGTGTATTCCATTTAATCCCAACGCTCCTTCACTTCAACCACCCTGTTATTCCTGGTTACTACGATGCTCAAGTCCCGTATGGGGTATGTGAGTTTGAGTTTAATGACGCTCAACAGCAGTTTGTACAAGATACAGAACTGACCATAGGCCAATCACTGTCGACAACAGACAATCCAGCGATTCTTGGTTTGTATACCATGGGTAGTACGTCATCAATTGGTCAAAGCACTTCCAGTGATCTTGATATTTGGGTATGTGTCTCACCACAAATGGGTAAGGCAGAGCGCGAATCCCTCACCAACAAATGTTTGTTGATCACGGACTGGGCGCAGACCCAAGGTGTTGAAGCCAACTTCTTCTTGATGGATGAGCAGCGTTTCCGCTCAAACCACTCTGAAGAGATGACTGGTGATAACTGTGGATCTTCTCAGCATTTACTTTTATTAGATGAGTTTTATCGTTCAGCTGTCCGCTTAGCGGGTATGCGTTTGCTATGGCAAATCGTGCCTCCAGAGATGGAAGAGTGCTACGACGAATATGTTCAAGACTTATGTAATAAGGGCTATATTGATTGTTCCCAGTGGATCGACTTCGGTAAGTTAAATCGAATCCCTGCTGAAGAGTATTTTGGCTCAAACTTGTGGCAGCTCTACAAAAGTATCGATGCGCCTTACAAGTCTGTACTTAAAGCGATTTTGCTTGAAGCATACTCGTGGGAATACCCAAATACGCAGCTTCTTAGTTTAGATACTAAGCGTCGATTCTTTGCGCATGAACCTGACTTGTATGGGATGGACGCATACTACCTTATGCTTGAGAAGGTAACGCGCTATTTAGAGAGAATTGGTGATCATACGCGTCTAGATCTAGTACGTCGTTGTTTCTACCTAAAGACACACGAGAAATTGTCTCGTAAACCGAGCGTTGGCTCTGTGGCTTGGCGCCGTGAAGCGTTAGGCGATATGGTCAAAAAGTGGCGCTGGGATGATAGTGTCATTTGCGAATTAGATGATCGTCGTAACTGGAAGGTTGAGCAGGTAAAAGAGGTTCATCACGCCCTGCTTGATGCTTTGATGCAAAGCTACCGCAACTTGATTCAATTTGCTCGTCGTAACGATATTACCTCTGCAATTAGCCCACAAGATATCAGTATTTTAGCGCGTAAACTGTACGCTGCATTCGAAGTCCTGCCTGGTAAAGTAACGCTACTTAATCCACAGATTTCCCCAGATTTACATGAATCTGATTTGACCTTTATTGAAGTGAGACCTGGTCGCGCCAATAAACAAGGTTGGTACTTATATAAACAGCCACTGACGCCGCATCGTATTATTGGTCAAGCGCCATTGGAGCATAACGAGTATTTGAGTAAGTTGGTGGCATGGTCATTCTTTAATGGCCTCATCACTGAGTCGACAAGATTACATTCTGTGGTCCGTGATGCTCACTTAGATATTGATAAATTCTATCAAATGGTAAGTGACTTACGTAATACCTTTTCACTGCGTAAACATCGCCCAACTATGCAGGCGTTAGCAAGTCCATGTGAGATTAGCCAACTGGCAATGTTCATCAACTTTGAAGATGACCCAACCTCTGAGCTAAGTGGCAAGACGTTAAAGCTGGATCCTAAGAACACCGATATTTTTAGTTTTGGCCACGAGCAGAAGTGCTTGGTCGGCAGTGTTGATCTGGTTTATCGAAACTCTTGGCAAGAAGTACGTACGCTGCATTTTAAAGGCGAGACTGCGATGTTGGACGCGTTGAAAACGGTGCTGGGTAAGATGCACCAAGATGCGTTGCCACCAGAATCAGTAGACGTGTTCTGCTATAGCAAAAACTTGCGTGGCGTGATGAGAAACATGGTGTATCAGCTGCTTGCCGAGTGTATCGATTTACGTTTGAAACCGGTCGAGCAAGAGAAACGTCGTCGATTTAAAGCGTTGCGTATTGGCCAACAAATGTATGGTCTGTTCTTTGAACGTCGCGGCGTGTCTGTTCAAATGCTGGAAAACTCGGTTGATTTTTATCGCAGTATTTCAACCAACAAATTAAAGGGATCGCCTTTATTGATGTTGGACAAAGAGCAAGATTATCAGTTGCCAGAAGTAGTTGATGGCTTTGCTAGTGAAGGTTTGGTTCAGTTCTTCTTCGAAGATAATGAACAAGGTTTTAATATTTATGTTCTCGATGAATCGAATCGTGTTGAGGTTTATCACCAGTTTCGAGGTGAGAAAGACGAAATGATTGCGAGCGTGAACAGTTTCTATACCTCAGCACAAGATGAGACTCGTGTGTCATCTAAACTGATTAACTTCAACTTACCGCAGTATTACCAGATTGTGCATCCAGAAGATGGCGAAGCTTATATCGTGCCTTATCGTAGTGATGGCGCGGGCTATCCCAAGCAAAACAAAATTGTGAACGCATAAATAAAAAGGCCATCATCATGATGGCCTTTTTACTGTTTAATACTTTAATGGCAGTTATGGCCATTCGATCTCTTCATCGCAGTGTTTTTCACACTCTTGTTTCACCATAGCGATCAGTTCCATCGCTGTTTTCGAACAGGTCCACTGATTATCGATTAAAGCAAAGTGGAAGCCGCCAGACTTGGATGCTAGCCAAATCTCTTTCATTGGTTCTTGGCGGTTGATGATGATCTGGCTGCGGTCTTCAAACTCAAGGGTCATTACGTTACCAGACGTCTCGTAATCGATGTCCGCACCTGAATCATCAATCATTTCTTCAATGATTTGCATTTGAACATCTACTAACTGATGAAATTCAGTCTCGTTCATCTTATCTATCCTATTGCTTTTCTTGAGTGTGGTGCGATTATAGGGGGCATTGATGAAATAATCACATAGAACCGATGAAAAAAACAATTTTAGCGCTATTTGTGGTTTCTGTTCTTGGCTTGGCTGGTTGCGGTCAAACAGGTTCCCTGTATATGCCAGACGAGACCCAGCAAAACGAACAGTCTTCATAACAATTATTAAGTAATATCAGAATATAAGGGAAAGCACTTTGGATTACTTCAACTATCAGGATGATGGCCAACTTTGGGCCGAGAACGTTGCATTGTCTGATTTGGCTCAGCAGTACGGTACGCCACTTTACGTATATTCACGAGCGACATTGGAGCGCCATTGGAACGCTTTTGATAAATCGGTTGGTGATCACCCGCATTTGGTTTGTTACGCAGTGAAAGCGAACTCTAACCTAGGTGTATTGAATGCATTGGCACGTATTGGCTCTGGCTTTGACATTGTGTCTGGCGGTGAGCTGGAACGTGTGATTGCTGCTGGTGGCGATGCGAAAAAGGTGGTCTTCTCTGGTGTTGGTAAAACGGAGCAAGAGATGCGTCGTGCACTTGAGCTAGGTATTAAGTGCTTTAATGTCGAATCAGAACCTGAGCTTGAGCGTCTCAATAAAGTGGCTGGCGAACTAGGTGTGAAAGCGCCAATTTCTCTGCGTATTAATCCTGATGTTGATGCTCATACCCACCCTTATATTTCAACTGGTCTGCGTGACAATAAGTTTGGTATTGCTTTTGACCGAGCTCCGCAAGTGTATCAATTTGCCTCAAGCCTAGCGCATTTAGAGGTGAAAGGAATTGATTGCCACATTGGTTCTCAGCTAACGGATATTGACCCGTTTATTGATGCGACAGATCGTCTACTTGCACTCATTGACGACCTCAAAGCACAAGGCATTTCGATTGAGCATTTAGATGTCGGCGGTGGTTTAGGTGTTGTGTATCGTGATGAGCAGCCACCAGAGCCATCTGATTATGCAAAAGCTCTATTGGCGCGTCTTGAAAACCACCAAGAGCTGGAACTGATTTTTGAGCCGGGCCGTGCAATTGCAGCCAACGCGGGTATTTTGCTGACGAAAGTTGAATTCCTAAAGCATACAGAGCACAAAAACTTTGCGATTATCGATGCCGCGATGAATGATTTGATGCGCCCTGCATTGTATCAAGCATGGCAAGATATCGTTCCTGTTGCTCCTCGTACTGGAGAAGCGAAAGCTTACGATCTGGTTGGCCCTATTTGTGAAACCGGTGACTTCTTAGGTAAAGACCGCGAATTGGTTCTTGAAGAGAATGACTTACTCGCTGTTCGTTCTGCTGGAGCTTACGGCTTCGTGATGTCTTCGAACTACAACACCCGCGCACGAGTTGCTGAAGTGATGGTTGATGGTGATCAAACACATTTAGTACGTCAGCGTGAAGAGTTGTCCAGCTTATGGGCACTAGAAAACATTCTTCCGGAGTAATTGGACGTTTATGCATTTCCATTTTTCTAAAATGCATGGTTTGGGTAACGACTTTATGGTCGTGGACTGTATCACCCAAAACATTTTTTTCTCCCCTGATTTGATCCGTCGTTTGGCGGATCGTCACACTGGGGTTGGCTTTGACCAACTATTGGTTGTTGAAGCGCCGTATGATCCAGAAACGGATTTCCACTATCGCATCTTTAATGCCGACGGCAGTGAAGTTGAGCAGTGTGGTAATGGCGCTCGCTGTTTTGCCCGCTTTGTGCGGATGAAAGGGCTAACCAATAAATACAGCGTTAATGTTAGTACCAAGAAAGGCAAAATGGTCCTCAACATTGAGGAAGATGATCAGGTTACCGTGAACATGGGCGTCCCTGAGTTCGAACCCAATAAGATCCCATTTAAAGCCAAGCAGATGGAAAAAACCTACATCCTGCGTACCGAAGAGAAGACGTTGTTCTGTGGTGCCGTGAGCATGGGTAATCCGCATGTGGTGACCGTGGTGGATGATGTGACGACAACCGATGTCGATACATTAGGCCCGCTACTAGAATCTCATGAGCGCTTTCCAGAGCGGGTGAATGCCGGTTTCATGCAGGTTGTGAATCGCAACGAAATCAATTTACGTGTCTATGAACGCGGTGCGGGTGAGACCCAGGCGTGTGGTAGTGGCGCATGTGGGGCGGTTGCCGTTGGTATCTTACAGGGCCTGCTTGATGAAACGGTGAAAGTTAATCTCCCTGGAGGAAGCCTAAACATCAGTTGGAAAGGTCCAGGAAAGCCTCTATTTATGACTGGTCCGGCAACGCATGTATTTGACGGCCAACTGAGCTGCTAATTCATAGCAAAACAACACAATAATAAAGAGTAAAGGAACTAACGTGTCTCAAATTGAAGCGGATGCACTGACAGAAGAAGTCATCGCGGAATACTTACGTGATAATCCAGATTTTTTCTCTAATCGCAGAGAGTTGGTGGATCGTCTGGCCTTGCCGACTCAGGAGCAAGGGGCTGTCTCTTTGGTTCACGTTCAGTTGAATCGTCAGCGTCAACGCATTGAGGAGTTGGAAGAAGAAATCACAGCTCTTATGTCTTTGGCAAAGAGCAATGACCAGACATTCCATGAATTTATGGCGCTGCAAGAGCAGATCTTAAAGTGTGACTCTTTGGTCAGCGTAGTAAAAGCTATTGAAGAGATGGCGAAATCTCTTGGTTTAGTCGCCTATGTACGCTTATTTGATGCCGATTCAAACTTCTACTCCTTAGCTCGCGACGAGTATCAGCGTTTTGCGACTAATCATTTAAACGGTAAAGAAGCCTATTTAGGTCGGATGCGTAAAGCCGATCGTGAATTGCTTTTTGCCGATAATCATCGAGCTCCAGAGATGGGTTCATATGTTGTGCTACCTTTAAAAAGAAAAGCATTGCAGGGTGTATTGGCATTTTCCAGTTGTGATGGTGGTCATTTTCAACCACACATGGATACGCTGTTCTTACGCCATCTCGCATTAGTGCTTTCTCATTTAATCGAGTCTCTCCCTTGGCAATGTGAAGAACATGAGCGAATCAGTAATACCTCTGCCTAACAGTCTCCAAAAGCCTCTTGAACGCTTCTATGAATACCTAAGAAGCGAAAAGGGGCTTAGCCTCCATACCCAACGAAATTACAAACAACAACTTGAAACCATGGGGCACCACTTAGTGCACCTGGGCCTAAAAGAGTGGTCTCAGGTTGATGCGGGTTGGGTGCGTCAGTTAGCCAGTAAAGGCATGCGAGATGGTATGAAAGCCAGTAGTCTCGCAACGCGTTTGTCATCGCTGCGCAGCTTTTTCGATTTCTTGATTTTGCGTGGTGAGATGAGTGCGAACCCTGCGAAAGGGGTTTCTGCACCTAGAAAAAAACGCCCACTTCCAAAAAACCTTGATGTTGATGAGGTTGGGCAATTGTTGGATGTGAATGAAGACGATCCGCTCTCTATTCGCGATCGCGCTATGATGGAGCTGATGTATGGTGCCGGACTGCGTTTGGCTGAACTTGTCAGTATCAATGTGAAAGACGTGAGCTTTTTATCTGGGGAGCTACGTGTTGTCGGTAAAGGCGATAAAGAGCGAAAAGTTCCGTTTACTGGCATGGCAGCTGAATGGGTTGGTAAGTGGCTTAAAGTTCGTGGAACACTCGCTAAACCAGATGAACCTGGGTTGTTTGTTTCTAAGTTAGGTGTGAGAATTTCTCATCGTAATGTACAAAAACGTATGGCGGAGTGGGGGCAAAAGCAGGCTGTAGCCAGTCATATCAGCCCACATAAATTACGTCACTCTTTTGCTACCCATGTTCTCGAATCCAGCAATAACTTAAGAGCGGTGCAAGAGTTGCTTGGGCATGAAAACATTTCGACGACTCAAATCTATACGCACTTAGATTTTCAACATCTCGCTGAGGTTTATGACCAAGCACACCCTAGAGCCAAAAAACGCGGAGGTAATTGATGCGTTTTTATCGTCAGCTGGGCCGTATTGAGGCCATGACCTTTGACTTGGATGATACGCTCTATGACAACCGTCCGATCATTCGTCGAGTTGAAGCGCAAGCGACAGAGTGGCTACATACTCATCATCCAATCAGTGCAAGTAAATCGAACTCTTGGTGGCAAGAGATCAAGTATCAGGTTGCTGAAAAAGATAGCTGGTTGAGAAATGATGTAACGTTATGGCGTTTGAAAAGTATTGAGTATGGTTTGATCCAGCTTGGCTATAACGTTCAACAGGCACATCAAGCGGCGACAGATTTGGTTGATTTGGTATTGGAACTTAGAAGTGACTTTAAAGTTCCGGATTCTAGTCTGCAAGTGTTAGATAAGTTGTCTAAAACCATGCCTTTAGTAGCAATTACTAATGGAAATGTTGATATTCACAAAATTGGTCTTAGTCGCTATTTTTCTAAGGTGTTGAAAGCAGGGGCTGATGGTCGCGCTAAGCCCCATCAAGAGATGTATCACAAAGCAGTGCAATTCCTTGAATTACCAGCGAAATCTATTCTTCATGTTGGGGACCATCTGATTACTGATGTTCATGGTGCTAAACGCAGTGGTTTATCTGCTTGTTGGTTTAATGACCAGAATAAAATAATAAGAAATGAGCCAAAAACACGAACTTTACCGGATGTTGAAGTGAAGCTTTTACATGAGTTAATACTTTTGAATGAGAGGTGAGCTAATTCTTACAAAATATTAGCTTTTCATCCGAGCATACATAGATTACGTTATACGAAAAAGAGCTCTTATTTTATCAACGTCTTAGGCTAATAGAATGCGCACTTATTCCGCGCTGGTTTTTGACAACCAGCAATTGATGACGTTTCTGAACCAACTACCGTCAGGGAGAGGTAGTTCTCATTTAGTTCAAATCCTTTCGACGCAACCTAAAGAGGTCGCGTCTGACTATGCTGCTTGTGTACAGCGAGAGCATCCTCAATGCGAAATTATTGGTCATAGTACCCGCCATGTGATTTTTGAAGGTGAGATTTATCACCAAGGTACTTTGGTCACTCTATCTCAGTTTGAGCAAACCTATTTTTCTTCAGCGGCGGTTGTGCTCAATGAAGAGCCTAAGCAAGACGCACAACACATCGTTGATAAGTTGGCGCTGGAAGATAACTCTAAAGCCATAATAAGTTTTTCCCATTTAACCAACAGTTGGGATTACAACCTTTATCAAGCACTAAGTGACATTTGCGATGTGCCGATTTGTGGTGGATTAGCGGCGACAGTGGAAGGGCGTAAAGAGTGGTTATTGCTTGGTACAAAGACGTATCATAAAGCAGCGGTTGCGGTTGCATTGCACAGTGATGTTTTACAAGTATGGCGGAATGCATTTTCCGAGTGGACAACCGTTGGTAGCCCATTAAGAGTGACTAAGGCAAGTGGCTCTATATTGCATTCACTGAACCACCAACCAGCACACCAAGTGTACCGTGATCGTTTAGCCGATGGCAGAGAATTGAGCCTCGAGCAGATGCTGAGCTTTCCGCTACAGCGTAGTAATAATCAGATTTGTATTCCGACCTCTCTTTATCCCGATGGTAGTATTGAATTTGATAAGCCGCTTGATCTCGGTGATGAACTGCGCATGTGTTACAACCACCCTTCTCTTACGCTTGAAAATGTTCGCCACGAAGCTCGTCAATTGGCCATTCATAACCCCGAAACTCTGTTTATCTATAACTGTGAGTCGAGACTCGAGTTCATCGAAGGGATGAGTGAAATTAAACCTTTCGATAGGTTCGAGTCTTGCAGCGGCTCCTATTGCATGGGTGAGTTGTATCGCGATAAACAGCAAAATGTGTTGCACCACAGTATGACTTACCTAGCGATGAGCGAAAGTGCGAGTCGTCCTGCGTTAGTGTTGCCGAAAGAAAAAGAAGCATTCCCGACATCACCATTATTTCATTTGATTCGATACTCGATAGAAGAGTTAGATGAAACCCGTATCGATATCGAAGCCAAGTTGGCCAAACAGACGGAAAAACTGATCGAGAGCTACCGATTGGATAAGCGGACAGGGTTAAAAAACCGAGTCGCGTTGCAAGAAAGGCTTAAACAGGTTCAGACGAATGAGCATGTTATTACGCTTAAATTGTCTAGCTTTCATCAGGTAAATGAGAAATATGGTTACCAAGTTGCAGATGAACTCATTCGTGATTTAAGTGAACATTTTGTTGAGCGATTGTCTAAACATCGAGGTTCTGGTTTCGTTAAAAACCTTTACTATATCGGAACGGCTGAATGGGCGATTGTATTTCAATCGGACACATCGAGTGACTTCATCAAGCAAGAGTTCTCGGTTTTTGCTGATCAAATTGAACATATAAATTTTGAACCTTATGGTTTACCGGAAGTGGATTACTTATCTGTTTCTATCACTGGGGGGATTGCCAGTGTGGTCGACTTTCCCACAGTGTCAGGTGATGAATTACTACTGAAAGCGATTGATGCAAGACGTCAAAGTAAAGAACGTAATACGCACTTCATCAATGCCCGCGATTGTGCGACGAGTAAAGAAGAGCAGCAAGATAGATTGAGTTTGATGGGCAGTGTGAGTCGCGCGATTTTGAATCAACGCATTATCACCTATAGTCAGCCGATTTTTGCCGCGGGCAGCCGACAACAAGTTTCGCAAGAGTGTCTAGTTCGTATTGAGGATGGGGGAGCGATTATTTCGCCAGGCCGTTTCCTCCCGATCATTGAGGGTACGCATCTCTATACCCGTTTAAGCCGCTATATGTTGGCGTCGACATTAGGTTATATGGCGGACAAGCAGGAATCGTTTTCGATCAACCTTTCACCGCAAGATATGCTCAGCGACAAAACGCTGGAGATGCTAGAACAAGCGGTCATGAAGCTTAATTCTCCATCTCGATTGGGTATTGAAGTTCTCGAATCTGAGCAAATTAAAGATTTCTCTCGTATGGCTGAAGTGTGTCGACATTTTAAGAAGATGGGCGTACGTATCTTAGTGGATGACTTTGGGTCGGGTTATTCCAATATAGATGAAATTATCCGATTGGAACCGGATGTAATTAAGCTCGATGGCAGCTTAATTAAAACTATCGATGTAGATAAGAAACAGCGTCATATTACGGGGCAATTGGTACAGCTGTGTCAGGCTCTCGATGCCAAAACGGTGGCTGAATTTGTTCATAACCAGCAGGTATGCCAAGTGGCAGAAGAGTTGGGTGTCGACTACTTGCAAGGCTTTTATCTTGCGAAGCCGACACGCTTGTTTTAAGGCTTAATTAGGCTGATAGGAGTGACCACTTTTATCAGCCTGAAAGACCTGCATGTAATGGGTTAGAAACTCAATCAACAGATCGGCTTGATGGTTGCCGCCTAATTCTCTGATCACTTCTGCACCCACCTCCAGTGTACATAGATGACCGTCATTTTGGTTTTTTCTCAACTGATAAACCGAAGCTTGCTTCGGCGTTAAGTGGACTAAAGGAATCTCTTTTAACCATGCACTTTTGCGCAGCATCTTACTTGCTTCTTGCCAAGTACTATCAAGAATAATAAACAGCGGTATGCGACTCTGCTGATTTGCATTGGTTTGCGTGATTTCAACGCTGATACTGTGATCGCTCGGGAATAGCAAAACCGGTAGATACTTCTCATCTTCAATCAGTGCCATTAACCTTTCGCAAGGTGACTTACGCTGCCAAATATGTATAGAACAATGTGGCAGTGACTTCATTAGCCACTGCCCAGTATTGGTATCTCGATGTTGTTCGTTTTCATGCGTTAAAAGAGCGAAGTGAGCATTCACATTGATATTGGGAATGCTCGAGCAGATACAGTTAAACTTGAGCCCGCAGTTAGGACAAGGCGATTCCGTTACCATACTACAGAGTGACTCCACCTTGATAAGGCGTTAGGCCATCAGAAAATAGCTGTACCTGACTGATTTCATCGTAGTTGGCGACAGGGGCAATACTCGGATTGAGTGGATAGCTAATGCCATCATATTTAAGAATATGCTGGTTAGGGATAGCGCCACCACCGCTGACAAATAGCACGAGGTCTTGCCAGTCATTGTTACTATTTCTTCCGAGATTAATCGGAGTTTGTACCAATGTGACTCGACTGTTGAAGCGCCATTTTTGCTGGTGGTTTTCAAAAACTAATAGAGTACAACCACCCGAGCCGCACCAATCGAGTTGAGCGAGCAACTCTTCTTTGCCATCTCCATTTAAATCATAGGTTAGCCAACGATAGCGAGTCCCGGTTGGGTTGGTTTTGTGGTCTGAGAAGTATTCTCTTAGTGCTTTGTCCACTGCAGGATTAAACTGATCACTCGAAGGAACTTTGCTTGGGTTTAAGTTTGACGCTTGTGTTTGGCTCATTTCATTCATGACCGATTTAGTCTGAAAGAGAGTTAACCCGCCATTGGCGATGTCATACACCACATCACCTACTTTTTCTTGAGAGGTCGACAGTTGTGTTCCCTGACGTGAATAAAGTCGCTCTGAAATGAGCGGTTGGCCTTGCAGTTGAGTGCCGATGACTTGCACTTGCTCAGGGCTTAACTGTTGCCAAAAGCCTTTTTCGACCGTATCCGCATCCCCACTTGAGTATTGATAGGTGGTGCTGGCGGTATGATCGGGATTCAAGCGTAGCGTGACACTAAACGGGGTCCCTTTTGTTGCTTGAGCTTGGTATGTCTGGGCCCAATTTTGCGTTGCATCTTGGTTAGCAAGAGTCGCGCAGCCCTGATATTTTTTGTCATTCAATATGAAGGTAGAATTCCAGCCATATAAGCTATCACTCATGCCATCCACACAGCTTTTTTGCTCTAACTCCAATTGACCGCCATCGAACTGGTAACGACGCTTATCGCTTTCAATACGACTAGAGTTGATCGTAAAGGTTTGTGGTTCTGCACCGATAGTGCTGAGTACCAATTGGTTGTCTGCAAAACGGACAGACCATGAGGGTTCCATGCCAAATGCTTGTGTTGATTTGACTGGTGTATCGCAACGGTTTGGGTTTTCTGCTGTGAGCAGGTTGATTTTGTCGACTACAAAGCGAGCACTGTAATCAGAGGCAAAGCCATCGCCTTCTGTTGTTGCTAAATGTCCAATCACCTCACCATAGAGTGGTTCGTATGGCGCTCGAACGAGTTTTAGTCCTTGTTGAAAACGATCTTGAGGAAGGTCGAGCCAATACTGCTGCTGACTGCCACATGGTGTGATCGAGCTGACCTCATGCCCCAGTACTATCTGACCACGCATCACAAAGGTTTGTGGTTTGACAGAGGCTGGTTTATCTAAGCTAGCTTGCACTTGGGTAGTTGAACTCTGTTCGACTTGAGCCGTCGAGCAGGCTTGTAGTGCCAGTAAAGTCACCAGTGCGACTGGGTTTTGCAGCGCCTTCATGTTATATCTTCCTCATTGAAAGTTACTCGGAAGTTATTATGGCATATTGGTTATTCAAAACTGAACCTGACACCTTCTCTATTGACACTCTTCGCACACAAACGACCTCTTGTTGGGAGGGCGTGCGCAATTACCAAGCGCGAAATATGATGCGTGATGAAGTGAAAGAAGGGGACTTAGTGCTGATTTATCACTCATCATGTAAAAAAGTGGGCGTTGCAGGGATTGCCAAAGTGACCAAAGAAGCTTATCCCGACCATTTCGCTTTCGATCCGGAAAGTGATTATTACGACCCGAAATCCTCGAGGGAGAATCCTCGTTGGGTGATGGTGGATATTGAGTTTGTGCGTAAGACAGATCGTCTCATTTCACTGGCAGTGATGAAAGCGATGCCGGAACTGGAAAATATGCCGTTGGTTAAACGGGGTAATCGACTTTCCATTATGCCGGTAAGTGAAGAAGAGTGGCATGCTATTTTAGGAAAAGAAAAACTGCCGAGTCAGCGTTAACTTTTTAGAATCAATAAGGCCGCAGAGTCGCGGCCTTATTAAACATATTAGATGAGGTGCTCTTTTAAGTAACGCGCAACGGCATCATCGGCATTGCTGCCAATCACTTCATTGTTAGGTAATGCATCCATCACTTTATGGTGTGAAGTCGCCATCACTAAACCTTTACCTGCCATTGAAAGCATTTCCACATCATTCATTCCATCACCAAAGGCAATACAGTTATCTAGTGTTAGACCACGAGATTCCGCAACCGCTTTCAATGCTTCCCCTTTTGACACGTTGTCGGCCATGACTTCAAGACACCATGGGGTAGAGAAGGCGATATTCAATTGATCGCCAAAAGCTTCACGCAGTTTGTTCTCAAAGATCACTAAGTGGTCATGATCTTGCTCTGGATGAGTAAAGAATATTTTTGCGATCCCATCGTTCGGCGCGTGTTCTGCTGTAAAGCGTTTGTATGCGAAACCTGACTCGCTATGGAACTTGGCTAGCATTTCATCTTCTCTATCCAATAACCAATCATCATTTTGGTACATGTGGATAAAAATCTCAGGATCTTGTCTGATCACATCGATCACTGGCTGAACCAGTTCTTCAGGTACATTTTTGCTGTACATCAGTTGATCGTTCTGGTCATGCACGCGAGCACCGTTAGAGGTGATCATATACGCTGGAATACCTGCAATCTCACGAATTCCGGCTACGTCTACGTGGTGACGACCCGTTGCAAAGATAAAGGTGTAGCCTTTTTGGTGTAGCTCTTTGAGAGTCTGTTTAGAAAAGTCACTGAGCTGGTGGTTTGGGGCAAGCAAAGTGCCGTCTAAATCAGAAGCTACAATATGGAAAGGAGTTTCTTTGCGTATTTCGGTCATATCACCCTCGTAAAAAGCGTTACTCGACCCAGAACGGGTTGAAAAGCTATTTTACTCGAACATAAAGGGGAAAAAGAGGGTAAATATCACCCAATGATTTTTCCCATTTTTATCATCAATACTGGTTGAGGAAGGATAACGTCGTATGGAGAGCGTCATTGCGAAACTCATCTTGCTCAAACAGCACTTCATGGCGAGAACCGTAGATGATCTTCAATGCACATTGCTGATTGGTTTTCGCTAGTTTCTTAATAAATCGAATTTGATCATCGTTGGAGACAATTTTATCTTCACTCGCTTGTATCAGCAGCAGTGGGATTTTGATTTGGCGTGTCATTAGTAGGCACTGTTTGGAGGCCATTAAGCCTTGCCACACCCAGCGAGTGCTCGCACCACCAATTTTGATTTCTGGTTTTTCTTCGTAAAGGCGTCTAAACCAGTGATAGCGGACATCACTTTGACTTAGGTAGTTGCCTTCAAACGGCTTTGGGAAATAGGGGGCTTGCCCTGGGGCAAATGTCGGCTTTGGATAAACGGCAGTGAGGACTTGGCCGAGTAAATGCGCAATTGGCTTTAGATGCCAGGGCAGGTTAACACCAAACATAGGTGCGCTTAGAGCCATAGCTTTAAACGGATGCTCGGGATGAGTCTGTATATAGCGAGTGGCAATGTTGCCGCCCATAGAGTGACCGAGTAAGTGGCAACGACTATAACGGCCTAAATCAAACTGTTGGACTAAGATGTCTAAGTCTTTCACATAGTCGTCAAACTCGCCTACGTAGCCCATCTGTTTATCTTCAATAAGGCGATCAGAATAACCTTGGCCTCTATGGTCATAGGAATAGATGTCGTAGCCTTGCTGGAAAAGATCGTAGAAGAGTTCTTGGTATTTCCATGTACATTCAATACGGCCGTTGACAATAACGATGGCTTTGTTGTGCTCAGGCTTAGTTAGCTTTACCCAGAATAATTTGGTTTTATCAAAGGATTTTATAAATCCTTCTTCGCGTGTTTGCCAGAGAGTAGCAATTCGACCATTGATTGCTTGCTCAAAATTCGACTCTTGAGTATAAGAAACAGTGATACCGGAGTTCGACGTATTCATGGTGTATTTGGCCTGAAGGAATTCTGAAATAACAAAGCTAGATTATGTGTGGCTAACCGCGTTTAGTCGAGAGGAAAACAGTATGGATATGCATGTTTGGTTGGCCTATGTGGTCACAGCGATTGTGTTTAGTTTGGCTCCAGGGTCAGGCACCGTGAATTCGATCAGTACCGGATTGAGTTATGGAACGCGCAAATCGTTAGGCGCAATTGCTGGCCTACAGATTGGGCTTAGCATCCATATTATGCTGGTGGGTGCTGGCATTGGCGCACTAGTGGCGCAATCTGCTTTGGCATTTAGCGTGATTAAGTGGGTCGGTGTGGTCTATTTGGTTTGGCTTGGTATTCAGAAGTGGCGTGACAGAAGTAGTTTAACAGCGACGTCAGCGATGGATGAATTATCAGGTTTTACCTTGATGAAGAACGCTGTATTGATTAATCTTACCAACCCTAAATCTATCGTGTTTTTAGTCGCGCTGTTTCCACAGTTTATTGATCCGACGAAAGATCAATTTATTCAATTACTTGTCCTTGGTACAACGACAGTATTCATTGATGCCGTGGTAATGCTAGGATACACCTCCCTCGCGTCTCAAATGGGACGTTTTATTCGCTCTGAGCGAGTGATGAGTAAGATTAATAAACTTTTCGGTTCAATGTTTGTAGGTTGTGGCGCGTTATTAGCGACAGCAAAAGCGTAACATTAAGCCTAAACAAGGACAAAAATGCAGCCGTTGATGCGCGATACCTATGTAGCTCGCCAACCCATTCTAAACGCTAAGCGACAAACCCTCGGGTATGAGTTGCTGTTTCGTGACGGCGAAAATAACGCGTACCCGAGCCATATTGATTCTAATCGCGCGACTTACCGGCTAATTGTTGAGAACTTCTTATCTTTGGGTACTAACCCAGCATTGGAGAAATCGCGCTGCTTTATTAATTTTCCTCAAGAGAGTCTACTGAGAGAGCTGCCTTTGGCTTTGCCGAAAGACAAGGTTGTGATTGAAGTTCTTGAAACTTGTACTCCGAATGATGAGCTGTATGCGGCGATCAAGAAGTTAAGTGCGGCAGGTTATCTCATTGCGTTAGATGACTTTGTTTATAGTCCGGAATGGGAACGGTTTCTACCTTTTGTGCAGATTGTAAAGCTCGACATCATGGCGATGGGCTTAGATGACGCCTGTACTTTCGTAAAAGAGCGTTTATCAAGAGGGGTTCGGCGTAAATTCTTGGCAGAGCGAGTTGAAACCGAAGAAGAGTTTCTTACGGCACGTTCTGCTGGCTTTACTTTCTTCCAAGGTTACTTTTTTGGTAAACCGGAAATTAGCCGCAAGGGCTACCTTAGCCCAGAGCAATTGATCGCGATGGAGCTGTTTCGAGAGGTGTGTCAGCCCGATGTCGACTTCGCAAAAGTGGAGAAAATCGTTGCTAAAGACGTCTCTCTCTCTTATCAATTGCTGCGCTTTGTTAATACCATGTCGGATCGCCTAGAGGTGAGCATCTCTTCTTTTAGGCAGGCGTTGATTTACTTAGGTCAAGACAAGTTAAAAATTTTTGTATCTTTAGCCGTTGCCTCTTTTATCTCGACCACAAAACCGAAAGAGCTGTATAACCTTTCGTTGCAGCGGGCGCAATTTTGTCAGCTAATGGCAAGAGACAATCCGTTTAACCAGTATAGTGATCAAGCTTTCTTGATCGGTCTGTTTTCAATGCTTGATGCGCTGCTCGACGTCTCATTAAATGAGTTAGTTGAACAACTGCCGTTATGCGCATCTATTAAATTAGCGCTACTCGAACGACAAGGGCCCTATGGGCAGCTGCTGCAACTTGAAGAGTGCTATGAACGTGCCGATTGGTATGGCGTTAATAATGCTTGCCAGCAACTCAATATCTCTGTTGATGATGTGATGCCGCGAATCACCGAAGCTCAGCGCTGGAGTCAAGATCTCAATCGCGTTGTTTAACCTCTGCGCTTATTCTACTGCTTCCCCAATATGAATCTTTTGTGACGTCTTTAATTTGGTGTTGATCTGTGCCATAAAATAATCAAATATATATGCATATCCATATATGAGTATGTATTCAAATGTTACCCCATCAGTTTTTTAAATTACTTTCCGACGAGACCCGAGTCCGTAGCGTGATGCTTATTGTCCGCGAGCAGTGCTTGTGCGTGGGGGAATTGACGGTAGCACTACAAGAGAGCCAACCCAAAGTCTCCCGTCATCTTGCACAGTTGCGTTCAAGTGGTCTCTTGGTCGATGTGCGCCAAGGTCAATGGGTGTTCTATCGCTTGGCATCTGATTTACCAGGGTGGATGAGAAAGCTGATTGATGATCTCGTTGCGTCAAATTGTTTAAAAACAGAGTACCAACAAGATTTAGAAAGACTTCACGCCATGCAGGCTCGCCCTGTGTGTTGCCAATAATTTGAAATGGAAGAGATAAAGTTATGACAATTAAAGTCGGTATCAATGGTTTTGGCCGTATTGGACGTTTGGCGCTGCGCGCAGCATTTGATTGGCCTGAGCTAGAGTTTGTTCAAATCAATGATGTTGCGGGCGATGCTGCGACTCTGGCTCACTTATTAGAATTCGATTCGGTACAAGGTCGCTGGCACCATGAAGTGACGACTGAAGGTTCAGAGGTGATCATCAATGGTCAGATCATCAAAACAACCCAAGAGCGTGATATTGAAGCGATCGATTGGTCAGGCTGTGATGTGGTGATTGAAGCAACAGGTGTGCATCGCAAAACTGCTTTCCTAAATAAATACCTTGAACAAGGTGTTAAGCGAGTTGTGGTTTCTGCACCGGTTAAAGAGGATGGTGTGGCAAACATCGTGGTAGGTGTGAACGATCACATCTTTGACCCAGCCGTTCATAAGATTGTGACGGCCGCTTCATGTACAACTAACTGCATTGCGCCAGTGGTAAAAGTGATCAATGAAAAGTTGGGCATTGAGAATGCTTCATTCACGACTATCCATGATTTGACTAACACGCAAACGATTCTTGATGCACCGCATAAAGATCTTCGCCGTGCTCGTGCTTGTGGTATGAGTTTAATTCCGACCACTACGGGTAGTGCAAAAGCGATTGTGGAAATCTTCCCTGAGCTTGAAAACCGCATTAATGGCCACGCAGTTCGTGTGCCCCTTGCTAATGCATCGCTTACTGACATCATCTTTGAAGTGAAGCGCGACACGACAGCAGAAGAAGTGAATGCATTACTGAAAGAAGCATCTCAAGGTGAGTTGAAAGGCATCCTTGGTTTTGAAGAACGCCCTCTTGTGTCGATTGATTACAAAGGCGATCAACGTTCAACTATCGTCGATGCCCTTTCTACTATGTTGGTGGGCAAACGTATGGTGAAAATCTACGCTTGGTACGACAATGAAATGGGCTACGCAACACGTACCGCAGAGTTAGTTCGAAACGTTGGTTTGGTATAAGGAGTAATGATGATGACACATCCAACATGGCAACTTGATGTCGATAATGGTGCATTAGTTCTGACGCCTTGTCCGGGCACCAAAGGTGTTGATCTTGATTCCTCTCTTAAGCAGTTGAAAGAACAAGGTGTGCAAGCAATTGTGACGGCTCTTGATGACGCTGAACTTGCAAGCAAAGACGTTGCGGAACTTGGCGTTAAAGCCGAGCAGCTAGGCATGCAGTGGTTCCAAATTGAAATCGAAGATGATTGTGCGCCAGGTGAGACTTTTGCTGAGAAGTGGCAGGCAGCGAGCCCTGCCTTGCATCAGATTGTTGATAACGGCGGTAAAGTCGCAATGCACTGTATGGGTGGCTCAGGTCGTACTGGTTTATTTTCTGCTCACCTTTTGCTTGAAAAAGGCTGGCCATTGGCAGAGATCGTGGCGCAAGTTCAAGCGCTTCGTCCTGGTGCGTTTACCAAGCAGGTTCAAGTTGATTATATCAATGGTGTGGCAAACCAATAACTGCGTTGTTTAGCGTTTAGAGCTTTTGGATCATCATGATCCAAAAGCTCTCTAGTCTCTTAATTCTCTATGTTATACCGCTTGATGGGTAAGATGTTATGTTCTCAAGTCTGAGTAAGAGTGTTCGCCAATACATGCTGGTGACCTTCAATTACTGGAATTTCACTATTACTGATGGCGCACTGCGTATGTTGGTGGTGCTCTATTTTTATGACTTAGGTTATAGCTCTCTAGAAATTGCCTCACTATTTCTTTTTTACGAATTTTTTGGTGTGGTGACAAACCTGATCGGTGGCTGGCTAGGTGCTAGATTGGGGTTAAACAAAACCATGAACCTAGGCCTCGGTATGCAAATTGCCGCGCTGAGCATGTTGGCGGTACCAAGTTCGATGTTGACGATTCCTTGGGTGATGGCAGCGCAAGCACTTTCTGGTATTGCTAAAGATCTGAATAAAATGAGTGCGAAAAGCTCGATCAAAACCTTGGTGCCAGATGAACAGCAAGGCGCTTTGTATAAGTGGATTGCGATTCTGACCGGGTCGAAGAATGCCCTAAAAGGGGCCGGCTTTTTCGTCGGTGGTTTGTTACTAGCTACCATCGGTTTTCAGTATGCGGTGCTTACGATGGCTGGGGTATTAACCTTGGTATTCATTGGCAGTGTATTGAGCCTTGAAGCGGGTATGGGGAAAGCGAAAAATAAGCCCAAGTTTAATCAGATTTTTTCTAAATCTGAGTCGATAAACATTTTGTCTGCGGCACGTATGTTCCTATTTGGGGCGCGTGATGTGTGGTTTGTGATTGCACTGCCTATCTACTTAGGAAGTGTCTTTGGTTGGAATCACTCTTGGGTGGGTGGTTTCTTAGCGGCTTGGACCATTGCATACGGGTTTGTGCAAGGTATTGCTCCAAAGATTACAGGGAAAGCGCAAGGTAAAGTGCCAGATGGTCGTGCCGCAATGCTATGGGCTGGTGGACTGGCTATAGTAACGGCTTTGATTGCTTATGCAGTACAAATCGGTTGGCAGCCGGAGCTTGTGATCGTAGGTGGGTTGATGGTCTTTGGCGCTATCTTCGCGGTGAACTCTTCACTCCATTCGTATCTAATTGTTAGTTATGCCAAAGGCGATGGTGTCTCACTTGATGTGGGCTTCTACTACATGGCCAATGCAATGGGGCGCTTAATTGGAACCATATTATCTGGTTGGGTATTTCAAATGGCTGGTTTGAGTGCGTGCCTTTGGGTCTCATTTGCCTTTTTGGCGACTACGACATTGATATCAATCAAGCTGCCAAAAATTGAACAGAGCGTGGCAGCATAGATTCTCAACGCTTTCATGACTAAAAGCTGACCAAGGTTGTACTTCGGTCAGCTTTTTTATTGCTATATTCAGCAGGTTGAAGTTAAAGAGCAAAGGTTAGCTGAATGAAAGAACGGGTTCTATTTTTTGATTTGCTTCGCTGTGTTGCCGCTGTGGCTGTCATTGCGATTCATGTTTTAGCCCCGTATCGTCAAGAGTTGGGAGTGATTCCTTTCAATGAATGGCTGACTGCTGTCGCAACCAACAGTGTGACTCGCTGGGCAGTCCCTGTGTTTATTCTGATTTCAGGTGCTTTGATGCTCAGTGATAAGCGTCCTTTTGATATGGAATATTATGTGAAAAGGAGGCTAGGTAAAGTCCTCATCCCATTTTTAGTTTGGTCTCTGTTCTATGCTTACTTGTCTGGTTGGAGTGCGAGTGGCTTTGATGGCAGCGTGGCGCAAGAGGTACTACTCAATAGCCCAGAACACGCGACATACTACCACCTTGGCTTCTTTTACTATTTCATTCCGCTCTACTTTGTTATTCCTCTGTTTCAGTGGCTGGTAAAGCGCTATGACGACAGCGTCATTTATGCGTTTCTTATGCTCTGGCTAGTGACGACGACTCTTTACTTGGCACGTATCGATGGAATATGGAGCCATGAGTTATGGCTGTATAGCGGTTATTTACCTTTAGGTTATCTGCTGTGGAAAAAAGTCCCACTCAACAAAGCGAGCGTCACGGTGTTTGCGATTTTAGGTAGTTTGGCATTGCTAACAACTGTCTATATGGTGGTGAGTGGCAGTGTGGCAGCAGAGAAATACACGGTGGGTCGTTGGCTATCATATAAAACGCTGAATGTGGTCATGGCGGCTAGTATGATCTTTATCTTGTGTCGTTATTACGGTGAAAGCTTGTCTCAGCGCGCGAACAAGGTGATCGGTTTTATCAGTCAGCACAGTTTGGGGATTTACCTATTACATCCGATTTTTTTATGGCCGATGAAAGAATATG
Source organism: Vibrio atypicus (assembly GCF_009811315.1). Lineage (GTDB taxonomy): Bacteria > Pseudomonadota > Gammaproteobacteria > Enterobacterales > Vibrionaceae > Vibrio > Vibrio atypicus. Next base: position 28,699 of record NZ_BLID01000015.1, read on the forward strand.
GCTGGCACCAGGGACACCCTGCGTGGGTGATCCCAGTCTGGATTGTGATTAGTGGTTCTGGCGCTCTACTGGTGAGTTGGTTGGTTTCTCGTTCAACGAAAACAGCGTGGTTATTGCCCTAACGCTTTAGTGCAAAGTGAAGGAATTTGTCGCCTTGATAGGTGAGAGTTCCTTTATCTCCAGGTGTTAATGCTTGGTAGTAGTGGATGCCGACTTGGAATTCGCGTTTTGGACCTAAGCGACCCTTTTGAACGTAAATCCAGTACTCCTGATCATCTTGGCCGTGTGCCGCATCTTCTATTTCAATGGCTTGTTTGTCTAATACTATAATCTCAGCAGTTTGCTCAGGCGCATCTTGGCCTTGAATATGGCGATTATAAAAACGGATGAATGCCCACGCACTCACTACTATAAACACTAAAATCGCAACAATCAGTGTGATTGGCATGATGAGATCTCCCTTCTATTAGTGGCTATTCTAGCTTTTATTTGCCATGTAGAGGCGGGGAAGAGTAGTTGAGTGATAACTCAGAGAGTGTGAAGATTAATTTCTTAGAGGCATATCACATGGGGAATTAAAATTTGTCAGTATGCTGATATAGCTAGTTGTTGATTCCTTTACATTAATTTACTGGGAATCGATTTGAGCATACTCCCAAATCGGAGATAATAGCCGCTAGATCCATTCTGTATATGATGAAACTTAAAGCAGAGTGGAAGTATGATGGATTCAGACTAACCAAATTGGAAGAGTCATTGGTTAGGCCCTAAACTTACTAGCGATGGAGGGAAGCCATGTCTGACATAGAAAGAGTTGTGGTCCGAACGCGTAAGCTTGAAAAGCTACTTCGAACCCAATATCACGCAGAGGGTAAGGGACTGCATCAGTTAATTACTAGCTGTGAAGAGCGCTTACCCCACGATGTGATAGGTAAATTGCGCTACATCGCCACGATAAGAAATAAGATCGTCCATGAGGAAGATTATAAGTTAGAAAATCGTGGAGACTTTCTGGCGACTTGCGATGAATGTGAAAAAGAGCTGACGCCACGTAGTAGTCGCTTTGTTTGGCGAGCGGCGATCACTTTGATGACACTGATAACATTAGCGGCACTGTTTTTCTATTATGCGCATTGGGATGTGTTGTCGAAGCATCTATAGCGAAGCGCTGAAAACGGATGTTTTTAAGAAATGTTTAATAATTAGAAATGTGTCTACAAGTTAGACGTATTTTGTTGGGAAAATCTGCGAAAAATAAAAAAGGGACGCGTGAGCGTCCCTTTTTTATTTCTGTAATTTGGCTAGTACATCATCGGCAGTGTCATTAGGCCAACAACAACTGCGATCATTACAAGTCCTTGTTTTTGTGAAGAAGTTATCATAACGCTGCTCCTTTAAAGTGATGATTAACTCTATGTCTATTAGAATAGCAGTGTTTTTGTGTGTTGATCAAGTATTTATTTGGCTAAGCTTTATAATTGATACTTTTATGACGTGAAAATAACTTAAATTGGCCATTTTATGGTGAGGTTTAGTTGTATTTTTGCAGTGATTATAGTTTGCTCGTTACATGTTTTTTGATTGTAACTTATTGATTTTTATTGTTTATTATATTGATGTTGAGTTGGTTGAAAAATAACTTGTTCTTTTTTGGTGGCTTCGTGCTGTTTGTCTTTGTCATGGTTGCGTTTTTGGCTGGTTATTTTTCTATTTCTTACTAGGTGAGAATTAATTGCATTTAAAATGACATATATCGTCACAACTTGGTGGTAACCATTTGTATAGCGATTGCTGTTAATTCTCCGTCTCTCTTTTTTGTTGTTTAAGTTGTTGATTTTAATTGCTTATTTTTATGTATGTATTGGTGGTTGTTCGGTTTGTATTGGTTTTTATAGGTTTGGCTTCTTTGTTGTGTAAAGCGAAGGATTTGATGGGTTTTATCCGGTTTGACTTGTCATCAATCGGTCTTCTGTTCGGATTAAGTTTTCTATCCTGTGTTGGTTACGCGAGCTGTTAGAAGCATAATCAAGATCCAAGTTTTGCTTTTCGGTTCTGGACATATAGAAAGCCCTGCCTACACTGGCGACTCAGTTTAAAAGAGGTGATCTCATGTGGAGCTGGCTTTCGGTCGCACTATCAGGTTTTATTAGTATTTCTGCCAATGAAAGCAACCAAAAAACACAAGCCGCATTGTTTAAAACAATGTCGATGTTGATGCTTGTTGTGATGCTTTGGAGCCAAGACTCTTTGGTTGGTATCGCGGCTTGGTGGGTTAGCTTAGGGCTGGTGATTGCTGTTCTTGCCGATAACCTCTATATCTTCAAGAAGCAGAAAAAACTCTGTTTTGCTGCTTATATCGGATCGCAGTTGTGTCTGAGCACCTCATTTTGGCTTCAATTGTCAGGTGAGATAGTGTGGTGGTTACCCGCGATGCTGCTCGCTATTGGAATTGTGGTGTTCTTTTTGATGCTGCCAAAGATAGATCGCCTTATCTTCCCTGTTGTCATTATGGGGATGATGTTGCTACAGCTAAACTGGGCGGCGGGAGAAGTCTGGTTACTGTCTGGTTCACTGGCTGGTGGTATGGGCTTTTTAGGGACTTTGACGCTAACCTTATCCGCTGGATTGCTTGCTGTGCATGATTATCGTCACCCAATCGCTTATGGCCGCTATCTGATTTCTGGTAGCTACCTATTGGCTCATTGTTTAATTACTGCCGCTTTAATTATCTAACATCAAGGCATATCGCAGTGTTAAAGATTATCCTGCAGCGATTCAAATGAAGTGGAAAATTCGATGACAACTGAAATTCATGCCCATAAAGTTCTAAACTTGTTGAAAGAAAAGCCAATGACAGAAGCAGAGCTTCGTCAGGCGGTGAGTGAAGAGTTTGGTGACCAAGCCACGTTTCGTACCTGCAAGCTGAATGGCTTTAACTTGGAATCGCTATTAGAGTTTTTTATTCAGCGTGAGAAAATTGTTCAGCTTGATGGCAAATGGGCTGTCAACCTAGAGCGAGTCTGTAGCCACTAAAACTTCTGCTGTTTAGCCTCCAAATTGTATAGCGAGATTGCTATACTTCGCCGTCTTTTCATCCGTCCTGCTACGATTGAACTGCTTTGGAGGCTAATTCATGGACATTCTTTCTGCCGCTACCATGCTATTCCTGATCATGGATCCGCTTGGCAATCTTCCTATTGTGCTCTCCATCTTAAAGCACTTAGATCCTAAACGTCGCCGTAAGGTTTTGATTCGTGAGTTGCTGTTTGCACTCGCCATTTTAATGCTGTTCCTTTTTGCAGGTAAAAGCATTCTCAACTTCTTACATGTTCAGCCTGAAACCCTCAGTATTTCTGGCGGTATCATTCTGTTTATTATTGCGATTAAGATGATTTTCCCAAGTGGCGGTAGTATTGTTGGTCTTGCTGCAGGTGAAGAGCCTTTCTTTGTCCCGATGGCGATTCCAATGATTGCTGGCCCATCCGTGATTGCGGCACTGCTATTGTTGTCGAGCCAGCACCCAGATAAGTTGTTTGAGCTTTCGGCTGCGGTTTTGCTTGCTTGGGGCGTCACATTCTTTATCTTGATGTTTTATAGCTTCTTCCATCGTATTTTGGGCGAGCGTGGCCTCAAAGCAATTGAACGTTTAATGGGTTTATTGCTGATCATGATTTCAACTCAGATGTTCTTAGATGGGCTTAAGAGCTATTTAGGTTAAGAAGAGAAACAATCGAATAAAAAAATGCCGCTAAAGTTAGCGGCATTTTTGTAAATTAAGACATGTATTTGCGTCTGATATCAAGCAAAGAGAAGATTCCAAAAATGAGGATGGACCATTTCTCCCAGTTGCTCATTTTAATTTTGTCTCCAAAGGCGCCGAGGAAAATCAGCATCTGTAAGCCGTGCATCATGAGTAGGAAGGCAGCCATAATATAAAGAGCGATTGCCGCTTTACCTGGAAATGGCATAAAAATATTGAGGATTAAGATAAACCAAACAAATCCAATGGCCGCTTTAGCCAATAACAATAATGCTTTCATTGATATTTCCTTTAATCTTGTTGACGCTCATATAGACGATAGCTGACTTGGCCCGCCGTTTTTTCGCGATGAAGATGCCAATGAGCTGGAATCCCTTCAAGGTTGAGCTCTTTTTCCGTCTCGATATAAACCATTGCATCACTTGCCAACCAATTGTTCTCTTCGAGTAAAGTGATGGTTTCGGCTAATAGTCCTTTGCGAAACGGTGGATCGATGAACACCACGTGGTGGGGTGTGCCAGGCTGTTTTAGGTAGCTTAGCGCATCTGTATTGATCGCTTTAAGGTTATCTGCTTTTAGCGACGCGATATTTGTTTCCAATTGTTTAAACGCAGCGGGATTCAGCTCGATGAGCGTTACCAACTCCGCTTGGCGTGATGCTGCTTCGAACCCTAGTCCACCAGAGCCGGCGAACAGATCTAAGCATTTAGCTCGTGGCACATCTTGCGCGATCCAGTTAAATAGAGTTTCTTTCACGCGATCAGTGGTAGGGCGCAATCCTTCCGCGTCATGAACAGGTAGCTTTCTTCCTCTCCATAACCCGCTAATAATACGAACAAAGCCAGTTGATGGCTTTTTTTGTGATGTGTTTGGCTGGCGACGTCTTACCATAGATTTTTTGACCGCTAATAAAGTGATACTATACCCAGTCGCTCAGCAATTAAGCCCTGAGTACAGCCCAAATTTCGTTGATGACAGAGTGTATACCATAGCTAATGGCCTGGAAACTTTTCACTCTGCTGTCATTTTTCTTTTCTGGATCGGGATAATCGCTGCAGAAGAGAGTTACAAAGTAAATATAAGAGAATCTAGGATAGCCCCAGATGACGGAAAAAAAGAAGCGCGGATTACTTTCTTGGCTTGGTTTTGGTGAAGAAGAGCAAGCAAAACAGCCAGTAGAAGAAAAAGAACAACAACAGACAGAAGACGTTGTCGAAGAGCAACCGGTTGAAGAAGTCGCGCCAGAGGATAAAGCTCAGCTTGCAGAAGCAGAAGCAGAAGCAGAAGCAGAAGCAGAAGCAGAAGCAGTAGAGGAAGTAGAACCTCAAGTTGAAGAGGCGCCACAACCAGAAGAACCACGAGTCGCTGAGCAAGAAAAACCAACGGAAAGCTTTTTTGCTCGCTTAAAGCGCAGCTTAGCACGAACTAAAGCAAATATTGGTGCTGGTTTCTTTGGTCTATTTAAAGGCAAACAGATTGACGACGAGCTATTTGAAGAGCTAGAAGAACAACTACTGATTGCCGATGTTGGTATGAATACTACCACTAAGATTATCGACAATCTGACAGAAAAAGCATCACGTCAGGAACTAAAAGATGGCGAAGCGCTATATGGCCTGCTTAAAGAAGAAATGGCAGAGATCCTTTCGACTGTAGAGCAACCGCTTGTGGTTGATAAAACTAAAACGCCTTACGTTATTTTAATGGTGGGTGTGAATGGCGTGGGTAAAACCACCACCATTGGTAAGTTAGCTAAGCAATTCCAAGCTGAAGGTAAATCCGTCATGCTTGCAGCAGGGGATACTTTCCGTGCTGCTGCTGTTGAACAGCTGCAAGTTTGGGGCGAACGTAACAATGTACCAGTTGTCGCGCAGCATACAGGTGCAGATAGCGCATCCGTTATCTATGACGCGATCGAATCTGCAAAAGCAAAAGGTGTGGACGTTGTTATTGCTGATACTGCCGGCCGTCTACAGAATAAATCAAACCTTATGGAAGAGTTACGTAAGATTGTACGCGTAATGAAGAAGGTTGATGACTCGGCACCGCATGAAGTGATGCTGACTCTGGATGCGGGCACAGGTCAAAATGCGATTAGCCAAGCGAAACTGTTCAGTGATGTCGCGCCATTAACCGGTATTACTCTAACTAAGCTAGATGGTACCGCTAAAGGTGGTGTTATCTTTGCTTTAGCTGATCAGTTCCAAATTCCAATCCGTTACATCGGGGTTGGTGAAGGGATTGATGATTTACGTCCATTTGAAACTCAAGAGTTTATTGACGCACTGTTTAGCCGCGAAGATTGATCGTAGCTCAGTAAGAGGAATGACGGGTGATAAAGTTTCAGCAAGTAAGTAAGGCGTATCGTGGTGGTCGTCAAGCGCTGCAAAAAGTTGATTTCCATCTTAGACGTGGAGAGATGGCATTTTTAGGGGGCCATTCTGGCGCAGGTAAAAGTACCTTACTTAAATTGATTTGCGCGATTGAGCGTCCGACTGATGGCAAGATCTGCTTTAATGATCATGACATCACCCGTATTCCGAATAAAGACATCCCTTTTCTTCGACGCAATATCGGTATTGTCTTCCAAGATCATCGACTACTGATGGATCGCCCTGTTTATGACAATGTCGCTTTACCCATGCGTATAGAGTCGATTTCAGAAAATGAAATCAAACGTCGTGTTAATGCAGCATTGGATAAAACAGGTTTATTGGACAAAGCGAAGTGTTTACCTAGCCAACTCTCGGGTGGTGAACAACAACGAGTGGGTATTGCTCGTGCCGTTGTTAACCGACCAACCTTACTGCTTGCTGACGAACCAACAGGCAACTTAGACCCAGAATTGTCCAGTCGAGTATTAAAACTGTTCGAAGAGTTTAATCGTGCAGGCGTAACGATTCTTTTAGCGACGCACGATGTGGGGTTAGTAAATACTCGCCCTCAATATCGTCACTTGGAACTGAATCAAGGTTTTCTAAGCGAGGTTGAAGACTATGGCCGCTAATGTGCGCAACCGCAAAGCCGTAAAAGGACGCAGCGTTAACCGAGTCAAACGTGACAACTTCCTTACTGTTCATTTTAAGCAAGCAAAAGCATCTCTGATTGAGTTTGCAGAAAGACCTTTAGGCAACCTGCTAACACTAGCGGTGATTTCAATGGCGCTCGCGATGCCATCTGCTCTCTATTTATTAGGTAAAAACCTGTCTGTTGCTTCATCGCATGTTGCGAGCCCAGCTCATATTAGTGGTTACATCGCCGAACGCACGCCAGAAGCCCGAATCATGGTGCTCAAAGACAATCTTGAGAGTATGAGTGAGGTCGAGGCGGTTGAGTATATCTCTCCGCAGCAAGGCTTGAATGACCTGAGCCAATATTCTGGTTTTGACCAAGCGATTTCACTGTTGGACGGCTATGCGCTGCCAGGTGTGTTAGTGATTACACCTAAAATCGAAGACCAAGCGGCGATCAAAGCCTTGGCTGAGCAAATCGGCCGTGAAGAAGTGATTACAGATGTTCGTATGGACGAAGATTGGCTGACTCGCTTAGATGCAATTAAGAACTTAGTCGGTGGGATAGTGATTAGCCTGTCGGTCTTAATGCTTGGTTCCGTGTTTCTAATCGTTGGTAACACGCTACGCTTTAATGTCCTAGCGAATAAAGATGAGATTCAAACCATGAAGCTTATCGGGGCAACAAACGGCTTTATTTTGCGCCCTTATCTCTATTCGGGGATGTGGTTTGGCCTACTCGGAGCTTTGATGGCGTGGGTTGTTACGGCAGTCATCACAATTCTACTCAACAACAGTGTTGAACAACTGGCGCTGCTATATGATAGTCGCTTCAGACTGATCGGTTTGAGCTGGGATGAAAGCTTATTGCTATTGATGCTAGGCACTTTCCTTGGATGCTTAGCCGCAAAAGTTTCTGCACAAAGACATTTAAAAGAAATTGAACCAGTTTAGTTTCCCCTTGTCATACTCATGAAAGTACACGGTAGCGTGTACTTTTACTTGTTTATACATTTTGTTTATGCATAATTACTTTCCCTTGCTTGAAACCTGTTCATTTTAGGTTCAAGATTGTTGGGTTAAAAATAACTCCAGATCAGAGATTGATGAGGATTTGAATGGCAAACCAAGCGTACCCAATGGCTGTAGTTACACAAGATAGCTTAGACAGTTATATCCGCAAAGTGAACAGCTACCCAATGCTGACCGCTGACGAGGAACGTGAACTCGCTGAAAGACTGCATTACGACGGTGATATCGATGCGGCAAAAGGTCTTATCCTTTCGCATCTGCGCTTTGTTGTGCATGTGGCTCGTGGTTATTCTGGTTATGGTCTGCCAATGGCGGATCTGGTTCAAGAAGGTAATATCGGCTTGATGAAAGCGGCAAAACGCTTTAATCCAGAAGTGGGTGTTCGTCTTGTGTCCTTTGCTGTTCACTGGATCAAAGCAGAGATCCATGAATACGTTTTACGTAATTGGCGTATCGTAAAAATTGCGACAACCAAAGCCCAGCGTAAATTGTTCTTCAATCTACGTAAGTCTAAAAAGCGTTTAGGTTGGTTTAACAACGGCGAAGTTGAAACAGTAGCGAGAGAACTAGGTGTTGAGCCTTCAGAAGTTCGCGAGATGGAATCTCGTCTTGCGGCTCAAGATTCTACCTTTGAAATGCCAACTGACGATGACGATGCAGGAACTTCATACACTGCCCCAGTGCTTTATTTAGAAGATAAAGCGTCTGATGTGGCTGATAATGTTGAAGCTTCAAACTGGGAAGCGCATACCAATAATCGCTTAAGTTTAGCTCTGTCGAGTTTAGATGAGCGCAGCCAGCACATTGTTCGTTCTCGTTGGCTAGACGACAATAAGTCAACGTTGCAAGAACTGGCAGAGACCTACAGCGTGTCAGCTGAGCGTATTCGACAGCTTGAAAAAAATGCGATGAAAAAATTGAAGGTAGCAGTAGGCGACTTCTAAACCTTCGGATCCTAAAGCAGAATATCGAAAGCCGAGATCAAATGATCTCGGCTTTTTTGTTTCCGATCGAAAATTTACCGATAACGTTCTTTTTTGGGATCGTACTGTGAGTATCTACCTGTGGGTAACTCTGTGGTAAATTTCTTGGCTAGGTGTCAGAAAGCAGGGTGAATAAAGGCATTCAAGCGCTTTCTCCTATGGGGATACTTTTACTTTTACACACAAAAAAGTAAGGATCATCACTACATATAGTAGATCCAAATTATCAAAAACACTTTATCAACGTAATCCACAATATTATCCACAGATGGTGAATAAACGATCACTGGTGGATAACCTTATTAACCTCGTGTACTTGTTGAGCACTGGATAGGTTACAATGCCAGCAAATAAAAAAAGCAGTAGAGAGAAAGTTAATGGACCAGTTTCAGCATATTGATGTGACGAGCGCTCAAGCTCTATTAGAGCAAGGTGAAGCAAGGCTTGTGGATATTCGTGACCCGCAGTCTTTTGCTGTTGCCCATTCACAATCGGCTTATCATTTAACCAATGACAGCATGGTGCAGTTCATGAATGAGGTGGAGTTTGAACAACCTATCTTAGTGATGTGCTACCACGGTATCAGCAGTCAAGGTGCCGCCCAATATTTGGTTAACCAAGGCTTCGAGCAGGTGTATAGTGTGGATGGTGGCTTCGAAGCTTGGCAACGAGCAGAGCTACCGATTGACACTGGTACTCTATAGGAAAAGCGAATGGTAAGACTGATCACCCTAACCAACCCTAGAATGGCGCAAGCTTTTATCGACTATATGGCATCACGTAATATCGATATTCAGATGATGCCGGAGGGAAGTGGTCAGTTTGCCTTATGGTTAAGCCAAGACGAACACCAAGTAGAAGCGGAAGCTGAGCTTCAACATTTCCTCAGCGATCCATCAGCGACCAAATATCAAGCCGCGTCATGGACGATGGCGGAGAGTCGAACTAATCACTTTAGCTATCATTCACCAAGCATGCTTTCGATGATCAAAGCTAAAGCTGGCCCTTTCACTCTTGTGATCATGCTGACGTGTATCGTCATTTTCACAATGCAGCAGCTCGGAGCCGGAAACGCCGTATTTTCTGGGCTGCACTTTCCAGCCTTTGCAGGTCAAGAGTGGCAGTTATGGCGTTGGGTGAGTCACGCGGTTTTACATTTTTCTATTATGCACATTGCTTTCAACTTATTGTGGTGGTGGCAACTTGGTGGTGATATTGAGCAGCGTTTGGGCTCTGGTAAGTTACTGCAATTGTTTGTGGTTTCTGCAGCGCTGTCTGGCGCAGGCCAATACTGGGTTGAGGGCGCAAACTTTGGTGGCTTGTCGGGTGTGGTGTATGCGTTAGTGGGCTATCTGTGGATGCTTGGTTACAAAGCGCCGCAGTTGGGGTTAAGCATGCCTAAGCCTGTGATTGGTTTTATGCTGGTGTGGCTAGTATTGGGGTTTGTTCAGCCGTTTATGGCGATAGCGAATACCGCTCATTTAGCTGGTCTCGTTTCTGGGGTGGTTATCGGCTTGATCGATGCCAGCAGACTGCAGAAGAATTAAAAAAAAGCGGCGATGGCCGCTTTTTTATTACCGGTTACTGATAGAGGTACTTGGTAAACAGCAGGTCGGCAATAATCGTTTTGCCCGTTTCAGGAAGCAAAATCGAGTTAAGTTGCTCAACAAGCGTTTTTCTTAAATCTTCTCTACCTGACAGTGAAGTAATAGTATCTTCCGATTGCTGGCCTAGCAGCTCAATCACAGCATCTCGAATCAAAGGTTGGTGAAGTTCAATCGTCGCTAAGTCTGCTTGGTTAGCGACCATGATGTCGATTCTAACTTGGATATAGCTAAGCTTATTTCCTTTCGTATAGAAATTGGTGGTGAGATCAGGCTCAAGTGTAAAGTAAGCCAATTGCGGTGCGCCTTCTTCTTCTGCAAGAGCGGGTAAGCTGACAAGCAAAGTCCAAACGACAAATATTTGGGCTAGGTAACGTTTAATCATATTTATAACTTTTCTTTCTTCTAATCACGATACTCGAATCGCCTGAGTCTTGTTACAATAGAGCATCTATTTGTAATAAAAATGCGTTAAGTACTCGATGCGGTGGTTAACACTTCAGATCGAAGCTTTATTGTACGACGATAAGGCTACTTATTGAATACTAGTATGAATCAATTGATTGCGCTTTATTTATCTGCACTGCGCCAAGTGAGCTGGCAAGATCCAGCAAACTTTAGTTTTCCAAATCAAAACTCTGAAAAATGGGTCATGGAACAAGGCTCACTGTCTCGATTACTCGGCTCTTATTGCCAAGGTCTTACTGTAGACCTACTACATAATAAAATGGTTAAAGCAGGGAACTTGAATCAACAAGAAATTGAACTGTTGGCGCAAGAACCTTGCCTGTTACGTAAAGTCGTCTTAAAAGGCGATGGTGAAGCTTGGGTATTGGGCCGTACGTTGATTCCACTTTCTTCTATGGAAGATCAGCAGTATGACTTATCTCAACAGGGCGACATTCCTCTTGGACTGACGGTGTTTAGTGCTGAAAACGTTAAGCGAGATGCTCTGCAAGTGGGTTGGGCTGATACACCTGAAGGGAAGATGTTAGCGCGCCGCTCAAGATTATGGATGAACCACAAACCGATGTTGGTGGCAGAACTCTTTTTGCCAACTGCGCCAATGTATACTAAGGAGAGCGGGAATGACTGCTGACAAAGCACACGCTTATTGGCAATTAATGCGTATGGATAAGCCGATTGGTACTCTGCTGCTGCTTTGGCCAACACTCTGGGCGTTAATCATCGCTGCTGAGGGCATTCCGGACCCTAAAATACTGGTGGTGTTTATTCTTGGTGTGGTCTTCATGAGAGCTGCGGGTTGTGTGATCAATGACTTTGCCGATCGTAAAGTCGATGGTCATGTGAAGCGTACCTGTCAAAGACCATTGCCTTCAGGCCGAGTGTCTTCAAAAGAGGCCATTACGCTGTTTTTGATTTTGGGTATCGCTTCTTTCTTACTTGTTCTTACCATGAATCCGCTGACCATTAAACTTTCGTTTATGGGTATTGTGCTGGCATTTATCTACCCATTCATGAAGCGTTTCACTCATTTACCACAACTGTTTTTGGGGTTGGCTTTCAGCTGGGCTATTCCAATGGCTTGGGCGGCACAAGCCAATGAACTACCTATGATGGTGTGGTTTGTTTTCGTGGTTAATGCGCTTTGGACTATTGCTTACGATACCCAATATGCCATGGTTGATAGAGACGATGATTTAAAGATTGGCATTAAGTCGACGGCAATTCTCTTTGGTCGATTCGATAAAATGGTGATTGGTGTCCTGCAATTGATTACTTTGGCTATGCTGATCTATCTGGGTGTTTGGTATCAATTAGGCGCGAGCTTTTACTGGAGTCTATTAATTGCCGGAGCGTTATTCGTTTTCCAACAACACCTTATCCGTCATCGTGAACGTGATCTCTGCTTTCGTGCGTTTTTGAATAATAATTATGTCGGTATGATCATCACAGTAGGTTTGTTTATAGCTTTTATCTAGCGGACGATAGCAATTAAAAAGGGCATCCATTTGGATGCCCTTTTTTGATCTATCTAATCTAGGAGTATTACTCAGTTGTTTGACAGATACTCTCTTTGATAGTCAGTTTTACTTCTGGGTAAAGCATTGAATAAAGCAGCTTCGCTAAAGTTTGACACTTTTCTGCATCGCAATTGCCATCAACATCCAAGTAGGTTTGCTGTTTCAGGGTGTTGAACATCGCTGAGAAAACGCCTTTGTCGAAGAACTCTGGAGCATTGATACCGTGCAAACGTCCAAGTCGCTGGGCAATATCCTGACTCTTCTGTTCAAGATCTGATTTGCCTAACTCTGGGTTCGCAACCAATAGATTCAATGCAATAGAGTAACGTTGCAGTGTTTCTGTAATGGTTCGACCTAGTAGCACTAGCACTTGTGTATTGGCTTGACGAATCGATACATTGTGTTCGTTATCAATCGTTACAAGCCCTTGGTGAGCAAGCTCTTCGATATAAGCTTCCGTTACTTCAGCCAGCTTATCTTCTTCGATGCTCAAGAATAGCTCTTGCTTTAAGAATGGGTAAACCAAAGCGACGTTTGCTTGGATTTGCGCTAAAGAGAGTTGCTGCTGACGAACCAGCATCTGCGCAATCAATGAAGGCAAGGCCAGTAAGTGGATGATGTTGTTACGATAGTAAGTCATCAAAATGGATTGATTGCGGTCGAGCGAAATAATATCGCCCATGCTGTCAGACTCGATTAAGAACTTATCTAGTGATTCAGCATGTTTCACTAATGACTCAGCGTCATCACTTGGTACCGTATAGGTAGTCGAGTAAGGTACATTTTTCAGCAGTGATAGGTAGCAATCAATTTGATTGACTAAGCTGTCACGGGATAAAGCGCGTTGACGAGAAGCTAGCAGTGCCGTTGCACACAGTGTTAATGCGTTAGCTGCTGCTGCATCATTTATGTGCGTCATCATCTTAGTTGCAAGATTATTCACAACAGGGTTTAGCCACTGTGGTTTACTACCACCCATAGGGTTGATGTCTTTGCTCCACTCTGGCGCATTTTCATTTAAGTATTGGTTGAGCGGAATAGGTTCACCGAAGTTAACGTATCCTTGACCAAAGTTGCGCAGTTTACGAATCGTGCGTAGAACTAAGCCTGCGTTTTCTTTCTCTTTACGAGAACCACGTAGCTCTTTGGCGTAAGTACCCACTTCCATGACGTGCTCATAACCAATGTAAACCGGTACTAGAGTAACCGGACGGTTCAAACCACGCAGCATTGCTTGAATGGTCATCGCCAACATGCCGGTTTTCGCCTGCAATAAGCGACCAGTACGAGAACGACCACCTTCACTGAAGTATTCTACCGAGTAACCTTTTGCAAACAGTTCTGCTAAGTACTCACGGAAAATGGTTGAGTAGAGTTTATTGCCTTTAAAGCTACGGCGAATAAAGAAGGCACCGCCACGGCGGAAAATTGGGCCTGCAGGGAAGAAATTGAGGTTAATACCCGCAGCAATATGCGGTGGCACCATACCTTCACGGTAAAGCACATAAGACAGTAATAGATAGTCCATGTGGCTACGGTGACAAGGAACGTAAACAATCTCGTGGCCGTCTTGTGCTAGCTTACGAACTGTCGAAGCATTAGTGATGTTTAAGCCTTGGTAAATTCGGTTCCACAACCAACCAAGTAAACGCTCACCATTTTTAATCAATGAATAAGAGAAATCAGCGGCAACTTCATCCATGATGGCGTGCGCTTCTTTACGTACCTTCTCGATCGGAATATCTTTCGTATTGGCCTCATCTCTGATGACTTGTTCAATCGCTTCAGACTTCATTAAACGCTCAAATAGAGCTTGTCGGCTTGGCAAGTTTGGTCCTGATGCCGCAAGTTTTTGGCGAGAGAAGTGAATACGAGCCACGCGAGCCAGTTTGTGTGCAATTGAAGCATCAGTGCCGTGGGAGTCTGCCATGTACCGCAGAGATACAACTGGGCTGATACGCACTAAACAGTCTCGGCCAGACAGCAATACTGCTTTGGCTTTTTGTGGACCGTTGAGAGATTGAAGGTACGGCTTCTGTTGTGATTCTTTACCCGGCTTACGACCCCAAAGAACCGTCGTTGGAATCACTTGAACATCTAGCTCAGAGTCGTACTGGTGCTGTTCAAGCAGTTCAGAAAACTGGGCAATTGATTCGTTAGGAACGTCATTGTCGTTGGTCATGACGGTTTCACGTGAAGAAGTGAAGACGAAACGTTTAAACGATTTGCCATTGATTTCTACTGGCTCAAATGGATCCGGTAGACCTAAGCTCACGACTTGTTTTTGCAGTGTGACTAAATCAACATTCGAGCGGTATGGCAGCGCGTAGATAATCGGTTTATTGATGTCGATATTCAGATCATCAATTGGGTTGGCTGGAATAGCGGTTCCTTTCACTAAAACCGATAGTGGCAGTTTTAGCAGTGAACTAGAAAATGATTGTCCGGAAGACATAAAGCTTCTGAGCCTCAAAATAGATAAATTGCATAAGCACATTTCCAATTCTTAACTATAGAAGTGGAAATGGGCCCAAGCGGGTATTTTTAGCCAGCAAGGATATCAGAAACTGGTCGAACCTTTTACTTAAAATTGACCAGTAAAACGTCAATTTAGTCTGATTTTATTCAGCTGACTGATTAATCGGATATTTCCCCTATTCATGATTCTAAGCTATTCAAAAAACAATCAATTTGCTTTTCATTTCGCAGGTTACTGGATATACTCACAGTTAACTGTATAAAAAGACAGGTGACTCATGAAGCCGTTAACGCCACGCCAGCAACAAGTATTTGATCTAATCAAAAGTAAAATTGAAGACACGGGTATGCCACCGACACGCGCTGAGATTGCACGTGAGCTTGGCTTCCGCTCAGCAAATGCTGCTGAAGAACACTTAAAAGCGCTTGCTCGTAAAGAAGCGATCGAAATTATTCCGGGTGCTTCGCGCGGGATTCGTATCCTACTCGAAGACGCAGCCAACGATGACCAAGGCTTACCTTTAATTGGTCAAGTCGCAGCGGGTGAGCCGATCTTGGCTCAAGAGCATGTCGAGACTCACTACCAAGTGGATCCTGGGATGTTTAAACCTCAAGCTGATTTCTTATTGCGTGTAAATGGCGAAAGTATGAAAGACATCGGTATTATGGATGGCGATTTACTTGCGGTACATAAAACTCAAGACGTTCGTGATGGGCAAGTTGTTGTTGCTCGCGTTGATGAAGACGTAACGGTTAAGCGTTTAGAGCGTAAAGGCTCAACCGTATTACTGCATGCTGAAAACGAAGAGTTTGCACCGATTAAAGTTGATCTTACTTGCCAGAGCTTAGCGATTGAAGGCCTAGCCGTTGGCATTATTCGTAATACCGACTGGATGTAATACTCTCGAATGAGATTAGTTCTCACTTATTGATTTTGTAAGTGATATTCATTATCATCTTCTTTCCAGTATGGAAGGATGATGATAATGGCCCCCAAAACCAAGTTAGCGAAATCTCGCTATCAAATACCTGCAAACCTCTTGCAGCCGCTTTGGCTTCGTAGCCGAGAAAGCTTGGTGGATAATGGCCTTGTCTATGATCCTATTGCTGCTCGCGCATGTCAGCGGTGCCAACTTGCTCCAGAATGCCTATCTGGTGACATCGATCAAAAACAACTGCTTCATGTGACGCTTACTCAACTGTGTGATCAGCAAGTCTCTGCATTTATAAAACGTAACCCAGATGGTTGGATTGTTAATGTCGGCGCTGGCCTCGATACCCGTTTTTATCGAGTTGATAATGGCCGCTGTCACTGGTTAGAGTTAGATGTGACGGAGAACTTACTCTGGCGTCAAAAGCTGTTTCACAATAGTGAACGCTACAACCATATGTGCGGTAGTGTGACGGATTTAAGTTGGTTAGATTCACTGCCTATCCCAGAAAAAACACCGGTGATGATTGTTTGTGAACATGCATTACTTGATTGCAATGAACAACAAGTCGCAAAATTTGTTCAAGCGTTAGGGTGCCACTTTGATAGTGCTCGTGCATGCGTGGTGTTGGCTGGTGACTTGTGCGCGTCAAAGCTGGGCCAAAAAATGGGTGCGGGAAGCTATGCTCACGGCTATAGCGCACCAGGTGACTCAATGCTGAATTATCTTCCTTGGGCACGTTGGGTAAAAACGTATTCTCCCCTTGATAAAGATTGCGGCCGTTGGAAATTCTGGCAGCGTTGCATTACCAAAATTCATGCCTTAAAACAGCGCTTAACGCCAGTAGTGGTTCAGCTTCGCTGGTGATCTCGGTACACTTGCCACTCAATCTTATTTTAGAGTGGCAACGTGCAACTATTTCAAACTCTCTCAAATCGCTCTCTTCATAAACAAGTTCTTCTGCTCGCGATTCCTATGGTGCTGTCCAATATCACCGTTCCTTTGTTGGGGCTGGTGGATGCAGCAGTGATCGGCCACCTTGAACACGCCTGGTATTTAGGTGGTGTCGCTCTAGGCAGCACAATGATCAGCGTGACCTTTTGGTTATTGGGATTTTTACGCATGTCGACCACTGGATTGGCTGCTCAATCGTATGGGGCGAACAGTAAGCATCAACTGGGTCTCGTATTCACCCAAGGGATGGCTATGGCGTTTGGATTCGCCACGTTCTTTCTGCTATTTCATTCACTGATCGCCGATTGGGTATTTTCGTTTAGCGATGCCAGTGAACAAGTGAAGCATTATGGTCAGCAATATTTTTCCATTCGAGCTTGGAGCGCGCCTGCTGCGTTAGCCAATTTTGTCTTGTTAGGTTGGCTACTTGGAACACAGAATGCCAAAGCCCCGATGTGGATGGTGATCATTTCTAACTTGACCAATATTGGCTTAGACGTTCTGTTTGTACTTGGCTTTGGTTGGAAAGTGGAAGGAGCAGCACTGGCTTCTGTTATTGCTGACTACACAGGAATGAGCTTTGGTCTTTATTGTGTATGGCGCAAATGGCAAGCGGATCAACTGCCAGCGTTAGTCGGCTTAATTAAAGATAGTGCGAATGGGCTAAGTCGATTTGTAAAGTTGAATCGAGATATCTTTCTTCGCTCACTCTGCCTACAAGCGACGTTTACTTTTATGACGTTTCAGGGAGCGAGTTTTGGCGATGACATCGTGGCAGCCAACGCGGTACTGATGAGCTTTTTAATGATTATTTCCTATGGTATGGATGGTTTCGCTTACGCAATGGAAGCGATGGTCGGTAAAGCGATTGGTGCTAAAGATAGGCAGCAGCTTAACCAATCCTTAATCGGAACGTTCTTTTGGAGCTTCATCATCTGTTCAATACTGACTCTGGTGTTTGCGCTTTTCGGATCAAACATGATCGGCTTGATCACTAATATTCCTCAAGTTCATACGATTGCTTTGCAGTATTTACCTTGGTTGATGGCCATGCCGCTCGTGTCAATGTGGTGTTTCTTATTAGATGGTATTTTTATCGGCGCAACGAAAGGTAGAGAGATGCGTAATGGTATGTTTTTATCCACTTGTACCTTTTTTGCGACTTTTTATCTCAGCGCAGCCATTGGTAATCATGCATTGTGGCTGGCAATGCTAAGTTTCATGGCCATGAGAGGAATAACACTGGGCGTTATCCTTACTATTCAGTGGCGTCAGGGCCGTTTTTTAGCCTGACGATGAGATAGATAGTGAACCGGACTTCGTGTCCGGTTTTTTTATCACCAAATACCATTGTTACATATGGGTAAAAATCATTTTCAAAATGAGGGGATTATCATTTTTTATGAAACACCTAAAATAGGCACCAACAAAACGACGCAGCACTGAGACAAAAGCTCAACTACGCTTATTGCGTCCTCTTAAATACCCTTATTGAAGGAAAATCCAATGGCACTTGAACTAAAACCTGGTCAAACTCATATTAAATCAAAAGCTATGGTTGCATGGGCAGCGGGCGAACCACTTAAGCGTGAAGAAGTTGATGTTGAACTTCCGAAAGCGGGTGAGGTTCTAGTTCGCATCGTTGCTACTGGTGTTTGCCACACTGATTTGTTCACTCTATCTGGTGATGATCCAGAAGGTATCTTCCCTTCAATCCTAGGCCATGAAGGTGGTGGTATTGTTGAAATGGTCGGTGAAGGCGTAACAAGTGTTGAAGTCGGTGACCATGTTATCCCACTTTACACAGCAGAATGTGGCGAGTGTAAGTTCTGTAAATCAGGCAAAACTAACTTGTGTCAGGCAGTACGTGAAACTCAAGGTAAAGGCCTAATGCCAGATGGTACTAGCCGTTTCTCTATCAACGGTGAGCCAATCTTCCATTATATGGGTTGTTCAACATTCTCTGAGTACACAGTGCTTCCAGAAATCTCACTGGCGAAAGTAAGTAAAGAAGCACCGCTAGAAGAAGTATGTCTTCTAGGTTGTGGTGTAACAACCGGTATGGGTGCGGTGCTGAACACGGCGAAAGTAGAGAAGGGCGACACAGTTGCTGTATTTGGCCTAGGTGGTATCGGTCTATCTGCAATCATCGGTGCGCGTATGGCTGGCGCGAGCAAAATCATTGGTGTTGATATCAATGAGAGCAAATTCGAACTAGCAAAACAGCTTGGCGCGACAGACTGCATTAACCCAATGAAATTCGACAAGCCAATCCAAGAAGTGATCGTTGAGATGACTGACGGCGGTGTGGATTACTCATTCGAGTGTATCGGTAACGTTAATGTGATGCGCCAAGCTCTAGAGTGTTGTCATAAAGGTTGGGGTGAATCGATCATCATAGGTGTAGCTGGTGCAGGTCAAGAGATCTCAACTCGTCCATTCCAGCTTGTGACTGGTCGTGTATGGCGTGGCTCTGCGTTTGGTGGTGTTAAAGGTCGTACTGAACTTCCAGGCATTGTTGACCGTTACATGGAAGGTGAATTTGGCCTTCAAGAGTTCATCACTCACACCATGGGTCTTGATGATGTAAACGACGCATTCGAATTAATGCATAAAGGTGAGTCTATCCGTACTGTTCTACACATGGATAAATAAGCTAGCGTATCTGACTTAAATAACGCCCTGAAAGATGGGCGTTTGTTTTTTCTAATTCCCATTGAGGTTGTTATGACCATTGAAAACATTAGCCAAGCCAAAGTATTCGGTGGTTGGCACAAACAATATACTCATCAATCAAATACTCTTAACTGCGCGATGCGTTTTGCTATCTTCTTACCACCGAATGCGACTAAAACAGAGCCAGTTCCCGTTTTGTATTGGTTGTCAGGTTTGACGTGTACTGATGAAAACTTCATGCAAAAAGCCGGTGCTTTCCGTAAAGCGGCGGAACTTGGCATCGCTATCGTTGCACCAGATACGAGCCCACGTGGGGATGATGTAGCCGATGATGAGGGGTATGATTTAGGAAAAGGTGCTGGCTTTTATTTGAATGCAACCCAAGAGCCTTGGTCTCGTCACTATCATATGTATGACTATGTGACGCAAGAGCTACCAGATTTGATCGAAGCGAACTTCCCAGTCTCTAGCATTAAGTCGATCTCTGGTCACAGCATGGGCGGCCATGGAGCGTTAACTATCGGTATTAAAAACTCAGCCAATTATCGCTCGATTTCAGCTTTTAGTCCGATCAGCAATCCAATGCAGTGTCCGTGGGGACAAAAGGCGTTTAATGCGTATCTAGGTAATGATTTTGAAACTTGGAAGCAGTATGACGCGAGCGAGCTACTGAAACAGGCACAAGCGAAACTACCAATTTTGGTCGACCAAGGGAGTGCAGATGGGTTCTTAGTCGAACAGCTAAAACCTGAACTCTTGATTGCCGCTGCCAATGAACATGACTCTGATGTCCAAGTTCGTATGCAGCCAGGTTATGATCACAGCTACTTTTTCATCTCTAGTTTTATTGAAGAGCATTTAGAGTTTCACGCTGCGTATCTAAATCAGAACTAAATCAGTCTTATCCATAAAGTAAAAAGCCTGCGTAATTATTTGCGCAGGCTTTTTGTGTTCTCATTTGTGATGTTAGAACAAGCGGTTTAAACCATTCAGTGCTGCAACGCGATACGCTTCAGCCATTGTCGGGTAGTTGAAAGTGGTATTGACGAAATACTCGATGGTATTCGCTTCGCCTTTTTGTTCCATGATCGCTTGGCCGATGTGAATGATTTCTGCTGCACGCTCACCAAAACAGTGAATGCCTAAGATTTCTTTTGTCTCTCGATGGAAGAGGATCTTCAAACTACCGATGTCTTTGCCTGCGATTTGCGCGCGAGCCAAGTGTTTGAATGAAGAGCGTCCAACTTCGTAAGGGACTTTCGCCGCAGTCAGCTCTTGCTCCGTTTTACCTACAGAGCTGATTTCTGGAATGGTGTAAATACCCGTTGGGATATCATCAATCAGATTACCATCGGCTTGACCTTTATTGATTGCTTGCGCCACAAATCGTCCTTGGTCGTATGCCGCACTGGCTAGGCTTGGGTAACCAATCACATCACCCACTGCGTATACGTGATCGACTTCTGTTTGGTAATTGCCATCAACTTTCAACTGTCCACGAGAGTCTGCCTCTAGCCCAACCGCTGATAAGTTAAGTTTGTCGGTATTACCCGTTCGACCATTGGCATAAAGAATACAGTCGGCTCGCATTTTTTTGCCAGATTCTAGATGCACAATCACACCATCTTCTGTGCCTTCAATTTTCTCAAAGGTTTCATCGTTGCGTATTACCACGCCACTGTTCCAGAAGTGGTAAGAAAGCGCGTCAGAAACTTCGTTATCGAGGAATGAAAGCAGTCGGTCACGAGTGTTAATCAGATCGGTTTTGACGCCAAGCCCGCGGAAGATAGATGCATACTCACAGCCGATAACCCCCGCACCGTAAATGATGATATGACGAGGATCGTGTTTAAGACTTAAGATGGAATCACTGTCGTAGATTCGCTCATGCATAAAGTCGACATTGTCTGGTTGATAAGGGCGTGAGCCAGTTGCAATGACGAAGCGGTCTGCGCTGTATGTCTCTTCTGTGCCATCACTCTGCATAACGGCAATTGTGTACTTATCGACAAAGCGCGCGGTACCAAAGATCAGTGAACATTGGTTACGGTCGTAAAAACCTTGTCTTAAGCGGGTTTGCTTGTCGATGACTGACTTTGCATGGCCAAGGATGTTAGAAAAGGTGGAGTGTAAGCTAGTGTTGTTATGACAAAATAGCGGGTTGTTATTGAACTCGATGATACGGCTTACCGCGTGGCGTAATGCTTTAGAGGGAATGGTTCCCCAGTGAGTACAACCACCACCGACGCTGCTCTCTTTCTCAACAATGGCAACATTCAACCCCGCTTTGGTTAATCCCATCGCTGCCCCTTCACCGCCGGGGCCACTACCAATAACGATTACATCAAAGTGGTTACTCTCCGCCATAGCTCTTTTCCTTGTTATATTGTCTTAACATTGCTGTAGCGAGATTTTAACTGATTCCTTAGTTGGGTAAATGAAAAGCGCACTAGAGAGTCGTTGAGATCACGTAGAATCAAACAAATATCACAAAGGGTATGCTGTATATCTCTAATTAGAAGCGAAAAGATTGAAAATTGGCGCTAACTCGGTTTAATTGCCCATCGGTAGTCACAGAGCGACATTTTTGGCTTATTTCCCTAGGTCAATCGTTGTATATTAATGGCTACTAAGATAAGAAATAGAATAACAATTATGAAATCCATGGGAATCCGCGCACAGCAAAAAGAAAAAACGCGTCGTTCATTAATTGATGCAGCGTTTAGTCAGCTCAGTGCCGATAGAAGCTTCTCAAACTTAAGTTTACGCGAAGTCGCTAGAGAGGCGGGTATTGCACCAACTTCATTTTATCGTCATTTCAAAGATATGGATGAGTTGGGCTTAACCATGGTCGACGAAGGAGGATTATTACTTCGTCAATTGATGCGTCAGGCTCGCCAACGTATCGTTAAAGAGGGTAGTGTGATTCGCACATCGGTAGAAACCTTTATGGAGTTTATCGAGAGTAGCCCTAACGTCTTTCGCTTATTGCTACGTGAACGCTCCGGAACGTCGGCTGAGTTTCGCGCTGCAGTAGCTAGAGAGATCCAACATTTTGCAGCAGAGTTGACTGAATATCTAATTGGTACAGGGATGACCCGTGAAGAGGCGTTTACTCAAGCCGAAGCATCCGTCACTCTGGTTTTTAACTCTGGTGCTGAAGCTTTAGATTTAGATGGACGTGCACGTGATGAACTCGCGGAGCGTCTAATAATGCAATTGCGAATGATGGCCAAAGGGGCTTATTGGTATCGCAAAGAACGTGAACGTAACCGATTAAAAGGTGGGATAGATTGATGTCGAATGAAGCAAACCAAGTTAATCGTGGTTCTGAGAAGAAAACGCTCGTATTAGCTCTTGTTGCTGGTATGTGTGGTGACGCGATGTTGTCATGGCTGACAATGAGCGAAGTTTCTTTCTCTATTTTTCCACTCATTGCTCTCGTACTAGCTGTACAAACTCTGTATCAAGAATATTTAAGTAAACCAGTATCAGAAGATATCCCGCTCATCGGGCTAGCTTGTTTCTTTGTTGGTGCATTTGGTCACTCTGCTTTCATCAAAGCTCAGTACCCTGATGCAGGCTCTAACATGTTGGCGATCTTCATTACCTTGGGTCTTTTGGTTTGGGTAGCGAAAAAGCTTGGCTATATGTCTCGCCCAACAGCAACTAGCGCTGAGTAATTTTGATTAAATAGAAAAACGAGCCAAATGGCTCGTTTTTTTATGTCTATATCTTGGTGGCTACGCTTTACGCTCTAGTAGCACACCCGCTTCCATGTGGTGAGTAAATGGGAATTGGTCGAAGAGAGCGAATCGAGTAACGTTGTGAGTCTCGCTCAGAATATCTAAATTTTCTTTTAGGGTTTCTGGGTTGCAAGAGATATACATAATACGCTCGTAACCTTGCACCATTTTACAAGTGTCGATGTCCATACCAGAACGCGGTGGATCAACGAAGATGGTGTTGCAGTTGTAGCTGTTTAGATCTACACCTGCATCTTTTAAACGGCGGAACTCACGCTTACCTTCAATCGCTTCGGTAAATTCTTCCGCAGATAGACGTAGAATTTGTACGTTATCAATTTTGTTCGCTGCAATGTTGTACTGTGCCGAGACAACAGAAGGTTTTGCCAATTCTGTAGCTAAAACACGATCGAAGTTTTGCGCTAGTGCCAACGAGAAGTTGCCGTTACCACAGTAAAGTTCAAGCAAATCACCTTGGCTCTCTTGAGTACAGTCGACAGCCCACTCCAGCATTTTCTCCGCTACTTTACCGTTAGGTTGTGTAAAGCTGTTCTCTACTTGTTGGTAGATGTATGGCTTGCCATTGACATCTAGCTTTTCGATCACGTAGTCGCGGTCTAATACGATCTTCATCTTACGTGCACGGCCAATGATGTTTAGGTTGAAGCCTTCATCATTTAAACGCTGTTTGAGTGCTTTCGCGTTTTCAATCCACTCTTCATCAAGCTGACGGTGGTAAAGCAGTGAAACAAGAATTTCACCACTCAATGTTGATAAGAAATCCACTTGGAAGAGTTTGCGACGTAGCGACTCATTGTCTTTCATCGCATCGACTAGTAGTGGCATCAAATCATTGATTAAACGGCTGGCAGCAGGGAATTGGTCAACACGGTATTTTTCACGCGTCTCTTGATCGAACATGATGTAATACAGGTCTTCACCTTCATGCCAGACACGAAACTCAGCACGCATGCGATAGTGCTGCTCTGGTGATTCGAACACTTCAAGCTCTGGCACATTATATGGAGCGAACATCTCAGTTAGACGTTCAACTTTCTCTGCCAGTTGTTCTTGGTAGCGTTGTGGGTTTACATCAAGAGTAGCCATGATTCTTACCTTTGGGTTATTGCCTGTGCATGGTGCGTTTTGTTTGAGAGCGCAGATTTTATTCAATCCCTGCTTGATGTCCAGCATTGCATGGTAATCACTGCAGAAACCTGCTGTAAAACTATAGCTTATACCAATCTTAACTAGACAAACTATCAATAGCTTAATACCATCTGCCCCAAGCTGGTGCTATCTAGATGTATAGATGGCTGAATAGGGAATCTGGTGAGAATCCAGAACTGACGCGCAGCGGTAAAGAGAACGAACCTCCAAATGACACTGCACAGAGGACTGTGTGGGAAGTCGGAGAAGTAGGATGAATGTATCTATCTATATTCAAGCTCTAAGTCCGAATACCTGCCAGCAGCTGAGCCCAATACTGGAAGCAAACGCTTCAAGCTCGGTAGGATTTTCGCGATTTAGGACTATAAAAATGAACCGATCTATTTTAGCGGTGGCCGTGGCGTCGCTGCTCCCTTCTACCTATACCTTAGCCCAAGAAGTCTCTGTTGATGAGACTGTTGTCGTTTTCGCCCGCAGTGAAAACGTCAACACGATTTCTGATATTCCTTCGAATGTCGTTGTTATCTCTCGTGATGAAATCGAGAAGAGCGGTGCAAAATCACTGGAATCATTATTACGTGGCCGCTCTGGTATTCAGGTGTCCGATTCCAATAGTGGCCCAGCGTTTTCAATTCGCGGCTTTAGCGGTGAGCAAGCATCAAGTAACACCTTAGTTATGCTCGATGGACGTCGACTAAATTCACAGGACTTGGTAGCGCCAAATTTAAGTTTTGTTCAACTTGATGATGTCGAAAGTATCGAGATCTTGTCAGGAAGTGCAGGGGTTTTGTATGGTGATCAAGCCGTGGGTGGCGTCATTAACATTGTTACTCGCTCTTCGAAAGAAAACCGAGTGGGAGTAAGTACTTCTTACGGCAGTTTTAACTCAACGGTGCAAAATATCTCAGCATCTGGCCCTATCAATGATGCATTTAGCTATCGCTTCTCTGCAACTCAAGATAACTCAGATAATTACCGAGATCATAATGCCAGTCAAAATGGCTCAGTATTAGGTCGCGTTGACTATCAAGATGAGTCAAAGAAACTATTTATTGAGTTGGCTTACTATGACGTTGAGCGCGAATACGCAGGTAGCTTAACGGAAGAACAGTTTAAGAAAGACCCTAGCCAGGCTAACACCGCTTATCCTGATGATCATAATCACGCAATTACGCGCGCGGTTCGTTTGGGGTATGACCAGCAGTTATCTCATAACTGGCTTCTAAAGAATGAAATTCTTTTTGACGATACCCAGGAGCGTGGTGTTGCGTGGGGAAGCAATAAGGAGGCTAAAGGTGGCCAGCTGTTTTATGCAGGTCAAGTGGAAGGTGGCTTCGAGACTGATAACGGGGCGGCGAACTTAATCGTAGGTATAGACCTCTCTCGAAATAACTATGAATACTTGGGGTCTTGGACTGATCGTGAGAATGAGCAAAGTTCGTGGAATACATACGCTCGCTATACGCACCCTATTCTGGATAACCTAACGCTAAATTTCGGTGGTCGCTATGCTTCCGTTGAGGATGATATTGAAGATGCTGCTCAGTTCCCAGATGGAGAAAAGCTAAAAGAAAACGCTTCTGCCTATGAGTTGTCTGTAAATTATGCGTTAACCGATAACTCGCGCCTTTATGCGCGCACGGAGAGTAACTTCCGTTTTGCTAAAGTATCTGAGCAATCGTATACCCAGCCAGGTGTGAAAGGCCTTAAGCCACAAACTGGTCTCTCTAACGAGTTAGGTTGGAACTTCTATCAGCCAACATACAGCGTGGGCGTTAATTTATATCATCTCGAACTTGAGGACGAAATTGTATACGCGACAGATCCTGGTACGGGGAATGGAGCGAATATGAATGCGGATGCTTCAACTCGTAAGGGTGGCTCAGTAACGGGTGAGTTATATGTGCTTCAAGATATCCTATTAACAGCTGAGTATAACTACGTAGACGCAGAATTTACTGAGGGTGCAAATAAAGGTAACCAAGTCGCTTGGGTTGCCAAGAACACTGGTAAATTAGGCTTAAGTTACGACATAACCCAAAACTTTGATCTGTATACCGACGCGACATATACCGGTAAGCGCTATGAAGATGGCGACCATGGTAATAGTAAAGATAAGTTAGATGCTTACTGGCTGGTGAATCTGGCTCTAAACTATCGTTATTCAGATTTAGCTCTTTCCCTTCGCGCTGATAATTTATTTAATAAACAGTATGCCAGCTACGTATACTATGGCGGTTACTATTCAGGAAATGAGCGTGCTTATTATTTAACAGCAAGCTACCAATTCTAAATACCTTAAACCGCCTCCGGGCG
Source organism: Vibrio atypicus (assembly GCF_009811315.1). Taxonomy (GTDB): domain Bacteria; phylum Pseudomonadota; class Gammaproteobacteria; order Enterobacterales; family Vibrionaceae; genus Vibrio; species Vibrio atypicus. The sequence continues at coordinate 55,346 of NZ_BLID01000015.1, forward strand.
GTTTTTTCTTACCGATAGATAAAAAGCATGAAAAAGAATGTCATTATCAGTTGGTCGAGTGGCAAAGACTCGGCGTTGACTCTAGAACGCTTGCAGAAAGATCCAAACTATAATGTTGTTGGGTTATATACCAGCTACGTCAAACATGAAGTGCCCTTTCAGGCAACGCCTCTGTATGTGTTAGATCTTCAAGCTCAATTACTTCGGCTACCACTGATTAAAATAGAACTTCCGGAAATCTTTCCATCGAATGATCTTTATCAATCGACAATAGTGAAAGCGCTAAAGCAGAGTCACCTAACCATTGATGCTGTGGCTTTTGGTGACATGTTTTGCAATGGTATTGCCGAATATCGTCGTAGCTATATTGAACCTGCTGGGTGGGAATGCGTTTTCCCTCTTATGGGAGAAGAAACCAAGCAACTAGCGAATGAAATCAATGAGCGAGGAATACACACTCTTGTTGTGACCGTTGACCGAGATGTATTGAGTGAGGAGTTCTGTGGTCGTTGGTTTAATAATACCTTGATAAGTGAACTGCCAATCAGTATTGATCCTTGCGGTGAGAACGGTGAATTCCATACTCTGGTCACTCATACCGAAAGCTTTCAAGGTCATTTAGAGCTAAAGCTAACCCATATTGAACGAGGAGAACGTTTTTCATATCAACGTTACACGGCCAAGAGATTGCCAAATAACTTGTTGTGAGTATGATTGCCACATCTACTTACATGAGTTAGTGAACGTGTCTAATAAAGCAAATATCCTTATCTTTGATTCTGGTGTCGGTGGGCTGTCTGTCTACCAAGAGATTGTTGCCAAGCTGCCACAACTGGATTACACCTACATCTTTGATAATGAAGCATATCCATATGGGGAGTTAGCACATGATACGTTAGTAACTCGTGTTGAATCTCTCGTTAAGCAGATGGTAAAAGAACAAAGTATCGATTTAGTGGTGATTGCTTGCAATACAGCGAGCACGATTGTTCTTCCGACATTAAGGTCTCATCTCTCTATCCCCGTTGTAGGTGTTGTACCTGCGATTAAGCCTGCATCTAACATGGCAAACAAAGCGGTTGGTCTGATTGCGACACCAGCGACAATCACCAGAGAGTACACCCATGACTTAATTCGCAGCTTTGCACAAAGTAAACCAGTCGAAATGCTAGGCTCTACGCGTCTGGTCGATATTGCGGAAGAAAAGCTGCGAGGTAATCCCGTTGATCTGTTAGAGCTCGAGCGAATCCTTAAACCAATGCAAGGTAGCGTCGATGTGGCGGTATTAGGTTGTACTCACTTTCCATTGATTAAAGATGAGATTCAATATGTTCTTGGGGAGTCTGTGCTGCTGGTGGATTCTGGGGAAGCAATAGCGAGACGCGTAAGTTCATTGCTAGAAATGGTAGATAGTGAAGAAATAGGAGAGCGTCAAATTTTCTCAACGACTCCCCCTTGGGAAGAGGGAGCCTTAAATCAAGCACTGAGTCCGTTAGGTTTTACGCCTGTTCAGCACTTTCCGTTGACGATTTAGGGTCATTAGCAATACGAACTTTTAAAGTTCTCTGCATATACTCATTCTCATTTAACGCTTCAATGGCAGCTGGTGCGTCAGATGCAGCCATAACAACAAAGCCAAAGCCTCGTCTTTTACCTGTTCGTTTATCTTTCATTAAGCGGACAGCGAAAACCTCCCCATGCTTAGAAAATAGCTCTTTGACATTAGACTCGTTTGCTTTGTATGGCAGGTTGCCGACATAAAGCGTGTTAGTTGAAGGATCATTAAGTGGCGCGTCGATTGGAGTGGTGTTCGAAAATTTGATAACAAAAGCGCAAGCAAAAACACCAATCACAAAACTAATAGCAGGCGAGATTGCAACCTGCGAAAAGATGATTGCACCTAAGATTGCGACGGCGGCAACCATTAAGGTCGATTTGTTTGAGTTCATATTAGAATACAACTGTTAGTTTACGAAAAAAGTAATGTCTACTGTTAACAAAATAGACACAGAGATATTACGTATATGGTTGTTGTTTTTCCAACGCATTGATGTGACATGACTCAAATGTTGAAATTTTATTCTATTCCAACTGTTTTGTTTCCTTTTTGACCAAACGGAAATTAAATGCGAAAAAACGCTTGTCATCTTCAGTGACCTCCCTATAATGCCGCCTCACCGACACGGAGTGAGACGAAAGTCACACGGCGAGTCGAAGGGAGAAAAAGAAAGTTTGAAAAAACGCTTGACTCTCTAGTTGGGAAGCGTAAGATACGCACCCCTAGCAACGAGGTGCTAAGCGCAGCGGATGTTAGAAAAAGCTCTTTAAAAATATAGACCTATCAATCTGTGTGGGCACTCGTTGATGATAATCCAATTAGATACCTCGGTATCAAATTAGGTTTCAATGAAACGAAGTGACCAATACAAATAACCTCGGTTATTTGGCACAGTCAATTCATTATCGTTCTGTTGGAACGATAATAGCTTTAAAATTACACAGTAGTTTTGAAGTCAGTATTCATTGAGCCGAACAAAATCTTAAATTGAAGAGTTTGATCAT
>NZ_BLID01000016.1:0-28199 GCF_009811315.1 Vibrio atypicus
GATGACTGTTGAGCTAATCGCACCAATCGCGATGGACGAAGGTCTACGTTTCGCAATCCGCGAAGGTGGCCGTACAGTTGGTGCTGGTGTTGTTGCTAAGATCTTCGCTTAATTCTTACGAATTAGCTAAAGACTTCGGAAAAATCTTGAATAAGATTTGACGAACCAGTAGCAAAAAGGGCATCATTTGATGCCCTTTTTCTGCACTAAATAAAATGTCTGTTGTTTTCTTATTCAACTTGGCATTAAGCAGGATTTTTTGTTCAAGACATTGCGGCTTGATCAATAAAAGAGTACGTCGATCGATTAAGATTGACGTTTCATGGATTTGCCCTGCAACGGCGGGGTTGTTTTCGTCTATATTAAGACTTGTGACAGGTTGGTTTTATGAAAGCTAATAATGCTGAAACTCCTGATAGCTCAAATGGCGCAGATATCTTCAAGTGGATCGTCACTTTTACTCTGCTAGCTGCCGCTGTTGTGGGTAATTACCTGTATGGTGAAATGTCTGTAGTAGTTCGCGCTGCAGGTGTTGTTGTGCTAATTGCTGCGGCACTTGGTGTTGCTGCTACAACAACTAAGGGTAAAGCTGCGATCGATTTTGCTAAAGAATCTCGCATGGAAGTGCGCAAAGTAGTTTGGCCTACACGCCAAGAGACTATGCAAACAACTTTGATCGTTTTAGCTGTAAGTATTGTAATGGCTCTAGTGCTTTGGGGCATTGACGGCATCATGGTTCGTCTTGTTGCTCTAATAACTGGGGTATAGAGGGTTTTTATTCATGAGTGAAGCTCCAAAAAAACGCTGGTATGTGGTTCAAGCCTTCTCTGGATTTGAAGGTCGTGTAGCTCAGTCTCTTCGCGAGCATATCAAAATGCATAGCATGGAAGAGCTATTTGGTGAAGTTTTAGTCCCTACTGAAGAAGTAGTGGAAATGCGCGCAGGTCAACGTCGTAAATCTGAGCGTAAATTCTTCCCTGGTTACGTCCTAGTTCAGATGATCATGAACGATGAATCATGGCACTTAGTACGCAGTGTGCCGCGTGTCATGGGCTTCATTGGTGGTACTTCTGACCGTCCAGCTCCTATCACTGATAAGGAAGCTGACGCGATTCTTAACCGTCTAGAGAAAGCAAGTGAAGCTCCTCGTCCTCGTACCATGTACGAAGCGGGTGAAGTGGTACGTGTTACTGACGGTCCATTCGCTGACTTCAACGGTACTGTTGAAGAAGTGGATTACGATAAGAGCCGCGTAAAAGTGTCTGTATCGATCTTTGGTCGTGCAACACCAGTTGAGCTTGAATTTGGTCAAGTAGAAAAACTTGATTAAAAAAACACCTTAATAGGGTTGTCTAGGGCGCGGATTATGACTATAATTTCGCGCCTTATTATTTTGGCTGAAATGAAAGTTTTAGCGAAAGTAAAAAGTATTTACATCAACGGGGAGCTGATCAGCCGATTAGCGTTTGTACCCAAAATTAGGAAAAATCATGGCTAAGAAAGTTGAAGCTTACATCAAGCTACAAGTTGCTGCTGGTATGGCGAACCCAAGTCCACCAGTTGGTCCTGCACTAGGTCAACACGGTGTGAACATCATGGAATTCTGTAAAGCGTTTAACGCAAAAACAGAATCTATTGAGAAAGGTCTACCGACTCCAGTTGTTATCACAGTATACAACGACCGTTCTTTCACGTTCGTAACTAAGACTCCACCTGCTGCTGTTCTTCTTAAGAAAGCTGCTGGCGTTAAGTCTGGTTCAGGTCGTCCAAACACTGAAAAAGTGGGTACTGTAACTGACGCTCAAATCCAAGAAATCGCAGAAACTAAAGCTGCTGATATGACTGGTGCTGACATCGAAGCAATGAAGCGTTCAATCGCTGGTACTGCTCGTTCAATGGGCCTAGTGGTAGAGGGTTAATAAGATGGCTAAACTAACTAAGCGCATGCGCGTAATCCGCGAAAAAGTTGACGTAACTAAAGAATACGAAATCAACGAAGCTGTAGCTCTTCTTCAAGAACTAGCAACTGCTAAATTCGTTGAGTCTGTTGACGTTGCTGTTAACCTAGGCATCGATGCTCGTAAATCTGACCAGAACGTACGTGGTGCAACTGTACTGCCTCACGGTACTGGCCGCGACATCCGCGTTGCAGTGTTCACTCAAGGTGCAAACGCTGAAGCAGCTAAAGAAGCTGGCGCAGACATCGTAGGTATGGAAGATCTTGCTGAGCAAGTTAAGAAAGGCGAAATGAACTTTGACGTAGTTGTTGCTTCTCCAGATGCAATGCGCGTTGTAGGTCAACTAGGTACTATCCTAGGTCCTCGCGGTCTTATGCCAAACCCTAAAGTTGGTACTGTAACTCCTAACGTTGCTGAAGCGGTTAAGAACGCTAAAGCTGGTCAGGTTCGTTACCGTAACGACAAGAACGGCATCATCCACACTACAATCGGTAAAGCAAACTTCTCTGCTGAGCAGATCAAAGAGAACCTAGAAGCACTTCTAGTTGCTCTTAAGAAAGCTAAACCGTCTTCTGCTAAGGGTACATTCCTTCAGAAGGTTAGCATCTCTACTACAATGGGTGCTGGTGTTGCTGTTGATCAGGGTAGCCTGAACACTCTAGCAAACTAATATATTTGCTTAGGCGTGGAATTAGTGTATAATTCTGCGCCTAATATTTGTGGTTGGGGCTGAACTTTGGTTCATTAAATTCGTTAAGAATTTAGTCTGAATTATGACCCAGTCTCCGTCCAAGACCGTAGGTGTCTGTTTTATAAATAGACTTAATCATCCTACGTAGATGGTGCCCGAACTGACAGAAAGCTCTATTTATATAGTTAACTTTCTTCTGGGAAGCACCTCAATAGCTCTCACTGTTGTGATAATAGTGAGTGGTGTAACGACAACCAGGAGTAAATCCAAGATGGCTTTAAACCTTCAAGACAAAAAAGCAATTGTTGCTGAAGTCAACGAAGCTGCCAGTGGTGCACTTTCTGCAGTTGTAGCTGATTCTCGTGGCGTTGAAGTAGGCGCAATGACTTCTCTACGTAAACAAGCTCGTGAAGCTGGTGTTTACTTGAAAGTTGTTCGCAACACTCTAGCACGCCGTGCGGTTGAAGGTACAGACTACGAGTGTCTAACAGACACTTTCACTGGTCCTACTCTAATCGCATTCTCTAATGAGCACCCAGGTGCTGCAGCGCGTCTTTTCAAAGACTTCGCTAAAGAGAACAAAGATTTCGAGATCAAAGCTGCTGCATTTGAAGGCGCGGTTACTGATGCTGAAGTACTAGCGACACTACCAACTTACGACGAAGCAATTGCACGCCTAATGATGTGCATGAAAGAAGCTTCTGCAGGCAAGCTGGTACGTACTATCGCTGCACTACGCGACCAAAAAGAAGAAGCTGCGGCATAAGCCTTGCTTTAAACTGGTTGCTAATTAAACTTATTGTTGACTTAAAAGAGAATTGTTATGTCTATTACTAACGAGCAAATCCTAGACGCAGTTGCAGAAATGTCTGTAATGCAAGTTGTTGAGCTTATCGAAGCTATGGAAGAAAAATTCGGCGTATCTGCTGCAGCTGCTGTTGTAGCTGGCGGCGCTGCTGGCGGCGAAGCTGCTGCTGAGCAAACTGAATTTGACGTAATCCTAGAATCTGCTGGCGGCAACAAAGTTGCTGTAATCAAAGCAGTACGTGGCGCAACAGGTCTAGGCCTTAAAGAAGCTAAAGGTCTTGTAGACTCAGCTCCTGCACCTCTAAAAGAAGGCGTAGAGAAAGCTGAAGCTGAAGCTCTTAAAGCTCAGCTAGAAGAAGCTGGTGCAAGTGTTACTGTTAAGTAATTATTGCATAGTTTCTTAGCCTAACGGCTAATGGCTGGTGGTTTTTTAACCACCGGCCTTTTTGCGCTGTAGGGGTTGGGTGATTTTTCCGCTGTTTGAGCACCCAAGTTCCTAGCAAAAAACATGTCATTAGCTCTTAATGATATGTCACTACAATCAAACAGATGTTAGTCACTGTCTCATAACTATTGGAGACAGTTTGGGTCACTTATCAGCGAGCTGAGGAACCCCATGGTTTACTCTTATACCGAGAAAAAGCGCATCCGTAAGGACTTTGGTACTCGTCCACAAGTTTTGGACATTCCATACCTGCTATCGATCCAGCTCGATTCGTTCGAAAAATTCATCGAACAGGATCCTGAAGGTCAATACGGTCTAGAAGCTGCTTTCCGTTCTGTATTCCCGATTCAGAGCTACAACGGCAATTCCGAGCTGCAATACGTTAGCTACCGTCTTGGTGAGCCAGTTTTTGACGTTAAAGAATGTCAAATCCGCGGCGTAACTTATTCAAAACCTCTACGCGTAAAACTACGCCTAGTGATCTTTGATAGAGACGCGCCAGCAGGTACTGTAAAAGACATTAAAGAACAAGAAGTCTACATGGGCGAAATTCCGCTTATGACAGACAATGGTACCTTCGTTATCAATGGTACCGAGAGGGTTATCGTATCCCAGCTGCACAGAAGCCCAGGTGTATTCTTCGACAGCGATAAGGGTAAAACCCACTCATCAGGTAAAGTTCTATACAATGCACGTGTTATTCCTTACCGTGGTTCATGGCTTGATTTCGAGTTTGATCCTAAGGATAACCTGTACGTACGTATTGACCGCCGTCGTAAGCTTCCAGCATCAATCATCCTTCGCGCACTAGGTAAGACGACTGATGAAATCCTGGATATCTTCTTCGAGAAGGTGAACTTCGAAGTTAAAGATCAAACTCTTCTTATGGAGTTGGTTCCTGATCGTCTACGTGGTGAAACTGCGTCATTCGATATCGAAGCAGATGGTAAGGTTTACGTTGAGACTGGTCGTCGTGTTACTGCGCGCCACATCCGTCAACTTGAAAAAGATGGCGTTGAGCATATCGAAGTACCAGTTGAGTACATCGTAGGCAAAGTAGCATCGCAAGACTACATCAACGAAGCAACAGGCGAGATCATTGTTGGTGCAAACCAAGAGATCAGCCTAGAAGCTCTAGCTAACCTTTCACAGGCAGGCCACAAGTCTCTACAAACGTTATTTACTAACGATTTAGACCACGGTCCATTCATGTCAGAAACTCTACGTGTCGACAGCACTGTTGATCGTATTTCTGCATTGGTAGAAATCTACCGCATGATGCGCCCGGGCGAGCCGCCAACGAAAGAAGCTGCTGAAGCACTATTCGAAAGCCTATTCTTCTCTGAAGAGCGTTACGATCTATCGACTGTTGGTCGTATGAAGTTCAACAGCTCTATCGAACGTGAAGATGCTCAAGAGCAAGGCACACTTGACGAAACTGATATCGTTGAAGTGATGAAGAAGCTTATCGCTATCCGTAACGGCATCGGTGAAGTGGACGATATCGACCACCTAGGTAACCGTCGTATCCGTTCTGTTGGCGAAATGGCAGAAAACCAATTCCGCGTAGGTCTAGTACGTGTTGAACGTGCTGTTAAAGAGCGCCTAAGCCTTGGTGATCTTGATGCAATCATGCCTCAAGACCTAATCAATGCTAAGCCGATCTCTGCTGCGGTTAAAGAATTCTTTGGCTCTTCACAGCTTTCACAGTTCATGGACCAAAACAACCCGTTATCAGAAGTAACGCACAAGCGTCGTATTTCTGCATTGGGTCCTGGCGGTCTAACTCGTGAACGTGCCGGCTTCGAAGTACGTGACGTACACGTAACTCACTACGGTCGTCTATGTCCTATCGAAACGCCAGAAGGTCCAAACATCGGTCTGATCAACTCTCTATCTGCGTTTGCACGTTGTAACGAGTACGGTTTCCTCGAGACTCCATACCGTCGTGTTGTAGATGGCGTAGTAACAGACGAAGTAGATTACCTATCTGCTATTCAGGAAGGTCAGTACGTTATCGCTCAGGCGAACACTGTTCTTACTGAAGAAGGCACATTTGCTGAAGAGCTAATCACAGCTCGTCAGAAAGGTGAATCTGGCCTACACCCACGCGAACATGTTGATTACATGGACGTTGCAACTAACCAGGTTGTATCTATCGCAGCATCGCTTATCCCGTTCCTAGAACACGATGATGCGAACCGTGCATTGATGGGTGCGAACATGCAACGTCAGGCAGTTCCAACACTTAAGGCTGACAAGCCTCTAGTTGGTACTGGTATCGAGCGTAACATCGCAGTTGACTCTGGTGTTACAGCAGTAGCTAAACGTGGTGGTATGGTTCAGTCTGTAGATGCTTCTCGTATCGTTATCAAAGTTAACGAAGATGAGCTGATTCCTGGTGAAGCAGGTATCGATATCTACAACCTAACTAAATACACTCGTTCTAACCAAAATACGTGTATCAACCAGCGTCCATGTGTGATGCCAGGTGAACCTGTTGCACGTGGTGATGTTCTTGCTGATGGTCCTTCAACAGACCTTGGTGAGCTAGCACTTGGTCAGAACATGCGTATCGCATTCATGCCTTGGAACGGTTACAACTTCGAAGACTCGATCTTAGTATCTGAGCGCGTAGTTCAAGAAGACCGTTTCACGACTATCCACATTCAAGAGCTATCTTGTGTGGCGCGTGATACTAAGCTTGGTGCTGAAGAAATCACAGCTGACATTCCAAACGTAGGTGAATCTGCTCTGTCTAAACTAGACGAGTCAGGTATCGTTTACATCGGTGCGGAAGTGAAAGGCGGTGACATCCTTGTAGGTAAAGTAACGCCTAAAGGTGAAACTCAGCTAACTCCTGAAGAGAAGCTACTACGTGCTATCTTCGGTGAGAAAGCGTCAGACGTTAAAGATACGTCTCTACGCGTACCAAACTCTGTATCAGGTACGATCATCGATGTTCAAGTATTTACTCGTGACGGTGTTGAAAAAGACAAACGTGCACTAGAAATCGAACAGATGCAGCTTAAAGAAGCGAAGAAAGACCTTACTGAAGAATTCCAGATTCTTGAGGGTGGCCTTCTAAACCGTGTTAAAGCTGTACTTATCGATGGCGGTTACACTGAAGCTAAACTTGATGCGATTGATCGTAAGAAGTGGCTAGAGCTAACGCTTGAAGATGACGCTCAACAATCACAGATTGAGCAGCTTGCTGAACAGTGGGACGAGCTAAAAGCAGACTTCGATAAGAAGTTTGAAACTAAGCGTCGTAAGATCACACAAGGTGATGATCTAGCCCCTGGCGTACTGAAGATCGTTAAGGTTTACCTAGCGGTTAAACGTCGCATCCAGCCTGGTGATAAGATGGCGGGCCGTCACGGTAACAAGGGTGTAATCTCTAAGATCAACCCTGTTGAAGACATGCCATACGATGAGAAAGGTCAGCCTGTAGACATCGTACTTAACCCACTGGGTGTACCTTCGCGTATGAACATCGGTCAGATCCTAGAAGTACACTTAGGTCTGGCAGCGAAAGGTATTGGTGACAAGATCAACCAAATGGTGAAAGAGCAGCAAGAGCTAGCTAAGTTCCGTGACTTCTTACAGAAGGTTTACGATCTTGGTGATACTCGTCAGAAAGTAGACATTGCGTCTCTATCTGATGATGAAGTTCGCACGCTGATCAAGAACCTACGTGGTGGTCTACCGATCGCGACTCCAGTATTTGATGGTGCAAACGAATCGTCAATCAAAGAGCTACTAAAACTAGGTGACCTACCAGAATCTGGTCAGCTTAAGCTGTTTGATGGTCGCACGGGTGACCAGTTTGAGCGTCCTGTAACTGTTGGTTACATGTACATGCTGAAACTAAACCACCTTGTTGATGACAAGATGCACGCTCGTTCAACCGGTTCGTACAGCCTAGTAACTCAGCAACCACTTGGTGGTAAAGCTCAGTTCGGTGGTCAGCGTTTCGGTGAGATGGAAGTATGGGCACTAGAAGCATACGGTGCTGCTTACACGCTTCAAGAAATGCTAACAGTTAAGTCAGATGACGTTAACGGCCGTACTAAGATGTATAAGAACATCGTAGATGGCAACCACAGCATGGAACCTGGCATGCCAGAATCGTTCAACGTACTGTTGAAAGAGATTCGCTCGCTAGGTATCAACATCGAGCTAGAAGACGAAGAGTAATCCTTTCTCTCTTGACTGAGGTTAAGAGAATCAAAAGCGATTATTTGGTAGAAGGTGCTCACTTTTGCGGGTGAGCTCCTTTTAACTCCTTACAGGAGCTGATTGTGAAAGACTTATTAAACTTTCTAAAAGCGCAGCATAAGACCGAAGAATTTGATGCAATCAAAATCGGTCTATCTTCACCAGACATGATCCGTTCATGGTCTTTCGGTGAAGTTAAGAAACCAGAAACGATCAACTATCGTACGTTCAAGCCTGAGCGTGATGGTCTGTTCTGTGCGCGTATCTTTGGTCCAGTAAAAGACTACGAATGTCTTTGTGGCAAATACAAGCGTCTAAAACACCGTGGCGTTATCTGTGAGAAGTGTGGCGTTGAAGTTACACAAACTAAAGTTCGTCGTGACCGCATGGGCCACATCGAGCTTGCATCACCAGTTGCTCACATCTGGTTCCTAAAATCGCTACCGTCTCGTATCGGTCTACTAATGGATATCCCTCTACGTGATATCGAACGTGTTCTTTACTTCGAAATGTATGTAGTAACTGAACCAGGTATGACTGATCTAGAAAAATCTCAGATGCTTACTGAAGAAGAGTATCTGGATCGTCTAGAAGAGTGGGGTGATGAATTCACAGCTAAGATGGGCGCGGAAGCGATCAAAGACCTACTTGCGTCTATGGATCTGCCTGCTGAAATCGAAGAGATGCGTGAAGAGCTTCAGTCTACTAACTCAGAGACTAAGCGTAAGAAGATCACTAAGCGTCTGAAGCTAGTTGAAGCGTTTGTTCAATCAGGTAACAACCCTGAGTGGATGATCCTAACTGTGCTTCCGGTACTTCCGCCAGATCTACGTCCTCTAGTACCACTAGATGGCGGTCGTTTTGCGACTTCTGATCTGAACGACCTTTACCGTCGTGTAATCAACCGTAATAACCGTTTGAAGCGTCTTCTAGAGCTAGCTGCTCCGGACATCATCGTACGTAACGAAAAACGTATGCTGCAAGAGTCTGTTGATGCGCTTCTAGATAACGGTCGTCGCGGTCGTGCGATCACAGGTTCGAACAAGCGTCCTCTGAAATCTCTTGCTGATATGATCAAGGGTAAACAAGGTCGTTTCCGTCAGAACCTTCTAGGTAAACGTGTAGACTACTCTGGCCGTTCTGTAATCACAGTAGGTCCATACCTTCGTCTACACCAGTGTGGTCTTCCTAAGAAGATGGCACTTGAGCTATTCAAACCATTTATCTACAGCAAGCTAGAGACTCGTGGTCTTGCGACTACAATCAAAGCTGCTAAGAAGATGGTAGAGCGTGAAGAAGCGGTTGTTTGGGATATCCTAGACGAAGTAATCCGTGAACACCCAGTACTACTGAACCGTGCACCTACACTTCACCGTCTAGGTATCCAGGCGTTCGAACCAGTACTAATCGAAGGTAAAGCGATTCAGCTACACCCACTAGTGTGTGCGGCATACAACGCCGACTTCGATGGTGACCAAATGGCGGTTCACGTGCCTCTAACTCTAGAAGCACAGCTTGAAGCACGTACTCTGATGATGTCGACAAACAACATTCTGTCGCCAGCGTCAGGTGATCCGATCATCGTACCTTCTCAGGACGTTGTATTGGGTCTTTACTACATGACTCGTGACAAGATCAATGTGAAAGGCGAAGGTATGTACCTTGCTAGCCCAGCTGAGGCTGAGAAGGCATACCGCACTAAGACTGCTGAGCTACACGCTCGCGTTAAAGTTCGTATCACTGAGACAGTTGTAGACGAAGATGGCAATAGCACTACTGAGACTAAGATGGTTGATACAACTATCGGTCGTGCAATGCTATGGCAAATCGTTCCTGCAGGTCTACCGTACAGCATCGTTAACCAAAAGCTAGGTAAGAAACAAATCTCTCACCTACTTAACGAAGCGTACCGTAAGCTTGGTCTGAAGGACACGGTAATCTTCGCTGACCAAATCATGTACACAGGTTTTGCTTACGCGGCACTTTCTGGTGTATCTGTTGGTATCGACGATATGGTTGTTCCAGCAGCTAAGTACACTGAGATCGAAGAAGCGGAAGCAGAAGTTCGCGAAATTCAAGAACAGTACCAATCTGGTCTTGTAACTGCGGGTGAGCGCTACAACAAAGTGATCGATATTTGGGCATCGACCAACGATCGCGTAGCGAAAGCGATGATGGAGAACCTATCATCTGAAACGGTTATCAACCGTGACGGTGAAGAAGAGCAACAAGAGTCATTCAACAGCATCTACATGATGGCTGACTCGGGCGCTCGTGGTTCTGCAGCTCAGATTCGTCAGCTAGCAGGTATGCGTGGTCTGATGGCGCGTCCAGATGGTTCAATCATCGAAACGCCGATCACTGCGAACTTTAAAGAAGGTCTAAACGTCCTTCAGTACTTTATCTCAACGCACGGTGCTCGTAAGGGTCTTGCGGATACGGCACTGAAAACAGCGAACTCGGGTTACCTAACTCGTCGTCTAGTAGACGTTGCTCAAGACGTTGTAGTTACTGAACACGACTGTGGTACTCACGAAGGCGTTGACATGATGCCTCACATCGAGGGTGGTGATGTTAAGGTTGCTCTTACTGAACTAGCTCTTGGTCGTGTAGTTGCTGAAGACGTACTGAAACCAGGTACTGAAGATGTTCTGATCCCACGTAACACTCTAATTGATGAGAAGTGGTGTCAGATCATGGAAGAGAACTCAGTTGACAGCATGCGCGTACGCTCTGTTGTTACCTGTGATACTGACTTCGGTTGTTGTGCACAGTGTTACGGTCGTGACCTAGCACGTGGTCACCTAGTTAACCAAGGTGAAGCAGTTGGTGTTATCGCTGCTCAGTCTATCGGTGAGCCGGGTACACAGCTTACGATGCGTACGTTCCACATCGGTGGTGCGGCATCTACTGCAGCAGCAGAGAACAGCATCCAAGCGAAAACAACGGGTACAGTTAAGCTACACAACGCTAAGTTCGTAATCAACAAAGATAAGAAGCTAGTTATCACGTCTCGTGCATCTGAGCTAACTATCATTGATGAGTTCGGTCGTACTAAAGAGAAGCACAAACTTCCTTACGGTTCGATGCTAAGCAAAGCAGACAACGACGCAGTAACTGCGGGTGAAGTTGTAGCTAACTGGGAAGCGCACACCATGCCAATCATCACTGAAGTGGCAGGTCGCATCCAGTTCGTAGACATGATTGACGGTGTAACTGTATCTCGCCAAACAGATGACCTAACAGGTCTATCTTCAAGCGAAGTAACAGACGCGGCAGCTCGTCCATCTGCAGGTAAAGATATGCGTCCAGCTATCAAACTTGTTGATGAGCAAGGTAAAGACGTAATGATCCCTGGTACTGATATGCCAGCTCACTACTTCCTACCTGGTAAAGCTATCGTTAACATCGAAGACGGCGCAGAAGTAGGTGTGGGTGATACACTTTCACGTATTCCTCAGAAGTCTGGCGGTAACAAAGATATCACCGGTGGTCTTCCACGCGTAGCTGACCTATTCGAAGCTCGTAAGCCTAAAGAGCCTGCGATCCTTGCTGAGCACACAGGTACTGTGAGCTTTGGTAAAGAGACGAAAGGTAAACGTCGCCTAGTTATCACTCGTGAAGGCGGAGACGCTTACGAAGAGATGATTCCTAAGCACCGTCAGCTTAACGTATTCGAAGGTGAGAAGGTTGAACGTGGCGATGTTATTGCAGACGGTCCAGAGACTCCGCATGACATTCTACGTCTACGTGGTATCCACGCAGTAACTCAGTACATCGCTAACGAAGTACAAGAAGTTTACCGTTTACAAGGCGTTAAGATTAACGATAAGCACATTGAGACTATCGTTCGTCAGATGCTACGTAAGTGTACTATTACACACGCAGGTGACTCTGAGTTCCTACCTGGTGAGCAAGTTGAATATCACAATGTTAAGATTGCTAACCGTAATCTAGAAGCTGAAGGCAAAGAGCCTGCACGTTTTGAACGTGACCTTCTAGGTATCACTAAAGCATCTCTAGCAACTGAGTCGTTCATCTCTGCGGCATCGTTCCAGGAGACAACGCGCGTACTAACAGAAGCAGCAGTTTCTGGTAAGCGTGATGAGCTACGTGGTCTGAAAGAAAACGTAATTGTTGGTCGTCTAATCCCAGCAGGTACTGGTTTCGCGTACCACCAAGAGCGTCAAGCTAAGCGTGTAGAAGAGCAAGAAGGTCCTTCAGCTGAACAAGCGACTGACAACCTTGCAGCACTTCTTAATGCTGGCTTTTCTTCTGAAGAGTAAGCTTTCTGACGAGTAATCGTTAAAAGTTGAAATGATAAAAGGCACCTACGGGTGCCTTTTTTGTTCTTTGGAGAGCACTAACTTTTCGTACCTTATTCTTTAGGACTACGTGAGAGGTATTCGACGACGGAGAGAGTAGGTAATCTAGTGTAGTATTGGGGAGAGGGCGATAAAACACCACAAGGTCGACGCGAGCACGTCAACCTTCAAAGTGCATGTCGTTTCTCGCTATGCGCCAGGCGGAACGGCGAGACTATTCGCAATAAGCTGTATCAGTTCATCTTCCACTTCAAAGCGAACTTCGATGATTTCCCCAATTAACGATAAATCACTATCAAAGCTGTCTAACGTATCTTCTTCGCTAACTGCAGCATACTTGTCAGTAAAATTTAATAGTGGCTCAGTCGTCAGCACAATTCTGGCATAAGTATGATTAATGTCATCTGTGGCCTCAAAGCCTGTTGAGCGCCATTTATCCATCACCATGTCGTAAATCTTGAAATGACCTTCAGAGATATAATCAACGACGTGTTGACAGAAGTTTTGTAGTTCTTCTGATGTCGGTAATGATGAAAGAGATGATTTAGTTGACGATGGCTGAAGTGCGGCCAACTTACAATACTCGACGATAAGTTCCTGACGAGTTTCCAACCAATGATCGATGACCTCGCTTGAGCCACCCCATTGTTCTTGCGTTTGTTTGAATTTATTTAGCATGACCATGCCCTCATGATCGGATCACACTCCGGTGATCATTACGCTTTGTAGTAACAAAGCTGTTCTAGAGATACAACCTCTTGTCCTTACTAGAATTTATAGCCAGAAAATTGCCTTACTACAAACTCTGGTATGAAATTAGATTGCCAGTAAAATGGTTGAACTGCAAGTGATGAGGAAGGGCAATGTTAAATAAAGGTGACATAAACCGTATGAAAGATGCTTATTGGTGTATTGTATCAGGAAGCGATCTTTGGTTGGTTGATGGTGAACTGCCACAAGGAACGCGTCATGATTTTCCACTGCCGATTGAGCAAGCGATAGAGATCGGTCGTTATCAGAATTCGCCAGTCATGTGGCTCAACGAAGCGGATATTGATGCTGATTTCGAACTCACTTCATTGAGAGAGTGCCTCCACTTTCCTGAGCCTCTGTTTTTGTTAATGAGCAAGGCAGTTCAATATGGGCATATGAGTCAAACAATGCGCTTTTGTTCTCAATGTGGTGGACGAAATCACCTGAATCATAATCAACTCGCTATGCAATGTGGCGATTGCCGTACATTACATTACCCAAGAATTTTTCCTTGTGTCATCGTTGCGGTTCGTAAAGAAAATCAGTTGTTGCTCGCCCAGCATCCAAGACATCGTAATGGTATGTATACCGTTATTGCAGGCTTCCTAGAAGTAGGGGAGACCTTAGAGCAATGTGTGGCGCGTGAAGTGAAAGAGGAAACTGGCATTGATGTCACTAATATTCGCTACTTTGGGAGTCAGCCGTGGGCGTTCCCATCCAGTATGATGATGGGCTTTCTTGCGGATTATCAATCAGGCAGCTTAAAGCCTGATTACAGTGAGCTTAGCGATGCTTGCTGGTTCCACCCAGATAGCATGCCACCAGTGGCACCTAAAGGCACAATTGCACGTGAGCTTATTGAGACAACATGTCAGTTGATTAATGACTTAGACTCTTGAAAAATAGGTAAAAAAAACCCTCCGAGAAGGAGGGGGTAAGTAAGATGTCGTTATGAGATGCTGAACACTCGCGTGTCCAGTTTTATAATTGTAGTTTTCGCTAGCAAACAAATTTTTAACACCCTTACCTATTGGGTGCAAATTAAGCACTGATTTTATAGTTAATAACTTGATCTAGGTTGCAAAGCACACAGCTTTTGCGAGCCAAACAGTGTTAGAATATTGCTCACAAAAAGTGAGTCTAAAAGAATCGGAAAAACGGAATGACTGAATTAAAAAATGATCGTTATCTGCGTGCACTATTAAAACAGCCAGTGGATTACACACCGGTATGGATGATGCGTCAGGCAGGACGTTACCTACCTGAGTACAAAGCAACGCGTGCAGAAGCAGGTGATTTCATGTCTCTGTGTAAGAACGCAGAGTTGGCGTCTGAAGTAACACTTCAACCATTACGTCGTTTTCCGCTTGATGCTGCGATCCTTTTCTCTGATATTTTGACAATCCCTGATGCAATGGGATTAGAGCTGCGTTTTGCAGCAGGTGAAGGTCCAGTATTCGATAAGCCAATTACATGTAAAGCGGACGTCGAAAAGATTGGTTTGCCAGATCCTGAAGGTGAGCTTCAATACGTAATGAATGCCGTTCGTCAGATCCGTAAAGATCTGAACGGAGATGTTCCGCTTATCGGTTTCTCTGGTAGCCCATGGACGCTAGCGACATACATGGTAGAAGGTGGTAGCTCGAAAGCCTTCACTAAGATCAAGAAGATGATGTACGCAGAACCACAAACGCTGCACCTACTTCTAGATAAGCTAGCAGACAGTGTTATCGAATATCTAAACGCGCAAATCAAAGCGGGTGCACAATCAGTGATGGTATTTGATACATGGGGCGGTGTATTGACGCCTCGTGATTACAACCTATTCTCACTGCAGTACATGCACAAGATCGTTGATGGTTTGATTCGCGAAAATGATGGCCGCCGAGTTCCTGTAACGCTATTTACGAAGAATGGCGGTATGTGGTTAGAGCAGATCGCTGCAACAGGTTGTGATGCGGTTGGCCTAGACTGGACAATTAACATTCAAGACGCTGTGAAACGTGTAGGCGATAAAGTTGCACTGCAAGGTAACATGGATCCATCAATGCTATACGCTTCACCTGAGCGTATCCGTGAGGAAGTAGCGACAATCCTTGAAGGCTTCGGTGATGCGGGTACGGGTCACGTGTTTAACCTTGGTCACGGTATTCACTTGGATGTGCCGCCAGAAAACGCAGGTGTGTTTGTTGAAGCGGTGCACGAGTTATCTAAGCCATACCACAAATAACTAAGTAACAGATTGAAAGCGCCTGATATGACCAGGCGCTTTTTTGTTATGGGTTACACTAGCCGTTATACTGCACATTAGTAATGGAAAAGGATACGGAAAAAGAATGAAGACACGCGACAAGATAGTACTTGCTGCATTGGAGCAATTTAATGAGCATGGTGAGCGCAACATTACGACGAACCACATTGCGGCGCACATTGATATTAGTCCGGGTAACCTTTATTACCACTTCCGTAACAAGCAAGAAATTGTACGAGAGATCTTTGCGCTTTACTCAAACGAACTGCTTGAGCGCTTTACGCCAATCCAGGGGCAGCAAGAGAGCTTAGTGATGTTGAAGCATTACTTAGATTCTATTTTTAACCTGATGTGGAAATATCGATTTTTCTACGCAAACCTACCAGAGATCCTTCAACGTGACGAGCAGTTGCATGCAGAGTACATTCAAGTGCAAGAGAAGCTACAAGCAAACCTAGTCAACATTATGCGTGCCTTTGTTGGATTAGAGCTGCTGCATGTTGAAGAGCATGAAATGAAGCCTCTAGTGACAACCTTGCATTTGATTGCTTCGAGTTGGCTAGGGTATCAATCCGCTATGTCGCCAAAAACGCAAATCACCGAGCAAGTGATTCACCAAGGTATGCTACAGATGATTGCGGTAGTAAAACCGAGAGCCACAGACCAAGGCATTGAACAGTTGCAACTCTTAGAGGATGGTGTGAAAGCGATCCATGCTTAAGATATAACTAATTAAAATTGTTCCAGTTTCTGAAACCCATTAAAGTGCAATAAATGACTTTAATGGGTTTTGTTATATATGCACTACGATGTTTTTAATGGTGATGCGGATGGCATAATCGCACTTCTGCAATTGCGCTTGGCCCAACCTAAAGAAGCGACCCTTGTGACTGGTGTGAAACGAGATATTCAGCTATTGGATAAACTGTCGCTTCGCGCTAATGATTCTCTCACTGTGCTTGATATCTCAATGGAGAAAAACAAAGCGGGTCTTAAATCGGCTTTGAACATAGGCGCTGAGGTTTTTTACGCAGACCATCATAAAAGTGGAGAGATCCCTGAACACTCTCGATTAGATGCGCATATTAATCTTGATGCCAATACCTGTACTGCTTTGATTATCGATCAGTTACTTGAAGGGCGATTCCATTACTGGGCGATTACAGCTGCCTATGGGGATAATTTAGTCGCCAAAGCCGATCAGTTAGCGGATTTGGCGGGGTTAACGGCAAAGCAGCAAGAGCAGCTAAAAGACTTAGGTGTATTGATTAACTACAATGGCTACGGATCGAAACTTCAGGATTTACACTTTGATCCCGCCGAGCTATTCACTGAGCTTTTGGCCTACGATGATCCTTTTGCTGTTATTGCTGATCAAAACTCTCCTTACCCAATCTTGAAAGCGGCCTACCAGCGCGATATGGAACAGGCACTCTCAATCAAGCCTAAGTATAAAAGTGACACATTGGGTTTATTTGAGTTACCCAATGAGGCGTCATCACGTCGTATTAGCGGAGTGTATGGCAACTTATTAGCAAACCGTTCACCAGACACAGCTCATGCGGTACTCACGGAAAATAGTGATGGTACTTATACTGTGTCATTGCGAGCGCCATTAAATAATAAACAAGGCGCTGGAGATATCTGCTCTCAATTTCCATCGGGTGGTGGGCGCGCAGCAGCGGGTATCAATGCCCTTGAAAAAGGCCAGATAGAAGCATTTATACAATCGGTTGAAAGCTACTATCGCTCTGAGCTCTAGTCGTAAAGATATTGGTTGAGTGGTCTGTGTAACCATTGCGACAAGTGTGCGCAGAAAGTAGCTCTGCGCATTATATTTGTGGCGGGTTTCCCTCAAGCGGCTTGTAGAACCATAGCTACTCAGGTCACTCTAGAGCGCTTATGAATGGAGAACTTAGCGGGTTAACCAGCTTTTCGGGTTTTGAGTTTTACTGTTGCGTCGAATCTCAAAATAGAGCGAAGGCCGAGATTGGCCTCCTGTGTCCCCTGCAAGAGCGATTGATTCTCCGGCAGTGACTTTATCGCCTTCTTTCTTTAGTAGGCTTTGGTTGAAGCCATAGAGCGTCATATCGCCTTTACCGTGGTCAAGCAGAACCACAAGTCCATAGCCGCGCAGGTAGTCAGCAAATACGACGGTACCCGAATAGACTGCTTTGACCGATTGACCGTAGTTGGCGTTGATCACCATGCCTTTCCAATTGATTTGGCCTGTCTGCTTTGTTCCGTAGCTGTGTAGCACTTTACCTTTGAGTGGCCATGGAAGCTTACCTTTATGACGAGCTAGACCATCCATCGGCACAGCATTGCGTTTTGCTGCTTTAGCAATCTCAGCTTTTAGGCGCGTCTCGTTTCGCTGCAATTCAGACAAGTAAACTTTGTCATTGGTAATGCTTTTTCGGATCTTTGAAACTGTGCCTTTACGCTGTGATTGTGTCTTAGACAGCTTGTCACGCTGGTTGGTTTGCTGCTGCAGTATGCTCGCGATTTGCTGCTTCTCTAAGTTCAGCTGCTTTTGACTATGCTCTAACTGATCGACTGTGACTTCTAGCTCTTCAATCAATGTCGCACGCTGTTTGGCAAGGTGTTGAAAGTATTGGCTAATACGATCTTCTTCGACGCCATTATTTAAAATGTTTGATGATGATTTTGCGCGCTGAGTGACGTAGTAAGTCTGCAGTAACTCAGCCAGTTTATCGCTCTGGGCCTTTTTCTGCTCGGCTAGCGTTGTTATCTGCTTTTGTAACTTGGCGATGTTGCTATTGGTATTTGCCAGTGACGCCTTACTCTCTTTGATCTCTTTCTCTAACCGAGCGATGGTGGTCTCTTGGCTTTTGAGTGATTGTTGAAGGCTATCAAGCTTTTTCTGCTGAGAACTCAAAGATTGCTTTTGACGAGAGATTTCACCGCTTACCCCTTTTAATTCCGCATTAGAGGCTGCGTAGCTAGGAGAGAATGAACAGGCGGTAAGGATCAACCCAAGAGCGCACAGCTTTTTATACGCCGATATTTTTCCCTGTGGAGTTGCAGCCATGGTTCCGATCTGTCCTAAGTCTTTGAGAGGAGGTCAGTATACCCAAACAAATTCCGGATAAGAAAGGGGAATGTTAAAAGTTGCTAGTGACAAGTGCTTACAGTAAGCAATAAAAAAGCCCGAGCAAGGTACTCGGGCTGCATTTAATGTTTGATCAGTTACTTAACGATAACTTGGCCAGACATTTCAGCTGGGATTTCTAGACCAGATAGAGACAGCATCGTTGGTGCTAGGTCAGACAGTTTACCGCCTTCTTTGAACTCAACCGCTTTCTCACCTACGTAGATTAGAGGTACAGGTAGGTTAGTGTGCGCAGTGTGCGTACCACCTGTTTCTGGGTCTACCATCATCTCTGCGTTACCGTGGTCAGCTGTGATCAGCATTTGACCGCCAACTTCTTCGATTGCTGCAACAACTTTACCTACACACGCATCAACAGCTTCAATTGCTTTTTCTGCTGCTTCGTATACGCCTGTGTGGCCAACCATGTCAGGGTTAGGGTAGTTACAGATGATAGTGTCGTATTTGCCAGACTTAATCGCAGCAACCATTTTTTCAGTCAGCTCTTCAGAGCTCATTTCTGGCTGTAGATCGTAAGTCGCTACTTTTGGAGAAGCAACAAGCTGACGCTCTTCGCCTTCAAATTCATCTTCAACACCACCGTTGAAGAAGAAAGTTACGTGCGCATACTTCTCTGTTTCAGAGATGCGTAGCTGAGTTTTACCTTGCTTAGATAACCACTCACCGTACGTGTTTTCTAGAGACGCTGGTGGGAATGCGATTGCTAGAGGAATGTCTGCTGCGTATTGAGTCAACATAACAAAGTTGATTGCAGGGAATACTGCACGCTCAAAACCTGCGAAATCAGGTACAAAAGTACGTGTGATTTGACGCGCACGGTCAGCACGGTAGTTCATGAAGATAACAGCGTCGCCATCAACAATCGCAGCGTCTTCTTGGCCTTCAGCTTTGATTGCTGTTGCTTTAACAAACTCATCGTTCTCGTCACGAGCGTAAGCTGCTTCTAGACCAGCAACGGCTGAATCGTATGTGAATTCTGCTTTAGCTTGAGTAAGAAGGTCGTAAGCAACTTGAACACGGTCCCAGTTATTGTCACGGTCCATTGCGTAGTAACGACCTACTAGAGAAGCCACGCGGCCTTTGCCTAGTTTAGCGAATAGATCTTGGAAGCGTTGTAGAGAGTTCTCTGCGCTACGTGGTGGTGTATCACGACCGTCTAGGAAGCAGTGTAGGTAAATCTTCTCTGCGCCACGTGCTGCTGCCATTTCAACGGCTGCATAGATGTGGTCTTCGTGAGAGTGAACGCCACCTGGAGACATAAGACCCATGATGTGAACCGCTTTCTCAGCTTTAACTGCTGAATCGATAGCTTCAACTAGTGCTGGCGTTTCAACAAACTCACCGTCAGCAATAGATTTAGTGATGCGGGTTAGGTCTTGGTATACAACACGACCAGCGCCGATGTTAGTGTGACCAACTTCTGAGTTACCCATTTGACCGTCTGGAAGGCCTACATCCATGCCAGAAGCAGAGATTAGAGTGTTAGGGTTATTAGCAAACAGACCGTCTAAAACTGGTGTTTTTGCATTTGCGATCGCGTTGCTTGCTGTATCTTCACGGTGACCGTAACCGTCAAGAATAACTAGAGCCATTGGCTTCTTAGCTGACATAGTGATGACCTCGTCAAATTTCAAAGTAACTTTGGAAACAAATTAGCGTAATTTTACTACACTTTTTAACCAAAACTGTAGGCTAAGATCAAATATTGTTTGTGAAATACTGTTGCTCTCTTTCACCTTACAAACAATGTGTGCAATGCCGACGTGTTTGGTTGGCCTTTTTTCTACCTCTATTCTCTCGATTAAGACAGAAAAGAAAAGCGGGTAAAACCGATTGTTGTAATAGCTTTAGCTGACCAAAATTGCTGTGCCTAATACAGCAACACACGCGCCAATCCAAGCAAATCGATTGGGGCGCTTACCAGAATAAATCCAAAGTATAGGCAATAACATAATGGGTGTTGTTGAAGATAATAATGCCACCATACCAACGTTACCTTCTTGCAGAGCATAGAGGATGAGTGTCATCCCGACAGCCATAGCAAGAAAGCCGTTTACAGCGGTTATCGAAAATATCTTAATGTTTATCGGTTGGGTTGCTTTCGCTAGCTTTGCGCCGCTAAAGAGAAATAAACAGTGCGCGGTAAAGGCCGTCATCATTCGTATTGCAGAAGCTGCGACAGGGTCAATATCGGTCTGCATGACGGGTTTAGCGATAATCCCCCCTAATGCTTGGCATAACGCCGCTAATAGCCCTAGGCAAATACCAATCCAAACTTTGCCTTTTATCGCTTCGAGCTGATTATTACTTTGCCCTTTACGACCAAAAAATATCGCTGTCAGTACACCTGCAAACACCAAAAGTGCGCCAAGTAATTCGTATGCTGTCATGGTTTCACTAAAGAGAAAATAACCGAGAATTGCAGAGAAAACTGCATGGCATGAAAACAGTAGGCCAGCTTGACGAGGCCCCATTCGGTTGAGGCAGGCAAATAGGGCGGTGTCACCAATAAATATACCGATGACACCCGATAACATCATTGCTGAGATAGCAGAACTTTCTACAGTGCCCCAGCCTCCAGTATACAGAGCCATTGATCCTAAGATCACTGAGGTGCATCCCATGCGCCAGCGGCTATAAGCAAAGGTGCCTAAGTGCTGAGCGGGTATAACGGAAAGTAAGCTAGCGACTGCCCATAGAAGTGCAGCCGCTAGTGCCAGCCATTCATAGCCCATCGACTCGATATCCTTGTGAATCGGAACAGATTAATGGCTGACAATATGCATTAAATTATTGTGGAATCAAAGCGTTTAAACTTTGAATCGACCGACCTCCATACGCATTGTTTCTGCTGAATCACGCATGTTGTCGGCACTTTCACTACTTTGAACCGCTTGAGATGCCAACATGTCTGAAGCGTCTTTAATACCTTGAGTATTGCGACTAATGTCTTCACTCACGGCACGTTGCTCTTCTGCAGCGCTGGCGATTTGCAGTGCCATATCATTGATTTCATTGATAGCTGAAGTAATGGTATTTAGGCTTTCAGAAGCTTGTTCGGCGTAGTCAACACTGGTGTCAGCAAGAGATGTACTTGCTTGCATGCTGTTCACTGCAAGCTTGGTATTGTTTTGCAAAGTCTCAATCATATTGCGAATTTCTTCGGTCGATCCGTGAGTTCTTTGGCTTAGTACACGCACTTCGTCGGCGACAACCGCGAAACCTCGGCCTTGCTCGCCAGCTCGAGCCGCTTCAATCGCCGCGTTCAGAGCCAGTAGGTTAGTCTGCTCAGCAATCTCTTGGATGGTGGACAGAATTTGGTTGATGCTTTGAGTGTTGTTTTCAAGTTCTGAAATAATGCCTGAAGCCGATGATACTTGCTCTGCCAAATCAACGATGGCACGACGGTTTTTCTCGATCACATCTTGGCCACCTTCACAGGCAGTAGCGGAACCTTGGGATGCCGTCGCCGTCATTTCTGCATGGCTCGCTACTTCTGCGGCTGTGGCTGACATTTCATGAATAGCCGTCGCGATTTGGTTGACGTCATTTTGCTGCGTTTCAACTTGCTCTGATGCTTGCTGAGAAAGCTGGTTAGCTTGTTTAGCTTGCGCGGCGAGTTTCTGGCTGTGGTTAATGATGCTGCTGATCATTGCCTGCATTTGGCTTAAGAATTGGTTTACGTGGGTAGCAAGCTCACCAATCTCATCCATACGACGAATTTCAATGCGTTGAGTCAAGTCACCTTCACCTTGCGCCAATTGAGACAGCGCATCAGAAAGTGTTTGCAATGGTTTAAGTAAGCGAGTCACCACGTAAGTGCTGATCGATGCAATTACAATATAAAGTAAAATTGAGGCAATAGCGGTGAACTGAATTTGTTCAGAGACAGAAGCAAAGGCCATCTCTTTATCAACCACAATGCCCAATGACCAATCGGTTGATGGAATGTTGACTACAAAGACCAGTTTATCCCCTTGGCTTGGCCAAGTGATGGTTGAGATGTAAGCGGTCTCGATCAGCTCACTGATTTTATTGGTGGTTAACACAGGGTTAAGGTTGGTTAGCGGTTTTTGACTGAGTTTTTCATCTTGATAAGCGACGATGTTATTGTTGCCATCAACTAAGAAGCTGAAACCTGCATTATCAAGAGAGACATTAAGTACTTCGTCGATAATGTTGGTCACGGTTAAATCTGCGGCAAGCACACCTTGTTTATCACCGTTGAACGCTTTAGCAAAACTCACCACGATACTGCCATCGAAATCTTGGTATGGCTCGGTAATGATCATTTCATTGGTCGCCATCGCATCTTTGTACCAAGGGCGAGTTCGTGGATCGTAGTTGGCAGGCCAGTCTTCGTTTTTGTCACCATAAGCGATAGAACCATCTTCGAATCCAGCATAAACAGACAAGAAGTTGCCAGCGCGCTTGGTGATCAGCATTTCTCGATCTGCGTCCGCTGCACCTAGGATGCTCTTTTCATTGGCGAGCATCATATCGCTGCGAATGGCAAGCCAATCAGAAACATATCGAGCAGTAGAGTGACTGATATTTGCCATCTCGCTGTTGAGTGCTGAGGTGGTTTCCTGCTTTAGTTGGCTGACCGAGATCCAAGCTTGGACCCCACTAACAACCGCAATAATGATTGCAATGGCAATTTGTATTTTGAGTTTAATGGTATTTTTCATTGCCTTTCCTTCAATAATTAGACAACAAACTAAGAAAATAATTGGACATCTTTATGGAGAGATACTCTGTGTATTAGCCAGTAAGAAGACCAAAATATGACTTTCAGTTCTAACTGTGAAATATCAAGCTGATAGTATAGAAAGCGAGCACTTATAGATTTGATCTATATTGTTATTCAGCTAGTCGAGTATGTGTGTTCCGTATTCTTTTGTTGGAAATGTGATTTCTTGCCCACAAATGTGAGCAAGAAATCCGTGAACATTAAGTCAAGATGAGAGCAGCCGTATAGACGATAAGTAAACCGATAACCCCTATGATGACGCCAGTTTTGGCCATATCTTTGCTTTCAATCAGTCCTGTCGAGTAAGCAAGTGAGTTTGGCGGTGTAGAGACTGGCAAGATCATACCAAGCGAGGCTGAGAAGGCGACGACAACCAGCAAACCTTGCAGTCCACCCACCGAAGATAGGCTCTCCATAGATGCGCCAATCGCAGCAGCAATCGGCATCAACAAGTTAGCGGTCGCAGTATTCGACATAAAGTTTGCCATCAACCAACAAACGATCGATAGGGTGATCACCACAGCAACAGGTGACAGGGATTCATAGTCAATAGCGTGCGCGAGTGCTGATGCAAGCCCTGTTTTATCTAGACCAATACCAATCGCTATACCACCGGCGACGAGCCAAAGCACATCCCAGTTGATCTGTTTAAGTTCTGCTTTACCCATGATGCCCGTTAAGGTGAAGACCGCTAAAGGAATAATGGAAACGACATAAGTGTTCATTCCGTGAAGCTTGGTAGTCATCCATAACAGAATTGTTGCGGCAAAAGTGATGTAAACCACGATAGCACGCCAGTTCTTTTGAAATTTACCGTCCAGCTTTAATTGCATCGTTGGCTGGGCGGATGGGAAAAGTCTCTGTAATAGGAACCAAGCGATAGTGAGCTGAATAATCACGAAGGGTAGGCCCATCATCATCCAGCTTAGGAAATCAATGCTGTTCTCTCCGGTTAAATATTGCAGAGCGATAGCGTTAGGTGGTGTACCAATTGGTGTCGCGATACCACCGGTGTTTGCGGCGATAGGAATACAGAGCACTAAAGCTTTTATGCCTAAGTCTCCCCTAGGAGCTGAAGCAACGATAGGGCCAAGTAAAGCAAGCATCATGACGGTTGTGGCAGTATTGGACATAAACATAGAGAACACAGCCGTAATCAGCATTAGTCCTAGCATGATGAATTTAGGTTGTTGACCAAAAGGTTTTAAAAGGACGCGAGCTAAATTGTTATCTAACTCATACTTTGAGGCCGCGATCGCAAGAGCAAAACCACCCATAAAAAGAATGATGATCGGAGAAGAAAAGGCACTAAAAATATCAGTGTAATTCATCAACTCACCAAGGTCATGGCCTGCTGGTGGGTGGCGAAATAGGTGGAGTCCTTTATCCGAAATCATGATCAGCTCAAGAGCGATAATCAAAATTGAGGTCGCAAATACCGGGACAGGCTCCAACACCCAAAGCAGTGCCGCCAACAAAAAAATAGCCAGTAAGCGATGCTGGATCAAGGTGAGATCATCAATGGGAATTAGGTCGATAGGAATGAATAACACACCAATGGGTAAGCTGAAA
This sequence comes from Vibrio atypicus, assembly GCF_009811315.1. Taxonomy (GTDB): domain Bacteria; phylum Pseudomonadota; class Gammaproteobacteria; order Enterobacterales; family Vibrionaceae; genus Vibrio; species Vibrio atypicus. Next base: position 24,910 of record NZ_BLID01000016.1, read on the forward strand.
CAAATCAGCAACTTGATTAAAACCCCATAATCGATTTTGGGCATAAATGGGTTGACCTCGAAACACTGCAATGGCGACAAGGATAAATAATAATCAAATGAGGGTCTTAGACGGAGTTTGAAGTTTTGAAAAGCAGTGGGAAAATGTTGCTGTAGATTTGTTTCTGGTCAAAAAAAGCCCCGATAAATCGGGGCGTTTGCAATCAGTTAGTTAATTTAAACTTACTTATCTTGGTTTAAATGTGCGTAAGGGGTACCCATGACCGTTGCTTCGCCATTTTGCATAGACTCATCAAATGTGATCGCATCTTTTGCAAATAGGTTGATAACGGTTGAACCTAGCTTGAAGCGGCCCATTTCTTCACCCTTCTTCAAGATAACGGCTTTATCGCCTTCTGCAGGATAATCCCATTTGTATACGCTGTTACCGCGTGGCGGTGTGACAGTACCCGCCCAAACTTGCTCAATACTACCGACAATCGTTGCACCAACAAGAACTTGAGCCATTGGGCCAAATTCAGTATCAAAAATACATACCACTCGCTCGTTGCGTGCAAATAGATTTGGTACGTTTTCAGCCGTTAGAGGGTTTACTGAGAACAGATCGCCGGGCACATAGATCATTTGGCGCAGTGTGCCATCACATGGCATATGGACACGGTGGTAATCACGTGGTGAAAGGTAAAGAGTTGCAAATTCACCATCGGCAAACTCTTTTGCTAAGTCTGCATCGCCACCGAGCAGTTCTTGTGCAGTGTAGTCGTGGCCTTTTGCTTGAATGAGCTTACCGTCGGTAATTGGGCCGAATTGGCTAACGCAAGCGTCTGCAGGATGCGTTACTACGTCATCACCTTCTGTGATTGGGCGCGCACCTTCTTTGAGTTCACGTACGAAAAACTCGTTGAAGGTGTTGAAATGTTTAGGATCCGAGTGCAGAGCTTCGTCCATGTTGACGTTGTACTGCTTGATGAACCAGCGAATGATTGCTGTTGTTAGACCGCCAGCTTTTGCTGAAGCCAGTTTACCGACTAAGCGGGTTAGACCATGCTGGGGAATCCAGTATTGCAGTCCAACTTTAATCTTATCCATTGTCGTCATTTCCAATGTTAACTAGATGTTGTTTACTTTTGGGCGCGAGATGTTACTTAAAATCACACCAAAAGTCAGTATAAAGCGTTGATTAATTGCGCGATGCGTTACTATAAATCGGCTTTTTTACTGCGTGAGTATTGGCGATTAGCCTTATTTTCAGCCATGCTTTCCAAGATTTTGTGGTAGTTTTCAAAGCGAATTTCGTTAATTTCACCTTTTTCTACCGCTTCAACCAAAATACAGCCTGGATCGTCTAAGTGTTTACAGTCGCGGAACTTGCAGCCACCGAGGTAAGGTTGAAATTCAACAAAAGCTTGGGTAATGGCTTCGGGCTCCAAGTGCCATAAACCAAACTCACGAACTCCTGGTGAATCGATAAGGTCGCCACCTGATGGAATGTGATAGAGGCGAGAAGCCGTTGTTGTGTGTTGACCAAGGCCAGAGTTCTCAGAAATCTCGCCTTCTTCTACATTGAACTGTGGCATTAATGCGTTGACCAGGCTTGATTTCCCCACGCCTGATTGGCCAACAAAGATATTAATGCGATCACTTAGTTCAGCTTCAAGTGCCGCAATACCTTCACCGGTTTGCTTACTGACGAATAGAACCTTGTAACCAATTTTCTCGTAGGCAGTGAGCCATTCTCGATATTGAGCTAGCTGTTCTGCTTCGAGAAGGTCAATTTTATTCAATACGATAAGCGGCGCGATTTTTAGCGTCTCTGCAGCCACTAAGTAGCGGTCAATGATGTTAAGTGAAAGCTCTGGCAACACAGAAGAGACAATCAGCATTTGGTCTACGTTGGCCGCTACAGGCTTCAAACCGTCATAATAATCAGGACGAGTTAGGACTGACGAACGAGGCTCAACCGCTTCAACCACACCTGAGATGCCATCCATAGATTCATGCCCAGCGCGCCAAATTACTTTATCGCCAGAGACGAGAGATTCGATACCGCGACGTAGATTGCAGCGATGAACTTCGCCGCTTTCAATGTCTTCAATGTCTGCGTGCTGTCCAAAGCGTGTGATAACTAAGCCTTTAAGAGCGGAGCCCAACATAGACTCCTCCCATTGAATGGACTCTTCATTTTTGAGCTTACGCTTTTGGTTGCTACGTACGCGTCTTACTTGACCTTTGGTGAGCTTTTTCTTTTTTGCCACAGTTGTCTACTTAATCTTTTATCGTCTTGATGGACCCTCTGATAACTATCCTGAGGATCAGAATTTGGGTATAGTACCTTTTTTATCAGAAAACCAATAGGCAACGATTTATGTCCTTTAGCGATCAGAATTTAATTTGGATGGATTTGGAGATGACTGGATTGGATCCAGAAACCCATAAAATCATCGAAATCGCGACCATTGTCACTGATAGTGAACTAAATATCTTAGCTGAAGGACCAGTATTAGCCATTCACCAACCTGAGACTGAGCTCGATAAGATGGATGAGTGGTGTACAACCACTCATACAGGCAGCGGTTTAGTGGCTCGAGTGCGTGCAAGTACGGTGACTGAGCAACAAGCGATTGAGCAAACTATTGAATTCTTAGAGAAATGGGTGCCAAAAGGTAAATCACCAATTTGCGGTAATAGCATTGGTCAAGATCGTCGTTTCTTATACAAACACATGCCGGAACTAGAAGAGTACTTCCATTATCGTTATGTGGATGTGAGTACGCTAAAAGAACTTACTCGTCGTTGGAAGCCAGAAGTGTTGGATGGGTTTTCTAAATCGGGTAGTCACCTTGCTCTGGATGACATTCGAGAGTCGATTGCGGAGCTAAAATATTATCGTCAAACCATTTTCAGTATCTGATCCTGGTAAAACTAACAGTCGCTGCGACTTTAAATTGCGGATTTAGAATAATAAATATTCTGTTCTGTGTGCTTTTTCATCAAACGGAAAAAAAACGACTTTTTTTTGCATGAAGGACTTGCATCACAAAAAAATGCTCTTATAATTCGCAGCCCTGAACGACGGAAACGTTGTTGATGCGACACTAGCTCAGTTGGTAGAGCGCAACCTTGCCAAGGTTGAGGTCACGAGTTCGAACCTCGTGTGTCGCTCCAGTTTAATAAGCGCTCATCATGCTTTGAATGATGAATACGGACGCGGGATGGAGCAGCTTGGTAGCTCGTCGGGCTCATAACCCGAAGGTCGTCGGTTCAAATCCGGCTCCCGCAACCAATTCTCTT
>NZ_BLID01000016.1:28299-48520 GCF_009811315.1 Vibrio atypicus
ATGCGACACTAGCTCAGTTGGTAGAGCGCAACCTTGCCAAGGTTGAGGTCACGAGTTCGAACCTCGTGTGTCGCTCCAATTTAATAAGCGCTCATCATGCTTTGAATGATGAATACGGACGCGGGGTGGAGCAGCTTGGTAGCTCGTCGGGCTCATAACCCGAAGGTCGTCGGTTCAAATCCGGCCCCCGCAACCAAATTTAAAGGTGTTGTGATTCGCTAGCTCGTCGGGCTCAGCTGTTCATAAACCTAGCGAAGGTCATCGGTTTACATCCAGGCCCCGCAACCAATTCTCTTATGAGAATATGCGACACTAGCTCAGTTGGTAGAGCGCAACCTTGCCAAGGTTGAGGTCACGAGTTCGAACCTCGTGTGTCGCTCCAAATTTTAGAGTGCTTGGCTCACACGAGGAACCTCGTGACTGAATCCAGCCGAGACGCTCCAAATTGGTTTTATTGCTCCGGCAGTAAAGCAATAGTTGTTACCGTACTTTAACGGTGAGTATAAATCGGACGCGGGATGGAGCAGTTTGGTAGCTCGTCGGGCTCATAACCCGAAGGTCGTTGGTTCAAATCCGGCTCCCGCAACCAATTTACTTGTTGAAATACAAGAATGCGACACTAGCTCAGTTGGTAGAGCGCAACCTTGCCAAGGTTGAGGTCACGAGTTCGAACCTCGTGTGTCGCTCCACTTTATTTTAAGTGGGGACAATAGCTCTCATTGTGCTTAACGATGACAAAATGCGACACTAGCTCAGTTGGTAGAGCGCAACCTTGCCAAGGTTGAGGTCACGAGTTCGAACCTCGTGTGTCGCTCCAAATTTTAGAGTGCTTGGCTTACACGAGGAACCTCGTGACTGAATCTAGCCGAGACGCTCCAAATCTCCTTCAAATGACACATCATTTGATAGACCATACGGTCACCGCTCTTTATCTAATGCTGCGAAGCATCAACCAAAAAACATAATTAGTCCTCCTGATGCCAGGTGGGCGTTTTTATGTCTCTAATAAAAATTCAGCACGGGATGTGCTTAAACAAAAACTCTTATGGTAAGCCTAGGTGAACCAGGCTTTTGGACATCCATTAACAGACTTATCCACAAACCAAATCATGTGGATAACTTGGTGGGTAACCTGATTCTACATTATGTATAACCTGAGGTTTTTCGGATCTTTTGCTTTTTCATGCTTCCACTTTGCCGTGTAATATTTTTTAACTTATTGTATTTATTGGGTTTTATTGGGTTTCTGGAAGGTTTTTAGAGTCTGCCATTCGATCATTAAGTGACTGTTTTTTGATCCTAGTCATTTGTTGCTCTTGTGATTAACTTATTTAGCTGTAATAAAACAAGCAGGTATCTCGTCTTTTTTCCACATTTCAGTTTTTAGAGCTAAATCAAGTTTAGACTCGTGCATTAGGGCAGGGTTTATGCATCCCTAGGCAAGCCTTTTTCAATGATTCGGATTAAACGCTGTTGTTTCGTTGAATTCTCTTTTATTGGTAACTGAGCCCACTGTTGCTTGAGAGCCCAATCAATATGTTCATCCAATACGTCGCTTAGCCCCTGGCGAGACTCGAGAGCGTTAACAACCGATTGCGAGAATGGACCATTCCCCATTGCGATAGATAGGTTGCGCATCCATTGAATATGACCGATTCGTCGGATTGGAGAGCCTTCCATATATTTGAGAAAGGTTGTTTCATCCCATAGAAATAGTTCGACTAAATTTGAGTCTTTAAAAGCATCTCTACGATGAAAATCTTGCTGCTCGGTAATTTGAGCGAAACGATTCCAAGGGCATACGAGTTGGCAATCATCACATCCATAGACTCGATTACCCATGGCATGGCGAAATTCTTCAGGAATCACTCCGTCAAACTCTATCGTTAAATAAGAGATACAGCGTCTCGCATCCACAACTCCTTCGTCGACTATCGCGCCTGTTGGGCAGGAGGTGATACAAGCTTTACACTTTCCGCAGTCGAGTTGTGTTGGTTCATCCACTGGTAACGGTAAATCAATCAATAATTCGCCGAGGAAGAACCAAGAGCCGCATTCTTTGTCTAGAATAAGTGAATGCTTACCTGTCCAACCAAGCCCCGCTTTTTGTGCTAGAGGGCGCTCTAGTATAGGTGCAGAGTCTACGAATGGACGATAGCCAAACTGACCGACCTCTTGTTCAATCTTTTGCCCTAGCTTTTTTAGCTGGTTTCGAACCAATTTATGATAATCGCGACCTAAAGCGTATCGACTGACATAAGCTTGAGTTGGATCGGAAAGGTTGGCAGCAAACTGCGCTTCTGGAGGAAGGTAGTCCATACGTGCGCTAATCACACGGACAGTTCCTGGGAGAAGCTCATCAGGTCTCGCACGCATCATGCCATGGCGGGCCATCCAATCCATAGAGCCGTGGTAACCAGCATCCAGCCACTTTTGTAGCTCTGCTTCGTGCTCGCTTAAATCGACATCGCAGATCCCCACTTTTTGAAAGCCGAGTTCTACGGCCCAAACTTTGATCTTGTCTGCAAGCGCTTGATAGTCCATGCTGGTCACTCTGGTGAATTGGGGGCCGGATCTTAACGGATCTTAATAGCTGGATCTAGCCAAGTATTCCAAGAATATCCGCAAGAAATCACTGAATTTGGCTTTTACTTACACAACACCCCTTGTCACTTAAATCCAACCCAGTTTACTATTCCTGTTCTTTTGAGTTTTTTATAGTCACAAAGTAGAGATTGATCTTCATGAGCACGAAACAATTTGCCCTCAAAGATGAGCAAGCCACGATTGCACTAGGTACAGCCTTGGCAAAGGAGTGCTCTCAGCAAACCACCATTTACCTACATGGTGACTTAGGTGCGGGTAAAACAACTTTTAGCCGTGGTTTCGTGCGTGCATTAGGCCATCAAGGAAATGTTAAGAGCCCTACATATACGTTGGTTGAACCATACCAACTGGATCAATGGCAAGTGTACCATTTTGATCTCTATCGTTTGGCTGATCCTGAAGAGCTTGAATTTATGGGCATTCGAGATTATTTCACACCAGACGCGATCTGTTTGGTTGAATGGCCAGAAAAAGGCCAAGGTATGCTTCCATCGGCAGATCTGGATATTGAATTGCGCTATAACGGTGAACAGCGTGTTGCTGAATTGACCGCGAATAACGATTATGGATTTCAATTACTTGAACAGTTGGAGTTATGTTAATTAGTAAACTGTTACGAGCTGCATTTTTCCCTTTTCTCTTAGCTCTCTCTTTACTGCCTTCATTGGTATTTGCAAACGCGCTTGAAGGGGTGCGCGTTTGGCCATCTCCGGATGAGACACGTGTTGTCATTGACTTAAAGTCAGAAGCTGATTTCAGCTATTTTACTCTGAGTAGTCCAGAACGTTTAGTGGTGGACCTTAAGCAAACAACCTTGAGCACTAAGCTGCCGATCACTGTTTCAGAGAGCCCTGTATTAAAGAAGATTCGCAAAAGCTCACCACCGAATAAAAGCACTTATCGCTTGGTGCTTGAGCTGAAGAAAAAAGTCACGCCACAGATTTTTAAATTGGCTCCGACACCTGGCGGCCAATATGGTCACCGTCTCGTGATTGATATGCCTCATGGGGCGAGTACATCGGCGCAGCCAGCCACTAAGCCATCGACTTCAACTACAAGCTCCGTTAGTCGAGATGCATCTCAATTAGCAGGCAGTGCTGATATCGTGGTTGCTATTGATGCTGGTCACGGTGGTGAAGATCCAGGTTCTATCGGCCCAACACGTAAATATGAAAAGCATGCGACATTAGCGATTTCTAAGAAAATTGCTGATCAGATTAATGCGGTACCTGGTATGAAGGCTGTGTTGACTCGTCGAAGTGACTATTACGTCAACCTGAACAAGCGCTCAGAGATTGCGCGCAAGAACAAAGCACATTTACTAGTGTCGATTCACGCGGATGCATTCCACTCGCCAAAACCACGTGGTGGTTCCGTGTTTGTGTTGAATACACGCCGAGCGAATACCGAAATTGCTCGTTGGGTAGAAAACCACGAAGAGCAGTCTCAGTTGTTGGGCGGTGCAGGCCAAGTGCTTGCTAAGAACAACAATGACAAAAATGTCAGTCAAACCTTGCTGGATCTTCAATTTAGTCACTCTCAAAAAGAGGGTTATAAGGTAGCGACTAAGATCTTGCGAGAAATGAGTCGTGTGGGAGTGCGTTTACACAAGAAAGAGCCAGTTAACGCGAGCTTGGCAGTATTGAAATCGCCAGATATCCCTTCTGTATTGGTTGAGACTGGTTTTATTTCTAACCCGACCGAAGAGAAGCTCCTGTTCCAACGTAGCCACCAAGACAAGCTTGCTCGCGCATTGGCGAAGGCGATTGTTCAGTACTTTGAAGCAAACCCGCCGGAAGGCACCTTATTTGCTAATCGTGGTAAAACAGTGAAGCATAAAGTATCACGTGGTGAGTCACTTTCTTTGATAGCGAAGAAATATGGCACGACAACTAAAGCCATCATGCAGACCAATAAGCTGAAAAGCAGCAATATTAAGGTTGGTCAGATGCTGACGATTCCGGGTGGCTCAACAAAAGTATCGGTTCCTGTGGTTGCCAATCCAGTCGAAACGAAGACAGTAACTCATGTCGTTCAACGTGGTGATTACTTAGGTAAGATAGCTGCACGCTACAAAGTGTCTGTTGCTGATATTAAACGTGAGAATAAGCTGAAGTCGGATACGCTTAAGCTAGGCCAAAAACTGAAAATTACTGTCAGCATGAAGGATCAACCTTTGCGCAAACATAAAGTCGCCCGCGGTGAGTTTTTAGGCAAGATCGCCAGCAAGTATGGAGTGAGCGTTAGTAGCTTACGAAAAGCAAATAACTTGCGCAGTGATGAGCTTGCCATCGGCCAAGTTCTTATCATCCCGCATAACTAACGGTGAATTGTACGCATGACGATTAAGATACTTCCAGCTCGCTTAGCCAACCAGATTGCTGCAGGTGAAGTGGTTGAAAGGCCTGCATCGGTAGTGAAAGAGTTGGTTGAAAACAGCTTGGACTCTGGTGCTACTCGCATCGATATCGATATCGAGAAAGGCGGTGCTAAGCTGATTCGAGTTCGAGACAACGGCAAAGGTATCGTTAAAGATGAGCTTGGTCTCGCTCTGAGTCGTCATGCGACTTCAAAAATTCACACGTTAGATGATCTTGAAGCGATCATAAGCTTAGGTTTTCGTGGTGAAGCACTAGCCAGTATTAGTTCGGTTGCTCGTCTTACCATGACATCACGTCCTGCGACGCAAGAGCAAGCTTGGTCTGCCTATACCGAAGGTCGCGATATGGAGGTGAAGCTTCAGCCAACGGCTCATCCTATTGGGACCACAGTTGAAGTACTGGATCTGTTTTTTAATACGCCAGCAAGACGCAAATTTTTGCGTACTGAGAAAACTGAATTTACTCATATTGATGAATTGCTAAAGCGAATCGCATTAAGCCGTTTTGATGTCACTATCAATCTGCGCCATAACGGGAAGCTAGTGAAACAGTATCGAGCGGCGAAAACGGAGATTCAAGCTGAGAAACGCATTGCTGCTGTATGCGGTAATCCGTTTGTTCGTAACATGCTGAAAATTGAACTTGAGCACCAAGGGCTTAAACTTCATGGCTGGATCACCACGCCGGAGGGGGCTCGACAACAAAGTGATCTACAATACTGTTACGTCAATGGTCGTATGATGCGTGACAAGCTAATCAATCACGCTATCAGACAGAGTTATGAGAACAGCTTACGCCCTGATCAATTTGCAACTTACGTTCTATTTATTGAAATAGATCCACATCAAGTCGATGTTAACGTTCACCCGGCAAAGCATGAAGTGCGTTTTCATCAAGCTCGCTTGGTGCATGATTTTATCTATCAGGCCTTGAGTGATGCGCTGGCACAAAGTGCTCATATTGATAAGCCTGAAGTGAACGCTTCGGCATTCCATGTTCAGGATGAACCTCAGGTAACACCTACACCTCCTCAAGACGAGCCTCAAGTGCCAGTGGTACCCGAGCGTGTTTATCAGGCGGTTGAGCAAACCCCTTTGTATCCGGGTAAAGCGGGGTATAGTGAAAGTCGCGATGCTGTACGTGAAGCTACTCCTCGCAATGAATGGCAAGAATCCCGACCTGCGCCCTCCAAACTGAAAGCCCCTGAACGTTATGGTGAGCCTGCGCCAACAAAGCGAGAAGTCAAAGCGTATCAAGAGCTATTAAAAACGCCCGAAATTTCTTCGCAAAGCTCTGCTCAAGTAGCACCATGTGAGATTGTCAATGAACCCTCTCAGCCTCAGGTGGTCGAATCATTAGGTAAAGCGATTAGCATGGCACAAGGTCGTTATCTCGTGATGGGGGATAAAGCAGGAACCAGATTGGTTAATCTAGCTAAAGCGGAATGGTTGCGCGTGAATGGCCAACTTTCTACACGTGACGGTAATTTAAAATGCCAACCACTGTTGGTGCCCTTATCCCTTAAGTTAGAGAGTGAATGCTTACAGGCAGCGCAACAGTTGGAACCGCTGTTGATGAGTTTTGGTATTGAGTTAAAACCTCGCGGTCACCACGCTTTGATGGTCATGAGCGTCCCTCAGCCATTGAGGCAACAAAACTTACAACAACTGGTACCAGATCTGTTATCTTACGCCGCTTCATGTCTGGCAGCTCAGCAGACGCTTGAACCCATTCAATTGGCAAATTGGTTGAGTGATCGTATCACGCAAGTAAAAAGCGACTACACTTTGTCGGAAGCAATTCAGATCATTGCGGACATAGAGCAGCTTTGGCAAGGACAGCTTCCTTTGAGCGATCAGACTTTCGTAAGACCCGTTGATTTTTCTGCAACGATTGCAGCATTAGAATTATGATGAATAAAGAATTACCTTTGGCACTGTTTTTAATGGGGCCAACAGCATCAGGCAAGACTGAACTAGCGATCCGCCTTCATAAGAAATACCCAGTAGAAATCATTTCTGTCGATTCAGCCTTGATCTACAAAGGGATGGATATAGGCACGGCAAAACCTGATGCGCAGGAGCAAGCTCTAGCGCCTCATCGTTTGATTGATATTCTCGATCCAAATGAAGCGTATTCTGTTGCTGACTTTCGTCGTGATGCTCTGAATGAAATGAATAAGATAGTAGAGCAAGGTAAGATCCCTCTTCTGGTGGGCGGTACCATGCTCTATTACAAAGCATTATTGGAAGGTTTGTCACCTCTTCCGGCCGCAAACCCTGAAATTCGTCAGCAAATTGAACAAGAAGCATTGACTCAAGGCTGGGACGTGCTGCACGATCAATTGAAAGAGATAGATCCTGTCTCAGCTGAGCGAATCCACCCGAATGATCCACAAAGATTGTCACGGGCATTGGAAGTTTATCGAATTTCAGGTAAAACTCTTACTGAACTGACTCAAACGAAAGGTGATGCATTGCCATTTCGTGTAAAGCAGTTCGCAATTGCTCCCAAGGAAAGGGCAGAACTCCATCGTCGTATCGAACTTCGATTTGAAAAAATGATGGAAGCAGGATTTGAAGAAGAGATGCGTACGCTCTATGCGCGCGATGATCTTCACCCAGATCTTCCTTCTATCCGATGTGTCGGTTATCGACAGATGTGGGACTATTTGGATGGGAATTGCACGCTTGATGACGCTATTTTTAAAGGTGTTTGTGCAACCCGCCAGTTGGCCAAGCGACAAATTACCTGGTTGCGCAGCTGGGATAATTTAACTTGGTTAGATAGCGAGGACATTGACGAAGCGTTAGAAACTGTTTCAAATGCAATAGCATCTGACGGTTTTAGCTGTGTATAATGTGATCGCTTTTGCGTGAATGTACCCTGTAAAGGATCAGTTACTTGAAATTTCGACTTAAAGTCGTCATAAAAGGTAATGACAGGGCGTTTTTTTATACGTTTAGCTCAGATTTAAAAGGCTGCACATTTTTCGCAGCGCACCACTAGCTAAATAACTAAAACAAAATTACAAAATAAGGAAAATAAAAATGGCTAAGGGGCAATCTCTACAAGACCCATTCTTAAATGCATTACGTCGTGAACGTATTCCAGTGTCTATCTACCTTGTAAACGGAATTAAACTACAAGGTCAGATCGAATCTTTTGACCAATTTGTTATCTTGCTGAAAAACACAGTAAACCAAATGGTATACAAGCACGCTATCTCTACAGTTGTGCCGGCTCGTCCAGTGAGCCACCACAGCGGTGATCGTCCACAAGGCGGTGAGCGTCAGCAAGAGAAGTCAGAAGATTAATTTTCTGACTTATAAAACGAGTATTATTTTAAGGAGTTGATTGCTTGTTTGACCGTTATGAAGCCGGTGAGCGAGCCGTACTTGTTCATATCAACTTCACGCAAGAAGGGGAGTGGGAAGATCTCAGTGAGTTTGAGATGCTGGTCTCTTCAGCTGGGGTTTCTTCGCTACAAGTTGTAACAGGAAGCCGTCAGTCACCACACCCTAAATACTATGTCGGAGAGGGTAAGGCCCAGGAGATTGCGCAAACCGTGCAGTTGGCTGGTGCTGATATTGTGATTTTTAATCACGCCCTCTCTCCTGCCCAAGAACGTAACCTCGAAGCGCTGTGTAAATGTCGAGTCCTAGACCGCACTGGTCTGATTTTAGATATTTTTGCTCAGCGAGCCCGTACCCACGAAGGTAAGCTGCAAGTTGAACTTGCTCAGCTACGCCATATCTCTACTCGACTTATTCGTGGTTGGACACACCTTGAAAGACAAAAAGGTGGTATCGGGTTACGTGGTCCAGGTGAAACTCAGTTAGAAACTGACCGACGTTTATTGCGTGTTCGTATCAAGACGATATTGCGTCGCTTAGAGAAAGTCGCTAAGCAGCGTGAACAAGGTCGCCGTGCAAGAAATCGAGCGGAAATCCCAACAATCTCCCTAGTTGGTTACACCAATGCAGGGAAGTCGACACTATTTAACCGAATCACATCAGCGGGCGTTTATGCCGCGGATCAATTATTTGCTACATTGGACCCGACTTTACGTAAGATCGATCTAGCAGATGTTGGCCCTGCGATTTTGGCTGATACGGTTGGATTCATTCGTCATCTACCGCACGATTTGGTTGCTGCATTCAAAGCAACACTTCAAGAAACGCAAGAAGCTGACATTTTGTTACATGTTGTTGATGCCAGTGATGAGCGTTTTCGTGAGAATATTCAAGCTGTTCATGATGTACTCGCAGAGATCGAAGCGGATGAAATTCCAGCTTTGGTTGTCATGAATAAGATCGATAACCTAGAAGGTCAGAAACCGCGAATCGACCGAGACGACGAAGGTGTCCCTCACACGGTTTGGGTTTCAGCGATGGAAGGCAAGGGCATTGATCTCTTGTTTGACGCGTTAACTGAGCGTTTGGCAAGTCAAATGGTTCAGTACCAAATGCGAATTCCGCCACAACATCAAGGCAGACTTCGTAGTACATTCTTCCAGATGAATTGTATTCAACGAGAAGAGTATGACCAAGAAGGTAACTTGTTGATTGATGTTCGCATGCAACAAGTAGATTGGTCTAGACTTGAAAAAAGAGATGAGGCAGTTTTACGTGACTTTATAGTTACTTAAATGACTGCTACAGTATAACGTCATATCAAATGATGGAGCTTTCTAATGGCGTGGAATGAGCCTGGTAATAACAACGGCAACAATGGCCGCGATAATGACCCTTGGGGTAACAACAATCGTGGTAACAAAGGTGGCCGTGATCAAGGACCGCCAGACTTGGACGAAGTCTTTAATAAACTGAGTCAGAAACTGGGTGGAAAGTTTGGTGGCAAAGGTGGTAATGGACCGTCTATTGGCGGCGGTGGTAGCGTACTAGGTTTAGGCGTTATCGCAGCAATCGCAGTAGCAATCTGGTTCTTTGCTGGCTTTTACACTATTGGTGAAGCAGAGCGTGGTGTTGTGCTACGTCTAGGTAAATACGATCGCGTGGTCGATCCTGGTCTTAACTGGCGTCCTCGCTTTATTGATGAGTACGAAGCGGTTAACGTTCAGGCGATTCGCTCGCTACGTTCATCTGGTCTAATGCTGACTAAAGATGAAAACGTAGTAACCGTTGCTATGGACGTGCAGTACCGTGTTGCAGATCCATACAAATACCTATTCCGCGTAACGAACGCAGATGACAGCTTACGCCAAGCAACAGATTCTGCACTACGTGCTGTAGTGGGTGACTCTTTGATGGATAGTATCCTGACAAGTGGTCGTCAACAAATTCGTCAAAGCACACAAGAGACGTTGAATCAAATCATCGATAGCTACGACATGGGTGTAGTGATTGTTGATGTCAACTTCCAGTCTGCACGTCCACCTGAGCAAGTAAAAGACGCATTCGATGATGCGATTGCAGCTCGAGAGGATGAAGAGCGTTTTGAACGTGAAGCAGAAGCTTACCGTAACGATATTCTTCCGAAAGCGACAGGTCGTGCTGAGCGTCTGAAGAAAGAAGCATTGGGTTACTCTGAGCGCACAGTGAATGAAGCGCTAGGTCAAGTTGCTCAGTTTGAAAAACTGCTTCCTGAATATCAAGCGGCTCCAGAAGTAACGCGTAACCGTCTGTACCTAGATACGATGGAAGAAGTGTACTCAAGCACATCGAAAGTTCTGATTGATTCAGAATCAAGCGGCAATCTACTGTACTTGCCGATCGATAAGCTAGCTGCTGGTGAAGGTCAAACTCAAACGAAGCGTAAGACGAAGTCTTCTTCAGCTTATGACCAAATTGAGCTTGAGTCTCAACAGGCTGATACAACTTCAGACTCACAATCTCGTTCAACTGGTTCACGTCAAGGGAGATATTAAGAATGCGTAAGTTAATGATCCCTGTATTGGTCGTAACGATTGCACTGCTGCTAATGTCAGTATTCGTTATTCAAGAAGGTGAGCGAGGCCTGGTAATTCGATTTGGTCGTGTCCTAGATGACAACGGCGTTTCGAAAATTTACGAGCCTGGACTTCACTTCAAGATGCCTTTATTTGACCGAGTAAAAACGCTAGATGCTCGTATTCAAACGATGGACGGCCGTTCAGACCGTTTCGTAACGTCTGAGAAAAAAGACGTTATCATCGATACCTACGTGAAATGGCGTATTGCTGATTTTGGTCGCTTCTACCTGACAACTGGTGGTGGTAATAACCTGACAGCTGAAGCGCTACTTGAGCGTAAAGTAACAGATGTACTACGTTCTGAAATCGGTGCTCGTGAAATCAAGCAAATCGTTTCTGGTCCACGTAACAAAGACGTGTTACCAGATAGCGTTGATAGCGAAGAAGTGACAACAGAAGCGGCAAAAGAAGCATTAGAGATTGATGGTGAACGCGATAAGATCATGGAAAATGTACTGGAAGGTACACGTGATAGCGCGCTAGCTGACCTTGGTGTTGAGATTGTTGATTTCCGTATGAAGAAAATCAACCTTCCTGACAACATCAGTGACTCAATCTATAAGCGTATGCGTGCTGAACGTGAATCAGTAGCTCGTAAGCACCGCTCTCAAGGTCGTGAGAAAGCTGAAGTTATTCGAGCGCAAGCGGAACTTGAAGTGGCAACTGTGCTTGCTGAAGCGGACAAAACAGCGCGTGTAACACGTGGTGAAGCGGATGCAACAGCTGCAAAAATTTACTCAGATGCCTACAACAAAGATCCTGAGTTCTTTAGCTTCATGCGTTCTTTGAAAGCGTACGAAAAATCGTTTAGCAACAAGAGCGATATTCTTGTATTGGATCCGAAGAGTGAATTCTTCCAGTACATGAATAATGCTGCAGGCGCAGAAGCGAAATAAGCTTAAGTACACTAATGAAAAGGCTCCGATTTGTACGGAGCCTTTTTTGTTTCTAATGTTCCGTAACAGTGTGAGGGAAATGAAATGTCTAACGCAGTTTGGCTAGCGATTGGTTTAGTTTTGATCGTGGAAGGGCTTGGGCCATTGATTGCGCCGAATGGTTGGCGTCGTATGGTAGCTGAACTCAGTCAACAACCGGATAATCAATTACGTCGTATTGGTGGGTGTTTAGTCGTCGCTGGGGCGGTGATAGCCTACGTATTTGGCTAACGGTTAGCGTTAGCCAATGGCCGCTTAGTAGTGGGGAGGCGGTGTCTCTTCCGATTGATCGGCGAGGTTGGATGAATCCATATTTTTTACCTTGCCTACAACGTACTTCATTTGATCTCGCATCTTAGTGATCAGCATTTGCTGCTGACTCAGAGCATCGTTTAACTCTTCAATAGTTTGTTCTTGAAAGGCCAACTGGCACTCTAGGTCATTAACGCGACCTTCTAACTCTTCAATTCGCTTCTCTGTCATCACTAACGGTTCTTTTGTTGTTAATAGTCCACCTCCCAAGCTTGGGCAATGCCTGCTGAGGTTGCCGATACGACACGGCTTTGACTGTCAAAGGCTGCATCATACACCACTGCGCGAGGAGGGCGAGTATCTTTTAGTGGCTCGACGTCAAATCGCTCGATCTGTTTACCTGTTAAAGCATCCCAAACCATGAGGCGACCTGATGGCGTACCCGTCGTCAGATATTGCCCATCATCAGAGAACCTTGCAGCAGAGAAAATTAGTTGGCGAGAGAAGCTACTTAATTGCGAGATCTCTTCTCCTGATGCTAAATCCCATATCATTGCCTGGTTGCCACCATCAGAGGTGAACGCGTATTTTCCGTCCCGCTGTAAGGCGACTCTGTTAACGCGCTGCTCGTGTTCAAAGGTATGCAAAATTTGGCCAGTATTAGTGTTCCATAAATAGGCTTTGTAGTCGTTGCCGCCGGATAGTGCAAAACGACCATTGGGTGCCAAAGCGACAGAATTAACTTTTTCATTATGAGCGAGGAACTCTAAGCGGCGCCCGGTGACTAAATTGACGTAAATCGCTTTACCGTTGGATAGGCCGAGTAACACTTGATCACCGTTACTGGCGATGTCGATATCGCGGATTAATCCATCTGATATCGACCATAGTCCTTCAGCTTGAGTCCAAGCAAGGTCCCACACAGCAAAGTTCATTTGAGTGGCGGTCACGGCGAAACGACCGTTATCGGAAATTCGAATGCGAGACACGGTATTGGCCTCAGGATCTTGTTCACCGAGTGATGCGAGCTCTTGGTTTTCTGTTAAATCCCAAAGAACCAAGTGGTGCTCTTTGGAATAAAGTAACGCAAAGCGAGCATCGCGGCTTAATGCAAAGCTGGTGGTGCCCTGTAATTCGATGTCCCAGCGTTGAACATCTTGGGTGGAGAAAAAACACCCATTTAACGCTGAGATGACAATAGTAACGAGTAGAGTGTTAAAAATTATTCGCATCAAGTCCAATTATCCACTTGGTTTCGTTTATTTCGGACACATATTGGTTATATTGGTACAACATGCGAGTGCGCACCAGTCTTTCTTAACGATTTGTGCACAAAGACAAAAGTCTCAATTGGAGAGTTCAATGAAATCTATTTTTAAAGTGACGTTGCTTGCGGCAACAGTTGCACTAGCGGCGGGTTGTCAGAAAGAAGAAGAGCCTAAAGCAGAAGCTGCACCAGCAGTAGAACAGGCTCAAGCGGAAACAGGTAAAGCGGTACACTTTAAAACCGACGATGACAAAGCGGCGTACGCAATTGGTGTTTCGTTTGCTAACTACCTAAGTACAAGCCTAGATAAGCCAAGCGAAATTGGTATTACTCTGAACAAAGATCTTGTACTGAAAGGTATCGAACACGTATTCGAAGGTAAAGCAGAGCTAAACGAAGAAGAGACGCGCGCTGCACTTGAATCTCTAGACAAGCGTGTTGCTGAAACAATGCAAAAGCAAGCGGCTGAAAAAGCAGAAGCTGCTAAAAAAGCAGGTGATGATTTCCGCACAGAATTTGCTAAGCAAGACGGTGTGACGCAAACCGACACAGGCCTACTTTACCAAGTGATGACGGCGGCAGAAGGTGAGCAACCTAAAGATACTGATACGGTTCAAGTACACTACAAAGGTACATTGATTGATGGTACTCAGTTTGATAGCTCATACGATCGTGGCGAACCTGCGACATTCCCACTGAACCGTGTAATCCCGGGTTGGACTGAAGGCGTTCAGCTAATGCCTGTCGGTTCTAAATTCAAGTTCGTTATCCCGCCAGAGCTTGCATACGGCCAACAAGACACACCAACGATTCCTGCTAACTCAACACTTGTATTTGAAGTTGAGCTTCTGAAAATCGATAACGGCGAAGAAGCGGTTCAGTAATCGTATTTTCTCTGTTTAAACCAAAGGCCTGGCATTTGCCGGGCTTTTTTGTGCCTTTAGTATGTCGCTGTTGTCTCATTTATTTGTTCTAAATCACTAGATGGTCGCTTAGCTAGGTGTTCTATTCAAAATTTCTGATAAACTTACACCAATTTGTTGATTTTTCGCTCGAAGACTTATGACCACTACAGAAACAATAAATGCGGAGATGTTGCTCGAAATGGAATCTGTCAACGTGATGCCATTTTCTGAGCACGATAAAATCATCCTGAGATCTTATGAGGCCGTTGTTGATGGCATCGCTAGCTTGATCGGCCCATTTTGTGAAATCGTTCTTCACTCTTTGGAAGATCTTAATACCTCTGCAATCAAAATTGCCAATGGTGAAAATACAGGCCGACAGGTCGGTTCTCCAATCACTGACTTGGCGCTAAAAATGTTGAAAGATATTGAAGGCTCTGAGCGTAACTTTTCTCGTTCGTACTTCACCCGTGCGAAAGGCGGTGTATTGATGAAGTCGATTACCGTTGCCATTCGTAACGGTGAGAATCGTGTCATTGGCCTGTTATGTATCAACGTGAACTTAGATGCGCCATTTTCTCAGGTATTGCAATCATTCATGCCGACGGAAGAGGCGAAACAAGCTGCCTCATCAGTGAACTTCGCAAGCGATGTTGAAGAACTGGTGGACCAGACGGTTGAGCGCACGATTGAAGAGATCAATGCCGATAAGTCGGTATCGAATAATACGAAGAACCGTCAGATCGTGATGGAACTGTATGACAAAGGGATCTTTGATATCAAAGATGCGATTAATCGCGTTGCAGACCGATTAAATATCTCTAAGCACACGGTTTACCTCTACATTCGTCAGCGTAAAACTGAGGATGACGAAGAGTGAGCACTCTGACTTATACCTTGGTCGTCAACGGCCCTTTATACGGTAGTCAGTCTGCTCGAAGTGCCTACCAATTTGCAAAAGCGTTGATTGAGCAAGAGCATACACTTGTGAGTGTGTTCTTTTATCAAGATGGTGTGACCAATGGCAGTGCGCTCAGTGTACCGGCTAACGATGAGTTTGATTTAGCCAAAGCGTGGCATACCTTAGCCGATGAGTATCAAATCCGTTTAGAGACCTGTGTAGCTGCTGCATTGCGCCGTGGCGTGATCAGTGAGGATGAGGCAAGCCAACATGGTTTAGCACAAAGTAACCTTGCTGAGAGCTTCTCACAGGCAGGTTTAGGCAGTTTGGCAGAAGCTATGCTAACCCAAGATAGAGTGGTACAGTTTTGAGTCAATTAACCTATCTATTTCGTAGCGCGCCTCATGGCAGTGCTGCAGGGCGAGAGGGCGTCGATGCTCTATTGGCGGCTTCTGCCTATTGCGAAGACATTAGTGTCATTTTTGTTGGTGATGGTGTTTATCAACTGTTGAATGGTCAGCAACCAGAGACGATTTTAAGTAAAGATTATGCACCTATGCTCAAATTGTTTGATTTGTATGATATTGAGCAAGTATACGTCTGTCGTGCTTCTTTGGCTGAACGAGGCCTCGCACAAGCGGATTTGGTCATTGATGCCAAGCCATTAGAACGCGCTGAACTTAAAGCTCTGCTGCAGAAAGCGGGCAAGCTACTATCATTCTGAGGCCAGCATGTTACATATTATTAAGTCGACTCAAGCATTGAGTGAAGCCACACAGTATATTTCTGAAAGCGATGAGCTATTGCTGATAGAAGATGCTGTTTATGCGGCGAACCCACAACATAAAGATTTTGGTCAGATTAAAGGCCTATCAACCTCGGTATTAGAGAACGATTTAGCTGCGCGAGGTATCTTAAATCGAGTCAGCCCGTCACTGCGTGTTATCCCTTATTCTGGTTTTGTTTCGTTGACTGTTCAATGTGAGCAATCTTTAACCTGGAACTAAAGACCATACCGTCTGTTGAGGTTTACGGCTAGAAAAGTGTATTGGACAAAAAAAGATCCGTATATTTCTTGACACACATCCCACTGCTGCATAGAATTTTGCGTCCCTAATTGCCAATGGTGATTTGGGATAGATTTTTCACAAAGCTTACTTTCAAGTAAATCAGGAGCTAGTTAATGGCAACTATTAACCAGTTGGTACGTAAGCCTCGTGCAAAGCAAGTTGTTAAAAGCAACGTGCCTGCACTAGAAGCGTGCCCACAAAAACGTGGTGTATGTACTCGTGTTTACACTACTACACCTAAAAAACCTAACTCAGCACTTCGTAAAGTATGTCGTGTTCGTCTAACGAACGGCTTCGAAGTGACTTCGTACATCGGCGGTGAAGGTCACAACCTTCAAGAGCACTCAGTTGTTCTAATCCGTGGTGGTCGTGTTAAAGACCTTCCGGGTGTACGTTACCACACTGTTCGCGGCGCACTAGACTGTGCTGGCGTAAATGACCGTAAACAAGGTCGTTCTAAGTACGGTGTGAAGCGTCCTAAGTCTTAATGGTATCCGTTAAGTAAGGCCAAACACTAAATTATTTTTAATTTTTTGAAAAAACTGAAAAGTTTTGGATAAAACCTGAAGAAGACAACGGAGAAAATCCATGCCACGTCGTCGCGTCATTGGTCAGCGTAAGATCCTTCCAGATCCAAAGTTCAAATCTGAACTGCTGGCAAAATTCGTTAACATCCTTATGGTTGACGGTAAGAAATCTACTGCAGAGAAAATCGTTTACACTGCACTAGATGCTATGGCTGAGAAATCTGGTAAAGATCACTTAGCTGTATTTGAAGAAGCTCTTGAAAATGTTCGCCCAGCGGTAGAGGTTAAATCTCGCCGTGTAGGTGGTTCAACTTACCAAGTTCCTGTAGAAGTACGTCCGGTTCGCCGTAACGCACTTGCTATGCGTTGGTTGGTTGAAGCTGCGCGTAAGCGTGGTGAAAAATCTATGGCTCAACGCCTAGCTGCTGAAATGCTAGACGCGTCTGAGAACAAAGGTACTGCGGTTAAGAAACGTGAAGACGTTCACCGCATGGCTGACGCAAACAAAGCGTTCGCACATTACCGTTGGTAATACCTTTCTGTGCCGCAGGGATCCCTGCGGCGCTACTCTAGTTCCTATGCGCAAGCTTA
This sequence comes from Vibrio atypicus, assembly GCF_009811315.1. Lineage (GTDB taxonomy): Bacteria > Pseudomonadota > Gammaproteobacteria > Enterobacterales > Vibrionaceae > Vibrio > Vibrio atypicus. The sequence goes on from NZ_BLID01000016.1 coordinate 45,710, forward strand.
GGAACTATTGCTATATCTAGGGGTAAGGAAAATTGCGTGATGCAGTCCTAAAATCTACTAGAGATAGCAATAGTCCCTAATTCAAGAGGATTCAATCGTGGCTCGTAAAACACCTATTGAGCGCTACCGTAATATTGGTATCGTCGCTCACGTAGACGCAGGTAAAACAACCACAAGTGAACGTATTCTGTTCTATACTGGTCTTTCTCATAAAATCGGTGAAGTGCACGATGGTGCTGCTACCATGGACTGGATGGAGCAGGAGCAAGAGCGTGGTATCACAATCACCTCAGCTGCGACTACCACTTTCTGGCGTGGTATGGAAGCGCAATTCCAAGACCACCGCATCAACATCATCGATACCCCTGGACACGTAGATTTCACTATCGAAGTAGAGCGTTCACTACGCGTACTTGATGGCGCTGTTGTTGTGTTCTGTGGTTCATCAGGTGTTGAACCTCAATCTGAAACTGTATGGCGTCAAGCTGACAAGTACCATGTTCCACGTATGGTATTCGTCAACAAGATGGACCGTGCAGGAGCTGACTTCCTACGCGTTGTTGATCAAATCAAAAACCGTCTTGGTGCGAACCCTGTTCCTATCCAGCTTAACGTTGGTTCGGAAGAAGATTTCAAGGGTGTTATCGACCTGATCAAGATGAAGATGATCAACTGGAATGAAGAAGATCAAGGTACGACCTTCACTTACGAAGATATCCCAGCTGATATGTTAGAAATCGCTGAAGAGTGGCGCAACAACTTAGTTGAGTCAGCAGCAGAAGCGACTGAAGAGCTGATGGATAAATACCTTGAAGAAGGCGAACTGACTGAAGCAGAGATCAAACAAGCTCTACGTACTCGCACACTAAATAACGAAATCGTACTGGCCACTTGTGGAAGTGCGTTCAAAAACAAAGGTGTTCAAGCGGTACTAGATGCAGTTGTGGAATACTTGCCTTCACCAGTAGACGTTCCTGCGATTAAAGGTATTGATGAAAACGAAAATGAAGTTGAGCGTCATGCAGACGACAACGAACCGTTTTCAGCACTAGCATTTAAGATCGCAACTGACCCATTCGTAGGTACGCTAACCTTTATGCGTGTTTACTCGGGTGTCGTGAACTCTGGTGATGCAGTTTATAACTCTGTTAAGCAGAAGAAAGAACGCTTTGGTCGTATCGTACAGATGCACTCAAATAAGCGTGACGAAATTAAAGAAGTCCGTGCGGGCGATATCGCGGCAGCGATTGGCCTAAAAGACGTGACTACAGGTGACACTCTGTGTGACCAGAACCATAAAGTGATTCTGGAACGCATGGAATTCCCTGATCCTGTTATTCAGATCGCGGTAGAGCCACGCTCTGTTGCCGATCAAGAAAAGATGGGTATTGCACTAGGTAAACTAGCGGCAGAAGACCCTTCTTTCCGTGTCGAAACGGACGATGAAACGGGTCAGACTCTGATCTCTGGTATGGGTGAGCTTCACCTGGATATCATCGTTGACCGTATGAAGCGCGAATTCAGCGTTGACTGTAATGTAGGTAAACCTCAGGTTGCTTACCGTGAAACGATCCGTGGAAGCGCGGAAGTTGAAGGTAAATTTGTTCGTCAATCTGGTGGTCGTGGTCAGTACGGTCACGTATGGATCAAACTGGAGCCATCTGAACCTGGCGAAGGTTTTGTCTTTGTTGACGAAATTGTGGGCGGTGTGGTTCCTAAGGAATACATCAGCTCGGTATCGAAAGGTATCGAAGAGCAAATGAACAGTGGTGTTGTAGCGGGTTACCCGGTACTAGACATTAAAGCAACGCTGTTCGATGGTTCTTACCACGATGTTGACTCTAACGAGATGGCGTTTAAGATCGCCGGCTCGATGGCATTCAAGAAAGGATCGCTTGAAGCGCAACCTGTGCTTCTTGAGCCTATGATGAATGTTGAAGTAACGACTCCTGAAGATTGGATGGGTGATGTTGTTGGTGACCTTAACCGTCGCCGCGGCATGATCGAAGGTATGGATGACGGTGTGGCGGGTATTAAGATCGTCCGCGCTCAAGTACCTCTATCTGAGATGTTTGGTTACGCAACTGACCTACGTTCTGCAACTCAAGGCCGTGCGTCTTACTCTATGGAGTTTAACGAGTACGCTGAAGTACCGAAAAACTTTGCAGATAAAATCATTGCAGCGCGTGGTTACTTATAAAACGTCTTGATCTGAAAAAAGTCTGGTTTTTTTTGAAGATCAATGCGTCCAAATATTGCGCTGACTGACGTTGGCGCATAAAATAGCAATTTCTGGCGCGTCTCGGTCAATAATGATCGCGGCGAATCATAACTAGGAAGGAACACGATCGTGTCTAAAGAAAAATTTGAACGTACTAAACCGCACGTTAACGTTGGTACTATCGGCCACGTTGACCACGGTAAAACAACTCTAACTGCTGCTATCTGTACTACACTTGCAAAAGTGTACGGTGGTGTTGCGAAAGACTTCGCATCTATCGATAACGCTCCAGAAGAGCGTGAGCGCGGTATCACAATCGCTACTTCTCACGTAGAGTACGACACTCCAGCACGTCACTACGCACACGTAGACTGTCCAGGACACGCGGATTATGTTAAAAACATGATCACAGGTGCTGCACAGATGGACGGTGGTATCCTAGTTGTTGCTGCAACAGATGGTCCGATGCCACAAACTCGTGAGCACATCCTACTAGGCCGTCAGGTTGGTATTCCTTACATCATCGTATTCATGAACAAATGTGACATGGTTGATGATGAAGAGCTTCTAGAGCTAGTAGAAATGGAAGT
>NZ_BLID01000017.1 GCF_009811315.1 Vibrio atypicus
TTTCTTTCTCAGTGAGGTGTGTATATTTCATAGCTTTACTTCTTGGCGGGAGCAAAATCATGATTATCGCATCTCACTGTTTTATTTTTCAGTGGTGTCGCACTTCGTACTTGAATCCAAGATGTCTAACAAAGCATTTAAGAGTGATTCGCAACGCTTGGCATTTTCGCTTCGCTCAAATGTAGCCAAGCGTCGCTCACACCTTAATGCGGCGTTATAAGGCTAGAAGATAAAAGGAATTTACGTGGAAATCAGAGTAGGGAAGCTAAGCGATGTCGCAGCCATCACCGATATCTTTAACTTTTACATAGAGCATACTAACGCTCGTTTTGAAGAGCAGGTATTTACGCAAGAAAACCGTCTAAATTGGTTCTCTCAATTCTCATGTAATAGTAAGCATCAACTTTTCGTTGCTATCGAAAGTGGGGAGTTGCTAGGTTTCGCATGTTCCCAGCCTTATAGGGACATTTCAGCATTTGAGGATACAGCTGAAGTTACCGTGTACCTTGCTTCAACAGCAAAAGGTAAAGGTGTTGGTTCAAAACTGTATTCTAAGCTGTTCTCATCAATTTCTGGTTACGGAGTCCACAGGGTGTTGTCAGGTATCGCATTACCTAATGATGCTTCAGTTGCCTTACACAAACGTTTTGGTTTTAGAGAAATTGGCGTATTCAATGAATATGCAAAGAAAAATGGTGAGTACATTTGTTCGGTTTGGTTGGAAAAGGCACTTAACTAAAAGTCCGCCTTATAACAAAGCGTTTAAGACAGATTCCCAACGCTTGGCATTTTCGGTTTGCTTTGAATTTAGTGTTTACGGCACAATGGTTTAAGCTAAGTGGTCTGCGTTGCTCACTACTTAACGCGGCGTTAGTTGTCTTCATCAAAATAATACGAAAGTAAAAAGGAAAACTATGAAATCACAAGTTCAAAACTTGTACAGGCGAACGGGCATTACTAAGGAAAGTTGTTTCCACGCTGCACGCAGGCTTGATACGCACAATACCTTGTCTTTGTGGTCATTGACTACGTTAGCATTTAGTTTGATAGTTATTTCTTTAATTACTCAGTTATATGCAGATAATCATTTCATTATTGAGTACGAGCGTTTTTTAGACTTTGCCATAACAACACTTTCAGTATTTGCTATGGTGATCTCGGTAGTCGTTCAGAAAAGTGACTTTTCGCTTCGGTCGGACAATTTTCGTAGGCAAGCGATGGAAATTAACGAGTTGCGTATATCCTTTCGTCATTTAAAAGACAAAGACTGCGCAACTTCGGAAGAAACTGAAGAACAACAGGCATTGTATGAAACCAACTCTAAACGTTATTCGGGGATACTTGATAGAAACTTAGTTCACGATCAGATCGACTACTATGTTTCAGCTACAACCGGCATTGAGCATAAGTATCACTTTACTAGGTTGGTGGTGACACAATACCTTGGTTACCTACTAATTATTCTATCTTCCATTAGCTTGCTAGCATGGTCATGTTGGAATACCTATCTAAATACGCTGCCAGTCAACTAACAAAGCATTTAAGAGTGATTCCCAACGCTTGGCATTTTTCGTTCCATCGTTGGGTTTTGTGTTTATGGTGGGATCGTTAAGTTTCGTGGTAGCGTTGCTCACACCTTAATGCGGGATTAGTTTGCTACAAAGAATCGGGAAGTATTGAGGAAGATATGAAAGTAGATATTAGACCAGCCAAGGAAGACGAACTGGAACCTCTCCATTCTTTGTTTATTTCAAATGATGAATGGATGAAGTTCAATGGTCCTTACTTTCCATATTCTCATCCAACATTAGAACAGTTTGAAAGTTCATCATTTCAGCGTGTACTAGCAGGCTCAGACTTACAATTAATCACTGTTGACGATATTCCTGTTGGAACGGTTAGTTGCTACTGGGAATGTGAAGAAACTCGTTGGCTTGAAGCTGGTGTAGTTATTTACGATGCACAGTATTGGGGTAAGGGCATTGCCGCGCTTGCTCTACCTTTATGGGTGTCGTATTTGTTCGAAACTAAAGAAATCGAGAGGGTTGGTTTAACCACTTGGTCGGGTAATCCTCGAATGATGTCTTTGGCCTTGAAACTAGGTTTTCAACAAGAAGCGAGACTTAGAAAGGTTCGTTACTACAATGGTGAATACTATGACTCCGTCAAATATGGGGTGTTACGGTCGGAGTGGTCAGAACGCAACTAACAAGCAATTCAAGCTGATTCGCAACGCTCGGCGCTTTCGGTTTCAACTTGTTTGGTGATTACGGTGCAGTGTTTTAGTAAGGTGGCAGCGTTGCTCTCAACTTAATTTGGCGTTAGTGTTTACATCAAAGTCCACGCAAAAATAGGGAAGTTGTATGAGTAAATCTGTCTATGTTGCTGGTAGTTTCAAAAATCTAGAAAAGATGCAGGCTATACGAGAAACTTTGGTCAATGCAGGTATTGAAACGACTATCTCTGAGCCTCTTCAAGCTAATGGTATTGATGGTTGCTTGCAGCGCATTAGAGAAGCCGACATTACCTACATTCTAAACTTTGGTGGTTACGTCGGAAAAAGTGTCGCAATGGATATTGGTTATGCTTTAGGTCTCGGCAAACCAGTTTATGCTCTTGAACATATTGAAGATCCAGACATCACTCATTTGCTAACACGTGTTGTCACGCCAGGTGAGGTCATTGCTGAGTTCAGTGGAAACAGTAAAAACTAACAATAAATTTAAGCAGATTCGCAACGCTTGGCACTTTTGGTTTGAATCAGCTTTAGTGTTTACGGCACAATGCTTTAGGTAGGTGGCAGCGTTGCTCACTACTTAATTTGGCGTTAGTCGCCAGAAAAGCTAGCAATCAAAATCATGTTTCTAAGCTCAAAACTTGGCTGCTGATCGTTCGGTTCACCGGTACATCGTTGTTGGTCCAAACTCATTTTTAGCGGTTTTAAGTCCAAAGTTCTGTAACTGTCCTAGCGTTTGTTTTGTCCATTGGTGCTAACAGAGTAGGGCAATCGAGAGCCTGTTTTTGGTTGCAACTCCGCTCGGTGAGTTTGTTGGGTACAAAAGCCGATTTACTCGCTGAAATGATGTTTTCTCTGGTGTGGTAAGTTCCACGTGGTTTCATTGAGTAGCCGCTTTGAGAATACGCCTGGCTTAAATGCATCAAAGCACATAAAGTTTGTTGTTCGCAAAGTTTAGTTCGGCTTAAAATTGTCGCTCGGTGCCTCGCGCTAACAAACTGTTCAAGAGGGATTCGCAACGCGTAGCATTTTTGCTATGCGTTGATTTTAGTGATTAAGGTGGTGTGCGGTGGCTTCGGTAATACGTTGCTCACCCCTTAACAGGGCGTTATACAAAACGATAGGTTTAAGCTTATGCGCAAAACAATATCTTATTTAACTTTAGCAGTATGCGCTTTGTTCATTGGCGCTGGAGCTGTGAATCAAGGCGTAAGCGGCTTTCTTTTAGCATCGCCTTTTGTGGCTGGGTTTATTTTAACTTTGAAGGCTTTCCCATTAAAAAGGAAAGTAGGCTATATTGCCGTTGTCACAATCCTATCTGTTCCGTTAGTTTGGAATCACGAAGAAAATAAAATCATATACCCTTGGATAGGAACTGATTTTGTCGCGAAGTGTGGTTGGGAAGCTGTCAAGTTTGAACAAGGTTATACCAGGTATGATTATCCTACTCTGGTGCCACTAGGAGCTGACATTGAAGAGCAATATGTGGTTAGCAGACACAGTGTTACGTGCGGTAGTGTTTGGAAATTAACTCGTGTATTTGTACGTCATCCAGATTTAGGGACATTATACTATCCGGTTTTTTCTATTGATGGTTATGAGGCCACTATGTCCGGGTATCAGTTAAATGATGCTTTCAGTTCAAAATTGCTGAAACATAGTCAAATTAGTTCTTCCTATGAGCTTCAATCATCTTGGACTAACAGTTGGAGCTTGCTGATGATGTGGCCAGCACTTCCAGTCTATGTATATACGGGCGTCATGAGTATTTTTGTATAACAAGGCGTTTAAGACGGATTCACAACGCTTGGCGATCTTAGTTCAAGTTGAATTTAGTGTTTAAGGTACAATGGTTTAGGCTTGGTGGTTGGCGTTGTTCACCACTTAACACGGCGTTATGAGCATCTTTTACTGTTAATAAACTCGCAGTGCTTATCGAACCATACTTTAGTTCTCTAGTTTTTATGAACAAGGATAAACGGAGGTTTAATTATGCGTAAAATCGAGTATATCGCTCATTCCCGAGCGGTTTCCTACTGTCTAGCGTCCGTTTTAGGTGGTATTAGTGTTTTACTAGCATTGGACTTTGTTTTTTCTATGGAGCAGAGTGCAATTACTTATGGCTTTGTGCTTTTAGGCGCTGCAATTCAATATTTCTCTACTAAGCGTCAGTGTGATAGCAATCTTACAGTGGATGATGAAGAGGTGTATTTGTTTAACATACCGGCTGCATTGAGGTATCAGAAGTCACTGACAGGTAGGCCATATATTCGTGTTACATCCTTGACTCAAAAGGGCTATCACAGGGTGAAGGTTTTTGAATCTTGGGTTTCAGGACAGGACTGGCAGTTCATGCGAGCCAGATGCACATAACAAACAATTCAAGCTGATTCGCAACGCTCGGCGCTTTCGGTTTGAATCGGCTTAAGTGTTTACGACACAATGGTCTAGGTAGGTGGTAGCGTTGCTTACTACTTAATTTGGCGTTATACAGATTTTTATCGAAGTGGGGAGGTTGTATGGCAATATCATTTGAAAGTCAGAGGCTGAAAGTAGTTGAAATTACAGAAGAGTTTGATTTGTCTAAACACTCATATTTGCTAGAGCGAATTCCTCAAATCCTCACACCAGCAGTTGTAGAAAATCTTCCTCCATGTTTCGACGAGATAAGATCTAGCGAACAAGCCCGAATCTGGCTTGAGCGGATGTTGTTGGAGAGCCGCTTACTTCAAGTGAAAGCCGAGGGGCACGACCTAATAGGTTTCCTGTTCGCTTATGTGGAGAATGACGAGTATGCCCGCATCGGTTATCTGCTTGCCGAAGAATACTGGGGATGGGGGCTAGCTAGTGAGTTGCTTCAAGGTTTCATACATGAAGTCGAGAAATCTGAATCTTGGTTAAAACTCATAGGTGGTGTTGAGCAATCTAATATTGCTTCAACGAAGCTACTTAAGAAGCTGGGGTTCATAGAGCAACCTGCTAAGGAGAGTGGTGTGGTTTTCTATGAATATACGATTCCTCAGCCACACTCTTAACAATAAATTTAAGAGTGATTCATAACGCTTGGTGAATTTCGTTTAAATTCAGCTTTAGTGTTTAAGGTGGTTTGTCGAGGCTGTGGTGTATGGCTTTGCCCACCTCTTAATACGACGTTATATGCACGGGAGAGTCCAGTGACTAAAAGGGTTCAAAATAGAGAAATCAAAGTGTGTCCTGTTGTACTGCGAAAATCAGGCTCTACTGTAGAGTTGCTACTATTTGAACATCCTTTGGCCGGTGTGCAGTTGGTAAAAGGCACATTAGAAATGAAAGACAGTGCAGTGGAAAGTGCAGCGCTTAGAGAACTTGAAGAGGAATCAGGTATATCCAAGGTTTCCAGTACTAAATACCTCGGTAGTTGGGAAAGCGGTTTCCAAAATCAACTTTGGCATTTTGTCCTGTGTGAAATCTCGGAAAACTTGCCCAATAACTGGCGATTCTACACACAAGATGATGGTGGTCATGAGTTCAGTTTTTTCTGGCATAAGCTTGAAAGTAACCCGAAATTTAAGTGTCACAAGGTGTTCTCTGGCGCCATTAAGCAAGTAGAAATTCTGCGCCTATAACAATAAATCTAAGAATGATTCACAACACTCGGCGCTCTCACTTCAAGCGAGTTTAGTGTTTACGACACAATGGTTTAGGTAAGGTGTCAGCGTTGTTCACATCTTAATTTGGCGTTATGAGCCCCCCCCCCAGAATATCAGGCAAGGAGCCTAATTTGTTCAAGCTTTACTACTATCCAAATAATGCGAGTTTGGCTCCACACTTTCTATTGCAGCATGTGAAAGCTGACTTTGAATTGTTGTTGGTAGACAAGAAGGCTCAATCCCACAAAAAGAAGGACTATCTCAGATTGAACCCTGCGGGTCGTATTCCAACCCTGATTGTCGATGGACAGGCAGTTTTTGAAAGTGTTGCGATTTGTATTCATATTTGCGAATTACACCCTGATTCAGGGTTAATGCCAGCATTGGGTGATGCCAAGCGTCCTTTATTCTTTCAATGGTTAGCGTTTCTTAACAATACGCTACAGTCAGAATTAATGATTCGGTATTACCCAAAGCGCCACACGACTAGTGAATTAGGAGTATCGGATATAGTCTCGGCTCAAGACTCTCGCATTGTGGAAGTGTTATCCATTCTTGATGAGCAACTTAAGAAACATGAATACTTAATCGGAAAAGAGTTAACTGCATGCGATTACTTTCTGTTCATGCTGGCAGGGTGGTTACCAGAAGAGGCTTACGTAGCAAATTATCAGCACTTATCGGCTTATCTGAAATGTCTTTGTCGCAATCCAGTAATAAGAGCAGTATGTGATTTTGAGGGGATTGATCTCACACTCTTTGAGTCATACTCGTAACAAATTGTTTAAGAGTGATTCAGGACGCGTGGTATTTTTACTATGTGTTGGCTTTAGTGGTTAAGGTGCTATGTGGGAGCTTCGGCATTGCATGCCTCACGCCTTAACAAAGTGTTATGTTTTTCACTGAGAAACAAATTTCATGTTAGCTGTTGAAAAATAAGTAAATGTCACCATTTTATCCCCATGTGAATGGTACAACGGTAAATAAGAATGAAATGGTTAGTATATCTTTTTGAACAAATTAGCTCGGACAGTGGTTATAAGACTTTATTTAAGGGAGGCGTAGCATTGGCAACCTTGTTTTTGGTCGCAACAATGCAAGTAAGTAATACAATGTTACCTATTGAGAAGTCAGCCTATGAGTTGCGTTATAAAGTTGAAGCAGAGCTTGGGAAGTCAATAGATTCTTTCGAAGAACTGAGTTGCGACATTAAGAACAAAAAAACTTATGCGGACTGTAAATTAGCAAAGTATCAAAAAAAGTTGTCTAGTAGCTCAGTTGTTGCTCTTACTGAGTTCCAAAGTTTGGTGCAATGGTTGGCGTGTCTCCTTTTCGCTGCATCTATTTTTGGTTTCTTTTTAAATCCGTACGTTCATGGCTCTTCAGTAAAGACGGAGTCAACTAGTGAGAGTGAAGCTGAGCAGTAGAATCCAAGCGGTATAACAAAGCGTTTAGGACGGTTTGTTATACCGCTTGGTATTTTTGGGTCGATTTTGCTTAAGTGATTACAGAACAATGAGTTAGGTAGGGTGATAGGCATTGCTCACCACTTAACGCGGTGTTAGGGCTGGCTGATAACTTGTTAACATAATCGATGAAACGGAATTAATACAAAAGAAATTATTTTCATAACAGTCATTTCAATGTATTAATTTATTTAAAACTAATTAGGAATAAAAATGCCGAATATAATCGTCCCTAACGTCGAATCGGAAGACTTCAAAAAGTTTGTAAGTAAGCTTGATAAAGCGATTTCCAACTCGGAACTCCAAAAGCTCCCACTTTATCCTTCCGGTAACTTTACAGTCAAAGCTGTAACGGTTTTACCCTCTGTAGGAACTTACCCCGAAGGGCAATGTTGGTTTAACAGTTATATTTATGCAAACAAAAAGGGGTGGAACCCTATATTTGGTTGGTTTATCTTTGAGGATGAAGGTAAAAAGTACATTGCTCAAAACCATGCTGTAGTGCAAGATAAAATGGGAAACTTAATAGATCCTACATCATGCTCATACATCAGTGATCAAAATGAAAAAGGTGTTTTTATTCCTGATTTACGTGCAATGATTCAACTGGATCACTTACGTGCTCCAGGTACATTTGAATGCAAAATTAACGATGCGAATGGTGAATGGCGCAACCATGAAGGAGAAAGTAATAGTTTGCTATATAATAAATTTCCTTCATCTCCAGGTCTAAAAAGATTTATCACCGAACAAGTCAAAGCAAAACGTCATCAACATGAATTATACCAAGTCTAAAGAAAAGCCTGTTTCTGCTTCGTAGTTTATGGATTAAATCAAAGTCAAAGGAGAATGGCTTTACAATTATCGAGCTGAAGATAAGTTTAGAGACGCTTATGATTATTATTTCAACCAAGATGAAGCTGTCGCCAAAGTCTTCTTAAGTAGGACGACAACTCAACATGAACTCCCTGAAAAAGTGGTGGTTGACGGTAGTAAAACCAATTGTGCTGCTATCGATGCAATGCATGTTTAACCCTGGCTATCGGGTATCTTCATACTGTCATTTATAGAGGTACTCGATATCAAGTGTCTGAATAATATCGTTAAGCAAAGTCATCGCTGTATAGCAAGCGCTTGATTGGCAGTCGTTATAGGGTGCTACAGCTAGCTTTCATAGTTGAGAGCTATGGACTAGATTAAGCGAGGTCACACGCTATATTCCCGGATTGAAAGTATTTTTTAACATCTCGTAGTAGCATGAAAAACCCCTTTAAATAGACATAAAAAAGGGAGCGAATCGCTCCCTAGTTCATATGATATTTAATGATTATAGGAACGCGCGGTAAGGCAGTTCTGGATCATTCTTGAAGATGTCAGCAAAGCCACGGAAGTGCTGGTAGTGCATGCGACCTTTGTCTGTTGGGTATGTGTATTTACCACCGACTTGCCAGAAGAAAGGTGCGAAGCCGTATTGCAGACGATCCTTCTTCATGTTCCACAGTACCTCTATTTCGCGTGGGTCGTTTTGGAAGTTAGCCCAAATGTCATGGTGGAATGGAACAACCACTTCACAGTTCAAAGACTCAGCTGCTCGAAGAATATCTGAAGACGTCATTTTATCTGTTACGCCACGTGGGTTTTCACCATAAGAAAGCAGTGCTACGTCAATCTTGTGGTCGTTACCGTGTTTAGCGTAGTAGTTAGAGTAGTGAGAGTCACCAGAGTGGTAAACAGAGCCGCCAGTTGTCTCAACGAGGTAGTTTACAGCTCGGTCGTCCATCCCATCTAGAATGTCTTTGTCTAGAGAAGATGTGCCCTCAGGCAGTGTTACTAAAGCCGTACGGTCGAATGCATCTAATACTTTAATGTTTACGTCTTTGATGCGAATCTCATCGCCTACTTTCGCGATCACACAGCGATCTTTTGGCACCCCCCAAGACATCCAAAGGTCAACACACGCTTTAGGTCCAATAAACTTAACATGGTCTCCACAGTTTTGTAGTACCGCGGCTGCAACGTTGATATCAATGTGGTCTGCGTGATCGTGCGACGCCATTACCGCGTCAATTTCGTTGATAGCGAATGGGTCAAGTGGGAAAATAGCAGTACGTAAGTTTGGTTGTAAGGCCTCAACACCACCCATACGCATCATTTGGTGTTGGTTTTTCATGAATTGATTTTTTTGGGTCTTTTTTCCAGTACCACACCAGAAGTCCATGGAGATGTTCGCACCTTCTTCAGACTTAAGCCAAATACCAGTACAACCTAGCCACCACATAGAAAATGTATTCGGCTCAACGACCGTATTTTCAATTTCTTCATTAAGCCAAGTTCCCCACTCAGGGAATGTGTTTAGAATCCATGACTCGCGAGTGATTTCGTTTACATTGCTCATGATGATACCTTTTATTTCACAAATTTGATTAATTTTGGATGTAGGAAGCCAAGCGCCTTAATTGGGACTAAGGCACTGAGCTGAAGTTAACAATTATTCTGGGGCGGGTTGGCCCTTTGGATTTACACTAAGATGACTTGCGTCCCTTGAGCTTCAATCTTTTTGACAACATCTGGATTGGCATCTTTACCGGTAATAACAATATCTATTTGCTGAGTGTTGCAAAATAGCATTCCGGTTCTTTGGCCAACTTTGGAGCTGTCTACCACAACGACTAACTTGTCGATTTGCTCTAACATCTGCTGTTCAGCAACGGCTGTCAGCATATCCGCTTTATAAAGGCCTGCATCTGTTAGTCCTTTACCTGATGTAAACATCCAGTTCCCGGCATAGCCGCCTAATGAGTTTGGTGCCGGGTTTAGGAAGATGTTTTGAGCTTTGTTGTATTGGCCTCCAATGATGATCACGTCGTCATGATCTTCGTTGATCAAGTAGCTTGCGAGCGGGAAGTAGTTCGTGATGATCTGAACGTTTTCTCCGCACAATTGTTGACCTAACAAGAAAGCAGTCGAACCACAGTTAATGACTACTGTGTCACCCGCCTGACAAAGCTCGGCAGCAGCATGTGCTATTTGAGCTTTCTCTTCATAAAACTCTGTGCTGTTAATATTGAGTGGTGACCACTTTCTCTTTTGATTTTCTATTCTTTCGGCGCCATTCCGCACCTTTCGAAGCCTACCAAGCTCATCTAATTTTGCAATGTCACGCCTTGCGGTAGCTGGGGAAACATTAAAATTATCAATAATATGAGAGACGTTAATCGTCTGCATTTCTTCTAGTAACGATAGGATACCGTTGTGTCTTTGCACTTCGTTCATATTTATCACTCTATTTGTCTTTGTGACAACTTTATGATTACTTTTGATTTGTTGTGATTCTAATAATCATACTGATGATTGTCAAATCATCGTAATTGAAAAACAAGACTTTAATCGCATATATTTTTAAGTCATTGTTTTTATTGATAATGATGTTTTTTTGTGTGATCCGGTGCCCAATTAGCCGCATTCTATGTGAGGATAATTGATATAAATCAAAGTAATCACAAGTGAGCATTGAATGATTACTTTTGATTGTTAAAGTCTATCTCGTGAGCAAAACAAGACATCACTGAATCCTACAATCATTAAAAATACAAATTATATCAGGGGTAAAGATATGGAGTTCTTATACGATATCTTCAATATTTTTTACAGTCAGGTTATGACCAAAGCACCTTTGCTGCTCGGTATCGTAACTTGTCTCGGTTACATCCTTCTCAAACGTGACGCAACAACCGTTATCTCAGGTTCAATCAAAACCATTGTTGGTTTTATGATTGTTCAAGTGGGTGCGGGTACGCTAGTAGCGGGTTTTAAACCTGTTATTGAAAAGATGAGTGAAATTCATGGACTGACAGGCTCGGTAATTGACCCGTACACCTCCATGATGGCTACTATGGAAACCATGGGAGACAACTACTCCTGGGTTGGGTACGCAGTCCTTATGGCGCTAGGCATTAACATCCTTTTAGTAGCATTCCGTAGAATCACAGGTATCCGCACCATCATGCTTACGGGACACATCATGTTCCAACAAGCTGGCTTGATTGCTGTTTTCTACTTCGTCCTAGGCGCGGGTATGTGGGAAACCGTCATCTACTCTGCAATTTTGATGGCTCTATACTGGGGCATCTCTTCCAACATAATGTTCAAGCCGACACAAGAAGTGACAGGCGGAGCGGGCTTCTCGATTGGTCACCAGCAGCAGTTTGCTTCATGGGTTGCGACTAAAGTAGCACCTAAACTAGGTGACAAGAACGACAGCGTTGACCACATCAACCTACCGAAATGGCTACACATCTTCCACGACAGTATTGCTGCGACTACGTTAGTCATGACGGCATTCTTTGGCATTATTCTTCTCTCTTTCGGTCTTGATAACCTGCAAGATATGGCAGGTAGCACACACTGGCTTATCTATATTTTCGAAACGGGTCTGAAATTCGCGGTAGCTATTCAAGTTATCGTAACCGGTGTACGTATGTTCGTTGCCGAGCTTTCTGAAGCGTTCAACGGTATTTCTCAACGTCTAATCCCGAATGCGGTTCTTGCGATTGACTGTGCGGCTATCTACGCATACTCACCAAACGCAATGGTGTTCGGTTTCCTTTGGGGTGCAGTGGGTCAATTTACCGCGGTATTGGCTATGTTGGCGTTTGATGCGCCAATCATGATTATCCCTGGCTTCATTCCAATGTTCTTCTCTAACGCGACGATTGGTGTGTTCGCTAACCACTTCGGTGGCTGGAAAGCGGTGATGAAGATCTGTTTCGTGATGGGCATTATCGAGGTGGTTGGTTCAGCTTGGGCGATTCATATCTTTGCGCAATCAGGTACTGAGTTTAACGGCTGGATGGGTATGGCTGACTGGGCTCTCGTATTCCCACCAATCATGCAAGGTATCTCTAGCTCTAGCATGTTCTTCTTTGTTGTTGTCGTACTATCGGGTGTTTACATGTACTTCGCATCAAAAGCACTGCGAGCTGAAGAAGACGGCGAAGCGCAACAAGCGCAAACCATGACAGCAGTAACACCAGAAGGCATCGAAGTTGAGGTTGAAGCTCCTAATTCTCAAGCGCCTGTGAAATCTCAAGCGGTGGCTGAGGCTCCACAAGCGAGTGGCGCCACTGAACAGAAACCAGTACGAGTTCTCGTGTGCTGTGGCTCTGGTCAAGGCTCTTCAATGATGTGTTCTAAGAAGATTAAAGAGTTCTTAGATAAGAAAGGAGTACCAGCAACCACATTCAACAGTGCAATCACAGACTACAAATCACACTTAGGTTCATTTGACATCATTGTTACTTCAGTTGCGCTGGCTGAAAAGATTACCAACCTACCTGAAGGTAAACAGCAGCTAGCAGTGAAGAACATGATCATGGTGAAAACCTTTGGTGATGAGCTGATTTCACTTATCGAAAACAACTTCCATAAATAATTGAACTAGCCCAGCGGCAAAGCGGCTGGGCTAATAAAAATACTAATAACAAATTACTGAGTGAGCAAAACAATGAACTTGAAAGAATCTCTGATTACCAACAACTCAATCCAACTTAATGCAAAAGCAACCGACTGGCAGTCGGCTATCAAAATAGGTACTGATGCACTAGTTAAAGCAGGTGTGGCTGAAGAGCGTTACTACGACGCCATCATCAAAGCGATTTCGGCTGAAGGCCCATACATCTGTATTCACAATGCATTTGCTCTACCACACTGCCGCCCAGAAGATGGCGTGATCAAAACAGGCTTTGCACTGACAGTCTTAGAAACCCCAATTCTATTTGATGACGTAGACGAGCCAGTCGATGTACTGATCACCTTGGCAGGTAAAGATTCAGAAGAACACATTGAAGGTACGATGCAGGTCGCAAACTTGATCGAGTTTGATGAAGATTTCTCAAAACTACGTGCATGTAAAACACCGCAAGACGTAGCGAACCTGATTGATATGGCGCTCGTACAAGCTGAAGCGGCTTAAGGAGTCGATATGTCCAAATATAGCCAATTGAAACAACGTGTTTTAGACGCGAACTTGCAGCTTCCTAAGTACGGATTAGTGACATTTACCTGGGGTAATGTTTCTGAGTTTGACCGTGAAAATAGCGTGATAGCGATTAAACCGTCAGGTGTTGAATACAGTGATATGACGACTGAAGACATGGTGGTAGTGGATTTAGAGGGCAACATCGTCGAAGGCAAGCTGAATCCTTCAAGTGATACTGCTACTCACCTGGAGCTCTACAAAGCATTCCCAGAAATCGGCGGCATTGTCCATACTCATTCTCGCAGTGCAACGATTTGGGCGCAGGCGGGCATTGATATTCCAGCTCTGGGCACGACACACGCTGACTACTTCTATGGTGATATCCCGTGTACTCGCAAGCTCTCGAACAGCGAAATTTCTGATCAGTATGAGAAAAATACTGGCTTGGTCATCATCGAAGAGTTTATCCAGCGTCGTATCGACCCAATGGCAGTACCGAGTGTGATTGTGGCGGGCCATGCGCCTTTCTCTTGGGGCAAAGATGCCAAAGACGCCGTACATAACTCGGTGGTGCTAGAGGAAGTGTCGGCAATGGCATT
Source organism: Vibrio atypicus (assembly GCF_009811315.1). Lineage (GTDB taxonomy): Bacteria > Pseudomonadota > Gammaproteobacteria > Enterobacterales > Vibrionaceae > Vibrio > Vibrio atypicus. The sequence continues at coordinate 13,908 of NZ_BLID01000017.1, forward strand.
GGCTACACGCTCGCTAAACAGTGGCATCAAGATTCAGCCGGAGCTATCAGACAAACATTACCTACGTAAGCACGGTGAAAATGCTTACTACGGTCAGCAATAAGCGTGATGTGAGGAGAGGCGATGTATCAAGTATTGGCGTTAGACCTTGATGGGACTGTGTTGACCGATGATCACACCATCCATCCTGAAGTGAAAAAAGCGATCCAAGAGGCTAAGCAACATTGCTATGTGATGATCGTGACCGGTAGGCATCACACCGCCGCAAGGCCTTATTACTATGAGTTAGGGCTAGATACTCCGATTATCTGCTGCAACGGAACCTACGTGTATGACTACCAAACTGAGACCGTTTTAACTCAGAACTCTATCGAACATCAGCACGCTCTAACGTTTATCGACCTAGCACAGGAATACAAGCTGAAGATGGTGATGTATATCACCGATGCGATGACTTACTCCAACTACAACCCATTTGCCTACATGTTGGCGTTGGAAGAGTGGGCTGAGCAAGCGCCGGCGCGCCACAAGCCAAATATCTATCGAGTGGATTCATTCTCCGAAACGGCGAAGAACACCGAGTTTGTGTGGAAGTTTGTGGTGGAAGGGGAGCAAGAGTCGGTTGACCGCTTGATGCAAATGCCTTGGGTCAAAGAGCACTTTAACGGCGAACGTTCGTGGTCGAACCGAATCGATTTTGCCGCGAAGGGTAATAGTAAAGGCCTACGCCTGGCTGAATACGTGAATGAACTGGGTTTTCAGCCCTCCCAAGTGATTGCCATTGGCGACAATCACAACGACATATCAATGCTTCAATACGCAGGCTTAGGCGTAGCGATGTTTAATGCTGACGACACCGTCAAATCGAACGCTCAAGCCGTAAGCAAAACAGACAACAATCAAGATGGCCTTGCCCATCTAATACGTGAACAAATTAAAGGATAAACCATGACTAAACCAATGATTCAAATCGCCCTAGACCAAACGAACCTACCTGCTGCTATTGAAGTGGCAAACAACGTAGAGAGCTACGTAGACGTGATTGAAGTGGGGACTATCCTTGCGTTCGCTGAAGGCATGAAGGCGGTTTCGACACTGCGTAAAAACCACCCGGACCACATTTTAGTGTGTGACATGAAAACCACAGATGGCGGCGCGATTCTGGCTCGTATGGCGTTTGAAGCAGGAGCTGACTGGATTACGGTTTCAGCAGCAGCGCACATTGCAACCATTGATGCGTGTAAGAAAGTTGCTGATGAGTTCAATGGCGAAATTCAAATCGAGATCTACGGTAACTGGACTATGGACGACGCTCAAGCATGGGTTGATTTAGGTATTACACAAGCAATCTACCACCGTTCTCGTGATGCTGAGCTGGCGGGCGTGGGCTGGACAGAAGCGGACTTAGTGAAGATGCGTGCCCTGTCTGAACTGGGTATCGAGCTTTCTATCACAGGTGGCATCGTGCCAGAAGATTTGTACCTATTTGAAGGCATTAAAGCGAAAACCTTTATTGCTGGCCGCGCGTTGGCAGGTGAAAAGGGTCAAGAAACCGCTGAAGCACTGAAAGAACAAATCAACCGCTACTGGAACTAGGAGGCGCTATGTACCAAAACTTAACGCGCCATCGTGTTGGGCTTTATGAAAAAGCTCTTCCGAATGACTCATGTTGGGAAGATAAGCTAAAAACCACGAAAGAGCTAGGCTTTGATTTTCTTGAAATTTCGGTCGATGAATCTGATGAAAGACGCAGTCGTTTAGACTGGTGCGATGAAGAGGTTTATGACCTACGCCGATTGTGTGAAGAGCATCAAGTGCCGCTACAGTCAATGTGTTTGAGTGCACACCGCAGGTTCCCATTTGGCTCTGCTGATCCGAAAGTGCGAGAGCAAGCCGTTATCCATATGGAGAAGGCAATTACGTTGGCGTACAAGTTGGGTATTCGCACCATTCAGCTCGCAGGATATGACGTGTATTACGAACCTGCAGACAAAGCGACACACCTGCGTTTTATCGAAGGTATGAAACTCTCGGCACAACTGGCAGAGCGTGCAGGGGTGATGTTAGCAGTCGAAATCATGGATACGGATTACCTGAACTCGCTGAGCAAGTTTGAAGTGTTGAGCCGCGAGATCGACTCGCCTTATTTTACCGCTTATCCAGACGTTGGCAATATCTCGGGTTGGAATTATGACATCGCGACAGAGCTTAAGCTGAGTAAGCCGCGCATTACCCAAATCCACCTTAAAGACACATATCGTGTTACTCCCGAATATAAAGGGCAGTTCCGTGATTTAACTATTGGCGAGGGAGAAGTCGATTTCAATGCCATTTTCAAAACATTGAAAGAAACGGAGTGTGTCGTGCCACTTGTGATCGAAATGTGGGCGCAGGATGAGAATTGGAAAGAGAACATCTTGAAAGCTCAAGTTCACTTAAACGAAGTTTGTCGTCAAACGGGCTTGATGCCTCTGTTCGGAAATTAATCCTTTAGATTGAAGCACTGAAAATATAAGTACTTCAATTTGTTGGTTAAACAGTTTAGCGACGTAAACGTCGCTAAAGTCAGAAGAACTATGCTCCTTTCTGACAAAAAAGTGCAGCATATTGTCCCCCCAATATGTTGCACGTTCTACGCTCACTGGTTGTGAAAATTAGATAAAGCCTATCTATATAGCAACAGTAATGTGATCTCGTCCTATTTTTGCCATCTCCATGAGAACATCCGTGTGATAATTCTTCTTCACAGTAACGTGAGTACCAATTTCACTGGCAATCTTGACGATTTCTAGAGCGTCTTTTGGGTGCAGTGAAGAATCTTTGGTGATTTCGATACTTACGCCGAGTTTGACTAGCTCAATTGCGTCAGTTGAATGCATGATATTTTCCAGTTTTAAATTTTCGGAGGACTATATCACTTTCGAACAATTCAACTCTGCGATGTTCATCCAAAAAAAAACATATTTATTTTGTTTATCACAAGTATGACTCAGAGTCATTTTAATTGTATGACTGCGTACTTATACCGGTGTGCAATGTCTAATTAAAGTGACAGCTATTATTGAAAAAAAATTTAAATTATTAATACCCAAAGCCTTCTCGTTAGGTTCTTTGGTGAGCTCAAAATTTGTTTCAGATCACGATGCATCAGACGAATTCCATACTTGGTAACATCTAAAAGCCGCTACTCTAGTTGTATGAATGTAAAGACTATCCTGCTAACACATATACACCGAGCAAAGTCAGATAGAGAGAAGTGTTTAGACGAGCTTCTTGATTTGATGAGTCAAGCTGTGGCGCGAACTGACCTTGAAGAATTCGATTGGTATTTAATGAACGATTTAGTGGATACTGACATACTTTTTACCATTGTTTTGACCGACGTCGATTTAACGATCAATTTCAATGAGTATGTACTGATTGAGGCAGTAAGGTTCGTAATGACGTTTGGTTGCGAGTTGCAGCATTGACCCGACTTTTTGCAAATTATGCGCTAACACTTTTTGAGCCAAGATTATTCTCGTGTGTTAGAAGCAACACTTTTATTATTGATTTAGCAGAACCAGTTCAAAGTGGTGAGGTGAGGTGAGTTGTTAGTTTTAAGTGCCTTGTCGTCGAAGCATTCAACTAGCTTACGAACTTGTCTTCTCAAGTAGCGGCTATATTACCATCAGACGCTAAGAATGTACTTTTTTGATTACCTCCTTATGAGCCTTACTTATGATACTTGTTAGATATCACGATGTGCTAAGTTTTAGTGTAACAAGGAGAGTGACCATGAAAACGTTAGCTGGCTTATTGTGTTTAGTGTGCTTACAAGTACAAGCAATAACTATTTCAACAATCAACACTGAATGGCTTTGGGACTATAAAGAACCCCATGAAGGACAGGTCGTTGGTTATGAATACGATGATATTTATCCACCAACTCGCAAAGAATACGAAATGGAAGTTTTTGCACTTGCTCAAGTCATCAAAGCTATAGATGCTGATGTTGTTGGCTTAGTTGAAGTTGAAGGCCGGCATGTTGTTGAGGATATAGCGGCTTATCTTCCTGAATGGAACGTTGTTTTCGTTGAGGGTAGAGACACGTTTACGAAGCAGGATGTGGCTATTTTAACGAGATTTTCTGTGATCGAGGGGACCGCTTCAAACTTACCTGAATTCAAGGGCACTTCAAGTGTCACGAAGAAACCGGTACAGCCATCTAAAGTCTTAGCTGTTGGCTTAAAGGATGAACGTAAGAATTATTATGTGGTTGTGGCTCATTTGTCTTCTAAGAGAAACAATAGCGAAGAGAAAGATGCTAAGCGTGCGGCTCAGGCAGAAGCCATTAGAAAAGCTGTAGTTACCAATTGGAGCAGTTATGACCACGTTATTGTAATGGGTGATATGAATGACCTCCCAGACTCTAAACCGTTGAAGACATTACTAGGAGAATTTGACGATGGGGACAAGTTGGTTCAAGTTGCAACTGACGAGAACTATTCATACATCTATAGGAAGAAAAAGCAGCTCATTGACCATATCTTGGTCGATATTGGATTGAGTAACGCTGAATTTAAGAATATGGACCTGCCCAAGTCGATTAGTGACCATCGTATATCTACTCTGATAATGAAATAGGAGGCAGGTGTTATGCGCAACTTAAGCTTGAATATAAAGTTTAAATCTGTGTTTGATTCGAGAATGCCTTTAGCTCCGATCGTTCGAGTTTTAGATTGTACATCAGATTTTGTAATTGAGAGCATTGAATCAGATATCGACGAACTCAAAACAGTATTGATGGGGGTTGATGAGACGTTAGTAGAAAACCTTGAGGTAATATCTAAACAAGTACATAAAGGTGAGCTACAAACTTTGTTCCTTGAAGATGTGAGAAAGGGAAGCTTTGAGTTCCTTTTATCGCCAGAGGTTATGAGTGTGGCAAAATTTATAGCCGGCTATGTAGCAAATTATCTTGTTGGTATAGCTATTGAAAGCCATCTAGAAACGAAACAAAAGAAGACCGCTGAAACGTATGAAGCGGAGTTGAAAGGAAAGATATACCGTGCTCTAGATGAAGAGTCTCTAGATTACACTTTGGAGTCTGAGTCCGGTTCTGACGGTGAGTTGCTGTTTGTGAAGATTACAGTAATTTTTAACACAGATTACGGGAAGCAAAATGATCCTGACGTTCACGATAATGGTGGTCGAGAGATTGACATAGAGATGTTCAAAAAAACGCTCGAGGCTTAGTGTATTAGAATTTCAGTTAATCCTTTGACTTACATTTTCACAAGACCTTCGAATTGCGCCTACCCAGACTCTGATGGCTTGAAGGCTTAAACGTAGTGCTTTGTGGTTCAAAGCGCCCCAAAATTATTGATCCACTATTCAAGTGAGTTTTTCTTATCAAAGTAGACCGAAGTTGTATACGTATCCTATATTCGTCAATTTAGGCTGCTTATATTCAAGAGTTCAATGCTATTAGTACAAACTAGTCTGCTCTTGGATTCAGAAGTACATTCCAATAAAACCACAGAAAATCAATGCGATAATTGAGCAGCCGATGGCATAATGAGTTTAATACACAATTAGAAAAGGCTGCGTACGTTGGCAGAACTGAAAACGAAATCAGGCGAAAGTGTTCCTCTATCTGATGAATCAGGGCTAATCCTAGGGTTAAGGGCTGTAGCTGCGCCTCTCACCAAAGAGCATATTCACCTAGCCGCTATTCAGTATGATGGTTCTAGTGGTGAAGTTGACTCCTTCAAAGATTCTACCAATTACGATGTAATAGTTGATGCGAAGAGGTATCCGCCCAAGGCCATACTTGGTTTAGCTCTGACCAACTATCATGGAGTGCGCATTCTTTCGAGCCACTTCAAAGGTGGTATTAAAAGTGAGTGTTTTCGTATTCTTGAAGAGCTTGGCTTTGAGACCGTGGAGAAGGAGTTCCAAGAGTCGAAGTTAAAGCGTGAAGTTGAAGTTTTTGACTATTCGAAATTTGTAGTCGGTGAGTCGCACACCAAACTAGAGGCTTTTGGACATGGTGGAGTCTGGGTTCCGCGTCAAGGCCGCGATATATCAGGGGTAACTCGATTCAATAACTGTGTTGTGTTATTCGTTACTCTAGAGAAAGACCGCAAAGAAGATGAACACAAGTACAACGATAAGTTTTTCTCGGTGGTAGCATGTTTCAATGGGAATCTCAAAACAATAATACTCCTGATACACCTCACATGCAGATGATAATTGGTGGTGAAACAGTCGTACTTTTTGCTCGGGTATATGAAAAAGTCAAAAGTAAATCGCAACCATTTATTTATGTAGGAGAGTTGAGATATGTCAAACATAGCTACCCAATCGATAGTAAAGATATTCCAGTAGAGGTGATATTTGAGGTTTCGGAGCATAAAGAATCTGCTTCAGAAGCATTGTCTTCACTATACGAATGGGCACCGGGCATTGACTTGGATTATAAGCCAATAAATGTTTTAGGTACGGTACTCACTGAAACAAGTGCTCCATCTCCATCAAGAAGGTCAACTAATGATAAAGGCAAATCCAAGCGTACTGGAAAGACCAACTGGGCAGAACGAGATGAGCGTAACCGTAACCTGGGTTTAGCTGGTGAAAAGTTAGTTATTCAAAGCGAGATACAGAAGCTAATCGACCTTGGGCGAAGTGATTTGGCTGACAAAGTGGAGCATGTCGCCAAAGACAATGATTATGCCGGTTATGATGTTTTGTCCTTTGATGAGCAAGGCAATGAAAAGTACATCGAGGTTAAAACTACCAAGCAGTCGAAAGGTACCGCCTTTTTCATTTCAAGAAATGAGGTTGAAGTTTCTGTAGAAAAGGGGGACCAATATTGGCTGTATCGCGTTTACAATCTTGACGAGAGCACAGGCGTGGCGAACTTTTATTCTCTGCAAGGGCCAGTTGATCAAAAATTTGAATTAAAGTCAGAAAATTTCAAAGCGTCGCCAAAATAATTACTAGATGTAATTTACGATAAAGCGCACATTGGCATATTCTGATATGCATTACATTCATGTTGATATGTTATCCAGAAACTTGGTCATTGTGTGCTTCACACCGCAGCGCTTACTCGAAAATGCCCCATTTAGTGTTAGATCTTTTACTCATTCATATCTTGTTAATCTGAGTTTGACCTACTCAAACTTATCCACTTGAGTTGAGAACTTAGCGTTCCCGTTTTTAGGCGACATTTTGCAGCTTAGTATCCCTTGTCTTACTTTAACTTATTGATTGTTAATTGAACCAATATGATTGAGAGTGCATTATATAGAAGAAAAAGACGACAGTTTGTCGACTAATAAGCGTTATATGTAATCAAAGTTAATTATGGTACTCTATACCATTACATTTCGGTGATTAGATAAGGTTTTGGTTTGATTTACAGGTTCAGTTTCTACGTGTTTTTGATTCTATTACCATTGTGTGCTTTTTCTAGTACACCTGCAGAAGTCGAAACTTACCTAGACAAAGGGTACAAATGTGACGCTAGGTGGTCTGATGAATCATCGCTTTATGGACAAAAAACAGAGATTGATAGTGTTAAATTAACTGATCAAGGCTACCAATATTATGTACACCATTCGACATATCGAAGATGGGTGTGGGTAGCAGATTTTAGAATTGCAGACTTTACTATCAAGTGTGCACCAAAGCCGAAACCAGCTTTTGAAGATATCTTCAAAGGCTTGGAAGAAGAAGCCAAACGAAACCAGCAATCTCTGTAAATACACATATAACAAACAATTCAAGCTGATTCGCAACGCTCGGCATTTTGAGTTTGAATCAGCTTTTGTGATTAAGGCAAAATGGTTTAGGTCGGTGGCAGCGTTGCTCACAACTTAATTGGGCGTTATGCTCTGGCGGCAACGTAAATTTTTGAGGTAAACATGGAAACTTCTTTTCAAGAGTTAATTGAGTTATTTTCAGTGACAGCAATTGCAGCTTTTGTCGGTGTTTGGGGGGCAGTTAAAATCGAAGCGAGGAAGAAAGAAAAGGAAAATCTAGCCGCACTTCTTAAGGAATACTCATACGTATATCTTCATTATAAAGTACAAAAGACTACTCTTGATACGATGTTTGACTATATCTCAGGGTATAAAAACGATGACAAGCGTCATTTGACAATGATGCCTACATCAACCCCTGAAAATGTTGTATATCTTCAGCCGAAAGACTTTTCATTTTTACTTCTAGAAAACAATGAATTAGCATTTAACCTTTCAATGCTACAAGGGCATATGAAAGAATTTTTCAAGAAGTATGAGCAGCGAAATCAATTACACTACCAATGGCAGAATGGTGACAAAGGAGCTGCACTTGAAAAGAATCTGCTCGACAATACAGATCATCTATTCAATGAGTTAGATGAATTACCTTTGGCAGTAGATGAATTTATGGGGCAACTAAGTAAATTTGCCGAAGAGAAGTTTAAGAATGTTCGCCTTGAAGAGATTGAAACGGGTAGTTTTATTGACTTTATAAACAATAAGAAACGAGCTTAGTATCAAGTTTGAAGTGCGACACTTTTTACAGATGCGCATGAATATACTCCTGAGGTGTAAAGAACCCAAGTCTTTTCCTTGGGCGCGAGTTTAGCTTTCCAGCTATTTGGTTACAGAGC
>NZ_BLID01000018.1 GCF_009811315.1 Vibrio atypicus
GCTCTGCAATAAAATTGCACACAAATTAAATACGCGCCCACGCAAAAGACTTGGGTATAGGACACCAACGGAGTATATTCATGCGCATCTGTAGAAAGTGTCGCACTTCAAACTTGATACTAAGTTTGCTACTTCCTTGGCCATGGGTTGTCAGGTTCGACATGAATCATTGGAGCTTCTTCTCCTGCACCCAAGTCTACCTCTGAGCCCTCAAAAACTCTGCCACGCCAGTGACCTTTGCGATACGAACCTTTTGAGAATGCTACTTTTTGTAGAGCTCGTTGTCTTTTGCCTTTCATGCCACCTTGAGGCTTGTGTGCTCCAGGCTTACCTTTATTATCTTCGTGCTGTCCCATGATTATGACTCCGGAATGTAGAAATTTGAAATTGGAAATGCTGACAATACCTCTTGCTCGCACTCCTGCTTCACCTTCTTGTTTTCAGTACTTTCCGGTGTTTTTGTTACCAAAGCTGAGTGTTTAGCCAGAATTTTCTTGAATTGGGTTTGATGAGTTGGCTTATATGATTGCTCTGTAGCAATTGAGGTTCTTAATTGAGATAACTCAAACGACAACACTCGATATTCAGCAAGCACTTCCTCATAAAGTCGTACTCTTTTCGTTATTCCCACAATGGGCTTGAGTACAGATATAACAGCTGCCGCAATTAAGAACCCTTGCCAAAAGTGACTACCAAGACCATCACTCCAAACTGTAAGACTCGCAATAGCCGAAGTTGACGCTGTCGCTGCAATGAAAAACTCCATTGTATTGTTGATAACGACATACTTTTTAAGCCTGCGACCAAAATATTTTTCATTGAGCTTAGCGGTTCTAAGCAAGTCATATACTTGCCAAACTGGATGTTCCTTGGTACTCAAATTTTTACTCCTTGTAAACATAACGCCGCGTTAAGTAGTGAGCAACGCAGCCACCTAACCTAAACCATTGCACCTTAAACACAAAACTCAATTTGAACTGAGAATACCACGTGTTGCGAATCTGCCTTAAACGCTTTGTTAGGCTATTGTTCACTCACCAAATACCTAAACCGAACAAACGAATTACAAAGCTGAGATTCATTGCTAATTTTATATATACTTTTAATCATACTCTTTATACCGTGTTCTCTATATGGATTATAAAACCAATGATCATTTTCCAACGCATACGTATAACCTTGTAAAGATAAGTATGATCTAACCCCAGTAATTCTTGGCACGATATCATCCACAGATACAAAATTAACAACCTTTTCTATTTCATGTAGCTGAGGAATAGATTGAAAGCCTACAATTTGATTAGAATCGTGCAATACTGCTGACGAGAAAGTATAAACATAAAGTTCATTGTTAAAGAGGTCACTTCGAGCACGATTACTAGAATACATTGCTAAAGCCCCCCCTAAGGAATGTCCAGATACGATTAATTTATACTCTTTGGAATTAAGCTCAATTTTATTTGCATCAATAAAGTTACCAAGCTGAAGATATGCATCTGTAAAGTATTCTTTAGCTTTTTTATCACCGCCAGTTGTAGCTTGGCTAACATCAATCGCCATTTCTTCTTTTGTAGATGTTCCTTTATAGGTGAAGTACATTGTTTCGTTGTTATGATCAATCACCGACAACGCTGTAACACCGGAAGCAGAGCGATGAATAGAACATTCTTGTTCAAAATCGCACTGATTATAGCGATCCCCTTCTAAATAATAAGAGTCCTTTGCATATTCTGCTGCTGTACGAATATAAAGTATTTCTTCATATATTCTACGATTATTATCTTTAAATGATGCTGCACACCCGTCAATTTTAGGCTCTAACTTTTTATATCCTACAAGGGCCAACACAACTAAAACGAACATAATAACAGTAAAAAATTTATACACTTATACTTCTCTCTAATTTATAGAACTTTGGCATCTTAGCCTAACGCCGCGTTAAGTGGTGAGCAACGCCAGCCACCGAACCTAAACCATTGTACCTTAAACACTAAAGCTGATTAAAACCGATAACGCCAAGCGTTGGGAATCCGTCTTAAACGCCTTGTTATACGACTATTGAAGCGTGGCGTAATATTCGGAGAATATCTGGAAATTTGTTACAAAGTACCCATCACCATTTGGAATAGTCGATACTTTAACTAACCCTTTACCATTCTCAAAGGTGGCTTGCACTTCATAATTTGAGAACTCATATTTCCCTTTAGCCGTAGACGCGGCCGATTTTGACGATACCCACTTTGATTCATCAATGGTTTTTAGTGTTCCAATTTTACTTAAAAACGATATTAATTGGATTCCTTCTTTCGTTTCCAAATACTTAGCAAGTTCCGGGTGAAGGTGCTCTTTAAATTCACTTAAGTCCTCTGTATTAAAACTCAAAACCACTTTCTTGATATAAGTTTGAGCAACAACATCTTGTTCAAAGGCTTTACTCGAACTGTATACTTGCAAAAAAGCAATTCCAATCGCACCGATCACTACAATTACAAATAGTGTCGCAAATACTTTAGCTATAATCTTCGTCATTATTGTTCCTTTTCAGACGGGTCGTATAACGCCTTGCTAAGGTGTGAGCAACGCAATACCTTAGCCTCCGCATAATACCTTAAACACATAAACCGACGCATAGTAAAAATGCCACGCGTTGCGAATCACTCTTAAGCAACTTGTTATACCGCTTGGTTGAGGCTAAAATGACCAATATAAAGACCACTTAAGAGACCGATTATATGACCACTAGAATTTTAGCCGATGTTGCTGCAAGCATTACTGAGTTGAAAGCTAACCCTATGAAAGTTGCAACTAGCGCTTACGGCGAACCTGTTGCTGTATTAAACCGAAATGAACCAGCATTTTATTGCGTACCTGCCGAAGCGTACGAAATGATGATGGACAGACTCGAAGATCTTGAACTACTCACTATCGCTAAAGAGCGTGAATCTGAAGAGAGCATTTCGGTAAATATTGATGACTTATAAACTCGACTTTAAAAAGAGTGCCCTCAAAGAGTGGAAAAAGCTTGGTTCTACTCTGCAACAACAATTTAAGAAAAAGCTAATCGAGCGCTTAGATAACCCACATGTTCCGGCTTCAAAACTATCTGGAGCTGACAACATGTATAAAATTAAGCTGCGTCAATCGGGCTACCGTCTCGTCTACAAAGTTGAAGACGATGTCATCATTGTAACCGTCCTAGCAGTTGGAAAGCGCGAACGTAGCGAAGTTTACCGTAAAGCCATGAAAAGGTTAGATGACTGATTGCGGTATAACGCCCTGTTAAGGGGTGAGCAACGCAATACAAAAGCCGCCGCATACCACCTTAATCACTTAAACCAACGCATAGTAAAAATGCCACGCGTTGCGAATCCCTCTTGAACAGTTTGTTATGTGTTGGCTACCTGCAATGCTAATTGGTCATTGTATAGACTCACTGCATAATCTGTAGCTTTAGCGACAAAGTAATATCCTGCCATCGCTACAACCTGATATTGAGGGCTATTGCTTTCAATACCGAAGACTTTAAGCGCTGACGGATGAATCAGTTTTGAACTTAACTTGTAGAAAAAGTTATAGTCCTCTAGATAGTTATGCTCATCGGCTAAGTTCCGCATATTAAAAGGACGAGTAGTAACATTTTCAAAAGGGAGCGCTGCAGTCTCTTCCTGAAGCACACTTAACGCACTTTCTGGTATGGGGTAACCCGCCGCTTTACATTTATTCATAAATGCAGCATTTAAATCGTCTCTGTCACCTACCAACTGGGCATAAAACCTTTTCAGTGAGTCTTCGTTTGAGTTGACTTCAAGCATGATTAAGTACAATTCAAAAACATTTCTGCTTGCTAGCGTGACTACCGAGTTATTGCTTCTATTTCGGAGCCACAACTCGACCTCATTGTTAATTGCTTTAAAAAGATGAATATTTAACAATGACTCTTTAGTCAAAGACTCGAGGGTACCCATTGAGCTTTGGATGTGCGTGAGATCCCTCTGACACTCTTCGAGCATACCAACAATTTTTTGCTGTTCATTCAAACTCATACACTACTCTATTAAATACATCGAAATATCCAGCGCCAACTCATAACGCCGCGTTAAGTAGTGAGCAACGCAACCACCCTACCTAAACCATTGTGCCGTAAACACTAAATTCAAAGCAAACCGAAAATGCCGAGCGTTGGGAATCTGCCTTAAACGCTTTGTTAGCTGGCTGTTTCCACTTCCGCAACTTTATTAGTATTTAAACTATCATCGTCTGTTTGATTGTATTTGATTAACCTAAAATTTTCGGCACTACGTATACAAAGACTCTCATCTGATGACAAAATAGAGAAAAGTTTCCCGCCAATAACACTAACAAAACGATACTTTTCTTCGTCATTGGATGAACAGAAGCCATCAGCAATTACATACTGACCTTCCGCATTCAGATCTGATTGTTGCACCCCGTTTGAGTAGCCTTTATTAAATAAGAAGGTTGGCAAAAAACAAATGATCATGAAAGCGAACACTCGATATTTAACTGAAATCGACATTAAAAACTTATTGCTCGTTACCAGATATATAAACAAGCAAATAGATACCAACGGATACAAACCTAACAATTTGAAATATCCGTCATTCGATACTACTAGATAAATTGCATTGCCTAATCCAAAGATAAGGCACACCACACAAAATAACTTATGAAAATAAGTAAAGCCTTTAGCAAACCCACCTTCAGAAATGAAGGTGTCATGCTGTGCTTTTGACATCGAGTTGTAACCATCCATCGCAGAATAGAATGCTAACACTCCTAAAGCAGGTAGTGCAGGATATACCGACGCTTTGATTACGTCAGTTAAAGCAATATAAGACAAGATGTTTATATCGAAGTTTAGCCAGAACCCCCACAGGTAAGACACTCCAGAGAAGAGCGCTAAACCATAGACTACAATACTTAATTCTAATTTAATATTCATATACTTGCCTTGCCAGCTAACGCCGCGTTAAGTGGTGAGCAACGCCAACCACCAAACCTAAACCATTGTACCTTAAACACTAAAACTGAATTAAACTCAAGTCGCCAAGCGTTGGGAATCCGCCTTAAACGCCTTGTTAGGTGTCTCTCAACGCGCTCAGTACCTTTAGCGCAAATTCGTCCCAACCTGGCGCAGTAAAGGCGATACTCCTTGCCTGTTTAACAGCATAAATGGCTTCTATAGGGGACAGTTTTTTGGTGCTCATTAAATATGCAGCTAAAGCTAGACCAGTGCGATCTTTACCTGATTTACAGTGAACAACAACCACACCATTACGCTCGTGCTGTTCAATGAAATTGAGTATTTGTGGGAGAGTCTTTAAGCAAAGTTCCAAATCACCATCGAGAGGTGGTGCGTTACTTGAAAGCGGAACGTTTTTGTAGGCAATACCCAATGAGTCCAGAAGAGAAACATGCACCATTTCACCGTCATTCACAGATAGTATGGCAACTACGTTGTTAATGTGTAGTTCATTAAGGTCCCACATACAGTTGTCAGGACCACACCTACCAGCCACTGATTTTTCGATAAAAAATAACTGCTGCAAAATAGTTCTCCATTAGACACCTAACGCCGCGTTAAGTAGTGAGCAACGCTAACCACCCAACCTAAACCTTTACACCATAAACACTTAACCCAGCTTCGAATGCAAAACGCCAAGCGTTGGGAATCTGCCTTAAACGCCTTGTTATATTTCAATTGCTTGCGCACTAAACTCAAGTTGATTTCTAGGAATTACAACTTGAAGGTAATCACCACCTACAGCTCCTTTTTCAGTAAAAAGAACATGGTCGAAAGGTGGGCATACATCAAACCACTCACCAGAACGAGATACAAAAGACTCAAAATCGAATTTAGATAAGTCTACTTCTGATTTTGAAATCCAGTCTATAGCGCAACTACTGTTACATATAATCTCGTGAGTAGCTTTTGCTTCTTGGAAAAACACTCTACTATGCGCAGCAGCCTCATAATCACTACCAGAACCATAAATGACCAACGACTCATTTGGAGAGCATATCACTCGCTCAACTAATAACTCCCAATTAGCTTGAGCCCAGTCGCCAAAATAATCATCAAACGAAACCAAAACGTATCCATGTTTTTCAGATTTCAACTTATGAGCTGAATATGACTCCACAACCATCTCAAAATTCTGATTTAGGAAGCTTATAAAACTATTAATACAACTATTTAAATACTCAGGACTCATAAATTACGCCAAACCTTCCTTGAAATATAACGCCCAATTAAGGTGTGAAGCACGCGACCACTATACTTAATTTGACCACCGTAAACACTGAGCTTAACTCAAACCAAAAATGCCAAGCGTGCTGAATCACTCTTAAATTGTTTGTTATAAGCGTGTTTCGTTTTACCACGTTCTATCTAAATCTTCTGCGTATAAAGAAATAGCTCGCTGATACTCTTTAATTGCATCACTGTTCGTGGTTGATACTAAAAGTTCGAGTAGTAATGACGTTGCTTCTTTATGGCGCCCCAAGTTGTAGAGACACATGGCATAAAAAGGCTGAACTTCAATAGAACTAGGGTACTCTCTTAAAGTTTGCTCAAAGTAGCTTAAAGCCTCCGAATACATGCCAAGGCTTCGATAGGTACTCGCTAGCCCGAACAAAGCATCGAACCTTTCTACCGACGATAACAAACCTGAAAGAGATGACAAATAATGAGTAATCGCTTCTTGCTCTTTACCTTCGTTGTCGTATGACCAAGCAATTTGCAAGTGAGCTTTAGCAGAATAAGTTTCATCGTTTAGCAGCGTTTTTAGCAAAGCCCTCGACTCTTGATACTTACCCTGTTTCCGCAATTCAATTGCTTGTTTGATGATACTTTCCATAATTTTCCTCGAAGCTTATAACGCCGCGTTAAGTGGTGAACAACGCAGACCACCACACCTAAACCATTGTGCCGTAAACACTTAAGCTGATTCAAACGAAAACCTCCAAGCGTTGAGAATCCGCCTTAAACGCCTTGTTATATGCCATTTCCCAATGACTTAAGGCTCGTCTCGTTCACCAGTTGTTTTGATTTTTAGATTTGGATTTACCCCACCACCGAATTCTGTCGATGGACCATGCGATACGCTTTGCGAACGATGAAATACGCATAGCCCAATTGCTGCGATAACAGGGATTAGCCAAATAATTGTGATTTGCGCTATTTTTTGAAATGAGTTTAATTCACTCCTTGTTGCGACATAGACAGAACCGCATAAGTTAATAAAGCTAATTCCCAAAAGAACAACAATCCAATTGTAAAATTCCATTTTCCCTCCATGGCTTATAACGCCCAATTAAGGGGTGAACAACGCTACCACCCAACCTAAAACATTGTGCCATAAACACTAAATTTGAAGTAGAAGCAAAAGTGCCAAGCGTTGTGAATCCCTCTTAAATTGCTTGTTATGTGAATTCTATTAGGCGCCTAAAAGAGGCAATTTCTTACGCTGCTGATAGGTTAAAGCCAACTCTAAACAGGACTTGATTACTCTTTCTGGCATCGGTTTCGATAAGGACAGAACTATAGCTCTATTTCCCTGAAACACCAGTTCTTCACCATACAGTTCCCGGAATGTATCGACGAGCTTGGTTTGGCAATTAAAGAAAAGGTAATAGTTGTTAGGATACTTGAGTTTCCAGTCCATTCTTAGCGGACTGCCTGTTTTTACACTGTAGCTTGGCTCACCCCATTTTAGAGTTTCTTCGACTTCACCAAGTTCCAACTCAGATGCTATTTGAAAGACTAGATTTCGTAGCTCCGCTAACCTAACACGAGCATTCTCTGGGTATACATCGAAGCGATCTTTGACTACCTTGTTCATTGGAATCTCCTATTCACATAACGCCCAATTAAGGGGTGAACAACGCCTCCACCCAACCTAACGCATTGTGCCATAGAGACTAAATTTGAAGTAGAAGCAAAAGTGCCAAGCGTTGTGAATCCCTCTTAAATTGCTTGTTATGTTTTACCACAAACGCATGATTTATTTGAGAAAGAACTGCGATTTCTAACGAATTCTCTGAGCAGAACCACAAGGACAGAACCAACTTGGCCACCAGAAGCGACTAACCCAAAACCAGTAATTCCACTTCCCTGCCCAATGAGGCAATCCGACCCAGATCCAACAAGTGCCCTTTCTTTCCAACCAAAGCGAAAAACAATGTTGAATTGCCGAGGCAACTGCCAAGCCGGAATGCTACTTGGCAAAGAACCCCAAAGCGACTTTAAGCCAGTTAAACAAGAAGCCAACCTCCACGACCTGACAATGAAGCAACCCTCGAACATTGGCATGTTTTACGGACTGAGAGATTCAAGAACTTAGGCCGACAAAGCGGATTTGATGAGTCTACTAGGGGCGGGTTGCTAGAGGGACAACGAACTTCAGCCTAAGAACCTTAAGCCCCTGAAATACAAAGGAAACATAACGCCCTGTTAAGGGGTGAGCAACGCGATACCGAAGCCACCGCACACCACCTTAATCACTGAAATCAACGCATAGTAAAAATGCCACGCGTTGCGAATCCCTCTTGAACAGTTTGTTAGTAGGTGACTTTCGTATAATCACCCAAACTAAAATATTCAAACTTTAGAACCACCCCACTATCAAAAGTAAGGGATAAAATAATGATATTGCTATCCAAAAACTGTTCAATATGCGTCAAGGCATGCCTACAAACACCTTTAATTTCGCTGAAATTAACTAATGAGCTGTAAGACGAAAAATCACTATTTATTGGCTCTGTTGGCTCACTGCAGACGCGCCAAAAGATAGTGATGCCATCGAAGTACAACTGAAACCACTGGGAGTCGAAACGAAAATACGCGACATTCGCTTGATCATGGATAGTTTGCGAACACTGGATTTGCTCAAGAAAGAACTGCTCACAAACTTTACCCACTTGGGGGACATCACCATTTATATTGAGCTCCATCTGAGCCTCCTGTCACCTACTAACGCCGCGTTAAGTGGTGAACAACGCCATCCACCAAACCTAAGCCATTGTACCTTAAACACTTAACCTGACTGGAACTGAAATCGCCAAGCGTTGTGAATCCGTCTTGAACGCCTTGTTAGGCGAAGTTTCCCACCGCTGTTTAAGGTTGTTTGAAAGCAGATTACCCTAAACAAAATAAGCAACCAAACACCCACTGACTTTTCGTGATTCAAGAACCATAAAAGCCACTTTGTTTCAGCCGAAATTTCGACAACCACGAAATACAGACTTTCAGCGATCAAGTTACTTTTGAGGAAACGAAACGTAAGGCTGCAAACATAAAGCGAGAACGAAAGCTTCAATTAACTTGCCCTTTCCACACTTTGAGCCAATGAAATTTACAACCAACCGACCGTGAAAACCAATGAGGCAACCCACGAAATTTGGCATGTTTACGGTTGGAGAGATTCAAGGATTTGAGCCGACAACACCAAGTTGCCGACTTAGAAAAACGAATGCTCAAAGAGAACTAAGAAGATGAGAACAAAGAACTTTCCTGCCCGTAGCCTAACGCCGCGTTAAGTGGTGAACAACGCGACCACCTAACCTAAAATATTGGGTCGTAAACACTAAAGTTAATTCAAACCCAAAATGCCAAGCGTTGTGAATCCGTCTTAAACGCTTTGTTATGTTTATATTTCAAGCCACTGATATGGCGCTGCTAACCCCATAACTAGTTCATGTCCTCTGTGAGAAGGAACGATACGTTTGGACACGTCATGCTCTAATTTAAATGAACCAAAACACAATACTTTTTTACCCGGTGTGATGAAACTATGATTTAAGCCGAACTTTAAACGAGCAATAGGGTAAATATTATTCCCTTTACCTTGAAATTTTGGAGAAAGCTCAGCTGAAGAAAAACGCCTAGTTGGGGTACTAAAATTGACTTTATTAACCTGACCTATAACCGCAGCTTTAACCGTACCGTTAGCAAGTACCTTTTGATGTAATTGATCATAATGCTTAACGTCAAAGAAAAATTCATCCCACCTTAATTTTTCTTTATCTACCATAACGAAAATTGACTGACGCATTATTGGATTTTTACGCCCATATTCATAAAGGTCAAGCAAACCATTTAGACTATTTACATAAGGCAATTTTCTACCGCGTGTTCTATAGGTTCGTTTTACTGTGTCGTGGTTATGATTTTTTAAAAAATCATTTTCCTTACCTTTCATTTTCATTTGGTCTTTATCATCCATCAAATGAATGCGAAAAACTCGACTACCATTAGCTAGGGCTGTAAGGACTTCATTTGTTGAGCCTGCTGCGTCAATTATTTGTTTTCCTTTTGTAGCAAAAGAACAAGTAATTGAATGATCTTCATATCTCGCCAACCTGAAGTAAGCTGGAACTTGAGTTGTCCTTGACTTACCAACCCTTTGACTAGCTGAAACATACTCAAGTTCTGCTTCACAGCCTTTTCCACCACAATATATTGGATTCGGTCTTCCAAAAGGTAGGTAATTCAAAATTGTTACTTGGTTTCGATTTGAATCATAACCAAATGGAATCTTCACTCCACTCACAGAACTCTCCTATAAACATAACGCCCTGTTAAGGGGTGAGCAACGCAATACCCAAGCCGCCGCATACCACCTAAATCACCAAACTCAACGGATAGTGAAAATGCCACGCGTTGCGAATCCCTCTTGAACAGTTTGTTAGGTGCGTAGCCAAAGTTGGTAAAAGTCTGTTTCATCGTGCTTGGGATTCTTGCGCACGAACTCCCAACCATGGCGCTTATAGAATGTGAGAGCTCGATGGTTAGTTCGGCTTACTGAGAGTACTGCACGCAAACAACCCGCTTTACTCAAAGTGCTTACAATATAATCCTGCAATTTTGCAGCGAGTCCTGAACCACGAAAGTTCGGCTTTAAGTAAATGAGATGCACATAGCCAGTCTCCGGCTCGGGTGAATAGCTACGAAACTCTAACTGCCCTGCAAACTGACCATCCACAAATATATGGATATAGAACCATCCTGATGTTGCTAACCGGTCTAATACTCGTTCACGATAACCACTGATGAAATCGTCGAAACCATCGTAATGCCCAAAACTACAAAAGTATGCATCTTTTCTCGCAGCAACGCACAATTCGAAATCATCAATGTTTATCTGCTGAAAAGCAATTTCCATACTTACCTTTTCCTTCAAGCACCTAACGCCCTGCTAAGGGGTGAGCAACGCAATACAAAAGCCGCCGCAAACCACCTTAATCACTAAATTCAACGCATAGTAAAAATGCCACGCGTTGCGAATCCCTCTTGAGCAGTTTGTTAGTCGCGAGGCACCGAGCGACAATTTTAAGCCGAACTAAACTTTGCGAACAACAAACTTTATGTGCTTTGATGCATTTACGTCAGGCGCAGTCTCAAAGCGGCTACTCAATGAAACCACTTGGAACAAACAACGCCGCAGAAAACGGGCTAACGACACCAAAAATCGCTTTTGGAAAGCCAACCTCACAGTGCGGACTTTCAACAAAGTCACTGAAAGCACGTGGAACTTACAACACCAGAGAAAACGTCATTTCAGCGAGTAAATCTGCTTTTGTACCCAACAAACTCACCGAGCGGAGTTGCAACCGAAAACAGACTCTCGATTACCCTGCTCTGTCAGCATCAGAGAACGAAACAACCGCTTGGAAAATAACAACACATTGATTTAGAACCGATAAAACTGACCTTTGACCGTCGAAGATCGAACAATAAACCAAGCAATCAGTAACCCAAGTTTTAAGCTAGAAACATGATTTTGACTGCAAGCTTTTTCTGGCGACTAACGCCGCATTAAGGTGTGAGCGGCGCTTGGCTATACTTGAGCGAAGCGAAACTGCCAAGCGTTGCGAATCACTCTTAAATGCTTTGTTAGCACTCTTGGATTCAAGTACGAAGTGCGACACCACTGAAAAATAAAACAGTGAGATGCGATAATCATGATTTTGCTCCCGCCAAGAAGTAAAGCTATGAAATATACACACCTCACTGAGAAAGAAAGAT
>NZ_BLID01000019.1 GCF_009811315.1 Vibrio atypicus
GTCAACAACCGTCAATTTAAAAGCAAGAGAATAATCTCGTTGGGTTCGTTTACTTGTTGATTTCATGACACTCTCCAATTTCATTTTGGAAATGTGTCAACCTTATTTAGGACGGTACAGTAATTTCTAAAAAAAGCTCCTAAAATGATAATATCGCCATACCGCTCCCCGGTTAAATATGACCCACTTTAAGAGCACACTACTAAGCGTTTCAAGCCTAAGCTTGAGATAGGCCAGAATGGAGTTAAACAGGCCTATCTAAGTAGTAAAATGGCAATTTTTATTGGTTACCACCAGGCCTCGACTTGCACACCGTAGTTGATGGTGTCGTTACTCTTATTGTTGTCAAAAGAGTCACCCTCGTTGTCTTTCAAATATGTCGCGAAGAATCGAATTTCTGGACGAGCAAAGAAAGATTCACCGGTTGAGATAGCGTGTGCAATAGTGAATTTTGTACCGCTAAACTTATCTTCATAGCCTGAATCCCAAGTTTTGTCTTGGTCAAAGTAGCCTACCTCTAACATTGTCTTGTTGTATGGAGACCAGTTATAGGTTGGACGAGCTACAAATGAGAACAACTCTTCCTTATCGAGACTATCTCCATGGTCTTTCACGTTACCGTAAGTTAACACATGATTAATCACGACATTTTCGCCTAAGTTCAAATCACCAGTACTGATAAAACGAAAGCCTTTTGCATCACTGACATCACCACTCCAGATGTCATACCAGCCACCACCTTGTGAGATAGCGTTCTGTGCAAGTCCTTTATCCATATATTGGAGCACAAACTTGTTGTACCCCAATGCGAAACTCTGACTAAGTTCAGCCGTTAACATTAAACCGTTATCGAAGTTTTCAGCGGCGTCTTCTTGCTCATCCGTTGGGTTAACCATTGCATAGTCAGCACCGAATTCAGTCCAGGAGCCTTCCCATGGGCTAAAGCCAGCGTAACGTAAATCTAAGAAGTAAGTATTCAGATCTCCGTAACTCGTTTTGTTGCCAGTATCATCCCACTCGGCCAACTCATTATCCGCTCGGATAACCGCTGCTGAAATCGCACCGGTATTTAACTTGATGTTTTCAACGCCCACACCGTAGCCAGAAATATTCCAGTACTTGGTATCTATAATGTGTATATCATGACGTTGATAAAAGCGTTTACCAGCCCAGATAACGGCATCAGGTGAAGCAGGAATATAACCCTTCGCTTGAACATTCAACTGCTTAATTCCAAAGTTGGCACTGTCATCTTTACTATTTTCAGACTCTAGGTTTCCGTCCGATGACATTTCAAACATACTTTCAAAGTACATTGAACGACCATCTGCATTGAATAACTCTCGGCCTAATCCAATTTCCGAATAAGTGTCAAACTCATTGCCCAAGCGACCCAATGTCGTTTTGTAAAACTCATCTCCGCCCTTGGTACCGCCTCCATCAGCACTGGCTCCCAAACCAGCCCGTACGTAACCGTAGAAATCGACTGCTGAAACTTGAGTGGCGAATAGAGAACCTAAAATAGCGACTGTCAATGTAGCTTTTTTCATTTTAATTTCCTTTTGTATTACTTTTGAGTTATTGGCTGGGTAAATATCTCCATATCCTTTATTTAGGCAATACTTACCCTTAAGATGAATTTCATCTCATTTTTAAATATTTTTATTTATTGTCCGCCTAAATAATCAGGCGGGATAGTTATTTATTATTTTTGATAACGATGACTTGATAGGGTTGAAGTGTAATATTCTCCTTAATATCGTCACCTGTATTTGCATTTATCCAATTCCCGTGCGGAACTTTCAAATCTCGCTGCTCATTCAAAAAGTTCATAATGAACAAATAGCGAGACTGTTCGTCTTCACGAGTTGTCACTGACACTCCGTAAGGCACGTTTTCAATTGGCTTGCGAATGCCATGTAAATTAGCAAGAGAGATGTAAAACAACTCGTTAAACTCTGTCTCTGTACGTGCAGCGATGTAGTAAGCACAACCTTTACCAAGCTGGTTCTTAGTAATGACCGGGCAAGCATCAAATAGATCCTCGCGGTAATAAGCCAAAGCTTCTGCCGTCTCTAAATGAATATGTTCCATTAAGTGCTTGGCCTTAAATTCACCACTGAAGCCAAAACCAGAATGCGTTTCCATTTCAAACAATACGCGTTCATGGTCATAGAGTGAATCAATCTCCTCAGCCCAAATACCCAACGTGCGGCGCAATGGGCTGCCTTCTCCGCCAGGGAAGCCACCCAGAAAGCACAGATCATTCTGGTCAACGATGCAACTCCAGTAAGTCGCGACTAACGTTCCGCCTTGCTCGACAAACGCTTCCAGACGTTCTGCTACACCAGGTTTTATTAAGTACAGCATAGGTGCAACAATGATCTTATAAGGAGTAAAGTCACATAGCTGCTCTATGATGTCGCAGCTAATACCTTGCTGCCAAAAACCTCGATAATGGTCACACACGGTTTGCTCGTAGTGCATGCCTTCATTGCGAGGACCTGAAGCATCATCCATTGCCCAACGGTTTTCCCAATCAAAAATGATCGCCACTTCGGCCTGCGTGCTCGTTCCCGCCACATCATTAATTTGTTTAAGATACTCACCGACGGCTGTCACTTCTCGACCAGTACGAGTATTTGCATGACCAACGTGGTCAATCACCGCACCATGAAACTTCTCTACAGAGCCGCGGCTTTTTCGCCACTGGAAGTACTGAACAGAGTCAGAGCCATGAGCCACTGCTTGCAATGATGAAAGCAGATGGACACCGTCTTTTTTGAGCTTAGTGATTGGCTGCCAGTTGGTTTGGCTTGGGGTTGATTCCATAAGTAAAAACGGCTGGTTTTTCAGTGTGCGCATCAAATCATGGTACATCCCGGTATAGCAAGCGAGCGCAACTTCATCGCTGTCACGGTGCCAAAGCGGATAGCTGTCCCAAGAAACAACATCAATTGACTTTGCCAATTCCCAATAGTTGTAGTCGTAAAAGTACTCCATGAAGTTTGCCGTCGTAGGCAGGTCAGGATTAATCGCCTTGAGCGGTGCAATCTCGTGCTCACAGAAGTTCGAGACGCGGTCAGTACAGAATCGTTTCCAATCTAACTTCAGTGCGTGAACGGAGTTTTCACCAACGGGAGATGGTGATTCAATTTGTTCCCAACTGGTGTAAGTATGACTCCAAAACGCACTCCACCACAGCTTATTAAGATTGTATAGAGAGCCGTATTTGTTTTTCAGCCACAAACGAAACTCTTCCTGACAGTAATTACAGTGACAATCGCCGCCATATTCGTTTGAAACGTGCCAGCCTATCACCGCAGGATGTTGACTGTAACGTTCAGCCAATTTAGCGTTCATGATGCTTACTTTCTCACGGTAATTCGGTGAGCTGTAACAATGGTTATGACGTTCTCCATGCAGTTGTTTAACACGTGCGCTGTTGACTCGAAGGACGTCAGGGTATCGTTCAGACAACCAGGCAGGACGCGCACCACTTGGTGTCGCTAGAAATACAGAAATCCCATTGTCTGCCAAGTTATCCAGTACGTTATCGAGCCATTCAAACTGAAACTCACCTTCAACAGGTTCAAGAGCAGACCAACTGAAGATACCGACTGACATAACGTTACAGTTCGTCTGCTTCATCAGTTCAATATCTTTGGCTAGAATATCTGGTCTGTCTAACCATTGCTCAGGGTTGTAATCTGCTCCATGGAGCAAGCCTTTTATCTTGGGAATGATGTGTTTTTTATTGTTCATTATTGACCTTTAAATACTTTCAATGACGGTAGTGTGTTACCTTCAAAATCAAACAGTGCTTGGTTTTCCCATGAGTTGCCCATGTCCCATTTGTCCCCACTGTAGTCCATGCCCGCTTCCGTGGACCAAGTTGCACCATCAATTGGTAGCCATGCTGGCTCCCAGTAATAGATCCCTAGACCTTGTTCGTTAGGCAGTTCATTCAGCAGCGTCATGATGTCAGCCAGGTATTGCGCCTGGCCCTCGATTGACACACTGTATCCCTCTATCGGCCCCGCCTCGGAGTAGCTATTACCTAACGAATCACCATTTTCCGTGGTAAACGGGAAAGACGTTTCGACCAGGACGACGGGCTTGTTGTAGCGACTGATGACGTCATTCATATTGGCTTTTACTTTATCGATTGGGCCGTGCCACCACGGGTAGTAAGACATACCAATCACATCAAAATCGACACCACGTTGGGTTATTTCATCAAACCACCAACGGAAAAGACCGTTATCACCTGCTTCAGCGAGGTGCAACATGATTTGAATGTCTTTACCACTGTCGTTGTCATGCACCGCTTGGATGCCGGTTTTTAAAAGCAGTGATAGACGGTCAAATTCCTTACCATCTTGACCCCAACTCTTACCCTCAGGCCAAAGCATGCCACCATTCAGTTCGTTACCAACTTGAACCATGTCTGGCACGACACCCGCAGCTTGGTGTGCTTTCATCACCTCTGCTGTATAGTCGTAGACTTTCTGTGTTAGGTTCTCAAACGTAAGTTGCTCCCACTCTTTAGGCTTTTGTTGCTTTTTAGGGTCAGCCCAAAAATCGCTGTAATGGATATCAAGCAGGAAAGACATGCCATTTTCTTGTGCACGTTTACCAAGCTCAATTGAGCGCTCTAAGGTATTGTTACCACCGCCGAATACATCACCCGTGGCTGACGTCGGGTCAACCCACAAACGTGCGCGAATAGAGTTCACACCATTATCTTTTAATATTTTAACCAGGTCTTTTTCAGCACCAGATTCATAATATTTACCACCTAGCTTTTCTATTTCAGGTAGCATTGAAATATCCATTCCACGGATAAAGTCTGATCTTAATTGTGGAGCAGTTATAACAACATTATCCGAGCCAGTATTAATATCAGCGCTATTACTATTTGAAGAGTTTACAGATTGACAGCCAGCCAAAGCCACTGCCGCACTAATAAGTGCAACCTTAAATTTTGTGTTCATATCTTTCTCTCTATTATTAGCCTTTAGTACTACCTGCCGTTAAGCCAGATACAAAGTATTTTTGTAGTGATAAATAAAGAAGCGCCACAGGTATTGATATAAGCACAGCACCTGCTGCATATGTGGTATAACTTGCACCCATTTTCTCTACGACCAAATTATATAAACCGATAGGTAAAGTATAATTTTCAGGCGTTCTTAATATCGTTGTCGCGAGAATAAAATCGCCAAGTGGTCCGGTGAAAGAGAATAATGCTACTACTGCAATAATTGGTTTTGAAATTGGCAATATAATTTCCAGAAAAATACGTATATTGCTTGCGCCATCCATTTTTGCCGACTCATCAAGGTCTTTCGGTATCGCGTCTAAATACCCTTTCATTAAATAGGTGTTCATAGGAATCATCCCGCCTACATAAACAAGTACTAATGCCAAGTGACTATTAATCAGTCCCAACATCTGCGCTAATACGAAGATAGCGATCAGTGCTGAAAACTGAGGGATCATCTGCAATAAGAGGAACAACATTAAGCCATTTTTTCTGCCCTTAAAACGAAATCGTGAGAACGCATATGACGTACATGACACGCTGATAAGTGTGAGAACCATCGTCAAAAAACTGATTTTCAGACTGTTCCAAAACCAGGTCAGGTAAGCTACTTTGTCGTTAGCAAACAACGTTGCGTAGTGACTTAACGTCGGGTTATCCGGGAAAATGGACTCACCCATAATGCTGTTACCCGGATAAAATGACGCGCCAACTGTCCACACTAGCGGGTAAATAATGATTACTGAAACCAACAGAATCAGGCCGTAGCTCAATGTCAATCGGATGCGATTACTTCGTTTAATACTCATCTTTCTATCTCGCTTCTTCTTTGAATGACTTGGTCATACGGAATTGCCAAAGAGCAATGCCCACAACGAAAATCGACAGTAATAAAGTGATGGCAGATGCAATACCGTATTGCGATGAAGACATCGTCAGTTTGTAAATCCATGACACCAAGATATCGGTGCCGCCCGCGTTACTACCAATGACTGCAGGGCCCCCATTATTAAACAGATAAATAATATTGAAGTTGTTAAAGTTAAACGTGTATTGAGTAATCAAAATTGGAGCGATTGAGTACAGAACCAGCGGTAAAGTGATAGTTCTTAACTGCTGAAATTTGCTTGCACCGTCCATCGTCGCAGCTTCATAAAGATCGTTAGGGATCGCCTGTAGAACCCCCGTTGTCATGGCGAATACAAATGGGAAACCTAACCAGGTTTGGATCATGATGAGCGCGACTTTCGTCCAGAATGGGTCTGTCAGCCAAGCTTTAGGCTCAATACCAAAGAAGTCGAGAATAACATTGTTGATGACACCAAAGCTGTCGTTAAACATCCCGGTAAAAATAAGGATGGTAACAAAGCCGGGTACCGCCCAAGGAAGAATAAAGATTGTACGGATCAGAGGCTTAAATTTAAGGTCTTTTTGGTTAACCAGAATCGCCAACAGAACCCCGACTGTACATTGCAATGTTGATGCAACTAATGTCCAAACGACTGTCCACTGCAACACATCGATAAAGGTGTTACGCCACAAGTTAATTTGGAAAATGTTGAAGAAGTTCTTCAATCCAACCCAGTCAACCAGCTTCGCAGGCGGTGAGTTGTAAAGGTTATAGTTAGTAAAACCAATCGCAAAACCAAAGATGATCGGAAACACTACAACAAAGACTAAAAGGATAAAACCCGGGCTTATCATCAGATACGGGAAGCCAGCATTGATAACATTGCGATACTGAACACGCAGTGAGTTCAATGGACGGCCTTCATCAAGCCGTTGACCGTTTTTGTAGGCGTCATTAATGCTGAGTACATAAACCGCTAAACCAAATACCACCACTAGCGAAGCAATAATACCTTCTGCAAGTAAAAAAACTGAGTTGTCCTCTGGTAGGTTTTCGCCAAGTGTTACAAGACCCCACATACCGTGGGAAATAAAATCACGAGTTACTGCATAAAAACTTGTTAGCAGGATGAAGAACATCATGCCTTTTACAAACTGTCGGTTATAAAACTGGCCAAAGCCAGGAATTAGCGCAAGTAAGGAGGCAGTAAACCGTTGGGATCGATATAGCCCCGAGTTATGCTCAAAATGTTCACTCATGTCAGACATCACTTACAACTCCATTTCGGAAAACTTCTGGCGTCTGTCAGCCCCAGACGAGTAACTAGGGCCGACAATTGCTTTCGCCAGAACAATATCTTTGAATTATTGACCCATCATTGCGTGGTTAGCTTCGATTTGCATATTGATGCTGTCTACCGCAGAGTCGAGTGCACTTTTCGCATCTTGTTTATTGGTTGCAATCAACTGAAGCGCGCTGTTTGCAGGGCCCCACACTTCGTTCATTTCTGGTATGGAAGGCATAGACGTAGCGTGAATGGATTGCATCGCTACAGCACTTGCTCCTGGGTCATTCTTGATAACAGGATCGTCCACCAATTTTTTCACTGCCGGAACCTCTCCAGTTAGCTCAAAGCGGCGCTTGGCATTATCATAATTATTGACGAACGTAATAAACTCTTGAGCTAAAGGTTTGTTTTTCGAGAAAGTGGAAATGCT
Organism: Vibrio atypicus; assembly: GCF_009811315.1. GTDB lineage: Bacteria > Pseudomonadota > Gammaproteobacteria > Enterobacterales > Vibrionaceae > Vibrio > Vibrio atypicus. Next base: position 7,616 of record NZ_BLID01000019.1, read on the forward strand.
GTAGCTCTTCACGCCCATAAATGAGCCCATTTGCTCACCAGATGGCAATTTTGGAAGAGGGGCTACACCGTAGTTGATCCCTGCTTCTTTGTAAGGCTGGAGCGCCCAAGGACCAGTTTGAACAATCGCTGCTTTGCCCGACGTGAATAGTGAATCGATAGCATTAAGCCCGTTATTACCAATGATGCCTGTAGGGAATACTTTAGAGTCATAGAACTTCTGAATGAATTTCGCGCCTTCTACTGCCCCTGGAGTATTCAGTAATATTTTATTAGGATCGTACGAGCCGTCGTCTTTTTTAGCGAAAACATCACCACCCATACCGTTTAAAATTCCGTAGGTGTAATAAAGCTCATCCCATTTAGCCAGCAAACCGTATTTATTTTCTTCGCGAAACTTCTTAGACAGCTCAAATATTTCGCCCATCGTTTCTGGCAGTTCAGAAATAAGATCTTTGTTGTAAACCATAAATACGGTTTCAACGGATTTTGGCAAACCGTATAGCACGCCATTGTAAGTCAATGCGTTAATAGAAGATTGACTAAATGTATCGGTAACGACTTTATCGACCTGAACTGGAGCAAGTAAACCTTGGATAACCGCCCCACCAATCTGATCATGTGGAATCAAGACGACGTCAGGACCAGTGCCCGCCGGACCGTCCATTCGTAGCGATTCGACCTGACCGCCATATGGCATTTCAAGCACGTTCACTTTCACATCGTGTTGTTTTTCAAACGCTGCGACCGCTTCTTCATTACCAAAAGACTTTTGAATGTCTTCCCAGACTAATAAGGACTGCTGCGCCAACGCCATCGGCGAACAAAATAGAGCAGTAACTGCGAGAGCAGATAGTTTTTTACTAAATTTATTATTATCCATAAAATTTCACGCCTTTCGTTTTTGGTAAAAAATAAAATTTATGGTGCAAATATGCTCCTTTGTGTTATTTTTTCCATACAGGTTATTCATTGATGTGATTTTAATCACGTTATCTAGTAGTTATTGTGATAAAACAAACAAGTAAAAATAAAATTTACTAAATAAAAGACGAATTAGATCACACACTTTATTTATTATCATTTAAGAGGAATTTAAAATGTCTTCGATCCAATTATCCAATGTCGTAAAACGTTTTGACGATACCCAAACCATTCACAGCGTAAACTTGTCGATAGAAGAAGGTGAGTTTGTGGTGTTTGTTGGCCCATCGGGCTGTGGCAAATCAACGCTCTTGCGTATGATTGCCGGTCTGGAAGACATCAGTGATGGAGCAATATCTATTTCGGGCAATGTCGTTAACGACACTCCACCATCAGAACGAGGGGTGGCGATGGTGTTCCAGTCTTATGCGCTATACCCACATATGACTGTTGCAGAAAATATGGGTTACTCACTAAAAGTAAACAAAGTACCTAAAGAAGAACGAGATAAAAAAGTGCAGTTGGTCGGTAAAGCTCTGCAGTTAGAACATCTGCTCGATCGTAAACCAGCCCAACTGTCAGGAGGCCAACGTCAGCGCGTTGCTATCGGTCGTGCTATCGTGAGAGATCCTAAAGTGTTTTTATTCGATGAGCCTCTATCAAACCTTGATGCAGAATTACGTGTGGATATGCGTCTACATATTGCAAAGCTACATCAAGAACTTAAGTCAACCATGATCTACGTAACGCACGACCAAGTCGAAGCCATGACATTAGCAGATAAAATCGTCGTGCTTCGTGATGGTAAAGTTGAGCAAGTTGGCTCACCAATGGATCTCTACCATAACCCTGTTAACAGATTTGTTGCCGGATTTATTGGCTCGCCTAAAATGAATTTTCTTCCTTGTACCGTTGAAGCTTGGGATGAAACGAGCTTAACAGTGAGTATGGATGTGGGTCATTCAATCACTTTACCGATAAAAACAGCTCAGGTTGAAATAGGTAAAAATCTAACGTTAGGCATTAGACCAGAACACCTCACGACAAATCCAGATATGATCACACTTGCATTCCAATGTGAAGTGGTCGAGAGACTGGGAGGCATGACTTACATCTTTGGCCAATGTGGCGGCGTGGATGACTTCAAATACCTTCATCATGGGGACACACAAGTACAGTCTGGCGAGTCAATTTCGCTATTTACATCACCTTCCCATTTACACATTTTTGAACCTGATGGAAACGCCATTACATTTGATTCTGTACAATCAACGCATTAACGTTTTAACGCCAAAGAGCATTCAATATGCTCTTTGGCATGATAGAGCTGTCCGATAAAAACAATATAGGGTAATCTTTTGGCTACACTTAAAGACATTGCACAAAGAGCGAAGATTTCTACTTCCACTATTTCTCGCTTTCTTAACGACGACCCTACTTTGTCTGTAAGTGAAGACAAAAAACGGGCCATTTTGGAGGCAGTAGAGTCTCTTGGCTATCAATCCCCTAAACGCAGTAAAAAACAGTTTGTTCATCATGAAGTAACCAAAACGAATGAGCCAACTGGCGTACGTGATGTTGTTATGTTGAACTTTTTGACTCCGACACAGGAAATAGACGACCCGTATTTCACTTCTATTCGTGCTGGCATTCAAAATCGTTGCTTAGAAAAAGGCGTCGATTTAAGAACACTACATTTAGACCAGATTGATACCAATATAAATCTAATAAAAAACGCTCCAGCTGTCATTGCAGTCGGACATTTCTCCAAACATGTTGTAGATACGTTATATCAAGCTAACCACAATATTATATTTGTTGACTCAAATCCTTTAGGTAGCAAAACCGATGCAGTCTTAATTGACCGGTTGGCATTGTCCAATGACGTTATGCAAAATGTACTGAAAAGCCGTTGTAAACGACCTGCTTTTATTGGCAATAACGAGGAGCGCTTACATACTTTTCGTAAAATCACCAAAGAAAACGGCTTGTATCACGATGCGCTATGTAAAGTGAGTAAAGATTATTGCATCGAGTCGGGGTATCAAGCAATGAAAGAAATGCTACAACTCGATGAACTTCCCGACGTGGTCTACGCTGCGACAGATATGGTAGCCGTTGGTGTTTATCGCGCCATTTATGAGGCCGGGTTAACCATTCCAGGGGATATACAAGTCATCGGCACCAATGATATCTCTTCAGCCCGACATATGAGTCCAAGCCTGACTACGATGCGACTGTTTCCATTTGAAATGGGAGAAGTTGCCATTGATATGTTTATTGAAAAAATGAGTGGTCGGAAATATAACAAGACTGTTTTATTTGGTCATGAATTCATATGGCGAGACAGTTTTAAAATTAACTAACTGCGAGCTAATTTATGATTCTTCAATACATCACGGATGATAAAATTGACTTAATAAATTTGTAGATGGATCATAATCACAATTATCTAAGTAAATTTACTTAGATAATTTATCCAAAATCACAACTACGTAAATCACCTTATAAAAATAATCACTAACACTTTTATACATCACCTCAACTCTAAAATCCGTTGCTATATTATTTACGTTTAAAAATAATCAAAACGTGAATATATAAAAACGGTGAAACGATGAACAATACCCTAAAAACACTAGCCATCTTCGGGTCATTAGTGGCCTCAAA
>NZ_BLID01000020.1 GCF_009811315.1 Vibrio atypicus
ATCTTTCTTTCTCAGTGAGGTGTGTATATTTCATAGCTTTACTTCTTGGCGGGAGCAAAATCATGATTATCGCATCTCACTGTTTTATTTTTCAGTGGTGTCGCACTTCGTACTTGAATCCAAGACACATAACAAACTGTTTAAGAGTGATTCGCAACGCGTGGCATTTTTACTATGCGTTGACTTTAGTGTTTAAGGTGGTATGCGGGAGTTTCGGTATTGCGTTGCTCACACCTTAACAGGGCGTTATGCCTTTCTACAATAAAATGGATTTTGTACATGGAAATAGTAAAAGCGACAATTGAACAATTAGACTTGGTTTCTCCTCTTTTTGATGCGTATCGAGTGTTTTATGGTCAAGAAAGCGACCTCACTGTTGCTCGTGAGTTTATTGAGTCGCGCTTAAATAATGATGAGTCCATTATATATCTAGCACTTGATGATAAAGGTAATGGTTTAGGTTTTATTCAATTGTATCCAAGCTTCTCTTCTGTTTCGGCTGCTAGAACTTGGGTTCTAAACGACTTATTCGTTCTAGACACAGCAAGGAGGCAAGGGGTGGCAAAGAAGCTAATGGAAGCAGCGAAAGATATGGGGAAAAAGGATAATGTTAAAGGTCTAGCTCTAGAGACTGCTGAGAGTAATGTGAATGCCCAGAAACTGTATGAGTCTTTAGGTTATGAAAGGGAGTCAGGGACGTATCATTACTTCTTGCAACTACAGGCATAACAAGGCGTTTAAGGCAGATTCCCAACGCTTGGCGTTCTCAGTTCAAGGTTGGGCTATGTGATTACGGTGGTATGGTTAGGTTTTGTGGTGGCGTTGCTCACTACTTAACGCGGCGTTAGCCAAAACTAGAAGGATGGAAAATGAAGGAAAAAATAAAGCAAGCATTTGTTCGGTATGATGAGGGAGAAAGACCCCAGAATTATGGTCGACCTGGTCATTGGTATGTACTTGACCAAGAAAATGTAATATATCCGGCAAAGATCATTTGGGCTCTTGCTAATAATATTTCAGATACAACAGACTTTCATTCCAAATATGCACGAGAGCAATTTGTCTTGAATGGTTTTGGTTTGTTTGATAGCCGGAATCAAAAGGACAATGATTTCGATATTGCAGTTAATATAGCTATTCAAGACAGTTCCGTAAATCGTCGAAAACGATTGTCTCAAGCAACTAAGAAACCCAAGGTTATTTATGAAATGGTCAAACGATTCAAACGTAACCCTGATGTAGTGGCAGAAGTTCTCCTACGCGCAGACGGTAAATGTGAAGGTTGTAATGAAGCGGCTCCTTTCCCTCGTCGTACAGATGGAACTGGATATCTTGAAGTTCATCATAAGTTGCCTCTAGCTAAGGGAGGTGAAGACACTGTAGAAAATGCAGTTGCTATGTGCCCTAATTGTCATCGCGAAGCACATTTTGGCTAACAAACTGTTCAAGAGTGATTCGCAACGCGTGGCATTTTTACTATGCGTTGTGTTTGGTGTCTAAGGTGGCATGCGGCGGCTTTTGTGTTGCGTCGCTCACACCTTAACAGGGCGTTAGCCGACTATCGTAGTTTCTAGGTATAAAAATGATTCCAATAAATAATTCAATTGTTTCCGGTGTGGCATTGTCGGAAATTAATGGTGAAACAAAGATGCTTCTAATGAAGCGAGTGAAAGGTGGTTTTTGGTGCCATGTTGCAGGTTCAATGGAAGAAGGTGAGCTGCCTTGGCAAACCATCGTTCGAGAGTTTCAGGAAGAAACCCAGATTGAAGTGAAGGAACTGTACAATGGTCAATTCTTAGAGCAGTTCTATGAGTCCTACTCGAACGTTATTGAAGTCATCCCAGTCTTTGTCGTTAAGTGTCAAGCGAATCAAGAAGTCGTTCTTAATCACGAACACACAGATTATAAATGGTGCAGCTTAGAAGAAGCGTTAGAGTTATCGCCTTTTCCAACACAACATGCAGCATTCAAGCACGTTTGGGAGTATTTTGTAGACAAGCCAATTAATGAGCTATGTCGTATAAAACTCGGCTAACAAGCAATTCAAGCTGATTCGCAACGCTCGGCACTTTCGGTTTTAATTAGTTTGGTGATTACGGCGAAGTGTTTGAGTATGGTGGCAGCGTAGCTCACAACTTAATTGGGCGTTAGTTTGCAAGAGGAAAAACGCAGCTATATCGCAGGATCTAGTGGTAAAAGCTCAAAGTCGAAATTGTCGTATCGGCGTTCAATTTCAGTGTTAACGAGCGTGGTGAAAATCCAAAATTGGCATCTTTTTAACGGTTGGTTTGTTCTTTGTTGTGGCTACTTTTGGGTTAATTGAGCTGAACTCTTTTGTTGAAACTCTGCTCGTTAAGTTTGCTGGTACAAAAGCCGATTTACTCGCTGAAATAACGTTTTCTCTGAAGTGGTAAATTCATGTGGTTTCAGTGACTCTGTTGAAAGTCCGCATTGTGATATTGGTTTTCCAAAAGCGCTTTTTGGTGTTGTGAGTTCGTTTTCTGCGGCGTTGTTTGTTCCATGTGGTTTCATTGATTAGCCGCTTTTAGACTACGCCTGACTTAAGTGCATCAAAACACATAAAGTTTATTGTTTGCAAAGTCTAAAATGACTTAAAATCAACGCTTTGGGTTTGCAAACTAACAAACTGCTCAAGAGGGATTCACAACGCGTGGCATTTTTACTATGCGTTGATTTTAGTGATTAAGGCGGTATGCAGCGGCTTCGGTATTGCGTTGTTCACCCCTTAGCAGAGCGTTATGTACTTGGAGGGTATATGTACGAAATTGCGCAAAAAATTAGAGAGGTGTTTCTTGAAAATCGAGCCGAAATTGACCTCCCTTTCTTTCATCGTTTTCCAGTAAACAGTTGCGAAAGTGCCTCATATTTTCTTGGTGCTCTCCTAGCGAAGTTTTTATCAGATAAAGAAGTGTTTGTCGTTCATGGCTATAAACATTCATCTGATGAAAGCCATTTTTGGGTTGAAGTTGATGGTAAAGTTATTGATATCACGGTAGATCAGTTTACTGAGTTCTCTGAGCCAATATATGGAGCAGAAGTACACCCGCTATCTGCCAAGTTCAAGCCTGACTCTAAAGTAGAGGCTATCAAAGGCATTAATCAGTTTGACTTAGTTAATCAAGAAAAGAAAAAAGAAATACTAGACCAAATATTGCATTTACTTCAAGCACGTACATAACAAGGCGTTTAAGGCGGATTCACAACGCTTGGCGATTTCAGTTCAAGTTGAATTTAGTGTTTAAGGCACAATGGTTTAGGTTTGGTGATTGGCGTTGTTCACCACTTAACGCGGCGTTAGCCGTCATGGAGCTTGCTATACTCAAAGTGATAGAATAGTATCACTTTAGTATTCCTTTGGAGCAGCTCTCATGAAAGTAGAACTAGTTACATCACTCAAGCGTCAAGCAACTAAGATCCTCGCCGATCTCCACGACACCAAAGAACCAGTGTTAATTACTGAGCATGGTAAGCCATCCGCGTATCTCGTTGATGTTGATGACTACGAGTTTATGCAAAATCGTTTAGCTATTCTTGAGGGTATTGCACGAGGTGAGCGTGCACTAGCTGGCGGTAAAGTGGTAAGTCATGATGAAGCCAAGGACAAAATGTCAAAATGGCTGAAATAATCTGGACTGAGCCAGCGTTATCAGACCTCAACGATATCGCTGAATACATCGCACTTGAAAATATCGTAGCTGCAAAGCAGTTAGTGCAAACGATCTTCTCCAAAGTCGAACGCCTACAAACTTTCCCAGAGTCAGGTCGTATTCCACCCGAGCTAGAACATTTAAGTTATCGTGAAGTTGTCGTTAATCCATGTCGTGTTTTCTATAAACAAGACAGTGACAAAGTGTTTATTCTGTTTGTTATGCGTGCAGAGAGAGATTTACGTAAGTTCTTGTTGAGTAAGCAATAACCTTTGGGAATGAGCGGCTAACAAACTGTTCAAGAGGGATTCGCAACGCGTGGCATTTTTACTATGCGTTGGTTTTGGTGTTTAAGGTGGTATGCGGTGACTTTGGTATTGCGTTGCTCACCCCTTAGCAGGGCGTTAGTCGCCAGAAAAAGCTAGCAGTCAAAATCATGTTTCTAAGCTCAAAACTTGGCTACTGGTTGTTTGATTCATAGTTCCATCTTCGACGGTCAAAGCTCAGTTTCATCGGTTCTAAATCAATGCATTACTATTTTCCAAGCGGTTGTTTCGTTCTTTGGTGGTGATAGAGCGGGGTAATCGAAAATCTGTTTTTGGTTGCAAATCTGCTCGGTGAGTTTGTTGGTTTAAAAGCTTATTTACTTGCTGAAAGGACGTTTTCTCTGGTGTGGTAAGTTCCACGTGGTTTCAGTGACTTTGTTGAAAGTCCGCACTGTGAGATTGGTTTTCCAAAAGCGCTTTTTTGGTGTTGTCAGTCCGTTTTCTGCGGCGTTGGCTGTTCCAAGTGGTTTCATTGAGTAGCCGCTTTGAGACTACGCCTGACTTAAGTGCATCAAAACACATAAAGCTTGTTGTTCGCAAAGTTTAGTTTGGCTTAAAATTGTCGCTCGGTGCCTCGCGACTAACAAACTGCTCAAGAGGGATTCGCAACGCGTGGCATTTTCACTATGCGTTGATTTTAGTGATTAAGGTGGTTTGCAGCGGCTTTTGTATTGCGTTGCTCACCCCTTAGCAGGGCGTTAAGCGTATTTGGAGTAAAATTTGAGTTACGGTTATAGATTAAATGTAGAGCAGTTGATGCTTAAAAATGCTAATGAAAAGTGGCAAAAGGCAATTGCTCAATTTGTTTCTGTGAGAGATTCAGTTCCTGAAACGGGTGTTGATTTTTATATTAATGCGCCGGGTATGCATGATGACAATACGATATCACTTTGTATCGAAGCTGTCTTAGGTTGGGCAATTTCTGCTGAGGGGTTTGTTAATCTAGCTTGGCAGACCTGTCCAGACACCAAACAAATAGATGAAAAAGATTATAAATCTACGATTGGTAAAATTAAGTATCTTTGTAAAGTGAATGATATAAATTATGGTTCTCTGTCTTGGCGAGATTCGTTGTCACAACTATTTGAATTACGAAATAGTCTAGTTCATTTTAAAGTACCTATCACATATGTTGGTTTTAGTTTTGCTCCTAAATACCAACAAGCCTTCTCAGATACAAATATGTTGAAATATCAAAAGTCTGTAATTAGTTTAATCAATGACTTAGGCAAAAAGCTAAACATGGACGTAAGTTTTACTTCTGGTAATTATGAACTTTTTTATTATGACGAGTAGCTATGAATAATACGCTTAACAAAGCGTTTAAGACGGATTCCCAACGCTTGGCATTTTTGGTTTACTTCGGCTTTAGTGTTTACGGCACAATACTTTAAGTGCAGTGGTCTGCGTTGCTCACCACTTAACGCGGCGTTAGGCGCTTGGTTTAAAACGTAAGATCAAGCTCTTGGAAGTTGTGTCTTAAATCATTGATAATGTGTCCAAACTATCTAGTAACTGAGTTTGTATATGGAAACCTCAAAAGAAGAACTTCTAGCCTTATTAACGAAAGAGTGCGAATTGTACTCGTCTATTCCTGCAAGTGAGCAACAGCAAAAGCGGGATAAAAAGTGCTTTATAAATGGTTTGATGACTGCTTGCCGAGTGGTCGGTATCAGTTTTGAAGAACTGAACGCGATAATAGAATTGATGCCTCAACAGCCAAAGTTCAAAGATATAGATGAGCAGTTATCTATCCCTACATATGTACGGAACAACGTTGAGATTCAGTTATAAAACGTGGCTACGCGCCTAACAAACTGTTCAAGAGGGATTCGCAACGCGTGGCATTTTCACTATGCGTTGGTTTAAGTGATTAAGGTGGTATGCGGCGGCTTTGGTATTGCGTTGCTCACCCCTTAACAGGGCGTTATACGCTTTTGAGGAAATAGTCCAATATGAACAAGGTAGTATTCAGACATTGCGATGAGAATAGTCAGTATTGGGTTGCTCTAGAGAAGCTGTTTCAAACAGAATGGTCTGATTTTCTGTTCATAGATACTTATAAGCCACAATCTAATCTTCCACCGGTAATTGTCGCTCTCAGAGACAATCAAGTTATCGGTGGTCTTGCTTACTCGCGCTTTAAAGAACCTCATGGTGACTCAGAGGTTATTTGGTTTAATGCTGTTTATGTTTCACCTGAGTGGCGTGGTCAAGGTATTGCTAGCGAACTGATTAACCGGGGTGTTAGCCAAGTATCAGCAGCAACTCAAAGTAACCTGTATGTTTACACCAATGTACCATCGTTGTACGAGTCATTAGGTTGGTTAACAGTTGATATTGAAAGTGAGCCAAATCATAAGGTTATGAAAGTTTCGTTGTAGTGTCAGCACGCGTATAACAAACTGTTCAAGAGGGATTCGCAACGCGTGGCATTTTCACTATGCGTTGGTTTTAGTGTTTAAGGTGGTATGCGGCGGCATCGGTATTACGTTGCTCACCCCTTAACAGGGCGTTAACTGGCTAGGAGTAATATGGAACATATTGTAGAAATTATCAAAGCTCTGGCTTGGCCAGTGGCAGTCGTATGGCTTGGCTATCTATTTCGAAATGAAGTTAGAGGCTTAATGGGGCGTCTAACTGCATTAAAATACGGTGATACTGAGATTAGTTTTAATCGTGGTTTGGAGAAAGCAGAGCAACAAGCTTCTGAAATCCCCCAATCTGAAGAAGTTATTCACGAATCGACAGCTGAAGAACTAAGTCAAAAAGAACAGCTCTATCGTTTGGCTGAAATATCCCCACGCGCCGCAATTGTAGAAGCTTGGACTTTGATCGAAACTGCAGCAGTTAAAAGTGATTTAACCACCGGGGCTACTTTCAAGCGAACTAGTCCTAAACTTATACTCGATCATTTAGCTAGCACTGGTAACTTTAGTCCAAACAGTATTGAGGTTATCAATAGCCTAAGGCAGTTACGTAATCGCGCTAGTCATTTACCTGATTTTGCAATTACGCAGGAAGAGGCGGAGCGTTACTTAGACTTAGCTATAAAAAGTGCGCATGCCATCGAAGCCATCGCCACTTAGTATCAAGTTTGAAGTGCGACACTTTCTACAGATGCGCATGAATATACTCCGTTGGTGTCCTATACCCAAGTCTTTTGCGTGGGCGCGTATTTAATTTGTGTGCAATTTTATTGCAGAGC
>NZ_BLID01000021.1 GCF_009811315.1 Vibrio atypicus
TATTGTACTGCTTCCAGTTAGTTGTTTTGTAACGAGGTTTAGGCATGAGGCTACGACGATTGATGGGCGTAGCCGCTCAGATCGTAGTTTCTTGATTTAGTTCCATCGAATTACGCAACAAAGCCTACCTAGCCTTGTAAGTTTTTTAACACGCTAATCGTGACGTCCCCACAACTTGTGCGTTGTAACTACGAAGAGTCAGCGGTGCTCCGAGTAGTTGCTTCAAACGACACTTGGCAGTTTCAGACAGTTAACCCTAGTGGTAACGATTACAATGCTCGTGGCTATTTTTGGATGCTATGTAAGTTATATTTTGTCATTTGCGTGTGATTACTGTTAAATTCTCGTGAATTAGCCTGGTTGTGCCCATTTTTTTTACAAAAAACTTAAAATTTTTCTTTTTATTTTATGGTAACGTTTACACTAATTTGAGTTTGATCACGGACCTGAATCGGTGTTGGTTGATAGACTTTTAACCATTGAAGAATTGGGCGTATCGACTTGGTGTGAATAACGCAGGCTCAGTGAGCATCAGGTCCGGTACCGAGCAGGAAGCAGCAACAGCGGAGAAGCAAAAGTGAGAGTACTTGTCACAGGTGGTATGGGTTACATCGGCAGTCACACATGCGTTCAGATGATTGAGGCGGGCATGGAGCCCATCATTGTCGATAACTTGTGTAACGCCAAAACAGAAGTATTGAGCCGTATTGAAGCGCTAACTGGCAAACAGCCAACTTTTTATCAAGGCGATATTCGTGATGAAGCGTTTTTGAATTCGGTATTCGCTGAGCATGATATCCAAGCGGTCATTCACTTTGCAGGTCTGAAAGCGGTAGGTGAGTCAGTCGTCAAGCCATTGGAATATTACGATAACAATGTCAATGGCTCATTGGTGTTGGCGCGTAGTATGCGTAAAGCGGGTGTGAAGAGCATCGTATTCAGTTCATCTGCAACCGTCTACGGCGATCCAGAAATCGTTCCGATCACAGAAGACTCACCAACAGGTGCAACCACTAACTCATACGGTCGTAGTAAATACATGGTGGAAGCGTGTTTGAGTGATTTGTTCAATGCTGAAAGCGATTGGAGCATCACTTTACTGCGCTACTTTAATCCTGTTGGCGCGCATCCATCGGGCACCATGGGCGAAGACCCGCAAGGCATTCCAAACAACTTGATGCCGTTTATTGCACAAGTCGCGGTTGGTCGTCGTGAAAAGCTCTCCGTATTTGGTAACGACTACCCAACGCCGGACGGTACAGGTGTGCGTGATTACGTCCATGTAATGGACCTGGCTGATGGCCACATTGCGGCACTGAAAGCTGTGGGGCAGAAAGCGGGCTTGCACACATACAATCTAGGGACTGGTAAAGGTTCTAGCGTACTTGAAATGGTGGAAGCTTTCGGTGCCGCCTGCGGTAAACCTGTGCCTTACGAATTGTGCCCGCGTCGTCCAGGTGATATCGCCGAATGTTGGGCGAGCACAGACAAGGCAGAGCGTGAGCTTGGTTGGAAAGCAACACGCAGCGTTGCTGAAATGACGGCCGATACTTGGAATTGGCAATCTAACAACCCACAAGGTTACTAAATTTCATTCGGTGCAGTGCGTCGGACTAGTAAGAAGAATAAGTTGAGTAAGTAAAATGTCGAACGTTGAATTTAACCCAGTGGATCATCCACACCGCCGTTACAACCCACTAACGGGTCAATGGATTTTAGTGTCACCACACCGTGCAAAACGTCCTTGGAGTGGGGCGGATGAGAAAGCGGCGATTGATGAGCTACCAAGCTACGATGAGAAATGTTTCCTGTGTCCGACAAATGAGCGTATCTCTGGCGATGTTAACCCAGATTATCAGGGCACGTACGTGTTTAATAACGATTTCGCTGCTCTGATGGTGGACTCACCAGATGCGCCAGAATCAGACAACCCACTATTCAAAACCCAAGGTGTACGTGGTTTGAGCCGAGTGATTTGTTTCTCTCCTGACCACAGCAAAACCTTACCTGAACTACCGGTAGACAGAATCCGTGGCGTGATTGATACGTGGAACGAGCAAATTGAAGAGCTAGGTAAAGAGTATGTTTGGGTCCAAGTGTTTGAGAATAAGGGTGAAACCATGGGCTGTTCTCAGCCTCACCCACACGGTCAAATCTGGGCGAACAGTTTCTTACCAAATGAGATTGAACGCAAAGAGCAAAACCTAAAGGCTTACTACCAGGAACACGGTAGCAATCTGCTGGTGGATTACGTACAAGCTGAGCTAAAAGATGGCTCCCGTGTCGTCGTTGAAACCGAGTATTGGTTGGCGGTTGTCCCTTACTGGGCGGCGTGGCCATTCGAAACCATGCTGTTACCGAAAACACACATCCGCCGTATGAGCGAGTTAAGTAATGAGCAGCGTGACGACTTGGCTGTCGCTATTAAGAAGCTGACCAGCCGTTATGACAATTTATTCCAATGTTCTTTCCCTTACTCAATGGGTTGGCACTACGCCCCTTTCTTTGAACAGGGCACAGACATCGACCATTGGCAGCTTCACGCATTGTTCTACCCGCCACTTTTACGCAGCGCGACAGTTCGTAAGTTTATGGTGGGTTACGAAATGCTGGCCGAAAGTCAACGCGACTTAACCGCAGAGCAAGCGGCACAGCGTCTGCGTGATCTAAGTGATTTGCACTACAAAGAACAGTGATTTGGGCGGTTCTAGGATCCTAGGTCCTAGAACCTGAAAAACAGAAAATCAAATAAGTGGTTCACGATCGCGAATGAACAAAGGGTTCGGGGATCTAAATGCAATTTGAAACTGAGATTTAACTATGTCTGATTTAATCCAAAATGTGAAAGCGTCTTTTGAGAACGTGTTGGGCTATGCGCCAAGCCATATTATCCAAGCGCCTGGTCGTGTAAACCTGATTGGTGAACACACCGACTACAACGATGGTTTTGTACTGCCATGTGCAATTAACTATCAAACGGTTGTTGCGGCAGCAAAGCGTGAAGACAACCTAGTACGCGTGGTATCGGTTGATTACGATAACGCGGTTGATGAATTCGATATCACTCAAGAAATCACGTTCCAAGAAGACAAAATGTGGGCAAACTACATTCGCGGTGTCGTGAAGTGTCTGTTGGCTCGTGGTTACCAGTTTACCGGTGCTGATATCTCTGTCAGCGGCAATGTCCCTCAAGGTGCAGGGTTGAGCTCATCAGCGGCACTGGAAGTCGTGATTGGTCAGACGTTCAAAGTGCTCTTCAACCTGGAAATAAGCCAGGCGGAAATCGCATTAAATGGTCAGCAAGCCGAGAACGAATTTGTTGGTTGTAACTGCGGCATCATGGATCAAATGATTTCGGCAGAAGGCCGTGAAAACCACGCCATGTTATTGGACTGCCGTAGTCTGGAAACAGAAGCTGTTTCTATGCCTGAGGACATGGCAGTCGTGATCATTAACTCGAATAAAAAACGTGGTCTGGTTGACAGCGAATACAACACTCGTCGTGAGCAATGTGAAGAAGCGGCACGAATCTTTGGTGTTAAAGCTCTACGCGATGTCACCATTGAGCAGCTCAACGAGAAAGTTTCTGAGTTGGATGAATTGGTGGCAAAACGTGCGCGTCACGTGATCACTGAAAACGATCGCACAGTCGAAGCGGCAAAAGCGCTCCGTTCGCATGATATTAAACGAATGAGTGAACTGATGGCTCAGTCGCATGCATCAATGCGTGATGACTTCGAAATTACCGTCAAAGAAATCGACGTCCTGGTTGAGATAGTGAAAGAGGTAATTGGCGAAGAAGGAGGCGTGCGCATGACCGGCGGTGGCTTCGGTGGCTGTATCGTCTCTCTCGTTCCACCTGCATTGGTGGATAAGGTGAAATCGACGGTAGAAGCTAAATATCAAGCTGCGACAGGTTTAAAAGCGTCGATTTATGTGTGCAAAGCCAAAGATGGAGCTGGTCTGGTTGAAGCGTTGTAAGGGCAGGCGATGAAAGCATATTTTGAACAATTAGAACAAGCGATGATGCAAACGCCATCGTTTGACGGTCAAGCGGCGAATCTGCTCCACCTTACTAATGCGAATGGTATGACGGCATCGTTTATGGATATTGGTGCGACTTGGTTGAGTTGCACGTTGCCGTTAGATGGTGAACACCGTGAAGTGCTATTGCGCTCGCCAAGTATGGCAGAACACATGAAGCAAGACGCCTATTTTGGTGCTATCGTCGGTCGTTTTGCCAACCGTATTGCAAACGGTCAATTTGCGATCGATGGAGAGCATTATCAACTTGGTGTTAATAATGGTGAAAACTCGCTCCACGGTGGCTTAGATGGGTTCGATAAACGCCGCTGGAAGATTGCGGAACAAAGTGATAGACAAGTTGTTTTTACGCTTCGATCGCCTGATGGTGACCAAGGTTATCCTGGCAATCTCGATGTCAAAGTCACATACACGTTAACCGATGAAAATGAACTCGTTATTGCCTATGAAGCGAATACCGATAAAACCTCTCCGGTGAATTTAACTAACCACGCTTACTTTAACTTGGCGGGCGAGGCGAGCAACGCGAAAAGTTTGGACCATACGTTGCAGCTTAGTGCAGATCATTACTTGCCAACGGATGCGGGTTTAATTCCTACGGGTGAACAAAAACCTGTCTCTGGTACCAGTTTTGATTTCACTGAGCCAAAACTTATTGGCCAGGCATTTCTTAGCGAGCAGGATCAGAAAAACGCGGGTGGCTACGATCACGCCTTTGTGTTCAAGCCTGAAGTGACCGATTGTGTGTCTGTTGCCGCGGTTCTTATTGCACCGAAAGAAGATGTGGTGATGAAGGTCAAAACCACTAAACCAGCCATCCAGTTCTATTCAGGAAACTTTTTAGCAGGTGCGCCGGGCGCAAGCAAAACTTACGCGCTTTATGACGGCCTTGCATTGGAAACGCAATACTTTCCTGATGGACCAAATAAACCAGAATGGGGACTCAACATGGGGACGTTGAGCTCAGGGGATTGCTATCAGCATCGAACCGTGTATCAGTTTGAATTTTAGATAGCATTTGGGGTGGGCTCTATGCCCACCTTTTTTGATTCGTAGCTAATTAGATATAGACAATCAACAACGCTCAACAGAATTTCTGCGCACTAATGTTGGGCTGAAAATAATAGTTTCATCTTCAACCTGTTCATCACGTGACAGTGCTAAAGCTAAGCGAGCAGCACGTTCAGCCATCATCTCGATTGGATAGCGAACTGTGGTGAGGCGAGGATGAACAAAGCGTGCAATTAAGCCATCATCAAACCCCACCATCGATATCTTACTGGGTACTTCAATGCCGTTTTGATCTAATGCTGACAACGCACCCGCTGCCATATAGTCGTTGTAGGCGACAACGCCAGTCATCTCCAAAGATTTGGTTAACAGATTCGTCATCGCAACTTCACCGCCATCACTGTTTGGCTCACCGTACTCGATATAATTTTTTGATAGCTCAATGCCATGTTCTTTTAGTGCATCCAGATAACCTTGCAGGCGTTCATCTGTATCTTCAATATCCTGAGTTGAGGCGATACAAGCTATTTTTCGATGCCCGTGACGAATCAAATATTCCGTTGCTAAGAATGCGCCTTTGCGGTTATCAAGGGAAATACAACGATTGGCTAACTCGGGAATATTCCGATTGATCAGCACCATGCTTTTTACCTCTTTGGCGTAACCAATCAGTTCTTTATCAGACAGTCCTTTGGAGTGGATGACGATTGCATCACAACGACTATTGATTAGCAATTCCAGGGCTTGGCGCTCATCTTCAGGATTGTGGTAACCGTTACCAATAAGGATATGTTTGCCATTTTCACGCGCGACGTTATCGACTGATTTGACCAGTGTACCGAAGAATGGGTCGGACACATCACTGACTAACACACCCATCGTATCAGTGCTTTGGCTTACCAGTGAACGGGCTGCTGCATTGGGTCGGTAGCCTAACTTGCCCATCGCTTTGGTCACAGCATCGATTGATGATTGACTTGCTTTAGGTGACTTGTTTAACACACGTGAAACGGTTGCGACCGAAACTCGTGCTTCTTTCGCCACATCCTTAATCGTTGCCATATAGAACCTTTAGTGGTTAAAAATTTTAACTGGAAGTATGAAACCCCGTTATGTAACAACTTAAATTAACCAGTAGGTTTGGGTTGTAAGCTTTGGATTTTATCACTTATATTTTAAATAGCTAATGTTGTGGTAGCGTTTACATTATAGTGTCGGTGAAAAGTAAATCTTGATCACTTTTCAGGTATATGAGGGGCTTTGTTGCGTAATTCAGACGAGAAACCAAACCTCCTAAAGTTGAGCGACTTTTATACAATATACTGAGTTTCAGGCATACCAAGCCCTGTAAGTTTGTTCAGTGCTTTGATCATGGCGTAAG
>NZ_BLID01000022.1 GCF_009811315.1 Vibrio atypicus
CTCTGTAACCAAATAGCTGGAAAGCTAAACTCGCGCCCAAGGAAAAGACTTGGGTTCTTTACACCTCAGGAGTATATTCATGCGCATCTGTAAAAAGTGTCGCACTTCAAACTTGATACTAAGCACCCTCTCTCAAGTCATTCTTTAATGCCAAGATAATTTTTTGGGCGTCAGAATGTACCTTGCTAAACAGTTCATTTTGATTTGGGGAGTCAGACTCACAGTCATGCAAATTAGCCCTATCAAAGATGTGAGATTCAATAAGTTTTTGAAGCTTCGGGTCTTCCACCAACAAAAGTGTTCTTGAAAGATTACCTAGGTTTTCAAACGGTGATTCTTCAGTGTTTTTAAAGCCCATAGCAGTAATGTCTTCAACCGCTAACGAATAAGCTTCCAGTTTTTTTTCTCTGAGCCACTTATTGAGCTCTTTTTTTACTAGGTAAGGCTGGAGAATAAAAATGTCGATCAACTTTACGATCAAGCCACCAATGCCAAATGCAGCAATAAGCTGAATAAAATTTTCCATTTTAACTCCTAGTTTTGAGTGGGAGCCTAACGCCGCGTTAAGTGGTGAGCAACGCCAACCACCCTACCTAAACCATTGTGACATAAACACTTAAACTGAAGAAAGCCGAAAACGCCATGCGTTGGGAATCCGTCTTGAACGCTTTGTTAGGCTTTTAGTTTCTCCATTGTTTCCTTTATCGGCAACTGCTGTTCGAAATACCGACGAAAGCCAACATGAAGATCTTGAATCCAGTTTTCACTATTTTCGGTTTCAAGAAACTTCATAGTTTTTCGGGTATTGGTGCTTTTTGATAATGAAATGTGGCGTTCCTAAAAAGCCTCAAGGCATCTACAAAATCGTGTTGTTCCAATAATGAGTCCACTTTTTCATCAGTACTGCCAAGTTCACGATAGCCTTCGACTACAACGTATAACAATGAGTAAAAAACCGAAATCCGCCGAAACGATGAGTGAAACTGAGATAAGGTTTGCAACTCACATGAATAACTTTCATCGACTGGTAAAGCTGTATTGATTTCGATCTTTACAGCATCAGCATTCAGCCAGTGTGAATGCAAAGCTACCATACTTGGGTTCATATGACCTCCTGAAGCCTAACGCCCTGTTAAGGTGTGAGCAACGCAATACCGAAGCCGCCGCATACCACCTTAAACACTAAAACCAACGCATAGTAAAAATGCCACGCGTTGCGAATCACTCTTAAACAGTTTGTTATGCGTATTATGGTGATACTGACTTTAAAAACTCTTGCCCTGCAACGGTCAAATACAAGATAACGGTACTCTCTGAATACTTATTTTTATCAGGAGCAAGTAAGCCAACAAACCTAAATTCATCTAGTAGAGTACAGGAATAATTCCAAGGCTGTAAATCTGCGCTACTTCCATTCGACAGCCAATGAGTAAAACTATCTTCATCATACGAGATATACCCACCTTTATGATCTGTAACTTGGTCTTTTGTCCGCAGCTTCATTAATAGCCAAGCTTCCCTAGGGCTAAAATGAGATAAAATCTCAACAAAATGCGGGTGAAATGCATTATCGACCAGTTGTTCAGCGAGTAAATTTTCCCACATTTCATGTAAAATAGGGTCAGTTTCTTTAGAAGACTCTTCGATTGTTTTGACAAAACTCTTGTTATGGCAAGGGGCAACTAACGGCTTATTCAGTCGTACAGATTTATTTTTTGCTTTTTGAACTGCATTTTCTAGAGTGTAAGTTGCAACGGCTTTTTCAACTTCAACCATATTATCAAATTTTTGCTTTATATAGCGCCCTAGACCATCTGTTGTTTCCGTGATAGGTGCAACCAATTTATCAAACGTATTCAAAACAGTGCTTGTTGTCTGCGTATAAACTTCAGGTGGAATAGCCTTAGCGACTTGACCTAATCCAGCTAAATCTAAACTTTTATTGTCTTCAGACATTATATCTCCTTACTTTTTACGCATAACGCCCAATTAAGTTGTGAGCAACGCTGCCACCACACTCAAACACTGCACCGTAATCACCAAACCAATTGAAACCGAAAGCGCCGAGCGTTGCGAATCAGCTTGAATTGCTTGTTATGTACGTGTTTCGTTTATTTTGGTTGCCATGGCTCACGCCAACCATGTTCGTTTAAAATTGCCAGCCTTTCGTACAACTGAGAGCTTTGTAGAAAGCCTGAAACAACTAATGACACTTCATTAGACTGACCTGCTGAGCATATTTTGGAATATCCTGAATGGGCAGCCTTGCTTAAGCCAAGTATCCAATATTGTATTTCAGATGTAACACTGATGATCTTCGGCTTATTAGTCATTACAGCAACAATTGCGTTATCATTGCTATATTGTCCTTGCCGCTCTAACTCGGAAAGAACACATCGATATAGTACGAAGTCTTTGCTCAACATTGAGCTTCTAGTTGTTTCTTTCGAACTCGTATCATTTATAACGTCGCTAGACTTAATTAACTTGTCCAGCCCCTGAAGAGCTTGATGCTTTTCACTAGAAAATGCTGATTGACAAGCTAAAACTAAAGCAAGCCCCAATAGTACTGCTCTCATTGCACCCTCAAATATATATAGTTTTTCTCTAAGTACATAACGCCCAATTAAGTAGCCCGAAACGCACAACGATAGTTTCTGCATAACACCGTAACCACTGAAATACCTGCAAACCAAAAATGCCACGCGTTGAGGGTCTGCTTGAATTGCTTGTTATGTAATTACATGTTCGGACTTTATTGTTGCCTCCAGACTACTAAAAACGACCTTGCACTCAAGGTTCTTTTGATGGATTTGAGTGCGAAAGCCAAATTCTGAGGTAGGGGTGTTACAACGATTTCAGAACAGTGAGTTTCAGCGAATGACTTGGCTTTTGAGCCAAAGAAACAAGCCGAAATGAACCAACCGAGTGAGTTGCGCTATCGTTAACCTTGAATCATTGCGAAAGAGCCGATCAAAAGTGCAGAGCCAGAAACCTAAGAGTTGGGAGGGATTTCGGCATTTCGAAAGACTAAACAACATTGAAAATCAGCCTGTTACATAACGCCAAATTAAGGTGTGAACAACGCTAACCTCCTTGCCTAAACCATTGTGCCATAAACACTAAACTGGCTTGAAGTGAAAGCGCCGAGCGTTGTGAATCACTCTTAAATTTATTGTTATATCACGCCTTAATTGGTACACCATTGCATTTCACAAGGTACACCGTCTCGATTTCCATCAATTTGTACATTTGGGCAATTTTCTAAATAAAACTTCGCCTCATTGCAGGACATCATTTGGCTACAATGAGTCTTACCCTGACACACAAAGCCCATGTTTTCGTATTCTGGTGTAGTAAACAGTTTTTCGACAGCAAAGTAGCCGAAAACGCCGATAGCTAAACCAATAAAAACAACCGATAAGATAGATGTCGATGACTTATCTTTGCGTGGTTTGACACCAATAAGCGATACATTATAGGCATTGGCTTTTCCATTACCTACGTCGACCTGAAATTCAACCTCGTCACCAACTTGAGGACGTCTATAGCCTTTTTTGAACTTCGATATATGGACAAAAACATCGCCTTGGCACTCATCAGAGTTGATGAAACCAAAGCCACGCTCATCAATCCATCTAACAATTTTACCCTTCATATTTATTGTTCCTTCGAAGTGATATAACGCCCTGCTAAGGGGTGAGCAACGCAATACAAAAACCACCGCAAAGCACCTTAATCACTAAAATCAACGCATAGTAAAAATGCCACGCGTTGCGAATCCCTCTTGAGCAGTTTGTTAGTCGCGAGGCACCGAGCGACAATTTTAAGCCGAACTAAACTTTGCGAACAACAAACTTTATGTGCTTTGATGCATTTAAGTCAGGCGTAGTCTCAAAGCGGCTATTCAATGAAACCACTTGGAACAAACAACGCCGCAGAAAACGGACTGACAACACCAAAAAGCGCTTTTGGAAAGCCAATCTCACAGTGCGGACTTTCAACAAAGTCACTGAAACTACGTGGAACTTACAACACCAGAGAAAACGTCATTTCAGCGAGTAAATCTGCTTTGTACCCAACAAACTCACCGAGCGGAGTTGCAACCGAAAACAGACTCTCGATTGCCCTGCTCTATCAGCATCAGAGAACGAAACAACCGCTTGGAAAATAGCAACATATTGATTTAGGACCGATGAAACTGAGCTTTGACCATCGAAGATCGAACAATGAACCAAGCAATCAGTCACCAAGTTTTGAGCTTAGAAACATGATTTTGACTGCAAGCTTTTTCTGGCGACTAACGCCGCGTTAAGTAGTGAGCAACGCCACCACCCGACCTAAACCATTGTGCCGTAAACACTAAAGTTGAATCAAACCGAAAATGCCAAGCGTTGGGAATCTGCCTTAAACGCTTTGTTAGGTGAGTTCTACGCCTTAGTACGAGGACCCCCAGTTTTTGCATAGTTCTTAATGTAGGAGTCAACATCCTCAGCAGTGCCTGTAATGACTAGCTCCTCTGTATATTTATTAACAATTAAAGGAGCGTTTCCACCAAGTGCCTCTCTAAAATCACCAGTTCTTATGAACTCTTCGGTGTTGTAATAGAATACCCAACCAAAATTATATTCTTCAGTATCATTGTCTTGAATTTTTAACCTAATATTGGGATTTACATAGTTGGGTAAAGCTGAACCAAAACTGTTAATTTTAGTTTCTTCACACTCCAGATAATCTTCTACTTTCTTAACTGCTTCCGTATATTTCATAATCACCTAACGCCCAATTAAGTTGTGAGCAACGCTGCCACATTACCCAAACACTTCACCATAATCACCAAACCCATTGAAACCGAAAGCGCCGAGCGTTGCGAATCAGCTTGAATTGTTTGTTAACTGGCTTGGATTCAAGTACGAAGTGCGACACCTCTGAACATAAAAACAGTGAGATGCGATAATCATGAACTTTGCTCCCGCCAAGAAGTAAAAAACATGAAATACACGCACCTCACTGAGAACGAAAGG
>NZ_BLID01000023.1 GCF_009811315.1 Vibrio atypicus
CCTTTCGTTCTCAGTGAGGTGCGTGTATTTCATGTTTTTTACTTCTTGGCGGGAGCAAAGTTCATGATTATCGCATCTCACTGTTTTTATGTTCAGAGGTGTCGCACTTCGTACTTGAATCCAAGAAACATAACAAACTGTTTAAGAGGGATTCGCAACGCGTGGCACTTTTACTATGCGTTGGTTTTAGCGTTTAAGGTGGTATGCGGCGGCCTCAGTATTGCGTTGCTCACACCTTAACAGGGCGTTAGTCGCCAGAAAAAGCTAGCTGTCAAAATCATGTTTCTAAGCTCAAAATTTGGCTGCTTGTTGTTCGGTTCCCGGTTTCATCGCTGTTGGTCCAAACTCATTTTCAGCTGTTTTAAGTCCAAAGTTTTGCAATTGTCCTAGCGGTTGTTTTGTTCTTTGGTGCTGACAGAACAGGGCAATCGAGAGTCTGTTTTTGGTTGCAACTCTGCTCGTTGAGTTTGTTAGGTACAAAAGCTGATCTACTCGCTGAAAAGGCGTTTTCTCTGGTGTGGTAAGTTCCACGTGGTTTCAGTGACTTTATTGAAAGTCCGCACTGTGAGATTGGTTTTCCAAAAACCTTTTTTGGTGTTGTCAGTCCGTTTTCTACGGCGTTGTTTGTTCCAAGTGGTTTCATTGAGTAGTCGCTTTGAGACTACGCCTGATTTGAATGCATCAAAGCACATAAAGTTTGTTGTTTGCAAAGTTTGGTTCGGCTTAAAATTGTCGCTCGGTGCCTCGCGACTAACAAACTGCTCAAGAGGGATTCGCAACGCGTGGCATTTTTACTATGCGTTGGTTTTAGTGATTAAGGTGGTTTGCGGCGGCTTTCGTATTGCGTTGCTCACCCCTTAGCAGGGCGTTATGTAGCTAGGTAAGAAATGGAGTATAAATGCTTGGTTTAGTTCGATTTGTATTGGTTGTAAATGTAATAGCAGCCGTAATAGTTGTTGGTCTAGAGATGTCTACAGGCTTCTTTGGACTTAAGTTTGTATCGGACTATGCATTTTTCATCGTGATGCTTATATGGGGAACGACAGCCTTATTTTTCATGTATCCACCACTGGGTGGTATGGGGCAGTCTGACGACAAGGTTGATAGGATTACAGACTCAATGGTTGACCGTAGTGTTGCGGACGAAATCGATGATGAGCGGTTCTCAGAAAATACAGCCTTTTGTATCAAACTGCTCATAGCTGGCGTGCCTGCATTCTTGGTTTGTGTCCTTGCGAGCATCGCTACATAACAAACTGTTCAAGAGGGATTCACAACGCGTGGCATTTTCACTATGCGTTGGTTTAAGTGATTAAGGTGGTATGCGGCGGCTTAGGTATTGCGTTGCTCACCCCTTAACAGGGCGTTATGCAATGAGAGCAAAATTGGTAGAAATCGTTTTTTTTGTTCCCTCCGGCTATCGCTTTTCTGGTGTCGGCAAATCAGCATTATTGCCCTCAATTCTTGAATATCTCCAGCCGTAAAGCATGCCAAGTTTCGTAGGTTGCCTCATTCAGTTTTCGATCTGGTTGGTGGTGAGTTTTTCGGGCTTAAAGTGTGGAAAGGGCAAAGTGAACGACAGCCCAAACTTGTTGAAGCTCTGGCTCGTTTAGTTACTTGTCGCAAAAGCCTTCTTACACGCTGAAGTTGAGTGTTCTTTACTTGTTGAGGCTTTAGGTTTCTTAAGTTCATGAACTTCGTAGAGTTCTGTTGTTTTGGGAACTGTTTTTGGCTTAATGGCGTTGGCTTCTGTAGCAAGTTGCAGACTGTGTCACTGTATTTGCATAACAAAATGTTCAAGGAGGATTCGCAACGCTTGGCGAATTCTGTTTAAATTCAGCAATGGTGTTTAAGGTGGTTTGCCGTGCCTTCGGTGTTTAGCGTCGCTCACCCCTTAACATGGCGTTAGAACTTACTACTGAAAAATCATAGAGTGAGAAATGAAAGAGTTACTTTTATTATCAACTTTGCTATTTGGAGCAAACGTTTTAGCACAAGAAAAAATCGACCTTGATAGCTCCTATCGGGAAATCGTTCCTAATGGTCATACCATAATTGAGGCTATTCATGGTGACCTAAATGGAGATCGTCGAGACGATATTGTTTTGATGATACAAGGTACAGATCAAAACAAAATTGTCACTGATGAGCTCCGTGGTCGGTTAGATCTCAACCGAAGAGGAATTATTGTTGCTTTAAGAGGTAACGACAAGTACGACGTCGTTGTTGAAAATGACAATTGCTTCTTTTCTGATGATGAAGATGGAGGTGTATACATGGTTCCAGATATCTTAATGAGTATAACAAAAGGAAACTTATATATTGATTTTTTACATGGTCGATATGGTTACTGGCGTTACAACTTCCGTTACCAAGATTCAGATCTTGAATTAATCGGTTATGACGCAAGCTACAATCGAGGTCCGAGAGTGGAGGTGGTTACTAGTATTAACTACCTAACAAAAAAGATGCTTACTAAAGAAAATATTAACGAGCTTGACGATGATGACCCAATATTTAAAGAGAAGTGGTCAACCTTTGTTCTTGAACATAGATTTAAGTTAAGTCAAATCAGCGACTTTACTGAATTTGGTAATGGTGTACGAAGTAGATAGACCCGCACTGAGACGTAATTCTAACAAACTGTTTAAGAGTGATTCGCAACGCGTGGCATTTTTACTATGCGTTGCGTTTGGTGTTTAAGGTGGTATGCGGCGGCAGCGGTATTGCGTTGCTCACACCTTAACAGGGCGTTATGTGCATGCACCTATTTGAAATACCTCGCAATGATTCTAGGTTTTGGGTGCACTCTTCGCATTTCATAGAACAATAAGCCAAGGAGGTTTTATTTATGCGAAAAATTAAGTTTATGGGGTTTCCCCGTGCCTTTTCTATGAGTGTTGCATCATTGTTTGGCGGTATATCAGTATTACTAGTAATGCAGTTTGTTTTTTCGATCGATCAAAACTTGTTTACTTATGGGGCCGTTCTAGTTGGCGCTATTTTCCAATACTTAGGGACGGTGAAAAAAAGTGAAAGCAACCTGACAACTGATAACGACGATATTTACCTCTTTGGTATTCCGGCTGCGTTAAGGTACCAAAAGTCCATTTTGGGGAAGCGTTATATTCGTATCACGTCTTTGACCTCAAATGGGTATCATAGGGTTAAGGTTTACGAGCCTTGGGTGTCGAAAAGTGACTGGGAGCTAATGCTGGGAAAATGCACATAACAAGGCGTTTAAGACGGATTCACAACGCTTGGCGATTTCAGTTTAAGTTGAATTTAGTGTTTAAGGTACAATGGTTTAGGTTTGGTGGTTAGCGTTGTTCACCACTTAACGCAGCGTTATGCGCCATCGAGGAAGAATCGAAATCATGAGGATTAGAGTTTGGCAATAGAATCACCATTATTTCAGAGTGCAATGGAGTTACTTGGTCACTCCATTACCCACTACAATGGTAAAAAAGAGTTAGATAGAAAGCTGTTAATCTTACATCTAGCAAATGCGGTAGAACTAGTTTTAAAGGACTTGGTTCTTGATACTGGAGAATCAATATACAAAGGTCCAAAAGAGACAATCACAATTCAAGGTTGTCTTAAAGTCTTGCAAGATAAGTCTATAAACTTACCTTTATTAAACAAGATAGAACTATTGGTTGATGAAAGAAACGCACTGCAACATCGGTTTGGGTCTCCAAATGAATTGACTAGTATTTTCTACATGAATATTGCAGAGAATTTTTTCCGAGAGGTTCTTAAAACTCATTATGGTCAAGAATATGATGAAATAGTAACGCAGTTTACTGATGAGTCTGACTTACTAGAATATAAACTTAATGATCCAACTAATGATCAAGAATTAGATAAACTGAAAGACTTAGCGAAAATACATCCTTTGGGTGCATTGCTTTCTGCTTGGACTTACATCGAAAAAGAAATCGAAGAGTTCGCAGAACTAGCTGGTCTAAATTTTCCTCGTCGCCGCCCTTCAGTTATAGATTTGGTTAATGGTCGTTGGGAGAAATTTGGTGTTGTTATTCCTATTGGACTGAGTGACAGTTTCAACGAAGCGCGTCGACTGAGAAACATGGCAGCTCATGGTCGTCTCGAGCCAACAGTTGATGATGTTATCGTTTCTGTTGATACCATCGAAGCATTTGAAAAGTATTTGTTAAGTCTTGATAAATCAACAATTAAGCAAAGTGCACAAATTGAGAGAGAAAGGCTTGAGAAAGAGCGGCAAGAGTATCTTGATAAACGAGCCAAAGAAAAACAGCAGTTAGGAATAATCGACTTATTCGGCAATACTGGCGCTTAGTATCAAGTTTGAAGTGCGACACTTTTTACAGATGCGCATGAATATACTCCTGAGGTGTAAAGAACCCAAGTCTTTTCCTTGGGCGCGAGTTTAGCTTTCCAGCTATTTGGTTACAGAG
>NZ_BLID01000024.1 GCF_009811315.1 Vibrio atypicus
TATTCAAAATTGAGTCCGGCAAAATCGAGTCTGCACATGTATAAAAATGCAGACAACTTTGGTTAGTTGACTATAAGACCCTTTGGGGTTGTATGGTTAAGTGACTAAGCGTACACGGTGGATGCCTTGGCAGTCAGAGGCGATGAAAGACGTAGTAACTTGCGATAAGCCCAGATTAGGTAGTAACAACCATTTGAGTCTGGGATTTCTGAATGGGGAAACCCACCTGCATAAGCAGGTATCGTTATGTGAATACATAGCATAACGAGGCGAACCGGGGGAACTGAAACATCTAAGTACCCCGAGGAAAAGAAATCAACCGAGATTCCGAAAGTAGCGGCGAGCGAAATTGGACTAGCCCTTAAGCTTTATATGCGTTAGACGAACGGTCTGGAAAGTCCGGCGATACAGGGTGATAGCCCCGTAGTCGACAACGCACATTCAGTGAAATCGAGTAGGGCGGGACACGTGATATCCTGTCTGAATATGGGGGGACCATCCTCCAAGGCTAAATACTACTGACTGACCGATAGTGAACCAGTACCGTGAGGGAAAGGCGAAAAGAACCCCTGTGAGGGGAGTGAAATAGAACCTGAAACCGTGTACGTACAAGCAGTAGGAGCGGACTTTGTTCCGTGACTGCGTACCTTTTGTATAATGGGTCAGCGACTTATATTCAGTAGCAAGGTTAACCATCTAGGGGAGCCGTAGAGAAATCGAGTCTTAACTGGGCGTCGAGTTGCTGGATATAGACCCGAAACCAGGTGATCTAGCCATGGGCAGGTTGAAGATTGAGTAACATCAATTGGAGGACCGAACCGACTAATGTTGAAAAATTAGCGGATGACTTGTGGCTAGGGGTGAAAGGCCAATCAAACCTGGAGATAGCTGGTTCTCCCCGAAATCTATTTAGGTAGAGCCTCGGACGAATACTACTGGGGGTAGAGCACTGTTAAGGCTAGGGGGTCATCCCGACTTACCAACCCTTTGCAAACTCCGAATACCAGTAAGTACTATCCGGGAGACACACGGCGGGTGCTAACGTCCGTCGTGGAGAGGGAAACAACCCAGACCGCCAGCTAAGGTCCCAAATTATTACTAAGTGGGAAACGATGTGGGAAGGCTTAGACAGCTAGGATGTTGGCTTAGAAGCAGCCATCATTTAAAGAAAGCGTAATAGCTCACTAGTCGAGTCGGCCTGCGCGGAAGATGTAACGGGGCTAAGTAATAAACCGAAGCTGCGGCAATGTAGTTTACTGCATTGGGTAGGGGAGCGTTCTGTAAGCCGTTGAAGGTGTGTTGTAAAGCATGCTGGAGGTATCAGAAGTGCGAATGCTGACATGAGTAACGATAAAGGGGGTGAAAAACCCCCTCGCCGGAAGACCAAGGGTTCCTGTCCAACGTTAATCGGGGCAGGGTAAGTCGACCCCTAAGGCGAGGCCGAAAGGCGTAGTCGATGGGAAACGGGTTAATATTCCCGTACTTCTTACAATTGCGATGGGGGGACGGAGAAGGCTAGGTGGGCCTGGCGACGGTTGTCCAGGTTCAAGTGCGTAGGCTGAAGAGTTAGGTAAATCCGGCTCTTCTTAAGGCTGAGACACGACGTCGAGCATCTACGGATGTGAAGTCATTGATGCCATGCTTCCAGGAAAAGCCTCTAAGCTTCAGATTGTAAGGAATCGTACCCCAAACCGACACAGGTGGTCGGGTAGAGAATACCAAGGCGCTTGAGAGAACTCGGGTGAAGGAACTAGGCAAAATGGTACCGTAACTTCGGGAGAAGGTACGCTCTTGACGGTGAAGTCCCTTGCGGATGGAGCTATTGAGAGTCGCAGATACCAGGTGGCTGCAACTGTTTATTAAAAACACAGCACTGTGCAAAATCGTAAGATGACGTATACGGTGTGACGCCTGCCCGGTGCCGGAAGGTTAATTGATGGGGTTAGACTTCGGTCGAAGCTCTTGATCGAAGCCCCGGTAAACGGCGGCCGTAACTATAACGGTCCTAAGGTAGCGAAATTCCTTGTCGGGTAAGTTCCGACCTGCACGAATGGCGTAATGATGGCCACGCTGTCTCCACCCGAGACTCAGTGAAATTGAAATCGCTGTGA
Source organism: Vibrio atypicus (assembly GCF_009811315.1). Taxonomy (GTDB): domain Bacteria; phylum Pseudomonadota; class Gammaproteobacteria; order Enterobacterales; family Vibrionaceae; genus Vibrio; species Vibrio atypicus. The sequence continues at coordinate 2,112 of NZ_BLID01000024.1, forward strand.
AGATGCAGTGTACCCGCGGCTAGACGGAAAGACCCCGTGAACCTTTACTACAGCTTGGCACTGAACATTGACCCTACATGTGTAGGATAGGTGGGAGGCTTTGAACCCGGTACGCCAGTATCGGTGGAGCCGTCCTTGAAATACCACCCTTGTAGTGTTGATGTTCTAACGTCGACCCCTTATCGGGGTTGCGGACAGTGCCTGGTGGGTAGTTTGACTGGGGCGGTCTCCTCCCAAAGAGTAACGGAGGAGCACGAAGGTGGGCTAAACACGGTTGGACATCGTGTGGTTAGTGCAATGGCATAAGCCCGCTTGACTGCGAGAATGACAATTCGAGCAGGTGCGAAAGCAGGTCATAGTGATCCGGTGGTTCTGAATGGAAGGGCCATCGCTCAACGGATAAAAGGTACTCCGGGGATAACAGGCTGATACCGCCCAAGAGTTCATATCGACGGCGGTGTTTGGCACCTCGATGTCGGCTCATCACATCCTGGGGCTGAAGTCGGTCCCAAGGGTATGGCTGTTCGCCATTTAAAGTGGTACGCGAGCTGGGTTTAGAACGTCGTGAGACAGTTCGGTCCCTATCTGCCGTGGGCGTTGGAAGATTGAAGGGGGCTGCTCCTAGTACGAGAGGACCGGAGTGGACGAACCTCTGGTGTTCGGGTTGTGTCGCCAGACGCATTGCCCGGTAGCTAAGTTCGGAATCGATAACCGCTGAAAGCATCTAAGCGGGAAGCGAGCCCTGAGATGAGTCTTCCCTGACCCCTTGAGGGTCCTAAAGGGTTGTTCGAGACTAGAACGTTGATAGGCAGGGTGTGTAAGTGCTGTGAGGCATTGAGCTAACCTGTACTAATTGCCCGTGAGGCTTAACCATACAACACCCAAAGGGTTTTGATGGACTC
>NZ_BLID01000025.1 GCF_009811315.1 Vibrio atypicus
TAATCATCGTATAAGGAGGTGATCCAGCGCCAGGTTCCCCTAGCGCTACCTTGTTACGACTTCACCCCAGTCATGAACCACAAAGTGGTGAGCGTCCCCCCGAAGGTTAAACTACCCACTTCTTTTGCAGCCCACTCCCATGGTGTGACGGGCGGTGTGTACAAGGCCCGGGAACGTATTCACCGTGGCATTCTGATCCACGATTACTAGCGATTCCGACTTCATGGAGTCGAGTTGCAGACTCCAATCCGGACTACGACGCACTTTTTGGGATTCGCTCACTTTCGCAAGTTGGCCGCCCTCTGTATGCGCCATTGTAGCACGTGTGTAGCCCTACTCGTAAGGGCCATGATGACTTGACGTCGTCCCCACCTTCCTCCGGTTTATCACCGGCAGTCTCCCTGGAGTTCCCGACATTACTCGCTGGCAAACAAGGATAAGGGTTGCGCTCGTTGCGGGACTTAACCCAACATTTCACAACACGAGCTGACGACAGCCATGCAGCACCTGTCTCAGAGTTCCCGAAGGCACCAATCCATCTCTGGAAAGTTCTCTGGATGTCAAGAGTAGGTAAGGTTCTTCGCGTTGCATCGAATTAAACCACATGCTCCACCGCTTGTGCGGGCCCCCGTCAATTCATTTGAGTTTTAATCTTGCGACCGTACTCCCCAGGCGGTCTACTTAACGCGTTAGCTCCGAAAGCCACGGCTCAAGGCCACAACCTCCAAGTAGACATCGTTTACGGCGTGGACTACCAGGGTATCTAATCCTGTTTGCTCCCCACGCTTTCGCATCTGAGTGTCAGTATCTGTCCAGGGGGCCGCCTTCGCCACCGGTATTCCTTCAGATCTCTACGCATTTCACCGCTACACCTGAAATTCTACCCCCCTCTACAGTACTCTAGTCCGCCAGTTTCAAATGCTATTCCGAGGTTGAGCCCCGGGCTTTCACATCTGACTTAACGAACCACCTGCATGCGCTTTACGCCCAGTAATTCCGATTAACGCTCGCACCCTCCGTATTACCGCGGCTGCTGGCACGGAGTTAGCCGGTGCTTCTTCTGTCGCTAACGTCAAATCCATACGCTATTAACGTATGAACCTTCCTCACGACTGAAAGTACTTTACAACCCGAAGGCCTTCTTCATACACGCGGCATGGCTGCATCAGGCTTGCGCCCATTGTGCAATATTCCCCACTGCTGCCTCCCGTAGGAGTCTGGACCGTGTCTCAGTTCCAGTGTGGCTGATCATCCTCTCAGACCAGCTAGGGATCGTCGCCTTGGTGAGCCATTACCTCACCAACTAGCTAATCCCACCTGGGCATATCCTGACGCGAGAGGCCCGAAGGTCCCCCTCTTTGGCCCGAAGGCATTATGCGGTATTAGCCATCGTTTCCAATGGTTATCCCCCACATCAGGGCAATTTCCCAGGCATTACTCACCCGTCCGCCGCTCGACGCC
>NZ_BLID01000026.1 GCF_009811315.1 Vibrio atypicus
GGCGCACCATTGCCATCAACGATTTCAGGGTCGTCGTTCACTGGCGTCACGCCAATGTTCACTGTAATCGTATCGGTACCGCCTTGGCCGTCCGAGACCACAACGGTAAAGCTGTCTGAGCCGTTATAATCGTCGTTTGGTGTGTAAGTCCAGTTGCCGTCAGCATCAACCGTCACTGAGCCGTTTTGTGGATCGGTCGCTTTGCTGAAGGTCAGATCGTCGCCATCCACATCGGTCGCATCCAACTTACCGCTCACTGGCGTGTCTTCTGGCGTCTCGACTGAAATGTCATCACCGAGCGGCGCGCCATTACCATCAACGATTTCTGGATCGTCGTTCACTGGCGTCACGCCAATGTTCACTGTAATCGTATCGGTACCGCCTTGGCCGTCAGAGACCACCACCGTAAAGCTGTCTGAGCCGTTGTAATCGTCGTTTGGTGTGTAGGTCCAGTTGCCGTCGGCATCAACCGTCACTGAGCCGTTTTGTGGGTCGGTTGCTTTGCTGAAGGTCAGATCATCGCCATCCACGTCAGTCGCATCCAGTTTACCGCTCACTGGCGTGTCTTCTGGCGTCTCAACCGAAATGTCATCGCCGAGCGGCGCGCCATTACCATCAACGATTTCTGGATCGTCGTTCACTGGCGTCACGCCAATATTCACAGTAATCGTATCAGTACCGCCTTGGCCGTCAGAGACCACAACGGTAAAGCTGTCTGAGCCGTTGTAATCGTCGCTGGGTGTGTAGGTCCAGTTGCCGTCGGCATCGACAGTCACTGAGCCGTTTTGTGGGTCGGTCGCTTTGCTGAAGGTGAGATCATCGCCATCCACGTCAGTCGCATCCAGTTTACCGCTCACTGGCGTGTCTTCTGGCGTCTCAACCGAAATGTCGTCACCCAGCGGTGCGCCATTGCCATCGACGATTTCAGGATCGTCGTTTACTGGCGTCACACCAATGTTGACTGTAATCGTATCGGTACCGCCTTGGCCGTCCGAGACCACCACGGTAAAGCTGTCTGAGCCGTTGTAATCATCGTTTGGTGTGTAAGTCCAGTTACCGTCGGCATCAACGGTCACTGAGCCGTTTTGTGGATCGGTCGCTTTGCTGAAGGTCAGATCGTCGCCATCCACATCGGTCGCATCCAACTTACCGCTTACTGGCGTGTCTTCTGGTGTCTCGACCGAAATGTCATCGCCCAGCGGCGCACCATTGCCATCAACGATTTCAGGGTCGTCGTTCACTGGCGTCACGCCAATGTTCACTGTAATCGTATCGGTACCGCCTTGGCCGTCCGAGACCACAACGGTAAAGCTGTCTGAGCCGTTGTAATCGTCGTTTGGTGTGTAAGTCCAGTTGCCGTCAGCATCAACCGTCACTGAGCCGTTTTGTGGATCGGTCGCTTTGCTGAAGGTCAGATCGTCGCCATCCACATCGGTCGCATCCAACTTACC
>NZ_BLID01000027.1 GCF_009811315.1 Vibrio atypicus
CTTGGATTCAAGTACGAAGTGCGACACCTCTGAACATAAAAACAGTGAGATGCGATAATCATGAACTTTGCTCCCGCCAAGAAGTAAAAAACATGAAATACACGCACCTCACTGAGAACGAAAGGTATATGATTTCTGCGCTCAGAAAGCAAGGAATTAGTACCGCTAAAATAGCTAAACAACTGGGGCGTCACAAAGCCACTATCTATCGAGAAATTGAACGCAATTCCCGATACAACAGACACTTTAAAAGGTACTCCTATCAGGCGTGGAGAGCCCAACAAATGGCTCGCAACCGGCTGCGCCGGTCACGCAGAAATAAGCGCTACAGCGAAATCGACTTTAGGTTGCCTGAAGCCTTGCTACGACTGGATTGGAGTCCTGACCAAATCGTCGGATACCTAAGGGGAAGAGGCTATCCAACAATGAGCCACGAGCTCATTTATCAGCATATTTGGAACGACAAAACTCTCGGTGGAACCCTATGGAAACACTTACGCCAATCCACTAAGAAAAGGCGCAAAAGGTATAACTCAAAAGACAGCCGAGGTCGGCTGGCAGCAAAGCGTCATATTACCGAAAGACCTACAAAAGCTGAGCAGCGAAAAGAGCCTGGTCACTGGGAAATTGATACCGTCGTTGGCCGCGGAACCAAGCACTGTATCGTGACTTTAGTCGACAGAATGACTGGCTACACTTTTATTGGGCAAATGGACGATAGAACAAGCGAGTCGCTCAACGTAAGAATGAGCAAAATCATGACCCGCTCTGACTTACCTTTTAAGACGATAACTGCGGATAACGGCACTGAATTTCATGGTTATGCGCAACTAGAAAAACACCATAACTGTCTGTTTTACTTTGCAAATCCATACCACTCATGGGAGCGAGGCACTAATGAAAACACCAATGGTTTGATACGACAATACTTACCAAAACGAACTTCTATGTCACACGTAACACAGAAGCTCTGCAATAAAATTGCACACAAATTAAATACGCGCCCACGCAAAAGACTTGGGTATAGGACACCAACGGAGTATATTCATGCGCATCTGTAGAAAGTGTCGCACTTCAAACTTGATACTAAGT
>NZ_BLID01000028.1 GCF_009811315.1 Vibrio atypicus
CTTGGATTCAAGTACGAAGTGCGACACCACTGAAAAATAAAACAGTGAGATGCGATAATCATGATTTTGCTCCCGCCAAGAAGTAAAGCTATGAAATATACACACCTCACTGAGAAAGAAAGATATACGATTTCTCTCTTAAGAAAGCAAGGTCTACGTACTGCTGGAATTGCTAGATTACTCAACCGTCACAAGTCCACGATCTATCGTGAGATAGAACGTAATAAACGATACAACAAGTACTTTGACAGGTACTCGTACCAACCTGAGTACGCTCAACAGCGAGCTCGGAATAGGCTTGCACGTTCAAGGCGAAACAAGCGCTATGACGAAACCGACTTCAGGCTCGTTGCAGCCTTGCTGCAACTGGACTGGAGCCCTGAACAGATAGTTGGATTTCTAAGGCGAATTGGGCAAAAAACAATGAGCCACGAGCTGATTTACCAGTATGTTTGGAACAACAAAGCAGAAGGCGGAATGTTATGGAAACACCTGCGCCAGTCAACTAAGCAAAGGCGTAAAAGATATCGCTCTAACGATAGCAGGGGCCGCTTAGCCGCAAAGAAGCATATATCTGAGCGACCAGCCGAAGCAGAGCTTCGTCTTGAGCCTGGACACTGGGAAATAGACACTGTCATTGGGCGAGGAACTAAGCACTGCATTGTGACTTTAGTAGATAGAATGACTGGCTATACTTTTATAGGTCAATTAGACGACAGAACGACTAATTCATTGAACGCTCGAGTGAAGAAGATCATTAAGCAGTCAGACTTACCGTTCAAAACAATTACTGCTGATAATGGTACTGAATTTCACCAATATGCCCAGTTAGAAAAACAAACTAAGTGTTTGTTTTTCTTTGCTAACCCATACCACTCATGGGAGCGTGGAACCAATGAAAACACGAATGGTTTAATTAGACAGTACTTACCTAAAAAAGCCTCTATGTCACATGTGACACAGAGGCTCTGTAACCAAATAGCTGGAAAGCTAAACTCGCGCCCAAGGAAAAGACTTGGGTTCTTTACACCTCAGGAGTATATTCATGCGCATCTGTAAAAAGTGTCGCACTTCAAACTTGATACTAAGC
>NZ_BLID01000029.1 GCF_009811315.1 Vibrio atypicus
GGCTTTGTTGCGTAATTCGATGGAACTAAATCAAGAAACTACGATCTGAGCGGCTACGCCCATCAATCGTCGTAGCCTCATGCCTAAACCTCGTTACAAAACAACTAACTGGAAGCAGTACAATAAATCCTTAATCAACCGTGGTTCTCTGACCTTTTGGATTGATGAGGAAGCGATAGCTGAGTGGAAGCAAAGCAAACAAGGCAAGCGTGGTAGACCTCGCCGATTCAGCGACTTAGCCATTACTACCGCACTGATGGTGAAACGCGTTTTCTCTATGCCCTTGAGAGCGCTGCAAGGTTTTCTAGACTCCGTATTTGAGCTGGCTAACATCCCGCTTGTTTGCCCGCACTACACCTGTATAAGCCGCCGAGCTAAGGAAGTTGAAGTTTCATTTAAAACCAGAGGAGCAATACAACATCTGGCCATTGATGCCACTGGCCTCAAGGTTTATGGCGAAGGTGAATGGAAGGTCAAGAAGCATGGAACTGATGGGAAGCGAAGAGTCTGGCGTAAGCTGCATATCGCGGTAGATACAAGCACCCACGAAATAGTCGCAGCAGAGCTGAGTTTATCTAACGTAACTGATGCCGAAGTGCTCCCCAACTTACTCAAGCAAACACGTCGTAAAATCATTGAGATATCAGGCGATGGCGCTTATGACACAAGGAATTGCCATGATGCCATACGGAGCAAGCGAGCTGTTCCGCTCATCCCGCCAAGAGAAGGAGCAGCCTTCTGGGAACAAGGGCATCCTCGTAACTTAGCGGTAGGTTGCCAGAAGCTCTACGGCTGCAACAAGAAGTGGAAAAAGCGGTATGGCTATCATAAGCGCTCTCTGTCAGAGACCGCAATGTACCGAGTAAAACAGTTGCTAGGTGGGAAATTAAGTCTAAGAAATTACAACGCTCAGGTTGGCGAGACTTACGCCATGATCAAAGCACTGAACAAACTTACAGGGCTTGGTATGCCTGAAACTCAGTATATTGTATAAAAGTCGCTCAACTTTAGGAGGTTTGGTTTCTCGTCTGAATTACGCAACAAAGCC
>NZ_BLID01000030.1 GCF_009811315.1 Vibrio atypicus
CGCTCAGGTCAACGTCCACACTGAAGTTGCCGTTCGCGTCCACCGTGGTGGTGAACGTTGCGCTGTTGGCTGGGTTTGCGCTGTCGGTCACGGTTAAGGTCACCGTCTGACCCGGCTCGACATTCTCCGTGCTGCCCGACAGGGTCACGGCCTCCGCTTCGTCTTCGCTGATGTTGCCATCGCCCACCATCACTAAGTCGATGGTTGGGCTCTCTGTATCCAAGTAGTAAGAAACTTGATTTGATGTTGGCCCTTCATTACCTTGAGGGTCGGTGATAGATGCCTCGTATGTATAAGTACCATCTTCAGGTGTCGGTACATTTATTATTATGTCACCATTAGATATGTCACTATCACTAACAGTATGTGTTCCAACAACATTTCCTTGCGAGTCTCTCAACTCAACTACGTCGCCTGTATTTGTACCGTCAGGAAGTGAAACAACAACTTGAATACCATCTGCAGCTTCTTCTGCATTGACGTAACCGTCCTGTTCACTTTCTGGAATAGCGATTATAGGAGTACCGTTAACAGGGGTGATCCCGATTTCAACCTTAATCGTATCAGTGCCACCTTGACCATCAGACACCACAACGGTAAAACTGTCTGAGCCGTTATAGCCGTCGTTTGGTGTGTAAGTCCAGTTACCGTCGGCATCGACCGTCACTGAGCCGTTTTGTGGATCATTGCCTTTAACAAAAGTCAGGTCATCACCGTCAACGTCATTGGCATTGAGCGTACCACTCACTGGTGTGTCTTCTTCTGTAGTAACAGAGATATCATCACCGAGCGGCGCACCATTGCCATCGACGATTTCAGGATCGTCGTTTACTGGCGTCACACCAATGTTGACTGTAATCGTATCGGTACCGCCTTGGCCGTCCGAGACCACCACGGTAAAGCTGTCTGAGCCGTTGTAATC
>NZ_BLID01000031.1 GCF_009811315.1 Vibrio atypicus
AAAGAAGTGGGTAGTTTAACCTTCGGGGGGACGCTCACCACTTTGTGGTTCATGACTGGGGTGAAGTCGTAACAAGGTAGCGCTAGGGGAACCTGGCGCTGGATCACCTCCTTATACGATGATTACTCACGATGAGTGTCCACACAGATTGATGGTTTATAAAGTTTAAGAGATGGAACACCCCCCAAGGTGTTCAACTTAGTGTCCCGTTCGTCTAGAGGCCTAGGACACCGCCCTTTCACGGCGGTAACAGGGGTTCGACTCCCCTACGGGATACCATTGGGTCGTTAGCTCAGTTGGTAGAGCAGTTGACTTTTAATCAATTGGTCGCAGGTTCGAATCCTGCACGACCCACCATTCTTCTCCACGAAGAATCAAAACTTATGTGGGCGATTAGCTCAGTTGGGAGAGCACCTGCCTTACAAGCAGGGGGTCACTGGTTCGAGCCCGGTATCGCCCACCATTCTCTAAGTATTTTTGGATAGGATTTCCAAACCACTTCAGTAAAACGTAGGTGGTTGGAATTTTCGACGCCGAAAGTCTTTAGAAAATGACCTTCTTCGGAAGAATCATGCTCTTTAACAATTTGGAAAGCTGACAAATCAACAATGTATTGTTGATTGTAAAGTTCTCAATGTTTGTCTTTAAGACAAACACCAATACAACACATTCAAGTGTTCTTGGGAATGTCACTTTATAAGTGACTATTCAAAATTGAGTCCGGCAAAATCGAGTCTGCACATGTATAAAAATGCAGACAACTTTGGTTAGTTGACTATAAGACCCTTTGGGGTTGTATGGTTAAGTGACTAAGCGTACACGGTGGATGC
>NZ_BLID01000032.1 GCF_009811315.1 Vibrio atypicus
TCAACTAACCAAAGTTGTCTGCATTTTTATACATGTGCAGACTCGATTTTGCCGGACTCAATTTTGAATAGTCACTTAAAGTGACATTCCCAAGAACACTTGAATGTGTTGTATTGGTGTTTGTCTTAAAGACAAACATTGAGAACTTTACAATCAACAAAACATTGTTGATTTGTCAGCTTTCCAAATTGTTAAAGAGCTAGATTTTTTCTATTTAAAGAAAGAAACCATTTTTAAGAACACTTAAGCAAATGCGCTTAAAGATGGTGGGCGATACCGGGCTCGAACCAGTGACCCCCTGCTTGTAAGGCAGGTGCTCTCCCAACTGAGCTAATCGCCCATATTAGTTTTACTTCTTATAGGAAGAAGTTTCTCGAATGGTGGAGCTATGCGGGATCGAACCGCAGACCTCCTGCGTGCAAGGCAGGCGCTCTCCCAGCTGAGCTATAGCCCCATCGAGAAAATGGTGGGTCGTGCAGGATTCGAACCTGCGACCAATTGATTAAAAGTCAACTGCTCTACCAACTGAGCTAACGACCCAATGGTATCCCGTAGGGGAGTCGAACCCCTGTTACCGCCGTGAAAGG
>NZ_BLID01000033.1 GCF_009811315.1 Vibrio atypicus
GGACGCTCACCACTTTGTGGTTCATGACTGGGGTGAAGTCGTAACAAGGTAGCGCTAGGGGAACCTGGCGCTGGATCACCTCCTTATACGATGATTACTCACGATGAGTGTCCACACAGATTGATACGGTTTAAATTCAGAGCAAAGGATTGGTTCTGCATTAATTGTGCTGAAACAATTATTGTGGGGCTATAGCTCAGCTGGGAGAGCGCTTCGCTGGCAGCGAAGAGGTCATCGGTTCGATCCCGATTAGCTCCACCACTGACTTTTCTAGTGTCCCGTTCGTCTAGAGGCCTAGGACACCGCCCTTTCACGGCGGTAACAGGGGTTCGACTCCCCTACGGGATACCATCTTTAAGTACATTTCTTCGAAATCTTAAGTGTTCTTAAAAATGGTTACTTCTTTGGAAGTGATTAGCTCTTTAATAATTTGGAAAGCTGACAAATCAACAATTTATTTGTTGATTGTAAAGTTCTCAATGTTTGTCTTTATGACAAACACCAATACAACACATTCAAGTGTTCTTGGGAATGTCACTTTAAGTGACTATTCAAAATTGAGTCCGGCAAAATCGAGTCT
>NZ_BLID01000034.1 GCF_009811315.1 Vibrio atypicus
CAGACTCGATTTTGCCGGACTCAATTTTGAATAGTCACTTATAAAGTGACATTCCCAAGAACACTTGAATGTGTTGTATTGGTGTTTGTCTTAAAGACAAACATTGAGAACTTTACAATCAACAAATAAATTGTTGATTTGTCAGCTTTCCAAATTGTTAAAGAGCTAGATTTTCTAATGAAAACCATTTTTAAGAACACTTAAGTAAATGCGCTTAAAGATGGTGGAGCTATGCGGGATCGAACCGCAGACCTCCTGCGTGCAAGGCAGGCGCTCTCCCAGCTGAGCTATAGCCCCATCAGGTGTTGTCGATACTGTATGCCAATTCCCAAAGGAAATTGGTGGGTCTGAGTGGACTCGAACCACCGACCTCTCGCTTATCAGGCGAACGCTCTAACCACCTGAGCTACAGACCCAGTATCGTCTCTTAAACTGTATAAACCATCAATCTGTGTGGACACTCATCGTGAGTAATCATCGTATAAGGAGGTGATCCAGCGCCAGGTTCCCCTAGCGCTACCTTGTTACGACTTCACCCCAGTCATGAACCACAAAGTGGT
>NZ_BLID01000035.1 GCF_009811315.1 Vibrio atypicus
TTACTGGTTTTTACCAATTAATCAGTAATGATTTAGATAGATTCAAGATGCGGTCGTGGCGGAATTGGTAGACGCACCAGATTTAGGTTCTGGCGCCGCAAGGTGTGAGAGTTCAAGTCTCTCCGACCGCACCATCTTGAAATCATCTAAAATAAACAACTTATGCGGTCGTGGCGGAATTGGTAGACGCACCAGATTTAGGTTCTGGCGCCGCAAGGTGTGAGAGTTCAAGTCTCTCCGACCGCACCATAAGTTGAATAGTCTTTTGACTATGCCTGCAGGTCTATCGCCAAGCGGTAAGGCAGCGGCTTTTGATGCCGCCATTCCCTGGTTCGAATCCAGGTAGACCTGCCACTATTTCAAAAATCAGTTCTAAAACTGGTTTTAGTCTTCCTTTGGTTAGGAAGTATCGTTGAGGTTTTACCAATTCTCTCAATGATGTTAGATACGCGGTCGTGGCGGAATTGGTAGACGCACCAGATTTAGGTTCTGGCGCCGCAAGGTGTGAGAGTTCAAGTCTCTCCGACCGCACCAT
>NZ_BLID01000036.1 GCF_009811315.1 Vibrio atypicus
ATGCCACAAACTCGTGAGCACATCCTACTAGGCCGTCAGGTTGGTATTCCTTACATCATCGTATTCATGAACAAATGTGACATGGTTGATGATGAAGAGCTTCTAGAGCTAGTAGAAATGGAAGTTCGTGAACTTCTATCTGAGTACGACTTCCCAGGTGATGACCTACCAGTTATCCAAGGTTCTGCACTAGGCGCACTAAACGGCGAAGAGCAGTGGGAAGCTAAGATTGTAGAACTAGCAGAAGCGCTAGATTCTTACATCCCAGAGCCAGAGCGTGCAGTAGACATGCCGTTCCTAATGCCAATCGAAGACGTATTCTCAATCCAAGGTCGTGGTACAGTAGTAACTGGCCGTATCGAGCGCGGTATCCTACGTGTAGGTGACGAAGTAGAAATCGTTGGTATCAAAGAAACAACAGTAACTACATGTACTGGTGTTGAAATGTTCCGTAAGCTTCTAGACGAAGGTCGTGCTGGTGAGAACGTTGGTGCACTTCTACGTGGTACTAAGCGTGATGACGTAGAACG
>NZ_BLID01000037.1 GCF_009811315.1 Vibrio atypicus
TGCAGACTCGATTTTGCCGGACTCAATTTTGAATAATCACTTAAAGTGACATTCCCAAGAACACTTGAATGTGTTGTATTGGTGTTTGTCATAAAGACAAACATTGAGAACTTTACAATCAACAAATAAATTGTTGATTTGTCAGCTTTCCAAATTGTTAAAGAGCTAATCACTTCCAAAGAAGTAACCATTTTTAAGAACACTTAAGATTTCGAAGAAATGTGCTTAAAGATGGTATCCCGTAGGGGAGTCGAACCCCTGTTACCGCCGTGAAAGGGCGGTGTCCTAGGCCTCTAGACGAACGGGACACTAAAGCGGCTCTGATAAAGACATATCAATCTGTGTGGGCACTCATCGTGAGTAATCATCGTATAAGGAGGTGATCCAGCGCCAGGTTCCCCTAGCGCTACCTTGTTACGACTTCACCCCAGTCATGAACCACAAAGTGGTGAGCGTCCCCCCGAAGGTTAAAC
>NZ_BLID01000038.1 GCF_009811315.1 Vibrio atypicus
ATACATGTGCAGACTCGATTTTGCCGGACTCAATTTTGAATAGTCACTTAAAGTGACATTCCCAAGAACACTTGAATGTGTTGTATTGGTGTTTGTCATAAAGACAAACATTGAGAACTTTACAAGTAATCTTAAAGATTACTTTGTCAGCTTTCCAAATTGTTAAAGAGCTAGATTTTCTAATGAAAACCATTTTTAAGAACACTTAAGCAAATGCGCTTAAAGATGGTGGAGCTATGCGGGATCGAACCGCAGACCTCCTGCGTGCAAGGCAGGCGCTCTCCCAGCTGAGCTATAGCCCCATCAGGTGTTGTCGATACTGTATGCCAATCCCCAAAGGAAATTGGTGGGTCTGAGTGGACTCGAACCACCGACCTCTCGCTTATCAGGCGAACGCTCTAACCACCTGAGCTACAGACCCAGTATCGTCTCTTAAACTGTATAAACCATCAATCTG
>NZ_BLID01000039.1 GCF_009811315.1 Vibrio atypicus
AAAGAAGTGGGTAGTTTAACCTTCGGGGGGACGCTCACCACTTTGTGGTTCATGACTGGGGTGAAGTCGTAACAAGGTAGCGCTAGGGGAACCTGGCGCTGGATCACCTCCTTATACGATGATTACTCACGATGAGTGTCCACACAGATTGATGGTTTTGAAGCGCAAGCTTCGAGCTATTATTGCTCTTTAACAATTTGGAAAGCTGACAAATCAACAATGTATTGTTGATTGTAAAGTTCTCAATGTTTGTCTTTATGACAAACACCAATACAACACATTCAAGTGTTCTTGGGAATGTCACTTTAAGTGACTATTCAAAATTGAGTCCGGCAAAATCGAGTCTGCACATGTATAAAAATGCAGACAACTTTGGTTAGTTGACTAGAAGACCCTTTGGGGTTGTATGGTTAAGTGACTAAGCGTACACG
>NZ_BLID01000040.1 GCF_009811315.1 Vibrio atypicus
CGTTGAGGTTTTACCAATTCTCTCAATGATGTTAGATACGCGGTCGTGGCGGAATTGGTAGACGCACCAGATTTAGGTTCTGGCGCCGCAAGGTGTGAGAGTTCAAGTCTCTCCGACCGCACCATCTAAACTTTCAGATAGTTTTTAACTATCGCACTGCAGGTCTATCGCCAAGCGGTAAGGCAGCGGCTTTTGATGCCGCCATTCCCTGGTTCGAATCCAGGTAGACCTGCCATTATTTTTAGGTACTGTAGAAGACTCTTCTATTGTTCCTTAAGATGGCTACGTAGCTCAGCTGGTTAGAGCACATCACTCATAATGATGGGGTCACAGGTTCGAATCCCGTCGTAGCCACCATTTACTCCCCTGAAAAGGGAACATTACTGGTTTTTACCAATTA
>NZ_BLID01000041.1 GCF_009811315.1 Vibrio atypicus
CCAGTCCCACTTTATCTTGGAATGAATGATTCAGGGAAGGAATGTTTTGCTCAATACATTCCGTTAAAAGATGCACTTCGATCACTCTTTCAGTGTCAGTCGGTCAAGCAGCAAACACATAGCAACAAACAAGAGCTACAGTCTTTGTCTAGATCAAGAGATGTCTTGGAAGACATCTGGGATGGTAGCAATGTGGCAGCAAATGTACTGTTTAAGAAGTAGGAGGAATCTCTTGGTCTGGTACTGTACCAGGATGCTTTTGAAGTGGTAAATCCGCTACTTTGATTGAAGTGGTATAGTCTTACCTGATGGACATGTGTACCGAGGAACATTGTGTGCCATAGCTGGAGATAATCTGGGATCACACAGTATTGGTG
>NZ_BLID01000042.1 GCF_009811315.1 Vibrio atypicus
GCTTGGCGACCATAGCGATTTGGACCCACCTGACTTCCATGCCGAACTCAGAAGTGAAACGAATTAGCGCCGATGGTAGTGTGGGGCTTCCCCATGTGAGAGTAGGACATCGCCAGGCTTTAATTTTGACCGATTTCCTTTGGAAATCAGTCACCATAGAATTTTAAGAAATATCTTAGAGTTTTATGTTGACTTGTTGAGTCAATAGCGTATTATACGCGTCCTGCTTAAGTGCTAAGGCATTGAAAGCAAAGCTCTTTAACAATATAAACCTATCAATCTGTGTGGGCACTCGTTGATGATAATCCAATTAGATATTCTTTCTTTATAGAGAGCGGTATCAAATTAGGTTTCAATGAACTGAGTGACCAAACG
>NZ_BLID01000043.1 GCF_009811315.1 Vibrio atypicus
TATAATCCTGCATCTTTTGAACTTGAACGCATTTGTCGCCTGTGTTTTTTTTTTCAAAAATCAACTGAAATACCTCATCGGAAATATTCGTGTAAAATTGCATGAGGTAAAAATGCCCAAAATATAGGCTCTGCACCCTGTGGCCATTGTCTTGGCACTATTTAGAAGTGGTTTGAAGGGCCTAGGCCTTATAATCCTGCAGCTTTTGAACTTGAAAGCATTTGTCACCTGTATTTTTTTCAAAAATCAACTGAAATACCTCATCGGAAATATTCGTGTAAAATTGCATGAGGTAAAAATGCCCAAAGTATAGGCTCTGCATCCTGTGGCCATTGTCTGTGCACAATTTAGAAGTGGTT
>NZ_BLID01000044.1 GCF_009811315.1 Vibrio atypicus
TCTAGCAGCAGTACTCTGGTCTCTCTCTAGATTTGAACATTCTGCCATTCATCTCTATGGGGAAAAATTGCCCACAAATTGTGCAATGCCTCATTGGACATGGTAGAGAGTCCTTTGTCCATTGGTGTAGATCAGCCTCGCCCCCATTCCTGATTGGCCGATGTTTGATATTTCATAACTTTTGAACCGTTTGTCATAGAGAATTATGGGTCACGTCATTGGACTCAGTAAAGACCTAGCAACCGCCTAGAACTCCATAGCAACCACCTAGCAACACCCTAGCAACCACCTGGAACACCATAGCAACCACCTAGCAACATCCTAGCAACTGCTCAGAACTCCATAACAACCACCTAG
>NZ_BLID01000045.1 GCF_009811315.1 Vibrio atypicus
CTGTCTTCCAACAAAGTGTTGTGCGCCTTGGAGTGCTGTAGGTGTTTTTGATGCTGCTTGTGGGTGTGGTGACTGTTCTGGGTTTCTTTTTTTTTTTTTTTTTTTTTCAAGCAGAAGACGGCATACGAGATTGCCTCTCGTCTCGTGGGCTCGGGACTGCGCTGCCACAGTTCGTTGCACGAATAGCGATCTCATAAATCCAAATTCCCCAGACAGAAATAATTAACCAGTGCATCCAACACGAACGCTGTGGCATTGGAAACTATTTACATAATCAATTGAGCAAATACAAATGTGTAATAGGGCGCAGGTGTGTACG
>NZ_BLID01000046.1 GCF_009811315.1 Vibrio atypicus
GCCATATTGTTTGCCCGCCATTTTAACTTTTACGTTGGGGCGTGGAACCTTTCTCTGCTAAAATGTCTGAGGCTCAGCAACCATAAGTCCTAGAGCAACCAACTTTGGTAGGTGGGTTCCTATGGCCCCCCACTACTCACGCACGAAAAATCTCCTATGTCGCCCAGATGGTGGCGCTATAACAAAGGGTTTTGCCTAAAAGGTCATAACTTCCACACCGTAAGTCAGATCAACACAAAACTTCATCGACCGATGCATCTGAATGTGCTCTACAACTTTGCTTTTGGGACCACCTATGTCCGCCATATGG
>NZ_BLID01000047.1 GCF_009811315.1 Vibrio atypicus
GGGTAGGGGAGCGTTCTGTAAGCCGTTGAAGGAGTGTTGTAAAGCATGCTGGAGGTATCAGAAGTGCGAATGCTGACATGAGTAACGATAAAGGGGGGGAAAAACCCCCTCGCCGGAAGACCAAGGGTTCCTGTCCAACGTTAATCGGGGCAGGGTAAGTCGACCCCCTAAGGCGAGGCCGAAAGGCGTAGTCGATGGGAAACGGGTTAATATTCCCGTACTTCTTACAATTGCGATGGGGGGACGGAGAAGGCTAGGTGGGCCTGGCGACGGTTGTCCAGGTTCAAGCGTGTAG
>NZ_BLID01000048.1 GCF_009811315.1 Vibrio atypicus
GAAAATTCCCTTTCAAAACAAAATGATCCCAGTTCAGTTTCATTTTCACTATAATATCATTCACATTTCAGAGCAGTTTGTTTCTCGAATATCAAGGCCTTGAAAGAAACAACCAAAAAAACAAACAATTCATAAGTGTGGCTCCAGCCTATGGGAACATAAATGCATTGTAAAGAACTGTTGGTTTAAAGCTGATTGGTAACTGAGCATAACATAACATCTGACATTATCTACGAGTCATTAGCACCATAGACTACCACCCATGCATACTGGTCTGTGT
>NZ_BLID01000049.1 GCF_009811315.1 Vibrio atypicus
CAACTACAACACTAATAACCGGAAGTCCGTAGTTTCAGTTTTTCTGGCAATTATTAGTAAGCAAGCAGGCTAGCTTCCACACAAAGCAAAGATGGTTACTGCAAAGTTTTTTTTTAAATGTGTGCACTTCCTTAAATGTCCATTTTGTGTGTGTATCTGATGTTATTGGCTGATACAGCAAAATATCCAAAGGGGGGGATTAATTAATTGTGGTACTGGAGCATTTGTAATGATGTGATCAGCAGAAGAAGGAGGAAAAAACACAAAATCCCATAAGT
>NZ_BLID01000050.1 GCF_009811315.1 Vibrio atypicus
TATTTTTAGGTACTGTAGAAGACTCTTCTATTGTTCCTTAAGATGGCTACGTAGCTCAGCTGGTTAGAGCACATCACTCATAATGATGGGGTCACAGGTTCGAATCCCGTCGTAGCCACCATTTATTCCCCTGCAAAAGGGAACGTTACTGGTTTTTACCAATTAATCAGTAATGATTTAGATAGATTCAAGATGCGGTCGTGGCGGAATTGGTAGACGCACCAGATTTAGGTTCTGGCGCCGCAAGGTGTGAGAGTTCAAGTCTCTCCG
>NZ_BLID01000051.1 GCF_009811315.1 Vibrio atypicus
ATTTAATAAGCGCTCATCATGCTTTGAATGATGAATACGGACGCGGGGTGGAGCAGCTTGGTAGCTCGTCGGGCTCATAACCCGAAGGTCGTCGGTTCAAATCCGGCCCCCGCAACCAAATTTAATCAATAGCAATTGTTGTTGATATGCGACACTAGCTCAGTTGGTAGAGCGCAACCTTGCCAAGGTTGAGGTCACGAGTTCGAACCTCGTGTGTCGCTCCAATTTAATAAGCGCTCATCATGCTTTGAATGATGAATACGGACGCG
>NZ_BLID01000052.1 GCF_009811315.1 Vibrio atypicus
GCACTCGTTGATGATAATCCAATTAGAAGCTTAGGCTTCAAATTAGGTTTCAATGAAACGAAGTGACCAATACAAATAATTACTTTCTTTATAGAGAGGGGTTATTTGGCACAGTCAATTCATTACCATTCTGTTGGAATGGTAATAGCTTTAAAATTACACAGTAGTTTTGAAGTCAGTATTCATTGAGCCGAACAAAATCTTAAATTGAAGAGTTTGATCATGGCTCAGATTGAACGCTGGCGGCAGGCCTAACACATGCAA
>NZ_BLID01000053.1 GCF_009811315.1 Vibrio atypicus
TTTAATAAGCGCTCATCATGCTTTGAATGATGAATACGGACGCGGGATGGAGCAGCTTGGTAGCTCGTCGGGCTCATAACCCGAAGGTCGTCGGTTCAAATCCGGCTCCCGCAACCAATTCTCTTATGAGAATATGCGACACTAGCTCAGTTGGTAGAGCGCAACCTTGCCAAGGTTGAGGTCACGAGTTCGAACCTCGTGTGTCGCTCCAATTTAATAAGCGCTCATCATGCTTTGAATGATGAATACGGACGCGGG
>NZ_BLID01000054.1 GCF_009811315.1 Vibrio atypicus
AGTATTCATTGAGCCGAACAAAATCTTAAATTGAAGAGTTTGATCATGGCTCAGATTGAACGCTGGCGGCAGGCCTAACACATGCAAGTCGAGCGGAAACGAGTTATCTGAACCTTCGGGGAACGTTAAGGGCGTCGAGCGGCGGACGGGTGAGTAATGCCTGGGAAATTGCCCTGATGTGGGGGATAACCATTGGAAACGATGGCTAATACCGCATAATGCCTTCGGGCCAAAGAGGGGGACCTTCGGGCCTCT
>NZ_BLID01000055.1 GCF_009811315.1 Vibrio atypicus
TCTATCAACCCACACACTAAGTTTGAGTCTGAAGTATACGTACTGTCTAAAGATGAAGGCGGCCGTCACACTCCATTCTTCAAAGGTTACCGTCCACAGTTCTACTTCCGTACAACTGACGTAACAGGCGATATCTCTCTACCAGAAGGCGTAGAAATGGTAATGCCAGGTGACAACATCAAGATGACTGTTGAGCTAATCGCACCAATCGCGATGGACGAAGGTCTACGTTTCGCAATCCGCGAAGGTGGCCG
>NZ_BLID01000056.1 GCF_009811315.1 Vibrio atypicus
AGTCAGTATTCATTGAGCCGAACAAAATCTTAAATTGAAGAGTTTGATCATGGCTCAGATTGAACGCTGGCGGCAGGCCTAACACATGCAAGTCGAGCGGAAACGAGTTATCTGAACCTTCGGGGGACGATAACGGCGTCGAGCGGCGGACGGGTGAGTAATGCCTGGGAAATTGCCCTGATGTGGGGGATAACCATTGGAAACGATGGCTAATACCGCATAATGCCTTCGGGCCAAAGAGGGGGACCTTC
>NZ_BLID01000057.1 GCF_009811315.1 Vibrio atypicus
CCATCGGCGCTAATTCGTTTCACTTCTGAGTTCGGCATGGAAATCAGGTGGGTCCAAATCGCTATGGTCGCCAAGCAAATTCTTTAATTCGGAAAGCTGTTTGCGTTCTCATAACACAATCAAGTCAATTCTTGTATTGAGTCCATCAAAACCCTTTGGGTGTTGTATGGTTAAGCCTCACGGGCAATTAGTACAGGTTAGCTCAATGCCTCACAGCACTTACACACCCTGCCTATCAACGTTCTAGTCTC
>NZ_BLID01000058.1 GCF_009811315.1 Vibrio atypicus
ATCAAAGAAACAACAGTAACTACATGTACTGGTGTTGAAATGTTCCGTAAGCTTCTAGACGAAGGTCGTGCTGGTGAGAACGTTGGTGCACTTCTACGTGGTACTAAGCGTGATGACGTAGAACGAGGTCAAGTACTAGCAGCGAAAGCTTCTATCAACCCACACACTAAGTTTGAGTCTGAAGTATACGTACTGTCTAAAGATGAAGGCGGCCGTCACACTCCATTCTTCAAAGGTTACCGTCCACAGTT
>NZ_BLID01000059.1 GCF_009811315.1 Vibrio atypicus
GTGAACGACGACCCTGAAATCGTTGATGGCAATGGTGCGCCGCTGGGCGATGACATTTCGGTCGAGACACCAGAAGACACGCCAGTAAGCGGTAAGTTGGATGCGACCGATGTGGATGGCGACGACCTGACCTTCAGCAAAGCGACCGATCCACAAAACGGCTCAGTGACCGTTGATGCCGACGGTAACTGGACTTACACACCAAACGATGATTACAACGGCTCAGACAGCTTTACCGTGGTGGTCTCGGA
>NZ_BLID01000060.1 GCF_009811315.1 Vibrio atypicus
AGACTCGATTTTGCCGGACTCAATTTTGAATAGTCACTTAAAGTGACATTCCCAAGAACACTTGAATGTGTTGTATTGGTGTTTGTCATAAAGACAAACATTGAGAACTTTACAATCAACAAATACATTGTTGATTTGTCAGCTTTCCAAATTGTTAAAGAGCAATAATAGCTCGAAGCTTGCGCTTCAAAACCATCAATCTGTGTGGACACTCATCGTGAATAATCATCGTATAAGGAGGTGATC
>NZ_BLID01000061.1 GCF_009811315.1 Vibrio atypicus
TAGGCAGGGTGTGTAAGTGCTGTGAGGCATTGAGCTAACCTGTACTAATTGCCCGTGAGGCTTAACCATACAACACCCAAAGGGTTTTGATGGACTCAATACAAGAATTAACTTGATTGTGTTATGAGAACGCAAACAGCTTTCCGAATTAAAGAATTTGCTTGGCGACCATAGCGATTTGGACCCACCTGATTTCCATGCCGAACTCAGAAGTGAAACGAATTAGCGCCGATGG
>NZ_BLID01000062.1 GCF_009811315.1 Vibrio atypicus
GATAGGCAGGGTGTGTAAGTGCTGTGAGGCATTGAGCTAACCTGTACTAATTGCCCGTGAGGCTTAACCATACAACACCCAAAGGGTTTTGATGGACTCAATACAAGAATTAACTTGATTGTGTTTTAGAGAACGCAAACAGCTTTCCGAATTAAAGAATTTGCTTGGCGACCATAGCGATTTGGACCCACCTGATTTCCATGCCGAACTCAGAAGTGAAACGAA
>NZ_BLID01000063.1 GCF_009811315.1 Vibrio atypicus
CTCACCACTTTGTGGTTCATGACTGGGGTGAAGTCGTAACAAGGTAGCGCTAGGGGAACCTGGCGCTGGATCACCTCCTTATACGATGATTACTCACGATGAGTGTCCACACAGATTGATGGTTTTGAAGCGCAAGCTTCGAGCTATTATTGCTCTTTAACAATTTGGAAAGCTGACAAATCAACAATGTATTGTTGATTGTAAAGTTCTCAATGTTT
>NZ_BLID01000064.1 GCF_009811315.1 Vibrio atypicus
TTGTTGATTGTAAAGTTCTCAATGTTTGTCTTTATGACAAACACCAATACAACACATTCAAGTGTTCTTGGGAATGTCACTTTAAGTGATTATTCAAAATTGAGTCCGGCAAAATCGAGTCTGCACATGTATAAAAATGCAGACAACTTTGGTTAGTTGACTATAAGACCCTTTGGGGTTGTATGGTTAAGTGACTAAGCGTACACGGTGGATGC
>NZ_BLID01000065.1 GCF_009811315.1 Vibrio atypicus
AGTCGATGGTTGGGAGATCCGCGTTGTCCGCATCCAATGTCGCTTGCTCGGTGTCACTCGCTGGGTTGCCCGCTTGGTCTGTCACGTCCGCCGTCACGGTAATGTTGCCGTCCACCAAGCCTTTGCCGCTCAGGTCAACGTCCACACTGAAGTTGCCGTTCGCGTCCACCGTGGTGGTGAACGTTGCGCTGTTGGCTGGGTTTGCGCTGTCG
>NZ_BLID01000066.1 GCF_009811315.1 Vibrio atypicus
ATGCGACACTAGCTCAGTTGGTAGAGCGCAACCTTGCCAAGGTTGAGGTCACGAGTTCGAACCTCGTGTGTCGCTCCAATTTAATAAGCGCTCATCATGCTTTGAATGATGAATACGGACGCGGGATGGAGCAGCTTGGTAGCTCGTCGGGCTCATAACCCGAAGGTCGTCGGTTCAAATCCGGCTCCCGCAACCAATTCTCTT